>NZ_LIVZ01000021.1 GCF_001905845.1 Streptomyces sp. TSRI0107 | reverse complement strand
GACGACGCACCACGAACAGACCAACGCGCCAACCACTTTGCGGACACGCCCTAGGTTTCCGCGGGCGGTCACACCGCGACGACCCGGACCCCCGCGTCCTCGAACCGGCGGACCGTGGCCTCGTCCGCCGCCGTGTCCGTGACCAGCGTGTCCACCTCGCGCGTGCCGCAGATCCGGGCGAACGCCCGGCGCCCCAGCTTGCTGGAGTCCGCGGCGACCACCACCCGCTCGGCGCGCTCGCACAGGAGCCGGTTGATCGCGGCCTCCGCCTCGTCGTGCGCGGCGGCGCCGTGCACCGCGTCGAAGGCGACGACCCCCAGCACCGCCACGTCCAGCGTGACCTGGGCCAGGACGCCGTCCGCGAGCGGCCCGATCAGCTCGTACGACTGGGCCCGCGCCACCCCGCCGGTCACCACGATCTTGAACTGGGGCCGTACGGCCAGCTCGTTGGCGATGTTGAGCGCGTTGGTGACCACGGTGAGCGCGGGCGATCCGGAGCCGAGATCGCCGCGCACGGCCAGCGCGCGGGCCACCTCGGTGGTGGTCGTGCCCCCGGTCAGCCCGACCGCCTCGCCGGGCGCGATCAGCTCCGCCACCGCCTTGGCGATGCGCTGCTTCTCGGAGGCGCGGCGGGCGGTCTTGTAGCGCAGCGGCAGCTCGTACGACACCCCGTGCACCACCGCGCCGCCCCGGGTGCGGACGAGCATCTGCTGCTCGGCGAGCTGGTCGAAGTCCCGGCGGATCGTCGCGGCCGAGACCTCCAGCTCGGCGGCCGCCTCCTCGACGTCCAGCCGGCCGCGCTCGACGAGCAGTTCCAGCAGCGCCTTCCAGCGGGCGTCGCGTGACATCCGCACCCTCCATTCCATGTCCTCCCGGCGACCCTAGCGCACCCCGCCTTCCGTCGAATGCTTGAAGATGCTTGAAAACTCGCGCTATCTTGCAAAAACAATCACCGCAGGGAGGGGTTACGGCATGACACATGTCGAGGACGAGCTGCGCACCCAGCCGGAGTGCTGGACCAGGGCCGCCGCGGAGGCCCCCGGACACCGTGCCGCCCTGCCCGCACCGGGGGAGCGGGTCGCGGTCGTCGGGTGCGGCACCTCGTACTTCATGGCACGGGCCGCCGCCGCGCTGCGCGAGAGCACCGGGCAGGGCGAGACGGACGCCTACGCCGCCTCGGAGTTCCCGCACGACCGCCCGTATGACCGCGTGGTGGCGCTCACCCGCTCCGGCACCACCACCGAAGTGCTCGAACTGCTCGGCAAGACACGCGGCCGGGTGCGCACCACCGCGATCACCGCCGACCCCCGCACCCCCGTCATGGAGGTCGCCGACGACCTCGTCGTGCTCGACCACGCCGACGAACGCTCCGTCGTGCAGACCCGCTTCGCGACCACCGCGCTCACCCTGCTCCGCGCCCACCTGGGCCTGCACACCGACGCCGTCGTCGCCGACGCCCGTACCGCCCTCGCCGAGGACCTGCCCGAAGGGCTGGCGGACCGCACCCAGTTCACCTTCCTCGGCCGGGGCTGGACCGTCGGTCTGGCCGACGAGGCCGCGCTGAAGATGCGCGAGGCCGCCCGCGCCTGGACCGAGTCCTACCCGGCCATGGAGTACCGGCACGGTCCCATCAGCGTCACCACGCACGGCACCGCCACCTGGATGCTCGGCGAGGCACCCCCCGGCCTCGCCGAACAGGTACGGGCCACCGGCGCCCAGTGGGTCGCGGGCACCCTCGACCCGCTCGCCGAACTGGTCCGCGCCCAGCGCCTCGCGGTCGCCGTCGCCGCCGCCCGCGGCCTCGACCCCGACCGGCCCCGCCACCTCACCCGCTCGGTGATCCTCGCGCCCTGACCCGCGCCGGAAAGGACAGACCGTGCCTCTCGTCCCCACCGGCGGGCTCGTCACCGGCGCCGCCGGGGCCCGCTCCGCCGTGGCCGCCTTCAACATCATCACGCTGGAACACATCGAGGCCGTCGTCGCCGGCGCGGAGGCTGCGGGCTCGCCCGTCGTCCTCCAGGTCAGCGAGAACGCCGTGAAGTACCGCTACGGACGGCTCCTGCCGCTGGCCCGCGCCGCCGTCGCCGCCGCCGAACGGGCCGCCGTGCCCGTCGCCCTGCACCTCGACCACGTGCAGAGCGACAGCCTGCTGCGGCAGGCGCCGGACGCCGGGTTCAGCTCCGTGATGTACGACGCGGCCCGGCTGCCGTACGCCGAGAACCTGGCCGCCACCCGTGCCGCAGCCGACTGGGCGCATGCCCAAGGGCTCTGGATCGAGGCCGAGTTGGGGGAGGTCGGCGGCAAGGACGGGCGGCCCCCGCTGGACGCCCACGCGCCCGGCGCGCGCACGCATCCGGCGCAGGCCCGCGCCTTCGTCGCGGACACCGGAGTCGACGCCCTCGCCGTCGCCGTCGGCAGCGTCCACGCCATGACCACCCGCACCGCCCGCCTCGACCACGCCCTGCTCAAACGCCTCGCCGGCGCCCTCGACGTACCCCTCGTGCTGCACGGCTCCTCAGGGCTGCCGGACGACGAGCTGACCGAGGCGGTGGCGGGCGGCATCACCAAGGTCAACGTGGGCACGGCCCTCAACATCGCCATGACCGCCGCGATCCGGACCTATCTCGCCGCCCACCCCGAGGCGGTCGACTCCCGCGGCTACCTGACGGTGGGCCGGGAGGCGATGGCGGAGACGGTGACGCGGATCATCCGTGTCCTCACGACACCCCCTGGCGGCGCTTGACCGCCTTCAGCACCACGAACTTCCGGTCGCTCGCCACCACCTCGCTGTTGCCGAACAGGCGACGCAGCTTCACGTGGTACCCGAGGTGCCGGTTGCCGATCACCCACAGCTCACCGCCCGGCCGCAGCACCCGCCGGGCGCCGGTGAACATCCGCCAGGCCGTGGCGTCCGTCGTGGCCTGGTGGGAGTGGAACGGCGGATTGTTGAGCACCACGTCCACGCTGCCGGACGCCACCCCCGCCAGCCCGTCCCCGACCCGGAACTCCGCGTGCCCCGGCACCCCGTTCGCCTTGTACGTCGCCTCGGCCGACGCCACCGCCTGGAACGACTCGTCCACGAACAGCACCTCGGCCTGCGGATTGGCCAGCGCCACCGCCGTACCGACCACCCCGTTGCCGCAGCCCAGGTCCACCACCCGCTCGGCCCCGCGGCTCGGCGGCAGATGCCCCAGGAAGAACCGGGTGCCGATGTCCAGCCGGTCGGCGCAGAACACACCCGCGTGGTTGACGACCGTGTGCCCGGACGCGGGCCCGATGCCGTCCGGCAGCGTGTAGCTGTACGGCCACGGGTTCTCCGGCCGCGGCGACGACGGATCCGGCGTGGCGAAGATCAGCCGTGCCTTCTGCTCGGCGAGCGAGGTACGGGTCGGCCCGATGATCCGCTCGAACAGCTGAAGCGTCGAGGTGTGGATCTCCTTCACCATTCCGGTGCCGACGACCACCGTGTCCGCGTGCAGCGCGGGCGCCAGCCGCAGCAACTGGTCCTCCAGCAGCGCCAGGCTCTTCGGCACCCGCACCAGCAGCACGTCGATCCGCTCGGGCGGCGGGTCCTGCGTGGTGAGCAGCCGCACCGTGCCCGGCCGCACCCCGGCCCGCGCCAGGTTCGCGCGGGTCGCCTTTTGGGCGAGGAAGGAGTCGGTGATCTGCGTCGGCGCGTGCGCCGCCAGCGCCGTCGCCAGCGCGCCCCAGCGGTCGCCGGCGATCACGACCGTGCCGGTCAGCGGCACCTCCCGGTCCGCCAGGTGCCGCAGCAGATACGCGTCGGAGGCGTCCCAGGCCCGCAGGCGGTCACGCGGGTCCTCGGGGAAACGGGTGAGCGCCAGCTCGCCCCAGGGGGTCGTCATACGGTCGTTCATCGTGCGTCAAGGCTAGCCGAGCCGCAGCTCAGAGGCGGTGGGGGACGGTGGGGCAGGATGGACGGCATGGACGCCGAGCTGTTCCCCCGAGACCGCACGCCGGTCGCGCCCGGCGCGGTGCACGTCCCGGACTGGCTGGATCCCGACGGTCAGCGCGAGCTGCTGGCGGCCTGCCGGGACTGGGCGCGCCCGCCCGCCGGACTGCGCACCGTGCGCACCCCGGGCGGCGGCACCATGACCGCCCGCCAGGTCTGCCTCGGCTGGCACTGGTACCCGTACGCCTACGCCCGCACGGTCGTCGACGGCGACCACACCCCGGTCAAGCCGTTCCCGGACTGGCTCGGCGAGCTGGGCCGGCGCGCGGCCGCCGACGCCCTCGGCCCCGACGCGGCCACGGACGCGGCGTACGACATCGCCCTGATCAACTTCTACGACGCCGACGCCCGCATGGGCATGCACCGCGACGCCGACGAACGCTCCGACGCCCCGGTGGTGTCCCTGAGCCTCGGTGACACCTGCGTCTTCCGGTTCGGCAACACCGAGACCCGGAGCCGCCCCTACACCGACGTGGAACTGCGCAGCGGCGACCTGTTCGTGTTCGGCGGGCCGTCCCGGCTCGCCTACCACGGGGTACCGCGCGTGTACGCCGGGACCGCCCCGTCCGGCCTGGGCCTGCGCGGGCGGCTCAACGTGACGTTGCGGGTCAGCGGCTTCCCGGCCGCCGCCTGACGAACGGATCATGGGAGACTCCCCCTCATGAGCGGCAAGGCGGACCCCCGGCCGACGGGGGCAGGGACCACCTCGAGGACGCGGTTGGACCGGGGGCGCGGCGCGCTCGGGCCCGCATTGGAGCTCGTGCACACCGGACGCGCACCCACCCGCGCCGTGCTCACCGCCGAACTGGGCGTCACCCGCGCCACGGCCGGCGCGGTCGCCGCCGAACTGGAGGCGCTCGGCCTGATCCGGGTCGACGCCCGGCCCGGCGCCGCCGCCGGCTCCCAGGGCCGCCCCTCGCACCGGCTCCGGCTCGCCGACGACGGCCCCGTCGCGCTCGCCGCGCAGGTGCACGCCGACGGCTTCCGGGCCGCGCTGGTCGGCCTCGGCGGCCGGATCGTCGCCACCGCGCCCGGCTGCGAGACCGTCGACGCCGACCCGGCCAAGGTGCTCGGCTCCGTCGTCGAGGCCGGCGCGGAACTGCTGCGGGAGACCGGGCGGCGGTGCGTGGGCGCCGGACTCGCGGTGCCGTCCGCGGTCGCCGAACCGGAGGGCCTGGCCCTGAACCCGCTGCACCTGGCCTGGCCGGCGGGGGCGCCGGTGCGGGAGATCTTCGCCGAGTGCGTCCGCGCCGCCGGCATCACCGGGCCCGCCTTCGCCGCCAACGACGTCAACCTGGCCGCGCTCGCCGAGCACCGGCACGGCGCCGGGCGCGGATCCCGCGACCTGCTGTGCGTGGCCACCGGGCACCGCGGTGTCGGCGGGGCGCTGGTGCTCGACGGGCGGCTGCACTCCGGCAGTTCGGGCCTCGCCCTGGAGGTCGGCCACCTCACCGTCAACCCCGAGGGCCGGCCCTGCCACTGCGGCAGCCGCGGCTGCCTCGACGTGGAGGCCGACCCGCTGGCCCTGCTCACCACAGCGGGCCGCGCGCCCGGTCCCGAGGTGTCGCTGCTGAAACAGGCCAACGACCTGTTGCGCGAGGAGTACGACGACCCGGCCGTGCGCACGGCCGCCGAGGCGCTGATCGACCGGCTCGGCCTCGGCCTGGCCGGGCTGGTCAACATCCTCAACCCGGACCGGATCATCCTCGGCGGCCTGCACCGCACCCTCCTCGACACCGACCCCGAACGGCTGCGCGCGGTGGTCGCCGACCGCAGCCTGTGGGGCCGCAGCGGCGGCGTGCCCATCCTGCCCTGCACGCTCGACCACAACAGCCTGGTCGGAGCGGCGGAGCTGGCCTGGCAGCCGGTGCTGGACGATCCGCTGGGGGCGCTGGCCGGTTCCTGACGCGGGGTGTCAGCGGGCCGCCGCCGGCCGGTATCTGACGCGGGGCGTCAGAGGGAGGCGCCGCCGTCGATCACCAGGTCGGTGCCCACCAGGGAGGCGGCCGCGTCGGACGCCAGGTACAGCACCGCCTCCGCCACCTCCTCGGTGGACGACACACGGCCGAGCGGCGACTGCTCCTTCATCCGCACGGCCCGGTCCTCCTCGGACTCGCCGGGCTGCAGCGACATGGTGGTCGCCGACGCGCCCGGGCTGACCGCGTTGATCCGGACGCCCTCCCCGATGTGCTCCAGGGCGGCGCCCCGGGTCAGCGAGGTCACGGCCGCCTTGGTGGCGGCGTAGGCGGTCGTGCCGTTCGCCTGCTGGTGGGTGCCCAGGTTGGAGGCGACGTTGACGATCGCCCCGCCGCCCGGCTGGGTGCGCATCCGGCGGATCTCGGCCGCCATCGCGAGGAAGACGCCGGTGACGTTGACGTCGAGCACGGTCCGCCAGTCCTCCTCGGACATCTCGGGAAGCGGCCCGCCCCGGAAGACGCCCGCGTTGTTGACGGCCACGTCGAGCGAGCCGAACCGGTCGACGGCCGCCTGCACCAGCGCCGCCACGTCGGCGGCGCGGCTCACGTCGGCGGTCCGGGCGAACGCCGTGCCGCCGGCCGCCTCGATCAGGGCGACGGTCTCGTCGAGCGCCGCCCGGCCACGCCCGGCCACGACGACCCGGGCGCCCTCGGCGGCGAACGCCAGGGCGGTGGTACGGCCGATGCCGGAACCGGCGCCGGTGACGAGGACGGTGCGGTCGCTGAAACGGTTGCGGGACATGATGATCCGCCTTTCGAGGCAAGGGAGTTGAACGAGGTTGTCGTAGGGGAGTGGTTCAGGGGCGCGCGAGGCGCAGCAGGGGAGCTGCGAGCGCGAACAGCGCCGCCGTCGCGGCGAGGCTCGCCCGGTCGCCGCCGGTGGCCAGCAGCAGGGCGAAGACGACGGTGGGCCCCATCTCCATCGCCGTGTTGTGCACCCCGCCGGCCAGCCCGGTGCGTGCGGCGGGCACCCGGTCGGTGGCCAGCACGGCCGCGCCGGCGAAGGCCGCGGCGGCACCGGCCGGGAGCAGGACCAGGCCGGGCAGGACGCCGTAGCCGTAGGGGACGTCCGGGTCGAGGCCGGTGAGGGCGAGCAGCCCCAGCCCGGCGGCGCCCACGGCCAGCCCGCCGCCGGTGACCGCGACGGGGCCGAGCCGTCCGACGAGCGGCCCCGCCACCCGTCCGGAGCCGAGCAGGGCCAGCGCGAACGGCACGAACGCGGCCGAGGCGCGCAGTGCCGACCACCCCCGCTCCTCCTGCAGATGCAGCGCGAACAGGACGAACACGGTGCTGGTCCCGGCCGCCGTCAGCGAGGTCGCGACGAGCCCGAGCGCGCGCCGCCTGTCGACCAGGAAACCGGGCGGCAGCAGCGGGTCGGCCGTGCGCCGCTCCACGACGAGGAAGACGGCGAGCAGGACGCCCCCGGCGGCGACCGGCCCGAGGACCGGCGCCGAGTCCCAGGGCCGGGCGTCGGTGAGGACGAGGCCGTAGCTGAGCGACACGAGCCCGGCCGTCGCGAGGAGCGCGCCGGCGACGTCGAGGCGGGGCCCGGGTGCCGCCGGGCGGTCGTCGGGGAGGAGCCGGGGCACGAGCGGCAGGGCGGCAGCCGTGACGACGAGGGGCGCGGCGAACGCCCAACGCCAGGAAAGCAGTGCGGAGATGACACCGGAGAGCAGGTTGCCCGCCGTGGCGCCGAGCACCGACAGACCGCCCCAGGTCGCCATCGCCCGCCGGTACGCGGGCGGTTCGGGGAAGAGGGCGCGCACCACGGCCATCGCGGCGGGCGCCACCAGGGCGGCCCCGGCGCCCTGCGCGAACCGGGCGGCGAGCAGCGCCGGATATCCGGGGGCGAGCGGCGCGGCGGCCGAGGCGGCGCCGAAGAGCAGCAGCCCGGTCGGCAGGGCCCGTCGCCCGCCGTACCGGTCGGCGAGGCGCCCGCCCATGAGCAGCAGCCCCGCGAAGGTGAGCCCGTAGGCCGCGCTCAGCAGGATCAGCTCCTCGCGCGCCAGCCCGAACCGGCGCCCGATCTCGGGCAGCGGCACGGCGACGGCGGCCAGCGTGAAGATCAGGGTCACCTGTAAGGAACCGAGCAGCGCGAAGGGCAGGCGGCTGCCGCTCTTCGGCCCGGTGCGGGGCGGTGCGGCGTGGGGCGACGCGGCGTGGGGCGACGCGGCGTGGGGCGACGCGGCGTGGGGCGACGCGGCGTGGGGCGACGCGGCCTCCACCGTGCTCATGAATCCCCCCTTCGTGCTCATGAATCCCCCTCATGTGTGGATCGCATTCTGGATCGATCGGTCAAGTATTTGGGCAGCGGAAACGGTCGCCCGCGGCGCGGGTGAAGGAATCCCCGATGGCGATCGGCTTCAGGTGCGGACGGTGATCCGGTCAGTCCAGCAGTGCCAGCGCCTGCTCCGCCGCGTCGCGCACCCGCGCCGGGTCGGTGGACGCCTTGCCCACCACCCGCAGGCCCTGCAGCAGCACCAGCAGCAGCCGGGCCAGCGCCCGCGGATCACGCTCCTCGGGCAGCTCGCCCTGCGCCTGGGCGCGCACCAGTGCCGAGTGCAGCAGGGTTTCCAGGTGCTCCCAGCTCGACTCCACCCGCCGGGCCGCCGCGGTGTCGTGCGGGGCCAGCTCGGCCGCCGTGTTGGTGATGAAGCAGCCCTCCGACCGGCGGGACTCGTCGGCGGCCTCCGCCGCGAACCGCCGGACCACCGTGCGCACGGCGGGCAAGGCCGGCCCCGGCTGGGACAGTTCACGCAGGAGCAGCGGGTTCTGGGACTCGCCGTACCGGTCCAGCGCCTTGAGGTAGAGCTCCCGTTTGTTGCCGAAGGTGGCGTAGATGCTGGCGCGTCCGATGCCGAGGTGGTCGACGAGGTCCGCCATGGACGTCGCCTCGTACCCTCGCCGCCAGAACAGTTCGAGTGCCGACTGCAGGACGGCGTCCGGATCGAATTCCTTGCTCCTCGCCATGCCCTGACCCTAGGCGATTCAAGAACGACCGGTCAAGTAAAGGCCGTCCGGCCGCGAGCAAGTGAGCAACCGTCAGGAAGCGATCCTGCGCGGCCGGGCGACCAGCTCGCCGCTGCAATTGGGGCAGATCCCGTGCATTTCCGTGCCGCACGGGCCGCAGAAGGTGCACTCGTACGAGCAGATGAGGGCCGCTCCGTCGGGCGGCAGTACCGCCGTCTCACAGCGTTCGCAGCGGTCGCGCATCTCCAGGGCCATGAGCCGTCCCCCTCCGGGTGTCCGGACCCCCGTGGCCCGTGGCCCCCATCCTGCGGGCGGACGCCCGCCCGTTGAACGGCCCGGTGGGACAGAGATCGACAGGATCGGGCCAGACGCCGCTCGGGGCCGGTCGACGGCGAACGCCCGCAGCCAGTTCCCCGGGGGGCGCGTCCCTGAGGACCGTGTGGACCCGGTCACCACTGCCGGCCGCGCGGGAGTCGCGCCCGCTCCGGCGCCGACAGATGGAGGACCTGGAACCTGTCACCGTCGGCCGCCGGTGAGTCGTGAGCCCAGAGGGAGAACAGGACCAGCTCCCAGCGTCCGGTGTCCACGGCCGCCGCCGCGCACATCGCGCCCTCCTGTGCCGCGAGCCGCGCCGCCTCGCGCACCGCCTCCCCGGCGACCTCACCGGCCACGGCGCCCTCCGGCACCGGCCGCCGCTCCCGCACCGCGAGCCGCGCGGGGGCCCCGGCGGCGCCGCCCTCCTCGTAGGCGAGGCCCGTCCACTGGCGGACCGCGGGCCGCCCGAAATCGTTGCTGAGGCCCTGGAAACCGCCGCCCCAGAGGAAGGCGTTCATGCCCTGCACGGTGTTCCACAGGTAGAACGGCGCGTACTGGTTGACCGGCGAGCCCTGCACCCCGCGCTCGCGCATCAGATACGCCTTGAAGCCCAGCCCCTCCCAGTCGTCGAGGAGATGCCCGAGCCGTGCCACCCGGGCGCGGATGACATCCATGTCGTAGTCGGCGGGCAAGGCAGACGAGACACCCTTGCATGTAGCATTCCGTGCAGGGGAGGGCCTGTGACACAAGAGATTGACCTGTACTTGCGAAAGTCGGCGATCACGCGTCAGCGGGAACGCGCGCTCACGTTCCGCGCACAGGAGCAGCGGGGACGCAGGTGGGCTGACGAAAACGGCTACACCGTCCGCAAGGTATGGGCCGACAACCTGAGTGCGTACACAGACACGGTACGCCCGGAGTTCGACAAGGCCATCGGCGCGCTTCTCGCTGACGAGGTACCGGCACTGTGGTGCTACGCGGCCGACCGCTTCTCGCGCAAGGGGGCGGGAGCCGTAATCCCTCTCCTCGACGAGGGGAAGCGAATCGTCTTCGACTACGAGCGTCTTGACTCCGCCGACCCCCGGGACCGTCGAGACATCATCAACAGGGTTGAGGAAGCGCGTGAGTACTCAACCCTTCTCTCACATCGGGTTCGCGGCACGAAACAGCAGCAACGGGAAGAGGGCGCATGGTTGGGCGCCGCGCCCTATGGCCTCGAAGTGGCGGACGCAGAGACGCGAAAGCTCCGGCACGGGGCAGCGTGGCCGACGCTCGTTCGCATCTTCGAGGCGACGGCCGAGGGAAAGTCAGCGCGGACAATTGCGCAGGAACTAAATAGTGAGAGAGTGCCGTCGCCTGACGGAAAGCACTGGGGCGGGTCGACGATCCATCGCATGATCCAAAGCCCCGTGTATGAGGGATGGCAGGCGGTAGCACTGACAAAGGGCGGGCGCTCCGCCCCCTTCCGAAACAAGCAAGGTGAGCGGGTCTCCGTTCTCGCTGACGGCGTAGAGCCCGTGCCTGCGGCCCTCGTTAAGCGGGCGCGTCTAGCGGTGGCGGGGCACCTCCCAGTGGCGCCCGAATATCAGCGGGGTAAGCCGAAGCATTTGTTGTCAGGCCTCCTGCGGTGTGCGAGCTGCGGGGGAGGTACGGCGATCCATGGGCGCTCGTATCGCTGCTACAACTACACCGTCGGTAAGCCCTGCGCAGAGCCGGCATCGGCTATGAGGTCACTCATCGAGGCATACATCTTTTCAGAATGGCTCGGGGCGGTGCTGAAAGCGGACCTCGACAGCGCCGACCCTCTCATGATCGCTGTCGCTGAGCGCTGGGTGGCACTCACGAAGCCCGAGGAGACGGAGGAGCACCGTCAGGCTCTGGCAGCCGTGAAGGCCGCTGAGAAAGCTCTAGAGAGGCTTGCGGAGGACCGGAAGGCAGGCATCTACGACGGAGCCATGGGGCGGTTCTATCCGCGCCTTGTCGCAGAGGCGGAGGCGGACCTCGTCGCGGCAGAGAACAAGGCATCCGAGTTCGGCGGCGCCGTGAACCTAACGTTCTTCGACGACCTGGACATGCTGCAAGCAGCATGGGACGCCGCAGATGACGCCATGCGGCGGGACCTAATCCGGCTCGCCATCGACAAGGTCACCGTCACGCGTGGTGTCCGTGGCAAACCGTTCGTGGGCGAGGAGCGCTGCGTCATCACGTGGGCGACGCCGGCTGAGCGCTAGCCGCGCACGAGAGAGCCCCCTCCGATCGGTGAGGAGGGGGCTCTCATCATGCCTGCGGCGGAGTGCTCCACGACCCCGCAGGTGGACGTTCAGGCAGCTTCGCGCCTGGCCGTCGGCAGTAGTACGCCACAAAGCGCCGCAGGACGTCTGAGCGGTCCGTGTCCTCAGGGACTGCGTCCCCGAATGCCTGCCAGAGTTCGGCGTCGATACGGAAGCGGCTGACGGGTGTCTTCGGTTGGTTGGGCATGGGAGAACCCTATCAGGGGTGTAGCTACACCAAAGGGGTTGCGGTGTAGCTACACCTCTGCCTAAGGTGTGGCTACACCCCGACGCAAGCAAGGCAAAGGGCCCGCGAGATCTTGGCGGATGCACGGGCCCTCTGTCTCCATCACTGGAGGTCCCAGCATGGCAGACATCATCGTTCGTGGCATCGAGATCGACCCCGCTGCCCTCACCCCCGCGCAGCTCGACGGCATTGCCTGTGTCGTCTGCGCCGACGAGGAGCGCAGCATGCGCCCCGTCGGCGTCGTCGACGGCTGCCAGGTGTTCGCCTGCGTGCCCTGCGTCGACGGACCGACTGTCCTCGTCGTCGGCAACACGAGCACTGCTGACGCCCTGGCCGACCTCACCGCCTTCGCCTGTGACGTCAGCGACCGCCTCCGCTTCCCCACCGTCGTCGCCCTCCACCGCGACTACAACCCGGGGGACTACGAGGCCGTGGTGCTCGCTGAGGGCTGGGCAACGTCCTTCCCGTCGGCCGCGCTGGCTGCGGAGGCTCTGTGCACCGATGTCTGCGTCCTCTGGGCGCACGAGATCGACGAGTACCCGATCAACACGGTCTGCGGCCACTGCTGGACGGATGACCCGGAGGCCGCTCCGGTCCGCACCGACGAAGGGTGGACCACGTCGATCTGCCCCCCGTGCGCGGACCTCTCCCGCCGGCTGACGCTCCCCAACGTCCTCGTCACCGCTTGAGCCCTCCCCGCCTGACGGTTAGCCCGCCCCGAGAACGCTCGGGAGCGGGCTTCGTCGCGCTGTGGGCACCTCGTCGACATCCTCCACGCCGCCCCGGTGTCGAACCTGGACAGACTGCGGTCAAACCGTCGAGGGGCGCCTCCGTCGCGCACGTCCCCGTTGACCTGCGGTTTCTTGATGTATCTCTTCTTATCTAGGTCAGACTGGACAAAATAGAGGTGTGTTCCAGGTTCCTCCTAACGTGTTATAGAGCCTCTTGGAAATACCCTTCGGTTTGGCACTTTGGTGCGAAGTTTGGACGTGGCCGACGAAGCGTGATCCGGGTCACTCCCACATCTACCGCTGATTCCCCCATTACAGAGATGTAAGGGCGCACAGGGGTGCGCCCTCGTTCACATCAAGGGGCAGACTTGTACGACGACAACGGTGCACCCATTCGCCGGCGTACCCGCCTGGCGGACGAGGTGGAGGAGCTTCGCTACCTGGCGTTGGAGCTGGAGACGGATCACGACGCTTACGTCTCCCGGAGGCGTTCACCATGGCGGGGGCTGTCCGGGCACGACCCGCTCGACGACGTCCCCGACGAGGAGTTCGGGGAGCGGCAGTTCGAGGACTGGCACGACGTGTCAGTGGTCGACGAGGAGCGCCCGCTTCGACGTCGGCCGACGGGCCGCGAGGTGGACATCGTCCCGCCCTACGTCGGAGAGGTGACGGTCCGCGTTGATCCGGACATCGCCCGACGGTTCGCGGAGCAGCAGGCGCAGGCGACGGAGGGACCGTCGTGGCCTACCGACGGCGGGCAAGTGACTGTCGTCGGCGACTTCAAGGAGTGGCGCGGCCCGTGCATCGAGTGCGGGGAGGAGTTCACGCAGCGGCGTCCCGCGTCGCAGCGCCGGAAGTGGCGCCGGCTGTGCGGCGACGTCTGTAAGGCGGAGCGACGCCGGACGGCCAACCGTGAGCGCATGCGTGCTGTGAGGGCAGACGAGAGCGACGCCGCCTGACGCTTGTGCGCACGTACATAGGGAAGGGGGAGGGTAGAGCTGCCCCTCCCTCTCCCCTCTACTTCGTGCGATCTCCGGCCCCAGAGTGCCTAGCCGTTGACGGTCCACGAACCGCGTGACGTCGCCCTCTCCTCCGACGTCACGCCTAAGGCCCCTACCGCCTGTGTCCCTTCGGGGAGCGTGTCGAGCGCCGGTTTCCCCTTCGTGGCCGTGCCGCTCCACGCCGCTACTCCGCGGACGGTAGGGGTCTTTCCATGCCCAAAATTCGAGCCATAGAGCGAACACCACGGACGGTGAGACCATGCGCGCTCTTGACGTACCGGCCCCCGGCTCACGGCCGTGCCGGACCTGCGGGGAGTCGTTCCCCGTCACCCTGGACTACTGGCCGTTCGACGCCGCCGGACGAGGTGGAACACGCCCGCACTGTCTGTGGTGCTACAACGCCAGACGACGTGAGGCCTACGCACGCAACCCCGAGCCGGCGCGACGGCGCATGCGACAGCGATACGCCGCCCGCGCTGAGCACTTCCGAAGGGCCCTGACTCCACGTGAGCAGGGCCCTTCGTCGTTCCCGAACACGGAGGACTGACCATGACCAACATCGACTACGACGCCGCATGGGCGACCGTTCCGGCCGTCGCGCACTGCGAGCGACAGCTCCGCACCCTGGAGGCGCGCAAGTCGGCGCTATTCGACGTTCCCGGACCGGACGCGGCGCGGCGTGCCGTCATCGCTGAAGCTGTCAAGGCGACGCGGGAGGGTGCAGCCTTCCCCGACGATATCGGCGCGCGGGCCGCTACTGCCTACCGTGACGCCCTGGAGGTCGAGTCGGAGCGCATCGCCCTCCACGAGGCCGTGACGAGCCTGCGCCACCACCTCGACTATCTCCGGGAGACCGAGGCGGAGACGGCGCTCGAAGCGCTGGGCGACCGGCTTGGGGAGTTCCTGGCGGAGGTCCGCAAGGTGGTACCCGACCTGAAGGGCGCCCTGAGCGCAGAGGAGGCCATCGAGAAGGGCGGGAAAGCGCCGGACGCCTGGAAGCGTCTGACGGCCATGCTGGGACGTCTGCGGTCCATCCGCGACGCTCAGTACCGCACTCTGCGCCCGCTTGGCGACGGCCAGCGACTCCAGCAGCTCCGCACAGCGGGCCACTTCGAGGTGGCCGGCCTCCAGCCCGGCGACGTCCCTGCGGACATCCTCCGCGCCATGACGTCCGGCCACTACGACGTGCCTTACCTCGTCTACCTGGCCAACCACAGCGACGCATGGGTGCCTTCGAGCTTCGACGCGTTGGAGGCGGAGGACGCGCCCGACATCGGCGAGCCTGACGACTCCGTGACGGACTCGTCGAGGTGGCAGCCACGCGAGCGCATCATCTCCGAGCCTCCCGCTCCCAAGCCCACTGGTGCGGAGCGCACCCCCCAACTCTCGTACTGACCTGGAGGCGACATGGAACCAACGCCCGAACAACTCGCGGCCGGCGAACCCAAGGGGCTCACGCCCGCGATGTGCGCATATCTGCGCGGCGAGACCCCAGAAGAACTGAGCGCGGATGCAAACGCGTTCCTGAGTGCGTTCGCGCCCCCGGCACCTCCCGCTCCGCCTGCGCCGCGCTCCGGCGGCAACCGTGGCCCCGACGTCGCGAGCACCGGCTCCGGCGTTGCCGCAGGAGCCGCGCGGTACCGAGCAGACCACGGCATCGACGAGGACGGCCGACGGGAACCGACCCGTCCTGGCCGGGCAAACCGCAACCCGTTCGCCGAGAACGACTACGTGATCGAGAACCACTGAGGGAGGTCGAGCTAGCCCCGACGCGACACCCACCAGAGGCGGAGCCGTGTGTAACCACGGCGGAGGCGTAGCCAGACAGCACTAGCAATGTGCTGACCGAAGCCAGCAAGTACACCGAGACCAAGGGTGCTGAGAATGGTCGACACGACAATTCCTCCACGACGACGAGTAGCCGTCTGCATGGAGGGCGCTCAGAGAGCACGAACCCCAACGAGGCAGACGGCTTGCCTGCCATACCGCAGCGCCCGCGCTCACTGCGTCCGCCTGTCGTGACGGTCCGTTGAGGTCGTAAGACCAACTGATATTGATGTGCTGTCTTCGCGGGATGATCCAACACTGTCTGGATCGGTGCCTTAGCTACAGACGACTTGGACTCGGCGGCCAGCACTGCTGACGTCATCTTGGCGTATCGATACTACAACAGTGGGCCCGCCTGCGGAGGTTGTAGCCCTACCCAGGGGGGTGTACTCGAACCGGAAGATCAGGAGGCCGTAAAGGTGCTGGGCGTCGCTGTCTGTACGGGTCTGGGGGGTGCCGCACAGGCGTCCACAGGCGCCCGCTGGAGGGCCGAACGTCGGCCCGCCGGAGTGATCTGGACCCCGAAGCGAGAGGCGGGCGCACAGCGATCCGCGCACACAGAATCTTAGAAACTGCCTGGTCAGGCATTGTTTTACCGTTACCGGCCGCACTAGAATGGGCCCCATGAACACACGGAAATGCGAGTGGTGCGCTGAGCACCTGGGAGCGCGGCACTCGCACCGCGCCCGCTTCTGCTCCACCCGTTGCCGTGTTGCCGCGCACCGTGCGGCGAAGAACGACGCGACTCCGAACGAGCTGACGACCCGCGACAGGTGGGTCCGCCGCGACGCGAAGAAGGTCCCGCTGACGGTTGCCGGCATGGCGGCCTCCTCGACCGACTCGCGGACGTGGAGCACGCATAAGGAAGCCGTCTCCTCGACGGCCGGCGTCGGACTGGGATTCGTCCTCTCCGACGTCGACGACGTGGTCTGTCTTGACCTGGACCACTGTTTGAACCCGCTCACGGGCCGTGTGGCTCCGTGGGCCGCAGCCATCCTCCGCGACGCGGGCGCCACCTACGTAGAGGTGTCCCCGTCCGGCGACGGCTTGCATATCTGGGGTCGCGCTGACGTCCGACAGGGACGGAAGATCCGGCGCCCCGACGGTACGGCCGTTGAGATCTACGGCACGGGCCGGTACATCGCAATGACGGGGCGCCGACATGGCAACGCCCCGTCAGTTCTTGCGGACGTCAGTGACGTCGTGTGTCAACTGACTGCGGAGCCGTGATTTCGGGCCGCTGAGCCCCCCTGATCTCGTCACGCAGGTCCCGCACGGCGCGTACCGCCTTCTTCGCCTCTCGGCAGATTGCGGGAACCTTCTTCAGTGCTGTGACGAGAATCCAGGCGAGGGCTCCGATGAACGCCACTGCCACGGCAGCCCACCCATAGAGTTCCATCCGGACCGTTAAGCCTCTCACTTGTTGGAGTGGTCAGTCCGGCTGTCGAAGGGCAGGCTCGGTCTGACCAATGACATTCCTTGGTCAAAACCGATCCCCTGCCCGACGACTCAGAGTCTCGTGGGTGCGCGGCTAGCGCGACTAAGCCTGCTCCCTCGCTATGCGTAGTTGGGGGTCCTCACCCTGCCGCAGCCGTCGGAGTCTGAAGCGGGGTGCCTGGGGCGCCACACTTACGGAATCCGCAGGGGCACACACACAGGGACTTAACACGTCCACGGTAGCAGCGACGTTACGCACAGTCAACGCGCCCATCAGGCGCGCGAATTGGAGGGAGGACGCATGGCTGGCCGTGGACCCGCCCCGAAGGACCCTGCGAAGCGCCGTAGGCGCGACACGACCGAACCGGAGACGATCCTCACCCCCGACGACGAACTCCGCGGCCCTGGGCTGCCAGAGTTGGCAGACTCCTGATCTCTTACCAGTAGCCGTTAACCCGTCAAGGGCCTCAGCGCTTATGCGCTGAGGCCCTTTTTCATGCCCTGGAGCAGCCCCAATGGCACCACGCGACCCAACTAGATGCCTCCGCCCTGGATGCTCATTCGCCCCTATGCCCACCCTGACGGATTCCGGAGAGCTAGAGGTTTTCGCGTATTGCAGTCCCGAATGTAAGGCGTGGACTGACGCGGCATTGACTGTTGCGCAATCCGAATTCTCCCCAACGGTCGAGCGCCAGGCTGAACGGCTCGACGTTATGGCGCGCTTGCTGGATCTCCGATCGCACCCCGCCGAGTATGCCGCAATGAACGGGGGCGTTTGACGTGGCAACGGACCTGGACATCGTCGGTGGAGCGGCGATCGATGTCGTCCCGATCGTCCCCAACTTCCACCGCAAGCTAAGCTCCGCGGTCCTTCCCATCGCTGACAGGGTCGGCATCGACGCTGGTCAGAAGCTCGGGGAGCGCATGGCGGAGACCATGCGGGCGAGCCTCGCCGGCCAGGGGCAGAGGGTCGGCGACGACCTAGGCGACGCAATCGGCGAAGCCATGGCTCGTCAGATAGCGACGGCCATTCCAAACGCCGTCACAACGGGCGGACGAGCCGCGAGAACGGCGTCAACGCGAGCCGGTGACGACAACGCGGGAGCTTTTGGAAGGGCGTTCAGGAATCGCCTACAGGTTGCTTTCCGTTCTCTTCCGCGGCCTGATGTTCGACTAAGTACAACGGGGTTCGACGCGGACCTAGCACGTGTTCGCGCCCGCATGGAAACACTCAGTGAAAAACGCATAGGCGTTGATATTGACGCCGCAACCGCATTCGCTGAGATAGAAGCAGTTGACGCCGAACTGGCGAGGCTCGGAAGTCGTAGCCCGAACATCCAGGTCCGGGCCGACATCGCGACGGCCCGCGCCGAACTCGCCGCGATGCAGCGGCAGATCAATGACATTGACCGCGACGACGTCACCGTCCGGGTCCGCGCGAACACCGCGCAAGCTCACGCGGCGCTACTGCAACTGGGCATCGCACTGGGCGCCGTAGCCGCACTCCCCGTCATCCCGGTCGCTGCCGCAGCCATCGGGGCTATCGCGTCGGCTGCGTTCGTTGCTGCTGCCGGCGTCGGTGCGCTCGCCCTAGCAGCCGTTCCCGCCATCAAGGGCGTGACTGGCGTCATCCAGGCGAAGAACGCGGCGGAGAAGGAGGCGGCGTCCGCGACGGACAAGAGCGCTGCCGCCAACGTCCGGGCCGCTCAGCAAGCCCTACAGATGGCGTCGGCACAACAGGCGCTCACGGCCGCGCACCGCAACGCCGCCCGCTCTATCGCACAGGCCAACCGCCAGGTGGAGGACGCGGAGCGCGCCGTCGCGCAGGCGGCCATCCGTGCTATGGAGCAGCGGGAACAGGCTGCGGAGCGCGTCGAGGACGCGGAGCAGTCGCTCGCCGACGCTAAGCGGGCGTCCCGCCAGGCGGAGGAAGACCTCACGCAGGCTCGTAGGGACGCGGCGCAGCAACTCGAAGACCTCAACTCCCGTCTTGCCTCCGGCGCCCTGGATGAGCGGGAGGCCGCTCTCCGCGTACAGGAGGCCTACGAGGAGCTGCAAGCGACCCTCGCCGACCCGACGGCCTCCGACCTCCAGCGCGATCGGGCGCAGCTTGCCTACGACCAGGCAGTCCAGAACCAGCGGGATCAGGCGACGGAGTACCGCCGCCTCCAGCAGACGGCGGCGGAGCAGCACAAGGCCGGCGTCGAGGGCAACGAAGACGTTCAGCGCGCCACGCAGTCTGTGGCCGACGCTCAGCAGAACGTCCGGGACCAGGCGGAGGCCCTGGTCGACGCGCAGCGTGACGCGGCCCAAGCACAGGTCGACGCCGCTCAGTCTGTGGCCGACGCTCAGCGCAACCTCGCTGACGCCGTGGACAACGCGGCCCAAGCACAGGTCCAGGCGGCGGAGTCCATCGAGACTGCGGAACGGGGCGTCGAGTCGGCGCGCCTGTCGAGCATCGACACCACGGCCAATGCGAAGACGAAGGCAGACGAGTTCCGCGAGGCACTGGCGAAGCTTACGCCGGAACAGCGCGACCTTTACGACAGCATCGCCGGTCCGGACGGCCTTTCGGCGGCGTTCAAAGAGTGGTCGGCGTCGCTTCAGCCCGATGTCCTGCCAATCTTCACGCGGTTTGTCGACGGTGCGAAAAACGCCCTGCCGGGCCTGACGCCGCTCGTCGAGGAATCCGCGGACGCCGTTAACGAATTGATGGACCGTGCGAGTGAGGATCTGAAGGGCGATCCTTTCTGGGATCGCTTCAAGACGGGAATCGTCGAGAGCGCTCAGCCGGCCATTGTCGGCATGGGCACCGCCTTCGGTAATGTCTTCAAGGGCATGGCTGGAATTCTTGACGCGTTCTTCCCGCACATGGATTCCATCTCTCAGCGCATGCAGGACATCACCGGCCGCTTCGCCGAATGGGGGACAGGACTTCAGGGGTCGCCGGAGTTCGAGAGTTTCCTCCGCTATGCCAGCGACGTCGGACCTCTCGTCGCTGAAACCATCGGTGACATCTTCTCCGCGGTGTTTGACGTTGCGAAGTCGCTGGAGCCTGCGTCACGATTCCTGTTGACGATCTTCGGATACATCGCTGACTCCATTAGCTGGATTTCTGAGAACGCGTCATGGGCCGTCAACGCGATCTACGCCCTCTTCATCGTCTCCCGTCTCTGGGCTATGGCGATGGCGATGAACCCCATCGGTGCCGTCATCCTGGGGCTTATCGCGCTGGCTCTCGCCGTGAAGTACGCGTGGGATCATTTCGAATGGTTCCGCGACATCGTCACGGCAGTGTGGGAGGGAATCCAGGGGGCGGCGGAATGGGCGTGGGAGAAAGTCCTCCAGCCGGTTTTCCAAGGAATCTGGGATGCCATTAAGTGGGTTGGCGACGCCTTCGTATGGCTCTGGCAAGAGGTGGTCGTCCCCGTCTGGAACGCGATATCCCTAATTGTCCGGACGGCCGTCGCGGTAATCGTAACGGTACTCCTCACGCCGCTCTGGTTGGCTATCCAGGCTGCTGGTCTGCTGATCATGTGGTTGTGGGAAGACTGCTTCAAACCCACCTGGGATTTGATAGCGGCGCTCGCCACATGGGTATGGGACTACGTCCTGTCGCCGTTCTTCACGAACATCTGGGAAGGCATAAAATGGGTCGGCGACCAATTCGTCTGGCTCTATGATCACGCTGTCAAGCCGTCCGCTGACTGGATCGGCGAAAAGATCGCGTGGCTCTGGAACGAAGCCCTTACTCCACTGTTCGGATTTATCTGGGACGGCGTCAAGTGGGTCGGCGATAAATTCGTCTGGCTCTACGATCACGCGGTAAAGCCAGCGTTCGACTTCATCAGCGAAGCCGCAGACTGGCTGTGGGGCAAGGGCCTTAAGCCTGCCTTCGACACAATCAAAGAGGCTGTCGGGCTCGTCGGTGACGCCTTCGACGATGCGAAAAAGGCAATCAAGGCTGCATGGGACGAAGTAGCCGGTATCGCTGCCGCCCCCGTTAACTTCATCGTGGAATGGGTGTACACGCGCGGAATTAAAGCCGTCTGGGATAAGGTAGCCGGGTTTGTTGGCCTCGACAAACTTCCTGACGCACCAAAGCTGCTCGAAGAAGACCCGAAATTTGCCTCCGGAGGCCGTGTCTTCGGTGGGATCCCCGGTAAGGACAGCGTCCGAGCCTGGCTTATGCCGGGGGAGTACGTCGTCAAGACGGACAGCGCCCAAAAAATCGGATACGGCAACCTCGAACACCTAAACCGCACAGGCGAGATGCCCGGCGTTCCTAAGTTCGCCGACGGTGGTGTTGTCGGTGCCCTGGGAAGTGCATGGGACTGGACGACGGGCAAGGTCGGTTCCGCCATTGATACCGGCATTGATTGGGCGAAGACAGCGGCGGACCTCCTGACGAATCCCTCGAAGATCTGGGATTCGCTCATGAAGCCGATTCTCGGCGACGTCGCAGAACACCTCGGCGTCGCTCAGATGGGCAAGGTACTCGCCAAGTACCCGCTGAAGATGGCCGGTGACCTGAAGGACAAGATCGTCTCCTTCGTCCTTGGCGGAGGCGGGGGAGGCGCAACCGGCCCCCTGGGGAACGGCCAGTGGGCGAGGCCCGTCAACGCTCCCTTCGGCACGCGCTTCGGCGTGGCCGGCTCGATGTGGTCCAGCGGGCGTCACACCGGTTTGGACTTTCCCGCCGCCACGGGGACGCCCATCCGCGCGGTGGACAGGGGACGCGTCGTCACGGCCGCTAGCGGCGGCCCATACGGGCGGCACGTGCTCATCGACCACGGGGGCGGGCTGGCGTCGCTCTATGCCCACATGAGCCGAATGGCGACGACCGTCGGCCAGGCGGTCACCCGCGGGCAGACGATCGGCGCTGTCGGTGCGACGGGTAACGTCACCGGCCCACACCTCCACCTCGAAGCGCGACGGAACGGACGGACCATCGACCCCATGCCGTTCCTCTATGACGACGGGGGATACCTCCAGCCCGGTATGACCCTCGTCGCCAACGGGACGGGCAAGCCTGAGCCGGTGCTGACGTCGGACCAGTGGGCGGAGATCCGCGCCGCCAAGAGCGGCGGGACGGTGACGGTTAACGTCGAGTCGAAGACGTACCTCGACGGCCGCGAAGTTGGCGGATTCGTCGACCAGCGCATCGAGGTCTACGACGCCGAGAGTGCACGCTCCCTCGACAACGGCCGTTGGGTCTGACGCACACCTAGTCGCCTCTCCGCCACGGAGAGGCGACTCGCACACTTCACTACGCGCGCCCCGCCGGCCGACAGGGTTGGCGGGGCGCTCCCAGGACTTCTAGGAGGAGCACTCATGCTTGGTCAGCCAGCAAAGAGCCAGTCCGTCACCTGCCCGCAGTGCGGCGCCGACGTGGAGCAGAAGCCCGGCGCCGGGAGGGTGCGGCAGTACTGCACGCCAGGCCACGGCAAGGCGTGGCGGCGCCGCATGCGTCACGCAGGGTGGCTCTAGGCGGTCTTGACGGGCGCCCACGCGGGCGGAAGGGTCGTAGACATCTGTAGAACCCGCAGAAGGGTATGAGCAGCTATGCCGCTACGGTTTATCGCGAAGGACCCAAACACGGACGGGGCAAACTGTCCGACGGTATGGGTCGACGAGGAACGGCAGGAACTCGTCATGCAGGGTTGGAAGGTCGACGATGCGACTCGCGCCGACTGCCTGACGACCGGCCCGATCCCCGACAACGAAGAGGTCGTGCGGCTCCCCATGCGAATGGTCGCCGCCATCAGGGAGGCATGTGATGCTGCGGAGCGCTCCGCCGTTCAGTGAGCTACTGGCCGGCTGTCGTCGGTCGGCTGTTCACCTGGAGATGCGCGACCACTACGACGACCCGGACGAGGCACCCCGCGTAGCGGCGTGGAAGTCCGGTTACCGCCCCGACCCTGACGACCGTTCGACGTGGTGGCGGCCGTGGCTGGACATGGTTGCGGAGACGGTTGCGCGGGGCGTTGTCATCCGTCGCGCCCGCATCGTCTCCGAGCCTGTGAGTGAGTACACCCGTTACCTGTACGACGGCACGTTCACCAACGTCGCCGCTGGCGAACAGATCCGGTGGCTATCGCGGAGGAATGCCTCCGACTTGGCGTTGCCCGGTAACGACTTCTGGGTCTTTGACGACCGGATCGTCCGGTTCGGCTACTTCTCTGGTGAAGGGGCTTACCTGGGTGACGAGGTCACCGAGGAGCCGGCAGTGGTGAAGCTCTGCGCCGACGCCTTCGAAGGCGTCTGGAGCAGGGCGACGCCGCACGAGGACTACAGGATCTGACGAGCAACACAGCGCATGCCAACGTCGCCATCATCAAGCGTCCAGTCAGCTCGCAAAGCCGTGGCCGACCGGCTCCGGGAGATCCGCCGGGACGCCGGTCTAACGGGTAAGGACGTCGCAGCGCGCACGGGGTGGCAGCGTTCAAAGGTCTCGCGACTGGAGAACGCTGTCACACCTCCGTCAGACGGTGACATCCGGGCATGGTGCCGTGCCTGTGACGCTGACGGGTTGGCCGCAGACCTTATTGCGGCCTCCCGCACAGCGGACTCCATGTACGTCGAATGGCGCCGGTTGCAGCGCACGGGGCTGCGAAGGTTGCAGGAGTCCTATGTGCCGCTCTTCGAGCGGACACAAACCTTTCGGATCTACTGCTCGAACGTGGTCCCCGGGATACTCCAGACCGACGGATACGCGACGGCACTGTTGGGCTCCATCGCGGCTTTCCGAGGGACACCTGACGACGTAGCGGAGGCCGTACAAGCCCGTATGGAGCGCTCGCGCGTCATCCGCGAAGGCAACCACAGGTTCGCGCTCTTGGTCGAAGAGGCAGTGCTCCGGCACCGCGTTGGAGGCGCCGCAGTGATGGCCGGCCAACTGGGTTACTTGCTGTCGATCATGGCACTTCCGTCCGTCTCGCTAGGAGTCATCCCGTTCACTGCCGACCGGCGGATGTGGATGCTGGAGACGTTCAGCGTCTACGACGAGGCTCAGGCACAAGTGGAGCTGCTGACGGCGCAGGTCAATGTCACTGCCCCGTCAGAGGTCGGGCAGTACCTGCAAGCCTTCGGAGAGTTCTCCAAGTTGGCCGTCTACGGCGCTGGTGCCCGCGCTCGCATCACAGCAGCCATCGACGCCCTTGGGTGAATAGATAGAACTCCGTAGAACTCTGTGGCATCGCTCCTGTGACAGTCCGTAGCTTCAACGTCAGCCATTCCGCGCACAGTGGGTGATCACATGCAGGGATTAGGAGGGGATATGCCGCGCCCGAAGCCAGAAGAGCTACCGGCCGTCGGAACGGTCATGGTCGACGTGTGCCGGACTCTGATCGGGGAGTTCCGCGGCGTCGAGGGGGACAGTTACTGCCTTCGCCCTCTCGGGGGCGGTCGCGAATGGACCGTCAACCCGAGGTGGGTCCAGTTGGCGACGGAGGAGGACAAGCGCGACGCGTTCCTCAGGGCCCGGCGTTCGGTTCCGATGTGGGGCGTCGAGCGATGAATGCCCTGGCGGCATCCGTGACCGTGCAGCCTGGTTTCTGGTGTGAGTGCTGGACGCAAGACCTCAATAATCCGGAGGAGGAGCCGGTCTTACACGGATCGACCGGCGCCTACTCGCCGGCGCGTGCTGACCGGTGGATAGCAATCGCGCTCCGCACCATTTCGTCAGCTCTGGACGCCGACGCTTCCGATCAGGCTTGGGAGTGGCTGCGGGACAGCCGCATCGACACGCGCCGGGCGCTGCTGCGCAATGAGCCGTGTTCGGTGACGATCACGAACGGCCCCACTCGGGTCACGTGGGCTGTCCGGCCAGTGCTCTTCCTGCCACTGGCGACCTGCCAGTGCCCGTAGACCCGCAGCCGGCGCCCGTGCGTCGTCTGCGGAGGGCGCGGCGGGGGCTGGGCACCGCCGGTGAGGTCGGCCCGGTGCCGCTCCACAGCCCCCGCTAGCGTCCTTTTCCTCCTCGTCCCCGGGGCTTGCTTGCTCCGTTCGACCGGGGACGAGAACCCCGCCCGGTGCCGACCCTCGATCCGCAGAGGGTGCGGGCGGTACGTAGCCCCGCTCACTTCCTCCCCCGTGGAGGTGGGCGGGGCTTTCTTCGTTCTCGCAGGTCAGCGGGGCTGCTAAAGTGCATGCAAGGGTGTCCATGCAGCTAAGGTGACCTCGTACTGCATGGCGTGCAACGGATGCCTCCTCGGGCGGAAGGTTCGGTGGCCGGGCCGGCGATCGGTCCGGCGGGTGGTCCGGTGGCCGGTGTGGTGGTCAGGCGGTTGGCCCGGTGGGTGGTCAGGCGGTCGGCGCGGTGGGCGGCGCGAGCAGGGAGAGCAGTCCGCGCACGCCCGCGTCGAAGGCGGACGGCAGACCGGACGCGCGGGCGAGGACGTAACCGCCCTGGACGGTCGCGACGATCGCCGCCGCGATCTCCTCACCGTCGAGCCCGGGCGCGAACTCGCCCCGCCGCTGCCCCTCCTCGACGATCCCGGCGAGCCGTTCCCGCAGCCAGTCCAGCGTCTCGTCGACGGGCGCGCGCAGTTCGTCGCTGGCGATGACGTCCGGGTCCATGGTCAGCCGCCCGATCGGGCAGCCGCGCAGCACATCGCGCTCCCGCCGCAGATACCCCACGATCCGCTCGTACGGCGTCCCCGGCCCGCCCAGGACACCTTCGGCGGTGGCCCGCATCTCCTCGGCGGTCCGCCGGATCGCGGCCAGCGCGAGATCCGGCTTGCCCTTGAAGTGGTGATACATGCTGCCCTGCCCGGCACCCGCGCGCTCCAGGATCGCCTTGGGGCTGGTGCCCACGTACCCGCGCTCCCAGAGCAGCTCGCGGGTGGACTGGATCAGTCGCTCGGAGGTGGTCATGAGGGGAGTGTACATACCAGTAGTTACAGAAGCCGAGCTTTGTCGCGCGTCCGCCTGTCCGCGACCTGACTTTCTGTGATCATGACGCCATGGAAGAGGAAGTCATACCGATCCTCCGCGTGGCCGACGCCGCCGCAGCCGTCCGCTGGTACGAGCGACTGGGTTTCAGCCCGCAGTGGGAGCACCGCTTCGCACCCGAGCTGCCCGCCTTCGTCGAAGTCGCGCGCGGACGCGTGCGGTTGTTCCTCTCGGAGCACACCGGGGACGCCCGCCCGGACACGCTCGTCTACCTGCGGGTGGCGGACGTGGACGAGATCGCCGCCGAGTTCGGCGTACCGGTCGCCGAGGCCCCTTGGGCACGGGAAGTGGAGCTCCGTGACCCAGACGGCAACCGTCTCCGCGTCGGGACACCGACCGAGTGAGCGCCGCGACGCCCATCACAGTGCGACCGGCGACCGGGACGGAGCTACCGGCGCTGCTGGATCACGCCGGGTGGAGGACGAAGACGGCATGGAACAGCTGTGGGGGAGGTGCTCGGCCGTGGACGGCTTGTTCAAGCCGCGGGCGGACCCGGCTCCCGTTCCCGTGGAGCTCATCGGCTGCGTGCCTGCGGGACCCCTGCTCGTAGGGACGCAGCGACCACGTCGATGGTCACGGGGCTGGGCCGATCTCCTGGTGCTGGATCGCCACGGTGCCGGTATCAGGGCCCGCCGTCGGAGCCCGACCTGTCGGCGCCGTACGACTCGCAGGGCAGGGCCGAGTGGTTGGACCTCACCACCCGAGCCTGGCGGGTGCCCGTGCCCCAGCCGGACCGGTCCGGCGGTGAGCACCATCTCGACGGCCGGTTCGTCACGGACGTTCCCGGGCTGCACTGCGCCATCGCCGAGGCTCTGCTCGGGCCCGGCCGCTACTTCGGACGGGAGTGGAACGCCTTCAAAGACTGCCTGGGCGGTGGATTCGGAGTGGTCCCGCCCTTCACCTTGGCGTGGCACGACTCCAAGGTCGCACGCCGCGCGCTGGCGGACGTCGTGGAGGATCCGGACGGCCGGCTCTCCTCCTTCGAGGAGCCCGTGCGACCGGAGGCACCCGACCAGGCCCGGCGACAGGGAGACCGTCGGCCTCAGCCTTCCTGCGGAGGACCGATCACCCTTTGCCCGATCTGCTCGGCGAGCCACCGCGCCATGCGGTCCTCGTAGCCGTCCCGGTTGCGGCGACGGACGTGGACGAGAACCAAGTGCGTGTCGGCGGGGGCGTCGAGCTCGATGGAGTCGCAGTTGAGCAGGAGCGTCACCTCGGCGTGCTTGCCCTCACCGTGCAGGTCGTGCACCGGCGCCGCCGGCCAGGACAAAGAGGTCCAGTGGACCGCGGCCGGGCTGCGTTCGGCTGCGGCTGTGAAGCGGTCCTCGACGCTTCCCACCTTTTGGTCCGGCAGCGAGACGGTGAAGGGCGGGAACTCCGCCACCCGGGCGAGGTCGCGGGGAATGTCCCCATCGGGCATGTCGGGGATGTCTGGGATGGAGCGGGCCAGAGCCGGGTCCAGATGGAATGGTGCGGTGTGGCTCGTGAACCACGCCCCGGGAAGCACGTCCAGCATGCGCCTCACCTCGGCCAGGGTGGGCACCTCGGCCTCCACCGACACCTCGGAATACGGCTGGACGCCGAACGCCACCATCCGACGGGCGACGCTCAGCGCGAGTGCCGGATCGGGCGTACGGAAGACGGGGTAGGCGATGCCGTTGGACATGCGAAGACTCTGACATGGCTCACGCAGGTACTCCCGGCGGGGTATGCGCGGTGCCGTCGGCCGTACGACGACCCGGGTCCCTGGTGCGAGCCAGGCTTGAGGCGTCCCATCCGGACGAATCGACTCGGGAGATGACTCGCGATGCAGACCCTGGCACACCTCGGCGACGGCGGTCCCGGCCCGTGGATCCTGTTCTTCCCGCTGATGTGGGCGGCCGTCGTGATCGGCGGGATCACCCTGCTGCGCCGCACCGTGTGGCGCGGACGCGGCGGCTCCTGGCGGCCGGCCGTCGACCACACCTCGCCGATCGCCCTCCTCGGCCGCCGCTTCGCCACCGGCGAGATCGACGAGGACGAGTACTGGCGCCGACTGTCCGTCCTGGACGAGCAGTTCGGCCGTACCGGCAAGGGCGGCCCAACATGACCGCGACAACCAGCCACCGGGAGGCCACCGCCTCCACCCGCCCCGCTCCACCGGGGCGACCCCTCGGGGCGGACCCGTCGGGGGGTTTGTTGGGGGAACCCGTCGGGGGCCTGTTCGAGGCGCCCCCGAGGGGACCCGCTCAGGGCGAACTCCGCGGAGAACGGCCCGTAGTGGGGTGACGCCATCGGGACGGCGCCATTGTGGACGGCGCCTCGTGGGCGGCCCTATGTAGGCCGGCCCTCGGAGGACGGTCCCTCGGGGCTCGGCCCTTGCGGGCAAGCCGTTTACCCCTCGCGGTCGTACCCCTTTCGGGACGTACTTCTCGGCGAGCGCCATTCGCGGGGTGCCCGCGTGGGCTACCTCTTGGGCCACCCCTTGCCGGACGAACCCCTCGCGGGACGTACCTCTCGCCGAGCGCCGATCGCGGGCCTCCCCTCATAGGCCGTACCTCTCGTGTTCGCCCTTCACGGACGTACCTCTCGCAGGCCGTACCTCGTCGCACGCCCCTCGCGGGACACCCCTCGCGGGACACCCCTCGCGGGACACCCCTCGCGGGCTGTCCCTCTCAGCAGCCCCTTTCACGCAACGTGCCCCTTGGGGGAGTGGCCCGCCAGGATCGCCCCGCGCGGAGCGGATCTCCCGGGGACGGATCCCCACGAGCAGCCCGTCGAAAGGCAGCCCCGCAGGGACCCGGCACCTCAAGGCCCGGCACCCCGAGGAGCGACCCCTCAAGAAGCGCCCCCCGGGGGTCCGGCACCCCGCGAGGAACCGCCCCCTCACCGCCCGGTCAGCCGGGAACGGCGGACCGGGCGGGAGTGGGTGTGGGCCGGCGCGCGTCGGCGGGACGTTCCACGCGGGCGACGGGCTCGACCTCCGGGAAGCGGCGCACGGGCGCCTCGGGGGTCGTGAGGAGCGGTGGACGTGCCGGTGTCCTCCGCGTGGGGGTGGGCGCCGGCAGGGTGAACCAGACGACCTTCCCCTGATCGCCGTCCGGCCGCGCGCCCCAACTCTCGCTGACGGCAGCCACCATGGCGAGCCCGCGCCCACAGGTGGCCAGCGACGCGGCGTCCTCGACCACCGGGAGACGGGGGTCGTGGTCGCGCACCGAGACCTTGAGCCGGTCGAGCAGCAGCTCGATCTCCACGGTGCACATCTTGTCGGGCTGGGCATGGCGGTGGACGTTGGTGAGCAGCTCTGTCACACCGAGCGCGGCTCGGTCTATCAGGGCATCCAGATGCCAGTAGCGCAACTGCGCTGAAACGATTCTGCGGACCTGGCCGATCCGCGACGGCAGGGCTTGGAGCTCCACCGTGCAGTGCCTGCTTGGGTAACTGATCACGGCTGCGACTCCCCGACGTGAGGTCCGGAAGAACACGGAGTTCGGATCCAGCAGGGCGCCTGAGTGAAAGGGCCGCCTGCTGTCGTGCCCGGCGGGCTGGTTCGCAGCGTTATCGCCGGTAAACCCAGAGTGACGTGAGAACAGCGTGACCCAGGGGGTGCCACGGCGCAACTCGCGGACATCTCAGCCGTCGCGCCCCGCCGCCCGGCGTACCGCCTCGATGAACCGGCGCGCCGCGGGCGGCCCAGGCTCGCCCGGCGCCGGATCGTGCTCACCCAGCGTCAGCAGGTACCGGTTGCCGTTGAGATCGGCGAGCGCCCGGTCCTCGGAGCCGAACCACGGCCGCGACGCCCGCACCGCCTGCACGGGCGCGCTGTCGATCTCGCTGCCGTAGCTCGTCAACAGCTCCAGCCGGCCTCCGCTGATCCGGACCTGTCCGGCCCGGGTGAGCGAGCGCATACGCTTGCCGATCCGCACGCCCGTGGCCGTGAACTCCGGCTCCGCCATGCCTTGCAGCCCCCTTGTCGTACCCGGGTCGCCCGGTGCCCCGCCGGGGCGGTGGGCCCCGCCCCCGGTGCAGTCTGCCGCGCCTGCGCATCGAGCACCAGTGCGCATGTGCCGGGCGCACCGGACACCCGGAGCACTCGCCCGAATGCGCCCCCGCGTCACCGCCGCCCGGCGCCTCTCACCGCCCTGTCCGAGCTTCCGTCAGGTGCCCTCGCACGCCCGTTCCCGCAGCTCCTCTTTGAGCCGCCCAAAGATGCGTTTATGCAGGTGAGAAGCGTGCGGAAGCTGTCTATCATCAGTGTGTCGGCCGCGCGACGCGCCGTCGGCGCGCAGCGTAAGGAGCCCCGCAGTGAGCACCCGCACCTCCCGGCAGTACACCGCCGGCACACCCCTCGACACCCTCGACGTCGACCGCACCGACGCCGCCTACCGCGGCTGGCTGAAGGAGGCGGTCCGCAAGGTCCAGGCCGACGCCAACCGCTCGGCCGACACCCACCTGCTCCGCTTCCCGCTGCCGGAACACTGGGGCATCGACCTCTATCTGAAGGACGAGTCGACGCACCCGACCGGCAGCCTCAAGCACCGCCTCGCCCGCTCGCTCTTCCTCTACGGCCTGTGCAACGGCTGGATCCGCCCCGACCGCCCCGTCATCGAGGCCTCCAGCGGCTCGACGGCAGTCTCCGAGGCGTACTTCGCCAAGCTGATCGGCGTCCCCTTCGTCGCGGTCATGCCGCGTACGACGAGCGCCGAGAAGATCCGCCTGATCGAGTTCCACGGCGGCCGCTGTCACTTCGTGGACGATCCGCGCACCATGTACGAGGAGTCCGCCCGCCTCGCGGCGGAGACCGGCGGCCACTACATGGACCAGTTCACCTACGCGGAACGGGCCACCGACTGGCGCGGCAACAACAACATCGCCGAGTCCATCTTCCGGCAGCTCGGGCTGGAGCGGTTCCCGGAGCCCGCGTGGATCGTCGCCACGGCCGGCACCGGCGGCACCTCCGCGACCATCGCCCGTTACGTCCACTACATGCAGTACGACACCCGCGTCTGCGTCGCCGACCCGGAGAACTCCTGCTTCTTCGAGGGCTGGACCACCGGCGACCCGGAGGTCACCTGCGACTGCGGTTCCCGCATCGAGGGCATCGGCCGCCCCCGCATGGAGCCGAGCTTCGTCCCCGGTGCCGTCGACCGGATGATGAAGGTCCCCGACGCGGCGAGCGTCGCGGCCGTACGCGCGCTGGAGCAGGCCATCGGCCGCAAGGCGGGCGGCTCGACGGGCACCGGCCTGTGGAGCGCGCTGAAGATCGTCGCGGAGATGGTCGCCGCGGGTCGTACGGGCAGCGTGGTCACCCTGCTGTGCGACCCGGGCGACCGCTACCTCGACAAGTACTACTCGGACGCCTGGCTCGCCGAACAGGGCCTGGACATCGCCCCGTACACCGCGGCCATCGAGTCGCTGCTGGCGACGGGAGTCTGGCCCGACCAGCCGATGGCCGGCTAGCCCACCGACCAGCCGATGGCCGGCTAGCCCACCGGCCGGCCAGCCCACCAGCCGACCGGCCGGAGCGTCGAGCGGCTTCGTCCGGCGACCGCCCCTGCCCTACCCGGGCGCCCCGGCGAGCCGCCGGTCCAGCGCGTCGACCGCCTGCCGGAAGGAGCGCCCCAGCCCGCCGCGGGCCGGCCGCAGCACCGCGCGGAACAGCGCGTTGCCGTCCGCGGCGAACGTCCACCGCACGCGCGTACCACCGTCGGCCGGGGCCAGGCGCCATTCCTCGACGAGCGCGCGGACGCCCGGCGCGTTGGTGACGTCGACGCGGTAGGCGTACACCTCGGGCGCCTCGGCCGCGAGGACCGTCTCCTCGAAGCGGGTGCCGCCGCGCAGCCGTATCTGCCGGCCGTCGGGTGTCGGCCGGGCCGATGTCACGTGCGGGAACCACTCGGCCCAGCCCGGCACGTCGTCGGCGAGCGCGTGGAACACCCGCTCGGGCAGCGCGGAGATCTCCCGCGCGAAGACCAGGCGTACGGGCGCGCGCTCGACGAAGTCGAGCCCCACCGGGCGCAGCCGACGGGCCATGGTGACGTCACCCCTTCCCTCGACGGCGGCGACACCCTGGCTGACTTCCCGTCAGCTGTCTGCACCCTCGTCGGGCTCGCCCGCCACCACCAGCCGCAGATGCTCCGAGATCTCCGCGCGCGCCCCGGCCGGCAGCCCGGCGTCCGTCACCAGGGTGTCGACCTGGTCCAGCCTCGCGAAGGAACTGAGGCCCACCGTGCCCCACTTGGTGTGGTCGGCGACCACCACGACCCGGCGCGCCGACTGCACCAGACGCCGGTTGGTCTCGGCCTCCGCGAGGTTCGGCGTGGACAGGCCGGCCTCGACCGATATCCCGTGCACCCCGAGGAACAGCACGTCGAAGTGGAGCGTGGCGATCGCCTGGTCGGCCACCGGACCCACCAGCGAGTCGGACGGCGTGCGCACCCCGCCGGTCAGCACCACCGTGGCCGCGCCCGTGCGCTGACCCGAGGAGCGCTGCGCCGAGTGGAAGACATCGGCCACCCGCACCGAGTTGGTGACGACGGTGAGGTCGGGCACGTCGAGCAGCCGGTGCGCCAGCGCGAACGTCGTCGTACCGCCCGACAGGGCGATCGCGGCACCCGGCGCGACCAGCTCGGCCGCGGCCCGCGCGATGTCCTCCTTCGCGGACAGCTCCAGACCCGACTTGGCCTCGAAGCCCGGCTCGTGCGTACTCGCCTCCGCCACCGGCACCGCGCCGCCGTGCACCTTCTCCAGCACGCCCTGCCGGGCCAGAGCGTCGAGATCGCGCCGAATCGTCATGTCCGAAACGCCGAGCTTCCGGGTCAGCTCGTTGACGCGGACGCCGCCGCGGCGTCGTACCTCGTCCAGGATCAGGGCGCGCCGCTGCTCCGCGAGGAGGTTCTGATTCTCGCTCACGTACGCTCCGGTCCTTTCGCCGCAATCCGTCCACACGCCCCGCACGCGCTCCGACGAGGGCATATCCCGCGGCACCGGTGCGTGGGCGTCCCATCCTCGCACGGGCCGGTACGGGTCGCGCCATCGACTGTCAGACGCGCACATGTCACTTGTGTCTCATCTGCTGCTTGCCCGTGACCCGGATCGGGGAGATTCCGTGACGATGGGTGTAGGCCGCCCGTCCGACGGACATCCTGGTGCCCGCACGGACGACAGAGGCCGATGGTGCGTCACGGGGGAAGTGCGACAAGTGGAACACGCGCAGGAACGTGCCTTGAACCAGGCGGGGGCCACCAGAACCGCCGGACAGCCCGGAGCCGCCGCCCTGGAACTGCTGGTCCACGGGGTGGGCGGCACCACACCCGAGCAGATGCTCGACGACCCGCGCACGGTACGGGTCGCCGGCGACGACACCGCCGCCCTCTTCCGGCGCACGGCGGACGTCGAGGACCCCGCGCGGGCCGCCGGCACCGACGGCCGCCCGGTGCCCGAGGCGTACGTCTGGTGCAACCTCACCTCCGGCAACGGCTCCCGCGCCCTGTGGCTGTTGCTGCTGCCGTTCATGGTGGTCAACCTCGCCCACTGGATGCGCCCCGGCGCCCGCGACCGCACCCGCACCGTCCGGCTGTACGGACTGCTGGTACGGCTCGCCGGCCTCACCCTGACCGTGCTCCTGGTCGCCGCGGCCTGCGAGGTCGCCCTCGACCTCGGGGCCTGGCAGTGCGCGGGCACGCGCGCGTGCGCCGAACGGCACTCCTGGCTCGGCTTCCTCTCACCCACCGTCTCCGACGGCGGCTGGTGGAGCCGCCCCGGCCGCCGGCTCGCCGTCGCCGCACTGCTGCCCACCGCCCTCGTCGGCCTGCTCTGGTACCTCTCCCGTCGCACCTGGAACGCCTACGAGTCCCAGCTGCCCCTGACCCCCGCCCCCGGCACCGACGAGGACGGCGCCGCCACCGCCCTGGCCCGGCCCGGCTTCTGGTACGGGCGGCGCCTGGTCGCCCGGCTGCGCGCCGCGCACACCGCCGCCGGCCTGCTGACCGTGGCCGCCGCCGTCATCGGCCCCGCCGTCCGCCACGACCGCGCCCCCGGCGGACCGGCCGCCCTCGACATCGCGGGCCGGCTGCTGGCGGCCGCACTGCTCGCCGTCGCCGTCCTCGCCGTGGCGGTGGTCTGTCGGCGGGGCCGCAGCGAGCGCCGAGTCGACCAGGACACCGACGCGTCCCTCGTACGCGGCCTGCCGCTCGCCGCGCTCCTCCTGCTCGCCCTCGCCCTGCCGTACGCCGGATGGGAGCGCCCGGCGTGGGAGTCGTCCGGCCGGCTGCCGGGCGACGCGGCCTTCGGCGGCATCACCCTGGTCCAGGGCCTCATCGTGATCGCTCTCGCCGTGGTCGCCCACCTGCTGCACCGCACCCGGCCCGACGCCCGCGCCGCCCTGCGGGGTCTGGGCGGACCCGCCGTCGCCATGCTGGCCTGCGCCCTCGGCGGGGTGATGTCCGGCGGCGTGTCCCAGCGCGTCGCCGACTGGCTGGACGGCACCCACGCCGCCATCCCCGGCCCGCCGGTCCTGCTGACCTGGCAGGCGTCCGTGATCCCGCCGCTGCTCCTCCTCGTGCTGGCGCTCGTCGCCCTGCTGGCCCGGCACACCCTGCGCCAGGCCCGCGCCGAACGGGCCGCCGTGGCCGACGACTACTCCGGCGAGCTCCAGGAACCGGACCGCACCCGCCGTATCGCCCGCACCCGCGCGATGGCCGCCCTCACCGACCGGGGCCCTCTCCTCGTCGCCGTCGTCTCCGCCACGACCCTGCTGCTCGGTGCCCTCGCCCTCGTCGGCGCCCTGACCAGCGGCCGGACCCCGAGCGGCGCCGCCCGCGACGCCCACGGCTTCGTCCAGGGCGCCGCCGAGACCGCGCAGGCGCTGGGCTCCTGGCTCATCGGAGTCGGCTTCATACTGTTCGTGAGCTGGGGCCGGCGCGCCTACAAGGACGCCTCCGCGCGGCGCACCATCGGCATCCTCTGGGACGTCGGCACCTTCTGGCCGCGCGCTGCCCACCCTTTCGCCCCGCCCTGCTACGCCGAGCGCGCGGTCCCCGACCTGACCTGGCGGATCGACACCTGGACCCGCACCACCGGCGGCCGCCTCGTCCTCTCGGGCCACTCCCAGGGCAGCGTCCTCGCCGCCGCCACGGCCTGGCAGCTGTCCCCGGCCACCCGCAAACGGGTCGCCTTACTCACCTACGGCTCACCGCTGGAGCGCCTGTACGGCCGCTGGTTCCCGGCGCACTTCGGCCCGGACGCGCTGAGCGCCCTGCACCACGAGGTCGACTGCTGGCGCAACCTGTACCGGCTCACCGACCCCATCGGCGGCCCCGTCCGGGTGCCCGCCGACGGCGGCCCCGAGGTCGACCGCGCCCCGCTGAAGGACCCGCTCGCGCACGGCCGCACCGACGACCATCCCCTGCCCGCGCCCGTCCTCGGCCACTCCGACTACCAGCACGACCCGGCCTTCACCGAGGAACGCGACCGTCTGCTGGCCCGGCTCCGACCCGACCTCCCGGCCCAGCGGCCGCAGGCCGGGCCCTGAGGCGTCAGGCCAGGTCCGGCAGGTCCTCCGCGAACAGCAGTGTCAGATCGTCCGTGGTCGGCTCGTCGAGCTGGGCGACCCGGCTCGCATGCCGTTCCACCATCGCCTCGAACGTCTGCCGCGCGGTACGGCCGTTGCCGAAGGCGGGGCCCTTGGGGATCGCCGTGAAGTACTTCAGCACGGCCTCGGCGGCTCCCGGGGCCAGCCGGTACTCGTGCTCCTCGGCCTGCTGCTCCACGATCCGCAGCAGCTCCTCGGGGCCGTAGTCGCTGAAGGTGATGGTGCGGGAGAAACGGGAGGCGACACCGGGGTTGACCGACAGGAAGCGCTCCATCTCGGCCGTGTAACCCGCGACGATCACCACCACCGCGTCACGGTGGTCCTCCATCAGTTTCACCAGCGTGTCGATGGCCTCCTTGCCGAAGTCCCGGCCCGCGTCCTCCGGGGACAGCGCGTACGCCTCGTCGATGAACAGGACACCGCCACGGGCCCGTTCGAAGGCCTCCTGGGTGCGGATCGCCGTGGAGCCGATGTGCTCGCCGACCAGGTCCACGCGGGACACCTCGACCAGATGACCCTTCTCCAGGACGCCCAGCGAGGCCAGGATCTCGCCGTAGAGCCGGGCGACCGTCGTCTTGCCGGTGCCGGGGGAGCCGGTGAAGACCAGGTGCCTCTTCACCGACGCCGCCTTCAGACCCGCCTGCTGACGGCGCCGGCCCACCTCGATCATGTCGGTCAGCGCGCGTACCTCACGCTTGACGCTCTCCAGGCCCACCAGCGCGTCGAGTTCGCCGAGCACGGCCTTGGAGGTCCGGGCCGGCGGCTCGGGCGGGGCGGCGGCCACGACGGGCTCCCGCTCGACGGGCCGCTGCCCCGGGATCGCGCCGAGCAGCCCCGGCGTCCGGCCCGCCGTCTCCACGGCCGTCTCCTGCGGCGCCGGAGACGGCCGCAGGCCCGCGCTCTCGTCGCTGGTGCAGTCCTCCACGACCGGACCCGTGCCCGAGCCGGTGCCGGGGCCGCCGTCCGCGAACTCGTAACCGCCGCGCGCGCACCGCTCCGTACGGCACTTCCTGAGCGTGGCACGGCAGCCGTCGATCACATGGAAGCCGTAGCCGCCGCTGCCCGTCACCCGGCAGTCCAGGAAGCTGCCCCGGCCGTCCGCCGAGACGTAGAAACCCGCCTCGGACGGCGCGTCGACGGTGCACCGCTCGATGACGGGGTCGGCGCCCTTGGTGACGATCACGCCGGTCTGGGTGCCGGTCACCGTGCAGTTGGCGAGGGTGCCGCCGCTGCCGTGGTCGCGGAACCAGGCGCCCGTCGCCGCGTCCCGGATGCGGCAGTCGTCGAGCTGCGCGGTCGCGCCGTCGCTCACCGACACCGCCGTGTTGCGCACCTGGGACAGGTCGCTGTCGACGACGTCCGCGCGGGAGCCCCGGTCGAGGACGAACAGGGCGTCCGGCACGTCGTGCACCCGGCAGGAGTCCAGCACCGCGGTCGCGCCGTCGCTGACCCACACCGCCGGATAGTCGCCGGTGCTGTCGAAGATCTCGCACTGGTTGGCGTCCACGCGGGTGCCGGGGTCCCACACCGACAGACCGTTGCGCCCGAACTGCCGGACGCTGGTGCGGGTCAGCGTCAGCACCGAGCGGGAGCGCAGGTCGACCGCGTTCTCGGGGATGTCGTGGATGCGGCAGTCGGCCAGCGTGAGCACGGCGTCCGTGTCCAGGGTGACGCCGTCCGCGGTGGTGCGGTGCACATCGCAGTCGGTGAGGTGGGCGGTGGCCCGGCCGGTGATCTGCACTCCGCTGCCGCGCACCTCGTACACCTCGCAACCCACCGCCTCCAGCGCGGAGTTCTCGCCGGTGACGGTCAGTCCGGAGCCGGAGGCGTGGTGCACCCGGCAGCGCTCCAGCCGCGGATGGGCACCGCCGCGCACCGCGACGCCGGCCTGCCCGGCCGCGACCACCTCGCACTCCTCGAACACCCCGCCGCCGCCGTCCACGACGGCGATGCCGATGCCCGCCGGGTTGTCGACGGTGCAGCGCCGCACGCTCGGCCGGGCGCCGCCGCGCACCTCGACACCGGCCGCGGACCGGGTGACGACCCGTACGTCGATCAGCTCGGGCGCGCCCTCCTCGACCAGCAGCGCGGGCGCGGCCGCGTCCTGGCCCTCCACGTGCAGGTCCTGCACCACCGCGGAGGCCCGTACGACCAGGGGCACCCCGTCCACCGGCGCGATGCGCACGGAACCGGGGGAGCCCTCCGGGCCGCGCAGCGTCACCGCCCGCTGGACGACGAGGTTCTCGCGGTAGGTGCCGGGGGCGATGGTGAGCACGTCACCGTCGGTCGCGGCCTCCAGGGCGGCGGCGAGCGATGCGTACTCACCCGTGCGGCGCCGCCACCGCGAAGTGCCGGTGTGCGTCACCTGGACCGTGCCCTGTGCCATGGCGTTGCTGCGCCCCCACCTCGTCGTACGCGGGTTTCGATGCCGATGAGTTCGGCCGGTCCACCGTAGCGTGCGCGCGGACGGTGGGTTGACCGGAGCCGGAAGCCGGTCAGCTGCCCGCGCCGGTCCTGCCCCAGTCCGGTCCGGCCTGTTCCCAGGCGCGGTCCAGCCGGGCGTACCGGCGGCGGACCATGCGCCACAGGACCAGGCGTCTGCCGCACTCGACCAGGCCGGCGGCGAGCAGGGCCACGCCGACGCCGGCGAGGGCGGCGTGCGAGGTGGCGGTGGCGGGGTCCAGGGGGCGGCTCACCGGTCTGCCCAGCGGGTCGGTCCAGAGTCTGAACCGGTCGCCGGGTTCCGCGGACTTGAGCTGGGCCATGACCGCGCCATGGTGGGAGCTGCCGTCCGGGGCCGTCCAGTCGGCGAGGACTCTGGTGCGGGTGTCGCGGGTGGCGGTCTCGGGGTCGGCGGCCAGCGCGCCGCGCTCCAGCCGGCGCAGCACGGTGGCCGTCACCTGATGCCGGGACTGGCGCTGTTCGCGGGCCGAACGCTGCAGGGACTCCTGGGCGGCGGAGCCGACGAGGACACCGATCAGCGGCGCGACGAGCAGCACCAGCAGCAGCGCCGTCAGGGCCAGCCAGGCCTCGGCCAGATCGGTCGCGCGGCGCAGTGGATTGTGCCGCCAGCGCCAGAGTCCGCTCAGGGCTCGCACCCCGCACCCCCTTCCAGCTCCGTGGTCCCCCCGGCGGAGCCGTCCATGCGAGAGACCGGTCATGGAGAGCGTCGACCTCACCGGCGACCGGGGTCCCTCACGAACTTCTCACCACACCCCAACGTACGGGCCGCGCACCGTGGTTCCCGCGCCTTGCCGACATGGCGGGATCTCTCTGCCCCCCGGCGGCGTCCCGCGGGCGCGACGGCCGGGACTACGCGAGGATCCGCACCGGGTCGCCGACCCGGATCGCGCCGGTGGAGAGAGGCACCAGATTCTGGCCGAAGACCAGCTTGCCGCCGATACGGCGATGCCGGCCCAGGGTGAGCAGGGGCTCTCTGCCGCGCTCCGCGCTCGTCTGGTCGGTCGTCGTCACCACACACCGCCCGCAGGGCTTGGCGACACGGAACTCGACGTCCCCGACGGCGAGTCGGGACCAGCCGTCCTCCGCCCACGGCGCGGTGCCCGCCACGACCAGGTTCGGCCGGAAGCGGTTCATCGGCAGGGGGCCCTCCTCGGGCCGGTCGCCCCGCGCGATCAGGGAGTTGAGGGCGTCGAGGGAGGCCGACGAGGTGAGCAGCAGCGGGTAACCGTCGGCGAAGCTGACCGTCTCGCCGGGCAGCGCGTACTCCGGGTCGACGGGGCGGCGGGTGGCGGGGTCGTCCATGTACACGAGACGGACGTCGATGCCCAGGTGGGCGCTGCACCAGGCGTGCGCGGCGGGGTCGGCCGGGACGCCGTCCACCTTGTCCCGGAAGATCTCCAGCGTCACCGTGCCGATCGGCTCCGGCACGGACACCGTCAGCGGGTCGAGGCCGGGCGCGGAGAGCCGAAGGCCGCCGCCGGGCAGAAGCTCGGCGGCGGCCAGCGCGAGGCGCGGTTGCTGGCGTTGCGTGACGACCTTTCCCCCGTCGTCGATCAGCACCCAGCGTCGGTCTCCGGCCAGCCCCCAGGGCTCCACGACGGCTTCCCGGAGCGACAGGCTCCGGAACGCCTTGACCGGATGGACATGGATCGATTGCAGTTCCGCGTTCCCCATGGGGCCATCGTGCCAGGTGGCACCGACAGCCCGGGGAGTCGATCAGTAGCCGCGGTACTGCTGCTGGTTGTACGGATCCTGGTAAGGGGCGGGCGCCGGGCGCGGCGCCGCGGGGCGCATCGCCTCGTAGCCCATGCCGGGCGCGGCGGCCGGGCGGGGCTGCTGGGGCACCTGCGGCCCCGGGTAGCCGCGCGGCGCCGAGGCCTGCTGGGGGATGTACGCCGTCGGCGCCGCGTGCAGCGGGGCGGGCTGCGGCGTCTGCGGGTAGCCGTAGGAGGGCTGGGACGGGGCCGCCGGCAGGGCGGGGAGCGCCGCCGGCAGGGCGGGCAGCGAGCTGCCCGGCGTGTCGTAAGCGGCGGGGACCCGGATCGGGGCGATCTGCGGGGTGCCCCGCTCGGCGACGAGGGAGTCGTAGATCGGGGTGTCCGGGAAGGAGGCGGAGTAGTAGCCGCCACCATAAGTGGAGCGGGGGGAGGTCATGGCACATAAGTTAAGCCCACGATGTGCTGGTTGGGGAGACCGATAATGGGGTTGTTTTCCGTGTCTGCGGTGACGCCGGATCCCCAATGCGAGCGAACATGGGAAAAAGGGGCACCGCGCGGCGTTCGGATCGTGTAAAGGCTCAGTTCCGGGCGGGTTACCGGCGGTTGGCCTCTGATCTTCGTACGACTCCGAAAGAGGTTCGCCGGACATCCGGCACGGGCCATGGGAGTTCTCTGTCCGGGGCAATAGGTTGGGGTCCGCAGAGATCCCGGAAGAACGCGTGATGGGGGCGGACATGTCCATGCCGAAAGGATCGAATACGCCGGTGCCGACGGCCGCGCTGCGGGTCGAGGTCGGCTGGCGCGGCGGACCCGGCGTCCCCGACGCGGACGCCTCGGCGCTGCTGCTGGCCGGCGGCAAGGTCCGCTCCGACAGCGACCTCGTCTTCTACAACCAGCCCGCGCACACCTCCGGCGCTGTTCGCCACGAGGGCAAGCGGGACACCGGCGGCATGGTGACCGACACGCTGCTCGTCGACCTCACGCGCGTGGAGAGCGCCGTGGAGACGGTGGTGCTCGCCGCCTCCGCCGACGGCGGCGCCTTCGGCCAGGTGCCTGGCCTGTACATCGAGGTCAAGGACGCCAGCCAGGGCACCGTGGTCGCCCGCTTCGACAGCACCGGCGCGTCCGTCGAGACGGCCTTCGTCCTCGGCGAGTTCTACCGCCGCCAGGGCGCCTGGAAGTTCCGCGCGGTCGGCCAGGGCTACAGCAGCGGCCTGGAAGGACTGGCCACCGACTTCGGCATCACCGTCGACGAACCGCAGCACGCCACCCCGCCGGCCTCCCCGGTCCGCACCCCGCCCGCCGCGCCGGTCCGGACCCCGCCGGCGACCGCACCGGTCACCCCGCCCCCGCCGGCCGCGCCGCCCGCCGCGCCCGTACGGCTCACCAAGGTCACGCTGACCAAGGCCGCCCCCACCGTGTCGCTGACCAAGCAGGGCGGCACCTCGGGCGCCCTGCGGGTGAACCTCAACTGGGAGGTGCGCAAGCAGTTCTCCGGCTGGGGCAGCAAGCTCGGCAGGGCCGTCGCCATGCACTCCGACCTCGACCTCGACCTGTGCGCCCTGTACGAACTCGCCGACGGCAGCAAGGGCGTCGTCCAGGCCCTCGGCAACGCCTTCGGCTCGCTGCACCACCCGCCGTACATCCACCTCGACGGCGACGACCGCACCGGTGCCGTGGCGACCGGCGAGAACCTGACCGTCAACCTCGACTACAAGGACGCCTTCCGGCGCATCCTCGTCTTCGTCACCATCTACGAGGGCGCCCGCTCCTTCGCCGACCTGCACGCCACGGTCACCCTCCAGCCGCAGCACGGCGCCGCCGTCGACTTCTCCCTGGACGAGTGCACGGTCCCCTCCCCGGTGTGCGCGCTGGCCCTGATCACCAACACCGGCGGCGACCTGATCGTCCAGCGTGAGGCCCGCTACCTGATCCCCGAGCGCGGCGTGAGCCCGCAGCGGACCGTCGACCACGCCTACGGGTGGGGCATGAACTGGACCCCCGGACGGAAGTGATCAGCTCTCGTCGGGGACGGCGTCCGGACGCGCGTAGGTGCGGCCCTTCCAGGCCGCGCCCCGCCCCCGGTAGTGCTGCACGGCGGAATCGACCGTCATAGGCAGATAGAGGAACGCGGTGAACGGCAGCAGCGGAGCGAGCCACCACGGCTGCCGGTAGTAACGGAGCATCGGCAGATACGTCCCCGCCATCACCAGCCACGCCAAGCCCCCGAGCACAGCCGCCGCCGTATCACCCACGACGGCCCCGGCCGTCACGGCCGCCGGCGGCACCAGATAGACGAGGGCCAGCCCGGCGACCGTACCGAGCAGCAGCAGCGGGTTGTGGCGCAGCTGGGCGTAGGCACTGCGCGAGACCATCCGCCACAGATCGTGCAGCCGGGGATACGGGCGCACGCTGTCCACCCGCTCCGCCAGGCCCAGCCAGATGTGCCCGCCGCTGCCGCGCACGGCCCGCGCGAGGGCCACGTCGTCGATCACGGCGTGACGGATCGAGTCCGGGATCCGCGCCCGCTCGGCGGCCTCGCTCCGCAGCAGGACACAGCCGCCCGCGGCGGCCGCCGTCCGCGCGCCCCGCCGGCCGATCCGGCGGAACGGGTACAGCTGCGCGAAGAAGTAGACGAACGCCGGCACGACCAGACGCTCCCACAGGCTCTCCACCCGCAGCCGGGCCATCTGCGAGACCACGTCGAAGCCCCCGGTGCGGGCCGCCGCCACCAGCGTGCGCAGACTGTCCGGCGCGTGCGCGATGTCGGCGTCCGTCAGCAGCAGGTACTCGGGTCCACGCGCGCGTGCCTCACCGATGCCGTGCCGCACCGCCCACAGCTTGCCGGTCCAGCCCGCCGGCGGCTCGCCCGGCGAGACCACGGTCAGCGGCAGCCCGCCCAGCCGCCGGGACAGCTCCCGCGCCAGCTCCCCGGTGCCGTCCGTGCTGCCGTCGTCGACGAGGAAGACCTCCGCCCGCCCCGGATAGTCCTGCGCCAGCAGCGACGGCAGGCTCACCGGCAGCACCGCGGCCTCGTCACGGGCCGGTACGACCACACACACGGGCGGCCAGTCGCCGGGATCGCGGCGGGGCGGCATCCTGACGTCCGTGCGCCAGAAGAACCCCTGGCCGAGCAGCAGCCACAGCCAGGCGGCCAGGGATCCGGCGGCAGTCCATGCGAGGGCGCTCACCCACGCAGTCTGCCCCACGGGGGAGGGCCCGCAAGGCACATCGACTATCGTGGCCGGGTGAAGATCGCGCTCATGGATTCAGGAATCGGGCTGCTGGCGGCCACCGCCGCGGTACGGCGCCTTCGCCCCGACGCAGATCTGGTGCTCTCCCTCGACCCGGACGGCATGCCCTGGGGCCCGCGTACGGCGGAGGACCTCACCGCGCGGGCCGTGGCCGTCGCCGAGGCCGCCGCCGAGCACCGCCCCGACGCCCTCATCGTCGGCTGCAACACCGCCACCGTGCACGCCCTGCCCACGCTGCGCGCCCTCCTGGAGCCCGCCCTGCCGGTGATCGGCACCGTCCCGGCGATCAAGCCCGCGGCGGCCGGCGGCGGGCACGTCGCCATCTGGGCCACGCCCGCCACCACCGGCAGCCCCTACCAGCGGGGACTCATCCGGGACTTCGCCGCGGGCGTGCCGGTCACCGAGGTGCCGTGCTGGGGCCTCGCCGAAGCCGTGGAGCACGCGGACGAGGCGGCGATCGACGCCGCCGTCGCCGCGGCGGCCGAGCTGACGCCCAACGATGTAACGACCGTGGTCCTGGGCTGCACCCATTACGAACTGGTCGCCGAACGCATCCGTGCCGCCGTGCAGCGCCCGGGCCGTCCGCCGCTGGCCCTGCACGGCTCGGCCGGCGCCGTGGCCGCGCAGGCCCTGCGCCGGATCGGCGCCGACGCCCGGCCCGAGGCCGCGTCGCACGGCGAGGTCACGGTGCTGCTGAGCGGACGCGAGGGCGCGCTGCCCGCGCCGGCGCTGGCCTATGCGGAAGGCCGTCTGCTGACCTCGGACGTCCCCGCCCCGGTGGCCGACCCGCGCTGACCACTCCCGGTGCCAGGGCCCTGGACGCCCGACCGGCCCAGTCACGCTGTGCGACGGGCTACCCGCGCAGCGAAAGCTGAGTAACCTCGAAGCATGAGGGACCACCCCCGCCCCGAGAGCGCCCCTGACGCCGATGTCTGGACCGGTCGGGCCACCAACCGGTTCCAGTGGCTGCTGGCGCTCTTCGGTGCCGCCTGCATGGCGCTCGGCATCGGGCTGGCCATCGACTCCGCGTGGACGGGCGGCATCGTCCCGCTGGTCATGTCGGTCGTCGGCTGCATCGCGGCGGGCCTGCTGGTCCTGTTCGGCACCCTCGCCTTCGTACACGTCGCGCTGCGGGTGGACGCGGAGTGCCTGGAGATCCGCTGCGGCCACATCGGCGTGCCGCGCCGCCGCATCCCCCTCTCACAGGTCGCCGGCGCGGACTTCGCTCCGCTGGTCACACCGCGTCACTGGGGCGGATGGGGCTACCGCTGGCGCCCCGAGAAGGGCACCGCCGTCGTCGTACGCCGGGGCGAGGGCCTGGTCCTGCGACTGTGGGACGGCCACACCTTCACGATCACCGTGGACGACGCGGAATCGGCGGTACGGGTGATCCGGAACCGGCTCCTGCCCAGCGCGCCGGAGACGACGCGCTGACGTCGGCGTCACCTACGGTGCCGGTTTTGTCGGGGGCGCGGCGTGGCCACGGTTCGACTGGGTCCGGCCCGGAGCCCTGGCGCCGTGACGTGGTCCCGCGTGGTGCGTCGACGGCTTCGCCGGGCGGCGGGGTCTCGGGCGCTGTGGCCACGGCTCCGCCGGGCCGCGTGCTTTCCGCGTGGTGCGCCACAGCTGGGCTGGGTCCGGTCCCGGAGCCCCGGCGCCGTGGCGTGGTTCCGCGTGGTGCGTCGACGGCTTCGCCGAGCGGCGCGGCCCGGCGCGGTGCGCCACAGTTGGGCTGGGTCCGGTCCCGGAGTCCCGGCGCCGTGGCGTGGTCTCGCGCCGTGCGGTGACGGCTTGTCGGGCGGCGCGGCCCGGCGTGGTGCGTCACAGCTGGGCTGGTCCGGCCCGGAGCCCTGGCGCCGTGGCGTGGTTCCGCGTGGCGCGTCGACGGCTTCGCCGGGCGGCGCGGTCTCGGGCGGTGTGGCTGCGGTTTCGCCGAGCGGCGCGGCCCGGCGCGGTGCGCCACAGTTGGGCTGGGTCCGGTCCCGGAGTCCCGGCGCAGTGGCGTGGTCCCGCGTGGTGCGGCGACGGTTCGGCTGGGTCCGGTCCCGGACGCCCGGAGCCGTGGCGCGGTCCCGCGCGGTGTGGCGGCGGCTCCACCGGGCGGCGCTTCTGCGTGGTGCGCCACAGCTTGGCTGGGTCCGGTCCCGCAGCCGCGGCGCCGTGACGTGGCCCCGCATGGTGCGGCCACAGCTCGGCCGGGTCCGGTCCCGGAGCCCCGGCGCCGCCATCGGCTCTTCCGCGCGGTGCGTTCGCTCTCCGCCCGGTGCCGCCATCCGCGTTTCCGCGCGGTCCGCTCACTCTCCCGGCCGCGACGGCTCCCCGAGCGGGGTGCGTGCCGTCGCCAGCCCCGCCAGCAGGCCCGCTCCCGCCGTCACCGCGGTGAAGCTGAGCGCGTTGCCGACCACGGAGATCGCCACGAGCGCCGTCAGCGCGGCGCCCGCGGTGAGCGCGACCGGCGTGGGCCGCGCGGTGCGCCACAGCGTGTAGAGCATCCAGCCGAACACCGCCGCCAGCAGGAGCACCCCGATCACTCCCTGCTCGGCCGCTTGCTGCAACGGCGCCGAGTGCGGTTTGCCGTCGGACAGCGGCGAGCCGGCCACGGCCTGGCTCAGCTCCCCGAACCGCCCCGGCCCCGCCCCCAGCACGGCGTCCGCGCGGGCGAGGGCGAGTGCGTCCCGCCACAGATCGACCCGGTGCCGGGTCAGCGGGCCCTCCAGGGACGCGGACAGTCCCGGTGGCAGCACGCGCCCCGCGACCGCCAGGGCGACTCCGACCAGCAGTACCGCGGCCAGTGCCAGTCCGGCGACGCCCAGCCCCCGGTGCCGCACCCGCCCGGCGGCGAGCGAGGCCAGCAGCACCGCCGTACAGGCGAGGGCACCCGTGACCGAGCCCACGGCCGCGGCGGTCACCGCGATCCCCACGGCCAGCGCGCGCAGCGCCAGCCGCAGTGCGGTGGGGCGGGCCGACCAGGCCGCGCAGCAGGCGGCGCCGGCGGCCAGGGCGAGCAGCGCCGCGGTCGCCCCGGCGTGCCCGAGCGGGGCACCGGGCTGCGGACCCAGGACGAGGCGCGGCGCGGCGACGGTCAGACCGAGGCCGGCGAGAGCCCCGGCACAGGGCGCGGCGACCGGCAGCAGCGATCCGCAGATCCGCCCGGCGGCGTACCCGCCGGCCACGGCGAGCACCGCCAGCAGCATGCCCTCGGGCCGGCCGCCGTGGACCGCGGCCGTGATCATCGACCAGACGGCACAGGCGCCGAGCACCATCACGCCCGCCGCATCAGAAACGTTTCGTCTGTCGCCGTCCGCTTCCGGTCCGACCGCAGACGACATCCCCGTGGAACCCACCCGTCCCCCCGAAACCGGTCCCCCGACCTGTGACGGGCCCCGTCCGCCGGTCCAGGACACGGCCGCACGGCCCGAGGCTTCGGCTCACGGTAACGGCTGATGGGCGGTTTGTGGATGAGTAGCGAGGACCGGTGCGGAAACGATGCTGCAGAGGTGGGCGCCAGGTACCGCCGGCCCCTCCGACCGCGCTGTCGGTGGCTTCGTCACCCGCCGTAGACTCCCGGAGTGACCGTCACCGCAACCTCCGTCGGCGAGTCGGACGACGTCCAGCCGCGGACCGCACCCGCCCAGCGCGGGGCGCGACTCCTGCGTCTCGTCCCGGCCGCCACTGCGGCGCTCTCCGGAGTGCTGCTCTACGTCAGCTTCCCGCCCCGCATCCTGTGGTGGCTGGCCCTGCCGGCCTTCGCCGCCTTCGGGTGGGTGCTGCGCGGCCGCAGTGTGAAGGCGGGCCTCGGCCTCGGGTACCTCTTCGGCCTGGGCTTCCTGCTGCCGCTGCTGGTGTGGACCGGCGTGGAGGTCGGCCCCGGCCCCTGGCTCGCGCTCGTCGCCATCGAGGCACTGTTCGTCGCCCTCGTCGGCGCGGGCGTCGCCGCGGTGTCCCGGCTGCCCGCGTGGCCCGTGTGGGCGGCCGCGGTGTGGATCGCGGGGGAGGCGGCCCGCGCGCGTGTGCCCTTCCACGGCTTCCCCTGGGGCAAGATCGCCTTCGGCCAGGCGGACGGCGTCTTCCTGCCGCTCGCCGCCGTCGGCGGCACCCCGGTCCTCGGTTTCGCGGTCGTCCTGTGCGGCTTCGGACTGTACGAGGTGATCCGCCTCGCGGTGGAGGCGCGCCGCACCCGCGCGATACCGCGGGCCGCCGCGATCACGGCACTGCTCAGCCTCGCGGTGCCGCCCCTCGCGGCGCTGGCCGCCCTGCCGCTGGTCAGCGACGAGGCCCAGACCGGCACCGCCACCGTCGCCGTGATCCAGGGGAACGTGCCCCGCGCGGGACTCGGTTTCAACGAGCAGCGCCGCGCGGTGCTCGACTACCACGCGCGCGAGACGGAGCGGCTCGCGGCCGAGGTGAAGGCAGGCAAGGTCGCCCGGCCCGACTTCGTGCTGTGGCCGGAGAACTCCTCCGACATCGATCCCTTCGCCAACCCCGACGCCCGCACGGTCATCGACCGCGCGGCCAAGGCGATCGGTGCGCCCATCTCCGTCGGCGGTGTCGTGGAACGCGACGGCAGGCTGCTGAACGAGCAGATCCTGTGGGACCCCGAGAAGGGCCCGCTCGACACCTACGACAAGCGGCAGATCCAGCCGTTCGGCGAGTACCTGCCGCTGCGCTCGCTGCTCGACATGATCAACAAGAGCTGGACCAGCATGGTCCGCCAGGACTTCAGCCGGGGCTCCGAGCCGGGCGTGTTCACCCTCGACGGCACGAAGGTCGGCCTCGCCACCTGCTACGAGGCGGCCTTCGACTGGGCCGTGCGGGACACCGTCACCCACGGCGCCCAGATGATCTCCGTGCCGAGCAACAACGCGACCTTCGGCCGCAGCGAGATGACCTACCAGCAGCTCGCCATGTCGCGGATCCGCGCGGTCGAGCACAGCCGGACCGTCACCGTGCCGGTGACCAGCGGCGTCAGCGCGATCATCCTGCCGGACGGCACCATCTCCCAGAGGAGCGGCATGTTCGTCGCGGACTCCCTGGTCCAGGAGGTGCCGCTGCGCTCGTCCGAGACCCCCGCCACCCGGTTCGGCGTCCTGCCGGAGCTCGCCCTGGTGCTGGTCGCCGTGGGCGGTCTCGGCTGGGCGGTCGCCGTTCGCGTGCGCGGGCGGCGCGCGGGTGACGTGTAGCCGTACCACCGCCGTACGCCTGCCGTAGGACTGCCGTACGCCCCCGGAACCTCACCGGGGGCGCCGGGGCGGCCCGTTAGGGTCGGCGCATGGCTACTCCTGACTTCATCCGCACCCTGCGGGCCTCCGCCGGTCACCAGCTGCTGTGGCTCCCCGGGATCACCGCGATCGTCTTCGACGACGACGGCAGAGTGCTGCTCAACCGCCGCGCCGACACCCGCAAGTGGTCGGTGCTCGGCGGCATCCCCGACCCGGGTGAACAGCCCGCGGTCTGCGCGGTGCGGGAGGTCTACGAGGAGACCGGGGTGCACTGCGTCCCCGAGCGGGTCGTCCTCGTCCAGGCACTGGACCCCGTCACCTACCCCAACGGTGACACCTGCCAGTACATGGACATCACCCTGCGCTGCCGCGCGGTCGGCGGCGAGGCCCGGGTCAACGACGACGAGTCGCTGGAGGTCGGCTGGTTCGAGGTCGACGCGCTGCCGGAGCTGCACGAGTTCGGGCTGTTCCGGATCAAGCAGGCGCTGTCGGACGCACCCACGTGGTACGAACCTATGGCTTCAGAGTGAACTGTGGGGGATGACCACATGGGGTGCGGGGCGGGCCCTGCCTAGGGTCGACCCATGACCCCGCCCCGTGACCTCCCCGGCCCGTCCGCCCCCACGCTCGACCTCGGCGGCCGCACCGCTCTCGTCACCGGCGCCGCCGGTGGCATCGGCCGCGCCTGTGCGCTGCGGCTCGCGGCCGCCGGGGCCAAGGTCAGAGCGGTCGACCGGGACGACAGCGGCCTCACCGCCCTCGCCGACCAGTCCGCCGGTCTGGCCGGCACCGTCGAACCGCACGTCCTCGACCTCACCGACCTGGACGCCGCCGAACAGGTCGCCGCCGGCACCGACGTCCTCGTCAACAACGCCGGACTCCAGCTCGTACGGCCGCTGGAGGAGTTCCCGCCGGACGTGTTCCACACCGTGCTGACCGTGATGCTGGAGGCACCGTTCCGGCTGATCAGAGGCGCCCTGCCGCACATGTACGGACAGGGCTGGGGCCGGATCGTGAACATCTCCTCCGTGCACGGCCTGCGCGCGTCGCCGTACAAGTCGGCGTACGTGGCCGCCAAGCACGGCCTGGAGGGCCTGTCCAAGACCGCCGCCCTCGAAGGGGCGCCGCACGGTGTCACCTCCAACTGCGTCAACCCCGGCTACGTCCGCACGCCCCTGGTCGAACGGCAGCTCGCCGACCAGGCACGGGCGCACGGCATCCCGCAGGAGCGCGTCCTCGCCGAGGTCATGCTCCAGGACAGCGCGGTGAAGCGGCTCATCGAGCCGGAGGAGGTCGCGGAGGCGGTCGCGTACCTGTGCGCGCCCCAGGCGTCCTTCGTCACCGGCACCTCGCTCGTCCTCGACGGCGGCTGGACCGCGCACTGAGCCGCCGGGCGCCGGCCGGAGTTTTCCACAGGGCTGACGAGGCGCCCGCGTCATGGTGAATCCTGTGAGCATGTCCCGCGATCACGTGCAGTCCGCCGAGCGCCCCACCACCGGAGCCCCGGCGCCCGACACCGGCCTCGACACACCGAAGGACGGTGTCGAGGCGCCGTTCCTCGAGCTGCTGGCCCGCGGCGCGTCCGCCGACGCGTACGAACAGCCGGTGCTGCTCGCCCGCGCCGAGGGCCGGCCGGCCGAGCGGATCGCCGCACTGGAGCACGCCAAGCTGCTCGCCCTGCGGGTGCGCGCGGAGCTGGAGGGCCGGCGCCGCCGCGAGGCCGAGCTGTCGGCCCTGTTCGAGACCGCCCACGACCTCGCCGGCCTGCGCGACCTGGACGCCGTCCTCCAGGCGATCGTGCAGCGCGCGCGGTCCCTGCTCGGCACCGACGTCGCCTACCTCAGCCTCAACGACCCGGCCCGCGGCGACACCTACATGCGGGTCACCGAGGGCTCGGTCGCGGCCCGCTTCCAGCAGCTCCGGCTCGGCATGGGGGAGGGGCTGGGCGGACTCGTCGCCCAGACGGCCCGGCCGTACGTCACCGACGACTACTTCCGCGACGAACGCTTCCAGCACACCGACACCATCGACGCGGGCGTGAGCGACGAAGGGCTGGTGGCCATCCTCGGCGTGCCGCTGATGCTGGGGCACCACGTGATCGGGGTGCTCTTCGCCGCCGACCGCCGCGCCCGGGTCTTCGAGCGCGAGCAGATCGCGCTGCTCGGCTCCTTCGCGGCCCTGGCCGCCGCCGCCATCGACACCGCCAACCTGCTCACCGAGACCCGCGCGGCCCTCGCCGGCCTGGAACGCGCCAACGAGATCATCCAGGACCGCAGCGCCGTCATAGAACGCGCCTCCGACGTGCACGACCGGCTGGCCGAACTCGTCCTGCGCGGCGGCGGGGTGCACGACGTGGCCGCCGCGGTCTCCGAGGTGCTGGACGGCACGGTCGAGTTCACCGAGGCCGCCGACGCCCCGGCCCGCGCCCTGGACGAGTCCCGCGCCGAGGGTCACGCGGTGCGCCACCAGGACGACTGGATCGCCGCCGTCGCCGCCGGCGGGGAACTCCTCGGCGCGCTGGTGCTGCGCGGCCATCCCGGCCTCGACCCGGTCGACCAGCGCACTTTGGAACGCGCCGCGATGGTCACCTCCCTGCTGCTGCTCGCCCGCCGCTCCGCCGCCGAGGCCGAACAGCGGGTCCGCGGCGAACTCCTGGACGACCTGCTCGACGCCCGCGACCGCGACCCCCGCCTGCTCCGTGAGCGCGCCGCCCGGCTGCACGCCGACCTCGACGCCACCCACGTCCTGCTCGCCGCCCGGCTCGACGGCCCCGCCGCCGACGCCGACCAGGAGGCCGCCGCCCGGCGCCGCCTCTGGTCCGCCGCCTCCCACCTCGCCGCGACCCGGCAGGGGCTGGCCGCCGCCCGCGACGGCGGCACCGTCCTGCTGCTGCCCCTCACCGCGGGCGACAGCGCCACCGAACTGGCCCGGCGTACCGCCCGCCACCTCGGCACCGCCGTCCACGAATCGGTCACCGTCGGCGCCTCCCCACCGGTCCGCGACCTCGCCGCCCACCCGGACACCGTGGCCGGCGCCTACGCGGAGGCCCGCCGCTGCCTGGACGCCCTGCGCCTGCTGGGCCGTACGGGAGACGGCGCCGCCGCCGACGACTTCGGCTTCCTCGGACTGCTGCTCGCCGGCGACCGGGACGTGGCGGGCTTCGTGGACCGCACCATCGGCCAGGTCGTCGCCTACGACGAGAGACGCGGCACCGAACTGCTGCGCACCCTCGACGCCTACTTCGCCTGCGGGATGAGCCCCGCCCGCACCAAGGACGAGCTGCACGTCCACGTCAACACCGTCGCCCAGCGCCTGGAACGCGTCGGCCGTCTGCTCGGCGACGACTGGCACACCCCGTCCCGCGCCCTGGAGATCCAGCTCGCCCTGCGCCTGCACCGGTTGGCGGCACCGGAACGCCACTGACCGCGGCCCCCGCACGCGAGGGCGTACGGGGGCCGCGGTCAGTGGCGCCGGTCAGACGGTGTGCGCGTCCGCGGCCCGGGCGTCCTCGGAGGAGGCGCTGGCGTCGGGCTCGACGTCGGCCAGGTCGCGCTCGCGGGTCTCCTTGGCCACGCCCACGGCGACGACCGTGAGCAGCGCCGCCGCGATCACGTACAGGGCGATCCAGGTGGAGCCCCCCGTGTTGGACAGCAGCGCGGTGGCGATCAGCGGCGCGGGCGCGCCGGCCGCGACCGAGGCGAACTGGGCGCCGATGGAGGCACCGGAGTAACGCATCCGGGTCGCGAACATCTCGGAGAAGAACGCGGCCTGCGGGGCGTACATCGCGCCGTGCAGCACCAGGCCCACCGTCACCGCGAGGAGCAGGCTGCCGAAGTCACCGGTGTCGACGAGCGCGAAGAACGGGAACATCCACAGCCCGACCCCGGCCGCGCCCAGCAGATACACGGGACGACGTCCGACCCGGTCCGACAGGGCGCCCCACAGCGGAATCACCGCGAAGTGCACGGCGGAGGCGATCAGCACCGCGTTCAGCGCGGTCTGCTTGGAGACGTCGGCGGCGGTGGTGGCGTAGACGAGGATGAAGGCGGTGATGACGTAGTAGCTGATGTTCTCGGCCATACGCGCGCCCATCGCCACGAGGACGTCCCGCCAGTGGTGGCGCAGCACGGAGACCAGCGGCAGCTTCTCGGCGTCGGCAGCCCCGGACGCCTTGCGCGCCTCGGCCTGCGCGAGCGCCTGCCGGAACACCGGCGACTCGTCGACGGACAGCCGGATCCACAGCCCGACGATCACCAGCACACCGGAAAGCAGGAACGGTATCCGCCAGCCCCATGCGGAGAAGGCGTCGTCGGACAGCACAGCGGTCAGCAGCGACAGCACGCCGGTCGCGAGCAGCTGCCCGGCCGGCGCGCCGGTCTGCGGCCACGACGCCCAGAACCCGCGCCGCCGCGCGTCCCCGTGCTCCGACACCAGCAGGACGGCGCCGCCCCACTCACCGCCGAGCGCGAATCCCTGCACGAGCCGCAGCACGGTCAGCAGGACCGGCGCGGCGGTCCCGATCGTCGCGTGCGTCGGCAGCAGCCCGATGGCGAAGGTCGCCCCACCCATCAGCAGCAGGCTCAGCACCAGCAGCTTCTTACGCCCGAGCCGGTCACCGTAGTGCCCGAACACCAGCGCGCCCAACGGCCGCGCGGCGAACCCGACCGCGTACGTCAGGAACGACAGCAGCGTGCCGACGAGCGGGTCGGACTCCGGGAAGAACAACTCGTTGAACACGAGCGCGGCGGCTGAGCCGTACAGGAAGAAGTCGTACCACTCGATGGTGGTACCGATGAGGCTGGCGGCGACGATGCGCTTGAGGTTGGACGGAGCGGGGGGAGCGGTCGCGGGCGACGACATCGGCACCACTTCCTGACGTTCGACGGGGACGTTTGCGTGTCGCCACACCGTAGGAAGGGGCAGGTCAGAGGCGTATGTGGTGGGACACCATAGTTTTGGGCGGGAGGGTGCGCGTTCCCACCATGGGGTGGCGGCAGGGCCTCCTGCACAGCCTCGATGCAGCGGAGGTTGTACCGGGCCGAGGCCGGCGGCGGCACGGTCTGCGCCGACCAGGCCCGCGTCCTCGCCCGGCTGACCGCGGCGGAGCTGGACACCGCGCAGCTGGCGCTGCGGCTCACCGGTGACACCGTTCCGCACCCGCTCGCCTGGGGTGCGCTGTGGCGTGGCGTGCATGCCGTACTGCCCGGCACTGCTCTGGAGCTGGCGCCCGGCGGCGAGATGCGCACCCGGTGCTGGTGGCGGCCGCCGACGGCCGAACTGCCCCTGGACGAGGCCGCGGCCGGGCTGCGGGAGGCACTTGAGCGGGCGGTCGTTCTGCGGGTCCGACCGGACGAGGTGGTGGGCGCGGACCTGTCCGGCGGCATGGACTCGACTTCGCTGTGCTTCCTGGCGGCGAAGGCGGGCGCCCGGCTGGTCACCGTCACCCTGGACGCGGGCGCACCCACCAACGAGGACCGCCTCTAGGCCACCCGGGCCGCCGGGCACCTGCCCCACGTCGAGCATCTGGTGTTCGAGCCGGCCGATGTGCCCGCCCAGTTCAGCGGGCTGGAGGAGCGCGTGGATCTGGGCGACGAGCCGTCCGCGATCGTGCGTACGCGGGTGGAGCAGCGGTACCTGGCCGAGCAGATGCGGGCGCGCGGGGCCCGGCTGCGGTTGTCCGGCTTCGGCGGGGACCAGGTCATCCAGTCGCGACCCTCGTATGTGCACGGCCTGCCGCGGCGCTCACCCGCAGCAGGCCTGCGCCACGCGGCCGGGTGGCGCGCGCGACACCGCCAGCCCCTCGGGACGATCACAAGGGCGCTGCTCGACCGGGGCTCCTACGCTGCCTGGCTCACCGAGACCGCCGGACTGCTACGCACGCCGGTGCATGGAGACGACCTGCGCTGGGGGCTACGCCCATATCTTCCGCCCTGGGCGAGCGAGCAGACCGTACAGCTGTGCCGTGAGCGACTGCTCGGCGCGGCCCAGGACGCCACCGAGCCGCTGCACCGTGAACGCGGGCGGCACGCTGGCTCGCCTCCGCGCAGCGTGGGGGCCGACTCGCCGGCCCTCTGCGACGGCGGGGCATCGCTCACATGATCACCGAGGGGGCCGACCAGGTCCGCAACCGCCTCCGACGCGACACCCGGGAGCGTCGCTGCTTGCCATTTCCGCCACAACTCTCCTAGGTGCTGTTTCTCGGATCATGTTCGGAGCCGGATCGCGAGGGTCGCGAGGGTGACGGTGCCGAGGTAGATGTGGGCGCATTTCTCGTGGCGAGTGGCGAGTGGCGACGGTCCGGGAGCCTATGGCGCGCTCGACAGTGGCTGAGCCTCTGGGGGACCCCGTTCGTTGCCGTCACGAGCGGGTCGTAGGCTCGCGGTGCCCCCCGGTGCGGTCGCGTTGGAAAGTGGCGTACAGCCACCACAGGGACGGCAGGAGCAGGACGGCGCCGGCCGCCAGCGCGCCGAGGCTGGCTCCCAGCACGGCGTCGGTCGCGGCTGCTTCGTCGAGAGTGACACCCGGGAGCAGTACGGGCTGCTGGCCGATGCCCCATCCCCACAGAAGTCCGGTGACCGCGAGCGCGGCGGTCAGCCGGACCATCAAGTAGGAGCGGCCCCATGCGAGCAGTGCCAGCGAGACGACGCCGGCGGCCACGGACAGCACGAGGAGAGGCAAGGCGGCGCCGGAAGTGAGGTCGTCGAACAGTGGCCGGGCGTCCGCGCGCAGGACGAACAGCCCGACCGCCGACATCACGCCGACGAACACCCCGGTGTACAGGGCGCGGAGCCTGAAAGCCTGGGTGAGCGGTTCGTCGCCGGTGCGCTGGGCGTCGCGGGTGAGGTAGACGGCGGCGAGGTACGCCGCGGTCCCCACCGCCAGTACGCCACTGATGAGGGAAGTGGGGTTGACCCAGCTGGTGACGAGGTCCCCGGCCGCGATGCCGGGTGGTACGCGGCCGGAGGCGATGGCGCCGGCGACAGTGCCGAGGAAGAAGGGTGTGACGAGCGAGGAGAAGGCGAAGGTGGCCCCGAACAGCTGTTGCCGCCACAGCTCGCGGCTCACTTTGCGGAACGCGAAGGCCGCGCCGCGCGCGATGACGCCGAGCGCCACGGCGGTGAGCGGGATGTACAGGGTGGAGGCGATCGCGGCGAAGACGGAGGGGATGCCGGTCCAGGTGAGGACGATCACGAAGATCAGCCAGACGTGATTGGCCTCCCACACCGGGCCGATGGAGTGCTCGACCAGGTCGCGCTGGACGCGGCCCCGCTCGGCTCCTCCGGCGAGCAGGTCCCACACCCCGGCGCCGAAGTCGGCGCCGCCGAACAGGACGTACGCCGTCAGGCCGATCCACAGCACGACGAGCATGATCTCGGGCAGGTGCACGGCAACCTCAGATGACTTTGTAGTCGGTTACGTCGCGTTCCTGCGGGGCGACGGGAACGGGTTCGTCGCGGGCCAGGCGTCGCAGCACGTAGACGGTGGCAACGGTCAGTACCGCGTACACCAGCGCCACCAGGACGAACCCCCAGACGAGGCCGGGAGCGGGGTTGACCGCTTCGGAGGTGCGCATCACGCCGTACACGATCCAGGGCTGGCGCCCTACTTCGGTGACGGTCCAGCCGGCTTCGAGTGCCAGGACCGCACCCACGCCCGACAGGGCGCAGGCGCGCAGGAACCACGGTGTGCGTGGCAGGTCCCGGTGGCGCTTCCAGGTGAACGCGAGCCACGCGCACAGCGCCAGGAGACCGAAGCCGATACCGACCATGATCTGGAAGGCCCAGTGCGTGACGTTGACCGGTGGCCGGTCGGCCTCCGGTACGTTCTCCAGTCCGACGATCTCCGCGTCGGGCGACCAATGGGCCAGCAGGGACAGCCCGTTGGGGATCTCCAGCGCATAGCGAAGCTCGCCGCCGATGGCGAAGCCGCCCAGGTGCAGCGGGGCTCCGCGCTCGGTGTGGAAGACGCCTTCCATGGCGGCGAGTTTCACGGGCTGGTTCTCGGCGACGAAGTGGGCCGCCCAGTCCCCGACTCCGATCTGCACCGGGGTGACGATCGCCGCGACCGTGAAGGGAATGAGGAAGCCGAGACGGTGGTAGCGGTCGCGTCTGCCGCGCAGCATCGCCACGGCGTAGACACCCGCCATGAGAAAGCCGGCGACCATGAACGCCGCGAGGATCATGTGCACGGTCTGCGGCGGAGTCGCGGGATTGAACATCGCTGCCCACGGATCCACCGAGACGATGCGCCCGTTCTCCGTGTCGAAGCCGGTGGGCTGCTGCATCCAGGCGTTGGCGGTCACGACAAAGAAGGCACTGGCCACCCCGGCCACGACGATGGGCAGCCCGGACAGCATGTGTGGAACCGGCGGCAGCCGGTCCCAGGCGTAGAGGTAGATCCCCAGGAAGATCGCCTCGATGAAGAACGCGATGCCCTCCAGCGAGAACGGCAGGCCGATCACCTCGCCGTACGTCCCCATCAGCCCCGGCCACAGCAAGCCCATCTCGAACGACAGGATCGTTCCGGAGACCGCGCCCACCGCGAACAGCACACCCATCGCCCGCGCCCAGCGCCGCGCCAGCAGCCGGTAGTTCAGATCTCCTGTGCGGTGTCCACGCCACTCCGCGATCAGTGTGATCGCGGGCATACCCACGCCCAGGCAGGCCAGAATGATGTGCCAGCCCAGCGACAGTGCCATCTGCATCCGCGCGGCGCCGAGATCCGGCTCCCCGAATGCGGCATCGGCCAAAGACGGCATGGTTTCCCCTGGTGAGACTGGCATGCGGCGGATCAGGACGGACGAGTACGGATAGGTATCGACAAGTACGGTCCCCACACAGGTGGCTCCACTCGGGGGTGCCGACGCAAGCCGTGCAGCCACTGCGTCGTCCGTATGGCGGCAGAGGATCACCCAGCCGGCCACGGTGGGGTTCGGCGGTGAAGCCTCAGGGGTCTGTCGAACGCATGGTGCGGGTCACCTCGGTGACCGACGCGACGGTTGTGGCGCAGTCCGTCCTGCACGGCCGGTTGGTTCAACTAGAGACCTTCCACGTCAAGGCGCGACGGCTTTCTCGGAGATCTCCGTGCCCAGCACCGGAGTCGGGCGGCCTCGCACGCGGCTCTGGAACACGCCAGAGACCTGCCCTCTGCCAGCGGCAGAACACTGGCCCGGCCGGGCTCGGCGATCACTACAGTCCAAACTCATGACGACGGTTGCAACGCGCACGATCGAATACGCGGCCGACGGCCTGACGATGATCGGGCACCTCGCGCTCCCGGCCGGTGTCGACCGCCGGCCCGCGGTCCTGGTCGGGCCCGAGGGCCTGGGGCTCAGCGACGTCGAGCGCCGCCGGGCCGATGCGCTCGCCGAGCTGGGATACGTGGCGCTGGCCTTCGACATCCACGGCGGGCGCTATCTGGGCGACCCTGAGGAGATGCTGGCCCGTTGCATGCCGCTGCTCGCCGATCCCGACCGGATGCGAGGCATCGGCCACGCGGCGCTCGACGTGCTCCGCGCCGAGCCGCGGACCGACCCGGACCGGATCGCCGCCGTCGGCTACGGCACCGGGGGCGCAATCGCGCTGGAACTCGGGCGCGACGGCGTCGACCTGCGCGCGATCGCGACAGTCAACGGACTGACCACGGGCCGACCAGGCGAGACGGCGCGCATTCACTGCCCGGTGTGGGCCGGGGTCGGGTCGGAAGACCCGATCATGTCGCCCGAGCAACGGGACGCATTCACCGCCGAGATGCAGGCTGCGGGCGTCGACTGGCGCCTCGTGGTCTACGGCGGCGCCTTGCACGCCTTCCATCACCCACCGGTCGACCACATCGTGCTTCCCGGGGTCGGTTATCACCCTCAGCACGCGCAGCGAGCTTGGCGGGACGTCGTCGACCTGCTCGCCGAGTGCCTGCCCGTAATGGAGTGATCTGGGCAGACTTCGGTCGCGGTGAGCACGTCGTCAGAGCCGTCCTGGGTACCCCCGTTCGCGGGGTTGAGCCACCACGGCAGTTTGGCAACTCACGGCCGGCCCTTGCGCATGAGTCCGCTCCCATCGCAACGCAGTGATCAGCTGGGCCTGCCGCTGGAGGACCGGTTCGTGCTGGTCACGGCGTACGGTCGGTCGGACCAACCTGACCGTGCGGCAGGCGCCCATTTCGGCTGCCACGTGTGCGATGAGGCCGCGTCCGACACTGTTCAACAACGAGCCCGTGGCGACCTTCGACGGGCAGCGGCGCGTTCTGTGCGTCAACGGGAGGACTTCCTTGTCCGAACGGGTGGCACCAGGTGGCAGACGTCCCATGCGGTGGTTGGTCACTGCCGGGTCAGCGAGTCCAGAAGTTCACGGCCGTACCGCCACGAGCCCAGGTTGCCGGCGGAGTTGATGTGCCCGCACGCGCCCGCCAAGTGCCACCGCGCATCCCACTGCGCCGCGAAGCCGGCGGCCGCCTCGGGAGTGCAGTACGGGTCGTTGGCGCTGCCCACCACCAGGGCCGGGCACGGCAACGGTTGTGCCGCCACCTCCGTGAACGTCGCGGCAGCCTGACGTGGGAACGCCGGCCCCTGAGGGTCGGGCGGCGCGACCAGGAAGGCGCCACCTGTCGAGCTGGAGGGATTCTTGTTCAGCCAGACTGACGCAGCCCAGCAGCCCAGGCTGTGGGCTACCAGCACAACGCGGCTGTCCTGCCGGGAAGCACAGTCGTATGCCTCCTGGACAGCGTCGACCCAGTCGTCCAGATCGGGTGCGGACCACGAGGCGGGGGTGATCCTCACCGCCGAGGTGCCCCACTGCCGCTCCCACAAGGTTTGCCAGTGCTGCCCGTCCGAGCCGTCGATACCCGGGATGACGACGTAAGCGACCACTGCCCACCACCGTTTCACTCGTCGCCCCCTACGATCACGGGGGCGCCTGGCGCAGATTCTGTTGGATCGATCAGCGCAACGGCGGTAGCGCAAGTGATCTAAAAGAAAATGGTGCGGACAACGATGGAATCACTCGACCGGATAGACCGAGACATCCTCGCCCTGCTCCAGACCGACGGCCGGCTGACCGGCGCAGAGGTAGGACGCCGCGTCGGACTCTCACAACCCGCGGCCGGCGCGCGCATCCAGCGGCTGGAGAAAAGCGGCGTCATCACCGGCTACCGAGCGGTGGTCGACCCGGCAGCCCTCGGGCTGCACATTCACGCGGTCATCCGGCTCCGCACCACGCACGCCCAGCTCTCACGCGCCCTGGACTTCGCTTCCAGGACCTCCGAGATCGCCTCCACCCTCAGAGTCACCGGGGAGGACTGCCTCATCTTCGACGTCTACTGCCCGCAGGCAGGACGACTCGAAGAAGTCGTCGACGCACTTGCCCGTTACGGCCCTGTCACCACATCCCTCGTGCTCCGCGCCTACCCCCAGAAACCGCTGACCGATGCCACGACAACAACGTCATGACCCGCAACATCTCGTGCCGGATGCGGTGGCCGGTGCCGTCGAGGGTGAAGTAGCGCAGGGCGGTGAACCGGGCGCTCCCGGCTGGACGACAACGAGATCGGAGGCGGCGTTGGAGCCAGACGGTGGTGGACCGGCCCACCACCCCGCCTCCCGGGGACGCGGGGCGACGCCGTTGCTGGACGTCTTGCCCTCCGCGTGCAGCCGTTTGACCGCCGCTCGCGCGGCTGGGTGTGTGACCTGACCGGTGGTAGTCGCCGAACACCTCCAGCGTGTGGTCGGCCGGCTTGAACGGCCGCCGCTGCCGGGCCAGGGGGCGCTCCGGGTTCGCCGCGACGGCCGGCACCGCCTGGGCCGTGACCTCATCCGGGTTGGGCCGGATCACCGAGGCGACGCTGAACGACGATCTGCATCACCGCGACCGAACCGCTCACCGCCGACTTCTGGCCGTACTCCCGTTACGTCCCGCTCGACGAGTCCTGACCAAGGGGCGATGAAACCGCCTGCCGCGGACCCGTAAGTCCCAGCCCCCGCCGGCCCCTGACACCCGCCCCGCCGCCCTGGCGGGGCCGGTGGCCGCCCTCGGGCCTGTCTTCCAGAGCTCGCTGTGGGTTGTCAGGAGTGGGCGGCGCCGGTCATACGGAAATGGCCTCCGGCTGGTGCCGGGGGGCAGTTCGTTGCGGGGGTCGGCGGGGATGCCGGGTGGGGGTCAGCTCGCGTCGATGGCGTTGAGCATTGCCTCTTCGACGTGGTCGGCGGCGTTGCGGTGGCCGAGGGCGTTGGGGTGGACGAAGGACAGCTGGTCGGGCAGGGTGATGAAGCCTTCGACCCACTTGGAGTCGTCGCAGACGCTGTGGTTGCGGGACGGGGTGTAGAGGTCGACGAAGCTGGCGGCTTCCTGGGTGCCGGTCGAGTTGTTGATGGCCTTGTTGAGGGGTTCCAGGACGTCATCGCGCAGCCAGTCCAGGTCGCCCTGGGTGATCGTGCCGAACTGCGTCAGGTCGCCGAAGTTGCAGCTGGAGGTGTCCTGGGGGATGAGCGTGGGGTAGCCGACGGCCAGGATCTTCGCGTGCGGGGCGCGCTCGTGGAGCACGGCGAGCATCCGCTCGTACTCCTGACGCACCTTCTTCAGCCGGTCCGGGATGCCGGCGGCCAGGGCGTCCTTGCACGGGGTGCCCTTGCCGCTGCTTTCGCCGCCCAGCTCCGGGCACTTGAGGAGGAGGTCGGCGAAGCCGAGGGTGTTTCCGCCCACGCCGACGGTGATGACATCGGTGTCCGGGCCCACCGCCTCGGACTGCGGCGGCACCGCGGGGAAGGGGTAGTCCGGGTCCTCGGCGATGGGCGGCAGGTGACGGCCGATCGGGTGCTGGGGTGTGTCGGTGACGTTCTCGATGGTGGCGGCGCCGCAGCTGACGTTGGTCAGCTCGAAGAGACCATAGAGGTCGCGCTCGATGACCTGGGGGTAGGACCGGTCGGTGCGCTCGCAGCCGTCGCGCGGGACTTCGAAGGTGTTGCCCGCGGCCCGGATGACCCCGGCGGTGAAGGAGTCACCCAGGGCGACCCACTGGTGGTCCTCGGCCGCGGCGGCGGGTTGTGCCCTGGCGAGCTGCGCGGGGGCAAGAGCGCCGGCAGCGAGAGCTGCGGCCGAGCAGAGCAGGGCCAGGCGAGTGCGGAAGCGTGCCACGGATCCTCCAGGGATGCGGTGTTGGCGTCGCTTTGACCATAAAGAAGTCGTCACTCAGTGCACTAGATCCCATGCGGACAGTCACATTCGGATGTGGGGCGCACCTTTGTGGGGGACCGGTGTTCAGCGTGCTGACCACTCACCCCCTACGCGCGACCACTCGGAAGCGGTGTCTGCGCAGCACCGTGCCGGTTCCTGATCGACAACACGGCCCCGGCCTGACACACATCCTCCCGAGAGCTGTCCTGAACTCGATCACTGGCGAGCTCGACCCCAGCCGTACAAGGCCGCCAGAACTTAAGGCATGACCTGAGACGTCGTACCACTCGATGGTGGTACCGATGGGGCTGGCGGCGACGATGCGCTTGAGGTTGGACGGAGCGGGGGAAACCAGCTTCTGTCGCGATCGCCTGCTCAGCCCCGGCCCGCCCGGACCGAGGACGCACGGGCGATCACCCGGGGCTCGGGGGCCACCGACACCGGAGGTGTGGCGGTGTCACCGCGCAGGCGCGCCAGGAGCAGTCGTACCGCGTCGGAGGCCACCCGGTCCAGGTGCAGGTCGACCGCTGTCAGCGGCGGCTGGCAGGTGCGGGAACGCAGGCCGTCGTAGCGGGTGACGACCATGACGTCGTCCGGTACGGCACGCCCGCTCTCCCGTATCGCCCGGACCGCACCCACCGCGAAGGCGTCCACCAGCGCGCACACCGCGTCGATGCCGGGGTGCTCCGCGAGCAGGGCGGCACACCGCTCGTAGCCCGCCTGCTCGCCGCCCGACTCCGGCACTCTCGCCACGATCGGCGTCCAGCCGTACTCCTCGGCCAGGCCCTCGTACGCGGCGACCGCGTCCACCGACGAGTGCCGGGAACCGGCGCCCACCATCAGGGCCGGCCGGACGGCGCCCTGCTCGTGCAGGTGCCGCAGCAGCAGCTCGGCGACCAGCCTGCCGCGCAGATCGACGTACGGGGCGTCCTCCTTCGGTGACACCGGCCGGCCGAGCGCCACATACGGCAGTCCGCGTTCGCGCAGCTGGGCCGCCGCCGCGTCCTCGACGTCCGGCTCGACCACGATGGCCCCGTCGATGTCGAGGGAGTACAGGGCCGAACCCGACTGCACGGGCGGGACGAGCACGAGCGCGTAGTCGTGCACCAGGGCGCTCTCCGCCGCGGCGGCCGCGACCTCCATGTAGAACCCGAGCCGGGACGGGCCGCCGGCCACCGCGAACGGCATCGAGGACACCAGGGCGATCGCCTTCGCCTCCCCGCGCCGCAGCCGCTGCGCCCGCAGATTGGGGCGGTAGCCGAGCTCCGACGCGACCTGCCTGATGCGCTCGCGCGTCCGGGGGTCCACCTTGCCGAGCCCGTTGAGGGCGTGCGACACGGTCGTGCGCGAAACCCCGGCGACGCGTGCGACATCAGCGATCGTCGGCGGTTTCTGACCGGAGGCAAACGTAGCCATCTGCTCGGACACCCCTCGCGGACACGGACGGTTGATCCCACCATCTTCGCCGATCTCGGCATCAGGTCGTGCGGGAGGTCGTGCGGGAGCTTTTACGGGTGGTCGTACGGGTGGTGTGCCCGCGAGGCCGTCTCGCGCAGCCGGGGACCTCGACCGTGAGCTCGGCGATCTCGCGCCTGGCTCCACGGGGCGCCGTCCTCGTCCCGTCCTGAACGCATCCGGTGCTGCGGCGGGCCTTGACGGTGGGTCGACGGCCTCACATACTGGCGGCCAAATCGATTTGGCCAAATCGATTTGGCTCACCGTCCAGGGCGAGATCGCGGCTGAAATTCCGAGCGTTCCCGTACGCCCCGAACGGAGCCCGAACGTGTCCAGTCCCAGCGAGAGCCTGCCCGAAGCCGGACAGCCCGCCGCCCCCGGCCGTGCGGTGGTCACGCGCGGTGGCGGCGAGCCCGCAGCCGCCCCCGCCGACCCCCGGAGGCCCGGAACCACCCATCCCGTGGACGAATCGCGCCCGGTCCTGAAGATCCTCCTCTTCGGGATTCAGCACGTCCTCGTCATGGCCGCCACGCCCATCTCGGCGATCTTCCTGATGAGCGCCACGCTCGGGCTCGGCACGGAGCTGACCGTCGACCTGCTGTCCGCCGCCTTCGTGCTGTCCGGCGTCGGCTCACTGATCCAGTCGCTCGGTCCCTGGAAGTTCGGGCCACGGCTGCCGTTCGTGATGCTGCCGGGCGGGGCGCCCCTGATCCTTTTCCTCGCGATCGCGGAACAGCACGGACTGCGCACCGCCACCGGAGCGGTGATCCTCACGGCGGCGTTCTACTTCGTCGTGCTGCCGGTCTTCTCCCGGCTGCTCAAGTTCTTCCCCGCCCTGGTCATCGGCACGATGATCGTCATCGTCGGTGTCAACCTGGTGAAGGTCGGCGCGGTCCTCGTCACCGGACGTCCCGGCACGCCCGGCTTCGCGGATCCCCTCAACCTCGGCCTGGGCATGGCGACCATCGCCTTCACCGTCGTCTTCTACCTGCTCTTCACCGGGATCCTGCGCCAGCTCGCCGTGATGCTCGGCCTGCTCGCCGGCACCGTGCTCGCCGCCGCGCTCGGCGCGGTCGACTTCGCGGGCGCCGGCGGGGGACTGGTCAGCCTGCCGCGCCTGCTGCCCTTCGGCTCACCGGAGTTCAACCTCGTCGCCGCGCTGCCGCTGATGCTCTACAGCCTGGCATCCATGGCCGAGGCCACCGGCCAGACCGTCATCAACGCCGACGCCGTCGGCAAGGACATCGACAAGCGGACCGACGTGCCGAAGACCGTCCGCGGTGACGCCCTCACCTCCCTCTTCGGAGGCTTCTTCGGCCTGCCGCTCATGGTCACCAGCGGGGAGAACATCGGCATCGTCCGTGTCACCGGCGTCCGCAGCCGGTTCGTCACCGCCGCGGCCGGCATCGTACTGATCGTCATCGGGCTGCTCGCGCCCGTCACCAACGCGATCAGCGTGGTCCCCTCCGCGGTCATCGGCGGCACCGCCATGGTCGTCTTCGCCGTCATCACCGTGCTCGGCATCCAGATGCTCGGCCGCTCCGACCTCGACAAGCACACCAGCACGTTCATCTGCGCCGTCGCCCTCGCTCTGGGACTGCTGCCGATCCTGATCCCCGGCGTGTACGGCCACTTCCCCGCGAACGTCCGCATCCTGCTGGAAAGCGGAGTCGCCGTCGGCGCGTTCGTCGCCGCCGTCCTCAACGTCCTCTTCCACCACGTCCGGCCGGGCATCACCGCCCGTCTGGCCACCGCACGCACAGAAAGCGACCGATGAACCAGCCCGACCGCGACGCTCTCGCCGCCCCCGGCCCCCTCCTCCTCCAACCGGACGCGGTCCTGCTCCCCGAAGGTCCCGCCGACGGCTGGGCCGTCGTGATCGGCGACGGCCGCTTCGAGGCGGTCGGACCGGCGCACGAACTGGAGCGCACTTACCCGCTGTTGCCGCCCGTACGGTTGCCCGGCCATCTGCTGATGCCCGGCTTCGTCGACGCCCACCACCACCTCACCCAGAGCTTCGGCGCCGCGCTCGCCTTCGGGGAGCCGTCCGAGATATTCCGCCGGGTCTGGGTCCCGCTGGAGGGCGCGCTGGACGAGGAGTCGGCCTACACGGCGGCCAAGCTGGCCGCACTCGAAGCGCTGCGCGGCGGTTTCACCACCGTCGCCGACGCCGGTACCCGCGCCGGTGTGGACGTCGACGTGGTCGCCTCCGCCGCGCGCGACGCCGGAATCCGCTGCGTCCTGGGACTCGTCTGCAACGACGCCGACAGCGGAGACGAGGCGAGTCACCCGGCCGTTGTCGAGAACGCCGAGAAGCACCTCGCCCGGTATGCCGGCGACCCCCTCGTCCACGCTTCACTGGCCGTCTCCATCCCGGAGGCGGCCACGGAGGGGACCCTGCGCGCCACCGCCCGACTCGCCGCCGAGGCCGGCGCCGTCGTACAGATCCATGTCAACGAGCACCTCGCGGGCGTGGAACGCTCCCTGGTCCGGCACGGGCTGCGGCCTCTGGAACACCTGCACCGCGTCGGCGCGCTCGGCCCCCAGCTGCTCGCCGCGCACGCCACGCTCCTCACCCCGCGCGAGCTGACCCTGCTCGCCGACACCGGGACCGCCGTCAGCTACAACCCGGTCGCCAGCGCGTGGAAGGGCAACGCGGTCGCGCCCGCGACCGCCATGGCCGAGCGCGGCATCCGCTTCGGTCTCGGTACCGACGGCACCCGGGGCGACGGCTTCCGGCTCGCGGAGGCCGCGGAGTTCGCGCAGCGGCTGGCGTACGGTCTGGGCACCGGCGACTCTTCGTGCGGGGCCGGCTGGACGTGGCTGGAACACGCCCACCGCGGCGGTGCTGACGCCGTCGGCCTCGGTGCCCGTACCGGCACCATCGCCCAGGGCATGGCGGCCGACTTCCTCCTCGTCGACGTCGGCACACCGGAGCTCGCGCTCTCCTGGGACCTGCCCTGGGAACTCGTACGCCGCGGCAACCGGGACCAGATCACGGCTGTCTACGTCGCCGGACGCCTGCGCCTGTGGAAGGGCCTGCCGACCGACTGGGACGGGCCCGCGCTGGTGCGGCGCGCGGCCGAGCTGGCCCGCGCCGCCGTGGGCAGGGCGGACGTGACCCGGGTGCATCCCACCTCCACGGTGGCTCGGGCGCTGCACCGGTCGGGGGAGCGGAGCACGCGGCAGTGACCTCGGAGATGCTGACGGTCCTCGCCGTCACGGTGGCCGTGGCCGCGTTCGTCCAGGGCAGCAGCGGGCTCGGCTTCGCGCTGATCGTCGCGCCGGTGGCCGGGATGCTCGATGCCCGGCTGGTTCCGGTCTTCGTCCTGGCGGCGATGATCCCGCTCAACCTCTACGTCGCCTGGCGGGAACGGGCCTCGCTCGACCTGCGGGGGGCGGGCTGGATCACCGGGGCGCGGCTCGCGGCCACCCCGGCCGGACTGGCGCTGCTCTGGCTGATCCCGGAACACAGCCTCGGCGTGTTCGTGGGCGTCGCCACCGTGCTCGCAGCCGTCGTGAGCCTGGCCGCGCCCGCGTTCACGCCCGGCCGGGCCGCGTATGTCGGCGCGGGGGCGGTGACCGGACTGACGGAGACCGCGACCGGCGTCGGCGGGCCCCCGCTCGCGCTGGTCTACCAGCATCGGCCGCCCGCCGAACTGCGCTCGACCGTCGCCGCGTGCTTTCTCGTCGGGGAGGTCGCCTCCCTGGCGCTGCTGTTCGGTACCGGCAAGGCGGAGGTCGCAGAGCTCGGCCAGGCTGCCCTCCTGCTGCCGGCGATCGCTGTCGGCGCGTGGCTCAGCCGCCTGGTGCACCACCGTCTGGACGCCCGCAGGATGCGCCTGTTCGTGCTGGTCTTCGCCCTGGTCTCCGGCCTCGTCCTGATGCTCGGGGGGTGAGTGGTACGACCCCGTGAGGCGCACGGGCTCGCCGCGCGCCTCACGGGGCCGAAGGAACGCGCATGGGGCGGCACGCCGTCGACGGGACGGCCACCGCTCCATGCGCGCGAGATGTTTACTTCGCCGCGAAGGGGCAAGACGCTCCGGATGCCGTGCCTCCACATCGCAGCCGTACGCCTTGAAAGACGCGCTAGGCGCGCTCCTCTTCGCGCTGGTTCCGCACGAGCTGGACGGGGGGAGCGGTGAGCGGCATCGCCGAGGCTGTGCCCGCTCAGGCGGCGGCTTCGGCACCCACGGCCGTGCAGAAGACCGGGCCCGCGCAGGCGAAGCGGCGGGACGCCTTCTTCGACAACGCCAAATACGTGGCGATCGTGCTGGTCGCGATGGGGCACGCCTGGGAGCCGCTGCGCTCGGGAAGCCGCGCCGTCACCGCGCTTTACATGGTCGTCTACGCCTTTCACATGCCGGCGTTCATCGTGATCTCGGGCTACTTCTCGCGCGGCTTCGACGCGAGCCCGGGGAAGATCAAGCGCCTGATCACCGGCGTCGCCGTTCCGTACGTCGTCTTCGAGACGGCGTACACCTACTTCACCCGGTGGAGCGACGGCGTCCCCGACCGCCAGGTCAGCCTGCTGGACCCCCTGTATCTGACGTGGTTCCTCGCGGCGCTGCTCGTCTGGCGCCTGACCACCCCCATCTGGAAGAGCGTGCGGTGGCCGCTGCCCGTCGCCCTCGGCGTCGCGGCCCTGGCGACGCTCTCGCCGTCCATCGGCAAGGACCTCGACCTGCAACGCGCGCTGCAGTTCCTGCCGTACTTCGTGCTCGGCCTGTGCCTGAAGCAGGAGCACTTCCGGCTGGTGCGCCGGTGGCGAGTGCGCGTCATGGCCGTGCCGGTCTTCGCGGGTGCGCTGATGGTCGCGTACTGGGCGGTCCCCCGGATGGACTACGCCTGGTTCTTCCACCGCGCCGCCGCCGAGGACTTCGGCGTCCCCGCCTGGTACGGGCCGCTCATGACCCTGGCCGTCTTCGGCTGCTCGACGATCCTGGTCGCCTGCTTCCTCGCCTGGGTGCCCGGACGCCGCATGTGGATCACGGCGCTGGGCGCGGGAACGCTCTACGGCTATCTGCTGCACGGCTTCGTCATCCAGGCCGCCAACCACTGGCACTGGTCCCGCCTCGACTGGTTCCACCAGCCGCTGGGCGAGATCACCGTTTCCCTCATCGCCGCCGCGGTCGTGACCCTGCTGTGCACTTCACCCGTACGGAAGGTTCTCCGGTTCGCCATGGAGCCGAGGATGGACTGGGCCTTCCGGAAGAGCATGACCCTGACGGGGAAGGGCGAGGGCGTCGTGCGGAAGTAGCAAGGGGGGAGCGGTTGGAGCGCTTGGGAGCGGAGCGCCTGCGGAGAGAGCCGGCCGGCAGGCGACGCCGGCCGCTGTGACGTACCGATCGCCCGAACGTGACCATGGGCGTCTATACGATGTCCGCCCGGGAAACGGACGGCGGCGGATGGAGACAGGGCGTGACGGAGGAGCAGCGGCAGCGTTCCCGGCGGCGGGGGCAGGGGGAGCTCGAGGCTCTGGTCCTGTCGGCACTGCGGGAAGCGGACGGCCCGGCGACGGCCGGCTGGGTGCAGGAGCGCCTGGGCGGAGACCTCGCCTATACGACGGTGATCACCATCCTGACCCGGCTGCTGGCCAAGGGGGCGGTCACGCGCGAGCGGGCGGGCCGGTCCTTCGCCTGGACGCCGGCCTCGGATCAGGCGGGACTGGCCGCGCACAAGATGCGCAAGGTGCTGGACGCCGAGAGCGACCGTGAGGCGGTGCTGGCCAGCTTCGTCACCAGCCTGGGACCGGACGACGAACGGCTGCTGAGAGAATTGCTGAGCCGGGCCAGGGACGAAGAGGACGACTGAAGCTCCATGGGGGTGTTCGTTTTTCTGCCGCTGGTGCTGCCCCTGACGGCGTGGCCGATCGCGCGCCTCGCCGAGCAGCATCTGCACCCGCGCACCACGGCCCGGCTGCTGACCGGGGTGGCCGCGGTGATGGCGGCGTGCAGCACGGTGTGCCTGGGCCTGGTGATGGTGGTCGGCACCGCCCAGCTCCCCGGCAATCCGCTGCCGGACGGCTGGTCGGACCCCGAAGTGCGCGAGGCGGTGCCGTACGACGAGGTGGTCGGCAAGGCGGCGATTCCCGCTCTGTGCGCGGTGCTGGTGGCGTGCGGCCGGATGCTGTGGCGGCACGGCCGGGTGCGCCGTCGTGCTCACCGGGCGCTGGCCGGGCTGCGGGAGACGGAGGTTGCCGTCCTGCCGGACGACGACCCTTACGCTTACGCGCTGCCGGGTGGCCGGAGGGGTCGCGTGGTGGTGACCACGGCCCTGCTGGACTGTCTCGAACCGGCCGAGCGCCGGGCGCTGTTCGCCCATGAGCGGGCTCATCTCGCCGCCCGCCATCATCGTTTCCTCCTCGCGGTCCAGCTGGCCGCGCGGGCCAATCCCTTCCTGCGGCCACTGCGGACGGCGGTGACGTACGCGGCGGAACGGTGGGCGGACGAGGACGCGGCCCAGGCGGTCGGCAGCCGGCGGACCGTGGCCCGCGCGATCGGCAAGGCGGCACTCGTGTCGCGCGGGACGCCCGTGGCCACCCTGGCGGGTTTCGCCGCGGCCGGGCCGGTGCCGCGCAGGGTGGCGGCCCTGCTCGGGCCCGCTCCCGTGGCCCGCGGCTGGCCGTCGGTGTTCACGTCGGTGTTCACGTCGGTGGGTCTGGCGGCATGGGGCGCGGCCGTGGGGACGGCCGTGTCGGCGATGTCGTCGGCGAACTCGGCCGTGACGATGGTCCTCATCCTGCGCGCGGCGACGCCGCTTTGACCCGGACCCGGTCAAGTCCCAGTGGGTGCGGCGGGTGCGGCGGGCCGGCGCCGAAGGCCGTCCGAAGGTCGTCGGCCCGCCGCAGATCCTCGTCAGGTCAGAGGTCGAACTCGTGCGGCGGCAGACCGAGGGCGTAGCACGCCTCGCGGACCACGGCCTGCTCGTCCTTGTCGAAGTCGCCGTCGGCGCCGCCGATGACGATGCCGATCTGGATGACGGCACGGGCCTCGGCCGGCTTCTTCTTCGCCTTGGCGATCTCCTGCATGACGCTCACCTTGCCGAATGCGAAGTCCGTGGCGAGTTTGTCCAGGTTCTGCTCGAAGCGGCGCCGCAGGTCGTCGGCGTCGAAGTTCCGCAGCACTTCGTTGGTGGCGATCAGCTGGGCCACGCGCTGCCGCTCGGAGGGGTCGACCGTGCCGTCGGCGGCTGCGACGAGCGCGCACATGGCCATGCTCGCATCGCGGAAGGCGCCGCTCTTGAGGTCGTTCTTCTTCGCCACGAGCTGGGTCTGCATCGTCGACGCGGACTCCTTGACGCGGTCCCACAGGGCCATGAGAACTCCAAACTGGATACAACTGGATACGGGGGGGTCGCGGCGGGCGCCCGGTCGGACGCCCGCATCTTCTACAGCAACGTAGAAGTTAGCGCGATGGTTCCCGCCGAGGGCGATCGCTCAGCCCTCGTCCTCGTCGCCCTCGAAGAAGTCCCCGACCTCGTCGACCACTTCGGCCGCGACCATGCCGCCGACGACGCCCACCGCCAGCCCGGCGGCGCCCGCGGCGGCGGCCGTCCCCATGCCGGGCCCGGACCGGTGGTGGTCGTCGTGCCCGTCGTGCCCGTAGCGTCCGTGGCCGGCGTACGGGTCGCCGTGAGCGCCGTACGAGGCCCGGTGCTCGACCAGTTGACGGATCCAGGCGTCGACCTCGGTGTTCCAGTCGCGGGCGTCGTGATGGCCGACGGTGAAGCGGGTGAGCGCGTCGTGGCCCGAGGTGAGGAAGCCGCCGCGCTTGTCGGCCTCCAGGACGACCTCCAGGCCGCCGGGGCTCGCGAGGAAGGTCACCTCGATCTCGTTCACCTGGTGCGCGTACTGCGGCGACGGGGTGATCTCTATCTCCTGGTAGAAGGGCAGTTGCTGTCCCGTGCCGCCGATGCGTCCGTACTCCAGGTCGGCGGACTCGAAGCCGAAGCCGAGTTGGCCGAGCGCTTCGAGGATCGCCTCCTGGGCGGGCAGCGGGCCGACGGTCAGCGGGTCCAGGTCTCCCTTGTCCTTGGCGCCGGCCACCGACAGCTCCGTGCGCACACCGAGGACGATGCCCAGCGGCTGGCCGTACAGCTCGGTGATCGGGGTCTCCCACGGCAGGGTCACGCTGAACGGCACACTGCGCTGCTCGCCCTCGGCGAGCCGGAAGCCGCCACCGACGGTGTAGCGCTCGAAGGCGACGACGCCCTCGCTCTCCCCGTCGTCGTGCTCGGCCTCTACCCGGGCCACCAGCTCCAGCGTGATGTGCTCGATGTCGAAGCCGGCGTTGCCGCCCTTGAGATGGACCTGGCCGGAGAGCGTGCCGCCGGGCTGGACCGGTCCCGGGTCGAGGACCGTGTCGACGGTGGGACCGCCTACGCCGAGCGAGCCGAGCAGTCGTTTGAACACCATTGTGGCGTCCACTCCCTACACGTGCGTGCGTCGCTGAGGGGTGATGCCGCCGACCACCCCTTCTACAAGTGTGTAGAAGCATAGGGGGTCGGGGCGCGGACGGGGGGCGATCCGCCCTCGCGGTACGGAAGTCCCGCACTCCCGTCAGCTGTGAGACGGCGGTTCCTCCCGCTCGATCACCGTGCCGGTGACCACGGTGCCGGAGCCTGCGGCTCCCTTGGGGGAATCCTGCTCCTTCAGCGCCTTGGTCTCGCTCTTGAGGATCCGGGCGGCCTTACCGGCCGAGCGGGTCAGTTCGGGCAGCCTTTTGATCGCGAGGACCACGATCACGACGACGAGGATCACGGCGAGCTCGCTCAAGCCGAACATCAGGTAGGCCCTTTCCCAGGTGGTGCAGGCCGACCGCTGCCGGCCTGCTGGTTACGCACGATAATCTACGATGCTGTAGAAGTTTCTTCCCGGGGTTGATCGCCAACAAGCGCTTCTTCTGGGCTCGTTGACCGGGAGTGCCCCCGAGGTGAGGCGTTGGGGCGGCGGTGTCCGAAGTGGAGCGCGCTGTGTGGTCAATGTCACGGCAGCCGACGTACCTACTGGTCGGTATCCTCGCGGAGAGCCGCGACGACAGGAGGCGCGATGTCTGCGACCAACCGCCAGATCCGTCTGGCAGCCCGCCCCGTGGGCGAGGTCAAACCCCAGGACTGGGAGCACTGTGCGGGTTCCGTCGATGAACCGGGCCCGGGCCGGTTCGCGGGCCGGACACGTGTGATCTCCCTGGACCCGGCGATGCGGGGCTGGCTGGACGACCGTCCCTCCTACCTGCCGCCGGTGGGCATCGGTGAGGTGATGCGTGCCGGATCGGTCATCGAGGTCACCGCATCGAACCACCCCGGCTTCCAGCCGGGTGATCACGTGGTCGGAACGTTCGGCGTCCAGGAGTACGTGGTCTCCGACGGCAAGGGCGCCATGAAGATCGACACCTCTCTCGCCCCGCCCTCGACGTATCTGGGCGCGCTGGGCATGCCCGGCATGACCGCCTACTTCGGCCTGCTGGACGTCGGCGCGCTGAAGGACGGCGAGACCGTAGTGGTGTCGGGAGCGGCCGGCGCGGTCGGTACCATCGCGGGTCAGATCGCGAAGGCCAAGGGCTGCCGGGTCGTGGGCATCGCCGGAGGGCCGGAGAAGTGCGCACTGCTCACCGACGAACTGGGATTCGACGCGGCGATCGACTACCGCGCCGAGGACGTCAGGAAGGCGCTGCGCCACCACGCCCCGGACGGCATCGACGTCTACTTCGACAACGTGGGGGGCGACATCCTCGACGCGGCCCTCACCCGACTGGCGATGCACGCGCGCGTCGTGGTGTGCGGTGCCATCAGTCAGTACAACAACGACACTTCGGTCAAGGGCCCCTCCAACTACCTCTCGCTGCTGGTGCGTCGCGCCCGTATGGAGGGCTTCGTCGTCTTCGACTACGCCGAGCGCTACGCGGAGGCCGCCCGGGAGATCGCCGCCTGGATCGGTGCCGGCCGCATCAAGGTCAAGGAGCACGTGGTCAGGGGGACCGTCGACGACTTCCCCGACACGCTGCAGATGCTCTTCCGCGGTGAGAACGTCGGCAAGCTCGTCCTGGAGCTGGCGTGACGGCCGCCGAGAGCGGGGCCGCGCTCGAGGGCAAGGTGGCGATCGTCACCGGCGGCGCCAGCGGACTGGGCCGCGCCACGGCGCTGGCGCTGGCGGAGGCGGGGGCGCGCGTCGTGGTCGCGGACCTCGACGCGCGGGGCGGCCGCGAGGTGGCCGAGATGGTCGACGGCCATTTCCGCGCCTGCGACGTCTCCGACCTGGAGGCCAACCGTGCGCTCGTGGAATTCGCCGAGCAGCAGTGCGGTGGTGTCGACATCGCGTTCCTCAACGCGGGAGTGGCGTCCGGGTGCGGCGTCGGTGAGGACTTCGACCTGGCGCGCTACCGCCGCGCGATGGGCGCCAACCTGGACGGCGTGGTGTTCGGCACGCATGCGGTCCTGCCGGCGCTGCGGGCCCGCGGCGGAGGGGCGATCGTCGCGACCGCGTCCCTGGCGGGGCTGGCGGCGGTACCGCTGGATCCGCTGTACGCGGCCAACAAGCACGCGGTCGTGGGACTCGCACGCTCCCTGGGACCGGCTCTCGCGCCGCACAACGTGCGCTTCAACGCCGTCTGCCCGGGGTTCGCCGAGTCACGGATCATCGACCACCTGCGCGACATGCTCTCCGAGCAGGAAATGCCGATCATCCCGGCCGAGGTCGTGGCGGACACGGTGCTGCGGATCGTCACCGGCGACGGCACCGGGGAGTGCTGGTTCGTGCAGGCCGGACGTGACCCGGAGCCGTTCCGTTTCCGTCACGTGCCTGGTCCGGGCAAGCCCGTCGGCGTTTGAGGGCGCACCGGCAGTCCGTGGCGGACACGGGCTGCCGGTGCACCGGTGCACCGGCAGGCGCACAGGGTGTCCTGCCCATGCCGCCTCTGCCGCTCCTCAAGCCGTCCTCGGTCAGCCCTCCGGCTGACCCCGCAGCATCTTCGAAAGGCATGTCTCACGATGACCACGGCCGACCACGCCGAGCCCGCATCCGTTGTCCCCCCGGTGGATCACCGCAGAGAGGTCGCGGCGGAGACCGCCCGGTTCGTCGCGGCGGTCAGGGGCGCCGACCTGGCCACCGCGGTGCCGAGCTGCCCCGGCTGGACGCTCGCCGACCTGGTCAAGCACACGGGCAGTGTCCAGCGTTGGTTCTCGGCCCTGCTGCGGGCGCGCGTCCAGGAACCCCCGCGTACACGTGAGGTGGACCTGCGGCTCCCCGAACAGGAGGACGGATACGCCGACTGGCTGGCCGAGAGCGCGACCGTGGCCGCGGACGCCTTCGCAGCCACCGACCCGGACTTTCCCATGTGGGCGTGGGGCGTCGACCAGCACGCCCGCTTCTGGGCACGCCGCATGCTCTTCGAGACCCTGCTGCACCGGGCCGACGCCGAGCTCGCACTCGGCCTCCGGCCCGTCATCGACCGTCAGGTCGCCGTCGACGGGATCGACGAGTTCCTGGTCAACCTGCCCTTCGCGGCCTTCTTCGCCCCCAAGGTGGCCGACCTGCGCGGCCCCGACAGGACCATCCGCTTCCGCACGACCGACGGAGACGACGCCTGGCTGGTTCGCCTGCGGCCCGACGGCTTCGGACTGGACACGTCCCGTCCGGCCCCGGACACCGCCGACGCGACCGTCCGGGGAACCGCGGCCGATCTGCTCCTGCTCGTCTACGGCCGCCTGCCCTACGAGGCAGACGGCCTCGCTCACGAGGGGGACGAGGACCTGCTGGCTCACTGGTTCGCCAACTCGGCCTTCTGAGGCCCGACGGGCCCCGGCAAGGGCCCGCCTCAGCGCAGTTTGAGAAGGCCCGCGTCGACGACCGCACGGCCGAAGGGGCTCGCGAGTTCGGCGAGACGCTCACAGCCGGCGTCACCCAGAGGCGCGTAGGCGGGAAGGGCCAGACGGTCGGTGCGGTCCTCGATGTGCCGGCGCAGGCTCACGCCTTCCGGGCTGAGGGAGTCTCCGTCGAGGAGACCGCGCTCGCGCAGGCGCTCCTGGGTGGCGGTCCACGCCTCCTCGGGCCATGCACGGCTCGCCTTGAGGAAGTCGACCGGAACGTCGCCGGTCGCGGCGTGCAGGATCAGGGCCTCCAAGCCCCCGACGCCCTCGCTCAGCAGGCACGCGACATGGCCGTCTCCGCGGAACTCCCGGAGCAGTGTCTGGGCATGCCACAGCTGCAGTACCGGCTCCTCCGGCCAGGGCAGCGCGGCATGAGCCGCGAACAACGGGCGGCCCTGCGCGTGTTCGCAGGCCGCCTCGGCGGCCCGGCGGGTCAGCGCCAGGACTTCGTGCAGGTCGGGCAACTCGTGGATGCCCGCTCGCCGCAGGGCCTCGCCCGCCGCGGCGTACCGCGCGTCCAGCACCTGCTGCGGCGTCGTCGCGTCCCAGGCTCCGTCGACCGCCCGCCGTACGGCATCGGGGTTGAAGTTGTAGAAGGTCGAGATGACCAGCTCGGCGGATGCCCGGCCGAACGCGGCGCTCCGGGAGGTGAAGTACCCGGCGCGTCCGCCCAGTCCGAGCTCGGCGTACCGTCGCCTTCCCTCGGGGACGAAGTAGATCATGGCGTGTACGGGCTCGAGACGGCGCCAGGCCGCGCGTGCTGCCTTCATGGGGTCACCTCTTCGGAGAGTCGACGGCGGGGTGTCCGGTGAACGAGGGCGTTCGGTGAAATGGGGCGTCTGGTGAACGAGGGCGTTCGGTGAACGGCGTATTAGCTGCCGGTTCAGTGCTCGCCGTGCGCTCGCAGGTGGTCGAGCAGCAGGCGGCTCAGAGTGTCGGGCGCTTCCTCGGGGATCCAGTGGCTCACGCCCGGGAGGGTCTCGAACCGGTACGGCCCGTCGACCCACCTCGCGGTCTCCTGCGCGGCTGCCGGCCCGAACGCGCTGTCCCCCGTGCTCCAGACATACAGCGTGGGTACGTCGATGACGCCGATCGCGCCGTCGGGGCGGCCGGCCCGGTACCAGTTCAGCGCCGCGGTGAGAGCACCCGGCTGGGACAGGTGGCGCACGTAGGCGTCCGCACTGTCTCGCGGGACGGTCTCGGCGTAGAAGCCGCGAAGCGTTCGGGCGTCGTGGGCGAGCATGCGTTCCTCGGTGGCCGGTGTCTCGCGCCAGTCGATCATGTATTGGGAACGTGCGCGCTGATCCTCGTCGGTGCGCAGGGTGTTTGCCAGTGCGCCGGGGTGCGGGGTCGAGACAACGGTCAGGGTGCGGACCCGGCCGGGGTGGGTGTGCGCGGTCCACCAGGCCACCGCGCCTCCCCAGTCATGGCCGACCAGATCGAACGCAGCCCAGCCCAGTTGTTCGCTGATCGCTACCACGTCGTCGACGAGAAGGCCGATGCGATAGTCCTCGGGGCGCTGGGGGCGGGCGCCGGGGGAGTACCCACGCTGGTCGGGTGCCACCACCCGGTAGCCGTGCGCCGCCAACGCCGCGATCTGCCGCCGCCACACCAGCCCTGTCTGCGGGAAACCGTGCAGCAACAGCACCGGGCGGCCTTCGGGCGGACCCGCCGCGATGGCATCGAACACGCCCGCACCCGTGGGGATGCTCAGCTGGGTCACCATTCACCTCCCCATACCAACTAGTCGGTAGCTTTTCCTTGGAGGGGGTGGGCTGTCAAGGGTGGCAGTTGAACCTGACGTCGAATTCAACTATAACGACGCTCGGACTTCCGGACCCGAAGCTCACGGACGGCCCGAAGCTCACGAACGACCGACGCTCACGAACGACCGAAGCTCACGGACGAACCGAACCAGAGGAGCAGTGAGGCGACATGAGGGAAGCAGTCATCGTTTCGACGGCCCGGACGCCCATCGGAAAGGCCTACCGCGGCGCGTTCAACGACACCCAGGCGCAGGAACTCGCCGCCCATGCCCTGTCGCACGCCGTGCGGCGCGCCGGGCTCGAGGGAGGTGAGGTCGAGGATGTGATCTTCGGCTGCGCCGTGCAGCAGGGGTCCTCCGGCGTCAATGTCGCGCGACAGGCCGTTCTGCGTGCGGGTCTTCCGGACACCGTGTCGGGGATGTCGATCGACCGGCAGTGCTCGTCGGGCCTGATGGCCATCGCCACGGCCGCCAAGCAGATCGTCACGGACGGCATGCAGGTCGCTGTCGGCGGCGGTGTCGAGTCGATCTCCCTGGTGCAGAACGACCACATGAACACCCACCGCATGGCGGACCCCTGGCTGGTCGAGCACAAGCCGAGCATCTACATGCCGATGCTGCACACGGCCGAGATCGTCGCCGAGCGCTACGGCGTGAGCCGTGAACGCCAGGACGAGTTCGCGCTGCTGTCGCAGCAGCGCACCGCGGCGGCGCAGGAGGCCGGCCGGTTCGACCGGGAGATCGTCGCGCTTCCCAGCGTCAAGAAGGTCCTGGACAAGGAGTCCGGAGAGGTGCGGGACGAGGAGGTGACCCTGGCCCGGGACGAGGGCAACCGAGCGTCGACGACTCTGGAGGGCCTGGCCGGGCTGCGGCCGGTGCTGCCCGACGGTCAGGTGAGCGCGCGTTCCACCGTCACGGCGGGCAACTCCTCGCAGCTCTCGGACGGGGCCTCGGCGTCGGTGCTGATGGAGTCGAAGGAGGCCGAGCGCCGCGGACTGGAGCCGCTGGGGATCTACCGGGGCATGGCCGTCGCCGGCTGCGGGCCGGAGGAGATGGGCATCGGGCCGGTCTTCGCCATTCCGAAGCTGCTGAAGCAGCACGGCCTGACCGTCGACGACATCGGCCTGTGGGAGCTCAACGAGGCGTTCGCTTCCCAGGCGCTGTACTGCCGGGACGAACTGCACATCGACCCGGAGCGGTTCAACGTCGACGGCGGCGCCATCTCCGTCGGTCATCCGTACGGGATGACCGGTGCCCGGCTGGTCGGGCATGCCCTCATCGAGGCCAAGCGCCGGGGCGTTCGGTATGTGGTGATCTCCATGTGCGTCGGCGGCGGCATGGGCGCGGCCGGGCTGTTCGAGGCTGTCTGAGGTGCCGAACGTGACGGACGATGTGCGAAGCGCGGTCCTGGTGGACTTCGGCGGTGTCATCACCTCAAGCGTGTTGCGTGCCTTCACCGAGTTCGGCGCCTCCCTCGGCGGCGACCCGCGCCTGCCGCTGGAACTCCTCTCTCGGGACCAGCCGTCGCGCGCGCTCCTGGCGGACCACGAGTGCGGCCGTATCGACACCGAAGCCTTCGAGCGAGGATTCGCCGAACGTCTCCGCGCCCACGGCGCGGACGTATCCGCCGAGGGGCTCACGGCCCGGATGCAGGCGGGGATCTCGATCGACCAGGACATGCTCGCGCTGCTCGGTGACCTCCGAGCCGCCGGCCATCCGGTCGCGCTCGTGTCCAATTCGTTCGGTACCGGGACCTACGACGGCGTCGAACTCGCCGCTGTCGCCGATGTGATCGTGATCTCCGGCGAGGTCGGGATACGCAAGCCCTCCCGGCGGATCTACGCGCTCGCGTGTGAACGCCTCGGCGTCGACCCCGGGAAGGCGGTCATGATCGACGATCTGCGGCAGAACCTCGACGGAGCGGCACGGATCGGAATCGGGGGCGTACTGCACACCAGCGCCGCCGACACCCGCCGTCAACTCGCCGAACGCTTCGGAATCGGCGCTTGACCGCGCACCCCGGTCGGAGGCATGAACGTGGTGTCGGATTCAAGTAAGGTTCCCTGGATGGAGACCACCGGGCCCGAGGAGATCGACGGCGAGCAGGCACCGCCCATGGCACCCCGCTCGCAGCTTCGTGAGCCGCCCACGACGAAGCGTGGAGCACGGACACGGGCCGCATTGGTGCAAGCGGCCCGGAAGGTGTTCGAACGGGACGGCTACCTCGACACCCGCCTGACCGACATCACCAAAGAGGCTCGATGCGCGGCGGGATCCTTCTACACCTACTTCGCCAACAAGGAAGAGGTGCTTGCCGCCGTCCTCCTGGAGGCGCAGGAGGACATGATGCACCCCGGCATGGGCCGGGTGCAGGATGCCGACGACCCCTACGCGGTGCTCGAAGCGAGCAATCGCGCGTATCTGGAGGCATACAGAAGGAACGCGAAGCTGATGGGCCTGCTGGAACAGGTCGCGCAAGTGGAGCCGGAGTTCCGCGAGTTCCGGAGCCGGCGCGCCGACGCGTTCATCCGCCGCAATGCCCGCGGCATCGCCGAGCTGCAGGCGCGAGGTGTCGCAGACCGCGGGGTCGATCCGATGATGGCCTCCCGAGCGCTGTCGGGCATGGTCAGCGTCATGGCGTACAACGCCTTCGTGCTCGGTGAACGGCAGGAAGGGGGCACGCCTGCGGACTTCGAGGAACTGGTGTCGACGGTCACCCGCCTCTGGGCGAACGCCCTCCGGTTCCCCGGCCACCGCTGATCCGGCGGCCCGACCGCCTGAGGCCTTGCGGTGCCGGAAGCGCGATGCCCGCCACGCCGTGCCACTGCGTGGGCGAGGCCGCGGCGCCACCGGATTCAATAGGCTTGCACAAGGTGGTGTCCAGCGGTGGAGAAGCGGATGACCGAGCTCAGCGAAAGCCACGACGATCCGTTCGCCCAGCACCTCGCCGCCCTGGCGGTTCTCGACGACCGGGGCGTCGTGGTCGGATGGAACCGGCGGGCCCAGGAACTGCTCGGTCATCCGGACACAGCCGTGATCGGTCGTTCGGCCCTCGGCGTGCTCGTGGATCCTGGCGATCTGCCGGCTGTCCGAGAGGCCGCGGCGGACGCCAGGAGAACCGGCGGCTGGTTCGGGGTGCTCAACGTGCGGCACCGCGACGGGCGGCTCGTCGAGATGGGGCTCAGGGCCCACGCGCTCTGGCGCGACGGCCGGGTCCGCGAGTGGTTGCTCGCCGGGGCGCTCGCGGCTGACGTCCTGGAGTGGCAAAGGGACCGCGCGGTTCTCGAGGGCTTGTACCGCCGGTGCCCGATCGGCCTGGTCGTCCACGGCCCCGACCTGCGGCTTCTCCGGGTCAACCGGGCCGTCGAACGCTTCAGCGGCGTCCCGGCAGCGGACTTCCGGGGGCTGCCCACCGGCTGTTTCCTCCTCCCCGACGACGCGCGCAAGGCCGTGGACCGTGTGCGCCAGGTGATGGAGACCCGAAGGCCGTTGATCTACTCCGAGCAGTTCACTCGCCTGGAGCAGGATCCGGCACGCGAGCGGGTCGCGATGGTCTCGTCCTTCCCGATGGAGGATCCTTCCGGCCGCATCCTGGGTGTCGCCGAGATGATCGAGGACATCACCGAACGCCATCGCGCCCAGCGCCGGCTCGCGCTCCTCGACGAGGCCGGCGGTCGTATCGGCACCACCCTCGACGTGGCGGAGACGGCCCGGGAACTCGCCGAGGTGATGGTGCCGCACCTCGCCGACCACGCGTCAGTGGACCTGCTCCAGCCCGTGACGCGCGGTGAGGAACTGGCGCGGCCCCTCGCAGGGCCGGTGGTACGTGTGGGAACCAGCGGCATCGGTGCCCAGGCCGGCCCGCCCCACCCCGAGCCGGTGGAGTTCGCGCCGGACACACCCCAGGCCCGATGCCTGACCGAAGGACGGCCCGTCCTGGAAGCGGTGCTCCCGCCCGACTGGTTCTCCTGGTTCTCCGCCGAGGGGCACCGGGGGGCCCGCGCTCCGGAGCTGGGCGCTCACTCGTTGATCGTGGTCCCTGTCGCCGCCCGTGGCCTGGTGCTCGGAGTGATGACCCTGTGGCGTTCGCGCCGTCCCGATCCCTTCGAGGCGGACGATCTCACCCTCGCCCAGGAACTCGCCGCGCGCGCCGCCGTCGCCATCGACAACGCCCGGCGCTTCACCCAGCAGCAGCAGACCGCGCTCACCCTGCAGAGCAGCCTTCTGCTGCGGGAGGTGCCGGACCAGTCGGCCGTCGAGGTGGCCCTGCGGTACCTGCCGGCCAGCGCGGCCTCCGGCCTGGGCGGCGACTGGTTCGACGTCATTCCCCTGTCCGGTGCCCGGGTCGCCCTCGTCGTGGGCGACGTGGTGGGACGCGGCATCCACGCCGCCGCCACCATGGGGCGGCTGCGTACCGCCGTACACACGCTCGCCAGCCTCGACCTGGAACCGGACGAGGTCCTGTCCCGTCTCGACGACCTGGTCAACCTCCTGGCGGCCGAACAGGAAGCGGTCGGCGAACCGCCCGTGGGCGAGCAGGTCGTCGGCGCCACCTGCCTGTACGCGGTGTACGACCCGGTCTCCGGGCGGTGCTCCATGGCCCGCGCAGGCCACCCGCCGCCCGTGGTGACCGCGCCGGACGGACAGGTGTCTCTGCTGGACCTGCCCGCCGGCCCACCGCTCGGCCTGGGCGGCCTGCCGTTCGAGGCACGGGACGTCGAACTGGCCGAGGGAAGCCTGCTGTGCCTCTACACCAACGGACTCATCGGCGAACGTCACATCGATGCCGACGCCGGCCTGACCAAGTTGCGCGCAGCGCTCACCCGCCCCACCGACGCGCTGGAACGCACATGCCAGGCGGTGGTCGACTCGCTCGTGCCATCGCGCCCCAGCGACGACGTCGCCCTGCTGATCGCCCGTACGCGCATGCTGCCACCGGACGATGTCGCCTCCTGGTGTCTGCCGCTGGAGCCTGCCAGCGCCGCTCGGGCCCGCGACCTGACCTCCGCGAAGCTGACCGAATGGGGACTGGAGCACTTGGCGTTCAGCACCGCGCTGATCGCCAGCGAACTGGTCACCAACGTCTACCGCTACGCCGGCGGTCCCGCGACCCTGCGGCTGATCCGTGAACGGTGCCTGGTGTGCGAGGTCGGTGACGCCAGCCACACCTCACCCCACCTGCGCCGCGCCCGCACCACCGACGAGGGCGGGCGCGGCTTGTTCCTGGTGGCCCAGATGACCGAACGCTGGGGCACCCGGTACACCCGTGAGGGCAAGATCGTGTGGACCGAGCAACCACTGGCCGGCATGTTCGCCTGAAGCACCAGAGGCACCAGAGGCACCAGACGCACCAGACGCACCTGACGCCCCCGACGGCACGTCACCGGGCGACGGGCGTCGGCCGCCCGACCGAGACGGCTCATTCGGCTGCGGCGAGCAGCCGTGCCTCGCTCTCCTCGTACAGCCGCCGGGTCTCGACGCTGTCGGCGGTGCGGCGACGGTGGTCCAGACGGCTGCCCAGCCAGCCCGCCAGGTAGCCGAACGGGATGGAGACCAGTCCGGTGGACTGCATGGGGAACCAGGCGAAGTCGGCGTTCGGGAAGAGGGCGGACGGCGTGCCCGAGACGGCCTCGGAGAAGACCAGCAGCACCAGCGCGCAGGCCGCGCCGCCGTAGAGGGTGGCGACCAGGCCGGTGCGCGTGAACCCCCGCCAGAACAGGGAGTAGGTGAGCGCCGGTGCCACCGCCGATGCCCCGATGCAGATGGCCAGAGTGGTCAGCACTCCGACGTCCCAGTTCTGGACCAGGGTGGCGAGCCCGATGGCGGCGATTCCCACGGCCACGCTCGTCCACGCCGCCACCGTCATCTCCGTGCGCGGATCCGCCTGCCCCCGCCGTGACACATGGGCGAACAGGTCATGGGCGAGCGACGAGGCCGCGGCCAGGGTCATTCCCGCGACCGAGGACAGCAGGGTGATGAAGACCATGCCCGCCACGGCCGAGTAGAGAATCGTCGTGCCCGTGGAGCCGGGTGCTCCGCCGAGCATCTGCGACAGCATGAGCACCGACGTCCTGCCTTCGGGGTCGGCCGCGATGATGGACTGCGACCCCACCAGCGCTGCCGCGCCCGTCCCCATGACGATCACGAGCAGGCAGAACGTGGTGACCGTGGCGACCGCCCACGACATGGAGCGACGTACGGCGGGCACGTCCTGCGCCGAGTACAGGCGCATGGTGATGTGGGGCAGGCAGGCCACGCCGAGGACGACCGTGATCTGGAACCCGATGAAGTCCAGCCGCTCACCGGCCGAGGTGCCCAGCTGAAGGCCCTGCTGGAGGAAGGCGGGGCCCGCGCCGCTGCCCTGCTGGGCGGCCCTGAGCACGGCGCCGGGGCTCCAGTCGAAACGGTTCAGGACCAGGGCGGCGACGGCGAAGCTGGTGGCGAGCAGAAACACGATCTTGACCATCTGGACGAGCGCGGTGCCTCTCATGCCGCCGAGCGCCGCGTAAATGATCATCAGGCTGCCGACGATGACGATGCTGCCCGTCCTGGCGCCCGCCAGGTGCGGGAGGTCCAGGATGAAGGTGAGCAGCGACCCGGCCCCGGAGAGCTGTACGACGAGGAAGGGCACGGTCGCCGAGAGGGTCACCACGCAGGCGGCGACACGCACGGCCCGCCCGGGCATGTTGCGGGCCAGGACGTCACCCATGGTGAACCGGCCGGCGTTGCGCAAGGGTTCGGCCAGCAGGAACATCAGCAGCACCAGGGACAAGGCGGTGCTGACGGCGAGGACGTAGCCGTCGTATCCGGTGAGCGCGATGATGCCGGTGGTGCTCAGCACCGTGGCCGCGGAGATGTAGTCGCCCGCGATGGCCAGGCCGTTCTTGAACGGGGTGAGCGAGCGGTAGCCGGTGTAGAAGTTCGCCAGGTCGTCGCGGTCAGGGCCCGCCATCACGCACATCAGCAGCGTGAGGGTGACCAGCACGGTGAACAGGAGAAGGACGGTGGCCTGCGTCCCGGAGCTGAAGTCGTTCATCTCGCCCCACCGGTGTTCCCGCCGGCGGCGACCGCCTGCTCCCTGACGGCGCGGGCCAGCGGATCCACCGACCGTTGCGCGCTGCGTCCGTACCAGAAGACCGCCGCGAAGGTCACGACGAGTTGGAGGACCCCCAGGGCCATGCCCAGACTCAGCTCCCCGGCGATCTCGGACCCCATCAGGCCCGGGGCGGCACATGACAGCACGATGTACACCACGAAGGAGCCGAGTGCCGTGAGCGTGGAGGTCCGGCGGAGGAGGCGGTACGCCGAGCGGAGGGCGGCGAGGTCGGCGCTGTGCCGATGAGTCTCCTGTGCGTACCGGTCGCCTTGCGCGTACCGGTCGTCCTGCGCGTACGCCTCGTTCTGCGCGTACGGCTCGGCCCAAGTGGATCGACCGTCCGGGGCGTACCGGGGAGGGACGTCGTATCCGTATGATCCGTATGACGGACGATCGGTGTGCGTCAGGGACCAGCCCGGTGACGCTGGTGGCGGGTACCGGTTCTCGTCGGGGTATGTCATCGCCTGGCCTTCCACTGCGGCTCGGATCCGTGGAGGTGATCGGGGAGTGGCTCAGCGGCGCACCATACCGACTGGTCGGCATGGCTGTAAGTAGGCGGTGGGTCACGTTTCGGGGTCGATGCGGATGCGGCGCTCCGGACCGGGAAGCCGAGGAGCGGTCCTGGGCGCTCTGAGAGGATCACGCTCTGAGAGGATCAAGGGATGGCGTACGCACCCATGCAGATCAATGCCCTCATCGTCGATGCCGCTGACCCCGAACGGCTTGCCGCGTTCTGGTCCGAGCTGCTCGGCAGGCCGGTCGTCGGCCGCATGGGACCCTACGTGTGGCTGCGGCGCGAGAACGGCCTGGGACTGGGCTTTCAGCGGACCGGCGAGCCCAAGTCGGGCAAGAACCGTATGCACTTCGACATCACCTCGCCCGACCCGGCCGCCGAGCAGCAGCGTGTAGAGGCCCTCGGCGGGCGCCGGTTGGAGGAGTACGACGCCGGCGGATTCCTGGTGATGGCCGACCCCGAAGGCAACGAGTTCTGCGTCATCCCCGAGGGCCCCTTCGAACTCGATGACGAAGGGCGCGCGGACTACCTCGCCTGACGTGCCGCGCGCCCGCCGTGTCGGCCATGAAAACCCGCTGTCCGGTTGCCGGAACACGGTGATAGACATCCGGGGTGCCGAAGACTCTGGAGTTCCGCGACCTGCTGCGCCTGATCGACGAACGGTCGACCGCCTTCCGCGCCGCGGTCGCCGCCGCGCCCAGCCTCGACGTGCGGGTGCCGACGTGCCCCGAGTGGACGCTGTTCGATCTGGTGCGACACCTGGGCGAGGGGCGCCGCTCCTGGGCCGCCACCGTCGCCGCGGGGCCCGCCGCCGAGGCCAAGTCCGCCCCGGAGGGCGCCCCGGCCGCGCCCCGGGAGCGGGAGGCACTGCTGGCCTGGTCGGCCGCATCGACGCAGGAGCTGCTGGCCGCACTGCGCGAGGCCGGACCGGATCGCGCCTGCTGGACGTGGTGGGGTGCGTCGCAGTCGCCGCAGACCTGCGGTGCCGTCGCCCGGCACCAGCTCCAGGAGGTCGCGGTGCACACCTACGACGCTCAGCTCACCGTGGGCGCCCCGCAGCCGCTGCGGGCCGAGACGGCACTCGACGGGGTCGACGAGTTCCTGTCCACCTGCTGCGCGACGCGGAGCCCCTGGCCGCACAAGCCCACCGCCTTCGACTTCCATGCCACCGAGGGCCACTCCTGGCGCCTGACCGTCGACGGCGACGGCGCACGCTCCACCCGTCTTCCCGCGCCCGGAACGACGCCCGCCACCGCTACCCCCGAGGACCTGGAAGCGGCCGGTGCCGCGGTCCGCGGCACGGCCGGTGAGCTGGTCCTCTTCCTGTACGGCCGAATACCGGCGGACACCGTGCGGATCGACGGTGACGCGGGTCTGCTCGACCTGCTCCGCGTCTGGGAGCCGGAGGAGTAGGAGATGAGCATCCACCTGCACTTCCGCGCCGTCGCGGAGTCCGAGATCCGCGACGACCACACCTGGCTCGCGGCGTTCATGTCCGAGGCTTGGGACAACCACCCCGACGAGGTCGCAGCGGGTGTCGCCGGCTCGATCGACAAGGTCTGGAACTCCGTCAACGACCTCTACGCCGTAGCCGATGGCCTCGACGCACACGCACACGCACACGCGCAGGCACACGCATACGCCGACGCGGACAAGCCATGGGCACTGCCGATCTACGGCGGCCGCCCAGTGCCGCACAGCGCCGACGCCGACCCCTCCGACCCGCCCATGATGATGCTGGAGCCGCCTGGGGTGTCACAGGCCGCGGATTTCCTTGCGGCTGTCTCTTTCGACGACTTGTGGAAGCGCGCCGGTGCCAAGCTGGGCGGCTGGGACGAGGCGCAGGCCAGGCTGGAGTTCCTCAACCATCACAGGAGCCTGCGGGGGTTCTACGGGCGGGCGGCTTCGGCAGGGCACGCCGTGGTCAAAGTGGTGTGGGCTTGAGAAGCGGCCGGCATGGTCGCATGCCGGGCACGGTCAGGGCATACTGACGCCTCATCCGTTCAACAAAACGTTTAAGGAGGATGAGTTGGCAGCCTGCTTCAGAACAGTCACCGTGGTGGACGAGGCGCACCAGGCCCAAGCGGAGGCCCTCAGGAGCGCCTTCCAGGAGGCGATCGCGCCCGCCACGGTCAATTACGACTTCGCGCACATACGCGATGCCGCCGCCGTGCTCCCCGACAGCGACACCGTCAAGGTGATCCGCGGTTGGAAGCTGCAGGAGGAGGCACCGCTCGTGGTCATGGTGCTCTCCCTCAAGGAAGCGGTCCGTCAGGCGCTCCCCGCGGAGGCGGCTCAGGCGTCGTTCTGGGACACCATCGAGCGTGACCTCGTGGACGCGTTCACCGGTCTCGCCGCGCAGGAGGGCGAACCGGGGCTGGCCTACTACGAGGAGCAGCGGGACCGCACCAGCTACTACCGCGATCTGTTCTTCGCCCTCCAGGACATGGAAGCCGGCGCGTACCTGTACGGTGTCGCCTTCTGCGCCGACGTCACCGTCGGCCTCGGCAAGGACCGTGTGGGGGCCCTGGGCATCGCCGACACCGCACCCTTCGCCGTACAGCTCAACGCGATCGTCGTGCGCCAGAAACTCGCGAACGCGGCCTGATCAGTCACAGCCCGCCGTCCCGGGCCGTGAGATCGCACAGCCCGTCGCGGCGAGGCAGGGGCGACCGGATCAATGGACCGGATCGCTGGACCGGATCGCTACGGGAGTATTTCCAGGGTGATGTGCGGGGACAGCGAGCGCAGAAAGTCCGGGGCGTCGAACATCTCACCTGCGGCGGCGACGCCGACCGTGCGGGTGCGGCCGGTGAGAACGCGGTCGAGGGCCTCCACGACGAGGGGGGCCGTGACGGCGTAGATGTCCTGGCCGTGGGCTGTCGCGCGGCGTTCGGCGCCGCCCGAGCGCACGACCGCGTCGATGACGAAGGTCTGGCCGGACCGCCCGTTCTCGTCGGCCGCGCTCGGAGTCGGCGTGTCCGGGGACGCGACGTCACGTACGGCCTGGACCGTCATGTAGGTGGTCACGTCCGGGATGGAGAGGTGGCTGGACACGGTCACCACGTCGGCCATCGTGAACTCCCCGATCACCGGCTGGGGGCCCGTCGGTTCGGGGAAGCGCCACTCGAGGGCCGGCGGGGCGTCGGTGCGGTACTCCCACTGGCCGTTCGCGAAGCGCAGGCGCCGCTCGCCGCGTCGTTCCCTCGAGACCGCGCCCGAACGCCGTGTCCCGGCGGTGGGGTGCCAGCTGCTCAGGCCGTAGGCGATGTGCGCCTCGTCGGCCTTGGTCCAGTCACCCATGGCCGCGGTGGCCAGCAGGTCGCCCAGACCGCCGAAGAAGGCCATCGCCGGAACGATCACCGCGCCTGCCTCCCGTGCCCGGTCGGCGAAGTGCGCGAAGGTGTCGATGTTGGCCTCGAGTTCGGCCGCCACGTCCAGGTACGGGATCCCGGCCCGCAGGGCGGCCTCGATCACGGGAGTCGTCGTAGCGGCGAACGGTCCGGCACAGTTGATCACGGCCACGGCGCCGGCCAGCGCACGGTCGAGCGAGTCCGGGTCGTCGACCGACGCCGTACGGGCCTCCAGCCCGGCCCCGGAGGCCAGCGCCTCCAGCTTGCCCGCATCGCGGCCGGACAGCACCGGGACGAACCCGCGCTCGACCAACTCCGCCACCACGAACCGCCCGGTGTGCCCGTACGCTCCGAACACCGCAACCTTCTGGCCCGATCCCATACGCCCGCTCCCCGTACTCGTCCGAACTCGTCCGTACTCGGAGATCCTGACGCGGAGCGGCACCCCCACACGAGTGTCTGCAACGACATGACCCATACACTTCCGGACATGCCCTCCGTCGCGTTGGCCATCACCGATGGCATGCTGCACCTCGAACTCTCCCTGGCATGCGAAGTGTTCGGCGCCGACCTGACCCACATAGCGGACCCCTGGTACCGCTTCTCGCTCTGCGGACCGAGCGCCGTACGACTCGGCCGCTTTCGCCTGGAGCCCGACCACGGGCTCGACCACCTGGCCCTCGCCGACACCGTGATCGTCCCGGGCTGGGCCGACACCGACCAGGACCCGCCGGCCGAACTCGTCGACGCGGTACGCGCAGCCCACGACGCGGGCGCGCGCGTGGCCTCCCTGTGCACGGGAGCCTTCGTACTGGCCGCCGCCGGACTGCTGGACGGCAAGCGCGCCACCACGCACTGGGCGCACACCCGGGAACTGGCCAGGCGCCACCCGAAGGTCACGGTGGACCCGGACGTCCTCTACGTCGACAACGGCAGCGTGCTCACCTCCGCCGGCAAGGCCGCCGCCATGGACCTGTGCCTGCACCTGGTACGCCTCGACCACGGCTCGTCCATCGCCAACAAGATCGCCCGGCGTCTGGTCGTACCACCCCACCGGGACGGCGGTCAGGCCCAGTTCATCGCCACCCCCGTCCCCGAGCCGGGCAACCATCCGCTCGCGGACCTGTTCCCCTGGGTGATGGGGCGGCTGAACGAGCCCCTCACCGTCGAGGACCTGGCCCGCCAGGCGCGGATGAGCTCACGCCACCTGGGCCGCCACTTCAAGCAGGTGACCGGCACCACCCCGCTGCAGTGGCTCCACACCCAGCGCATCCGGTACGCCCAGGAGTTGCTGGAGACCACCGACGACACCGTCGACACCATCGCCACGGCCACGGGCATGGGCACCGCCACCACCCTGCGCCGCCACTTCGCCCGCACGGTGGGCGTCCCACCGGACACCTACCGCCGCACCTTTCGCTCCCAGACCCGCTTTCCCCGCTGACAACGCCCTGTTCACAGCCCTAGGCTCCGTGTCGTGGAGACGTTCTGGATCATCGCGGTGGCCGTCGTGTGGGGTGTCGGGACCGGCCTGCTCATACCGCGTGCCGCCTACCGGCTTTCGGTGACGCCGGAGGAGCCCTGGCGGAAGACCTGCCCGGCAGGGCACCCGTTCACCGGGATCGGGGACGGGTGGCTGGGACGGGCCCGCTGCGCCGACGGGGACAGGTTCGGGCCGCGTACGTCCACCGTCGCCGCGGTGATGGTCGTCGTGTGCGCCCTGCTGGGGGCCGCCACCGGGGCGCGTCCAGAACTCCTGGTGTGGCTGCTGCTGGCACCCAGCGCCGTTCTGCTCGCCACCGTGGACATCGCGGTTCACCGGCTGCCCGACGTGGTGACCCTGCCGCTCGCGGCGTCCGCGCTCATCGGGCTCGGAGGAGTCGCGCTGCTGCCTGGCGCCGACGGCAGCTGGAAGACCGCGCTGCTGGGTTCCCTCACCCTCGGCGCTTGCTACTTCGTGCTGTTCTGGATCAACCCCGGCGGCTTCGGCTTCGGCGATGTGAAACTCGCCCCCGCGCTCGGCGCGGTCCTCGGCTGGTACGGCTGGGAGATCCTGCTGATCGGCACCTTCGCCGCGTTCCTGTTCGGCGCGCTGTACGGCGTGGGCCTCATGCTGGCGCGCCGCGCCGACCGCAAGACGGCGATCCCGTTCGGCCCGTTCCTCATCACCGGAGGGTTCGTCGGAGTGCTGCTGGGCGCCCTCGCGTGACGTCGGTCTACGTATCCCGGGTACTCGCATCCCGAATACAGGTAACCCCCGCTACGGCGGGGGTTACCTGACGCGATGGGGATCAGCCCTTGCGGGTCTTGATCTCCTCGGTGAGCTGCGGGACGACGTCGA
>NZ_LIVZ01000020.1 GCF_001905845.1 Streptomyces sp. TSRI0107 | reverse complement strand
GAGCGGTGCGAGAGGAGGAATAGTCCCCTCGCACACAGCGTCCTCGCTGTGTTTTTTCAAAGGAACCTCGTCCCAGCGGATGCTATAGACGGGGTATCAACATATCTGGCGTTGACTTTTGGCACGCTGTTGAGTTCTCAAGGAACGGTCGCTTCCTTTGTACTCACCCTCTCGGGCTTTCCTCCGGGCGCTTCCCTTCGGTCTTGCGTTTCCGACTCTATCAGATCTTTTCTCGATCCGATTTCCTCGGTGCTTTCCAGGTTCCCGCTCTCGCGTTTCCCTTTCCGGCGCTTCCGACTCTATCAGATCCTTTCGGGCCTGACTCCCAGTCAGAGGGGGCTGTCTTCGCGGCTGTTGGGCCGTTCCGACGTCTCAAACTTTAGCGGATCCTCTCGGCGATTCCCAATCGGGCCGCCGGGTCCCGAATCGAATTGAATTCGGGCACGCCGAATACAACCCCGTCGGGAGATCGTGCTGTGGTTTGAGGTGCCGCTTTCGCGGCGGAAGGTGCCGTCGCAGAACCGTTCCGGCTCCGTGACAACCCGAAGAACTTTACGGATCGGGCAGGAGGGTGTCAAGTGGCCCTTGTCAAGATCTTTTATGGCTCGGGTCCGACCTGGTCAGTCGAGGTCGGAGAGGCGGCCGCCGGCGTCCGGCTGGGCGTGCTCCACCCGGCGCAGCAGCCTGGTCAGCACCTCGCCGAGGACCATGCGTTCCGCGGGAGTGAGGTCCTGGAGGAGGTCTTCCTCGAAGACCGTGGCGAGACGCATGGCCTCCAGCCACTTCTCCCGGCCCTCGGGGGTCAGCTCCACGATGACGCGGACCCGGTTGTTCTCGTCCCGCTCCCGGGTCACCAGTCCCTCGGCGACCATCCGGTCGATGCGGTGGGTCATCGCGGCCGGCGTCAGGCCGAGGCGCTTGGCGAGGTCGCTGGGGCCCATGCGGTACGGGGCGCCGGACAGGACGAGGGCCTTGAGGACCTCCCACTCGGCGTTGCTGATGCCGAGCGCCGAGGTCTGGCGGCCGTAGGCGACGTTCATGCGGCGGTTCAGCCGGGACAGTGCCGACACGATCTTCTCGACCTGGGGGTCGAGGTCCTGGAACTCGCGCTGGTAGGCGGCGATCTGCTCTTCGAGGGTCGGCTCGCTGAGGCCGGGTGTGTCGCCCATGGGTCGAAGTATCGCACGGACGTGCTTGGCATTGAAGTCCTCGAGTGTGTACTCTTTAGCGTCGAAGTTTAGTTTCGAAGTCTTCACTCCTAACTTGTTGTCGCTCCTACCTGAGAGAGGTGAACGTGACCAGGGCGATGGGCGCAGCGATGCGCCGGATCCACGTGGGCAACGCACTCAGCGCGTTCGGGCTCGGCTTCACCGTCCCCTACCTGTACGTCTATGTGGCGCAGGTGCGGGGGCTCGGTGCTGTGACGGCGGGGCTGGTCCTCGCCGTGTTCGCCGTGGCCGCGCTGATCGTGCTGCCGTTCGCCGGCCGGGCGATCGTGCGGCAGGGCCCGCTTCCGGTGCTGCTGGCCGCCCTGGTCACGGCCTCCGTCGGTGCGCTGAGCCTGGGGCTGGCGGGCGGCGCGGTCACCGTGCTGCTGTCGGCGGCGCTGCTCGGGGCCGGGCAGGCGGTGATGCAGCCTGCGCTGGCCACGATGATCGTGGACTGCTCGACCGCGGAGACGCGGTCGCGGGCGTTCGCGATGCAGTTCTTCCTGCAGAACCTGGGTCTCGGTGTCGGCGGTCTGATCGGCGGGCATCTCGTCGACACCACGCGGGTCTCCTCCTTCACCCTGCTGTTCGCCATCGAGGCGGCGATGTTCCTGCTGCTCGTCGTGGTGATGGCGACCGTGCGGATGCCGCACTCGCCGAAGATCGAGGGGGCGCCCGCGCGGTCGGCCAAGGGCAGCTGGAAGCAGCTGCTGGGCAACCGGGCGATGGTTCAGCTGTGCGTTCTCGGCTTCGTGCTGTTCTTCGCCTGCTACGGGCAGTTCGAGTCGGGGCTGAGCGCCTACGGCGTGGAGGCCGCCGGGATATCGACGTCCGCGCTGGGGACGGCGCTGGCCGCCAACACCGCGATGATCGTCGTCGCCCAGTTCGCCGTACTGCGGTTCGTGGAGCGGCGCCGGCGTTCCCGGGTGATCGCGGCGGTCGGGCTGATCTGGGCCGTGGCGTGGCTCGCGGCCGGGTACGCGGGGCTGGGGCACGGCAGCCAGGAGATGGCCACGGCCGCGTTCGTCTCGACGTACGCGCTGTTCGGGCTGGGTGAGGCGATGCTGTCGCCGACCGTGGCCCCGCTGGTCGCCGATCTGGCGCCGGAGGGCCTGGCCGGTCAGTACAACTCGGCGTTCGCCCTGGTGAAGCAGCTGGCGCTGGCCGTGGGGCCGGCGGTGGGCGGGCCGATGGGCGCCTCGCTGCACGCGCCGTACATCGTGACCTTCCTGCTGTTCTCGCTGGGCATCAGCGTGCTGGCGATACGGCTGGGGCGGCGGCTCACCGAGGGCCAGGACCAGCCGTGGGTGGCGCGCAACCGGGTGGTCGCGCGCGGCGGCTCGGCGGCGGAGCCGGTGGCCGCGGAGGCCTGAGCCGGCTCGGCCGCCTCAGCTCTTCGGCAGTGCGAACTCGCACCACACCGCCTTGCCGCCGCCCGGTGTCCGGCGGCAGCCCCAGTTCGAGGCGATGGTCGCGACGATGGCGATGCCCCGGCCGGATTCGTCGCCGGGTTCCGCGCGGCGGCGTCGGGGGAGGTGGTCGTCTCCGTCGGTGACCTCGATGATCAGGCGGCGGTCGGTGCGGCGCAGGCGGAGCCGCATGGGCGGGGTGCCGTGCTGGAGGGAGTTCGCGACCAGTTCGCTCGCGGCCAGGACGCCCAGGTCGTGCAGGTCCGCCGGGAAGCGCCAGCTCGTCAGGACGCCGGAGGCGAAGGCGCGGGCGCGGGGTGCCGCTTCCACGCCGCCGAGGAGTTCCAGGGCGGCGTTGCGGAAGAGGTCGGCGTCGGGGCCGGTGCGGGCCGGGTGCTGGAGGACGAGGACGGCGACGTCGTCGTCGTGGTCGGCGGTGACTCCGGCGGAGCGGACCAGGCGGTCGCAGACGACCTGCGGGGTGCCGGTGGCGCCGGCGAGGGCGCGTTCCAGGGCGGCGATGCCCTCGTCCAGGTCCTCGTCGCGGCGTTCGACGAGGCCGTCCGTGTAGAGGACGGCGGTGGAGCCGGGGCCGAGCGGGACGGAGCCGGAGGCGTGCATCCAGCCGCCGGTGCCGAGGGGCGGGCCGGTGGGCTCGTCGGCGCGCTGGACGGTGCCGTTCTCGTCGCGGACCAGGATCGGCAGATGGCCGGCGGAGGCGTACACCAGCCGGCCCTCGTTGGGGTCGTGGATGGCGTAGACGCAGGTGGCGATCTGGTTGGCGTCGATCTCGGTGGCGAGGCCGTCGAGGAGCTGGAGGACCTCGTGCGGGGGCAGGTCGAGGCGGGCGTAGGCGCGGACCGCGGTGCGGAGCTGGCCCATGACGGCCGCCGCGCGGACGCCGCGGCCCATGACGTCGCCGATGACGAGGGCGGTGCGGCCGCCGCCGAGGGTGATCACGTCGTACCAGTCGCCGCCGACGGCCGCTTCGGTGCCGCCGGGCTGGTAGGTGGCGGCGATCCGCAGGTCGTCCGGCTGTTCGAGTTCCTGGGGGAGCAGGGAGCGCTGGAGGGTGACGGCGGTCTCGCGCTGGCGGCGTTCGCTGGCGCGCAGGCGTTCGGCGGCCTCGGCGTGGTCGGTGACGTCGGTGGCGAAGACGAGGACTCCGCGGCCGCCGCTGCCGTCGCCTTCGCGGACCGGTGTGCAGGAGAACGTGTAGGAGCGGCCGTCGAGGGCCTTGCGGGACTTCAGGGTGCGCGGCTTGCCGCTGCGCTGGACCTGGTCGAGGAGCGGCAGCAGGCCCAGCTCCTGGAGCTCGGGCAGGGCGTCGCGGGCCGGCTCGCCTGGCGGGCGGGCGCCGAAGGCGGCGGCGTAGGCCTCGTTGACGTACGCCAGTCGGTGGTCGGGGCCGTGGACGAGGGCGACCAGCGCGGGGACGCGGTCCAGGACCTCGCGCACCGGCAGTTCGTCGACGGCGGGGACGGCGGGGAGCTGGTCGGTGAGGTGTTCGGCGCGGGCCGCGGGGACGGAGCCCTCGCCCCGGCCCTCCGCCCGGCGGTCGGGGTTGACCGTGGGTTCGGTCCGCGCTGCGGCGCGGCGCTGCGTTCCGGGGAGCCGGGCGCTCCAGCGCGTGAAGTTCACGAATCCTTGCCTCGTGTAGTTGTCGTCGGCCGGCTCCGGACCCGGCCCGGTCCCCCGGGGGCGGCACGGTGGTGACCGTGGGGTGGCACCGCCCCTGGAATGTGCAGCACTTGGGAAAGCCTCGTGGGTTCGGCGGGCAGGCCGGGCGGCGGCCCGCCCGTTTCGGCGTGGACCAGTCTGGCAGTGTGACCGACCGGACCGACATCCGTCAGACGCCCGGGTGGCTCCGGGAGTTCCTTGCTTCGGTCAGGACGACCCCTTCGGGTCGTCGGCAGGTTTTCCCCCGGCCGCGAGTTCGAACTCGGCACGGGGGTGTTCGAGTGAACCGAGGGAGACGATCTCCCGTTTGAAGAGGCCGGCGAGGGCCCATTCGGCGAGGACACGGGCCTTGCGGTTGAAGGTGGGCACGCGGCTGAGGTGGTAGGCGCGGTGCATGAACCACGCGGGGTAGCCCTTCAGCTTGCGTCCGTATACATGGGCGACGCCCTTGTGCAGGCCCAGGGAGGCGACGGAGCCGACGTACTTGTGGGTGTACGTCAGAAGTGCCTCGTCGCGCAGGGAGCGCACGATGTTGTCGGCGAGGACGCCGGCCTGGCGCACGGCGTGCTGGGCGTTGGGGGCGCATTCGGTGCCGGGTTCGGCGGCGGTGACGTCGGGGACGGCGGCGGCGTCGCCCGCGGACCACGCGTGCGGGTGCCCCTCGACGGCCAGCTCGGCGGTGCACCGCAGCCGGCCCCGCGCAGTGCGGGGCAGGTCGGTGGCCTCGAGGACCGGGTGCGGTTTGACGCCGGCCGTCCAGACGACCGTACGGGTGGGGAACCGTTGTCCGTCGCTGAGGACGGCGACCCGGTCCGCGCAGGACTCCAGGCGGGTGCCGAGGAGGACCTGGATGTTGCGGCGGCGCAGCTCGGTGACCGTGTAGCGGCCCATCTCCTCGCCGACCTCGGGCAGGATGCGGTCCGAGGCCTCGACGAGGACCCACTTCATGTCCTCGGGCTTGATGTTGTGGTAGTACCGCGCGGTGTAGCGGGCCATGTCCTCCAGCTCGCCGAGGGCCTCCACGCCCGCGAAGCCGCCGCCGACGAAGACGAAGGTGAGGGCCGCGTCGCGGATCGCGGGGTCGCGGGTGGAGGAGGCGATGTCCATCTGCTCGATGACGTGGTTGCGCAGGCCGATGGCCTCCTCGACGGTCTTGAAGCCGATGCCGTGGTCGGCGAGACCGGGGACGGGCAGGGTGCGCGAGACCGAACCGGGGGCGAGGACGAGTTCGTCGTACGCCAGCTCCTCGGGCGGCGCGCCCCGCTCACGGGTGGCGAGGGTGGCGAGGGTCGCGGTGCGGTCGGCGTGCCGGACGGCCTCCGCCTCGCCGATCACGACGCGGCAGTGGGGCAGGACGCGGCGCAGCGGTACGACCACGTGGCGCGGGGAAATGGCACCGGCGGCCGCCTCGGGGAGGAACGGCTGGTACGTCATGTACGGGTCCGGGGTGACGACCGTGATCTCCGCCTCGCCCGTCCTCAGTTCGTGTTTCAGCTTCTGCTGGAGGCGCAGGGCCGTGTACATCCCGACGTAGCCGCCGCCGACAACGAGAATGCGCGCACGTTCCTTCACCATCCCATGACGCACCCAGCGCTTGCGTTTGTCCACAGCCCCGGCAATTTGTGTGACCGCACGGCGCGCGTGCCCGGTGTTGGCCGAATCACCCATGTACGGGAAAGCTCCGCAGGTCAGGCGGTGTGAGACAGGTGACATAGGGGGGTGCAATCGGGGCGTATACGGCCCGTACTCCGATCGGGGGGCGCTCCGTGCGGAACCTGCCCCTTCTGAATTGACTGTCTCTCAACTATGTTCGTCTCACGACGGGGTGTAGGGGGTGCCTCTCGGGTCCGCGACGGGCGGGCTCGACCGGCGGGCTCGGGGTTTGAGCCGGTTCCGTGCGCTCCGGCATCCAATGACGGGGAGAGTCTCCGGGGGGAGACGTCATTACCGGGGGATTTCTTATGCACATTCAGGACTCTCGTTGGTCTTCCGCGTCGGCCATCGCAACCGGCGGCGCGGTCGGCGCGGCGGTGAGCACCGGACGCGGGGACACCTCGCGGACGACGCCGCTGCGTGTGGACGCACAGCGCAACCTCGAGCACGTACTGCGCGCGGCGCGCGAGGTCTTCGGCGAGCTGGGTTACGGCGCGCCGATGGAGGACGTGGCGCGGCGCGCCCGGGTCGGCGTCGGCACGGTGTACCGGCGCTTCCCGAGCAAGGACGTCCTGGTCCGGCGGATAGCCGAGGAGGAGACCTCCCGGCTGACCGACCAGGCGCGGGCCGCGCTCGGGCAGGAGGACGAGCCGTGGTCGGCGCTGTCCCGCTTCCTGCGGACCTCGGTGGCGTCGGGCGCGGGCCGGCTGCTGCCGCCGCAGGTGCTGCGGGTCGGCGTCGCCGAGGAGGGCGACGCCGAGCCGGAGGAGACGCGGGTGCCGCAGCAGCGGACCCAGCCGGGCGGCGGGGAGCTGCGGCTGGTGCCGGAGCAGCCGGCGGCCGAGGACGACGCGGGGGCGGCGGCGCTGCTCGACGTGGTGGGCCAGCTCGTGGAGCGGGCCCGCGCGGCGGGCGAGCTGCGTGCCGACGTGTCGGTGTCGGACGTCCTGCTGGTGATCGCGACGGCGGCGCCCTCGCTGCCGGACCCGGCGCAGCAGGCGGCGGCCTCGGCACGGCTGCTGGACATCCTGCTGGAGGGGCTGCGGTCGCGTCCGGCGTGAGGTGTCGGCCGATCGGCGTAACCCGATGAGGTGACAGGGGCGTGGGTGCCGAGGTGCCCGCGTCCCCCGCCTTCTCGCCGCCGGCGACCCGGGCGTTCCGGGGACGGCGCTCAACTGCACGTCCACGCGCGCCCGTTGCCGCTTCCCCGAACGGGTGACGATCAGTACCGTGCGGCGACAAGTCCCCTCGGACGAGTGGACGGCCCTTCACTGCCGGAGTCCGGCCGAAAGGCCTTGTGGCACTCTGACCCGGTGGTCGGGACTGGTTGGGCAGGCGGCGAGGGCTTTCCGCGATGAGCGTTGACGGGCGGGACGAGTCACTGGACGACGGCGACCCGGAGGCCGGTGGCCTCGTTCCACCACATGTGCCGAGCCAGGGCAAACGCGCCGGCCTCCCGGCGGGCTTCTCACCCGAGCGGGCCGTACCCGCGCAGCGTGACCGGCGCGACGACCACGGCATCCTGCCGCCGCCGCGCGAGATGCCGCCTTCCGACGCCGAGCTGATCGGCCGGATGCGGTCCGGGGACGACACGGCGTACGAGGAGCTGTACCGGCGCCACGCGGACGCCGTCCGCCGGTACGCGCGCACCTGCTGCCGTGACACCCACACCGCGGACGACCTCACGGCCGAGGTCTTCGCCCGCATGCTCCAGGCGGTGCGCGGCGGCTCCGGCCCCGAGCACGCCGTGCGCGCCTATCTGCTGACCAGCGTCCGCCGGGTCGCCGCGAACTGGACCAGCTCGGCGAAGCGGGAGCAGCTGGTCGACGACTTCGCGGTGTTCGCCGCTCAGGCCGCGCGGGCCTCCGACGTCTCCGACGCCGGCACGCTCGATCTCGGGGCCGACGCGCGGGCGATGCACGAGGCCGAGCAGTCGATGGCCATGCGGGCCTTCCGCTCGCTGCCCGAGCGCTGGCAGGCGGTGCTGTGGCACACCGAGGTCGAGGACGAGTCGCCGAGCGAGGTCGCGGTGCTCTTCGGGCTCGACGCCAACGGCACGCGCGTGCTGGCCAGCCGGGCCCGCGAGGGCCTCAAGCAGGCGTACCTCCAGGCGCATGTCAGCACCAGCCTCGCCACCGACCAGGAGTGCGCGCGCTACGCCGACCAGCTCGGGACCTACGCCCGCCGCAAACTGCGCACCCGCGCGGAGCGGGGTCTGCGCAAGCACCTGGAGGAGTGCGCGAAGTGCCGGCTGGCGGCCGGCCAGATCGAGGAGGTCGCCGCCGGCATCCCCGCCGTCGTACCGGTGGCCGTCATCGGCTGGTTCGGCGCCGCCGGGTACGCCAAGGCGGCCGGGCTCGTCGCGGGCGGGGCCGGAGCCGGTGCGGCGGGCGCCGCGGGCGCGGCCGCCGCGGCGGGCGGTTCGTCCGGCGGGGCGGGCACGGGCGCCGGAGCGGCCGCGGGTGCCGGGGCAGGCACGTCCGGCAGCGGGGTGGCCGCGGGAAGCGGGGCGAGCGCCGGAAGCACGGCAGGTGCCGGAGGCGGAGCGAGCGCCGGAAGCACGGCAGGTGCCGGAAGCGGGGCGGGCGCCGGTGGTGTGGCCGCCGAAGGGGTGGGCGCGCCGGTGAAGGCCGGTGTCGCGGCCGGGGTGGTCGCGGTGGCCGCCGCTGCCGTCGCGCTCGCGCTGGTCGGCGACGACAGCCCGCCCCGGAAGCCGGTGGCCAGGCCGCCCGTGTCGGCACCGGCCGTCCAGCCGGAACCGCCGGCGCCGACCTCGTCGGCGATCCCGTCGGCGATTCCGTCGCCGAAGAAGCCCGCGCCCGCGCCCCCGCCGGCGCCCCGGGTGATCGCTCGCAAACCGGCCCCCACCCCTACCCCCACGCCCACCCCGAAGCCGGCCCGGACACCGACTCCCGCACCGACCCCGACCGCCACCCCGAAGCCGACCCCCACGCCCACCCCGACACCGACACCCACTCCCCCGCCCGCGCCGGTCGTCTACCAGTGGAGCGACCTCGCGTACGACATCAGCGGCGACGGCAGCGAGCCCGAGATGCGGATCGGTGAGAGCGGCTGGGTGTGGCAGCGGCAGGGCCTGTCGATCGGCGGGACCTCCTACGCGCGCGGGGTCACCGTGCACGCCGAGTCCTCCGTGACCATCGACCTCAACCGCGAGTGCAGCTCCTATCAGGCGCTGGTCGGCGTCGACGACATGACGCTGAAGCTCGGCAAGGTCTACTTCTCGGTCTATGCCGACGGCGTCCGGCTGTGGAAGTCCCGCATGGTCAAGGGCGGCGACGCGGCCGTCCCCGTACAGGTGAACCTGACCGGGCGGGAGACCGTACGGCTGGTGGTGGAGCCGCACAACCACGTCGACAACGTGGCCGTCGCGGACTGGGCGGACGCCAAGTTCACCTGCTCATAGGGTTCGCCGCGGCTCCCGCGCCCAGCGCGCCGCGTTGCGGGACGATGCCTGCCGGGACGGCACGCGCGCGTCCGGGGGTGCCGGTCCAGCAGGTGCCGCGGCGGGCGAGCAGGCGGCGCAGCCACAGTTCCAGGGAGACGAGGTCGGCGAGACCGTCGAGGGGCAGCGGCTCGCCCTCGGCGGCGCGGCGCAGCGCCTTGCGGACCACGCGGGCCTCGACCAGGCCGGCCTGCGCCAGCAGCGGGGTGTCGAAGAGGGCCATCAGGGAGTGGGCGGCGACGCGCAGGCCGGTGCGGGCGGCGGCGGCCTGCGGGGCCTGGGAGGTGGCGCCCCAGCCGGGCGGCAGGTCGGTGACACCGGCGCCGGTGAGCACGGTGCGCAGGATCTCGGCGCGCGCCCCGGGCTGCACGCGCAGCGCCTCGGGCAGTTCACGGCAGGCACGGACGACCTGGTTGTCCAGGAAGGGCGTGTGCAGGCGCTGGAAGCGGATCTCGGCGGCCTGTTCGAGGACGCGGACGTCGGCGGCGGTGCGGGCGAGGGCCGCGCGGGCGCGGAAGTCGCCGGGGCGGCGGTCGGGGCCGACGGCGGACCGCTGGAGGGCCGTCTGGAGACGAACCGATACTTCAGCGAGCGCCTCGCCGGTCAGCCAGCGTGCCGCCGGGCCGGGTCTGGCCCAGGTGAGCCCGGCGAGAGACGCCCCCGTGGCACCGCCGGGTTCGTCGAAGCCCCGTTCCAGGAGCTGGGCGGCGAGGCCTTCCACGCCCGCCCGGTACGGGGTGCGGGCGAGGCGGCGGGCGGCGGCGTAGACCCGCGCGGGGACCAGCACCGAGCCGTCCGCCTTCGCGAGGGCGGCCACGGGGCGCACCAGGTGCCGGCGCCGGCGGTCCATGAGGAGGTCGGCGAGGCGCGCGGGGTGGGCGTCGAGGACCTGGCGGGCGCCGTAGCCGGTGAGATGGTCCGCGCTGCCGGCGGCGAGCCGGGCGCGGTGCCGGACGGCCGACACCAGCATGGGGCTCGGCTCGTCGGTGAGCGGTCCGTCCAGGTCGGCGTACGGCAGGGTCTCCTCGTCGCCGGTCACCACCACGTGGTGCAGCCGGGGTCCGGCGGCGAGCGCCCCGGCGCGCTCCAGTTCTGCCTCCCGGCCGCCGACGGCCAGGTCGTTGAAGGTGACGGCGAGCAGCCGCTCACCGGCGCCGGTGCCGTGCCCGAGGACGGTGCCGGGCATGCCGGGCAGTCCGGCGGCCAGCAGCGCGAGGGTCGCCGAGGCGGGGCCGCCGGACAGGTCGGCGCCGATGCCCGGGACCGGCATCCCGCGCGCGGCTCGCCGTTCGGCGGGGCCCATGCCGGGCACGGGTCCGGGGTCGATGTCGGCGCCGGGGACGTGGCGGGGTGCGGACAGCCGGGTCCGTACGGCCTCCACGAGGGCGTCGCGTACGGCGTCGACCGCGCGGTCGGGGTCGGCGGGGGGCGCGGCCACGGCGAGGGAGGCGACGGGCTCGTACCCGGCGATCTCCCGCGCCCCCGCGCGCAGGATCAGCGCGTGCCCCGGCGGAATGCGCCGTACGCCGTCGTACGGGGTGGACTCCTGGACGGCGGCCGGGACGTCGGGGGCGGCCAGCAGGGCGGCGAGGTGGCCGAAGTCGAGGTTGGCCTCGACGAGGTCGGCGAGCGGCAGCGCGGCGGTGGCGTAGGCGGTGCCGCCCGCCCAGGCGGTGTGGAAGACGGGGCGGGCGCCCGCGAGGTCGCCGCAGACGGTGATCCGGCGGCCGACCTGGACGACGGCCGTGTAGCTGCCGGGCCAGGCGGTCAGATGCCGCAGTGCGCCGCCGCGCGCGGCGAACAGCCCGACCCGCAGCTGTTCGTCGGTGGCGCCGCAGGTGCCGAGGACGGCGATGCGGGTCTGCGCGTCGGCGGACACCACCCGCACCTCGTCGGGGCGCCAGTCGCCGACCGCCCACAGCGGGTCGGGGTCGCCCCACAGGAGCTGGGAGCCCACCGGCTGCAGGGTCTCGCCGTCGTACCCGGTGGCGCCGGCGGTGCCGATCCGGGCGGCGCCCGCGGCGGTGCTGCTCCAACCCACCAACCACCGCATCGACGCCTCCACAGACTGTGGACAACCAGTGCACCGCGAGAACCGGTTCACCATGCTGCCACGAAGGAGGCGCCGCGGAGGGTCGGCGGAGCCGCTTGCGATCCCTTGAATGCGCCCCACGCGCCCTGGCATGCGCCCTTGGCATGCGCCCGGCATGCGCCTCGGAGGCAGCCACCGGCCGGCCCAACTGCCTTTCAGCGCAGGGAAGCGCGGAGTGGACCGCGGGGAGGACCAGAGGGAGGACCGGGGAAAAAGCGCAGGCGGACCGCCCGCGCCGACGACGTGAATGCGCCCCCGGTACGCCCCCCGAAAACCCCCAACGCGCCCTCAAACCGTGTGGTGGACGCAGGTATTGGCCAGCACCCTACAGGGTCGAATTTCGGCCATTCCAAGACCACCAAGGCCGTGCGCCTTCGCCGCCGTGCACGCTCCGTACAGGCTCTGCGCATCACCGAACGGGCGCACGGCCCGGGAAACGGAGCACGCCCCCCGGGCCGGACCGCCGCCCGCGGGGATGTGAGGCGGCGGTGTCCCCCAGCCCACTGGTCAGTACAGCGGGCCGACCCACGCAGAAGCCATGGAATCGCTCCCGAGTTGGCCGGAGAAGAGCGCACGGACGGGCGCACGGCCACACACCGGGAGCACGCCGCAACGGTGCGTACAGGGCCCGTACTCCCGTACGGACCACAATCCCGCCAACCGGAACAATGCCCCTTAACGCTTGGGATGCGGCGAACTACGCTGGGTTTACGAATGCCGCACGGTTATGCCAGCGCGGCAGCCGTCTGTGTCGAGGGGTGGCGCATGTCCAGGGAGCAACGCGGGCCGAACGAGAAGCTCGGCGCCGTTCTCGCCCTCGCGGGAATCAGCAACGCGGGACTCGCACGACGCGTCAACGACCTCGGTGCCCAACGCGGGTTGACGCTTCGCTACGACAAGACCTCGGTGGCCCGCTGGGTGTCGAAGGGCATGGTCCCGCAGGGTGCCGCGCCCCATCTCATCGCGGCCGCGATCGGCCAGAAGCTCGGCCGTCCGGTGCCGCTGCACGAGATCGGCCTGGCGGACGCCGACCCCGCGCCCGAGGTGGGTCTCGCCTTCCCCCGGGACGTCGGCCAGGCGGTCAAATCGGCGACCGAGCTGTACCGCCTCGACCTCGCCGGGCGGCGCGCCGGCTCCGGCGGCATCTGGCAGTCGCTGGCCGGTTCGTTCGCCGTGAGCGCCTATGCGACCCCCGCGTCACGGTGGCTGATAACCCCGGCCGACAGCTCGGTGGCGCGCGAGGCGAACCCCGCCGAGGGCTCCGGCGCACCGATCAAAGTCGGCCACAGCGATGTGCAGAAACTGCGGGAGGCCGCCGAGGACGCGCGCCGCTGGGACTCCAAGTACGGCGGCGGTGACTGGCGTTCGTCCATGGTCCCCGAATGCCTGCGCGTGGAGGCCGCCCCGCTGCTCCTGGGCTCCTACTCCGACGAGGTCGGCCGCGCCCTGTTCGGCGCCAGCGCCGAGCTCACCCGTCTCGCGGGCTGGATGGCCTTCGACACCGGCCAGCAGGAAGCCGCCCAGCGCTACTACATCCAGGCCCTGCGCCTGGCCCGCGCGGCGGCCGACGTGCCCCTCGGGGGCTATGTCCTGGCGTCGATGTCGCTGCAGGCCACCTACCGGGGCTTCGGCGACGAGGGCGTGGACCTCGCCCAGGCCGCCCTGGAACGCAACCGGGGCCTGGCCACCGCCCGCACCATGAGCTTCTTCCGTCTCGTCGAGGCACGCGCGCACGCCCGCGCGGGAGACGCCCAGGCCGCCGGCGCGGCCCTGAAGGCCGCCGAGAGCTGGCTGGAGCGGGCCCGCCCCGGCGACCACGACCCGAGCTGGCTCGCCTTCTACTCCTACGACCGCTTCGCCGCCGACGCGGCCGAGTGCTACCGCGACCTGAAGGCTCCCCGCCAGGTCCGCCGCTTCACCGAGCAGGCCCTCTCGCAGCCGACCGAGGAGTTCGTCCGCTCCCACGGACTGCGCCTGATCGTCGGGGCGGTCGCCGAACTGGAGTCCGGCAATCTGGACGCGGCCTGCGCGGCGGGGGTCCGCGCGGTGGAGGTCGCCGGGCGCATATCGTCCGCGCGGACCACGGAGTACGTGAAGGACCTGCTGCACCGCCTGGAGCCGTACGGCGACGAGCCGCGCGTCGTGGAGCTGCGCGAACGCGCCCGCCCCCTGCTGATGGCCCCGGCGTGACACCGGACACCTCCCGGGTTTGAGCGCATTGTCAGTGGCGCAGTGCACTATCGAAACCGGGAGGTGGTGCAGGTGCGGAAGGTCGCCTACGACTGTGACGTGCTGGTGATCGGCGGCGGGATCGTCGGCCTGTCGACGGCGTACGCGATCACACGCCGGGCGCCCGGCACGCAGGTCATGGTGCTGGAGAAGGAACCGGGCCCGGCCCGGCACCAGACGGGGCGCAACAGCGGCGTCATCCACAGCGGCATCTACTACCGCCCCGGCTCCCTCAAGGCGCGGTACGCGGTCCGGGGCGCCGCCGAGCTGGTCAAGTTCTGCGCCGAGTACGACATCGCGCACGCCGTCACCGGCAAGCTGATCGTCGCCACCGACCGCGCGGAGCTGCCCCGCCTGCACGCCCTGGTGCAGCGCGGCCGGGAGAACGGCATACCGGTGCGGGAGCTGGGCGCGGCCCAGATCGCGGAGTACGAGCCGGAGGTCCGCGGCCTCGCCGCCATACACGTCGGCACGACGGGCGTCTGCGACTTCGTCGGCGTCGCCCACCGGCTCGCCGCCGCGTCCGGCGCGGAGCTGCGGTACGGCGCGGAGGTCGTCCGCGTGGACCGGCGGCCGGAGCTGGGCGTGGCCGTGGAGACGGCCGACGGGGCGGTCGTGCGGGCGCGGGTGCTGGTGAACTGTGCCGGACTGCGGTGCGACGAGGTCGCGCGGCTGACCGGGGACGACCCCGGGATGCGGATCATCCCCTTCCGCGGTGAGTACTACGACCTGCGGCGGCCGGAGCTGGTGAACGGGCTGGTGTATCCCGTCCCCGACCCCGCGTTCCCCTTCCTGGGCGTCCACCTCACCCGGGGCATCGACGGCACCGTCCACATCGGCCCCAACGCGGTGCCCGCGCTGGCCCGTGAGGGGTACGGCTGGGGCGTCGTACGGCCCCGGGAGCTGGGCGGCACGCTGGCGTGGCCCGGGGCGTGGCAGCTGGCGCGGCGGCACTGGCGGTACGGGGCGGGGGAGCTGCGGCGGTCGGTGTCCAAGGGGGCGTTCACCGAGGCGGTGCGAAGACTGCTGCCGGCGGTGACCGAGGCAGATCTCACGCCGAGCGCCGCCGGGGTCCGGGCGCAGGCCGTGCTGCGGGACGGGACGCTGGTGGACGACTTCCTGATCCGGGAGGGAGCGCGCGCGGTGCACGTGCTGAACGCGCCGTCTCCCGCGGCGACCGCGTCCCTGCCGATCGGCAGGGAGGTGGCCCGGAGGGTGCTGCGGGTGCTGGGGGAGGCGCGCTGAACGGCGTCGCGGCCGAGGCGTCGCGGCCGAGGCGTCGCGGCAGCTCGGCGCGGCTGCCCGCGGCCGGGGCGATGCCCGTAAAATCGACCCCACTGTGTCTGACTCCCTGAGCTCCCCCGCGCCCCGCCACCCCAGCCGTCCCAAGGGCCGGCCCCGGTTTCCCGAGGGGCCGCAGGCCGATCCCGCCGGTTCGCACTTCGAGCGGCGGATCCGGAGTTTCCAGCCGCGGCGGAGCCGGGTGACCGCGGGACAGGCGGACGCGTTGCAGCGGCTGTGGCCGAAGTGGGGGCTGGACATCGACGGCGGGCGGGTGATCGACCTCGCGGAGCTGTTCGGGAACACCGGCCCCGTCGTCCTGGAGATCGGCTTCGGCATGGGCGAGGCGACCGCCCAGATGGCCGCCGCCGACCCCGGCACCAACATCCTCGCGGTCGACGTGCACACCCCCGGCCAGGGCAACCTTCTGAACCTCGCCGACCGCGACGGCCTGACCAACGTCCGGGTCGCCAACGGCGACGCCATCATCCTGCTCCGCGAGATGCTGGCCCCGGACGCGCTGGACGGCCTCCGGGTCTACTTCCCGGACCCCTGGCCCAAGAAGCGCCACCACAAGCGGCGGCTCATCCAGCCCGAGTTCCTGAGCCTCGCCGCGACCCGGCTGAAGCCCGGCGCGATCCTGCACTGCGCCACCGACTGGGAGCCGTACGCGGAGCAGATGCTCGAGGTGCTCACCGCGCACCCCGACTTCGAGAACACCCGGGCCGACGGCGGTTTCGCGCCCCGCCCCGAGTTCCGTCCGCTGACCCGTTTCGAGGGACAGGGACTGGACAAGGGTCATGTCGTGAACGATCTGCTCTTCCGCCGCGTACCCCACGTACCGTCAGCTCAGCCTCCCGCCGACGTCTGATCCCCCGCGGGCGGCTCCGTCCCTCGTTAGGGTCAATGCCGTGGCCAGCAGTCCCCCGTACCCCCCGCCTCCCGGTTTTCCCCCTCCCGGGGCGCCCCGGCACGCGCACTGGTGGCAGCGCTCCTGGGTGCGCTACGGCGCGCTCGTCACGCTCCTCGCCCTGTCCGGTCTGGTGATCCTCGCGCTGGTACGGGAGGAGACCGGCACCGAGGGCTTCCTCGTCGGGCTGGGCCTGGCGGTCCTGCCCGTGCCGCTGCTGATAGCCGCGTTCCGCTGGCTGGACCGGGTCGAACCCGGCCCCTGGCGGAACCTGCTGTTCGCCTTCGCCTGGGGGGCCTGCGCGGCGGCGCTGATAGCGATCGTGGCCAACAGCTTCGCGACCCGCTGGATAGCGACGGCCACCGCCGATCCGTCCGGCGCGGACACCCTGGGCGCGACCGTCATAGCGCCGGTCGTGGAGGAGACCGCGAAGGCCGCCGCGATCCTGCTGATCTTCCTCTTCCGCAGACGTGACTTCACGGGGATCGTCGACGGCGTGGTGATAGCCGGGGTGACCGCGACCGGCTTCGCGTTCACCGAGAACATCCTCTACCTCGGCACCGCCTTCGGCACCGACCAGCTGCACGGCGACCGCGGCATCGCCTCCGTGACCGCGGCGACGTTCTTCGTGCGCGTCGTGATGTCCCCGTTCGCACACCCCCTGTTCACCGTCCTCACCGGCATCGGCTTCGGCATCGCCGCGCTGTCGGGGGAACGCCGGCCGCTGCGCCGGGTGCTGCTGCCCCTGGGCGGGCTGCTGCTCGCGATGGGCATGCACGCGTTCTGGAACGGCTCGGCGACCTTCGGCGAGTACGGGTTCTTCGCGGTGTACGGCGCGTTCATGGTGCCCGCGTTCGGACTGCTGACGTGGCTGGTGATCTGGACGCGGCAGCGGGAGCTGCGAACCGTCCGCGATGAGCTGCCCGCGTATGTGATGGCGGGCTGGCTGGGCCCGGCGGAGCCCTTCGTGCTCGGCTCGATGCGGGCGCGCCGGCTGGCCCGCGAGTTCGCCGGCCACCACCTGGGCAAACCGGCGTCCCGCGCGGTGGCCGAGTACGAGGCGTACGCGACGTCGCTGGCGTTCCTCAGGCACCGGGGGCGGCGGGGCCGGGCCGGCGCGGACTTCGTCGTACGGGAGCGGGAGCTGCTGCACGAGCTGTGGCGCCGCCGCGAGGTGGCCCGCCCGGCGCTGGAGTATGCCGCGCGGGCCACGGCCCCGCCGGTGCCGGTCCTGATGCCGTGGCCGGCGTACGGCCCACCGGCACACGGCTCAGCGGCGCACGGCCCCGCGGTGTACGGCCCGGCGGCTCCGTATCCGGCGTACAACCCGTACCGGACCTAAGGCCAGGGTTTCCGGGACTTACGCGGAGGCCTCTCCCAGCCGCTTCAGCTCCTCCTCCGTGAGCCGCAGCTCCGCCACGCCCAGCAGGGCCGGGAGCTGCTCCACGGTCCGCGCGGAGGCGATCGGCGCGGCGACCGTCGGCTGGGCGGCGAGCCAGGCGAGGGCGACCGTGGCGACCGGCGCCTCGTGGGCGGCGGCGATGTCGTCGAGCGCGGTGAGGACCCGGCGTCCGCGCTCGCTGTCGAGGTGCTTGGCGGCGCCGGACGCCCGCGCACTGTCGACGGTGGTGCCGGGCCGGTACTTGCCGGTGAGGAAGCCGGAGGCCAGCGCGTAGTAGGGGACGGCGGCGAGGCCGGCCCGCGCGGCGACGTCCTGGAGCTCGCCCTCGTAGGTCTCCCGGGACACCAGGTTGTAGTGCGGCTGGAGCGCGACGTACCGGGCCAGGCCCTCCCGGTCGGAGAACTCCAGGGACTCCCGCAGCCGCTCCGCCGAGATGTTGGACGCGGCGATGTGCCGGACCTTGCCCGCCTTCACCAGTTCGTCGAGCGCGCCGATGATCTCCTCGACCGGCACCTCGGGCCGGTCGAAGTGGGTGTAGTAGAGGTCGATGTGGTCGGTGCCGAGGCGATGCAGGGACGCGTCGGCGGCGGCCTTGATGTTCGCGGCGGACAGACCCTGGTACTCGGGGTGCTGGCTGACCTTGGTCGCGACGACCACGTCGGCGCGGTTGCCGCGGGCCCTCAGCCACTCGCCGATGATCGTCTCGGACTCGCCACCGGAGTTGCCCTCGATCCAGGCCGAGTAGACGTCGGCGGTGTCGACGAAGTTGCCGCCCGCGGCCGCGTAGGCGTCGAGGACGGCGAAGGACTGGTCCCGGTCGGCGGTCCAGCCGAAGACGTTGCCGCCGAGGGAGAGCGGGAAGACCTCGAGGTCGGAGGAGCCGAGCTTGCGCAGAGAAGTCATGCTCGAAGTCAACGACCCCGGGGGAACCGGCTATTCCGTGAACCGGCAGCCCTGACGTCGGGGGGTTGCCGTCAGGACCGCCGGGGCTCGAAGCCGGCCGGGGTCAGGGGGTGAGGCCCTTGCCGCGCAGCCAGGCCAGCGGGTCGAGGGCGCCGCCGTCGGAGGTGTGCACCTCCATGTGCAGGTGCGGCCCGGTCACGTTGCCGGTCGCGCCGACGCGTCCGATGACGTCCCCGGTGCTGACCTTCTGCCCGACGCTCACGCTGATCGACGACTGGTGGGCGTAGAGGATCTCGGTGCCGTCCTCCAGGGTGAGGACGGTCTTGTAGCCGTAGGAGCCGTCCCAGCCGGCCTGGGTGATCGTGCCGGTGTGCACGGCCTTGAGGAGGGTACCCGTGGGCGCGGCGAAGTCGAGGCCGGTGTGGTAGCCGGAGGACCACATGGCGCCGGCCTGACCGTAGGTGGAGGTGAGCGTGTACGAGGAGGTCGGCAGCGTGAACTGCTTGGCCAGCTCGGCCAGGCGCTCGGCCTCGGCCTTCTTGCGGGCCTCCTCCTCCGCCTTCTTCTTCGCGGCGGCGGCCTCGGCCTCGGCTTCCTTCTCCGCCTTGGCGGCGGCCTCCGCGGCCTTCTTCTCGGCGGCTTCGAGCGCCTCGGCGGCGGCCTTGGACTCGACCTGGTCCTGCTGCTGCTCGGCCTGCGCCATGATGCGGGCGCGCAGCGCCTCACCGGCGTCGGTGGTGCCCTGCGCGGTGTCGACGGCGGTGACGCCGACGCTGCTGAGCGGGGTGGCGGTGGTCTCGGCCTCGGGCTCGGCGTCGTCGGAGATGAGCGAGCCGACGTTCGGCAGGTCGGGCATCGAGATGGACACCGGCGGCTTGCCGGTCTGGGCGGTGGCCATGCCGCCCGCGCCGACGGCGGCTATGACACCGACGCCCAGGACGGTGGAGCTGCGGGCGAGTCCGCCGCCGCGCTGCTTGGAGACGCGGTGCCGGCCGCGTACGGGGCGAATGGACTCCGCGGTGGGATTCCACTCCTCGAACGGTCCCTCTTCGGTGCGCTGACCGCCGTAGACGAAGGTGTCGGCGGGATCGCCGGTGCGCTGGCCGGGCACGAAGGGGGCCCCGGGGGCAGGCCGGTTGGACGCCACGTGGGCGTACTCCTTTCCTTCCTTCTCGCCTACCGGGTTAGCTGACGGGTTCGGAGCAGGAAGGTCTCCTACGCGCGTAAATCAGCCGTGTGGACACGACCGCTTACGCCCGATTCACCCCAAGGTGGTGGTTCCCCGGTTCCCTTACGGGATTCGGCGCGTGCGCACGGAGCCGCCTCTTGTGACGGCTGGGACGACCGCGCTGCGTTATCGGACGTTAATAGAACCGAGGGGTGATTTCCAAGCTGTTCCACTTGATCATTAAGGACGACCGCCGGGACGTACGCCCCACTGTCGGCGAAAACCGGGCGAGTTGACCTGCCTTCGCGACAACTTCAGCAGCATTCCCGTTTTTGATGGTGTCTCAGATGTTATGCGGAGGGGGTTCGACCGCTCACTCCCGGTGACGGCTCAGGCGCCCGTCGGCCCGGCGGGTGAAGAAACGCGAAAACACTCAGGGCCGGAACCCATTTCCATGGATTCCGGCCCTGAGCCTTCAGTAGCGGGGACAGGATTTGAACCTGCGACCTCTGGGTTATGAGCCCAGCGAGCTACCGAGCTGCTCCACCCCGCGTCGTTGAAACCAGTGTACGCCATGCGGGGGGCCGTCCGTGCCAGGGTTTTCCCGCGCCCTCCCGCACCGCCGGCGCACCGCCTCTGACCTGCGGTGATCAGCCCACGTTCAGCCCGGTCAAGTCGGCCAGCGGCAGGGTGTGCCGGGTCTGGAGGACCTTGGCGCGCAGGTAGTGGACGTTGTGGGCGGTGGTGAAGACGCCGGTCGGGACGCGGTCGCGCACGTCGACGCCGAGGGCGCGCAGCTGCTCCGCCTTGTCCGGGTTGTTGGAGAGCAGGTCCAGCTCGGTGATGCCGAGGGCGGCGAGCATCTGGGCGGCGGCCGTGTAGTCGCGGGCGTCCTCGGGCAGGCCGAGGGCCAGGTTGGCCTCGTAGGTGTCGAGGCCCTGGTCCTGGAGGGCGTAGGCGTCGAGCTTGTTGTAGAGGCCGATGCCGCGGCCCTCCTGGCGGAGGTAGAGCAGGACACCGCCGCGCTCGGCGATGCGCTCGACCGCCTCGCGCAGCTGCGGGCCGCAGTCGCAGCGGGCGGAGCCGAAGACGTCGCCGGTCAGGCACTCGGAGTGGAGCCGGACCAGCGGGGTGCTGCCAGGGGCGGGGTCGCCGAGGACGGCGGCGAGGTGTTCCCGGCCGTCGGCCAGGCCGTGGAAGGTGACGAGTTCGGCGTCGACGCGGTAGCCGTCGTGGAAGTGCAGGGGCACCCGGACGCGGGCGCGCTGGGTGGCGGCGGGGGTGTCGGACATGCGGTTCTCCGGGTCGGCGGCTGGGAACTCCTCTTGCTTCAGTTTTGAAGCAGCCTATCGATCAGGACCCTACCCATGCTTGAAACTTAAAGCAACAGCCGGTGGGACAGCTCACGAGCAGGACGGCGGCGCCGACCGCCGCAGCCAGGGGACCTCTCCGCCGTCCCGGCCGTCCTGGAGAACCCCGGCGACCCTGGTGAAGATCTCCTCGACCTGCCCCACCTGCTCGGGCGTGAGGTGGTCGAAGAGCGCGGCCCGCACCGTCGCGACGTGTCCCGGAGCCGCCCGTTCGACGGCCGCCGTCCCCTCGTCCGTCAGGACGGCGATGCTGCCCCGCCGGTCACTGGCGCAGCCCTCCCGTCGCACCAGCCCGTCCTTCTCCAGCCGCCCCACGGCGTACGTCAGCCGGCTGCGGGTGATCTTCAGTTGCCCGGCGAGGTCGGTCATGCGCAGCCGGCGCTCGGGCGACTCGGACAGGACGGCCAGGACGGAGTAGTAAAGGTGTGGCATGCCGGCCTCCCGCTGGAGCTGCCGGTCGAGCGCGTCCTCCAGGAGATGGGCGGCGTCGATGTACGCGCGCCAGGCGCGCTGCTCCTCGGGCGTGAGCCAGCGGGTCGTCATGCCGCCCAGTGTAGGTTTGCTTAAAACTTGAACCAAGATCCGCCGTCTCCCAGATGGGTGCGCCGATGCCTTACCCGTACGTCCTGCTCTCCGCCGCCGTCTCCCTCGACGGCTACCTGGACGACACCGGTCCCGAACGCCTCCTGCTGTCCGGGCCCGCCGACTTCGACCGGGTCGACGACGTACGGGCATCCGTCGACGCGATCCTCGTCGGCGCCGGCACCATCCGCGCCGACAACCCCCGCCTCCTCGTCAACTCCCCCGAGCGCCGGGCGGCCCGGACGGCGGCCGGACGGCCGGAGTACCCCCTGAAGGTGACGGTCAGCGCCACCGGCGACCTGGACCCCGGCGCGCAGTTCTGGCACACGGGCGGACAGAAGGTCGTCTACACGACGCCGGAGGGCGCGGACCGGCTGCGGGCGGCGGGCATCGCGGCGGACGCGGACGTGGTGGCGCTGGGCGCCTCTCTCGACTGGCGGGCCGTCCTGGAGGACCTGCACGACGTACGCGGCGTACGGCGGCTGATGGTGGAGGGCGGCGGCACCGTCCACACCCAGCTCCTCCAGCAGGGCCTGGCCGACGAGGTCCAGCTGGCCCTGGCCCCGTTGTTCGTCGGCGACCCGGACGCCCCCCGCCTGTTCGGCCCCGGCGCCTACCAGTCGGGCCGTCTGCGCCTGGTGGAGACCCGCCCGGTCGGTGACGTCGTCCTGATGCGCTACGAGCCGACCGCCCCCGGCACCGGCGCCGTCGCGTCGGCCGCGGACCGGCACTGGCTCTCGCTGGCCTGCGACCTGGCACGGCAGTGCCCCCCGTCGTCGTCCGCCTTCAGCGTCGGCGCGGTGGTGGTCGCCGCCGACGGCGCCGAGCTGGCCCGCGGCCACTCCCGGGAGGGCGACGACCCGGTCGTCCACGCGGAGGAGGCGGCGCTGGCGAAGATCGACCCGGCGGACCCCAGGCTGCCCGGCGCGACCGTCTACAGCAGCCTGGAACCCTGCACCCACCGCGCCTCCCGGCCCCGCCCGTGCGCCGGGCTGATCCTGGACGCGGGCGTGCGCAGGGTGGTCACGGCGTGGCGGGAGCCGGACACGTTCGTGACGGGTGCGGACGGGGTCGGCGCGCTGTCCGCGAAGGGCGTGGACGTGGTGGTCCTGCCGGAGTACGAGGAGGCGGCGACGGCCCCGAACCGCCACCTGCTGACCTGACCGGGCGGGCCGGGCGGGCCGGGTCCGGGCCGACCGACCGACCGGACGCGGTCGGTCAGCCGTGCGTGGCGAACATCTGGTGCAGCGGCACCACCCGCAGCGCCTCCGGCGGAACCTGCGCGACGAGCCAGGTGTTGCCGCCCGCGTGCCGGCACTCCAGCCCGTCGGGCTCGGGCACGCACAGGAGCACGCTGGGGCCGTGCCGCCGCCCGGCGCTCAGCGCGGTCGCCGGGTCGGTCGTCAGGTGCACCCACTGCCGGGTCATGGGCCGCAGCCCCTCACCCCGCTCGAAGATGCTGCCCAGCGCGGCGGTCGGCGTGCAGTGGTAGAGCGGGCCGTCCGGCTTGCGGACCTCGTACTCGACGGCCGCCGGACGCGAGTGCCCGTAGCGGGCCCGGATGAGGCCGTCGCGCACCTGGAAGCGCGTCTCGGTCACCGCGCGCGCCACACTGATCAGTTCGTCGGCGGAGACCTTGAGCCTCGGTCCGAGCGCCGCGACCAGCGTGTCGACCGGCACCCACCCCTGACCGTCCCGGTTGATCCCGTGGTCGTGGCGCAGGTGATAGGCGAGGGTGCGGCTGATCCGGCGCCTGCGGCCCTCGCTGAGTTCGCGCAGCGGGGCGTCACCGGGGGTGCCGCGCCGTTCCGCCCAGGCGTCCCGCAGCCTGATCGCCAGGTCGTGCAGGGAAGCCCGGCCGGGGCCGTGCGGGCCGCCGTCGGCCGGGGCGTCCAGGCACAGCTCGTCCAGCATCGCCTCGCCGTGCTCGCGGACGCCCGGTCCACCCGTGCGGTCGGTCAGGCCGCGCACCGAGCGGACCAGCAGGGAGGCCCGGTAGGCGGCCCACAGCTTCTCCATGTCGACGGCCGGGGCGTCCGTGCAGCGCGCCAGCGCGTCCACGTAGGCCGTGACCACCTCGCGGCGCAGGTCCCAGCGGTCCACCGGGAGCGCCGGCACGTCGTCCGTGAGCTGGGCGAGCTCGTACCCCATGGGACGCCAGTGCGACGCCTCCAGGTCGACCGCGATGATCCGGTCGGTGTCCGTCACCAGCCAGTTGAAGGCGTGGGCGTCGCGGCGCGGCTGCGGCGGCAGGTCGCTCTCGCCGAGCAGTGCCCACCACTCCTCGAACAGCGCGCTGTCCTCGCCGGGCGGCTCCTCGGGCAGGATCGCCCGCAGCCACATCTTCACCTCCTTGCGCACCTCCTTGCGCACGCCGGGGACCCGGGCCGGGGGCGGCTCGCCGGACCCGTGCACGTACGCGAGGAACCTGGCCGCGCGCTTGAGCAGTTCGCAGGACGAGTCCGGCGCGGCGGGCGACAGCCGTTCGGCGAGCACGGTGCCGTGCTCGAACCGGCGCACCGAGATGATCTCGGTGCCGAGCGCGAACTGCGCGTCGCCGTGCGGCAGGTCGGTGACCGGGATGGTGGTGATCAGGTCGATGATGCCGAACTCGCCCTCGGCACCCATCCGGTTCAGCGTCCCCTGCACCGCGGCGGACTTCTCGGTGTCACGCTGGAAGCAGAGCCGCGTGGTCGGCTTGAACACCAGGGTGGAGTTGGTGAAGCCGAGGTAGTCGTCGACGGTCACCACGTTGCTGCGGCCGCCGAGGTTGCGGCGCACCAGGTCGGGGCTGCTGATGGCCCGGTCGGCGGCGTGCTCGTAGAAGAATCCCGGGTCGCCGTCCGCGACCGCCTGGATCCACCGGTCGGCCTGCGAGAGGCCGCTCAGCCGGGCCCGCATGAGCCCGCGTTCGGCCTGGTTGACGGTCACGCCGCCGCGTTCCAGCTCGCGGCCGAGCCGGACGAGCGGCACGCAGGAGGTGGTGTTCGTCTCCGTCTCCCGGATCAGCCGGGTGACGCCCTCGATCCAGAACGACCGGTTGTCGCGCAGCGCGGCCACGGCCAGCATGTCGTCGGCGTAGCGGATGCGGCTCAGCTCGTCGGTCAGCGGCCCGGTCTTGACGAGCGACCCGTCCTGCAGCCCGAGCGCGTTGTGCAGCAGCAGGTAGCGGTCCATCTCGCCGACGTCCTCCAGCTGGACGTACGCCCGGAGGCAGTCCGACAGCAGGCGGCGGTGCAGCGGTTCGGTGGAGCTCATGAAGCGGGTCTGCAGGGCGTGCACGAGAGCGGCCGGCAGCTCCACCGCCGGGTGGCCGGCCTCCGCGAACCGGCGCAGCTGTTCGCCGAGTCCGAAGGGGTTGTTGAGCCGCCGCAGACCGAGCCGTATCTGCGGGAGCAGCGCCGGGGCCCGGCGGGCGGCGGCGGTCACGCACGACAGCAGCACCTGCTGCACGGCCTCGCCGCCGCTCGGCTCCCCCGCGAGCCTGAGCGCCTCCTCGGCCCGGCGCAGGTAGAGGGCGAAGTTGTCGTCCTTGGGCATGCCGTCGGCCAGCCGGAGCCAGATCTCGGCCATGAGCAGGTGCCAGGTGGTGCCGCGGGCCACGGTGGGGTGGGCCCGGTCCGTGCGGACCGCCCGTCCCAGGTATTCGCGGTTGCCCGTGTGGTCGTGCAGCCGCAGGTAGCACTCCAGGAGGTAGGGCACCGCGTCCTGGGCGGGGTTCCCCTCGACGATCGAGACCTGGAACTGCTCCGCCGACGCCTCCAGGTCCGCGACACCGACCTGCTCGAACCGCGCCAGCAGCACCGCCGCCTGCCCCAGCCGCCCGGAGAACTGGAGTTTGCTCCCGGCGTCGGTCAGTTCGCTGTCCCCCACCACGTGGACCAGGTAGGTCCGTGCCAGCCGCAGGGCCCGGCAGAACACCACGGGCCGGCGCCAGTTGATGGACAGCGCGTGGTCCCACAGGGAGAGCGCGGTGCGCGGCCGGACCACGTGGAGCGTCTTGTCGTAGTGCATCCGGCCCGGCATGCTCGTCGCCGCGCGGGCCGCGTACCGGCACAGGTTGCTCTCGAAGACGAACGACTCGAGGACCAGGATGGACCTGGAGCGCGCGTCGAGGACGTCCTTCCACGCGGTGGCGATCCGCCCCGGGTCGCCGCCCGCGTCGAGCACCCCGCCGACCCAGGCCGCGCCGCGGTGCTGGACCCACTCGCCCATCAGGTCGTCGAAGGACTCGCAGCCGATCCAGCGCAGTAAGTGGACGACTTCCGGGTAGCGCTGCTCCAGCAGCGCGGTGAGCTCCGGCACGGACGGCCCCGGCTCGGGAGCCGGCGCGGCGCTCGCGACGGTCCTCTGCCGCGGCCACGCCGCCCGCCGGGCCAGATCCAGTGGGGTGACTCTGTCGCTCACGAACGCCCCCGTCGTCCGAGTACCGGGACGGGCGAGTCTAGCGTTCAGCCCTCGCGTACGACCCGGAAACAGCGGCTTCAGCAGGCATTGTGACGCTTGGTCATGCCCGGCGCGGGGCGCCCGCCCCGACACGCCGGGAGAGGACCACGGTCATGGCCGCGCAGACCGACGCGAACACGAGGACCCCGGCCGGGTTCTCGTCGTGGACGACATGGGCCGACGCGGCCACGGTGAACACGCCGGACGCCAGTCCGAACGCCGACGCGAGCAGGGGCGCCGCGCGTTCCTTCGGCAGTCCCGCCGCCACGGCCAGTACGACGCCCACCAGCACGTCGGGCACGACGAACATGTCCTCCACGCCGCGCACGAGCAGGTTGGCGAATGTTCCCAGGCTGACGAAGGCAGCCACCCAGCGGCCGATCACAGGAGCAGTGGGCACGTTCCACCCCTCTCGGGCCCTTCGGGTCTTTTGCACCCTTGGTCCTCGGCTGGTCCTCGGCGTCCGGCGTGACTCGCCCGCCGCCGACAGATGTCTACAGCGTAGACATGCGTCGAGCGGCACGTCTACGGCGTAGACAAAGTGGAAGGATGGGCGCATGGCCCGGACCCGCTTCCTCACCCCCGAACTGATCACCCGCAAGGCTCTGGAGGTCGGCGACCGGGGCGGTGCGGAGAGCATGACGATGCGCCGGATCGCGGCGGAACTGGGGTGCGACCCCATGGCGCTCTACCGGCACTTCGCCAATCGGGACGCCCTGCTCGACGCCGTCGCCGACCTCGCCGTCGCCGAGGTGCGGGACCCGGGCCCCGGCCTGCCGTGGGACGAGCGCGTCACGGCCACCGCCGACGCCCTCCGCGAGGCGGCGCTGAGCCATCCGGGGGCCACGGCGCACCTGGCCGCGCGCCCGCCCATGGGAGAGCACGGCCGGCGGATCGCCGGGAGCGTGCTGGCGGCGCTCCAGGAAGGCGGGCTGCCGCCGGCCACGGCGGTGCGGTGCTTCCAGACGCTCGTCGCCTACCTGGCGTCGTCGCTGGCCATGGCGGTCCGGGCGGGAGAGCGGGACCGGCGCTGGGAGCAGGTGCGGGACATGGTGAACGAGCTGCCCGCGGCCGCCGCCGTCGGCGAGGAACTGTTCACCGTCGGGTCGGCCGAGCAATTCCGTTTCGGGCTGAGGCTGTTGATGGCCGGCATCCGGGAAGAGGCCGCAGCTCACCCGCCCGGCCGCCCGAGCGGAACGACCGGGACGTGAGGACCGCGTCACTCGCGCGGCTCGGGTTCGCCCGAATCTTCCTCCTCCTCCATGAGCCGGATGCCCTCGTGGGTCAGTGCGGCGGTGGCGGGAGTGTTGTGCGACGTCCAGTCGACGGCTATCAGGCCCTCGTCGGCCAGATAGACGCAGGCGGCGGACAGGTCGTCGTCGGGCATCCCGAGCTGCTCGCGCAGCGCCGCCCCGCTGATCTCGGGACGGTTGCGTTCCACGGCCCCGTACAGACACCGGAGAATGGCCTTGCGGTAGATCCTTCGTTCGCGGAGTGTCGTCATGGCTGGCGCCCTCGGACTCGCGGCCGACCCAGCGGCCTCGCTCATCTGGTCCGGGTGCCCCGCTGCGCGGCCCCCATGCGGCCATTCACCGCCGTAAACGGGCGCCACCGCGATGTCCCCGCCGCCGGCCCCCGGCCGCAGACGTGATCAGCGCACAGCCGACGGAGGCCCGCGGACGGGAACGCCCCCGGCTCGAACTGCTCGGGAGCCGGGGGCGTTTCGGTAGGCCCTGTGGGACTCGAACCCACAACCAATGGATTAAAAGTCCACTGCTCTGCCAATTGAGCTAAGGGCCCAGGCGATGTTCGCCACCCCGAGCATAGCCGGATCGGGCCGTGTCTCCGATCGGGTATCGGGGACACGGCGTGGACGGACCGCCGGGGGCGGTGAACGAATCGCCTCGCAGGCTACGAATCGGCGGTTTCCGGTACGGCCGCCCGCTCCCCCGCGGGCTTCAGGAACCAGTGACGCGCCGACGCCAGCCACCAGGCCGCGGCGAACCCCAGCACCACCAGGACGGCCACCGGCGCGTAGTTGAACGTCTCGCCGGTGACCGGGTACACCTGGGGCAGCATGAACAGGACGGTGATCACACCGACCCAGCCGACCGCCACCACGCCGACGGCCCGCGACCAGCGCCCCAGGTGCCAGGGCCCGCGCTCGAACGCGTCGCCCTTGCGCAGCCGCAGCAGGGTCGGGATGACGTAGGCGATGTAGAGCCCGATCACGGCGATCGAGGTGACCGCCGCGTACGCGGTCACGTTGATCAGGTACGGCAGCCCGAGCGCCAGCGCCCCGCCCGCCGCCAGCCACACCGCCGCCACCGGCGTCCGGGTGCGCGGGCTCACCGTGTGCCACACGCGGGAGAACGGCAGCGCGCCGTCGCGGGAGAAGGCGTAGATCATGCGGCTGTTGGCGGTCACGGAGGCCATCCCGCAGAACAGCTGGGCCCCGATCACGACGAGGAGCAGCAGCTTCCCGGCCGTGACGCCCAGCGCGTCGAGCAGGATCTGCGCGGGCGGTACGCCGGTCGGGGAGCCGAGTGCCCCCTCGTACGACTGGATGGCGAAGGTGAACCCGAGCAGCAGTACGAATCCGGCGATCCACGACGTCCAGATGGACCGCACGATGCCCTTCGGCCCGGCGGTCGACGCGTCGTGGGTCTCCTCGGTCATATGGGCGGAGGCGTCGTAGCCGGTGAAGGTGTACTGGGCCATCAGCAGCCCCAGCAGCACCACGTACGGCCCGCTCCCCCACCCGGTGTTGTTCACGAACTCCCCGAACACGAACGACGCGGACTGATGGCGGTCCGGTACGAGGGCCAGCGCGCCGACGATCACCGCCACGCCCAGCACGTGCCACCACACGCTGACGCTGTTCAGCACGGCGACGATCCGCACGCCGAAGGTGTTCAGCAGACCGTGCAGCAGCAGGATCGCCGCGAACAGCAGGATCGTGCGGCCCGGGGTGACCTCCCAGCCGAACTCCAGGTTCAGATACGCGCCGAGGAACGACGCCGCCCCGAAGTCGATACCGGCGGTCACCGCGACCTGCCCGAGCACGTTGAACCAGCCCGTGAACCACGCCCAGGCCGCCGCGCTCCGCGGCGGTGCCAGCCGGTGCGCCCAGAAGTACAGGCCCGCCGAGGTCGGATAGGCGGAGCAGATCTCCGCCATGGCCAGCCCGACGAACAGCGTCATCAGCCCCACGGCCACCCAGCCCCAGGTCATCACCGCGGGCCCGCCGGTGTTCATGCCGAACAGGTACAGCGTCAGGCAGCCCGACAGCACCGAGATGATCGTGAAGGAGACCGCGTAGTTGGAGAACGCCGACATGCGGCGGGCGAGAACCTGCGTGTAGCCGAGCTGGGCCAGCCGCTCTTCGTCCGACAGCCCACTCGCCTTGGCGTCATCTGTCATGCACCCAGCAATGCCCAGAGCGGTGGCGTGACATGCGTCACAGGGCAAAGCGGAGGGCCCGCACGACCGGAGTCGTACGGGCCCTCTTACTTCAGCTGTCAGCCGTTGCGCTTCCAGCGCGGCTTGTCCTCGCGGCGGCCGAAGGAGCCGCCGGCGCGGTGGTCGTCACGGCGGCCGTAGGGACGCTCGTGGCCGCCGGTGCGGAAGCCCGGACGGTCGCCCTGGCGGTCGCGGTTGAACGGACGGTCGCTGCCACGGTGGCCGGTGCGGTCGTCGCGGCGGAAGCCGCCACGGTCCTCACGGCGGTCGTCGCGGCGGAAGCCACCGCGGTCACCGTCACGGCGGTCGAACGAACGGCCACCACGGTCGCGGTCACGGTCGCGGTCGAACGGGCGACGGTCGTCACGGCGCTCGTCACGACGGTCGTCCCGGCGGAAGCCACCCCGGTCGTCACGGCGCTCGAAGGAACGGCCGCCACGGTCACGGTCCCGGTCCCGGTCCCGGTCGAACGGGCGACGCTCGTCACGGCGGTCGTCCCGGCGGAAACCGCCCCGGTCCTCACGACGCTCGAACGAACGGCCACCACGGTCGTCACGGCGCTCGAAGGAGCGACCGCCACGGTCACGGTCCCGGTCCCGGTCGAACGGGCGACGCTCGTCACGGCGCTCGTCCCGGCGGAAACCGCCCCGGTCCTCACGGCGCTCGGCGCGCTCCGCGCGGTCCACGTCCTGCGCGGCCGGCTGCTCCGGCACCGCGACGGCGTCGCCCTGGGGCTCGGCGGTCTCGGCGGCCGGGGTCCCGGCGACGACGGCGGCCTCGGCCACGGCCGTCTCCGGGTCCTCGCCCCGCTCCCGGGCGAGCCGGGCGACCAGGCGGTCGGCCTCGTCACGCAGCTCGGCGGCCCGGCGCTGGGCTCGCTCCAGCTGCTTGGTGAGCTGGGCGACCTCGCGCTCGGCCTGCTGCGCGGCGTGGCCCGCGGACTCGGCCTGCACCTCGGTCATGGACCGGGCGCCGGTGATCTCGGCGACCTCCGGGTCGAAGGCGCCGCCGCCCTGGATGATGTGGCGCGAGGCGTCGACGCCCGCGTCCTCCATCAGGCGGAAGATCTGGCGCCGCTGGTGCGGCAGGGCCAGGGAGACGACCGTGCCGGTGCGGCCGGCGCGGGCGGTGCGGCCGGCCCGGTGCAGGTAGTCCTTGTGGTCACCGGCGGGGTCGACGTTCAGCACCAGGTCGATGCCGTCCACGTGGATGCCGCGCGCGGCGACGTCCGTCGCGACCAGCACGTTGACGTAGCCGTCCTTGAAGTCCGCCAGCGTCCGGGTGCGCGCGCCCTGGGTCATGCCGCCGTGCAGCGCCTCGGCCTTGGCCCCGGCGTCGCGCAGCTGCTCGGCGACGCGGTCGGCGCCCAGCTGGGTGCGGACGAAGATGATGGTGCGGCCCTTGCGGGAGGCGATCGCGGCGGTGACCGGCGCCTTGTCCTTGGGCTTCACGATCAGGATGTGGTGCGACATGGTCGTCACCGCGCCCTGCGCCGCGTCGACCTCGTGGGAGACCGGGTCGTTCAGGTACCGGTCGACGAGGGTCTGGATCTCGTTCTCCATCGTCGCGGAGAACAGCATCCGCTGGCCGCCCGCCGGGACCTGGTCGAGCAGCTCGGTGACCTCGGGCAGGAAGCCCAGGTCGGACATCTGGTCGGCCTCGTCGAGAACGGCGATCTGGACGTCCTCGAGCGAGCAGGCGCCGCGGTTGATGATGTCGCGGAGCCGGCCCGGGGTGGCGACCAGGATGTCGACGCCCTTCTCCAGGGCGTAGATCTGGTTGCCCATGGAGGTGCCGCCGCAGACGACCTTCATGCGCAGGCCCACGACGTCGCCGTAGGGCTGGAGCGCGTCGGCGACCTGCATGGCCAGCTCGCGCGTCGGGGTGAGGATGACGGCCCGCGGCCGCTTCTTCTCGGTGCGGCCGCCGGCCAGCTGGGCCAGCGTCGGCAGACCGAAGGAGAGGGTCTTGCCGGAGCCGGTGCGGCCCCGGCCGAGAATGTCCTTGCCGGCCAGGGCGTCCGGGATGGTCGCGGCCTGGATCGGGAAGGGGGTGGTCACGCCGTTCTGCGCGAGCTTGCGCACGACGCCCTCGGGGAGGCCGAGGTCCGCGAAGGTGAGCTCGGGGGCGGCTTCCGCCGCGGCCTCGGTCACGACCTCGATGTCTGCCTCGTTCTCGGGCATGACGGAATGATCAGTACTGGCGATGGACATACGTCTGCGAAACCTTCCGGAGTCTCAGTCGGCACGCGCCCGTCAACTCCGTGATTCGCAATACGACCGCCTCGATGCGGTCAGCCACGGCAAAGGAGAGTACGCGCCACACGGCGCGCTTCTGATTGGCGCCGGGCAAATGGGATCAAACGATCTACCACCATACGCACCCACCACCCCTGAAGGCAAACCGCCAGCCCAGCGCCACCACGTGACCCTCATTACGCCGGCGATCCCGCCTCCGGCGCCGGTTCCCGCTCCACCAGCTGCGGTCCCGGCTCCGGATGCGCGGACGACGACGGCTCGGCGACCGTCGGCTCCGGCGAGGCCGTCGGCTCCGGCGACGGCGGCTCGGGCTCCGGCGCGGGCGTGGTGGGCGCGGGCGTCGGCTGCGCGGGCGTGTGGCCGGGACCGCCGGGCCCCTCGGTGCTGCCCGGCCCGGCCGGCTCCGGGGCGGACGCGCCGCCGCCGGGCGCGGCGGAGCCGGACGGCGCCGCCGACTTCCCCGGCTTACCGCCGTCGCCCTTCTTCCCCTTGCCCTTGCCCTTGCCGTCCGCGCGCCCGGCCTCCCCGGCCGCCACGCCCTGGTACCCGGCGCCGCCGCCGGACACCGCCGGACCCCCGTCGGGCGCCGCGCCGCCCTCGCGTCCCGCCGAGTGGGACGGCTTGGCCCGGCCGGCGTCGTCGTCGCCCACGCTCACACAGCCGGTGGCTGCGGCGACGGCCACGACGGCGGCGGCCAGGCGGACGGGTACGTACAAGGGGCGCACGAGCAGCCACCTCCGTGGGCCGGTGAAGAGTCAACGTGCCCAACTCCCGCCGCCCGCAAGAGGACACGCGCCAGGCTCATCCGTAACCGAGCGCGTGCAGCCGGGCGTCGTCGATCCCGAAGTGGTGGGCGATCTCGTGGACCACGGTGATCTCGGTCTCCGCGACGACGTCCTCCCGGTTCTCGCAGATCCGCAGCGTCGGCCCCCGGTAGATGGTGATCCGGTCCGGCAGCACCCCCGCGTACCACTCGCCCCGCTCGGTCAGCGGGGTCCCCTCGTAGAGCCCGAGCAGCTCCGGGTCGTCGGTCGGCGGTTCGTCCTCGACGAACACCGCGACGTTGTCCATCAGCCGCGTCAGCTCCGGCGGGATCCGGTCCAGCGCCTCGGCGACCAGTTCCTCGAACTCCTCGCGCGTCATCTCCAGCACAGGCCCATTGTCGGGTACGACACGGCCGTACGAGAGCCCGCCGACCGCCTGTACGACGACCCGGACGTCCCCGCATAGCCACCCCCGCTCCCGGGCATACGGCCCCAATGGCCCGCGTCCCCGCCGCAGTCCTGAACGTCCTGACCCGCAACCGCAAGCCGTCCCGTCCCCGCCCACCCGTGCTCGAACTGGCCGCCGGGCCCGGCCCGTGGGCCCGCGCCCTCGGCGTGGTCGCGGTCGTGCTGCTCGGCGGCTGGCTGGGCCTGCTGGTCGTCGGCCAGGTGAGGGTCCCGGTCGGGCCGATGGACACGACGATGACCCTGCGCCCGTCCTTCACCGGCGGCACGAAGATCAACGTCTCTCCGCTGGGCGCGCTGCACCTGGACAGCCACATCGCCCCGGTCCGCCTGGACGTCAACGTCGACCAGCTCGACCCGGTCCGCTCCCAGGCCCTGGTCGACCACCCCGAACGCCTCTCCGGACTCCAGGACGAGGTCACCCGCGACGTCGGCCACGGCACCCTCGACCTGGCCGTCCGCTCCGGCGTCGCCGTGGTCGCCGGCGCCACCGCCCTCGGCCTCGCCGTCTACCGCCGCCCGCGCCGCGCGCTGGCCGCCGGCGGCCTCGCCCTCGCCCTGCTCGCCGCCTCCGGCGCGACGGCGTACGCGACCTGGAACCCGAAGTCGGTCCTGGAGCCGCGCTTCTCCGGCCTGCTCTCCTCCGCGCCCAGCCTGGTCGGCGACGCGCGCAGCATCGTCACCGAATTCGACGTCTACCAGAAGGAGTTGGCGCGCCTGGTGACGAACGTGACGAAGCTCTACGACGCCACCTCCACGCTCCCCGCGTACGCCCCCGACCCGACCACCATCCGCGTCCTGCACGTCTCCGACATCCACCTCAACCCGGCGAGCTGGACGATCATCGCCTCGCTGGTGGAGCAGTACGAGGTGAACGTGATCGTCGACTCCGGCGACACCATGGACCACGGCACGGCGGCGGAGAACGGCTTCCTGGACCCGGTCGAGGACCTCGGCGCCCCGTACGTCTGGGTCCGGGGCAACCACGACTCCCGGGTCACCCAGCGCTATCTGGAGCGTCTGAAGAACGTGCACGTCCTGGACGACGGCCGTGCCGAGACCGTCGCGGGCCTGCGCTTCGCGGGCATCGGCGATCCCCAGTTCACCCCCGACCGCACGGCCGCCCGGACCGGCGCCGAGCGGTCCCAGGAGCTGGCGGGCGCCCGGCTGGCCTCCGCCCTGCGCGACGAACGGGCCGCCGGTACGCCGGTGGACGTCGCCGTGGCCCATGAACCGGCGGCCGCCCGGAGGACCGACGGCGAGGTGCCGCTGGTCCTGGCGGGGCATGTCCACCACCAGGAGACGGAGGTCATGAAGTACGGCACCCGGCTGCGCATCGAGGGCTCCACGGGCGGCAGCGGACTGCGCGCGGTCGAGGACGAGGACCCCGATCCGATCGAGGCGTCGATCCTCTACTTCGACCGCGACTCCCGCCGTCTGCAGGCCTGGGACGCGATCAGGCTGGGCGGCCTCGGCCTGACGACGGCGGAGGTCAGCCGCCATCTGGTGGAGGAGAACCAACCGGGCGCGTCCCCGTCGCCGGCCGGCTCCGGCAGCCCCTCTCCGTAAACCGTTTTGGCGATCCCTCCCGCCATCCCATATGCTTCTCACGTCCCCGACGCGCTGAGAAGCGCCCAGGCGGGCCGATAGCCCTCATCGTCTAGCGGCCTAGGACGCCGCCCTTTCAAGGCGGTAGCACGGGTTCGAATCCCGTTGGGGGCACGCAGTACCGTGTGCGACACTTGGCTACGCTGGTTCGCACACACGCCACGCTTGGTCCTGTGGAGCAGTTTGGAGTGCTCGCCACCCTGTCAAGGTGGAGGCCGCGGGTTCAAATCCCGTCAGGACCGCTGAGGTTTCACGTGAAACCTCGTGGCTGGGTAGCTCAGTTGGTACGAGCGTCCGCCTGAAAAGCGGAAGGTCGCCGGTTCGACCCCGGCCCCAGCCACAAAGAGAAGGGCCCGATCGTCTGATCGGGCCCTTCTTCCGTTGCCGTCCCGTGTCGGCGGAGCAAAAGCGTTAGCCAGGAATTTCGGGGGGATGCGATCCTGGACTGCGTATGTCTACGCACCCCGCCCCCGCCCTCGGCGCTCTCGCCCCCCGTCTGACCGAGCTCTCGCTGCGCGACGCGCACCGGCTCGGGCGCAGGCTCGAAGGCGCGCGCAAGATCCGCAAGCCGGAGGCCCGGGCCGCCGTTCTCGCCGAGATCGAGGCGGAGGTCGCCAAGGCCGAGGGGCGGATGGCCGAGCGGCGCACCCGTGTGCCCGGGATCAGCTATCCCGAGCAGCTGCCCGTCAGCCAGAAGAAGGACGAGATCGCGGCCGCCATCCGTGATCACCAGGTGGTGATCGTCGCGGGTGAGACCGGCTCCGGCAAGACCACCCAGATCCCGAAGATCTGCCTCGAGCTGGGCCGGGGCGTGCGCGGCATGATCGGGCACACCCAGCCCCGCCGGATCGCCGCCCGCACGGTCGCCGAGCGGGTCGCCGACGAGCTGGACACGCCGCTCGGCGAGGCCGTCGGCTGGAAGGTGCGGTTCACGGACCAGGTGAACCCGGACGCCACGTTCATCAAGCTGATGACGGACGGCATCCTGCTCGCCGAGATCCAGACCGACCGCGAGCTGCGCGCCTACGACACGATCATCATCGACGAGGCACACGAGCGGTCCCTCAACATCGACTTCCTGCTCGGGTATCTGGCCCAGCTGCTGCCGAAGCGGCCCGACCTCAAGGTCGTCATCACCTCGGCGACCATCGACCCCGAGCGGTTCTCCCGGCACTTCGGCGACGCGCCGATCATCGAGGTCAGCGGCCGGACGTACCCGGTGGAGGTGCGCTACCGCCCGCTCCTCGAAGAGGACTCCGAGGACACCGACCGGGACCAGATCACCGCGATCACGGACGCGGTGGAGGAGCTGATGGCCGAGGGGAAGGGCGACATCCTCGTCTTCCTCTCCGGCGAGCGCGAGATCCGGGACACCGCGGACGCGCTGAACAAGAAGCAGTACAGGTTCACCGAGGTGCTGCCCCTGTACGCCCGGCTGACCCACGCCGAGCAGCACCGGGTGTTCCAGCCGCACACCGGGCGCCGGATCGTGCTCGCCACGAACGTGGCCGAGACGTCCCTGACCGTGCCGGGCATCAAGTACGTCATCGACCCCGGCTTCGCCCGGATCTCCCGCTACAGCCACCGCACCAAGGTCCAGCGGCTGCCCATCGAGGCGATCTCGCAGGCCAGCGCCAACCAGCGCAAGGGCCGCTGCGGCCGCACGTCCGACGGCATCTGCATCCGGCTGTACAGCGAGGACGACTTCCTCGCCCGGCCCGAGTTCACGGACGCGGAGATCCTGCGGACCAACCTGGCCTCCGTCATCCTCCAGATGACCGCGGCCGGCCTCGGCGACATCGAGAAGTTCCCCTTCATCGACCCGCCGGACCACCGCAACATCCGCGACGGCGTGCAGCTCCTCCAGGAGCTGGGCGCGCTCGACCCGCAGCAGAAGGACCCCCGCAAGCGGCTCACCGACACCGGCCGCAAGCTGGCCCAGCTGCCGGTCGACCCCCGGCTGGCCCGCATGGTCCTGGAGGCCGACCGCAACGGCTGTGTCCGCGAGGTCATGGTGATAGCCGCCGCGCTCTCCATCCAGGACCCGCGCGAGCGCCCGGCCGACAAGCAGACCCAGGCCGACCAGCAGCACGCCCGCTTCAAGGACGAGACCAGCGACTTCCTCGCCTACCTCAACCTGTGGCGGTACGTCCGCGAGCAGCAGAAGGAGCGCGGCTCGTCGTCCTTCCGCCGGATGTGCAAGCAGGAGTACCTGAACTTCCTGCGCATCCGCGAATGGCAGGACATCTACACCCAGCTGCGCACGGTCGCCAAGCAGATGGGCATCCATCTCAACGAGGACGACGCCCCCGCCGACCGCGTCCACGTCTCCCTCCTCGCCGGCCTCCTGTCGCACATCGGCATGAAGGACGTGAAGGACGGCAACAAGAACGAGTACCTGGGCGCCCGGAACGCCAAGTTCGCCATCTTCCCGGGCTCCGCCCTGTTCAAGAAGCAGCCGCGCTTCGTGATGTCCGCCGAGCTGGTGGAGACCAGCCGCCTGTGGGCCCGCGTCAACGCGAAGATCGAGCCGGAGTGGGTCGAACCCCTCGCCGAGCACCTGATCAAGCGGACGTACAGCGAACCGCACTGGGAGAAGGACCAGGCGGCCGTGATGGCGTACGAGAAGGTCACGCTGTACGGCGTCCCGATCGTCGCCCAGCGCAAGGTGAACTACGGCCGGATCGACCCGGAGGTCAGCCGCGAGCTGTTCATCCGGAACGCGCTGGTCGAGGGCGACTGGCGCACCCACCACAAGTTCTTCGCCGACAACCGCAGACTCCTCAGCGAGGTCGAGGAGCTGGAGCACCGCGCCCGGCGCCGGGACATCGTCGTCGACGACGAGACGCTGTTCGACTTCTACGAACAGCGGGTCCCCGACCACGTCGTCTCCGGTGCCCACTTCGACTCCTGGTGGAAGCGCAAGCGGCACGAGCAGCCGGACTTCCTGGACTTCGAGCGCGAGATGCTGATCCGGGAGTCGGCGGAGGCGGTCACCAAGGCGGACTACCCCGACACCTGGCGGCAGGGCCCGCTGAAGCTCCGCGTGACGTACCAGTTCGAGCCGGGCGCGGACGCCGACGGTGTCACGGTCCACATCCCGCTCCAGGTGCTCAACCAGGTCACCGGCGAGGGCTTCGACTGGCAGATCCCCGGCCTGCGGGAGGAGTTGGTGACCGAGCTGATCCGTTCGCTCCCGAAACCGATCCGCCGCAACTACGTGCCCGCGCCGAACTACGCGAAGGCGTTCCTGGAGAAGGCGGTACCCCTCCAGGAGCCGCTGACCGTCACCATGGCCCGCGAGCTGAAGCGGATGGTCGGCGTTCCGTTCGAGGCGGACGACTTCGACTGGGCGAAGGTGCCGGACCATCTGCGGATCACCTTCCGCATCGTCGACGAGCGGCGCCGCAAGCTGGCCGAGGACAAGGACCTCGAAGCGCTGAAGCTCAAGCTGAAGCCGAAGGCGCGCCAGGCCCTGTCCCAGGCCGCCGCGGCGACCGCCGTGCGCCAGGGCGGGGAGTCCCTGGAACGCAAGGGCCTCACCGACTGGACGATCGGCGCGCTCACCCGCGTGTTCGAGACCCGGCGGGCCGGGCAGCCCGTCAAGGCGTACCCGGCGCTCGTCGACGACGGCGACACGGTCTCCGTACGCCTCTTCGACACCGAGGCCGAACAGGCGGAGGCGATGTGGAAGGGCACGCGCCGGCTGATCCTGCGGAACATCCCGGTCAACCCGGCGAAGTTCGCGTCCGAAAAGCTGACGAACGCCCAGAAGCTCGCCCTGTCGGCGAACCCGCACGGCTCCATCCAGGCGCTGTTCGACGACTGCGCGATGGCGGCGGCGGACAAGCTGATCGCGGACTTCGGGGGTCCCGCGTGGGACGAGGAGTCGTACCGGAAGCTGTACGACAAGGTCCGCGCGGAGATCGTCGACACGACGGTGCGCACGGTCGCCCAGGTGCAGCAGGTGCTGGCCGCCTGGCAGGCCTGTGAGCGTCGTCTGAAGGGCGTACGCAGCCCGGCGCTGCTGCCGAACCTCCAGGACGTACGGAAGCAGCTGGACGCGCTGGTGAAGCCGGGCTTCGTGACGGAGACGGGGCTGCGGCGGCTGCCGGACCTGATGCGCTATCTGGTGGCGGCGGACCGCCGCCTGCAGCAGATGCCGACGAACGTCCAGCGGGACACGACCCGCATGGAGAAGGTCCACGAGATGCAGGACGAGTACGCCTGGCTGCTGGAGCAGATGCCGCAGGGCCGCCCGGTGCCGTCCGCGGTCCTCGACATCCGCTGGATGATCGAGGAGCTGCGGGTCAGCTACTTCGCCCACACGCTGGGCACGGCGTACCCCGTCTCCGACAAGCGGATCGTGAAGGCGATCGACACGTTGGCACCGTGACCGAGCCGACACACAGCGTGAGTTCGACCAGGCGGCCCGGCTCCTGTACAGTCTCTTCTCGCAGCGCAACGCAGGAATAGCGCAGCGAAACCTGGTCCTGTGGAGCAGTTTGGAGTGCTCGCCACCCTGTCAAGGTGGAGGCCGCGGGTTCAAATCCCGTCAGGACCGCATTGAAACGAAGAAGGCCCGCCCCGCGAGGGAGCGGGCCTTCTTCGTTCCCTCTGGCAGGCCTCCAGCGCGCACTCCGCCGAGACGCGGGCCCTGACGGCCCCTCACAGCGCTTCAAGAGCGTCCGGCATCCCAAATCCGCCTCCGGCTCGTATACGGCCCTCCTGGCGCCGCTGGCGCCCTTGACGGCGTCACATTCGGTCGGTACCCCAGGAGTCAGGGCACTGTTTCCGGCACGGCCCCCGGAGGTGGCGTATGGCGACATCGGCGAGGCACGAGACGCGGGCACTGCTCCGCGCGCACCTGTCGGCCGCGTCGTCGTACCGCCACCTGACCCGGCACTGTCCGATCTGCCACCAGCTCCTGCGGCTGGCGATGCAGGGAGCCGGCCAGGAGGACCGGAGTGAGGGGACCGGGCGCGTCGAGGACGAGAGTCCCTCGCCCGCGTGACCCTCGGCGGCCCCAACACCCGTACGCACGTGGGGCGCTGGAACGCGTGGCTCCACTAGCGCACATACGCCAGGGGCAACAAGTAGCCTGGCATGTGACGGGAGTCACCGCATGAGTTTTTGAAACTGCGGAACTTACCCCGCCCCTACAACCGGTCAATTTAATATGTGCAATTGCACTGCCGTCGAAGGGTGCCTCACAGCCGTTCCGACACCCCTCCCCAGACTCCGACAAGCCCGCTCACAGGCCGGTCCGGCACGCTGGGCCACGCGCACAAAAAAGATCGCGCTGGACCCGGCGGAGTCCAGCGCGATCGACGACGCACCCTGTGACATCTGAAGAGCTTGGGCGAGGAGCCTGTTGGGGCAGGATCCGCGTCGCTTGGAGCTAGGGTTTCGGGCCGCCCGGCAGGTTGGGGGACCTGCCGTTTTGCCCGGTTATGCAGTTGTTCAGGCCTCGCTGCGCTGCTGCGGGATGCCCGCGAGCAGGGCGCGGACCTCGGCCTCGCGGTAGCGGCGGTGCCCGCCGAGCGTGCGGATGGAAGTGAGCTTGCCGGCCTTCGCCCACCGCGTGACCGTCTTGGGGTCGACGCGGAACATGGTGGCGACCTCAGCCGGGGTCAGCAGCGGCTCGGCATCAGGGGTGCGAGCGGTCATGAGCGGCCTCCTCGGGAGAACCGAACCTTCTCGGTTCTTTCCTCTAAATTCTGCACCTTGACCCGCGTTGCCCGAAATGGCGGACGCGAGTCGAGTCGGTTATAGGACGAACGGCTTGTCCTCGGCACTACAACTACACCATCTGTCCAGCCGCGTCGGCCAAACCGATGGAATTGCCCTCCCAGGTGTTCATCAGCGACGGAAGCCGATGGACCATGCCATAGCGGACAGTCACGCCACTGTGACGATCAGTCACAGGGCGATCAGGAGGCACCAGACCCCCCAAAGCGTGCAATGCTGAGATTCCACCCACAGTGGAGCACAGCGGGGCGGACAGAGTCCTCCCCGGACTCCTTGTCCTATTTTGGCACGAGGAGGGGCAAGCGGCGCAAGGGTGGTGTACGTGCGGTCCGTCACCCTTGACACCTGTCGCCACATACGCCCGGATCGGGACCTACGCCCCTTCTTGACGATCCGTAAGGTGTCCTGCGTCACCCACTGCGGCTCGGGACCCGGCCCGGCTCTCAGTTCGCCGAACGCAGGTCCCGCACCGAACGCCAGCGCGCCACGAGCCGACCGTACGCCTCGCCCGCGGCGACCCCGTCGCCCTCGCGCAGCGCCTCGATGCCGGCGGCGACGTCCGCCGCCGAGTGGTCGTCCTCCAGATCGCCCGCCGGCAGGGCGTGCACCAGCCCGCCGTAGTCCAGTTCGACCAGCGAGCGCGGGTGGAACTCCTCCAGCCAGCGCCCCACGTCGAGCAGGCCGTCGATGAGCGGCCCCTCGTCCATGGCCTCCTTCAGGGTGCGCAGGCCGCGTGCCACCCGGCGGCGGGCCTGCACCATGGGCGTGCGGTAGCGCAGCACCGGCGCGGTCTCCTCCGACGCGCCCCCGGAGCCCTTGGCGTACTCCCGCTCCTCGTCGGTGACCAGCACGAACCAGTGCAGCGGCACCTGCCAGGTCGCGGTGCGGATCCAGGGGCGGGCGTCGGGGTTGCGGGCCAGCCAGCGCTCGTAGTCCTGGGTCGCCTGGTGGCGCACGACCGGCGGCAGCACCGCGTCCAGGACCGTCGCGGGAAGCTCCTCGGCGAGATCGCCGAGGGCCTGCCAGCCGCGCAGCCGGGTGCGCCACGGGCAGACCACCACCACTCCGCCGGCCTCCAGCACGAACGCGTCGCCGCTCTCGTGCACCGGCACCGGGACGGGCGGGGTGGGCACCAAGTCGGCCAGGGAGCGCCGGAGTTCGTCCTGGTACGAGGGGCGGTGGGGGCGGCGGGCGTAGCGCTCCCAGTGCCCGCGCTCCGGCTCCGGGAAGGCGGCCAGCGGTTCGTACACGCGCAGGTATGCCGCGTACGGGACGATCACCGAGGACACCTTGGGCACGCCTGCTCCCTCCCCCGCGGGGCGCCGGGGAAAACTGCTGAACCCGCCGACAAAGCCGCGGGAAATCTATGCAAATCGTCGCACGGTGGTACTCCGGGAGGAGGTGATCCTGAACACTGTCCGTTCGGCGGGGCCGGCAGGCTCTACTCTCGTGCTCACAGCCCCCGCCACCCGCACGGGAGCTGATCCCCACCCGCCGTTCTTCACCTCAGGAGTCACCACAGTGACCGACGTAACCGACGGCGTCCTGCACACCCTGTTCCAGTCGGACCAGGGGGGTCATGAGCAAGTCGTGCTGTGCCAGGACCGCGCCAGTGGCCTGAAGGCCGTGATCGCCATCCACTCCACCGCTCTGGGCCCCGCCCTCGGCGGTACCCGCTTCTACCCGTACGCCACCGAGGAAGAGGCCGTCGCCGACGCGCTGAACCTCGCGCGCGGGATGTCGTACAAGAACGCCATGGCCGGGCTGGACCACGGCGGCGGCAAGGCCGTGATCATCGGGGACCCCGAGAAGATCAAGACCGAAGAGCTGCTGCTCGCCTACGGCCGTTTCGTCGCCTCCCTCGGCGGCCGGTACGTCACCGCCTGTGACGTGGGCACGTATGTCGCCGACATGGACGTCGTGGCGCGCGAGTGCCGCTGGACGACCGGGCGGTCCCCCGAGAACGGCGGCGCGGGCGACTCCTCCGTGCTCACCGCCTTCGGTGTCTACCAGGGCATGCGGGCCAGCGCCCAGCACCTGTGGGGCGACCCGTCCCTGCGGGGCAGGCGGGTCGGCATCGCCGGCGTCGGCAAGGTCGGCCACCACCTGGTGGAGCACCTGATCGCGGAGGGTGCCGAGGTCTTCGTGACGGACGTGCGCGAGGACGCCGTGCGCCGGATCACCGAGCGGCACCCCGGCGTGGTCGCGGTCGCGGACACCGACGCGCTGATCCGGACCGAGGGCCTGGACATCTACGCGCCGTGCGCGCTCGGCGGGGCACTGAACGACGACTCCGTGCCGGTGCTGACCGCGAAGGTGGTGTGCGGCGCGGCCAACAACCAGCTCGCCCACCCGGGTGTCGAGAAGGACCTCGCCGACCGCGGGATCCTGTACGCGCCGGACTACGTGGTGAACGCCGGCGGTGTCATCCAGGTGGCCGACGAGCTGCACGGCTTCGACTTCGACCGGTGCAAGGCGAAGGCGGCGAAGATCTTCGACACCACGCTGGCCATATTCGCACGTGCGAAGGCAGACGGGATTCCGCCGGCCGCCGCGGCCGACCGGATCGCCGAGCAGCGGATGCACGACGCCGCGGCGGCACGCGGACGGTGAGGTTCCGGGCGCGGTTCCACAGGGTCGACGCGCGGGTTTGAGCGGTACCTGCCGGTGGGCACTTAGAGAGAACTCTCACTTCCACCGGCGGGTCGTCCGCCGATAAGTGGTTAAAATCGCCACTGACCAGCGAGGACGGGGCGCCTCGAAGGTCCTGGGCGCGGGCACGTCATGCGGGCGACGTACCGTATGGGCGCGGGCTCAGGTACCGTGGAAGCCCTACGGACGGGCTCTCTGAGGAGAGACCGTTCTAGATCATGAACGCGTGTCAACCTGGGGCCGTCGAGCCCCGTCGTTGAGGGGGTCGAGCCATGGGGCGCGGCCGGGCCAAGGCCAAGCAGACGAAGGTCGCCCGCCAGCTGAAGTACAACAGCGGTGGGACGGACCTCGCACGCCTGGCCGAGGAGCTGGGCGCATCGACGTCGAACCAGTCGCCGAACGGTGACCGCTTCGAGGACGATGAGCATGACGACGACGACCTGTACTCCCGGTACGCCGACCTCTACGACGAGGACGACGACGAGGAGGACGAGGACGACAACTCCTCGCAGCAGCGTCGCGGCGCTTGACCTTGCACTGAGTATCAACCCGGTCGGTGACCTCGGTCACCGACCGGGTTCTGTGCTGCCCGCAGGGCCTCAGCCCGCGTAGTCACCCACCAGGGCCGCGCCCGTCTCGTGGTCGCCGCGGTCGGTGATCTCGCCCGCGATCCAGGCGTCGACACCGCGGTCGGCCAGCGTCGCCAGGGCCACCTCGGTGGACTCCTCGGGAACGATGGCCATCATGCCCACGCCCATGTTGAGGGTCTTCTCCAGCTCCAGCCGCTCGACCCGGCCGGTCTTCCCCACCAGGTCGAAGACCGGGGCCGGGGTCCAGGTGGACCGGTCGACGACCGCGTGCAGCCCGTCCGGGACGACCCGGGCCAGGTTGGCGGCGAGGCCGCCGCCGGTGATGTGGCTGAAGGCGTGCACCTCGGTGGTGCGGGTCAGGGCCAGGCAGTCCAGCGAGTAGATCTTCGTCGGCTCGAGCAGCTCCTCACCGAGGGTGCGGCCCAGCTCGTCGATCCGCGCGTCCAGGGACAGGCCGGCCTGGTTCAGCAGCACGTGCCGGACCAGGGAGTACCCGTTCGAGTGAAGACCGGAGGCCGCCATGGCGATCACAGCGTCACCCTTACGGATACGATCCGCGCCGAGCAGCCGGTCCGCCTCCACGACGCCCGTACCGGCGCCGGCGACGTCGAAGTCGTCCTCACCCAGCAGGCCCGGGTGTTCGGCCGTCTCACCGCCCACCAGGGCGCAGCCGGCCAGCACACAGCCTTCCGCGATGCCCTTCACGATGGCCGCCACCCGCTCGGGGTGGACCTTGCCGACGCAGATGTAGTCGGTCATGAACAGCGGCTCGGCACCGCAGACGACGATGTCGTCCATGACCATCGCGACCAGGTCGTGGCCGATCGTGTCGTACACGCCCAGCTGCCGGGCGATGTCGACCTTCGTGCCCACGCCGTCGGTGGCGGAGGCGAGCAGCGGGCGCTCGTAGCGCTTGAGGGCGGAGGCGTCGAAGAGGCCGGCGAAACCGCCGAGGCCGCCGAGGACCTCGGGGCGCTGGGTCTTCTTCACCCACTCCTTCATCAGCTCGACCGCACGGTCGCCCGCTTCGATGTCGACGCCCGCGGCTGCGTAGCTGGCACCAGTTGTCTCAGACATGACTTTGAGAACCTTCGTGTCGTACGTCAGGTAACGCGGACGGCTACGGGCGACGGATGGCGTCGGCGGCGGCCGTGGCGGCGGGACCGGCGGCGAGCTCGGTCTCCAGAAGCTGCTTGCCCAGCAGCTCGGGGTCGGGCAGCTCCATCGGGTACTCGCCGTCGAAGCAGGCGCGGCACAGGTTCGGCTTGGCGATGGTGGTCGCCTCGATCATGCCGTCGATGGAGATGTACGCCAGCGAGTCGGCGCCCAGCGAGGTGCCGATCTCGTCGATCGTCATGCCGTTGGCGATCAGCTCGGCGCGGGTGGCGAAGTCGATGCCGAAGAAGCAGGGCCACTTCACCGGCGGCGAGGAGATCCGGATGTGGACCTCGGCGGCGCCGGCCTCGCGGAGCATGCGGACCAGGGCGCGCTGGGTGTTGCCGCGCACGATCGAGTCGTCGACGACGACCAGGCGCTTGCCCTTGATGACTTCCTTCAGCGGGTTCAGCTTCAGGCGGATGCCGAGCTGCCGGATCGTCTGCGAGGGCTGGATGAAGGTCCGGCCGACGTACGCGTTCTTGACGAGACCCGCGCCGAACGGGATGCCGCTGGCCTCCGCGTAGCCGATGGCCGCGGGAGTGCCGGACTCCGGGGTCGCTATGACCAGGTCGGCCTCGACGGGGGCCTCCTTGGCGAGGCGGCGGCCCATCTCGACCCGGGAGAGGTACACGTTCCGGCCGGCGATGTCGGTGTCCGGGCGGGCCAGGTACACGTACTCGAAGACGCAGCCCTTGGGCTTCGCTTCCGCGAATCGGGAGGTGCGCAGGCCGTTCTCGTCGATGGCGACGAACTCGCCCGGCTCGATCTCGCGGACGAAGCTCGCGCCGCAGATGTCGAGGGCGGCGGTCTCGGAGGCGACCACCCAGCCGCGCTCCAGGCGGCCGAGGACCAGCGGGCGGATGCCCTGCGGGTCACGGCCGGCGTACAGGGTCTGCTCGTCCATGAAGACGAGGGAGAAAGCGCCACGGACCTTCGGCAGGACCGTGTGGGCGGCTTCCTCGATGGTCAGCGGCTTGCCGTCCTCGTCGACCTGGGCCGCGAGCAGCGCGGTGAGCAGGTCGGTGTCGTTGGTGGCCGCGACGCGGGTGGTGCGCCCGTTGTTGTCCTTGGGCAGCGCGGCGACCATCTCGGCCAGCTCGGCCGTGTTCACCAGGTTGCCGTTGTGACCGAGCGCGATGGAACCGTGCGCGGTGGCGCGGAACGTCGGCTGGGCGTTCTCCCACACGGAGGCGCCGGTGGTCGAGTAGCGGGCGTGTCCGACCGCGATGTGACCCTGGAGCGAACCGAGTGAGGTCTCGTCGAAGACCTGGGAGACCAGGCCCATGTCCTTGAAGACGAGGATCTGGGAGCCGTTGCTGACCGCGATTCCCGCGGATTCCTGACCCCGATGCTGGAGGGCGTAGAGCCCGAAGTACGTGAGCTTGGCGACCTCTTCGCCCGGAGCCCAGACACCGAAGACGCCACACGCGTCCTGGGGGCCTTTCTCACCGGGGAGCAGGTCGTGGTTGAGTCGTCCGTCACCACGTGGCACGCCACCGAGTGTAGGCGAGGTCGACCACTGGTCCGAATTGGGGAATGCCTGATCAGCGCCGCCGCAGTGGATCACTCGGCTGCGACGGCAGTCACGCTCTCGCCGTTTTCGCTGGTCAGAGTGAGGGTGCGGTGATCGAGGCGGTACTCGACGGTGCCGTCGAAGAGCCGCAGGAGCCGCTTTTCCGTTTTCATGAGTGAGGCGTCGCACATCATTCGGGTCGTGGACGGCGTGCCCAACGTGATATTTCCGTCGCGTACGGTCGCGGTGGCGTTCACCTTGTTGCAGCCGAGGCGTCCGGTGACCTTGCCGTCCTCGTCGAAGGTGAGGTGGGCCTCGGCGTCCTCCGGGAGGGACTGGGCGACGCCCTCGGCGCCGAGTGCCGTGACGTTCCAGCGGGTGCCGAGCAGGGGCGCGTCGGGCACCTTGCTGAGCCGCACGGTGTCGCCTCCGTCCGTGGTGAGGGTCAGCCGGTCCTTGGTCGTGCGCGCCTTCAGCGCGCCGTCGGCGAGCGTGCGGGCCAGGGTCTCCTCGAACTTCATCGGCTTCTCCTCGCAGCCCATCTCGGTCACCGAGGTGTCCTCCAGCCGGATCCGGTCGCCGTCGAAGGAGGCCTTGGCGTTGAAGTGGTTGCAGCCGAAGTTGCCCTGCGCCTTGCCGCCGTCGTCGATCGTGACGAACGCGCCGGTGGGGGCGTCGTGCTCGGTCCCGTCGACGGTCACGCCGTCCACGGACCAGTGGACGCCGGTGACCCCGCCGACGGTGTTCCCGGCGCTGCCTGCGTCGTCTCCGGCCTTCTCGGTGCCGCAGGCCGCCGCGAGGGGCAGCAGGGCGAGGACGGCGGCGGTGAGGGTGATGCGGTGCGTCTGCCTGTACATGCCGCTTCGACGGGGCGGGTGGGGTGATCGGTTCCACGCCTACGACAGGATCGGCAGCAGCCCTCCGAGGTCCGCCCGCTCCCCGCTCGCGCTGACCTTCGCCTCCTCCAGCGCCTCGGCCCAGGCCAGGCGGCCGGTCGCCAGCCGGATCCAGGTCAGCGGATCGGTCTCGACCACGTTGGGCGGGGTGCCGCGGGTGTGCCGGGGGCCTTCCACGCACTGCACGACGGCATAGGGCGGAATCCGCACCTCCGTCGACCCTCCGGGCGCCTTGGCCGCCAGCGCGTCCGCCAGCAGCCGCGTACAGGCGGCGAGGGCCTGGCGGTCGTACGGGATCTCCAGGCCCGGCACGGCGGCGTTCAGGTCGTCGGTGTGGACGACGAGTTCGACCGTGCGGGTGACGAGGTAGTCGTCGAGCGGCATGGCGCCCGTGCGCGCCGCGAGCAGCCGGGTGCCGGGGGCGCCGGCCAGGGCCTCGGTGAGGCGCTGCCCGGTGCGGGCGTAGAGGGCGTCCAGGTCGGGGTTGGCCTCGGCCAGCCGCCGGGTGCCGTCGGCGATGTCGGCGGCCCGGTCGGCCGTCGCGAAGGGCCACTCCAGCAGGGTCAGCTCCGCCTTGGCCGGCTCGTCCCGCTCCAGACTGCGGCTGACCGTCTCCAGGGCCATGGTCACGTGCGCGGCCAGGTCCCTGACGGTCCAGTCGCCGAGCCGGGTCGGCGACGCCAACTGCTCCGCGTCGAGGGTGCGTACGGCCTGCCGTACCTGCTCGAACTGGGCGAGGACCGCGGCGCGGGTCTTGACGGGGTCGTAGCTGCGGGTGCGCTTCTTGGCCGGCATGAGGGTGAGCCTAGGGGGTGTCTCGCCGATCATGCCGGGCTCGCGGCGCCTGGCACCGCACCTCGCCGCGTTGTCGTCGGTCCCCGATTCCCCCAAGCTCTCGGCTCCGCTCGAGCAGGGGGGACCCCCATCGCATCGGCTCCCTCCTCCGCCTTGCGATGCACGGCACCAGACGCCGCTCCCTGATCCGGCCTGATCGACGAGACACCCCCTAGGCCAAGGCAGGCGAAGGCCCCGCCCGGTTTTTCGACCGGCCGGGCGGGGCCTTCGTACGGCCTGTGATCAGGCCAGGAGCGCCGGGATGGTGCTCTCGTGGGCGGTGCGCAGCTCCTCCAGGGAGAGGCTGAACTCGCCCTGGATCTCCACCGTGTCGCCGTCGACGACACCGATGCGGGTGGCCGGGAGGCCCCGGGCGCCGCACATGTCGTTGAAGCGGACCTCCTCCGAGCGGGGGACGGCGACGACCGCGCGGCCGGCCGACTCCGAGAAGAGGAAGGTGAACGCGTCCAGACCGTCCGGGACGATCAGGCGGGCGCCCTTGCCGCCGAGCAGCGCCGACTCGACGACCGCCTGGATCAGGCCGCCGTCGGACAGGTCGTGCGCCGAGTCGATCATGCCGTCGCGGGAGGCGGAGATCAGGATCTCGGCGAGCAGCCGCTCGCGCTCCAGGTCCACCTGCGGGGGCAGGCCGCCGAGGTGGTCGTGGACGACCTGGGACCAGGCCGAGCCGCCGAACTCCTCGCGCGTGTCGCCGAGGAGGTACAGCAGCTGGCCCTCCTCCTGGAAGGCGACCGGCGTGCGGCGGGCGACGTCGTCGATGACGCCCAGCACGGCGACGACCGGCGTCGGGTGGATGGCCGCCTCGCCCGTCTGGTTGTAGAGCGAGACGTTGCCGCCGGTCACCGGGGTGCCGAGCTGCTGGCAGGCGTCCGCCAGGCCGCGCACGGCCTCCGCGAACTGCCACATGACCGCCGGGTCCTCGGGGGAGCCGAAGTTCAGGCAGTCGGAGACGGCGAGCGGCTTGGCGCCGGTCGTCGCCACGTTGCGGTAGGCCTCGGCGAGGGCCAGCTGCGCGCCCGTGTACGGGTCGAGCTTGGCGTACCGGCCGTTGCCGTCCGTCGAGATGGCGACGCCGAGGCCGGTCTCCTCGTCGATGCGGATCATGCCGGAGTCCTCGGGCTGGGCGAGGACCGTGTTGCCCTGCACGAAGTGGTCGTACTGCGACGTGATCCACTTCTTGGAGGCCTGGTTCGGGGAGGCGACCAGCTTCAGGACCTGGTCCCTCAGCTCCTCCGAGGTCTCCGGGCGCGGCAGCTTGTTCGCGTCGTCCGCCTGGAGCTCGTCCTGCCAGGACGGGCGGGCGTACGGGCGCTCGTAGGTCGGGCCCTCGTGGGCGACCGTGCGCGGGTCCACGTCGACGATCTTCTCGCCGTGCCAGAAGATCTCCAGACGGTCGCCGTCGGTCACCTCACCGATGACGGTGGCGATGACGTCCCACTTGTCGCAGATCTCGAGGAAGCGGTCGACCTTCTCCGGCTCGACGACCGCGCACATGCGCTCCTGCGACTCGCTCATGAGGATCTCCTCGGGCGAGAGAGTCGAGTCACGCAGGGGGACGTCGTCCAGGATGACGCGCATGCCGCCGGAGCCGTTGGACGCCAGCTCGCTGGTGGCGCAGGAGATTCCGGCGGCGCCCAGGTCCTGGATGCCGACGACGAGCTTCTCCTGGAAGGCCTCCAGGGTGCACTCGATGAGCAGCTTCTCCTGGAAGGGGTCGCCGACCTGCACGGCGGGACGCTTCGAGGGCTTCGCGTCGTCGAAGGTCTCGGAGGCCAGGATCGAGGCGCCGCCGATGCCGTCGCCGCCCGTGCGGGCCCCGTACATGATGACCTTGTTGCCCGCGCCGGACGCCTTCGCGAGGTGGATGTCCTCGTGCCGCATGACGCCGATGGCACCGGCGTTGACCAGCGGGTTGCCCTGGTAGCAGGAGTCGAAGACGACCTCGCCGCCGATGTTCGGCAGGCCGAGGCAGTTGCCGTACCCGCCGATGCCGGCGACGACCCCCGGCAGCACACGCTTGGTGTCGGGGTGGTCGGCCGCGCCCATGCGCAGCGGGTCGACGACCGCGACCGGGCGGGCGCCCATCGCGATGATGTCGCGGACGATGCCGCCGACACCCGTGGCCGCGCCCTGGTAGGGCTCGACGTACGACGGGTGGTTGTGCGACTCGACCTTGAAGGTGACCGCGTAGCCCTGGCCGACGTCGACCACACCGGCGTTCTCGCCGATGCCGACGAGCATCGCGTCGGACTGGGGGGCCTTCTCGCCGAACTGGCGGAGGTGGACCTTGGAGGACTTGTACGAGCAGTGCTCGGACCACATGACCGAGTACATGGCGAGCTCGGCACCGGTGGGCCGGCGGCCGAGGATCTCGACCACGCGCTCGTACTCGTCCTTCTTCAGGCCGAGTTCGGCCCAGGGCAGCTCGACGTCGGGGGTCGCGGCCGCGTGCTCGACCGTGTCCAGAGGCGTCCGGCTCATGCGTTGACCAGCTTCTTGAGGATCGAGGTGAAGAACGGGAGGCCGTCGGTGCGGCCGGTGCCGATCAGCGGCTCCACGGCGTGCTCCGGGTGCGGCATCAGGCCCACGACGTTGCCCGCCTCGTTGGTGACGCCGGCGATGTCGCGGAGCGAGCCGTTGGGGTTGAAGTCCACGTAGCGGAACGCGACGCGGCCCTCGGCCTCCAGCTTGTCGAGCGTGTACTCGTCGGCGACGTACCGGCCGTCCATGTTCTTCAGCGGGATGTGGATCTCCTGGCCCGCCGCGTAGTCGGTCGTCCAGGCGGTGTCCGCGTTCTCCACCCGCAGCTTCTGGTCGCGGCAGATGAAGTGCAGGTGGTCGTTGCCGAGCATCGCGCCGGGCAGCAGGTGCGCCTCGGTGAGGATCTGGAAGCCGTTGCAGATGCCGAGGACCGGCAGGCCGGCTTTCGCCTGCTCGATGATCGTGTCCATCACCGGCGAGAAGCGGGCGATGGCTCCGGCGCGGAGATAGTCGCCGTACGAGAAACCGCCGCACAGCACCACGGCGTCGACCTGCTTGAGGTCCTTGTCCTTGTGCCAGAGAGCGACGGGCTCGGCGCCTGCGAGACGGATCGCCCGCCGGCTGTCCCGGTCGTCGAGAGAGCCCGGGAAAGTGACGACGCCAATACGAGCGGTCACTTGACGGCCTCCGCGACTTCCTCGATCCGGACGGTGAAGTCCTCGATCACGGTGTTGGCGAGGAAGGATTCCGCAAGATCGTGGATGCGGGCGAGCGCGGCCTCGTCGACGGGCCCGTCAACTTCCAGTTCGAATCGCTTTCCCTGACGTACATCGGAGATGCCGTCGAAACCCAGCCGCGGCAGTGCGCGCTGCACCGCCTGGCCCTGGGGGTCGAGGATCTCCGGCTTGAGCATGACGTCGACTACGACGCGTGCCACTGGCACTCCCGGTGTGTGGTGCTGAGCAGGTTCCTTCAGACTACCCGCACAAAATTTCTACGCGAGTAGAGTTGTAGGAACCTACGGAACGATCGTCACGATCCGGCATCGGAGCCACCCCTTCACGAAAAGTTCAGGGAAAGATCCCGGATCGACCCGGGATAGCTAGTGCGCCGGGACACGCGGGGAGATTTAGTCGGGCTTCACATTGCTTTGCCAGGCACTGTACAAATGAATTGGCAATAGCCGACACTCGGCACGTCATCGCAGATGAGCTGCATTGAGGTGCCGCACGAAGGGACCGATATTCGTGGCGCAAAAGGTCGTGGTCACCCTCTTTGACGACATCGACGGCTCGGAAGCGGCGGAAACGATCGCCTTCGGACTCGACGGCAAGTCGTACGAGATCGACCTGAATGAAGCCAATGCCAGGAAACTGCGTAAGGCGCTCGCGCCCTACGTGGAGGCCGGCCGCAAGCGGTCGAAGTCGGGCAAGGCCTACAAGCAGACCGAGGTGGCCCCCGACCCGGCGGCGGTACGCGCCTGGGCCCAGGCCAACAAGATGGACGTGCCCGCGCGCGGCCGCATCCCCAAGAAGGTCTACGAGGCGTTCACCGCCGCGCAGTGAGCCGTTGCCGTGGGCCGTCGGTGCCGTCCGTGCCGTGCGCGCCGGCCCCGCGCGCCCCGCGCGTGGCGAGCCCGCCGACGGCCGCTCAGCCGCCCCTCACGGCAACCGACTTGCGCAGCACCCCCGCTGATCAGCTAGAGTCTGGAGCACGCCGAGGGGCGAGGCCGAAAGGCCCGGCTCACGGAGTACATGCGGGTGTAGTTCAGTAGTAGAACATCCCCCTTCCAGGGGGAAGGCGCAGTGTGCAATTCCTGTCACCCGCTCTGCACCGCCGTACGGACCACTCTTGTGGATCAGGTAGGCTGGTGCTCGCGCCGGTCAGTGAGAGCTGATCGGAGGCAATGCGGACGTAGCTCAGTTGGTAGAGCGCAACCTTGCCAAGGTTGAGGTCGCGAGTTCGAGCCTCGTCGTCCGCTCCAGTCACCAAGGCCCTGGTCATCGACCGGGGCCTTCGGCGTATGTCCCACGTATTGCGCGATCTCTCTGACATTTGTCATGTCCGCCTATGACAGCGCGCACTGCCGAACGGCCCCGGCCGCCGGGACGCTGAAGTCATGAAAACCGACGAACACGAGCACGTGATCGAGGTCACCGACCTCAAGCGTGTGTACGGGGGCGGGTTCGAAGCCGTGCGCGGGATCACGTTCAGCGTGACCCGCGGTGAGGTCTTCGCGCTGCTGGGCACCAACGGCGCCGGCAAGACGTCCACGGTCGAGCTGCTGGAAGGGCTCGCCCCGCCGACCGAGGGCCGGGTGCGGGTGCTCGGGCACGATCCGCACGGCGAGCGGGAGGTCGTACGGCCGCGCACCGGTGTCATGTTGCAGGAGGGCGGGTTCCCGGCGGAGCTGACCGTCGCCGAGACCGTACGGATGTGGGCGGGCTGCACCAGCGGCGCCCGGCCCGTCGGCGAGGCGCTGGAGGCCGTCGGGCTCGGGAAGCGGGCCACGGTGCGGGTGAAGCAGCTGTCCGGCGGTGAACGGCGGCGGCTGGACCTGGCGCTCGCGCTGCTCGGCGACCCCGAGGTGCTGTTCCTCGACGAGCCGACGACCGGACTGGACGCCGAAGGCCGCCGCGAGACCTGGGACTTGGTGCGCGCGCTGCGCGACGGCGGTACGACCGTGCTGCTCACCACGCACTACCTGGAGGAGGCCGAGCAGCTGGCCGACCGGCTGGCGATCCTCCACGAGGGGCGCATCGCGGCGAGCGGCACCCCGGACGAGGTGACCGCGGCCCAGCCGTCCCGGATCTCCTTCGAACTGCCCGAGGGCTACTTCCTCGGCGACCTGCCCGCCCTCGGCGAGCTGGGCGTCGTCGGCCACGACGTCGACGGCAGGACCGTACGGCTGCGGACGTACGAGTTGCAGCGGGCGGCCACCGGCCTGCTGGTGTGGGCGCGGGACGCCGGGGTGGAGCTGCGGCGGCTGGACGCGCGGTCCCCGTCGCTGGAGGAGGCGTTCCTGGGGATCGCCGGGCGGGCGTCGGCCCTCGCGGCGCACGAGGAGGGGGCAGGCGTATGAGCACCACGACTGTCGCGGGGCGGATGGGCGCGCTGGCGCGGGCCGAACTGACCCTGCTCGGACGCAGCAAGGCCACACTCGTCACCGCGTTGCTCGTGCCGCTGGCGCTGCCGTTCAGCGTGCGCGGCGCGGTCGACGAGATGGACCTCGAGGGCGCGGGGCTGACCGTCGGCACCGTGATCCTGCCCGCCGCCGTCGGCTTCTCCCTGCTGTTCGCCGTCTACGCCTCCCTCACCACCGCCTACGTCACCCGCCGCGAGGAGCTGGTGCTCAAGCGGCTGCGCACCGGTGAGCTGCGGGACCGGGAGATCCTGGTCGGCGCCGCGCTGCCGGCGTCCGGGATCGGGCTCGCGCAGTGTCTGCTGGTCGCGGTGGGCAGTGCGGCGGTGCTGGACGTCGGTGCCCCGTCCGCGCCCCATCTCGCCGTGGCGGGCGTGCTGTTGGGGATCGTGATGTGCGGGGCGCTGGCGGCGGTCACCGCGGTCTTCACCAGGACCGCGGAGAGTGCCCAGGTGACCGGGCTGCCGATGATGTTCGTCTCCATGCTGGGCTCCGGCATCACCGTCCCGCTGGAGGTGCTGCCCGACGGGCTGGCGTCCGTCTGCGAACTGCTGCCGCTGACCCCGGTGATCGCGCTGGTGCGGGGCGGCTGGACCGGGGACCTCTCCGGCTCCGAGGCGCTGGGCGACCTCGCCACCGCGCTGGCCTGGACCGCACTCGCGGTGTTTGCTGTACGGCGGTGGTTCCGCTGGGAGCCGCGACGCTGACGGACGGGGGTGGCGGGCAGGTGTCCGGGCCGGGGAGATGGTGGCGGCGCAAGAGCACGCCGGCGAAGGTCGAGACGTACACGCGGTGGTCGTTCCACTTCTTCGCGGTGGCCGAGGTCGCGGTGTTCGGCCTCCCGGCCCTCGGCGAGGTGCCGCTGCCGTACGCGCCCTGGGTGTGCCTGATGGTGTGCGCGCACGCGGCGTTCGGCGCGGTGGTGGGCAGCCGGGCGCTGGACTGGACGCGCGGGCGGCGGGCGCAGCCGCTGCGGCTGATGTCGGCGTTCGGGGTGACCAGCGCGGTGTTCGCGGTCGTCGTGCTCTGGCTCGTCGACCGTGGCCCGGGCGGTGAGGGCACCGCATCCGCACTGGGCTCGGTGATCGGCGGTCTGCTCTTCTTCGGCGTCGGGATGATCACTCTCGGCCTCCGCAGCAGACGCCGGGTGTCTGCGCTGGTGCTCGGCGTCGCGGCGGGCGTGGGCGTGATCTCCATGGCGCTGGGGGCCGGTATGGCCGCGCTGGTCACGGCGCTGGCGGCGCTGCTCGGCACCGGCTTCTTCGCCATGACCTCGGTGTTCTCCGTCTGGCTGCTCAACGCCGTCTACGAACTCGACGAGGCCCGCGAGACCCGGGCCCGGCTCGCCGTCGCGGAGGAGCGGCTGCGGTTCGGGCGCGACCTGCACGACGTCATCGGCCGGAACCTCGCGGTCATCGCCCTGAAGAGCGAACTGTCCGTGCAGCTCGCCCGGCGGGGGCGGGAGGAGGCCGTCGAGCAGATGATCGAGGTGCAGCGGATCGCGGCGGAGTCGCAGCGGGAGGTGCGGGACGTCGTACGCGGCTACCGGGAGGCCGACCTCGGCGTCGAACTCGTGGGCGCTCAGGGCGTCCTGAAGGCCGCCGGGATCGAGTGCGAGGTCACCGGGGAGGCGGCCGGACTGCCCGCCGAGGTGCAGTCGGCGCTCGCCTGGGTGGTGCGCGAGGCCACGACGAACGTGCTGCGGCACGGAGACGCCCGGCGGTGTTCCGTGGGGCTGCTGATGTCCGAGGGATGTGTGGTGCTGACAGTGGAGAACGACGGCGCCGAGACCGCCGCCGGAAGCGGCGGCGGAGGCACCGGCCTCGCGGGGCTGCGGGAGCGGCTGCGGGCGGTGGACGGCACGCTGGAGGCCGGGCCGGCCGGGACCGGGAAGTTTCGGGTGGTGGCGAGGGTGCCGGTGGGGGAGGCCGTGGCCGGCAACGCCGTTGCCTGTGCGCCCGTGGCCGTGGACGCCGACGACGGGGAGGCCGTAGTCGGGGACGCCGTTGCCTGTGCGCCCGTGGCCGGGGACGCCGACGACGGGGAGGCCGTAGTCGGGGAGCGGGGGGCCGCGGCGTGAGTGTGCGGGTGCTGCTCGCCGACGACGAGCACCTCATCCGGGGGGCGCTGGCCGCGTTGCTCTCGCTCGAGGACGATCTGCTCGTCGTCGCGGAGGCGGCGAGCGGGCCGGAGGCGCTGGCGATGGCGCGGGCGCACGCGCCCGACGTGGCGGTGCTCGATCTGCAGATGCCGGGCGCCGACGGTGTGAAGGTCGCCACATCGCTGCGGACGGAACTGCCCGGCTGCCGGGTGCTGATCGTGACCAGTCACGGGAGGCCCGGGCATCTGAAGCGGGCTCTCGCGGCCGGTGTGCGGGGGTTCGTCCCGAAGACGGTCAGCGCGCAGCGGCTCGCCGAGATCATCCGGACCGTGCACGCCGGAAACCGCTACGTGGATCCGGAGTTGGCCGCCGACGCGATCTCCGCCGGGGACTCGCCGCTCACCGCGCGCGAGGCCGAGGTGCTGGAGCTGGCCGCCGACGGGGCGCCGGTCGCGGAGATCGCCGAGCGGGCCGTGCTGTCCCAGGGGACGGTCCGGAACTACCTCTCGTCGGCCGTCTCGAAGCTCGGCGTGGAGAACCGGCATGCGGCGGTGCGTCTCGCACGCGAGCGAGGTTGGGTATAGTTGCTCTCGCGCCACGGCGCAACGCGGACGTAGCTCAGTTGGTAGAGCGCAACCTTGCCAAGGTTGAGGTCGCGAGTTCGAGCCTCGTCGTCCGCTCCAGTCACCAAGGCCCCGGTCACCGACCGGGGCCTTCGTCGTGTCAGCTCCAGGTGAGACCCGTCAGGCGCTCGTACGCCTCCACGTACTTCGCCCGGGTCGCGTCCACGACCTGCTGCGGCAGCGCGGGCGGCGGCTGCTCGCTCCTGCGGTCCCAGCCGGACTCGGCGGAGGTCAGCCAGTCGCGCACGAACTGCTTGTCGTACGACGGCTGCGCGCGGCCCGGCTGCCACTGGTCGGCCGGCCAGAAGCGGGAGGAGTCCGGGGTCAGCACCTCGTCGGCGAGGATCAGGGTGCCGTCCTCGTAGCCGAACTCGAACTTGGTGTCCGCGAGGATGATGCCCCGGTCGCGGGCGATGTCCCGGGCCCGGGAGTAGACGGCGAGGGTCGCCTGGCGCAGCTGGGCGGCGGTCTCGGCGCCGACCTGGCGGGCGACCTCCTCGTAGGAGACGTTCTCGTCGTGCTCGCCGACGGCGGCCTTGGTCGCCGGGGTGAAGATCGGGGCGGGCAGCTCCGAGCCGTCGGTGAGGCCTTCGGGGAGGGCGAGGCCGCAGACCGTACGGGACTCGTTGTACTCGGCCAGGCCGGAGCCGGTGAGATACCCGCGGGCCACGCACTCCACCTGGACCATCCGCAGCGACTTGCACACCAGGGTGCGGCCCGCCCAGTCGGCGGGGGCGCCCTCGGGCAGCTCGGTGCTCAGGACGTGGCTGGGGGCCAGGTCGGCGAGCTGGTCGAACCACCACAGGGAGAGCTGGGTGAGGACCCGGCCCTTGTCGGGGATCTCGGTCGGCAGCACCCAGTCGTAGGCGGAGATGCGGTCGCTGGCGACCATCACGAGGTCGCCCGCCTCGTTCTGGTACAGGTCGCGCACCTTGCCGGTGTGCAGATGCACCAGACCCGGAACCTGGAGCGGCTCGGGCTTTTCGACGAATCCGGACACGGTTCCTCCCCGTGGTTCTGTCCAATGGCTCGATTCTCCCGTACGGGAGAGTGATCACGGACAGTGGGTCAGTCACGTTTGCAGATGCGGTCCAGAAGGTTGGCGGTGGCGCGCTGGATACGCCGGTCGACGTGGCCCGGGCGGTCCAGTGCCGGGGACCAGGCGAAGGTTCCGGACGCGAAGACCCAGGCGCCGGAGGGGGCCCGGTAGAGGGACGTCTCCTGGTGGCGGGTGACGCCGTCGGCGTCGGTGTAGGGCGAGTGGGCGAGCAGGACGCGCTCGTCGTGCTCGGGGAGCGGGGCGCGCGGGAAGTACCGGTCGGCCTCACCGGCGACCAGGCCCGCGATCTCGTCGCCCTCGTGGGCGCCGGTCGCCTCCCACAGCCAGTGGCCGGCGTTGCGGACGATCAGCGGATGGGGCTCGGGGACCTGGCCGGCGTACTGGATGCCCAGCAGTTCCTGTTCGGGGCGGTCGATCTCGCGCCACAGCACGGGCTTGCCGGGGCCCTGGCGCTTGCGGCAGGTGAGGAGGCGGTCGGGGCTGCCGGACGGGGACGGGCCCAGCTCGACCTGCCAGTACACCGAGTTGGAGGAGAGGAACACCAGGGAGGTGCCGTGGTCGCGGGCCTGCTCGGCGGCGCGGCGCATCGGCACGGACCAGTACTCGTCGTGGCCGGGGAAGATCAGCGCCCGGTAGCGGGCGGGGTCGATCCGGCCGGCGTGCAGATCGCGGGCGTCGGCGTAGGCGAGGTCGTAGCCGTAGCGCTCGGCCCAGCGGATGACGTCGTAGGCGTGCCCGACGTGCAGCGGGAGGCCCGCGCCGGCGTACGGCCGGTCGAAGGAGACGGTCGTCGCGGCGTCGCGCTCGCCGAGCAGCCGGCCGTCCTCGTCCCAGGCGTGGTAGAGGCTCGCGCCGGTGCGGCCGTCCTCCGGGTAGAGGTTGTACGCCTGCCAGGTGACGTCCGGCAGCACCAGCAGGAAGTCGGCCGGGCGGTCGTCGCGGACCGTGAAGGGCACGTGGGAGCGGTAGCCGTCGGCGGTGGTGAGGACGGCCACGTAGGCGCCGATGGGCCAGTGCGGCGGGACCTGGAGCCGCCAGGACAGCCACCAGTGGTGGCAGGAGACCGTGCGGTCGGCGGCGAGCGGCGCGGACTGGACGATGCCGGAGAGGCGGGGACTGGTGGTGATCTTCGCGGCGCCGTCGCCCCCGTAGTGGCCGATGCGGTAGACGTCGACGCCGAATTCCTGGGGCGGGTCGACGGTGATGTGGAAGTCGACGGCCTCGCCGGGGGCGACCGCGCCGGTGGAGGCGAAGCCCTTGATCTGCCGGCGCACGTCGTCGGCGGAGCGGATGGCGCCGGAGGCGCTGCGGGGGGCGGGGACGCGGGCGCCGGTCCTGCGGCGGGCGTCGGGGGTGTCGGGGGCCGTGTCCACGTCGACGTACCAGGGGACGACGTGACCGGTGTCGTCGAAGTAGGTCTCGCTGCCGCGCAGCCAGGGGAGCGGGCCCTGGCCGAAGGGGTCCGTCACGGCGTGCGCGAGTGCTCCCGACTCCCAGCGGCGGATGTGGTCCGAGCCCATGGTCCGTGCTCCCCTCCCTTGGGCCCCCGTGTGCCGTGGTGCGTGTGCCTGCGGTGCCTGGTGCCTGCGGTGCCTGGTGCCTGCGGTGCCTTGTGCCTGCTTGCGGTGCTTGCGGTGCGTTTTCGGTGTGCTGCTGTGCCCTGTGTGCGGTGTGGTGCGGAGGCGATCGGGTGTGGCGTTCTTGTGCTTGTCGTATGTCGCAAGCCTTTGCCATGTGCCTGTTCGGTCCCAGCACATCACATTACGCACGGACTCCGTCACCGTTCGTTTCGAATTGACCGAAAGCGGAACTGCGGGCTCCGGGAAAGGGGGTTCTCGGGAGGGCCCTCAGACGAGCCGTACCGGCTTCTCCGGGCGTATGCCGACCTCGGTCAGCCAGGCGCGGAGCGGGGCCGGATCGCCGTCCTCTATGAGGCTCAGTACCTTCGGGGCCAGATCGGCCGCCCGTTCGCCCTTGATCAGGAGGGAAGGGCCGTCGAGCCAGTCCAGGCCGGGAGTCGCGCCCGCGGTGTCCATCGCGGCGCAGCAGACCATTGCCGTGATGTGGTCGGCGAGCAGTTCGCGCGGGGTGCGCGGGGTCTGGAGGGGGAAGAGCGGGAGGGTGCCGTCGTCCCAGAGCGGGATGTCCGGCGTGGTGGCGGCGGGGGCCGCCGTCGGGGGTGCGGCGGTGGCGGCGGTCTCCTCCTCGCGGGTGAGCTCGTCGGTGAGGCCGGCGGCCAGCGCGGCGCAGCGGGGGTTGGACGGGGAGAGCTGGTCGGGGTCGGTGCCGTCGTCCAGGTCCGGGTCCAGGTGAGTGTCCAGGTCCGGGTCCAGGTCCCGGGGGGCGGGGGCGGCCGGGTCCGTGGGCGGCTGGGCGCCGGGGGCCGGGTGCCTGCCGGGCTGGGGTGTCAGGCCCTCGTGAGGCTGGTGGGGGTCATGCGGCCGGTGAGGCCGGCCCGTGAGGTGGTCGAGTACGCGGGCCAGGGTCGGGCCCTGGGCGTCGGGGGCGGTGCGGCGGACGCCGAGGGTGTCGAGGACGCGGTGCAGCCGGGCCGCGTCGGTGCGCCATTTGCGGTCGACGACCTCCTCCGGGTACTCCTGCCAGTCCACCGGGGACCAGTCGGGGCCCTGCTCGGCCGGGCCGCCGTGGAAGAGGCGGGCGGCGAGCAGCGAGGCGGCCTCGTCCACCGCGCCGGGCTCCTCCAGCAGGTCACAGGCGGGCCGCTCGCCGAGGCGGGAGGCGAAGCCCTCGGCCAGCCGGTCCCGCCGGGAGAGTTCGGTGAGGGCGGCGACGACACCCGCGTCCAGCCGGGAGGGCCAGCGGCCCATCCGCCAGGCGGGCAGCGCGACCCGGGTGAGCAGGCGGTCCCAGCCCGCGTACGCCAGGCCGACCTGTTCCTGCGCGACGATGCGGAGTCCGTAGTCCACGGCCTGCGCGCGCTCGGCGGCGGCAGCGGCGACACCGCGCTCCATCTCGGCGGCGTGCTCCCGGCAGCCGCGCAGCAGCAGCCGGGCCAGCCAGCCGACGCCGGCGCCGGGCAGGCGGGTCAGCGGACCCCGCCCGGGGGCGGAGGCGACGGCCACCGCGGCGTCCAGCCCCCGCACAAAGCGCCGGGCCGCGGCCAGGTCCGGGTGGGCCGAGGGGCCTGTACCGGCGACGACCGGGGCGAGGACGGCGCGCAGCTCGCCGACGCGCATCCACCACAGGAAGGGCGAGCCGATGACGAGGACGGGCGCGGCCTGCGTACGCCGGTGGACGCGGCGGCCGAGGCCGGGCGGCTCGTCGGGGTCGTCGGGCGGCGGAGGCGGGCCGTGGGCCGGATGGGTGCGGTCCTCCAGCCAGCTGTCGCAGTCCGGGGTGAGGGCTATCGCCGAGGGGGCCGGCACGTCGAGGCGGTCGGCGAGGTCGCGCACCAGCCGGTACAGGTCCGGGGCCGCCTGCTCGGCGATCGGGACCGTGGGACTGACGGCGGGACGGGCGCGGGCCACGACCAGCGCGAAACCGCCCGCGGCGAGCAGTACGAGCAGCGCGACGACGCAGACGGCCCAGCGGGCCGCGTCCCAGCCCGGCCCCGTCAGCCGGCCGGTGGAGCCGCCGGCCAGCAGGACCACGGCGACGGCGGCCGGCAGCAGGGCCACGGCCAGCGCGCGGCTGCGTATCCGCAGCACGGCGAGCGCACGGGACCGCGCGGCCTGCGCTCCCGCCTCCACACCCATACCTGTCACGACCCGACCTCACCCCCTCCCAAGCGGGCTGCTGTTGCTGTCCTGGCGTTGCTCACTCCCCCACTGTGGCACCCACGACTGACATCGCAATGCCGGTGGGCCAAGTGCCGGAACACTTGCGCCGCACCCTAGTTGGGGTGTCGCCGCCCGTCAGCCGGATACGGCATCGGTCACTCGATGGAATGGCTTTGGGGAAAGGTGAACGACGCAGGGCAAGGGTCAGGCCCCGGATTCGCTGGGAGTCCGGGGCCTGTGCGGTGCGGGTGTCGATGGAGGTCCGGGGCCGCTTTACGCGCCTGCCGCCGCCTTCGCCGCGATGTCCGTGCGGTGCTGGGAGCCGTCGAGCCGGATGCGGCCGACCGCCCGGTAGGCGCGCTCGCGGGCCTGGGCGAGGTCCTCGCCGGTCGCGGTGACGGACAGGACGCGGCCACCCGCGCTGACCACGTCGTCGCCGTCGCGCCTGGTGCCGGCGTGCAGCACGTACGCGTGCGGGGCGTCCTGGGCGGCCACCTCGTCCAGACCGGTGATCGGGTCACCGGTGCGGGGGGTGCCGGGGTAGTTGTGCGAGGCGACGACCACGGTGACCGCGGCCTCGTCGCTCCAGTGCAGCGGCGCCAGGTCGCCGAGGTTGCCGGTCGCGGCGGCCATCAGCAGACCGGCCAGCGGGGTCTTCAGCCGGGCCAGCACGACCTGGGTCTCCGGGTCGCCGAAGCGGGCGTTGAACTCGATGACCCGCACGCCCCGGCCGGTGATGGCCAGACCGGCGTAAAGCAGACCGGAGAACGGCGTGCCGCGGCGGCGCATCTCGTCGACCGTCGGCTGCAGGACGGTCTGCATGACCTCGTCCACCAGCTTCGGGTCCGCCCACGGCAGCGGGGAGTAGGCGCCCATGCCGCCGGTGTTCGGGCCCTCGTCGCCGTCCAGGGCGCGCTTGAAGTCCTGGGCGGGCTGGAGCGGGACCACGGTCTCGCCGTCGGTGACGGCGAAGAGGGAGACCTCGGGGCCGTCCAGGTACTCCTCGATGACGACCCTCCCCCGCTGCCCGGAAGGCGCGGGAGGTGCCCCCACACAGGCCGCCGCGTGCGCGCGGGCCTGGTCGAGGTCGCTGGTGACGACGACACCCTTACCGGCGGCGAGACCGTCGTCCTTGACGACGTACGGCGCGCCGAAGGCGTCGAGGGCCTCGTCGACCTCCTGCGGGTTCGTACAAACGTACGAGCGGGCCGTGGGCACGCCCGCGCCCGCCATGACGTCCTTGGCGAAGGCCTTGGAGCCCTCCAGCTGCGCGGCCTCCTTCGAGGGGCCGAAGACCGGGATGCCCGCCTCGCGCACCGCGTCGGCGACGCCCGCGACCAGCGGGGCCTCCGGGCCTACGACGACCAGCTCGGCGCCCAGCTCCGTGGCCAGCGCGGTCACCGCCGCGCCGTCGAGGGCGTCGACCTGGTGCAGTTCGGCCACCTCGGCGATGCCGGCGTTGCCGGGTGCGCAGTGCAGCGCGGTCACGGCGGGGTCGAGGGACAGGGAACGGCACAGGGCGTGTTCGCGGGCGCCGCTACCGATGACGAGGACCTTCACGGGGTCAGCCTAACCGGCGCGGGGCGGGGCGGTTTGTGCGGGCCGCTGAAGGGGTGGGGGTGGGGGGATTGTGGGTTTGTCCAAAAACGGGGGTTGGGCGGGGGCGGACGGGAGTCCGGCGGGAGTCGGACGGGAGTCCGGCGGGGGGCCGACGGAGGTCGGACGGGGGGCGGCAGGCGTCCGCCAGGGGGACCGTGACCGGCAGGCGTCGGCCGGGGGGCGGCAGGCGTCCGCCGGGGGGACCGTGACCGGCAGGCGTCGGCCGGGGGCCGGCAGGCGTCCGGGGGGACCGGTAGGCGTCCGGGGGGCCCGACAGGGGTGCTACGGGGGTCTGGCGGGGGCCCGGCGGGGGCTACTCGTTGGTGAACTCCTCCATCACCGTCGCCCCCAGCTCCCGCACGATCAGCTCCTGCCCGGAGAGGGCCGACTCGTCGAGGTCCGGGTCGTCGTCCTCGGGGATGTCGTCCTCGGGGGCGACCGGCACCGGGGCCGGGTCCGGGGCGGGTGGCGGCGGAGACACGGGGGTGGGCGCCGCGGCGGGGGCGGACACGGATGCCGAGGCGCTGGGGGCGGGCGGGGCCGCGGGCTGCGGCTGGGCCGGGCGCTGGGGCGCGGCCGTACCGCCACCGCCGTAGCCGCCGGTGGCCGGGCCGCCGCCGTAGCCACCCGCGCTGCCTCCGCCGCCGTAGCCGCCGCTGCTGAAGCCGGGGGCGCCGGAGCCGCCGGTCGGTGCGGAACCGCCGGACGGGTCGACGATCGCGTCGATCTTCCACTGCACGTTGAACTGCTCGGCGAGCGCCTGCCGCAGCACGTCCTCGCTGCCGCTGCTCGCGAAGTTGTCGCGGGCACCGGCGTTGACGAAGCCGAGCTGGAGCGTGGTGCCGTCGAAGCCGGTCACCTGGGCGTTCTGGCTGAGCAGGATCCAGGTGAAGCGGCGGCGGTTCTTCACCGCCTCCAGGATGTTCGGCCACAGGGCACGGGGGTCCAGCCCGCCGGGTGCGGGGACCTGGGCGGGAGACGGTGCGGCGGGGGGCGCGGACGGGGACGGGGCGGTCTGAGCAGGGGCGGGGGCCGGGGCGGCGGCCTGGGGGCGGCTCGCGCCGCTGCCCGGGGACGTGGCGGTGGGCCAGCCGCCGGGCCGGCGGCCACTGCCCGCGGCGGTGGCGGTGGGCCAGGCGCCGGGAGCGGGTGCGGCCGCGGCGGCCGCGGGGGCCGCCGGGGCCTCCGTGGGGGCGGGCTGCTGCGGCGGGGCGGCGGGAGGCGCGCTGGGGGCGTGCACAGGGGTCGGGGCGGGTGCCGGAGCCGGGGCCGGAGCCGGGGGCTGTGCGGCGGGCGTGGGCGGCGTTCCCTGGCCCTGTATGGGGGCCACAGGGGCCCCTGAGCCCCGTACGGCTGCGCGGGCCGCGGCGACGCCGCCACCCGGCGGGATGGCCGGGGCGGGGGCAGCGTGGGCCTCCGGGCCCGGCGCGTAGGCCATGGCGGGCGCGCCGGCACCCGCCGAGAAGTTCACGCCGCGCTCCAGCCGGTCCAGGCGGGCCATGACGGACCGCTCGTCCCCGTAGGCGGCGGGCAGCATGACGCGGGCGCAGATCAGCTCCAGCTGGAGCCGCGGGGAGGTGGCGCCGCGCATCTCGGTCAGGCCCTCGTTGACGAGGTCGGCGGCACGGCTCAGCTCGGCGGCGCCGAAGACGCCGGCCTGGGCCTGCATGCGCTCCAGGACGTCCGCCGGGGCGTCGATGAGGCCCTTCTCGACGGCGTCGGGGACGGCGGCGAGGATCACGAGGTCGCGGAGCCGCTCCAGCAGGTCGGCGACGAACCGCCGGGGGTCGTTGCCGCCCTCGATGACGCGGTCCACGACCTCGAAGGCGGCGGCGCCGTCACCGGTGGCGAAGGCCTCGACGACGGAGTCCAGAAGGGACCCGTCGGTGTAACCGAGCAGGGAGGTGGCCATGGCATACGTCACACCCTCCTCCCGCGCGCCGGCGAGCAGCTGGTCCATGACGGACATCGAGTCACGCACGGACCCGGCACCCGCGCGCACGACCAGCGGCAGCACTCCGTCCTCGACCGGGATGTCCTCCTTCTGGCACACCTCGCCGAGGTAGTCGCGGAGGGTGCCCGGGGGGACGAGCCGGAACGGGTAGTGGTGCGTACGCGACCGGATGGTCCCGATGACCTTTTCGGGCTCGGTCGTGGCGAAGATGAACTTCAGATGCTCCGGGGGCTCCTCGACGACCTTCAGGAGCGCGTTGAAACCGGCCGACGTGACCATGTGGGCCTCGTCGATGATGTAGATCTTGTACCGGCTGGAGGCGGGGCCGAAGAAGGCCTTCTCCCGCAGCTCACGGGCGTCGTCCACACCACCGTGGGAAGCGGCGTCGATCTCGATGACGTCGATGGACCCGGGGCCGTTCCTGGCGAGGTCCCGGCACGACTGGCACTCCCCGCAGGGCGTCGGGGTGGGACCCTGCTCACAGTTCAGGCAGCGGGCGAGGATCCGCGCGCTGGTCGTCTTGCCGCATCCGCGCGGACCGCTGAACAGGTACGCGTGATTGACCCGGTTGTTCCGCAGCGCCTGCTGCAACGGGTCGGTGACATGCTCCTGCCCGATGACCTCGGCGAACGACTCCGGGCGATAGCGGCGGTACAGCGCGAGAGACGACACGCTTACGAGGTTATAGGCGCCCACTGACAACCTGCCCCGCCCGAAGATCCACGCCCCGGAACGCAAGCGCCCCCCACGCACCCGCCAGAGCCGACCTACCCTTGCTGCCTTCCGGCCCTGGGGGAGTTCAGTCAGATAGCGCCGCGTGAGGGGCTGCGCCAAGGCTACCTGATGCGAGGGGTCGGGAACGAGTTCGCGAGCACTCCTCTCGGTCATGTAATGTTTCCGGCGGAGGATTCGCCTAGAGGCCTAGGGCGCACGCTTGGAAAGCGTGTTGGGGGCAACCCCTCACGAGTTCGAATCTCGTATCCTCCGCCTCCGCCCAGCAGGGCAGACGAGGGCCCCGACCGGTTCGCCGGTCGGGGCCCTCGTCGTGTGCGGTCCAGTAGTGAAGTCGAGCGCCCGCACTGCGGTGACGTAGATCACCGGCCGTCGCCGCAGGGCGTGAGGCGAAACAAAGGCGACCGGCAGGGCGGCCTGAAGGCCCCGACCAGTTCGCCGGTCGGGGGGCCTCATCTGGTGTTCAAGGGATCAGTCGCTGTTCCTTCGCCGTCGCCACCGCGCCCGCGCGTGTGGTGACGCCCAGTTTTTCGTAGATGCGGCGCAGGTGGGTTTTGACGGTGGCCTCGCTGATGAAGAGGGTGCGGGCGATGTCGCGGTTGGTGAGGCCCTGGACGAGGTGGCCGAGGATGTCGCGTTCGCGTGGGGTGAGGGTGGGGCGCGGGGTGCGCAGGTGGGCCATGACGCGGCCCGCGACGGGGGGTGAGAGGGCCGTGCGGCCCTGGGCGGCGGCGTGGATGGCGGCGAAGAGTTCCTCGGGGCGCTCGGCCTTGAGGAGGTAGCCGGTGGCGCCGGCCTCGATGGCGCGGGTGATGTCCGCGTCGGTGTCGTAGGTGGTGAGGACCAGGACGTGGGGTGCCGGGTCGGTCATGGCGAGGATGCGGCGGGTCGTCTCCACGCCGTCGATGCCCTCGCCGAGCTGGAGGTCCATCAGGACGACGTCCGGGGACAGTTTGCGGGTCAGCGCGATGGCCTCCTCGCCTGTCGCCGCCTCGCCGGTCACCTCTATGTCCGGGGCGCTCGACAGGAGGGCGCGCAGGCCGGCGCGGACGACCGCGTGGTCGTCGCAGAGGAGGATCCGTACGGTCGTCGCCGTCATCGGGGCTCCGTGGGGGTCGTCAGGGGGATCGCGGCCGATACGACCGTGCCTTCGCCGGGGGCCGACTCGATCGTCAGGGTGCCGCCCAGCTGGCGGAGGCGGGCGCGGATGGCGGGGAGGCCGTGGCCGCGCACGTCGCGTGCGGGGGCGGGGGTGCGGGGATCGAAGCCGCGGCCGTCGTCGGCCACGTCCAGCACGATCTGGTCGTCCAGGCAGGTCAGGGTGAGGGTCGCCGTGGTGGCGGCCGCGTGTTCGCGGACGTTGGCGAGGGCGCCCTGCGCGATGCGCAGCAGGGCCGATTCGACCAGTGCGGGCAACGGGGCCGCCGGGGTGCCCTCGGTGTGCAGCCGGACGGTGAGGTGGGCGTCGCTCTCGCGCTCGGCCAGCGCGGCGAGGGCGCGGCCGATGCCGGTGCCGCCCGCGAGGTCGGCCGGGGTGAGGTCGTGGACGAAGCGGCGGGCCTCGGCGAGGTTGTGTTCGGCGACGGAGGCGGCCGTACGGATGTGGGAGCGGGCGCCGGCCGGGTCGGTCTCCCAGACCCGGTCCGCCGCCTGCAGCAGCATCCGCTGGCTGGACAGCCCCTGGGCGACGGTGTCGTGGATCTCCCGGGCGAGGCGTTCCCGTTCGGCCAGCATGCCTTCGCGGCGCTCGGTGGCGGCGAGGACGCGGCGGGTGCGCACGAGGTCGTCGATGAGGGCGCGCTGGCGGGCCGACTGGCGTTCCATCGTGACGAACACCGTGGTGGCGATCGCGGCCACCGCCGGGGGTGCGAGGAGCACGTTCGGGTCGGCCCAGCCCGCCAGTTTCAGCTGGGCCGCCACCACGAGTGCGGTGAGCAGCACGACCAGGGTGATGGCCGCGCGGAGCGGCAGGGTGCGCAGGCCGGTGTAGAAGAGCGGGACCGCGCACCAGGCGAAGCTCGGCGCCAGTGCCACCAGCGCGGCCCAAGCGGCCACCACCGCGCCGAGCCAGATCATCCGGCGCGCGGTGAGGCGGGCGCCTAGGGCCGGGCCGAGCACGTACAGCGCGGCCAGCAGCACGGACAGGGCGATGATCCACGGGGTGCGGGGTTCGGGGCCGTGCCGGGCGAGGTAGCGGGCGAGGGAGGCGCCGAGCAGCACGAAGAAGGCGGAGTGCATGACGACGGCGAGGGCGGTGCGGGCGTCGCGTCCGGTCTCCCGTACGTCGTGGTCGTCCGCCGGGGCGTGCGTCACGGGCTTCACCGCCTCTCGCGCCGAATCCTTCGCCGCGTCCTTCACTGAGCTGGGCAAACACCTTCATTGTCGGCCCTGGGAGGCGGGGCGGGGTCAGCCGTTCGGATGACCCGGGTCAGCTGATCCGTACCGGGCGGGCCACCGTCACCTGGTCGAACTCCGACAGCCGCACGGTCGTCCTCATGGTCCACGTGCCCGGGACGGGCAGGTCGAGGCTGTCGGTGGCCCAGTAGCCGCCGCGGTCGGCCAGTTCGGCGTCGATGGGGCCGATCTCCTGGGCGGGCAGGGTGAAGGTGAGGCGGAGTTCGGGGACCGTGGTGACGCCGCCGTCGGCGCCGAAGACGACCGCCTGCACGGAGTTCTCGCCGGTGCGGGCCGGGTCCAGGGTGATCTGCACCTTGCCGCTGCCGCCGGGGGTGCCCACGTCGAAGGGGACGGTCGTGGTCGTGGTGGGGGGCAGCACGGTCGTCTGTCCGGCCGCCGCGGCCTCGGTCTCGGCGCGGCCCGGGAGGGTGCCTGTCAGGAGGGTGGTGATCAGGAGCACCGCCACGCCCAGCGCTGCTTCGACGAGGACCGAGCGGCGCAGACGGCGCTGGTCGAGCGGACGCTCCGGCGCGGAAGCGGCCTCGGACCCGGGCTCCGGCTCCGGCTCCGGCTCGGGAAGCGGTCCGCCCACCGGCTCCGGCACCCTCTCCCGTACGGCCGTCCGCTCCGCCGGCACCCGTATCAGCCGCCGCGACACCCCCGCCGCCGCCAGCAGCAGCGCGACGCCGGCGAGTTTGGCGAGCAGGAGGCGGCCGTACGACGTCTCGGTGAGCGCGTCGAAGGAGCCCAGGCCGCGCCAGGACTGGTAGGTGCCGGTGACGGCGAGGACGGTCACGGAGGCGAAGGCGAGCCGGGAGAAGCGGTGCACGGTGCCGGCGGGCAGGGTGCCGTGGCGCAGGCTGGTCAGCAGCGCGGCGAGGCCGCCCAGCCAGGCCGCCGTCGCCAGCAGGTGCAGCACCGAGGACGTCATCGCCACCGGCACCTGGATCCCCGCGGAGGCGTGCTCGGCGGCGGCCCAGGTGAGGGCCAGGCCCACGGCGAGGGGGATGTGGACGGCCGGCAGGGGGCGCCTGGGGAGCCGTACGAGCAGCAGGAGCAGGGCAACCCGGGCCAGAAGGGCCATGCCGGGGCGGCCGGTCAGGGTGCGGGTGAGGGCGGCGGGGTCGAAGGCCGTCCAGGGTGCCGTGCCCGTCTCGTACGGGGCGCGCAGCAACAGCAGGGCGAGGGTGGACAGCAGCAGGGCCCACCAGCCGGTGACGAGCAGGCGGCGCAGCGGGCGGGGGTCGGGTGGGCGGCAGAAGGCGATGAAGGCGGCCGTGCCGAGGAGGAGGGCGGCGGCGAGGTACGCGAGGTGGCGGGCGAGGGTGTGCAGGGCCTTGGTCGCCGGGTGCTCGGGCGGGCCGGTGTCCGGTGCGGCCGTGGTGCGGGTGGCCTTGCCGACGGAGAAGGTGAAGACGCCGGAGACGGGGTGGCTGTCGGCGGAGACCACCCGCCAGGCCACGGTGTAGGTGCCGGTGCGCAGGCCGTCGGGGAGGGTGACGCGGACCCGGTCGTCGCCGCCGGGTACGTGGCGCGGCTCCTCGACGTGCACCCGCCGGTTGTCGGGGCCGAGGAGCCGTACGGAGCCGTCGAGCAGGCCGACGGACTCGGTGAAGTCGAGGGTGAGGGCGCGCGGCGCCGATTTCAGGACGGTGCCGTCGCGGGGGTCGGTGCCGGCGAGGGCGGCGTGCGCGGAGGCGGGGGCGGCGGAGCCGAGGAGGAGCAGGATCAGCAGTACCGCCGTCAGCGCCGGCCGGCAGCGCGGTCGTCCGCCCGTGTGCATCAGATCCGTACTCCCGGTGTCCGCGCCTGCCCTTCGGGAGGAGTACGGACGCCGGGCTCCGGATGTTCAGTCGGCTCACCAGGTCGGCCGGGCCGTCACCCCGCCGTCCACCACGAGGTCGTGTCCGGTCACCCAGGACGCGAGCGGCGAGGCCAGGAACACGCAGGCGTCCCCGATGTCCTCCGGCCGTCCCAGCCGGCCCAGCGGTGCGGCCTGCCGCCAGCGTCGTACGCCGTCCGGCCAGGCCTCCGCCAGGCCCTCGCGGTCGATCAGGCCGGGCGAGACGGTGTTGACGCGGATGCCGAGGGGGCCGTACTCCAGGGCCGCCGCGCGGGCGTGCATCACGACGGCCGCCTTGGAGGCGCTGTAGTGGGCGTGGGCCGGGGCCGGGGCGCTCGCCTCGATGGAGGCGATGTGGGTCACCGAGCCGCCCTCCCCCATGACGTCCACGGCCGCCTGTGTGCACGCGAACACGCTGCCCAGGTTGGTGTCCACGACGGTCCGCCACTCCTCGGCGGTCATCCCGGCCAGTTCGCGCACCGGTTGCACGCCCGCGTTGTTGACCAGCGCGGTGAGCCGTCCGCCGGCCCATTCGGCGGCGTCGCGGACGACACGGTGGCACGCGTCCTCGTCGGTGAGGTCGCCGCGCAGGACGACGGCCCGGCCGCCCAGGCCGTGGATGCGGCCGGCCACGGCCCGCGCCTGTTCCACCGCCGTACGGCAGTGCACGGCGACCGCCGCGCCGTGTTCGGCGAACTGCAGCGCGATGCCCCGGCCGATGCCGCCGCCCGCGCCGGTGACCAGGGCGGTCTGGCCTTCCAGGAGCCTCATGGGCGGCAGAGTTCCATGATCCGCGCGGCCTGCGCCGGGTAGCGCGCCGTGAGTTCGGCGGACTCGCCGTGCTCGTAGTCGGCGTAGGTGAAGCCGGGGGCCATGGTGCAGCCGAACAGCGTCCAGGAGCCGCCGGCGGCGACCCGGCCGCCCATCCAGGTGCCGGCGGGCACGGTGAACTGGACGTGCTGGCCGCCCAGGACGTCCGCGCCGAGCACGGCGGTGCGGGTGCCGCCGTCGGGGGCGAGCAGCAGGAGTTCCAGTGGGTCGCCGAGGTAGAAGTGCCAGGTCTCGTCGGCGGGGAGGCGGTGCAGCGCGGAGTGGTCGTCCCGGGTGAGCAGGGCGATGATCGCGCTGCCCTCGGGGCGGCCGTCCGGGCGTTCGGGCCCGGCCCAGGTGCGCCGGAACAGTCCGCCCTCGCGCGGGATCGGTTCGAGTCCGTAGTGGGCGACGAGGGCTTCGGGAGTGGGTGACGTGGTCTCGTGGTCCGGGGTCACCCCGGGAAGGCTACCTCCCGGCTGAGGAAGGCCAGTTGTGCCCGCTTCTCCGGCAGGTGCACCTCCGGCAGATCGATCTCCGGCAGCACGACCGCCGGGCCCGCCACGAAGCCCTGCTTCACGAAGCGGGCTATCGCCTTGTCGTTGCGGACGTCCGGGTCGACGACGATCCGCTGCCGGCCGAGCGCGCGGAAGACGTACCCGGTGATGGCCATCGTCAGCCGCGCCGTCCAGCCGGCCCGCGCGCCGTCCGCCGGGGCGGGTGCGAGGAGCAGGTGGATGCCGATGTCCCCGGGTTCGACCGGGTAGCACTCGCCCACCCGGTCGGCCTCCGGGTCGTAGGTCTGGAGCAGGGCTGCCGGGACGCCGTCCTTGACGAGGAGGAAGGCGTGGTGGGTGTCGAGGCTGTCCAAGTGGACGTAGACGTCGGCGACCTGGTCTTTCGTCAGGTCGTTCATGCCCCAGAAGGAAGCCCGCTCCTCGCTGACCCAGCCGTGGATCAGCTCGGCGTCACCCTTGGCGTCGAGGGGGATGACGCGGACGGTGCCGAAGCCGGCGACCGTCTCCTCGTGGACGGTTTCACGTGAAACATACGGGTCAGACATCGGTTTCCCTCATGAGCTGGTCCCAGTCGGTGACGACCGGGACGAGTTCTCCCTCGACCCATCGGGGGAGTTGATCGCGGTGGTGCGGCGAGCCGGGCACACCGGACGCGCCGAACGGCACCACCCACCGGCTGTCCTCGCGTCGGGCCAGGTCCCACACGTAGCGGGCGGCCGGGCCGCGCGCGGCGAGGTCGGTGAGGCCGGGGACGGCGGAGGTGCACAGCACGCAGTCGTGGTCGCCGGACAGGCCTGGTTCCGCGAACGAGGTGGTGGTCAGGGCCCGCCAGGGGGCGAGGCGGTGGGTGTCACCCCAAGTGCCCCGCGGCGGCCGCGCGGCGGTCTCCTCCAGCGCCTCGCGGGCCAGTGCCGCGCGGTCGATGCCGTACAGCTCCGGCGCGCGCAGCAGGTGTTCGAGGGCGTAGCCGATGCGCACGGTGAGGTTCAGCCAGGGCAGCAGGGCCTCCGGGTAGGCGGGCACGTCGGTGAGCGGAGCGAACACCGGTTGGGCGGCGAGGCCGCGGACGAGCGCGCTCCGTACGGCCGCGAAGGCGGCGGCGTCGGCGCTGGTCGCGTCCATACGGCGGTCCCAGCGCAGCAGGCGCTCACGCAGCCGTTCCACCTCGGGGCTGAGGCCGTCGAGGCCGGCGAGGAGGTCCAGGAGGGGCGCGGCGGAGGCGAGGTGGGTGTCCGTGTGGATCGCGGGCATGTCGCCGGCCGCCCAGTGCTCCTTCTCGGCGAGCAGGGCGGCGATGCGGTCGGCGCGGTGCGGCGGGGCGAACTCGATGCCGAGGGGGGCGGCGGGGCCGCGCTGGTTGGCCATGACGGCGATGCCGTCGGTGAGGCCCGCGCGGGGCGTCTCGTGCCAGCCGGTCCACTCGTGGCCGGGTTCCCAGGCGGGCACCGGGCCGAGGCGGTTGGCGAAGGAGCGTTCCGGCACCCGGCCCGCGACCCGGTGCAGGGTGCCGCCCTCGGTGTCGGCGGCCTGGACGACGTTGACCGGCTCGGCCCACTGGTCGAAGGCACGGTCGACGTCGGCCACCGTGCGGGCCCGCAGCAGCGGCAGCAGGGCGCCGAAGCCGAGGTCGGCGGTGACGCGGGGCGGCTGGCGCAGGCTGAGGGCGAGCGGGGTGCCGTCGTCGAGGCCTTCGGGGCCGCCCGCGACGACGGGACCGCGGTCGGTCTCGATCACCTCGACGGGCACGCGTTCCTCGCCCCGCACGTCGACGTACTCGGTGTGCCGGGTGGCGTGCCGCCAGATGCCGTCGGGTCCGAGGGCCTCCACGCCCGCTCCGGTGCGGCGCAGCCGCTCCTCGTAGAGGTCCTGGTAGTCGGCCATGGCGTTGGTGATGGCCCAGGCGACGGTGCCGGTGTGGCCGAAGTGGGCGATGCCGGGGACGCCGGGCACGGCGAGGCCGACGACGTCGAACTCCGGGCAGGACAGGTGGATCTGCTGGTAGACGCCGGGGTCCTCGATCCAGCGGTGCGGGTCGCCCGCGATGACGGCCTGTCCGGTGACGGTCCGCTCGCCGGACACCAGCCAGCCGTTGCTGCCGGAGGTGCCGGGGCCGTCGGTGGCGAACAGGCCGACGGCCTCCGGACCGAGGTGCCGTGCGGCGTGCGCGCGCCAGAGTTTCGCGGGGAACCCGGCGAAGAGGACGTGGGTGGACAGCCAGACGGCGAACGGGGTCCAGGGCTCCCAACGGCCGGGGGCCAGGCCGGTCTCGGCGAACTCGGGGGCGCGGCGGGCACCTGCCGCGAGACCGTCGTTGACGCCGTCGACGTACGCCTGTACGAACTCCGCCGACTCCGGGTCCCGTTCGGCCAGCGCGTCGAAGCAGCGGCGGGCGGTGTCGGCGAGGCGGGCACGGCGGGCGAGAATGTCCCAGGCGAGGGATTCGGTGCCGAGGAAGGCGGCGGAGGTGCCCTGGGCGCGGTGGCGTTCGACCTCCAGCTGCCAGGCGCGGTCGAGGGCGGTGACCCGGCCCTGGGCGCGGGCGAGTTCCGGTGCGCTGCCGGCCCGCAGATGCGGGATGCCCCAGGCGTCCCGGTAGAGCCCGTGGATCCCGTCCCTCTCGGTGGTCACCCCTGTACCCCTTTCCATGCTTTAGGTTAGCCTTGCCTAACTGAGTGGTGGCGGAATCGTACGCGACGTGTGGAGGAGCGCCATGGGGCAGGGGCACGGTTGGCAGGGCGCGGTCCTGAAACTGATGCGCGCGAAGGACTTCGTCCTCACCGTGACCGGGGCGGAGGACGTCACCGACGACTACCGGCGGCTCCACCTCACCGACGGCGGACTGCTCGCCGCGACCGGCGTCCACCCCACCATGTGGGTCCGGCTCTGGTTCGAGAACGCGGGCAAGCCCCACCAGCGGGCCTACACCCTCGTCGACCCCGACCCGGAAGCCGGCACCTTCAGCCTCGAGTTCGCACTCCACGAGGGGTGCGCCAGCGACTGGGCGCGGGCGGCGAAGCCCGGGGACACCATCGAGGCGACGGTCCAGGGCACGGGCTTCCAGCGGCCCCGGCCCGAGCCCTCGCACGTCTTCGCGATCGGCGACCCGGCGTCGCTGCCCGCGCTCAACTCCCTCTTCCAGGAGTTCGCGGCCACCCCGGCCACGGTGTGGTTCGAGGGCGAGCCGGACGGGCTCCCGAGCCGTGCCGACGCCTCCCGGCACGAGATACGGACGGTGCCCCGGGAGAACGCCGGCGCCCGCCTCGCCGAACAGGTCCGGGCCGAGCTGCCCGAGCTGCTGCGGGCCGCCCCGGACCCGTACGTCTGGATCGCCTGCGACACCGCGACCACCCGCACCCTCACGACGTACGTCCGCAAGGAACTGTCCGTTCCGAAGGACCGGATGCACGCGCTGGGGTACTGGCGAGCGACCTGACGCGCGCCCGCGCGCCCACCCAGCACACCCCAGGGCGCGCGCCCCCGCGCCGGACGCGAGATCATCGGTCCATGGACGTCACCCTCCGCCTCGCCCAGGATCCCGACGCCGACGCGCTGCTCGGCCGCAGTCCGCTCGCCGCGCTCGTCGGCATGCTGCTCGACCAGCAGATCCCGATGGAGTGGGCGTTCAAGGGTCCGGCGACGATCGCCCGGCGGCTCGGCGCCGACGACCTGGACGCCCACGACATCGCCGCCCAGGACCCCGAGGCGTTCGCCGCCGTGCTGTCGGAGAAGCCGGCCGTGCACCGCTACCCGGGCTCGATGGCCAAGCGGATCCAGCAGCTGTGCCAGTACCTCGTCGAGCACTACGACGGGGACGCCGAGGCCGTGTGGAAGGACGTCGGCAGCGGCGCCGAACTGCTGAAGCGGCTCCAGGAGCTGCCCGGCTTCGGCAAGCAGAAGGCCCAGATCTTCCTCGCCCTGCTGGGCAAGCAGCTCGGGGTGCGCCCCACGGGATGGCGGGAGGCGGCCGGGGACTACGGGCAGCCGAAGTCGTTCCGCTCCGTCGCCGACATCACCGGCCCGGAGTCGCTGGCGAAGGTGCGGGCGCACAAGCAGGAGATGAAGGCGGCGGCGAAGGCCGCCAAGGCGGCCGGGAAGTAACGCAGGCCGCGAGGCCCGGACCCGGTGTCATCCGGGTGGCCCGCGCCCGGTGGCGGGCAGTCCGCGCGCGGTCCAAGCATGGACCATGACCGAGGCACCGTCGGGCTCCCCGTGGGGGCCCGATCACAACGACCGGAAGGTCCACCACTCCAGACCCCCGGCGGCCGGGCACGCGCCCGAGCCGCCGTTCGAGGGCCCCCTGCACGCCCTGTCCCGCGCCGCCTGGCAGATCGTGCTGCTCACCGGCATCACGTCCCTGGTCCTGGGCGTCCTGGTCCTCGTCTGGCCGGACGCCTCACTGCGCGTCGCGGGCGTCCTCTTCGGCCTCTACCTCCTGCTCAGCGGCGTCCTGCAGCTGGTCTCCGCGTTCGGCACGCACAAGACGACCGCGCTGCGCGTGCTGGCGTTCATCAGCGGCACCGTGTCGATCCTGCTGGGCCTGTTCTGCTTCCGCGGCCCCATGCAGTCGATCCTGCTGCTCGCCCTGTGGATCGGCATCGGCTGGCTGTTCCGCGGCGTCGCCCAGACCATCGCCGCCGCCTCCGACCCGGGCGTGCCGGCCCGCGGCTGGCAGATCCTCCTCGGCGTCGTCACCTTCCTCGCCGGAGTCGTCCTGATCGTCTCCCCGTTCGAGTCGCTCGTCGTCCTCACCGTCGTCGGCGGCTGCTGGCTGGTCGCCGTCGGAGCCGTCGAGATCGTCACCGCCCTGCGCATCCGCGGCCGGGCCCGGCAGGTCCCGCACGAGCTGTGAACGGCGCCGACCGTACGCCGAGCGGGCGGTTCCCGGGGACCGCGCGATGAAGGCCGTACACCTGCCGGGGAGACGACTTCCGTGAGTGCCGCACCGAGCCTGCCGCGCAGCCGCGCAGGGCTGCGGGTGCTCGTCCTGCTGCTGGCGCTGCTGATACCGGGCTCGCACGTCGAGGCCACCGGGATGCCGGTCGCGGCCGGTGAGGTGGCCGAGGCGGACCTCGTGGTGGTGGCGCCGCGGCCGGTGGTGCGCAGCGCCCGGCGGGCCGCCGTACCCCGGCCGCCGCTGCGGACCGGGGCGACGGGCCCCGCCCGCTGCCTGCCGGGGCACCTCCCGGCCGCCCCGCCGTCCGCGCCGCCGTACACCCTGCGCACCCTGCGCTCCGTGGTCCTGCGCTGCTGACCGGGCCTTCCCGAACCCAGGTCAGTCGGCAGGACCACGACACAAGGAGCACAGACATGCCCGCAGATCCCTACGCGGTGCTGCGCGCCCTGGTGCGCGCGGAGGCCGCGCGCAGCGCCCCGAAGCCGGACGCGCCGAAGCCCGGGCCGCAGCAGCCCCAGCCGAACGAGCAGGACCGCTGAGCCGACGGTACGGTCCGGCCGGGCCTAACGCCTCCGCCGGGCCGTACCGAAGAGGGAACGGGTGATCTCGCGGCCGATCTGGGTGCCGATCGAACGGGCCAGGGACTTGAACATGCCGCTGCCGACGACCTGCTCGACGACGGACGGCTCCTCCCGCGGCCGCTTCTCCCGCCGGGATTCCGGCTCGGGCCGTTCGGGTTGCTCAGGCTGCTCGGTCTCCGGCCGCCGCTGGAGCTTCTCGTACGCCGACTCCCTGTCCACAGCCTGTGCATAACGTTCGAACAGCGGGGACCCCGTCACCGCCCGCTCCAGCACGGCCGGCTCGACCGGGCCCATCAGGGACTCCGGCGCCCGCAGCCGGGTCGCGGCGACCGGCGTCGGCGCGCCCTTCTCGCTCAGCACCGTCACCACCGCCTCCCCCGTGCCGAGGCCGGTCAGCAGCTCCTCCAGGTCGTACGCCGAGTCCGGGAAGGTGCGCACCGTCGCCGTCAGCGCCTTCTGGTCGTCCGGTGTGAACGCGCGCAGCGCGTGCTGGACGCGGTTGCCGAGCTGGGCGAGGACGTCGGCGGGCACGTCCTTCGGGGTCTGGGTGACGAAGAAGACCCCGACCCCCTTGGAGCGGATCAGCCGCACGGTCCGCGTGATCGACTCCAGGAACGCCTTGGACGCGTCGTCGAACAGCAGATGCGCCTCGTCGAAGAAGAACACCAGCTTCGGCTTGTCCGCGTCGCCGACCTCGGGCAGATCGTGGAAGAGATCGGCCAGCAGCCACATCAGGAACGTGGAGAACAGCCGCGGCTCGTCCTGTACGGCGGGCAGCTCCAGGACGGAGACCACGCCCCGCCCGTCCTCCGCCGTCCGCAGGAACTCCGCGGTGTCGAACTCAGGCTCCCCGAAGAAGTCCCCCATGCCCTGCGCCTCGAACGCGGTCAGCGAGCGCAGGATCACCCCGGCCGTGGCCGGGGACAGCCCGCCGAGGGTCTTCAGCTCGGCCTTGCCCTCGTCGGAGGTGAGGAAGGCGACGACCGCCGCGAGGTCCTTCAGGTCGAGCAGTTCCAGGCCCTTCCGGTCGGCGTAGTGGAAGACCAGGCCGAGGGACTGCTCCTGGGTCCGGTTCAGCCCGAGCACCTTCGACAGCAGCACCGGGCCGAAGCTGGTGACCGTGGCCCGTACGGGGATGCCGTGGCCGATGCCGCCGAGCGCGTAGAACTCGGCGGGGAAGCCGGTCGCCGTCCACCGCTGGTGCACCTCGGCGGCGCGCGAGCGGACCTTGTCGCCCGCCACGCCCGGCGCGGAGATCCCGGAGACATCGCCCTTGACGTCGGCGAGGAACACCGGGACGCCCTGCGCGGACAGCTGCTCGGCGATCAGCTGGAGCGTCTTGGTCTTGCCCGTGCCGGTGGCGCCCGCGACCAGGCCGTGCCGGTTGAGCATCGGCAGCGGGATGCGGACCTGCGCGTCGGGCAGGCACACGCCGCCCCAGAGCAGGGCTCCCAGGTCCAGGGCGGGCCCGGCGAAGGCGTACCCGGAGGCGATCTTCAGGGCCTCCTCCGGGAGCGCGGGCGCGCCGCCGGGCGCCTCGGGCGCGGTGGCGCCGGGCAGGGTCTCACGGTCGCTCATGTCAGGCCTTCCCTCTCAGCCCCCGTCCGTTTCGCCCTGATTCACGGCATCTTTTCCAGCGTCGCACTCGCTCTTCATGGCTGCGCCCGGAACGTCAGGACCGGTAGGCTTTCCGTGTGATCTTCAAGCGCATCGGAAACGGCCGGCCGTACCCCGACCACGGCCGGGAAAGCACCCGGCAGTGGGCGGACGTCGCGCCGCGCCCGGTCCGCCTCGATCAGCTCGTGACGACCAAGCAGCAGCTCGACCTGGAGACGCTGCTCGCCGAGGACTCCACCTTCTACGGCGACCTCTTCGCGCACGTCGTGAAGTGGCAGGGCGACCTCTATCTGGAGGACGGCCTGCACCGCGCGGTCCGCGCGGCACTCCAGCAGCGCCAGGTGCTGCACGCGCGCGTGCTCGAACTGGACTGATCCGCCCGCAGGGCCCGCCTTTGGCCCTTTCGGGTTCTTTCCCGATGCCCCGCGCGGCGTCGAGTGATCATCTAATAGGCATCGTCGTCCAGGCGCACTACGCTGCGCCCATGAGCATGCTGACTCCCCCAGGCATGGGCGGCCAGTACCGGATCACGGGGGACAAGTACCCGCGGATGCGCCGGCCCCGCCGACGCGGCAGGCTCGTGTTCCTCGCCGCCGCCTCCGCCGCCGTCCTCGGCATGCTCGGCTGGGGCACGCTCCAGCTGATCGACGTCTTCACCGGCAACAGCGGGAAGGCCTCCGCGGCCGGGCCCAAGGCCGACTGCGCGAAGAAGGCGAGCCCCTCACCCGCCGCGGACAAGCCCGCGGCGGTGCCGAAGCCGGGCACGATCACCGTGAACGTCCTCAACGCCACGACGCGCACCGGCCTCGCCAAGGAGACCGCGGACGAGCTGAAGAAGCGCGGCTTCCGCATCGGCGACGTGGGGAACGCGCCGAAGGAGTACGACAAGAAGGTCAAGGGCACCGGGATGCTGCTGGGCCCCGCCGCCGCCCTCAACACCTCGCTGCCGGTGCTCGCCACCCAGCTCCCGGCGGCCGAGCGCCGCACCGACGCCGCCCGCCAGGGCACCACCGTCGACCTCGTGCTGGGCGACGCGTTCAAAGCCCTGGCGCCGCGGCCGGCCGCCGACAAGGCACTGGCCGCGCTAAGCGCGCCCGAGCCGATGTCGACGGGGCCGAAGAAGACCTGCTGAGGCCTGGAGTGACCGGGGCCTGAATAGGCCGGGGTCTGGACAGGCCGGGGCCTAGATGGGCCGGGCCTCGATGGGCCGGGGCCTGGATGGGCCGGGGCCTCGATGGGCCGGGGCCTGGATGGATATGCCCCGGAGCCCGAAGAGGCCGCCTACTCGGCCGCCCCGTACATCCGGTCCCCCGCGTCGCCGAGGCCCGGGATGATGTAGCCGTGCTCGTTCAGGCGCTCGTCGACCGAGGCGGTCACGACCGTCACCGGCGTGCCGGCCAGCTCGCGCTCCATGACCTCCACGCCCTCCGGGGCGGCCAGCAGCACCACGGCGGTCACGTCGTCCGCGCCGCGCTTGATCAGCTCCTGGATCGCCGCGACCAGGGTGCCGCCCGTGGCCAGCATCGGGTCCAGCACGTACACCTGGCGGCCGGACAGGTCCTCCGGCATCCGGGTGGCGTACGTGGACGCCTCCAGCGTCTCCTCGTTGCGGATCATGCCGAGGAAGCCCACCTCGGCGGTCGGCAGCAGCCGCACCATGCCGTCCAGCATGCCGAGCCCGGCACGCAGGATCGGCACCACCAGCGGGCGCGGACGGGCCAGCTTCACACCCGTGGTCCGGGCGACCGGCGTCTGGATGTCGACCTGCTCGGTGCGCACGTCGCGCGTGGCCTCGTAGGCGAGCAGGGTGACCAGCTCGTCGGCGAGACGGCGGAAGGTCGCGGAGTCGGTGCGCTGGTCGCGCAGCGTGGTGAGCTTGTGGGCGACCAAGGGGTGGTCGACGACGTGGAGACGCATGACCTAACAGTAACCGCGCCCGCCGTCCCCTTCCGCTCGTCGCCCGCCGTCCCCTTCCGTCGTCGCACGCTGGCGTCAAACCCGCCGTCCGGGGGAAAGTGAAGGGACGGACTGGGAGGTGTGCCTGTGCCTGAGCTGCCGGACCTGCCCGCGCCCGACCCGGCGGACGACGGATCGCGCCCGGAGACCGACGCCGAGCGCCGCCGTCGGCGAGCGCGATTCCTGCGGGAACTCGCCGAGGCCCGGGAACTTCGTGACCGCGTCCAGCCCCGTCGCGCGAAGGCCGCCAGACTGCGCCACGCGATGCGTATGCGAACGTTCCGCTGGTAGCCGTACCGCCCTGGGCCCGCCCGGAAGATCCGCGCGGCGCACCGGTGTTGTGGGAGTGGGCATGCGTGGGCGGCGCCGAAAGCCGCGTACGATCCGCAGGTGGCGGCAACGAGTGTGCTGGTGAGTCGTTCGTGGACGTGCGATCAAAACAGCCGGACACAGGGAGCCGAAGACGTCCCCTGAACGCTTTGTTTCTGCCACGATTCCGAGTGGGTGGGGCTCGGAGCCCTCGACTCCCCGCCCGTAACCTCCGCCGGGGGGACCCCCAACCGGCACGCCTATGACCAGTGGGAGAGTCACGGTGTACTTCGCCGCACTGCTCGCGCGCACCGAAGACGGGTGGGAAGCGAGCGACACAGAGCTCGACGATGTGGAAACCCTGTCGGATCTGGCCGACCTGGCCCGGGAAGCCTCTCCCGACGAGGACACGGTGCTCGTCCTGATCGAGCAGGAGGACGCCTGGTTCGGCGTCGTCCGGGTCGACGGCGAGGACGACCCTCGTATCTACGTCTCGGAGGCCGCCGCCGCTGCCCGCAGCAGCTACGGCGAGATCCTGCTCACCGACGAACTGCTCGGCCGGGAGCCCGGCGACGACGACGCCGACCTGGACGCCCTCGACCTCGACGGCACCGAGGACGGCGAGCCGGAGCACGGCGACGCCGACGACGACGCCGAGGACGGCGGCTCCGCCGAGGCCGTGCCGCACGGCCCGGTCGGCGACCCCGGCCTCCTGGAGGACCTGGGGATCGACGCGAAGGAGCTGCTGGCCCTGGAGGGCGACGCGCTCAGCACCATCGCCGACGCCCTCGGTGCCGCGGACGTCCTGGAGGCGGTCCGCTGACCGCCCCCGAGGGTGCCGGCGCCCTGGACCCGGTGCGCGACCGCTGGCGGGACGCCATGTGCCTCGCGCTGGCCGAGGCGCACAAGGCCGCCCGGGGCGGAGACGTCCCGGTCGGCGCGGTGCTCCTCGCCCCGGACGGCACGACGGTCCTCGCGACCGGGCACAACGAGCGCGAGGCCACCGGCGACCCGACCGCGCACGCGGAGGTCCTGGCGATCCGCCGGGCCGCCGCGCGGCTCGGCGAGTGGCGGCTGGCCGACTGCACCCTGGTGGTCACGCTGGAGCCCTGCACGATGTGCGCGGGAGCCCTCGTGCAGTCCCGGGTCGACCGGGTGGTCTATGGCGCCCGGGACGACAAGGCGGGCGCGGCCGGCTCCCTGTGGGACGTCGTCCGCGACCGGCGGCTCAACCACCGCCCCGAGGTCGTCGAGGGCGTCCTCGCCGAGGAGTGCGCGCGGTTGCTCACGGATTTCTTCCGCGCCCGCTGAGCCCCCGTGCGCGGGGGACTCCCGGGAAACGGATTTCAGAGCATGGCCCGGCGTGCTGTAAGGTCTCCCTCGGTAGCGTGTCCGAGCGGCCGAAGGAGCTCGCCTCGAAAGCGAGTGTGGCGCAAGTCACCGAGGGTTCAAATCCCTCCGCTACCGCTGAGAAGGGCCCCGTCGAAAGACGGGGCCCTTTGTGCGTCCGGGGGTTCTTCGCGTCCGGAGGCTCTTCGCGTCCGGGGCCGGGGGAGGCGGCTACGGGGGATTCAGCCGCCTCCCCCGCTGGGGGCCGACCCGCAGTACGCCGCGTCCACGGGGAGGCAGCGCGGCGTACCCCGCAGAGGGGTCGGTCCCGGTTCCCCGCGGTCTCCTGCCGGATCCGGCGGGGCACAGCTCCATCCTGCGCCGCCGGCCCGGCCCGCGGACCGGCGAAGGGCCCCTACATCAGGGCCGTAAGTCCTTAAATACGATGTGAGTGACGGGGTGGCAGTTACACTCACCGCCGGCAACAGGGGCCCCTCGGGGCACGGCAGTCACAGGGGAGGCCGCGGTGGCGGTGAACGCCAAGAAGATCGCCGTCTATCTGGTCGTGGTCTTCGTCCTGTACGTGATCATCACGGACCCGGCCAAGGCCGCCGACTACGTGCAGATAGGCTTCGAAGGCATTTCGGACGCCGCCAAGGCCCTCGGCGACTTCGCGACGTGGGTCGCCAACGGAGGAAAGTCATGATCCGCCACCTGGTCCTCTTCAAGCTCCACGAGGGTGTCGACCGCGACGACCCGCGTGTGGTGAAGGGAGTCGAGGCGTTCCGCGCCCTCGACGGCAAGATCCCGGAGATCCGCTTCTGGGAGCTGGGCTGGAACCTCAGCGACCGGCCCATCGCCTACGACTTCGCCATCAACTCGGGCTTCGACGACGCCGACGCGCTGCGCCGGTACGTGGAGCACCCGGAGCACCAGGCGGGCGTGGCGCTCTGGAAGGAGTTCGCCACCTGGGTGATCGCGGACTACGAGTACTGAGCCGCGAGCCCCTTCCCGGCCGAGCCCTCCGCCGTCCAGGCGGGGGGCTTTTCGCTGCCATATGCCCCAACTCATCCCCCAACACGGTGTTATGGGGTGCTTGCACACAGTGCACATGTCTTGTGATGCTATGACCGCTTTTGACGGATGAGTTGACGGATGAGTTGACCGATGAAGAGGTGGCGTTGACCGTGTCGGCCAGTACTGCGCCGCCCCAGGAAGCCGCACCGCGCAGCCGCGGTGCCGACACCCGGGCCCTCACCCAGGTGCTCTTCGCCCAGCTCAAGGAGCTAGAGCCGGGCACGCCGGAGCACGACCGGGTGCGCGGGGCGCTGATCGAGGCCAACCTGCCACTCGTCCGTTACGCGGCCGCCCGCTTCCGCTCCCGCAACGAACCCATGGAGGACGTCGTCCAGGTCGGCACCATCGGGCTCATCAACGCCATCGACCGCTTCGACCCGGACCGGGGAGTGCAGTTCCCGACCTTCGCGATGCCGACCGTGGTCGGCGAGATCAAGCGGTACTTCCGCGACAACGTGCGCACCGTCCACGTACCGCGCCGGCTGCACGAGCTGTGGGTGCAGGTCAACAGCGCCACCGAGGACCTGACCACGGCCTTCGGCCGCTCCCCGACGACCGCCGAGATCGCCGAGCGGCTGCGGATCACCGAGGACGAGGTGCTGTCCTGCATCGAGGCCGGGCGGTCGTACCACGCCACCTCGCTGGAGGCGGCCCAGGAGGGCGACGGACTGCCGGGCCTCCTCGACCGGCTCGGGTACGAGGATCCCGCCCTGGACGGCGTGGAGCACCGGGACCTCGTCCGGCACTTGCTGGTGCAACTTCCGGAACGCGAACAGCGCATCCTTCTCCTGCGCTACTACAGCAACCTCACCCAGTCGCAGATCAGCGCGGAGCTCGGCGTCTCCCAGATGCACGTGTCCCGGCTGCTGGCGCGCAGCTTCCAGCGGCTGCGGTCGGCGAACCGCATCGAGGCCTGAAGAGGCCCGGAGAGGCCTGAGAGACCTGGGACGCGCGTGACGCCCGTATGGAGCCGTTTGCGGGCCTGCTGAATCGAACCGGCGCACAACCGAAAACCTGATCCATCGGTCACCGTGGCGGGCGAATCGCTCACCTGGGCCGTTGCCGGTGAAACGGCGCCGAAAGCCCGTCAGACCCCTTGTTTCCAGGGCGGATTCGCGTCTTGCATGTCGACATGTCACTACAGCGTGTTGCCGACATGTGACATTCTGCGGGAAGCGCGTTTGCCGGTGCCCCGGCTCCGGTATTCAGGTGAAGGCTGCGTTCCCCGGTGGGAGCGTCCGCCGCGACCGTCCCGCGACCCAAAGGGGGTGGCATGTCCGCAGACCAGGGCAGCTCGAAGGTGCTCACGCTCACGAAGAGCGAGGCAGCGACCGTCGAGCCCGACGTGCTCGACGACGTTACGGCGCTCGAGGCCGTGCCGGCCCCGGCCATCCCGACGGCGCCGGAGGCCATCGACACCCGCACCCTGTCCCGCTCCCTGTTCCTGCGGCTCGCCGCACTCGACGAGGACAGCCCCGAGCGCGCCTACGTCCGGGACACCCTGATCGAGCTCAACCTCCCCCTCGTGCGCTACGCGGCCGCCCGGTTCCGCTCCCGCAACGAGCCGATGGAGGACATCGTCCAGGTCGGCACCATCGGCCTGATCAAGGCCATCGACCGGTTCGACTGCGAACGGGGCGTGGAGTTCCCGACGTTCGCGATGCCGACCGTCGTCGGTGAGATCAAGCGGTTCTTCCGCGACACGTCGTGGTCGGTGCGCGTGCCGCGCCGGCTCCAGGAACTGCGCCTGGCCCTGACCAAGGCCAGCGACGAGCTCTCCCAGAAGCTGGACCGCTCCCCCACGGTCGGCGAACTCGCCACCGTGCTCGGCGTGTCCGAGGACGACGTGGTCGACGGCCTCGCGGTCGGCAACGCGTACACCGCCTCCTCCCTCGACTCACCGGCCCCCGAGGACGACGGCGGCGAGGGCTCCCTGGCCGACCGGCTCGGCTACGAGGACTCGGCGCTGGAGGGCGTGGAGTACCGCGAGTCCCTGAAGCCCCTGCTGGCCAAGCTGCCGCCCCGCGAGCGCCGCATCATCATGCTGCGCTTCTTCGCCAATATGACCCAGTCGCAGATCGGCGAGGAGGTCGGCATCTCCCAGATGCATGTGTCCCGCCTGCTGACGCGCACGCTGGCGCAGCTGAGGGAAGGGCTCATCTCGGACTGACGGTTCTCGACCGACGGTTCTCGATCGACGGTTCTCGATCGACCGTTCTGATCTGACGCGGCGTCAGTCACCATGGCCCGATGCTTCGGGCATCGCTTCGAACGACATGGACTCGTGGCCGCCGAGGCGCCCTGACCGGCGCATCGGCGGCCGTCGTGTGCCTGGGCGTGATCCTGGGCGCGTGCGGTGGTGACGGGACGCGTGAAGGGCGCGTGGCTGTTGGCGCGGCCGGGGGCGGCCCCGGAGGCGGGAGCTCCACGGGGGTGAGGCCGACGGAGGGGGTGCGGCTGGTGCCGCTCGACGGGGGCGGGGACGCCTCGTCCGGCGCCACGGCACCCGGGCCCGGCCCTGACGGAGCGTCGGGGGCGTCAGCGGCGAGGTCTGATCAGGGGGACGGTCCGAGTACGTCACCGGAGCGGGACTCGGGGCCGGAGCCGCGGCCGGAAGGTTCACCACCGCCGGCGCCGCCCCGGACCGCGCGGCCGGCACCCGGACCGGCACCGGGGCCGGCACCGGGACCGACGCCCACGTCATCGCCCCCGGCCCCTGCGCCACCCCCTCCCGCACCCGCCGAGCTGAGCGCCGCGGTCGTCGCGCGGGACGGGACGGACAAGCGGTGGTGCGAGGAGGTGACCGTCGCCTTCCGGAACACCGGCGGTACGGCGGTGCGCGACGGCACGGTGACCTTCGGGACGCACGTCATCGGCGCACTGGGGGTCGACTGGGGCACCGTGGAGAGCACCGAGGAGCTCCCGGTGCCGATCGAGGCCGGCACGCGGAAGGAACGGGCCTGGACGGTGTGCGTCGACGCCTGGAGAGTGCCGCTCGGCATGCACATCGAGACGCGGGACGTGTCCGTCCAGGGGGAGTGAGGGCGCGGCGGCGCGCCTTTACTTCAGCGCCAGCCAGGCGACGGCGGCGACGATCGCCACGGCGACGACGACGCCGACGATCAGACCGATACGGGGGCCCGCCGGGGCGGACGGCTGCTGCCGGGTCTGGGGCGCCTCGTCGACGAACGCGCGGAACATCTGGGTGCTGCCTGCGGGGTCGTGGTTGCCCTGCGGGTTCTGGGTGTTGGCCATGTCCCGAGACCCTAGCGAAGACACCGGGTCCGGCCCAAGGCCGGCTCTGCGACCTGCGTCTTTACACCCGCCAATACTTGCCTTTGCCAAGTTTTTATGCCCCGCATGCCCGTTTTAGTTTGCCTGCGGCAACCATCCATTCCTATGGTTGCTCTAAGCAACAAAGAAGCGGGAGATGCCACATGGCCGAGCAGGCGCAGTACGAGGAGCTCGTGCGTCAGTTCAGTGCTTTCGGGGCCGTGAAGCGGGAGATGGGGCGGATCCTGCCGTCCGACTGCCCCGCCGGCTCCGCTGCCGTACTGACGCTGCTCGGCCGGCACGGCGAGATGCGTATGAGCAGACTCGCCGAGCTGCTGAGCGTGGACATGTCGGTCACCAGCCGCCATGTCACGCACCTCGCCGAGCGCGGCTGGATCCAGCGGTCCCCCGACCCGGCGGACAAGCGCTCCCGCATCCTGCACCTCACCCCGGCCGGGGAAGCCCAGCTGGACGAACTGTCCGAACGGACCACCCGGCTGCTCGCCGAGCGGCTGAGCGACTGGTCCGACGACGACGTCGGCCGGCTCATCCAGCTCATGGCCCGGCTGCGGGCGAGCTTCGACGACTGCCGGGCCGCTCCGCCCCGGCCGCCGGTGCGGCCCCCCGCACCGCCGGAGGCCGAGCAGCGCACGGCCCCCACCACCCGTACACCCGCATCAGCGACGTAAGTAAAGGAAGCCCATGGCAACGACCACACCAGCCGGTGTGCGGGCTCACGCCAAGCACGGCGGAGGCGCCCACGGCGCCCACTCCGCCGGCGGCGCATCCATGTCCCACCGGCAGATCATGGAGGCGCTCTCCGGGCTGCTGCTCGGCATGTTCGCCGCCATCCTGTCCTCCACGATCGTCTCCAACGCCCTGCCCGAGATCATTCAGGACCTCGGCGGCGGACAGAGCGCGTACACCTGGGTCGTCACCGCCGCGCTGCTGTCGATGACCGCCTCCACCCCGCTCTGGGGCAAGCTGGCCGACCTGGTCAGCAAGAAGGCGCTGGTGCAGATAGCCCTGCTGATCTACATCGTCGGCTCGGTCGTCGCCGGTCTGTCGCAGAACAGCGGGATGCTGATCGGCGCCCGGGTCATCCAGGGTCTCGGCGCGGGCGGTCTGACGGCCCTCGCCCAGATCATCATGGCCGCGATGATCTCCCCGCGTGAGCGTGGCCGCTACTCCGGCTACCTGGGCGCGACGTTCGCGGTCGCGACGGTCGGCGGTCCGCTGGTCGGCGGTGTCATCACCGACACCGACTGGCTGGGCTGGCGCTGGTGCCTGTACGTCGGTGTGCCGTTCGCGCTGATCGCGCTGGTGGTGCTGCAGAAGACGCTGCACCTGCCGGAGAGCAAGCGCAAGGTGAAGGTCGACTGGGCCGGCGCCTTCTTCATCACCGCCGCGGTCTGCCTGCTGCTCATCTGGGTGACCTTCGCCGACGACAAGTACGAGTGGCTGTCGTGGCAGACGTACACGATGGTCGGCGGCGCGCTCCTGCTCGCCCTCGTCTTCCTGTTCGTCGAGACGAAGGCCGCCGAGCCGATCATCCCGCTGCACCTGTTCCGCAACCGCACCATCACGCTGGCCTCGGTCGCGTCGCTGTTCGTCGGTATCGCGATGTTCGCGGGCACCGTGTTCTTCAGCCAGTACTTCCAGCTGGCCCGGGACAAGTCCCCGACGATGTCCGGTGTCATGACGATCCCGATGATCGCCGGTCTGTTCGTCTCCTCCACCGTCTCCGGTCTGATCATCACCAAGACCGGCAAGTGGAAGGCCTGGCTGGTCAGCGGTGGTCTGCTGCTGACGGCCGGTCTGGGTCTGCTCGGCACCATGCGCTACGACACCGACTACTGGAAGATCGGCGTCTACATGGCGGTCATGGGTCTCGGCGTCGGCATGATGATGCAGAACCTCGTGCTGTCCACGCAGAACCAGGTCGCCCCGCACGAGCTGGGCGCCGCCAGCTCGGTCGTCACCTTCTTCCGGTCCCTCGGCGGCGCGGTGGGCGTCTCCGCACTGGGCTCGGTGATGTCGACCCGGATCACCCACTACGCCGAGGACACCATCGGCACCCTCACCCCCGAGCAGCAGGCCGGTGCCGCCAAGGCCATGGGTTCCGGGCAGCTGCCCGACATGGACCTGCTGCCCGCCCCCATCCGCACCTGGCTGGAGAGCGCCTACGGGCACGGCATCGCCGACGTCTTCCTGTACGTCACCCCGGTCGCCCTCGTCGCGTTCCTGGTGACCCTGTTCATCAAGGAGGTCCCGCTGCGGACGTCCGGCGCGCTGGCCCAGGCCGCGGAGGCGGACGCTCCGGCGCAGGCCCAGGCGCGGGCCGAGGCCCCGGCCGCCACGGTCCCGGCCGCCACGGCCGCGACCGCCGAGGAGCAGGTCCCGAGCTGGGCGGTGACCGTCCCCGCCGACACCACCGGCGGCATCCCGGTCCGCGGCCACGTCCGCGGCGCCGAGAGCGCACCGGTCCCGCAGGCCGCGGTCACGCTGATCTCGCTGTCCGGGCGGCAGCTGGGCCGGTCGGTCACCCAGGCCGACGGCTCCTACGCCCTGGACGCGCCGGGCGCGGGCTCGTACGTGCTGATCGCCTCCGCCGACGGGTTCCAGCCGCAGGCGTCCACGATCGTGGTGAACGACGAGCCGCTGTCGTACGACATCCTGCTCAGCGGCACCAGCGGGCTGAGCGGTGTGGTGCGGGCCGCCGACGGCGGGCTGCCGGTGAAGGACGCGATGGTCGTCGTCACCGACGTGCGCGGTGATCTGCTGGCCGGCGCGGCCACCGGGGAGCAGGGCGAGTTCGGCTTCGCCGAGCTGGTGCCCGGTCCGGTGACGATCGCGGTGAACGCCGCCGGGTACCGGCCGCGCGCCCTGCCCGTCGAGGTGGGCGGCACCGGGGTCACCCGGGTCGAGATCGACCTGGACGCCGGCGCCCGGGTGCAGGGCGTGGTGCACGCGCCGCACGGTCCGCTCGCGGACGCCCGCGTGACGCTGGTGGACGCGGCGGGCAACGTGGTCGGCTCGGCCACCACCGGGACGGACGGAGCGTACGCCTTCACCGACCTGGACGGCGGCGAGTACACGGTCATCGCGACGGGTTACCCGCCGGTGGCGACCGCGCTGACGGTCGCCGGCGCGGGCGTCGACGACCACGACATCCGGCTCGCCCACCCCGGCGAGTAGTCCGGACCCCGGCCCGTGGCGCGCGCTCCGAGCGGAGGTGCGCGCCACGGGCCGGTTCACCTCCAGGCCGTTCACATCCAGGCCGAACGACTCGGCGAGAAAGCTTCGAAGGACGTAGGGACATGGGACTGACCGCGAGGATCCGTACCCGGGACGGATGGGCCGTGTCGCACGCGGTCGTCACGCTGACCGACATGACCGGTACGCAGGTGCTGCGCGCCGAGGCGGACGCGGAGGGGGCCGTACGGGACACGACCGGGCTGGCGCCCGGGGCGTACACCGTGATCGTCACCGCCGTCGGGTACGCGCCGCACGCCGCCAGCGCGATCGTCACCGCGAGCGGACGCGCCGAGGTCGGCACGGTGACGCTGGCCCGGCAGGGCGGTGGCTCGGAGCTGCCGCCGCCGGGGCCCTGGACGATCGATCCGGCGCACTCCAGCGTCGCCGCCGTCGCCCAGCACCTGGGGATCTCCAGCGTGCACGGGCGGTTCACCGAGTTCGGCGGGGTGATCGAGATCGCGCCGGACGACGTCGCCAAGTCGCGGGTGGAGGCCGTCATCCGGGCCGCGTCCATCGACACCGGCAACGGCATGCGCGACACGCATCTGAAGTCGGCGGACTTCCTGGACGTCGAGCGGTTCCCGGAGATCACCTACCGGTCGGCGGGCCTCACCGAGGCCGGCCCCGACCGCTGGACGGTCCACGGCGAGCTGGGCCTGCACGGCGTCGTACGCCCCGTCGACCTGGACCTCTCCTACCTCGGCACCGGCGCCGACCCGTGGGGCGGCACCCGCGCCGCGTTCCGGGCGACGACCGAGCTGCGGCGCGACGACTTCGCCATGCACTACAACCAGGTCGTGCAGGCGGGCATCGCCGCCATCGGCACGACCCTGCGGGTGGAACTCGACATCCAGGCGGTTCAGGGCTAGGGGGTGTCTCGTCGATCAGGCCGGATCAGGGAGCGGCGTCTGGTGCCGTGC
>NZ_LIVZ01000002.1 GCF_001905845.1 Streptomyces sp. TSRI0107 | reverse complement strand
CGCCGATGGTACTGCAGGGGGGACCCTGTGGGAGAGTAGGACGCCGCCGAACAATTCTTCAAAGGGTTGGATCCTGAACTTCGGTTCGGGGTCCAACCCTTTTTTGTTCCGCGTCACTTGAAGTTCACGTGTCGCACCCACCATCCGAAGCATGGGTACTGCTGCAATGCTCAGGGCCGCCGGCGTCGGAGTCGGTGACGAGGTCGTCGTACCGGCCTTCGGGAACGTCGAAGTCGCCGAAGCGGTGACCCTGGCCGGTGCGCTCCCGGTGTTCGCCGACATAGATCCGGCGACGTACTGCCTCGACCCCGCCGCGGTCGAGGCGGCCGTAACTTCTCGGACCGTGGCCGTGGTTGGCGTGCATCGCTTCGGGCGGCCGGCCGATGTGGCCGGGCTGCGTGCGGTGGGCCAGCGGCACGGGCTGCTGGTGCTGGAACAGGGGGAGTCCGAGGCGCCGTACGACGAGATAGCTCAGCGGCGGCAGCGAGCCGGGTATCTCGACGCGCGGCTGAAGGGCGTGCGTACGCCCGAGGGCGGGGTCGGGCACACCTATCAGCAGTACGTCGTGCGGGTGCCGGGGAACGGTCGGCCGGACCGTGACGCCTTCGCACGGGCCGTGCGGGCCAAGGGTGTTGACTGCCGGGTGCCGGTGAAGACGCCTGTGCACCGGCTGCCGGGGTTCCGGCAGTGTGTGTCGTTGCCGGAGACCGAGCGGGCCGCGGACGAGACGCTGGCGCTGCCGGTCGACGCCTCGTTGACGAAGAGGGAGATGCAGCGGATCGTGTCCGCCTGCAACGCGCTCGGAGGACTGCTGCAACCCGCCTTCTGATCGGTTTTGGAACACGGGTCTGTTCGGGGTATGATCTATTCCGTTGCCGCGAGGGAAACCTCGGAAAAGCGACAGGCCCCTATAGCTCAGTCGGCAGAGCGTCTCCATGGTAAGGAGAAGGTCAACGGTTCGATTCCGTTTGGGGGCTCAGAGAAAAAGGCCTCCGCCCTTTCGGGCGGGGGCCTTTTCGCTGTCCGGGCCGGCTCCTCAGCCGTTCTGCAGGCCCGGGACACGCATCGCCAGAATCGCCATGTCGTCGGAGGGCGCGTCGGACGCGAAACGCTCCACGGCGCGCATGATGCGGGCCGCCACCGCGCCCGCCGTGAGGCCGGTGCAGGTGGTGAGGACGTCGGCGAGGCCGTCGTCGCCGAGCATGCGGGTGCCCTCGCGGCGTTCGGTGACGCCGTCCGTGACGCACAGGAGGACGTCGCCCGGGTCGAGCGTGACCGTCTGCTCGTAGAGCTCCAGGTCCTCCAGGACACCGAGGAGCGGCTGGGGTTCGGCGGCGGCCTCGACCGTGCCGTCCTGGCGCAGCCGGAGGGGGAGCGGGTGTCCGGCGCAGACCACCTTCAGTTCCGCGCTGCCGTCCTCCTGGGGGCGCATCTCGCCGTACAGAAGGGTCAGGAAGCGGCTGCGGGCGCCCTCGTCGAGGATGGCGGAGTTCAGGCGCTGGAGGACGGCGGGGCCGCTGAGGCCCTCGCGGGCGAGGAGCCGTAGGGCGTGCCGGGCGAGGCCGGTGACGGCCGCCGCGTTCGGGCCCGTACCGCAGACGTCGCCGATGGCGAAGCCGTAGGCGCCGTCGCGGATGGGGAACAGGTCGTAGAAGTCGCCGCCGACCTCGTTGCCCTCGCCGGCCGCGCGGTAGATGACCTCGACCTCGACGCCGTCGATGGTGGGCAGCTCCGGCGGGAGGAGGCTGCGCTGGAGGGACTGGCTGATGGCCGTGCGCTCGGAGTAGAGGCGCGCGTTGTCCAGAGCCAGGGCGGCTCGGCGGGAGAGGTCCTCGGCGAGTTCAAGGATCTCCTGGCGGAAGTGTTCGTCGGTGGGCTTGCCGAGGGTCAGCATGCCGATGACGCGGTTGCGGGCCACCAGGGGCAGGACGACCGTCTCGCCGCCGACCGCGGAGGCGGTGGCGAGGGTGGTGCCGATGCCGGAGCTGACCGTGGCCGGTTCGCCGAGGCCGAGGCTGCGCATGGAGGTGCGCAGCGCCGCCTGGTGGGCCGTCTGCGCTGGCGCGGACCAGACGCGGGCGCCGGGGGTGGGGACCGGGTCGGGCGGGGGAACCTTCGAGAGCAACGACTTGATGCCGTCGATGAGTTCCTCGTCCTCGTGCAGGACGTACGACAGATACGGTTCCGAGGCCTGGTCGGCGATCGTGTAGACGGCGCACCAGGTGGCCAGGGTGGGGACCGTCATCTGGGCCATGAGGGCCAGTGTCTGGTCGCGGTCCAGGGTGCCGGCGAGGAGGTCGGAGGCCTCGACGAGGAAGCTCAGCGAGCCTCGGCGCAGACGTTCCAGCTCCCCGAGGCGGGCGGATTCGACGGCCAGGGCGATGCGGTCCGCCGCGAACTGGAGGCGAAGGGCCTCCTCGTTGCTGTAGCGGCCGGGGGCCTCCGCGGCGACGCCGAGGGAGCCGGTGAGGCGGCCCTCGACCTTGAGCGGGACGGTGACGACCGAGCGCATGCCGGTGCCGTTCAGCAGCGGTACGGCGCCGGGTACGGCCGTGAGGTCGTCGTGGACCGCGGGCATGCGGGCGGAGCCGTAGCGGCCGGTGCCCGCCTCGACGGGGACGCGGGCGAAGCGCTGGCGGGCGGAGGGCAGGCCGGTGGAGGCGCGGACCTCCAGCTCGGTCTCGTCGTCGGTGGCGAGCAGGAGGAACGCGGAGTCGCCGTCGAGCATGTCGCGGGCGCGTTCCACCGTGCGCTGGAGGAGGCCGTCCAGGTCGTCCGGGGCGGGGGAGCCGATGAAGACCTCGAACGGGTCGGTGCTCTGGCCCTCGGCGGCGGAGGGTGCGTCGGGGGCGACGAGGCGCATCGGCGTCTGGAGGACGGCGCGTTCGTGGTCCCGGACGAGGAGGCAGACCGTCGAGGGCTCGCCGGCGGTGTCGCGGACGCGGAGGTGGGAGGCGTACACGGGGACGACCCGGCCGCCGGCGTCGCGGATGCCGTAGCTGCCCTCCCAGCGGGAGAGTTGGAGGGCTTCGGCGATGCCGGTGCTGATGCCGGGGGTGTGCGGCCAGGCGGCGAGGTCGGTGAGGGGTTTGCCGGTGACGAGGTCGGCCTGGTAGCCGAAGAGTTCCTCGGCGTCGTCGTTCCAGGCGGTGATGGCGCCGGTGCGGTCGATCTGGATGACGGCGACACGGACGCGGCCGTCGGCGAGCGGCAGCAGGTCGGCCGGGAGGGAGGGCCCCGCGGCCCGGGTGCCGACCGGGCGTTCGGGGAGGGCCAGCTGGAACCACACGTTCTTGTGGGTGGGCGTGTACTCGACGCCCCAGCGGCCGGCGAGGGCCGCGCACAGCTGGAGACCGCGGCCGCCCTCGCGGTCGGGGCTGCCCATGTTGACGGCCGCGCTCTGGAGGGGGACCTCGCGCTCCGGGTAGCGGTCGGAGACCTCGATGCGCACGCCTTCCCCGGTGCGCAGGCACAGTACGTCCGCGGCGGTGCCGGCGTGGACGACGGCGTTGGTGACCAGCTCGCTGGTGAGGACCACGGCGTCGTCGACGATGTCGGCGTAGCCCCAGCCCTGGAGGGTGTCCCGCACGAAGGAGCGGGCGGACGCGACCGAGCGCCCCACGGGCTCGAAGCTGGCAGCCGCGCGCGCGGTGATCACGGAGCTCCTCGACCTGCTTTCGTCGTGCCGGGCCTCGCCGCCGTCCGGCTCCTGCCGGGTCTGGGGCGGCAGGCCGCCGACCGGCAGGGGGTCCGGGGGCTGCTCCCCGGGGATCAGTCCGGTGGTCATGTGTGCGGCCGCCCCTCCGATGCCCGCTCGTTCTCGTGCCACCGCCCAGGCCGGACGGACCGGCGCGGCTGGACAGCCGGATGCAAGGTTACTTACCTTCGCCGTCCGTACGGATGCCGGTCCGCTGTGTTTCCGCCCGGAGGGTGTGCGGACGGTGTGCGAAGCTGCCGAACTGTTATGGCCTGGTTCGGCCGGGGTGAAACACTGGGCAGGCTTCTGTTCGAGGTTCGGGCAGGCCGAGTGGCTTCCGTCCAGGGTGGGCAGCAGCCCTTGGTACGGGCTGGTGCGACGTGGCGGAATCTCGTTCGGGCTACCGGTACGCCGAGCGGTGACAGCAGCAGGACCCGAGAGCACAGCAGTAAACGGTCGATCCCTGCGGGAGGGACACAGTGGAGTCTGGCGCAGCGACGCGGGGCACGAAGACGCGCGCGAAAGGCGGACCGTCCCTGGGCAAGCGGCGTGCGGCGCCGAACGGCACCACCGAGGTGGACACGGCTGCCCTGAACCGGCTGCTGGCGGCCCTGGTGTCCATGCGCGACGGGAACTTCCGCAAGCGGCTCACGGTGTCCGGGGACGGCGTGATGGCGGAGATCGCGGCGGTCTTCAACGAGGTGGCCGACCGCAATCTCCATCTGACGGGTGAGCTGTCGCGGGTCCGGCGGGTGGTCGGCCGGGAGGGCAAGCTCACGGAGCGGCTGGAGACGGGGGCCTGCGAGGGGTCGTGGGCGTCGGCGATCGACGCCTCGAACGCCCTGGTGGACGATCTCGTATGGCCGGTGTCCGAGGTCAGCCGGGTGCTGTCGGCGGTGGCCGACGGTGATCTGTCGCCGCGGATGGATCTGCGGACGCACGCGTCCGACGGGAGCGGGCACCCGCTGCGCGGGGAGTTCCTGAAGGTCGGGCGGACCGTGAACAACCTGGTCGACCAGCTGTCGACGTTCACCGACGAGGTCACGCGCGTGGCCAGCGAGGTGGGCACCGAGGGCAAGCTGGGCGGGCAGGCGCGGCTGCGCGGGATGTCGGGTTCGTGGAAGGGCCTGACGGAGTCCGTCAACACGATGGCGCACCGGCTGACGGCCCAGGTGCGGGACATCGCGCTGGTGACGACGGCGGTCGCCAAGGGCGATCTGTCCCGCAAGGTCACGGTGGACGTGGCCGGCGAGATGCTGGAGCTGAAGGAAACCGTCAACACGATGGTGGACCAGCTCTCGGCGTTCTCCTCCGAGGTGACACGGGTCGCCCGCGAGGTGGGCACGGAGGGTGAGCTGGGCGGTCAGGCCCAGGTGCCCGGGGTGGCCGGCGTGTGGAAGGAACTCACCGATTCGGTGAACACCATGGCCGGGAATCTCACCGCCCAGGTGCGGGGCATCGCGGAGGTGACGACCGCGGTCGCCAGCGGTGACCTGTCGCGCAAGGTGACGGTGCAGGCGCGTGGTGAGGTGGCGCAGCTCGCCGAGACCATCAACCAGATGACCGAGACGCTGCGGATCTTCGCGGACGAGGTCACGCGGGTGGCCAACGAGGTCGGCGGGGAGGGGCGGCTCGGCGGCCAGGCGAACGTGCCGGGTGCGGCGGGGACGTGGAAGGACCTGACGGACTCGGTCAACACCGTGTTCCGGAACCTGACGACCCAGGTGCGGGACATCGCCGCGGTGACGACGGCGGTGGCCAACGGTGATCTTTCGCAGAAGGTCACGGTGGACGTGGCCGGCGAGATGCTGGAGCTGAAGAACACCGTCAACGGGATGGTCGACCAGCTGTCCGCGTTCGGTTCCGAGGTCACGCGGGTCGCGCGGGAGATCGGTGACGAGGGTGAGCTGGGCGGCCAGGCGCAGGTGCCGGGCGCGGCGGGGACGTGGAAGGACCTGACGGACTCCGTCAACACCGCGTTCCGGAATCTGACCGGACAGGTGAGGAACATCGCGCAGGTCACCACGGCGGTGGCCAACGGTGATCTGTCGCAGAAGGTCACGGTCGACGTCTCCGGCGAGATGCTGCAGCTGAAGAACACCGTGAACACGATGGTGGATCAGCTGTCGTCGTTCGCCGACCAGGTCACGCGGATGGCCCGGGAGGTGGGTACGGAGGGCCGGCTCGGTGGCCAGGCGCAGGTGCCGGGCGTGTCGGGGACGTGGAAGGAGCTGACCGACTCCGTCAACGGCATGGCCGGGAACCTGACCGCTCAGGTGCGGCAGATCGCGCAGGTGACGACGGCGGTGGCGCGCGGTGACCTGTCGCAGAAGATCACGGTCGACGCGCGGGGCGAGATCCTGGAGCTGAAGAACACCATCAACACGATGGTCGACCAGCTCTCCGCGTTCGCCGACCAGGTGACGCGGGTGGCCCGGGAGGTGGGTACGGAGGGCCGGCTGGGCGGTCAGGCGCAGGTGCCCGGCGTCGCCGGTGTGTGGCGTGACCTGACCGACTCGGTGAACGGCATGGCCGGGAACCTGACGGCCCAGGTGCGGCAGATCGCGCAGGTCGCGACGGCAGTGGCGCGCGGTGACCTGTCGCAGAAGATCACCGTGGACGCGCGCGGCGAGATCCTGGAGCTGAAGAACACCCTCAACACGATGGTGGACCAGCTGTCGTCGTTCGCCGAGGAGGTCACCAGGGTCGCCCGCGAGGTGGGCACCGAGGGCAAGCTGGGCGGGCAGGCCGAGGTGCAGGGCGTCGCCGGCACCTGGAAGGACCTCACCCAGTCGGTGAACTTCATGGCGAACAACCTGACCGTGCAGGTGCGTTCCATCGCCGACGTCACCACCGCGGTCGCCAAGGGCGATCTGTCGAAGAAGATCACCGTCGACGCCAAGGGCGAGATCCTGGAGCTGGTGACGACCGTCAACACGATGGTGGACCAGCTGTCGTCGTTCGCGGAGCAGGTGACCCGGGTGGCCCGTGAGGTGGGCACCGAGGGCATCCTGGGCGGCCAGGCGCACGTGCCGGGTGTCACGGGCATCTGGGAGGACCTGAGCGACAACGTCAACCTGATGGCCAAGAACCTGACCATGCAGGTGCGGAACATCTCCCAGGTCGCGGCGGCGGTCGCCAACGGTGACCTGACGCGGACGGTGACGATCGAGGCGCGCGGTGAGGTGGCGCAGCTCGCCGACACCTTCAACACCATGGTGAAGACGCTGAGTTCGTTCGCCGAGCAGGTCACCAAGGTGGCCCGTGAGGTGGGTACGGACGGCATCCTCGGCGGGCAGGCGCACGTGCCGGGTGTGGCGGGTACGTGGAAGGACCTCACCGAGTCGGTGAACCAGATGGCGTCCAACCTGACCGGTCAGGTGCGGAACATCGCCATGGTGACCACCGCCATCGCCAAGGGTGACCTCACCAAGAAGATCGACATCGACGCGCGCGGCGAGATCCTGGAACTGAAGACGACCATCAACACGATGGTCGACCAGCTGTCCTCCTTCGCGGAGGAGGTCACCCGCGTGGCCCGCGAGGTGGGAACCGAGGGGCAGTTGGGCGGTCAGGCGCGGGTGCGGGACGTGGACGGCACCTGGCGGGACCTGACCGAGTCCGTGAACGAGATGGCCGGGAACCTGACCCGGCAGGTGCGGGCCATCGCGCGGGTGGCGACCGCGGTGACCCGCGGCGACCTGAACCTGAAGATCGACGTGGACGCCTCGGGCGAGATCCAGGAGCTTCAGGACTACATCAACAAGATGATCGCCAACCTGCGCGACACCACGATCGCCAACAAGGAGCAGGACTGGCTCAAGGGCAACCTGGCCCGGATCTCCGCGCTGATGCAGGGCCGCCGGGACCTCGACGACGTGGCTTCGCTGATCATGAGCGAGCTGACGCCGGTGGTGTCCGCGCAGCACGGCGCGTTCTTCCTGGCGCTGCCGCTCGCCGACGACAAGGACCTGGGCGGCGACAACGGCGACCAGTACGAGCTGCGGATGCTCGGTTCGTACGGCTACTCGATGGGCTCCATGCCGACGTCGTTCCGGCCGGGTGAGGCGCTGGTCGGCACGGCCGCCATGGAGAAGCGGACGATCCTGGTCGAGAACGCGCCCAGCGGCTATCTGAAGATCTCCTCCGGGCTCGGTGAGGCGCCGCCCGCGCAGGTGATCGTGCTGCCGGTGCTGTTCGAGGGCACGGTGCTCGGGGTCATCGAGCTGGCCTCGTTCACGCCGTTCACGCAGATCCAGAAGGACTTCCTGAACCAGATCGCCGAGATGATCGCGACCAGCGTCAACACCATCTCCGTCAACACCAAGACGGAGGTGCTGCTGAAGCAGTCGCAGGAGCTGACCGAGCAACTGCGGGAGCGTTCCGAGGAGTTGGAGAACCGGCAGAAGGCCCTCCAGGCGTCCAACGCCGAACTGGAGGAGAAGGCCGAGCTGCTGGCCCAGCAGAACCGGGACATCGAGGTGAAGAACACCGAGATCGAGGAGGCCCGGCAGGTCCTGGAGGAGCGCGCCGAGCAGCTCGCCGTGTCGATGCGCTACAAGAGCGAGTTCCTGGCGAACATGTCGCACGAGCTGCGCACGCCGCTCAACTCGCTGCTGATCCTGGCCAAGCTGCTCGCCGACAACGCCGACGGCAACCTGACGCCGAAGCAGGTCGAGTTCGCCGAGACGATCCACGGGGCCGGTTCCGACCTGCTCCAGCTGATCAACGACATCCTGGACCTGTCGAAGGTCGAGGCGGGCAAGATGGACGTCTCGCCGACGCGGATCGCGCTCGTCCAGCTGGTCGACTACGTGGAGGCCACGTTCCGGCCGCTGACCGCGGAGAAGGGCCTGGACCTGTCGGTACGGGTGTCTCCGGAGCTGCCGGCGACGCTGCACACCGACGAGCAGCGGCTGCTGCAGGTGCTGCGCAACCTGCTGTCGAACGCGGTGAAGTTCACCGACTCCGGCTCGGTCGAGCTGGTGATCCGGCCCGCGCGGGACGACGTTCCGCAGGCGATCCGGGAGCAGCTGCTGGAGGCGGGTTCGCTGACCGACCCGGAGGCGCAGCTGATCGCGTTCTCGGTGACGGACACCGGGATCGGGATCGCGGCGAGCAAGATGCGGGTGATCTTCGAGGCGTTCAAGCAGGCGGACGGCACGACGAGCCGCAAGTACGGCGGTACGGGCCTCGGGCTGTCCATCTCGCGGGAGATCGCGCAGCTGCTCGGCGGTGAGATCCACGCGCAGAGCGAGCCGGGGCGCGGCTCGACGTTCACGCTGTACCTGCCGCTGCACCCGGGGGAGCTGCCGCCGCACGGCTACCCGCAGGCGATGCCCGCGGTGTCGGCCGGTGAGCCGCTCGCCCTGGAGCCGGCGCCGTCCGAGGTGCCGATCGAGACGCCGGCCGAGGTGAAGTCGTACCGCGAGACGCAGAACGGCGCGGCGGCGCTCTTCCGGCGCCGGCGCCGGGCCAGCTCCGTCGCCGAGCACCAGCTCGGGGCGCCGGAGCAGTGGTCGCCCGTGGGGCAGGAGGGGGAGCAGCGGGCGCGCGGGATCCGGTTCGGCGGGCAGAAGGTGCTGATCGTCGACGACGACATCCGCAATGTGTTCGCGCTGACCAGCGTCCTGGAGCAGCACGGCCTGTCGGTGCTCTACGCCGAGAACGGCCGGGAGGGCATCGAGGTGCTGGAGCAGCACGACGACGTGGCCGTGGTCCTGATGGACATCATGATGCCCGAGATGGACGGGTATGCGACGACCACCGCGATTCGCCGGATGCCGCAGTTCGCGGGGCTGCCGATCATCGCGCTGACCGCGAAGGCGATGAAGGGCGACCGGGAGAAGGCGATCGAGTCGGGTGCGTCCGACTATGTCACCAAGCCGGTCGATCCTGATCATCTGCTGACGGTGATGGATCAGTGGATGCGCGGCGAGTGACCACAGCGCGGGGTGTGCGCGGGGCGTGTGTGCGGAACTGGCGGGAAGTGTGAGTGTTCACGCGGTTGTGCTGACCCGGTGTGGCGGAGGCCGTGTGGACGTACGCGATTCTGGGAACCTTCTGGTCTCCGCTTTCGTTTCTGCTACGTGCACAGTGACATCGCGGTGACAGGGTGTGGCGACAGGCGGGGTGCGGCTACGATGACCGGCACGAGGACGGGCGGCGTAACGGAGTCGTCCCCTGGGGCGGCGCCCGGTGCACTGCCGGGGCGAGGAGGGCGGGCCATGGTGCAGAAGGCCAAGATCCTCCTGGTCGATGACCGGCCGGAGAATCTGCTGGCGCTGGAGGCGATCCTCTCGGCGCTCGATCAGACGCTGGTACGGGCATCGTCCGGGGAGGAAGCGCTCAAAGCACTGCTCACGGACGACTTCGCGGTCATTCTGCTGGACGTCCAGATGCCGGGCATGGACGGTTTCGAGACCGCCGCGCACATCAAGCGGCGGGAGCGGACCCGGGACATCCCGATCATCTTCCTCACCGCGATCAACCATGGTCCGCACCACACCTTCCGTGGCTATGCGGCGGGCGCGGTGGACTACATCTCCAAGCCGTTCGACCCGTGGGTGCTGCGCGCCAAGGTCTCGGTGTTCGTCGAGCTGTACATGAAGAACTGCCAGCTGAGGGAGCAGGCGGCGCTGCTGCGGCTCCAGTTGGAGGGCGGCGGCAAGGGCGCGGTCGGCGGCGGCAAGGAGGCGGCCGGACTGCTCGCCGAGCTGTCCGCGCGGCTCGCGGCGGTCGAGGAGCAGGCCGAGGCGCTGTCCAAGCAGCTGGACGACGAGTCGGCGGACGCGGCCGCGGTGGCCACGGCGGCACACCTGGAGCGCAAGCTGACCGGACTGCGGCGCGCGTTGGACGCGCTGGAGCCGGGAACCGGCGGGCCCTCCTCGGTGCCCTCGCAGAACTGACCACCCGGCGGGGTCCGTTGCGACAGCGCCGTCGAGTGAGCCCGCGTCAGTTTCCCGCCCCCGCAAGGGCGACACGAACGGGTGAAGCGGCAGGCACACGTGTCCCCTGTCGGCTCCCCCGGTAATCTCACACCTATGGCCTCACGTCCCTCCGCAGCCAAGAAGCAGCCCGCGAAGAAGACGGCCGCTCCCGCGAAGGCTCCGGCGAGGAAGGCCGTGGCGAAAAAGGCACCCGCGAAGAAGGCGCCCGCCAAGAGGGCCCCGGCGAAGAAGGCCGCGCCCGCGAAGCCGGCACCGAGCCCCACCGGGGGCGTGTACCGGCTCGTGCGCGCCCTCTGGCTCGGCCTCGCGCACGCCGTCGGCGCGGTGTTCCGCGGCATAGGGCAGGGCGCCAAGAACCTCGACCCGGCACACCGCAAGGACGGCGTCGCGCTGCTGCTGCTCGCCCTCGCGCTGATCGTCGCCGCGGGCACCTGGTCGAACCTGCGCGGGCCCGTCGGCGAACTCGTCGAGGTGCTGGTGACCGGCGCCTTCGGCCGGCTCGACCTGCTGGTGCCGATACTGCTCACGGTGATCGCCGTCCGCTTCATCCGGCACCCGGAGAAACCCGAGGCCAACGGCCGGATCGTGATCGGCCTGTCCGCGCTCGTCATCGGCGTCCTCGGCCAGGTCCACATCGCCTGCGGCTCGCCCGCGCGCAGCGACGGCATGCAGGCCATACGGGACGCCGGCGGCCTCATCGGCTGGGGAGCGGCGACCCCGCTGACGTACACCATGACCGACGTGCTGGCCGTGCCGCTGCTGGTCCTCCTGACCTTGTTCGGCCTGCTGGTGGTGACCGCCACGCCGGTCAACGCCATCCCGCAGCGGCTGCGGCTGCTCGGCGTGCGCCTCGGTCTGGTCCGCGACCCCGAGCCGGACGAGTTCGGCGAGGACGACGAGCGCTACGAGGAGCAGTGGCGCGAGGCGCTGCCCGCCCGTCCGCGCCGGCGCGGCGGCCCCGCCCCCGAGGTGTACGACCCCGACGGCGCCGAGCAGGAGGCGCTCTCGCGGCGTCGCGGCCGACCCCGGCGCTCCGCGGTGCCGCAGCCCGAGATGGACCGGCAGATGGACGCCGTGGACGTCGCCGCCGCTGCCGCCGCCGCGCTCGACGGCGCCGTGCTGCACGGCATGCCGCCGTCGCCGGTCGTCGCCGACCTCACCCAGGGCGTACGTGCCGAGGACCGCGAGCCGACGACGCCGACACCGACGCCGGTGCCGGCCGCGCGGCCCAAGCGGGAGCAGGTGAAGCGCGCCCCGCAGGAGCAGCTCAAGACGGAGGTCCCCGACCTCACCAAGGCGCCCCCGAACGAGCCCCGCGACCTGCCCGCGCGGGCCGAGCAGCTCCAGCTGTCCGGCGACATCACCTACGCCCTGCCGTCGCTGGACCTCCTCACGCGCGGCGGTCCCGGCAAGGCGCGCAGCGCCGCCAACGACGCGATCGTCGACTCGCTGACCAACGTCTTCACCGAGTTCAAGGTCGACGCGCGGGTCACCGGCTTCACGCGCGGGCCGACGGTCACGCGCTACGAGGTCGAGCTGGGCCCCGCCGTGAAGGTGGAGCGGATCACCGCGCTCACCAAGAACATCGCGTACGCCGTCGCCAGCCCGGACGTGCGGATCATCAGCCCCATCCCCGGCAAGTCCGCGGTCGGCATCGAGATCCCGAACACCGACCGTGAGATGGTCAACCTCGGCGACGTGCTGCGGCTCGCGGAGTCCGCCGAGGACGACGACCCGATGCTGGTCGCCTTCGGCAAGGACGTCGAGGGCGGGTACGTCATGCACTCGCTGGCGAAGATGCCGCACATGCTGGTCGCCGGCGCCACCGGCTCCGGCAAGTCGTCCTGCATCAACTGCCTGATCACCTCGGTCATGATGCGGGCGACCCCCGAGGACGTCCGGATGATCCTGGTCGACCCCAAGCGCGTCGAGCTGACCGCCTACGAGGGCATCCCGCACCTGATCACACCGATCATCACCAACCCGAAGCGGGCCGCCGAGGCGCTCCAGTGGGTCGTACGCGAGATGGACCTCAGGTACGACGACCTCGCGGCCTACGGGTACCGGCACATCGACGACTTCAACCGCGCGGTGCGCGAGGGGAAGGTCAAGCCGCCGGAGGGCAGCGAGCGGGAGCTCCAGCCGTACCCGTACCTGCTGGTGATCGTCGACGAGCTGGCGGACCTGATGATGGTGGCGCCGCGCGACGTCGAGGACGCGATCGTGCGGATCACACAGCTCGCGCGGGCCGCCGGCATCCACCTGGTGCTCGCCACCCAGCGGCCGTCGGTGGACGTCGTCACCGGCCTCATCAAGGCCAACGTGCCCTCGCGGCTCGCCTTCGCCACCTCCTCGCTGGCCGACTCGCGGGTCATCCTCGACCAGCCGGGCGCCGAGAAGCTGATCGGCAAGGGCGACGGGCTGTTCCTGCCGATGGGGGCGAACAAGCCCACCCGTATGCAGGGCGCGTTCGTCACCGAAGCCGAGGTCGCGGTCGTCGTCCAGCACTGCAAGGATCAGATGGCGCCGGTCTTCCGGGACGACGTCGTCGTCGGGACCAAGCAGAAGAAGGAGATCGACGAGGACATCGGCGACGACCTCGACCTGCTGTGCCAGGCGGCCGAGCTGGTCGTCTCCACGCAGTTCGGGTCGACCTCCATGCTCCAGCGCAAGCTGCGGGTCGGCTTCGCGAAGGCCGGGCGGCTGATGGACCTGATGGAGTCCCGGAACATCGTCGGACCCAGCGAGGGGTCCAAGGCGCGGGACGTGCTGGTGAAGCCGGACGAACTGGATGGCGTGCTGGCCATGATTCGTGGGGAGTCTGAAGCGTAGGGAGACGGCTGCGGTGGTGCTCTCGCGGACGGGTACGCGAGCGGTTGCGCGGAAGGGTACGCGGATGGGTGCGCGTTCCGCCGGTTGCTGGATCGTGACTCACCCGTAAGGGATCAGTGAGCAACCGTTTCCCTTTGACGCACGTCAAGTTGAGGGAAGCGAAAAGCGCGTACCCCACCATCGGGATGTCCGGCCATTCCGATGGCGTACAAAGTCCTACCGCCCGGTTGCCCCACCCTTTCGCACCCCCCCTAGACTGAACCTCCAGCAGGTGGCTACACGCTCGAAAGGCGCCCCCGTGTCCATCGGCAACTCCCCTGAAGACGAGCGTCCCTTCGAAGACGTTTCCGAGGAAGCCCACCCCTCCATCGGCCACGCGCTGCGGCAGGCGCGTATCGCGGCCGGGCTGACCGTCGACGACGTCAGCGCCGCCACCCGGGTCCGGATCGCCATCGTGCACGCGATCGAGGCGGACGACTTCGCGCCCTGCGGCGGAGACGTCTACGCCCGCGGTCACATCCGGACCCTGGCCAAGGCCGTCGGCCTGGATCCGGAACCCCTGCTCGCGCGGTACGGCGCCGAACACGGCGGACGGCCCGCGCCCACCCCGGCGGCACCGCTGTTCGAGGCGGAACGCATCCGGCCCGAGCGGCGCGGACCGAACTGGACGGCGGCCATGGTCGCCGCGATCGTCGCCGTGGTCGGCTTCGTCGGGTTCACCGCCTTCAAGGGCGACTCCGACAGCGGGTCGAAGGAGCAGGTCGCCGAGGGCGTCACGTCGACGAAGAGCAAGGACGCCTCGCCGAGCGCCGGGACCGGCAAGCCCACCGACTCCAAGCCCGACCCGACCGAGAGCGCCATCGCGGCCGCGCCGCGCGACAAGGTCACCGTCCAGGTCAGCGCGGCCGACGGGCGCAGCTGGATCTCCGCCAAGGACCACAGCGGCCGGCTGCTCTTCGACGGTCTCCTCAAGCAGGGCGAGTCCAAGACCTTCCAGGACAGCTCCGAGATCAACCTGGTCCTCGGCGACGCCGGGGCGATCGAGCTGTACGTGAACGGGAAGAAGATCGACGAGGACTTCCGGCCGGGTGCCGTGGAGCGGCTGACCTACAGGAAGAGTGATCCGCAGGTCGGATAAGGGAGTCGCAACGGGGCAGCGGGTGCGGGGTCGGCCAAGATCGGCCAACCCCGTCGACGTGGGGTGTCAGCGGGACGAAGTAGTCTTGAGCCCATGCCTGAACGCCGTACCGTCGCACTGGTCACCCTTGGCTGCGCCCGTAACGAGGTGGACTCGGAGGAGCTCGCAGGCCGTTTGGAGGCGGACGGCTGGCAGCTCGTCGAGGACGCCGCGGACGCCGATGTCGCCGTCGTCAACACCTGCGGCTTCGTCGACGCCGCCAAGAAGGACTCCGTAGACGCCCTGCTGGAGGCCAACGACCTCAAGGACCACGGCAGAACCCAGGCCGTGGTCGCGGTCGGCTGCATGGCCGAGCGGTACGGCAAGGAGCTGGCCGAGGCCCTTCCCGAGGCCGACGGCGTGCTCGGCTTCGACGACTACGCCGACATCTCCGACCGCCTCCAGACCATCCTGAGCGGCGGCATCCACGCCGCCCACACCCCGCGCGACCGGCGCAAGCTGCTGCCGATCAGCCCCGCCGAGCGGCAGGAGTCCGCGGCGGAGGTCGCCCTGCCGGGCCACGCGCCCACCGACCTCCCCGACGGCCTGGCCCCCGCCTCCGGCCCGCGCGCGCCGCTGCGCCGACGGCTGGACGGCGCCCCGGTCGCCTCGGTGAAGCTCGCCTCCGGCTGCGACCGGCGCTGCACCTTCTGCGCCATCCCGTCCTTCCGCGGCTCCTTCATCTCGCGCCGCCCGAGCGACGTGCTGAACGAGACACGGTGGCTGGCCGAGCAGGGCGTCAAGGAGATCATGCTGGTCTCCGAGAACAACACGTCGTACGGCAAGGACCTGGGCGACATCCGCCTGCTGGAGTCGCTGCTGCCCGAGCTGGCCGAGGTGGACGGCATCGAGCGGGTCCGCGTCAGCTACCTCCAGCCCGCCGAGATGCGCCCCGGCCTGATCGACGTGCTGACCTCCACCCCCAAGGTCGCCCCCTACTTCGACCTCTCCTTCCAGCACTCCGCCCCCGGCGTGCTCCGCGCGATGCGCCGCTTCGGCGACACCGACCGCTTCCTGGAGCTGCTGGACACCATCCGGAGCAAGGCCCCGGAGGCCGGTGTGCGGTCCAACTTCATCGTCGGCTTCCCCGGCGAGTCCGAGGCCGACCTGGCCGAGCTGGAGCGCTTCCTGACCGGCGCGCGGCTGGATGCCATCGGCGTTTTCGGTTACTCCGACGAGGAGGGCACCGAAGCCGCGACGTACGACAACAAGCTCGACGAGGACGTCGTCGCCGAGCGGCTGGCCCGGGTCTCCCGGCTGGCCGAGGAACTGGTCTCGCAGCGTGCCGAGGAACGCGTCGGCTCGACCGTGCGGGTCCTCGTCGAGTCGGTGGACGACGAGGAGGGCGTCTACGGCCGCGCGGCCCACCAGGCGCCGGAGACGGACGGTCAGGTGCTGCTCACGAGCGGCGCGGGCCTGAGCGTCGGTCGTATGGTCGAGGCGAAGGTGGTCGGTACGGAGGGTGTCGACCTGGTGGCCGAGCCGCTGGCGGGCCACCCCGGAGGCAGCGAGGAGGCGGGCAGATGAGCGGAGTGCCGGCGGCCGCGGGCGGTCCCGCCCGGGCGAACGGCGCGGCTGCGGCTTCCGCCCCGGGCAAGGGGGCGGCGGGCGCCGCCGCCCACGGTCCGAGCGCTGCCGGGCCTCGCGGGGCCGCCGTCGCCGCTTCGGTGCCGGGAGGCTCCGCGGAGTCGTCGTCCGGTAATGCCGGTGGGGCGTCCTCTGCGGGCGCTGCCGGCGGGGCGTCCGTCGGTTCCTCCGAGGGCGGACCCGTGGCGTCGCCCGGGGCAGCGCCGGAGAGCGTGGCGGACGGCGGATCGGGCAGCGGCCCGGCGGGTGCCAAGCCCGCGCGGGGCGGCAAGATCGCGGCTGCCGCGGTCAACCAGGCCAGCGTCTGGAACATCGCCAACCTGCTGACCATGCTCCGGCTGCTCCTCGTGCCCGCCTTCGTCGCCCTGATGCTGGCCGACGGCGGGTACGACCCGGCGTGGCGTTCGCTGGCCTGGGCCGCCTTCGCCATCGCCATGATCACCGACCTGTTCGACGGGCATCTGGCGCGCACCTACGACCTCGTCACCGACTTCGGGAAGATCGCCGATCCCATCGCCGACAAGGCGATCATGGGAGCGGCGCTGATCTGTCTCTCTGCGCTGGGCGATCTGCCGTGGTGGGTGACAGCGGTGATCCTCGGGCGGGAACTCGGCGTCACGCTGCTGCGTTTTCTGGTCATCCGGTACGGCGTCATCCCGGCGAGCCGGGGCGGCAAGCTCAAGACCCTCACCCAGGGCGTGGCCGTCGGGATGTATGTGCTCGCGCTGACGGGGTGGCTGGCCACCCTGCGGTTCTGGGTGATGGCGGCGGCGGTCGTACTGACCGTCGTGACCGGCCTCGACTATGTGAGACAGGCCATTGTGCTGCGCCGGCAGGGAATCGCCGAGCGCAAGGCCGCGCTGGAGGAGACGCAGGGGTGAGGTCCACGGCAGCCGACGTGGTGCGACTACTCACCGTGAGGGGTGAGACGGTCGCCGTCGCCGAGTCGCTGACCGGTGGGCTGGTCGCCGCGGAGCTCACCACGGTTCCGGGTGCGTCCAAGGCGTTCCGGGGTTCCGTGACCGCGTACGCCACCGAACTGAAGCATCGGCTGCTGGGTGTCGACGCCACCCTGCTGGCCCAGCGAGGTGCGGTGGATCCGCAGGTCGCGGCCCAGATGGCGGCCGGAGTGCGGAAGGCGCTGGGCGCCGACTGGGGCATCGCCACCACCGGTGTCGCCGGCCCCGATCCGCAGGACGGACAGCCCGTCGGGACGGTTTTCATGGCGCTGGACGGGCCCTTCGGCCCTGGTTCCGGTTCCGCCGGTGGCGGAAAAGTGGAGTCGCTGCGGTTGAACGGCGACCGCGAGGAAATTCGTATGGAGAGTGTACGGAGCGTACTCGCACTGCTCCTGAAGGAGCTTGCGGGCGAACAGACCGGGAATGAGCGGGCACAGGATACGGAACAGAACGGGGGGTTTTGATGTTTGCAGCCCTGAGTGAACACGACATCGCTCCCCGCACGGCCGCGGCGCGAGGCGGTACGGTGGGGCGTGAAGGATGCGGCTACGCGGTCCGAGGAGGGAGCCACCGATGATTCTGCTCCGTCGCCTGCTGGGTGACGTGCTGCGTCGGCAGCGCCAGCGCCAGGGCCGTACTCTGCGCGAAGTCTCCTCGTCCGCCCGAGTCTCACTCGGCTATCTCTCCGAGGTGGAGCGGGGGCAGAAGGAGGCTTCCTCCGAACTGCTCGCCGCCATCTGCGACGCGCTGGACGTACGGATGTCCGAGCTGATGAGGGAAGTGAGCGACGAGCTCGCCCTCGCCGAGCTGGCCCAGTCTGCAGCGGCCACCCCCAGCGAGCCTGTGCACACGCCGGTTCGCCCGATGCTGGGCTCTGTTTCGGTGACTGGTGTGCCACCGGAACGGGTGACCATCAAGGCGCCTGCCGAAGCGGTGGACGTGGTCGCCGCGTGAGTGTGGCGCGGCTCTGAAAGAGCGTGACGTGTGAGCCCCGACGGGGCTTCTCCAGGGGGCCTGGGGAAGCGGGTCGGGGTTTTCGCGTGTCTGGGCCCTTGTTGGGGCGTCTGGCGATGTGCTCCGTTTGCCGCATTTTGTGGATCCGGTCATCGTGGAGGGGCCACGACTGGGTGAGTTGCCGGAGGTGCGGATGAACGCCGTGAAGAGCCCGCTGTCCGATTCGGACCTGAAGACCGTCGCCGACGCGCTGCAGGGCGCCCTCGTCGATCTGGTGGACCTCGCGTTGGTCGCCAAGCAGGTGCACTGGAACGTCGTGGGGCCGCGCTTCCGGTCCGTGCACCTCCAACTGGACGAGGTGGTCGACACCGCCCGGACGCACTCCGACACGGTCGCCGAGCGGGCCTCCGCCCTGGGTGTCTCGCCCGACGGGCGGGCCGCGACCGTGGCCTCCGGCAGCGGCATCGGGGAGGTGTTCGGCGGATGGGTCAAGGACGAGGACGCGGTACGGGTGCTCGTGGACGCCCTCGGGGCGGTGATCACCCGGATGCGGGAGCGCGTGGCGGCGACCGGGGAACCGGATCCGGTGTCGCAGGACATCTTCATCCAGGTCACCGCGGACCTCGAGAAGCATCACTGGATGTTCCAGGCGGAGAACGTGTGACGTGCGGGTGAGTCCGTGCGATGTACGGGCGAGTGTGTGACGTGCAGGTGAGCGAGGGACGTAGGGGTGACGCGAGTGGTGCGCCCGTGTGCCGGTGGTGCGCCCTCCCCGCGCTGAGAGTGGCCGTCTAGCGTCGGCCCGGTCGGGGTGAGACGGCGTTCTGGCGTCGGGCTGGAGGTGGCCGCCATGGCGGGGCGGATAGTGCGCTGGGGGGCCGTTCTGACGCTTGGCGCGGTGTGGTGGTGGGCGGTCGTCCGGGTCGCGGTCGCGCCGGACGCGGGGGTGCTGGAGGGGACGGTCGCGGCCGGCGGGTGGGGACTGAGTCTCCTCCCGGTGCACACGGTCTCCAAGGCGCGGGCCGCCGGCGCGGTCGGTACCGGGCGCTGGCGGGCCGCCTGGCGGGCGGCGGACGCCGCCAGGGCATCGGCGGGTGCTGCCGGGGCGTCGGTGGATGCTGCCAAGGTGTCGGCGGATGGCGCCAGGGCGTCGGCGGACGCCACCAGGGCATCGCCACCCCGCCGTTCGGGCGCAGGATCTGACCCGTCGTGAAGGGCGAGGCGTCGCAGGCCAGATACAGGACCGCGTGAGCGATGTCCTCCGGTGTGCCGACCCGGCCCAGCGGGGACATCCGGGCCATCGCCGCCTCGGTTCGGGACCGGGTCTCGTCGTCGTGGCGGGCCGTCATGGGGGTACGGGTCCAGCCCGGCGCGATCGCGTTCGCGCGGGTGCCGTGGCCGCCCAGCTCGGTCGCCAGCGTCTTCGTCAGCTGCACCACGGCCGCCTTGGCGACGCCGCAGCAGAGCAGGCCGGGGGCGCCGGTGTCGACGGCTCCCGAGGCCATGGTGACGATGCTGCCGCCGGTGCCCCGGGCCGGCATCAGCCGGGCCGCCTCATGGCAGGCGTACAGCACCCCTTTGAAGTTGACGGCCAGCACCCGGTCGAGGCCCGCGTCGCGGGTGTCCGGCACCGGGCTGCTGTGCATGATCCCGGCGATCGCGGCCAGCACGTCCAGGCGTTCGCAGGCCGCCATCGCCTGCCGGAGCGCGCCGCGGTCGGTGACGTCGAGGGGGTGGGCGCGGGCGGTGCCGCCGCGTTCCTCGATCAGGGCCGCCGTCTCGCGCAGGCCCTGTGCGTCGAGGTCCGCGCAGTGCACGGTGGCCCCGGCGCCGGCGAGCAGGACGGCCGACGCGCGGCCGATGCCGCCTGCCGCGCCGGTGACGAAGGCGGTGCGTCCGGTGAGGTCGTACGCGGGGGCCAGCATGGAGGGACGGTACGTAGAACCTGACGGGGCGTCAATTGCCGCTGGTGGGTCGGCTGGAATGGGCGGATCGGCTGGAGCGGCCGGTGCCCGGGGCCGGGGCCGGGGCCGGGCCGGTCTGGCAGGTCGGGCACCAGTAGGTGGGGCGGTCCCGGGAGCCGTCGCCCTGGTCGGCGACGCGGACGGGGGTGCGGCAGCGCAGGCAGGGGCGGGGTGCCCGGCCGTAGACGAACAGGTCCTGGCCGCGGCGGCCGGTCGTGCTGCGGACCGGGCGGTCGCGGTTGGCCTCCAGGAGCTTCTTGGCGAGGACCGGGAGCCGGGCGGCGCGGTCGGGCGGGAGCGCGCCGACGGGGAGCCATGGGGTGGCGCCCAGCAGGAAGCACAGCTCGCTCTTGAAGACGTTGCCGATCCCGGCGAGATTGCGCTGGTCCAGCAGGGCCTCGCCGAGCGGGCGGGCCGGGTCGGCGAGGAGGTTGGCGAGGGCGAGGCCGGGGTCCCAGTCCGGGCCCAGCAGGTCGGGGCCGAGATGGCCGACCGCGCGGTCCTCGTCTGCGGTGCGGAGGAGTTCCAGGACGGGGAGGCGGTAACCGACGGCCGTGCGGTCGGCGGTGCCGAGGATCGCGCGGATCTGGTGCGCCGGGCCGCCGGTCCAGCGCTCGCCTGCCGCGTAGACCTTCCACGAGCCGTCCATCCGCAGGTGCGAGTGCAGGGTGAGGCCGCCCTCGATGCGGGTGAGGATGTGCTTGCCCCGCGGGGTCACGTCGAGCACGGTCCGGCCGGTGAGGTCGGCGGTCGCGTACCGCGGGACCCGGAGGTCGGAGAGGGTCAGCACCTCGCCCGCGAGGGCGGTGTGCAGCCTGCTCGCGGCCTGCCAGACGGTGTCTCCTTCGGGCATGGGTCAAGGGTGGCACGGGGCGGGCGGGTCATGCCTGGTCATGTCTGCCTCATGCCTGGTGCTGCCTGGTCTCCCGGTCATGCCCGCAGGCGCAGGCCTCTGGGTGTCGCGACGAAGCCCGCTCCCTCCAGGAGGGCGCCGATGGGTGACGTCAGTGCCTGGGCGCCGTTGATCCGCTCCACGGTGACCGTGCCGAGGGAGCCCGCGCGGGCCGCGTCGGCGAGGGCGTCCGCGGCGGCGCGCAGCCGGGCGTCGTCGGTGGGGGTGGTGTCCGGGTCGGTGGGCCAGGCCAGCAGCGTCTTGCCGCCCCGTTCCATGTAGAGCACCAGCTCGCCCTCGGCGAGTACGACGAGGGAGCCCGCCTTGCGGCCCGGCTTGTGCCCGGCGTCGGTCGGCGGGTCGGGCCAGGCGAGGGCCGCGCCGTAGGCGTTCGCCGGGTCGGCGGCGGCGAGGACGACGGCGCGCGGGACGGGCGGGCCGGAGGCGCGGCGGCCGGGGGCGGCCTGGGCGTACGGTGGGCGGCCGCCGTTCTGCCAGGCGGGGGCGGTGCGGTCCTGGCCGCGTGGGGTGCGCTGGTCGCCCGGCATCGGGTGGGTGGCCGGGACGTCGAAGGGGTCGCCTCCATCGGGGGCGTCGTACCAGGCGGGCGAGTGGTCCTCGAAAGGTCCCAACGGGCGGGCTCCGTCGAGGAAGTCGGCGGTGGCTCCGTCGACGCCGAGGAAGGCGCCGGGGCCGGGGCCCGGAGCGCCTGCGCCGGCACCCGTGCCCGTGCCGACGCCTGCGCCGTGGGCGAAGTCGGCGTCCGGGCGGCCGGCGTTGCGTTCGCGGGCGTTGGCCACCGCGCGGAGGCGGTCCACCGCACCGTCCATGGCGAACTGGGCGGCGCCGAGCCCTTCCACCACGTAGCCGCGCCGGGCCTGGCCGCTCTCCTCGAAGGCGGACAGGATGCGGTACATCGCGGAGAAGCCGCCCTCGACGCCTTCCGCGGCGACCGCGCCCCGGGTCACCACGCCGTGCCGGTCGAGCAGGGTGCGGGCCAGGGCGTGGGCGCGCACCGTGGTGTCGGGCTCGCGCTGCGGGAGCAGGGACCAGCGGCCGGCGACGGTCGGCGGGCCGCTTCGGGAGGCCGGGCGGGCGGCGGCCGTCAGCGAGCCGTAGCGCCCGCGCGGGACGGCGCGTTTGGCGCGGTGGGCGGTGGAACCGGCGGTGCGGCCCGAGCCGAGCAGGGCGCGCATCGGGGCGAGCGTGTCGTTGGTGAGGCGTCCGGACCACGCCAGATCCCACAGGGCGTCGGCGAGTTGCGGGTCGGTGGCGTCCGGGTGGGTGGTGGCGCGTACCTGGTCGGCGATCTGACGGAAGAACAGGCCGTAGCCACCCGAGAGGGCGTTCAGGACGGACTCGTGCAGGGCCGTCAGTTCGAGAGGGTGCGGAGGCGGCAGCAGCAGCGGGGCCGCGTCCGCGAGGTACAGGGAGACCCAGCCGTCCTTGCCGGGCAACGCCCCGGCACCGGCCCACACCACCTCACCGGCGGCGGTGAGTTCGTCGAGCATCGCCGGGGTGTAGCCCGTCACGCGGGACGGCAGAACCAGTTTCTCCAGCGCGGAGGCCGGCACCGAGGCCCCCTGCAACTGCTCGACGGCGCGCACCAGTCCGTCGACGCCGCGCAGGGCGTGCCCCTGGCCGATGTGCTGCCACTGCGGGAGGAACTGGGCGAGCGCGGCCGGGGGAACCGGCTCCAGTTCGTGCCGCAGGGCGGCGAGGGAGCGGCGGCGCAGCCGGCGCAGTACGGCCGCGTCGCACCACTCCTGGCCGATTCCGGCCGGGTGGAACTCGCCCTGGACGACCCGCCCGGACGCCGACAGCCGGTGCAGGGCGCCCTCGGTGACCGCGACGCCGAGGCCGAAGCGGGCGGCCGCTGTCGCGGAGGTGAACGGTCCGTGGGTGCGGGCGTAGCGCGCGAGGAGGTCGCCCAAAGGGTCCTTCACCGGTTCGGTGAAGGCCTCCGGGACGCCGACCGGCAGGGCAGTGCCGAGGGCATCGCGCAGGCGGCCCGCGTCCTCGATCGCGGCCCAGTGGTCGGCGCCGGCGATCCGGACCTTGATCGCGCGGCGGGCACCGGCCAGTTCCTGGGCCCACTGGGGCTCGGCGCCCCGCTCGGCCAGCTCGGCGTCGGTGAGCGGGCCGAGCAGCCGCAGCACGTCGGCGACACCCTCGACGTCCTTGACGCGGCGGTCCTCGGTGAGCCACTGGAGCTCCTGCTCCAGCTCGGTCAGCACCTCCGCGTCGAGCAGTTCGCGCAGCTCGGCCTGGCCCAGCAGCTCGGCCAGCAGCCGCGAGTCCAGCGACAGGGCGGCCGCGCGGCGCTCGGCGAGGGGCGAGTCGCCCTCGTAGAGGAACTGGGCGACGTATCCGAAGAGGAGGGAGCGGGCGAAGGGGGACGGCTCGGGGGTGGTGACCTCGACCAGGCGGACCTTGCGGGACTCCAGGTCGCCCATCAGCTCGACGAGTCCGGGGACGTCGAAGACGTCCTGGAGGCATTCGCGGACCGCCTCCAGGACGATCGGGAACGAGCCGAACTCGCTCGCCACCTGGAGCAGCTGGGAGGCTCGCTGACGCTGCTGCCACAGCGGGGTGCGCTTGCCCGGATTGCGGCGGGGCAGCAGCAGCGCGCGGGCGGCGCACTCGCGGAAGCGGGCCGCGAACAGGGCCGAACCGCCGACCTGGTCGGTGACGATCTGGTCGACCTCGCCCTTGTCGAAGACGACGTCGGCCGCGCCGACGGGGGCCTGCTCGGCGTCGTACTCCGCGCCCGCCTTCATCGGCTCCTGGTCGAGGAGGTCCATGCCCAGCAGGTCGGCGTCGGGCAGGCGCAGCACGATGCCGTCGTCGGCGTGCATGACCTGGGCGTCCATGCCGTACCGCTCGGAGAGCTTGGCGCCGAGGGCGAGGGCCCAGGGGGCGTGGACCTGGGCGCCGAAGGGGGAGTGCACGACCACTCGCCAGTCGCCGAGTTCGTCGCGGAAGCGCTCCACGACGATCGTGCGGTCGTCCGGGATGTGGCCGCAGGCCTCGCGCTGTTCGTCGAGGTACGAAAGGACGTTGTCCGCCGCCCAGGCGTCCAGGCCGGCGGCGAGCAGGCGCAGACGGGCGTCGTCCTTGGACAGCGAGCCGACCTCGCGCAGGAACGCGCCCACCGCGCGGCCCAGTTCCAGCGGGCGGCCCAGCTGGTCGCCCTTCCAGAACGGCAGGCGGCCGGGGACGCCGGGCGCGGGGGAGACGAGGACGCGGTCGCGGGTGATGTCCTCGATGCGCCAGGAGCTGGTGCCGAGCGTGAAGACGTCCCCCACGCGGGACTCGTAGACCATCTCCTCGTCCAGCTCGCCGACCCGGCCGCCGCCCTTCTTCGGGTCGGCCCCGGCGAGGAAGACGCCGAACAGGCCTCGGTCGGGGATCGTGCCGCCGGAGGTGACGGCGAGGCGCTGCGCGCCGGGGCGGCCCGTGACCGTGCCCGCGACGCGGTCCCACACCACGCGGGGGCGCAGCTCGGCGAACGCGTCGGACGGGTAGCGGCCGGCGAGCATGTCGAGGACCGCGGTGAACGCCGACTCCGGCAGCGAGGCGAAGGGGGCCGCGCGGCGCACGGTGGCGAGCAGGTCGTCGACCTGCCAGGTGTCCAGCGCCGTCATCGCGACGAGCTGCTGGGCCAGCACGTCCAGCGGGTTGGCGGGCACCCTCAGGGACTCGATCGCGCCGGTGCGCATGCGCTCGGTGACCACGGCCGCCTGGACCAGGTCGCCGCGGTACTTCGGGAAGACCACGCCGGTGGAGACCGCGCCCACCTGGTGTCCCGCGCGGCCGACGCGTTGCAGCCCGGAGGCCACCGAGGGCGGGGACTCCACCTGGACGACGAGGTCGACCGCGCCCATGTCGATGCCGAGCTCGAGGCTGGAGGTGGCGACGACGGCGGGCAGGCGGCCGGCCTTCAGGTCCTCCTCGACGAGGGCTCGCTGCTCCTTGGAGACCGAGCCGTGATGGGCGCGCGCGATGACCGGCGGTGCGCCCTGCGCGGCGCCCGAGCCGCCCATCAGCTCGGCCGGGGCGTGGTGCTCGTCAAGGGGTTCGCCGGTGGCCCGCTCGTACGCGATCTCGTTCAGCCGGTTGCACAGGCGTTCGGCGAGGCGGCGGGAGTTGGCGAAGACGATGGTCGAGCGGTGGGACTGGACGAGATCGGCGATCCGCTCCTCGACGTGCGGCCAGATCGACGGGCGCTCGCCGCCCTCGGTGCCCTCGGCGACGGGGGAGCCGCCCAGCTCGCCCAGGTCCTCGACCGGGACGACCACGGACAGGTCGAACTCCTTGCCCGACTTCGGCTGGACGATCTCCACCTTGCCGCGCGGGGAGAGGAAGCGGGCGACCTCGTCGACCGGGCGGACGGTCGCCGACAGGCCGATGCGGCGGGCCGGCCTCGGCAGCAGCTCGTCCAGGCGCTCCAGGGACAGGGCCAGGTGGGCGCCGCGCTTGGTGCCGGCGACGGCGTGCACCTCGTCCAGGATCACCGTCTCCACGCCGGTCAGCGCGTCCCGTGTGGCCGACGTCAGCATCAGGAACAGGGACTCGGGGGTGGTGATCAGGATGTCCGGCGGGCGGGTGGACAGGGCGCGGCGCTCGGCGGCGGGCGTGTCGCCGGAGCGGATGCCGACCTTGACCTCCGGTTCGGGCAGGCCGAGGCGGACGGCCTCGTGGCGGATGCCGGTGAGCGGGCTGCGCAGGTTGCGCTCGACGTCGACGGCCAGGGCCTTCAGCGGGGAGACGTACAGGACGCGGCAGCGCTTCTTGGGGTCCGCCGGCGGAGGTGTGGAGGCGAGCTGGTCGAGGGCGGCGAGGAAGGCGGCCAGGGTCTTGCCGGAGCCGGTGGGGGCGACCACCAGCACGTCCGAGCCCTCGCGGATCGCCTGCCACGCGCCGGCCTGCGCGGTGGTGGGTGCGGAGAAGGCACCCGTGAACCAGGCGCGGGTCGCGGGCGAGAAGCCGTCCAGGGCTCGGCGTGGGGAGCTGGCCATGCGTCCATCCTGCACCCCGGCACTGACAAAGGGCCTGAGCTGCGGCTTTGCGTCGAGGAGGCGGCTCGCCGGACCACCGGGGCGGTCGCGTGTCCGTACGCCGTCCGGCTGGCCGACAATGGGTGCATGGCGGGTTCGAGCGAGCGGGCGCGGCACTGGCGCTACGCCGAGCTGCCGGGAGTCGATCTGCTCCGGGCCCGGTACGTCCGTAAGACGTTCGTGCGGCACACCCACGAGAACTTCGTGATCGCGGCCATCGCGACGGAGTCGAGGTCTTCCACCACCGCGGGGCCGACCAGTACGCCGGGGCGGGCGCGCTGGCACTGGTCAATCCCGACACCCCGCACACCGGGCGGGCCGGGGTGCCCGAGGGGTGGCGTTACGGGGCCGTGTACCCGTCGCCCGGACTCGTCGCGGAGATCGCCGCCGAGACGACCGCCATCCGGGGCACTCCGGGGTTCGTCAGCCCGGTGCTCGACGATCCGTACACCGTGGGTCTGGTGCACCAGGTGCTGCGGGCCGCCGATGAGGGGAACGCGCTCGCCGCCGACACCCTGCTGCGGGTCGCGGTGACCCGGCTGCTCCGGCTGAACGGCGGGGCGCTGCCGCAGCGCGAGGTGCGGACGGCCGGGGCGCGGGTCGCGGCTCGGGCCCGCGCGGTGCTGGAGGAGCGGATGACCGAGCCGCCGACGCTGGAGAAGCTCGCCGGTGACCTGGGGACCAGCCCCTTCGCGCTGCTGCGGGCGTTCCGCGCGGCCTACGGGATGCCGCCGCACGCCTGGCTGACGGACGCCCGGGTGCGGCGGGCGCTGCGGCTGCTGGACGCGGGCCGCTCGCCCGCCGAGGCCGCGGTGGCCGTCGGGTTCACGGACCAGCCGCACCTGAACCGGCACTTCAGCCGGATCGTCGGGGTACCCCCGGGCGCCTACCAGCGGGAGCGCAAGAACGTACAAGACGCGTCCCGCCGGCTGGTCCTACCGTCCGACGGGTGACTGAGGAAACAGCTCTCGCGGAGATACGGGCGGACGACGGCGGCAAGCCGGACGCCGCTGTCGTCCGGGACGCCCTGGGAGTCGGCGTCGCCGTAGGACTGTCCGGATTCGCCTTCGGGGTGACCTCGGCGGGCAACGGGCTGACGCCGGCGCAGACCTGCGTGCTCAGCCTGCTGGTGTTCACCGGGGCGTCCCAGTTCGCGCTCGTCGGGGCGCTCGCGGCCGGTGGCGGTCCGGTCACGGCGGCCGCAGGCGCCCTCTTCCTGGGGGTGCGCAACGCCTTCTACGGGTTGCGGCTGTCGCAGTTGCTGGCCCTCCCGCGCGCGGTGCGCCCGTTCGCCGCCCAGTGGGTGATCGACGAGACGGCGGCCGTGGCCCTGGCACAGCCGACGCGCCGCACCGCACGGATCGGGTTCGCCGTGACCGGGCTCAGCCTCTATGTCCTGTGGAACCTCACCACGTTCCTCGGCGCGCTCGGTGCCGAGGCCATCGGTGACACCGACGCCTGGGGCCTCGACGCGGCCGGGCCCGCGGTGTTCCTGGCGCTGCTGGCGCCGATGCTGCGGACGGCCACCGAGCGCGCCGTCGCCGTGCTCGCCGTCGTCCTGGGGCTCGGGCTGCTGCCCGTCCTGCCCGCCGGAGTGCCGGTCCTGGTGGCCGCTCTCGCGGCGCCCGTGGTGCTGTGGGCGCGTGGCCGCCGGGAGGTGGGAGACCGGTGAACACCTGGATCGCCATCGCCGTCACGGCCGCGGGCTGCTACGCCGTCAAGCTCGCCGGGCTGCTCGTCCCCGCCGGACTGCTGGAGCGGCCGCTGGTCCGGCGGCTCGCCGCGCTGCTGCCGGTCGCCCTGCTCGCCGCCCTCACGGCCCAGCAGACCTTCGCCGACGGGCAGGCACTGGTGCTGGACGCGAGGGCCGCCGGGGTCGCCGCGGCCGGCGTGGCGCTGCTGCTGCGCGCCCCGTTCCTGCTCGTCGTGGCGGCGGCCGTGGTGGTGACCGCGGGGGTGCGGGCGCTGGGCGGCTGAGGGTCAGCCGATCGGGCGGCCGTGGGCCCTCAGGGTGCGCAGGGCCTCGATGGTCACCATGGGGCGGGCCTCCAGGGTGGCGCCGGGTGCCCACTGCCGCCAGAGAATCGGCCAGCCGCCGTCCTCCTGCTGCTCGCTCGCCAGATGGTCCAGGGCGCGCGCCATCTCGTCGTCGGTGAACCACGCGCGCGCGAGGGACTGCGGTGTCCTCGCGTAGTCGTACGGGAAGTGGTGCTCGCCCGGGGCGTAGCCGGGGGCGACGGGGAAGGCGTCCAGACGGTCCGGGTCGAGGGCCGCGAGCCGCTGCTCGCGCACCAGGCGGCCCAGGCGGTCGGCGGCCGCCTCCGCGCGGGGGCGGTCGGGCGCCGAGTCGAGGAAGGCCACGGCGGCCTGGATCTCGTAGGGGTGCGAACGCTCCAGCGTCTCCACCGCCTGCCAGCAGAAGTCCGTCGCGCGGAACAGCCACGCGTGCCACACCTCGTTGCGGTGCAGCAGGCCGACCACCGGGCCGGTGGCCAGCAGCTCGCTGGGTGGATCGTCCACGATCGGCACGAAAGGGGCGGCCGGGTAGCCGCGCTGGCTGGGATGGACGGCGGGCAGTGCCCCGTCGGGAGTGGACACCGAGGTCAGGTAGCGGCACACCCGCTCCACGCGCTGTCCGCCGCAGCGGCCGATCGAGTCCAGCACGCGCAGGGCCCGCGCGGTGTGCAGCGGTTGGCTGACCGGGCCGCGCAGATCGGGCTCCAGGGCGTGGCCGTAGCCGCCGTCCTGGTTGCGGTGGGCGTCCAGCGCCGTCTCGACGGGATCGGCGCCGCCGTTGAGGAAGTGGTACGCGAAGAGGCGCTGTTCCAGCACCCGCGCGGTGAGCCAGACGAAGTGTTCGGCGCGGAAGAGCGGGGAGCGCGCCGGGGGCGATGAGGGGAGTGGGGATGCTCCTGTTTCGGCCATGGCTCAGACCGTAGGGCGAAAAGGGAGCCGGGCGAGCGGTCCCCGCCCGGGCCCACTCTCAGGGGCGGGATACTGGTGGCATGCGGTTGACGGTCTTCTGGGAGCGGATGGCGGAGCACTTCGGGACGGGGTACGCCGACACCTTCGCGCGCGATCATGTGATGTCGGAACTCGGCGGGCGCACCGTGCACGAGGCACTGGCCGCCGGCTGGGACGCCAAGGACGTGTGGCGCGTGGTGTGTGACGTCATGCACGTGCCACAGGAACAGCGCTGACAGATCACGGAGACCGCCCTGGGGCGGTCGGTTGTCGGCGGCGTGGGCCAGACTTGCAGCGTGACATCCACAGATGAGACCGGACCGGCCGCGCAGCACGCCTCCTCGAGCGGTACGACGCCGCCCGACCGGCCGCCGGCCGGCGGGGCGGCCGCGCCGGGTGCGCGCATGCCGCGCTGGCTGCCGCGCGCCATGGTGCTGGCGCTCGCGCTCATCGCCGTCTTCCAGCTGGGCAGTTGGGCCTTCCACCAGCTCACCGGCCTGCTGATCAACATCCTCATCGCGTTCTTCCTGGCCCTCGCCGTCGAGCCCGCGGTCAGCTGGATGGCCTCGCGCGGTGTGCGCCGGGGACTGGGCACCTTCCTGGTCTTCCTCGCCGTGTTCATCGTGACCGCCGGATTCGTCACGCTGCTCGGCTCGATGTTGGCCGGCCAGATCATCACCATGGTCGAGAACTTCCCGGACTATCTCGACTCCGTGATCAACTGGGTCAACACCCACTTCAACACCGAACTGCGGCGAGTGGACATCCAGGAGGGCCTGCTCCGCTCCGACTGGCTGCGCAACTACGTGCAGAACAGCGCCACCGGGGTCCTGGACGTCTCCGCGCAGGTCCTGGGGGGCCTCTTCCAGCTGCTGACGGTCGGCCTGTTCTCGTTCTACTTCGCCGCCGACGGGCCGAGGCTGCGCCGGGCGCTGTGCTCCGTGCTGCCGCCCGCCCGGCAGGCCGAGGTGCTGCGGGCCTGGGAGATCGCCGTGAACAAGACCGGCGGCTATCTGTACTCGCGCGGTCTGATGGCGCTCATCTCCGGAGTGGCGCACTACATACTGCTGGAGTTCCTGGGTGTGCCCTACGCGCCCGTGCTGGCCGTGTGGGTGGGCCTGGTCTCGCAGTTCATCCCCACCATCGGCACCTATCTTGCGGGCGCCCTGCCCATGCTGATCGCGTTCACGGTCGACCCCTGGTACGCGCTGTGGGTGCTGATCTTCGTGGTGATCTACCAGCAGTTCGAGAACTACGTGCTCCAGCCGAAGCTGACCTCGAAGACCGTCGACATCCACCCGGCGGTCGCGTTCGGCTCGGTCGTCGCCGGCACCGCGCTGCTCGGTGCGGTCGGCGCGCTGGTCGCCATCCCGGCGGTCGCCACGCTCCAGGCCTTCCTGGGGGCGTACGTGAAGCGGTACGACGTCACGGACGACCCCCGGGTCCACGGGCACCGGAGGCGAGGCGGGCGCGACGCGGGACCCGGTCCGGTCACGCGGGCGCGGGAGCTGTGGGGACGGCTGCGGGCGGCGGGGCGGTCGGGCCGGTAGGTCCTCCGGCTGCGGCCCGAGGGCCCGGAGAGCCGCGTGGTGCGCTTGACACGAAAATCGAACATCCATTCATATGGAAGCTCCGGCGAGGCTCTCGGTGGGCGTTTCGACCTGTTATGAGGGGAGAAATGTCCGGGTTATCCACAGGCCGGACCCGCGTCGGGGCGCATTGTCAGTGGCAGGCGTTAGCGTCTTTGACGTGAAGCGATCGACTCAAGCAAACCGGGTGGAACCCATGGCAGGAACCGACCGCGAGAAGGCTCTCGACGCCGCCCTCGCGCAGATTGAACGACAATTCGGCAAGGGCGCCGTCATGCGCATGGGCGAGCGGTCGAAGGAGCCCATCGAGGTCATCCCGACCGGGTCGACCGCGCTCGACGTGGCCCTCGGCGTGGGCGGCCTGCCCCGCGGCCGTGTGGTGGAGATCTACGGACCGGAGTCCTCCGGTAAGACCACGCTCACGCTGCACGCCGTGGCCAACGCGCAGAAGGCCGGCGGCCAGGTCGCCTTCGTGGACGCGGAGCACGCCCTCGACCCCGAGTACGCGCGCAAGCTCGGCGTCGACATCGACAACCTCATCCTCTCCCAGCCCGACAACGGCGAGCAGGCCCTGGAGATCGTGGACATGCTGGTCCGCTCCGGTGCTCTCGACCTGATCGTCATCGACTCCGTCGCCGCGCTCGTCCCGCGCGCGGAGATCGAGGGTGAGATGGGCGACAGCCACGTCGGTCTGCAGGCCCGCCTGATGAGCCAGGCCCTGCGGAAGATCACCAGCGCGCTCAACCAGTCCAAGACCACGGCGATCTTCATCAACCAGCTCCGCGAGAAGATCGGTGTGATGTTCGGCTCCCCCGAGACCACGACCGGTGGCCGGGCGCTGAAGTTCTACGCCTCGGTGCGCATCGACATCCGCCGCATCGAGACCCTGAAGGACGGCACGGAGGCGGTCGGCAACCGCACCCGGTGCAAGGTCGTCAAGAACAAGGTCGCGCCGCCCTTCAAGCAGGCCGAGTTCGACATCCTCTACGGCCAGGGCATCAGCCGCGAGGGCGGCCTGATCGACATGGGCGTGGAGCACGGCTTCGTCCGCAAGGCCGGCGCCTGGTACACGTACGAGGGCGACCAGCTCGGCCAGGGCAAGGAGAACGCGCGCAACTTCCTCAAGGACAACCCCGACCTGGCCAACGAGATCGAGAAGAAGATCAAGGAGAAGCTGGGCGTCGGTGTGCGGCCCGAGGAGCCGGCGGCCGAGTCGGGCACGGACGCCGCGGTCACCACCGCCGCGGACGACACCGCCAAGTCGGTGCCCGCGCCGGCGGCGGCCAAGACGGCCAAGACCAAGGCCGCGGCTGCCAAGAGCTGACCCGTGACACGGCGAACCGACTGGGCCGAGTACGCCTACCCCGGCACCCCGCGGGAGCCGGAGCCGGGGCATGACGGCGAACGGCGGGCCGCCGGGCACGGCGACGGTCGGCCGGACGGCGACTCGTACCCCGGCGGGGGGACGAGCGGCGGTGACCGGAGCGGCGCGGGTGGCTCACGCCGGGGGCGTGGGCGCCGGCGGCGCGGCTTCGGAGACCCGTCCACCGAGGACGGGGGCCCCTCCTCCTCGTCGAGGGCCGAGCAGGGGGAGTCCTCGGGGGACCCGGCTGAGCGGGCACGGGCGATCTGCCTGCGCCTGCTCACCGGGACCCCACGCACCCGCAAGCAACTCGCGGACGCCCTCCGCAAGCGGGAGATCCCGGACGAGGTCGCCGAGGAGGTGCTGTCCCGGTTCGAGGAGGTCGGACTGATCGACGACAGCGCCTTCGCGGACGCCTGGGTGGAGTCCCGGCACCACGGCCGAGGGCTGGCCCGGCGGGCGCTCGCCCGGGAACTGCGCACCAAGGGCGTCGACTCCACGCTGATCGACGCGGCCGTCGCCCAGCTCGACTCCGAGCAGGAGGAGGCGACCGCGCGCGAGCTGGTCGCCCGCAAGCTGCGCGCCACCCGCGGGCTCGACCGCGACAAACGACTGCGCCGCCTCGCCGGGATGCTGGCCCGCAAGGGCTACTCCGAGGGCATGGCCCTGCGGATCGTCCGGCAGGCGCTGGAGGAGGAGGGGGAGGACACGGAGTTCCTGGAGGACGAGGGGTTCTGAAGCGGCCGCGCGCCACGACGGGCCCTGGTCACGGAGGGCGGGCGGGAGCACCGATCGCGCGCAGGGCCGAGTAGGGCCGATGGACACCTCGTCTCACGGAACGCACGATTACCTTGCGCGCCTGGAAGGATGATCCACTCCCCGCCGCCGGTACCGTCTGCTGCCGCACGGCCACGCATCCGTACGCGCATCCCGCGTGCCCGCACGGCTGTGCCCGCATCCCAGACGCCCGAAAGGCGGCCCCGTCATGCCCGTGTCCGCCCGCTCCCGAAGAGCGCTGGCCGCGTCCCTCCTCGGCGTCGGCCTCGCGCTGAGCGGCTGTCAGCTGCGATCGACCGCCGGGCAGGCGGCCGACGGTCCCGACACACTGGGATTCGTCAACGGCGGCACCACCCAGTTCCACACCTGCCTCCAGCGGTCGATCGAGCAGGAGGCCAGGAACAACCTGGTCGACCTGTACACGGCCGACTCGGGTCAGGACTCCGCAGGCGAACTGGCCAACATAGAGGACATGATCGCCCGGGACGTCGACGCCCTGATCGTCCAGACCGTCGACGTCGACGCGCTGGAGAAGCACATCGCCAGGGCCCGCGACGCGGACATCCCGGTCTTCCTCACCTCGGTGGTGCCCGAGGACACCTCGGACATCCTCGGCGCGGTCGTGGTCGATCTGAAGGCGGCAGGCCGGCTGGACGCCGAATGGATCGCCGAGGACGCGGCCGGTCGGCCCGTGACGGTCGGCATCGTCGCGGGTGCCCCGGGCGCCGCCTCCGACCTGCTGGTGGGCGGCTTCACCTCGGCGCTGCCGGACAACGCCGAGGTGGTGGCCGAAGCGCCCGGCATGTACGACCCGGCCGAGGCCCGGCGAGTCGCCGAGGACATGATCCGCAGCCACCCCGACCTCACGTACGCCTTCGTCGCCAACGAGCAGATGGCGTTCGCCGTCCGCAAGGCGTTCGACGCGGCCGGCGCCGGCCAGGTGAAGATCGTGACGGTCAACGGCACCGACGAAGGCCTCGCCGCGCTGAAGGACGGACGCTTCTCCGCCACCGTCGCCAACTCGGCGGCCGAAACCGGCGAGTTGGCGGTGACGAACACCATCGCCCTGCTGCGCGGCGAGAAGACCGAGGCCGACAAGATCGCCAAGACGCCGCTGCGCCTGGTCACCAAGGACAACGCCGACCTGGTTCCGCTGTACTGCCCGCCGGAGGACTTCTGACCCTGGTCCGGGGCGGCTCCTGCCCCGGACCGCGCAGCAGACTTCCGACCCCGGACAGAGCAGGGTCCCTACCCCGGACCGAGCAGACTTCCGACCCCGGACCGGATCACCGACCCGTCTGGGCCACCACCGGCAGCCCCGCCGCCCGCCACCCCTGGAAGCCGCCCACCAGATCCGTGGCCCGGTGCAGGCCGAGCCGGTGCAGCGAGTCGGCCGCGAGGCTCGACGCGTATCCCTCGTTGCAGACCACCACGACCCGGAGGTCGTGACCGGTGGCCTCGGGCAGACGGTGGCTGCCCCAGGGGTCGAGGCGCCACTCCAGCTCGTTGCGTTCCACGACGAGGGCGCCGGGGATCAGACCGTCCCGCTCGCGCAGGGCGGCGTACCGGATGTCCACCAGCAGTGCCTCACCGCTCTGCTGGGCGTCGTACGCCTCCCGCGGCCCGATCCGCTCGTAGCGGGCCCGGACCCGCTCCAGGAACTCGTCGATGCCGACCGGGACCTCGCGCTCGCCGCTCACTGCCAGTCCTCCGGGCGCTCGACGTGCTCCAGGCGCAGCACCTGGCCGCTGCGACTGTAGCGGCGGATCTGCGGAAGCGGCGGATAGTAGGCGTGGACGGAGATCGCGTGCCGATCGGGAGACCCGTTGAGGACCTCGTGGACGTGGTGGTGGCCGAAGGCGCGGCCCTGCCCGGCCGGCAGCAGGCGCTCCCGGTCCACGCCCTCGCTGAGTTCGAGGGTCTTCCAGCCGTCGGTGGGCAGCCGCGCGGCGAGCGCGTTCTCCGTCAGCTCGCCGCGCGCGGTGACGAAGGCACCGACCGAGTCGGCGTGATCGTGCCAGCCGGTGCCCGTGCCGGGCGGCCAGCCGATCAGCCAGGCCTCACTGCCGCCGGGCCCCTGGAGCCGTACCCAGGTGCGGCCCTCCGGGTCGAGCGGCAGTGAGTCGATCAGTTCGGTGTCGGCGGCCGTACGCCGGGCGAAGTCCAGCAGGTCGGCCTGGGTGGGAGGGGCGGCCTGCCGGGCGGCAGGGGCGGAAACGGAACGGGAGAAGGAAAGCGCAGACACGTGGACCGTCCTGGTGAGTTCGCGTGAGCACGCGCGACGACGCCTCGGCGGCGCGCGGCAGAGGGAGGGGCGAGATCAGCAGGACGGTCGACACACGCAGCCCGCATAGCGGACGAGGTCCATATGGACCCTCCGCCACAGGCGCACGTAGGTGTCGGTCACGATCCGGAGTACACCATGCCGGTCGGGACGGGTCAACTCACTGTCACCATGTGGACACACGGTGACCGTGGGTGCGGGCTCTCAGCGTGAGCCCGCCCCGGCCCCGGCGCCGGCCTCCGCCCTCCCCGGCGCCTTCACCGGGCCGCCGAGCGTCGCCTCGGCCGCCGTGTACAGGTCGGCCGGGCGCACCCCGTTCAGCGCCGTGACCAGATGGCCGTCGGGGCGGACGAGGAGCACGGTGTGCGGGGCCGCACCGGGATAGTGCTCGGCGACCAGCAGCTCGGCGGGGTGGGGCAGCGCCGTCACCGCGGCCGCGAGCCGGGGCATGATCCCGGCCGACACCCAGTGCTTGCGCTCCCACACGCCCGTGCCCGGCGCGACGAGCACGACGAGCAGCGCGCCGCGGCCCAGCCGGTCCCGCAGCCACACGAAGGAGCCGTCCTCCGCCGTGACCACCACATCGGTGACCGGCGCACCCGGCGGGGTGTCGACCGGGACCTCGGCCTCGCTGTGCCGGGGCGCCAGCGGGGATCCGGCGTACGTCCCCGGCGCGCCGAGCGGTCCGCTGCCGAGGTGCCCGTCGGTGAGCAGCGCGTCGTGGCCGCGGGCGGTGCCGGGGACGTACGAGCGCAGGCCCTTGCCGCCGCGCAGCAGCGGGAGCGCCTGGTCGGCGGCCCGCAGCCGGGCGGCGACGACGGCGCGCCGCTCCTCCTGATAGCTGTCCAGCAGCGCCTCGTGCGGCCCGTGGTGCCAGGCCAGCGCCAGCTTCCAGGCGAGGTTGTCGGCGTCCCGCAGCCCCTCGTCCAGGCCCTGCGTGCCGAGCGCGCCGAGCAGGTGCGCCGCGTCCCCGGCGAGGAAGACCCGGCCCGCCCGCCAGCGCCGGGCCAGCCGGTGGTGGACCGTGTGGACTCCGGTGTCCAGCAGTTCGTACGACGGTGACGCGCCGTCCGACCAGCCGGCCAGGGTCTCCCGGACCCGGTCCATCAGCAGCTCGGGCGTGACCAGGTCCTTGCCGGGCGGCAGCAGCCAGTCCAGTCGCCAGACACCCTCCGGGAGCGGGCGCCCGGTCACCTCCCCGGCCGAGGGGCCCGACGTCCGCCAGGGCGGCATCCGGTGGAGCAACGCCTGACCGGTCCACTTGAGTTCCGTGCGCAGCGCGGCCACGGCGTGTCGCTCCACCGCCGTACGGCCGGGGAAGCGGATGTCCTGGAGTTTGCGCACGGTGGAGCGGGGGCCGTCGCAGCCGACCAGGTAACTTCCGCGCCACCAGGTGCCCTTGGGGCCGCGGGTGTGCGCGGTGACGCCCGAGGCCTCCTGCTCGATGGTGTCCAGCCGGCTCTCCACGGCGATCTTGACGAGCCGTTCGCGGGCGATCGCGGCGCGCAGGGCGCCGGTCAGCACGTGCTGTGCGATGTGCAGGGGGGAGGCGAGCGGTGTGGCGGCCTCGTCTCCCTCGGCTTCCTCCGGGGCCTCGCCGAACGTGATCTCGCGCATCACCTGCTTGCGCCGCATCGACCGCCATCCGGCCCAGCGGGCGCCCGCTTCGGAGAGCGGCACACCGGTCAGCCGTCCGATCAGGGCGGCGGTGTCCTCGCGCAGCACGACGGTACGCGCGAGTCGTGGCTCGTCCTTGCCCGGACCCTCGTCCAGGACGACGGACGGCACCTCCTGACGCGCCAGCGCCAGGGCGAGCGTGAGCCCGACGGGCCCCGCTCCGACAATGATCACCGGGTCCACGGCGCTGCGCCCCCTGCCCGTGGCGGTGTCCTGAGGGACGGGTGTGAACAGGAAGTTGGAGCAGGGTGCACGATCACAGAACGTATGCAACCCATTGCCGGTGCTTGCGTCAAGTGACACAGGGGCAGTGGCGATCATGCCACTGCCCCTGCGTCACGGACGGTTATTGACCGACCATCAGACCGTCTTGCCGACCCCTGACCCGGGTGCACCACCGACCTCGGCGGCGTTCAGATCGTCGACGTCCTCCGCGTGCAGCACCGCGCCCGTCGACCGCTTGCTGCGCCGCAGCTTGCCCTCCAGCCAGCTCGCGAAGCTGGTGAGGACGAAGTTGAGGACGATGTAGATGATCGCCACCACGATGAAGCTGGGGATGACGTTCGCGTAGTTGGCCGCGAGCGTGCCGCGCGAGTTCAGCAGCTCGGTGAAGCCGAGCATCACGCCGCCCAGCGCGGTGTCCTTCACGATGACGACCAGCTGGGTGACGATCGCCGGGAGCATCGCCGTGACCGCCTGCGGCAGCAGGATGCTGGTCATCGTCTGGCCCTTGCGCAGACCGATCGCCTGGGCCGCCTCAGTCTGCCCCTTGGGCAGCGACAGGATGCCCGCGCGGACGATCTCGGCGAGGACCGAGGCGTTGTAGAGCACCAGACCGGTGACCACCGCGTACAGCGGCCGGTCCTCACTGGTCACGTCCGTGTAGCGGGCGTACAGCTCGTTGGCGAACAGCATCAGCAGCAGCACCGGGATGGCCCGGAAGAACTCGACCACCGCGCCGGCCGGGACGCGCACCCACCGGTGGTCGGACATCCGCGCGATGCCGAAGAAGGCGCCCAGCGGGAGGGCGATGACCATGGCGAGCGCCGCGGCCTTGAGCGTGTTCTCGAGGCCGGGGATCAGATACGTCGTCCAGGCCTCGGACTGGGTGAACGGCTTCCACAGGGCCCACTCCAGCTGGCCCTTCTCGTCCATCGTCCTGTAGACCCACCACAGAAGGAGCGCGAGGAGGGCGACGAAGACGACGGAGAAGATGATGTTGCGCCGCTTGGCCCGGGGGCCGGGCGCGTCGTACAGAACGGAGGTCACCGCTTCACCGCCAGTCGCTTGCTCAGCCAGCCGAGGAACAGGCCGGTGGGCAGGGTCAGTACCACGAAACCGAAGGCGAAGACCGCGCCGATGAGCAGCGTCTGTGCCTCGTTCTCGATCATTTCCTTCATCAGCAGCGCGGCTTCCGCGACACCGATCGTGGCCGCCACCGTCGTGTTCTTGGTCAGTGCGATCAGCACGTTCGCCAGCGGGCCGATGACCGAGCGGAAGGCCTGCGGCAGCACGATCAGCCGCAGCACCTGGCTGAAGCTCAGGCCGATGGCGCGGGCCGCCTCGGCCTGCCCGACCGGCACGGTGTTGATGCCGGAGCGCAACGCCTCGCAGACGAAGGCCGCGGTGTAGGCGACGAGACCGAGCACCGCGAGGCGGAAGCCCTGTACCTCGAAGTCGTCGGGTGCACCCATGGTCATGCCGAAGATGTCGGCGAGACCGAGCGAGGTGAAGACGATGATGACGGTCAGCGGGATGTTCCGGACGATGTTCACGTATGCGGTGCCGAACCACCGCATCAGCGGGACCGGGCTGACCCGCATCGCCGCCAGCAGCGTGCCCCAGACCAGGGAGCCGACGGCGGAGAACACGGTGAGTTGCACCGTCACCCAGAAGGCACCCAACAAGGTTGGATCGTCATAGTCAGAAATAAAGTCGAACACGATCTCCCGCGCTTCCGGGTGTGTGGCGTACGTGGAGGACGCGGCGCGCCGCCGCCCTGATCGCAGCGGACGGCGGCACGCCTCAAAGACCCCGCGTTACTTGGACGGTCGGTCCTGGGCCTACTTGACGATGTTGCCGATCTGCGGCGCCGGCTCGTTCTTGTAGTTGGCCGGGCCGAAGTTCTCCTCGACCGCCTTGTTCCACGACTTGTCGCTGACCATCTTCTCCAGCGCGTCGTTGATCTTGTTCACGGTCTCGGTGTCGCCCTTCCTGACGCCGATGCCGTAGTTCTCGTTGCTCAGCTTCAGGCCGGCGAGCTTGAACTGACCCTTGTACTGGTCCTGCGCGGCGAAGCCCGCGAGGATCGAGTCGTCCGTCGTCACCGCGTCCACGGCGCCGCTCTGGAGACCGGCGATGCACTCCGAGTAGGTGCCGTACTCCCTCAGCTGAGCCTTCGGCGCGAAGTCGTCGTGGACGTTCTGAGCCGACGTCGAGCCGGTGACCGAGCACAGCTTCTTGTTGTTGAGGTCGGTGGCCTCGGTGATGTCCGAGTCCTTCTTGACCAGCAGGTCCTGGTGAGCCAGCAGGTACGGACCGGCGAAGTCGACCTTCTCCTTGCGCTCGTCGGTGATGGAGTAGGTCGCCGCGATGAACTTCACGTCGCCGCGGGCGAGCGCGTTCTCACGGTCGGCGCTCTTGGTCTCGACCCACTCGATCTGGTCGGGCTCGTAGCCGAGCTCCTTGGCCACGTACGTCGCCACGTCGACGTCGAAGCCGGAGAACGAACCGCCCGGCTCCTTCAGGCCGAGACCGGGCTGGTCGTACTTGATACCGATCTTGATCTTGTCGCCGCCGGAGCCGGAGTTGCTGTCGCCTTCCTTGTCGCCGCCGCCACAGGCGGTCGCGGTGATCGACAGGACGAGTGCGGCGGCAGCCGCGGCGGTGACCTTGCGGAGCTTCATGGTGAACATCCTTTGCGGGGTGAAGGGGACGCGGGCCGTCCGGTTCAGGGGTGACGCGGGTCGACGCGTGGGGCGCGGTGGTCGCGCGGGCGACGAGAGTGCGTCAGTGATGAAGGATCTTCGACAGGAAGTCCTTGGCACGATCGCTGCGCGGGTTGCTGAAGAACTGCTCGGGCGCAGCCTCCTCGACGATGCGGCCGTCCGCCATGAACACCACACGGTTGGCGGCGGATCGCGCGAAGCCCATCTCGTGGGTGACCACGATCATGGTCATGCCCTCACGGGCGAGCTGCTGCATGACCTCGAGGACCTCGTTGATCATCTCCGGGTCGAGAGCCGACGTCGGCTCGTCGAAGAGCATGACCTTGGGTCCCATGGCGAGGGCCCGCGCGATGGCGACGCGCTGCTGCTGGCCGCCGGAGAGCTGGGCCGGGTACTTGTCCGCCTGAGTGGCGACGCCGACGCGGTCGAGAAGGGCGCGCGCCTTCTCCTCGGCCTGCTTCTTGTCGGCCTTGCGGACCTTGATCTGGCCGAGCATGACGTTCTCGAGCACGGTCTTGTGCGCGAAGAGATTGAAGGACTGGAACACCATCCCGACGTCGGCGCGCAGCCGGGCCAGCGCCTTGCCCTCCTGGGGCAGCGGCTTCCCGTCGATCGAGATCGTGCCGGAGTCGATCGTCTCCAGGCGGTTGATGGTGCGGCACAGGGTGGACTTTCCGGACCCGGAGGGCCCGATGACCACCACCACCTCGCCGCGGGCGATCGTCAGATCGATGTCCTGGAGTACGTGCAACGCGCCGAAGTGCTTGTTGACGCTCTTCAGGACGACCAGTTCGCCGGACGCGGCCACGTCTTCCTTGGCCACCGATACTTCGGTCATCGCTTGCTGGCTCCGTCCTCCTCGGGTTTCGGAGGACACTAATAACCCTACGCGACCTGCGTCATTACATCTGAGGGGAATCTGAGCATCACGATCCGATAGCAATCGGACACCTGTCGTAGCACTTGTGACCAGCGAGCGTATCGGCCGGATAACTTCGGGCGCCGCGCAACCGGAACCCTCTTGACGCCGTCGACATCCATCAGCGTGACTGCCATGGTGCACGCGCGCGTGCACGTGATTCCAGCCAGCGCATCCAAACAGCCGATGAACCGAAGGGGGCCGGGATGAGACTGCTCCTCGTCGAGGACGACAACCATGTCGCCACCGCTCTGTCCGCGGTCCTTGCGCGGCACGGCTTCGACGTCACGCACGCGCGCAGCGGCGAGGAGGCCCTGCAGGCGCTCGTGCCCGAGGGCGCCGGATTCGGCGTCGTCCTGCTCGACCTCGGCCTGCCCGACCAGGACGGCTACGAGGTCTGCAGCAAGATTCGCAAGCGCACCGGCACGCCGGTCATCATGGTCACCGCGCGGTCCGACGTCCGCTCCCGCATCCACGGCCTCAACCTCGGCGCCGACGACTACGTGGTCAAGCCGTACGACACCGGGGAGCTGCTCGCCCGTATCCACGCGGTCAGCCGCCGCTCCGTCCACGAGGACGCCACCGGCTCCATCGAGACCGCCCTGCACCTGGGCCCCGTCCGGATAGAGCTGCCCACCCGCCAGGTCAGCGTGGACGGTTCGGTCGTCCAACTGACCCGCAAGGAGTTCGACCTCCTCGCCCTGCTGGCGCAACGCCCGGGTGTGGTCTTCCGGCGCGAACAGATCATCAGCGAGGTCTGGCGCACCAGCTGGGAGGGGACCGGCCGCACCCTGGAGGTGCACGTCGCGTCCCTGCGCGCCAAGCTGCGCATGCCGGCGCTCATCGAGACCGTACGCGGCGTCGGCTACCGGCTCGTCGCCCCCGGCGCGTAGCGGGGCAGGGTGCGCACACGTCTCCTGCCGCTGCTCATCGTCCTGATGGCGGCCGTGCTGCTGGCGCTGGGCGTCCCGCTCGCCGTCAGTCTGGCCGCCGCCCAGCAGCAGAAGGTGGTCGTCGACCGGATCGACGACACCGCGCGGTTCGCGGCCCTCGCGCAGTTCGTCACCGCCGCGCCCACGGTCAAGGACGAGCGCCGCGAGACGCTCAGACGCGAGCTGATCAGTTACTACAAGGTCTACGGCATTCATGCCGGTGTCTTCTACCGCGACGACGCCCCCATGGCCCATGCCCCCGACGACTGGGCCCTCCCTCGAACGGGTGAGGTGCGGGACGCGTTCGACGAGGCGTTCCTCAGCCGCCGCAGCCACGATCCGCAGCAGGTGTGGCCCTGGCAGCGCAATCGGCTCGTGGTCGCCTCGCCGGTCATCCGGGACGGCGACGTCGTCGCCGTGGTGGTCACCGACTCGCCCACCGGGCAGATGCGGTCCCGGATCCTCCAGGGCTGGCTGGTCATCGCCGCCGGCGAGACGGCCGCGATGCTGCTGGCCGTCGGCGCCGCGCTACGGCTCACCGGCTGGGTGCTCCGGCCCGTTCGCGTGCTGGACGCGACGACCCACGACATCGCCACCGGACGGCTGAAGTCCCGGGTGGCGGTGGCGAGCGGGCCCCCCGAGCTGCGCCGGCTGGCCCGGTCGTTCAACGAGATGGCGGACAACGTCGAGGACGTCCTGGAGCAGCAGCGCGCGTTCGTCGCCGACGCCTCGCACCAGCTGCGAAACCCGCTCGCGGCCCTGCTGCTGCGCATCGAGCTGCTGGCGCTGGAGCTGCCCGAGGGCAACGAGGAGATCGCCTCCGTGCAGGCCGAGGGCAAACGCCTGGCCAATGTGCTGGACGACCTGCTGGACCTGGCGCTCGCCGAGCACGCCGAGGCGGACCTGGAGCTCACCGACATCGGTGCGCTCACCGCCGAGCGAGTCGCGGCCTGGGCGCCGACCGCCGAGGCCAAGGGCGTACGGCTGGCGGCCGACTGCCCGCCGACCACCGCGTGGGCCGACGCGGTGACCCTGTCCAGCGCGCTGGACGCGGTGATCGACAACGCGCTGAAGTTCACGCCGGCCGGGGAGTGCGTCGAGGTCACCGTCGCCTCCAACGGCGAGACGTCCACGATCGTCGTCGCGGACCACGGCCCCGGTCTCACCGACGAGGAGCTGACCCGCGTGGGCGACCGCTTCTGGCGCAGCGGCCGCCATCAGAACGTGAAGGGCTCGGGCCTCGGCCTGTCCATCACCCGCGCACTGCTCGCCGCGGCGGGCGGCTCCATCGCGTACGAGCATCATGAGCCGCACGGGCTGAAGGTGACGGTGCGGGTGCCCAGGACCGGCCCGGGCGTGTGATCCGGCGGACCGCGTGGGGCGGGAGTACCGCTGATGGGACTCCGCGCGGAGACGGGGAGGCGGGGAGACGGGGAAGGGTCACCGCGCGGAGACGGATCTACGGCTTGACCGAGCGGTAGTAGCGTCGCGCGCCCTCGTGCAGCGTCAGCGGGTCCGTGTAGATCGCCGTGCGCAGATCGACCAGCTGCGCGGAGTGGACGTGGGCGCCGATACGGTCACGGCTCTTGATGACGGTCCGGGTCAGCCACTCGGTCAGCCGGGGATCCATGTCCTTGCGGGTGATCAGCACATTGGACACCGCGATGGTGGGGACGGCCTCGCCCTGCTGGATGGCGGGGTAGGCCGACTCGGGCATGTTGGTGGCGCGGTAGTACCGCGTGGCGGCGCGCTCCTTGTGCAGCTTGGCGACCAGGTCGACGTCGATCGGCACGAACCGGAAGGGCTGCGCCTCCGACTCCGGCTTGGCCTCGGTGAGCTTGCGCAGGCCGTCCGTGGGCAGTCCACCCGACCAGAAGAACGCGTCGAGTCGCTTCCCCAGCTCCTTCGGCCCGGTGTCGATGCCGTCCGAGTACGCCGTGATGTCCTTCTCCGGGTCGATACCGGCCGCCTTGAGCACCCGGCTGGCGATCAGCCGCACGCCCGAGTCGGGCAGCCCTATGGCCACCCGCTTGCCACGCAGGTCCCTCACCGACCGGATGTCCGAGTCCGGCGGCACGACGAGCTGCACGTAGTCGTCGTACAGGCGGGCAACCCCGCGCAGCTGGTCGGCTCCCACGCCGTCCAGCTTGTACGTCTCCACCGCGTCGGCCGCCGCGATGGTGAAGTCGGCCCGGCCGGTCGCCACGCGGGCGACGTTCTCCTGCGATCCGGCGCTGGTGAGCAGCTCCACCTTGAGGTCCGGCATGTCCTCGGCGAGTTCCTTGCGCAGCCGTTCCCCGTACTCGTAGTAGACGCCCGCGCGGGTGCCCGTGCTGAGGGTGATCGTCCCGCGCGGGGGTTCCTCCTCCAGAGGCAGCAGCCACCACAGCAGCAGCCCGAGAGCCACGACACCGGCGGCCGCGCTCTGCAGGGCCCGGCGCCTGCCGATACGGGGGAACAGCTTGGACATACGCGAGATCCTGCCAGCCTGTGCGCCCACTGACCAGGGCCGGAATCACAGCCGGGACTGTCGGTGGCGGTCGATACAGTCAAGGCATGAGTTCCTCCCCCGCCGACCTCGTCCGTGAATTCCACAGCGCCTTCGGTCTGGACGCCCGCAGCACCCCGACCGAGGTCTCGCCCGAGCTGGCCGCCCACAGAGGCGACCTGCTGGCCGAGGAGGCAGCGGAGGTCGCCGAGGTCTCGGTCTCCGGCCCGCTCGACCGGCTCGCGCACGAACTGGCCGACGTGGTGTACGTCGCGTACGGCACGGCCCTGGTCCACGGCATCGACCTGGACCAGGTGATCGCCGAGGTCCACCGCTCCAACATGTCCAAGCTGGGCCCGGACGGCAGCGTCGCCCGCAGAGCCGACGGCAAGGTCCTCAAGGGCGAGCACTACGAGGCGCCCGACGTGTCGGGCGTGCTGCGGCGCCAGGGCTGGCGGGCGGAGCAGGCCTGAGGGGGGAGCAGGCCTCAGGGGGGAACCCCGTGGCGGGTGCCCGCCCGTCAGTCGCCCACCGGCGCCTGCGCCCGCCGCTCCTCCTCCGGCCGTACCGCGTCCGCGGCCCCCGCGCGGGCCGTGCCGCGGCGGCTCCACCACATGGCCACCGGCTCGGTGTACCGCGCGGTGAGCGGACCGAGGACGACCAGCAGGAGGACGTACGCGGTGGCCAGCGGGCCCAGGGACGGCTCGATGCCGGCCGTGACCGCCAGCCCGGCGATGACGATCGAGAACTCGCCCCGGGCGACCAGCGCGCCGCCCGTGCGCCAGCGGCCCTTGACGGAGATCCCCGCCCGCCGCGCCGCCCAGTACCCCGTGGCGATCTTCGTCAGGGCGGTGACGACGGCCAGCGCGAGCGCCGGCAGCAGCACCGGCGGGATGCTCGCCGGGTCCGTGTGCAGCCCGAAGAACACGAAGAACACCGCGGCGAACAGGTCCCTGAGCGGGCTGAGCAGCGTGTGCGCACCCTCCGCGACCTCGCCCGACAGCGCGATGCCGACCAGGAACGCGCCCACCGCCGCGGACACCTGGAGCTGCTGCGCGACACCGGCGACCAGGATGGTCAGACCGAGCACGACGAGCAGCAGCTTCTCCGGGTCGTCGCTGGAGACGAACCGCGAGATGAGCCGGCCGTAGCGCACGGCGGCGAAGAGGACCAGCCCCGCGACGCCGAGCGCGATCGCCAGCGTCACACTGCCGGCCGCCAGCCCGACCCCGGCGACCAGCGCGGTCACGATCGGCAGGTACACGGCCATCGCCAGGTCCTCCAGGACCAGCACGCTGAGGATGACCGGCGTCTCCCGGTTGCCGATCCGGCCCAGCTCGCCGAGCACCTTGGCGATCACCCCCGAGGAGGAGATCCAGGTGACACCGGCCAGGACGACGGCGGCGACCGGCCCCCAGCCGAGCAGCAGCGCGGCCACGGCGCCCGGCAGCGCGTTGAGCGCGCAGTCGACCAGCCCGGCCGGATAGTGCGCCTTGAGGTTGGAGACGAGATCGCTCGCGGTGTACTCCAGGCCGAGCATCAGCAGCAGCAGGATCACGCCGATCTCGGCGCCCGTGGCGATGAACTCCTCGCTCGCCCCGAGCGGCAGCAGACCGCCCTCGCCGAACGCCAGACCGGCCAGCAGGTACAGCGGGATGGCGGAGATGCCGAAACGGGCGGCGACCCGGCCGAGCAGGCCGAGGCCGAGGATGATGGAACCGAACTCGATCAACAGGACCGCGGAGTGCACCGGCTCACTCCCGACCGAGTATGTCGGCGGCCGCGTCGACGCCCTCCCGGGTACCGATGACGATCAGGATGTCGCCGCCCGCGAGCCGGAAGTCCGGCGCCGGGGACGGGATCGCCTCCGCGCGCCGCAGCACCGCCACGACCGACGCGCCGGTCTCGGTCCGCATCCGGGTCTCGCCGAGCACCCGCCCGTTCCAGTGCGAGGTCGCGGTGACCTCGATCCGCTCGGCCACCAGGCCCAGGTCAGTGGTGTACAGCAGGCTGTTGCTGTGGTGCGACGGCTTCAGCGCGTCGATCAGCGCGCCCGCCTCCGCGCTCGTCAGCCGCAGGGACTGCGCGCAGGAGTCGGGATCGTCCGCGCGGTACACGCCCACCGTGCGGGCTCCGTCGCGGTGGGCGACCACGGACAGGTGGCGCTGCTCTCGTGTGACGAGGTCGTACTGGACCCCGATGCCCGGCAGTGGCGTCGCCCTGAGGCGTGGAGCAGACACGTTTCTTCCCTTTGCTCGCCAGCTCGTCGATACGGCTCGCAGTCCCCGGCTCGTGGCGGGGGACTACGAGGCCGTCATGCTGTCACCCGCCCGTACGGTGGCGATATGGGTGTTGTCACGGATATGCGCGGTGGACGAGCGGCGGCGATGCTGGACGGGGCGCGATCGTGCCGGGAGGCGAGCGGGGCCAGAGGGAGCGGAGTGGGAAGCGTGTCGCTGTTCTGGCGGATCTTCTCGCTCAACTCCGCGGGGCTCGTCGTGGCCACCGCGCTGCTGCTGGGCCCGGTCACCGTGTCCACCCCCGTCCTGCCCGGCGAGGCGCTCGTGCTCCTCGCCGGCCTCGCGGTGCTGCTGGCCGGGAACGCCGTCGTGCTGCGCATCGGACTCGCCCCCTTGCAGCGGCTCGGCCGGGCCATGGCCGCGGTGGACCTGCTGCGGCCGGGCGCCCGCGCGGTCGTCGCCGGTCCCGCGGAGGCCGCCGAGCTGATCACCACGTACAACACGATGCTCGACCGCCTGGAGACCGAACGCGCCACCAGCGCGGCCCGCGCGCTCTCCGCCCAGGAGCGCGAACGCCACCGCGTGGCGCGGGAACTGCACGACGAGGTCGGCCAGACGCTCACCGCCGTACTGCTCCAGCTCAAGCGGGTCGCCGACCGGGCGCCGGAGGAACTGCGTGAAGAGGTCGGCCACGCGCAGGAGGCCACCCGCGCGGGCCTCGACGAGATACGCCGGATAGCGCTCCGGCTGCGTCCCGGCGTGCTGGAGGAGCTGGGCCTCGCCAGCGCACTGCGCTCGCTCGCCGGTGAGTTCACCGCCCATGGGCTGACCGTGCGGCACGAGGTGCGCGGTGAGCTGCCGCCGCTCACCGAGGAGACCGAACTCGTGATCTACCGGGTGGCCCAGGAAGGGCTCACCAACACCGCGCGGCACTCCGGCGCCGACCGCGCGGAACTGCGTCTGACACCCGTCCCCGGCGGCGTCGAACTGCTCGTCCGCGACAACGGCAGGGGCCTGGGCGGGACGGCGGCCGAGGGCGCGGGCATCGGCGGCATGCGGGAGCGGGCCCTGCTGATCGGCGCCGAGCTGAGCCTCGGCCCGGGCCCGCAGCACGGCACGGACGTGCGGATGCGGATACCGTGCGGGCCGGACGGGCCGGGCGGGCCTATGAGCGCCGGGACAAGGGCCGCCGACGGACCGACGGACGTGCCCACGCGCGTGACGGAGGCAGGCACATGAGCGCGCCGGGACGCGGGGGGAGCGCGACGAGCGGCACCGCGCGCGGCGGAGCGCCGAAGAGCGCCCCGGTCCGCGTCCTGCTGGCCGACGATCACACCCTGGTACGCCGTGGCGTCCGGCTCATCCTGGACGGCGAGCCCGATCTGACGGTCGTGGCCGAGGCCGGGGACGGCGCGGAGGCCGTCGCACGCGCGCGTGAGGGCGACGTGGACCTGGCCGTCCTGGACATCGCCATGCCCCGCATGACGGGTCTGCAGGCCGCCCGCGAGCTGTCCCGCCGGCTGCCCGGCCTGCGCATCCTCATCCTCACCATGTACGACAACGAGCAGTACTTCTTCGAGGCCCTGAAGGCCGGGGCGTCCGGCTACGTCCTCAAGTCCGTCGCCGACCGCGATCTGGTCGAGGCGTGCCGCGCGGCCATGCGGGACGAGCCCTTCGTCTACCCCGGCGCGGAACGCGCCCTCGTCCGCGCCTACCTGGAGCGCCTCCATCGCGGAGAAGGCCGCCTGCCCGCGCGGCCCGTCACCGAGCGCGAGGAGGAGATCCTGAAACTGGTCGCCGAGGGCCACACCTCCAAGGAGATCGCCGAGCTGCTGTTCATCAGCGCCAAGACGGTCGAACGCCACCGCGCCAACCTGCTGCAGAAGCTCGGCCTGCGCGACCGCCTGGAACTCACCCGGTACGCGATACGGGCCGGCCTGATCGAGCCGTGAGCCGACCGGGTGATCCGCGCCGTGCGAGCCGGTTGTCCACAGGCGGCCCGAGCCACTTCTGCCGACGGCCTACCCTTGTCCCATGAGCAGCATCGACCGGAGCCAGGCAGTGGGCGTCAAAACATATGAAGTACGCACCTACGGGTGCCAGATGAACGTCCATGATTCCGAGCGACTGGCCGGTCTGCTGGAGGACGCCGGCTACGTGCGCGCGCCCGAGGGGTCGGACGGCGACGCGGACGTCGTCGTCTTCAACACCTGCGCCGTACGTGAGAACGCCGACAACCGGCTGTACGGCAACCTGGGCCACCTCGCCCCGAAGAAGGCCCAGCGCCCCGGCATGCAGATCGCGGTCGGCGGCTGTCTCGCGCAGAAGGACCGCGACACCATCGTGAAGCGGGCGCCCTGGGTGGACGTCGTCTTCGGCACCCACAACATCGGCAAGCTGCCGGTGCTGCTGGAGCGCGCCCGCGTCCAGGAGGAGGCGCAGGTCGAGATCGCCGAGTCGCTGGAGGCGTTCCCCTCGACGCTGCCGACGCGACGCGAGAGCGCGTACGCCGCGTGGGTCTCCATCTCCGTCGGCTGCAACAACACCTGTACCTTCTGTATCGTCCCGGCGCTGCGCGGCAAGGAGAAGGACCGCCGTCCCGGCGACATCCTCGCCGAGGTCGAGGCCCTGGTCGCCGAGGGCGTCAGCGAGATCACCCTGCTCGGCCAGAACGTGAACGCGTACGGTTCCGACATCGGCGACCGCGAGGCGTTCAGCAAGCTGCTGCGGGCCTGCGGCGGGATCGAGGGCCTGGAGCGGGTCCGCTTCACCTCCCCGCACCCGCGCGACTTCACCGACGACGTCATCGCCGCCATGGCCGAGACGCCGAACGTGATGCCGCAGCTGCACATGCCGCTCCAGTCCGGTTCGGACACCGTCCTGAAGGCGATGCGCCGCTCCTACCGCCAGGAGCGCTACCTCGGGATCATCGAGAAGGTCCGCGCGGCCATCCCGCACGCCGCGATCACCACCGACATCATCGTGGGCTTCCCCGGCGAGACCGAGGAGGACTTCGAGCAGACGCTGCACGTGGTGCGCGAGGCCCGCTTCGCGCAGGCGTTCACCTTCCAGTACTCCAAGCGCCCGGGCACCCCGGCCGCCGAGATGGACAACCAGATCCCGAAGGAGGTCGTCCAGGCACGCTACGAGCGTCTGGTCGCCCTCCAGGAGGAGATCTCCTGGGAGGAGAACAAGAAGCAGGTCGGCCGCACGCTGGAGCTGATGGTCGCCGAGGGCGAGGGCCGCAAGGACGGCGCCACCCACCGCCTGTCCGGCCGCGCCCCCGACAACCGCCTGGTGCACTTCACCAAGCCGGAGCAGGAGGTCCGCCCCGGCGACGTGGTCACCGTCGAGGTCACCTACGCCGCCCCGCACCACCTCCTCGCCGAGGGCGCCGTCCTCGACGTGCGCCGCACCCGCGCGGGCGACGCCTGGGAGAAGCGCAACGCCGCCGAGGCCGCCAAGCCGGCGGGAGTGATGCTGGGCCTGCCGAAGATCGGCGTGCCGGCACCGCTGCCGGTCGCCACGGGAAGCGGCTGCGGCTGCGACTGAGGGCCGATGACCGCGCGGCGCGTGCAGCGTGCCGCGCGGAGGCGGCGTGAGGCGTGGGCCCCCTGGGGGTTACGCTGCCGATCATGCTTGTCGCCGCCGCTGTCTGCCCATGCCCGCCCCTCCTGGTACCCGGCGTCGCCGCGGGCGCCGCACCCGAACTGGACGCCGCGCGTGCCGCGTGCACGGACGCGCTCGGCGTGCTCGCCGCCGCCCGCCCGGACCGGCTGGTGGTGATCGGCCCCGCCGACGAGAGCGGGCGCGGACCGTACCCCGAGGGCACCCCGGGTTCCTTCCGCGGCTTCGGCGTCGATCTCGACGTACGGCTGGGCCGTGAACAGGCGGGCGGGGGCAAAGCCGTCGAGGGGGAGGGCGACCTGCCTCCCTCCCTGGCGGTCGCCGCGTGGCTGCTGGAGCGCACCGGGTGGTCCGACGCCCCGATCGAGGGACTGGGCGTGGCGGAACCGATCGACGCCGAGCGGTGTATCGAAGTGGGAAGGGACATCGCCGCGCGGGCCGGACGGGTGGCGCTGCTGGTGATGGGCGACGCCAGCGCGTGCCGGACGGTCAAGGCTCCGGGCTATCTCGACGAGCGGGCCGAGCCCTTCGACGCGGAGGTCGCGCGTGCGCTGGGGGCGGCGGACGTCGCGGCCCTCAAGGCGCTCGACGCCGGGCTGGCCCAGGAGCTGAAGGTGTCCGGGCGGGCGCCCTGGCAGGTGCTCGCGGGCGCGGCGGAGGACGCCGGGCTCGGCGGAGCCCTGCTGTACGAGGACGCGCCGTACGGAGTGGGGTACGTGGTGGCTGCCTGGTCTTAGGGGGCGTCTCGCCGATCATGCCGGGCTCGCGGCGCCTGGTGCCGCGCCTCGCCGCGTTGTCGTCACTCGCCGATGCGCCGCATCGGCTCCCTCCTCCGCCTTGCGATGCACGGCACCAGACGCCGCTCCCTGATCCGGCCTGATCGACGAGACACCCCCTAGGCTTCCTGACAGTCAAGGCACCCTCGCGGGGCCGAGGGCCCCGTAAACGGCGGACGGCCGGGAGCCTGCTGCTCCGCGGCCGTCCGCCGTGTGCGTCGTGCTGTTGTGTGTCGACTGCCGTGTCAGGCCGGTGGCGGTGTGCTCGGCGGTGTGCCGGTGCCCTCTCCCCTGCCGGTTTCATGCTTGTGGGCGAGTCGGTCCATGGCGCCCTTCGCCTTGCCGGTGCCCGACTGGATCTTGTCGCTGTACTTGCCCTTGGTGCGCTGGTCGACGGCGTGGGCGGCACGGTCGATCCCGTGCTGGATCTTGTCCCCGTGCTGATGCGCGAGGCCGGAGACCTTCTCCCTGGCCGGGCCGAGTTTGGCCTTCAGATTGTGGAAAAGACCCATGGGTTCACCTTCCCTCACGGGCAGTCTAGGTGCGGGCGCCCTTGTCGGCCTCGCTGTCGGCCGCCTCCACGGCGGACTGCTGCTTGGGGATTCCGACGGGGTCCGACGCGGCTGCCTCGCCGGCCTCCTTGACGGTCTCCTTGACGGCCGTCGCCGTGCCGCCGCCCGTGCCCGTCGTCTGCGTCTCGGCGTCGGACCCGGCCTCGGCCGGTTCCTCGGCTTCCGCAGCGCCGGTCTTTTCGGTCGCCTCGGCGGCTTCGGTCGCCGCGGTCGCCTCGGACCCGGCCGACTTCCGGTCGGCCTGTGCCTCGGCGGTCGACGCCTCCTCCGCAGCCTTCGACCTCCGGAAGAGTCGCGCAAAAACGCCCATATCTACTCCATATGTTACTCGTGCGGACGAAATCCCGCGTCGCCCGGTGCGTCCGTTTGCGTCGCCCGGGTCACAGCCCCTGTGAACCGGCGGCGGAAACCTCGCAACGGGCAACGACCCCGGTTGCGGGTCGTCACGTAACTCGTTCGAGGCCACGCTGTGAGGTTTGCGAGACTGTTCCGGTGAGCAGCGCAGCCCCCGCCCCCCGCGTCATCGCCGTCGTCGGACCCACCGCGGCCGGAAAGTCCGATCTGGGTGTTTTTCTCGCCCGGCAACTCGGTGGGGAGGTCGTCAACGCCGACTCCATGCAGCTCTACCGGGGGATGGACATCGGCACCGCCAAGCTGACGTCCGAGGAGCGCGGCGGCGTGCCGCACCATCTGCTGGACATCTGGGACGTGACCGTCACTGCCTCCGTCGCCGAGTACCAGCGGCTCGCCCGCGAGCGGATCGACGCCCTGCTCGCCGAGGGCCGCTGGCCCATCCTGGTCGGCGGCTCCGGCCTCTACGTCCGTGGCGCCGTCGACAACCTGGAGTTCCCGGGCACCGACCCGGAGGTGCGGGCCCGGCTGGAGGACGAGCTCGCGCTGCGCGGCTCCGGCGCGCTGCACGCCCGGCTCGCCGCCGCCGACCCCGGGGCCGCGCAGGCCATCCTGCCCAGCAACGGCCGCCGTATCGTCCGGGCCCTCGAGGTGATCGAGATCACCGGCCGTCCCTTCACCGCGAACCTCCCCGGCCACGACTTCGTCTACGACACCGTGCAGATCGGCGTGGACGTGGCGCGGCCCGAGCTCGACGAGCGCATCGCGCGCCGGGTCGACCGGATGTGGGAGGCGGGACTCGTCGAGGAAGTGCGCGCACTCGAGGCGCAGGGGTTGCGCGAGGGGCGTACGGCGTCGCGCGCACTCGGCTACCAGCAGGTGCTCTCGGCGCTGGCCGGGGAGTGCACCCTCGACGAGGCTCGGGCCGAGACCGTCCGTGCCACCAAGCGCTTCGCGCGCCGTCAGGATTCATGGTTCAGGCGCGACCCGCGCGTGCATTGGCTGAGTGGGGCCGCGGCGGACCTCACGGAACTTCCGGGGCTCGCTCTGGCGTTGGTCGAACGACCGGTTACAGCCTGATCACGTCATGGCATCGGGACGCTCCGGCCGTCAACGGGGCCTCCGGCGCCGTGCCATCATCGAGCTTCGATCGACCAAGTGGAGTCCTAGTTGGGAGGGCGCGTGGCGATGGAGGCCGGCCCTCGTGACACCGCACCAGGCACCGAGCACACCACCACCGGAAGTGGCGGCGCTGAGCGGGAAGACGACCGTCTGAGCCCCGACGGGCCCGAGGAGACCCCGGACGGGGTCACCGACGACGGTCCCGAGCCCGAAGAGATGTTCGTGGGCGGTCCCGAGGTCGAGGTCGAACTCCGTCCCCAGCGGCGACTGCGCCTGTGGCAGCTGGCGCCGATCGTGGGCCTGGGCGCGCTCGGCTCCCTGATGTTCGCCTTCCCGCTGGCCTTCGACTTCGGCGACAGCGCGGCCATGATCGCCATGCTGGGGCTGCTCATCTGCTCCTGCGCGGCCGGGTGGGGCATGATGGCCGCCCGCAGGGTGGGCTACACCTGGCCCGGACTGCCGCAGCGCGGCTCGGGACGGCGCCCGGACTGGCGGGTCGTGATCGCGTACGTGATCGTGGTCGCCGCGGTGGCCGTGCTGGCCGTGTGGCGAGTGGCGCGACTGCGCTGAGCCTCCGCGCGGGGCGCGCCCGGCGGGTGGGTCCGCGGGCCACCCATGGGCGACCCGGTGTCGTAGCCACCCCGTACGATCGAGGAATGAGCACGCGGATCGCCTTCCTCAAGGGTCACGGCACCGAGAACGACTTCGTGATCGTCCCGGACCCCGAGAACGCCATCGACCTGACCCCGGCCGCCGTCGTCGCGCTGTGCGATCGCCGCGCGGGCATCGGAGGCGACGGAGTGCTGCACGTGGTGCGCTCCGCCGCGCACCCGGAGGCCGAGAAGATGGCCGCCGAGGCGGAGTGGTTCATGGACTACCGCAACGGCGACGGCTCGATCGCGGAGATGTGCGGCAACGGCGTACGCGTGTTCGCGCGCTACCTGCAGCACGCCGGGCACGTGGCCGAGGGCGACATCGCCGTCGCCACGCGCGGGGGCGTGAAGACCGTGCACATCGCCAAGGACGGCGACATCACCGTCGGCATGGGCAAGGCGCGGCTGCCCGAAGGGGACGTCACGGTGAGCGTCGACGAGCGCAGCTGGCCCGCGCGGAACGTGAACATGGGCAACCCCCACGCGGTGGCCTTCGTCGACGACCTCGCGGACGCGGGCAACCTCCTCTCCCCGCCCCCGTTCAGCCCCGCTGCCGCGTACCCGGACGGGGTGAACGTGGAGTTCGTGGTCGACCGGGGCCCCCGGCACGTCGCGATGCGCGTGCACGAGCGCGGCTCCGGCGAGACCCGCTCGTGCGGCACGGGCGCGTGCGCCGTCGCCGTGGCCACCGCCCGCCGGGACGGCGCCGACCCGGCCGTCACCGGTACGCCGGTCAGCTACACGGTCGACGTCCTCGGCGGCACCCTGGTGATCACCGAGCGGCCCGACGGCGAGATCGAGATGACCGGCCCCGCGGTGATCGTCGCCGAGGGCGAGATCGACGGGGACTGGCTGGCGGACGCGCTGCGCTGAACGGCGGACGGTCCGCGCTGACGGCCGGTGCCGTGCACTGACGGCTGGTGCCCTGCGCTGACCGGCTGACGCCGTGCGCCGATCGGCCGACGCCTCGGCGGGACCGCGGGGTCCCCTCGGGAGCGCGTCGCCGCCGGGCGGCTCCCGTCGGCCGACGCGTTCCACGGGGCCACACGAGGGGCCACACCGCTCCTTCGGGCCACACTGCTCCTTCGGGCCACACCTCCCCTTCGGGGGCGCGCCGACGTGCGAAGACGGTCGCACTCCTCTTCGGGCGGCGCGCAACCGCAAACATCCGCGCCATCCCTCGAATGGGTGATCCGTTTCACGCTCGGCGAGAGGCGGTCAGCCGCGCGTGATGGGCTCGGTAGCATCAAGCACCGGCCCGGACGGGGGAGACGTCGCCATCCCCTGAGCCGAGTCCGCCCTGGGGCACCCCGTCCGCCGGTCCACGCAGCCGGAGGTGCCCATGAGTGCGGAGGCCACGAACCCTGCGAGTCCAGGCGCTGTGACGGACCCCGTGGTCGGCGCCATGGCGCCCACGGCGCCCGCGGCCCCACGCAGGAGGAGCCGACCCGGGATCGACCTGCGCCGCCTCGGCCGCGCCGCGCTCCTCGGCTCCGCCGCCCGCGGCCGGCTGCCCGACGCCATCAGCCATGTCGTCGACGCCCACCGGGCCCACCACCCCGACGCCGACCTCGAACCCCTGCGCCGCGCCTATGTGCTGGCCGAGTCCTCGCACCGGGGCCAGATGCGCAAGAGCGGCGAGCCGTACATCACCCACCCCCTCGCGGTGACCCTGATCCTTGCCGAACTCGGCGCCGAGACCACCACGTTGACCGCTTCCCTGCTCCACGACACCGTCGAGGACACGGATGTGACGCTCGACCAGGTCGGCGAGCAGTTCGGCGAGGAGGTGCGCTATCTCGTCGACGGGGTCACCAAGTTGGAGAAGGTCGACTACGGCGCCGCCGCCGAGCCCGAGACCTTCCGCAAGATGCTCGTCGCCACCGGCAACGACGTCCGGGTGATGTCGATCAAGCTCGCCGACCGGCTGCACAACATGCGCACCCTCGGCGTGATGCGCCCCGAGAAACAGGCCCGGATCGCCAAGGTCACGCGGGACGTCCTCATCCCCCTCGCCGAACGGCTCGGCGTCCAGGCCCTCAAGACCGAGCTGGAGGACCTCGTCTTCGCGATCCTCCACCCCGAGGAGTACGAGCGCACCCGGGAGTTGATCGCGGAGAACGCCACGCGGGCCGACGACCCGCTCGCCGAGATCGCCGACGACATGCGGGCCGTCCTGCGCGAGGCCGACATCCAGGCCGAAGTCCTCGTCCGCCCCCGGCACTTCGTCTCCGTGCACCGAGTCTCCCGCAAGCGCGGCCGGCTGCGCGGCGCCGACTTCGGGCGGATCCTGGTGCTGGTGAACGAGGACGCCGACTGCTACGGCGTCCTGGGCGAACTGCACACCTGTATGACCCCGGTGGTCTCGGAGTTCAAGGACTTCATCGCCGTACCGAAGTTCAACCTGTACCAGTCCCTGCACACCGCCGTCGCCCGCCCCGACGGACAGGTCGCCGAGGTCCTCATCCGCACCCACCAGATGCACAAGGTCGCCGAGGCCGGCGTGGTCGCGCTCGGCAACCCGTACGCGGCGCCCTCGGAGGAGCAGTCGGCGGCCGAGGGCGAGCGTGTCGACCCGACGCGGCCGGGCTGGCTCTCCCGCCTCCTCGACTGGCAGCGGGCCGCGCCCGACCCCGACACCTTCTGGTCGACCCTGCGCGAGGACCTGGCGCAGGACCGCGAGATCACCGTCTTCCGACCGGACGGCGGCACCCTCGGCCTGCCCGAAGGCGCTTCCTGTGTGGACGCCGCCTACGCCCAGTACGGGGAGGACGCGCACGCCTGCATCGGCGCCCGCGTCAACGGCCGGCTCGCGACACTGAGCACCGTGCTGCGCGACGGCGACACCGTCCAGCTGCTCATGGGGCAGGACCCGGCGTCCGAGCCCTCCAGGGAGTGGCTGGAGCACGCCCATACGCCGACCGCGCGGATCGCCATCCAGCGATGGCTGGCGGCGCACCCGGCCCAGGAGGGCCACGCCCACGCAGCGGCGTCCGAGAGCCGCGAGACGGTGGCCCGCACCACCGCGAGCCCGCCCGTCGCCGCCCGGCCCGTCTCCGCCCGTGCCGTCGCCGAGCGGCCCGGCGCGGCCGTACGGCTCGCCGGCTGCTGCACTCCCGTACCGCCCGACGAGGTCACCGGCTTCGTGGTGCGCGGGGGAGCGGTGACCGTGCACCGGGTGCAGTGCGCGGCCGTCGCGCGGATGAAGGCCGCGGGCCGCGCGGAGGCCGCGGTGCGCTGGAGCGAGGAGGCCGGGAGCGGGACGACGGGGTGCCGCGTGACGCTGATCGCCGAATCGTTCGGCCGCCCGCATCTCCTCGCGGACCTCACGGAGGCGATCGCCCTGGAGGGCGCCGAGATCGTGGCGGCCACCGTGGAGCCGCCCAGCCAGCAGCGGGTACGCCACACGTACACGCTGCAGCTGCCGGACGCGGCCCGTCTGCCCGCCCTCATGCGGGCGATGCGCAACGTCCCCGGCGTGTACGACGTGAGCCGGGCGCAGCACCCCGCTTCGGCCCACTGACCGCCGTCAGGGCCCCGTTCGGGTGTGCCCGGCGCGCGTCGCCGCCGGGCGCCGGGTACGCGCTGGTAGCCGTGGGGCATGCCGCTCACCCCTCGCACCCCCGCGCCCCGACGGCTGAAGGCGGCGCTGCTCGCCTCCGCCGTCACCGTCTGCCTCGTCGCCGCGAGCGCCCCGCCGGTCCCGCTGGGCGTCGGCGACCGCCTCTTCCCGTACCTGGGCAACCCCGGGTACGACGTGGCGTCGTACGACCTCTCCTTCTCGTATCCCGGCGCCAACGACAAGCCGCTGCAGGCGGTCACGACGATCGACGCCTGGACCACCGACGAGCTCGAACGCGTCAACCTGGACTTCGCGCGCGGCAAGGTCCAGTCGGTCGAGATCGACGGCGAGCCGACGACGTACGCCGCGGCCGGCGAGGACCTGGTGATCACCCCCGAGGAGCCGCTGTCCGCGGGCCGTTGGATGCGGATCACCGTCCGGCACACCAGTGACCCGGTGCCCGGGAAGGGCCGGACCGGCGGCTGGGTGCAGACCGGGGACGGACTCGCGATGGCCAACCAGGCCGACGCCGCGCACCTGGCGTTCCCCTGCAACGACCACCCCTCGGACAAGGCGATGTTCACCTTCAGGGTGACCGCGCCCAAGGGGTACACGGCCGTCGCCAACGGTCTCCCCGCCGACGTCGAGCACGCCGGCTCCGCCACCACCTGGACGTACCGGACCCACCACCCCATGGCCACGGAGCTCGCCCAGGTCTCCGTCGGCCGCTCCACGGTGCTGCACCGCACCGGCCCGCACGGGCTGCCGGTACGCGATGTCGTGCCCACCGAGCACCGCGAGCAGCTCGAACCGTGGCTGGCGAAGACGCCCGACCAGATCGCCTGGATGGAGGGCAAGGTCGGCCGGTACCCCTTCGAGACGTACGGCGTCCTCATGGCCGACGCCTCCACCGGCTTCGAACTCGAGACCCAGACCCTCTCTCTCTTCGAGAGAGACCTGTTCACCGATACCGCCTTCCCCGCGTGGTACGTCGATTCGATCATGGTGCATGAGCTGGCGCACCAGTGGTTCGGCGACAGCGTCACCCCGCGCAGCTGGTCCGACCTGTGGCTCAACGAAGGGCACGCGACCTGGTACGAGGCGCTGTACGCGGAGGAGAAGGCGGACCGGTCCCTCACGGACCGCATGAAGGCGGCGTACGGCGCCTCCGACCGCTGGCGCGCCGAGGGCGGACCGCCCGCCGCCCCCAAGGCGCCCCGGTCCGGCAGCCGCCTCGGCATCTTCCGCCCCAACGTCTACGACGGCGCCGCCCTGGTCCTGTACGCCCTGCGCCAGGAGATCGGCCGCTCCGCCTTCGAACGGCTGGAGCGGGCGTGGGTGAACCGTCACAAGGACGCCGTCGCCGGCACGGCCGACTTCGTACGGCTCGCCTCGGAGATCTCCGGACGCGACCTCGCCGGATTCCTCGAAGGCTGGCTCTACGGTGAGAAGACCCCGCCGATGCCCGGCCACCCGGACTGGAAGCCGGAGGCACCCGCGAAGAAGGCCGGGTAATAACACGGTGACGAGACGGGGCGTCCCGTGCGACCATCTTCAGGCAGGCACAGCACGGTGCACCGGGAATCTCCCGGGGTACTCGTACGTTGTGACCAGTGACGGATTCCCCAACGACGTAAGGACCCAATGACCTCCTCTTCATCCCCTTCCCAGGACACCCAGCGCAAGCGTCTCGCGCACGACTACCCCGAGGGCCTTCGGGCCGATGCCCTGATGGAAGAGGACGTCGCCTGGAGCCACGAGATCGACGGAGAGCGGGACGGCGACCAGTTCGACCGCTCGGAGCGCGCGGCTCTGCGCCGTGTCGCGGGTCTCTCCACCGAGCTCGAGGACGTCACCGAGGTCGAGTACCGCCAGCTCCGCCTGGAGCGGGTCGTGCTCGTCGGCGTCTGGACCTCGGGGACCGTGCAGGACGCGGAGAACTCCCTCGCGGAGCTGGCCGCACTCGCCGAGACGGCGGGCGCGCTGGTGCTCGACGGCGTGATCCAGCGCCGTGACAAGCCCGACGCGGCCACCTACATCGGCTCCGGCAAGGCCGAGGAGCTGCGCGAGATCGTGCTGGAGACCGGCGCCGACACCGTCATCTGCGACGGTGAGCTGAGCCCGGGCCAGCTGATCCACCTCGAGGACGTCGTCAAGGTCAAGGTCATCGACCGTACGGCCCTGATCCTGGACATCTTCGCCCAGCACGCCAAGTCCCGAGAGGGCAAGGCGCAGGTCGCGCTCGCGCAGATGCAGTACATGCTGCCGCGGCTGCGAGGCTGGGGTCAGTCGCTGTCCCGGCAGATGGGCGGCGGCAAGGGCGGCGGCCTCGCCACCCGTGGTCCCGGTGAGACCAAGATCGAGACGGACCGGCGCCGGATCCGCGAGAAGATGGCGAAGATGCGCCGGGAGATCGCGGAGATGAAGACCGGACGCGACATCAAGCGCCAGGAGCGCCGTCGCCACAAGGTGCCCTCCGTCGCGATCGCGGGCTACACCAACGCCGGCAAGTCCTCGCTGCTCAACCGCCTCACCGGCGCGGGCGTCCTGGTCGAGAACGCGCTGTTCGCGACCCTGGACCCGACCGTGCGCCGGGCCGAGACGCCGAGCGGGCGGCTGTACACCCTGGCCGACACCGTCGGCTTCGTCCGGCACCTGCCGCACCACCTGGTCGAGGCGTTCCGCTCCACGATGGAGGAGGTCGGCGACTCCGACCTGATCCTGCACGTGGTGGACGGTTCGCATCCGGTCCCGGAGGAGCAGCTGGCCGCCGTGCGCGAGGTGATCAGGGAGGTCGGCGCCACCGACGTCCCCGAGATCGTCGTGATCAACAAGGCCGACGCGGCCGACCCGCTGGTGCTGCAGCGGCTGATGCGGAACGAGAAGCGCTCCATCGCGGTCTCGGCCCGTACCGGCCAGGGCATCACCGAGCTGCTGGCGCTGATCGACAACGAGCTGCCGCGCCCGGCGGTCGAAGTCGAGGCGCTGGTGCCGTACACCCTCGGCAAGCTGGTCGCCCGCGCCCATGACGAGGGCGAGGTGATCTCCGAGGAGCACACCGCGGAGGGCACCCTGCTCAAGGTCCGGGTGCACGAGGAGCTCGCGGCCGAACTGACGCCGTACGCTCCGGCCTCGGCGGTCTGACGCCCGACGCACGACCTCTGAAGCACGGACGACCTCCGGCGCACGGACGACCGAGAACAGCCCGAAGGCCCGCCCCCGCACACGCGGGGAGCGGGCCTTCGGCATGTCCGGTGCCGGACGGCGTCACCGGCCGCCGTACGTCTCACTCATGTTCTCGTACAGCGCCTGGGCGTCCTGGCCGAGCTGCGGGCCCGCCAGCCAGGTGTTGTCGGCCGGGCCGATCGAGGTGTTCGAGACCAGCTTGGTCTCGCCGTCCACCACCCGGAACCAGCCACCGCCGGACGAACCGCCGGTCATGGTGCAGCCGATGCGGTACATCGTCGGCAGCGACGGGCTCAGCGAGAGCCGGCCCGGCTGGTCGACGCACTTGAACATCTTCAGACCGTTGTACGGAGGCGCCGCCGGGTAGCCCCAGGCGCCCATGTTCCCGGCGTCCGCCGCGGCCGGCGCGGAGAAGTCCACGTCCAGCGCCGCGCCGACGGTCTCCTCCAGCGACTTGGCGCCCTGCTCCGGCTTCACGTGCAGCACGGCGTAGTCGTACGCCGCACCCGCGCCGCCGGTCTCCGAACCGCCCTCGATCCAGCCGTTCGACGTCGACGCCCAGTCCGCCCACCAGTTGCCGTAGGGGGCGATCTCGACGGCGCCGGCGTTGCTCAGCTGGGCCTCGGACTTGCCGAGGTCGTTGTAGGCCGGGACGAACGCGATGTTCCGGTACCAGCCGCCGTTCTGGCCCGCGTGCACGCAGTGGCCCGCGGTCCAGACGAGGTTGGACTTGCCCGGGTGGTTCGCGTCCTTGATCACCGTGCCCGAGCAGACCGCCGAGCCCTCGGGGGTGTCGAAGAAGATCTTGCCGACCGGGGCGGCGTTGTCGTGGTACGGCGTCTTCTCGGGCGTGGCCGTGACCGGCGCGGGCTCCGGGTCGCTCACGCCCTGGGCGGCGGCCATGTCCTTCGTCGTGACCGTCTTGTCGGCCTCCTTCGCGGACTGCATCCGCTCCGGCTCCCACAGCCCCTCGATGACGGGGTTGACGAAGTCCTTGGCCTCACTGAGCCACTGGTCCTTGTCCCAGTTCTTCCAGCCGCCGTTCTTCCAGTCGTCGACGTCGATGCCGTGCTCCTTGAGCCGGTCGGCGATGTCGGACGGGATCTTGACCTTGCCGTCGTCGGCGCCGTCCGCGGCCTGCGAGGCGCTGGCGCCCGGCTGGTCGGCCGCCTCCTCCTCGCCGGAGCCGTTGCACGCGGTCGCGGTGAGCGCCAGGGCGGCGACGAGGCCGGTGGCGGCGACAACGGTGCGCCGACGCCGCTGTGGTGTGGCGGACGTGCGTATGGAACGCATGGTGCGATGACCCCCGTGTGAACGTGTGAATGTCATGTGCTTGGCATGCTGCTGATGCTTGTCACGCTGATGCCTGTCCCGCAGACGGAAGGCGAGCCGGCGAAGGACTCGCCTCGCGCATGCGACACCCCACTATGCCCGTGGGGTTGAGGGCGAACGGCGGTGGGACGGTGAAGGTTTCCGCACGGCACCCACCGCCGCGCCCCCGGCTGTCACCGGCCGGCGAACTTGCCGCTCACCTCGTCGAACACGGCCTTGGCCTCCTTGCCCAGGCGCGGACCCGCCAGCCAGCCCGCGGTGATCGGGCCGATCGAGGTGTTGGACACCAGGGCCGGCTTGCCGTCCGAACCCGTCGCGACCCAGCCGCCGCCGGACGAACCGCCGGTCATGGTGCAGCCGATGCGGTACATCGTCGGATCGGCATCCGTGATCGACAGCCGGCCCGGCTTGTCCTCGCACCGGAACAGCTTCTGGCCGTCGTACGGCGGCGCCGCCGGGTAACCGATCGCCGTCATGCTGTCCATCTTCGGCACGGCGGGAGCGTTGAAGTCCACCGGCAGCGCCGAACCGACCATCTCCTCCAGCGACTTGCCGCCGCTGCCCTCCTCCGGCGTGACATGGATGACGGCGAAGTCGTACGGAGCGCCGTCACCGCCGGTCGCGCCGCCCTGCTCGATCCACTGGTCCGAGGTCTGCACCCAGTCACCCCACCAGACCCCGTACGGAGCGACCTCTTCCTTGGTGGCGCTCTCCAGCTCCGCGGCCGACTTGCCCGCGTCGTTGTACGACGGCACGAAGGCGATGTTGCGGTACCAGCCGCCGGCCTTGCCCGCGTGCACACAGTGCCCCGCCGTCCACACCATGTTGGACTTGCCGGGGTTCGCCGGGTCCTTCACGACCGTCGCCGAGCAGACCATCGTGCCCTCGGGGGCGTCGAAGAACACCTTGCCCGCCTCGGGAGCGTTGGCGTGGTACGAGGCCGGCACGGCCTCCGCCTGCACCGGAGCCGGCTCCGGGTCGGTCACGCCCTGGTCACCGGACAGGTCGCTGTCGTCGACCTCCTGGTCCGGCTCCTCCGCCTCCCGCATCCGGTCCGGGTCCCACAGGTCCTCGATGATCGGGTTGACGAAGTCCTCGGCCTCGCGCAGCCAGTCGTCCTTGTTCCAGTTCTTCCAGGCGCCGTCCCGCCACTGGTCGATGTCGATCCCGTGCTCCTTGAGCCGGTCCTTGATGTCGTCCGGGATCTTGATCTTGTCGTCCGCGGCCGCCGCGGAGGCCGTCGCCTCGCCGCCCGCCTCGGCGTCGCCCGACTCGCAGGCGGTGGCGGTGAGCGCGAGCGCCGAGGCCAGCGCCACGGCGGTCAGCACGGGGGAGGTTCTGCGGCGGAGCCCGCTCCTCTCCCGGCGAGCGGTGAACGACAGCCGTGTGGATCGCATGGTGTTACTCCCCCTGGGGTGAACGGACTTGGTGCAGCGGCCGCGACGCTCCACCCGAGGTCATGCCGAACTCGGGCTGTTCTCACGGCCTTCCGGGAATGGCACCCCACACTATGCGCTCGCTGTGGGGGACTTCCGACGGAACGGCAACGGTTACGTCACGGCAAGGATCTTGAAGCAACCCGTAACCCGTTGCCCGGTACGCGGTTGTAAGCGGTGGGGTCTGCCCGGTCGGGCGGTTCGGGCACAGGTGGGGCCGGACGGCCGAGGACACGGTGCGGCTCGGGTCGGGGTGGATGTGGGTCGGTGTCGAGGAAGCGGCGCTGCGGGCGAGGGCCGGGCAGGTCCCGAGCGGCCGCCAGCTCCTTGGTGCACAGCGGAAGGACGAGGAGCCGTGGCCGTTACCGAGGAGATCCCGCGCCGCCCGCCGGCGCGCGAGCCAGCCGCGCGCACCTATCCGCACGCCCTGCCTGTCGTACCGGTACGGGCACGCGGACTGACCATCGAGGACGCGGACGGCCGCCGCTACCTGGACTGCCTCTCCGGCGCGGGCACGCTCGCCCTCGGCCACAACCACCCGGTCGTCCTGGAGGCCATCCGCAAGGTCCTCGACTCGGGCGCCCCACTGAGCGTGCCCGATCTGGCCACGCCCGTCGAGGACGCCTTCGTCACGGAACTGCTGCGCACCCTGCCGTCCGGGTTCGCCGACCGGGCCCGCGTGAGGTTCTGCGGACCGTCCCGCACGGACGCGGTGGCCGCCGCCGGCGCGCTGGTGCGAGCCGCGACCGGCCGAACCGCGATCCTCACGTTCGGCGAGACCGACGCCGACACCGGCGCCGCGGTCTCACCAGGCGCCGGCGCCCGCGCCGGGACTCCGGGAGCCTCCGCCACCACGGACGCCACCGGCCGTTCGCTGCCCTGCCCGCACGACTACCGCTGCCCCTTCGGCGTCGGCGGCCCCCACGGCGCGGAACTCGCGGCCCGCTGGACCGAGGCGGTGCTGGAAGGCGCGGTCTGCGCGGGTGGTCCCGTGCGCGGGGCTCCGGATGCGCGCGCCTTTCCGGCCGCTCCCGACATCCCCGCCGGAATACTCCTGGAGCCCGTCCAGGGCGAGGCCGGGGTGAATACCGCGCCGGACGGCTGGATGCGCCGGATGCGGCAGATCACGGCGTCCCGCTCCGTCCCGCTGATCGTCGACGAATCGCAGACCGGGATGGGCCGAACCGGCACCTTCTGGGCAGTCGAGCACAGCGGGGTGACACCTGACGTGATGATCCTCTCCAGGGCCATCGGCGGCAGCCTTCCCCTGTCCGCCGTCGTCCACCGCGCCGACCTGCTGGACACCGAGGCGCCCACCGCCCACACCGGCCCGTTCCGCGGCAACCAACTGGCCATGGCCGCCGGCGCGGCGACTCTCGCCCATGTCCGGCACCACCGACTCGCCGAACGAGCGGCCACCCTGGGCACCCGCCTGCTCGCCCAACTGCGCGCCCTCGGCCAGGAGTTCCGCTGCGTCGGTGACGTTCGGGGGCGAGGGCTGATGATCGGCCTCGAACTCGTCGACCCGGAGGCGGAGTCCGGCCCGGCCCACACGGCGGACAGCCACGCTCCCGGAGAGGGAAACCGCACCGCCGGTGTCCCGCTGCCGCACGGCCCCGCCCATGACGTCACCCGGACGGGAACCGGCCCGTTCGACGCCGGCGCTCCACGCCCACCCGCGCCCCGTCTCGCCTCCGCCGTCCAGCGGGAGTGCCTTCGACGGGGACTGATCGTCGGGCTCGGCGGGCGCGATACGAGCGTCGTCCGGCTGCTCCCGCCGCTGACGATCAGCGACGAGCAGGCGGCCGCGGTACTGGACCGTCTGGCCGACGCGCTGGCGGCAGCGGCCCGCGACCACACCGGCCATCCTCAGCGACGCCGCCCCGACCAGCCCGCCCGTCCGACCCAGCATCGCCAGCAGCCCGGGGACCCCACCGGGCGAACGCGGTAACGAGGCAGCCCGTGCAGATGCGCTCTCACCCCGCCACCACGTGGGGCACGCACCCCGCCACGTCGGGCACACACCCCACCTTGTCGGGCTCTCGCCCCACCACGTCGGGCATGCCCGCCTTTCCTCCTGCCTGCCGACCGAACCCCCAGCCGTTCCAGGGCCCAACGCGATGCTTCGGCCCACGCCGATTACCTACCCCCGCTGCGTGCCTCACCTGGCGAGGTCTTCCCCGCGCCCATCCCCGTCGCCGTACCGCTCGGCTTCTCCCCGAAGAGCCGGCACACCCTCCGAGGAACCGTCTTGAACACCACGCCCACAGCCGCCATCCCTCTGCGCCCATCAGAGCCGGGCCTCCCCGGCCGGCAAGCCGGGCCAAGGGACGCCGAGCGGCACCGGCCGGGCGCCGCCACCCCCGACCTCCTCCACCACCCGGACCCCCGCATCGCGGCCGAGGCCGCCGCCGTGGAGAACCTGCTGCGCTGCTGGGTACGCGAGGCCGGCATCCTCGTTCCCCCGCACGGCACGCTCCGCATCCCCCTCCCCGCCAGCGGCACCGCGCTCCTCGCCCCCGTCCGCTACCGCTCCGAAACCGGCTGGCACCGCTTCGGCATCCCCCAACTGGCCGACGCCCCCCGACACCCCCAGCCCGCCCAACCCACCTCGCCCGTTCAACCGGCCCCACCTGTCGACGCCGTCACCGTCGCCGCCCTGTTGGCCAGAGAGGCGGCCAGGGGGTGCCGTTCGACCGACCTGTCCGCGCTCGCCCCCGGCCACGGCACCGACCTCGTGGCCCGCGTCGCCGATTCCGTCCGCCGGGCGGCCACCTTCATCCGCGAACGCCGGAGCAGCCCCGCACACGGTGCCGACCTCTTTCTCACCGCCGAACAGGCACTCCTGCTCGGCCACCCCCTGCACCCGACACCGAAGAGCCGCGAGGGAATCACCGAAGCCGAAGCGCGGTACTACTCACCCGAGCTGCGAGGCTCCTTCGCGCTGCACTGGCTGGCCGTCGCCCCCTCCTTGCTCGCCACCGACTCGGCCTGGACGGAACGCGGCCGGGTCATCCCCGCCCACCGCCTCGCCGCACACCTCGCCGGGACGGACCTCCCCCTGCCCGAGGGGCACGCAGCTCTGCCGCTGCATCCGTGGCAGTTCCGCGAGACGCGGCACTCGCGGCAGGTCGCGGCCCTGCTGGACGCGGGGCTGCTCAAAGATCTCGGCGTACGAGGCGCCTCGTGGCACCCCACCTCCTCCGTGCGAACCGTGTACCGGTCCGAGGCGCCCGCCATGCTCAAGCTGTCGGTGGGCCTGCGCATCACCAACTCCCGTCGAGAGAACCTCCGTAAGGAACTGCACCGCGGCGTCGAGGTGCACCGCCTGCTGCGCACCGGTCTGTCCCAGCAGTGGCGCTCCGCGCACCCCGGCTTCGACATCGTCCGCGACCCGGCCTGGCTCGCCGTCGACGCACCCGACGGCGACCCCGTCCCCGGGCTGGACGTGGTGATCCGGCACAACCCGTTCACCCCGACCGACGACGTGTCCTGCATCGCCGCACTCGTCGCACCCCAGCCCCAGGCCCGGACACCGTCCCGGCTGGCCGACCTCGTCACACGCCTTGCCGTGCGGACCGGACGGCCACGCGCGGCGGTCGCCGCCGAGTGGTTCCTGCGCTACCTCGAACACGTCGTCCGTCCCGTGCTGTGGCTGGACGGTGAGGCGGGCATCGCCCTGGAGGCCCACCAGCAGAACACCCTGCTCCTGCTGGACGCTCAGGGCTGGCCCTCGGGGGGCCGCTACCGCGACAACCAGGGCTACTACTTCCGCGAGTCCCACCGAGCGCGACTCGAAGCCCGGCTGCCCGGCATCGGCGAGCGCAGCGACACATTCGTCTCCGACGAGGTCACGGACGAGCGGTTCGCCTACTACCTGGCGATCAACAACGTGCTCGGCCTCGTCGGCGCCTTCGGATCCCAGCGCCTCGCGGACGAGCGACTGCTGCTCGCCGCCTTCCGCCGCTTCCTGGACGGCGCGGCCGCCGGCCCCGACCGACTCCGCAGCTCCCTGCCCGCCCGACTGCTCGACTCGTCCGTCCTGCGCTGCAAGGCCAACCTGCTCACCCGGCTCCACGGGCTGGACGAACTCGTCGGCCCGGTGGACACCCAGTCCGTCTACGTCACCATCGCCAACCCCCTGCACTCCTGACCGCCGGAGAGGAGCCCCGTCCGTGCCAGCCACCGACACGGAAACCCTGCTCGACCGGGTCGGCGAGTGGGGTCCCGCCGCCACCCCCGCGGGCACCTTCCTGCTCGTCCCCGTGCGGGTCGAGCGGGATCTCCGGCTCGTCAGCCGCTGGATGAACGACCCCGCCGTGGCCGCCTTCTGGAAGCTGTCAGGGCCGCCGGAGGTGACCGAGAGGCACCTCCGTGCCCAGCTCGACGGCGACGGACGCAGCGTGCCGTGTCTCGGTGTGCTGGACGGCACGCCGATCGGTTACTGGGAGATCTACCGGGCGGACCTCGACCCGCTCGCCCGCCACTATCCCGCCCGGCCTCATGACACCGGAATCCACCTGCTCGTAGGTGATGCCGCCCACCGTGGCCGAGGTCTCGGCAGCATGCTGCTCGGAGCCGTGGCCGACCTGATCCTCGAGAAACGGTCCGCTTGCCGACGCGTGATCGCTGAGCCCGACCTTCGCAACACCGCCTCCCTGTCCGCCTTCCTCCGCGCCGGCTTCCGCCTCACCACCGAGGTCGAGCTGCCCGACAAGCGGGCCGCCCTCATGGTCCGGGAGAGGACCGGCTGCCGTACGCCTCCGTAGCGCTGTGACGACGTCGTCATCGCCACCGAGCCCCACACCCGACGCCAGCCGACCCGTCCCCTCCCCAGGAACCCGACAGTCTTGATCCAGCCCCCCGCCTCCGCCGTGATCCCCCGTTTGTCAGTGCCGCGCCGTAGGGTGGTCGCGCTATGACGAAGCCCTCACTCCCCGAACTCCTGCATGCTGCCGTCACTGCCGTCGGCGGCACGGAGCGCCCCGGCCAGGTGACCATGGCCGAAGCCGTCGCGGAGGCGATCGACGACGGCTCGCATCTGCTCGTCCAGGCCGGCACCGGCACCGGAAAGTCGCTCGGCTATCTCGTGCCCGCGCTCGCCCACGGGGAGCGAGTGGTCGTGGCGACCGCCACGCTGGCCCTGCAGCGCCAGCTCGTGGAGCGCGACCTGCCCCGCACGGTCGACTCGCTGCACCCGCTGCTGCGCCGCCGCCCCGAGTTCGCGATGCTGAAGGGCCGGTCGAACTATCTGTGCCTGCACCGCCTCCACGAGGGCGTCCCGCAGGACGAGGAAGAGGGCCTGTTCGACCAGTTCGAGGCGGCCGCGCCCACCAGCAAGCTCGGCCAGGACCTGCTGAGACTGCGCGACTGGGCCGACGAGACCGAGTCCGGTGACCGCGACGACCTCACGCCCGGCGTCTCCGACCGCGCCTGGGCGCAGGTGTCGGTGTCGTCGCGGGAGTGTCTGGGCGCGACGAAGTGCGCGTACGGCGCCGAGTGCTTCGCGGAGATGGCCCGGGAGCGGGCCAAGCTCGCCGAGGTCGTGGTCACCAACCACGCGCTGCTCGCGATCGACGCCATCGAAGGCGCCCCGGTCCTGCCGCAGCACGAGGTGCTGATCGTCGACGAGGCCCACGAGCTGGTCTCCCGGGTGACCGGTGTCGCCACCGGCGAGCTGACCCCCGGCCAGGTCAACCGCGCGGTGCGCCGGGCGGCGAAGCTCGTCAACGAGAAGGCGGCCGATCAGCTCCAGACCGCCGCGGAGGGCTTCGAGCGGCTGATGGAGCTGGCCCTGCCAGGACGGCTGGAGGAGATCCCGGAGGATCTGGGCTACGCGCTGATGATGCTGCGCGACGCCTGCCGCACGGTGATCTCCGCGATCGGCGCGACCCGCGACAAGTCCGTCCAGGACGAGGACGCGGTCCGCAAGCAGGCGCTGGCCTCCGTGGAGACGGTGCACGACGTGGCGGAGCGGATCACCAACGGCTCCGAGTGGGACGTGGTCTGGTACGAACGGCACGACCGCTTCGGTGCCTCCCTGCGCGTGGCCCCGATGTCCGTCTCGGGCCTCCTGCGGGAGAAGCTGTTCGCGGACCGGTCGGTGGTCCTCACCTCCGCGACCCTGAAGCTGGGCGGAGACTTCAACGGGGTCGGCGCGTCCCTGGGGCTCGGCCCGGAGGGCATGGAGGGCGACGACCTGCCGCAGTGGAAGGGCATCGACGTCGGGTCGCCGTTCGACTACCGCAAGCAAGGCATCCTGTACGTGGCCAAGCACCTGTCGCGCCCCGCGCGGGACGGTGACCGGGCGGACATGCTGGACGAGCTGACGGAGCTGATCCAGGCGGCCGGCGGCCGCACACTGGGGCTGTTCTCCTCGATGCGGGCCGCCCAGCTCGCCGCGGAGGAGCTGCGCTCCCGTATCCCCGAGTTCCCGATCCTCCTCCAGGGCGAGGAGACCCTCGGCGAACTGATCAAGAACTTCGCGGCCGACCCGGAGACCTGTCTGTTCGGCACGCTCTCGCTCTGGCAGGGCGTCGACGTCCCCGGCCCCAGCTGCCAGCTGGTCGTGATGGACAAGATCCCGTTCCCGCGTCCCGACGACCCGCTGATGAGCGCCCGGCAGAAGGCGGTGGAGGACGCCGGGGGCAATGGCTTCATGGCCGTCGCCGCCACCCACGCGGCGCTGCTCATGGCCCAGGGTGCCGGTCGCCTCGTCCGCGCGACCGGGGACCGCGGTGTGGTGGCCGTACTGGACCAGCGGCTGGCGACGGCCCGCTACGGCGGTTTCCTGAAGGCGTCACTGCCGGACTTCTGGTACACCACGGACCGTAACCAGGTCCGGAAGTCCCTCGCGGCGATCGACGCGGCGGCGAAGCAGGCGGAAGCGACGTGATCGCGGGGAGGCCCGTCCGGCAGCGGACGGGCCTCCCCGCATCCCAGCGGCACCGGGCGCAGCACAGGGCCCCGGATCCAGCGGTACCGGTACCGGCACAGCACAGGGCCCCGGAACCGGCGCAGGGGTTCCGGGGCCCGGTCGGAGGGGCGCGGCTGTCGCCAGCCCGCCCGTCGCGGCCGTCACACGCGCCGCAGTACGGCCACCACCTTGCCCAGGATGGTCGCGTCGTCGCCCGGGATGGGCTCGTAGGCCGCGTTGTGGGGGAGGAGCCAGACGTGGCCGTCCTCGCGCTTGAAGCGCTTCACGGTGGCCTCGCCGTCGAGCATGGCGGCGACGATGTCGCCGTTCTCGGCGACGGGCTGACGGCGGACCGTGACCCAGTCGCCGTCACAGATGGCGGCCTCGATCATGGAGTCGCCGACGACCTTCAGGACGAACAGCTCTCCGTCACCGACCAGCTGCCGGGGCAGCGGGAAGACGTCCTCGACCGACTCCTCGGCGAGGATGGGGCCACCGGCGGCGATCCGGCCGACCAGCGGCACGTACGACGCGGCAGGCTTGCCGGCGGTGTCGGTGGGGGCCACGGAGGCGGCCTGGTCGGAGCCGCGCACCTCGTAGGCGCGCGGGCGGTGCGGGTCACGGCGCAGGAAGCCCTTGCGCTCCAGTGCCATCAGCTGGTGCGCCACGGAGGACGTGCTGGACAGGCCGACGGCCTGGCCGATCTCGCGCATCGACGGCGGGTAGCCGCGCCGCTGGACGGAGTCCCTGATGACCTCGATCACACGGCGCTGCCGGTCCGTGAGCCCGGAGCTGTCCGCCCGGATGCCTGGAGGTCGCCCCGGCAGGGAGCGCTTGTGCCCCTCGGGATTCGTGGCTTCGTTCATCGCATGCACCGGCTCGAGTCGGCCCTGGGGGCGGTCCTGGGCAGTGATGGTGGCACTGTCTGCGGTGGTGGTCACGTCGGCCCCTCTCGATGGTCTCCCTGCTGGACAACGGTAGTTGCTTTCGAAAGGTTGCGCCAAACACACGTTCGAGTGAAAATTCGCGTTTCGGCTGACGTGATCATGTGTCCGGGTGTATGGGTCACGCGGTGCCTCGCGGGCAAAAGCGCCCATTGTTGTACTCTTCACCGCCGGGAAAGCGCCCGGGGAAGCGCCCTTGTGGGGCGGGCCCCAGTCTGCCATCCGGCATCCCGTCGACCGGGCACCGGCTGCCGTTCGCGCAGGAGTCGCACGCGTCCTCCCTGCGGCGGCCACGGTATCTCCCCACGCGCCATCGCATCAGGCTGGCGCGCCGACGTGCGTGCTTCGACACGCGGGGCTGGGCTGGATGTATGAGCCAATCCCCACATCTAGTGGTTGGATGACGACGGCAGCCCACAAGTTGTGGTCCCCCGGGTCATCGAGCCCTCGGCGATCGCCTATGCTTGTGGCTGCTTCGAGGGGCCCGTGTGGCTCCCGAGGCCATCGAGTCTGCTGTGAGGAGGGTTGGGAGTTCATGCACTGCCCCTTCTGCAGGCACCCCGACAGCCGCGTCGTCGACAGCCGTACGACCGACGACGGCACGTCGATCCGCAGGCGCCGCCAGTGTCCGGACTGCTCCCGTCGTTTCACGACCGTGGAGACGTGTTCGCTCATGGTGGTCAAGCGATCCGGAGTCACCGAGCCATTCAGCCGTACCAAGGTCATCAATGGCGTGCGCAAGGCATGTCAGGGAAGGCCTGTCACCGAGGACGCGCTGGCCCAGCTGGGGCAGCGGGTCGAGGAGGCGGTGCGGGCCACCGGAAGCGCCGAGCTGACCACCCACGACGTGGGGCTGGCCATACTCGGCCCGCTGCAGGAGCTCGACCTCGTCGCCTACCTGCGATTCGCGTCCGTGTACCGGGCGTTCGAGTCGCTCGAGGACTTCGAGGCGGCGATCGCTGAACTCAGGGAACAGACGGGACGCCCCGCCGCGGACGACGGAGACGCCGGCGTGGGGCGCCAGGAAGACGACCGCGGGTCGGGAGAGGCCGTTTCGGTCCCCGAGCCCGCCGGCGCCGCCGACTGATCGAGGGGCCGGGCCGGACATCGCGTCCGGACCGGCCGGTCGGCGGCGATCCAAGACCTGTTGCGGGCGGCAGCGAGAGGGTGCCCGCAACACCAGACAGAACACCGTGCTTCGGGAACATCGAGGCACTTCAGGGCGTTTTCGCCCGTACAGGGAGGCGGCATGACAGAGACGGCGAGCGGTCCGGCACGAGGTTCCCGAGCCAAGGGCACCAAGGCGAGCAAGGGACTGCGTATCGAGCGCATCCACACCACCCCCGGCGTGCACCCGTACGACGAGGTGACGTGGGAGCGCCGTGACGTCGTCATGACCAACTGGCGCGACGGCTCGGTGAACTTCGAGCAGCGTGGCGTCGAGTTCCCCGACTTCTGGTCGGTGAACGCGGTCAACATCGTCACCAGCAAGTACTTCCGGGGTGCCGTCGGCACCCCGCAGCGCGAGACCGGCCTCAAGCAGCTGATCGACCGCATCGTGAAGACGTACCGGAAGGCCGGTGAGGACTACAACTACTTCGCCTCGCCCGCCGACGCCGAGATCTTCGAGCACGAGCTGGCGTACGCGCTCCTGCACCAGATCTTCAGCTTCAACAGCCCTGTCTGGTTCAACGTCGGCACCCCGCAGCCCCAGCAGGTCTCGGCCTGCTTCATCCTGTCCGTCGACGACTCCATGGAGTCGATCCTCGACTGGTACAAGGAAGAGGGCATGATCTTCAAGGGCGGTTCCGGCGCCGGCCTGAACCTGTCCCGCATCCGCTCTTCCAAGGAGCTGCTGTCCTCCGGCGGCAACGCCTCCGGTCCCGTCTCCTTCATGCGCGGTGCCGACGCCTCCGCAGGAACGATCAAGTCCGGTGGCGCCACCCGCCGCGCGGCCAAGATGGTCATCCTCGACGTCGACCACCCCGACATCGAGGACTTCATCGAGACCAAGGTCAAGGAAGAGGAGAAGATCCGCGCGCTGCGCGACGCGGGCTTCGACATGGACCTGGGCGGCGACGACATCACGTCCGTCCAGTACCAGAACGCCAACAACTCGGTCCGCGTGAACGACGAGTTCATGAAGGCGGTCGAGGAGGGCGGCAAGTTCGGCCTGCGCGCCCGCATGACCGGCGAGGTCATCGAGGAGGTCGACGCCAAGTCCCTCTTCCGCAAGATGGCCGAGGCCGCCTGGGCCTGCGCCGACCCGGGCATCCAGTACGACGACACGATCAACCACTGGCACACCTGCCCGGAGTCCGGCCGGATCAACGGCTCGAACCCCTGCAGCGAGTACATGCACCTGGACAACACGTCCTGCAACCTGGCCTCGCTGAACCTGATGAAGTTCCTGAAGGACGACGGCAAGGGCAACCAGTCCTTCGACGCCGAGCGCTTCGCCAAGGTCGTCGAGCTCGTCATCACCGCGATGGACATCTCCATCTGCTTCGCGGACTTCCCGACCCAGAAGATCGGCGAGAACACCCGCGCGTTCCGCCAGCTCGGCATCGGCTACGCCAACCTCGGCGCCCTGCTGATGGCCACCGGTCACGCGTACGACTCCGACGGCGGCCGCGCCCTCGCCGGTGCCGTCACCTCCCTGATGACCGGCACCGCCTACCGCCGCTCCGCCGAGCTCGCCGCGGTCGTCGGCGCCTACGACGGCTACGCCCGCAACGCCGACGCCCACAAGCGCGTCATGAAGCAGCACGCCGACGCCAACGACAAGGCCGTCCGCATGGACGACCTGGACACGCCGATCTGGGCCGCCGCCACGGAGGCCTGGCAGGACGTGATCCGCCTCGGCGAGAAGAACGGTTTCCGTAACTCCCAGGCGTCCGTCATCGCCCCGACCGGCACCATCGGTCTGGCGATGTCCTGCGACACCACCGGCCTCGAGCCCGACCTCGCCCTGGTCAAGTTCAAGAAGCTGGTCGGCGGCGGCTCGATGCAGATCGTCAACGGCACCGTCCCGCAGGCCCTGCGCCGCCTGGGCTACCAGGAGGAGCAGATCGAGGCGATCGTCGCCCACATCGCCGAGAACGGCAATGTGATCGACGCCCCCGGCCTCAAGCCCGAGCACTACGAGGTGTTCGACTGCGCCATGGGCGAGCGCGCCATCTCCCCGATGGGCCACGTCCGCATGATGGCCGCGATCCAGCCGTGGATCTCCGGCGCCCTGTCCAAGACGGTCAACATGCCGGAGACGGCGACCGTCGAGGAGGTCGAGGAGATCTACTTCGAGGCCTGGAAGATGGGCATCAAGGCGCTCGCGATCTACCGCGACAACTGCAAGGTCGGCCAGCCCCTCTCCGCGAAGACCAAGGAGAAGGAGAAGGCCGAGGTCACGGAGAAGACCGAGGCGACGATCCGCGAGGCCGTCGAGAAGGTCGTCGAGTACCGCCCGGTCCGCAAGCGCCTCCCGAAGGGACGTCCCGGCATCACCACGTCCTTCACCGTCGGCGGCGCCGAGGGCTACATGACCGCGAACTCCTACCCGGACGACGGTCTCGGCGAGGTCTTCCTGAAGATGTCCAAGCAGGGCTCGACCCTCGCGGGCATGATGGACGCCTTCTCCATCGCGGTCTCCGTCGGCCTCCAGTACGGCGTGCCGCTGGAGACGTACGTCTCGAAGTTCACGAACATGCGCTTCGAGCCGGCCGGCATGACCGACGACCCGGACGTGCGGATGGCCCAGTCGATCGTCGACTACATCTTCCGCCGCCTGGCGCTGGACTTCCTGCCGTTCGAGACGCGTTCCGCGCTCGGCATCCACTCCGCCGAGGAGCGTCAGCGCCACCTGGAGACCGGCTCCTACGAGCCGCTGGACGACGAGGACGTCGACGTCGAGGGCCTGGCCCAGTCGGCTCCGCGCGCCCAGGAGCTCAAGGCCGTCGCCACCCCGAGGGCCGAGGCCGAGGCGGCCAAGCCCGCCCCGCGGCAGGCCCACACCAGCGCCGAGCTGGTGGAGATGCAGCTGGGCATCCAGGCCGACGCCCCGCTGTGCTTCTCCTGCGGCACGAAGATGCAGCGGGCCGGTTCCTGCTACATCTGCGAGGGCTGCGGCTCCACCAGCGGCTGCAGCTGACCGCTGGGATGTGACCGCTGAGATGTGAGTGAGGGGCGCCGGAGAGATCCGGCGCCCCTCTTCGCGTATGTGAAGCGGAAGCGGAGGTCAGGGGCGGTGAGCGGCGCCCATGGTCCGCGTGAAGTTCGCGGGGTCGTCCTCGAAACCGGTCACCCCGGGGTGGAACTCCCACACGCCCGACTCGTCACGCCGGAACTCCGCGACCGTCGCCGCCGTGGCCCCGAGAACGCCGCCGAAGTCGTCCTGGGCGAGATCGGTGTAGCCCTCACGGATGCGCAGCGACGGGTTGACCACGCTGACGAAGGTGCGCCGCGCGGGCCGCTGCTGGATGACGACACCGACGACCACGCGCGCGTAGCGGGCGTCGAGCCGGTCGAGCTCCACGGTCAGGACCTCGTCCCAGCCGAAGCCCTTGCCGTCCTTGCTGTCCCGGTTGAGGTAGATGGTGCCGTCGGGGGAGCGGCTGTCGAAGTGCACCAGGTACGCGGGTTCACCGTGCGGGTCGTCCGCCAGGTAGGTGCCGGCCACTATGTCGAGATCGGTGGGTGGCTGACCCGCCGGACTCGGGTCCCACTTCAGTGCGATCTCGACCTTGCGGATTCCCTTGCTGACGCCGTTCACGAACGTCCCCTTCCCCGTGTGCGCGCAGGCCGAACTGCCGGTCCGTCAAAGCCGGTTGTCCATCCTGCCACGCGAGACCGGGCGCCGGTGCGCGTCCGGTCCAGCGGAGGCCGACCGTCACCACGCTCCGTGGCCTTACCATGGCGCGGTGCTGGTCAAGTGGATTCGCTGCACCGTGGTGGACCGCCGGGGTTTCGAGCGGGGGCAGCGAAAGTGGGCGGGGCTGCTGGGTGAGCCGGGTTTCCGGGGGCAGGGCGGGGGCTGGAGCCGCAGCCGGCCCTCGGTGGCCCATGTCTTCGCCTTCTGGGAAAGCCGGGCCTTCTACGACTCCTTCATGGCCCGCTCCCACGACCGGCTCGCGGCGGCGCAGTCGGGCACCTTCAAGGACGCCCAGGCCAGACTGTTCGACCACCGCTTCGACGTGAAGACCGGCTTCGAACCGCGCTTCACCGACGCCGATCTCCTCCGGGTCGCCCTGTGCCGGGTCCACGAGGACCGCGTGGAGAACTTCACCCTCATGCAGGAGAAGGTGTGGAACCCCGCGATGGCCGGTTCGCCGGGCATGATCCGCGGCCTGTTCGCCGAGGCGCCCGGGAACGAGTTCATGGTCCTCTCCATGTGGCGGTCGGCGGCCGAGCACGGCAAGTACCGCACGGAACGGGTGGAACGGCTCGCCCTGAGGGCCCAGACCGAAGCGGACGTCGCCGCGCTCACGGGTGACATCGTGGACATGGAACCGACCTGGACGGTCTGAGATCCGGACGGGCACATCGTGTGTCCTGTGTGGTGCACGGTGTGACCTACGCCGTACGGAACCCGTCCGACTGCTCGTCCGCCCGTCACTCCCACTAGGGTTTTTGGCATGGCACGACCACGGCGCATCGTCCTTGTCCGGCACGGCGAGTCAACGGGCAATGTTGATGACTCCGTGTACGAACGCGAACCCGATCACGCCCTCGCGCTCACCGAGCGGGGCTGGCGCCAGGCGGAGGAGACCGGGAAGAAGCTGCGGGAGCTGTTCGGGCGGGAGCGGGTCAGCGTGTACGTCTCGCCCTACCGGCGCACGCACGAGACCCTGCGCGCCTTCCATCTGGACCCCGACCTGATACGGGTCCGCGAGGAGCCCCGGCTGCGCGAGCAGGACTGGGGGAACTGGCAGGACCGCGACGACGTACGGCTGCAGAAGGCCTACCGGGACGCCTACGGCCACTTCTTCTACCGCTTCGCCCAGGGGGAGAGCGGCGCCGACGTGTACGACCGGGTCGGCGGCTTCCTGGAGAGCCTGTACCGCAGCTTCGAGGCCCCGGACCATCCGCCGAACGTGCTCCTGGTGACCCACGGCCTGGCCATGCGGCTGTTCTGCATGCGGTGGTTCCACTGGACGGTCGCCGAGTTCGAGTGCCTGGCGAACCCCGGGAACGCGGACATGCGCATGCTCGTTCTGGGGGACGACGGCAAGTACACACTGGACCGGCCTTTTGAACGCTGGCGAGATCCGGAACCGTACGGGATCACCGGATAGAGTGGCAGGGCGATGACCGCTGACTCCTCTTCCGACGGGCGCCTGGACCGCGCCCTGGCCAGCCTGCGCGGACTTGCCGTGGGAGACGCGCTGGGCTCCCAGTACTTCGTCCCCGCCAACTATCCGCTCCTCAAACGACGTGAGGTCCCGCCCGGCCCGTGGCAGTGGACCGACGACACGGAGATGGCCTGCTCCGTGGTCGCCGTCCTCGCCGCCCACCGGCGCATCGACCAGGACGCGCTGGCCCACTCCTTCGCTCACCACCACGACTTCGACCGCGGCTACGGCCCCGCCGTCAACCGGCTGCTCCGGCTGGTCCGGGAGGGCGGCGACTGGCGTGAGCTGGCCGCCGCGCTGTTCAACGGACAGGGCTCCTGGGGCAACGGTGCCGCCATGCGGATCGCGCCTCTGGGCGCCTGGTACGCGGACGACCCCGAGCAGGCCACCCACCAGGCGGAGATCTCCGCCTACCCCACGCACCAGCACCGCGAGGCCGTCGTCGGCGCCATGGCCGTCGCCGCGGCCGCCGCGCTGGCAGCCGATCCCGCCGGGCCTCCGACGGCCGAGGCGCTGCTCGACGGGGTCGTCGCGCTCGTTCCCAAGAGCGCGGTCGGAGCCGGCCTGCGCCGCGCCCGCGACATGCTCGACTACGGCGACGCGACCACGGTCGCGGCCGTGCTCGGCTGCGGACGGCGTACGACGGCCCACGACACCGTGCCCTTCGCGCTCTGGTCGGCCGCGCGCTCCCTCGGTGACTACGAGCAGGCGTTCTGGACGACCGCGCAGGTCGGAGGGGACGTCGACACCACCTGCGCCATCGTGGGCGGGGTGATCGCCGCCGGCAAGACGGGGGCGCCGCCCGCCGAGTGGGTGGCGCAGACGGAAGCGCTGCCGGACTGGGCTCCGACGGCCGACTAGTCGCAGCCCGGATTTTTTCGAAACTCTCCGTGCACGTCGGGAACTCTCCGTGACCGGCCGCCGTTGTCGTGGTAACCGCAGGGCGTCGACCGCGTCCGCGGACACGTCGTAGGCGTCGCAGGGGGTGGCATGGAAACGCGGTGGGTGCTGCTCGCGCTGCTTGTCGCGGCGCTCTGGGGCCGGGCTGCCCTGCGCGGGGCCGGACCGGCGTCCGGGCTGTCGGTGCCCTGGACACGGCCCGGCCCCGCGCGGCTCCTCGCGGGCCGGCCGGTTCGCCTTGGGCATACCCCCGTCATGCCCGGCGGCCGGCCGTGGAGTGCGGCCCGCGACGGTCTCGGGTCAGCCGACCACCGGGCCCGCCGTGCCGGCCAGGGCCTCCAGGTCGCTCTTGCGGACTCGGATCACCAGCCCAGCCGTGATCAGGGCGAGCACGGCCATCGCGGCGGCCGGGACGAACGCCGTCGAGATGCCTTGCGCGAGCACCTCGTGCCCCCAGGGCGCGGGCAGCTGAAGGGTCTCGGCGAACTCCGCCTTCTGCTGCGCAGTGCCCTCGGCGAGGAAGCCCGGGAGCTGCTTCTCCGCTTCCTCCTTGCTGGCCGTGCCGAAGACGGTGGTGAGGATGGACAGGCCCAGCGAACCACCGACCTGCTGGGTGGCGTTGAGCAGACCGGACGCGGCACCCGCCTCGCTCGGGGCGACTCCGGAGACCGCGGTCACCGTCGCGGTCACGAAGTTCAGGCCCATGCCGAGTCCGAAGACCAGCATCGGGCCGAGCACCCCGCTGAGGTAGGAGCTGTCGGGGCTGATGAAGGTCAGCCACGCCAGTCCGAGGACGACGAGCGCGGAACCGGCCAGCATGAACGGCTTCGGACCGAGCACCGGCAGGAACCGCTGCGACAGACCGGCGCCGATCACGATCGCGACGGTGACGGGCAGGAAGGCCACCCCCGCCTTGATCGGGCTGTACCCCAGCACGTTCTGCACGAAGAGCACGATGTAGAAGAACATGCCGAACATCGCCGCGGCCAGGCTCAGCATGATCACGTAGGTGCCCGCGCGATTGCGGTCGGTGAACATCTTCAGCGGGGTGATCGGCTCCTTGGCCCGCATCTCGGTGAGCACGAAGGCGACCAGCAGGACCACGGCGACACCGAACGACGTGAGGGTGAGACCGTCCCGCCAGCCTTCCTCCGCCGCGCGGATGAAGCCGTACACGAGGGAGGCCATGCCGAACGTCGAGGTCAGCGCGCCCGCGATGTCGAACCGTCCGGGGTGCCGCTCGGACTCGCTGATGTAGAGCGGGGTCAGTATGGCGATCAGCACACCGATCGGCACGTTGACGAAGAGGACCCAGCGCCAGTCCAGCCACTCGGTGAGCATGCCGCCCGCGAGCAGGCCGATGGCGCCACCGCCCGCGGACACCGCGGCGAAGACGCCGAAGGCACGGTTGCGTTCGGGGCCCTCGGCGAACGTGGTGGTGATCAGCGCCAGCGAGGTCGGCGACGCGATGGCGCCGCCGACGCCCTGCAGGGCACGCGCCGCCAGCAACTGCCAGGGCTCCTGGGCGAATCCGCCCAGCAGGGAGGCGAAGGTGAACAGCAGGATGCCGGCCATGAAGACCCGGCGGCGGCCCAGGATGTCACCGGCCCGGGCACCGAGGAGCAGCAGACCGCCGAAGGTCAGGGTGTAGGCGCTGACCACCCAGGTGAGGTCGGTCGTGCTGAACTCGAGCGCGCTTTGAATGTGCGGGAGCGCGATATTCACAATCGTCGCGTCGAGTACCACCATGAGTTGGCAGGCCGCGATGACGGTGAGCGCGATGCCGGGACGTCCCTGGCGGCGTGCCGCGCCCGGTTTCTGATCGGATATCAACTGAGAGGTCGTCACTATGGGTCCCCCACAAGAGCTTTAGTGAACGCTCGCGTTCACTGTCGCGTCAACGGTAGTGAGTCCCCGGTAGTGAACGCAAGCGTTCACTTAGGTCGCGCTCCTGCGGCATATGCCCGGCTGGCGCCGGGCGCGATGTCCTCATTGCTCGAAATTCCCGAAACATCCCTTTCTGTAGTCCGCTGGAGACGCTCGGATGGTTACTTCGCGCTGGTCGGCCGCCCCCGCTCAGGCGGCCGCTCCCCGTCGGCGCGGCGCGGTGCTCGAACGCGCGATTCTCGATGCCGCGCTGGAACAGCTCAGCACGGTCGGCTGGAACGGTCTCACCATGGAGGGCGTCGCCGCCGGGGCCCAGACCGGCAAGGCGGCCGTCTACCGCCGCTGGCCGTCCAAGGAGGACCTGGTCGCCGACGCGCTGCAGGCCGGACTGCCGCGCCTGGACGCGGCGCCCGACCTCGGCAGTGTGCGCGAGGATCTGCTGGCGCTCTGCCGGCAGGCCCGGGACGCGATGTTCTCGCGGCCGGGGAGTGCTCTGCGTTCCGTCATTCACGAATGCGACACCATGCAGGCGGAGCGCTTCCACGCGGTGATCGTCGAGGGGGTGGTGGAGCCGACGATCAAGCTGCTCCGCGAGGTGATCATCCGTGGTATCCAGCGTGGAGAGGTCCGCGAGGACGCCGCCAACGGTTACGTCTTCGACGCCGTCCCGGCGATGATGATGTACCGGTCGAAGATGTGCGGGTGCGAATGGAGCGACCGTGATCTCGAGGAGATGACCGACCAGCTGATGGTGCCGCTGCTCCGGCGGACCGATGTCTGAACCGGGGTGTCGCGGCAGGTTCGGAGCGGCGTACGCTTAGGGCGCCATGCCGTACGAACCACCTACTCACACCGTCGAGCGCTCCCTTCGCGCCACGACCGGAGCGAAGGTCATTGCCGGTGTCGACGAGGTGGGGCGCGGCGCGTGGGCCGGCCCCGTCACCGTCTGCGCGGCGATCACCGGACTGCGCCGGCCCCCCGAAGGTCTCACCGACTCCAAGCTGCTCACCGTCAAGCGGCGCACCCAGCTCGCAGCCGAGCTGCAGAAATGGGTGACGTGCTACGCGCTGGGGCACGCCTCCCCGGAGGAGATCGACGAGCACGGGATGACCGTGGCGCTGCGGCTCGCGGCGGTGCGCGCCCTGGAGGGCCTGCCGGTCCGCCCCGACGCGGTGATCCTCGACGGCAAGCACGACTACCTCGGTGCGCCCTGGAAGGTCCGGACCGTGATCAAGGGCGACCGGTCGTGTGTGGCGGTGGCGGCGGCCTCGGTGATCGCCAAGGTTCAGCGCGACAAAATGATGGCCGAACTGGGTGTCGAACATGCAGACTTCGGTTTTGCGGACAATGCCGGGTATCCGTCGCCCGTGCACAAGGCCGCACTGGAGGTGCGGGGCCCCACTCCGTACCACCGGATGTCGTGGGCGTATCTTGATGCGCTGCCCCAGTGGCGGCACCTCAAGAAGGCCCGCAGCTGGGCGGACGGAAGCGTTCCGGAGATCGAGGGTCAGCTCGGCTTCGATTTCTGACGGTTCCGGTCGCACGTATGTGCCACCCACCGACGCGTGCCGCACCAACGTTTGATAAACATCAGCTCATGCCTCTCATCCCCGAGGAGCCTCAGATTCACGAGAGTGCCCAGGGTCCCCGCGCCACTCCGGCCAGCGGCCGCGTCGCGCCGACCCCCCGCCCCGTACCCGGCCCCCGCCCCGCGGCTCCGCCGCGTCCTGGTCGTCCCGGCCCTCTCCGGCCCGCGCCTCCGGTGCAGCGGACGACGCGTGACGCGGCTCCGGCCAAGCCCGGGCCGGCCGGCCCCGCCGCCCCCGCCGCGGCTCCGGCGACCCCGCAGATCCAGCTGATCCCGGCCTCGGCCGAGGGTGCGCTGGACGCTGCCGAGGAAGCCGTGGACCTCCTGCTGGACTCCGGTCGCGCCCCCGGCGACGTACTGGTGATCACCACCGGTGAGTCGCACCCGTGGGCCGCCCACGAGCTGTCCTTCGGCGAAGTGGCCTACTGGGCCCAGCACGACGCGCGCGACGACGTCTTCTACGCGGACGCCGCCGTCGCCGGGCGTGCCGCCACCCGTGCCGTGGTCGTCGTCGCCGTCAACGGCGGCACCGACGCCGCGGTCGCCGCCGCCCTGCCGCTGGCCCTCAGCCGCGCCGGTGCCCTGCTGATCGTCTGCGGTGACCCGCAGCAGATCAACGCGGTGCTCGGCGTGGGCGTCTGAGCCGGTTCGAGCAGGTCCCCGGTCCCGGCACGGGCGGGGGTCGCCCGGCCCGCCGGGGCGCCGCCACGGCGGCACCCGCACGGCTCGACGGCTTCGGCGTGCTCGGACGGCCGGGGCATACGGCTGTCCGCGGCTGGTCGCGGTGACTTGGTCCCGCGGTGCGGTGCGCTGCGCTGTGCCCGAGGTGTGCGCGGTGCTCCGGCGAGGATGTCGGGTCGGGCGCCGGGTGCGCGTCGGTGAGGTCGTGTCGCCGGGTATGCGGTGGGTCGGCGGGGTCGTACCGCCGGGATTCCGGTGAGGCGGTGCGGTTCCTCCGTCGGTCGTCGGGTGCGGTGGGCTGGTGCCGTTGGTGTACCGGGTCTGCCGTGAGCCGTGAGCCGGTCTGGGCGTGTTGCCGGGTGGGCGGTGGGTTGGTCCAGTCCGTGTTGCCGGGTGTGCTGGGGCGGTGTGGTCGTGCCGTCGAATGCGTGCCGCGGGGGACTCTCAGCGGGCCGCTGCGCGGCGGAGTATGTCCGAGGTCGCGCCGCCAGTGCGTGGGGGTGGGGTTTCGGAGAGGGCGACGGGCTCGGGGGGTGAGTCCGAGCTCGGGCGGCGTCCGCCGCGGCCCTCGCCGAGGACCTGCCAGCCGTCGCGGGTCAGGGTGATGTACGCCCCGCAGCGCAGCCCGTGCAGGGTGCAGGCGTCCCGCAGGCCCCACATCCAGGCGCCGTCCTCCTCCGTCCAACGGGCGTCGCCGTCACGGCAGTAGAGCAGCACCGCCGTGCGCACGGGGGTGCGGCGGCGCAGGTCGTGCGGGATGACCCGGCGCAGCTGGGCGAGGAGCGCGTTGCGGAACATCCAGCCGTCGGCCGGGGCCGGCCGGCGGATGAACGACGCGCTGGCCCGCAGCCGTTCGTCCGGGTCGAGCACGGCCACGATCGCGGTGGCCGGCTGCGGGCGGTGCCGCGCGTGCAGCCCGCTGACCACCTCACGCGGGTTGCGCAGCAAGGGGATTCCGGCGGCGGCCCACTCCGCGGGTTCGAGCATGCGGGCCACGGAGTTGGCGGAAGCGGCGGACAGGTCGGCGGACGTCGACGTGGATGCCGTGGACGGAGCGAATCCGAAGGTCACGATCCTCCCTTCGGCTACGCGCCCACACTGCGGGCGGGGTTGGAATCGGGGGAGCGCACACCGCAGCGGAGCCCTACCTGATCACGGACGGGGCCGTGCGGGGAGCGGACTTCAATTCTTCCTGCCGAACCAGGAAGCGGCAACGAGCAATTGGGGCCACCGACCCTTATCAGGTGGTCCGGGGCTTATATCCGTACCCACAAGTTCACCGTCTGATGCCGGATCCGGCGTGGATACGGTACAGGCCGTCACGCTGTGTGAATTGGCGGCTTGCCCGCGGGATCGGGTTGCATGGAGACATGGACAGTCCCGAGCTACGCGCCGAAGCAGATGCCGTCCTCGCCGAGCTGGTCGGCACCCCAGGGGGTTCGGCGCGCCTGCGGGAGGACCAGTGGCAGGCGGTGTCGGCGCTGGTGGAGCAGCGCCGGCGGGCGCTGGTCGTGCAGCGCACCGGCTGGGGCAAGTCGGCGGTGTACTTCGTGGCCACCGCCCTGCTGCGCCGGCGTGGCGCCGGCCCGACGGTGATCGTCTCGCCGCTGCTGGCGCTGATGCGCAACCAGGTCGAGGCGGCGGAGCGGGCCGGTATCCGGGCGCGCACCATCAACTCGGCCAACCCGGAGGAGTGGCGGACGATCTACGACGAGGTCGAGCGCGGCGAGACCGACGTTCTCCTGATCAGTCCGGAGCGTCTGAACTCCGTGGACTTCCGGGAGCAGGTGCTGCCGCAGCTCGCGGCCACGACCGGCCTGCTGGTGGTGGACGAGGCGCACTGCATCTCCGACTGGGGCCACGACTTCCGGCCCGACTACCGCCGGCTGCGGGCCATGCTCGGCGACCTCGCCCCGGGCGTGCCGGTGCTGGCCACCACGGCCACGGCCAACGCGCGGGTGACGGCGGACGTCGCCGAGCAGCTGGGCACCGGTGCCGGCGAGTCACTGGTGCTGCGCGGCTCGCTGCACCGGGAGAGCCTGCGGCTCGGCGTGGTCCGGCTGCCGGACGCCGCGCACCGCCTGGCCTGGCTCGCCGAGCACCTGGACGAGCTGCCCGGGTCGGGGATCGTGTACGCCCTCACCGTGGCTGCGGCCGAGGAGGCCACCGCGTTCCTGCGGCACCGCGGCTTCCAGGTGGCCTCCTACACGGGCCGCACGGAGAACGCCGACCGGCTCCAGGCCGAGTCCGCCCTGCAGCGGAACGAGGTCAAGGCGCTCGTGGCGACCTCCGCGCTCGGCATGGGCTTCGACAAGCCCGACCTGGGCTTCGTGGTGCACCTCGGCTCGCCGTCCTCACCGATCGCCTACTACCAGCAGGTCGGCCGGGCGGGACGCGGGGTGGAGCACGCGGACGTGCTGATGCTGCCGGGCAAGGAGGACGAGGCGATCTGGCGCTACTTCGCCGACTCCGCCTTCCCGCCCGAGACGCAGGTACGGCAGACTCTGGCCGCCCTCGACGACGCGGGACGGCCACTGTCCGTGCCCGCTCTGGAGGCGGCCGTGGACCTCCGGCGCACCCGGCTGGAGAGCATGCTGAAGGTCCTCGACGTGGACGGCGCCGTACGGCGGGTCAAGGGCGGCTGGGAGAGCACCGGACGGCCCTGGACGTACGACACGGAACGGTACGCCTGGGTGGCCCGGCAGCGGGCGGCCGAGCGGCAGGCCATGCGCGACTACGTCGACTCCTCGCAGTGCCGGATGGAGTTCCTGCGGCGGCAGCTGGACGACGAGGGGGCGGCCCCGTGCGGCCGGTGCGACAACTGTGCCGGGCCCTGGATCGACTCCTCCGTCTCCACCGAGGCGCTGAGCGGGGCGGCGAAGGAGCTGGACCGGCCGGGGGTGGAGGTCGAACCGCGCCGGATGTGGCCGACCGGCATGCCCGCCCTGGGCATCGACCTCAAGGGACGCATCCCCGCAGGTGAGCAGTGCTCCACCGGGCGGGCGCTGGGGCGGCTCTCGGACATCGGCTGGGGCAACCGGCTGCGCCCGCTGCTCGCCGAGAACGCGGCCGACGGGCCGGTCCCGGACGACGTCCTGCGGGCCGCGGTGGCCGTCCTCGCCGACTGGGCGCGCTCGCCGGGCGGCTGGGCGCCGAACGTCCAGGACGCCTCCGCCCGGCCGGTGGGAGTCGTCGCCGTGCCGTCGCTGGCCCGGCCGCAGCTGGTGGACTCCCTCGCCCAGGGCGTCGCGGCCATCGGCCGCCTGCCCTATCTGGGCACCCTGACGTACACCGGAGCGGGTGGCGCGCACGCGGCGCGGCGCAGCAACTCGGCTCAGCGCCTCCGGGCGCTGTCCGGCGCCTTCACCGTCTCCGAGGAACTGGCCGCCGCCCTGGCCGGCACCCCGGGTCCCGTGCTGCTCGTGGACGACTACACCGACTCGGGCTGGACCCTCGCGGTCGCCGCCCGGCTGCTGCGCCGGGCGGGCGTCGAACGGGTTCTCCCGCTGGTACTCGCCGCGGCGGGCTGAGCCCCGCCCGGCTCTGGCCGACGCGTCCTCGGCCGGCCTCGCCCGCCCCCTGCTCTCATCAGCGCCGCCGCCAGACGCGCGGCCCCGGACCACGCCGCCCCGGACCACTCCGACCCGTACCCCGCCCCCCACGCCCCCACCCCCACCCACCGCCGCTTTAGAGCCGCAAGGCAGGATCAGGGACGAACTCCCGTATCCCCGGGGGGTGTTGGTGAGAAGGGATGAGGATGACAGGCTCTGCCGTCGACAGGGACCAGTGGATCAGGCGTTACCACCCGGCGTCCGCCGGGGACGGCACGCTTCCTCGGCTGGTGTGCTTTCCGCACGCGGGTGGTGCGGCGACCTACTTCCATGAGTTCTCCCGCCGACTGCAGGGGACGGTCGACGTGCTCGCCGTGCAGTACCCGGGGCGTCAGGACCGGCGTACCGAGCCGTTGCCGGCGAGCCTGGGTGAGCTGGCCGAGCGGATCGCCACGGTGCTGCGGCCGTGGACGGGTGCCCCGCTGGCGTTCTTCGGGCACAGCATGGGCGCCCTGATCGCCTTCGAGGTGGCCCGGCGGACGCGGCCCGGCATGCTCTTCGCGTCCGGGCGCCGGGCGCCGTCGACGCACCGGGACGAGCGGGTGCACCTGCTCGACGACGACGGCCTGGTGGCCGAGGCCACCCTTCTCGGGGGCACCGACCGGCGGGTGCTCGCCGACCCCGAGATGCGCGAGCTGGTCCTGCCCGTGCTGCGGGCCGACTACCGGCTGCTGGAGACCCACCGCCCCGATCCCGGGGCCGTGATCGACGTACCGATCGAGGTGCTGTACGGCGACCGGGATCCCAAGGTGACGGCCGAGGAGGCGCGGGCCTGGGACGCGCACACCAGCCGTGACTGCGAGGTGCACGTCTTCCCGGGCGGCGGGCACTTCTACCTCGCGGACGCCCTGGACGAGGTGAGCGAACTCGTCGTGCGCCGCTGGGCGCTCACCGCGGCGGCGCCGGACGCAGACCGTCGATGAGGACGGTGACCACCTGACCGGCCTCCTCCGGGGCGTGTTCGGTGGCCCACGCGGCGGCCGCGATCAGGGCGAACAGCTCGCTGGGGGAGGTGTCGTCCCGTACGTCGCCGGCCTGCTGCGCCCGCCGCAGCAGGCGCTCGCCCGCCGACTGCATTGACGTACAGGCGGTGTTCAGCTCGGAGGCCTCGTTCTTCAGGCTGTGCATCAGCATGTCGACCAGCCCGCGGTAGGTGGTGGCGTGCGCGACGGCGGCGTGCACCCATGTGGTCAGCGCCGTCCCCGGCGGGTCCACCGCCATCAGCTTCTCCGCCGTGGCGCCCAGTTCCTCGATGCTGTCCCGCAGCACCGCCTCCAGGAGGTTCTCCCGGGTGGGGAAGTGCCGGTAGAGCGTGGCGTTGCCCAGGCCGGCGCTGCGGGCGATGTCGTCGAGCGAGGTGTCGATGCCGTCCTTGCCGAAGGCCAGCTTGGCCTCGGTCAGGAGGCGCTCGTAGTTGCGGCGGGCGTCTGATCGCATGCGCTGCCTTCTCCTCGGCGGCGGGAAGCGGGGCCGGCACCCCGGTGGCCGGACGGTACCGGCTGAACCGGGGTGACACCCCGGATTTTACCCCGCGCCGCCCGACGGCACGGCCTGCGCGCCCGTCAGTTCGGCGAGCAGCCGCCGGGCCAGTCCGGCCGGGGTCGGGTGCTCGAAGGCGATGACCGCGGGCAGGGTCAGGCCCGTCGCCTCGCACAGCCGGTTGCGCAGTTCGAGCCCGGTGAAGGAGGTGAACCCGGCGTCGAGGAAGGTGACATCGGGGTCGATCTCCTCGGGTGACGCGTGCCCCAGCACCTCGGCCGCCCCGGCCCGCACCAGCTCCAGCAGGACGCTCTCCCGCTCCTCGGAACCGAGCCCGTCCAGGCGGCGCCGCAGGCTCCCGTCGTCGCCGTCCTCCGCCGCTCCGGGACCGTCCTCACGCGGGGCGATGTGCACCGGGACGCTCTCCGGTGCGGCGGGCCAGGCCGGGGCGTGGAGCCAGTACGAGCGGCGCTGGAACGCGTACGTCGGCAGGTCGGCCGGGGAGAGCCGGTCGCCCGGAGTCTCCTGCCGCCAGTCCACCGGCCGGCCGTGCGCCCACGCCTGCCCGATGGCGGTGAGCAGCGTGCGCAGCTCCGGCCGGTCGCCGCGCAGCGCCGGGACCAGCACGAGCGGTTCGGCACGCAGGCTCTCCCGGGCCAGGGCGGACAGGACGCCGTCGAGGCCGAGTTCGATGTGGACGCGTACGCCGTTGTCCTCCAGGTACCGGACGCCGGAGTGGAAACGGACGGGCTCGCGCAGGTGCCGGACCCAGTAGTCGGGCGAGCACAGCTCGGCGGGATCGGCCAGACGGCCGGTCACGTTCGACACCAGCGGGACGGCGGGCGGCTTGAACGCCAGGTCGCTCACCCGGCGCCGGAACTCCTCCAGCACCCCGTCCATGTGCGGCGAGTGGAAGGCGTGGCTGACCCGCAGCCGCTTGGTCTTGCGGCCCAGGCCGCGCCAGTGCGCGATGGCCTCGGCCGCGGCGTCCGCGTCGCCGGAGACGACGACGGCCCGCGGCCCGTTGACCGCGGCGACCGCCAGCCGGCCCGGATACCCGGCGACGAACTCCTCGACCTCCTCGGGCGTGGCCTGGACGGACACCATGGCGCCGTCGTCGCGTGCCGACTGCATCAGCGCGCCGCGCACGGCGACCAGCGACACCGCGTCGTCCAGCGAGAGGACCCCCGCGGCGTGCGCGGCGGAGATCTCACCGAGGGAGTGCCCGATCACGAAGTCCGGGACCAGACCGTGATGCTCCATGACCCGGTACAGCGCGCTCTCCACGGCGAACAGCGCGGCCTGCGCGTAACGCGTGGTGTCCAGCAGCGCGGCGTCCGGGGTGCGCGGCGCGGCGAACACCACGTCGCGCAGCGGGCGTTCGAGATGCGGGGCGAACCTCTCACACACCGCGTCGAACACCTCCGCGAACACCGGGTGGGAGGCGTAGAGTTCGCGGCCCATGCCCGGCCGCTGGCTGCCCTGACCGGTGAAGAGGAACGCCGTCCGGGCGCCGGGCGCCGCACGCCCGCGCACCACCGCGGCTCCCGCCGTACCGGCGGTCAGGGCCTCCAGAGCACGGGTCAGCTCCGCCATGTCCTCGCCCAGCAGCACGGCCCGGTCCTCCAGCTCCGGCCGGACGGCCAGGGCGCCCGCCACCTCGGCGGGGGACAGCCCGGGGTGCTGCCGTACGAAGTCCAGGAGCCGTCCCGCCTGTGCGGCCAGCGCCTGCCGGCCCCGGCCGGAGACGGGCCAGGTAAGGACCGGCAGACCGGCGGCGGCCGGGGCGGGCTCCGCGTCCTCGGGGCTCGGCGCCTCCTCCAGGATCAGATGGGCGTTGGTGCCGCTGATGCCGAACGACGACACCCCGGCCCGCCGTGGCCGCCCGTCCTCGCGCGGCCACGGCCGCGGCCGGCGCAGCAGGCGGACGTCGCCGCCGCTCCAGTCGACCTGCGGCGTGGGCTCGTCGACGTGCAGGGTGCGCGGCAGGGTGCCGTGGCGCAGCGCCATGACCAGCTTGATCACTCCGCCGACCCCCGCCGCGGCCTGGGTGTGGCCGATGTTCGACTTCAGCGCGCCCAGCCACAGCGGACGCCCGGGATCGCGGTCCTGCCCGTAGGTGTTCAGCAGCGCCCGCGCCTCGATCGGATCACCCAGCGTGGTGCCGGTGCCGTGGGCCTCCACCGCGTCGACGTCCCGGGGCGTGAGCCGGGCGTCGTCCAGGGCCCGCCGGATGACGTCCTCCTGCGCGGGGCCGTTGGGGGCGGTCAGTCCGTTGCTGGCGCCGTCCTGGTTGACGGCGGTGCCGCGGATCACCGCGAGCACGGGGTGCCCGTTGCGGCGCGCGTCGGACAGCCGCTCCAGGACGACGAGCGCGGCGCCCTCGCCGAAGCCGGTCCCGTCGGCGGCGGCGGCGAAGGACTTGGAGCGGCCGTCGGGCGACAGCCCCCGCTGCCTGCTGAACTCCGTGAACAGCCCCGGCGTCGACAGCACGGTGGCCCCGCCGGCCAGCGCCAGCGTGCACTCACCCTGCCGCAGCGACTGCACGGCGAGGTGGATGGCCACGAGCGAGGAGGAGCAGGCGGTGTCCACGGTGACGGCGGGACCGCGCAGCCCGAACGTGTACGCGATCCTGCCGGTGGCGACGGACGCGGCGCTGCCGTTGCCGACGAAGCCCTCGACCTCCTCCGGGATCCACGGCAGACGGGTCGCGTAGTCGCTGTACATCAGGCCGGCGAACACCCCGGTCCGGCTGTCCCGCAGCCGCCGCGGGTCCAGTCCGGCGCGTTCGAACGCCTCCCAGGCGGTCTCCAGCAGCAGCCGGTGCTGCGGGTCCGTGGCCAGCGCCTCGCGGGGGCTGAGCCCGAAGAAGGCGGCGTCGAACTCGGCGGCGTCGTACAGGAATCCGCCGTGCCGGGTGTACGAGGTGTTGGACCGGTCGGGGTCGGCGTCGTAGAGGGAGTCCAGGTCCCAGCCGCGGTCGTCCGGGAAGGCGCCGATCGCGTCGACCCCGTCGGCCACGACCCGCCACAGGTCGTCGGGGCCGTGCACCCCGCCGGGGTAGCGGCAGCCCATGCCCACGACGGCGATGGGTTCGTGGGCCGCCGCCTCCAGTTCGGCGAGCCGCCGCCGGGTCTCGTGGAGGTCGGCCGTGACCCACTTCAGGTACTCGACCAGCTTCTCCTCGTTGTTCGGCGCGTTCGTTGGCGTCGTCATGACGATCAGGCCTTCCTGCCGAATTCGGTGTCGATGAGGTCGAGGATCTCGGCGGCCGACGCCGACCGGATCCGCGCCGCCACGTCCGAGCCGGGATCCGCGGCGGGCTGCTCCGGCTGGTCAGTCTGGTCCGTCTGGTCCGTCTCCCAGACGCGCAGCAGTTCCCGCAGCCGCCGGGTGACCTCCGCGCGGACACCGCCGTCCTCGCGCGGCACCCGGGCCAGGGCCCTTTCCAGGTCGTCCAGTTCGGCCGGCGGCCCGGCAGGGGTGGCCGGCGCGGTCTCGTTCCGCAGCAGCTTGGCGAGAGCGGCCGGTGAGGGGTGGTCGAAGACCGCGGTCGCCGACAGCCACACCCCGGTCGCGCCGCCCAGCCGGTTGCGGAACTCGACCGCGGTCAGGGAGTCGAAGCCCAGATCCGTGAACGGCCGGTCCGCGTCGATCAGCGAGGCGTCGCCGTGGCCGAGGACGACGGCCGCGGCCTCCCGCACCACGTTCAGCACCAGGGGGTCCCGCTCCGGCTCCGGAACGGACGCGAGCCGCGCCGCGAGTGACACGTCTCCGGTCGTGCGGGCCGCCCGCCGTTCGGGCAGCCGGACCAGGGACCGGAACACGTCGGGCAGCAGCCCGGCCGCCGCCCGGCGGTGCAGCTCGGCGGTATCCAGCCGGGCCGCCACACACGTGGCCGGGTCCGCGGCCAGCACCCGGTCGAAGAGGGCCAGACCGTCCTCGGCGGACAGCGCGGCCACCCCGTCCCGGCTCAGCCGCTCAAGGTCCCGGCCCTCAAGACGCCCGGCCAGCCCGCCGTCCTGCGCCCACAGTCCCCAGGCGACGGCGGTCGCGGGCAGCCCGAGGGAGCGCCGCCGGTGGGCGAGCGCGTCCAGGTAGGAGTTGGCGGCGGCGTAGTTCGCCTGCCCGGCGTTGCCCACCACACCGGCGAGCGACGAGAACAGCACGAACGCGGTGAGGTCCGCGTCCCGGGTCAGCGCATCCAGGTGCTCCGCGGCGTCCGCCTTGGCGGCCAGCACCGCCTCGAACCGCTCGGCCGTCAGGGACTCCAGCACACCGTCGTCGAGGACCCCGGCCGTGTGGACCACCGCCGTCAGCGGATGCGCCGCGGGCACCGACGCCAGCAGCTCGGCCAGCGCCCGCCGGTCCCCGGCATCGCACGCCTCCACGCGTACGTCGGCCCCCGACCGGGCGAGGTCCGCGATGAGTTCGTCGGCGCCGGGCGCCCGCCGGCCGCGCCTGCTCACCAGCAGCAGGTGCCGGACGCCGTACCGGTCGGCCAGATGGCGGGCGACGAGGCCGCCGAGAGCGCCGGTGCCGCCGGTGATCAGCACCGTGCCGTCCGGATCCAGGCGCGCCGAACCGTCGGACGGCTGTTCGGTCATCGCGGTCAGCCGCGGCGCGTACACCGTCCCCGCGCGCACGGCCAGCTCGCTCTCACCGCACGCCAGGGCGGCGGCCAGACCGCGCCACGCGGGTTCCGCCGGATCCGCGTCCACCAGGACGACACGGTCCGGGTGCTCGCTGCGCGCCGAGCGCAGCAACCCCCACACCGCGGCCGCAGCCGGGTCCGGGACCTCCGCGTCGCCGACGGCGACCGCGCCGCGTACGACCACGACCAGACGGCTGTCCGAGAACGAGTCGTCCGTCAGCCACGACCGCAGCAGTTCCAGCGGCGCCCGCAGCGCGGCCCGCACCACCTGGGCGGCCGAGTCCCCGGCGGAGCCCGCAGCCTTGGACACCGGCGGCAGCGGCGCCACGACCACCTCGGGCGCCGGCCGTGCGCCCCCGGCCACGGCCGCGCGCAGCGCGTCCAGCCCCCGGTACGCGGTGGCGCCCAGCGCGGCGGCGAGCTCCCCGGCGTCCGCTCCGACGACCGCCCAGCCCTCGGCCGGCGCGGGCCGCGCCGACGGCAGCGGCGTCCACCGCACCACGTGCGGCACCAGACCGCCCGCGGCACGGTCCCGCAACGCGGTCAGCTGCTCGGCCGGCACCGGCCGCAGAGCCAGCCGCGCGCAGGTGGCGACCGGCGCGCCGTCCGCGTCGAACACCGCGAGGGCCGCCGTGTCGGTGCCCGTCCGGGTCAGCCGCACCCGCAGGCTCCCGGCCCCCCTGGCGTGCAGGCTCACCTCGCCGAACGAGAAGGGGAGCCGGATGCCGTCGTCCTGCCCGTCGCCGCCGGTCAGCGCGAGCGCGTGCAGTGCCGCGTCGAGCAGCGCGGGATGCAGGGCGTGCCGCGAGGCGTCCGTCTCCTCCGGCAGCGACACCTCCGCGTACAGCTCGTCGCCGTCGCGCCACAGCGCGGTCAGCCCCTGGAACACCGGCCCGTACGTGTAGCCGCGGGCGGCGAGTGCGGCGTACCCCGACGAGAGGTCGACCGGCTCACCGGAGGGCGACCAGACCGACGGGCCGCCCGGCGCGGACGCCTCCACGAGGGTGCCCGTGGCGTGCCGGGTCCACGCGGCGTCGTCTCCGGCACGCGAGTGGATCGCGACCGTACGCCGCCCCTCCTCGTCCGGCGCGTCCACGGCGACCTGCAGGGCGACCGGGTGGTCCGCGGGCAGCGGGAGCGGCGCTTCCAGGGTGAGTTCCTCCACCGAGCCCGCGCCGGCCAGTCCGGCCGCGTGCAGCGCCAGATCGAGGAAGGCCGTGCCCGGGAGCAGTGCGGTGCCCTGCACGGCGTGGTCGGCGAGCCAGGGATGGGTCCGCGTCGAGATGCTCCCGGTGAGCAGGAGACGGTCGCCGTCGGCGAGCGGGACCCTGGCGCCGAGCAGGGCGTGATCGGCCGCCTGAAGACCGAGATCGCCGGCGCCGGCGGCGGCCGGGGGCGCCTGGAGCCAGTACCGCTGCCGCTGGAAGGCGTACGTGGGCAGGGAACCCACCGGCGTACCGGGCCGTCGCGCGGGCCGCCACGACGCGGGCGGTACGCCGTTGACGTGGGCGGTGGCCAGCGAGGTGAGGAAGCGGTCCGGCCCGCCCCGGTCACGGCGCAGCGTCTCCAGAGCGACCGCCGGCGCCTCGGCCTCCGCGATCGTCTCCTCCAGCGACGTGGTCAGCACGGGGTGCGCGCTGACCTCGACGAACGCGCGGTGCTCGTCGTCGAGCAGCCGCCGCACCGTCTCGTGGAACCGCACCTGCTCGCGCAGCCCGCGCACCCAGTACGCCCCGTCCAGCTCCGTCCCGTCCAGCGGCGCGCACGCGACCGTCGAGTAGAAGGGGATCCGCGCCGGACGCGGCCGGGTCGCCCCCAGCAGGTCGTGCAGCTCGGGCAGCAGGGCGTCGACGTGCGGCGAGTGGGACGCGTAGTCGACCGGCACCGTACGGGCCCGCACCCCCTCGCGGACGAACCGCTCGCGCAGCTCCTCCAGGTCACCGGCCGGGCCGGACACGACGGTCGAGGCCGGGCCGTTGACGGCCGCGACGTGCAGGCCGTCGGCCAGCCGCTCCCGGACCCGGTCGGCCGGCAGCGGCACCGACAGCATGCCGCCCGTACCGGCCAGCCGGGTCAAGGCGCGGCTGCGCAGCACCGCCACCCGCGCGGCGTCGGCGAGGTCGAGGGCGCCCGCCACGTGGGCGGCGGCGATCTCGCCCTGGGAGTGGCCGACGACCGCGGACGGCTCGACCCCGTGGTGCTGCCACAGCCGCGCCAGGGACACCATCACCGCGAACAGCGCGGGCTGCACCACGTCGACCCGGTCCAGGCTCGCCGCCCCCGGATCACCCCTGAGCACTTCGAGGAGATCCCAGTCGGTGTACGGCGCCAGCGCCTCGGCGCACTCCCGTACGAACCCGGCGAACTCCGGGCTGCCGGCCAGCAGTTCGCGGCCCATCCCGGCCCACTGGCTGCCCTGCCCGGGGAACACGAAGACGACCCGCCCCGGCTCGTGCCCGACGGCGCTGCCGGTGACGAGCTGCGGGTGGGAGGTGCCGTCGGCGAGGGCGGTGAGGGCGGCGAGCCGGGCCGGCCGGCCGGGGCCGAGGATCACGGCCCGGTGCTCGAAGAGGCTGCGGGCGGCGAGGGTGTGGGCGATGAGGGAGGTGTCGGTGACCGCGGTGTCGCTGACGGCGGTGTCGTTGACGGCGGTGTCGTTGACGGCGGTGTCGCTGTCGGGTGTGGCGCGCAGGTGGTGCAAGAGACGGCGGGCCTGACCGCGCAGCGCCTCCGGCGTCTTCGCCGACAACTGCCAGGGCAGGTCGGGGAGTTCACCGTCCCGCTCGGTGTCCTCCGGCAGGGGTGCCTCTTCGAGGATCACGTGGGCGTTGGTGCCGCTGATCCCGAAGGAGGAGACGGCGGCGCGGCGGGGCCGGTCGTCCGGGGTGTCCCAGGGCCGGGCCCGCTGAAGCAGCCGGACGGTCCCGTCGGACCAGTCGACGTGGCCGGAGGGCCGCTCCGCGTGCAGGGTGCGCGGGAGGGTCCGTTCCCGCATGGCCATCACCATCTTGATCACGCCGCCGACCCCGGCCGCCGCCATCGTGTGGCCGATGTTGGACTTGATCGAGCCGAGCCACAGCGGCCGCTCGGGGGAGTGGTCCTGCCCGTAGGTGTTGAGGAGGGCCTGCGCCTCGATGGGGTCGCCTAGCTTGGTGCCGGTCCCGTGCGCCTCGACGGCGTCGACCTGGTCCGCCGACAGGCGGGCGTTGGCGAGGGCCTGGCGGATCACACGCTCCTGCGCGGGCCCGTTCGGCGCGGTGAGTCCGTTGCTGGCGCCGTCCTGGTTGGTGGCGGTGCCGCGGATGACGGCGAGGACGGGGTGGCCGTTGCGGCGGGCGTCGGACAGGCGCTCCAGGAGCAGCAGGCCGGCGCCCTCTCCCCAGCCGGTGCCGTCGGCGTCGTCGGAGAACGCCTTGCAGCGGCCGTCCGGCGACAGCACCCGCTGCCGGCTGAACTCCACGAAACTCGTCGGACCGGCCAGCACGGTCGCCCCACCGGCCAGCGCGAGCGAGCACTCGCCCTGGCGCAGCGACTGCACGGCCAGATGCAGGGCCACCAGCGACGAGGAGCAGGCGGTGTCCACCGAGACCGCCGGACCTTCCAGACCGAAGCTGTACGCGATCCGTCCGGACGCCACGCTGGCCGTGGTGCCGGTGGCGAGATAGCCCTCGACGGACTCCGGGGTCCGGCCCAGCCGGGTGACGTAGTCCCCGGCGACCACACCGGTGAAGACCCCGGTGTCGCTGCCGCGCAGCGCCGTCGGGTCGATCCCGGCCCGCTCGAAGCTCTCCCACGCGGTCTCCAGCAGCAGCCGCTGCTGCGGATCCATCGCGGTCGCCTCACGCGGGCTGATCCCGAAGAACTCGGCGTCGAACCGGTCGGCCCCCGTCAGGAAGGCACCCCGCCGGGTGTACGACGTCCCCGGCCGGTCGGGGTCCGGGTCGTACAGCCGGGCGATGTCCCAGCCCCGGTCCTCGGGGAACTCCGCGACCGCGTCGGTGCCCTCGGCGACCAGCCGCCACAGGTCCTCCGGGGAGGCGACGCCGCCCGGGAAGCGGCAGGCCATGCCGACGACGGCGACCGGGTCGTCGTCGACCGCCGGGCCTGCCGGGTCCGCCGGGGCCGGCAGGGACACCGGGCGGCTGTCCGGCGCGGCCCCGGTGCCGGCCAGGGTGGTGCGCAGATGGGCGGCGAGCGCCGCGGGCGTCGGATGGTCGAACACCAGGGACGACGTGAGACGGAGCCCGGTGGCGGTGCTCAGGCGGTTGCGCAGTTCCACCGACGTCAGCGAGTCGAACCCGATGTCCTTGAACGCCCCGTCCGGGGCGAGCGAGTCGGGCGTACCGTGCCCGAGCACCGCCGCGGCGTGCGTGCGGACCACGGACAGCAACAGCCGCTCGCCCTCCGCCGGGTCGAGCAGCGCGCACCGCGCGGCGAGCGACGCGCCATCGCCGTCCCCGGCCGGACCGGCGGCGGCACGTCGCGCGGGAGCCCGGACCAGACCCCGCAGCAACGGCGCCGCCGTACCGGCGGCGGCGCGGGCGCGCAGCGCGGGCAGCTCCAGCCGGAGCGGCACCAGCAGCGGCTCGTCCAGGGCCAGCGCCTCGTCGAACAGCGCCAGCCCGTGCTCAGCGGAGAGCGGCGCCAGACCCGTACCGGCCAGCCGGGCCCGGTCACCGTCTCCCAGCGAACCCGCCATGCCCTCGCCCTCGCCCCACAGACCCCACGCCAGGGACAGCCCGGGCAGGCCCGAGGCACGCCGCCGGGCGGCGAGACCGTCCAGGAACGCGTTGGCGGCCGCGTAGTTGGACTGCCCCGGGTTGCCGACGATCCCGGCGACGGAGGAGAACACCACGAACGCCGCCAGATCCAGATGCCGGGTGGCCTCGGACAGATGCCACGCCGCGTCCCGCTTCGGCCGCGCCACCGTGTCCAGGCGCTCCGGGCTCATCGCCGCGAGGGTGCCGTCGTCCAGCACACCGGCGGCGTGGACGACCGCGGTCAGCGGCTGCTCCTCACCGGCCGAGGCGACCAGCCGGTCCACGGCTGCGCGGTCCCCGACGTCACAGGCGACCACGGTGGCTCGGGCGCCCAATTCGCCGAGCTCTGTGACCAGTTCGGCGGCTCCGGGCGCGTCCGGGCCGCGCCGCCCGGCCAGCACCAGACGCCGCACCCCGTGCGCGGTGACCAGATGCCGGGCGACGAGCCGGCCGAGACCGCCGGTGCCGCCGGTGATCAGCACCGTGCCGTGCGGATCCAGCGCACGCGGCAGCGTCAGGACCACTTTGCCGACATGCCGTGCCTGGGCCACATGACGGAAGGCGTCCGGCGCGCGCCGCACATCCCACGCCTGAAGCGGCAGCGGCACCAGCGTGCCCGCCGCGAAGCACTCCGTGAGCTCGCCGAGCATCTCCTGGACACGGTCCGGGCCGGCGGCCTCCAGCAGGTCGAACGCCCGGTACACGACACCGGGATACCGCTCGGCGACCGCCCGCGGGTCACGGACATCGGCCTTGCCCATCTCCACGAAGCGCCCACCGCGCGGCAGCAACCGCAGCGAGGCGTCCACGAACTCACCGGCCAACGCGTCGAGTACGACGTCCACGCCGCGTCCGCCGGTGGCGTCCAGGACGCTCCGCTCGAAGTCCAGCGTGCGGGAGTTCGCCAAGTGCGCGTCGTCGAACCCGAGGTGCTCCCGCAGCGCGCCCCACTTGGCGGGGCTCGCCGTGCCGTACACCTCCAGTCCGCGGGCACGGGCGAGCAGGGCGGCCGCCATACCGACGCCACCCGCGACCGAGTGGATCAGCACGCTCTGGCCCGGCCGGGCCTCGGCGAGGTCGTGCAGCGCGTACAGGGCGGTGAGGAACACCACCGGCGTGGCCGCGGCCTGCGCGTCCGACCAGCCCTCGGGCACCCGTGCCACCAGCCGGTGGTCGGTGACCGCGACGGGACCGGCGGCCCCCGCCGTGAACAGGCCCATCACCCGGTCCCCGGGCGCCACCGACGTGACCTCCGACCCGGTCTCCAGAACCAGCCCGGCACCCTCGCTCACCAGCGGCGCCTCACCCGGGTACCGGCCGAGGGCGAGCAGCACGTCACGGAAGTTCACCCCGGCGGCACGCATCGCGACCCGGACCTCACCCGGGCCGAGCGGTACGGCACCGTCGTCGGACGGCAGCAGGGCGAGGTGTTCCAGCGTGCCCGGCCCGGTCGAACCCAGACGCCAGCCGGAGGCGTCCTCGGGCGGCGTCAGCAGGCCCTCGGGCGCACTCCGGGTCAGCCGGGCCGCGAGAACGGTGCCACGCCGGACGGCGAGCTGCGGTTCGCCGGTCGTGGCCAGCGCAGCCGCGACGGCCCGGGGCGAGCCGTCGTCCAGGTCCACGTCGATCAGCAGGAACCGGCCCGGGTGCTCGTTCTGCGCCGAGCGGACCAACCCCCAGACGGAAGAGGCCTCATCCCGTACGGGCTCGTCATAGCGGGTGGCCACGCCATGCCGGGTGATCAGCACCAGCCGGGACCGGGCGAAGCGGTCGTCGGCCAGCCAGCGTTGCATCAGGTCCAGTGCGCGCTGCACAGCCTCCCGGGCCGCCTCCAGGGGGTCGTCGTCCGTCCCCGCAGCGGGCCGCATCCCTGTCAGGGCCACGAGCACATCCCGAGGAACGGGACCGCTCGCGGCCGCCAGCGCGTCCAGGTCGGGGAGCCGAAGTACGTCGTCGCCGAGGGCGGCGGCCATGTCGGTCAGGTCTTCGCCGAGAACTGCCGTGAGAGCGGTGCGGGTCGGCGGCTCGGGGACCGGTTGGGGCTGCCATTCCACCCTGAAGAGGCCCAGGGAAGGGTCGGCACCTGTGCCGGCCCCGGCGGTCACCGCCGCGAGATCGGCGGGGCGAAGAAGCAGCGACTCGATCTCGATGACCGGTGCGCCTTGGGGGTCGGTTGCGGTGAGGGCGTAGGTGTCGGGGCCGGTGGGGGTGAGTTGGGTGTGGAGGTGGGTGGCGTCGGTGGCGTGGAGGGTGACGCCGCTGAAGGTGAAGGGGAGGCGTGGGGTGGTGGTGAGGTGGAGGAGGGGGTGGAGGGTGGCGTCGAGGAGGGCGGGGTGGACGGTGTGGCCGGTGCTGGGAGGGATGGTTGTGCGCGTGTGGAGGGTGCCGGTGTGTGGGTCGTGCCAGGCGTGGGTGAGGTTCTGGAAGGTGGGGCCGTAGGTGTAGCCGTGGTCGGCGAGGTGTTCGTAGAGGTCGGTGGTGTCGAGGGGTGGTGAGGTCGGGGGCCAGGTTTGGGTTGTGGAGGGGGTGGTGGGTGTGGTGGGTGTGGTGGGTGTGGTGGTGAGGGTTGCGGTGGCGTGGCGGGTGAAGGGGGCGTCGGGGGTGGGCTGGGTGTGGATGGTGAGGGTGCGTTGGTCTTCGGCGTCTGGAGCGCTGACGGTGATCTGGAGGTGGGTGGTTTCGGTGCTGAGGGGGAGGGGCTGTTCGAGGGTGAGGTCCTGGATGGTCGGGGTGTCGGTGTGTTGGGCTGCGTGGAGGGCGAGGTCCAGGAAGGCCGTTGCCGGGAAGAGGGGGGTGCCGGCGATCGCGTGGTCGGCCAGCCATGGGTGAGTGCTGAGGGATATACGTCCGGTGAAGACCAGCCGATCCTCGTCGGCCAGGGAGACGAGAGCGCCCAGTAGTGGATGCCCCGGGTTGATCAGGCCTGCGGTGGTGATGCCGGCGGGGGTGGTGCGCTGGACCCAGTAGGGGCGGTGTTGGAAGGCGTAGGTGGGCAGGTCGGTGGGGGGCTTGCTGGTGGGGTTGTACGTGGTGGGGGTGTGGCCGGTGGCGTGTAGGTGGGCGAGGGCGCTTTCGAAGGTCTCGGCTTCGGGGGTGTTGGGTCGCTGTGTGGGGGTGGCGTGTGGGGTGAGGGTGCTGAGGGTGGTGTCGGGGCCGAGTTCGAGGTAGCGGGTGTGGCCGGTGGCGGCGAGGTGCTTGATCCCTTGGTGGTAGCGGACTGTGCCTCGGATGTGGCGGGCCCAGTAGTCGGGGCCCAGTTCGTCCTGGGTGAGGGGGCGGCCGGTCAGGTTCGAGATGACGGGGGTGGTCGGTGGGTGGTGGGTGATGGTGCTGATGGCGTTGCGGAAGTCGTCGAGGACGCCGTCCATGTGGTGGGAGTGGAAGGCGTGGCTGGTCCGTAGCCGGGTGGTCTTGCTGAAGTGAGCGGCGATGGCGTTGATCGTGTTCACGTCGCCGGAGATGACTGTGCTGTGTGGCCCGTTGACGGCGGCGATGTCGACGCTGGCGTCGAGCAGCGGGCGGACTTCGTCCTCGCCGGCGTTGACCGCGAGCATGGCGCCGTCACTGCGGGCCTGGTGCATGTGGTGCGCGCGGGTGGCGATGAGAAGCACCGCGTCTGTGAGGGTGAGGATGCCGGCGAGGTGGGCGGCGGTGATCTCGCCGAGGGAGTGGCCGATCAGGGCGTCAGGGGTTATGCCGTGGTGGGCGAGCAGGCGGTGCAGGGCGACTTGGAGGGTGAACAGGGCGGGCTGGGCGTAACGGGTCTCATTCAGGTGGTGGCTGTGTTCCCCCCACATCACCTCCCGCAGCGGCAGTTCCAAGTGGGGGTCGAAGAGGTCGCACACGGTGTCGAAGGCGTCTGCGAAGACGGGCTCGGCCCGGTACAGCTCGCGTCCCATGCCGGGGCGCTGGCTGCCCTGCCCGGTCAGCAGGAAGACCGTCTTTCCTTCCCGGACCTGGCCGGTCACCACCTGCGGATGCGGGGTGTCTTCGGCGAGAGCGGTGAGGGCGGCGATGCGGTCGGTGCCCAGGATCACGGCCCGTTGGGCGAACCGTGTCCGGGCGGCCAGCGCCTGCCCGATAGCCGCCGTATCCGCGCTGGGCGCATCCCGCAGATGCTCCAGCAGACGGCGCGCCTGATCCCGTAGCGCCTGCGGTGTCTTCGCCGACAACTGCCACGGAACATCGGGAAGTTCGTCATCCTCCTCAGCGCCTTCCAAGGCAGGCGCTTCTTCCAGGATCACGTGGGCGTTGGTCCCACTGATCCCGAACGAGGACACTCCCGCCCGCCGAGGCCGGCCCTCCTCCGTTCCCCACTCGCGGGCCTGGTCCAGCAGCTGAATGGTTCCGTCGGACCAGTCGACATGCGTGGTGGGCCGCTCGGCGTGCAGGGTGCGCGGCAGCGTCCGTTCCCGCATGGCCATCACCATCTTGATGACCCCGGCGACCCCGGCCGCCGCCTGGCTGTGCCCGATGTTCGACTTGATCGACCCCAGCCACAGCGGCTGCCCGCCCTCGCGAGCACGCCCGTACGTGTTCAGCAGAGCCTGCGCCTCGATGGGATCGCCCAGTGTCGTGCCAGTCCCGTGGGCCTCGACGGCGTCGACCTGGTCGGCTGTCAGGCGGGCGTTCTCCAGTGCCTGGCGGATGACGCGCTCCTGGGCGGGCCCGTTCGGTGCGGTCAGGCCGTTGCTGGCGCCGTCCTGGTTGGTGGCGGTGCCGCGGATGACGGCGAGGACGGGGTGGCCGTTGCGGCGGGCGTCGGAGAGGCGTTCCAGGACCAGGACGCCGACGCCTTCTCCCCAGCCGGTGCCGTCGGCGTCGTCGGAGAAGGCCTTGCAGCGGCCGTCGGGGGACAGTCCGCGCTGGCGGGAGAACTCGGTGAAGAGCACGGGCGACGCCATGACCGTCGCGCCGCCGGCGAGGGCGAGGGAGCATTCGCCCTGGCGGAGGGAGCGTACGGCCAGGTGCAGGGCGACGAGGGAGGCGGAGCAGGCGGTGTCCACCGTGATCGCCGGGCCCTCGAGGCCCAGCGTGTAGGCGATGCGGCCGGAGGCGACGCTGGTGGTGTTGGTGACGAGGTAGCCCTCCAGTTCGGGGCGTATCTCCTCGGGGCGCGCGTAGTCCTGTGCGATGACTCCGAGGAACACGCCCGTGTCGCTGCCCCGCAGCCTGTCGGGGTCGATGGCGGAGCGCTCCAGCGCCTCCCACGAGGTTTCCAGCAGCAGCCGCTGCTGGGGTTCCATGGACTCCGCTTCGCGGGGGCTGATGGCGAAGAACTCGGCGTCGAACTGGTCCGCGTCGTGCAGGAACCCGCCCTTGGCGACGTAGGTCGAAGCGGGTGACTCGGCTTCCGGGTCGGGGTCGTACAGGGTCTCGAGGTCCCAGCCGCGGCCCGTGGGGAAGTCGGAGATCGCGTCGCCGCCGGAGGCGAGCAGGTCCCACAGACCTTCGGGCGAGGTCACTCCGCCCGGGTAGCGGCAGCCCATTCCGACGATCGCGATCGGCTCATGGGCTGCGGCCTCGACGTCGCTCAGCAACTGCCGGGTCTGCTGAAGGTCCACTGTGACCCGTTTGAGGTAGTCCCGCAGCTTCGCTTCGTTGGCCATGAGCTCATCCCTCGTGTACGACGTCCGAGATGGGCAAAGTCGCCGAGCGGGCTTACGGGGCGCTTAGCGGTGCCTAAAGCCGGGCGGTGTGGCGTGCTCGCGCGCTCGCCCGTTGTGCCGTACCTAAGGGGCTCTTTAGAGCGGTGGCCGACGCTCCCGGTATGGAAGCCTCGGAAGTTCACATCCTCTCGGCCCGTACCGCCCTGCCGGGGGAGCCGCTGGACAACGCGGCGCTGGCGCGCCACTTCGGCATGGACGAACTGTGGGAGCAGTGGGTCGACGCGTTCGTCGGCACCCGGGCCCGGCATCTGTCGGTGGATCTGGGCACCCGGCGACTGCGTTCCACCCTCGCCGACCTGAGTGCCGAAGCCGCCGCCAAGGCCCTCGCCGACGCGGGGGTCGGCCCGGCCGACGTCGATCTGGTCGTCCTCGGCACCGCCACCCCCGACCAGCTGATGCCCGCCACGGTGAACGTCGTGGCGGACCGGCTCGGCATCGACGGCGTACCGACGTACCAGCTGCAGTCCGGCTGCGCGGGCGCCTTCCAGGCCCTGGAGGTCGGGCGGCAGATGCTGCGCTCGGGCGAGTACCGCACGGCGCTGGTGATCGGCGGGGAGCTGTGCTCCCGCCACTACGACCCGGACGCGGAGCTGGCCAAACTGGACTCGGCGGAGCTGGTGAACTTCGTGCTGTTCGGCGACGGCGCCGGCGCGGCGGTGCTCACCACGCGGCCGGCTCCCGGCACCCCGGTCGTCCGCCGCATGCTGAACCGGCTGACCGGGCTGAACCGGGCGCCGGGCCAGATCGTGGAGTGGACCGGCGCGCTGGACCGGCGGTTCGCGGACCGGTCGCACATCAAGGAGGACTACAAGGCCATCGAGGCGTCGGTCCCGGTGATGTCCCGGGAGATCGCCGACGAACTCCTCGACGGCCTCGGCTGGGCGCCGACCGACGTCGACTATCTGCTGCCGCCGCAGCTGTCCGGGCGGATGACGCGCCGCATCGTGGACGGGCTGGGCATTCCGGCCGCCGAGGAGGTCAGCCCGGTCGCCACGATCGCCAACACCGGCAACGCCATGCCCTTCTTCCAGTTGGAGGAGGTGCTGCCGCAGCTGGCGGTCGGGGACCGGGTGCTGGGCGTCTCCGTGGAGTCCAGCAAGTGGCTGAAGGCGGGCTTCGCCCTGGAGACGGTCTGAGTCCGCGCGGTCCGTCAGCGCGGGGCACCGAACCAGGTCTTCAGGGCCGCCTCCAGCGTTCCGGCGCCCTCGGTCCACACCACGTGTCCGTCCGGGCGCAGCAGGACCGGCGTGGCCTCGGCGGCCGGTCCCTCGGCGGCCGGTCCGTGTGCGGCCGGTCCGTCCGCGGCCGCCGACGCCGTGACCGTGTCCACCCGGTCCGCCCAGCCCGCCGCCGTGTCCGCGAGGGCCGCGGCGGCCTCGTCGGGGACGAGCAGCAGGCCGCGTCCGCCCCGCAGCAGCGGTGCCGTGCCCGCGAGCCGGCCGCCCAGCCGTTCGTCCGGCTCCGAGCCGCCGTCCGCCGCCACGGGGTACCGCACGTCGGCCCCGGTCACCAGGTCCACCAGGTGCCGGTTGACGTCGTCGTACCAGGCCAACCGCGTGATCAGGGACCGGATGCCGGCCGACCGGCCCGGTGGGTCCATCATCGCCAGCTGGGCGTCCAGGGCCAGCCGGGCCCGCTCGCCCTCCGGGTGGCGTTCGGCGTGGTAGGTGTCCAGCAGTCCGGGCGGGGCCCAGCCGGCGAGTTCCGCGGCCAGCTTCCAGCCGAGGTTCACCGCGTCCTGGAGGCAGGTGCTCAGCCGCAGCCCGCCGAGCGGGAAGAAGGAGTGCGCGGCGTCGCCGGCCAGGAACACCCGGCCCGCGCGGTAGCCCTCGGCGTTGCCGTTGACGCTGGTGAACCGCTTCGCCCAGACCAGTCGGCGTGCCGGGAGGGGGCGGCCCGTCAGCGCCCGCACGTCCTGCTGGAGGTCGTCGAGGGCGACCGGTCCGGCGTCCGGGGTCCCGTCGTCGAAGCGGACGGTGATCACCCGGAGGACGTCGGGTCCGGCGGGGGAGCCGGAGTACACGCCGCCGGAGCTCGTGTGGAACGCGCCGAGATGGTCGGCGGCCAGGTCCGCGAAGTCGGCCTCGACATCCCCGACGGTCCCCGACACGGTCCAGTCGGACCCCGGGAAGCCGATCCCGGCCAGCCGTCGTACGGTGCTCCGGGTGCCGTCCGCCGCCACCAGGTAGGAGCCGTGCAGCAGTTCGTCCCCCGCGGGCTCACGGTCCGTCGCGCGCAACCGCACGGTGACCCCGTCCGCGGACTGCCGCAGGTCCACGACCTCCCGGCCGCGCAGGATCCGTGCGCCCGATTCGACGGCACGCCGCTCCAGCAGCGCCTCCAGACGTGACTGGGCGACCAGCAGCCCGCGCGGGCGCGGCGGTCCGGTCAGGCGCTCAGGCTCCAGCCACACCAGGGAGAAGTGTGCGCCCGGCAACGGCCGCCCCGACGCCCGCAGTTCCCCGGCCAGACCGCGCTGGTCGAGCAGGTCCATCACCGCGGAGTTGACCGCCTGCCCCGGGGAGTGCGGGTCGGGGACGGCGTTCCGTTCCACGATGACGACGGGCACGCCGGCGAGCCGCAGCTCGCAGGCCAGCATCAGTCCGGTGGGGCCGGCGCCCACCACGATCACGGGCTCGGTCAATGGGCTCATCCTTCCCTCAGCAGCGGGATGACGGGCGCGAAGTCCCGCAGGAACGGGGCGAAGACCGTGATGTACGACAGCCCGAAACGTGCGCGGGCCGCCCGCAGCTGAGCGGCGATCTCCTCGTGGGTGCCGATCAGCACGGTCGGCAGGTCCAGCAGCTGCGACGCGGTCAGGTGGGGCGCCAGGTCGATGCGCACCTTCTCGGCGGCGGTCTCCCGGTCGTCGGTGATCACCACGCGCTTCGCGCCCACGTTGAGCTCGGCGGTGCGGCCCAGCTCCGCCAGCCGGTCGCGCAGACCGTCCACGGTGCGGGCGAACTCGTCGGGCGCCAGCAGCCGGAGACCGCCGCCCAGGGGCAGCCCGGCTCCCATGACGCCGATGAGGTCGGCGTGCCGCGCGGCGAGCTCCACCTCGCCCGGCTCGTTGACGACGATCATCAGCGGCGGCCGGGGCCGCTGCAGGGGGCGCGGCCGGTGCTCGGGATCGGGCAGCAGCCGTTCAAGGACGTCCACCGTCTTCGCCAGCCGGGCCAGCCGGTCCGCCTCGGTGAGCCCGGCCGTGGCCGTGCTGCTGCTCCAGCCGGGGTGCAGGCCCACCTCCAGCCGGCCCCCGGTCAGCCGGTCGGTGCCGGCGATCTCCCGGGCGAGCACCTCGGGATCCCACAGAGTGGTGTTGACGACGTACGTGGTGACCCTGATCCGGCTGGTGGCGGCCGCGGCGGCCACCAGCGACGGGAACGGCGCCGTCATGCCCAGATGGTCGCTGGTCCCGATCAGGTCGTAGCCGAGCGACTCCGCCTCACGGGCCAGCGCGGGCCAGTCGGTGTCGTGCGCGAGGGCGTTGACCGCGAAACGGAACGGCCGCTCTGTGGTCTCGGTCATCGCTTCCCCTTTCCGGCCGCGCCCAGACGCGCGACCGTCCTCGTCCCGTTCCGCGGCGCGGGCACCGCCGCCGTGTTCCGCCGGGCCAGCGCCGTGGCCACCCGCTGCCGGGCACGCAGCACCGACAGCGCCGCGCCGAGCACCGCCTGCTGCGGCGGACGGCCGCCCAGCACGTCCAGCGCCTGCCGCAGACTCCACAGCCGGCTCTCCGCCACATGCGAGGGCGAGCCGTGCACGTCGTCGTGGACCAGCAGCCGCAGCGTGCGGACGTGCTCCCGCAGCAACTGCGGATCACCGGCCGGAATGATCTCGTCACGTTCGCTGACGACATACGCGACCGGCACGTCCAGCGCCGCCAGCTCGTCCGGGGTCAGCGCCCAGCCCTCCAGATGCGCGCCCACCGCGTCGGGCGCCACGCCCGCCAGCGCCGCGAGGGTGTCCACGGTGACCCGGGGGACCGCCGGCCACCGGCCGGTGTCGGTGAAGAAGTCCCGCACCGGCGCCCCGGCCGTCACGACCCCGCGGATCCGCCGGTCGTGCAGGGCGGCGCGCAGCGCCAGATGCCCGCTGAAGCTCAGCATCAGCGCGCACACCCGGGACACGTCCGCACGGTCGGCGAGCGCGTCCAGCACCTGCGTCACCATGCGGTGGCTGTCCGCGGCGTAGCGCCAGGTGTTCTCGCCGACGCCCGGCATCTCCAGCGCGACGACCGTCACGCCCAGCCGCCCGGCCCGGGCGAGGATCGGCCCGAACTGCTCCTTGACGCTGACGATCCCGCCGCTGAGCAGGAGCACGGGGCGCGGTTCGGTGCCCGGCCGGGCCAGCCCCGCCACCCAGCAGCTGAGGCGGCCGCCCTCCAGATCCAGTTCCAGACGCCGGATCCCGGCGTCCAGCCCGGCCCGCCACCGGTCGAAGGACGCGACGCTGAGCCGCTGCGCCTCCGCGCGGGCCGGCCCGTCGACGTACGGGAACCGGGCGAGGTTGAAGCACTTCCCGGCCGCCGACTCCCGGCCCCGCCGCTCCAGTTCGATGCCGGCGGCGGTCCACTCCCGCGCCCAGGACCCCGGCTCGCCCTCCTTGTCGTGGACGATGCGGCCGAGCACCGTACGCGACCTCTCGCGGGGGATGCCCAGGAGGCGGGCGTGCACCCCGACGAACGTCTTCAGCTCCTCGACGTCGTTCACCGCGCCTCCCCGTCCGGGTGGCTCTCCAGCAGTTCCTTGACCTCGGTGAGGATGTCGGCGGCCTCCGCCCCGTCGATCACCCGGTGGTCGAAGGTGAGGTTCAGCCGCATCACCGGCGCGCTGCCCACCGCGCCGTCCCGGACCACCGGCCGGTCCACGATCCGGCCCACGCCGAACGTGACCGTCGTGCCGCCCACGGAGTGGAAACCGTCGACGGCCCGGTGCCCGAGCGAGCTGACCGCGAAGGTGCCGAAGAAGCGGGGGTGGCGCACCAGCGGCCGTACCGCCAGCCGGTACAGACCGCGTGCGACGGGACCGGGCAGCCGGTGCAGCAGCAGCGTCGAGGCGAACTCTGGCATGGCCTCGGGATCGCCGTCCCGCAGCTGTGTGACGCGCCGCTGGATCTCCGCCAGGCCGGCCCTGTGCAGATCCGGCAGCACCGCCGAGACCACGACTCGCCGGCCCCCGATCTCCTTGTCCAGGGCGATCTTCCCGGACACCTCGCCGAAGCGCGCGACCCGCGGCCGCAGATGCCCGCGGATCGCGGCGTTCGCCTCGGGGTGGGCGGCCAGCACCCGGGCCGCGGCGTGGAGCACGTACGTCACCACGGAGAGCGGGTGCCCGTCGCCCTGGGCGGCGGCCCGGTGGGCCAGCACCTCGGACATGTCCACCTCGGTGTCCAGGTGCACCGGCGCGAACGGACGTATCTCATCCAGGAAGAGCAGGGTGTGCCGCCGTTCCCGGGCGATGGCTGCGATCTGCATCCCGCCAATCTCGTCAGCGCGGCTGAAGGGCACCCTAGACTTCGCTAAAGCGCCGCATGCCGTCGGCCGTTCGCCCTCGCCAGGCCGTTCGCCCCCCGGTCGCCCTCCACGGCCTTTTGCTGCCTCCTGCCCCTCCCGCCCCTCCTGCCACCCCGGCCCGCCCGCACCGGCCAGGGCTGTTAGCCGCCCTTTAGAACCGCGCTAGACGCCGCTTCCAGGCTGGCCCGCATTCCAGGACGCCGCTGCTCGCAGGAGACCGCCCATGGCACACCCCAGCGTCGTGACCCTCCCCGAGGGCACCGAGCCGCTGCCCGACTTCCCCCAGGCACGGCACTGCCCCTACCAGCCCCCGCCCGGCTACCTCGAACTGCGCGGGACCGAGGGCCCCGTCGTCCGGGCGCGGCTGTACGACGGGCGGGCCACCTGGGTCGTGCTCGGTCACGCCGAGGCACGCGACCTGCTCGTCGACCCCCGGCTGTCCTCCGACTGGAACCGCCCGGACTTCCCGTCCCCGAGCCCGCGCCGCAAGGCCATCCAGAAGGCCACCATCCTCATCGGCATGGACCCGCCCGAGCACACCGCCTACCGGCGCCGCCTCATCCCGGCGTTCTCGGTGCGGCGCACACGCGAACTGAGCGAGTCCATCCACCGGCGCGCCGGCGAACTCGTCGGCTCCATGCTGGAACAGGGACCGCCCGCCGAAGTGCTCACCGGCCTCGCGCTGCCGCTGTCCTCGCACACCATCTGCGGCATCCTCGGCGTGCCGTACGCGGACCACGAGTACTTCGAGCAGCAGTCCTCGCTGCTGGTGTCACCTCAGGTGTCCGAGGAGCAGGCCACCGGCGCGCTGATGAATCTGCGCTCCTACATCACGGACCTGGTGGACGAGAAGCAGAAGCAGACCGAGCCCGGCGAGGGGCTGCTGGACCTCCTGGTGCACCGTGACCTCGCGGAGGGCTCCATCCCGTACGACGACGTGATCCGGCTCGGGATCGTCCTGCTGATGGCCGGCCACGAGACCACCGCCAGCATGATCACCCTGAGTACGTACACCCTGCTCCGGCACCCCGACCAGCTCGCCCGGTTCCGCTCCGACCCGGAGAACGCCGCGCTCGCCGTCGAGGAGCTGCTGCGCTACCTGTCCATCGGGGACGTGCTCATGCGGGTCGCCGCCGCCGACATCACCGTCGGCGGTGTCACCATCCGCGAGGGCGACAGCGTGATGCTGTCCACCACCGGCATCAACCGCGACCCGGACGTCTTCGACGACCCCCACACGCTCGACCTGGAACGCGGCGCCCGGCACCACCTCGCGTTCGGCTACGGCGCGCACCAGTGCATCGGACAGAACCTCGCCCGCGCCCAGTTGCTGAGCGCGCTGTCCGCCCTGTTCGGCGCGATTCCCGGACTGCGCCTCGCCGGTTCCGCCGACGAGGTGCGGATCAAGCCCGCGCAGAGCGGGGTCCAGGGCATCTACGAACTGCCGGTGGAGTGGTGAACGCCGTGCGGGTCGTCGCCGACAGCGAGCGCTGCGTCGGCGCCGGACAGTGCGTACTCGCCGCCGGCGATCTGTTCGACCAGGACCTGGACGGCCTCGTCACCCAGCTCACCGACGGCACGGTCTCCGGCACCGCCGTGGAACGGGCCCGTGAGGCCGCCCACCTGTGCCCGGCCGCCGCCATCACCGTGGAGCAGCCGGGCACTTGAGGACACGGGAGCGGTCGGCGGAGGGAGCCGGCCGGTTCCGGGGGGTTGTTCAGGCCCTCGCCGCGACGAGGGCCGGGACCCGTCCCGTGACCTGGGCGAGCAGCTCGTAGGAGCGGACGCGTTCGTCGTGGTCCTGGATGGCGCTGACCACCATCACCTCGTCCGCGCCGGTCGTCTCGACCAGCTCGCCGATCCGCCGGCGCGCCGTCTCCGGACCGCCGAAGACCTGGGCGCCGTACAGCGCGTCCACCACGGTCCGCTCCTCGGCGGACAGCTCGAACCCCGCGGCCTCCTCGACCGACGGGAAGAGCGGATCGAGGCCGCGCAGCGACTGCGCGGTGATCGCCCGCAGCGGCTCGCTGAGCTGCCTGCCGCGCCGGTCGTCGTCGGCGACCGCGGCGAAGACGGACACGAGGCAGTACGGCTCGCTCAGATACGGCGACGGCTGGAACCGCGTGCGGTAGGTGTCGAGGGCGGCGAGGGTGCCGTGCGGCGAGAAGTGGTGCGCGTAGGCGAAGGGCAGCCCGAGGACCGCGGCCAGCCGCGCACTGTAGTCGCTGGAGCCGAGCACCCACACCGGCACGAAGTGCTCGTTCGCCGGAACGGCACGGACGGCACGGACGGCGGGGACGGGACGGGGTCCGGCGGTCGGGATTCGGCCGTCGCTGCCGTTCCGGCCGGTGTCGGCTCCCGGTGGCGCGAAGTAGCTGAGCAGTTCCTTGACCTGCGCGGGGAAGTCGGTGCCGCCCGCCGGGCCGGCCTGGCGTCGTAGTGCCCGGGCGGTGAGCGGGTCGGTGCCGGGGGCGCGGCCGACGCCCAGATCGATCCGGCCCGGGTGAAGAGCGGCGAGGGTGCCGAACTGCTCGGCCGCCACCAGCGGCGGGTGGTTCGGCAGCATGACCCCGCCGGCGCCGACCCGTAACCGGCGGGTGGCGGCGGCCACCTGACCGGCGAGCACGGCCGGTGAACTGGTCGACAGGGCCGTCATGTTGTGGTGCTCGGCCAGCCAGAAGCGGTGGTAGCCGAGCCGGTCCACGGCCCGGGCCAGGCGCACGGTGTTGCGCAGGGAGTCGGTCGCCGTCGACCCCTTCCACACGGGCGCGGTGTCCAGGACGGACAGAAGAACGTCTGAGCTGGGGGAAGTGGTCATGGACGCAGAATATGGGGACAGTCCCCGGTTTAACAACGCGTCCCGTGCGGCCGGTGCCGCGCCGTGCGCGGTCACGCCGCGCTCGGCACGGTCGGGTCGTCGTCCACCAGGATCCGGTGATGCAGCTCGCGCACCTGGCGGCACGGCGCGATCCCCAGCTCGCCGTCCAGGACGGCGCACAGGTCGCGGAAGGCCTGGAGCGCGTCGGCCCGCCGGTCGGAACGGTAGAGGGCGAGCATCAACTGCCGGTGGAACGCCTCGATCAGCGGATGCCTGCGCACCAGCGCGTACAGCGGCCCCACCAGCTCACGGTGGCGCCCCAGCGCCAGCTCGGCCTCGTTGCGCTGCTCGACGCACTCCAGTCGCGTCTCCTCCGCCCGCAGCGCGAACTCCTCGACGATCGGCCCGCCGCGCAGCTCGCCCAGCACCGGGCCCCGCCACAGCGACAGCGCGCGACCGTGCAGCGCGGAGGCGTCCGCGTACCGCCTGGCCCGGCTGGCGGCCCGGCCCTGCCGGGCGAGGGCGTGGAACTCGTGGGCGTCCAGGGTGCCGTTCCCGAGGTGCAGCAGGTAACCGGGGAAGCGCGTCTCGATCAGGCTCGCGCTCCCCGTCGTGTGCCGCAGCAGCTTGCGCAGCTGGGAGATGTAGACGTGCAGGGTGGCCGTGGCCCGCCGCGGGGGCTCCTGCCCCCAGATCTCGGTACACATCTCGTCGGTGGAGACGACCTCCCCGGCTCGCACCAGCAGAGCCCCGAGAAGGGACTCCATCTTCGAGGCGCTGACCGTGGACACCTCCTCCCCGTCGGTGATGCGCAGACTTCCCAGGACCTCGAATCGCACGACGTCTCCTTCCTGAGCGAGCTGGGGGGCGAGGGGCTGTATCGGTGACCTCGGCCGGCCGCGGTCGGCCCGGGCCGCCCCGGCCGACGGGACCGACGGGGTCGGTCGACCGGGCCGACGGGACCGACCGGGTCGACGGGACCGACGGGACCGGTCGGGGCGCGAGGGCCGCGCGAGCGAACACCCGGCGGCGGGACCGCCTTACCGGAGCGGGACCGCCTTCTCGTCGGCGGACTCCTCCGCCACCTCTTCGGCCGCTCCACCACCGGTGGGCACGGCACGCATGGCGAGGGTGAGCAGAATCGTCGCGGCGGTGAAGACGGCGCCCCAGGTGAACGCCGCCGTGACCCCTTCGGTCAGTACGTAGTTGGCGGCGCCCTGAGGGTCGAGGTTCGCGGGGATGTGCCCTTCGGCGTCCCGGCTCGCGGTGCCGAAGACCGTCACCATGATGGCCAGACCGAGCGCGGCGCCGATCTGCTGCATGACGTTCAGCAAGCCGGAGGCGGCGCCCGTGTCCTCCGGGTCGACGCCGGACATCAGGATCGTGGTGACCCCCACGAGCAGCGTGCCCATGCCCAGGCCGGCCACCAGCATGGGGCCGAGCAGGTCGGCGGCGTAGGTGGAGGACGGGTCGATCCGCGCGTACCAGAAGAGGCTGGCGCTCATGGCGGCGGCGCCGACCGCCGTCAGCACCCGCGGCCCCGCCTTCGGCAGCGCCTTGGCCGCGACGCTGGAGGCGCCGAGGATGAGCAGGGCCAGCGGCACGAACGCCAGCCCGGCCTGGATCGGGCTGAAGTCGCTGACCTCCTGGAGGAACTGGGTGAGGAAGAAGAACATCGAGTTGCCCGCCGCCATGACGAACAGCAGGGCCAGGTAGCCCGTCACCCGGTTGCGGTCGGTGAGCAGACGCAGCGGCATGATCGGCTGCCGCGCGTTGTTCTCGATGAACACGAACGCGGCGAGCAGGACCACGGCGAGAGCGAAGGCGCCGAGCGTCAGCGGGTCGCCCCAGCCGTCCTCGGCGGCCCGGATGAAACCGTAGACCAGGGCGGTCATGCCCACGGTGGACATCAGCGCGCCGGAGAGGTCGAAGCGGCCGGGGGAGCGGTCGGTCTCGCGGATGAACGCCGGGGCCAGGGCCAGCAGGGCCACGCCGATCGGCACGTTGATGAACAGCACCCAGCGCCAGGACAGCCAGTCGGTCAGCAGGCCGCCGCCGATGAGGCCGATCGCGGCACCGGAGCCGGAGACCGCGGCGTACGCCCCGAGGGCGCGGGCCCGTGCCCGTTCCTCGGTGAAGTGCGTGCTGATCAGGGCGAGCACGGTCGGCGCCGCGACCGCCGCGCCGACGCCCTGCAGGGCGCGGGCGGCGAGCAACAGCCCGGCGGAGGTGGCCAGACCGCCGAGCAGGGAGGCGGCGGTGAACACCGTCACGCCGATGAGTAACCCGCGGCGATGGCCGAGGATGTCGCCGATCCGGCCGCCGAGCAGCAGCAGCCCGCCGAAGGTGAGCAGATACGAGTTGAGCACCCAGGACAGTCCTGTCGGACTGAACCCCAGGGACTCCTTCAGCTGCGGCAGCGCGATGTTCACCACGTTGACGTCGAGGATGAGCATCGTCTGCAGGGCGAGAACGATCACGAGTACGACACCGGGCCGGCCGGCCGACTCGGTCGTGGCGCCCGGCGGGCTCTGGGCTGTGGTGCCGGCGCCGGTGCCGGTGCCGGTGCCGGTTCCCGTGCCGGCGAGGGTCTCTTCACTCATGGTCGGCTTGTCTCCTCGGCAATTAGCGGGGACTGTCCCCGATTCCATCCGGAAGATACAGGGACAGTCCCCGCTTCTCAATCCGTGTATGAGAAATGTCAGTTGACGCCCAGCTCACGATCGATGAAGTCGAAGATCTCGTCGTCGGAGGCCTCCGCCAGCACAGCTGCCCCGGCCGCGGCCCCAGCCCCGCCGCCACCGCCGTCCGGGCCGCGCCGGCCGTCGGGCTCCAGACGCGACAGCAGCTCCCGGACCCGCGTCGCCACCTCCCCGCGGCCGCCCTCCGCCGCGGGCAGCGCCACCGCCCGGCGCGCCACCCGCTCCAGATCCGCCAGTACGGATGCCAGGGTGTCGTCCTCGGAGGGCGCCAGCGCCTGCGTCAGGAACCGGCCCAGCGCGGCGGGCGTCGGATGGTCGAAGACCAGCGACGACGGCAGGCTCAACCCGGTGACACCGGCGAGCCGGTTGCGCAGCTCCACCCCGGTCAGCGAGTCGAAGCCCAGCTCCTTGAAGGGCCGTTCGGTGGCCACCCCGTGCGCGTCCGTGTGCCCGAGCACCGCCGCGACGTGGCCCCGCACCAGGTCCACCACCTCGTCCTGACGCCGTACGGCGTCCAGCCCGGCCAGCCGCTCCCGCAGCGACGGCCCGCCCGGCGCCACGGCCACCCGCGCCGCCCGCCGCGCCACCCGCTCCGCACCGGGCAGCTCCGCGAACAGCGGCCGCACAGCCGCACCGGCCCCGGACCGCACCGCCGACATGTCGAGAGCGGCCCCCACGGCCAGCGGCTGCCGCCCCTCCAACGCGGCGTCGAACAACGCCAGCGCCTCCTCCGTCCCCAGCGGCAGGATGCCCTCGCGCGCCATCCGTGCGTGGTCGGTGGGGGTGAGGTGTTGGGTGAGGGTGCTGGTTTGTTGCCAGAGGCCCCAGGCGAGGGAGGTGGCGGGGAGGGCTTGGGTGTGGCGGTGGTGGGCGAGTGCGTCGAGGAAGGTGTTGGCGGCTGCGTAGTTGGCTTGGCCGGGTGTTCCGGTGAGGCCGGTGAGGGAGCTGTAGGTGATGAAGTGGGTGAGGTTGTGGTTTTGGGTGAGGTGGTGGAGGTGCCAGGCGGTGTCGGTTTTGGGTTGGAGGGTGGTGGTGAGGGTGGCGTCGTGGGTGGTGCCGGCGGTGTGGATGACGGTGGTGAGGGGGTGGTTGGGGTTGATGGTGGTGAGGAGGTGGGCGAGTTGGGTGGGGTTGCTGGTGTCGCAGGCTTCGATGCGGGGGTGGGCGCCGTGTTGGGTGAGTTCGTGGAGGAGTTGTTGGGCGCCGGGGGCGTTGGGTCCTTGGCGGCTGGTGAGGAGGAGGTGGCGGATGCCGTGGTGGGTGGTGAGGTGGCGGGCGAGGAGACTGCCGAGGGTGCCGGTGCCGCCGGTGATCAGCACCGTCCCCTCCGGATCCAGCGAGCGCGGCAACGTCAGCAGCGCCTTGCCGGTGTGCCGGGCCTGACTCAGATGACGCAGCGCGTCCCGCGCGTGACTGACGTCCCACGCCGTCGACGGCAACGGCCGTAGCGCCCCCGACTCGAACAGACCGACCAGCTCCGTCAGCATGGCCTGCACCCGTTCCGGCGCCACCCGCATCAGGTCGTACGCCGTGTACGACACCTCGGGGAACCGCGACCGCACCTCCGCCTCGTCGCGGACGTCCGTCTTGCCCATCTCCAGGAAGCGACCGCCCGGCGCCAGCAGCCGCAGCGACGCGTCCACGAACTCCTGGGCCAGCGAGTTCAGTACGACGTCGAAACCGCGCCCGCCGGTCAGCGCCCGATACCGCTCCTCGAACTCGAGGGTCCGGGACGAGGCGATCCTCTCCTCCGGCACCCCCAGCGACCGCAGCACCTCCCACTTCGCCGGGCTCGCCGTGCCGAACACCTCCAGGCCCCAGTGCCGGGCCAGTTGCAGCGCGGCCATGCCCACGCCACCGGTCGCCGCGTGCACCAGCAACCGCTCGCCCCGGCGCACCTCCGCCAGGTCCCGCAGGCCGTAGTAGGCGGTCAGGAACACCACCGGAACGACCGCCGCCTGGTGGAACCCCCACCCCGCCGGCATCCGGGTCACCCAACGGTGGTCGGTGACCGCGACCGGACCGATCCCACCCGAGGGGAACAACCCCATCACCCGGTCCCCCGGCGCCACCGAGGTGACATCGGGCCCCGTCTCCAGCACCACACCGGCCGCCTCGCCACCGATGCGCGCGTCGTCCCCCGGGTACATGCCCAGCCCGATCAGTACGTCCCGGAAGTTCAGACCGGCGGCCCGGACCGCCACCCGCACCTGACCAGCTTTCAGCGGCGCACCCGCCTCCGGCGCGGGCAGCAGCGCGACCCCGTCCAGCGAACCGGCGGTGCCCACGTCCAGCTTCCAGTGCTCCACCCCCTGCGGCGGCGTCAGCACATCCCCGGCCGACTCCGCCGGCACGATCCGCGGCACGTACAGCCCGTTGTCCCGCACCGCGCCCTGGAACTCCTCGTCGGCACGCAGCGCGGCCACGACCGCCCGCACCGCGTCCAGCCGCCCGTCGAGCGGCCCGTCGAGGTCGAGCAACCCGAACCGACCCGGGTGCTCCGAGTACGCGGTGCGGACGAGCCCCCAGACCGTGGACGCCGCCAGATCCCGGATCTCCGGGCCCGGCCGGGCGGCCACCGCGCCCCACGTCACCACGACCAGTCGTGCACTGCTTGAGCGTTCGTCGGCCAGCCAGTCCTGGGTGAGGGCGAGGGCGCGTTCCGCTTGGTGGCGGGCTTGTTCGGGCACGGATGGGTCGGTGTCGGTGTCGGTGCCGGCGTCAGCGTCCGCCTTTCCGGTTCCGGTTCCGGTTCCGGCTTCGGTGTCGGTGTGGGTTCCGGTCAGGGTGGCCAGCACCCGCACGGGCGCGGGCGCACCCGCGGCCACCGCCTCCCACAGCGAGGCGAGATCCGCGTGTGCGGTGACCCCGAGCGCATCCGACAGACCCAGCGGGTCCGGCCCCAGGACGTAGGTTCCCGCCGGGACGGCGGCCGCGTCCGCCGTTTCCGCCTCGGCCGCGGGGAGTGGGACGGGCTTCCAGCGCAGCAGATGCAGCGGAGTCCGTCGGACGCTGTTGCCGCCCGTGTGCGGTACGGCGAGAGCGTCGCGGCCGACCGCACGCGCGGTGACCTCTGCGACCGTCATCACCGGCGCGCCGGCCAGGTCGGTGACATCCAGCCGCATGCTGTCCTCCCCGACCGGCGTGAGCCGCACCCGCACCGACGTCGCGTCAGTGGCGTGCAGTCGCACTCCCGACCAGCTGAAGGGGAGCAGCAGCCGCTCATCCCCGGCCGGGCCCTGCTCGGCACGGACCGAGGCCCAGAGGTGGAGGGCTGCGTCGAGGAGGGCGGGGTGGAGGGTGTGGCCGGTGGTTTGGGTGTTGGGGGCGAGGGTGGTTTCGGCGTGGAGGTTGCCGGTGTGTGGGTCGTGCCAGGCGTGGGTGAGGTTCTGGAAGGTGGGGCCGTAGGTGTAGCCGTGGTCGGCGAGGGCTTCGTAAAGGTGGCTCGTGTCGAGCGGTGGGGAGGTCGGGGGCCAGGTCAGGGCGGTTGGGGTGGTGGGTGTGGTGGTGAGGGTTGCGGTGGCGTGGCGGGTGAACGGGGCGTCGGGGGTGGGCTGGGTGTGGATGGTGAGGGTGCGTTGGCCTTCGGGGTCGGGTGCGTTGATGGTGATTTGGAAGTGGGTGGTTGCTGTGGTGAGGGGGAGGGGTTGTTCGAGGGTGAGGTCCTGAATGTTCGGGGTGTCGGTGTGGTGGGCTGCGTGGAGGGTGAGGTCCAGGAAGGCCGTTGCCGGGAGGAGGGGGGTGTCGGCGATGGTGTGGTCGGCGAGCCAGGGGTGGGTGGTCAGGGATATGCGGCCGGTGAGGACTGTTCGGTCGTCGGTGAGGTGGATGGCTGTGTCGAGCCAGGGGTGGTCGGTGGTCTTGGCCGGCGCTGGGGGTGTGGGCAGCCAGTACGACTGGCGCTGGAAGGCGTATGTGGGCAGGCCAGGGGCGATGTGACCGGTGGGGTTGTACGTGGTGGGGGTGTGGCCGCTGGCGTGTAGGTGGGCGAGGGCGCTTTCGAAGGTCTCGGCTTCGGGGGTGTTGGGTCGCTGTGTGGGGGTGGCGTGTGGGGTGAGGGTGCTGAGGGTGGTGTCGGGGCCGAGTTCGAGGTAGCGGGTGTGGCCGGTGGCGGCGAGGTGCTTGATCCCTTGGTGGTAGCGGACTGTGCCTCGGATGTGGCGGGCCCAGTAGTCGGGGCCCAGTTCGTCCTGGGTGAGGGGTAGGCCGGTCAGGTTCGAGATGAGAGGTATGGCCGGTGGGTGGTGGGTGATGGTGCTGATGGCCGCGCGGAAGTCGTCGAGGACGCCGTCCATGTGGTGGGAGTGGAAGGCGTGGCTGGTCCGCAGCCGGGTGGTCTTGCTGAAGTGAGTGGCGAGAGTGTTGATCGTCTCGGCATCACCGGAGATGACTGTGCTGTGGGGGCCGTTGACGGCGGCGATGTCGACGCTGGCGTCGAGCAAGGGGCGGACTTCGTCCTCGCCGGCGTTGACCGCGAGCATGGCGCCGTCGTTGCGGGCCTGGTGCATGTAATGCGCTCGCGTCGTGATGAGGGTGACCGCGTCTGTGAGGGTGAGGATCCCGGCGAGGTGGGCGGCGGTGATCTCGCCGAGGGAGTGGCCGATCAGGGCGTCAGGGGTTATGCCGTGGTGGGCGAGCAGGCGGTGCAGGGCGACCTGGAGGGTGAACAGGGCGGGCTGGGCGTAACGGGTCTCATTCAGGTGGTGGCTGTGTTCCCCCCACATCACCTCCCGCAAAGGTAGTTCGAGGTGCGGGTCGAAGAGGTCGCATACGGTGTCGAAGGCGTCCGCGAAGACGGGCTCGGCCCGGTACAGCTCGCGTCCCATGCCAGGACGCTGGCTGCCCTGGCCCGTCAGCAGGAAGACCGTCTTGCCTTCCCGGGCCTGGCCCGTGATCACCTGTGGATGCGGGGTGTCTTCGGCGAGAGCGGTGAGGGCGGCGATGCGGTCGGTGCCCAGGATCACGGCCCGTTGGGCGAACCGTGTCCGGGCGGCCAGCGCCTGCCCGATAGCCGCCGTATCCGCGCTGGGCGCATCCCGCAGATGCTCCAGCAGACGGCGCGCCTGATCCCGTAGCGCCTGCGGCGTCTTCGCCGACAACTGCCACGGAATGTCGGGGAGGCGGACGTCGTCCTCGGGGTCCTGGGGAGTGGGGGCTTCTTCGAGGATGACGTGGGCGTTGGTGCCGCTGATGCCGAAGGAGGAGACGGCGGCGCGGCGGGGGCGGTCGTGCGTCGCTTCCCATGGGCGGGGTGTGTTCAGCAGTTGGACGGTGCCGTCGGACCAGTCGACGTGGCTGGTGGGCCGCTCGGCGTGCAGGGTGCGCGGGAGGGTCCGTTCCCGCATGGCCATCACCATCTTGATGACCCCGGCGACCCCGGCGGCGGCCTGGGTGTGGCCGATGTTGGACTTGATCGAGCCGAGCCACAGCGGCCGCTCGGGGGAGTGGTCCTGTCCGTAGGTGTTGAGGAGGGCCTGGGCCTCGATGGGGTCGCCGAGTGTGGTGCCGGTGCCGTGGGCTTCCACGGCGTCGATGTCGGTGGGGCTGAGCTGTGCGTTCTCCAGTGCCTGGCGGATGACGCGTTCCTGGGCGGGTCCGTTGGGTGCGGTGAGTCTGCTGCTGGCGCCGTCCTGGTTGGTGGCGGTGCCGCGGATGACGGCGAGGACGGGGTGGCCGTTGCGGCGGGCGTCGGAGAGGCGTTCGACGAGGAGGAGGCCGACGCCTTCCGCCCAGCCGGTGCCGTCGGCGTCGTCGGAGAAGGCTTTGCAGCGGCCGTCGGGGGACAGCCCGCGCTGCCGGCTGAACTCCACGAATGTGTTCGGGGTGGCCATCACGGTCACGCCGCCCGCGAGGGCGAGGGAGCATTCGTTCCGGCGGAGCGAGTGCACGGCCAGGTGCAGGGCGACCAGTGACGAGGAGCAGGCGGTGTCCACCGAGACTGCCGGTCCTTCGAGACCGTAGGTGTACGCCAGTCGCCCCGATGCCACGCTGCCCAGACTTCCGGTGGCCAGGAACCCTTCGTACTCCTCGGGCGCGGGGCGCAGCCGGGAGGCGTAGTCGTTGTACATCACGCCCGCGAAGACGCCGGTGTCGCTGCCGCGCAGGCCGGTCGGGTCGATTCCGGCGCGTTCGAAGACTTCCCAGGCGGTCTCCAGGAGCAGCCGTTGCTGCGGGTCCAGGGCGAGCGCTTCGCGTGGGCTCATGTCGAAGAACTCGGGGTCGAAGTCGGCCGCGTCGTGGAGGAAGCCGCCCCGGCGGGTGGTCGACTTGCCGGTCGCGGTGGGGTCCGGGTCGTGGAGTTCGTCGACGTTCCAGTCGCGGTTGTGGGGGAACTCGCCGATGGCGTCGGTGCCTTCGGCGACCAGCCGCCACAGCTCCTCGGGGGAGGTCACCCCGCCCGGGTAACGGCAGGCCATGCCGATGATCGCGATCGGCTCGTGCAGGCCTTCCTCGATCTCCGTCAGCCGGCGCCGGGCCTGGCGCAGATCGGCGGTCGCCCGCTTCAGGTAATCGCGGAGCTTGTCCTCGGTGTTCGACACGGAAGGTCACCCTTTGCTGCTGACGGTTCGGTGATCGGTGGGACGTGGCGGGGAGCGGGTCAGGACAGGCCGAGTTCCTGGTCGAGTACGTCGAAGAGTTCGTCGTCCGTCGCGGCTTCGAGGCTGCTGTCGTCGGGGGAGGCCGGGCGGGTGAGCGCCTGCCAGTTCTGCGCGATCCGTTGCAGACGCTGCGCGATCTCGGCGGCTTCGGCGACCTCGGAGGCTTCGTCGGCGCCGTCCTGGGTGGCGTACCGCTTGAGGAGCGATTCCAGCCGGTCGATGGCCTCCAACGGGCCGGCGGCCTCCGTCCGGGGAGTCGACGACGTGAGCCGGCCGAGCAGATGGCGGGCCAGGGCGTTCGGTGTCGGGTGGTCGAAGACGACCGTGGTGCTCAGCCTCAGCCCCGTCACGGAGTTCAGGCTGTTGCGGAACTCGACCGCCGTCAGAGAGTCGAAGCCCAGGTCCAGCAGCCCCCGGTCGGCCTCGATGCGGGCCGGTGAGTCGTGGCCGAGCACCCGGGCCGCGTGCTCACGCACCAGGGCGAGCAGCAGGTCCTTGCGCTCGTCGGGCGCGGCGGCCGCGAGCCGCCCGGCGAACGCTGCCGCCCCCTTGCCCGGACCCTCGGTGCCGGCTGCTCCGGCTCGACGGAGGGGACCGCGTACCAGGCCCCGCAGCGGTTCCGCGAGCGTGCCGTCAGCCGCACGGGCCTGTAGGGCGGGGGTGTCGATGCGGGCCGGCACCAGAAGCGGCGACTCGTGCGCCAGCGCGGCGTCGAACAGGGCCAGCGCCTCCTCCGGGGACATGGGGACGATCCCGGAACGGCGCAGTCGTGCGTGGTCGGTGGGGGTGAGGTGTTGGGTGAGGGTGCTGGTTTGTTGCCAGAGGCCCCAGGCGAGGGAGGTGGCGGGGAGGGCTTGGGTGTGGCGGTGGTGGGCGAGTGCGTCGAGGAAGGTGTTGGCGGCTGCGTAGTTGGCTTGGCCGGGTGTTCCGGTGAGGCCGGTGAGGGAGCTGTAGGTGATGAAGTGGGTGAGGTTGTGGTTTTGGGTGAGGTGGTGGAGGTGCCAGGCGGTGTCGGTTTTGGGTTGGAGGGTGGTGGTGAGGTGGTGGGGGGTTTGGGTGGTGAGGGTGGCGTCGTGGGTGGTGCCGGCGGTGTGGATGACGGTGGTGAGGGGGTGGTTGGGGTTGATGGTGGTGAGGAGGTGGGCGAGTTGGGTGGGGTTGCTGGTGTCGCAGGCTTCGATGCGGGGGTGGGCGCCGTGTTGGGTGAGTTCGTGGAGGAGTTGTTGGGCGCCGGGGGCGTTGGGTCCTTGGCGGCTGGTGAGGAGGAGGTGGCGGATGCCGTGGTGGGTGGTGAGGTGGCGGGCGAGGAGACTGCCGAGGGTGCCGGTACCGCCGGTGATCAGCACCGTCCCCTCCGGGTCGAGAGCACGGCTCGGGTTGCGTCCGTCTGCCGGTGCCGCCTCGGCGTGAGTGAGGAACGGGACGTACAGCGTTCCATTGCGTACGGCGAGTTGACCGCGTCCTGACGCTACGGCGGCGGGAAGCACCCGGACGCCACCGGCCGCCGTGACCGGCTCGCCGGGGTCCAGGTCCACCAGCGTGAACGAGCCCTCGGTCTCGGCCTGCGCGGTGCGCAGCAGACCCCACACCGGTGAGGCCGCCAACGACGGGACACTTCGCTGCGGACCAGCCGCGACCGCGCCTCGCGTCACGACCACCAGCCGCGACTCGGTCAGCCGGTCGTCCGCCAGCCACTCCTGGACCACCGCGAGAGCGGCGAACGTGCTCGCGTGCGCTGCAGCGGGCAGTTCGCCCCGCGCCTCCGGGACGGGCCACACCACTACATCCGGGACTGTTCCGCCTGCGGCGACAGACGCTCGCAGGGCGGAGAGATCCGAATGTACGGCCTCGATGCCCAACTCGGCGGCGACGTCTGCAGCATCGTCCCCGACCGCTGCCCAGTGCTCCGCCTTGATGCCGTGTGTGCCGTCGGTGCCGCCGATCTCACGCCATTCGAGGACGTACAGCGAATCGCGGGCCGGGTTCGTAGCGGCCAGCTTTCCGAAGTCGACCTCACGCAAGGCCAATTCGCTGATCGACAGCACCGGTGCGCCTTGGGGGTCGGTTGCGGTGAGGGCGTAGGTGTCGGGGCCGGTGGGGGTGAGTTGGGTGTGGAGGTGGGTGGCGTCGGTGGCGTGGAGGGTGACGCCGCTGAAGGTGAAGGGGAGGCGTGGGGTGGTGGTGGGGTGGAGGAGGGGGTGGAGGGTGGCGTCGAGGAGGGCGGGGTGGAGGGTGTGGCCGGTGCTGGGAGGGATGGTTGTGCGCGTGTGGAGGGTGTCGGTGTGTGGGTCGTGCCAGGCGTGGGTGAGGTTCTGGAAGGTGGGGCCGTAGGTGTAGCCCTGGTCGGCGAGGGCTTCGTAGAAGCCGGTGAGGTTGAGAGGTGGGGCTGAGGGGGGCCAGGTCAGGGCTGTCGGATTCGTGGCTGTGGTGGTGAGGGTTGCGGTGGCGTGACGGGTGAAGGGCGCGTGGGGGGAAGCCTGGGTGTGGATGGTGAGGGCGCGGTGGCCATCGGGCGTGGGCGGGTCGATGGTGACCTGTATGTGGGTGGTCGCTGTGGTGAGGGGGAGGGGTTGTTCGAGGGTGAGGTCCTGAATGTTCGGGGTGTCGGTGTGGTGGGCTGCGTGGAGGGTGAGGTCCAGGAAGGCCGTTGCCGGGAGGAGGGGGGTGTCGGCGATGGTGTGGTCGGCGAGCCAGGGGTGGGTGGTCAGGGATATGCGGCCGGTGAGGACGATTCGGTCGTCGGTGAGGTGGATGGCTGTGTCGAGCCAGGGGTGATCGGTGGTCTTGGCCGGCGCTGGGGGTGTGGGCAGCCAGTACGACTGGCGCTGGAAGGCGTATGTGGGCAGCCCAGGGGTGGTGGGTCGGGTGGGGTTGTAGGTAGCGGGCGTTTGGCCGGTGACGTGTAGGTGGGCCAGGGCCGTGGCGAGGCTTTCCGGTTCCGGGGTGTTCGGCCGCAGTGTGGGGATGGCCTGTGCCGTTGCGGCGGTGAGGGTGCTGAGGGTGGTGTCGGGGCCGAGTTCGAGGTAGCGGGTGTGGCCGGTCGCGGCGAGGTGCTTGATCCCTTGGTGGTAGCGGACTGTGCCTCGGATGTGGCGGGCCCAGTGGTCGGGGCCCAGTTCGTCCTGGGTGAGGGGGCGGCCGGTCAGGTTCGAGATGACGGGGGTGGTCGGTGGGTGGTGGGTGATGGTGCTGATGGCCGCGCGGAAGTCGTCGAGGACGCCGTCCATGTGGTGGGAGTGGAAGGCGTGGCTGGTCCGTAGCCGGGTGGTCTTGCTGAAGTGAGCGGCGATGGCGTTGATCGTGTTCACGTCGCCCGAGATGACTGTGCTGTGTGGCCCGTTGACGGCGGCGATGTCGACGCTGGCGTCGAGCAGCGGGCGGACTTCGTCCTCGCCGGCGTTGACCGCGAGCATGGCGCCGTCACTGCGGGCCTGGTGCATGTGGTGCGCGCGGGTGGCGATGAGAAGCACCGCGTCCGTGAGGGTGAGGACTCCGGCGAGGTGGGCGGCGGTGATCTCGCCGAGGGAGTGGCCGATCAGGGCGTCAGGGCTTATGCCGTAGTGGTTCAGCAGGCGGTGCAGGGCGACTTGGAGGGTGAAGAGGGCGGGCTGGGCGTAGCGGGTGTCGTTGAGGTGGTGGCTGTGCGCACCCCACATCACCTCCCGCAAAGGTAGTTCGAGGTGCGGGTCGAAGAGGTCGCATACGGTGTCGAAGGCGTCCGCGAAGACGGGCTCGGCCTGGTAGAGCTCGCGTCCCATGCCGGGGCGCTGGCTGCCCTGCCCGGTCAGCAGGAAGACCGTCCTCCCTTCCTGGACCTGCCCGGTCACCACCTGCGGATGCGGGGCGTCCTCAGCCAGGGCCGCCAGTCCAGCAATCCGGTCGGCACCCAGAACCACGGCCCGGTGGGCGAACCTCGTCCGGGCAGCCAGCGCCTGCCCAATGACCGCCGAATCCGCACCGGGCGGCGCATCCCGCAGGTGCTCCAGCAGACGGCGCGCCTGACCCCGTAGCGCCTGCGGCGTCTTCGCCGACAACTGCCACGGAACATCCGGAAGTCCGTCACCCCCCTCAACGCCCTCCAAGGCCGGCGCTTCTTCCAGGATCACGTGGGCGTTGGTGCCACTGATCCCGAAGGACGAAACGGCAGCGCGGCGGGGGCGGTCCTGCCGGGTGTCCCACGGGCGGGCCTGCTGGAGCAGCTGGACAGTGCCGTCGGACCAGTCGACATGTGTGGTGGGCCGCTCGGCGTGCAGGGTGCGCGGCAGCGTCCGCTTCCGCATGGCCATCACCATCTTGATCACACCCGCGACGCCTGCCGCCGCCTGGCTGTGCCCGATGTTCGACTTGATCGAGCCGAGCCATAGCGGCTGATCGGACGTGTGGTCCTGCCCGTACGTGTTCAGCAGAGCCTGCGCCTCGATGGGATCGCCCAGCTTGGTCCCGGTCCCATGCGCCTCCACCGCGTCGATCTCGGCAGGGCTGAGCTGCGCGCTTTCCAGTGCCTGGCGGATGACCCGCTCCTGGGAGGGCCCGTTCGGCGCGGTGAGTCCGTTGCTGGCGCCGTCCTGGTTGGTGGCGGTGCCGCGGACCACGGCGAGGACGGGGTGGCCGTTACGGCGGGCGTCCGACAACCGCTCGACGAGGAGGAGGCCGACGCCTTCCGCCCAGCCGGTGCCGTCGGCGTCGTCGGAGAAGGCTTTGCAGCGGCCGTCGGGGGACAGCCCCCGCTGCCGGCTGAACTCCACGAAGGTCCCCGGCGTGGCCATCACGGTCACTCCACCCGCCAGGGCCAGCGAGCATTCGCCCTGGCGGAGCGACTGCACGGCCAGGTGCAGGGCCACCAGCGACGACGAGCAGGCGGTGTCCACCGTGATCGCCGGGCCTTCCAGCCCGTACGTGTAGGCGATGCGACCGGAGACGACGCTGCCTGTGTTGCCGGTGAGCAGGATGCCCTCGAGTTCCCTCGGCATGAGCTGCACCGGCGGGGCGTAGTCGTGGTACATGGTTCCGGTGAAGACGCCGGTGTCGCTGCCGCGCAGTGCGGTGGGGTCGATTCCGGCGCGTTCGAACACCTCCCAGGCGGTCTCCAGGAGAAGCCGCTGCTGCGGGTCCATCGCGGTCGCCTCGCGCGGGCTGATGCCGAAGAACTCGGGGTCGAACCGGTCCGCGTCGTAGAGGAAACCGCCGTGGTCGGTGATCGACTTGCCGGTCGCCGCCGGGTCGGGGTCGAACAGGTTGTCCAGGTCCCAGCCGCGTCCCCGGGGGAAGGGGCCCACGGCGTCGGTGCCGTCGGCGACGAGCCGCCACAGCTCCTCGGGGGAGGTCACCCCGCCCGGGTAACGGCAGGCCATTCCGACGATCGCGATCGGCTCGCTGTCCGTTCCCGTTCCCGTTCCCGTTCCCCGGCCCCGTACGGCGCCGGGTGTGGCCTGCCGGTCGGCTGCTCCCGTGACCCGGTCCCGCAGATGGGCCACGAGTGTGTCGGGGGTGGGGTAGTCGAAGACCAGTGTGGGGGACAGGTGCAGGCCGGTCGCGGCATTGATGCGGTTGCGCAGTTCGACCGCGCTGAGCGAGTCGAAGCCCAGGTCCTTGAAGCTCGCCGAGGTGTTCACCGCTTCGGGTGAGCCGTGACCGAGCACTGCCGCGATCTGTGCGCGGACCAGTTCGCCCACGACGGTTTCCTGTTCCTCCGTCGGCAGCCCGGCCAGCCGTTCGGAGAGGCCACCACCGTGCCGGGACGCGTCGACCGCTCCGGCCACCGGCAGGGGAGCCGGCCGCGCCAAGCCGCGCAGCAGGGCGGGTACCTGACCGCTCTGGGGACCGGCATCGGTTCGTACGGCGGTCAGGTCCAGCCTGGCGGGGACCAGCAGCGCCTCGCCGCGCCCGAAGGCGCTGTCGAACAGCGCCAGCCCCTCGCGTTCGGTCATCGGGACGATGCCGGAGCGGGCCATCCGCGCCCGGTCGGTCGCGCTCAGCGACTCGCCCATACCGCCCTCGCCCCATAGCCCCCAGGCCAGCGAGGTGGCGGGCAGGCCGAGCACACGTCGGTGGTGGGCGAGGGCGTCGAGGAAGCTGTTGGCGGCGGCGTAGTTGGCCTGCCCCGGCATACCGACGAGACCGGACACCGACGAGTAGACGACGAACGCCGCCAGGTCCAGTCCGGCGGTCAGCTCGTGGAGATGCAGGGCCGCCTCGGCCTTGGGTGCCAGGACGGTGTCGAGCCGCTGCGGGGTGAGCTCGGTGACGACGCAGTCGTCCAGGACGCCGGCGGTGTGGATCACGGCGGTCAGCGGATGCTCGTCGGGGACGCTCTCCAGCAGCCGGGCCAGGGCCTCGCGGTCGGCGGTGTCGCAGGCGGCGACGCGCACACGGGCGCCGAGTCCGGTGAGCTCGGCCACCAGCTCACTCGCCCCGGGGGCGTCGGGGCCACGGCGGCTGGTCAGCAGCAGGTGGTGCACGCCGTACTCGGTGACCAGATGACGGGCGAGCAGCGAACCCAGACGGCCGAAGGCCCCGGTGATCAGCACCGTACCCGCCGGATCCAGCTCTCGTGCCGCGCCCTCCGGCGGCACTCCGGGGACGGCGTCGGCACGCACCAGCCGGGGAACACGCACCTCTGCCCCGCGTACGGCGAACTGCGGCTCACCCGTGGCGGCCGCCGCGCGCAACACACGCGCGGACTCGGCCGAGCCGTCCAGATCCGCCAGCACGAAACGGGCGGGATGCTCGGACTGCGCACTGCGCAGCAGGCCCCAAAGCGGGGCTCCGGCCAGCCCGTCCACGCCCGCATCCGGCCCCATGGGCCGCGCGGGTCCCACGGGCACCGCGTCACGTGTCACCACCATGAGCCGGGACCCGGCCAGCCGCTCGTCGGCAAGCCATTCGTGTACGGCATCGAGGACGCCGTGGGTGACGCGGCGCACGTCGGCGATCAGTCCGTCACCACTGGCGGCCGGTGAGGTGAGCACGGCGACGGCGGGAGGCTCGGCGCCTGCGTCAAGCGCCGCGCGCAGCTCCGCGACGTTCCTGTACGCGACAGCCCTGCCCACCGTGTCCGCCAGTTCCCGGACGTCCGGACCTGCACCGAGAACGGCCCAAAGCCCCTCATCACCGGCCGCGTCGAGCTGAGCCGAAGACCACTCCACGGTGAACAGCGGCTCCCGCCGACCGCCCTTGCGCAACTGCTCGACGGCCGCCGGACGCAGGGCCAGCGCATCGATCTCGGCGACCGGCGCGCCGGTCACATCGAAGAACAGCAACGAATAGGAGCCGTCTCCGGTGGGCGTCACCCGCGCGCGTACGGTCCTGGCGCCGACCGCGTACACCCGGACCCCGGAGAAGCTGAACGGCAACAACCCCTCGGCACTGTTCACGAGTGGGTGGAGGGTGGCGTCGAAGAGCGCCGGGTGGAGGGTGTGGCCGGTGGTCCGGGCGGAGGCGGAGAGGCTGGCTTGGATGTGGAGGGTGCCGGTGTGTGGGTCGTGCCAGGCGTGGGTGAGGTTCTGGAAGGCGGGGCCGTAGGTGTAGCCATGGTCGGCGAGGGCTTCGTAGAGGTGGGTGGTGTCGAGGGGTGGGGAGGTCGGGGGCCAGGTTTGGGTTGCGGAGGGGGCGGTGGCTGTGGTGGTGAGGGTTGCGGTGGCGTGACGGGTGTGGGGGTGGTCGGGGGCGGCTTGGCTGTGGATGGTGAGGGTGCGGTGGCCTTCGGGTGTGGGTGAGCTGATGGTGATTTGGAGGTGGGTGGTTGCTGTGGTGAGGGGGAGGGGTTGTTCGAGGGTGAGGTCTTGGATGGTGAGGGTGTTGGTGTGTTGGGCTGCGTGGAGGGTGAGGTCGAGGAAGGCGGTGGCCGGGAGGAGGGGGGTGTCGGCGATGGTGTGGTCGGCGAGCCAGGGGTGGGTGGTCAGTGAGACGCGGCCGGTGAGGACTGTTCGGTCGTCGGTGAGGTGGATGGCTGTGTCGAGCCAGGGGTGGTCGGTGGTCTTGGCCGGCGTTGAGGGTGTGGGCAGCCAGTACGACTGGAGCTGGAAGGCGTAAGTGGGCAGGTCAGGGGTGGTTCGTCCGGTGGGGTTGTAGGTGGTGGGGGTGTGGCCGGTGACGTGCAGGTGGGCCAGGGCGGTGGCGAGGCTTTCCGATTCCGGGGTGTTGGGTCGCAGTGTGGGGGTGGCGTGTGGGGTGAGGGTGCTGAGGGTGGTGTCGGGGCCGAGTTCGAGGTAGCGGGTGTGGCCGGTGGCTTCGAGGTGGGTGATGCCTTGGTGGTAGCGGACTGTGCCGCGGATGTGGCGGGCCCAGTAGTCGGGGCCCAGTTCGTCCTGGGTGAGGGCGCGGCCGGTCAGATTTGAGATGACGGGGGTGGTCGGTGGGTGGTGGGTGATGGTGCTGATGGCGTTGCGGAAGTCGTCGAGGACGCCGTCCATGTGGTGGGAGTGGAACGCGTGGCTGGTCCGCAGCCGGGTGGTCTTGCCGAAGTGAGTGGCGAGAGTGTTGATCGTCTCGGCATCACCGGAGATGACTGTGCTGTGTGGGCCGTTGACGGCGGCGATGTCCACGCTGGCGCCGAGCAAGGCCCGGACTTCGTCCTCGCCGGCGTTGACCGCGAGCATGGCGCCGTCACTGCGGGCCTGGTGCATGTAATGCGCGCGCGTCGTGATGAGAAGCACCGCGTCCGTGAGGGTGAGGACTCCGGCTAGGTGGGCAGCGGTGATCTCGCCGAGGGAGTGGCCGATCAGGGCGTCAGGGCTTAGGCCGTAGTGGTTCAGCAGGCGGTGCAGGGCGACTTGGAGGGTGAAGAGGGCGGGCTGGGCGTAGCGGGTGTCGTTGAGGTGGTGGCTGTGTTCCCCCCACATCACCTCCCGCAGCGGCAGTTCCAAGTGGGGGTCGAAGAGGTCGCACACGGCGTCGAAGGCGTCCGCGAAGACGGGCTCAGACCGGTACAACTCCCGTCCCATGCCGGGGCGCTGGCTGCCCTGCCCCGTCAGCAGGAAGACCGTCTTGCCTTCCCGGACCTGGCCGGTCACCACCTGCGGATGTGGAGCATCCTCCGCCAGAGCCGCCAGCCCAGCGACCCGGTCGGCACCCAGAATCACCGCCCGGTGGGCGAACCTCGTCCGGGCAGCCAGCGCCTGCCCAATGACCGCCGTATCCGCGCCGGACGCATCCTCCAAGTGCTCCAGCAGACGGCGCGCCTGATCCCGTAGCGCCTGCGGTGTCTTCGCCGACAACTGCCACGGAACATCGGGCAGTTCGGCGTCCCCCTCAGCACCCTCCAAGACAGGCGCTTCCTCCAGGATCACGTGCGCGTTGGTCCCGCTGATCCCGAACGAGGACACTCCCGCCCGCCGAGGCCGGCCCTCCTCCGTTCCCCACTCGCGGGCCTGGTCCAGCAGCTGAATGGTTCCTTCGGACCAGTCGACATGTGTGGTGGGCCGCTCGGCGTGCAGGGTGCGCGGGAGGGTCCGTTCCCGCATGGCCAGCACCATTTTGATGACCCCGGCGACTCCGGCTGCCGCCTGGCTGTGCCCGATGTTCGACTTGATCGACCCCAGCCACAGCGGCTGCCCGCCCTCGCGAGCACGCCCGTACGTGTTCAGCAGCGCCTGCGCCTCGATCGGGTCCCCGAGCTTGGTCCCCGTCCCGTGCGCCTCGACGGCGTCCACCTGATCCGCCGACAGGCGGGCGTTGGCGAGGGCCTGGCGGATGACGCGCTCCTGGGCGGGCCCGCTGGGCGCGGTCAGGCCGTTGCTGGCGCCGTCCTGGTTGGTCGCGGTGCCGCGGATGACGGCGAGGACCGGATGCCCGTTGCGGCGGGCTTCCGACAGCCGTTCGACGAGGAGGAGGCCGACGCCTTCCGCCCAGCCGGTGCCGTCGGCGTCGTCGGAGAAGGCCTTGCAGCGGCCGTCGGGGGACAGCCCCCGCTGCCGGCTGAACTCCGTGAACATACCAGGACTCGCCATCACCGCGGCCCCGCCCGCGAGGGCGAGCGTGCACTCGCCCTGGCGCAGCGACTGCACGGCCAGGTGCAGGGCCACCAGCGACGACGAGCAGGCGGTGTCCACCGTGATCGCCGGGCCTTCGAGCCCGTACGTGTAGGCGATGCGCCCCGAGGCGACACTGCTGAACTGACCGGTGAGCAGGTGGCCGGCCACGTCTTCGGGTGCTTCGGTGAGCCGTGGGCCGTATTCCAGCCCGTACGTTCCCGTGAAGACCCCGGTGCTGCTGCCCCGCAGGGCGGTGGGGTCGATTCCGGCGCGTTCGAACGCCTCCCATGATGTCTCCAGGAGCAGCCGCTGCTGCGGGTCCATCGCGGTCGCCTCGCGCGGGCTGATGCCGAAGAACTCGGGGTCGAAGTCGGCGGCGTCGTAGAGGAAGCCACCCCGGCGGGTGGTCGACTTGCCGGTCGCCGTCGGGTCGGGGTCGTACAGGTCGTCGATGTCCCAGCCCCGGTCGGTCGGGAACTCGCCGATGGCGTCGGTGCCTTCGGCGACCAGTCGCCACAGCTCCTCCGGTGTGCTCACCCCGCCGGGATAGCGGCAGGCCATCCCGATGATCGCGATCGGCTCGCCGGGGGACGCGGCGGTCGGCCGGATGTCATGGGTGCCGGGGTCCGTGGGCTCGTCGTACATCAGCGCGTGCAGATGTGCCGCGAGGGCCCGCGGGCTGGGGTGGTCGAAGGCGACCGCCACGGGGAGCCGTACGCCGAGCAGTCGGGTGAGCCGGTTGCGCAGTTCGACCGCGCCGGCCGACTCCAGGCCCAGGGCGTGGAAGGTGTCCCCGGCGGCGGCATCCTCGCGGTCAGGTCCGTGGGTGTCATGGGCGCCGTAGGTGTCGTGGGTGTCGTAGGTGTCGTCGCCGTCCGCGGGCCGGTCCGGCCCCCGGAGGACCGCCGCCGTCTGTTCCTGTACGACGCGCAGGAGCAGCTCGTGCCGGGTCTCGTCCTGCGCGGCGTCCAGTTGGCGGCGCAGGGGGAGCTGTTGCCGGGAGGCTGCCTCGGCCCGGTCGGCGGCCTCGTCCTGCGGGCCGTATGCGGGCAGGACGAGCCGTACGGGATCGTCGGTGGTGGCGGCGGGTGACACGCGGGTGAGGTCGACCGGCAGGCCGTGCACGTACAGGGCGGCGAGCGAGGCCGCGAGTTCGGTGCGGGCGTCCCGGCCCCGGGTGAGGGAGCCGGTCACCAGGGTCGGGCCGGTCGCGTGGGTGTCCTGTTCGTTGTCCAGGACGTCCTGGACCGCCGGTGTGAGCACCGGGTGCGGGCCGGCCTCCAGGAAGACGTGGAAGCCGTCCGCGACCAGTGCGCGTACCGCCGCTTCGAAGCGGACGGGGTCGCGCAGCTGGTGGGCCCAGTAGGGGCCGTCGAGTTCCTCGGTGGGCAGGCGGGTGCCGCGGGCCGCCGAGTAGAAGGGGATGGCCGCGGGCTTCGGGCGTATCGTGCCCACGTCCCGCAGCAGCCGTTCCATGATCGCGTCGACCTGGTGGACGTGCACGGGGAAGTCGGCGGCGACACGGCGGGCGCGGACTCCGTCGGCGGCCAGGGCCTCCAGCAGTTCTTCCAGCGCGTCGCGGTCTCCGGAGACGGTCACCGAGCCGGGGCCGTTGACGGCGGCGACGTCCAGCCGGTCGCCCCAGGCCTCCAGCCGTACGCGCGTCTCCTCCTCGGGCAGCAGCACGGCGGCGATGCCCCAGGCGCCGGAGCGGTCCTCGGTCAGGGCGCTGCCCCAGACCGCCGCCACCCGCAGCGCGTCCGGCAGGGAGAGCGCGCCGCAGGCGTACGCGGCGGCCATCTCGCCGATGCTGTGTCCGACCACCGCGGCCGGTGTCACACCCCGTGAGCGCCAGACCTCCGTCAGGGAGATCATCACGGCGACGAGCGCGGGCATCACCACGGCCGCCGTCTCCAGGGGCGGGGCCCCGTCCGCGCCCCGCAGCACGTCCGTCAGCGACCAGCCCACCAGCGGCGCCAGCGCGTCGGCGCAGCGGTCGATGTTCTCGCGGAACACCGGGTCGTCGAGGAGACCGGCGGCCATGTCCGGCCAGTGCGCGCCGAAGCCCGGGTAGACGAACACCGCCTCCGCGGGGCCGGCCGTGCCCTCCGGTCCCGCCGGCCGGTGCGTCCCGTCGGTCCCGTCGGTCCCGTTCGTCCCGGCCGTGTTCACCGCGTGTCCCTGGAACAGTCCCTCGGCCGTGTCGCCCGCCGCGAGGGCGCGCAGGCCCGCCAGCAGTGTCTCGCGGTCCCGGCCCAGCACCGCCGCCCGGTGCGCCTCGCCCCGGTCGGCGGCCGCCAGGGCGGCGGCGGCCCGGGCCGGGGACAGCGCGGGGAGGGCGTCGAGCGAATCGGCCGCCGCTGCCGCGCGCGCCCGCAGTGAGGCCGGTCCGGGTGCCGAGACCGGCCACAGCACGACCGGGTTGGACACAGCGTTCATCGTCTACCGTCTCCGAGACTTGATGGTGAGGGAGTTCCGGGCGGGCAGGGGGAGGGACAGGCGGTGGTCAGGCGGCCGGTGACCGGACGGTGAGTTCGTAGATGTCCCACAGGCTCGTCGCCTCCAGTACCTGGGGCATCGGCACCCGCTGCCCGGTCTGCCGTTCGAGGGCGGTCAGCAAGGTCAGAAGGTGCAGCGAGTCCCACTCGGGCAGCTGGTCGAAGGAGTGGCGCACGGCGTCCGGGGTCAGCCGGAGACCGATCTCGTCGTGGACGAGTGCGAGGAAGTCGTCGATCGTCTTCATGGGGTGCGCTGCCCTCCCAGGCTCCGCGTCAGCTTGATGTGCTCCGGTGGCCCGGCGATCTCCGCCAGGTCGTGCTGGAACGTCGATACGGCGGTGTCGGCGGTGTCGGCGGTGTCGGCCGTGTCAGCGGTGTCGGCGGTGTCAGAGGTGTGGGCTCTGGCGGCGTCGCCTTCGAGCGGGCGGAAGCCGTTGCCCACGTAGAAGTCGCCGACCTTGCCGTTCTTGGCGGACGGCCGGTAGTAGGCGCGTACCGACCGCATGCCCTGCCGGTGGGCGTGGCTGAGCAGGGCGGACAGGCAGGCCTGTTCGATGCCCCGGGCCAGCACCCGGCAGCTGAGCAGGAAGTTGTCGATGTGCAGGGTGTCGTCGTCCCGGTGCGCGAGGATCGCGCCGACCACGCCGTTGTCGCCGAAGCGGTCGGCGGAGCGGATGGTGAGGACGAGTGCGTCGGGGTCCTCCGCCAGCCGGGTCACGTCGGCCGGCTGGAGGCGGCGGGTGGTGAGGTTGAACTGGTTGGTGCGCAGCGTCAGCTGGGAGACACGGGCGATCTCGCTGTCGGAGGCCTCGGCCAGCCGGACCCGGATGTCCAGCTCCCGCAGATAGTCCGTCAGCGACTCGAAGCCGTGCAGGAAGTCCTTGCGGCTCAGTTCCTCACGGTAGCGTTCGGGCCGCCTGAGGTCGTCGGCGGTGATGCCGCGTACGTCGAACCAGCCGTCGCGCAGCAGCCTCTCGGTGTGCAGGGCCGGGTCGTCGTCCAGCCGGATCACGGCGACGTCGGGCAGCTCTCGGGTGACGAGCCCGCATTCGTAAGGGCTGTCGTCGGCGAAGACGAAACTGTCCACGCCGATGCCGAGGTCGTCGGCGAGTTCCCGCAGGTTGTCGTGCTTGGGGCGCCAGTTGGCTATGACGCGTACGAAGTCGTCCTCACGCAGCGTCATCTCGGCATGCTCGCGCAGCACCCGCCGTACCGGATCGAGGTCGTTCTTGCTCACCGCGGCCAGCAGCACTCCTTGGGAGGCGATCTGCCGGGCGGTGCGCTGCAGGGTGCGGAACGCCTCGCCGCGGTAGGTGCCGGCGACCTCGATGCCCTCGGGGCCGTCGTCGCCGAGGACCCCGCCCCAGACGGTGTTGTCCAGGTCCAGGACCAGGCACTTCTTCGCCCGCCCGGTCGCTGCGCGCAACAGGTGGGCCACCTCGCGGGCGTACTCGGCCAGCAGCTGCGGCGAGAACTGGGTCTTGGTGTACGTGCCGAGCCGCGCGTCCCGCAGCGGCAGTTCGCCGCCGAGCAGCGGGTCGATGTCGACGACGACCAGCTCGGGGTGGTCGTCCATCAGCCGCAGCAGGCGGGCGTTCGCCTCCCGCCACACCGCGCCGAGGCGGGCCCGTGCGCTCAGGACGATCTGCTGGGCCGCGTGCACTCGCGGGAGGGGGAGGGTGTTGAGGATCAGGGTGCCCCGGCCGGCGGCGGCGAAGGAGGTGGCCAGCCGGCCGAGCAGGGCCAGCTTCTCGTCGAGAACGCGCGCCACGTCCTCCGGCTGCCACACCGCCGGGACCTCGTCGAACACCACCGACGCGTCCAGCAGGCAGACCACGGCGTCGGGCCGGGCGGCGTACAGGTCGCTGTCCGGCGACGCGAGGTCGGCGACGTAACTGTCGAAGTCGCCGACGTGGGGGCGCAGCAGCATGCCGTGCCGGGCCAGTTCGGCGGTGAGCGGGCCGGTCAGCCCGGACACCGTGCTGTGCCCGGTGATCGCCACCGACACCACCGGGGTGTCCGGGTGCTCCTCGAGCACCGCGTCGGCGCCGATCCGGGCCAGGAGGTTGCCGGCGCGGCGCAGCTCGTCGGGGTCCCCGGAGTCGCCGAGCGCGCCGACGAGCCGGCGTACGCGCGGGTACTCCGCGGCCACGCGGCCCCGCTCGTGCAGGGACCACAGCGTGTCCTCTGTTGTGTCACCCATCCCAAGCCTCTTCCGGTACGTGGGCACGACCTGGGGCATCGTCAGCGGGTTTTCTAAAGCGCCGCTTACCGCGGTCTAGGAGCAGGGCCGCGCGGTCGGCCGGCCGAGCTGAGCCGAGCCGAGCCGAGCCGGGCGGGGGCCATGGGGGCGCCCCCGCACGGGCTCGTCCGTCCGTTCGTCGGTCCGTCCGTTCGCCGGTCCGTCCGTTCGTTCGTTCGATCGTGGAGGCAGGGCCTAGGCGCGGCCCGGGGCCGCCACGTCGTGCAGGCGCGGTGCCGGTGCGCTTCCGCCGGACAGGATCGCCCGGTGGACCTGGCGCAGCTGGCGGCCGGGACCCAGGCCGAGTTCCCGGCTCAGGGTGGTCGCCGCCTGCTCGTAGACCCGCAGGGCCTCGGCTCGCCGTTCCGACGCGTCCAGGGCGCGCATCAGCTGGCCGTAGAACACCTCGTGGAACGGATGTTCCGACACCAGGGTGGACAGCAGGCCGATCAGGGAGCGGTGCCGGCCCAGTTCGAGGCTCACCTCGACGTAGTCCTCCAGGCAGTGCAGCCGGTGCGTCTTCACCCAGGCGGCGAAGTCGCCGATCAGCGGGCCGTTCTGCCGGGGGCAGGGCAGGGGACCGCGCCACAGTCCGACCGCCTGCGCGAACGCGTGGGCGCTGTCCTCCAGGTCGCCCCTGTCGCGGGCCGCCCGGGCCTGCCGGGTGAGTTGCTCCAGCCGCCCCCAGTCCGTGTCCTCCGGCCCCGCCACCAGCATGTAGCCGGGGCGCTCGGTGACGATGGGCGACGCGTCCGGCGCGCCCATCGCCAGGAGTTTGCGGAGCTGGGACACGTACACGTGCAGGGCCGCGGCCGCCCGGCGCGGTGGGGTCCCCTCCCAGATCTCGGTGATCAGCGCCTCCTTGGAGACGACGGTGTTCGCGCGGACCACCAGCGCCACCAGGAGTGTTGCCATCTTGGGCGCGTTGACGGTCAGGACGGTGGATCCGGCCGTGATGCGCAGCGGCCCGAGTACCTCGTACTTCATGACGGCACCTCGTCCCTCATTGCGGCTCGCCGCCGCTCAGGCCGTGTACTGGGCGTTCCAGCCGGCGGCCACGTCGAGCGAGACGCCGCTGATGTGACGGGCCGCGTCGGACGCCAGGAACAGGGCGGCGTCGGCGGCTTCGGACGGTTCGATGTAGGGGACGCGCATCGGCATGAGGTTCGTCCATGCCTCGGCGGCGGCACCCGGCGTCGGGTCGTCGGGGCTGAACTGCCGGTAGTTCAGCTCGTTGTTGATCATCGCGGTGTTGGTGAAACTGGGCGAGATCGCGTTCACCGTGATGTTGTGCGGGCCGAGTTCCAGAGCGGCGGACTTGAGCAGTCCGAGCACACCCCACTTGGCTGCCGTGTAGTGCGCCATGTTCGCCGAACCGACGCGGGAGGCGACCGACCCCGTCACCAGGATGCGGCCGGACTTCTGCGGCACCATGACCCGGGCCGCGGCACGGAACGTGTGGAAGACACCGCTGAGATCGGTGTCGATCATGTCGCGCCAGGTCTCGTCGGTCATGTCCAGCAGCGAGGACGTGCTCCACAGGCCCGCGTTGGCACAGACGACGTCCAGGCGCCCGAACTCCTCCACCGCCGTGTCGACCACCGCGTCGACCTCGGCGGAGACCCGCACGTCGGCCGGACGGACGACACATTTCGCACCCAGCTCCTCGACCGCCTGCCGGGTTTCCTCGAGGTCCTTCGACGTGCCCATCGGAATCGGCACGGAATCGATCTGGGCCGCGATGTCGGAGAGGACGACCTGTGCCCCTTCGGCGGCGAATGCAAGAGCGTAGGCACGGCCGATTCCACGGGCTGCGCCCGTTATCGCCACGACCTTTCCGGTAAACCTGGCCACGCTTGTTTCCCTTCGCGCGAGGACGTTTCGCTCGAGGCTAGGCGGTGGCGTTCAAGGCCCATACAAGGATCGGCTTAGGCGGTGCCGACTTCGCTGGACAGGGCCGACCGGGGTTCGTCAGGATCTCCACCAGTGTCGGAGTGCCGGCCGAACTCGCGGAAGAAGGGTAGTCCTGTGATTCCTGACAGCCATCGTGACCTGCTGGAGCGGCCGCTGTTCGCGCATTTCGCCACGGTTCGGCCGGACGGTTCACCTCAGGTGAACCCTACGTGGTTCGAATGGGACGGAAACCATCTGTGGTTCACCAATTCCACGTTGCGCCGCAAGTACCTGAACATTCAGGAGAACCCGGCGGTGGCCATTTCCGTTCTCGACCCGGACCAACCGTACCGGTACCTGGAGATCCGCGGGCAGGTTGATCTCGTCGAGCCGGACCCGGAGGCGTCGACGTTCCTGCGGCTGGCCGAGCGCTACGGCGTGAAGGACGCGTCGGTGCCGCCCGACGCCCCGTCGCGGGTCGTGTACCGGATGACGCCGAGGCGCGTCACTTTTCAGTGATCGGCCGGTCGCTCAGGATCAGGTCGAGCAGGCCGGGGAACTGCTCGTCGAACTCCGCCCGGCGCAGACGGTTGAGCCTGCGGGGACCTTCGTCGTGCTGCAGGATCAGGCCGGCCTGGCGGAGGACGGTGAAGTGGTGACTCAGGCCCGACTTGCGCACCGGCAGATCGAAGGTGCCGCACGCGAGCTCGGTCGGCTCCGCGGCCGCGAGCTGGCGGAGCAGTGACAGCCGTACCGGATCGGACACGGCCTGCAGCACGGTCAACAGGGGCACGTCGCGCGGATCGCGATGGGTCAGCGTCGCCGCTCGAGCAGTAACTTTCCCACTCGACTTGCGCGAAGCAGTGTTTGAGTTGGATCGTACACTCGTAGAGCCTGTTTGATTCATGTCGTACACCTTACCGGGTCGGCCCGGCCCGGACCGTCCCCAGACCAAGGAATGATGCTCATGACCTCCACCGCGTTAATCGACGATCGCGTCCGCAGGCCGGGCCTGACGCTCCTCGCCGTGTGTCTCACGGTGGTCCTCTTCCCGCTCGCCATCACCGGCGCGTCGGTCGCGCTGCCGGCCATCAGCGCGGACCTCGACAACTCGCTCGCGGCCGGGCAGTGGGTGGTCAACGGGTACGACCTGACCTACGCCAGCTTCATGCTCGCCAGCGGCTCGATCGCCGACCTGGTGGGACGGCGCAAGGTCTTCCAGGTCGGTGTACTGCTGTTCGCCGGCGGCGCGCTGATCTCGGCGCTGGCGCCCAACATCATCGTCCTCGACCTTGCCCGGGCGGTGGCCGGCATCGGCGCGGCCGCCGCCACCACCAGCGGCAGCGCCATCCTCGCCCACGCCTTCGACGGCCCCGCCCGCGCCCGCGCCTTCGGTCTGTTCGGTACGTCGGTCGGTATCGGCCTCGCCTTCGGACCCAGCATCGCCGGTGTGCTCACCAGCAACCTCGGCTGGCGGTCGGTGTTCCTCGTGCCCGCGATCATCGGCCTGGTCGTGCTGCTGTTCACGCCCGCGCTGGCGGACTCCCGCAACCCGCAGGCCAGCAAGGTCGACTGGCCGGGCACCGTCACCTTCACGCTCGCACTGCTGCTGCTGATCCTCGGCCTGGTCGAGGGGCCGCAGCTCGGCTGGGGCAGCCCGCTGGTGCTCGGCAGCTTCATCGGCTTCGTCGTCCTGCTCGTGGTCTTCGGAGTCGTCGAACAGCGCCAGTCCGAGCCGATGTTCGACCTGAGCCTGCTCAAGCACCGCAAGTTCGTCGGCGTGTCCCTCGCCACCGTGCCGGTCGTCTTCGGCTTCACGCCGCTCGCCGTCTACCTGCCCGCGTACTTCATCGCCGCGGACGGGGTCAGCGCCCAGAAGGCCGGTCTCATCCTGATCATGCTCACCGGTCTGACCCTGTTCTTCCCGACCATCGCCGGCTACGCCACCCGCTGGATCTCCGCCCAGGTGCAGATCGCCCTCACCGTCATCCTCGCCGCGGTCGGACTCGCCTGGCTGACCGTGCTCGAGCCCGGCATCAGCTACTGGGCGCTGCTGCCGCCGCTGGCGCTGATCGGCATCGCCGTGGGCATCTCCTTCGGCCTGCTCGACGGTGCCGCCGTCAGCAGCGTCGAGGTCTCCCGGGCCGGCATGGCGGCCGGCATGTTCAACACCGTCCGGCTGGCCGGTGAGACCATCGCCATCGCCGTCGCCGGTTCGCTGCTCGTCAGCTTCACCCAGTCCTCCGTCAGCGGGAAGCTCGACCAGTTCGACACCCGCTACGCCGACGACCCCGAGGCGCTCGCCAACCTGATGAACCAGGGCGAGCTGGAGAGCGCCGCAAAGACCGTCGAACCGGCGGCGCAGCGCGGCGACTTCACGGACGTGGCCGCCTCGGCCTTCGCCCAGGGCTTCCACAGCCTGCTGTGGGTGCTGGCCGCACTCTGCGCGGTGACGTTCGTCGTCGTCGCCCTCCTGCTGCGCGACCGGCGCGACGACGCCGCGACCGCGGTCGAGCAGAAGCCCGCGTCGTCCCGTCCGACGGAGGTGGCTCACGCCGCGGACTGACGACTCCGTCGGATCTGACGCAGTGTTCTGACGCAGTCTCCTGGGGGGCGCCGTGATCCGGCGCCCCTCAGTGCGTTGGCGCTGCGCTGGCTGAGGGGGTTGGTGCTTGGGGGGGCCGGGTGTGTTTTGGGCTAGGCGTGCGCTCACGGTGAGGTTGCCGCGCTCCGGCGGCGCGGGCGTGGGCGTCTCTCGCTCGCGGCGTGTGCCGCCGTGCCCACCCGTGCAGTCCCAGCGGCAGGTCCGCCCGCGGCTACGCCATACCTAGGCCCTGTCGTTTGGATCATCCCGGCGTCGCAGGGTCTGGCACGCACATCTGCCGCGTTGTCGTCAGTCGCCGACGCGCCGCGTCGACTCCCTCCTCCGCCTTGCAGCTGCACGCACCAGACCCCGCTCGACTCGGCCAGGACGCACCGTCCCTCACAGCCGGGCTGATCCAAACGACAGAGCCTAGCTGGCTGGGTGTGTGCCGGGCTGGCTGGGTGCCGAGCCGCGCGTGCGTGTGCTGGGGCTGTATCTGTGCGGAGCCGAGTGTGTGCCGGGCTGCGTCTGGGTCGGGGCGGCGCCGCGCAGGGCCGAGCGCTGTCCCGGGCCGGCTGCCGTGCTCGTCCGGGCATGGCTGAGGGGCGCCGGGATTCGGCGCCCCTCGGTGTGGGTGACCGTCCGTGGACGGGTCGGTTCAGGCGAGCTGCGGCAGGACCTCGGAGGCGATCAGTTCCAGGTGGTCCAGGTCGTGCAGGTCCAGTACGCGCAGGTAGGCGATGTCCGCGCCCGCCTCGGCGAACCGGCCGAGCTTATCGACCAGTTCGGCCGGGGTGCCGCGCAGCGCGTTGCCGTCGAGCTGCTCGGTGAACGCGTCGTCGCGCGCCTGGACCTGTGCGTCGTCCTTGCCGCAGCACACGGTCTGGATGATCGAGAACTCCAGGGACTGCGGGTCGCGGCCCGCCTTCGCGGACTCCTCGCGGACCCGGCCGTACAGCTCCGCCGCCTTCTCGGGCGTGACGAACGCGGTGTTGAACTCGTCCGCGAAGCGCGCCGCGAGCGCCGGCGTCTTGCCGGTGCCGACACCGCCGACGATGATCTGCGGCCGGGTGCCGTCACCCGCCCTCAGCGGGGCGACGGCGCCCTCGAGCTGGTAGTGCGTGCCCTTGAAGTCGTAGGTGCCGCCGGCCGGGGTCTCCCAGAGCGACTTGACGATCTCCAGCTGCTCCTCCAGCATCCCGAACCGCTTGGCGGGGAACGGAATGCCGTAGGCGGCGTGCTCCTCGGCGAACCAGCCGGTGCCGATGCCCACCGACACCCGGCCGCCCGCCATGTGGTCGACCTGCCCGACCTGGATCGCCAGCTGGCCCGGCCAGCGGAAGGTGACCGGCGTGACCAGCGTGCCGAGCCGGATCCGGGAGGTCTCCCGGGCGAGGCCCGCCAGCGTCACCCACGCGTCGGACGGCCCCGGCAGCCCGTCGACGTCACCCAGCTTCAGGTAGTGGTCGGAACGGAAGAAGGCGTCGAATCCGAGGTCCTCCGCGGCACGGGCGACCTTGAGCACGGTGTCGTACGAGGCGCCCTGGGACGGCTCGGTGTGGATACGCAGACGCATGACAGCCTTTCGTGAAAGGGGAGTGGGAAAGAAAGGGAACTGCGGGCCGGGCAAGGATCTGGCGGGACCCGGGCCGGCCGGGCCGTCACGCGGGGCGGGCGAGACCCCGCTGCCCGCGGTCGGCCAGCTTGCGGGCCGCTCCGGTGCCGAACGCCGTGACCGTGTCGGGCGCGTGGTCGCCGGCCAGGATGACCTGCTGGAGCGCCTTGACGTGGGAGGCGGGCTCCAGGCCGATGTGCTCGATGAGCCGGGTGCGCAGCTGCTGGTAGACCTCCAGCGCCGAGGCGCGGCGGCCGCACCGGTGCAGCACCGTCATCAGCTGGGCGTGCAGGCACTCGTTGAGCGGGTGCTGCGCCACCAGCGCGGTGAGGTCGCTCAGCACGTCCTGGTGCTGCTGCAGCGCGAGCTTCGCGGCGATCCACTGCTCCACGACGCTCAGCCGGGACTCCTCCAGCCGGTCGATGTGCGTGTGCAGCAGGGGACCGGCCTGGACGTTGGCGAGTGCCGGACCGCGCCACAGGGCGAGCGCCTGGGTGAACAGCATGGCGGCCTTGGCGTGGTCCTGGACCGTCGCCGCGCTGCGCGCCCGGTTCACCAGGCGTTCGAAGTCCTGCGAGTCGAGGCTGATGGCCGTGCTGCGCAGCATGTAGCCGCGGCCCTCGGTCACCAGCATGTCCTCGGCCACGGCGGCGGAGGGCAGTCCGGTGGTGTCGGACAGCAGCTTGCGCAGCTGTCCCAGGTAGGTCTGGACGGTCCGCAGCGCGGTGCGCGGAGCGTCCTCCGGCCACAGCTCCCGGAAGATGGAGGAGACCGGGACGACCTGGTCGGCGTGCACCGCGAGCAGGGCGAGGACCTGCCTGACCTTCGGCGCGCTGGGCGTTGCGGAACCGTGCGCCGCACTGGCCTCGAAGTGACCGAGCAACTGGATGCGGACCGGGGGGTGACCGGCGGTCTCAAGGGAGCCGAATGCGTCGCTTCTGTGGAGGACTGACGCCGAAGGGGACACGAAACCAACCTCCTTGCTGACTGAAGGCCCGTGGTGGATGTGCCTCGAGCCGGGCACAGACACCGGGGGCACGACGCTGTGCTCCCGTGCTGAACGGCTCCAACCTGTCAGATGGCTATGTCGGGTCTCTTTCAACGCGCTTGCATGACCTCTTGCACCCGCGATCCACCCGCGATCCACCGCTCCGGACCGGCCCCAGGCGTGCTGCCGCGTCCGCGTGAAAGGGGCGGTTCAGCTGTCGAAACCGCACGCCGACTGCGCCAGCACGGTGGTGGCGATCGGCACGAACCGCGGCGACGCGCGCAGGAACTCCGCCAGGTCGAACATGCCCAGCTCGGCCTGCCGGACCAGCTCGCGCGACCGCTCCTCGCCACAGCTGCTGCCGAGCGCGAGATACGTGTCGGCCGCGTCGGAGCCGCACACCACGGCGTCCTGCCACTTGCCCATGGCGCTGAAGGCCACACAGCGCAGCAGCGTCACATGGGCCTCGCACAGCACCAGGTGGTCCTTGCGAGCGTGGTCCATCGCCCTCGAGAGGCAGTCGAGCGCCCGGTGCGGAAGGCCCCGCTCCAGCGCGACGACCGCCAGACCGAACAGGGCCTCGACGGCCGACTGCGGATGTCCCGCGAGACCGGCCAGCACCCTCGCCCGCTCGTACTCGTGCTCCGCCAGGTCCAGGTGTCCCGACATCCGGCTGCAGGACGCCAGGATGTTGTGCGCGTCCGCCGAGACGACCTGGTCACCGAGGTCCTTGGCCAGCATCTCCGCGGCCCGGGCGTGCTCGGTCGCCGTCCCCGGCTGCCGCTCCATCAACTGTCCCACGGCCAGGCGGCAGTGGGCCGCGGCGCGGTCGAACCGCCCGCCCAGTTCGTGGCTCGCCCGCAGCGACAGCCACAGCGCGCCCAGACCCTCCTCGCCCCGGCCGAGCGCGCACAGCGTCAGCCCGATCCGGCCCAGGGTCTCCGACTCGGTGAACCTGACGCCGTGCTCCCGGTCGATCCGCTGGGCCCGCTTGAACTGGGCCAGCGCACTGCTGAAGTGGCCCCGCGCGTGCTCCACGCTGCCCAGGTGGCGCCGAGCCCTGGCCTCCGCGATGGGCAGGTCCAGCTCACGGTCGAGCACGAGACCGTCCTCCAGCGCCTGGGCCGCGTCCCGCAGCCGGCCCTGGGCGAGCAGGAGCAGGCCCATGCCGTTGCTGGTCTCGGCGGCGAAGGTGCGCAGCCCGTGCTGGGCGGCGAGCCAGCCGGCCTCCGTGAGGTGCGTGTGGGACAGGTCGTAGTCGGCGCTGCGGTAGTTGGCCAGGCCCAGGCTGTAGTTCATCGCCCACTGGGCCGGCGGGTCGCCCGCCTTGCGCGCCGAGTTCAGGCCCGCCCGGGCGGCCGTCTTCCACTCGTTGCTGTTCCAGCCCGACCAGAAGTACCCGCGCAGCACGTCGGCGAGCAGCCAGCCGGTCTCGTGCGCGGTCAGCGAGTCCTGGGCCGCCGCGCAGGCGATGACCGCGATGAGGTTGGCACGTTCCACGAGCAGCCACTGCAGGGCCGCCTCGTCCGTGGCGAAGGGCAGCGGATGCACGGAGTCGGGCGGGTCGGCCATCGGCAGCCGGATCATCCCCGGGTAGCGGGGGACCACGGCGGACGCCGCGCTGTACAGGTACCAGGTGAACAGCCGCTGTTCGGCCGCCCGGCGCTCCTGGACGGTGTCCTCCTCGCGGGCCCGCTCGGCCGCGTAGATCTGCATCAGCTCGTGGAACCGGTAGCGGCCGGGCGAGTGCTCCTCGAGCAGGCTGGCGAACGCCAGGTCCTGGAGCAGCAGTTCGGCCTCGGAGGCGGGCAGGTCGAGCAGGGCCGCGGCCGACGCCGCGGTGTAGTCGCGGATCGGCACCAGCCCCAGCAGCCGGAACAGCTGCTGCGCCTGGGCGGTCTGCGCGTGGTACGACAGGTCGAAGGCGGCCTGGACCGCCGCGCGCCGGTTGCTGCCGACGGTCAGCTTCGCCACCCGGTTCCCGTGCCGCAGCTCCTCGATGTAGGTGCTCAGGGCCAGCTGCGGACGCGACAGCAGGCTGGCGGCGGCGACCCGCAGCGCCAGCGGGAGGTACGCGCACAGCTCCGCCAGTTCGGCCAGGTCCTCCGGGTCGGCGGACCGGCTCGGGCCGAGCATGTGCGACAGCAGCGACTCCGCCTCCCGCGCGGTGAGCACGTTCAGCGGCACCAGCCGGGCGCCGTGCAGGGCGACCAGCTCGGTGAGGTTGCTCCGGCTGGTGATGAGCACCGTGCAGCTGGACGTGCCGGGCAGCAGCGGGACGATCTGCTCGGCCTCGCGGATGTCGTCCAGCAGCAGCAGGACCCGCCGGTCCGCGAGGCGTGCCCGGAACATGGCGGCGCGCGACTCGACGTCGGACGGGATGGCCGCGCTGGACACGCCGGAGCGGCGCAGCAGCTCGGCCAGCACGTCGGACGGGGACCGGGACTGGTCGCCCGCGCCGCCGAACCGGACGAACCACTGGCCGTCGAGGAAGTGGGAGCGCACCTGGTGGGCCGCCCGCACCGCGAGCGCGGTCTTGCCGACTCCGGCCGGGCCTGTCACCACCACGATGGAAAGGGCGGTTCCCCCGGCGTTCCCCTTCAACAGGGCGGTCATCTGTTCAAGCGGTTCGTCGCGTCCCACGAAGTCCGCGACGATCGGCGGGAGTTGGCAGAGTTCGGTCCAGTTGTAGGACGCGACCGCCGCATTGTCGGGCTCGTGATCCGGTCCCTGCGGCTGCGCGGCCGGCTCCGGCTCGGGCGGCTCGTAGGAATCATTCAGAATGCTTCGATGAAGTTTCTGGAGATCATTGCTCGGGTCGATTCCGGCTTCTTCCGCGAGCGTCCGGGAAAGTGTCAGGTAAGTCTGCAGTGACTCCGCCTTGCGGCCGGTCTCGTAAAGCGCCCGGATCAATTGCGCCCATAGATTCTCGCGGAGCGGGTGTTTCACCACCGTGCTGCGCAGTTCACCGATCGCCTCTTCATGCGCGCCCATGCGCAATTTGAGTTCGAAATGGTATTCCAGCAGGGCCAGCCGGCGTTCGGTGAGTTGCGGTGCGACGCTCTGGCGCAGCCGGTCGCTCGGAATGTCGCACAGGGCCGGTCCGCGCCACATCGACAGCGCCGCCTCGACCAGGTCGGACTCGGCCTGCGGGGCGACGCGTCCGCGCTGCCTGCGGAACTCCTGCTCCAGCTGCTCGAAGCGGAGGATGTCGAGGTTGTCGGCGCCGACGTCGATGGCGTAGCCGTCGGGTGTGGTGCGGATGAGGTCGCCGCCCGCCGCGACGGTGGAGGTCAGCGTCCGGCGCAGGCGGTTGATGTGGATGTGCAGAGCTCCACGACTGTTCTTGGGGACGTCTTCGTCATCCCAGAGAAGAGAAACCAGCCGGTCGTTGCTCACTCCTCGGTTTCCGCCGACCAGAAGCGCGGCGAGAAGTATGCGAGGTTTCTTTGCCTTGAGGTGGACGGTCCTCCCGTTGGCCGCTATTTTCAGCGGTCCAAGCAACTGGAATGTGAACAAGTGGATCCCCCTAACACTTGCTGGGCCCGGCCGGCCGGCCGTAGCGCCAGCAAACATTGTGACGAGCGCAATCAAAGCGGGGGTATGAGCTGCGTCACATTTTCATATGACTTTGTCAATCGCGTTGGCCGGGCGGCGACAACTCGGTCGTTTGTATCGTTACACCGAACTGCCGATTTTTGGCCGGAACTCATCGCCGGGTGTGAACGGATTGTTTCCGGTGTTCGCCGCATCGACGGCCCCCGGGCGACACCAGCCGCGGATTGCGCCGTTCCGCGCCCCGTGCGCCCGCTCGCCCCGGTGACACCCGGGGGAGGGCCGGTGGCGGCCCGTATGGCCGGATCCTTGCGTCCCGGCGGCGCGTCCGGAGCGGCGGAACCCCGGTCCGCGCCGTGCTCACGGCGGCGCCGGGCCGCCTTGTTCGCGGCTTGAGTGCCCCTTGCACGCCGACTGCGAGCATGAGTTCACCGCGCTGACAACGACCCCGGTGGTCGCTGTGCGAGTGCGTTGTCCATAGCCGGTCCGCGAGGGGGCAGTTCAGATGACCGCAGGGAAGGTGCTCGCAGCAGCCGACATCGGAACGCTGGTGCACCGAAGTGCCGAGACGGAGATCTTCCTGGCCGGCGCCGAGCAGACCGGAGAGTACGAGTTCGTGGGAACCGCCCGGCTGCCCAGCCGGCACCCGTACTACAACGACCTTCCGGACGCGCCCTCCCACGCCGACCCGCTGCTCTTGCTGGAGGCCTGCCGGCAGGCGGGGAGCTACCTCGCCCACGCCGCCCTCGGGGTGCCGCTCGACGCGGCGTTCCTCGTCACCGACTGGGACGTCCGCGCCCACGCCACCGCGTGGGACGTCCTCGCCGACGGCGACGCCGAGCTGACGCTGCGGATCGGCGCGGACGACGTCGTGCACCGCGCCGACGCCGTCCGCTCGCTGCGCTGGCGCATGGCCCTCTCCGCCCGCGGCGAGGAGATCGGCGAGGTCGTCATCGGAGTCGTGTACGCCGGCCCGGAGGAGTACCAGGCCCTGCGGACCCTCCAGCGCGGCGCCCCGCCGCCCCGGTCGAGCGACCTGCCCGACCCGCCCGCCGAGTCGCCCGCGCAGGCCGCCGCCGTCGGCCGCGGACGTGCCGAGAACGTGCTCATCGCCGATCTCGCCGGGGAACCGGCGTGGGACCGGGCGCGGCTCGCCGTGTCCCTGCGCCACCCCACGCTCTTCGTCCACGCCAACGACCACTTCACCGCGCTGACCCTCACCGACGCGGCCCGTCAGCTGTGCTTCGCCCGGCACGCCCAGGCCACCCGGGCGGCCGCCGCCGGACTCGCCCTGACCGGGTTCACCGGCACCTTCACCCGGTTCGCGGAGCTCGACGCCCCCGTCCTGCTGCGGGCGGAGCCCACGGCGCCGGGCCCCGACCGGACGGTGCCGGTCGAGGTACGGCAGCACGACCAGACCATCGCCCGCATCGGCATCACGTACGCGCCCGTCGAGGCCGCCAGGAGGACCGCATGACGTACGGCAGCACGGCCACCAGCCCCTCGCTGGGCACCATCTCCGCCGTCTGGACGGACTTCGGCGGGGTGCTCACCCCGCCGGTGGCCGACGACACCGCGGTGTTCTGCGCCCGGCACGGCATGACCCCCGAGCAGTTCCAGGGCGCCATGCGGCGCGTCGGCGAGCGCTACGGCACCGACGCGATGGGCCCGCTGGACACGCCGCTCATCACCGAGGACGCCTGGGTCGTCGAGGTCCAGGAGGTGCTCGCGGCGGAGTACGGCGTCCACACCGACCTGTCCGGGTTCGCCGACCGCTGGTTCGAGGGCCGCAGCGGCAACCCGGTCTGGGAGCGCTGGCTGCGGGCCGCGCACGGCCGCGGCGTCTTCGTCGGCCTGCTGTCCAACATGCCACCCGCCTGGGACACCCACTGGCGCCGCATGGTCCCGCCGGACGGCCTCTTCGACGACCTGGTGATGTCCTTCGAGGTGGGCTGCCGCAAGCCGGAGCCGGCCATCTTCGCGCTGGCCGCCGAGCGGGCGGGCGTCGACCCCGCGCAGTGCGTGCTGATCGACGACCTGGAGAAGAACTGCGACGGCGCCCGCGCCGCGGGCTGGCAGGCCGTCCACTTCACGGACGCCGGCCAGGCCATCCAGTGGCTCGAACCGCGGCTGGCCCCGGCCGTCACGGGAGTCTGAGATGCGGCTCGCCACGGAACTGGGCATCGCCGCGGTGGAGGCGTACTTCCCCGCGGGCCGCGAGACCGCCCGGCAGGCCGTCGCGGACGGCCGGCTCGACGCGGGCGACATCGACGACCTCGGCTACGAGGAGGTGTCGGTGGCCACGCACGAGGCGGCTCCGGAGATGGCGCTGCGCGCGGCCCGCACCGTCCTCGCCGACGCCGGATGGCCGCCGGCAGGCCTCGGTCTGCTGGTCCACTCCTGGATGTACCACCAGGGGCACGACATCTGGTCCGCCCCGCACTACCTGGCCGCCGCGCTCGGCGCCGACCAGGTCCAGCCCATCGGCGTCCAGCAGGTGTGCAACGGCGCAGTCGCCGCGCTGGAGGTCGCCGCGACCCGGATCGCCGCGGACCCCGCGGTGGACCGGGTGCTGGTGACCACCGCGGACCGGTTCGCGCCGCCCGCCTTCGACCGGTGGACCGCCGACTACGCGCTGGTCTACGGCGACAGCGCCACCGCCGCGCTGGTCGGCCCGCTGGACCCGGAGCGCGACCTGTTCCGGCTGCGCGCCGTCGTCACCCACTCCGCTCCCGAGCTGGAGCTGATGCACCGCGGCGAACTCCCCTTCGGTCCGGCCCCGTTGTGGCCCGACCAGCGGGTGGACGTCCGCCGCGCGAAGAAGTCGTATCTCACCCGGTACGGCCTCGACGTCTTCACCAAGACCACCCGCGAGAAGGTCCAGGCGGTCGTGCGGGACTGCCTGGCCGACGCAGGCATCGCACCCGATGCGGACGAACTGGCCTGCGTGGTGCTGCCGCGCCTCGGCGGCAAGACGCTCCGGCACGCCTGGGTGCCGGCGATCGCCGAGGTGACGGCGGCACCGACGGTGTCGACGGGACACCTCACCGGACACCTGGGCCCCGGCGACGCCCTGGCGGGAGTCGCCGACCTCGTCGGGCGGCTGAGCCCCGGGCAGAGCGGCCTGGTGCTCAACGCGGGCGCCGGCTTCGCCTACTCCGGTGTGGTGGTCACGCGTCTCGCGGCCGAGCGCGCCCGGCCGGCGGACGAAGCGAAGGAGGACAAGCGATGAGTGACCGCGCGGACTGCGACGTGCTGATCGTCGGTGGCGGGCCCGTCGGCCTGGTGACCGGCTGCGAACTGCTGCAACGCGGTGTGCGGGTACGCCTGGTGGACGCCGAGCGGCGCTTCACCCGGCACTCCCGGGCCAATGTGCTGTGGCCGAGGATCATGGAACTGCTCGACCGGATCGACGTGACCCGGCGGCTGACCGGCCGCGGCCACCCGGTGTCCGGCGTCGGCTACTTCTCCCAGGGCCGCCGCATCGGCGACGTCCCCATGGACGGGACACCGACCCGCTACCCCTTCGCCCTCGTCATCTCGCAGAACACCGTCGAGGAAGTACTGCGGGAACGATTCGCCGAACTGGGCGGCACCATCGAGTCCGGGCTGCGCCTCACCGGCCTCGACCGGACGGCGCCCGACGGCACGGTCCTCAGCACCCTCGAGGACGCCGACGGCACCGCCCACCACATCCGCAGCGACTGGCTCGTCGGCGCGGACGGCGCCCACAGCACCACCCGGGAACTGCTCGGCGTGGACTTCGAGGGCGACGTCGTCGACGTCAGCTTCGCGGTCGCCGACGCGCCCGTCGAGGGCGCGCCGGACGACGATATGACGTACTACTGCTACTCACCGGACGGCGGCCTCGCCCTCGGACCCTTCGGTGAGGGCCTGTGGCGGCTGGCGATCACCGTGCCGCACCAGGAACCCGGCGCGGCCCCGCCCGGCCGGGAGGTCTTCCAGCAGGCCGTCGACGAGCGTGCCCCCGGACACGCCGTCGTGGGCGAACTGCGGTGGAGCGCCGTGTTCCGCGCCCGCTGCCGGATCGCCGCCACCTTCCGGGCCGGCCGCTGCCTGCTGGCCGGCGACGCCGCGCACATCACCAGCCCCGCCGGCGGCCAGGGCATGAACACCGGCATCCAGGACGCCGTCAACCTCGCCTGGCGCCTCGCCGGAGTCGTCGACGGCAGCCTGCGCGACGTCGTTCTCGACCACTACGACAGCGAGCGCCGGGCCGCCGCCCACCACGTCGCCCGCACCACCACCGCACAGACCAAGTGGGGCATGGCCCGCACCCCGAAGCGCATCCTGCTGCGGGACGGCCTCTTCCACCTCGCCCACCGCTCCGGACTGCTCCGCCGCCGGATCACCCCGCTGGTGAGCCAGCTCGGAGTCAGCTACGACAGCCCGGCCTCCGGACCGTCCCTGGCGCCCGGCATCCGGCCCGGGGAGCGCGTGCCGCTGCCGCTCGCCCCGGTCAACGGCCGCCGCGTCCTCGCCCGTGACGAGCCCAGCGTCCTGCTCTGGCCCGGCCGTGCCGGCTCGGGCGGCGACTGGCAGCGCGTCAAGGAGCGTCTGCACAAGGAACTGGCCGGACTGGCCCAGGTCGCCGAACCCGACGCCGTGGTGCGCCGGCGGCTGCGCGCCGCCCTCGGCGGCCGGCCGCTGGCCGTGGTGGTCCGCCCGGACGGCCACCTCGCCGCCGCCGTACCCCCGGACGACCCGGAGGCGGTCGCCCAGGCCCTGTACACGCTGGGCGTGCGGCCCGCCGCCCGGCAGGGAGAACAAGTCCACGCGCACGACACGACACCGACAGGAGGCGCCCGATGACCCGAGCAGCCGTGCTCGCCGGCGTGGGGGCCACGCTGCCCCCGCGTGTGGTGACCAACGACGATCTCGCCCGCCGCCTCGACACCTCCGACGAGTGGATCCGGACCCGCACGGGCATCCGGCAGCGCCACGTCGTCGACCCCGGCACGGCCACCGGCGACCTCGCGGTGCAGGCGGGCCGGCGCGCCCTGGAGTCGGCGGCCCTGACCAGCGGTCAGCCGGCCGGCGCCGACCTGCTGATCCTCGCGACCACCACACCCGACCGGCCCTGCCCGGCCACCGCGCCCGACGTGGCGGCCCGGCTCGGACTGGGCGGCATCCCCGCCTACGACGTCAACGCGGTCTGCACCGGCTTCCTCTACGCGCTCGCCGCGGCAGAGGGACACATCGCGTCGGGGCTCGCCGAACAGGTCCTGGTGGTGGCCGCCGACACCTTCTCCACCATCCTCGACCCGCAGGACCGCACCACCCTCGCCGTCTTCGGCGACGGCGCCGGGGCCGTCCTGCTGCGCGCCGGGGAGCGCGGCGAACCCGGTGCCCTGCTCGATCTGCGCCTGGGCAGCGACGGCACGCGGGCGGACCTGATCACGGTCCGCGCCGGAGGCTCCGCCCGGCCGCTGCACGGCGCCGACGTGCCGGACGAGGACCGGTACTTCAGCATGAGCGGCCGCGAGGTCTTCATGGAGGCCGTGCTGAAGATGGCGGGCTCCTCCCGCGCCGTGCTCGACCGGGTCGGCTGGGACGTGGCCGACCTGGACGCCGTCGTCGGCCACCAGGCCAACCTGCGGATCCTGCACGCCGTCGCCGAACAGCTCGACCTGCCCCCGGAGCGCCTGGTGGCCAACATCGACCGGGTCGGCAACACCGCCGCCGCCTCCATCCCGCTCGCCCTCGCCGACGCGGTGGACTCCGGGCAGCTGACCAAGGGCGACCGCGTCCTGGTCACGGCCTACGGCGGCGGCGCCACCTGGGGCGCCGGAGCCTTCGAGTGGCCCGGCCTGGCCCCCGCGGCGCCCTGACCGTCCCCCGACCGCGCCGGCACCGCCGCCGCACCACACCGACCATCCACCGAACACAGCCGACTGAGGAGTTGCTGACATGAGCAAGGTCACCGAAGAGATCACCGGCATCCTGGCGAGCCGTTACGGCGTCCCCACCCCCCGGATCGCCGCCGGCGGCAGCCTGAACGACCTGGGCATCGACTCGCTCGTCACCGTCGAGCTCACCCTGACCCTGCAGAAGACGCTGGGCGTGCCGCTCGCGCCGGGCGAGATCACCTCCGCCCACACGCTCACCGAGATCGTCGAGCTGATCGAGTCCAAGGGGGCGGCGGTCAAGTGAGCGCCCCGACCTCCCGTCAGGAGATCGCCGTCACCGGCCTGGGACTGGTGTCCCCGGCCGGGCTCGGGGTCGGGCAGAACTGGGAGCGGGTGCTCTCCGGAGAGTCCACCGCGGCCACGGACCCCCAGCTCGAGGGACTCCCGGTGGACATCTCCTGCCGGGCCGGCGCCTACGACCCCGAGGCGCACTTCGAACCGAGCAAGCTGTGGAAGCTCGACCGGGTCACCCAGCTCGCCCTGGTCGCGGCACGCGAAGCGGTGAGCGACGCCGGACTCGACCCCGGGACCTGGGACGGCGCCCGCGTCGGCGTCGTCCTGGGCACCTCCATGGGCGGCATGGCCAGCCTGGAGGCCGAGCACCGCAAGATGCTGGAGGAGGGCGCGGCCTGGATCTCACCGCTCGTGTGGGTGATGGCCCCGGTCAACATGATCGCGGCGTACGTCGCGATCGAACTCGGCGCCAAGGGCCCGAACATGGTCACGGCGACCGCGTGCGCCTCCGGCCCGACCGCCGTCGGCACCGCCCGCCAGCTGCTCGCCTCCGGGGCCTGCGACATCGTCATCGCCGGCGGCGCGGACGCCCCGATCACCACGATGACCATGGCGGGCCTCGCCCAGATGGGCGCGCTGTCCCGGCGGACCGGCGAACCGGCCGCGGCCTCCCGCCCGTTCGACGCCGCGCGCGACGGCATGGTGGTGGCCGAGGCCGCCGGTGTGCTGGTGCTGGAGCGGCTGGAGGACGCCACCGCACGCCGGGCCCGGGTACGGGCCAAGGTCCTCGGCTACGGCGCCTCCGCCGACGCCCACCACCCGTCGGCGCCGCACCCGGAGGGCGAGGGAGTCGAGCGTGCGCTGCGCGCCGCCCTCGCCGACGCCGGGCTCGGCGGCGGTGACATCGACCATGTCAACGCGCACGGCTCGTCGACCCCGCTCAACGACGTGACGGAGGCGCGCGTGCTGCGCCGGGTGCTGGGCGAGCGGCCGCTGGTCACCTCCACCAAGGGCGTGACCGGACACGCGCTCGGCGCGGCCGGCGCCATCGAGGCGGCGTACACCGTGCTCGCGCTGGAGCACGGCGTGGTGCCGCCGACCGCCAACCTGGACAGCCAGGACCAGCAGATCGAGGTGGACGTCGTGGCGAAGGAGCCGCGGCAGGCGCCCCTGGAGGTCGCCGCCAGCAACTCGTTCGGATTCGGCGGGCAGAACGGCGTGCTGATCATGGGCCGTGGCTGACCGTGCGGCACCGAGCAGGAACACGGAGAGGGAAGCAGTGAGTCGTTCGGTTCTGGTGACAGGTGGGAACAGAGGGATCGGCCTGGCCGTGGCGCGCGCCTTCGCCGACGCGGGGGACAAGGTGGCCGTCACCTATCGCTCCGAGCCCCCGGAGGGCGACCTGTTCGCGGTGCGCTGCGACGTGACGGACGCCGGTTCCGTCGAGGAGGCCTTCACGGCGGTCGAGGCCCAGCAGGGCGCCGTCGAGGTGCTGGTCGCCAACGCGGGCATCACCCGCGACGGGTTGTCCCTCACGCTGACGGACGACGACTTCCTGTCGGTGCTGGAGACCAACCTGGCGGGCTCCTTCCGGGTGGCCCGGCGGGCCGCCCTCGGCATGCTCGGACAGGGCCGCGGGACGATGGTGTTCATCTCCTCCGCGGTCGGCATGACGGGCGCGCCCGGACAGGCCAACTACACCGCGTCCAAGACCGGCCTGATCGGTCTGGCGCGCTCGCTGGCCCGGGAACTGGGGCCGCGCGGCATCACCGCCAACGTGATCGCCCCCGGTGTCATCGAGACGGACATGGCCGCCACGATCACCGAGGAGCGCCGGGCCGAGCTGATGGCGTCCACCCCGCTGGGCCGGCCCGGCACGGTCGAGGAGGTCGCCGCCGCCGTGCGGTTCCTGGCGGACGAGTCGGCGCGGTACATCACGGGCGCGGTCCTGCCGGTGAGCGGCGGACTGGGAATGGGGCACTGATGGCGCTGCACGAGGAGATGCGCGCGTTCCTCGACTCGGCACCCGAGGGCGAGGTCGACTTCCACGACTTCACGGTGGCCGAGGTGCGTACGGCCGTCGACGGCTGGATGGAGGTCGCGGGCGAGGGCCCGGAGATCGCGGAGGTCAAGGACGTCAGCGTGCCCGGCCCCGCCGGCGCCCCGGCGATCCGGGCCCGGCTGTACCACCCGCGCCCCGAGACCGCGCTGCCGCTGCTGGTCTTCATGGTGGGCGGCGGGTTCGTGGCGAACTCCCTGGAGGTGGAGGACACTCCGGTACGCCGGATCGCCGGCACCGCGGACGTCGCGGTGCTCGCGGTCGAGTGCCGGTCGGCGCCCGAGCACCCGTACCCGCTGCCCAACGACGACGCCGCCACCGCCCTGACCTGGGCGCTGGAGCATGCGGCCGAACTGGGGGCCGACCCCGCGCGGGTCGGCGTGGGCGGGCACAGCTCGGGCGGCGCGCTGGCCGTCGGCGCCGCCCTGCGCGTCGCGCGCACGCACCCCGGCCGGCTGCGGGCCCTCGCTGTCGTCACCCCGTCCCTGGGCGCCGACTTCGACACACCGTCGTACCGGCGGTACGCGCAGGGGTACGCCCTCACGCGGACCAACGCCCGCTGGTTCTGGTCGCAGTACCTGGGGGACCGGCTGGCCGATCCGCCCGTGGAGGCGACCCCGGCGCGTGCCCGCCAGGTCGAGGGCCTGCCGCCCGCCGTCTTCCAGCTGGCGGAGTTCGACGTGCTGCACGACGAGGCGACGGCCCTCGCGGACCGCATGCGGGACGCCGGCGTGCCGGTGACCCTGTCCCGCGGTGAGGGACTCATGCACGGCTTCTTCTACATGGACCGGGTCAGCGAGGCCGCCGCGGCGGCCAACCGCGCCTTCGGCCTGGCGACGGGCCGGCTGCTGCACGGCCCGGACGGCACACGGCCGCGGGCCTGACCCGTCCGGTGGGCCGGGAGGCTCAGTCCGCCACCCGCAGGACCAGCTTTCCCACGCTGGTTCCGCTCTCCAGCAGGCGGTGGGCCTCCCGGGCGCACTCCAGCGGCATGATCTCGCCGACGTCGACGGCGAGCCGCCGCGACGCCATCAGTTCGGCGGCGCGCAGGGCCTGGTCGCGCAGGACGCGCGGGGCCTGCACCGCGATCTCGCCCATGTTGTAGCCGATGACGGCCTTGGACGAGAGCCAGAGCGCGTGCGTGGAGACCGGGGCGTCGGCGTGGTTGCCCGGGTTGCCGTAGACGACCACCCGGCCCAGGGCGCGCAGGGCGCCGATGCTCGCCGTGGTGGTGGGGCCCGAGACCGAGTCGAGGACCAGGTCGACGCCGTGCTCCGGGGCGCTGGGCTCGGCCCAGCCGCGCACGTCGTCCCGCAGGTACAGCTCGTCGTAGAGGGCGGCCTCGGCTCTGGCCAGCTTGGCCGGCGAACCGACGGTCCCCAGCACCCGGCGAGCGCCGAGCAGCCGCGCGATGCCGGCCGTCGTACTGCCCACGCTGCCCAGCGCGGCGTGGATCAGCACGTCCTCGCCCGCGGTGAGACGACCGGCCGCCAGCAGGCCGTAGGCGGTGGTGACGGTGCAGGGGAGCGCGGCCGCCGTCAGCAGGTCCACCTCGCCGCGCTCGGTGCGCAACGGGTACACCAGCTCCTGCGGCGCGACCGCGTACTGGGCGTAACCGCCGCTGGCGCCCGTCTGCTCATGGGTGAGGGCGGCCACCGGGTCGCCGACGGCCAGACCGTCGACGCCCTCGCCGCACGCGGCCACGTGTCCCGACACCTCGAGCCCCGGCACCACGGCCGCGTCGCCGGCCGGGGCCGCCCAGCCGCGCCGACGGTAGATCTCGGCGAAATTCACGCCCGCGTAGGCGACTTCGACCAGGACCTGGCCGGGCCCCGGCACCGGCACGGGTACGTCCACGACCTGCAGAACCTCGGGTCCACCGGGCGTCCTGAAGCCGACCGCGCGCATAGTGCTCCCCTTCAGTCGAAGATCCCCCGAGTGTTCGATGCAATTGAAACACAGGGCCCTGGCCGCGCCTTGTACAGACCTTTAGAACGCTCCGAAAGAGTGAACGCAGGCGTCACAGCGCGAGGAAGGATTGGGCATGGACCGGGTTCCGATGCGACTCGTCTGCTTCCATCACGCAGGGGGCGACGCTTCCCTGTTCTCCGGGTGGCAGCACCGGCTCGCCGACGATGTGGAGGTCGTGCCGGTCACTCTTCCCGGACGCGGCGGGGACCAACGGGTCGAAGACCTGAACGAACTCGTCGACCGGCTCGAAGAGAGCCTCACGCCCCTGCTGAACGGCCCGCACCTGGTGTACGGGCACAGTTTCGGCGGCCTCGTCGGCTACGAACTGGTGCGGCGCCGCGCGGCCCGCGGCCTGCGCGCCCCCGAGGCCCTGTTCGTCGGGGCGTTCCCGGCGCCGGACGTGGCCCACACCCTCGACTCCCTGGAGCTGGACGAGGACAGCCTCATCGAGTTCATGCTGGAGATCAGCGGAATGCCCCGCGAGGTGCTGGCCTACCCCGACTGGGTCGACTCCGTCACCGCGTCGCTGCGCGAGGACCTGCTCCTGTGGCGGACGCACCGCGACGAGCCGGGCTCGCGGATCCCCTGCCCCATCCACGTGTTCTCGGGCACCGAGGACTGGCTGGTGCCCCGCGACCACATGGCCGGCTGGGCGGACCGCACGACGGCCACCTACCGGCTGCACCAGGTGGACGGCGGACACTTCTTCGTCCGCGAGAACCGCGCCGAGTTCCTGGAACTGCTGCGCACGGTGCTCACGCCGTACACCGCGGCCCCGGCCGCCGTGCCGTCCCCGGCGCGCGTCCACAGCCTGGCCAGCCCGTTCCGCGGCTTCGGCACCCGGCGGGCCGTCCCGATGCCGTTCGACGCCGCCGCCTTCACCCTGGGCCCCGGCACACCGGTGTCCGGCCGCGACAGCGTCCTCGCCACCACGGCCTGGCAGCTGCTCGAACGGGTCATGATCCCGCCGGCCTCCACCCGCGGCCGGCAGGTCGGCGTCTTCGTCGAGCGCTCCCTCACCCCCGAGGCGGGCGACGGCGACGACGGCCGGCCCGGCGGCGCGGGCCGCTCGGCCGCCCGCCTGTCCGCCACCTACGGCTGGCAGGGACCCGTCGGCGCGCCGGACGCGGGCACCTCCCCCGGACGTGCCGCGCTCGCCGCCGCACACCGTGCCCTGCGGCGCGGCGAGTGCGACCTGGCGATGGCGGCGGCCGCCCCGGACACCTGGGCCGAGGAACCCCTGCGGATCCTGCGGCGGCAGGAAGCCGGCCACGCGGACCGGCCCGCCCCCTCGGCGTCCGGCGAACCCGCCACGGCCCCCCGCGCCCTGCCCTGGGTGCTGTCCGCGCACGACGCTCCCACCCTGCTGCGGCAGGCCGACCGGCTCAGGACGTACGTCACCGAACACCCGGACCTGGACCTGGGCGCCGCCGCGTACGCCCTCGCGGCGGGCCGCACCCCGCTGGCCCACCGGGCCGCGCTGGTCGCCGCGGACCGCTCGGAGGTGCTGGCCGGACTCGAGGCGATCGCCGACGACGGCTTCGCGGTCAACGTGGTGCCGCCGGCCCGGGCCGCCGACGAGCCGACGGCCTTCCTGTTCACCGGGCAGGGCAGCCAGCGGCCCGGCATGGGACGCGAACTGCACGCCGAGTACCCGGTGTTCGCCGCCGCGCTGGAGGAGATCGCCGAGCGCTTCGACCGCCATCTCGACCAGCCGCTGCTGGACGTGATGTTCGCTGAGCAGGGAACCGAGCAGTCCGACCTGCTCAACCTCACCCTGTACGCGCAGCCCGCGCTGTTCGCCCTCGAAGTGGCGCTGTTCCGGCTCGTCACCGACTGGGGACTGACACCGAGTCAGCTGATCGGCCACTCGCTCGGCGAACTCGTCGCCGCCCACGTCGCCGGCGTGTTCTCCCTCGACGACGCCTGCGACCTGGTCGCGGCACGGGCCCGGCTGATGCAGTCGGCGCCCGCCGGCGGGGCCATGATCGCCGTCGCCGCGGACGAGGCGACCGTCACCAGGGCCCTCGAACGGCACGGCGACGGACGCGTCGACATCGCCGCCGTCAACACCGCCACGGCCACGGTGATCTCCGGGGACGAGGAACCGGCCGGCGCGGTCGCCGCGGCACTGGCCGAGGAGGGCTTCAAGACGACCCGGCTGCGGGTCAGCCACGCCTTCCACTCACTCCACATGGAGGGCATCCTCGAGGAGTTCCGCACCGTCGCGAGCAAGGTCGACTACCACGCCCCGCGGATCCCGGTCGTCTCCAACCTGACCGGCATGCGCGCCGGGGACGACGAACTCGGCGACCCCGACTACTGGGTCGAGCACATCCGCCGCCCCGTCCGGTTCGCCCAGGGCATCGGCTGGCTCGCCGGCAAGGGCGTGACGTCCTTCCTCGAACTCGGGCCGTCGCCCGTGCTCAGCGCGTTCGCGAGGATGGCCGCGCCCGAGGGCGGCTTCGCCTACGCCCTGCGCCCCGGACTGCCCGAGGGGGCCACCCTGAGCACCGCCGTCGCCACGCTGTTCACGCGGGGCGCCCAGCCGGACTGGGAGGCGGTCTTCGGCCCGGCGGCCGAACCCGGCGCCGCCCGCCGTGCCGCCGCGGACCTGCCCGCCTACCCGTTCCCGGCAGCGGATCACTGACTCCCGTGCCGCCTGGAATCCCCCACCGGGCGGCACGGGTGACGCCCGCGTGCCCGAACCGGCGACGGGGAGCACCCGCGGGTCCGCGTACGGCGACGGACTCGACGAGGAGACCGGTCAGGGCCCGCACGGCACCCACCGGCACAAGCGGGCGGGCCCGCGGCTCCCGTGACCGGCGCTGCCGCGCCACCGGGCGGCCCCGCCATCGCACCGAGACAGCGCGCGACCCGTCGCGCACCCATCGCGCACCACCCGGGAGCACCGCTCCGGCACCGCCGCGCGCGGGCGCCGCTCCCGACCGTACCGGGGAGGAACACACCACCATGGGCCGCCGACACGGTCACGACAGCAGCGGCGTCTCGTCGCACGGGCCCGCGGAGCCCCCCGCGCACACCGCGCCGGCCGCCCCGCCCGACCCGCGGGACGCGCCGATCGCGGTCGTCGGCGTGGCCTGCCGGCTGCCCGGGGCCGCCGGCCCGCACGAGTACTGGCGGCTCCTGCGCGACGGCGTCGACGCCGTCGTCCCCCTGCCGCCCGAGCGCCGCGCCGCGAACCCGGCCGGCGACGAGGCGGACGGCGCCGACCGGCTCGCCGGGCTCGCGCACGGCGGATTCCTCGACTGGTCCACCGTCACCGGATTCGACGCCGCGTTCTTCGGGATCGGCCCCCGCGAGGCGCAGGCGATGGACCCTCAGCAGCGGCTGATGCTGGAACTGGGCTGGGAAGCCCTCCAGGACGCCCGCATCGTCCCCGAACGCGTCGCGGGCAGCCGCACCGGAGTGTTCGTCGGCGCCATCTGGGACGACTACGCGACCCTGCTGCGGCGCGAGGGACCCGACGCCGTCGGCCGGCACTGGCTGACGGGTCTCCAGCGCGGCATCATCGCCAACCGCGTCTCGTACGGACTCGGGCTGCGCGGACCCAGCCTGACCGTCGACACCGCCCAGTCGTCCTCCCTCGTCGCCGTGCACCTGGCCTGCGAGAGCCTGCGGCGCGGCGAGAGCGACCTGGCCCTGGCCGGCGGAGTCAACCTCGCCCTCGCCGCCGAGAGCGCGGCCACCGCGGCCCGGATGGGCGGGCTCTCCCCGGACGGCCGAGTCCGCACCTTCGACGCCCGCGCCAACGGCTACGTACGCGGCGAGGGCGGCGCGCTCGTCGTCCTCAAACCCCTCGAACGGGCCCTCGCCGACGGCGACCCCGTGCTGTGCGTGATCCGCGGCAGCGCGACCAACAACGACGGCGGCGGCGACAGCCTCACCACACCGGACCCCCGCGCCCAGGAAGAGGTCATCCGGCAGGCCCACCGGCGCGCGGGAACCACCCCGGACGACATCCAGTACGTCGAACTCCACGGCACCGGCACCCCCGTCGGCGACCCGGTCGAGGCCGCCGCCCTGGGAGCCGCCCTCGGCACGCGCCGCACCCCCGGAACCGCCCCGCTGCGCGTCGGGTCGGTGAAGACCAACATCGGCCACCTGGAAGGCGCCGCGGGCATCGCCGGGCTCATCAAGGTGGCGCTCAGCATCGGACACCGGCAGCTCCCGCCGACGCTCCACCACGAGACACCCAACCCGCGCATCCCGCTGGACGAGCTGAACCTCGGCGTCCAGACCCGTCTGACCCCCTGGCCCGACGAGCGGCGCGAACTCGTCGCGGGTGTCAGCTCCTTCGGGGTGGGCGGCACCAACTGCCACGTGGTGCTCGCGCAAGCCCCGACCGCCGGGCGGCCCGCACCGGACGCCGCGCCGCGGGGGGAGACCGGCGCGCGCGCCGCCGCCCCCGTGCCCTGGGTGCTGTCCGCCCGCGGCACCGACGCGCTGCGCGCGCAGGCCGGGCGACTCGCCGGCTTCGTGGCGGACCGGCCCGAGCTGGAACCGGCCGACGTCGGCCACTCCCTGGTGACCACCCGGTCGGTGTTCGAGCAGCGCGCGGTGGTCGTGGGCGGCGACCGCGACGAACTCCTCGCCGGACTCGCCGCGGTCGCCGACGGCCGGCCGGCGAAGAACGCCGTGGTGACCACGGGACCCGTCGCACGCGGGCGTACCGTCCTCGTCTTCCCCGGCCAGGGCTCCCAGTGGGTGGCGATGGGACGGCGGCTGCTGGCGGACAGCGAGGTCTTCGCCGCGCGGATCGCGCAGTGCGAGAGCGCCCTGTCCGCGTTCGTCGACTGGTCCCTGACCGCGGTGCTGCGCGCGGACGCCGACGCGCCGTCGCTGGACCGGGTCGACGTCGTCCAGCCCGCCCTCTGGGCGGTCATGGTGTCGCTCGCCGAGGTGTGGAAGGCCCACGGGGTGACGCCCGACGCGGTGGTCGGCCACTCCCAGGGCGAGATCGCCGCCGCGCAGGTCGCCGGGGTGCTGAGCCTGCGCGACGCGGCGAAGATCGTCGCCCTGCGCTCCCGGGCGATCGCCCGGCTGGCCGGGACCGGCGGCATGGTCTCCGTACCGCTGCCGGTCTCCGAGGTCGCCGAGCGCGTCGCACCGTGGAGCGAACGGGTCGCCGTCGCCGCCGTCAACGGACCGTCCTCCACCGTGCTGGCCGGCGAGACCGCCGTACTCGACCAGCTCCTTGCCGCCTACGAGGCGGAGGGCGTACGGGCCCGCCGCATCCCCGTCGACTACGCCTCCCACTCCCCGGGCGTCGAGGCCGTGCGGGACGAACTCCTCACCGCCCTCGCCGACATCACACCGCGGCCCACCACGGACGTCGCCTTCTACTCGACCGTGACGGCGAGCGCCGTGGCCGACACCACGGAACTGGGCGCCGAGTACTGGTACCGCAACCTGCGGCGGACCGTGCGGTTCGAGGAGACCGTCCGCCTGCTCCTCGCCGACGGACACCGGCTGTTCGTCGAGTCCAGCCCGCACCCCGTGCTCACCGTCGGCATCCAGGAGACCTTCGACCTCGCCGCCACACCGGACGACCCGGCGGCCGTCGTCGGCACCCTCCGGCGCGACCAGGGCGACCGGGCCCGGCTGCTGACCTCCCTCGCCCAGGCCCACGTGGCCGGGGCCGCCGTCGACTGGGGCACCGTCTTCGGCGACGCCCGTACGGTCGACCTGCCGACGTACGCCTTCCAGCGCCGGCCGTACTGGCTGCCCACCGGCCGGGCCGCCGCGTCGGCCGGCGCATCGACCGGCGCGTCGGCCGGCGCGGGACCGCGCCCGGAGACCGGCCCGCGCACCGGCGCACCGGACACGGCCGGCCGCTCGCCGCGAGCGCGGCTGACCGCGGCGCCGGAGGCCGACCGGGACGCCCTGCTGCTCCGGCTGGTCCAGGACGAGGCCGCCGCCGTCCTCGGCCACGACTCCGCCGACGCGGTCGACACCCGGCTCGACTTCAAGACCCTCGGCTTCGACTCCCTGGGCGCCGTCGAACTCCGCAACCGCCTCAACGCCGCCACCGGCCTGCGGCTGCCGGCGACGACCGTCTTCGCCCACCCCACACCACGGGCCCTGGCCACCCGCCTCGGTGCCGAACTCTTCGGCACCGGCGACGACAAGCCCACCCCCGTGCCCGCACCCGGCGCCCCCGCGCCGGACGACGATCCGGTGGTCATCGTGGGCATGGCCTGCCGCTACCCGGGCGGCGTGGACAGCCCCGACAGCCTGTGGCGGCTGGTCGCCGACGGCCGTGACGCCATCACCGCGTTCCCCGGCAACCGCGGCTGGGACCTTGACGCCCTCTACGACCCCGACCCCGGCCACCCGGGCACCACATACACCCGCCACGGCGGCTTCCTGCACGACGCCGACCGCTTCGACGCCGAGTTCTTCGGCATGTCCCCGCGCGAGGCGCTGGCGACGGACCCGCAGCAGCGGCTGCTCCTGGAGACGGCCTGGGAGGCGTTCGAGCGGAGCGGCATCGACCCGGCCGCCCTGCGCGGCAGCGACACCGGCGTCTTCACCGGACTGATGGCGTCCGACTACGGGCCGCGCCTCCACGAGGCGGCGGACGGCACGGACGGACACCTGCTCACCGGCAGCGCGACCAGCGTGGCGTCCGGGCGGCTGGCCTACGTCCTCGGCCTCGAAGGGCCCGCGGTGTCGGTCGACACGGCGTGCTCCTCGTCCCTGGTGGCACTGCATCTGGCCGCGCAGTCGCTGCGGCAGGGCGAGTGCTCGCTCGCCCTGGCGGGCGGTGTGACGGTGATGTCGACGCCGGGGACGTTCGTGGAGTTCTCGCGTCAGCGGGGGCTGTCGCCGGACGGGCGTTGCAAGGCGTTCGCGGCCGCCGCCGATGGCACGGGCTGGGGTGAGGGTGTCGGTGTCGTGCTGCTGGAGAGGCTGTCGGACGCGCGGCGCAACGGGCACCGGGTGCTGGCGGTGGTGCGGGGTTCGGCCGTCAACCAGGACGGCGCGAGCAACGGCCTGACGGCGCCGAGTGGTCCCTCGCAGGAGCGGGTGATCCGGCAGGCGCTGGCGCAGGCCGGGCTGGCGCCGGGGGACGTGGACGCCGTGGAGGCGCACGGGACGGGTACGCGGCTCGGCGATCCGATCGAGGCGCAGGCGATCTTGGCGACCTACGGGCAGGAGCGGCCTGGTGAACGGCCCCTTCTGCTGGGGTCGTTGAAGTCGAACATCGGGCATGCGCAGGCGGCTGCCGGTGCGGCTGGTGTGATCAAGATGGTGATGGCGATGCGGCACGGGGTGTTGCCGCGGACGTTGCATGTGGATGAGCCGTCGCCGGAGGTGGACTGGTCGGCGGGTGCGGTGTCGCTGCTGACCGAGTCCGTGCCGTGGGAGAAGGCGGGCGGGGTGCCGCGGCGGGCGGGGGTGTCGTCGTTCGGGATCAGCGGGACCAACGCCCACGTCGTCCTCGAAGAACCCGAACCCGAACCCGAGGTTGGGGCGACCCCGACCGGCATGGACCTCGTGCCCCTCGCACTGTCCGCGAAGACCCCCGAGGCGCTGCGCGAACTCGCCCTGCGGCTGAGCCGGTACCTGGCCGCCGAACCCGGACCGAGCCCGGTGGACGCGGCGTACACGCTGGCCACCACGCGGACGGCGTTCGAGCACCGCGCGGTGGTCCTGGGAACCGGGCGCGACGACCTGCTCGCGGGCCTGCGGTCCGTCGCCGCCGGCGCCGAGGGCGTCGTGGCGGCCCCGCCTGCCGCCGACGGCCCGGCCGCCGGCCTGGTGGCGTCCGCCGCGGCGGACTTCGCCGACGGGGTCGGCGTGGACTGGGACGTGCTGTTCGCCGGTACGGGAGCACGCCACGCCGAGCTGCCCACCTACCCGTTCCGGGCGGAGCGTTACTGGCTCGAACCTTCCGGCCGCCGGCCCGCCGACGCACCGGCCGAGGCGTCCGACGAGGCACAGCGCAGGCTCTGGACGGCCGTCGAAGAGGGCGACGCGGAGGCGTTCGCCGAGGAACTGGGAGTCGGCGTCGGCGACACGCCGGACGAGCCGCCCGTAGCGGCGCTGACCGCCCTGCTGCCCGCGCTGTCCCGCTGGCACGACCGACGGCGTGCCGACGCCGGTCTGGACGGCCTGCGCTACCGGATCGGCTGGCGGCGCCTCGGCCCCGCCCCGGCCACCGTCCTGCACGGCACCTGGCTCGTGCTCCGCCCGGCCGGACCCCGCTCCGACGCGTGGGCGCGGACGGCCGCTGACGCGCTGAGCGCCCACGGCGCGGACGTACGAGAGATCCGGATCGACCCGGCGGCCGACCGCGCGGGCATCGCCGGACTGCTCCGCCCCCACCTCACCGAGGCACCCCCGGCCGGAATCCTGTCCCTGCTGGCACTCGACGACGGCCACGCCGCCGGGCACCCCGCCGTACCGGCCGGACTGGCGGCCTCGCTCGCCCTGGTCCAGGCGCTCGGCGACCTGGACTCGCCCGCCCCCCTCTGGTGCGTCACCGCGTCAGCCGTGTCCACCGGCCCCGGCGACCGCCTGCGCGACACCGACCAGGCACAGCTGTGGGGCCTGGGACGGATCGTCGCCCTGGAACATCCCGAGCGGTGGGGCGGCCTGATCGACCTGACCGAGCACCCGGACGACACGGCCGCCGCCCACCTCGCCGCCGTCCTCGGCGGTGCCGCCCCCGGCGAGGACCAGCTCGCCGTACGGCCGCACGGCGTGCTCGTGCGACGCCTCGAACGCGCACCCGCGACGGCCCGCGCGCGACGCCCCTGGCGGACCCGGGGCACCGCCCTGGTCACCGGCGGCACCGGCGCGCTCGGCGCCAGGGTGGCACGGTGGCTCGCGGCCGCCGGGGCGGAACACCTGCTGCTCGTCAGCCGGCGGGGCGACCGGGCACCCGGAGCCGACGCCCTGCGCGCCGAACTCGACGCGCTCGGCGCGCGGGTCACGTTCGCCGCGTGCGACGCCGCCGACCTCGACGCCCTGCGCGCCGTGATCGCCGACGTGCCCGAGGACCTGCCGCTCACCACCGTGGTGCACGCCGCCGGGCAGCTCGACGACGCCCTGCTCGACGCCCTCACCCCGGCCCAGCTGGACCGGGCGCTGCGCGCCAAGACGACCGGCGCCCGCAACCTCGACCTGCTGACCAGGGACAACCCGGACCTGACCGCCTTCGTCCTGTTCTCCTCCGTGGCCGCCACCTGGGGTCTGCCCGGGCAGGGCGGCTACGCCCCCGGCAACGCCTGCCTCGACGCGCTGGCCGAGCACCGGCGCGCCGAGGGGCTGCCCGCCACCTCCATCGCCTGGGGTGCCTGGGCGGGCGCGGGCATGGCGGCGGGCGCTGCCGTCGCGGGGGAGTTCGCCCGCATCGGCCTGGAGGGCGTCGACCCCGACGACGGACTCGCCGCGCTCGGCCGGGCGCTCGCCGGTGACGACGTCTGCGTCACCGTGGCCCGCGTCGACTGGGACACCTTCGTCCCCGCCACTACGGTGGCCCGCCCGCGCCCGCTGTTCGAGGCGTTCGCCGCGGACCGGCAGGCGTCCGCCACCCCGGCCCGACCCGGCGGCGACCTCGCGCAGCGGCTGGCCGGTCTCGGCCCGCGGGAACGCGAGCAGCGGGTGGGCGACATCGTCCGGGAAGCGGTCGCGGCCGTGCTCGGATTCGCGTCCCCGGAACGGGTCCGCGACGGCCGGGTGTTCTCCGAGCTCGGTCTCACCTCCCTGACGGCGGTCGAACTGCGCAACCGGCTGGGTGCCGCCACCGGCCTGCGGCTGCCGACCACCCTGGTCTTCGACCACCCCACCCCCAAGGACGTGACACGGCTCGTCCTCACCCTGCTCACCGGCGAGGACGGCGGGGACGGCGAGGGCGGCTCCGACGGGCGCACCGCACGGCCGCGCACCCCGAGCCCGGCCGCCGCCGACGAGCCCATCGCGATCGTCGGGATGGCCTGCCGCTACCCGGGCGGGGTCACCTCACCCGAGGCACTGTGGGACCTGGTCGCGTCCGGAGCCGACGCGATCGGCGGCATGCCGCTCGACCGGGGCTGGGACGTGGACCGGCTGTTCCACCCCGAGCCGGGCCGCCCCGGTACGACCTACACCCGAAGCGGCGGCTTCCTGTACGACGCGGCCGACTTCGACGCCGAGTTCTTCGGGATCAGCCCGCGCGAGGCGCTGGCCATGGACCCGCAGCAGCGGCTGCTCCTGGAGGCCGGCTGGGAGGCCGTCGAACGCGCGGGCATCGACCCGGCCGCCCTGCGCGGCACCGACACGGGTGTCTACGTCGGCACGTCCAACGGCGAGTACGGCCCCCGCCTCGCGGAGCCCGCCGACGGAGCAGACGGTTACGTCCTGACCGGCAGCGCGGCCAGCGTGGCGTCCGGGCGGCTGGCCTACGTCCTCGGCCTCGAAGGGCCCGCGGTGTCGGTCGACACGGCGTGCTCGACATCGCTGGTGGCACTGCACCTCGCCGCGCAGTCGCTGCGCCAGGGCGAGTGCTCCCTCGCCCTCGCGGGCGGGGCGACCGTGATGTCCAGCCCCGGCGTCTTCCTGGAGTTCTCGCGTCAGCGGGGGCTGTCGCCGGACGGGCGTTGCAAGGCGTTCGCCGCCGCCGCCGATGGCACGGGCTGGGCCGAGGGTGTCGGTGTCGTGCTGCTGGAGAGGCTGTCGGACGCGCGGCGCAACGGGCACCGGGTGCTGGCGGTGGTGCGGGGTTCGGCCGTCAACCAGGACGGCGCGAGCAACGGCCTGACGGCACCCAACGGCCCTTCGCAGGAACGGGTCATCCGGCAGGCGCTGGCGCACGCGGGACTGACGCCGGCCGACGTGGACGCCGTAGAGGCGCACGGCACCGGAACCCGGCTGGGCGACCCGATCGAGGCGCAGGCGCTCCTCGCCACCTACGGGCAGGAGCGTCCCGGTGAACGCCCCCTCCTCCTCGGCTCGTTGAAGTCGAACATCGGGCATGCGCAGGCGGCTGCCGGTGTGGCTGGTGTGATCAAGATGGTGATGGCGATGCGGCACGGGGTGTTGCCGCGGACGTTGCATGTGGATGAGCCGTCGCCGGAGGTGGACTGGTCGGCGGGTGCGGTGTCGCTGCTGACCGAGTCCGTGCCGTGGGAGAAGGCGGGCGGGGTGCCGCGGCGGGCGGGGGTGTCGTCGTTCGGGATCAGCGGGACCAACGCCCACGTCATCCTCGAAGAACCCGAACCGGAACCCGCACCCGAGGGTGAGGCGGCTCAGCCGGGCGGCCTGGTCCCCTGGGTGCTGTCCGGTCGTACCCGCGACGCGCTGCGGGCCCAGGCCGAGCGGCTGCTCGCCGACCTGACGGGGGACATTCCCGAACCGTTCGCCGTGGCGCGGGCGTTGGCCACCACGCGGTCGGCGTTCGAGCACCGCGCGGTGGTCCTGGGAACCGGGCGCGACGACCTGCTCGCGGGCCTGCGGTCCGTCGCCGCCGGCGCCGAGGGCGTCGTGGCGGCCGCGCCCGCCGCGTCCGGGCCCGCGCCCGCCGCCGCCGAGGACTTCGTCCGAGGCGTCGCCGTGGACTGGGCGGCACTGCTCGGACCCGCCGAGGGGCCGCACCTGCCCCTGCCCACCTATCCGTTCCAGCGCAGGCGTTACTGGCTGGACCGGCCCGGACCGGTCACCGGCGGGTCCGCGCACGGCCTGGGCCAGCAGCCGCTGGACCACCCGCTGCTGTCCTCGGTCGTCCACCTCGCGGGCACCGACGAGTACCTCTTCACCGGCCGCCTCACCGACCGGGCGCAGCCGTGGCTGCCGGACCACCGGGTCGCGGGCGTGGTCCTGCTGCCGGGCACGGCCTTCGTCGAGCTGGCGCTGCACGCCGGCGCCCACGTCGGCTGCGGCGCCCTCGGTGAACTCGGTCTGACCGCGCCGCTGGCCGCACCGGCCGCCGTCGGTGTCGCCCTCCAGGTGTCGGTCGGCGCGGCCGACGAGGCGGGCCGCAGGTCCGTGCGCATCCACTCCCGGTACGAGGACGGCGCCGCCGGATCCGAGTGGACCACGCACGCCACCGGTGTGCTCACGACCGCCCCCGAAGAGGCCGCGGACGCACCGGCGCCCACCGAGTGGCCGCCACGCGGCGCCCGCCCCGTCGAGGTGACCGGCCTCTACGAGCGGCTGGCCCGCCGGGGCTACGGCTACGGCCCCGCCTTCCAGGGCCTGACCCGGGCCTGGCAGGCCGGTGACGACCTGTACGCCGAGGTCGCCCTGGCCGACGCCGAGGCGGCCGAGGCGGAGCGCTACGGAGTGCACCCCGCCCTGCTCGACGCGGCCCTGCACACGGTCGGGCTCACGGCGGACGAGGACTCGGACGCCGTCCTGCCGTTCGTCTGGCAGACCGTGTCCGTCACCCGCCCCGGCGCGGCCGCCCTGCGGGTACGGCTGACCACCGCGGGCGCGGGCGAGGCCGCGCTGACCGTGTTCGACGAGGACGGCGAGCAGGTCGCGGCCGTCGGCTCGGTCGTCCTGCGCCCCGTGCCGAAGGACCTGACGGCCGCTCTGCCGGCCGCCGGTGAGACCGGGCTCCACCGCCTGGACTGGCCCACGACCACCGTCCGGCCCGACCCGGCCGCCACGACCGACCCGGCCGTCACGCCGGACACGGCCGCCGTCGTCGCGGCGGACGACGACTCCCGCCTCACGGGCCTGCCGGCAGGCGTACGCCGTCACGCCGGCCTGGGCGCACTTCGCCGCGCCCTCGACGCCGGAGAGCCGGTGCCGCGGCTGGTCCTCGCCACCACCGGCGCGGATCCGGACAGCGGCCCGGCCGAGGCGCCGCCCGTCGCCGCCGCCGCGGCGGCCACGCGTGTCCTCGCGCTCGTCCAGGAGTGGCTGGCGGACGACAGGCTGGCGGGCGCCCGCCTCGTGCTGGTCACCCGGGCCGCCGTCGCGGTGGCCGCCGGTGACCCCGCCGACCCGGCCCAGGCCGCCGTCTGGGGCCTGCTGCGCTCCGCGCAGACCGAGCACCCGGACCGCTTCGTCCTCGTGGACGTGGACGGCACCGACTCCTCGGCGCGTGCCCTGCTCGCCGCGGCGGCGGGCGACGAACCCCAGGTGGCGCTCCGCGACGGCACGGCGCACGTGCCCCGCCTGGTGCGGACCGCGCCCGCGTCCCGGCCCGCCCCGGCCCTCGACCCGGACGGCACCGTCCTCGTCACCGGCGGCACCGGCCTGCTCGGCCGGCTCGTCGCCCGGCACCTGGTCGCCGAGCACGGCGTACGCCACCTCCTCCTGGTCAGCCGCGCCGGCGACCGCGCCGAGGGCGCCGGGGAACTGCGTGCGGGACTCGCCGGTGACGGCGCCCAGGTCACCTTCGCCGCGTGCGACGTCACCGACGGCGACGCCCTGGCGCGGCTGCTCGCCGCCGTGCCGGCCGAACACCCCCTGACAGCGGTGGTGCACGCGGCCGGCGTGCTGGACGACGGCGCGATCACCTCCCTGACGCCCGAGCGGCTGCACCGCGTACTGCGTCCCAAGGCGGAGGCCGCCTGGCGGCTGCACGAACTCACCCGCGAACTGGACCTGTCGGCGTTCGTCCTCTTCTCCTCGGCCGCCGGAGTGCTCGGCTCGGCCGGACAGGCCGGCTACGCCGCGGCCAACGCCTTCCTGGACGCGCTCTCCGCCCACCGCCGCGCCGAGGGCCGCGCCGCCACCTCGCTGGCGTGGGGGCTGTGGGAGGAGCGCGGCGGGCTGACCGCCGCGCTCGACGAGACGGACCTGCGCCGCCTCGCCCGCACCGGCGTCCGCCCGCTGACCAGCGCGGACGGCCTCGCCCTGTTCGACGCGGCCCTCGCCGCCGACGAACCCGCCCTCGTGCCCCTGCGGCTCGACGTCACCGCCGTCGAGGCGGCGCTCGCGACCGGTGCCGGCGGCGGACCCGGCACCGCACCGGCCGTCCCGGCCCCCCTGCGCGACCTGGTGCGCGTCACCCCGTCGGGCCGCCCCGACCGGCCGGCCGCCACGCGGCGCACGACCGCCCCCGCCGGTGCCCTCGCCGAGCGCGTCCGCACGCTGGGCGAGACCGAGCGGACGCGCGTCCTGACCGCCCTCGTACGCGAGGAGGCGGCCGCCGTGCTGGGCCTCGACGCGATGGACGACACCCAGGACACCCGCGCCTTCTCCGAACTCGGCATGGACTCCCTGACCGGGCTCGAACTGCGCAACAGGCTGGGCGCGCTGACCGGCCTCACCCTGCCCGCCGGGCTGGTCTTCGACCGGCCCACCCCACGCGAACTCGCCGAACACCTGGCGGCCGAACTGCTCGGCTCGACCACCCCGCGGACCGGGCCGGCGCGGGCGGCACGGGACCGGGCCGCCGCCGACGAACCGATCGCGATCGTCGCCATGGCCTGCCGCTACCCCGGCGACCCGGACACGGGCGACCTCACCACGCCCGACGCCCTGTGGTCGCTGGTGGCGCGGGGCGCCGAGGCCGTCGGGGACATGCCGCTCGACCGGGGCTGGAACCCCGACGAGCTGTACGACCCGGAGCCGGGCCGGCCGGGCCGCAGCTACACCCGCCGCGGCGCGTTCCTGCGCGGCGCCGCCGAGTTCGACGCCGAGTTCTTCGGGATCAGCCCGCGCGAGGCACTGGCCATGGACCCGCAGCAGCGGCTCCTCCTGGAGACCGGCTGGGAGGCCGTGGAACGCGCGGGCATCGACCCGTCGGCGCTGCGCGGCAGCCGGACCGGGGTCTTCGCCGGAGTGATGTACCACGACTACGGCTCCTGGGCCCGGCGCGTGCCCGAGGAGGTCGAGGGCTACCTCGGCTCCGGCACCGCGGGCAGCGTGGCGTCCGGGCGGCTGGCCTACGTCCTCGGCCTGGAAGGGCCCGCCGTGTCCGTGGACACCGCCTGCTCCTCCTCGCTGGTGGCGCTGCACCTGGCCGTGCAGTCGCTGCGGTCCGGCGAGAGCGATCTGGCGCTGGCCGGCGGCGTCACCGTGATGGCGACCCCCACCCCCTTCGTCGAGTTCTCCCGCCAGCGCGGCCTCGCCGCCGACGGACGCTGCAAGCCGTTCGCCGCGGCCGCCGACGGCACCGGGTGGGGCGAGGGCGCCGGCGTCCTGCTCCTCGAACGGCTCTCGGACGCCCGCGCCCACGGCCACCCCGTCCTGGCCGTCGTGCGCGGCACCGCCGTGAACCAGGACGGCGCGAGCAACGGCCTCACCGCGCCCAACGGCCCCTCCCAGGAACGGGTCGTCCGCCAGGCCCTCGCCGCCGCCGGGCTGGCCCCCGCCGACGTGGACGCCGTCGAGGCGCACGGCACGGGCACCTCGCTGGGCGACCCCATCGAGGCGGAAGCCCTGCTCGCCGTCTACGGCGAGGACCGTCCGGCGGGGCAGCCGCTGCGCCTCGGCTCGGTCAAGTCCAACATCGGGCACACCCAGGCCGCCGCGGGCGTCGCCGGAGTCATCAAGATGGTGATGGCGATGCGGCACGGCGCGCTGCCGAAGACCCTGCACGTCGACCGGCCCACCCCGCACGTCGACTGGTCGTCGGGCGCGGTGGAACTGCTCGGCGAGAGCGTGCCCTGGCCCGCGACGGGCCGACCGCGCCGCGCCGGTGTCTCCTCGTTCGGGATCAGCGGCACCAACGCCCACGTCATCCTCGAACAGGCCCCGGTCGAACCGGCCGCCGCCGCACCCGTGCGGACCCCGAGCCCGGCCGGGCGCGAGGCGGTGCCGTGGCTGCTGTCCGCCCGCACCGCACCGGCCCTGCGGGCCCAGGCCGCGCGGCTGCGGCGACGCCTCACCGAACGCCCCGACCTGCGTCCGCTCGACGTCGGCTACTCCCTGGCCACCGGCCGCGCCGCCCTGGAACACCGCGCGTCCCTGGTCTCCGCCACCCGCGAGGACCTGCTGGAGCGGCTGGACGACCTGGTCTCGGGAGAGACGGCTCCCGGACCGGCGGCGGGCCGGACGGCCGGGGGCGGGACGGCCTTCCTGTTCGCCGGACAGGGCAGCCAGCGGCTCGGCATGGGACGCGGGCTCAGGACCCGGCACCCCGTCTTCGCCGAGGCGTTCGACGCGGTCCGCGCGGAACTCGACCGCCACCTTCCCCGCCCGCTGCACGAAGTCGTCGACGCCGAGGAGGACTCGGAGGAGGCCGCGCTCCTCGACACCACCGAGTACACCCAGCCCGCCCTCTTCGCCGTCGAAGTGGCGCTCTTCCGGCTGCTCGAACACCTCGGCGTGCGCCCCGACGCGCTGATCGGTCACTCCGTCGGCGAACTGGCCGCCGCCCACGTCGCCGGAGTGCTGAGCCTGCCCGACGCGGCGGCCCTGGTGACGGCCCGCGGCCGGCTCATGCAGTCCCTGCCTCGCGGCGGGGCGATGGTCGCGGTCGACGCGCCGGAGGCGGACGTCCTGCCCCTGCTGACCGAAGGCGCGGCCGTCGCCGCCGTCAACGGTCCCGCCTCCGTCGTCCTGTCGGGCCGCACCGACGCGGTCCTCGCCGTAGCGGAGCGGCTCGGCGAACGCGGCCACCGGGTCACCCGGCTGCGCGTCAGCCACGCCTTCCACTCGCCCGCGATGGACCCGGTCCTCGCCGAGCTGCGCACCGTCGCCGAGAGCCTCACCTTCCACGAGCCGGCCATCCCCATCGTCTCCACGCTGACCGGACGCCCCGTGACCGCCGAGGAGCTGAGCTCGCCGTCGTACTGGACCGAACAGGCACGCCGGCCCGTCCGGTTCCACGACGCCGTGCGGCGCGTGGCCGAGGGCGGCGTACGGACCCTGCTCGACATCGGGCCCGACGGCTCCCTCGCCGGCCTCGCCGCCGGACAGGGCGGGCCGGCCGTGGCCGCCGTCGCCGCGCTGCGCCGCGACCGCCCCGAACCGGACGCGCTCGCCGACGCGCTGGGCCGGCTCCACGTCCGCGGCGTGGGGATCGACTGGGAGACGTACTTCGCCGGCACCGGCGCGCGGCGCGTGGACCTGCCGACGTACGCCTTCCAGCCGCAGCGGTACTGGCTGCCCGCGACGGACGAGCCGGCCACGCCCGCCGGGCCCGGCCTCGCGGGCACCGGACTCCGCCCGCCCGAGCACCCGCTGCTCGGCGCCTGGGTGGAACTCCCCGACACCGACGAGCTGCTGCTCACCGGCGCGCTGTCCCGCGACACGCACCCGTGGCTCGCCGGTCACCGGGTACGCGGCGAGGTGCTGCTGCCCGGCGCCGCCCTGGTGGAGCTCGCGCTCCACGCGGGCGCCCGCCTGGGCTGCGACCACCTTGCCGAACTCACCCTGCGCAGCCCCCTGGTCCTGCCCGAGCACGACGACGTCCAGCTCCGCCTGCGGGTCACCGGACCGGAACCCGACGGCCGCCGCCGGCTGTCGCTCCACGGCCGGCCCGGCGGGGCGGCACCGGGGGAGACGTGGACCCTGCACGCCACCGGCACACTGACGACAGCGCCCGCTGCCGCCCCGTCCCCCACCGGCACCTGGCCGCCGCCCGACGCCGTCCCCGTCCCGGTCGACGCGCTGTACGAGCGGCTTGCCGCGACCGGCGTGGACTACGGACCGCTGTTCCGGGGCCTGCGCGCCGCGTGGACCCACGGCGACGACCTGCTCGCCGAGGTGGCGCTGCCCGAGGAGGCCCGTGCCGACGCCGGACGGTACCGGCTGCACCCCGCGCTGCTGGACGCGGCCCTGCACGCCGCGGCCCTGCGCCCGCCGCGCGACGGGGGCGACGCACCGCGCCTGCCGTTCGCCTGGACCGACGTCACGCCGTACGCGGACGGCGCGGACCGGCTCCGGGTCCGCCTGGCCGTACGCGGCGAGAGCCTGTCGCTGCACCTCGCGGACGACACCGGCGCACCCGTCGCCACCGTCGGATCACTGCTGCTGCGCCCCGCCGCACCGGCGGCCCCCCGGTCGCTGTACGAGCTGCGGTGGCGGTCGCTGCCCGTCGCCCCGGCCGCCCCGGACACCGCGCCCTCCGCCGTGGTGGGCGCGCACCCGGACGACGACGGCCTCGACGCCGTGCCGTACGCCGACGTCGACGCGCTGCGCGCCGCCCTCGACCGCGGTCTGCCCGCCCCGAGGATCGCGTTCGCCCCGGTGCCGGCCGGGCGTGCGCGGGACGACGTGCCGGCCCGGACCCGCGCCGCGCTCCGGCACACCGCCGGACTGCTGCGGTCGTGGACGGCCGAACCACGCCTGGCCGCCACCCCCCTCGTCCTGCTGACCCGCGACGCCGTGGCGAGCACGCCCGGCGACCCGGCGCCCGACCCCGTCGCGGGCGCGGTGTGGGGGCTGGTCCGCTCCGCGCAGCTCGAACACCCCGGCCGCGTGGTCCTGGTGGACACGGACCGGGAGCCGTCCTCCACCGCCGTACTGCCCGCCGCCGCCCTGTCCGGCGAGCCGCAGCTCGTCCTGCGGACCGGCACCGTCACCGTGCCCCGGCTCACCCCCGCGGCCCCGCCCGTCCCCTCCGCCGGACCGGCGTTCGACCCCGACGGCACCGTACTGATCACCGGCGGCACCGGCGGACTGGGCGCCCGGATCGCCCGCCACCTGGCCGCCGAGCACGGCGTACGGCACCTGCTGCTCGCCGGGCGGCGGGGCGGCGAGGCGCCGGGGGCCGCCCGGCTCACCGCCGAACTCGCCGAGCTGGGCGCCCGGGTACGGATCGCCGCCTGCGACGTGTCCGACCGCACGGCACTCGCCGCGCTCCTCGGCTCCGTCCCCGCCGAGCGGCCCCTGACCGCCGTGGTGCACTGCGCCGGGCTCCTTGACGACGGCGTCCTGGAGACGCTCACCCCGGGACACTTCGACCGGGTGCTCGGGCCGAAAGCCGACGCGGCCTGGCATCTGCACGAACTGACCCGGGACCGGGACCTGACCGCGTTCGTGCTCTTCTCGTCCGTCGCCGGCACCCTGGGAGCCGCGGGCCAGGGCAACTACGCCGCCGCCAACGCCTTCCTGGACACCCTCGCCGCGCACCGCCGCGCCCAGGGCCTGCCGGCCGTCTCCCCGGCCTGGGGCTGGTGGGGGGAGACCGGCGGCATGGCCGGGGAGCTCGCCGCCGCCGACCGGGCCAGGCTCGCCCGGGCCGGGGTCACCGCCCTGGAACCGGCCGAGGCGCTGGCCCTGTTCGATGCCGCGCTCCGCCAGGACACCGCGGTGCCGGTCCCCGTTGGCCTCGACCTCGCCGTGCTGCGCGAACGAGCCGGTCAGGGCTCGCTCGCCCCCGTCCTGCGCGAACTGGCCGACGCGGCGGCGCCGTCCGCGACCGGTGCCGCGCCGCGCCGCGAAACCGTCTCCGTACCGGGCACCCCCGCGTGGACGCGGCGGCTGCGGGCCGCCACGGACGAGCAGCGGCCGCGCCTGCTGACCGACCTGGTGCGCGGGGAGGTGGCCAAGGTCCTCGGCAGGCCGTCCCCGGCCGGTGTGGACGCCCACGACCGGCTGCTCGACCTGGGCTTCGACTCCCTGACCGCGGTCGAACTCCGCAACCGCCTCGGCGACCTGTGCGGCCTGGACCTGCCCACCACCCTGGTCTTCGACCACCCGACCCCGGCCCGCCTGGCCGACCACCTCCTGACCCGGCTGGCGCCCGCACCGGCCGACGGCGACCTCGTCGCCGAACTGGACCGCCTGGAACACGCCCTCACCGGGGCGCCTCACGACCCGGGCCTGCGCGCACGGGTGGAACTGCGGCTGAAGTCCCTCCTGTCCGCGTGGCAGCAGCAACCGGACCCCGAGGCGGACGACCCCGCGAAGACCGCGACCGTGACCGCGACCGCCACCTCCACCGCCGACGAGCTCATGGCCTACATCGACAAGAACCTCCGAAGGCCCTGACCGGCCACGCAGACACGCACACCCGCACACCCGCAGACACGACAACGAGTGAGGTTCCCATGGCCGACGACGACAAGCTCGTCGAGTACCTCCGATGGGTGACCACCGACCTTGAGGAGACCCGCCGGCGGCTGGGCGAGGTCGAGGAGGCCGCCCAGGAGCCCATCGCCATCGTCGCCATGAGCTGCCGGCTGCCCGGTGGTGTCACCACCCCCGAGGAGCTGTGGCGGCTGCTGGCCGACGGCACCGACGCCGTCTCCGGGTTCCCCACGGACCGGGGCTGGGACCTCGACTCCCTGTACGACCCGGACCCGGACCGCGCGGGCACCTCGTACACCCGCCACGGCGGATTCGTCGACGGGTACGCGGACTTCGACCCCGCCTTCTTCGGGATCAGCCCCCGCGAGGCCCTGGCCATGGACCCGCAGCAGCGGCTGCTCCTGGAGGTCGCCTGGGAGGCGTTCGAACGGGCCGGCCTGCCCGCCGAGCGGGTGCGCGGCAGCCGCACCGGCGTGTTCGCCGGCGTGATGTACAACGACTACGGCAGCCGGATCCGCCGCCCCGCCGACGACACGGAGGGCTACCTCGGCACCGGGAGCGCGGGCAGCGTCGCCTCCGGGCGGGTGGCGTACACCTTCGGCCTGGAGGGTCCGGCCGTCACCGTCGACACCGCCTGCTCCTCCTCGCTCGTCGCCCTCCACCTGGCCGTCCAGGCGCTGCGGCAGGGCGACTGCGAACTCGCCCTGGCCGGCGGCGTCTCGCTGATGGCCACTCCGGCGACCTTCGTCGGCTTCAGCCGGCAGCGCGGCCTCGCGCCCGACGGACGCTGCAAGGCGTTCGGGGCGGCGGCGGACGGCACCGGATGGTCCGAGGGCGCCGGGCTGCTGCTCCTCGAACGGCTCTCCGCCGCGCGCGCCAACGGCCACCCGGTCCTGGCCGTCGTCCGGGGCACCGCCGTCAACCAGGACGGCGCCAGCGGCGCCCTGACCGCGCCCAACGGTCCCGCGCAGGAACGCGTCATCGAACAGGCGCTGCGCAACGCCCGGCTGCGGCCCGACCAGGTCGACGCCGTGGAGGCGCACGGCACCGGCACGACGCTCGGCGACCCCATCGAGGCACGGGCGCTGCAGTCGGTGTACGGAAGGGGCAGGCAGGCGGGGCGGCCGCTGTGGCTCGGCTCCCTGAAGTCCAACATCGGCCACACGCAGGCCGCGGCGGGCGTCGCCGGGATCATCAAGACGGTGCTGGCGATGCGCCACGGCGTCCTGCCGCGGACCCTGCACGCCGACGAGCCCTCACCGCACGTCGACTGGCAGGCCGGTCCGCTCGCGCTGCTCACCGAGGCCCGGCCCTGGCACCGCGCCGACGGGCCCCGCCGCGCGGGAGTCTCCGCGTTCGGCATCAGCGGCACCAACGCGCACGTCGTCATCGAGGAGGCACCCACCGGCGAGGAACCCGAGGAACCCGAGGAATCCGAGAAACCCGCCACGCGGGAATCCGCCGCGCAGGAATCCGCCGCGCAGGATTCCGAGCCGCCGCCCACCCCCCAGCCGTCGGGCCTCCCGCCGCTGTGGACGCTGTCGGCCCGGACCGCCGAGGCCCTGAGCGCCCAGGCCGAACGGCTCGCCGCCCACGTACGGGCCCACCCCGAGCTGCGTCCCGCGGACATCGGCTGGTCGCTGCTGCGCACCCGCACCGCGTTCGCGCACCGCGCCGCCGTCGTGGGCCGTGGCCGGGACGAACTCCTGGCCGCTTTGGAGGCGCTGGCGGCCGGAGACCTCGCCCCCGGCGCGGCACGCGCCGCCGCCACGACCGGCCGGGCCGCCCTCGTCTTCCCCGGCACCGGCAGCCAGTGGGCGGGCATGGCCGGCGACCTCCTCGACACCTCGCCGGTGTTCGCCGGGCGGATCGAGGAGTGCGCGCGGGCGCTGCGCCCCTACGTGGACTGGTCCCTGACCGACGTGCTGCGCGGAGCGCCCGGCGCGCCGCCGCTGGAGCGCACCGAGGTCGTCCAGCCCGCGCTGTGGGCCGTGATGGTCGCGCTGGCCGCCCTCTGGGAGTCCGCGGGCGTCGAGATCTCCGGGGTCGTGGGCCATTCGCAGGGCGAGATCGCGGCGGCGGCCGTCAGCGGCGCCCTGTCGCTGCCGGACGCGGCGCGCGTGGTGGCCCTGCGCGCCCGTGCGCTGGCCTCGATCAGCGGTCGCGGCGGCCTGGTGTTCGTCGCCGAGGCCGCCGACGACGTACGCCGCCGGCTGGCGGACGGGCACGGCGGCCTCACGGTGGCCGCGGTCAACGGGCCCCGCTCCGTGGTCGTCGCCGGACCAGACGCGGACCTCGACGCGCTGCTCGCCCGCTGCGAGCGGGAGGGCGTCTGGGCACGCCGCGTCCCCCTCGCCTACGCCTCCCACACCCCGCAGGTCGAGTCGGTGCGCGAGGAACTGCTGACCGCTCTGGCGCCGGTGGCGCCCCGGGCCGCCGCGAGGCTGCCCCTCTACTCCCCGGCGACGGGCGGGCTCGTGGAACCCGCGGCGCTGGACGCCGGCTTCTGGTACCGCAGCCTCCGGCAGCCGGTGGAGTTCGAAACCACCGTCCGCGCCATGCTGGCGGACGGCTTCGACCTGTTCATCGAGTGCGCCCCGCACCCCGCGCTCGCCCAGGCCCTGCACGAGACCGTCGAGGACGCGGGCGCCGAAGCCGCCGTCGTCGGCACGCTGCACCGCGGCGACGCCGGCCTGCGCCGCTTCACCCACGCCGTAGCCGAGGCGGTGGCGGCCGGCGCCCGGCTGGACGCCGACCGGTACTTCGGCGCCGCCGAGCGCGTCGACCTGCCCACGTACGCCTTCCGGCGCACCCGCTTCTGGCTGCCGGGCGACGACGACACGGCGCCGTCCACCGCGTCACGGGACCGCGAGGACACCTGGCGGCTCGCCGTGACGGAGCCCGGCGACCTCGGCAGCCTCGCCCCGGTGCCCGCCCCCGATGCCCGCCGTGACCTTGCCCCGCACGAGATCCGGGTCGCCGTGCGGGCGACGGGACTGCACTTCGGGGACGTCCTCGCCGGACTCGGCCTCGCCCCGCACGGGCGGGACGGCACGGTCCTGGGTGTCGAGGCCGCCGGTGTGGTCCTGGAGACCGGGGCCGACGTCACCGGCGTCGGCGTGGGCGACCGGGTGATGGGCCTCTTCCCGGGCGGCGCGGCCGGCCCGGTCGCCGTCACCGACCACCGCTTCACCCTCCGTACGCCCGCAGCCTGGTCCTTCGCCGAGGCCGCGGTGACCCCGCTGGCCTACGTCACCGCCCACCACGCTCTGTTCGGGCTCGCCGGGCTGCGTCCGGGCGAGTCGGTGCTCGTGCATGCCGCGAGCGGCGGCACCGGGCGGGCGGCGGTGCACCTCGCCCGGCACCACGGGGCGGACGTGCTCGCCACCGACACCCCCGACCACTGGACGGAACTGCTCGCCCTGGGGCTGCCGGAGGAGCGGCTGGCCTCCTCGGCCGGCCCCGGGTTCGGCGCGTCGCTCCTCGACGCCACCGGTGGGCGCGGCGCCGACGTCGTCGTGAACTGCCTGGCGGGGGAGTACACCGACGCCACGCTGCGGCTGCTGCCGCGCGGCGGACGGTTCGTGGAGACCGGCCGCACCGACGTCCGCGACGCCGACCGGGTCGCCGCGGACCACCCGGGCGTCAGCTACCTGGTCGCCGACCTCACCGGCCTGGCCGCCGCCGGTTCGGACGATCCGGAAGCGGTCGGTGCCGGACCGGACCGCATCCGTTCCGTCCTCACCGAACTCGCCCCGCTGTTCGACGACGGCACGCTGCCCCCGCCGGCCGCGCCCGTCTGGGACACCGACCGGGCCGCGGCGGCGCTGGACCATCTCGCCCGGGCCCGGCACGCCGGCCAGGCGGTGCTCGTCCTGCCGTCGGCGGACCGCTCGGGCGCCGCCGCCACGCCCGCCGCGCCGCCCGCCGCGCCGGCCCGGGAGACCCCGCCGGCCGAGCTGCGCGACCTCGACCCCGGCGCCCGGCACGCGTTCCTGCTGGACCTCGTCCGCACGGAGGCCGCCGCCGTCCTCGGCCACGACGACGCCCGCGCGATCGGCTCCGACCAGCGCTTCCAGGAACTCGGGCTCGACTCGCTCACCGCCGTCCAGCTGCGCTCCCGGCTGGCCGCGGCGACCGGACTGCGGCTCACCGCGACCCTGGTCTTCGACCACCCCACCCCCCGTGCGGTCGCCGGTCACCTCCTCGCCCGCACCGGCGGGGACGCCGCCGACCACGAGCCCCGGCCCGCCGGCACAAGGCCCGCCACCGCCGACGAGCCCCTGGCGATCGTGGCGACGAGCTGCCGGTTCCCCGGCGGTGTGAGCTCGCCCGAGGAGCTGTGGCAGGTGCTGGACGCCGGAGCCGACGTCATCGGCGACTTCCCCCGGGACCGCGGCTGGAACCTCGCCGAACTGCACGCGGAGACGGACGGGCCCGGCACCACCTACGCCCGCCAGGGCGGCTTCATCGACACGGTCGCCGACTTCGACGCCGCGTTCTTCGGGATCTCACCGCGCGAGGCACTGGCCATGGACCCCCAGCAGCGGCTGCTGCTGGAGACCGCCTGGGAGGCGTTCGAACGCGGCGGCATCGACCCCGAGTCGGCGGCCGACGGCCGCGTGGGTGTCTTCGTCGGCACCAACGGACAGGACTACCCGAGGGTCCTCGCCACCGGGAAGGAGGACCTGGAGGGGTACGTCGGCACCGGCAACGCCGCCAGTGTCCTGGCCGGGCGCGTCGCCTACGCGTTCGGCTTCAAGGGCCCGGCGGTCACCGTCGACACCGCGTGCTCCTCGTCGCTGGTGGCCCTCCACTGGGCCGCGCAGGCGCTGCGCCGGGACGAGTGCTCCCTGGCCCTGGTGGGCGGCGTCACCCTCATGACGAGCCCCCTGCTGTTCACCGAGTTCAACCGGCAGAAGGTGCTGTCCCCGGGCGGCAGGTGCCGGTCCTTCTCCGCCGACGCGGACGGTACGAGCTGGAGCGAGGGCGTCGGCGTCCTGCTCGTGGAGCGGCTGTCCGACGCGCGGCGCCACGGGCACCGGGTGCTGGCCGTGGTGCGCGGCTCCGCCGTCAACTCCGACGGCGCCAGCAACGGCCTCACGGCACCCAACGGACCGGCCCAGGAGCAGGTGGTGCGCAGTGCCCTCGCCGACGCGGGCCTGACCGCCGCCGACGTGGACGCGGTGGAGGCCCACGGCACCGGCACGAAACTCGGCGACCCCATCGAGGCGCAGGCGCTGCTCGCCACCTACGGGCAGCGCCCCGCCGGCGCCCCGCTGTGGCTGGGCTCGCTGAAGTCCAACATCGGCCACACACAGGCCGCTTCGGGTGTCGCGGGCATCATCAAACTGGTCGAGGCGCTGCGGCACGAGCGACTGCCGAAGACTTTGCACGTGTCCGAGCCGACCCCGCACGTCGACTGGTCGGCCGGGGCGGTGGAACTCCTCACCGAGTCCCGGCCGTGGCCGCGCGCCGGGCACCCGCGCCGGGCGGGCGTGTCGTCGTTCGGCATCAGCGGCACCAACGCCCACGTCATCGTCGAGGAGGCCCCCGCCGCCGACCCGGAAGACGCGAGCGACCCGTACAACCTGTACGACCCGTACGACCCGAGCGCCCCGGACGGCCGGGAGCTGGAGCCGGAGCTGGAGCCGGAGCTGGAGCCGTCCGCCGAGGACGGCCGCCGCCCCGTGCCGTGGATCCTGTCCGCCAGGAGCCCGCAGGCCCTGCGCGGCCAGGCCGCGCGGCTGGCGGAGCACCTGACGGCCGCCCGGCCCGCGCCCCGGCCCGTGGACGTGGGCTGGTCCCTCGCCACCACCCGCGCCGCGCTGCGCCACCGGGCCGTCGTCCTCGCCGAGGACCCCGAGCAGGTGTCCGCCGCGCTCGCCGCGGTCGCCGCGGGCCAGGACGCCGCCGGCGTGGTGCACGGGGAGGCCCGCGAGGACCACAAGGCGGCCTTCCTGTTCGCCGGGCAGGGCAGTCAGACCGCCGGCATGGGACGGGACCTGTACGCCGCCCACCCCGCCTTCGCCGACGCCTTCGACGCGGCCTGCGCCGCCCTCGCCCCGCACCTGCGGCTGCCGCTGCGCGAGGTGGTCCTCGCCCCGGCCGGCGCCGCGCCCGACGGGCTGCTCGACCGCACCGAGTACGCGCAGCCCGCCCTGTTCGCCTTCGAGGTGGCCCTGTTCCGGCTCCTGGAGTCCTGGGGGATCACCCCGGACCTGCTGGCCGGGCACTCGGTGGGGGAGATCGCGGCCGCCCACGTGGCCGGAGTGCTCGACCTGGCCGACGCCGCCGAACTGGTCGCGGCGCGCGGCCGTCTGATGCAGGCGCTCCCGGAGGGCGGCGCGATGGCCGCCGTGGAGGCCGGTCCCGAGGAGGTCGGCGCCCTGCTCGACGCGGCGGGCGGCGCGGTCGGGATCGCCGCGGTCAACGGCCCGCGGGCGACCGTGCTGTCCGGACCCCGCGACGCGGTGGACGGTGTCGTCGGCGTCCTCCGCGAACGCGGCCGCCGGGTCTCCTGGCTGCGGGTGAGCCACGCCTTCCACTCCCCGCTGATGGACCCGATGCTCGACGCGTTCGAGCAGGTCGCCGAGCGGCTGACGTACCACCCGCCGCGCATCCCGGTCGTCTCCACCCTGACCGGGCGGGCCGCGACCGGCGAGGAGCTGTGCTCGCCCGCCCACTGGGTCCGGCACGCCCGCGGCACCGTGCGCTTCCACGACGCCGTCCGCACCCTGGAGGAGGCGGGCGCCACCCTCTACGTGGAGGTGGGTCCGCTGGGCGTCCTCAGCCCGATGGCCGGCGACTGCCTGACGGGCGGCGGCACCGTCGTCGCGGCCCAGCGCAGGGACCGGCCGCAGGAGGCGACGCTGCTGCTCGCCGTCGGCGAACTGTACGCGCGGGGCCTGCCGGTGGACTGGCGGGCCGTCCTCGCCGGGCGCGGCCCGCGGACGGTGGAACTGCCCACGTACGCCTTCCAGCGCGAGCGGTACTGGCCGCGGCGCGGCCTCGCCCGGCACGACGCCCGGCACGGCGGGCACCCCGTCCTCGGCACCGTCACCCGGCTCGGCGACACCGACCGGTACCTCGCCACCGGCCGCCTCTCGGCCGAGGCGATCCCCTGGCTCGCGGAACACCGGGTGTTCGAGGCCACGGTGGTACCCGGCACCCTCTACGTCGAACTGGCCGTCCAGGCCGCGCACGCCGTCGGCAGCCCGCTGGTGCGGGAACTGACCCTGCACACCCCGCTCGTCCTGCAGGACGCCGAGACCGAACTCCAGCTCCTGGTCGGCGAGGAGGACGAGTCCGGAACGCGACCGCTCCAGCTGTACGCCCGGCCGTACGACGGCACGGACACCGCGAGCTGGACCCTGCACGCCGACGGCACCCTCGCCGCCGCCGACGACGCCGCGCCGAGCCCCGGCCTGCGCCAGTGGCCGCCCGCCGCGGCCGAGCCGGTCGACGTGGACGGCCTGTACGCGGACTTCGCCGCCCAAGGCGTGGACTACGGCCCCCTCTTCCAGGGCGTGACCGCGGTCTGGCGGGACGGTGACGTGCTCTACGCCGAGGTCGGCCTCCCGGACGGCGGCGACCCCGGCGCCTTCGCCCTGCACCCCGCCCTGTGGGACGCCGCCCAGCACCCGGCCGCGATGGACGGCCTGGGCTCCGGCTCCGGAGCGGCGGTGCCGTTCTCCTGGACGGACGTCCGGGTGCACGCCGCGGGCGCCGCCCGACTCCGGGTGCGGATCGCGCCGGCCGGCGAGAACACCGTCACCATGGCGATCGCCGACGGCCAGGGCGAACCGGTGGCGGACGTCGCCCGCCTGACGGCCCGGCGCGCCTCCGCCCGGCACCTGGGCACCGAACCCTCCGGCGCGGCGGGCGACCTGTACCGCGTCGACTGGGTGACGAGCACCGTCGCCGGCACCGCCGAGCCGCCGGCCCTGGCCTGGCTCGGCACGGAACGGCCCCCCGCCCCGCTCACCGGCGTCGTCGAGGCCGGAGCCGACGCGGGCGCCGACGCGGGCGCCGACTTCACCCTCGTACCGATCACCCGGCAGGACGACGCGGTACCGGCGGCAGCGGCGCAGGCGCTCCGGGCCGTGCGGTCCTGGCTCGCCGACGACGGCCGGTCCGCGCGCGGCCGGCTGGTCCTGCTCACCACGGGCGCCGTCGCCTGCGACCCGGACGAGCCGCTGGACAGCCCCGCCCAGTCGGCCGTATGGGGCCTGGCGCGCGCCGCCCAGGCCGAGTACCCCGGGCGGGTCGTGGTGGCCGACCTGGCCGGGGGCGACGCCGCCTGGGACGCCCTGCCCGCCGCCCTCGCCTCGGGCGAACCCCAGTTCGCGCTGCGCGGCGACCGCATGCTCGTACCCCGGCTCGCCCCGGCAGCCCCCGCCACCGGCGGCACCGCCCTCGACCCGGACGGCACGGTCCTGATCACCGGCGGCACCGGAGACCTCGGCGCGCTCCTGGCCCGCCACCTCGTCGAGGCGCACGGCGTCCGCGGCCTGCTGCTGGCCAGCCGGGGCGGCCCCGCCGCGGAGGGCGCGCCGGAACTCGCCGCCGCGCTGCGCGAGTCGGGCGCCGAGGTGACGGTGGCCGCCTGCGACGTGACCGACCGGGACGCGCTGGCGGCACTGATCGCCGCCGTCCCCGCCGAACGGCCGCTGACCGCAGTCGTGCACGCCGCCGGCGTCCTGGACGACGGTGTGATCGGCTCCCTCACCGAGGACCGCCTGGACCGCGTCATGGCGCCCAAGGCCGTCGCCGCCCGGCACCTGCACGAACTCACCCGGGACCTGGAGCTGTCGGCGTTCGTGCTGTTCTCCTCCGCGTCCGGCGTCCTCGGCTCCGCCGGACAGGGCGCCTACGCGGCCGCCAACAGCTACCTCGACGGGCTCGCCCGGCACCGCGCCGCCGCCGGACTGCCCGCCACCTCACTCGCCTGGGGCCTGTGGGAGCAGCGGGAGCGCGGCATGGCCGGCGGACTGACCGACGCCGAACGCAGCCGCATCACACGGGCCGGCTTCGGCGCGATCGCACCGGACACCGGACTCGCCCTGTTCGACGCCGCCCTCCAGCGGCCCGAACCGGTCCTCGTCCCCGCCCGCTTCGACCTGCCGCTGCTCCGGCCGCGCGGCGCCGACCCCGACTTCCCGCCGGTCCTCAAAGGCATCGTGCGGCCCCCGCGCACACCCGCCCCCACCGTGCGGGCCGCCGCGGCCGACGGCCCCACGCTCGCCGAGCGGTTGCTGCCGCTGGACGACGCCGGACGGGAACGCCTGCTGCTCGACCTCGTCCTCGCCCAGACCGCCGCCGTGCTCGGCCACGGCTCGGCCCGCGCCATCGCACCCGACCGGCCCTTCACCGAGTCCGGGCTCGACTCGCTGGCGGCCGTGGAGATCCGGGGCCGGCTCGACTCCGCCACCGGGATCCGCCTGCCCGCCACCGCGGTCTTCGACCATCCCACGCCCGCCGCGCTGGCCGCCTACCTCCGCGACGAACTCGTCCCCGCCGCGCCCCGGCCCCTCGACGCGGCCCTCGACGACCTCGCCCGGCTGCGGGACGCGATCCCCGAACTGGCGGGCGACCCCGAGGCGGCCGAACAGATCCGGCTGCGGCTGAAAGGGCTGCTCACCGCCTGGGACCAGGCCGTCGCCACCGCGGAAGCGGTGCCCGGCGAACCCGAGGGCGACGCGCTCGACTCCGACGACATCGGCGAACTGCTCGCCATCATCAACGAAGAGCTGGGGAACACCTGATGACGGCCACCGACGCGACAGCCCCGGACCCCCGGCAGGTCGTGGACACCCTCAAGCGGCTGACCACCGAACTGCGCCAGGTCCGCAAACGGCTCCAGGACACCGAGGACGCGGCCCGCGAACCCGTCGCCGTCATCGGCATGGCCTGCCGCTACCCCGGCGGCGTCCGCACCCCCGAGGACCTGTGGCGGCTCGTCGCCCAGGAACGCGACGCGGTGTCCGCGTTCCCCACCGACCGCGGCTGGGACCTCGACGCCCTGCACGGGCCGGACGCCGAGGACGCCGGCACCAGCCACGCCGACGCCGGCGGATTCCTGTACGACGTCGCCGACTTCGACCCGGCGCCCTTCGGCATCGGCCCCCGCGAGGCCACGGCGATGGACCCCCAGCAGCGGCTGCTGCTGGAGACGGCGTGGGAGGCCTTCGAACACGCGGGCATCGACCCGACGACCCTGCGCGGCAGCCGGACCGGCGTCTACGCCGGGATCATGTACCACGACTACGCCGCCCGGCTGCGCGAACTGCCCGACGAGGTCATGGGCTACCTGGGCACCGGCACCTCCGGCAGCATCGCCTCCGGCCGGATCGCCTACACCTTCGGCCTGGAGGGCCCGGCCGTCACCATCGACACCGCCTGCTCCTCCTCCCTGGTCGCCCTCCACCTCGCCGTCTCCGCGCTCCGCAAGGGCGAGTGCTCCCTCGCGATGGCCGGCGGGGCCACCGTGATGGCGTCCCCCATGCCCTTCGTCGACTTCAGCCGCCAGGAGGGCCTCGCCTCCGACGGCCGGTGCAAGTCCTTCGCCGCCGCCGCCGACGGCACCGGCTGGGCGGAGGGCGCCGGGATGCTGCTGCTGGAGCGGCTGTCCGACGCCCGCCGCAACGGCCACCGCGTGCTGGCCGTCGTCCGCGGCACCGCCGTCAACCAGGACGGCGCCAGCAACGGCCTGACCGCGCCCAACGGGCCGGCCCAGCAGCGGGTGATCCGGCAGGCCCTCGCCGACGCCGGCCTCGGCCCCGCCGACGTGGACGCCGTCGAGGCGCACGGCACCGGCACCAAACTCGGCGACCCCATCGAGGCGCAGGCCCTGCTCGCCACGTACGGCCGGGGCCGTCCCGCAGACCGCCCGCTGCTGCTCGGCTCCCTGAAGTCCAACATCGGCCACACCCAGGCCGCGGCAGGCGTCGGCGGCGTCATGAAGATGGTTCTCGCGCTGCGCGAGGGCACCCTGCCCAGGACCCTCCACGTCGACGAGCCCACCCCGCACGTCGACTGGACCGCCGGCGCCGTGGAACTCCTCACCGAGGCCCGCCCGTGGCCCCGCGGCGAGGCGCCCCGCCGGGCCGCCGTCTCCTCGTTCGGGTTCAGCGGCACCAACGCGCACGCCATCATCGAGGAGCCCCCGCACCCCGACGAGCCCGCGCCCGACGAGCCCGCACCCACCGCCCGGCCCGCCGCCCTGTGGGCCCTGACGGCCGCCTCCGAACCGGCGCTGCGCGGCCAGGCCGCACAACTCGCCGCACACCTGCGCCGCCACCCGCACACGCGCCCCCTCGACATCGGGTACTCCCTGCTCACCACCCGCACCGCCCTGGAGCACCGCGCGGTCCTGGCCGGGCACGACCGGGAGGCGATGCTGCGCGACGTGGAGGCGTTCGCCGCCGGCCGGTCCTCCGGGCTGCTGCACACGCGGACCGTCCAGGGCGGCCTCGCCATGATGTTCACCGGCGGCGGCAGCCAGCGCCCGGGCATGGGCCGCGAACTGCACGCCGCCTTCCCGGCCTTCGCCGACGCGTTCGACGCCGTCTGCGCCGAACTGGACCGGCACCTGCCCGCCCCGCTGCGCCCCGTCGCCTTCGGCGAGCCGGGGGAGGAGGCGGAGGCCCTGCTGGCCGGGCAGGCCTACGCACAGCCCGCGCTGTTCGCCGTCGAGGTGGCGCTGTTCCGGCTGTTCACCTCCTGGGGCGTCGAACCCGACCACGTCCTCGGCCACTCCGGCGGCGAACTGGCCGCCGCCCACGTCGCCGGCGTGCTCTCGCTGCCCGACGCGGCGGCCCTGGTCGCCGCGCGCGGCCGGCTCACCCAGGCACTGCCGGAGGGCGGCGCCATGGTGGCGGTCGCCGCCTCGGAGGACGAGGTCCGGCCCCTGCTGGCCGACGGCGCCGAGATCGCCGCCGTCAACAGCCCCGAGGCGGTCGTCCTCACCGGCGACGAAGGCGCCGTCACCGCCCTCGCCGCCCACTTCGCCGGACGGGGCCGCAAGACCAGGCGGCTGAACGTCAGCTACGCCTCCCACTCGTCCCGCGTCGACCCCATGCTGGACGACCTCCGGCAGGTCGCCGCCGGCCTGGAGTTCCGGCCGCCCCGGATCGGCTTCGTCTCCACCGTCACCGGCCGGCCGGTCGACGACGAGGAGCTGTGCACCCCCGAGTACTGGGTGCGCAACGCCCGCCGGCCCGTCCGGTTCGCCGACGCCGTACGCCACCTCGAGGCCGCCGGGGTGCGCACCTTCCTGGAACTCGGGCCCGACGCGGCACTCACCCCCATGGCCGGTGCCTGCCTCACCGCCCCCGACGCGGCGGCCCTGTCCACCCAGCGCGCCGGCCGCGCCGAGGTCACCACGGTGACCACCGCCGTCGGCCACCTCCACGCGCGCGGTACGGCCGTCGACTGGGAGGCCTGCTTCCAGGGCACGGGCGCGCGGCAGGTGGAGCTGCCCACGTACGCCTTCCAGCGCCGCCGCCACTGGCTGGAGGCACCGGCACGCCGTCGGCTCGACGTGTCCCAGGCCGGCCTCGCCTCCCCCGAGCACCCGCTGCTCGGCGCGAGCATCGTGCTCGCCGACTCCGGGGAACTGCTGTACACGGGGCGGCTCTCGGCGGCGGGCCGGCCATGGCTGGCCGACCACGCCGTCGGCGGCGCCGTCCTGCTGCCCGGCACCGCCTTCCTGGAACTCGCCCTGCGCGCGGGCCGCCAGGCGGACTGCGACCACCTCGACGAACTCACCCTCACCGCCCCCCTGGTGATACCGGCCGACGCGGCGATGGTCCTGCAGATCCGGGTCGGCGCCCCCGACCCGGACGGACGACGGCCCGTCGAGGTGTACGCGCGCGCCGAGGACGCCCTGCCCGGACAGCCGTGGACCCGGCACGCCTCGGGCACCGTCTCCCCGGCGCAGCCCGGCCCGGAGACCGATCCGGAGCCCGACCCGGAACTCGCCCACTGGCCGCCCGCCGACGCCACCGCCCTGGACCTGGACGACCTCTACGACCGCCTCGCCGCCCAAGGGCTGCGCTACGGCCCGGCGTTCCAGGGGCTGCGCGCCGCCTGGCAGCGCGGGGACGACCTCTTCGCCGAGGTCTCCCTGGACGACGAACAGCAGGACTCCGCCGACGCGTTCGGCATGCACCCCGCCCTCCTCGACGCCGCCCTGCACGCCCTCGCCCTGGGCACCCTGCCGGGAGCCCCCGACACCGCCGCGCTCCCGTTCGCCTGGCACGGCGTGACCCCGCACGCGGGCGGAGCCGCCACCGCGCGGGTACGGCTCACCGCGGCCGGCCCCGGCGCCGTCGCCCTCCACGCGGCCGACCCGGCCGGCCTGCCGCTGCTCACCGTGGAATCCCTCGCCCTGCGCCCCGCCGGACAGCTCGCCGACGCGGGCCCGGCCACGGCCGAACCGCTGCTGCGGGTCACCTGGGCGGCCCCGCGGACCCCGGTCGTCCCGGCACCGTACGGCGGGACGGCACCGCTCGCCGAAGCACTGCGCTCCGCGGACGCGCCCCCGGACGTCGTGCTCCTGCCCCTTCTCGACGCGCCGCCCGGATCCCGGCCGGCCCAGGCGGCGGCGGAGACCGTCGCCGACGCCCTGGAACTCGTCCGCGGCTGGCTCGCCGACGACCGGTTCGCGGACACCCGCCTGGTCGTCGCCACCCGGGGCGCGGTGGCCGCCGACGCGGACGAGGACGTCACCGACCTGCCCGCGGCCGCCGTCCTGGGCCTGCTGCGGTCGGCCCAGTCGGAGCACCCCGGCCGGATCGTCCTGGTGGACACCGACGACCCCGGCACGCTGCCCCGCGACCTGGGCGCGGTGCTGGGCGCCGACGAGCCGGGCGTCGCCCTGCGCGGCGGCCGGCTCCTCGTGCCGCGCCTCGCCCCCGTCCCCGCCGCCGACGAGGGACGGCCGGTGGAGTTCGACCCGGACGGAACCGTCCTGATCACCGGCGGCACGGGGGCGCTCGGCGGGCTCCTGGCCCGCCACCTCGTCACCCGGCACGGCGTACGCCACCTGCTGCTGGCCGGCCGCAGCGGCCCGGCCGCCGACGGCGCGGACGAACTCGCCGCCGACCTGCGCGAGGCCGGCGCCGACGTCACGCTCGCCGCGTGCGACGTCGCCGACCGGGACGAGGTGGCCGCCCTCCTCGCCGCCGTCCCGCCGGACCACCCGCTGACCGCCGTCGTCCACGCCGCCGGGCTCCTCGACGACGGCACCGTCGAGGCACTGACCCCCGAGCGGGTGCACCGCGTCATGGGCCCCAAGGCCGCCGGCGCCTGGCACCTGCACGAGCTGACCCGGGACCTGGAGCTGTCCGCCTTCGTGCTGTTCTCGTCGGCGGCCGGCCTGCTCGGGGCCCCCGGACAGGGCAACTACGCCGCGGCCAACGGCTTCCTGGACGCCCTGGCCGTACACCGCCGCCGGCTCGGGCTGCCCGCGCTGTCCCTGGCCTGGGGACTGTGGGAGGGCACCTCAGGAATGGTCGCCGGAGTGGACGCCCCGGCACGCCGCCGCCTGGCCGCTCTCGGCATGCGGCCGATCCCCGCGGCCGAGGGCCTGGTGTCGTTCGACGCGGCCCTGCGCGGCCCCGACCCGGTGGTGGCACCCCTCCACCTGAACCCGCGCCGGGTCGACGCGACCGCCGTACCGGCCCTGCTGCGCGGCCTGATCCGGCCCGTACGGCAGCGGCGGCGCACCGCCGCACCGGCCGGGCCGGGAGACGGCGGCCTCGCCCGGCGTCTCGCCGCCCTGCCCGAGAGCGACCGGCTGCGCGAGCTGACCGGGCTGGTGCGGGCCGAGGCCGCGGCGACCCTGGGCCACGACGGCGCCCAGGACGTGCCGGGCGACCGCCCGTTCTCCGAGCTCGGCTTCGACTCGCTCGCCGCGATCGAACTGCGCAACCGTCTCGGCGCCGCCACCGGGCTGCGGCTGCCGACGACCACGGTGTTCGACCACCCCACCTCCGGCGATCTCGCGGCCCGCCTGCTGACGCTGCTGCTCGACGCCCCGGCGCCGGCCCGCGTGCCCGCGCGGACGTCCGCGCCCGCGGACGAGCCGATCGCCATCATCGGCATGGCCTGCCGCTACCCGGGCGGCGTGACCTCGCCGGAGGACCTGTGGGACCTCGTCAGGACCGGCCGCGACGCCATCACCGAGATGCCCCGCGACCGCGGCTGGGACATCGACGGCCTGTACGACCCCGAGCACGGCCGGCGCGGCACCTTCTCCACCCGGCACGGCGGGTTCCTGCACGACGCGGCCGACTTCGACCCCGGCTTCTTCGGCATCAGCCCGCGTGAAGCCATCGCCATGGACCCGCAGCAGCGGCTGCTGCTGGAGGTGTCCTGGGAGGCGTTCGAACGCGCGGGCATCGACCCGAAGTCGATGCGGGGCAGCGACACCGGCGTCTTCTCCGGCGTGATGTACCACGACTACGGGTCCTGGTCGCGGAGTGCCCCCGAGGACGTCGAGGGATACATCGGCTCCGGGACCGCCGGCAGTGTCGCCTCCGGACGGGTCGCCTACGCGCTGGGCCTGGAGGGACCGGCCGTGACCGTGGACACGGCCTGCTCCTCGTCGCTGGTCGCGCTGCACCTCGCCGCGCAGGCCCTGCGGGCCGGCGAGTGCTCCTACGCCCTGGCCGGCGGAGCCACCGTGATGGCCACCCCCGCCCCCTTCGTCGAGTTCAGCCGCCAGCGCGGGCTGTCCCGGGACGGGCGCTGCAAGTCGTTCGCGGCGGGCGCCGACGGCACCGGGTGGGGCGAGGGCGTCGCCGTCCTCCTCGTCACCCGGCTCTCGGACGCCCGCCGCGACGGGCACCGCGTCCTCGCCGTGCTGCGCGGCAGCGCCGTCAACCAGGACGGCGCCAGCAACGGCCTGACCGCCCCGAGCGGGCCCGCGCAGCAGCGGGTGATCCGGCAGGCGCTGGCGGCGGCCGGACTGACGGCCGGCCAGGTCGACGCGGTCGAGGCCCACGGCACCGGCACCGTGCTCGGAGACCCCATCGAAGCGCAGGCGCTGCTGGCCACGTACGGCGGCGAGCACGGCGAGGACCGGCCCCTGTGGCTCGGCTCGCTCAAGTCGAACATCGGGCACACCCAGGCCGCGGCCGGAGTCGGCGGCGTGATCAAGATGGTGCAGGCGATGCGCCACGGAACGCTCCCGCGCACCCTGCACGTCGACAGCCCCTCACCCCACGTGGACTGGTCGTCCGGCGGGGTGCGGCTGCTGACCGAGGCCGTCGAGTGGCCCGACACCGGCGAACCGCGCCGGGCGGGCGTGTCCTCCTTCGGCATCAGCGGCACCAACGCCCACGCCATCGTCGAACAGGCCCCGGAAGACCTGGCCGCCCCGCTCCCGGCGCAGCCCCTTCCGGCGGGGGCACCGGAAGACCTGGCCGCCCAGCTCCCCGCGCAGCCCCTTCCGGCAGCGCGGGCGGACGACGACGGCGCGCCGTGGCTGCTGTCGGCCACCACCCCCCTCGCCCTGCGCGACCAGGCAAGGCGCCTGATGGCAGAGGTGACCGCGCGGCCGGACACCCCGGCCCGCGACATCGCCTTCAGCCTGGCCACGACCCGGTCCGCGCTGCGCCACCGCGCGGCCGTCCTCGCCGCCGGCCGGGAGGAACGGCTCGACGCGTTGCGGCGGCTCGCCGAGGGCGCCACGGCCGCCCCGGGCGTCCTGACCGGGCGGGCCGCCGACGGCAAGGTGGCCTTCCTGTTCAGCGGCCAGGGCAGCCAGCGGGCCGGCATGGGACGCGAACTGGCCGCCGCCGACCCCGGGTTCGCCAAGGCGCTGGACGAGGTGTGCGAACACTTCGGCCCGCTCCTCGGCCGCCCCCTGCGGGACGTCCTGTCCGCCGGCCCGGGCACGCCCGACGCCGCCCTCCTGGACCGCACCGAGTACGCCCAGCCGGCGCTGTTCGCCATCGAGACCGCGCTGCTGCGCCGGCTCCAGGCGTGGGGTGTGCGGCCCGACGTGGTCGCCGGGCACTCCGTCGGGGAGTTCGCCGCCGCCCACGCGGCGGGTGTCCTCGGCCTGGCGGACGCGGCCGCCCTCGTGGCGGCGCGAGGCCGCCTGATGCAGGCCCTGCCCGCCCAGGGCGCGATGACGGCCGTCGAGGCGTCGGAGGAGGAGGTCGCCCCGCTGCTGACGGAACGGGTCACCGTCGCCGCCGTCAACGGCCCGGCCTCCGTGGTGCTGTCCGGCGACACCGACGCGGTGGACGCGGTGGCCGCCCGGCTCGCCGCGGAGGGCCGCCGGACCCGCCGGCTGCCGGTCGGCCACGCCTTCCACTCGGCCCACATGGACGGCATGCTCGACGAGTTCCGGCGCATCGCGGAGAACTTCACCTTCCGGGAGCCCACCCTCCCGTTCGTCTCCACGGTGACCGGCGCCCCCGCCTCCGCCGCCGAACTGTGCTCGCCCGAGTACTGGGTGCGCCAGCTGCGGCAGCCCGTACGGTTCCGCGACGCGGTCGAGAGGCTGGAGTCGGACGGCACGACCCTCTTCGTCGAGGTCGGACCCGGCACCGCGCTGACCGCACCGGCCCGGGCCACCCTGACCGACCGGGAACGCGCCGTCGTACCCCTGCTGAAGCCCGGCACCCCGGAGCCCGCGGCACTGCGCGCCGCCCTGGCCGAGGCGCACCTGAACGGCACGACCGTGGACTGGGCGGCGTACTTCCAGGGCTCGGACGCCCGCCGCGTCGACCTGCCGACGTACGCCTTCCAGCGCCGGCGGTACTGGCTCGCCCCCGCGCCCCGGCAGACGGACCAGGCCCACCCCGTGCTGGGCCCCGCGGTCACCGCACCGGACATCGAAGGCGCCGTCTTCACCGGTGAGCTGGACGCGCGCGTACTGCCCTGGCTCACCGCACACCGGGTCGCCGGAACGGCCGTCCTGCCCGGCGCCGCCTTCGTGGAACTGGCCCTGAACGCAGGCACCGAACTCGGCTGCCCCACGGTCGAGGACCTGGTGCTGCGGGCCCCGCTGCCCGTCCCGGAACACGGCACCCTCCCGCTGCGGCTGTCCGTGCGCGCACCCGACGAGCACGGCAGGCGGCCCTTCACCGTCTACGCCGCGACCGACGGCGACTGGACCGCGCACGCCGTCGGCACACTGGCGCCCGACACCGCCCGGCCGCCGTCCCCGCCCGCGCAGTGGCCACCGGCCGGGGCGACGGCCGTCGACCTCACCGGCGCCTACGAGCGGCTGACGGAGGCGGGTCTGGCGTACGGCCCGGCGTTCCGGGGCCTGAACGCCGTATGGCGGCACGGCGACGAACTCTTCGCCGAGGCCGCCCTCCCCGACGACACGGACCCGGGTGCCTTCACCCTGCACCCCGCGCTCCTGGACGCCTGCCTGCACGTCCTCGGACTGGGCGACGAGGACGGGCGCCCCGCCCCGGCCGTCCTGCCGTTCTCCTGGCGCGGCGTCCGGCTGCACGCCACCGGGGCGCGCACGGTACGCGTCCACCTGACGCCCGACACCGCCTCCGGCGACTTCTCCCTGGAGCTGACCGACACCGACGGCACACCGGTCGCCTCCGTCGAGGCCCTGGCCCTGCGCCCGGTGACCGGCGACCGGCCTCCGGCCGCCGACCGGGCGCTGCTGCGCGTCGACTGGCACCGGCCGGACACCGCGCGGCCGCCCGCGACGACGCCCGACACGAGCACCTGGACCGTCATCGGCCCCTCGCGCGTCGGCCCCTTCCTGCGCGCCGCCGACCTGGCCTCCGTCCCGGAGAACGCGGACACCGTCCTCGTACCGTTCCAGGAACCCGCCGACCCGCTCGACCCCGAGCCCCTGCGCCGGGCCCTGGAGCTGATCCGCGGCTGGCTGGCCGACCCGCTGCGGGAGAGGTCCCGGCTCGTCGTGGTGACCCGGCGCGCCGTCGCCGCGGCGCCCCGCGAGGACGTCCCCAACCTGGCGCACGCCCCGCTGTGGGGCCTGCTGCGCACCGCCGCCACCGAGCACCCCGGCCGGTTCGCCGTCGTCGACGTGGACGGCGAGGAGGCGTCCTGGCGCGCCCTGCCGGCCGCCGTGGCGGCCCACGCGACACAGGTGGCCGTACGACAGGGCGAACCGCGCGTGCCCCGGCTCGTGCCGGGTGCGTCCGGTGCCTTGCACGGCGCGTCCGGTGCAGTCCCCGACACGTCCGGTGCAGTCCCCGGCGCGTCCGGTGCCGTGACCGGCGCGCCGTTCGGCCCGGATGGCACCGTGCTGGTCACCGGCGCCGCGGGCGGCCTGGGCGGCCTGATCACCCGCCACCTCGTGGCCGCGCACGGCGTACGGCACGTCCTGCTCGCCGGCCGTCGCGCCGCCGACCCGAGGCTGTCCGCCCTGGCCGCCGAGGTCGACCGGCTCGGCGGTACGGCGGCACTCGCCGGCTGCGACATCGGCGACCGCGCGGCGTTGGCGGCGCTGCTGGACGGCGTCCCGCCGGAGCACCCCCTCACCGGGGTCGTGCACTGCGCGGGCGTCCTGGACGACGGAGTGCTCGCGTCCATGACCCCGCAGCGCCTGGAGAACGTCCGGCGCGTGAAGGCCGCCTCGGCCTGGCACCTGCACGAACTGACCCAGGACCGCGAACTGTCCGCCTTCGTGCTGTTCTCGTCGGCGGCCGGTCTGCTCGGCGCCCCCGGCCAGGCCAACTACGCCGCCGCCAACACCTTCCTGGACGCGCTGGCACAGCACCGCCGGGCACACGGCCTGCCCGCGCTCTCCCTGGCCTGGGGCCCGTGGGACCAGGACGGCGACGGCATGGCGGGCCGCGCACAATTGCGGCGCATCGCCCGCGCGGGCGTCCAGGCACTCACGCCCGAACGCGGACTGGCCCTGTTCGACGCGGCCGTCCGCGCGAGCGACCCCGACCCGGTGCTCGCCCCGCTCGTCACGGCCCCGGCACGGCAGGCCGCCCCCGGCGACACCGCCGCCCTCCCCGAACTGCTGCGGACCACGGTCCGGCCCCCGGCCGGAACACCCCGCCCCGCACGGCACGAACACCCGGGTGACACCACGTCACCGGCCGCCCGCCTGGCCGGACTGGACGCCGCCGACCTGGAGGCCGCCCTGCGCGACACCGTCCGCACCGAGGTGGCGGCCGTCCTCGGCTTCCCCTCGCCCGACACGGTCGACGAGCGGGGATCACTGCCCGAGCTGGGCCTGGACTCCCTCACCGCGGTCGAACTGCGCAACCGGCTGGAGCGGGCCACCGGCCTGCGACTGGCGGCGACCGTGGTGTTCGACCACCCGACCCTCCCCGCCCTCGCCGGCCGCCTGCGCGACGACCTGCTCAGCGACCGCCCCGCCCCGGCGGAACCCGGCGCCGACAGCGTCAGCGCCCTGTTCCGGCAGGCCCGGCGGACGGGCCGCACCCTGGACGGCATCGAACTGCTCAAGACGGCCTCCCGGTTCCTGCCGTCCTTCACCGGCCCCGCCGACCTGGACCCGCGGCCCGAACCGGTGCGGCTGGCGGGCGGCGACACCGCCACACCCGCACTGGTCTGCTTCCCGGCACTGGTCGCGAAGTCCGGGCCGGGACAGTTCGCCCGGTTCGCGGGCACCCTGCGCGGACTGCGCGAGGTGGTGGCGCTGCCGGAGCCGGGCTTCCTTCCCGGCGAGCCCCTTCCCGCGCGCTGGGAGGCGGCGGTCGACGCCCAGACCGAGGCGGTACGGCGGTTCGCGGGCGGGGCGCCGGTCGCGCTGCTCGGCTACTCGTCGGGCGGCTGGATCGCCCAGGCGGTGGCCGCCCGGCTCGACGAGACCGGGGAGACACCGGCGGCGCTGATCCTCCTCGACACCTATCTGCAAGCGGAGACCAGCGGCGCGCTCGCCACCGCCCTCACCGACGGACTCTTCACCCGGCACGGCTCGGACGCGGACACCGACACCCGGTCCCTGACGGCCATGGGCGCCTACTTCCGGGTGTTCGAGGACTGGACCCCGACCGGCACCGACGCCCCCACACTCTTCCTGCGGGCGGCCGACGCACTGCCCGGCACCCAGCCGGACGCGAAGCCGTCCTGGGCCCCCGAGGCCACGCTGCAGGAGACCCCCGGCGACCACTTCTCGATGCTCGAGGAGCACGCCGGCACCACCGCACGAGCCGTCCACTCATGGCTTGCCGAGCGGACGACTCCCGTCACGAGCTCAAGGAGCGAACACAATGGCTGAGATTGAGATAACCCCCGAGCTGGTGGAGAACGCATACGTGGCGCTCGTGTCCCTCGACCGCGCGGAGGCCGCCAAGTACTGGTCGGAGGACGTCCGCTTCTCGGTCCCCGGCCGTCACGCGCAGGCCGGCTGGCACAACGGCCTCGACGAACTCCTCGCGTTCCGGCGCGCGTTGACGGAAGCCGCGGGCGGGAACTTCGAGGTGGAGATGGTCACCTCGATGATCAGCGGCAACGAGTGCATGGACGTGGTCAAGGTGCGCGCGGTACGCCCCGGCGCCCCGGAGGGCAGCACCTCTCCCTACGACGTGCTCGACGCCCTCGGCGTGCAGGTGTTCCGCTGGGAGAACGGCCTGATCGTCGAAGGCCGCGCCGGATTCTTCGGCGACGGCGCGACCAACTACGACCAGTGGTGGTCGCCGCTGGGCGCGGACGGCGAGCGCCGGTACCGCTGACCACGACTGGCGTGTCCCTGACCGGAGTTATCCACAGGGCAAGCGGGGTTTCGTGGTCCGCGAGATCGTCTTCGCATGACGAATCACGGCGAAACCACCGATCCCTTCAATACCTCTGAAAACGGCGGCATCACGGGACGGGAGGCGCACCGGGTCACCCTGCGCACCCCGGCCGAACTGGCCGACGCCCTGCCGTATCTGCTCGGGTACCGCCCCGAGGACAGCATCGTGCTGGTCGCCCTCCACGACCGGGGCGGAGGCGGCAGGTTCGGCGGCCGGGCCCGGCTCGGCATCCCCGCCACCCCGGACGACTGGGCGCCGGTCGCGGCCCAGTTGTCACGCGGTCTGATGACGGGCAGCACCCGCAGAGGAGCCCCGCCGGAGCGGATGGTGGCCTACCTCTGCCAGGAACCCGGGCCGGGCGAGACGGGCCGGGAGGTGATGGAACGGCTGCGCCCGCTGGCGGAGCGGCTGCGAATCGAGTGCGGTCTCCTCGGCGCACCGGTGGTCGAAGCGCTGTGCATCTCCGGCGGACGCTTCTGGTCGTACTGCTGCGACAGGGCGGGCTGCTGCCCGCCGGAGGGCGAGCCGATGGGCCTGCCCGGCACGTCCGTACTGGCGGCCGCCGCCACCTACGCCGGGCTCCAGGTGCGCGGCACCCTGCGCGAACTGCGGGCCCGGCTGCTCCCCTGGGAGACCGGGGCCGCCCTGGAGCAGGAAATCGCCCTGGACACCGCCAGCATGAGCCTCGTTCCCCGGATTCTCGACGACACCGGCCGCGCCGGCGTGGCCGAGGAGACGCTGGCGCTGGCCGAACGGATCATCGGGCGGCTGGCCACGGCCCGTCCGGTGACCGGGGCGCTCCTGGCGGACCTCCGCGACGACGACCTCGTCGACCACGACGAGGCCGCCGCGCTGATCCTCGGTCTGCAGGACCGCACGACCCGTGACCGCGCGGCGGAGTGGATGGAAGGAGACGAGGCCGGGCCCGCGCTGCGTCTCTGGCGGACACTGGCCCGCCGCTGCGTCGGCCCCTACGGCGAGCACGCCGCGGCACCGCTCACCCTCGCCGGCTGGGTCGCCTGGTCGACCGGCGACGACCTGGAGGCCCGCGAGGCCCTGGCCATGGCCCTGGGCGCCGACCCCGACTACCTCTTCGCCCGCCTCCTCCACCAAGCGATCAACGAGGGCCTGGACCCGGAATCCATCCGCCGCTGCCTCCGCACGGAACGCACCGACCGCACGCAGGCCGCCGCCGATCCCCGACCGCCGGCAGCCACACCGGACACCGCCGGGGCCCCGGACCCAGCGGATCTGGAGCCGACAGGTCCGGTGCCGAGCGGGCCGGAGGCGGCCGGGCGGTCGCTGGCGCCGCGCGACGAGGACGCCGGGCGGGATTTCGGGGAGGCGGCGCCGCACGAGCGGGGTTCCGGTGGGGCGGCGCACCGGGCGGGCTCCGGCCGGGTGGCGCCGCGCGGTGCGGATTCCGGCCGGGTAGCACCGGGCCGCGCGGACTCCGATCCGGTGGCGCCGCGGCATGCGAGCTCGGATGGGTTGGCGGCGCCCCGGGTGGGCTCCGGCCTGGTGGCTCCCTCCCCTGGGGACTCCGGCAGGGTCGCCGCGCTCCCTGGGGACTCCGATGGGGCAGCACCGCCCGTTGCGGACTCCGGCGGGGTAGTACCGGGCCGCGCGGACTCCGATCCGGTGGCGCCGCGTCACGCGAGCTCGGATGGGTCGGCGGCGCCCCGGGTGGGCTCCGGCCTGGTGGCTCTGCGCCCGGCGGATTCCGGCGGGGTCGCCGCGCTCCCTGGGGACTCCGATGTGGCATCGCCGCCCGTTGCGGACTCCGGCCTGGTGGCTCCGCGCCCTGCGAACTCTGGTCGGGTCGCCGCGCCCCCTGCGGACTCCGACCAGGTGGCTCCGCACCCTGCGGACTCCAGCGGCGTAACACCGCACCACGCGGACTCCCGCGGCCCGGCACCCCACCGCGCCGACTCCGACCCGGTGCCTACCGGCCGTGCGGACTCCAAGAAGCCCTCGCGGCCTCGCCCCCGCCCCACAACCGCCGGCACCCATCCAGGCGCGGCCCGCGCCGGCGGCACCCGGCCACGTTCGGCGGGCAGGGGCGCGGGCGGTGCGCGGCGTCGTGGGACGTGTCCGGGGGCCCTGCCCTCCGGGGGCAGCGGTGGGCGGGAGGAGGCATGACGCCCGGTGCGGTCCGTCTCCGCCACCGCCGTAACCACCGTCACCGGCGTCATCACGGACACCGCATCCCTCACAGTTACCGCGTTTCCGCGGGCCCGGCCGATCACGGCCGTGACCCGGAGCAGCCTCGGCCCGTTCACCTGAGTGGCGGAACACCCGCACGGGCCGTGCCGCCGCCCCCACCCCGTCCTGCCGGAACCCCGCGACCGGCGCCGACCTCGCCCCAGGCGTACAGCGCGCAGAGGAAGCCGCCCCCGATGCACCAGCCGACTCCGCCCTGGCCCGATGCTCCCCACCACCCCACGCCCCTGGGCGGCAGCCCCCGGATCGCCCCGCCCGGCGACCGGACCGGACCGCCGCCCCCGCGGGCAGGTGCCGACCGAACCTCGGACACAGCGGCGGGAGCGGCCGTGCCGGACGGCACGGGTGAGGGACGGGCGACGGGCGCAGGGGCCGGCGCGGACCGGCCCGGCGTCCAGTGGGTGCCCGCCGGGCCCGCCCGGCAGTCACCGCGGCCCGCGCCGTCCCCGCACCCTCCGTCCCCGCCACCACGCCGGGCAGGCGAACTGCCCCCGACGCACACCGCCCTCATCTGCGTCGCCCTCCCGGGCCTCGCCGTCTCCACGGAGCATGGCCAGCTGACCGGCCACGGACTGGAGGGGTTCTACCGCGCGGGGCGGCGCCTGCTCTCCCGCTGCCGGCTCCGGGTGGCCGGGCGCGAACCCCTCCCCGTGCAGGCCCGGATGACCGGCGCCGACCGCGCCCGCTTCGTGGGCACGCTGAGCGTGTCCCCGCACGGCGGACCGGACCCGGACGTCGTCGTCGAGCGCACTCGCCACGCGGACGGCACGGAACGGATCACCCTGCACAGCGCCGCGACCCGCCCCCTTCGCCTGCCGGTGGAGGTGGCGCTCGGCACGGACCTGGCCGCGCTCGGCGCCATCGCCGCGGGCGACCCGGGCCCGGAGGTACCCGCCAGCGTCCACGACTCGGGCCTGCGCTGGTCCTGCCCCACGGGCGCGTCGTCGGTCTCGGCCGAGCCGCCGCCCTCCGACGCGCTGGCCTCCGCCGGGCTGCTGCGCTGGGAGTTCGAACTGCCACCGGGCGGCAGCGCCGACGTGGAGCTGCGGGTACGTCTGGACGGCGCCCCGCCCGTCCGGGCGGTGGGCCGAGCCGCCACGAGCCCGGTCGCCCCCGCCCACGCCACGGGCGACGACCCCCGGGCCGAGGCACTCCTGCGGACCAGCGTCGAAGACCTCCAGGCCCTGCTGCTGCGCGACCCGGAACATCCGGCCGACACCTATCCCGCGGCCGGGGCGCCCTGGCGCTGCGGCCTCGCCCCCGCCGAAGCGCTCGCGGCGGCCCGGATGGCGCTGCCCCTCGGCACCCGGCTCGCCGCCGGCACCCTGCGCACCCTCGCCCGTACGCAAGTCACCGGCACCCGCCCGCAGTCGGGCCTGATCCCCGGACCGCGCCGGGACGCCGGGCCGCATCTGCCGCCGGGCTGCACCGGTACGGAGGCCACCCTCCTCTTCCCCGTACTGCTCGCGGAGGCGCGCCGCTGGGGCCTGCCGGACCCGGAGACGGAGGAGCTGCTGCCGGCCGCCGAACGCTGTCTGACCTGGCTGCGGACCGCAGTGGGCGACGGCCCCTACCTCCGCGACCCCCAGCCCGCAGGCCCCGTCCGCTGCGAGACCCAGGCCCACGCCCACCGCGCCGCCCTGCTCGGCGCCGATCTGCTCGACGCCTGCGGCAGACCCGGCGGCGCCGGGCTGCGGCACTGGGCCGAGGCCCTGCGGACGGCGTTCCACGAGGACTTCTGGATCGACGGCCTCGGCGGCGGACGCCCCGCCGCCGCACTCACCCCGGACGGCCGCCCCGTGCCCCACCTGGGGTCGGGCGCGGCTCACCTCCTGGACACCGGACTGCTCGGCGGGGGAGAGCACGCGCCCGGCCTGCTCGACCGGGTGCGGACCGAACAGCTCGCCCGACTGCTCGGCGGCCCGGCGATGGACTCGGGCTGGGGCCTGCGCGGACTGGGCGCGAAGGAGCCCGGCCACAACCCCTTCGGCCACCGCAGCGGCGCCGTACGCACCCAGGAGACGGCGATCGCCGTCGCGGGCCTCGCCGCCTCCGGCTACGAGAAGGAGGCGACGTCCCTGCTGCGCGGTGTCGTCGCGGCGGCGGAGGCCTTCGGCCACCGGCTGCCGGAGATGTACGCGGGCCGGCAGCGCACCGACGGCAGTGCCCCGCTGCCCCACCCCGCCGCGTGCCGGCCGGCCGCGACCGCCGCGGCCGCCGGAGTCCTCCTGCTGACCACCCTGGCCGGAATCCGCCCCGACGCCCCCGCCCGCACGGTCACCCTGCGCCCCGTGCGCACCGCCCCCCTGGGCGAGCTCTGCCTGACCGGCCTGCGGGTGGCGGGCGCCCCCTTCTCCGTACGGGTCAGCCGTCTCGGCCTCGCCATGGTCGAGGAGGCCGCAGACGGTCTGCAGCTGGGAGTGTGAGCGTGCGGGCCGGGGTGTCGGGGCGGCGAGCGGGGCCGGCGATGTGACCTGTGAAGGGAGTGTTTATCGTCAGGCAGACGACTATGATCGCGGCATGCCCTACGACCCGTCAGCCTTTCCGCCCTTCGCCGTCACCGTGGACCTGGTCGTGCTGACCGTGCGCCGCCATGCCCTGTGTGCGCTGGCGGTACGCAGGGGCGAGCCGCCGTTCCAGGGGCGCTGGGCGCTGCCCGGCGGCTTCGTACGGGACGACGAGGACCTGGCGCAGGCGGCGGCGCGCGAGCTGGCCGAGGAGACCGGACTGCGGGTCCACGACCCCGCCGCTCCCGCCCAGGACAACGGCGCCCACCTGGAACAGCTCGCGACCTACGGCGACCCGGACCGCGACCCCCGGATGCGGGTGGTCAGCGTCGCCCACCTCGCCCTCGCCCCGGACCTGCCCGCCCCCCGCGCGGGCGGCGACGCCAGCAACGCCCGCTGGGCGCCGGTCGAGGAACTGCTGGAACAGGCCGGCTACGGCCGGGAAGGCGACCCCTTGGCGCCGCTCGCCTTCGATCACGCGCGGATCCTCGCGGACGGGGTGGAACGCGCCCGCTCCAAGATCGAGTACTCGTCGCTGGCCACCGCCTTCTGCCCGCCCGAGTTCACCGTCGGCGAGCTGCGCCGGGTGTACGAGGCGGTGTGGGGCGTGGCGCTCGACCCCCGCAACTTCCACCGGAAGGTCACGGGCACACCGGGCTTCCTGGTCCCCACCGGCGGTACGACCACGCGCCAGGGCGGCCGCCCCGCCCAGCTCTTCCGCGCCGGCGGTGCCACGCTCCTCAACCCTCCGATGCTGCGCCCCGAGGTGTGAGCCGGGCGCCCCGAAGGGCCCGAGACGAGCGCCCGCTCCATGGACAGGCCGTTCGGTGCCCGGAAAACGGTATATAGCGCGCTAAATTGCTTCAGGTGATCCAGGCCTTCGGACTGACCAGCGACCCCCGCAAGGACCTTCCGCCCGCCGTCGACGACGTTTCCTTCGAGGCGCGCGCGGGCCATGTCACCACGCTGCTCGGCGCCACGGGCGCGGGCAAGACGACGGTGCTGCGGCTCATGCTCGAACTCCAACAGGGCCGTGGCGTCACCCACTTCAGAGGGCGCCCGCTGCACCGCATCGCCCACCCGTCGCGTGAAGTGGGCGTCCTCCTGGGCGATGTGCCGGGCCACCCGGGGCGCACCGTCCGCGGCCATCTGCGGATGCTGTGCGCCGCCGCGGGCGTCCCGGTCAGGCGGGCGGACGAAGTCCTCGAAGCGGTCGGCCTGGTCAGCCTGCGCGACGAACGCCTCGGCACGCTCTCCCGGGGCGTGGACCGCCGCCTGGGTCTGGCCTGCGCCCTGCTCGCCGACCCGCACACCCTCGTCCTCGACGCCCCCGCCGACGGGCTCTCCGCACGGGAGGGCCGCTGGCTGTACGGCATGCTGCGCGCCCACGCCGCGCACGGCGGCACCGTCCTCGTCACCACGGCCGACCCCAAGGAGGCCGCGCGCACCGCCGACCGGGTCGTCACCCTGGACGGGGGCAGGGTGGTCGCCGATCAGGAGGCCGCGGACTTCGCCCGCACCCGGCTGCGCCCACGGGTCGCCGTCCGCACCCCGCACGCCGCCCGCCTCGCCGCCGTCCTCACCAAGGAGGCCCGCACCGGACAGCGCTCCGTGGAGGTCGTACCGGAAGGCGGCAACCGCCTCTCCGTGTACGGCAGTACGTGCGCCGACGTCGGCGAGACCGCGTTCCGGCACGGCATCCTGGTCCACCAACTCGCCGACGAGGTGGGCGACATGGGCGCCGGCGCGGGAGAGACGGCACAGCTCCCACCGGAACCCCCACCGGGCGCACCGGACCACGCCGACCAGCCCGCCGGTACGGACACCCCGCAGGCGCCCGGCACCGAGCTGGACACCCCGCAGACCCCCGGCACGCAGCAGGACACCGCCGAGCACGGAGACGCGACGCCTCCGCAGCCACTCACGGCAACCGCCGACGAAACGACACCCCCGCTGACCCCCACCCCGGCCGAACCCGCTCAGCCCGCCCCGGCCCCGGCGACCCCGGACGCAGTCACCGCAGCCGCATCACCGGCACCCCATCCCAACGAACCCGAGCTCCCCGAACCAGCCCCCACCCCGGACACGCCCCCTTCGCCCCCGCCGCCCCCCTCACCCTCGACCTCCTCGATCCCCTCGCGCTCGACCCCCTCGCCCTCCCCGACGGAATCCCTCCCCGAGCTCCCACCCCCCATCTCCGTCCGCCCCGCCCCCAGCCCCCTCCGCCCGCTGCGCTACGAGCTGCGCCGGGCCACCGGGATCGGCGTGGGGTTCCTCACCGGGGCCGTAGTGCTCGTCGTCTCCGCTCTCACCGCCGTACTCCTGGCCCGTGTCGGGCACACCCCGCAGCACCGGCTGCTCGCCGCCTGGCCCCGGGAGCTGCCGCTGCCGCCCGCGGCGCTCGGTGCCGGACTGCTGGGGGCGCTGGCCTTCGGGGACGAGTTCCGCCACCCCGCGCTGGCGGCGGACCGCGGCACCGTGCCCCGCAGACTGGGGCTGCTCGCGGCGAAGCTGCTGGTCTCGGCCGTCACCGCGCTCGTCCTGGCCGTGCTCACCGTGGGCTGCGACGCCGAACTGCTCCATCTCTTCTACGGACGGGAGCTCGCCCGGGTTCCCCCGGACTGGCTCTCGCTCGGCGCGAGTTGGGTCGGGCTGGTGATCGGCTGCGCCTGGGCCGGGGTCCTAGCCGCCGGTGTCTTCCGGTCCACCACGGCGGGGCTGGCGGCGGTGGTCGCCGTACCGGTCGTCGTCGTACCCCTCGTACAGGAGATCCTGGCGGGACCGTCCGTGCGAAGCGCGGCCGGACTTCCGCTGCGGCTGCGCGAGCTGCTGCTGTCGCAGTGGCCCTTCGGGGGAGAGCGTTATCTGTCGGCCGTGGCCGGCGTGCTCGCCCAACCCGTGGGCGGTGCGCTGACCTTGTCGCTGGCCGCCCTGCTCTGCGCTTATCTGCTCACGACCCTGCGGAGCGGGGCCCGATGACAACCCCCCGCGCCCTTCCGGTCCCCCTTGTGCACAACTCCCTCGCAGAAAGCCCGTTTCTTTCCGATAAGGCGTCAATTGCGACGAGGTGAGCGATCACCCTTTCGTGTGCTTTTCACCAAAGACCTCAAGGGAGTTGAGGACGGCGCCGACAAAGGATGCGTGAGTACCCTTGCGCACACCATGATGACCTCCGCCCGCGCCGCAGACTCCGGCCTGTCCGGCCCCGGCGAACTCGACCGCTACCCCTACGCCGAGACCGCCCCCGCGGACCGCGTCGGGGCCCCCGCCTGGGAGGGCGCGGACCCCGAGCTGGGCCGGGTGGGCCGACGAGCCGCGGGCAGCCGCGGCCGCGGCCTGCACGGCCAACTCGTCCAGCAGCTGGGCCAGATGATCGTTTCCGGCGATCTGGGCGCCGACCGCCCACTGGTGCCCGAGGAGATCGGCCAGCGCTTCGAGGTCTCCCGCACCGTCGTCCGTGAGTCACTGCGCGTCCTGGAGGCCAAGGGCCTGGTCAGCGCCCGTCCGAACGTCGGCACGCGGGTCCGTCCCGTCAGCGACTGGAACCTGCTCGACCCGGACATCATCGAGTGGCGGGCCTTCGGGCCGCAGCGCGACGACCAGCGCCGGGAGCTGAGCGAGCTGCGCTGGACGATCGAGCCCCTCGCCGCGCGGCTGGCCGCCGGTCACGGCCGTGAGGACGTCCAGCAGCGACTGTCCGACATGGTCGAGATCATGGGCCACGCCATGGGGCAGGGTGACGCGCTCACCTTCTCCCGCGCCGACACCGAGTTCCATTCGCTGCTCATCCAGATCGCCGGCAACCGCATGCTCGAGCACCTGTCCGGGATCGTCTCGGCGGCCCTCCAGGTCTCCGGGGGCCCGGTCACGGGCTGTGACCGGCCGAACGAGGCGACGCTGGCCCACCACGGCCGGATCGTGGACGCGCTCGCCGCGGGCGACGGCGCGGCGGCCGAGGCGGCCATGCGGCAGCTCCTCACCGTCCACCCCGAGGTGGAGCGCGTGGTACCCGCGCCGCGCGAGCACTGAGCGGGCATCGCGGGCATCGCGGGCGTCGCGGCCGGAGGGCTTCCCCCCTTCCTCTTCCTCCCTCTCCGGCGGCGCTCCCCGGCATCGCCCACTCCGGCGTCGCCCTCTCCTCCGGCGTCCGGCCCGGCGGGCCGTCTCTCGTCGGGCCCCGCGGAATCCTCAAGATCCGCGGGGTCCGACGGCGCGACGGCAGCCCTGGATGAACGACGAGCGACCCTGTCTGTCACTGTCTGATCGTTTTTGACCGCTTACGGGGTGTGACTCGGGCCACGCAGATTGGGCGTAACGCTCGGGGGAACAACGCGATGACCTAAGAGGTGACAGCCGCGGAGGGAATACGGACGCCGTTCAAGGCGCTGTGCATCTTCCCGGCCCCCGCCCGCGCCGTCGGCCCATTCCCAAGCCGGCGGTCGGCTCCTGTCCGCCGTGGACGGGGCCGGAAGTCGTTTTCCAACGTTCCGAGAGGTTGTTCGTGTCGGCCAGCACATCCCGTACGCTCCCGCCGGAGATCGCCGAGTCCGTCTCTGTCATGGCGCTCATCGAGCGGGGAAAGGCTGAGGGGCAGATCGCCGGCGATGACGTGCGTCGGGCCTTCGAAGCTGACCAGATTCCGGCCACTCAGTGGAAGAACGTACTGCGCAGCCTCAATCAGATCCTCGAGGAAGAGGGTGTGACGCTGATGGTCAGTGCCGCGGAACCCAAGCGCACCCGAAAGAGCGTCGCAGCGAAGAGCCCGGCCAAGCGCACCGCCACCAAGGCGGTCGCGGCGAAGACGGTGACCACCCGTAAGGCCACCGCCGCGCCGGCCGCCCCGACCGCGCCCGCCGAGCCTGCCGTCGATCCCGCCGAGGAAGCCGCACCCGCCAAGAAGGCAGCAGCTGCCAAGAAGACGACCGCCAAGAAGGCGGCCGCGAAGAAGACGGTCGCCAAGAAGACGGCGGCCAAGAAGACCACCGCCAAGAAGGACGACGTCGAGCTTCTCGAGGACGAGGTACTCGAGGACACCAAGCCGGGCGACGAGCCCGAGGGTGCCGAGAGCGCGGGCTTCGTGCTGTCCGACGAGGACGAGGACGACGCCCCGGCGCAGCAGGTCGCCGCCGCCGGCGCCACCGCCGACCCGGTCAAGGACTACCTCAAGCAGATCGGCAAGGTCCCCCTGCTCAACGCCGAGCAGGAGGTCGAGCTGGCCAAGCGCATCGAGGCGGGTCTGTTCGCCGAGGACAAGCTGGCCAACGCCGACAAGCTGGCCCCGAAGCTCAAGCGCGAGCTGGAGATCATCGCCGAGGACGGGCGCCGCGCCAAGAACCACCTGCTGGAGGCCAACCTCCGTCTGGTGGTCTCGCTGGCCAAGCGCTACACCGGCCGCGGCATGCTCTTCCTGGACCTCATCCAGGAGGGCAACCTCGGTCTGATCCGCGCGGTCGAGAAGTTCGACTACACCAAGGGCTACAAGTTCTCCACGTACGCCACCTGGTGGATCCGTCAGGCGATCACCCGCGCCATGGCCGACCAGGCCCGCACCATCCGTATCCCGGTGCACATGGTCGAGGTCATCAACAAGCTCGCGCGCGTGCAGCGCCAGATGCTCCAGGACCTGGGCCGCGAGCCCACCCCGGAGGAGCTGGCCAAGGAACTCGACATGACCCCGGAGAAGGTCATCGAGGTCCAGAAGTACGGCCGCGAGCCCATCTCGCTGCACACCCCGCTCGGCGAGGACGGCGACAGCGAGTTCGGTGACCTCATCGAGGACTCCGAGGCCGTCGTCCCGGCCGACGCGGTCAGCTTCACGCTGCTCCAGGAGCAGCTGCACTCGGTGCTCGACACCCTGTCCGAGCGCGAGGCGGGCGTCGTCTCCATGCGCTTCGGTCTCACCGACGGTCAGCCGAAGACCCTCGACGAGATCGGCAAGGTGTACGGCGTGACGCGTGAGCGCATCCGCCAGATCGAGTCCAAGACCATGTCGAAGCTGCGCCACCCGTCGCGTTCGCAGGTGCTGCGCGACTACCTCGACTAGGTCGCGGTCGTACGACGTCGAAGGCCCGGTTCCGCCACCGCGGGACCGGGCCTTCGTGCTGGGCGGATGCCGGGTGGCGGTCCGCGCGGGTGCGGTGCGGCGTGTACTGGATCACTCTGGGTGTTCCATGACCACCCCAGAGTGAGGAGTGCGTATGCGTCACCCCTTTGCCCGGGCGCTGGCCCGGCCACTGGCCCTGGTGGCCGCCGCGGCCGCGATACCGCTGGCACCGCTGGTCTCCGCCACGCCGGCGGCCGCCGACAGCATCGTCGTGGGCGGCTTCCCGGTCGACGTGTCCGAGGCGCCCTGGACGGTGGCGCTGTCCAGCCGTGACCGGTTCGGGGGTACGCGGTCGGGACAGTTCTGCGGCGGCGTGGCGGTCGGCCCGACCACGGTGCTCACGGCGGCACACTGCCTCGCCGAGGACGTCCTGGGCGCGCCGCCGAACCAGGTGCGCGACCTCAAGATCATCGCCGGGCGAACGGATCTGCGTACCACCCAGGGCCAGGAGATAGCGGTGCGCCAGAGCTGGGTGAATCCCGCCTACGACGACGGCAGCAACGCCGGGGACTTCGCGGTGCTCAGCCTCGCCGAGTCGCTGCCCCAGGGCGCGGTGGTCGGGATGGCCGGTGCGGGGTACCCGGCGTACGAGCCCGGTACGGGAGCCACCGTCTACGGCTGGGGGGATGCCACGGGCACCGGCGACTACGCGTACGGCCTGCGGGCCGCTCAGGTGCATGTGCTGCCCGACACGCTCTGCGAGACGGCTTATCCGGGCGGTAGCGACGGCAGTTATCTCTCCCGGGCCATGGTGTGCGCCGGGGAGGCGGCGGGCGGCCGGGATTCCTGCCAGGGGGACAGCGGCGGGCCGCTGGTGGCCCAGGGCAGGCTCATCGGACTGGTGTCCTGGGGGAGCGGCTGCGGGCAGCCCAACAGCCCCGGTGTCTACACACGCATCTCCGACGCGCTGCGGCAGCTGGGCTGGGACCGCGCGCACCAGGAGAGCGATGACAGCGCCTGACGGAGCCTGAGCGGCCCGGCCGGGTAGGACGACGGGCGGCCGACCCCATGTCCGGGGTCGGCCGCCCGTTCACCGGCCTGGGCCGGCACTGGCTCGTCGTGGACGCTGTGTGTCAGCGCTCTTCTTCGGAGGCGTTGCCGGGAACGGAGGTGAGCCGCTCCGTCTCGTCCTGTATCTCAGCGGCGATCTTCTTGAGTTCCGGCTCGAACTTGCGGCCGTGGTGGGCGCAGAAGAGCAGCTCTCCGCCGCTGAGCAGGACGACGCGCAGGTATGCCTGGGCGCCGCAGCGGTCGCAGCGATCAGCGGCCGTCAGCGGGCTCGCGGGGGTCAGAACAGTAGTCACGTCGCCTCTTCTCTAGCTCGACGAGCTGTCGTACCAGGGTCAACATCCAACCAGCCCCAAAACGTTCCCGCTCGCGGCTTTTCCTCGAAAGATTTTTTCCGAGGCGGCTGGCTGCTGCCGGTTGGCGGCGAATGTGCCGTAGTGCGTGTCTGTGTGTCGTACGGTTTCGCGCGGTTGTCTTGTCGGTCTCGGTCCTCCCGGCCGGGTTGCCGGTTTGTTCATGAGGACGTGCCCGGAGCCTAAATGGTTCATGCCTCCAATGGAACGTGATATGTACTTCACTCCATCGAGGGATCGAACACGCATACGACTCTGGACTAGTCTGAGTTCAGACGAGGGTGGCGTTACAACGGCTCTACCAGGCCTCGGTACCCTCTGAGCGGCAACCGAAGCCAGGCCTTACCCAGACGGGCCCCATCTGAAATTCAGCGAGGAGCGAACCGCGTGACCGCCGAGACGTCCGTGCCGTCCACAGCGCTGCTGGCAGGAGCAGACCGGGACGGTTCCAACTACACCGCTCGGCACCTGCTCGTCCTCGAGGGGCTGGAGGCCGTCCGCAAGCGCCCGGGCATGTACATCGGATCGACCGACAGCCGCGGTCTGATGCACTGCCTGTGGGAGATCATCGACAACTCCGTCGACGAGGCCCTGGGCGGCTACTGCGACCACATCGAGGTGATCCTCCACGACGACGGCTCGGTGGAGGTCCGCGACAACGGCCGTGGCATCCCGGTCGACGTCGAACCCAAGACCGGCCTGTCCGGCGTCGAGGTCGTCATGACCAAGCTGCACGCCGGCGGCAAGTTCGGCGGCGGCTCCTACGCGGCCTCCGGCGGTCTGCACGGCGTCGGCGCCTCCGTGGTGAACGCCCTCTCCGCGCGGCTGGACGTCGAGGTCGACCGCAACGGCCACACGCACGCCATCAGCTTCCGGCGCGGTGTGCCGGGCGCCTTCGCCGCCGTCGGCCCGGACGCCCGGTTCGAGGCCAAGGGCGGTCTGCGCAAGGCGAAGAAGATCCCCAAGACCCGCACCGGCACCCGCGTGCGGTACTGGGCCGACCGCCAGATCTTCCTCAAGGACGCCAAGCTCTCCCTGGAGAACCTGCACCAGCGGGCCCGCCAGACCGCGTTCCTCGTGCCCGGCCTGACCATCGTCGTCCGTGACGAGTACGGCCTCGGCGAGGGCGGCAGCAAGGGCGAGGAGTCCTTCCGCTTCGACGGCGGCATCAGCGAGTTCTGCGAGTTCCTCGCGTCCGACCGGCCGGTCTGCGACGTGCTCCGCTTCTCCGGACAGGGCACGTTCAAGGAGACGGTCCCGGTCCTCGACGAGCACGGCCAGATGACGCCCACCGAGGTCACCCGGGAACTCGGCGTCGACGTCGCCCTGCGCTGGGGCACCGGCTACGAGACGACCGTCAAGTCCTTCGTCAACATCATCGCCACCCCCAAGGGCGGCACCCATGTCGCCGGCTTCGAGCAGGCGATCGCCAAGACGATGAACGAGGTGCTGCGGGCGAAGAAGCTGCTGCGCGTCGCCGAGGACGACATCGTCAAGGACGACGCCCTGGAGGGCCTGACCGCGGTCGTCACCGTGCGGCTCGCCGAGCCGCAGTTCGAGGGGCAGACCAAGGAGGTGCTCGGCACCTCGGCGGCCCGCCGCATCGTGAACAACGTGGTCAGCAAGGAGCTGAAGGCGTTCCTGACGGCCACGAAGCGTGACGCCGCCCAGCAGGCCAGGGTGGTCCTGGAGAAGGCCGTCGCCGCCGCGCGGACCCGTATCGCCGCCCGCCAGCACAAGGACGCGCAGCGCCGCAAGACGGCCCTGGAGTCGTCCTCGCTGCCCGCGAAGCTCGCCGACTGCCGCAGCGACGACGTGGACCGCAGCGAGCTGTTCATCGTCGAGGGCGACTCCGCGCTCGGCACCGCCAAGCTCGCCCGGAACTCCGAGTTCCAGGCGCTGCTGCCGATCCGCGGCAAGATCCTCAACGTCCAGAAGTCGTCCGTGACCGACATGCTGAAGAACGCCGAGTGCGGCGCGATCATCCAGGTCATAGGGGCGGGCTCCGGGCGGACCTTCGACATCGACGCCGCCCGCTACGGCAAGATCATCATGATGACCGACGCCGACGTCGACGGCTCGCACATCCGGACCCTGCTGCTCACGCTGTTCCACCGCTACATGCGGCCCATGGTCGAGGCCGGCCGGGTGTTCGCGGCGGTGCCGCCGCTGCACCGGATCGAGCTGATCCAGCCCAAGAAGGGCCAGGACAAGTACGTGTACACGTACTCGGACCGTGAACTGCGCGACAAGCTCATGGAGTTCCAGAGCAAGGGCGTCCGCTACAAGGACACCATCCAGCGCTACAAGGGTCTGGGCGAGATGGACGCCGACCAGCTGGCCGAGACCACCATGGACCCGCGCCACCGCACCCTGCGCCGGATCAACCTCTCCGACCTGGACGCCGCCGAGCAGGTCTTCGACCTTCTGATGGGCAACGACGTGGCGCCGCGCAAGGAGTTCATCTCCAGCTCGGCGGCGACGCTGGACCGCTCGCGCATCGACGCCTAGCCGGGAGGCCCGTCACCTGATGGGGTGAAGAGCGGGGAGAAGAAGAGTCACGGATCTTCCCGTTCTGTCCATCCTTGGGCATGCACGCAAGGTACGACGACCCCTGGTACGACGCGCTCGCCTCCGGCTGGGGCGAGGCGGACGCGACACCCGCGAACACCGTGCCCTCCGCGCGCCCCGAGCGGGCGGAGCGGCGCGAGGACGGCGCGGTGGACGCCGCGGCCGTCTATCTGGAGGTGCAGCGCAGCGCCGCCTTCCAGGAGGTGCGCAGCCGGTACCGGAGGTTCGTGGTGCCGGCGTCCGCCGCCTTCCTCGCCTGGTACGTGGGGTACGTCGTGACCGCCACCACCGCGCCCGGGTTCATGGCGCGGCCGGTGGCGGGCGCGGTGAACGTGGCCATGGTGGCCGGGCTCGGGCAGTTCCTCTCCACCTTCCTGCTCACCTGGGCGTACGCCCGGCACGCCCGGCTGCGCAGGGACCGCGCGGCGCTCGAACTGCGCTGGGACACCCAGGAACTGACGCGCGGGCTCCGGGGCGGTGCCTCATGACGGGCGATCATCAGACGCTGGCCCTGGTGCTGTTCAGCGGGTTCGTCGCGGTCACGCTCGGGATCACGACGTGGGTGAGCCGTCACCGGCAGGGATCGGCCGAGGAGTTCTACGCGGGCGGGCGGCTGTTCTCGCCGATGGAGAATGGTTTTGCCATCGCGGGCGACTACATGTCGGCCGCCTCCTTCCTCGGCATCTCCGGCCTCATCGCGCTCTTCGGCTACGACGGGCTGCTGTACTCGGTGGGCTTCCTGGTCGCGTGGCTGGTGGTGCTCTTCCTGGTCGCCGAACTGGTGCGCAACTGCGGGCGGTTCACCCTTGCCGACGTGGTCGCCGCGCGGATGCGGGAGCGGCCGGTGCGGATCGCGGCGGGAACCTCCTCGGTCGCCGTGTCCGTTCTGTACCTGGTGGCGCAGATGGTCGGGGCGGGCAGCCTGGTCGCGCTGCTGCTGGGCGGGACGAGCGGAGCCGCGCGGGCCTGGACCGTCATCGGGGTCGGCGCGCTGATGGTGATCTACGTGTCGCTGGGAGGGATGCGGGCCACCACCTGGATCCAGATCGTGAAGGCCGTCCTGCTGCTGGGCGGGACGATCACGCTGACCGTGCTCGTACTGCTGCGGTTCCACGGCGACTTCGACCAGCTGCTGCGCACCGCCGCGGACCGCAGCGGCCACGGCACGGCCTTCCTGGCCCCCGGGCTGGCGTACGGCGAGGACTGGACCGCCCGCCTCGACTTCATCAGCCTCGGCCTCGCGCTGGTGCTCGGCACCGCCGGGCTGCCGCACATCCTGTCCCGCTTCTACACCGTGCCCACCGCACGGGCCGCGCGGCGCTCGGTCGTCTGGTCGATCGGGCTCATCGGCGGCTTCTACCTGATGACGATCGTCCTCGGCTTCGGCGCGGCCGCGATCGTGGGCCCGGACGCCGTACGCGCCTCCAACGCGGCCGGGAACACGGCGGTTCCCCTGCTGGCGCTGGACCTCGGCGGCGGCGCGGGCTCCACCGGTGGAACGGTTCTCTTCGCGATCGTCGCCGCCGTCGCCTTCGCCACCATCCTCGCCGTGGTCGCCGGCATCACCCTCGCCTCCTCGGCGTCCGTCGCCCACGACCTGTACGCGTCGCTGCGCCGCAAGCGGGGCGAGCCCCGCGGCGAGGTGGCCGTCGCACGGGTCGCGGCGGTCGGCATCGGCGCCGTCGCCATCGCCCTCGGACTGCTCGCCCGCGACCTCAACGTCGCCTTCCTGGTCGGTCTCGCCTTCGCCGTCGCCGCGTCCGCGAACCTGCCGGTGCTGCTCTACTCGCTGTTCTGGCGCGGCTTCACCACCCGGGGCGCCGTCTGGGCCGTCTACGGCGGGCTGATCCCGGCGGTGGCGCTGATGCTGCTGTCGCCCGTGGTCTCGGGCGGCCCGGACGCGCTGTTCCCCGGCGCCGACTTCCAGCTCTTCCCGCTCCAGAACCCGGGACTGGTCTCCATCCCGCTGGGGTTCCTCGCCGGCTGGCTCGGCACGGTCACCTCGGCGGAGACCCCGGACGAGGCCGGACACGCGGAGACGGAGGTGCGCTCGCTCACGGGGGCCGGAGCGGCGTGAGGCCGGGCAGCCGTCGAGAAAACGGCGGCCCGCGTCCGTACCCCTGGGGGCACGGTCCTTCCCCCGCCCCTGGGCCGTGCGTCAGGCGCGGGTCGCCCACACGTAACGGTGTTCCGGGCGGCCCGCGTCGCCGTACCTGAGGGTCAGCGTGGCCCGTCCGGTGCGCTCCAGGAGCTTCAGATAGCGCTGCGCGGTCTGCCGGCTCACCCCGGTCCGCTCGGCGATCTCCAGCGCCGACAGCGGGCCCTCCGCGTTCATCAGGGACTGACGGACCAGCTCCGCGGTGGTGGGGGAGTGGCCCTTCGGCAGATCCGGCTCCGACGACGCGGACAACGCGCCGAAGATGCGGTCCACCTCGGCCTGCTCCGCCTCGCCGCCCCCGTCGAGGGTCCGGCGCAGCTGCGCGTACGCCTCCAGCTTGGCGCGCAGACCGGCGAAGGCGAACGGCTTGACCAGGTACTGCAGCGCGCCGTGCCGCATCGCCGCCTGCACGGTCGCCACGTCGCGGGCCGCCGTCACCATGATCACGTCGGTCTGGTGCCCGCGCCGGCGCATCTCCTGCACCACCGCCAGGCCCGTCCCGTCGGGCAGATAGTGGTCCATGAGGACCAGATCCACGTGCGGCAGCGTCTCCAGCAGCCGCAGCGCCTCCGCGGCCTGGTGCGCCTCCCCGGCGACATGGAAGCCCGGCACCTTCTCGACGTACGCGGCGTTCACCCGCGCGACCCTGGTGTCGTCGTCCACGACCAGGACCTCGATCATCGTGACTCCTCCTCGGTGGTCCGCGCGGCGGACGGCACGGTCAGGGCGGGCCGCGGCCCCGGCTCGGCCAGCGCCTCGGGCAGGACGACGACGAACTCCGCGCCCCCGCCGGGCGCCTCGCCCACCGTCACCGAACCGCCCTGCCGCTCGGCCAGCCGCCGGACCAGGGACAGCCCGATGCCGCGCTTGCGGTGGGCGGGCGGCTCCTTCGTCGACCATCCCTCGGTGAAGACGACCTCGCGCCGCTCCGCCGGGATCCCGGGCCCCGTGTCCCGCACCGCGAGCACGGCGGCACGCCCCTCGGCCTGCAACTCGACCTCCACGCGCGCGTGCGGCGTGCCCGCGACGGCGTCCAGGGCGTTGTCGACCAGGTTGCCCACGATCGTGACCAGTCCCCGGGCGTCGACCAGCCGGTCCGGCAGCCGGGTGCGGCCGGAGAGCCGCAGCGCGACCCCCCGCTCGGCCGCTACGGTCGCCTTGCCGACCAGCAGGGCGGCGAGCAGCGGGTCCTCGATCCTCTCGGTGACCTGTTCCGCGGTGGCCCGGTGATCGCCGACCACCTCGCCGACGAACTCCACCGCGTCGTCGTACATCTCCAGCTCGAGCAGCCCCAGCAGCGTGTGCATCCGGTTGGCGTGCTCGTGGTCCTGGGCGCGCAGCGCGTCGATCAGGCCGCGCGTGGAGTCCAGCTCCCGGCCCAGCTGCTCCAGCTCGGTGCGGTCCCGCAGGGTGGCGACGGCCCCTCCGTCGCCGGTGGGCATCCGGTTGGCGACCAGCACCCGCTGCCCGCGCACGGTGAGCAGATCGGTGCCCGCCACCCGCCCGGCCAGCACGTCGGCCGTACGCCCCTCGCCCAGCGCCTCGTCGGGGGAGCGGCCCACGGCCTCGTCGCCGATGCCCAGCAGGCGCTGCGCCTCGTCGTTCAGCAGGCGGACCCGGCCCGCGCGGTCCAGGGCGACGACCCCCTCCCGGATGCCGTGCAGCATCGCCTCGCGCTCCGCGAGCAGCGCCGCGATGTCGGAGAAGGCCAGGTCGCGGGTCTGCCGCTGCACCCGGCGCGAGATCAGCCAGGAGGCCAGCGCGCCCACGGCCAGGGCGCCCCCGGCGTACGCCAGCAGCTCCGGGATCGCGTGGATGAGCCGCGCGCGGACACTGTCGTACGCGATGCCGACCGACACCGCACCCACGATCTCGCCGTCGCCGTCGCGCAACGGCACCTTGCCGCGCGCGGAGCGGCCGAGGGTGCCCTCGTCGATCTCCATGACCTCCCGGCCGGAGAGCGCCTCGCTGGGGTCGGTGGAGACGTGCCGGCCGATCTCCGCCGGCTCGGTGTGCGACCAGCGCACCCCGCGCGTGTCCATCACCACGATGTACTCGGCCCTGGTGGCCTTCCGGATCCGCTCGGCCTCCCGCTGGACGGGTCCGCCGGGGGTCGGCGGTGTGCTACGGACCTCCTCGGCGAGCCGTGGCTGGGCCGCGGTGGTCTGCGCGATCGCGAGCGCCCGGCGCATGGCCTGGTCGTCCAGCTGGTCGCTGAGCGGCGCGAGGAACAGCCCGGTCGCGAGCACCGCGACTCCCGCGGCGATCGCCACCTGCATCAGCAGCACCTGCGAGAACACCCGGCGCGGCAGGCCGAGGCGCAGGCGGCGGGCGGGGGACGTGGGGCTCATACCCACGACGGTACGTGGACGGGCGCCCTGCGCCGTAGTGGGGTGCCGGGATCTCCCTCCCGCGCGGAGGTCAGCTCGCGAGGGCCGCCGGGGTCAGTTCGCGCAGCGCCAGGACGTCCATCCGCGCGGGGGCGCCCAGGACCGACGTGCCGCAGCTCTCGGGGCGGGGCGGCTCGGAGGCCCCCTGTGCCACCAGGACACGCCAGCAGCGGCCGTCCACGTGGGCGACGGTCACCTCCCAGCGCGGGGCCGCACCGTCCGTCCGTACGGCGCTCTCGGTGCGTACGACGCTCAGCGCGTCCGCCGCGTACTCGCCCACCGCCCTCCGCACGGCCAGCTCGGCCGCCTGGCCGGGCCGCTCCCAGGCCGATCCGCCCCGGCATCCCTCGACGACGATCCGGCCCTCCTGGACGGCGTGCAGCACTTCCTTGACGCCGCGGGCGTCGGCCCGGCCGTACGCGTAGCCGTACGGCAGGACGAGCAGCGTCGGCGAGAAGCGGTGACCGCCCAGATGGGTGACCTCCCAGACGCCCTCCACCCCGGACGCGGCCAGCTCGGCGGCGAGCGGGCGGCCGAGCAGGGCGCAGCAGCGGTCGCGCTTGCCGTTGGTGCACACCAGGGCGAGCGGGCCGCCGGTGTGGGGCCGGCCCCGCAGCGCGGTGTCGAAGGTGTGGTGGTCGCCCCGGCCGAGGGCGGCGAAGTCCAGATCGAGGAGCTGCCGGGGGTCGGTGGTCGTGGCGGTGCGCAGCCAGGCGTTGCCCGGCATGGTGTGGGTGGCGTACACCCGGCGTACGGACGTCGTGTGGCAGTCCGCGTGGCGGCCCGGGCGGCGGATGAGCGCGATGCGCACGCCGGTGCCCTTCGCGGCGGCCTCCAGCGCGCGGCCCAGCGCGGGGTCCAGGTGGCTCGAAGTGAGCGCCCTGGCGCCCCACGGACCGGGCTGTTCCACCAGGAGCCAGGTCCTGGCGGTCGCCGCGGTTCCGGAAATGGGCTCGCCGAGACTCTCGGAGACGGTCGCGCACGTACTCACACAGGTGAGCCTAACCTGACTTCGTCCCCGATGACCTCCCGACCGCGCCGGGGTCCGCGCCGGCGCTCGTATTCTGGGGGCCGCAGTCAGTGCTCGCACACGCGCCGGGCCGCGCGCCGGGGCCCGCGCCGGTAGGAGAGAGGTCGCACGTTGGGGCAGAGCCCGAGGCCGCAGCAGATCCCGGTCGTCGTCCTCGCCGGATTCCTGGGCTCCGGCAAGACGACACTCCTCAACCATCTGCTCCACCGCAGCGGCGGCAGCCGTATCGGCGCCGTCGTCAACGACTTCGGCGCCATCGAGATCGACGCCATGGCCGTGGCCGGGGCGCTCGGCGACTCCACCGTCTCGCTCGGCAACGGATGCCTGTGCTGCGCCGTCGACGCCAGTGAGCTGGACCTCTACCTCGACCGGCTCGCCCGGCCCGAGACCGGCATCGACGTCATCGTGATCGAGGCCAGCGGCCTGGCCGAGCCGCAGGAACTCGTCCGCATGCTGCTCGCCAGCGAGAACCCGCGGGTGGTCTACGGCGGTCTCGTGGAGGTCGTCGACGCCGCGGAGTTCGACGAGACCCGCGCGAAGCACCCCCAGATCGACCGGCACCTCGCCCTCGCCGACCTCGTCGTGGTCAACAAGCTGGACCGGACCCCGGACGCCGAACGTGTCCTCGGCCTGGTCCGCACCCTCACCGACCGGGCCGCCGTCGTGCCCGCGACCTACGGCCGGATCGACCCGGAGTTCCTGTTCGACTGCCGGCCGAGCGAGGAGCGCGTCGGGCAGCTGTCCTTCGACGACCTGCACGACGACCTGCACGCGGACGAGCACCAGGACGTGCCCGGCGAGACGCACGGCCACGCGGGCCATCTGCACACCGCCTACGACAGCCTGTCCTTCGTCTCCGACCGCCCCCTCGACCCCCGACGCCTGATGCGGTTCCTCGACAGCAGGCCCGAAGGGCTCTACCGGATCAAGGGGTACGTCGACTTCGGCGCCCACGACCCCCGCAACCGGTACGCCGTCCACGCGGTGGGCCGGTTCCTCCGGTTCTACCCGGAGCGCTGGGCGTCTGACGCCGAACGGCTCACCCAGCTCGTCCTGATCGGCTCCGGCATCGACGCCCCGCTCCTCGGCAAGGAGCTGGAGGCCTGCCGCGACGACGCCCCGCACACCGCCGACGAGCACGGCATGTGGGGCGTCCTGCGCTACGTCCGGGACCCGGAGGAGCCGGGCCCCGAGGCGTACGCCGAGTACGACCCGGAACCCGGCGCGGACCAGGGGTTCTAGACCGGCCCGGCCACCGCCGCCACCTTCTTCTGCAGCGACACGCCCGAGCCGTCGCGGCGCGGATCCATCTCGGGCAGGTCGGCCGGCAAGCCGTTCTTCTGGGCCGCCCGTGCCGGGGTGGCGCCCGCCCAGGCGAAGGACAGGCAGTCCTCGCCCTTCAGGAACCGCTGGCAGCGCACGCCGCCCGTGGCACGGCCCTTGCGCGGGTACTGGTCGAACGGGGTCAGCTTGGCGGTCGTCTGCACGGAGTCGTCCAGCGTGCCGCGCGAGCCCGCGACGGTGAACACCACCGCGTCGGCGGCCGGGTCCACCGCCGTGAAGGCGATGACCTTCGCGCCGTCGGCGAGCTTGATGCCCGCCATACCGCCCGCCGGCCGGCCCTGCGGGCGGACCTGGGAGGCCTGGTACCGCAGCAGCTGGGCGTCGTCGGTGATGAAGACCAGGTCCTCCTCGCCGGTGCGCAATTCCACCGCGCCGACGATCCGGTCACCCTCCTTGAGGGTGATCACCTCCAGCTCCTCCTTGTTCGCCGGGTAGTCCGGCACCACCCGCTTGACCACGCCCTGCTCCGTGCCCAGCGCCAGACCGGGGGAGGACTCGTCGAGGGTGGTCAGGCAGACGACCGTCTCGTCGTCCTCCAGGGTGACGAACTCCGCCAGCGGCGCGCCGCCCGAGAGGGTGGGCGCCGCCGCCGTCTCCGGCAGCTGGGGCAGGTCGACGACGCTGATCCGCAGCAGCCGCCCGGACGACGTCACCGCGCCGACCTCGCCACGGGCCGTGGCCGGCACCGCCGAGACGATCACGTCGTGCTTGGCGCGCTTGCCGTCGGCGTCCTCCGCGAACGGCTCGGCGTTGGCCGTACGCGCCAGCAGACCCGTCGAGGACAGCAGCACCCGGCACGGGTCGTCCGCCACCTGCAGCGGCACGGCGGCGGCCGGGGCGCCCGCGGACTCCAGCAGGACCGTACGCCGCTCGGTGCCGAACTTCTTGGCCACCGCGGCCAGTTCGGTGGAGACCAGCTTGCGCAGCTCCGCGTCGGACTCCAGGATCCGGGTCAGCTCCTCGATCTCGGTGTTGAGCCGGTCCTTCTCCGCCTCCAGCTCGATCCGGTCGTACTTGGTGAGCCGGCGCAGCGGCGTGTCGAGGATGTACTGGGTCTGCACCTCGCTCAGCGAGAAGCGCTCCATCAGGCGCTCCTTGGCCTGCGCGGAGTTCTCGCTGGAGCGGATCAGCCGGATGACCTCGTCGATGTCCACCAGGGCCGTCAGCAGGCCCTCGACCAGGTGCAGGCGGTCGCGCCGCTTGCCGCGGCGGAACTCGGAGCGGCGGCGGACGACCTCGAAGCGGTGGTCGAGATAGACCTCCAGCAGCTCCTTCAGGCCCAGCGTCAGCGGCTGGCCGTCCACCAGCGCCACGTTGTTGATGCCGAAGGACTCCTCCATCGGGGTCAGCTTGTACAGCTGCTCCAGGACGGCCTCCGGCACGAAGCCGTTCTTGATCTCGATGACCAGGCGCAGCCCGTGCTCACGGTCGGTGAGGTCCTTGACGTCGGCGATGCCCTGGAGCTTCTTCGAGCCGACCAGGTCCTTGATCTTGGCGATCACCTTCTCCGGGCCGACCGTGAAGGGCAGCTCGGTGACGACCAGGCCCTTGCGGCGGGCCGTGACGGTCTCCACGGACACCGTCGCGCGCATCTTGAACGTGCCGCGGCCCGTCTCGTAGGCGTCGCGGATGCCCGACAGGCCGACGATCCGGCCGCCGGTGGGCAGGTCGGGTCCCGGGACGTGCCTCATCAGCGCGTCGAGATCGGCGTTCGGATACCGGATGAGGTGGCGGGCGGCGGCGATGACCTCGCCGAGGTTGTGCGGCGGCATGTTGGTGGCCATGCCGACCGCGATGCCGGAGGCGCCGTTCACCAGGAGGTTCGGGAACGCGGCGGGCAGGGCGACCGGCTCCTGCTCCTGGCCGTCGTAGTTCGGACCGAAGTCGACCGTGTCCTCTTCGATGGACTCGGTCATCAGACCCGTGGCCGCGGCCATCCGGCACTCGGTGTACCGCATGGCCGCCGGCGGGTCGTCGTTGCCCAGGGAGCCGAAGTTGCCGTGGCCGTCCACCAGGGGCACGCGCATCGAGAAGGGCTGGGCCATGCGCACCAGGGCGTCGTAGATCGACGCGTCGCCGTGCGGGTGCAGCTTGCCCATGACCTCGCCGACCACGCGGGCGCACTTCACATAGCCGCGTTCCGGGCGCAGGCCCATCTCGTTCATCTGGTAGACGATGCGGCGGTGCACCGGCTTGAGACCGTCGCGTGCGTCCGGCAGGGCTCGGGAGTAGATGACCGAGTACGCGTACTCGAGGAAGGAGCCCTGCATCTCGTCGACGACGTCGATGTCGAGGATCTTCTCCTCGTACGAGTCGTCGGGCGGCGGGGTCTTCGTGCTGCGGCGGGCCATCGCTGCCTGGCTCCTTGCTGAAGCGTGGTGAACGGGATCTGACGCGGACCATTGTGGACCGCGGCACTGACAACGCGGAGCGGGACCCGGCGCAGTCCGCCCGGCCCCCCTGCTGCCCCGCAGGCTACGCCCTCACGCCGGGTAAGCCCCCTCTCGCTCTCGGCGTACGCGGTCCGGGAACTTCGCAGACGGTCCGCACGCTTGCATACAGTGGCAGGACGGCAGGAAACCAGCGGTCTCACCCACCGCATCCGCGATCGAAGGGACGTACATGCCCATGGGTCACACGGCCACAGCCGAGGCAGGCTCCGGCGGCCTGACAGCGACCGAGCACCGCCTGGCCAACGGTCTGCGCGTGGTGCTCTCCGAGGACCACCTGACCCCGGTCGCGGCGGTGTGCCTCTGGTACGACGTCGGCTCGCGCCACGAGGTCAAGGGCCGTACCGGCCTGGCTCACCTTTTCGAGCACCTGATGTTCCAGGGCTCCGCCCAGGTGAAGGGCAACGGCCACTTCGAACTGGTGCAGGGCGCGGGCGGCTCGCTCAACGGCACCACCAGCTTCGAGCGCACCAACTACTTCGAGACCATGCCCGCCCACCAGCTGGAGCTCGCGCTCTGGCTGGAGGCCGACCGCATGGGCTCCCTGCTGACCGCCCTCGACGACGAGTCGATGGAGAACCAGCGGGACGTCGTCAAGAACGAGCGCCGCCAGCGCTACGACAACGTGCCCTACGGCACCGCGTTCGAGAAGCTCACCGCCCTCGCCTACCCGGAGGGCCACCCGTACCACCACACGCCGATCGGGTCGATGGCCGACCTGGACGCGGCGACGCTGGAGGACGCCCGCGCGTTCTTCCGCACCTACTACGCGCCGAACAACGCGGTGCTCTCGGTGGTCGGTGACATCGACCCGAAGCAGACTCTCGCGTGGATCGAGAAGTACTTCGGTTCCATCCCCTCGCACGACGGCAAGCCCGCCCCGCGCGACGGCTCGCTGCCCGAGATCATCGGCGAGCAGCTGCGCGAGGTCGTCGAGGAGGAGGTCCCGGCGCGCGCCCTGATGGCCGCCTACCGCCTCCCGCACGACGGCACGCGCGCGTGCGACGCCGCCGACCTGGCGCTCACCGTCCTGGGCGGCGGCGAGTCCTCCCGTCTGTACAACCGGCTCGTCCGCCGGGACCGCACGGCCGTCGCGGCCGGCTTCGGCCTGCTGCGCCTCGCCGGGGCGCCCTCGCTGGGCTGGCTGGACGTGAAGACCTCCGGCGACGTCGAGGTGCCGGTCATCGAGGCCGCCATCGACGAGGAGCTGGCCCGGTTCGCCGAGGAGGGCCCCACCGCCGAGGAGATGGAGCGCGCCCAGGCCCAGTTGGAGCGCGAGTGGCTGGACCGGCTCGGCACGGTCGCCGGCCGCGCCGACGAACTGTGCCGGTTCGCCGTGCTGTTCGGCGACCCGCAGCTCGCCCTCACCGCCGTCCAGCGGGTGCTGGAGGTGACGCCGGAGGAGGTCCAGGAGGTCGCCAAGGCCCGCCTGCGCCCCGACAACCGCGCGGTGCTCGTCTACGAGCCGCTCAGCCCCGAGCAGCCCGAGGACGTGGAGGGCACCGAGGACCCGGAATCCGCGGCGACCGTGGAAGCCGCCGACGACAACGAGGAGGCGGCCAAGTGACCGAGCTCGCCACGATGGACTTCCACCCGCAGCCGCAGCCGGGCGACGCCAAGCCGTGGGCGTTCCCCGCCCCCACGCGCGGGACCCTCGACAACGGCCTGACGGTGCTGCGCTGCCACCGCCCCGGTCAGCAGGTCGTCGCCGTCGAGGTGCTCCTGGCGGCGCCGCTGGACGCCGAGCCCACCGGCCTGGACGGCGTCGCCACGATCATGGCGCGCGCCTTCTCCGAGGGCACCGACAAGCACTCCGCCGAGGAGTACGCCGCCGAGCTGGAGCGCTGCGGCGCCACCCTCGACGCGCACGCCGACCACCCCGGCGTCCGGCTCAGCCTGGAGGTCCCGGCCTCCCGTCTGGAGAAGGGCCTCGGCCTGATCGCCGACGCGCTGCGCGCGCCCGCGTTCGCCGACAGCGAGGTCGAGCGGCTGGTCCGCAACCGGCTGGACGAGATCCCGCACGAGCTGGCCAACCCGTCCCGGCGCGCCGCGAAGGAACTGTCCAAGGAGCTGTTCCCGGCGTCCGCGCGCATGTCGCGGCCGCGCCAGGGCACCGAGGACACGGTCGCGAAGATCGACGCGGCGGCCGTGCGCGCCTTCTACGAGCGGCACGTCCGCCCGGCCACGGCCACCGCCGTGGTGGTCGGCGACCTCACCGGCATCGACCTGGACGCCCTGCTCGGCGACACCCTCGGCTCCTGGACCGGCTCCTCGGCCGAGCCGCGGCCGGTGCCGCCGGTGACCGCCGACGACACCGGGCGCGTCGTCATCGTGGACCGCCCCGGCGCGGTCCAGACCCAGCTGCTCATCGGCCGGGTCGGCGCCGACCGGCACGACCGCGTGTGGCCCGCCCAGGTGCTCGGCACGTACTGCCTGGGCGGCACCCTCACCTCCCGCCTGGACCGCGTCCTGCGCGAGGAGAAGGGCTACACCTACGGCGTACGGGCGTTCGGGCAGGTGCTGCGGTCCGCCCCGGACGGCACGGGCGCGTCGATGCTCGCCATCAGCGGCTCCGTCGACACCCCGAACACCGGTCCCGCCCTGCACGACCTGTGGACGGTGCTGCGCACCCTCGCCGCGGAGGGCCTGACCGACGCCGAGCGGGACGTCGCCGTGCAGAACCTGGTCGGCGTGGCGCCGCTCAAGTACGAGACGGCGGCGGCCGTGGCGAGCACGCTGGCCGACCAGGTCGAGCAGTACCTGCCCGACGACTACCAGGCGGCGCTGTACCAGCAGCTTGCCGCGACCGGCACGGTCGAGGCGACCGCCGCGGTCGTGAACGCCTTCCCGGTGGACCGTCTGGTGACCGTCCTCGTCGGTGACGCGGCGCAGATCAAGGAGCCCGTGGAGGCTCTGGGCATCGGCGAAGTGACCGTGGTGGCGGCCGAGTAGACGACCGCGCGGGCACACTCACGCGCAGGGGCCCTGGTGACCGAAGCGTCACCAGGGCCCCTTGATGTCCGAATTGAGGCGGAGGTTGCCTGTCTGCCCTGTGGGATGCGCTACAAAACCCCGTGTTGGTTTGGGATTTGAAAGCCGCCCGTCTTAGCGTCGTGCGGGCTGTTCGTCAGGCAGTGCGCCGCATCCGCGGCACCGGACAGTCATCGCCGAGTCCCCGTACGGCGCGAGCCAGGGGAGCCGGGGACCCACCTGTGCAGTCCCTGGGGTGAATCGGACGCCCGCGCGTGAGCGAGGGCGGCCGTAGGAGACCTTCCTGCTCCGAACCCGTCAGCTAACCCGGTAGGCGAGAAGGAAGGAAAGGACCAGCCACTTCATGGCGTTGACCCGCGCCACCGGGAAGCATCGTCGTCCCAGCCGGATGCATCGCACCACCGCCCGCGCGGCGGGCGTCGCGGCGCTCACCACCACCGGCGTCATCGGCACCCTGGCGGGCCCGGCGCTCGCCGCCGAAAGCCCCGCCGAGCAGACCGGCGTACTCCCGGTCCTCACCCTCGGCGACGAGGTCGCCGAGCAGATCGACGCCCAGGCCGCCGCGCAGCAGCAGGCCGCCGAGCTGGCCGCCGCCGAGCAGAAGGCCGAGGCGGCCGCCCTGAAGCGGGCCGAGGCGGAGGCCGTGCGGGCCCGCGAGGCCGAGGAGCGCGCCGCCCGGGAGGCCGAGCGCAAGCGCCTCAACACGTTCGTGGCGCCCATCAGCGGCTCCTACGTCTCCACCGGCTACCAGGCCGGCAGTTCCCTGTGGTCCTCCGGCAGCCACACCGGTGTCGACTTCCACGCCGCGAGCGGCACCTCCGTCCACTCGGTCGGCTCCGGCACGGTCGTCGAGGCCGGCTGGGGCGGCGCGTACGGCAACCAGGTGGTCATCCGGATGCACGACGGCACGTACACCCAGTACGGCCACCTGTCCTCCATCGGCGTCGCCGTCGGGCAGACCGTGACCCCCGGCCAGCAGATCGGCCTCTCGGGCGCCACCGGCAACGTCACCGGCCCGCATCTGCACTTCGAGGCCCGCACCGGCGCGGAGTACGGCTCGGACATCGACCCGGTCGCCTACCTGCGCGCGCACGGCGTGAACGTCTGACGCCGTCCCGCCCCCTCCTCCCTTCCCGAAGCCCCGGCACCGAGCCGGGGCTTTCGGCGTTTCGGACGCCCCGATGTCCAAAAAATATCCATGATTTCCGGCCCGCCATCGGAAATTGCGGCCCATTGCCATAGAGTCACTGACCACACGTCAATCGTCGACGTTTCACGGGGATTAAGGCGGAGGTCGGTCATGCGTATTCCGGCGCATTCGGTGTGCTCGGCGATCCGGGACGACATCGTCGCGGGTGTCTACGAGCGCGGCAGCCGGCTCACCGAGGAACTGCTCGCCCGCCGTTACGGCGTCTCGCGCGTCCCGGTCCGGGAGGCGCTGCGCACGCTGGAGGCGGAGGGCTTCGTGGTGACCCGGCGGCACGCGGGCGCGTGCGTGGCCGAGCCCACCGAGCAGGAGGCCGCCGACCTGCTGGAGATGCGCCTGCTGCTGGAGCCGCTGGGCGCCTCCCGCGCGGCGCAGCGGCGCACCGAGGCACATCTGAAGGTGCTGCGCGGTCTGGTGCGGCTGGGCCAGGAGCGGGCCCGCCGGGGCAACAGCGACGACCTGCGCTCCCTGGGCGGCTGGTTCCACGAGACGCTCGCCCAGGCCTGTGCCAGCCCGGCCCTGACGTCGATGCTGAGCCAGCTGCGGCACAAGATCGCCTGGATGTACGCGGTGGAGGCGCCGGTCAGCCCGGTGGAGTCCTGGGCGGAGCACGGGGCGATCGTGGACGCCGTGGCCCGCGGCGACAGCGAGCGCGCGCGGGCGATCACCGCCGTGCACGCCGAGCGCTCGACCGGCGCGCACCGGCTGCGGTTCGGCCCCGGAGGGGAGCGCGCGGACCGTGTGAGGAATTCGCAACATGCCGTAAACATGTCGGGCCTGCGGCATTAACACGAGAGCCGTATACAAAGAGCAGTTATTCGCCGGGCGGACTCTTTTCCACGCCCTTTTTCGGCGCGCCGGTAATTGACCGTGCGTGCGGCGTCCGCATGCCCGGAATTCCCCGGCGGAAAAGCGAAACCGCGCCGCCCGGAAAGGGCGACGCGGCTTCGGGTGACCGGCGCGCGAGCGTCAGACGGTCTCGGGAAGCTCCTCGAGGCCCTCGGAGACCAGCTTGGCCAGGCGGTCGAGAGCGATGTCCGCGCCCTCGGCGTCGGAGGCGAGGACGATCTCCTCGCCGCCCTGGGCGCCCAGGCCGAGGACGGCCAGCATGGAGGCCGCGTTGACGGGGTTGCCGTCAGCCTTGGCGATCGTCACCGGGACGCCTGCGGCCGTGGCGGCTCGGACGAAGATGGAGGCGGGGCGGGCGTGGAGGCCCTCGGCCCAGCCGACGTTGACGCGGCGCTCAGCCATGTGTTGCTGCCCTTCAGGTGTTCAGGTTGTCTAGACCAGTTTCCCACATCGTGAAGCGTGCCCGGACGGTCCTGTGTCCCGTCCTTCGGGTGTCGCCGGACCGCGGCCTCGGTCCGTACTCCGTCCTTCACAGACTGCCCCGCGCCGTTGCCGGACGCGAGCCGTACTCTGGGGCCCATGCAGACCTCGTCGGACCGGCACGAGTACCCCGCCCACTGGGAAGCCGACGTGGTGCTGCGCGACGGCGGCACCGCGCGCGTCCGCCCCATCACCGTTGACGACGCCGAGCGCCTGGTCAGCTTCTACGAGCAGGTGTCGGACGAGTCGAAGTACTACCGCTTCTTCGCGCCCTACCCGCGTCTGTCCGCGAAGGACGTCCACCGCTTCACGCACCACGACTTTGTGGACCGGGTGGGACTCGCGGCCACGATCGGCGGCGAGTTCATCGCCACCGTACGCTACGACCGCATCGGCGGGAACGGGCTGCCCGCCTCCGCACCCGCCGACGACGCCGAGGTCGCCTTCCTGGTGCAGGACGCCCACCAGGGCCGCGGCGTGGCCTCCGCTCTGCTGGAACACATCGCCGCCGTCGCCCGCGAGCGCGGCATCCGCCGCTTCGCCGCCGAGGTGCTGCCCGCCAACACCAAGATGATCAAGGTGTTCACGGACGCCGGGTACACCCAGAAGCGCAGCTTCGAGGACGGCGTCGTCCGCTTGGAGCTGGACCTGGAACCCACCGACCGCTCCCTGGCCGTCCAGTACGCGCGCGAACAGCGCGCCGAGGCACGCTCCGTGCAGCGGCTGCTCGCCCCCGGCTCGGTCGCCGTCGTCGGCGCCGGCCGCACCCCCGGCGGGGTCGGGCGCGGAGTGCTCGGCAACATCCGGGACGCCGGGTTCACCGGGCGGCTCCACGCCGTGAACCGCGCCCTGCCCGAAGGCGTGAAGGAGCTGGACGGCGTGCCGGCGTACCGCTCCGTGCGGGACATCGACGGGCCCGTGGACCTCGCGGTCGTCGCCGTCCCCGCCGAGCACGTGCCCGAGGTCGTCGCCGAGTGCGGCGAGCACGGCGTCCAGGGACTCGTGGTGCTCTCCGCCGGATACGCCGAGAGCGGCCCCGAGGGGCGCGAGCGCCAGCGGGCCCTGGTGCGCCTAGCCCGCGCATACGGCATGCGGATCATCGGGCCGAACGCCTTCGGCGTCATCAACAACTCCCCGCTGATCCGCCTCAACGCCTCCCTCGCCCCCGAACCGCCACGCCCCGGATGCATCGGCATGTTCGCCCAGTCCGGCGCCATCGGCATCGCCCTGCTCTCCCGGCTGCACCGGCGCGGCGGCGGGGTCACCGGCGTCACCGGCGTGTCCACCTTCGTCTCCTCCGGCAACCGCGCGGACGTGTCCGGCAACGACGTCCTCCAGTACTGGTACGACGACCCGGACACCGACGTCGTCCTGATGTACCTGGAGTCGATCGGCAACCCCCGCAAGTTCACCCGCCTGGCCCGCCGTACGGCGGCGGCGAAGCCCCTCGTCGTCGTCCAGGGCGCCGGATCCGCCCCCCAGGGGCACGCCGTCCGCGCCACCCGGCTGCCGCCCGCCACGGTCTCCGCGCTGCTCCGGCAGGCCGGCGTGATCCGGGTGTCCACCATCACCGAGCTGGTGGACACCGGACTGCTGCTCGCCCGCCAGCCACTGCCCGGCGGACCGCGCGTGGCGATCCTCGGGAACTCCGAGTCCCTGGGCGTGCTGACCTACGACGCCTGCCTCTCGGAGGGCCTGCGGCCCGCACCCCCGCTGGACCTGACGACCGCCGCGACGCCCGAGGACTTCCGCGCGGCGCTGTCCCGCGCCCTGGCCGACGACTCGTGCGACGCGGTCGTGGTCACGGCGATACCGGCGATCGGCGAGGAGTCCGCCGGGGACGCGGCGCTCGCCGAGGCGCTGCGCTCGGCGGCCGAGCGGGCCCCGTCCAAGCCGGTCCTGGTCGTGCACGTCGAACTGGGCGGACTCGCGGAAGCCCTCTCGGCCGCCGCGAGCACCGCGCCCCGCGCGCGTGCCGCGACGACGGACACCGCGGCACCCGACACGGGACCGGAACCGGCCCCCGCGGCCGACGCCCCCGCAGGCACCCGCCTCATCCCCGCCTACCCCGCCGCCGAACGCGCGGTCCGCGCCCTCGCCGAGGCCGTGAAGTACGCGCAGTGGCGACGCGAGGCCGCCGACCCCGGCAAGGTGCCGGAGTACGAGGACATCGACGAGAAGGGCGCCGCCCGGCTGATCGACGGCCTCCTCTCACGCGGGCAGGGCCTCACCCTCGGCACCGAGGAGACCTGCGAGCTGCTGGGCCGCTACGGCATCCAGGTGCGCCGCGCCCTCCCCGCCCCCACCCCCGAGGACGCCGTCGCCGCCGCCCGCGCCCTCGGCTACCCGGTCGCCCTCAAGGCCACCGCCCCGCACCTGCGGCACCGCGCGGACCTCGGCGGCGTACGCCTCGACCTCGCGGACGAGGAACAACTGCGGCGCGCGTACACCGAGTTGACCGAACTGTTCGGCAGGCCGGAGGCGCTGCGCCCGGTGGTGCAGGGCATGGCACCGCGCGGGGTGGACACCGTCGTACGCGCCGTGATCGACCCCGCCGCCGGAGCGGTGCTCTCCTTCGGCCTCGCCGGGGCGCCCTCCCAGCTGCTCGGCGACATGGCGCACCGGCTGATCCCGGTCACCGACCGCGAGGCGACCACCCTGGTCCGGTCCATCCGCACGGCACCGCTGCTGTTCGGCTGGCGCGGCTCCGCCCCCGTCGACACCCCGGCCCTGGAGGAGCTGCTGCTGCGCGTCTCCCGGCTGGTCGACGACCACCCCGAGGTGGTCGCGGTCACCCTCGAGCCCGTCGTGGTCGCCACCCAGGGCGTGAGCGTGCTCGGCGCCTCCGTACGGCTGGCCCCGCCGCCCGCCCGCGACGACCTGGGCCCTCGCACGCTCCCCGCCTACTGAGACGTTTCCGACCCGGGCGGAGGGCGCCGAGCGGTGCCTCGCAGTCAGTGCGCCCCCGTAGGATGGACGGCATGGCCAAGACCAGTACGACGACCCAGGGGCTGCGTGCGGCGATCGAGCGCAGCGGCTACTACCCGGCCCTCGTGGCCGAGGCGGTGGAGGCCGCCGTGGGCGGCGAGCCCATCCGGTCGTACCTGGTCCACCAGGAGACGACGTTCGACCAGAACGAGGTCCGCCGGCACGTGACCGTGCTGGTCCTCACCGATACCCGCTTCATCGTCAGCCACACCGACGAGCAGGCCGCCGACAACACCTCCCCGACGCCCTACGCGACCACCTCCACGGAGTCCGTGAAGCTCGGCCGGATCTCGTCGGTCGTGGTCAGCCGGGTCGTCGCCAACCCGGAGTCGTACACGCCGGGCACCCTGCCGCGCGAGATCGTGCTGACCATCGGCTGGGGCGCCGTCTCCCGCATCGACCTGGAGCCCGCCGCCTGCGGCGACCCCAACTGCGAGGCCGACCACGGCTACACCGGCAGCTCCACGGCGGACGACCTCAGCCTGCGCGTCAGCGAGGCCGGGGACGGCCCGGAGACGGTGCGCCAGGCGCTCGTCTTCGCCCAGGCCATCTCCGAGGCGACCGCGGACCCGACCCGCTGATGGTGCAGCCGCCCACCGCGTGGGGCCCCCACCCGGAACCCCTCGCCGTAGACTCCGCCCCCCTGCCCGAGTACGGCACCGGCTCGCTCGCCGACCTGCTGCCCACGCTCGCCGCCGGCATGGGCGTGCCCGGCACGACCGCCGCCATCCCGGAGCTGACCCCCGCCGACCGGAACTGCGTGTTCCTGATCGACGGACTCGGCTGGGAGCAGCTGAAGGCGCACCCCGACGAGGCGCCCTTCCTGACCTCGCTGATCGCCAGTTCCCGCGGCGGCACCGGCCGCCCCCTGACCACCGGCTACCCGGCGACCACCGCCACCTCGCTGGCCTCCGTCGGCACCGGCCTGCCGCCCGGCGCCCACGGCCTGCCCGGCTACACCGTGCGCGATCCCGCCACCGGCCAGCTGATGAACCAGCTGCGCTGGCAGCCGTGGACCGAGCCCGGCGCCTGGCAGCCGTACCCCACCGTCTTCCAGCTCGCCGACCGCGCCGGGGTGCACGCCGCCCAGGTGTCCTCCCCGGCCTTCGCCAGCACCCCGCTGACCAAGGTCGCGCTCAGCGGCGGCACCTTCCACGGGCGGCTGTCCGGCGAGGACCGCATGGACCTCGCGGCCGAACAGCTGGCCGCCGGCGACCGCAGCCTCGTCTACACGTACTACGCCGAGGTCGACGGCGCCGGCCACCGCTTCGGCGTCGACTCCGACACCTGGCGCGGCCAGCTGATGTACGTCGACCGGCTGGTCCAGCGGCTGGCCGAGCAGCTGCCGCCGCGCAGCGCGCTCTACGTCACCGCCGACCACGGCATGGTCGACGTGCCCTTCGACGAGCAGCACCGCATCGACTTCGACGAGGACTGGGAGCTGCGCGCCGGGGTCGCCCTGCTGGGCGGCGAGGGCCGGGCCCGCCACGTGTACGCGGTGCCGGGCGCCGAGGACGACGTGCTGACCTGCTGGCGGGAAGTCCTCGGCGAGCAGTTCTGGGTGGCCTCGCGGGACGAGGCGATCGCGGCGGGCTGGTTCGGGCCGCGGGTCGAGGAGCGGGTGTACGCGCGCATCGGCGACGTCGTCGCCGCCGCGCGGGACGATGTTCTGATCATCGCCTCCGAGCGGGAACCCAAGGAGTCGGCGATGGTCGGCAACCACGGCTCGATGACCCCGGCCGAGCAACTGGTTCCGCTGCTCGAAGTACGCACCTGAGCGCCGCGGCGCCGACCCGCACAACGCACACCATGACGACTCCGCCGAAAGGTGCTCAACCCCCCATGCCCGAGCTGGTGTTCTTCTCCGGAACGATGGACTGCGGGAAGTCGACGCTGGCTCTCCAGATCGAGCACAACCGCTCCGCGCGGGGCCTGCAGGGCATGATCCTCACCCGCGACGACCGCGCGGGCGAGGGCAAGCTGTCCTCGCGGCTCGGCCTGGTCACCGACGCGGTCGAGGTCGAGGACGGCATGGACCTCTACGCCTACCTCGTCGACCACCTCTCGCACGGCGGCCGCGCGGACTACGTGATCGCGGACGAGGCCCAGTTCCTCGCCCCCGAGCAGATCGACCAGCTCGCGCGCGTGGTCGACGACCTGGGGCTGGACGTCTACGCCTTCGGCATCACCACCGACTTCCGCACCAAGCTCTTCCCCGGCTCCCAGCGCCTGGTGGAGCTGGCCGACCGGGTCGAGGTGCTCCAGGTCGAGGCCCTGTGCTGGTGCGGCGCCCGCGCCACCCACAACGCCCGCACGATCGGCGGCGAGATGGTCGTCGAGGGCGCCCAGGTGGTCGTCGGCGACGTCAACCAGGCGGAGGCCGTGGGCTACGAGGTGCTGTGCCGCCGGCACCACCGCCGCCGCATGACCGCGGCCAGCGCCCACGCGGCGGCCCTGTCCCCGGACGTCCTGCCGGTCGCACCCGCCTAGGCCCTCTCGTTTGGATCATCCCGGCGTCGCAGGGTCTGGCACGCACATCTGCCGCGTTGTCATCAGTCGCCGACGCGCCGCGTCGACTCCCTCCTCCGCCTTGCAGCTGCACGCACCAGACCCCGCTCGACTCGGCCAGGACGCACCGTCCCTCACAGCCGGGCTGATCCAAACGACAGAGCCTAGGACACGTCCTGGGCCGTCCTCGGCGGTCCGGGCGTCAGCTCGGTCGCTGGAGCAGGCAGAAACGGGCGCCCTCGGGGTCGCTGACGGTCGCCACGCGGCCGCGGTCGCCGTCCTCGGCCGGGGCGAGGATGTGTCCGCCCAGCTCGACGAGGCGGGCGAGCGCCGCGTCGGTGTCGGCCACTTCGAAGTACGTCAGCCAGTGCGGGCCCCGGTCCCGGGGCAGCGCGTGGCCCATGCCGCGGATGCCGGCGACCGGGCGGCCGTCGGCGTGGAGCGTCACGTAGTCGAAGTCGGCGGAGACCACCGGCTCCTCCTCGTAACCGAAGACGGTCTCGTAGAACTTGGCCACGGTCGCGGACTCGAAGGTCAGCAGTTCGTTCCACAGGGGTGTGCCCGGCACCCCGGTGACGGCCGTGCCGAGGTGTTCCGCCGCCTGCCAGATCCCGAAGACGGCCCCCGAGGGGTCGGAGCCGATCGCCATCCGCCCGGCCTCGGCCGCGTCCAGCGGTCCCACGCCGATGGTCCCGCCGCACAGCCGCGCGGTGTCGGCCGTCCGGTCCGCGTCCGCGGAGGCGAAGTAGGGCGTCCAGGCGACGGGGAAGTGCCGGTCGGGCGGCAGCTGCCCGATGCCCGCCACCTCGCGGCCGTCCAGCAGCGCCCGCACATAGGGGCCGAGCTGCTGGGGGCCGGGGCGGAACTCCCAGCCGAACAGCGATCCGTAGAACTCCTGGGTCGCGGCCAGCCCGTGCCCCATCAGACTCACCCAGCAGGGCGTGCCCGGCGCGTACCGGGCGTGTTCACCGTGCCGGCCCTCCGACCCCCGTGCCTCGGTCATCGTCACTCTCTCCTCGGCCCCTCGCGGCGCCGCGTCGCTTCCGCTCTCCGGACCCCGTGCCGATGCTCGCACCACCGGCGCTGTCACGCGCTCCGGGCGCGCCGCCGCATCTCGTCCGGTCACCGGAGAATGCCCGATCTGCGCTTCCCGTCCCTTTCGGGAGGATGGCCCACGGATGTCGATCGGTGGCACCCGGGGCTGTACTGCACGTGCCCGATCGCGTACGCCTCGTGATCGGTCCTGCTTGGCGGAGCAGAGTAGCCGGACATGGGCGCCGCGGCCACCCCGTGCGCCAGGATGGTCCCCATGAACGCCATCATCTCCGCATCCGAACTCGCGAACGCCCTGGCGGGGGAGAACCCGCCGGTCCTGCTCGACGTCCGCTGGCAGCTGAGCCTGGCCAAGGCGGCCGGCGAGCCGCCCTTCGACGGCCGGGCGGAATACGCGGCCGGGCACATCCCCGGAGCCGTCTTCGTCGATCTGGACCGGGAGTTGGCCGGAAAGGCGGGGGAGCGCGGTCGTCATCCGCTGCCCGGCGTGGCGGAGTTCGGCGCCGTGATGCGCCGCGCGGGCGTGTCGTCCGGGACGCCGGTCGTCGTGTACGACGGCGGGCAGGGCTGGGCGGCGGCCCGCGCCTGGTGGATGCTGCGCTGGACGGGTCACCCGGACGTGCGGGTCCTCGACGGGGGGTTGCCGTCCTGGGAGGGGCCGCTGTCCCAGGAGATCCCGAGCCCCGCGGAGGGCGATTTCCAGCCGGTTCCGGGCGCGGGACTGCTGGACGCCGACGGCGCCGCCGCGCTGGCCCGTTCCGGAGTGCTGTTCGACGCCCGCGCGGGGGAGCGGTACCGGGGTGACGTGGAGCCCATCGACCGGGTCGGCGGCCACATCCCGGGCGCGATCTCGGCCCCGACGACCGAGAACGTCACCCCCGACGGCCGCTTCCTCCCCGCCGAGGAACTGCGGGCCCGCTTCAAGGCCTTGGGCGCCGCCGAGGACACGGAGGTCGGCGTGTACTGCGGTTCGGGCGTCTCGGGCGCGCACGAGGTCCTCGCCCTCGCCGTGGCCGGCATCCCGGCGGCCCTGTACGTGGGTTCCTGGTCGGAGTGGTCCTCGGACCCGGAGCGCCCGGTGGCGGTGGGGCCGGATCCGCAGTAGGGGCGCGCGGGCCCGTCGAGAGACCCGCGCAGTCGGCTACGACTGCGGCAGGCACGCGACTTGGCCCGCGTCGTTTCCCGGCGCGGGCCAAGTCGTCGTACGGCCGACTACTCCTGCTTCTTGCGCCGCGTGCCGAAGACGATCTCGTCCCAGCTGGGGACGGCCGCCCGGCGGCCCGGGCGGACGCCGTCGGCCTCGGCCTGGCGGTCGGTGGCGCCGATGAGGCGGTCCCGGTGGCTGCCCACGGAGCGCGGCATGAGGACGTCCGCGTAGGCGGAACCGGCCGATGCGGCGGGCGCGGGTGGCTCCTCCGCGACGGGCTCGTCGTCGTCTTCCTCCGAGGGCTCGGCGGACCGCTCCGGAACCACCAGGTCGCCCCGGAAGCTCGGCACGGCCTCCAGCAGGCTGGTCAGCGAGTCCCGTTCGGCCGTGGCCGTGGTCTCCTCCGCCGGCTCGGACGCCTGCGCGGGCAGACTCGGCCGCTCGCGGTCCCGATCCCGCTCCCGGTCGAGGGAGCCCGCCAGCGCGCGGTCACGCGGCAGCCGGGCGATCCGCGGGACGAACGGCATGCTCGGCTCGGGCGCCCCGAGGTCGTCGGACTCGCCGATCAGCGAGCGCGCCTCGTCGTCGACGGCCTGGACGAGCCGCCTGGGCGGGTCGTACGTCCAGCTCGCCGAGTGCGGTTCGCCCGCCACCCGGTAGACCAGCAGCACTTCCCAGGTGCCGTCGTCGCGGCGCCAGGAGTCCCACTGGACGGTGTCCTTCTCGGCGCCGCGCAGCAGCAGTCGCTCCTGTACGGCCTCGCCGAGCAGCGGGCCGGAGTTCTCGCCGGGGCGGCGGACCGGGGTCTTGCGGGCCCGCTCGGCCATGAAGGCGCGCTCGGCCAGCACGGGGCCCTCGAAGCGGCGTACGCGGTCGACGGGGATGCCCGCCATCTGGGCGACCTCTTCCGCGGTCGCACCTGCGCGTATACGCGCCTGGATGTCTCGGGGGCGGAGATGGCTCTCCACCTCGATCTCGATCTGGCCGAGGCGGGGACGGTCGCCGCGCACGGCGGCGCGGAGCCGTTCGTCGATCGGAAGCGTGTACTCCGTGCTGTCCGCAGCCTTCAGCACCAGCCGTGTGCCGTCATTGGAGACGGCCACGACACGCAGTTCGGGCATGGGGACCTCCCGGGTGGTGCCTGCCGACGTCACGTGCGTCGCTGCTTCCGCTAGTCGAGTGTGGCCTGCCCGGGTGCAGCCTGCCACAACCTTGCCGAGTTGCCCGGCGTGTCGGGCGCGGGCCCTGGATCGCCGTTATGGCACGGTTACCTATTCGCAACGCTAAGTGACCAACTCCGTCACCCTGTGCAACAAGCCCCCTCCCGGCGGTCCTTGACGGCCCCGGACACCCTGGCGGGAGACCGGACCCAGGGCTCGCAACAGTACTCCATTTGGACCACGTGCGTGGATTGGCGCGCCGCCGAACTTCTCGCCGACTGCGGGACTCGGCCCTCCCTGCCCGGATTCCGCGATCAAGAACAGTGGCCTACTTCACGGAATCAGCAGAAGCGGAACTAGCAGTTCCCACCGTACGTCCCCTTCTCGTACGACCAGTCGATCCAGTACGGGAAGGGCAGGCAAGGTCCGGGAATGCGTGAAAGGCCCGATGACGTCCAGGAGTCGAGTGCGGGGGAGGAGGTGCAGCGGAAGCGGATCGACCTCAGCGTGCCCCAGGTCGCGGGCAGCGCGGTGGCCGCGGTCGTGGCCGCCAAACTCGCCTCCTGTTTCGGTGTCTACGGGACGATCCTCGGCGCGGGCGTGGTCAGTGTCATCGCCACCTGCGGCGGTTCGCTGTTCCAGCACTTCCTCAAGCGCACCGGCGAGCAACTGCGCGGCGCCGCGGCGCCGGCGCGTCCGGCCCGGCAAGCGCCGCCCGCCCCCGGCGAGTTCACCGAGGGGACCGTCTACCGCGCGCGGACCGGCAAGAGCCGGAAGCGCCCGGTGGTCGCCGCGGCCCTGGTCTTCGGCGTCACCATGGCCGGGATCACGGCCTACGAACTGGTCTCCGGCAGCAGCTTCAGCGGAGCCGGGAAGACTACGGTCGGCGACGCCTTCGCCGGACCCGCCAAGTCCTCGTCGGACCCGGGCGGTTCCGGTGAGTCCGGTGATCCCTCCGGTTCCGGCGCGTCGGGAGAATCGGGGGAATCGGGGGAATCGGGGGGCCGGGACGGCTCCGGCGGTGACTCCCCTTCCGCCCCGTCTTCCGCGGATCCGCGCGAGCCCGGCGAGGCCACCCCGTCCGGTGATGCCTCCGAGGGCGGCGACAGCGGTACGGCCGGCAACCCGGCGCCCGCCCCCAGCGCCTCGCCGAGCGACCGGCCAGACGGCGGCACGGCCCCGGAGGCCGAGCCGAGTCCGTCCGCTACGACCCCAGCACCCGGCGCAGATAGTCGTTCTGGAACAGCCGATCCGGATCAAGCCGGTCCCGCAGCGCGGTGAACTCGCCGAAGCGCGGGTAGACACCGGCGAAGTACTCCGCGTCGCGCGTGTGCACCTTGCCCCAGTGCGGCCGGCCCTCGTGGGCGGTGAAGATCCGCTCGGCGGCGGTGAAGTACCGCTGGTAGGGCGTACCGCGGAACATGTGTACGGCGATGTACGCGCTGTCCCGGCCCGACGCCGTGGACAGCGTGATGTCGTCGGCCGGGGCGGTGCGCACCTCGACGGGGAAGCTGATCCGCAGCGGCGAGCGGTCGACCATCGCCTTCAGCTCGCGCAGCGTGTCCACGAGGGCCGCGCGCGGGACGGCGTACTCCATCTCCACGAAGCGCACCCGGCGCGGCGAGGTGAAGACCTTGTAGGGAATGTCGGTGTAGGTCCGCGCGGACAGTGCCCTGCTGGAGACCCGGGCGATCGACGGGATGGCGGCGGGCACCGCGCGGCCGACCCAGTTGGCCGCCTGGAAGACGCCGTTGGACAGGAACTCGTCCTCGAACCAGCCCTTCAGCGGGCTCACCGGGCGCTCCGGTCCCGCGCTGCGGTTGTTGCGCTTGGTGTTGGTGCTGCCGGTGTGCGGGAACCAGTAGAACTCGAAGTGCTCGTTCTCGGCCCACAGTTCGTCGAACTCGGCGAGCACCCGGTCCAGCGGCATCGGCTCCTCGCGCGCGTGGAGGAGGAAAAGCGGCTCCACGGCGAAGGTGATCGCGGTGACCACGCCGAGCGCGCCCAGACCGATCCGGGCCGCCGCGAAGATCTCCGGGTTCTCCTTCTCGGAGCAGGTGAGCACCGAGCCGTCGGCCGTGACCAGCTCCAGCGCCTTGATCTGGGCGGCGATCGAGGCGGAGTCGCGGCCCGTGCCGTGCGTGCCGGTGCTGGTGGCCCCGGAGACGGTCTGCTCCATGATGTCGCCCATGTTGGTCAGCGACAGACCCTCGCGGGCCAGGGCCGTGTTGAGGCGCTTGAGCGGGGTGCCGGCCAGGACCGTGACGGTGCCGGCCTCCCGGTCGATGTGGCGTATCCCGGTCAGCAGCCGGGGACGTATCAGCACGCCGTCCGTGGCGGCTATGGACGTGAACGAGTGCCCGGTGCCGACGGCCTTCACCTTCAGGCCGTCCTCCGCGGCCGCGCGCACCGCAGCCGACAGCTCCTCCACGGAAGCCGGAGTGACCTCCCGCGCGGGGCGGGCGGCGACATTGCCGCCCCAGTTACGCCACGTGCCGTTCTTCCCGCTCGCCGTGCTGCTCAACGGTGCCTCCCCGACCCGGAGCCGGCCGCTTGAGCCGGCGGTAACCGAGGAAACCGACCGCGACCGCGACGGCACCGGCCACCGCCGGAACCCCGTACCCGGCACGCGCGCCGGCCGCGTCGATCACCCAGCCGGCCGCGGAGGAGCCGAGGGCGACCCCCACCGCGAGACCGGTGCTCACCCAGGTCATGCCCTCGGTCAGTTGCGCGCGTGGTACGTGCTCTTCGATGAGGGACATCGTCGTGATCATCGTGGGAGCGATGGACAGACCCGCGACGAAGAGCGCCACGGCCAGAAACGGCAGGTTTCCGACCAGTAGGAGGGGGATCATACTCACGGCCATCGCGCAGACGCCCAGCAGCCAGCGAGGTTCGGGCGCCCCCTTGAAGCGCAGCAGCCCGAAGACCGCCCCCGCCACACAGGAGCCCGCCGCGTACAGCGCGAGGACGAGACTGGCGGCACCCTTGTGCCCCTGCTCGTCGGCGAAGGCCACAGTGACCACGTCGACCGCCCCGAAGATCGCCCCGGTCGCGACGAACGTGGTGACCAGGACCTGCAGCCCGGGGGAGCGGATCGCGCTGCCGCCGGCGGCGTCACGGTCACGCGGGTGCGGTTCCGGCTCGGTGGCCCGCTGCGAGGTCAGCCAGAAGACGCCGACCGCGAGGAAGCAGCCGGCCAGCAGCGGCCCCGCCTCCGGGAACCAGGTCGTGGACAGGCCGATGGAGATGATCGGCCCGAAGATGAAGCACACCTCGTCCACCACGGACTCGAACGAGTACGCGGTGTGCAGCTGCGGGGTGCCCCGGTACAGGGCCGCCCAGCGCGCCCGGACCATCGACCCGACGCTCGGCACGCAGCCGATGCCCACACAGGCCACGAACAGCACCCAGTCCGGCCACCCGTAGTGCGCGGCGAGCAGCAGCAGGACGCCCGCCGCCAGCGAGATCAGCGTCGCGGGACGCAGCACCCGCCGCTGCCCGTACTGGTCCACCAGCCGGGACACCTGAGGGCCCGCCACCGCGGCGGCCAGCGCGATGGTCGCGGACAGCGCGCCCGCGAGCCCGTAGCGCCCGGTGAGCTGGGAGATCATCGTCACGACGCCGATGCCCATCATCGACAGCGGCATCCGGCCGAGGAGACCGGCGGCGGAGAACGCCTTGGTGCCGGGGGCGGCGAACAGGGCGCGGTAAGGGCTGGGCACGGACTCTCCGACGGCTCGGTCAGGCGGGTGGGGCGGGCGCGGGCGTGCGGCACGGAACGCGCCCGCACAGCCCGTAAGGCATAAACGTGGTCGATACAGCTTACGAGTTAGGGCACCCTAACGCACTCCCCCGGAGCAGCCCCGGGCGCACCCGCCACCCCGGCGTCACGGCACTGTCAGTGGCGGGTGGCAGGATCGGTGTCATGCCAGACGCGCTCGATGCCACCCCCTACGACGCCCTGCTCCTGCTCTCCTTCGGCGGCCCGGAAGGGCCGGACGACGTGGTCCCGTTCCTGGAGAACGTGACGCGTGGGCGCGGCATCCCCAAGGAACGCCTCAAGGAAGTCGGCCAGCACTACTTCCTGTTCGGCGGGGTCAGCCCGATCAACGACCAGAACCGCGCCCTGCTGGACGCCCTGCACAAGGACTTCGCCGACCACGGCCTGAACCTCCCGGTCTACTGGGGCAACCGCAACTGGGCCCCGTACCTCACGGACACCCTGCGCGAGATGGTCCGCGACGGCCGCCGCCGCATCCTCGTCCTCGCCACCAGCGCCTACGCCTCCTACTCGGGCTGCCGGCAGTACCGGGAGAACCTGGCCGACTCCCTCGCCGCCCTGGAGGCCGAGGGCCTGGAGCTGCCGAAGATCGACAAGCTGCGGCACTACTTCAACCACCCCGGCTTCGTCGAGCCCATGATCGACGGGGTCCTCGAGTCCCTCGCCGACCTCCCCGAGGACGTCCGCGACGGCGCCCACATCGCCTTCACCACCCACTCCATCCCCGACTCCGCGGCCGACACCTCCGGCCCGGTCGAGGACCACGGCGACGGCGGGGCGTACGTCGCCCAGCACCTGGACGTCGCCCGGCTGATCGCCGACGCCGTCCGCGAGCGCACCGGCGTCGACCACCCCTGGCAGCTCGTCTACCAGTCCCGCTCCGGAGCCCCGCACATCCCGTGGCTGGAGCCCGACATCTGCGACCACCTGGAGGAGCGGCACGCCGCCGGGGTGCCCGCCGTCGTCATGGCCCCCATCGGCTTCGTCTCCGACCACATGGAGGTCCTGTACGACCTCGACACCGAGGCCAAGGCCAAGGCCGAGGAGCTGGGCCTGCCGGTGCGCCGCTCGGCCACCGTCGGCGCCGACCCGCGCTTCGCCGCCGCGATCCGCGAGCTGATCCTGGAACGCGCCGCCGACGAGCGCGGGCAGCAGGTCACGCCCTGCGCCCTCGGAGCGCTCGGCCCCAGCCACAACCTCTGCCCGGTCGGCTGCTGCCCGGCCCGCGCCCCCCGCCCCGCCGCCGCGGGCGCCGACAGCCCCTACGCGTGAGGAGCGCCGTGACCGACCCCCTGCACACGGACCTGCTCGCACTCGCCCAGGAGGCCGCACGCCGCGCCGGCGAGCTGCTGCGCGACGGCCGGCCGGCCGACCTCGGCGTCGCCGCGACCAAGTCGAGCCCCATCGACGTGGTCACCGAGATGGACATCGCCGCGGAGAAGCTGATCACCGGCTTCCTCGCCGAGCGCCGCCCCGACGACGGCTTCCTCGGCGAGGAGGGCGCCTCCACGGACGGCACCAGCGGCATCCGCTGGGTGATCGACCCGCTCGACGGCACCGTGAACTACCTCTACGGGCTGCCCACCTGGGCCGTCTCCATCGCGGCCGAGCAGGACGGCGAGACCGTCGTCGGCGTCGTCACGGCCCCGATGCGCGGCGAGACCTGCAGCGCGGTGCGCGGCCGCGGCGCCCGCGCCACCGGCGCCTGGGACGGCGAGCGCGTGCTGCGCTGCCGCCCGGCACCGCCGCTGGACCAGGCGCTGGTCTCCACCGGCTTCAACTACGTCGCCGAGGTCCGCGCCCACCAGGCCGACGTCGCCCAGCGGCTGATCCCGCGGCTGCGCGACATCCGGCGCAGCGGGTCGGCCGCGGTCGACCTGTGCGACGTGGCCGCGGGCCGCCTCGACGGCTACTACGAGCGCGGGCTGCACCCGTGGGACCTCGCCGCCGGGGACCTGATCGCGCGGGAAGCGGGCGCGCTGACCGGTGGACGCCCCGGAGAACGCCCGTCACGCGAGCTGACGGTCGCCGGTACCCCGGGCGTCTTCGAGCCCCTCCAGCGGCTGCTGGAGGACTTCGGCGCCTGGCACGACTGAGCCGGCGCCCCGAGACGCGCACGAGGCGGGCCCCGGCGATGGATTCGCCGGGGCCCGCCTCGTACGGATGGCCCGGTCAGACGCTGTACGCGCCGACTTCCACACCATGTTCGGCGGCGAGACGGCGCAGGTCGTCGAGTTCGCCCTGCTCGACCTCGACGAGGAAGTCGTCGCCCTCGTCACGCGCCCGCGTCAGGTCGGACTCGGTCGCCTTTATGCGCTGCAGAAGTCCTGCGGTGAATGCGTCCATGCTGCGCCCCCTCGTCCTGGGTCGTGGGTCGGTGGCACGGGGGTGTGCCGTTCGGAAGGGGCGATCACGTCTCCCATGGGTGCCCAGCGCTGCCCAGCCGGGCGGCGACGGTGCCGGACACCCACGCCCACTCTGCGTCAAGCGGACCGTGACGTACCGCATGGTGCTGCGGCACAAGCAGAGAGTGATCGCGGGGTGTAAACCGTCCTCCCCCCGCTCCCTTCCGCGGAAACCTCAACCGCACCGGAAAATCTCGCATTCCCGTTCCCCGCACCCCTCCTCACCGCCCCGCCGCCGCCCGTTCCCCCGGGTTTCGCCTCCCGGACCCCCGCGCCCCACGGGGCGGCGGGCACCGCCCGGGTGACTTACCGCCGACTTATGGCCGAAAAGGGCAGGATGGAGGCCAACACACCCACTCGAACCCTGCTCGCGCGTGCCCATCGGCGCTGCGCGGGCGGACACAGGAAGGACAGCGACGTGCGCGTACTCGTCGTCGAGGACGAGCAGCTGCTCGCCGATGCGGTGGCCACCGGGCTGCGCCGGGAGGCCATGGCCGTCGACGTCGTGTACGACGGTGCGGCCGCCCTGGAACGCATCGGAGTCAACGACTACGACGTGGTCGTCCTCGACCGCGACCTCCCGCTGGTGCACGGCGACGACGTCTGCCGCAAGATCGTCGAACTCGGCATGCCCACCCGCGTGCTGATGCTCACGGCCTCCGGCGACGTCAGCGACCGGGTCGAGGGCCTCGAGATCGGCGCCGACGACTACCTGCCGAAGCCCTTCGCGTTCAGCGAGCTCATCGCGCGCGTGCGCGCCCTGGGCCGGCGTACGAGCGTTCCCCTGCCTCCCGTCCTGGAACGGGCCGGGATCAAGCTGGACCCCAACCGCCGCGAGGTCTTCCGCGACGGCAAGGAGGTACAGCTCGCGCCCAAGGAGTTCGCCGTGCTCGAGGTGCTGATGCGCAGCGAGGGCGCCGTCGTCTCCGCCGAGCAGCTGCTGGAGAAGGCCTGGGACGAGAACACCGACCCGTTCACCAACGTGGTCCGCGTGACCGTCATGACCCTGCGCCGCAAGCTGGGCGAGCCGCCCGTCATCGTGACCGTGCCGGGCTCCGGCTACCGGATCTGATCCCGTGGCCTCCACACCGGCGCCCCCCGCGGCGCCCCCCAAGCCCACCTGGGACCCGCGCAAGGCCGAACCGCCCTTCCCGTGGCTGCGCCCGACCATCCGGATAAGGCTCACGCTGCTGTACGGCGGCATGTTCCTGATCGCCGGGATCCTGATGCTGTCGATCGTCTACCTGCTGGCGGCCCAGGCCCTCCACGAGGGCAGCGGCCAGTCCTTCCAGGTGACCGGCACCAACATCGACATCAGCAGCTCCACCTGTCCCCAGCTGGACACGGCGACCAGCAACAACGAGCTGAACGCGATGCTCAAGGCGTGCAACGCGGACCAGCGGCGGCAGGCCCTGGACGGCCTGCTCAGCCGCTCCCTGCTCGCCCTGCTCGGCCTCGCCGTGATCGCCTTCGCCTTCGGCTACGCGATGGCCGGCCGGGTCCTGTCGCCGCTCGGCAGGATCACCCGCACGGCCCGCGCGGTGGCCGGCTCGGACCTGTCCCGCCGCATCGAGCTGGACGGCCCGGACGACGAGCTGAAGGAGCTGGCCGACACCTTCGACGACATGCTGGAGCGGCTCCAGCGGGCCTTCACCGCCCAGCAGCGGTTCGTCGGCAACGCCTCGCACGAGCTGCGCACCCCGCTGGCGATCAACCGCACGCTCCTGGAGGTGCACCTGTCCGATCCGAACGCGCCCGTGGAGCTCCAGCAGCTCGGCAAGACCCTGCTGGCCACCAACGAGCGCAGCGAGCAGCTGGTGGAGGGCCTGCTGCTGCTCGCCCGCAGCGACAACCAGATCGTCGAGCGCAAGCCGGTGGACCTCGCGGAGGTGGCCTCGCAGGCCATCGACCAGGTGCACGCCGAGGCCGAGGCCAAGGGCGTGGAGATCCGCGGCGAGCGGGCCCCCGCCGTGGTCCAGGGCAACGGCGTCCTGCTGGAGCGGATCGCCCTGAACCTGGTGCAGAACGCGGTGCGCTACAACGTCCCCGAGGGCGGCTGGGTGGAGGTCGTCACCGGGATCCAGCACGGGCAGGCGGTGCTGGTGGTCTCCAACACCGGCCCGGTGGTGCCGGCGTACGAGACGGACAACCTCTTCGAGCCGTTCCGGCGGCTGCGGACCGAGCGCACGGGAAGCGACAAGGGCGTGGGCCTCGGCCTGTCCATCGCGCGGTCCGTGGCGCGGGCGCACGGCGGCCACATCGCGGCCCAGCCGCGCGAGGGAGGAGGCCTCGTGATGCGAGTCACCCTGCCTATCTGAGATCATTCGCCGACACACCCGACGATGTTCGCTTTGCGCGGAATTTTCGGGGTACCCGTCCGGCCGTGTCATGTGTGATCGATCACAAGGGCGATTTTCAGGCCATCTACTCTCCGTGATCATTCGGGCCGTCGGAAAGCCGGGAAAATCCGGGTTTTCCGGTGGCTTGATCACGGGAAGTACACGGTGGGGCGCCTTTGAAGTGCGACATTCGGACCGTGTACGGTCCCGATCGCCATCCAACCCGATCGCTCGTGAGGGGTCCGGTTGGGTGTCGATTGAGTAACAGACCTTGATGTGAGGCAAAATCTCCGCCTCGGGTCGGGCACAAGTCCGGCCTCTCACGCGTTACGTGCGCTGGAGACACCGCAGACACCCGGAGGGGGAGAGCGACATGGCAACCGATTACGACACTCCACGCAAGACCGACGACGACGTCGACTCGGACAGCCTCGAAGAGCTGAAGGCACGGCGGAACGACAAGTCCGCTTCGTCCGTCGACGTCGACGAGTTCGAGGCCGCAGAAGGCCTGGAACTGCCCGGCGCCGACCTCTCGAACGAGGAACTGGCCGTCAGGGTCCTGCCGAAGCAGCAGGACGAGTTCACCTGCATGAGCTGCTTCCTGGTGCACCACCGCAGCCAGCTGGCCCGCGAGAAGAACGGCCAGCCGATCTGCCGCGACTGCGACTGAGGCGGGGTCGGCCGTGACTGGCTCGACCCCACCCTGGAAGCGCCGCTTCCCCGCGCGGGGAGCGGACTCGGGGCTGTTCGACGGCCCCCACGGCGCGCGTGACGACGAGCGAGGCCCATCCGGCACGGGAGAAAGTCTCCCCGCGGGATCGGCCTCGCTCGAACCGGCCGACGAGTGGGACGGCACCCCGGTGCCGGCGGAGAACCCCGCACCCACCGCGAGACGGCGCGCCGCGGTGTTCCGGGACAAGGCCAGGCAGCTGGCCAAGGAGGGCGTGCGCAAGGGCGGAGACCGCGCCCGCGCGGGCATCGCGTACCTCGCGGACCGGCTCATCGAGATGGCCCCCAGAGTGCCCGTACGGGACCTCGCGACGCTGCGCGCGCAGTTCCCCGGCCTCGGCCCGGAAGAGCTCGCCGACAAGCTCGTGGCGGGCGCCTCGAAGGCCTCGGCGACCGTCGGGGCGGGCGTGGGCGCCGCGGCGATGCTGCCCGTACCGCCCGCGATGCCGACGGAGCTGGCCGCGGAGATCACCGGCGTCGCGGCGATCGAGCTGAAGCTCATCGCCGAACTGCACGAGGTGTACGGCCTGCGACCGCCCGGCAACCTCAAGGACCGCAGCAGCGCCTATCTGAGGTCCTGGTCGGAGGAGCGCGGGATCGACCCGCTGAAGCCGACCTCGGTCAACTCCGCCCTCGGCGGTCAGATGAAGCGCGAACTGCGCCAGCAGATCATGAAGCGCATGGTCCGCAATCTGCCGAACCTCATGCCCTTCATGGTGGGCGCCGCGGTGGGCGCGGTCATGAACCGGCGCGACACCAGAAAACTCGCCGCGCGGATCCGCACCGACCTGCGCAAGTCGCAGGTGCCCTGGGACACGCTGACCGCACTGCCGCCGCTGGAACAGCCGGCCGAGCCGCTGCCGGTGGGGGACCTCCCGCAGGAGTTCAAGGAACTCGGCGGTCACTGACGAAGGAGCTCGGCCGCCGCCGGCCGAGCCCGCCCCTCGAGCGCCGCTTCACGGGCTCAGGAGGCCGTGGCCGTCCTGGCCGCCTCGATGGCCGCCGCCAGCCGCTCCGGCTCCCGCGTCGACAGGTACAGGTACGGCGTCGGGTCCTCGGGGTCGGTGACCTCCACCCGCAGCGCCGTCGGAATGTAGGCCCGCAGCAGCAGGAAGGCGCGGGTGTCGGCCTTGTACGTGCGCCAGGCACGGGCCTCCTCGCGGTCCAGCACCTCCGCCTCACCCAGCGCGGCCACCGGGATCTTCGCCTCGCCCGCGATCAGCGAGCCGTTCACCACGCGGATGCGCAGGCTGCCGTACGAACTGGCCGCGACCGCGGCGACCGCCGTACCGCCGACCAGGCCGCCCAGCATCGGCAGGGTGCCGAACGGCAGCAGGATCAGGGCCATCGAGAGCCCCACCAGGAAGCTGATCAGCCACCAGGAGCGGGGGGCGGTGAGGCGTTCGTCGTACGAGGTGGCGGAGAGCTGCATGAAACAAGCTTGGCACGGTGTCCGCAGGGGGCCGACGCGCGGGTAAGGTCTGCGCCTGTGAGTGGTACATCCGCAGCTCTTGAGCCTCCCGTCGACGCCGCGAAGCCGGTGCGGCACCCCGACGCGCCCGCCCCCGGCGAGCCTCTCGGCGCGCACTACGGCCGGTGTTTCGGCTGTGGCGGAGAGCAGCCGCACGGACTGCACCTGGAGGCGCGGGCCGGCGAGGGCGTGTCCCTGACCGCCGAGTTCACCGTCCGGCCCGAACACCAGGGCGCTCCCGGTCTCGCGCACGGCGGAGTCCTCGCCACGGCGCTGGACGAGACGCTGGGCTCGCTGAACTGGCTGCTGCGCACCATCGCCGTCACCGGACGGCTGGAGACCGACTTCGTCCGGCCCGTGCCGGTCGGCACCACCCTCCACCTCGAGGCCGAGGTGACCGCGGTGGCCGGACGGAAGATCTACTCGACCGCCACCGGACGCGTCGGCGGCCCGGACGGTCCGGTCGCCGTGCGGGCCGAAGCGCTCTTCATCGAGGTCAAGGTCGACCACTTCGTCAACCACGGCCGCGAGGAGGAGATCCAGGCGGCCATGAGCGATCCGGACCAGCTCCGGCGGGCCCGCGCCTTCGAGGTGAACCCGTGAGCCGCGCGCCCCTGGACGTCCTGATCCGCCGCGTCGACCCCGACGTACCGCTCCCGGCGTACGAGCACCCCGGTGACGCGGGAGCGGATCTGCGCACCACCGAGGCCTGCGAGCTGGCGCCCGGCGAGCGGGCCGTCCTGCCCACGGGGGTGTCGATCGCGCTGCCCGAGGGGTACGCGGCCTTCGTCCACCCGCGTTCCGGGCTCGCCGCCCGGTGCGGTGTCGCCCTCGTGAATGCCCCGGGGACGGTTGATGCCGGGTACCGTGGGGAGATCAAGGTGATCGTGGTGAATCTCGACCCGCGCGAGTCCGTGCGGTTCGAGCGCTTCGACCGGATTGCCCAACTGGTCGTCCAGCAGGTCGAGAGGGTCCGCTTCCAGGAGGTGGCGGAACTTCCCGGCTCCGCGCGGGCCGAGGGGGGCTTCGGTTCCACCGGGGGCCATGCCGCGGTGGACGGCGGGAGCGGCACAAGTGGTCGGGCCGCCATGGGCGGCACGACGGGTGGGAATCGATACGCTTCGGTCGTATCCGACCGGGAAGGACAGTGACGTGTTCGGACGTCGCAAGAAGAAGGGTGCCGCCGAGGACGCGGCCGGCGAGGCCGAGCAGGTCGTCGACAGCGTCGACACTGAGGCGGACGAGGGCACCCGGGAACGGGTCCGGCTGGAGCCGGGACCCCGGCCCGACGGTCCCTGGGACAGCAGCGAGGTCCGCGACCCGGCCGAGGGCCGGGTGGACCTGGGCGGCATGTTCGTGCCTGGTGTCGAGGGCATGGAGCTGCGGGTCGAGGTCGCGGGCGACGCGATCGTCGCGGCGACCGTCGTGCTGCGCGACAGCGCCATCCAGCTGCAGGCCTTCGCGGCTCCCAAGCGCGAGGGCATCTGGGGCGAGGTACGCGAGGAGATCGGCGCCGGCATCACCCAGCAGGGCGGCATCGTCGACGAGGTCGAGGGTCCGCTGGGCTGGGAGCTGCGCGCCCAGGTGCCGGTGCAGCTGCCGGACGGCACCGGTGGCTTCCAGGTCGTGCGGTTCGTCGGCGTGGACGGCCCCCGCTGGTTCCTGCGCGGGGTGATCTCCGGGCAGGGCGCGGTGCAGCCGCAGGCCGCCGGGCTGCTGGAGCAGATCTTCCGGGACACGGTCGTGGTCCGCGGCGAGGGACCGATGGCGCCCCGCGACCCGATCGTCCTGAAGCTGCCGAACGACGCCCAGATGGTGCCCGAGGGCGTCCAGCAGGAGGAGCAGGCCGGTTCCCGCTTCTCCGGCGGCATGGGCCAGCTCCAGCGCGGACCGGAGATCACCGAGGTCCGCTGACCGGACGTAGAGCGAGACGAGGGCCGTGTCCCGCAGGGGGTGCGGCCCTGCGTCGTGTCGTGCCCTTCGCCGCGGCCTGCGCCATGCCGTTCGCGGTGGCCTCCGCCGTGCCCTCGCCGCGTCGAGTCCGGCGCCCCGGCGTCAGGGTCGAGTCCGGCGCCCCGGCGTCAAGGTCGAGTCCGGCGGCCCCGGGCGTCAGGGTTGCGTCAAAGACCGGTCCGATGCCGCACCTCGACCGGTTTGCCGGGATCGCTCGCCGTAGGGTCGACGCTGCGTCGGCAGGAGTGACCGGAAGACAATGAGGCCATGGCACGCGGCAAGCTTCGGATCTACCTCGGTGCGGCACCGGGCGTCGGCAAGACGTACGCGATGCTGTCCGAGGCGCACCGCCGGGTGGAGCGGGGCACCGACTGCGTGGTCGCCTTCGTGGAGCACCACGGCCGGCCGCGCACCGAGGTGATGCTGCACGGGCTGGAGCAGCTTCCGCGCCGGGAGCTGGAGTACCGCGGCGGGCTGTTCACCGAGATGGACGTGGACGCGGTGCTGGCCCGCGGCCCGCGGGTGGCCCTCGTGGACGAGCTGGCGCACACCAACGTGCCGGGCTCCCGCAACGCCAAGCGCTGGCAGGACGTGGAGGAACTCCTCGCCGCCGGCATCGACGTGATCTCGACCGTCAACATCCAGCACCTGGAGTCACTGGGTGACGTGGTCGAGTCGATCACCGGGGTGCGGCAGCGGGAGACCGTGCCGGACGAGGTGGTGCGCCGGGCCGACCAGATCGAGCTGGTCGACATGTCGCCGCAGGCGCTGCGCCGCCGTATGGCGCACGGGAACATCTACCAGCCGGACAAGGTCGACGCGGCCCTGTCCAACTACTTCCGGCCGGGCAACCTCACCGCCCTGCGCGAGCTGGCGCTGCTGTGGGTGGCGGACCGGGTCGACGCGTACCTGAACGAGTACCGCAGCGAGCACCGGGTGTCGGCGATCTGGGGCTCCCGGGAGCGGATCGTGGTGGGGCTGACCGGCGGACCCGAGGGGCGGACGCTGATCCGGCGGGCGGCCCGGCTGGCGGAGAAGGGCGCCGGCGGCGAGGTGCTGGCGGTCTACATAGCGCGCAGCGACGGGCTGACCGCCGCCTCGCCGAAGGAACTGGCGATGCAGCGCACGCTGGTCGAAGACCTGGGCGGAACGTTCCATCACGTCGTCGGCGACGACATACCGGCGGCGCTGCTCGACTTCGCGCGCGGGGTGAACGCCACCCAGATCGTGCTGGGATCCTCGCGGCGCAAGAGCTGGCAGTACGTCTTCGGACCCGGCGTCGGCGCCACCGTCGCCCGCGACTCCGGGCCCGACCTCGACGTGCACATCGTCACCCACGGCGAGGTGGCCAAGGGGCGCGGACTGCCGGTGCCGCGGCGCGCGCGCCTGGGCCGGGCCCGGATCGTCTGGGGCTGGCTGGTGGGGCTGGCGGGACCGGCCCTGCTGGCGGTGCTGCTCAGCGGCGTGCACCTAGGGCTCGCCAACGACATGCTGCTGTTCCTGGCGCTGACGGTGGCGGCGGCGCTGCTCGGCGGGCTCCTCCCGGCGCTCGCCTCGGCGGCCTTCGGCTCGTTCCTGCTGAACTACTTCTACGCACCGCCGCTGCACCGGCTGACCATCAGCGACCCGAAGAACATCGTCGCCCTGGCCATCTTCGTGGGTGTCGCGGTGTCGGTGGCCTCGGTGGTGGACCTCGCGGCCCGCCGCACCCAGCAGGCGGCCCGGCTGCGCGCCGAGTCCGAGATCCTGTCCTTCCTCGCGGGGAACGTGCTGCGCGGCGAGACCAGCCTGGAGGCGCTGCTGGAGCGGGTCCGCGAGACGTTCGGCATGGACTCCGCGGCTCTCCTCGAACGCCAGAGCGATGTCGACCCGTGGACCTGCGTCGGCCGGGCCGGCACAGGCGGAGCCGTGGACCGGCCCGAGGACGCCGACGTGGACATGCCGGTCGGCGACCACATGGCGCTCGCGCTGAACGGCCGCGTGCTGCCCGCCGAGGACCGCCGGGTGCTGGCCGCGTTCGCCGCCCAGGCCGCCGTCGTCCTGGACCGCAGACGGCTCCAGGAGGAGGCCGACCGGGCCCGCGCGCTGGCCGAGGGCAACCGCATCCGCACGGCGCTGCTGGCCGCCGTCAGCCATGATCTGCGCACCCCGCTCGCCGGGATCAAGGCCGCCGTGTCCTCGCTGCGGTCCGACGACGTGGAGTGGTCCGAGGAGGACCGCGCGGAGCTGCTGGAAGGCATCGAGGACGGCGCCGACCGGCTCGCCCACCTCGTCGGCAACCTCCTGGACATGTCCCGCCTCCAGACCGGGACGGTCACGCCGATCATCCGCGACACCGACCTCGACGAGGTGGTCCCGATGGCGCTGGGCGGGGTTCCCGAGGACAGCGTCGAACTGGACGTCCCCGAGTCGCTGCCCATCGTCGCCGTCGACGCCGGGCTGCTGGAGCGGGCGGTCGCCAACCTGGTCGAGAACGCCGTCAAGTACAGCCCGGACGGCACACCCGTCCTGGTCTCGGGGAGCGCCATCGCCGACCGGGTCGAGCTGCGGATCGCCGACCGCGGCCCCGGGGTGCCCGACGAGGCCAAGGAGCGGATCTTCGCGCCCTTCCAGCGGTACGGCGACGCCCCGCGCGGTGCCGGGGTGGGGCTCGGCCTCGCGGTCGCCCGCGGCTTCGCCGAGTCCATGGGCGGCACTCTGCAGGCCGAGGACACCCCCGGCGGCGGTCTGACCATGGTGCTGAGTCTCCGTGCCGCAGGCACGCGTCCAGGGCCCCTCCCCGCCGCGGAACGCCCCGGTCGCCCCGGTCCCCCTCCTCCCGCAGAACCAGAAAGGCAGGTCTCATGGTGAGCCCGGCTGGGGCCGCACCCCGCACGCCCACGAGGGTGCTCGTGGTCGACGACGAGCCGCAGATCGTGCGCGCGCTCGTCATCAACCTCAAGGCGCGCAGATACGAGGTCGACGCCGCCCACGACGGCGCCGGTGCCCTCCAACTGGCCGCCGTCCGCCACCCCGACGTGGTCGTCCTCGACCTGGGCCTGCCCGACATGGACGGCGTCGAGGTGATCAAGGGGCTGCGCGGCTGGACCCGGGTGCCGATCATCGTGCTGTCCGCGCGGCACTCCTCCGACGAGAAGGTCGAGGCGCTGGACGCGGGCGCCGACGACTACGTCACCAAGCCGTTCGGCATGGACGAGCTGCTGGCCCGGCTGCGGGCCGCCGTCCGCCGGGCCGAGCCCACCGGGGGCGGCGAGGGCGACGCGGTGGTGGTGACCGAGGAGTTCACCGTCGACCTCGCCGCCAAGAAGGTCCACCGCGACGGGAGCGACGTACGGCTCACCCCCACCGAGTGGCATCTGCTGGAGGTGCTGGTGCGCAACAGCGGCCGCCTGGTCAGCCAGAAGCAGCTGCTCCAGGAGGTGTGGGGGCCGTCCTACGGCACCGAGACCAACTACCTGCGGGTCTACATGGCGCAGCTGCGGCGGAAGCTGGAGGCTGATCCGTCACATCCGAAGCACTTCGTCACCGAGGCCGGCATGGGGTACCGGTTCGAGAAATGACCAGGCCGGGCCGGGGAAGAGCGCCGTGGCCCGGGCGGGGTGGTGACAGCCTGCGGTTGCGGGACTGCGGGAACGGGGCTACGACGGTGTCGGTGGGCCCCGGTACGCTTCAAGCATGAGTGCTGTTCCTCGTTCCGAAAAGCCGGTGGGCCGGTTCCGGCGCATGCTCGACCGGCTCTCCTCGTCGCAGGAGGACCTGGAGTCCGAGGAGCTGCGAGAGGACGCGGACACCGCGGGCTGCACCCGCATCGGTGACTGCCACGACCGGCAGATCGTGACCGTTACTGGTACCTTGCGCACGGTCACCCTGCGGCCGCGCGCGGGCGTACCGGCCCTGGAGGCCGAACTGTTCGACGGCTCCGCCGCGCTGGACGTGGTGTGGCTCGGCAGGCGCTCCATCACCGGGATAGAACCGGGGCGCAAGCTGATCGCGTCGGGCCGGATCTCGATGAGCCGGGGCCGGCGGGTGCTGTTCAACCCCAAGTACGAACTGAGACCCCTCGGACGGGAGTAGCCGGTGACGTCGCTCGACAAGCCGACCGAAGACGACGCCCCTCAGGATTCGAGGGCGGTGACGGAGGCCGCGCTCTTCGAGGCGTTCGGCGGTGTGCGGGGCACGGTCGAGACGGTCCTGCCCGGGCTGCTCTTCGTCACGATCTACACCATCAACAAGGACCTGCACCTGTCGGCGATCGCCGCGCTGGGCGTGTCCCTGCTGCTGGTCGTGGTGCGCCTCGTCATGCGGGACACCGTCAAGCACGCGTTCAGCGGTGTCTTCGGCGTCGCCTTCGGTGTCGTCTTCGCGATGATGACCGGCAACGCCAAGGACTTCTATCTGCCCGGCATGCTCTACACGCTGGGCCTCGCGCTGGCGTACATCATCACGGCGATCGCCGGTGTGCCGCTGATCGGCCTCATCCTCGGGCCGGTCTTCAAGGAGAACCTCTCCTGGCGCAAGCGCAACCCCGGCCGCAAGAAGGCGTACACCAAGGCCAGCTGGGCCTGGGGGCTCATCCTGCTCGCCAAGTGCGCGATCCTCTTCCCGCTGTACTGGTGGGCCGACACCACCCAGCTCGGCTGGGTGCTGGTCACGCTGAAGATCCCGCCGTTCCTGCTGGCCGTATGGCTGACCTGGGTCTTCCTCGCCAAGGCGCCGCCGCCCATCGACGTGTTCGCCGAGATGGAGGCGGAAGAGGCGGCCGAGAAGGAGCGGGAGGCGGCGCGGAGGTCGGCGTCGGCCGAGTAGCCCGGACGCTGGACCGGCTGTAACGGCAAGGGGCGCCAGGAGAAATCCGGGCGCCCCTTGCCTTCATACTGCCGTCAGCCGTCACGCCGTCGTGTCGTCCCGCCGCACCGACAGCAGGTCCTCCAGCTGCTCCTCGCGCGCCTGGGCGGCGACGAACAGCAGCTCGTCGCCCGCCTCCAGGGAGTCCTCCTGGGAGGGGGTCAGGACGCGGGTGCCGCGGATGATCGTGACCAGGGAGGTGTCCTCCGGCCACTCGACGTCGCCGACCTGGGTGCCGGCCAGGGCCGACTCCTCCGGCAGGGTCAGCTCGACGAGGTTCGCGTCGCCGTGGCTGAAGCGCAGCAGCCGGACCAGGTCGCCGACGCTCACCGCCTCCTCCACCAGGGCCGACATCAGGCGCGGTGTGGAGACGGCGACATCCACACCCCAGGCCTCGTTGAACAGCCACTCGTTCTTGGGGTTGTTCACCCGGGCGACGACGCGCGGAACGCCGTACTCCGTCTTCGCCAGCAGCGAGACGACCAGGTTCACCTTGTCGTCGCCGGTCGCGGCGATGACGACGTTGCAGCGCTGCAGCGCGGCCTCGTCCAGGGAGGTGATCTCGCAGGCGTCGGCGAGGAGCCACTCCGCCTGCGGAACGCGCTCGACCGAGATCGCGGTCGGCGCCTTGTCGATGAGCAGGATCTCGTGGCCGTTCTCCAGCAGCTCGCCCGCGATCGAGCGGCCCACCGCACCGGCACCGGCAATGGCGACCCTCATCAGTGACCGCCCTCCATCTCAGGACCCTGGGCGAACGCCGCCTCGACCTTCTCGACCTCGTCCGAGCGCATCATCACATGCACCAGGTCACCCTCCTGCAGCACCGTCTGCGACGTGGGCAGGATCGCCTCGCCGAGCCGGGTCAGGAACGCCACGCGGACGCCCGTCTCCTCCTGGAGCTTGCTGATCTTGTGCCCGACCCAGGCGGCGGAGGCGTGCACCTCGGCCAGCTGCACCCCGCCGGTGGGATCCCGCCACAGCGGCTCGGAACCGGACGGCAGCAGCCGGCGCAGCATCTGGTCGGCCGTCCAGCGGACCGTGGCCACGGTCGGGATGCCCAGGCGCTGGTAGACCTCGGCGCGGCGGGGATCGTAGATGCGCGCCGCGACGTTCTCCACACCGAACATCTCGCGGGCCACCCGCGCGGCGATGATGTTGGAGTTGTCGCCGCTGGAGACGGCGGCGAAGGCGCCGGCCTCCTCGATGCCCGCCTCGCGCAGGGTGTCCTGATCGAAGCCGACCCCGGTGACCCGGCGGCCACCGAACGAGGAGCCCAGGCGTCGGAAGGCGGTGGGGTCCTGGTCGATCACGGCGACCGTGTGCCCCTGTTGCTCCAGGGTCTGGGCGAGAGCGGAACCCACTCTGCCGCAGCCCATGATGACGATGTGCACGACCGTCCTTCCGATGTCAAGAGTTGTCGAACCTGGCTTGAACAGGGTCTCAGACCGCCGACCAAGCTACACACGCGCGGTCCGCGGACGGCACCCCCTGTGCCCGGTCCGTACCGAGGTCAGCGGCGGCTGATGCTCCAGACGCTGACCAGGGTGAGGATCGCGAGGCCGATGAGGGTGACGGTGGCGCCGATCAGCTCCGCTGTGCTGGACATGGGTCCTCCGGTGACCGTCAAGAAATCGTTAGGGTTTTCGGGGCGATGAACAGGTGATCACAACGACGTGGGCGGGCGTTTTGTCATATAGACATGGATGACGCCCCGTCCGTTGCAGGTGGAGCGCGCCTCCGTCCGATTTCACTCGGGGAGCAGACGAGGGCGGACGAGGGTGGCGGGTGGGCGGCCCCCTGTTCGAAGGCTTACGATCCTCTGTTGTGTCCAAACTGACCGACGTGCCCAAACGGATCCTGATCGGGCGCGCACTGCGCAGCGACCGGCTGGGCGAAACGCTCCTGCCGAAGCGCATCGCACTTCCCGTCTTCGCCTCCGACCCGCTGTCCTCCGTCGCGTACGCGCCGGGGGAGGTGCTGCTGGTCCTGTCCATCGCGGGCGTGTCGGCCTACCAGTTCAGCCCGTGGATCGCGCTCGCGGTCGTCGTCCTGATGTTCACGGTCGTCGCCTCCTACCGGCAGAACGTGCACGCGTACCCCAGCGGCGGCGGCGACTACGAGGTGGCCACCACCAACCTCGGCCCCAAGGCCGGCCTCACCGTCGCGAGCGCACTGCTCGTCGACTACGTCCTCACCGTCGCCGTCTCGATCTCCTCCGGCATCGAGAACCTCGGCTCCGCGGTCCCCTTCGTCGTCGAGCACAAGGTGTTCTGCGCGATGGCCGTGATCCTGCTGCTGACGCTGATGAACCTGCGCGGCGTGAAGGAGTCCGGCTCGCTCTTCGCGATTCCGACGTACGTCTTCGTCGCGGGCGTCTTCATCATGATCGTGTGGGGCGCGTTCCGCGGGCTGGTCCTGGACGAGACCATGCGGGCGCCCACCGCGGGGTACGAGATCAAACCGGAGCACGAGGGACTGGCCGGGTTCGCCCTGGTCTTCCTGCTGCTGCGGGCCTTCTCCTCCGGCTGTGCCGCGCTCACCGGCGTCGAGGCCATCTCGAACGGCGTCCCGGCCTTCCGCAAGCCCAAGTCGAAGAACGCGGCGAACACGCTGGCGCTGATGGGCCTGCTCGCCGTCACCATGTTCTGCGGGATCATCGGCCTGGCCATGGTCTCCAACGTCCGCATGGCCGAGAACCCGGCCCACGACCTGTACGAGAACGGCGTCCCGGTCGGTGCGGACTACGTCCAGCACCCGGTGATCTCCCAGGTCGCCGAGGCCGTCTTCGGTGCCGGCAGCTTCCTGTTCATCGTGCTCGCCGCGGCCACCGCGCTGGTGCTGTTCCTGGCCGCCAACACGGCGTACAACGGCTTCCCGGTGCTCGGCTCGATCCTCGCCCAGGACCGCTACCTCCCCCGGCAGCTGCACACCCGCGGCGACCGGCTCGCCTTCTCCAACGGCATCGTGCTGCTGGCCGGTGCGGCGGCGCTGCTGGTGTGGATCTACGAGGCCGACTCCACGCGCCTGATCCAGCTCTACATCGTCGGCGTGTTCGTCTCCTTCACGCTCAGCCAGACCGGCATGGTCCGCCACTGGAACCGCCACCTGGCCCTCGAGAAGGACCAGGGCAAGCGCCGGCACATGATCCGCTCCCGGGCGATCAACGCCTTCGGCGCCTTCTTCACCTTCGTGGTCCTGGTCGTCGTCCTCGTCACCAAGTTCAGCCACGGCGCCTGGGTCGCCCTGCTCGGCATGGTGATCTTCTACGGCACGATGACGGCGATCCGCCGCCACTACGACCACGTCGCCAAGGAACTCGCCGCCCCCGACGGCCCCAGCGACGACAGCGTCCGCCCGTCCCGCGTCCACTCCGTCGTCCTGGTCTCCAAGATCCACCGGCCCGCCCTGCGCGCCCTCGCCTACGCGAAGCTGCTGCGCACGGACACCCTGGAGGCGCTCAGCGTCAACGTGGACCCGGCCGAGACCAAGGCACTGCGCGAGGAGTGGGAACGGCGCGGGATCGACGTACCCCTGAAGGTGCTGGACTCGCCGTACCGCGAGATCACCCGGCCGGTCATCGAGTACGTCAAGAGCCTGCGCCGCGAGTCGCCGCGGGACGCGGTGTCCGTGATCATCCCCGAGTACGTCGTCGGCCACTGGTACGAGCATCTGCTGCACAACCAGAGCGCCCTTCGCCTCAAGGGCAGGCTGCTGTTCACGCCGGGCGTGATGGTGACCTCGGTGCCGTACCAGCTCGCCTCCTCCGAGGCGGCGAAGCAGCGCGCCCGCAAGCGGTCGGAGTGGAACGCGCCGGGTTCGGTGCGCCGCGGTCCCGCGCAGGAGCGGGCGAAGGAGTCCAGCACGCGGGAATGAGTCGGCCGGGGACGACGTAGACTGGTGGGCTGTTGTCCGGTCCTGGACAGGCCCGTCAGCCGGCCGTCCCCGTTCCCGATCCCGAATCTGGAGTCACCCCGCCATGCAGGCAGAACCGAAGAAAACGCAGGCGGGGTCGCTGGTCGGCGAGGAGTACGAGGTCGAGATCGGGCCCGTCGCCCACGGCGGCCACTGCATCGCCCGCACCGACGCCGGCCAGGTCCTCTTCGTCCGGCACGCGCTGCCCGGCGAACGCGTCGTGGCACGGGTGACGGAGGGCGAGGAAGGCGCTCGCTTCCTGCGCGCCGACGCCGTCGAGATCCTCGACCCGTCCAAGGACCGCATCGAGGCCCCCTGCCCCTTCGCCGGCCCCGGCCGCTGCGGCGGCTGCGACTGGCAGCACGCCAAGCCCGGCGCCCAGCGCCGGATGAAGGGCGAGGTCGTCGCCGAACAGCTGAAGCGGCTCGCGGGCCTCACGCCCGAGGAGGCCGGCTGGGACGGCACGGTGATGCCGGCCGAGGGCGACAAGCTGCCCGCCGGACAGGTGCCGCAGTGGCGGACGCGGGTGCAGTACGCCGTGGACGCCGAAGGCCACGCGGGTCTGCGCAAGCACCGCTCGCACGACGTCGAGCGCATCGACCACTGCATGATCGCCGCGGCGGGCGTCAGCGAGCTGGGCATCGAGAAGCGCGACTGGACCGGCATGGAATCGGTGGAAGCCATCGCCGCCACGGGCTCCCAGGACCGCCAGGTCATCCTGACCCCGAAGCCCGGCGCCCGGCTGCCGATCGTCGAACTCGACCGGCCGGTCTCCGTCATGCGCGTCGGGGAGAAGGACGGCGGCGTCCACCGCGTCCACGGCCGCCCCTTCGTCCGCGAGCGCGCGGACGGCCGTACCCACCGCGTCGGCAGCGGCGGCTTCTGGCAGGTCCACCCGAAGGCGGCCGACACCCTCGTCACCGCCGTCATGCAGGGCCTGCTGCCCCGCAAGGGCGAGACGGCGCTGGACCTGTACTGCGGCGTCGGCCTCTTCGCCGGCGCGCTCGCCGACCGGCTCGGCGAGCAGGGCGCGGTCCTCGGCATCGAGTCCGGCAAGCGCGCGGTCGAGGACGCCCGCCACAACCTGGCCGACTTCCCGCGCGTCCGCATCGAACAGGGCAAGGTCGAGAGCGTCCTGCCGAGGACCGGCATCACCGAGGTCGACCTCATCGTCCTCGACCCGCCGCGCGCGGGCGCGGGCCGCAAGACCGTCTCCCACCTGACGTCCCTCGGCGCGCGCAGGATCGCGTACGTGGCTTGCGATCCGGCGGCGCTGGCCCGGGACATCGCGTACTTCCGGGACGGGGGGTATCGGGTGCGGACGTTGCGGGTGTTCGATCTGTTTCCGATGACGCATCATGTGGAGTGCGTGGCGATTTTGGAGCCCGCAGCAAAGGCGCTGTGACCTGCGGTTGTTTCCCTGGGTTGCTCGGGAAGGGCCGGGTGCGCTCGACCTGTTTCCCGAAGTGCACCAGGTGAACCACGGCAGATGCGCCGTGCAGGGCACTGACCTGGTGTTTCGCGAGTTGCGCCGAGCGCTGGACGCGCCCCGTCCGGTCCAGGCTCTCCGCGGTGGCAAGTGGTCTTGACGCTCGGCCGACGCTCATTCTGACGGCTTGGCAGGGCTCCTTGCGGGGTGTGCAGGGAGCTGGCGGGCCGGCCTGCCGCCCATCGCCTTGACCCGAGCACGATGGGCACGATGCTGGCGCCGATCACCGCCGTGCCACGATGGAACCGTCCTGCGAGGCGGTGCCGCTGCGGGTGGCTCTGCGTGGCAGCGGGGCCACACCCACGACGCGGGCCCCACACCCGGCATTCGAACCAGCCGCACGGGCCGGGGTACGCCTGCCCTGCACAGGCGAGGAGTGAGGCGTTGAAGGCACCTCACCATTGGACCTGCCGCAATGGGCTGCTGAACGGCATTTATGTGGGTACGCAATGATGCGCGGTGTGAACGTCGCGGCCGAGATCTTGTCGCTGAAATGGTGCGCCGCCGTGTCCGGGTCGTCGACCACGGCCCCGGTGTCCCCGACTAACCAAGTCCCGCGTCTTCGACCCCTTCCAGTGCTACGGCGACGCCCCGCGCGGCAACGGCGTCGGCCTCGGCCTGGCGGTCGCCCGCGGCTTCGCCGAGGCCATCGGCGGCAGCCTGGACAGATCCGGCGGGCGGACCCCGCGCACCCAGACCAGTGGTCCGTCCACGGTACGGATGACGTCGGCGATGCTGATGAACTCGGCGGGTTTGTCCGGCCGGTAGCCGCCGTTGCCGCTGCGCCGGCTGAGTACGAGACCGCGCCGGCGCAGGTCTTTCAGGATGCCTTCGAGGAATTTGTGCGGCTTGCTGAGATCCGCATGCGTCCCGTTGGCCCGTGTGGCTTCGGTCGGCATCCGCTGCGATGCGGGCCGCCGGGCGGGGGCCGGTGTCCCCGCCCGGCGGCCGAGCCTCACGCCGCGGCGGGGGTGTAGTGGGGTGCCTCGTCGCCCTCGATGACGTTGCTGAGGGTGCCGTCGACGCCGGCGGGGACGTCGCCCGCGACGGTCACCCGGTGCAGCAGGCGCGGAAGGTCGCCGTAGTCGTCGGGGGCGTAGTGCTGGGTGATGCGGTTGTCGAACAGGACGAGGTCGCCCGGTGTCCAGGCCACCCGCACGATGTTCTCGGGACGCGTGACGTACGACTGGAAGATGCGTAGCAGGTCACGGGAGTCGGACGGGCCGAGGCCCACGATGCTCTGTGCGAAGCCGCCGATGAACAGCCCGCGCTCCCCGGTCTCGGGGTGGACGCGGACGACCGGGTGGGCGGTGCGGTACTTCCTGGAGACGAACTGCCGGCGGTGCTCGGCCGCCTTCTCGGTCTTCGGGGCGGCGTAGTCGTAGTCGTTGGTGTGCACCGCCCACAGCTTGTCCGCCAGCTCGCGCAGTGGCTCGGGCAGGTCACGGTATGCGGCGGCCGAGTTGGCGATGAGGGTGTGGCCGCCGTAGGGCGGGACCACGATGCTGCGCAGCGTGGACGCCTTCGGCGGTGTCCGGACGAAGGTGACGTCCGTGTGCCACTGGTTGGCGCGGATTCCCTCGTCGCCGTCGACGGGCAGGATGTTCGGCTGGCCGTCGACGGAGGGCACGGTCGGGTGTGCGGTGGTGAGCTCGCCGAAGAGGGCGGCGAAGCGGAGCTGGCCCGCGTCGTCGAGCTGCTGGTCGCGGAAGACCAGCGCCTTGTGTTCCAGGAGTGCCGAGTTGATCTCGGTGACGACGGCGGGGTCGAGCTCGGTGGCGAGGTCGACGCCGAGGATCTCGGCGCCGATGCGGCCGCCGATCCTGCGGATGTCGAAGCCGGTGCTGGTGGTCATGGTGCGGGTGTCCTTCCGTTGTGTAAGCGGTGGTGAGCGGTGGTGGGCGGTCAGGAGGTGATGGGCAGAGAGGGGCCCGTGGCCCCCGGTGGCCCGAGCGGAGGGCCTACGGCGCGCAGGGCGCCGGGCGTGCGGCCCCGTCCCCAGCCGATGTGCCGGCGGTAGCTGCCGAGCAGGCCGGTCCGGTCCAGGTGCTCCTCGTCCCGGGCGGCGGAGTCGTCGGGCAGTGGGCGGGTCAGGGGTGAGACGTACAGCGCGTCGGCGGGGCAGTTCGCCTCGCACTGGAAGCAGGTCTGGCAGTCGTTGCGGCGGGCGAGCACGGGGACGCCGTCCTCGCCCCGGTCGAAGACATCGGTGGGGCAGACCTTGATGCACTTGTCGCAGGTGATGCAGCGGTCTGCGGAGACCAGCTCGATCACGAGGCCACCTCCATGGGGATCCGCAGGGGCTCGGGGCGGGTCCACACCCGGTCCAGGCCGCCGGTGACGATGCGGTGGTGCTGCCCGGGGTCCCGCGCCGGGAAGTCGAGCCGCTTGGCCATGCCGCGGGTCTCGGTCCGGGCGAGCGCCGCGGCGTACATCCAGCGGGCATGCGCGGCCATCGCCACCGCCTGCCGGACCCGTACGGTGTCCTCGCCCCCGGCATGCAGGGAGGCACGGGACTCCGCCCACACGCCGTCGAGCACCTCCAGCGACGCGGCGAGCCGACCCCCGTGGCGCAGGTAGTTCTTCTCGTACGGCAGCACTTCGCCCTGGACCGCGGTGACGACCTCACGGAAGCCGCCGGCCGGCCCCGGGGTCCCCGTGGGCCGCAGCCCCGCACCGCCCGCCGCCACCAGGTTCCGGGTGGCGGCCCGGGCTCCGAGCGAGCGGGCATGACGAGCCGCGCCCAGGCCCGCCCAGGTGCCGGACGAGATGGCCCAGGCGGCGTTGTGGCTGCCGCCTCCGGTGAAGCCGCCGCAGATCAGCTCACGCGTCGCCGCGTCCCCGGCCGCGTACAGGCCGGGCACGGTGGTGGAACAGTCGTCGCCGGTGATGCGGATGCCGCCGGTGCCGCGCACGGTGCCCTCGGCGAGGAGCGTGATGGCGAAGAGCTGGGTGAAGGGGTCGATGCCGAGCCGGTCGAAGGTGAGGAAGAAGTTCGGCTGCGCCAGCCGCATCGCCTGCCGGGCAGTCGCGTCGGCCCGGTCCAGGCGGCAGTACACCTTCTCGCTGAGCAGCGCACGCGCGATCACGGACCGGCCGCCCTGGCTGGCCGCACCCTCCAGGACCGTGCCGTCCTCGTGGTAGAAGGTCGCGAAGGAGTAGAACGCGGTCTTGGTGACGGAGGTGCCCTCGGGTGCGATGCCGTACGCGTTGGAGAACTCCATCCCGGACATCTCCGCGCCCACCTCGGCGGCGAACAGCGCACCGTCGCCGGTGTTGACGTTGCAGCCCAGCGCGCCGCTGAGGAACGCGCAGCCACCGGTGGCCAGGACCACCGCCCCGGCGCGCACCCGGTACGGCTGCCCGGCCTGGCGCCGGTAGCCCCGGGCCCCGGCGACCGCGCCGGAGGGGTCGGTGAGCAGCTCGGTGACCGGGCTGTGGTCGAGGATGCGTGCCCCGGCCCGCTGGACGCGGATCCGCATCCTGCGCATGTACTCCGGTCCCTGGAGGCCGTTCCTGAGCTGCTTCCCGTCCGGCCCCGTGGGGAAGGGGTAGCGTCCGGCCGCGGCCAGTTCGTTCATCCCGGCGTACGTCTGGTCCAGCACGCGTGCCATCCAGCGCCGGTCGGCCAGGTATCCGCCCAGGGCCTCCCTGCTCGCCATGGCCGCCTCCCGCGCGGCGGGCTCCGGCGGGACGTACCAGATGCCGGTCCCGGCAGAGGCGGTGGCGCCGCTTGTGCCGCAGTAGCCCTTGTCGGCGAGAATCACGTCCGCCCCGTCCTGTGCTGCTTTGAGCGCGGCCCAGGTGGCCGCGGGTCCGCCGCCGACCACCAGGACGTCGGTGGTGAGGTCCAGGCCGCTCACACCGGCTGCCCTTCTCCTACGGCTGTCGTGGCCAGCCGGTTGGCGGGGCGGCGCAGGCCGTAGTGCTCGCGCAGGGTGCGGCCGGTGTACTCGGTACGGAACAGGCCGCGCTGCTGCAGGATCGGCACGACGTGGTCGACGAAGTCCTCCAGGCCGCCCGGCAGATGGGGCGGCATGATGTTGAAACCGTCGGCGGCGCCCTGGGTGAACCACTCCTCCAGCTGGTCGGCCACCTGCTCGGGAGTGCCGGCGAAGACGCGGTGACCGCGGCCGGCGCCGAGGCGGGCGATGAGCTCGCGCAGGGTGAGGCCGTCGCGGCGGGCGAGTTCGGCGACGAGCGTGAAGCGGCTCTTGTTGCCGTTGATGTCCCGCTCCTCAGGCAGATCGGGCAGCGGCCCGTCCAGTGGCAGCCCGGTCAGGTCGGTGCCGAGCATCCCGGACAGCTGGGCGAGCCCGTACTCAGGGACCTGAAGATCCGTCAGTTCCTGCTCCAGCGCGCGGGCCTCGGCCTCGGTCGAGCCGATGACGGGGGCGATGCCGGGTAGGACGAGCAGTTGGTCCTCGGTGCGTCCGTGGCGGGCGAGCCGGGACTTGAGGTCCTTGTAGAAGGCCTGGGCGTCGGCGAGGGTCTGCTGGGCGGTGAAGACCGCCTCGGCGTACTGGGCGGCGAACTCCTTGCCGTCCTCCGACGAACCGGCCTGCACCAGCAGCGGGTATCCCTGCGGGCTGCGCGGAACGTTCAGCGGGCCCTGCACCCCGAAGTGCTCCCCGCGGTGGTTGATCTCCCGCACCTTGTCGGTGTCGGCGTAGATGCCGCGCTCCCGGTCGAGCAGGATCGCGTCGTCCTCCCAGCTGTCCCAGAGCTTGGTGGCGACCTCGACGAACTCCCGCGCCCGCTCGTAGCGCAGCCCGTGTTCCAGGTGCTCGTCCTGCCCGAAGTTGCGGGCCTCGTTCACGGTGCCGGAGGTGACGATGTTCCAGCCGGCCCGGCCGCCGCTGATGTGGTCCAGGGAGGCGAACTTGCGGGCGGTGTGGAAGGGCTCGTTGAAGGTGGTGGAGACGGTGGCGATCAGCCCGACGTGCTCGGTGACCGCCGCCAGGGCGGACAGCAGGGTCAGCGGTTCGAAGCCGCCGAGCGCGTTGTGCCTGACCTTGCCCCACAGGGCGAGGCCGTCGGCGAGGAAAACGGAGTCGAGCAAGCCGCGCTCGGCGGTTTGCGCCAGGTGCTGGAAGTAGCGGAGGTCGGTGACCCTTTCCGGCTGGGTACGGGGATGCCTCCAGGCGGCGTCGTGGTGGCCGGCGTTCATCAGGAAGGCGTTGAGGTGCAGTTGACGGGCTCTGGGCGCGGTCATGGGGTTCCTCGGATCAGGGGGAGAGGCGAGACGAGCGGAGGAGAAGGAGGCGGGTACGGGTCAGCCGTCGACGGGTACGCGCCAGGAGCTCAGCCGCCGCTCCAGGGCCACCAGGAACTGGTTGAAGGCCACACCGATGGCGGAGATGGTGATGATGCCCGCGTACATCTGCGGGATCGCGAAGTTGTACTGCGAGGCGTTGATCAGATAGCCGAGCCCTGCCTTGGCGCCGATCATCTCGGCGGCGACCAGCACCAGGATGGACACCGCTCCGGCCAGCCGGATGCCGGTGAACATCACCGGCACCGACGCCGGCAGGATGACCTTCTGGAACAGCCGGGGCGCGGACAGGTTCATCGACTTCGCGAGCTTCAGCAGGGTCGGGTCGACGGTGCGGACCGCGCTGATGGTGTTGAGCAGGATCGGCCAGGTGCACGCGTACACCACGATGGAGATCTTCGAGGTCTCGCCGATGCCCAGCAGCAGCACGAACACCGGCAGCAGGGCCAGAGCGGCGGTGTTGCGGAACACCTCGAGGAGCGGTCCGAGGAGGTCGGCGACCGGCCGGTACCAGCCGATCAGCAGGCCCAGGGGCACGGCGAAGGACACGGCGAGACCGAATCCGCTGAAGGAACGCACCAGGCTGGCGCGTGCGTTGTCGGCGAGCTGACCGTCGACTGCCAGGCCCCACCAGGCGCCGGCGACCTCGCTGAAGGGCGGCAGGAAGGTCCGGTCGACCAGGCCGAGTCGCGGTGCGGCCTCCCAGAGCAGCAGCAGAGCCACGACGGCGGCGGACTTGGTCGCCCCGACCAGCAGCAGGTACGACAGCCGGCGGATACGAGCTGGAAGGGACGTGGCTCGGCGTACGTCCGGCTGTGCCGCTCCGAAGGTCGCGGACCCGGCGGATCGTGCGGGGGAGAGGGACGGGACGGGCTCGACGGCGCTCGCCGATCCCGGTGTCGTGGCCTTGTCGGTGGCCGTGCCGGTCGTCGGGCTCATACGGAAGCCTCCTCCTTCTCCAACTGCTGGGCCCTGGCCACCTCGTCGTGCAGCAGCGACCAGATCTGGTGCCGGTAGCGTGCGAACTCGGGACTGGAGCGGAGGTCGTCCGTCGCCGTACGGGAGTCGAAGGCGACCGGCACGATCTGCTTGATGCGGCCCGGCCTGGACGTCATGACGGCGACGCGCTGTCCCAGGTAGACCGCCTCGTCGATGCCGTGCGTGATGAAGACGACGGTCTTGCCGGTGCGCTGCCAGATGCGCAGCAGTTCGTCCTGCAGCGACTCCCGGGTCTGGGCGTCCAGCGCGGCGAACGGCTCGTCCATCAGGAGCACATCGGGGTCGTAGGCGAGGCTGCGGGCGATCGCCACCCGCTGCCGCATCCCGCCCGACAGCTCATGCGGGTGACGGTCCTCGAACCCGGTCAGGCCGACGAGATCCAGGAACTCGCGGGCTCGTGCGGCCCGTCGACGCCGTGGGACGCCCGTGGCTTCCAAACCGAACTCGACGTTGCCCTGCGCCGTGCGCCACGGCAGCAGCGCGTACTGCTGGAACACGATGCCCCGGTCCAGGCCCGGTCCGCTGACGGGCTCCCCGTCCAGCAGGATCCGTCCGCCGGTGGGTCGGGCGAGTCCGCCGAGCAGATCCAGCAGCGTCGACTTTCCGCAGCCACTGGGACCGACGAGGACGACGAACTCGCCGGCCGCTATCTCCAGATCTATGCCGTCGAGGGCGGTGAAACGGGTCGACTGCCGATCCCTCTTGCGGTCCTTGACCGTGAATTCCTTTCGTACGTCCTCGAATACGATCTTGGGTGTGGTGGCTTCCGGCATGGGATTCAGCTCCCGCTCGTCGAGGCGGAGGAGTCTGCTGAGGGAGTCGGTGCGCCGCTTTCGCCCGCGGCGTTGAACTCATTGGTGTAGAGGTCCGACAGCGTGACCTGGCCCTTCTTGATGTCGCCGCGCTCGGCCAGCCAGTCGATCCACAGCTGGAGCTCCTTGCCGGTGATCCGGCCCGCCGTCTCCGCGACGCCGTAGGAGCGCCAGTACTTCAGGGGTGCGGTGTCCTCGTTGCGGCCGCGCTTCTTCACGATGTCCGTCATCCGGGCGATGACTTCGTCGTGCGGAGTGGAACGGGCCCACTCGATGGCTTTCCCGACGGCGGTGACGAAGACCCGGGCCGTGTCGGGGTTCTGCTTCAGGAAGCGGTCCGTCATCACGTAGGTGCCGGCGCTGAAGGCGCCGAGCAGTTCGAAGTCGGTGAACAGCGGGCGGATGCCCCCGGTCGCCAGGGCCTTGTCGCGCAGAATGCCACCGAGTACGGCCACGTCGATCTGCTTCTGACGCAGCGTCTGCTCGGTGTTGACCGGGGGTACCACGAGGGGCTCGACCTTGTCGATGTCCGCCTGGGACAGACCGCCTCGCTGCAGGTAGATGTCGAGCATGGCCTCGGCGTGGGCTCCGAGGGTGTTCATCCCGACCTTCTTGCCGATCAGGTCCCGCGCCGAGCGGATCGGGCTGTCCTTGAGGACGTAGTAGCCGTTGTAGGCGTACTTGTCGGCGCCGTAGTAGCTGATGACCGCCTTGATGGGGGCGTTGTTCGCGGCGAGTTTGACGACCGCGCCGTTGAAGGCGCCGCCGAAGTCGACCTGGCCCGTGGCCGCGGACTGGATGTCCTGCGGCCCGCTGATCGTGTTGCCGACCCACTTCAGCTTCACGTCCTCCAGATAGCCGAGGTCCTCGGCCAGCTCCGGCAGGGTGACCTGTCCCGCCCAGCCCTGGTATCGCAGCGTCTTGGTCTGGCCCTTGCCGGGCGTGGCTCCGGTCGCGGCCGTGCCGCAGCTCACGGCCACCGTCGAGAGACCGAGCAGAGTGAGGAACTGACGTCGGGTCGATGCCGTCGTGGCCATGGAAGGGTCCTGTTCAGGAAAATGGTCAAGGAAATGGCAGACGTCGAACGGCGGAAAGGAGACCTCGGCAGAAATGGCTTCGAGGAGCGTGACGTCTGCGAAAGCAGCGGCTTGGCGTAGAAGCCGACTGTGAAATGGAGCGAAGGGAAGCAGCGCCTGTCAGTGGGTGTGGCGACCGATGGCACAGATGGCGCTGGCCTGACGTCGCAGATCGACGTGCAGGCGCGCGGCGAGGGGCTCGGACTTGCTCACAGCCAAGAGAGTTGCAGCGAAATTCAGCCAGGTCAATGCGGCTTGCGTATGCGTCTCATATTCTCAACGGTCCGACATGCCGATGAAGTACCGCGTTCACAATTCTCTGGACGGGCGGCCGTGGCGTGGCTGCCGTCTGTGCCTGCCCTGGCCGTCAGCGCAGTGACCGCGCGGCGTAGAGAACGCCGAGGACGGTGGCCAAAGCTCCGAGCGGGAGGCACGGTCTCGGGCAGGTGAGGTTGCAGATGCGCTCCGAGGCAGCCGCCGATCACCTTTCGCCGCGTCCGGTGTTGTGGCTCACGGCGGCCGACGGTTCGACATCTTGCCGCCCTGGCTACTTGGCGGCTTCGACCTCTGCGTCGGCCAGGCGGTGCCGATCCTGCGTGCGCGCGGCCTGTCCGCATCACCTCACTGCCCTCACCGAATCCGAAGGAGAACGTGTGAGTCCGCTGAGAACCCGCCCTGCCCTCGTCGCTCTCGTGCGCGATGGCGCTGCTGACCGCGTCCGTCGCGGCTCCGCAGGCCGCCGCAGCCGACCGCACCACGGCGCCAACCTGGTACGACGCCACGGCCGAGACCATCGCGACCGCAGGGGCACCCACCCAGATCACCAACAGCCGTATCCGGGCCATCGGTTGGCTCGCGACAGCCCGTGCCCCGGAGCTTACCGACGAGCGTGGAGCTCGGCCCGTACCAGGCGGCGGCGCTCGCCGCAGCCGCACACCGCGCACGGGTGACGCTGGCACCGAGCCGTGCCGAGCAACTCGACGCGACATACAAGGAGACCCTGGACGCGATCCCCGACGGCCCGGCGGAGGAGCGCGGCGTCGCGGCGGGGGAGCGACAGGCGGACCTCGTCCTCACAGCGAGGGAGGGCGACGGGCTCGACCCCACCTCCGTCAACGACGCCTACCCCGTCCGACCGGCGCGTACTGCGACGCACTGGAGAGCCGACTCGTGGACGTCGAGGATGCGGACGAGTCGACACGGAAGCGTCGAGGCGGTGGCTGGACTGGGCTCGACGGTACGTTCAGGCTCTTGACCCGCTCAGCCGGCTACCCGTCATGCCGAGCTCTCGCGAGCCGACACCAGACGATCTGAAGCCGTATCTGAAGGACTGGACTCCTTACGGTCCTGAGCCGCGCCGTTTCGGCTGGGATACTCGCTGAGGAGCTCCCGTTCCCTCGGCCGCCTATTTGGCTGATCGTGACGCTCGTTTGACGCTCTGGGCGCCCACCGGTCGTCCAGTCGCGGCGGAAACCGTCCCTGACCTGCGGCGATGTCCGAACCTCACCAGCCGACACCTTTCCGATGACGTCGCACGTGGAGTGCGTGGCTATTTTGAAGCCTGCTGAAAAGGGGCTCTGACCTGCAGTTTTCTCGGGTTTCTCAGGAGTGGCCGGGTGAGCTCGACCTGCTTCCCGAAGTGCATGACGTGGAGCAGGTGGCGTGCCGGACGTACGCCTCCTGACCGCAGGGGTCCGCGCCAGGCAGTTCTGACGCTCATGTGACGCTCGCTCTGATGGCGCGTCAGGTTGTGAATGAAGGGTGGAACTGTGCGGTTCGTGCGTCGAGTCGGGCGCGACCGGATCAGGGCCGGCCACGCCGACGAGCGACTCAGGGCCTCCGAGTGTGACATCACCGAGGCGGTGCTCTCCGGTCGGAGCGCCGGCGAGGCCCTTTTCACCGCTTGCTCCGCTACCCCGGCGTACTGACGGAACCTGCGCGATGGTCATGGCGGCCAGGCTCGTCGAGAGCGGCACTCCGGCGATGATCGACGCGGCTCCAGCAAGGAACACGGTTGCGGGCGCTCAGTTCCGCTTGGGGCGCTATGCCGCGACGGCCATGAAAGCGGTGCGGAGCATCCCGGGCAGGCCACGATCACCTTCCGCGCCGTGAGCAGGCTGCCGATGCCCAGAGCGTCGCTCAGCGGCACACCAAGCAGGGCGTCGCTGGGAGGGCCGCCGGGGGGTGACGGAGTGCGGATGCGTCAGGGCGGCCTGTCGTACTGCCACCCAGGTGGTGCCGAGTGTGCGTAGCCGGTCGGTGTCCATCGTGTCTGCGACCGGGAGAGGAGGAGGTTCTCGAGGAAGAACATCAGCAGATCAACGGCCGCGTCACGGACATCGAAACTTGCAGGCAGCAGCCGTTACCCTGCGCACCCCCCAATGCTTCCCGAAACGTTACGATCCGGCTGGGTCAATATCTGTGCCCACGAGCTGAGATTTCAACCGAACAGGCGGACAGATTCTCTGCCGCATTAAGTGGAGTGCGATTCTTCACCGTACACAGGTCGCTGCGGCGTGCTACTGTCGGTGTCAGTTGCAGTTGTGGTTCCCAAAACTTCAAGTGCTCACCGGGCGGCACCTGTGCCACTGGAAGCGCTTTTGTTATCCGGTTCTTTTTCCGGGCGGGGTGATCATCGCGGCGACACGGAGTCCGTGACGTGCGGATCCCGATGCACTGCCCCAAAGGAGAAATGACATGGCTGCTGGTACGGTCAAGTGGTTCAACGCGGAAAAGGGCTTCGGCTTCATCGAGCAGGACGGTGGCGGCGCTGATGTGTTCGCCCACTACTCGAACATCGCCGCCCAGGGCTTCCGTGAGCTGATCGAGGGCCAGAAGGTGACCTTCGACATCGCGCAGGGCCAGAAGGGCCCGACGGCCGAGAACATCGTTCTCGCCTGACGCTTACCGTCGCGTACTTGTAGCTGGGGCCCGCGTCCTTCGGGGTGCGGGCCCCAGCTGCTCGCATTTTCCCGCAGTGGTCTCGGCTGCGGACGACAACCAGGAAATCCGTAGGCTCACCGCATACGGAGCGTCCTTCAGGGGGTGCACGCATCCCTTCATGGCCGCGGCGGACGCCCGAACATTCAATCCGCTTCGCGCACTCATTCCAGCGCCTGTGCCCGCACGGATTCTCCGTCGGTCAGACTCGCTCTCGCATTCCATCGGTCCATTCTTGCAATTCTCTGTGCTGCTCATCGCTGCGGGAATTCCTTGATATGTGCCGCATCGAGGAAGGTTCCGCATGAACCGCACACGCACGAACGACCGCTTCGCCCGCACCCGTGACGGCAGTACCCACTCCGGCAGGGGCGGCAGCCGATTCGGTTCGTCGGCCAGGAGCCGCTCCGGCGGGCCGAGCCGTTCCGGTGGTTTCGGCCGCCGGCCCGCCGCCCAGGGGGAGTTCGCGCTGCCCAGGACGATCACTCCCGCGCTTCCCGCCGTGGAGGGCTTCGCCGATCTCGACATGCCGGGGGCACTGCTGGGCGCGCTCGGCTCGCAAGGCGTGACCGTGCCCTTCCCGATCCAGGCCGCGACCCTGCCGAACTCCCTCGCCGGCCGGGACGTACTGGGCCGTGGCCGCACCGGCTCCGGCAAGACCCTCGCCTTCGGGCTGGCGCTGCTGGCCCGTACGGCCGGGCAGCGCGCCGAGGCCAGGCAGCCGCTGGGGCTGATCCTCGTACCCACGCGCGAGCTGGCGCAGCAGGTCACCGACGCGCTCGCCCCGTACGCCCGCTCCGTGAGGCTGCGGCTGGCCACGGTGGTGGGCGGAATGCCGATCGGCAGGCAGGCGAGCTCGCTGCGCGGTGGCGCCGAGGTCGTCGTCGCCACGCCGGGACGCCTCAAAGACCTCATCGACCGCGGCGACTGCCAACTGAGCCAGGTTGCCATCACCGTCCTCGACGAGGCCGACCAGATGGCCGACATGGGCTTCATGCCGCAGGTCACCGCCCTTCTCGACCAGGTCCGCCCCGAAGGCCAGCGCATGCTGTTCTCCGCCACTCTCGACCGCAACGTCGACCTGCTCGTGCGCCGCTACCTCAGCGACCCCGTCGTGCACTCCGTCGACCCCTCGGCCGGCGCGGTCACGACGATGGAGCACCACGTGCTCCACGTTCACGGCGCTGACAAGCACATGGCCACCACCCAGATCGCCGCACGCGACGGCCGTGTGATCATGTTCCTCGACACCAAGCACGCCGTCGACGGCCTCACCGAGCACCTTCTGAACAGCGGGGTACGGGCCGCCGCCCTGCACGGCGGGAAGTCGCAGCCGCAGCGCACCCGCACGCTGGCGCAGTTCAAGAGCGGGCACGTCAACGTGCTGGTGGCGACCAATGTCGCGGCGCGCGGCATCCATGTCGACAGCCTCGACCTCGTCGTCAACGTCGATCCGCCGACCGACCACAAGGACTACCTCCACCGCGGCGGCCGTACCGCCCGCGCAGGAGAGTCCGGCAGCGTCGTCACCCTGGTCACCCCCAACCAGCGCCGCGGCATGACTCGCCTCATGGCAGCGGCCGGCATCGTCCCGCAGACCACCCAGGTCCGCACCGGCGAAGAGGCCCTGCACCGCATCACCGGCGCCCAGGCCCCCTCCGGCATCCCGGTCGTCATCACCGCACCGGTGGTCGAACGCCCCAAGAAGCGCGGCGCCACCTCACGCGGCCGACGCCGCCCCGTCTCGACGGCCCGCCGCGCGCCCGCACGGCAGTCCACCGCTGGTTCGGCGGCATAGAACCTTCGTGATCAGGAAGCCCGTCCAACTCCGCAGGAGGCACTCTTTGACGCTGGACCAGACGCAGTTCCGCCCGGCGAGCGCTCACCCCGCGCACGGCACGGTGGCCGACACCATGGACGCGGCCGGACCACAGGTCTGGGAGGACATGACAGTGGAGGTGGCACTGTCTGTGATGGCCGCCGCCCGTACAGGTCATGTGGCGGTCTGCGACGAGGACGGTCTGTGCACCGGCCTGGTCACCCGGGCCGGGCTCACGGCCGTTCGTGACGGCTCCGGATACACGGACCGCATCCGCCTGCGTGACATCGCCGAGGTCATCGGCCCTTCGCCGCACCGCTGACACTGGGACCGAAGCCGAACGTGCGATGCACTGCCGTCGGCTCGGGGAGCCGCCCGTGGTCGACGAACACGGCAACGCTCTGGGCGTCCTCGCCCTCTCCCGCTGAACCGCCCTCACCCCGCGGCTTCGTCTTCTCTTCCCCCTGGAGGCATCATGCGCTGTGTCATCGCCCGCTTCCCGTTCGACCTGACGAAGAGCGGCGTGGAGGAATCGATGAAGGGCGTCACACCTGAGCCGGTCACCGGTGAGTTCGTCATCGTCGGACGACGCCACTACCCCGCCAAGCAGGTCGGCCAGGTCATCACCCGCCAGGACCGGCGCGATTTCAGCACCGGCGAAGTCGTCAGGGCCATGACCCGACTCGGCTTCACCTGCCGCACCCGCCCTGCCGCCGCATCTGCGCCCGAAGCCGGCCCGTACGAGCCGACTTCCGCAACGCTCGGCACTTCCCCTGTCCGCCTGACGTACGGACAGGTGTGAGCCGAACTGAGCAGTGAGGCCCCACCGGCATACCGGTGGGGCCTCACTGTGTGCCGTGCGTCGGTGGGTCAGTGGTCGGTGTAGCTGAAGTCGCCCACGGTCCAGGCACTGACGTCCTCGATCGCGACGCGGTACATCCCGCCTGTCTCCGGGATCCCCACCGTACCCTGCAGGATCCGGGCGACGTGGAAATGCAGATGCGTGGGCGGCCCGTCCTTCCTCGCGGCGGTGTCGAAGACGACGGAGAACGCGCCCAGGTCGGCGGAGTCCGTCAGCACCTCGGACACCCTCTGGCTCCACATGGCTTCCGGAGCCAGCCGACCGGTGATGACAGCACCACTGGTGACCACGGTCAGGGACATCTGATTACTCTGCCCGGACTCCACAAGGGTGGCCACGAGGTCCGCTCACGCGGCCCAACAGGGGGGCGTGGCGCTGTACGGCCGTCTGCCGGGCCGCAATCCGGGCCGGGCGCCGTACCGCCGCCGTCGCCGAGCCCTGCGGACACCGCTGTCGCTCACCGTTGTCCGCACCGGTTCGGTACCCAGGGCGGCGAACCAGTGCCTCGTAGGTGCTGATGAGCCGGACGACCAGGCCCCGATCGGGTCAAACGTCGCCTCGGCGAGCTGCGGGTCGGCGGGGCAAGGCGAAGGGAGCCCGACGAGGAACATCCGGCTCCGAAAGTTACTTATGGATTACTTGTCACCTGGTTCGCCGCTCGTCAACGACACCCCTGCGAAGCCGACCGCGACCTGGCCGCTGTTCACACCCGGAACGGCTACACCGTCCACGCACTCGGCGAGCCTTCCCCCTGGACCGCACCGCCCTTCCGTTCCGGCTCGGGAGGACTATCGATCGCGGAGGGCAGCCGAGGTGGCCGGGGCGGGGTGAATGACGGCGTCAGAGGGGCACGGCCGTGACGCTCATGTGACGCTCCGGCCCGGGGTAGGCCGTTCCGGTGCCCGGGAAAGGCCCTCTTACCTGCGGCTTCTCCAGCTGACGAATCCGCACATGTTTCCGATGACGCATCACGTGGAGTGCATGGCCGTTCTTGAGCCCGCTGCAAAGGGCCTCTGAGCCGCGGTTTCGTTGGGTTTCTGAGGTGCGGTCGGCAGTGCTCGACCGGTTTCCCGAAGTGCACGACGTGAAGCGCGTCGAACGCTCACGGACGCCGCCGTCGTCGCCGGACGCCTGGTCTGACGCGTCAGGTTGCCAGGCCCGGCTGCTGCTTTTCCCGACAGGGCGGGTCGTCAGGGTGATCGCGGCCCGGCTGATCAGGGTCTCTGTCTCGGAGCGCTGGATGTGCCGTTCGTAGTCGCCTGCGTGACGGCGGGCGTTCATCACCCCGGCCAGGCCCACCGGGTCAGCGGGCGTCCGCATCCTCAGCAGGGGCGCAGCAGGCGCAGCCCGGAGCGCAGCCGCAGCCGTCCTGGCTCACGGGCTTGCCGGTCGTCGTTCCGACGGGCACTGCGCAGCAGCCGTCGCCACGCCATGCCTCACGTCCTTCCTTGACCGCGACGGCGGCGATCACCAGGGCGGCGATCGGGTCGGCCCAGCTCCAGCCGAACAGCGAGTTGGCGAGCAGGCCGACGAGGACGACGGCCGAGAGGTAGGTGCACAGGAGGGTCTGCTTCGAGTCGGCGACCGCCGAGGCGGAGCCGAGCTCGCGTCCGGCGCGGCGCTGGGCGGCGGAGAGGAACGGCATGATCGCCAGGGACAGGGCGGCCAGAACGATGCCGGGAGTCGAGTGTTCGGCCTCCCCGGAGCCTGTCAGCGCGCGGACGGAGTCGAGCGTGACGTACGCGGCCAGGGCGAAGAAGGAGAGCGCGATGATGCGCAGGGCCGCCTTTTCGCGCGCCTCGCGTACGGCGTGGTCGGTGGCGGAGAACTGCCAGGCCACGGCCGCTGCGGAGGAGACCTCGATCACCGAGTCCAGGCCGAAGCCGATCAGTGCGGTGGACGAGGCCATCGTGCCGGCGGTGAGGGCGACGATCGCCTCGATGACGTTGTAGGTGATGGTGGCGGCGACCAGCACGCGTATGCGGCGGGTGAGTCGGGTGCGCCGGCCCGGCGTGGGGCTCAGCGATATCGAGGCCGCCATCAGCAGCAGCCCTTCTCGTCGGCCTCTGCGCAGGTGCGGTCGGCCTCGACGGCGAGGACGACGCCGCGCAGGTCGTCCAGGGTGTGGCCGAGGCGGGCGTCGGCCAGTTCGTAGCGCGTGCGCCGGCCTTCCGGGACGGCGACGACGATGCCGCAGTCGCGCAGGCAGGCGAGGTGGTTCGACAGCCTTGTACGGGAGATCTGAAGCTTGTCGGCCAGGTCGGCCGGGTGGGCCGGTGCCTCGCGGAGGTCGAGCAGGATGCGACAGCGGATCGGGTCGGCGAGTGCACGGCCGAAGCGCGCGAGGGCGTCGATGTCGGAGGCGATGCTCAGCATGGGGCGACGGTACACGGAATCCTGAATTCAGAAAATCGTGAATCCTCTCCTGGCGGAGAGTGGGCCATGTCGCCGAGCACCGCGAGGGTGGGCCGCAACGCTTCCAGGGTGTGCGGGAGCCGACCCGCCGCAGCCCGATGTCCGCAATTGCACACGCGATCCGTACGCGTGCGCACCCTTCGCGTCAGCCGGTGTGCACGCGAGGGCGCCGGGCCCGGTCCGGTTCCGCCTCGCGCAGCACCTCACGGGTGACCGGCGCGACCTCACCCTGGCCGAAGAGGAAGAAGCGCAGGAAGTTGGCGAAGGGGCTGCCCTCCGTCCACTCGAAGTAGATGTGCGGTATGGCGCCGGTCGTGTCCCGGACGTGCAGGAGCAGCGCGGCGAGGGCGTTGGGGACCGAGGAGGACTCCACGGTGAGGACGCGGTAGCGGTCGTGCATGACCTCGCCGCGTACGGTCAGACCCGCCTCGAACTCGGAGGGGTCGGTGATCGTGACCTCGACGAAGACGAAGTCCTCCTGTACCGGCACGTCGTTGTCGTTGCGGATCTGCTCGATCTTGTCCCGGTACTCGGCCTTGTCGCGGGCGTCGGGCTCGTTGGCGATGAACCGGACCTTGCGGCTGGCGATGTCCCGGACGAAACGTTCCGCCATGTCGTCGAGACGCACGGAGGTAACGCGCAGTTCGAAGGCGCGCATCAGCCGCGACAGGAGCGAGATGAGGATGATGCCCGCGATGAAGCAGGCGCCGATCTTCACGCCGTCGGGGCGCTCGATGACGTTCAAGACGGTCGTGTAGAGGAAGACCACCGAGATCACCGTGAAGGCGATGGTCCAGCCGCGCTGACCGGCCTTGCGGGCGGCGATGGTGACCGCGATCGCGGCGGAGCTGATCAGGACCAGCACGCCGGTGGCGTAGGCGCCGCCCTGGGCGTCGACGTCGGCGTCGAAGATCCAGGTGACCAGGAACGCGACCAGGGTGAAGACGATCACCATCGGGCGGACGGCGCGGGCCCAGTGGGGGGCCATGCCGTAGCGGGGCAGGTAGCGCGGCATCAGGTTGAGCAGGCCGGCCATCGCGGAGGCGCCCGCGAACCACAGGATGAGGATGGTCGAGACGTCGTAGACCGTGCCGAAGGCGTTGCCGAGGTAGTCGTGGGCCAGGTACGCGAGAGCGCGGCCGTTGGCCTTGCCGCCCTCCTCGAACTCCTTCTCCGGGATCAGCAGAGTGGTGATGAAGCTGGTCGTGATCAGGAAGCAGCTCATGATGACAGCGGCCGTGGTGAGCAGCTTCTTCGTGTCCCGGATGCGGCCCTTCGGCTGCTCCACGGTGTCGCCCGGATCGCCCTTGACGTGAGGCATCACGGCGACGCCGGTCTCGAAGCCGGACATGCCGAGCGCCAGCTTCGGGAACACGATCAGGGCCATGCCGATCATGAGGAAGACGTTGCCGTGCTCGGCGGTCAGGGCGTTCGACCAGTCGGTGACGACATGTCCCTCGGTGAGGACGTGGTACGCGCCGACCACGACCACGACCGCGTTCAGGGCCAGGTAACTGGCCACGAGGGCGACGGCGACCCCGATCGCCTCCAGGAAGCCCTTGAGGAACACCGCGCCCAGCAGCGCGATGAGGATCATGGTGATCAGGACCTGCTGGTCGTGCAGGGCCTCTTCCAGGTGCGGGTTCTCGACGAGGTGCGTCGAGGCGTCCGCGGCCGACAGGGTGATGGTGATCAGGAAGTCGGTGGCGGCGAAGCCGAGCAGGGTCAGGACGAACAGCTTGCCCTTCCAGAAGGACAGCAGCCGCTCCAGCATCGCGATCGAGCCCTCGCCGTGCGGGCTCTCCTGCGCCACCCGGCGGTACACCGGCAGGGCACCCGCCAGGGTGACGATCACCAGCACGATCGTCGCGACCGGTGACAGCAGACCGGCCGCGAGGGCGGCGATACCCGGCTGGTAGCCGAGGGTGGAGAAGTAGTCGACGCCGGTCAGGCACATCACCCGGTACCAGGGCTGGCCCTTGTGCTCCGGCGTGGACTCCGGCCGAGGCCCCACCTGGCCCTGGTCCTTCCCCATGTCGGACAAACCTTCCAGCATCCAGGCACGCAGCCGGTGCGCTGGGCGGTCTGCGGTGGCCATCGGCATACTCCTGCGGTGCTGGTCTGCGTGGGGTGCGGCCATCACGCGGACGGCCAGACCAGCGTAAGCAGAGAGTGACGCCTGGGTTTGCTGATACTTGCGCTCACCCGTCAAGATCCCGTCAAGGTTGCCGTGCGGACCGGCCGACCGGACGGAGGAGGCGTCGGGCACTGCCGGACCGGGCGGGCGGAGCGGACGTCAGTCCAGGCCGGAGATCCTGAAGACGGCGCGAGCCGTTTCGCGGTTCACGCGCTCCGAGAGCCGTCGCAAGGCGGTCGCGCCGCAGAGCAGTGAGCCGTCGGCGGCGGCCTTCCGGGCCCCGCGTTCGAGGCAGAGCCACAGGTGCGGATGGCGCACCAGCACCTCGGGGTCGATCTCGGCGCGGCCTCCCAGACGATCCCGCAGCAGGAGCCGCTGGGAGACGCCCTCCACGCAGCGGACCGACACCAGCAGATCCGTCCGGACCCGGTGTCCGCGGACCAGGCCGCGCGTGGTCAGCCAGTCGCTGCCCGCGGACACGCGCTGGGGGTACAGCACGGCGTACAGCAGGGCGGCGAGGGTGAACCACAGCACGGCCCGCCACGGGGTGATCAGACCGGAGCCCCAGTCGAGCAGGAGGAGGAAGGCCAGCAGGACGCCGGAGCAGAGGACCGCGTTGCGCAGTTCCTGTGCGCGCTCCAGGTCGTTCGTCGCCTCACCACAGTCGTGTCGGGGTCCTCCGGCCGAGCGTCGAGCCGTCCCCCGTGTGCATCGTCACGGCGTCCCATGGCCTGGACGCCAGTGAGTCCGGGCTGCCGATCCGTGCGCCTTGACGCGGCTCTGACGGATACCGAACGGCATCCTGCATCCTGCTCCGACGTCGCCTCCCACCGCCCGGGCGCTCGGGCGGCCGGAGTGCGGCGCTCGGCCGCCTCCCGGGTGGCTCGCGTCAACATCCCGTCAAAGATGACCGTATGAGCGCGAAGAAGGCGCAAGGAACGGGCGGACGCGAGGGCAATCGGACAGAACCTGGGTGCACCCGAACACCCCTGCAAGGAGCCCCTGTCCTCGGCGACGAGGTCCGCGCGGTGACCGTCAGCCACTCCGACCCGGAGGACCGTGCCGCCCTGTACGCACTGAAGCTGGCCTGGGCGGAGTGGGACCCGGGGGGTGCCGCTGGTCCGGCTGGACTGCGAGCGCCGATCGCTGGGCCGGCCCATCGCCGCGTACGTCCGTGACGTGGGCGCCGCCGAGCCCGGCGCGCGGGTCACCGTGCTGATCCCGGAGACGGAACCGGAGCGGCTGTGGCAGCGGCTGCTGCAGAACCAGCGGGGCGCGGTCGTCGCGTACGCCGTGCGTCGGGAGACGAACGCGGTGATCTGCCGTCTCCGTTTCCGCCTGCCGTGAGTCGGGCCGCCTGCCTCCGCGGCAGGTCCGCTCAACCCTTTCGGAGGGCTGCCGTCAGGGTTCCGTCAAAGCCGCGGGCCTCACCGTAAGGGAGCCGTCAACGACCGTCCTGATCCGGCCACGGATGCGCTTTTCTTCACTCGTCCGTATCAACCGCACCTCACTCCAGGAGTTCGCGATGGCCGATCTGGCCTTCGTTCTCGTCACGCTCGCGGGTTTCGCGCTCGTGGCTCTCGTCGCCAAGGGGGTGACGAAGCTGTGACCGCCGAGAACGTCGTCGGCCTGGTCGTGGCCGTCTCCCTGCTGGGCTATCTCGTCCTCGCCCTGCTCTTCCCGGAGAGGTTCTGAGACAAGAGATGGGTCCCGTACTCGCCGGCGTGCTCCAGCTGCTCGCGCTGATAGCGGCCCTGGCACTCGCCTACAAGCCGCTCGGCACCTACATGGCCAAGGTGTACTCCTCCGACAAGCACCTGCGTGTCGAGAAGTGGATCTACAAGGGCATCGGTGCCGACCCCGACACCGGGATGCGCTGGCCCGCGTACCTGCGCGGCGTCCTGGCCTTCTCCGTGGCCGGTGTCCTCTTCCTCTACGCGCTCCAGCGGCTCCAGGGCGTCCTGCCCGGCTCACTCGGCTTCTCCGCGATCGATCCGGACCAGGCGTTCAACACGGCCGTCTCGTTCGTGACGAACACGAACTGGCAGTCGTACTACGGCGAGCAGGCGATGGGCCATGTCGTGCAGACCGCCGGTCTGGCCGTGCAGAACTTCGTCTCCGCGGCCGTCGGCATGGCCGTCGCGGTGGCGCTCGTGCGCGGTTTCGCACGCTCCCGCACGGGAGAGCTGGGCAACTTCTGGGCCGACCTGGTGCGCGGTGTCGTGCGCATCCTCGTGCCGCTGGCGTTCGCCGGCGCGATCGTGCTCGTGGCCTGCGGCGTGCTCCAGAACTTCTCCGGGATCCACGAGGTCGGCCAGTTCACGGGCGGACAGCAGCAGTGGAACGGTGGCGCGGTCGCCTCGCAGGAGGCCATCAAGGAGCTGGGCACCAACGGCGGCGGCTACTTCAACGCCAACTCCGCCCACCCCTTCGAGAACCCGACCCCGTTCTCGAACCTCTTCGAGATCTTCCTGATCCTGCTGATCCCGTTCTCGATCACCCGGACCTTCGGTCTGATGGTGGGTTCGGTGAAGCAGGGTTACGCGATCCTCGCCACCATGGCCACCATCTGGCTCGGCTTCGTCTCGCTGATGATGTGGACCGAGTTCTCCCACCACGGCCCGGCTTTCGAGCTGGCGAACGGGGCGATGGAGGGCAAGGAGGTCCGCTTCGGCGTCGGCGGTTCGTCGATCTTCGCGGTGTCGACCACGCTCACCTCGACCGGCGCGGTGGACTCCTTCCACTCCTCCTTCACCGGCCTCGGCGGCGGGATCACCATGCTCGGCATGATGCTGGGCGAGATCGCGCCCGGCGGTGTCGGTTCCGGCCTCTACGGCATGCTGATCATGGCGGTCATCGCGGTGTTCATCGCCGGCCTGATGGTGGGCCGTACGCCGGAGTACCTGGGCAAGAAGATCGGCCCCCGCGAGATCAAGCTCGCGGCCTGCTACATCCTGGTCACCCCGGCGCTCGTGCTCGTCCTCACCGCGTTCGCGATGGCGCTGCCGACCCCGGCGGACTCGATGACCAACAGCGGGGCGCACGGCTTCTCCGAGATCCTGTACGCCTACACGTCCGGCGCCAACAACAACGGATCGGCGTTCGCCGGCCTGAACGCGGACACGCAGTGGTTCAACACCACGATCGGCCTCGCGATGCTGCTCGGCCGCTTCCTGCCGATGGTGTTCGTGCTGGCGCTGGCCGGCTCGCTCGCCGAGCAGAAGCCGGTCCCGGCGACGGCGGGCACCCTGCGCACGGACAAGCCGCTGTACGCCGGTCTGCTGGTCGGCACGATCATCATCATCACCGGGCTGACGTACTTCCCCGCCCTCGCGCTGGGGCCGCTGGCCGAAGGGCTGGCGTGATGACCACCGACGTAGAGAAGCAGGACTCCATGTCCACTCCCACCCTCGCACCCCACCAGGACGCCCCCACGGGGCACAAGCCCGCCGAGGGCCGTGTGGGCGCCGGCCTCTTCGACCCCAAGCAGCTCCTCAGGTCGCTGCCGGACGCCTTCCGCAAGCTCGATCCGCGGGTGATGGTCAAGTCTCCCGTGATGTTCGTGGTGTGGATCGGCTCCGTGCTGACCACGGTCTTCTCCTTCACCGACCCCGGCGACTGGTTCGGCTGGACGATCAGCGCCTGGCTCTGGCTCACCGTGATCTTCGCCAACCTCGCCGAGGCCGTCGCCGAGGGCCGCGGCAAGGCGCAGGCCGACACCCTGCGCAAGGCCAAGACCGACACGGTCGCCCGCCGCCTGGTCGGCGACCGTGAGGAGCACGTGCCCGGCACCGAGCTGAGGGTAGACGACCTGGTCGTCTGCGAGGCCGGGGACGTCATCCCCGGCGACGGAGACGTCATCGAGGGCGTGGCGTCCGTCGACGAATCGGCGATCACCGGTGAGTCCGCGCCCGTGATCCGCGAGTCCGGCGGCGACCGCTCGGCGGTCACCGGCGGCACGAAGGTCCTCTCCGACCGGATCGTCGTCAGGATCACGACGAAGCCGGGCGAGACCTTCATCGACCGGATGATCAACCTGGTCGAGGGAGCGGCCCGGCAGAAGACGCCGAACGAGATCGCCCTCAACATCCTGCTGGCCTCGCTGACCATCGTCTTCCTGCTCGCCTGTGCCACGCTGCCGCCCCTGGCGGACTACGCGGGCAAACACCTGACGATGGTCGTGCTCGTCGCCCTGCTGGTCTGCCTGATCCCGACCACGATCGGTGCCCTGCTCTCCGCGATCGGCATCGCCGGCATGGACCGGCTCGTGCAGCGCAACGTGCTCGCCATGTCCGGCCGCGCGGTCGAGGCCGCCGGTGACGTCTCCACCCTGCTGCTGGACAAGACCGGCACCATCACCCTGGGCAACCGGCAGGCCGCCGAGTTCGTACCGGTACGCGGCACCACGGAGGCACAGGTCGCCGACGCGGCGCAGCTGTCGTCGCTGGCCGACGAGACGCCCGAAGGGCGCTCCATCGTGGTCCTCGCCAAGGAGAAGTACGGGCTGCGCGAGCGCCACCAGGGTGAGCTGGTGGGCGCCGAGTGGATCGCCTTCACCGCCCAGACCCGGATGTCGGGTGTGGACGTCGACGGGCGCAGGATCCGCAAGGGCGCGGCCGGTTCGGTCACGGCCTGGGTCCGGGAGAACGGCGGCACCGTCGCCGACGACGCGGACCTGATCGCCGACCGCATCGCCGAGGCGGGAGGCACGCCCCTGCTCGTCGCGGTCGAGGACGCCCGCGGGGCCCGGGTCCTGGGCGTCATCCACCTCAAGGACGTCGTCAAGGACGGCATGCGCGAGCGGTTCGAGGAACTGCGCCGCATGGGCATCAAGACCGTCATGATCACCGGCGACAACCCACTGACCGCCAAGGCGATCGCCGAGGAGGCCGGCGTCGACGACTTCCTCGCCGAGGCCACCCCCGAGGACAAGATGGCTCTCATCAAGCGTGAGCAGGCCGGCGGCAAGCTCGTCGCCATGACCGGCGACGGCACCAACGACGCGCCCGCGCTCGCCCAGGCGGACGTCGGCGTGGCCATGAACACGGGTACGTCGGCCGCGAAGGAGGCCGGCAACATGGTCGACCTCGACTCCAACCCGACCAAGCTCATCGAGATCGTCGAGATCGGCAAGCAACTCCTCATCACCCGGGGCGCGTTGACGACGTTCTCCATCGCCAACGACGTCGCCAAGTACTTCGCGATCATCCCGGCGCTGTTCGCCGCCGTCCACCCGGGCCTGGACAAGCTCAACATCATGGGCCTGTCCTCACCGGACTCCGCGATCCTGTCCGCCGTCATCTTCAACGCGCTCGTCATCATCGCGCTGGTGCCGCTGTCCCTGAAGGGCGTGCAGTACCGGCCCCTGAGCGCGGACAGGCTGCTCCGGCGCAACCTGACGATCTACGGCCTCGGCGGCCTGGTCGCGCCCTTCATCGGCATCAAGATCATCGACCTGCTCGTCTCCCTCGTCCCCGGAATCGGCTGAAGGCCATGAACAACTCCGTATCGAACACCGCCCGGCTGCTCGGGGCGGGCCTGCGCGCCCTCCTCGTGCTGACCCTGGTGACCGGCGTCCTCTACCCGCTGGCCGTCACCGGCATCGCGCAGGGGCTGTTCCACGACAAGGCGAACGGCTCCGAGATCAGGTCCGGTGGCAAGGTCGTCGGCTCGTCCCTGATCGGGCAGTCCTACAACCTGCCGCTGAAGGCGGGCCAGGAGACCCCGGAGTCCGACCTGAAGTGGTTCCAGGGCCGCCCGCAGAACGGCCTCGGCACCAACAGCGTCAACACCCGGTACAAGCTCATCCTGTCCGGCGCGACCAACCGGTCCGGCGACAACGAGGAGCTCATCCAGTGGGTGAAGGACGCCAAGGCCGCCGTCGTCAAGGACAACTCCACGGACACCTACCAGGTGAAGCCGTCCCAGGTGCCCGCGGACGCGGTCACCTCATCCGGCTCCGGCCTGGACCCGGACATCTCCCCGCAGTACGCGGACATCCAGGTCCACCGGGTCGCCGAGAAGAACGGCCTGCCCACCGACCAGGTCCGAAAGCTCGTCGACGAGCACACCGAGGGCCGGACCCTCGGCTTCATGGGCGAGCCGCGCGTGAACGTCCTCGAACTCAACATCGCGCTCAAGGAACTCGTGGCGAAGAGCTGATGGCGTTACGTGATGTCCTCGGGAGTCGGTGGTTCCGGGAACATCCCGGGCCCGCCGGCTCCCGCAGCCGCGACGCCGAGCCCCCCGCTTCCGGGTGTGCACGGCACGACGTACGACAGGAGAGGCAGACGCCCATGACCCGGGTGCTCGTGGTCGAGGACGACCCGCAGCTGGTGCGGGCCCTCGTCCTGAACTTGCAGGCACGTCACTATGGCGTCGACGCGGCTCCCGATGGGGCCACGGCCCTGCGGCTCGCCGCCGCACGGCAGCCCGACGTGGTGCTGCTCGACCTCGGTCTGCCCGACATGGACGGTGTCGATGTCATCGAAGGCCTGCGGGGCTGGAGCCGCGTGCCGATCCTGGTCCTGTCCGCCCGCCAGGGGTCGGACGAGAAGGTGGCCGCGCTGGACGCCGGTGCCGACGACTACGTCACCAAGCCGTTCAGCATGAGCGAACTGCTGGCCCGGCTCCGGGCCGCCGAGCGCCGCACCGAGACCACCCCCGCCGGTCCCGCGGCGACGCTCGTCGAGACCGACGACTTCACCCTCGACCTGCTGGCCAAGAAGGCGGTGCGCGACGGGAGGGACGTGCGGCTGACGCCCACCGAGTGGCACCTTCTGGAGATCCTCGTGACGAGTCCGGGCCGGCTGATCACACAGAAGCACCTGCTGAACGAGGTCTGGGGCGTCTCGCAGCGCAGCAAGACCAACTACCTGCGGGTCTACATGGCCCAGCTGCGGCGCAAGCTGGAGAAGGACCCCTCCCACCCCCGCTATCTGATCACCGAGCCCGGCATGGGCTACCGGTTCGAAGGCTGACCGAGGAACGACATGGCACGCGGCAAGCTCCGGATCTACCTCGGCGCGGCACCCGGCGTCGGCAAGACGTACGCGATGCTGTCGGAGGCGCACCGCCGCATCGAGCGGGGCACCGACTGCGTGGTCGCCTACGTGGAACACCACCACCGGCCACGCACCGAGGTGATGCTCCACGGCCTCGAACAGGTCCCGCGCAGGGAGCTGGAGTACCGGGGCGGCACCTTCACCGAGATGGATGTGGACGCCGTCCTGCGCCGCGCCCCGACGGTGGCACTGGTCGACGAGCTCGCCCACACCAACGTGCCGGGCTCCCGCAACACCAAACGCTGGCAGGACGTCGAGGAACTCCTCGCCGCCGGCATCGACGTCATATCGACCGTCAACATCCAGCACCTGGAGTCCCTCGGCGACGTCGTCGAGTCCATCACCGGGGTACGCCAGCGCGAGACCGTCCCCGACGAGGTCGTACGGCGTGCCGACCAGATCGAACTGGTCGACATGTCCCCGCAGGCGCTGCGCCGCCGCATGGCACACGGCAACATCTACAAGCCGGACAAGGTCGACGCGGCCCTGTCCAACTACTTCCGGCCGGGCAACCTCACCGCGCTGCGCGAACTGGCGCTGCTGTGGGTGGCCGACCGGGTCGACGCCTACCTGACCGAGTACCGCAGCGAGCACCGGGTCTCCGCCATCTGGGGTTCGCGGGAGCGGATCGTGGTCGGCCTCACCGGCGGTCCGGAAGGGGGCACCCTGATCCGGCGCGCCGCACGCCTGGCCGAGAAGGGAGCCGGAGGTGAAGTCATGGCCGTCTACATCTCCCGCAGCGACGGCCTCACGGCTGCCTCCCCGAAGGAGCTGGCTCTCCAGCGCACGCTGGTTGAGGATCTGGGCGGCACCTTCCACCACGTCATCGGCGACGACATCCCCGCCGCCCTGCTCGACTTCGCCCGCGGCGTGAACGCCACCCAGATCGTCCTCGGCGTCTCACGGCGCAGGAGCTGGCAGTACGTCTTCGGGCCGGGCGTCGGCGCCACGGTGGCCCGCGAGTCCGGACCCGACCTCGACGTCCACCTCATCACGCACGCCGAGGCCGGCAGGGGCCGCGGCCTGCCCGTGGCGCGCGGAGCTCGCCTCGGTCGCACCCGGGTGATCAGCGGCTGGCTGGCCGGCGTGGTCGGCCCCCTCCTGCTCGCCTGGCTCCTGAACAGTGCCGTACCCGACGTCGGCCTCGCCAATGACATGCTGCTGTTCCTGTCCCTGACGGTGGCGGCGGCCCTGCTGGGCGGACTCCTGCCGGCGCTGGCCTCCGCCGTGGTCGGATCGTTGCTGCTGAACTGGTTCTTCACCCCGCCCGTCCACACGCTGACCATCGCCGACCCGCAGAACATCGTCGCCATCGCCGTCTTCGTCGGCGTGGCCGTGGCGGTGGCCTCGGTGGTGGACCTCGCGGCCCGCCGCACCCAGCAGGCCGCCCGGCTGCGGGCCGAGTCGGAGATCCTCTCCTTCCTCGCGGGGAACGTGCTGCGCGGCGAGACCGGGCTGGAGGAACTGCTCGAACGAGTCCGCGAGACCTTCGGCATGGAGTCGGTGGCGTTGCTGGAGCGGACCGGCGAGACGACGCCCTGGACCTGCGCCGGCAGCGTCGGACCCCGGCCCGCCGGAACACCGGACGACGCGGACGTCGACGTCCCCGTCGGTGACCACATGGCCCTGTCCCTGCGCGGCAGGGTGCTGCCCGCCGCCGACCGGCGGGTCCTGGCCGCGTTCGCCGCACAGGCCGCCGTCGTCCTGGACCGTCAACGACTCAAGGGCGAGGCGGACCGGGCGGAGGAACTGGCCGAGGGCAACCGGATCCGGACCGCGCTGCTCGCCGCCGTCAGCCACGACCTGCGTACCCCGCTCGCCGGGATCAAGGCCGCCGTGTCGTCGTTGCGGTCCGACGACGTCGAGTGGTCCGAGGAGGACGAGGCGGAGCTGCTGGAGGCCATCGAGGAGGGTGCCGACCGACTCGACCAGCTGGTCGGCAACCTGCTCGACATGTCCCGACTGCAGACCGGCACCGTCACGCCCGTGCTCCGTGAGACCGACCTCGACGAGGTCGTTCCCATGGCGCTCGGCGGGGTTCCCGAGGGCAGCGTCGAGCTGGACATTCCCGAGACACTGCCCATGGTCCAGGTCGACCGGGGACTCCTGGAGCGGGCCGTCGCCAACGTCGTCGAGAACGCCGTCAAGCACAGCCCGCCGGGGGAGAAGGTCCTGGTCGCCGCCAGTGCCCTCGCCGACCGGGTGGAGGTGCGGGTCGTCGACCGCGGCCCGGGAGTGCCGGACGAGGCCAAGGAACGCATATTCGAACCGTTCCAGCGCTACGGCGACTCACCCCGCGGCGTGGGCGTCGGTCTCGGCCTCGCGGTCGCGCGCGGCTTCACCGAGGCCGTCCGTGGCACGGTGCACGCGGAGGACACGCCCGGCGGCGGGCTCACCATGGTGCTCAGCGTCCCCATGGCCCCCGAGCGGCAGGATCAGCCGGCGCTTCCGGCCACGGCAGCAGTGACGGCCGCACCGGCGGGGCCCGCCCTGCGGCCACCCCTCGCAGGACGCGCGGGGCAAGCGGTGTGACTGCTCGGTGAGCCCGCCCACCCCGTGGCGGCGGGTGACACACCGGGGCCCGAATGCCGGTTCTGCTGCCCTCCCACCAGTCACGTCAGTGACCCGTCAAAGTCGTCGGCACCGGCGTCAGCATCCCGTCAGGGCCGGGCCGGACGGTGTGGCACCGGGCATAACGTCGGTGACGGGCCCCGGACCGCCTCCCCGCGCGCCGGGGTCTCCCAGACTCTGCTCTCCGCGCACCGCGCGTACCTTGCAGGAGACACCTCATGGCAGCACTCCTCTCCGACGACGACCCCGAGCCCTCCTGTCGGTTCCCGGCCGGGCCCCTGTACGTGCCGGTCCGACCGGGTCCCTCCGGGTGTGCGATACGGCTCTTCCGCACCCCGCTCGGCGAGCGCACCGCCGTCGGCTTCACGTCCGGGCACCGGCTGAACGTCACCCTCGGCAGCGGCCATCCGTCGATCCGTCTCTCGGCACCCGCCCTGCGCGCCCTGACCGCCCCGCTGGGAGTCACCACGGTCACCGTCGACCCGCTGTTCACCGCCCTGGCCCCCACGCCGGTCGCGGCCCCCACGCCGGTCGCGGCCCCCACTCCGTCCACGGCCCTCGCCCCGGCGCCCGCCTCCGCGCTGCGGACCGCCTGAAAGGGGAAGCCACGATGACCACTGTCCACGAACCCACCACGACTTCCGGGGAGCTGTCCGTGTGGCCGGCCTCCGCCACTTCCTCCCCGCGCGGTGAGCTCGCGGTGGGCGGCGCCCCCCTCGCCGAGGTCGCCGACTGCTTCGGCACCCCCGTCTACGTCCTCGACGAGGCCGAGGTCCGCGAACGCTGCCGCACGTACCGGCACGCCTTCCCCGACGCCGAAGTCCTTTACGCGGCCAAGGCGTTCCTGTGCCGGGCCATGGCCCACTGGACGGCCGAGGAGGGCCTCGGCCTCGACGTCTGCTCCCGCAGGCGAACTCGAACTCGCCGTCACCACCGGGTTCCCGCCGGATCGGATCGTGCTGCACGGCAACGCCAAGTCCCCGCGCGACCTGGACACCGCCCTGCGCCTGGGCGTCGGCCGCATCGTCATCGACAGCCCCTCGGAGATCGCGCGGCCGGCCGCCGCCATCGGCCCGGACGGTCACCAGAAGGTGATGGTCCGGGTGATCCCCGGCATCAGCGCGGGCGGTCACGAGAAGATCCGCACCGGTACCGACGACCAGAAGTTCGGCCTGTCCATCGCCGACGGGTACGCCCAGCACGCCATCGCCCGCATACTCGGCCAGCCGCAGCTCGAACTCACCGGCCTCCACTGCCACCTCGGCTCCCAGATCACCAGCGTCAAGCCGTACCTCGTCGCAGTGCGTCGCATGGTCGGCCTCATGTCGCGCCTGCGCGACCAGCACGGCCTGGTCCTGCCGGAACTGGACCTCGGCGGCGGCCACGGCATCGCCTGCCGGCCCGGTGAGCGGGCTCTGGACCTCATGGCGCTGGCCCGCAAGGTCCGCACGGAACTGGCCGAAGCCTGTGCGACGGCCGACCTCCCCGTACCCCGCCTGATCATCGAGCCGGGCCGGGCGATCGCGGGCCCCGCCGGCATCGCCCTCTACCGCGTCCTCGCCGTGAAGCACACCGGCGACCGCGTCTTCGTGGCTGTCGACGGCGGTATGAGCGACAACCCCCGCCCGGCCCTGTACGGAGTCCGGTACGCCCCGCGCCTGATCGGCCGCCACAGCACCGCGGCCCCGGCCCGGGTGACCGTGGTGGGCCGGCACTGCGAGGCGGGTGATCTCCTCGCCGCCGACGCGGAGCTCCCCGCCGACCTGCGCCCCGGCGACCTGCTCGCCGTACCCGTCGCCGGCGCCTACCACCTCTCCATGGCCTCCGGCTACAACCTCGTCGGCCGCCCACCGGTGGTCGCGGTAGGCGACGGCCTCGCCCGCCTGCTCGTCGGCCGGGAGAGTAGGTTTTCCTACGGTGCCGCGGTCGGCTGACGGGCGTGCCTTCTCGGCCGCGCCGCCGGAACGGACCCGGGAGCAGGCCCGTCGGGAGCGCTGGACTTCCCGGGTGATGAGACGGCGGCCCGGGCCGACTACGTGTACTTCGTCCTGTCGGTCATGACGACGTTCCGTACGACGGACGTCACGGTGATGTCGAGGGAGACGCGCCGGACGGTAGCGGCCGACGCGACGATCGCGTTCGTCTTCAACACGGTGATCGTGGCCGGTGGGCCTGACCGGGCGCTGTCGGCCTCGGCGGTGTGGGGGCGGTGGCCGGATCGTCCGCGTCGTGCGGCGTGAGCCGGCCACCGCCCCTCGTGTTCAGGGGGTGAGCACGAGGCGGATCGGGTCCCCGATCTTCTTCTCCAGCCGGGCGACGGCGTCCGCGGCTTCCGCCAGCGGGACGTGGGCGCTGACGGAGGGGCCGAGGTCGATCCGTCCGGCGGCGGCCAGTCCGACGAGCTGTTCCACGTGCTCCGGCTCGGAGCCGTAGTGTCCGCGGATCTGCCGGACGTTGAAGCAGAAGTCGATGCTGTCGGCGACGGTGACCGGCTCCGGGGTGAGGCCGGCGAGCACCAGGACGCCGTTCGGGCCGAGGGCGGAGGCGGCCTGGGCGCGGGCCGCTCCGACGCCGGCGAAGTCGAAGGCCACGTCGATGCCCCGGCCCGCCGTGGCCTCGCGTACCGCCTCGGCGAAGTCTCCGGCCATGGGGTCCAGCGCGTGGTCGGCACCGAAAAGGAGGGCGCGCTCGCGGGCGGAGGGCAGCGGGTCGACAGCGATGACGGGGGCGGCGCCGACCAGGCGGGCGAGCCGGATGCCGTGGGCGCCGAGGCCTCCGGCTCCCCAGATGCCGACGGCCTGCGCGGGGCGGACCGCGCCGGTGTCCACGATCGCGGCGTACGGGGTGGAGACGGCGTCGGGGATGATCGCCGCCTGGTCGAACGGCAGGTGGTCCGGAATGGGGAGCAGGGTGTCCTCCCGGGCGAGGGCGTACTGCGCCCAGCCCCCGTCGTAGTCCACTCCTCGGGTCACGGGCCGGCGGCAGAGCATGTGGCGCAGGCAGTCGCCGCAGTCGCCGCACGCCTGCCCGGCCTGGAGTACGACCCGCCGACCGGGGGTCCAGTCGCCCTTCACGTCGGGGCCGACGGTGTGGACGATGCCGGCCACCTCGTGGCCAGGGGTGATGGCACCGGAGTCCTTGACGGCGTCCACGGGGTAGAAGGGGCTCAGGCTGCCGTCGATCAGATGGATGTCGGACAGGCAGACGCCGGCGGCCCGCACTTCGACGAGGACCTCACCCGGGCCGGGAACCGGGATCGGGACCTCTTCGACGGCGAAGGTGCGGGTGTCCAGGCGAAGCCGCCCGGCCAGCATGGTGTTCATGCGGAAACCTCGATGTGCTCGGTGAGAAGCGCGCATACAGCTCATGCGCACGACATGGTCGACTGACCATGTCGCTCAACCGTGTCGAGTGACCTGTTCGCCTGTCAAGCCGCTTCGGTCGGGACGTTCGAAGGGTGCACCAAGTTCCATCCACCGACTGTGTCGCTTAATACAGTCAGCCGACATGTTCACCTGACAAAGTCGCGTGTACGTTAGTTGGTGACTGCTGGAGTGCAACGAAAGGCACGCTCATGACTCAGGTGTCCGTAGGCACGGCGCGGGCGATCCCCGAGCGCCCCCCGCTGCCCCTCGTAGGCCACGCGCTCAACCTTCCCGCAGGCGCGGACTTCCTGGCCTACCTGCTGAAGGAGTTCAGGGAATTCGGGCCCGTGTACCGGCTCCGGGTCTTCGGGAGGGACACCGTCATGATCGGCGGCCTGGACCTCGTGACCGAACTGTCGGACGAGACCCGCTTCCGCAAGCACGTCCACGCCGACCTGGTCGAGGTTCGGGCTCTGGCCGGGGACGGTCTGTTCACCGCCTACAACCATGAACCGAACTGGCGCAAGGCCCACGACATCCTGATGCCCGCGTTCTCACTCGGCGCCATGCGCAGCTACCACGCCCCCATGCTCAAGGTCGCCCGCTCGCTGATCGGCAAGTGGGACCGGCTGGCCGGGGTGCAGTCGGTGGACGTGCCCGACGAGATGACCCGGCTGACCTTCGACACGATCGGCCTGTGCGGCTTCGGCTACGACTTCCAGTCCTTCCGCCGCAACGACCTGCATCCGTTCGTCGACGCGATGGCCCGGGCCCTCGTCTTCGCCCAGGAGAAGGGCGAGTCCATCCCGGGCTCCGAGCTGTTCAAGAGGAAGAGGGTCGACCAGTTCCGCAAGGACGTCGACCTGATGACGAACCTCGTCGACGACGTGATCAGGGAGCGCCGCGCCTCCGGCGACACCAGCACGGACGACCTGATGGGGCTGATGCTGCACACCAAGGACCCCGTCACGGGCGAGCCGCTGGACGACGTCAACATCCGGCACCAGGTGATCACCTTCCTGATCGCCGGCCATGAGACCACCAGCAGTGCGCTCTCCTTCGCCCTCTACTACCTGACCAAGCACCCGGAGGTGCTCGCCCGGGCCCAGGCCGAGGTGGACGCCCTGTGGGGTGACACCGACTCCCCGGACCCCCAGTACGGTGACATCGGCAAGCTCACCTACATCCGCCAGGTGCTCAACGAGAGCCTGCGGCTGTGGCCGACCGCTCCCGCGTACGCCGTCGAGCCGATCGAGGACACCGTCGTCGGCGGGAAGTACCCCGTGCGCAAGGGTGAGTCGCTGATGGTGATCACCTCGGCCCTTCACCGCGACGCGGCCTGGGGGGAGAACGTCGAGCTGTTCGATCCCGAGCGCTTCACTCCCGAGCGGGAGGCGGCCCGCTCGGTCCACGCCTTCAAGCCGTTCGGCAACGGCGAGCGGGCCTGCATCGGCCGCCAGTTCGCGCTGCACGAGGCCACCCTCCTGCTCGGGCTGCTGGTGCACCGTTACCGCCTGATCGACCACACCGACTACCAGCTGAAGATCAAGTCGACGCTGACCATCAAGCCCGACGGGTTCAGCCTCCGGCTCGCCCGCCGCACCAGCGACGAACGGCGCCTGCCCGCCGTGACGGCGGCGGATCCCGTCGCGGGCCGGACCGCGGCCGTGACGCGTCGGGCGAGCGGCACCGCGCTGACCCTGCTGCACGGCTCCAACCTCGGCACCTGCGCCGGCATCGCCCGCGACCTCGGTGCGGACGGCGAGGAGCACGGCTTCACCCCGTCCGTCGCCTCCCTGAACCAGTACACGGAAAGGCTGGCCGGCACCGAGGGCCCCGTCGTCATCGTCGCCGCTTCCTACAACGGTCGCCCCACCGACGACGCCGCCGAGTTCGTCGCCTCCCTGGACAGCCTCGCCCCCGGCTCGCTCGCCGGGCTGCGGTACGCCGTCCTCGGTGTCGGCGACCGCAACTGGGCAGCCACCTACCAGCGGATCCCCACTCTGATCCACGAGCGTCTGAGCGCCGCCGGCGCCACCCCGCTTCTGGAGCGCGGCAGCGCCGACGCCGCCGGCGACTTCGCCGGAGCGGTCGACCAGTGGACGGAAGACCTGTGGACGGTCCTTCTGGACGAGTACGGCGAAGCGATCGCCGGCGAGGCGGCGGACCCCGCACCGGAGGCGGAAGGGGAAGGGCTGTACGAGCTGGAGGACACCCCGGAGTCGGTCCTCGGCGGCCTCGCCGAACGCCACGGCGTCCAGCCGATGGAGGTCCTCGAAGCGTACGAACTCGTCGACACCGACCACGAACTGGGGCGCTCCAAGCGGTTCCTGCGGCTCCGTCTGCCCGAGGGCGTCACCTACCGCACCGCCGACCACCTGGCCGTCCTGCCCCGCAACCCCGAGGCCCTCGTCCAGCGTGTCGCCGACCGCTTCGGCCTCGACCTGGACCGCACCGTCCGGCTGCGCGCCCGCCGCCGCAGCCGGGGCGCCCTGCCCGTCGACCGGCCGCTGACCCTGCGCCGCCTGCTCACCGACTTCGTCGAGCTCCAGGACCCGGCCACCCAGGAGCAGGTCGCCGTGCTCGCCGAGCACACCGCCTGCCCGCCCGAGAAGCAGCCGCTCACCGCCTTCGCCACCGCCGAGCCCGAGACCTTCCGGGAGCAGGTGACCGTCGCGGGGCTCAGCGTCCTGGACCTCCTGGAGCGCTACCGCGCGTGCGAACTTCCCTTCGAACGTTTCCTGGAGCTGCTGCCGGTGCTGCGTCCCCGGCACTACTCGATCTCGTCGTCCGCCGCGGCCCGGCCCGGCGAGGCCGACCTGATGGTGTCGCTGCTCGCCGCGCCCCACCGGTCGGGAGAGGGCACCTTCCGGGGCATCGCCTCGCACTTCCTGCAGACGGTGAGCGCGGGTGACGTGATCCAGGCCCGGGTCCTGCCGTGCAGCGAGTCCTTCCGCCTCCCCGAGGACACCTCCGTACCGGTGATCCTGGTGAGCGCGGGCACCGGCCTCGCGCCCTTCCGCGGCGCGGTCCTCGATCGCCACCACACCGGCTCGACCGGCACCCTGCTCTGCTACTTCGGCTGCGACCATCCCGACGTGGACTTCCTGCACCGGGAGGAGTTCGAGGCGGCCGAGGCGGCCGGCGCCGTCAGCATGCGCCCCACCTTCATGCACGCGCCCGAGAACGGTGCCCGCTTCGTCCAGGAGCGCATCGCCCGCGAGAGCGAGGAGGTGTGGTCGGTCCTGGAGGCCGGCGGACGCGTCTACATCTGCGGCGACGGCCGCCGTATGGCTCCTGCCGTACGGGAAGCGTTCATGGCCATCTACCGCGAACGGACCGGTGCGAGCGATGAGCAGGCCGTGGCATGGCTCGCGGAGCTGGTCGAGTCCGGACGCTACGTCGAGGACGTCTGGGCCGGCTGATCCTCGGAAGTAGGCAGAGACGTTCGTGGGCGCACCCGGAAAGGTGCGCCCACGAACGTGTGCACGTCGTGTCAGGTCGTCGGCACGTCCGGGAGGGCGAGGCTGCCTTCGGCCAGCGCTACGGTCGCGGCCACGAGTGCCCTGAGGCCGGTCTGTTCGGTTGCCTCGTCCGGCAGGGACAGTTGGACTTGCATGGTGAGTCCGTCGAAGCCGGAGAGGAAGAACCGGGCGACTGTTTCGGGGGACTGGGCCAGTTTCTGCCCCGTCCTGTCCGCGGTGTCGGTGATCACCTGTGCGGTCACCTCGACGACCCGCTGGTAGTGGCTCTGCCGGGCCTCGCTCAGACCGGGCACACGCAGGGCGAACATGGTCAGCTCGCTGAGCAGCTGGTGGTGCGACGCCGGCTCGCGCACGGTGCCCCACAAGGCCCCCGCCAAGGCGCTGAAGGTCTCCTCGAAGCCCGCGTCCCGCGGCGCCGCCCGCTGCACCTGCGTGACCAGCTCGTCGGTGATCTGGTCCATGACCGCGCGGTAGAGGTCCTCCTTCGTGCCGAAGGTGTAGTGGACGGTGGCCTGCGCGACACCGAGCTCCGCGGCGATCGCGCGGGTGCTCCCCGCGGCGACGCCCTCCCGGGTCATGAGGTCGATGGCCGCCTTGATCAACTGGGGGCGGCGCTCCGCCGCGGGAACATGAGCCATACGCCCACTATATCGACTTAGTCGACCGACCCAGTCGGCTCGGTCGAGGGTTCCGCCGCCGGCCGGCCGGACGACCCGGTCGAACTCGCCCTGCCCTCGGGCACGAGCGGTGTCTCGTGCGTTCGGTGGTCGGACCCGCTGCCCGCTGGAAGAGCCTGCTCCGCCCAGATGACTTTCCCCTCCCGGTTGTGTCGTGTGCCCCAGCGTTCGGTGAGCTGGGCCACCAGGAGCAGGCCGCGGCCGCCTTCGTCGAAGATCCGGGCGCGGCGCAGATGCGGGGCGGTGCTGCTGGCGTCGGAGACCTCGCAGGTGAGCGTCGACTGGAGGACCAGCCGCAGCTGGATGGGGGTCTTGCCATAGCGGATCGCGTTCGTCACCAGTTCGCTGACGACCAGCTCCGTGGTGAAGGACATCTCCTCCAGCCCCCAGGCCGCCAGTGCGTCGGACGCGAAGCGGCGGGCCCCGGACACGGCTGCTGGATCGGACGGGAGGTTGATTGCCGCAACATGGCCGGGGTCGAGGGCTCGGGTCCGGGCCACCAGCAGAGCGACGTCATCGGCAGGGCGGCTGGGCAGCAGTGCGGCCAGCAGCTGGTCGCAGGTCTCCTCCAGCGACTCCGGCGCCGAGGTGAGGACATCGTGCAGCGTGGTGAGTGCGAGGTCCACGTCACGCGTGCGGTCGGCGATCAGCCCGTCGGTGTGCAGGACCAGCAGGCTGCCCTCCCGCAGTTCGAACTCGGTCGTCTCGAAAGGGAGTCCGCCCAGGCCGAGGGGTGGGCCGACCGGCACCTCGGGCAACCCGACCACGCCGGAGGTCCGGGCGGCCTCGCCGGTGGTCGAGAGGGTCACCACGGTCGGCGCGACATGGCCGGCACTGGCGAGGGAGCACAGGCGGGAGACGGGGTCGTAGATCGCGTACAGGCAGGTGGCGCTGGTCTCCCCCTCGTCTCGCGACTCCTCGCGCTGCATCCGGATGACCACGTCGTCCAGATGTGTGAGGAGTTCGTCGGGCATGAGATCGATGTCGGCGAAGGCGCGGACGGCTGTGCGGAGCCGGCCCATGGTGGCGGCGGCGTGCAGGCCACGACCGACCACGTCGCCGACGACGAGCGCGACGCGGGCCCCGGACAGTGGAATCACGTCGTACCAGTCACCGCCCACACCCGCGCGGGACCCGGCGGGCAGGTAACGAGAGGCCGTTTCGACGGCCGACTGCTGCACCGTGTGTCGCGGCAGCAGGTTCCGTTGGAGGGCGAGCGCGGTGGAACGCTCGTGGGTGTACCGGCGGGCGTTGTCGATGGACACCGCCGCCCTGGAGACGATCTCCTGCGCCAGCAGGAGATCGTCGTCACCGAAGGGGACCGAGGTGCGGTGGCGCACGAACTGCACCAGGCCCAGGGTGTCCCCTCGGGCGTGCAAGGGCACGAGGAGAACCGAGTGGAGGCCCAGCGCGCGCAGCACTCGGCCGTGGGACTCGGACGGTGCCATCCAAGTGGGCATCTCGGTCCCCGCGATGTGACGCAGGACGGATCGTCCGGTGGCCAGCGCGCGAACCGGTTCCGAGTCATCGGGGTAGGAGTGGGCCTCACCGATGCGGAGAACGGACTCCGGACAGCCGTCGAGGACGGAGCGCTGGGCGACTCGGCGCTGGGTCAGAGCCTCTGGTGAACCCGTGCCCGTCTCGTCGAGAGCAGAGTCGAAGAGGTCGACGGTGACGAGGTCGGCGAAGTCCTCGGTGCAGACCTCCGTCAACTCCTCCGCGGTGCGGGTGACGTCGAGCGTGGTCCCGATCCGCTTGCTCGCCCTGTTGGTGAGGGCGAGCCCACGCTGCAGCAGATGGTCGCGCTCCTCCTGGTAGGCGGCGACGACCTCTTCCGAGGAGCGGTCCACGTAGTCGAAGCCGATCGTGACCAGCCTCATCGTGGCCAGGTGGATCATGTGCCAGTCGCCGGTGAGGCGGGGAGCCTCGGCCTGGACCATTTCGAGCAGGCTGAGGTGGCCGAGCCGGTAGCCACGCAGAAGTCTGCTCACCGGGATCCCTCGCCGGGCGTAGAGGCGACCTATCTCCAACGCGGCTGGAGGAGCCTTCGACGTGCTCGCGTCAGGGTGGGTCTCCAGGAGATCCAGAAGGGCGGTGACGTGCTGGGTTGTCTCCTCCAGGGTCAGAGCCGCGATGTCCGCGTCCTCCCACAGCTCGGGGAGTTCGCCGTTCAGGCGCTGGAGCAGCAGGCCGGCCAGCTTCTCCACCTGTGGCCTGAGGTGGCGGGCCAGCTGACCAAGGAACGCATCGACTTCGGTTCCCATAGTGCGAATGTATGGGAAAGCCTTGGCGTGCGCTCCTCGGACCGCTGCGGGAAATCCCGTGACCCCGGCTCTCAGAGCTTGAGGTAGTCGCCCAGGTCGGCGTAGTCGACCTGCCACAGGCCGGGAGAGCCCGTCGGGTACTGGGAGCGGAACCCGAGCAGGCGCTGGACACGCGGCGAGAGCGTCCTGGCGATCTCCATGTCGACCAGGAAGGGGTACGCCTCCTCTCCGGTGAGGAAGCCCGGATTGAGGGCGAAGGCCACAGCCCGCCGGTACTCGTCGCTGGTCTGGTTCGCGCCACCACCGTGCGCGGTCTTGCCGCTGAACAGAAGGGCGTCTCCGGCGTTCATGATCGCGGGAATCGTCTGCTCAGGAGTCCCGCGGTCCTCGAAGTCGCTCCAGTGGTTGCTCCCGGGGATGACCCGGGTGGCGCCGTTCTCCTCCGTGAAGTCGGTCAGGGCGATCAGGAAGTTGAGCGTGACTTCCGGGCCGTCGGGCCCCATCCCGATGAACGGGAACCAGTTCTCCAGGTCCCGGTGCAGCATCTGCCCCTGGCTGTGGGGGCCGATTTCGATCACCTGCGCGGTGGTCATCCAGTACGTGCCCGACTCCGGGAGGAAGATTTGGTCGCAGATCTCGTGGACCAGGGAGTGCTCGAGGATCTCGTTGCGGAACGTGGCGCTGTGCGTGACCAGGTTCGTGAGTCGCTTGGTGTTGCTGCCGTGGAATGCGGCCACCATCTCGTTCTCGTGGGTCGAGCCTGGGCGCAGCGCCTGCATCGGCGGCTCGATCTCGGCGTTGAAGCGGTTCATCTGCTCCTTCGACAGGAAGTTCCTGACGATGACGCCGCCGTCGCGGGTCAGGAGCTCGAGAATCTCGTCCGTCGGCGTGTCAGTCGCCACCGACGACAGGGTCTGGGGTTGCTTCTGTGCTGTCATGCGAATTCTCTCCCTCAACGTGAACTTCCTCGCTGTTCCTGTGGCGGGTGGCGTTACTCTGGCCAGCCACGCCCGCCGGTGAGAACGACGGCGTGCACCTGTCCTGCCCGGGCCAGGTGCACGATGCACAGGCCGGTCGCACCGCCGCTCGCATACGGTTGCCGGCAGCCGCGATCTATCCGGTGAAGCCGTCCCGGTCGGGGGCCATGCCCGCCCGGGGGGTACCACGGCCAGGAGCCAGGGCGTGTCCCTGATCCCCTGCCTCCCCCAGCGCCGTGCGCCGGTTTCGTACGCTCGGCTCCCACGGACGCGCGCTGCCGAGCCATCCGAGGAGGAAGGCTGCCGGGACGGAGACCAGCCCGGGGGTGTGGAACGGGAACAGGTTGAAGTCCTGCTCCGGCAACAGCGCGTACCTCGTACCGGACACAACGGGGGAGGCAAGGGTCAGGAGTGTGCAGAAGGACAGCCCTCCGTAGACGAGCCACAGCAGCCCTCGGCGGTCGAAGCCGGTCCAGAAGAAGGTGTAGACGAGCGCGGGGAACACGCAGGAGGCCGCGAGGCTCAGCGAGAAGGCGAGGAGGAATTCGATGGGGTAGCGGTGCACGGCGGTGGTGAGGAGAAGGCTCACCGCGCAGAGCGCGACGACGGAGAGCCGCACGACCGCCGGCTCTCCGATGGCGTTTCTGACCCGGACCTTCTGCCCGAGCAGGTCGCGGGTCACGGAGACGGCGGCGGCGAAGGTCACGCTCGCCACGGCTGTGAGGACGGCGAGGAAGGCGACGCAGGCCACGAGGGTGATGAGCACGACCCGGCCGGTGGAGAGGTGGGGGAGGACCTCCGATGCCAGCAGGATCGGGGCTCCCTGTCCCTTCGCGTCGACCGCCCCGATCTGTCCGCCGCCCACCACCGCGGCCGCGGCGAAGCCGGTCGTGATCAGGAGCAGGTAGAAGAGGCCGGTCAGCCCTACGGCGACGCTCAGTGAGCGCCGAGCGGCGGGCACGTCCCGGCTGGCGCTGACGCGCAGGAGCAGGTGGGGCATCATCGCGGTGCCGAGGATGACGACGATGTGGTCGCTGATCGTGCCGAGCGGACCGAGGTCGGCGGTGTGCGCCCACAGTCCGGGGCTGAGGTAGTCATCCGGCGACATGCTCTTGTCCATGGCGGCCGACAGCAGGGATTCAGGGCTCCAGTCGAACATGCGGAGCGCCAGCAGGGTCACTGCGGCGAGCGTCGCCAGGGCTACGGGCACCTTGGCGACCTGCACGAAACTGGTGCCGCGCAGATCGGCCACTCCCGCGAAGCACGTGATGAGGAATCCCATCAGCACCGTGCACACCACCTGCGCCGTCTCGGTCGGCTTGCCGATCAGAAGAGCGGCGGTGATGCCGCCGGCCCGCAGCTGAACCATGAGCAGGGGTACGGCGATGCACAGCGTCACCACCGCACCGGCGATCCGCGTTCCCGGTCCCTCAGCACGCAGGGAGAACAACTCGCCGAGGGTGTAGCGGCGGCTCGCGCGAATCCTGGAGGCGAGGAGCAGGAAGACGCCGAGGGCGAGGGCGCTGTCGACGGCGGTCGAGACTCCGTCGTAGCCGAAGAGGGCGATCGCTCCCGGCAGCGAGACCAGGATGACGACCGTGATCTGTTCTCCCGCCATCGCGACGCCGTTGAAGCCGGGCGGGAGGGACCGGCCGGCGACGTAGAGGCGTTCCGGGTCGTCGTCCTGAGTGGCGAGGGTGAAGACCCACAGCAGGCATAGGCCGATGAAGACGAGGAAGGCGGTGATGACCGAGCTCCTCGCGGCGGAGCCGATGAGGTCGGGCGAGCTGAAGCTCAGGAGGGAAACCGTCACCACTCGCCCCCGGCCGGACGAGAGGCAGCGGTCGTCACCGACGCCGGTTCGCGGGAGGACGCGGCCCGGTTCTCATGCCACCACGTCCCGCCGACGAGGACGACGAGCTGCGTGAGCGCCCACGCCATGCCGAGAGTGAGACGTCCGTACACGGAGATCTCTCCGAGGGCCGTGGAGCAGGAGAGCAGCACACCGACGGCGAGCGGCAGCGCGTTGACTGTGACCAGCACCCGTGTGTCACGGGGAAAATGCCGGGAGGAAGCGGAGGGCACGGGACCTCTCTCTGAAGAAAACGGGACGGACACGGCGCGAGGGGTCGCGAGGACGGTCGCAGCCGTTGAGGACGAGCGAGGGAGCGGGGCGGCCGCGCTCCGTACCGGTCGGAAGCGCGTGCCTGCGCCCGCGGGGGCCCGACGGTGGCGCGGCCTCCACGGCGTGGCCGCGGAGAGGCCGGTGAAGAGCCCCGTACCGGGACGCGTCGGGTGTCAGCGGCGAGTGGTCGCCGTCAGGCCCGCGTATTGCCCGGCCCGCTCCAGCAGTCGGGGGACACCCGTTTCGAGCGACGGCCCGAAGGACGTGTCGCCGGGACGCTCCCCGCGCTGCCAGCGGGTGTAGATGGCCTCGCAGAAGATCGCTGCCTTCCACAGGGCGAGGGTCTGGTACCAGGGCAGCGGGGTCAGATCGAGGCCCGTGCGGGACTGGTAGCGCTCTGCCAGCTCGCGCTGGGTGAGGTAGCCGGGCGACCGGGTCACCCGGGTGAGCTCGAGCGGGGTGGTGGGGCGGCCTGCCTCGGAGTAGGTGGCGGTGAGGTATCCCAGGTCCGCGAGCGGGTCGCCGAGTGTGGCCATCTCCCAGTCGAGGATCGCGAGGATCCGGGCGGGTGCCTGTGGAGCGAACATGAGGTTGCCCATGCGGTAGTCGCCGTGCACCACCGAGGCGGCCTGGCTCGTCGGCTGGTTGCGGGCGAGCCAGTCCGCGATGTGCTCCACCGCGGGCAGGTTGCGGGTGGTGTTGACCTCCCACAGGCCGCGGAACCGCTCGACCTGGCGCCGCAGATACCCCTCGGGGTGGCCCAGGGAGGCGAGTTCGTCTCCGGTCACGTCGATGCCGTGCAGGGCGACGAGGGTGTCGACGACCGCTTCGCTGGTGGCCCGGCGCTGTTCGGAGGGGGAGAGGTGGGGCGGGATCGTGTCGGTGACGACCGTCCCGTCGAGCCGGTTCATGAGGTAGAACGGCACACCGAGGAGGGCTTCGTCCTCGCAGACGGCGATGATCTCCGGTACGGGTACCCCGTGGTCGCCGAGGATCTTCTGGATGCGGGCCTCGCGCACCATGTCGTGCGTCGACTTGGGCAGGGGCGGGCGCGGGCCGCGGCGCAGGACGACGGACTCGCTGCCGCGCTCGATCAGGTAGGTGATGTTGGAGTGGCCGTCGCCGATGCGCTGCCATGCGAGCGGGCCGCTGCCGATGCCGTGGGTGTCGAGGAAGCCGGTGACCGCGTCGAGGACCAGGAGCGGAGGGCTGTCGAGGTGGCGGGCCTTCTCCCGGCTCGTGACGACCTCGACTCCGTCGGGGGCGGTGTGCATCACGCGGCCCCGTCCCGGCCGACGACGGCGTCGCCCAGGTATCGCTCACCGGCCTGGACGGCGGCGTGCCGGCCGGCTGAGGCCCGGCGGGCGATGGCCCACCGGTGGGTCTCGTTGGAGCCGTCGTAGATGCGGAACGGGCGGACCTCGTTCAGGTACTGGGCCAGGGGGAGTCCGTCGGAGACGCCGTCGCCGCCGCAGATCTGGATGGCGCGGTCGATCACCCGGTGGATCGCCTCCGAGCAGTGCACCTTCGCGACCGAGGACATCGCCGAGCCCGCCTTGGGGTCGGTGTGGAGCAGGGCCGCGGTCCTGGTGATGATCGCGTCGGACGTCTCGATGTCGATCACCGACTCGGCGATCAGGTGCTGGGCCAGGCCGAGCGAGTCGAGCGGACCGCCGAACAACTCACGCCGCCCGGCCCGGTCGAGGGCGATGTCGAGCGACCGCCGTGCCAGTCCCAGCCACCGCATGCAGTGGGTGAGGCGTGCGGGGCCGAGCCGCACCTGGGCGTAGCGGAAGCCGAGCCCGACCTCGCCGAGCACGGCCTCGTCGGGGACGAAGCAGTCCTCGACGTACAGGTGGGGGTGGCCGCCGTCGATGGCGCGGTCGACGGTGTGGATCGGCTCGCCGACCCGGATCCCGGGGTTGTCCATGTCGACCAGGAACATGGTGGCCCCCTCCGGGGCGCCGCCGACGGCCGGGGTCCGCGCCATGACGATGCAGAACGCGGCGCCGACGGCGCCGCTGGTGAACCGCTTGTGGCCGTCGATGATCCAGCCGCCGTCGGCGCGCACGGCCGTGGTCCGCAGCGCGGCCGGGTCGGATCCCGCTCCGGGGTGGGGCTCGGTCATGCCGAAGCAGGACCGGACGTCCCCCGCCGCCAGAGGCGCGAGATACAGCTTCTTCTGCTCCTCGGTGGCGATGAGGTTGAGCATGTGCATGTTCCCCTCGTCGGGGGCCATGCAGTTGAGAACGCTGGGGCCGATCGGCGAGTAGCCGGCCTCCTGGAGGATCGGCGACCAGTGCTCGATGGGCAGGCCCTGCCCGCCGTACTGCTTCGGCACGAGCGGCGCGAAGACGCCGGCCTCCTTCGCCGCGGCCTGCAGCCGGTCACGGGTGGCCTGGTCGAGACGTCCGCCCGGTACGGGCTCGGCGTCGACGACGACCTCGCGGATGAACCGGCGCGTGCGCTCACGCAACTCCGCGATGTCCGGAGGAAGGTGAGGGGTAGTCATGGCTGTCCTTTGTGGGAAGGGCGAGGTCGTTACGCGGTGCCGCCGGCGACCGTGAGGCCGCCGTCGACGGTGAGCACGCGGCCGGTGACCCAGGAGGAGTCGTCCGAGGCCAGGAACGCCACGGCGGAGGCGATGTCGGACGGCACGCCCAGACGTCGCAGGGGGTAGCCGGCGGCCACCTCGGCTTCCCTGCCTTCGTACAGGGCTTCGGCGAAACGGGTTTTCACCACGGCGGGGGCCACGGCGTTGACGCGGATCTCCGGGCCGAGCTCGACGGCCAGGGTCCTGGTCAGGTGGGACACCGCCGCCTTGCTCACTCCGTACAGGCCGATGCCGGGTGCCGGGGTGTCGCCGGTGACGGAGGAGAGGTTCACTACGGTGCCGCGGCGCTCGGTGAAACCGAGCTTCGGGTGGGCCACGGCGTCCTGCACCCAGGCGAGGGTGGCGAGGACGTTGACCTCCAGCACCTTGCGGGCTACCTCGAGGTCCAGGCCGACGACGGGGCCGTACGCCGGGTTGATGCCCGCGTTGTTCACCAGGACGTCCAGTCCGCCGAACTCGCGTGCGACGGTGTCGAAGACCTCGCGGCGGTGCTCGGGGTCGTCCGCCTTGCCCGCGACGGTGACGACACTGCCGTCGGGGAGAGCGGCGGCGGCCTCTTCAAGGGGTCCGGCCTTGCGCGCGGTGATGCACACGCGCGCCCCTTCGGCGACCAGCCGTTCGGCGACGGCGAGGCCGATGCCCCGGCTCGCTCCGGTCACGACGGCAACTCGGCCTGAGAAGCGGCCGTGGCCGGTGTGGTTCTCGTTCATGGATCAGTCCTTCGAGGGGGGAACCGGGCCCGGGCCGTCGAGGTGGCGGAGCTCGGCGCGCCGGATCTTGCCGCTCTGGGTCTTGGGCAGGTCGGCGATGAAATGGATCGTGCGGGGACACTTGTAGGCAGCCAGCCGCTCGCGGGAGAACGCGATCAGTTCCTCGGCCGTTGCGTTCAGGCCCGCCTTGAGCGAGACGTAGGCGACGACGGTCTCGCCGCGGTAGGCGTCCGGCTGCCCGACGACCGCGGCCTCCAGCACCGACGGGTGCTCGTACAAGGCGTCCTCGACCTCGCGCGGCCAGACCTTGTACCCGGACACGTTGATCTGGTCCTTGAGCCGGTCCACCAGGTAGACCCAGCCCTCCTCGTCGATCACGGCGACGTCACCGGTACGAAGCCGGCCCTCCGGCATCGTCTGGCGGGTGGCCTCGCTGTTTCCCCAGTACCCGGGCACCACCTGCGGCCCGCTCAGTTCGAGCTCGCCCTGCTCCCCGTCGGGGGCCGGATTGCCGTGCAGGTCGACGACGCGGGCCGTGAGGTGCGGCAGGGGCTTGCCTATGGACAGCGTTCCGCTCGGCAGGTGGACGGGGGCCTTGCCTCCCGGCGGCACGGCGATGACGGCGGACGTCGTCTCGGTCATCCCGTAGCCGTTGTGGAGGTAGACGCCGAACCGCTCCCGGAACCGTTCGACGGTGGTCGGCGGGATCGGCGCACCTCCGGAGTACAGGGCCTTCGCCGACGCGAAATGCTCCGGTCCGGCCTGCGGCAGCTCGTAGATCGCGTTGTACGCCGTGATGGAGCCGATCGTGTAGGTCACCCCGTGCTCGGCGAAGGCCTCCAGGGCGACCTCGGGGTGGAACCGGCCCGCGAGCACGAGCGTGGTGTCGGTGAGCAGGGAGATCGTCGCGTTGACCACCGCCCCGGTGATGTGGAACAGCGGGGCCATGGCGAGCACGACGTCCCCGTCGCTCACACCCATCCACGACGAGCAGGTCGCCACCACGCTCAGGACGTTGCCGTGGGTGTTCATGGCACCCTTCGGCGGCCCCGTCGTTCCCGAGGTGTACGTCAGAAACGCGACGTCGTCCCGGGTCAGCTCCACGGGCGAGGGGCTGCGGCCCTCGAACTCGCCGATCAGCGCCACCAGGTCGCCGTCCGGCGCGGGGGCCAGACGTTCCGTCGTCGCGAAGACCCGCGGATCGTTCCTCGACTGGTAGTCCAGCGCCGACGTGCTGATCAGCCATCGCACCGTGCTCCCCGCCAGCGTGCCCAGCGTCTCGTGGACATCCGCGTCCGCGCAGACGACCCCGACCGCCCCGGAGTCGTCGATGATCCGGCGGAGCTCCTGGCGCCGGTACATCGGGTTGAGCCCCAGTGCCGTCGCCCCCAGCTTCCACAGAGCCAGCAGCACCAGCGCGTACTGCGGAACGTTCTGCAGGTACACCCCGACGCGATCGCCCCGGTTGGTTCCGCGCGCCTCGAACGCGGCGGCCAGGGCGTCCGACGCCGCGTCCACCTCCCGCGCGGACAGAGCACCGTCGAAGAAGCGGAGCGCCGTGCCCTCCGGGTTCTTCGCCACGCGTGCCTTCCAGGCGGCCACGAGCGAGCCGGGAACCGCGTCCGTCCCCGTACCGGACCCGTCGGGGAACGTCTCCCGCCGCCGGCCTTCATCCACTGTCATCTGCCGTCCTTCCCACCCATGTCCATGCGCTTGGCGCGCCGGTCACGTGAGTTCGCGCTTGAGGATCTTTCCGGTGGACGTCATCGGCAGGGTCTGCACGATCTCCACGATGCGCGGGTACTTGTAGCCGGCCATCTGCTCCTTGCCCCAGGCGATCAGCTCTTCGGGGCAGGCGTCGGCGCCGCGGTCGAGGATGACGAACGCCTTGATCTCCTCGCCGTGGCTCTCGTGCGGCACGCCGACGACCGCGGCCAGGCTGACCGCCGGGTGCGTCATCAGGACCTCCTCGATCTCGCGCGGGTACACGTTGAAACCGCCGCGGATGATCAGGTCCTTCGCCCGGTCGACGATGTAGTAGAAGCCGTCCTTGTCCCTGCGGGCCAGGTCGCCGGTGCGGAACCAGCCGTCCCTGACTGCTTCGGCGGTGGCCTCGGGGCGGCCGTGGTAACCCTTCATCACGTTGTGGCCCTTGACCGCGATCTCGCCGACGGCGCTGCCCGTGCCGTCGTCCTCGACCTCCGACCAGTCCGAGTTGACGAGCTTGAGCTGCACGCCCCAGATCGGCACGCCGATCGATCCGGGCCGAGGCTCTTGCGCCGGATCGCTGAAGGTCACCACCGGCGAGGTCTCGGAGAGGCCGTAGCCCTCCAGGACCTGGACGCCCAGCCGCTCCCTGACCTGCTTGACGATCTCGGCGGGGAGCGAGGCGCCGCCGGAGACGCCGACGCGCAGGTTCCTCGCGATCCTCTCGACGTCGACGTCGTCGGTGAGCGCCTGCAACAGGCCCCACCACATGGTGGGGACGCCCGCGAAGAAGGTGATGTCCTGCTGCTGCATCAAGGACACCGCCTGCCGGGCGTCGAACCGTGGCAGCAGCACAAGTGTGCTCGCCGTCGAGAAGCCGGCGTTCATCTGCACGGTCGCGCCGAAGGAGTGGAACAGCGGCAGCACGACCAGATGGGTGTCCTGGGCCGGCCGGTTCTCCAGCAGCCGGTTGCACGCGAGGGCGTTGAGCACCAGGTTGGCGTGGCTGAGTTCGGCGCCCTTCGCCTGTCCTGTCGTACCACTCGTGTAGAGGAGCACAGCCGGGTCGTCACCCGTGGTCCCGATGCTGTCGAACGTCGTCGGGGTGCCCCGCAGCGCGGCGCCCATGGTCTCGGCGCCCTCGACCGGGCTTTGCGCCGCGGGATCGGCGGTGATGAGGAAGAAGTGCTCGCAGCCCGGGGTCTCGGTGAACCCGGCGTGTCCCTCCGCACCCATCGGCAGGCCCTCGCCGCCCTCGAAGCAGAAGTACGCCTTCGCCTCCGAGTCGGCGAGGTGGTAGGCGATCTCCCGGCCCTTGAGCAGGATGTTGAGCGGTACGACGACTGCGCCGGCCTTGAGGATCCCGTAGTAGACGATCGGGAACCAGGGCACGTTCGGACAGCTGAGCGCGACCTTGTCGCCGGGCCAGATGCCGCGGTCCACCAGGAGATTGGCGACCTGATTGGCGGCGGCGTCGATCTGGGCGTAGGTGAGGCGCGTCTGGCCGAGGACGACGGCGTCCCGGTCCGGGTGCGTGCGGGCGGAGTCCTCGAGCAGGACCGAGAGGTTCAGCATGGTGTCTTCCGGGAAGGTGGACCGGGCCAGGCCGCGGGGAATGGGACACACGGCCTGGCCCGGAGCGGGTGGGTGTTACGCGTGGCTCGATGCGGACGTCACAACTTCCGCACGAGCCGGTCGAGGGCCTCGGCCGTCGCCTCGATGTCGGCGGTGGTGTGCGCCGTGCTGAGGAAGACCTTGCCGGACGGCATGAACAGGAAGCCCTGCCGCAGCATCCCTTCGAGGATCACGGTCCAGAGCCCGCCGGTTCCGTGGAGCCCGGTGGCCCCGCCGGCAGGGACGTACTGGAGCAGCGAGCCGACCCGGTTGAAGCGGCCGAGGTCGGGAAATGAGCCGAGGACGCCGCCGACGAGGGCTTCGAACTCCGACGAGGTCTCTTCGAGCAGCTCGTAGACCGCGGGATCGGCCAGGACGCGCATCGTCGCCTCGACGGCCGCCAGTGCGATCGGGTTGGCGTTGAAGGTTCCGGCGTGGACGACGCCGGACGTCACCTGGTCGACCAGCTCGGCCCGGCCGACGACGGCGCTCTGGGTGAAGCCGCCGGCCATCGCCTTCCCGAAGACCGACAGGTCGGGCAGCACGCCGTACTTCTCGGCCGCCCCGCCCCGTGCGATCCGGAACCCGGCGATCACCTCGTCGAACACGAGGACGACGCCGTGCCGGTCGCAGAGGGTCCGCAGCGTCGACAGGAACTGCGGTGAGGGTGCTTCGACGCCCGCGTTGCTCATCACCGGGTCGACGAGCACGGCCGCGATGTCGCGCTCGACGGCCTCGCCCAGCAGACGCTCGGCCAGACGTATGTCGTTGAAGCGCGCCACGACCAGGTCGTCCAGCACGCTGGCCGACTGCCCCGGCCCACCGGGGGTGGCGGGGCGATCACAGTCGTCCTCGGACATCCCGGCGTACACGGTGTCGTGCCAGCCGTGGTAGCTCTTGGCGAACTTGAGGACGCGGCGCCGGCCGGTGGCGGCGCGCGCGAGGCGCAGCGCCACCTGCACCGCTTCTGTCCCCGTGTTGCTCCACAGCAGTCGCTCGCCGTGCGGCACGGCCTCCAGGACCGCTTCCGCCGCGAGGTACTCGAGCGGGTGGCCCGTGCCGACGACCTGCATCTTCTGCGCGACCTCGGACACCGCGGACACCACGCGGGGGTCACCGTGACCGAGGACGAGGGGGCCCCAGGCCATCACGTAGTCGATATACCGGTCGCCGTCCAGGTCCCAGACGTGCGCGCCTTGCGCCTCGCGCACGAAGAGCGGATGGGGAGGCATCGCGGCGCGCAGGCCCGACCCCACACCCCCGCCGACGCTGCGGCGGGCCCGCTCGAAGGCCGAGCGTGATGATTCCAGGGCCATGAGATCGCCCCTGCCTTTCAGTACGTGATCACCGAGCGGATGCCGATGCCGCGCTTCATCTGGTCGAACGCCTCGTTGACGTCCTTCAGATCGATCACGCTCGTCACCAGGGAGTCGAGATCGATGCGGTCGTTCATGTAGTGGTCGATCAGCAGCGGGAAGTCGGAAGCCGGCTTACTGGAGCCGTAGTTCGAGCCGATGAGCGAGAGCTCCTGATCGGACATGACGAAGGGATCGATGGATATCCGCATGCCGTCCGCCACCTGCCCGGCGACCACCGCCGTGCCGCCGCGGGCCAGGGCCGCGTAGGCCGACTCGATGGTGCGGGGCAGCCCGATGGCTTCGATGGCGATCTCCACACCGCGTCCGTCGGTGAGCTGTCGCACCCGGTCCGCGAGATCCTCGCGGCCGTTGTTGATCAGGTCGGTCGCACCGAAGACGCGCGCCTGCTCCAGCTTCTCGTCGGAGATGTCCGTGGCGATGATCTTCCGCGCGCCGGCGAGCCGGGCACCCTGGATCGCGTTCAAGCCGACGCCGCCGCAGCCGAGAACCAGCACGGTGTCGCTCGGCCGAACCTTGGCGGTGTTGACGGCCGCGCCGACGCCGGTCGTCACGGCGCATCCGACCAGAGCCGACTGCGGGAACGGGGCGTCGTCCCGGATGGCGATCGCGCCCGATTCGGGCACGAGGGTGTACTGGCCGAACGTTCCGAGGCCCGCGAAGCTGAGCACGTCGCCCTCGCCGGCGGACGTGATCCGGGACCGGCCGTCGAACGACAGGTGGTTCGCCGAGTGCTGGCTCACCATGTCACAGAGGACGGGCCGGCCGCTGATGCAATAGCGGCAGCGGCGACACGAGGGCGTCCACGACAGCACGACGTGATCGCCCTCCTTCAGCGTCGTGACACCCTCGCCGACACTCTCGACGATCCCGGCTCCCTCATGGCCGAGGATCATCGGCGTAGGAACCTCCCATTCGCCCAGGAGGACGTGGAGGTCGCTGTGGCACACCCCGCTCGCCTGGAGCCGCACGAGCACCTCGCCGGGCGGAGGCGTCGAGGGGATCGTCACTCGCTCGATGGTCAGCGGTTCGTTCGGCGTCCTGAAGACGGCGGCGTCGAATTCGATGGTCATGAAAGGTTTCCTTCCGTGCTCTGGGGCGGTCACGTCCGAGCGGTGCGGATGAGCTTCTTGTTGGCGAACTCGTCGATCCCGGCCCGCCCCAGCTCGCGGCCGAAACCGGACAGCTTGACCCCACCGAAGGGAAGTTCCGCGCCTTCGAGGCCGACGCCGTTGATGAAGACCATGCCTGCCTCGATCCGGTCGGCGACGCGCAGCGCCTGCTCGGCGTCCGTCGTGAACACGTAGGAGCCCAGCCCGTACGGGGTTCCGTTCGCCAGCTCGACGGCCTCGTCCTCGGATCCGACCCGGTAGACGGTCGCGACGGGGCCGAAGAGCTCCTCGGCGGCCGCCGGCGACGTCGGCGAGAGGCCCGTCAGCACGCCGGGCGGGAAGTACGCCCCTTCGCGCTGCCGTGCGGCGACGAAGGTCGCCCCGTCGTCGACGGCTCGCTCGACCTGTTCCTCGACGTACTCGGCGGCGGCGACCGAGGAGAGCGGCGCCAGGCCGTCGGTCAGGGCGAGCACCTTCTGGGTGAACTTGTCGAGGAAGGCGTCGTAGATGTCCTCGGCGACGATGAAGCGCTTCCCGGCGTTGCACGCCTGCCCGGCGTTCTCGAAGCGGGCCTCGACCGCCGCCTCGACCGTGGCGTCGAGGTCGTCGGTCGACAGCACGATGAAGGGGTCCGAGCCGCCCAGTTCGAGCACCACCTTCTTGAGGCTGCGTCCGGCCTTCTCGGCGACCTCCGCGCCGGCCCGCTCCGAACCGGTGAAGGAGACGCCCTGCACCCTCGGGTCCGCGATGACGCGAGCGATCTGCTCGCTGGTGGCGTGGACGTTGACGTAGCAGCCCCGGGGATAGCCCGCGTCCGTGAACAGCTGCTGGAGAGCCGCGGACGACTCCGGACACTGCGACGCGTGCTTGAGCACGATGGTGTTGCCCAGCGCGAGGTTGGGCGCGGCGAACCGAGCCACCTGGTAGTACGGGTAGTTCCAGGGCATGATCCCCAGCAGCACGCCGACCGGCTGGCGACGGATGAAAGCGGTGCCCTCTCCGTCCAGAAGCTCGATCGGGTCGTCGGTGAGGAACTTCTCCGCGTTCTCGGCGTAGTACCGGTAGATCGCGGCGCTGAACTCGACCTCCGCGACGGCCTCGTCCACCGGCTTGCCCATCTCGCGGTGGATGATCTCGGCGAGCTGCCGGCTGCGCTCGCCGTGCAGGGTGGCGACGGTGTGCAACAGCTGGGCGCGCTCTGCCACGGAGGTCTGCCTCGACCAGTGCGCGTAGGCGTTCGCCGCCGCGTCGACCGCCGCCTCGACGACCTCGTCCGTCGCGGTGGGGTACTCCCTGACCAGCTTGCCGCTGGCGGGGTCCACCACCGCGTACACGTGCCGCTTCGCCATACTGACTCCTTTGTCGTGATTCGGGTTCATGCGGGGGCCCCGGTCGTGCGGGCCGGGTTCGCGTCCGAGGCCGCGTTGCGGTCGTGCAGCGCGCGGTAGGCGCGGAAGTAGACGAATCCCTGGGTGCCCCAGGTCGCCAGCGCGGCGGTGTAGAAGATCGTGCGGTTCGCGTCGTCGAACGGCAGGGGGAAGAAGTCGTACGTGATCGCGATGGTGGTCGCGGCGGCCGTGACCAGTCCCGTCCAGATCGCCGGCCACTTCGCGCCCGCGTCCCAGAGCCGCTTGGCGAAGTACCCGAGGAAGACCGCCGTGAGGAGATTGACGACGACGTAGAACACGGCGACCCAGAACGTGATGCCGCCGGTGTGGAGATCCGCGCCGTGGAACTGCCGGAGGAACAGACCGGCCACGATCGCGACTCCGAACACGCCCACATCGACGCCGACGCTCGGCTTGTAGCGATGGGTGACCTTCATCAGGCCCATGACCAGGATGAGCGTGATGCCGACCGACCTGGAGAACGCGTCGAAGAAGTACGCCAGGTCGTACAGGACGCTTTCGCTCTTGGCTCCGAACAGCGACCAGAGCAGGAAGTTGCTGCCCGACGTCGCGACGACCATCCACTCCAGGCCCAGGAGGTAGTTGCCGTACCGGCGGATGAACTTCCAGCCGTAGAAGTAGCCGGCGAAGATCATCCACAGGTCGGCCAGCAGGAACAGCCCTTCCTTCATCGCGACGCCCCCTCGCGGACGTCACGGGACAGGAGGGTGGCGACGCGTTCGGCGGTGCGCTGGCCCGTCAGAACCGCACCGTTCATGCTGCCGGCCCATTCGCCGGCGGTCTCGGAACCCGCCCAGTGGACGCGCCCGTGAGGCTCGCTCAGCGCCTTGCCGAAGCTCACGGTCGCGTAGGGCGCGACAGCGGGATTGGGGCCGCCCGGGGCGAAGGGCTCCGCTCCCCAGCAGTGGTCCACGTAGTCGATCGGGGAGCGGGCCTGCGGACCGTAGAGGTCGGCGAGCTGCCGGACGACCCGGTCGCGCCGGGTCTCGGGGCTGAAGCCGTCGAAGACGCGCGGATCGCAGAAGGCCATCAGGACGCCCGGTCCGCTGGGAGCGGGGGACACGTCGAAGGTGATGAACACGGTTCCGGTGTCGGTCACCGCCTCACCGGAGTAACCGTCGGTCCGCCAGAACGGCTTCTCGTAGGCCACGAAGGCCTTGCTCAGCACGCCCATGCGCCAGGTCCGCGTGAGCCCTTCGGCCTGCTCGGGCAGAGCGGGGTCGAACTCGATGGCGGCGCGGTGCGCCGGCGAGGCCGTGACGATCGCGTACCGGGCGCGGATCTCGCCGAAGTCGGCGTGGACGGTGACACCGGTGTCGTCCTGCGTGATGCGGCGCACCGGTGTCTCCAGGCGCACGCGGTCGCCGAGCCGCTCCGCCACCCGCTTGGCGATCTCCTGGGTGGTTTCTACGATCCGGTCCTGCTGCTGACCGCCCTCGACGTCCAGCATGTGATCGAGCCCGCCCGCCGAACGGATGTAGCGCAGTGCGTGCAGCAAGGAGACGTCTCCCGGCGTGCAGCCCCACTGCACCTTGCTGATGACGGTCATCAGCGCACGGGTGCCGGGCAGCGCGTTCTTCCGGTCGAGCCACTCGCCGAACGAGATGGCGTCGAGCCGGCCGGCGCCGGGCGTCTCCCATGCGGCGTCCACGTCGATGGTCGCGACCAGCTTGTTCACCGCCGTCTGCATGCGGGCCATGTCCACCAGGGCCAAGGGGGAGACCTTGGGGATGGTGCCGCTGTAGGTGCGACGCCGGCCCGCCATCCACAGCACGTTGTGGCCCTGGGCGAACTGGTCGGTCGTGGTGCACCCCACGCGGCTCGCGAGGTCCCGGACGGCGGTGTGGCGCCGTGCCACCCAGGTCGCTCCGAGGTCGACCTTCACGCCGGCCACCTCGCCGGAGAGCGAGCGGCCTCCGACCCGGTCGCGGCCTTCCACGACCAGGACGGACCGTCCCGTGCTCACCAGTCGATCGGCGGCGCTCAGACCGGCGAAGCCCGCACCGACCACCACGACGTCGACCGTGGTGCTCCTGGAGCGGGGCTCACGAGATCCGGACATGGCTTCCTCCTTCACCAACGCGGTTCGCGTGCTGCGAGATGTAGGTCGTGACGGGATCGACGAGGGCCTCGGGGAGGTGATGGCCCATGCCGGGAATGACCACGTGCTGGGCCGAGCGGATCGCCCGTACGGTCGCGGCGCCGCCGCTCGGGCTGACCAGCAGGTCCCGGTCGCCGTTGATGACCAGCGTCGGGGCGGTGATCCTGCTCAGCTGGGCCGTCCGGTCTCCGGAGCGCTGGATGGCCTGGATCTGGCGCGCCGTGCCGGCTGCCAGGTCACCGGCGCTGCGATCCCAGCCGCGAGCCGCGACGGCCGCCTCGGCCGCGTCGTCGATGGGATGTCCCACTCCCGCGATGTGCCGGGTGAGCCTCAGGTGGGCACGGACCGCCGCGGTTCTGGTCCTCGCCGGCGGGGCGGCGAGGAGCCGGATCGTCGACAGAGCCGGCTGACCCACCTTGCGGGCCCCGGTGGTGGAGTAGATGGAGGTCAGGGACAGGGCCCGCTCGGGTGCTGTGGCCGCGATCGTCTGCGCGATCATTCCGCCCATCGAACGCCCGACCAGGTGAACTCGCGAGATCCCGAGATGGTCGAGTACGCCGAGGGCGTCCTGGGCCATGTCGGCCAGCGCGTAGGCGTCGCCGCGCGGACGCCTGGTGAGCTGACGCCACAGCCCGGGAGGGGGAGCGGCGACGAACGTCGACTGCCCGGCGTCGCGGTTGTCGATCGCGACGACCCGGAACCCGCGGGCGACGAGTGAGCCGACGAACGAGTCGGGCCAGAAGGTGAGGTCCTCGCCCAGTCCCGCGATGAGCAGCATCGCGGGGTCGGCCTTGTCGCCGTGGTCCCGGAAGCAGATCGTCATCCCGGAGGGCAGGGGCGCGTACTGGTCGACGCTCTCGGCGCCGCTCGTCTCAGGCATGGGTCGCTCGCCTCGCACCGGGCCGCCGCGAGGCCGCCCGACCGGTGCCGAACTTCAGGTGCTCGTCGGCCACCGGACCGCGGAGGGCCTTGGCGTCCTCGGGGTAGGACATCGCCATCCGCCAGGGCTTCTCGGGGCCCTGCTTGGGCAGGAGCTTCTCGCCGCGCTTGGCGTACCCGGCCTTGATGTCCATGACGGACCTGCGCTTCGTCCCCGACGGCGCGACCGGAACCACCGTGTCGTGGCCGCGGGCGTCCATGTGCCGGACCAGGTCGATGAAGTAGCGACACATCAGGCTCACCTTGAGCGTCCACGACGAGGTGGTGTAACCGATCGCCATCGCCCAGTTCGGGATCCCGCTCAGCAGCATGCCGCGGTAACAGAGCGCGTCCGCGATGTCGACCCGGTGCCCGTCGACCACGATGGGCATGCCGTCGAAGAGCCGCAGGTTCAGCCCCGTCGCGGTGACGATGACGTCGGCTTCCAGTTCCTCGCCCGACGCCAGGACGATCCCGCGCTTGCTGAACCTCGCCACGGCGTCGGTGACGACGGAGGCCTTGCCCTCCTTGATCACGTCGAAGAAGTCGCCGTCCGGCGCCAGGCACAGCCGCTGGTCCCACGGGTCGTACGGCGGGTTGAAGTGCTTGTCGACGTCGAATCCCTTGGGGAGGCGCTTGATGTTCTCGCGCCGGATCAGCGCTCGTCCGGCCTTGGGGAAGGTCCGCAGACCCTTCACGACGGCGTGTTCGGTCCAGATGTTCTTGAACCGCGTCACGGCGTACCCGCGCTTTTCCCCGAGCAGCTTCGTGAGCGTCAGGGCGACCCTGTCGACGCGGGGGAGCGCCATGACGTAGGTGGGGGTGCGCTGCAGCATCGTCACGTGCCGTGCGGCGCCCGCCCCGGAGGCCATGGCCGGCACCAGCGTGATCGCGGTCGCGCCGCTGCCGATGATGACGACCTTCTTCCCGCTGTAGTCGAGATCCTCCGGCCAGTGCTGCGGATGAACGATCTGGCCCTCGAAGTCGTCCCGCCCCGGGAACTCAGGGGAGAATCCCTCGTCGTACCGGTAGTAGCCGGTGGCGGCGAAGACCCATCCCGCGCGGATGGTCTTGGTCCGGGTCTCTCCCGAGGCGGGGTTCGTCGTCTGGACGGTGAGGGTCCATGTCGAGTCCGCCGAGGACCATTCCGAGCGGACGACGCGGTGGCGGAGCCTGAGGAGGCGCTCCAGACCGTTCTCCCCGACCGTCTCCTCGAGGTACTCCTTGATGAGGTGAGCGTCGGCGATCGCGGCTTCGTGGCGCCACGGTTTGAACTCGTAACCGAACGTGTGGAGGTCGGAGTCCGAGCGGATGCCGGGATAGCGGAACAGGTCCCAAGTGCCCCCGATGTTGTCGCGCGCTTCCAGCACGACGAGAGACTTGTCGGGCAGCTCTCGGCTGAAATAGGTGGCCGCGCCGATCCCGGAGATCCCTGCTCCGATGATCACCACGTCGAACTCCTCGACGGCGTCCAACACCTCAGCTGTCATGGCGTTTCCTCGCTGTTCCTGTGGCGGTTGCCTCACTGTCGCCAGCCACGACCGCCGACGAGAACGACAGCGGGCACCTGCTTCGCCCGGGACCGGTGCACGATGCACAAGCCGATCGCACCGCTGCGCCCATACGGTGGTCGGCGATGTCCGACGCGACCTCGGCCGAAGCCGCGCTCGGCTCTTCGGGGAGCAGGGCGCCGGGGCGGCGTCCGCGCGGCGGCCGGCCCTGCCGCAGCCATTGCCGCGGTGAAGTCGGCGTGATAGAGGTTTGACCCCTGGTGTTTAGTGCCACTAAACACCTCGTCGCGGTCGTGCGCAGAGGTCGAACCCGCTGTCGTCACGACCTCGCCGCGCGTCGGGACCCACTGCGTATCGAGCGGGGCAGATCGCGGCTGTCACTCACGCGGTCGCGGCCGTGAGGAAGCGACGAGCAACCGGGTCCCGCTCGGGGCCACGTCTTCTCAGGGCTGAGCCGGAGAGGCAGAAACCGGATCTCCTCGCCCCGCTGCGCGGGAGCCGCTCCGGTTCGCTTCGCGTGGGCGTACCGCTTCACGCACTCCCTCATCCACTCCTTCATCCACTCATGACGAGCCGGTATCGGCCGGTGAGCCGAAAGGTGGTCGAGATGGCCGACCTCTCCAAGACAGGGCACGTCGAAGCACCCGGCGATCAAGCGGGACCGGGCAACCCGCTCAACCGCGGACTCGGCGTGTCGCAGATCGTGTTCATGGTCGTCGCCGCGGCGGCACCGCTCGGGCTGGTGGCCGGCGGGGTGCCGCTCGCCTTCGCCGTGAGCGGCAGCCCGGGGATGCCGCTGTACTTCGTGCTGTCCACCGTTCTGCTGCTGATCTTCGCGGTCGGCTTCACGCTGATGGCCGGACGGGTACGCAACGCGGGCGCCTTCTACGCCTACGTCCAGGCCGGGTTGGGCCGCATACCCGGTCTCTCCGCCGCGACCCTCGCGCTCTTCTCCTACACGCTGCTGCTCGTCGGGGTGAACGCCTACGTCGGCGTCGCGACGAGCAACGTCATCGAGCGGTACGCCGACGCCGGAACCCCGTGGTGGTTGTGGGCACTCCTCTCGCTGGGCATCATCGCCTTCCTCGGCTATCGCGACATCGAGCTGAGCGCCAAGGTGCTCGGTGCCGTGCTGGTGCTGGAATCCCTGCTGCTCCTGGTCATGGACTTCGGCATCGTGGGCCACGGCGGCGCCCATGGCCTGACGGCCGAGCCGTTGTCGCCCTCGATCGCGGGAACCGGCTCCCTGGGCCTCGGCGTCATGTTCGCCATCCTCGGGTTCATCGGCTTCGAGGCGACGGCCGTGTTCCGCAACGAGGCGAAGGACCCCGACGCCACGGTTCCGCGGGCGACGTACGTCGCGATCCTGGTGATCGGGGTCTTCTACTCGTTCACCGTGTGGGCGATCGTGGTGGGTGCCGGCGTCGACGCGGTGATCGGAGCCGCGCAGGCCGACCCCGAGGGGCTGGTCCTCTCGCTGACGCAGAGTTACGTCGGTTCCGTCTGGGCCGACATGATGCAACTGCTCCTGATCACCAGTCAGTTCGCCTGCGTACTGGCTTTCCACAACGTCGTGACGCGCTACCAGTTCGCACTGTCCCGGGCCGGCGTGCTTCCGGCGTCGCTGGGTGTCGTTCACCCCCGGCACCGCGCGCCGTCAGCGTCCTCGGCCGTCGCCTCGGCGGTCGCGTTCGTCACCACGGTCGTAGTCGCCGTGCTCGGCCTCGACCCGATCGGGGACCTCTACGCCTGGTTCTCCGGAGCCGCCACCCTCGGCATCGTCCTGCTGATGGCGGCCACCAGCCTCGCGGTCATCGGTTTCTTCCGGCGCGGCGAAGAGCAGCAGTCGGTGTGGCGCACGGTCGTGGCCCCGGGCGTGGCCTTCCTCGGCCTGGCCTGTGTGGTCTGCCTGATGGTCGCCAACTTCCCGCTCCTCGTCGGCACCACCACGGGCGCCTGGGTGATCGGCGGGCTCGTCGCCCTCTCGGCCGTGGCCGGCGCGGTGCAGGCCCTCGTTCTGCGGGCGCGCCGGCCGGCCGTCTACGAGCGGCTCTAGGCCCTGTCGTTTGGATCAGCCCGGCTGTGAGGGACGGTGCGTCCTGGCCGAGTCGAGCGGGGTCTGGTGCGTGCAGCTGCAAGGCGGAGGAGGGAGTCGACGCGGCGCGTCGGCGACTGACGACAACGCGGCAGATGTGCGTGCCAGATCCTGCGACGCCGGGATGATCCAAACGACAGGGCCTAGGTGTCTCGTCGATCAGGCCGGATCAGGGAGCGGTGTCTGGTGCCGTGCATCGCGAGGCGGAGGAGGGAGCCGGTGCGATGGGGGTCCCCCCTGCTCGAGCGGAGCCGAGAGCTTGGGGGAATCGGCGAGTGACGACAACGCGGCGAGGCGCGGTGCCAGGCGTCGCGAGCCCGGCATGATCGGAAAGACACTGCCTAGGCCGGTCCTCGCGCGACGCGCGGCAGGGGAGGCGACAGGACCCACAGGACCTCGCTCACCGTCGTACCCGGATTGTCGAACTGGTGAAGCGTCCGACCGGAGAACGAGGTGGACACGCCGGCCGACAGCGTCCGGGTCTCGCCCCCAACGATCAGACGGGTCGAGCCGCTCAGCCCCATCGCGAAGATCGTGACGGTGTCGAGCCGATAGGGGCCACCGGTCCCCCCGCCTGGCTCGATCACGGAACGGAAGACCTGGAACGCCGTGGTGCCGGCGGGCGTGAGCAGGTACTCGGCCACGCCTTCACCGCCCATGTCGATCCGGCTTCCGCCCTCCACGAGCTGCTCGTCGGGGTACGCGAACAGCTCTCCGACCCCGATCCGCAGCACCTCGCAGACGCGCAGCAACGTGGGGACGGACACGCTGGTGAGCCCACGCTCCAACTGGCTCAGAAAGCCCTTGGTGACCTCTGCCTGCCGCGCCACCTCCGTCAACGACAACCCGCGGCTGAGCCTGATCCTCCTCAGCTGCGCACCTGCGGACGCTTCGAGGGCAGCGGCACCTCCGGCCGCTCCGCCTGCTGTCCTGCCGTCGTCGATGGACATCGTGTGCTCACCGCCCGTCCCGAGGCCGAGGTCGTTTGCCCGTCGGGTGACAGGCCGACCCGGACGAGCCCCCTCCGTGACATGAGGCTAAGGCATGCGCGTCACGGCCCGCCGGTGCGCCCCTTCGGCGGAGCCTTGGCGCCGAACCTCTTGTGGCGCCACCGGGGGCGTGGTAAATCTGCCGCCGTTTAGTGTTGCTAAACAGCTCCCGGACCCTGGAGACCCATGCGCGCGGTTGTTCTCTCATACCTGGCCACGCCCGTCGAGGTGGCGGATGGCGGTCTCGCCGATCCACATACGGGCGAAGCCGGGGTTCGCGTCACCGCGGCGGACGTGTGTCGCTCGGAGGCCCCTCGCATGCGAGAGGACGGGGAGGTGCCGACGCCTCTCGTCTCCGGACACGGCGGATCGGGAGTCGTGACCGCCGCGGAGCCGGGTGTCACCGGCCTCACCGAGAGCGACCGTGTCGTCCTCTCCCGGGACGTCACTGCCGTCGGCCAGGCCGCCGGCGGGCCTTTCGTCTGTCCGTGACACGGCATGTCGGGAGCCGTCGGCTCCCCGAGAGCAGAGGGACACTGAAAACATGGAAGAGCTGTGGCCCCCGCCCTCCCGCGAGGTCGCTGATGCGATCAGGTCACTGTGCCAGCGCCTGCTGACGGAAACGGACGCCATGGTCGACGCCTTCGCAAGGCCCTCTCTCGTCGCCCAGAACGATCCCGCCCTCCTCGCGGACGCATCGCTGGTCGAGGAGGACCGCGAGCTCAACCGCTCCGATCTCGTCCAATGGCTGAGTGCGAACGTCCAGCAACCGGGGCGGCGGGTGGAGCCCTACGTCGGCCCGAGGACCACGGCGTACATCAACGATCTCGTCTCCCGGGGCATCGCGCCCGACTTCGCCGTTGCCTGGCGCGTGGCCCTGGGGATCGGCTGGCGGCGATGGCTGGAGGAATGCGTGGCGGACTGCGCAGACCCCGAGCTTCTCGTGGGGGTCCTGGACGTGACGGGGCAGTCGCTGGTGCAGTACGCCCTCGACTCCGTCGCGGCCCTGCGGCAAGCCGGCCTCGCCGCGGCGATGGGGAATACGGGTGCCGAGGGGATCGCAATGATCCAGCTGATCGCCAGTGGGGCACCGATGGCGGAGGACTTCGCCGAAGGGCGCCTGCGTTACCGGATGGGGCGGTGGCACGTGGGTCTCGTCCTGTGGATCGATGATCCTCGCCAGACCGGAGCCCTGGACGAGGCGATAGCCGCCGTGCGCTCCTCCGTCGGCGACCGGAGCGCCCTGGTGGCGCGCGCCAGCGCCACGTCGCGGTGGATCTGGCTCTCGGGAGAGGCCGTTCCGAACATTCACCATGTGGTGAAGGCCCTCGCGATGACCGACGAGGTCCGCGCGGCGGTGGGAAGACCGGGACGCGGACTTGAAGGATTCCGGTCCAGCCACCAGGACGCCCTCGCGGCGCAGGCGCTGGTGATCCGGCTGGGGTCCGACCGGCGGTTCACCGCCTACGGCGACGTGGAACTGATCGACGCGCTCACGAGGGACCGGGCCGGCGCACGTCGGTTCGTCATCAACACACTCGGGCCGTTGGCCGAAGCCGACACAGCGCTGCGGCAGGCACTGCTCACCTACGTGCAGTGCGGCTTCAGCACCACCCGGGCGGCCGCCAACCTCTACGCGCACCGCAACACCGTCGAACGGCGGGTCTCACGCGCCAACGAGCTCTCGGCCGTCAAGGTGGAGGACAACCCGACCCATGTGGCGGCGGCGCTCCTGGTACTGGAGATCGCGCCTGACATCGTGACGGTCACTCCGAGCTGAACTCGCACCACGCAGCCGCCGTGCTTGCGCTCCTGACCCGGGGAAGAGCCCGGAAGGGCGAGCAGGGGGAGAGGTGGGCGAGGGTGCGGCCGCGCTCCAGGAGCGTGTTCGCCTGTGACGGCCGGGAAGACCCGGGCAACTCTGCGGCGCAGCTGACCCGGCGCGATCCGTACCGTCGATCCAGGCGTCTACGAGGGCCGATCCAGGGCATTCGGTGGTTCGGATCGCCGTCCGAAGAGCTCATATGGTTCTTGAAACCTCGCAGCACTGCTCGCTCCCTTTCTTGGGCCCGCCGCACGGCACATCGGCTCAGCTCAGCACATTGAGCGCACGCTGTGTGGAAGCGGGGAAAACCGCGGCGGGGGATCCGTACGGCTGGCCGAAAACAGAAGGCGCTCGGCTGGGCCTGTGCGGGTCGCGCGTCGGGTGGGGCTCAACGCGGACAAGAGGCCGGCACGCGCGATCCGAAGGGGAAGCGTTCGGCCCGGCCTCGGCCACGGCCGTGTCCACGGGCGCCTGTGCCCTGCGTCACTGTGGCGCGGAAGGTGTCGTCCCCTCGGTATGACCGAGGTGCGCACGGCAATCCGTAGGGTGGGCCCGGCGTGCGGCCGGGACATGCCGCCTCCTGGGGGGAATCGTGACAGAGACAGCGGACGAGCGTCGCATGCCGCGCACCGCCGCGGTGACCAGACCGGAAGAGCCGACGTCGGACGACGCCGTCCGGCGGCTGCGGCGCAGGCTCGAGCGGCTCATCGGCATCGCGGCCACCGAGGGCAACGCGATCACGGTGCTGCGCAACGGGGACGAGATCTTTCCCGCGATGCTGTCCCGGATCCGTGCGGCACGCAACACCGTCGACATGATGACCTTCGTCTACTGGAGGGGCGACATCGCCCGCGAGTTCGCCGGCGCGCTCGCCGAGCGGGCCCGCGCCGGGGTACGGGTGCGGCTCCTGCTCGACGGGTTCGGCAGTAGGCTCATCGACGACGGCCTGCTGCGCGAGATGGACCGCGCGGGGGTGCACATCGCCTGGTTCCGCAAGCCCTTGTGGTTGTCCCCGGTCAAGCAGAACCACCGATGCCATCGCAAAGCGCTCGTCGTCGACGAGCGGTTCGCCTTCACCGGTGGGGTCGGTATCGCCGAGGAGTGGTGCGGCGACGCCCGCGGCCCGCACGAATGGCGCGACACCCATGTGGAGGTGCGCGGACCGGCGGTGGACGGGATCGCCGCGGCCTTCGCGCAGAACTGGGCCGAGTGCCACGACGAACTCTTCGACGAGCGCGACCGCTTCACCGACCACGCCCCGGCGGGTGAGGCCGTCGTGCAGGTCGTGCGTGGCTCGGCCAGCCTGGGCTGGCAGGACATGCAGACGCTGATGCGCGTCGTGATCGAGAGCGCCGAGCGGCGGCTGCGCCTGGCCACCGCCTACTTCTGCCCCGACGACTTCTTCGTCGGCCTGCTGTGCGCCGCCGCCCGCCGCGGTGTCCGGGTGGAGATCCTGCTGCCGGGCCCGCGCACCGACAAGAGGGTGTGCCGGCTGGCCGGGCAGCACCACTACGAGAAGCTCCTGGCCTGCGGTGTGCGCATCTTCCAGTACCAACCCACGATGATGCACGCCAAGATCGTCACGGTGGACGGCGTGACCGCCCTGGTCGGCTCGACCAACTTCAACCGACGGTCCCTCAACCACGATGAGGAGGTCATGCTCGCCGTACTCGATCCCGAGACGACCGCGACGCTCGACGCGCACTTCGACGAGGACCTCGCCGCCTGCGAGCCGATCAGGCCGGGGCGCTGGAGGCACCGTTCCCTGGCGCGGCGGGTGGCGGAGGCGGCGGTGACGCCGATTCGTCGGTATCTGTGACCATGCCCGTAGCCTCTCGGCCACGGGCGCCTTGGTCCTGTCCGGGGCCGGCTCTCCTGCACGACGGAGACGGACTACGCGAAGGGCGTGGGCCAGTTCGTCCGCGGGGAAGCGGCCCGGGCCCGACCCGTGCTGGTCGCCGTTCCCGGCGAACGTGCTGCCGGCAGTCAACGAGGCCACCGGCAACTCGGTGCGCCACGGCGGGGCAAGGGAGGATGCCCCGACGGGCCCGGCAGCGTACCGGTTCTTCGCGCCACAGAGGGCCCTCGGGGTGCCGGAACGGGCCACGCGGCAATTGCTGTGGACCGTATCGCGGCGTGCCAGGGGGAGGCCGCGGGGAAACCGAGAATGTTCGATGCATGCCCGTGGATCTCCGGGGTACAAGCGCGACTGCCGGGCGGTGCTCCGGCGCAGACCAGGCCGATCGACCGGGAGGGGCGCGTGATGGTGACGACCGTGCAGGCTGCTGAGCGTACGGTGGACGTGCCGGAGATGGCCGATCCGTCCAAGGTGGCGCCCAAGGACGCACGTGTACTGTCGCGGCTGTTCTTCGACCAGCTGGCAGTGCTGGAGGAGGGAACTCCCGAGTACCAGTACGCGCGCAACACGCTGATCGAGATGAACATGTCCCTGGTCCGGTTCGCGGCGGCCCGGTTCCGCAGCCGGGGCGCCGAGGAGATGGAGGACATCGTCCAGGTCGGCATGATCGGGCTGATCAAGGCCATCGACCGGTTCGAGGTCTCCCGCGAGGTGGAGTTCACCTCCTTCGCGGTGCCGTACATCGTCGGCGAGATCAAGCGTTTCTTCCGTGACACCTCCTGGGCGGTGCACGTGCCCCGGCGGTTGCAGGAAGCGCGCGTGCAGCTGGCCCGTGCCACGGAGGAACTGGGCACTCGGCTGGGTCGGATGCCGACGACCAAGGAACTCTCCGAGCTGATGTGCCTGTCGGAGGACGAGGTGGTCGAGGCGCGTCTGGCCGCCAACGGGTACAGGTCCGCCTCTCTCGACGCGGCGATCAACGGCAGCGAGGAGGGGGAGACCGCGCTCGCGGACTTCATCGGCGACGAAGACGCCGCCCTCGGTCTGGTCGAGGACTTCCATGCCCTCGCCCCGCTGATCGCCGAACTCGACGAACGTGATCGCAACATCATCCACTGGCGTTTCGTCGAGGAACTCACGCAGGCTCAGATCGCCGAACACCTCGGCGTCTCCCAGATGCATGTCTCCCGCCTGATCAAGCGACTCCTGGCCCGCCTGCGCGAGGGCATGCTGAGCGCGAGCTGACGGCGAGCCCGTCAGCAGGAGTGTTCCTGCACGCCCTGGCGGGCTCCGTGTGGAGGCGGCATCGAAGACGTCGGCCCCGTCTCTGGCGTCGGACGGGTGACTTTCGCGGGTACGGAGCCATTCCTCATGCAGCGTGTTGATGGGCAGTTGCGCGTCACGGTGGAGCGCCGGCGGCCATGGCGGATCCCGAGTGGCGGACCAAGGTCAGCCCGGAGGGCGAGACCCGCAAGCGGGTGTGCCGTTTCACCGACCTGGACGGAAAAGCACGCACCTTCGACATGCACGCCCGGTTCATACCGGGTGTCGGCCGCATCCACTTCCGCCTGGTCCCGGAGGAACGGACGATCCGTCTCGCCCATATCGGCAGTAAGACCCGCCCGGGCCTGTGACACTCCGCAGGAGAGGGCCTCCTGACCGCCCGGCATGTTCGCCTTTCTGCTCCTGGGCAGCGTTCTCGCCATCGTCGGTGCCCGCGACGGCGTCATCCCCCGGGCGTCCGTCGTCCAGCGGTACCGCGACACGGACCCCCGGCGCCTCGCCCGCGACACCCTGCGGATCAGCTGGTACGGGAAGCCGATCCCGTACTTGCCCAGTTAGGGGTGTGCGAGAGCCCTGCCGCCCGAGGGGGAGGCAGAGCTCTCGCTTCACGCGTGGCTGTCAGGCCTCCCTGACGAACCCCGCCCACGCCTCACGTGACACACGGATGACGGGTCCGGCTACGGTCTTGGAGTCCCGGATGTGTACGGTTCCCATGTCGGCCGCCACCTCGATGCAGTCGCCGCCTTCCGCTCCGCTGTAGCTGCTCTTGAACCAGGCGAGGCCGGACGCGACGGCCGAGGACTCAGCGGTGTTCATAGCTCTCCCAGCAACCTCTCGATGAACCCAAGGGACTCTCGTGGAGTGAGAGCCTGCGATCGGATGATCCCATAACGGGCGGCGGCGAGCGCTGCCTGCTGCGGGTCGGTCTGAAGCGTGCTGGATCCCTGCGCCTCGGTGTACGCGAACTTCTTGCCGTCCTCACGCGTGACGACCGTGAACGCTCCGTCCACGCCCGCGCTTTCCTCGCAGTCAAGAGGGATGACCTGGATTTCGACATTGCGCTTCTGGCCAACAAGAAGCAGATGCTCCAACTGCCCTTGAAGCACGTCCTTTCCGCCAAGCCGACGCCGCAATACCGACTCGTCCATCACAAAGCTGAGAAGTGGTGCGGGCTGCCGGTCGATGATGTCCTGCCGGGCCAACCGGGCAGCCACGCGCTGCTCGATGGTCTCCTGGTCCAGAGGGGGCCGCCGCATAGCCAGTACCGCCCTCATGTATTCCTCGGTCTGAAGCAGACCTTTGACCACGAGCGTGTCGTACGAGAGCAACTCGATGGCCTCCTTCTCCAAGGCTGCCATCCCCTGGAAGAACACCGGATACTGAGCCCGCTCCACCTGTTCCTTCCACACCGTCAGCAACCCGCCCGCGTCCAGCACCTCGTCCGCCCGCTCGATGGTCCTGGGCGACGGGATCCGCCGTCCTTGCTCGTACGAGGCCACCGTGGACGCCGAGTATCCGATCCGCCGTCCGAACTCCTCGCGCTCCAGGCCCGCCCGCACCCGCAGCGTCTTCATCGTCTGCCCGAACGCGATGACCACGGCCTGGCCGGACGTGTCCGCCGTCGCCTGTCCCGCGTCGCCCGCCACCACGGTCTCGGCCCTCTCGTCCGTACCCTCGGTCATCGCTACCGCCTCCCTGGCCCAACGCCGTCCCGGCGGTCGCGTCACGCCGCGCACCTCGTACCCGTACCGCCACCGCGCGTACAACGGGCCGCGTCGGTGCGTCACCACTGGTTACGCTATGCGACCGAGGGCACCGTTGTCGGCATGACGAGTCAACTCCCCAGTCCCATCGGCGCCTCCCAAGCCGGCTGTCCCAGCGACGACTTGAGCCGCATCTTCGAGATGCGTTTCACCTCCACTCCGCGGGGCGCCCGCCTCGCCCGCCGGCTGGCCGCGAACCGGCTGGACGCGTGGGGCGTCCCGTACGGCACCGGCCCGCACGAGGAGATCGCGCTGGTCCTCGGTGAGTTGACCGCCAATGCGGTAAGGCACGGCCACGCCCCCAGCCGGGACTTCCACCTGCTCCTGCACGTCAGCGCACCCGCCGGCACGGTCAGAGTCGAGGTCACCGACACCCGCACCGAACGCACGCCGCCCGAACCGGACATGCTGTGCGCCCCCGGCTCCAAGGACACCGGTGGCCGAGGGCTGCTGCTCGTCGCGGCGCTCGCCACCCGCTGGGGCTGGCACCTCCGGCCCGGGGGCTCGGGCAAGACGGTCTGGGCGGAGTGCGTGTTCGCAACCCCCACGTGAGCCCGTGACCGGGGTGGAAGAATGTGCCGAGATGACCTCCAGCGACTTCACCCCGTTCGCTCACCTCACCACCCCCAATGCCCCCCTCTACCGCCAGGTCATGCGGGCCTTCCTCGCAGCCAAGGAGCGGTTCGCGGTGCACCTGCGGCCGGAGGACGTGTACGCGGCCCTGGACGCGGATGGCAGGCCCGCCGACCCCGAGGCGGTGACGCAGGCGCTGGACAAACTCGTGGAGTGGGGCAATCTGCGGGCCGATCCGGACCACGCGCGGGTGACGGCGGTCGAGGACTTCTACCGCAGGCGGTTCATCTACCAGCTCACCCGGGCCGGCGAGGCGGCCGAGGCGGCGCTGGGGACGTACGACGAGGTGCTGGGGCGGCGCGGCGAACTCCAGGCGGTCGCGCTGCACGACATCGTCACGCAGCTGCGGGCGCTCCTGGTGATCGCCGCTGAGGACGAGCCCGACCCGGCCAAGACATACGTCGCCCTGTCCGTGCTGACGGCCCGGTTCACCGACCTCGCCGACAACGCACGCGCCTTCATGGGCTCGCTCCAGCGCACCATCGACCTGCACGACATCGAGGTCGAGGCGTTTCTCGCCTACAAGGACCGGCTGATCCAGTACCTGGAGCGGTTCATCCAGGACCTCATCACCCTGGGCGGGCGCATCGCTCTGCTGATCGGGGAGCTGGAGGAGCAGCAGCGGGTCGGTCCGCTGCTGCGGCTGGCCGCCGCCCGCGAGGCCGCCGACGCGGCTCCCGAGGAGGCCGAGCGGGCGGAGGCGGTGGCGTACGAGCGGTGGGCCGCGCGGTGGTCCGGGCTCGCCGAGTGGTTCGTGTCGGGGGAGGGGCGCGAGTCGCAGGCCAGACTGCTGCGCGGGCGGGCGCTCGGTTCGATCCCGCAGCTCCTGGCCGTCGTACGGCAGCTCAACGAGCGGCGGGCCGGACGCTCGGACCGCTCGGCCGACTTCCGCACCCTGGCGCGCTGGTTCGCCCAGGCCCCGGACGACGAGGCGCGTCACCGGCTCTGGCGGGTGGCGTTCGGGCTGCACTCCTCCCGGCACCTCACCGTCGACGCCGACACCCTCGCCGAACGGACAGCCTCCCCGGAGCCGGCCTCCACCCCGTGGAGCGAGGCGCGACCGCTGCGGATCAGCCCCCAGTTGCGCCGTACCGGCAGTTATGAGCGGCGGGGCAGGCCGCGCCGGGTGGCCGACCGCGGTGAGGCGAAGCGCCGGCTCGCCGAGATCGCCGCCCGGCAGACGGAGGAGACCAGGCGGGCGCGGGACCGTCTCGTGACGGACGGACCGGTGCGGCTGTCCCGGCTCGGCGGGCTCGACCCGCACGCCTTCCAGCTGTTCCTGCGGCTGCTCGGCGACGCGCTCGCCACCTGGCGGCCGGGCACGATCACCACCGCGGCGACCAGCGGGGACGGCTCGATGGAGATCCGGCTGACCGCTCTCGACGACGGATCGACGGCCGAAGTGCGCACCCCCGACGGTGTGTTCAGCGGTCCCGACCACCTGATCGACATCGTCGACCTCACGGCGGGGCAGGGCGACCGCGCCGCCGCACCGCCATCGGTACCCGTTCCCCTCCCCGCACCGCGACGGGACACCGCTCCCCGGCTCACGGAGGACCGATGAGCGGCCCCCTCGCCGAGGTCCTCGACGGCCAGCGGCAGGCCGACCTCCAGAAGGCCGCACGCGCCCTGCTGAAGGAGCCGCTGCTCACCGCCGACGGACCGTACGCCGACGAGTTCCGGCTGGTGCGCCGGCACACCGCCGAACTGCGGGAGTGGTTCGAACGCAACGTCGGCTGGACGCTGCGCACGGACGCCGACGCCGCACGGCTGCGCAAGACGCCAGGCACACTCACCGACGCCACGCACCCGGCGCGTGAGGCCGCCCGCAGTGCCCTGCCCTTCACCCGCCGCCGCTACGTCCTGCTCTGCCTGGCCCTGGCCGCTCTGGAACGGGGCGAGTCGCAGGTGGCGCTCGGACGTCTCGCCGAGCAAGTCGTCCTGGCCGCCGCCGATCCCGAACTCGTCGCCGCCGGGATCACCTTCACTCTGGAGCGGCGCGACGAGCGCCTCGACCTCGCGGCCGTCGTCCGCCTGCTGCTGCGGCTCGGGGTGCTGCGGCGGGTGGCCGGCGACGAGGACGCCTACGTCAGCGGATCGGGCGACGTGCTGTACGACGTGCGGCGGCGCGTGCTGGCCGGGATGCCCGCGTCCCTGCGGGGTCCCTCCATGGTCGAGGCCGAGGGCTTCGAGGAGCGCCTGGTGGAGATGACCGCGTGGACCGCGCTCGACAGCGACGAGCTCAGGTTCCGGGCGGTCCGCTGGAAACTGACCCGCATCCTCCTGGACGACCCGGTCCTGTACTACGACGACCTGACCGACGAAGAACTGGCCTACCTCACCCGGCAGCGAGGCTTCATCACCGCCCGCATCAACGAGCTGACGGGACTCGTCCCGGAGGTCCGGGCCGAGGGCATCGCCATGGTCGACCCGATGGACGACCTCACGGACACGCGCATGCCGGAACAGGGCACCCACGGTCACATCACCCTGCTGCTGGCGGGGTACCTGGCCCGGGCGGCCGGGCCCGTCGAACCGGCGGAGCTCGCGGCCCGCGTAAGGGAACTGGCCGTCGAACACGGCGGGTTCTGGTCCAAGTCGGCGAGGGAACCGGGCGCGGAGCCCGAACTCGTCGAGCAGGCGCTCACCAAGCTGGTGGCGCTGGGACTCGCCGAGCGCACCGAACGGGGCGTCGTACCGCGGCCCGCCCTCGCGCGGTACGCGGTCGGCGAGCCCGTCGTCAGGGAACCCGGACGGGCCCGCCGGCCCGCCACGACCGAGCAGAGCCTGCCGCTCGTGCAGCCCATGCAGCCCGTGCAGCCCGTGCACCCCGTGCAGGACGAAAGGTGAACCGCCCCGTGACCGCGCTCCCCGGCCCCCAGTCGCCCGGCCCCGCGCTCCCCGCTCCCGCGCCCGGCCGGTGGCGGCCCTTGCGCATCGGACTCGTCGACCTCTTCCACTACGACATCGAGGAGTTCTGGTTCCGCGACGGCCGGCTGCTGCTGCGCGGCAACAATGGCACCGGCAAGTCGAAGGTGCTCGCCCTCACCCTGCCGTTCCTCCTGGACGGCGACCTGTCCGCCCGCCGCGTCGAACCCGACGGCGACCCGGGCAAGCGCATGGAGTGGAACCTGCTCCTGGGCGGCGCGCACCCGCACCCCGAACGACTCGGCTACACCTGGATCGAGTTCGGACGACTCGACGGCACCACGGGCGAGGCGCACTTCCGCACGCTGCTGTGCGGGCTCAAGGCGGTCGCCGGACGCGGCATCGCCCGCCACTGGTTCGCGGTCACCGACCAGCGGATCGGCGCGGGCCTCGACCTGCTGGACGCGACCGGGACGGCACTGTCCCGGGACCGGCTCGCCGAGGCGGTCGGCGGTCACGGCATGGTGTACGACACCGCCAAGGCCTACCGCAGGGCGGTCGACGAAGCCCTCTTCGGGCTGGGGAAGCGGCGCTACGGCGCCCTCGTCGACCTCCTGATCCAGCTGCGCCAGCCCCAGCTGTCCAAGCGCCCCAGCGAGGCCGCCCTGTCCCGGGCGCTGACCGAGGCTCTGCCGCCGATGGACCAGGCGGTCGTCGCCGACGCGGCGGAGGCGTTCCGGTCGCTGGACGAGGAGAAGGAGGAACTGAGGGCGGCCCGCGAGGCCGAACAGGCGTCCTCGGCGTTCCTCGACCACTACCGCCGCTACGCCCGCCTCGCGTCCCGGCGCCGCGCCCGCCTGCCGCGCCGCGAACACGCCCGGTACGAGAACCTGCAACGGCAACTCGCCAAAGCGCAGACGGACCGGGACCACGCAGTGGCGGACCGCGAGGAGGCCCGCGCGAGGGGCACCGCCCTCGACGAGCAGGCCGCGCGGCTGGCCGCCCAGGACGCCACGCTGCGGTCCCGGCCCGAGATGCGAGATGCCCGCGCGCTCGACCGGGCGGCGGACGACGCCTCCCGCACGGCCGTGGAGCTGAAGCGGGCCGAGGCGGACCGGCGTACGGCGGCCGAGGCGCACACCCGGGCCCTGGGCCGGCTCGCCACCGCGGACAACCGGCTCACGGCCGCCCGGGAGGCGCTGGACGGCATCCGGGACCGGGTGGCCGAGAGCGCCGCGGCCGCCCGGCTCGACGTCCCCCGGACGGAGGGAGCCCCCGACGCGGTTCTGCGCCGGGAGGCGGACGAGGCGACCGCGAGCAGGCGGCGCGCTGTCGAGCATGTGGCGGAACTCGCGACGCGCGCGGAGCAGACCGAGGAGCAGCACAGGGCCGCCCGGCTGCGCGCCGACGAGGCCGACGAGGAGGTCGTGCACGCCGAGGAGCGGCTGGCTGAGGCGGAGGAGAACGTCGTCAAGGAGGGGCGGGCGCTTGTCACGGCCGTGCGGGAGCGATTCTCCGGATATGTGGAGCTGCGGGTGCCCGGGCTGCCGGGGGTCCTGGACGCCGTACAGGACTGGGTCCGCTCTCTGGACGGCCCGCTGCCGGCCCGGAACGCGGCAGCCGAGGCCCATCGCGCCGCCGCGTCGCGTCTGGCCGACCGCGAGGCCCTTCTGGCCCACCGCGAGGAGGCGACGGCGGAGCGGCAGCGGCTGGCGGTGGACGAACTGACCGCCCTCGAAACGGGCGGAGAGCGAGGCCCGTCGGCCCCCTGCACGCGCACACCCGGCGTGCGGGACCGGGGTCTCGGCGCTCCGCTGTGGCGGCTGGTCGACTTCCGTCCGCACGTCACCGAGGCCGACCGCGCGGGACTGGAAGCCGCTCTGGAGGCGTCGGGGCTTCTCGACGCCTGGGTGCGGCCGGACGGCTCCGCGGTCGTGGCGGACGGCCACGACGTGCTGCTCGACCCGGTAGGTCTGCTCGGCGGGACCGGCCTCGACCGCGCGCTGTGCCCGGCGGTCGACCCCGCGGACGCGGGGGCCGCAGCCGTGGGGGAGGAGACGGTCGCGCGTCTGCTCGCCTCGATCGGGCTGGCCGCGGTCGGCGATGACGGGCCCGGCGAGGTTTCCTGGGAGGCCGGTGGCCACGACACCTGGGTCTGTGCGGACGGTCGCTTCCGTGTCGGGGCGCTCACCGGCAGCTGGGCCAAGGACAGCGCCCAGTACGTGGGGGAAGGAGCGCGGGAACAGGCACGTCGCGTCCGGATCGCAGAACTGCGCGCCGAGATCGACGGCTTGACGGCGGAGCGGGAGCGGCTGGCCGAGGAGTCCCGCGCCGTGGCCGGGCGCCGTGCCGTGCTGGACGCCGAACTCGCCGCACTGCCCGGCGACGACGACCTGCGGCACGCCCACGCACGCGTCACCGCCGCGGCCGAAGCGGTCCGCCGCGCCCGCGCCCGGCGAGACGAACGGGCCGCGGAACTGGCTCCGGCGGCGCGACGGGCCGAGCGCGCGGCGACCGAACTCGCCGACACCGCGGCCGCCCTGAACCTCCCCACCGACCAGACGGCACTGTGCGCCGTTCGCCAGGCGCTCGCCGACCACACCGCCCTCCTGGCGGCCCTGTGGCCCGCACTGCGCGAACGCGCGGAGGCCGAGCGCGGGGTGACCGGTGAGCGGGAGGAGACCAGCCGGGCCGACCTCCTCGTGTCCGAACTCGCCGAGCGCGCCACGGAGGCGGCTCGGGTGGCCGCGGCGGCGGACGAACACCTCACGACGCTCCGCTCCACCGTCGGAGCGGGCGTAGCCGAGCTTCAGCGGCAATTGGAGGAGACGGCCGAAGCGGCCCGGGCCTGTGAACAGGAACAGAGGCAGGCCCGGGCGGAGTACGGTGACGCCGACCGGCGGGCCAGCCGCGCCGAGGGACGCATCGAGCGGCTTGCCGAGGACGTCACCGAGGCGACCGCCGCGCGGGAGGAAGCCGTTGCGGCGCTCCAGCGGTTCGCCGCGACGGGGCTGCTCGCCGTGGCGTTGCCCGACATCGACGTACCGGACGACGGCGGAGGGACATGGGCGGCGACCCCCGCCATCGCCCTCGCGCGGGCCGTGGAGTCCCGGCTCTCCTCCATCGACGACACCGACGCGGCCTGGGAGCGCGTGCAGAAGCGGCTGAGCGAGGAGTTCGGCAGGCTCCAGGACGCCCTGTCGCGGCACGGCCACACCGCCACCGCCCGCCCGAGCGAGGACGGCATGCGGGTCGACATCGTCTACCAGGGCCGGGAACGGGGCGTGCCCGAACTCGCCGAGGCACTGGCCGTGGAGGTCGCGGAACTGACCCGCATCCTCTCCGCACGCGAGCGCGAGATCCTCCAGACCCATCTGATCACCGAGGTCGCCGGGACGCTCCAGGAACTGATCGGTGCGGCCGAACGGCAGGTGGCCGCCATGAACAGGGAGCTGGAGGAGCGTCCGACCTCCACGGGCATGAAGCTGCGACTGGTGTGGAGAGCGTCCCGCCGGGCCCCGCAGGGACTGGCCCAGGCCCGGGAACGGCTGCGTCAGTCCGCCGACGCGTGGTCGCCCGAGGACCGGGCCGCGGTCGGCGCGTTCCTCCAGGAGCAGATCGCCCACCGGCAGGCCGACGACAGCACCGGCAGCTGGCTGGAGGACCTCACCGCCGCCCTCGACTACCGGTCCTGGCACGAGTTCGGCGTCGAACGCCACCAGCACGGCAAGTGGGTGCCCGCCACCGGGCCCGCCTCGGGCGGGGAGCGCGTACTGGCCGCCTCCGTGCCCTTGTTCGCCGCCGCATCCTCGCACTACGCGAGCGCGGGCGGTGCGCACGCCCCGCGCCTGGTCACTTTGGACGAGGCGTTCGCCGGCGTCGACGACGACTCGCGCGCCAAGTGCCTCGGCCTGCTCCGCGCCTTCGACCTCGACGTCGTCATGACCAGCGAACGCGAATGGGCCTGCTACCCCCAGGTGCCGGGCATCGCCATCGCCCAGCTCTCCCGCGTCGACGACATCGACGCCGTACTGGTGACGCGGTGGGAATGGGACGGCAGCGAACGGTGGCGCGGCACGGAGCCCGGTGCCCGGTCGGACGCGCTCGGGACGGCTGCCGGTGCCGGCGACTCCGGCGAAAGGCCCGCCGGGCCGGTGAGTTCTCCGGGCGAGCCCGGACGGACCCGCGTGGTCGACAACGCCGGCGGACAGGGGGCCCTGTGGACGTGACCCGCCCGGCGGCCTCGCCTGACCGCGACGGAGGCAGGCCGGCGGCCGGACGCACGACACCGTCGGCCGCCACCGCGGACGTGGTGCCGGCCGTGCCGCCACCGGCGGAAGCCCGGACCGACGTCGACACCGAGCGCCTCGGGCGCCTGCTCGGCGACCCCGGACTTGCCTGGTTCGTCGACCGCGTGCGGCAGCGTATGGTCCGCGGCCGGCCCCTCACCGGCTCCGTCACCGTGTCCGACCCCGATGAATCCCAACGGCACGCCGCCGACCGCCTTCTGGGGCGGGCACCACGATCCAGTGGCTCTCTCAGCATTCGCCTCGCCACGGTGGATGAGATCCTGCGTCGCTCACGTGTCAGCCCCGACGGACTGGCGGCGGCCGTTGTCGCCCTCACCGGCCCGGTCGTACTCCACGCCGAGACACGGAACAGGGAGGAACGGGCCTGGAACGAGGCGTACGCCCCGCTCGGCATCCTCGACGGGGAGCTGGCCCGCTGGGCCGAGCGAATCCGCAGTGACGGTCTGGTACGGCGCCTCGCCCGTACACCGGAGGCCGCGGGCCCCCTGGTGGAGGCCGCCGTGCGCGCGTTGCGCGCGCTGCCCGCGTCACCACCGACATCGCGGGCGACGTTCGCGGCACGGAACCTTTCGGGCGCCCATGCCCTGGACGACGGGACGCCGCTCGCCACTCTCGTCCTGTCCGGTATCCGTTGCCTCACCGGCTTCCCCGACGGCTCCGGTGCGCAGTGGCGGCGGGAGGCGTGGGCCTCCGCGGGCTTGCTCAAGGACGACCTGTCGTCGACCGTCCTCACCCTCAACCTGCGCGGTACACCATTCCTCGACTGGATGGCCGACGCCGGGGAGCCGGCGGTGCTGACCCTCCGCTCCCTCACCCGTAGCGCACCAGTCGCCTCCGTTCCGACGACGGGAGCGGTTCACATCTGCGAGAACCCGGCCGTGCTGTCCGCCGCTGCCGACACTCTCGGCCCGGCATGCCCGCCCATGGTGTGCCTCCAAGGGCAACCTTCGGCCGCCGCGCTCACGTTGCTGCGCGACCTGTCCATGAGAGGAGCGCGCCTTCTCTACCACGGCGATTTCGACTGGGGCGGTGTGCGCATCGCCGCAGCACTGGCACGAAGCGTCCCTTGGCGGCCGTGGCGCTACACGGCCGCCGATTACCGGGCAGCAGTGACCGCAGCGGCCGAAGCCCCGAACCTGACGGGCCCGCCCGCCGCAACTCCCTGGGACCCTGCCCTGGCCGTCGCTCTCGCCGAGTGCGGTGTCCGGGTCGAGGAGGAAACGGTGCTGGACGACCTGCTCACGGACCTCGGACGGGGGTCCGCTGAGGCGCATTCCGCGAGTGCGGCGGGCGCCGGTCCGACCGGTACCGAGCCATTGGCGAGCAGCGCCCTCCCGCCTTGGGAGTCATGACGCTCGATCGACGCTCCAGGGCCCCAGCAGTCCACTCGAAGGATTGATGAACGCCCTCTGACCTCGTATCTCCTCCACTCCCTTGTCGTGCGACTTTTTTCCGATGACGCATCATGTGGAGTGCGTGGCGATTCTGGAGCCTGCCGGCAAAGGTAGCTGCACTGCAGTGGCGCGGTTCGTGCGGTACGCCGCCGGAAGCTGAAGCGGGTCCCGGCGGTCGCGCTGTTGCGGAACCGCCGGGGCCACCGGCACGCCGGGATCAGTTGGCCAGGGCCATGCGCTCGACGTAGGCGACCTTCACGGACTTGATGTCGGACAGCTCGCGGTCGTCTTCGAGGGTGGTGTACTCGTCGAACTCGCTCTCGTCGGCGTCGGTCTTGCCGGGGGCCAGGTGGGTCGAGCCGATGTAGGTCTGGCCGACGTAGTCGCCGTCCTCGTCGAAGGCGTTGAGGATGACGGAGTAGTTGGCGGGTTCGTCCCCCTTGTTGGTGATCTTGTAGACGAACTCGTAGACCTCGTCCTCCGAGTCGCTGTAGTCGCAGTCGTTGTAGTCGAACGCGTCGGTGTCGTCGCAGTCCTCGCTGTCGCTGTACGAGTCGCTGTCGTCGGTGACGAGCTTGCCGCCGGAGATCTCGACGTGGTCGATCGGGTCGCCGTCGCGGGTCAGTGCCCACCAGGTGATGCCGCCACCCGCGAGCAGGAGCGCGGCGGCGCCGGCGATAAGGGCACGCTTACGTCGACGGCCCGGTGAGGTGGCGCTCCAGGGCACGGGGGTCGTGGGCGGTGCCGGGGGCATCGGGGGGAGCGAGGACCCCACGAGCTCGGGCTCGGAGATGGTGGGCTGGGGTGCCGGCTGCTGGGGTGCCTTGTCGTTCAACTTGTTCTGCCTTGTCATGAGGATTGGACGGGCTCGGGCGGGCGGATGCGGAGGCCGGTTCCGGCCAGAAGCAGCAGCACGGCGAGTACGGAGAGGGCGCAGGCGGCCCCGAACATGCCGGACTTCTCGTCCGCGAACATGCCGGCGGCGGCGAGCGCGAGGAACACCCCGGTGGTTTGCCAGCCGATTCCGGAGGGCATCGGGCCCGGCGTGTGGCGGCGCCTGCGGGGGACCCACAGGCGGAGAAGCTCCGTCGTGGTGGCAAGGGCGACCAGCCGGGACGAGATCATCAGCCCGACAGGAGCAGTGTTGTCGGCGAGGCCGACCGGTGAGCGGGGAGAGGGGATCGCGGGGAGGAGGGTGGGGACGGCGGGGATCGGCCGGAGTGCGCGGCGCTGGGCGCGGCGGATGCGCAGGCCGGCGTCGCCGTAGCGGTCCATGTGGGCGGAGAGTTCCGACTGGAGGGCGAGGAGTTGCTCCGCCATCGCGTCGAACTCGGCCCGGCGCTCCGCGGCGAGGCGGGCGGCATCGCGTTCGGTGGTGGCGAGGCGCTCGAGGGTCTCGGCGTGGAGCTGCCCGGCCTCGCTGCGGGCGGTTTCGGCCGCGCGGGCGGTCTTGGTCGACTCCTCGCGGAGCCGGACGCGTTCCGCCTTGATGATCTCGGAGATGCGGTGACGTTCGTCCGGGGGGAGTGTGCGTGGGGCACGGGCTTCGGCGCGGGCGAGGGCGGCCCGCCGCCACTCCATCAGGGGGCGACTGCGGTGCTGGCCGATGCCGTTGATGTGGACCCGGTGCCCGTCCGTGCGGTGGATGTAGAGGACGTTGCCACCCTTGCCGTTGGGTGCCCTGTCCCAGCTCACATGGGTGAAGTCGGCGGCGGTGCTGATTCCCTGGGCGGCGAGGTCGCGGATCAGGCCGGTGCCGAGGCCGTTGAGCTCGCGCACGGTGAGAGGCGTGTTCCTGAGCCTCCGCTCGATGAACTCACGGCGCAGGACGGCAAGGGCCTGTGCCTCTTGCTGCTCGCGCTTGCCGTCGAGGCTGCTCAAGTCGTGCGTGTGGGACCGCTCTTGCCGCGCCTGCTGTTCATCGATGCGGTGCAGCGTCTCAGTGTGGGTGGTCTCCGCCCGCTTGCGGTGGCTCGCCTCCCGGTTCAGCCGACGGCGGTCGGCCACCTCGAAGGCGCCGCGCTTGTTCAGTAGCCGACGGAGGGCACGTATGGACTCGATGATGCGGCGGCGCTCGGCGCGTATCCCTGCCGGGGATTGCGGGAGCGGGGTGCTGCCGTCCCGCGTCGGGGTGGTGCGGTTGATCAAAGTCAAGCCCCCGGGGTCTCTTCGGGACAGTCGTTGCTCTCAGCCATGACCCTGCCGCCGACAAAGGCCACACCCAAGGCGACTGCGGTGCCACCGAGTACCAGAACTTTCCTCAATGCTCCATCCAGGCATCGCTTGTTCTCGCTGAAAGTGAGTGGTGGGCGGCGTGACGATCGGACAGTGGGCCAGGCGGGGGTGTCCGGCCTGAGAGCCGCTGGCTGCCGGCTCAGCTTCCGGCGTTTGGGCGAACGGCGTCGCGTCCGAGCAGGCCTTCGTGCGGAACGCGGACAGGCGTGGGCTCGGGCAGGTCGCGCAGGCCGGCTGCGGGTGAGCCGGCCCGGCTGGGCCTGCCCGTTCAGGACGTACGCGTGCATGTAGACGTGGACTCTCCGGATGTGGAAACGGTTGCACCAGTCCGTGGAGAAAATGCATCACCGTGCATCGGTTGGGTGCGGGCACTTCCTGATGCCGCCGAGCCGGAGGTACCGGAAGACGCCGGGGACTTCGTCGGGGCGCGACAGGCGTCGCGTTGGTACTCCGCTTCGGTCAGGGCGACTTCGGGCCGGAGACTCAGGAGATGCGGGATTACCAAGTCAGCGGAAATGGAGGAGCTCACCGACGAGGAGAGAATGGAGATCTTCTCCACCGGTGAGGCCCTGGCCGAGGCACCGATGGAGGAATTTCTGGTGTGACACTCCCGGACCCCGAGGGCAGCACGTTCGCGCAGGACCTTCGCGAATCGATGCCGCTGGGCTACGGGGTGGGCAACGACCGGCGAAACAGCAGGGCAACAGCCCGGAGACGGGCTGAGGTCGGCGGCCGAGGACACGTAAGGATGCGGATGGTGATCAGTCGTAGGTCGGTACGCGTTGGACTCCTTGCCACGGCCGTGGCCGGCTCGTTGCTCCTCGGGGGCACCGGCTGTGGAGGGGATAAGGATGAGGACGGCCTTCCGGACAACTACAAGGTCGTTGCGGGGACACAACTGTGCGGTGGCGAAGCCGTGTCCGCCGACGCGTCCAAGGCATTGAAGGTGATCACAGGATCGTCGAGTTTCGAGGCGTCGGCGGAGGAGTACACCGTCGCTCATGCTGCGGTGGACCTTGCGTTGGCGTTCGGGGACCCCAGGGTGTCTCGCGGCGACATCTGCCGTGTTTACTCGCCCATCGGCACGCCGGATTTCGAGCTCAGAGTCACCTGGAGGTGGGTCGACGGCCCCCCGACGGGCACCCCCGACCCGAAGTTCACCGAGCTGAAGATGGGGGAGCAGACCCTGGCGGCGGCGGACAAGGTCTACATCCAATTCGCCTGCAGAAGCAATAAGTTGCGCTCGTCGGACGCGGCCCACCTACAGATCGGTGTGGAACGCTGGGGTACGCCGACGGAGCCCGAGGGTGACACTGAGGCGTTGAAGGACGCCTACGCGACCGTGGGTCATTCGTTCTCGCTGGCCATGGCCAAGGAACTGGGCTGTGAGAAGCACGGCGGGCTCCCGGAGAAGCCGGTGCTGGATCCCGCGTAGCCGTCGGCGTATGCGGAAACGACCGTGATCAGGCGGCCCTTCCTCTGCCCGGAGGCGGGGCCGACTGCGGTGTGCGGTCCGCCAGGGACGAGCGGGGCATGCACCTCCCGCTCACCGGGGACCGGCAGCCAGGGCACACCCAGCCGCGCCCGGAGGCGCTGCTCCGTGAATGCGTGGCGCTCCACGGGGACATCGGCTGACAGCGTGTGACATCGTGCCGGCCGCCCGGATGGCCGGGCGGCCGGCACGCCACCCCGCGGCGGCTGCCCGCACTCGGTACTGATCGCGTTCCGCGGTCAAGGGCACCGAGCTGCACCGTCGGCGGAGCGGGCATGGCGGACCGTGGCGGGTACTAGAGTGGCTTCGTTGACGAGGGGGGCTCGTCGGGTGTCTGCGAGGGGGTCGCGGGCTGGATACGCCAGGGGGGTACATGACGCATCCGTGTGGTCTTCGGGGGCAGACGCTGTCTGCCGGACAGTCGTCCTGTGTGCCGAAGGGCGGGCCGTATCAGTGAACCTGCCCGAACGCATAGGCCCTTACCGGCCGACCCGGCACCTCGGCACCGGCGGTATGGGTACCGTCTACCTCGCGACCGACGCGGACGGCGGGCTCCCTCTCGCAGTGAAGGTCCTGCACCGGGACTTCGCCGATGACCCCGCCCACCGGGCGCGCTTCCGTCGTGAGACCGCCATGCTCCGCAAAGTCACCGGCCCCTATCTGGTCCCGCTGGTCGACGCCGACCCGGACGCCCCGCTGCCCTGGCTGGCGACCGCCTACGTCCACGGCAACACCTTGCAGCAGCACGTCCGGGACGCCGGGCCCATACGCTCGGACAATCTGCTGACCTTCGCGGCGGCCGTCGCCCACGCGCTCGCCTGCATCCATGGCGCGGGGGTCGCCCACCGCGACCTCAAACCGACGAACGTGCTCCTGGCGGCCGACGGACCCCGCGTCGTCGACTTCGGCATCGCCCACCACCTGGACGGCACCGCCATCACCGCGACGTCGGTGACCACCGGAACTCCCGGCTGGATGGCACCGGAGCAACTCACGGACGGCACCACCCTCCCGGCCGGCGACATCTTCGCGTGGGGCCTGCTGGTTGCCTACGCCGCTGCCGCCTCTCACCCCTTCGGCGCACTCACGGGCATCACCCACCGCATCGTCAGCGCTGAGCCCTCGCTGCAGGGCGTCCCCGACGGGCTGCTGGCCCTGGTCCGCGAAGCCCTGCACAAGGAGCCCGACCGGCGTCCGAGCGCGGCGGAGCTGGCCGAACGGACGGCCGCCGCGTACGGGCCGACGGGTACCGCCGTGTTCCCCACCATGGCCTACACGCGACCCCTGGATCGCGAACCAGGGCGGCTCGGTACCGACACCGACGTCACCGTGCCGCCGGACCGCGCGCGTTGGACGGTTCCGCTACCCGACGAGGAGCCCGCCGACGAGCAACCGCCCGCACCGCGGGCGCCATCGGAGGAACGCGCGCCCGCTCGTCCGGAGAGCCCCGGAAAGCGGACGTCATCCACGGCTGCGGAGGACATGCGGCCGGTTCCACCCGCCCCCACCTCCCCGCCGCCTCCCACCCCTGGCTCCGCGCCCGCCGGGCGCCGTACGCGACGCCGGGTCGTCTCCTACACGCTGGCCGCCGCCGTGATCGTGGGCGCCGCCGCCGGGGGTGTCGCGGCCGGCATGACGGCCGGCAACAACGACAGAGAAGTCGCCGAGGGGCAGTCCGCCGCCAGTACGGCAGCCGAGCCCGAGCGAGAGACGCCGAGTCCGGACGCGACCACCGCGGCTCCCCTCGTGGGCGCTTCGCCGGACGCGGAGGAGGCCGTTGCCGAGCAGGAGCCGGACCCGGACCCGGTTTCCCTCTTCGGGGGCCTGCACGTCACCCTTCCCGCCGACTCCGAGCTGGAGTTGGTGACGGGCGACGAGGTCACTGACTCCGGGTTCGCCTGGGAGGAGACGCAGGCGACGACGACCGTGGCGACCAGCGCCGACTTCTCTCTGCACGGTGACCCCGACAAAGGCGTACGGATCCTTTACTCCCCGCACCTGACGTTGGATCAGATCCGCGAGGGGCAGCTGGATTCCGGTGCCATGTGGTCCGTGGAGAGCGAGGACGGCATGAGTTCCACCGACGAGTCGGTGATCTCCGTCAAGGAGCGGCCACTGACCGACATCGGCGGTGAGAAGGCCATGAACTGGACCTTCGATACCGATGTACTCCCCGACTACGACGGCTCACGCAAGAGCACCCACCGCGTGTGGTGGCTGCCGCACAGCAGATACGTCCTCTACACGTACGGGAAGCACGACAGGGCCACGGACGCGGAAGTGGACGAGCTGATCGCGGGGATCGGCTTCGAGGCCACGAAGATGCCACGCGACTGCGCGGACGCCGTTGTCGCCCTGGACAAGGCGGCCGCGAGCGGTGAGCCGGGTGACGATCACGGCGCCCTCGCCAACTGCTTCGATGCCGCCGTGAACGGTGCCGAACAGCTCGATCCAGGAACCGTGGACACCGAGAGCGAGGCCGTGTGCGTCGCACTGGCCGATGCCTACGGCCGATGGGGGTACGGTACCGACCTCAGCTACGACGAGGCGAAGACCTACAAGGAACTGCGCCCGTCGTGCGACGTCCCTGGGGCCGTCGGCAATCCGCGCCTGCCGGACTGGACGCTCTGACGCTGCGGCAGATCGGATTCGGGTCGTACGGGCCTTCCGGGGTGCGGGTGCGATCTCAGTACCACGTTCGCTTCAGCGCTGCTCCGAGTGTCGACGCAGTGCCATGCGCCAGTGCGTGAAGAGTCCTTCGGACGGGGCCCCGGCCGGTCCAGGTTGAAGAGGACCTGCCGGTAGAGCCGGTGCGGCCGGCCACCGCCGTGGGCGGTGACCAGTGCAGACAGCAGCGGCCTGTCGCCCGGTGTTTCGCGGTCCGCCTCGACCAGTACGGCGACCTTGTCGTCCGGGTGCAGAGCAGCGAGGGGAGCCCCGATCCGCAGGGTCGGTTCACCCCATGTCGTCGTACGCCCCTCGCGCGCGGCCCGCCGCAGCGCCACGCGGACGGCGACGGCGTGACCACGCATCTCAGCCAACGTGAGGCGCTCGGTGATCCGCGCCAGGTGCCGGCGCCGGCGTGCGACGCCGCCGAGCTGCTCCGCCGCCAGTTCATCTCCGATCTTCCCGGCGAACTCCTCGGCGTCGCGCAGGACGCGGCGCAGTTGGTCGGCGTGCCGGTCGATCACACCGGATCTCGGTGCGGCAGGGGTTCGGGGGCGGGTTCCCCTGTCCCTGCCACCCGTCGATGCCCAGCACGTGATGTCGATGACGCCGTCGAAGGCCGCCGAAGGGAGTGACTTGCTGCTGTGACGTGCGTCGTTTCGCGGGCTTCTCCTTCGAAACGTTTCGAGGTTGGAGGCGATACTTGCGAGAGGTCTTGACGCGGGTTACTGGCTCCCTATCCTTCAGTTGATCGATATTGCGGCCGGTGTTCGATATGACGAACTCGCCTAGCCTGCACATGGCTATGTCATGAACTCGTCAATGACTCCGCTGTGCGCCGCACTGCACCGAAACGCCTACTCAAGGGTGAGGAAGATTCCATGCACAGAGGAAGTTTCAGTCGTCGGCATCCGTCCGCGGTGCTCGCCGCCGTGGTCGCGGCCCTGGCCGCGTTGGCGGCGTTACTCGGCGCCGCCCCGGCTCAGGCGGCTGCCAGTGGCGCCTTGCGCGGTGTCGGTTCGAACCGGTGTCTCGATGTGCCGGGCGCCGGCCAGGCCGACGGCACGTACCTGCAGATCTACGACTGCTGGGGCGGGACCAACCAGCAGTGGACGCTGACGGACTCCAACCAGCTGACCGTGTACGGCAACAAGTGCCTGGATGTTCCGGGCCATGCCACCACGGCCGGTACCCGGGTGCAGATCTGGACCTGTTCCGGTGGTGCGAACCAGCAGTGGCGGGTGAACTCCGACGGCACGGTCGTCGGCGTTCAGTCCGGGCTGTGCCTGGAGGCCGCGGGCGCCGGTACGGCCAACGGCACGGCGGTGCAGCTCGGAACGTGCGGCGGCGGCAGCAACCAGAAGTGGACCGGTCTGCCCGGGACGCCGCCGACGGACGGCACATGTTCTCTTCCGTCGACGTACCGGTGGACATCGACGGGTGTCCTGGCGCAGCCGGCGAACGGGTGGGACGCGGTGAAGGACTTCACCACCGTGACGCACAACGGCAAGCACCTGGTCTACGCGTCCAACTTCTCGGGATCGTCGTACGGCTCGATGATGTTCAGCCCCTTCACGAACTGGTCGGACATGGCGTCGGCCGGCCAGACCGGGATGAGCCAGGCCGCGGTGGCGCCCACGCTGTTCTACTTCGCCCCCAAGAACATCTGGGTGCTGGCGTACCAGTGGGGTGCGTGGCCCTTCATCTATCGCACGTCGAGCGACCCCACCAACCCCAACGGCTGGTCCGCGCCGCAGCCGCTGTTCACCGGCGGCATCTCCGGCTCCGACACCGGCCCGATCGACCAGACCCTGATCGCCGACGGCCAGAACATGTACCTGTTCTTCGCCGGTGACAACGGCAAGATCTACCGGGCGAGCATGCCGATCGGGAACTTCCCGGGCAACTTCGGATCGTCGTACACGACGATCATGAGCGACACGAAGGCCAACCTGTTCGAGGGCGTACAGGTCTACAAGGTTCAGGGCCGGAACCAGTACCTCATGATCGTCGAGGCGATGGGCGCGAACGGGCGCTACTTCCGCTCCTTCACCGCCTCAAGCCTGAACGGCTCGTGGACCCCGCAGGCCGCCAGCGAGAGCAACCCCTTCGCGGGCAAGGCCAACAGCGGTGCCACCTGGACCAACGACATCAGCCACGGTGACCTGGTCCGCAACAACCCCGACCAGACCATGACCATCGACCCGTGCAACCTGCAGTTCCTCTACCAGGGCAAATCCCCCACCGCGGGTGGCGACTACAACCGGCTGCCGTGGCGCCCGGGCGTCCTCACCCTGCAGCGCTGACCTTCCGGCGTGGGCGGTTCCACCTGCTGACCGACACTCACCGCTCAGCGGAACCCTGAGGTGCGATGCTCGGGGTGAGGGGCTGCGACCCCGCCCCTCACCCCAAGCACGTGCCCCTCAGGGCGGAGTACGGAGAGTGCCACGGTGATCGGGACGGAGTTCCGCAGCGAGGATGTCCCCGCCGACGAGCGGTTCGACCGCTGGCGGGAGTTGATCGGCCACAGCCGCGCGAACGACACCACCAGTCCCCATGCCGCCGACTTCCGGGCGGAATTACGTGTCATGGAACTGGGGCCGGTGACCGTATGGCGGACGTCGTTCTCGCCCGCGCGCTTCCGGCGGAGCTCGCGGAGGATCCGCCGGCACGACCCCGAGCTCTACCACCTGTCATTGCTGACCGACGGCGAGCTGACACTGGACCAGGAGCGCGGGGGGACAGCCACGGTCGGCCCCGGCGGTCTCCTCGTGGACTCCAGCTGGCAGGCGTGCGCGTCACAGGAGTACGCCCCCGGTCCGACGGCCGACGGCAGGCCCGGCGTCGTCGCCGGTGTGGGCGTGGACCTGCCCAGAACCCTGCTGCCCCTGCCCACAGACCAGGTCGAGCGGCTTCTGGGACGCGGGCTGCTGGTGCGGAAGGGCTCAGGAGCGCTCCTGGCGGACTTCCTCACCGGACTCGACCGGCAGGCCGGTGCCCTCCGGCCGGCCGACGCGCCCCGCCTGGGCACGGTCACCCTGGAACTGGTCTCCGCCTTCTTCGCCCACGCCCTGGGCGCCGAGGCCGCCCTGTCGCCGGAAACCCGGCACCAGGTGCTGGCCAGACGCGTCCGGATCTTCATCCAGCAGCACCTGGCCGACCCGGAGCTGACCCCGCGAACGATCGCCGCCGCGCACCACGTCTCCCTCAGCCACCTGCACCGCGTCTTCGGTGAGCAGTCCCCGGGCGAGACGGTCGCAGCCTGGATTCGCTCGCAGCGGCTGGAGAGGATCCGCGCCGACCTGGCGGACCCCTCGCTGCGCACCAGCCCCATCCACGTGATCGCCGCCCGGTGGGGTATGCCCAGCGCCTCCCACTTCACCCGTGCCTTCCGAGCCGCCTACGGGCTCTCACCACGCGACTACCGCGGGAACGCAGCCCGGTGAGCGGTGGCCCACTGGCGGAATGTGCGGGGCGGCCTGCCCGTCACCTGTTCGACGGTCGGGTAGACCTTGGACTCGTCGAGGGTGCCGTCGCCGTAGAAGCTGAAGAACGCCTGGATGTACGGCTCCGGCACGCCCGCCGCGGCCATGTCGGCCCGGCCCTCCTCGTCCGACAGCGCATGGAAGCGCAGGTCACGGCCGAGGACCTCGGCCAGGACGGCCAACCGCTGGGCCGGCAGCAGCGGTTCGGGACCGCTCAGCTCGTGGACGCGTCCGTCGTGGCCGGGGTCGAGCAGGGCGCGGACGGCGACGGCGGCGATGTCGTACGGGTCGACCGCGGCGACCGGCACCGTGCCGAAGGCGTCCCTGACCACGTCGCCCGCGCGCAGCTGCGGCAGCCAGCGCAGCGCGTTCGACATGAAGGCGTTGGGCCGCAGGAACGTCCAGGCGAGGCCGGACTCCCTGACCGCGGTCTCCGAGCCGATCATGTACTCGGACAGGACGTTGCGGGTGTCGGTGGCGACCGTGGCGAAACTGGAGAGCAGGACGACACGTTCCACCCCGGCACCGCGCATGCGGGCCAGCAGCCCGGGCATGTCGCGGTAGCCGGGGAGCAGGAACACTCCCCGTACGCCGTCGAGGGCCGAGGCGAGGGAGTCGGGGTCGTCGAGGTCTCCGACGGTCTGGCCGGCCTCGGGCGGCAGACCGTCGGCGGGCCGGCGGACCAGGGCGCGTACGGGCTCTCCGGCGCGGGCCAGGGCCTGGACGACCTCTCCGCCCACGTTTCCGGTTGCCCCGGTGACGAGGATCATGACAGGGTCCGGTCGAAGTGGGCGGCCACCGTGTCGACGGCGATCGTGACCTGAGGTTCCGAGTCGTAGAAGTCGAACTGGGTGCCCTGCGTCCACAGGATGTCCTTGGGTCCGGCGAGACCCGCGTGGAAGCGGCGGGCACCGTCGGGGATCGCGGCGTCCTCGCTGTGCACCAGAACGGTGGGCCGGTCGATCCGCGGGGCGAGGGCGATGGCGTCGTAGGTCAGCCAGTCCGCCCACGCCATGACGGCGAAGCGGTTGGGCCACGCCGGGATGCCGCCGCGGGCGGGGTTGAGGTAGAAGTCGATGTCGTACGGCATGGCCGCGCGTTCGTCGGTGGCCGAGACCACCGGTACGTACTCGACCTCGCCGGTCTCCTCGTAGCGGGCGCGGGCCTCCCTGCCCGTCTTGATGCGCTCGGCGACCGCTTCCGCGCCACCGTAGGCGGCCTCGCAGACGGCGGCGTCGTGCAGCCAGGGGGCGACGAGCGCGAGCGAGCGGACCCGGGGGTCGTGGACGGTGCTGTCGGACATGTACATCGCGGCCGCACAGATCCCGAGGGCGCCCAGCCGGTCGCCGTCGACCGCCTCCTGCGCGGCCAGGAAGGTGAGCGCGTGATGGATGTCGCGGAGCTTGCGGGCCGGGTCCTCGACGTCTCGCGGCTCGCCCCCGGACTCGCCGAAGCCGGTGAAGTCGAAGGACAGCGCCGCGTATCCGCGAGCGGCCAGCCGCTCGGCGTACCGGTCGGCCATCAGCTCCTTGACGCTGGTCCACGTGCCGGCGACCACGATCCCCGGCAGCGGGCCCGCGTCACCCGTGCTCTCGGGAAGGAAGAGGTTGCCGGTCAGGGCGACGCCGTCGCTGTCGAAGGTGACCTTGCTCGAGTGTGTCATCAGTACTCCAACTGGTTGTGCTGGTCGGTCGGTCGACGATGCCGACGCGGGGTGGACGGCCGCGTCCGAAGCCGCCTCACCGCTCTCCGTCACTCCAGACCGTGGTCATCACGACGCCCGTGATGCGCCAACCACCGCCCGTACGGGCCAGGTCGAAGCGGTAGGTGCCGCCCAGCGTCCACAGGGAGCCGTTCGCCTTGCGGTGGGTGGCCTGGAAGGTGGCGGTGCACACCGCCCCGTCGCCGTCGACCGTGACCAGGTGGTTGCCGAGGAGATGCTGGGTGGCGGCGTACACGCCGAGGCCCGTCCGCCAGCCCTCGACGATCTGCGCCGGGGTGAGGGTGACGGGCTCGCCGCCGTTGAGACTGGTGTAGTCGAGTGTCGCCTTGTCGGCGAACACGCCGGCCAGAGCGTCCCATTCGCGCTGGTCCGCGTACCAGGCCATGCGGTTGCAGGTGTCGATGACGTCCAGACGGTCCATGTTGATCATCCTTGGTGCGGCCCTCGGCCGGGGCGGGAAAGAGCGGTCGGAAGGTCGGCCCGGTGGCGGGCGTGTCCGTCGCGGCGGGCTGACTGCCCGTCGATGATGCCGCGCCGGCGCCGAGCCGCCTTGCCGTCGCGTCCGCGGTTTCTGGACGCCGCGTCTCAGGAACGCCACCGGGTCCTCGGGCAAGTCCCCGGGAAGCCCCGCCGTCGACCGCGCACGTCGCCGATCCGGCCTTCGTTCTCGTCACGCTCGCGGGTTTCGCGCTGGTGGCTCTCGTCGCCAAGGGGGTGACGAAGCTGTGACCGCCGAGAACGTCGTCGGCCTGGTCGTGGCCGTTTCCCTGCTGGGCTATCTCGTCCTCGCCCTGCTCTTTTCGGAGAGGTTCTGACCGTGACATCAGCTGCCACCGCAGCGGGCGACATGGGTCCCGTCCTCGCCGGCGTGCTCCAGCTGCTCGCGCTGACAGCGGCCCTGGCGCTCGTCCACGTACCCCTCGGCAACCACATGGCCAGGGTCTACTCCTCCGACAGGCAAGGCCCGGCCCGCCGCCCCGCCACATGCCGGGTGACGTCAAGGCGCTGTGGGCGGGCCCGGACGCATGACCGCCGGCCCGCGCCACGTTCGGCTCCTGCCCGGCCACCCGGCTCGTCGACGCAGGCACGGAACACCGGGTAAGCACCACCGGCGTGCGGCGGCACCGGCCGGGTGCCGGATCATCGAAGGCATGCTGTTCGAGTTCCTGTCGGTCGCCGCACTGATCCTGGTGCTGGTCTGCGCCGTCGTCCGCCCCTTCGGGCGGTCGGAGGCGGTCTTCGCGGTACCCGCCGCCGTCCTGCTGATAGTCGTCGGCGCCGTACCACCGGACCACGTGCACGAGGAGGCGGTCCGCCTGGGGCCCGTGATCGGGTTCCTGGCGGCCGCCCTCGTCCTGGGCAAGCTCTGCGACGACGAAGGGCTCTTCCATGCCTGCGGCACCTGGATGGCCCGCTGGGCCCGGCGGCGGCCCCGGCGGCTGCTGGGCGCCGTCTTCGCGCTGGCCTCCGTGATCACCGCCGCCCTGAGCCTGGACGCCACCGTCGTCCTGCTCACCCCGGTCGTCTTCGCCACCGCCGCCCGGATGGGCACGAGCGCCCGTCCGCACGCCTACGCGAGCGTGCACCTGTCCAACACGGCGTCGCTGCTGCTGCCGGTGTCGAACCTCACCAACCTGCTGGCGTTCACCGCCACCGGCCTGACCTTCACCCGCTTCGCGCTGCTGATGCTGCTGCCGTGGCTGGCCGCCATCGCCGTCGAGTACGCCGTCCTGCGGCGATTCTTCGCCGCCGACCTGGCCGCCCCGGGCACGCCGGAGCGGGACGCCGAACCGGTCGAGCTGCCGCTGTTCCCGCTGCTGACCGTGGCCGCGACCCTCGCCGGCTTCGGCGTGGCCTCGGTCGCCGGCGTCGACCCGGCCTGGGCCGCGGCAGCCGGCGCCACCGTGCTCGCGGGGCGGGCGCTGGCCCGCCGGCACACCACCCCGGCCGCCCTGGTGCGCTCGGCCGCCCTGCCCTTCCTCGCCTTCGTCCTGGCCCTCGGCGTCGTCGTCCGCGCCGTCGTCGACAACGGTCTCGGCGCGGTTCTCGGCGGCCTCCTCCCCGACGGCGCGTCCCTGCCCGCCCTGCTCGGCACCGCCGCCCTGGCCGCGCTGCTCGCGAACCTGATCAACAACCTCCCCGCCGTCCTGGCCCTCGCCCCGCTCGCCGCCCCCTCCGGCCCCGGCGCGGTGCTCGCCGTCCTCCTCGGCGTCAACATCGGCCCCAACCTCACCTACGCCGGCTCCCTGGCCACCCTCCTGTGGCGCCGTATCGCCCACGCGCACGGCCACGACGTCCAGGTGAAGCAGTTCACGCTCCTCGGCGCCCTCACCGTCCCCGCCGCGCTGGCCGCCGCCACCGTGGCGCTGTGGCTCTCGCTGGCGGTGTTCGGCACGTAGCCGCCCGGGCCGGGTGCTCGGTGCCGGGCCGCCAGGTCCCTCTCCACGGCGCGCGCCGCCGTGTCCAGGGCGGCCACCAGGGACTGCCACGACGGCCCCGGCGGCGGACACGACACGGCAGGGCTTCCGGCACCAGTGAAAACGCCGACCAGGGCGGCCGGCCGGCCCGGGGCCGTCTGCTTCCTAGCCGCGCACATGCAGCCCGAAGCCCGTGCGGCCGGCGGGCTCCAGGCCCTCCCTCAGTTGCAGGGAGGGGATCTCGTAGTCGCCGGAGTTCTGCCGCCGGAACGCGATCGGCTCGGTCGACTCCAGGGTGAGCAGGCGCTGCTGCCAGGCCTTCGCGGCGTCCGCGTAGTCCTCGCCGGTCATCCGGTCGGTGCCGTACAGCACGAACGGCGGCAGCACCTCGATGCCCGGGTAGTAGAGGATGCCGTGGTGGATCGGGAACAGCAGGTCGTCGATGGGGCCGTTGATGCCACGAGCGGCGTAATGCGACTCCGGGCCGCCGGCGGTCACCGACAGCAGGGCCCTCCGGCCCGCGAGGGTGCCTTCGCCGAAGCGCTCGCCGTACTTGGTGTCGCTGTGCTCGCCGACGCCGTACGCGAAGTGGTAGGTGAACACCCGGTCCACCCAGCCCTTGAGGATCGCGGGCATCGTGTACCACCACAGCGGGAACTGGAAGATGACCGTGTCGGCCCACAGCAGCTTCTCCTGCTCGGCGACGACGTCCGGGGTGAGCGTCCCGGCGTCGAAGGCCCGGCCCGAGTCCAGGGCGACCTTCAGCGGGCGCGAGGCGCTGGGGCCGTAGTCCGCGGCGTCCACGACCGCCTTCCAGTTCATCGCGTACAGATCGCTCACCCGTACCTCGTGACCGGCGGTCTCCAACGTGGACACCGCGAGGTCCTTCAGCGAGCTGTTGAGCGACTTCGGCTCCGGGTGGGCGTGGACGATCAGCGTCTTCACGGGAACTCCTTCGGATCGGATGCCTTCGATCCTGGGCGCCGCGGCGCCCGGCGTTCAGGGACGCCTGTTCCGTAGGACGGGACTTCCTGGTAACGGCAGGACCACCTTCACGGGCCGTACCGCGGCCATACTGGGGGCATGGACGATCTCGCGGGCTTCCTCCGGACCCGGCGTTCCCGGGTCGACCCGGCGGCCGTCGGCATCCCCACCGACAGCCGCCGCCGGGTCGAGGGGCTGCGCCGCGAAGAGGTCGCGCACCTGTCCGGAGTCAGCGTCGACTACTACGTACGGCTGGAGCAGGGCCGCGCCACCCAGCCCTCCGAGCAGGTCCTGGACGCCCTCGCCCGCGTCCTCGGCCTCGACGAGACCGAACGCGGGCACCTCCACCGGCTCGCCCGGCAGCGCCGCCGCCGCGCGAAGGCGCCGGGCGGGCGGGTCCGGCCCGAACTGCTGCGCCTGCTCGACCTGGTCGCCGGCGCACCCGCGCTGATCATGAACCACCGCATGGACGTGCTCGCCGGGAACCGCCTCGCCGGGCTCCTCTACGGCCGGCCGATACCTGGCCTGAACACCGCCCGGCACATCTTCCTCGAGGAGGCCGAGCGAGGCCTCTACGCGGACTGGGAGAACTGCACCCTCGACGTGGTCGGGCACCTGCGCCTGGCCGCTGGCAAGTATCCCGACGACCCCCAACTGGCGTCACTCATCGGCGAGCTGGCGATGGGCAGCGAGCGTTTCCGCCGGCTCTGGGCCCGCGCGCACGTGCGCGCCCGCACCCATGGACGCAAGGCGTACCGGCACCCCTTGGTCGGACTGCTGGAACTGCACCAGGAGAACTTCGCACCACCGGACGAATCAGGCATGGAGCTGCTGGTGCTGTCCGCGGCCCCCGGCAGCCCCGCCGAGGACGGGCTGCGCCTGCTCGCGGGCCTGGGCGCGGACAGCGGCGACGCGCGCCCCGTCTCCTCTCCCCAGCCCGGCGGACCGCGTTGACGGGCCCGGTCCGCTCCGGGTAGGTGGTCAGAGCGCCGGTGACGCCGGTTCCAAGGCGGTCACCGGTCGCACCTGCGGCCAGGTCATGGCGGCCGAGCCCCAGGTCAGGCCGCCGCCGAAGGCGGTCAGCAGTACCCGGTCGCCGGCTGTCAGGTCGCCGCGTGAGGCCGCCCAGGACAGGGCGAGGGGAATGGACGCCGCGGCGGTGTTGCCGACCTCGCCCATGTGGCAGACGACGCGCTCCCGGGGCAGTCCGAGGCGCTTGGCCACGGCACGCAGGATCCGCGCGTTGGCCTGGTGCCCGACGAACGCGTCGACCTCCTCCGGCCGCCAGCCCGCCGCCTCGGCCACCTCACGGGCGGAGGCGGTCATCGTCGCCACCGCGCGCGTGTACACCTCCTTGCCCTCCATGCGGAAGTACGTGGAGGGGCCGTCCGGACCGGGGCGCGGCGCGCGGGAGCCCCCGCCGGGCACGGTGATCAGGTCCGGCCGGGTGCCGTCGCTGCCGAGCCGGGTGTGCAGCACCGCGCCCGGCGTGCCGGCCGGGCCCCGTTCCAGCACCACGGCCGCCGCGCCGTCGCCGAAGAGCACCGCGGTGTTGCGGTCCGTGGGGTCGACGATCGTCGAGTACGTCTCGGCGCCGATGAGCAGCACCGTCTCGTACAGCCCCGAGCGGATCAGGGCGGACGCCGTCTCGATCCCGTACACGAATCCGGAGCACACCGCCGCCAGGTCGAAGGCGGGCACCCCGGCGCAGCCCAGCCGGGCGGCGACCTGCGGGGCGGTGGCCGGGCAGGGCTGGTCCGGGGTGGTCGTGGCCAGCAGCACCAGATCGCAGGCGCGCCGGCCGGCCGACTCCAGGGCGGCGGCCCCGGCCGCCGTGGCCAGGTCGCCGGTGCTGACGCCCGGCTTCACCACATGGCGCCGGGCGATGCCGGTGCGGCTGTGGATCCACTCGTGCGAGGTGTCCAGCACCTTGGACAGGTCGTCGTTCGACACCACGTCAGGAGGCAGACAGCTCCCGATGCCGGTGACCACTGCGCGGACGTCGTCCATGTGGGGGGAATCCTTCCGGATCGGTGTCAGACGGACGCCGTGACCGCGACGGCCACGCCCTCGCCGCCCGGTACGCCATGTGGGGTGGCGGCCCGCCGCAGGTGGCGTTCGGCGAAGTCGTCGTACGCGATGGGGGCGCGCACCAGCGCCTCGGGCACGTCGAGCAGCGCGAGCAGCTCGTCGGCGGGGAGTTCCGCCGCGCCTTCCTCCGCGCGCAGCCGGTCGGCCCGCAGCAGGTCGTCCGGGGTGAGCACACCCGCCCGCAGCCCGGTCATGCCGTGTTCGAGCAGACAGCCGGCGGCGTAGTGCCGCAGCAGTCCCCGCCCGGCCGGGCCGCCGGTGTGCCCGGCCCAGCGGCCGGCCGCCAGCGTCTGGTGGACGGCCCGCGACCAGGCGGTGCTGGCCGCCCCCGGCCCCTCGCTGTCCACCTCGTCCAGCAGCACGTCGCAGAGGCGGCGCAGCGCCGTGACGAGGAACCGGGTGTCCGGGTCGGTCCCGCCGTCGGCCGTCTCGCGGACCGCGTCGTCGAGGACGGCGGCCAGGTCCTCGCGCTCGCGCAGCGCGAACCGCGAGGCCTGGTAGCCGAGGACGGTGTTGTCCCCGCCGAAGGTGACGGCGATCTCGTAGTCGTGCTGGAGCGGCGAGATCTGGTTCAGCCGGTGGTAGCCGAGCCCGCCGCAGAGTTCCCTGGTGTCGGCGAGGGTCAGCCGGGCGTCTCCCGTGCTGCCGGTCTTGGCGCAGGTGATCAGCGCGTGCAGCAACCGGTCCTCGGCGGGGTGCCGGGTGCCGACGCGCCGGACCGCCTGTTCGACCAGGCCTTCCAGCGCGTGCCGGGCGGCCAGGGCGCGGCCGGCGGCGGTGCGCAGACGCATGCGGTAGTGGGCGTGGCCGAGCAGCGGCGCGCCGAAGGTGCGCTTGACGGCCGCGAAGCGGGTGGTGATGGCGCACGCCAGCCGCTGCGCCATGGCCGCGGCCATGCTGGGGAAGAGCCGTTCATGGGTGAAGGTGGCCAGGCACTCGTCGAACCGGCGGTACCGCCGCACGGGGGAGTGGTAGACCCCCTGCTCGTCGATGCGTGCCCAGCGGCCCATCAGGGCGGACAGCGGCAGCACGCACTGGTCGAACCGGATGATTCCGGTCTGGTTGGCCTCGACGCCGCCCTTCGGCTCGGCGCCCTGGACGGAGACCCCCTGGTTCAGGCGGCCGTCGGTGCGCAGCGGCACCCGCAGCCAGTGGTGGCCCTCGTCGCGGTCGCCGACCCGCAGCCGGCACAGCACCATGGCCACGTCCCCGGTGTGCAGGCTGTTGCCGATCCACACCTTGCTGTCCGCCGGCTCCGGCGTGTGCAGGACGAGCGAGCGGTCGGCGTGCCGGTAGGTGGCCGTGGTCCCGATCCGGGTCAGGTCGGAGCCGGCGTGCAGCTCCGAGGAGGCGAAGCAGTAGACCCGCTCCATGCTGTCGATCTCCGGCGCGAAGCGCTCCAGCTGCGCCGGGTCGGCGTGGCTGAGGCAGGCGTCCCCCGCGATCTGGTGGGAGACCAGCACGTTGAGCAGGGAGGCGTCGTAGGCCCCGATCCAGCCCATCGCGCGCAGGAAGTCGGGGAACTCGGACGGCTCGCCCCGCCCCAGCCACATCGAGTTCGCGGTGACGCCGGCCCGGTTGATGCGCAGGGCCCGGCGCAGGGTGGTGACGCTGTAGTCGTACAGGCTCTGCCCTTCGGGCCGGATCTCGGCGAAGTCGGGCTCGGCCAGCAGCGTGGTCAGTGTGGCCACGCGCTCGTCGGTCATGAATAAGTCCCCGTTGATCAGTGGCATCCGCTGCCGTCTTCCACTTGCGGGCCCCGCGGCCCTGATGTGCGCACGGTCGTCAACGCCCCAGGACCAGAGCGCAGTTGTGCCCTCCGAAGCCGAAGGAGTTGCTGAGCACGTACGAGGGCCGCTCCTCGCGCGCCTCGCCCAGGACCACGTCGAGACCGGCCAGTTCCGGGTCGACGGCCGTGGTGTGGGCCACCGCGGGGACCACTCCGTCGCGCAGGGTGCACAGCGCGAGTACGGCTTCGATGGCGCCCGCCGCCCCGAGGGTGTGCCCGAGGACGCCCTTCGGCGCGGTCACCGAGGGGTTGTGCGGGAAGAGCCGCCTGACCAGTTCGCCCTCGATGCGGTCGTTCACCGGGGTCGAGGTGCCGTGGGCGTTGACGTGGTCGATCGCCTCGGCGTCCAGGCCGGCGTCCCGCAGCGCCTGGCGTACGGCGGCCTCCGCGTGGAAGCCGTCGGCGCGGGGCGCGACCAGGTGGTGGGCGTCCGTGGTGCAGCCGTAGCCGAGCACCCGGCCCAGTTCCTCGGCGCCGCGCCGCGCCGCGCTCTCGGGCCGTTCCAGTACGACGGCCCCGGCGCCCTCGGAGATGACGAACCCGTCGCGGTCCGCCGCGAACGGGCGGGACGCGGTCGGGTCGTCCCGCTTGGACAGCGCGCCCATCCGGGCGAAGCCGCTCACGGTCACGGGCACGACGCCCGCTTCCGTACCGCAGGCGATCACCACGTCGCAGGTCCCGGCGCGCAGCAGGTCCCGCGCGACGCCGATGGCGACCGCGCCGGAGGCACACGCGGAGACGACCGTGTGGGCCGGTCCGTTGACGCCGTACCGCAGGGCGACCGCGCCCGCCGCCATGTTGGGCAGCGCGCGGGGATGCATGTACGGCGAGACGGCCTCGGCGCCCCGGGCCGCGAACCGGTCCTGCGCCTGCACGAGGGTGCCGACGCCGCCGATCCCGGTGCCGACGACCAGGCCGACCCGGGTGCCGTCCCAGGTGTCCGGGTCGAGCCCGGACCGCCGGATCGCCTCGCCGACCGCGACCAGGGCGTAACGGATGAAGGGATCCGTGTTCGCGGTTCCCCGGCCCGACAGGACGTCGGAACCGAATTCCGGTACCCGCAGGCAGTAAGGCGCGCCGGTGCCTTCCAGCGCAGCGTCCTTGGTGGCCAGTGCGGGTGCCTTCAGCACCGACTGCCAGGTCTCGTCGACTCCGATCCCGGCAGGGGTGATCAGCCCCGCCCCGGTGACCGCGGCGGGAAATCCAGCTGTCATGACGAGCCCAGTCGGGCATCCACGAGTTCGACCAGTTCGCCGAAGGTCTTGTCCTTCAGGGCGCTTTCCTCGTCGGCCAGGTCGACGTTGAACTCCTCCTTGACCCGGGTGATGAACTCGACGATCGCGAGAGAGTCCAATTCCAGTGTGTCGAGACGCACATCGGTGGCAATGGACTCGGCATCCACCTCGAGGTCGTCGACCAGTATGTCGTGGATCGTCGACCGCAGATCGTTACTCACTCAGAACACCCCTAAAAGAGCCGACAGGAAGAGGCGCCTGCGACCGCGGCAACGATTGCATGCATGCTGTGCAGGGCTACTGCACTCCCCCCGTATGTGATGGACAACACCTGTTCCGCACCTCATTGGCCAGACCCATGGGTACGGCAAACAGTTGCTCCGGCACCCGCCACCCCCCGTGACCGGATGATTTCCGAGATCTGTGCCGCGCAACGCGGACGCATGGCGTGTCGGTCGGTGGCCGGAACCTGGTCTGGATTCTGTACTGTGACGGTCCCGCTGGTCAACGCCACTCTACCGGCCGGTTGTTGACGCGGTCGTGTTAGGGTCGATTGACGCCCCGTCAGCGCTGCGGGCCGCCCGGCGGTTAATTCGTGGCATCGGCAACGAGGGCATTGTTATCTTGCACGTTGATGCGAGACCTCGAGAGCCCAGCGCGTCGGGGGACACGTAACGGGGGGATTTAGGGAAGCTTCCCCCTGCACACATGGGGGAGCGCAGGATGTTCACCGGATCGCCGTCTGCCCGCAATCCGTTGTCGGCGGCCCAGCAGCGCGTCTGGTTCGCCCAGAAACTCATCGCGGACAGCCCGCTCTACAACATCAGCGGTTTCGTGGAGATAGCCGGTCCGCTGGACGTGCCGCAATTCGAGAGCGCGCTCCGGCAGGCCGTGGGCGAGGCCGAAGCACTCCATGTCCGATTCGGTGAGACCGACGGTGTTCCCTGGCAGTCCGTCGAGACTTCCGGCGACTGGCCGCTCGCGGTCACGGACCTGTCCGCCCGGGAAGACGGGCGGGCCGCCGCGCTCGCCGCGATGCGGGACGATCTGGTTCATCCTTTCAACCTTTTCACCGGTCCGCTGTTCGTGCAGAAGCTGTTCCGGACAGCCCCGGACCGGTTCCTCTGGTACATGCGGGTGCATCACATCGCCTGCGACGCTTTCGGGTTCAACCTGATTGTGCAGCGGGTCGCCGACTGCTACTCGGCCCTCTCGGAGGGCCGGCAGATCCCGCCCACCCCGTTCTCCCCGCTCACCGAATTCCTCGCCGAGGACGTCAGATACGCCGAGTCCGCGCGCGGCGGCAAGGACCGCGACCACTGGCTCCAGCGCTTCCGTGACGCCCCGGAGCTGCTCGCCCTGCCCGACCGCCCCACCGGCCTGTGGTCCGAGGCGCACCGCCACACCACCCAGCTGGAACCGGAGCTGTTCGGCGCGGTCCGGCGACTGGCCCAGGAGTCGGGGACCACCTGGCAGGTCACGCTGACCGCCGCTGCCGCCGCCTACCTCGGCCGCTTCTCCGGCACCGACGACGTCGTGCTCGGCTTCCCCGTCACCGGCCGCCTCACCCCGGTCACCCAGGCCACGCCCGGCATGGCCTCCAACGTGCTGCCGCTGCGCCTCGCGCCGCAGCCGCGCATGCCCTTCACCGAACTCCAGCGGTACGTGGGCCGCGAGATGCGCGCCCTGCTGCGGCACCAGCGGTACCGGGGCGAGGACCTGCGCAAGGACCTCGGCCTCGGCGGCCTGACCCGCCGGATGTTCGGACCCGCCGTCAACTTCCTGCCCCTGCCGCAGGATCTGCGGTTCGGCCCGTGCACGGCCGAGGCCCGCGGAGTGCCCAGCGGACCCGTCGACGACCTGGTGATCGCCTTCGAGGGCGGCTCCGACGAACACGGGGTGCGGGTGCTGCTCGCGGGCAACTCGGCCGCGTACGACGCCGACACCGTCGCCGGTCACGGCCGGCGATTCCCCGCCTTCCTGCGCGCGCTCCTCGCCGACCCCGCCCGCCCGGCCGGCCTCGCCGACGTGCTCCTGCCCGACGAACGGCACCGGGTGCTGACCGAGTGGAACAGCCGCGCCGCCGACCTCGCCGCGGGCACCCTCCCCGAGTGGTTCGAGGAGCACGTCCGGCGCACCCCCGACGCCGTCGCCGTCACCCACGGGGACACCCGTCTGACGTACCGGGAGCTGAACCGGTGGGCGAACCGGCTGGCCCACCGGCTCATCGCGCGCGGCGCGGGCCCCGAGCGGCTGGTCGGACTGAGGCTGCCGCGCTCGGCCGAGCTGGTCGTGGCGATCCTCGCGGTGCTGAAAACGGGCGCCGGCTATCTGCCGATCGATCCGCAGACGCCCGCCGGCCGGGTCGCCACGGTGCTCTCCGAGGCCGGCCCCGTGCTCGTCCTCGACACGGTCGACGACGTACGGGACGTCGGGGAAACCACCGACACCGACCCCACCGACGCCGACCGGCTCGGCGCGCTGCACCCCGACCACCCCGCGTACGTGATCTTCACGTCCGGTTCGACGGGCAAGCCGAAGGGCGTCGTCGTCTCGCACCGCAACGTCACCCGGCTCTTCTCCGCCACCGCCGAATCGTTCCGCTTCGGCCCGGACGACGTGTGGACCCTGTTCCACTCGTACGCCTTCGACTTCTCGGTGTGGGAGCTGTGGGGCGCGCTGCTGCACGGCGGCCGGCTCGTCGTCGTCGACCACACGGTCTCCCGTTCGCCCGACGCGTTCCGCGCCCTGCTCGCCGACGAGGGCGTCACCGTCCTCAACCAGACGCCCTCGGCCTTCTACCAGCTGATCCAGGCCGACCGGCAGCACCCGGCGGACCGGCTGGCACTGCGCCACGTGATCTTCGGCGGTGAGGCGCTGGCCCCCGGCAAGCTCGCCGCCTGGTACGAGCGGCACCCCGACGACCGGCCGGTGCTCGTGAACATGTACGGCATCACCGAGACCACTGTGCACGTCACCGAGCACCCGCTCGGCCGCGAGGACGCCGCCGCCGACACCGGCAGCACCGTCGGCTCACCGCTCGCGGACCTGCGGGCCTACGTGCTCGACGCCGCCCTGCGCCCGGTGCCGCCCGGCGTCACCGGCGAGCTGTACGTGGCCGGCGCCGGACTCTCCCGCGGCTACCTGAACCGCCCCGGGCTGACCTCCGACCGGTTCGTCGCCTGTCCCTTCGGGCCCCCCGGCGCCCGTATGTACCGGACCGGCGACCTGGCCCGGTGGACCCCCGACGGCGCCCTCGCCTACGAAGGCCGCATCGACCACCAGGTCAAGATCCGCGGCTTCCGCATCGAGCTCGGCGAGATCGAGGCCGTGCTCGCCCGCCACCCGCGCGTCGCCCAGGCCGCCGTCGTCGTCCGTGAGGACCGGCCCGGCGACAAGCGGCTCGTCGCCTACGTGGTGCCGCGCGAGTCCGCCCCCGGATCCGACGAACTGCGCTCGTACGCCGCCGAGTCCCTGCCCTCGTACATGGTGCCGTCGGCCGTGGTGACGCTGCCGGCGCTGCCGCTCACCCCGAACGGCAAGCTGGACCAGCGCGCCCTGCCCGCCCCGGACTTCGGCGCGCTGGTGTCCGGGCGGGCCCCCCGCTCACCGCGCGAGGAGACCCTGTGCCGGATCTTCGCCGAGGTCCTCGGCGTCGAACAGGTCGGCATCGACGACGACTTCTTCGCACTCGGCGGCCACTCGCTGCTGGCGACCCGCCTCGCCGTCCGCATCCGCACCGAACTCGGCGCGGAGGTCCCCCTCGGCACCCTCTTCCAGCACTCGACGGTGGCGGGACTCGCCGCCGTGCTCACCGCCGACGGGCCCGCCCGCCCCGCACTGCGCCGGACCGCGCGGCCGGACGCCGTGCCCCTGTCCTTCGCCCAGCAGCGCCTGTGGTTCCTCAACCGCATGGAGGGCGTCGGCGCCGCCTACAACATGCCGCTCGCGCTGCGGCTGACGGGACCGCTCGACCGTACGGCGCTCCAGGCCGCGCTGGGAGACGTCGTGGCCCGCCACGAGTCGCTGCGCACGGTCTTCGCCGACGCCGACGGCGAGCCGCGGCAGGTCGTCCTCGCCGCCCCCGACGTACCGCTGCCGGTGACCGAGGCCGGCGCGGACGCGCTGCCCGGCCTGCTGGACGAGGCGGCCGGCGCGGGCTTCGACCTGTCCCGCGAGATACCACTGCGCGCCTCGCTGTACCGGCGACGCGCCGACGAACACGTCCTGCTGCTCGTCGTGCACCACATCGCCGGCGACGAATGGTCCATGGGCCCGCTCGCCCGCGACCTGGCCACCGCCTACCGGGCCCGCCTGGACGGCGGCGCGCCCCACTGGACCGAACTGCCGGTCCAGTACGCCGACTACGCCCTGTGGCAGCGCGAACTGCTCGCCGGTGAGGACACCCCCGGCACGGTCGCCCACACCCAGCTCGCCCACTGGCGCGACACCCTGGCCGGCCTGCCCGACGAACTGGACCTGCCCACCGACCGGCCGCGCTCCGCGCTCACCGGCCGCCGCGGCGCGTCCCTGCCGGTCACCCTCGACGCCGAACTGCACCGCGGCCTGCTGCGGCTCGCCGGAGAGCGCCGCGCCACCCTCTTCATGGTGCTGCACGCCGGACTCGCCGGGCTGCTGACCCGGCTGGGCGCCGGCGAGGACATCCCGATCGCGGGCCCCGTCGCCGGCCGCACCGACGAAGCCCTCGACGACGTCGTCGGGTTCTTCGTCAACACCCTGGTGCTGCGCGCCGACACCTCCGGCAACCCCGCCTTCGGCGAACTCGTCGACCGGGTCCGGGACGTCGACCTGGCGGCCTACGCCCACCAGGACGTGCCCTTCGAACGGCTCGTGGAGATCCTCAACCCCAGCCGCTCCGCGAACCGGCTGCCGCTCGCCCAGGTCCTCCTCGTCCTCCAGAACACCCCCGGCTACCACGTCGAACTGCCGGGCCTCGACGTCGACCCGCGGATGATCCACCCCGGCGGCGCGAAGTTCGACCTCTCGGTGAGCCTGACCGAGAAGGTGGACGACCAGGGCGAACCGGCCGGCCTCGAAGGCTTCGTCGAGTACGCCACGGACCTCTTCGACCAGGACACCGTCCAGCGGATCACGCACTGGCTGGAGCGGCTGCTGACCGCCGCGGCCGCCGACCCGAGCCGCCGCCTCGACGACATCGAACTGCTCACCGACGAGGAACACCGGCAGCTCACCGCCACCTGGAACGACACCCGGCAGGACGTCCCGCGGCAGACCGTGCCGGCCCTCTTCGAGACGCAGGCCGCCCGCACCCCGGACGCACCCGCCCTCGTGTTCGCCGGCACCACGCTGTCGTACGCCGAACTCAACCGGCGCGCCAACCGGCTGGCACGGCTGCTGATCCAGCGGGGGATCGGCCCGGAGGACCGGGTCGCGCTGATGCTGCCGCGCTCGCCGGACCAGGTCGTCGCGGTGCTCGCCGTCCTCAAGGCGGGCGCCGCCTACCTCCCGGTCGACCCGGAGTACCCGGCCGAACGCATCGCCTACCTGCTGTCCGACGGCGCGCCCGCGCTGATCCTCGTACCGGACGCCCGGACCGCCACCCCGCCGGGCGCCGCGGCCGTCCTCGCCCTCGACTCGGCCCGGCCGGACCGCTTCCCCGGCCACGACGTCACCGACGCCGAACGGCGCTCCCCGCTCACCCCCGCCCACGCCGCCTACGTCATCTACACCTCCGGCTCCAGCGGCCGCCCCAAGGGCGTGACCGGCACCCACACCGGTGCCGCGAGCCTCCTCGCCGCACAGCGGCACACCCTGCGCGTCGGCCCCGGCGACCGGGTGCTCCAGTTCGCCTCGCTCAGCTTCGACGCGGCCTTCTGGGAGATGGTCATGGCGCTGCTGTCCGGCGCCACCCTCGTCCTCGCCGACCCCGACGGGCTGCGCCCCGGCGCCCCGCTGGCCCGGACCGCCGCCGCGCACCAGGTCACCCATGTGACCCTGCCGCCGACGGTCCTGGAGGTCCAGGAGGCGACGGACCTGCCGACCGTGCGCACCCTCGTCGTCGCCGGCGAGGCGTCCTCGGCCGAGCTGGTGGCCCGCTGGTCGGCCGGCCGCCGGATGATCAACGCGTACGGGCCGACCGAGACCACGGTGTGCGCCACCATGAGCGCCCCGCTCGACGGCGGCCACCGGCCGCCCATCGGCCTGCCGATCGCCAACATGCGCACCTACGTCCTCGACGGCCGGCTGCGTCCCGTCCCGGTCGGCGTGCCCGGCGAGCTGTACCTCGCGGGCGCGGGTGTCGCACGCGGCTACCTGAACCGCCCCGGCCTGACCTCCGAACGCTTCGTGGCCTGCCCGTTCGGCGCGCCCGGCGAGCGGATGTACCGCACCGGCGACCTCGTCGAGCGGCGCTCCGACGGCACCCTCGTGTACCTGGGCCGCACCGACGACCAGGTCAAGGTGCGCGGCCACCGCGTCGAACTCGGCGAGATCGAGTCCGCGCTGACCGCCCAGCCCGAGGTCGCCCAGGCGGCCGTGATCACCAGGGCCGACCGGCCGGGCCAGATCATCGCCTACGTCGTCCCGGCCGGCGCCTCCGCCGAATCCCTCGGCGCCGACCTGCGCGGACGCCTCACCGGCCGGCTCCCCGCCTACATGGTCCCGGCGGCGGTGGTGGTGCTGCCGGTGCTGCCGTTGACGCCGAACGGGAAGCTGGACCGGCGGGCGCTGCCGGCGCCGGACTTCGACTCGGCCGGTGCGGGCCGGGCGCCGCGCACACCCGCGGAGGAGGTGTTGTGCGGGCTGTTCGCCGAGGTGCTGGGGGTCTCCCGGATCGGGATCGACGACAGCTTCTTCGACCTGGGTGGTCATTCGCTGCTGGCGACTCGGTTGGTGAGCCGGGTGCGGTCGGTGCTGGGTGTGGAGTTGCCGTTGGCGGCGTTGTTCGACGCGCCGACGGTGGCGGGTCTGGCCGGCCGGGTGGAGGCGTTGGAGTCGGGGGCCGCGCGGCGTGCGCTGGTGCGGCGGGAGCGGCCTGATGTGGTGCCGTTGTCGTTCGCGCAGCAGCGGTTGTGGTTCCTGAACCGGCTGCAGGGTGTCGACGCCCTCTACAACATGCCGGTGGTGCTCCGGCTGCGCGGCGAACTCGACCGCACGGCACTCCGGTTCGCCGTCGGCGACCTGGTCGAGCGGCACGAGGCGCTGCGCACCGTGTACCCGGACGTCGACGGGACGGCACGGCAGGTCACGCTCCACACATGGGACGTGCCCCTGCCGGTGGTGGACACCGACGAGCAGGAGCTGCCCGAACTGCTGCGGGCGGCGGCGGGCGCGGGTTTCGACCTGTCCCGCGAACTGCCCCTGCGGGTCACCCTGTTCTCGCTCGGCGAGCGCGAGCACGTACTCGCCCTGGTGATGCACCACATCGCCGGCGACGGCTGGTCGATGGGACCGCTCGCCCGCGACCTGGGCGCCGCGTACGCCGCCCGCCACGACGGGCGCGCCCCCGACTGGCGGCCCCTGCCGGTGCAGTACGCCGACTACGCGCTGTGGCAGCGGGAGCTGCTGGGCGCCGAGGACGATCCGGGCAGCCTGGCCCACGAGCAGCTGGAGTACTGGCGCACGGCGCTGGCGGGGCTGCCCGAGGAGCTGGACCTGCCCACCGACCGCCCCCGGCCCGTCGAGTCCAGCCACTCCGGCGGCCGCGTGGACGTCGACTGGGACGCCGCACTCCACCAGGACCTGCTCGACTTCGCACGCGACTCCTCCGCGTCGGCCTTCATGGTGGTGCAGGCGGCGCTCGCGGTGCTGCTGAGCCGCCTCGGCGCGGGCGACGACATTCCCATCGGCACGCCGATCGCGGGCCGCACCGACGAGGCGCTGGACGAACTCGTCGGCTTCTTCGCCAACACGCTGGTGCTGCGCACGGACGTGTCGGGCGGTCCGACCTTCCGGGAACTGCTGACCCGCGTGCGGTCCACGGACCTGGCGGCCTACGCGCACCAGGACGTGCCGTTCGAGCGGCTGGTGGAGCTGGTGAACCCGGCGCGCTCGCGCGCCCGCCACCCCCTCTTCCAGGTCCTGCTCGCCTTCCAGAACACCCCCGAGGTCAGCCTCGAACTGCCCGGCCTCACCATCGGCACCGCCGGCCTCGACGTCGGCGTCGCCAAGTTCGACCTGTCGCTCAACATCCAGGAACGCCAGGAGGACCGGCGGCCCGGCGGCATCGCGGGCACCCTCGAGTACAACGGCGACCTCTTCGACCGCGACTCCGCCGCCGCGCTCGCGACCCGCCTGGAGCGCACCCTGCGCGCGCTGCTGGCCGACCCGGACCGGTCCGTCGACCGCGTCGACATCCTCGACGACGGCGAACGGCACCAGGTCCTCACCGCCTGGAACGACACCGCCGCCGAGAACCGGCACACCACCCTCCCCGGCCTCTTCGAGGCCCAGGCCGCCCGCACCCCGGACGCCCCGGCCGTTCGGCACGGTGGCGAACACCTCACCTACGCGGAGCTCAACGCGCTCGCCAACGGTGTGGCCCGCGAGGTGACCGGCCTCGGCGTGGGACCCGAGGACCTGGTCGCGGTGGCCCTGCCCCCGTCGCTCCGCCTGCCGGCGGCGCTACTCGGCGTACTCAAGGCCGGAGCCGCCTACCTGCCCGTGGACCCCGGCTACCCGGCCGACCGCATCGCGGCCATGCTGGACGACGCCGCCCCGGCCCTGCTGCTGACCACCGAGGACACGGTCCAGGGACGGGACGAGTTCGGCACCGCCCCGCGGCTCCTCGCCGACACCGTCGCCCCCGTGTCCGTCAACCCGTCCGACGACCGGCGCACCGCACCCCTGCGGCCCCACCACCCCGCCTACGTCATCTACACGTCGGGCTCCACCGGCCGCCCCAAGGGCGTGGTCGTGGAACAGCGCAACCTCGTCGACTACCTCGAATGGGCCGGCGGCAGCTACCCGAGCGCGCGCGGCTCCGCCCTGCTGCACTCCTCGGTCTCCTTCGACATGACGGTGACCGCGCTGCTGACCCCGCTGACCGTCGGCGGCTGTGTGACCGTGGGCAGCCTCGACGACCGGGACCTGCCCGCCACCGCGCCGACCTTGCTCAAGGCCACCCCCAGCCATCTGCCGCTGCTGCGGACCCTGCCCGCCCACGCCTCGCCGACCGAGGAACTGCTGCTCGCCGGAGAGCCGCTGACGGCCGAGGCACTGCGCGGCTGGCGCACCGCCCACCCGGGCGTCTCCATCCGCAACGTGTACGGGCCGACCGAGACCACCGTCAGCTGCACCGAGCACCGCGTCGCCCCCGGCGAGGAACCCGCGGGCGCCTTCCCGATCGGCCGCCCGCTCGCCAACACCCGGCTGTACGTCCTCGGCCGCGGCCTTCAGCCGGTACCGGTCGGCGTGCCCGGCGAGCTGTACGTGGCGGGCAACGGTGTGGCGCGTGGGTACCTGAACCGCCCCGGCCTGACCTCCGAACGCTTCGTGGCCTGCCCGTTCGGTGCGCCGGGTGAGCGGATGTACCGCACGGGTGACCTGGTGCGGTGGAACGCCGATGGTGAGCTGGAGTACTTGGGTCGTGCCGACGACCAGGTGAAGGTGCGGGGTTTCCGTATCGAGCCGGGTGAGATCGCGGCGGTGCTGGACCGGCATGACGCGGTCGCGCACAGCGCGGTGGTGGTGCGGGAGGACCGGCCGGGGGACAAGCGTCTGGTGGCGTACGTCGTCCTGGCCGACGGCGTCGGGGAGACCGACCCGGCTGAGCTGCGCGCCCACGTCGCCGCCACCCTGCCGGACTACATGGTCCCTGCGGCGGTGGTGGTGCTGCCGGTGCTGCCGTTGACGCCGAACGGGAAGCTGGACCGGCGGGCGCTGCCGGCGCCGGACTTCGACTCGGCCGGTGCGGGCCGGGCGCCGCGCACACCCGCCGAGGAGGTGTTGTGCGGGCTGTTCGCCGAGGTGCTGGGGGTTTCTCGGGTCGGGATCGATGACGGTTTCTTCGATCTGGGTGGTCATTCGCTGCTGGCGACGCGGTTGGTGAGCCGGGTGCGGTCGGTGCTGGGTGTGGAGTTGCCGTTGGCGGCGTTGTTCGACGCTCCGACGGTGGCGGGTCTGGCCGGCCGGGTGGAGGCGTTGGAGTCGGGGGCCGCGCGGCGTGCGCTGGTTCGGCGGGAGCGGCCTGATGTGGTGCCGTTGTCGTTCGCGCAGCAGCGGTTGTGGTTCCTGAACCGGCTGCAGGGTGTCGACGCCCTCTACAACATGCCGGTGGTGCTTCGACTGCGCGGCGAACTCGACCGCACGGCACTCCGGCTGGCCGTCGGCGACCTGGTCGAGCGGCACGAGGCGCTGCGCACGGTCTTCCCCGACCGCGACGGCCACGCCCACCAGGTGATCCTGGAGGGGACCGCCGCCGACGTCCCCGTCCGGCACGTGCCCGTCGCGGACGACGCCGAACTGCCCGAGGCACTGCGGCAGGAGGTGACCACCGGCTTCGACCTGGCACGCGAACTGCCGCTGCGGGTCACCCTGTTCTCGCTCGGCGAGCGGCAGGAGCACGTGCTGTCGCTGGTGCTGCACCACATCGCCGGCGACGGCTGGTCGATGGCCCCCCTCGCCCGTGACCTGGCCACCGCCTACACGGCACGGCTGGCCGGCGGGGCGCCGGAGTGGGAGCCGCTGCCGGTGCAGTACGCGGACTACGCGCTGTGGCAGCGGGAGCTGCTGGGCGCGGAGGACGATCCGGGCAGCCTGGCCCACGAGCAGCTGGAGTACTGGCGTACGGCGCTGGCGGGGCTGCCCGAGGAGCTGGACCTGCCCACCGACCGCCCGCGCCCTGCCGTGGCGAGCCACGAGGGCGGGCTGACCCCGCTGTGCTTCGACGCGGAACTGCACGGCGATGTCCTGGAGTTGGCGCGGGAGTCGTCGACGTCGGTGTTCATGGTGGTGCAGGCGGCGCTCGCGGTGCTGCTGAGCCGCCTCGGCGCGGGCGACGACATTCCCATCGGCACGCCGATCGCGGGCCGCACCGATGAGGCGCTGGACGATCTCGTCGGCTTCTTCACCAACACGCTGGTGTTGCGCACGGACGTGTCGGGTGGCCCGACCTTCCGGGAACTGCTGACCCGTGTGCGGTCGGCGGACCTGGCGGCGTACGCGCACCAGGACGTGCCGTTCGAGCGGCTGGTGGAGCTGGTGAACCCGGCGCGCTCGCGCGCCCGCCACCCCCTCTTCCAGGTGCTGCTCGCCTTCCAGAACACCCCGGAAGCCGAACTCGGACTCCCCGGTCTCAGCGTCGAGACGGAGACCGCGGAGACCGACGTGGCCAAGTTCGACCTCGTCTTCAGCCTGCGCGAGGAGGGCGGCGAAGGCGGCCTGCACGGCGTGCTGGAGTTCAACAAGGACCTCTACGATGCCGGGACCGCCGCCCGGCTCGCCCGCCGGCTGGAGCACCTGCTCGGCGCCCTCGTGGCCGACCCGGACCGGCCCGTCGACCGCGTCGACATCCTCGACGACGACGAACGGCACCACGTCCTCACCGCCTGGAACGCCACCGCGTCCCAGGTCGCCCCGGCACCGCTCCCGGCGCTCTTCGAGGCCCAGGCGGCCCGTACGCCCGAGGCGACCGCGCTGCTGCACGACGGCACCGCCCTGACCTACGCGGAGCTGAACGCCCGCGCCAACCGCCTCGCGCGCCGGCTGGTCGCCTGGGGCGTCCGCCCCGACACGGTGGTGGCGCTGGCCCTGCCGCGCTCGGCCGACCTGGTCCTCGCCGCACTGGCCGTGGTCAAGGCGGGCGCCGCCTACCTGAACATCGACCCCGGCTACCCGGCCGAGCGGGCCGCCTACATGTGCGCCGACGCCCGCCCCCTGGGGCTGCTCACGTCCGCGGGCGCCGACGCCAACACCCCGGGTGACCTGCCGCGCTGGCGGCTCGACGCTCCGGAGACGGCGGCCGAGCTGGCCGCCCTGTCCCCGGCCGACCTGACCGACGCGGACCGTACGGCACCGCTGCTCGTCACCCATCCCGCGTACGTCGTCTACACCTCCGGCTCGACCGGCCGCCCCAAGGGCGTGCTCGTCACCCACCAGGGACTGGCGAGCCTCGCCGCCGCCCACCAGGAGGCACTGGGCGTCACCGAGGGCGCGCGGATGCTCCAGTTCGCCTCGCTCAGTTTCGACGCCTCGGCCTGTGAGCTGGTGACCACCCTGCTGGCCGGAGCCACCCTGGTCGTGCCGCGCCCCGACCAGCTGATCGGGGACGAAGTGGTCCGGCTCATGGCCGGGACCGGGGTGACCCACGCGATGCTGCCCCCGGCCTTCGTGGCCACCCTCGACCCGGAGAGCGTCCCCACCCTGCGCGGACTCATCACCGGCGGCGAGGCCTGCGCGCCGGAACTGACCGCCCGCTGGTCGGCTGGCCGCACCATGCTCAACGCCTACGGCCCGACCGAGTCGACCGTGTGCGCCACCCTCAGCGGCGCGCTCACCGGCGCCGTGAACGCCCCGATCGGCCGCCCGATCGCCGACACCCGTGCCTACGTCCTCGGCCGCGGCCTTCAGCCGGTACCGGTCGGCGTGCCCGGCGAGCTCTACCTCGCGGGCAACGGTGTCGCGCGTGGGTATCTGAACCGTCCGGGGCTGACGGCGGATCGTTTCGTCGCGTGTCCGTTCGGTGCGCCGGGTGAGCGGATGTACCGCACGGGTGACTTGGTGCGGTGGAACGCCGATGGTGAGCTGGAGTATCTGGGTCGTGCCGATGACCAGGTGAAGGTGCGGGGTTTCCGTATCGAGCCGGGTGAGATCGCGGCGGTGCTGGACCGGCACGACGCGGTCGCGCACAGCGCGGTGGTGGTGCGGGAGGACCGGCCGGGGGACAAGCGTCTGGTGGCGTACGTCGTCCCCGCCGACGGCGTCGGGGAGACCGACCCGGCTGAGCTGCGCGCCCACGTCGCCGCCACCCTGCCGGACTACATGGTCCCGGCCGCGGTCGTCGCCCTCGACGCGATCCCGCTGTCGCCCACGGGCAAGGTGCACCGCGACGCGCTGCCCGCCCCCGACTACGACACCGCCGGCACGGGCCGCGCCCCGCGCACGCCCGCCGAGGAAGTGCTGTGCGGACTGTTTGCCGACGTTCTCGGCCTGCCCAGGGTCGGCGTCGACGACAGCTTCTTCGACCTCGGCGGTCATTCGCTGCTGGCGACGCGGCTGGTGAGCCGGGTGCGGTCGGAGCTGGGCGCCGAACTGCCCCTGGCCGCCCTGTTCGACAGCCCGACACCGGCGGGACTCGCCGCCCTGGTCACCGACCTCGGCGCCGGGACCGTACGCCCCGCCCTCACGCCCCGCACCCGGCCCACGCCGCTGCCGCTCTCCTTCGCCCAGCACCGGCTGTGGATGCTCGCCCGCCTCTACGACGCGGACGCCCTCTACAACATGCCGCTGGTGCTGCGCCTGAGCGGTGACCTGGACCGTGCCGCACTGCGTGCCGCCCTGGGTGACGTGGTGGCGCGGCACGAGTCGCTGCGGACCGTGTTCCCGGACGTCGACGGCACGGCACGGCAGGTGGTGCTCGCCGCGGGCGACGTGCCGCTGCCCGTGGTGGAGACGGACGAGACGGCCCTGCCGGAACTGCTGCGTGCCGCCGCGGCAGAGGGCTTCGACCTCTCCCGTGACCTGCCGCTGCGGGCCACGCTTTTCGCGCTCGGCGCCGACGAGCACGTCCTGCTGATCTCCCTGCACCACATCGCCGGCGACGGCTGGTCGATGGGGCCGCTCGCCCGCGACCTGGGCACCGCCTACACGGCCCGCCACGACGGGCACGCCCCCGACTGGCAGCCGCTGCCGGTGCAGTACGCCGACTTCACCCTCTGGCAGCGCGACCTGCTCGGCGACGAGGACCAGGACGGCAGCGCGGCCCACGCCCAGCTGGAGTTCTGGCGCACCGCCCTGGCCGGTGCCCCGGAGGAACTGGCCCTGCCCACCGACCGTCCGCGACCGGCGGAGTCGACCTACGCCGGCGGCCGCGTGGACGTCGACTGGGACGCGGAACTGCACGGCGGTGTCGTGGAGTTGGCGCGGGAGTCGTCGACGTCGGTGTTCATGGTGGTGCAGGCGGCCCTTGCGGTGCTGCTGAGCCGTCTGGGCGCGGGTGAGGACATCCCGATCGGCACGCCGATCGCCGGTCGCACCGATGAGGCGCTGGACGATCTCGTCGGGTACTTCGCCAACACGCTGGTGCTGCGCACCGACGTGTCGGGTGGCCCGACCTTCCGGGAACTGCTGACCCGCGTGCGGTCGGCGGACCTGGCGGCGTACGCGCACCAGGACGTGCCGTTCGAGCGGCTGGTGGAGCTGGTGAACCCGGCGCGCTCGCGCGCCCGCCACCCCCTCTTCCAGGTGCTGCTCGCCTTCCAGAACACCCCCGAGGAGTCGCTGCGGCTGCCGGGACTGACCGTCGGCACGGCCGGCGTCGACATCGGCGTCGCCAAGTTCGACCTCGCCCTCAGCCTGCGGGAGAGCACGGCCGGCCAGGACCCCGCCGGCATCCGGGGAATGCTGGAGTACAGCACCGACCTGTTCGACCCCGCGAGTGCGGAGCGGATCGCCGCCCGGCTGGAACGCGTCCTGCGCGCCCTCGTCGCCGACCCCGACCGGCCCGTCGACCGGATCCCCCTCCTCGACGAGGCGGAACGGCAGCGGCTGCGCACCGAGTGGAACGCCACCGAGGTGCCCGTCGAGGGCGTGGCGTCCACCGTGCACGCCGTGTTCGCCGAGCGGGCCCGCACCCGCCCCGACGCGGTCGCCGTCACCTCCGGCGCCCGGCACCTCAGCTACGCCGAGCTGGACCGGCGGGCCAACGGCCTCGCCCACCACCTGATCGCGCTCGGCGTCCGGCCCGAGGACCGTGTCGCCGTCCTCATGGAGCGGTCCGCCGACCTCGTCGTCGCCCTGCTCGGCATCCTCAAGGCCGGCGCGGCCTACGCCCCGCTGCACGAGAGCTACCCGGCCGAGCGGATGCGCGAGGTGCTGGCCGGCTCCGGCGCCCGCGTCCTGGTCACCGACCGGGTCTGGCGGGAACGCGGGCTGCCCGACGCCGAACACGTCGTCCTCGTCGAGGACGCCGCGGACACCGGCACCGCCCCCGAACCGCCGCACCGGCCCGACGGGCTGGCGTACGTCATGCACACCTCCGGATCGACCGGCAAGCCCAAGGGCATCGCGATCACCCATCGCAACCTGCTGGAGCTGGCCCTCGACCCGTCGTGGGCCGACGGCGACCGGCACCGGCACGTGCTGATGCACGCCCCGTACGCCTTCGACATCTCCGACTACGAACTGTGGGTGCCGCTGCTGGCCGGCGGACGGGTCGTGCTCGCCCCGCCCGGCGAGCCGGACATCGCCGAGCTGAAGCGGCTGATCGTCGCGGAAGGCATCACCGGCGTGCACTTCACCGCCGGCCTCTTCCGGGTCGTCGCCGACGACCTCGGCGACGTGCTCGGCGGCGTCGAGGAGATCCTCACCGGCGGTGACGTGGTCTCCGTCGCGGCCGTCGAGAGCGTGCTGCGCGCCGCGCCACACCTCGTCGTACGCCACCTGTACGGTCCGACCGAGATCACCCTGTGCGCCACCAGCCACCTGGTGTCCGCCGCCGACGGACTCGGCGACCGGCTGCCCATCGGCCGGCCCCTCGCCAACACCCGCGCCTACGTGCTGGACGCGGCGCTCGCCCCGGTGCCCGAGGGCGTCGCCGGCGAGCTGTACATCGCCGGAGCCGGACTCGCCCGCGGCTACCTCGACCGCGCCGGGCTCACCGCCGAGCGGTTCGTGGCCGATCCGTACGGCCCCGCCGGGGCCCGCATGTACCGCACCGGCGACCTGGCACGCCGCCGCCACGACGGCACCCTGGAGTTCGTCGGCCGCGCCGACGACCAGGTCAAGGTGCGCGGGTTCCGCATCGAACCCGGCGAGGTGGAGGCGGCCCTGACCCGCCACCCGTCCGTCGCGCAGAGCGCGGTCGTCGTCCGCGAGGACCGCCCCGGCGACAAGCGCCTCGTCGCCTACGTCGTCCCCGCGGACGGCACCCGCGGCGTCGACCCGGCGCAGTTGCGCGCCCACGCCGCCGACCGGCTGCCGGAGTACATGGTCCCGGCGGCGGTCGTCGCCCTGGACGAACTCCCGCTGACGGCGAACGGCAAGCTCGACCGGGCCGCACTGCCCGCGCCGGTCTTCCGCTCCGGCGGCACCGGCGCCCCCCGCACCCCGCGCGAGGAGCAGCTGTGCCGTCTGGTCGCCGACGTGCTCGGCCTGGACGACGTAGGCCCGCAGGACAACTTCTTCGAACTCGGCGGCGACAGCATCGGCTCCATCCAGCTGGCCGGCCGGGCCCGCGCGGCCGGCCTCGAACTCACGCCGAAGGACGTCTTCCGCACCCGGACGCTGGCCCAGCTCGCCGCCGTCGCCGGCACGGTCACCACCCCGTCCGACGCGGCCGACGACGGAGTCGGCGAGGTGCCCCTCACCCCGGTCGTGCACGACCTGCGGGCCCGCGGCGGCTCCCTCGACGGGCTGCTCCAGTCGGTGCTGCTCCAGGTGCCGCCCGCGCTCACCGAGACCGGCCTCACCACGGCCCTGGAAGCGCTCGTCGACCACCACGACGTGCTGCGGCTGGAGGTGACCGGCGCCGACTGGCGGCTGCGCGTGCGGCCCGCCGGGTCCGTCCCGGTGACCGACCGGGTGCGCCGGGTCGACGTGGCCGGACTGGACGACGCCTCGCTGCGCGCCGTCCTCGCCAAGGAGGCGGTCGCCGCGGGCGAACGCGTCGCTCCGGGCGACGGAGTCATGTTCCAGGCGGTCTGGTTCGACGCGGGCGACGAGGTCTCCGGCCGGCTGCTGCTGACCGTCCACCACCTCGCCGTCGACGGAGTGTCCTGGCGGGTCCTCATGGACGACCTCAGGACGGCGTGGACCGAGGCCGAGGCCGGACGCACCCCCCGCCCCGACCGGGTGGGAACGTCGTTCCGGCGCTGGGCGACGACCCTCACCGAGGAGGCGGTCACACCGTCCCGCACCGCCGAACTCGCCTTCTGGACGGGCCTGCACGACCGGCCCGTGCCCCGGCTGGGCGCCCGCGACCTCGACCCGGCCCGGGACACCACGGCCACCGCGCGGTCGCTGACGGTCTCGCTGCCCGCACCGGTCACCGAAGCCGTCCTCGCCCGGGTCCCGGCCGCCTACAACGCGGGCGTCGACGACGTCCTGCTGGCCGCCCTCGCCCTCGCGGTGCGGGCCGGCCGGGACGGGCAGCAGGACGCGCCGGTGCTCGTCGAGGTCGAGGGCCACGGCCGGCACGAGGAGCTCGCGGACGGGCTCGACCTGTCCCGCACCCTCGGCTGGTTCACCAGCGTCCACCCGGTGCGGATCGACCCCGGCCCGGTGGACTGGACGGACCTGTGGCAGGCCGGACCCGCCGTCGGCGACGTCCTCAAGCGGGCCAAGGAACAGCTGCGGGCCGTGCCCGACGAGGGCATCGGCCACGGGCTGCTGCGCTACCTCAACCCGGACACCGGCCCCGCGCTGGCCGCCCTGCCGACCCCGCAGATCGGCTTCAACTACCTGGGCCGCTTCCAGGGCTCCGGCGCCGCGGACTGGGGCCTGGCGCCCGAGGCGGCCGGCGAGGACGGGGCCGGCGCCCCGCCCGGCGCGATGCCGCTGCGCAACCCGCTCACCGTCAACGCCACGACCCGCCCCTCGGCCGGCGGCGGCGCCGAGCTGCGCGCGGTCTGGACGTGGCCGGACGGGCTGCTGACCGAGACCGAGGTGGCCGCCCTCGCGGACACCTGGATCCGGGCGCTGACCGTGATGGCCCGCCACGTGGGCCGCGCCGACGCGGGCGGCGCCACCGTGTCCGACTTCGACCTGGTCGACCTCGACCAGGACGAGATCGAGGCATTCGAGGACGAGTTCATGTTCGAGGACGGGGACGAGGAATGAAGCGCGTCAAGGCGCGGATCGAGGACGTACTGCCGCTGACCGCGCTCCAGGAAGGGCTCCTGTTCCACGCGCGCTTCGACGAGCGGCAGGCCGACGTCTACCACCTCCAGTTCGTGTTCGACCTGCGCGGCGAACTGGACGCCGGGGCGCTGCGCCGGGCGGCCGACGGGCTGCTCGCCCGGCACGGCAACCTGCGGGGCGCCTTCCGGGAGCGCCGCAACGGCGAGTCCGTCCAGGTGGTGCCGGACCGGGTGCGGATGCCGTGGCGGGAGACGGACCTGTCGGCGCTGCCGTCCGCCGAGCGAGCGGAGCGGCTGGCGGCGGTGCTCGCCGAGGACCGCGCCACCCGCTTCGACCCGCGCAAGCCGCCGCTGATCCGGTGCGAGCTGGTCCGGCTGGCCGCCGACGAGCACCGCTTCGTGCTGACCAGCCATCACCTCCTGCTCGACGGCTGGTCCGTCCCGCTGATGCTCCGCGAGCTGTTCGCGATGTACGCCCAGGACGGCGCCGGCCACACCCTGCCGCCGCCCGTGCCGTACAAGGAGTACCTGCGCTGGCTGTCCCGGCAGGACCGCGCCGAGGCCGAGTCGGCCTGGCGCCGGTACCTCGACGGACTCCAGGAGCCCACCCTGCTGGGCCCGGCGGGCGCCGGCCGGGACACCGTGGTGCCCGAGGAGACCGAGACCGAGGTCGACGCGGAGCTCACCGCCCGGCTCACCGACCTCGCCCGCCGCCACGGACTCACCCTGAACACCGTGGTCCAGGGCGCCTGGTCCGTGGTGCTGGCCCAGCTCACCGGCGGCGACGACGTCGCGTTCGGCGCGACCGTCTCCGGGCGCCCGCCGGAGCTGCCCGGCGTGGAGTCGATGATCGGCCTGTTCGCCAACACCCTCCCGGTCCGGGTACGGCTGGACCCGGCCGACTCCCTGATCGGCACCATGCGGCGGATCCAGGAGGAGCGCGCCCTGCTCGCGGCCCACGAGTACCTGGGCCTCGGCGACATCCAGCGGCTCGCCGGACCCGGCGGCGAACTCTTCGACACCCTGTACGTGTTCGAGAACTACCCGGCGCCCGCCGACGACGGGGACACCCCCCGGCACGGGCTGCGGATCGCCGGCACCGAGGGCAGCGGAACCGCCCACTACCCGCTGACCCTCACCGTCCTGCCCGGCGACACCCTGCGGATGCGCCTCACCTACCGGCCCGACCTGTTCACCCGGCAGACCGTGCGCGGCTGGGCCGAACGGCTGCGCGGGGTGCTGCGGACCGTCGTCGACGACCCCGGCCTGCCGGTCGCCCGCGTCGACGTGCTCGACCCCGCCGAGCGGCACCGCGTCCTGGAGGAGTGGAACGACACCGCCGCCGAGCCGTCCCCACACTGCTGGCCCGCCCGCTTCGAGGAGCAGGTCCGCCGCACCCCGGACGCCCTGGCCGTCTGGCGGCCCGACGGAGCCGGACTCACCTACGCGGAGCTGAACGCCGAGGCGAACCGCATCGCCCGCTGCCTGGTGGCGCGGGGCATCGGACCCGAGTCCGTGGTCGTCCTCGCCCTGCGCCGCACCCCGCGGCTCGTCGCCGCCCTGCTGGCCGTGCAGAAGGCGGGCGCCGCCTACCTCCCCGTCGACCTCGACCACCCCCGCGACCGCATCGAGGGCATCCTCGCCGCAGCCCGGCCCGCCGCCGTCCTCACCACCCTGGACGACAGCGCCCGGCTGCCCGGCGGACCACACGTGCACTGCCTGGACGACCCGGAGTTCCGCGCCGAGGCCGCCGCCCGCCACCCCGGCGACCTCACCGACCGGGACCGGCAGGCGCCGCTGCGGCCCGAGCACCCGGCGTACGTGATCTTCACCTCGGGTTCCACCGGACGGCCCAAGGGCGTGGTCGTGCCGCACCGGGCACTGCTCAACTTCCTCACCGCCATGAACGAGCGCTTCCCGCTCACGCCCGAGGACCGGCTGCTGGCGGTGACCACCATCGCCTTCGACATCCACGCCCTGGAACTCCACCTGCCGCTGATCACCGGCGCGAGCGTCGTGGTCGCCGACCGGGACACCGTCGTCGACCCGAACGCCCTCGCCGACCTGATCGACGCGAGCGGAGCCACCCTCATGCAGGCGACGCCCACGCTGTGGCACGCGCTGCTGACCGAACGCCCGCGCGCCGCCGAACGGCTGCGCGTCCTGGTCGGCGGCGAGGCCCTGCCCCCGGACCTCGCCGAGCGCATGACCCGCACCGGCGGGCAGGTCACCAACCTCTACGGGCCCACCGAGACCACCGTGTGGTCCACCGCCGCGCTCCTCGACCGCACGGCGGCGGGCGGCCCCGGCATCGGCCGCCCCATCCGCAACACCCGCGCCTACGTCCTCGACGCCGCCCTGCGCCCGGTCCTGCCCGGCGTCACCGGCGAGCTGTACCTGGCCGGCGAAGGCCTCGCCCGGGGCTACCTGGACCAGCCGGGCCTCACCGCCGGACGCTTCGTCGCCGACCCGCACGGCGCCCCCGGCGCCCGGATGTACCGCACCGGCGACCTGGCGCGCTGGAACCCCGACGGCACCCTGGAATACCTCGGCCGCACCGACCACCAGGTGAAGATCCGCGGCTACCGCATCGAACTCGGCGAGATCGAGGCGGCCCTGGCCCGGCACCCCGGCGTCGCGCAGAACGCGGTCGTCGTCCGCGAGGACCGCCCCGGCGACAAGCGCCTCGTCGCCTACGTCGTCCCCGCCCCCGGAACCGCCGCCGAACCGGAGACCCTGCGGGCGCACGTACGCGGCCGGCTGCCCGGCTACATGGTGCCCGCCGCCGTCGTGACCCTGCCCGCGCTGCCCCTCACCCCGAACGGCAAGCTGGACCGCAAGGCGCTGCCCGCGCCCGGCCCCACCGCCCCGGCCACCGGCACCGGCCTCCCCGGCACCCCCGAGGAGGAGGCGCTGTGCGCCCTGTTCGCCGAAGTCCTCGGACTGACCCGGGTCGGCGTCGACGACGACTTCTTCGAGCTGGGCGGCCACTCGCTGCTCGCCACCCGCCTGGTCAACCGGATGCGCGCCGAACTGGGCACCACCGCCTCCATCCGCAGCGTCTTCGAGGCCCCGACCGCGCGGAGCCTGGCCCGCCGGCTGCACCGGCGGGACGACCCGCTGGAGGTGCTGCTGCCGCTGCGCACCGGCCGCGACGGCATCCCGTACTTCCTCGTCCACCCGGTCGTCGGCATCGGCTGGTGCTACGCCGGGTTCATCACCCGGCTGCGGCCCGACGCCCCGCTGTACGCGCTCCAGGCGAGCGGACTGCGCCCCGGCGACGACTGCGCGCCCAGCGTGAAGGAGATGGCCGCCGACTACGCCGCCCGCATCCGGGCGGTGCGGCCCGACGGCCCCTACCGGCTGATCGGCTGGTCGTTCGGCGGCCTGGTGGCGCACGAGACGGCCGCCCTGCTGCAGAGCGAGGGAGCGGAGGTCGACCTGCTCGCCCTCCTCGACTCCCAGCCGGCGGCCGGCCCCGGACCACGGGAGGCGGAGGACGATCTGCTCCAGGAGATCCTCACCGTGCTCGTGGCGGCGGTGGACCCGGCCCACCGGCCCGGCGCCGGGACCCCGGTGACCGCCGCCGAGGTCGCCGCGCTGCTCCGCGAGCACGACAGCCCGCTGTCCGGACTCGGCGAGAGCGGCATCGAGGCCCTGCACCGGGTCGCCGCCAACAACCGCCGGATCGCCGCCGAGTTCACGCCCGGCGTCTTCCACGGCGACGTGCTCGCCTTCCGCTCCGGGCGGGACGGCGCCGCACAGCCCGCCGCAGCCGCGTGGGGCGCCCATGTCACCGGGGAGATCCACGAGATCGAAGTGGACTGCACCCACCTCGAGATGACCACGCCCGCCGCGCTGGACGTCATCGCCCCGGTGCTGAACGCCCGCACGGCGAACCGCTGAACCACACCGTCACGAACAAGGAGAAACACCATGGCCACCAACCCCTTCGAGGACGAGAACGGCAGCTACCTGGTCCTGGTCAACGCGGAGGGCCAGCACTCCCTGTGGCCGTCCTTCGTGGAGGTGCCGGCCGGCTGGGAGCGCGCCTTCGGCGAGGACACCCGGCAGGCCTGCCTGGACTACGTCGAGCAGAACTGGACGGACATGCGCCCCAAGAGCCTGATCGAGGCGATGGACGCGCAGCACACCGGCGCCTGACCGGGGCCGTCGACGAACTGGTGAAAGCGTGCATATGACCAAGAAGGCGCCGGCGGGGGACACCACGGACTCCTCGGAGGACGGGCGGACGGGCGTCGGGGGAACGGCACTCGGGCACGGCACCCGCGCGTCCCGGGACAGAGCGCTGCGGGAGGCCGGGGACGCCGTCACGGCGTGGACCCACCGGGCGTTCGGCCCCGGCCGGCCGGACTTCGGGGACTTCCCGTACGAGCAGGTGGTCGGCTACTACCAGCAGGTCGGCAAGGCGGCCGTCTCCGCCGAGCTGGTCGCCCTGCTGCGGGGGACACGGCTCGGCCTGGAATGCGCCGGCCGCGCCCGGCCCTGGGCGTCACCGGACGCCTGGCTGTTCGACACCTGGCTGCCGCTGACGTTCACGGACCGGCCGATGAGCTACGTCTCCTACGCCGGCAACGACGTACTGGGGCTCGCCCTGTGGGACACCGACGGGGTCCCCGAGGCCACGGAACGGGCCGAGGACCTGCTGCTGGCGGTGCTCCTGGCCGACCTGGTGGAGCGGGAGACGGACGCGCTCGCCGCAGGCGGCGGCGAGGGCCGCCAGCGCACCCGGACCACCGCCGTGTGGCAGGCCCTGGCCCGGCTGGCGGACTTCGCGCCCCTGGCCCTGCCGGACACCGCTCCGCTCGACGGGATGCGGGCCGCGCTCGCCCGGCCGGGCGCCGAGGACGCGCCGGATGCCGCGCGGGCCGCCGTCGAGGCCGTCCGGGCCGAGGCGCCGCGGGCGCTGCGACGCGCGGTCGAGGTGGCCCTGCTGCCCGTGACGACCCTGCACGACGAGCGGATGTTCATCCGCTCCATCCAGCTCTTCGAGCGGCTGTTCAGCCGGGTCGCCCGGGCGCTGACCCTCGCCGTGGCGGCCGTCCGCGCCGGGCGGCCGCTCGACGCCGCGGCCTTCCTGGAGTCGGCCGGCACCCGGCTGCCCGGCGCGACCGCCCCGCTGTACCGGATCCTGACCACGATGCCGCCGGAGTCGTTCGCCGTGATCCGCGACCACACGCATGGGGCCAGCGCCATCCAGTCCCGGCCGTACCAGCTGGTGGAGACGGTGAGCGCGAAGCGCGAGGCGGGGGCCCACTCACCGGAGAAGGGGCCCGTCTTCACTCTCGACGCCACCTTGCAGGAGGCGTTCCTCGCGCACTCGGGCGGCTGGGACACCGGGGAGACCCGCCGGCTGGAGGCGGCCATGCGGCAGCTGGACGCCGCCTGGTGCGGGATGAAGCGCACGCACTGGGGCGTCACCATGAAGATCATCGGCCGGGTGCCCGGCACCGGTGGGACGACGGGCGCCGACTACCTGAAGGCGGCCGCCCAGGTCCCCCTGTTCCCGCTGCTCGCCACCGGCTGAACGAATGAAGGGCGTCCGCCGGACACATCGGCGGACGCCCTTCGACACGACGGGCACGGCACGGGTCAGACCGTCACGGTCTCCAGCTCCCTGGCGGCCGCGAGGTCGGGACAGCCCGCCAGCAGCAGGGCCTCCCGCAGCTCGTCGCGCAGCAGCTCCAGCACGCGCAGTGCGCCGGCCTCGCCGTCCAGCGCCAGCCCCCACAGCAGCGGCCTGCCGCACAGCGCCCCGTCCGCGCCGAGCGCCAGGGCCCGCAGCACGTCCGTACCGGTGCGCACCCCGCTGTCGAGCAGCACCGAACAGCGCCCGCCGACCGCGTCGAGCACCCGGGGGAGCGCGGTGACACTGGCCACGGCGGCGGAGAACTGACGGCCGCCGTGGTTGGACACGATCACCCCGTCGGCACCGGCGTCCACGGCTCGGACGGCGTCCCGCGGATCGAGGACGCCCTTCACCAGCAGGGGCAGGTCGGTCCGGGCCCGCAGCCAGGCGAGGTCGTCCCAGCCGAGCGCCGGGTCGAACGCCTCCGCGGTGTGCGTGGCGACGGCCGACCGGCCTTCCTGCCGCCGGTGCGCGGACGTCTCCGGGGCCGGACCGAGGTTCACGGCCCGCACGTGCGGCGGCAGACCGAAGCCGTTGCGCACATCGCGCAGCCGGCGGCCCATCCGGGGCACGTCGACGGTGACCACCAGGGCCTCGCAGCCGGCCGCCTCCGCCCGGCGCACCAGATCCAGCACGGCGTCCCGGTCGCGCAGCCAGTACAGCTGGAACCACACCGTGCCGCCCACCGCGGCGATCTCCTCGATGGAGCAGCTGCTCAGCGTGCTGATGACGAACGGGGCGCCGACGGCGCGCGCGGCCCGAGCGGCGGCCAGCTCGCCGTCGGGGTGCAGCAGCCGCTGGTACGCCATCGGAGCCACTGCCAGCGGCAGTCCGACGGCGCTGCGCACCAGCTCGCCCGAGGTGTCGGGCTCCCGCGCACCGGCCAGCACCCGCGGCACCAGCCGGACGGCGTCGAGGGCGGCCCGGTTGGCCGCCTGCGTCGACTCGTCGCCGCTGCCGCCGTTCACGAAGTCCAGGACGTCCCCCGGCACCCGCCGGGCGGCGAGTTCCGCCACGTCGGCGATGGTGAGCGCGGAGACGGAGGTCACCGGTCGGTGTCCTGCCGCGCCTGCTGCATCTCCATCTCCACCGCCGTGTACAGGGCCTTGATGTTGCCGCTGCCGAAGGTGCGCGCGCCGAGCCGCTCGATGACCTCGAAGAACAGCGTGCCGCGCGGGTGGGCGGACCTGGTGAAGATCTGCAGCAGCTGCCCGTCCTGGTCCTCGTCGACCAGGATGTTCGACTCGCGCAGCGCGTCCAGCGAGTGACGCCGCAGGTCGAGGCGCTCGGGCACCATGTCGTAGTAGGCCGACGGCGTGGTCAGGAAGCGCACACCGTCGGCGCCGAGCCGGCGCACCGCGCGCACGATGTCGTCGGTGGCGAAGGCGACGTGCTGCACACCGCCGCCCCCGTGCTCCTTGATGAACGTGTCGATCTGGCCGGGCTCCCGGGAGGTGTCCGGCTCGATCAGGGTGAGCGTCACCGCACCGGACCGGCTCTGCACCACCTGCGAGTCCATGGCCTGGCCGCCGACGATGATCCGCTCGGTGAAGACCATCTCGAAGTCGAGGACCGTCTCGTAGAACGCGACGGTGGCGGCCAGCTGGCCGGGCTCCAGGCAGACGGCGAAGTGGTCGACGGTGTGCAGCCCCGCGCCGGCCGTGTCCGGCGTGCCCGCCTCCGCGGCGACGGGGCCAACGGCGGTGAGGCCGGGCAGGGCACGGGAGTCCACGCCGGAGGCGCGCTGCACGAACGTGTGGGTGACATCGGCGAACCCGGCGATGGTCGCGGTGACGACGCCGTCCCGCTCGCTCGGCTCCGCCACCGGCCGGGCCCCGCGCCGCACCGCCTCCGCGAACGCCCCCGCCGCGTCCGCCGTGCTCAGTGCGATGTCCGACACACCGTCACCGTGGCGGTCGACGTAGGCCGTCGCCGGGTGGTCGGCGCCCCGGGCGTCGGTCAGCAGGACCCGTATGTTTCCGCCACCCAGCGCGGTCCGGATCACCGGATCGTCCGAGGTGCCGGAAACGGACCGGGCGTACACCTCCATCCCGTAGCCGTTGACGAAGAATTCCGTCGCCTGGGTCAGATCACCGACCGAGAAACCGATGTGATCGACGCCGAGGTCGTCGAAAGTACTCACGAAATACCTTTCTGGAGGCTCTGGACATCGCATTGCTCGCGGATGAAGTCCGCGAGGCGGTCGATGCCGACTGTGATCTCATCCGGTGTCAGATAGCTGAGGGAGAGGCGGAGCTGCCGTCGCGGGCGCCCGTCGCCGTAGAAGTGGTGCAGCGGAGTCCACAGGACCCGGTGGCGCCGCGCGGAGTGCATGAGAAGTTCGTCGTCGACCGGGAACGGAACCGTGACGACGACGAAGAATCCGCCGGACGGTGTGTTCCAGGTCACCTCGGGACGGCGGCCGGTGGGAAATTGGCGGGCCAGCTCGTCGAGCGTGTGGCGCAGATTTCCCTGATACAGCTCCGTTTCCCGGACGTTGGCCGCGCGCAGGCTGCAGCCGTGCGCCAGGAGTTTCCCGCCGATGACGGCCTGCGCGATCGGCGAGGTGTTCACCGTGAGCATGCTCTTGACTTTGGCCAGCTGATCGGCGAGGAGCGTCGTGCGGCCGTCGGCGGAGGTGATGCGCTGGTCGGCGACCACGAATCCGATGCGCGCTCCCGGCAGCCCGGTCTTGGCGTACGAGCCCAGGTGGACCACGCGCCGACGGTCGCCGTCGAGCGCCTTCAGCGTGGGGGTCGGAGCGGCGTCCGGAGCCTGGAACAACCCGTACGGGTTGTCCTCCAGGATCAGGAAGTCGTGCTCCTCGGCCAGCCGGATCAGTGCCTCGCGCGCGTCGAGGCCGAGGCTTGTGCCGGACGGGTTGGCGAAGTCGGCCACCACGTAACAGGCCCGCGGCCGCAGGCCGTTCGCCTTCGCCTCCGTCACGACGCGTACCAGGTCGTCGAGGTCGATGCCGGCCGAGTGCTCCGCGACGGGCAGCACCCGCATGTCCGCGAGGGCGGCGGCGCCGGTGGCGCCCACATAGCAGGGCATGGGCGCGACGAGGCAGTCCCGGTCGTCCCGGCGCAGGGTGCGCAGGGTCAGGAAGAGCGCCTCCTGACAGCCCACGGTGACGACGATGCTCTCCGGGTCGGCCTCGATGCCCTCGTCCGTGGCGAGGTTCTTCGCGATCAGGTCGTGGATGATGCCCTTGGTGCGCCCGTACTGGAGCAGGGTGCGGCGTACCTGCTGCTCGTCCCCGCCGGACTGGGCTCTGACATGGGACTCGTAAAGGCGAAGGTATTCGTGCACATCATCGGTGTCGAAGAATCCCTCGTACGGCCGTCCGGCGGCCATGGAGAGCGCGTCCGGAAATCGTTGGGACACCTCGTTGAGGAAATTCATCGACTCGATGACCGGCGACTCCAGGGACTCATGGAGGCTGAGTGTGTCGAGTTGTGTGTGCATGCGATGTCGGCTGGTAAGGCAGCCGAAGTTCCCCCTCCAGCATGAAATCGAACCCTGGCGGTGCGGTCACACCGGAAAACGGCCGGGTTCGATGAATTCTGCTATGAAAATGGCGCAATACCGCCTATCTCCTGATCGATTCAATCATGGTGCTTGATCACCGTCAACCGCGATCCGAATCAAGCCGGACGCAACGGTTTCCGGCCAATCCGCGGCCTGGACGCGCTCGTGCCGGGCACGGTCCGCCGAGAGTGACCCACCGTCAACTCCCCATAACGGCGGGGGCTAAGCTGACCGCAGGGTGCGGACCGCGCCCGTCCCTGTTCGCATCCTCTTCGAGGTGGAAGAAGTGAACATCCTGGCCGCCACCAACGAGGACCTGGCGCAGCTCAGCAACTGGCTCATCTATTCGGCGATGGCCGTCTACTCGCTGGCCTTCCTCGCCCATATCACCGAATGGATCTTCGGCAGTCGCAGCAAGGTCGGCCGCACGGCCGCCGCGCTCGTGGCGGAGAAGGACGCGCAGCCGGCCCCCGAGCGCCGTGAGGCGCGCGCCGCGGCCGGTGGCACGGCCGTGCTGGAGCGCCCCAAGGTGGTCGGCCGGCTGCGGGCCGGAGCCTCCACCGTTGCCGACGGCCCCGGAGCGCACGGCGGCGACGAGAAGGGCGACCTCTACGGCCGTATCGCGGTGTCCCTCACCGCCCTCGCCTGCCTGTTCTCGGCCGGCGGTGTGGTGAGCCGCTCGCTGTCCGCGCAGCGGGCGCCGTGGGGCAACATGTACGAGTTCTCGACCACCTTCTCCACGGCGGTCGTCGTCCTCTACCTGGTCCTGCTGGCGCTCGGGAAGAACGTGCGCTGGGCCGGGCTGCCGCTGGTCACCACCGTGCTGCTCGACCTGGGCATCGCCGTCACCTGGCTCTACACCGAGAGCGACCAGCTGGTCCCGGCCCTGCACTCGTACTGGCTGTGGATCCACGTGTCCGTGGCGATCCTGTGCGGCGCGGCCCTCTACCTCGGCGCGCTGTCCGCCCTCGTCTACCTCTTCCGCGACAGCTACGAGACGCGTCTTCGCGACGGCCGGGTCGCGGCACTGGAGCGCACCCTGGCCACGGCGGTGCGGACCAAGGAGGGCCCGGCCGGCGTCCGGCTGCTGCTGTGGACCCGCATGGTGTGCAACGACATCCTCGCCCGGATGCCCGCCGCGGCCACCCTGGACAAGCTGTCTTACCGCATCAACGCCGCGATCTTCCCGCTGTGGACCTTCACGATCGTCGCGGGCGCCATCTGGGCCGGCTCCGCCTGGGGCCGCTACTGGGGCTGGGACCCCAAGGAGACCTGGTCCTTCGTAACCTGGGTCGCCTACGCCTCCTACCTGCACGCCCGTGCCACGTCCGGCTGGAAGGGCCGCAAGGCCGCGTACATCGCCCTCGTGGCCTTCGCCACCTACCTCTTCAACTACTACGGGGTCAACTTCCTCTTCGGCGGCAAGCACTCCTACTCCGGGGTCTGAGTCCCGCGGAGGCGATCGGCGCGCGAAGCCGGCGGGGCGACAGGCCCCGCCGGCTTTCCTGTGCGGTGGTGCGGGCGGACCGGCTCAGGCGGTCGTGCAGGTGGTGCCGTTGAGGGTGAAGGACGCCGGGGCCGTGTTGGTCGCGGACCGGTTGCCGGTGAAGCCGAGCGTGACCGAACCGGCCTTGGGGATCGTGGACGTGTACGACGCGGCGGCGACCGTCACCGCGGAGCCGTTCTGGGTGGGCGTGCCGCCCCACATGTTGGTGATGGTCTGGCCGTTCGGGAAGCTGAAGGCCAGGGTCCAGCCGGTGACGGCGGCGGCGCCGGTGTTGCGGATGGTGATCTCACCCTGGAAGCCGCCCGGCCACTCGTTGGCGACACGGTAGTTCACCGAGCAGCCGGTGCCGGGGGTGCCGGTGTCCTTCTCGGTGGTCACGGTGACCGTGGCCGAGCGGGGCGAGCGGTTGCCGGCCGCGTCCCTGGCGTAGACGGCGAAGGTGTACGACGTGTCCGCCGTCAGCCCCGCGACGGTGACCGTGCTGGTGGCGGAGGCGGCGGCCGGGGTCTCCGTGTCGCCGCTGACGCGGACCACGTCGTAGCCGGTGACGGCAACGTTGTCGGTGGCGGCGGGCCAGGTCAGGGTGACGGAGGTGGGGGAGACCGCCGAGGCCTTCGGGGTGCCGGGGGCGGTCGGGGCCTGGGTGTCGGGTCCGGTGCCGCCGAAGACCGTGGCCTCGCGGGAGGTCTGCGCGATGCCGTTCGCGCCGTGGAAGATGCGCTGGCCCCAACTGCTGAGCCGCGCCGGGTCGAAGTCGATCGCGAGGTCGAGAACCGGGTCGGTGTTGCCGCTCCAGGACCAGGCCAGGTAGCCGAGGTCGAGCTGTTCGGCCGTCGCCATCATGGTGTCCTCGTCGGGGTCGCCCCACTGGTCGGCGGGTCCGCCGAACTCGCCGATGAGGATGGGGAGTTTCGCGGCGACGAAGGCGTTCAGATAGTCGGTGATCTCCTGGGCGGTGTCGAACACGCTGTACATGTGGATGGAGAAGATCAGGTTGCCGGTGGGGTCGGCGTCGTACACGGTCCGGGCGTTGGCGCGCATGACGCCCTGCCAGTCCTGGCCCCAGTTGGGCGCGTCCACCATGATCGTGTGCTCGAACCCGGCGGCGCGCAGCTTCCCGACCGCGGCGATGGTCGGCTGGGTCCAGCCCGCGGGGTCGGTGTTGCCCCAGGGCTCGTTGCCGATGTTGACGATGACGTAGTCCTCCTGGCCGGCCAGGACGTCCTTCAGGCTGATCCAGTAGTCGGCGGCGTGGTCGAGGGTGCCGGCGGCGGCCTCCTCGCCGTAACCGGTGGTGTCGTGCACCTCCAGCACGCAGATCAGGCGGTTGGCCTTGCAGTCGCCGACGACGGCGGCCACGTCCTCGGGGGTGTTGCGGGTCCAGCGGTGGCCGTCGGAGAGGACGACCCGGACGGTGTTGGCGCCCAGTGCCTTGATGTCGGCCAGCGACTGGGTCTCGCCCGGGTACCAGGTGTGGGCGTGGTTGACGCCGCGCATCACGAAGTCGTTGCCGTTGCCTTCGAGGAGGCGGCCGTTCTCGATGTGCAGTCCGGTGGCGGCGGCGCCCACCGGCGACTGGGCGTGCGCGGTGGCGGGGGTGAGGGCCAGCAGGCCGACGAGGGTGGCCAGGAAGGCGAGCAGGACGGTGGCGGGGCTCTTGAGTGTCGTGCTGCTTGTCGTTCGTGTCGTTCTCACTGCGGCTCCAGGGAGTGAGTGAAGAAACCGGATGGCGGGAAAGCGTGCACGTGTGGGAGCGCTCCCATGAAAGCGATCGCGCCAGGGACACGTCAAGAGGCTGGGTGGGAGGGGCCGTTGGAGCGCGGGAAACGCGCGAGGCCGCACCCCGTAGCGGGGCGCGGCCTCGTGTCGGTCTGTCAGCGGTGCCGGTCCGTCAGCGGTGCCGGTCCGTCAGCGGTGTCCGTCTGTCAGCGGTGTCGACTGGTCAGGCCGATGCCGGTCGGTCAGGCGGGTGTCGGCTCCGGCAGCGGTGCCGGGTCGATCGCCGATTCGAGGGTGGATCCGACCAGGGCGGCCAGACCGGACGTGGACGCGGGGACGGGCGGCAGGGCCGCCTCCGGTATGAGCGGTCCCACGGGCTCCGCGGTGAACCGCGGGGCGGGTTCGGCCACCGCGTCGGTCCCGGACCGCGGACGGTAGTGGTCGACGTAGTCGGGCCCCGCGATCGGGACCCGGGACAGGAAATCCTCCGGGAGGTCGAAGGCGTCCACCAGGGTCATCAGATGCGGCGCCAGGTCGGCGACGACCCCGTCCGCCGCGATGTGCAGCGCCACCACCTGCTGGGGCGTCATCAGGGCGGCGGCCAGGAGGTCACCGGTGTACTGGCGCAGCTGCTCCAGCAGGAAGAGGCGGGAGACGCTCTCCAGCAGGAAGCGGGCGCGGGCGTTGCGGGCCCGGCCTGCGGCGGCCAGCAGCGCGTCCGCCGCCTGGAGGCGGGCGTGCGCGGACACCATCTCGAGGGCCGCGCCGGAGGTCGCGTTCCAGCGCCCGATCGGGTCGCCGGCGGGACCGCCGCGCAGGGCCTCCCGGGCGCGGCTCTGCCAGATGCGCTCGGCGGAGGCCAGCAGATCCCGCAGGAAGCCGACGTCGGTCAGCTCGCGCTCGGCGGGGCGCACCGGCTGCTCGGGCCCGGACTCGTGGCCGAACACCATCTCGGAGGCGGCCTTCACCCAGATCACCAGGTTGTCGCCCTCGGCGGTGATGCCGCCCTCCACGTTCAGCTGGAGGTCCGCCAGGTTGTTGTGCGGGAAGAGCCCCTGGGCCCCGCACCGCTCCCGGCACTCGATGGTGATGTCCCGGGCCTGCCAGGTGATCCAGCCCTTGGCGATGGCGATCAGCCGCTCGATCTCCTCGTGCTGCTCGCGGTCGGTCTCGTCGTGGTCGGTCCAGCGGTCGACGACCGCCCGCTGGAGGAAGGTCATGGCGTAGGCGGTGGACAGGGAGCGCAGCAGACGGCCGTGGTGGCTGCGGTGGTCGGTCAGCGGAATGCGCTGGCCGGCCTTGGGGCCGCCGATGTGCCGGTGGTGGGCGTAGCGCACGGCGATGGTCAGGGCCGCGCGGGCCATGCCGAGGGTGCCGGCGCTCATGCAGAGCTTGCCCACGGTGACGCGGCCGACGGACCGCAGGAACCGCTTGCGGCGGTTGCCGAGGGTGCTGGTGAGCCTGCCGTTCTCGTCCAGCCGGCCGTGGGCGGCCTCCAGCATGGCCTCGCGCGGCAGCCGGACGTGGTCGAAGGAGGTCAGACAGTGGTCGACCGGGGTGCCGGTGCGTTCGGGCAGTCGGCGGACCCGAACGCCGGGCAGGTGACCGTTGTCGTCGCTCAGTGGTGTGAGGAAGAGGAAGATGCCCTGGTCCTCGTCGTCGACCAGCAGCCGGGCGGCGACCACCGCGCTCTTCGGGCCGCCGGTGAGGCTGGTGTTCGGCATGAACTTCTGCGCGCCGGTGGTCGGCGTGTGCAGGACGAACTCCCCGGTCTCGCGGTCGAACCGGGCGACCGTCTGGAGGTTGGCCACGTCGTTGCCGTGCTCCAGCTCGGTGCAGAGGAAGACCCCGGTGCGCCGCATGGCGGCGTACGGCGCCAGATCGCGCCGGTAGCCGTCGTGGTCGAGCAGGCTGCCGAGGAAGAGGTTGTAGTGGATGCTCGCCAGCGTGCACAGGCCGCCGTCGACGAACCCGGTCCACTCGTGCAGCGCGGCGAGCCCGCGGGCGTCGTAGGTCAGGGCTTCCGCGGACGGTACGGCGCTGTTGACCAGGCGGAGCCGCTGGTAGGAGAGTTCGGCGCGTTCCCGGGGTGTCAGTCCCGGGCGGTAGGCGAAGGCCTCCCCTCCGACGAGGTCGCGCCAGCGGCCGTGGACGTTGTCCCGCTCGTCCCCCTCGAAGAGCAGGTGGGTGAGTTCGTCCACGGCGCTTCCCTCGACCGCTGCGGCGGTACGGAGTGGCGCGTCGGTACGGAGAGATGTGGCGCCGGCAAGATGCGGAATAGAACCGTCCGCGCGGTCTGATTCTTCGGTGTTGCTTCTGAACGGTGCTTCAACCTGCTGAAACATCGACTGTCCCCCAGTGCGTGCCAAGCCAAGATGGTGTTGGTTGAGTCGCGCTGGAGAAAAACTACGGACCAATCGGTTTGTTTTCAAGCCCTTGCAAAACCGGCTGGGTGGTTTTATTGTTCCGGTCGGACGTGTGAATTGACCGGTTTCGCGCGCCCGGTCTGGGACGACGGGGGTGGGGCGGCCGGGCGGCAACTCATCACTCCATGAGGGCCATAGGAATACAAACCACTCGGTCTCTTCCTGCCGAGAGGTGACGGAGGGATGCAGTGGCACAGCAGGAGCGGGCCATCCGTACGCGCCAGAAGATCGTCAAGGCGGCGGCGGAACTGTTCGACGAGGTCGGCTACGAGGCGGCGACCATCTCGGAGGTCCTGAAGAAGTGCGGCGTGACCAAGGGGGCGCTGTACTTCCACTTCTCCTCCAAGGAGGAACTCGCCCAGGAGGTGCTGGCCGCGCAGGTGTCCGCGCTGCCCCCGGTGCCGCCGCAGGAGCTGTTCCTCCAGCAGAGCCTCGACGAGGCGCTGCTCCTGGCCCACATGCTGCGGCTCGGCGACCCCATGGTGCGCGGCAGCATCCGGCTCACCGTGGACCAGGGCTCCCCGCTGGACGGACTGGACCGCAGGGTGCCCATGCAGGGGTGGATCAACCACAACATGGACGTGCTGGCCCGGGCCAAGGCGGCCGGCGAGCTGCTGCCGCACGTCGACGTGGCCTCCACGGCCACCTTGTTCACCAGCAGTTTCACCGGCGTCCAGGTGCTCTCCAAGATCATGACCGGGCACGCGGACATGGTCGAACGGGTGCTGGACCTCATGGGGAACCTCATCGCCGCCATCGCCGTACCCGGCGTGCTGCTGCGGCTGGACTTCTCGCGCGACCGCGCGGAGCAGGTCTACGAGGAGGCGGTCCGGCTGCGCGACGAGCGACTGGCGGCCGAGGCCGCCGCCACGGCATGAGCCGTTGCCGGCCCGCGTGATCCGACGCCGGCCGGCGTGATGTGACGCGGGCCGGCGTGCCCCGGGTCCGGCTAGGAAGCCGCCCGGCCGCCGGCCGGCGGTGAGCCGTGTGCCGACCGTCCGGTGGACCAGCACCGGCCGGCGGACCGGCGCCACGGGGGGAGGGGCGCCGCCGGGCCCCCTCGTTCTCCTCGGTGTGTGTGCGTACGACTGCAACGGAACGCGACTACGACCGAACGGAGTACAACAGAATGAACGTTACTTCTGGTCTCTACACGCTGGACGTGACCGGAAGGGACATCCCGGCCGAGGCCGCGATGCTGCGCGAACGGGGTCCGGCCGTCGAGGTCGAACTGCCGGGCGGGGTACGGGCCTGGGCGGTCGTCCGGCAGGAGTACGTGGAACGGCTGCTGCTGGATCCCCGGGTCTCCAAGGACGCGCGCCGCCACTGGCCCGCTTTCGTCGAGGGGCGGATCACGCCCGACTGGCCGCTGTTCCCCTGGGTGGCCAACGAGAACATGCTCTTCGCGTACGGCACCGACCACGCCCGTCTGCGAAGACTCGTCGCCGGCGCCTTCACCGCCCGCCGGACGGCCGCGCTGAGGCCCCGCGTCGAGCAGATGACCGCCGCCCTCCTCGACACGATCGACGCCGGATCCGACGGCGGGACGGTGGAACTCCGCTCGGCCTTCGCCGAGGTGCTGCCGCTCCAGGTCGTCTGCGAACTGTTCGGCGTCGAGGAGGGGGAGATGCGGACCGCGCTGTGCGCCGCGCTGCGCGTGGTGTTCTCCTCCAGCGTCACGGCCCAGACCATGGAGGCCGCCCGCGGCACCGCCTTCCGGCTGCTCGCCGAGCTGGTGTCCGCCAAGCGCCGGGAGCCCGGCGACGATCTGACCTCCTCGCTGATCGCCGCGCGCGACGACGGCGACCGGCTCAGCGAGAACGAACTGCTCGGTACGCTTTTCCTGATGATCGCGGCCGGCCAGGACACCACGTCCACGCTCATCGTCAACGGCGCGGGCTCGCTGCTGACCCACCCGGAGCAGCTGGAGCACGTCCGCGCCGGGCGCGCCGGCTGGGAGGACGTGGTCGACGAGACGCTTCGCGTGCACAGCCCCGCGTCCTACTCGCCGATGCGGTTCGCCGTGGAGGACATCGACCTCGACGGCGTGCCGATCCGGCGGGGCGACCCCATCCTCGTCAGCTTTGCGGCGGCCGGACGCGATCCCGAGCGGCACGGGGAGGACGCCGCTCGGTTCGATCTGCTGCGCACCGGTCGCGACGTCCTGGGCTTCGGCCACGGCGTGCACCGCTGCCTCGGCGCCCCGCTCGCCGTCCTGGAGGCCACCATCGCCTTCCGCGCCCTCTTCGAACGCTTCCCCGACCTGGCCCTCGGCTGCCCGGAGGAGGAGCTGCGCCCGCTGCCGACGTTCCTGCTGAACGGCTTCGGAGCGCTGCCGGTGCTGCTGCGGGGATAGCCGACAGGATCGCGCCAACCTTGACGTGGCCGGTGGCGGCCGAACGGCCGTCCTGAGAGAGGAGTCCGTGTCCGGCGTGCCGTGACGGCGTCCGGCCGCACGGCTGCCGCCCGTATACGACGGGGCCCGTTCTCGCGGGCCCCGTTTGCTTGTGCGCGTGCGGGCAAGGGGAGGGTGGGCCCCGGGTGTGACGGTCCATCGGCGGCTCATCGCCGCTCCACGGGTCGCCGCCGCGTCGGTCACCCGGGGGTTGATTTCCGGGCTTTTCGCAGACGGCGGGGTCTACGGGGTAGATAAACCGCGAGCCCGGTTTGTTAAGGTGGTTGTCTGCGGCTACCGGACGGCTACTGAACGGAACCCCGTCTTCCGCAGCACTGACCCCCAGGGGAGCAACGGAGTTCGCCATGGCCAAGCAGGAACGCGCGATACGGACGCGCAACGCACTCATCGACGCCGCGGCCGAGCTGTTCGACCGGGACGGGTTCGAGGTGGCCTCGCTCGCCACCATCAGTGCCAAGGCCGGGGTCAGCAGCGGTGCCCTGCACTTCCACTTCGCCAACAAGGCGGCGCTGCTGGACGCGGTGGTGGGCGTGGCCGGCGAGCGGCTGCGGTGGATCACCCGGCAGCGCGACGCGCTCTCCCTCCAGGTGCTCATCGACGCCAGTCACGACCTGGTGCAGGGGCTGGCCCAGGACGTGGTCCTGCGCGCCGGTTTCGCGCTCGGCTCGCACCCCGAGCGCTCCGAGCACACCCGCGATCTGCGCCGGGAGTGGCAGTCCTGGGTCGAGGCCACGGTCGAACGGGCCGCACGCGAGGGCGCGTTGATGCCCGGTGTGGTCACAGGGGACCTGTCGGCGGCCGTGGTGGCCGTCGCGGCGGGCCTGGAGGCCCTGGGTGGCCGGGACCACCGCTGGCTGGAGCGGGCCACTCTGACGCGCATCTGGACCCTGCTGCTGCCGCGTGTGGTGGGTCCGGCGGCCCGGGATCTGTTCGTGGCCGCGGGACGCGCCGCCATCGAGAAGGCGCCCTGCATGACCGCCAGGTGACTCTTAATCAAACTGTCTTCGCTGTTTTTTGTGCCCGGGGTCGACCTGGGGATGTGCACGTGCACGCTACAGGCGTCCGATTTATGAGCACTTACCACTACTTATGCTGCCACTCGCGTACGGTCGACCCCGAGCTCCATGCGACCGTTCCACCCAATCGACTTGACAAACAGCGGGGCCGGTTTGTTTTCTAGGGGGTGTCGATGAGGAAGTCATCCAACGCGTGGGGGATAGTATGCGGTTCAACCTTCTCGGTCCGCTCGAACTGATCACCGCAGACCGGGCACTGCCTCTCGGGGGGATCATCCAACGGGCCACCCTCGGCTATCTCCTGCTCAACCCGAACAAGACCGTCGCCACCAGCCGGCTGGTCACCGCCCTCTGGGGCGACGACGCGCCGACGACCTCCCGGAAGATGGTGCAGAACGCGGTCTCGGGCATCCGCAGGCTCTTCGAGCAGGCGGACCTGGAGGGCGACGGGGTGCGTCTGACCACCGCGCCGCACGGCTACCAGCTGCGCCTGGAGCCGGAGACCGTCGACGCGTTCCGCTTCCGCCGGCTCGCCGCCCAGGGGCGTGCCGAACTCGCCGCCGGTCTCCCGGACGCGGCCGTCGACTCGCTCACCCAGGCCCTCGCCCTGTGGCGGGACTCGGTCCTCGTCGACCTCGCCGAGACCGGCATCAGCTGGCCGACCTTCGCCCAGCTGGAGCGGGAGCGGCTGACGGTCTACGAGGACTGGGCCGCCGCCGGACTGGAGCTCGGCCGGCACCGTGAACTGGTCTGCGAACTGGAGCAGATGGCGTCCGCCGTGCCCACCCGGGAGCGGCTCTGCCACCAGCTGATGCTCGCCCTCTACCGCTGCGGTCAGCAGACCGAGGCGCTGGCCGCGTACCGCCGCACCCGGCAGGCGCTGGTCGACGTCCACGGCCTCGACCCGACGCGGGACCTCCAGGAGCTGGAGCGCGCGATCCTCAACCAGGAGCCGCGCCTCCTCGGCCGCCGGCCCCAGCTCGTCTGACCGCACACCTGGCGGTAATTCCAGAAACCTCTGGGGTGGGCTAGGGGATCCCTGAAACAGCCGGAACTTCTACTTTCTTCACAGGGAACGAAGAAATGAAGGAACGTTCCGCGGCCATTCTTCGCGGCCATTCAGGGAGGGTCAGGAAAATGCCGGTACAGCACACCGATTCCACCGTCGAGGAAGACCCGCGCATCGGGCTCAACGTCGCGCTCGACGCCGCGATCAACATTTTCACCGGGAACCTCCGGTCGTACTCCGGAACCCCGAACGAGAGCACCACGGACCGCGCCGAACGCTATACCGCGCTCGCCTGGCACCACCCCGCACTGATCCCCGAGTGAGCGCCGGGAAAAGGGGGCGCCCGGAATTCTCCGGGCGCCCCCTTCGCGCTGTTCAGAGCCTGGGCTCATGCCTGGAGCATCTCGGCCACCAGGAAGGCCAGTTCGACCGACTGCTTCGGATTCAGCCGCGGGTCGCAGCTGGTCTCGTACCGCTGGGCCAGCGCCTGCTCGTCGATCTCCTCGGCACCGCCCAGGCACTCGGTGACGTCGTCGCCGGTCAGCTCGATGTGCAGGCCGCCCGGATGGGTGCCGAGAGCCTTGTGCACCTCGAAGAAGCCCTTCACCTCGTCCAGGATGCGGTCGAAGTGGCGGGTCTTGTAGCCGCTCGCCGCCTCAACGGTGTTGCCGTGCATCGGGTCGCACTGCCACACCACGCGGTGCCCGCTCGCCTCCACCTTCTCCACGAGCCCCGGCAGCACGTCACGGACCTTGCCGTTGCCCATCCGGCTGATCAGGGTGACCCGGCCGGGCACGTTGTCCGGGTCGAGCCGTTCCACGTACTCCACGGCCTGCTCGGGCGTCGTGCCCGGGCCCAGCTTCAGACCGATCGGGTTGGCCAGCAGCGAGGCCAGGGCGATGTGGGTGCCGTCCAGCTGACGGGTGCGTTCGCCGATCCACAGCATGTGCGAGGACAGGCCGTACAGCCGCTTCTCGCCGGCCGGGGAGGCCGCCCAGCGCAGCAGCCCGTCCTCGTACTCCACCAGCAGCGCCTCGTGGCTGGCGTAGATCTCCGTGGTGTGCAGGGCGCCGTGGTCGGCCCCCGAGGCGGTCATGAAGGCGAGACCGCGGTCGATCTCCGCGGCCAGCGCCTCGTAGCGCTCGCCCGCGGGAGAGGTGCGCACGAAGTCACGGTTCCAGTCGTGCACCCGGCCCAGGTCGGCCAGGCCCGAACCGGACAGCGCGCGGACCAGGTTGAGGGACGCGGCCGAGTTGGCGTACGCGCGCAGCATCCGGGACGGGTCGGGCACGCGGGCGCCGGGGCTCGGGTCGAGGGAGTTGACGATGTCGCCGCGGTACACCGGCAGGCCCAGCGCGTCCGTGGAGTTGGAGCGGGGCTTGGCGTACTGCCCGGCGATCCGGCCGATCTTCACGACCGGGACGCTCGCGGCGTACGTCAGCACCACGGCCATCTGGAGCAGGGTGCGCATGTTCGCGGTGACGTGGGACTCGGTGTTGCCGTCGAAGGTCTCCGCGCAGTCGCCGGCCTGGAGCAGGAAGCCCTGGCCGTTCGCGACGCGGGAGAGCCGGTCCTGGAGGCGGTCCACCTCTCCCGGTACGACGAGGGGCGGGAGCTGGGTCAGGGCGTCGCGGGCCGCGCGGGCGCGGGAGGGATCCGGCCACTCGGGCTGCTGGGCGGCCGGCCGCGCCACCGCGGCCTTCACCTGGGCGTCGATGTCTTCGGGGAACCGGGGGGTGGGGGAGCCGTGGGCTTCCTGGGCCGTCATGTCGCCGATGGTTGGATTCATGACGGCAGGCTAAGAAGGTCCCGGCCACGGGGAGGGAACCGTGACGGCACTGGGCGGGAACTGCGGCGGCGTGGCCGGCCGGGGGTGCCGCGCGGCCCCGCGCGACGGGGTGCCGGGGGGCCCGCGGGGTCAGCCCAGCTCGAAGAACTCCCGGTACATGCGCAGCTGGTGCGACAGCATGCCGTCGCCGTGGTGGACCGGCAGGCCCAGCGCCGACGCGGTCCGCAGGAGGCGGGTCTCCCGGGGCTTCATGATGATGTCCGCGACGATCGTGCCGGGTGACAGCTCCGCCGGGTCGAAGGGCAGCGGGTCGGTCTCGCGCAGGCCCAGCGGGGTCGCGTTGACGACCAGGTCCGAGGTGCCTACGGCGGCGGGGGTGCCCGCGCGGACCCGGCCCCCGGCGTGCGGTGCCAGGCGGGCCAGGACGGCCCCCACCCGGTCCGCGTCCACGTCCACCACGTCCAGGGACGCCACCCGCGCGGTCACCAGCGCCGCCGCGATCGCGCCGCCCGCGCCGCCCGCCCCCAGCAGGGTCACCCGCTTCCCGGCGGGTGCGTGGCCCGCCGCGACCAGGCCCGCCACGAAGCCGGCGCCGTCGAAGTTCTCCGCGTGCCAGCGGCCGTCCGGCCCGCGCCGCAGCGCGTTCGCGCCACCCGCCAGCCGCACCGCCGCACTGTGCACCTCGGCGAACTCGCGCACCGCCGCCTTGTGCGGGACGGTCACCAGCAGCCCGTCCACGTTGGCCGCGCGCTGCAGCCCGCGCACCACCTCGCCGAGATGGGCGACGGGCGCGTGCACCGGCACCAGCACCGCGTCCAGGCCGAGTTCGGCGAACACCGGATTCAGCATTTCCGGCGCCCGCACCTGCTGAACCGGATCACCGAGAACCGCGAACAGCCGGGTCCTTCCGGAAATCGCCGGGGCCTGCATCCGGGAAATCGAGATCATGGCCAACTCCTCCGATCGTCATTTCTGGCGTGGCTTTTGATCAGGGTCAATTACCTTCGCATTGAGTCACACACCCCTATCTCCGTAACCCTTTCGACGGCAATGCAGGGCCCTCTTAGGGGGGTTGATAGTGGATCCGATCGGCGGCGGAAATGTGACGCTGTTGTCTCCGCTGCAGAAGTCTTTCACTCGACGAGAGGTGTCCGCCATGCTGCGAACCGAGTTGATCCGGCCGGTGCCCGAGTTGCTGAGGGCGAACGCCGATCGCTTCGGGGCCAAGGTCGCGTACCGCGATGCGCGGCGGAGTGTGAGTCACGCCGAACTGGAGGCCCGCACTCGAAGGCTCGCCGGTCATCTGGCCGGTCTGCGACTGCAACCGGGCGACCGCGCCGCGATCCTGCACGGCAACAGCGTGGAGTTCGTCGAGAGCTACCTCGCCATCACCCGTGCGGCGGCCGTCGGCGTCCCCCTCAACCCGCGCCTCACCGAGGCCGAACTCGCCTACCTCCTCGACGACAGCGGTGCCCGCGTCCTGATCACCGAGCCCGCGCTGATGGAGGTCGTCTCCCGGCTGGCCGAGGACCGGCCGCAGCTGAAGGTCGTCGTCACCGGCGACGAGGGCATACCGGTGGGCGCCCCTTCCGGCACCGTCCACTTCGAGACGCTCGCGGAGACCGAGCCGGCCGAGCCGGCCCGTGACGACCTCGGCCTCGACGACGTCGCCTGGATGCTCTACACCTCCGGCACCACCGGCAAGCCGAAGGGCGTGCTGTCCACCCAGCGCAACTGCCTGACCTCGGTGGCCGCCTGCTACGCCCCCATCCCCGGCCTCACCCACGAGGACCGGGTCGTCTGGCCGCTGCCGCTCTTCCACAGCCTCGCCCACATCGTCTGCGTGCTGACCGTGACGGCCGTCGGCGCCACCGCCCGGATCGTCGACGGCTTCTCCGCCGGGGACATCCTGGACGCCGTACGCGAGGAGAAGGCCACCTTCCTCGCCGGTGTGCCGACGATGTACCACTACCTCGTGCAGGCCGCCCGCGAGCGCGGCTTCACCGCCCCCGAACTGCGGATGTGCCTGGTCGGCGGGGCCATCACCACCGCCGAGCTGCGCCGCGCCTTCGAGGACACCTTCGGCGCGCCGCTGCTCGACGCCTACGGCTCCACCGAGACCTGCGGCTCCATCACCATCAACTGGCCCACCGGCGCCCGCGTCGAGGGCTCCTGCGGCCTGCCCGTGCCCGGCCTCGACGTGCGTCTGGTCGACCCGGACACCGGCGAGGACGTGCCCGTCGGGGAGGAGGGCGAGGTCTGGGTCAAGGGCGCCAGCGTCATGGTCGGCTACCACAACCAGCCCGAGGCCACCGCCGCCGCCCTCCAGGACGGCTGGTTCCGCACCGGCGACCTGGCCCGCCGCGACGAGCAGGGCTACTTCACCGTCACCGGCCGCATCAAGGAACTGATCATCCGCGGCGGCGAGAACATCCACCCCGGTGAGGTCGAGGAGGTGCTGCGGACCGTGCCCGGCGTCGCCGACGTCGCCGTCGCCGGCCGCCCCCACGACGTCCTCGGCGAGGTCCCGGTCGCCTTCCTCGTCCCCGGCCCCCAGGGCCTGGACCTGGAGCGGCTGTTCGACGCCTGCCGGGAGAACCTGGCGTACTACAAGGTCCCCGAGGAGCTGTACGAGGTCGAACGCATCCCGCGTACCGCCTCCGGCAAGATCATGCGCCATGTGCTGCCGGCCCGCCCGGCCCGGCTGCGCGCCTCCGGCGACGGCCGCTACGCCGCCCTGTTCCGCACCGACTGGCTGCCCCTGCCCTCCGTCCCGGCCCCGCCGGCCGCCCCCGCCCGCTGGGCGCTCGCCGGAGACATCTACGGCACCGGGCTCGCCGCCGCCCTCCAGGAGCTGGGCCACACCGTCGACACCCACCTCTCCCTCGGCGGCCTCGCCGCGCTCGCCGACGTCGACGCCACCTGCGGCATCGACGCCCTCGACGCCCTCGTCGAGGAACTCGCCGGCGGAGCCGACGCCCCCGACGTCGCCGTCCTGCTGCTCGGCGACGACACCCACGGCACCGGGGCGGCCCGCCGCGCCGAGGCCGCCGAGGCGCTGACCGCCCGGCTCACCGAGACCCTGGACGGCTGGCTCGCCGAGGAACGCACCGCCGGCGTCCCGCTGCTCCTCGCCACCCGCGACGCCGTCGCCACCGGCCCCGACGACGCTCTCGACGGCCTCGCCCACGCCGCCGTGTGGGGCCTGGTCCGCGCCTACCAGTCGGCCCACCCCGACCGGTTCCTGATCGTCGACCTCGGCGCCGACGAGGAGACCGACGAGCCCCGCCTCGCCGCCGCCCTCGCGCTCGCCGCGTCCTCCGGCGAACCGCAGACCGCCGTCCGCGACGGCGTCGTCCTGCGCCCCCGCGTGGTCCGCGCCGCCGCGACCACCGCCCACGGCAACCGCGCCACCGCCCCCGACACCAGCGGCACCGTCCTGGTCACCGGCGCCGACGGGGTCGCCGCCGAACACCTCGCCCGCCACCTCGTCGCCGTGTACCGGGCGCGCCGGGTGCTGCTGGTCAGCCGGGGCGGCCGCAAGGACGCCGCCGCCGTCGCCCTGCGCGACGACCTCGCCCGCGCGGGCGTCGAGGTGCGCCTGGAGGCCGCCGACGTCGCCGACCGCAAGGCCCTCGCCAAGCTGTTCCCGAAGGCGCCCGCCCCCGTCACCGCGATCGTGCACACCGCGGGCCGCGAGGACCTGGACACCGAACGCGGGCGCCGCCAGGCCGTCCAGGGCGCCCTCGCCCTGCACGACTTCACCAAGAACTCCACCCTCGCCACCTTCGTCCTGGTGCCCACCGCGGACGGCCTGCTCGGCACGCCCGGCCACGGCCACGCCGCCGCCGCGTCCGCCGCCGTCGACGCGCTCGCCGGCCACCGCCACGCCCTCGGCCTGCCCGCCCTGTCCTTCGCGCTCGGCCCCTGGGACGGCACCGCCGACACCGCCTCCGGCCCCGCCCCGGCAGGCACCGGCACTTTGGGCACCCCCGAGGCGCTGGCCATGTTCGACGCCGCGCACACCGTCGCCCAGGCCCAGCTGACCGCCGTACGCCTCGATCCGCTGGCGGCCGACCGGCTGCCCGCGCTGTTCGAGGACGTCGTCGACACCCCCACCAGCACGGCCGCCGCACCCGACGAGGACTCCACCGACGCGCTGCGGGCGCGCCTGGCCGGGCTGCCCGAGGCCGAGCAGGACCGGGTCCTGCTGGAGCTGGTCGCCACCCAGGTCCGCGCCATCACCGGCCTGACCTCGTTCGACCCGGCGCGCAGCTTCAAGGAGCTGGGCTTCACCTCCGCCACCGCCGTCGAACTGCGCAACCGCCTCACCGACGACTCCGGGCTCCACCTGCCCGTCACCCTCGCCTTCGACCACCCCAAGCCGGTCGCGGTCGCCGCCTACCTGCGGCGCCGCCTGTTCGCCTCCCCGGCCGGCGACTCCCCGGCCGAGCTGCCCGAACTCGCCGTCTCCGACGAGCCGATCGCGATCGTCGCGATGGGCTGCCGGCTGCCCGGCGGCGCGGTCACCCCCGAGGAGCTGTGGCGGCTGGTCGCCGACGGCGTCGACGCCATCAGCGAGTTCCCCGACAACCGCGGCTGGGACCTGGACGGCCTCTACCACCCCGACCCCGACCACCCCGGCACCTCCTACACCCGGCACGGCGGATTCCTGCCGCAGATCGCCGACTTCGACGCGGGCTTCTTCGGGATCTCCCCGCGTGAGGCCGTCGCGATGGACCCGCAGCAGCGCCTCCTGCTGGAGACCTCGTGGGAGACCTTCGAGCGGGCCGGGATCGACCCGACCTCGCTGGGCGGCTCGCACATCGGCGTCTTCAGCGGCCTCATGCACCACGACTACGGCAGCGACATCCACCAGGTCCCCGAGGGCACCGAGGGCTACCTCGGCATCGGCATCGCCGGCAGCGTCGCCTCCGGCCGCGTCTCCTACACCCTCGGCCTGGAAGGCCCCGCCCTCACCGTCGACACCGCCTGCTCGTCCTCCCTGGTCGCCCTGCACCTGGCCGTGCAGGCGCTGCGCGGCGGCGAGTGCTCCATGGCGCTCGCGGGCGGCGCGGCCCTGATGCCGACCCCCGGCGTCTTCGTGGAGTTCTCCCGCCAGCGCGGCCTCGCCGTCGACGGCCGCGCCAAGGCCTTCTCCGCCGCCGCGGACGGCACCGCCTGGTCCGAGGGCGTCGCCGTGGTCCTGCTGGAGCGGCTGTCGGACGCCCGCCGCAACGGGCACCCGGTGCTCGCCGTCGTCCGCGGCTCCGCCGTGAACCAGGACGGCGCCTCCAACGGACTCACCGCCCCCAACGGCCCCTCCCAGGAACGAGTGATCCGCCAGGCCCTGGCGAGCGCCCGGCTGACCCCCGCGGACGTGGACACGGTCGAGGCGCACGGCACCGGCACCACGCTCGGCGACCCGATCGAGGCCCAGGCCGTCATCGCCACGTACGGGCAGAACCGGCCGCAGGACCGGCCGCTGTGGCTCGGCTCCCTCAAGTCGAACATCGGGCACGCGCAGGCCGCCGCCGGTGTCGCCGGTGTCATCAAGATGGTGATGGCGCTGCGCAACGAGCAGCTGCCCAGGACCCTGCACGTGGACGAGCCGACGCCGAAGGTGGACTGGTCGGCGGGCGCGGTCGAACTGCTGACGGAGGCCCGCCCCTGGCCCCGCCGCGAGGGGCGCGCGCGCCGCGCGGGCGTGTCGTCCTTCGGTGTGAGCGGCACCAACGCCCACGTCGTCGTCGAGGAGGCCCCGGCAGCCGACGAAGTCCCCGCCGAACGCGACGAGTTCACCGGCCCGCTGCCCCTGGTGGTGTCCGGCCGCTCCGAGCAGGCCCTGCGCGCCCAGGCCGCACGCCTGGCCGACCGCCTCACCGACGACCCGGCCGACCTCCGGGACGTGGCCTGGTCGCTGCTCACCTCCCGCGCCGCCCTGGAACACCGCGCCGCGGTCGTCGCCGACGACCTGACCGAGGCCGTCGCCGGACTGCGCCGGATCGCCGACGGCGAGGGCGGGACGGTGGCCGCCGACGGCAGGCTCGCCGTGCTGTTCACCGGCCAGGGCGCCCAGCGCCTCGGCATGGGCCAGGAGCTGTACACCCGCTTCCCCGTGTTCGCCGAGGCGTTCGACACGGTGGTGGCGGAGCTGGACCGGCACCTGCCCAAGCCGCTCAAGGATGTGATCACCGAGGACGCGGAGGAGCTGAACCGTACGGAGTTCACGCAGCCCGCGCTGTTCGCGATCGAGGTGGCGCTGTTCCGCCTCGCGGAGTCGTGGGGGGTTCGTCCGGACTTCGTGGCGGGTCACTCGATCGGTGAGCTGGCGGCCGCGCATGTGGCCGGGGTGTGGAGTCTGGAGGACGCGGCGCGTCTGGTGGCGGCTCGTGGCCGGCTGATGCAGGCGCTGCCGGCGGGTGGCGCGATGATCGCGGTGCAGGCGACGGAGGCCGAGGTGCTGCCGTTGCTGACCGACCAGGTAGGTATCGCGGCGATCAACGGGCCGAACTCCGTGGTCGTCTCCGGTGCGGAGAGCGCCGCCGAGGCCGTGGCCGCCGCGTTCGAGGCGCAGGGCCGCAAGACCAAGCGGCTGACGGTCAGTCATGCGTTCCACTCGCTGCTGATGGACCCGATGCTGGAGGAGTTCCGGCAGATCGCGGCCGGGCTCACCTACAACGCCCCGCGTATCGGTGTCGTCTCCAACGTGACCGGCAAGCTGGCGACCGCCGAGGAGCTGACCTCCCCGGACTACTGGGTCCGGCACGTCCGGGACGCCGTTCGCTTCGCCGACGGGGTCGCCATCCTGCACGAACTCGGCGTGACCACCTTCCTGGAGGCCGGCCCCGACGGTGTCCTCACCGCCCTCGCCCAGGGCTGCCTCCCGGACGCCGACGGCACCGCGTTCGTCACCGTGCTGCGCGGCGGCGTTCCCGAGCCGCGGGCCGCCATGACCGCCCTCGGCAGGCTCTTCGAGCACGGCGCGGCGCTCGACCGGGAGAACGCCCTCGCCGGTACGGACGCCCGCCGCGTCGAGCTGCCGACGTACGCCTTCCAGCGCGAGCGGTACTGGCTGGAGGACGCCGGCGGAGCGGCCGACGTCTCCGGTGCCGGACTCGCCGGCGCCGGGCACCCGCTGCTCGGCGCGGTCACCCAGCTGCCCGACTCCGGCGGGGTGCTCGCCACCGGTCTGCTGTCGCTGCGCAGCCACCCGTGGCTCGCCGACCACGCCGTCTCGGGCACCGTCCTGGTGCCGGGCGCCGCGCTGATCGAGCTGGTCGTACGGGCCGGTGACGAGGTCGGCGCCGGCGCGGTCGAGGAACTCGTCATCGAGGCCCCGCTGGTCCTGCCGGAGCGCGGCGGCGTACGCGTCCAGGTCGTCGTCGGCGGCGCCGAGGACGGACGGCGCACCGTCAGCCTCTACTCCACCCCGCAGGACACCGGCTCGGAGACCCCGTGGACCCGGCACGTCACCGGCACCCTCACCGAACAGCCGCAGGCCCCCGCCTTCGACTTCACCGCCTGGCCGCCCGCGCAGGCCGAGAAGGCCGACCTGGACGGCTTCTACGAGGGCCGGGCCGCCGCCGGACTCCACTACGGGCCGGTCTTCCAGGGCGTACGGCAGGTCTGGCGGCGCGGCGACGAGGTGTTCGCCGAGATCGCGCTGCCCGACGAGGCCGCCGCCGAAGCCGCCCGCTTCGGCCTGCACCCGGCGCTCCTGGACGCCGCGCTGCAGTCCGGCACGTTCTGCCCCGGCCAGGAGGCCGACGCCGAGCAGACACGGCTGCCGTTCGCCTGGAACCAGGTCGCCCTGTACGCCTCCGGCGCCACCGCGCTGCGGGTCCGCGCGATCCCCGCCGGCTCCGACGGCGTCTCCCTGGAACTGGCCGACGCCTCCGGCGCGCCCGTCGCCGCCGTCGGCTCGATGGTGCTGCGCCCGGTCGCCGCCGACCAGCTCGGCGCCGCCCGCACCCCCGTCCACGACGCGCTGTTCCTGGTCGACTGGACGCCGGTGGCCACGGAGGAGGACGCCGCCGGCACCGACGACGCCGTCGCCGACTTCACCGAGCCGGCCACCGGCGAAGGCCCCGCGGCCGCGCTCGACCTGACGGCCCGGGTCCTCGCCGCCCTGCAGAGCCACCTGGAAACCGAGGACGACCGGCTCGTCGTCCTCACCCGCGACCCGCTCACCGACCCGGCCGCCTCGGCCGTGTGGGGCCTGCTGCGCTCCGCCCAGTCCGAGAACCCCGACCGGATCGTCGTGGTCGCCCTCGACGACGAGCCCGCCTCCCGCGCCGCCCTGCCCGCCGCCCTCGCCACCGGCGAGGCGCAGCTGGCGATCCGCGCGGGCCGGGTCACCGCCCCGCGTCTCGCCCGCGCCACGGCCTCCGACGCCCTCGCCGTCCCGGCCGGCACCGACGCCTGGCACCTGGACGTCACCGAGACCGGCACCCTGGAGAACCTGGCGCTGCTGCCCAGCCCCGAGCTGAGCGAGCCGCTCGCCGAGGGCCAGGTCCGGATCGCGGTCCGCGCGGCCGGCCTGAACTTCCGCGACGTGCTCATCGCGCTCGGCATGTACCCGGGCAACGCCCACTTCGGCGGCGAGGGCGCGGGCGTCGTCCTGGAGACCGGCCCCGGCGTGACCTCGCTGCGGCCCGGCGACCGCGTGATGGGCCTGCTCCGCGACGGGTTCGGCCCGCAGGCGCTGGCCGACCACCGCCACCTGGTGCGGATGCCCGCCGGCTGGACGTACGAGCAGGCGGCGAGCGTCCCCATCGTCTTCACCACCGCCTACTACGGCCTGTTCGACCGGGCCGGCCTCGGCGCGGGCGAGTCGGTGCTGATCCATGCCGCCGCCGGCGGTGTCGGCATGGCCGCCGTCCAGCTGGCCCGGCACGCGGGCGCCGAGGTCTTCGGCACCGCCAGCCCCGGCAAGTGGGACGCGCTGCGCGCGAACGGCCTCGACGAGCGGCACATCGGCAACTCCCGCGACCTCGCCTTCAAGGAACGCTTCCTCGAGGCCACCGGCGGCCGTGGCGTGGACGTCGTCCTCGACGCGCTCGCCCACGAGTTCGTGGACGCCTCGCTCGACCTGCTGCCGCGCGGCGGACGCTTCCTGGAGATGGGCAAGACCGACATCCGCGACGCGGACGAGGTCGCGGCCACCCGCCCCGGCGTCGCCTACCAGGCGTTCGACCTGGTGGAGGCCGGCCCGGACCGGGTCCAGGAGATCCTCACCGACCTGGTCGCCCTCTTCGAGCAGGGCGCGCTCGCCCCGCTGCCGGTCAAGGCCTGGGACGTCCGCAAGGCCCCCGAGGCCTTCCGCTTCGTCAGCCAGGCCCGGCACATCGGCAAGGTCGTCCTCACCGTGCCGCGACCCCTCGACCCGGAGGGCACGGTCCTGCTCACCGGCGGCACCGGCACCCTCGGCCGGCTCGTGGCCCGGCACCTGGCCGAGGAGCACGGCGTACGGCACCTGGTGCTGACCAGCCGCCGCGGCATGGCGGCGGAGGGCGCCGGTGAACTCCTCCGCGAACTCGCCGGACTGGGCGCAGACGCGCGCATCGAGGCGTGCGACGCCTCCGACCGCACGGCCCTGAAGGCGCTCATCGCGTCCTTCGAGCAGCCGCTGACGGCGGTCGTGCACACGGCCGGCGTCCTCGACGACGGCGTGATCTCCGCACTCACCCCCGAACGGCTGGCGAAGGTCTTCCAGCCGAAGGCCGACGCCGCCTGGAACCTGCACGAGCTGACGAAGGACCTGGACCTGTCCGCCTTCGTGGTCTACTCGTCCGCCTCCGGCGTCTTCGGCAACCCCGGCCAGGGCAACTACGCCGCCGCCAACGGCTTCCTCGACGGCCTCGCCCGGCACCGCCGCGCGCTCGGCCTGCCCGGCACCTCCCTCGCCTGGGGCTTCTGGTCCGAGACCAGCACCATGACCGAGAACCTGGACGGCGCCGCCCTCCAGCGCAACAAGCGCGACGGCATGCTCGGCATCACCGCCGAGACCGGCAACGCCCTCTTCGACGCGGGCCTGCGCTCGCCCGAGGCCGCGCTCGTCCCGGCCCGCCTCGACCTCGCCGGCCTCCAGGCCCGCGCGGCGGGCAGCCCGGTGCCGCTGCTGCTGCGCGGCCTGGTCCGGCAGACCCGGCAGGCCGCCAGGTCCGCGACCGCGTCGACCGGTTCGCTCGTCCAGGAACTGGCCGCGCTCTCCCCCGAGGAGCGGGAGCAGCACCTGCTCGACCTGGTCCGCGCCCAGGCCGCGACCGTCCTCGGCCACTCCGCCGCCCACACCATCGACGGCGAGAAGGCCTTCAAGGACGCCGGTTTCGACTCGCTGACCTCCGTCGAACTCCGCAACCGCCTGTCCGCCGCCACCGGCGTGCGGCTGTCGGCGACCGTCGTCTTCGACTACCCGACCCCGGCGGTGCTCGCCCGCCACATCGGCACCGAGCTGGGCGTCGACGACCAGCCGGCCGTGGCCGCCGCGGCCACCCCGCAGCACACGGCGGGCGCCGACGAGCCGATCGCGATCGTCGCCATGGGCTGCCGCTTCCCCGGCGGGGTCACCAGCCCCGAACAGCTGTGGCGGCTGGTCGACGAGGGCGTCGACGTCATGGGCGGCTTCCCCGACAACCGGGGCTGGGACCTGGACACCCTGTTCGACCCGGACCCGGACGCCGTCGACAAGTCGTACGTCGACCGGGGCGCGTTCCTCCACGACGTCGGCGAGTTCGACGCGGGCTTCTTCGGGATCTCCCCGCGCGAGGCCCTGGCGATGGACCCGCAGCAGCGGCTCCTGCTGGAGGTCACCTGGGAGACCCTGGAGCGCGCCGGCATCGACCCGGCCGCCCTGCGCGGCACGGACACCGGCGTCTTCACCGGCATCATCAGCCACGACTACACCGTCCGCCTCCAGCAGGCGCCCGCCGAACTCCAGGGCCTCAGGCTGACCGGCACCGCGGGCAGCGTCGCCTCCGGCCGCGTCTCCTACACCCTCGGCCTGGAAGGCCCGTCCCTCAGCGTCGACACCGCCTGCTCCTCGTCCCTCGTCGCGATGCACATGGCCGTGCAGGCGCTGCGCGGCGGCGAGTGCTCGATGGCGCTGGCGAGCGGCGCGATGGTGATGGCCACCCCGGACACCTTCGTCGAGTTCTCCCGCCAGCGGGGCCTCGCCAAGGACGGCCGCGTCAAGGCGTTCTCCGCCGGAGCGGACGGCACCGCCTGGTCCGAGGGCGTCGGCGTCCTCCTGCTGGAGCGGCTGTCGGACGCCCGCCGCAACGGGCACCAGGTGCTCGCCGTGGTGCGCGGCACGGCCGTGAACCAGGACGGCGCCTCCAACGGCCTGACCGCCCCCAACGGCCCGTCCCAGCAGCGCGTCATCAAGCAGGCCCTCGCCAACGCCGGTCTCACCCCGGCCGACGTGGACGCCGTCGAGGCGCACGGCACCGGAACCGCCCTCGGCGACCCGATCGAGGCCCAGGCGCTCCTCGCCACCTACGGGCAGGGCCGCGACGACCGCGACCCGCTGTGGCTCGGCTCGGTGAAGTCCAACATCGGCCACTCCCAGGGCGCCGCCGGTGTCGCCAGCGTGATCAAGATGGTGATGGCGCTGCGCAACGAGGAACTGCCGAAGACCCTGCACGTGGACGAGCCGACGCCGAAGGTGGACTGGTCGGCGGGTGCGGTCGAGCTGCTGACGGAGGCCCGTCCGTGGCCCCGCCAGGAGGGGCACGCACGCCGGGCCGGCGTGTCGTCCTTCGGTGTCAGCGGCACCAACGCCCACGTCGTCATCGAAGAGGCGCCGCACGCCGAGGAACCCGCCGTGGAACAGGGCGACTTCACCGGCCCGCTGCCGCTGGTGGTCTCCGCACGCTCGGTCCAGGCCCTCAAGGCACAGGCGGACCGGCTCGCCGACCACCTCGCCGAGGACCCGGCCGGCCTGCTGGACGTGGCGTGGTCGCTGGTGGAGAGCCGGGCCGCGCTGGAGCACCGGGCCGTGGTGGTCGCCGCGGACCGCGACGAGGCCATCGCCGGACTGCGCACCTTCGCGGCGGGCGACAGCGGCCCGACGACCGTCGACGGCCGACTGGCGGTGCTGTTCACCGGCCAGGGCGCTCAGCGGCTCGGCATGGGTCAGGAGCTGTACGCGACGTATCCGGTCTTCGCGGAGGCGTATGACGCGGTGGTGGCGGAGCTGGACCGGTATCTGCGGAAGTCGCTGAAGGACGTGGACGCCGACGAGCTGAACCGTACGGAGTTCACGCAGCCCGCGCTGTTCGCGATCGAGGTGGCGCTGTTCCGCCTCGCCGAATCATGGGGTGTCCGTCCGGACTTCGTGGCGGGTCACTCGATCGGTGAGCTGGCTGCCGCGCATGTGGCCGGGGTGTGGAGCCTGGAGGACGCGGCGCGTCTGGTGGCGGCTCGTGGCCGGCTGATGCAGGCGCTGCCGTCGGGTGGCGCGATGATCGCGGTGCAGGCGACGGAGGCCGAGGTGCTGCCGTTGCTGACCGACGAGGTGGGTATCGCGGCGATCAACGGGCCCACGTCGGTGGTGATCTCCGGTGTCGACACCGCCGCAGAGGCCGTGGCCGCCGCTTTCGAGGCGCAGGGCCGTAAGACCAAGCGTCTGACGGTCAGCCATGCGTTCCACTCGCTGCTGATGGACCCGATGCTGGAGGAGTTCCGGCAGATCGCGGCCGGGCTCACCTACAACGCCCCGCGTATCGGGGTGGTGTCGAACGTGACCGGCAAGCTGGCGACGGCGGGGGAGCTGACGTCCCCGGACTACTGGGTGCGGCACGTCCGGGACGCCGTCCGCTTCGCCGACGGGGTCGCCGCGCTGCACGAGCTCGGGGTGACCACCTTCCTGGAGGCCGGCCCCGACGGTGTCCTCACCGCCCTCGCCCAGGAGATCCTGGACGGTGCCGACATCCGGCTCGCCACCCTGCTGCGGCGTGGCCGGGGCGAGGCCGAGGCGCTGCTCTCCGCGCTCGGCACGGTGTACGCGGCCGGACGCGCGGTCGACTGGAAGGCGCTGTTCGACGGCACCGGCGCCCGCCGCGTCGAACTGCCCACGTACGCCTTCCAGCGCGACTGGTACTGGCCGCAGGTCTGGGGCGGCACCGGCGACGCCGCGTCCCTCGGGCTCACCGGCGCCGACCACCCGCTGGTCGGGGCCTGGGTGACGCTGCCCGAGTCGGGCGGGGTGCTGGCGACGGGCCTGCTGTCGGTGCGCACCCAGCCGTGGCTCGCCGACCACGTCGTCGGCGGCACGATCCTGGTGCCCGGCGCCGCCCTGGTCGAGCTGGTCGTACGGGCCGGTGACGAGGCCGGCACCAGCGCGGTCGAGGAACTGGTCATCGAGGCCCCACTGGTCCTGCCCGAGAAGGGCGGGGTGCGGATCCAGGTGTCGGTGTCGGCCCTCGACGAGCTGGGCCGCCGTGCGGTCGCCGTCCACTCGGCACCGCAGGACGCCGGCCCGGAGGCCGAGTGGACACGCCACGTCAGCGGCTTCCTCGCCGAGCAGACGCAGGACGCCGGGTTCGACTTCGGCAGCTGGCCGCCGCCGCAGGCCGAACCGGTCGACCTCGACGGCTTCTACGACCGTCAGCTCGCCGCCGGATACGGCTACGGGCCCGCGTTCCAGGGTGTGCGGGCCGTGTGGACCAAGGGCGAGGAGGTGTACGCCGAGGTCGTCCTGCCCGACGGCCAGTCCCCGGAGGGCTTCGGCATCCACCCGGCCCTGCTGGACGCCGCCCTCCAGACGACCAGCTTCCTCGGCGCCGCCGAGGACGGGGTCACCAAGCTGCCGTTCGCCTGGAACCAGGTCGCCCTGTACGCCTCCGGTGCCTCCGCCCTCCGCGTCCGCGCGGTCCGCTCCGGCGCCGACGGCCTCGCCCTCGACCTCGCCGACCACACCGGCGCCCCGGTCGCCGGCATCGGCACCCTGGCCATGCGGGAGATCTCCGCCGACCAGCTCGGCGCGGCGAGCGGCCCGGCCCACGACGCCCTGTACCGCGTCGACTGGATCCCGGTGACCCTGCCGACGGAGACCAGGGCCACGCTCGCGGAGGTCGCCGACGCGGCCGCCGTGCGGGCCCTGGCGGAGGCCGCGTCGGTGCCGGAACTGCTGCTGCTGGACGTCTCCGGGACGGGCGGCGACAGCGCCGCCGCCCACGAGGCGGTCGCGCGGACGCTGGCCGTGCTCCAGGCCTGGCTCGCCGAGCCCCGGTTCGACGGCTCCCGGCTGGCCGTCCGCACCGGCGGAGCGGTCCGGGACGTCACCGACCCGGCCGGTACCGCCGTGTGGGGTCTGGTCCGCACCGCCCAGTCGGAGAACCCCGGCCGGATCGTCCTGGTCGACACCGACGAGCGGTCCGCCGGTCTGCTGCCGGCCGCCCTCGCCACCGGCGAGTCCCAGCTGGCCCTGCGCGACGGCGAGGCCACCGCGCCGCGCCTCGCCCGGGAGACGCCCGCCGAGACCCGCCGCCTGGACCCGGACGGCACGGTGCTGATCACGGGCGGTACGGGCACCCTGGGTGCCCTGCTGGCCGGGCACCTGGTCACCGAGCACGGCGTGCGGCACCTGGTGCTGACCAGCCGGCGCGGCATCGCGGCCGACGGGGCTGCGGACCTGCGGGACTCGCTGGCCGAGTTGGGCGCGGAGGTGCGGGTCGAGGCGTGCGACGCCGCCGACCGCGCCGCCCTCCAGGCGCTCATCGCGTCCTTCGAGCAGCCGCTGACGGCGGTCGTGCACACGGCCGGTGTCCTGGACGACGGTGTCCTCTCCGCCCTCACGCCCGAGCGGCTGGACAGGGTCTTCCAGCCGAAGGTCGACGCCGCCTGGAACCTGCACGAGCTGACGAAGGACCTGGACCTGTCCGCCTTCGTGGTCTACTCGTCCGCGGCCGGTGTCCTCGGCAACCCCGGCCAGGCCAACTACGCGGCCGCCAACGCCTTCCTCGACGGTCTCGCGCAGCTGCGCCGGGACGCCGGGCTGCCCGGCACCGCCCTCGCCTGGGGCCTGTGGGCGGAGGCCACCGGCATGACCGCCCACCTCGACGGCGGCGACCGCGAGCGGGGCAAGCGCGGCGGCATGCTCGGCCTGCCCGGCACGGAAGGCCTGGCCCTGTTCGACGCGGCCCTCGGCTCCGCCCAGGCGCTGCTCGTCCCGGCCAAGCTCGACCTCGCCGAACTGCGCGGCCAGGCGGCCGGAGGCGGCACCGTCCCGACGATCCTGCACGGCCTGGTCCGGCCCCCGGCCCGCCGCAGCGCCAGGTCCGCGGCCGCCCCGGCGGGCGAGACGCTGGCCCAGCGGCTCGCCGGCCGCACCCCGCAGGAGCGGCGCGACCTGCTGCTCGACCTGGTGCGGGTGCAGGTCGCCGGAGTGCTCGGGGTGGCCAACCCGGCCACGATCGACACCGGCCGCGCCTTCAAGGACGCGGGCTTCGACTCGCTCACCGCGGTCGAGTTCCGCAACCGGCTCACCGAGGCCACCGGGGTCCGGCTGCCCGCGACGCTCGTCTTCGACCACCCGACCCCGGCGGCACTCGTCGAGCTGCTGCTCGAACAACTGGAGCCGGAGATGCCGCAGACCGACGACGGACTCTCCGTCCTCACCGAACTGGAGCGCCTGGAGCGGGCCATGGCCGCCCGCCCGGCCGGCGCCGCCGACGACCTCGTCGCCCAGGCCCACCTGGTCGCCCAGCGGCTGAAGGCGCTCACCGACCGGTGGGAGAGCCTGCACCCCGCCCAGCAGCCCGCGGAGGAGGACCAGCTCGACCTCGACACCGCCTCCGACGACGAGATGTTCGCCCTCATCGACAGCGAGCTCGGTCTGTCCTGAACGGACGACACCGATCTTCGAAAGGACACAGAGGCAGACATGAGCAACAGCACCGGAAACCCCGCGAACGGCGGAACCGCCGGAAACACCGAGGACAAGCTCCGCGAGTACCTGAAGAAGGCCCTCACCGACCTGCGCCGCGCCAACGGCCGGGTCCGTGAGATCGAGGAGGAGCGGCACGAGCCGATCGCCATCGTCGCCATGGGGTGCAGGCTGCCCGGCGGCGTCACCGGCCCCGAGGGGCTGTGGCGGCTGGTCGCCGACGGGGTCGACGCCATCACCGAGTTCCCCGACAACCGCGGCTGGGACCTCGACAACCTCTTCGACGACGACCCCGACCACACCGGCACCTCCTACGCCCGGCACGGCGGATTCCTGCACGAAGCGGGGGAGTTCGACGCCGCCTTCTTCGGGATCTCCCCGCGTGAGGCGCTGGCGATGAACCCGCAGCAGCGGATCCTCCTGGAGACCTCCTGGGAGACCTTCGAGCGGGCCGGCATCGACCCCACCTCGCTGGGCGGTCAGAGCATCGGCATCTTCACCGGCGTCATGTACCACGACTACGCCCCCACCGGACGGCACATCCCGCCGTCCGTGGAGGGAATGCTCGGCATCGGCAACTCGGGCAGCGCGACGGCGGGCCGCGTCTCCTACACCCTCGGCCTCGAAGGCCCCGCGGTGACCGTGGAGACGGCCTGCTCGTCCTCCCTCGTCGCCATCCACCTCGCCGCCCAGGCCCTGCGCAACGGCGAGTGCACCATGGCCCTGGCCGGCGGCGTCGCCGTCATGGCCACCCCGGACGGCTTCGTCGAGTTCTCCCGCCAGCGGGGCCTCGCCAAGGACGGCCGCGCCAAGGCCTTCGCGGCCACCGCCGACGGCACCAACTGGTCCGAGGGCGCGGGTCTCCTCCTCCTGGAGCGGCTGTCCGACGCCCGCCGCAACGGACACCAGGTGCTCGCCGTCGTCCGCGGCTCGGCGGTCAACCAGGACGGCGCCTCCAACGGCCTGACCGCCCCCAACGGCCCCTCCCAGCAGCGCGTCATCAAGGCCGCCCTGGCGAACGCCCGGCTGACGCCCGCGGACGTGGACACCGTCGAGGCGCACGGCACGGGCACCTCGCTCGGCGACCCGATCGAGGCCCAGGCCGTCATCGCGACGTACGGCCAGAACCGGCCCGAGGACCACCCGCTGTGGCTCGGCTCGCTGAAGTCGAACATCGGGCACGCGCAGTCCGCCGCCGGTGTCGCTGGCGTGATCAAGATGGTGATGGCGCTGCGCAACGAGGAACTGCCGAAGACCCTGCACGTGGACGAGCCGACGCCGAAGGTGGACTGGTCGGCGGGTGCGGTCGAGCTGCTGACGGAGGCCCGTCCGTGGCCCCGCCAGGAAGGGCGGGCGCGCCGCGCGGGCGTGTCGTCCTTCGGTGTCAGCGGCACCAACGCCCACGTCGTCATCGAAGAGGCCCCTGACGTCGAGGAACCCGCCCTGGAGCAGGGCGAGTTCACCGGCCCGCTCCCGCTCGTCGTCTCGGGCCGCTCGGCGAAGGCCCTGCGCGCCCAGGCCGCACGCCTGGCCGACCACCTCGCCGAGGACCCGGCCGGCCTGCTGGACGTGGCCTGGTCCCTGGTGGAGAGCCGGGCCGCGCTGGAGCACCGGGCCGTGGTGGTCGCCGCCGACCGCGACGAGGCCATCACCGGACTGCGCGCCCTCGCGGAGGGGCAGACGCCGACCTTCCCCACGGGCGGCGGCAGGGTCGCGGCGCTCTTCACCGGCCAGGGCGCTCAGCGGCTCGGCATGGGTCAGGAGCTGTACGCGACGTATCCGGTCTTCGCGGAGGCGTATGACGCGGTGGTGGCGGAGCTGGACCGGCATCTGCCGAAGTCGCTGAAGGACGTGGACGCCGACGAGCTGAACCGTACGGAGTTCACGCAGCCCGCGCTGTTCGCGATCGAGGTGGCGCTGTTCAGGCTCGCCGAATCATGGGGTGTCCGCCCGGACTTCGTGGCCGGTCACTCGATCGGTGAGCTGGCCGCCGCGCATGTGGCCGGCGTGTGGAGCCTGGAGGACGCGGCGCGTCTGGTGGCGGCTCGTGGCCGGCTGATGCAGGCGCTGCCGTCGGGCGGCGCGATGATCGCCGTACAGGCGACGGAGGCCGAGGTGCTGCCGTTGCTGACCGACGAGGTCGGCATCGCGGCGATCAACGGGCCGAACTCCGTGGTCGTCTCCGGTGCGGAGACCGCCGCCGAGGCCGTGGCCGCCGTCTTCGAGGCGCAGGGCCGCAAGACCAAGCGGCTCACTGTCAGCCATGCGTTCCACTCGCTGCTGATGGACCCGATGCTGGAGGAGTTCCGGCAGATCGCGGCCGGGCTGACGTACAACGCCCCGCGTATCGGGGTCGTCTCAAATGTCACCGGCAAGCCGGCGACCGCCGAGGAGCTGACCTCCCCGGACTACTGGGTCCGGCACGTCCGGGACGCCGTCCGCTTCGCCGACGCGATTCCGGCGCTCCAGGAGCAGGGTGTCACCGCGTTCCTGGAGCTGGGCCCCGGCGGGGTGCTGACCGCGATGGGCCAGGAGTGCGTCGCGGACGACTCGGACGCCCTGTTCGTGCCGTTCCTGCGCACGGGTGTCGCCGAGCCGTACAGCGCGGTGACGGCGGGCGGCCGGCTGTTCGCGGCCGGGCTGCCCACGGAGCTGGGCGCGCTGGCCGCCGGCGGACGCCGGGTGGAGCTGCCGACGTACGCCTTCCAGCGCGACTGGTACTGGCTGCGCCCGCTGGACACGCGCTCCGACGCGGCCTCGCTGGGCCTCACGTCCGCCGGGCACGCCGTGCTGGGTGCCTCGGTGGCGCTGCCGGACTCGGGCGGGGTGCTGGCCACCGGCGTGCTGTCGGTCCGTACGCACCCGTGGCTCGCGGACCACGCCGTCGGCGGCACGCTTCTGGTGCCCGGCGCGGCCCTGGTCGAACTGGTGGTGCGGGCCGGCGACGAGGCCGGGGCCGGGGCGGTCGACGAGCTGGTCATGGAGGCGCCGCTGGTGCTGTCCGAGCGGCAGGGCGTCCGTGTCCAGGTCGTGGTCGGCGGCGCGGCGGCCGACGGGCGGCGTTCCGTCAGCGTCTACTCCGCCCCGCAGGACGCCGGCCCGGACACTCCGTGGACGCGGCACGTCAGCGGCACCCTCACCGAGCAGCCGCAGCACGCGGGGTTCGACCTGACGGCCTGGCCGCCCGCCCGCGCCGAGCGGATCTCCCTGGACGGCTTCTACGAGGCGAAGGCCGCCGCAGGGTACGGCTACGGGCCCGCCTTCCAGGGCGTACGGGCCGTGTGGACCGAGGGCGAGGAGCTGTTCGCGGAGGTCGCGCTGCCCGAGGGCCAGTCGCCGGAGGGCTTCGGCATCCACCCGGCCCTGCTGGACGCCGCCCTCCAGGCGACCGGCTTCCTCGACGCGGACAGCGGCGGGACACGGCTGCCGTTCGCCTGGAACCAGGTCGCCCTGTACGCCTCCGGCGCCTCCGCGCTCCGGCTGCGGGCGGTCCCGGCGGACGGCGAGGGCGTCCGGCTGGAGCTGGCCGACACGTCCGGCGCCCCCGTCGCCGTCATCGGCGGTCTGGTGACCCGGCCGTCGGCGCCGGACGCCTTCGCGCCGGGCCGGGCCCTCGCGCAGGACGCGCTGTTCCGCGTCGAGCAGGTGCCCGTCACCGTCTCGGGGACGGTCCCGTCCTTCGCCGTGCTCGACACCGATCCGCGGGAGTTCGCCGCGGCGGTACGGGCGGGCGCCGACGTACCCGCCGTCGTGATCGCCGACCTCACCCGGGCGCGGGCGGCCGAGGGGCCGGAGCGGGCGCGTGAACTCGCCGTCCGCGCCCTGGACCTCGTACAGACCTGGTCCGCCGCTCCCGAGCTGGAGTCCACGACGCTGGTGCTGCGCACGCGGGGTGCCGCCGGCGACGTCACCGACCCGGCCGCCGCCGCCGTGTGGGGGCTGGTGCGGTCGGCCCAGTCGGAGAATCCGGGGCAGTACGTCCTCGTCGACGCGGACGACAGCGCGACGCCCGGCGAGATCGCCGCCGCGGTGGCGGGGTCCGGTGAACCGCAGCTGGTGATCCGCGAGTCGGCGGTCGGCGCGCCGCGCCTCGCCCGTGCCACGCCCGCCGGTACGGGTCGCGGCCCGGACCCGGACGGCACGGTGCTGATCACGGGCGGTACGGGCACCCTGGGTGCCCTGCTGGCCCGGCACCTGGTCACCGAGCACGGCGTGCGGCACCTGGTGCTGACCAGCCGGCGCGGCATCGCGGCCGACGGGGCTGCCGAACTGCGGGACACGTTGGCCGAGTTGGGCGCGGAGGTGCGGATCGAGGCGTGCGACGCCGCCGACCGCGCCGCCCTCCAGGCGCTCATCGCGTCCTTCGAGCAGCCGCTGACGGCGGTCGTGCACACGGCCGGTGTCCTGGACGACGGTGTCCTCTCCGCGCTCACCCCCGAGCGGCTGGACAGGGTCTTCCAGCCGAAGGTCGACGCCGCCTGGAACCTGCACGAGCTGACGAAGGACCTGGACCTGTCCGCCTTCGTCCTGTACTCCTCCATCGCGGGCACCGTCGGCAGCGCCGGCCAGGGCAACTACGCCGCCGCCAACGCCTTCCTCGACGCGCTCGCCCAGCGGCGCCGGGACGCCGGGCTGCCCGCCGTCTCCCTCGCCTGGGGCGTCTGGGAGCAGGACGGCGGCATGCAGGACACCCTCGCCCACAGCGACCGTGAGCGGATGGCCCGCAGCGGGATGCGGCCGCTGACCGGCGCGGAGGGCATGGCCCTCTTCGACGCCGCCCTGCGCGGCCCGGAGGCCGCCCTGGTCGCCGCACGGTTCGACTTCCCGGCGCTGAACGCCCGTACGGCTCAGGCGGCCACGCCCGCCCTGCTGCGGGGGCTGGTCCGCCCGGCCCGCCGGTCGGCGCAGGCCGCGTCCGCCCCGGACGCCGCCGAGTCGTTCGCCGAGCGGCTGGCCGCGCTGCCGGCCGAGGAGCGCGGCCAGGCCCTGCTGGACCTGGTCGCCGAGCAGGCCGCCGCCGTCCTCGGACTGGCGGGCGCGGACCAGGTGGCGGACGACCAGGCCTTCAAGGACCTGGGCTTCGACTCGCTGACCGCCGTCGAACTGCGCAACCAGCTCGCCGCCCGCACCGGCGTGCGGCTGCCGGTGACGCTCGTCTTCGACCACCCGACACCGGCCGCGCTCGCCAGGCGCCTGCACGAGGAGCTGGCCCCCGAGCCCGCCCCCGCGCCCGCCGCGCAGGCCGCGGACACACCCGAACCGGCGGCCGACGTGATCGCCGACATGGACGTGGAGAGCCTCGTCGCCCGTGCCCTCAGCGGCGCGGCCAACTGATTCGGTCTCGGACCGGGAGAGAAGATCATGACTGTTTCCGACGAAAGGCTCGTCGAGGCCCTGCGCGCCTCCCTCACCGAGAACGAGCGGCTGAAGCGCGAGAACGAGCGGATCACCGCCGCCGCCCAGGAGCCCATCGCCATCGTGGGCATGTCCTGCCGGCTGCCCGGCGGGATCACCTCGCCCGAGGAGCTGTGGTCCCTGGTGTCCGGCGGCCGTGACGCCGTCACCGGCTTCCCCACCGACCGCGGCTGGGACCTGGACGGCCTCTACCACCCGGAGCCCGGCCACCCCGGCACCACCTATGTGAAGGAAGCCGGGATCCTGCACGGCGCCGGCGCCTTCGACGCGGGCTTCTTCGGCCTCTCCGACCGGGAGGCCCTGGGCACCGACCCGCAGCAGCGGATCCTGCTGGAACTGGTCTGGGAGGCCCTTGAGCGGGCCGGCATCGACCCGCAGACCGTGCGCGGCACCGACACCGCAGTCTTCGCGGGCCTGATGTACCACGACTACGCCAACGGGGTGCGCAAGCTCCCCGAGGGAGTCGACGCCTTCCTCGGCCTCGGCAAGTCCGGCAGCGTGCTGTCCGGCCGGGTCTCCTACCTGTACGACCTGACCGGCCCGTCCGTCACGGTCGACACCGCCTGCTCGTCCTCGCTCGTCACCCTGCACATGGCCGTCCAGGCGCTGCGCGGCGGCGAGTGCTCGATGGCCCTCGCGGGCGGTGTCGCGGTGATGGCCACGCCGGACGCGTACGTCGGGTTCGCCGCCCAGCGCGCGCTCGCCCCCGACGGCCGCATCAAGGCGTTCTCGTCCTCCTCCGACGGCACCAACTGGGCCGAGGGCGCGGGCGTCCTGGTCCTGGAGCGGCTGTCGGACGCCCGCCGCAACGGGCACCGGGTACTGGCCGTCGTGCGGGGCTCCGCCGTCAACCAGGACGGTGCCTCCAACGGGCTGACCGCGCCCAACGGGCCGTCCCAGGAACGCGTCATCAAGGCCGCCCTCGCCGCCGCCCGGCTGAACCCGGCCGACGTGGACACGGTCGAGGCGCACGGCACCGGCACCGTGCTCGGCGACCCGATCGAGGCGCAGGCGCTGATCGCGACCTACGGGCAGGACCGGCCGCAGGACCGGCCGCTGTGGCTGGGCTCCCTGAAGTCGAACATCGGGCACGCGCAGGCCGCCGCCGGTGTCGCCGGTGTCATCAAGATGGTGATGGCGCTGCGCAACGAGCAGCTGCCGAAGACCCTGCACGTCGAGGAGCCGACGCCGAAGGTCGACTGGTCGGCCGGCGCGGTGCGGCTCCTCACCGAGGCCCGGCCCTGGCCCCGCGAGGACGGCCGCCCGCGCCGCGCCGGTGTCTCCTCCTTCGGCATCAGCGGCACCAACGCCCACGTCCTGCTGGAGGAGGCCGACACCGAGGCCGGCACCGACTCCAAAGCTCCGGTGGAGCCCGTGACCGGGCGTCCCGTCGCCTGGGCGCTGTCCGCCAAGTCTTCCCAGGCGCTGCGCGAGCAGGCCGCCCGCCTGGACGCCTTCCTCGGCACCGCGGACGACGACCTCACCCCGTACGCCGTCGGCCGCTCCCTGGCGCTGACCCGCACCGCCTTCGACGAGCGGGCCGTGGTCGTCGGCGACGGCCTGGACGCCCTGCGGGAGAAGGTCCGCGCCCTCGCCGAGGGCGACGCCTCGGCACCCGGCGTCGTGCGCGGCAGCCGCACGAAGGGCCGCCTGGCCGTGCTGTTCACCGGCCAGGGCTCGCAGCGGCCCGGCATGTGGCGGGAGCTGTACGACACCTTCCCCGTGTTCGCCGAGGCGTTCGACGCGGTGGTGGCGGAGCTGGACCGGCACCTGCCGAAGCCGCTGAAGGACGTGGACGCCGACGAGCTGAACCGCACGGAGTTCACACAGCCCGCCCTGTTCGCCGTCGAGGTGGCCCTGTACCGGCTGTACGAGTCGTGGGGTGTGCGTCCGCAGGCCCTGGCCGGGCACTCCGTCGGCGAGCTGGTCGCCGCGCACGTCGCCGGGGTGTGGAGCCTGGCCGACGCGGCCCGCCTGGTCGCCGCCCGCGGCCGGCTGATGCAGGCCCTGCCGGCCGGCGGCGCCATGGTCGCCGTACAGGCCACCGAGGACGAGGTGCTGCCGCTGCTCACCGACGGCGTCGGCATCGCCGCCGTCAACGGGCCGAAGTCCGTGGTGGTGTCCGGCGTCGAGGCGCGGGCCGAGGCGATCGGGGAGGAGCTGCGGGCGCGCGGCCGGCGGGTCAAGCGGCTCACCGTCAGCCACGCCTTCCACTCGCCGCTGATGGACCCGATGCTGGACGAGTTCCGGCAGGTCGCCGCCTCGCTCACCTACGCCCGGCCGCGCGTCCCGGTCGTCTCCAACGTCACCGGGAAGATCGCCGCGCCGGCCGAACTCACCGACCCCGAGTACTGGGTCGGGCACGTCAGGGCCGCCGTCCGGTTCGCCGACGGCGTGCGCGCCCTGCACGACCACGGCACCACCACCTTCCTGGAGCTGGGCCCCGGCGCGGTGCTGTCCGCGCTCGGCCCCGCCTGCCTGGGCGACGCCGCCGACGCCGTCGCCTTCCTGCCCGCCCTGCGCGTCGACGCCCCCGACGCGCACACCGCTCTCGGCGCCGCGGGCGGGCTGTTCACCCGGGGCGTCCGCATCGACTGGACGGCGCTGTACCCCGAGGAGGCGCGGCGGGTGGAACTCCCGACGTACGCCTTCCAGCGCCGCGACTACTGGCTGGAGGCCGGCACCGTCATGACCGAAACCATCACCGCCGTCGAGGAAGCGACCGAGACCACCACCCCCGGCGCCGAGCCCGAGGACGCGGCCCTGGAGGCGACCCGGCGGCAGCTGCTGGAGCGGCTGGCCGGACTGACCGACGCCGAGCGGACCGACACCCTGGTCGAACTGATCACCGCCGAGGCCGAGATCGCCCGCACCCAGCAGAACCCCGACGAGACCTTCGACGACGAACTCGACGGCGACAGCCCGTTCTTCGAGGTCGGCTTCAACTCCCTCAGCGCCGTCGAGCTGCGCAACCGGCTCGTCGAGGCGACCGGCGTCCCGCTCAGCCCGATGCTGCTGTTCGACTACCCGACCCCGGCGTACGTCGCCGAGTACCTGGTCGAGCAGCTGGCCGCCGACCTCGCGAACGGGGGTGCCTGAGATGACGTACCCGCCCGCCCACTCCGACGTCCTGATCGTCGGCTACGGGCCCGTCGGCCAGCTCCTCTCGCTGCTGCTCGCCGACCGGGGCCGCACCGTCACCGTCGTGGAACGCTGGCCCCAGGCCTACCCGATGCCCCGCGCCGTCGCCTTCGACGGCGAGGGCGCCCGCACCCTGTCCGCAGCCGGCATCGGCGGGCTCGTCGGCCGGATCGGCGAGCCCTCCGGCGAGTACCTGTGGCAGAACGCCGACGGCCAGGTGCTGCTGCACATCGACGGCTCGGAACGGAAGCTGGCCGGCTGGCCGGAGTCCACCTCGATGTACCAGCCCGCGCTCGAGGCCGAGATGGAGGCGCGCGGCGCCGGGCTCGACAACATCACCGTCCACCGCGGCCACGAGGTGACCGCCCTCACCGAGCACGGCGACACCGTCGAGGTCACCGCGGTCGACCGGGACGGCGGACAGCGGCGGTTCACCGCGTCCTGGGTGGTCGGCTGCGACGGCGCCAACAGCTTCGTCCGCCGCGCCCTCGGCAGCGAGCTGACCGACCTCGGCTTCTCCCACGACTGGCTGGTCTGCGACGTCGTCCACCACGACGCCCGGGTCTTCGAGCCGAACAACCTGCAGATCTGCGACCCGGCCCGGCCCCGCACCTCGGTGTCGGCGGGACCCGGCAACCGCCGCTACGAGTTCATGCGGGTAGCGGGGGAGACCATCGAGGGGCTGAACACCCCGGAGGCGTCCTGGGAGCTGCTGAAGCTGTTCGACGCCACCCCCGAGAACTCCACCCTGCGCCGCCACCACGTCTACACCTTCAAGGCCGGCTACGCGGACCGCTGGCACGGCGGCCGGCTGGTGCTGGCGGGTGACGCCGCCCACCTGATGCCGCCGTTCGCCGGGCAGGGCATGTCCTCCGGCTTCCGCGACGCGGGCGCGCTGGCCTGGCGGCTGGACGCGCTGCTCGCGGGCGCCGCCGGGCCGCAGGTGCTCGACGACTACGAGGAGGAGCGCCGCACCCATGTGAAGTGGGCCATCACCATGTCGGTCAACCTCGGCCGGATCATCTGCCAGACCGACCCCAAGGCCGCCGCCGACCGCGACCTGGTGATGAAGGCCGCCGCCGAACGCGCCGCCGCCCGCGGCGAGTCCCAGCAGCGCTCCCCGCTCCAGCCGCTCGCCAAGGGCTTCCTGCGCCGCGCGGCGAACGGCAGGCCCGCCAGGCCGGCCGGTTCCCTCTCCCCGCAGGCGACGGTCGCCCGGGGCGCGCACAGCGCCCTGTTCGACGAGGTCGTCGGCCTCGGCTTCGTCCTGCTCACCGCCGACGACCCGGCCGCCCTGCTCGGCGACGGCGAACGGCGGGCGCTGGACCGGCTGGGCGCGCACACCGTCCGCGTGCTGCCCGCCGGCACCGACCCGGCGCAGGCCGGGCCCGGCGAGGTGGTCGACGCCGACGACGTCTACCTGCCGTTCCTCACCGGCGCCGGCGCGACCGCCGTACTGATACGCCCCGACTACTACGTCTACGGCGCCGCCACCGGCGCCGACGACGTACGAGCCCTGATCCGGGAGGCGCACAGCGCGTTCTCGGCCCCCGCGGCGGTCGCCGCCGTCTGACCCGGGAGGAGGCACCCGAGGCGGAAGCCCGCGCAGAGCACCCTCTGCGCGGGCTTCCGGCTTTCCCACCGCTCCCACGTGGTGACCTGCGTGTTCCACCGGTGCCCGAGCGGGCGTCGACCGGTCGTCGAAGGTTTGCGGCCAGCCTCCGGGTGCACCCCCGGCTCCGCCCGCCCGCCGCACCGCCCCCTCGCACCGACGAAAGGGACTCGTGTGACGACGTACTCCACGCAACGACCCCTCGGCATGGCCGAGTTCACCGCGCTCACCCCGGACGAACGGGTCCGCGCCGCACAGGGCAGCCGGGGCACCGCGGGATTCGCCGAGACCGTGCGGATCCTGCTGATGCTGGGCCGCCCGCGCACCTGCGTCCCCGGCCTGCTGGCCTTCTCCCTCGGCTGGACCGTGGCCGGTCCCGCCTTCGACTGGCGGTACGTCCTCGGCCTCTTCCTCACCCTCGTCTACGGGCTGATCGCCAACCTCTACAACGCCCACACCGACCTGGAGGAGGACAGCCGCAACCTGCCCGGCCGGGTCTGGCTGCTGCTGCGCGCCGGCGACCGCCGCGTGGTCGCCGCCGGACACCTCCTCAGCGTGGCCGTGCTGGCCTGCGCGCCCCTGTACGGCTGGGACTACATCGCCGCGGCGGTGATCTCCCTGATCGGCGCCCACCAGTACTCCTATCCGCCGCTGCGGCTCAAGGCGCGCCCCGTGGCCGGGCTGTTCGCCTTCAGCCTCGCCGTCTTCCGGCCGTTCGTCCTCGGCTACTTCGCCGGACCGCACGGCGTGCGCGCCCCCGACGCGGAGGGCTGGGCCCTCATCGGCTTCCTGATCGTGTGGTTCGTCGCCAAGGGCATGGTCAAGAACCTCCCCGACCACGACGGCGACCGCGCGGCCGGCCTGCGCACCTCCGCCACCGTCTTCCCCGACCGCGCCTCCGCCGCCCGCGCCGCCACCGCGATGACCCTCGTCGGCTACCTCAGCCTGCCGCTGCTGGTGCTCGGCGGCGCCCTGCCCGCGCTCACCCTGCTGGCGCTGCCCTGGGCGGTCCTCGCCTACCTGCAGTGCCGGGCCATGGCCAAGGCGCCGGACGCGGCCGCCGCCAACCAGGTCCTCAAGCGGGACATGCTGCTGTCCACCGCGTTCCTCGCCACGCTCCTCGTGCTCACCGAGCCCGGCTGGGCGACCGCCGTGGCCGTCGCCCTGGGCGCGGCCGTGCTGCTCGGCAGCGACCGCGTCGCCCTCGACTCCCGCCGCTCCCAGGACGTACGGAACCGGCCGGCCGACGGTCCGGCCCCGGCCCCCGCCAGGAAGGAGACCGCGGCATGACCCGCCGCAGCCGCATCCCCGGACCGCGCACCCCCGCCGCCTACGCCCGCGCCCTGCGGGAGTTCCAGCGTTCCCTGCCGCACGGGCTCACCCACCTCGCCCGGACCTACGGCGACGTGTGCGCCTTCGGCTTCGGACCCGCCCGTACGGTCTTCCTGTTCGGCCCGACCGCGAACGCCCGCATCCTCGGCGACCCCGACACCTTCGTGTTCACCGGCGCCTACGACATGCTGCTCCCCATCGCCGGTGACACCGCCCTCGTCACGACCGACGGGGCAGCCCACGACCGGGTCCGGCGGGCCGCCCGCCCCGCGTTCGGGCGCGCCGCCGTCGAACGCGCCACCCGGCTGATCGTCGACGAGGTCGACACCACCGTCCGGGCCTGGACGCCGGGCCGCCGCGTCGACGTCTACCAGGAGCTGCGCGAAGCCGTCCGGGCCGCGATGATCCGCGCCTTCTGCGGCCCCGAACTCGCCCGCCGCAGCCGCGAACTGACGTCCCACCTGGACCGCGTCCACGAGCTGATGGACTACCCGCTGCCCCGCCAGCTGGTCGCCTGGCGGCTGCCCGGCCGCGCCCGGCGCCGCGCGCTGGACGGTGTCGCGGGCGTGGAAGCCCTGGTGTACGCGGAGATCGCGCGCCGCCGCCGGGACGCGGACGCCGGCACCCCCGAGGGCGACGACCTGATCGGCGTGATGCTGCGCGCCCGCGCCGACGACGGCTCGGCCATGACCGACCAGGAGATCCGCGACATGGTCGTGAGCGCGCTGATCGCGGGCTACGACCCGGTCAGCTCCGGCGTCGGCTGGGCCGTCTACCACCTGGTGTCCGATCCCGCCGTGTGGGAGGCCGCCCGCGAGGAGACCGCCCGCGTCCTCGGCGACGCCCCCGCGACCCCCGGGGACGCGCGCCGCCTGCACCACCTCAACCGGGTCGTGCACGAGTCGATGCGGCTGCACCCGCCGGTGACCATGAGCCCGCGCCGCGCCCTGCGCTCCTTCACCCACGACGGCCACACCGTGCCCGCGGGCAGCCTGGTCGCCGTCTCGCAGTACATCACCCACCGGCAGCCGGAGCTGTGGCCCGACCCGGACGCCTTCCGCCCCGAGCGCTGGGACCGCGACCAGCCGGGACACCGGGCACCCACCCCCTTCGAGTACTTCCCCTACGGGTACGGCACCCGGCGCTGCATCGGCAGCGGACTCGCCGCCCTGGTCGTGCCCACCGTGCTGTCCCGCGTGGTCCAGCGCGCCTCGCTGGAACTCCTCGTCACCGACCCGCAGCCGGCCGGCATCCCCGCCCTGTTCCCCAAGGACGGCCTGCCGGCCAGGGTCGGCCGCACCCCGGCGGTGCGGCCGTGAGCGCCCCCGCGCGGACCGACGCGGGGGCGTTACCCGCCGCCGTACCGCTGCCCGACGCCGAACAGGCCCGCGAGGCGCTGCGCATGCGACGCATGATCTACGGCCATCTGCGCTCCCGCGCGGTGTGCGCGATGGCCGAGCTGCGACTCGCCGACCTGCTGGCCGACGAGGGCCCGCTCGACGCCCCCGCCGTCGCCGAACGCACCGGCGCCGACCCGGCCCTGCTGACCCGGCTGCTGCGCGCGCTGGCCGCGTTCGGGGTGCTCGAGACCGCCGGGACCACCCCGCCGGTGCGCTACCGGCTCACCCCGCTCGGCGCCACCCTCCGCTCCGACGCGCCCGGCTCCGCGCTGCCCACCGCGCTGCTCGCGCTCTCGGCCACCGGCCCCGCCTGGCAGCGACTGCCCCGGGTGGTGCGGGAGGGCCGCCCCGCGTACGCCGCCGAACACGGCGTCGACTTCTTCGCCCACCTCGACGCGGACCCCTGGCTGCGCGGCGTCTTCGACCGCTCCCAGGAGACCGGCCTCGCCCTCGAACTGCGCGGAGTGCTCGACGCCCTCGACCTCACCGGCACCGGCGTCGTGGTCGACGTGGGTGGCGGCGACGGCGCCCTGCTCGCCGGGCTGCTCGCCGCCCGCCCCGGGCTGCGCGGCGTCCTGGTCGACCGGGCGGCCGCACTGCCCGCCGCCCGCGCCCGGTTCGCCACCGCCGGTCTGGGGGAGCGCTGCGACGCGGTCGAGGGCGACTTCTTCGGCACGCTCCCCACCGGCGGCGACCTCTACGTCCTGCGGCACATCCTGCACGACTGGGACGACGACTCCTGCGTACGTTTGCTGCGGTCCTGCCGCGCGGCGATGCCGCCCGGTGCCCGGCTGGCCCTGGTCGACCACATGGCCGACCCCGCCGACGACCCGGAACGCGCCGAGTGGGGCGCGCTGATGGACCTGTACATGATGACGCTGTTCGACGGCGGCCGGGAGCGCGGCCGGGCGGAGACCGAGGCGCTGCTGCACCGGGCCGGCTTCACCGTCACGGCGGTGACCCGGCTGCCGGGCGGGTCCGCGGTGGTGGAGGCACACCCGGCTCGCCCGGCACACCCGGCTCGCCCGGCCCGTCAGGCACCGGACGCGCACGGCACGGACACCGACCGCGCCCTGGACGTCGTCCTGCACTGGATGGGCGGCTACCTCACCCGCCCGCACCCCGAGCTCGGCCGCCCCGGCGCGGTCTGCCCCTTCGTGGAGCCCGCGCTGCGGGCCGGCACGGTGCGCACCCGGACCGTGCGCGGCATCACGCCCGACCGGGCACGCGAGGAACTGCACGCCCTCGTCGACGGCCTCGCCGACGAACTGGACACAGCCGACTGGGCGCACTCCAACCGCACCCTGCACACCGCCGTGGCGGTCCTGCCCGACCTGCCGCGCCCGCTGTGGCGGCTGCTGGACGAGACGCAGGCCGAGCTGAAGCCGGCCCTCGCCCGCCGGGGCCTGATGCTGGGCCAGTTCCACCCGGACTGCCCGGAACCGGCCGCCCGCAACCCGCGCTTCAGGGTCTCCCGCTCCCCGCTGCCGCTGCTGGCGATGCGCCGGATGGCCCTGCACGACGTGCTCTTCCTGCACCGGGACCCCGCGCTGTTCGCGGAGTACCGACGCCGCTTCGGCGACCGCTACGCACGCGGTGCCGCCGTCGATCCGCTGTTCCGACAGGTGTACGAGGAGGCCGAGCAGGCCATGTCCGAGGGAAGTGGGGCAAGGTGAGGGACTTCGACGAACGCTTCGAGGCGTACATGCTGGGCCACACCAGCGAGGCCAGCCGCTGGATGCACGTCGCCGGGATGGCCGCGGCCCTGGGCGCCGCGGCGGTCGCCGCCCGGCGCCGCCGCGCCCGGGACCTGTGGGCCGTACCGGGCCTGTTCTTCTCGTTCGCCTGGACCGGTCATCTGGTCTTCGAACGCAACCTGCCAGTCGGGGTGACGGACCCGGGGGCCGCGTTCTCCGGCGACCTGAAGATGATCTGGATGATGGCGACCGGCCGGAACGGGGAGCTGAAGGAACTCGTGGCCCGCCTCACCGCCGAACGGGAAACCGCCGGCGCCGCCCTGTCCGCGGTACCCGCACCGGCCGCGGCGCCCCGCAAGGCGTCCGCCTGACCAGCGGGCCGCGACGCGGGGCCGCCCCTGTCGTGCCGAACGACCGGGGCGGCCCTGTGCCTCGTCCTGTTCCGCTGCTGCGTCCTCACTCCTCCCTGGGCATCCCCGCCAGCACGTCCAGGATCACCGACTCCGGTATCCCGCCGACCAGTTCGGGCCCGTCGGGGCCGGACAGCACGAAGGCGAGGCCGGTCATCGCCTTCTTGTCCAGCCGCATCAGCTCCAGCAGCTCGGCGTCCGCCGGACCGGCCGGCAACCGGTACGGAAGCCCGTACGACCGCACCACCTCCAGGTGCTCGGCGACCTTCGCCTCGTCGATCCGCCCCAGCGCCCCGGCCAGCCGGCCCGCGAACACGGTGCCGATCGCCACCGCCTCGCCGTGCCGCAGCGCGAAGTCGGTGGCCCGCTCCAGCGCGTGCCCGAGGGTGTGCCCGTAGTTGAGGATGTGCCGGATCGAGTCGTCCCGCTCGTCCGCGGCGACGATCTTCGCCTTGCACGCCACGCTCGCCGCGATCTGCTCGACGAGCGGGCGCCCGCGCAGATCACCGGTGCCGATGAAGTGCGCGCGGGCGATCTCCCCGTACCCGTTGCGCCACTCGCGCTCCGGGAGGGTGTCCAGGAAGTCGGTGTCGCAGAGCACCGCCGTCGGCTGCCAGTACTGGCCGACGAGGTTCTTGCCCTGCGGCAGGTTCACCGCCGTCTTGCCGCCGACGCTGGCGTCCACCTGGGCCAGCAGCGTCGTCGGCAGATGGATCACGGGCAGCCCGCGGTGGTACAGCGACGCCGCCAGCCCCACCGAGTCGGTGGTGGTGCCGCCGCCGACGGAGACCACCGCGTCCGCACGGGTCAGCCCGTACTCGGCGAACGCCCGGCACATCCGGTCGACGGTGGCGAGCCGTTTGTCCTCCTCGCCGTCCCGCGCCTGCAGATGCAGCGCGGGTACGCCGGGGTCCGGCAGCATGTCGCGCGGCCGGGCGGAGACCACGGCCACCTTGCGGGCGCCGAGTCCGGCGACGACCCCGGCCAGCAGGTGGCGTACGCCCGGACCGATGTGCACGGGGTAGGAGCGCTCGCCCAGTGCGACGTCGATCCGGCGTGCGGAGCGGGTGTCCGCGGTCGTGACAACAGTCATCTAGGAATCCTTTCGGTCGTGGGTCGGTTCGTGCGCAGGTCGTGGGGGAGGGGGTGGTACGGCTGTGAGGAAACGGTTCTTCGGAGGGTCATGCGGACTGCAGCGCCGTCGCCCCGGCCAGCGTCGCCGGGACCGGCGTCCCCGCCGCCAGCGCCGTGCGCACCGCGCGTGCCGCGCGGGCGCCGGTGCGGGCCGCGACACCGAGCCGGTCATGGGTCAGCAGGACGTGGTCGTAGAGCAGGAAGTTCACCGGCACCCCGTCCTCCCGGCCGGCCGCGACCAGCTCGCGCACCGCGGTGACGTATCCGTCCCACAGCCCGGCGTCGCCCGGCAGCCGCCGGCACACCGGGGCCAGCGCCCAGGCGTCCGCCTCATCCGCCAGCTCCGCCCGCTCCGCCGGGGCCAGCACGTCGGTGCCGAACTGCCAGAAGTGGAAGAGGAACGCGGCCCGCTCGCTCTCGGCGGTCAGCCCGCTCAGCCGCCACAGATGCGCCGCCGCCAGGCACCGCCGCTGCTCCTCGTCCAGCGGGCCGTCGCGCAGCAGCTCCAGCGCGAACGTGCTGGACACGGTGGCCAGCCGGTCGGCGAGCCGCAGCGTCCTGGGCGTGCGGTACCTGTCCGTCTCCGCGAGGTGCGCGCCGGTGATCATCGGCCAGTTGTGCTCGGAGGTCTGGGCGCGCAGCCGGCGCTCCAGCTCCTTCAGCACCGGCTCCGTCGAGTGGAACCACAGCCCGAGGTCGGGCCCGGCCGCGGGGCCGGGGCGGCGGAACTGCCACAGCGCCTCCGGGTCCTCGGCGCGCAGATGGCCGACCAGGTCGGCGGTCATCGTGGCGAGCACCCGGGCGGTGTGCTCCTCGGGACGGCTTCGCATCGGGTTGGGCAGCCGGACGAAGAGCCATTGACGGTTCATCGCGGAAATCACCTCGCGCGAGTCGGGTCGAAAGGGGTGGATTCCGGCCGAGATTAAGGTGCGCCGAGGGCCCTAACCCGGCCGCGGCCCCAGCCGGTCCGCCCGCGCCGGGAAATAGGGATGAGTTAGGGGGAGGGCAGGGCGGTGGTACCCCGAGAGCACGGGTGCCGGGGGTCCGCGCTGGACGGGCGGTGGACGCGCGGTTACCGGCCGGTGGGTCGCGATCCGGACACTCGCCGCCATGAGTGGCATCACGGGTTTTCTCGGCATCGACGTCGGCGGCACCAAGGTCGCCGTCCGGGTGGAGGGCACGGGCGCCGACCCGTACCGGACCACCTTCCGCTGGTCGGCCGACGGCGACGTGGCCGACGACATGGCCGCGCTCGACCGCACCCTCGCGCAGGTACGGCGCCACTGGCCCGGCCCCCTGCGCGCCGCGGGCGTGGCCATGCCCGCCACCCTCGACACCGCGGGCCGGGTCACCGCCTGGCCCAACCGCCCCGCCTGGGCCGGCCTCGACCTCGCCGCCGAGCTGCGCCGGATGCTGCCCGGCACGGCCGTGGCCTGCGCCGACGACGGCGACCTCGCCGCGCTCGCCGAGGCACGCGCCGCGGGCCACGACGACCTGCTCTACCTGGGCATCGGCACCGGTGTCGGCGGTGGCGCGGTGCTCGGCGGCGCGCTGTTCCCCGGCACCGCGCGGGGCTCCTTCGAGATCGGGCACCTGGTCGTCGACCGCTGCGGCAGACGCTGCGACTGCGGGCGCGTCGGCTGCGTCCAGTCCCGTGCCTCCGGTCCGGCGATCCTGCGCCGCGCGGCCGAGCTGCGGGACGGGCCCGTCGACCCGGCCGAGCTGCGGGAGGCCTGGCGGCGCCGGGAGTCCTGGGCGGTGGTGGCGGTCGACGAGGCGTGCGCGGTCCTCGCCACCGCCGTCGTCGGCACCGCCGAACTCCTCCACCCGGCGGCGGTCGTGGTGGGCGGCGGCTTCGCCGACGCGTTCCCCGACGTGACCCCGCTCGTCGAACGCCACGCCCGCGCCCTGGCCCGCCCCGGCCACCCGGTCCCGCCGCACCGTCCCGCCCGGCTCGGCGGCCTGTCCTCCCTGTACGGCGCCCTGCACCTGGCGCGGACCCTGCCGGTGCCCGCACTCGTCGACTGACGACCCTCAACTCCCTCTGCAGACAGGGATTTCAGGCTCCTGTCCTGCGGCTTTCCCGCCCCCCTGACAGCCAGTGGGTGCGGGATTCCCGGGCAGTGGGCCGGGGCCCGGATAGTGGTCACTGCTCAGGCCAAGGATGTGATCGCCCACCTGGCCCGCCTTCCGAAATCCCTTGCGTCCCAACGAACTTCCTTAGGAGTGCCGTGCACACCAGACGAACGATTCTCCGGGCCGGAGCAGGAGCAGGGCTGGCGCTCACGGCATCCGCCGCCGTCGCCGGCGGCGTCACCCTGGCGCAGGCCTCCCCCGCGAGCGCCGCCGACTTCAGCGGCCTCGCCGGCAAGCTGCAGGGCGACCTCGTCCTCCCCTCGGACAGCGGCTACGACCTCGCCAAGCAGAACCAGTTCGCGGAGTTCGACGCCGTCACCCCGACGGCCGTCGCCTACTGCGAGACCCCCGCCGACGTCCAGGCCTGTGTCAACTTCGCCCGTGCCAACGGCATATCCGTGCGCGCCCGCAGCGGCGGCCACAACTACCGGGGCTGGTCCACCGGAGAGGGCCTGGTCGTGGACACCTCCCGGCTGCGCCACGCCACCGTCGGCAGCAGCACCGTCCGGATCGGCCCGGGCCTGCAGTCCATCGACGCCCTGCACGCCCTGGCCCCGCACGGCAAGCAGGTCATCGCCGGCACCTGCCCGACCGTCTGCCCCGGCGGCTTCCTCTCCGGCGGCGGCATCGGCTACCAGACCCGCAAGTTCGGCATGGGCAGCGACCGGGTCCGCTCGGTCCAGCTGGTCACCGCCGACGGCCGTCTGATCCGCGCCTCGTCCTCGCAGTACTCGGACCTGTTCTGGGGCCTGCGCGGCGGTGGCGGCGGCAACTTCGGCATCGTCACCGAGTTCGAGGTCGCCCCGATCGCCGCGCCGACCATGGTCTTCTTCAACACCACCTGGTCATGGGACAAGGCCGAGGAGGTGTTCGCCGCCTGGCAGACCTGGCAGCTGAACAGCTCCGTGAACCTGGGCTCCGCCCTGATCTTCATGCTGCCCGACGCCGCCCCCGGCGCGGTCCCGGAGATCATCGTCACCGGCGGGTACCACGGCCCCGAGTCCGAGGCCGTCGCCGCCCTGGACCAGCTGACCTCCCTGGTCGGCGCCCAGCCCACCAGCCGCTTCCACAGCGACCTGCCGTACCACGAGGCGATGAAGACCGCCTACGGCTGCGGCGACCTCACCCAGGACCAGTGCCACCGCGAGGGCACCGGCCCGGACGCCCTGCTGCACCGCACCGGCTGGCTTCGCGAGGCGTACCGGTTCTTCGACCGGCCGTTCTCCGCGAGCGACCTGAACCGCATCATCACCGCCTGGGACGGCGACCGCGTGGCCGGCCAGCGCCGCTTCCTGCACTGCATGTCGGTCGGCGGCAACGCCAACCGCATCTCCCCGACGGCGACGGCGTTCCCGCACCGCACCGCCAACTTCATCGTGGGCTTCACCACCCAGCTCGACCAGCCGACCGCGTCCGACGCGGAGGCGGCGGCGGAGGCCTTCGTGCAGAAGGGCTCCGACCTGCTGGACCCGCTGGGCACCGGCGCCTACGTCAACTTCCCCGGCTCCCGGCTCCCGGACTGGGCCACCCAGTACTACGGCGACAACTACCTGCGCCTGCTGCAGGTCAAGCGCCGCTACGACCCGGACAACTTCTTCCAGCACCCGCGCAGCATCGGCAGCACCGCCCAGTGACCTGACTCGACGTACCCAGTGACGTACCGATCCGACGGAACCGAGGGGAAAACCATCATGAGCAAGTCGACCGGCCGCGGCACCGCGGTGGTGATCGGCGCCGGCATCGCGGGCCTGTCCGCGGCCAAGGTGTTGTCCGACGCGTTCGAGCAGGTCGTGGTCGTCGACCGGGACGAGCTGCCGCAGTCGGGCGACCCGCGGCGCGGCGTACCCCAGGGCCAGCACTCGCACGTGCTGCTCGTCGCCGGCCAGCGGGCGCTGGGGGAGCTGTTCCCCGGCCTGATGGACGAGCTGACCGAGCGCGGCGCGGTGATCTTCGACTCGGGTGAGGACCTGCACCTGTACCGGCTGGGCGCCGCCTGGAACCCGGTGCACAGCGGTCAGCCCTTCGTCTCGATGACCCGGCCGCTGCTGGAGTACACGCTCCGGCAGCGCGTCGAGGCCCTGCCCAACGTGACGGTCCGTCCGAACACCTCGGTGTCCGGGCTCGGCGGCACCGACGGCCGGGTCACCGAGGTCCTGCTGGACGGTGACGAGCGGCTCGCCGCCGACCTGGTCGTGGACTCCACCGGCCGGGGCAGCCGCTCCGACCGCTGGCTGTCGGCGCTCGGCTTCCCCACCCCCGAGGTCGAGGAGGTCAAGGTCAACGTCGGTTACGTCAGCCGGCTCTACCGGGCCGTGCCCGGCGACCTGCCGGTGCAGGCGGCGTTCGTGCAGCCCACCCCGCCCGCCGAGAAGCGCATCGGTGCCGCCCTGCTGGTCGAGGGCGACCGCTGGCTGGTGTCGGTCGGCGGCTGGCACAAGGACTACCCGAGCGCCGACGAGGAGGGCTTCCGCCGGCACGCGGAGAGCCTGCCCGACCCGATCATCGCCAAGCTGATCGCCCAGGCGGAGCCGCTGACCGAACCGGTCGCCTTCCAGTACCCGGCCAACCGCCGCCGGCACTTCGAGCAGCTGGAGTCGGTCCCGAGCGGTTACCTCGCGCTCGGCGACTCCATCTGCAGCTTCAACCCCCTCTACGGGCAGGGCATGACCTGCGCCGCCCAGGAGGCGCTGGCCCTCGGCCGGCTGCTCGACGAGCACGAGGGCGTCACGGCCGACCTGTCCAAGGCGTTCTACCAGGCCGCCGCGGGAGTGCTGTTCGTGCCGTGGCAGGCCGCGATCGGCGGCGACTTCGACTACCCGGAGACGGCCGGTCAACGGCCCTCCGCCGCCGAGCTGTTCGGCCGCTACTCCACCCAGGTGCAGCTGGCCGCGCAGGTCTCCGGCGAGGTCCGCAAGCTGGTCCTCGCCGTGCAGCACCTGCTGGAGCCGCCGATGGCCCTGTGGGCGCCGTCGGTGATCGCCGAGGCGGTCCGCGCCGCCCGGCACGCCCCCGAGGGCGCCGAGCCCGAGTTCGGGTACGGCGGCCACGGGCGCCCGCTGTGGACGACGTACGACCGGGACGCCGAGCGGATCCGCGCCGCACTGCGCGAGGCGGGCTGCCGCGAGTTCAGTGACCGGCAGACCGGCTTCGCCGTCGAGGGCGGCGAGCCGATCCTCGTCGCCTGCCTGGACGGCGACCTGATCGCGGCCGGCGAACTGGACCGCTACGCCGAGGCCATCGGCGCGGCCGGCTTCACCGCCACCCCGGACGCCGACGACCCGACCCTGCTCCGCGTGGTGCCCACCGAGGCTCCGGGCGATGCGGGCTGACAGCCGCCCGACGCGGGCGGCCTCCGGCTCAGGCCGGACCGCCCGCCGGCTCTCCCTGATCCTGCTCCGCCACCTGCGCCGCGTCGTATGCGGCACGGGAGGCGCTGATCGCGCTGCGGTTGCGCTCCGCCCAGTCCATCAACGTGAGGAAGGCGTCGTGCAGTTCGCGGGCGCTGTCGGTCACGCTGTAGACGACCTTCGCCGGGACGGTGGGGTAGACGGTGCGCACCAGCAGACCGTCGCGTTCCAGGCTGCGCAGCGTCAGGGTGAGCATCCGGCGGCTGATACCCGGGATGGAACGTTCGAGCTCGGTGAAGCGGACCGGCTTCTCGGCCGCCGCGAGGATGATCTGGATGCTCCACTTGCCGCTGATGCGGTCCAGCACCTCGCGCACGGCACACGGTTCCCCGATGTTCTCGAACTCCGTCTCCGGGCTGACCTCGACGGTTACACCGCTGTTCCGTTGGGACACGAAAGTGCCTCCTTCCCTGTCGGCTCATCGTTACAGATGATGAGTCCAGTAACAAGCCGTAACCCGGGCTCACGAACAGGGACTTAGATAACCCCCCGCAGAAAGGAAAAATGGCACATGTCTGCCGAAGCTCTTGCCCGGCCCGGAGGACGGCCGGGGCCGAAGATGGCACTGCTGGCGTTCTGCATGCTCATCTTCTCCATCGACTACAACATCGTGTACGTGGCGCTGCCCGAGATCGGCCGTGAGGTCGGCTTCTCCGCGCAGTCCCTCCAGTGGGTCGTCAGCGCCTACTCCGTCGGCCTCGGCGGCGCCCTGCTGCTCGGCGGCCGCGCGGTCGACCGGCTCGGCGCCCGCCGGATGCTGGTCCTCGCCCTCGCCCTGTACGCGATCGCCTCGGTCGCCGGCGGTCTCGCCACCGACCCGGGCCTGCTCGTCGCCGCGCGCGTCGTCCAGGGCCTCGGCGGCGCCCTGCTCTTCCCGGCCACCCTCTCGCTGATCAACACCAGCTTCGAGGAGGGCCCGGTCCGCAACAAGGCCTACGCGGTGTGGGGCACGGCCGGTGCCTCGGGCGCCATCATCGGTTCCCTCGTCGGCGGCCTGCTCACCAACTACCTCGGCTGGGCCTGGGTGTTCTTCGTCAACGTGCCGCTGTGCGTGCTCGCCGTCTTCGGCTGCTACGCCTGGCTCGCGACGGACGCCACCGCCGGTGACTCCCGCAAGTTCGACATCCCGGGCGCGCTGCTCGCCACCGCCGCCTCCACCCTGCTGGTCTTCGGCCTGATCGACGGCCCGGAGGCGGGCTGGGGCTCCACCCAGACGCTCACCACGATCGCCGCCGGCCTCGTCCTCGGCATCGCGTTCTTCGTCCTGGAGGCCAAGACCAACGACCCGCTCGCCCCGCCGCGGCTGTTCGGCTACCGCGGGCTGCTCACCGCGATCCTGATCATCTTCGTCTTCCAGGGTGCCATCAACACCCTGCACTACCTGTTCTTCATCCAGCTCCAGGACGTCCTCGGCTACAGCCCGCTGGAGGCCGGCCTCGCCTTCCTGCCGATGAGCGCGGTCGCCATGCTCGGCTCCAGCAAGCTGCTGCCGGCCGTCGTCAAGCGCTGGGGCGTCCGCGGGGCGCTGTTCTCCGGCCTGATCGGCGTCGGCGCCGCGATGATCGTCCTGTCGCTGACGATGTCCACCAACGCCAGCTTCTGGCCGCTGCTCCCCGGCGTCCTGCTGTGGGGTCTGTTCGCCGGCATGATCTACCCGGCGATGTTCATGGCGGCCGGCTCCGACGCCGCCCCCGACGAGCAGGGTGTCGCCTCCGGCCTCACCCAGACCTCCGCCCAGATCGGCGGCGCGGTCGGCATGGCCCTCCTCATCGCCGTCGCCAACTCCGGCCTCGACCTGAGCGAGGGCGCGTCCAACCCGATCGGCGACGTGGTCGACGGCCTCCAGCTGTCCGCCCTGGTCGGCGGTATCGCCGCCATCGCCGGCGCCTTCCTGGCCTTCCGCATCAAGTCGCAGAAGGCCGCGGAGCAGGAGCCGGCGGCCGCGGACACGGCCACCGAGGCCCCCGAGCGGGAGACGGCCCACTCCGCGTAACCCTGACCCATCCCCCCTCCCCCCGGCCCGCCGCCGACGCCTCCCCCGACGTCGGCGGCGGGTCCCTTTCGCGTGTCGGCGGCTTCCCGGAGGGAGACACCCCCTACCCGCACCTGGCGTCAGTGCCGGGCGGTCGAGGTGTCGGGGACGGTGATGGTCCAGCTGATTCCGTGTGGTGCGAGGAAGTTGAGGAAGCTGGTCGGGTCGTATGCCTGTGCCGGAGCGAGCACGCCTGGTCCGGCGCCGTCAGCGACCAGTCGGCGCGCGGCTTCGGCAGCGATCACGGCGGTGATGCCGTAGGTGTCGCGGCCCTGCACGATGCCGCGAGCGCTTCGGCCATCGCGGCCGACGGCGTCGATGAGGTAGGTGAACCGCTGGGTGCGGCGTTCCTCCTCTGTCGGCCCTTCGGGAAGACTGTCGATGATCTGCGGGGTGAGCGGGGTGCCCAACTGGGCACCGACCGCGGCGTCGACGAGGCTCTCGACACGCCGGACCGGCACGTGGCGCGGGATGGTGACCACCTCTGACAAAGGGCATTTCACCACCGCGGTCGGTTGCTCGGCGCCGGGAAGGGTGACGGAGGTGTGCCGGGCAGGGATGCCGGTACGCCAGTCACCGTCCTCGTAACCGAGGCCGCCGGCCTTGAGCGCGTCGATCGTTTCGAGGGCCGAGCGCAGCGAGCCGCGGGAGAATCCAGCACTGCCGACGATGAAGTGGCTGACGGTGATCTCCTCGACCGGCTGGACGCGCTCGGCGAGCAGGTGGGCGATCAGGTCCCCGGGGACGCACCCGTCGTTCGTGGCCGGAACGACGGTGATCCCGGCACGCTCCGCCTCGCCGGCGAAGGTGTCGAAGACCGTCTTGGTGTAAAGCTGCTCACCGGCGGTGTCGATGTAGTGGCAGCCGGCGGCGATGGCCGCTCGGACCACGGCGGGGCCGGAGCTCGTGAACGGTCCGGCACAGTTGATGACCGCGTCGCATTCGCGGAAGGCTGCCACGAGGGCGTGGTGGTCGTCGCTGTCGGCCACCCGCTGCTCGGCGTCGACCACTCCCACGGTCGTCGCGGCCTCACGCAGGCGCGTGGCGTCGCGGCCGACGAGCCGCATGCCGATGGTGCGGTGAGCCAGTTCCGCGAGAACGAGTCTTCCCTGGTAGCCGCTTGCGCCGTAGATGGCGATCTGCACGTGGGTCTCCTGGTTCGAGCGATGAGTACTGCCGTGCAAGATGGCTGACCAACTCGCCGACGATCTCACCGTATGGCGACGTTGCGAGACGCCCTATGCGTGAGCGTCGCCAGCTCATACGCGATCGTCTTCGCAGGGACCGTGGCGATAGGCTGACAGTGTGGATGTGCTCTCGGATGCAGTCACGGCCATGCGCACCGGGCAACCGCACTCCGGCCGGGTCCACCGGACGGCGCCGTTCGGAACGCGGCATCCATCCGTCGCGGCGGCCGGGTTCCACATCGTCCTGCAGGGATCGTGCTGGCTGTTCCCGCCGGCCGGCGCACCGATCGCTCTCGGAGGAGGGGATGTGGCATTCCTGCCCCACGGAACCGCCCATGGCCTCGCCGACAGCCTGTCGACCCCGCTGGTGGACGCGTCCACGTCACTTGCCGAGATCCGGGCCCGCCAAGGCGACAGCCAGAACGGCGACGGGGCCGGGGTGCCGGCCGGCCGGCACCTGGCAGACGGGTCGGCCGCTGCGACGGTCATGCTCTGCGGTGCGTACCTGCTGGACCGGTCCCGGGCACATCCGCTGCTCGAAGACCTGCCGGAGGTCATCCACCTTCCGGCCCGGCTCGGACACCACCCGGGGCTACGCGCCGCCGTCGACCTGCTCGGCGGTGAACTGGAGCAGCCACGGCCGGGCGGCGACGCCATGCTGCCCGCCCTGCTGGACGTGCTGCTGCTGCACATTCTGCGCGCCTGGTTCGACGAACAATCCGCCCGCGGCGCCGCCACCGGCTGGGCGGCAGCGCTGCGCGACCCGGCCGTCGCCGCCGGGCTGCGCGTCATCCACGGCGACCCTGCCAGGCCGTGGACCGTCGCGGAACTGGCTTCCCAGGCCGGGCTGTCCCGCGCGGCCTTCGCCCGACGATTCGCCGCGCTGGTCGGCCAACCACCGCAGACGTACCTGACCTGGTGGCGGATGACGCTCGCAGCCCGGCTGCTGCGAGACAGCGACGCGCCACTGGCCACAGTGGCCCGAAAGGTGGGCTACACCTCAGAGTTCGCCTTCGCCCACGCGTTCAAACGGGAATACGGTTCAGCCCCCGGGGTATTCCGCCGGTCCACCCCCGGCGAACGAATCTGAGCCGCCGGCAGGCGCCGGCTCCGCACGCACGATCACCGGCCGGGCGCCCTGGCCCCGCCAGGTCTGAGCGGTGGGTGGTCAGCAGCGGTGGTCGCCGGGGGCGAGCAGGCTGGTGACCTCCGCGATCGCCTCCGCCGGGTGGAAGTACAGTGAGGCAGGGGTGCCGGTACTCGTGCAGGTCCCAGCCCGTGCCCGGCTTGCGGTGGGTGACGAACACCGGCCCGCGTGCGCGGCCCTCGACCAGCCGGGGCAGCAGCCGGGCGGTGCCCGCGTCCCAGTACACGGTCTCCGGCACGAACTCCGCCGGCAGCCGGTGGCCGGCGTCGACGCCGGCCCGGGCGGACACCTGCCCGGACAGGCGCTTCGCCCGCACGGGCGGGCCCCGTGCTCCGGTCCCGGCGGCGAACCGACCACAGGGTCCGAGAAGCAGCCTTCGGCTGGATCACGGCAGGGGTGTGGCAGTCGCGCGGTGCTCTCGTCTGTAGCGGCCGGGAGCGATCCCGAAGGTGCGTTTGAAAGCGTTCGAGAAGGCGAACTCCGAGGTGTAGCCGACCTGTTGCGCCACGGCGGCGAGGGGAGAGTCGCTGGTGCGCAGGATCCGTGCGGCGGTGCTCAGCCGCCACCAGGTCAGATAGGCCATCGGTGACTGCCCCACGAACGAGGCGAAGCGTTTGGCGAACGCCGTTCGGGACATCCCGGCCGCGTTGCTCAGTTCCTGGACGGTCCACGGCCGCGCGGGTTCCCGGTGGAGGTGGTTGAGCGCCGTCGCGACCGCCGGATCGGCCAACGCGGCCGGCCAGCCGGAGCCGGGCTCGCGAGGGGATTCCTCATCCAGCCATGCGCGCAGGAGGTAGACCAGGAGCAGGTCCAGCAAGGCGGGCAGGGTGACCTCCGCTCCCTGCCGCGGGGCCGTCAGTTCGGTGGTCAGCAGGTCGACCGCGGTGCGCAGGACAGGGTGGCGGCCGGGCCGGGCGGGAAAGTGGACGACCTTGGGGAGCGCACGCAGGAACGGATGTGCCTGTCCCCGGTCGAGGCGGTATGCGCCGCACAGCAGGAGCGTGTCACCGGGAGCCGGCTCGTCGTCCATGCCGCCGGGGAAGTCGTCCGCCCGCTCCGGTTGCGGCTCGGGCGGCAGGGCCCGCGCCACCCGGTCCGGGCTGTCGCTCATGCCGTGCATCGTTCCGTGCGGTAGGAACACCACGTCACCGGCGCCGAGCGGTCTCGCGGGGCCATCCAGGGGGAGCAGCCAGCAACTGCCCCGGAGGACGACGTGGAACCCCGCACCAGGGTATGGACCGAATCGGCTGCCCCACGCCCCGCTGCGCCGCGAGCGGGTGAACTTCGCCCGGCCGACCCGCATGGAGGCGATGACGTCGCTGAACACGTCCATGGACCGGAATCTACCGCGAGGCCGTGCGTGAGGACGATGGCGTATGTTCTGGACCCTTGCGCGCATGGGAAGGCCCCGAACGACCCCCGTACGGTCGGTGACGACACACCGGTCAACACCGCGGAGGGAAACAGACATGACCGCCTACGCCGTCATCGACCTTGACATCGCCGATCCGGACGGCTTCCAGCAGTACATCGATGGCGTCACACCCCTCATCGAAAGGGCCGGCGGGCACAACGTCCTGATCGATGACGACGCCCTGGTGCTCGAAGGGGACTGGCGCCCAGCGACCCTGGTCATCCACCAGTTCGCGTCCAAGGCCGCACTCCAGGAGTTCTGGGACTCTCCGGAGTACCAGCCGCTGAAGGAGCTGCGCCGCAGGTACTCGACGGTCAAGGTGGTCGTCGGCGAGAGCGCCTGACACCTCGCTCCCGGCCGTCGTCACGGCGGTGACGCCCTGATGCGGCGGTCGTGACGGCACCCTCGGCGTCCGCGTGCTCGGCGAGCAGCCCGCGGCCGAGTCCCACGGCCGTTCGGCGACCCGCGGTGCGGCACCACGCAGACGTGCGCGCCCCCGCTTTCCGCTATGCAGTGATCGAGAAAGGGACCGTGTGATATCCAAGGATGTCCCGCGCCGCCTTCTGGCGGCCCTGATGGCGTTATTGACCACGGCGGCCACGGTCGTGGCCGTGGGCCTGGACGCGTCCACAGCGCACGCCGCCCCACTGAGAAGCACCCCACTGATCACCTGGAACATGAGGGGCGCGACCTGGGACGCGCACAGCAAGTGGACCGAGGTCGTCGGCCCCTTCATCGAGGTCGCCGAGGTAGTCGCCCTCCAGGAGGCCGGTGCCCGCCCGCCGGGCGACCCCGTGCGACAGATCCCGCACAACGCCGCCCCCGCCGGCGCCCCCGCCGGCAGTCCGGCCGGGTTCGTCCAGCACAACCGCTGGCGATACGGGTACGCCGACTACGAGGTGTACTTCCTCCAGACCGACCGCAACGCCGACCCCGTGACGGGAAATCCCACCTACGACGGCGGCCGGGTCAACATCGCGATCGTCACGCACCGGCAAGCCGACGAGGTCCGCGTCGTCGCCAACCCCGGGGGGCGCGCCGCGCTCGGCGTACGCTTCGGCGACGACTGGTACTTCACCTTCCACGGCCAGTCCGAGGGCGGACGCATCAACGACTCCGGGCCCATGGCCGTGGCGGTCGCCAACAGCGTGGCGGCGAACAACATCCCTGGACGAAACTGGACCATCCTGGGCGACTTCAACCTCGAGCCCATCCAGTGGTTTCGGCCCGGCGTCCACCAGTACGCCTCCGGCGAGCCGACCCAGCACGGCGCCGACGGCAACCGCGAACTCGACTACGCCGTCTCCTCGCACGACTACCAGCAGCACCCGGTGAACCGGATCGAGGTTCCACGGCACGTCTCGGACCACGACGCGGTGTCCGTCGGCACCCTGCGCGCGGCGGCCGACCCGGCGGACCTGCGCCTGCTCCCTGTGGGCGACTCGATCACCTACGGCGAGAACAGCACCACCCTCAACGGCTACCGCGACCCCCTGTGGGACTACCTCGCCATGTCCTCCGAAACGCTGTGGGCGCGGGACTTCGTCGGATCCCAGCGCTCGGGGAACATGCGCGATCCCGACCACGAGGGCCATCCCGGGGCGCGCATCGACGAGATCATGGGCGAGGCCCGCTGCTCGGTGCCGGCCCACCGGCCCAACGTGGTCACGCTCCACGCCGGGACCAACGACATGAACCAGCAGTACCAGCTCGCCACCGCGCCCGACCGCCTCGGCCGGCTCATCGACCAGATCCTGGCCGACGCCCCCGAGGCCGTCGTCCTGGTCGCCACCCTCATCCCCTCCAGCAAGGCCGGCATGCAGCCCAGGATCGACGCATACAACGCCCGCATCCCCGAGGTCGTCAGGGCCCGGCAGGCGCAGGGCAAGCACGTGCTGCTGGTGGACATGAGCGCGGTGACCACCGCCGACGTCGACGGATCCCACCCCGACGACACCGGTTACCGCAAGATGGCCCAGGCGTTCCACGGCGGCATCGTCAGGGCGGAGCAGAACGGCTGGATCACCGACCCCGTCCCCGGCAGTGGTCAGCCCTGCGGCGACGGCGAGACCAGCAAGGCCGGTCCCGGCTGGCGCGCGCTGGGTGTGATCGCCCCCGGCATGACCAGCCCCGAGGGCCGCACCGACATCGTCGAACTCAACGGCGACGACCGCGGTGACTACGTCCGGATCACCGACGACGGCGCCGTGCGAGCCGCTCTGAACACTCCCGCGGAGCCTGGCCGGCCCGACTGGGCCGACATCGACTCCGGCGTCCCGGCCGCGGGGCCGGGATCCGGCGCGGCCGTGCGCTTCGCCGACGTCAACGGCGACGGCCGGGACGACCTGCTGGAACTCCGCTCCGATTCCTCCGTGCTCGCCTTCGAGAACCAGGGCGTCGAGGGCGGCCGGATCGAGTGGGGACTGGGCCGGCTCATCGCCCCCGGCGTCTCCGGTGCCACCCGTGAGGCGATCCGTTTCGCCGACGTCGACGGCGACGGCCGTGACGACTACCTGCGGGTCGGTGACAGCGGAGCCGTCCACGCCTACATCAACACCCCCGACGACTCCGGGCTGATCCACTGGGAGGAGCGGCTCGACTGGGCTCCCGGCGTCCGGTACGGCTCCCGGGACAAACTCCGCCTCGCCGACGTCAACGGCGACCGCCGGGCCGACTACCTCATGGTCGGATCGGACGGCACCGTCCACGCCTACCTCAACGACGGCGGCGGAGGCGGAGGCGGCTTCACCGAGCACCTCTACTTCGTCTACGCCACCGGCTACCCGGGCCAGAAGTCCGTCTTCCGCGACATCAGCGGCGACGGCAAAGCCGACTACCTCCTCGTCTACGACGGCGGTTCCATCCGCGCCTGGCTCAACAGGGGAGGCAACCTCGACTGATGGTGAACAGGGCGGTGCCCCACCCGCTGGAACCGGGTGGGGCACCGTCATGGTGGAGGCGATGGAGTCGATCGGAGTCGATCGGAGGAGATGGGAGCGGCCGGAGCGGGGCGGGGCTCAGGACTCCGGGACGAGGATGGTCTGGACGGCGTTCTCGTAGTCCGCCGGCCTCACCAGGACGCGGATCTCCTGCTTGCCGTCCACGACCTTGATCATGCGCTTGCCGATCAGGGTCAGCTGGCCGTTCTCCAGGGCGCGGCCCTTGATGAGGGTCACCGCGGAGTTCAGCTCGCGCGCGTACTCCCGCAGGCTCGGCTCGCCGCGCCACTCGGACAGGTCCCGGACGACGTCGTGGAAGCGGTAGATGACCTCCCAAGCGCCCTCGGCGGCGCGGCGGTTGAGGACCCACCAGTCGCCGTCCCGGTCGAGGCGGTACGCGCAGCCGTACTGCTCCTGCACGCCCTCCGCCAGCCGCAGCGGCTCGATGAACGACGGGCCGGCGAAGCCGACGTCCACCAGCCACCGCTCCTCGCCGAACCGCACGGCGTGGAACATGTGCTCCAGCTCGGGGCCGAACTCGCCGTTCGCCATCCGCACCCCGGCCGACATGATGGCCACGTCGAAGCCCAGCCTGCCCAGCAGGTTGCGGAACAGGCCGCTGATCTCGTGGCAGACCCCGCCGCGGCCCCCGGTGACGATCGCGTCGAACGTCTCGTCGACGTCGATGTCGACGTACTCCCAGATGTCCAGGCCGCGCCCGGCGTTCAGCGCGTTGTCGAACGGCACCCGCATCAGGTGCAGCTTGTGCAGGGTGCGCAGCAGTTCCGGGGTGGGTTCGAGGGGACCGGAGTAGCCCAGTTTCTTGAGATAGGCGTCTGCGTCGAACACGGTGCCTCCTTGGATTTCGGTATCGGTTGAGAGGGGGAGAGAGGGGGGAGAGGGAGTGCAGAGGGGTCAGCCGGCCTTGGACGCGTTCGGCCACAGGTCCGACGGCAGGTCCTGGCGGCGCTGGATCTTCAGCTTCCGGTACACCCGCGTCAGGTGCTGCTCCACCGTGCTCGGCGTGACGAAGAGCTTCGCCGCGATCTCCCGGTTGGTGTAACCCATCACCGCGAGGGACGCGACCCGCATCTCGGAGCCGGTCAGCTCGTCGATCCGGGTCCGGTGGTGTTCGGGGGCCGGTTCCGCGACCGCCGCCGACGCGGTGCCCTGCGAACCGGCCAGCAGTTCCTGGGTGAGCGGCCGCGCCTCGCAGGCCTTCGCGACGTGCAGGCTCTGCCGGAACAGCATGCGGGCCCGGCGCTGCTCGCCCAGCGCGTTGTACAGCCGGCTCATGTCCGCGAGGACCCGGGCCTGTTCGAACCGGTCCCCGGCCGACTCCAGCAGTTCCAGCGCCTCGGTGAGCAGCTGGAGCCCGCGACCGGGCGCGCAGGTAGCGGCATACAGGCGCAGCGCGATGCCCCGGGTGCGGCCGCCGCTCGCGCCGGGCCGGGTCAGCTGCTCGTGGATGAGCTGCTTGGCCCGGTCGGTGTTGCCGAGCCGGATGCACGCCTCGGCCGCCCCGGCCCGCCACGGCACCGGGCCGAGCGCCTGGATGCCCCAGGTGCGCTGGAGCTCCCCGCAGGACAGGAAGTCGCCGAGGGCGGCACGGTGGTGGTTGGTGGCCAGGTGGTGGACGCCGCGCGCCTGGAGGAAGGGCAGGCCGTACCAGCTCTCGTACATCGTCGCCGGCACCGCCTGCGAGAGGTGGCGCAGCGCCTCGTCGTACCGCCCCATCCGGGTCGTCGCCACGATCAGGCTGGACAGGGGCAGTCCGATGGCCACGCCCCACGCCTTCGCCGGCAGCGACCGCAGCGCGCTCTGCGCCCGTTCGACGGCCGTGGCGTGGTCGCCCTGGCGGACCGCGACCTCGGCGCGGACGGCGAGGAACACCGCCTGCCAGGTCGGGGTGGCCCGCTCGGCGGCGTCCACGGCCAGCCGCTCGCACCACTCGGCGGCGCTGTCGGAGCGGTCGCCGTGCAGCAGGGTGAGCAGCGCGAGGACGGCGGCCTCCTCGGACCAGTACGCGGACCGGCTCAGCCGCAGGTCCCACAGGCCCTGTTCGGCCCGTTCCACCGCCTCCGGGTGATCGCGGACCAGCTGGCCGGCGAGTGCGGCGGTCCGGCCCAGCCACGGTTCGCTGCGCAGCATCGCCACCACCGCGCCCTCGCCCGCGCGGCCGGTGCCGGCGCGGCGCGGTCCGGGGACGGTGGGGCGGGCCGGGCGGGCCAGCGGCGGGTGCGCCCAGGACAGCCACTGCTCCAGGTCGGCGACCTCGCCGGAGGCGTCGGCGCGCCCGGCGGGGCCGCTGCGGATGCGTTCCAGCGCGTCCACGGCCTCCTCCGTGCGCCCGTGCCACAGCAACTGCCGTACCAGCAGGGCGGATTCGGGGAAGCGCAGACGTCCGGCCCGGTCGGCCGTGATGAGCTGCGGCAGATGCCGGGCGGCGGCGGCCGGGTCGGCCTGGAACTCGGTGTGGGCGAGCCGGGCGAGGATCTCGGCCCGTTCGGCCAGGTCCCCGCTGGAGCGCTGGGCGAGGTCCAGGCAGGCGGCGGCCGGACCGGGCCGGTCGGCGAGCAGATGGTGGTCGGCGGCCTCGACGAGGACCCGGACCGCCCAGGGTTCGTCGGCGCGGCCCGACTCCAGCAGATGCCGGGCCACCCGGCCGGGCTGCGCGCCGGAGTCGTAGAGCAGCCGGGCGGCCCGCCGGTGCAGGGCGGACAGTTCGCGCGGCGAGAGGTCGTCGAGGACGGCCTGCCGCACCGCCGGGTGGCGGAACCGGCCGTCCTCGCAGAGCAGTCCGCACGCGGCCATCGCCCGCGCGGTCGTCTCGACGGGGGCTCCCGCCAGGGCGGCGAGGGTGTCGTCGTCCGCCTCGGTGTCCAGTACGGCCCGGGCGCGGGCCAGCGCGAGCGCGGCCTCGTCGCCGCGGTGCAGGCAGCTGAGCAGCGCCAGGCTGTAGGAGTGGCCGGCGCCCTCGTCGCCGTCGGAGCCCTCCCAGTCGTCGGCGAGGGCGCCGAGCAGCAGCGGGTTCCCGCCGGTGGCGGCGGTGAAGTACGGGGTGAGGCGCCGCGCGGTCTCGGGGCCGAGGCGCGGGGTGAGGAAGGCGGTGATCCCGGCTTCGCCGAGCGGTCCGACGCGCAGCCGGGTGAGTCCGGTCTCGCGCAGCAGCTCGGCGCGCAGCTGGAGGTTGACCGACGGCACGTCGGTGTTGTCGGTGAGCAGGACGACGATCCGGGCGGAGCGCAGTCGGCGGGAGAGGTGGAGAAGAAGGCGCAGGGACGGTTCGTCGGCGTGCTGGACGTCGTCCACGGCGATGAGGAGAGGTACCTCGGCGGAACGTTCCAGCAGGGCGGCGCACAGATCGTCGGCGGACTGCGCGTCGGTGCCGGGGCCGCCGGGAGTGCCGTAGCCGGGGATGCCGGCGTAGCGGCACAGCTGGTGCATCACGCCGAGGGCGTGGGTGCGTTCGGGCCGTGCGCAGATGGCGTGCAGCAGCCGGAATCCGGCGGCTTCCGCGCGGTCCGCGACGGCGTGCAGCAGTTCGGTCTTCCCGGTGGCGGACGGGCCGTCGACCAGGACCATCCGCCCTCTTCCGGCGAGCGCGGCTTCCTGGACGCGGAGCAGCCGTTCCAGATGTTCCTCACGTTCGACAAGCATGGCTGATCCCCCATTGATGGTTGCCGCTTCGCGGCGCGTTCCACTATCCGCGGAAGTGCGCCATCGGCCGGGAATCGCCTATCCACTCGAACGCGAGAGCGTACGAACACGAGGGCGTGCGAACGAGTGGACGCATGAAGGCGCCCGGCCGGTGTGGGGGAAGCACCGGCCGGGCGCGGGTGGTCGGCGGGGACCGCCGTGGACCTCGTACGTCCGTCGATCGTTCAGCCGACCACCTCCGCCACCGCCGGGCACAGCGCCAGCAGGTCGGACGGGCGGAACAGGGTCGCGTCGGGGGCCGCGCCCAGCAGTTCCACCGCGTCGCACTCGCCCCACAGAGCCGCCACCGCGTCGACCCCCGCGCCGCGCGCCGCCTGGATGTCGGTGACCGCGTCGCCGACCATCAGCGCGTCCTCGGGGCGGGCGCCGAGCAGGTCCAGCGCGTGCCGCACGATGTCGGGCGCCGGCTTGGCACGGGCCACCTCGTCGGAGCCGATGACATGGTCGAAGAAGTGGATGACGCCGAGCTTGTCCAGCAGGTGCCGGGCCCGGTCGCCGGCCTTGCCGGTGGCGATCGCGGTACGGAAGCCGCGCCGGCGGAGTTCCGCGAGCGTCCCGGGGACGCCGTCGAACATCGGCACCCGGTCGGCGAGCCGGTAGCTCTCCCTCACGAACGGCTGCTCCATCTCCAGCGGCAGCCCCATGATCTTCATGATGTCCGGAAAATATCGGCCCAGGTGGCGCTCGTACTCGTCGAACGGTGCCTGTCCGTCCCCGACGACTTCCGCGTAGGCGATCGTGAACGCCTCCCGCATCACGGGGAAGCTGTCCACGATCACACCGTCGAGATCGAAGACGACGACGCTCTTGGGCTGCTGGAACGGGCCGGTGGGTGTGCCGGTGACGGTTCCGGAGGACAAGGCGGTACCAGTGTTCACGGGGATCTCCCTGATGAATGTGGACGCATGCTGCTCGTGATGCGGGGTCAGACCGCCGCGGCGACCGGCCGCGCCGCGGACCGGGCCCGGCGGGCGGTGCCGTAGAGGCGTTCGATGACGGCGATGGTCCGCGCCGCGTCGGCGACGGCCCGTCCCCGCTGCGCGGGATCGGCGAGCAGGTCCGGCAGGCCGTCGAGCTGACGGTCGTACTCCGCGCCGATGGGCTCCTCGGGGAACGGCACCGGCTCGGTCGTGCCCGCCCGGGTCAGCAGCAGCTCGGAGCCGCCCGCCCGGTTGGGGCTGAACCCGAAGGTGCAGCGCAGCGACACCGTGCCCGCGCTGCCCTCCACCCGGATCGTGGTGGTGTCCAGCGCCTCGTGCGAGGCCCAGCTGGCGCGCAGCGCCACCGAGACGCCGTCGGACGTGACGAGGAAACCGCGCGCGGTGTCCTCGACGTCCCCGCCGCCCGCCGCGACCGGCTCCTGCTGCCGCCGCCAGGCGGTGCCGTGCGAGGCGGCGTTGATGAAGTCGCCGGAGACGGTGCCGAGAGCCTGCTCGTAGCCGACCGGCCCGAGCAGCGAGCCGACCGTGTCCAGCAGGTGCCAGCCCAGGTCGACCAGCGCCCCGCCGCCGGCCAGGCTGCTGCGGGTGAACCAGCCGCCGGTGTCCGGGACGCCCTTGGCCCGGACCCAGGCGACCTCGATGTGCCGTACCTCGCCCACCTCGCGGTCCACCGCGGCGGCCAGCGCCGCCACGTCCGCGCGGTGCCGGGCCGCGCTGCCCGCCAGCAGCACCGCCCCGCCCTGCCGCTCGGCCTCGACCAGTTCCTCGGCCTCGGCCGAGCTGAGGCAGACCGGCTTCTCCAGGAAGACCGGGACGCCCCGGCGCAGCAGCCCGGCCGCGACGGGCGTGTGCAGATGGTTCGGCACGGCCACCACGGCGAGGTCCGCGATCCGCGCGGTCAGCTCCTCGACGTCGGTGAGCACCCGCACGTCGGGCCCGGCCGCCGCCGCGGCCTCCTGGGCCGCGGGGGAGGGGTCCACGACGGCGGTCACCCGGTACCGGGGGTGACGGGCCAGCCGGGAGAGCCAGATCTCCCGGCCCGCCCAGCCGAGCCCCACCACGGCCACTCGGACGGGGGGCGTCACAGCGTGGCCAGGGTCTCGGCGACGATGTCCGCGATCACGTGCATCTGCTCCTCCTCGGCGAGCAGGGTGCGGTGGTGCAGCCAGATCGCGTCCGCGTACACCGCCTCGGTGTTGGGGCAGCGCGCGGCGATCGACTCCACCGACTCCTCCGGGGCGGCGTACTCCCAGAAGCCGTCGGAGCGGTAGATCGCGCGGAAGGCGGCGAAGGCCGGCAGGCCGCGCGCGATCAGGGCGTCGACCAGCTGGTTGCGGCGCTCGGCGCTCATCCCGGGCATCCGGAACATCGCCATGTAGTGCGGGTTGCGGGTGACGCGCTCGTCGATGACCTGCGGCTGGACACCGTCGATCTCGCTCAGCAAGCGCGACAGCACCGGCCAGTTGCGCTCACGGGTGTCGATCTGCCCGGCGAGCCGGCCCAGCTGGGCGCGCAGCACGCTCGCCGAGAACTCGTTCATCCGGAAGTTGGAGCCGGAGGTCTTGTGGTAGTACAGCCGGTCCGTGCTGGGGCGGCCACAGCTGTGCCGCAGGAACGCGGTCTCGCGCTGCTCGGCGTCCTCGAACGTGACCAGGCCGCCCTCGCCGGCCGTCATCAGCTTGCCGTTCTGGAAGCTGAACGCGGCGACCGCGCCCAGCTCGCCGACCTTCTTGCCGTCCCACTCGGCGCCGTGCCCGTGCGCGGCGTCCTGGATCAGCGGCACACCGCTGTCCGCGGAGATCTTGCCCAGCGCGTCCATGTCGCAGATCTGGCCGGCCATGTGGACCGGCATGATCGCGGCGGTGCGCGGGGTGATGGCGTTGGCGGCGGCGGTCGGGTCGATGTTGAAGGTGCCCGGGTCGATGTCCACCGGCACGGCCACGGCACCGAGCCGCTGGGCCGCCTGGGACGAGGAGATGAAGGTGAACGCGGGCACGATGACCTCGGTGCCCGGGCCCACGCCGAGCACCTGGAGGGCCAGCTCCAGGGCGTGCGTGCCGTTGGTGACGGCCAGGGCGTGCGGGGTGCCGTGGTAGGCGCCGAACTCCTCCTCGAAGGTGTCGACCTCGCTGCCGCCCATGCGCCACCACTGGCCCTGCTCCAGGGCACGTATCAGGCCGACGCGTTCCTCGTCCCCGTACTGGGGCCACACGGGAAAGTTCGGCTTGGGCCGGGAATCCTGGGTCATTTTCTTTTCCGCTCCTTGTGGTCCTGCTGGGTCCGTACCCGCTGTCGAAAGCGAATGTAAGGCCTGAATGCAGGCTCGGTCATCCCCCTACTGGGACCCCTAACCCACCCTGGGAATGCGGTCGTTGCAGCCGCCTCAATTAAAGGCTCCACAAGCGTGCAATAGCCTTTTCGTTGGTGGAGTCACCTTGGAGGCGAGATGAGCGAACTGCTACTGCTGAACGGGCCGAACCTGGGCATACTCGGACACCGGGAGCCCGAGATCTACGGCACCGAGACCCTGGCCGACATCGCCGATTCGATCTCGGAAGAGATCGCGGAGCGGGGCTGGAAAGTCAAGCAGGTACAGCACGACGTGGAAGGAGAGCTGGTACGAGCCATTCAGGAAAGCTATGACACGGTAGGGGCCATTGTGAATCCCGGGGCCCTGATGATCGCGGGCTGGAGTCTGCGCGACGCGCTGGCGAATTACCCGCGCCCGTGGATCGAGGTGCACATTTCCAATATCTGGGCACGGGAATCCTTCCGGCATGAATCCGTGATCGCTCCGATCGCGTCGGGATTCATCGCCGGACTGGGCGCCGACGGCTACCGGCTGGCGGCCCGTGCGCTGATGGCGAAGACGCCGGTCGAGGTCCGATGACCGGCACCGTCCAGACGCAGGGCCGCCCGTCCGCGGGCGGCCCCCCGTCGGTGGACCCCGAGGACTGGATCCGCCGGTTCCAGCCGGCCCCCGAGGCGCCGGTACGGCTGGTCTGCCTGCCGCACGCGGGCGGCTCGGCCGCGTTCTACCACCCGGTCGCCCGGGCACTGGCCCCCGAGATCGACGTCCTGGCCGTCCAGTACCCCGGCCGCCAGGACCGCCGGCACGAACCCGGCGTCACCCGGCTCGACCGGCTGGCCGACCTCGTCACCGAGGCCCTGGCACCCTGGACCGACCGCCCGCTCGTCCTGTTCGGGCACAGCATGGGCGCCCTGCTCGGCTACGAGGTCACCGCCCGCCTGGAAGCGGCGGGCACCGCCCCCCGGGCGCTGATCGCCTCCGCGCGGCGCGCCCCCTCCCGGTACCGCGACGAGTCCGTCCATCTCCGCCCCGACGAGGGCGTGGTGGACGAACTCCGGCTGCTGGGCGGCGTGGAACGGGCGTTCCTCGAGGACCCCGAGCTGCGCGCGATGATCCTGCCGTCGATCCGCAGCGACTACGAGGCGATCGAGACCTACCGCCACCCGCCCCGCCCGCCGCTGCGCACCCCCGTCACCGTCCTCACCGGTGACGCCGACCCCCAGGTCACCCCGGAGGAGGCCACCGCCTGGGCCCGGCACACCACCGACTTCGCCCTGCACACCTTCACGGGCGGCCACTTCTACCTCACCGAGCACATCCCCGAGGTCCTGGCCCTCATCCGCTCGGTCGCCGGCGGCCCGGACGGACGGGGGTGAGACCCGGTCCCGCGGGCCGCGGATGAGGGGCGGACCACACCCGCGGGCACCGAACGGGGCGGCCCCGGCGACAACGCCGAGCCCGCCCCGCACGTGTGCGCACGACCACGACGGACCGACCCGGCGTCCAACGTCAGGAGCTAGGCCGACGTCATGCTGTCCGGCGTTTCCCCCTCCGCGAACGCCCGCCTTGCGCATCCCATCATGCGAAGGACCACTGACAACGGGGGGTGCCGCCCTCGGCGGGCGACCGAACCGGCCGTCGGCCGCGAGGAGTTCGGGATCACCCGGAACCGGCTCCGCGTGACGCGCGGCGCGGCCACCGTCGCCGCGGCCCTCCGTCTCACCCGCGCGACCGGCTGACCTCAGCCCTCGCCCGCGCTGTCGCGCACCGTGTCGCTGTTGGGCCGAACGGGTGACTTGGCGTAAGAATTGGCTGGTGCAGGCGTTCAGTGCGAGTCAGATCGGGGGGAGCCGGTGAACCGTCACAGTCACGACGTCACCGATGAACAGTGGGAAGGGCTCGCCCAGGTCGTGCCGCTCCGGGGCCGCGACGCGTGGCCGTCCGCGGTGAACCACCGCAGCCTTCCCGAGGCGGAGACGGAGGCCCGCAGGCGCTTCGTGGTGCTGCGGGTCAACGTCTTCGCGGACGCCCGCGAGGTCGCCGAGACCCTGATGTCGGGCATCCCCGTGCTGCTCGACCTCACCAGCGCGGAGACCGAGGTCGCCAAGCGCGTCCTCGACTTCAGCACCGGCGTCGTCTTCGGGCTCAACAGCGGTATGCACCGCGTCGACCGCAACGTCTTCCTGCTGACCCCGCCCGGTACCGAGGTCCAGGGGCTGATGGCGGGCGCCGGCCTGCCCGGAGTCTGAGCCGGAGCCCGCGCCCGGTCGCCCGATCGTAGGAAGGGCCCACAAGCGGAACGGTTCGCCGGACGGCCAAGGTCCTACGGTCCCGGTATGACCGCGCCGTCCGCATCAACCGCAGCAGCAGCCCCGGCCCCGGCCGCGCCCGCCGGGGACCAGGACTCCCACCCGCCCCGCCCCCACCTCACCGAGCTGCGGCTGTCGGCCTTCGCCGGGCATCGGCGGGCGGGCTTCCCGCTGGGTCCCGTGACACTGTTCGCCGGGCCCAGCGGGTCGGGGAAGAGCAGTGCGCTGCGGGCGTACGAGGCGCTGGCGCGGCTCGGCGGGGGCGCGCGGCTCGGGGAGGCCTTCCGGGATCCGCGGGCCTGTGTCCCGGAGCGGGCCCGGCCGGACGCCCAGCAGCGCCGCGGCTTCCGCATCGGGTGCACGGCCGACGGGCCCGAGGGGCCGGTCCGGCTCGACGTCGCCGTCCAGGCCGAGCCGGAACTGCGCGTCGTGGGGGAGCGGCTCACCGCGCGCGGGGTGGTGCTCCTGGAGACCGCCCTGCGCGACCCGTCCCGCCGCGCGGTCCAGGCCGCCTGGCACACGGCCGGCGCCGCGCCCGTCACCCGAGCGCCCCTGCCCGACGACCGGCTCGGCACCGCGCTGCTGCCGCTGCGGGTGGCCGGCAAGACCGACGGGCAGCGCCGTGTGCTCGCGGCGGCCGAGCAGATGGTGGTCGCCCTGCGGTCCGTGTTCGCCTGCGACCCGCTGCCCGAGCGGATGCGCGCCCCCGTGCCGAGCGGCCCGGGGCGGCTGCACGAAAGCTGCGGCAACCTCGCGGACGTGCTGTGGCGCACCCGCGCGGAGTGCGGGCGGCGGCACGCGCAGTTCGTGGAGGCGGTGGCCGCCGGCTGCGCCGGACCGGTCGTGGACGTACTGGCCGAGCCCACCGGCCACGGCACCGTGCGCGCCCTGCTCGACCGGGGCGACGGCGTCCGCACCGACTTCGCCCGGCTCGGCGACGGCGAACTGCGCTACATCGCGCTGGCGCTGGTGCTGCTCACCGGCCCCGGCGTCCTGGCGGTCGACCCGCCCCGCGAGGTGCCCGCCGCGCTGCGGGCGCTGACCGTGCTCACCGACGGCTTCGACCGGCAGGTGGACGTGCCCCAGCGGCTGGCGCTGCTGCGGCTCGCGGCGCGCTCGGCGCGGGTCGGGCACATCCGCTGCCTGGGCGCGGTGAGCGACGCGTCGTGGGCGGCGGGGGCGGACGGGGCGGAGGGAGTGACGGTGGTACACCTGAGGCCGTGACAGGAGAGCATCAAGAGCCCCGGGATTCCCGTGAGCCGCTGGATGTGGCGCGGCTCCAGCGCAGGCTGGCCGAGTTCGCCGCGGCCCGCCACTGGCAGCCGTACCACACCCCCAAGAACCTGGTGGCCGCGCTGAGCGTCGAGGCCTCGGAACTCGTCGAGATCTTCCAGTGGTTGACGCCGGAGGAGTCGGCGCGGGTGATGGCCGACCCGGACACCGCGCACCGGGTCCGCGACGAGGTCGCCGACGTCCTCGCCTATCTGCTCCAGCTGTGCGAGGTGCTCGGCATCGATCCGCTGGCCGCGCTGGACGCGAAGATCGACCGCAACGAGCGGCGCTTCCCAGCGCCGGAGTGACACCGTCCGTTATCACTCTCCGGAGTCGAAATCGCCGTCGAATCCGAATCGTTGTCCACAGATTTCGGTCTTCCTCTGGCCTTTCGTCTCAAGGGCCTTCACTCTGGGTAGTGAACCAGTGGAGGTCGGGCGGCGCGCCGAGGGCGCGTCGGGACGGACGGGGGCAGCCCATGGACGCGGTGCGGCTCATCCTGACGAGCAGGCGTGCCCTTGCGGCGAGCGGCGAAGTGCCGCAGATCATGGCGGAGGTGTGGCAGGCCCAGGCGCTGGCTCAGGCGATCGGCAGCCGGCTCGCCGTCTTCGGCCCGCCCGAACTGCGCGGCGAGGCACTGGGGTTGACGGAACTGGCGGGTCGCGGCTGCGGAGTGCTGGACCCGCCGGAACTCGGCCTGGACGAACTGCGCGCGGCCCAGCTCACCGAACTGGGCGACGCCCGCCAGGCGCTGACGTCCCTCGGCGGGCTGCTCGGCGAGGTCGGCATTGCCCTGGTCGGCATCGCCTGCGCCGCGCCCGACGAGGCGACGTACTGGCAGTGCATGGAGGCCATCGACGCGGCGGACGAGTCACGGGACCGCGTGCGGGAACTGCTGCGCAGACTGGCGGACCGGGAGAAGGCGATACCCCAGCGGGAGGCGGGCTGACGCCCGCCTCCCGCCGAGTCACACATCGGAAGGTCTCGCCACGGGCGGCTCGACGCCCCGCGGACCCCGCTCCTCGCACCCCGCGCCGTCCCGTCCCGCCGCCTGGAGGTCCGCGTCCAGGGCGGACAGGTCCGCGTTCAAGGCCGCCATCAGCTCCTCCATCTGCTGCAGCAGCCCCTTCGGCCGGGCGGGCCCGCCCTGCTGCGGCACGGTTTCTTCGGACATGACGGCCTCCTCGGCCCGTGGCCCCGAGGGGCCGGTACGGGGGGCGCCCCGGCGTCGACCGGCCGGTGCGGGCGCCGGGCGGTCCGGCTCCGCCCGAGCCAACGATCATCATCTGACCAGGTAACTGGCCGGGCGCGCCCCCGCCCCGGGGTTGACGTTTTTCACCCCTGGGGGACGACCCGGCGGGGCGCGCACGGCCGCACACCCGCGTACGGGCGCCCACCGGGGCGCGCACGGCCCGCAGCGCGCAGGGCCCGCAGCGCGCGCGGCCCACGGCACGCAGGGCCCGCAGCACGCACGGCCCGCGGCACGCACGGCCCACGGCGCCTCGCCGGGCCCCCGGACCACCCCGCCCCGACCCGTGCGAGGCAGGATGGACGCATGGATCTTCGAATCTTCACCGAACCCCAGCAGGGCGCCACCTACGACACCCTGCTCACCGTGGCGAAGGCCACCGAGGATCTGGGGTTCGACGCGTTCTTCCGTTCCGACCACTACCTGAAGATGGGGGCCGTCGACGGACTCCCCGGCCCCACCGACGCCTGGGTCACCCTCGCCGGTCTCGCCCGTGAGACCAAGCGGATCCGCCTCGGCACCCTGATGACCGCCGGCACCTTCCGCCTCCCCGGCGTGCTCGCCATCCAGGTCGCGCAGGTCGACCAGATGTCCGGCGGCCGGGTCGAGCTGGGCCTCGGCGCGGGCTGGTTCGAGGAGGAGCACGCGGCGTACGGCATCCCCTTCCCGAAGGAGAAGTTCGCCCGCCTCGAGGAGCAGCTGGCGATCGTCACCGGGCTGTGGGCCACGGAGGTCGGCAAGACCTTCGACTTCCACGGCACCTACTACGACCTCACCAACTCGCCCGCCCTGCCCAAGCCGGCCCAGTCCAAGATCCCCGTCCTCATCGGCGGCCACGGCGCCACCCGCACCCCGCGGCTGGCCGCCCGCTACGCCGACGAGTTCAACATCCCGTTCGCCTCGATCGAGGACAGCGAGCGCCAGTTCGGCCGGGTGCGCGCCGCCGCCGAGGAGGCCGGCCGCGCCCCCGGCGACCTCACCTACTCCAACGCCCTCGTCGTCTGCGTCGGCCGGGACGACCAGGAGGTCGCCCGCCGTGCCGCCGCGATCGGCCGCGAGGTCGACGAGCTGAAGCTGAACGGCCTGGCCGGCTCCCCGGCCGAGGTGGTCGACAAGATCGGCCGCTACGCGGCGATCGGCTCCGAGCGCGTCTACCTCCAGATCCTCGACCTGGACGACCTGGACCACCTGGAGCTGATCTCCGCCAAGGTCCAGTCGCAGCTGTCCTGACCCGCTCGCGGGACGGGAATAACCGAAGGCGCAGGTCCGGCCGTGTGTGCGATGGTGTGACGGTCGTCCTGCCGAAGCCCCCAGGATCACCACCCTGGGGGCTTTCGCGTACGGCGTCCCCTGACCCTTCGGCCCGTCGGAGAGGCCCTCCGCATGTTCCTGACGATCAGTACCACCGGCACCCCCGAACGCCCGGCGACCGACCTCGGTTACCTGCTGCACAAGCATCCTGGGAAGACGCAGGCGTTCTCCACCTCGTACGGCACCGCGCACGTCCTCTACCCGGAGGCCGACGACCAGCGGTGCACGGCGGCGCTGCTGCTGGAGGTGGACGCGGTGGCACTGGTCCGGCGCGGCAAGGGCAAGGGCCGCGGCGGCGCCCCCGACGCGGCGCTCGCGCAGTACGTCAACGACCGCCCGTACGCCGCGTCGTCGCTGCTCGCGGTGGCGATCGGCGCCGTGTTCTCCAGCGCGATGCGCGGGGTGTGCCACGCCCGGCCCGAACTGCCGGAGCAGGCCCGCCCGTTGCGCGTGGAGGTGCCCGCGCTGCCCGCCCGCGGCGGCCCCGACCTGGTCCGCCGGCTCTTCGAGCCGCTGGGCTGGACGGTCACAGCGGAGGCCATAGCCCTGGACGCCGAGTTCCCGGAGTGGGGCGACTCCCGCTATGTGCGGCTGACCCTGGAGTCGGAGAGCCGCACGGTCGCCGAGGCCCTGCGCCAGCTGTACGTCCTGCTGCCCGTCCTCGACGACGCCAAGCACTACTGGGTGGCCTCCGACGAGGTCGACAAGCTGCTGCGGGTCGGCGAGGGCTGGCTGGCCGAACACCCCGAGCAGAAGCTGATCACCAGCCGCTATCTCACCCGCCGCTGGTCGCTGACCCGCGAGGCGATGAACCGCCTGGAGCTGGTGCGGCTGGCCGAGACCGACGACAGCGAGGTCGAGACGATCGACAACGCCGTCGCGGCGGAGACCGAGGCCGAGGAGAAGCCGACCCCGCTCGCCGTGCAGCGCCGGGAGGCGATCGTCGCGGCGCTCACCGAGTCCGCCGCCGCCCGCGTCCTGGACCTGGGCTGCGGCGAGGGCCACCTGGTGCAGGCGCTGCTGAAGGACACCCGGTTCACCGAGATCGTCGGCGTCGACGTGTCGGTGCGCGCGCTCACCATCGCCGCCCGGCGGCTGAAGCTGGACCGCATGGGGGAGCGGCTCGCCGCCCGGGTGAAGCTCTTCCAGGGCTCGCTCGCCTACACGGACCGCCGGCTCAAGGGCTACGACGCCGCCGTGCTCAGCGAGGTCATCGAGCACCTGGACCTGCCCCGGCTGCCCGCCCTGGAGTACGCCGTGTTCGGCGCCGCCCGCCCCCGCACGGTCCTCGTGACCACCCCGAACGCCGAGTACAACGTCCGCTGGGAATCCCTCCCGGCCGGCCACGTCCGGCACCGCGACCACCGCTTCGAGTGGACCCGGCAGGAGTTCCGCGCCTGGGCCGGGGCGGTCGCCGCACGGCACGGCTACACGGTCGGGTTCCGCCCCGTCGGACCGGACGACCCCGAGGTCGGGCCGCCGACCCAGATGGCCGTGTTCACCCTGGACACCACCACCCCGCACGAGAAGGAGAAGGAGGCGAAGGCGGCATGACCGAGACCACCCCGACCGCGAGGGCACGGGCCCTGCCCGTCACCGACCTCTCGCTCGTCGTCCTCATCGGCGCCTCCGGCTCCGGCAAGTCCACGTTCGCCCGCAGGCACTTCAAGCCCACCGAGGTGATCTCCTCCGACTTCTGCCGCGGCCTGGTCGCCGACGACGAGAACGACCAGAGCGCCAGCAAGGACGCCTTCGACGTCCTGCACTACATCGCCGGCAAGCGGCTCGCCGCCGGCCGCCGCACGGTCGTGGACGCCACCAGCGTGCAGAAGGAGTCCCGGCGGCAGCTGATCGACCTGGCCAAGCAGCACGACGTACTGCCGATAGCCATCGTGCTCGACGTGCCCGAGGAGGTGTGCGCCGAGCGCAACGCGGCCCGCACCGACCGGGCCGACATGCCGCGCCGGGTCATCCAGCGGCACACCCGCGAACTGCGCCGCTCGCTGCGGCACCTGGAGCGGGAGGGCTTCCGCAAGGTGCATGTGCTGCGCGGCGCCGAGGAGGTCGAGCACGCCACCGTCGTCACCGAGAAGCGGTTCAACGACCTGACCCACCTCACCGGCCCGTTCGACATCATCGGCGACATCCACGGCTGCTCCGCCGAACTGGAGGCCCTGCTCGGCAAGCTGGGCTATGCCGACGGCGTGCACCCCGACGGCCGTACCGCCGTCTTCGTCGGCGACCTGGTCGACCGCGGCCCGGACAGCCCCGGCGTGCTGCGCCGGGTGATGTCCATGGTCAAGTCCGGCAACGCGCTGTGCGTGCCCGGCAACCACGAGAACAAGTACGGCCGCCACCTCAAGGGCCGCAAGGTCCAGCAGACCCACGGGCTCGCCGAGACCATCGCGCAGATGGAGGGCGAGAGCGAGGAGTTCACGCGCGAGGTACGGGAGTTCATCGACGGTCTCGTCAGCCACTACGTGCTGGACGGCGGCCGGCTGGTGGTCTGCCACGCCGGTCTGCCGGAGAAGTACCACGGCCGCACCTCCGGCCGGGTCCGCTCGCACGCCCTGTACGGCGAGACCACCGGCGAGACCGACGAGTTCGGGCTGCCGGTGCGCTACCCGTGGGCCGAGGACTACCGGGGCCGCGCGGCCGTCGTCTACGGCCACACCCCGGTGCCGGAGGCCACCTGGCTCAACAACACGATCTGCCTGGACACCGGCGCCGTCTTCGGCGGCAAGCTCACGGCGCTGCGCTGGCCGGAGCGGGAGCTGGTCGACGTACCGGCGGAGCGGGTCTGGTACGAGCCGGTGAAGCCGCTGCGCAGCGAGGCGCCCGGCGGGCACGACGGGCGGCCGCTGGACCTGGCCGACGTGCACGGCCGGCGGGTCGTGGAGACCCGGCACGCGGGCCGCGTCTCCGTGCGCGAGGAGAACGGGGCCGCGGCCCTGGAGGTCATGAGCCGCTTCGCGATCGACCCCAGGCTGCTGCCGTACCTCCCGCCGACCATGGCGCCGACGGCCACCAGCACGGTGGAGGGCTACCTGGAGCACCCGGTGGAGGCGTTCGCGCAGTACGCCCGGGACGGTGTCGCGCGGGTCGTGTGCGAGGAGAAGCACATGGGCTCGCGGGCGGTCGTGCTGGTGTGCAAGGACGCGGAGGCTGCGAGGAAGCGCTTCGGGGTGGACGGCCCCACCGGGTCCCTCTACACCCGCACCGGTCGCCCCTTCTTCGACGACGACACGACCACCGAGGCGATCCTCGGCCGGCTGCGCGAGGCGATCGGCGCCGCCGGGCTGTGGAGCGGACTCGACACGGACTGGCTGCTGCTCGACGCCGAGCTGATGCCGTGGTCGCTGAAGGCGTCCGGGCTGCTGCGCAGCCAGTACGCCGCGGTCGGCGCCGCGTCCGGCGCGGTGTTCCCCGGCGTCCTGGCCGCCCTGGAGGGCGCCGCGGCCCGCGGGGTCGACACGGGCGGGCTGCTGGAGCGGCAGCGCGAGCGGGCCGCCGACGCGGCCGCGTTCACCGAGGCGTACCGCCGCTACTGCTGGGGCACCGACGGCCTGGACGGCGTCCGCCTGGCCCCGTTCCAGATCCTCGCCGTGCGAGGGCGCAGCCTCGCCGGGCTGCCGCACGACGAGCAGCTGGCCCTGCTGGACCGGCTCGTCGAGCACGACGGCACCGGACTGCTGCAGACCACCCGGCGGCTGTACGTCGACACCGCCGACCCCGAGTCGGTGCGGGCGGGCGTCGACTGGTGGCTGGAGATGACCGGACGCGGCGGCGAGGGCATGGTCGTCAAGCCGGTCGGCGCGCTCGTCCGCGACGAGAAGGGGCGGCTGGTGCAGCCCGGCGTGAAGGTCCGCGGACGGGAGTACCTGCGGATCGTCTACGGCCCCGAGTACACCCGCCCGGACAACCTCGACCGGCTCCGGCAGCGGTTCCTGAACCACAAGCGGTCGCTGGCCGTCCGCGAGTACGCGCTCGGTCTGGAGGCCCTGGACCGGCTGGCGGACGGCGAGCCGCTGTGGCGGGTCCACGAAGCCGTGTTCGGGGTGCTCGCACTGGAGTCGGAGCCGGTGGACCCGCGGCTCTAGGGACGTCCGGATTCGTACGCGGTGACGGCGGATTCCGGCCAGGTCGCCTCCGTGAGGGGGCGATCTCGGCCGACCCGCCGTTCCCGCCCCGCCCGGTCCCATTCGTCCCTGGTTAACCGCTGGTTGCCGTGCTAACTTCGCTGGTCGGTCAGGCAGGCATACCGACTCAGGGGGAAAGTCGGTGGGGACAGGCGCGGGACTGGGCACAGCGGGCGAACCGGATGACGATGACGCGCGCGCCCGGGGCCTGGAACTTCTCTTACGGCTGACCGACGCGCTCTGCGAGCTGGGCTGTACGGCCGACCCGCAGGAGCGGATCCGGTTCGCCGAGGTCCTCGGTGACCATCTGACCAAGCAGGTCGACATCCGGGGCGTCAAACTGCGCGAGGACGCGGTGACGCTGGCCCGCGCCGCGCTGAACGCGCCGCACGGCGAGCGCGTACTCGTCACGGTGGTGAGGATTTTCGAGGGCGCCGCCGCGGCCGCCGAGTTCGACCGGCTCATCGAGGCCGCCGCCCCACCCGCCCTGAAACTGCCCGGCCCGCTCACCGCCCAGGACGAGAGCACCGCCCGCGCGTTATTGGCCAGAGCCCAGGGCGAGATCTCCGCCCGGCGCCTGCGCGACGGCCTCGTCGGCGACCTCAACGGCCTCCAGCTGCCCGCGGGACTCACCCCGGAACAGCTGTTCACCCACGTCCTCGAGTGGAACGTCCAGCCCGACGGACTGCCGCCCGCCGTGCTCCTCCTCGACCACGCCGCCCGGCTCACCCCCACCCACCGTGCCGCGCTCACCGTCTGGGCCGACGGCTGGGCGCAGCGCGCCGGACTGGCGGACGCGCTGCGCCGGCGCCGCGCCGAACGCCCCGCCGGCCCGGCCGACACCGACATCCCCCGCTGTCTGATCATCGCCGTCGAGCCCGCCCGCGACGGCTCCGGCGAGGTGGTCGTCCGCGCCTGGCTCAACACGGTCACCGGATACTGGGACCCGCAGCCCGAGGAGCCCGTCGTCACCACCCTGGAAGGCCTCGGCGCGGCCGTGGAGCGCGCGCTCCAGCAGGGAGCCCGGCTCTGGGCCGCCCAGTGGGCCCCCGACCCCGGCGGACGCGAGCAGCCACCGCCGTACATCGAGTTCGTCCTTCCGTACGACCTCCTCAACCACGATGTGGCCGGATTACGGCTGCGCTCCGGTGACGGGCGTCCACTCCCGCTCGGTGTGAAGTACGGGGTCCATCTACGCAGTCTGGAGCGCATGCGTACCGACGACGTCCTGGTCCGGAACCAGTGGCGGGAGCGCTGGCGCGCCCTGCGGCAGCACGGCGTCACCGTGCACGGGTGGAGCGAACCGGACGCGCAGCGGCTCGACGCGTGGCAGATCGCCCTCGCCGGGGAAGCCAGACATACGGCGGTGGTGTTGGACGCACCGGCCGACTCCTTCGCCCTGGAGGCGCTGAAGGCGGCCATAGCGGAGGGCATAGGGCTCGCGGTCTGGGACCGCAGGGGGGTGTTCGTGGCGGAGCGCAGGGAAGTGGTCACGGCCGTCTTCGCGTCCGTGCCGACGCCGGCGCAGATCCCGCGGGCCATCCACCGACTCCGCCAGAAGGCCGAAGTCGACAGCCAGCCGCATCTGCTGGGCCGGCATATCGCCTTCTTCTGGGATGATCCGACCCGCCCGGTCGACATCCAGCCCACCGACCACGACGACCTGGCCAGCTAGGAGGCACCGGCATGACCGTGCAGGAGCACACGGAACCAGGCGGCTGGCGCGTCTTCCACGCCACCGGCCGGGCGCCCGAGGTGCCGCCGGCCCTGCCCGAGCCGCCGCCCTGGCGCCGGTTCCGCGGCGGACCGCTGCAGCCCGCCCCGCCGGACGACCCGGAGGCCGCCGAGCGCCGCCTCGGCCCCGGCGAGATCACCCCGCAGCTCGGCCAGGACGAGATCGACACCGTCAACGCCGCCCTGCTGCTGCGCCGCCCGCTGCTGATCACCGGCCCGCCCGGCGTCGGCAAGTCCACGCTCGCCTATGTGATCGCCCGTGAGCTGGGGCTGGGCCGGGTCCTGGAGTGGAACGTGGTCAGCCGCACCACCCTGCGCGACGGCCTCTACAGCCACGACGCGATGGGCCGCGCCCAGGCCATCGCCGCCTGGCAGGCCGGACTGGGTGAGGCCGCCGCGGTCGAGTCCGAGGACAGCGAGGCTCAACTGCCCCCGGTGCTCGGGGACTTCATCACCCTGGGGCCGCTCGGCACCGCGCTTCTGCCCTACGATCGTCCCCGGGTGCTCCTCGTCGACGAACTCGACAAGAGCGACATAGACCTGCCGAACGACCTGCTGCACGTCCTGGAGAACGGAAGCTATGACGTCCCGGAACTGGTGCGAGACGCCGCGGAGGCCGCCCGCGTCCACACCGGCGACCCCGGCGGCCACGCCGTGGTGCGCGACGGGCGCGTCGAGTGCCGGGAGTTCCCGGTCGTGGTGATCACCAGCAACGGGGAGCGCGAGTTCCCGGCGGCCTTCCGCAGGCGCTGTCTCCCGCTGGAGATGCGCGTGCCCACCCGGGAGCAACTTCTGGCCATGGTGGAAGGACACCTCGGGGCTCGCCCCGAGGGCACCGAAGACCTGGTGAAACTGTTCGTCCAGCGGGTCCAGGCCGGGGGCACCCACTCCCTGGACCAGCTACTGAACGCTGTCCATATGACTACGGCGGGTGGTTTCCAGGGCGACGGTCACGGGCGTAAGCTCGTGGAAATGCTCCTCCGCGACCTCGCGAAGGGCCGCTGAATGAACGGCTTTCCCAGGGAGCGCGCATCCGGACTCGGCGACAGTGGCCCCGCCTCGGGCTCGTCGCCTCCTGTGGCGTACCCCGAGTCAGACGAGTTCGCGAGTGAGGACACAGGCGCGCTGCGCGACACCCCGGAACGCGACTCCCCGGGCCTTCCGCAGCCCTCCGCCGAGGCGGAACTCCCCCCGCGCTGGCAGGAGATCGCCGACGCCGTCTGGCTCGCCGCCTACTGGGACCGGCACGGCGGCCCGGCCGCACCGGGACGCGAGGGCGGCGGCGAGGCGCGCCCCGAAGGCCCCGTCGCCGAGGACGCCGCGCGCCCCCGCACACCCCCGGCCGACGACACCGAACCCCCCGCCGGACAGCCCGCCCCCGATCCCGCCCCTGCCCCGGACGTCCGCCGGCCGCGCGACCCCGGCCCGCTGTCGCCCCGTGAACGGCCGATGCCCCCCGCCGGGGCCTCGCCCGCCGGAGCCGGGCGCCGGTTACCCGTCCCCGATCCCGAGGGGCCGCTCACCCTGCACGTGGCGCGCCCGCTGCTGCCCGACACCGAGACCGCGCCGGCCTCGCCCGGCCGGCCGACGGCCCTGCTCGCCCGCGCACTGCACCGGCTGGCCCGGCGTGTGCCCTCCCGCGACACCCTGGAACTGGACGAGGAGACCACCGCCGAGCAGGGGGTCGTCGACGGCATGTGGATGCCCTTCCTGCGCCCCGCCCGGGCCTCCGCGTTCGACCTGGTGCTGCTCGTCGACGACGCCCCCACCATGCGGATCTGGGAGGACACCACCGCCCGCCTCACCGAGGCCGCCGAGCACAGCGGCGCCTTCCGCGGGGTGCGCGCGGTCCGGGTGAACGTGCCGCGCACCGGGAACGCCACCCTGCGCTGGGGCACCGGCCGTGCCCCCACCGACCCCGCCGAACTCCTCGACGGCCGCGGCGGCCGGGTCTTCCTCGTCGTCACCGACGGACTCGCGCACGGCTGGGCCGCGCCCGCCGCCGACGCCCTCCTCGGCCGGCTCGCCCAGGCGGGGCCCACCGCCCTGGTGCACCTGCTGCCGCCCCATCTGCGCCACCGCACCTCGCTCTACCCCCACCAGGCCGTCCTGGAAGCGGGGGGATTCGGCGCCGCCAACCGGGGCCTCGGCCACTGGGCGCCGCCCGGCGGCCCCGACCCGCTGCGCCCGCTGCCCGACGCGGGCGACGGTTCCGTCCCGGTGCCGGTGCTGTCCCTGAAGCCCGGTTCGCTGGCCGCCTGGGCGGACCTCGTCACCGGCGACCGCGGAGTGCGCCGCGCCCTGCCGGTCGTCCTCGCCGGCACCCTCACCAAGGGCGCGCCCGCGCCCGGACTGCGCGCGCCGCGCCTCCCGCGCGCCGCCGCCGGCGCCGTACGCCGCTTCTTCACCCTCGCCACCCCCGCCGCACGCCGCCTGGCCACCCAACTGGCCGCCGTACCCTTCGACTTCGACCTCGTGGAGCAGTTGCGGCGGCGCACCATGCCGGAGACCGGCCCGGACCACCTCGCCGAGATCCTGATGGGCGGGCTGATCGACTGGGACAGCGGCGGCGAAGGGCGCCCCGAGTTCGCCGAAGGGGTGCGCGAGGCGCTGCTCGCCACCACCACCCGCACCCAACTCGCCCGCACCGTAAGCCTGGTCGGGGAGCTGCCCGCGGCCGGCGAGCGCGGGGTCGCGCTGCGCGCCGCGCTCCGCGACCCGGTGGGCGCGCGGCTGCCCGACCCGTCCGAGCGGGCCTGGGTGCGCAGCGAACTGGCCGTCATGCGCGCGCTGTCGGGGCCGTACTCCGAACGCGCGAAACGGATCGAGCCCAACCTCGACCGGGCCGCCTCCGAGCCATCCGAACGGGTGCAGGCAGGCACATACTCCGGTTTGTCCGGAATTGCACCCGGTGAGGTGAACCACCACGGCGGCGAGGGATCATCCGGCGGCGGATCAGGCAGTGATTCAGGGGCGAACGTGCCCGATCCCCCTGATCCACCTGATCCACCTGGAGAACCTGTGCCGAGCCCGGTAACCGAAGCGACCCCACAAGAAGCCCCGGAGGCTGAGCCGCTCATGCAGAGCACCACGACCGCAACGCCGGCCCTTCTGGTGAACGTTCCCTTGCGGAACAACTCGTTCGTCGGCCGCCAGGCGCTGCTGAGGGCCGTGGAGGAGCAGCTGAGCGCCCGGGACACAGCGGCCGTGCTGCCGCACGCGTTGCACGGCCTCGGCGGGGTCGGCAAGTCGCAGCTGGCGCTGGAGTACATCTACACCCACCTGCACGAGTACAAGGTGATCTGCTGGATCCCGGCCGAGCGGGAATCGCTGATCCTCGCGGCGCTGGCCACGCTCGCCGCGCAGATGGGCGTCGCCCCGGCCGGCCAGGAGGGCGCCCCCACCGCCAACACGGCCGTGCCCGCCGTCCTGGAGGCCCTGCGCAGCGGAGCGCCGTACGACAACTGGCTGCTCGTCTTCGACAACGCCGAGGACGTCGAGGCGGTGCGCAACTACTTCCCCACCAGCGGGCCGGGGAAGGTCATCGTCACCTCCCGGAACCGGGCCTGGGAACGCGTGGCCACACCGCTGTCGGTCAACGTCTTCGAACGCGAGGAGTCGATCGAGCTGCTGCAGAAGCGCTCGCCCGACCTGTCCACCGAGGACGCCAACCGGCTCGCCGAGGCCCTCGGCGACCTGCCGCTCGCGGTGGAGCAGGCCGGCGCCTGGCGCGCGGTGACCGGCATGCTCGTCGACGAATACCTCGAACTGCTCGAACAGCGCAGCCCCGAGATCCTCGAACTCGAACCGGCACCCGACTACCAGGTGTCCGTCGCCGCCGCCTGGGACATCTCCCTGGAACGGATCCAGGAGAACAACCCCGGCGCCCGGCAACTGCTCGACATCTGCGCCAGCATGGCCCCCGAGCCCATCCCGAGGTCCATGCTGCGCGCCAGCCGCGGCATCAGCATCAGCCCCGAGGTCGACCCGCTGCTGCGCGAGCCGATCAAACTGAACCGCGCCATCCGCGACCTCAGCCAGTTCTCCCTGATCAAGGTCGACCCGCGGTCCGACACCCTGCAGATGCACCGCCTGCTCCAGACCGTGCTCCTCGGCAAGCTGGCCCCCGAGGAGCGCGAGCGGATGCGCAACGGCGCGCACCAGCTGCTGTCGGCGGCCAAACCCGGCAACTACGGCTCCTCCGCCGAATGGCGCGCCTACCAGGCGCTGCTGCCCCACGTGCTCGCCTCGCAGGCGCTGACCAGCACCGACCGGTTCGTGCGCGAGCTGGTCTTCGAGACCGTGCTGTTCCTCTACGTCTGGGGCGACCACGAAGGCGCCGCGAACTACGGCCGGCAGGTGTGGACCGCCTGGCTCGCCTCCTCCGGCGAGGAGGACATCTTCGTCATCCGCATGGCGAAGTCCTTCGCCTTCCTGCTGCGCCAGATCGGGCAGATCGCCGAGTCCATCCCGATCACCGAGCGGGCCCTGGAGGTCTCCCGCCGTATCGACGTCGAGCCGGAGGAACTCATCGACGGGCTCGTCGAGATGTCCGACGCGCACCGCTACCAGGGCCTGTTCTACGAAGCCCGTGACCTGGGCAAGGAGGCCACCGAGCTGGCCCGGTCGCTGTTCGGCCCCGACGACCCGACCACCCTGCGCGGTGCCCACAGCTGGGGCGTCGACCTGACCCTGTCCGGCGACTTCCGCGAGGCCCTGCCGCTGAACCAGGAGACCGCCCGGCAGCGCGAGCTGCTGTACGGCCCCACCAGCTACTTCACCCTCAACACCCTCAACGTGCTCGCGGTCGACATGCGGGAGGGCGGCGACTACCCGGGCGCTCGCGACTTCCAGGAGGACGTCTACCGGCGGGCGCGGAGCACTTTCGGCGAGGAACACCCGCTCACCCTGCGCATCGCCCGCAACCTCGCGGTCTGCCGGCGCCGCGACGGGGCGCTCGCGGAGGCGGCCAAGCTGAGCGAGGAGACGCTGCGGCGCTTCACCGCCCGGTACGGGGTCGACCACGCCGACTCCCTCGCCACGGAGGTCAACCTCTGCGTCGACCAGCGTCTCGCCGGGGAACTGGAACGGTCCCGGGCGCTGGGCGAGGACGCCGCGCGCCGCTACGCGGCCCGGCTGGGCGAGCACCACGCGTACACGCAGATGGCCAAGGCCAACCTGGCGGCCACCCTGCGCGCGCTCGGCGACCTCGACGCCGCGCAGGAACTGGAGGACGAGGCGGCCCGGCGGCTCACCGAGACGCTGGGGGACCGGTACGTGGTGACGCTGACCGTGGCGCTGGGCCAGGCCAACACGGTGTACGCGCGTCTGGACTTCGAGGGCGCGCGGGCACTCGACGAGGCCAACCTGCCGCTGCTGGCGGAGGTCGCGGGCGCCAATCACCCGCTGACCCTGGCCTGCACCGCGAACCTCGCCCTCGACCTGCGCGGACTGGGCCGCGTCGCGGAGGCGGACGAGCTCCAGCGCAAGGCGGTCGAGGGCTTCCAGCGGGTCGTACGCTCCGACCACCCCTGGCTGCTGGCGGCCCGTCAGCGCCGCCGGATCGAGTGCGACCTGGCGCCGATGCCGCTGTAGCCCGGACGGGTGACCGCGGTGACCGCGGTGACCGCGGTGACCGCCGCCCCGCCGCCCCGCCGCCCGCCGCCGGAAGCTCGGCGGGCGGCGGGCGGCGGCGGGCCGCCGTGGCGGTCAGCTCACTTCGGGAGCCGGGGCGGGGGCCTGCTGCGGAGCGGGAGCGGAATCCACAGGCAGCACCGGCCCCCGGTCGGGCTCGCGGGCGGCGAGGCGGCCGACCAGATACAGCAGGGGCTGCGTCAGCAGCGTCGTCGCCAGGGCCATGAAGACCAGCACCGTGTACAGCGGCGCACTCAGCAGGCCCGCCTGGTGGCCGGCGTTCAGGGCGATCAGCTCGGTCAGGCCGCGGGCGCTCAGCAGCACGCCCACCGTGCGCGCGTCATCCCGGCCCAGGCCGCTCAGCCGCGCCGCCACGGTGCCGCTGCCGACCTTGGTGACCACGGCCAACGTGGTCACCACCAGCAGGGTCAGCCAGCCCGCGCCGTCCACGCCCCGCAAGGTGACCGACTGGCCCGAGATCACGAAGAAGAACGGCAGCAGCAGCGAACCGACGTCGTGCAGCGGCCGCACCAGGTCCGGATCGAGCCTGCCGCCCCGCTCGCGCGGCACCACGACCCCCGCGAGCAGCGCACCGAAGATCACATGCAGTCCGAGCGCGTGCGTCACCCACGCCGACCCCAGCGCGAAGCCGATGAGCAGCGCCAGCCGCAGCGAGGGCTCCAGCCGGGTCCGCCACAGCAGCCGCCGCAGCAGCGGCCGGCCCCCGACCAGCATCAGCGCGGTGAACCCGACGGCGAGCAGCGCCCGCCACACCCAGCCGAGCGACTGGTCGTGCCCGCTGTCCAGCAACGCCCCGGCGAGCACCGTCCAGCCGATCACGTCGAGCAGTCCGGCGGCGGACATCGCGACCACTCCGGGGACGGTCGACGCCAGCCCGTTCTCCCGCACGATGGCGGTCAGCACCGGCACCGCCGTGATGGACAGCGCTATCCCCGCGAAGACCACCATGGAGGGCGTGAGGTGCCGGGGCATGCCCAGCCCGTGCAGCCAGTCCTGGAACAGCAGCGCACAGCCGCTGCCCACGGCCATGGGCACGACGAACGCGGCCACCGCCGTGATCACCGCGGTGCGGGCCCGGTCGCCGAGCAGCTTCAGATCGAGCTCGTACCCCACCAGGAACAGGAAGACCACGAGCGAGAACTGCGCGAAGCCCGTCAGCGCCGGTCCGATCGCGTCGGGGAAGAGGGCGTCGTACGCGCCCGGCGCCAGCGCGCCGAGCACGGTGGGGCCGAGCGCGATGCCCGCCGCCAACTGGCCGACGATGTACGGCTGTTTCAGGCGCCGGGCCAGCCAGCCGCCGACGTGGGCGGCCACCAGGATCAGGGCCGAGGCTCCTACGACATGCGCGATCAACGCGTCAGGGCTCACGGTGTCTCCCCGCTGTGCGGCCGTCGGGGCGGTCCTACTCTCAACTTCCCTACAATAATGGTGATTTGACGTCGTGGCGGGAGTCGTACACAGGCCTGGTCCGGGCTGACGGGGGGCACATGACAGCGGTCTTTCTCATCCAGGGCACGGGCGTACGCGAACCGGGCTTCCCCGTGTCTGCCGGGCGCGTGGCGACGGGACCGACCGCGCTGCGCGACGGACTACGTATCGTGCCGTACGACCGGGGAGGGACGCACGGCGCCACGCTCGCCGCCCAGGCGGCCCTGTACGACTGGCTGAATCCGTACGCTCCCCAGGACTTCCCGGCCGCACGCGGCGCCCACCGGAGTCGTCCGTGACCGGCCGCGCCGCACCGGGCCGGGTGCACGCCCTGATCGTCGGCATCGAGCGGTACGACGCCGGGGAGAGCTGGGACCTGCCCGGGCCCGCCCGCGACGCCGTCGCCTTCCACCGGCTGCTGCGCGCCGCCGGGGTGCCCGAGGACCGGCTGCGGCTGCACCTCGCCCCGCTGCCGCCGTACGTCCCCGACGTGCCGTACGCGCCCGCCGACCACGCCACCCTGCGCCGCGTCCTGGTCCGCGAACTGCCCGCACAGCCGGGCGACGTGCTGTGGGTGTGGTGGGGCGGGCACGGCGTGCTGGACCGGTCCGGCGGGCTGCGGCTGTTCTGCGCCGACGCCACCACCGCCGACAAGGTCGGCATCGACCTGGAGTCCGCACTCACCCGGTACGCCGGGGACGCCGTCCCCGGATTCGCCGAGCAGCTGTGGATCGTGGACGCCTGCGAGACCTTCGAGGAGGCCCTGAACTTCCGGGACCCGCTGCCCGCGCAGGCCCTGCCCGTGGGGCGGCGTGATCTCAAGCACCGGCAGACCGTGCTGCGCGCCGCGGGCCGCGGCCGGGTGGCGGCCAACGACCCGGTGCGGGCGACGGGGCTCTTCTCCGACGTCCTGCTGGGCCTGCTGGCGGAGCGGACCGCCGCACTGCCCGGGCCGCCCGATCCGGAGGAGTTGTTTCCCGCCGTCCGGGAACGCCTCGCAGCCCTCAGAAAGGAGGGGCGTACTCTGCAGCATCCCGAGATCCGGTTGCAGAGTGCGGAGCGTGTGGAGATCCTGCCGCCCACCGGGCCGTCCGGCGGGGAACGCGCCGCCTCGCCGCTCGTACGCGCGGTGGACGCCCTGCTCGCCTACCCGTTCATGTCCGATCCCGTCGAACGGCAGGCGCTCGTCGGTCAGTTGAGCACTCGCGTCACCGCGACGCTGCCCCGTCACACCAAGGCCCGGACGGACGCCACCGGTATCCTCAACACCCTCGCCCGGCGCCACCCCGGGGCGCTGTGGGAGCTGTACGACGCCGTCGTCTCCCTCGACGACGACCCGTCCCTCAAGGAGGAACTGGGGGCAGCCCTGGGCGAGTTGGATCAGCGGGGAGGCGACGTCCGAGGCAGGCGATGATCAGGTGGCGTGATCGTACGGTTTCAGATGCGGCCGGGAATGGCCATGATGGAACAGGACGCGGGGCATCGCGTGCCACCGCCGAGAAGGGGGACGCATCTTGCACCAGCCACCCGCACAGCGTGACGTCGAGGCCGCCGCCCGCGAGCCCAACCCCGCGGCGGGTGCCCATGTCTGGGAGTCGGATCTGACGGATCTCGCGGCCCTGCCCCTCGCCGCCGTGGACATGCTCACACCGCTGCGCCCCGACGCCCGCCTGCTCGCCGAGGTGCTGCGCTCGCGGAGCAGCATCCGGGGCGGCGAACCCCGCCCCGACCCCAGCGGCCGGGCCGAATAGTCCCGCCCCTCCCGACGGCAGGTCCGCCTGCCGCGGTTTCCCCTGCCCGCACACGACCGGAGGTCCCGGGAATGACCAGCGAGCCGCGCCCAGCCCCGTTCCGTATGCCCGAGCGGCTCTTCGCGGAGCTGGCCGCCGGGGGTGGCTCGGCCGAGGCGGTCGACTTCCTCGTCCGGGGTGAACGGGCCCGCCGGCTGCTGCTCCTGCGGACGCTGCTCGACCGGCTCGACGGGCTGTCCACGCCGCTGACCCCGGCGCGCGAGGCCTGGCAGGTGGTCAAGGAGGCGGCGGAGCGCGCGCCGGAGGCGGTCGACCGGCTGCTGGTCGCACCGACGACGGGTGGCTGGATCGCCCACATGCTGCGCCGGGTGCACGGTACGGCCATGGGGCCGCCGGTGTGGGCGGAGGCCGGGCACCTGTGCGCGCTGGCCGTCACCGCGTCCCTGCGCGCCGGTACGGACGCGGAGCTGCGGGTGGCGCTGACGGACGGCGGGCTGCATCTGCCGGGACTCGGGCTGGCCGTTCTGCCGGACGCCCGCCGGGGCACGGCCGTCGGGCGGGCGCGCGTACACACAGGCCTGCTGACCCTCTCCGGGCCCGGCGCGGACGGCCGTACGACCTCGATGACCTGCCGCCCCGCCACCCAGCCCCTCGCCACCGCCGCGACCGCGGGCGCGCCGGCCGGGGACCCCCGCTGGCTCCCCCTGCGCACCCTCACCCACCGCACCCCCGAGGGCGCCGTCGCGATCCCCCTCGACGACCTCGACCCCTACCGCGACCTCGACGACCCGATCCCCCCGGACCGGCTCGACGCGGAGGAGGCCGAGGCCTGGCAGCGGCTGTTCGAGGAGGCCGCGGCGATCCTCGCGGCCCCCGGCGGCAGCGGCCCCGGGCGGCTCGACCCGGCCTGGATACGCACGATCGTCCCCTGGGGGCGGACCGCCGTCACACCCCCCGCCCCGCCGACCGTGGTGGTCTCCGCCTCCAGCGGGGACTCGTTCGGCCTGATGGTGATATCCCGCCCGGCGACGGCCCTCGCCCTCGCCGAGACCCTGGTCCACGAGGTCCAGCACAGCAAGCTGGGCGCGCTCCTGCACCTCTTCCCGCTCCTCGACGACGACCGCGAGGAGCGTTACTACGCCCCCTGGCGCCCCGACCCGCGGCATCTGACCGGCCTGCTGCACGGCGCGTACGCCTTCACCGCCGTCGCCGGCTACTGGCGGGACCGGATGGCCGAGCCGCACCACGCCGACGTGGCCGCCTACCACTTCGCGCTGCGCCGCCTCCAGAGCCGTCTGGTGGTGCGGACCCTGCTGACCAGCGGCCGGCTCACCGCGCCCGGGCGGCGGCTCGTCACCGGACTCGCCCGCACCCTGGACGCCTGGCTGCGGGAGCCCGTCGCCCCGGACGCCCTCGCCCGGGCCCGCACGGCCGCCGCCCTGCACCGCACGGAGTGGAGGCTGCGCAACGTCGCGCCGGGGCCCGGCGACACACCCGCCCTGCCGCGGCTGCGGCCGGACCGGGAGCACTGGCCCGACCGGCGCACCCAGGCCTTCGCCGTCCGCCCCGCAGCCCCGCGCACCGCCGACGAGCACCTGGCCGCCGCCGACCCGGCCACCGCGCTCGCCCGGTACGCCGACGCCCTGGCCGGACACCCGGCCGATCCCCATCTGCTGGCCGGCTGGATCGTCGCCCGCGCCGCCCGGGAGCCCGGCCCGGCCAGCCGCCGCCTCCTGGCCCGTCCGGAACTGCTCCAGCCACTGCCCAGCGGCTGACCGCACAACGGCGAAACGCGGGTGAACACGCGCCCGAATGGTCAGGATGGAGGCATGGGATTCCAAGTCGACTCCGAGGCCGGGCGGCTCAGCCGCGTCATCCTGCACCGGCCGGATCTCGAGCTCAAAAGGCTCACCCCCAGCAACAAGGACGCCCTCCTCTTCGACGACGTGCTGTGGGTGCGCCGGGCGCGCGCCGAGCACGACGGGTTCGCCGACGTGCTGCGCGACCGCGGCGTCACCGTCCACCTGTTCGGCGACCTGCTCACCGAGGCGCTGGAGATCCCGGCGGCCCGCGCCCTGGTCCTGGACCGTGTCTTCGACGAGAAGGAGTACGGCCCGCTCGCCACCGACCACCTGCGCGCCGCCTTCGAGACCCTGCCCGCCGCGGAACTGGCGGACGCGCTGGTCGGCGGCATGACCAAGCGGGAGTTCCTGGAGGCGCACCCGGAGCCGACGTCGGTGCGGTTCCACGTGATGGACCTGGACGACTTCCTGCTGCGCCCGCTGCCGAACCACCTGTTCACCCGGGACACCTCCGCGTGGATCTACGACGGGGTCTCCATCAACGCCATGCGCTGGCCGGCCCGGCAGCGGGAGACGGTGCACTTCGAGGCGATCTACCGCCACCACCCGCTCTTCCGGGGCGAAACCTTCCATCTCTGGTCGGAGGGGCAGGCCGACTACCCGTCCACCATCGAGGGCGGGGACGTCCTCGTCATCGGCAACGGCGCCGTGCTGATCGGGATGAGCGAACGCACCACCCCGCAGGCCGTGGAGATGCTGGCGCACAAGCTGTTCGCGGCGGGTTCGGCGCAGACCATCGTGGCCCTGGACATGCCGAAGCGGCGCGCGCTGATGCACCTCGACACCGTGATGACGATGGTCGACGGCGACACCTTCACCCAGTACGCGGGCCTCGGCATGCTCCGCTCGTACACCATCGAACCGGGCGCCGGGGAGAAGGAGCTGAAGGTCACCGACCATCCGCCGGAGCACATGCACCGGGCGATCGCCGCCGCGCTGGGCCTGAGCGAGGTCCGGGTGCTGACCGCCACCCAGGACGTGCACGCGGCCGAGCGGGAGCAGTGGGACGACGGCTGCAACGTGCTGGCGGTGGAGCCGGGCGTGGTCGTCGCCTACGAGCGGAACTCCACCACCAACACCCATCTGCGCAAGCAGGGCATCGAGGTGATCGAGATCCCGGGCAGCGAGCTGGGCCGGGGCAGGGGCGGGCCCCGCTGCATGAGCTGCCCGGTCGAACGGGCGGCCGTATAGGGGGCGAGCGGGTGGCCGTATGACAGTCGAACGGGCGGCCGTATAGAAATTCTGGAGTTCGTATAGACTTCCATGGTCCTGTCCTCGCACCCCTGGAGCGCCCCATGGCGACAGTCCCGACCGCCCTCGCCGGCCGCCACTTCCTCAAGGAGATCGACTTCTCCGAGGAGGAGTTCCGCGGTCTGATCGAGCTGGCCGCCGAGCTGAAGGCCGCCAAGAAGGCCGGGACCGAGACCCAGTACCTGCGGGGCAGGAACATCGCCCTGATCTTCGAGAAGACCTCCACCCGCACCCGCTGCGCCTTCGAGGTCGCCGCCGCCGACCAGGGCGCCTCCACGACCTACCTGGACCCCTCCGGCTCGCAGATCGGGCACAAGGAGTCCGTGAAGGACACCGCCCGCGTCCTCGGCCGGATGTTCGATGCCATCGAGTACCGCGGCGACAGCCAGGCCGGCGTCGAGGAGCTGGCGGCGTACGCGGGCGTGCCGGTCTACAACGGTCTCACCGACGACTGGCACCCCACCCAGATGCTCGCCGACGTGCTCACCATGACCGAGCACACCAGCAAGCCGATCAAGGAGATCGCCTTCGCCTACCTCGGCGACGCCCGCTTCAACATGGGCAACTCCTACCTGGTCACCGGCGCCCTGCTCGGCATGGACGTGCGGATCGTCGCCCCGAAGTCCTACTGGCCCGCCGAGGACGTCGTCGACCGCGCCCGCGCGCTCGCCGAGACCAGCGGCGCCCGGATCACCCTCACCGAGTCAGTCGAGGAGGGTGTGCGCGGCGCCGACTTCGTCGCCACCGACGTCTGGGTCTCCATGGGCGAGCCCAAGGAGGTCTGGGACGAGCGGATCGCCGCCCTCGCCCCCTACGCGGTCACCATGGACGTGCTGCGCGCCACCGGAAACCCGGACGTGAAGTTCCTGCACTGCCTGCCCGCCTTCCACGACCTGGGCACCAAGGTCGGCCGGGAGATCCACGAGACGCACGGCCTGGACTCCCTGGAGGTCACCGACGAGGTCTTCGAGTCGGCGCACTCCGTCGTCTTCGACGAGGCCGAGAACCGCCTGCACACGATCAAGGCCGTGCTGGTCGCCACCCTGGCCTGACGACCAGGCCTTATGCTGTCCGGCGGCCCGGAGCCACCCCTTCCGAGGCCGCCGCGCGCCCCCACCGTGGCGCACCCCGTCCCAGAAACGAGCACCACCCGCATGCCCCGCATCAAGCCCCCCGCCCTCCTGGTGGCCGAAGCCGGCACCGACCTCGAGGGCCACGGCCTCCGTCGCACGATGGGCCTCTTCCAGCTGATCTGCTTCGGCGTCGGCGCGATCGTCGGCACCGGCATCTTCGTCGGCCTCTCCGACTCGGTCGCCCAGGCCGGCCCGGCCGTCGTCGTCTCCTTCGTCCTCGCCGCGATCACCTGCGTGTTCACCGCGTTCGCCTTCGCCGAGCTGGGCGGCGCGATCCCGGTCTCCGGCTCCTCGTACTCCTTCGCCTACGCCGGACTCGGCGAGACCACCGCGTTCCTCGTCGGCTGGTGCCTGCTCCTGGAGTACGGCGTGTCGGTGTCCGCGGTCGCGGTCGGCTGGAGCCAGTACGTCAACGAACTCCTCGACAGCCTCATCGGCCGGCAGCTGCCCGCCGCGCTCTCGTCGAGCCCCGGCGACGGCGGCGTCGTCAACCTCCCGGCCGTCCTGGTCATCGCCATGGCCGCGGTGCTGCTGGTGCGCGGCGTGCGCGAGAGCGCCCGCGCCACCGCCGCCATGGCCGTCCTCAAGCTGGCCATCCTCGTCGCCTTCTGCGCGATCGGCTTCAGCGCCTTCAAGGACGGCAACCTGGTGCCGTTCGCGCCCGCCGGGATCGCCGGGATCGGCGCGGGCACCACGGCCGCCTTCTTCTCGTACATCGGCTTCGACGCGATCACCACGGCCGGCGAGGAGGCGAAGAACCCGCGCCGGGACATCCCGGTCGCCATCCTGGTCTGCATCGGCGTGGTCACCGTGCTGTACTGCGCGGTCGCGCTGGCCGCCATCGGCGCCCTCGGCGGCGACGAGGTCGGCGGCCGGCCCGCCGCGCTGTCCCACGTCGTCGACGAGGTCACCGGCTCCGGTGTCGGCGGCGGGATCATCGCCTTCGGCGCGGTCGTCGCGATCGCCTCGGTGGTGCTCGCCGTGATGTACGGCCAGAGCCGCATCCTGATGTCCATGTCCCGGGACGGACTGATCCCGGGCGTCTTCGAGAAGGTCTCCCCGCGCACCGCGACGCCCGTCGCCGGCACCCTGGTCATCGCGGTCGTCTTCGCCGTCCCGGCGGCCTTCTCCTCGCTGGACGCCGTGGTCAACCTGTGCACGATCGGCACGCTCGCCGTCATGGCCGCCGTCAACATCGCGGTGATCGCCCTGCGCCGCCGCGAGCCCGACCTGCCCCGCACCTTCCGGGTGCCGCTCTACCCCGTGCTGCCGGTGCTCGGCGTCGGCTTCTGCCTCTACCTGATGTACGAGACCGGCTGGACGACCTGGCTCCAGTTCGCCGTCTTCCTGGCCGTCGGACTCCTGGTCTACCTCGGCTACGGCCGCCGCAAGTCGCGGCTCGCGCGGGTCACGCCGGACGCGGACCCCGCTGACGCGGTACCGCAGCCAGTCTGAACCACACCGCCTTGCCGGACTCGGTGGGGCGGTGACCGCATGCCGAGCTGAGGGCGCGGATCAGCAGCAGCCCGCGCCCGTGCTCCTGCCAGGGGTCGGGCATGCCGGCGGCCGGACGCGTGAGGTCGCCGGGCGGCGCCGGGTCCGGGTCGTGCACCTCGACCTTGCAGCCGGTCGGCTGCAGCTCGACCACCAGCTCTATCGGGGCGCCCCCGGAGGTGTGCTCCACGGCGTTCGCCACCAGCTCCGCGGTCAGCAGCTCGGCGGTGTCGGTGTCGCTGCCGTGCTCGAGCTCGGCCAGCGCGGTACGGACCAGCGCGCGCGCCACGGGCACGGCCGCGGCGGAGTGCGGCAGTGCGACGCGCCAGGAGGCGGGGGCTGAGGGTTCGTACAAGGCGAGTCCGTTCATGGCGCAGGCTTCCTGAGGCCGGACACAGGCGCTCCTGCTTTCAACTTCGAGAATGGTACGGGTCGGCCCGGCGGAGTCCTCAGGCGGGCAACCGTCCGGCACCCGGCGGCCTACCCACCGCAACGGCCCGCCGTGCGCGACTGCTCCCGCCGTTACCGCCCTGTCGACGACTGGACGACGATCGGTCACACGGTGACATCTGCCCGGCCGCCGTATCGCGTACTCATGACGGCAGTCACATATGAGTGATAACTTCGTAGGGCACCCTCCCGTCTCCGAGGAGGCCGCCCCGCCATGAGTCCCTTCACCGGCTCCGCCGCCCGCACCCCCCGCTGGCAGCACCTGCGCGTAGACCTCGCCGACGGCGTCGCCACCGTCACCCTCGCCCGCCCCGACAGACTCAACGCGCTCACCTTCGGCGCCTACGCCGACCTGCGGGACCTGCTCGCCGAGCTGTCCCGGGAGCGGGCCGTGCGCGCGCTGGTGCTCGCGGGGGAGGGGCGCGGCTTCTGCTCCGGCGGCGACGTCGACGAGATCATCGGCGCCACGCTCGCCATGGACACCGCCCGGCTCATCGACTTCAACCGGATGACCGGCCAGGTCGTCAGGGCGATCCGGGAGTGCCCGTTCCCCGTGATCGCGGCGGTGCACGGCGTGGCCGCCGGCGCCGGCGCGGTCCTCGCCCTGGCCGCCGACTTCCGCGTCGCCGACCCCACCGCCCGCTTCGCCTTCCTCTTCACCAAGGTCGGCCTCTCCGGCGGTGACATGGGCGCGGCGTATCTGCTGCCGAGGGTCGTCGGCCTCGGACACGCGACCCGGCTGCTGATGCTGGGTGAGCCGGTGCGCGCGCTGGAGGCCGAGCGGATCGGCCTGCTCAGCCAACTGACGGAGGAGGGCAAGGCAGACGAGTCCGCCCGAGCTCTCGCCCGCCGCCTGGCCGAGGGCCCGGCCCTGGCGTACGCCCAGACCAAGGCCCTCCTGACGGCGGAACTGGACATGCCCCTGGCGGCGGCGGTGGAACTGGACGCCTCGACCCAGGCCCTGCTGATGACCGGCGAGGACTACGCCGAGTTCCACGCGGCGTTCACGGAAAAGCGCCCGCCCAAATGGCGGGGGCGGTAACCGTGCCGACCTCAGGGGCGCGGGGAACTGCGCGAGAAACCACAGACAGCCCGCACCCGCCCGACGAGACCGGCCACCCCCTACGCGTAGCGATCGTGGGCGGCGGCCCCGGCGGCCTCTACGCCGCCGCCCTGCTGAAACGCCTCGACCCCCGCCGCACCGTCACCGTCTGGGAACGCAACACCCCCGACGACACCTTCGGCTTCGGCGTCGTCCTCTCCGACGAGACCCTCGGCGGCATCGAGCACGCCGACCCCGCCGTCCACGAGGCGATGCGGCGCCACTTCGTCCGCTGGGACGACATCCACATCGTCCACCGGGGCACCCGCCACACCTCCGGAGGACACGGCTTCGCCGCCCTCGGCAGGCGGCGCCTCCTGGAGATCCTCCACCAGCGCTGCCGCGACCTCGGCGTCGAGCTGCGCTTCCGGTCCGAGGCGCCGTACCCGGCCTGGCTGGCGGAGACCCACGACCTGGTCATCGCCGCCGACGGCGCGGGCAGCACCACCCGCGAGGCCTACGCGCACGTCTTCCGGCCCCAGATCACCGCCCACCGCTGCCGCTACATCTGGCTCGCCGCCGACTTCCCCTTCGACGCCTTCCGCTTCGAGATCGCCGAGACCGAGCACGGCGTGATGCAGCTGCACGGCTACCCGTACGCGGACGACGCCTCCACCGTGATCGTCGAGATGCGCGAGGAGGTGTGGCGCGCCGCCGGTCTCGACCTCGTCGACGAGCAGGAGTCCGTCGACCGCTGCGCCAAGATCTTCTCCGACGCCCTGCGCGGCCGGCCCCTGCGGTCCAACAAGTCGGCCTGGACCACCTTCCGCACGGTCGTCAACGACCGCTGGTCCGCGGGCAACGTCGTCCTCCTCGGCGACGCCGCCCACACCGCGCACTTCTCCATCGGCTCCGGCACCAAACTCGCCGTCGAGGACGCCCTCGCCCTGGCCGCCTGCCTGGAGGAACAGCCGGACCTGCGCAGCGCGCTCACCGCCTACGAGGAGGAACGCAAACCCGTCGTCGCCTCCACCCAGCGGGCCGCCCGCGCCAGCCTGGAGTGGTTCGAGGAGCTGCGGCACCACCTGGGCCAGCCGCCCCGCCGGTTCGCCTTCAACCTGCTCACCCGCAGCCGCCGCGTCACCCACGACAACCTGCGGCTGCGCGACCCGCGCTTCACCGAGGCCGTGGAACGCGAGTTCGGCTGCCCGCCCGGCACGCCCCCGATGTTCACCCCGTTCCGGATGCGCGGGCTGACCCTGCGCAACCGGGTGGTCGTCTCGCCGATGGACATGTACTCGGCGGTCGACGGCCTCCCCGGCGACTTCCACCTCGTCCACCTGGGCGCCCGGGCGCTCGGCGGCGCCGGGCTGGTGATGACCGAGATGGTGTGCGTCAGCGAGGAGGGCCGCATCACCCCTGGCTGCGCCGGGCTCTACACCGGCAAGCAGGCCGAGGCCTGGAAGCGGATCACCGACTTCGTGCACCGGCAGGCGCCCGGCACGGCGATCGGCGTCCAGCTCGGCCACTCCGGGCGCAAGGGCTCGACGAAGCCGATGTGGGAGGGCATGGACGAGCCGCTGCCCGACGGCAACTGGCCGCTGGTCGCCGCCTCCCCGCTGCCGTACAAGCCGGGCAGCCAGACGCCGCGGCAGCTGTCCCGGGCCCAGCTCACCGATCTGCGCGAGCAGTTCGCGGCGGCCGCCTGCCGCGCCGCCCGCGCCGGGTTCGACCTGCTCGAACTGCACTGCGCGCACGGCTATCTGCTCTCCGGCTTCCTCTCCCCGCTCACCAACCGGCGCACCGACGCCTACGGCGGCTCGCTGGAGAGACGGCTGCGCTTCCCGCTGGAGGTCTTCGACGCCGTACGCGCCGTGTGGCCCGAGGAACGGCCCATGACCGTGCGGATCTCCGCCACCGACTGGGCGCGGGGCGGCACCACCGCCGAGGACGCCGTCGCGATCGCCCGCGCCTTCGCCGCGCACGGCGCCGACGCGATCGACGTGTCGACCGGGCAGGTGGTGGCCGAGGAGCGGCCGGAGTTCGGGCGGTCGTACCAGACGCCGTTCGCCGACCGTATCCGGCACGAGGCCGGTGTGCCGGTGATCGCGGTCGGCGCGATCTCCTCCTGGGACGACGTCAACTCCCTCGTGCTGGCCGGACGCGCCGACCTGTGCGCGCTGGCCCGCCCGCATCTGTACGACCCGCACTGGACGCTGCACGCCGCCGCCGAGCAGGGCTACGACGGTCCGGGCGCCGTCTGGCCGGCCCCGTACCGGGCGGGCAGCAGACGCCCCCGGACCGGGCGCACCGACGCGCCCAAGCCCCGTCTCACGCTCGGGAGCTGAGGTTCCGTCAGCGGGCGGTGACGCCGGCGAAGGCCGCCCCCGCGTCCCGCAGCCGCTCGTGCAGCCCCCGGAACACGGCCGCCGAGCGCACTCCCGGCCAGTCCTGCGGCAGCAGCCCGGCGGGCAGCCCCGGGTCGGCGTACGGCAGATGGCGCCAGGAGTCCAGGGCGAGCAGATAGTCGCGATAGGCCTCCTCGGGCGGGGTGTCCGGCCGCCGTTCCCAGTCGTGCAGCACGCCCGCGTGCCGGTCCAGGAACGCCTCGTGCTGCTTGGCGATCGCGGCCAGGTCCCACCAGCGGGCGACCGCCTCGACGGTCGGCGCGAAGCCGAGGTGCTCGCCGCGGAAGAAGTCCACGTACGAGTCGAGGCGCAGCCGCTCCAGGGTGTGCCGGGTCTCCTCGTACAGCCGGGCCGGGGCGATCCACACGCCGGGCGCCGCGGTGCCGAAGCCCAGCCCGGCCAGCCGGGAGCGCAGCACGTGCCGCTTCTGACGTTCCGTCTCCGGGACGGAGAACACCGCCAGCACCCAGCCCTCGTCCTCCGGCGGCGCGGTGGCGTAGACCCGCCGGTCGCCGTCGTCGAGGAGCTGGCGGGCGTCGGGGGACAGCTCGTAGCCCGCCGCGCCCTGCCCGGTACGGGCCGGGACGAGCAGACCGCGCCGTTTCAGCCGGGACACCGACGACCGTACCGAGGGCGCGTCCACGCCGACCGCGGCCAGCAGCCGGATCAGCTCGGCGACGGGCACCGGGCCGGGGAAGTGGCGGCCGTACGCCCCGTAGAGCGTGACGATGAGGGACCGGGGTGCGTGCTGCTCGGACACATTGATCATTTTAGGTCGTGCCGGTGCGTGCGGATCACTGCTGGTCGGCTTCGGTGCGCAGACGGAACCTCTGAAGCTTTCCGGTCGCCGTGCGCGGCAGCGCGGCCAGGAACACGATCTCGCGCGGGCACTTGTACGGCGCCAGCTCGCTCTTGACGAACGCGCGCAGCGCCCCGGCGTCCTTCTCGGCGCCCTCCTTGACGACGACGTACGCCACCACGGCCGCCCCGCGCGCCTCGTCGGGCCGGCCGACGACCGCCGCCTCGACCACGTCGGGGTGGCGCAGCAGCGCGTCCTCGACCTCCGGGCCCGCGATGTTGTACCCGGCGGAGATGATCATGTCGTCGGCGCGGGCCACGTACCGGAACCAGCCGTCGGGCTCGCGGACGTAGGTGTCGCCGGTGATGTTCCAGCCGCCCCGCACGTACTCCGTCTGCCGGGCGTCGGCGAGATAGCGGCAGCCGACCGGGCCGCGCACGGCCAGCAGACCGGGCTCCCCGTCGGGCACCGGCTCGCCGTGCTCGTCCTGCACCCGCGCCTGCCACCCGGGCACCGGCACCCCCGTGGTCCCCGGGCGGATGTCCTCGTCGGCGGCCGAGATGAAGATGTGCAGCAGCTCGGTCGCGCCGATGCCGTTGATGATCCGCAGGCCGGTGCGTTCCCGCCAGGCGTGCCAGGTGGCGGCGGGCAGGTTCTCGCCCGCGGAGACACAGCGGCGCAGCGAGGAGAGGTCGTGCCCGTCGAGTTCGGCGAGCATCGCGCGGTACGCCGTCGGCGCGGTGAACAGCACCGACACCCGGTGCTCGGCGATCGCGGGCAGCAGCTGCCGGGGACCCGCCTGCTCCAGCAGCAGCGCGCTCGCGCCGGCCCGCAGCGGGAAGACGACCAGGCCGCCGAGGCCGAAGGTGAAGCCGAGCGGGGGACTGCCCGCGAAGACGTCGTCCGCGTGCGGCCGCAGCACGTGCCGGGAGAAGGTGTCGGCGACGGCCAGCACGTCCCGGTGGAAGTGCATGCACCCCTTCGGGCGGCCCGTGGTGCCGGAGGTGAACGCGATCAGCGCCACGTCGTCGGCCGCGGTTTCGACGGCGGGGTACGGCGTCGCGGGCGCCGGACGGACCAGCAGGTCGTCCGGGGCGTCACCGCCGTACGTGGCGATGGACAGGCCCGGTATCTCGGCCTTGGCGAGGTCGTCGACGGCGCGGATGTCGCACAGCGCGTGCCGCACCCGGGCGATCTCACACATCGTGGCCAGCTCGTGCGGACGCTGTTGTGCCAGCACGGTGACGGCGACCGCGCCCGCCTTCAGCACCGCCAGCCAGCAGGCCGCCAGCCACGGGGTGGTGGGGCCGCGCAGCAGCACCCGGTTGCCGGGGACCACGCCGAGGTCGTCGGTGAGCAGGTGGGCGAGGCGGTCGACGCGGGCGCGCAGATCGCCGTACGTCCAGGTCGGGCCGTCCGGGGTGTGGAAGACCGGGCGGTCGTCCGAGGGGCCGTCGAGCAGGGCCGCGGCACAGTTGAGCCGTTCGGGGTGGTGCAGCTCCGGCAGGTCGAAGCGCAGCTCGGGCCACTGGTCGGGCGGCGGGAGGTGGTCGCGCGCGAAGGTGTCGACGTGGGCGGAGCGGAACGGGCGGTCGTCCATGGTGGTTCGCCCCCTTGCCTGGTGGGCGTCGTGGTGGGCTCGCACCTGGAGCGTATCGTCTTGGTGACGGCAGTCAACGGAGCGCGATACGGTCGGGTGAGACCGCTCCGGAGGGAGGACCGGCAGTGCCCGCATTCTCACTCGACCCGGACCACACCGCCTGGTGCGCCGAACTGCGCGCCCTGGCCGGCGAACGGCTGCGCCCGCTCGCCGAGAAGAGCGAGCCGGGCCACGTCAACCGCCCCCTCGTCGCCGAACTGGGCCGGCTCGGCCTGCTGGACCGGCTCTTCGGCTCCGGCGCGCTCGACCTGTGCCTGATGCGCGAGTCCCTCGCCCGCACCTGCACCGAGGCGGAGACCGCCCTCGCCCTCCAGGGCCTCGGCGCCCACCCCGTCCATGCCCACGGCACCCCCGCCCAGCGCGACCGCTGGCTCCCGGCGGTCCGCGAGGGCACCGCGATCGCCGCGTTCGCCCTGACCGAGCCGGGGGCCGGTTCGGACGCGGCGGCACTGTCCCTGACCGCCGCCCCCGACGGCCCCGCGGGCTGGCGGCTCACCGGCGGCAAGTGCTGGATCTCCAACGCGCCCGAGGCCGACTTCTACACCGTGTTCGCCCGGACCACCCCCGGCGCCGGCGCCCGCGGGGTGACCGCGTTCCTGGTCCCCGCCGACCGGCCCGGGCTGACCGGCACCGCGCTCGACATGCTCTCCCCGCACCCGATCGGCGCCCTCGACTTCGACGCCGTACCCGTCACGGCCGACGACGTGCTCGGGGAACCCGACCGGGGCTTCCGGGTCGCCATGGGGACCCTCAACCTGTTCCGGCCCAGCGTCGGTGCCTTCGCCGTCGGCATGGCGCAGGCCGCCCTCGACGCGACCCTGGAGCACACCGCGCGCCGGGAGGCCTTCGGCGGCCCGCTCCGCGACCGGCAGACCGTCGCCCACCAGGTCGCCGAGATGGCCCTGCGCACCGAGGCGGCCCGGCTCATGGTGTACGCGGCGGCGACGGCGTACGACGACGGCGCCGCCGACGTGCCCAAGCGCGCGGCGATGGCGAAGCTGCTGGCCACCGAGACCGCGCAGTACGTCGTCGACCGCGCCGTCCAGCTGCACGGGGCCCGCGCGCTGCGCCGCGGACACCTGCTCGAACACCTCTACCGCGAGGTGCGCGCGCCCCGCGTCTACGAGGGGGCCAGCGAGATCCAGCGCGAGATCATCGCGAAAGAGCTGTACCGGGAGGCCCAGTGACCGCCGAGCGCGTCAACCCGCCCGACCTCTCCCCGCCGGCCGGCTTCTCGCACGCCGTCGTCGCCACCGGCTCCCGCCTCGTCTTCCTGGCCGGCCAGACCGCCCTCGACACCGACGGCAAGATCACCGGTGACGGTCTGCCCGAGCAGTTCGAGCGGGCGCTCGGCAACCTGCTGACGGCGCTGCGCGCGGCCGGCGGCACCCCGGCCGACCTGGCCCGCGTCACCGTCTACGCCACGGACGTCGCCGACTACCGCGTCCACGCGGCCGAACTCGGCCGGATCTGGCGACGGTCCGCCGGCCGCGACTATCCGGCGATGGCGGTCGTCGAGGTCGTACGCCTGTGGGACGAGCGGGCGGTCGTGGAACTGGACGGGTTCGCCGTGCTGCCGTGACCGGGGCGCTGGCCCGATCACCGTGACCGGGTGACGCGCCACCGAAGGAGTGACGGTCACGCGGGCCGAGCCGCCCGCCCGGTACCTGTGGAAGCCCCCACAACAGGAGGTTTCCCCATGCCCGTTCGCCCGCTCCTCGGCGCTGCCGCCGCGGCCGCCCTGGCCCTGGCCGCCGGCGTCTGCGCGACGCCCGCGGCCGCCGCCGACCCGTACGGGTCGGTCACCGTCGACCCGATCGGCCGGATCACCCCCGACGGCACGGTCACCCTCTCCGGCACCTACCGCTGCACCGGCGGCACCGGCCCGGTGTTCGTCAGCTCCTCCGTCGCCCAGTCCGCCGCGTCGATGCGGCACGGCATCGGCGGCACGCGCGCGGTGTGCGACGGCCTGGAGCACCGCTGGGAGAACACCGGCAAGGCGCTGCTCGGCGCGCTGAAGCCTGGCGCGGCCCAGGTCGAGGCCACCGTGACGGAGCTGAACACGGGAAGCGGCCTGCCCCTGCCCGTCTTCCACGCGGCTCACCGGCAGGACGTCACCCTGGTCGCGTCCTGACGGCACGCGCCCGCGTCACGCGGCCGCCGGAGCCGACGCCGTGCTCAGGCGGCCCATGCCCTGCCCGAACCGGCGCAGCAGCAGCACCGCCGTGGTGGCGAGGCCGGTGAGCAGGCCGAGCCAGATCCCGAGCGTGTCCAGGCCCGCCACGAAGCCCAGCAGCGCCGCGGCGGGCAGGCCGACCAGCCAGTAGCCGACCAGGGTGACCCGGAAGCCGCCCTTGGTGTCGTCCAGTCCGCGCAGCAGACCCACCCCGATGTTCTGCGCGCAGTCGAAGAACTGCAGCACCGCCGCGACCAGCAGCAGCTGCGCGGCGATGTCGACCGCCTTCGCCTCCCCCGACTCGAAGAAGGGGGCCAGCACGAGGCGCGGCACGCTCACGTACACCAGCCCGACCACCGCCATCACCGCCGCCGCGCAGGCCAGCGCCGTCGACTGCAGCCGCCGCACCGCCGCCGTGTCGCCGAGGGCGAGTTCGCGGCTGACGCCGAGCGACGCGGCGTGGGAGAGACCGACGGCGATCTGGAACACGATGTACACCAGCTGGTTGACGGCCGTGTGCGCGGCCAGCGCGGCCGTGCCGAAGCTGCCCACCAGGAGCGCGACGACGGAGAAGAACCCCGCCTCCGACCCGTAGGTGGCGGCGATCGGCGTGCCCAGCGCGGTCAGCCGGCGCAGGGTCGCCGGGCGGGTCTTCCACACGCTCAGCGACAGCAGCGGCGCGAGCTGCGGATCGCGCCGTGCGGAGGCGTACAGCGCCAGGAACGACAGGGCGTACACCGAGGTCGTGGCCAGACCGATGCCGGGCAGGCCCAGCTCGGGGAAGATCCAGGTGCCGTGGATGAACACCCAGTTGAGGCCCGCGTTGACGGCGATCGACGCGATGGTGATGCGCAGCAGTGCCTGCGGGCGGCGCATACCGACGGTGAACTGCCGGACCGCCTGGAACCACAGACAGGGCAGCAGCCCCGGCGCCATCGCGTACAGCACCGGCGTGGCCGCGTCCACGACGTCCGGGTCCTGGCCGAGCAGGACCACGGCGTGCCCGATCAGGATCATGAGCACCGCCCCGGCCAGTCCGGCCAGCGTGGACAGCAGCAGGCTCGCCCTGACCAGGTCCCGGACGTCCTCCCTGGCCTCCTCGGAGTGGGCCCGCTCGCCGCGCGCGTCGGCGGCGGCGATCTGGTTGCCGACGGCGGTGACCAGGCCGACGCCCATGGTGCGCAGCTGGTTGAAGACGACCATCGCGAGACCGCCGGCCGCCAGGGCCTCGGTGCCGATCAGGCCCATCATGACGGTGTCGGTGGTGGTCAGCGCGACCTGGGCGAGCTGGGTGAGCGCCAGCGGCACGGCCAGGCCGGCCAGAGCGCGGCTGTCGGTGACGAGGCGGGAGAGAGCGGGTGGCATCGGTCTACGCGTACTTCCTCTGGGTGTGGCGGAGTTTGGTCAGCAACGCGTCGACCTCGCCTTCCACGTCGGGGTCGAGCAGCCGGCGCGCGGCCATCCAGTCGTCGTCGAACACCGTGTCCAGGTACTTCTCCCCCCCGTCGTTGACGAGCGCGACCATAGTCGTTCCCGGCGGCAGTGAGGAGAGCCGGGCCAGCGCCTCGTACACCACCCCGCCCGCCGAGCCGCCGATCAGCAGCCCGGTGCGGCGGGCGACGGCCCGGCAGGTGGCGAACGCCTCGACGTCACCGACCTTCACGCCCTCGTCGAGGAGGTCGTAGTCGACCATCGCGCCTATGGTGGCGCCCTCGGGGGTGCCGGTGCCGGACTGGTGGTAGTCGTGCGCGGGCGGGCCGAACGCGATCGATCCCTTCGGCTCGACCCCGACGATCCGCACCCCCGGCACGGTCCTGCGCAGCTCACCGCCGGTCCCGAACAGCCCGCCGCCGGTGCCGACGGCACCGATCAGGATGTCGACACGGCCGTCCAGGGCGGCGTGCAGCTCGTGGGCGACGGGGCGGTAACCGACGCCGTTCGCCGGGTTGTTGTGCTGCTCGGTGAAATAGGCGTTGTCGGTCTCGGCGGCCAGCTTCTCGGCGTACTCCTCGCGGGCGGCGGTCGCCAGTTCCTCGTCGCCCTCCTCGGCGACGTAGACCAGTTCGGCGCCGAGCGCCTTCATCGCGCGCAGCTTGTCGGCGGCGGCGTGGTGATCGACGACGGCGGTGAAGGTGTAGCCGCGCTCGGCGGCGACCACGGCGAGGCCGAGGCCGGTGTTCCCGGAGGTCGACTCGACGATCCGGCCGCCGGGCCGCAGCAGCCCGCGCTCCTCGGCGTCGAGGACCATCTGCCGGGCCATGCGTATCTTGGCGGTGCCGGTCGGGTTGAACTGCTCCAGCTTCAGCAGCAGCCGGGCGTCGTCCGGGGTGCGGCACAGCTCGAACAGCGGGGTCGCGCCGATGAGTTCGGAGACCCGGCGGACGATCGGCGGGCGGTCGAGGGCGTGGTCCATGGCGTGAACTCCCTACGAGTGGCGGTCGAGACGCCAGCGGGGACGGGCAAAGGAATCGGGGGAGGCGGGTTCGACGACGACCTTGGGCGGCAGCGGCAGTTCGTGGAAGGGCGACTCGTTGGAGTCCATCTGGTAGCCGGCCGTGTTGAGGTAGACCAGCAGATCGCCGACGGCCGGCCGGTGCGGGAACGGCACCCGCCGCCAGGTGAGCATGTCGGACTCCAGACAGGTGGCCGCCCCCACGCAGGCCTCATACGACCCGTGCGGGGAGGGCGCCCGGGGCACCAGTACCGGATCCGGCAGGAACTCGCTCTCGAACCACTGCTCGGAGAGGCTGAGGCTGCTGCCGTCCACGGTGAGGATCGCGTAGCCGTCGCGCTCCTTGACGCCCTGGATCCGGAACACCGTGCACCCGGCCTGGTCCAGCAGCGCCCGGCCCGGCTCCACCAGCACGGTCACCCCGACGCCGCGCAGCAGCGCGGCCAGCGGTTCGCTCTCCCCGGCGGGCACCGCGGCGAGGATCGCGCGCAGCGCGTCGGCCCCGGCGACGGGGGAGTGGTACGGGTAGAAGCCGCCGGAGAAGGTCTTGCCCGCGTGATAGTGCTCGGGCCGCTGCGCCTCGGTGAACCGGCGCCAGTCGTCGCCGTGCGCGTAGTCCACGGGGAAACCGCCGCCGATGCTGATCCGGTCGGCGCGCAGGCCGAGCGTGCGGGCGTGCCGGCACAGCCGGACCAGTTCCCCGGCGAGGTCGGCGCGCGCCGCGAGGTCGTACCCGGAGAGATGGAAGCTGAAGCCCTCCAGCTCCACCGGGCCGTCGGCACACCGGCGCAGGGCGGCCGCCAGCTCCTCGTCGTCCAGCCCGAACCGGCTGTGCGGCTGGGCGGGCGGCAGCCGGCGCAGCAACACCCGTGCTATGCGCCCCAGTTCGGCCGCGGCCCCGGTGACCCGCTCGAGTTCGTCGAGCGCGTCCACGGCGACGAGCGCCCCCTGGAGCACGGCCACCCGCAGGAGGACGTCGGCCTTGGCGGGCCCGGTCACCACCAGGTCGGGGCCGGGCACCCCGGCGGCGAGGGACTCGCGCAGTTCCCCGAGGCTGGCCACGTCCACGCCGAGGCCCAGCACGGCGGCCCGCTCGCTGTAGAGGGCCGCCTTGTTGGCCTTCTTGGCGTAGTAGACCCGCCCGTCGACGCCCGCCTCGGCGAACGCCTGCCGGAAGGCCGCCGCGTTGGCGTCGAAGGGGCCGGGAAGCAGCATGTGGTACGGCCCGCCGAGGCCGTGGCTCAGCTCGTGCAGCAGTTCCCCGGCGGCCAGCAGTTCACGCACCTCCGGTGCCCGGCGGGCGGGCAGCGAGGGCACGGTCGCGGTCACCGCCACAGCGGCACCTCCGTGCCCAGCCCCTGGGCGAGGGCGAGCTGCGCGAACCGGTGGCCGAGCGCGATGTCGGTGACGACGAGCCCGCTGTTGTACGCGAAGATCCGCTGCCCCGGGTCGGTCCGCCCGGCCGCCCGCCCCGCCAGCACCTCGGGGAACTCGGCGTCGACCGCGCGCAGTTCCCCGTCGGCGTCGGCCATGTCGGTGCCGGTGACCTTCATCTGGGCGGCGCTGGTGGCGATCACCCGGTCGGCACGGTGCAGGGTGGAGGGTGCGATGCCGTAGCCGACCAGCACGGAAAGGGCGGCGGGCTTGAGCCAGTCGGCGTCGACGCGGGCGGGGGTGTTGGGGCCGGCGGTGGCCAGGACGATGTCGGAGTCCTCGGCGGCCGCCCGCAGATCGGTGACGACCTCCAGCTCCCGGTCCGGGAAGTGGGTGTGCAGCTGCTCGCGCACCGCGCGGATACCGTCCGGGTGGGTGCCGAACACGCGCAGCCGCTCCAGCTGCGGCATGGTCGTCAGCAGGAACGGCAGGGCGAGCCGCCCCTGGGTGCCGGTGCCGATGACGAGCGCGCTGCGGCTGCCGGGCGCGGCCAGTTCCCGGGCGAGCAGCGCGGAGACCGCCGGGGTGCGCAGGGCGCCGACGCGGCCGCAGTCCAGCATGGCGACGGGCAGGCCGGTGGTGTCGTCGTAGAGGGTGAGCGTCGTGTAGTAGTGCTGCTTGTCGCGGTCCTCGTGCAGGCCGTACTTGTACGACGTCTTGACGGCGACGACGCCGCGTTCCCCGTCCCGGCCGAGCATCGCATACGCCACCGAGTGGCCGTCCTCGGGCTTGACGGTGAGCTTGCGGGGGTTGTCGGAGCGGCCCTCGGCGAGGGTGCGGTAGGCCTGCTCGACGACGGAAACGACGTCGGTGAGGGATATCTCGATGCCGGCGACGTCGCCGGTGCTGAGGATGCGCAGGGTGGTGTCGTCGGCGGTGGTGCCGGTCGTGGGTGTGCCGGTCATGCGTATGCCTCCAGAACCTTCTGGCCGTAACCGTGCTCGAAGCGTTCCGCCGCGGGGCGGGTACGACGCCCCGGAACCCGGACGGAGGAACGTTTCAGCCAGCGGTCGGTGCCGTCGTAACGGGCCTTGAAGGGGACCCGGCCGTGCACCACGAGGTCGTTGTCCACGACCAGCACCTGACCGGGCTCCAGACGCACCGCCACCGAGACCCGGGACAGCTCGTCCGTCAGCCGGGCGTAGGCGGCGCGATGCTCCTTGCCGGCCCGTTCCAGCGGGGTGTAGGCGGGGTCGAAGCGCAGGGTCGGGCCGTCCGGGGACTGCCACACGGTCGGTACGGGCTGCGGGTGCCCGGCGTAGGCCCGCGCCTCTGCGTAGGCGTCGTCGGGCAGGATCGGAAGTTCGGGCCGGCCGAGCAGCGCCATGTCGGCGTCCCCGAGCCGGACCTGGCGGATGCTCGCAGCCGTGGTGGCCACCGCGTCCGGGTTGCGCAGACAGGCGAGCAGCAGCAGATGTGCGCGGCCCGGGTGGAAGGCGTCCTCGGTGTGCGGGCTGAGCAGCACGCTGCTGCTGGCACCGGTCTGCTCCTCCTCGTGTCCGGGCGTGGGCACGATGTTGTGCACGAACCGGCCCTCCTGCTGGCCCTCCCAGGCAAGGGGCACGCCCATCAGCGCGGAGAGCAGCAGCAGGACCACGTCGTACACGGCACCCGCGTCGCCGGCGGTCGACCAGTGGCCGGGCGTGGGCCCGAGCGCCGCGTCGTCGACCTCCAGGCCGGTCAGCACGAACAGTCCGTCGGGGGTGTCCACGGGGCGGCAGGCGTGACGGACGCCATCGCTCAACGCGGCTGCCGCGGAGGGGAGTTCGGCAAGCAGTTTCGGGTCGGCGGGCGAGCCGGGGAAGCGGTGGAGCAGGGACTCGGCGGCGGTGCGCAGTTCCGCCGCGTGGGCAGGCGAGAGCGAACGTACGGGCAAGGCTCCCGTGGGCATGGTGAGTTGTCCGTTCCGGAGGTGGGGGGCGTACTCGGCACTGTCCGAGACAGCGCTTTCCAGTGGTGAACGGTCTCTTGCGGAAGGCTTTCCGGGGCGTATCACGGTGTGTAGCCGCTCGGTAGCCGTCGAGAAACATAGCCAACACAAAGGGTGAAGGCAAGGCTTACCTAAGTTTGTTCAATATCACTCCGTGCGCTGCTTGTGCGCCCCCTGTGGGCCAGGGTAGGCAAACCTCAGCAAGAGACCCGCTCGGTGAAATCGAGGACAACGTGGACCTGACCAGACGTCAACTGCTCTGGACTGGCGGAGCATTGACCACGGCCGCCCTGCTCAGTGCCTGTGGCGACGGCAGTGACGACAGTGCGGCCGGGTCCCCCGGCGCGGGCGGCAAGCCCCGCCGCGGCGGCACCCTGAGGGTCGGCGCCCTCGGCCGCGCCGGCGCCATCACCCGCGACCCGCACGGCACCCAGGCCAACGAGAGCGACTACCTGATCCTCAGCCTCGTATACGACACCCTCACGGTGCCCGGCGCCAAGCCGAACACCGTGCCCCGGCTCGCCGCCAAGTGGCAGGCCTCCGAAGACCTGAAGACCTGGCGGTTCACGCTCGCGAAGGGTGCCGCCTTCCACGACGGCACCCCGGTCACCGCCGCCGACGTCGTCTTCTCCCTGCGCCGGCTGCGCGGCACCCCCTCCGGCGCCTCCCGACTGCCCGGCATCCAGGCGAAGAACATCACCGCCGACGGCGACGACACGGTGGTCCTCGTCTCCGACTACCCCAACGCCGAACTGCCCCAGCTCACCCGGCTGACCACGTTCGTCATACCCGAGGGCACCACCGACAAGGACATAGCCAAGGCCCCCGGCACCGGCCCCTTCAAGCTGGAGTGGTTCCGCGGCGGCAACGCCCGTCTCGTGCGCAACGACAAGTGGTACGGCGGCGACGTCCACCTCGACGCCATCGAGGTGAAGATCTTCGAGAGCCCCCAGGCGATGGCCAACGCCCTGCTCTCCGGCCAGCTCGACCTCGCCTCCAACGTGGGCGCCGTCGCCGCCCGCACCGCCGAGAGCCGCAAGGACATCCAGACCGTCCGCCGCCCCAACGACATGGCGATGCCCATCGTCATGCGAACCGCCGACGGGCCCTTCGCCGACCCGAAGGTCCGCGAGGCGCTGCGCCTCGCCGTCGACCGCGAGGCCATGGTCAAGCAGGTGCTGTCCGGCTACGGCACCGTCGCCAACGACATCCTCGGCACCGGCGACCCCGCCTACGCCAAGGACATCCCGCAGCGCGCCCGCGACCTGGCCAAGGCCAGGGAACTGCTGAAGGAGGCCGGTTTCGACACGTCCAAGACCTACGAGCTGCTGACGACCGAGGACATCGCCGGCCTCGCCGAGTCCGCCACCCTCTTCGCCTCCCAGGTCCGCGAGGCCGGCGTCAAGGTCAAGGTCGTCAAGCAGGAGTCGGCCGTCTTCTGGGACAAGACCTGGCTCAAGGGTGACATGTACACCACCTACTGGGGCACCAACGACTCCGTGGTCTTCTTCGCCAGCAAGACCATGGTCTCCGACAGCGGCCAGAACGAGTCCGGCTGGCAGGACAAGGAGTTCGACGCCGCCTACGAGAAGGCGATTGCCACCGCCGACGCCACCGCACGCGCCCAGCGGCTCAAGGAACTCCAGCAGATCCAGTACGAGCGGTCCGGCTATCTGCTGTGGGGCATGGCCGACGGCATCGACCTCGCCGCCCCCGCCGTCCAGGGGCTGCCCAAGCTGCCCGGCTACGGCAGGGTCCAGCTCGAGCGGGCATGGCTGACCCGTTGACCGCGGACACCGCGAACACTGCGGACACCGCGAACTCGGCGGATGCCGCGGACACCGCCGCGCCGGTGCGCAAGCACGCACCGGCGCGGCACCCCGCCCTGTCCGCGCTCGGCCGCGTCGGCGTCCTGCTGCTCAAACGCGCCGCGCTGCTCGCCGTCCTGCTCGCCCTCGTCTTCCTCACCGTGGAACTGCTGCCCGGCGACGCCGCGAACGCCACCTCCGAACGCGGCGAGAGCGCCGCCGACCTGGAGCACCGCCGCCGACTCCTGGGCCTCGACCGGCCGGTCCCGGAACGCTTCTGGGACTGGATGTCCGGTCTGCCCACCGGCGACCTCGGCACCTCCGCGCGCGGCGAGCCGGTCACCGACCTGCTCTCCACCGCCTTCCCCAACACCCTGCTGCTCGGCGGCATCGCCCTGCTGCTCACCGCGGTCCTCTCCGTCGCCCTCGGCTGCTGGGCCGCCCTCCACCCCGGCGGGCGCCTCGACCGGGCGGTGTCGGGGACGGCGACCGCGGTGCTCGCGCTGCCCGAGTTCGTGGTCGCCGTGGCGCTCGTCCTGGTGCTGTCGCTGTGGACCGGCTGGCTGCCCGCGGTCACCCTCACCGACGCCGACGGAAGCCCCGACTCCTGGACCATGCTCGTGCTGCCCGCCCTGGCCCTGACCATCCCGCAGACCGGCTGGAACATCCGGATCGTGCGGGCCGCGCTCGCCGACGAGGCCCGCGCCCCGCACGTGGAGACCGCCGTCCTCGACGGACTGCCGCCGCACCGCATCCTCACCCACCACGTCCTGCCCGGCGCCCTGCCGACCGTCGCGGCCGGCCTCGCCACCTCCACCGGCATGCTCCTCGGCGGCGCCGTCGTGGTGGAGACCATCTTCAACTACCCCGGCGTCGGCGCGGTGCTGGCGTCGGCCGTCACCGACCGGGACACCCCGGTCATCGCCGGGGTCACCGCACTGGCCGGCGTGGTCATCACCGCCGTCCTGCTGCTGGCCGACCTGATCAGAGACCTGATGGCGGGAGGCCGCCGATGACCACGGACACCTCTCGTACGGTACGGCCGGGCACGCTGCTGCGGGTACTGCCCGCGCTGCTCCTCGTCGCCGTCGCGCTGTGCGGTCCCTGGCTCGCCCCGCACGCCATCGACACCCCCGTCACCGCCCCGTACGCCGGACCCGGAGCCGACGCCGTGCTCGGCGGCGACCAGCTCGGCCGGGACGTGCTCAGCAGACTGCTCGCCGGAGGACGCGAACTCGTCGTCTCCGCCCTGCTGGTGGCCGTTCTCGTCACCGCGACCGCCGCCGTCCTCGGCGCCGTCGGCGCGGTCCGCCCCGTCGTCGGGCGGATCGTCGAACGGATCGCGGACGTGCTGATGCTGCTGCCCGCCGTCCTGGGCATCCTCCTCGTCACCCTCTCCTGGCCCGGCGGCGGTCGGCTCGCCGTCATCGCCGCCGCCGTCGCCCTGGGCGTGCCCTACGCCGTCCGGCTCGCCGCGGGTGCCGCCGCCCCCGTCGCCGCCACCGGATACGTCGAGGCCGCGGCCGCCGGCGGTGAACGCCTGTGGTTCCTGGTCCGGCGGGAGATCCTGCCCAACCTGCGCGCCACCCTCCTCGCCCTGTTCGGACTGCGCTTCGTCGCCGCCGTCTACCTCGTCGCCACCGCCGGGTTCCTCCAGGTCGGACCCCAGCCCCCGGCCGCCGACTGGGCGTTGATGATCCGCGAGAACTCCGCCGGGATCCTCCTCAACCCCTGGGCCGTGGTCGCCCCCAGCGCCGCCATCGGCCTGCTCGCCCTGAGCGTCAACCTTGCCGCGGCGGCCCTCGCCCCGCAGACCGGCCGGAAGGCGGTACCCGTCCTGTGAGCCACGATCCCGACCGGTACCGCGAACCCGCCGGGCCGCCGACCGACACCCCCGCCGTCCGGATCGAGGGCCTGACCGTCACCGCCCCCGACGGCCGACTCCTGCTGACTGACGCGGCCCTCGCCCTGCGCCCCGGCCGTGTGACCGCCCTGACCGGCCCGTCCGGTTCCGGCAAGACCACCCTGCTGCGCGCGGTGACGGGCCTGCTGCCGCCGGGCACCCGGCGCACCGCCGGCCAGGTCGAGGTCCTCGGACAGGACGTGTTCGCCCTGACCGAGAAGGAACTGCGCGCCCTGCGCAGCCGCCGCCTCGCCTACGTCGGGCAGGACCCGGGGTCGGGCCTCAACCCACGCATGCGGGTCCGCTCCCTCGTCCGCGAACTCTCCACCGACCGCGCCGCCGACACGGTGACGGCCCTCCTGGCCGAGGTCCGCCTCCCCGACGACGGGCGGCTCGCCGCCCGCCGCCCCGCCGCCCTCTCCGGCGGCCAGCAACGCCGGGTCGCCCTCGCCCGTGCACTGGCCCGCCGGCCCGACGTCCTCCTCCTCGACGAGCCGACCGCCGGACTCCACCCCGAACTCCGCGAAGAGATCGGCTCTCTGCTGCGCCACCTCGCCGCCGAACACCGGCTGGCGATCTGCCTGTCCTGCCACGACCCCGAACTGGTCGAGCGCATCGCGGACGACGTGGTGGAACTGGGCAGCCACCTGCCCGGCCCTCGGGCCGCCGCGACGGCGCTACGACCCGTGGGGGAGGGCGGTGACGTGCACGTCCTCCCGGCCGAGCGGATCGGGGACGAGGGGGCGGCACCGGGCGGCCGGGTGCCCGTGCCCGGGGCCGCCGTGACGGCGGTGCGCCCCCTCGGGGAGGCCGGTGATGTGCCCGTCCTCGAGGCCCGGGACCTGGGCGTCAGCTTCGGCCGGCGGCGCGGTACGGTCCCTGCCCTGGACGGCGTCGGCCTGAGCGTCGCAGCCGACGGGGCCACCGGCATCGTAGGCGCGTCCGGCTCCGGCAAGACGACCCTGGTCCGGGCTGTCGTAGGGCTCCAGCCGGTCACCTCCGGCACCCTCCGCCTCGACGGACGCCCGCTCAGCACGGGCCTGCGCGGTCGGGCCCGCGAGGAGCGGCGCCGGATCCAGCTGGTCACCCAGAACCCGCTCGGCGCGCTCAACCCCAGCCGCACCATCGGCGCCGCGATCGGCCGCCCCCTGCGCCTGCACCGCCGCTGCACGCCCGCCGAGGCCCCGGGCCGGGTGGCCGACCTGCTCGAACAGGTCGGCCTGCCGCCCGCCTTCGCCGACCGCTACCCGCACGAACTCTCCGGCGGCCAGCGCCAGCGCGTCGCCATCGCCCGCGCCCTCGCGGCCGACCCGGACGTGCTGATCTGCGACGAGGTGACCTCCGCGCTGGACTCGGACACGGCCGAGGCGATCATGGACCTGCTGACCCGCCTGCGCACGGAACGCGGCACCGCCCTCGTCCTCATCAGCCACGACCTGCCCCTCGTAGCCGACCGCACCGACACCGTCACCGTCCTCGACGCGGGCCGGGTGGTGGAGGCGGGGGCCACCGGCGAGGTGTTCGCCGCGCCGAAGCACGCGGCGACAAGGGCCCTGCTGGGCTCGGAGCACGCGGCCCGACGGCCCCGCTGAGCGGATGCGCCCCGGCGTGCGGAGGGGCGGGGCTGGCGGGAGGAGGCCGCGCGGGCGAGCGCCTCCACTGCCTGCCCGCGACTTGATGAGTTCATCATTTTCCGCCGCGACCACCTTGACGGCTTAGCCGTCAGACTTGATGATTTCATCACTGTTTTGCTCGCTGCTCCGCTCACTGCTCCCTCATTGCTGCTCATCGCGGCGTTGATGCTCGCGGCGCTGAAGCCCGCGACGCTGACGTTCGGAGGCGCCATGTCCGAATCCCGTGGCCGACACCCGGGCCGGTCCCGGAACCCCGTGATCAAGGTCGCGGACCTGGCCTGGCTGGAGTTCGAGAAACCCGACCTGGACCGGGCCGAGGTGTTCGCCCGTGACTTCGGCTTCCAGACAGCCGCGCGCACCGAGGGCGAGCTGTGGCTGCGCGGCACCTTCGCCGGCTCGCCGTGCATGGTGATCCGGCGCGGCCGTACGTCCCGCTTCATCGGCCCGGCGTTCCGCGCGGCCGAGCGGGCGGACGTCGACCGGCTGGCGCGGGTGACGGGGACGGCCGTACGGGACGCGGACGTGCCCGGCGGCGGCAAGGCGGTCGCCCTGCTCGACCCCTCGGGCATCCCCGTCCGGGTCGTGCACTGCGCCGAACGGCTCCCCGAACTGCCCGGCCAGCGGCCGCTCCTCCTGAACGCCGGCACGGACCACCCCCGGGTCAACGCCACCCAGCGCCCGCCACGGGAACCGGCCCGGATCCAGCGCCTGGGCCATCTGGTACTGGAGACCAGGGTGTTCGTCCGCGCCCTGGACTGGTACCTGGACACCCTCGGCATGATCGTGTCCGACTTCCTCTTCCTGGACGGCCAGCGCGACCGCGGCCCCACGATGGCCTTCATCCGCTGCGACCTGGGCAGCGTCCCGGCCGACCACCACACGCTGGCCATGCACCTGGGCCCGGGCACGGGATACGTCCACTCCGCCTACCAGGTCACCGACCTGGACGCCCTCGCGGCCGGCGGCGAGTACCTGGGGGAGCGCGGCTACAAACGCAGCTGGGGAATCGGCCGGCACATCCAGGGCAGCCAGCTGTTCGACTACTGGCGCGACCCCGACCACTTCATGCTCGAGCACTTCACCGACGGCGACCTGTTCTCCTGCGACATCGAGCCCGGCTGGGCGCCGATGTCCACGAGCGGCCTCGCCCAGTGGGGCCCGCCGGTCACCCGCGACTTCCTCGGCGCCACGCCCACCCCCGCCAAGCTCCGCGAGGTCCTGACGGCCCTGCGCGGCGACAACGAACTCGACCCCGCCCGCCTGCTGGGCCTCCTGAAAGCCGTGAACTCATGAGCATCAACGTGCTGCGCACCGCCGAGGGCTGGTGGGCCGTCCTCGGCGACCGTGCCGTCCCCGTCGGCACCGACGCCGTCACCACGGCCGAGCTGCTGGCCGACCGCACCGCCGTTCGGGAGGCCGCGGGCTCCGGCGCGGCGGGCACACCCGTCACCGAGCTGGCCGCCCTCTCACCGGTCACCACCCCGTGCCGGGTGGTCGCCCAGATGGTCAACTACCACAGCCACGCCCGCGACTCGGGCTTCACCGGAGACATCCCGCCCACCTTCTTCCGCAAGGCGTCCGGCTCGGTCAGCGGCCCGTCGGAGGCCGTCGTACGGCCCTCCCACGTAAGGTTCCTCGACTACGAGATCGAACTCGGCCTGGTCATGGGCGCGCCGTTGCCGGTAGGCACCGTCGTGGAGGAACGCGACCTGCCGACGTACGTCGCCGGACTGGTGATGACCAACGACGTCAGCGCCCGCGACGTGCAACTGACCAAGACGCAGTTCTACGAGAGCAAGTCGTACCCCACCTTCACACCGACCGGCCCGTACCTGACGCTGCTGGAACCGGAGGACTTCACCCATCTCCTCGACCTGCGGCTGAAGTTGAGCGTCAACGACGAGCCGCGCCAGGACCGCACCCTCGCCGACATGATCGTCCGCCCGGCGCGGGCGCTGTCCCTGCTGGCCCGCTTCCAGACCCTCGACCCCGGAGACCTGCTCCTGACCGGCACCCCCGGCGGCACCGCGCTGAAGGCCCCGCCCAAGCCGGTCGAGAAGATCGGCGCGCTGCTGCCGCCCGCCCTGAAGTGGAAGGCGTTCTTCAGGACCCAGGCCCGCAACCCGCACTACCTGCGTGCCGGTGACGTGATCACGGCGACGATCTCGACCCCGGACGGCCGGATCGACCTGGGCGAGCAGCGCACGCCCGTCACGGACGGCAAGAGCGTTCAGGGGTGATCCGCCCATGACCGCCGACCAGGGCCCCGACCACACGCCTGTCGTGATCATCGGCGCGGGCCCGGTCGGCGTGACCGCCGCCCTCCTCCTCGCCCGGCGCGGAGTCCGCACCGTCGTCCTCGAACGCCACCACGGCATCTACCCGCTCCCGCGCGCCGTCGCCACCGACGACGAGGTGCGCAGAATCCTCCAAGCGGCGGGCGTCGGCGAGGAGTTCGCCGCGATCGCCCGCCCGGCGGCCGGACTGCGCCTCCTCGACGCCCGGCACCGGGTGATGGCCGAGTTCCGGCGCTCCGGGCACGGCCCTCACGGCTACCCGCAGACCAGCATGTTCGACCAGCCCGAGCTGGAACGCCTGCTGCGCGACGCCCTGGCCCGCCGCCCCGAGTGCGAGCTGCGCGGCGGCGTCGAGGTCACCGGCATCGGCACCGACGCCGGCACCGCCGGCCCTGTGCGCGTGACCTACCGCGACGACGACGGGGAACACCACCTGTGGGCCGACGCGGTCCTCGGCTGCGACGGCGCGAACGGCCTCACCCGCGACGCCATCGGCGCCGTATGGGAGGACCTGCGCTTCGAGGAACGCTGGACCGTCATCGACGTGCGGACGCCGGCCGACGTCCGCTGCTGGGAGGGCGTCGACCAGGTCTGCGACCCGGAGCGGCCGGCCACGTTCATGCGCGTCGGCGAGGACCGCTACCGCTGGGAGTTCCGCCTGCGCGACGGCGAGATGCCGGTCCGCGACCTGACAGCCCCCTGGCTTCCCCCCGCCTACGACGGCGACTTCGAGATCGTCCGGCGCACGGACTACACCTTCCGCGCCCGCATCGCCGACCGCTGGCGCCGCGGCCGGGTCTTCCTCCTCGGCGACGCCGCCCACCTCACCCCGCCGTTCATCGGGCAGGGCCTCTGCGCGGGCCTGCGCGACGCCCACAACCTCACCTGGAAACTCGCCCGCGTCCTGAAGCAGGGCGGCGACGAACGGCTCCTGGACACCTACGAACGCGAACGCAAGCCGCACACCCGGCACATGATCCGCCTCGCCGTCGCCATGGGCTGGGCCATGACCGGCGGCCAGGACGGCGCCGCCGCCCTCCGCCGCGGCGCCCTCGCCGCCGCCTTCCGCATCCCCGGCCTCGCCGCCCTCGCCGGCCGCGACCTCAGCCCACCCCTGACCGCCGGCCCCCTCGTACGCCGACGCGCCCACCTCACCGGCCGAGGCCTCGCCGGCACCCACTGCCCACAACCATGGATACGCTCCGCCGGCCACCGAACCCGCCTCGACGACCTCCTCGGCGACTCCTTCACCATCCTCACCGCCACCACCCCCTGGCCCTCCCTGACCGCCCTCGCCCAAGCCCTCGACGCCCCCACCGTCCCCCTCTCCACCCTGAACGACGACGGCACCCTCACCGCCTGGCTCCACGCGGGACGAGCGGACGCGGTACTGCTCCGCCCGGACCGCGTGGTGACGGACGTGGTTCCGTGTGGGGGGCGGGGGTTCACGGATGCGGCGGTGTGGGCGCCGTTGCTGCACACCTCGCGGGGCAGTGCGATGGATTGGTACGGCGGGGACGGCTGACGGCTCACGGCCTGCCGGTTCGGGCCTCAGTGGGTGAGGCGGCCCCTTGTCCACTGAAAACACGAACGTCTGGGAGGTCCGCTCGGCCGGAGACGGCGCCCACGGGCGGCGCGAGTACGCCTGGGCCCAGGTCTCGCTGCCGGAGCGAGAGGCTTCCGACGGCTACTTCACCGCACTGCTGATCCGCCGCCGCCCGAACCGGTGAGCGGGCGTACTACCTGGTGCACGCGGTGCTGGGCACACCGTCGGCGGAGATCGTGCGGGCCGTCGGCGCCCGCTGGGCGATCGAGGAATGCTTCCAGGCCGCCAAGAACGAGGCCGGTCTGGATCACCACCAGGCACGCCAGTACCGGGCCTGGTACCGGCACATCACCCTGACCCTGGCGGCCGCCGCCCACCTGACCACGCAGCGGGTCAGCACCGGTGAAAGGGGGGAGAGGCAACCGCGTCCTGATCCGACTGAGCGTGAACGAGATCAGCCGCCCGCTGACCAAGATCGTTCACACCGTCGGGCATGGGGCCGGACACCTCCTGCACTGGTTACGCCGGCGACGCCGCCACCAGCACCGAGCCCGCCTCGGCCACTACCACCGCCGCGGCCAACGACCCTCGTAACCGTGGCTGCGTAGTTCAGGCCCCAGGATCTCCCGCCCGATGGCAGCTCCCGCCCGAAGCCGCTCCATGCCAACCGCGCGTTACGGTGCGGTTCACACGTGCCGGGGAGCAACAGAGGTGATCATGAACGATGAGACGATCAAGGTGGGTGACATCTTGCGTGTCAGCTGTGCCTTCACCCCTACACGGGTGGTCAGGGTCTCAGACTGGGACGTGTCCGTCATCTGGCCATGGGAGCAGATCGATCCTGACTCCGAAATCCAATGGAACGGACAGTACGCCATACCGCGCAAGCAAGGCTCCTTGGAGTCTCGGCTCAGCCTTTTCCAGACCGATCCTGCCCCCTGGACGCTGTCTGCGGGCGACAACTGCGGCGTGGGTATTCCCGAGCAGCTGGTACGGGTGATCGACATCGCGTATTGCGATCCGCCTCAAGATGTCGGGTGGCTGCCGCGTCCGCACACGATGCTGATCGTGCTACCCGTCGATTACGAGGACCCTCAAGGTCTCGCTGAGGGCGACACGATCTCCATACCATCCGTGGCGCCGGTCAGGTTCGAGCTTGTGTAGCAGCAGACTTGTTCCAGGGGGTTAACAGGCGTGTGCGATCGGTCGGGTAGTCGCGGATTACAGCAATCGCGGCTGAAGACTCGCCTGGGCGCGGGTGGGAGGTACCCGGCCTGCCGACGTGCAGGCATGTCTCCTATCCGAGGCAGGGTGTCGGCGAGTCCTCCAGAAAATGTCGGAGTCTCAAGCGTTGCGTGTGGTGCATGGGCAGCTCGTCGAGGTCTGACGGCGTGACGAAGCGGACCTCTGTCGACTCTTCGGAGATGGTCGGTTGCCCTCCGACGATGCGGGCCCGGAAGCAGATGTTGACTGGCGGCGTACCTCACCGAGAGAGCGACGAGTTCAGGGCTCACCGCCCGCGCCGCTTTCGCCTGCCGTAGTGCCGGCCACATGGACGTCCTCTCCCAGGATCTCGGCGGCTTTGTGGGCCGTGCGTCGCCGGGGCACGCGGCCCAGGTTCACCCACCGTTCCACGGACTTGGGATCTACCTCCGCCTTCGCGGCCAAGGACTCGTATGTCCAGCCGCCGACAGCCATGACAGCCCGCAGTCTCTCGTTCGACATCCCGGCCTCCCGCCTGTGTCGGGACGTTTCCGGGGACGTTGTACCGGCTGTGGGACGTCCCAGAATGGGTTTTGTCGGAGGTTCCCGCGTCCTGACGAACCGCACGACCATCATCGACATGACTGAACTCACGGTCCCCGTGGAGGACCGCACAACCCTGCCTCGACACCGACGACGCGGACCGGTACCCCGTCCACCTCCGCTTCGAGGGCAACGACAACGACGACGACTGGTGCCTCGAAGGTGTCACCGTCACCGTCAACCCGGGCGGAAGCGGCACCCGCACCTACGACAACCCGCGGCTCGCCGGGACAGGACCGTCTACCTCCGGCGTATCTGACGGGGCCGTCCCCGCTGCACCTCCCGCAGGCTCGCGGCGTCGGGTGGCTGACCTGGGAAGACGCCCTTTCCCTTCGTTCGCCGTCGTGCCGCTTGATACAGCCGAGAGTCCCAGGAGAGTCCCGAGGCGGCCGACGCCCTTCAGCCCGCTCGCCGCGCCGGGGATCGACCGACGCCGGCCCCCAGCGCCATCTCATCCGCCCAGGGTGGGTTCGCGCCGGGGACGGAGCACGTCAGGGCGGCGACCTGGACAGCGAACGAGCAGGCATCAGTGACCTCGTCGAGGGTCAGGGTGTCGAGTCGGCCGCCGAGATGTCCGAGGGCGGCGAGGCGGTGGAGGAGGCCCGCGGTGAAGGAGTCCCCGGCGCCGACGGTGTCGACCACGGTGACAGGAGGGGCCGTGACGTTGACGCGCACGCCGTCGAGTGACGCGAGGGCGCCGTTTCCGCCGAGGGTGATGACGACGAGGCGAGCGCCGGCCGCGTGCCAGGTGTCGCACGCCTCGTCAAGCCTGGTGCCGGGGGCGAGGACGGCGCAGTCGTCTTCGCTGAGGCGGAGGACGTCGGTGACGGCGCACCAGTGGGCCAGCCGTTCGCGGTAGGTGGAGGGTGGTACGAGCAGGGGGCGGACGTTGGGGTCGATGGATACGGTGACGTGCTCGCGCACCTGAGCGAGGTGTTCCTCGATTCGGCTGCCGCCCGGTCGGCGGATCAGCGCGAGAGAGCCTGTGTGCAGGCAGACCGCGTCGTTGTTCCGCGTTGCGGCGAGTTCGCTGTCGGTCCACTGCCAGTCGGCGGCGCCGTCGGCGTAGAAGGTGTAGGCAGCCTGGCCGGTCGCGTCGAGGTCGGCGACGGCGAGCGTGCTGGGCTCGGACGTGGTCACGCTGGCGGTCAGGTCGACGCCGGAGGCGCTGAGGCGAGCGCGGAAGAGAGTGCCAAAGGCGTCATGGGAGAAGCGTCCGAGGAAGCGCGTAGGGGTGCCGAGCCGGGCGAGAGTGACGGCGGTATTGGCCGGGCCTCCACCGGCCAGCGCCCTCAGGGCCAGTCCGTCGGAATCGGACCGGTCTCGGTCCGCGAAGATGTCGGCGACGCACTCGCCGAGGACGTCGACGCTGCCGGAGGACCCGGGTCGGGCCATGGTGACTGTCTGCCTCTCAGGAAGGGCGCGGGGCTGCCGCCCCGCGCCACGGAATGCAGCCGAGGGTCGCCGTAAGGGCGTGGAATGCTGCGGTGGCCATGTCTGCCGCACACGGTGCGGAGGGCGTGTGGCCCGTGCTCCGTGCGCGGGTGGGCCGGCCCTCAGGTCTTGTGCGGCCCGGCAATCAAGCGCCCTGTGTTCCCAGGCCCGCCAGTTGGGCTTCTCGGGGGAGGTCTTGTGCGGTCAGGTTCCAGGCCGCGACGGCGAACTCGCCGCGCCCTGCCCCTCTCGTCCGGGCCTGCAGCCGCCACGGCCCATCGGTGGACGGGTAGAACCTCAGGGTGAGGACCTGTTCGTCGGCCAGGTAGACCTCGGCTATCGAGCGGTCCACGATCAGGCGGAGCTCGACGGGGGTGTTGGGGCGTGCCGCGGCCGGGCACGGCGCGGCGTACGCCCCTCCCCGTGCCCGCGCGTCCTGTGAAGCGTGGGTGCGGTCGACGACGAGGCGGCCTGCCGTGGGGTCGAGGCTGATGTCGAGGTACTCGGAACCGTCGGCCGAGGTGACCAGGCGTAGCCCGCTCGTGCCCGTGGTGTCCGGGACGAGGGCGGCGGTGAGGTCGAAGGTGTGGCCGACCTGGCCGAGTTCGACCGGTTCGGTCCGTGTGACGTGCCCGGTTCCGTGCAGGACACGCGGGCCGCGCAGGGCCAGCAGTTCGCGGGCGGGGCGCTGGGCGACCGTGCCGTCGGCGGTGAGGCCGACCTCGCGGGGGAGCGTGAGGACGCCTGCCCATCCCGCTTCGTGCGCCCAGGCGTCGTCCCGGGCTTCCCAAGCCCATCCCCACATCAGCCAGCGGTCTTCTCCGGGGGCCTTCAGCAGGGCGGGGGCGTAGAAGTCGGGGCCGTGGTCCAGCGGCATGGAGGCTGTGGCCGCTTCGAAGCGGCCGTCCTTCTCCCGGCCGGTGACGACGCTGGTGTGGCTGGGGCCGCCCTGCGGCGTCCAGTCGCTGAGGATCAGGGCGCTTCGGTCGCCGAAGGTGGCGTACTGGGGGCACTCCCAGCCGATTCGGCCCTTGTCCGCGCCGGCATCGCTGGTGTGGAACGGGCCGCGGTACGTCCAGTGCTCCAGGTCGTCGGACTCGTACAACAGCGCGGCGGCGCGCCCGTCGTCGAGGGCGGAGCCGACCAGCATCCGCCAGCGCTCGTCCTGCCGCCAGACGTAGGGGTCCCGGTACATGGTCGTGCCGGCGGGGGGTTCGGGGATGAGCAGGTGGGGGCGTTTGGTCCAGGTGTGGCCGTTGTCGTAGGACTCGGCCGTGGTGACCGGCTGCCACCAGCGGTCGTCGCGGTGGGCGGAGTAGAAGGCCACCATGCGGCCGTCGACGGAGACGGCGTTGCCGGAGTAGCAGCCGTCGGCGTCGTGGCCGCCTGGCGTGGGGGCGAGGGCGACGGGGAGGGGTTCCCAGGTGAGCAGGTCGGGGCTGCGGTAGTGGCCCCAGTGCATGTCGGCGTGCTGGGGTCCGTGCGGGTTGTACTGGAAGAAGACGTGGTAGTGGCCGTCGTGGAAGACGAGGCCGTTGGGGTCGTTGATCCAGTTGCGGGGCGGTCGCAGATGGACGGCGGGCAGGTGGGGGTCGGCGGGCGACGTGGACATACGGGGCCTTTCTCAGGGCGTGCGGAGCACACGGAAGTCAGGGGTACGCGGCGGGACCGGCAACGTGGTGGGATGGTCAGCCCTTGACGCCGGTGGAAGCGATGCTGTTGACGAACGACTTCTGGAACGCCACGAACAGGGCGAGGATCGGCACGGTGATCATGGAGGAGTAGGCCATGATCTGGCCCCAGCCCACGTTCAGCTGGAAGAAGTAGGAGATGCCGACCATCACCGGGCGCAGTTCCTCGCTCTGGACGACCATCAGCGGCCACAGGTACGAGTTCCATGCGGGCAGGAAGGTGAGGATGGCGACGGTGGCGACGGCCGGGCCGGACAGCGGCATCACGATGCGCCGGTAGATGGTGAACCAGCCGGCGCCGTCCATGAGCGCCGCTTCGTCGAGTTCCTTGGGGATGCTCTGGAAGAACTGGTGGAAGAAGAAGATCGAGAAGGCGTTGGCGACGAACGGCAGGATCTGCACCTGGTAGGTGTCCATCCAGCCGGTGGTCAACTCCGGCTGGAAGCCGTTGACGCGCAGCAGCGGCAGCTGGTTGACCCACCACACCAGCGGCAGCGCGAAGGTCTCGAACGGCACGATGAGGGTGGCGATGACCGTGGTCAGGACGACTTTGCGGCCTGACCATCGCATCCGGGCGAGCGCGAAGGCGGCCAGGCTGTTGACGATGATGCCGAGCACCACGGTGATCGACGAGATCAGTACCGAGTTCAGCAGGAACCGTGCTGCGGGGACCCGGTCGAACATGCCGGTGTAGTTGTCCAGCGACAGGGCTCCGACCGGCAGGAAGGCGCTCACCGAACCCAGGTCGCCGAAGATCTGGTCGTCCGTCTTGAACGACGAGACCAGCATGAAGACGAGCGGGAGCGCGAAGACCAGGGCCAGGACGATGCGGCCGGCGTGACCGCCGAGCCGCTTGAGGAGGGAGGTCATGTCAGCCCTTCTCCCGGGTCAGGAACCGCTGGACGAGAGACACGGTCAGGACGAGTACGAAGAAGATCAGCGAGATGGCCGCCGCGTAGGCGGTCTGCTGTTGGTCGTAGCCGGTGCGCACCGCCTGGAAGACGACGGTGGTGGTGGAGTCGAGCGGGCCGCCCTGCGTCATCACCCTGATCTGGGTGAAGAGGCTGAACGCCGCGATCGTGATGGTGACGAGCACGAAGGTGCGCGTGGAGCGCAGCCCTGGCCAGGTGACGTGGCGGAAGCGCTGCCAGGTGGTGGTTCCGTCGAGTTCCGCGGCCTCGTACAGCTCGGCGGGGATGGTCTGCAGGCCGGCCAGCCAGATGATCATGTGGAAGCCGACGCCCTGCCACACCGACATGAGGATGATGGCGGGCATCGCGGTGGCCGGGTCGCCGAGCCAGTCCGGGCCTTGGAAGTGGCCGAGGGTGAGCGTCGAGATGACGTTGTTGACCAGGCCGTCCTGCCTGTAGAGGAAGGTCCACAGGAGGGACACCACGACCATCGAGGTGACGACCGGCAGGAAGTAGACGGTGCGGAAGAAGTTGACGCCGCGCACCTTCGCGTTGACCAGCAGTGCCAGGACCAGGGCGAGGCCGGCCTGGAGCGGGACGACGACGACGGCGAAGTACACCGTGTTGCGCAGGGACTTGTAGAAAACGGGGTCTTCGAAGAGCTGGGTGAAGTTGCGCAGGCCCACGAAGCGGGCCGGGGTGGGCGAGATGAGTCTCGCGTCGGTGAAGGCCAGGGCGAAGGCGAGGACGACCGGTACGACGAGGAAGACGATCAGCAGCACGACGGCCGGGGTGGCCATGCCGAGGGCGGTGAGGCTCTCACGGCGACGGGCGTTGTTCGCGCGGGTTCGCCGGACCGGACGCAGCCGCTCGGGGGCTGCGGTCTTGGTGGTCACGGTATCTCCAGGGAGCCGGTCCGGTTCGGGCGGTGCGGTCGCGGGCCCGAACCGGACCGGGGCGGGTCAGCCTGAGTAGTTGTTGTTCGTCTTCAGGTTGTTGTCGATGTTCTTCGCGGCCTGGCCGAGAGCGTTCTTGGGGTCGGCGCCGGCCAGGATGTCCTGGGCCGCCTTCTGAAACTCGGTGGAGATGTAGGGGTAGGCCGGGGTGACGGGGCGCACCGTCGCGTACTTCTGGGCGAACTGGACGAGCACGGCGAACTTTCCGCCCGGCTGGTAGTCCTCGATCTGCCTCGCGGCTTCGTTCGTGGCGGGGATGGTGCTGGTCGCCTTGGCGTAATCGACGAAGTACTTGGTCTGGCGCGAGAACTTCAGCCACTCCTGCGCGCCCTCCTTGTTGGAGCAGGTGGAACTCATCGCCCACTGCCAGGAGGCGCCGCCGATCTTGGGGCCCTCGCCGAAGTCCACCGGCGGGATGATCGCCAGGTCGTCGCCGAGCTTCTCGGCGTTCTTGGTGGCGTTCCAGCTGCCGTCCCACTGGATGGCGCTCTTGCCGGCCAGGAAGTCCTTGTTGGGGTCGGCGCCGGACTTCTTCGCCATGTACCCCTTGGTCACCAGCGACTGGAACCAGTTGCCCCACTGCACGGACTCCTCGCCGTCCAGGGTGCCGGAGGCGGCCTTGTAGCCGTTGCGGTCGATCAGGTCACCGCCGAAGCTCTGCAGCTGCGGGGAGTAGGCGTACGGCCACCACTCGCCGCTGCCGCCGGTGCCCATCTCCAGGGGGTAGGTGAACTTGCCGCTCTTCTTCAGCTTGGCCAGCGCGGCGTCGAACTCGCCCTTGGTCCAGGGCTGGTCCATGGTGGGGATGCGGATGCCGTGCTCGTTCAGGACGGACTTGCGGGCGAAGAAGGCCAGGGAGACGTCGTAGAAGCCGAAGGAGTAGAGCTTGTCCTGGTAGGTTCCGACGGTGCTGTCGAGCTGGTCATCGACCGGCACCTCGCTGCCGGTGACGTCGATGGGGGCCAGGTAGCCGCCCCAGGCCCAGTTCGCCACGTTCGGGCCGTCCACGTCGAGCAGGCAGGGCAGCTTGCGGGCCGAGGCGGCGGCCACGACGGAGTTGTTGTAGTCGGTCTGCGGGAACGACTGCAGCTCGACCGTGTACTTGTCCTGGGAGTCGTTGAAGTCCTTGATGATCTTCTTGACGACATCGAGTTCGGCCGAGTTGCCGGCGTTGTGCGTCCACAGGGTCAGCGTGTCGCCGCTGGCCCCGGACGAGGTGCCGCCGGTGCCGGACGCGCACCCGGCGACGAGCGCGGTCGCCGCCGCGGCGGCTACACTCGCAGCAGCGAGGCGCCTGGTTCTGAACACCACGAGGTTCCTCCATCTCACGGAGGCGGGTCTTGCAGGACCCGCCCTTGGCGACCGGTTGCGTCGGTCGCTGTTCTTGGTGGCCGTCCCGCCGCCCGCTTCGGAATCGACGCTGCGGGCGGCGGGACGGCTGTTTTCAGGTGCCGGTGTCACTCCCCGGCGGGAGCCCCGAGGGAGGCACGCTCCAGCAGCGGCATGGGCACGCGGTGCACGGCTGCCTCGAGCGGCCCACCGCGGAGGATCAGCTCCACGGCGAGGCGGCCGAGCTGGTAGTGCGGCAGCTTCAGCGTGGTGAGCGCCGGCCGCAGCACGGACGCGATGTCCTGGTCGTCGAACGAGATCACCGACACGTCTCCGGGGACCGACAGCCCGGCCTCGCCGAGCGCCTGGTAGGCGCCGAAAGAAACCCGGTCGGCCAGGCACACCAGGGCCCGCGGACGGATTCCCGCCGCCAGCAGGGCGGACACCTCCCGGTAGCCGTCCGGCGTGTCCCAGTCGCACTCGATGACGCCGTCCAGATGGGCGCCGTTCTCGCGCAGCACTTCCTCCAGGCCGCGCATGCGCTCGTTGCCGGCGATGATCCCCTCGGGCGTGGCCGGGACGGCCTGGTGGCCGCCGATGGCCCAGATGCCGTCGGTGTGACCGGCCGCGAGCAGGGCGCGGGCCGCGTCCCGTCCGGCCTCCAACTCGTCGGGGACCACTGAGGGCGCGTCGAAGCCTGGTGCCAGGCAGTTCAGCAGCACCACGCGACGCCCGAACAGCTCCTTGGGGGGAGTGACGTACCGGGTGAACATCGTCGCGTAGATCACCGCATCGACCTGGCGGTCCAGCAGCGCGTGGACCAGCGCGGACTCGGCGGCGCGGTCGCCACCGGCCTCCGTGATGAACAGCAGGTGGTCCCGCTCGCGGGCGGCCTCCATGGCGCCTCGGATGACGTCGCCGGCGAACGGCGTGGTGGTGATCCGGTCCGAGACGAATCCGATGGTCTGCGTTGATTTCGTCCGCAGACTGCGCGCGGTGACGTTCGGACGGTAGCCCAGCCGCCTGGCCGCTTCCAGGACCCGTTCCCGGGAGGCGTCGGAGATGCGCATGTCGGTACGGCCGGACAGGGCGAACGACGCGGTCGTCGGCGACACGCCCGCTTCGCGGGCGACGTCGGCCATGGTTACGCGGCGTTCGGGCATCGGTGGATCAGCTCCGCTCGGCTAAATCGGATTAGCAAGATGCGATGAGGTTGCTTCACTCGTCATGCGCTGTCAATACCCCGGACATCTCGCCTGCGTAACGGTGACTTCATGTGGTGATTTGCACACATCTGAGTAGCGCGAAGTCGAAATTCGTATGCGTTAGCTCTTGCTTTAGCGGCGATGGCGCCCGAACCATGCCGACCCATCACCTAAATCGAATTGGCAGGCCGTCAGGTCGCCGTCTGTCACGCAGCCCAGGAGGCAGCATGAGGAGAAGAACCGCCCTCAGGGTCGTATCCGCCGCAGTCGGCGGTGCCGTCGTACCGCTCTCGTTCGCCCCTGCCTTCGCCGCCGCCAGTGGCCGACCGGGCCCTCAAGAGCCCACCGCTCGCTGGGACTTCGACGAGCGAACCGGGTCAGTCGCCCGCGAGGCGGTCTCCGGATCGGCCACGCCGGTGGACTACGTCTTCAACGACGCCCGCTACAAGCCCGACAGCGACCCCGTCCGCCGCCGTGGCGTGCGCGGCCGGGCCCTGTACTTCGACGGCTACTCCACCTACGTGACCGCCGAAGGGCCCGGCAAGCTCGACCTCGCCGCCGGCATGACCGTCGACGTGTGGATCGCCCCCTACGCCTACGAGCACGGCATCGACGGCAAGCCCCAGGCCCTGGTCAACCAGCACGACCCGGGTACCAGGACGGGCTTCCTGCTCGGACTGCGCCGCTTCGGGCAGATCGTCTTCCAGCTGGGCTTCGGCACCGACATGATCGAGGTCAAGGGCGCCCCGGACCAGCCGGCCGTCAAGGCCAGGTGGAGCCACGTCGCCGCCACCTACGACCCGGCGGCCCACCAGCTGCGCCTCTACCTCGACGGCCGCCTGATCGGCACCGCCGCCACCCCGGCCAAGACCCCCGAGCCGGCGCCCGGCGAACCCCTGCTCATCGGGAAGCACAACCGCCCGACGCTGCTCAACGGCGAGTTCCACGCCAACATGTACATGGGCCTGATGGACAGCCTCTCCATCCGCCCGGGCGCCCTGGACGACGCGACCGCCCAACGCGAGCACGCCGAGAAGGTCGCCGCGTTGCCCGGCCACCGCGTGCCCCGCCCGGATTTGGCCCCCCGCCGGACCCGCTTCGACGGCGACCGGCACCGCCCCCAGTTCCACATGCTGCCGCCCTGGCACTGGATGAACGAGCCGCACGCGCCCGTGTACTTCAAGGGCAAATACCACATTTTCTACCAGCACAACCCGCTCGGACCCTTCTGGGGCCAGATCCACTGGGGACACGCCGTCAGCACCGACATGGTGCACTGGCGCGACCTCCCCATCGCCCTCGCCCCCGCCGCGGACTCGGCCGGCCCGGACGGCATCTGGTCGGGATCCGCCTGCGTCGACGGCGACCGCGGACCGGTCCTCTTCTTCACCGGCGGCGACGACCGTCTGCCCCACCGCCAGCGCACCGGACTCGCCGTGTCCACCTACCAGGCCGACGGCGACACCGACCTGCCCACCTGGACGATGCGCCCCGAGCCGGTCACCGAAGCCCCGGCGAACTTGCCGGCCGGCCCGGGAACCGCGTGGGCGGAGAACTTCCGCGACCCGTTCGTCTGGGAGGAAGACGGCGTCTGGTACCAGCTCGTCGGCAGCGGCATCGTCGACTACGACGGCGCGCAGGTCACCCGCAAGCACGGCGGAACCGCTCTCGTCTACACCGCCCGCCGGCCCGAAGGGCCCTGGACGTACCAGGGGCCTCTGCACTGGAACGACCTATCCACGGTGCCCGAGCCCGGTGAGGTGTGGGAGCTGCCGGTGCTCCTCCCGCTCCCCGGCCCCCGGGGCCGGCGCACCGGCAAGCACATCCTGCTGATCTGCCCGTGGTGGGAGGGGTTCCACCCGAACGCCGTCAAGCACACCTACTACTGGATCGGCACCTTCGACAAGCGCGCTCACCGCTTCGTGCCCGACCACGACGAGCCCCGCGAGTTCGACTTCGGCGAGCACTTCACCGGCCCGTCCGGCTTCGTCACCCCCGACGGCCGGTCCGTGGTCTTCAGCATCACCCAGGACCGCCGCACCGAGCAGCAGCACGCCCAGTCCGGCTGGGCGCACAACGCGGGCATGCCCGTGTCCGTCTCCCTGCGCCAGGACGGCACCCTCGGGGTCGAACCGATCGCCGAGGCCGCCGGCCTGCGGGGCGCGCGACTCGCCCGCATCCGGCAGACCTCGGTGGCGGAAGCGAACCGGCGGCTCGCCGGGGTCTCCGGCGACCTGCTGGACATCAGCGCCGTCATCGAGCCGCGCGGCGCGCGCACGGTCACCCTGGCGGTCCGGGCCTGTGCCGACGGCACCGAGGAGACCCTGCTGACCTACGACACGGCCGAGCGTCGCTTCCTGATCGACCGAGGCCGCTCCAGCCTCGACCCGGACGTCCGCAAGGGTGTCCACGGCGGCAGCGTGGAACTCGACGGCGGGCGCCTCACGCTCAGGGTCCTGCTCGACCGCTCGATGCTGGAGGCGTACGTCAACGGCACCAACAGCATCACCAGCCGTGTCTATCCCACCCGGGAGGACGCGACCGGTCTGCGCCTGAGCAGCGAGGGAGGATCGGCCCGCGTCGTGTCCCTGGACGTCTGGCGCATGAACGGCGCCTACGACACGCCAGCCGCGCCCGCCGCGTACGACCCGCCACGACCGGCGGACGTCGACGCACTGCCCAACCACGACTTCGCCACCGGAGACCTCACCGGATGGACCGTCGTCTCCGGCACGACCTTCAGCGACGCGAACGTCACCACCCGCACCGACTGGGGCTGGGGCGGACCCTTCTACCAGGCCGAGACCGAAGACGACCCTGCCGGCCACCATCTGTGGGGCTTCAACCCCTCCGGAGGCGGCGACGGCGCCACCGGCGTCCTGCGCTCCGCCACCGTGGTCCTCGGCGGAGACGGCGTGGTCGACCTGCTCGTGTCCGGCGGCAACGACCCCGACCGGCTCTACGCGGCCGCCGTCCGCGCCGACGACGGCAAAGTACTGGCCAAGGCCACCGGCCGCAGCACCGAGCAGTACCGCCGCGTCGTCTTCGACCTCTCCGCCCACCTCGGCGACCGGATCTACATCGAGGTCGTCGACCGGGCCGACGGAGGCTGGGGCCACATCAACGTCGCCGACGTCAACGTCCCCGTCCGGCGCTCCTGACCCCCACCCCCTACACGCGTCGCCCATGGGCCGTGCCGCGCCCAGGGCCGGCGTGCTCCGCTCGATCAACCCGACCCACACCGACGGAGGTTCGTATGCGAACCCGAGCACCATCGAGATCGGCGACCGGAAGCAGTCTGCTGCGGCTGTTGCTAGCGCTCGCGATAGGTCTCGGTCTGACGTCGCCCCTGATGACGCAGACGGCCAGCGCGACCGGGACCGCGCTGTCGAATCCCGGCTTCGAGTCCGGTGATCTCAGCGGCTGGACCACCACCGGAACCGCCTTCAACGGGGCCGTCACCGACGACCCGGGCTGGGGCTGGGGTTGCTGCTTCAACCAGCAGGGCTCCTACCACCTGTGGGGCTTTGCCGCCGGTGGTGACGCCGCCACAGGGACGGCGACGTCCGAGCCGTTCACGCTCACCGGCACCGGCATGGTCAGCGTCCTGGTCTCCGGCGGCCGTAACGACAACGACCTCTACGCCGCCCTGACCACCCTCGACGGAACCGTCCTGCACAAGGCCACCGGGACCGACGACGAGGCGTACCGCCGCGTCACCTGGGACGCCCGCGAACACCTCGGCGAGCAGCTGCGCATCACCGCCGTGGACAAGGCCACTGGCGGCTGGGGTCACATCAACCTCGACGACGTCCGCGTCGGCACCGACCCCGCTCCCGACCCCTCGCAGCAAGGACTCGCCGCCCACTGGGACTTCACCGAAGGGCAGGGCACCACCACCAGGGAGAAGGTCAGTCAGGCCGCCGACCCGATCAGCTACGTCTTCACCGACGCGCAGTACAAGCCGGACAGTGACCCGCTCTGGCGCCCGAAGAACGAGGCCGACGGCGTGCTCTCCGGCGCCCTGCTGTTCGACGGCTACTCCACCTGGGTCACCCGCGCCGCAGCGCAGACGCAGCTGCCCACGGACGGCCTGAGCATCGAGGCGTGGGTCGCGCCGCGCGCGTTCGAGTGGGGAGACGACGGCAAGCCGTCCGTCGTCGTCAACCAGCAGGACAAGGCGGCCAAGCGGGGCTTCTCCCTCGGCGTCGGCAGGCACGGCAGGTGGCAGTTCGGCATCGGAACCGGCGACGCGTGGTACGAGGTGACCGTCCCGAAGCCGGCGGCCCTGGCCGCGGGCAAGTGGGCGCATCTGTCAGCCGTGTTCGCCCCGAGCGAGGGCGCGATCAGGCTCTTCCTCAACGGCGAGCAGGTCGCCCAGACCGCGATCCCCAGCAATGCCCGGCTGGCCAAGGCCGACGTTCCCCTGATCATCGGCCGCCACAACCAGCCCGCGATCATCAACGGCACCTTCGCCGTCAACATGTTCAACGGCCTCATCGACGAGGTGAAGATCCACAACAGCGCCCTCGCCCCGGCGTCCGTCACCGCCGGGCACCAGAAGGACGTGCAGACCTTCGCCGGAGGCGCCACGCCCAAAGCGCAGATGGAGATGGACCGCTCCCGCTACGACGGCGACCGCTACCGTCCCGGCTACCACTTCACCGCCCCGAACCACTGGATGAACGAACCCCACGCCCCCATCCAGTACAAGGGCAAGTACCACCTCTTCTACCAGCACAACTCCCACGGCCCCTACTGGCACAACATCGCCTGGGGACACGCGGTGAGCGAGGACCTGGTCCACTGGCGCGACCTGCCCGTCGCCCTCGCGCCCACTGCGGACAGCGTGGCTCCCGACGGGGTCTGGTCCGGCGACGCCGCCTACGACGAGAACGGCGTGCCCGTCCTGCTGTTCACGGCCGGCAACGACGCCCAGCGCCCCAACCAGGCCACCGGCCTCGCCCGCCCCGTCGACCCGGCCGACAGCGACCTGGTCGAGTGGAAGATGCACCCCACCCTCGTCACCAGCCAGACCGCCGATCTGAACGTCGGCGCCGGCCGCAAGGTCCGCTTCGGCGACTTCCGCGACCCCTTCGTCTGGAAGGAGGGAGACACCTGGTTCCAGCTGATGGGCTCAGGCGTCCAGACGACCTCGGGCACCGACATCGGCGGCACCGCCCTCCTCTACACCTCCAAGAATCTCACCGACTGGACGTACTCCGGACCCCTCATGGTCGGCGACGTGGCGGCCCACCCCAAGACCGGCCAGGTCTGGGAGCTGCCCACCTTCCTGCCCATCGGCAAGGACGCCCAGGGCCGCGAGCGCCGGGCCCTGCTCATCAACCCGGCCTTCCCGGCCGGTCCCGGCGAGTACAGCAGCAAGTACGTCTACTACTGGGTCGGCACCTGGGACGCCCAGGCCCGCCGCTGGACCCCCGACACCACCGAGCCCCGGCTCATGGACTACGGCGACCACTTCACCGGCCCCAGCGGAACGGTGGACGACAAGGGGCGCTCCCTCGTCTTCAGCATCGCCCAGGACCGGCGCACCGAACGCGCCCACTACGACGCCGGCTGGGCCCACAATGCGGGCCTGCCCATCGAACTGTCCATGCGGCCCGACGGAGACCTCGGTTTCCGCCCTGTCGAGGAAGTCTCCCGCCTCCACGTCGGCGAACCGCTCCTGCACATCAGCGAACCGACCTCCCTCACCGACGCCAACACCCGCCTGGCCGGCATCAGGGGAGACATGCTTCACGTCAAGCTGACCCTGGAGCGAGGCAGCGCCGACACCTTCGGGCTCGACGTGCTCCGCAGCGCCGGCGACGAAGAACGAACCCGCCTGTTCTACGACGCTCCCGCAGGACAACTGGGCGTCGACCGGACGCGATCCGGGAACAACTCCAGCGCCGAGCCGAACTTCGGCATCCACAAGGGCCCGCTGACTCTCTCCAACGGCACCCTGACCCTCGACGTGTTCGTCGACCGCTCCATGGTCGAGGCGTACGCGAACGACCACAAGTCCATCACCACCCGCGCCTACCCCTTCCGTCAGGACTCCCTCGGCCTGCGCCTCTTCGGCGACGGCAGCATCGTCAAGTCCATGACCGTCTGGAAGATGGGCAACATGACCGACTGACCCGGTCACCCTCTTCGACGGCCCAGGGTACCCACGCTCATGGCCGACCCGGCCCGCGATCTCGCCGCGGGCCGGGCCGGCGCATAGCCTGGTGACGCTGTTCGCGGGCATGCACGACCCAGAGAAGTCCCACGAAGCGCCGTCACACTTCTCGGCGACGTGTATTGCTTCAGGTCATAGCCGTTTCACCAGTCACTACCTGACTATCCTTCAGATGTCCCGGAAGATCTCGATCTGCGCCCCGATCGAGTTCAGCCGCTCCGCCAGATCCTCGTAGCCCCGGTTGATGACGTACACGTTCCGCAGTACGGACGTCCCCTCCGCCGCCATCATCGCCAGCAGGACGACCACGGCGGGGCGAAGGGCCGGCGGGCACATCATCTCGGCGGCGCGCCAGCGGGTCGGGCCCTCGACCAGGACCCGGTGGGGGTCGAGGAGCTGGAGGCGGCCGCCGAGGCGGTTGAGGTCGGTCAGGTAGATCGCGCGGTTGTCGTAGACCCAGTCGTGGATGAGGGTCTTGCCCTGCGCGGTCGCCGCGATGGCCGCGAAGAACGGGACGTTGTCGATGTTCAGGCCGGGGAACGGCATGGGGTGGATCTTGTCGATGGGCGCCTCCAGCTTGGAGGGGCGCACGGTCAGGTCCACCAGGCGTGTACGGCCGTTGTCGGCGAAGTACTCGGGCGTGCGGTCGTGGTCGAGGCCCATCTCCTCCAGGACCGCCAGCTCGATCTCCAGGAACTCGATGGGGACCCGGCGGACCGTCAGTTCCGACTCCGTGACGACCGCGGCGGCGAGCAGGCTCATCGCCTCGACCGGGTCCTCGGAGGGGGAGTAGTCGACGTCCACGTCGATCTCCGGCATGCCGTACACGGTGAGCGTGGTCGTGCCGACGCCCTCCACCTTCACGCCCAGGGCCTCCAGGAAGAAGCACAGGTCCTGGACCATGTAGTTGGAGGAGGCGTTGCGGATGACGGTGACGCCGTCGTGCCGGGCGGCGGCCAGCAGCGCGTTCTCGGTGACCGTGTCGCCGCGCTCGGTCAGGACGATCGGGCGGTCGGGGCGGACGCCGCGGTCCACCATGGCGTGGTACTGGCCCTCGGTCGCGGCGACTTCCAGGCCGAACCGGCGCAGCGCGATCATGTGCGGTTCGATGGTCCGGGTGCCGAGGTCGCAGCCGCCGGCGTACGGCAGCTTGAAGCGGTCCAGGCGGTGCAGCAGCGGGCCGAGGAACATGATGATCGAGCGGGTGCGGCGGGCCGCCTCCGCGTCGATGGAGTCCAGGTCGAGACCGGCCGGCGGCACGATCTCCAGGTCGACGCCGTTGTTGATCCAGCGGGTGCGCACGCCGATGGAGTTCAGCACCTCCAGCAGGCGGTACACCTCCTCGATGCGGGCGACCCGGCGCAGCACCGTGCGCCCCTGGTTGAGCAGCGAGGCGCACAGCAGGGCCACGCACGCGTTCTTGCTCGTCTTCACATCGATGGCGCCGGACAGCCGGCGGCCGCCCACCACCCTGAGGTGCATCGGACCGGCGTAGCCCAGTGAGACGATTTCGCTGTCCAGGGCTTCTCCGATGCGGGCGATCATCTCAAGACTGATGTTCTGGTTACCGCGCTCGATGCGATTGACGGCGCTCTGCGAGGTGCCGAGCGCCTCGGCAAGCTGCGACTGCGTCCAGCCCCGGTGCTGCCGGGCGTCACGGATGAGCTTGCCGATGCGTACGAGGTAGTCGTCTGCCATGAGGCTGAGGTTATCTCAGATATGAGATGGCACATCCCTTGGGGGCCATTCGGGTGACGTTTCGTCAACGCCGCCTGGTGGTACGCGTCCGGCGCCACCCGAAAGGTCCGGGCAAATCCACCGATGTCGTACGACGTCCGGTGCTGCTGTAGGTGCGGCGGGGGCCGTTCCGGCCGCCCGTGGTGAGGGACCAGGAGCGCCGGTTGATGTTCAGGCGCACGCCGGGCAGGATGCGGATGCTCTTGCGGAAGGTGAGGGGCATAATGCCTCCTTTCGCTCGTCCGCCCTTCGGGTACCCCGCGTCCGGGCCTCAAGCCCTCCCCGTTGACCTCGAGTTCGGTTGAGGTCCTAGGGGGCGTCTCGCCGATCATGCCGGGCTCGCGGCGCCTGGCACCGCGCCTCGCCGCGTTGTCGTCACTCGCCGATGCGCCGCATCGGCTCCCTCCTCCGCCTTGCGATGCACGGCACCAGACGCCGCTCCCTGATCCGGCCTGATCGACGAGACACCCCCTAGCGTCCGCCGCATGATTCTCGTCACCGGTGCCACCGGAAACATCGGCCGTCCCCTCGTGTCGGACCTGCACCGCCGCGGTGCCCTGCCGGTCCGTGCGCTGAGTCGCGAACCGGCGCGGGCCGGTCTCCCGGAGGGTGTCGAGGTGGTCGAGGGCGACCTCGCGGACCCCGGCTCGGTGGTGCCCGCGCTGAAAGGGGCGCGCGCCTTCTTCCTGCTCTCCGGGCACGGCGCGGAGGCGGACCTGCTCGCGGCGGCCCGGGAGGCGGGCGTCGGGCATGTGGTGCTCATCTCGTCCCTCGCGGTGGGCACGCACCCTCATCTGCGTGCCGTCGCCGGGCATCTGGCCGCCGAGCGGCTGCTGCGGGACAGCGGCATGGCGTGGACGGTCCTGCGGCCGACCCGGTTCGCCTCGAACGCGCTGTGGTGGGCGGACTCGATCCGGACGGAGGGCCTGGTGCGCGTGCCGTACCCCGACGTCGGCCTGCCGGCCGTCCATCCCGCCGGCATCGCCGCCGTCGCCCGCGTGGCGCTGACCGGGCCGGGCCACGCGGGACGCGTGTACGAGGTGGCCGGGCCGGAGCGGGTCACGCCCCGTGAGCAGGCCGCCGCCCTCTCCGCCGTGCTCGGCCGGGACGTCGGCGTCGTGCGGACCGATCCCGAGGAGGCGCGCCGGGAGCCGGCGGCGCTGATCGGCGAGGACGGCGCGGCCGGCGTCCTCGACCTCACGGGCCGGGACCTCACCGACGATCTGGTCAGGGTGCGCGACACGGTGCCGCGGATCACCGGCGCGCCCGCCCGGACCTTCCGCGAGTGGGCGGCCGGGCAGCGCGCGGCGTTCTGCTGATCGGGGGCGGCGCGGTGCTTCGGTGGGGTCAGGGCATGACCATCCCGCCCCCATGTACTAGAGTTATCTCGACATCGAGATATCTGCCGAGGCGCACTGCCGCCGCACGCCGCTGACGAGCCTGGCGGTAAGGGTTACCTAACTTAGCCTTACCTTAGCGGATCGGCCAATACGGCGTGGCGGCAGGATGCGGTGAAACGCGCACATCAATGAAGGAGACTGTCGTGTCGGCGAACAGCTTCGACGCCCGCAGCACGCTGCAGGTGGGCGACGAGTCGTACGAGATCTTCCGGCTTGACAAGGTCGAGGGCTCCGCCCGGCTGCCTTACAGCCTGAAGGTCCTGCTGGAGAACCTGCTCCGCACCGAGGACGGCGCGAACATCACCGCCGACCACATCCGTGCCCTCGGCAACTGGGACTCCCAGGCCCAGCCGTCGCAGGAGATCCAGTTCACGCCGGCCCGCGTGATCATGCAGGACTTCACCGGTGTTCCGTGCGTCGTGGACCTCGCGACCATGCGTGAGGCCGTGAAGGAGCTGGGCGGCGACCCGGCGAAGATCAACCCGCTGGCCCCGGCCGAGCTGGTCATCGACCACTCCGTCATCGCCGACAAGTTCGGCACCCACGAGGCCTTCGCGCAGAACGTGGAGCTGGAGTACGGCCGCAACAAGGAGCGCTACCAGTTCCTGCGCTGGGGCCAGACCGCGTTCGACGAGTTCAAGGTCGTCCCGCCGGGCACCGGCATCGTCCACCAGGTGAACATCGAGCACCTGGCCCGTACGGTCATGGTCCGAGGCGGCCAGGCCTACCCCGACACCCTCGTCGGCACCGACTCGCACACCACCATGGTCAACGGCCTCGGCGTCCTCGGCTGGGGCGTCGGCGGCATCGAGGCCGAGGCCGCGATGCTCGGCCAGCCGGTCTCCATGCTGATCCCGCGCGTCGTCGGCTTCAAGCTGACCGGCGAGCTGCCCACCGGCACCACCGCCACCGACCTGGTGCTCACCATCACCGAGATGCTGCGCAAGCACGGCGTCGTCGGCAAGTTCGTCGAGTTCTACGGCGAGGGCGTGGCCGCCACCTCGCTCGCCAACCGCGCCACCATCGGCAACATGTCGCCGGAGTTCGGCTCCACCGCCGCGATCTTCCCGATCGACGGCGAGACCCTGAACTACCTCAAGCTCACCGGCCGCTCCGAGCAGCAGGTCGCGCTCGTCGAGGCGTACGCCAAGGAGCAGGGCCTCTGGCTGGACCCGGCCGCCGAGCCGGACTTCTCCGAGAAGCTGGAGCTGGACCTGTCGACGGTCGTCCCGTCGATCGCCGGCCCGAAGCGCCCGCAGGACCGGATCGTCCTCGCCGAGGCCGCCCAGCAGTTCGCCAAGGACGTGCTCAACTACGTCGAGGCCCCCGTCGCGCAGTCCCCGGAGGCCGCCGCCTCCCCGGTCGACGAGGCCAGTGCCGAGTCCTTCCCGGCCTCCGACGCCCCGGCCTACGGCCACCAGGAGAACGGAGCCGGCGCCCCGCAGCACGGCCAGGGCACCGGTGCCGTACCGTCCAACCCGGTCCAGGTGACCGCCCCCGACGGCACCACCTACGAGCTGGACCACGGTGCGGTGACGGTCGCGGCCATCACCTCCTGCACCAACACCTCCAACCCGTACGTCATGGTCGCCGCCGCGCTCGTCGCGAAGAAGGCCGTGGAGAAGGGCCTGACCCGCAAGCCGTGGGTCAAGACCACCCTCGCCCCGGGTTCGAAGGTCGTCACCGACTACTTCGACAAGGCGGGCCTGACCCCGTACCTCGACAAGGTCGGCTTCAACCTCGTCGGCTACGGCTGCACCACCTGCATCGGCAACTCCGGCCCGCTGCCGGAGGAGGTCTCCAAGGCCGTCAACGACAACGACCTCGCGGTCACCTCGGTCCTCTCCGGCAACCGGAACTTCGAGGGCCGTATCAACCCCGACGTCAAGATGAACTACCTGGCGTCCCCGCCGCTGGTCGTCGCCTACGCGATCGCCGGCTCCATGAAGGTGGACATCACCAAGGACGCCCTGGGCACCGACCAGGACGGCAACCCGGTCTTCCTGAAGGACATCTGGCCCTCCGAGGCCGAGGTCAACGACGTCGTCGCCAACGCCATCGGCGAGGACATGTTCTCCAAGTCCTACCAGGACGTCTTCGCCGGCGACGCCCAGTGGCAGTCGCTCCCGGTCCCGACCGGCAACACCTTCGAGTGGGACACCGAGTCGACGTACGTGCGCAAGCCCCCGTACTTCGAGGGCATGGAGATGGAGCCGGCCCCGGTCCAGGACATCGCGGGCGCCCGCGTCCTCGCCAAGCTGGGCGACTCGGTCACCACCGACCACATCTCCCCGGCCGGCGCCATCAAGGCCGACACCCCGGCCGGCCAGTACCTCACCGAGCACGGTGTGGAGCGTCGTGACTTCAACTCCTACGGCTCCCGCCGAGGCAACCACGAGGTCATGATCCGCGGCACGTTCGCCAACATCCGCCTGCGCAACCAGATCGCGCCGGGCACCGAGGGCGGCTACACCCGCGACTTCACCCAGGACGGCGGTCCGGTGTCGTTCATCTACGACGCCTCCCGCAACTACATCGAGCAGGGCATCCCGCTGGTCGTCCTGGCCGGCAAGGAGTACGGCTCCGGCTCGTCCCGTGACTGGGCGGCCAAGGGCACGGCCCTCCTCGGCGTCAAGGCCGTCATCGCCGAGTCGTACGAGCGCATCCACCGCTCCAACCTCATCGGCATGGGCGTCCTCCCGCTGCAGTTCCCGGAGGGCCAGTCCGCCGAGTCCCTCGGCCTGACCGGCGAGGAGACCTTCTCCATCTCCGGCGTCACCGAGCTGAACGACGGCACCACCCCGCGCACGGTGAAGGTCACCACCGACACCGGCGTCGAGTTCGACGCGGTCGTCCGCATCGACACCCCCGGTGAGGCCGACTACTACCGCAACGGCGGCATCATGCAGTACGTGCTGCGCAGCCTGATCCGCAAGTAAGCCTCTGCGGAACGGCGTTCGAGGGCCGCATCCCCGGTGACGGGGGTGCGGCCCTTCGCCGTGCCGGGACGGGTCAGTTCACACAGCCCGGAACGGCTCCCACCGGACGGCAGTTGTTCGGAATGTTGCCGGTGACGGAGGTGCCGATCAGGGACACCTGGCTGCTGGTGCCCTCGAAGATGCCGCCGCCTTCCAGCAGGCCGTTCGCGGTGTTGCCGGTCACCGTGCTCTGCACCAGCGTCGCGGTGCTCGTCCCGGAGGTGCGCAGGCCGCCGCCCTCCTGGGCGGCCGTGTTTCCCTGCACCCTGGTGATGTTGAGCCACAGCGTGGACCCGGCGTGGCTGATGCCGCCGCCACCGCCGCTGCCGGTCGCGGTGTTCCCGCTGACCAGGGTGTAGCTGAGGGTGGCCGCGCCGCCGTTGCGGGTGCGGATGCCGCCGCCGGTCCCGGCGCTGTTGTCCCGCACGCTGCCGCTCTGGACGGTGAGGGTGCTGCCGGTGCCGGACACCCGGATGCCGCCGCCGGAGTCGCCCGGCACGTTGCCCCCGCGGACGTGGATCGAGTTCAGGGTCAGGTCGCCGCCCGCCTCGACCTCGAAGACACGGAAGTTCGGTGTCCCCGCCGCCGCCGAGCGGCGGACCGTGGTGTTGTACCCGTTGATGCTGTACGAGCCCGTGACCTGCGGCAGTCCGTTGCCCGCCGACACGGTCGTCGAGATCGTGTACGTGCAGAACGGCGCCAGGGTTATGTTCTCGTCGCTCGCGTTCGAGGCGGTGATCGCGTTCCTGAGCGCGGTGATGTTGTTGCAGGGCACGAACGTCTGCGCGTGGGCCGGTGCGGCCGGCAGCAGGGTCAGGGTGAGGCCGAGACCGGCCAGGGCCCCCAGGACCGTCGGGCGGTGCATGCTCTTCCTCGTCATCGAGGACTCCTCGGTTCATGCGCGATGCGCGCGTGGACGAATCCGCTCCCCTGGGCAGCCGGTGGCAACGGGTGCCCATCTCTCCGAGCGGCGCTACCAGCGAACGCCCGGGTCAAGGGGACACGCCAAGCGGACTGGGCCGAACAGGGAGCGGATCCACCCGTCCGGCCGCCCGGGGCGCCGAACCGGGTCGCGGCCCCGGCACGCCGGAGAGCCGCGCGGCACGCCGGACGTCCGCGCACGCCGAAGGCGCGGAAGCCGCCGTACGGCTCCCGCGCCCGCCCGTCGTCGGTCACTTCGGGTCGAGTACGACCCTCAGCTCCTCGAGGCCGCGGAAGGCGGGGAAGGGAACCTCCAGCCACCGGGGCTCGGCGGCCGGGTCCGCCAGGGTCATCCTCGGGTACCGGCCGAACAGCCCGGTGATGGCCGCCTCCGTCTCCACCCGGGCCAGCGGGGCGCCCAGGCAGTAGTGGGAGCCGTGCCCGAACCCGAGATGGGCGTTCTGGGCGCCCTTCCGCGTCACGTCGAACTCGTCCGGACGGTCGAACTTCAGCGGATCGCGGTTCGCCGAACTGAGCGCGATCTGGACCAGCGAGCCCTTCGGGATGCGCGTCCCGGAGTACTCCACGTCCTCGGTCGCGTAGCGGAACGTCGAGCTCTCCACCGAGCCGTCGTAGCGCAGGACCTCCTCGACCGCCTGCCCCACCAGCGCCGGGTTCTGCTGCACGGCGCGCAACTGCGCGGGGTGGGACAGGAGATGGTGGACGGCGTTGCCGAGGAGGTACGCGGTCGTCTTGTGGCCGGCGAACATCAGCAGGAACGCCGTGGAGACCAGCTCGTGCTCGCTGAGCCCGCCGTCGTTGTCCCACACGGAGGTGAGCGCGCTCATCAGATCGTCACCGGGGTTCTCACGCTTGGTCCGCACCAGGTCCGTGAAGAACGCGTGCAGATCCAGTTCGGCCTGCTGCTGGGCCCGCTTGGCCTCCTCGCCGAAGCCCGTCTGCGCCACCGTGGTGGACAGGTGCTGCAGCCGCTCCCGGTCCAGCGGCGGCACACCGAGCAGGTCGCAGATCACGATGATCGGCAGCGGGAACGCGAAGACGGGCAGCAGGTCGAACGGCTCCCGGGCCGGGCAGTCGTCGATCAGCGTCTTGACGACGGCCTCGATCTGCGGCCGCAGGGCCTCCACGCGCCGCGGGGTGAACGCGGAACTGACCAGCTTGCGCAGCCGGGTGTGCTTGGGCGGATCCGAGTTGAGCATGTTGTCGTCCAGTGCCACGGACGAGTCACCGAAGATGCTCCGGTAGGCGTCCATGGCCCCGTACATGTCCTTGCTCAACCGCGGGTCCGCCAGGGCGGCCCGCGCGTCCTCGTACCGCGTGATCAGGTACGTCTCGTTGCCGTGCGGCGGTCTCATGGGGCAGACCGGCGCCGCTTCCCGGAGCTGGGCGTAGACCGCGTGAGGGTTGCGCCGGTACTCCGGAGTGCACCGCTCGGCCGCGGTGACGGCGTCTTGGGTGGTGGTCACGGACGACTCCTCAGGTCGAAGAGGGCCTCGGCGTTGCCGCCGAGGATGCGCTGCTGGGACGCCTTGTCGATCGGCAGCTTCTCGATCATGCGGACGAAGTCCTCCAGCGGCGCCGCCATCGGCGGCGAGTCGGTCGCGAAGAGCATCCGTTCGGGGCCCAGGACCTCCGCGTTGAGGTTCAGATGGGCCTGGCTGAACGGGCTCGTGTCGACGTACATGCGCTGGAGCGCCGCGGCGGGGTCGGCCGACGGCGGGGCGGCGGCCCCACCGGGGGGCGGTGCCCCCCCGGCCCAGTGCCGGGGGCGCGCCGCCGTCTGCAGGCGCTCCGGCAGCAGCGCCATCGCGCCGCCGCCGGTCGCGCCGATCAGCCGCAGACCTGGGTACTTGTCCAGCCATCCCGCGAACGCGATCATCGCCATGCCGATGGTGAGATCACCGAACCGGCCGATCTGCTCCACGAAGGAGATGTCGTCGACCCGTTCCGTGCCGGCCGGTTCGGCCGGGGCGTGCACCAGGACCGGCACCCCCGCCTCCGCGGCCAGCGCGAAGAAGGAGTCGGCGCGCGGGGAGCCGAGCAGCTCCCCGTGCACACTGGACGTGGTGATCAGGCCGACGAACGCGGGATCCTCCAGGGTCTCCCGCACCCCTTCCAGATGATCGTCGTCACCGAACGGGTTGGCGTACACGTACCCGCGCAACTGGTCCGGGAACTTGGCGATCAGGCCCGACATCCAGGCGTGGAAGCCGCGCAGCCGGTCACGTGGTTGCGCGTAGTTGTCGACGCCCGGGACCCGCGCCATCGCCCCGGCGCCCACGGGGCTGCCGATGATGGTGAGGTCGATTCCGGCCTGGGCGCGGGCGGCGAGCATGCCGTCGACGTCGGTCAGGCTCGGGGGCATCGGGAACCGTTCCGCCGCCTCCGGTGGGGACAGGTGCCCGTGGATGTCGATGATCATGTGTGGTTTCCCCGGTTGGGTGTCAGTGCGCGGACGATCGCGGCGCAGTCCTCGTCGCCCAGCCCCTGCTCACTCGCCCGGCGATGGGTCTCGGCCGCGGCCGCCGCCAGTGGCAGGTTCAGGCCGCACGCTGCTGCCTGCTTGGAAGCGAGCATGAGGTCTTTCGCCATGAGCCGCAGCTTGAAGTCCGGCTCGTCGAAGCGGCCGGAGGCCAGCCGCCTGGACTTGAACGCCATGACCGGCGAGGCGAAGCCGCTGCCCGCGATCGTCTTGAGGACCAGCTGCCGGTCGAGCCCGCAGGCGGCCGCCAGCTCGGAGGCCTCGGCCATGGCCTGCACCTCCACGCCCATCAGCAGGTTGAGGAGGAGCTTCATCCGCATGCCGGACCCGAGTGCGCCCAGATGGACGACCTCCTTGCCCAGCGTCTCCAGCAGCGGCCGGCACGACTCGAACACCCGCTCCTCGCCGCCCACGAACAGACGCAGTTCGCCGTCGTGGGCGTGCTCGCGGTTGCCGAGCATGCCGACGTCCAGGACCGACGCGACCTCCCCGGCGATCTGCACGACCTCGTCGGGGCCCACGGTGCCGGCGCAGATCAGGACGCCGTCGTACGGGCCCTGGGACAGCACGCCGTCGGGACCGTGCAGCACGGAGCCGAGGGCCTCGCCGTCGGCGAGGGTGCACACCGCGGCGCTCGTCCCCTCGACGGCTTCCCGGGGGTGGGCGGCCGTGAAGGCGCCCATGCCGGCGAGCGGTTGGGCCCGCTCCGGGGTACGGTTCCAAACCCGCACCTGAATTCCCTGGTCGAGGAGGCGGGCGGCCAGGCCGGTGCCCATGCTGCCCAGACCGAGTACGGCGACGGGGCCGTGGGGCGTGTGCGTCATGACGCCACCCCCGCGGTCTCCTTGACGACCCGGAACCGCAGCGACTGCGTCGAGTCGACCCACTGGCGCAGCGGGGCCACCAGCGCCTGGTGCTCGTCACTCTGCTGCCAGGCGAAGAAGTGCTCCGGCGTCTCCCACTCGCTGGTGATCACCCACTGACGGGAGTCGTCCACGGGTTCGCCCAGCCGCTCGACGATGTGGCCGGGGGTGCGGGAGACGGACTCCCGCATCTTGTCGTACATGTCCAGGAACCCTTGCTCGCCGCCCTCGATCACACGGACCGTGAAGACGACGCACAGCTTCTCGGCCGAACGGCCGTTCTGCTTGGTGCCCATATCTCCTCCTGAAGGTGAGATCCGGCAGGACACGACACCTACCGACTCATGTCGCCCATGCGGACGCAACTCCGAACGGGGGACGACCCAGTGCCCACAAGGGCGTCACGCTCCGCTGTTGGGCCGTTCGAGTGAGTGACGGAGGTGTTCCGTGACGGTCTTGCCGGGGGTGGGGCGGTGCTTGGGGTGCCGAGGCGGACGAGAAGAAATTTTTGGGAATGCGTAAGGAAATCCGAAGCGGTCCCTAGGCGGGTCCGAAGGAAATCCGAAGGGGAGCAAGAGGAAATCCGAGGGCACTCGAAGGGTGAATTGCCGGCAGGTCGACAACCGGTAATCGAAAAGGGCCGGACCCCCGGGGGAGTCCGGCCCTGATGTGTGTGCGTGTGTCAGGACGCCATGGCCTGGTCGGCCCGGCGGTCGTACTCCGCGCGTGCCGCGGCGATCTCGTCCTGGTGGTCCTCCGTCCAGACCACCAGGCTCCGGATGGTGTCGTGCAGCGTCGCCCCCAAGGGGGTCAGCTCGTAGTCCACGCGCGGCGGCACGACCGGGTGCACCGTGCGGCTGACCAGGCCGTCCCGCTCCAGCTGGCGCAGGGTGACGGTCAGCATGCGCTGGCTGATGCCGTCGATCCGGCGGCGCAGTTCCGAGAAGCGGAGGCTGCGGCGGTCCAGCAGCGCGATCACCAGCAGGGACCACTTGTCCGCCACGCGATCGAGGATCTGCCGTACCTCACAGCCCTGCCGGGTGTCCCACTGCAAGGCGTCGTAATCGCCCTCGGTATCCGCGCAGTGAGTCGGTGACTTCAAAGTGCCTTCTTCCATGGTCGCCGAGCCTGCCTGAAAATTCCTGTGGTTACAAGAGGGAACCGCCTTTCATTCGTTTCCTCCGGTTCTCCTGTTCTTCTGTCTCCACTTCTCCAGCAGGGAGTTTTTCCGTGTCCGCAACGCAATCCCCTCAGGCCGACGGCGCCGACCGTATGACCGGGCGCGCCTGGGGCGTGCTGTTCGTGCTCTGTGGCGCGATCTTCCTCGAAGGCGTCGACGTGGCCATGCTCAACGTGGCCCTGCCGTCCATCCGCGCCGACCTGGGACTGTCCACCGGCATGCTCCAGTGGGTGATGAGCGCCTACGTCCTCGGCTACGGCGGCTTCATGCTGCTCGGCGGACGCGCCGCCGACCTGTTCGGGCGCCGCCGGATGTTCCTGTTCTGGCTGACCGTCTTCCTGCTCTTCTCCGGGCTGGGCGGTCTCGCCGACGACGGCTGGACGCTGATCGTCGCCCGGTTCGTCACCGGTGTGGCGGCGGCCTTCATGACGCCCGCCGGCCTGTCGATCATCACCACGAGCTTCGCGGAGGGCCCCCAGCGCAACAAGGCCCTGCTCGTGTACTCGGGTACCGCCGCCGGCGGTTTCTCCGTCGGCCTGGTGGTCGGCGGACTGCTCGCCGCGGTCGACTGGCGCTGGGTGTTCTTCGCCCCGGTGATCCTGTCGTTCCTCGTCCTGGTCGCCGGTACGGCCCTCATCCCCAGGCCGGCCGAGCCGGGCGGCCGCGCCGGCCGGCGGGTGGACGTGGCCGGCGCGGTCAGCGTGACCGCGGCCGTACTGCTCCTGGTGGTGTCCGTGGAGCGCGCCGGGCACGAGTCGGCGGGCGTGACCGCGCTGACCGTCGCGGCCGGCCTGCTGCTGTTCCTCGCGTTCGTGCTGATCGAACGCAGGGCCGCCGAGCCGCTGGTCCGTCTTGGTCTCTTCCGCAGCGGGAGCCTGGTCCGCTCCAACCTCGCAGGTCTGCTGTTCGCCGCCGGGTTCTTCGGCTTCCAGTTCGTCGTCGTGCTCTACCTGCGGGAGCTGCGCGGCTGGTCGACGCTGGAGACCAGCTTCGCGATGATCGTGATCGGGGTCGACGCGATCCTGTCGCCGACGCTCACCCCGAGGCTGGTCAGCCGGTTCGGCAACGCCCGGGTCATCTTCGGCGGTCTGCTGCTGGCGACGCTGTCCTACGCGCTGATGCTGCCGCTGGGGCTGGATTGGACCTACCTGATGATGTTCCCGAGCCTCATCCTCCTGGGCCTCGCCTTCTCGCTGGCCTACGGCCCGCTGACCATCGTCGCCACCGAGGGCGTCGCGGAGGAGGAGCAGGGCGTCGCGGGCGGACTGCTGTACACCTCCTTCCAGTTCGGCGCGGCCCTCGGCCTCTCCTCCGCCACCACCGTCATCACCGCGACGACCCACGGCACGAGCGACCAGGCCCTCCTCGACGGCCATCGCGCGGCCCTGCTCGTCCCGCTGGTCGCCGCCGCGCTCGCCGCCGTGATCAGCACGCTCGGCCTGCGCCGCAAGCCCGGCACGGCGTCCACGGAGCCCGTCCGGGCGCACGACGTCCCCGCACACGACGTCCCGGCGTACGACCCCGCCCTGGAGCCGACCGACTCCGCCCGCTGACCCCGACCACTTCCCGACCCGAGGTGCCGTGATGGCTGCTGTGAAGGTCAGTTCGTTCTCGGAGATCGAGAACGCCTTCAACACCTACGTCCAGGACATCGTGTACTGCACGATGATCACCGTCGACAAGAAGGCCCGCCCCCGGGCGCGTGTGCTGCTGCCCGTCTGGGAGACGGTGGACGGCAGGCCGGTCGGCTGGCTGGCCGCCTACAAGACGCCGGTCAAGGCGGCCCACCTGGCGAACAACCCCCACACCACGTACTCGTACTGGAGCCCCCGGCAGAACGCCGTCTTCATCGACAGCGTCTCGCACTGGGTCGACGACCCGGAGACCAAGAGGTACGCGTGGGACCTGTACGTCAAGGGCAGCCCGGCCGGCGTCGGCTACGACCCGCGGAACTTCTGGAACTCGGGCCCGGCGCACCCGGAGTACCACGTGCTGCGCATCGACCCCTGGCGCGTCCAGGTGCTGCGGGGCTCGGACCTGAGCAGCCGCATCTGGACGGACGCGGCCCACCGCTGAGCGAGGGCGCTCCGCCGGCCGACGGCCCCGGTCCCGCACGGCCGACGGCCCACCGCTGACCGTCGCGCCCGGCGGTGCGCCTCACGCCGGGCCGGCGGCCTCCCGGCCCAGCTCCGTGTCCGCCGCCGCCCGGTGGTCCACCGCGCGCCCCGCCGCGTGCTCCGCCGTGAAGGCCTCCGCGCCGAGCGCGTCGCGGGCCCGTGCCGACACGCGCCGCACATCGCCCTGTTCCGCCGGGGGCAGCGGCGCGCCGGAGCGCTCGCGGGTCGCCTCCGCGGTGCCGAGCAGCCGGGCCGCACTGGCCGGCCGGCCGCCCAGCGCATGGGCGCCGGCCAGGCCCTCCAGGGCGAGCGCCACCGCACGCGGGTCCTCGGAGGCCAGTGCGGCGGCGAGCCCGTCGCGATGCAGGGCGAGGCTCCGCCCGGCGTCGCCGCGCAGCTCCGCGCAGAAGCCGAGTTCGGCCAGGATCAGCGCGACGCCGATGTCCGCGCCCCGGCTGCGGTTCCAGTCCAGCCACGGCCGCAGGTGTGCCTCCGCGGCGTCCAGGTCGCCCCGGCGCCGGGCGCCGAGCGCGAGCCCCAGTTCGGCCATCTGCTCGGCCGGCTGGTTGCCCTGTTCCACCGCCAGGCGCAGCGCCCGCCGGTGGAACGCGTCCGCCTCGTCGTGGCGTTCGGACAGCAGCGCGATCCGGCCGAGGCCGGTCAAGCGGCTCGACACCTCCGGCCACAGCTCCAGGGACTCCGCGATCCGCAGCCCCTCGCGGTGCAGCCGGGCGGCCTGCTCGTACGCGGCGACGATCTCGGCGTGCGCGGCCAGCGCCTGTGCCGCCTTCAGCTCACCCCAGGCGTCGCCGAGCCGGATGAACCGGGCGCGCGCCTCGGACGCGTCGTCGTGGAGGCTCGCCAGATCTCCGCGGGTCATGGCCAGTTCGGCCCGGCTGCTCAGCGCGGCGGCCACGCCCCAGGCGTCGTCCAGGGCCCGGAAGTCGGCCAGGGCGGCGTCGTTCTGCCGCTCGGCCGCCGCGAGCGCGCCCACCTCCCACAGGGCGTGGCCGACGAACCACTCGGCGCGGGCGAGGCCCGGGGTGCGGGCCGTGGGGGCGGTGTCCTGGCCGGGGGCCGGGCGGTGGTCCTCCGGCTTGAGCTCGCCGAGCAGCAGCCGTACGCCGTCACGCCAAGCGGCGGCCTCCGCCACCAGGAGCCCGGCCTCGGACCCCTCGGGGCCGGACGGCGGCACCGCCGTGTCCAGAGCCGAGGACAGCGCCCGGTGCGCCTCGGTGAGCCGGCCACGCAGGATCCAGAACCAGGCCAGCGCGTTGACCAGTCGCAGGGCCGGCTCCGCCGAGCGTGCCCCGCGCAGTTCCCGGAGCGTCCGCCGGAAGTTGCCGCTCTCCGCCGAGAGCCGCCGCAGCCAGCGGCGCTGCTCGGGCCCGCCGAGGTGCGGGCGGGCCTCCTCGGCCAGCCCGGCGTAGTGGGCGGCGTGCCGCCGGGCCACCCGCTCCGCCTCGCCCGACTCCGTCAGCCGGGCCTGCGCGTACGCCGCCACCGATTCCGGCATCCGGTACCGGGTGCCGGACGGGGTGTCTGCGCGTACGAGCAGCGATCGGTCCACCAGCCGGGCCAGGACGTCGACCACGTCGGCGGCGGCCAAGCCGCCGCCCGCGCAGACCTCTTCGGCGGCTTCCAGCGTGCAGCCGTCGACGTGCACGGACAGCCGCCGCAGCAGGGTCCGTTCCTCGGGTGTGAGCAGGCTCCAGCTCCACTCGAGGGTCGCCTGGAGCGTCCGCTGGCGGTGCGGGGCGCCCCGGTAGCCGGAGTTGAGGACCCGGAACCGGTCGTCGAGCCGTTCCAGCAGCTGGTGCGCGCCGAGCGCCCGCACGCGGGTGGCGGCCAGCTCCAGCGCCAGCGGGATCCCGTCCAGGCGGCGGCAGATCGCGGCGACGGCGGGAGCCGTCCCGGCGTCCACGACGAAGGACGGGTCGGCGGAACGCGCCCGCTCGACGAACAGCCGTACGGCACTGGACCGTTCCAGGGCGTCCGGCTCCGTGGAGTCCGGCAGTTCCAGCGGGGGCACGGGCCACACCGTCTCGCCCGGCACCCGCAGCGGCTCCTGGCTGGTGGCCAGCAGGGTGACGCCGGGTGCCCGTTCCAGGAGCCGGCGCGCCAGCGCCGCGACGTCGTCCACCAGGTGCTCGCAGTTGTCCAGGACGAGCAGCATCCGGCGGGACGCCGCGAACTCCTCCAGCCGCCGGTCCGACCGGCACCCCTGGCCGTCGGCCTCCGCCGCGGCGCTGCCGGGGCTCTCCCGGATGTCGAGGGCGGCCAGCACCTGCTGGGACGGACAGATCCCGTGGTTCTCGTCGACGGATCCGAGGCCCGCGAGTTCCACCAGCCAGACCCCGTCCGGGAACTCGCCGACGAGCCCGGCCGCCGCCGCGACGGCCAGCCGTGTCTTGCCCACCCCGCCCGGCCCGGTGAACGTGACCAGCCGGTGCCGGGCCAGGAGCCGCCGCCCCTCGGCCACCGCGTCCTCCCGCCCCACCAGGTCGTTCGCGGTGTGCGGCAGGTTGGTGCGGGGCCGTGCGGGAGACGCGGGCTCGGGCGGGGCCGCCGCGCCGGCCGGCGCGGGATCCCCGCGCAGGATCGCCTGCCGCAACGTGTCGATGGCCTCGCCGGGCGCCAGGCCCGGCTCGCCGGCCAGCCGGCGGCGCAGGTCGGCGTGGCTGTCGAGCGCCTCCGACGACCGGCCCAGCCGGTGCAGCGCGCGCATGTGGGCCATCCGCAGCCGCTCGCGCAGCGGATGGGCGGCGACCAGCGCCGTGAGCTCGCCCACCAGCAGGCCGTGCTCACCGAGGTCGAGACGCGCCTCCAGGTGCTCCTCGACCGCGGTCAGCCGTTCCTCCTCCAGCCCGGCGACCGCGGCCCGTACGAAGGGTTCACCGGCGAAGTCCGCGAAGGCCGGCCCCCGCCACAGCGCCAGCGCGTCCGCGAGGGACGCCGCCCTGGCCCGCGGGTCCTCCAGGGTGCGGGCGTGCGCGACCAGGGCCCGGAACCGCCCCGCGTCGACGGCGTCCGGCGCGGCCCGCAGCAGATAGCCGGGGGCCTGGTGCACGACCAGGTCGCGGGCGCCCTCCTCGGCGTCCTCCAGGGCGCGGCGCAACTGGGAGACCTTAGCCTGCAACGAGGCGGCGGGGCGGGCGGGCGGCGCTCCCGCCCACAGTGCCTCGACCAGCCGGGCCGCGGGGACGACCCGGCCGTGGTCGGCGATGAGACCGGCCAGCAGGGTGCGGACCTTGAGCTCCGGCACCCGGACCGGTCTCCCCGTCGCCGTGCGCACTTCCAGCGGGCCCAGCACCCCGAATCGCATGGCGCCACAGTAACCCGCAGGCCGACGCGGTCAGGCCAGCAACTCCACCTCCGCCAGGGCCGGTTCACCGTCGAAGACCAGACGGTAGTGCGCGTACGCGTCAGGTGACCGGACGGAGAACGCGCGGGTCTGCCGGTCCCAGCGGAACGACTCCGCCGAGCGCTCGTCCAGCGTCTCCCAGACCGTGCCGTCGGCCGAGCCCTGGAGGGTCCAGCCGGTGGGGGCCCGGGTGTGGTCGGCGGGGGAGGTGAGGGTGTACTGCACGGCCTTCACCCGCCCGTCGACCGGCAGGTCCACCGTGGTCACGGGCGCCTGCGTCGCCGAGGTGTCGTCGAAGAGCGGACCGCCGGGCCTCAGCGCGTCCGAGCGCGGGGCCGGCACCTCGTCGCCCCGGGTGATCGACACCGGCGCCGCGTGCTTGCCGGTGCCCCAGTCCGACGGCCTCGGGCCCATGTCGAACTCCACGACCCCGCCCCGCGCGACGATCCTGTGGGGGAGCGAAGTCGACTGCCACGGCCGGCCGTTGACCCTCACGCCCTGCACATAGACGTTCCGCGCGCTGTTCCGCGGCGCCTTGATCACCAGGTCCCGGCCGTTCTCCAGATGGACGGTCGCCTTGGTGAACAGCGGGGAGCCGATGGCGTACTCGCCGCTGCCCATGACCAGCGGGTAGAAGCCGAGCGCGGAGAACAGGTACCAGGCCGACTGCTCGCCGTTGTCCTCGTCGCCGTGGTAGCCCTGCCCGATGTCGCTGCCCACGTACAGCCGCGACAGCACCTCGCGGACCTTCTCCTGCGTCTTCCAGGGCTGCCCGGCCGCGTCGTACATGTAGATCGCGTGGTGGGCGACCTGGTTGGAGTGGCCGTACATGCCCATCCGGACGTCCCGCGCCTCCGTCATCTCGTGGATGACACCGCCGTAGGAACCGGCGAACTCCGGTGACGCGGTCTCCGGGGTGGCGAAGTACTCGTCCAGCTTGTCGGCGAGGCCCCGCCTGCCGCCGTACAGGTTGGCCAGGCCCCGGCTGTCCTGCGGGGCGGTGAAGGCGTACCCCCAGCCGTTGGTCTCGGTGTAGTCGTGGCCCCACACGCGCGGGTCGTACGACGAGGAGTCGACCCGCCAGTCGCCCCGCGGGGTCCGGCCCTGGAAGAACCCGGCCTTCGGGTCGAAGAGGTTCACGTAGTCCTGGGCGCGGTCGAGGAAGTACGCCGACTCCTCCTTGTAGCGCCGCTCGCCGGTCTCGCGGTACAGCGCCTGGCCCATCCTCGCGATGCCGTAGTCGTTGAGGTAGCCCTCCAGCGCCCACGACAGGCCCTCGTGGGTGTCGGTGGACGTGTAGCCGAGGAAGGGCGAGGTGGCCATGCCCTTGCGGCCGACGCCGGAGGCGGGCGGCACCACCGTCGCGTTCTTCAGGGCCGCGTCGTAGGCCGCCTCGGCGTCGAAGTCGACTCCCTTGACGTACGCGTCGGCGAACGCGACGTCCGAGGAGGTGCCGGTCATCAGGTCGGCGTAGCCCGGGGACGACCAGCGGGAGGTCCAGCCGCCGTCCTTGAAGTGCTGCACGAACCCGTCGGCCAGTTCGCCCGCCCGGGACGGGGTCAGCAGGGAGTACGCCGGCCAGGTCGTCCGGTAGGTGTCCCAGAAGCCGTTGTTGACGTACACCTCGCCCTCGACGATCTTCGCGCCGGTGTGGGTGGGCGTGTCGGGACCCGGCATGGGGGAGAAGGGCGAGGCGTACTTGTACGTCGAACCGACTTTCTCGTAGCCGGAGTTGGGGTACAGGTACAGGCGGTACAGGCTGGAGTACAGCGTGGTCAGCTGGTCCGGTGTGGCGCCCTCGACCTCCACCTTGCCGAGCAGCCGGTCCCACTGGCGCCGGGCGCGGTCCTTCACCGTCTCGAAGGAGGTGCCTTCCGGGATCTCCTGGCGCAGGTTGTCCTTCGCCTGCTCGACGCTGATCAGCGAGGTGGCCAGGCGCAGGGTCACCGTGCGGTCGGCGCCCGCGTCGAACCGCAGCCGGCCCTTGACGCCGGAGGCCGCCGAGTCCGTCACCGGCTTGTCGAAGACGCCGTGGAAGAACAGCCGGGTGGCGCCGGTCGACAGGCCCGACTTCACGTCCGAGTAGCCGGTGACCGTTCCGGCGGCGGGATCGAGGGTCAGCCCCGCCTGGTCCGTGACGTTGTCGAACAGCACGCTCGCGTCGTCGCCGGGATACGTGAAGCGCAGCATCGCCGCGTGGTCCGTCGGGGTCATCTCGGCCTTGAGGCCGTTCTCGAAGCGGACGCCGTAGTAGTGCGGGCGGGCGGTCTCGTTCTCGTGCCGGAACGGCAGCGCCCGCGCGGTGCGGCCCGTGTCGGGGGTTCCGGCGGCGGCGGACGGCATCACCTGGAAGGTCTGCCGGTCGCCCATCCACGGGCTCGGCTCGTGGCTCGCGCTGAACGCCTGGATCGTCGGCAGGTTGTCCGCGTTGTTCGACCGGGCGTAGTCGTACAGCCAGCTCAGCGAACCCGCGTTGGTGACCGGCGTCCAGAAGTTGAAGCCGTGCGGCACGGCGGTCGCGGGGAAGGTGTTGCCGCGCGAGAAGGCGCCGCTGGAGTTGGTGCCGCGGGTGGTCACCGCGTAGTCGGACGGATGGGCCCGGGGCCGCTCCGGGGGCGCGGCCTCCAGGGTCACGTCGTCCACCCAGCCACGGAACCGCGCCGGGCCCTTCGGGGCGTCGTACGCCAGCAGGATCCGGTCGACGGTCCGGCCCGCCGCCACCGAGCCGATCCGCGAGACCACGTCGTTCCACTGGTTGACGTACAGCACCTTCGAGGCGCCCTGCCCCCGCGGGGAGAGCCGGAAGCCGTGCTGGTCGGTGGCGCCCAGGTCGCTGAGGTAGGTGCCGTCGGTGAAGGCCAGGTCGACGGAGACGTGCGTGGCGGCGTAGTCGAGGTCGCCGTCGGCCATCGACGGGAAGACCCGGTACGAGAGGCGGGTGTCGCGGGTGACGGCCACGTCGACGTCGAAGACCTTGTGGTACGCGTAGGCCCGCCCGTCCGCCGTGTGCCGGCCGGCGTAGCGCAGGGCGCGCTTGCCGGTGAAGCCGGCGCCCGCCTTCGCGGTGGGGGAGCCGCTGGGACCGCGATCGACCAGGGACAGCATGTGCTCGGGGACCGGGCCGGTGCCGCCCCCGGTGGAGAACTGCACGTCGGCGAGCTGGAGCAGCCCGCCCTCGTGGTTCTTGGTGAAGTCGATCCTGAAGTGCCGGAATTCGGCGGGTTCGGCCAGGTCGTACGATTTCGTCTGGAAGCGTTCGGAGAAGGACTCGCCGGTGCGGGTGTCCAGCGTCTTCCAGTCCTTGCCGTCGGTGGAGCCGCGCAGGGTCCAGTCGGCCGGGTCGCGTTCCGCGTGGTCGTTGGCGGAGGTCAGCGCGTACGTCACGACTCTGACCGGTGCGTCCAGGTCGAACTCCACCCAGCCGGCGGGCTCGAAGACCAGCCACTTGGTGCCGGGTTCGCCGTCGGTCAGGTTCTCCTTCACCTCGCCGCCGCCGCTGTTCTCGCCGCTGGCGCGGACGTCCGTGACGTGGTCGGTGACGTTGCCGGGGATGCCGCTGCCGTAGCCGCCGTCGACGCCCGAGGTCCGCGGGGTGCCGTCCGGCGCGGTGTCGGGTGTGTTCAGCCAGTCCGGTGCCGGGTCCGCCGGTTCGAAGGAGGAGGTGAACTCCCGGTCGGCGGCCTCGGGGGCGGCCGGCAGGGCGACCGCCGCACCCGGTGAGCCGATGGCCAAAGCGAAGGCGGCCGCCGCGACGACCGCCGTGCTCCGTCTGTGCCGATATCCGTGTCGCATCCGCGAACACCCTCCCTGCGCCACTGGACAACGTTGTCAGATTCGGGGCGCAAGGATCAGTTGTGACTCAAGTGATGAGCGCTGTCAAGGGTGTTGACTGCGTCATTCGACGGGCGTGTCACGGATTTTTCCGGCGGGGCACCCCGTCGGCGGCTCATATTTCCGGGAGGTCTCAACTCGGAAAAGACAAACGGCCAACCTTGCATTCGATCTTGATCCCCTGGCGGGAAGTGGACTATACCTGTCGGCGATTCACACGAACCGCACATCCTGTACGACCCTGCTTGACCCCACCGCGGTGCCGGGGAGGATCCGGTTCACCGCCTGAGTCCTGGAAGAAGGCGAGGACTTGAGCATGGGATCCACTTCCGCCGAGAACGGCGCCGGGAACAGTGCCGAGAGCACGGCAGCGCAGCACGGGAGCGACGGTGTCGGCCGGCGCGCGCTGATCAAGCGGTCCGCCGCCCTCGGGCTGGTCTCCGTACCTGCCATGGGCTTCCTGTCCGCGTGTGCCAGCGGCGGCGGCGAGGAGTCGAACGACGACACCCAGGGGGAGACCTCCAAGGACAACCCCTTCGGCGTGAAGAAGGGCAGCAAGCTCGACGTCGTCATCTTCAAGGGCGGCTACGGCGACGACTACGCCAAGGCCTGGGAGGCCGCCTTCCAGAAGAAGTGGGGCGTGACCTCCACCCACACCGGCACCCAGGAGATCACCGGCAAGCTCCAGCCGCGGTTCAACGCCGGCAACCCGCCGGACATCGTGGACAACTCCGGCGCCCAGAAGATCAAGATCGACGTTCTCCACAAGAACGGCCAGCTCCTCGACCTCGCCGAGGTCCTGGACGCGCCCAGCGTGGACGACCCGTCGAAGAAGGTCCGCGACACCGTCATCCCCGGCACCCTCGACCCGGGTCTGCAGGAGGGCAAGGTCGTCGCCCTCAACTACATCTACACGGTGTGGGGCCTGTGGTACTCCGGCAAGCTCTTCAAGGACAAGGGCTGGGAGGAGCCCAAGACCTGGGACGACTTCCTCGCCATCTGCAAGGACGCCAAGTCCCAGGGCATCGGCGGCCTCGCCCACCAGGGCAAGTACCCGTACTACATCAACGTCGCCATCATGGACCTGATCGCCAAGAAGGGCGGCCTGGACGCCATGAAGGCGATCGACAACCTCGACCCCAAGGCGTTCGTCGGCTCCGAGGCGGCGCAGGCCGCCGTCGAGGCGGTCTACGAGGTCGTCGAGAAGGGCTATCTGATGCCCGGTACGAACGGCCTGACCCACACCGAGTCGCAGACCCGCTGGAACCAGTACAAGGCGGCCTTCATCACCTCCGGCTCGTGGCTGGAGAACGAGCAGCTGAAGCAGACGCCGTCGGACTTCGACATGAAGTTCCTGCCGATGCCGCTGCTCGAGGGCAGCGTGATGCCGTTCGAGGCGATCCGGGCCGGTTCCGGGGAGCCGTTCATCATCCCGAGCAAGGCGAAGAACCTGCCCGCGGCCAAGGAGTTCATGCGGCTGATGCTCTCCCGGGAGTGGTCGACGCTGTTCGCCAAGGAGGCGAACTCGCTGACCATCCTCAAGGACGGCGTCGACCCGAGCGTGCAGCTGCGGCCGGGCACCCAGTCCACCGTCGAGGCCTCCAAGGCGGCCGGCGACAACACCTTCCGCTTCCTGTACACCGAGTGGTACAGCGAGATGGACACCGCCATCCAGAACGCCTCCAACGAGCTGATGGCCCGGCGCATCCAGCCCAAGGAGTGGCTGAAGCGGGCGCAGGCGGCCGTCGACAAGGCCGCCAAGGATCCGGCGTCCAAGAACAACCGCCGCGAGTAGTCCCGCGCGGGACGCACGGTCACACCGTCGGGGAACACCAGGGGCAGGAAACGCCAATGCGCAAGGGGCAGTACGGGTTCGTCGCGGGATTTCTCCTCATTCCCGTGGCGCTTTACCTGATCTTCGTCATCTGGCCGTACATCCAGACGTTCGGCTATTCGCTGACCGACTGGAAGGGCCAGTCGCAGACCTTCAGCTTTGTCGGGCTGGACAACTACAAGGCGCTGTTCCAGGACGACATCTTCCTGGGGGCCATCTGGCACAACATCCTGTTCCTGGTGTTCATCCCGGTGATCACCATTCTGCTCGCCCTGTTCTTCGCGTTCATGCTGAACGCGGGCGGCCGCGGCCGGGCCGGCGGGGTGTCCGGGGTCGCCGGGTCCAGGTTCTACAAGGTCGTCTACTTCTTCCCGCAGGTCCTGTCGCTGGCGATCCTCGCCGTGCTGTTCGGCGCGGTCTACCGCAGCGACAGCGGCGGCATGCTCAACGGCGTCCTGGTCAAGCTGGGCCTGGTGGACGCCGACCGGCCGGTGGAGTGGCTGAACGAGCCGGACTTCGTGCTCTGGGCACTGATCGTGGTCGTCGTCTGGCACGGCGTCGGCTTCTACCTGGTGCTGTTCTCCGCCGCCATGCAGTCCATCCCGAAGGACATCTACGAGGCCGCCCTCATCGACGGCGCCGGCCGCGCCCAGTCCTTCTTCCGTATCACCCTGCCGCTGCTGTGGGACTCCGTGCAGACGGCCTGGGTCTATCTCGGCATCGCGGCGATGGACATGTTCATCCTCGTCTCGACCATGACGTCCGGTGAGTTCGGCGGCGGCCCCGACCACCACAGCGAGGTCATGGCGACCGTGATGATGCGGAACTTCCTCTACTACGGCAAGAGCGGCTACGCCTGCGCCATGGGCGTGGTCATGCTGCTCCTCACCCTGATCCTGTCCGTGGTCATGCTGCGCGCCACCCGCCGCGACCGCGTCGAGTTCTGAGCGGGAGAGACGAGATGAGCGCACCCCTGAAGGAGCCGGCGCCGGCCCCGGTCGGACACACGGTCGAGAAGATCCCGCCCCGCGCCGGCGAGCGGCGCGGCGAGGGCGTCACCCTGAACGCCTTCTCGCACGGCTTCCTCGCCCTGTGGGCCCTGATGATCGTCCTGCCGCTGCTGTGGCTGGTGCTCAGCGCCTTCAAGACCGACGCCCAGATCGCCGGCTCCGCCTTCGGGTGGCCCGAGAACTGGACGTTCGACGTCTTCTCGCGCGCCTGGGAGAAGGGCATCGGCGACTACTTCCTCAACACCGTCGTCGTGCTCCTGTTCTCGGTGCCGCTGACGATGCTGTTCGGCTCGATGGCCGCGTACGTGCTGGCCCGCTACCAGTTCTGGGGGAACCGCTTCCTCTACTACTTCTTCGTCGCGGGCGCGATGTTCCCGGTCTTCCTGGCCCTGGTCCCGCTGTTCTTCATGGTCAAACGGCTGGACATGCTGAACACCTACCAGGGCCTGATCCTGGTGTACGTCGCCTACTCCATGCCGTTCACCGTCTTCTTCATGCACGCCTTCTTCCGGACCCTGCCGACGGCGGTGTTCGAGGCGGCGATCCTGGACGGGGCCTCGCACACCCGGACGTTCTTCCAGGTGATGCTGCCGATGGCGAAGCCGGGCCTGATCAGCGTGGGGATCTTCAACACGCTCGGCCAGTGGAACCAGTTCATCCTGCCGACCGTGCTGATGCAGCCGCAGAGCGGCGACGACCCCGAGCGCTATGTGCTCACCCAGGGGCTGATCCAGCTCCAGCAGCAGCAGGGCTACGCCTCCGACCTCCCGGTGCTCTTCGCCGGCGTCACCATCGCGATGATCCCGATGCTGGTGGTCTATCTGTCCTTCCAGCGCCAGGTACAGGCGGGACTCACCTCGGCGACCCTGAAGTAGCGCTCCGCGCGCGACCGTGTGCACACCGTTCCCGGCGTGGGAGCGGTGCGCACACGTGTGTGCCTGCTCCCGGAAACTGTTCAACCTCTTGACGGGCGGCCCCCCGAACGGCTCAGCTTAGAGTTCACTAGTTGGACATAGACGGGGCCTCATCGATGCGGTCCCGCGCGCAGGAGGTCGTCGTGGAGACTCCGGGGTCGCAGTCGTCGCTGCACCGAGCCAACCTGGAGCGGGTCGTACGAGCCGTGCGGCTGGCGGGATCCCTCACCCAGGCGGAGATCGCGAGGACGACGGGTCTGTCCGCGGCGACCGTCTCCAACATCGTCCGGGAACTGAAGGACGGCGGGACCGTCGAGGTCACACCCACCTCGGCGGGCGGCCGGCGGGCCCGCAGCGTCAGCCTGAGCGGGGACGCCGGCATCGTGATCGGCGTGGACTTCGGGCACACCCACCTACGGGTGGCGGTGGGCAACCTGGCCCATCAGGTGCTGGCCGAGGAGTCCGAGCCGCTGGACGTGGACGCCTCCGCCGCGCAGGGCTTCGACCGGGCGGAAGAGCTGGTCAACCGGCTGATCGCGGCGACCGGCGTGGACCGCACGAAGATCGCCGGGGTGGGTCTCGGCGTGCCCGGCCCGATCGACGTGGAGTCCGGCACGCTGGGCTCGACGGCGATCCTGCCGGGCTGGACCGGCGCCAAGCCGGCCGAGGAGCTGCGGGGCCGGCTCGGCGTGCCCGTGCACGTGGACAACGACGCCAACCTGGGCGCCCTCGGCGAACTGGTGTGGGGCAGCGGGAAGGGCGTGCGGGACCTGGCGTACATCAAGGTGTCCAGCGGTGTCGGCGCGGGCCTGGTGATCGACGGGAAGATCTACCGCGGTCCGGGCGGCACAGCGGGTGAAATCGGACATATTACACTTGATGAATCCGGCCCCGTCTGCCGCTGCGGAAACCGGGGCTGCCTGGAGACCTTCGCGGCCGCGCGGTATGTGCTGCCGCTGCTCCAGTCCAGTCACGGCACGGATCTGACCATGGAGGGCGTCGTCCGCCTGGCACGGGACGGAGATCCGGGCTGCCGTCGGGTGATCGCCGACGTCGGCCGTCACATCGGCAGTGGAGTCGCCAACCTCTGCAACCTTCTGAACCCGAGCCGGGTGGTCCTGGGCGGTGATCTCGCCGAGGCCGGAGAGCTGGTGCTCGGGCCGATCAGGGAGTCCGTCGGCCGCTATGCCATTCCCAGTGCGGCGCGCCAACTCTCCGTTCTTCCCGGGGCACTTGGGGGCCGTGCGGAGGTGCTCGGGGCGCTCGCCCTCGCGCTCAGCGAGATGGGTGACTCGACCCTTTTGGACGGAAGCGTGTCCGGCGCCCTGCCGGCTGCGACACCTGCCTTCACTTAGAGAACGGATGGCACCGTTGCCAACCCGTTAAGGATTTACTTCTTGACGTCGCACGTGTGGCCGAGTTGACTTCCAGCCACCTCGGCCGCAACGACGCGGCCTCGTCAGGGAGGTTTCAGAAGTGAACACGCGTATGCGTCGTGCCGCCGTCGCCATCGCCGCGGGTGCGATGGCCGTCTCTCTCGCCGCCTGTGGCAGCGCTGAGGAAGCCGGTGGGGACAAGGAGTCCAAGGGCTCCGGCGCCGCCAAGGGCGACGACATCAAGATCGGTCTCCTCCTTCCGGAGAACCAGACCGCGCGGTACGAGAAGTTCGACCGGCCTCTGATCGAAGAGAAGATCAAGGAGCTGACGAACAACAAGGCGACTGTCGAGTACAACAACGCCAAGCAGGACGCCAACCTCCAGGCCCAGCAGGTCGACACGATGATCACCAACAAGGTGGACGTGCTGATCCTGGACGCCGTGGACGCCAAGGCGATCAAGAACTCCGTCCAGAAGGCCGTGGACAACGGCATCAAGGTCGTCGCCTACGACCGCCTCGCCGAGGGCCCGATCAGCGCCTACACGTCGTTCGACAACGTGGCGGTCGGCAAGACCCAGGGCGAGGCCCTGCTGGAGGAGCTCGGCGACAAGGCCAAGGACGGCCAGATCGTCATGATGAACGGCTCCGTCACCGACCCGAACGCCGCCCAGTTCAAGGAGGGCGCGCACTCCGCCCTCGACGGCAAGGTGAAGGTCGGCAAGGAGTACGACACCAAGGAGTGGAAGCCGGAGAACGCCAACGCCAACATGGAGGCGGCGATCTCGGCTCTCGGCAAGAAGAAGATCGTCGGTGTCTACTCCGCCAACGACGGCATGGCCGGCGGCATCATCACCGCCCTGAAGGCCGCCGGCATCGACGTCCCGGTCACCGGCCAGGACGCCGAACTCGCCGCCGTCCAGCGCATCGTCGCCGGCGAGCAGTTCATGAGCGTCTACAAGCCGTACGCCCCCGAGGCCGAGGCCGCCGCGCAGATGGCCGTCGCGCTGGCCAAGGGCGAGGACCTGGGCGCCATCGCCAAGGACAAGGTCTCCAGCGACAGCGCCAAGGACGTCCCGTCCGTCCTGGTCGACGTCACCTCGCTGACCCAGGAGAACATCAACGACACCGTCATCAAGGACGGCGTCTACACCGCCGACGAGATCTGCACGGCCAAGTACAAGTCGGCCTGCGACAAGCTCGGCATCAAGTAAGCGGTCCACGAGTCCCCTTCCCCTGAGGGACACGGGAGCAGGCCCCCGCCGCTCCCGTGCGGGACGGCCGCCGTACAGGCTCCGCCGGCGCCCCGCGTCAACAAAGCCCCGCAAGCTCGTTGCGGGGCGCCGGTCGGAACACTCCGGGCCCGGGCAACGGTCCCGGCAACCCCCCAAACTTCTGCACAACCTCCCGCCGGGTCAGGCGGCGAAGGAGATGGTTCACGTGTCCGCTACGCCCGTGCTGGCGTTGCGCGGGGTCTCCAAGCGGTTCGGTGCCGTCCAGGCGCTCACCGACGTAGAGCTTGAGGTCCACGCCGGTGAAGTGGTCGCCCTGGTCGGCGACAACGGCGCCGGAAAGTCCACGCTGGTCAAGACGATCGCCGGCGTGCACCCCATCGATGAGGGCGCCATCGAATGGGAAGGCAAGTCCGTAACGATCGGCAAGCCGCACGACGCCCAGGCCCTGGGCATCGCGACGGTCTACCAGGACCTCGCGCTGTGCGACAACATCGACGTGGTCGGCAACCTGTTCCTCGGCCGTGAGCTGAGGAAGTGGGGCGTGCTCGACGAGGTCGAGATGGAGCGCCGTGCCCGCGAGCTGCTGACGACCCTGTCGATCCGCATCCCCAGCGTGCGTATCCCGATCGCCTCGCTCTCCGGCGGTCAGCGCCAGACCGTGGCCATCGCCCGCTCGATGCTGGGCGAGCCCAAGCTGGTCATCCTCGACGAGCCCACCGCCGCCCTCGGCGTGGAGCAGACCGCCCAGGTGCTCGACCTGGTCGAGCGGCTGCGGGAGCGCGGCCACGCCGTCATCCTGATCAGCCACAACATGGCCGACGTCAAGGCCGTCGCCGACAAGGTGGCGGTGCTGCGCCTCGGCCGCAACAACGGCGTCTTCGAGGTCAAGACGACCTCGCAGGAGGAGATCATCTCCGCCATCACCGGCGCCACCGACAACGCCGTGACCCGCCGTGCGGCGCGCACGACCGGGGAGGTTTCCAAGTGAGCACCGACAAGACCTCCACCAAGGCGGCCGCGCAGGACGAGCACCTGGTGGAGAACCCGGAGGCGGCCGCCGCGGCGGTCACCGCGGTCGACCCCCGCCTCCTCGTCCGCGAGGAGGGCCTGCTCGGCTACTGGAGCGAGTTCAAGCGCAAGATGCGCGCCGGTGAACTGGGCTCCCTCCCGGTCATCGTCGGCCTGGTCGTCATCTGCGTCGTCTTCCAGAGCCTGAACTCGGCGTTCCTGTCCGCGCAGAACCTCAGTGACATCACCGTCACGATGGTCGGCACCGGCATGATCTCCGTCGGCATCGTCTTCGTGCTGCTGCTCGGCGAGATCGACCTGTCCGTCGGCTCGGTCAGCGGCGCGGCCAGCGCCATCGCGGCCGTCCTCGCGGTCAACCAGGGCTGGCCGGAGTGGATCGCGGTGCTCTTCGCGATCGTCGCCGGCGCCGCCATCGGTGCCGTGCACGGCTTCTTCTTCGCCGTCCTCGGAGCGCCCGCCTTCGCGGTCACGCTGGCCGGCCTGCTCTTCTGGCTGGGCTTCATGCTCCAGACGCTGGGCGAGAACGGCACGATCAACCTGGACAGCGACGGCTTCATCGGCCAGCTGACCACGTACTTCTTCACGGACATCGCCGCCGCGTACGGTCTGGCGGCCGTGGTGACGGTGGTCTTCTTCGTCACCTCGTTCCTGGGCAACAAGCGGCGTGACGCGGCGGGCGTCCCGTCCCGGCCGCTGAACGAGACGATCCTGCGCACCGCGCTGCTCGCGGTGATCTCCTTCGCCGCGGCGTTCATGTACAACCAGTACAAGGGCCTGCCGCTGGCCACGGTGATCTTCCTGGTGTTCCTGGTCGCGACGGACTTCCTGCTGCGGCGCACCTCCTACGGCCGCAAGGTCTTCGCGCTCGGCGGCAGCGTCGAGGCGTCCCGGCGTGCCGGCATCAACGTCACCGCGGTGCGGATCTCGGTCTTCGCGATCTCCGGCGGCTTCGCGGCGATCGGCGGCCTCTTCCTGGCCTCCAAGATCGCCTCGGCCAACCAGAGCGCGGGTACCGGTGACCTGCTGATGAACGCGATCGCCGCGGCCGTGATCGGCGGCACCAGCCTCTTCGGCGGCCGGGGCCGCACCTGGAACGCCCTCCTGGGCGTCCTGGTGATCGTGTCCATCCAGTACGGGCTCCAGCTGGAGTCCATCGCCGAGCCGGTGAAGTACATGATCACCGCGGGTGTGCTGCTGACCACGGTGGTCATCGACTCGATCACCCGCAAGACGCAGAAGACCGCAGGGCGCGCGTAGCACCGCGCCCCGCCCCCAGCCTGTGCCCGGCACCAATGGCGGTGCCGGGCACAGCCATGCCGGGCGGAACATTAGACTCGTCGAGCCCGGCAACAGCTCGAAACAGCTCTACTGCAAGGAGGCACGGGTGCCGCTGCTGACCCGCATCAGGGGACCGCGCGATCTGGACCGGCTCAGCCTGGAGGAGCTGGACCAGCTGGCCGAGGAGATCCGGACCTTCCTCGTCGACGCGGTCTCCAAGACCGGCGGCCACCTCGGCCCGAACCTCGGCGTGGTGGAGCTCACCATCGCCCTGCACCGGGTCTTCGAGTCCCCCAAGGACAAGGTGCTGTGGGACACCGGACACCAGTCCTACGTGCACAAGCTGCTCACCGGCCGGCAGGACTTCTCCCGGCTGAAGATGAAGGGCGGCCTGTCCGGCTACCCCTCGCAGGCCGAGTCCGAGCACGACGTCATCGAGAACAGCCACGCCTCCACGGTGCTCGGCTGGGCCGACGGCCTCGCCAAGGCGAACCAGCTGCTGAAACGCGACAGCCACGTGGTCGCCGTCATCGGTGACGGCGCCCTGACCGGCGGTATGGCCTGGGAGGCGCTGAACAACATCGCCGAGGCCAAGGACCGCCCGCTCGTCATCGTCGTCAACGACAACGAGCGCTCCTACGCGCCGACCATCGGCGGCCTCGCCAACCACCTCGCCACGCTGCGCACCACCGACGGCTACGAGCGCTTCCTGGCCCGGACCAAGGAGATCCTCGACCGCACCCCGGTGGTCGGCAAGCCGCTGTACGAGACGCTGCACGGCGCCAAGAAGGGCCTGAAGGACTTCATCGCCCCGCAGGGCATGTTCGAGGACCTGGGCCTGAAGTACGTCGGCCCGATCGACGGCCACGACATCGAGGCGCTGGAGTCCGCGCTGGCCCGCGCCAAGCGCTTCGGCGGCCCGGTCATCGTGCACTGCCTCACCGAGAAGGGCCGCGGCTACCAGCCCGCCCTCCAGGACGAGGCGGACCGCTTCCACGCCGTCGGCAAGATCCACCCCGACACGGGCCTGCCGATCGCCTCCTCCGGCGCCGACTGGACCTCCGTCTTCGGCGACGAGATGGTCAAGCTCGGCGAGGAGCGCGAGGACGTCGTCGCGATCACCGCGGCCATGCTCCAGCCGGTGGGCCTGGACCGGTTCGCCAAGCGGTTCCCGGAGCGGGTCTACGACGTCGGCATCGCCGAGCAGCACGGCGCCGTGTCCGCCGCCGGCCTGGCCACGGGCGGCCTGCACCCGGTCTTCGCGGTGTACGCCACCTTCCTCAACCGGGCCTTCGACCAGGTGCTGATGGACGTGGCCCTGCACAAGTGCGGGGTGACGTTCGTGCTGGACCGGGCCGGCGTCACCGGCACCGACGGAGCCTCCCACAACGGCATGTGGGACATGTCGATCCTCCAGGTCGTGCCCGGCCTGCGGCTCGCCGCCCCGCGCGACGCCGACCAGGTCCGCGCCCAGCTGCGCGAGGCCGTCGAGGTCGAGGACGCGCCCACCGTGGTCCGCTTCTCCAAGGGCGCCGTCGGCCCCGCCGTACCCGCCGTCGGGCGCGTGGGCGGCATGGACGTGCTGCGCGAGCCCGGCACCGACCGCCCGGACGTGCTGCTGGTCTCCGTCGGCGCCCTGGCGCCGATGTGCCTGGAGATCGCCGCCCTCCTCGACCAGCAGGGCATCTCCACCACCGTCGTCGACCCGCGCTGGGTCAAGCCGGTGGACGAGACGCTGGCCCCGCTCGCCGAGCGGCACCGCGTGGTCGTCACCGTCGAGGACAACTCCCGCGTCGGCGGTGTCGGCTCCGCCATCGCCCAGACCCTGCGGGACGCGGGCGTCGACGTCCCGCTGCGCGACTTCGGCATCCCGCCGCGCTTCCTCGACCACGCCTCCCGCGCCGAGGTGCTGACGGAGATCGGTCTGACCGCCCCGGACATCGCCCGCCAGGTCACCGGACTGGTCTCCAAGCTGGACGGCCTCCCCCACTCTCGGCTCCGCTCGAGCGGGGGGACCCCCACCGACCGCGCCGCCGCAGAGGTCGAGCCCGCCCGGGACTGATCCATCGCACCGCCTCATGGGCCGGTTCCACCACATGCCAAGAGTGGTGAAACCGGCCCATTGGCGTGAAACTGCCCGCGTCGGGGCATACGCAACACGCCCCCTCTCGATCATGTCGAGGACGACAAGCGTGGGAGGTACGCCCGATGAGCAGCACCCTCTTCCGGACGAAGAAGGTCGAGCAGTCCATCCTCGATACCGAGGAGCCGGAGCACGCGCTCAAGAAGTCACTCTCGGCCCTTGACCTCACGGTCTTCGGAGTCGGCGTCATCATCGGCACCGGCATCTTCGTCCTGACCGGCACGGTCGCCAGGAACTACGCGGGCCCCTCCGTGGCCCTGGCGTTCGTCGCGGCCGGCGTCGTGTGCGCGCTCGCCGCGCTCTGCTACGCCGAGTTCGCCTCCACGGTCCCCGTCGCCGGATCGGCCTACACGTTCTCCTACGCCTCGATCGGTGAACTGCCCGCCTGGATCATCGGCTGGGACCTGGTCCTGGAGTTCGCGCTCGGCACGGCGGTGGTGGCCGTCGGCTGGTCGGGCTACGTCCAGTCACTGATGGACAACGCGGGCTGGCACATGCCTGCGGCGCTCGGCACCCGGCAGGGAGCCGAGGGCTTCGGCTTCGACATCCTCGCCGCCGCGCTGGTCCTGCTGCTCACCGTGATCCTGGTGATCGGCACGAAGCTGTCCGCGCGGGTCACCCAGGTCGTCGTCGCCATCAAGGTGACCGTCGTGCTCGTCGTGATCATCGCGGGCGCCTTCCTGATCAACGGCGCCAACTACAAGCCGTTCATCCCGAAGGCGCAGGAAGTGCCGGCCGGGGACAGCCTCCAGGCCCCGCTGATCCAGCTGATGTTCGGATGGGCCCCCTCCAACTTCGGCGTGATGGGCATCTTCACCGCCGCCTCCGTCGTCTTCTTCGCCTTCATCGGCTTCGACGTGGTGGCCACCGCCGCCGAGGAGACCCGCAACCCGCAGCGCGACATGCCGCGCGGCATCCTCGGCTCGCTGCTGATCTGCACCACCCTGTACGTCCTCGTGTCGATCGTCGTCACCGGTATGCAGCACTACAGCAGGCTCTCCGAGAGCGCCCCGCTCGCCGACGCCTTCAAGGCCACCGGGCACCCCTGGTACGCGGGCTTCATCAGCTTCGGCGCCGCCGTCGGCCTCACCACCGTCTGCATGATCCTGCTGCTCGGCCAGACCCGGGTGTTCTTCGCGATGAGCCGCGACGGGCTGCTGCCCCGGTTCTTCTCCCGCGTCCACCCCCGCTTCAAGACCCCGCACCGACCCACCATCCTGCTCGGCGTCCTCATCGCGGTCCTCGCCGGCTTCACCCCGCTGAACGAACTCGCCGAGCTGGTGAACATCGGCACCCTGTTCGCCTTCGTGGTGGTGGCGATCGGCGTGATCGTCCTCCGCCGCACCCGCCCCGACCTGCACCGCGCCTTCCGCACCCCGTGGGTGCCGGTCGTCCCGATCCTGTCGGCGGCGGCGTCGCTGTGGCTGATGCTCAACCTGTCCGCCGAGACCTGGGTGCGGTTCGCGATCTGGATGGTGATCGGGTTCGTCGTCTACTTCCTGTACGGCCGCTCCCACAGCCGCCTCGGCACGCACGAGGAGACCACGGTCGAGGACGTCGTCGAGGGCCACCCTCACCACGACCGCCCGCACCCCCACCACGGCCGCTCCCACCCCGACCAGTAGCCGACCGCTGCCCACGGCGCGTCACCGCCCCGCCCACACCCGGCCCCGTATGTCCCGCTTCGATGGGAGATGCGGGGCCGGATAGCGTTCGCCCCATGCGCGCCCAGCCCCTCGCCCCGACACGTACCGTCACCGGGTCCCGTGCGGACCGCGGCTACTGGCGGAGGCTGCTGCCCGCGCTGGCCCTGCTCGCCTGCGTCACCCGCCTGCCCTCCTTCGCCCGGCCGCTGTGGAACCCCGACGAGGGCTACCTCGCCGTACAGGCGCGGATACTGGCGGACGGCGGACAGCTCTACGAGACGGTCGTCGACCGCAAGCCGCCCCTGGTGCCCTGGCTGTACGAGGCGGCCTTCGCGCTGACCGGCTCCGGCTCGCTCACCACCGTCCGGGTGCTCGCGATCCTCGCCCAGCTGCTCACCGCCGCCCTGCTCGCCTCGCTGGCCCGCCGCCGCTGGGGCGACCGCGCGGGCCGCACCGCCGGCGTGCTCCATCTGCTGCTCTCCGTGGGGCTCAACCCCGAGGACGCGCAGGCCGCCGGGTTCGAGCTGTTCATACTGCCGGGAACCGCCGCCGCGATGTGGTGCGCCGACCGGCGCCGCTGGGGCGCGGCGGGCGCGGCCGTCGCCTGCGCCTTCCTCGCCAAGCAGACCGGGGCGGCCGTGCTGCTGCCCGTGCTGTGGCTGTGCGTCACCTCGGGCGCCGCCCGCCCCGGCCTGGTCCGGCTGGCCACCGGGGCGGCCCTGCCCGTCGTGGCGGCCGCCCTGCTCACCGACCCGGCCGGGTTCCTGTTGTGGACGGTCACCGGCTCCACGGCCTACGCCGCCTTCACCGGCTCCGCACTGCACGCCCTGACCCGCGGCCTGGGCAACGCGGCGATCCTCGCGGCGGCCTGCGCGGGAGTGCTCCCCGCGGTCGCGCGGATACTGCGGCGCGACCGTACCGGAGCCGGCGACCTGTGGCTGTGGCTCGCCGCCTCCGCCGGGGCGGTGCTGACCGGCTTCCACTTCTTCGGCCACTACTACCTGCAACTCGTACCGCCCCTCGCCCTGCTGGCGGCGGCGGCCCTGCGACACGCGCCCCGCGAACGCCTGGCGCGGGCCGTCCTCGCCTCCGGCTGCGCCTGCGCGGTCTTCCTCGCCTGGGGCCTGACCGCGCCGCGCCCCGAACTCGCCCACGCCCAGCGGGTCGCCGAGGCCACCGCCCGCCGTACCGGACCCGGCGACCGCGTGCTGATCTGGGGCATGCACCCGGAGACGTACTGGCTCGCCGGCCGCGCCCCCGCCAGCCGCTATCTCACCGCGGGACTGCTCACCAACTACAGCGGCGGACGCGACGGCGCCCGGGTCGGCGAGCAGCACGCCGTCGACGGGGCCTGGCCGGTGTTCCGCCGGGAGCTGGCCGCCGACGCCCCGGCCCTGATCGTCGACGACTCCCGGGGCAAGCCGTACGCACCGGCACGACTGCCGACCCTGCGGCGGCTGCTCGCGGACCGCTACGAGGTGGTGGGCAGGGTGGACGGGGCGGTGCTGTACGCGCGGATCCCCTGAGCCCGGCCGCCCCGGCGTCAGCTGCGCACCGTACGCGGCCCCGCCACCTCCGCGCCCAGGTCCGTCACCCGGCGGCGCAGTTCCCGGTCGGCCGTGACCACCAGGCAGGGCCGCTCGCCGGCCGCGGCGACGAGTTCGACCATGTGGTCGTCCCCGCTGCCGGGCGCCGCCTCGACCCGCACGCCGGGCACCGAGTCCACACCGCGGGCCGCGCCCTCCACCACCAGCACGATCTCGGTGGGCTCCGCACGCCCCGGCAGCCCGTCCGCCGCCAGCCGGTCCCGCAGCCGCTCCGCCGCCCCGCGCCGGTCCCGCCACCAGCCGTCGGGCACCGACCCGACCACGTTCGCGGCGTCGACGATGACCAGCAGCGGGGTACTCATGCCCCCAGGGTCGCACGGGCCCACCCGGCGGGCCGCGCCCGCCGCCCGATTAGAGTGGGGCCGTGTCAATGGTCCGTACAGTGAACGGCGACTGGCTCATACGCGGCCGCGACGGCCGGCTCGGCGTCTACACCACCCGTGACGAGGCCGTCTGGTGCCGGGCCGAGCGCCACCCGGGCGGCGCCTGGCTGCCCTGGCGGAAGATGGGCGGCGACCAGCGCCTGCACACCGTCCTCGCCGTCGGTCAGGGCGCCGACGGCTACGCCCACCTCGTGGCCTGGCGGCCCACCACCGGCGACGAGGCGGGCCTGGTGCACTCCACCCACTTCCGCGGGCACCTCGCCGCCCTCGACTGGATCCCGATCGGCCACCCCAACAAGAACTGGGCGCGGACCGGCCGGCCCGCCGTGGCCGTGGACGCCGAGGGACGGGCGTACGTCTTCGTCGGCAACCGCGGCAAGGGTGTGCACACCGTCAACCAGAAGGTGCGCGGCGGCTGGAACGCCTGGCACGACCTCAAGGGATCGAAGGTGCACGAGGAACTCGTCGCCGTCACCGGGGAGTCGGGCCTGGTCGAGCTCTACGGCGTGAGCCCGGCCGGCATCCTGCGCTGGCTCCAGGAGGAGCCCGGCGGACGCCCGGTGACGGCCGATCCGCTGCCGGTGCCGGTCGAACCGGGCACGCTGGCCGCCCTGCCCACGTCCAAGGAGCGCACCACCGTGTTCTTCGCGGACCGGGAGGGCATGATCCACGCCTGGCGGCCGGACACCGACCCGGTGCCGCTGCTCGCCGCGGCCGGGCCCGGCCCGCTGTCCCTGCTGCGCTGCGTCCTCGACGGCCACGACTGCACGGTGCTCGCCCAGCGCTCCGCCTCCGGCCGGGTCGCCTTCGCCGCCTACCCCACCGAGCGGGAGTCGGCGGGCCTGTGGTGGACGGAGTCCGGGCCGCAACTGCCCGCCGGGACGCGGGTGGCGCTCGCGGAGGACGCCGGGGGCCGGGTCGTGGCCGCGACGGTGACGCCCGACGGCGAACTGCGGGTGGCCCGTCAGAAGGACGAGCCCGGACTGGCGTTGGCGGCCTGGCAGACCGTCTGACAGGCCCTGCGACGGCTTTTTGACGGCCCCTGGGACGAAGGTGCCCCGCACACCTGACGTGTGCGGGGCACCTGCTTCACGCGAAGGGGTTACGCCGGGACGCTCGCCACGCCCTGCGCCAGGAACCGCTTCCCGTTCACCCGCTCGGCGACGCCCTCACGGTCAAGGTACGGCGTGATGCCGCCCAGGTGGAAGGGCCAGCCGGCGCCGGTGATCAGGCACAGGTCGATGTCCTGCGCCTCGGCGACGACGCCCTCGTCGAGCATGAGCCCGATCTCCTGGGCGACGGCGTCCAGCACGCGGGCGCGGACCTGCTCCTCGGTCAGGACGACGTCGCCCTGCTTGAGGAGGGCGGCGACCTCCGGGTCCAGCTCGGGCTTGCCGCTGTCGTAGACGTAGAAGCCGCGCTTGCCCGCCTCGACGACCGCCTTGAGGTTCGGGGAGACCGTGAAGCGGTCCGGGAACGCCCTGTTGAGCGTCTCCGAGACGTGCAGACCGATCGCCGGGCCGACCAGCTCAAGCAGCACCAGCGGCGACATCGGCAGGCCCAGCGGCTCGACCGCCTTCTCCGCGACCTCGACCGGGGTGCCCTCGTCGATGACGTTCTGGATCTCGCCCATGAAGCGGGTCAGGATGCGGTTGACGACGAACGCCGGGGCGTCCTTCACCAGCACCGCGGTCTTCTTCAGCTTCTTGGCCACGCCGAAGGCGGTCGCCAGGGAGGCGTCGTCCGTCTTCTCGCCGCGGACGATCTCCAGCAGCGGCAGGATCGCGACCGGGTTGAAGAAGTGGAAGCCGACGACCCGCTCCGGGTGCTTCAGCTTCGACGCCATCTCCGAGACCGACAGCGAGGAGGTGTTGGTGGCGAGGATCGCGTGTGCCGGGGCGACCGCCTCGACCTCCGCGAACACCTGCTGCTTGACGCCCATCTCCTCGAACACGGCCTCGATGATGAAGTCCGCGTCCGCGAAGCCCTCGGCCTTGTCCAGGACACCGGTCACCAGCGCCTTGAGGCGGTTGGCCTTGTCCTGGTTGATCCGGCCCTTGCCGAGCAGCTTGTCGATCTCGGCGTGGACGTAGCCCACACCCTTGTCGACGCGCTCCTGGTCGATGTCCGTGAGGACGACCGGGACCTCCAGGCGGCGCAGGAAGAGCAGCGCGAGCTGCGAGGCCATCAGGCCCGCGCCCACGACGCCCACCTTCGTCACCGGGCGCGCCAGGCTCTTGTCCGGGGCGCCGGCGGGGCGCTTGCCGCGCTTCTGCACCAGGTTGAAGGCGTAGATGCCGGAACGCAGTTCACCGCCCATGATCAGGTCGGCGAGCGCCTTGTCCTCGGCGTCGTAGCCCTGCTGGAGGTCGCCGTTCTTGGCGGCGGCGATGATGTCGAGGGCGCGGTAGGCGGCCGGGGCGGCGCCGTGCACCTTGCCGTCGGCGATGAAGCGGCCCTTGGCGACGGCCTGGTCCCAGGCCTCGCCGCGGTCGATCACCGGGCGCTCGACCTCGATGTCGCCCTTGAGGACCTGCGCGGTCCACAGCAGCGACTGCTCCAGGAAGTCGGCACCCTCGAACAGCGCGTCCGCGATGCCGAGTTCGAAGACCTGCCGGCCCTTGAGCTGCTTGTTCTGGTTGAGGCTGTTCTCGATGATCACCGAGACGGCCTTGTCGGCGCCGATCAGGTTCGGCAGGATCGTGCAGCCGCCCCAGCCGGGGACCAGACCGAGGAAGACCTCGGGGAGGGAGAACGCCGGGACGGCCTTGGACACCGTGCGGTAGGTGCAGTGCAGGCCGACCTCGACGCCGCCGCCCATGGCGGCGCCGTTGTAGTAGGCGAAGGTCGGCACGGCGAGGCCGGACAGGCGCTTGAAGACGTCGTGGCCGCCCTTGCCGATGGCGTAGGCGTGGTCCCACTCCTTCAGCAGCTCGACGCCCTTGAGGTCGGCGCCGACGGCGAAGATGAACGGCTTGCCGGTGATGCCGACGCCGACGATCTCGCCGTCCCGGGCCTCCTTCTCGACCTGGTCGATGGCGGTGTTCAGGTTCGCCAGCGACTGGGGGCCGAAGGTGGTCGGCTTGGTGTGGTCGTGCCCGTTGTCGAGGGTGATCAGGGCGAACCGGCCCGCCCCGAACGGAAGGTCGAAGTGGCGTACGTGCGCCGACGTGACGACCTCGTCCGGGAACAGCTCGGCCGCACCCTTCAGCAGCTCAGCGGTGGTGCTCACTTGTCCCCCTCGAAGTGCGGGTTCTCCCAGATGACCGTCGCGCCCATGCCGAAGCCCACGCACATGGTGGTCAGGCCGTAGCGGACGTGCGGCTGCTCCTCGAACTGGCGGGCCAGCTGCGTCATCAGACGGACGCCGGAGGAGGCCAGCGGGTGGCCGAAGGCGATGGCGCCGCCGTACTGGTTGACGCGCTCGTCGTCGTCGGCGATGCCGTAGTGGTCCAGGAAGGCCAGGACCTGGACGGCGAAGGCCTCGTTGATCTCGAACAGGCCGATGTCGGAGATGGACAGACCCGCCTGCGCGAGCGCCTTCTCCGTGGCCGGGATCGGGCCGTAGCCCATGACCTCCGGCTCCACGCCCGCGAAGGCGTAGGAGACCAGGCGCATCTTGACGGGCAGGCCGTTCTCGCGCGCGAAGTCCTCGGAGGCGATGAGGGAGGCGGTGGCGCCGTCGTTCAGACCCGCCGCGTTACCGGCGGTGACCCGGCCGTGGACGCGGAACGGGGTCTTCAGACCGGAGAGGCTCTCCAGCGTGGTGCCCGGGCGCATCGGCTCGTCGGCGGTGACCAGGCCCCAGCCGGTCTCACCGCCCTCCGGGTTGGTGCGGCGCACCGAGATCGGCACCAGGTCGGCCTGGATCTTGCCATTGGCGTACGCCTTGGCGGCCTTCTCCTGCGAGCGCACCGCGTACTCGTCGGCGCGCAGCTTGGTGATCTGCGGGTAGCGGTCGTGCAGGTTCTCCGCCGTCATGCCCATGAACAGGGCGGACTCGTCGACCAGCTTCTCGCTCACGAACCGCGGGTTCGGGTCGACGCCCTCGCCCATCGGGTGACGGCCCATGTGCTCGACACCGCCCGCGACGGCGATGTCGTACGCGCCGAAGGCGACGGAGCCGGCGACCGTGGTGACGGCGGTCAGCGCGCCCGCGCACATCCGGTCGATGGAGTAGCCCGGAACCGACTGCGGCAGGCCCGCGAGGATGCCGGCCGTACGGCCGATGGTCAGGCCCTGGTCGCCGATCTGCGTGGTCGCGGCGATGGCGACCTCGTCGATCTTCTTGGGGTCCAGGCCGGGGTTGCGGCGCAGCAGCTCCCGGATCGCCTTGACGACGAGGTCGTCAGCGCGGGTCTCGTGGTAGATGCCCTTCGGGCCCGCCTTGCCGAACGGGGTGCGGACGCCGTCGACGAAGACGACGTCCCTGACGGTACGAGGCACGATGGCTCTCCTCCAGGGTGCGGGACGCTGAGCGCTTGCTCAGACCATGCTACTTATGAGTAACGTAGCTGCCCAGTCCTGGTAGGTCGAGCGGCGAAGGTCACATCGAGGCGGGGTGCTGCCGGGACGGCGGCGCCGTGGACCCACGCGGCGTCAGCACCGGCGTCGGCACCGGATGCGAGCCCGGCCCCTCCCCGGTGATCACCCCGAACAAGGTGCGCGCCACCTCCGCCCCGAACCCGTGCACGTCATGGCTCATCGCGGACAGCGTCGGATGCGTCAGCCGGCACAGCTGCGAGTCGTCCCACGCCAGCAGCGACACGTCCTCCGGCACCCGCAGCCCCATCTCCGCCGCCACCGACAGCCCCGCGACCGCCATGATGTCGTTGTCGTACACGATCGCCGTGGGCCGGTCCGGCGGGGACGCCGTCAGCAGGGACCGCGTGGCCCTGGCACCCGCCTCGCCCGAGAAGTCCGTGGCCACCTGCCAGGCCCCGGCCAGCGCCAGCTGCCGCGTCGCCTCGTCGAACGCGGCCGTGCGCAGCGCCGTGTGCCCGAGCGCCGCCGCCCCGCCGACCCGGGCGATCCGCCGGTGCCCGAGCGCGGCCAGATAGCGCACCGCTTCGCCGACCGCGCTGGTGTCGTCGGTCCACACCGATGTCAGCGAACCGGTCAGCGAGGGATGGCCGACCGCGACCACCGGCAGCCCGAGCCGTTCGGCGACCCGCACCCGGGGGTCGTCCGCGCGGAAGTCGACCAGGATCGAGCCGCCGATCTGCCGCGCCTTCCACCAGGACTCCAGCAGCCCGGCCTCCTCGTCCGGCGTCTTCACCAGCCGCAGCAGCAGCGAGCAGGAGTGCTCGGTCAGCACGCTCTCCACGCCCGAGACGAACTCCATGTAGAACGGCTCCAGGCCGAGCATCCGGGCGGGCCGGCAGATCGCCAGCCCCACCACGTCCACCCGCGAGCCCGCCAGCGACCGCGCGGTCAGGTTCGGCGCCCAGCCCAGCTCCCGGGCGGCCCGGAAGATCCGGTCCCGGGTCGCCTCCGAGAGCCCCGGCTTGTGGTTGAAGGCGAGGGAGACGGCTCCCTTGGAGACGCCGGCGCGCGCGGCGACGTCCTTGATGGTGACGCGGGAGGCGGTCATCGCGTGGGCTCCATGCAGTACAGGGCGGCCCGGGCGGCGGCCGCGTCGGCATTCTCCCAGCTCTCGACACCGATGGTCACCCGCTCCCCGGGCAGCAGCGTCACCAGACCTTCGTGATCCAGACCGTGAAGCTGGCCTTCCAGTTCAACAAGACGGGGCTCGCCTCCGCGGCGGCCGTCGTGCTGCTGCTGATCATCCTGCCGGTGACCTGGGTGCAGCGCCGCCTCGTCCCCGACGAGAGGGTGGACCTCGTATGACCCGCCGCGTGGTGGCCCGCGCCCTGGTGTACCTGTCGCTGATCGGCGCGACCCTCGTCGTCCTGCTGCCGCTGACCGTCGTCCTGCTGACCTCCCTCAAGACCGAGGAGGAGATGGCGGACGACAGCGGGGCGCTGACCCTGCCCGACAACCTGTTCAACTTCGCCAACTACGTGACGGCGTTCCGGGACGGCCGGATGCTCTCCGCGTTCGGCAACACGGCCTTCATCCTGGTCTTCGCCATCGGCGGGACGGTGCTGATCGGCTCGATGACGGCGTACGCGATCGACCGCTTCCGCTTCCGGTTACGGAAGCTGGTCCTGGCGGGCTTCCTGGTGGCCGCGCTGGTCCCCGGGGTCACCACCCAGGTCGCGACCTTCCAGATCGTCAACAGCTTCGGGATGTTCGACACCCGCTGGGCGCCGATCGCCCTCTACATGGGCACGGACATCGTCTCGATCTACATCTTCCTGCAGTTCGTCCGGTCCATCCCGGTCTCCCTGGACGAGTCGGCCCGCCTCGACGGCGCCAACGCCTTCACCGTCTACCGAAAGATCATCTTCCCGCTGCTGAAGCCGGCGGTCGCCACCGTCGTCATCGTCAAGGGGATCACCGTCTACAACGACTTCTACATCCCCTTCCTCTACATGCCGTCCGAAGACCTTGGCGTGATCTCGACGTCCCTGTTCCGCTTCCGCGGCCCGTTCGGCGCGCACTGGGAGACGATCTCGGCCGGGGCGGTCCTGGTGATCCTCCCGACCCTGATCGTCTTCCTGCTCCTGCAGAGGTTCATCTACAACGGCTTCATGAAGGGGGCGACCAGGTGAGACGCCGTACGGCGCCCATGGCCCCCACGGCCCCTACGGAGCCTTGGCGGACAACGCCTCGACCAGCACCGGCGTGACCAGTTCCACCTGCCACGGCCGGGCCCCGTACCCCACCAGGGCCCGGGACACGCCCTCGGCGTCGGCGCCCTTCGGCGGCTCCCAGCAGACCCGCCGCACCGTGTCCGGCGCGATCAGGTTCTCCTGAGGCAGATTGAGCTCCTCGGCCAGCGCGGTGACCTTCGCGCGGGCGGCGGACAGCCGGGCCGCGGCCGCCGGATCCTTGTCCGCCCACGCCCGGGGCGGCGGCGGCCCGGCCACCGGCTGCCCCGGCTGCGGCAGCTGGGACTCGGACAGCGCCTTCGCCCGGTCCACCGCGGCCTGCCACTGCTCCAGCTGGCGCCGCCCCATCCGGTGCCCGAACCCGTTCAGCGCGGACAGGGCGTGCGTGTTGCCCGGCAGCGCGAGCGCGGCCTCGACGATGGCCGCGTCCGACAGCACCTTGCCCGGCGAGACGTCGCGCCGCTGGGCGATCCGGTCGCGGGCCTGCCACAGCTCGCGCACGACGGCGAGCTGCCGCCGGCGCCGCACCTTGTGCATGCCGGAGGTGCGCCGCCAGGGGTCCTTGCGGGGCTCGGGCGGCGGCGCGGAGGCGATCGCGTCGAACTCCTGCCGGGCCCACTCGAGCTTGCCCTGCCGGTCCAGTTCCTTCTCCAGCGCGTCGCGCAGGTCGACCAGCAGCTCCACGTCCAGGGCGGCGTACCGCAGCCAGGGCTCGGGCAGCGGGCGGGTGGACCAGTCGACGGCGGAGTGGCCCTTCTCCAGGACGAAGCCGAGGACGTTCTCGACCATGGCGCCGAGGCCGACCCTCGGGAACCCGGCGAGCCGGCCGGCCAGCTCGGTGTCGAACAGCCGGGTCGGCACCATGCCTATTTCACGCAGGCAGGGCAGGTCCTGGGTGGCGGCGTGCAGTACCCACTCCACGCCGGACAGCGCCTCGCCGAGGCCGGACAGGTCGGGGCAGGAGACGGGGTCGATCAGCGCGGTGCCGGCGCCCGCGCGGCGCAGCTGCACCAGGTAGGCGCGCTGGCCGTAGCGGTAGCCGGAGGCGCGTTCGGCGTCGACGGCGACGGGGCCGGAGCCGGCGGCGAAGGCGGCGATCACCTCGGCGAGGCCGGCCTCGTCCGCGATCACGGGCGGAATGCCCTCGCGGGGTTCCAGCAAGGGGATCGGCGCCTCCGTAGCAGAAGATCCGCCGTCGTCCGGAGGGGCGCCTCCGGTGGTTCGCAGTGAGCTGTCTGCTGCGGTGTTGTGGGCGTCGGTCACCTGTCAAGGGTATCCGTGGATGCCCGGCGCCCGTCGACGTAACGTTCCGTCGACGGGCGCTCGAGGGTCGTAAACCGGTCAGCTCGGGGAAACACCGGTGTTCACGAGTCGTGGGCCGGGGTTCAGGGATTCAGTGGATGATGCCGGTCCGCAGGGCCACGGCGACCATGCCGGCGCGGTCGCCGGTGCCGAGCTTGCGGGCGATTCGGGCGAGGTGGCTCTTGACGGTCAGTGCGGACAGGCCCATCGAGACGCCGATGGCCTTGTTGGACTGCCCCTCGGCGACCAGCCGCAGCACCTCCACCTCGCGTCCTGACAGCTCGCGGTAGCCGCCCGGGTGGCTCGGAGCACCCGGGGGGCGGCGGTGGAGGCGGGCGGCGGCCGCGCCGATCGGGGCGGCACCGGGCCGGGTGGGGAGCCCGACGTTGGTGCGGGTGCCGGTGACGACGTAGCCCTTGACGCCGCCCGCGAGGGCGTTGCGCACGGCTCCGATGTCGTCGGCGGCGGACAGGGCGAGCCCGTTGGGCCAGCCCGCGGCGCGCGTCTCCGACAGGAGGGTCAGGCCGGAGCCGTCGGGCAGATGGACGTCGGCGACGCAGATGTCTCGGGGGTTGCCGATGCGGGGACGAGCCTCGGCGATGGACGACGCCTCGATGACATCGCGCACACCGAGCGCCCACAGATGGCGGGTGACGGTGGAGCGGACGCGAGGATCGGCGACGACGACCATGGCGGTGGGCTTGTTCGGGCGGTAGGCGACCAGGCTTGCGGGCTGCTCGAGGAGAACGGACACCAGGCCTCCTGGGTGCGGGACGGCTTTGAAGGTCAAAGACCTCTTCGGCAGCAAACCCGGCGGCCTTTAGAGAATGATCACGATCTAGTGAGTAGCAATCGGTGCAATTCGGACACGCGGTCGATCGTTCGGTGAGCGAATCGGTTCGTTCGAGCGACTGGTCCTGACTGAAAGTGGCCGTATCGACAAAACGACGGCAAAGCCGGAGTGTCGCTCCTGCGCGACCGCCGACTCAGCGGGACTGCGGCCCCCGCCGCTGCGGCAGCGTCACCACCGACGCGTCGCCCGGACCGGCCGGCGGCAGCCCCGCCACCTGCGCCAGCAGGTCGCACCAGGACGCCAGGTGCGCCGCCGTGTCCGGCACCCCGCCCAGGCCCTCGCGGGGCGTCCAGGAGGCGCGGATCTCGATCTGCGAGGCGGCCGGGCGCGAGGCCAGCCCGCCGAAGTAGTGCGAGCTCGCCCGGGTGACGGTGCCGCTCGGCTCGCCGTACCCCAGCCCGCGCGCCTGCAACGCCCCCGTCAGCCACGACCAGCACACCTCCGGCAGCAGCGGATCGGCCGCCATCTCCGGCTCCAGCTCCGCGCGCACCAGCGTCACCAGCCGGAAGGTGCCCTGCCAGGCGTCGTGCCCGGCCGGGTCGTGCAGCAGCACCAGCCGGCCGTCGGCCAGATCCTGCTCGCCGTCGACGACCGCCGCCTCCAGGGCGTACGCGTACGGCGCGAGCCGCTGCGGGGCCCGGGTAGGCTCGACCTCGACCTGCGGACGCAGCCGCGCCGACCGCAGCGCGTCGACGGCGGTCCGGAAGACCGGCGGCGCCGCCTCGCCCTCGCCCGTATGCAGATCGCTCTCCTTCGGATCGTCCATTCCGCCAGCGCCGTCCGACAGTCGTCCCTGAGCCGCAGCCATGCGGGGAAGATTAAGCGGAACGGGCGCCCGGCGCAGGGAGAGACACCCCGCCGGGCGCACCGGCCTGCACGGGGCCCGGCCGGGGCCGTCACCGCGCCGTGCGAAACTTGCCCCGTGAGTGCCAACCAGACGCAGCCTTCCGCGACGTACGACTCCGCCTTCCTCAAGGCGTGCAGGCGCGAACCCGTGCCGCACACGCCCGTGTGGTTCATGCGGCAGGCCGGGCGCTCGCTGCCCGAGTACCGCAAGGTCCGCGAGGGCGTCCCCATGCTGGAGTCCTGCATGCGGCCCGAGCTGGTCACCGAGATCACCCTCCAGCCCGTGCGCCGGCACGGAGTGGACGCGGCGATCTACTTCAGCGACATCGTCGTCCCGCTCAAGGCCATCGGCATCGACCTCGACATCAAGCCGGGCGTCGGCCCGGTCGTCGAGCGCCCGATCCGCTCCCGCGCGGACCTCGCCCAGCTGCGCGACCTCACCCCCGAGGACGTCTCCTACGTCACCGAGGCGATCGGCCTGCTCGTCCGCGAGCTGGGCGGCACCCCGCTCATCGGCTTCGCCGGCGCCCCGTTCACCCTCGCGAGCTACCTCGTCGAGGGCGGCCCGTCGCGCACGTACGAGAACGCCAAGGCGATGATGTACGGCGACCCCGAGCTGTGGGCCGACCTCCTCGACCGCCTCGCGGACATCACCTCCGCGTTCCTGAAGGTGCAGATCGAGGCGGGCGCGAGCGCGGTCCAGCTGTTCGACTCCTGGGCCGGTGCCCTCGCCCCCGTCGACTACCGGCGCTCCGTCCTGCCCGCCTCGGCGAAGGTCTTCCGGGCCGTCGCCGGCTACGGCGTCCCGCGCATCCACTTCGGCGTCGGCACCGGCGAACTGCTGGGGCTCATGGGCGAGGCCGGCGCGGACGTCGTCGGCGTCGACTGGCGCGTCCCGCTGGACGAGGCCGCCCGCCGCGTCGGCCCCGGCAAGGCGCTCCAGGGCAACCTCGACCCCACGGTCCTGTTCGCCCCGCAGTCGGCGGTCGAGGCCAAGACCCGCGAGGTCCTGGAGTCGGCGGCCGGCCTGGAAGGCCACGTCTTCAACCTCGGCCACGGCGTGATGCCGTCCACCGACCCGGACGCGCTGACCCGGCTCGTGGACTACGTCCACACCAGCACCGCCCGCTGACTCACCAGGTGTGCCGGGGCCGTGCCTGCCTGCCGAAGAGCAGGCCGCGCGGCTCCGGCGGCGGGGGAGTACCCGGTCTGAGCGGCCAGGCGAGCAGCATTCCGGCGAGGAAGCCGACGATGTGCGCCGCGTACGCCACGGTACCGGCGTCGGAGACGCCCTCGCCGGAGGAGTACACCGCCTGGAGCCCGAACCAGAACCCCAGCACCAGCCAGGCGGGCAGCCGCAGCGGCAGGAAGATCAGGAACGGTACGAGGACCCACACCCGGGCCCTCGGATACAGCACCAGATAAGCGCCGAGCACCCCGGCGATCGCCCCGGAGGCGCCGATCAGGGGATCGGCGGAGCCGTCGTTGAGAAGCGCGAAGCCGTACGTCGCCGCGTAGCCGCAGACGGCGTAGAAGAGCGCGAAGCGCGCATGGCCCATGCGGTCCTCGATGTTGTTGCCGAAGATCAGCAGGAACAGCATGTTGCCGAGCAGATGCAGCCATCCGCCGTGCAGGAACAACGCGCTCAGCACGCTCAGCTCGGGCCACTTGGCGTAGCCCGGCGGCCTGACGACACAGCCCGGCCCCTGCGGGCCCAGCGCGGTCTCGCCGGTCGGGACCAGCCGCGGCATCCGATGGTGGATCAGCTCCTGCGGCACCGCCGCGTACTGGTCCAGGAACGCCTGCAGCCGGCACAACTGCGCCAGGCCGCCCTCCCCGGTCACGGACGCGGCCAGGCCGGGCGTGAACAGGAACACCAGCACGTTGGCGGCGATCAGCGCGTACGTCACCCACGGCGTACGGCGCGCCGGGTTCACGTCATGGACGGGGATGACCACGAGGAACTACTGCCCGGGAAGCGTTCGCCGAACCGGTGAACACGGCCGTCCGTGTCTGCGTATGTCTCGGCGGACGGTCCGTGGCACGACGACGTGAGGAACAGGCGATGAGCGACCGTGTGACCCCACCGATGCACGCGATGCCCGACGGCGAGGCCGAACTCGCCCTGGTCATCCGCCTGCCCTGGGAGGACGTGGCCCGCCTCGGCCAGGAGGCGGGGCGGCTGGCGGCGCAGACCCAGCGGCCGGTGACGCTGGACGAGGCGGTGAGCCATCGGCTGCGGTCGGCACGGTTGCCTGCGGCGCATGCGAAGCCGGAGCAGCCGGCGTCGGTGGCGTCGCTGCCGAGGATGAACGGGACGGCTTAGGCGGTCGGCGGTCTGCGGGTGGGTGGGGGTTGCTCGCGCGGTTCCCCGCGCCCCTGAGGGCGTGCACTGGTCCGGCTTCAAGGGGCGCGGGGAACTGCGCGAGCAACCCCCACCCACCCGCACCCGGCGACGCGACCGCCCCCCTACGGCGCCCTACGCACCGCCTGCGCAGCCTTCCGCGCGGCGACGAGGACCGGGTCCCACACCGGCGAGAACGGCGGCGCGTAACCGAGATCCAGCGCCGTCATCTGCTCCACCGTCAGCCCAGCGGTCAGCGCCACCGCTGCGATGTCGACGCGCTTGCCCGCGCCCTCCCGGCCGACGATCTGCACGCCCAGCAGACGGCCGGTGCGGCGCTCGGCGAGCATCTTGACGGTCATGGGGGAGGCGCCGGGGTAGTAGCCCGCGCGGCTGGTCGACTCGATGATGACCGTCTCGTACCGCAGGCCCGCCCGCCGCGCGTCCTTCTCGCGCAGGCCGGTGCGGGCGATCTCCAGGTCGCAGACCTTGCTCACCGCGGTGCCGACGACGCCGGGGAAGGTGGCGTAGCCGCCGCCGACGTTGGTGCCGATGACCTGGCCGTGCTTGTTGGCGTGGGTGCCGAGGGCGATGTGCCGCTCGCGGCCCGAGACCAGGTCCAGCACCTCCACGCAGTCGCCGCCCGCCCAGATGTCCTCGTGGCCGCGCACCCGCATCGAGAGGTCGGTGAGCAGCCCGCCGTGGTCGCCGAGGGGGAGGCCCGCCGCGCGGGCGAGTCCGGTCTCGGGACGCACGCCGATGCCCAGCACCACCACGTCCGCCGGGTACTCGGCGTTCTGCGTGGCCACCGCGCGGACCCGGCCGTCGTCCCCGGTGAGCACCTTGGTCACCTCGGCGTCGTTCACCATGGTGATGCCGAGGCCCTCCATGGCCCGGTGCACCAGGCGGCCCATGTCGGGGTCGAGGGTGGACATCGGCTCGCTGCCCCGGTTGACGACCGTCACCTCGTAGCCGCGCTTGATCAGCGCCTCCGCCATCTCCACGCCGATGTACCCCGCGCCGACGACGACCGCGCGCCGGCCACGCGTGGCGCCGAGGGTGTCCAGCAGGGCCTGGCCGTCGTCGAGGGTCTGCACCCCGTGCACACCGGGCGCGTCGGCGCCGGGCATCTCGGGGCGGACGGGCCGCGCCCCGGTGGCGATGACGAGACGGTCGTACGACACCCAGGACCCGGCGCCGGATTCCAGGTCCCGCGCGTGCACCCGCCGCCCGTCGACGTCGATCTCCGTGACCTCCGTGCGCAGCCGCACGTCGATGCCGCGGGCCCGGTGCTCCTCGGGGGTCCGCGCGATCAGCTCGTCGCGCTCGGCGACGTCACCGCCCACCCAGTAGGGGATGCCGCACGCCGAGTAGGAGGTGAAGTTCCCCCGCTCGAACGCCACGATCTCCAACTCGTCGGCGTCCTTGAGCCGACGGGCCTGTGACGCCGCGGACATCCCCGCGGCGTCACCGCCGATCACCACCAGACGCCGCCGGTCACCCCTCGTACCGCTCATGCTCATGCGAACACGCTACGGGGGTCCGGCATTTCAGTCGCGCCCGGCACCCTCCTCGCCGGCCTCCGGGAGCGGGCCCGGCGCCGTCATCGCGGGTGCCTGCGCCGCGCGGCGCGGCAGCCGGGGCCGGACCAGCCGCAGCCACACCAGGACGAGCAGTGCCGTCAGCGCGGCGAACGGCAGCACCGCGGCGAGGGCCACGACGATCCAGCGCAGCGTCGACACGAACGCGTCCCAGCCGCCCCCGAGCGCGTCCCCGACCCCCGGGTCGTCGTCCTCGGCGGCCTTGTCCACCGCTGTCCCGGTCAGCGACAGGGTGATGGTCGCCAGGTCGGCGCGGTCCTTCAGGGACGCCTGCCGGGCGAGCAGCGCCTCCAGGTCGGCCTGCCGGCTGCTCAGTTCACCCTCCAGCGTCACCACGTCGCTCAGCTTGGTCGCCTCGTCCATCAGCTCGCGGATCCGCGCCACGCTGGCCCGCTGCGACCGGATCCGGCTCTCCACGTCGACGACCTGCTCGGTGACGTCCTGCGCCTTCGCGGTGCGCTCCAGCAGCCGGCCCGAGCCCTCCAGGCCCTTCAGCACCTCCTCGTACCGGTCGACCGGCACCCGCAGCACGACCCGGGTCCGCTCGCCGCCCTCGTCGTCGCGGTGCGTGGTCTCCCGGCCGACGTAGCCGCCCGCGTCCTCGGTGACCGCGCGGGCGTCGGCGAGCGCCTTCGGCACGTCCTTCACCTGCACGGTCAGCGAGGCGGTGCGGATGATGTGGCTCGCGGCCGGCTTCGGCGCGGCCTCGTCCCGGTCGCCCTGGCGTGCCTTCGAGTCGCCGCCGCCCGCCTCGTAGCCCGGCGCGGCGGCCTCCGCGGCCTTGGCGCCGTCACCGCCGGAGGAGGTGTCGTTCGCGCCGCTGCATCCGGTGGCCGCGAGGGCGGCGGCGAGCAGCAGCCCGGCGAGGAGCCTGCCGGGCCGGTGGGCGGGTGCGGAACGTGGTGTGCGCATGTGGGATCCCCCGGGGTTCGCTGCGACGGACGTTCCTTCGACGTCCGGCCGGCGCCGGGCGTTTGCCGGCACCGGTTCCGAACCGGTCACGGTCGGGACTCGGCCGGGCCACGGCCCCGCGAGGGCGCCGTCGGTGCCGTCTGAGAAGGTGGAGGGCATGAGCGGAGTACGGAGCGACGCCGGGCGGGTCGTCGTCATCGGAGCCGGGATCGCCGGGCTGGCCGCCGCCCACCGGCTGCTGGAGCGAGGCGCGCGGGTGACCGTGCTGGAGGCGTCCGACCGGGTCGGCGGCAAGCTGCTGCCCGGCGAGATCGCGGGCGTGCGGGTCGACCTCGGCGCCGAGTCCCTGCTGGCGCGCCGCCCCGAGGCGGTCGGCCTCGCGCGGGAGGCCGGCCTCGCCGACCGGCTCGAACCGCCGGCCACCGCGACCGCCGCGCTCTGGACCCGCGGCGCCCTGCGCCCCATGCCCAAGGGCCACGTCATGGGCGTGCCCGGCACCGCCGCCGCCCTGGCCGGAGTGCTCTCCGAGGAGGGCCTGCGCCGCATCGAGCGGGACGCCGAACTGCCCCGCACCGAGGTCGGCGACGACGTGGCGGTGGGGGAGTACGTCGCCGCCAGGCTGGGCCGCGAGGTCGTCGACCGCCTCGTCGAACCCCTGCTCGGCGGGGTCTACGCGGGCGACGCGTACCGCATCTCCCTGCGCTCCGCCGTCCCCCAGCTCTTCCAGGCCGCCCACACCCACGACTCGCTCACCGAGGCGGTCCGCGAGATCCAGGCCAAGGCGGCGGCGAACCCGCTGACCGGCCCGGTGTTCATGGGCCTGCGGGGCGGCGTCGGCACCCTGCCCCTGGCGGTGGCCGACTCCGTGCGGGCGCGCGGCGGGGAGATCCTGACCCGGACGGCGGCCACGGAGCTGCGCCGCCGGCCCGGCGGCGGCTGGCTCGTCACGGCCGGCGACCGGGTGCTGCCCGCGGACGCCGTGGTCGTCGCCGTCCCCGCGCCGGCCGCGGCCGGACTGCTGCGCGCCGAGGCCCCCGCCGCCGCGGCCGAGCTGACGGCCGTGGAGTACGCGTCGATGGCGCTGATCACCCTCGCCTACCGGCGCGCCGACATCCGCCTCCCCGAGGGCAGCGGCTTCCTGGTCCCGCCGGTCGACGGACGGACCATCAAGGCGTCCACGTTCGCCTCGCAGAAGTGGGGCTGGATCGCCGAGGAGGACCCGGAGACGGTGGTGCTGCGCACCTCCGTGGGACGCCACGGCGAGACGGAGATCCTGGACCGCGACGACGCCGGCCTCGTCGCCGTCTCCCGGCAGGACCTCGCGGCGGCCACCGGCCTCGACGCCACGCCGGTCGCCACCCGCGTCACCCGCTGGGACGGCGGCCTGCCGCAGTACCCGGTCGGGCACCACGCGCGCGTGGCCCGCATCCGCGGCCACGTCGCCGGACTGCCGGGACTGGCCGTGTGCGGCGCGGTGTACGACGGTGTCGGCGTTCCCGCCTGCATCGCGAGCGCGTACGCCGCGGTGGACCAGCTGGGCGGTGACCTGCGCGGTGTGCAGGAGCTCACCGCCCACCCGGTGCAGAGCCTGCACGGCGGAGCGGGAGAATGAGGGCATGAGTGACGACGCCACCACCACCGGACGGGTCCCGAACAAGGGCAAGCTGGCCAAGGACCTCAACGAGGTCATCCGCTACACCCTGTGGTCCGTGTTCAAGCTGAAGGACGTGCTCCCCGAGGACCGCGCGGGCTACGCCGACGAGGTCCAGGAGCTGTTCGACCAGCTCGCCGCGAAGGACGTGACCATCCGCGGCACCTACGACGTCTCGGGCCTGCGCGCCGACGCCGACGTGATGATCTGGTGGCACGCCGAGACCAGCGACCAGCTCCAGGAGGCGTACAACCTCTTCCGCCGCACCAGGCTGGGCCGTGCCCTGGAGCCGGTGTGGTCCAACATGGCGCTGCACCGCCCCGCCGAGTTCAACCGCTCACACATCCCGGCGTTCCTCGCCGACGAGACGCCGCGCGACTACGTCAGCGTCTACCCGTTCGTGCGCTCCTACGACTGGTACCTGCTGCCCGACGAGGACCGCCGCCGGATGCTCGCCGACCACGGCAAGATGGCCCGCGGCTACCCGGACGTCCGCGCCAACACGGTCGCCTCGTTCTCGCTCGGCGACTACGAGTGGATCCTCGCCTTCGAGGCCGACGAGCTGTACCGCATCGTCGACCTCATGCGCCACCTGCGCGCCTCGGAGGCCCGGATGCACGTCCGCGAGGAGGTCCCGTTCTTCACGGGCCGCCGCAAGTCGGTCGCCGACCTGGTCGCCGGACTGGCCTGACGCCCGGCGGCGCGGGGCCGCGCACCGCCCCGCGGACGGGCCGGCGGTCCTACCGGCCGGTCCCCGGCTCGGGTTCCGGGCGTGGCGCGCACGCCGCCCGCCGCCCCGGAACCCACCCCTCCATCAGATACGCGTCGACGTACCCGTTGACGCAGGCGTTGGGCCCACCCACGAGCCCGTGCGTCCCCGCGTCCCGCTCCGTCACCAGCACCGACCCCGACAGCCGCCGGTGCAGCTCCAGCGCCCCCTCGTACGGCGCGGCGGCGTCCCGCTCCGCCGCCAGGATCAGCGTCGGCGGCAGCTCCCCGGGCCCCGTCCGCACGTCCAGCGGCTGCTGACGCGGCGCGGGCCAGTACGCGCAGGGCAGGTTCATCCACACGTTGTCCCACGTCTCGAACGGCGCCACCCGCGCCAGCCGGGTGTTGTCCCGGTCCCACACCGCCCAGTCCGTCGGCCAGGGCGCGTCGTTGCACTCCACGGCCGTGTAGACCGCGCTCGAGTTCTCCGCCGCGGGCGAAGCCTTCCGGCGCGGACCGGCCAGGTCGATCAGCGGCTGCGGATCGCCCTTCAGATACGCCGACAGCGCCCGCGCTCGCGCCGGCCAGTGGTCGTCGTGGTACCCGGCCTGGAGGAACAGGCTCTGCAACTGCCCCGACCCGACCCGCCCGCCGGCCGGCTCCGCGGCGAGCCGCGCCCGCGCCAGGTCGTAGCCCTGCTGCACGTCCTGCGCCCGGGCGCCCAGCCCGTACACGTCGTGGTGCTTGGCGATCCAGTCCTTGAAATCCGCCCAGCGGTCCTCGAACGCGGCCGACTGGGCGAGGTTGTTGCGGTACCAGACGTCCGACGGGTGCGGGTTCACCGCCGAGTCGAACACCATCCGCCGCACATGCGAGGGGAACAGCGTCGCGTACAGCGCCCCGAAGTAGGTGCCGTACGACGAGCCGATGAAGTTGAGCCGGTCCTCGCCCAGCGCCGCGCGCAGTACGTCGAGGTCGCGGGCGTTGTTGAGGGAGTGGTAGTGGCGCAGCGCGTCGCCGGAGCGCTCCAGGCAGCCGCGGGCGTATGCCTTCGCCTTCGCGATGCGGTCGCGCTTGTACGACTCCGAGGGGTGCGCCGGGGACTGGGTGGGGCCCTTGAAGACCTGCGCGGGGTCCTGGCAGGACAGCGGCGCCGAACGGCCGACACCGCGCGGGGCGTAGCCGACCAGGTCGTAGGCGGCGGCGATCCGCTTCCACTTGGGAAGCATGCCGACCAGCGGGAAGTGGTAGCCGGAGGCGCCGGGGCCACCCGGGTTGTAGACCAGGGCGCCCTGCCGGGTCACCTGGCGCTCGCCGTCCTGCGGGTCGCGCTCGGTGGCGGGCACCCGGCTGACGGCGAGCTGGATCTGTCTGCCGTCCGGCTGCGCGTAGTCGAGCGGAACGGTCACGGTGCCGCACTCCATGCTGGCCGGCATGTCCCGCCCCGCCGTGCACCGGCCGAACCGGACCCCTTTGGCCGCGGCCCGGGCGACGGCCACCGCGGTGCCGCGTACCTCGGCGGCGGCCACCGGGGTCTTGGGCGCGCTGTCGGCGGGAGCGGCGGCGAGGGTGGTCAGCAGCAGGGACCCGGCGGCCGTGTAGAGGGCGGCAGCTCTCATCGCGTACTCCCTTTCGGTGCGCGGCAGCGACAAAAGGGAAGTTTCGTTTGGTTCTTGGCGAAGGCAAGCACCGCCCGCCCGGTGTCGGCGCCCGTGCTTCCGTACGCCCCCTGAATGGGTCTCCCCGGGCGCGGGCGCGGCCCGCCGTCAGCCGCGCCGGACGGGCCCTCGCCGGGCGAATGCCGCCCGCAGCTCGGGCTCGCCGACCGCGCCGACCCCGCGGACGGCGACCGTGGTGAGGTAGGCGCGGTCGCCGTCCGCGTCAGCGGAGTGCCGGGCCAGCCGGCCCAGCAGCCGCTGCCCGGCCGGGGAGGCCCAGTGCGAGTACGGGTGCGCCTCTATGCGGGCCAGGGCGAGGCAGCTCAGCGTGAGGGCGAGGGGCAGCGCGAACCAGAAGGCGACCAGGTGGCGCGGCATGCCCGGCTCGACCGGCAGCAGCAGCGCCGTCACCCCCAGCGCGACCACGGCCAGCGCGGCGAACCGCACCCGCCGCACGCCCGCCGCGACCGTCGTACCGGCCCCGGCCGGGACGGCGAGACCCGCGCGGACCAGCCGGTCGGCGAGCCCGCGCACCGCCTCGGTGGCGGCCGCGGCGGCCCGCACCGGGGCGATCGGGGACTGCCCCTCCGGGCCGATGGCCCCTATCACCGAACGCTCCATCTCGTCGCGCCCGCGCGGGTCGACGACGGTCGCCCAGCCGGTGTGCGCGAGCAGCAGCCGGCGCTGGCGGGCCATCGAGACCAGCGTCAGTTCGGCGACCCGCGCGGGCCCGCCGGAGAGGAACGCGGCCTCGTAGAGCGTCAGCTCGTGCGTTCCGCCCGTGTCCGCGTCGGTGCCGGCGGCGTGCACGGCGGCCAGACACAGCAAGGTGCACGCCGTACCGGCGGCGACCCAGGCGAGCAGCAGGAGGATGACCCAGAACATGCCGCGTTTCTATGCCGGTGATCGCGTCGAGCGCCATCCCCTGTTCATCATCCGGACAGAGTGTCGCGGGTATGTGACGTTCCGCAGTACGAGCCGGGCAGGCCGGCGGCTCCCGTCGCTCAGCGCCCCAGCAGCACCCGGCGGGCGCCGCGCGCCAGCCGTGCCGCCGGACGTGCCGAACGCGGCGCCGGGCCCGAGCGCTCCCGCCACCACGCCCGCATCTCCCGCCGTACCCGCGCCTGCAGACGGCCCGAGTCCAGCAGGTGCTCGGCGAAGTCCAGGGCGTCCCGCCGGTAGCCGCCGGTCATCGGACGCCGGTGCGCGTACGCGAGGAACTCCGTCCGGTACGCGTCCCCGAGCAGATCCGGCAGTTCCGGGGCCACCTTCGCCACGACACCCGCCCGCTTCCCGGCGAGCGCCCGCGTCTGCACCCGCAGCCGGGCCCGGTCGAACCCCTCCGGGGCGGGTGTCCCGGCGACGAGCGCGGAGAGCAGCGCGGCCTGGGCGAGACCGAGCCGTTCGCGCACGCCGTCCGGGACGGCGGTCGCGGCGGTGGCCGCCGGGCGCGGCGCGGAGGTCCCCGCCGTCGCCGCCCCGGCCGCCCGCGACTGCCCCCGGCCCTTGCGCAGGGCCTCCCGGATGGCCGCCAGCTCGCCCTCCAGCTCGGCCGGTTCGGGGAAGTTCTCGTCCCGCTCCAGCAGCACCCCGGCCGGTGCCACCCGCGACGCCAGGTCGGTCAGGATGTCCAGGACCGGCCGGGGCACGGGGTGGGCGTGGCTGTCGTGCCAGACGCCGTCACGTTCGAAGCCGCCCGCGACATGGACGTACGCGATGGCCTCCACGGGGAGTTCGGCCAGCGCCTTGGCCGGGTCCTCGCCCCGGTTGACGTGGTTGGTGTGCAGGTTGGCCACGTCGATCAGCAGGCGTACGCCGGTACGGTCGGCCAGCTCGTACAGGAACTGTCCCTCCGTCATCTCCTCACCCGGCCACGAGAACAGCGCGGCGATGTTCTCCACCGCCAGCGGCACCGGCAGCGCGTCCTGCGCGATCCGCACGTTCTCGCACAGCACGTCGAGCGCGTCCCGGGTGCGCGGCACCGGCAGCAGGTGGCCCGCCTCCAGCCGGGGTGACGCGGTCAGCGGTCCGCCCGCGCGGACGAACGCGATGTGCTCGGTGACCAGCGGCGACCCCAGCGCCTCGGCCCGCTCGGCCAGCGCCGACAGCCGGCCCGGATCCGGCCGGTCGGCGCCGCCGAGGCCGAGCGCGACGCCGTGCGGCACCACGGTCACCCCGCGCTCGCGCAACCGCCGCAGCGAGTCCGGCAGATGGCCGAGGCAGACGTTCTCGGCGACGACCTCGACCCAGTCGATGCCCGGCATCGCCTCCACGGCGTCCGCGATCTCCGGCCGCCACCCGATCCCCGTCCCCAGTCGCTGCACGCTTCCCCCACCTCCACGTTCTCGCACGGCGTTCCGCACACCGCGTGAGGGGGGTATGGCCACACCGCCGGGGCCCGAACCCTGCGGGCCGCGCCTTCAGAGCAACATTTGAGGTTCCGGCCCCGCCCGTCGCGGAGAACCCGAGAGGCCCGGCGCCGCCCGCCTCAGACCCTGCGGTAGCGGGCGAGAGCGACGGAGAACAGACCGAAGACGGCCAGACCGAGCGCCACCAGGGACAGCAGCCAGGGCCCGGCCGGGGCGTCGGCGAGAGCGCGCAGCGTGCCGTCCAGGCCCTTGGCCCGGTCGGGGTCGTAGTCCACCGCGGCGATCACCACGAAGACGCCCGCCGCCGCGTAGACCAGCCCGCGGGCCACACCGCCGGTGACGCCGAGGACGTCCACCACGCGGCGGACCCGGCGGGACATGTCCGCCCGCTTGAGGTGCTTGTGGAAGGTGCGCCGGACCGCGCGCACCCCGATGCCCACGCCGACCCCCAGGACGACGAGGCCCGCGACGCCGACGAGCCAGCGGCCCAGGGGGAGTTCGAGAGCGCGGGCGGTGAGGTCGCGTGAGGTCGCGTCGCTTCCCTCGTCGTTCCTGGAGGAGGTCACGAACGACAGCACGGAGGACGCCACGAAGCCGTAGAAGACGCAGCGCCCGGCGTTCAGGGCGCGCTTGGACGCCTTGCGGCCGTCCGGGCCGGAGGCTCCGAACAGGGCCTCGGACAACCGCCACAGCGCCATCCCGATCAGGCCGATCCCGATCGCCCACACCAGCGCCTCACCGAACGGCTGCCGCGCCAGCTCCTGGACGGCTCCGCTGCTGTCCGCCTGCCTGGCGCCGCCGCCATGGGCGATGCGCAGGGCCAGCAGCCCTATCAGCAGGTAGATCGTGCCGCGGGCCACCAGGCCCCAGCGGGCCCCGGCGTCGACGACGGAACCGTTCGCCGCCCGGCGGGCCCTCGCGGCCCCCTTGCCTCGCGTCACGGATGCTCCGGTCGCCATGGCCGCCACCCTTCTGTCGTGGATCCGCCCGGCGGTGTTCGACGCCGGCGAAGGCCCGGATGCCCGGGGCGGGACGGGATATGCGTCCGCCCCGGGCAGGGAAGCCGGCACCTGCTCGCGGGCCGGCGCGGTCAGCGGCGGCGCAGCCGGCCGAGCAGGGTGCGGGCCTGCGCCCGGGTACGGGGGTCCGAGGCCGCGCGCCGCGCCGACGCGATGGCCCGCCGGCCCTGAGGGGTGCGGCTGTACTGCTTGATCCGGTTGATGATGCCGGGCATGACACCTCCATGGTCGCTGTGCGGTGAGAAGCTGTAGGCCTCCTCTTCGCTGCGTCTACCCGCGCGACGCCGTCGGACGCAGCGCGGACGGACGGGGGTTGCCCAAGAGCCCGTGGACGTAGTGCGTTTGTCCGGAGCGGAATCGGCAACGCGCTCTCCATGGCGAACACACAAGAGCGAGAAGGCAAGACCGCGCAGGCCGCCCGTACGGCGAAGACGGCCGCGTCGAAGACCGGGGACAAGGCCGCCTCGTCGGGCACCACCGCCGCGCGGGCCGCGCGTTCGGCGTCCGAGGGCGGATCGCGGGCGGTGGCGGCCGCGGGCACCGCGCTCGCGACCACCAAGGACACCGTGGTGTCGACCGCCGGTCAGGTGGCCACCGCCGCCACGACGGCATGGACGGTCATCAAGGCCCGCAAGCTGATCGCGACCGGTGCCGCGACGGGTGTGACGGCCCTCGCCACCCTGTCCTTCGCGGCGGGCCGGGTCTCCGCGCGCCGCGGGCACGGGCCGATCACGCGGCTGACCGGCGGACGCTTCTGACCGCGCGGAACCCGCGGCCCCCGGGGGCCCTGAAAGGCTGCCGGCAGGCGCGCCGGCCATGTCCGTACCGCACGACGGCGAGCCCGCGGCCTGCTCGTGACATGGCCGAGCCCGCGCACACCCGCTAACGCAGCGCCGGATGCTGGGCGACCACCGTGCAGGAGCCGGGCGCGATCTCCGTGAACCCGGCGTCCCGCACCACCGGCAGGCCGCTCGCGGTCAGCGCGCGCCAGCGCGCCGGGTCCGCGGTGCGCACGGCGAGCGGGAAACCGGCGTCCCGCCAGGCCGCGCGCTCCTCGTCCGGCAGCGCCCACCAGGCCAGTTGGGCGCCGTGCCCGGCCTGCGCCATGGCCTTGCCGGCCGACATCTCCACCTCCGGGCTCATCCACAGCACCGGCGTGCCCGGGTCGGCCGCGGTCGGCCGCTCCGGGTCGTCGAGGTCGGTGCCGGACACCTGGAGCTTGGCCAGTTCCTTCGGCCAGCCGTCCAGCGGCACCGGTGGGAAGACCCGCACCTCCGCCGACTTCCCGGTGACCGTGATCCCGGGCAGCGTCTCCGCTCGCCGCCACTCCGCGCCGCGGGCCCGGCGGACGACCTTGCGGATCCGGGCGTCCTGCCAGTCCCGCACGGCCTGCGCCCACTCGCCGTCCCTTAGCGACCGCTCGTCGGACAGCATCACGAGCACCGCCTTGGCGGCCGTCTCCAGCGCGTCGGTGCGCGCCGGGGGCTCGGCCCGCTCGATGCGCACGACCAGCGGGAGAACGAACTGCGGGGCCTCGTCACGGGCCGAGCGGACGGGACGGAAGGGACTGTCGCCGGGAACGGAGGAAGGATGTGTCACGTCCTTCAGTCTGCCAGGCGGAAGATCCGCGGGAGACGCCCGTCCCCGCCGGTCAGCCGGAGCAGGCGGTGCGCTGTGCCTCCTGCCACTCGCAGACGGGGCACAGGGTGATCCCCTTGTACGACTCGGCGTACTCCGTCGGCTCCCGGCACAGCACGCACTCCGCGTACGGCGGCCCGTCCGCCTTGGGCGGCCTGGTCGCGTCGATCAGGCAGTAGTCGTTGACCTCGGCCTCGCTCATACCCTCCAGGGTAGGCCTGGTCAGCGGGGTGCGGCACTGATCAGTTCGGACACCTTCACGAACCGGAAACCCCGGTGGCGCAGCTCGGGCACGATCGTGCGGATCGCCCGTTCGGTCGCGGGGGCGGCGCTCGTCGTGCAGTGCAGGACGACCACCGATCCGGGCCGGACGCCGTCCAGTACCTGCCGGGCCACCGCGTCGGCGTCCGTCGCGAAGGCGTCCCCGCCCACCACGTCCCACTGCACGGCGGTCACCCCGGTACCGGCGAGCGTCCGCAGGGCCCGCCGGTCGTAACAGCCGCCGGGGAAGCGGAAGTACGGCCTGGCGTCCGGGACGCCCACCGCGCGGAAGGCGGCGTAGGCCCGCTCCACGTCCGCGCGCATCAGCGGTTCGTCGACCGTGGGCAGGCCGTAGCAGTCCTCGGTGTAGGCGTAGTGGCTGTAGGAGTGGTTGGCGACCTCGAACAGCGGGTCCCGGCCGATGGAACGGGCCTGGACCGGATACTCCTCGGCCCACCGGCCCGTCATGAACACGGTGGCCGGCACCCTCAGCGCCCGCAGCGTGGCGATCAGCCGCGGATTGTCGAACCGCTCGCCCATGGCGGCTCGCGGCCCCTGGTCGGCGGTCATGTCGGCGTCGAAGGTGAGCGCGACGGTCTTGTCGCCGGGCGTCCGGGGCCCGTTGTGGAACACCGGCGTCATGCCGCCGGGGCCGGGCGCGAGGGTGGGTGGCCGGGCGGGGGAGGGAGAGCCGGGGGAGGGGGAGGCCGGGGAAGCGGAGGCTGAGGCCGGAGGGGCGGCCCGGGAGGCGGTACGGGCGGCCTCGGGCGCGCCGCACGCGGAGAGTGCGGCGCCGAGCGCACAGACGGCGACAATACGTCGTACAAGAACGATCATCATACGAACGTAAGCGGGCGAAGGGGAGGAATCGGCCCGCGTCGCCGTCGGTGCGCTCGGCGCCCGCCGGAACTCACCCGGCCGGGCGGCCGGGTGCCGTCGCTACTTGCGCCAGGGGCCCGTCACCGCGAACGTCGTACCGGGCGTGTAGCAGTTGACGTACATGGTCCGGCCGTCGGGGGAGAAGGTGACGCCCGCGAACTCGCCCCACTCCGGCTCGTCGTCGGTGCCGATGTTCTGCCGGCCGCGGGCCATCTCGTACACCTCCCCCTTCCGGGTGACGCCGAAGACGTGCTGGGCCCCGTTGCCGTCCTCGCTGACCATCAGGCCGCCGCTGGGCGCGAGGCAGATGTTGTCCGGGGACTCGCCGGGCAGCTGGACGTCCGTGTCCGGGCCGAAGACGATCACCAGGGTGAGACGGCGGCGGTCGGGGTCGTAGCGCCAGATCTGCCCGAAGTGGTCGGCGGCCGACCCCTCCCGGCTGCGGGCGTACGACGACACGAAGTACACGCTGCGCCCGCCCCAGTAGCAGCCCTCCAGCTTCTGCGCGCGGGTGACGCCCTTCTTGCCGTAGTCCTGGAGGCGGACCGGCGTCTTCGCGGCCAGCGGGTCCGGAACGTCCACCCACTCGACGCCGTCGAAGGAGGCGCCGGGTTCCTGCACGGCCGACAGGTCCGGCACGCCGGGGACCCGCATGGCCTGGAGGCTGCCGCCCGCGCGCAGGGCGCCGGTGCCGCCGAGCGGCTTGCGCGGCAGGAAGCGGTAGAAGAGGCCGAAGGGCTGGATGAACGCGTCCTCGGTCTCGTACACGATGCCGCTGCGCGGGTCGACGGCCACCGCCTCGTGCTGGAAGCGGCCCATCGCGGTCAGCGGGACCGCCCCGGTGCGGCGCGGGTCGGCCGGGTCGACCTCGAAGATGAACCCGTGGTCCTTGGCGTAGCCGTTCGTGCCCGCCTTGTCCTCGGTCTCCTCGCAGGTCAGCCAGGTGCCCCAGGGGGTCGGCCCGCCCGAGCAGTTGACGGCCGTGCCGGCGATGGCGACCCGCTCGGACAGCACCTCGTTGCGGGCGTCGAGAGTGAGCGCCGTACAGCCGCCCTTGCCCGCCGGGTCGTAGGTCAGGCCGTCGACCGTGGGGACGCCGAGTCTGGCGGTGGCGCGGTTCTCGTGGTTGCGGACCAGGTGGACGCGGCCGCGCCGGCCGGCCAGGGCGGTCATGCCGTCGTGGTTGGAGGGCACCGGGCCCTCGCCGGAGCGCAGCGGGTCGCCCTCGCGGGACAGCACCTTGTAGCGGAAGCCCTCCGGCAGGTCGAGCAGACCGTCCGGGTCGGGGACGAGCGGACCGTAGCCGGTGTGGCCCAGTTCCTGGGCGGCGGCCGTACCCGCGAAGAGCTCGGAGACGGCTCCGGTGAACGCGATGCCCACTCCCAGGGCGCCGGTGCGGGCGAGGGCCTGACGGCGGGTCACAGACATGGATGAACCTTCCTGCTGGCGGACAGGACAGTTGATCCGCTGTGTCTACCACTCGTATCGCGTCACGGGAACAACGCGCGTAGCACCATCACGTGTCGAGCGCGGGCGGCGGCGGGTGCTTCCCGTCCTGCTCCTGGCCCCGCTCCAGGAAGCGCAGCAGCTCCACCGGGATCGGCAGCACCAGCGTGGAGTTCTTCTCCGCCGCGACCGCCATCACCGTCTGGAGCAGCCGCAGCTGGAGCGCGGACGGCGCGTCGGCCATCTGATGGGCGGCCTCCGCCAGCTTCTTGGAGGCCTGCAGCTCGGCGTCGGCGTTGATGATCCGGGCCCGGCGCTCACGGTCCGCCTCGGCCTGCCGGGCCATGGAGCGCTTCATCGTCTCGGGCAGCGAGACGTCCTTGATCTCCACCCGGTCGACCTGGACGCCCCAGCCGACGGCGGGACTGTCGATCATCAGCTCCAGGCCCTGGTTGAGCTTCTCCCGGTTGGACAGCAGGTCGTCGAGGTCGCTCTTGCCGATGATGGAGCGCAGCGAGGTCTGGGCCATCTGGGAGACCGCGAACTTGTAGTCCTCGACCTTGATCAGCGCGCTCGGCGGGTCGACGACCTTGAAGTAGACCACCGCGTCCACCCGCACGGTCACGTTGTCGCGGGTGATGCCCTCCTGGGCGGGCACCGGCATCGTGACGATCTGCAGATTGACCTTGTGCATCCGGTCCACGAACGGAACGACCATGGTGAGCCCGGGCGGGCGCACACCGTCCAGGAGCCGTCCCAGCCGGAAGACCACTCCGCGTTCGTACTGCTTCACGACCCGTACCGCCGCCGCGACATAGACCACGCTCGCGGTGCCGACCGCCGCGGCCGCCGTCAGCAGCTCCTCCACCATGACGTCCCCCTCACCCAGAGGGCCGAATGTCCGATGCTGCAACGATATGCCCGGTGTCCGGTCCGGGGCCACGGCGGGCCCCGGACCGGACACCGGGCGGACGGCGGCTGCCTTGTCAGGCGGCCGTGGTGAGCTTCACCGGCTCTATGCCGGTGTGACTGTGCCGCTCGGCCCAGTTCTCCAGCGCCGTACGGCAGGCGTGGTCGAGGTGGTGCACGCCGGACAGGTCCAGCTCCACCGGGCGGTCCTGGGGCAGCGACTCCAGGCTGTCGAGGATCTTCGGCAGCCGCAGGAACGTCGCGTTGCCCGACAGGCACGCCTGGATCGGGCCGGCGCCCTTGTCGACGACCTCCAGCCTGACGTGCGAGGCCTCCCAGGCGGTCTTGACGACGGACAGGGCGAGACCGATCAGGACGCCCTCGAACATGTTCACCGCCACGATCGACACCGCGGTGACCACGAGGATCAGCGCCTCACCCTTGTGACTCCGCCACATGTCGACGATCTGGCGGAACGGGATCAGCTTCCAGCCCGCGTGGACCAGGATGCCGGCCAGGGCCGGAATGGGGATCAGGGCCAGGGCCCACGGCATCGCGGCGGCGAACAGCAGCAGCCACACGCCGTGCAGCACGCGGGAGGCCTTGGTCCTGGCGCCCGCGTTGACGTTGGCGGAGCTGCGCACGATCACCGCGGTCATCGGCAGCGCGCCGAGCAGACCGCAGACCGTGTTGCCCGTGCCCTGGGCGATCATCTCCTTGTCGTACTGGGTGCGCGGACCGTCGTGAAGCCGGTCCACGGCCGCGGCGCTGAACAGGCTCTCCGCCGAGGCGATCAGCGCGAAGGCGACGATCGTGCCCCAGATGGCCGGGCTCGCCAGCTCGCCGAAGGCCTCCGCCCCGGGCGGCTGGACGACGCCGAGCAGGCCCTCCACCTCCACGGTGGCGACCGGGAGACCGAAGGCGGCCGTGGCGACGGTGGCCAGGACCACCGCGGCGAGCGCGCCCGGCACGGACCGCACGGCCTTCGGCAGCTTCTTCCACAGCACGATGACCGCGATGGTGCCCGCGCCGATCGCGAGGGAGGTCAGCGCCTCGGTGCTGCCGAGAGCGTCCGCGAACGCCCCCGGCAGGCCCGCGATCTTGCCGACGCCGCTGTCCGGGGCCTCCAGGCCCGCCGCCGCGTATATCTGCCCGGCGATGATCACCAGGCCGATGCCGCAGAGCATGCCCTCGACGACGGCGACGGATATCGCCCGGAACCAGCGGCCGATCTTGAGGAAGCCCATGGCGAGCTGGAGCAGACCGGCGATCAGCACGATCACGCCGAGCGTGCCCACGCCGAACTCGCTGACGGCCTCGAAGACGATCACGGTCAGGCCGGCGGCCGGCCCCGACACCTGGAGGCTGCTCCCGGGCATGAGCCCGGTGAGCAGGCCGCCCACGATGCCGGTGACGAGTCCCAGCTCCGCCGGGACGCCGGAGGCGACCGCCACGCCGACGCACAGCGGCACGGCGACCAGGAAGACGACGACGGACGCGAGGAAGTCCTGCCGTATGTGGGGGAATTTGGTCATGGCGGGACTCACAGCGCTTCGAACGCGTCGGTGGCGGACCGGTGTTCGCGCACCTGGCCGGTGTGCACCTCGTAGTACCAGGCGTGCAGCCGGAGCCGGCCGTCCGTCAGACGGCTCTCGACACACGGGTAGGAGCGCAGCCGGAGCAACTGGGTCAGCACGTGGTGCTGCACGGCCTCGTTGACCGTCGGGTCCGCCGGGTCGGCGGTTCGCGGCTCGTCGGCGGCGTGCGCCAGCCAGTCGCGTACGGCGGGCACCGTGCTCAGGTCGTCACCGCGCACCAGCGCGCCGACGGCCCCGCAGTGGGAGTGCCCGCAGACCACGATGTCCTGGACGCCGAGGACCTCCACGGCGTACTCGATGGTGGCCGCCTCGCCGGTGGGGGTGCCGGAGGCGTAGGGGGGAACGATGTTGCCCGCGGTGCGCAGCTCGAACAGCTGGCCGGGGCGGGCGCCCGTGATCAGGGCCGGGACGACCCGGGAGTCCGAGCAGGTGATGAACAGGACCTCGGGGGACTGGCCCGCGGCGAGGGTGGCGAACTCCTCAGGGCGCCGGCCGAAGGCCCGGGCGTTGTCGATGAGGGGCTGCATGGTCTGGTGATTCCTCCTGGCGCGCGTGGGGCGCGTCGGGCGTGCATGGCAGATACAGAGGTGGGGGACTGCTCTGTGCTCAGCAGCGGAAGACCTGGAGCGCGGCCGGGGAGTGGGCGGTCGGCGATCTCGCCTCGTCGTACGCGGCACCGGGCGGGGGCGCGGCGAGGCCGGTCCCCGGTGTGCCGCGCACCGGCAGCGGCCGTCCGGCCGTGTCGGGTGCGGGGGTGGAGGGGCGGGTGCGGTCGCGGTGGTGCAGGAGACCGGTCGGGTCTCCGCAGAAGGGCGCCCGGTGGAGGTTGTGGTCCTCGGTGGTCCGCGCCGTAACGGAAGAGGGGATTCCGGCCGGGGTGATGGCCACGGGGTTACGGCTCGTGTACGCGTGTGCGAACGATGTGGCGACGACGAGACAGGGGAAGAGGAAAAGGACGGCGGCGAGGGCCGCTAACCCGGCCCGGGCCGTCGCGCCACGGAACATGCGGTCCCTCCCTCTGTGCCGACACCTCTAGCCCGGACCAATGATTGGTCAACGGCTGGTCAAGAAACACGTTAACCCTGCAAAGTTGTTTGCAGGGTTAACTTGGTGTTTCGAGCGGAAGAGAGCCCAAAAAGCGCAGGTTGCATGGCCGGAACAAGACCTTGATCTTGTTCCGGGGGGCCGGGTGGGGCCGTCGGGTCCGGTAAAGGGCCGTCAGCCGGTCTCGGCGGTTTCCACCAGGCGCTTGGCGTCGCGGGCGAGCGCGGTCAGACGCGAGATCGCCCGGAAGTACTTCTTGCGGTAGCCGCCCTTCAGCATCTCCTCGCTGAACAGCCGGTCGAACGGCAGCCCCGAGGCCAGCACCGGCACCTCACGGTCGTAGAGCCGGTCCGCGAGGACCACGAGCCGCAGCGCGGTCGACTGGTCGGGCACCGGGCGGACATCGGTCAGGCAGACCGCCGTGATCCCGTCGGTCAGCGCGCCGTAGCGGCTGGGGTGGACGCGCGCCAGGTGGTCCAGCAACTGCGGGAAGTCGTCGAGCGAGGCGCCCTCGGTGGCGTACGCCGTCTTCGTCACCCGCTCGTCCGAGTACGGCGCCGGAGCCTCCGGCAGACCGCGGTGACGGTAGTCCTCGCCGTCGATGCGCAGGGCGCGGAAGTGGGCGGACAGGCCCTGGATCTCCCGCAGGAAGTCGGCCGCCGCGAAACGGCCCTCGCCGAGCTTGCCGGGCAGGGTGTTCGAGGTCGCGGCCAGCGCCACGCCGGCCTCGACCAGCTTGCCGAGCAGCGTCGACACCAGGACGGTGTCGCCCGGGTCGTCCAGCTCGAACTCGTCGATGCACAGCAGGCGGTGCTCCGACAGGGTGCGCACCGTCTGCTGGAAACCGAGGGCGCCGACCAGGTTCGTCAGCTCCACGAAGGTGCCGAACGCCTTGCGGGACGGGTCGGCGGGGGTGGCGTGCCAGAGGGAGGCGAGCAGGTGGGTCTTGCCCACGCCGTAGCCGCCGTCGAGGTAGACGCCGCGCGGGCCCGCCGGGGGCTTCGGCGCCTTGGCCCGGCCGAAGCCGAGGAAGCCGCGGCGGACCGTGCCCTTCCCGGTGGCGTGCGCGCCGCCCAGCCCGGACGCGAAGGACTCCAGGACCCGGACGGCCTCGGTCTGGCTCGGCTGGTTCGGGTCCGGGATGTACGTGCTGAAGCGGACCGAGTCGAACCGGGGCGGCGGGACCATCTCCGCGACCAGGCGCTCCGCGGGGACGTGCGGTTCGCGGGAGCAGAGGGAGAGCGGGGTCGCCGCGTCGCCGGTGTCGGCTATCGGGGGGCGGTGGGCGGGGGCGGGGGTGTCGGACACGGTTATCCATGCTAGAGGGTGCCTGCGGGGGTGCCTGGTTTCGGGTGTTTCGCGGCTTCCAGGTCCGTCGTGGTCGATCGCGCAGTTCCCCGCGCCCCTGAGGTGGGCACTCCCGTCCTGTCTCGAGAAGTTCGGGTCGGCTGTCCCGTGGAACACTGCTGGACATGCGACGCCTGTTCCCCGGGGCCGATGAGGCCGAAGACCGCGAGTGGGGCCTTGCCGAGTTGGCGGAGGCCTATGCCTATCCCGAGCCGGGGCCGGGCGAGCCGGCGGCCTGGCTGCGGGCCAACATGGTGTCGACGCTGGACGGGGCCGCCCAGCACGACGGCCGGTCCCAGCCCATCTCCAGCGCGACCGACATGCGGGTCTTCGGCACCCTGCGGGCGCTGGCCGATGTGGTGGTGGTCGGTGCCGAAACGGTCCGCCAGGAGGGGTACCGCCCCGCACGCGCGCGTGCGGAGTTCGCGGCCATGCGGCAGGCGGCCGGACAGGGCCCGGCGCCGGCGATCGCGGTGGTCTCCGCGAGCCTGGACCTGGACTTCTCGCTGCCGCTGTTCACCTCGCCCCTGGTGCCCACACTGGTGCTGACCGGCGCCGCGGCCGCTCCGGACCGGGTCGCCGCCGCCGGGAAGGCCGGGGCCCGGGTGGTGATCGCCGGGGACGGCGTCGGCGTGGAGCCCGCCCGCGCCGTACGGGAGCTCGCCGGGCTGGGGTACACCCGGCTGCTGACCGAGGGCGGTCCGCGGCTGCTGGGGCAGCTGGTGGCGGCGGGGGTGCTGGACGAGCTGTGTCTGACGGTCTCGCCGATGCTCACCGCGGGGGACGCGCAGCGCATCGCCGGAGGGCCGGGGGTGGCGGTTCCGCAGCAGTTCGCACTGGTGTCCCTGCTGGAGGAGTCCGGGTTTCTCTTCTCCCGCTACCGCCGGTCGTGAGTTCGGTTGAATCCACTGTTCCGTTTAGGCGGAATGTACTGCTCCGTTTTACTTCCGCTGGGCACACTGGAACTCGCAGTACCCGTGCGAACACGGGGCAGGATGGTTTCCGCAGGGCCCGGTACGGCCCACGGAGGACAGAGGGCGTCGTAAGCCCTCGAAGGAGAAGGGGCGCCTGGTGTTCACAAGCGTATTGATGATCGAGAAGGCCCTGACGTCCGCCGACGTGGAGTTCGTCACCACCTTGCACGGCGACGAGCCGGTCCGCTTCCACGTGCTGCTCCAGCCGCGCGGCGAACAGGCGGACCGCCTGCTGCGCGCCATCGACGACCTCGCCCTGGGCGAACTGGAGGAGGCCGCGCGCGAGCGCGAGACCCCCGAGGGCGAGGAGGCCAGAACCGCCGGTGAGCAGGCGCTGGACGTGTCGCTGCAGGCGCTGCGCGCGGCGGGCAGCACCGCCGACGGCCGGCTCATCGAGGACCACCCGCTGGACGCGCTGAAGGGCCTGGTCGAGGAGACCGGCGCGGACGAGGTGATCGTGCTGACCGACCCGCACTACGTGGAGGAGTTCTTCCACCGGGACTGGGCGTCGCGGGCGCGCCACAAGGTGGGAGTACCGGTGCTCAAACTGTTCTCCCACAGCAAGGCATAGGCTTGGGCGGCACGCCCCCGGCCCGTCCGGCCCGGGTGTGCGCACATCCTGTACCGCATCTTGGGGAGAAGAACGCATGGCACCCGGCCTTCCTACCGCCATGGACCGACCGCACTTCATCGGCATCGGCGGCGCCGGGATGTCGGGCATCGCCAAGATCCTCGCGCAGCGCGGCGCCAAGGTCGCGGGCAGCGACGCCAAGGACTCGGCCACCGCCGAGGCGCTGCGCGCGCTGGGCGCGACGGTGCACATCGGGCACGCCGCCGAGCACCTGGCCGACGACGCCAGCTGCGTCGTCGTGTCCTCGGCGATCCGCGCCGACAACCCGGAGCTGGCCCGCGCGGCCGAGCTGGGCATCCCGGTGGTGCACCGGTCCGACGCCCTTGCCGCGCTGATGCTGGGCCTGCGCCCGATCGCGGTGGCCGGCACCCACGGCAAGACGACGACCACGTCGATGCTGGCGGTCTCCCTCGGCGAGCTGGGCCTGAAGCCGTCGTACGCCATCGGCGGCGACCTCGACGCGCCCGGCTCCAACGCGCTGCACGGCGACGGCGAGATCTTCGTCGCCGAGGCGGACGAAAGCGACCGCAGCTTCCACAAGTACGCGCCCGAGGTCGCCATCGTCCTCAACGTCGAGCTGGACCACCACGCGAACTACGCCTCGATGGACGAGATCTACGAGTCCTTCGAGACTTTCGCCGGGAAGATCGTCCCCGGCGGCACCCTGGTGATCTCCGCGGACCACGAGGGCGCGCGCGAGCTGACCCGCCGCCTCGCGGGCACGGTGCGGACGGTGACGTACGGCGAGTCGCAGGACGCCGACGTCCGCGTCCTGTCGGTCGTCCCGCAGGGGCTGAAGAGCGAGGTCACCGTCGAGCTGGACGGCGCGCCGCTCACCTTCACGGTCTCCGTCCCGGGCCGCCACTACGCCCACAACGCGGTCGCCGCCCTCGCGGCGGGCGCCGCCATGGGCATCCCGGCGGCCGAGCTGGCCCCGGCGCTGGCGGCGTACACCGGCGTCAAGCGGCGCCTGCAGCTGAAGGGCGAGGCCGCCGGGGTCCAGGTCGTCGACTCCTACGCCCACCACCCCACCGAGATGACCGCCGACCTGGAGGCGATGCGGGCCGCGGCCGGCGAGTCCCGCATCCTCGTCGTCTTCCAGCCGCACCTGTTCTCCCGCACCCAGGAGCTGGGCAAGGAGATGGGCCGGTCGCTGTCCCTGGCGGACGCCTCCGTCGTCCTCGACATCTACCCGGCCCGCGAGGACCCGATCCCCGGCATCACCAGCGAGCTGATCATCGACGCGGCCCGCACGGCCGGCGCCGAGGTGACGGCCGTGCACGACAAGGCCGAGGTGCCGGACGCGATCGCGGGAATGGCCCGCCCCGGTGATCTCGTTCTCACCATGGGCGCGGGCGATGTCACCGACCTCGGCCCGCGCATCCTGGACCGTCTGTCGAGCCTGTGAAGTGAGGGGCTGAAGCTCATGTCGTACGACGTCGAGAAGCCGGACGAGCAGTGGCGCGCGGAGCTGAGCCCGGCCGAGTACGCGGTGCTGCGCCAGGCCGCGACCGAGCCCGCGTTCACCGGTGAGTACACGGACACCAAGACGAAGGGTGTCTACTCCTGCCGCGCGTGCGGCGCTGACCTGTTCACCTCGGACACCAAGTTCGAGTCCCACTGCGGCTGGCCGTCCTTCTTCGACCCCAAGGACACCGACGCCGTCGAGCTGATCGAGGACCGGTCGCACGGCATGGTCCGCACGGAGGTGCGGTGCGCGCGGTGCGGGTCCCACCTGGGACACGTCTTCGAGGGCGAGGGCTATCCGACCCCCACCGACCAGCGGTACTGCATCAACAGCATCGCGCTGCGGCTGGCGCCGGACGGGGACTGAGCCGGAGTCGTCCACCGGCGGCGGCCGATCCGGCGATACTGGTCCCTTCGCACGAGGCGACCATGGGGAGCGGATCGGTGAACTCTGCTGGAGCAACGGGCCGTTGGGGCGAGAGCGGCGGTCGGGGAGGGCGGCACGCGGTCGTCGTGGGCGGGAGTCTCGCGGGGCTGCTCGCGGCGCACGTCCTCGCCGGGTACGCCGATCGGGTGACCGTCGTCGAGCGGGACCGGTTCCCGGACGGCACGAAGGCGCGGCCCGGTGTGCCGCAGAGCCGGCATCCGCACGTCCTGCTGGAGGGCGGGCAGGTGGCGCTGGAGTCGCTGCTGCCGGGTCTGCTGGCGGAGCTGCGGGCGGCGGGGGCGCCGCGGGTGGGTCTGCCGGCGGACCTGGTGCTGCGGCAGGGTGAGCGCTGGTTCCGCCGGGTGCCGGCGACGACGCACATCTACACCGGCTCCCGCGCGCAGCTGGAGGAGCTGGTACGGCGGCACGTGTTCGCCAACCCGGTGATCAGCGTGGTGGAGGGAGCGGACGTCGTCGGGCTCCTCGGCGACGCCTCGCGCGTGCGCGGCGTGCTGGTGCGGGACCGTACCGGCGACGCCCGCGCGGAGCAGCGGGCCATCGAGGCGGACCTGGTCGTCGACGCGTCCGGCAGCGGCACGAAGGCCCCGCAGTGGCTCACCGCGATCGGGGCCGACGCCCCGCGCGAGGAGACCATCGACACGGGACTCGCGTACGCCTCCCGCGTCTACCGCGGCCGCGGCGGCGTCCTCGACGGCGACACCCTCGGCTACTACGTCTATCCCACCCCCGACCAGGTCCACGCCGGCGGTGCGCTGCCGCTGGAGGACGGCACCCACCTGGTCATCGTCTCGGGGCTGCGCGGCGACGAACCGCCCACGGACGAGGACGAGTTCGTGGCCTACACCAAGAGGCTGCCGCACCCGCTCCTGCACCGGTGGCTCGAAGAGGCCGAACCGCTCTCGCCGCCGTTCGGCTTCCGGCGCACCGCGAACATCCGCCGCCGCTACGACCTGCCGGGCCGCCACCCGGCCGGGTTCCTCGCCACCGGCGACGCGCTGTGCACCTTCAACCCGATCTACGGGCAGGGCATGGCCGTCGCCGCGATGAGCGCGGTCGCCCTGCGCGACGCGCTCGCCGATCCGCGCCGCACGCCCACGACGCGGCGTGTGCAGCGGGCCGTCCTCGCGGCGTCCCGGCAGGCGTGGGACATCTCCGCCGGGGCGGACCGCGCGATGCCGGGCGCGGTCGGCAACGCGGTGGACGGAGGGCCCGCGGACCGCGTCGCCGGCTGGTACCTGCGGCGCGTCCAGGAGCGCTACTACGGCGACCCCGTAGTGGGCCGCGCCTTCCGCTCCGTACTGACCCTCTCCGCGCCCGTCACCGCCCTGTTCGCCGCACCCGTGGCCCGGGCCGCCCTCTTCGGCCCGCCCACGCCCACGCCCGCCGAGCCGCCGCTGGCGCCGGAGGCACCGCGGGCCTGACCCGAGCGCGCTCCGGCCACGCGAGCGGCGTGGCCGGGCTCATCCCCTCAGCGATCGTTTTCGGCTGATCGGCGATCGTTTTCGGCTGATAACGATCGTTGAGGGCGGTATCGACCGGGCGTTAGGGTGCGACGCGTACGCGACAGCCGCTCCGCCGGCGACCGGCTGGACGCGGGCTCGACTGGGCGCGGCTCGACGAGGACGGAAGCGGAGAACACCGATGAGTACCGGATCGAGAGCGATGCGGCGGCTCAGCGCCCGACTCGTGGAGCACTTACGCCCGCCCCTGTGCGGCGAGGACGTCGTCCCCGCGATCGGCGAGGCCCTGACGCTGGTGCGGGGCAGGCCGGTCCAGCTGCGCGCGGCCGCCTTCCCGCCGGCGACCGCCAGCGGTGTGTGGGTGGACCGCACCGGCCAGGACCTGATCGTCTACGAGGAGAACACCGACCCCGAACACCAGCTCGTGATCATCGGCCACGAGGCCTGGCACATGTTCCAGGACCACGGCGGCGACAGCACCGGCCACGGCCCCGCCGCGTCCCGCGCCGCGGACAGCCGGGCGGCAAGGTCCGCCGAATGGGCGGCAGCCCTCTCCGAAGTCCTCGGCGCCGCAGCACCCGGCACGCCCATGGACGCCGCGCTCCACTTCGCCGCCCGCACCGACGACCAGGAGGTGCGGGAGGAGGTCGAAGCGGAGCGCTTCGGCTTCCGGTTCGCCACGGACGTGCGGGCCGCCCTGGCGGAGGCCCACGCGACCGGCGACCCGCACACCGGGCGCATCCAGGCCTCCATGGCACACCGGTTCCGCCGGATCTGACCCGTCCGACGCGGGTCGACCGCAGTGCCCGCACCGAGGAGAGAAGCGCCAAGGTGACATCCGGACCGAGCAGTCTCGGCTTCTACGTGTGCGGGCTCATGCTGCTGCTGGTGTGCGCCATGAAGATCCCCGCGCTGGCCCGCAGACGCCACGACACCCTGTTACGCGCGGCCTGCCTGCTGCTCTTCTCCGCGGGCTGCCTGATGATCCTCGCCGCCCCGGAGTCCATCGAGGGACTGAACCGGCTGACGGGCGTCCCCAACTTCGCCGCTCCCGTGGTCTACGTGACGACGACCGCGTTCTCCGGCGCCAGCCTGCTGCTGATCATCAACTGGCGGCCGGCTCCCCCGGAGCGGACCCGGCGGCTGTCCCGGCTGTGCGTGACCGCCTACAGCCTGACCGTCCTCGCCATCGCCGTCCTGTTCCGGGCCGGCAGCGCCCCGGTGGAGCAGCCCGCGCTGTTCGACGCGCACTACGCCACCACGCCGTACATCCGGGAGATGATCGTCCTCTACCTGGTGGCCCAGACGGTGGCCATGGCGGCCGCGAGCACCCTGTGCTGGCGCTGGTCCGCGAGGGTGCACGGCTCGCTCCGCGCGGGCCTGCGCATCCTGGCGCCCGCCTACCTGATCATCGTGTGCTACGACGTCATGCGACTGGTCGCGGTGGTGGCCCGGTGGACGGGGCACCGGCTGGACTTCCTCGTGGACCGGGTCTCCCCGCTGCTCGCCGCCCCCGCCTGCGTCCTCGGCGCCCTCGGCTTCGCCGTACCGCTGGCCGGCCCGCACGTCGTCGAGACCGCCCGGGTCGTACGGCAGCTGCGGCAGCTCGCACCGCTGTGGCGGGCCCTGCGGGACGTCCCCACACCGGGCGCAATCCGCGCCTCGCTGCCGTGGTGGCGCACCCCGCCGGCCGTGCTCCTGACCGGACGCAGGACGGCCCTCTACGACGCCATCCTCGCGCTGAGCCCCTACTGCGACGCCGACGTCCGCGAGGCGGCCTACCGCGCGGCGGTCCGTGACGGCGACGCGTCCGACGCGGCGGTCACCGCCGACGCGGCCATGATCCTCGTCGCCCGCGAGCGCCAACGCGCCCTGAAAGACCAGCCGTTGGACGTCGGTCACGGCGCGGTGTGGCGCCCACAGGACCTGGTGCCGATATCCAGGGCGCTCGCCTCGTCCGTCGTCCACGACCTCCTTCACCACCACGTGCCTCCGCAGAAAGCAGCCCATCATGAGTGAAACGCCGCCCCACCGTCCCGTCCACGCTGTCGTCGTCGGAGGCAGCATCGCCGGGATGCTCGCCGCGGCGGCCGTCAAGGAGCACGTCGACACCGTCGAGATCATCGAGGCCCACGAACTCCCCGAAGGCCCCGAGCCGCGCACCGGCGTTCCCCAGGCCGCCCACATCCACTTCCTGCAGACCGGCGGCGTCGAGGCGTTCGAGACCCTGCTGCCGGGCAGTGTCGACGCGCTGCTCGCCGCGGGCGCCCACCGCATACCGGTGACCACCGACATGCTCATCTACTCGCCCGAGGGCTGGTACCGCCGCTGGCGGCGGGCCACCCACCACCTGATCACCGCGAGCCGGGACCTGACCGACTCCGTCGTCCGGGCGCTGGTCCTCAAGGACCACCGGGTCGGCGCGCGCACGCACACCAGGGCCGTCGGGCTCCTCGGCGACCGCCACCGCGTCACGGGCGTGCGGGTCCGCGGCGCCGACGGCACGGAGACGGACATCCGCGCCGACCTGGTCGTCGACGCCTCCGGCCGGGGCTCCCGCATGCCCGAATGGCTCACCGGCCTCGGCATCACCGGGCTCACCCAGGACCACATCGACTCCGGGCTCGTCTACGCCAGCCGCTTCTACCGCGCCCCCGTGCCCACCCAGGGCTGGCCCGTCGTCGGCGTCCAGGCCGACCCGAGCCTGCCCCGGCCCGGCAACGCCGGCGGCATCCTGCCGATCGAGGGGGAGCGCTGGCACGTCAGCCTCATGGGCGCGCCCGGCGGCCATCCCACCCGGGACGCCGACGCCTTCGAACCCTTCGCCCGCACCCTGCGTCATCCGATCATGGCGGACCTCCTCCGGCACGCCGAACCGCTCTCCGACGTGACGGTCACCCACAGCACCGCCAACCGGCGCCGCTACTACGAACGGCTCACCGTGTGGCCGGAGGGCCTGGTGGCGCTCGGGGACTCCGTCGCGGCCTTCAACCCCCTCTACGGGCAGGGCATGTCGGCGGCGGCACAAGGCGCCGTCGCCCTCAGGGACGCCCTCTCGAACGGACCGGCCCCCGGCGTCGCCCGCCGCGCCCAGCGCGCCATCGCCCGCCGCGTGGACACCGCGTGGGCGCTCTCGGTGGGCCAGGACATCCACTTCCCCACGACCACCGGCAAGCGCCCGAACGTCGCCGACCGGCTGCTGCACCGCTACGTCAGCCGCCTGTCCCGCACCGCGACGGGCTCGTTCCACGCGGCCACGGCCCTGACGGACGTCCTGGCCCTCCAGGCCACGCCTCCCTCACTCGTCCGCCCCGGAGCCCTGCTGTCAGCCCTTGTCGGTCCTTTGCGGCCGACGCTCACGGAGCCGCAGTTCACGGCTGCCGAACGCCGGCTCCTGGAGAGCCTCACCAGCTGAACCCACGCGCCCCTGCCAGGCGGCCCACCGCGCCGCGGCCGACTTCCACCAGACGGTCATCTCGCTCGCCGGCAACGAGCTGCTGAGCGAACTCGAGGGCGTGCTGCGCAGCCGGCTGCGCTGGCTCCTCGGGCGGCACGACGACCTGCTGGGCATCGCCGAGGAACACGAGGCGCTCTACCAGGCCATCGCGCAGCGGGACGTGTCCCGCGTCGAGTCCCTGGTCCTGCACCACCTGGCGACGAGCCGCGCCGCGGTGCAGGGCCACTTCAGGCAGGACAGCACCTGAGGCCGCGCCCGCAGCCGCCGGCCGGCGTCCGCGCCCGTCAGCCGGCCGGCAGCCAGTGCCGCTCCGTCGTCCAGCCGAGCAGCCGCCGCCCCCGCCCCCCGTCCGCCGTGCCGTCCGCGTCGAAGGCGCCGCCCTCGGCGACCCGGCGCAGGCCGTGCAGGGCCGGTGCCAGGCGGGTGGCGACGTGGGACGGGTGGCGGGCCGTCTCCTCGTCCAGCCACGCGAGGGTGGCGCGCTGCTCGGCCGGTGCGCACAGGGACAGGTGGAAGAGCATCTGGCGCCAGGCGTACGCGGTGTCCTTGACGGTGGCCAGCGGGCGCGGGTGGTTGTGGATGCGGGCGGTCAGGCGGCAGACCGTGGTGAAGGAGTGGCGGGGCAGCGCCGGCCAGCCGGGCTCCGGGGTGATGCCGGCCCGGGACACCAGTGTGGCCAGGTTGTGCGTGGTCAGGATCTGCGCCTGCTCGATGGTCCTGCCGTTGGCCGCCGCCGACCAGGACGGGCCGACGGTCGTACCCGCCCGCTCGGCGCAGAGCCGCGCGAACCCCGGGGACGTGCGGGCGCCGCGCCCACGGCTCGGGGCCGAGCCCGTCTCGGCGATCGCCAGGTCGCGGATCGCGCGGTAGTCGATGCCGTAGTAGCGCTCGTAGAGCGTGCCGGTGAGCAGTTCGGCCGCGATCCGTGCCGCCGTGAGGAACTTCGGGCTGAACGTGCCCATGAAGATGTCCGCGGCCAGCTCCTCCACGAACGGGGCGTCCAGGTCCGCCTGGCGGCCGAGCACGCCGAGCTCACGGACGAGCGGGTTGGGCAGGATCGTGCCCGGGAAGGCCCGCACCGCCAGTTCGCCGAGCTGCCGCAGCACGGTCAGCGCGGACGTGCCGGCGGCGGCGTCCTCGCGGTGCCCGGCCACCGCCCGTACCCAGGGCAGCTCCTCCACCCGCACCTGACGTTCCAGGTCGAGCAGGAGCAGGGAGCGGCGGTTGCGGAAGGCCCGGTAGGCGGCGGCCATCAGCGTGCGCAGCGGCTCGTCGCGGTACGCCTGCGCGGTGGTCGCGGCGACCAGCTGCGGCACCAGCTCGGCCAGGACCTCGGCGGACGGGACGACACCCCGGTCCACCAGGGTGCCGACGGGCGCGCTCAGCGCCGCCTCCACCGGCCGCCGGATCGCCGGCGGCAGGACGGCCCCGGCCGGCAGGCGGGTCTCCCGGCTCTCCTCCTCCGTCACCGGGGCGAGCACCGGCTCCGGGTCCGGGACGCCGGTGTCCTGGGGCAGCGCGGCCAGCCGGCCCACCACGAGCCGGGCCAGCGCGTGGTAGGAGGGGAGCGCCGCCTGCCGTGCCTGCCGGTCGCGCAGTGCCGTGTGCGGGGCGGAGCCGGGCAGGCCGCGCCGCCGCACCATGCCCGTCACCGCCTGCCGCAGCAGACCCAGCCGGCGCGGGTCCAGCGGCCGTCCGGCGACCGTCTCCTCCAGTGCGCCGCGCAGGATGCCCAGGTTCTCCTTGGGGTTGCGGTGCTTTCCGCACAGGTCGTGCTTCGCGGCCAGCCGCCGGTAGCGGTCGAGCAGGGCCGCGCCGCGCGCCGGCCAGGCGGCGTCCGGGGTGCGCGCGAGCACCCGGCCGTCGTCGTCGGCCGTCTCCAGCCAGTGCGCGAGCAGTTCGTCGCCGAACGGCGCCCATACGGTGAGCGCCTCGCGCTCGGTCTCGACGGCCTCGCTGGGCCGCCGCCGTCGCAGGGTGCCGGCGGCGTCGGAGGCGGTCCTGCGGTGCACCGCCTCGGCGTCCCTCGGAGCGGGCCGCTCCGTCGGCCGGGGCAGGAAACGCAACTCCCCGGCGAACGGCCCCAGTTCCGCCAGCAGGTCCAGCGCGTCGGCCGCCTCCCCGTGGCGCACCAGCCAGGCGGCGGTGAGCAGCGCGGCCTCCTCGGGGACCGTCACCTCGTACCGGCCGTCGTCCAGCAGTTCCCACAGCCAGTGGAGACCGGCCTCGGTGAGGCAGTGGTCGAACAGCGCCCGCCGGTCGGCCGGCACCCCGAACCGCCGGGCGAGTTCCCTCTCGTACGGCTGCAGGGGGCCGCCGGCGCTCGGCGCTCCGGTGGCGAAGCCGCCGCGCACCACCTCGGGGGTCACCCAGACCGGGAAGCCGCGCACCGGGGTGCGGGAGCCGATCCTCAGCCGGCCGTCGGCCATCCCGGCGAGCACGGCACGCCAGCGCTGCCCGCGTGCCGACGCCCGGTCCCGGGTCGCGGCGTCCTCGTGGGTCAGCGCGGTCACGAAGGCCCTGGCCAGCTGGGCGTGGGCGTAGGACGCGGACACGGTGAGAGGCTGCTGCTCAGCGTTGTCGTTCATAAGCCGGCGTGGCAGGTTCCGCCCCTGCGCCCTCCGGGTAGGAAGCCCGGTGCTCTGCTGCTGAGCTACACGCCGTCGGTCGCCGACCCTAGACGCCGGGTGCGGGCTCGATCAAACGTTTTCCGCACGCCGCGAACGTTCGCCGGTACCGCACGAGTTGTCTCACGCCTCCGCCAGCCTGCGCCGCGCGTCGGCGAGGAAGCCTTCCAGGGCGATGTCGAAGCCCCGGTCCGCGCGGTGCCCGCCGACGGCCGCCAGGGCCTCGGCCAGCCGGGGGGTCGCGGTGTCGTCGGCGACCTCCCACATGGTCTCGGGGGCGGCGAGGTCGAGGGCCGAGCCGAGGACCACGTTCTCCAGGGCGGTGACGACCGGCATGACCTCGGGCAGGGGGAAGCCCGCCGCCAGCAGCAGCGCGACCGCGCGCTCGTACTGCGCGAGGACGCGGGGCGCGCGGACCGGTGAGGCCATCAGCAGCGGGATGGCGCGCGGGTGGGCCGCGAAGGCCGCCCGGTAGGAGCGCGCCCAGGCGGCCAGCGCCCGGTCCCAGGGGCGCTCGTCGAGGGTCCCCGGGTCGATGCCCTCCGCCACCCGTTCGCGCAGCAGCTCGACGATGCCGTCCCGGCCGTCCACATGGTGGTACACCGAGCCCGTCTGCACACCGAGCCGGCGGGCGATCTGGGGGACGCTGAACTCGCCCTGCTCGTCGACGAGTTCGAGTGCGGTGGTGGTGATGCGCTCCCGGTCGAGCAGGGGCGTGCGCGGCCGTCCCATGGCGTGTGTCCCCCTCAAGGGTCTTCCCGGCTGTCCGAGGATGAGGCTACATTGCGAAAACCGAAAGCCTTTAGGTTTACCGGCGCCGGACACCCCGCATGCCCGTCCCCACGTCCCTCACGCAGCCAGAAGGGCCCTCGCCCGTGCCCGTCACCAGCTCCACCGGCCAGAGCCACACCGCCCCGGCCCTGCGCTCCGGCTCCCTCGGCACCGCCGACATCGCCTTCTTCGTCGTCTCCGCCGCCGCCCCGCTCACCGTCATGGCAGGCGTCGCCCCACTGGCGATCCTGCTCGGCGGGATCGGCGCCCCGGTCGGCTATCTGCTCGCCGGGATCACCCTCGCCGTCTTCGCCGTCGGCTTCACCACCATGAGCCGCCACGTCCGAGGCGGCGGCGCCTTCTACGCGTACATCACCCGCGGGCTCGGCCGCGGTGTCGGCATGGGCGCAGCCCTGCTCGCCCTGATCGGCTACAACGGCATGGAGATCGGCGTCTACGGCCTCCTCGGCACCGCCACCCAGGACACCGTGCACGCCCTGACCGGCGCCGACATCCCCTGGCTGCCCGTGTCGCTCGCCGGGCTGCTGCTCATCGGGTACGGCGGCTACCGGTCCATCGACTTCGGCGCCAAGCTCCTCGGCGTCCTGCTCGTCGCCGAGACCGGCATCCTGGTCCTGCTCGCCGGGGGAGTCCTCGTGAAGGGCGGCGCCGACGGCCTGTCCCTCGCCTCGTTCGCGCCCGGCAACGTGTTCGTGCCCGGCCTGGCCGTGGTGCTCGCCTTCGCGTTCGCCGCGTTCACCGGCTTCGAGTCCACCGTCATCTACCGCCGTGAGGCCCGGGACCCCGCGCGGACCGTGCCGCGCGCCACCTACGCCGCCGTCGGCTTCCTCGGCCTCTTCTACGCGTTCGTGGTCTGGATCGCGATCCAGGCGTTCGGCGACGCGGAGGTCGTCGCCGCCGCCGGCGACGACCCGGCCGGGCTGTTCTTCACCGCCATCACCACCTACGTCGGCGCCTGGGCGGCCGACCTGATGCACATCCTCATCGTCACCAGCGTCCTGGCCTCCCTGCTCGCCTTCCACAACGCCATCAACCGCTACGGCCTCGCCCTCGCCGAGGAAGGGGTGCTCCCCAAGGCGCTGGCCCGGGTCCACCCGCGCCACGGCTCGCCCTACGTCGCGGGCCTCGCCCAGACCGTCCTCGGCGCCGTCGTCGTCCTCGCCTTCGCGCTGGCCGGAGCCGACCCGTACGGGCAACTGCTGCTGTGGGTCAACACGCCCGGGATGCTCGGCCTGATGGCGCTGCAACTGCTCGCCGCGCTGGCCGTGCCGCTGTACTTCCGGCGCGTGAGCCACCGGGAGGGTGCCCTGCGGACCGTGGTCGCGCCGGTCGTGGCCGCGCTGCTGCTCGCCGCCGCCATCGCCCTCGTCGTCGCCCACCTGGACCAGTTCACCGGCGCCTCCCCGACGGTGAACACCGTGCTCGTCGCCCTCGTCCCCGCCGTCTTCCTCGCCGGACTCGCTCTCGCCCAAGCCCTGCGCCGGCGCCGGCCCGAGGTCTACGAGCGCTTCGCCGCCGAGCCGGACGCGGACCCGGCCCTCGAACCCGACGCTCACGGCGTCCCCGAACCGGCCGCCCGCCGCGCGGACTGACCCCCCGGCACCCGCACACCCGCCCCACTCCGTACGACAAGGAGCCCGCATGCCCTCCGCCGACCTCGTCCTCACCGGCGCCCGAGTCCGCACCCTCGACCCCGAACGGCCGTACGCCGACGCGGTCGCCGTGCGCGACGGGCGGATCGCCGCCGTCGGGGACCACGCCTACGTACGCGACTGGCGGGGACCGGGCACCGAGGTCATCGACCTGGGCGGCGCCTGCCTCGTGCCCGGCCTGGTGGACGGCCACAGCCACCCCGTGTGGGGCCTGGACATGGCCACCGGGCTCGACCTGTCCACGGTCACCGACCTCGACGGCCTGCGCGCGGCGCTCGCCTCGGCGGAGCGGACCGACGGCTGGGTGGTGGGCTTCGGCCTGGACCACAACGTGTTCGGCGGACGCCCCGTCGACCGCGCCCTGATCAAGGACGTACTGCCCGGCACCCCGGCCTTCCTGCGGCTGTACGACGGACACTCCGCCCTCGTCACCGGGGCAGCGCTGAACGCGGCGGGCGTGACCGGCCCCCGGACGTTCGCCCAGCGCTCCCACCTCGCCGTCGACGCCGACGGCCGGCTGACCGGGCACCTCGTGGAGCACGCCGCGATGGACCTGGTCACCGCCGTCATGCCCCGCCCGTCGTACGCCGAACGGCGCGCCCGCCTCGTCGAGTTGCTGTCCGCCATGGCGGCCACCGGACTCACCGGCGCCCATGTCATGGACCTCGGCGACCCGGAGCTCGTCGGCGCCGTGGCGGAGGAGACCGTGCTCCCGCTGCGGCTGCGCTTCGCCCCCTGGTGCATGCCGGGCGCCGACCGGGACGACCTGGACGAACTGGTCGCCGCCCAGAGCCTCGGCGGGCGGCACTGGCGGGTCGGCGGGGTGAAGTTCTTCATGGACGGCACCGTCGAGGGCGGCACCGCCTGGCTGGAGCACCCGGACTGCCACGGCCAGGGCACCGAGGCGTTCTGGCCCGACCCGGCCGCGTACAGCGACGCCGTCGGATTCCTGCACCGCGCCGGAGTGCGCACCGCGACCCACGCCATCGGGGACGCGGCCGTACGCCACGTCCTCGACACCGTCGAGGCGCTCGGACCGGACGCGCGGCTCACGCACCGCGTCGAGCACATCGAGTCGGTGCCCGACGACACCATCGGCCGGTTCGCGCGGCTCGGCGTCATCGCCTCCATGCAGCCCCCGCACACCGGCTACACCCGGGCCGACCGCTCCGACGAGTGGTCCCTGCGGCTGGGCGAGACGCGTGCCGGGCGGGCCTGGCGGCTGCGGGACCTGCGGGACGCGGGCGCGGTCGTCGCGCTCGGCTCGGACTGGCCGATCGCCCACCACGACGCCCGCGCGGTGCTGGCGACGGCACGGGCACCCCGCGGAGCGGCCTCCGCGCGGGCGGGTCTCACCGGCCTCCAGGCCCTGGAGGGCTGCACCACCCACGCGGCCCTCGCCGCCGGTGAGCAGGCCGTCGCCGGACGGATCGCCGTGGGCTTCCGCGCCGACCTGACCGCCTTCGCCCTCGACCCGGTGCAGGCCCCGGCGGACGAGGTCGCCGAGGCCCCGGTGCGGCTCACCGTGACCGGGGGGCATGTGGTGCACCGGGACATGTGACCTCAGGGCACCGGCAGCCGGACCGTGAACTCCGTGTGGCCCGGTTCGCTCGCCACCTCGATCGTGCCGCCGTGCGCCCGTACCAGGGAGCGGGCCACCGACAGGCCGAGGCCGCTGCCGCCCCGGTCGCGGCTGCGGGCCTTGTCCACGCGGTAGAAGCGGTCGAAGACCCGCTCCCGGTCGGCGGCGGGAATGCCGGGCCCCGCGTCGGTGACCCGGACCAGGGCCGCCCCGGCCGTGACGGAGACCGCCACGCACACGTCGGTCCCGGCCGGGGTGTGCACGGCCGCGTTGGTGAGCAGGTTGTCCAGCACCTGCCGGACGCGCTGCGGGTCGAGCCGCAGCGGCACCGGCCCGCCCGGCGTCCGCACGGTCAGCGGACGGTCCGGGTGACCCGCCCGGAACGCGTCGGCGGCCTGCTCCACCAGCTCCACCAGGTCCGCCTCCGCCATCCTGAGCGGTGTCTCCACCTCGGCCGCGTCGAGCCGGGCGAGCAGCAGCAGGTCGTCCAGCAGCACGCCCATCCGGGCGGCCTCCGCGCGCAGCCGCGCCAGGTGCCGCTCGCGTTCCCCCGGCTCGTTGGCGGCCGCGTACTGGAACAGGTCCGCGTAACCCCGCACCGACATCAGCGGGGTGCGCAGCTCGTGCGAGGCGTCCGCGACGAACCGGCGCAGCCGCTGCTCCGCCTCCGCCCGCACCGCGAGCGAGTCGTCTATGTGCTCCAGCATGGTGTTGAACGCGGTGCGCAGTTCCTCCACCTCCGGCCCGCCGCCCGCCCGCGGGGCGCGCAGCGGCAACCGGGCCGCCGACTCGCTCAGATCGTGCGAGGCGATGCCGTGCGCGGTGCGCGCCATGTCGCTGAGCGGCTTCAGGCCGCGCCGCAGCATCCGCCGCCCGAACACCACCAGCGCCAGCAGGGCCAGCGCGAACGCGACGACCTGCACGGTGATCAGCTGCCGTACGGTGTCGTCGATGTCCTGCGTGGGGGCCGCGCTGACCAGCACCACCCCGGGTTCGACCTCGCAGCCGCGCAGCTGGAAGACGCCCTCGCCGTCGATCCTCGCGGTCCGGGCGAGGGGGTCGGCGCCGGTGCGGGCCATCGTCTCGGCGAGGTCGGCGAACGCGCTGGTGTCGGCGGGGACGTCGGAGGGCCGGCGCAGCCTCGCGTCGCCGCCCGTCACGTCGTACACCGCGGTGTACCAGCCGTAGTACGGCTTGCGCCGCACGATGCCGTGCTCCGCGGCGTCCTTGGACTGCACGGTCTGCACCAGCCGCATCTGGTCGACGAGCTGCCGCTCCAGGTAGTCCCGCATGTACGCGGTCAGGGCGGTGCCGACCACGGCGAACGCCACCAGCGACAGCGCTCCCAGGCCCAGCGCCAGCCGGGTGCCGAGCCGCATCCCGCGGCGGGCCCGCCGCATCCGGGCGAGCAGGCGCCTCGCACGTCTCACTCGGCGGCCTGCCGGATCACGTACCCGAAGCCGCGCACGGTGTGGATCAGCGGCCCGCCGCCGGCCTCGTCCAGCTTGCGGCGCAGCCTGCTGACGACCAGCTCCACCACGTTGGAGCGGCCGCCGAAGCCGTACTCCCACACGTGGTCGAGGATCTGCGCCTTGGTGAGCACGGTCGGCGACTTGCGCATCAGATAGCGCAGCACCTCGTACTCGGTCGGAGTGAGCGTCAGCAGGGCGTCGCCGCGCCGCACCTGCCGGGTGTCCTCGTCCATCGTCAGGTCCCCGACGCGCAGCACCGACCGCTGCAACCCGGGCCCGGTGCTGCGCCGCAGCACGGTGCGCAGCCGGGCCATCAGCTCCTCCACCGCGAACGGCTTCACCAGGTAGTCGTCGCCGCCCCGGGTCAGCCCCGCCACCCGGTCGGCGACGCCGTCCCGGGCGGTGAGGAACACCACCGGCACCATCGTGCCCGAGCGGCGCAGCCGGTCCAGGACGCCGAAGCCGTCCAGGTCGGGGAGCATCAGGTCGAGCACCACGATGTCCGGGCGGAACTCGGCCGCCCGGCGCAGCGCCTGCTCGCCGGTGTTCGCGGTGACGGCGTCCCAGCCCTCGTAGCGGGCGACCGTGGCGACGAGGTCGGCGATGGGCGGATCGTCGTCCACGACGAGCAGTCGTACTTTCTCCACCCGTTCATAGTGCGTGACGCGCCCGGCCCCACCGGGCCGGTGTCCGGCGCGGGCACGGATCGATACCCACTTGAAAGTTGTACGACAGGAAATCGACAGGTCGGGACGGCGAAGCTCGGTGTTCTCAGGTCCCCGATCCAGGAGTTGCCGTCCGTGACGACCGTCCAATCGCCTCCCCGGCCCCCCACGGCGATCCGTCCCGAGGTGGTGGCGCGCACCGGTCTGTACGCCGTGCTCGCCGCCAACGCGGCCGTGGTGACCTTCTTCTTCGTCCAGGCGGGATTCGCCGCCAACGCCCTCGTCGTGACCGGCCGGCTCGCCGGCCTGTACGGCGCCCTCCTCATGGCCTTCCAGCTGCTGCTGGTGGCCCGGCTGCCCTGGCTCGACCGCCGGATCGGCATGGACCGGCTCACCCTGTGGCACCGCTGGACCGGCTTCGCGCTGCTGTGGACCCTGCTCGCGCACGCCGTGTTCATCACCCTCGGCTACGCCGACTCGTCCGGACTGGACCCGGTGAACCAGCTGGTGGACCTCGCCGAGACCGTCGAAGGCGTGCTCCGCGCGGTGGTCGCCCTCGCCCTGATCCTCGTCGTCGGCGCCGTCTCGGCCCGGTTCGCGCGGCGCCGACTCGCTTACGAGACCTGGCACTTCATCCACCTGTACACCTACGTGGCGGTCGTCCTCGCCTTCACCCACCAGGTCACCGTCGGCACCACCTTCGTCGCCTCGCCCGCCGCCACCGCCTACTGGTGGACCCTGTGGGGCGTCGTCCTCGGCTCGGTGCTCGTGGGCCGACTGGTGCTGCCGCTGTGGCGGAACCTGCGCCACCAGCTGCGCGTCTCCGCCGTCGTCCCCGAGAACGACAACGTCGTCTCCGTCTACGTCACCGGCCGCGACCTCGACCGGCTGCCCGCCCGCGCCGGCCAGTTCTTCCTCTGGCGGTTCCTCACCCGCGACCGCTGGTGGCAGGCCAACCCGTTCTCCCTGTCGGCGGCGCCCGACGGCCGCACCCTCCGGCTGACCGTCAAGGCGGCCGGTGACGGCAGCGCCGCACTGCGCCGGCTCCAAGTCGGCACCCGGGTCTTCGCCGAGGGCCCCTACGGGGCGTTCACCACGATGCGCCGCACCCGCCCCGACGCGGTACTCGTGGCGGGCGGCGTCGGAGTCACGCCGATCCGGGCACTGCTGGAGGAACTGCACGGCCACGCGGTCGTCATCCACCGTGTCGCCACCGAACGGGACGCCGTGCTCCACGACGAGCTGCGCGAGCTGGCGCACGCCAAGGGCGCCGAACTGTACCTGGTCACCGGCCCCGTCACCCCGGACAAGCTGTCCCCGGCCGAACTGGCCCGCCTGGTCCCCGACATCGCCGACCGGGACGTCTACCTCTGCGGCCCGCCCGGCATGACGGCCGCGGTCCGGCGCAGCCTGCGCGAACTGGGCGTACCGGCCCCGCAGATCCACTTCGAGCGCTTCAGCCTGGCCGGATGACGGACGCGACAGGAATGACGGGACCGACGGGACCGACGGGACCGATGGGACCGACGGGGCCGACGAGGTCGACGGGAACGAAAGGTACGAGGAGAACACCGTGAAGCGAGCACTGCCCGTCCTGGTCCTGACGGTGGCCGGGCTGATCCCCGTCTGGCGCTACACACCGTCCCAGAACGCCCCGGCCACCGGCGACACTTCGGCGGCCCCCGCGCCCGCCACACCCTCCGCACCGTCGTCCGCCCCCTCCGGCCCCTCGGGAGCGTCCCGGGTGGTGGCGGGTCCGACCGTCGCCACGGAGAAGGGGGACGTGCAGGTCGAGGTGACGTTCGAGGGCGACGAGATCGCCTCCGTGCGGATGCTGAAGCAGCCGAACCACCCGCAGACCACGAACGCGGTGCCGCGGCTGATCGAGGAGACGCTGCGGGCGCAGAGCGCGGACATCGACACGGTGTCGGGCGCGACGGTCACCAGCGACGGCTACCGGGAGTCCTTGCAGGCCGCGCTCGACGCGCGGGGGGCCTGAGGTGCGGCGCGTCGAGCACGTCATGGGCTTCCCCGTGTCGCTGCGGATCGACGACACCGGCGTCCCCGAGGGCCTGGCGGACGCGGTCTACACCTGGCTGCGCGAGGCGGACGCGCGGTTCAGCCCGTTCCGGCCCGACAGCGAGGTGTCCCGCCTGGACCGGGGCGAGCTCCGCCCGGAGGACGTCAGCGCCGGCCTCGCCGAGGTGCTGACCATCGCCGAGCGGTACCGGGTCGCCACCGGCGGCGCCTTCGACGTACGCCCGCCCGGGCGCCGCCTCGACCCGTGCGCCGTCGTCAAGGGCTGGGCGGTGCAGCGCGCGGCGGATCTGCTGGCCGGCGCCGGGGTGCGGCGGTTCTGCCTCAACGCCGGGGGAGACGTCGTCGTCGCGGGCGGGCCCTGGCGGGTGGGCGTACGGCACCCCGAACACGCCGACCGGGTGTGCGCGGTGCTGGAGCTCACCGACGGCGCCGTCGCCACCTCCGGGCGCTACGAGCGCGGCGACCACATCCTCGACGCCCGCACCGGCCGCCCGTCCACCGGCCTCCTCGGCGTCACCGTCGTCGCGCCCACCCTCACCGAGGCCGACACCGTCGCCACCGCCGCCTTCGCGCTGGGCCCGGACGGAGTCGCCTGGGCGGCCGGGCAGCAGGGCTGCGAGGTGTACGCCGTCGACACCGGACACCGGGTGCGGCGCACGCCGGGCGTGCCGCTCGCCGCGGCGTGATCCACTGGGCGCATGAGTCTGACGGTCGAGGTCTTCCTGGTCCGGGCCGACGGGGACATCGACATCCTCGAAACCCCGGACGGCGCCTGCGACCTGGCCGGGCCGGAGCGCTGGCGGACCAGGGTCTGGGGGTCGCGGGCGATCCGGGAGCTGGGCGCCCGTTTCCTCCCGGCCCTGGTCAAGGGCGACCTCGTCGCCCCGGAGGAGATCCCCGCCTTCCTGCGCGAGTGCGCCCTGGTCCGCGACGGGCTCGGGGAACTCGCCGCGCGCACCTGCCCCGCCGACCGCACCGCCGACCAGCACGCGCGGCACATCGGCGCCCGGCTGTCCGGCATCGAGGCAACTGCCCTGCGGGCAGCGGGAATCGGCGGTGGTCTGTTGATCTGGTAGCCATACAACCGGTCTAGACTCTCCCCGCAACGGCCCGCCGCCCGGCGCGAGCGCACAGCAGCTGCCAAACCCGAAGGGTGTTCGGCGTTTTGATACGGATAGATACAGTCACCAAGCGGTACCCGGACGGCACGGTGGCGGTCGACCGGCTCTCACTGGAGATACCGGACCGTTCGATCACGGTCCTCGTCGGACCGTCGGGCTGCGGCAAGACGACGACCCTGCGGATGATCAACCGGATGGTCGAGCCCAGCGAGGGCACCATCCACCTCGACGGCGCCGACATCCGCCGGCAGCCCGTCAGCGAACTGCGCCGGTCCATGGGCTACGTCATCCAGCACGCCGGGCTCTTCCCGCACCGCACGATCGTCGACAACATCGCCACCGTGCCCCGCCTGCTCGGCTGGCGCAAGGACAAGGCACGCGCCCGCGCCCGGGAACTGATGGAGCGGGTCGGCCTCGACGCCTCACTCGCCCGCCGCTACCCCTACCAGCTCTCCGGCGGCCAGCAGCAACGCGTCGGCGTGGCCCGCGCGCTGGCCGCCGACCCGCCCGTCCTCCTCATGGACGAGCCGTTCTCCGCCGTCGATCCCGTCGTCCGCAAGGGCCTCCAGGACGAACTGCTGCGACTGCAGGACGAGTTGGGCAAGACCATCGTCTTCGTCACCCACGACATCGACGAGGCCGTCAAACTCGGCACCATGGTCGCCGTGCTGCGCACCGGCGGCCGGCTCGCCCAGTTCGCGCCGCCCGCCGAACTGCTGAGCAACCCCGCCGACGACTTCGTCGAGGACTTCCTCGGTGCCGACCGGGGCATCCGCCGGCTCTCCTTCTTCACCGCGGCCGGGCTGGAACTGCTGACCACGCCGATCGTCGCCGTCGACGCCACCGCCGAGCAGATCGCCGCCCGCGACACCGCCGGCGCCCCCTACCTCCTCGTCACCGGCCTCGACGGCAAGCCCCTCGGCTGGGTCGCGCCGCGCGACCTGGCCGCCGGGGACATCCGGCCGGAGCGGCTGCTGCCGTGCGGGCGGCCGTTCCGGAAGGACACCGACTCGCTGCGGGCCGCCCTCGACTGCGCGGTCCTGTCGCCCACCGGGTGGGCGGTCGCCGTGGACGGGGAGGGCCGGGCGGCCGGCGTGGTGTCCCAGCAGGCCATCGCGGAGGCCATCCGCGGGGCGCACGCCGAACGGCGCACCGACGCCGGACGCGTCGAGAAGGCCGTCCGATGAACGGCCTGTTCGACATGACCAGCGACCTCCAGAACAGCTACTGGGGGCTGATCGCCCTGCACCTGCGCGAGGCGCTGCTGCCCGTGCTGGCCGGGCTGCTGGTGGCGCTGCCCGTCGCCCAGCTGTGCGTCCGGCTGCGCTGGCTGTACCCGCCGGTGCTGGGCATCACGACCGTGCTGTACGCGATCCCCTCGCTCGCCTTCTTCGTCGTCCTCATCGACTACACCGGCCAGAGCGAGATCACGGTGATGATTCCGCTCGCCGTCTACAGCCTGGTCGTGTTCGTCCCGGCGATCGTCGACGGCGTCCGCTCGGTGCCGCGGGAGACCCTGGACGCCGCCACCGCCATGGGCTTCGGGCCCGTCCGGCGCTACCTCCAGGTGCAGTTGCCGATCGCCGCGCCCGCCATCATCGCCGCGCTGCGGGTGGCGTCGGTGTCCAGCATCTCCCTCGTCAGCGTCGGCATGCTGATCGGCAACCAGGGGGCGCTCGGCAATCTCCTCAACAGCGGCATGATCTACAATCAGCCGCGCCTGATCTGGCTGTCCGTGGTGGGCACCGCCGTCCTCGCCGTCCTCGTGGACGCCGTACTGATCCTGCTGCGGCTGCTGGTGACCCCCTGGATGCCGCGCGGCACCCACGACAAGCGGGAAGGGGCGGCGGCGTGAACGTACTCGGCTTCATCGACGCGTTCTTCAGCGACGGCGCCCGCTGGCACGGCTACGACGGCATCCCGACCCGGGTGCTCGAACACCTCGGCTACTCACTCATGGCGCTCGGCGTCGCCGCCGCGATCGGACTGCCGATCGGCCTGCTCACCGGCCACACCGGCCGCGGCGGCAACACCCTCGCCCTGATCGCCACCGCCGGCCGCGCACTGCCCAGCTTCGGCCTGATGGTCCTGCTGTTCGTACTGCTCGGCCTCGGCCTCGCCCCGGTGATGATCCCGCTGGTCGTCCTCGCCGTGCCGCCCATCCTCGTCACCACCTACGAGGCGGTGCGCTCCGTCGACCCGGCACCCGTGGACGCCGCCCGCGGCATGGGCATGCGCGAGACCGGGGTGCTGCTGCGGGTCGAACTCCCGGTGGCGCTCCCGCTGATCCTCGGCGGACTGCGCACGGCTGCCGTGCAGATCGTCTCCACGGCCACCATCGCCGCCTACGTCAGCTTCGGAGGCGTCGGCCGCTACATCATCGACGGCCTCTACCAGCGCGACTACGAGAAGGTCGCGGGCGGCGCCGCCCTGGTCGCCCTGCTCGCCCTGGCCACCCTCGCGGTGTTCTGGGCGATCGCCCGCATCACGGTCTCACCGGGGGTGCGGCGCAGCACCTGAGCGGGCCGGGGCCCTCAGACGGGGCCTAGGCCCCCGCCGTCTCGGTCCGCGCCAGCGCCAGCTCCAGTACGACGAGCAGCGCGTCCCGCACCGAACCGCGCTCCCGGGCGTCGAACACGACGACCGGGACGTGGTCGGCGACGTCCAGCGCCCAGCGCACCTCGTCCAGGGCGTGCTCGACCCGGCCGTCGAAGGCGTTGACCGCCACCGCGAACGGGATCCGCTTGTGCTCGAAGTAGTCCACGGCCGCGTAGCAGTCGTCCAGCCGGCGGGTGTCGACGATGACGAGCGCGCCGACCGCGCCCTCCACGATGTCGTCCCACATGAACCCGAACCGGTCCTGCCCGGGCGTGCCGAACAGATACAGCTTCAGCGTCGGGTCGATCGTCAGGCAGCCGAAGTCCATGGCCACCGTCGTGGTGGTCTTGCGCGGGGTGTGCGTGAGGTCGTCCACGCCCGCCGCGACCTCGGTGATCGCCGCCTCGGTGGTCAGCGGCTCGATCTCGGAGATGGCGCCGACCGCGGTGGTCTTGCCCACCCCGAAACCGCCCGCGATCACCATCTTCACCGGCAGCGGCGGCCGTACGACGGTCCGCGCGGCGGCGCCCCGGCGGGTGGCGGGCTCAGTCGGTGTCACGGAGTACCCCTCGGGAGTCGGGGATGGCGCGCAGGCCATCGATAACCCTTCGCAGGACGGACGCGTCATGGGTGGCGGCCGCGTTCGGCACGTACACCGCCAGCTGCCCGGCGGCCCGCAGATCGTCGGCGAGCACCCGGACCACGTTGAGGTGCAGCCGCAGCCGGGCCGCGATCTCGGCGAGGGACTGCGGCCGCGCGCACGCGGCCACGATGTCGTGCCGTTCGAAGGAGAGCCCGCCGAGCGCGTCGAGCCCCTCCGCGGTGGCGATCACCTGGGTCTCCACCGGCATCGGCCGCTCGGCCGCGGCCTCGCCCGCGCCCGCCACCCGGCCCGAGGTGACGAGGAACGGGCGGACGGCGGGGACGGGGCCGGCCGGGTCCGGCACCTCGTCCGGGCCCGGGGGCGGCGGGAAGCCGTCCGCCATGGGTGGTCTCTTCCTCTCTCGGCCGGCCCTCGCGCGAGCGGGCCGTGACCGGTCAGCCCGTCGACGCGGCGCCGACGGTGTTCTTCAGCTCCAGCACCAGCTGCGGGCTGAGCGCGGCACCGGCACGGTTGGCGAACAGCGTCATCTCGTACGCGATGTTGCCGAGCTTGGCCTCCTTGTCGGCGACCACGCCGAGCACGGCCCCGCTGCCGATCGCCGAGACCAGCACATGGCCGCCCTCCAGGTCGATGATGACCTTGTTGAGCGCGCCCAGGCCGTAGTTGCCGGACGCGCCGGCGGCGAGGCTCGTCAGGCCGGACACGATCGCCGCCAGCCGTTCCGAGTGGGCTCGCTCCCGCAGCTGGGCCACCGCGATGAGCAGTCCGTCCGAGGACACCGCGATGGCGTCCACGACACCCGCGGTCTCGGTCGCGAAGCGGTTGAGCAGCCAGGTGAAGTCGGCTGCGGCGGCCCGCAGGTCGTCCGGTGCGGTGTCTCCGGCGGGAGTGCCACCTGTCTGCGCGCTCAACTCTGCGCTCCTTCCGGGGGGTTGGTCTGGGGGTGCGAGTCGGGGGTCTCGGGTGCGGTGCCGGGGGCGCCGAGGCCGTCCGGGCGGGGGATGCCGATGCCGTCGCTGTCCCGGTGGGCGCGTTCGACGGCCGCCTCGAACTCCTCCAGGGAGCTGCGCACCGCCTCCGCGTCGGCCGGGGGCACCGCCTCGCGCGGGGAACCGTGGCCGCCGTCCGCGCCGAGCGTCGTCCGCAGGGTCGCCCCGCGGACCCGGCGGCGCAGCGGACGGGCGCCGCCGCCCGCCGGGGCGGACTCGGTGCGGGCCCGCGGGATGAGCGGGGAGCCGTCGCCGCCGGCGGTACCCGGCTCACGCCGGGGCAGCCGCCGGGGGAGCGGGTGCGCGGCCTCGGACCGCCCGGGCTCCGCACCGGCGTGCGGCGCGGGCCCGCCCGCCGTACCGGCGGCCGCGCCGGCCTCCGGGCGTGCGGGGTGCCGATCCGGTCGTACGGCGTTCGGCTCGGCGGTGGCGGCGGGCGTGCCGTGCGTGGCCGTACCGGCCGGGCGTACGTCCTTGTTCAGGGCCGGGGCCGAGCCGGTGGGCGTCAGCAGGTGCGCGGGCGGGATGACGACCTCGGCCGTCACACCGCCGCCCGGCGTCCGGGTGAGCGTGACGCCGATGTCCCAGCGGCGGGCCAGCGTGCCCACCACGAACAGGCCGAGCACCTTCGTCGGCATCAGGTCGAGCCGTTCGCGGCGGATCAGCCGGGCGTTCTCCTCGGCCAGCCGCTCGGCGCTCATACCCAGGCCGTGGTCGGCGACGGTGACCGTCGCCCCGTCCGCGCGGCCCTGCACCGTCACCTCGACGGCGCTCCCGGCGGGCGAGAACGACACCGCGTTCTCCAGCAGTTCGGCGACCATCAGGGTGAGGTCGCCGACGATGTCGGGCTCCACCATGACCTCGGTCCCGGCGTGCAGCTCGACCCGCTGGAACCCCTCGATCTGGCCGAGCGCGGCCCGCACCACGTTGGTGAGCGCGGTCGGCCCCGCGTCGAGGACGGTCTCCCGGATGCCGGCGAGCAGCATCAGACTGTCGGCGTTGCGGCGCAGCCGGACCGCGATGTGGTCGATGCGGTACAGCCGCTCCAGCAGCGCCGGGTCGGTCTCGCCGCGCTCGACCGCGTCGATGAGGGCGAGCTGCCGGGTGGTCAGGTTGCTCACCCGGCGGCCCACGTTGCCGAACATCTCGGCGACGTTGCGCCGGCTCAGCACCTGCCGCTCCAGCAGCGCGGCGGCGGTGGTCTGGACGTGGTTGAAGGCGTCGGCGAGGTCACCGATCTCGTCCCGTGCGGTCACCGGCACCTCGCTCAGCCGCAGCGGCGCGTCGTCCTCGGCGTCGTCGTCGGCGACCCGGGCGAGTTCGCGCCCGGCGACGTCGGCGACCGTGCGGGCGGCACCGGTCAGCGCGTGCACCGGCCGCACCACCGAGCGGCGTACCGCCACCGCGAAGGCGAGCCACAGCGAGAAGCCGAGCAGCGCGAGGCCCAGCAGCCAGCCGGCGTTCCACCAGGCGTCGGAGGACGCGGTGTCGGCGCGGTCGGCGATCTGGTCGATCAGCGAGGCGGTGATCTCCAGCCGGGTCGCGGACTGGTCGCGATAGGCGGGGTAGGCGGCCAGCGCCTCGTTGAACTTCTCCCGGATCCGTTCCGGCGTGCCCGCCTGCAGCCCGCTCGGGTCGATCTGCAGCTCCGCGAACTGCCGGCCGATGACCGCCTGGGCCGCGCTGTGCTCGATCCCGCGCAGCTCGGCCGCCTGCGCCTCGGTGGCGAACCGGCCGAAGCGGTCGGCCTGGTGCCGGTACAGCTCGTCGGCGCCGACCGCGTTGACGAACTCGATCAGCGCGTTGGAGTCGCCCGTCGACGCGGAGAAGACGCTCGTCTCGAAGGAGCTGTGGGCGGCGTCCGCGCGCAGCAGCGAGTCCAGCAGGTTGCCGGTGAAGGTGGCCGCGAGGGCAGCGTTGCGGTCCAGGCCCAGCCCGTCGATCAGGCCCTCGGCGGCGCCCGTGTAGGCGGGGTCGATGTTGTCGGCGGGCAGGTAGCCCTGCTCGATGGTGGCGCGCAGGCTGTCCAGGCCGCTGATCTCGCGCAGCGCCAGGGACTCGGAGTCCGGCAGCCGGTCGCCGAAGGTGTCGCGCACCTTCTCCACCTGGGCGTCGACCGCGTCCTGCGCCTCGCGGTAGCCCTCCAGGGAGGGCTTCGTGCCGGCGCCCGCCGCCTCGTGGCGCACGGACAGCAGGATGGCCTGCTGGTGCTCCGCCTCCACCCGGTCGACCAGGGTGGCGACCTGGGTGCTGTCCCGGACCAGCCGTGCCGCGGTGGCCGCGTCCTGGGCCTGCTCGACCTGACCGGCGATCAGGTAGGAGAGCACCGCGCCGAGCCCGGCGAGGGGCACGCCGACCAGGACGTTGAGCTTGCGGCGGAACGGCCACCGGTCGGCGAAGCCACGGATCCCCACCTCGCGCGTGGACATCGGGCCTCCCTCGTGACCGTGATCCATGACCGTTACTGATCGACACGCATCCGTGTGACGGGCGTCAACTCCGGGGAGACTACCGCCTCTTGAGATGATCGATCGCCACTGCACGTCAAGAATCCGTTACAACACGCTCAGGATCAGCGCGAGTTCGTTCGCTTTTCTCACGCAAGCTGCCACTTGGCCCCGTCAAACAGCCACTTGTTGAAGGCAATTGTGATCAGTGGGGCCTTGACCAATCGAGAAAGGCCTGGATTGGATCGACGGCGACGCCGGCACCACCGACCACCAACACCCACTCGGCCCGGAACGGGAAACGTGACTTCTACCGTGAAGAGCAGCTGGACCAGAACTCGACACCGCGGCGCCGCCGCCGTCGCACTCGCCGTCACCGCGGCGCTGGTGGCGGGCTGCGGCTCGTCCGACGACGAGGCCGACAACCCGCTCGCGGAGGACAAGGCGGTGGGCGGCGACACCGTCGTCGTCGGCTCCAACAACTTCGCCGAGAGCATCCTCCTCGCCGACATCTACGGCGAGGCGCTCAAGGCCAAGGGCATCGAGGTCAGCTACAAGCCCAACATCGGCAGCCGTGAGACCACCTACGGCATGCTGAAGAACGGCACCATCACCGTCCTGCCCGAGTACAACGGCTCGCTGCTCGCCTACCTCGACCCCAAGGCCGAGCAGAAGTCGGTCGAGGCGGTGAACGCCGCGGTCAAGACCAAGCTCGACACCAAGCTGACCCTGCTGGAGTCGGCGCCCGCCGAGGACAAGGACTCCGTCTCCATCAACGCCGAGACGGCGAAGAAGTACGGCCTCACCGGGCAGTCCACCCTCGCCGACCTGAAGGAGATCGCGCCGAACCTGGTCATCGGCGGCTCGCCCGAGTTCCAGACCCGGCACCAGGGTCTGGTCGGACTGGAGAAGGAGTACGGCCTGAAGTTCAAGTCCTTCAAGGCGCTCGACGCCGGGGGACCGCTCACGCAGGCCGCCCTGACGAAGAACACCGTGCAGGCCGCGGACATCTTCACCACCGACCCGACCATCACCAAGGAGAAGTTCGTCGTCCTCCAGGACCCGAAGAACCTCTTCGGCTTCGCCAACGTGACCCCGCTGGTTCACAAGAGCGGCCTCTCCCAGGAGGGCGTCGACACCCTCAACGCGGTCTCCGCCAAGCTCGACACCAAGACGCTGCTCGACCTGGACTCCCAGGTGCAGCTCGAGAACAAGGACCCGCTCGACGTGGCCAAGGCCTGGCTGAAGTCGGTCGGCCTCGACTGACGTCCGCCCCCGGCACCCGCCCGCCGCACCGACCGTGAGCACCACCGCCGACGAACCGACGCGCACCCCCGGGGGTGCCGCCCGCGTCACCCTCGACGGCGGTGGGCTCACGGCCGCGGACGTGGCGCGGCTCGCCGACGGCGCGGCCGTACCGGACGTGCCCGCTGCCGCGCTGCGACGCGTCCGGGATTCCTGGCGCGCCGCCCAGCGACTTGCCGCCGCGGGGCGCCTGTACGGCCGGGGCACCGGCGTCGGAGCGCACCGCTCGGTCCCGGTCGGACCGGACGACGAGGCGGGCCACGGCCTGCGCCTGCTGCGCAGCCACGCGGGCGGCGCCGGCGCCCCGCTGCCCGCCCGCCAGGTCCGCGCCATGCTCGCCGTCCGCGTCAACCAGCTCCTCGCCGGCGGCTCCGGCATCCACCCCGACTTCGTCCACGCCCTCACCGAGGCACTGCGGCTCGGCCTCCACCCCGCGGTCCCCGAGTACGGCGGCCTCGGCACCGGCGACCTGACGGCCCTCGCGGAGACGGGCCTCGCCCTCATCGGCGAGCGGCCCTGGCTGCCCCACCCCGCCCCCGGCACCGCCCCCGCCCCCGTCACCCTCCGTCCCGGCGACGCGCTCGCGCTGCTCAGCAGCAACGCCCTCGCGCTCGGGCAGGCGGCGCTCGCCTGGCACACCCTCGACACCCTGCTGCGCGCCACGCACGCCGTCGCCGCGCTCTCGCTGGCCGCCGTGACCGGCTCGCCGGAGGCCTACGCGGCACCCGTGCACGCCCTGCGCCCGTACCCGGGCGCCGCGCGGGCCGCCGCGGAGGTACGGCGGCTGCTCGGGCTGCCGGAACGGCCGTACGGCACCGGCCGCCGTATCCAGGACCCGTACGGCTTCCGGGCCTTCCCCCAGGTGCACGGCTGCGCCCTGGACGCCGCGGACGGGCTGCGCCACGTCGTGGAGACCGAGGTCAACTGCCCCACGGAGAACCCGCTCATCGCCCCGGACGGCACGGCCGCCTACCACCACGGCGGCTTCTACGCCGCCCCGCTCGCCCTCGCCCTGGACGCCCTGAACCTCGCCGTCCTGCAGACCGCCCAGCTCTCGGCCGCCCGCCTCGCCGCGCTGGGCCGCCCCGACCTCACCGGCCTGCCCGCGTTCCTCGCCACCGGCCCGGCGGGCAGCTCCGGCACCATGATCCTCGAGTACACGGCCACCTCCGCCCTCGCCGAGCTGCGCACCTGCGCCACCCCCGCCTCCGCCGGCCACGCCGTCCTCTCCCACGGCCTGGAGGAGGCCGCCGGCTTCGCCTCGCAGTCCGCCCGCCAGGCCCTGCGCGCCACCGAGGCGTACGCCACGGTCCTGTCCTGCGAACTGGTCACCGCCGTACGGGCCCTCCGCCTGCACCCGTCCCCACCGGCGGCCCCCGCCCTCATGACGGCGACCGGCTCCCTCCCACGCGCGACGGAGGACCGCCCCCTGACCACAGACCTGACAAGAGCCCGCGCCCTCCTGCCGGTTCTCGCGGCCCTGTGACCAACCCGTCCTCTTCTTCCTGTCAGGGCGGTCCCGACTGCCTCGACACGGAGCAACCCCGCCGGCATTCGGTCACCCTTGCGGCAACCCCGCGCCGCTCGCCTACTGCGGCCGCATGTCCCACGTTCTCGGCGGTCCCGATGCCGCCCGCGCCCCCTGAGCAGGCTCGCCGCCGTGCTCGGGGCCGAGTCGGTGTCCGGCGGGGGCGGGGTGCCGGGTTCGGGGCCGTCGTCATCGCCGAGCCCGGTGAGGCCGTCGGGGAACTGGCCGGGGCGCTGGTGCCGGCGGTCGGCGCGCGGGGAGCCGACGCGGTGGCGTCGCTGCGTGCCGCCGGGGCGGCGGGGGCCGTCGCCGTGGCCGTGCGCGAGGCCGGCGACGACGTACGCGCGGCCGCCGCGCCCGCGGGCGTCGCCCTGCTGGTCGTCCCGGCCGGGCTGCGCTGGGACGAGGTGGAGACCGTGGCCCGCGCCGAACTGGCCCGCGCCGCCGCCACCGCCACAGGGCACCGCGGCGACCTGTACTCCCTCGCCCAGACCCTCGCCTCCCTCACCCAGGGCCTGGTCAGCGTGGAGGACACCGGCCACCGCGTCTTCGCCTACGCGGGCCCTACCTGGACGCGTTCGGCGATGTCGCGGCCTGCGCCCGCGAGCTGAACGTCCACCCCGACACCCTGCGCTACCGGGTCCGCAGGGCCGTCGCCCTGGCCGGCCTCGACCTCGACCACCCCGAGCACCGGCTCGCCGCCATGCTGGGCCTGCGGCTGGACCGCGCGCGGCCGGGGGCGGACGGCGCGCCGTACTTCCCGTAGTGAGCCGGTAACCGTCCCCGCATAGCGGGCGAATCCCGTCAGGAGCGGTCAACTCCCGGACAGCGAGGGTGGGTTTCCGGCCGGATCGAGGGTTTCCCCTGTATCCCTGTGACCTTTCGTTTGCCTATCGTTCGAGCACAGCTGACCCACAGGTAACCCCTGACCCAGCTGACGCACCTCGCGCCTGGCCGGCCAACGCGCTCGCTTTTCGGTAAACCCCCCTCCGCTTCGACGAAGAAGCGCCCGACCGCCGCTCCGAGCTGCCCGGAGTACGGCCACGAAAGGCACGCCCTTGCGTACTTCCCCGTCCACCCGTCGCAAGCTGATATCCGCCGCCGCGCTCTCCGCGGCCCTGCTCACCGCCGCCGGCGCCTCGGTCGCCGTCGCCCAGGAGCCCGCCCCGCAGGCACCCGCCGACCTCGCGGCCCGCACCGAGGCCGCCCCCGGCGTCACCGCCGAACGCCTCATCGTCGGCTACGAGTCCGGCGCCTCCGAGGCCAAGTCGAACAAGGCCGCCGAGGCCGACGCCGTGGCCAAGGGCAAGAAGGCCGGCGAGCGGCTGGACTTCCAGCGCCGCCTCGGCACCGGTGCCGCCCTGGTCGACCTCGGCGAGGACCTGACGAAGACGGACGTCGCCGACGTCATCGCCGAGTACCGGGCCGACCCGCAGGTCGCCTACGTCGTGCCGGACCGTCTGAACAAGCCGCAGGCCGACCCGAACGACACCGACTACGCCAAGCAGTGGGACCTGTTCGAGGCCACCGCCGGCATGAACGTGCCGGGCGCCTGGAACACCACCACCGGCACCGGCGTCACCGTCGCCGTCATCGACACCGGCTACGTCGCCCACTCCGACCTCGCCGCGAACATCGTCGGCGGCTACGACTTCATCGCCGACACCGCCGTCTCCGTCGACGGTGACGGCCGCGACTCCAACCCGGCCGACCCGGGCGACTGGTACAACGCGAACGAGTGCGGCGCCGGCGTCCCGGCCTCCAGCTCCTCCTGGCACGGCACGCACGTCGCCGGCACCATCGCCGCGGCCACCAACAACGGCAAGGGCATGGCGGGCATCGCGTACGGCGCGAAGATCTCCCCGCTCCGCGTCCTCGGCAAGTGCGGCGGCTACGACTCCGACATCATCGACGCCATCACCTGGGCGTCCGGCGGCACCGTCTCCGGCGTGCCCGCCAACAGCAACGTCGCCAAGGTCATCAACATGAGCCTCGGCGGCGACGGCGCCTGCACCAGCGCCACCCAGAACGCCATCAACGCGGCCGTGAACCGCGGCACCACGGTGGTCGTGGCGGCGGGCAACGACAACGAGAACGTCTCCGGCCACTCGCCGGGCAACTGCAACAACGTCATCTCGGTGGCCGCGACCAGCCGTACCGGCGCCAAGGCCTCCTACTCCAACTACGGCTCCCTCGTGGACATCTCGGCGCCCGGCGGCCAGACCAGCACCGGCACCGCGAACGGCATCTACTCCACGCTGAACTCCGGCACGAAGACGCCGTCCACCGAGTCGTACGCCTACTACCAGGGCACCAGCATGGCCACCCCGCACATCGCGGGCCTCGCCGCGCTGATGGAGTCGGCCAACCCGGCGCTGACCCCGGCCCAGATCGAGTCGGCGATCAAGTCCAACGCCCGTCCGCTGCCCGGCGCCTGCTCCGGCGGCTGCGGCGCGGGTCTCGCGGACGCCACGAAGACGGTGCAGGCGGTGAGCGGCTCCGGCGGCTCGACGGGGGGCACCACCTTCACCAGCACCACCGCGGTCTCCATCCCGGACGCCGGCTCGGCGATCGAGTCCCCGATCACCGTCAGCGGCCGCAGCGGCAACGCGCCGTCGGCCCTGCAGGTGGGCGTCGACATCACCCACACCTACCGCGGTGACCTGGTCCTGGACCTGGTGGCGCCGGACGGCTCGACCTACCGTCTGAAGTCCTCCAGCTCCTCGGACTCCGCGGACAACGTCGTGACCACCTACACGGTGAACGCGTCCGCCGAGGCGGCCAACGGCACCTGGAAGCTGCGGGTGCAGGACGTGGCGGCGCAGGACACGGGCCGGCTCAACAGCTGGAAGCTGACTTTCTGAGGCGCTTCCCCTGACGGGTGGGCCGGACGGTGCGGATGGGCACCGTCCGGCCCACCTTTTTTGTTTCCCCATCTATAAGAACCGCATATCCGGTATGTTTCGGCGGGAGTTTGTCATATGCCGGGCCTCGGGATCGTAAGGTTCCGGTCATCGGCCTCCTGGATCACCACTGGTTGGGGCTACGATGAACTGCGTCAACGCGTCCACGTGGAGAGGCGTAGCCAGCTGACGGTCTGGCACATGCCAGCGGGGTGTGAGCTATCGTGTGCACCCCGTAACTAAAAAACGGCATGGCCCGTTCTTTTCATCCAGGAGAGTCGAGACGATGGCGAGGCAGTTACGCGCCGAACAGACCCGAGCGACGATTATCACAGCCGCCGCCGACCTGTTCGACCGGCACGGCTACGAATCGACCAGCCTGAGCGACATCGTCGAGCACGCCCATGTCACCAAGGGCGCCCTGTACTTCCACTTCGCCGCGAAGGAAGACCTGGCGCACGCCATCATGGAGATCCAGTCGCAGTCCTCGCGCCGACTGGCCCGCGAGGTCGACGACCGGGACTGCTCATCCCTGGAAGCCCTGATGCGCATCACCTTCGGCATCGCCCGGCTCGCCGTCGAAGGCCCGGTCGCCCGCGCGGGACTGCGCCTGGCCACCGCCGGCGTGGGCGTACGGCCGCCGCTGCCGCACCCGTTCACGGAGTGGCTGGAGATCGCCTCCCGCAAACTCCTGGGCGCGGTCAAGGAGTCCGACGTCCACCCCGACACCGACATAGACGCCATCGCCCACTCCCTCGTCAGCTTCTTCGTCGGCCTGCGGGTCATGGGCCGTTCCCTCGAACCCCTCGTCCGGCTGCCCCGCCGCATGGCCGAGATGTGGTACGTCCTCATCCGCGGCCTGGTACCGGTGACCCGCCGCCCGCGCTACCTCAGCCTCGTCGCCCACCTGGAACGGGAGATGAGAACCGCCTGACCGGCCCCGCCGCGACCGGCGAGGCGCCCGATCCCGCGCGGTACGGTGAGGCGCATGCCCGACACCGCCCCCGCGCCCGTGCTCCTCGCCGACCGGCCCGGCTCCTTCCCGCACAGCGTGCTGGCCGAGCGCCACCCCGCGATCATCCGGCAGGTACGGGAGTCCGTCCCGTACGACCCCGAGCGGCGCCGCGCCCTCGACATGCTGCTGGCGAACTGCACCGAGGGCGTCCTCGAACCGCTCCCCGCCGACGCGCCCGACCTCGGCCGCTGGCGCGACTGGGGGCTCGACACCCACGTCGGACGGTCCTGGTTCGACGTGCCGTGGCTGTGGTCCGAGAGCTACTTCTACCGGCAACTCCTCGACGCCGTCGGCTACTTCACGCCAGGTCCCTGGCAGGGCATCGACCCGTTCCGCCCGGCCAAGCTCGCCGAGCTGGACGCCCCGGCGACGGACGACGAACTCGCCGCCCTGGACGCCCTGGAGGACCGCCCGGACGACGAACGCGCCCGCGCCCTGCTGCACGGCTCCCTCTGGGGCAACCGCGCCGACCTCGGCTTCCGGCTCTCCGCCGAGGGCGCCGAGACCCGGGCCGCCGTCCCGGGCCTGGTCGCCGACGACAGCGACACCCTCTGGTCGCTGCTCCCGCCCTCCGGCACGGGCACCCTCTGCCTGGTCGCCGACAACGCGGGCCGTGAACTCGTCCCGGACCTGCTGCTCATCGCCGACCTCCTCCGGCAGGGCCGCGTCGAACGAGCCGTGCTGCACGTCAAGCCGTACCCGTACTACGTCTCCGACGCCACCACCGCCGACGTCCTCGACGCCCTGCGCCGGCTCACCGCGGCATCCGGCGCGGCCGCCGGATACGGACGGCGGCTGTGGGCGGCGATGACCGACGGCCGCCTCACCGTCCGCGCCCATCCCTTCTCCGGCGGCCCGCTGCCGTACGCCGAGATGCCGGACGACCTGCGCGCCGAGTTCGCCGCGGCCACGGTGACCGTCTTCAAGGGCGACCTCAACTACCGCCGTCTCGTCGGCGACCGGCGGTGGCCGCCGAGCACTCCCTTCGCCGATCTCACCGACTGGTTCCCGGGTCCCGTCGCCGCCCTGCGCACCCTGAAGTCCGAGGTGATCTGCGGCCTCGACGCCCGCACCGAGGCCTCCCTCGTCGCGGCGGAGGGGCAGCGCTGGCGGACGGCGGGCACGCACGCGCTGATCCAGGTGAGGGTGTGACCCGCCTCGGCACGGGGCCGTAACCCGAGCCGTCGGCCCCGGATCGGCCTCGATTCACGCGATGGTGTGATCATGTCCCGCCGTACGGATGCCCCGGCGGGGGCACGGGTAGGGCCCCGGCCATGACGCAGCCGTTCGAACTCCCGCACTTCTACATGCCGTATCCCGCTCGGCTCAACCCGCACGTCGACGAGGCCCGCGCCCACTCGACCGTGTGGGCGCGCGAGATGGGCATGCTGGAGGGGTCCGGGATCTGGGAGCAGGCCGACCTCGACGCGCACGACTACGGCCTGCTCTGCGCCTACACCCACCCCGACTGCGACGCGGACGCGCTCTCGCTGATCACCGACTGGTACGTGTGGGTGTTCTTCTTCGACGACCACTTCCTGGAGACGTTCAAGCGCAGCCAGGACCGGGCCGGCGGCAAGGCCTACCTGGACCGGCTGCCGCTGTTCATGCCGCTGGACCTGGCCACTCCCGTGCCCGAGCCGCGGAACCCGGTCGAGGCGGGCCTCGCCGACCTGTGGACGCGCACGGTGCCCGCCATGTCGGCCGACTGGCGCCGCCGCTTCGCCGTGGCCACCGAGCACCTGCTGAACGAGTCCATGTGGGAGCTGTCCAACATCAACGAGGGGCGGATCGCCAACCCCGTCGAGTACATCGAGATGCGCCGCAAGGTCGGCGGCGCCCCCTGGTCGGCCGGTCTGGTGGAGTACGCGACCGCCGAGGTGCCCGCCTCCGTCGCCGGGAGCAGGCCGCTCAGGGTGCTGATGGAGACCTTCTCCGACGGCGTCCACCTGCGCAACGACCTCTTCTCCTACCAGCGGGAGGTCGAGGAGGAGGGCGAGAACAGCAACGGCGTGCTGGTCCTGGAGACCTTCTTCGGCTGCACCACCCAGGAGGCCGCCGACACCGTCAACGACGTCCTCACCTCCCGGCTCCACCAGTTCGAGCACACCGCGCTCACCGAAGTGCCCGCGCTGGCCCTGGAGAAGGGCCTCGGCCCGGCCGAGGTCGCGGCCGTCGCCGCCTACACCAAGGGACTTCAGGACTGGCAGTCCGGCGGCCACGAGTGGCACATGCGCTCCAGCCGGTACATGAACGAGAACGCCGCCTCGCAGAGCGCGCCGTGGGAGAGCCCCGGCGGACCCGGCACCTCGGCCGTCGACGTCCGGTCGCTGCTCGCCTCGGCGGGCGCCCAGCGGCTGCGGGCCTGGACGCACCAGCCGTACCAGAAGGTCGGCCCGGCCCTCATCCCCGACATCCGCATGCCGTACGAACTCCGCCTCAACCCCGGCCTGGACGGCGCCCGCGCCCGCCTCCTGCCCTGGGCGCAGCGGATGGGCATCCTCAGCGAGGGCGTCTGGGACGAGGACAAGCTCGACGCCTACGACCTGCCGCTGTGCTCCGCCGGCCTCGACCCGGACGGCTCCGAGGAGGCCCTCGACCTCAGCGCCCAGTGGCTGGCCTGGGGCACCTACGGCGACGACTACTACCCGCTGGTCTTCGGGCACCGTCGCGACCTCGCCGCCGCGCGGCTGACCACCGGACGTCTGTCGGCGTGCATGCCGATCGCGGGCGAAACGCCGATCGTGCCCGTCAACGCCATGGAGCGCGGACTGTGCGACCTGTGGCTGCGCACCACCGCGGGGATGGACGAGGACTCCCGCAGGGCGCTGAAGGCGACCGTGGACGTGATGACGGAGAGCTGGGTGTGGGAGGTGGCGAACCAGATCCAGAACCGTGTCCCCGACCCCGTCGACTACCTGGAGATGCGCCGCGCGACCTTCGGCTCCGACATGACCATGAGCCTGTGCCGCATGGGCCACGGCCCGGCGGTCCCGCCGGAGGTCTACCGCAGCGGCCCGGTCCGCTCGATGGAGAACGCGGCCGTCGACTTCGCCTGCCTCCTCAACGACGTCTTCTCCTACCAGAAGGAGATCGAGTACGAGGGGGAGATCCACAACGCGATCCTCGTCGTGCAGAACTTCTTCGGCATCGACTATCCGACCGCGCTCGGCGTCGTCGCCGACCTGATGAACCAGCGCATGGAGCAGTTCGAGCACGTCATCGCGACCGAACTTCCCGTCGTCTGCGAGGACTTCGCTCTGTCGAAGGAGGCGCGGGCCGGGCTGGACGCCTATGTGGCCGCGCTGCAGAACTGGGTGGCCGGCATCCTGAACTGGCACCGCTCGGTGGACCGCTACAAGGCCGAGTGGCTGGCGGGCCGCACCCACGGCTTCGCCCCGGACCGGGCCCCGGCCGTACCCGTCGCCGCGCGGGTCAGCTGACCGCCGCGAGCCTGTCGGCCGTCGCCTCGGCGAGTTCGCGCACTCCCCGGGCGGCGGGCTCCGACAGGACGCCGCGTATCTCCTCCGCCGTCTCGAACAGCGCGCGGGCCTCCTCCGGCAGATCCGCGTCGGCCAGGGCGCCGGTCAGCTCGTAGTGCTCCCGGGCGATGAACAACCCGAAGTTGATCCGCCGCCAGTCCCGCACCGAGGCGTCCGCGCCGTCGCCGAGGGCGTCCATGACCCGGGCCAGTGAACGCACGGCCCGGTCGAGTTCGCCCGCGCGCCGCTCCAGTTCGGCTTGGCGAAGGAGGGCCGCCGCGCGGTCCCACGCGGTGTCCTGAAGGGCCACGCACAGCCGCTGGGCGCGCAGTGCCTGCGCGAGGTCGCCCGCCCGCTCGAAATCTTCGGCGATCCAGCCGAGCGGGGAGGGATCCAGCCGGTCCGGGTCGCTCGGTTGCCGCAGCAGACCCTGGTCGACCTCGATCGCGTCGAGCCGACGGATCAGCGCCACCCGGGCGAGGCCGGTCAGCCCCTGGTCGAGGGCCAGCTCGATCCAGGTGGACTCAGGCTCGTCGGCGGGGTCCGTGCCGAACATCGCCTCGTCCATCTCCCGGGCCCACTCCCGCAGTTCCGCGCCGTCGGCCTCGGATCCGGGCACATCACTCAGTCCGCAGTGCGTGTCGAAGTCCGTCTCGCGCACCTCGTGCAGCAGCGGCAGATCGCGGCTGTCGCCGTGCAGGCCGATCAGCACGGCGGCCAGCCGCAGCTCGTCCGTCATCGACGAGCCCGCCTCCGCCCGCACCAGCCGCCGCAGCAGGCCGAGATCACCCTCCGCGCGGTCGAACTGCGCCGCGCGCAGCGCCAGTCGACGCCGCACCGGGTCCGCGGCCACCGCCTCACCGGCCGCCGCGTCACCGTCCCGCAGCAGCGCCAGGTCGGCGCGGCCCCGCTCAAGCACCGCCTCCCACAGGGGCGGCCGGGGAAGATCGTCGAGGAGTTCGTAGGCCCGGTGCTCCTCGTCGTTGAGCAGCACGAAGTCCGGCTCGGTGCGCAGCAGCGCGGCGTGCAGCATCCCCACCAGCTCCACCGGGGAACGCTCGGGCAGGCCCAGCGCCGCGCGCAGCTCGGCCCGCTCCTCGTCGATGCCGTAGTACTCGCGGATCTCGTCCTCGGCCTCGGTGACCCGCGCGAGGATCTTCTCCTCGCCGTCCTCGGGCGACAGATCGGTGCAGGAGCCCCACGCGGGCAGGCCGATCAGGATCTCCAGCGCCTCGTCGGCGCTCGATCCGATGATCCCGGCCGCGCCCTCCGACGACGCGTACAGCACGGAGCCGTCCCCGCAGACGAAGTACGTGCCGCCCGTGTCGTCACCCGCGATCACCTCCAGCGGGCCGCCGGAGGCCAGCCGGACCGGCTCGACATGGCCGTGCGCCGCCCGGTCCAGGTCGAAGTCGAACGGGAACGCGGCCAGGGCGGCCAGCCGGCGGTCCTGCCGCAGCAGCCGGAGAGCGTGATCGGTCATGTGGCAGAACGTAACAGCCGCCACCGACAACGGACTCCGGGCCGGTCAGGAACCGGACGAACCGCTTCCCTTCACGGTTTCCGAACTTTCTCGTACGGAACGGGGCATTCAGTGAACCGGGGCGGGACGAACGGAGTCTTCTGGGATGAGGGGAACAGTCGACAGAACACACGGGGGTGTTCGACCTTGACCGACATCATCGAGAGGACCACCGGGCAGCTCACCGAGCGCGACGGCAGCAAGCGGCCCGCACCGGCCGGCCTCACGCCCTACGTCGCCCCGCTGCCCGTCCCGCCGGTCCTGCGGCCGCAGGGCGACGACGTCCTGCGCGAGACCGAGATCGCGCTCCGCCCGACCTGGGTGCGCCTGCACCCGCAGCTGCCGCCGACCCTGATGTGGGGGTACGACGGCCAGGTGCCTGGCCCCACCATCGAGGTGCGCCGCGGGCAGCGCGTGCGCATCGCCTGGACCAACCGCATTCCCCGGGACGGCGAGTACCCGGTGACCTCCGTGGAGGTCCCGGCCCGCGCCCCCGGCACCCCGCCCGCCACCACCGAGCCGGGCCGCGAGGGCGTCGAGCCGAACAAGGACGTCGCCGCCCTGCCTCCGTGGTCCGTCACCCATCTGCACGGCGCGCAGACCGGCGGCGGCAACGACGGCTGGGCGGACAACGCGGTCGGCTTCGGCGACGCCCAGCTCTCCGAGTACCCGAACGACCACCAGGCCGTCCAGTGGTGGTACCACGACCACGCCATGAACATCACGCGGTGGAACGTGATGACGGGACTGTACGGCACCTACCTCGTCCGCGACGACGAGGAGGACGCCCTCCATCTCCCCTCCGGGGAGCGGGAGATCCCGCTGCTGCTCGCCGACCGCAACCTCGACACCGACGAGGACGGCCGTCTCAACGGCCGGCTGCTGCACAAGACGGTCGTCGTGATCCCGTCCCACCCGGAGACGGGCAAGCCGGTCAGCCTGCCCTTCACCGGCCCCTACACCACGGTCAACGGCCGTATCTGGCCGTACGCCGACGTGGCCGCGGCCTGGTACCGCTTCCGGCTGGTCAACGCGTCCAACGCGCGGATCTACGACCTCGTGCTGGTCGACGAGGACGACAACCCGGTGCCGGGCGTCGTGCACCAGATCGGCAGTGACGGCGGGCTGCTGCCGAGGCCGGTCCCGGTCGACTTCGACGAGACGCTGCCCACCCTGACCGCGGCGCCCGCCGAGCGGTTCGACCTGCTGGTGGACTTCCGAGGGCTCGAGGGCCGCACCCTGCGGCTGGTCAACAAGGGCGCCAACCAGCCGGCCGGGGTGCCCGACCCGGTGGGCAACGTGCGGTACCCGCAGGTGATGGAGTTCCGCGTGGGCGACTGCGCGGAGCCCGACACCTTCGAGCTGCCCGAGGTGCTCTCCGGCTCGTTCCGCCGCCTCACCCACGACATCGAGCACGGCCACCGGCTGATCGTGCTGACCCCGCCCGCCACCAAGGGCGCCGGCGGCCACCCCGAGATGTGGGAGATGGCGGAGGTCGGGAACCCCGGCGACATCCAGGTGCCCACGGACGGGATCATCCAGATCACCGGCCCGGACGGCAGGACGCGGACCTACCGGCGGATGGCCCGGACGTTCAACGACGCCCTCAACTACACCATCGCCGAGGGCAGCCACGAGCAGTGGAGCTTCCTCAACCTGGCGCCGATCGTCCACCCCATGCACATCCACCTGGCCGACTTCCAGCTCCTGGGCCGCGACGCCTACGACGTCTCCGGCTTCGACCCGGCGATCGGCGGCACCCGCACCCCGATCCGGTACGACGCGGACACCGAGATCCCGCTCGCGCCCAACGAGCGCGGCCACAAGGACGTGTTCCGGGTGCCCGGGAACCAGACGCTGCGCGTGATGGGCCGGTTCGACGGGGCGTACGGCCGCTTCATGTACCACTGCCACCTCCTCGAACACGAGGACATGGGCATGATGCGGCCGTTCGTGGTCATGCCGCCCGAGGCGCTGAAGTTCGACCACGGCGGGGCGCACGGCGGCCACGGGGAGGGTCACACGGGCTGAGCCGCCTCCCGCGCGGCGGCGTGCTCGACCGCGGCTCGCGCCAGCGCCCGGATCACCGGGTGCGGGCGCGAGCCGTCGCCGGACAGCTCCGGCTGGAAGAGTGTCGCCACGAAGAAGGGGTGGCCCGGCAGTTCGACGATCCGGACGGCGCCGTCCTCGTCCCGTCCGGAGAACCGCAGCCCGTGCGCGCGCAGGGTGTCGAGGTGCCGGGAGGGCCCGTAGTTGCAGGAGTAGCGCTCGACGGTCCGCTCCGAGCCGAGCAGGGAGTGCGCGAGGGAGCCCGGCTCCAGCCGTACGGCGGCCTCGTGGCCGGCCAGCGAGCAGGCGAGCGGTTCGATGAGGAAGTCCTCGGCGTCGGGCTCGTTCTCGGCGTGCGCCACCCTGGTCAGCCCGCACACCGCGCGGGCGTACTCCAGCAGCGCGTGCTGGAAGCCGCCGCAGGTGCCGAGGAACGGGACGCCCTCCTCGCGCGCCGTACGGATCGCGGCGAGCACGCCCGCCTCGCTGCGGTACGGACTGCCGGGCACCACCCACACCGCGTCGAACCCGCGCACCGCGCCGTCGGCCTCGGCTTCCGTGGAGGGGATCCAGTACGGGTCGAGGACGAGCCGGTCGCGGGCGGCGAGCGAGTCGAGCAGCAGGGGGATACGGCTGTGCGAGACGACGTCGGGGGTGCGGTCGCCGACCAGGGCGACCCGCGCGGTGCGCGCTGCGGTCTGTGTCATGCCGTTCATCCTGGGCGCGGCCCTTCGTTCACGTCCAACGATGATCTCTGCACCCTCGATAAGCAATGCTGATGAGAGGCTGGCCCGCATGGACCCGCACCTCCTGCGCACCTACGTCACCGTCGCCCGCCTCGCCTCCTTCTCCGAGGCCGCGCGCGAGCTGGGCTACACCCAGTCCGCGGTGTCCCAGCACATCGCCGCCCTCGAACAGGACCTCGGCGCGTCCCTGCTCACCCGCCGTCCCGTCGCGCCCACCGCCGCCGGGGAACGGCTCCTGGAACACGCGGGCCCGCTGCTGCTCCGCCTCGACGCGGCCCGCGCGGACGTGGCCCGGATCGCGGCGGCACCCGCGCTCGGGCTGACCCTCGCAGCCGCCCCGACCGCGCTCGGCCCCCGAGTGCTCGCCGCGCTCCCGCCGGCCGGTGTCACCCTGCGGGTGCTGCCCCGCGCCGGGATCCCCGCGGCCGTCGCCACCGGCACCGCGGACCTCGGCCTCGTCGACGGCCTGGCCGCGCCCAGCGACCCCCTGCGGCTGCCGGACGTCGCCCCGCTGACCACCGAGGGCGTCGGGGAGGAACCGGTCTGCGTGCTGCTGCCGGGGACGCACCCGCTGGCCGGCCGCACCGGGTTGCGTCTCGGCGACCTCGCCGACGCCCGCTGGCTCGACGCCCCCGACGCGGCCCTCCCGCTGGACCGGCTGCGGGCGGTGACGGGCGGGCACGGCTTCCGGCCCGCCCTCACATACGAGGGCACCGACGTACGGGCGCTCGGCGCGCTGGCCGCCGCCGGTCACGGGCTGGCCCTGCTGCCCCGCGCGGCGGCCGTCGCGGTGCCGGGCGCGGTCGCCGTCCCCGTCGTCGCCCCGCGCGTCGTGCACCGCACGGAACTGGTGTACGGCGGATCACCGCGGGGCGCGGCGGCGGCCCTCGCGGAGGCGCTGCTGATCCGCGCGTGAGATGTGTGCCGTGACGTGCGCGCCGGGAGTGACGCGTCGCATGCCGGTGGTGCGGCGTCCAAGGATTCCCTCGTCCGGCCACCGGTCAGTCTCACTCGTTCGTGGCACGTCGTGCGCTGGTGCTCCGGGTAGGGCACCAGCCGGAGGCGATCCATGGAACAGACTGCGTTGCGTCCCAAGCCGATGCCTGGTCAGGACCCCGGCGGGGGCGGCCGGAGCGGCGACTCCGCCCGGCGCCCGCACGCCGTGCGCCGGCGCGGCCGACGGCTCACGACCCTGCTGCTCGGCCTGTGCGCCGGGACGGTCCTGGTGCTGGCCGGGGTCGGGCTGGGCACGGTCGGCACGACCGTCGTCGGCATGCGTGAACTCGCCGAGTTCCGGGGCCAGACCCGGCACCAGGCCCGTCATCAGGCGCAGGCACCGGCGGTCCCGGCCGGCCCGTCGGCCTCGGCCGGCACCGGCGTGTCCGTGCCCCGGCCGGCCGCCGGGGCGGCCCTCGGCCTGGAGGTCGTGGACGCCGAGAAGGCCGGCGCCCAGGTGGTCGGGGTCCATGTGCCCGGCCCCGGGTACACGGCGGGGCTCGTCCGCGGCGACGTGCTCCTCACCTTCGACGGCGCCCGGATCGACTCGGCGGCCGACCTGGTCCGTGCCGTCGACCGGGCGAGGCCGGGGGAGCACGTCACCCTGACGGTGCGCCACCGCAGCGGCGGCTACCAGCAGCTCTCGGTCGCTCCCGCGGTCGTGACCTGACCCGGTCCGCGCTCACACCACCCGGAAGTGGGTGGTCAGCCGCCCCTCGTCGTCCAGGACGTGGAAGGCCAGCCCGACCGGGGCGTCCCTGTCGGCCACCTGCTCGCCCTCCCACGGCAGCCGCAGCGTCCACGTCACCCCGGGCCCGACGACCAGCGGGCGTCCGGCGAACACGGTGGCCGCGGGCGTGTGCGCGTGGCCCGTGATCAGCCCGGCGATCTCGGGCCGGCGTGCCAGCAGCGCGGCCAGCCGGTCCGGCTCGCCCAACGGGTAGGAGTCGGGAAGGGGATGGTGCAGCGCCACCGGCGGATGGTGGAAGGCGAGCAGCGCCCGGCGCCCGCCGCCGAGCCCGTCGAGCGTCGCCTCGATCCAGGCGTACGTCTCGTCCTCCAGCGCCCCGTCGTCCCGCCCCGGAATGCTGGAGTCGCACATCAGCACGGCGGCGTCGTCGAAGACCCGCACGCTGTTGACCGGCCCGTCGGCGGCCGGCCGCCCCAGCAGGGCCTTGCGGTACGGCGCCCGGGCGTCGTGGTTGCCGGGACACGTGAGCACCGGGAACGGCGCCCCGCCGTCCCGCAGCCCCAGGATCCGGGCGGCCTCCTCGTACTCCGCCTCGGCGCCGTGGTCCGCGATGTCCCCGGTCACCAGCAGGGCGTCCACCCGCCCCGGCAGCCGCCACAGCCGGTCCCTCACCCGCTCGGCGCGCTCCGTGGCCCGCGCGCTCCCGTCCAGATGCAGATCACTGATGTGTGCGACTACGAGCACGGCGAGCGCCTCCTGCGGCCGGGGGTCCGGCGGTCTGCCTGGTTAACGGTTCGGCCGAATCAAAGCATTAGTCGTAATGGATGATCAACCCCCAACCATTAGGTGGAGGTGAGGTGCGGCCGTCCCGGACTCCCGAAAACCACTGGTCGGCCCCGACCGCGCGGCGCGACGATGAGGCCCATGCTGAGCACCCTCCTCGCCTTCCTCGGCGCCTGCGCCCTGATCGCCGCCTCGCCCGGACCAAGCACCGTCCTGATCATCAAGCAGTCGCTGCGCAGCCGCCGTTCCGGCTTCCTGACCGTGCTCGGCAACGAGACCGGGGTCTTCGTCTGGGGCGTGGCCGCGGCATTCGGACTCACCGCCCTGCTCACCGCCTCCCAGATGGCGTACGACGTGATGCGGATCGTCGGCGCCGCCGTCCTCGTCTGGTTCGGCGTCCAGGCCCTGCGGCAGGCCCACCGGATGCGCCGCACCGGCGAGGCCGGGGAGGCCTGGGAGACCGTCGAGCGCAGCGGCTGGTCCGCGTACCGCGCGGGGCTGCTGCTGAACCTCGCCAACCCCAAGGCGGCCGTGTTCGCGCTGTCCTTCCTGCCGCAGTTCGTCCCCGAAGGCGCCCCGCACCTGCCCGCGATGGTCGCCCTCGCCGCGATCTGGGCCGTCTTCGAGGTCGGCTACTACGGCCTGTACGTGTGGTTCGTCGGCCGGATGAAGGCCGTCCTCTCCCGTGCCGGGGCACGCCGGCGGCTGGAGCAGGTCTCGGGCGGCGTGCTGCTGTTGCTGGGCGCTCGTATGGCCCTGGAGGGCTGACCCGTGGCCGCCCGCCCGTTCGAAAGTCCCGAAAGCGCCGCACACCGGCTCGCGCCGCCCCCGCCGTCCGGGCAGGATGCTGCCCGTGGCTCCCACCCCCGCCGAGGAGGCCAGGATGACCGGCAGCAGTAAGCTCGCGCCCTTCACCGCCGACGACTACCGGGCCCGCATGGAGCGCGCCGCGCGGGCGGCCGCCGACGCGGGACTGGCCGGGCTGCTCGTCGCCCCGGGCCCGGACCTGGTGTGGCTCACCGGCTACGCGCCCACCGCCGACACCGAACGGCTCACCCTGCTCGTCCTCGCCGCGGGGCAGGACCCCGTCCTCGTCGTCCCCACCCTGGAGGCCCCGGACGCCGAGAAGGCGGCCGGCGCGCCCGCGCTGACGCTGCGCGACTGGACCGACGGCAAGGACCCGTACGCCACCACCGCCGCCCTCCTCGAGAGCACCGGCCGGTTCGGCGTCAGCGACAACGCCTGGGCCATGCACCTGCTGGCCCTGCAGAAGGCGCTGCCCGACACCGCCTACGCCTCCCTCACCGAGGCCCTGCCGATGCTCCGCGCGGTCAAGGACGAGGCGGAACTGCGGCTCCTGGCGGCCGCGGGAGCCGCCGCCGACGCGACGTTCGAGGAGATCCGGAAGGTTCCCTTCGCCGGCCGCCGGGAGTCCGACCTCGCCGCCGACCTCGCCGGTCTGCTGCGCAGGTTCGGGCACGCCCAGGTCGACTTCACCATCGTCGCCTCCGGCCCGAACGGCGCCAACCCGCACCACGAGGTCGGCGACCGCGTCATCGAACGCGGCGACATGGTGGTCCTCGACTTCGGCGGCCTGAAGGACGGCTACGGTTCCGACACCTCCCGCACGGTCCACGTCGGCGAACCCACCGACGAGGAGCGCCGGGTCCACGACCTCGTCCGGGAGGCCCAGGAGGCGGGCTTCCGCGCGGTGCGGCCCGGTGCCGCCTGCCAGGACGTCGACCGGGCTGCCCGCGCGGTCATCGCCGACGCCGGGTACGGCGAGTACTTCATCCACCGCACCGGCCACGGCATCGGCGTCACCACGCACGAACCGCCGTACATGATCGAGGGCGAGGAACAGCCCCTGGTGCCGGGCATGTGCTTCTCCGTGGAGCCCGGTGTCTACCTGCCGGGCCGCTTCGGCGTCCGCATCGAGGACATCGTGACCGTCACCGAGGACGGCGGCCGTCGTCTGAACGACACCCCGCGCGAGATGGTGATAGTGGACTGACCGCACACCACGACCCCGTCCCCGTACGCCCGCACACGACAACGGTCCGACCATGACCCAGGCACCGACACCCACCGAGGACACCGTCCGCCGACTGGTCCGCTCCCTGCTCAGGGAGGGCGCGGGCTCCGCCGCGGGCCCCGACGTCCGGCCGATCGCCGGCGGCGAGCAGCCCGCCACCTGGTGGGTCGGCACCCGCCACGTGCTGCGCCTCGCCCCCGACGCCGAGGCGGCCGTCCGGCAGCGCCGCGAGCTGCGGCTGCGCGACCTCGTCCGGCCGTACCTCCCGGTCGCCGTGCCGGCCAGCGTGGCGCACGGCGAGTGGGCGCCCGGCCTCACGTACACGCTGGACAGCAAGGTGCCCGGCGGCTCCGGCGAACAGCACGACGTCTCGGCCATCGGCGAGGCCGACCTCGCCGGGCTGCTCACCGGCCTGCGCGAGGTGCCGCTGCGGCAGGCCGAGACACTGGGCGTGCCGCGCACCGCCCCGCGGTCCCTGGAGACGCTGCGCCGGTCCGCCGGGCACGCCGCCGAACGCCTGGCCGCCGCCGACGAGTTCGACGCCGCGCGCCTGCACCAGCTCACCCCGGCCGCCGCCGTCCAGCTCGCCGCGCAGCCCGGCGGCGCCGTCCTCGTCCACCACGGCCTCACCGGCGAGCACCTGGTCGTGAGCGCCGACGGACGGGTGCGTGCCGTCCTCGGCTGGGCCGACGCGGTCGTCGGCGACCCCGCCGAGGACATCGCCGGACTCGCGCGCGCGTTGGGCGCCCCCGCGGCCGTACGCGCCGCCACCCTCGCCGGCTACGGTGCCCGCCCCTGCCTGCGCGGCCTCTGGCTGGCCCGCTGCGACAGCGTCCTCAACCTCGCCGAGACCCTGTCGGGCCGCACCTCCGCCCCGCTGCCCCTCCTGCGCTTCCAGCTGCGCCGCGCGTGGGAACCGATCCTGCTGGAGCGTGTGACGGAGCTGCGGGAGGACGCGGACACCGGCACGCACACCGACGCGGGCAGCGACACGGACAGCGCGGACGACACCCCGTAGCCGTCCTGTGTGCGAGCAGGACGTCCGCTCAGGGCTGTGCGAGCACCACGCACGACTCCCCCGGCACCCGCAGCAGTCCCTCCGCGTCCGGTACGTCCACCGGCTCCCACGCGGCGAGGATCCGGGCGGGACGGGTGCCCAGGGGGATCGCGGCGGGCTCCCCGGCCAGGTTCACGGCCACGCACACGTCACCGCGCCGGAAGGCGAGCCAGCGGGCCTCCTCGTCGTAGGCCACCCTGATGTCGGCCAGGTCGGGGTCGGTGAGGTCCGGCTGCGCGTGCCGCAGGGCGATGAGGCGGCGGTACCAGGCGAGCACGCGCGCGTGGGGCTCGCGCTCCGGCTCGGACCAGTCCAGGCAGGAGCGGTTCCGGGTCGCCGGGTCCTGCGGGTCCGGGACGTCCTCCGCCGCCCACCCGTGCGCCGCGAACTCCCGCCGCCGGCCCTGCCGTACCGCCTCCGCCAGTTCGGGATCGGTGTGGTCGGTGAAGAACTGCCAGGGCGTGCCCGCCGCCCACTCCTCGCCCATGAACAGCATCGGGGTGAGCGGCCCGGTCAGCGTCAGCGTCGCCGCGCAGGCCAGCAGCCCGGGGGAGAGGGACGCGGACAGCCGGTCGCCCACGGCCCGGTTGCCGACCTGGTCGTGCGTCTGGCTGTAGCCGAGCAGCCGGTGCGCGGCCACCCGGGTGCGGTCCAGGGGCCGCCCGTGACATCGGCCGCGGAAGCTGGAGTACGTGCCGTCGTGGAAGTACCCGCCGGTCAGCGTCTTGGCCAGCGCCTTCATCGGGGCGCGCGCGAAGTCCGCGTAGTAGCCCTGGCCCTCGCCGGTCAGCGCGGTGTGCAGGGCGTGATGGAAGTCGTCGTTCCACTGCGCGTGCAGCCCGAAACCGCCCTCCGCGCGGGGGGTGACGAGCCGTGGGTCGTTCAGGTCGGACTCCGCGATCAGGAACAGCGGCCGCCCCACTTCGGCGGCCAGCCCGTCCACCGCCGTCGAAAGCTCCTCCAGGAAGTGGTACGCGCGCGTGTCCACCAGCGCGTGCACCGCGTCCAGCCGCAGCCCGTCGATCCGGTAGTCCCGCAGCCAGGCCAGCGCGCTCCCGACCAGGTACGCGCGCACCTCGTCCGAGCCCGGCGCGTCCAGGTTCACGGCCGCGCCCCAGGGCGTCTGATGCGTATGGGTGAAGTACGGGCCGAACGCCGGAAGGTAGTTGCCGGACGGGCCCAGATGGTTGTGCACGACGTCCAGGACCACGCCCAGCCCCAGTTCATGGGCCCGGTCCACGAACCGCTTCAGCCCCTCGGGGCCGCCGTACGGCTCGTGCACCGCCCACAGCGACACCCCCTCGTACCCCCAGCCGTGCCGCCCGGGGAACGGGCACAGCGGCATCAACTCCACGTGCGTCACGCCCAGTTCCACGAGGTGCCCGAGCCGCTCGGCGGCCGCGTCCAGGGTGCCCTCCGGGGTGTACGTGCCCACATGCAGCTCGTACAGGACCGCCCCCGGCAGCGGACGCCCGGACCACTTCGCGCGCCACGCGTGACGCCCGTGGTCGACGACCGCGCTCAGCCCGTCCGGGCCGTCCGGCTGCCGCCGCGAGCGCGGGTCGGGCAGGGCGGGGCCGTCGTCCAGCGCGAAGCCGTAGCGGGTGCCGTCCCGCGCCTCCGCCTCGGCGACCCACCATCCCGCGCGCTCCGGATCGCCCTCCATCGCGCGCGTGCCCCCCTCGCAGTGGAGCGTCACTCGGCCGGCCTGCGGTGCCCACACCTCGAACTGCACGGACGGTTCCCCTTCGTCTGCTCACCGTGATGTAGCCCGTCCATGGTGCGCCAAAATGGATCAATCCGCTTTTGCATCTTCCCGATTCACCCCCGGTGTCGTCGGGTACGCGCGCGTGGTCGCCGATTTCCCGATTTCTGGACACCCGGGGTTCACTGACCGACAATCACCACCGTGACGTCGTCTTTCGAGTTCCCGACCTCTCTCGCGCGGCCCTCCGACGCGGAGCGCGACCAGGCGCTGAAGGTTCTGCGTGACGGCGTCGCCATGGGCCGGCTGTCCCATGACACGTTCATCCGGCGCATGGAGCTGGCCCTCTCCGCCCGCCACGCGGACGAGCTGGCCGCGCTCACCGCCGACCTGCCCACCGAGGGCCGCTTCTCCCGGCTGGTGTTCGGAAGCGTCGAGGCCGTGTCCGGCTTCACCGAGCGGCTGCGCCGCGCCTGGCAGGCCGAACGGCTGCCCAAGCTGCTGCTGCCCCACCCGTCGGCCGGCCGCCCGCTGAGCATAGGCCGCGACCCCGCCAGCGGCCTGCGGCTGAGCCACGAGACGGTCTCCCGCGTGCACGCCGAACTCAGCCGTCAGGGCGGCATGTGGATCCTGCGGGACCTCGGCTCGACCAACGGCACCGCCGTCAACGGCCGCCGCGTCATCGGCGCCACCGTCGTCCGCGAGGGCGACCAGGTGTCCTTCGGGCAGGTCGCCTTCCGGCTCGCCGCGCACTGAGCCGCGCGGCCAAGTCGCACGCGCGGTGGCAGTGTTGACGTACACCTGAAGTCGTGACTGACTGTGCGTACACCACGTACACCAGGTGAACCCGCAGCGTCACGACGGAGGTGTGCCCTGCCGCCCCTCCTGCGCTATCCGACCGTCGACGAGCTGGGCGCCCGGGCCGCCGCCCTCGCCGCCCGCCATCCGCGTGACGCCCGGCTGCGCCGCGTGGGCACCTCCCGCGCGGGCACGCCCCTGTGGCTGCTCTCGATCGGCCACGGCCGCCGCCAGGCCCTGATCGTCGCCGGACCGCACGCCAACGAGCCCGTCGGCGGCGCCACCGTGCTGCGCCTGGCCGAGCGCGCCCTCGCCGACCCGCGCCTGACCGAGGGCGCCGACGCCACCTGGAACCTGCTGCTCTGCCTCGACCCCGACGGCCTGCGCCGCAACGAGGGCTGGCTGACGGGCCCGTACCGCCTCGGCCGCTACTTCCGGCACTTCTTCCGCCCCGGCTTCCTGGAACAGCCCGAATGGCTGCCCGACGGCGCGGCCGGCGCCACCCTGCCGGAAACCCGGGCCCTGCTCGCGCTCCAGGACGAGCTGAAACCTTTCTTCCAGTGTTCGCTGCACGGCGTCGACGTCGGCGGCGGCTTCGTCGAGCTGACCCGCGACCTGCCCGGCCTCGCCGGGCGCGTCGCCCGCATCGCGGCCCGGATGGGCGTCCCGCGCGAACTCGGCCCCTACGACACCCTGTACTGGCCGTGCCTCGGCCCCGCCGTCTACCGCATCCCGCCGCCACGCCGCGGCGACCGGGTCGCGGCCATCACCGAGGCCGCCGTCGAGTCCACCTGGTTCCACCCGCACCGGTACGGCACCGTCACGGCCGTCGTCGAGGCACCCATGTGGGGCGTGGGGGCCGTGGAGGACGACACCGTGCCCGCCGACCCGGAGGCGCGGTTGCGGACCGTCAGCCACACCCTGCGGCACGACACCCGGCTGCTGCGGGACCTCCTAGCCCGGCTCCGCCCGTACACCGCCGGCGTACCGGACGCGGCCCGCCTGCTGGCGCCGGTCGACGACTACCTGCTCGTCTGCCCCGGCCTCGCCGACGCCTGGGACCCCGACCTCGACGACCGGCGCCGCCCCCTGCCGCCGCTCGACGTCGCCCACCTGACCGCCCTGCGCATCGCCGGACGCCGCCTCGCCCTGCGCACCGCCGGACTGCTGCACCAGCTCGTCACCGGGGCGGGCCGGGACCCGGCCGGCGCGCTGCCCGAGCTGAACCGGCTCCTCGACGCGTGGTGCGCCGACTACCGCGACGGCTGCGGAGCCGAGTGGGTCCCGGTGGCACGCCAGACCGAGTACCAGTCCCGCGTGGTCCTCGCCGCGTTCGAACTGGCCGCGCGGCAGCCGTCCGCGCGCTCCCGTTCGGGTGAGCCGGACTGGGGCTCCGAGCCGGTCGTGCCGATGCACCGGGAATGACGCACACCACCACAGCGAGAGCCGTACGGCGCGGTCTGCCGACGGCGGCCGCCCTGCTCGCCGCGCTCGCCGTCGCCCCCGCACCGGCGCGGGCCGCGGCCGAGCCCGTCCCCGCGGGCGGCCCGGGCACCTGGCTCCACCTCACCGTCACCCGGGGCGACGCGTTGTCCCCGGGCCCCGGCTGGCTCCGCCCCGGCGGCGCCCCCTCCGGCACCACGCGTGCCGTCCTGCTCCTGTGCGACCCGCCCCGGGGACACGCACGGGCCGGCGAGGCCTGCGCCCAGCTCGACGCCCTGGGCGGCGGCATCCGCCGTGCCGCGCCCGAGGGTGCCGCCTGCGCGATGATCTACGCGCCCGTGACCGCCCAGGCGCGCGGACAGTGGCGGGGACGGCCGGTCGACTACCGGGAGACCTTCTCGAACACCTGTCAGCTGGAGGCGGTGACGGGAGCGGTGTTCGCGCTGGATTCCTGAAGGGCTTGGGCGGGCTCGGGGACGGGCACGTGCGCGTGGGGCGCGATTCCTGGAACGCACAGGCGCGGGACGCCTCACACCGCCCTGTCGCGCGCGTGCAGCGCCGCCGCGACCACCGTGCGGGACTGGTGCTCGACCTGGTGCTCCAACGGCACCCAGCGGGCCCGGAACCGGTGCGCGAAGGCGTCGCTCCATCCCGTCACCAGTTGCTCCAGCCGCGGCACCGCGCGGTCGTCGGTCTCCCGCAGCACCCGCAGCAGCATCGCCGCGGCCCGCAGCGGCAGCCGCCGGGCGAACGCGTCCACACTGCCGACGTACGCCATCGTGTGGTCCGCCGGCGGCGTCCGCCGCAGGTCCGCCGCCAGCCCCGGTACCAGCTCCAGTGCCCACCGGGCGGCCCGCAGCAGGGGCCCGTCCAAGCCGTCCAGGCGCGGCAGCGCCTCGGCGAGCACGTCCTCCACCGCCAGCGCGTCCCGCAGCAGCCGGTCCGCCAGCCGCCGGAGCGCCGCGCCCGGCGCGGGATGCGGTGCCGGATCGTCCACCAGGTCGCTCGCCCACATCGGCACCTCGACCACCGCGGTCAGCCCGCCGTACCGGTGGGCGTGGTACCACGTGCTGCGCCGGGCGTCGTCCGGCATGCTCGGGTAGGCCACCGAGCCGGGCGCGGGCATCACATGCACGCCCGGACCCGAGGCGGGCCAGCCCGCCGCGTCGGAGGCGCCCGTCTCCACCGGTATGCGCAGCTCCGCCGCGGACTTGCCGAACGGCTCCGCGAGGCCCGGGATGTCCTTCGTCAGCTGCACCCAGCTGCCACCCAGATCCGTCCCGTGCAGCGTCACCTGGAGGTAGGGGCGCAGCTCGTCTATCACGCCGGTCAGGGCGCGGGTCTCGGGCGGCAGCCGGTCCGGGGGCAGCACGGCGGGGGACCACTCGGGCTGCTCCGGTCCGGCGGGCCGGAAGAAGCCGCGGTGGTAGTCGAGCAGACTGCGCGGCGCCGGCGTCACGTGCAGGCTCGCCCCGTCCGGGTCCGCGCACAGCAGGAAGTGCCAGGACGTCCCCGCCCGCAGCCGTCGCTCGGCCGCCACCCGTCCGGCGAGCGCGAGGAGCGTGGAACGGCCGGCCGGCTCGTTCGCGTGGGCGCCCGCGACGACGAGCACCGCGCGGCGCGCGCGTCCCACGGACAGCAGGTGCAGCGGACGGCCCGCGCGGGAGACACCCACCGCGCGGAGCGTGCACAAGCCGGGGTACGAGGCGGCCAGCGTCCGCGCGGAGGCGACCTGTTCGGCCACGGTGGGGTAGCGCAGCTCCGGCAGAGGACTCACCCCCGTACGTCCGCCCGGCTTCGCACCGGCAGTACCGCACGCTCTCGGGACGGTGTCAAGGAGACCGCGCGGCACCACGGGGGAGCCTCCAGGGGGCGCCCGGGAGCACGCCCGCGCTGCCCGGCACCGGACTCACTGCTGATGCAGGCCCCGCCCGGCGAGCGTGAGGAACGCCTCGCCGACCGCCTCCGACAGGGTCGGATGCGCGTGCACGTGCCGGGCCACGTCGTCGGGCTGGGCGTCCCAGCCGACGATCAGCTGGCTCTCGGCGATCATCTCCGACACATGGGGGCCGACCAGGTGCACCCCGAGCACCCGTCCGCCGCCCGCCTCGGCGACGACCTTCACCATCCCGCCCTGCCCGTGCACCATGCCCTTCGCCACGGCGGTGAGCGGCATGGTGTTGACGTCGACCTCGTGCCCCCGCGCGCGTGCCTCCGCCTCGCTCAGACCCACCGACGCGGTCTGCGGCGACGAGTACGTCACGCGGGGCACGGCCGCGTGGTCCACCGGCACGGACGGCACCCCGGCCAGCGTCTCCGCCACCAGCAGGCCCTCCGCGAACGAGGCGTGGGCCAGTCCGAGGGACGGCGGCGGCAGCAGGTCGCCGACGACGTGCACACCCGGCACGGCCGTCTCCAGACGGTTCCAGTCGGCCGGTGCGACGAACCCCCGCTCGTCGGTGGAGAGGCCCGCGGCGGCCAGGTCCAGGCCGTCGGTGACCGGCACCCGGCCGACCGCCACCAGCAGCCGCTCGGCGTCGATCACGCGGGTCTCCCCCCGCGCGGTGCGCACCCGGGCGCGTACGCCGTCGGCCCGCACCTCCGCGTCGAGCAGCCGGGCGCCGGTCTGCACGTCGACCCCGCGCTTCTTCAGACCGCGCGTCAGATGCCGGGAGACGTCGGCGTCCTCCAGGGGCACGATCCGGTCGGCGGCCTCCACGAGGGTGACCTGCGCGCCCATCGAGCGGTGGAACGAGGCGTACTCCACACCGATCGCACCGCCGCCCAGCACCAGCACGGAGGCCGGGAGCGAGGGCGCGAACAGCGCGTCGTCGCTGGTCACCACGCGCCGGCCGTCGGGTGTGAGCGTGGGGAGCGTGCGCGGGCGTGAGCCGGTCGCAAGCACGATTCCCCGGCGTGCGGCGAAGTCACGCACGCCCTCCGCGCCCCCGCGCCCGTCCACGCCGCCCACGCCGTCCACCCGCACCGAGCGCGCCCCCGTCAGCCGCGCGCTCCCCCGTACGACCCGCACGCCCGCGTGCGCGAGATGCGCCTCCACGCCCCGGTGGTTGCGGGCCACGATGTCGTCGCGGGTGGCGACCAGCGCCGACCAGTCCACCGCGTCCAGGGTCGCCTTCACCCCCCACCGCTCGCGCGCCTCCGCGATCCCGTCCACCAGCTCGGCGGCGTGCAGCATCGCCTTGCTCGGGATGCAGCCGCGGTGCAGGCACGTGCCGCCCACCTTGTCGCGCTCGACGAGCACCACGTCGAGACCGAGGGCCGCGGCGCGCAGGGCGGTGCTGTAACCGCCGGTGCCGCCGCCGATGACGATGACGTCCGCTGTGTCCATGCGCCCAGCCTCCGCCCGGCCCTTGCCATACGTCCAAGGCAATGTTCTTGTGGATTCGATGAAGGACGTTTATGGCAGCCATGGCGTCGTCCATGTCGGCGTCCATGGCGGCGCGCCGCGTGGGTGACGCGGACACGGGAGCGGGTGCGGGGCGGTCGGGGCATGAGTCTGCGTCAGATGGAGTACTTCCTCACGGTCGTGGAGGAGCAGTCCTTCACCCGCGCCGCCGAGGTGCTGCACGTGTCCCAGCCGGCGCTGTCCCACCAGATCAAGGCCCTGGAGCGGTCGGTCGGCGGCGAACTGCTGGAACGCCTCCCGCGCGGAGTACGCCTGACGCCGATGGGCCGCGCCTTCCGCCCGCACGCCGAGGTCGCCGTCCGCAGTGCCGCCCAGGCGCGCCGCGCGGCCCGCGCCACCGCCGGAGCCGAGGGCGGCGAACTGCACGTCGCGGCCGTCCACGCCCTCGCGGTCGGTGTCCTGCCTGAGGTCTTCGCCCACTGGCGCACCGCCCACCCGGGCGTCGTGCTGCGCCTGCACGAGTACGCCGAGACGGAATCCCTTCAGGACGCCGTCGAACGCGGCACGGCGGACCTCGCCCTCGGGCCGGCCCCCGCGGACTGGAGCGGCACGATCCTGCCCGTGGGCGAGGAGGAGATCGTCCTCGTGCTGCCGTTCGACGACCGCTTCGCCGGCCGTACGACGGTGTCGCTGCCCGAACTCGCGGACCGCGCCTGGATTCGCTGTTCCATGGAACCCTTCGTCCACGGCCGGCGCATCCTCGACTGGGCGTGCGGCCGCGCCGGATTCGTCCCGCGCAGCGCGGTGTGGACCGAGCACAGCTCCACGGCGGTGCGGATGGCCGCCGCCGGGGTCGGGGTGTGCGCCGTGCCCTCGCACATCGTGCGCGGCGCGGTCGGCGAGGACTGCGTGGTGGTGTCGCCCGACCCGCCGTGGAAGCGCACACTGAGCGTCTACACGCGCGTGCCCCCGACCGGCGTCGCGGAGGCCTTCGTGGACCTCCTGCGGGCCCGCTGGCCGCAGAGCACCGCACCGGCCCGGCTCACTCCTCCTCGCCGACCCGCTCCAGAAGCGCCACCGGCAGGGACTCCAGCAGCTCCGCCACGCGCGCGTACCCGCTGAACTCCCGCCCGGTGCCGAGCACGTCGGCCCAGCGTCCCGGCGGCAGCGCCAGCCGGGTGTCGCGCCAGCCGCCCGCCTCCGCCAGCCGCAGGGACAACCGGGTGACCGCCGTGACCACCTGCCCCGAACGCGCGTACGCCAGCAGGTGCGCCGCCGCGGGCCCTTCGGCGGCCAGCGGCGTGTACGTCGCCGTGTCCCCGAACGCCTCCGGCCGCCGCGCCCGCAGCCGCAGCGCGGCCGCCGTCACCGCGCCCTTGTCGCCGGGGTCCTCGGGCGGGAACCGCACCAGCCGCCGGTTGTCCGGATCGACCAGCGCCCGGTACTCCGCCTCCGTGCCCTGGTACACGTCCGGCACGCCCGGCATCGTCAGATGCACCAGGGCGGTGCCCAGCACGTTGGCCCGGATGTGCGGCTCCAGCGCGCGGCGCAGCCGGGCCACCGGCTCGCCCGGCGCCCCGCACGGCCCGGCCGTCACGAACGCGGCCACCGCTTCCTCGTACGGCGGCTCCTGCTCCGTCCAGCTGGTGTACATCCCGGCCTCGCGCACATGCTTCAGCAGCGCCTCCCGCACCCGCTCCGGGTCGGCCGGCCCCAGCCCGAACACGGTCTGCCAGGCCGCCCACGCCAGCTGCCCGTCCGGCGCGCCGGTGTCGGCGCGGCTCACCTCGCCCAGCACGTCCGCCCAGCGTTCCGGGCACTCGGTCAGCACCATGAGCGCGGCCCGCACGTCCGCACTGCGCTTGGTGTCGTGCGTCGAGACGACGGTCCCGGTGAGGGGCCAGTCGCGCTGCACACGCGCGCAGTACGCGTGGAACTCCTCCGGGGACACCGCGGGCCGCCCCGGGTTCCCGCCCACCTCGGTGGCCGACAGCAGCGGCACGTAGCGGTAGAACGCCGTGTCCTCCACCGACTTCGCGCGCAGCGCCGACGCCGTCTGCGCGAACCGGGTGCGGAACTCCAGCTGGTCGGGTCCGCCACCGTGCCGCCCGAGCACCAGCTCGCGGACCACGTCGACCGCGCCGGCCTCCTCCGGCACGGCGAACGCCGACCGGGCCCGCGCGGCGGCCTCCTCGGTGACGACCAGCGCCGGGTCGCCGGACTCGTAGGGCCGGTAGACCTCCATGCGGACCAGCAGTTCGCGCAGCGCGGTGTGCAGGGCCCAGGGCGCGCGGTCGCGCAGCGCCGGATCCGGCGACGCGGCGCACAGCCGGTTCGCCACCCGGGTCAGCCGGTCGACCTCGGTGGCCAGTTCGTGCTCCAGGACCCGGTACGCCGCCCGCCGCGCGGTCGCCTCCCAGTGCCCGCCCCGGTCAGTCTGGGGGGCCGCGAAACGCCGGTAGCGGGAGAGGAGTTCGGCGGCCCCGGACGGGTCCGTGAACACGCCGTCCACCCGCCGCAGGGCGTCGTAGCCGGTGGTGCCCGCGACCGGCCAGGACGCCGGCAGGTGCTCGTCGTCGGAGAGGATCTTCTCCACCACCGTCCAGCGGCCCCCCGTGGCCTCGTGCAGCCGCCGGAGATAGCTGTCGGGGTCGGCGAGACCGTCGGGGTGGTCGACGCGCAGGCCGTCCACGACTCCCTCGTGCAGCAGCCGCAGCACGGTGGCGTGCGTGGCGTCGAACACCTCCGGGTCCTCCACCCGCACCCCGATCAGCTCCGAGATGCTGAAGAACCGCCGGTAGTTCAGCTCCGTACGGGCCAGCCGCCACCACACCGGCCGGTACCACTGCGCGTCCAGCAGCCGGGGCAGCGGCAGGTCCTCGGTGCCCTCGCGCAAGGGGAACACCTGGTCGTGGTAGCGCAGCACGTCACCGTCGACCGACAGGTGCTCCAGCTCCGCGCCGAGCGGGTGACCGAGCACCGGCAGCAGCACCTGGCCGCCCTGCGCCTCCCAGTCGATGTCGAACCACCGCGCGTACGCCGACTTCGGTCCCTCCCGCAGCACCTCCCACAGGGCCCGGTTGTGCCGCGGGGCCATGGCCATGTGGTTCGGCACGATGTCCACCACCAGACCCAGACCGTGCTCCCGCGCGGTACGGGACAGCGCGCGCAGCCCGTCCTCACCGCCCAGTTCGGCGCGCACGCGCGCGTGGTCGACGACGTCGTACCCGTGCACGGAGCCCGGGACGGCCTCCAGCACGGGGGACAGGTGCAGGTGCGAGACGCCGAGCGAGGCCAGGTACGGTACGGCCGCCGCGGCGGCCGCGAACGGGAACTCGGGCTGCAACTGAAGCCGGTACGTGGCGGTGGGCACCGCGCGGTCAGGGCGCTCAGGTGTCATGCAAAGCCACATACCCGCCTTGCGGTGTTTCGTGTCATCGTCCCCTCCGCGCGCACCCGCGCGCGTGGCTAGCTTCGAGCGATGGGAAGCACTGGGTTGCGCCGCACGCTGGGGACCTATCGCGAGGTGATCGCGCTGACCGGGCCGCTGCTGCCGGCCGTGTCGTTCCTCGGGCGGCTGCCGACCGCGACCATCCAGTTCGGCAGCGTGCTGCTGGTCGCCCGCACCAGCGGGTCCCTGGCCGTCGCCGGCCTGACCGGCGGCGCGCTGGCGCTCGGGCAGGTGGCGTGCGGGCCGCTGGTGGGCCGGCTGGCCGACCGGCACGGCCAGCGCCCGGTCGTGCTCGCCTGCTCCCTGCTCAACGCGCTCGCCGTCACCGCGCTGGTGGCGGGCGCGCTCGCCGGTCCGCCGACGCCGCTGCTCGTCCTGCTCGGCGCGCTCGCGGGCGCGTCGGTGCCGCTGATCGGCCCGCTCGCGCGGACCCGTCTGGTGGCCCTCGCCCGCCGCTCCGGGGCCCCGGACGCCACGGTGGGCGCGGCGCTGTCCTTCGAGAGCACCCTCGACGAGATCTCCTTCGTGCTCGGACCCGCCCTGGTCGGCCTCGCGGCGGTCGTCGCCCATCCGGGTCACGCCGTCGCGCTGGCGGCCCTCCTGGTGGCCGTCTGCGGCACCGGCTTCGCCCTCCACCCGACCGCGCGGGCCACGGCACCGACCCGCTCGGGCCCCGCCCCCGAGTCCCCGGCCGCCCCGTCCCGGCCCCGGATGCCCCGCGCGGTCCACCCCCTGCGGGCCGCCCTCGCGCTCCAGGGCGCGATGTTCGGCGCCTGCCAGGCCGGCATCACCGCGCTCACCGAACGGCTGGGGCGGCCGGAGCAGGCCGGGCTGGTGTACGCCGCGATGGGCGTGATGAGCGCGGTCGCGGGGCTCGCCATGGCCGCCGTACCCGCCCGCTTCGGGCTGACGGCACGCTGGCGGACGGCCACCGCGGCGGCGTGCGCGCTGTCGCTGCCCCTGATGGCCACGGACGGCCTGGGCGCCCTGTACGCCGTCGTGACGGTGCTGGGCGTGGCCTACGCCCCGCACCTGATCACGGTGTTCGGGCTGACCGAACGAGTGGTCCCGCGAGCCCGGCTCGCCGAGGCGATGGCGTTCGCGACGAGCGCGCTCGTCGGCGGCCAGGCCCTGGCGCTCGCCCTCACCGGCCGGCTCGCCGAGTCGCACGGACCCGGAGCGGCCTTCGCGGTGGCGAGCCTGGCGGCCGCGCCGGCCTGCGCGATCGCGCTGACGGCGCGTCCGACGACGTACTCCGGACGCGCCGAGAACTCCCTCCACGCGCGCGTGCCCGAAAAGCCGGGCAGGCCCTAGCCGGGGACAAGCCCTAGCCGGGGACAAGCCCTAGCCGGGCAAGCCAGGATCTACGCGGGCCGCTGCAGCACCGTCAGGCTCCGGTCCAGCAGCCGCATCCGCTCCCCGGCCGCCACCTTCGCGCCCGTGCCCGGCTGCACCCCCTCCCGGAGGGCGGTGTCGACGACGACCTGCCACTGGCGGCCGTGGTTGACCGGCACCACGAAGTCCAGCGGCCTGGGGGAGGCGTTGAACATCAGCAGGAAGGAGTCGTCGCCGATGCGCTCCCCGCGCGGTCCCGGTTCGGAGATGGCGTTGCCGTTGAGGAACACCGACAGGGCCGAGGCCTGCGCCGACTCCCAGTCCCGCTGGGTCATCTCCCGGCCCTCGGGGGTGAACCAGGCGATGTCGGACAGGTCGTCGTGCGTGCCCTCCACCGGCCGCCCGTGGAAGAAGCGCCGGCGGCGGAAGACGGGGTGGTCCTTGCGCAGCCACACCATCGCCCGGGTGAACTCCAGCATCTCCGGGCCGAGGCCCTCGCCGTCCGGCCACTCCACCCAGGACAGCTCGCTGTCCTGGCAGTAGGCGTTGTTGTTGCCGCGCTGGGTGCGGGCGAACTCGTCGCCGTGGCTGATCATCGGCACACCCTGGGACAGCATCAGCGTGGCGATGAAGTTGCGCATCTGGCGGGCGCGCAGCTCCAGCACACCGGGGTCGTCGGTGTCGCCCTCCACCCCGCAGTTCCAGGACCGGTTGTGGCTCTCGCCGTCGCGGTTGTCCTCGCCGTTGGCCTCGTTGTGCTTGTGGTTGTACGCGACGAGGTCGTGCAGGGTGAAGCCGTCGTGGCAGGTGACGAAGTTGATGGAGGCCAGCGGGCGCCGGCCGTCGTCCTGGTAGAGGTCGGAGGACCCGGTCAGCCGGGAGGCGAACTCCGCGAGCGTGCGTGGCTCGCCCCGCCACAGGTCGCGCACCGTGTCCCGGTACTTGCCGTTCCACTCGGTCCACAGCGGCGGGAAGTTGCCCACCTGGTAGCCGCCCTCGCCGACGTCCCACGGCTCGGCGATCAGCTTCACCTGGGACACCACCGGGTCCTGCTGCACCAGGTCGAAGAACGACGACAGCCGGTCCACCTCGTGGAACTGCCGGGCCAGGGTGGCGGCGAGGTCGAAGCGGAACCCGTCGACGTGCATCTCGGTCACCCAGTACCGCAGCGAGTCCATGATCAGCTGGAGCACGTGCGGGGAGCGCATCAGCAGCGAGTTGCCCGTCCCCGTGGTGTCCATGTAGTAGCGGGGGTCGTCCGCGAGCCGGTAGTACTGCGCGTTGTCCAGGCCCCGGAAGGACAGCGTCGGGCCCAGGTGGTTGCCCTCGGCGGTGTGGTTGTAGACCACGTCCAGGATGACCTCGATACCCGCCTCGTGCAGCGCGCGGACCGCCGACTTGAACTCCAGCACCTGCTGCCCGCGGTCGCCCCAGGAGGCGTACGCGTTGTGCGGGGCGAAGAAGCCGATCGTGTTGTAGCCCCAGTAGTTGTTCAGGCCCATGTCCACCAGACGGTGATCATTGACGAACTGGTGTACGGGCATCAGCTCGAGGGTGGTCACGCCCAGCTCGGTGAGGTGCTCGATGACCGCGGGATGGGCCAGGGCCGCGTAGGTGCCGCGCAGCTCCTCCGGGAGCCCCGGATGGCGCATGGTCAGGCCCTTCACATGGGCCTCGTAGATCACCGTCCGGTGGTACTCGACCCGGGGCCGCCGGTCGTCGCCCCAGTCGAAGTACGGGTTCACCACGACGGACGTCATGGTGTGCGGCGCGGAGTCCAGGTCGTTGCGCCGGTCGGGCGCGCCGAAGTGGTAGCCGTACACCTCCTCGCCCCAGTCGACCGCCCCGCTGATCGCACGGGCGTACGGGTCGAGCAGCAGCTTCGCGGAATTGCAGCGCAGCCCGCGCTCCGGCGCGTACGGGCCGTGCACGCGGTAGCCGTACCGCTGCCCCGGCATCACACCCGGCAGGTACGCGTGCCGTACGAACGCGTCGCTCTCCCGTAGTTCCACCGCCGTCTCCGAGCCGTCGTCGTGCAGCAGACACAGCTCTACTCGGTCCGCGGCCTCCGTGAAGACCGCGAAGTTGGTGCCGGCGCCGTCATACGTGGCGCCGAGTGGATACGCCTCTCCAGGCCAGACCTGCATGGTTACGACTCTTCCAGGTGTGCCGCGCCACGGGGGGTGCCTTGGGCCCGAGTCTCCTTCGAAAGTGAGGGAACCTCCTCTGCCCTACTTCCCTCTTACCGGTCGACCAGTGCATACGACGTATGCCGAACCAGCGGGGCAGAAACGTACTCCCATGCGGACCGGGGGAGTAGGGGGAGATGTGCGCGACACAGTGCGCCGCCATCTGGGCAAGGTGGTGGCGGGAACGGGGATCGCGGTCGCGGGGACCGCGTTGATGATGGCGATCACCCTGCCGGGCACGGCCGGGGCGGACGACACGGCCGGGGGGCCGGCGTCGGGCCGCACGACCGGGCAGCCGGCCCAGGGGGAGAACCGGGCGGAGGGGACTCAGGACCAGGGAGCGGCCGTCGGGCCGGGCGTCGTCGAGGAGGCGCCGGCCGACGAGGAGACCGGCACCGGCCGCGACCCGCTCACCGACGACGAACGGGCGCGGGTCGAACGGCTCGCCCTCAGTAAACAGCTCTTCCGCTCCAGCGAGGACGTCGACGGCGACCGCGGCCCGCAGCGCGTCGGCCTGGACCTCGCCGAGCCGGAGGCCGACGAACTCGACGACCCGGACGCGCCCCGGCGCGCCGAGGTGTCCTTCTACGACTACAAGGACGACACCCTCGTCACCAGGACGGTGAACCTGGAGACCGGCAAGGTGGAGGCGACCGCCACCCAGCGCGGCGTCCAGCCGCCGCTGAGCCGCGCCGAGCAGGACGAGGCGGCCGGGCTGCTCCTCGCCGACCCGCTGGCCGCGGGCCTCAAGGCGGACTACGAGGACGCCACCGGCAAGGAGCTCACCTCCGCGGACCAGCTCCAGCTGCACAGCATGATCTACAAGTCGGCCCCGGGCGCCCAGCCCGCCGTCCTCGACCAGTGCGGTGAGCACCGCTGCGCGCGGCTGTACCCGAAGGTCAGGAACGGCCCGTGGATCGACGCCGGGCACCTGGTGGTCGACCTGAGCACCCGCAAGGTCGCCGCGCTCGACCGCGACTGAGCCCGCCGATGAACCCGCCGAGGGTTCGCCTTTCCAACTCACCCTCCGTCGGAGGACCCGCGTCCTCCTGTAAGGGAGTCACTTTTCCATGCGCCTCGACAGATTCAGCCGTGCCCGCACGCGCGCGGCCGTGGGGCTCACCGTGGCAGCGCTGGCCGCCGGAGCCGCGGCCGGCGCGGGACCGGCCGCCGCCCAGCCCGCGGCACAGCCGAAGGCCGCCCCCGCCGCGCCCGCCGCCGACTGCGGCGCCGCCTACCGCATCGAGCAGAAGCTCGCCTCCGGCACCACCTGGCGGATGTGCTGGCGGTTCGAGAGCCGGGCCGGGATCGTCCTGGAGGACGTCTCCTACCAGCCGCCCGGCGAACCCCGCCCGATCAAGGTGCTCAACAGCGCCAAGCTCGCCCAGATCCACGTGCCGTACGACGACGGCGGCAACGAGTTCAACGACCTGACGGAGTACTTCTTCGGCAACGGGCTGATGAACCTGTCGCCCGGGGAGTGCCCCGGCGGCACCATCAAGACGGTCAAGGTCCCGGAGCCCTCGTACTCCGACAGCTCGAACGTCAAGGGCCTGTGCACCACCACCCGCTCCCGCGGCCACGCCTACCGCTGGCTGTCGGACGGCGGGAAGTCCTACCAGAAGCAGGGCAAGGACCTGCTCGTCTACAGCGTCAACAAGGTCGACTGGTACGAGTACATCACCGAGTGGCGCTTCTCCGACGACGGCACGATCGCCATGAACGTCGGCGCGACCGGCAGCCTCTCGCCCAGGGACTACGACGCCGGGGACGGCCTCGGCTGGCCGATCGGCAAGGGTGCCAAGGACAAGGCGACCAGTCACAGCCACAACGTCTTCTGGCGGCTCAACTTCGGCCTCGACGGCTCCTCCAAAACGAAGATCGAACAGTACGACTCCGTCGTCAGCCCGCCCTCCCAGGGCCGCCCGGCACCGTCCAACAAGACCACGCGCACCAAGGTCACCAAGGAACTCGCCGGCGACTCCAAGAACATGCGCTGGTGGCGCGTGGTCAGCACGGCCGGCAAGAACAAGGACGGGCACCCGCGCTCCTACGAACTGGTGCCCGGACCCACCGCCAAGTACCCCGGCCGGGCGTTCACCAAGCACGACGTCTACTTCACCGAGTACAAGAAGTGCGAACAGTACGCCAGTGACAACCCGCACCACTGCGGCACCGGCGCCGGGAAGTCCGTCGACAAGTGGGTGGACGGGCAGACCCTCACCCGGCCCGTGGTCTGGATGAACATCGGCTTCCACCACGTCGCACGGGACGAGGACCAGCAGCCGATGCCCGTTCACTGGCAGGGCTTCACCATCGCCCCGCGCGACGTCACCGCTATGAATCCGCTCACTCCGAAGGAGCTGGCCGACCAGAACGGGCGCGTCACCCGGGGAAGTTGAGAAAACCGGCCTGCCCATCCGGCTGCACCGCCCACCGCTCCCGGAGTACCCTTCCTTGATCGTTGACACGGGGAGTGCCCGGGAACGGAAGGCGGTGCGCGGGTGGGCTCGGGAGGGCTGGAGTTGCCCCCAGGTGACGAGGGTCACGAGGGGAACTCCACAGACGTCCCGCCCGGCACGGTGTCCCTGGCCAGGCCGATGGAGACCAACTCCATCGGCCCTGAGCTGGACTGGGACGCCGAGGCCTGGCGCGAGGTGCGCACCCGCGCCCAGCGCGCCGGCCGGGCCTACATCTGGCTGAACCTCGTGGAGCAGCGGATGCGCGCCGTCGTGGCCGCCGTCCTGCGCCCCATCTACGAACCCGTCCACGGCGACGAGTGGGTCGTCGCCGCCGCCGGACCGGCCGGACAGGAGTGGGTGCAGCGCGCGGTCGCGGTCCGCGAGGTCAGCCGCCGCAAGGGCTACCTGCTCGACCCCGCCGACGACAACGTCCTCAGCTTCCTCACCCTGCCGCAGCTTCGCGAGCTGATGGTGCAGCACTGGCCCTGCTTCGAGCCGTACATCGACGAGCGCCGGGACGTCGAACTCGCCCTGGACGAGCTGGAGGTCACCCGCAACGTCGTCTCCCGCAACCGCGCCCTCTCCGAGGCCGTGCTCGGCCAGGCCGAGCGGGCCTCCGCGCGGCTGCTGGAGATCCTGGGCGCGGGCGGCGACGTGCCGTCGGCCCGCCGGCTGCCCGTCGACGCGGTCGAGGACCTGGTCGGCGACCGGTACGCCGACGTGGTGGCCGTCCACCCGGACCGGGTGCGGCTGATGCGCCAGTTCCCGGCCGAGGACATCTTCGGCGGCGCCCGCCGCCTCGACGCCATCGGCATCGGCCTCAACCTGCTGGTGCAGAACTTCTCCGGACGGCGCCTGGTCCGTCTCGCCGAGGCCGGCTGCCGGACCCGGCTGCTGTTCCTCAACCCCGCCTCCAGCGCGGTGAAGCGGCGCGAGCGCGAACTGGGCATCAAACGCGGTGAGCTGAGCCGGGCCGTGGAGATGAACATCCTGCACATGCGCCGGGTGCGGGCCCGGCTGCGCGACCCGGGCGCGTTCGAGATCCAGGTCTTCGACGAGACACCGCGCTTCACCGCCTACCTCGTCGACGGCGACGGCTCCGACGGCATCGCGGTCGTGCAGTCCTATCTGCGGCGCACCCGCGGCATGGAGGCGCCGGTGCTGGTGCTGCGCAACGGCGGCCGGGTGGTCAAGGCGGACGAACAGGACGGGGCGCTGGACGCCGGGCTCTTCTCCACGTACCGGGAGGAGTTCGAGGTGGCCTGGGCCGATTCGCGACCTGTGTCCTGAATGCCGGTGTCGTGAATGCCCGGTGGGGTAGGTGACCGGAACGCGGGCCGCCGATTGTCAGTGGCGCATGCGAAGGTGGAGACCACTGGGGGAAAGCACCACCGAGAAGGGGGACCGCCCATGGGCTGGCACCGCGAGCTGCTGATCGGCTTCGACCTGGAGACGACCGGGACGGATCCGCATGAGGCGCGTATCGTCACGGCCGCCGTCATCGAGGTCAGGGACGGGCAGCCGCTGGGCCGCAAGGAATGGCTGGCCGACCCGGGAGTCGAGATCCCGGCGGACGCGGTCGCCGTGCACGGCATCAGCAACGAACGCGCGGCCGCCGAGGGCCGCCCCGCCGACCAGGTCGCCGACGCCGTCGCAGACGTCCTGGCCGGGTACTGGAAGGCGGGCGTCCCGGTCGTCGCCTACAACGCCTCCTTCGACCTGACCCTGCTCTCCGCCGAACTGCGCCGGCACGGACTGCCGTCCCTGCGCGAGCGCCTCGGCGGCCAGGACCCCGCCCCGGTCGTCGACCCGTACACCATCGACCGCCGGGCCGACCGTTACCGCCGCGGCAAGCGCACCCTCGAAGCGGTCTGCGCGGAGTACGGCGTTCCCCTCGACTCCGCCCACGACGCCTCCGCCGACGCCCTGGCCGCCGCCCGCCTGGCCGGCGCGATAGCCGACCGCCACCCGAAGATCGCGGCCCTCGGCCCGGCGAAACTGCACCGCCGCCAGATCGAGTGGTACGCGGACTGGGCGGCGGACTTCCAGAACTTCCTGCGCCGCAAGGGCGAGCGGGACGCGGTGATCGACGGCAACTGGCCGCTGCGGGAGCAGCCGGCCGGGGCGGCGCAGCTCTGAGCTGACGGGTGGACCGGGGCGGGGCTCGGAGCCCGGTCCGAGTGGTCCGTCAGAAGGGGTACCAGCGCACCGTCTCGTCCCCGTCCCGCAGTGACGCCACCCGGCGCTCGAACTCGGCCAGTGCCTTGGGATTGCTCGGCGCGTGCTGGGCCACCCAGGCGCAGCTCGCCGTCTCGCGGGCGCCGCGCAGCACCGTACAGCCCTCCCAGGCGCGCACGTCCCAGCCGTAGGTCCCGGTGAACGCGTCGTACGCCTCGGCGGGCAGCCCGTACCGGTCGCGGGAGAGGGCCATCACCACCAGGTCGTGCTCGCGCAGGTCGGCGGAGAAGGTCTCCAGGTCTACCAGGACCGGCCCGTCGGGGCCGATGTGCACATTGCGGGGCAGCGCGTCGCCGTGGATCGGCCCCGGCGGCAGATGCGGGGTGAGCGCGGCCGCGGCCGCCGCGAAACCGTCCCGGCGCTCGCGCAGATACGCCGCGTCCGCCGGGTCGACGGCATCGCCGGCCAGACGCAGCCAGCGTTCCACACCGCCCAGCAGCTCGCGGGGCGGCAGATCGAACGAGGGGGAGGGCAACGCGTGGACGACCCGCAGCAGTTCGGCGAGGTCCCGCGGCTCGGCGGGCCGCACGGCATCGGGCAGCCGGTGCCACACCGTCACCGGGTGGCCCTCGACGAGCAGCGCCTTCGGCTCGGCCGCCCGCACCGCGGGGACACCGGCCTCTTCCAGCCACCCCGCGATGTCCAGCTCACGGCGGGCGCGGTCCAGCAGCTCGGCGTCCCGGCCCACCTTCACGACCAGGTCCCCGGCGGCGAACACGGCGTTCTCGCCCAGGGCGAGCAGCCGGGCGTCCCTTGCCGGGCCGGGCAGCACACCCGCCTCGGCCAGTACGTCCCGCGCCAGTGCCTCGTCCATCGTCCGCCTCCGTCTTCTCGATCCGTCGTTCCGCCGACCCGCGACCTGCCGATCCGCGACCTGCCGATCCGCGATCCGCCGATCCGCGATCCGCTGGTCCGTGATCTGCCGGTCCGTCGCCGTGGCCGGTTTCCGCCACTTGTCGGCCAGTCTCGCATCCGCACAGGTCGCACCGGGTAAGCGGCCGTATGCGCGGTGCCTTGACGGCGTATACCGCCTTCACGACCATGACGGTGGCCCGCCGGGCCCGGACCGTCACGACCCGCGCAAAGGAGCCGATGACGTGACAGTGGTGACCGAGGTGAGGCGCCCGGAGAAACGCGCGCCGAACCAGGGCCGCCGGCGGCGCGGCGCCGCCCACGGGGCCTGGTTCCTGGTACTGCCCGCGCTCATCCCGATCCTGGTGCTGAGCGTCGGACCGCTGCTCTACGGGGTCCTGCTGGCCTTCACCGACGCGCAGTCGGGCCGGACCGAGCCCACCCAGTGGATCGGCGGTCTCAACTTCCGGGACCTGGCGCAGGACACACTGTTCTGGGAGTCGTTCCGGATCGGCCTGGTGTGGGCGGTCGGGGTGACCGTGCCGCAGTTCCTGCTGGCCCTCGGCCTCGCCCTGCTGCTGAACCAGGAACTGCGCCTGAGATGGCTCGCACGCGCCCTCGCCATCATCCCGTGGGCGATGCCCGAGGTGGTCGTCGGCATCATGTGGCGCCTGGTGTACAACCCCGACGCGGGCATCCTCAACGAGACCCTGCGCGACCTGGGCCTCGGCGACGGCCGCGACTGGCTCAGCGGCCTCGGCACCGCACTCCCCGCGGTGATCGTCGTCGGCGTGTGGGCGGGCATGCCGCAGACCACGGTCGCCCTGCTCGCCGGGCTGCAGAACACCCCGCGGGAACTGCACGAGGCGGCGGCCCTCGACGGCGCGGGCGCCTGGCGCCGCTTCCGCACCGTGACCTGGCCCGCCCTGCGCCCGATCGCCCTCGCCATCACCGCACTCAACTTTATTTGGAACTTCAACTCCTTCGCCCTGGTCTACGTCCTGACCAACGGCGGCCCCGGCGGCCGTACCCGCCTGCCCATGCTCTTCGCATACGAAGAGGCCTTCCGCTACGGCCAGTTCGGCTACGCCGCGGCCATGGGCTGCGTCATGGTCGCGGTGATCTCGGTGCTGCTCGCCGTGTTCCTCGTCGGCCGGCTCAAGGGAGGTGACGACGCGTGAGAACCCGCACCACGGCCCGGATCGGACAGTACGCGGCGCTGCTCGCGTACCTGCTGTTCCTCGCCTTCCCGTTCCTCTGGCTGGTCTCCACGGCCTTCAAACCGCCGCAGGAACTGGGCAGTCTGCACCCCACCTGGATTCCCGAGAACCCCACCCTGGCCAACTTCCGGCAGGCCTTCGACGAGCAGCCGCTGCTGCGCGCGGCGCTCAACTCGCTGCTCGCGGCGGCCGCGGCGGCGGTGATCGCGGTACTGATCGCGACGCCGATGGCGTACGTCATGGCCCGGCACCGCACCCGGCTGGCGCGGGCGGCGACCGGATGGGTGGTGGTCAGCCAGGCGTTCCCGTTCGTGCTGGTGATCATCCCGCTGTTCCTGGTGCTGAAGAACCTCCGGCTGATCAACTCCCTGCCGGGCCTGGTGATGGTGTACGTGGTGTGGGCGCTGCCGTTCGCGCTGTGGATGCTCGCCGGGTACGTCCGCGCGGTGCCCACCGAACTGGAGGAGGCGGCCGCGGTCGACGGGGCCGGACGGCTGCGGACGCTGGTGTCGGTGACCGCGCCGCTGCTGGCGCCGGGAATCGTGGCGACGGCGCTGTTCGCATTCATCACCGCGTGGAACGAGTTCTTCTTCGCGCTGGTCCTGCTCAAGTCCCCGGAGAAACAGACGCTGCCCGTGATCCTCACCCACTTCATCGGCGCGGAGGGCGTCGCCGACCTCGGCCCGCTGGCCGCCGCCGCGTTCCTCGCCACCCTGCCGTCGCTGGTCGTCTTCGCCGTCATCCAGCGGCGGATCACCGGCGGCATGCTCGCCGGGGCGGTGAAGAGCTGATGCGCGCCAGGCTGACGGCGGCGTTCCTCGCGGCCCTGATGCTGCTCGCGGGCTGCTCCGGCGACGGCGGGGACGACGGGGACGGGGACGGCCGGATCACCCTGCGCTTCCAGTCCCTGGCCTGGCAGCAGGAGTCCGTCGAGGCCAACAAGGAACTCGTGGCCGAATGGAACGCCACCCACCCGGACGTCCGTGTCGAGTACGTCCAGGGCAGCTGGGACAGCGTGCACGACCAGCTCCTCACCTCCTTCGAGGGCGGCGAGGCCCCGGACATCATCCACGACGCCTCCGACGACCTCGCGGACTTCGCCTACGGCGGCTATCTCGCCGACCTGACCGACCTGCTGTCCGACCGCCTCAAGGCGGACATCCCGCGGCACACCTGGGACACGACGACCTTCGGCGACGGCGTCTACGGCGTGCCGTTCCTCCAGGAGCCCAGGGTGCTGATCGCCAACGCGACCTGGCTGAAGGAGTCGGGCGTGCGGATCCCGACGCCCGAGGACCCGTGGAGCTGGGAGGAGTTCCGCGCCGTCACCCGCCGGCTGTCCGGGGAGGGGAAGTACGGCGTGGCCTGGCCGTTGAAGGAGCCCGTCTCCGCCACGCTCAACCTGTCCCTGTCGGCGGGCGGCCGCCTGTTCCACCGGGACGCGGACGGCAGGGTCACCGTGCGCTTCGAGGCGGCCGACGAGGTCGTGCCGCGCACCGTCCACGACCAGGTCGCCACCGACCGCAGCGCCTCGCCCACCACCCTCGGCAGCGGCGGCTCCGACACCCTGCCCGGCTTCTTCGGCGGCCGGTACGCGATGGTCCCGCTCGGCTTCTCCTACCGCCAGCAGATCGCGCAGCAGGCCCCGGAGGGCTTCGACTGGCAGGTGCTGCCCGCCCCGGCCGGCGCGGACGGCCTCGCCCAGGGCGTCAGCCCGCAGACGCTGTCCATCGCCGAGGACAGCCCGCACAAGAAGGAAGCCGCCGCGTTCGTCGACTTCCTGCTGCGGCCGGAGAACATGGTGCGTCTCGCCCTCGGCGACTGGATGCTGCCCACCGGCACCGAGGCCCTGAAGGACCCCGCGCTGCGCACCGCCGAGCACGACTGGGCCACGGGCACCGCCCTGGCCGCCCACCTGCGTTCGGCGCCCGCCCAGTCGGTGCGGGGCTATCCGGAGTGGAAGGACAAGGTGGCGACCCCGGCGTTCCAGGAGTACTACAGCGGCGCGATCGGCCTGGACGAGCTGCGCAGACGCCTGGAGGAGGACGGCAACCTCGTCCTCGCCCGGTACCAGCGCTGACGAAAACGCGTTGCCCGCCCGGCCCCGGGGCGCCTAACGTCCGTTCCGTGGCAGCTTTCAACGCGATCTTCAACTCCGGTCACGGCCGGGGCATGACGTACTTCCTTCGGATGCGTCGTGGCCCCGGAGCCCTGACCGGCCTGGGGTCCCGCACGCGCTGATCACCCGGCGCCCCGCGTCCGCCACCCCTTCCTCTCACCTTTCACGGTCTTCCGGTCAGGGCCTTCGGCTGCCCTTTTCCGCATCTCACCGGAAGACAAGGACCGCAGGCCATGGCCCGCCCCACGCGCACCTCCAAGGTGCTCTCGCAGAACTTCCTCGCCGACCGCCGCACCGCCGAACGCTTCGCGCGCCTCGCCGTCCCGGACGGCCGCTCCGCCTCCCTGCTCCTCGAAGTCGGCGCGGGCAAAGGCGCCCTGACGGAGCCGCTCGCCCGCCGCTGCCGGGAACTGCTCGCCTACGAGATCGACCCGCGGCTCGTGACCGGGCTGCGCACCCGCTTCGACCGCAGCCCCCGCGTCCGGGTCGTCGCCGGTGACTTCCTCGCCGCCCGGCCCCCGCGCGTGCCGTTCTCCGTCGCCGGGAACGTGCCCTTCTCCCGCACCGCGGACATCGTCGACTGGTGTCTGAGGGCGCCCGCCCTCACCGACGCCACCCTCCTCACCCAGCTCGAGTACGCCCGCAAACGCACGGGCGACTACGGGCGCTGGACCCTGCTGACCATCCGCACCTGGCCGCGCTACGAGTGGCGGCTGGCCGGGCGGGTGGGCCGGCACCACTTCCGGCCCGCGCCGCGCGTCGACGCCGGGATCATCCGCATCGAACGCCGCCCCGCACCGCTGCTGGACGCCGCCGCGTACCGCGACTGGGCCCGACTGGTCGAACTGGGGTTCTCGGGGGTCGGCGGCTCGCTGCACGCGTCCCTGCGGCGCGCCCATCCCGGGCGCCGGGTCGACGCCGCCTTCCGTGCCGCGCGGCTGGACGCGGGGGTGCTCGTCGGCGAGGTGCCGCCGGAGCGGTGGCTGCGGCTGCACGAGGCGCTGACGCGGTGATCGCCGAAATAAGTTGCACGAGACGTATCGTCTCGCTTACGCTCCACGACATGACCAGCCGCGCCCACATCGCCATGTTCTCCATCGCCGCCCACGGCCACGTGAACCCCAGCCTGGAGGTGATCCGCGAACTCGTCGCACGGGGCCACCGGGTCACATACGCGATCCCGCCCGTCTTCGCGGACAAGGCCGCCGAGACCGGCGCCGAGGTGAAGACCTGGAACTCGACGCTGCCCTCGCCCGACGACGACCCGTCGGCCTGGGGCAGCACCCTCCTGGACAACGTCGAGCCGTTCCTGAACGACGCCATCCAGGCCCTGCCCCAGCTCATCGCGGCCTACGAGGGCGACGAACCCGACCTCGTCCTGCACGACATCACCTCGTACCCGGCACGGGTCCTCGCCCACCGCTGGGGCGTCCCGGCCGTCTCCCTGTCGCCGAACCTCGTCGCCTGGGAGGGGTACGAGAAGGAGGTCGCCGAACCGATGTGGGAGGAACCGAGGAAGACCGAACGCGGCCAGGCGTACTACGCGCGCTTCCACGCCTGGCTGGAGGAGAACGGGATCACCCTGCACCCCGACGCGTTCGCCGGGCGCCCCGACCGCTCCATCGTGCTGATCCCCAAGGCGCTCCAGCCCAACGCCGACCGCGTCGACGAGAGCGTCTACACCTTCGTCGGCGCCTGCCAGGGCGACCGGAGCGCGGAGGGCGGCTGGCAGCGGCCCGCCGGGGCGGAGAAGGTCGTCCTGGTCTCGCTGGGCTCGTCCTTCACCAAGCAGCCGGAGTTCTACCGCAACTGCGTCCGCGCCTTCGCCGGTCTGCCGGGCTGGCACGTGGTGCTCCAGATCGGCAGGCACGTCGACCCCGCCGAACTGGGTGACGTACCGGCCAACATCGAAGTGCGCTCGTGGGTACCGCAGTTGGCGATCCTCCGGCAGGCCGACCTGTTCGTCACCCACGCCGGGGCGGGCGGCAGCCAGGAGGGACTGGCCACGGCCACCCCGATGATCGCCGTCCCGCAGGCCGTCGACCAGTTCGGCAACGCCGACATGCTCCAGGGCCTCGGTGTCGCCCGGCACCTGCCCACCGAGGAGGCCACCCCCGAGGCGCTGCGCGCCGCCGCCCTCGACCTCGTCGACGACGCCGAGGTCGCCCACCGCCTGAAGGAGATCCAGGCCGACATGGCCAAGGAGGGCGGTACCGGTCGGGCAGCCGACCTCATCGAGGCCGAACTGGCCAAGTGCCGGGCATGAGTGAGGGCCCGTCGGTTCCCCCGGAACCGACGGGCCCTCCGTCATGAAGAGGACGCGATCACACCCTCAGCGGCTCCTCCTCGCCCCGCGCCGGCTCCGCCGCGATCGCCTCCGGCGCCTCGTCGTGCGTGAGGTCCGGCAGCCGGTGCAGCCACCGCGGCAGATACCAGTTGCGCTCGCCCAGCAGCGCCATCACCGCGGGCAGCAGCACCCCCCGGATGACCGTCGCGTCGATCAGCACGGCCGCCGCCAGACCGACGCCCATCTGCTTCATCGACTGCATCGACAGCGTTCCGAAGATCGCGAAGACGGCGACCATGATGACCGCGGCGCTGGTCACCACCCCGGCCGTGGTGACCACCCCGTGGGCGATCGCGTCCTTCGTCGTCCGCCCCCGCAGCCGCGCCTCACGGATCCGCGAGACCACGAACACGTGGTAGTCCATCGACAGGCCGAACAGGATCACGAACAGGAACAGCGGCAGCCAGCTGACGATCGCGCCGACGCCTTCCGCGCCCACCAGCGAGGCGCCCCAGCCGTGCTGGAAGACGGCGACCAGGATGCCGTAGGCCGCGCCCACCGACAGCAGGTTCAGCACGATCGAGGTGATCGCGACGGTCAGCGAGCGGAACGACAGCAGCATCAGCAGGAAGGCGAAGACCACCACGAAGACGAAGACCGGGACGACCGAGCCGGCGAGCTGGTCGTTGAAGTCCTTCGACCCCGCGACCTGACCGGTGATCGGCGCCTCCACACCGTCGACCTTGCCGAGCGTGGCCGGCCGCACCTCGTCACGCAGCTTGTCCAGGCTCGCGCCCGCCTTGTCCAGGTCGGAGCCGCCGACCAGCGGGACGTAGACGAAGGCGACGTTCCGCTCGTCGTGCAGCTTGATCTCGACCGGGCCCCGCGAGGCACCCGAACTGACCGCCCGCGCCCGGAAGTCGGCGAGCGCGTCCCGCACCTCGGGCGCGTTGATGTCGTCCGCCTTGACGACCACCTCGGCCGGCTCGGAACCGCCCGGGAAGGCCTCGTTGACCCGGTTGTACGTCTGCACGATCGGCAGCGAGTCGCCGAACTCCTGGTCCAGGGTGAGCTGCTGCGTCTTCATGCCGACCGCCGGAGCCGCGATCGCCAGCAGCGCCCCCGTCGCCACCAGCACGGACACCACGGGCCGGGCGAGCACGCCCTTCAGCACGGCCGTCCAGAACCGGCTCTCCCCGCTGCCGCCGCGGCGCCGCCGGGACAGGAACGGCAGGCGGCCCTTGTCCACCCGCTCACCGAGCAGCGACAGCAGCGCCGGCAGCACGGTCACCGAACCGACCATGGCGACCGCCACCACCATCAGCGACGCCAGACCCATCGCCTCGAACTCGGCGAGCCCGGTGAACAGCATGCCCGCCATCGCCACGCACACCGTGACACCGGAGACGACGATCGCGCGGCCACTGGTCGCGGCGGCGATCCGCAGCGCGGTCTGCGCGTCACGCCCCGCGGCCCGCTCCTCACGCTCCCGGCGCAGATAGAACAGGCAGTAGTCGACACCGACGGCCATACCGACCAGCAGCATCACGGAGTTCGCGGTGTCACTCATCGGCATCACATGGCTGACGACGCCCATCAGGCCCATCGTCGCCATGATCGCGGTGATCGCCAGCAGCACCGGCAGCAGCGCCGCCACCAGCGCGCCGAAGGCGATCAGCAGGATGCCCAGGGCCACCGGAACGGCGGAGTACTCGGCCTTCTTGAAGTCGTCGCCGAACGCGTCGTCGAACGTCTTCATCATGCTCGCGCCGCCGATCTCCTCGATCCGCAGCGTCCCGTGGTCCTTCTGAACCTCCTCGACGGCCTTCAGCACGGGCTCCACCCGCTCGCCCGCGGTGTCCGCCTCGCCACGCATGTCGAACTGCACCAGCGCGCTGCGACCGTCCGCCGAGATGGTCTTCGTGTCGTACGGCGAGGTGATGTCGGTGACCCGGCCGGTGCCGTCGACCGCCTTCATCACGGCGTCCACGGCGGCGCGGAACTCCGCGTCGGTCGCCTTGGTGCCGCCGTCCTTCGACTGGATCAGGACCGTCTCGCTCGCCGGTTCGTCGATCCCCGCATCCTCGATGATCTTCGCCGCGGTGTGCGTCTCACCCTTGAGCTGATCGCTGTCCTTGACCTCGACCTGGCCCGCGGCCGAGCCGAGCCCCATCGCCAGGACCACGAACAGCACCCATATGCCGACGGCCGCCCAGCGATGCCGGGCGCTCCAGCCGCCCGCCCGCGCGGCGAACCCCCGCACCCGTATTTGTCCGTCGGACATGACAGTCCCCCTGCCGGTCTTCATGCCGGGCTGCCCCTCGTGCACGGTGGCGGCCCCCTGCCGCCACCTTTCGCTTCGAAGGTAGGCGCCGCGTAAGGCCATCTCGTCGTACTGCCCGGTGAAGCCCGCAGGCCCCGACTCATCCCCTCGGCCCCCCGCTCCTCACCACTGAGGAGGACCACGGCCCCTTACATCTATCGGGATATCCCTGGGACACCCGGCCGTCCGCGCACGTGAGTTGTGGATTACGCAACCTTGTTGATTAAGTCACAAGAGCGTGTAGGTGTTGATCCATCCCCCCTGTTTCGGCGAGAGTTTCGCGCACCCCCACCGGGGGACCGCGGCCGTCGTGCCCGCCCCCACGGGGCACGACGGCCGCTTAGGGTGGGCGGGTGACGACGTATGCGGCGCTGCTGCGCGGAATCAACGTGGGCGGCAGCAAGAAGATCCCGATGGCCGGCCTGCGCGCCCTGATCGAGGGCCTCGGTCACGACGACGTACGGACCTATCTGCAGAGCGGCCAGGCCGTGTTCGCCGCCGGCCACGGCGACGAGGAGTCCCTGGCCGCCGGACTCACCCGGGCGATCGAGAAGCAGTACGGCTTCCCGGTGGACGTCATCGTCCGCGACCACGCCTATCTGAAGGCCGTCGCCGACGCCTGCCCGTTCCCCGCCGCCGACCTGGAGGCCAGGCAGCTCCACGTCACCTACTTCTCCGCCCCCGTCGACGAGGCGCGCTTCGCCGAGGTCGACCGGGACGCCCACCTCCCGGAGGAGTTCCGGCTCGGCGACCGTGCCCTCTACCTGTACGCCCCCGACGGACTCGGCCGCTCCAAGCTCGCCGACGTCCTGTCCCGGCCCCGCCTGACCAAGGGCCTGATCGCCACCACCCGGAACTGGAACACGGTGCTGAAGCTGGTGGAACTCACCGCCCCGCGCTGACCGTCGGGGAACCCCGGCCCGCACCCGCTCGTCTTCCCTGACAGAACCGCACAACCGGGCGGCGCGACGGAGGCGAGGGGCGATGGCGACGCAGGCGAACGACCCGACGAAGCTCGAGACGACACTGCCCGACGGGCGGCGCGTGACCCTGTCGCTCCCGTCGACGGACGCGCCGTGGGCCGCCGACGGCATCCAGGGCCTGCGCTCCGTCCCGCCCACCCACACGGGCCGCGGCGAGGAGCCCCCGGCCCTGCCCTCCCGGCCCCCGCTCCCGCTGGAAGTGGCCCTGCTGGGGCTCGGCCTCTGAGCGGCAAGCGTTAGGCGTTAGGCGCCGACCGCCGCCAGCATCGGCGTCCGCGCGGCGTCGTACCGCTCCAGCAGCACCCGCGCCACCTCCGGCGCGGGACCGAGCACATCGGCCAGGACGTCCGCCTCGGCCGCGCCCCGCGCGATGCGGTCCGGGAGGAAGCCGGGCGCGAGGACGTACGGAGCGACGGCGACCCGCGCGCAGCCGAGGGCGCGCAGTTCCCGCACCGCGTCCTCGGTCCGGGGAAGGGATGCGGAGGCGAACGCAGGCCGCACGGCGCACCAACCGGTGTGCCGCCACTCCCGCGCGATTTCTGCGATCACTGCGATCGCCTCCGGGTCGGTGGACCCCGCCGAGGCCAGCACGACCCCGGTCGAGGACTTGTCGGCGGGCGTCAGCCCCGCCTCGTACAGCCGCCGGTCCAGGGCGGCGAGCAGCAGCGGCGACGGGCCCAGCACCTCCGCCTGCCGGATCCGCATCCGGGCCGGTGCCTCCCGCAGGACCGCGGGGATGTCCGCCTTGGCGTGGAAGGCACGGGTCAGCAGCAGCGGCAGCGCGACGACGTCGCGGACGCCCTCCGCCGCCAGCGACTCCAGCACCCCCTGCACGGAGGGGATGTTGAAGTCCAGGAAGCCGGTCTCCACCCGCAGCCCGGGCCGCAGCGCGCGTACCCGCTCCACGAGGGCGTGCACGGTCGCGGCATGCCGCGGGTCGCGGCTGCCGTGGGCGACGACGACGAGGACGGGACGCACCGGCTTCATGGGAGTCAGCCCTTCACCAGCAGACCGCGGCTGCGCAGCACCCGCCGCTCCAGCGGACTGAAGATCAGCAGGTCGATCGCGATGCCGACGATCAGGATGAGCAGGATGGCGAGGAACACCATGGACATGGAGCTGGTGTTGCGGCCGTTCTCCAGCAGCTGGCCGAGCCCCACACCGAGGTCGGGGGAGGAGGCGATGATCTCCGCGGCCATCAGGGACCGCCAGGAGAACGCCCAGCCCTGCTTCAACCCCGCCAGATAGCCGGGCAGCGCGGCCGGCATGACGATGTGCCAGGTGCCCTTCAGACCGGTCGCGCCCAGGGTGCGGCCCGCCCGCAGGTACAGCGGCGGCACCTGGTCGACGCCCGACACCAGGCCGTTGGCGATGGACGGGACCGCGCCGAGCAGGATCACGGCGTACATCATCGAGTTGTTCAGGCCCAGCCAGATCACGGCCGGCGGCACCCACGCCACCGACGGCAGCGACTGCAGGCCGGACAGGATCGGCCCGATCGCGGCCCGTACGAACTTCATCCGGGCGACCAGCAGACCGAGCGGCGTGCCGATGGCCAGCGCCAGCAGGAAGCCGAGCAGGCCGCGTGAGACGGACGTCCAGATGTAGTCGAGCAGGGTGCCCTGGAGCCAGGCCGTCTCCACCTCGGCCCAGACGGCGCCCGGGGAGGGCAGCTTGCTCGGGTCGTCGACGATGCCGAAGGCGACCAGGGCCTGCCAGACGACCAGGACCAGCGCGATCGCGGTGACCGGCGGCAGCACCTTCTGCACCAGCGTCGTGCGCAGTGGGGTACGGCCCGACTCGACCGTCTCCAGGGCGTCCAGCCCGGCCTCCAGCCCGGCCAGGTCGCCCCCGTCCTTGACGGGTGTGTCGACGGACGTGTCAGTGCTGGCCATGGCGGCGGATCTCCCCACGCAGTTCTTCGGTGATCTCTCGGGACAGCTCGGCGACCTCGCCGTCCTCGAGGCGGCGCGGCTGCGGGATGTCCACGGTCCACTGGCGGGCGATCCGTCCGGGGCGCGAGGACAGCAGCACCACGCGCTGCGCGAGCCGTACCGCCTCACGCACGTTGTGCGTCACGAACAGCACCGACAGGCCGGTCTCGCGCCAGATCCGGGTCAGCTCGTCGTGCAGCACGTCCCGGGTGATGGCGTCCAGGGCGGCGAACGGCTCGTCCATCAGCAGCAGCCGGCTGTCCTGCGCGAGGGCACGCGCCATCGCGACGCGCTGCCGCATACCGCCGGACAGCTCGTGCACCCGCTTGCCGTACGCGCCCTTCAGCCGGACCAGTTCGAGCAGTTCCTCGGCCCGCTGCCGGCGCTCGGCCTTGGCGACCCCGCGCAGCTTCAGCGCGAGCTCGATGTTCTTGCCCGCGGTCAGCCACGGGAACAGCGCGTGCTCCTGGAACATCAGCGCCGGGCGGCCGTCGGTCGCGATCGACCCGGCGGACGGCCGGTCCAGCCCGGCGACCAGGTTGAGCAGCGTGGACTTGCCGCAGCCGGAGGCGCCCAGGAGAGTGACGAACTCGCCGGGTGCGACATCGAGGCTGATGTCGTCCAGGATCAGCTGCGGCCCGGCGGGGCCCGGGAACGACTTCGAGACATGCTCGATACGGGCGGCGTGCGCGACCGAGGTCTCGGTACCGTCGGCGGCCTTGGCGAGGGTCGTGGCCATGGTCGTCACCTCCTGGATCTCTCGGAATTCGGTTACTTGACGCCGAGCCCGGCGTCGTCGACGGTGGCCTTGCCCTCGGCCGCGAGGACCTTGTTGAGGAGCGTCAGGTCGTAGACGCCCTTCAGGTCGGGCCGCTCCAGCAGGCCGGCCTTCACGGCGTGTCCGGCCTGGGCGTCGAGGGTGGCGGCCAGCGGGTCGTCGAGGAAGGCGACCGACTTCCAGGCCGGGTCGAGCACGTCGGCCGGCAGCGGCTTGCCGGTGTCGGCCGCCAGCCGCTCGTTCGCCGCGGCCTTCGCCTCGTCGGGATGGGCGCTGATCCACCGGTTGGTCGCGACCGACGCCCGCAGCACGGCCTCGACGGCCTTCGGGTGCTTCTTCAGGAACTCCTGGGACACGATGATGTTCGTGATCACGAACTTCTCGTCGGGCCACAGGTCGGACTCGTCGAGCAGCACCTTCGCGTCCTCGGCGACCAGCTTCGACGCGGTCGGCTCCGGCACCCACGCGCCGTCGATCGAACCGGACTTGTAGGCGTCCGGCGCGATCTTGTTGTCGGTGCGGACGACGGACACGTCGCCCTTGCCGCTCTGCGCGTCGACCTTCCAGCCCTGCTCGGCGACCCAGTTGAGGAAGGCCACGTCCTGGGTGTTGCCGAGCTGCGGGGTGGCGATCCTCTTGCCCTTGACGTCCTTCAAGGACTTGATCTTGTCGGGGTTCACGACGAGCTTCACGCCGCCGGACGCCGAACCGCCGATGATCCGCAGGTTCGTGCCGTTCGACTTCACATAGCCGTTGATCGCGGGGGAGGGGCCGATCCAGCCGATGTCGATCGACTTGGAGTTCAGCGCCTCGATCTCCGACGGGCCCGCGTTGAACGTCGCGTACTTCGCCTGCGTGCCGCCCAGCTCCTTCTGGAAGAAGCCCTTCTCACGGCCGACCAGGGCGGTGGCGTGGGTCAGGTTGCCGAAGTAGCCGATACGGACCGAGTCGAGCCCGTCGATCTTCTTCGCGCCCGCGGCGACCTGGACGTCGTCGAGGTCCTTCGCCTGGGAGCCGTAGCCGCAGGCGGCGAGCGCGAGCAGCGGCAGCGTGGCGATCACCGCGAGGACGCGGCGCAGGGCGGGTGTGGCAGGCACGGAGGTCGTTCCTCTCGAAGGCCCCGGCGGTGACCGTCGGATCAGTGCGGGGCCGTGGGGTCGGCGGGTTCTCGGTGGCGGCGTGCGGGGTCCGCGGACGTCATCGCGAACATCGCCGTCCGCCGCCGTACCGAAGGGAGTTCATGCTCAGAAGTCCCATCCGTCGTCGTCGGCCTCGTCCTTGACGGGCTCCGGAGAGGCGAACGACTCACCGACCATGCCGGCGGTGAGGGTGGTGCCGTCGTTCGGGTCGATCAGGATGAACGAGCCGGTGCGCCGCGAGTCGGCGTAGGAGTCGACCGGCAGCGGCTCGGCGGTACGGATCTTCACCCGGCCGATGTCGTTGGCGACGAGCTGCCCCGGGTGCGGGTGCAGGGACAGGTCGTCCAGCGTCAGCCGGGACGGTATGTCCTTCACGATCGCCTTGACCGTGCGGGTGCCGTGCTTGAGCAGCACCCGGTGGCCGACGGCGAGCGGCTGGTCGGCGACATGGCAGACGGTCGCCTCGACGTCCTGCGTGGTCGCCGGGGCGTCCTTGCTCGGCACGATCAGGTCGCCGCGCGAGATGTCGATGTCGTCGGCGAGCAGCAGCGTCACCGACTGCGGCGTCCAGGCCACGTCGACCGGCTCGCCCAGCAGGTCGATGCCCGTGACGGTGGTCGTACGGCCGGACGGCAGCACCGTGACCCGGTCGCCGATGCGGAACGTGCCCGCCGCGATCTGCCCGGCGTACCCCCGGTAGTCGGGGTGCTCGGCGGTCTGCGGCCGGATCACGTACTGCACGGGCAGCCGCGCGTGGCAGTGCGCCAGGTCGTGGCTGACCGGGACCGTCTCCAGGTGCTCGAGGACGGTCGGCCCGCCGTACCAGTCCATGTTCGCGGAGGGCTCCACGACGTTGTCACCGGCGAGCGCCGAGATCGGGATCGCGGTGACCTCGGGGACGCCCAGCTCGGTGGCGTACGCGGTGAACTCCTCGGCGATCGCCGCGAAGACCTTCTCCTCGTAGCCGACGAGGTCCATCTTGTTGACCGCCAGCACGACGTGCGGCACCCGCAGCAGCGCGGCGATCGCCGCGTGCCGACGGGTCTGCTCGACGACACCGTTGCGGGCGTCGACGAGGATCACGGTCAGCTCGGCCGTCGAGGCGCCCGTGACCATGTTCCGCGTGTACTGCACATGGCCGGGGGTGTCGGCGAGGATGAACCGGCGCCGCGGCGTGGCGAAGTAGCGGTAGGCCACGTCGATGGTGATGCCCTGCTCCCGCTCGGCGCGCAGACCGTCGGTCAGCAGCGCGAGGTCGGGGGCGTCCTGGCCGCGGCTGCGGGAGGCGTGCTCGACGGCCTCCAGCTGGTCGGCGAGGACCGACTTGGAGTCGTGCAGCAGCCGTCCGACCAGGGTGGACTTGCCGTCGTCGACGGAGCCCGCGGTGGCGAACCGCAGCAGGGTGGTGGCCGAGAGCTCCTCGGTCGTGGTCGTGCTCATGCTTAGAAGTACCCCTCGCGCTTGCGGTCTTCCATCGCGGCCTCGGAGAGCTTGTCGTCGGCGCGGGTCGCGCCGCGCTCGGTCAGCCGGGAGGCGGCGATCTCGGCGATCACGGCGTCCAGCGTGGTCGCGTCGGAGTCGACGGCGCCGGTGCAGGACATGTCACCGACGGTCCGGTAGCGGATGAGCCGCTTCTCGACGGTCTCGCCGTCCTTCGGCCCGCCCCACTCGCCGGCGGTCAGCCACATGCCGTTGCGCTGGAACACCTCGCGCTCGTGGGCGAAGTAGATCTCCGGCAGCTCGATGCCCTCGCGGGCGATGTACTGCCAGACGTCCAGCTCGGTCCAGTTGGACAGCGGGAAGACGCGGACGTGCTCGCCGGGGGCGTGCCGGCCGTTGTACAGGTTCCACAGCTCGGGCCGCTGGCGGCGCGGGTCCCACTGGGAGAACTCGTCCCGCAGCGAGAACACCCGCTCCTTGGCGCGGGCCTTCTCCTCGTCGCGCCGGCCGCCGCCGAACACCGCGTCGAACTTCTCGCTCTGGATCTTCTCCGTCAGCGGAAGCGTCTGCAGCGGGTTGCGGGTGCCGTCCGGGCGCTCCTTGAGCACACCGCGGTCGATGTAGTCCTGCACGGACGCGACATGCAGCCGCAGGCCGTGCTTGGCGACCGCGCGGTCCCGGTACTCGATGACCTCGGGGAAGTTGTGCCCGGTGTCCACGTGCAGCAGCGAGAACGGCACCGGCGCGGGCGCGAACGCCTTGATCGCCAGGTGCAGCATGACGATGGAGTCCTTGCCGCCGGAGAACAGGATCACCGGCCGCTCGAACTCGCCCGCCACCTCGCGGAAGATGTGGACGGCCTCCGACTCCAGGGCGTCCAGGTGCGACAGGGCGTACGGGGTGCCGGTGCCCTCGTCGATCGTGGCGACGGTCGTCGTCATGCCAGTCCCCTTTCAGTGAGCAGCGCGTACACCGACGCCGCGGACTCCCGCACGGTCTGGTTCTGGGACTCGATCCGCAGATCCGGCGTCTCCGGCTCCTCGTACGGGTCGTCGACCCCGGTCAGCCCGGACAGCTCGCCCGCCGCCTGCTTGGCGTACAGGCCCTTCACATCCCGTACGGAGCACACCTCGACGGGGGTGGCGACATGCACCTCGACGTACGGCGTCGCGTTCGTCTCGTGCCGCTTGCGCACGGCGTCGCGGCTGTCGGCGTACGGCGCGATGACCGGGACCAGGGCGAGCACGCCGTTGCGGGCGAGCAGTTCGGCGACGAAGCCGATGCGCTGCACGTTGGTGTGCCGGTCCTCGCGGCTGAAGCCGAGGCCCGCCGAGATGAACTCGCGGATCTCGTCGCCGTCGAGCACCTCGACGCGGTGGCCCTCCTCGCGCAGCCGGCCGGCCAGCTCGTACGCGATGGTGGTCTTGCCGGCGCTCGGCAGCCCGGTGAGCCAGACGGTGGCTCCGGTCGTCACGTGCAGCTCCTCAGTCGTGGTCGTCATCCGTGCAGCCCGCACTCGGTCTTGGCGCGGCCCGCCCAGCGGCCGGCGCGCGCGTCCTCGCCCTCCAGGACGCGGCGGGTGCAGGGGGCGCAGCCGATGGAGGCGTAGCCGTCCATCAGCAGGGGGTTGGTCAGGACGCCGTGCTCGGCGACGTAGGCGTCCACGTCGTCCTGGGTCCAGCGGGCGATGGGGGAGATCTTCACCTTCCGGCGCTTCTCGTCCCAGCCGACGACCGGGGTGTTCGCCCGGGTCGGGGACTCGTCGCGGCGCAGCCCGGTCGCCCAGGCCGCGTAGCCCTTCAGGCCCTCCTCCAGCGGCTGCACCTTGCGCAGCTTGCAGCACAGGTCGGGGTCCCGGTCGTGCAGCCTGGGCCCGTACTCGGCGTCCTGCTCGGCGACCGTCTGGCGCGGGGTGAGGGTGATGACGTTGACGTCCATCACGGCCTCGACCGCGTCACGGGTGCCGATGGTCTCCTCGAAGTGGTAGCCGGTGTCGAGGAACACGACGTCGACGCCGGGCATCGCGCGGGAGGCGAGGTGGGCGACCACCGCGTCCTCCATCGAGGAGGTGACGCAGAACCGCTTGCCGAAGGTGTCGACCGCCCACTTCAGGATCTCCAGCGCGGAGGCGTCCTCCAGGTCGCGGCCCGCCTGCTCGGCGAGCGCCTTCAGCTCCTCGGCCGTGCGTGCTTCCTGAACCGTCGTCATATCCCGTCCCCTCCCGTGGTGTCCTGCCGAAGCCCACGGGTCAGCAGCCCGAGGAACTTCAACCGGAATGCGCGGTTGCAGGCCGCGCACTCCCACGCGCCGTGGCCCTCCTCGCTCGGACGCAGGTCCTCGTCGCCGCAGTAAGGGCAGTAGAACGGTGCGGCACGCTCGCTCATGACAGCGCCTCCTCGGAGGCCCGGGCCGCCCAGGTGGCGAACCGCTCGCCGTCCTCGCGCTCCGCCTGGAAGCGCTTCAGGACCCGCTCGACGTAGTCGGGCAGCTCCTCGGAGGTGACCTTCAGACCGCGCACCTTGCGGCCGAAGCCGGCCTCCAGGCCGAGCGCGCCGCCCAGGTGCACCTGGTAGCCCTCGACCTGCTCGCCCTGGTCGTTGAGGACCAGCTGCCCCTTGAGACCGATGTCCGCCACCTGGATACGAGCACAGGCGTTCGGGCAGCCGTTGAGGTTGATGGTGATCGGCTCGTCGAAGTCCGGCAGCCGGCGCTCCAGCTCGTCGATCAGCTGGGAGCCGCGCTGCTTGGTCTCGACGATGGCCAGCTTGCAGAACTCGATGCCGGTGCAGGCCATGGTGCCGCGCCGGAACGAGGACGGCCGGGCGGTGAGGTCCAGCGCCTCCAGGCCGTCGACGAGCGAGTCGACCTGGCCCTCCTCGACGTCGAGGACGATCATCTTCTGCTCGACGGTGGTGCGCACCCGGCCCGAGCCGTGCGCCTCGGCGAGGTCGGCGATCTTCGTCAGGGTGGCGCCGTCGACCCGGCCGACACGCGGCGCGAAGCCGACGTAGAAGCGGCCGTCCTTCTGGCGGTGGACGCCGATGTGGTCGCGCCACTGCTGGGCCGGCTGCTCGGGGGCGGGCCCGTCGATCAGCTTGCGGCCGCCCAGGTACTCGTCCTCCAGCACCTGGCGGAACTTCTCCGCGCCCCAGTCGGCGACCAGGAACTTCAGCCGGGCGCGGTTGCGCAGCCGGCGGTAGCCGTAGTCACGGAAGATCGAGATGACGCCCTCGTAGACGTCCGGGACCTCGTCGATCGGCACCCAGGCGCCGAGGCGGACGCCCAGCTTGGGGTTGGTGGACAGGCCGCCGCCGACCCACACGTCGAAGCCGGGGCCGTGCTCGGGATGCCGTACGCCGACGAAGGCCACGTCGTTGATCTCGTGCACCACGTCGAGCAGCGGGGAACCGGAGATCGCCGTCTTGAACTTGCGCGGCAGGTTCGAGTACGCCGGGTTGTTCAGGACGCGGCGCTTCATCTCCTCCAGCGCCGGCGTCGCGTCGATGATCTCGTCCTCGGCGATGCCCGCGACGGGGGAGCCGATCATCACACGCGGGGTGTCGCCGCACGCCGTCACCGTGGACAGGCCGACCGCCTCCAGGCGGTTCCAGATCTCGGGCACGTCCTCGATCCGGATCCAGTGGTACTGGACGTTCTGCCGGTCGGTGATGTCGGCGGTGCCGCGCGCGAACTCCTGCGAGATCTCACCGATGACGCGGAGCTGCCGCGTGGTCAGCGCACCGCCGTCGATGCGGACGCGCAGCATGAAGTACTCGTCGTCCAGCTCCTCCGGCTCCAGGATCGCGGTCTTGCCGCCGTCGATCCCGGGCTTGCGCTGGGTGTACAGACCCCACCAGCGCATCCGGCCGCGCAGGTCGTTGGGGTCGATCGAGTCGAAGCCACGCTTGGAGTAGATCGTCTCAATGCGTGTCCGCACATTGAGACCGTCGTCGTCCTTCTTGAACTGTTCGTTGCCGTTGAGCGGGGTGAAGTGCCCCGCGGCCCACTGACCCTCGCCGCGGTGACGGCTCACCTTGCGGCGGGGAGTCGCGGCGGCAGGGTTCTGCGGGGTGGCGGCCATGGTTGATACGTCCTTCGGGACAGGCGGAAAGCGGCTCTGACCTGCGCGTACGGGCACTTTCAGGCATACGTGCGCGTCATTGCGCGGGTGCAGACAGAAGAAAGGGGAACCGGGGTGCTGGCGGGCTGTCAGCGGGCCGGACAGATGGCGCTGGACATGCGGCCGAGGTCGACGTGCCGTCGACTCACCAAGGCGATTCCAGTTCCAGACATGACGGAAGCCTGTCACGGCGATCTGGACACAGTCCAGCTTCGTCCAATATTCGGACACCCTTGTCTCGCTTAGCGAGACAAGGGTGTCGTCGGTCACACCGGCCGCAGAGGGCCTTGTCCATGCAGGTCAGGCGCGGTATGCGCCAGGCCAGGGGCCCGGCGTGGCGATCTCCGCCTCCTCCTCGACCTTGGTGTCGAAGAGCTTGAAGCCCCGGCGCTGGTAATTGTCCATCGCGAACTCGCCGTCCTTGCTGCAGGTGTGCAGCCACACCCGCTTCGTGGGCGGACGCCCCGGCCAGCGGTCGGCGAGGTCCCAGGCCCGCGCGGCGCCGTACGACAGCAGGTGGCCGCCGATCCCGCGGCCCCGGAAGGCCGGGATCAGCCCGAAGTAGAGGATCTCCACCGCGCCGTCGTCCTGCGGGTCCAGCTGCACGTACCCGGCGGGCGTCCCCCGGTCGTACGCCACCCACGTCTCCGCGCCGGGCCGCTCCAGCTCCTCCTGCCACTGGGCGTACGTCCAGCCCAGCCGGTCGGTCCAGCGGACGTCCCCGCCCACCGCCGTGTACAGGAAGCGGCTGAACTCGGGCGAGGGCACCTCGGCACGGACGATCCGGATGTCGCCGTCGGGCTCGGCCGCCGGGAGCAGATCGCTCGGCGAGGTCTGCTCCAGCGACCAGGTGGTCACGGGGATGTTGGTCATGCGGTCAGGGAATCATCTAGTCCAGCGACCTGTCGATCGTGTTCAGTCCCAGCGAAAACAGCATCCGCCCGGACTGCGACCACACCGTCCCGCTCTCCTCCCAGTAGGACAGCGACGCGGCCGGTCCGCTCCAGCACTGGTACGTCCCGTCCGGCCCGCACTGCGCCGCCCCGGCGCCGTCGCCGTCCAGCCGCACCAGCGTGCCGTGCCCGTCGAAGGCGCCCGCGCTGCGGGCCAGGTACCAGCGGGACCGGTGGGTGAGCACCCCCTGGACGCCGGCCGCCTCCGTCTCGAACGCCTCGACCGGGGCCGGGTCGGGCAGCCCGGCGCCGGGGGCGAGGACGTCCGTCTCCAGGGCGTAGCGCCACAGCCGGGCCGGCCGGTCGGTGTCCGCCGGTGTCGCCTCGCTCACGGCCAGGCTGTCCGGCGCGGTGCTGCGGTCGAGGGAGAGCGCGCCGATCCGGGTGTCGCCGGCGAGGCGGTACGCGCGCTCGGCCGGCAGCTGGAAGGAGGGGCCGTCGGTGCCGGCGGAGGTCCGCCGGACGCGGTCCATGTCGTAGACGTACAGCGTCCGGCCCTCGTCGCCCGTGGCCAGCAGCTTGTCCTGGTACCAGACCAGCCCGGACAGCGGCGAGCGCAACGGCCGCAGCGAGCGCCCGCCGTCCGCCGGGACCACCGGCTGCACCCAGGCGTACGTCATGCGCTCGGCGTCGACGACCGCGATCCGCGCGCGGCCGCGCGGGTCGCTCCAGCCGGACAGCAGCACCCGGTGCTCGCCCCAGCGGCCGTCGTCGTCGGCGTCCCCGGAACCCGTGACCGCGCCCGCCCGCGCGGCGTCCGTGCCTGGCTCGTCCCAGCACCAGGCGTCGGCGGCCGCCGGCGTCACGGGCAGCGCGGAGCGGTCGGAGGCGGAGCAGTCGGCGGCGGGACGCAGGGCGTGGTCGGCGTCCGCGAGGACGTCGGCGACCCGCAGGGCCGGGCCGGGAGCCGCCGGATAGGTCTCCTCGTCCAGGCGCAGCTCCTGGAGCGCGGCGGCCGAGGTGAGCGGCTTCAGCGGCCCCGGGCGGGCGCCGTCCTCCGCCTGGGAGGCGCTGATCATGGTGGCGGCGGCGGTGAGCGCGAGCGCGGTCCCGGCCAGGGTGGCGCGCAGCGCCTGGCCGCGCTTGCGTCTGCGATGTCGGCCGCGTTGCTTCATCAGTCCTCCCGAGGGGCCAACTGCGCCGCGCGTTCCGCAGGTTGAGCATGGAGCAGGTGGGGGCCCGTAGGGGGATGCTACGGCAGGTGTCCGGGGTTGGGGACGAAGACCCCGTAATTGATCCGAAGAGGCCACCGCGGCCCGTACGCTGGGTCACCGCTCAGGGCACCGCGGCCGCGTGCCGCGCCCTCACCACCGCCGGGGCGGTCGAGTGCGCGAGGAGGTCCCGCCGGTCGGAGGGGAGCAGCACCGTCACGTCCACGTCATCGGAGAAACGATACGGCCGGTGTTCCAAGAATCCCCCCAGGTAGCGCCGCACCCGGGACAGTTCCGCCCGCACCGTCACCGTGCGCGCCGCCTCGCCGAACATGTCCTCGGCCAGCCCCGCCGCGCTGCGCCCGGAGCGGTGCATCGCCAGCAGATACAGCAACTCCGCGTGCCGGGGACTCAGTTCATGGGTCCACGAACCAAGGCTGCCGACGACCGTCACCGTCCAGCGGCGCGGCTGGGACAGGTCCAGCACGATCCGGGTCGGCGTGTCCCGGGGCCGCGGCTCGTCCTCGGCGGCCCGCACCAGCCAGCCCCCGTCCAGCGGCTCCACCGCGCACGCCCCCAGCGCCGGCAGCCGGCGCCGCCCCGCCGACAGCGACTTCGGCAACGCGACCCGCTGCGTGTACGGCATCCCGGTCACCGCCGCCGTCCAGCCGTCCCGGTCCACCACCAGCGCCCGCCCGCCCAGCCGGGCCAGCACCGGCGCCGCCACCGCCCGCAGCCGCTCCAGAGCCGTCTGATGCAGCTCGCGCAGCCTCGCCTCGGCCAGCTTCGCCACCGAGTCCACCCAGGCCAGGGTGGCCGGATGCATGGTCTCCAGCGGGCCGCTGACGTCGACCACCCCGATCAGCCGGCCGTCCCTAGGATCGGTGATCGGCGCGCCCGCACACGTCCAGGTGGCGTGCGACCGTACGAAATGCTCGGAGGCGAACACCTGGACGGGCCGCCGCACCACCGCCGGGGTGCCCACCCCGTTGGTGCCGACGACGCTCTCCCGCCAGTCCGCGCCGAGCATGAACCCCAGCGCGTCCGCCTTGCGCAGCACCGCCATGCTGCCCTCCCGCCACAGCACCCGGCCGTCCGCGTCGGCGACCACCATGATGTGGTGCGCCTCGTCCGCCACCGACACCAGCCCCTGCCGCAGCACCGGCATCACATGACGCAGCGGCGACTCCTCACGCCGCCGGCGGACCTCCTCGGCGGTGAGCAGACCCGACCGGAAGTCGTGGTCCGGATCCACCCCGCTGCGCAGCATGCGCCCCCAGGACTCCTCGATCACCGGCCGGGGCGCGATGGGCGTGCGCTGTCCGGAAAGGGTGGCGTCGCGTACCTCGCTGAGCATCCGCGCCGCCCGTGCCGCGTCGGTGGCGGCGAGTCGCGTCACGTTCAACGGCGAGTTCGCCACAGTCGTCCTCCGGGGAATTGCCTCTCGGGCAACCGGTGTCAAGCCTTCCGGCAGACGGTTTCCGGTCGCGTGCTGATGGTTGTCCCATACTGCCGCCCACCGGGGACGGAGGGGCACACTCCGGTCACCGGCACCAAACAAGTTGCAACCCCTTGCAACCCTGGTGAACACGTATACGTTGATTGAAAATTGAGCGACGTCGCCCGTGCGGCGCTCGTGGCCTCAACGGGCCCACAGTGGCAGGGGTGGTGCCGTGTCGGCGCAGCACCACCCCTGCTGACGTGTCCGCGCAGGTCAGCCGACCGGCCGGGCCCGCTCCACCACCGACCGCAGATCCAGCGTGTGCGGCAGCGTCCCGAACGACGCCCCCCAGTCCCCGCCCAGCCGCGACGCGCAGAACGCGTCCGCGACCTCCGGCGGCGCGAACCGCACCAGCAGCGAACCCTGCAGCACCAGCGCCAGCCGCTCCACCACCCGGCGGGCCCGCGCCTCCACACCCTCCAGGTCCGCGAGCTCGGTCAGCAGGTTCTTGACCGCCGCGTCCAGCCGGTGATCGGCGCCGCGCGCCCGGCCGATCTCGGTCAGCGTCGCGTTCAGCGCGGCCGGCTCCCGCCGCAGCGCCCGCAGCACGTCCAGCGCCTGGACGTTGCCCGCGCCCTCCCAGATCGAGTTCAGCGGCGACTCCCGCACCAGCCGGGGCAGCCCCGACTCCTCCACGTACCCGTTGCCGCCCAGGCACTCGGCGGCCTCCACCGCCACCGCCGGACACCGCTTGGTCACCCAGTACTTCGCGGCGGGCACCGCCAGCCGCAGGAAGGCGCGCTCCTCCTCACCGCCGTCGTCCCAGGCGGCCGCCAGCCGCAGCGCGAGCGCGGTCGCCGCCTCCGACTCCAGCGCGAGATCGGCCAGAACATTGCGCATCAGCGGCTTGTCGACGAGCTTCCCGCCGAACGCCTCCCGGTACGAGCAGTGGTGCACCGCCTGCGCGACCGCCTGCCGCATCAGCCCCGCCGCCCCCAGCACACAGTCCAGCCGGGTCGCCGCGACCATCTCGATGATCGTCCGCACCCCCCGGCCCTCCTCGCCGACCCGGCGCGCCCACGTCCCGTCGAACTCGACCTCCGCGGAGGCGTTCGACCGGTTGCCCAGCTTGTCCTTCAGCCGCTGGATCCGGAACACGTTGCGCGAGCCGTCCGCCAGCACCCGCGGCACCAGGAAACAGGTCAACCCCTCCGGCGCCTGCGCCAGCACCAGGAACCCGTCCGACATCGGCGCCGAGCAGAACCACTTGTGCCCGGTCAGCTCGTACGTTCCGGCCTCCGCGAGCGGCGTCGCCGCCGTCGTGTTCGCGCGGACGTCACTGCCGCCCTGCTTCTCCGTCATCCCCATGCCGAACAGCACGCCCGCCTTCTGCCCGGCGGGCCGCAGATCACGGTCGTACACCGTGGACGTCAGCAGCGGCTCCCACTCGGCGGCCAGCGCCGGATCCGCGCGCAGCGCCGGCACCGCCGCGTGCGTCATCGACAGCGGGCAGCCGTTGCCCGCCTCGACCTGCGTCCACACCACGAACGCCGCCGCCCGCCGCACATGCCCGCCGGGCCGCGTCCAGGCGGAGGTCAGCCCCGCCGAGACGCCCTTGCCGAGCAGCCGGTGCCACGCCGGGTGGTACTCCACCTCGTCGATCCGCCGCCCGTACCGGTCGTGGGTGCGCAGCCGCGGCGGATACTCGTTCGCCAGCACCCCCCACTCCTGCACCTGCGCCGACCCCGAGGTCCGGCCGAGCGCCGACAGCTCCGAGCGGGCGTCCTCGATCAGCTCCGGGTCGACGTGCCGTGCGACCGCCGCCGTCAGGGCCCGGTCGGCGGAGTAGACGTCGTAGCCGACCAGCGGCGGCGCCTGATTGGTCACGGTGTGGGTGCTGCGTGCCATGACTGGCAACCTACCCCCAGGTACCGATCGGATACCCTGCGGTCCGGCCACGACGGCCGCCCCACCGGACCAGGGTGAGCGCCACCTCGTACGACGGATACCGTTGGATCGTGCAGCCAGCAAGTGAAACCCCCGAGCGGCCCTCCGGTCGTCTCCACCGGGCGCGTGCCCTCTACCGGAACGTCTCCAAGCGCAGGACCGCCTGGCTGCTGCTCAAGGACACCGTTAACTCCTGCATCGAGTACCGCATCCTCGGCCTCGCCGCCGAGGCCGCGTTCTTCACGCTGCTGTCCGTGCCACCGCTGCTGCTCAGCCTCATCGGCCTGCTCGGCTACGTCGACGTGTGGACCGGCACCGACACCATCACCAGCCTGGAGACCAACCTCCTGGAGGCGTCCCGCACGGTCCTGTCCGACAAGGGCGTGAACGAGATCGCCCGGCCGATCCTCGACGACGTGATGAACGGCGGCCGGCCCGACGTGATCTCCATAGGGTTCCTGTTCGCCCTGTGGTCCGGCTCCCGCGCGGTGAACGTCTTCATCGACACCATCACCGTCATGTACGGCCTCGACGGGGTGCGCGGCATCGTCAAGACCCGGCTGATGGCGTTCCTGCTGTTCATCGTGGCGCTGCTGATCGGCTCGGTCGCCCTGCCGCTGATGGTGGCCGGCCCCGACGCGGTGGTCCGGATCCTGCCCTGGTCGACGACGGTGGTGCAGGTCCTGTACTGGCCCGTGGTGATCGTCCTGTCCATCGCCTTCCTCACGACGCTCTACCACGTCTCCGTGCCCGTCCGCTCCCCCTGGATCGAGGACGTCCCCGGCGCCCTGGTCGCCCTCGGCATGTGGGTCCTCGGCAGCTTCCTGCTGCGCATCTACCTCACCAACACCATCGAGGGCGCCACGATCTACGGCTCCCTCGCCGCCGCCGTCGCCGTCCTGCTGTGGATCGGGGTGTCCGCCTTCGCCGTCCTCGTCGGCGCCGCCGTCAACGCCGCGATCGACCGGGTGTGGCCCGCCGCCGCCACGGCCGCCGCCCGCGAGGCCAACGAGCGAGTCCGCGAGGCGCAGGTCGCCGAGTACGTCGCCCGCGCCGCCGCCGCCCGCGAGGCCGACCCCGACGACCCCGACATGCCCTCCGAGTTCCCCGAGCGCTGGTCCCGCTTCCTGCCTCCGGAGGACGTCACCGCCCGCCTGCGCACCCACCACGCCAAGAGCGCCCACAAGGGCGACACCCCCGACGAACAGTGAGCTACGGCGCCTTCCAGGCGCCCGCCGCCGCGGCCTCGGCCGCGTACTCCGCGAAGTCCCTCGGCTCCCGCCCCAGCACCCGGCGGACACCGTCCGAGAGACACGCGTTCCGCCCGTCCAGCAGCGACTCGAACACCTCGACGAGGAACGCCACCTCCTCGGGCGGCAGCCCGAACCCGGCCAGCCGCTCCCCGTACTCCCGCGCCGGCACCGGCCGGTACGACAACTCCCGGCCCGCCGCCCCGGCGACCTCCGCGACCGCCTCGCCGAACGTCAGCAGCCGCGGCCCCGACACCTCCACCACCTCCCCCACATACCGGTCACCCGCCGTCAGCGCGGCCACGACGACCTCCGCGACATCCCGCACGTCGACGAACGGCTCCCGCACCGCACCCCCGCAAAACACCAGCTCCCCGCCCTGCCGCAGCTCCTCCACCAGCGGCCCCTCGCTGAAGTTCTGCGCGAACCACGCGGCCCGTACGACCGTCCAGTCCGCGCCCGACTCCCGCAGCGCCGCCTCGGTGGCCAGCGCCTGCTCCTCGCCGCGCGCCGACAGCAGCACCAGCCGCCGCACACCGAGCCCGACCGCCTCCCGCGCCAGCCGCCCCACCGCCTCGGCGGCCGCCGGGGCACCCACGTCCGCCGGATGCACCAGATACGCGGCGTCCGCGCCCCGCAGGACGTCCGCCCAGCCGGCCGGGGAGTCCCAGTCGAAGCCATGGGCGCGCGAGGCGGGCCGCACGCCCAGCCCGGCGGCCCGCGCGGCCTCGGCGACGCGCCGCCCCGTACGACCGGACGCACCGGTCACCACCACGGTCATGCCCTTCGTGCCCCGCCCGTCCATCATGTCCCGCCCGTCGTTCCCGTTCGCTGTCATGCGCCCAGTCAACTGCCGCCCGCACCACGGGCCCATCGCCGAACGGCTCATTCCCATAAGCGCGCGTCTACGCTGACCGCATGGACGCACTCGGAGCCCTGCTCGCGGGTCCCCGCGCCCGCGGCGCCTTCCTGATCCGGGCCTGCTTCGACCCGCCGTGGGCCGTGCGGGTCGAGGACCGGGCACCGCTGACGGTGATGCTGATGGCGCGCGGCGACGCCTGGATCACCCCGGCGACCGGGAAGCCGATGCGTATCGGCCCCGGCGACCTGGCCATCGCCCGCGGCCCCGACCCGTACACCTGCGCCGACCACCCCGACACGGCCCCCCAGGCGCTGATCCTGCCCGGCGGCGAATGCCACTACCCCGACGGCCGCCCCCTCAACGGCTCCATGGACCTCGGCGTCCGCACCTGGGGCGACCGGCCCGACGGCACGGCGGTGATGCTGATCGGCACCTACCTGTGGCCCGGCGAGGTCAGCGGCCCGCTGCTGGACGCGCTGCCCCCGCTGCTCACCCTCACCGCCGACGTCTGGGACTGCCCCCTCACCCCGCTGCTCGCCGAGGAGATCGTCCGCGACGCCCCCGGCCAGGAAGTCGTCCTCGACCGCCTCCTGGACCTGCTGGTCATCGCCGCGCTGCGCGCCTGGTTCGCCCGCCCCGAAGCCGAGCCGCCCGGCTGGTACCGGGCGCTCGCCGACCCGGTGGCCGGCCGGGCGCTGCGCCTCATGCAGGACGACCCCGCACACCCCTGGACCGTCGCCGGCCTCGCCGCCAAGGCCGGCGTCTCACGCGCCGCCCTCGCCCGCCGCTTCACCGACCTCGTCGGCGAACCCCCGATGACCCACCTCACCCACTGGCGTCTCGCCCTCGCCGCCGACCGGCTCCGCGACACCGACGACACCCTCGAGGCCATCGCCCGCCAGGTCGGCTACGGCAGCGCCTTCGCCCTCTCCACCGCCTTCAAACGGGTGTACGGCGTGAGCCCGCAGCAGCATCGCAGCCGCACCGCGGCCGCGTAGCCTGGCACACGTGTACCGGGAGCGCACGTCCGCACTGCTCGGCGCCACGGTGTGGACCAACACCCCCTCCGGCGCGGAACCGGGACGGGTCCTGCCGGACGGCTGCATGGACCTGCTGTGGCACGAGGACCGCCTGCTCGTCGCCGGCCCCGACACCCGTGCCCACATCCCGGACGGCCCGCCCGCACTCTGGGCGGGCATCCGCTTCCCGCCCGGCGTCGCCCCCGCCCTGCTCGGCGTCCCCGCGCACGAGCTGCGCGACCGGCGGGTCGACCTGACCGAGCTGCGCCCGGCGGCGGACGTACGACGGCTGCGCGCCCACGTCCGCGCGGCAGGCGATCCCACGGCCGGACTGGAGGCCGCCGCCGCCGGCCTCGCGGCGGACGCCGACCCGCCGGACCCGCTGCTGCGCCACCTCGTCGCCGCCCTCGACGCGGGCCGCCCGGTCGCCGCCACCGCCGACGAACTGGGCCTCGGCGCCCGCGCCCTGCACCGCCGCTCGCTCGCCGCGTTCGGCTACGGCCCCAAGACGCTCGCCCGCGTCCTGCGGCTGCAACGCGCCCTCGCGCTGGCCCGCACCGGCGTGCCGTACGCCGAGACCGCGGCCCGGGCGGGCTTCGCCGACCAGGCGCATCTGGCGCGGGACGTCAGGGAACTGGCGGGCCTGCCGCTGGGCCGGCTACTGGGCGGCCGGTAGCGGCGCGAACAGGTCGACGCCGTTGCCGTCCGGATCGTGCACGACGGCGTACCGCTGCCCCCAGAAGGCGTCCCACGGCTTCAGCTCGCCCTGGTACCCGGCGCCGACCAGCTCCTCGTACACCGCGTCGACCTCCTGCGGACCGTCGCACAGCAGCGCGATCGAGGTCCGTGAGCCGCCCCCGGACGGCGGCCGCCACCGCGGGTGGAAGGACCCCACGGTCTTCTCGGTGTCCAGCAGCAGCCGCAGCCCGCCGGGCAGTCCGGCCTCCGCGTGCGGCTGCTCCTCGGCACCGTCCGGGAACGCGAACCCGAGACGGCGGTAGAAGGCGACGGAGGCGGCCATGTCGGAGACGACCAGGCCGATGGCATCGAATCGTGGACTCATGCGGCCACGGTAGGCAGGGCCGCGCTGCCGGGTCTTGAAAGAATCGGACACCGCCCCGCGCGGACGGAAAACGAACGAGCCCCGTCCCTCCGACCGGAGGAACGGGGCTCGTACTGTGGAGCGCCGGGCAGGCCTTGCACCTGCATCTCCCCGCAGGAAGCGGGGCGTCTTTCCTTGGACCACCAACGCCTGTCCGGTCACCGGATGTTCCGGCGGCCTGGCAAGATCGACCATACCCCAGGTGCCGCCCGTGCACCAAGTCCAGGGACCGCGGGGGTGAGTCGCACCCCCGGTTGCCGCGACCACGGGCGCCCCCTACCGTCACCCGCATGGTCGACCCGCTCTTCGGACACCCCCGGCTCGCCGCGCTCTACGACGTGCTCGACTCCGACCGCGGCGACCTGGACGCCTACCTCGGCGCCGTCGAGGAGTTCGGCGCCCGGACCGTGCTCGACATCGGCTGCGGTACTGGTGTCTTCGCGCTGCTCCTCGCGGAGCGCGGGGTCGACGTCGTCGGGGTCGACCCCGCCGGGGCCTCCCTGGACGTCGCCCGAGCCAAGCCGGGGGCCGAACGGGTGCGCTGGGTGCACGGCGACGTGACGGCACTGCCGCCGCTGCGGACCGACCTCGCCACGATGACGGGGAACGTCGCCCAGGCCATCACCGGCCCCGAGGCCTGGCGGCGCACCCTGCGCGGGGCGCACCGGGCGCTGCGGCCCGGCGGGCACCTCGTCCTCGAGACCCGCGATCCGGCACGCCGCGCCTGGGAGGAGTGGACCCGCGACGCCAGCCGGCGCGTCACGCACGTACCCGGCGTCGGCGCGGTCGACAACTGGGTCGAGGTGACCGCCGTCGACGGCCCGCTGGTCACCTTCCGCTGGACCTTCGTGTTCGACTCCGACGGGCAGGCGCTGACCTCGGACTCGACGCTGCGGTTCCGCGAACGGGACGAGGTGGCGGCGGACCTGGCCGCGCACGGCTATGTGGTGGAGGACGTCCGGGACGCTCCCGACCGCCCCGGCCGGGAGTTCGTCTTCGTCGCCCGCGCGGCCGGCTCAGCCGAAGGTGACGGGTCCGCGCGGGGTGTCGAGGGTGAAGGAGATGCCGACCGGCCCCTCCGCGAGGACCAGGTCGGTGCCCAGGGCTGACAGCAGCGGCCGGATCTCGTCCGGGTCGGGAGCCGTGGCCGTCAGCCGCAGCAGGGGAGTGGTGGGCAGACCCGTGGCCGTGGGATGCCGGGACGCGCCCCAGTCGATGAGGAACGGCACCAGACCGGAGGGGTGCGCGGCGGCGCCGTCGGTCAGCCGCCACTCCAGCAGGGTGCCGTCGGGCGTGCGGCGGCTCATCGCCCGGGCGGGGCCGGGGTCATAGCCGCGGGCCCGGGCGGACGCGATGGCCGCGTCGAGGTCCATCGTGCTGATCGCCCAGGTCACCGTACGCGGCCCGGACAGCGCGTCCACCCCGAAGGGACGGGGACCGGACGGGCCGGACTGCTCCGGGTCCGGCCCGATGATCTCCAGATACCCGGCACCGCCCAGACCGACCAAATGGTTACGGGTGCCCAGACCGACATGCGTACCGCCGACAGCCGGGGTCACCCCGGTCCGCCGGGTGAAGTCGGCCACCGTCGCGGCGAGATCGGGGGTGGCGAGCACGAGATGGTCCAGGTGTGCCGGAATCGTGTTCATCGCCGCCGAGGCTACGCCAACCCCCGCCCCGCTGTGGAACACCTGTGCGGGAGGATGGGCCCATGACTCGTCTGCCGCGCGCCCTGCCGTACGCCTCCCTGCTGCTGCCCGCGCTCCTCCTGACCGGCTGCGGCGAGCAGCGCCAGGCCGCCGACCAGACCGAAGTCGCCTCGCGTGCCCGGGCGTTGGGCATCGCGCCCGAGCACGTCTACGCGATCGAAGCCGACGGCTACACCGTGGCCCAGCAGTCCGTCGGCGTGTACGGCGGCGACGGCTTCTCCGCGGTCTACGTCTCCCGGTCCACCGGCGGCCAGATCCAACTCCGCGTCGACCGAACCGAGATGACCCCGAAGACCTGCCCCGAGCAGCCGGTCGGCGACGCCTCCGGCGGGCACACGGAATGCCGGAAGGACGGCGACGCCTGGTACCGCAGCGCCGGCGACCAGCGCGAGTACGCCGTCCCCAAGGACGGCCACGTCGTCCGGGTCGGCGGGGGCCCCGGCGTCAGCCGTGACGTCCTGCGCGAGGCGGCGCTCGGCGCGCACCATCCCACGGAGGAGGAACTCGACACTCTGCTGCCGGGGAACGGTGGCGGGGGCGGGGGCGGGAATGGTGGCGGTGAGGGGAACGGGACCGGTGGCGGGGGCGGCAACGGTGGCGGGGGCGGGGCCGGTGAGGGCGGCGAACCCGTCGAGCGCGGGGACCTGCCTCCGGTGGGCGACGGGGCGCCGAACAACGATGTGAACGCGGGCGGCTGACCTCACCACGGGGCCGGCAACGCCGAGGACGGCGAGGACGGCGAGGACGGCGAGGACTGCGAGGAGGCTCGGAGTGCCGAAAGTTTCGCGCCCATCGCAGCCCTGGGACCCCGCCCCGACCCCGCATAGGGTCGCCGCATGGCTCCGCGACTGCTCGTCTTCACCCGCACCACCGCCTACCGCCACGACTCCATCCCGGCCGGCGTCGCCGCCGTACGGGCGCTCGGGCGGTTCGAGGTGGAGCACACCGAGGACCCGGACGCGCTCGACGGGCCGCTGCACGGCTATGCCGCCGTCGTCTTCCTCTCCACCAGCGGCGAGGTCCTGACGCCCACCGGGCGCGCGCGGCTCGCCGCCTACCTGGAGGCGGGCGGCGGGTTCGTCGGCGTGCACGCCGCCGCCTGCACGGAGTACACCTGGCCCTACTACGGGGAGATGCTGGGCGCCTGGTTCGACCGGCACCCCGCCCACCAGCCCGGCAAGGCGCTCGTGGAGGACCGTACACACCCGGCCACCCGGCACCTGCCTGCCGTCTGGGACTTCACCGACGAGTGGTACGACTTCCGCACCAACCCGCGCGAACACGGGGTGCGCGTGCTGGTGTCCGCCGACGAATCCTCGTACGACGGTGGCGGGATGGGCGCCGACCACCCCCTGGTGTGGTGCCGGGAGCAGGGTGCCGGACGTGTCTTCTACACCGCCTTCGGCCATGCCGCCGAGGCGTACGACGACCCCGGGTTCCGGGAGCATCTGCGCGGCGGCATCGGCTGGGCGGCGCGGCTCGCCGAGTGATCCGGCCGCCGGCTCCGACGGTTGCTCAGCCGACGCGCGGCGGCGCCGTGCTGGCCCGGAGCACGAGGCGGGTGGAGAGTTCCGTACGGGTGCTCTCGGGGCGCTCCCCGTCCATCATGCGCACCAGCAGCCGCAACGCCGTCGCCGCCATCTCCGCCAGCGGCTGACGGACCGTGGTCAGCGCGGGCGCCGCCCAGCGGGCCTCGGGCAGGTCGTCGAATCCGACCACGCTGACGTCGTCCGGGATGCGGAGACCCCGCTCCGCCACCGCCTCGTACACCCCCAGCGCCATCCGGTCCGAACAGACGAACACGGCCGTCGGCGGCTCCGGCAGATCCAGCAACTCCGCCATGCGATGCCGGGCGACGGCCTCGTCGAACCCGGCGTGCCGCAGGTACTCCGGCCGGTGCGGCAGACCCGCCGAGGCCAGCGCCGAACGGTAACCGGCGAGCCGCGCGCCGCTGCACATCGTGCGGCGGCGGCCGGTGATCACCGCGATCCGCTCGTGCCCCAGGGACAGCAGATGCTCGGTCGCCGTCACCCCGCCCTGCCAGTTCGCCGCGCCCACCGACACCACGCCCGGCGGCGGCTCCAGCACCGGGTCGATCATCACGAACGGGATGCGGTGCTGTTCCAGCCACGCGTACTGCGTCTCGGTCAGCTCGGCCAGGTTGAACAACACCCCGGCCGAGCCGCGCACGGTCAGCTTGTCCAGCCAGCCCCGCTCGGGACGCCCGGCGCGGCTGCGGGCGAGCGCCGCCGAGACGACGACGTCCAGCCCCGCGTCGTGCGCCGCCTCCTCCACGCCGTGCAGCACCGCACCCGACCAGGAACTGTCCAGGGAGTGGACGACGAGGTCCACCATGCCCGGTGACTTGGCCGCGTCGAAGCGGGGTCTGCGCACATAACCGAGCCGGTCCAGCGCCTCGGTGACCCGGCGGCGCGTCTCCGGCGCCACGTCCTCGCGCCCGTTGACCACCTTGGACGCGGTGGGCACGGACACCCCCGCCTCCCGGGCCACCACCGCCAGCGTCGGACCGGCCGTCGCGCTCGCCCGTGCCGTTCGGCCCATCGGAAACCACCCCTCCGGCCCGCCCGAGGGCCCTCGAAAATTGCGACCAGCACCCTGCTCTCGGGTCGTCGCCTCGACCGTATAGAAAGCGCTTCCTACCCTAGGTGTGCGGCAGGGAGACGTGAAGACACGGGAAGGAGGGGAGTGCTGCCGCCTGAACTTTCGAAATCCGAACGCGTCGGAGGAATGGGGGTGTGGATGGGCGTGAATGGGTGTCGACGGGTGTGGGTGGGCGTGAACGGGTGTGGACGGGTGCGGAAGGGTGTGGACGGTGTGTCAGGCGATCCGGATGAGGTCCGCGTGCCGTACCTCGTGCACCGGCGGCAGCCCCTGCGCCAGGCGCTCCAGCTCCTCCACGACGATCCGCCCGAGCCGCTCCAGCTCGTTGCCCAGGGAGCCCGCGATGTGCGGGGTGAGGAAGACGTTGGGGAGCGTGTAGAGGGGGGAATCGGCCGGCAGCGGCTCGGGTTCCGTGACGTCGAGGACCGCGCTCAACCGGCCCGAGACCAGTTCGTCGGTGAGGGCGTCCTGGTCGACGAGGGCGCCCCGGGAGGTGTTGATCAGCACGCCGCCGTCGCGGATCAGGGCGAGACCGGCCCGGTCGACCATGTGACGCGTCTCGGGGATGTCGGGTGCGTGCAGACTGACGATGTCACTGCCGCGCAGCAACTCCTCCAGGGAGACGGCACGAACGCCGAGCGCGGCGGCCTCGGCGGCGTCCACGTACGGGTCGTACAGCAGGACCTCGAACTCGTGTGGCCGTAGCAGCTCCAGCAGCCGGCGGCCCACCCGCGAGGCCCCGACGACGCCGACGCGGCGGCCCAGGTTGCCGATGGCGGCGGTCTGTGCGGGCGTCGGGAACGTGTGCGTGGCGCGATACCGCTCCCGGTGTCCGAACGCGTCCTTGCCGGCCAGCAGGATCATCGCCAGCGTGTACTCGGCGACCGGGACCGCGTTGCCGGTGACCGCGCTGGAGACTTTCACGCCGTGCTGCCAGAGCGCGTCACCGACCAGGGATCGGACCGAGCCGGCGGCGTGCAGCACGGCCCGCAGCCGGGGCGCGGCGGCGAGGACGTCCGCACCGAGGTGAGGGCAGCCCCAGCCGGTGATCAGTACGTCCGCGCCGGCCAGCGCGTCGGCGGCGGCCTGGTCGGCGAAGTCCCGTACGACGAGAGCGGGGTCGAGCTCCGCGGTTCGCAGCAGCCGGGCCAGGAGGGCGTCGGGGAAGAGCCGGGCGAGGTGCACCGGATCCATGGCGAACACGGCCCTGGGCAACTGGGCGCTGGGCATGACTCTCCTGACGGGCGAGGGAGGTGCGAGAGGTGCGAGGAGTGCCTGAGGTGGTGATCGGCTCTGAAAGCGCCTTCTACCGTAGGTGTGCGGCTGAGGGAGGGTCAATTGCGGAATGCCGGCGGTAGGCGGTAGGCGGTATGCGATCGGCGATATGCCGTATTCGTTGCTGCGGTCTGCGGTCTGCGGTCTGCGGTCTGCGGTCTGCGGTGTGGCGGGATCCGAGATCCGGGATATGGGATGCGGGGATGCGTGATGCGGGGCAGTCACCCGTCGGCGGCATACCGTATACCGCCCGCTCTGGCCTCCACCGGAATACCTCCCCGCGATGCGATGCTCTGACATGAACGGTGCACGAGCGCTGCGAGGAGCTGGTGGCGGATGGCGGCAGCAGACCGGACAGACCCGACAGGCCCCGTGGTCCACACGCCTTACGGAGCCGTACGCGGCACGTACGAGCACGGTGTCGCCGTGTTCCGAGGCATCCCCTACGCGGCGCCCCCCTTCGGGCCGAACCGCTTCCGGCCACCCGTCCCGCCCGAGCCCTGGCACGGAATCCGGGATGCACTCGCCTTCGGTCCGACCCCGCCGAAACCGCCGTACTCCGAGGCCTTCGCGCAGTACCTGTCCGACCCGGTCGTGCCTGGCGACGACTGCCTCAACCTGAACGTGTGGACACCCGAGCCGGGCCCCGGAGCCCGGCTTCCGGTTCTCGTCTGGCTGCACGGCGGGGCTCTGACCAGGGGATCCTCAAGTGTGCCGGTGTACGACGGCCGCACTTTCGCCCGCGACGGCGTCGTCTTCGTGTCGATCAACTACCGGCTCGGCGTCGAGGGCTACGGACTGTTCCCGGACGCCCCCGCCAACCCCGGCCTGCGCGACCAACTCGCCGCCCTGCACTGGGTGCGCGAGGCGATCGCGGCCTTCGGTGGCGACCCGGACGCCATCACCCTGGCCGGCCAGTCCGCAGGTGCCATCAGCATCGGCGCCTTGATCGCCGCCCCGCAGGCCCAGGGCCTGTTCCGGCGGGCCGTGCTGCAGAGCGGGGCGCCGGAGGCCTCCGACCGGGACAAGGTACGGCGCATGGTGCGCCGGATGGCCACCCGGCTGAAGGTGCCCGCGACCGCCGAGGCCTTCGCCGCCGTCGACCGGGAGCTGCTGCTGCGCGCCCAGGCCGAGGTCGGCCGTCTCGGCAGCCCCGTCCTGGGCGGGCCCGCCTTCGGCATCGTCGTCGACGGCGACCTCGTACCCCGCGACCCGCTGGAGGCCCTGGTCGACGGCGAGGCCGCGGCGGGCGCCGAACTGCTCATGGGGTGGACCCGGGACGAGTACCGCCTGTGGCTGGTCCCCGGCGGGCTCCTGGAACGCGTCGACCGCCTCGGCCCGGTGGCCCTCGCCGGCGCCATGGCCCGCTGTCACGCCGGCCACGAGGTGCCGCGCGGCTATCGTGCCCTGCACCCTGGGGCCGGGCCCGCCGAGATCGTCGGCCAGATGGTCACCGACCATCTGCTGCGGCGCCCGCTGCACCGCCTCGCCGACGCCCGCCCCGGCTCGTCGTACGTCTACGAGTTCGCCTGGCCGTCACAGCGGCCCGGCCTCGGCGCCTGCCACGCCCTGGAGCTGGGCTTCGTCTTCGACAGCGGTGAGGTGCCCGAGTCGGCCAAGCTGGCCGGCGAGGGCGCCCCGCAGGAGCTGGCCGACGCCATGCACGCCGCGTGGGTACGGTTCACCGTCGACGGAAGCCCCGGCTGGGAGGCCTGGGATACCGCACACCCCGTACGGATCTTCGGCGACGGTGAGCCGCATACCGTATACGGTCCACGGGATCCCCAACTCGCCCTGTGGACTGTCGACCCCGCCGCCACGCCTCCGGATCCGGAATCACCACCCGCACCGGCCCCGGCCGACGGTACGCCCACCCGCGGCACGGGCACGCAACCGCGGTCGGTGGCACGTCTCCTCCGTCGCCCCGGCGGCGTCCGTCGGCACTGACACCGATACACCGCCACACCGCCCATCAGCGGCTCCGGGAATGCAGGGCCAGTCGACCGTCTGCCCGCAGGCTCAGCCGACCGCAGCGACCGAATCCCGCACCACCACGTGCGTACCGAGCAGCAGATGCTCGTCCGGGGCGTCCGGGGTGCGGCCGAGTGCGGTGCGGACGGCTAGCCGGCCCAGTTCCTCGTAGGGCACGCGGACCGTGGTGAGCGCCGGATGCAGATCGCGGGCGAAGGGGATGTCGTCGTAGCCGGCCAGTGAGACGTCGCGGGGTACGTCGAGGCCCGCCTCGTGCAGTGCCGTGAGCGCGCCCGCGGCGACCGTGTCGCTGGCGGCCACCACGGCGGTGAACTCCAGCCCGTCCGCGAGGGCGCGGCGCATCAGGCGGTGGCCCGAGTCGCGGGTGAAGTCGCCGTGCAGCAGCAGCGCCGGATCCGGCTCGACGGCGCGCGCCCGATGGGCGGCGAGGTAGCCGCGTTCGCGACCCTGGGCCGTCGTGTGGTCGGGCTTGCCGCCGAGGAAGAGGATCCGCCGGTGCCCCTGGGCGAGGACGTGCGCGACCAGGGCGTGGGTGCCGCCCTCGTTGTCGTACTCGACGACCGTCATCGGCGCCCCCGGCCCGAGCGGCGGCCGGCCGCACAGCACCAGCCGGGAGCCCGCCGACGCCAGCGAGTCCGCCATCCGGCGGGTGCGCTCCCGGTACGCGGGGGTGTCCGTGCCGCCGCCGACCAGGATCACGGCGGCCGCGCGCTGCGCCCGCATCATCTCCACGAAGTCCAGTTCGTGCCGCACGTCGCCCTCCGTGCTGCACACCAGGCACAGATGCCCGTGCCGGGCTGCCTCCCGCTCCACCCCGTGCGCCATGTGCGCGGACGCCGGGCCGGTGATGTCCTCCAGCACGAACGCCAGGGACGGCGTACCCGCACCGGCGACCGCTCTGGCGCGGGCGTCGGCGACGTAGTCCAGGTCGCGCACCGCCCGCAGTACGCGCGTACGCGTCGACGAGCTGACCGGATACTCGCCGCCCAGCACCCGGGACACCGTCGACGCGGACACCCCGGCCCGCGTCGCGACGTCCCGGATCGTGCTGCGGCCGGCGTCGCCGCTCTTCCTCGTCATACCCGCTCGCCCCTTCCGCCGGGCCCGGCAGCGGCCTCTGGGGACCCGCGGGAAGGCCTAGAAACCGGTTCCCGACCTTCCCGGTGCGTGGAGGCTAGCAGCGTGTGACGGTGTCGAGGAGGCGGCGCGGAGGTTGTGCGGAGGCCGCGTGGGGGCGCCGGAGTCAGGCGGGGGAGCGGTGCGCGACGCTCACGCCGTCCGCAGCGTGTCCGCGATCGACGCGATGGCCTGCGGACCCACCCGGCAGCAGCCGCCGATCAGCCGCGCCCCGCCCGCCAGCCAGCCCTCGACCTGCGCGGCGGTGAAGGTGGAGCGGCCCTTCCAGGCACGGGCCCCGGCATCCCACGTCTCCCCGCTGTTCGGATAGACGACCACCGGTTTGCCGGTCACCCGGGCCGCCGTCGCCACCGCCGCGTCGACATCCTGCGGGGCGCAGCAGTTGACGCCCACCGCGATCACCTCGTCCACGTCGGCGGCGAGTGCGAACGCCTCCTCCAACGGCTGGCCGGCACGCGTCCGTCCACCGTCGACGGTATACGACATCCAGGCCGGCACCCCGAGCCCGCGCACCGCCCGCAACAGTGCCGCCGCCTCGTCGGCGTCCGGCACCGTCTCCAGCGCCAGCACGTCCGGCGCGGCGGCGGCCAGCACCTCCAGACGCGGCCGGTGGAAACGCTCCAGTTCGTCGACCGAGAGCCCGTAACGACCCCGGTACTCCGACCCGTCCGCCAGCATCGCCCCGTACGGCCCGACCGACGCCGCCACCCACAACGGCCGGCCGGCGCCCCCGGCGCGCGCCCGCCGGGCCGCCTCTCGCGCCGACTCCACACTCGACGCGATCAGTCCGGCCGCCCGCTCGCGCCCGATGCCGCGCTTGGCGAACCCCTCGAAGGTGGCCTGATAGCTGGCGGTGATGGCGACGTCGGCGCCCGCCTCGAAGTAGGCCAGGTGCGCCTCGACGACCGCCTCGGGCCGCTCGGCGAGCAGCCGCGCTGACCACAGCTCGTCACTCAGATCGTGCCCCGCGGACTCCAGCTGGTTGGACATGCCTCCGTCCAGCACGACCGTCCCGGCGGCTAGGGCGTCCGCGAACGCGGGGATATCGCTGGTCATGCCACGACGCTAATCGATGAGGCGGGTAGGAGAGGCCCGTGGCCGCAGGAAGCGGAGCTGCCCGGAGTGGAGCCGCACGGAGCGGAGAGAGATCCTCGGCGGCGCCGGCCGGCCCGTCCTCGAACCCCTGGTGCACAACCCCGAGAACGGCGTGACGGCAGGCGTCCGGCGGGTCCGCCGCGGTGAGCGCACGGCCGTACTCAAGGTGCTGACCTGCCGCAAGGAGGCCGACGGCCGCTGGGCCGCCTTCGACGACCCCCGGCACTGGAACTACTGGCGCCGCGAGGCCCACGTCTACGAGTCGGGACTCGCCCGGCACTGGCAGCCGTACGGCATCCGCGCACCCCGCCTCCTGGCGCGCGTCGACCAGCCGGACGGCGACTTCGCGCTGTGGCTGGAGGACGTCCCCGGCGAACCGGCCACCGCCTGGCCGCTCGCCCGGCACATCGAGCACGCCCGTCGGCTGGGCGCCGCGCACGGAGCTGGTGAGCCCGCCTGACGACTGGGGGTGTGCGCCTCGGCGGTGACGTACGACTGGCTCACCGTGCTGATGCCGGCCCGCGCGGGCGAGGAGCAGCTGGACTACGGCGGCGCCGGTACGGTCGCCCGAACTCCGCTACCGGGAGCGGGGCAAAGCTTTCGCGTTCCTGGCCGGCTGGGCCGCCGAGGCCCGGGCCTCGCACCCCTACTGGGGTTTCCGGAGGCGCCGAGCGGACGCTGAGCGGGCCGGACATCGGCCACCGGGCGAGGCCTGAACCCCGTCCTTCCCCACAGCCGACTCCACCAGAGACCATGGAGCGTGCGCCCGGCGGACTGGCAACTCACCGAAGACGTCGACGACTTCCTCGCCCGAGCCGGAGACTTCCTGCGCTCGCGCCCCGTCCTGCACACCATGCCGCTGTCGGTGACCGAGAAGCTGCGCACACTGGGGGCTGCCGCGTACGGAACTCCGGGCCCCGTCTTCGGCAGGCTGGAGCGGGCGGGCGAGGTCGGCGCTGTCTTCTACCGGTTCCCGTCCCGAGGGCTGAGCGTCACCGCTCTCACGCCCGGGCAGGCCGACACCCTCGCCGCTCACCTGGTCGACCTGGGGTACTCCCTTCCGTTCGTCAGCGCGGACCACAGCACCGCCGCCGCTTTCACCGAGGCCTGGCAGCGGCGCACGGGCGCGACGCCGACGCTCCGGGTCCGGCTCCACCTGTACCGGCTCGGCACGCTCACCCCGCCGGAGCCGTTCCCCGAGGGCGGGGGCCGGCTCGTGGGGGAGCGGGACCACGAGCACCTCATGCGCTGGTGCCGTGAGTTCGCCGCGGACGTCGGGGAGGCCGTGACCATCGACGCCGCCTCCTGGGCCGGCACCCGCTTCGCCGAGAAGAGCTACACCTTCTGGGAGACCCCGGACGGCACGCCCGTCTCCATGGCGGGCGCGAACCCGATGGTCGCCGGCCAGGTCCGGGTGGATCCTGTATACACTCCGGCCCACCTGCGCGGACGCGGCTACGCGGGCGCCGTGACGGTCGAGGTCAGCCGGGCCGCGCTGGACGCGGGCGCCAAGGAAGTCGTGCTGTTCACGAACGCGGCCAACCCCACCAGCAACGCCCTCTACCAGCGCATCGGATACCGCCGGGTCACCGACTTCGCCGTCTACGACTTCGCAGGGCAGGACCTCTCGGGCCAAGACCTCACAGGCCAAGACCTCTCGGGCCAAGACCTCACCCGGTAAGTCTTCACGGACTCGGGGGCCTGCCGACAGGCGGCCGTCAGAACGGGGGCCACTGCGAACCGGGGGGCGGGGCCGGATTGATCCGTCCGCCGTCCCGCACCTCCTCCGGCCAGCGCCGGTCGATGACGGTCGCGGTCTCCTTGCAGGCCTGACAGGCGTGCGGCGCTTCCGGCATCCACCAGTACGGGGTGGCGGTCAGGCCGTCGTGGGCGATGCCGCACAAGGTCGTACCGAAGTGTCCGTAGGCGTGGGCGACGGCTTCCGGCAGCTCAGGTCCCTCCGCCCGTTCCCAGCGCCGGCTCATGGGCTCGTACTGCGGGCGTGAGACCTCGTGCGGGTGGTGTCCCAGGTCGGTCCAGGCGTAGCACCAGCCGCAGAACCACCGTTCCCTCAGCGACGGCTCCCATCGCATCCGCGACTCCGGCTCCGGCTCCCGCCGCATCTCGTGTCCGCACACGTCACAGGTCACGGGACGACCGTCTCACAGGGCCCTCTCGCAGAGCCCTCTCACGGGAACCCCTACGGGGCGCCCCTCTCACGGGGCGGTCACCTGTCCCACCGGACCCGTTGACCTGTCCCCAACACGCCCATAGCTTGTGCGCGTTCGGAATGGCAGATGGTGTCCGAAATTTCGAATCGAAGCATCGAGAGGCAGTCTGCATGAGCCGCGCCGACGACCGACCCCCCACTCCCCACCACCCCCACCGCCGACTCGTCCTGAAGGGCGCCGCACTCGCCGCGGGCGCCCTGGCCGCCGCTCCCGCCGGGGCGTCGGCGGCTCCGTCCACCACATCCCCCAAGGCAGCCCCGTACGTGAACCCCCTGGTCCCCAACCGTGCCGACCCGCACATCAACCGGCACACCGACGGCTTCTACTACTTCACCGCCACCGCCCCCGAGTACGACCGGATCGTCCTGCGCCGCTCCCGCACGCTCAACGGCCTGTCCACGGCCGCCGAGTCCGTCATCTGGCGGGTGCACCCCTCCGGTGACATGGGCGCGCACATCTGGGCGCCCGAACTGCACCGGGTGGACGGCAAGTGGTACATCTACTTCGCCGCCGCGCCCAAGGAGGACGTCTGGCAGATCCGGATCTGGGTGCTGGAGAACGCCCACCCGAACCCGCTGCGCGGCACCTGGGTCGAGAAGGGCCGGATCAGGACCGCCTGGGAGACCTTCTCCCTGGACGCCACCACCTTCACCCACCGCGGCACCCGCTACCTCGCCTGGGCCCAGCACGAGCCCGGCATGGGCAACAACACCGCGCTGTGGCTGTCGGAGATGGCCGACCCGTGGACGCTGACCGGCCCGCAAGTGCGACTGTCCACACCCGAACTGGACTGGGAGTGCGTCGGCTTCAAGGTCAACGAGGGCCCTTACGTCCTCCAGCGCAACGGCCGCGTCTTCATGACCTACTCCGCCAGCGCCACGGACCACAACTACTGCGTCGGTCTCCTGACCGCCGATGCCGGCAGCGACCTCATGGACCCCGCCAGCTGGGCGAAGTCACCGGTCCCCGTCTTCACCAGCAATGACTCCACCAGGCAGTACGGGCCCGGCCACAACTGCTTCACCGTCGCCGAGGACGGCAGCACCGACGTCCTCGTCTACCACGCCCGCCAGTACAAGGAGATCGTCGGTGATCCGCTGAACGACCCCAACCGGCACACCCGGATCCAGAAGCTCGGCTGGAAGCCGGACGGCACCCCGGACTTCGGCGTCCCGGTCGCCGACACCCCCGCACGGGCGGAGGACTGAGATGAGACGTGTGTACGCCGTCCTCCTCGCCGCCTGCCTGAGCCTGATAGGCGCCCTCGCCACCGCCGGCCCCGCCCAGGCCGCACCCCAGGTGATCAGCAACGGCATACAGTTCACCGACATCTCCGGCGATCCCGTGCATGCCCACGGCGGCGGCATCATCAAGGTCGGCTCCTACTACTACTGGTTCGGCGAGCACCGCAACGCCGACAACACCTTCCGCTACGTCGACGCCTACCGCTCCACCGACCTGAAGAACTGGGAGTTCCGCAACCACGTCCTGACCCAGTCCACCCACCCCGAGCTGGCGGTCGCCAACATCGAACGGCCGAAGGTGATGTACAACGCCGCCACCGGCAAGTTCGTGATGTGGATGCACAAGGAGAACGGCTCCGACTACGGCGAGGCCCGCGCCGCCGTCGCCGTCTCCGACACCGTCGACGGCGACTACGCCTGGCGGGGCAGCTTCCGCCCGCTCGGGCAGCACATGTCCCGGGACATCACCGTCTTCGTGGACACCGACGGCACCGGCTACATGGTCTCCGCCGCCCGCGAGAACTACGATCTGCACATCTACCGGCTCACCGCCGACTACACCGGCGTCGCGAGCCTGGTCGCCAACCCGTGGCCGGGCGGCCACCGCGAGGCACCCGCCCTCTTCAAGCGGGGCGGCGTCTACTTCATGCTCACCTCGGGCGCGACCGGCTGGAACCCCAACCAGCAGCAGTACGCCACGGCCACCAGCCTCGCCGGGCCCTGGTCGTCGATGGCCAATGTGGGAGATGCAACCGCCTACGGATCGCAGACTGCATACGTTCTACCGTTGCAGGAATCCACGGCCACGTCCTACCTCTACCTCGGCGACCGCTGGGGCAACTCCTTCGGCGGCACGGTCGGCGACTCCCGCTACGTCTGGCTTCCCCTGACCTTCCCGACCGCCACCTCGATGTCCATGTCCTGGACCCCGGAGGTCACCGTCGACACGGCCGCCGGAACGGTCACGGGAACCGGCGCCGCCTACCAGACGCTCGTCGCCCGGCACTCCGGCCGGTGCGCGGACGTCACCAGCCAGTCCCAGTGGGCCGGTGCGCAGATCAAGCAGTACGACTGCAACGGCGGCAACAACCAGAAGTACTGGCTCAAGTCCGTCGGCGGCGGCTACTACCAGCTGGCCGCCCGGCACAGCTCCCTGTGCGTGCAGGAGAACGCGAGCACGGTCACCCAGGAGAACTGCGCCGGCTCGGCGACGAGCCAGCAGTGGTCGCTGACCACCACCGGCTCCTACGTCACCGTCAGATCCCGCGCGACGGGCGAATGCCTCGACGTGAACGGCGGGTCCACCGCCAACGGCGCCGCGACCATCACGTACGCCTGCAACGGCGGCACCAACCAGCAGTGGACGCGCGGAAACTGACATGACCGGCGTCGCCCCGGCGAGGGTCAGGCCAGCAGGTCGATAGCGTCGATCGCCGTGCCGGCACTGAGATAGGAGGTGGTCCCCGAACCGCTCACCACGTTGATCTTCAGCGTGTTGTACTGGCCGGTGTCCGTGAGCCAGGCACTCGCCGGGACGCTGTAGGTGAACGTGTGGTTGTTCCCCCGGTACGAGCCGTTGGTCAGCGACCGCGTGTTCGGCTGGGTGGGCGGTGAGGGGATCGCCGACGTCCAGGTGTCGTTGACCACGACCTGCGGCCGGCCGTTGGCGTAGGCCGTCGTCACCCCGATGCGCAGGGTGTGCGCGGCGGCGGCCTGGGCGGCGGTCAGCCGGAAGTAGACGACGATGCCGTTGTTGACGTCCTTCCAGAGGTAGCAGGGGAAGGCCGAGGTCTCCGTGCCGCTGCCGATGACGACGTTGCCGGTCCAGGGGGCCGCCCGGACGTCCGAGGGATGCGCGTACGTCATCAGGTCCGCGTTCTTGAAGCCCTTCGGCGTGCCGGTCCAGTCACCGATGCGCCAGATGACGCTCGCGTTGGCGGGGTCGTTCGTCGACGGTATGGCGATGGTGTTGAGGGTGGTCGTCGCCCCGGCGGACACCGTCACCTGTGTACTGTATACAGCCAACTCGTCTTTGTAGACAGTCAGCGTGTATGCCCCCGGCAGTACACCGGCGACGGAGAAGTAGCCGTCCGAGGCCCGCGCCGCTCCCCAGTACTGTGCCGCCGCGTTGGCGAGCCCCACCGTGTACGGATGCGCGGTGTTCCGGCCCGTGATCCCGACGCCGGCCACCCGCCCCCGGCCGCTCGCCCCGACGTACCCGGAGATGCCGAGCGAATCCGCCCACGGGGTGGTGAGCGTGCCCGGGAACAGCGAGGCGGAGGGCGCGCCGCCGTCCGTGAGGGCGATGACGTACGGGCCCTGGAGGCCGAAGCGCTGGGCCTCGGTCTGGTTCTGGCCGTAGTACAGGATCTCGTACAGGCCGCCGCCGTCGGCGCTCTGGTGCCGCAGCAGGGAGCGGTAGAACGGCCCGCCGGACGCCTTCTCGTGGTTGCTGCGTACGATCCACAGGCCCACGCCGCCGCCGGTCCAGCCGACGTAGTCGTAGTCCATGACCCGCAGCTTCGAGTAGTGCTTGGAGCGGGTCTGGCCGTCGGACTTGGCGAACACGTCCGAGGCCTCGATGGCGGTCGGTGCGTAGGTGTACGAGTCGGGCTCGTCGTTGAGGAAGAGGCCCGCCTTGACGCGCAGGATGAAGCGGGTCGCCGAGACGGAGTCGTCGGCCTTGTCGGTCCACAGGTAGATGTTGTTCTCGCCGCTGCGGGCCGCGTAGTAGTGCCGCAGCGTGCCGTACGCGACCGAGATCAGGATGGTCGAGCCGGACTGCCGGATCGTCACCGCGGAGCTGCCGAGGCCGGACTCGATGTGCGAGTTCTTGCCGCCGTAGCCCTGGTACTCGGTGCCCCGGTAGACCAGCGACGTCAGGTCGCCGTTGGACTTGCTGACCTTGAAGACCAGTTGGGCGCCGGTGTCGACGACGTAGTTCGCGCCGTCGTCGCTCCAGCCGAAGGCCGCGGCGGACGCGGAGCCGGCCAGCGGGCCCCCGAGGGCCGCCGTGCCGGCGGCGGCCGCGGCGCCGAGGACGAGGCTGCGGCGTCCGACCGGTCGGTTCGCGGATCCGGGCATGGGGATGCCTCCTTCGGGAGGTGAGGGGGGTGCGGGTGACTGGCAGGGTGACAGTTGAATCGTTTTCGCGAAAGGCCTTTCACAGAGCCGGAACTGTGAGTTGTGCAAAAACTGCCTGAGGGCTAGAAAGCGCTTGCCAAGCGCGGTACGGTCCACCGCCAGACCCGTCGTCCGTGATCGAGGAGCCGGAAGTGAGACGTTTCAGCATCGCCGCGCTGGTGGTGGCGACCCTGGGGACCGTACTGTCCGCGGTGCCCGCCCACGCGGGGGACGCCCAGGCCGGGAACGCCGAGGTCCCCGCCGCGTCGTCGCTCGGACCGGAGAACTGCACCGCCGACGCCTGCCACTTCGACGTCCCGCCCGGCACGTACGACGTGAAGGTCCTCCTCGGCGGCGACACGGCGTCCAGCACTCGCATCGGCGGCGAGACCCGGCGTGCCCTGCTCCCCGAGACCGCCGCGCCGGCCGGGGAGCGCGTCGCCCGCAGCTTCACGGTGAACGTCCGCATCCCGGAGGGTGAGCCCACCGGTCCGGCCGGCACGCCGGGCCTCGACCTCGTCATCGGCGGCGCGGCCCCCGCCCTCGCCGACATCCGCGTCACCCCCGCGCGGCACACCCGGCAGATATTCCTCGTCGGCGACTCCACGGTCTGCGACCAGCCCGGCGACCCGTACGCCGGCTGGGGCCAGCAGCTGCCGCAGTACCTGCGCAAGGGCCTGTCCGTCGCCAACTACGCCGACTCCGGCGAAAGCACGGTCAGCTTCCTGCAGAACCCTCAGCTCTGGGCCACCGTCCAGCCGCAGATCCGGCGCGGCGACCTGGTCCTGATCCAGCTCGCCCACAACGACAAGACGACCGACGAGGCCACCTACCGGGCCAACCTCGAAGCGCTGGTGGCCGGTGTCCGCGACAAGGGCGGTGAGCCGGTGCTCGTCACCCCGATCGTGCGCCGCTGGTTCAACGCCGACGGCACCCTGAACAACAACACCGCCTTGCTCGTCAACGGCCTCGGCGTCGACCACCCGGCCGTCGTCCGCTCCGTCGCCACGGCTGAGGAGGTGCCGCTGATCGACCTCACGGCGAAGACGAAGGCGGTCGTGGAATCGCTGGGCGTCGAGGCGTCCAAGGCGCTGTACCTCTACAACGAGAAGCGCGACAACACCCACACCTCCGTACACGGCGCCACGGTCTACGCGGAACTGGTGCGCGACGAACTCCTAGCCCAGCACCTGGTACCGCGCGGCCTGGTCCGCGCGGGTTGAGCCCCTGGGGCGCCCCGACCGGAACTGGGGCGCCCCAGGTCAGTCAGTCCGAGGAAGTCCCGGTCCCGTCCATGCGGCGGTCGGCAGCTCCCGCCTCGACCAGCACACCGTGGACGACGAAGAGGCCACCGTGCCAGGTGAGCAGGGTCGCCGCGCCACCGCCGCAGAACACCAGGAGCGGGCTGATCCGCGAACCCCGTGGTCGAGCAGGAGATCACGGGGCTGCTTCAGGACGTTGGTACTCTCCGCACCTGTGTTCGAGGCTGGGGGAGTAGGTAATCGTGGGAGCAGGGACGTCGAGTCCTCCGAGACCCTGGTCGAGAGGAATCGGCTTCGGCGCCCTCTTCGGAGGGCTGACCGCAGTGGTGTCCGTCGCCGCTGTCGGCAGGGCGTGGGCCGCCTGTGACGTCGGGGGCGGTGCGGCGGCGAACGGCATGACACTGCTGTTTCTCGCCCCGCTCATCTGGGTCGCCGCCGCGGTTCCGTGGGTGATCCTGTACGGCACTCTCGGCAGACGCCACCGACGGGCCGCACCGGCCGCCGGGATCGTCTTCACTCTGTGGTTCACCTGGTTCCTCGTGACGTGGCTCGGCATGCCGGACTCCTATCCCGCGCCTCTGTGCCCGGGAAACGTCCCGCCGTGGTGGCCGGGCTTCCTCCCTGCGTGAGCACGGAGCGAGGCACCCACCTGCGAAATCGAGGCCCGGAAGGCCCGGATGGCCCGGATGGCCCGGAGAGAAGACTGGCAAGAGGACCGGAAAGAAGACTGCCAAGAAGACCGGCAAGAAGACCGGAAAGAGGACTGATGCAGCTGCCTTCCGAAGACCGCACCCTCAGCCCGTACACCGGCCTCACCCGTGCCCACTGGGAGGCGGCAGCCGACGCGCTGCTCGCGGCGGTGGAGCCGTACGCCACCGAGGACTTCGCGCTCTACCACCTCCCCGGCGGCCGGGAGAGCTGGTCCGGTCGTCTTTCCGACGGTCTGGAGGGGTACGCCCGTACGTTGCTGCTGGCGGCCTTCCACCGTGACGAGACGACGCTGCAGCGCTACGCCGACGGGCTCGCGGCCGGCGCCGCGGGTGTCTGGCCCCGTGTCGAGAGCCGGACCCAGCCGCTGGTCGAGGCCGCGTCTATCGCGCTCGCGCTGCGGCTGACGAGGCCGTTGCTGTGGGACCGGCTGGACGACGGGGTGCGGCAGCGGGCGGCGGACTGGCTCGCGGACGCGCTCACCGCCGAGGCGTGGCCCTGCAACTGGGAGTTGTTCCCGGTGACCGTCGGAGGCTTCCTCCAGGAGATCGGCCACGAGACGGCGGCGTCCCGGGCGGCGATCGACCGAGGGCTGGAGCGCATCGAGAAGTGGTATGTCGGCGACGGCTGGTATACAGACGGCGACGGCCGGAAGTTCGACTACTACAACGGCTGGGCGATGCACCTGTATCCAGTCCTCCACGCATGGTTGGCGGGCGACGGTGAACTGTCGGCTGTATACGGTCGACGGTTGTCGGAACACCTCGCCGACTACGCCCGCCTGTTCGCCGCCGACGGCGCCCCCCTCCACCAGGGCCGCTCCCTCACCTACCGCTTCGCCACCACCGCGCCCCTCTGGCTCGGCGCGCTGACAGGCCACACCCCGCTCCCGCCCGGCGAGACCCGGCGCCTGGCCTCCGGCGCCCTGAAGTACTTCCTCGACCGGGGCGCCGTCGACGAGCGCGGCCTGCTCACCCTCGGCTGGCACGGCCCCGACGAGTCCGTGCTGCAGAACTACTCCGGTCCCGCCTCCCCCTACTGGGCGAGCAAGGGTTTCCTCGGCCTGCTCCTCCCGCCGGACCACCCCGTCTGGACGGCCGTGGAGGAGCCGGGTCCGGCGGAGCGCGAGGACGCCGTCACCCCGGTCGGCCCGCCCAACTGGCTGCTGCAGTCGACGCGTTCGGACGGGCTGGTCCGGCTCCACAACCACGGCAGTGAGGACGTCCGCTACGACCCGTACTACACCCGCCTCGCCTACTCGACGGCCACCCGGCCCGACCCGTCGTACGACAACAGCGTGATCGTCGGCGGCGACGCGAGCCGTGCGGACATCGTGCCGCTGGGTGTCGGCGACGGCTGGGTCGCCTCCCGGCACTCGGCGGGCGGGGGAGCGCGGGTGACCAGCGTCGTGCTCGCGCACGGGGCCGCCGAGCTGCGGGCGCACCTGGTGACGGGAGCCGCCCCCGGTACGCCGGTACGGGTCACCGGGTGGGCGGCGCGGGACGGCGTTCGCGCCGAACTGCTTCCCTTGCACGGGCTGTCCGACACGGCGACCGGCGTCACCGCCGACGACGGCACGCTGTTCGTCGCCCTCGCCCGCCTCACCGGCGAACCGGACCCTGAGCCGCTTGCCGAGTCGGTGAGCGTGGCGGTGGACGCCGGCAGCGGGGTGCTGGAGGTCCGCTGGAGCGCGGGTCCCGCGCTGCGGGTCCGCCTGGACGCCGACGGGGTGGACGTGCGGCCGGTGTGAGCGGGGCGGTCCGGACCCCGGACCCCGGCACCGCAGCCGCAGTCGCACACCTCATCCGGCTCCGTTTGGTCACCGGTCGCTGCCGGCCGTTGCGCGGAGGACTCGGACGCGGAGCTCACCGTGATCCTTGACTTCCTCCACCACTCCGGGCACATCCAACGGGAGTCCACCCACGTCCTCAAGGGAGAGGAGTGACGGTCGGAAAGTCGGACCGGGACCGGGCGGAAGCCCGTCAGCGCCGGGACGTTTCGGCGGTCGCCGAACGGACTCGCCTCTACCGTTCCCCGTATGACCGCCTTCGCCGACCTCCACCGCGCCGGGAACCCGCTTCTCCTGCCCAACGCCTGGGACCACGCCTCGGCCCGGCTGTTCGCCGGGCTGGGATTCCCCGCGATCGCCACGACGAGTCTCGGGGTCGCGGCGGCGGCCGGGCTGCCGGACGGCAGAGCGGCCACGCGCGACGAGACCCTGCGCCTCACCCTTGCCCTCGGCGCGGAAAACTTCCTGCTGTCGGTCGACGCGGAGGACGGCTTCGGGGAAGTCCCGGAGGAGGTGGGGGAGTTCGCGCGGGAGCTGGCCGTGGTGGGTGCCGTGGGGATCAACCTGGAGGACGGCCTGGGCTCGCCCGCCCTGCACGCCGAGAAGATCGCGGCGGTGAAGTCCGCGGCCCCCGGCCTGTTCGTCAACGCCCGCACGGACACGTACTGGCTGGGCGACGGCGAGGGCACTTCGCGCCGCCTGGAGGCCTACCGGGAGGCGGGCGCCGACGGCGTGTTCGTGCCCGGCCTGACCGACCCCGCCGAGATCGCCGCCCTGGTCCGCGACCTCGACGGCATCCCCCTCAACATCCTCTACTCGCCCGCCGGCCCCTCCGTCCCCCACCTCGCCGACCTGGGCGTCCGCCGGATCAGCCTCGGCTCCCTGCTCTACCGGCAGGCGCTCGGCGCGGCCGTGGACGCGCTCACGCAGATCCGCGCGGGGCGCGCGCCGGGCGGCACGGTGCCGTCGTACGACGAGGTACGGGCGCTGGCGACCGGCCCTTCAACGCGCCGCTGACCGTGGCCGGCGGGACGCTGACCATGGCCGAAGGGGGCGCTGACCATGCTCACGCGGGGGAGTCACCCCTCTGCTCAATCACCTCCCCGCCTCACCCACCTCCCCGCCGTCCTCCTCACCCGGCCAGTGCGTCAGAGCCGTGTGCAGGGCGTCGACGGCACGATCCCAGGACCGCTGTACGTCACGGGGGGCACCGAAGCCGCCGCCCGCCTCCAGGACGCAGTAGCCGTGGAAGGTGGCGCGGAGCAGGCGTACGGCGTCGGTGAGGTCGGGTTCCTCCAGGCCGTAGGCGCGCAGCATGCCGTAGGTGATCTCGGCGGTGCGGCGCAGGGCGGGGGAGTCGGCGACGAGGGACTGGTCGACGCGGGTCTGGGTGGCGGCGTAGCGGCCCGGGTGTTGCAGGGCGTACGCCCGGTAGGCGCCCGCGAACGCGGTCAGCGCGTCCTTGCCGGCGCGTCCGGCGACGGCCGCCGCGATGCGGTCGATCAGCTCGCCGCCGGCCCGGAGCGCCATCCGGGTGCGCAGGTCCTGGAGATTCCTGACGTGCGAGTAGAGACTCGCGTCCTTCACTCCGAACCGGCGTGCCAGCCCGGACAGCGTCACGTTCTCGAACCCGGCCTCGTCGGCGAGTTCGACAGCGGCGGTGACGAGACGGTCCGCGGTGAGACCGGCACGGGGCATGGGGGCCTCCCTGACACGAACCTGGGGTTTCCAGGCCGCAGGCTAGTGGAATTAGGTACCGGTTTCAGTCGACCGGCGCGTACGGCACCACCCGGCAGTCGGGAAAGCTGTCAACGGCGTGGCGAGCGGCCGTGCTTGGGACTTCTGTTGCTCACCCCCGAGTCGTTCAACATTCATCTTCTGCCTTGATCCTCCTCACGCGACGCGGCAGCGCCGCAGAAGGCGGCCGCGCACACGCCGCGGCATCGAGGAGGCACACCATGGGGCACGCCCACCACCACGGCCACGGGCATCACCACCATCACCACGAGCACGACCACACGCACGACAACACGCACGACCACGCGGCCCTGCCCGCCGCCTTCGACACCTCCGTGCCCGACGAGGCCCTGACCCCCGAACAGCACTCCCGCCGCTCGCTGCTGCGCCGCGCCGGACTGCTCGGCGCGGGCCTCGCCGCCGCGAGCGTCCTCACCCCGCAGGCACCCGCGTACGCCGCCCCCGGCGGACGCAAGCGGGACGGCTTCCTGTGGCTCGCGGGCGACCACCACATCCACACCCAGTACAGCAGCGACGGCAAGTACCGCGTCGTCGACCAGGTCCGTCAGGGCGCCCGGCACGGCATGGACTGGCTGGTCATCACCGACCACGGCAGCGCCACCCACGCCAAGATCGGCGTCGAGAAGGTCAACCCGGACATCAAGGAGGCCCGGGCCGCGTTCGAGGACACCCTCGTCTTCCAGGGCCTGGAGTGGAACATCCCGGCCGCCGAGCACGGCACCGTCTTCGTCCACCCCGGCAAGAACGAGGTCGCCGTCCTCAAGCAGTTCGAGACCGACTACGACGGCAGCGTCAAGGGCGCGACCGACTCCACGCCCGCCAACGAGGCCCTCGCCGTCGCCGGTCTGGCCTTCCTCGGCGAGCAGGTCCGCCGCCGCAAGGTCAAGGACGCCCTGATGCTCGCCAACCACCCCGCGCGGCGCGGCGTCGACTCCCCGCACGAGATCCGCGCCTGGCGCGACGCCACCTCCGCCGAGCACCGGATCGCCGTCGGCTTCGAGGGCGCCCCCGGCCACCAGGCCGCCGGCCTGCCCGCCCCGCTCGGCATGGCCCGCGCCCGCGGCATCTACGACAACAACCCCGGCGCCAACTCCTTCGCCGGCTACCCGCCGGAGTCGTACCGCACCTGGGGCGGCTTCGACTGGATGACCGCCACCGTCGGCGGCCTGTGGGACAGCCTCCTCGCCGAGGGCAAGCCCTGGTGGATCACCGCCAACTCCGACTCCCACCAGGTCTACGGCGACACCGCCGTCCGCGGCCCCGGCGGCGACTTCAACGCCAACGGCCGCTATGAGGACCCCGTCTACGGCGGCAAGATCGACGTCACCCAGGGCGACTACTGGCCCGGCCAGTACAGCCGCACCCACGTCGGCGCCGACGGCTTCTCCTACGCCGCCGTCATGGACGGCATCCGCGCCGGCCGCATCTGGGTCGACCACGGCCGGCTGATCAGCGCCCTCGACGCCCGGGTCGCCGGCGGCGGCCGCTGGGCCACCCTCGGCGGCGCCCTGCACGTCAAGAAGGGCACCCGGGTCACCCTCACCGTGGACGTGGCCCTCGCCGGCGGCCCCAACTGGGCCGGATTCGTGCCCAGTCTCGCCCGCGTCGACGTCATCCAGGGCGACGTCACCGGCGAGGTGAAGGACAAGGACACCTTCACCGCCCCCACCGCCAAGGTCGTCAAGTCGTACGAGGTGAACAAGTCGACCGGCACGGTCCGCCTCACCTACGACCTCGGCCGCGTCGACCGCCCGGTCTACGTCCGGCTGCGCGGCACCGACGGCAACCGCACCGCCGTCGGCGCGATGGGCGCCGCCGTCGACCCGGCGGGCCCCGCCCTCGACGTCGTCGGCGACGCCGACCCGTGGCTCGACCTGTGGTTCTACTCCAACCCGGTGTGGGTCCTGCCGTCGTGACCACGCCGTACGTCCTCACCGTGGACGCGGGCCTGAAGGACCTGCGCGCAGCCGATCACCTGCTGCTGGAACTGGCGGCCGAACTCGCCCTCCCCGAGGGCGCGTTCGGCTGCACGCACCTGCTGCGGGGCGACCGGCCGCGCGTCGCCCTCTCCCTCACCACGTCCGTGGAAGGCTGCCGTGAGCGGCTGATCGCCGAGGGGTACGAGGTGAAGGGCGGCGCCCCCGACGCGGTGGGCCGCGCGGTCCTCTACCCGGGCGCCGCCCACCTCACCGGCACGCTGACGGTCGGCGAACTGCTGTCCCGCTCCGCGATCGACGCCGTGACGGTGCTGGGCGCGGCCGGGACACCGGACCCGGCGACCCCGCTGGTCACCCGCGACCACGTACGGCCCCAGTGGCTCCAGGGCCGACTGGTCCTGACCGCCATGCCCGCGGCGGGCGGCCGGCTCACCCCGTTCGAGGTCCCCGACCCCACGCCGTGCTGCGCCGACCACTGAACCGTTCCCGTCGGACCGAGCGGACCGAGCGGACCGAGCGGACCGTGCGGACCGTTCGGACTGTGTGGGCCGGTGGGGCTCCGCGGACGCCGCGACCGGCCGGTACCACCCCGAGTGGTGCCGGCCGGTCGGCGTCGGCTCAGCCGTTCGCCTCGAAGACGAAGGAGAACGTCGCGGGCTCGGCCCGCAGGTGGTACTGGGGGAGCGCGCCCGGGCCGCAGGACTGCGAGCCGATGCCCATCTGACCGTGGTCGAGGTTGACCCACACCGTGTCGCCGGGGACGAGATCCGTCAGGTGCCCGGCGGCGTCCAGCTGTTCGCTGGTCCAGCGGCGGGCGCTGAACCAGAACGCCGGGTCGCCCTCGACGCGCAGGCCGCCCAGTTCCGCCCAGCGGACGTCGGCGCGGGCGCCGTTCTCCTGCGGACGGACGTAAGGCGTCTGCAGATCGTCTACAGTCGACCGCCAACGGCCGATTGTCGACGCCATCCTGCTGTCCGGATACGCCTCACCGGGCCCGCCACCGAACCACGACACCTCGTCCGCGCCCGCCAGCCCGAACCGGATACCGAGCCGCGGCAACGGCACCGCCCAGTCGCCCTCGGGTGTCACCGAGACGGTGAGCTTCAGCCGGCGGCCGTCCGACGTCCAGCGGTATACAGTCCGCAGTCCGACGTCGACGGCGGCCGGCGCCACCCGGGTCCGCACGGTCAGCGCCTCGTCCGTCACGTCGACCGCGTCGAGGCGATGCCGCATCCGGTGCAGTCCCAGCTCGCGCCACAGCAGCCCGTAGCGGGCGTCCGGCTGCCAGGGCGCCCCGTTGTCGTTGTCGGTCGGCGCCCGCCACACGTCCAGGCGTAGATCCGTCACGTCCACGCCGCCGACGGTCCGCAGGGCGCCGGTGCGCGCGTCGAAGGCGGCCGGGCCGAGACGCACCAGCCCCCCGCTCACCGCCGGCCGCTCACTCGCCGTCACCGACGGCGCCACCCGGTTCGTGACGGGGAGCTGGCCCCACGCCACCACATGGCCCTTCGGCCCCCACGCGGTGGCCTCCGCCAGCAGCGCCCGCACCGTCCACCCGGTCTCGGCACCGGCCGGCGCGGGGCCCGGCTGCGGCAGCTTGACCTCCGCCGACTCGCCCGGCGCGAGCGCCGGCACCGGCAGCGGGCCGGCGTCGACCGTCTCGCCGTCCACCTGGTACGACCACTCGAAGGCGAGCGCGGACAGGTCCGCGAAGTCGTGCCGGTTGGTGACGCGGACGGTGCCGCCCGCGCCGTCGCCCTCGATCCGGACCGGCTCGATCACCTTCTTGAACTCGACCAGGCCGGGCGACGGCCGCCGGTCGGGGAAGACGAGCCCGTCGCAGACGAAGTTGCCGTCGTGGAGCTCCTCGCCGAAGTCACCGCCGTAGGCGAAGCCCAGCTCCGGGTGGGCGATGCCGTGGTCGATCCACTCCCAGACGAAGCCTCCCTGGAGCCGGTCGTACGACTCGAAAAGCCGCTGGTAGTCGGCGAGTCCGCCCGGTCCGTTGCCCATGGCGTGCGCGTACTCGCACAGGATGAAGGGCATGTCGCGCCGCTTGAGCGTGCCGCCGTCCAGGCCGCGGCCGATCCGCTCGACCTCGTCGTGGAAGGCGTACATCCGGGAGTAGACGTCGGTGTCCCGGCAGTCGATGTCGCCCTCGTAGTGCAGCGGCCGGGAACCGTCCCGGCCGCGGATCCACTCCGCCATCGCGGTGAGGCCGCGCCCGGTGCCCGCCTCGTTGCCGAGGGACCAGATCACCACCGACGGGTGGTTCTTGTCCCGTTCCACCATGCGGGCGGCGCGGTCCAGCAGGGCCGGGGTCCAGCGGTCGTCGTCGACGGGGTTGTCCCGCCAGGACTGCTCGACGAAACCGTGCGTCTCCAGGTCGCACTCGTCGATCACCCACAGCCCGTACTCGTCGCAGAGGTCGAGGAAGGCCGGGTGCGGCGGGTAGTGCGAGGTGCGCACGGCGTTGACGTTGTGCCGCTTCATCAGCAGCACGTCCTCGCGCATGGTCGCCGGGTCCAGGGCGCGGCCCCGCTCGGGGTGCCACTCGTGCCGGTTGACGCCCTTGAACAGCACCGGCGTGCCGTTGACCTTGATCAGGCCGTCCTCCAGGGCGACGGTCCGGAAGCCGATCCGCAGCGGCACCCGCTCGCCCGGCGTGGCCAGTACCCCGTCGTAGAGCCGGGGTGTCTCGGCCGTCCACGGTTCCACGGGGACCGTCACCGGCTCGCCGGTCGCGATGTCGACGCCCAGCTCCGGCACGGTGACCCGGCCGGCGACCTCCGAGTCGACGCGCAGGGTGCCCGCGCCGGTCGCATGGTCGTAGGAGGCGTGCACGAAGAAGTCGCCCGCGGCGCCCGCCGGGCGGTGCAGCAGGGTGACGTCCCGGAAGATGCCCGGCAGCCACCACTGGTCCTGGTCCTCCAGATAGGAGCCGGACGACCACTGGTGGACACGGACCGCCAGTACATTGCCTACAGTCTTCAGCAGACCGCCGACCGTGAACTCGTGCGGCAACCGGGACCCCTTGAACTCGCCCAGCTCCGTGCCGTTCAGCCAGACCCGGGCGCAGGACTCCACCCCGTCGAAGCGCAGCACCGCGTCCCCGTCCGCCGGCCAGTCGGCGGGCAGGTCGAAGACGCGCAGATGGTCGCCGGTGGGGTTCTCGGTCGGGACGTGCGGCGGGTCGACCGGGAACGGGTAGAGGTGGTTCGTGTAGACGGGTGCGCCGTGGCCCTGGAGGACCCAGTGGCCCGGCACCGTGACCTCCGCCCAGTCCCCGGCGTCGTACCCGGGCCCGGCGAACGAGTCGTCCTCGGCGTCCGCCGTCGCGGACAGCCGGAAGCGCCAACGGCCGTTCAGACTGAGGGATGCGGCGTCGGAGGACGCGTACCAGGAGCGGGGCGGAAGGGTTCCGCGGCCCGGGGAGACGTCCTCGACGTGGTCGGCGGCGGGGGTGGTGCGGACAGACATCGGTCTCCTAGCTCAGCCCTTGATGCCGGTCTGTGCGACGCCCTGGACCAGCCAGCGCTGGAGGAACAGGAACACGAACACCAGGGGCAGGATGGAAATGGCCGTGGCCATGAAGATCAGATGGAAGTTGACGGTCTGGTTGGTCATGTACGAGGAGAGCGCGACCTGCACCGTCCACGCCTCCTGGTCCTGGCCGATGACCAGGGGCCACAGGAAGGCGTTCCAGCCGCTGATGAAGGTGATGGTCGCGATGGCCGCGAAGAAGTTCAGGGAGTTCGGTACGACGATCCGCCAGTACGCGCCCCAGTAGCCGAGCCCGTCCACCCGCGCCGCCTCCTCCAGTTCCTTCGGGAAGCCCAGGAAGTACTGGCGGAACAGGAAGCAGGTGAAGCCGCTGAACAGGCCGGGGACGACCAGGCCACGCAGGCTGGACACCCAGCCGAGGGAGGACACCAGCACGAAGCTGGGCACGAAGGTGACGGCGGTCGGCACCATGAGGGTGACGAGGACGGCGTAGAAGATCTTGTCGGCGTGGCGGTAGGGGATACGGGCGAGGCCGTATCCGGCGAGCGAGCACACCAGCAGCGTGCCGACTGTATGCAGTACACCGACGACGGCCGAGTTCCACAGCGACTGCGCGAACGGCACCGTCGGATCGTCGAACAGCTCACCGATGTTCCCCCACTGGATCTCGGTGGGGAAGAACTTCCAGTTCTCGCCGGTGATCTCGGCGTCCGTGGACAGCGCGTTGCGCACGATCAGATAGAAGGGGACCAGGAAGAGGAAGGCGGCGACACCGGTCGCCAGGTACAGGCCGACGGAGCCCGCCCCGCGGGTGCGCTGGGTCACTTCGACTCCTCCCCTCGCCCGAAGCCCATGATCCGGCCCTGGAGCAGGGTGACGACGCAGATCAGCAGGGTCAGGATCATCGCGCCCGCGCTGCCGGAGCCGTAGTCCTGGTTCTCGCCCAGGGCGGTGTAGTACAGCTCGACCAGCGGCGGACGGCCCCAGGTGGTCTTGTTCAGCAGGTTGAAGAACTCGTCGAACGCCTGGTAGGCGGCGACGAGCAGCAGCAGGATCACGGCCGTGGAAGTGGCCCGCAGCTGCGGCAGGGTGACATGGCGGAAGGTCTGCAGGCCCGGCCTGGCGCCGTCGATCGCGGCCGCCTCGTACAGCTCCTGCGGGATGTTCTGCAGAGCCGCCAGGAAAAGGATCATGTAGAAGCCGGCCTGGAGCCACAGCCGTACGGTCAGGACGACCAGCCAGTACCAGGGCGGGTCGGGGTTGGCCAGCCAGGCGATGTCGTCCGCGCCGAACCAGCCGAGCACGGTGTTCATCAGCCCGAAGCGGACGCCGCTGAAGACGGACATCTTCCAGATCAGCGAGGCGGCGACGAAACTGACCGCGGTCGGCAGGAAGAACACCGACCGGAAGAACGCCTTCATGAAGCGGATCCGGTGCACCAGCAGCGCCAGCCCGAGCGACAGCGCCCAGGTGATCGGGACGACGATCGCGGCGAAGACGGTGAAGGTGACGAGGGAGTCGACGAACTTGTCGTTCGTCAGCATGTACCGGTAGTTGTCGAACCCGACGAACGTGCTGGGCGTGACGGTGTAGCGGGCCTCGAAGAAGGAGAGGTACGCGCTCCAGCCGATCGGGATGTAGACGAAGATCGCCAGCCCGGTCAGGAACGGTCCGGTGAACAGCCAGAAGGCGAGGGTCCGGCCGCGGACCCCGCGTTGCCGCCCGAGCGCGGGGGCCTTGCCGGCGGCGAGGCTCTCGGCGGGCCGCGAGGGTGTGGTGGTCGACATGGTCGTGGTCCGTCCGCCGGCCTATCCGAAGAGCTTCTTCAGCTCACGGCCCACGGTCTTGTCGGCCTTGTCGAGCGCGGCCTCGGGGCTGCCGCCCTTGCGGACGGAGTCGGCGATGACGCCCTCCAGGGCGACGATCATGGCCTGTGTCCAGGCCGGGTTGTCGAAGTGCCCGAACTCGTTGAAGAGCTTCACGCCCTCCGCGGCCAGACCCGACTTCAGCTTGTCGGCGGACTCGGCGAGCGAGGTGCGCGGCGGGATGTGGAAGCCGTAGGACAGCGCCCAGTCCTCCTGGTACTCCTTCTGGTCGATCCACAGCCACTTCACGTACCCCTTCGCCTCGTCGACGTGCTTCGACCTGGCGTTGACGAACATCGACCAGCCGCCGTTGACCACGGCCGGCTTCGCGCCGTCCGCCGAGGACGGGAACGGGATGATGCCGACATCGTCGCCGAGCGCCTTCTCGATCACCGGCATCGCCCACATACCGCACCACTGCATCGCGACCAGGCCCTGGGTGAGCGCCGACGGGTCCCACCAGTCGGCGGGCGCGTCCAGCAGCAGATGCCCGTCGGCGAACATGCCGCGCAGCTTGCCGAGCCCGGCGGCCACCGCGTCCGTGTGGTAGGCGATCCGGTTGTTCTCGTCGAGCGTGTCGGCGCCGGCCGACCAGATCAGCGGGTTCATCACCGGGACGATGGTGTTGCCGAGGAAGAGCCCCTTGACGTTGTCGGTGGTCAGCTTGGCCGCGGCCTCGACCAGTTCGTCCAGCGTGGTGGGCGGCTCGACGCCCGCGTCCGCCAGCATCGACTTGCGGTAGTAGAAGAACTGCGGGTCGTCGATCATGCGGACGCCCCATATCTTCCCGTCGATGGTGTGCGAGGCGATGTCGGCCTGGTTGAAGTCGTCCTTCACCGGGCTGACGATGTCGGTCAGATCCGCCACCTGGCCGCTGCGGACGAGCTGGATCTGCGGGTGGAACTCGAAGACGTCCGGCGCGTTCTCGGTGAGCAGCGCGGAGAACAGCTTGCTCTCGAAGTTCGACCCGGTGATCCACTGCGTGCTGACCGCGGCGTCCTTGTAGGCCTTCGCGTACCGCTTGACCGCCTGCTCGGTGCCGGCCTCGCCGTAGGCGTGGAAGTACTGCACCAGGCTCGTCCCCGAACCCGCCCCGCCGCCACGGCCGTTGTTGCCTCCGCACGCGGCCAGCCCGCCGACGGCGGCCAGTCCCATGGCGGCCCGCAGTACGGACCGGCGGTCCCAGGTGTTGTTGCTGAATGCCGACATGCTGACGTCCTTGTCTCGAGTGCGGGGTTGCGGCTCAGATGGCTCAAACGGGCTTGCGGTGCGGGACGTTAACCTTGGACTAAGCCTTCGGCAAGGGGTTGGACGAAGTCTGTTCGAAGCGTTGCGCAACGTTCGTGATACCGGACGTGACGGAGCGGCGGGCCACCACGGACGTGGCCCGCCGGCCGTCGGAACCGGTCGGACTAGTGCCGGAACCAGGCCTGGTTGGCCCCGCCCGTGCAGCTGTACAGGATCACCCGGCTGCCGTCCGCGGTCGCCTGCCCGCTGACGTCCAGGCACTTGCCGGTGGCCTCGCTCACGATCTGCCCGTTGCCGTTCAGCAGCCAGCGCTGGGCCGCGTCACCGGTGAACTCGGCACTGGTCGCGAGCCCCGGACTCCCCGCCGTCAGATACCCGTCGGCGTTCTTCAGGGCGCCCCTCGCGTCGTACGACCACTGCTGCCCGGCCCCGTCGGCGCAGCTGCCGATCGCGGCCCCCGAGGCGTCCGCCGTCAGGCACTTGCCGGACTGCCGGCCCTGCCAGGCCCCCGTCACCGCCGTACTGCCGCGGCCCTTCCGGTCGAAGACGTACGTCGTGACGGAGCGCGCGGCGAGTGTCGCCGAGACGGCGCCGTCCGCGCCCACCGACGGCTTCGCCACCGACGCCCAGTCCTCGCTCGCCGACGTACGCACCGCCTTCACCGCCCGCACCGGGCTGTCACTGTTGAAGTGCAGGTCCAGCGGGGTGTCGGTGGTGTTGTGGTTGTTCACCACGACCACCCACTTGCCCTTGCTGTCGTACGCGCTCACCTCGACGCCGTCCGGCGCGCCGGTCACGTTGTGCGCGACGGCGCCCGGCCGGACGAACTTGCTGTACTGGCCGAGCGCGTAGTAGCGCTTGGTGAAGTACAGCGTCTGGTTGCCGTTCGTCGCGTAGTCCGGGTCGTAGTAGATCAGGCCGTCGTTCCAGCCGTCGTCGTTCCTCGCGTACGGGTCGGAGCCGATCATCTCGGACAGCGCGACCCACCAGTGGAACGCCGAGTCGTGGGCGGTGGCGAAGTCCTTGTGGATGATCCGGGACAGGTTCAGGCCGCCGTCGATCGTCGGGTCGTACTCCTTCGCCCAGCCCGTGCCGCCCTGGCCGAAGCAGCAGATCTCCGTCGACCAGGACGGCTTGCCGACCGCCTTCGACGTCTCGTGGATCCGCGCCCGCTGGTCGTCGCCCGGGTTGTCGTACGTGTGGTGGGCGAGCCTGGACACGTACCGCGCCGTGCCCGGCTGGGCGATCCACTGCGGCAGTTCGGTGTTGAACTGCACGGTGCTGCTGGACTCGTCCGCGATGATCCCGGTCCGCTGGTGCCGGGCGCGCTGCTCGGCGCCGAGCGCCCGCACGATGTCGTCCCGCTGGTCGACCGGGACGAGCATGCCCTCCTGGCCGCACGAGTCGAAGCTGTTCGTCGGCTCGTTGAACGGGCTGATGTAGTCGAACCGGGCGCCCCGCGCGGCGAAGTGGTCGGTGACGTCGGCGACGTAGTCGGCGAAGTCCTCGGTGTTCTCCGCCTTCAGGTGGCCGCCGCAGCTCTGACCGTTGGACTTCCACTCGGCGGGCGCGCTGTTGACGAACGCGATCAGGTCCTCGACGCCGTACTCCGCCGCGTACTTCAGGAACGTACGGCCGCCCTCGTCCCGCGACCAGTCGTACGTGCCGTCGTCGGCACGGAAGTCCTCCGGTGCCCGGGACGGCGTGGTCACCGCCGTACCGCCGCCGCCGATGTTGTAGCGGTAGGCGCTCAGGTCCAGGCCCTGCTCGGAGAACAGCAGCCGCGCGACCCGGGCCCGGACCTTCGGGTCGAAGTTCTTCAGGTCGTTCACCCACCAGGCGCCGGACGCGCCGAGGTTGTCGATGGTCTGGGCGGCGTGCGGGGAGACCTCGGCGGGCGCCGGTCCGGCGGCGGTCGCGGGGGGTGCGGACATCAGGGCTCCGGTGACGGCCAGTGTGGCCGCGGCCGTCCCGAGGATCGATCTGCTGGTGCGCAACGTGCATCCCTTCCGTCGTCATGAAGGCGGTGCGGTACGGCTCCTTGCAGGGGTGGTGGTACGTCGTACGGGCTGTGCCTTCTTCCTCTGCGGCCCGACCGGCCGCAGCGCGCCCTCCAGCGCGAACGTCGCCGCGCCCAGGCACACCGGGTCGGTGGGGATCGGGGAGAGGACGATCTCGGTGGCGGTGAGCGGCCGCCGCAGCGCGTGGCGGGCCATGGCCTCGCGCACCTCGGCGAGCAGCGGCTCGCCCAGCGTGGCCGCGACCCAGCTGCTGAGCACCACCACCTCCGGGTTGAGCAGATTGACCAGGTCGGCGATGCCGGCGCCGAGATAGCGGGCGGTGTCCCGCACCACCTTCACGGCCACCGGGTCACCCGCGGCGACCCCGCGCGCCAGCGCGTCCACCGTGGCGGTCTGGTCCTCGGGGTGCAGCAGGGCGCTGCCGGGGCTCAGCTCCCGCAGGTTCAGCATGATCCCGGGCGCGCCGACGTACGTCTCCACACAGCCGTGGTTGCCGCAGTGGCACAGCCGCCCGTCCAGGACGAGCGTGGTGTGCCCCCACTCGCCGGCGCTGTTGCTGACGCCCCGGTGCAGCCCGCCGCCGAGCACCAGACCGGCGCCCACGCCGGTGCCGAGGTTCACCACCACGGCGTCCCCGCGCCCGCGCGCCGCCCCGAACCACAGCTCGGCGACCGCGCAGGCGCGCAGCGGATTGTCCAGGTGGAGCGGGTAGGCGATGTGCTCGGTGAGCAGGTCGAGCAGCGGCACGTCGTGCCAGTCCCAGTTCGGCGCGTACTCGGCGACGCCGGTGTCCCGGTCCACCTGCCCCGGCACGCTCACCCCGACGCCCAGCACCCGGGCACCCTCGACGCCGGCCTGCGCGACCACCGAGCCGACGGCCGCGGCGACATGGCCGACCACCTGCTCGGGACGGCTCTCGCCGGGCCGCATGTCCTCCTCGGCGCGCGCCAGCACGTTCAGCGCCAGGTCGAACAGCTCGACATGGACGTACGTCTCCGCGATGTCCACGCCGATCAACGCGCCCCCCGACGCGTTGACGGCGACCAGACCCCGGGGGCGGCCGCCCGCCGAGTCCTCGAACCCGACCTCGATGATCATCCCGAGGTCGAGCAGCTCGCCGACGAGGGTGGCGACCGTGGCGAGACTCAGCCCCGTGGCGGCCGCCAGCTCCTGCCGGGAGGTGGGCGACTCGGCGATGATCTGGCGCAGCACCTCGTAGCGGTTGGCGGTGCGGATGTCGCGAGATGTGCCGCGCTTCATCGAACTCCCTTCGCTCATGCGGAACCGGGCACGGCGGCACCGGCGCGGCGCAAGGCTATGGCGAACGGGAGAGTTTCGACAAGGGGTTCGGAAAGGGGGTGTAAGAAGTCGGTCGGATTGTGCGGGGCGCGGCGTCAAACGGCATGTCCGTCCGTCGGCGCAGCGCCCCGGCGCCAGGTCCGTCAGCCCTCCAGCACGTTCCGTACGAACGCGTTGGTGAACTTCCCCTCGGGATCCAGCTCCCGGGCGAGCGCCGCGAAGTCGCCGAGCCGCGGATACCGCTCCCGCACCACACCCGCCGGCACCGCGAAGACCTTGCCCCAGTGCGGCCGCGCGCCGAACCCGTCCAGCGCCTGTTCCACGCGCAGCACCGCCGGGAGGACCGCCGCCGGGTCCGCGATCCAGGTGAAGTGCAGGGCCACCGAGTCCCGTCCGTACGCGGGGCTCAGCCACTGGTCGTCGGCGGCGACGGTGCGGATCTCGCAGGTCTGCAGTACGGGGGCGACCGTATCCCGGATCCTGTCGATCGCATACAGCGCGTCGACCGCCGACCCCCGCGGCAGCAGATACTCCGACTGCAACTCGTCCCCGCTGCTCGGCGTGAACTCCGCCCGGAAGTGCGGCAGCCGCTCGTGCCACGGCCCCGGCACGCCGAACTGCTCGGTGCAGTTCACCGCCGGCATCCCCGGTACCGGATGCATCGCCTCGGTCGCGGGCGCGGCCCGGTCGAACCCGGCGTACGGCTGATCCGCCCGCCGCTTCACCCACACCTGCCGGAATCCGGGCGCGCCCCAGTCGGTGAACAGGCTGACGCTGTACGCCGCCCCCATCACCGCCTCGAGGCCGTCCGAATCCAGCCCCGCGAGCGGCAGTTCGGTGAACACGTACTGCTCCACCTCGAACGCGGGCTCCAGTTCGAGGGTGAGGGCGGTGACGACGCCGAGCGCGCCCAGCGAGGTCACCGCGCCGCCGAACCGTTCCTCGCCCCGCCCGATCCGCACGGTCTCCCCGTCGGCGGTGACCAGCTCCACCTCGCGCACGGCGACGGAGAGCGGCCCGTTGCCGATGCCCGAACCGTGCGTCCCGGTCGCCACCGAACCGGCCACCGAGATGTGCGGCAGCGACGCCATGTTCGGCAGCGCCAGCCCGTGCCGGTGCACCACACGGGCCAGTTCGGCGTACCGGACGCCGCCCGCGACCCGGACCGTCCGCGCCGAGGTGTCCACGTCGATCGCGGGCGGCAGCTCGGCGAGCGACAGCAGGACCCCGTCGGGGCCCGGTTCGGCGATCTCGTTGAACGAGTGCCCGCTGCCCAGCACCCGCACCCGCCCGCTTCCCGCGACGAGCGCGCGCAGCGCGTCGAGGGAGCGCGGGCGGTGCAGTTCCTTGGCGGCGTACGTGATGTTGCCCGCCCAGTTGGTCACGGGTGCGGTCGCGGTCATGCGGTGGGTCCTCCCCGGGGATCGAGACCGAGGCAGTGTAAGGCGCGGCGGTCCGCGGGTGTGAAGCGCTTACTTCTACCTGGCTGTGCTCCCGGCGCCCTCTTCCGTGTCCTGCTCCTGTCCCGCCTCCTGCTCCTGACCCCCTGCTCTCGCCCCCTCCTGCTCCTGACCTCTGCTCCCGCCCCCTCCTGCTCCTGACCTCTGCTCCCGCCCCCTCCCCGGCAGGGCCTCAGCGCTCCGTAGCGAGCCCCGCCACCACCAGGTCGACCAGGCGGCGCAGCCGGCGGTGGACGGTGTCGGGTCCGCCGCCCGAGCCGCCGATGCCGGAGGCGGCGGCGAGCATGGCGGAGGCCGTCTCCAGCGGCTCGGCGGTGTCGGCGAGCAGCTGGGCGAGGACGTAGACCAGCTTCTCGTCCACCGGGCTCAGGCCCATGGCCTGCGCCTGCTCCACCAGCTCCTGCCGGTAGCGGGGCTCGGCGAGCCCCGCCGTGGCGTCCAGCCGCACCGCCAGCACGCCGTACACCCGGTCCGCGAGCGTCCCCTCGGCGTCGCGGGCCCGGTGCGCCGCCGCCATCAGCCGGCCGGTCACCTGCTCGGCGACCGCCGCGAACACGTCCTGCTTGTTGCGGAAGTACTGGTACAGCGCGGGGCGGGAGACCCCGGCGGCCTGCGCCACCAGGTCCATCGACGTCTGCCGGAAGCCGTACCGCCCGAACACCTCGACGGCCGCCGTCACGATCTCTTCCCGCTTGCCCATGCTGACGACTCTGACGAAAACTGTCAGAAACGTCAAGGCTCACGGTGGACCCGGCTGCACACCTCAGAAGGCATGGGGCATACCGTGAGGAGTCGAACGTCGCACCACGGAATCGCCGCAGGGAGGAGACAGGGATGGGCAGCCGCACCGCGCTCGTCGAGGATCTGATGGAGCGCTTCCCGCATGTGCCGCGGGAGGCGGTCTTCAAGGAGGACCTGCTGCGCGGCGGCGTGGCCTTCGACCCGTCCGCGCTCAGCGACAACGAGGGCGGCGAGGTCAAGCCGAAGTCGTACTTCATCTTCTCCTTCGACCACGGCACCCTGCCCGAGCTGGGCGAGGCCGCGCTGCGCCGCCCGCCCGAGGAGATCATCCTCACCGGCGGCCCCTACGACCTGCGCCGCACCGTCGTCTCGGTCCGGGTGAACCCGGCCTCGCCGTACCGGGTCGCCGCCGACGACTCGGGCATGCTCGGCCTCTACATCGACGGCAAGCGCATCGCCGACGTCGGCGTGCCCCCGATGCCCGAGTACTACCGGCACACCCTCTCCAACGGGAAGTCCGTCATGGAGGTGGCCCCCACCATCCAGTGGGGCTACCTGATCTACCTGACCGTCTTCCGCGTCTGCCAGTACTTCGGCGCCAAGGAGGAGTGCCAGTACTGCGACATCAACCACAACTGGCGACAGCACAAGGCCGCCGGTCGACCGTATACAGGAGTCAAGGACGTCGAGGAGGTCCTCGAGGCCCTGGAGATCATCGACCGGTACGACACCCAGAAGGCGTCCACCGCCTACACCCTCACCGGCGGCGCCATCACCAAGACCGTCGCGGGCCGCGACGAGGCCGACTTCTACGGCCACTACGCCAAGGCCATCGAGGAGCGCTTCCCCGGCCGCTGGATCGGCAAGGTCGTCGCCCAGGCGCTGCCCAAGGCCGACGTGCAGCGCTTCAAGGACTACGGCGTGCAGATCTACCACCCCAACTACGAGGTGTGGGACGAGTACCTGTTCAAGATGTACTGCCCCGGCAAGGAGCGCTACGTCGGCCGCGACGAGTGGCACAAGCGCATCCTCGACTCGGCGGAGATCTTCGGCGCCCGCAACGTCATCCCCAACTTCGTGGCCGGCGTGGAGATGGCCGAGCCCTTCGGCTTCACCACCGTCGACGAGGCCATCGCCTCCACCACCGAGGGCCTGCGCTTCTTCATGTCCCACGGCATCACGCCGCGCTTCACCACCTGGTGCCCCGAGCCCACCACCCCGCTCGGCAAGGCCAACCCGCAGGGCGCGCCGCTCGAGTACCACATCCGGCTGCTGGAGGCGTACCGCGCCACCATGGACGAGTTCGGCCTGACCTCCCCGCCCGGCTACGGCCCGCCCGGCCCCGGCAACGCCGTCTTCTCCGTCAGCTCCTTCATGGACAGCCTCCCCGCGCAGGAGACGGCCGCTGCCGGAAAGTGAACCCCGGGACAGCGCTTGTCAGTTGTGGGCGAACCGTGAAAGGGTCGTGCCCGCCCTCGAGGTTCCCCGCAACTCCCCGCTCTTCTGTGACGAGTTGACCGCGCCGAGTCGACTGTGACGAGTTGACCGCGGTGAGTTGACCGTGGGTGAGTTGACCTCGCACGTGCCCGCGCACGCAGGAGACCCATGCCCGACCTGCCGACCCCCCGGGACGCCACCGAGGAGGCGCTGTTCACCGAGTGCTGGGACACGGTGCTCTCCTACGCCGACCTGTGCACCTCCGGCTCCGCGGCGGCCGGCCGGCTCGCCCGGGAGGCGTTCGCCCGGGGCATGCGCGAAGTCCGCGGCGCCGAGTCCGCCGTACCCCGGGGCCCCGGCCGCCGTCCCGCCCGGCTGCCGCGCATCCCGCTGCTGCTGACCGCCGTACGCGACACGGCGGCCGACTGGGAGGCCGCGGGGGAGGGGCACCACCTCGACCCCGATCTGCGGCTGTGGCTCAACTCCGACAAGGCCGCCCGCCACACCGGGCCCCCGCAGCGCCGTCCGCTCGCCCTGCGCGGGCTGCGCGACATGCAGGAACCGGACGCCGCGCTGCTCTGGCTGACCGAGGTGGAGGCCCTGCCGCTGCCCGTCGCCGCCCGGCGGCTCGGCCTGGACCCGGCCGGAGCGACCGCCGAACTCGCCGAGGTCCGCGCCCTGTTCCGGGACCGCTGCCTGCGCGGCCACCGCGACGCGCCGCTCGACCCGACCTGCCGCGGCTACGCCCGTCTCCTCGACGCGGTCACCCGCAACCCGGCCACCGAGAGCCCCGAGGACCTGACCCGGCACCTCGCCCACTGCGTCCACTGCTCCGAGGCCGCCGCATGCCTGCGCACGCACGGCGGCGGACTGCCCGCCGCCCTCGCCGGCGGGGTGATCGGCTGGGGCGGCCTCGCCTATCTGGAACGCCGCCGCCGCGCCGCCGAGGCCCGGCTCGGCCCCGGCCGCCCCGACGACTTCGAGCGGGACCCGGAGGAGACCGGGGCGCACAAGGCACGCGTCCTGCGCAACGGGCTGCTCGTCGCCGCCGTCCTCGTCTCCGTGCTGGCGCTCGCCGTCACCCTGGTCCCCTTCGACGGCACCGGCGACCACGCCGCCGCTCCCGCCGACTCGGCCGACCGCCAGCCGGTCGCCGACCCGCACCCGTCCCGGCCGGGCCCCGAGCCCTCCCGGCGTCTCACGACCCCGTCGGCCGACTCGGGCTCCGCCGGCCCGACCCGCCGGTCCGGGCCGCGGTCCACCGACGCCACCGACGCGCCCGAAGGCACCCGAGGCACCGAAGGCGCCGACGCCGCCGACCGGCCCCACCGCCCCGACCCCGACCCGGACCCCGAGCCCCAGGGGACCGCCGCCTCCACCGCCCCCGCTCCACCCCCCGGCGAGACCACGTCCCCGTCCTGCCATGTCCGCTACTCCCTCGCCGGCCAGTGGCCCGACGGCTTCCAGGCCACCGTCACCGTCCACACCGACCGCGCCCTCGACGACTGGCGCGTCGGCTGGACCTTCCCCGACGGCCAGCGGGTGAACCAGATGTGGGACGCGACCCACACCCAGGACGGCTCCCGCGTCACCGCCCGCGCCGCCCACTACAACCGGACGGTCCCCGCCGACGGCACCCTCACCTTCGGCTTCCTCGCCTCCTGGCAGGGCCGCAACGCACCGGCGTACGACTTCACCCTCAACGGCCGCCCCTGCGGCACCTCCTGAGCGGGAAAGCCCTAGGGGGTGTCTCGCCGATCATGCCGGGCTCGCGGCACCTGGCACCGCGCCTCGCCGCGTTGTCGTCGGTCCCCGATTCCCCCAAGCTCTCGGCTCCGCTCGAGCAGGGGGGACCCCCATCGCATCGGCTCCCTCCTCCGCCTTGCGATGCACGGCGCCAGACGCCGCTCCCTGATCCGGCCTGATCGGCGAGACACCCCCTAGTGGAAAACGCGTTGACGGCGCACCACGGGGCCGGGCTAGAGTTACGACCGTTCCGCGGTGGCCGACCCGCCACCGCCGCCGGATACGAGTGTGTGACGAGGAGGTGTCGACCGATGGCTGTCGTTGCGATGGGCGCTGCCCGCATCCAGGAGTTCATCAAGTCCACCTCCGCGGTCACCGGCTGACCTCACACACCTTCATCCCTCCATGCCGGGACCGCCCTTGTGAAGGGCCCTTCCCTTGACTTCCACTTCGGTTTCCTCCGCCCTCGCCCCCTACGGCTGGGACGACGCCTGGGCGGAGCAGTTCACCCTGTACGACTCCGAAGGGCTGCTGCCCGGACGGGTCGTCCGGGTCGACCGCGGGCAGTGCGACGTGGTCACCGCGGACGGCGTGATCCGCGCCGACACCGCCTTCGTCACCCCGCACGACCCGATGCGGGTCGTGTGCACCGGCGACTGGGTCGCCGTCGACCCCGAGGGCGGCAACCCGCGCTACGTCCGCGCGTACCTGCCGCGCCGGACCGCGTTCGTGCGGTCCACCTCCTCCAAGCGGTCCGAGGGGCAGATCCTCGCCGCCAACGTCGACCACGCCATCGTCGCCGTCTCCCTCGCCGTCGAACTCGACCTCGGCCGCGTCGAACGCTTCCTGGCACTCGCCTGGGAATCCGGGGCGCAACCCGTCGTCGTCCTCACCAAGGCCGACCTCGTCCCCGACCCGGTGACGCTGTCGCACCTCGTCCAGGACGTGGAGACCTCCGCGCCCGGCGTCCCCGTGCTCACCGTCAGCGCGCTCGACGGGGAGGGGCTGGACGTGCTCACCGCCGTCCTCGGCACCGGCACGTCCGTGCTGCTCGGGCAGTCCGGCGCGGGCAAGTCCACGCTCGCCAACGCCCTCAAGGGCGAGGACGTCATGACGGTGCAGGCCGCCCGGGACGTGGACGGCAAGGGCCGGCACACCACCACCACCCGCAACCTGCTCGCCCTGCCGGGCGGCGGAGTGCTGATCGACACCCCCGGCCTGCGGGGCGTTGGCCTCTACGACGCCGAGACCGGCGTCGGACAGGTGTTCTCCGAGATCGAGGAGCTGGCCGAGCGGTGCCGGTTCCACGACTGCGCCCACGAGGCCGAGCCCGGCTGCGCGGTGCTCGACGCCGTCGACACCGGCGAACTGCCCGCCCGTCGGCTCGACAGCTACCGCAAGCTCAAGCGCGAGAACCAGTGGATCGTGGCCAAGACCGACGCCCGCGTCAGGTCGGAGATCCGCAAGGACTGGAAGCGCAAGCACGCGGAGGGCCGGGCGGCGATGGAGGCCAAGCGGAAGGGGTGGCGGTAGGACCATCATCGGGTGGCGGTAGGACCACCATCGGGTGGCGGTAGGCACCCATCGGTCGGCGCCGACTCCCGCACCGGGCTCGGTGTCCGATTTCCGCCAGCGGTCCGTGCCGCCGCGGCGGACACTGGACGGTGTGATGGACGAAGACAGCAGGTACGAGGCCGTACGCAGCCGGGACGCCCGGTTCGACGGGGCGTTCTTCTTCGCCGTCGAGACCACCGGCATCTACTGCCGGCCGAGCTGCCCGGCGGTGACGCCGAAACGGCGCAACGTACGGTTCTTCGCGACGGCCGCCGCCGCGCAGGGCTCCGGTTTCCGGGCCTGCCGGCGGTGCCGTCCGGACGCCGTGCCCGGCTCGGCCGACTGGAACGTCCGCGCGGACGTCGTCGGCCGGGCCATGCGCCTGATCGGCGACGGCGTCGTCGACCGGGAGGGCGTGGCGGGACTCGCCGCGCGGCTCGGCTACAGCGCGCGGCAGGTCCAGCGGCAGCTCACCGCCGAGCTGGGCGCCGGACCGGTCGCGCTCGCCCGGGCGCAGCGGGCGCACACCGCGCGCGTCCTGCTGCAGACCACCGGCCTGCCGGTCACCGAGATCGCCTTCGCGTCGGGGTTCGCCAGCGTGCGGCAGTTCAACGACACGATGCGGGCCGTGTACGCGTCGACCCCGACCGAACTGCGGGCCGCGGCCCCCAAGGGCCGCCGCACGGCGAACCGCACCAGCGCCGGCATCCCGCTGCGGCTCGCCCACCGAGGCCCCTACCAGGCCGGGCACGTGTTCGACCTGCTGGAGCGGGAGGCCGTGCCCGGCGTCGAGGAGATCGGCGGTCCGCCCGGCCGCCGCACCTACCGGCGCACCCTGCGGCTGCCGTACGGCACCGGCATCGTCGCCGTCGACGAACGCCCCGGCGCGCCGCGCTCGGCCACCGGCGGCTGGCTCGACGCCCGGCTGCACCTGACCGACCCCCGCGATCTGACCACCGCCGTGCAGCGGCTGCGACGGCTGTTCGACCTCGACGCCGACCCGTTCGCCGTCGACGAGCGGCTGGGCGCCGACCCGCGCCTCGCCCCGCTGGTCGCGGCCCGGCCGGGACTGCGGTCACCGGGCGCCGCCGACCCGGAGGAGCTGGCGGTACGGGCGCTGGTGGGGCGCATCGCCGCCGAGGACCTGGTACGGCGGTACGGCAAGGCGCTCGACGCGCCGTGCGGCACCCTCACCCACCTCTTCCCCGAACCGGCCGTCCTCGCGGAGGCCGAGCCCCACGGCCCGCTCGGCGCGCTCACCGCCGCCCTCGCCGACGGCGCCGTACGCCTCGATCCCGGCGCCGACCGCGACGACGCGCAGGCCGCGCTGCTCGCGCTGCCCGGCCTCGACGCGGCCACCGTCGCCGTCATCCGCACCCGCGCCCTGGGCGACCCCGACGTCGCCCCGCCCGGCGCGGACGTCCCCGACACCTGGCGCCCCTGGCGCTCGTATGCCGTACGACACCTGCGAGCAGCAGGGGAGTAGGAGAAACCGTGCACACCGGAACGACTGAACCGACCGCACCGACTGGGCCTGCTGAGCCTGCTGTGCCTGCTGTGCCGAGCGCGGCGACGTACTGGACGCACCTCGACAGCCCCCTCGGCACCCTCCTCCTCACCGCCGACCCGGACGGCGCCCTGACGTCCCTCTCCGTGCCCGGCCAGAAGGGCGGGCGTACGGTCCTGGAGGGCTGGCGGCAGGACCCCGGCCCGTTCCGCGAGGCCGCCGCGCAGCTCACCGCCTACCTCGCCGGCGAGCTCAAGGAGTTCCACCTTCCTCTGCGGACCCACGGCACCGCCTTCCGCGAGCGGGTCTGGGCCGCCCTCGACACCATCCCCTACGGGGCGACCACGACGTACGGCGAGATCGCCGCGCGGATCGGCGCGTCCCGCGCGGCCGTACGGGCCGTCGGCGGCGCCATCGGCGCCAACCCCCTGCTGATCGTCCGCCCCTGCCACCGCGTGATCGGCGCCGACGGCTCGCTCACCGGCTACGCGGGCGGCCTCGACCGCAAGATCCGGCTGCTCACCCTGGAGGGAGTGCCGGTCCAGGACCTGGCCTAGGGGGCGTCTCCGTCCAGGCCCCAGCTGTGGATCCAGCGCGGGTGGATGCGGATCAGTTCCTCGCTGAAGTGCGGGCCCAGGTCGTGGGGGCCGGTGAGCAGTTCGGCCTCGCCGCGGATCTCGATGCCGCGCACCTGCCACGGCTGGACGCTCACGATGTCGTCGACGACCAGGGACAGCCGGGGGTTCTGCCCCAGGTTGCGCCACTTCTTCGTACGGCCCATGGCGTACCCGCCGATCAGGATCGTGCCGTCGTCCTGGGGGAAGAAGCCGACGGGGTTCGCCTGCGGCTGCCCCCGGGGGTCCACGGTGGCCAGCCGCCCCAGCCGCTGCTCCTTCAGATACGCCCGCTCCGCCTCACTGAACTCGGTCATGCCGCCCAGCCAAGCACGCTGCCGCCCACGGCACATCGGTTTCCCGCCCTAGGCCCTGTTGTTTGGATCACCCCGGCGTCGCGGGGCCTGGCACGCCCATCTGCCGCGTTGTCGTCGGTCCCCGACGCTCCGCGTCGACTCCCTCCTCCGCCTTGCAGCTGCACGCACCAGACCCCGCTCGACTCGGCCAAGACGTACCGTTCCTCACAGCCGGCCTGATCCAAACGACAGGGCCTAGGCCGGAGGGACCAGCCGGAGGGACCAGCCGCAGAGACGAGGGGGCTCAGCCCCAGAACACCGCGCCCAGCCACGCCCCCATGATCAGCAAGCAGGCGAACAGCTCCACCAGCACACTCGTCCCGCCCGACCGCATCGTGGCCCGCAGCGCCGCCCGGGCCTCCCCGGACCGGCCCAGACGCAGGCGTTCGGCGAGGTAGATGCCGCCCATGAAACCGGGGATCGCCCCCAGCACCGGCAGCAGGAAGAAGCCGAGCAGCGCGCCGAGCCCCGCGTACACCGCCATCCGGGGAGTGGCACCGCCCGCCCGCAGCCGCCGGGGCGGCAGCACCCAGCGCACCACCTGGGCGAGGAACAGCACGACCGTCGCCCCCACCAGCACCCCCCACGTGACCGGCCGGGGATCCTTCAGCGCCCACCACATCACCGCGGCCCACACCAGCCACGAACCGGGCGCACCCGGCACCAGCACTCCGCACAGGCCGAGCAGCATCACCAGGCCGACCAGCAGGAGCTCCCACACTCCCATGAGCCAAGAGTGCAGGAGCCCGCCCCGGCGCGCAGTCCCACGGGAGCGGTACAGCGGGAGCCGTACAGCGGGCGCCGGGTCACGGGCGTTCGCGCGCCACCCAGCCCCGCTCGTACGCGTGCCAGCCCAGCTGGAGCCGGGTCGTCACCCCGGTCAGCTCCATCAGCCGCTTCACCCGGCGCTGCACCGTCCGCAGGCCCAGGTCCAGCTGCTTGGCGACGCTCGCGTCGGTCAGCCCGGCCAGCAGCAGCGACAGCACCTCCAGGTCCGTGCCGTCGGGGCCGTCCGGGCCCTCCTCCCGCACACCGGACGCGCCGAGCCGCAACGGCAGCGCGTCCCGCCACACCGCCTCGAACAGGCCTGACAGCAGCTCCAGCAGCCCGCTCGCGTGCACGACCAGCGCGGCCGGCTCGGCGGTGGGGTGGGTGAGCGGCACCAGCGCCAGCGAGCCGTCGGTGACGACCAGCTTCGTCGGCACCTTGTCCACCACCCGCACCTGCTCGTCACGGCCGAGGGCGGCGGTCAGCTCCGTGATGCCGTGCGGCTGGTCCAGCACGGCCCGCTCCACCACCACCCGGTAGCGCACGCCGCGGGCCGCCGCCTGCTCCTCGGCGTCGTTCTCCATGCCGGTCACGGCCACCGGGGTGCCGGTGACCAGCGCGCACACCTCCTCGCTCGCCGCGAGCTGCAACTGCAGGAACCGCTGGGTGACGGCGGCCGCGCCGATCACCACCTCGACCAGGTCGTGCACGGCCGGCTCCGACGCCGCCGCCCGGTACTCCTCGGCGAGCAGCGCCGCCGCCAGCTCCGCCTTCTCCAGCTCGTGCCGCTGCTGGGCGAGCAGCGCGCCGAGCGCCACGCCCGGCGGGGCGGCCACCCAGCGGCCGGGGCGGGCCGAGGACTGGGCGGCGAGCCCGTGCCGCTCCAGGCGGCGCAGCGCCCGCTCGGTGTCCTGCTCGCCAAGACCCAGGCGCCGGGCCAGATCGGGTACGTCGGCGGCGCCGACCGCGACCAGCGCGCGGTACGCCGACTCGTGCGTCTCGTCCAGCCCTATCGCTGCCAGCACCAGGCTCCGCCCCTCCCCGACGACACGTCCCGCGGTGTCCACGCGTGGCGGGAAACGGCCACGGCGCAAACCCGCCGCCGAACATCATCGCCGTAGCCTCTCGCGCTCTGCCAAGGTGGGGTCACCGGCGCCGACGGGGCCGGGTCTCACGCCGTCGCCGGGCGGCTCTCCCGTGGGGGGTGGAGCCGTCCGGCGACCACCAGCAGCCTTTGCCCGCACCACTGTTCGACATGTCACGGCGTACGGGATTTTCCTGATGCCCCGTTTTCCCACGGCCCGCGCGGTGGACAATTAGGGGCATGAGCCAGCAGGGGGGAAGGCCCACCGGTCACTCCGACGACTGGTGGGGGCAGCTGTACGACGACTCCACCGAGGACACGGGCCCCACACGCACGCCCGACTCCCTGGACGACCGCTTCGCCTCCGCATCCGGAGCCCTCTCCGCGGACCCACCGCCCCCACCGCCACCGCGCGTTCCCGCTCCGCGCCACGACAGCGGGCCTGGGAGCCGGGCGTGGGCCCCGAGGACGCCCGGTGACGCCGCTGCGGGGGATGGCTGGACTTCGACGCCGCCCGGTGACGCCCCTGTGGGGGACGGCTGGTCTCCGGCACCGCCCGGTGGCGCCCCTGCCGGGGGTGGCTGGTCCCCGACGCCGCCCCGTAACGCCCCTGCGGGGGACGGCTGGAGTCCGACGCCGCCCGGCGATGTCCCTGCGGGGGACGGTTGGCCTCCGGCACCGTCCGGTGACGCCCTCGGCGGACACGGCGGACACGGCGGACACGGCTCGGAGCCGCCACCGCGCCCGCCCGGCGACCCACGCCAGGCCCCACCCCGCCCACCGGACCCACCGGCGCCCACGGTCCCCCCACCTGGCGGAAGGCCGCCGGAGCCCGCTGACGCACCACCGTTCGCCCCGACGCCACCGGAGCCCGCCGACCCCCGGCCCGGTGCGAGGCCAACCGGGTCCGCGCCGCAGCCGCTCAGTGCGGGGCCGCCGGAGTCCGCTGCCGCGCCGCCCGGCGGCAGGCCGCCCGAGTCGGCCGGGGCGGTGCCCGGCCCGAGGCCGCCGGAGCCCGCCGGCCCCTCGTCTGACGGCAAGGCGTCCGGGGTCGCGTTCCCGCCGCCCGGCCCGAGGCCGCCGGAGCCCGCCAGCCCCCCGACCGACGGCAAGTCACCCGAAGCCGTCTCCCCACCCCCCACCCCAAGGCCCCCAACCCCCGCCGTCCCGGCGCCCCAGGGCCCCACCGTCTCGACCACCGGGCGGCACACCGCCCCCGCCCCCACGCCACCCGTGCCCCCGCCTCCCACGTCGGCCCCGCCATCCGTCGGCCGGGTGGGCGCGGGAACGGGCGTCGAGGCGGCCGTGCGTGTCACGGGGCCCGGCTACGTCGGGTCCGGGCCTCCGACCTACGATCCCGAGCCCACCGCGCTCCCCGCCGTCGATCCCGACGGCCTCGACGAGCTCGTCCCCGACACCGTGCTGGACGGCGCCCGGCAGGGAACCTGCACGTTGCGCGCGGTCTCGATGCGGGGCGACTCCGCGCGCTACCGGGGTGAACCGCGCCGCGACGCGCTGCTCACCGCCCGCTTCGGCGCCGGGGAGCAGTCGCTGGTGCTGGTGGCGATGGCCACCGGCGCGCGGGCGACCCCCCGCGCCCACCACGCCGCCGCCGAGCTGTGCCGGTGGATCGGCCGGGCCGTCGGCCGCAGTCACGCGCGGCTCGGCGAGGACATCCGCGCCGGCCGCCGCGGCGACCTGAAGTCGGGCCTGCACCGGCTGACCGACCGCAGTCTCGGCAGACTGCGCGGCGCTGCCGTCGAGCAGGGGCTGCGCCCCGAGGAGTACGCGGCGACCCTGCGCTGCCTGCTGCTGCCCGCCGATCCCGCCTGCCGCGTCCGCGTGTTCTTCGGTGTCGGCGCGGGCGGGCTCTTCCGGCTGCGCGACGGCGCCTGGCACGACATCGAACCGCCGGTCACCGAGGTCACCGGTGAGCCCGTCGTCGGTTTCGGCTCGCCGCCGGCCGAGACCCCCGAGGGCGACCGGCTCACCATGGACCTCGGCATCCCCACACCCCCGAGCCCGTACGACCCGCGGCCCGAGCCACCCCGCGAACCGTTCCGGTTCCGCGCCTCCGTAGCCCGACCGGGTGATGTCCTCCTGATGTGCACCGCCGGCCTCGCCGAGCCCCTGCGCGGCGAACCCGGACTCCCCGCGCATCTCACCGAACGGTGGTCCCGCCCGCAGCCTCCGGGCCTCGCCGCGTTCCTCGCCGACACCCAGGTCCGGGTGAAGGGCTACGCCGACGACCGTACGGCGTCGGCCGTTTGGGAGGCGTAACCGCGCCCGCTGTGGATTGATGGAGGGACGGACCCGAGGAGCGGGACGAGACCCAAGGGGTGCATGGATCCATGGCCAAGCAGAACGTCGCCGAGCAGTTCGTCGACATCCTCGCCCGCGCCGGAGTCAAGCGCCTGTACGGCGTCGTGGGCGACAGCCTCAACCCCGTCGTGGACGCCGTCCGCCGCAACTCCGCCATCGACTGGATCCACGTCCGGCACGAGGAGACCGCCGCCTTCGCGGCCGGCGCCGAAGCCCAGATCACCGGCAGGCTGACGGCCTGCGCCGGCTCCTGCGGCCCCGGCAACCTCCACCTCATCAACGGCCTGTACGACGCCCACCGCTCCATGGCCCCGGTCCTCGCCCTCGCCTCGCACATCCCGTCCAGCGAGATCGGCCTCGGCTACTTCCAGGAGACGCATCCCGACCGGCTGTTCCAGGAGTGCAGCCACTACAGCGAGCTGATCTCCAGCCCGAAGCAGATGCCCCGGCTGCTGCAGACCGCCATCCAGAACGCGGTCGGCCGTTCCGGCGTCAGCGTGGTCTCCCTCCCCGGCGACATCGCCGCCGAACCCGCCCCCGACCGGGCCGCCGAGACCGCCCTGGTCACCGCCCGGCCCACGGTCCGCCCCGGCGACGACGAGATCGACCGGCTGGTGAGGATGATCGACGCGGCCGACAAGGTCACCCTGTTCTGCGGCAGCGGCACCGCGGGCGCGCACGCCGAGGTCATGGAGTTCGCAGAGAAGATCAAGTCACCGGTGGGGCACGCCCTGCGCGGCAAGGAGCACATCCAGTACGACAACCCGTACGACGTCGGCATGAGCGGACTCCTCGGCTACGGCGCCGCCTACGAGGCCACCCACGAGTGCGATCTGCTCCTGCTGCTCGGCACCGACTTCCCGTACAACGCCTTCCTGCCGGACGACGTGGCCATCGCCCAGGTCGACGTGCGGCCCGAGCACCTCGGCCGGCGCTCCAAGCTGGACCTCGCCGTGTGGGGCGATGTGAAGGAGACGCTGCGCTGTCTCATCCCGCGGGTGCGGACCAAGGAGAACCGCCGGTTCCTCGACAAGATGCTGAAGAAACACGCGGACGCGCTGGAGGGCGTCGTCAAGGCGTACACCCGCAAGGTCGACAAGCACATCCCGATCCACCCCGAGTACGTCGCCGCCGTCCTCGACGAAGTCGCCGCCGAGGACGCCGTGTTCACGGTCGACACCGGCATGTGCAACGTCTGGGCGGCCCGCTACATCTCGCCCAACGGCCGGCGCCGCATCATCGGCTCCTTCTCCCACGGCTCGATGGCGAACGCGCTGCCGATGGCCATCGGGGCGCAGTTCACCGACCGCCGCCGCCAGGTCGTGTCGATGTCCGGCGACGGCGGGTTCTCCATGCTGATGGGCGACTTCCTCACCCTCGTCCAGTACGACCTGCCGGTGAAGGTCGTGCTCTTCGACAACTCCTCCCTCGGCATGGTCGAACTGGAGATGCTGGTCGCCGGCCTGCCCTCCTACGGCACCGCCAACGCCAACCCCGACTTCGCCGCCGTCGCCCGCGCCTGCGGCGCCTACGGCGTCCGCGTCGAGAAGCCCAAGCAGCTCGCCGGCGCCCTCAAGGACGCCTTCAGACACAAGGGCCCCGCACTCGTCGACGTCGTCACCGACCCCAACGCCCTGTCGATCCCCCCGAAGATCAAGGCCGAGATGGTCACCGGCTTCGCCCTGTCCGCCTCGAAGATCGTGCTGGACGGCGGCGTCGGCCGCATGCTCCAGCTGGCCCGCTCCAACCTCCGCAACGTGCCTCGGCCCTAGGGGGTGTCCGCGAAGCCGCGTTCCGCTCGGCGGCGGGGCCCCGGGGCGGGTGGCGCAGAGCGCGTGGGGAGGGCGCACAGGCGCATTCACGCGAGCGGGGGGCGGACGCCCATGGTGCTCATGGCAGCCCACTGCCACCATGACGGAGGCCGCCGAGCCGGGCCGGCCGTCGGGGGTGTTCGTGGAACTGCTGTTCATCGGCTTCGTCATCTTCTGCGTCTGGGCGTACGTCAGCGAGAAGCAGGAGGAGAAGCGGAAGAGGGAGGCGGCCGAGGCGGAAGCGGCTCGGGCGGCGCGGCTCGGTGACCCCGCTCAGGTCGGTGGCGAACTCGCGCGGATGACACGGCAGGGCGATCCGCAGCGGATGGGTGAGGTCATCGGCCATCTGCCGGCCTGGCCGGTCAGGGACTCGCTGCTCCGCACCGCCGAGTGGCTGGCCGCGCTGACCGCCAACGCCGGTGTGGCGGAGGCGGCGGGCGTGCACAAGGACATCACGGACCGCGTGCGGGCCACCGTCGAAGCGGCCATCACCGAAGTCAGTGCGCTGGCGGTCAAACAGGTCTCGCTCGTACACCTCTACGGCCCCAGCTGGAAGGCGCTGAACGCCGAGATCCGGGGGCGGCTCGAAGCGCAGACCCGGCAACTGGGCCCGATCTGTGCCGCGGCCTCCTCCTTGCGCGACAGCCTCGGGGTCGCCGTGGTGGAGCACCGCGGGGCCGGTGGCGGGGTGCCCGCGGTGGAACAGGATCTGCACGCCCTGGCCGATGCGATACGTCAACTGTCCGAAGGCAGCCCGTATTGAGGGGGCGAGGTGAATGACGGACGAGAAGCGCGATCTCCCGGCGCGGGTGGACGAAGTGCTCGGAGTCGCCGAGCGTCTGGTGCGTTTTCTCCAGACGGTGAATCACGGCGAGCCGCATGACCCGTCACTGACGCGGGAGGTGGTTGCCCGGCTGGACGACATGGAGCACGAGCTGAAGGGACGGCTCGTGGAGGCCACCTTCGAGCGCAATCGTCTCACCAGGCGCATCGCCGGCGCGTCGGCGTCCCGGCAGGAACTCCTGCGCCTCGCGGCACCCTTCGCCAGGACCAGCGACAACGTGGCCGCCCTGCCCCCAGGGGCCGTCGACGCGCTCCGCAGAGCCGCCCGTCTGCGCTCGGACGTGGAGGCGTGGGAGGCCGGGGTGAAGGAAGCGGCAGAAGCCGTCCGAGTGTGCCGGGACTTCGAGGCCCTGCTCCAGGAAGCACGCGCGGACCTGGAACGTAGTGTGCACGCCCTCGAACGACGGCGGCGCACCGCCGGGACCATGCTCGCCTTGGCCCGCCTCGCCGACGGGCTCCGTGTCCTGGACAGCACGGTGCGGAACGACCTGACCGAGCGCACCGAGGACGCCGTGGCCTTGGCCGACACACAGTACGAGACGGCTTTGGACCAGGAGGAGCTGAGGATCCGGCAGCTGTACCGGCTCAGCGCGGACGCCACGCTGGAAGAGGACCTGCGGCGGCTCCGGGAGGATCCGCCGTGATCCCGATCGCCGTCGAGACGCCCCCTAGCTGTAAGGCGCCCAGCGGCGGGCGGAGGTGTCGTACGTGTAGCGGGGCAGGCCCTCGATGGCGCTGGTGCGGAACGGGCGGCCGTGGTCGTCGATCCGAACGGTGCCCGTGCGGCCCTGGGAGGACCAGTCCAGCTCCAGGTACCAGCGGCAGTCGCAGCCCGCGGTCCGCGCGGTGACCAGCAGCACCTCCGGGTCTTCCGCCGACACCCGGTACGGCAGCCGGACCGCCGGGATCGGCGTGCCCGCGTCGTTCCCGGCGACCGAACGGGCGATCGGCCGGTCCTTGTCCAGGTCCACCGCGAAGTGCCGGGGCGTGATCGAACCGCCGCAGCCCTCGTCCATCGCGTAGGCGTTGCCCGCCGCGGGCTCGGTCCGCCCGGCCACGCGCACCCGCAGCGCCTCCAGCACGACGGCCGTGGACGACAGCCCCTGCACGGAGATCCGCACGTTCGTCTCCCTGCCGTGCACCGCGCCCTGCGCCGCCGCCCACGCCCCGGCGTCCTGCGGGACCGGGGGCGGCGGCACCCGGTCCGGCGGCGCGGCGACGACGTAGTCGTGACCGCAGCCGAGCGCCCACACCTGGGAGTCGGCGGTCCAGGCGAGCGGGACGGCGGGGGCGGCGGGCGTGCCGCGGCCGGTGGGGGAGGGACCGGCGGACCGCCTCTTGCCCCGCGCGGGTGGCGACGAGGTCGCCGGAGCCGATGTCTCCGACGGTGTCGCGGAGCGGCTCGGCGTGCGGGTGGGGGACCCGGTGGGCGCCGTACGGGAGTCCGCGGTGGCGGAGTCCGCCGTACGGGACGAAGGCGCCGCCCCGGCGGCCGAGGGACCGCGCTCGGTGGGCAGCGCGGCGAGGCCGCCCACAGTGGCGAGCAGGACACAGGCGACGGCGGCACTGACGACGGTACGGCGACGGCGGTACCAGGGGGCGGGCAGGACCGGGGCCGGGGCAGTGGCTTCCGGCCCGGGGCCCGGCGCCGACGCGGGTCCCGGTGCCGGTGCGGGTTTCGGTGCTGGTACTGGCCCGGGTCCTGGTGCCGGCGCGGCTGCGGCGGCCTCCGCCGACGCGGTCGGCTTGCCCGGCGGGGTGGCCTCGTCCGGTGCGGTGGCCTCGTCCGGTGCGGTGGCCTCGTCCGGTGCGGTGGCGTCCGCCCGCGCGGTGGCTTCCGCCGGTGCCTTCGGTTCGTGGGGTGCGGTGGCCTCGTCGGGTGTGGCGGCTGCCGTCGGTGCGGTGGCCTTCGCCCGTGGGGTGGCCTCCATGAGTGCGATGCCCTCCGCCGGCCCGGTGGCGTCCGCCCTTGCGCCGGCGTCCGCCGGTGCCGTCGCCTCGTCGTCTGCGGCGGCTTCCTCCGGTGTGGCAGCGTCCACCGGCCCGATGACCTCCGCCGATGCGGCGGCCTCCTCCCGTGCGGCAACTTCCACCGGCCCGGCAGCCTCCCCCGGCCCGGCAGCCTCCCGCACTGCCCCAGCCCCGCCCGTCACCACCCCCTGCTCCCCGCGCGGCCGGCGCCGGGCCGCTGCTGCCGACAGCCACCGGCGGTGCAGTTCCAGTCGTTCCTCGGGGGTCGCCCCGCACAGTGCGGCGAAGCGTTCGACGGGGGCGAAGTGCTGCGGGACCGCGTCTCCGGCGCAGTAGCGGTGCAGTGTGGAGGTGTTCATGTTCAGGCGGCGGGCCAGCGAGCCGTAGCTGCGGTCCGTGCGGTCCTTCAGCTCTCGCAGCAGCGCCGCGAACTCGGCGACGTCGTCCTGTCCGGACACCCTTCCCCCGGTGCGCTCACGTCCCGGGACGGCATCCCAGGTACTCCATATCACTGCACGTCAGACGGCATGGGATGGTTCCATGCCGGCGGATCCGGCATCCCCTGTTGCGTCCGCCGGCGACCGCGGCCGATGCTCTTGGTGCCGCACCGAGCGCCGGTTCGACCGTCCGGCGGAGCGCGGCAGCCCACGACGTACGCACTCGCACACGGGGAGACCCATGCCCATCCGCACCCGAGCCGGCGCGCTCACCGTACTCGCCGTCGCCGCACTCACCGGCCTCACCGCACTCGCCGGCCCGGCGGGCGCCGCGCCCGCGCCCGCCTTCCTCTCGGCCGCCGACCTGCCGCCGCACCCGTCGTCGTCCTGGACGGCGGGCGAGGTCACCGACGGGGTCCCGGACGAGCTGCGGCTCTGCCTGGACGAGGTGTTCCCCGGCTACGACTCCCGCTACCGCGCGTTCCACACCGACCTGGACACCGGTGCCCGCCAGCTCACCATCGTCACCGGCACGACCGCGAAGGCGAAGGCGCTGGCGGACCGGATGAACCGGGAGATCAAGACCTGCGCGGCCCGCATCGAGCAGTCCGACCCGGAGGTGGAGGCGGCGTACCGCGGTTACGGGAGCCTGCCGGTCGAGGAGGGCGCCCGCGTCCACGGTCTGCACACCGAGACCACCTGGGGTGCCACCGACATCCGCCTGCTGGGCGTGGGACGCGACGGGCGGACCGTCACCGTCGTCGAGTGGTCGCAGCTGGGCGACTTCGGCGACGCGCCGGTCGGCGCCTTCAAGAAGACGACGACGACCGCGGTGAACAAGCTGTACTGAGCCAACGGAGGACCATCGCGAGGCCGGCCCGGTGGCCGCCTTCCCGCCACGGGGGTCGGGAGGGCGGCCCCGGGACGGACGTGTTCCGGCCACTTTCGTCCCGGGGACACCGGAGGGGAGGCGCCCCCGGGACGGCCACCGCCGGGGAACCATCCGCCCCATCTCTTGGCCGGGTACGGCCGGAACGGCAGTCGGCAATAGACAGTTGAGCCGATCCCCGCCGCTCGCCCGCGGCACGGGACGCGCGGGCCGGGGCCGGTCCGGCCGCCCCGGACCGTTCCCGCCGTGGCCGAACCCCTTTCGTCCGCGATCCGAGATGACTGGCCCGGTGCCCACGGGGCATGGATCCCCGTGAACGTGTTCGAGCAGGAGGGAAACCGACATCGGCACGCGGGCGGGGGAGATGAAGAGGCAGGCACGAGGGGGCGGTCCCACGACGGTCGGGGCCTTCTCGGCAGGAACGGTGGAGGAAGAGTCCGACGGCGCCGCGGAGCAGTCACCGGCGCCCCAACTGAAGCGCAGACTGGGCCGGGCTGACCTCCGGGCCGTCCCGGAGGCCCGCCGGGAGCTGCGCGAACTGCTCCGGCGCTGGGGTGCTCCCGGCTGCTCGGACGTGGCGGAACTGCTCACCAGCGAACTCGTCACCAACGCCCTCGTGCACACCGACGACGACGCGGTCCTGACGGCCACCGTCGGACCGCGCGGACTGCGGGTGGAGGTGCGGGACTTCGTCGCCCGCAGGCCCCGGCCGAGCGCACCGGACGCCGACGACGGTACGCACGGCCGGGGCCTGCTGCTGGTGCAGTCGCTCGCCGACGCGTGGGGCGTACGGCCGCACGCGGTGGGCAAGTCGGTCTGGTTCGAGCTGGGCGCGGACGCCGCGTGACGCACCGGCCGCGGGCCGGACGACGGTGAACGAACGGGACGGGGTGCGGCACCTGCGGCCGCACCCCGTCCCGTCGTCGCCCGGTCCCCCCGGTCCGGGCTAGCCGAACTGCTGCTCCAGGTCCTTGAGCTTGCGCTCCAGGGACTCCAGCCGGGGCAGGGCCATCGTGTCGTCCTCGGCGGTCAGGTCCACGGTGATCGGGTCAGCGGACGAGCCTCGGACCGGCTGCAGGGAGGGCCGGGTGCGTACCGGCAGCGGTTCCGGGGTGGATATGGCAGGCTCCGCGGAGACCATGTCGGAGCCCTGCTCCACGGACGGCAGTTCCACCTGACGGCCGCCGCCCCGGCCGACGAAGCCGCGGTGGCCCCGGCTGATCGCCTTCAGCTGGGCGCGCTCCAGGCGCTCCTTGTCGCGGCGGCGCATCCGCTCCTGCTCCTTCTGGCGCTTGTCCTCGCGGACCTCCTCGACCGCCTCGTCGAGGCTGCGCACGCCTTCCAGGAGCATCAGGGACCAGGCGCGGTACGTCTCGCGCGGCGCGCGCAGCCAGCGCACGATACGGATCTGCGGCAGCGGCCGCGGGACCAGTCCCTGCTCGCGCAGGGCGGCGCGGCGGGTCTGCTTCAGCGCGCGGTCGAAGAGCACGGCGGCGGACAGTGACATGCCCGCGAAGAAGTGGGGGGCGCCGGCGTGGCCCGCGCCGCGGGGTGCGTGCACCCAGTTGAACCAGGCGGCGGCCAGGGCGAAGGTCCACACGAGTATCCGGGAACCGAGCGCCGCGTCACCGTGGCTGGCCTCGCGCACCGCGAGGACGGAGCAGAACATCGCCGCGCCGTCGAGGCCGAACGGCACCAGGTACTGCCAGCCGCCGGTGAGGCCGAGGTTCTGCTCGCCGAAGCCGACCAGACCGTGGAAGGAGAGCGCCGCCGCGACCGCGGCGCAGCAGAAGAGGAGAACGTAGGAAACGGTGCCGTAGATGGCCTCTTTGCGTCTGCGGCGCTCCTCGCTGCGCTCCCACGAGTCGTCGGCGCTCGAGTCCTTCCCCGCGGCCCGCTTGCCGCGCGCGAGCACCGCCACCGCCGCCAGCATGCCCAGGAGCAGTACGGCGCCCGGAAGCAGCCAGTTCAGCGATATCTCGGTCAGTCTCATCTGGGGGTCCCTTGCATTGGGATAGGGCGTAACGCCCGCCATAGTGGCCCAAACCCGCAGGCCCTCAGGGGGTTTCGGGGCAAGAGGCCGCCAAGGAGGCGCAAGGGGCTGCCAGGGGCCGCGTTATGCTCGAACTTCCGCTTGAGGGGTGGGAGTTGAGTTCGAACGAAGATTACCCGTACGGGTGGTTCCGCGGAAAGTTCCCGCGACACGTGAGGATTGCGTGAACCACTTGTGGCTTCACGGACACAGGGGTCGCAGGCACCCTTAAGGGGCAGAAGTGACGGTGGATCAGCTCGCGGCCGCCGCGGCCGCCAGCTTGACGATCCGGTCCGCGTCACAGGTGCGCGGGCAGGTGGCGCAGGTGTCCTCCGGACGCAGCGTGTAGAACATGCAGCAGCTCGCCCGGTTCCGGGTGGGCAGCGACTCGCCGTTCGGGCCGGTCAGCTCGCGGAACGCGGCCGAGCCGACGTACGGCTTGGTCGCCCCCGGCAGCAGCAGCTCCAGCTCGTGCCGCGCCCGCTCCTGCTCGCCCAGCAGATGGGCGACGTACCACAGCCCCTCGACGACCTCGTCGGTCGCCATGCCCCACAGCGCGCGGCCGCGCCGGCGCATCCGGGGGCCGAAGCCGCCGAGGACCGGTTCCAGGTGCTCGGCGACCGCGGCCCGCACCTCGGCGCGCAGCGCCTCCTCGCCGGCGACCACCCGGGCGCCGGGCAGCGCGGCGGCCGGGTCGCCGGGCAGGCAGGCGAAGCCGGCGGACCGCACGGCCAGGCGGCCCATGGACAGGCCGGGGGCGGAGCGGTCGTACGAGACATGCGTCACGGGGAACCGGGGGACGCGGCGGTGCAGGAACCACGGGACGGTGATCAGCAGGCAGGCCGGCCAGGCGTAGCGGTGCAGGCCGAAGCTGGCGATCACGTCCGGGCGGGCCTGCCGGCCGTAGTCCCGGACGACCTGGGCGTCGTCCCAGGCCAGGAAGGAGTCGAGGCCGGCTCCGCCCTCCGCGAGCGAGGCGGCGGCGACCCATCCGCCGCCCCGGGGGGCCGGTTCCCCGGAGTCCAGTTCGGTGACGGCGAGGCCCGGGAGCACCTCGGTGAGGCGGGCGAACGCGTCCGCGACGGCCGACGAGGGCACAGGCATACCAGGACCACCGATCGAGATCTTATAGGTAAGCCTAACCTTACCCAATCGCTCGGGAGTTTGAACTACCGCGCTGTCCGCCTAAGGTGCTTGACGGTCGAGTGACAACCGGCCGTAATCTGCCCAACCACCGACAACCGACGACAACCGACGACAAGCCCGTCAGGAGGCATCCGTGAAGCAGGCCGCGCGCGGTTCCGCCGAGCCGGGCCACGGTGCCTCAGGTGTCTCACATGCCTCAGATGGCTCAGATGCCTCGGATCTTCCGTCGGGCGGTGGTGAGACGAGCGCGACGCGGGTGCCGCCCCAGGCGCAGGGCGGGGCGGTGCGCGGTGAGCACACCCACGGCGAACAACCGTTTCCGCAGTCGCGGCCCGGGCCGGCCCGGCCCGTCGTGCAGCGGTCCTCCGTACGCGGGCAGATCCTCCAGGCGCTGCGCACCGCGCTGGCCACCGGCGAACTGCGCCCCGGTGCCGTGTACTCGGCGCCCGCGCTCGGCGAGCGGTTCGGGGTGTCGGCGACACCCGTCCGTGAGGCCATGCAGCAGCTCGCGCTGGAGGGTGCCGTCGAGGTCGTGCCCAACCGGGGCTTCCGGGTCGTCGAGCGGGACGCGCGGGAGCTGGCGGAACTGGCCGAGGTCCGGGCGCTGATCGAGGTGCCGGTGCTGCTGCGGCTCGCCGGTGCCGTGCCCGCCGCGCGGTGGGCCGAACTGCGGCCGCTCGCGGAGGCGACCGTGCGGGCGGCGGCGTCCGGCTGCCGGGCCACCTACGCCGAGGCGGACCGGGCGTTCCACCGCGCCGTGCTGAGCCTCGCGGGCAACGAGCAGCTGGTGCGGATCGCCGACGACCTGCACCGGCGGGTGCAGTGGCCGCTCACCGGCGGGCCGGCCGCCCGCACCCGCACCGAGCTGATGACGGACGCGGCGCAGCACGTGGGGCTGCTGGACGCGCTGATCGCCGGGGACGCGGACGGCGTCCGGACGCTGGTGGGGGAGCACTACCCCGGCGTGGGCGCGTGACCCGACGCCAGGGGGCGTCTCGCCGATCATGCCGGGCTCGCTGATCCGGCCTGATCGACGAGACACCCCCTAGGGGGACCGCCCGCGCGGGTCCGTGAGGCGTCAGCCGGTCACGCCGTCGCCGCTCCCGGTGCCGGAGGCGTCAGTTGGCGGGCCAGCCACGTCGGCACCCCGCCCAGCAGCTGGAACAGACGGCGGGCCTCCTCCCGCAGGCGGGAGGCCTCCGGTTCCGGCTGGGTGTCGGCCAGGGAGACGAGCGCGGGGGCCGTGCCGACGAGGTAGCCCAGTTCCTCGCGGATCCGCAGGGACTCGGCGAAGCCGTGCCGGGCCTCGGCCAACTCGCCGTCCCGCAGCGCGAGTCCGGCGAGGTGCCGCCAGGTGAAGGACTGCAGCAGCGGATCCGCCTGCGCCGTGGCACCCGCGTGGGCGCGGCGGTAGGCGGCCCGGGCGGCCTGCGGCGAGCGCGTCAGGTTCTCGGCGAGCAGTCCGCGCCGGAAGTCCAGCAGGGCCCGCGCCGGCGCCCCCGGCGGGATCAGCGCCGCCGCCCGGCCGAGCGCGGCACGCGCCTCGTCGGCGCGGTCCCGCACCCCGTGCAGGGTGGCGGCGTACGCCAAGTACCCGCGTTCACAAGCGGCCGCGCCCCGTTCGTCGTCGCCGTGGGCCAGCGCCTCGGCCGTGCGCAGTGCGTCCTCGGCCTCCTCCCAGCCCCGCTCGGTGTACAGACACCGCTCCACCAGCAGCGCCGCCCGCTGCAGCGCGGCCGCCGGGGTGACCGGCTGGAGCAGGGCGGCCGCGTCGGCCCAGCAGGCGCGGGAGCGCAGCCGCCATACCGCGGTCTGGAGTGGATCGTCACCGGCGGTCGTTCCGTTACCAGACATGGCGGTATGCGCCACGTTGCCCTCCCCGAGCACGCCGTCGAGCTGTTGAGTGGTGGCGGCATCTCAGCACGAATCGCCCGGCCCGGCCAAGAGGGTGGGTGAAGGATTTCACAAAGTCGTGGGACTCCGCGTCCCCTCAGGTTTCAGCTCATCCGCAGCGCCAGGAAGAAGTCCAGCTTGTCCTCGAGGCGCGACAGGTCACGGCCTGTCAACTGCTCGATCCGGCCGACCCGGTAGCGCAGTGTGTTGACGTGCAGGTGCAGCCGGGAGGCGCAGCGGGTCCACGAGCCGTCGCACTCCAGGAACGCCTCCAGGGTCGGGATGAGCTCGGCGCGGTGCCGGCGGTCGTAGTCGCGCAGCGGGTCCAGCAGCCGGGCGGTGAAGGCGCGGCGGACGTCGTCGGGGACGAACGGCAGCAGCAGGACGTGGGACGCCAGCTCCTGGTGGCCCGCCGCGCAGACCCGGCCGGTGCGTGCGGCGGCGACCCGGCGGGCGTGCCGGGCCTCCTCCAGCGCGCCGCGCAGGCCCTCCGCGGAATGCACGGCCGCGCTGACGCCCAGGGTGAGCCGCCCGTCGCCGTCGAGGCCGGCCGACAGCGGCTCCCGTACGGCGGCCAGCAGCTGGTCGGCGAGGACGCCGGACTCGGAGCCGTCGTCCTCGGCGGAGACGGCGGGCAGCGGGACGAGGGCGATGGCCTCGTCACCGGTGTGGGCGACGGCGATGCGGTCGGAGGGCTCGGGGCCGGTCGCGACCGGGTCGACCAGGACCTCCTCCAGCAGCGACTGGGCGACCGGGCCGGACTCGATCTCGTCGCCGTCCCACTCGACCCGGGCGACGACGATCTGCCAGTGCGGGGCCGCGCCGAGGCCGGGCAGCAGCACCGGGGCGGCGACCCGCAGCCGCGCGGCGATCTCGGCGGGCGGGGCGCCGGTCTGCACCAGCTCCAGCACCTCCTGGGCGAGCCGCCGCCGCACGGTGCGCGCGGCGTCCCGGCGGTCCCGCTCCACGGCGATCAGCTGCGTGACGCCGTGCAGCAGGTCGAGCCGTTCGTCGGCCCAGTCCCCGGCGTCCGCCTCGACGGCGAGCAGCCAGTCGGACAGCACCGTCTCGCGCACGTCGCGGCCGGTCTGCGGGGAGCGGCCGCTGCTGCGGATCGGGAAGAGGGAGTACGTCGTCCCGCCGACCGGCAGCCGGTGCGGGCCGCGCCGGCCGCCGCGGGTGGCGGCCAGGTGCTCGGCGGCGAGCTTCGCGCACAGCTCGGCGGGCAGCGCGGGCCCGGCGACCTTGGGCCCGGCGATCAGCCGCCCGGTCGGCGACAGCACCCAGGCGCGCAGGTCCAGGTCGGAGCCGAGCAGGTCAAGGACGACGTCGGGGCCGCCGCCCGCGGGGCCGGAGGTCATCATCCGCCGGTGCCGGTCGACGACGGCGGCGAGGTCGCCGGCGCGCTCGCCGGACACCTGCCGTACGACGTGCTCGGTGATCGTGGCGAAGGCCACCGACTCGTGCACCGCGAACAGCGGCAGGCGGTGCCGGGCGCAGGCCGTCACCAGGTCCTCGGGGACGTCCCCCAGCTCGGCCTCGCCCGCGGCGAGGGCGGCGACGCCGGCCTGCACCAGGATGCGCACGAAAGGCTCCGAGTCGTCGGCGTCCCGGCGCCAGGCGAGGCCGGTGAGCACGAGCTCGCCGCCCGAGAGGTAGCGGCTGGGGTCCCTGAGGTCGGTGGTCATGACACCCCGGACGCCGCGGTCCAGCTCGTCCTCGCCGCCGAGCAGCCTGAGGCCCAGCGCGTCGGTGTCCAGCAGTGCGCGCAGCCGCATTCTCGTCGCCGCCGTTCTTTGTCTCGAAACCTACGATGAAACTGATGGTCTTGGTGGGTTTGGGTCAGCGGGCCATTCGACGGGCCGACACATGGTCGCCCGGTGCCGTCGCTCGCCGTCTCCTCGGAGGCGTCCCAGGTCACGCGGGCCGGGTCGGACGTTTCCAGAGGAAAGCAGAGAGGTTACAGGGGGCCTCCGTTCATACGAATCTACAAGATGACCGCCCTGGCCAGCCAACTCCTTCATGGTTTCGGTGACTGACCCCGCTGGAGTACCGCGCTGTGTACTGACATCACTCCGCGTTAACAGCACATGAACGAGCCGGGCCCGCCGCACACGGATTGGCTCAATCTGAACGACCCACGAGACGAAGAAGAGAGCCGGTCATGGACTTCCTTCGCCCCGCCAGTTGGGAGGAGGCGCTCGCCGCGAAGGCCGAGCACCCCACCGCTGTGCCGATTGCGGGTGGCACCGATGTGATGGTCGAGATCAACTTCGACCACCGCCGGCCCGAGTACCTCCTCGACCTCAACCGCATCGGCGAGCTGACCGAGTGGGAGGTCGGCGAGGACTCCGTGCGCCTGGGTGCCTCCGTCCCGTACACCAAGATCATGGAGAACCTGCGCGCCGAGCTGCCGGGCCTGGCTCTCGCCTCCCACACGGTCGCCTCGCCGCAGATCCGCAACCGCGGCGGCGTCGGGGGCAACCTCGGCACCGCCTCCCCGGCCGGCGACGCCCACCCCGCGCTGCTCGCGGCGGGCGCCGAGGTCGAGGTCGAGTCGGTGCGCGGCAGCCGCCGCATCCCGATCGACGACTTCTACACCGGCGTGAAGCGCAACGCGCTCGCCCCCGACGAGCTGATCCGCGCCGTCCACATCGACAAGGCGGACGGCCCCCAGCAGTACTCGAAGGTCGGCACGCGCAACGCCATGGTCATCGCCGTGTGCGCGTTCGGACTCGCCCTGCACCCCGAGACCCGCACCGTGCGCACCGGCATCGGCTCGGCCGCGCCGACCCCCGTCCGGGCGAAGGCCGCGGAGGAGTTCCTGAACGCGGCCCTGGAGGAGGGCGGCTTCTGGGACAACGGCAAGATCATCACCCCGTCGGTCGCCAAGCAGTTCGCGGACCTGTGCTCCGCCGCCTGCAACCCGATCGACGACGTCCGCGGCACCGCGAGCTACCGCCGCCACGCGGTCGGCGTGATGGCCCGCCGGACGCTCACCTGGACCTGGGAGTCGTACCGCGGCGCCCGCCGCGCTTCGGAGGGAGCTGCGTAATGCGCGTCAACTTCACCGTCAACGGACGTCCGCAGGAAGCCGACGACGTCTGGGAGGGCGAGTCCCTGCTGTACGTGCTGCGCGAGCGGCTCGGCCTGCCGGGCTCCAAGAACGCCTGCGAGCAGGGCGAGTGCGGCTCCTGCACCGTGCGCCTCGACGGCGTCCCGGTGTGTTCCTGCCTGGTCGCCGCCGGGCAGGTCGAGGGCCGCGAGGTCGTCACCGTCGAGGGCCTGGCGGACTTCGCCAAGCAGCGCGCCGAGGGAGGCTGCACCACCGGCGCCTGCGGCACGACGCTCCAGGACGCCCAGCTGGGGGTCCCCCCGGGCGAAGCCTGGGGGAGGCAGGCCAAGGGCGCCGACTCGCAGACCGGCGAGGGCACGGAGCTCTCCCCGATCCAGCAGGCGTTCATCGACGCCGGCGCCGTCCAGTGCGGCTTCTGCACCCCGGGCCTGCTCGTCGCCTCCGACGAGCTCCTGGAGCGCAACCCGAACCCGACCGACGCGGACATCCGCGAGGCCCTGTCGGGCAACCTGTGCCGCTGCACGGGCTACGAGAAGATCATGGACGCGGTCCGCCTGGCGGCCGCCCGGCAGTCAGAGGGGGTCTGACCATGCCTGCCACCGGCGCACCCACCAAGATCACCCAGGGCTCCCAGACCAAGGGCGGCATCGGCGAGTCCACGCTCCGCCCGGACGGCACCCTGAAGGTCACCGGCGAGTTCGCGTACTCGTCCGACATGTGGCACGAGGACATGCTGTGGGGCCAGATCCTGCGCTCCACCGTCGCCCACGCCGAGATCGTGTCGATCGACTCCTCCGAGGCGCTGGCGATGCCCGGCGTGTACGCCGTGCTGACGTACGACGACCTGCCCACCGAGGTGAAGAACTACGGCCTGGAGATCCAGGACACCCCGGTCCTCGCCCACGGCAAGGTCCGCCACCACGGCGAGCCGGTCGCGATCGTCGCCGCCGACCACCCGGAGACCGCGCGCCGCGCCGCCGCGAAGATCAAGGTCGACTACAAGGAGCTGCCCGTCATCACCGACGAGGCCTCCGCGACCGCACCGGACGCGATCCTCGTCCACGAGAACCGCGACGACCACCACAGCGGCCACGTCCCGCACCCGAACATCGTCCACCGCCAGCCGATCATCCGCGGCGACGTGGCGGAGGCCCGCAAGCGGGCCGACGTGATCGTCGAGGGCGAGTACACCTTCGGCATGCAGGACCAGGCCTTCCTCGGCCCCGAGTCCGGCCTCGCCGTACCGGAGGAGGACGGCGGCGTCCACCTCTACATCGCCACCCAGTGGCTCCACTCCGACCTGCGCCAGATCGCCCCCGTGCTCGGCCTGCCCGAGGACAAGGTGCGGATGACGCTGTCCGGCGTCGGCGGCGCGTTCGGCGGCCGCGAGGACCTGTCGATGCAGATCCACGCCTGCCTGCTGGCGCTGCGCACCGGCAAGCCCGTGAAGATCGTCTACAACCGGTTCGAGTCCTTCTTCGGGCACGTCCACCGCCACCCGGCGAAGCTCTACTACGAGCACGGCGCCACCAAGGACGGCAAGCTCACCCACATGAAGTGCCGGATCGTCCTGGACGGCGGCGCGTACGCCTCCGCCTCCCCGGCGGTCGTCGGCAACGCCTCGTCCCTCTCGGTCGGCCCCTACGTGATCGACGACGTCGACATCGAGGCCGTCGCCCTCTACACCAACAACCCGCCCTGCGGCGCCATGCGCGGCTTCGGCGCGGTCCAGGCGTGCTTCGCCTACGAGGCGCAGATGGACAAGCTGGCGAAGAAGCTCGGCATGGACCCGGTGGAGTTCCGGCAGCTGAACGCCATGGAGCAGGGCACCATCATGCCCACCGGGCAGCCCGTCGACTCCCCGGCCCCCGTCGCCGAACTCCTGCGCCGCGTCAAGGCGATGCCGATGCCGCCGGAGCGCCAGTGGGAGTCCAGCGAGGGCGCGGACGTACGGCAGCTGCCGGGCGGTCTGTCCAACACCACGCACGGCGAGGGCGTCGTCCGCGGTGTCGGCTACGCGGTCGGCATCAAGAACGTCGGCTTCTCCGAGGGCTTCGACGACTACTCCACCGCCAAGGTGCGCATGGAGGTCGTCGGCGGGGAGCCGGTCGCCACCGTGCACACCGCGATGGCGGAGGTCGGCCAGGGCGGCGTCACCGTCCACGCGCAGATCGCCCGCACCGAGCTGGGCGTCACCCAGGTGACCATCCACCCGGCCGACACCCAGGTCGGCAGCGCCGGTTCCACGTCCGCCTCCCGGCAGACGTACGTCACCGGCGGCGCCGTGAAGAACGCCTGCGAGCTGGTCCGAGAGAAGGTCCTGGAGATCGGCCGGCGCAAGTTCGGCTCGTACCACCCGGCGTGGGCGACCGCCGAACTCCTGCTGGAGGGCGGCAAGGTCGTCACCGACGGCGGAGAGGTCCTCGCCGACCTGGCCGACGTGCTCGAAGGCGAGACCGTCGAGGTCGAGGAGGAGTGGCGGCACCGGCCGACCGAGGCCTTCGACCTGCGCACCGGCCAGGGCAACGGCCACGTCCAGTACTCCTTCGCCGCCCACCGCGCGGTCGTCGAGGTCGACACCGAGCTGGGCCTGGTCAAGGTGATCGAACTGGCCTGCGCCCAGGACGTCGGCAAGGCGCTCAACCCGCTCTCCGTCGTCGGCCAGATCCAGGGCGGCACCACCCAGGGCCTCGGCGTCGCGGTGATGGAGGAGATCGTCGTCGACCCGAAGACGGCGAAGGTGAAGAACCCCTCCTTCACGGACTACCTGATCCCCACCATCCTCGACACGCCGACCATCCCGGTCGACGTGCTCGAACTCGCCGACGAGCACGCCCCCTACGGGCTGCGCGGCATCGGCGAGGCCCCCACCCTGTCGTCGACCCCGGCCGTCCTCGCGGCGATCCGGAACGCGACCGGGCTGCAGCTCGACCGGACGCCGGTGCGCCCCGAGCACCTCACCGGCACCGTGTAGGACCCTCCGGGCGGCGCACCGGAACGTCACAGCCTCCCCGCGCCGCCCGGAGCACTCAAGCACCGCACCGCTCGCGGTACTTGGCATCACCGACCGAATCGTTCGTCTCGGGCCGTCCCCCGGGTCGTGCGGCCGAAGCACCTTCCCAAATCCCGCAACCGCCCCTCGCGGTCTCCTGCGGGTGCCCCTTTGAACCTTGGGAGTAGGCCCACATGACCCAGCAGTCACTGGAGCCGAAGACCGTCGCGGAGGACGCGGGCGCGGGAACCCGCGTTCCGGCCGGACGCTCTTGGCTCGACCGGTACTTTCACATATCCCACAGAGGATCCACGGTCGCGCGTGAGGTGCGCGGCGGCGTCACCACCTTCATGGCGATGGCGTACATCCTCCTCCTCAACCCCCTGATCCTGTCCGGCAAGGACGCCGCGGGGGACACGCTCGGCCAGAAGGCCCTCATCACCGCGACCGCGTTCGCGGCGGCCTTCACCACGCTGCTCATGGGTTTCGTCGGCAAGGTGCCGCTGGCCCTCGCCGCCGGCCTCTCCGTCTCCGGAGTCCTCGCCTCCCAGGTCGCCCCGCAGATGACCTGGCCGCAGGCGATGGGCATGTGCGTGATGTACGGCGTGGTCATCATGCTGCTGGTCGTCACCGGCCTGCGCGAGATGGTCATGAACGCCATCCCGCTCGCCCTCAAGCACGCCATCACCATGGGCATCGGCCTGTTCGTCGCCCTGATCGGCCTGGTCAAGGGCGGGTTCGTGCACGAGAACCCGGCTCCCGGCGGCGGCCCGGTCCAGCTCGGCGCCGTCGGTGAACTCTCCGGCTGGCCGGTGCTGCTGTTCTCCGTCACCCTGCTCGCCATCTTCATGCTCCAGGCGCGCGGTGTCCCCGGCGCCATCCTCATCGGCATCGTCGGCGGCACGCTGATCGCCGTGATCCTCAACGCCGCCGGTGTCATCGACCCCAAGCAGTGGGCGAGCGGCGCGCCCGAACTCCATGGCAGCGCGGTCTCCATGCCCGACTTCTCGCTCTTCGGCGCCGTCGAGTTCGGCGGCTGGGGCGAGGTCGGCGCGATGACCGTCGGCATGATCGTCTTCACCCTGGTGCTCGCCGGGTTCTTCGACGCGATGGCGACCATCATCGGCGTCGGCACCGAGGCCAAGCTCGCCGACGACAAGGGCCGGATGCCGGGCCTGTCCAAGGCGCTGTTCATCGACGGCGCGGGCGGTGTGATCGGCGGCGCGGGCGGCGCCTCCGGCCAGACCGTGTTCGTCGAGTCCGCGACCGGCGTCGGCGAGGGCGCACGCACCGGCCTGGCCTCCGTGGTCACCGGTCTGTTCTTCGCCGCCTGCCTCTTCTTCACCCCGCTGACGGCGATCGTGCCGGGCGAGGTCGCCGCGGCCGCCCTGGTGGTCATCGGCGCCATGATGATGATGAACGCCCGCCACGTGGACTGGGGCGACCGCGCCACCGCCATCCCGGTCTTCCTGACCGTCGTGATCATGCCGTTCACGTACTCCATCACCGCGGGTGTCGCCGCCGGCGTCATCTCCTACGTCGCCATCAAGACCGCCCAGGGCAAGGTCCGCGAGATCAGCGCCTTCATGTGGGCACTCACGGCGATCTTCGTGGTGTTCCTCGCCCTCAACCCGATCGAGAGCTGGATGGGCGTGCACTAGCGCCCCGCACGACCGCCCTTCACCCAACCGCTTAAGGAGACCGACAGATGCTGGACATCGCCGAAGAGCTGCACCGGTGGGTCGAGCAGGGACGCGACTTCGCCGTGGCCACCGTGGTCGCGGTCGGCGGCAGCGCCCCCCGCCAGCCCGGCGCCGCCCTCGCGGTGGACGCCGACGGCACGGCGATCGGCTCGGTCTCCGGCGGCTGTGTGGAGGGCGCGGTCTACGAGCTGTGCCGGCAGGCGCTCGAGGACGGCGAGACCGTCCTGGAGCGCTTCGGCTACAGCGACGAGGACGCCTTCGCGGTCGGCCTGACCTGCGGCGGCGTCATCGACATCCTGGTCACCCCGGTCCGGGCGGGCGACCCCGTCCGGCCGGTGGCGGCCGCCGCCCTCGCCGCCGCCGCGGACGGGGCGGCCGCCGCGGTCGCCCGTGTCGTCTCGGGCCCGGCCGAACTGCTGGGCCGCGCCCTGCTGGTGCGTCCCGACGGCTCCCACGACGGCGGCTTCGGCGCCCATCCCGAACTCGACCGCACGGTCGCGGCCGAGGCGGCTGCCTTCCTGGACGCCGGCCGCACCGGCACCCTGGAGATCGGAGAGCAGGGCTCACGCTGCGGAGCACCGCTCACCGTACTCGTCGAGTCCTCGGTCCCCGCCCCCCGGATGATCGTCTTCGGCGCGATCGACTTCGCCTCGGCGCTGGTCCGCGTCGGCAAGTTCCTCGGCTACCACGTCACCGTCTGCGACGCCCGCCCGGTGTTCGCCACCGAGGCCCGCTTCCCCGACGCCGACGAGATCGTCGTCGAGTGGCCCCACCGGTACCTGGAGCGCACCGAGGTCGACGGCCGCACCGTCCTGTGCGTCCTCACCCACGACGCCAAGTTCGACGTCCCCCTGCTCCGCCTCGCCCTGCGGCTGCCGGTCGCGTACGTCGGCGCCATGGGCTCGCGCCGCACCCACCTGGAGCGCAACGAGCGGCTGCGGCAGGTCGGCGTGACCGAGCTGGAACTGGCCCGGCTGCGTTCCCCGATCGGCCTCGACCTGGGCGCCCGTACCCCCGAGGAGACGGCCCTGTCCATCGCCGCGGAGATCGTCGCCGCCCGGCGCGGCGGCAGCGGTGCCTCCCTCACCGGCGCGCACACCCCGATCCACCACGACACGCCGTCGGCCCCCGCCGGCCGCATCGGCTCGGTGGCCTGACCGGCCGTCACCGCGCTCCGGGGTGCGCGAGTACGGCAATCCGGCCCCCCGAAGACTGCCGGTTCGAGGCAGTCCGGGGCCGGCCGGGCCGGTGCCACGATGACACGCATGACACGTTCCCGCCGCGGCCTGGGCTGCATCGTCGCCGGCCTGCTCCTCGTCCTCGTCGCCGCCGGTCTGTTCGCCGCCGTCCCGGGCGCGCTGGCGAACCAGCGCGAGTACGCCTCCGCGCCCGCCTGCCCGGACGGCGACCGCTCCGGCTCGTGCACGACGTCCGTCCCGGCGACCGTCACGCGCGCGGACGACGAGCCCCACGGCAGGAGCGTCTGGCACTGGATCCACTTCACCGAGCAGGGCTCGGACACCGTACGGCGGGTGCGCATGGCGGGGACGCGGCCGGTGTTCGACACGGTGCGCGGCGGCAGCGAGGTGACGCTGACCTACTGGAAGGGCGAGATCCGCACCGTGCGCTCCGGCGCCACCACCCAGGAGACGCACGCGTCACCCGCCGAGGACTGGCGGTGGCCCACGGCCTTCGGCCTGCTGACACTGCCCTTCGGGCTCGGCGCGCTCCTGTGCGGCCTGTGGCTGCGCTCGCACCCCGCGTCCACCACGCCGCCCGCCCGCTCGTGGGGCCTCATCGGAATCCTGGCGGGCGCGTACCTCAGCTGCGTCGGCTTCCCCGCCGCCATGCTGAGCAGCGGTCTGCCGGAGGCACTGCTGTTCACCGCGGCCGGCCTGCCTCCGGTCCTCCTCCTGGTCACCCTCTACGCCCGGAGGGCGCACCGCCGGACCACCGAGCCGGCGCTCACCGCACCCGGCACGTGAGCGAGTCCGCCGCGGTGACTCACGGCTGCCGCAGCAGCCGGTTCACCGCCCGTCCGAACACCGCCCGCGCGGTCCGCTCCAGCGGCCGGTCGAACAGCGCGGGCAGCAGCCGTACGCCCAGCTCCTCCCGCCAGATCACCCGGGCGCGTCCGCCGGGGCCGGGCCGGACCTCCAGTTCCGCCCAGCCGAGGACGAGCCGTCCGCGCTTCTCCAGCCGGCACAGCCCCGGCGTGCCGTCGCCCGGCGGCTGCCACACCGTCACCTCCATCCGGTCGTCGAAGGCGAGCGGCCCGACGCCCGAACGGGCCACGAAGACCGTGCCGGCCCGGGTCGGCGGCGGCGTCAGCACGGTGACGCGGGTCAGCGGGACGGCGTCCGCGTGCCGGGACCACTCGGTGAGCCGGCGCCAGGCCTCGGGCAGGGGGAGCGGCGCCGTGCGCTCCAGGGTGAAGGTGACCACGGGACGATCTTAGGGACGCGGGCTACCGATACACCTTGCCCGGCTCGGCCTTCCCCGGCGCGAGGAGCTGCGGAACGGTCACGAACACATACCCGCGCTCCTTGAGTGCTTCGACGATCCCGGGCACGGCCGGCACGGTCCCGTCGTAGATGTCGTGCAGCAGGATGATCCCGTCCCGGTCCGCCTGCTCCAGCACGCGCTTCTCGATCAGCGCGGAGTCGTTCGTGGTGTAGTCCTTCGCCGTCACGGTCCACAGCACCTCGGCGAGTCCCAGCTCGCGGCAGATCTCGTGCACGGTGTCGTCGGTGCGGCCCTGCGGCGGGCGCATGAGGGTGGGGCGGCGGCCCGTGAGGTCCTCTATCGCCTTGTTCGGGCGCTCCAGCTCCTCGCGTATCCCGTCCTCGTCGAGGCTGGTGAGGATCTTGTGGTCCCAGGTGTGACTGGCGACCTCGTGGCCCTCGTCGGCCATCCGCCTCACCAGCTCCGGGTACTTCTCGATGTGCCGCTTGCCCAGCAGGAAGAAGGTCGCCGGGACCTGCTCGTCCTTCAGGATGTCGAGCAGCCGCGCGGAGTGCTCGCTGGGGCCCGCGTCGAAGGTGAGCGCGATGCACTTGGCGCGACGGCAGTCCACGGTGCCGAACCCGGCGGCCTCGGCGCCGGACGCGGCCTGCGCGCGGACGGTGCTTGGCGCGGTGGTGTCGAGGCGGGTGCACCCCGTCAGCGCGAGCGTCAGGGAGACGGCCGCGGAGACAAGCGCAGCCGTTCGGAACCCGGCCGCCGGTCTTTTCATCTTCTTTGTCGCTGAAGGCATGCCGGGACTATACATCGCGTGTATACGCGTGGTTTATAGTCTGCTCGGTGTGCCCGGAACCCCCTCCGGTGCGCCCGGAACCTCGCTCCGGCGTTTGATCCGCCCGCACCCTGGCACCCGCGAAGAGAGCAGCGCGCGCAGGGAGCCGACGCGGAAAGGGGGCGCGCACATGACCGCGTACGCCGTGGTGATCCCCACCCTCGTCCCCGACTCCCTGGCCGACTGCCTCGCCGCGCTCGCCGCGTCCATCGGGCCCCCACCACGCCAGATCCTGCTCGTCGACGACCGGCCCGATCCCGAACCCGGCGCCCTGGACCACCCGCTGGCCGTCCTCGGCGACCTGCGCGCCCACACCGCCGTCCTCGCCGGCGCCGGACGCGGCCCCGCCGCCGCCCGCAACACCGGACTGCGCGCGGTCACCACCCCCTGGACCGTCTTCCTCGCCGACGACGTCCAGCCAGGCCCGCACTGGTGCGCACAACTCGACACGGACCTCGCCGCCGACGCCCCCGACATCGCGGGCAGCCAGGGCGTCCTCGCCGTACCCCTGCCCGACGGCCGCGCACCCACCGAGGCCGAACGCGAGACCGCCGCCCGGGCCCGCGCCCGCTGGACCACCGCCGACATGGCCTACCGCACCGACGCCCTCAAACAGGCCCGCGGCTTCGACGAGCGCTTCCACAGCGCCGACCGGGCCGACACCGACCTCGCCCTGCGCCTCCTCGACGCCGGCCTGCGCATCCGCCAGGGCCGCCGCACCAGCAGGATGCCGGTGCCACCCGCCGACCGCCGGGCCGCGCTGCGCGCCCAGCGCGTCCACACCGACGACGCGCTCATGCGGCGACTGCACGGCCCCCGCTGGTGGCACCGGGCCGTCGCCCCGCGCGGCCGCCTCCCCGGCCACCTCGCCGTCACCGCTGCCGGAGCCGCCGCCTGCGCCCTCGCCGCCGCCGGCCGGCGCTCGGCCGCCCTCGCCGCCGGAGCCGGCTGGGCCGCGGGCACCGCCGAACTCGCCCGGTCGCGGATCAGCCCCGGGCCGCGCACCCCCGACGAGGTGACGACCCTGCTCGCCACCAGCGTGCTCGTCCCGCCCACCGCCACCTGGCACTGGCTGACCGGCCAACGGCGGCACCGGCACGCCGTGGCCTGGCGGGAGGTCGCCGAATGACCCGGATCCGCGCCGTGCTGTTCAACCGCGACCGCGTACTCGTCGAGAACGCCGGGGACGGCCCCGACGGCGTGCGCCCGGTGCCGGGCGCCGCGGAGGCACTGTGGCACCTGCGCCGGCACGGGCTGCGCACCGGCGTCGTCACCGCGCGCGGGCCGCTCACCGCGGCCGGGACGCGGCAGCTCGACGAACGCGTCGACGAACTCCTCGGCCCCTTCGACGTCTGGGCCGTCTGCCCGCACGGCACCGGCGAGGAGTGCCGCTGCCGCGCCCCCGAACCCACCCTGCTGCTCTGGGCCGCGGGCCGGCTGTGCACCGCCCCGGACGCCTGCGCCCTCGTCGGCGACACCTCAGCCGACGCCGAGGCCGCGCACCGCGCGGGCGCCCGCGCGTTCCTCCTGCCGACGAGCGGAACGTGGCCGGAGTCGTCGTCGGTGGACGGTGGAGGTGGCGCGCAGGTCGTACCCGATCTCGCGGCCGTGGCCCTGACGCTGGCGCCGGGACGAGCGCCGGGGGACCCGGGTGACGGCGACGGGTGACGGGGCGGCCGGCGGGGCACACGGTTGAGCGCCGGACGCGGGGTGAGGGCCGACGCCGGCCGGTCCTCGCCCCACGTCCGGCGCTCAGCCACCGCCTTCGGAACGCTCGCCCTTGGGGCCGCGGCCGCGTTCGGTGCGCGGGCCGCCGCTTCGCCGCTCGGGGTCCTGCCGCAAGGTCTCGTTGGCCCGCTCGTTGGCGTCCTGGTCCGAGATCCCGGACCGCTCGGCCTCCTTGCGCAGTCTCGCCCGCTGGGTGTCGTACTTCTTGCTTCCGGGTCCTGGCACGACGATCACCTCCTGGCGACTGGGTCCCCGACGGCCTCTCCCGGCAAACGCTCAGCGGTATGCGGTCGGCGGGCGACCGTCCAGTGCGGGCAGCGGACTGCCGACGGCATTCTGTATACCGTCACCGGACTACGCTCAGCCGTATGCGGTCGGCAGGCGACTGTCCAGTGCGGACAGCAGACCGTCGACGGCATCCTGTACACCGTCGCCAAACGCTCAGCCGTATGCGGTCAGCGGGCGACCGTCCAGTGCGGACAGCAGACCGTCGACAGCATCCTGTACACCGTCGCCGGCGAACCGGTCCCGTGCCCGCCGTGCCGCCTCCCGCCCCGCTCCCAGGCACCACCCCCACCACCGTTCCAGCCCCTCCGGGCCCGCCTCGGCGGCGGGCAGCAGCGCGGGCCAGCCGCAGGCACGGGCCTGGGCGGTGACCTTGGCGCCGCCCTCGACCGGGTCCACGGCCAGCGCGGGCGTGCCTGCCCGCAGGGCGAGGACCAGGCCGTGGAGCCGGTCGGTGACCACCACATCCAGCCGGGACAGCACGGCGGCGAGCTGGGCGGGCGTCGCGCACAGCCGCCAGTCACGCGTGTCGAGCCGGGTCTCCAGCTCCAGACGCGCGCAGTCCTTCCCCGCCAGCCAGCGCGTCACCCGCTCGGCGACCTGGTCGTGCCGCCGCCGCGACCCGTACTCGTGCTGGCCGTGGGTGAGGATCACCCCGGCCACCGGGAGGGCGGGCGCCGCCGGTGCCCGGGCCGCCAGGTCGGTCGTCGGCGTGATGCCGGGCGCGTCCCGGGCCAGCACCAGGTGGAACCCGGTGACGGCCGGTGCGGCGGGGTCCGGCACGGACGTGCCCACCGCGACGCGCACGCAGTGGGCGAACCGCCGGTGCAGTTGCTCGATCTGCGGGCCGTGCAACGGGCCGCACACGAACACCAGATGGGAGTACCGCTCGGCACGCACCTCGTCCAGGTGCAGGGCCCGCGGCCGGAAACCGGGGCTCCAGACGACGTCGTACGGCAGCCCGGCCCGCCCCAGCACCTCCTCGGTGCGGGCGAGCGCCAGCACGTCCCCGGCGGTCGCCTCCCCGTGGAGGAAGCTGAACCACCCGGTGAGCAGAATCCGTCGTGGCGTGGTCACGGTCCCGCCGAGTGCCCTCGCGGGACGGCCTCCAATCGCGCGCCTCAGCCTTCCACGCCGGTGGCCCCGTGCGACGCGCCCACCGGCTTGGACTCGGGGGAGCCGCGCTGGCGCAGGTAGATGGACAGGACCGCCATGGAGGCGACCGCCAGCAGCTCGGACTGCCAGTTCTGCAGGGTGCGGTTCCAGAAGTCGGCGGAGGTGAGGTAGGCGGCCCAGCTGGTGGGGCCCTCCAGCTGCCGTAGCTGCTGCTCGTTGTACGCGGCGACGCCGGTGATCGACTGGGACAGCCAGGACAGCACGAAGACCGTCCCCATGACCAGGCCCAGGGAGCGGGAGAAGAGCAGCCCCCGCCAGCCCGTGTCGCGGGCCCAGCGCGGCGAGTCCTGCCGCGCGTGTTCGCCGACCCGCTGGTCCCGGTCGGACTCGGTGCCCGCCTTGTGCAGCTCCTTCGACTCCGGTGAGCCGCGCTGCAGCAGCCACACGGTGCCGAAGATGTAGAGGAAGAACTGCAGGTACTCCGACTGCCAGTTCTCGGTGACGTCCACGGCGAAGTCCGAGGTGGCGAGGTACGCGGCGAGGCTCACGGGCGCCAGGCCCTCGGAGGTGAGCTGGTTGTTGAAGTCGGCGTGCCCGGCGATCGCCTGACCCGCCAGGGCGATCAGGAAGGCGGTCAGGAAGGCCAGCCCGAGGCTGTTCTCGCGCAGGAAGCGCCCGGCGCGGCTCATCGCTGCGTCAGCCCCAGCGCCGTGAAGTACACGAGGCCGGCGGCGATGATCAGCAGGGTGGTGGCGAACAGCGTCCTCACACCGGTCACCCGCCCTCGATCGCGCACTGGTAGGGCCGTTCGGGCCGCGGCAGGCACCCGGCGGCGGTCACCTTCCAGCCGTCGGGGAAGTGCGAGAGGAAGACGGTGTCGTGCTCCAGCACCACCCGGGCCTGCGCGCCGTGCACGTCCACCTGCCGTACGGCCCCTCCCGGCGGCAGTTCCTCCTCGCCGATGGCCCGCGCACAGGCGGCCTCGGCGGTGTGCTCCAGTTCCTCGCGGGTGGCGGGGGCGAGGGTGCCGCACAGCGGGGCGTACCGTTCGGCGGCGAGCAGCCGCTCGAAGCGGGTGACCTGCAGCGTGACGGCGTCCCGGCGTTCGGGCAGGGACCCGCAGGCGCCGACGGCCGCCAGCACCGCCACGGCCGCCACGCCCCGGCCGTACCGCCGTCCCGGCATGCTGCCTCCCATTCGACCGGCCATCCGGCTCCATGGGACGGCTGGGCCTCGAAGGCCCGCAACCGGCACACGGCCGTTCGGCCCAGCCGACCGACGGCGACCGCATCGCGCGGGTGCTGCCGTACGCCGGTCAGCGCCAGGGCAGCAGGCCCGGCGGCAGCTCCGCGTCCTTCGCCTCGTCGCCCGGCTGGAGCTGGTCGGCGTAGCCCGCCTCCGTCCACACCAGCTTCTTGAACTGGGCCGGCGTCAGCGCGCCCGGCCAGGGGGTGCCGCCCGGGCAGAACACCGAGCCGCAGCCGTAGCAGTAGTGCGCCGGCCGCCACAGCCGGTCGGCGCGTCCGCCGCCCGCCTCGGCGGCGGCCTTGCCGCGGCGGTCGTCACGGACCACGAAGAACGTGCCCACGAGACACACCAGGGCGAGCACGGCGCCGCCGACCGTGTAGAGCGGCTTCTCCTGGCTCACTCCGGTGTACGCGAGCGCCACGCCGATGCCGGTCAGCACCATGCCCTCGACGAAGTGCACACACCCGTCGCCGCCCGAGTCGGGGCCGGGCGCCAGCCGGCCGTACAGGTTCCGGCGCGACGCGCCCTTCGCCGTGCGCGCCTGCTCCACCGTGCGCACCTCTGTGCCCCCGCACGCCGGGCACGCCACCCACGCCGGGTATCCGGCCCCCTCCATCGCCATGAAGATCAGCTTATCGGCGCGCGTGTGCGGGTTCCGTGGGGACCGTGTGCGGGGGCGGGGTTCACCGCCGTGGCCTCGCAGTCTCGGCCCCACCGCATCGAACCCACCGCCTCCGCCTCACCGCCACTGCGTCGCCGTGAGGCGGATGCTCGCGCCCTCGCCGACGATCGGGTGGGCGTTCACGGGGAAGGGGATGTGCGCGACCCAGCGGCCGACGGCGGGATCCTCGTCGGTCAGCGGACGGCCCTGCGGCTCGTGGTCCTTGATCGCGCCGGGGATCAGCGAGTTCCAGGTCGCCCAGATCGCGGGCGCCGGACCGGTGCCGACGTCCACGACCAGGGCGTCGTCGAAGTCGGCGGTCTGCTCCAGGTGGTCGCCGAAGCCGAGGAACCCCTTGTCCGTCCGCAGCGACAGGATCCGCAGGTGCAGCGCGTACCGCATGGTCGGCGACGTGGCGGGCCGGGGCAGGTCGGTGCGCAGGAACGTGGTCGTCAGCGGCACGGGCTCGGCGGCGCCGGCGGCGTCCGGCCTCGGCAGTGGCACCGGGCACCAGTGGGCGGCCTGCCGTTCGTGCACGACGACGGGCAGCCCGCGAATGGCCATCAGCACCTCGGCCTGCCAGCTCGTCCCCGGCTCGGCGGGCATCCGGTGACCGACGAGCGAGGCCTCGACCCGCAGGTCGCCGAAGAGGAAGCGGCGCAGGTTCTGGTAGCCCTCCTCCGAGTTCACCAGCCCGTACCGGCCGCTGTGGCTGCGATGCACGAACGCCCCGTGGGAGCCCGGCACCGCGGCCCGGTCGATCTGCACCAGTCCGTCGCTGCGGGCGCCGACCGCGGCGGCGGACATCCCCAACGCCACGTCGTAGTCGGCCGGATTGGTGCCGACCAGGCAGAACACCCGCTCCAGCGGGAACCGTCCCGCGCCCTGCGGCATGACCCGGGCGTCCCAGCCGTCCGGCGGATCGCCGCCGCGCCATTCGAGGCGCGGCGTCAGATACTCGTACATCCGGCGCGGGCCGAAGATGTCGCCCCCCTGGATGCCGAAGGTGTCCCGCAGCCGTTCGAAGACGCCGAAGCCCTTGTCGAAGACGATGCCGCCGTGGGGTGTCCCGTACGTGAAGAGCTTGTCGACGAAGTCGGCCGGATCCTCACCCTGCTCGGGCAGAATTTTCTGCAGCAGGCAGCGGCACACGAGCCCGCCCATGGAATGGGCGACCAGAAACACGCGGGGCGCGCCGGTCCTCTCCCGCAGCCTGCGGATCAACCGCAGCAGGTCGGCGGCGGCGTCCTCCAGCCGGAATTCCCGGGGATCGGCGCCCCAGCTGGTGGCCGACGCGTCGTAGAAACGATGCACCCAGATGCTGTCCGCCGGAATGTCCCGGTGCGAGGCCAGATAGGACTCCTGGCCGCCCTGGACGAGAACGTGGTAGCCGTCATCGAGGTGAAGCCGCAGCAGCGGGCTCTCGAACTGATGGAAAGCCGGTTTCTCGCCCGGACCCACCCGCACATGCGTGGAACCCTCGTTGAAGCCGTAGAAGGGATCGGTGACGACCTTGTTGATGCCTGAAGTATCGCCCGCGAATCCCCTGACGTAGACGATCGGGAGCTTTTCCTGGAGGTTCATGGCCGACTCCGGGAAGGGCGGAAGACATTCCCGACGCTACGTCCGGCCGACCGCACCGGCCACCGCACGATTCGCCGAACGCGGCCCCAGGAACCACACTGGAAGGGAGGTACAGGAGGCGGAATCATGGCTTTCTTCAACCTTACGAGCCCTCAAGGAGTCCAGGAGGCCCTGACGGAACTCGGGTTCGACCCGGGGCCCGCCGACGGCATCGCCGGACCCAAGACCCAGAAGGCGGTCCGGGAGTACCAGACCAGCAAGGGCCTGACGGCGGACGGCATCGTCGGACGCATGACCCGCGCGGCCCTGGCCGAGGACCTGCGGGCCCGTGGCCACGACGTGAAGGAGTGACAGGACGGCATCGGTTCACCTCGGCGGTGGCCGGCACGGGTCCTGCGAGGCGCCGGGCTGCCGGGCGGCGAACTCCCGCAGCAGCTCCGGCGTCACCGACGGGTCGAGCCCACTCGTCGCCGTCGGCCACCGCCCTTACCGCGCGCACCAGTTCCTCCGGCGCCGGTCAGCGCCACCCGCAGCCGCTCTCCGCGAACGTGCCGACGCTGTCGTACATCTCGACCGGCGTTCCGCTCAGGCCCGTGAACGCCCGCAGGTCCGGCCCCGACTCCGCGTCGCTGTCCCGGCGGGCACCGGCCGGCACGCCGTAGCCGAGCGAGCCCAGCGCGGCCCACAGATCGCCCCCGTACTCGGCGACGGCGTCCTCGAAAAGCGCCGCGGTGTACTGCGGCACCCTGCGGCGCAGGGTGGACGGCTTGGTGAGGGTGAGCACCGCCAGCACGGCTCTGATCCGGCCGTCGTCCAGGCACAGCAGCCGTACGCCGCCGACGTCGAGGGACTCGGCGGCGGCACCGCCGTCCGCCCCCGGGGCGATCTCGGCGGTCAGCAGTTCCGCGCTGACCAGGCCCCGCGGTGGATGCGGAACGAACACGACGTCGTCCGCGACGAGGACTCCCGGCACGGCCGGAACACCGGCGGACCGCACGGTGACCTGCGGTTCGGCGGGCGGGGACTGGGGGCTGGGACTGGTCATGGAGCACTCCCGAAGGCGAGTCCGCCATGGCGGAGAGAACACGCTGGGTGACGACCCCCGTATCGCACCGCGCGGCGAACCCCACTGTCCATCACCCGCCCGGGTGAGCGGGGCGCTCGGCCCGGCGCACCGCGGCGCACCCGCCGGGCACCGCGCGCGTCCGCGTGGACGACGACGTCAGGTGGCGACCTGCCGAGATCGCTCGCGCGTTCGCCGCCGATGCCGGCCGACCGGCCTCAGCGCCCCGCCCCGTCACCCCCGTCGCTGTCCCGGAAGGCGGCGAGGATGCGTTCCGCCGCCAGGGTGGACGTCAACTCCCCGTCCCGCACCCGCTGTTCGAGGGAGGGGGCGAGGGCGCGTACCGCCGGGTCGGAGCGCAGGCGGTCGAGGAGTTCGTCGCGAACCATGCTCCACGTCCAGTCGACCTGCTGGTCGCGCCGTTTGGCGGTGAGGCGGCCGGTGGAGTTCAGCAGGGTGCGATGCTGTTCGAGACGTTCCCAGACGACGTCCAGGCCGGTCGACTCCCGTGCGCTGCAACTCAGCACGGGCGGCGTCCAGAACGCGTCCTTGCCGTGCATGAGCCGCAGCGCGCCCGCCAGTTCCCGTGCGGCGGCGCGGGCGTCCCGCTCGTGCGGGCCGTCCGCCTTGTTCACGGCGATGACGTCGGCCAGTTCCAGGACGCCCTTCTTGATGCCCTGCAACTGGTCGCCGGTGCGGGCGAGGGTGAGCAGCAGGAAGGAGTCGACCATGTTCGCGACGGTGGTCTCCGACTGGCCGACGCCGACGGTCTCCACCAGGATCACGTCGTAGCCGGCGGCCTCCATCACCACGATCGACTCGCGCGTCGCCTTCGCCACCCCGCCCAGCGTGCCCGCGGTGGGGGAGGGGCGCACGAACGCCGCCGGGTCGACGGCCAGGCGTTCCATGCGGGTCTTGTCGCCCAGGATCGAACCGCCCGTGCGGCTGGAGGACGGGTCGATGGCGAGCACCGCGACCCGGTGGCCGAGCGAGGTGAGCATCGTGCCGAACGCGTCGATGAAGGTGGACTTGCCCACACCGGGCACGCCGCTGATGCCGATCCGCCGGGCCCGGCCGCCGTGCGGCAGCAGCTCGGTCAGCAGCCGCTGCGCCAGGGCCCGGTGGTCGGGGCGGGTGGACTCGACGAGCGTGATGGCGCGGGCCACCAGGGCCCGCTTGCCGTCGAGCACACCCTTCACATACGTGTCGAGATCGATCGCCATGCGGGCCCCGGCCTCAGAGGTCGTGGCCGAGACCGGCCGCCAGCCGCGTGACCAGGTCGTGCGCGGCGTCCGGGATGACCGTGCCGGGCGGGAAGACCGCCGCCGCGCCCATCTCCAGCAGCGTGGGCACGTCCTGCGGCGGGATCACCCCGCCGACCACGATCATGATGTCCTCCCGGCCCTCCTCGGCGAGCTGCTCCTTCAACGCCGGTACGAGGGTGAGGTGTCCGGCGGCGAGCGAGGAGACGCCGACGATGTGCACGTCCGCCTCGACGGCCTGGCGGGCGACCTCGGCCGGGGTCTGGAACAGCGGGCCGACGTCCACGTCGAAGCCGAGGTCGGCGAACGCGGTGGCGATCACCTTCTGGCCCCGGTCGTGGCCGTCCTGGCCCATCTTGGCGACCAGGATGCGCGGGCGGCGGCCCTCGGCCTCCTCGAAGGCGGATACCAGGGTGCGGGTACGGTCCACGGACGGGGACTCCCCTGCTTCGTTGCGGTACACGCCGGAGATCGTACGGATCTGGCTCGCGTGCCGGCCGTACACCTTCTCCAGGGCGTCGGAGATCTCCCCGACGGTCGCCTTCGCGCGGGCCGCGCGCACCGCCAGCTCCAGCAGGTTGCCCTCGCCCCCCGCGGCCCGGGTGAGCGCGTCCAGCGCGTCCCGGCAGGCGGTCTCGTCCCGCTCAGCGCGCAGCCGCCGCAGCTTCTCGATCTGCTGCGCGCGCACCGAGGAGTTGTCGACCTTCAGGACGTCGATCTGCTCGTCGCTGTCCACCCGGTACTTGTTGACGCCGATGACCGGCTGCCGCCCGGAGTCGATGCGGGCCTGGGTGCGGGCCGCGGCCTCCTCGATGCGCAGCTTGGGGATGCCCGCGTCGATGGCCTTGGCCATGCCGCCGGCCTGCTCGACCTCCTGGATGTGCTGCCAGGCGCGCCGCGCGAGGTCGTACGTCAGCCGCTCGACGTAGGCGCTGCCGCCCCACGGGTCGATGACCCGGGTGGTGCCGGACTCCTGCTGGATGAGCAGCTGGGTGTTGCGGGCGATGCGCGCGGAGAAGTCGGTGGGCAGCGCGAGCGCCTCGTCGAGCGCGTTGGTGTGCAGCGACTGGGTGTGGCCCTGGGTGGCCGCCATCGCCTCGACGCACGTACGCGTGACGTTGTTGAACACGTCCTGCGCGGTCAGCGACCAGCCGGAGGTCTGCGAATGGGTGCGCAGCGACAGGGACTTGGTGTTCTTCGGGTCGAACTGCTTGACCAGCTTCGCCCACAGCAGGCGGGCCGCGCGCAGCTTGGCGACCTCCATGAAGAAGTTCATGCCGATCGCCCAGAAGAACGACAGCCGGGGCGCGAACGCGTCCACGTCCAGGCCCGCCTCCCGGCCCGCCCGGATGTACTCCACGCCGTCCGCGAGCGTGTACGCCAGCTCCAGGTCGGCCGTCGCGCCCGCCTCCTGGATGTGGTAGCCGGAGATGGAGATCGAGTTGTAGCGGGGCATCCGCTGCGAGGTGAAGGCGAAGATGTCGGAGATGATCCGCATCGACGGCTTCGGCGGATAGATGTAGGTGTTGCGGACCATGAACTCTTTGAGGATGTCGTTCTGGATGGTCCCCGCCAGCTTCTCCGGCGGCACCCCCTGCTCCTCCGCCGCCACGATGTACAGGGCGAGCACGGGCAGCACGGCTCCGTTCATCGTCATCGACACGGTCATCTTGTCCAGCGGGATGCCGTCGAAGAGCTGCCGCATGTCGTAGATGGAGTCGATGGCCACGCCCGCCATGCCGACGTCACCGGTCACCCGCGGGTGGTCGCTGTCGTAGCCGCGGTGGGTGGGCAGGTCGAAGGCGACCGACAGGCCCTTCTGGCCGGCCGCCAGGTTGCGCCGGTAGAAGGCGTTGGACTCCTCGGCGGTGGAGAAGCCCGCGTACTGGCGGATCGTCCACGGCTGGTTGACGTACATCGTCGGGTACGGGCCGCGCAGGTACGGGGTCATGCCCGGGTAGGTGCCCAGGAAGTCCAGTCCCTCCAGGTCGCGCCCGGTGTACAGCGGCTTCACCGGGATGCCCTCGGGGGTCTCCCACAGCGGATCGTCCCCGCCGGTCGCCTGCTTCACGGCGTTACGCCACTCGTCGGCGCCGCCTGCGGACGCGGGCACCCCGAGTTCGATTCCCGAGAAGTCGGGGATTCCCATCAGGACACTCCCATCCGGTCGAGGGTCGCGGACAGCACGGCGACGGCGTCGCAGCCCGCGAAGACGTACGCGTCGATGTCGGAGTACCGCCCAGGGCGGCCGGCCAGGAACACGTGTCCGGCGCCCGCCGCCTTCAGCTCGCGGGCGGCCGACTCCGCCTGCTCCTCGTACACCGCGTCACTGGAGCACAGGCAGACCTCGGTGGCGCCGCTGTCCTCGAACGTGCCCTCGGTGACGGGTTCGATGCCGCCCGCCTGGAACAGGTTCGCCGCGAACGTCGCCCGCGCGGTGTGCGCGGCGGCCGGGCCGAGGGTGGCCAGGTAGATCCGGGGCCGGGCGCCGGTGGCGGCGAGGTGCGCGTCGGAACGGGCGCGCAGCGTCTCGTACGCCTCGTCGCGGCGCACCCGGGGCAGTCCGCCCGCCGGGGACGCCGGGGCGGGCTCGCGCTCCACGGGCTGCTCGGCGAGGTGCGGGAACTCGCTGACACCGGTGACGGGTTCGCGCCGCTTGGCGAGCTTCTCGCTGCGCGCGGCCCAGGTGGCGGCCAGGTCCTCGCCGAGACGGCCCGAGCGCAGCGCGGCGGCCTGGCCGCCCTGCCGCTCGATCCGCTGGAAGAACTCCCAGCCGGCGTGGGCGAGTTCGTCGGTCAGCCGCTCGACGTACCAGGAGCCGCCCGCCGGGTCGATCACCCGGGCGAGGTGCGACTCCTCGATGAGGATCGTCGAGGTGTTGCGGGCGATGCGCCGGGCGAACGCGTCCGGCAGGCCGAGGGCGTGGTCGAAGGGCAGCACGGTGACCGAGTCGGCGCCGCCGACCCCGGCGGCCAGCGTGGCGACCGTCGTGCGCAGCATGTTCACCCAAGGGTCCCGGCGCGTCATCATCACCGGCGAGGTGACGGCGTGCTGGATCTGACTGCCGGGCGCCCCGCACACCTCGGTGACCCGCGCCCACAGCCGGCGCGCCGCGCGCAGCTTGGCGATCGTCAGGAACTGGTCCGCGGTCGCCGAGTACCGGAACTCCAGCTGGGCGCAGGCCTGTTCGACGGTCAGGCCCGCCTCGGTCAGCTCCCGCAGGTAGGCCACGCCGGTCGCGAGGGAGCAGCCCAGCTCCTGCGCGGCGGAGCCGCCGGCCTCGTGGTACGGCAGCGCGTCCACGGTCAGCGCCCGCAGCCCCGGGTACTCCTCGGCGCACAGCCGGGCCAGGGAGGCGGCCGGCGCGAACTCCGCGGCCCGGCCCGTACGGGCCTCGTGGCCGAGCGGGTCGCCGCCGAGACCGCCGCGCGCCGCCTCCTTGGCGACGCCGCGCTCGGCGTGGAGCCGCAGCAGCTCCCGTGCGGCGGCCTCGGTCTCGTCGCCCGCTTCGAGGACGACGGGGGCCAGGTCGAGATGGACGCCGTCCAGGACCCGGCCGAGTGAGGACACCGGGATGCCGCCCTCGCCGACGACCAGCCAGAGCGAGGTGACGCCGTTCTCCAGGTCCGCCAGCACCGACCCGTCGGCGACCGCCGTGTGGCGCTGGCGTACGTCCCAGCCGCCCGCGGTGTTGCCCTCGGCGCGGCCGCCGCGGACGAAGGGGGCGAATCCGGGGAAACCGGGATCGGGTGCGCTGTCGTTCGCGGTGTACAGGGGGCGGGTGCGCAACCCGTCCTCCAGCGGAGTGGACAGGGCAAGCTCCGCCGCCGCTCCCGACACGTCCTTGCCCGCCTTGCGCAGCACACCTTCCACCAGGTGTTGCCACTGCTCGTGGGTCGCGTCAGGGAACTCGGCGGCCAGCGAGAGCCCGTCGTCAGGCAGGACCGTCATGCTCGGATGCTAGGCCAGAAGGACAAAGGAGCAGCAGGGGACGCGGCTGTGACCTTCCCCTCGCCCACCCTGTGACCTGGGCCTCTGTGGGGCCCCTCGCAGCACTCTGGCGGCGGGTCACCCCTTGGGGCTACCGTCGGTAACACCGCTCTCCTCACGGCTCTCCTCCCTACCCCCGTGCACCCTCCGCACCTCTTTCCGGAAGGGCAGTCCATGGACAACTCCCCAGCGCACCCCGGGACCGGTACCGCGTCCGGATCAGCGTCCGGATCCACGTCCGGCTCCGTGCCCGGGATCACCCGCCGCCACGCCCTCACCGCGGCCGGCGGAGTGCTCGCCGCCACCCTCGCGGGCGCGATGCCCGCCTTCGCCGCCGAGTCGCAGGACGCGGACGCGATCGTCGTCGGCCACGGCCTCGCCGGACTGGTCGCGACCGCCGAACTCGCCGCCGCCGGCCGCAAGGTGCTGCTCCTCGACCAGGAACCCGAGGCGAGCCTCGGCGGGCAGGCGTTCTGGTCCTTCGGCGGCCTGTTCCTCGTCGACTCCGACGAACAGCGCCTCATGGGGATCAAGGACTCCCACGACCTCGCCTGGCAGGACTGGCTGGGCACGGCCGGCTTCGACCGGGGCGTCGACGACCCGTCGGGCCAGGACCACTGGGGCCGCAAGTGGGCGCAGGCGTACGTGGAGTTCGCGTCCGGCGAGAAGCGGTCCTGGCTCGCCGGGCTGGGCATGCAGTGGTTCCCGGTCGTCGGCTGGGCCGAGCGCGGCGGCGGTCTCGCCGACGGACACGGCAACTCGGTGCCCCGCTTCCACGTCACCTGGGGCACCGGCCCCGCCGTCGTCGAGCCGTTCGAGAAGAAGGTGCGGGCGGCGCGCGCGGACGGCAAGGTCTCCTTCAGGTTCCGGCACCGCGTCGACGGCATCGTGACGACGGGCGGCGCCGTCACCGGCGTCCGCGGCGCGATCCTCGAACCGAGCGACGCGGCGCGCGGCAGGCCCAGCTCCCGCGTCCAGGTGGGGGAGTTCGAACTGCGCGCCCCCGTCGTGGTCGTCACCTCCGGCGGGATCGGCGCCGACCACGACCTCGTCCGGCGCAACTGGCCCGCCCGCCTCGGCACCCCGCCCAGAACCATGGTCACCGGCGTGCCCGCCCATGTGGACGGCCGGATGCTCGCGATCACCGAGAGGGCCGGCGGCCGGATCGTCAACCCGGACCGCATGTGGCACTACACCGAGGGCCTGAGGAACTACGACCCGATCTGGCCCGGCCACGGCATCCGCATCCTGCCCGGCCCGTCCTCGATGTGGTTCGACGCCACCGGCAAGCGGTTCGGCAGCCCCGACATCCCCGGCTACGACACCCTCCACACCCTGAAGTCCATCACCGGCACCGGGTACGACTACTCCTGGTTCGTCACCACCCAGAAGATCCTCGCCAAGGAGTTCGCGCTCTCCGGTTCCGAACAGAACCCGGACCTCACCGAGAAGAACGTCTGGATGCTGCTCTCCCGTATCTGGCAGACCCCGGAGCCGATCGAGAGGTTCAAGAAGAAGGGGGCCGACTTCGTCGTCGCGACGACCCTGCCGGAACTCGTGAGCGGCATGAACAGGCTCACCGGCGACAACCTGATCCGGCTGGACGACCTGCGGCGCCAGATCGAAGCCCGCGACCGGGAGATCGACAACCCCTACACCAAGGACGTCCAGGTCATGGGCATCCGCAACGCGCTGAGCTATGTCGGCGACTCGCTCAGCCGCACGGCCCCGGCCCACAGGATCCTGGACTCCGCCGCCGGTCCGCTCATCGCCGTACGCCTCAACATCCTCACCCGCAAGACGCTCGGCGGCCTCCAGACCGACCTGTCCGGCCGGGTCCTGAACGCCTCCGGCGATCCGGTCCCCGGTCTGTACGCCGCCGGGGAGGTGGCCGGCTTCGGCGGGGGCGGTGTCCACGGCTACCGCTCGCTGGAGGGCACCTTCCTCGGCGGCTGCCTGTTCTCCGGGCGTCAGACCGGACGGGCCGCCGCCCAGGCCACCGCGACCTGAGCGGCGGTGCCACGCCCTACGAGGTGAACCGCTGGCCGGCCGAGCCGTCGCACGGCTGCAGCCGCAGCGGTTCCCGGGCCGCCGCCTGCGTCAGGCACAGGCCGGGCTCGGCGGACGGGCGGATCGTCGCACCGTCGCGGACGAACTTCTGGTTGGCCGAGCCGGAGCAGTTCCAGACGTTCAGCGCGGTGCCCGCGCGGTACCGCGCGCCGGGGACGTCCAGGCAGCGGTCCTGGGTGAGCTGGGTGTGGAAGGTCCGCCGGGCCGGGTCGTACCACCAGCGCTGGTTGCGGGTGTCGGCGCAGTCCCAGCCGAGGACGCCGGTGCCGTTGGCGCTGCCGGAGGCGGCGACGTCCACGCAGGTGCCGGTCGCCTGGTTCCTCAGCGGCGCGAAGACGTCGTCCCAGGCGTGGGGGAACAGGACGGGGCTGCCGGAGGAGGCGACGTCCGCGCAGGAGGCCTCGCGCAGGTCCGAGGCGTAGAAGCGGGTGAGGCAGGACGCGAAGGCGGCGTGGCCGCGGGCGTTGGGGTGGAAGGACTGCCGGACGGAGTTCTCGTCCGGCGTGCCGGGCTTGGACAGATCGATGTACAGGCCGCGCGCCCAGGTGTCCTCCATGCACACCTCGTGGCCGTGGAAGAGGCGTGAGGCGTCCAGGTAGGAGGCGCCCGCGGCGGCCGCGGCCTTGCGGACCCCGCGTTCGAAGGCCGGTACGGCGGTGTCGCGGCCCCACTTCGTGTCGGAGTCGTAGCCGAGGCCGCCGCAGGCGAGTTTGCCGCCGAAGCCGGGGTTGTCGCGGAAGTCGGGGCCGATCGGGCTCGGGTAGCTCATCACGACGAGCTTGTAGTCGCCGTCGGCGTACCCCGCGTCGCGCATCACGGACCGCAGGTCGCGCACGGTCCGCTCGACCTTCGGGACCAGGCCGTCCACGCGGGCCTGCCAGCCGGGGGCGTACTTCGGCTCGCAGGGTCCCTGGGAGAGCAGGTAGCGCTGGACGCAGTCGGTCATGACGGGACCGAACTGGAGGTCGTCGTTGGCCCCGGCGACGAGCAGCACCATCTTGATCCGGGTGTTGCGCGCCTTGATCGCCAGGCTGTCGCTCTGCACCAGCTCGTCGGCGTACTGCTTGGCGCCCCCGATCCGGATGTTGCCGGTGGAGGCGCCGGAGCAGGAGACGTTGAAGGTGAGGTCCGCGGCGATGCCGGTGCGGTGGACGGCGGCGTCGGGGGAGCGGTGGCACCAGTTCGTGGGGCCGTTCGTCGGCGGTTCGTAGGTGCCGACGCCCTCCCCGGAGATCTCGCTGTCGCCGAGCGATATCAGCGCGGTCCTGCGCTCGGCGAGGGGGCGTTCGGCGGGGTCGCCGTAGAGCGCGGTGGCTTCCCTGGCCCTGATCGCCTCCAGGTCGGACGGGAGCGGGGTGGCGGCCGCGGGCCGTGTGCCGGCGGCCGTGGCGGGGGTCGCGGTGGCGGGAACGGCGGCCGTCGCCATGGCGAGGACGGCCGCGGCCGCGGTGGCGAGCCACCGCAGCCGGTACCCGGAGCGTCTCATGACACCTCCTGGACGTGGGGTTACCCACGGTATTTACTGGCCGGTAGTCGCCAGGGGAACACCTTTGCCGAAAAAAGCTGAGGGAGCGTCATGTTCCGTTTACGGGCGACCGATCGGAGTCGGCTACGTGCAGGAGGTTGCCCGTGCTGCGAACGACCCTGACCGCGAGTGTGGCCGTCGGTGCCCTGCTCACCCCCGCGACGGCCGCCCAGGCGCGGCCGGACGCACCGGACATCCCTCCCCTCACCGACCGGCACGGGCGGGTGCTGACCCTGCGCGGCTGGAACGTCGAGGACAAGGTGAACCGGGGCGACGAAGCCCTGTCGGCCGTCACCGAACGGCACTTCGCCGACATGCGGGCCCAGGGCTTCAACCTCGCCCGCCTGCTGGTCTTCTGGGACGACCTGGAGCCCCGGCCGGGGCAGTACAGCACCGGATACCTGAGGAAGATCGACCGCGTCCTCGACTGGGCCGAGCGCAACGACGTCAAGGTCCTGATCGACGCCCACCAGGACGTCTTCGGCCCGGCCTTCGGCCATCGCGGCATCCCCGCCTGGGCCACCAGGACCGACGGACTGCCCTTCACCCCCCACCCGGACGACTGGTTCGCCGAGTACTTCGAACCCGCCGTCCAGCGCGCCTTCACCCACCTCTACGAGGACCCCGACCTGCGCCGCGCGCAGGCCGGTGCCTGGCGGGTGCTCGCCGGGCACGTCGCCCGCCACCCGGCCGTGATCGGCTACGACCTGATGAACGAACCGATGGGCGAACCGCGCGAAGGGGAGGACCTGCCGACGGCCGCGCGCCGCATCGAGCGCGACCAGATCACCCCGATGTACAACCGCCTCGCCGACGCGGTCCGTTCGGCCGACCGGGACGCCTGGATCTTCGTCGAGCCCACACCGATCGTCGGCGAGGGCGTACCGACCGGCCTCGGACGCGTCGACGACCCGAAGGTGGTGTACGCGCCGCACTTCTACAACACCGCCATGGAGGCGGGCGCCGACTACGACCCCGGTGCCGGCTGGATCGAGGCCTACGAGCGGGCCGTCGTCGAGTACCCGAGGCGCTACCGGGTGCCCGTCGTGGTGGGGGAGTGGGGACCGCTCGACAACTCCCTGCCGAACATGGGCCTCTTCTACCGCGACGCCATGGCCTCCCTCGGCCGCTACACCTCCGGCTGGGCGGGCTACGTGTGGTGCTACGGCGGCGGGTACTGCGCGGTCGACGACACCGGCGCCTTCCGCACCCACAAGGAGCTGACCGCCGAGCCGTACGCGGCGAGCGTCGCGGGCACCGTCGCCTCGGCCTCGTACGACCCCGCGGACGGCGTGTACCGCCTGGCCTACCGGGCGTCCCGGCACGGCCCGCGCACGACCGAACTCTCCCTGCCGCCGGGCACCTGGCACATCACCGCCGACGCGGCGACCGTGCTGCGCACCGAGCCGGGCCGGGCCCGGGTCCTGGCCTCCCCGGGCCGCGACGTGACCGTCACCGTCCGACGGTCCCCCATCGAGGACCGTAGCTGTCCGCAACGGCGGCTAGCGTGCCGCCCATGACCACGACGAAGGCCCAGCCCGCCACGACCGCCCCCGTGCTCGGCACCCGCGCCCTCAACCGGGCCACCCTCGCCCGGCAGCTGCTCCTCGACCGCTCGCCGATGTCCGCGAAGGCGGCCGTGGAACATCTCGTCGGACTCCAGGCGCAGGAGGTGAAGCCGCCGTACCACGCGCTCGCCGCCCGCCTGGAGGGCTTCACCCCCGAGGAGCTGTCGGGGCTGCTCGACGGCCGCGAGGTGGTGCGGATGGTGACGCTCCGCTCCACCATCCATCTGCACACCGCCGACGACAGCCTCACCCTGCGCCCCCTGGTGCAGCCCGCGCGGGACCGGGAGCTGAACATGAAGCAGTTCCGCGACGGCCTCGTCGGCGTCGACCTCGGCCGGCTCGCCGCCCTCGCCCGCGACCTCGTCGAGGCGGAGCCGCGCACCATGAAGCAGCTGCGCGAGGCCCTGCGCGCCGAATGGCCGGACGCCGATCCGCAGGCCCTGGCCGTCGCCGCCCGCTGCACGCTGCCCCTGGTCCAGGTCACCCCGCGCGGCCTGTGGGGGAGGAGCGCCCAGGTCGCCGTGACCACGGTCGAGCACTGGCTGGGCCGCCCGGCCGAGCCGCCCGCCGCCCTGGACGCGGTCGTGCTGCGCTATCTCGCCGCGTTCGGGCCGGCCTCCGTGCGGGACCTGCAGACCTGGGCCGGGCTGACCCGGACACGGCCCGCCTTCGAACGCCTGCGGCCCTCCCTCGTCACCTTCCGCGACCCGAACGGCGTCGAACTCTTCGACCTGCCCGACGCCCCGCGCCCCGACCCGGACACCCCGGCCCCGCCCCGCCTGCTGCCCGAGTTCGACAACCTGCTGCTGTCCCACGCCGACCGCACCCGGGTGATCCCGCCCCCGCACCGCGGCCGCACCTGGCAGGCGAACACCTTCCACTGCCCGCTCCTCGTCGACGGCTTCCTCGCCGGCGTGTGGCGCCTGCGCGACGACGCCCTCGTCATCGAGCCCTTCACGGACCTCACCCGGGCGGCGCGCGAGGAGGTGGGCGCCGAGGCCGAGCGGACGCTGCGCACGCTGTACCCGCAGGGGTCGTACGACATCCGGTTCGGCACCGTCACCGGCTGAGCCGGCGGTGACCCCGGACATGGAAAGGGGGCGCTGCGGGCCGCTCGTGGAGGCCCGCAACGCCCCCTGGTACTCACCTGAGGGGTGCCCTCAGGAGTCCTTACCTGGTCACGAGTTGACCTGCGCGGTCACCAGGCTGGAGAAGGTGGTCAGCCGGGTGTACACACCCGGGTAACCGGCCTGGGCGCAGCCCTCGCCCCAGGAAGTGATCCCTGCCAGGACGCCCCCGACAAGCAGGGGACCGCCGCTGTCGCCCTGGCAGGTGTCCACGCCGCCGGAGGAGTATCCGGCGCACACCATCTCGTTCGCGACGTAGTCGGAGCCGTAACTCCCGCCGCAGCTCGAGTCGGAGACGATCGGTACGGTCGCGGTCCGCAGCTGGTTGGAGGAGCTGCCGCTCTGCGACGTCGTACCCCAGCCGAGCACCCGGGCGGTGGTGCCGGCCTTGTAGACGGAGGCGTCGGTCGACGAGACGTACTTGGCCGTGGTGTACGGCATCGACGTCGACAGCGTCAGCACCGCCACGTCCTCACCGCGGGTCGCGGTGGTGTAGTTCGGGTGGATCCATATCCTGCTGACCCGCGCGACCGTCCCGTTGGTGCCGTTGAGGTAGGTCCGGCCGCCGACCACGCGGACGCTGCTGGTGCTCTCCCCGACCATGCAGTGCGCGGCGGTGACGACCTTCGTCGGCGAGACCAGCGTGCCGCCGCAGAACTGGTTCTGCGAGGCGTCGGTGATCTGCATCATGAACGGATAGGCGCTCGTCGTGGTGGTGGTGCCGCCGACGACGGGCTGGGGCGCGGCGACGGCCGAGGGGGCGCCGGTCAGCACGGTCGCGGCGGCGGCGCCGCCGGCGGCGACGGCCACGGCGGCCTTTCTCGCACGGGTGAGCCCGAACATGAGTCTCCTCAGGGATTGCCGGTGGGGGGTCGCGCGGGGTGGGGGGTGGTGCACGGGGATCTCGGGACAGATCCCCGTGTGCCCGGCGAGCGGCACGCCCTTACGCTAGGGCCGGCGGCCCCGCCCTCCCAATGAGGGAACCCCCTAAGGGGGTTGGTGAGGGAAAACCCTCGGTGCTCAGGGCGCGCGCCGCCCCGCCGCCAGCCGGACGATGTCCACCCGCGACCGGATCCCCAGCTTGCGGTAGACCCGGGTCAGGGTCGCCTCCACCGTCTTGACGCTGATGAACAGCCGCGCGGCGATCTCCCGGTTGGTCGCGCCCTCCATGACCAGCGCGGCGACCTGACGCTCCATCGACGCCAGCCCCTCCAGCACGGCCGGCGCGGGCCCCGGCGCGAGGGCCGGTTCCGGTGGCGCCGGCATCGCGGCCGCCGCCTCCACCTGCCGCAACCACGGCAGCGCCCGGCACCGCCGGAACAGCCGCGCCGCCTCGTCGTACGCCGTCGGCCCCGGCCGCCCGGGGCGCAGCCGCGCCAGCACGAACGCGGCCCGCGCCTCCTCCAGCCCGTACCCCAGCTTGGCCAGCCGGTCCTGAACCGACGTCAGCTGGGCAATCGCCCCGTCGAGTTCCCCGCGCGCCGCGCGGACCAGCGCCTCCGCCCGGTCCAGTACGGCGAGCACGCTCTCCCGGCTCAGCCGCAGCGCCTGCTCCCGGGTCACGTCGACGACGTCCTGCGCCTCCGTGATCTCCCCGATCCGCACCAGCGCCTCCGCGAGGTCGCCGTGCCAGCGTCCGCGCGCCGGGTCGGTCACACCGAGCCCCTGCTCCAGCTCCCGCACCCGGCGCAGCGACCGCACCGCGCCGGCGGCGTCCCCGGCGACCAGCTGGACATGGCCGAGGGACGCCAGGGCGCGGGACATGTAGATGTGGTCGCCGTCCTCCTCCGCGTGCTCGGCGGCCTCCCTGGCGAGCGCCAGCGCCCGCTCGACGTCGCCGCCGGAGGCCTCCGCGACGGAGGTGAGCACGGCCGACGCCACCTCGCCGATCCCGGAGTCCCGCGCCAGACGCATGCTCTCGCGGGCCAGGTCGAGGGCGCGCCCGCAGTGCCCGGAGCGCAGTTCGGTCTCGGCGAGCATCCGCAGGAAGTGCACCTCGCTCTCCACCATGCCGCGCCGCCGCGCCTCGCTGAGCAGCTTGGTGACGGTGGCGCGGGCGTCCGGCAGCTGGTCGCTCATCAGCAGCCAGCGCAGCCGGGTCGAGCCGGCCCCGTTGTGATGGCAGGCGACCTGCGGGTCCTGGGGCTCCTTCAGCGCCCGCTTGATGGTCGCCGGGGCGTCCGGGTGGCCCATCAGCGTCTCGGCCTGCGCCTGGAAGGCGAGCGCCAGCAGCTCCGTTCGCCGGTCCCCGCCCCGCGCGGCCAGCTCCGCCGCGTGCGCGGCCTCCTCGCGGCCCTCCGCGAAGTCGCCCTCCACTACCAGGCCCCGCCAGGCCAGCTGATAGTGGACCAGGGCGAGCAGCCGGGGGTCGTCGCCCGCGTCGGCCAGCGCCTGCGGGAAGACGGCGTCGACCTCCCCGAGGGCCTGCCCGGCCGCCTCGATCACCACCATCCAGGCCCGCACCCGGTCGGCCGGCACCGCCGACCGGGCCAGCACCTCCCGCGCGATGTCCCGGGCGAGGTCCACCTCGCCGGCGGTGATCGCGTCCTCCGCGGCCTGCAGCCGCCGCTCGTCGGCGCCCGGCTGCCCGTCGGCGGGGGTGTGCCGGGCGGCGAGCAGCCCCAGCGAGGCCGCCATCGACGGGGCGCCGCGGTCCCGGGCCAGCGCGGCGGCCTCGGCGAGCCGGGCCGCCACCTCGGGGTCCGTGCCGGTGGTCGCCAGCGCCAGGTGCCGGGCGCGTTCGATCGGGTCCGAGGCGGCCTCCGACAGCGCCGCGTGCGCCGCCCGCCGCTGGTGCGCGGGCGCCTCCGCGTACAGCGCGGCGGAGATCAGCGGATGCGCGAACCGTACGGCGGGGCCCTCCGAGTCGGTGGCCAGCAGCCCCAGTTCGGCGGCCCGCGCGGTCTCCGCCTCGGCGTCGGGCCGGCCGGCCGCGTGCAGCAGGGCCAGCGTGGGCCGGGCGCCCGCGCTGGCCACCAGGAGGGTGTGCCGGGCCTCGTCCGGGAGCATCTCCAGCCGGCTCAGCACCAGCGCCCGCAGCGAGGTCGGCACCGGCAGCGGCTCGCCCGGCCGGGGCGGCGTCGGGGCCTCGGCGAGGGCGCGGCCCAGCTCCAGCGCGAACAGCGGGTTGCCGCCGCTGGTGCGGTGGATGTCGCGGACCGTCGAGCGGGCCAGACCGGTGTAGCCGCGGTGGTCGAGCAGCGCGGAGACCTGGGCGCGGGAGAGCGGGCCGAGGCGCAGGGCGAGGGTGTCGGGCGGGCTGGCCCGCAGCTGCCGGTCGTACTCCTGGCCCTCGGTCCGCACCGCGCACAGCAGTTGGACGGGGGTGTCGCCGAGGCGGCGGGCGGCGAAACCGAGCAGTTCGGCGCTGGCCGGGTCCAGCCACTGCAGGTCGTCGGCGACGAGCAGGACGGGTCCGGCCGCGGCGAGTGCGCGCAGCGCCGACAGCACCGCGAGACGCAGGGCGAGGCCGTCGCGCTGGAGGCTGGACTCGCCGCGGCCGGTGAGCGCGGACTCCAGTGCGGTGCGCTGGGTGGCGGGCAGCTGGTCGGACACCTCGTCCAGGACCAGGCCGAGGAGGTCGGCGAGGGCGAGGAAGGGGAGATGGGATTCGGACTCGGTCGCGGAGCAGCGCAACACGGTCCGTACCGTCGCGCCGTATTCCGCGGCCAATGCCCGCAGCACGGTCGACTTTCCTATTCCGGCGGGCCCGTGGAGGAGCACACTGCCGCCGCGCTCCAGCTGGTCACGGGCGCCGGCGAACGGCTCCTCCCGTCCGATGACCAGGTCGGGGCGGCATCTGGCAGGCTCCTTGAAGTCCCGTCGCACGGTCACCGCTCCCCTCCGTGTGTCGTGTTCGGGCCAAATTCTAGGCGGCAAGTCATTGAAATTCGGAGGGGTGAGACGGTGAGGGAAATAACAGCCGGGTGCATGGGGAATTTCAGCGGGGGGTCAATTGCATGAAGGAGGGCGCTTCCGGCGCATCACGGACGGCTGTTACGGCCCTCACGGGCGGCACTTCGTTGCACGGTGAACGAAATCGGTCCCCACAGCGGGCGCTACGGCAGCACCCCCGCCCGCCGTGCCGCGACCACCGCCTCCCCGCGCCTGCGCACCCCCAGCTTCCGCATCGCCGAGCGCAGATAGCTCTTCACCGTCTCCGGCCGCAGCCCCAGCCGCTCCGCAGTCACCGCGTTCGTCGCCCCCGACGCCACACACGCCAGCACGTCCACCTCACGCGGCGCCAGCCGCACCGCGTCCGGCACGGTCTCCGGCGCCAGCAGCCCGCACGCCTGGAGCAGCTCCGCCCGCAGCGCCGGGTCGGCGATCCGCGGCGCCAGCGCCCGCAGCGCCGCGTGCGCCTCCCGCATCCGCTCCCGTACGGCGCCCGCCGCCGCGTCGCCGCCCGGCTCGACCCGCGCCGCGACCAGCAGACCCCGGGCCTCGTCCCGCGCCACCAGCGCCTGCTCCACGTCCCGCGCCGCCTCGACCGCCGCGTGCAGCGTCCGGTCGCCCAGCGGGTCGGCGGTGCGCAGGGCGCCGTACAGCACACCCCGCACCCGGCGCCGTACGACGACGGGCACGGCGAGCACGGACCGCAGGCCCTCCGCCGCGACCGGCACGTCGTACTCGTGGCTGATCTGCCGTGAGGCGGAGTAGTCCGCCACGGCGCACGGCCGGCCCAGCGCCACCGCCTTGCCGCCCAGCCCGTTGCCGGAGGTCACCGCGAGCGCGCTGAGCGCCGGCGTGCGCGTCCCGGTCAGCTCGGTGATGCGCATCCGCGGGCGCCCCGCCTCCACCAGCCCGCCGAAGGCCACCGGGAGGCCGGTCGTACGGCGCAGCCGCAGCAGCGCGCCCCGAATCTCCGCCGTGTCCGCTGCGTGTGCTCCCACGTGCTCGCCCTTTCCCGACCGCGTCCTGCGGCGCACACCCCCGTTAGGGGGTATTGAGATCTGCATCACGGATTACACGATGTCCGGGAGCCGCCCGGCAACGGTCCGGACAGAGGGAGAACAGATGACGACGGCGACGGCGACCGAGGACTTCCGCAGGGCGCGGGACTTCCTGCTGGCACACCGTGAGGACTACGCCACGGCGTACGAGGGGTTCGCCTGGCCCCGGCCCGAGCACTTCAACTGGGCGCTGGACTGGTTCGACGTCATCGCGGACGGCAACGACCGCACCGCGCTGCACATCGTCGAGGAGGACGGCACCGAGACCCGGCTGAGCTTCGCCGAACTGTCCGACCGCTCCGACCGGGCCGCGAACTGGCTGCGCGCGCGGGGCGTCACCGCCGGTGACCGCGTCCTCGTCATGCTCGGCAACCAGGCCGAGCTGTGGGAGACCGCGCTGGCCGCGATGAAGCTGCGCGCGGTCGTCATCCCGGCCACCCCGCTGCTCGGCCCCGCCGACCTGCGCGACCGCGTGGAGCGGGGCCGGGTCCGCCATGTGCTCGTCCGCGCCGACGACACCGGCAAGTTCGCCGAGGTGCCCGGCGGCTACACCCGGATCGCGGTGGGCGGCGCGCCGGACGGCTGGCTGCCGTACGAGGAGGCGTACTCGGCGCCGGCCGGCTTCACACCCGACGGCCCGACCCGCGCCGACGACCCGCTGATGCTCTACTTCACCTCCGGCACCACCGCCCGCCCCAAGCTGGTCGAGCACACCCACACCACGTACCCGATCGGGCACCTGGCGACCATGTACTGGATCGGCCTGAAGCCCGGCGACGTGCATCTGAACATCTCCTCGCCGGGCTGGGCCAAGCACGCCTGGTCGAACCTCTTCGCCCCGTGGAACGCCGAGGCGACCGTCTTCCTGCACAACTACACCCGCTTCGACGCGGCCCGCCTGATGGCCGAGATGGACCGGGCCGGCGTCACCACCTTCTGCGCCCCGCCCACCGTGTGGCGCATGCTCATCCAGGCGGACCTGAGCGCGCTGCGCACCCCGCCCCGCGAGGCCGTCGCCGCGGGCGAGCCGCTGAACCCCGAGGTCATCGAACAGGTGCGGCGCGCCTGGGGCGTCACCATCCGGGACGGCTTCGGCCAGACCGAGACCGCCGTACAGGTCGCCAACACCCCCGGCCAGCCGCTGAAGACGGGCTCCATGGGCCGCCCCAGCCCCGGCTACCGCGTGGAACTCCTCGACCCGGTCACCGGCGCCCCCGGCGCCCCCGAGGGCGAGATCGCCCTCGACCTGTCCGCCCGCCCGGTCGGCCTGATGACCGGCTACCACGGCGACGCCGAGCGCACGGCGGAGGTGATGTCCGGCGGCTACTACCGCACCGGCGACATCGGGGCGCGGGACGAGGACGGATACCTGACGTACATCGGGCGCAGCGACGACGTCTTCAAGGCGTCCGACTACAAGATCAGCCCGTTCGAGCTGGAGAGCGCCCTGCTGGAGCACGAGGCGGTCGCCGAGGCCGCCGTCGTGCCGGCCCCGGACGAGCTGCGCCTGGCCGTCCCCAAGGCCTACGTCGTCCTCGCGGACGGCTGGTCGCCGGGCCCCGACACCGCGAAGGTGCTGTTCGAGCACTCCCGCGAGGTCCTGGCGCCGTACAAGCGCATCCGCCGCCTGGAGTTCGCCGACCTGCCCAAGACCGTCTCCGGCAAGATCCGCCGCGTGCAGCTGCGCGAGGCCACGGCGGCCGGTTCGGACGCCGAGTACCGCGAGGAGGACTTCCGGTGAACTCGTACACCCACGGGGTGAGCGCCACCCCGCTGCTCGGCGACACCATCGGCGCGAACCTGGACCGCACGGCCGCCGCCTGGCCGGACCGGGAGGCGCTGGTCGACGTACCGTCCGGCCGCCGCTGGACGTACGCCGAGTTCGCGGCGGACGTCGACACGCTGGCGCGGGCGCTGCTCGCGAGCGGCGTCGCGAAGGGCGACCGGGTGGGCGTCTGGGCGGTCAACTGCCCGGAATGGGTCCTCGTCCAGTACGCCACGGCGCGCATCGGCGCGATCATGGTGAACATCAACCCGGCGTACCGCACCCACGAGGTGGAGTACGTCCTGAAGCAGTCCGGCGTCTCGCTGCTCTTCGCCTCGCTCAGCCACAAGACCAGCGACTACCAGGCGATGGTCGAGCAGGTGCGCGGCGACTGCCCGCTGCTGCGGGAGGCCGTGTACTTCGGCGACCCGAGCTGGGAGGCGCTGCTGGGCCGGGCCACGCCCGACGCGCGCCCCGAGGAACTGTCCTGCGACGACCCCATCAACATCCAGTACACGTCGGGCACGACGGGCTTCCCCAAGGGCGCCACCCTCTCCCACCACAACATCCTCAACAACGGCTACTTCGTGGGCGAGTCGATCGGCTACGGCGAGGGGGACCGGGTCTGCGTGCCCGTGCCCTTCTACCACTGCTTCGGCATGGTCATGGGCAACCTGGCGGCCACCTCCCACGGCGCCTGCATCGTCATCCCCGCCCCCTCCTTCGACCCGAAGGCCACCCTGGAGGCGGTGCAGCAGGAGCGCTGCACCTCCCTGTACGGCGTCCCGACGATGTTCATCGCGGAGCTGAACCTCCCCGACTTCGCGAGCTACGACCTCTCCTCCCTGCGCACGGGCATCATGGCGGGCTCGCCCTGCCCGGTCGAGGTGATGAAGCGGGTGGTCGCCGAGATGCACATGGCGGAGGTCTCCATCTGCTACGGCATGACCGAGACGTCCCCGGTGTCGCTGCAGACCCGCATGGACGACGACCTGGAGCACCGCACGGGCACGGTCGGCCGGGCCCTGCCGCACATCGAGGTGAAGATCGTCGACCCGGCGACCGGCGTGACCCGGCCGCGCGGCACCGCGGGCGAGCTGTGCACCCGCGGCTACAGCGTGATGCTCGGCTACTGGAACGAGCCCGAGAAGACCGCCGAGGCCGTCGACGCCGGCCGCTGGATGCACACCGGGGACCTCGCGCTGATGCGGGACGACGGCTACGTCGAGATCGTCGGCCGCATCAAGGACATGATCATCCGGGGCGGCGAGAACATCTACCCTCGCGAGATCGAGGAGTTCCTGTACGGCCACCCGAAGATCGCCGACGTCCAGGTGATCGGCGTACCCCACGAGCACTACGGCGAGGAGGTACTGGCCTGCGTCATCCCACGCGATCCGGCCGACCCCCCGACCCTGGACGAGCTGCGGGCGTACTGCGACGGCCGGCTGGCCCACTACAAGATCCCGACCGGCCTCCGCGTCCTGGACACCTTCCCGATGACGGTGTCCGGAAAGGTGCGCAAGGTCGAACTGCGCGAGCGGTACGGCGCCTGACGGACCCCCGGGCGTTCGATCACGACGGGCCACGGCCCGTAAGATCGGACGCCCATGGGGGGTGGACATGGTCAGACGGCGGGCCGGTACGACGCCCACACTGGAACAGGTGGCCGCACTCGCCGGCGTCGGGCGGGGCACGGTCTCCCGCGTCGTCAACAACGAGGCGGGCGTCAAGGAGTCGACGCGCCGCGCCGTGCAGCGGGCCATCGCCGAACTCGGCTACGTGCCCAACCTGGCGGCACGGTCGCTCGCCGGGCGGCGGGCCGACGCCGTGGCACTGGTGATGACGGAACGCGACTGGCGGCTGTTCGGCGAGCCGTTCTTCTCCGAGACGGTCACCGCCGTCGGTGACGCGCTGACCGACACCTCCGTACAACTCCTGCTCACCCTGGTCCGCACGGACGCCGAACGGCAGCGCTTCGTCGAGTACGCGCGCGGCGGCCGCGTCGACGGCGTCCTGCTGATGTCCGTACGCGCCGAGGACCGGCTGCCCGACATGCTCGCCGACGCCGGCCTGCCCACCGTGCTGCTCGGCCGCCGCTCCGGTGACGAGCGGGTCACCTACGTCGACGCCGACAACGTGGGCGGCGCCCGCGACGCCGTCGCCCACCTGCTGCGCGGCGGCCGGCGGTCCATCGCCGCCATCACCGGCCCGCTCGGCATGTACGTCGCCCAGTGCCGTCTGCGCGGCTACCACCAGGCCCTCGCCGACGCCGGCCTGCCCGCCGACGCCTCCTGGACCGTCGAGGGCGACTTCACCGAGGCGAGCGGACGCCGGGCGATGACCGAACTCCTCCGCCGGCACCCGCACGTCGACGCCGTCCTCGCCGCCTCCGACACCATGGCCGCCGGAGCCCTCGCCGTCCTCCGCACGGCAGGCCGCCGCGTCCCCGACGACGTCGCCGTCATCGGCTTCGACGACTTCCAACTCGCCCAGCACACCGACCCACCCCTGACCACCGTCCGCCAGCCACTGGAGGAGATCGGCCACACGCTGGTGCGACTGCTGCTGGAGGAGATGGAACAGCCGGAGGTGGCCTGGCGGCATGTGATCCTGCGGACGCGGTTGGTGGTGCGGGAGTCGGCGTGACGGGCCACGACAAGGGCAGAGGCCCGGGAGCTGGCCGTCCGCTGGGCCGACGACGTCGAGCCGCGCATGTCCCGGGCGACGCCGGCCGAGCTGAGCGCGTGGGGCTGGCTCCTGCTGCGCGTATCGGCGGCCGCCATCCGTGACAACCGCCCCGGTGAGGCCGAGGACGCGCTGCGGCTCGCGAAGTCCGCGGCGGTGGCGCTCGGGCGCGACTGCACACCCGAGGGTGACTTCCCGCGCACCTTCGGGCCGATCACGGTCGAACTGAAGCGTACGGAGAACGCGATGGTCGCGGGGCGGCCGGACAAGGTGCTCTCCCTCGCCTCGCGCATCCCCGCCGACAGCCTCAAGCCGACGTCGAACAACCGGAACAGGCACCTGCTCGATGTCGCGAGCGCGCACACGCAGCTGCGGCAGTACGCCGAGGCCGTCGACGTCTTCCACCGGATCCGGGCCGGCTCGTCGGAGTGGCTGCCCAACCAGCGGTACGCCCGTGACATCCTCGACCGCATCGTGAGCAGACGGCGGACACTGACGCCGGAGATGCGCGAGCTCGCCGATCACGTGGGGCTGCCCGTGTGACTCCGTGTGGCACTTGCGCCCGGCGAACCGTCAAAGTGCCATCGACGCGGCCGAAAGGGCACGCGTTGCTGGGTCACAACAGCGTGCGACTCTTCAGCAGGGACTTTGAACCGGTCGTAGGCGACGGACGCTTCGCCGTGCTTGATCAGGCGGTCAGACCAAGCACGTCACGGCACCTGTGAGCGCGTCGTAGTGGTCGCACAGGGCCACCGTTGAACGGGCGAGCCGCGTCGCGCGCGCGACCTCGCCCTTCAGATCCGCTGCCCCGGGTTCCAGCAGGCGGCGGCGTGCCTCGCCGGCACCGGCCAGCGCCAACTGGGCGGGCCGGCTCTCCGGACCGTGCGGACCGGTCCGGACGCGTTCACACCCGCTGCACCGGCACCCTGCGCAGACGCTGACCGTCGGCGTCGGAGACCACGCCGTACACACGCGGGTCCAGAGTGCAGCGCAGGTCACCGAGGCGCCGCCGCAAGCCGCAGCAGCTGGTCGCAGAGCACGCCCGGCGACCCGGACGTGACACACAACCGCACGTCCCCGTCGGCGCGGACGACCGCCAGGCCGGGCTGCGGGTTCATGCCCGCGGGGGGATCATCCGGCGCGAGCTTCACGGACCCGCCCCGGTCGTCCAGCGACCAGCTTCCGGCGCCGGTGAACTCCCCGCCCGGCGACGTCCTGACCGGCAGGTCGACCGCCGAGAACCGCCCGTCGGCGGCGAACTCCACCTGGCCGCCGGCGTCGTCCTCCAGTTCCCAGGTACCGAGCACCGAGGAACGGGAGGGGACGACAGCGAGCCGGGGCTTGGAGTCCTGGACGTCGATGAGTCGCCAGGCGGCCGCGGCGAGAAGCGCGGCGGTCAGAGCCACCAGCACCACGCGACGACGCCATCGCGTCGGCCGTTTCTCTCTCCCGCTCACCGCACGGACCCCCGCAGCACGCCTGATCACGAACGACGACAGTGTGACGCATGGCGCGACGTGCGTCCGCGCGCGTCACCGCGCCCTCCGTATGTCACATCGTGGTGAGGTGTCTCGTCCTGGATGCGGAGCCGCCGTATGCCGTCACGTGCGGCCGATTCGAGGAGGAGCGCATGTCGACAGACCAGGTGGCCCGGAACAAGGCGGTGTTCAGCCGTCTGCACGACGCCATGAACAGCGGCGACGCGGAGGCCGTCGCCAAGACCATCGACGAGGTCGTCGCCCCGGACCTGCTGTTCCACGCGCCCGTGCCGATGGGCGCGACGGGGGCGCAGGCGCTCAAACGGGTGTGGGTGGTGCTGCTTCGCGCGTTCCCCGATCTCCGTGTCGAGGTGGAGGATTTGATCGCCGAGGGGGACAAGGTCGTGGTCAGGAACACGGTCACCGGGACCCACCAGGGCGAGTACAGAGGGCTCCCGCCGACAGGCGCATCGGTCCGGTATGACGAGATCTTCGTCTTCCGCTTCACTGGCGGCCGGATCGCCGAGATCTGGGGCGTCGTGGACGTGCTCTCGCAGTTGCGGCAGCTCGGCGTGATCAACGACGGTCCCTCTTGAACTTGCCCCCCTGACGCCTCGCCTGCGTCCAGCCGTTTCCCTTCAGCGCGGGAGGCGCCCCGCACCTCCGCCACGGGTAGCGGACGAGCGGGGCGATCTTCCGTGCGCCGGTGTCCTGGACGAGGTCTCCGAGGCGGGGCTGGTAGGTCACCACCAGCGCTCACCCCCGAGGGGGCCCGCCTGGGCGCTCGCGTGGATGTCCGTTCCCAGGCGAGCCACGTAGGGCCGGACAAGGACGCCCGCGTGCTCCCACGGTGCCTGTGCGGATGAGGCGCGTCGCTTCCGTCTGACGGGCGGGGGCAGGGGACAGCACGGGGAGTGTGTTGGTGCGGCGGTGCCGCCCCGGGGCCCGCGGTCCGCCCCCGGACCGTTCGCGCGGTCGCGGGGGTCTTTCGGAGCTGCCGACGCTACGGGCAGTCAACGCCCTTGAGGGGTAGACCTGTTGCCCCCAGACGTGAGGGTAGGTTTTCTACCCCTACGCGATCACACGGGCACTCCCAGATCTCGCGCCAAGCCAAGTGCGTCGTCGCGGACCATGCGCGGTCCCGACTTCACCAGCTCCGGCAGGACGCCGCGGGTGTGCAGGTTGTACTGGATCGTCTCCGGCGACTCCTCGTAGGCCTTCTTGAGCAGGGAGACGGCCGCCACGCGCTTGCCGGCCATGCCGTAGGCGCGGGCTGTCTCGATCAGGTGGTACGAGCGGCGGGTTGCCGACGGGATCCGGTCAAGGTCCAGAGAGTCCGCGATCTGGAGGGCCTTGCCCGGCTGCACGAGATCGTTGTGCATGGTGATGGCGTAGCCGTCGACGATGCCCCGCCCGAACATGAGCCAGGGATGCGAGTAGCCGTCTCCGAGCCGGCGGGCGGCGGCGTCGGCCTTGTCCCAATACCTCCAAGCGTCCCCGGCCTGCCCGGTCTTGGCGTACGACAGGGCTACCGCCAGGTGGAGCAGGCCGAGGCGGGCGATGTGCTCCGGGTCGTCCTGGTCCGGCAGCAGCGCGGCAGCCTGTTCGGCCGGCTCGACGCGTGCTTCCGAGGCTTCTCCGGCGTCCCGGTGGACGTGGTTGACGTACCAGGCGGCCGCGGCGATCGCGCGCGGGCTGTCCGCGTCCTGTGCCGCCGTCATGGCCCGGTCTCCCGTGAGCATCACCAACTCCGGGGCGGGCTGGAAGGAGAGGAACAACTGGGTCAGGTGGTAGGTCTCGGCGAGCGCGACGAGGGCGCGCCGGCGGTCGGCCCCCTCGAGCGAGCGCGTGGCGTGTGGGTGTCGGCGAGGGCAGGAGAGCGGCGATGCGGGACCGGTTGCCCTCGACGGTGTGACCCGGGCCCGAACGGCGGTCACGGGCATGCCACAGCTTCCAGGCCTGCCGCAGGCGTGCGGCGAGTACGTCGGCGGGCTCCGGCTCCCGGTCGGCGGACGCGAGTCGGTAGGTCGTCAGCGAGCGCTTGATGACGGGCAGGGCGCCGTGCTGGGCCGGTCTCGATCGCCTTGACCCACTCGGTGGACTGCTCCATGAGTCCCGCGACGACAGCCCTGGTCTACCCGGTTCGTTCGCGAGCGCGTTGGACACGCTGACCGAATGTCGATGTAGCTGGAACGTCGTTGTGCGCGGGCATCCTTGACTCCGTTCTGCTTCGACACCGGAGCGGTACCGGGAGCGGCTGGGGCTGCAGAGACGCCAGGCTGCCGTATCCCCGACCGCTCCCGTCCCCCCGATCTCCTCGTAGAGGGAACTGGACGATCCGTCGCGCTTGCGTTCGGCTCTCGCAACTTTCGGGAGCGCTCCCAACTCCTTCGATCTTCAAGCTCGTTGATCGATCCGCCCAAGCGTCACCCACCCGACCTGCGTCTTCGAAATCCATTCGACGGATTCGCGCGCGCAGGGTTGTCAGGGACATGGACGGCTCCTACAGTCGCGTCCGAAACCGGTGGGGTGGGAGCGCTCCCATCAGTGGGGAGGTGGGAGCGCTCCCGAAAAACAGAAGACCGCCAGTTCCCTTCCAGAGAGGCCCCCGCATGCGATCGTCACCGCACCGCCTCCGCACCGTCCGCGCCCTTCTCGGCGCGCTGTTCACCGCGCTCGCCACCCTGGCGGCACTCGTCGCCGCCGGAGCGCCGGCCCAGGCCGACACCACGATCTGCGAGCAGTACGGATCGACCGTGATCCAGGGACGCTACGTCGTCCAGAACAACCGCTGGGGCACCAGCGCCACGCAGTGCGTCACCGCCACCGACACCGGCTTCCGGGTCGCCCAGGCCGACGGGTCGGTGCCCACCAACGGGGCGCCGAAGTCGTACCCCTCGGTCTTCAACGGCTGCCACTACACGAACTGTTCGCCCGGCACCAAGCTCCCGGCGCGGCTCAGCACCATCTCGAGCGCGCCCAGCAGCATCTCGTACGGTTTCGTGTCCAACGCGGTGTTCAACGCGTCGTACGACATCTGGCTGGACCCGACGCCCCGCACCGACGGCGTCAACCGGACCGAGATCATGATCTGGTTCAACCGGGTCGGTCCGATCCAGCCGATCGGTGCGCCGACCGGTACCGCCACCGTCGGCGGTCGCACCTGGGAGGTGTGGACCGGCAGCAACGGCTCCAACGACGTGATCTCCTTCGTCGCCCCGTCGGCGATCGGCAGCTGGAGCTTCGACGTCATGGACTTCGTCGACCAGACCGTCGCCCGTGGCATGGCCCAGAGCAACTGGTACCTGACGAGTGTTCAGGCCGGGTTCGAGCCGTGGCAGAACGGGGCCGGGCTGAGCGTGAACTCCTTCTCCTCGGCCGTGAACATCGGCGGCACCGACCCCGGTGACCCGGGCGACCCGGGCGATCCCGCGGCGGCGTGCGAGGTGTCGTACGGCGCCAACGTCTGGCAGGGCGGCTTCACCGCCGACGTCACCGTCCGCAACACCGGTTCGACCGCCGTCGACGGCTGGCAGCTCGGCTTCACGCTGCCGTCCGGGCAGCGGATCGCCACCGCCTGGAACGCGACCGTGTCCGGGTCCTCGGGCGCCGTCACGGTGAGCCCCGCCGCGCACAACGCGCGGATCGCGGCGGGCGGCACCCAGACCTTCGGGTTCCAGGGCACCTACGGTGGCAGCTTCGCCGAACCCGCCGGCTTCACCCTGAACGGCACCGCCTGCACCGTCGCCTGATCCGGGCTCGCCTGATCCGGCTTCGCCTATCTCGGCTTCGCCTGATCCGGCATCGTCCGATCCGGCTTCCTCCGATCCGGCGGTTCGTTCGCCGCACCGGCCCGTTCCGGGGCCCGCCCGCCTTCCCCGCGCCGACAGGGGGCCGGGCCCCGGGGCGCACCTTCCCCGCCCCTCCGGCCCGCACCCGGAAAGGCCCCCGCCCATGAGCCCGCGCCCCGCACCCTCCGCCCGCCGTCCCGCGATCGTCGCAGCGCTGTGTGCCGTGGCCCTCGCGGTGACCGCGCTGACCGCCGCCGCCCCGCCCGAGGGCGCCGCCGTCCCCGCCGCCGTCCTGCCGTACCAGGACCCCTCCCTGCCGGTGCCGGAGCGGGTCGACGACCTGCTGGGCCGGATGACGCTCGACGACAAGCTCGGCCAGATGACGCAGGTCGAGAAGGACGCCCTGGTCCCGCGGTCCGACCTGGCCGCTTACCGCATCGGCTCGGTGCTCTCCGGCGGCGATTCCACGGTCAGCCCCAACAACGCCCGGACCTGGGCCGACACCTACGACTCCCTGCAGCGCACCGCCCTGACCACGCCGCTCGGCATCCCGGTGATCTACGGCATCGACGCGGTGCACGGGCACAACGCGGTGCGGGGCGCGACGATCTTCCCGCACAACATCGGTCTCGGCGCCACCCGTGACCCCGCCCTGGTGGAGCGCGTCGGGCGCGCGGTGGCCGAGGAGGTGGCGGGCACCGGCATCGACTGGTCCTTCGCGCCGTGCCTGTGCGTGGCCCGCGACGACCGGTGGGGCCGCACCTACGAGTCGTTCGGCGAGACCCCCGAACTGCCCACCGCGATGACCTCGTTCATCACCGGCATGCAGGGCGACACGCTGGGCGCCGGCCCGGCCTCCGTGCTCACCACCGCCAAGCACTACATCGGCGACGGCGGCACCAGCGGCGGCACCGACCAGGGGGACACCCGGATCTCCGAGGCCGAGCTGCGCGCCGTCCACCTGCCGCCGTTCCGGGAGGCGGTCCGGCGCGGCGTGGGCTCGGTGATGCTCTCCTACAGCAGCTGGAACGGGGTGCGCTCGCACGCCCACGAGTACCTGGTCACCGACGTCCTCAAGGGCGAGCTGGGCTTCACCGGCTTCGTCGTGTCCGACTGGGCGGCGGTCGACCAGCTCGACGGGCAGAGCGGCTTCACCGGCGCCGAGATCGCCACCGCCGTCAACGCGGGCGTCGACATGGTGATGGTCCCGCACGACTACAAGAGGTTCCTGAGCCTGCTGCGCGCCGAGGTCACCGCGGGCCGTGTGCCGCTCGCCCGGATCGACGACGCCAACCGCCGCATCCTGGCGAAGAAGTTCCGACTCGGGCTGTTCGAGCGGCCCTTGACCGACCGCTCGTACACCTCCACGGTCGGTTCGGCGGCGCACCGGGCCCTCGCGCGGGAGGCGGTGCGCGCCTCGCAGGTGCTGCTGAAGAACGACGGCGGCGTCCTCCCGCTGCCGAAGACGGGGAAGCTGTTCGTCGCCGGGAAGTCCGCCGACGACATCGGCAACCAGAGCGGCGGCTGGACCCTCGGCTGGCAGGGCCGCAGCGGGCCCGTCACCGAGGGCACCACCGTCCTCCAGGGCATCCGCGCCGCCGTCACCGACCCGTCCCGGGTCACCTACGACCGCTACGGCAACGGTATCGACGGCAGCTACACGGCCGCCGTGGCCGTCGTCGGCGAGACCCCGTACGCCGAGATGCGCGGCGACCGGCCCGACGGCCTCGGCCTCGACCAGGAGGACCTGCAGACGCTGGCCCGGCTGAAGGCGAGCGGCGTGCCCGTCGTGGTGGTGCTGGTCTCCGGCCGTCCCCTCGACATCGCCGACCGGCTGCCCGACTGGCGGGCGCTGCTGGCGGCCTGGCTGCCCGGCACCGAGGGCGGCGGGGTGGCGGACGTGCTGTTCGGCGACCACGCGCCGACCGGCAAGCTGCCCATGACGTGGATGCGCGCCGCCGCCCAGCAGCCGATCAACGACGGCGACGGCAAGAGCCCGCTCTTCCCGTACGGCCACGGCCTGACCTACGACACCGACCCGGACCCGGATCCCGATCCCGACCCGGACCCTGATCCGGACCCCGAGCCCGGTCCGGCGAAGGCCTGCACCGCCGGCCTCCGGCTCGTCAACTCCTGGCCCGGCGGCCACCAGGCGGAGGTCACCGTCAAGAACACCGGCACCGGCCCGGTCACGGGCTGGACGGTCGACTGGGACCTCGGCGGCGCGACCGTCGGCAGTCTCTGGAACGGCACCCACACGGTCGCCGACGGCCGCGTCACCGTACGCAACACCACCTCCAACGGCACCCTCTCCGCCGGTGCCACGACATCGTTCGGCTTCACCGCGAGCGGCCCCGCGGGCGCGCCCGCCCCGCGCTGCACCGCCGCGTGACCCGCCCCAGGGAGGAGACAGCACATGACTGACCGGACCCGACGCGGGGCCGCCCGGCCGCGCCGACCGCATCGCAGGCGGGCCGCCGCGCTGGCCACCGTCGTGACCACCCTGCTGCTCGGGGCGGCGGCTCAGCTGTCCGCGGGCGAGGCGCCCGCCGCGGAGACGGACGTGTCCAGGACGTGGAGCGCGCCGGCCGACTGATCCGCGTACACCCCCACACACTCCCTCGCCCGTCCGGTGCGACGCGTTCCCCGGGCGGGCGGGGGCTCCACAGCGGACAGTCCCGACCAACGACAGGAGACAGACACGATGGCTCGACGCAGAAACCGCCTCCTCTCCTGGGCGGCGGTGCTGGGCACCCTGCTCAGCGGGATCGGCCTGGTGCTACTCGGCCAGGGAAGCGCGCAGGCGCACGGTGTGGCGATGATGCCGGGTTCGCGTACCTACCTCTGCTACCTGGACGCCAAGACCAGCACCGGTTCCCTGGACCCGACGAACCCGGCCTGCGAGGCCGCGCTCGCCGAGAGCGGCGCGACGGCGCTGTACAACTGGTTCGCCGTGCTCGACTCGAACGCGGGCGGACGCGGCGCGGGTTACGTGCCGGACGGCAAGCTGTGCAGTGCCGGCGACCGTTCCCCGTACAACTTCACCGGCTACAACGCGGCCCGCGCCGACTGGCCCCGCACGCACCTCACCTCGGGCGCGACGATCCGGGTGAAGTACAGCAACTGGGCGGCGCACCCGGGCGACTTCCGGGTGTACGTCTCCAAGCCCGGCTACTCGCCGGCGACCGAGCTGGGCTGGGACGACCTGGAGCTGGTCCAGACGGTCACCAACCCGCCGCAGTCCGGCTCGGTGGGCAGCGAGACCGGCCACTACTACTGGGACCTGAAGCTGCCCTCCGGCCGCTCGGGTGACGCGGTGATGTTCATCCAGTGGGTGCGCTCGGACAGCCAGGAGAACTTCTTCTCCTGCTCCGACATCGTCTTCGACGGCGGCAACGGCGAGGTGACGGGCATCCGCGGCTCGAACGGCACCCCGACCCCGACCCCGACGCCCACCGACCCGCACACCGGGTGCATGGCCGTCTACTCGGTGACGAACTCCTGGAACGGCGGCTTCCAGGGTTCCGTCGAGGTGATGAACCACGCCACCGCACCGCAGAACGGCTGGGCGGTGCGCTGGCAGCCGGGCGCCGGCACGAGGATCAACAGTGTCTGGAACGGCACGCTCAGCACCGGCACCGACGGTGCGGTCACGGTCAGGAACGCCGACCACAACCGGACCATCGCGCCGGACGGCAGTGTGACGTTCGGCTTCACCGCCACGTCGACCGGCAACGACTTCCCGGTCGGCTCGATCGGCTGCGTCAACCCGTAGCACCCCTGTTCGCAGCGCCGGTTCCCGGTTCACCGGGAGCCGGCGCCGTCATGCGCGGGGGGCCTCGGCGGCGAGCGCGTCGGCGTGGTCGTTGACGGGCTGCGGGGTGCCCGTCAGGTCGAGCACGAACAGGGGGACGCGCAGCGTGTCGGCGCGGGCGCGGGCCTCGTCGGTGTACCCGGCGAGGGAGAAGTAGACGCAGGCCGCGGACTCCGCCATGGCGGTCAGCCACAGGCACTCCACGTCCCGGGGCTGCGCGGGCCGCACGGTCGGGTCGACCTGGGCGAGCACGCCGCGGGCGGCGAGGCCGATGCCGGACGGCGGGCGCCGGTCCGCGCGCCGGACGTCCCGGTGGCCGAGCCAGCGCAGATAGAGGGCGGCGGCGGTGACCGCGTCCCGGGCGGTGCGGATGGTCACCGGCTGGAACGCGGGGCGGGTGGGCGCGGGGGTGGTGTCCGGCGGCTCGGCGGGCGCGCCCGCCACCGGTATCCGCAGCACCGTGCCGCACGGGCAGCCCAGCTCGGGGTGGGGCCACTGGGTGACGCGGTCGCAGGCCGGGCAGCGCACGGTCACCCACTCCTCGTCCCAGGCGCGGTGGGTGACGGCGGTCGCCGCCGGGTGCGGGTCGAGCGGTGGTGTGACGGGCGCGCCGCACGCGCACGGATAGGACGGCGCGGCGTAGACGTGGGCCCGCCGGCAGGCCGGGCAGCGCACCGGCACGCTCTCGGACATGCCCTCCATCGTGCTCCAGCGGCGGCCCGCTTGTCCGTTGGTTGGAGCGTCTCTTGACGGCTTTCGCCGACCCCATTACCTTGCTTCCAGATAGTAGAAGTTAGTTTCCGCAATACGGAAAATGCGGAAATTGAACAACGGAGGGGTGCTCACCGCGGGGCGCGACGGGAGTGCGAATCCGACAGCCGAACCAGGAGTTCCCATGGCTCGTATGACCGCTGCCCGTGCGGCAGTCGAGATCCTCAAGCGCGAGGGCGTCGCCGACGCGTTCGGTGTGCCCGGCGCCGCGATCAACCCCTTCTACGCGGCCCTCAAGGCCTCCGGCGGCATCAACCACACCCTCGCCCGCCATGTCGAGGGCGCCTCCCACATGGCCGAGGGCTACACCCGCACCCACCCCGGCAACATCGGCGTGTGCATCGGCACGTCCGGCCCGGCCGGCACCGACATGATCACCGGCCTGTACTCGGCCATCGGCGACTCCATCCCGATCCTGTGCATCACCGGCCAGGCCCCGACCGCGGTGATCCACAAGGAGGACTTCCAGGCCGTCGACATCGCCTCCATCGCCAAGCCGGTCACGAAGATGGCGGTGACCGTCCTGGAGGCCGCGCAGGTCCCCGGCGTCTTCCAGCAGGCCTTCCACCTGATGCGCTCCGGCCGTCCCGGCCCGGTCCTCATCGACCTGCCGATCGACGTCCAGCTCACCGAGATCGAGTTCGACCCGGAGACGTACGAGCCGCTGCCGGTGTACAAGCCGGCCGCGACCCGCGCCCAGATCGAGAAGGCGCTCGGCATGCTGAACGCCGCCGAGCGCCCGCTGATCGTCGCCGGCGGCGGTGTCATCAACGCCGACGCGGCCGACCTCCTGGTGGAGTTCGCCGAACTGACCGGCACCCCGGTCGTGCCCACCCTGATGGGCTGGGGCGTGCTGCCCGACGACCACGAGCTGAACGCCGGCATGGTCGGCCTGCAGACCTCGCACCGCTACGGCAACGCGACCTTCCTGGAGTCCGACTTCGTCCTCGGCATCGGCAACCGCTGGGCCAACCGCCACACCGGCAAGCTCGACGTCTACACCCAGGGCCGCAAGTTCGTCCACGTCGACGTCGAACCCACCCAGATCGGCAAGATCTTCGCCCCGGACTACGGCATCGCCTCCGACGCCAAGGCCGCGCTGGAGCTGTTCGTCGAGGTCGCGCGGGAGCTGAAGGCCGAGGGCGAACTGCCCGACCGCTCCGCGTGGGCCGCCGCCGCGCAGGAGAAGAAGGCGACCCTGCTGCGCCGTACCCACTTCGACAACGTCCCGATCAAGCCGCAGCGCGTCTACGAGGAGATGAACAAGGCCTTCGGCGCGGAGACCCGGTACGTCTCCACCATCGGCCTCTCCCAGATCGCCGGCGCCCAGATGCTGCACGTCTACAAGCCGCGCCACTGGATCAACTGCGGCCAGGCGGGCCCCCTCGGCTGGACCATCCCGGCCGCGCTGGGCGTGGCGAAGGCCGACCCGGACGCGCAGGTCGTCGCCCTCTCCGGCGACTACGACTTCCAGTTCATGATCGAGGAGCTGGCGGTCGGCGCGCAGCACAAGATCCCGTACGTCCACGTGCTGGTCAACAACTCCTACCTGGGCCTGATCCGCCAGGCTCAGCGGGCGTTCGAGATCGACTTCCAGGTCAAGCTGGAGTTCGAGAACATCAACTCGCCCGAGCTGGGCGTCTACGGCGTCGACCACGTCAAGGTCGCCGAGGGCCTGGGCTGCAAGGCGATCCGGGTGACCGACCCGAACGAACTGGGCGCGGCCTTCGAGCAGGCCAAGAAGCTCGCCGCCGAGTTCCAGGTGCCGGTCGTCGTCGAGGCGATCCTGGAGCGCGTCACCAACATCTCCATGTCCGGCACCAACGACATCAGCAACGTCGTGGAGTTCGAGGACATCGCGACCGAGCCGGGGCACGCCCCGACCTCGATCAAGACGCTGAAGGCCTGACGCGCCGAGCGGTGAGGGCGGCCCATCCGGGGAGGGTGGGCCGCCCTTCGGCATGCCCGCACCGGCTCAGTCGGAGCCCCCGCCGCAGCCGTGCGCCCCGCCGCCGTAACCCCAGGAGGACCCCGGGCTCCCTGGGTCCGCCACCCCGGCGCCGGGCAGCAGCCCCGTCCGGTAGGCGAACCGCGGCACGAGCACCCGCAGGGCCGCCTCGCCGTGCAGGGCGACGGCCAGCAGTCTGTCGTGGTCGGTCAGTCCCTGCCGTCGGGCGGGCGGCGGGTGCCGTTCCCGCAGCGCCGCCAGGTCGCGGCGGGCGGCCCGTGTCGGTCCGAGGAACGGCCAGCGCAGCAGTCCCTCCTCGGCGAGCCGGACGCGGATCAGGGACACGCCCAGCCGCACGTACGGCCGGCGCGTCAGCCGGCGTGGCCGAAGCGGCTTCTCCAGCTCGGAGTGCACGACGTCCTCCCAGGGGGAGGAGAGCCGCGAGACCGCGGCGTCCCAGGGCACCGCGCGCACCGTGCCCGGCCGTCCGGGTTCCACCACGCCCCGCAGATGCAGCGCCACCAGGGCGACGGTGACGGCGGCGCGCGGGCCGCCCCGCAGCAGGGCGATCTCGTGCGGCTCCAGGCCCGCCGTACCGTCGCTCATGGCTCACCCCCGTGCCGGGGCCCGCCGCCCCCGTGCCGGCGGGTCCCGTGACAGCACTGTGCCCGCCCCCGGGGGTCGCTCACGCCTCGCGGGGACGGGTTCAGAGGTTCATTTGAGGATGTCGTAGCCGCCGTACGGCCGGTGACGTACGGCCGTTCAGCCGGCGTGGTGCTCCGACAGGCCCGGCCAGTCGTCGGGGCCGCCGCCCTGCCATTCGATGAGGTCGTTCTCCGCCACGTCCGTCACGTACAGGTCGGCCAGCCGCAGGATCTCGCCGACGTCGTCGGCGTGCGAGGCGATGCCCAGCGTCTCGTCGCCCTCCGTGACCCGTCGGGATCCGTCCAGGGCGGGGGGATGGACCACGACGTGCGGATGCTGCCTTGGTTGTGCCATGCCTTCAGCGTGCTGCGCGGCGGATGAATCCGCACCCCGGCGGGCACGGGCGGCCGGGCACGGGAAAGCGCCGGGTGCGGGACCGTCCGCACCCGGCGCTCGTCCGGGGTCCTGCCGAGGTGTTGCTGGGACCGCGGCGGATGCGACGGAGCCGTGAACTCCCTTCCCTCAGGTCGAGAAGGGGGTCGCGATTCCTTCACCACCGCACTGGCTCGCACGCCGCCGCGGTCCGCACCCTGTCCGTGCCCGCCCACCGCGGGCGGCCACCCCTCATCCGGGCCGCCCGGCGGCCGGGCACGGTCAGGGAGTCAGGGAGTTCAGTCCTCGCGCAGGGCGCGGACCGCCTCCTCCACGCGCTTGCCGTACTCCGGGTCGGCGGCGTGGAAGTGGGCCAGGTTCTTCTCGATCACGTCGTCGCGGGAGACCTGGGAGAGACCGCCGGCGATGTTGGCGACGAGCCGGGACTTCTCCTCCGCGCTCATCAGCCGGTACAGCTCGCCCGCCTGGAAGAAGTCGTCGTCCTTGGTGTGCTGCGGCGCCGCGTGGTTGCCGGTGTACCCGGCCACCGCGAGCGGGGCGGACAGCGGGCGGCCGGTCTCGACCGGGCCGTCGTACGAGTTCGGCTCGTAGTTCTTGGCGTGGCGGCCCTGGCCGTTGACCGCCATCAGGCCGTCGCGGCCGTAGTTGTTCGCGACGGTCGCCTTCGGCGCGTTCACCGCGAGCTGGGTGTGGTTGACGCCCAGGCGGTAGCGGTGCGCGTCGGCGTAGGCGAAGAGCCGGCCCTGGAGCATCTTGTCCGGGGACGGGCCGATGCCCGGCACGAAGTTGTTCGGGGAGAACGCGGCCTGCTCGACCTCGGCGAAGACGTTGTCGGGGTTGCGGTCCAGCACCAGGCGGCCCACGCGCTGCAGCGGGTAGTCCTTGTGCGGCCACACCTTGGTCAGGTCGAACGGGTTGAAGCGGTAGTCCGCCGCCTCCGCCGCCGGCATGAGCTGCACGTACAGCGTCCAGGACGGGTTCACGCCCCGCTCGATGGCCTGGAGCAGGTCCGTCTGGTGGGAGTTGGGGTCCTTGCCCGCGAGCTCCTGGGCCTGCTCGGTGGACAGGGAGCGGATGCCCTGGTTCGTCTTGAAGTGGTACTTCACGAAGAAGGCCTCGCCCGCCTCGTTCGTCCACTGGTAGGTGTGCGAGCCGTAGCCGTTCATGTGGCGGTACGACGCCGGGATGCCGCGGTCGCCCATCAGCCACGTCACCTGGTGGGTGGCCTCGGGGGAGTGGGCCCAGAAGTCCCAGACGTTGTCCGGCTCCTGCTTGCCGGTGAACGGGTCGCGCTTCTGCGAGTGGATGAAGTCGGGGAACTTGATCGGGTCCTTGATGAAGAACACCGGGGTGTTGTTCCCGACGAGGTCGTAGTTGCCTTCCTCGGTGTAGAACTTCACCGCGAAGCCGCGCGGGTCGCGCACCGCGTCCGCGCCGCCGAGCGAGTCGGCCACGGTGGAGAAGCGCAGGAAGACCTCGGTGCGCTTGCCGATGGTGTTCAGGAAGTCGGCGTGGGTGTAGCCGGTGACGTCGTCCGTCACCTCGAAGTAGCCGTAGGCGCCGGAGCCGCGCGCGTGCACCACGCGCTCCGGGATGCGCTCCCGGTTGAAGCGCGCCAGCTTCTCCAGGAGGTGCTGGTCCTGGAGCAGGAGCGGGCCGCCGACGCCGGCGGAGGCGGAGTTCTGGTTGTCGGCGACCGGGGCGCCGGACTCGGTGGTGAGCACGCGCTTCGACATCGTGGACCTTCCGTACGAGGGGCAGCGGAAAACCATTTCCGCTTTGTGGAGCCTAGAAGTGGGCCGATCTGGGCGTCAACAGTTTGTTGAAGTGGATTCCGGGCGACGCCGCCGCCTGGGCGCGACAGGACAGGTGTCAGCGGCGGCGCCGCCCGGGGTCTCGGTGGGGCCGGTCAGACCTGGGCGCCCGACAGGCGCTCCACGGCCCGCAGCAGGGCCGAGTGGTCCAGGCCGCCGTCGCCCTGGGCGCGCAGTGACGCGACCAGCTGGGCCACCACGGCGCCGACCGGCAGGGCGGCACCGACGTTGCGGGCGGCGTCGGTGACGATGCCCATGTCCTTGTGGTGCAGGTCGATGCGGAAGCCCGGCTTGAAGTCGCGGTTCAGGAAGTTGTCCTTCTTCCGCGTCAGCACGGTCGAGCCCGCCAGGCCGCCGTTGAGGACGTCCAGTGCGGCCTTCAGGTCCACGCCCGACTTCTCCAGGAAGACCACGGCCTCGGCGCACGCCTGGATGTTCACGGCGACGATCAGCTGGTTGGCGGCCTTCACGGTCTGGCCGGAGCCGTGCGGGCCGCACAGCACGATGGTCTTGCCCAGCGCCTCGAGGATCGGCTTGGCCTGGTCGAAGTCGGCCTGCTCGCCGCCGACCATGATGGACAGCACGGCCTCGATGGCGCCGGCCTCGCCGCCGGACACCGGGGCGTCCAGGACGCGGATGCCCTTGTCCCGCGCGGCCTTCGCCAGGTCGACCGAGGTCTGCGGGGTGATCGAGGACATGTCGATCAGCAGGGCGCCGGACCTGGCGTTCTCGAGGATGCCGTCCGGACCGTAGGCGATGGCCTCGACCTGCGGGGAGGCGGGCACCATCGTGATGACCACGTCGGCGTCGCGCACGGCCTCGGCGATCGACGAGGCGGCGGCGCCGCCCGCGGCGGCCAGGCGGTCCAGCTTCTCCTGCTCGAGGGTGAAGCCGGTGACGTCGTAACCCGCCTTGAGCAGGTTCTCGGACATGGGGGAGCCCATGATGCCGAGGCCGATCCAGGCGATCTTGGGAAGGTTGCTCATGATGGGGTGCCTCTCTTGGTGCAAGGTGGTCAGCGGGCGGCGCGGGCCTCGGCGGGCAGCCAGTCGAAGGCCTCCGCACTCGGGCGGTCGCCCGGCTTGTACTCCAGGCCGACCCAGCCGTCGTAACCGGCCTTCCTCAGCTGGTCGAGCAGGTCCTCCAGCGGCAGGGTGCCGGTGCCGGGGGCGCCGCGGCCGGGGTTGTCGGCGATCTGCACGTGGCCGGTCTTCGCGGCGTACCGCTCGATCACCGACGGCAGGTCCTCGCCGTTCATGGACAGGTGGTAGAGGTCCATCAGGAACTTGGCGTTGCCCAGTCCCGTCGCCTCGTTGACCTTGTCGACGACGCCGACCGCGGCGGGCGCGCTCACCAGCGGGTACAGCGGCGACTCGGGCTGGTTCAGCGCCTCGATCAGCAGGATCGCGCCGATCCGGTCGGCGGCCCGGGCCGCGAGGGTCAGGTTCTGAAGCGCCAGCGCGTCCTGCTCGGCCGGGTCGACGCCCTCCACGCGGTTGCCGTACAGCGCGTTGAGCGCCTTGCAGCCGAGGGAGGCGGCGAAGTCGGCGGCCACGTCGATGTTGGCGCGGAACCGCTCCGACTCGGCGCCCGGCACCGACAGGGCGCCGCGGTCCGGGCCCGGGAGCTGCCCGGCGTAGAAGTTGAGGCCGGTGAGCTGTACGCCCGCGTCCTCGATCGCCTTCTTCAGCGCGTCCAGCTCGGACCGCTCGGGGGTGGGGGTGTCGATCCAGGGCCACCACAGCTCGACCGCGGTGAAGCCGGCCGCGGCGGCGGCCGCGGGGCGCTCCAGGAGCGGGAGTTCCGTGAAGAGGATCGACAGGTTGACGTTGAAGCGCTGGTCTGCGGCTGTGCTGGATTCAAAACCTGGCATCGGATCCGCGCTCCCTTCCTGACTTGCCCTCCGCCCTGCTCTTTCGCATTGCGGAAGTTGATTTCTGCTTACCGGAAGACGTGAGGAAGACTGCCTGGACGTCGGGAGGCTGTCAAGAGGGACCGGGCCCCAGGCCTGCCCGAACGTCCGCCGCGCGCGTTAGGTTGAGCCCGTGCGACTGCGAGTGGAATTCACAACCGAGCCCTTCGACCTCGACGAGGCCCCCGCGCACGCGGTGGTGGCGCGTGAGGTCATCGAGGCCGCCGAGCTGGACGAGGTCGACGTCGGCCCGTTCGGCAACACCGCGGAGGGCGGCGCCGACCAGGTGCTGACCGCCGTGGACGCCCTGCTGCGCAAGGCCCTGAACGCCGGCGCCACCCGTGTCTCGCTCCAGGTCAACGTGGTGGGGGAGGGTGACCGGTGACCGGCGCGGGTGACGAGCCCTTCATCACGGCGGTGAAGCCGCTGGTCGACGCCATGGGCGGGGTGATGCTGCCGCCCGACGAGGCCGGCCCCGACGACGTCGTGCTCTCCTGGGAGGGCGTCGACGTGGTGGCCGTACGGCTGCCGCAGCTCGCGGACTCCCTCGACCACATCCTGGCCGCCATGGAGCGCAAGCGCGGCATGCCGCTCGCCGACCTGGACCGCCGGGCCAAGCAGGAGATCGTGCGGTCCCTGGAGGCGCGCGGTGCCTTCGCCGTGCGGCACGGCGTGGAGACCGTGGCCGGCGCGCTCGGCGTCAGCCGCTTCACGGTCTACAACTACCTCAACCGCGAGAAGGAAGGCTGACGCCGGAGTCGGGATCGAAACCGCGAGGAGGAGGGCCGGACGGCCCTCGTGGCGAGTCGTGTGCGGCCGCCGTCCCGGTCCGGGGCGGCGGCTTTTGTCATCCCGCTTTTGTTACCGCGAATTTTCAACAAAGTGTTGACGTGCTGTTTCGCAGGGCGTTAGCTATCCGCAGCCCGTTCAGCACGATGGCCGAAACGGCCACGGAGGCTCCTGTGACTTCCACTTCCACGCCGCCGCCGGGCCTCACCCGGTTCAACGCTCTTCAGGAGTCCGCGGCCTTCGCCGCGCTCCACGAGGCGTGTGCCTCCACGAGCTGGGCCAAGCGGCTGCTCGCCGCCCGACCCTACGCCTCGGCCGAGGACCTGTACGCGGCCAGCGACGCCGCCATGGCCGACCTGACCGAGACGGACCTCGCCGAGGCGATGGCCGGGCACCCGCCGATCGGCCGCCCCAAGCCCGGCGACCCGACCTCCGCCCGCGAACAGCGCGGCATGGCCGGCGCCTCCGACGCGCTCAAGGCGGAGATGCTCGAACTGAACCTGGCCTACCAGGAGAAGTTCGGCCACGTCTTCCTGATCTGCGCCACCGGCAGGACCGGCGAGCAGATGCGGGACGCGGTCAAGGAGCGGATCGGGAACACGCCGGCGGAGGAGCGGGAGATCGTCCGCACCGAGCTGGGGAAGATCAACCGCATCCGACTGGCCCGACTCGTCGAAGAGGACGCCTGACACCATGAGCACCAGCACCACCGCCTCCGTGTCCACGCACATCCTGGACACCTCCGTCGGCCGCCCCGCCGAGGGCGTCGCCGTCCGGCTCTCCGCCCGCGCCGGCAGGGACGCGGACTGGCAGGCGCTCGGCGGCAGCGCGACCGACGCCGACGGCCGGTGCAAGGACCTTCCGGCCCTGCCGGAGGGGACGACCCACGTACGGCTCGACTTCGCCGTCGAACCGTACTTCGAGAAGAAGCAAGCCGATGCGCAGCAGGACGCCCCCGCGAATCGGGACAGCGGTGCCGCGGTGTTCTTCCCCGAGGTGGCGATCACCTTCGCCGTCGTACCGGGCGAGCACTACCACGTACCGCTGCTGCTCAACCCGTTCGGCTACTCCGTTTACCGAGGGAGCTAGCAGACAATGCCCACGATCCTGGGACAGAACCAGTACGGCAAGGCCGAGAACCGAGTCGTAAAGATCACGCGGGACGGCGCCACCCACCACATCAAGGACCTGAACGTCTCCGTGGCGCTCAGCGGCGACATGGAAGAGGTCCACTACTCCGGCTCCAACGCCAACGTGCTCCCGACCGACACCACCAAGAACACGGTGTTCGCGTTCGCCAAGGAGTACGGCATCGAGTCCGCCGAGCAGTTCGGCATCCACCTCGCCCGGCACTTCGTCACCAGCCAGGAGCCGATCCACCGGGCGCGGATCCGCATCGAGGAGTACGCCTGGGAGCGGATCGAGACCTCCGACGCCAACAGCAAGTTCATCGGCGCCGACGACGTCAAGCACTCCTTCGTCCGCAAGGGCCAGGAGGTCCGCGTCACCCAGATCACCTACGACGGTGAGCGGTGGGAGGTCGTCTCCGGCCTCAAGGACCTGGTCGTGATGAACTCGACGAACTCCGAGTTCTGGGGCTACGTCAAGGACAAGTACACGACCCTCCAGGAGGCGTACGACCGCATCCTGGCCACCCAGGTCTCCGGCCGCTGGCGGTTCAACTGGACCGACGACGAGCAGAAGATGCCCAACTGGGAGAAGTCCTACGAGCAGGTCAAGAAGCACATGCTCCAGGCCTTCGCCGAGACGTACTCCCTGTCGCTGCAGCAGACGCTGTACCAGATGGGCTCGCGGATCATCAACAACCGCAGCGAGATCGACGAGGTCCGCTTCTCCCTCCCGAACAAGCACCACTTCCTGGTGGACCTGGAGCCGTTCGGGCTGAAGAACGACAACGAGGTGTACTTCGCCGCGGACCGTCCCTACGGCCTGATCGAGGCCACCATCCTGCGGGACGGCTGCGAGGCCCGTATCCCGGTCGACATGACCAACCTCTGACGCGGGACGCGCGCCCCCGGTCCGGCCACCCGGACCGGGGGCGCGCCACACCGGAGGGAACACCATGGCACAGCCTGCACAGGGGCCGGTGAAAGCCCCTTGTTCCACCCCGCCGGTGCACACCGAGGACGCCGTCACGTCCGTGCACCCGGTGGACGAGAAGCTCCACCCCTCGCGGCTCGTCCCCGCCGCGCTCCAGCACATCGCCGCGATGTACGCGGGCGTTGTCACTCCTCCGCTCATCATCGGCCAGGCCTGCGGACTCGACGTCGCGGCCCGCACCCGGCTGATCGCCGCGAGCCTGCTCATCGCGGGTGTCGCGACCATCCTGCAGACCATCGGCGTCAAGGGCTTCGTCGGCAACCGGCTGCCCTTCGTCAACGCGGCCTCCTCCGCCGGCATCGCCCCGATCCTCGCGATCGCCGAGACCAACGACCCGGGCCGCCAACTCCCCGCGATCTACGGCGCGGTGATGGTCGCCGGCGTCTTCTGCCTGGCGGTCGGCCCGTTCTTCGGGCGGCTGCTGCGCTTCTTCCCGCCCCTGGTCACCGGCGTGGTGATCACCCTGATCGGCGTCACGCTGATGCCCGTCCCGGTGAGCTGGGCGCAGGGCGGCGACAAGACCGCCGCCGACTTCGGCGCCATGAGGTACCTGGCGCTCGCCGGGTTCACCCTCGCCGTCATCCTGCTCGTCCAGCGGTTCGGCCGCGGCTTCGTCAAGCAGGTCGCCCTGCTGTTCGGACTGCTCGTCGGCACCCTGGCCGCCATCCCCTTCGGCATGGCCGACTTCAGCGCCCTCAAGTCGGCGCCCGTCGCCGCGCTGCCCGCCCCGTTCGCCTTCGGCGCACCCGAGTTCCAGCCCGCGGCGATCCTGTCGCTGTGCATCGTGATGCTCGTGCTGATGACCGAGTCGAGCGCCGGCATGCTCGCCCTCGGCGAGATCTGCGACCGCCGCGCCAACGCCGGGACCATCACCCGCGGCCTGCGCACCGACGGCATCGCCACCCTGATCGGCCCGGTCTTCGGAGGCTTCCCCACCTCCGCCTTCGCTCAGAACGTCGGCGTCGTCTCCCTCACCCGGGTACGCAGCCGCTACGTCGTCGCCGTCGCCGGCGCCACCCTGCTCGTCCTCGGCGCCTTCCCCGTCCTCGGCGCGGTGGTCTCCCTGGTCCCCATGCCGGTCCTCGGCGGCGCCGGTATCGTGCTGTTCGGCTCGATCGCCGTCAGCGGCATCCGCACCCTGTCGGAGGCGGGCCTCGACGACAGCTCCAACATCATCCTGGTGGCCGTGGCTCTCGGCGCCGGCATCATCCCGCTGGCCGCTCCGACCTTCTACGCCGACTTCCCGGCCTGGGCGCAGACCGTGCTCGGATCCGGCATCAGCGCCGGCGCGCTCGTCGCGGTCACCCTCAACCTGTTCTTCCACCATCTCGGCACCCGGAGCCGCCGGCCGGCCCCGGCACTCAAATCCTCCTAGGGTCCTGCCGTGCCCTCCCCGTGGACACCTCACCGTTCACGGGCCGCCACTGAAAGACAAGGAAGCGCCATGGCACCATCGGCAGCCCAGCGCATCGTCATCGAGAACTGTGCGATCGCCACCGTGGACGCGGGCGACACCGAGTACGCCTCCGGGTACCTCGTGCTCGCCGGCAACCGCATCGAGTCGGTCGGAGCGGGCCGGGCCCCCGAGGGGCTGGAGAACGTGGTACGCCGGATCGACGCGAGCGGCCATCTGGCCACGCCCGGTCTGGTCAACACCCACCACCACTTCTACCAGTGGATCACCCGGGGCCTGGCCACCGACCACAACCTGTTCAACTGGCTGGTCGCGCTGTACCCGACGTGGGCGCGCATCGACGAGCGGATGACGTACGCGGCCGCGCAGGGATCCCTCGCCATGATGGCCCGCGGCGGTGTCACCACCGCCATGGACCACCACTACGTGTTCCCGCACGGCTCCGGCGACATCTCCGGCTCGATCATCCGCGCCGCCGCCGAGATGGGCGTCCGGTTCACGCTGGCCCGCGGCTCGATGGACCGCAGCGAGAAGGACGGCGGCCTGCCGCCGGACTTCGCCGTCGAGACGCTCGAGGGTGCGCTCGCCGCCACCGAGGAGACCGTCAAGCAGCACCACGACGCCTCCTTCGACGCCATGACCCAGGTGGCGGTCGCCCCCTGCTCGCCGTTCTCCGTCTCCACCGAACTCATGCGGGAGGGCGCCGAGCTGGCCCGCCGGCTCGGCGTGCGGCTGCACACCCACGGCTCGGAGACGGTCGAGGAGGAGAAGTTCTGCCACGAGCTGTTCGGGATGGGCCCGACGGACTACTTCGAGTCCACCGGCTGGCTCGGCGAGGACGTGTGGATGGCGCACTGCGTCCACATGACCGACTCCGACATCGCCGCCTTCGCCCGCACGAAGACCGGCGTCGCCCACTGCCCGTCGTCCAACGCCCGCCTCGCCGCGGGCATCGCCCGCGTCCCCGACATGCTGAGGTCGGGCGTCCCGGTCGGCCTCGGTGTCGACGGCACCGCCTCCAACGAGTCCGGTGAACTCCACACCGAACTGCGCAACGCCCTGCTGATCAACCGCCTGGGCACGCACCGCGAGGCCGCGCTGAACGCCCGTCAGGCGCTGCGGCTCGGCACCTTCGGCGGCGCCCAGGTCCTCGGCCGCGCCGAGCAGATCGGCTCGCTGGAGCCGGGCAAGCTGGCCGACGTGGTGCTGTGGAGGATGGACACGCTCGCCCACGCCTCGATCGCCGACCCGGTGACCGCGCTGGTCTTCGGCGCCGCCGCCCCGGTGACCGCCTCCTTCGTCAACGGCCGGCAGATCGTCGAGGGCGGCCGCCTGCTCACCGTCGACGAGGACGCCGTCGCCCGCTCCACCCGCGAGGAAGCCCAGCGCCTGGCGCGCATCGCCGCACAGGGCTGACCCGCTTCACAAGACTCCGGCCGAGAGGGACGGCTCCCGGCCGGGACCCGTGGATCCGAGCGGGATCCACGGCAGCCGTCTCCGGGGCGCGTGTGGACGCACGCGCCCCGGAACGGTCACCGTTCCCCCCAGCGCCACCCCCCCAACGGTCCCGCACGACCACAACCGCACCACCTCCCTGACACCCACGTCAGAGCCGACGTGTACCCGACCGGAGGAGCCGCCGTGGCCGCTCAGCCCGAAGCCGTACCGCCCATGTCCCCCGAGGACCCCACCGCGCGTTCCGGCGTGCATCCCGTCGACGAGAAGCTTCCGCCCCTGAAGATGGCGACCACCGGCCTGCAGCACGTGGCCGCCATGTACGCGGGAGTCGTCGCCCCGCCCCTGATCGTCGGCGCGGCCATCGGCCTCTCCGGCACCGAACTGACCTTCCTCACCGGCGCCTGCCTGTTCACCGCGGGCCTCGCCACCTTCCTGCAGACCCTGGGCATCTGGAAGATCGGCGCCCGGCTCCCCTTCGTCAACGGCGTCACCTTCGCCGGTGTCGCCCCCATGACCGCGATCGTCGCCGCCACCGACGACAAGTCCGACGCCCTGCCGATCATCTTCGGCGCGGTGATCGTCGCGGGCCTCCTCGGCTTCCTCGCCGCCCCCTTCTTCAGCAAGGCGGTCCGGTTCTTCCCGCCGGTCGTCACCGGCACCGTGATCACCCTGATCGGCATCTCGCTGCTCCCGGTCGCCTTCGGCTGGGCCCAGGGATCCAGCCCCACCGCCGACGACTTCGGCTCCGTCACCAACCTGGGCCTGGCCGGCGCGACCCTGGTGATCGTGCTGCTGCTGCGCCGCTTCACCCGCGGCTTCGTCAAGCAGATCGCCGTGCTGCTCGGCCTGGTCGCCGGCACGCTGGTGGCGATCCCGCTCGGCGTGACCGACTTCAGCCCCGTCGCCGACGCGGACATCGTCGGCTTCCCGACGCCGTTCCACTTCGGCGCCCCGCAGTTCCAGCTCGCCGCCATCCTCTCCATGTGCGTGGTGATGGTCGTCTCGATGACCGAGTCGACCGCCGACATGCTCGCGCTCGGCGAGATCGTCGACCGCCCGGCCGACGAGAGGACCATCGCCGCCGGGCTGCGCGCCGACACCCTCGGCTCCGCCATCAGCCCCGTCTTCAACGGCTTCATGTGCAGCGCCTTCGCACAGAACATCGGCCTCGTCGCGATGACCCGGATCCGCAGCCGGTTCGTCGTCGCCGCGGGCGGTGGCTTCCTGGTGCTGATGGGCCTGTGCCCGGTCGCCGCCTCGCTCATCGCCGTCGTGCCCCGCCCGGTCCTCGGCGGCGCGGGCGTCGTCCTGTTCGGCTCGGTCGCCGCGAGCGGCATCCAGACCCTGGTGCGGGCCGGCCTGGACAAGGACAACAACGTGCTGATCGTGGCGGTCTCCCTGGCCGTCGGCATCATCCCGATCACCGCGCCGGAGTTCTACCACGCCTTCCCGGAGACCGCGAAGATCGTCCTGGACTCCGGCATCTCGACCGGCTGTGTCGCCGCCGTCCTGCTGAACTTCGTCTTCAACCACCTCGGCAAGGGCCGCGACGCCCAGGACGTCACCCACCCGATGGAAGCGGGAGAGGAGATCACCGGGGCGACGACCCGGGCCCCGGCCACTTCATGAGGTTGATCAACAGTTCCGCCTGCTCCACGGCGTCGTCCAGTGCGTGATGTGTATGGCGGCGCCGTGGCAGCGTTTCGGGAGGCATGGAGCGCTTGGCGACGGCCCGCAGCGGGACGCCGGCCTTCGTCGCGTACAGCGTCTTCATGTCCAGGCAGCCGGAGTGCCCGAAGGGGCTCTCGCCGGTGAAGCGGATCAGGTACCAGTACAGGAACGTCCAGTCGTACGACGCCGGGTAGCCGCACATCACCGGCTGGGCGCCCGCCTCGGCGCCCACCTCGCGCACCCAGCGGACGAACTGGGCGAGCGCGAGGGCCGGGTCCAGGCCCTCCGCGCGCAGCCGGTCGCGGTCCAGCCCGCTCACCGTGAGCGCCTCGGGCACGAACTCGTCGCTGATCGGCCGCAGTTCGCGATAGAACGTGCGCCGCTCGGGATCGGCCGCGGTGAACCCGTCGGCGTCCTGCACACCGGCGACCGCCGCCCCCAGGCTCAGCATGGAGTACGGCCCTGGGATCGGGCCGTCCGCCTCGATGTCGACCGAGATGTACAGGCTCGGCTTGACGTGTCGTGTCGCCATGGGGCTCAGAGCCCGAACACCGCGGGATCCGCGGCCAGTTCCTTGAAGCGTTCGCGCGGATCGGGGAGCAGCCGTCGCTCCTTCAGGTCGAGCAGGCCGCCGACCGCCTCGATCTCCGCGGCGACCGTGCCGTCGGCCTTCACGATGTGCTGGCGGATCCGGAACGTCTTGCCGTCTCCCCACACGAACTCGCAGGTCACCTCGACCTCGTCGCCCGCCAGCAGCTCCCGCAGGTAGCGGATGGTCGTCTCCAGCGCCACCGGTCCCACGCCCTTCGCCTGGAGGGCGGCCTGGCGGATGCCGGCCGCCTGGAGCAGGGACCAGCGGGCGTGTTCGGCGTAGTTGAGGTAGACGGCCTGGTTGAGGTGGCCCTGGGTGTCGGTCTCGTACCCGCGGACGGTCACCGGTACGGAAAACGGCGTGCTCACCATGTCCCCTGTCGGTCGGCGGTTGCTTCGTCCGATCTTGGCATGCGCGGGTCTCACGCCCGCCGAGGGGAGGCCAGCAGATAGCGCGCCCGGGTCCGCGGCTCCGTGTGCTCGCCGGCCTGCCAGCCCGCCCCCTCCAGCGTGGCCGCGCAGGCCCGCAGCGCCTCGGTGTCCGGTTCGTGCACGGCGACGGCCTCCGGCTGCGGGGTGGCGCGCACCCGGTACCCCGGTGAGCCGGGTCCCTCCGGCCGGTGTCCGGCGGCCTCCAGGGCGAGCGCGGCGGCCTGCACCAGATGTGTCCGCTCCCAGCCGCACGGCCGGTCCGTGGCACCGTCCGGGTTGGTCATCCGGCGCAGCTCCAGCAGACCCTGCCAGGCACTGTGCACCTCGCGGACCCGGGCCGGGCCCGATGCAGGCACGTCCTCCTCACCACCTAGACGGGCGGCGAAGACGCCGGTGCGTTCGGCGGGCGCGGGCGGCGGGGGAGGCGCCGTGGGCTCGGCCTCCCGCAGCCGGTGTCCGGCCGGGGTGAGGAAGTGGTCGTGCGGCGGCCGGGGATGCCGGAAGGCGAGCCCCCGCTTCACCAGTGCGGCGAGCTGCGCCTCGGTTCCCTTCAGCCGTCCGGTGACCGGATCGGCGGCGTCGACGACACGCCGCTGCGCGGCGGTGGGCGGTCGGGTCACGGCGTGCTCCTTCCCGGCGGCGGGTCAGGACCCATCGCCTCGAAGGCTACGACGGGGGTCTGACATTCCAGCCGGCGATCACCGGCCGCCCGTGCTCCGTGCCCAGCCGGCACAGCGCTCCCGTGGCCAGCTGGAACAGCGCCCCGTCGTGCGGCGGCAAACCGAGCCGCCGCGCGGTCAGCACCCGCAGGATGTGCCCGTGCGCGACCAGCACCACGGCGCCCTCGGTGTTGGCGAGTGCCGCGTCCACCTTGCCCAGCATCCGGTCGGCCCGCTCCCCGATCTGCTCCGGCGTCTCCCCGGGCCGCGCCGCGGGCCCCGGCGCGACCCCGTCCCGGAACAGGAACCAGCCGGGCCGCTCGCGCTGGATCTCGACGGTGGTGACGCCCTCGTAGGCCCCGTAGTCCCACTCCCGCAGATCGGCGTCCACCCGCACCTCCTGCAACCCGATGAGCTCCGCGGTCTCGCGCGCCCGCTGCAAGGGGCTGACGAACGCGGCCCCGATCCGGTGGGAGCGGATCAGCGGCACCAGCCGCCGCGCCTCCTCCCGGCCGTGCTCGGTCAGCGGGACGTCCGTCGATCCGGTGTGCCGTCCGGACCGGGACCACTCGGTCTCACCGTGCCGCACGAGGAAGAGATCACCCATGCGGCCAGGTTACGTGGGGCCTACTGCCGGTATCCGCTCAGGAACCGTCCGATCCGTCCGATCGCCGCCTCCAGGTCGTCCGCGTGGGGGAGGGTGAGGATGCGGAAGTGGTCGGGGGCGGGCCAGTTGAAGCCGGTGCCCTGGACGACCTGGATCTTCTCGCGGAGCAGCAGGTCCAGGACGAACTTCTCGTCGTCGTGGATCGGGTGCACCTTGGGGTCGATGCGGGGGAAGGCGTACAGCGCGCCCTTCGGCTTCACGCACGACACGCCGGGGATCTCGTTCAGCTTCTCCCAGGCCACATTGCGCTGTTCGTGCAGGCGCCCGCCGGGTGCGGTGAGGTCGGCGATGGACTGCCGGCCGCCGAGCGCGGCCTGGATGGCGTACTGGGCGGGCGCGTTGGCGCACAGCCGCATGGAGGCCAGCATGGTCAGGCCCTCCAGGTAGTCGCGCGCGTGCTGCTTGGGGCCCGTCACCACCAGCCAGCCGGAGCGGAATCCCGCCACCCGGTACGTCTTCGACAGGCCGCAGAAGGTCAGCACCACCAGGTCGGGGGCGAGGGCGGCGGCCGAGTGGTGGACGGCGTCGTCGTAGAGGATCTGGTCGTAGATCTCGTCGGCGAGGACCATCAGGCCGTGCCGCCGGGCCAGGTCGAGGATGCCCTCGACGATCTCCTTCGGGTAGACCGCGCCGGTCGGGTTGTTCGGGTTGATGATCACGACCGCCTTGGTCCGGTCGGTGATCTTCGACTCCATGTCGGCCAGGTCGGGGTACCACTCGGCCTGCTCGTCGCACAGGTAGTGGACAGCCTTGCCGCCCGCGAGGGTCGTCACCGCCGTCCAGAGGGGGAAGTCGGGGGCGGGGATGAGGACCTCGTCGCCGTCCTCGAGCAGCGCCTGGACGGCCATGGAGACCAGCTCCGACACGCCGTTGCCGAGGAACACGTCGTCGACGTCCACCTCCAGGCCGAGCGTCTGGTAGCGCTGGGCGACCGCGCGGCGGGCGGAGAGGACGCCGCGCGAGTCGGTGTAGCCGTGCGCCCGCGGCAGCATCCGGATCATGTCCTGGAGGATCTCCTCCGGCGCCTCGAAGCCGAACAGGGCCGGGTTGCCGGTGTTGAGGCGCAGCACGCTGTGCCCGGCCTCCTCCAGCGCGTTGGCCTGCTCGATGACCGGGCCGCGGATCTCGTAACAGACCTCGCTGAGCTTGCTCGACTGCCGGAACTCCATGCGCCCCTCCAGGTAACCAGTGTCACTTGGTTTTACCAAGTAGTCGCTTGGAAAGTCCAACAACATGTCTAGACTGCGTCGCATGCCACCTCGCCGAAGCTACGACCAGTACTGTTCCGCCGCCCGCGCGCTCGACGTCATCGGCGACCGCTGGACCCTGCTGATCGTCCGTGAGCTGCTGGCCGGCCCGCGACGCTACACCGACCTGCACGCGGACCTGCCGGGCGTCAGCACGGACGTCCTCGCCTCGCGGCTGAAGGACATGGAGCGCGACGGGCTGACCACCAGGCGCCGGCTGCCGCCGCCCGGCGCGGCCTACGTCTACGAACTCACCCCGCGCGGACGCGAGTTGCTGCCGGTGCTCCAGGCCGTCGGCGCGTGGGGGCAGGCCGAGCTGGGCGAGCGGCGGCCCACCGACGCGGTGCGCGCCCACTGGTTCGCGCTGCCGCTGCTGCGCGGGCTGGAGGGCCAGGGTGTCGTCGAAGTCCGCCTCGACGAGGGGGAGTTCCATCTGTACGTCGGCGCCGAGGACGGTCCCCTCTACGGCGACGGCCCCGCCCCCGGCGAGCCCGACGCGAGGCTCGTCCTGGACGTCGGCACCTGCACGGCCGTCGCGCGCGGCGAGGCCGCCCTGGCCGACGCGGTGCGGGACGGGCGGGTCACCGTGACCGGCGACGGGGCGATCGCCAAAGCCCTGAGGGAATGAGACCCGAGGGAACGAGAGACGAGAAAGGCCCGCGCGGGGGCGGGCCTTCCCAGGGGTGTTCAGGGGGTCACGCGTTCGGCGGAACCCGGGACGGACGCCCCGAGCCGCGCGTCAGCGCGTACCCGCCGATCCCGGCCAGTGCCGCGAGCACACCGCCCACCGCCGTCCACACCCAGCGGTCGGACCACCAGCCGGAGGCCCAGCCGTCCTCCGGCTCGATGCTCGAGAGCACCGCCGACGACGCGTCCTCGTCCGGCTCCGCGGCCGCCACCGCGCTGCCCGGCACCAGCGGCTCGGCCAGCCGGCCGTCCACCGCCGCCGCGCCGCCCATGTCCTTGGAATCCACCCGCAGTTCGGCGCCGACCGGCAGCCCCAGGTCCCCGGTGGGCAGGCCGACGGCGGTCAGCCGGACGTAGTACGTGCCCGGCAGCGGGTCGTTCGCCCACGGCTCCGACCAGGCCCGCACCGTGCGCAGCACACAGGCCAGTTCCACGCTGCCCGCGTCCGCCGCGGCGGTGCGGGTCTGCGCGCCCCACTGGCAGGCCTGACGGCGGCGCAGACCGTCGTACACGTCGATCTGCCAGGTCTCGGCGGCGTGCGTCTTGGGCAGCTTCACCGTCGCCCGGACCGTCGGCCGCTGCTCCGCGTCCGCCGGGAACGACCAGTACAGGTAGTCGCCCGCGGAGGCGTCCGCCGTCGCGGTCTGCCCCTGGTCGATCTCGGTGGCCGTACGGAAGGACGTGCCCGCCTCGGTGGGCGCGTCCCCGGCGTCGGTGCCGTCCGCGGCCGCGGGAGCCACGGCCAGGCCCAGCAGGAGCAGCGCCGTACCGAACACCTTGGAGAAACGCGGGATACGCATCAGTTGGTCCTCCAGACCGCGATCCGCCAGCGCGACACCCAGCCCCACACCACACCGGCGAGGAACCCGGCGACGATCAGCGCGCCCAGCAGCCACCAGCCGCGTCCCAGACCGAAGGCGGCCACGTCGTCCGACTCGCTCGGCCCGTCCACCACGTCGAGGGTCAGCTCCAGCGGGAGGCCGGGCGTGGTCTTGACGCCGGAGGCCGGCGAGAAGGAGTTGGCCACCTGGAGGCACACGGTCTCGACGGAGGCGTCGTCCTCGTCCTCGTCGGTCTCCGGCTTGGGGTAGCGCAGGCCCGTCGAGATCACGTCCGTACGGCCGTCGCCCGCCGCCTCGCCGCGCACTATCTCGCGTTCGTGCACCGTGACGGCCCGCAGCAGCACCCCGTAGCCGGGGTTCACCGCGCGGTCCGCGGACACGCTCACCGAGGCGCGCAGCTCCTGGCCCGGCCGCAGGTCGACCCGGTACCAGCGCTGCTGCCCGAACTCCTCGCGGTCGGTGTACAGACCGGACTCGAGGGTCGGCGCCTTGGCGCACTCCGAGCCGCCCTGGGTGACCACCGGGGTCACCACCGGGTCCGCCGCCCGGTCCACCAACTGGTTGACCCGGTCGGCGAGATCGTCGGTGTGCTCGACCGAGGTGTAGGTGCCGCCGGTCGCCTCCGCGATACAGCTGAGCTGCTGCCGCATCTTCGTGTTGGGCACCAGACCGAGGGTGTCGATGGTCAGCCCGATGCCCTTGGCCGCGATCTCGCGGGCGACCTCGCACGGGTCGAGCGGGGCGCAGGTGTCCTCACCGTCGCTGATCAGCACGATCCGCTTGGAGCCGGTGCCGCCGTCCAGGTCGTCGGCCGCCTTCAGCAGCGCCGGACCGATCGGCGTCCAGCCGGTCGGCACCAGGGTGGCGACGGCCGTCTTGGCCTCGGTGCGGTCCAGCGGGCCGACCGGGTAGAGCTGCGCGGTGTCCCGGCAGCCCTTCTTGCGGTCGTCGCCGGGGTAGTTCGCGCCCAGCGTGCGGATGCCGAGCCGGACGTCCTCCGGAGTGGCGTCCAGCACCTCGTTGAACGCCTGCTTGGCCGCGGCCATCCGGGACTGGCCGTCGATGTCGCGGGCGCGCATCGAACCGCTCACGTCCAGAAGGAGGTTGACCTTGGGCTGTCCGGCCGTGGTCTCGTCGGCGAGCGCCGTGGACGGCAGGGAGAGCCCCACCGCCAGCGCGGCGGACAGGGCACCGGCCCCTGCCGCCAGCCGTCTTCTTGTGATCATCGGCGGATCTTATGGACCGAGCGGGGTGTCCACCAAAACGGACCGTCACACCAGAGGATTGGGCAGCCGGGTCCACTGGTCCCCGGGCGTCCCCGGCGACAGCCGCATCAGCGTCAGCGCCTTCACCGGCAGCGGCTCCCCGGTCAGCGCCGCGAGATCGGGCGTGTCCGGCAGATCCCGTACGACGGCCTCCAGCGCGGCCCGCAGCGCCGCCGCCGAACCCGTCACCCCGGCGAGTGCGCCGCCCACCAGCGAACCGAACGTCTTCCGCCGCAGCGCCGTCACCTCGTCGGTGAGGACACGCGCCGGCAGTTCCGGCAGCACACGCGGCCGGATGCCGTGCCGGGCGAGGCGGGCCGGGCTTACCCGGATGTCGGCGAGATCGCGGTAGACCAGCCGCAGCGGGGCACCGGTCGCCGACAGGACCACCAGCAGGTTCTGGCCGTGCGCCTCCAACGCCACCCCCCGCTCCAGCAGCCGCAGCCCGGCGGTCAGCGCGAGCCGCGCGAACTCCGCCGCCCAGCCCGGCTCCCCGGGCAGCCCGGTGCCGGGCAGAGCGGCCACCGGCACCACCCGCTCACCCGCCCCCGCGTACACCTCGGGTGACTCCCGCAGCACCGCCGCGAGTTCGGGCGAGCCGTCCGTGACCGCGCCCAGTGTGCGCGTGAAGTGCAGCCGTTCGTCCGCCAGTTCCTCCGCGAGGGCCGACAGCGCCGTCGCGGCGGCCACCGACCCCACGGAGATGTCCCGCACCGACGACGTCAGCCGGGCGCTCAGCGCGGTCTTCACATGCGGCCCGCCCGGCAGCGCGAGGGTGCGCAGGGACATCAGCGGATGCCCCGCGAGCCGTTCCCCGGCCGGCCGCTTCAGCACATGCGCCGCCTGCCACGGATGCACCGGCACCAGCACCCGGCCCCCGTCCCGCAGATCCGCCGGCCAGTCCCCGGTCACCAGGCACGCCTCACCCGGCACCGGCAGCAGGCCCAGCCCCACCACCGGCCGGTGCTCGGGCGCGTACGCCAGCTGCTCGGCCACCGAGAAACCGGGCCGGGACCGGCAGCCCGGGTGGTACGGGTGCCCGTCCACCACCCGCTGCTCCCACTCCCAGTCCCGCGCCGGCCACGCCCGCTCCCCGGCCGGCTGCCCGGCCCGGGACAGCGCCATCGAGGCCACACTGTGCCCGAGTTCCCGGGCGAACTCCGTGCCGTGCGGCACCGCCAGGTCCGCCATCAGCCGTGCCGGGTCCTCGTACACCACCTCGTCGAGCCGTACGGCGGTGACGTACGCGCCGGTCGCGTACGGGTCCGGCGCCGGGCCGTGCACCCGGCGGCCGTCGCGCAGCCGCAGCACCGCGCCGTCCCCGGCCGCCTCCCGGCGTTCGATCCACGGCAGCGGCTCGTGCGTCAGCGCCCGCCACAGGCGGGTCAGCACGGCCGCCCGGGCGCCGGGCAGTTCGGCCGCGTACCGCGCTGCCAGGTCCGGGCGCAGGGCGGCGAGCTCACCGGCGACCTCGGCCTCGGCGGTGGGGGAACGGTGCACGGTCGGGTCCTCCGTACGGATAGGGCGAGCGGGAGCGGGTCACGGCGGGGCGTGACGGCGGCGATACTGATCGTCTCCGGGAGAACCGTAGGGAACTCCGCGAGAGGCACGGAAACTGGAAACCCTCGCAAGACCGTAGGAACGAGTGGATCGCGTGGACCTCATGCCCCCGCCCGCCGGCGGCGACTCCGCAGCCCCGCACGACGTCGCCGCCCGCGCCGACGCGTACGCGGCCGCGCCGCTGCTCAACTGCCTGCTGCGGGAGGTCGCCCGGCCCGTCGCGGGCCGGGCGGGCGTCCACCGGCTGCCGGGCTGCGGAAAGCTGCTGCGGGTGCGCGGCGGCCGGCGGCCCGCCGCGCCCGAGGTGCGCACGGACGGCGGCTGGCACCGCCTCGACCACCCCGGACTGGTCGAGCTCGTCTCCGAGGAACTGCGCCGGCACACCGGCCGGCCCAACCACGAACTGCCCGCCGAGATGGCCGACAGCCGCGACGCGGTCGCCGCCCTGCTCACCGCGCGCGCCCACGCGAGCACCCCCACCGACCCGTACGCGCGCTCCGAGCAGTGCCTGATCACCGGCCACCCGCACCACCCGGCACCCAAGGCGCGCGGCGGGGGACCGGCCGCCGGCTGGCTGCCGTACGCGCCCGAGGCGCACGCCCGCTTCCCGCTCACCCTGCTCGGCGTGCGCGAGGACTGCGTCGTCGAGGAGGGCGACCCGTCGGCGCTGGACGCCCTCGGCGAGGCCCCGCCCGGCTACCGGCTGCTGCCCGCGCACCCCTGGCAGCTGGAACTGGCCGGCGCGGCGCTCACCGCGGCCTTCGCCGACGGCCGGCTGATCCGGCTCGGCACCACCGCGTTCGACACCTGGCCGACGGCCGCGATCCGCACCGTCCACGTCCCCGGACGCGACCTCTTCCTGAAGTTCAGCCTCGACGTGCGCGTCACCAACGACATCCGCCGGCTGTGGCGGCACGACCTGCTGAGGCTGACCCGCACCGACACCGCCGTCCGCACCGCCTTCGCCGCCCTCGACGGGCCCGCCGCCTGGCTCTCCGACCGCGGCTACCGCACCGCCGGATTCGCCTTCGAGGAACTCGCCGTCCTGGTCCGCGACGGACTGCGCGACCACGTCCTGCCCGGCGCCACGCCCTGCCTCGCCGCCGGACTCGTCGAGGGCTTCGCGGGCAGCCCGCTCGACGGCCTCGCCGACCCCGCCGCCTGGTGGGAGGCCTACCTCGCCCAGGTCGTCCCGCCCGCCCTGGCCGCCTTCGCCGGCCACGGCGTCGTCCTGGAGGCCCATCTGCAGAACTGCCTGATCGCCTGCGACGACGACGGCATGCCGGTGCAGGCGCTGTTCCGGGACGCCGAGGGCGTGAAACTGCTGACCGACGTGGACCGCGCGGCCGGCTGGGAACGGCTGGTGTACTGCCTGGTCGTCAACCACCTGCTGGAGCTGGCCGACGCGCTCGCCGAACGCCACCCGGGGCTGGACCCGTGGCCCGCCGTCCGCCGCGAACTGGCCCGGCACGACCTGCCCGAGATCGCCGGCCTGCTCACCGCGCCCGCCCTGCCCGCCAAGACCAACCTGCTGCTGCGCTGGACCGGCGCGGACGGCGCCGACGCCCGCTACCTGCCGCTGCCCAACCCGCTGTCCACGGGCTGACCGCCAACCCAGCTGCTCCGCAGGGCACTTGCTCACGCCGGTGTGACAGGCTCCCCCGAGCGGGGCGGGCCGGTCCACGTCTGGTCCACCGCCACCTGGAACCCCGTCCGGGCGCTGGACGAGAGGGTTGAGGGGGCGGCGGAGGCCATGGGGCCGGCCGCGTCGGACCAGGCCCTGTGTACCGCCCTGGCCTTCAGCCCCGACGGCGCGTTGCCGGCCGAGTCCCTGGACTACCGCCTGGCCCTGTGGAGACTCGGCTGATCCCGCGAGGCGGGGCTCAGCCGCCGAGCCGGGCGCTCAGCCAGTCCTGGTAGCGGGTGGGCGCCAGGCGGGCGTCGGGGCCCGCGACGAGGACGTCGCCCCGGACGGCGGCGAACATGCCGGCCTGGTCGTCGGTGACGACGGCGCGGCCGTCACCGCGGGCGGCCAGGGTGATCCGGCCGATCTCGTCCAGCGGGAGGACGTCGGGTCCGGCGACCTCGAGGATGCCGTTGCGGGGCTCCGCGCCGGCCACGTCGGCGAGGGCCTCGACCACGTCGGCGGACGCGATCGGCTGCACCGGGGTGGCGGGCAGGCGGACGGTTTCGGCGTCGGAGGTCCAGGACAGCACGGCGTCCATGAACTCGAAGAACTGGGTGGCGCGCACGATCGAGTACGGGGTGGGCCCTTTGCGCAGCAGTTCCTCCTGGAGCGTCTTCGCGCGGTAGTAGTCCAGCTCGGGGACCTGGTCCACGCCGACGATCGACAGGACGACCTGGTGGCTCACTCCGGCGCGCTCGCCCGCGGCCAGCAGGTTGTCCATGCTGGTGCGGAAGAACGCGGGGGACTGCTCGTCGAAGGTCGGCGAGTTGGTGACGTTGACGACCGTGTGGGCGTCGGCGAGCGCCTCGTCGAGTCCGGCGCCGGTGAGCAGGTCGACTCCCGAGGACAACGACGCGGAGACCACGTCGTGGCCCGCGTCCTGAAGCCGGGAGACGAGCTGGGAGCCGATGAGGCCGGTGCCGCCGATGACGGTGATCTTCATGGTGAGGCCTTCCCTTCGCGCACCGGAGGTCGGTCACCGACGGAGCGCAAACTCGGATACCTGATGTCCGAGATGATACTCGGATATTCTGTATCCGGGTCAACCGGGGAGGCGGCGGAATGAAACTGTCGGGTGGCGTGGAATGGGCGCTGCACTGCTGTGTGGTCCTGACGGCGGCGAGCGAACCGGTGCCGGCCGCCCGGCTGGCCCAGTTGCACGACGTGTCGCCGAGCTATCTGGCCAAGCAGATGCAGGCACTGTCGCGGGCGGGCCTGGTGCGGTCCGTGCAGGGCAAGACCGGCGGATACGTGCTGACCAGGAAGGCGAGCGACATCACGCTGCTGGACGTGGTCCAGGCCGTCGACGGGGCCGCTCCGGCGTTCGTCTGCACCGAGATCCGTCAGCGCGGCCCCCTCGCGACACCGCCGGAGAAGTGCGTGAAGCCGTGCCCCATCGCCCGCGCGATGGGCGCCGCGGACGCCGCGTGGCGGGCCTCGCTCGCCGGCGTCACCATCGCCGATCTCGTCACCTCGGTGGAGACCGACAGCGGACCGGACGCGCTGCCGGGCATCGGCACCTGGCTCACCGGGGGCTGACGCTCCCCGGCGGCCGGTCAGGGGCGGTGGAGGTGGACGGGGAGGGTCTGGTGGCCGTTGCTGATGAGGGAGTGCACCGGCCGCAGCTCGGCGGCGGGCACGGCGAGCCGGATGTGCGGGAAACGGTCGAAGAGACGTTCCAGGACCGTGGCGACCTCCAGCCGGGCCAGCGGTGCGCCGAGGCAGTAGTGGATGCCGTGCCCGAAGGCCAGGTGGTCCTGGTCCGGGCGGGCGGCATCGAAGGTGTCGGGGTCGCGGTGCCAGTCGGGGTGGCGGTTGGCGGCGGCGTAGGAGGCGAGGATCGCTTCGCCGCGGGCGATGGTCCGCCCGTCGGGCAGGGCGATGTCGTTGACGGCGTAGCGCAGGGGCAGATGCTTGACGGCCGGCTCGTGACGGAGGGTCTCCTCGACGACGTCCTGCCAGCCGACGGCCCCGGTGCGGACCAGCTCCAGCTGGTCGGGGCGGGTCAGCAGGGTGTGGATGCTCTGGTCGATGACGTTGACGGTGGTCTCGTAACCGGCGCTGATCATCAGCAGCAGCGTGTCGCGCAGTTCCTGCCCGGTCAGGCTGGCCCCGTCGGTCTCGTGGTCCCGCGCGGCGATCAGCAGGGACGTCATGTCGTCACCGGGCGTGCGGCGCTTGTCGGCGACGAGCCGGTCCAGCTGCTCGTACAGGGCGGTGGTGTTGGCCTGCGCCTCGGCCGGGGTGAGGGTGGTGTCGAAGACGCCGTCGACGACGCCGCGGAAGGCCTCGCGCCGGCTCTCGGGCACCCCCATCAGATGGCCGATCACCGCGATGGGCAGCGGATACGCCAGGTGCGCCCGCAGGTCCACCGGTTCCCCCGGGGGCAGCGCGGCCAGCTCGTCGAGCAGGGCGGTCACCATGGAGTCGACGGCGTCCTTCATGGCGGCGATGCGCCGGGCGCTGAAGGCGGGGGCGATCATGCGGCGCAGACGGCGGTGGTCGGGGCCGTAGGCGGTGAACATGTTCTCCACCGCGATCCACAGCGCGAGCGGCCAGCGGGTGACGGTCTCGGCGAAGGCGGGCCAGTGCGCGCGGCCGTCCTTGGACACGTCGGGGCTGGTCAGCAGGCGCTTGAGGAGGGCGGGGTCGGTGACGGCCCACGCCTGGACGCCCAGGATGTCGACCCGTGCCGCGGGCCCCTGGGCGCGCAGGGCCCGGTGCTCGGCGTGACGGTCGGACCCGGCGGGGTCGAGGACGATGATCGGCTGCTCGGACACGAACGCGGACTCCTCGGTGCGTGTGGTCGGAAGCGCGCTCGGTACACGGAACGCGGTGGGCCAGGCGTACCCGCGGGCCCATGCTTCGTCGGGGCGCCCGACGAGGACAAGGCGTCAACCGGCCATAACGAGGACGGCGCTCCTCGCCGACGATCACCCCCGGTTACTATGCTCACTTCGTGTGCCGGAGGCCGGAGGCAGCAGCCGGACGGCCGTCGACGGGACTGCTGGGTGAGGCGGGTGGCTTGAGGACATGCTGAGAGAGGTCACCGCAACCCGTTACGTCGCGCCCCTGCACTCCGGCGGCTCCGTCCCCGGAATCGTCGAGGCCGACGACCAGGGCTCCTACGTCGTGAAGTTCACCGGCTCGGCGCAGGGCCGCAAGGCGCTGGTCGCCGAGGTGATCGTGGGTGAGCTGGCGCGCGCCCTGGGGCTGCGCTTCCCCGAGCTGGTCCTGGTCCGCTTCGACCCGGCGATCGCCGCGCACGAACCGCACCAGGAGGTCCGCGAGCTGCACGCGGCCAGCGCGGGCGTCAACCTCGGAATGGACTATCTGCCGGGTGCCCGTGACTTCACGCCGGAGCTGGCGGAGGTCTTCGACGTCGATCCGCTGGAGGCGGGGCGGATCGTCTGGCTGGACGCGCTGACGGCGAACGTCGACCGCACGGTCCACAGCTCCAACCTGATGGTCTGGCCGACGCTCGGGGTGGCGCCGCCGCACCTGTGGCTGATCGACCACGGTGCCGCGCTCGTCTTCCACCACCGCTGGGGCACCACCGACCCGACGAAGGCGTACGACTTCCGGCACCACGCCCTCGGTCAGTACGGGCCGGACGTCCGCGCGGCCGACGCCGAGCTGCGGCCCAAGGTGACCGGGGAGCTGCTGCGGGCCGTCACGGACGAGGTGCCGGACGCCTGGCTGGCCGACGAACCCGGCTTCGGCGGCCCCGAAGAGGTGCGCGAGGCCTATGTGGCGTACCTCCACGCGCGCGTGCGGTCCTGCGACGCCTGGCTGCCCACCGACTTCCCGAGCCGGGAGCAGCTGGCGGAGGAGAACGCGCGCCGCGCGGCGCGGACGGAACAGGGCCGCCCGGACTGGCTGAAGCGGGTGCCCGACCTGCACGGCAAGCCGGCGGCGGAACAGGATTGGTCGGTGCACCTGGGATGAGCGGCGCGACGAGCGACGTACGGCGCGTGGAGATCGAGTACTGCACCCAGTGCCGCTGGCTGCCCCGCGCGGCCTGGCTGGCGCAGGAACTGCTGACGACCTTCGAGGCCGAGCTGACCGAACTGGCCCTCAAGCCGGGCACGGGCGGGGTGTTCGTCGTCCGGGTGAACGACGAGGTGGTCTGGGACCGCCGCGAGCAGGGCTTCCCCGAGCCGACGGCGGTGAAGCGGGCCGTACGCGACCGAGTGGCCCCGGGGAAACCCCTGGGCCACTCGGAGAAACCCGCGTGAGTCCGCGTGCGGCTCAGCCGTTGAGCTGCTCGTACGCCGGCAGCGTCAGGAAGTCGGCGTAGTCCTCGTCGAGGGCGACCGTCAGCAGCAGGTCGTGCGCCTGGTGCCAGTGGCCCGCGGCGAACGCCTCCTCGCCGATCTCCGCGCGGATGTTCGCCAGCTCCTCGGCGGCGACCTTGCGCGCCAGGTCGGCGGTGACCTGCTCGCCGTTGTCGAGGACGACCCCGGCGTTGATCCACTGCCAGATCTGCGAGCGGGAGATCTCCGCGGTGGCGGCGTCCTCCATCAGGTTGAAGATCGCGACCGCGCCGAGCCCGCGCAGCCAGGCCTCGATGTACCGCACGCCGACCTGGACGGCGTTGACCAGGCCCGCGTACGTCGGCTTGGCGTCGAGGGAGTCGACGGCGATCAGGTCGGCCGCCTCCACGTGCACGTCCTCGCGCAGCCGGTCCTTCTGGTTGGGCTTGTCGCCGAGGACCTTGTCGAAGGACTCCATGGCGATCGGCACCAGGTCGGGGTGGGCGACCCAGGAGCCGTCGAAGCCGTCGGCCGCCTCGCGGTCCTTGTCGGCGCGGACCTTCTCGAAGGCGACCTTGTTGACCTCGGCGTCGCGGCGGGACGGGATGAACGCGGCCATGCCGCCGATGGCGTGCGCGCCGCGCTTGTGGCAGGTGCGGACCAGGAGTTCGGTGTAGGCCCGCATGAACGGGGCGGTCATCGTGACCGCGTTGCGGTCCGGCAGGACGAACTTCTCGCCGCCGTCCCGGAAGTTCTTCACGATGGAGAAGAGGTAGTCCCAGCGGCCCGCGTTCAGCCCGGAGGCGTGGTCGCGCAGCTCGTAGAGGATCTCCTCCATCTCGTACGCCGCCGTGATCGTCTCGATCAGCACGGTCGCGCGGACGGTGCCCTGCGGGATGCCGACGTAGTCCTGCGCGAAGACGAACACGTCGTTCCAGAGGCGGGCCTCCAGGTGCGACTCGGTCTTCGGGAGGTAGAAGTACGGGCCCTTGCCGAGGTCGAGCAGGCGCTGGGCGTTGTGGAAGAAGTACAGGCCGAAGTCGACGAAGGCGCCGGGGACCGGCCGGCCGTCCACGACCAGGTGACGCTCGTTCAGGTGCCAGCCGCGCGGGCGCATGACGACGGTCGCCAGCTCCTCGTTCGGCCGCAGGGCGTACGACTTGCCGGTGCGCTCGTCGGTGAAGTCGATGCTGCGGGTGTAGGCGTCGATCAGGTTGAGCTGGCCGAGGACCACGTTCTCCCAGGTGGGTGCGGAGGCGTCCTCGAAGTCGGCGAGCCAGACCTTCGCGCCCGAGTTGAGGGCGTTGATGGTCATCTTGCGGTCGGTGGGGCCGGTGATCTCGACGCGGCGGTCGTTCAGCGCGGCCGGAGCGGGGGCCACCGTCCAGGAGTCGTCCGCGCGGATGGCGGCCGTCTCCGGCAGGAAGTCGAGCGTGGAGGTGCGGGCGATCTCGGCGCGGCGCTCGGCCCGGCGGGCGAGGAGTTCGTCGCGGCGCGGCGTGAACCGCCGGTGCAGCTCGGCCACGAAGGCGAGCGCCGCGTCGGTGAGGACCTCCTCCTGCCGGGGCAGGGGCTCGGCGTCGACGATGGCCAGCGGGGACGGCGCTGGTGCGGACATGAGCTGTCACTTCCTTCAGCGGTGGCACCGGGTGCCAAGGGGCACGAATGGGGGAAATCGCACCCGCGATGGGGGTCCCCCCGCTCGAGCGTGTCCGAGAGTGGGGGAGGTCGGGTGCTTCTGGTCAGTGGATATTAGTTTCCTCATTGTGGAACTTCAATGGTTTGTTGATGTCGAGATTCTCTGAGTCGAGGCAAGGTGTCGCCGGGTGCCACCCCGCTCACTCAAGGTGGACCAGGTCGGCCTCGGTGTCGATGTCATAGGCCTGGGCGACGTCGCCGCACTCCACCAGGCGGATCTCGGCCGCGTGCTCCCGCAGATAGCCGCGGGCGCCCTGGTCCCCCGTCGCCGCCTCCTCGATGCCCGCCCAGTGCGCCGCCCCGAACAGCACAGGGTGTCCGCGTACCCCGGCGTACGCCGCCGAGACCAGGGAGTGCTCGTCCTCGTACGCCGCGAGCACCCGGGCCACCGCCTCCGGTCCTATGCCGGGCTGGTCCACCAGCGACACCAGCGCCGCGCGGGCCGGCGTCCCGGCCAGCGAGGCGAGCCCGGCCCGCAGCGAGGTGCCCATGCCTTGCTCCCACTCCGGGTTCTCCACGAGTACGCATCCGGGCAGCTCGGCCCGTTCCCGTACGGCGTCGGCGCGCGCCCCCAGCACCACGTGGACGCGGGCGCAGCCGGCCGCCCGCAGCACCCCCAGCGCGTGTTCGATCAGCGGCCGCCCCCGGTGTTCCAGCAGGGCCTTGGGGCGTCCGCCGAGCCGGCGTCCGCCGCCCGCCGCGAGCAGCACCCCGGCGATCCGGTCCTCGGTGTCAGTCATGGCTCCTGCATACCGGACGCTCCCGCATACCGGACAAGGGCTCGACCGGGTCGTCCTCGCGGACTCAATTTCTCTCCTCGTGGTGGCGCTCGCGCACCCGGTGGCGTTTACTGACCCGCACATCCCCGGCGCCCGATTCGTGCGGGGGGCGCACAGGGGGAGTGAACGGTACGGGCACAAGGGTGTGCCAGGGGGGAGAGCTGTGTTGCGGAGCTTGGGGCAGAGGCCGGTGACCGGCAGCGGCGAGGACCCGAGAGTGGCGGAACTGCGGAGCGCGGTGTCCCGGCTGCGCCGTCAGCTCGCCGCCCACCCCGCCGAGTTCCCGGACCGGGCGGTCGCCGAGGACGAACTCGCCGCGCTCGCCGCGATGACCGTCGTCGGGACGCCCGAGATCCCCCGGTTACGGCGCTCGCTGCTGCTGATCGCCGGTGCGATCGGGTCGGTCAGCGCGCTGTCGCGGTCGCTGGCCGACGTACGGCACGCGGTGGAGCTGTTCGGGCCGCCGCCGCGGAACTGATCCGGGTCGATACGAGAACAGCCCCTGGCCTTCCCGGCCAGGGGCTGTTCGGCTGTTCGGGTGAGGTCCCGCAGGGAGGGTCAGGCGGCGCCGGTCGAGCTCGCCAGGGCCTCCGACAGCTCCCGCGCCACCTGCTGGAGCACCGGCACGATCCGCTCGGTCGCCGCCTCGGTGACCCGGCCCGCCGGGCCCGAGATGGAGATCGCGGCGGTGGTGGGGGAGTCGGGCACCGACACCGCGAGGCAGCGGACCCCGATCTCCTGCTCGTTGTCGTCGACCGCGTACCCGAGCTCGCGCACGTCGTCCAGGGCCGCGAGGAAGCCGTCGGCGGTGGTGATGGTCTTGTCGGTGGCCGCGGGCATGCCCGTGCGGGCCAGCAGGGCGCGCACCTCGTCGTCCGGGAAGCTCGCGAGCAGCGCCTTGCCGACGCCGGTGGAGTGCGGCAGGACGCGCCGGCCGACCTCGGTGAACATGCGCATCGAGTGCTTGGACGGCACCTGGGCCACGTAGACGATCTCGTCGCCGTCGAGCAGGGCCATGTTCGCCGTCTCGCCGGTCTCCTCGACCAGGCGGGCCAGGTAGGGCCGCGCCCAGGTGCCGAGCAGCCGGGAGGCGGACTCGCCGAGGCGGATCAGACGGGGACCGAGCGCGTACCGGCGGTTGGGCTGCTGGCGCACGTAGCCGCAGGCGACCAGGGTGCGCATCAGCCGGTGGATGGTGGGCAGCGGCAGTCCGCTGCTGGCCGAGAGCTCGCTGAGCCCGACCTCGCCGCCCGCGTCCGCCATCCGTTCCAGCAGATCGAAGGCGCGCTCGAGGGACTGGACACCGCCACCGCCGTTGGCGGACCTGGCGGAGTCGGTGGTGCTGGCGCTGGACGTCGGCACGGCGCGTTCCTTTCGGGACTGGCGGGAGGTCAGAAGCCTACCCGGCGGCCGGTTGACTCCTGGCTTGTGCGTAGCTACGTTCTGCTTGCTGGAATTCTAATTCCGCTTTGTGGAAACATCCAGAGCGGCCGTCGAGGGTGCACCGTGGAGAGTGTGCCCCTTGACGGCGGGGGAGCGGGAGTGAAGACTCCGAAGCGGATTCAACAGAGTGTTGAAGTTTGTTTCGTGGCGGTCACGCCCGTTTTCCCGGAAGTGACACGGCGGCGAAGAGAGGGGTCCGGGTGTCCGACGCTGAACTGGTGCTGCGCTCGACGCGCGTCATCACGCCCGAGGGAACGCGCGCCGCGACGGTCGCGGTCGCCCGGGGCACCATCACGGCCGTACTGCCGTACGACGCCCCGGTGCCGGACGGCGCCCGCCTGGAGGACCTCGGCGACCACGTCCTCCTCCCCGGCCTCGTCGACACCCACGTACACGTGAACGACCCCGGCCGCACCGAGTGGGAGGGCTTCTGGACCGCCACCCGCGCGGCGGCCGCCGGTGGCATCACGACCCTCGTCGACATGCCGCTCAACTCCCTCCCGCCCACCACCACGGTCGACCACCTGCGCATCAAGCAGGAGGTCGCGGCGGCCAAGGCGCACATCGACGTCGGCTTCTGGGGCGGCGCCCTGCCCGACAACGTCAAGGACCTGCGCCCGCTGCACGAGGCCGGCGTCTACGGCTTCAAGGCGTTCCTGTCGCCGTCCGGCGTCGACGAGTTCCCGCACCTCGACCAGGAACAGCTGGCCCGCTCCCTGGCGGAGATCGCCGGATTCGGCGGCCTGCTGATCGTGCACGCCGAGGACCCGCACCACCTCGACGCGGCCCCGCAGCAGGGCGGCCCCAAGTACGCGCACTTCCTCGCCAGCCGCCCGCGCGACGCCGAGGACACCGCGATCGCCGCGCTCATCGCCCAGGCCAAGCGGCTCCACGCGCGCGTGCACATCCTCCACCTGTCCTCCAGCGACGCGCTGCCGCTGATCGCCGCCGCCCGCGAGGAGGGCGTCCGCGTCACCGTGGAGACCTGCCCGCACTACCTGACGCTGACCGCCGAGGAAGTCCCCGACGGCGCCAGCGAGTTCAAGTGCTGCCCGCCCATCCGCGAGGCCGCCAACCAGGACCTGCTGTGGCAGGCGCTCGCCGACGGCGTCATCGACTGCGTGGTCACCGACCACTCCCCGTCCACCGCCGACCTGAAGACCGACGACTTCGCCACCGCGTGGGGCGGCATCTCCGGCCTCCAGCTGAGCCTCGCCGCCGTCTGGACCGAGGCCCGGGGGCGCGGCCACGGCCTGGAGGACGTCGTCCGCTGGATGTCCACGCGGACCTCGGAACTGGTCGGACTGAACCGCAAGGGCGCCATCGAGGCCGGCCGCGACGCCGACTTCGCGGTCCTCGCGCCCGACGAGACCTTCACCGTCGACCCGGCGGCCCTGCAGCACCGCAACCGCGTCACCGCCTACGCCGGCCGCACCCTCAGCGGCGTCGTGAAGTCCACCTGGCTGCGCGGCGAGCGGATCTACGCCGACGGTGAATTCACCGATCCCCGGGGGCACCTGCTCACCCGCACCCCCTGACCGCCGCCCGCCCGCACCCGGCGGCCGACTCCCGAAAGGAAGAACTGATCACCGTGACGGCGATACCCAGCTTCACCGGCGACGCGAACCCCTACGGAGGCGGTGACCCGTACGCGGACTACCGCACCGCAGACCTGCCCTTCACCCAGTACGCCAACCTCGCCGACCGGCAGCTCGGCGCCGGTGTCATCGCCGCCAACGACGAGTTCTTCGCCCAGCGGGAGAACCTGCTGGTGCCCGAGCGCGCCGAGTTCGACCCCGAGCACTTCGGCCACAAGGGCAAGGTGATGGACGGCTGGGAGACCCGGCGGCGCCGCGGCGTCTCCGCCGAGCACCCCTGGCCGGCGGCCGAGGACCACGACTGGGCGCTGATCCGCCTCGGCGCGCCCGGCGTGATCCGCGGCATCGTCGTCGACACCGCCCACTTCCGCGGCAACTACCCGCAGTCGGTGTCTGTCGAGGGCGCGTCGGTGGCCGGCTCCCCGTCCCCCGAGGAACTGCTCGCCGACGACGTGAAGTGGACGACGCTCGTCCCGCGCACGCCGGTGGGCGGCCACGCGGCGAACGGCTTCGCCGTCTCGGCGGAGCAGCGCTTCACCCACCTCCGCGTCAACCAGCACCCCGACGGCGGCATCGCCCGCCTGCGCGTGTACGGCGAGGTCGTACCCGACCCGAAGTGGCTGGAAGTCCTCGGCACCTTCGACGTCGTCGCGCTGGAGAACGGCGGCCAGGTCGAGGACGCCTCCAACCTCTTCTACTCGCCCGCCACCAACACCATCCAGCCGGGCCGCTCCCGCAAGATGGACGACGGCTGGGAGACCCGCCGCCGCCGCGACCAGGGCAACGACTGGATCCGCTACCAGCTGGTGTCCCAGTCCCGGATCCGCGCGATCGAGATCGACACGGCCTACCTGAAGGGCAACAGCGCGGGCTGGGCCTCGGTGTCCGTCAAGGACGGCGAGGACGGCGACTGGCGGGAGATCCTGCCCCGCACCCGCCTCCAGCCCGACACCAACCACCGCTTCGTCCTGCCGGAGCCCGCGGTCGGCACCCACGCCCGCGTCGACATCTTCCCGGACGGCGGCATCTCCCGCCTGCGCCTGTTCGGCTCCCTGACGGAGGAGGGCGCCCAGCGGCTGGCCGCCCGCCACCAGGAACTGGGCGGCTGACCCACCGCCCGCCCACGACCCGCGGGGCGCCCCGGCCGGACAGCACCGGCGCGCCCCGCGTTTCAGCCGGTCCGCGGCCTCAGGCCGCGTGGCCGCCGTCCACCGAGAACTCCGCCCCGGTGACGTACGAGGCGGCGGCCAGGTGGGCCACCGTCGCCGCCACCTCGTCGGCGGTCCCGAAGCGGCCCAGGGCGGTCATCGCCGCCTGCCCGGCCGCGTACGGGCCGTCCGCCGGGTTCATGCCGGTGTCGATCGGGCCCGGGTGGACGATGTTCGCCGTGATCCCGCGCGGGCCCAGTTCCCGGGCCAGCGCCTTGGTCAGCCCGGTCAGCGCGGCCTTGCTCATCGCGTAGAGCGTGCCGCCGGGGCCCGGCACCCGCTGGGTCATGCAGGTGCCGATGGTGACGATCCGCCCGCCCTCGGCCATCCGCGCGGCGGCCGCCTGCGAGGCCAGGAACACCCCGCGCACGTTCACCGCCAGCACCCGGTCCACATCGGCGAGCGTGATGCCGTCCAGCGGGCCCAGCAGCCCGACGCCCACGTTGTTCACCAGCACGTCCAGACCGCCGAGCGCCGACGCGGCGCGTTCCACCGCACCCGCCGCCTCCTCGGCGTCCGCGGAGTCGGCCCGCAGCGCCACCGCGCGGCGACCCGTCGCCTCCACGGCCCGTACGACGTCCTCGGCGGCCTCCTTCCCGCTGACGTAGGTGAGGGCGACGTCCGCGCCCTCCCGGGCGAGCCGCAGGACCGTCGCCGCGCCGATCCCGCGGCTGCCGCCGGTCACGAGAGCCACCTTGCCGGCGAGGGGCGCCTCAGGGCTCATGGAATTCACGGTGTTCATGGTGTTCGAGGAGTTCATGCGGCCATTCCAGCCGTTCCCGCCCCCGGAGACCGGCGGTGAACGGACGTCGACCTCGGCCACCGGGAGCCCCGCACGCCGGGTGAACCGACGAGTTGCGCCGGTCCGGCGGGTCTGCACTGATGACAGCAGACCCGCGCACTCCCAGGAAGGGCACTCGTCATGGGCAAGCTCGTCTCCACCGTCTTCGTCACCCTCGACGGCGTCTACCAGGCCCCGGGCGGCCCCCAGGAGGACACCCGCGACGGTTTCGAGCAGGGCGGCTGGGTCTTCCCGTACGTCGACGACGACTTCGGACGGTTCGTCGACGACGTCTTCGGACGCGTCGGCGCCTTCCTGCTCGGCCGCCGCACCTACGACATCTTCGCCGCGTACTGGCCGAAGGTGACCGACCCCGACGACCCGGTCGCCGGCCCCCTGAACCGGCTGCCGAAGTACGTCCCCTCCAGCACGCTCACCGACCCCGGATGGTCCGGCACCACCGTGCTGCGCGGCGACCTCGCCGAGGAGGTCGGCGCGCTCAAGGAGCGCACCGACGGCGAACTCCAGCTGCACGGCAGCGGCGCGCTGGCACGATCCCTCCTCGACCTCGGCCTCGTCGACACCCTCCACCTGCTGACCTTCCCGGTCGTCCTCGGCGCCGGCCGCCGCTTCTTCACCGAAGGCACCGTCCCGACCGCGTTCCGGCGCACCGCCGGCAGCGTCACCGGGGCCGGGGTGTCCATCCAGTCGTACGAGGTGGCGGGGCGGCCCGAGTACGGCACCGTCGGAGACTCCGAGAACGGCTAGGTGTATTGGCCTGGAGCGTTGTTCACTCGGCTGATTGGCGATTGGCCTG
>NZ_LIVZ01000019.1 GCF_001905845.1 Streptomyces sp. TSRI0107 | reverse complement strand
TCGACGTCGTCCCGCAGCTCACCGAGGAGATCAAGACCCGCAAGGGCTGATCCCCACCGGTTCCTCCGAGGCCCCCGTGACCGCCGACGGTCACGGGGGCCTCGGCTCGTCCGGGCCCGGCGCGCGGGAGCGGCCGTCAGGGCGGACCATGCTGCGGACGGGTGTTGACCAGCGGGAAGCCACCCGGATAACTTCGTTCTGCGGATTATTGATTCCGCACAACGGAAAACAGGAGGGTGTGGGAATGGGTCAGGGCCAGCAGGAGCAGGTGGCGACGAGCCTCGCGGGCGCCGTCGGCGAGGAGATCAGCGCCTCCCTCGCACCGGTCGACGCCGCACTGGAGCGCCTCTACCCCGGGGACCCCGGCACCCGCCAGCCCGTCCACACCGTCTACGTCCCCGGCGACGCCTTCGCCGCCGACACCATCCGCTCCTGGGGCGACCAGGCCCTCGCCGCCCTCGACGAGCACGCGCCGGACGCCGCCTCCTTCGCCGCCGTCCTCGGCCTGCCCGACGTGCTCGCCGAGCCCGTCCACTCCCGCGTCCGCGCCAAGCTGGAGCGCGAGCCCATCGAGGACCTGCGCGTCGACTTCGAGGACGGCTACCAGGGCAAGGACGAGGACCAGGACGCGGCCCGCGCCGCCCGGCTGATCGCCGAGGCGTACGCGAACGGCACCGCCGCCCCCTACATGGGCATCCGCATGAAGTGCATGGAGGCCGCCGTCCGCGACCGCGGCATCCGCACCCTCGACATCTTCCTCACCGGCCTGATGCGGGCCGGCGGACTGCCCGACGGACTGGTCCTCACCCTGCCCAAGGTCACCTACCCGGAGCAGGTCACCGCCATGGTCCGGCTCCTGGAGGCCTTCGAGAAGGCGCACGGCCTGGAGGCCGGCCGGATCGGCTTCGAGATCCAGATCGAGACCAGCCAGTCCATCCTCGCCGCCGACGGCACCGCCACCGTCGCCCGGATGATCCAGGCCGCCGAGGGCCGGGCCACCGGCCTGCACTACGGCACCTTCGACTACAGCGCCTGCCTCGGCGTCTCCGCCGCCTACCAGGCCAGCGACCACCCCGCCGCCGACCACGCCAAGGCGATCATGCAGGTCGCCGCCGCGGGCACCGGCGTACGCGTCTCCGACGGCTCCACCAACGTCCTGCCCGTCGGCCCGACCGCCAAGGTCCACGACGCCTGGCGCCTGCACTACGGCCTCACCCGCCGCGCCCTCGCCCGCGCCTACTACCAGGGCTGGGACATGCACCCCGGCCACATCCCGACTCGCTACGCGGCCGTCTTCGCCTTCTACCGCGAGGGCTTCGAGCAGGCCGCCGGCCGCCTCGCCCGGTACGCCAACCGGGCCGGCGGCGACGTCATGGACGAGCCCGCCACCGCCAAGGCCCTCAGCGGCTACCTGCTGCGCGGCCTGGACTGCGGCGCCCTGGACATCGCCGAGGTCGCCAAGCTGACCGGGCTGACCCGCGCCGACCTCGAGGGCTTCGCCGCGCCCCGCCGGGGCGATCTGACGGCCTCCGCCAAGTAGCGGGGCCCGGCCGCCGCCGTCACCCCTGCCCCGTACCCTGTACGCCACGCAATGACGTGACACGGGAACGGGGCATCGGTGTCTTCGGGGGAGTACGGACAGACGGAGGGGGCCGGCCGGCTGCTGGCCGGGCGGTATCGCGTGACGGCCCGGCTCGGACGCGGCGGCATGGGAGTCGTGTGGAGGGCCGTCGACGAGGTCCTGGGCCGCGAGGTCGCCGTCAAGGAACTGCGCACCTACAACGACGCCGCCGGGCCCGAACTGGCCGAACTGCGGCTGCGGATGCAGCGCGAGGCCCGCGCGGCCGCCCGGGTGCGCCATCCCGGAGTCGTCGCCGTCCACGACATCGCCGAGGTCGACGGCCGGCCGCTCATCGTCATGGAGCTGGTCGACGGGCCGTCCCTGGACGACGTGCTGCGCGACCGCGGCACCCTGGACCCGCGCGAGGCGGCCGGCATCGGCGCCAAGGTCATGGACGCGCTCGCCGCCGCCCACCGCGCCGGTGTCCTGCACCGCGACGTCAAGCCGGGCAACATCCTCCTCGACCGCTCCGGCCGTGTCGTCCTCACCGACTTCGGCATCGCCACCATGGACGACCCCGGGGACGGCTCCGCCACCCGCCTCACCCGCAGCGGCGAGATCGTCGGCTCCCTCGACTACCTGGCCCCCGAACGCGCCCAGGGCGCCGAACCCGGCCCCGCGTCCGACGTCTGGGCCCTCGGCGCCACCCTGTACGCCGCCGTGGAGGGCGCCTCGCCGTTCCGCCGTACGTCGACGTACTCCACGCTCACCGCGATCGTGGCCGAACCCTTCCCGGAACCCCGCCGCGCCGGACCCCTCGTCCCCGTGCTCCGGCAGCTGATGGAAAAGCAGCCGCACTCCCGCCCCGACGCCGAACGGGGCCGCGACCTCCTGGAAGCCGTGGCCCAGGCCCCGGACCGGGACCTGCCGACCACCCTGCTGCGCGGCGGCCCCACGACCACCCCGCCCCGGGCGGAGACCGAGCGCGGCGTACCGTCCGTACCACCGGGCTTCGGCCCGCCCCAAGGCGCTCCGGGGTACGCCCGAGGCGGCGGCCACGTCACGGGTGGCGCGCCGGGGCACGGCGTCCCCACCGCACCCGGATACGGCCCGGCAGCCCCCGTCCCGGCGTCCGGCACGCCCGCCGCGCCCCCCGTCACCAGCCCCATGGCCGTGGGCACCCCGGCCCGCCGCAGGGGGCGTGCGCTGCTCGCCGCCGCGGCCGTGGCCGTCGTCCTCGTCGCGACCGGCGTCACCGTCGCCCTGCTGAACACCCCCGCCGGTGACGCCAAGGCGGACGACCGGCCGACCGCGCCATCGGCGTCCTCGGCGGCCGACCGTGCCGGAGGCGGCCGCTCCGCGGACCCGGCGCCGTCCGGGCGGGCCGCGGACGAGCCGCGCCCCACCGCCACCCGGAGCGCGGGCCGCACGGCGGAGCCCACGGCCCGGGAGTCGTCCCGCGCGCCGTCCCCGAGCCGGACGGCGGCCGACGACGGCACCCCCGCACCGACCTGTCATCCCATCGGCGGCGGCAAGTACAACTGCCGGGTCTGGCGCACCGCCAAGTCCTACACCGCCTCCGGCACCGAGGCGGGCGTCCTCAACGAGGGCACCAACTACTTCTACTGCCAGCAGAACCTGGGCCGCCGCGAGACCCAGGGCCGGTGGACCAACGTCTGGTGGGCGAAGACCGACGACGACAGCGGCAACGCGGACGTCTGGGTCAGCGACGTCTACATCGAGGGCGGCGTCAACGACGGGCCGGTGCCGGGACTTCCGTTCTGCTGAGTCCGCACGTACCGCTCCAGCCCGGACGCCGTCACCAGCTTCTCCTCGGCGAACACCCGGGTGCCCCGCTCGCACAGCCGCCGGTCGGCCCGCGCCCGCGCGGTGAACTCCTCCGGCGTGCCCCCGAACAGGGCCCGCAACCGGGGGAGCGCGGCGAGGAGTCCGGCGATCAGGGGACGCTGCCGGCCGGGATGCCGACGCGGCGCGCCCGCGCCGTCGCGCAGGACGCCACGGCGATTCACGTACGCGTACGCTCCGGGCAGCACGGTGCCGTCCGCCAGCTCGACGCGCACCTCGGGCGCGGGCAGCCAGGCCCGCCGGAAGTTGCCGTCCGGCAGCGGCACCCCCTCGCTGGCGTCGATGATCGTCAGCTGGGCGGGATCCAGCCAGATGACGAACAGCTCCCGTACCGTCCCCGGCGCGGCGAAGGGCGACGCGGAGACGTAGCCGAGGCGGCTCACATGTGCCGAGACGCCGATGTCGAGGCCGGTCACCCGGGTCCGCACCATGGGGATGGGGGAGTCGATGCCGAAGTCGTCCATCTTGTGGCGCAGCTGGCCGGGGCAGGCGTTGGAGCCGACGGCGAGGACGGGCGTGCGGTCCTCGTACACCAACCGGTCCAGGGGCAGCAACCGGTCTCCGGTGAGGAGCCCGGAGTCCTCGGGCCAGGCGCCCGGGTAGGTCAGCGGATGGTCGCGCGGCGCCTCGGCGAGGCCCAGCGCGCGCAGCGTCCGGTCGTCGCGGTGACTCACCAGGGCTCTCGATCCCCTCAGTCCGCCGGCGGCAGTTCGCCCGAGCCGCGTGTGATCAGCCGGGTCGGCAGCTCGATCCGCTCCGGGACGATCAGTGAGCCGTCCAGCTGGCGGAACAGCCGCTCGGCGGCGGTCCGGCCGAGGGCGGCCGCGTCCTGGGCGACGACGGTGACGCCCGGCCGGAGCAGATCGGCCAGTTCGAAGTCGTCGAAGCCGACCAGGGCGACCCGGCGGCTCTGTTCGGCCAGCACCCGCACCACGGTGACGGTGACCCGGTTGTTGCCCGCGAAGACCGCGGTGACGGGGGCCGGGCCGGAGAGCATCTCCTCGGCCGCCCGCCGCACCCGCGCCGGGTCGGTGACGCCCAGGGACATCCACGCGTCCTCGACCGGAATGCCCGCGTCCTCCATGGCCGCCCGGTAGCCGCGCAGCCGCTCGGCGGCGGTGTGGATGCGGGGCATGTCGCCGATGAAGCCGATCCGCCGGTGCCCGTGGGCGATCAGATGGGCCACTCCGGCGCGGGCACCGCCGTGGTTGTCGGCGAGCACCACATCGGCGTCGATGCTCCCGGCGGGCCGGTCCACGAAGACGGTGGCGACGCCCGCCCTGATCTCCGGCTCCAGGTAGCGGTGGTCGTCGCCGGCCGGGATCACCACCAGGCCGTCCACCCGCCGTGCGCACAGCGCCAGCACCAGCTCCTGCTCCCGCTCGGGGTCCTCGGCGCTGGAACCGTTGATCAGCAGCGCGCCGTGCGCGCGGGCCACCTCCTCGACCGCGCGGCTGAGGGGGCCGTAGAACGGGTCGGCGAGGTCCTCCAGGACCAGGCCGATGCTGGCGGTGCGGCCCTTGCGCAGCACCCGGGCGCTGTCGTTGCGGCGGAATCCGAGGGCCGCTATGGCCTCCTGGACGCGGGCCTCCGTCTCCGGGGTCACGCCCGGCTCGCCGTTGACGACCCGGGAGACCGTCTTCAGTCCGACCCCGGCGCGCGCCGCGACGTCCTTCATGGTGGGCCGGTTGCCGTAGCGGCTGCCGGGAAGACGGTCGGCTCGGATGGTCTCGGGCACGTGCGGTGTCCTGTCCTGTGATCCACGGGATGCGTCGGCCCATGGGTTGTATGAGGATGTGGCGTCGAGCATAGAGCCTGGACAACGTTGTCATGGCCGGGAGAGACTGTCCACCGCACACTCCGGCCTCGCGCCCCCACCGCAGGACCGGACGACCCGTCTCCCCCGGTGGGGAGAACCTGTCTGAGCGGGAGATCCGACACTGATGCACACCGACCTCGTGGCCGCGCTCGACATCGGCGGTACCAAGATCGCAGGGGCGCTGGTGGACGGCGGCGGCCGGATCGTGGTGCGGGCCCAGCGCCCGACCCCCGCGCAGGAGGACGGCGACACCGTGATGCGGGCCGTCGAGGACATCCTCGGGGAGCTGTCCGTCGCGCCGCCGTGGAGCCGGGTGACCGCCGTCGGCATCGGCAGCGCGGGCCCGGTGGACGCCTCGGCGGGCACGGTGAGCCCGGTCAACGTGCCCGGCTGGCGTGGCTTTCCGCTGGTCGAGCGGGTCCGGGCGGCGACCGGCGGGCTGCCGGTCGAGCTGATCGGCGACGGGGTGGCGATCACCGCCGCCGAGCACTGGCAGGGCGCCGCGCGCGGCCACGACAACGCGCTGTGCATGGTGGTCTCCACCGGCGTCGGCGGCGGGCTGGTCCTGGGCGGGCGGCTGCACCCCGGCCCGACCGGCAACGCCGGACACATCGGCCACATCAGCGTCGACCTCGACGGCGACCCGTGCCCGTGCGGGGCGCGCGGCTGCGTGGAGCGCATCGCGAGCGGTCCCAACATCGCGCGGCGGGCCCTGGAGAACGGCTGGCGGCCCGGCCCGGACGGGGACGGCTCCGCCGCCGCGGTGGCGGCCGCGGCGCGGGCCGGCGATCCGGTCGCCGTGGCCTCCTTCGAGCGGGCCGCGCAGGCGCTGGCCGCCGGGATCGCGGCCACCGCGACCCTCGTGGAGATCGACATCGCCGTGATCGGCGGGGGTGTGGGCAAGGCCGGTGACGTCCTGTTCGCCCCGTTGCGTGAAGCGCTCACCGACTACGCGACTCTCTCCTTCGTCCGGCACCTGACCGTCGCCCCGGCCCGGATGGGCACGGACGCGGGCCTGGTGGGCGCGGCGGCCGCCGCGCTGACCCGGCGCGCGGCCGCGGCGGGGGTGTGACGAGACGGGGGTGTGACGAGGCGGCGGCCGCGGAGGAAGCGTCCGGCGGTGCGGGCGTGACCTCCGGTCCGGTTCGCAGTTGAACGGGGCATGAAGAAGCGCAGCATGCTCGCCATCGCCTCCCTCGCCGCCGGTTTCGTCGTCGCGGCGGTCACCCCGTCCCACGCGCTCGGGGAACAGCTGACCGACCTCAACGTGGGTGACACCCTCAGCAGCCTCGACCCGGCCATCGCCAGCGACAGCCTGGCCATGCCGGGCGACGACACGTCCGGCGGGCAGGAGCGCTGACCGGGCCACCCCGGAACAGCGGGCGCCGGTTTCCCGACATGGGGACCGGCGCCTTCCGTTTGTGCGCCCTCAACGGGGGCTGGTTTCCGTGGCAGGGTGGAGCGGGCAAGCCACAGGGGCCAACAGAAGAGGGGGAAACGTGACCGTCGTTTGGATCAACGGTACGTTCGGTGCGGGGAAGACCACCACCGCACGGGAACTGATCGACCTGATCCCGAACAGCACGCTCTTCGACCCCGAGGTCATCGGCGGCGCACTCACGCACCTGCTGCCGGCCAAACACCTCGCCGAGGTCGGCGACTTCCAGGACCTGCCGATCTGGCGCCGCCTCGTCATCGACACCGCGGCCGCGATGCTCGCCGAACTCGGCGGCACCCTCGTGGTCCCCATGACCCTGCTCCGCCAGGAGCACCGCGACGAGATCTTCGGTGGTCTCGCCGCCCGCCGGATCAGTGTCCGCCATGTGCTGCTCGCTCCGGCCGAAACGATACTGCGGGAGCGGATAGCCCACCGGGAGGTCCCACCGGACCTGCCCGACGGGGAGATACGGATCCGCCAGTGGTCCTACGACCACATCGAGCCGTACCAGGCCGCCCTCGCCTCCTGGCTCACCGCCGACGCCCACCTCGTCGACAACGGCAGCCTCACCCCGCAGCAGACCGCCGCCCGCATCGCGGAGGCCGTCGCCTCGGGGACCGTCCCCGTCTGCGACATCGTGCAGACCCCCGAACCCACCGCCGAGACCCTCGCCGCCGGCGTCCTCCTCTTCGACGAACAGGACCGGGTCCTCCTCGTCGACCCCACCTACAAGCCCGGCTGGGAGTTCCCCGGCGGCGTCGTGGAACCCGGCGAGGCACCCGCCCGGGCCGGGATCCGCGAGGTCGCCGAGGAGACCGGCATCCGCCTCGACGACGTACCACGTCTGCTCGTCGCCGACTGGGAACCGCCGGCGCCCCCCGGCTACGGCGGTCTGCGTCTGCTCTTCGACGGCGGACGGCTCGACTCCGAGGAGACCGGCCGGGTCCTGCTGCCCGGGCCCGAACTGCGCGACTGGCGCTTCGTCACCGAGCAGGAGGCCGCCGACCTGCTCCCGCCGGTGCGCTACGAACGGCTCCGCTGGGCACTGCGGGCCAGAGAGCGCGGGGCCGCGCTGTACCTGGAGGCGGGCGTGCCGGTCGGTGACACGGCTACGCGTACGCCTCCGCCGACTTCCTGAGCGCCGCGGCGGCCTGCCCGACCACCGGATCGCCGTGCCCGAAGCAGGCCACCTCCGCGTCGAGGGCGGCCAGCCGGTGGAAGGAGGCGACCGTCCGCGCCCGGTCCAGGTTGAACACGCCCGGTATCACCGCGCCGTCCACCGGGGACGCGGCGACCGCGTCCCCGGTGAACAGCACACCGTGCTCGGGGAGATGGAGCGCGACGCTGCCGTCCGTGTGGCCCGGGACGTGGACGACCCGTGCCCCGCCGCCGAAGCCGAGAACGTCACCGTCGGACACCTCGGTGACGCGCTGCGGGCGCGCGAAGCCGTCCGGCGGCAGAAGCTTGACGGCCTCGGCGTGGATCGGGCGCTCCCAGTCCTCGAACGCCGGCGGCGGACCCGGCCGTTCACCACGGACGAACGGCGCGTCCAGGTGGTGGGCCAGCACCTCCGCCCCGCTCAGCGCGGCGAACTCGGCCGCCCCGCCCACATGGTCCTCGTGGAAATGCGTGAGCACGATCCGCCGTACGTCCCGGGGCCTGCGGCCGAGCGCGGTGACCGCCTCGGCGAGAGCCGCGCCGGAGCCGCCCGGCCCGGCGTCGATCAGGGTCGACTCGTCACCGTCCCGCCAGAGATAGGCCTGGCCGACCGGGAAACGCAGCAGATGGAGGCTGGGCAGCAACTCGATGACGTCCATGGGACGACCGTAGAAGGGCCTCCGCCCGCGGGCGAGGGCCCTTAGCCGAGAGCAGAGCCCGCGGGTGTCAGCTCGCCGCGTAGTTCCGCAGGAACAGCGCCTCCGCCACCGACAGCCGCTCCAGTTCCTCCGGCGACACGCTCTCGTTCACCGCGTGGATCTGGGCTTCCGGCTCGCTCAGACCGATGAGCAGGATCTCCGCCCGCGGGTAGAGCGCCGCGAGGGTGTTGCACAGCGGGATCGAGCCGCCCTGACCGGCGTACTGCATCTCCTGACCGGGGTACGCCACCGCCATCGCGTCGGCCATCGCCTGGTACGCCGGGCTGGAGGTGTCCGCGCGGAACGCCTGGCCCTGGCCGATCTGCTCCGTGCTGACCCGAGCCCCCCACGGGGTGTGCGCCTCCAGGTGCGCCTGGAGCAGCTTGGTCGCCTCGGCCGCGTCCACACCCGGCGGCACCCGCAGGCTGACCAGCGCCCGGGCGCTCGCCTGCACCGACGGCGTGGCACCCACGACCGGCGGGCAGTCGATGCCGAGCACGGTGACCGCCGGACGCGCCCATATCCGGTCCGCGACCGTGCCGGAACCGATCAGCTCCACGCCGTCCAGCACCTTCGCGTCCGCGCGGAACTGCTCCTCGTCGTACTGCAGCCCGTCCCACGACGCCTCGCCGGTCAGCCCGTCGACCGTCGTCGAACCGTCCTCGGCCCGCAGCGAGTCCAGTACGCGGATCAGCGCGGCCAGCGCGTCCGGCGCGGCGCCACCGAACTGGCCCGAGTGCAGGTTGCCGGCGAGCGTGTCGATCCGCACCCGCACCAGGGTCATGCCGCGCAGGGTCGCGGTGACCGTCGGCAGGCCCACGCGGAAGTTGCCCGCGTCGCCGATCACGATCGTGTCGGCCTCCAGCAGCTCCGGGTGCGCCTCGGCGTACCGCTCCAGGCCGCCCGTGCCCATCTCCTCCGAGCCCTCGGCGATCACCTTCACGTGCACCGGCACACCGCCGTTCGCCTTCAGCGCGCGCAGCGCCAGCAGGTGCATGATCACGCCGCCCTTGCAGTCGGCGGCGCCGCGCCCGTACCAGCGGCCGTCCCGCTCGGTCAGCTCGAACGGCGGGGTGCTCCAGCCCGCCTCGTCGAGCGGCGGCTGCACGTCGTAGTGCGCGTACAGCAGGACCGTCTTCGCGCCCGCCGGACCGGGCAGGTAGCCGTACACCGACTGGGTGCCGTCCGGGGTGTCCAGCAGTGCCACGTCCTCGAAGCCCTCGGCGGTGAGCGCGTCCGCGACCCAGCGCGCGGCGCCCTCGCTCTCGCTCTTCGGGAACTGGTCGAAGTCCGCCACCGACTTGAAGGCCACCAGCTCGGTGAGCTCCGCCTTCGCCCTGGGCATCAGCGAGGCGACGGTCTCGGCGACCGGATTCGACGACATGGGCACGCTCCTTGTGGGTGCGACGTTGTACGGGTGCGAGTAGTGCCGATCCTCCCACAGCGGCCTGTGGCGATCTCCGCCGTAGGATGCGAGGGACAGAGGCGGCAGGCGGCTGGATCGGGAGCAGTAGACCATCGTGAGCAGCGAGAACTCTTCGGCGGACGACGTGCGGCAGGTGTGGGACGTCGTCGTGGTGGGGGCGGGACCCGCGGGGGCCTCGGCCGCCTACGCGGCGGCGGTCGCGGGACGGCGCGTGCTGCTGCTGGAGAAGGCGGAGCTGCCCCGCTACAAGACCTGCGGCGGCGGCATCATCGGCCCCTCCCGCGACGCGCTGCCACCCGGCTTCGAACTGCCGTTCAAGGACCGCGTCCACGCGGTCACGTTCTCCCACAACGGGCGCTTCAGCCGCACCCGGCGCTCCAAGCAGATGCTGTTCGGACTGATCAACCGGCCCGAGTTCGACCAGCAGCTCGTCGAGCACGCACAGAAGGCGGGCGCCGAACTGCGCACCGGCGTCACCGTCCAGCGGGTCGAACAGCACGGTTCGGCGGTCCCGGACCGGCGCACGGTCGCCGTCGTCCTCCAGGGCGGCGAGACCCTGCTGGCGCACGCCGTGGTCGGCGCGGACGGCAGCGCCAGCCGCATAGGAGCGCACGTCGGCGTGAAGCTCGGGCAGGTGGACCTCGGCCTGGAGGCGGAGATCCCGGTGCCCGAGACCGTCGCCGAGGACTGGAAGGGGCGCGTCCTCATCGACTGGGGGCCGATCCCGGGCAGTTACGGCTGGGTGTTCCCGAAGGGCGACACCCTCACCGTCGGCGTGATCTCGGCACGCGGCGAAGGCGCCGCGACCAAGCGCTACCTGGAGGACTTCATCGGGCGGCTCGGCCTCGCCGGCTTCGAGCCGAGCATCTCGTCCGGGCATCTCACCCGCTGCCGCGCCGACGACTCGCCGCTGTCACGCGGGCGGGTGCTGGTGTGCGGGGACGCGGCGGGGCTGCTGGAGCCGTGGACCCGCGAGGGCATCTCGTTCGCGCTGCGCTCCGGCCGGCTCGCGGGGGAGTGGGCGGTGCGGATCGCCGAGGCGCACGACGCCGTGGACACCCGCCGGCAGGCTCTGAACTACGCGTTCGCCGTCAAGGCGGGCCTGGGCGTCGAGATGGCCGTCGGCAAGCGGCTGCTGCAGGCGTTCGAGCGGCGGCCCGGCCTGTTCCACGCGGCGCTGACCGGCTTCCGGCCGGCGTGGCGGGCGTTCATGGACATCACCCGCGGGTCGACCTCGCTGGGCGAGATGGTCCGCACCCGGCCGATCGCCCAGCGCGCCCTGGCGGCACTGGACCGCAGGTCGGCCACGGCCGACGGCGAGGTCACCCCGTCGTCCTGACCGACGTGATCTCGACGCGGAAGACGGGGTGGTCCGGGGCGATCCGGCGCAGCTCGGCGTCGGAGGAGTCGGGGCCGACCCCGTTGAAGAACGCGCCCACCTCGAACTTCCAGCGCTTGAGGTAGGCGCGCAGCAGCGCCGGCTTGTCGTCGTCGGCGACCTCGGTCGCGGTGAACACCTCCACGCCCTTGCCGAGCCGCAGCTCGCCGCCGCCGGCCGCGCGCATGTTGTGCGTCCACTGGACGTGGCCGCGCGGTGCGATCAGGTACTGCCGGCCCTCGAAGGTCATCAGGTTCACGGGGGTCGTCCGCCATTGCCCGCTCTTACGGCCGCGGACGGCGAGGACGCGGGAGCCCCAGACGCTGAGGCCGCGGCGGGTCAGCCAGGCCACGGTGCGGTTGAAGACGTTGACGGTGAACCAGCCGGGCTTCAGGACGTGCGTGGACGTGGACATGTTGGGTCCCCCTGGGAGAGAAGAAGTGTGAGCACTGCTCTCGGTTGAGAGCAGTGTGCACGAGAGCGATGCTCCAAAGCAAGAGCAGCGCTCTCTTTTCGGGTCGCCGATCTCCGAGAAGAGCGCCGCTCACCTATGTGTGCACTGCTCCGGAAACATGGGAAACTCCCCCTCATGAGCAGCAGCACCGGAAGCAGCACCACGCGCGGCGCCCGCGCCCGCGCCAGGATCGAAGTCACCGAGGCCATCAAGGACGAGGCCCGCCGCCAGCTCGCCGTCGACGGCGCCGCCAAGCTCTCACTGCGCGCGGTCGCCCGTGAGCTGGGCATGGTCTCCTCCGCGCTCTACCGCTACTTCCCCAGCCGCGACGACCTGCTGACCGCGCTCATCATCGACGCCTACGACTCCCTCGGCGAGGCCGCCGAGACCGCCCACGACGCGGTGGCCGACGCCGGGCCGATCCGGCGCTGGACGGCCGTGTGCGAGGCCGTGCGGGCATGGGCGCTCGCGCAGCCCCACGAGTACGCGCTGATCTACGGCTCACCGGTGCCGGGCTACACCGCGCCGCGGACCACCGTGCCGCCCGCGGCCCGCGTCGGGCACCTGCTCATCCGCATCGTGCGGGACGCCCACCGGGGCCGCGGGGTGGCGAAGACGCCCCTGCCCGCCGGTCTCCGCGCCGAGGCCGAGCGCATGGCCGCCGACCTCGCCCCCGACCTCCCGCCCGAGGTGGTGGCCGTGCTCGTCGCGGCCTGGGCGCAGCTGTACGGGCTGGTGACCTTCGAGGTGTTCGGCCAGTTCAACCGCATCGTCGAGGACCGCGAACCGTTCTTCCGCCACGCCGTGACCGGGCTCGCCCACTCCGTGGGGCTGGTCCACGCGGAGTGACACGGCCGGGGCTGCCGGCGGGGAAGCCCCTCGTCAGGACACCGCCACCGCCGCTCCCGGCAGCAACTCCGGGTCCTGGCGCAGGATCCGGGCGTGCAGGGAGCGCAGGGCCGGGCCGGGGTCCGCGCCCAGGGACTCGGCGAGGCGGTGGCGGGCGGACTCGTAGGCGGTGAGGGCGTCGGAGGGGCGGCCGCTGCGGCACAGGGCTAGCATCAGCAGCTCGACGAGGCGTTCGCGCAGGGGGTGCGCGGCGACGAGGCGGACGAGTTCGTGGACGTACTCGAAGGAGCGTCCGAGCTCGATCTCGCCGCCGAGGCGCGCCTCCAGCACGGTGAGGCGTTTCTCCGCCCAGCGCAGCCGCTCCGCCGCCAGGTACGGCGCCTGGAGGCCTTCGGCGAACTCCCCTCGCCACAACTCCTCTGCGCAGCGCGCCAGTTCGACGGCTTGCGCCACCTGGCCGGCGTCCCGCGCGGCGCGGGCCGAGTCCACCAGCCGGCGCCGCTCGCGCAGGTCGTCGATGTCCGCGCCGGTCAGCCGGTAGCCCGCTCCCGTCCACGACAGCCGCGGCCCGTCCCCCAGCGCGCGGCGCAGCCCGGAGACGTACTTCTGCACCAGGTTGCGCACATGGACCGGCGGCGCGCCGCCCCACACGGCCTCGACGAGACCGTCGTACGACAGGGAGCGGCCTTCCTGGAGCAGCAGGACGGCGAGCACCGCCCGCTGCTTCGGCGGGCCCAGCGGGATCTCCCCGCCGTCGCGCAACGCCCGTAGCGGACCGAGCAGTTCGAAGCGCACGCCCGATGTGCCGGTTGTCCCCTCACCCATGCGTCGAGCGTATCCCGAGGCCCGGGTTCCGGCGGATCACAGGTCTTCCAGTGGATCTTCCAGCGGTTGTTCCAGCGGGCCTTCCAGCGCTCTCCCGGACGGTGTCCGGACAGCGTTTCCCCGAGAAAGGCCCTCACATGCTCACCCGGCTCGGCCGCCTGGCCGTGCGGCACAGTCGTGCCGTTCTGATCGGCGTCCTGCTCGCCTTCCTGGGCCTCGGCGCGTACGGCGCCGGCGCCCAGGACGACCTCCAGTTGTCCCGCTGGGACTCGCCCGGCACCGAGTCGGTGCGCGCGGCGGAGCAGCTGCGCGACCGCTTCGGCACCGGCAACCCCAATCTGGCCCTGCTGGTCACGGCCCGCGACGGCGATGTGGACAGCCCGGCCACCGCCCGCGCCGCCCGTGCCCTCACCGCCGAGGTGGAGGGGCTGCCGCAGGTCACGGACGTCACCTCGTACTGGGACGCGAACGGTCCGGCGCTGCGCGGCGAGGACGGCCGGCGCGGCCTGATCCTCGCCCGCCTGGAGGGCTCCGCCACCGAGACCCGCGAGGAACTGGCCACGCTCTCGCCCCGGCTGACCCGGGTCACCCCCGAACTGGAGGTGCGGGTCGGCGGGCAGGAGGAGATCTCCCGGCAGGTCGGTGAGCAGGCCCGCACCGACTTCCTGCGCGCCGAGGCGTTCGCCCTGCCGGCCGTGCTGCTCCTGCTGATCCTGTTCTACCGGCGGACGGTGGCCGCCCTGCTGACCGTCGGCGTCGGACTGTTCTCCGTCGTCGGCACCCTCGCCGGACTGCGGGCGCTCGCGCAGGTCACCGAGGTGTCGACGTTCGCCGCGAACCTCGCGCTGGTTCTCGGACTCGGCCTCGGCGTCGACTACAGCCTGTTCGTGATCAACCGGTACCGGGAGGAGCGGGTCGCGGGCCTCGCCCGGCCCGAGGCCGTCGTCCGGGCCACCGCCGTCGGCGGCCGGACCGTCGTCTTCAGCGGGGTCACGGTCGCGGTGTCGCTGTGCGCGCTGCTGGTGTTCCCGTTCTTCTTCCTCAGCTCGTTCGCCTACGCCGGTGTCCTCGTCGTGCCGGCGGCGGTCACCGGCGCCGTGCTGTTCCTGCCCGCCGCGCTCGCCCGCTGGGGACACCGCGTGGAACGCGCCGAGGCCCCCGCCTCCGGCTTCTGGCACCGCACCGCGCTCACCGCCATGCGCCGCCCGGTCCTGGCGGGCGCCGCGGTGCTGGCCGTGCTCCTCGTCGCCGCCTCGCCCGTGCTCGGGCTGCGCTTCGGCCTGCCCGACGAGCGCACCCTGCCCGAGGGCACCTCCTCGCGCACCACCTCCGAGATCGTGCACCGGGAGTTCGCCGCCGAGCCCACCGACACGGTCCAGGTCGTGCTCACGAAGACGGCCGCCACGCGCGCGTACGCCGCCGAACTCTCCCGTCTCCCGGGCGTCTTCCTGGTCGACGCCCCCGACGGCGCCTACCGCGACGGCGTCCGCACCGGCGCGCCCGGCCAGGACCGGCTGACGGCCCCCGACGGACGGGTGCGCCTGGCCGTCGTACCCACCCAGGAGGCGATGTACGGGAACGTCCCCGCGTTCGTCGAGCGCATCCGCGACACCCCGGCGCCCGCGCCCGTGCTGGTCGGCGGCTATCCGGGCGAGACCACCGACTTCCGCGCCACGCTCCTGGACCGGCTGCCGCTCGCGGTCGCCCTGGTCCTGGTCGCCACGTACGTGATCCTCTTCCTGATGACCGGCAGTGTGCTGCTGCCCGCCAAGGCGACCGTGCTCAACCTGCTCAGCCTGTCCGTGATGTTCGGCTGCCTGGTGTGGGTGTTCCAGGACGGCCACCTGTCCGGGCTGCTCGGCTTCACCCCGACCGGTTCCATCGAGCCGAGCATCCCGGTGCTGATGTTCTGCGTGGCGTACGGGCTGTCGATGGACTACGAGGTGTTCCTCCTGGCCCGCGTCAAGGAGGAGCACGAACGCACCGGCGACACCGCGCGGGCGGTCGCCGAGGGCATCCGGCGCAGTGCCCCGCTGATCACCGCGGCGGCCGGGATCCTGGCCCTGTCCTTCCTGTCGTACGCCACCGGCGGCGTCGTCTTCCTCAAGGAGCTGGGCGTCGGCACGGCCGTGACGATCCTCGTCGACGCCACCCTCATCCGGGTGGTGCTGCTCCCGGTGACGATGCGGCTCGCCGGGCGCGCCAACTGGTGGGCGCCCCGGCCGCTGCGCCGGCTGCGACTCAGGGAGGACACCGGTACGGGGCGGCCCGTACCTCGCGAGGAGTACGTGTGAGCACCTCCCGGGGGTGACGCCGACCACGCGGCCCGGCGTCTAGCGTGGCCGTCATGGAACAGCAGCACGTACGCCGGGGCGGTCCGCCCGCGTGGTGGCGGCACGGGCCGCCGTGGCGGGAGGCCCCGGAGGACGAGGGGCGCCCGGCCCGGTGGCCGTGGCGCTCCACCGCGCTGCTCACCGTCTTCGTCCTGCTGGGCTCGAACTTCGCCGCGCACGCCCAGGAGGGCGAGAGGGCGGCCCTCGATCTCTTCGCGCGGGTGCTGCTGTTCGTGGCGGCGGGCCAGCTGCTGTGGCGGTACCGCCGGCCGCGGGTCGTGCTGTTCGGGACGGCGGCGACGGTCGCGGTCTACCTGGGCGCCGGATACCCGTACGGGCCGGTGCTGCTGACCGTCGCCGTGGCCTGCTTCAGCGCGGTCGTCACCGGACACCGAAGAGCGGCCTGGGCGGCGCTCGGCACGCTGTGGGCCGCGCGTGTGCTGGTCGCCCACTGGCTGTACCGGTGGCTGCCGCCGTCCGGGGACGACGCCGCGTCCTGGGGGCAGGAGATCGTGGTCGCCACCTGGGTGGTGGCGGTCGTCGCGCTGTCGGAGCTGGCCCGCGCCCGACGCGAGCAGTGGGCGCGCGAGCGCGCCGAGCGGGCCCAGGCCGCACGGCGGCGCGCCGACGAGGAACGCCTGCGGATCGCCCGCGAACTGCACGACGTCCTCGCGCACAGCATCTCCGTGATCAACGTGCAGGCCGGCGTCGGACTCGCCCTCCTCGACAGCGACCCCGAACAGGCGCGCACCGCGCTCACCACCATCAAGGCCGCCAGCAAGGAGGCCCTGGGCGAGGTCCGCCAGGTACTCGACACACTGCGCGCCCCCGGTGACGCGCCCCGCGCCCCGGCGCCCGGCCTGGAGCGGCTGCCCGAGCTGGTCGAGGCGGCGGCGGACGCCGGCCTCACGGTCCGGGTCGAGGGCACGGCACCGCGACTGCCGCCCGGCACGGACCTCGCCGCCTTCCGGATCGTCCAGGAAGCGCTCACCAACGTCGTACGGCACTCCGGTTCACGGCACGCGCGCGTGCGGCTCGCCACCGACGGCGACGCGCTACGGCTGAGTGTCGACGACGACGGGCCCGCGACCGGCGCCGACGCGGGCGGCAGCGGCAACGGACTGGCCGGGATGCGGGAGCGGGCCGCGGCCCTGGGTGGCACGATCGAGGCGGGCCCGCGCCCCGACGGCGGGTTCCGGGTGGTCGCCGTACTGCCGCTGCCGGCGCGCCGCGAGGAGGAGGAACGGTGATCCGCGTACTGCTCGCCGACGACCAGGCACTGGTGCGGGCCGGTTTCCGGGCGCTGCTCGACGCACAGCCCGACATCGAGGTCGTCGCGGAGGCCGCCGACGGCGAGGAGGCGCTGCGCGCGGTGCGGGAGCGGCGCCCCGACGTCGTCCTGATGGACATCCGGATGCCGGTCCTCGACGGCCTGGCCGCCACCCGCGGGATCACCGGGGACGCGGGCCTGGACGGTGTGCGGGTGGTCATGCTGACCACCTTCGAACTCGACGAGTACGTCTTCGAGGCGATCCGCGCGGGCGCCTCCGGCTTCCTGGTGAAGGACACCGAACCGGAGGAACTGCTGCGCGCGGTGCGGGCGGTGGTCGCGGGCGACGCCCTGCTCTCGCCGGGGGTGACCCGGCGGCTGATCGCCGAGTTCGCGGCCCGCTCCAAGGAGCCCGCGGCGGCCGGTGCGCTCGCCGCCCTCACCGAGCGGGAGCGGGAGGTGATGGCCCTGGTCGGCATCGGCCTGTCCAACGAGGAGATCGCCCGCCGCCTGGTCGTCAGCCCGCTCACCGCCAAGACCCATGTGAGCCGCACGATGGTGAAGCTCGGCGCCCGCGACCGGGCCCAACTCGTCGTGCTGGCCTACGAGTCGGGGCTGGTGCGACCGGGCTGGCTGGGCTGAGGGGCCGTACGGAAGCGGACCAGCACCGCGATCACCCGTGCCAGGAACAGCACCGGTGCGAGCACCTGGCCGGTGCGCAGGAGCAGGGCCGACAGCGTGGGCGGCAGGTCGAACAGCAGCGCCGGACCGGCGACCGCCCCGAAGAGCAGCGCCGCCGCGAAGGCCGCGCTGCACAGCGCGTACCCGATCTCGACGGTGATCGCGTCCCGCTCGGCCTGCGTGCGCCGTCCCCCGTGAAAAGTCATGGCACGAGTCTCACAGCCGCCCGCCCGGCGGAGCAAGCGAGCCCGACGGAAAATGCATGCACATACATTTAATGCCTGTGCAATAAAGCGCTTTCTCTGTTACGGTGCCGACATGGCGGCGAACAAGCACGAGCGGGCGCTCGTGGAGCAGTGGCGGGACCTCCTGTCGCTGCACGCCCGCACCCACTGGGAACTCGACCGGGCACTGCACGGTCACGGGCTGTGCGCCAGCGACTTCGAGGTCCTCGACGTGCTGGCCGAGGCCGAGGCGCCGAAAGGTCACTGCAGCTATCGCGTGCAGGAGATCTCCGAGCGGGTCCACCTGAGTCAGAGCGCGCTGTCCCGGCTGATCGCCCGGCTGGAGAAGGACGGGCTGGTCAGCCGCGGCATGTGCGCCGAGGACCGGCGCGGTGTCCGGGTCGCGCTGACCGAGAAGGGGCGTGCCCTGCACGGTGAGGTGCTGCCGGTGCAGCGGGCGGTGCTGACCCGGATGCTGGGCCAGGACACGCCCGGCGCGCCGGATACGCCGGACGCGCAGGGCTGACCGAAGGCCTGTCAGATCGCGGACCGCTCCCGCCACAGCGCGGCCAGCGCCCGGTCACCCGTCACGGACGGCAGCGGCAGCCGGTTCCACAACGCCAGGTACAACTCCTCGGCGCCGCCGGACAGTTCGCAGTCGGCTTCCCCGTCGCCGCCCCGGACCGTCACCGGCGGCTCCGGCGACAGCCGTACCGTCCACACCCCGTCCGCGTCCGTGTCGGTCACCCGCACCCGCAGGACCCGCGGCTCGTCCGTGCGGACCCGGCTTCGCGAGCGGGCGTGGAAGCCGCGCAGCAACTCGTCGATGCCGTCCGCCGCGACGGCCTTCTCGACGGGACTCGGTGTGCCGCCGAGCGCCGACTCGGCGTCGAAGCGGTGCACGGTCGTCTCGTGGACCTGGCGGCGGGCCCAGAACTCCAGCGGCGACGGCGCGGGCAGGAACGCCCAGCAGGACACGTCGGGCGCCGCGTCGGTGAGGGTGTCGACGAGTCGGCGGTGCGCGTCCCGGTACCAGGTCACCAACGCGGCGCCGTCGAGGTCCGGGGCGTCGCCGAAGGGGCGCCGCTCGGTGTGTCCCTCCAGGACGTACGACGCGGCCCACAGGTGCACCGCGCCGGTGTGCCGCAGCAGGTCGCGCACCTGCCAGCCGGGGCAGGTCGGCACCTTTGCGTCGGTGCCGGCCCGCTCGGCGGCCGCGGCGAGCAACCGGCCTTCCCTGTCCAGTGTTTCGACGAATCGGCCCGTATCCAGGGCAGTGGGTTCCATGCGGCGCAGTCTGCCGGATGGAGAGGGCTTCATGGCAAGGCGGTTTCCGCGGGACGTATGGGCGAGGTCTCTCCGCGGCTACGCCGCGGTCCGTCGCGTCACGAACCCGATCAGCGCGGCCACGGCCGCCAGCGCGGCGACGCTGGTGAGGGCGGTCGGCAGGGAGAACCAGTCGGCCATGAACCCGATGGCGGGCGGCCCGATCAGCATGCCGCCGTAGCCGAGCGTCGAGGCGACGGCGACACCGCCGGGACCGGCGAGGGCGCCCGCGCGCTCCACCGCGACCGGGAAGAGGTTGGCGAGGCCGAGCCCCGCGACCGCGAAGCCCAGCAGCGCCGCCCACAGTGAGGGCGCGAGCGAGCCGAGCAGCATGCCGGCCGCGGCGGTGGCCCCGCCCGCGACCACGGTGCGGGTGCGGCCCATGCGCTCCAGCAGCACGGTCCCGCTCAGCCGGCCCAAGGTCATGGCGAGCGCGAAACACGAGTAGCCGATCGCGGCGACGCCGGGGGAGGCGTGCAGGTCCTGCTCCAGGTGCAGGGCGCCCCAGTCGGCCAGGGCGCCCTCGCCGTACGCGGTGCACAGGGCGATGAGCCCGAACACGATCACGAGGGCGCGGGTACGGCGGTCGGGGCGGGGCGAGGCGTCCGCCGCGCGGTGCCCCCGCTCCGCCGGTGCCGGCCGCGCCGGGGGTTCGTGGCGCAGCAGCGTCGGTCCCGCGAGGGCGGTGACGACCAGGCCGACGAGGGTGAGTCCGAGCAGATGCCGGGTGGGGGAGAGGCTTCCGGCCACCAGTGCGCCCAGTCCCGCGCCGAGCATGCCGCCCAGACTGAAGGCGGCGTGGAAGGTCGGCATGACCGGCCGGCGCAGTGCGGTCACGAGATCGACGGCCGCGCTGTTGAAGGCCACGTTGATCCCGCCGTACGCGGCCCCGAACACCAGCAGCACCGCGCCGAGCGTGAGCGCGGAGTGGGTGAGCGGGGGCAGGGCGACGCTGAGCGAGAGGAGCACGGCGCAGCCGACGGTGACCCGGTGGTTGCCGAAGCGGCGGCACAGGCGGCCGGTGAGGATCATCGTGACGACCGCGCCGGCGGACACCCCGAGCAGCGCCAGGCCGAGGGTGCTGGGGGAGGCGCCGGTCTGTTCCTTGATGGCGGGGATACGGACGACCCAGCCGGCGAAGACGAAGCCGTCGAGGGCGAAGAAGGTGGTCAGGGCGATTCGGAGGCGGGTGAGGTCGGTGTGGTGACCCGGCACGACATTGTGCGAGCAGGTTTTGTTTATTTCCGGCACAAAGTCCAGGCTAGGAGCCGCACCGTCGCGGGGCAAGGGGGCGGCGTCCCGGCGGCGTCCCGGCGGCGTCCCCGCGTCGGGACGCCGCGGCATGAGCGGCGCTTGTAACGCGGACATGGCGCCCGAACGAAAGTGCCGTTGCAGCGGCCGCCGAGCGAACCCTTTTCCCTTGACCGGATTTTGACCCGCCATTAGGTTCGGCGGCATGAGGACGTTCGGTCGCTTTTACAAGCGGCGAGCCATCGATCTGATGCGGATCGCCACCGCGGTGTGTAGCTGAACTCCAGCCGAACTCCGCCGCGTCGGTCAACCCCCCATTAGATGTCCCGTTCGCTCACTTTGTGAAGGCGTGAATGATCCCCCGTATACGCATGCCCAGAAGCAGGTTCGCGGCCCTGGGCGCCGCGCTCTCCCTCGGCCTCCTTCTCTCCTCGTGCGCCCAGAACGACGAATCCACCTCGGTCGGAAAGGACGTCTCCGCCAAGGAGATTCCGGCCGAGGTGTCGCCGGACACCTCCCTCACCGTGGGATCGCCCGAACTGAAGGTCGCGCTGGAACTCTCCGGGCAGATCGACGAACTGCCCTTCAAGGTGGAGTGGGCCAACATCAGCGGCGGCCCCAAGTGCTCCGAGGCCTTCCGGGCCGGTGCCCTCGACGTCTGCTCGGCCGCGGACATCCCGGCGATCAACGCCCACTGGACGGGGCTCGACACCAAGCTGGTGGCGACGAAGTTCCACAAGGAGCCCCTGAAACACCCCATCTACGAGCTGGGCATCGCCCCCGGCGCCGGCATCCGGACCCTCGCCGACCTGCGCGGCAAGAAGATCGCCTACAGCCCGGGCCAGGCCCAGGGCGCCCTCGTGCTGCGCATCCTGCAGAAGGCCGGGCTCACCCGCGACGACGTGGAACTGGTCGAACTGGCCAGCACCGACGACGTCTACCCCACCGCGCTCGGCGAACGCCAGGTGCACGCCGCACCCATCGGCGGCGTCAATATCAAGCGCTATCTCACGAAATACGGAAAGGACGGCGCCACCACCCTCCAGCACGGATTGCGCGACGATCCCGAGCACCTGTGGGCGCTCACGGATTCCGTGAGCGATCCCCAGAAGTCCGCGGCCATCCGTGAACTCGTCGAAATATGGGCGCGGGCCCGCGTCTGGATCGACGAACACCCGAAGGAATGGATCGAGGGCTATTACGTCAAGGACCAGGGGCTGAGCCACGAGGACGGCGAATACCTCGTCGAGCGGTCCGGCTTCTCGGACATTCCCGCGGACTGGTCCGAAGCGATCGAACGCCAGCAGCAGACCATCGACCTGCTCGCGAAGGAACAGGACCGTCCGCGCTTCGAGGCGGACATCCTGTTCGACCGCCGCTACGAATCGGTGGCCGCGAAAGCCGTAGCCGACGAAGGGAAGGCGTCATGAGCGCCACCGTCCTCGACCAGCAGACCCCATCGACGACGAAGCGTGCCGTCCCCGCCGCCCTGAGGCGCCCGGCGCGCCGCCGCACCCGCGGGCGGCTCGCCCCCGGCCGCCCCGTGCCGTACGGCTGGGCGCTCGGCCCGCTGCTGCTGCTCGCGCTGTGGGCGGCGGGCTCCGCGGCCGGCCTCTTCGACGCCCGCAGCCTGCCCGCCCCGTGGACCACCGCCGCCACCGCGGGCGACCTCATCGCCGACGGCCGGCTCCAGGCCCATCTCGCCACCTCCGCCCAACGCGCCGTCCTCGGTTTGCTCTTCGGCATCGCCGCCGGACTGCTCCTCGCGCTCGTCTCCGGACTCAGCCGGATCGGCGAGGCCGTCATCGACGGCCCGGTTCAGATCAAGCGGGCGATCCCCTCGCTCGCCCTGATCCCGCTGCTGATCCTCTGGTTCGGCATCGGCGAGACGATGAAGGTCGTCACCATCGCGCTCGGCGTGTTCGTACCGATCTACATCCACACCCACAACGGGCTGCGCACCATCGACAGCCGCTATGTCGAACTCGCCGAGACCGTACGGCTGGGCAGGCTCCGCTTCGTCCGCCACGTCGTCCTGCCCGGCGCCCTCCCCGGCTTCCTGCTCGGGATGCGCTTCGCGGTGACCGCCGCCTGGCTCTCGCTCGTCGTCGTCGAACAGGTCAACGCGACCAGCGGCATCGGCTACATGATGGAGCTCGCACGGACGTACGGACAGACCGACGTCATCCTCGTCGGCCTCGTCGTGTACGGCCTCCTCGGGCTCCTCTCCGACGGCCTGGTGCGACTCGTGGAGAGGAGGACCCTGTCATGGCGACGCACACTGGCGGCCTGACCACCACACAGGACCGCACGACCGGGCGGACCACCGTCCGGATCGAGAACCTGGTGCGCTCCTTCGGCGAGCGCACCATCCTGGACGGGCTCGACCTGACCATCGGCGACGGCGAGTTCGTGGCCCTGCTCGGGCGCAGCGGCTCCGGCAAGAGCACCCTGCTCAGGGCACTGGCCGGGCTCGACGAGGACGTGGCGGGGAGCGGCGTGCTCGCCGCCCCCGACCACCTCTCCGTCGTCTTCCAGGACGCCCGGCTGCTGCCCTGGAAACGCGTCCTCGACAACGTCGTACTCGGCCTGGCCGGACCGGACGCCGAAGAGCGCGGCCGGGCCGCACTCGCCGAAGTCGGCCTGGCGGGACGCGAACGGGCCTGGCCCGTCGAGCTGTCCGGCGGGGAGCAGCAGCGCGTCTCGCTCGCCCGCTCCCTGGTCCGCGAACCGCGTCTGCTGCTCGCCGACGAACCGTTCGGCGCGCTGGACGCGCTCACCCGCATCCGCATGCACGCCCTGCTGCGCCGCCTGTGCGAACGGCACCGGCCCGCCGTCCTGCTGGTCACCCACGACGTCGACGAGGCGATCGCGCTCGCCGACCGGGTCGTCGTACTGGACCAGGGGCGGATCGCCGCCGACCTTCCCGTGGAACTCCCGGCACCCCGCCGCCACGGCAGCCCCGCCTACGCGGCCCTGCGGGACCGCCTGCTCGGCCGGCTGGGAGTGGACCTCGCGGAGGAGGACGGCCCGGCATGACCGAGCGACGGCAACTGCACCTGAACCTGTTCGTCTACCCGGGAGGCCACCACGAGGCCGCCTGGCGCCACCACGGCACCGACCCCGACCGGCTCCTGGACATCGGCTTCTACCAGGAACTGGCCCGCACCGCCGAACGCGCCACGTTCGACGCCGTGTTCTTCGCGGACGGCCCGTCCCAGGCCGACAACGTCCGCTACGCCAGCCGCTTCCGGCTGGAACCGTTCACCTGGCTGTCCGCCATCGCCGCGGCCACCGAGCGGATCGGCCTGATCGCCACCGCCTCCACCACCTACACCGAGCCGTACAACCTGGCACGGCTCTTCGCCTCCCTGGACCACCTCAGCCGGGGCCGGGCGGGCTGGAACATCGTCACCACCGGCGCACCCCAGGCGGCCGGGAACTTCGGCCTCGACGCGCACCCCGCGCACGCCGAACGCTACGACCGCGCCGACGAGTTCGTCGACGTCGTCACCCGGCTGTGGGACAGCTGGGAGGACGAGGCGCTGATCGCCGACCAGAAGTCGGGCCTGTTCGCCGACACCGACCGGATCCACCCGATCGACCACGAGGGCCGCCACTTCAGGGTGAGCGGCCCGCTCAACACCCCGCGCACCCCGCAGGGCCGCCCCGTCTACGTCCAGGCCGGCTCCTCCGAGGACGGACGCGCCTTCGCCGCCCGCCACGCCGAGGCCGTGTTCACCGCGCACCAGACACTCCGCAGCGGCCAGGAGTTCTACGCCGACCTCAAGACGCGCGCCGCGGCGCTCGGCCGGGACCCGGACCGGCTGCTCGTACTGCCGGGCATCAGCCCCTTCATCGGCTCCACCGAGGCGGAGGCACGCGCCCTGCACCAGGAGTTCGACGAACTCACCCAGCCCGAGTACTCGCTGGAACTGCTGCACCGCCTCCTCGGCGTCAGGCTGACCGCCGAGCAACTCGACGGCCCGGTGCCGCGCGAACTCGTCGAGACCGGCGGCGAACGCGGCAACGGCAGCCGCTTCCAGCTGGTCCTCGACATCATCGACCGCGAGCGGCCCACCGTCCGCCAACTGCTCCACCGCCTCGCCGGCGCCCGCGGCCACCGCGTCGTCGCGGGCACCCCCGAGCAGATCGCCGACCAGCTCCAGGAATGGTTCGAACACGGCGCGGCCGACGGCTTCAACATCATGCCGCCCTGGCTGCCCGGCGGCTTCGACCTCTTCACCGAGCACGTGGTGCCGATCCTGCGGCGGCGCGGACTGTTCCGCACGGAGTACCGCGGCACCACCCTGCGCGACCACTACGGACTGCCGCGCCCCACCGGCCGTCGCCTCGCACTCACCTCACCGAAGGAGCACGCATGAGCGCGTTCAGAACCCGCCCCGCCCTCGCCGCCCTGGGCGCGGCGGCCCTGCTGGCCGTGTCCGCCGCCGTCCCGCAGGCCGCCGTGGCCGCACCGGCCGCCCGTACGGCCCCCTCCACCGCGCTCACCTGGTACGACGTCACTGCCGACACGCTCGTCGCCGCCGGGGCGCCCACGCAGGTCACCAACAGCCGCACCTGGGCCGTCGGCTGGCTCGCGGCGGCCCGCGCCACCCGGGCGGTGCCCGCGGGCGTGGCGCGCGGCCCCTACCAGGAGGCGGCGCTCGCCTCGGCCGTCCACCGCGCCCTGGTGGCGCTGGCCCCCGGCCGCACCGAACAGCTCGACGCGAAGCTGAAGGAGACCCTGGACGCCATCCCCGACGGCCGGGCGGAGGACCGCGGGGTCGCGGCGGGGCGGCGCCAGGCCGATCTCCTGCTCGCCGAGCGGGAGGGCGACGGCCTCGACCCCGCCTCCGTCAACGCGCCGTACACCGTGCGGCCCGCCGCCCCCGGCGTCTGGCAGCCGACGCCGCCGGCCTACGCCCCGGCGACGCAGTACGGCAACCGGCTCGCGAAGCCGTTCGCGCTCACCGCCCCGAGCCAGTTCCGGCTCGGCCCGCCGCCCGCGCTCGACTCGGCGCGCTACGCCGCCGACCTCGCGGAGGTACGGGCGTACGGCGCCGCGGACAGCACCCGGCGCAGCGCCCGCCAGACGGAGACCGCCACCTTCTGGCTCGGTTCCTCCTACACCCTGTACACCGAGCCGCTGCGCGTGGCGCTCTCCCGCACCGACCAGGGGATCGCCGGGCAGGCCCGGCTGGTCGCGCTCTTCCACGTCGCCCTGGTGGACACCCAGATCGCCACCTCCGACAGCAAGTACGCCCACGAGCGGTGGCGTCCCGTCACCGCCATCCGCACCGGCGCCATCGACCCCGACCCGGCGTGGACGCCGCTGCACACCACCCCGGCCCACCCGGACTACCCGAGCGGCCACAACACCTACTCGGGCGCCGCGGAGGCCGTGCTGAGCGCGCTCGCCGGACCGCGCACCGAGCCCTTCGAGCTGACCAGTCCCACCGCGCCCGGCGTGACCCGGACGTACACCGCCTGGAAGCAGCTCTCGGACGAGAACGTGGACGCCCGGATCTTCTCCGGCATCCACACCCGCTCGGCCGACGAGGCCGGCATCACCCTCGGCAAGAACGTGGCCCGGTACGTCCTGGGCGACGCGGGACGGCTCCTGACCGCCCGCTGAGCCCCCCCACCCGGCAGGCCGCGGACGCCCGCCCGGCCCCCGAGAGGGCCGGGCGGGACCGGGTCACAGGGCCTTCGCCGCGTAGGCGCGCACGTCGGCGTCCGAGTCCGTCGTGGCGCCGGCCAGGGCCGAGCGGACCTCCTCGGTGGAGCGATGCCGGGTCAGGGACCGTACGGCGGCCTTGCGGACGTCCGCGTTCGGGTCGGCGAGGGCCTTGGCGAGGGCCGGGACGGCCAGGCCGGGGTCCGCGACTCCCAGGGCGATGGCCGCTCCGGCCCGTACCTGCCAGGCCGGGTCGGCCAGGGCCGCCTCGGCGCGTGCGGCGAGCGGCGCGGGGCAGCCGGCGGTGCCCAGCGCCTCGTACGCCGCCGCTCGCACCAGCGCGTCCGGATCGTCGAGGAGCCCGGCGAGCGCCGCCCGCGCCACGTCGGGTCCGCCCGCGGCGACCGTGGCGAGCCCCTTGGCGATCGTGACGCGGACCTCGCGGGACGGGTCGGCCGCCGCCGCCCGGGCCAGTTCCGCGGCGGCGTCGACGGACACCAGCGCGCGCACCGCCTCGGTCCGCACGGCGATGTCGGCGTCCGGCAGGCAGCGGGCGAACAGCCCGGCGTCCCCGAGCCGCAGGGCGCGCAGGACGTCCAGCGCCGCGGCGCGGACGACGGGGTCGGCCTCGGACAGGGCGGTGGTGAGGGCGTCGCGCAACGCCGGTTCCGCGGGCAGGGTCTCCACCAGTTCCCGCAGCGAGGCCGCCGCGGCGGCGCGCACGCCGGCGTCGGTGTCGGTGAGCGCCGCGGCCAGCGCCGGACCGGTGCCCGTCGGCACGGTCTCCGTCAGGACGGTGACGGCCGTGCGGCGGACGGCGGGATCGGGATCGGCCAAGTAGCCTTCCAGCGCCCCGAGTTCCGGTTCCTCCTCGGCGAGGGCGAGCAGTTCCAGCAGGCGCGGGGTGGCCGGGGTGTCCGCGTCCGCCGCCGACGCCACGGCGGCCGTGGGCACGGCGGACTCCTGCCCCATCGCGACCGGCGCGACCTCCCTGGCCCCCGCCGTCGCCACCTGCTCCGGGTGGACCTCGCCGAGCTGCCGCGAAGGACCGCCGACCGGCGCGTACTCCTCCACCGGCACCAGATACGGCGCCACGGGCCGCGCCGTGAACTCCATCGCACCCGACGGCGACTTGCGCAGATCGAGGTGGTGGAACCAGGACGCGTCGTCGCGGTGCGGATGGTCCAGGCGGTCGTGGTAGAGACCCCAGCGGGACTCCGTACGGGCCAGGGACGCCCGCGCCGCCATCTCCGCGCAGTCCCGGATGAAGGACACCTCGGCGCACCGCATCAGCTCGTGCGGGGTGCGCGCGCCCATCTCCGCGATGTCGGCCCGCATCCGCTCGAACGCCTCCAGCGCCAGCGACAGCCGGGCGCCGGACTTCGGCGGAGCCACGTAGTCGTTCACGAAGCGCCGCAGCTTGTACTCCACCTGCGGCTGCGGCGGGCCGTCTGGGTTGCGCAGCGGCCGGTAGATCAGCTCGTGCGCCTCACGCAGCTGGTCGGCGGGCAGCTCCCCGTCGTACGCCGAGTACCGGGCGGCGTCCGCGCCCGCCAGGTCGCCGAAGACGAACGCGCCGATCATGTAGTTGTGCGGCACGCAGGCCAGGTCACCGGCCGCGTACAGGCGGGGCACGGTCGTCCGGGCGTGGTCGTCCACCCGTACGCCCGAGGCGGAATGGCCGCCGCACAGCCCGATCTCGGAGATGTGCATCTCCACGTCGTGGGTGCGGTAGTCGTGGCCGCGGCCCGCGTGGAAGGTGCCCCGCGTCGGCCGCTCCGTGGAGTGCAGGATCGACTCCAGGGCCGCCACCGACTCCTCCGGCAGATGGCTCAGCTTCAGGTACACCGGACCCCGGTCGCTCGCCACCTCCGCCGCGAACTCCGCCATCATCTGGCCCGACCAGTAGTCGGAGTCGACGAAGCGCTCGCCGTGCCGGTTCACCTGGTAGCCGCCGAACGGGTTGGCGACGTAGGCGCAGGCGGGACCGTTGTAGTCCTTGATCAGCGGGTTGATCTGGAAGCACTCGATGCCGGTCAGCTCGGCGCCCGCGTGGTACGCCATCGCGTAGCCGTCGCCCGCGTTGGTCGGGTTCTCGTACGTGCCGTACAGATAGCCGGAGGCGGGCAGACCGAGGCGTCCGCACGCGCCCGTCGCGAGGATCACCGCGCCCGCGCGGACGGTCACGAAGGCGCCCGTACGGGTGTTGAAGCCCGCCGCGCCCACCGCGCGTCCCTGTGCCGTCAGCACCCGCACCGGCATGACCCGGTTCTCGATCCGGATCCGCTCCCGCATCTCGCGCCGCCGCAGCTGCCGGTACAGGACCTTCTTGACGTCCTTGCCCTCCGGCATCGGCAGCACGTAGGAGCCGGAGCGGTGCACCTGCCGGACCGCGTACTCGCCGTGCTCGTCCTTCTCGAACTTCACGCCGTACGACTCCAGCCGCCGCACCATGTCGAAGCCGCGGACGGCGGTCTGCCGGACGGTCGACTGGTCGACGATGCCGTCGTTGGCGCGGGTGATCTCGGCGACGTAGTCGTCGGGCTCGGCCCGGCCGGGGACGACGGCGTTGTTGACGCCGTCCATGCCCATGGCGAGCGCGCCGGAGTGCCGCACGTGCGCCTTCTCCAGCAGCAGCACGTCCGCGCCGCGCTCGGCGGCGGTCAGCGCCGCCATGGTGCCGGCGGTGCCGCCCCCGATGACGAGGACGTCGCAGGAGAGCTCTTCGGCGTCGGTGAGGGCGGGAATTGCCACCAAAGGGTCCACCACAGGGCCTTTCAGGTACCGAGGGACGTGAGGACTTCGCGCCGCAGCGCCACGCGCGCCGGGTCGTCGTGGGCCGTACGGTCGCGGGGGCCCGGCACCTCGCGTACGGCGGTCAGCCGGCCGTCGCCGAGCAGCGCGACGCGGTCGCCGAGGAACAGGGCCTCGTCCACGTCGTGGGTGACGAAGACGACCGTCGCGCCCGTGCCGTGCAGCACCTCCACCAGCAGGTCCTGCATCCCGGCCCGGGTCTGCGCGTCCAGCGCGCCGAACGGCTCGTCCATCAGCACGGCGCGCGGCGCCCCGGCCAGGGCCCGGGCCAGCTGGGCGCGCTGCCGCTGCCCGCCGGAGACCCGGTGCGGCAACTGCCGGGCCTGCGCGGCCAGTCCGACGCGGTCCAGCCAGGCCTCGGCCTGGGCGCGGCGCCCGGCGCGCGGCACCCCCTGGATGGCGAGCGGCAGTTCGACGTTGCCGCGCAGCGTCCGCCACGGCAGCAGCGCGTCCTCCTGGAACACCAGGGCGCGGTCGGCGGCCGGGCCCGTCAGCGGCCGCGCGTCCTGCGCGACCTCGCCGGCGAGCGGGGCCAGCAGCCCCGCCAGCGTGCGCAGCAGCGTGGACTTGCCGCAGCCCGAGGCGCCGACGACGGTGAGGATCTCGCCGGGGGCCACGTCGAGGTCCACCGCGTGCAGCGCGGGCGCCCCCGGGCGGCCGAGGGTGGCGTCGCGCAGGGCCAGCCGGGCGCCGGTACGGGACGGTGAACGGACGTCAGACGAACTGGTCATGGGGCACGTCCTTCCGGGGCCGCGGGCCGGCCGGGGCGGGGGTGGCGGCGCCGCGCACCCGCCGCGGGGCACGGCCGCCGGGGACGTACGAGGTGCGCGGCAGCCAGCGGGTCAGCCGGCGGCCCAGCAGCTCCACGGCGGTGGAGGTGAGCCAGCCGAGCACGCCGATCGTGACCATCCCGACGAACACGCCCGGGTAGTCGACGACCGTGTAGTCCTGCCAGGTGCGGTAGCCGACCCCGTACTGGCCGGAGATCATCTCGGCGGAGATCACACAGATCCACGACACGCCGATGCCGACCGACAGACCGCCGAACACGCCGGGCAGCGCGCCCGGCAGGACGACCGAGCCGAGGATCCGCCACCGGCCGCCGCCCATGGTGCGCACCGCCTCCTCCCACACCGGGGCCAGCGCGCGCACCGCGTGCCGGGTGGAGACCAGGACCGGGAAGAACGCGGCGGTGAAGGTGATGAAGACGATGCCCTGCTCGTTGGAGGGGAACAGCAGGATCGCCACCGGGACCAGCGCGATCGCCGGGATCGGACGGACGACCTCCAGCAGCGGCCCGAGCAGGTCCTCGGCGAGCCGGGAGCGGGCCACGAGCACGCCCCCGGCCACGCCGAGCACGGCGGCCAGCAGGAAGCCGCTGAGGATCCGGGTCAGGCTGTCCGTGAGGTCCGTCCAGTAGTCGGGCCCGGCCAGCCGGCCGGCGAAGGCGCGGGCCACGTCGGTGACCGTGGGGAACTGCGAGAAGCGCAGCCACAGATCGACGTCCCGGCTGGTCAGCAGCTGCCACAGGCCCAGCGCGGCCGCGAGGGACGCGACCCGCAGCGCGTACCGGGTCACGACGCCCGCTCCAGCGCCTCGGCGTACGAGACGACACGCGCCCCGTCGTGACCGCCGACGTAACCCCGCGCGGTGTCCGGCGCGACGAACGGCAGCAGCTGGTCGCCGTCGGCCACCCACACCGCCTTGTCGGCGAACCACTGGGTGCCCGTGGTGGCGTCGGGGACGTAGGCCGCGCGGACGCCGTCCTGGTGCCGGGCGACGTGCGCCAGCAGTTCGGCGGGCGTGCCGAACGTGCGCGTCGTGTCCTCGCCCTCGCTCCACACCTCGCTCCGCGCGGGCGCGGGCGGGGCGGCGAGCCGCTTCGCGTAGTCCGCGCCGAGCGCCTTGCGGACGTAGCGGTCGTCGACGAACGCGTCCACGTCCACGTCGCCCGTCAGCTTCGCGGACTTCAGGATCGACACGTCCTCCTTCAGCGCGGCCACCAGCCGCGGCTTGACGGCCGGATCGAAGGTGGCGATGCCGTGCGCGCCGTTGTACAGGTAGACCACCTCGGCGGGCAGGCCCGTGGCCTCCGCGACCTGCTCGGCGGCGGTCACGGGACGGTCGTTCAGATAGTCCGTGGCCTGCGCCTGGGCCTTCAGGAACGCCTCCAGCACGGCCGGGCGCCGCTCGGCGAAGTCCTCGCGGGCGGTGACCCCGTGGAAGGTGGGCAGGTCCAGCCGCGCACCGTCGTACAGCGCCTTCGCCTTGCCCTGGTGGACGAGCAGGCCCGGCCAGGCGACGAACTGCGACAGCGCGTCCGCGCTGCCCGCGGCGAGCGCCGAAGCGCCCACGGCGGGCTGCTGGTTGAGCTTCTCGATGTCCTCGCCGGCGTCGAGACCGGCGCGTTGCAGGGCGCGCACCAGGGTGCCGTCGGCGGCGGAGCCGACGCTGGTCGACACCTTCCTGCCCTTCAGGTCCTTCAGGGAGTCGAGGGACGAACCGGGCGCGGTGACCACGGTGTTGAGGCCGCCGCGCAGGTTGTAGCCGGTGACCGAGACCAGATGGGTCGGCTTGCCGAGCTGCCTGCCGCGGGCCGCGTTGAGCAGCAGCGGGAAGTCGCCCATCGAGCCGATGTCGATCTTCCCGGCGGTCATCTGCGCGGTGATGGGCGCGCCGGTGGCGTAGTCCTGCCAGACGACCTTGTAGGTGACGCCGTCGTCGAGCGCGTTCAGCTGCTTCTCGAAGTAGCCGAGCGAGCGGAGCAGGGTGCCCGCGGTGACCGTGTTGATCGTCTTGGACTGGTAGCCGACGGTGACGGTCACCGTGGAGCCGTCGCCGGCCTGGGCGTCACCGCCGCAGGCGGTCAGGGGAAGCAGGAGGGCGAGCGCCGATACGGCGACTGCGGTGCGATTCATGCTGGTTCGGGCCTTTCACCGGAGCAGATAGGGCATGTTGACCGTGACGGCTCCGGTGGGACACCGGGCCGCGCACGGGCCGCAGTACCAGCACTCGTCCACGTGCATGTACGCCTTGCCGTTGCGCTCGTCGATGGCGAGGGAGTCCAGCGGGCACATGTCCACGCAGAGGGTGCAGCCGTCGATGCACTTCGACTCGTCGATGGTCACGGGCACGTCGGCCCGCTGGGGCGCCAAAGGCATGGCTGTCTCCAGGAAGGTTGCGCTGTGGGGAGATGGGTCAGAGGGAGCGGCGCAGCAGGCCGCTCATCGTGATGCGGTCGCCGCGGAAACGGATGAACTCCAGGTCGACGGGCCGTCCGTCGGCGAGATGGGTGAGGCGCTCCAGCATCAGCACGGCCGCGCCACGCGGCGCCTGGAGCACGGCGGCGGAGTGGGCGTCCGCGTTGACCGCCTCCAGAGTGATCTCGGCGTGCCCGAGGGGCTGCCCGGTGAGGCTTTCCAGCAGGCGGAAGACATCCGTGTTCTCCAGGTCGCAGCCGAGCAGCGAGGCGCCGATGTCCAGCGGGACGTAGGTGAGGTCCAGGGACAGGGGCAGCCCGTTCAGCCGGCGCAGCCGTTCGATGTAGAGGACGTCGGCGCCCGCCGGGACGCGCAGTCGCTCGGCGACCGGGGCGGGGGCGGGCGCCGGGCCCACGGTACGGACCTCGTTGGTGACGCGGCCGTGTTCGTGCAGCGTCTCCGCGAGCCCCATCAGCCGGTCCAGCCCGTGCGGGTACTTCTCGGCGACGACCACCGTGCCCACCCCGGGCAGGCGTTCCACCAGGCCCTCCGCGCGCAGCAGGTCGAGGGCCTGGCGGACGGTGTTGCGGGAGGCCCGGTAGTCGGCGGCGAGGGTCGACTCGTGGGGGAGGGTGCCGGCCGGGAAGCCCCCGGTGAGGAGCTGGCGGCGCAGGAGGTCGGCGAGCTGACGGGCCTGGTCCGCGCGCAGCCGGCGCCGCGTGCGGTGAGCGGCGACGGTGGGCGCGCCCTGGCCGACGTGGTCGCGGATGCGGTCGGTGGGCATGGGGTGGACCCTAGCCGGGGGTGGCGGAAAGTGGTGTTGCCGAAGTATTGCGCCACCTGACGCCCCCACAGGCGCCGCGCTGACCTGCGGTTTCACCCGTCGTGGGGGAAGATCTGCCAGCCCTCGCGGTGGCGGGTACGCCCAGCCGAGTACCCGCGGTTGCTCCCGCCGTCGGACGCCTTCGCCGCCGCGGCCGGGCAGCGTGGTGGGCGTGAAACTCAGCCGACCCGCACGCCGGGCCTTCCTCGTCGTCCATGTGGCCGCCTCCGCCAGTCGGCCATGAACCCGATGGCGGGCGGCCCGATCAGCATGCCGCCGTAGCCGAGCGTCGAGGCGACGGCGACGCCGCCGGGACCGGCGAGGGCGCCCGCGCGCTCCACCGCGACCGGGAAGAGGTTGGCGAGGCCGAGCCCCGCGACCGCGAAGCCCAGCAGCGCCGCCCACAGTCCCTCACAGTCGGCCTGATCCAAACGACACGCCCCTGGCCTGCGACGACCCCACGCGGAGTGGTCGCTGTGAGTTTGTCAAGTCCCGGGTTCCAGGGGCGTGACGCGATGCGTCGGCCAGGGCTTACTTGAGGCATGGGCTTGCGCAGAGCAGCTGGTCGGCCCGCATGGTGCGGAATGACCTGGTGCGACCCGGCAGAGCCGTCTCACAAGCCCCCGATGTTTCTCGCTGGAGGAGAATTCCCATGCCCCGTACCTTTTCGACGCAGCGTCTCGTGATGGCTGCCGCCTCGACCGTCCTGACCGCAGCAGGTGTGCTGGTTCCCACCAGTGCGTTCGCAGCCCCGGCGCCGCACACCGGCACGGTGGCCATGACGACAGCCGGTCACGGTGATCACAAGAAATACGGCAACGACAAGGACAAGAAGTACGGCAAGGACAGCAAGCACAAGAAAAGCCGCTACGGCGGAAACAAGAACGGCCCCGTCACCATCATCGTCATCGGGAACAATAATACGGTCAATGGTAACGGCAACGGTAATGGGAGCGGCAATTCGCTGACCTGACTTCTGTAGACGGCATCGACTTCACGGCCTGGCCGGGCGGCAACGCCCGGCCAGGCCAGCGGCATGTCCGGCTGCAGAACTGGTCCTTGCTGTGGACTTTCGACGCCGAGACCGGCCGTGGCCGCCCTGGGGGATTTAGACATCGTTTCTTTTGGTGTGACGTTCGTTGAACCGCGCATGACGGATCTGGTTGAGCGGATGGTGCCGGACGAGTTGTGGGTGCTGTTCCGGCGGTGGTGCCGCCAACGGAGGTGATACGTCCGCAGGATGGGGGCCGACGGCGCGCCGGTGACCGCGAGGCCCTGGCCGCGATCATCTTCGTGGCGACCTCGGGCTGCACCTGGCGCGAGCTCCCGCCGGTGTTCGGTCCGAGCCGGCAAACGGTTTACCGACGCTTCGCCCAGTGGAGCCGGGCCCGTGTCCGGGCCCGGCTCCACCGTGTCATCCTCGACGAACTCGGCGCCCGGGGTCAGCTGGACTGGTCGCGGTGCGCGATCGACTCCGTCAGCCTGCGCGCCGCAAAGGGGGGCCATTCACGGGACCGAATCCGACCGACCGCGGCAAGTTGGGATCGAAGATCCACCTGATCAACGACGGGAACGGACTGCCACTGTCCCTGGACATCTCCGGCGCGAACATGCACGACAGTTAGGGCCTGGAGCCGCTCGTGCTCGGCATCCCACCCATCCGATCCCGCCGCGGCCCCCGGCGGCGACGTCCGGCGAAACTGCACGCGGACAACGGCTACGACTACGACCACCTGCGCCGATGGCTCCGCGAGCGTGGAATCCGCCACCGCATCGCCAGCAAGGGCGTCGAGTCCTCACAGCGGCTGGGCCGACAACGCCGGGTGGTCGAGAGAACCGTGTCCTGGCTGGCCGGCTGCCGCGGACTCCACCGCCGCTACGAACGCACAGCAGAACACTTCCTCGCCTTCGTCGGCATAGCCGCAGTCCTTTCACCAAGTGAAACAGCGTCTTATGGGCTTTTACCCGGCGTCTGCGGCTCGGTCAAGTCCCGAGTCCTCGGAGCATGACGCGCTGCGTCGTCTCGGGCCTAATTGAAGTGTGGTTCTCACCGGAAAGGAAATGAGGACCGTGCGGTGCGGAGGAATCCTCGACCAGGGTTTCCTCTTCAGGATCAGAAAAAATGTTTTCACAAAGGAGAAATCCCATGACTCGCAAGGTTCACAGCGCCCACGCCGGCACCCACAAGGACGCCAGGCCCAAGCGGTGGGGCTTCCGCTGCGCGATGGTCTTCGCGTCGGCGGCTGTCGTCACCGGAGGCGTCGTCCTTCCTGCGTCCGCCGCGACGGCGGCCCCGAGCCACTCCGCGGCGAGCGTCGTCACCGGTGGCGGGGCCGGCGGGGCGGGCGGCTCCAGCGTCTTCGGCAACGGCGGCGCCGGCGGCGCGGGCGGCTCCAGCGTCTTCGGTGGCGGCGGCTCGGGCGGTGCCGGTGGCGGCAGCGTCTTCGGCAACGGCGGCGCCGGCGGCGCGGGCGGCTCCAGCGTCTTCGGTGGCGGCGGCGGTGGCGGCGGCGGTGGCTCCAGCGTCTTCGGTAATGGCGGCGGCGGTGGTGCCGGTGGCTCCAGCGTCTTCGGCAACGGCGGCGGTGGCGGCAACGGTGGCAACACCGTATTCGGTGATGGCGGTGCCGGTGGTGCCGGTGGCTCCAGCGTCTTCGGCAACGGCGGCGCGGGCGGCGCGGGCGGCTCCAGCGTCTTCTGAGCGGCGGGCCACGGCAGCCCCACCTGGACGGGGTGGAGGTCCGGCGAGACCTTCACCCCGCCCCTCATAGGTCACTGCGGCCGGCCCCGGCCGACCGGACACGACGTCCGGGGCCGGCGCCGTGGCTGATCCCTTGACTTGGAAACGGAGAAACCTCATGCCCAGGAGTATCTGGCAGCGTCCACTCATCCTGGCGATGGCCTCAGCGGCTCTCGCCACCGGCACCGTGTACGCCGCCCAGGCGGCGCAGAGTGCCCCGACAGGCTCCACTCACTCCACTGATGCCGGTCATCCCCTCGGTCACCGTTCGGACTGCGGCGAGGGCGGCAAGGGCGGGGAGGGCGGTAAGGGCGGCGAGCCCGGTAAGCCCGGTGAGCCAGGCAAGCCCGGTTGTTTCCGGCTCGAGGACCTGCTGCCGCACAAGCCGGAAGGATCGAAGCTCGGGGGAGCGGACAAGGTACGGATCGTGATGTTCGTGATGTCCGGACACGCGACGAGCGCCGAGGTCGCCGAGAAGTGCGACGTCCCGGAAGCGGAGATCGACACCTGGAAGCGGCAGTTCCTCGACGGCTACTGGTCCGCGTGGTTCACGGAGAACGGGAAGAGCGCCTTCCCCTTCTGCTGGTGAAGGAGGCGGACTGCCGGCCATAGGAAGCCGGTGATCACGGCCGGACCGGCCGCCTGGGCTCTGCCTGCCCGGGCGGCCGCTTGCGGTCCGTGGCGGCCTGCCGAGCCGCACGAGGCATCGGGTGAGCCGCACGAGGCATCGGGTGAGCGCCGACCGCACCGAGCATACGCGGGGCGGGCTGCACCCGCTCCGAGCAGCCTGCCACTGTGTGGCGATATACCCTGGAAAAGGGCTCTTCCACGCTCGCCGGGAACCCTGCTGGCGTTCCCGGAAGAGGGAGCGCCATGACGGGAGCGTACGAGGCCGCCGGGCGCGTGATCGCCGGACGCTACCGGCTCCTGCGTCGACTCGGCGCTGGTGGCATGGGACGGGTGTGGCTGGCCTACGACCAGGAACTGGCGTGCGAGGTCGCGCTGAAAGAGATCATCCTCCCGCCGCACGTCCCGGAGAGCGAGGTGGGCGCCCGGATCGCCAGGGCCCGCGGCGAAGCGCAGCACGCCGCCCGGCTGCGCAACCACCCCCATGTCGTCACGGTGTACGACATCGTGGAGTCCGGCGGCCTGCCGTGGATCGTCATGGAGTTCGTTCCCGGCGCCATGGACCTGGAGGCGGTGGTGCGCGAGCGAGGGCCGCTGCTTGTCGCCGACGTCGCCCGGATCGGGCTCGCGATTCTGGACGCTTTGCTGGAGGGCCACCGGCTCGGCGTCCTGCACCGGGACGTCAAACCGGCCAACGTCCTGCTGACCGACCCGGACCCGGCTTCCTCCCATGCTGCTGAGGACGGCCGGGTGCTGCTGACCGACTACGGCATTGCGCTGGAGCCGAGCTCCGGCAAGGCGCGCCTGACCGCCCCCGCGGAGATCATCGGGACGGTGCGCTTCATGGCTCCCGAACGGCTGCGCGGGGAGACGCCCACCCCGGCCTCCGACCTGTTCTCACTCGGCGGCACCCTGTATTTCGCGCTGGAGGGAACCGGCCCCTTCGACCGCGACTCCGACTGCGACATGCTGAGCGCCCTCCTGTCGGAGTCTCCCGCCCCGCCGCGCCGGGCAGTGGAGCTGGCCCCGGTCTTCCTCGGGCTGCTGGCCAAGGACCCCGCGCAGCGCATGGGCGGCGACGAGGCCGCCGAGCGGCTCACCTCCATCGCCGCCCAGCCCAGCCCTTCTGCTTCGCAGCCCTTGACTCCTCCCCCGGTCGTGCCGCCGACCGAGCCGGAGCAGCCGGCCGGCCAGAAGCCGCCGCGCCCCCGGGAGCCGGAGCCGTCGACCGAGCTGCTGCCGCCGGTCGAACCTGCCGACCTGCCCCGTCAGCCGCTACCGACGGCCGAGGCGGCCGAGGCGGCCCAGCCCGTTCAGCCGCTGGCGCCCGATGGTGACGAGGCCCGGTCGCGTTCCGGGCGCCGACGGGGCAGGCTCGTTGCGGGGATGGTGGCGGTGGTGCTGGCCGTGGGGGGCGCGGGCGTCTACCTGGCGCAGTCCGGCCCCTCGGACCCTGAACCGGTGCCCTCGATCCGGGTCGGCGACTCACCGCAGGGGATGGCGATGTCCCAGGACGGACGCCGGAGCTACGTGACCAATTTCGGCTCGGGTTCGGTGTCGGTGATCGACACCCTCACCAACCGCACCGAGGACAAACCCATCCGGGTCGGCAAGAACCCGCGGGATGTGGCGGTGTCCCCGGATAGGCGCCGGGTCTATGTGACCAATTACGGCTCGGACTCGGTCTCGGTGATCGACACCCTCACCAACCGCGTGGACCGTACCATCACCGTCGGCTCCACCCCGGTGGGCGTGACGGTGTCCCGGGACGGGCGCTGGGTGTACGTGACCCTGAGCCGTTCGGGCTCGGTGCCGGGCTCGGTGTCGGTGATCGACACCGCGACGGACAAGGTGGACCGCACCATCTCGGTCGGCAAAGACCCGCAAGGGGTGGCGGTGGCCCCGGACGGACGCCGGGTCTACGTGACCAATTACGGCTCGGACTCGGTGTCGGTGATCGACACCAAGACGAACAAGGTGAACGACACCATCTCCGTCGGCAAGGCCCCGCTGGGGGTGGCGGTGTCCTCGGACGGGCGCCGGGTCTACGTGACCAACAGATACTCGGATTCGGTGTCGGTCATCGACACGGCGACGGACGAAGTGGACCGCACCATCCGCGTGGGCGGCGGCCCGTGGGGCGTGGCTGTGTCGCCGGACAGGCGCTGGGTCTACGTGGCCAACAACTACGAAGGCTCGGTGTCGGTGATCGACACGGCGACGGACAAGGTGGACCACACGATCCCCGTCGGCCTCGGCCCGCTGGAGGTGGCGGTGTCGCCCAACCAGGACAGGCGCCAGCTCCTCGTGTCCAACTTCGTCGCGGACTCGGTGTCGGTGATCCCGTTCCGGAATACGTCTGACGCGTCAGCACTGTGCCCGGCCGATTCCGGCGGGACCGGCACCACCGCCGTCCCGGGCGGGGCCACCCCGCCCAGCCGCTGTCCGCCGCAGCAGGCCTGGTGACTACGCGGCGTCGGTGGCGGTTGCCTCACCTGACGTCAGGGCGGGGTGCAGCCCGGCGGGTCCCAGACCAGCGAGCCGCCCTCGATGTGGTTGCCCGTACAGGGGTCGTGCGGTGTCGCCCTGAGTGATTCCACAGCGTCTTTCGTCGTTCGCGGCGCTGCCTCGGCGCTCGCCACGCCCACCGTTCCGGCGAGCAGCGCCGCGGCGCAGGACGCACCGGCGAGATGTCGCAGGCACCGCCAGACGGTTGTCTTCACGATGATCTCCCTTGGGTGGACGGACTGCCTACCACCAGCGTGGGGGCCGGCAATGACGTCGTCAACGGCCGGGGTAAACCTGTCACAGTATCTGGACATTTCTGAATATCGCGGACTTCTCGCAGGGGCTGGCTCGGACCCCTGGTGACGCCGTTGTGTTGGTGCTGCGCGCCTCGCAGGATCATGCTTGTCAGTAGGGCCCTGGCCGTGCAGGTTCCTGCGGGACTGCAGGGGAAGGAATTAGCGAGGGCGAGATGAGCGGCGATGCAGCGACTTCCCACACCTCCTGGTGAGTGGCACGACAGGGCGGACGACTCCGGCGAGCCGCCGTACACGGCCGCGGCCACCGTCAGTGCACAGGGCATCGTGACGGGGTGGAGCGAGGGGGCGCGGCGGCTGGTCGGCTACGAGCCTCCGCAGGTCGTGGGACGCCCCGCCGCCCACCTGCTCGCCGATGCCCTGGGTGAGAGCGTCCCCGGGCGGGACAGGTGGAGCGGCAGCGTGGCGGTGCGGCACCAGAACGGCAGCCGGCTCCGGCTGCGACTGCTCGCGAACCGGCGCACGCACGCCGGGCAGGCCGGCGAGTGGCTCGTGGTCTGCGCTGTGGCCGGCCGTCCCAGCAGGCCCGCGGCAGAGACGCCGGGGGAATGGATGTTCACCCAGTCCCCCTGTGGTCTGGCGCTGTTCGACGCGGATCTGCGCCTGGTGCGGGCGAACGCCGCCATGGAACGCGCTCTCGGCTTCACGGAAACCGAGATGCGCGGGCTGTGCCTGCCGGAGATCGCGCCGCATCCCACGAGCGAGGAGGCCCACAGCAGGATGCGTCTGGCCTTCGAGACCGGCGAGGCGCAGTACCTGCAGGCCGATGTCCGCCCCGCTACGGCGTCAGGCCTGCAGCAGACCCAGCTGACCTCGCTGGCCCCGATGAAGGACCCCGACGGCCGGGTGCGCTCCGTTTGCCTGGCGGCGCACCACAGGGCACAGGCGCTGCCCGCCCGGCAGCACACGGTCCTGCTGAAGGAAGCCGACACCCGCATCGGCACTACCTCGGACATCGCCCGCACCGCGCATGAACTGGCCGACGCCTCCGTACCCCCTCTCGCCGACTTCGCCGTCGTCGACCTGTTCGATGGCCCCGGCAGCGGCGCCGAGATGCCTCCCGCCCCGCCGGCCGGGGGCGTCACCCTGCGCCGCACCGCGGTGCAGTCGGTTCTCGACGGGTGCCCCGAGTCGGTGGTCGCGACGGGCGAGACGACCGCCTACCCGGCACTGTCACCCGTGGCCCGATGCCTGGCCCGGGGCCGTGGCGCCCTGTACACGACGGCAGACCTCGCCGTCGCCCGGTGGGCGGGCGAGGACCCCCAGGCCGCCCGGATCCGGCAGGTGGGGACCCACTCGCTGATGGTGGTGCCGATGCGCTCATCGGACAATACGGTCGGCGTCGCCCTCTTCGGCCGTCACCGGAGCCCGGAGCCCTTCACACCGCAAGACCTGTGGCTCGCCGAGCAGCTCACCGCCCGGGCGGCCGCCGGTATCTACGGCGCCCGGCGGCACGTCCGTGAGCACACCACCACCATGACTCTGCAGCGCAGCCTGCTCCCGCAGACACTGCCCGACCAGGCGGCCCTCGAGATCGCCTCCCGCTACCTGCCGGCCGGCAGCCGTGCCGGCGTGGGCGGCGACTGGTTCGACGTGATCCCGCTCTCCGGCGCGCGGGTGGCCCTCGTGGTGGGCGATGTGGTCGGACACGGTATCCGGGCTTCGGCCACCATGGGCCTGCTGCGCACCGCGGTGCGTACGCTCGCCGATGTCGACCTGCCGCCCGACGAGTTGCTCACCCACCTCGACGATCTCGTCATACGCCTGTCCTCCGACGCGGCCGTCACGGGCGGCGCCGCCGAGACCGCAGGGGGCGTCGGCACCACCTGCCTGTACGCCGTCTACGACCCGGTCTCCCGCCGCTGCACCCTCGCCCGAGCCGGCCACCCCCCACCCGCCGTGGTCACCCCGGGGGGCGCCGTGTACCTCCTCGACGTGCCGGCCGGCCCGCCGCTGGGCCTGGGCGGCCTGCCCTTCGAGACCATCGAGACAGAGCTGCCCGAAGGCAGCCTCCTCGCCCTGTACACCGACGGTCTGCTCGAAGTCCGCGACCGCGACATCGACGAGGCCCTGGACAAGATGTTCGCCGCCATCGCCCAACCCGCCCAGACACCGGAGTCGGCCTGTGACCGGGTGCTGGCGGCCCTGCTGGGCCACCGCCCGGACGACGACGTCGCCCTGCTCATCGCCCGCACCCGGGCCCTTGCCCCCGACCGGGTCGCCGCCTGGGACCTGGCCTGCGACCCCGCCGATGTCGCCCGGGCCCGCCGGCTGGCCACCGACAAGCTGGCGGACTGGGGACTCGGCGACGCCGTCTTCGTCGCCGAACTGATGGTCAGCGAACTCGTCACCAATGCCATCCGCTACGGCCGCCCACCCGTCCAGCTCCGGCTGATCCACGAGAACAACACCCTGATCTGCGAAGTCTCCGACTCGAGCAGCACCACCCCGCACATGCGGCGTGCCCGGATCTTCGACGAAGGAGGTCGCGGCCTGTTGCTGGTCGGCCAGCTCGCCCGCCGCTGGGGAACCCGGCACTCCCTCGTCGGCAAGACCGTCTGGGCCGAGCAGTCCCTGAGTGGGGAGCCAAGCATGGCTTCAGCTGTCGCATCACTCCTGTGACCGGCAGCCTGTCGTGGACAACCGCGTAATGATCGCGACGGCGGCCACGGCGCCCCGGCACGGTCGGGCGTCACAGCCCCATGGAGATGGCCAGGCGGGTGAGTTCGGCCGTGCTGTGGATGTTGAGCTTGGCCCGGATACGGCGGAGATAGGCGTCGACCGTGTGTTTGGAGAGCCCCATGTGGCGGGCCGTTTGCAGGTAGGTACGCCCAGCGGCGATGTGTCGCAGTGTCTCTCGCTCGCGCGGAGCCAGCACAGACGCGGGGGCTTCGACGTGCGGCATGGTGACGGTGAGGCTCATGGGATCGTCTCCGACGGATCGGCTCGGTCATCACTGCTCGCACCCTCGGAAGCAGGAGGCATACGACCGAATAGTTCTATTTGTCCTCTTGAGAAAGATTGCCCGGACGACTTCACGACGCTGTCCGCCGACTGTCACAGACGTGTCACGGGGTACGTCGGCAGGCGCGCCGCACGGCTCGCTCAAATCCTTGATCACGGCCAAGGGCGTGTCGTAGCTCTCGAACCAGTGGGTGTCGAAGTAGCGGGCCGTCAGAACGGGTGCTGCCGGTCGGTGAGCATGCGGTAGATGAACTCGGCGGTCATCCCGTCGAACTGCTGCCAGGAACCAGGGATTTCGCCCCGCATGAGGATGGGCCACCTGTAGGTGGGAACCGGCGCCGGGTACGTGGAGGTGGAGGCAGCCGTCGAAGGCGCCGTGCCCGAACAGCTCGGCGAGCTGTCTGTAGTCACTGGCAGGTTGCCGACGACCCCGAGCGGCCCCATCGTGACCAGGCCCCGCAGCGGCGCCAGGCTCACCCGGCCGGGGACGATGCCGGCCGCGCCGCCCGGCATCATGGTCATCCATGCCGAGGACCGCCAGGCTGAGGAGTACGAGCCTGTGCGTGCGGCGGGGCGGAGCTGACAGGGATGCGTCGTGGTTCACGCCCTCGTTGGAGACCGAGGGCCGTTGTGGCGGCGTATGCGATTCTCGATACGTCCGCGATACAGGCAATCCCCGGCATCAAGGAACCCAGCCTGCGGCGACGCCTGCCATGCCGGGTGTGCCGGTCGGCGCGGACCGGACCGCCGGGACGGAACCGCTCCACCCCGAGGATCTGCCGCACCTTGACCGGGCGCACGATCACCGCGACCCGCTGTTCCCCTGGCATGATCCGCTCAAAGCGCTCGCTGCCCAGGTACTTACGGGCCAGCCGGTCCATCCGTTCGTGTGCCTCCTCGCCCTCGATGAAGCGGGCCACCACCCCGCTGATCCGGCCCTGCGCTCGGGAGGTGGGGACGACTGGGGTTCTGAACCAGGCGAGGGTGGCGGAAAGTGGTGTTGCCGAAGTATTGCGCCACCTGACGCCCCCACAGGCGCCGCGCTGACCTGCGGTTTCACCCATCGTGGGGGAAGATCTGCCAGCGCTCGCGGTGGCGGGTACGCCCAGCCGAGTACCCGCGGTTGCTCCCGCCGTCGGACGCCTTCGCCGCCGCGGCCGGGCAGCGTGGTGGGCGTGAAACTCAGCCGACCCGCACGCCGGGCCTTCCTCGTCGTCCATGTGGCCGCCTCCGCCTGCTGGCTCGGGCTCACGCTCGGGCTGCTCGCCCTCGGGACCACCGCCGCCACCACCGGTTCCGCGGCGGCCGTGGAGGCCTCCGTACGGGCCATGAAGCTCTTCGCCGACTGGCTGCTGCTGCCGGCCGCGTTCCTCACCCTGCTCAGCGGGCTGGTGCTGGCGCTGGGCACCGCGTGGGGGCTCGCGCGGCACCGGTGGGTGTACACCAAGTTCTGGCTCACGCTCGCCACGACCACCGCCACGGCGTTCGCCCTGCGGCCGGGCGTGAACGAGGCGGTCGCCGCGGTCGCCGCGGGACGACCGCTGCCGGACGCCGGCGATGTGCTGTTCGGCCCGGTCGTCTCGCTGTCCGCCTACGTCTTCATGACGGCGGTCTCGGTTCTCAAGCCGTGGGGGCCGACCCGGCGGGGCCGGGCGGCGCGGGCCGCCCGCCCGGCCGGAGCGGCCCCGAGGCCCCGGCAGGCCGCCTGATCCGGGGCCTGATCCGGGCTGGCGGGCGTCGGCCCGGTCGGGCGGTGATCGGTCCCGTCGGGAGGCACCGGCCCATTCGGGCGGGGAGCGGTCCCGGCCCGAACGGACGGAACCGGCCCGGTCAGCGGGAACCGGTCCGATCAGCGGGAACCGGCCCGGTCAGCCGGAGCCGGTCCGGTCAGCTGGCGCCGGTCCAGTTGTGGGCGACGTCCACGACGACCCGGTCGGCCAGCTGCGTCACCCGGAACGGCAGCCGGGCGCGGACGCCGAGCCCGATCTGGGTGTCGCCCTCGAAGCTGCCGGCGAAGCGGGCGTCCCGGAAGGTGCGGTACCCGGTGAGGTCCACACCCGGCAGGGCCTGCCCGGCCCGGGCGGGATAGGTCGGCGCGCCGGTCTCCGGGTCGTAGGCGGGTGCGGCGACCCGTACCTCGAGGACGGCACCGCCGCCGACGGGTATGGGGGTGCCGGACCCGTCCTGGTGGAGCCGGTCCACGTATCCGACCCGGTAGCCGACGGTGCCGCCGCCCGGGATGTCGACGACCAGCCGGTCGAAGCAGGCGTGGCGGCCGGCCCTGATGTCCGTCACCGGCGCCGTCGTGGCGGCGTCGTCGGTCTTGGTGCCGCTGCCCCAGCCGGTGGGGCAGGCGGTGGCCTGGGTGGCGGTGAGGGGGCCGGCCGCGGCCGGTACCGCCGCCATTCCCAAGGTCGCGCCCAGGAGCGCGAGCGTCACCGATACGGCTTTCGTTCGTCCCATTGTGTTCCCCGCAGATCTACTGTCCGTTATCAGGTGAGACAGCCGGGATGGGGGAATGGTTGCGCTGTTCTCGGACGTCGGCAACGCGAGCGGCGACGGCCGTGTGCTCACACCGCCCACGAGGGGCGGGCGGGCACACGGCCGTCGCCGGGTGACGGGATCAGGTGACGGGATCAGACGGTGGGCGCCGGGTACGTCGGGTACTCCACCCCGGAGACGTGCTGCACGACCCGGATGACCTGGCACGAGTAGCCGAACTCGTTGTCGTACCAGAGGTACAGGATCGCGTTGTCGCCGTCGACCTTGGTGGCGCCGGCGTCGACGATGGACGCGTGGCGCGAGCCGACGAAGTCCATGGAGACGGCGTCGGGGGCCGTGGTGAAGTCGATCTGGCGCTTGAGCGGGGAGTTCAGCGAGACGTCGCGCAGGTACTCCAGGACCTCCTCGCGGGTGGTCTCGCGGCCCAGGCGCAGGCTGAGGATCGCGATCGAGACGTCCGGCACGGGCACGCGGATGGAGCTGCCGGTGATCGGCGCCTTCAGGTCCGGCAGGGCCTTGGCGACGGCCGAGGCGGCACCGGTCTCGGTGATCACCATGTTGAGCGGCGCGGAGCGGCCCCGGCGGTCGGCCTTGTGGTAGTTGTCCAGCAGGTTCTGGTCGTTGGTGAACGAGTGGACGGTCTCCACGTGGCCGCGGAGCACGCCGAACTCGTCGTCCATGGCCTTCAGCGGCGGGACGATCGCGTTGGTGGTGCAGGAGGCGCAGGACAGCACCCGCTCGTCCGGCTTGATGGTGTCGTGGTTGACGCCGTGCACGATGTTCGGGACGTCGCCCTTGCCCGGCGCGGTCAGCACGACCTTGTCGATGCCGGGGCGCAGGTGCTTCGACAGGCCCTCGCGGTCGCGCCACTTGCCGGTGTTGTCGATGAGGATGGCGTCCTTGATGCCGTACGCCGTGTAGTCGACCTCGGACGGGTCGTTGGCGTAGATCACCTTGATCGTGTTGCCGTTGGCGACGATCGTGCCGGCTTCCTCGTCGACCGTGATCGTGCCCTGGAACTGGCCGTGGATCGAGTCGCGGCGCAGCAGCGAGGCCCGCTTCACCAGGTCTTGGTCGCCGCCCCCGCGCACCACGATGGCGCGCAGCCGCAGCCCGTTGCCGGAGCCGGCCTTCTCGATGAGCAGGCGGGCGACGAGGCGGCCGATGCGGCCGAAGCCGTAGAGGACGACGTCCCGGCCCTCGCCGCGCTCGATCTTGTTGGCGCCGGTGGCCCCGGCGACCGCCTCGGCGGTGAACTCCTCGACGGACAGACCGCGGTCGTCGGCCTTGTAGGTGGCGGCGAGCATGCCGATGTCGATCTGGGACGGGCCCAGGTCCAGCGTGGTCAGAGCCTGCAGGAACGGCATCGTCTCGGTGACCGACAGCTCCTCGCCGGCGATCTGCCGGGCGAAGCGGTGGGTCTTGAGGATGCTGACCACCGACTTGTTCACCAGGGAGCGGCTGTGGAGGAGGACGGTGACGTCCCGCTCCCGGTGCAGCTTCCCGATGATCGGGATCATCGACTCCGCGATCTCTTCGCGGTTCTTCCAGTTCGTGAACGAGTCCTCGTTGACAGTCACAGATCCATCTTTCGAGCTAGGTGGCGCTCAGATGATAACCATGTCGTTCCGGGGCGATCGGAAGGGGGGCTGCCGGAACCGTTTTGGCGGGCACTCTTGACGGCGTGCGTGGTGTTTCGCCACCTTTGAGCCTTGCGGCGCGGTTCTGGGGGGAGCGGTCGACATGCGAAGCCTGAGCAGCATCACGATCCACAGACCGGAGGAACTGGACGCCCCGCTCGTCGGGGCCTGGCACCGGGCGATGGCGGAGTCGCCCGAGTACGCCAACCCGTTCCTGTCACCGGAGTTCGCCGCCGGCATCGCCCGGTTCCGCGGCGGCGCCCGGGTCGCCGTGCTCCGCGAGGGCGGGGAACCCGTCGGCTTCCTGCCGTACGAGCGCAACCCCCTCGGCGTCGGCCGCGCCATCGGCCTAGGCCTGTCCGACTGCCAGGCCCTCGTCCATCTGCCCGGTGTGACCTGGGACACCCACGCACTGCTGCGGGCCTGCGGACTGTCCATCCTCGAGTTCGACCACCTCGTCGAGGAGCAGAAGCCGTTCGCCGAGCACGTCACCGGCACCTTCGCCTCACCGGTCGTCGACCTGAGACCCGGCGACGAGGCCGACTACCCGCAGTGGCTGCGCGCCACCTACCCCGGCCTCGCCAAGACGACGCTGAAGAAGGAGCGCCGCCTCGCCCGCGACCTCGGCGACGTGCGGTTCGTGCACGACGAGCGCGACCCGCGGATGCTGCGCCGGCTGATGCGCTGGAAGTCCGCGCAGTACCGCAGGACCGGCCGCATGGACCGGTTCTCCCGGCCCTGGATCGTCGGCCTCGTCGACCACCTGTTCCAGCTGCGGGAGGAGCACTGCACCGGAGTGCTCTCCGTGCTCTACGCCGGAGACCGGCCCGTCGCCGCCCACTTCGGACCCCGGTCGCACACCGTGCTCGCCGCCTGGTTCACCACGTACGACCCCGAGCTGCGCTACTACTCGCCCGGCCTGCTCATGCATCTGCGGATGGCCGAGGCCGCGCGCCACGACGGTGTGCGCGTGATGGACTTCGGGCGCGGCGACAAGGAGTACAAGGACTGGCTCAAGACCCGTGAACTGCGGGTCGGCGAGGGGTTCGCGACCCGCCCGCACCCGGTGGCGGCCGCCCACCGGCTGTGGCGCAGACCGGTGCGCGGACTGCGCAACACGGTCCTGGCCCACCCCGGCCTGCGGCAGCCCGCCGACCGGCTGCTGAAGACGGTCGGCACCCTGCGCAGCGGGCGCGCCGCCGCCACCCGTACGCGCTGAACGAACCGGCGTCCCCCTCTCCACCGGCACACGCCGACCGGCGGCGTGCCGCCGCACCCGCACACCGCACCCGCACTCCACGGAACAGAAACGGAAGAGGTGACGATGCCGTACGGATCGCGGCTCGCCGCGGCGATGACACGGCGGCTCGGACGCGAATGCGTCTACACCCCCTCGGCCAGACTGGCCCTCTACCTCGCCCTGCGTCGCTGGTGCCGGCCCGGCGCCCGGGTGCTGATGTCCCCGGTCAACGACGACGTGATCCTCTTCGTGGTCCTCGCGGCCGGGCTGCGCCCCGTACAGGCGCCCGTGAACGTGTGGGACGGCAACATCGACCCCGACGCCGTACCGGACTCCACCTGGCGCACCGTCGACGCGGTGCTCACCACCAACCTGTACGGCATGCCGGACCGGGTCGTGGAACTGCGCCGCCGCTGCGACGCGCTGGGCATCCCGCTCATCGAGGACGCGGCGCACGCCATCGGCACCCACGTCGACGGACAGCCCGTCGGCACCTTCGGCACGGCGGCCGCCTTCAGCCTGTCCAAGCACGTGGCCGCCATGGCCGGCGGCTTCCTCGCCGTCGGTGACGCCCGCACCCGGCGGGAGCTGGAACTCCTGCGCGACGACCTGCTCGTCCCGCGCCGGCTGCGCGCCGACCTCGCCACCACGCTGCGGCCCCTGGCCCGCTCCACCGTGCGCACCCTGCACCTGGTGCGCCCCGTGTGGCGCTCCATGCGGCGCCTCGGCCTGCTCGAACGCGACGACTTCCGCATGGCCCTGCACGCGCCCCGGCTCACCGGCTCCGCCCGCCACGCCCCGAGCCTGACCGCGTACGAACCCTGGGTCCGCGTCGACCTGCACGACTACCGCGCCCGGCACGGGGCGCTGCTGCGCGGCCAGCTCGGGCTGCGCCTGGCCCGGCTCGACGGCGACCTCGACCGCCGCCGGGCCGGAGTGTCGCTGCTGTCGGGCACCGCCTGGTCGTCCCCGGCGCTGCGCGGCCTGACCGCCCACGACGGCCTGGTGCCCCTGTTCCGCGTACCGCTGCTGGTCCACGACCGCGACGCCCTGGTGGAGCGGCTGGTGAACCACGGCGTCGTCACCGGGTACGTCTACGACCCGCCGCTCGACGACTACGCGGGCACCGAGTTCGCCGACCCCTCGCCCGACCCGGCCGCCGCCCGCTGGTTCGCCTCGCACGTCCTGCCCGCCGACCCGCTGCTGGCCCGCAGGATCACCGGCGCCCTGACGAAGGAGCGAGCCCTGTCCGCCCGCCCCACCCTGCCCGACCCGGTCCCGGACACCGCCCCGCCCGCCCCGCTGGGCCAGTAGCCGCCCGATTCGACCGCGAATGTCCGGGGTACTGCGGCGCACATGGCCGGAATCGAACTCAACAGCTCCGCATTCACCGATCACACTGCCATACCGCGCCGGTACGCCAAGGACGGGGACAACGTCTCCCCGCCCCTGACCTGGTCCGGAGTCCCCGATGAGGCGGCTGAGCTCGCCCTGGTGTGCGAGGACCCAGACGCGCCTTCGGGGACCTTCCTGCACTGGCTGGTGACCGGAATCGACCCGCACGCCGACGGGCTGCCCGCGGGCGGCACCGGCCCCGGCGGCCAACCGCACCGCAACGGCTTCGGAGACCGCGGCTGGGGCGGTCCCAAACCACCCGTGGGCGACGACGCGCACCGCTACTTCTTCCGCCTCTACGCCCTCCCCGAACCCGTCTCCCTCCCCGACGACGCCACCGCCGACGACGTCCACCGCGTACTCGACCGCGAGCAGCTGGCCAGCGGGACGCTCGTCGGGCTGTACCGGCGGTGACCCGCGACAGGGTTGGACCGCCCGGACGACGGGGAACGGAAGGGCATGGGCAGGGATGGGGGACGGCGCCGGTGCCGTGACGGGGGTCCGTACGACGGTGGCGCCGTGGCCGGGCGAGGGCCGCGGTGAGCCGGTTCCGCAAGGGCGGCGGCGAGGGCGCGGACGACGACACGGGCGAGCCACCGCGACGCTCGCACCCGTCGGTGACCGCCTCCGAGGCCGGGGCCGTCGCCGCGGGCAGGGACATCGGCGAGGTCGTCACCGGGGACGGCAACGTCACGGGCCGGGACAACATCGTCGCCGAACGGATCTACGTCCGAGCCGACAATCTCCTGTACGTCCAGGGCCTCCCGTACGAGGCGGTCACCCCGGGCCCGGGCCCGGCGGCGTCGCCCGCCCCCCTGCCCCCGGTGGACCTGCCACCGCGCCGGGTGGACGAGGAACTCATCCGCGGGCGGGACGACCTCGTGGCCCAGGTCGAGCAGGAGGTCCGCCGGCGCCTCGCCGGCCACGACGGCGACGGAGGCGGAAGCACCTGGGTGCTGTCGGGTCTGGGCGGCTGCGGGAAGACCACGGCGGCGCTGGAGATCGCGCACCGGCTCGAACCCGACATGGAGCACGTCTGGTGGGTCTCCGAAGCCGACGGCGACCTCTCCGGCGCGCTGCACTCCATAGCCTTCGCCGCCGGGGCGGACGTGGGCGACTTCGACCGGGCGCACCCGTCCACCGTGCTGTGGCGGCAGCTGAACTCCCTCACCGTGCCGTGGCTGCTCGTGCTGGACAACATGGACGACCCCGCCGCCCTGAGGGCGGTGATCCGCCGACTGCGCCCCAAGCGCCCGAACGGCACGGTCCTGGTGACCAGCCGCAACTCCCGGCTCACGATGTGGGACCCGAAGGCACGCATGCTGCCGGTGGACGTGCTGGACGCGGACGACGGCGCCCAGGTGCTCATCGACCTGGCGCCGGAGGCGGGCGAGGAACCGGCCGCCCGCCTGCTGGCCGAGCGGCTGGGCGGCCTGCCGCTCGCCCTGTACCTGGCCGGGTCGTACCTGGCGGCGGACAAGCAGGGCGTCGCAGCGGACCCGGACGCTCCGGCGACCTTCGAGGCCTACCGGCGCAGCGTGCACGAGCGGCTCCCGGAGGACGTGGCCGACCCCGACGGCACACAGCTGGATCCGGACCCGGACCGACGGACCATCCGGACCACCTGGGAACTCTCCCTCCGGCTCCTGGAACGCCAGGCCGAGGAGGTTCCGCGCAGCCGCGGCAAGCGCTTCTCCCGGCCGCTGCTGCGCCTGCTCTCCTGCTTCGGACCGGCACCCCTGCCGCACCGGCAGCTCCTCTCCTCCGACTCCGGCGCGCTGGCGGCGAGCCCCCTCGCGGGCGCCACCGAGCCGGAGATCAGCGCGGCGCTCAGCGGGCTGAAGGAGCTCGGCCTGATCCGGGTGGAACCGTTCACCGCCGACCGCCCGTTCACCACCGACATCCGCTGGGTGCTCACCCTCCATCCGCTGGTCCGCGAGTTCAACCGGGCCCACGGCGCGGAGTACCTGGAGCTCGCCGTCGCGCTGCTCGGCGGGGCGACCGACCCGCTCGACCCGGGCAACCCGGCGGACTGGCCGCTGTGGCGCCACTGGGCACCGCACTGCTCCGCGGCGCTGCACCTGCCCGGTCTGGACGGGAGCAGCCCCGAGCTGCTTCACCGGGCCACCCGCTTCGCCGTGCGCGCCGCCGAGTACCGCACCTACATGGGCATCTACGACGAAGCCGTCGCCGACCTGCGCGCCGTCGCCGCCCTGCGCACCAGCCGCCTCGGCCCGGACCACCGCCACACCCTCGCCGGCCGGCTGAGCCTGGCCTGGGCGCTGCGGGACAACGGCGATCTGTCCGAGTCCGTCGCCGAGTACCGGGAGACGATCGGGCGCCTCGCGCGCACGCTGCCGGACGACGACCCGCTGCTCCCCTCGGCCCGCGGGGGCCTGGCCCGGGCCCTGCGCGGCCTTGGCGGCGCCGACAACTACGCGGAGGCGGAACGCGAACTCCGCACCGTGCTGGAGGTCCGCCGACGCGACCCGGAGGCCAACGCCCTGGGGCTGCTGCGCACCCGGCGTGACATCGCCACCGTCCTCCACCGGCGCGGGCTCTGGGAAGAGGCCGCCGACGAACTGCGCGCCGTATGGCAGGAGAGCCGGAACCTGCTGGGCGAGCGACACATCGACACCCTCACGATCGGCACCAGCCTTACGCGGAGCCTGCGCGACGCCGGGCGCACCGACGAGGCCGAGCAGATCATCACCCAAGTCATGGACGGCTACGGCGAGGGCTACACCGACGACCATCCCCACGTGCTGGTCGCCCGCCACGAACGGGCCCGCGTCCTGCGTGACCAGGGGCGGTACGCGGCGGCGGAGGCGGAGTTCACGGCGATCTGGCGCGTGGAGGAGCGCCGGTTCGGCGCAGAGCATCCGGACACCCTGGCCAGCCGTCACGAACTGGGGACGGTCCTGCACCTGCTCGGCCGCCGCGAGGAGGCGGCGACCCACTACCGCGCGGTGGGCGACAGCCTGAGCAGACGTCTCGGCGACACACATCCCGATGTCGCGACCTGCCGACGCAACCTCGCTCTCGTCCTGGACGAGCTGACAGACGACGGACGGACCGGCACGGCACAGGGGGCGGCACCGATGATCGACGGCACTGACGGCACTGACGGCACTGACGGCACTGACGGCACCGACGACCGCGGCGAGGCGGTACCGGACTTCGCCGACATCCGGCTGCGCGACGCCCTCGCACTGGCCGACGAGGACGACCCCGAGATCCTCAGGATCCTGGAGCGGTTCACCCGCCCCCGCGTCAGCAGGGGCGGCGGCGAACCCGGCGGGAGCGGCGGGATGTCGTGGGTGGACTACAGCTCCCCCTCGCCCCGCGGGAAGGCGGAGCCGACCTACCGTCCGCCGGCCCCGCCGAAGGAGGACCCCGAGCAGCCGCCGAAACCGCTGCCTCCGTCACACGGGCTGACCCTCGCCGCCCGGCGCGCCGCCACCGGCCGGGAGACACGGGACCTCGTCGACGGGCTGATCCGGCAGGAACGCGGCCTCCGGAAGGTGACCTGGGCGCGGGTCGTCAAGGCCGCCATGGCGTCACCGCACCTCCTGCATCCCCGGCTCCCGGTCGAGCCGGCGGTGGAGCTGTTCCTGGAACTGGAGGACACGGCGCCGGACGTCCTGGACGACCTCCTGCTGTATCCCGCGACAGGCCGCTGGATGGCCCATGTCCTACGCAGGCTGGAGAACTCCGAGGACAGGGCGGCCGTCCCTGTCTGGGTCGACCTCGGTCATCTCAACGCCCTGGCTGCCGCGGCCGCCATCAAGGCGGGCCTGGACTTCACCGGCCCGGTCCCGGTCCGTGACGGAGTCGTCCACCTGCCCACCCTCGGCCACGCCGCGGCGGGTGCCGGCCGGCCGGAGACCGCGCTCGTGGAAGTGGTGGCGGGGCGGGCCGTGCTGAAGGCGGGAGGCGGCAGCATCCCGATCCCGCAGGCGCCCGGCGGCGGCCCGGCCCGCTGGCACACGCCACACCGCACCCCGGCCCGCACGGCGGCGGCCTCCTGGGCCCCGGTGCTCGACGACAGCGATCCGTTCCGGGACGCCGACGGGCCCTCGGCCCCCGACCCGCTCACTCCGGAACGCGCCGCCCGCTGGGACGCTCTCGTCCAGCAGGCGTGGCGGCTCCTGGTCCGCCTCGACGCACCGCGGGCGGAAGCGATGGGACGCGCGGTCACCGCCCTGACGCCCCGGCCGCCGGCAGGGCCCGGCCGTACGGGGATGTCCCTGACGTCCAGCGACGCGTTCGGCGGCATCACCCTGAGCGAACCGCGGGACGCGACCGAACTGGCCGCGACGCTGGTGCACGAGTTCCGGCACACGCAGCTCACCGGCGTCCTGCACGGCGTCACCCTGCACACCGCGGGGAGCTTCACGGAGCCGGGCTACGCGCCTTGGCGGGACGACCCGCGTCCGTTCCCGGGCCTCTTCCAGGGCGTGTTCGCGTACCTCGGCGTGACCGAGTTCTGGTGGCTGCTGAGTTGCGCGAGCAGCGGTCGTGAGCGGCGGCGCGCCCAGTTCGAGCTGGCCTACTGGGGCCGTGAGACCTGGGACGTGTTCACCGCCCTGCGCTCCTCCCCGCACCTCGGCGAGGCCGGCCGGAAGTTCATGGACGAACTGGAGAGGACCGCGAGCCCCTGGCGTGGGGAGACCGACATTCCCGAGGACGTGGCCGAACTCGCCGTGGAGGCCGCCGCCGGACAGCGCGCCCGCTGGCGCCTCCACCACCTGCGAGTCGAGGCGGATGTGCCCGCCCGTCTCACTCGCGCCTGGGCCGCCGGCGGGGAACGCCCGGGCGTTCCCAGGGGCTTCGCCGCTCTCTGCCCCGACCCGGCGGCCCGGCTGCTGGACACAGGCCTGCCCCTGCTGCGCGAGGCGGCCGTGGACCTCGCGGAGTTCCGGCGCACCCACGAGGCCGCCGGTCCGCAGGGCGCGGACCCGGACGGACAGGTGGCCGACGTCGCCCGCCTGCTCGGCGACCTCCCGCGGGCCCGGCACCTGGCGACCCGGCAGATCGCGGACAGCCCCCTCTCGCCCGAGCCGTGGGTCCGTCTCGCCCTCGCGGTGCGCCGCGATCAGCGGGCACCGGCAGCGGCGGCCAGGGCGCTGATCCACAGGCCCGAGCTGGTCCGCGCGCTGTACCACAGGATCCGGCAGACGACCGGGGCCGCACCCGACCCGGTGGACGTTGCCGAATGGGTCGACGGGCCGGCCAACGCCGATCTGCCACCCGTGCAGCGCACCTGGTGACCGAGGAGCTGGGTCTGGCGCAAGCCGCGTCACCCGTACCGCCGCGGCAGCAGGCGGTCGGTGTCGCGGCTACCGGGGGCGCCGGGGCAGGACCACGAGCCCGTCACCCACGGCGCGTTCGCCAGTACGGTCGCTGGGAAGGCCCTGGAGTTCGTTCCCCACGACCATCGCCGTGGAGCCGCCGCCGTCCAGGTTGATCGCGTCCACCGCTCCGAGGGCGCGCATGACCGTGGCGGTCTCGGTGATCGACAGGCCTGCGCTGTGGCCGGGGCGGCGGCCGTCGGCGGTGAGCAGGACGATGCGTCCGTCCCGGGTGACGCCCGCCGCGGTGCGCGGATTGCGGCGCAGGTACCAGTCGTTGTAAAAGGCCGCGCGGTCCACGCCCTCGATGTCCTCGGGGCTCCACCCGTCGCGCACCGGGTCGAGGGCCGTCCGGCCGTTTCGCAGCAGCAGCGGACCGCCGTTGACGACGGAGGTCTTCGGGGTGAGCGGCAGCCGGGTGCCCTTCTCGGCGTCGACGAGTGTGCCGCGCACCGTCAGCCGGGCACCGATCGTGGCGTGGGTGCGCAGCCACTGGGCGCCGGTCCCGGTGCCCTGCAGCACGGTGCCCCGTGCGGGGACGGAGCCGCCCCGGCTGTCCTGGACGGCGGTCACCCGGCCGTCGGCGTCGAGTGTGGCCTGGTATCCGGTGCCTTCCGGGGCGGAGGTTCCGAACGCCGGTGTGACGGCGACGAGTTCGTCGGAGTTGCCGCAGGTGTAGTCGTGCGCGGGGTGGGCGAAGGGGGTGGCGTTCCCGACGCCGCCGCAGTTGGCGATCAGGCCGGACTGCCGGTTGAGGCCGGTCACCTCGCGGCCGGCGCCGTCCGCCGTACGGACCGTCAGCTCGGTCGTGACCCGGCGCACCGAGCTGCCCCGGCCGGAGCCGGTCGGCACGATCAGGGCGGGCCGCCCGTTCACGGCCTCGGAGAGGAGGTCCCCGCCGACCACCGAGACGCCCGCGAGGTCGCCGTCGGTGCCCGCCACCCCGTTGCCGGGGGTCGTCCTGTCGCCGGTGACGAAGTAACCGCCGTTGACGGCGGCGAGGGCGCCGGTGCGCCGCGCCAGGGAGCTGGTGGTCTCGCGACCCGGCACGATCCCGCTCGCCGGCTCGGCCCGGAGGCGGCCGTGGAACTCGGCGGGGTCGACGACGAGCAAGTCCAGGGACCAGGGGCCGGTCGTCGCGTGCCCGTCCTCACCGGTGTGCTGGACGCTCCCGGACAGCCCGCGGGCCGCCATCTCGGTCCTCGCCCGGTCGGCGGCGGCCCGGTCGGCGTACCGGCCCACCCGCACCGTCCAGCCGAGCGGCCGGTCACCCGGTCCCCGCGGGTCCGGCCCCGCCGTACGGTCACGCCGTGGTTCGTAACCGGCGTCGCGGGCCTCGGCCTCCAGCCCGGCGGCCTCCCGCTCGCTGGTGGCGACGCCGATCGTGACGGTCCAGAAGTCGTCCGCCGACTCCCGGCCGCGCTCGATCGCGATGTGGGTCACGCCCGGAGCGACCTGACGCGACGTCCTGGTCTCCGGCAGCGCGGCGGAGCCCAGCGGCAGCTTCTCGTGGGTGACGGCCTCGGTCCGCCGCGCGGCCGGCTCGGTCTCCAGCGTGGCGGCGAGCGTGGCGGCGGCCACGCACGCGGCCGTCGTCCCGGCGATCAGCCAGCGTCGTGGCGTTCGGGTCCTCATGGGCGCGTCATCTTTCCACAGGGCCGAGAGCCGGTCCCGAGGGGGGCGGCGGCCAGTCTCCTCGGCGACACGGTGGACATCGCCGGACATCGCCGGGTGCGGCTAGATGCGGCCCGCCCGCCGCTGCCGGCGCAGCAGCAGGCCCAGATAGAGCCCGCCGATCACCGCGGTCACCACGCCCACCGGCAACTGGGCCGTCTCGTGGATCCGCTGCGCCGCGAAGTCGGCCGTGACGACCAGCAGGGCGCCGGTGCAGGTGGCCGCCGCCAGGTTGGGTCCGGGGGCCCGGGTGAGGCGGCGGGCCAGCTGCGGGGCGATCAGCGCCACGAAGGGGATCGGCCCGGCCGCCGCGGTGGCGACCGCGCAGGCGGCCGTGGCCAGCACCAGCACCGCCAGCCGGGTCCGCTGCACGGACACCCCGAGGCCGCCCGCCAGGTCGTCGCCCATCTCCAGGACCCGCAGGCCGCCCGCCGCGAGCGCGACCAGCGGCAGGACGAGCAGCAGCCCGATCGCGGCGGGGCGTACGTCGTGCCAGCCGCGGCCGTTGAGACTGCCGTTGAGCCACACCATGGCCTGCGCGGCGTGCGCGAACCGGGCCTTGGCGAGCAGATAGGCGTTGACGCCCTGGAGCAGGGCGCTGACCCCGATGCCGACCAGCACCAGCCGGTAGCCGTGCACGCCGTGGCGCCAGGCCAGGACGTACACCAGGACCGCCGTCGCCAGGCCCCCGCCGACCGCGCCGACCGCGATCTGCCCGCCGCTGCCGCCGGCGACCAGCACCACCAGCAGGCCGCCGGTGGCGGAGCCGTAGGTGAAGCCGACGATGTCCGGGCTGCCCAGCGGATTGCGGGTGAGGCTCTGGAACAGCGCGCCGCTCAGACCGAGCGCCGCGCCGACGAGGATGCCGGTGAGCAGCCGGGGCAGCCGCAGCCGGCCGACCACGAAGTCGGTGCGCCGGCTGCCGTTGCCGAGCAGGGTGCGCACCACGTCGGCGGGGGAGATGCCGTACTCGCCGGTGCCCAGCGCGAGGACGCCCACTCCGGCGGTGCCGGCCATCACCAGCACGCAGACGGCCACCGCGCGCACGTCGACGCGCAGCGACAGCCGCTGGGAGCGGCTGCGGACCACCCTGGCCCCTGGGGGCGCGGCCTTGCCGAGGGGCCGGGCCTGAGTCCGCGTCATGCCGCCACCACCCTGCGGTGCCGCACCAGGGCGATGAACACCGGCGCGCCGACGACCGCGGTGACCACTCCGGCGTCCAGTTCGTCGGGGCGTACGGCGATCCGGCCGAGGACGTCCGCGAGCAGCAGCAGGGCGGGGGCCAGCAGCATCGACAGCGGCAGCGTCCAGCGCTGGTCGGCGCCAACGATCAGGCGGGCGATGTGCGGCACCGCGAGCCCGACGAAGACCAGCGGGCCGACCGCCGCGGTCGCCGCGCCGCACAGCAGGGTCACGGCGAGCAGGCCGAGGAAGCGGGTCCGGGTGAGCCGGGCGCCGAGCGCGCGGGCCGTGTCGTCGCCGAGCGCCAGCGCGTTCAGCGGCCGGACCAGGGTCAGCGCCACCACCAGGCCCACCGCGACGAACGGCGTGAGCATGGCCAGCGTCTCCTCGTCGGCCCGGGCGAGCGAGCCCACGCTCCAGAACCGCAGCTGGTCCAGGGCCTGCGCGTCGAGCAGCATCAGCGTCTGGCCGATCCCGGTGAACACGGCGGCGATCACCGCTCCGCCGAGCGCGAGCCGTTCCGGAGTGGCACCGCCGCGTCCGCCGGAGGCCAGCGAGTACACCAGCAGCCCCGCCACCACGGCACCGAGCAGCGCGAACCACACCGACGCCCACAGGCTGGTCAGCCCGAACACCGAGATGGCGCACACCGCGCCGGTGGCGGCGCCCGCGTTGATGCCGAGCAGCCCGGGGTCGGCCAGCGGATTGCGGGTCAGCGCCTGGATGAGGGCCCCGGCGACCCCGAGCGCGGCGCCGGCCGCGACTCCGGCCAGGGTGCGCGGCACCCGGACGTCCCAGACGACGGACGCCGCGGTCGAGCCGTCGTCGTGCAGCAGCGCGTCCCAGACGACGGGGACGGGCAGCGAACGCGACCCGATCGCGAGGCTGAGCAGGGCGGCCGCGAGCAGCAGGAGCAGGGCGCCGAGCAGGGCCAGGGTCCGGGCGGGGGCCCGGCGCCGGTGCGGTGGGGCGGGCGGAGCGGGACGGCGTACGTCCGGCTGTTTCGTGCGCGCGGCCTCACCCGGCACTCGCGCCTCCCTCCGCGCGCAGCCGCTCCGCGATCCTGCGGCCGAGCGCTTTTTTGTCGACCTTGCCGACGGAGGTGCGCGGGAAGGCGTCGACGACCTCCAGCCGGTCGGGCGACTTGTAGGCGGCCACGCCTCGTTCGCGCAGGAACGCGGTCAGCTCCCGCAGGGTGGGCGCCGGGCCGCGCGGGACGACGTACACGCAGGTGCGCTCGCCCATGGCCGGGTCGGGCATGCCGACGGCGGCGGCGTCGTGCACCGCCGGGTGGGCGAGGAGATGGTTCTCCAGCTCCTCGGCGGAGATCTTGTCGCCGCCCCGGTTGATCTGGTCCTTCTCCCGGCCCTCGACGACCAGATGACCGGTGGGCAGGACCCGCACCAGGTCGCCGGTGCGGTAGTGGCCGTCCGGTGTGAAGGCGCGGGCGTTGTGCCCGGGTGCCCGGTAGTAGCCGCGCAGGGTGTAGGGGCCGCGGGTCAGCAACTCGCCGGTCTCGCCGGGCGGTACGTCGTCGCCGTCGGCGTCGACCACGCGGATCTCGTCGGCGGGGGACAGCGGCCGCCCCTGGGTGTGCCGCACCAGCTCGTCGGGGTCGTCCAGCCGCGTGTAGTTGAGCAGGCCCTCCGCCATCCCGAACACCTGCTGGAGGGTGCAGCCGAGGGCGGGGCCGACGCGGGCGGCGGGTTCGGCGCCCAGTTTGGAACCGCCGACCTGGAGCAGCCGCAGGGACGACAGATCGGCCTCCTCCCACTCCACCGCGTCCAGCCACAGCAGCGCGATCGGCGGGACCACGGCGGTGACGGTGACCTTCTCCCGCTCGATCAGCGCGAAGGCGTCCTCGGGGCTGGGCGTGGGGGAGAGCACCACGGTGCCGCCCGCCAGCAGGGTGCCGAGCAGTCCGGGGCAGGCGAGGGCGAAGTTGTGCGCGGTCGGCAGCACCACCAGGTAGACGGTGGACTCGTCGAAGCCGCAGACCTCGGCGCTGGCCCGCACGTTGTAGGCGTAGTCGTCGTGGGTGCGCGGGATGAGCTTCGGCTTGCCGGTGGTGCCGCCGGAGAGCAGCAGCAGCGCCACGTCGCCGGGGTCGGGCGCGGGCAGCGGCACGGGGTCGGCGTCGACGGCGGACAGCGGGGTGAACTCGGCGGGTTCCCCGGCCACCAGCACGTGCTCGACGGAGGGCACCGTCTTGCGCAGGGCGCGGGCGAGGACGCGGTGGTCGAAGCCGTCGTGCACGTCGGGGATGGCGTAGGCGGTGGCCCCGGCCACCTCGGCGACGTGCGCGATCTCGCTCTCGCGGTGTGCGGGCAGGGTGAGCACGGGGATCGCGCCGGCCCGCAGCAGCGCGAAGAACAGCACCACGAACGCGTCGGTGTTGGGGAGCTGGACGACCACGCGGTCGCCGTCGCCGATGCCCAGCGCCCGCAGTCCGGCGGCCGTGCGGTCGGCGCGCGCGTCGAGTTCGGCGTACGTCCAGCGGTTGCCGCCGGCGTCGACGAGCGCGGTGCGTCCCGGGTCGTGTCCGGCCCGGTCGCGCAGCAGCCGGTCGAGCGGCCGGCCCTGCCAGTAACCCTCGGCGCGGTAGCGCTCCGCCAGTTCCTTCGGCCAGGGGACCCACCCGTCGAGCATGCTCAACTCCCGCCTGCTGTTTAGGAAAGGCTTGCCTACCCAAGTCGCCGGGTCAAGCCTGGAGGGTGTGTGCGAGTCCGCGTCGAACGCGTTCTGGACGCGCCTCCGATGCGAGGGCTAGGCTCCTTGCTGATTAGGTTAGGTTAACCTAACTCCAGGGAGGTAGGTCCTTGCTGCGTTACCGGTGCGCGGAGACGGAACTGCCGGGAGACCCCGTCCCATGGGCCACGACACTGGCGGAGTCGGGCCTGTTCGACCAGTACGTGATCTACGAACGCGACGGCGACTGCTGGTTCGCCGGAGGAGCGCTCGCCGAGATCGTGGTGAACCGCTCCGAGGTGCGCGCCCGCGTCCTCGCCGCCGAGTCGACGGCGCCCGTCGGGCCGTATCCCTTACGCCAGGTCCACCGACTGCTCGGCGAGAGCGGCATCGAGGGCTGGCGGGCGTACGGCTGGATGGCCTACGAGTTCGCCCACCTGCACGCCGGCCGCCTCGACCGCGCCGGCGACGCCGACCTGCTCCATCTGATCGTCCCGCACACCGAAGTGCGGCTCCGCCGGGGCACGGCCGTCGTCCGCGGCGCCGACCGGGAGACCGTGGACGCCCTGCTCGCGCTGCTCACCGCCCCGCCCGCCGAACGGCCGGTCGCCGCGCCCCGCCCCGTCGACGTCACCGAGGGCGCGGCGGACTACCCCGGTCTCGTGGCGCGGGCCGTCGACGAGATCCGCGCCGCCGCGACCGGCCTGCAGAAGGTGATCCTCTCCCGCTCCGTCCCCGTGCCGTTCCCCGTCGACTTCGTCGGCACCTACCTGCACGGCCGCGCCCACAACACCCCCGCCCGCTCCTTCCTGCTGCGTCTCGGCGGCCGCCGGGTCGCCGGGTTCAGCCCCGAGACGGTCGTCGAGGTCGGTGCGGACGGGCACCTCGTCACCCAGCCGCTGGCCGGCACCCGGGCGCGCGGCCTCGGCGAACGGGAGGACGAGCGGCTGCGCGCCGAACTCCTCGCCGACCCCAAGGAGATATCCGAGCACGTGCTCTCGGTGAAGCTCGCCGAGGAGGAACTGGCCACCGTGTGCCGGCCCGGCTCGGTCTCGGTCCGTGAACTGCTCACCGTGCGGCAGCGCGGCAGCGTGCAGCACCTCGGCTCCAGCGTGCACGGCAGGCTGGGCGACGACGCCACCTGCTGGGACGCCCTGCGCGCGCTGTTCCCGGCCGTGACCGCCTCCGGCATCCCCAAGTCCCAGGCGTACGACTGCATCGCCCGGCTGGAGGACGGGCCGCGCGGCGTCTACAGCGGTGCCGTCCTCATGGCCGCCGCCGACGGGGAACTGGACGCGGCGCTCGTCCTGCGCAGCCTGTTCGAGCAGGACGGCCGCACCTGGCTGCGCGCCGGCGCCGGCATCCTCGCCGGGTCCACTCCCGCGCGTGAACTGGAGGAGACCTGCGAGAAACTGCGCAGCGTCGCCCCGTACCTGGTCCCCGCCGAGGGTTAGGGTCCGGGCGTGCGTCTCGGAGAAGTCGTCGTCGACATCGCGCCGCTGCGGGCCCGCGGCCCCTTCCGACTGGTGTTCGCCACCCAGGCGATCTCCATGGTCGGCACCCATCTCACCTCGGTCGCGGCGAGCGTGCAGATCTACACGCTCACCGGCTCCTCGGTGCGCGTCGGCCTGATGAGCCTGGCCCTCGGGCTGTCCCTGCTGGTCGGTCTGCTCGCGGGCGGTCTGCTCGCGGACCGGGTCGACCGGCGCCGGATCGTGCTGGTCACCCGGGCCGTGACGGCGGTGGTGATCGCCGGTCTGGCGGTCAACGCGGCACTGTCCGAGCCCCGGGTGTGGTTCGTGTACGTGGCGGCCGTGCTCGCGGGCGCGGCGAGCGGCCTCGGCGGGCCCGCCCTGATGGCCGCCACACCGTCCCTGGTGGCGCCCGGCCAACTGGCCGCCGCCGGGGCGCTGATCACGCTCACCGCCCAGCTCGGCGCCGTGCTGGGCCCGTCGCTCGCCGGGCTGATCGCGGCGGGCCCGGGCGTCGCGGTGTGCTTCGCCGTCGACGCGGCGGTGTACGTCGTCGGGCTCGCCCTGCTCGCGCCGCTGCCCGCCATGCCGCCGGACCCGGCGGGGGAGCGGCAGCGGCCGATGCGCGCGATGGCGGAGGGTCTGCGCTTCCTGCGCGGCAGCCAGGTGGTGGCCGGGCTGCTGCTGATCGACGTGTGCGCGGTCGTCTTCGCGATGCCGTACGCGCTCTTCCCGGAGCTGGGCACCGAGCACTTCGGCGGCGGCCCGTCCACCGTCGGACTGCTCTACACCGCCCCCGCCGTCGGCTCCCTGTGCGGGGCGCTGACCAGCGGCTGGACCGGCCGGGTGCACCACACCGGGCGGGCCCTGATCGGCGCGGTCGCGCTGTGGGGCGTGGCCGTCACCTGCTTCGGGCTCAGCCCCGGCCTGTGGCCCGCGCTGGCCTTCCTGGCCCTCGCGGGCTTCGGCGACACCGCCTCGGAGATCCTGCGCCGCGCCCTGCTCCAGCACCACACCCCGGACCGGCTCCAGGGCCGGGTCGGCAGCCTGTGGCTCGCCCAGGCGACCGCCGGCCCGTCCGTCGGCAACCTCGAAGCGGGCCTGGTGGCACGGGCGTTGGGTTCCTCCGCGGGCGCCGCCGCCCTCGGCGGGCTGGTCTGCCTGGCCGGGGTGGCGACCCTCGCGGTGGCCATGCCCGGCCTGCGCAGGGCCACCCTCCAGGGGCCGCCCGCGACCGAGGACCGGCCGCCGGCGCCCGTCGAGGCGACCGACTGACCAGATGGCCGTACGCCAGGGAGGGGCATGCCGAGCGCACGGATCAACGGAATCCGCCTGCACTACGAGGACACCGGCCACGGCGATCCGGTGGTCCTGGTGACGGGCCGGGGCGCCGGCGGCCGCTCCTGGCACCTCCACCAGGTGCCCGCGCTGGTCGCGGCCGGGTACCGGGCGGTCACCTTCGACAACCGGGGCGTCCCGCCGACCGACGAGTGCGCGGAGGGCTTCACCATCGGCGACCTGGTCGCCGACACCGCCGGCCTGATCGAGCACCTGGACCTCGCGCCCTGCCGCGTCGTCGGCGTCTCCCTGGGCGCGTACGTCGTCCAGGAGCTGCTGCTGGCCCGGCCCGAACTCGCCCGCCAGGGCGTGCTGATGGCCACCCGGGGCCGCACCGACGCCCTGCGCACCGCCATGGCCGCCGCGGAACGCGCCCTGTACGACGCCGGGGTGAAGCTGCCGCCGGCGTACTCCGCCTGGACGCGTGCCCTGCAGAACCTGTCCCCGGCCACCCTGGACGACGAGCGGCACGTCCAGGACTGGCTGGAGCTCTTCGAGTGCGCGCCCCCGGTCACCGGGCCGGGCGTCCGCGCCCAGTCGGAGCTGTGCGTGCCGGACGGCCGGCTCGCCGCCTACCGGGCCATCACCGTGCCCTGCCTGGTGATCGGTTTCGCCGACGACCTGATCCTGCCGCCGCGCCTGGCCCGCGAGGTCGCCGACGCGATCCCCGGCGCTCTCTACCGGGAGATCGAGGACTGCGGCCACTACGGCTACCTGGAGCGCCCGGCGGAGGTGAACCGGGTGCTGCTGGAGTTCTTCCACACACGCGATGAATGAGGTTAGCCTCACCTAAGTCACACTCAGGGGGTAGTGGTGCAGCGCACCTTGCTCAACGGCAAGATCCACCGAGCCACCGTGACCCAGGCCGACCTGCACTACGTCGGCTCGCTGACGATCGACCGGCACCTCATGGACGCCGCCGACATCGTCGACGGCGAGGCCGTCCAGGTCGTCGACATCGACAACGGCGCCCGCCTGACCACCTACGCCATCCCCGGCGCCCCCGGCAGCGGCGTCCTCGGCGTCAACGGCGCGGCCGCCCATCTCATCCGCCCCGGCCACCTGGTCATCGTCATGTCCTTCGCCGTGCTCGACGACACCGAACGCGCCGGCCACCGGCCCCGCGTCGTCCACGTCGACAAGGCCAACCGGATCGTCGCCCTCGGCGCCGACCCGTCCGAACCCGTACCCGGGGCGCCCGGCCAGCTCCCCGGAACCATCGCCGTACCCCACCACCGCACCCGCGAGCAGGAGAGGGACTGACCCATGACCAACCCGTTCGACGACGACAACGGCGTCTTCCGCGTCCTGGTCAACGACGAGGGCCAGTACTCCCTGTGGCCGGACTTCGCCCCCGTCCCCGCCGGCTGGACCGGCGTGCACGGCCCCGACAGCCGCACGGCGTGCCTGGACTACGTCGAACGGCACTGGACGGACATGCGGCCGCGCAGCCTCGCCGAGGCCATGCGCCAGGCCGACGCCTGATGGCGGCCCGCCCGGCCGTGGAGGACGTCCTCCCGCTGTCCCCGACGCAGGAGGGCATGGTCTTCCACGCGCTGTACGACCGGCACGCCCGGGACGTCTACACCGGGCAGACGGTCCTCCGCCTCGACGGACCGCTCGACCCCGGCCGGCTGCGCACGGCCGCCTCCGCGCTGCTCGACCGGCACGCCAACCTGCGGGCCGCGTTCCGCACCCAGCGGTCCGGGCGCACCGTCCAGGTGATCCCCGGCGCGGTCCGCACCCCGTGGCGGGTCACCGACCTGACGACCCGCCCACCGGACGAGCGCCCGCCCGCCCTCGGACGGCTGCTCGCCGAGGACCGCGAGGAGCGGTTCGACCCGGCCCGCCCCCCGCTGCTCCGCTTCCACCTGGTGACCTGCGGCGAGCGCGACCACCGGCTGGTGCTCACCTCCCACCACCTGCTCTGGGACGGCTGGTCCGCGCCCCTCCTGGTGCGCGAGCTGTTCCAGCTGTACGGCTCCGGCGGCGACCCGGCCGCCCTGCCCCGGATACGGCCTTACCGCGACTACCTGGCCTGGCTCGCCCGCCAGGACCGCGAGGCCGCCCGCACCGCGTGGCGCTCCGCCCTCGCCGGCCTCGACGAACCCACCCTGATCGCCCCCGCCGCCCGCGACCGGCCGCCCGAACCGCCCGAACGGCACGTCGTCACCCTCTCCGAACCGGACACCGCCGCCCTCACCGCCGCCGCCCGCGCCCACAAAGTCACCGTCAGCAGCGTGCTCCAAGGCCTGTGGGCGGTGCTCCTGGCCCACCGCACCGGCCGCACCGACGTCGTCCTCGGCGCCACCGTCTCCGGCCGTGACGCCGACCTGCCCGGCATCGAGTCGATGGTCGGCCTGTTCATCAACACCCTCCCCGTACGGGTACGGCTGCGCCCCGCCGAACCGCTCGCCGGCCTGCTCGCCCGCGTCCAGGCCGAGCAGTCCGCGCTGCTCGACCACCGGCACCTCGGCCTCGCCGACGTCCAGCGCGCCGCCGGACACGACGTCCTCTTCGACACCCTGCTGGTCTTCGAGAGCTACCCGATCGACGAGGAGGGCATCGCCCGCGCCCTCGACGACCTGCGCCTGACGGACGTCTCCGTGCTCGACGCCACCCACTACCCGCTGACCCTCACCGCGCTGCCCGGCCCCCGGCTGACCCTGACCTTCGCGTACCAGCCGGCCGTCCTGGACCGGGCGACGGTGACCGGCCTCGCCGACCGGCTCGCCGGCCTCCTGCGGGAGTTCCCCCACGACCCCGCACGCCCCGTCGCCCGGCTCGCGGCCGGCGAACCCCCGCCTCCCGCCCGGGACACCACCCGCCCCCTCCCGCACCCCACGGTCCGCGCCCTCTTCGCCGAGCAGGCCGCCCGCACCCCGCACGCGCCCGCCGTGCTGCACGGCACCGGCACGCTCACCTTCGCGGAACTCGACGCCCGGTCCGACCGGCTGGCCGCCGCCCTGACCGCCCGCGGCGCCGGACCCGAGTCCGTGGTCGCCGTCGCCCTGCCCCGCCGCCCCGACCTGGTGACCGCACTCCTCGCGGTCCTCAAGGCCGGCGCGGCCTGCATGCCCGTCGACCCGGCCTACCCGCGGGACCGCATCACCCTCATGCTGGACGAGGCCCGCCCCCGCCTGACCGTGTCCGACCCGGCGACAGCCCGACGCCTCGCCCTCGACGCCGACTCGGTGTGCCCGCCCGACGCCACGCCCCCGGGTGCCCCCTTACGCCCGCCCCCGCCCCTCTCCCCGGACCACCCCGCCTACGTGCTGTTCACCTCCGGCTCCACCGGCCGCCCCAAAGGCGTCGTCGGCACCCAGCGGGCCCTCGCCAACCGGCTCGCCTGGGGACGGGAGCTGAGCGAGGACGGCGTACGGCTCTCCAAGAGCCCCCTGAGCTTCGTCGACGGCCTCACCGAACTGCTCGGCGCCCTCGTCGCGGGCGAACCCGTCGCCCTCGCCGACGACGACCACGCGGGCGACCCGGCCGCCCTCGCCGCGCTGGCCGACCGCCACCGGGTCACCCTCCTCACCGCCGTCCCCAGCCTGTACGCCACCCTCGTCGACACCGCCCCACCCGGCGCCTTCGCCTCCGTCCGCACCTGGATATCCAGCGGCGAACCCCTCACCCCCGACCTCGCCGCGGCGATCACCCGGCGCTGGCCCGACGCCCGCCTGGTCAACCTCTACGGCTGCTCCGAGGCCGCCGGCGACAGCCTCTTCCACGTCTGCGCGGACGGCGACGACCCGGTGCCGCTCGGACACCCCGTCGCCAACACGCGCGCCCACGTCCTCGACCCCTTCCTGCGGCCGGTACCGGCCGGCGCGACCGGCGAGCTGTACCTCGCCGGGGACGGACTGGCCCGCGGCTACCTCGGCCGGCCAGCCCGCACCGCCGAACGGTTCGTCGCGGACCCCTACGGGCCGCCCGGCAGCCGCCTCTACCGCACCGGCGACCTCGCCCGGCCGCGTGCCGACGGCACCCTGGAGTTCCTGGGCCGGGCCGACGACCAGGTGAAGATCCGGGGCTTCCGCGTCGAACCCGGCGAGACCGAGGCCGCCCTGCGGGCCCTGCCCGGGGTGCGCCGGGCCGCGGTGACCGCCCGCGAGGACGGCCCGGCCGGGCGGCACCTGGTCGGCTACGCCGTCCCCGAACCCGGCCGCGCCCCCGACCCGGCCGGCCTGCGCCGGGCGCTCGCCGAGCGGCTGCCCGGCCACCTCGTACCGTCCGCCGTCGTCGTCCTCGACGCCCTTCCGCTCACCCCCAGCGGCAAGGTCGACCGGCGCGCCCTGCCCGCCCCCGACCTCACCCGCGACAGCGTCCCCGACCCGCCGCGCACCGCGGCGGAGAAGGCGCTGTGCACACTCTTCGCCGAGGTGCTGGGGCTCCGACAGGTCGGCGTCCACGACGACTTCTTCACCCTCGGCGGCGACAGCATCGTCTCCGTCCGGCTCGCCGACCGCGCCCGCCGCGCGGGGCTCGCCCTCACCCCGCGCGACGTCTTCACCCACCGCACCCCCGCGGCCCTCGCCAGCACCGCCGCCACCCCCGAAGGCGGGCCCGCCCCCGAGGAGTTCACCGCGACCGGCACACCGCTGGTCTCGCTCAGCCCGTCCCAGCTCGACAAGGTCAAGGCGAGGTGGAGGAACCGATGAGCACGCAGCCCGCCGCCCCCGAGGACGACGGCTCCCTCGTCGAGGACGTCCTGCCGCTGTCCCCGCTGCAACAGGGCCTGCTGTTCCACGCCCTGTTCGACGAGGGCGCCCAGGACGTCTACACCATGCGCACCCTGGTGGAGCTCGAAGGCCCGCTGGACTCCGCCGCGCTGCGCGCCGCCGCCGAGGAACTGTTCGCCCGGCACGCCAACCTGCGGGGCGCCTTCCTCCACGAGGACGTCGACGAACCGGTGCAGGTGGTGCTCAAACAGGTCCCCGTCCACTGGACCGAGACCGACCTCACCACCGCCGACGAAGCCACCCGCGAGGCGGCCGTCACCGCCGGCACCGACACCCGCTTCGACCTCACCGACCCGCCCCTGCTGCGCTTCACCCTGGCCCGCCTCGGCACCCACCGCCGGCTGCTGGTCGTCACCAACCACCATCTGCTCCTCGACGGCTGGTCCGTCCCGCTGCTGGTGCGCGAACTCCTCCAGCTGTACGCCGCCCGGCTCGACCCCGGCCGGGCCGCACCGCCGCCCGCCGTCCGGCCGTACCGCGACTTCCTCGCCTGGCTGGCCGCCCGCGACCGGGAGGCCGCCGCGGACGCCTGGCGCGACGCCCTGGCCGGGGCGGCCCCCACCCTGCTGGCGCCGGCGCCCGCCGGACTCCTGCCGGTGCCGCCCGAGCTGCACACCCTGCGGCTCGGCGAGGAGACGACCCGGGCGCTCGGGGAGTCGGCGCGCGCCCACGGCGTCACCGTCAACACCGTCGTGCAGGGACTGTGGGCGCTGCTCCTGGCCCGGCTCACCGGCCGGGACGACGTGGTGTTCGGCGCCACCGTCGCCGGGCGGCCCGCCGAACTCGCCGGCGCCGAGTCGATGATCGGCCTGTTCATCAACACCGTGCCCGTACGGGTGACCCTGCCGCCGGGCGAGCGGGCCGGCGACTTCCTGCGCCGCCTCCAGGACGAGCAGGCGCGGCTGATGGACCACCAGTACCTCGGTCTCACCGAGATCCAGCGGCTCGCCGGCGCCGGAGACCTCTTCGACACGCTGATGGTCTTCGAGAACTACCCGGTCGACCAGGCCGCCGTCGCCCGCGCCGAGGCGGCCTCCGGACTGCGGATCGTGGACGTCACCGGCAGCGGCGCCACCCACTACCCGCTCACCCTGGCCGTCCTGGACGAACAACGGCTCGGCGTCGTCTTCGAGTTCCGCCCCGACTGCTACGACCGCCGCACGGTCGAACGGCTGGCCGCCCGCTTCGAACGGCTCCTCCACGCGCTGCTCGCGGACCCCGGCACGCCGCTCGCCGCACTGGACGCCCTCGAACCCGCGGAACGGGCCGCGCTGCTCGCGGCGGGAGAGCGACCGCCGTTGCCGGTGCCGCGGCCCACGCTGCCGGAGGTGTTCCAGGCGCAGGCCGCCCGCACACCCGACGCCGTCGCCGTGGTGGGCGCCGGCCGGCGGCCCACGTTCGCCGAGCTGAACGCCGAGGCCAACCGGCTGGCCCGGCTGCTGACCGAGGCCGGGGCCGGACCGGAACGCGTCGTCGCCTTCGCGCTGCCACCGACCCCGGACACGCTCGTCGCCCTGCTCGCCGTCCAGAAGGCGGGCGCCGCCTATCTGCCGCTCGACCCGGCCTGGCCCGCCGAACGGATCGCCGGGATCCTCGACGACACCCGTCCGGTCGCCCTGCTCGCCACGACGGCCACCCGGCCCCGCCTCGACGGCGTCCGCACGCTGCTCCTCGACGACCCCGGGACCCGGCGCCGCCTCGCCGACGCCGACCCCACCGACCCCGCGCGGCCCCCGCACCCCGAACACCCCGCCTACGTCATCCACACATCCGGCTCCACCGGCCGCCCCAAGGCCGTCGTGGTGCCGCACCGGGCCATCGTCAACCTCTTCGCGGCCCACGGCGCCGCCCTGTTCACGCCCGCCTCGACCGCCGCCGGCGGGCGCCCGCTGCGCGTCGGGCACGCCTGGCCCGTCTTCTTCGACGCCTCCTGGCAGCCCATGCTGTGGATGTTCGCCGGGCACGAACTGCACCTGGTGCCCGACGAGGTGCGCCGCGACCCCGACGCGTTGCGCGGCTTCCTCGCCGAGCACCGCATCGAGTTCATCGAGCTCTCGCCGTCCCTCGTCGGCGAGCTGGTCACCCGCGACGGCTGGCGCGCCGGGCTGAAAGTGCTCGGCGTCGGCGGCGAGGCCGTACCGCCCGACCTGTGGCGCACCCTGCGCGCCACCGAAGGGCTGACCGTGCACAACCTGTACGGCCCCACCGAGTGCACCGTCGACTCCGCCGACTGCGACCTCGCCCGCACCGACCGCCCCGCCATCGGCCACCCCGTCGCGGGCGCCCGCCTCTACGTCCTCGACGGCCACCTCAACCCCGTGCCCACCGGCGTCGACGGCGAGCTGTACATCGCGGGGGAGGGCCTGGCCCGCGGCTATCTGGGCCGCCCCGGCGCCACCGCGAGCCGCTTCGTCGCCGACCCGTTCTCCGGCCGCCCCGGCGCCCGCATGTACCGCACCGGCGACATCGCCCGCTGGACACCGGACGGCCTGGTCGAGTGCCTGGGCCGGACCGACGACCAGGTGAAGATCCGCGGCTACCGGATCGAACCCGGCGAGATCGAGGCGGTACTGCTCGGACACGACCTGGTGGAACGCGCCGCCGTGGTCGTCCGCGAGGACACCCCCGGCGTCCGCCGCCTCGTCGCCTACGTCGTCCCGGCCCCCCCGGCGCCGCCCGCCGCGCGGACCGCCGAGCTGCTGCGCCGGGCCGCCGCCACCGTGCTGCCCGACTACCTGGTGCCGTCCGCGATCGTGCCGGTCGACGGCTTCCCGCTCACCCGCAACGGCAAGCTGGACACCGCCGCGCTGCCCGCCCCCGCCCGCACCGCCGGCCCGGCCGCGCAGCCGCCCCGCACCGCCACCGAGCGGCGGCTCGCCGACCTGTTCGCCACCGTGCTGGGCCTGGACGGCCTCGGCGTGCACGACGACTTCTTCACCCTCGGCGGCGACAGCATCGTCTCCATGCGGCTGGTCGCCCAGGCCCGCGCCGCCGGGCTGACGCTGTCCCCGCGCGACGTGTTCGAACGGCGGACGGTGGCGCGGCTCGCCGAACGGGTGGACACCGCCCGGAACGCCCCGGCCCGGCACGCTGCCGCCCGGACCGGCGCGCCCGGCACCGGGGACATCCCGCTCACCCCCGCCCTCGCCCGCCTCGTCGCACGCGGCACCCCGCTGCGCGGCCTCGCCCAGGCCCGCTTCCTGCGCACCCCGCCCGGCATGGACCTGGACGGCCTGCACCGCACCGTGCAGGCCGTCCTGGACCGGCACGAGCTGCTGCGGGCCCGCCTGCTCCGGGACCCGGACGGCACCTGGCGGCTGCGCGCCGCACCCGTGGGCGCCGTACGCGCCGCCGACCGCGTACAGCGCACCGACGCCGCCCACCTGGACCACCCGGCGACGGCCGCCCTGGTGCCCGGCGCCCTCGACGAACTGGCCGCCGCACTGGACCCGGAGACGGGAACCATGGCCCGCTTCCGCTGGTTCGACGCGGGCCCGCACCGCGAGGGACGGCTGCTCGTCGCGCTCCACCAGACCGTCACGGACCCGGCGTCCTGGGGCGTCCTCGCCGCCGACCTCGCCGCCGCCTGGCAGGGCGCCGAACTCCCGCCCCCCGTCACCTCCTTCGCGGAGTGGGCGGCGTTCTCGCACGCCGAGGCCCGGCGCCGGACGCCGGAACTCCCGCTGTGGGAGGACATCCTCGGCCGTCCCGAACCTCCCCTCGGCGCCCTCCCGCCGGACCCCGTGCTCGACACCCGGGCCACCCTGCGCCGCCACACCATCACCCTCGGCCCGGACATCACCGTCCCGCTGACCCGCCACTCGGTGCGGGACGTCCTGCTGACCGCGCTGGCCCTCGCCGTCCCCACCCACGGCGGCTCCCTGCTCGTCGAGCTGGCCTCGCACGGCCGCGCCGAGCACCTCCTGCCCGGAGCCGACCTCTCCGGCACCGTCGGCTGCTTCACCAGCACCCACCCCGTCCGTCTCGACCCCGGCGCCCCGCCCGGCACCGACCAGGTGCGGCGCGTCCACGACCAGCTCGCCGCCCCGCCCGACCAGGGCCTCGGCCACGGCCTGCTGCGCCACCTCGCCCCCGGCGCCGCCGCCCGTCGCCTCGCCGAACTCCCCGAACCCCAGATCGAGTTCGGCTACCTCGGCCGGATGACCCTCGGTGAACGCCCGGACCGCACGGACGCCCTGTTCACCAGCGCACCCGAGACCGGCGCCGCGGGCGGCACCGCCGACCCCCGCACACCGGTCACCCACGCCCTCACCGTCGACGCGGTCCTCCTGGACGGCCGCGACCCGGCGGGCCCGGTCCTGGAGGTGGGCTGGCAGTGGCCCGGCCGCCTGTTCACCGAGGCCGACGTCCACCGGCTCGCCGGGCTGTGGGCGGCGACCCTCGACCTGCTGCTGAAAGAGCTGCCGCTCGAAGCCCGGCCGCTCGAAGACCAGCTGTCTGCGCACCAGTTGCGGAAAGGCGGAGACCAGTGACGCGGACACCTGACGCGGCCGACATCGCGGCCGACCTCGCGGCCCGCAAGCGGGAACTGCTGCGCCGCCGGCTGGAGAGCGCCGGCCTGGCGAACACACCCGCTCGCTCCGGGCCCATCCCGCGCCGCCCGGCCGACGCGGGCCCGCTGCCGCTGTCGTACGCCCAGTCGAGGATGTGGCTGCTCCAGCAGCTCGACCCGGACAGCCCGGCGTACAACGTCTGCCTCGCCATCCGGCTGCGCGGCCCGCTGGACGCGGACGCCCTGCGGACCGCCCTGCGGGGCCTCGCCGACCGGCACGAGGTGCTGCGCACCCGCTACCCGGCCGGCTCCGACGGCACGCCCGAGCAGGTCGTCGACCCGGTGACGGAGACGGTGTGGGAGACGGCCGATCTGGGCGGGCTCGGCGCCGAGGAGCAGGACCGGCGCGCCGACGACCTGGCCCGCGCCGCCTCGGCGACCCCCTTCGACCTCGCCGCCCACCACCCGCTGCGCGCCCTGCTGATACGACGCACACCCGAGGACCACACGCTCGTCCTGACGGTGCACCACATAGCCTGGGACGGCGGCACGTTCAACGCGCTCTCCCGCGATCTCGGCGCCCTGTACCGCGCCGCGCTCACCGGGGCGCCGTCCGGCCTCGCCCCGCTGCCCCTCCAGTACGCCGACTACGCGCTGTGGCAGCGCGAGACCTGGACCGACGCGCGGCTCGCCCCGCACCTCGGCCACTGGCGCGCCCACCTGGTCCCGCCGCCCGCCCCGCTCGCCCTGCCCGTCGACGCCCCGCGCGAGGCCCGGCCCACCGCGCGGGGCGGCCGCCGCCACCACACCTTCGCCACCGACGTCACCGACCGGCTCACCGCGTTCGCCCGCACCGCCGGAGCCACCCCGTTCATGGTGCTGTTCGCCGCGCTGGCGGCCCTGCTGCACCGCACCACCGGCGCCACCGACATCCCGATCGGCTCGGCCGTCATGCACCGCGACCTCGCCGGACTGGACCAGCTGGTCGGCAACTTCGGCAACACCCTCGCCCTGCGCGCCGACCTCGAAGGCGACCCGGGTCTCGCCGAACTCGTCGAACGGGTACGGCGGGTGTGCACCGACGGCTACGCCCACCAGGACATGCCCTTCGACAGGCTCGTCGAGGAACTGCGCCCGCCCCGGCAGCCCGGCCGGGCCGTCTGGTTCGACGTCATGCTGCTCTTCCTCACCCAGGGCCTCGAAGGGCCGGACCTGCCCGGCGTCCACGCCGAGTGGGAGACGGTCCACAACGACACCACCCAGTTCGACCTCTCCCTGGAGGCGTTCCTCACCGGCGGCCGGCTGCGCGTCGAGGCCACCCACCGCGACGGCCTGTTCACCCCCGACACCGTCGACCGCCTCCTGCGCCGGCTGGAGACCCTGCTCGCCGCGGCGCTCGCCGACCCCGCGCTCCCGGTCTCCCGGCTGCCGCTGACGTCGGACGACGAGGAGGACCGCGTCCTGCGCGAGTGGAACGCCACCGACCGCCCCGTCCCCGCCGTCACCCTCACCGACCTCCTCGCCCGGCAGGCCGCCCGCACCCCGACCGCCGTCGCCCTCGCCACCGACACCACCCCGAACGCCTGCGACTACGCCGGCCTGCACGCCCGCGCCAACCGGCTCGCCCGGCTGCTCACCGCGCACGGCGTCGGCCCCGAGCGACGGGTCGGCGTGGCCCTGGAACGCGGCCCCGACCTGGTGGTCGCCCTGCTCGCCGTGCTGAAGGCGGGCGGCGCCTACGTGCCCCTGGACCCCGCCCACCCCGCCGAACGGCTGGCGCTGCTCATCGAGGACACGGCCCCCGCCCTGATCATCACCACCGGCGGCCACCCGTTCCCCGCACCGGCCCCGGCACCGCTGCTGCTCCTCGACGACCCCGGCACCCGACGACGCCTCGCCGACGCGGACCCCGCCGACCTCCACCCGCCCCTGCGGCCGGAACACCCCGCCTACGTCATCCACACCTCCGGCTCCACCGGCCGCCCCAAAGGGGTCGTCGTCCCGCACGCCGCGATCGTCAACCGGCTGCTGTGGATGCAGGAGACGTACCGACTCGGCCGCGAGGACCGCGTCCTGCAGAAGACCCCGGCCGGATTCGACGTCTCCGTCTGGGAGTTCTTCTGGCCGCTGATCACCGGGGCCACGCTCGTGCTCGCCCGCCCCGACGGCCACCGCGACCCCGCCCACCTCGCCGAGCTGATCGAGGCCCGCCGGGTCACCACCGCGCACTTCGTGCCCTCGATGCTGCGGGCCTTCCTCGACGACCCCGCCGCCGCCCGCGCCCGAGGCGTCCTGCGCCGCGTGATCTGCAGCGGCGAGGCCCTTCCCGCCGAACTCGCCGAACGCTGCGCCCGGCTCCTCGACGGCACCGAGGTGCACAACCTGTACGGGCCCACCGAGGCCGCCGTCGACGTCACCGCCTGGCCGTGCGCCGAGGGCACCCGCTCACCGGGCGGCTCGGTTCCCATCGGCCGCCCGGTCTGGAACACCCGCACCCTCGTCCTCGACGACCTGCTGCGCCCCGTCCCGCCCGGCGTGCCGGGAGAGCTGTACCTGGGCGGCGTCCAGCTGGCCCGCGGCTACCTCGGCCGGCCCGCGCTGACCGCCGAACGGTTCGTCGCCGACCCCTTCGGCCCGCCCGGCGCCCGCCTCTACCGCACCGGCGACCTGGTGCGCTGGAGCGGCCGGGGCACACTGGAGTTCCTGGGCCGCACCGACGACCAGGTGAAGATCCGCGGCACACGGGTCGAGCCGGGCGAGACGGAGGCCGCCGTCGCCGCCCTGCCCGGCGTCTCCCAGGCCGCCGTCACCGTCAGCCGGGACCAGGACGGTCAGCCCCGGCTGGTGGCCTACGCCGTCCCGCTGCCCGGCGCCCGGCCCGCCCCCGCGGACCTGCGGCAGCGCCTCGCGGCGACGCTCCCGGACGCTCTTGTGCCCGCGGCCGTCGTACTCCTCGACGCGCTGCCGCTCACCCCGAACGGCAAACTCGACCGCCGTGCGCTGCCCGCCGCCGACCTCGCGGCCCTCACCACCGCGACCCCGCCCCGCACCGCGGCGGAGGCCGTCCTGTGCGGGCTCTTCGCCGACCTGCTCGGCCTGCCGTCCGTCGGTGTCCACGACGACTTCTTCACCCTCGGCGGCCACTCCCTGCTGGCCACCCGGCTCGTCAACCGGCTGAGCGCCGCACACGGCGTCACCGTGCCGCTGCGGGCCGTCTTCGACACCCCCACCCCGGCCGCGCTCGCCCCGCTCCTGGACGCCGGCACCCCCGCCCGGGACCGGCCCGCCCTGCGGCCCGCACCCGTGCGCCCCGACCCCCTCCCGCTGTCGTCCGCGCAGGCCAGGCTGTGGTTCCTGTACCGGCTGGAGGGCCCGAGCCCCACCTACAACGTCCCCACCGCGTACCGGCTCACCGGCCCCCTCGACCCCGACGCCCTGCGGGCCGCCCTCAACGACGTCGTGGCCCGGCACGAGACGCTGCGCACGGTCTACCCCGACGACGACGGCACCCCCCGCCAGCACGTCCTGCCCCCGCCGGACGTGCCCTTCGAGACCGTGCCCGCCGACCCCCGGCGACTGGACGGCCTCCTCCGCGAGGCCGCCGCCCGCCCCTTCGCCCTCGACCGCGAACTCCCCGTCCGCGCCACCCTCTACGCCCTCACCCCCGACGACCACGTACTGCTCCTGCTCGTCCACCACATCGCCACCGACGGCTGGTCCGCCGACCCGCTCCTCGCCGACCTGGAGACCGCCTACGCCGCCCGCCGTACCGGCACCGCGCCCGCCTGGCCGCCGCTCACCGTCCAGTACGCCGACCACACCCTCTGGCAGCGGCGGCTCCCCGACGACGGACTCGAACACTGGACCCGGCGGCTGGCCGGCCTCCCCGAGGAACTCCAGCTCCCCGTGGACCGACCGCGCCCCGCCGTCCACCACCACGCCGCCGACGCCGTCGGCTTCACCCTCGACGCCGACGTCCACACCGCCCTGCGCGACCTCGCCGCCGCCGGCGGCGGCACCGTGTTCATGACCCTCCAGGCCGCCGTCGCCGTGCTGCTCGGCCGGCTCGGCGCGGGCGACGACATCCCCCTCGGCACCCCGGTCGCCGGACGCGCCGACCCCGCCCTCGACGACCTGGTCGGCCTCTTCGTCAACACCCTGGTCCTGCGCACCGACCTCTCCGGCGACCCCACCTTCCGCGAACTGCTCGCCCGGGTCCGCGAGACCGACCTGGACGCCTACGCCCACCAGGACGTGCCGTTCGAACGGCTGGTGGACGCCCTGGCACCCGCCCGCTCGATGGGCCGCCACCCCCTCTTCCAGGTCATGCTCGCCCACCAGCAGGCGCCCGCCGCGCACCGGGAGTTCGCCGGACTCGGCCTCACCGAGCACCGCGTCGGCTTCCACACCGCCAAGACCGACCTCGCCTTCCACCTCTTCGAACACCCGGAGGCGGGCGGCATCGACGGGTCGCTGGTCTACAGCACCGCGCTGTACGACCGGGAGAGCGCCGAGGACCTGGCCGAACGGCTGGTCCGCCTCACCGCCGACCTGGCCCGGCACCCCGACCGGCCCGTGCGCCACGCCGACGTCCTCACCCCGCGCGAGCGCTCCCTGCTGCTCGGCGAGTGGAACGACACCGCCCACCCCATGCCGTCGACCACCCTCACCGCACTGGTCGAGGAACAGGCCGCCGCCACCCCGCACCTGACCGCCGTGGAGTACGGCGTGCCGGGCGGCACCCGGCTGACGTACGGCGAACTCGACGCCCGCGCCAACGCCCTCGCCCACCGGCTGATCCGGCTGGGAGTCGGCCCCGAACGCCGGGTCGGCATCCACCTGGAACGGTCGGTGGAGATGGTCGTCGGGCTGCTCGCGGTGCTGAAGGCGGGCGGCGCTTTCGTGCCGCTCGAACCGCACTGGCCCGCCCGCCGGATCGCAGAGGTGTGCCGCGGCGCGGCCCTCACCGCGGTGCTCGGACGCACCGGCGACGCCCTCGGCGACGGCGGTCCGCCCGTCGTCGAGGTCGACCTCAGCGGGCCCGTGCCGGACGCCGCCCGCCCGGACGTCGCCGTCGACCCCGAAGGGCTCGCCTACGTCATCCACACCTCCGGCTCCACCGGCGTCCCCAAGGGCGCGATGATCCGGCACCGGGCCATCGCCCACCGGCTGCTGTGGCAGCGCGGACTGCTCGGCTTCGGCACCGGGGACGCGGCCCTGTTCAAGGCGCCGCTCGGCTTCGACATCTCCGTCAACGAGATCTTCCTGCCCCTCGTCAACGGCGGCCGGGTGGTGGTCGCCGAACCCGGCGGCGAACGCGACGTCGACCAGCTGCTCGACACCGTCGAACGGCACCGGGTGACCTTCACCTACCTGGTGTCCTCGATGCTCGACCTGCTGCTGGAACAGGACGGCTTCGCCCGGCGCGCGGCCTCCCTCAAGCACGTGTGGTGCGGCGGCGAGGTCCTCACCCCGGAACTGTTCGCCCGCTTCCGCGCCCTCAGCCCGGCGGTGATGTACCACGGGTACGGTCCCGCCGAGGCCACCATCGGCGTCAGCCACGTCGTCTACCGCACCGGCGCCATCCGCAGCGCCGTCTCCATCGGCCGCCCCAACGGCAACACCCGCCTGTACGTCCTCGACGACCGGCTCCGGCCCACCCCGGTCGGCGTGCCCGGCGAGCTGTACGCGGGCGGCGTCTACCTGGGCCGCGGCTATGTGAACGACCCGCGCCGCACCGCCGACCACTTCGTCGCCGACCCGTTCGGCCCGCCGGGGGAGCGGCTGTACCGCACGGGCGACCTGGCCCGCTGGCGGCGCGACGGCACCCTGGAGTTCCTGGGCCGCGCCGACCACCAGGTCAAGATCCGCGGCATGCGGGTCGAGCTGGAGGAGATCGAGGCCGTCCTCGAACAGCACCCCGCCGTGCGCCGCGCGGTCGTGGCGCTCCGCCGGGACGCCCCGGGCGTCGAACGGCTCACCGGCTACTGCCTGGCACCCCCCGACGCCCTGCCCGCCCTGCGTGACTGGCTGCGCGAACGGCTGCCCGACCACATGGTGCCCGCCACCCTCACCGCCCTCGACGCCTTCCCGCTGCTGCCCTCCGGCAAGGTGGACCGCGCCCGTCTCCCCGCCCCCGAGGCCCCGCGGTCCGCCGCCGGCAGGGCACCCGCGAACGACCGGGAGCGCCGGCTGTGCGAACTGTTCGCGACGGTGCTCGGGCGGCGGCACGTCGGCGTGGACGACCACTTCTTCGAGCTGGGCGGCGACAGCATCGTCTCCATCCGGCTGGTCACCCTGGCCCGCAAGGCGGGCATCCCGATCGGCCCGCGCCAGGTCTTCCAGACCCCCACCCCCGCCGGACTCGCCGCGAGCGTGACCGACACCCCCGCGCCCGGCACCTCCGCCTCAGCCTCAGCCTCCGCCTCCGTCGTCGCCGACGATCCGGTCGGCGAGCTGGAGCTGACGCCGGTCATGCGCTGGACGGCCGACCGGGGCCGCCTCGCCCAGGCGGTCCTCCTGGTGACCCCGCCCGGCCTCACGGAGGCCGATCTCACCGTCGTACTCCAGACCGTCCTGGACCGGCACGCCATGCTGCGGGCACGGCGGGTGGGGGACCGGCTCGTCGTCCCCGGCGAGGGCACCGTACGGGCCGGGGAGCTGCTGAGCCGGGCCGGGCTGTCGGAGGGGGAGCGGGACGCGCGGCTGGCGGACGCGGTCCGGCGCCTCGACCCGTCGGCAGGGCGGATGCTCCAGGCCGTCTGGTGGCCGGACGGGGCGCGGCTCCTGCTCGTCGCCGACCACCTGGCCGTCGACGGAGTCTCCTGGCGGATCGTCGGCGCGGACCTCGCCGAGGCCTGGCAGGCCGTCAGGGCCGGGGAGCGGCCCCGGCCGGCCCCCGCCGGGACCTCCTTCCGCACCTGGAGCCGCCTGCTGGCCGAGGAGGCCCGAAGCCCCGAGCGGGTGCGTGAACTGCCCTGGTGGACCGGCGTGCTGGAGGGCGCGCGCCCTCTGTTCGACCACACCCCCGACTCGGCCGGTCCGGTACGGGAGAGCACCCTGGTGCTCCCGCACGAGATCACCGCCCCGCTGCTGACCACCGTGCCCGCCGCCTATCACGCCAACGTCCCCGACGTCCTGCTCACCGCCCTCGCCCTGGCGGTCGCCGCCCGGCGGGAGGAACGCGGCGACCTGGCGGGCCGTTCCCTGCTCGTCGGCGTCGAGAGCCACGGGCGGGCCGAGGAGATCGCCGAGGGCGTGGACCTGTCGGCCACGGTGGGCTGGTTCACCGGCTACCACCCGGTCGCCGTCGACCCCGGCCCGCTGGACCTCGACGAGGCCCTGACCGGCGGCCCCGCCGCGGGCACCGCCCTGAAACGGGTCAAGGAGCAACTTCGTGCCGTCCCCGGCCAGGGCCTCGGCTACGGCCTCCTGCGCCACCTCAACCCCGACACCGCGCCCGCCCTGGAGAAACTGCCGCAGCCCCAGGTGACCTTCAACTACCTCGGCCGGTTCACCGCCTCCGCCGACGTCTCGGGCGAACCCTGGGAACTGGCCCCGGAGGCGCCGATGCTGCGCATACGCCCGGACCGCGCGGCCGCTGCTCTCGAACTCGACGCCGTGGCCGTCGAGGACCCGACGGGCGTCCGGCTGCACGTCTCGGCCGCCTGGCCCGCCGCCCTCCTCACCACAGGGGAGGCGGACGGCCTGCTCACGGCCTGGCGGCAGGCGCTGACCGGACTCGTCCGGCACGCACGGACGGCCCCCGGAGGCGGCCTCACCCCCTCGGACCTCCCCCTGGTCGAGGTGACCCAGGAGGACCTGGACGACTTCGCGCACGCCTTCGACGACCTCGGCACCCACCCCGGCGAGCACGACGACTTCTGAAGCAGAAGCGGAGGAACCGGTGACGCAACAACCCCCGACCGCCGACGAACTGCTCCGCGCGGTCACCGACACGTTCGACACCCCGCCGGGCGAGGACGACAGCCTCATCGCCTGGGGCCTGGACTCCATCACCCTGATGCGGATCGCCGGCGGCTGGCGCCGCCAGGGCGTCAGGGTCGGTTTCGCCGAGCTGGCGAAGGAACCGACCCTGCGCGCCTGGCGCACCCTGCTCCAGGCGCACATCCCCGCCGTCGGCGCCCCGGACCCCGAGCCCACGCGCCCGGCCCCGGCCCCCGGCACGGCACCGGGCACCGCGCCCCGCACGGCGCCCGGCGAGCCGTTCCCGCTGGCCGTGATGCAGCACGCCTACTGGATCGGCCGCGGCGACGAGACCGCCCTCGGGTCCGTCGCCGCGCACCTCTACGTCGAGTTCGACGGACCCGGCCTCGACCCCGGCCGCCTCGACACCGCCGTACGCGCCCTGGCCGACCGGCACGCCATGCTCCGGGCCCGGTTCACCGACGACGGACGGCAGGAGATCCTGCCCGCGCTCACCCGCCCCGCGACCACCGTGCACGACCTGCGCGGCCTGGACGACAAGGCGGCCGCCGTCCGGCTGGAGGAACTGCGGCAGACGCTGTCGCACGCCCGGCTGGACATCGAGGCGGGCGAGGTCTTCGCGGTGCACCTGTCGCTGCTGCCCGACGGACGGGCCCGGCTGCACGTCGACGTCGACATGCTCGCCGCGGACGCGCTCAGCTACCGCATCCTGATGTCCGACCTGGCCGCCCTCTACGAGACCCCCGCCGCGCCGCTGCCGCCGATCCGCACCTCCTACCCGGACTACCTGGCCGAACGCGCCGAGGTGCGGCGGCTGAGCCGCGAACAGGCGGGCGAGTGGTGGCGGCGCCGCGTCCCCGACCTGCCCAGCGCGCCCGACCTGCCGCTCGTCCCCGAGGGCGAGCGCGCCGACCCCACCCGCGTGACCCGGCGCCACCACTGGCTGCCGCCCGGCGAGAAGCACCGGCTCACCGCCCGCGCCCACCGGCACGGCCTCACCCCGGCCATGGCGGTGGCGACGGCCTTCGCCGAGACGCTGGCAGCGTTCGGCGGACGGCAGCGCTTCCTGCTGAACGTGCCGATGTTCGACCGCCGGGGCTCCCACCCCGACGTCGACCTGCTCGTCGGCGACTTCACCAGCTCGGTGCTCCTCGACGTCGACCTCACCGGCGACGCGCCGTTCACCACGCACGCCCGGCGCCTCCAGGACCGGATGCACACCGACGCCGCCCACGCCGACCACTCCGGCGTGGAGGTGCTGCGGGACCTGTCCCGGCACCGCGGCGAACAGGTGCTGGCCCCCGTGGTGTTCACCAGCGCGCTGAACCTGGGCGAGCTGTTCGACACGGGCGTGCGGCGGTGCTTCGGCGAGCCGGTGTGGATCGTCTCGCAGGGCCCGCAGGTGCTGCTCGACGCCCAGGTGACCGAGGTCGACGGCGGACTGCTGCTCAACTGGGACGTCCGCGAGGACGCCTTCCCGCCCGGACTGGTCGACGCGATGTTCGCCGCGTTCCACGGGCTCGTCACCCGGCTCGGCACCGACGACACCGTCTGGGAGCGGCCCGTGCCCGAACTGCTGCCCCCCGACCAGCGTGCGGTCCGCGCCGCCGTCAACGCCACCGACGGCCCGCGCGCCCGGCGCCTGCTGCACGAGGCCTTCTTCACCCGCGCCGCCGAGCACCCCGGCGCACCGGCGCTGCTGTGGGGAGAGCAGGGGGCCATGACCTACGGCGAGCTGGCCGACCGGGCGCTGCGCTGTGCCGCCGCCCTGGTGGCGCGCGGGGTACGCCCCGGCGACACGGTCGCGGTCGCCCTGCCCAAGGGCCACGACCAGATCACCGCCGTCCTCGGGGTGCTGGCCGCGGGCGGCGCCTACGTCCCGGTCGGCGTCGACCAGCCGCCCGCCCGCCGCGCCCGCATCACCGCCACCGCCGGGTTCACCGTCGCCCTCACCGACGGCCGCCCGTTCGACGGCGCCGACGCCCTGCCGGTCGCCGAGGCATGCGGTTACGCGCCGCTGGCGGAGCCGGTGCCGGGGGAGGCCGAGCAGGTCGCCTATGTGCTGTTCACCTCGGGCTCCACCGGCGAACCCAAGGGCGTCGAGATCCCGCACCGGGCCGCCGTGAACACCCTCGACGACCTGAACGAGCGTTTCGCGGTCGGCGCCGACGACCGCGCTCTCGCCCTGTCCGCCCTCGACTTCGACCTCTCCGTCTACGACGTGTTCGGGCTGCTCGGCGCGGGCGGCGCGGTCGTACTGGTCGACGAGGACGACCGGCGCGAGGCACGCCACTGGGTCGACCTCGTGCACGCCCACGGCGTGACCCTCCTCAACTGCGTGCCGCCGCTGCTGGACATGCTGCTGCTCGCCACCGGCCCCGGCGAACTCGCCGGGCTGCGGGCGGTGCTGCTCGGCGGCGACGTGGTGGGCACCGACCTGCCGGCCCGGCTCGCCGAGCGGGCCCCCGGCTGCCGGTTCGCCGGGCTCGGCGGCACCACCGAGACCGCGATCCACTCGACCGTCTGCGAGGTGACGGACGGCCGGGTACCCACGCACTGGCGGTCGGTGCCGTACGGCACCCCGCTGCGCAACGTGCGCTGCCGGGTCGTCGACGGGCGCGGCCGGGACTGCCCGGACTGGGTGCCCGGGGAGCTGTGGATCGGCGGGGACGGCGTGGCGCTCGGCTACCGGCGCGATCCGGCGCGGACCGCCGACAGGTTCGTGGAGCGCGACGGGACCCGCTGGTACCGCACCGGCGACCTCGCCCGGTACCGGCCCGACGGCTCCCTGGAGTTCCTGGGCCGCCGCGACCACCAGGTGAAACTGCGCGGCTTCCGGATCGAACCCGGCGAGGTGGAGGCCGCCCTCGCCCGCCATCCCGCCGTACGCCGGGCCGTGGCCGGACTCACTCGCGGGCCCGGCGTCCAGCTGGCCGCCGCGGTGACCGCCGCCCCGGGCACGGCCGAGGGCGAACTGCGGGACTGGGTACGGCAGGCGCTGCCCCCGCACATGGTCCCCGCGCGGATCGCCGTCGCCGGGGAGCTGCCGCTCACCGCGAACGGCAAGCTCGACCGGCGTGCCGTCCGCGCGCTGTGGGAGGCGGGCGCGGAGGAGCCCGCGCACCGGGCCCCGGGCACCGCGCTGGAGACGGTGGTGGCCCGGGTGTGGGCGGACGTCCTCGGCGCGGACCGCGTCGGCCTCGACGACGGTTTCTTCGCCCTCGGCGGCGACTCGGTGCTCGCCACCGTCATCGTGGCCCGGCTGCGGGAGGCGCTGGACACCTCCGAGGTCACCGTCCGCTCCCTGTTCGCCGGTCTCACGGCGGGCGGCATGGCCGAACGCCTCGCCGCGGAGGAGGAGACCCCGGGACGCCTCGAACAGGTGGCCGCGATCCACCTGGAGATCGAGACCATGTCGGCGGAGGAGGTCGACTCCGCGCTGCGCGACGCGTAGGGCCGTGCACGACGGGGCGGCGGGGTGCGTGTCGAGCACCCCGCCGCCCCGTCTCCCCCCTGGGGTTGACGGCTATCGGTCCAGCTTGGCGAAACCGGGCTCCAGGTTGTCCAGCGCCCACGGGATGCCGAGCGCGGACGGGCTGCGCAGCTGGCTGATGGTCGAGACGTCGGTGACCACGTAACGGTCGTCGCGCACGGCGCCCATGTTCTTCACCAGCGTGCTCGCCTCGAACGCCTTCCTCAGCTCCGGTGTGGTGAAGGCGATGATCACCAGGTCGGCGTCGAGCTTGTCGAGCTGCTCGAACGACAGCTCCCCGGTGGGGCTGCCGCTGACCGTCTTGATGTCCGTCACCGACGGGGTCAGACGCAGGCCCAGCTCGCCCATCAGCTTGGCCGCGAAGTCGTCCTCGGAGGCGATGGTGAAGATCTTGGCGGGTGTGTTGCCGATGGACAGGCTGTACGTCCTGCCCGCCAGCGCCGGATGCTTCTCCTTCACCTTGGCGATGGCGGCCTCGGTGTCCTCGACGACCTGCTCGGCCTTCTCCTCCCTGCCGACGGCTTTGCCGACCACCTGCACGTGTTCCTGCCAGGTCTGCCGGCCCCACTCCGTCTCGAAGCCGACGGTGGGCGCCACCGCGGCGAGCTTGTCGTAGTTCTTGTCCAGCTGGAAGTCCGAGGTGGCGAGGATCAGGTCCGGCTGGAGGGCGGCGACCTCCTCGTAGTCGACGCCGTTCATGGTGTCCAGCAGCTTGGTCCGCTCGGTGTCCACCTTGTCCTTCAGCCACGGGTGGATCCCGTCCGCGGCGAAGGCGTCCTTGGACATGGCGACGGGGTGGACGCCGAGGGCGTACAGCGCGTCCACGTCGTCCGTGCCGCCGTCGCCGATCACCACGATCCGCTCCGGGGCCCGCTCGATCTCGGTGGTCCCGAACTTGTGCTTGATGCTCACCGGGAACGCGGCGGAGGAGGACCCCGCCCCGGACCCGCCCGGCGCCGCGCCGCCCTCCTCGTCGTCCTCCACGGAACCGCAGGCGGCCAGTCCGGCGGCCAGGGAGAGGACGATCAGGGTCCTCAGGAACGGTCTCGTCATGTACAACGCCCCTTTTCCGCCAGGTGCGGGCAGATGTGTACGGCCGTCAGTTAAGCAAGGTAAGCCTTGCCTCAGCAACGGATTGCGGTCAAGTGCGTTGCCGACCGTACAAATTGACGACCGATCAGCAGCCGATCAGTGCTCGTCGGGCTGGCTCGTCAGATAGCCGCCCATCGTCCGGAACCAGTCGGTGGCGGCGTACTCCGTGCCGTCGTCCGTGCGCACCCGCCGGATCAGCAGTCCGGGGTGCCTGCCGGTGTGCGCGTCCGCGCCCGCCACGACGACCACACCGTCCCCCTCGCGGATGAAGACGCGGCCCGGAGTGCCGCCGTAACGGCCTTCGGAGACCGCCGCGGAGACGATCCGCAGGCGCTGCCCGCGGTGGAAGGTGTACGCGTTGGGGTACGGGTCCGACTGGGCGCGCACCAGGCGTTCCAGCCGTTCGGCGGGCCAGTTCCAGTCGATCAGGCTGTCCCGCGCGGACCGCTTGTGGAAGAAGCTCGCCCGGCTGCGGTCCTGCGGCTGCCACAGCCCCGCGTCCTTGCCGGAGGCGATGAGGTCCAGCGACTCGCGCACGATCGGGGCGATCAGGCCGACGGTCCGGTGGAACAGGTCGGTCACGGTGTCGGCGGGGCCGACCGGCACCGCGCGCTGGATCAGGATGTCCCCGGCGTCGAGTTCGCCGTTCATCCGGTGCGCGGTCACGCCGACCCGTTCCTCGCCGTTGACGAGCGCCCAGATGAGGGGCGAGAAGCCGGCGTAGGCGGGCAGCAGCGAGTCGTGGATGTTGAGGGTGCCGTGCGGGGGCAGGTCGAAGACCTCCGGCGGCAGCCAGGTGCGCCAGTTGTTGGCGACGATGATGTCCGGGCGGGCCTCGCGCAGCGCGGTCAGGAGCTCCGGGTCGTCGGGGCGGTTGCGCAGCAGGACGGGAAGGTCGTTCTTCTCGGCGAGTTCGGCGACGTTGTCGTCCCAGATCTTCTCGTAGGCGTGATCGCTCCTGGGGTGGGTGACCACGAGGGTGACCTCGTGGTCGGAGTCCAGCAGGGACTGGAGTGTGCGGTGACCCCAGGTCTGGTACCCGAACATGACGACGCGCATGAAGGTGCTCCCCTTCGGCGGCTCCGTTGCAAGGTAAGGCTTACCTTATCTAACATGTGCCTGCCTGAGGGAGGCGATGCCACGGTGAAATCACCGCTCAAGGGATCGGACTCGGACAGCATCCACGACATCCTCGGAATAGGTTTCGGTCCGTCGAATCTGGCACTGGCCATCGCCATCGAGGAACACAACGCGGGCCTTCCGGCGGAACGCCGGCTCGACTCCCTGTTCCTGGAACGCCAGCCGCGGTTCGGCTGGCACCGGGGCATGCTCATCGACGACGCCACCATGCAGGTGTCGTTCCTCAAAGACCTCGTCACCCTGCGCGATCCGGCCAGCGACTTCAGCTTCCTGTGTTTCCTGAGGGAGAAGGGCAGGCTGATCGACTTCCTCAACCAGAAGACCCTCTTCCCGCTGCGCGTGGAGTTCCACGAGTACTTCGAATGGGCCGCCGCCCGGGTCCGCCACCAGGTGGCCTACGACCACGAGGTCACCGCCATCGAACCGGTCCGCGACGAGACGGGGACCGTCACCGCCTTCGACGTCGTCTGCCGTGATCCCGCCGGCGGAACCGTCACCCGCCGCGCCCGCAACCTCAGCGTCGCCGTCGGCCTCGAACCCCATGTGCCGCCCGGCGTCACCCTCACCGAACGCGTCTGGCACAACAGCCAGTTACTGCCCCGGGTGGCCGAACTCACCGCCACCCGGGCCCCCGTGCGCCGCGCGATCGTCCTGGGCGCCGGGCAGAGCGGCGCCGAGACCGTCGACTACCTGCACCGCTCCTTCCCCGACGCCGAGATCTGCGCGGTCTTCGCCAAGTACGGCTACACCCCCGCCGACGACAGCCCGTTCGCCAACCGGATCTTCGACCCCGAGGCGGTGGACGTGTACTTCGCCGCCCCGGCCGAGGTCAAGCAGTCCCTCTTCGACTACCACCGCTCCACCAACTACTCGGTCGTCGACATGGACCTCATCGAGTCCCTGTACGCCACCGCCTACCAGGAGAAGGTCACCGGCCGGGAGCGGCTGCGCTTCCTCAACGTCTCCCGCATCCGCGAGGTGAGCACCCGCGCCGACGGCTCGCTCGAAGTCGGCGTGGAGTTCCTGCCCACCGGCGAACAGCGGACCCTCCGAGCCGACCTCCTCGTGCACGCCACCGGTTACCGCCCGCGCGACCCCGCCGCCCTGCTCGGCGAGGCCGCCAAGGTCTGCCTCCGCGACGACGGCGACGCCCTGCGCGTCACCCGCGACCACCTGGTGGAGACCGCCCCCGACGTCGCCGCCGGCATCTACCTCCAGGGCAGCACCGAACACACCCACGGACTCACCTCGACCCTGCTGTCCACCACGGCGATCCGCGCGGGCGAGATCCACCGCTCCCTGCTGGCGCGACGCGCGGCCGGCCTCTGACGGGCAGGCACGCGGAAGGGGGATGTCAGGCGAGCGGACCGTGCGTCCAGCGGCCGCCCAGCAGGGTGGCGTGCACGGGCATCTCCCGCAGGGTGCCGGCGTCCGCGGTGAGCGGGTCCGTGTCCAGCACCACCAGGTCGGCCGGATCGCCGACCCGGATCAGGGCCCGCCCCCGCGCCGCCGCGGTCAGCGCCGCCCGCAGCGGGATCCGCTGCTCCGGATGCCAGGCGGGCCGCTCGTCGCCGGTTCGGCTGACCGCCGCCGCGATGCCCAGCCACGGGTCCAGCGGGGAGACCGGGGCGTCCGAGCCGAACTCCAGCCGCGCCCCGGCGGCCAGCAGATCGCCGTACGCGAAGGCCCGCCCGGTGCGCCCGGCCCAGTGCCGGTCCGCCACGTCCCGGTCGTCCGGGGCGTGCGCCGGCTGCACCCCGGCCGTCACCCCCAGCTCCGCGAAGCGCGGCACGTCCGCGGCGGCCAGCAGCTGGGCGTGCTCGATCCGCCCCCGGCAGCGGACCGCCGCGAAGGCGTCCAGCGCCAGGGTGTTCGCCCGGTCGCCGATCGCGTGCACGGCCGGCTCGACACCGTGCCCGGCGGCCCGCCGCATCAGCCGCACCAGCTCCTCGTACGGCGTCTGCTCGATGCCGTACGCCTCCTCGGTGCCCTCCAGCCCGGGGTACGGGTCGCAGCACAGCGCGGTGCGCGTGTTGAGGGAGCCGTCCGTGAACAGCTTCAGCGGGCCCATCCGCAGCAGACCCCCGGTACCGGGCAGGACGTCGCCGGTGCGCAGGCCGCGCCCGATCGCCGCGTCCAGGTGCTCCGGGTAGACCGCCGCGTCCACCCGCACGGCGAGCGGCCCGGCGGCGGCGCGCCGGCCCCAGTCGCCGAGGTTGTCCGCGTAGTGGAAGTCGATCAGGCCGGTGACCCCGCGCGCGGCGGCCGCCCGGCACGCCTCGGCGACCCAGCGGTCCAGGACGTCCACGGGCACCTCGGGCAGCGCGGCGACCGCCGCGAAGCACTCGTGCTCGCGCAGCACCCCCGTCGGATGCCCGCCGCGCCCGACCAGCGCGAGGCCCGCCGAGTTCAGCCAGGCCGCGTGCAGATCGGCGCTGACCAGCGCGACCGGCCGGTCCGGGCACACCGCGTCCAGCAGCGACCGGTGCGGCACGTCCGGCCACAGCCCGTCCCGGAAGCCGTACCCGATCAGCACCTCCGGTTCCGCCGCCTCGGCCGCCCGCCGCCGTACGGCCCGCGCGACCGCGCTCGCCGAGTCCGCCTGCGACAGATCCAGCCGGTGCCGCACGCTCGCCCACTGCGCCGCGTGCACATGGGCGTCCACCAGCCCCGGCAGGACCACCCGCCCCGCCAGGTCGACGACGCTCTCCCCGGCGCCGGTCCCCAGGTCCTCGGCGTCCGCCGCGACGGCGACGATCCGGCCGCCCGCGATCCGCAGCGCCCCGGCCGGGCCGCCCGCACCGAGCCGCACCCCGGTCAGCGTCAACGCGGGCACCACGGGGGCGTGCCCGGCCGTGCGGGGGCGCGGGACGCCGTCGAGGCTCGTCATACGAACTCTCCAGAAGGACGTGGAAGGACGCGGGCGGATCAGCCGAGGGCACGGTCCAGGTTGAACGCGGCACTGATCAGGGCGAGATGGGTGAACGCCTGCGGGAAGTTGCCCTGCTGCTCGCCGGTGTGACTGATCTCCTCGGCGTACAGGCCCAGATGGTTGGCGTACGTGAGCATCTTCTCGAACGCCAGCCGCGCCTCGTCCACCCGCCCGGCGTGCACCATCGCCTCGACGTACCAGTACGAGCAGATCGAGAACGTGCCCTCGTCGCCGCGCAGCCCGTCGGGGCTGGCCTCGGGGTCGTAGCGGTAGACCAGCGAGTCCGACACCAGTTCATCGGTCAGCGCGTCCAGCGTGGACAGCCACTTCGGGTCGGTCGGCGCGATGAACTTGGTCAGCGGCATCATCAGCACCGCCGCGTCCAGCACCTCGCCGTCCTCGTACTGCGTGAACGCCTGCCGCTTCTCCGACCAGCCGCGGCTGTGGATCCGCCGGTAGATGGTGTCCCGGCAGGCCTGCCAGCGCGGCAGATCGGCGGGCAGGCCACGCCGGTTGGCCATCCGGATGGCCCGCTCGATCGCCACCCAGCACATCAGCCGCGAGTACAGGAAGTTCTTGCGCCCGCCCCGGGTCTCCCAGATGCCCTCGTCCGGCTGGTCCCAGTGCTCGCACACCCAGTCGACGAGGGCGCACACGTCGTCCCACTGGGCGCTGGAGATGGGCCGCGCCCACTTGTCGTACAGATAGATGGAGTCGATCAGCGCGCCGTAGATGTCGAGCTGCAGCTGCTCGGCGGCCGCGTTGCCGACCCGGACCGGGGCCGAGCCCTCGTGCCCCTCCAGATGGCCGAGTTCACACTCCGTCAGATCGGTGCGGCCGTCGATCCCGTACATGATCTGCAGCGGCCCGGAGGCGTGGCCGTCGCCCGGACTGATGTGCCGGGTCACGAAGTTCATGAACGCCTCGGCCTCGCTGGTGAAGCCCAGCCGCAGCAGCGCGTACACGCAGAAGGCGGCGTCGCGCACCCACACATACCGGTAGTCCCAGTTGCGCTCGCCGCCCGGCTGCTCGGGCAGGCTGGTCGTCGGGGCGGCGACGATCGCGCCGGTCGGCGCGTAGGTGAGCAGCTTCAGGGTGAGCGCCGAGCGGTGCACCATCTCCCGCCAGCGGCCCCGGTACCGGGACTGCGACAGCCAGCGCCGCCAGTACTTCACCGTCGCGTCGAACTGCTCCTCCGCCTCCATCCGGGGACACCGGCGTGGCGACACGTCGCCGCCGACCTGGTCCAGGGCGAACACCGCCGACTCGCCCTCGGCCAGCTTGAACTCCGCCTGCGCGTCGGGGCCGTCCGGCTCCAGGGGCACGGTCGCGGTGAGCGCGAGCGACAGCGCGGGCGACTCGAACACCGCGACGTCGCCGTCCATGCGCAGGGTGTGCTCCTGGGCGCCGAAGTCGAAGCGCGGCGCCACCCGCACCCGGAACACGACCGAACCCCGGACACACACCACCCGCCGGATCAGCCGGTGCCGCTCGGCCTCGACCGACTCGCCCCGGATCGGCATGAAGTCCTGCACCTCGCCCACGCCGTCCTCGGTGAAGAAGCGGGTGATCAGGACGTTGGTGTCGGGGAAGTAGAACTGCTTGGTCTTCGCCGGCCCGGCCGCCGACAGCCGGAAGGAGCCGCCGCGCTCCGCGTCCAGGATCGACGCGAAGACACTCGGGGCGTCGAACGCGCCGCAGCAGTACCAGTCGATCGTGCCGTCCGTGCCGACCAGGGCGACGCTGCGCAGATCGCCGATCAGCCCGTGCTCGGCGATCGGCAGATAGCGCGAGCCCCCGGATGTGCCGTCACTCGGTGCCTCGCCCATCGCAGCCTCCCTCGAACGGTCCGCCCCAACGCGTTTCCCAGCTTAGGGCGCCGAGGAAGGCCGGACCCCCGGAATGGATCAGTCCACGAGCCGGCCCCCATCCCGGCTCCACGCCGGCCGGAGCCGACCGCGACGCCGCCGGGCCGCGGCCCCACCGCTCGCCCGCCGGGCGCTAGGGGGTGTCTCGTCGATCAGGCCGGATCAGGGAGCGGCGTCTGATGCCGTGCATCGCAAGGCGGAGGAGGGAGCCGATGCGGCGCATCGGGGACCGACGACAACGCGGCGAGGCGCGGTGCCAG
>NZ_LIVZ01000018.1 GCF_001905845.1 Streptomyces sp. TSRI0107 | reverse complement strand
TCTCCCCATCCCTCACAGCCAGTCCAACGATCAGATGATCGGAAAGACACTGCCTAGCGCTGCGCGGCCGACCGCGCCCTAGCGGACGTCTTTGTCTCATCGGCAAGGGCGCCCGCACTCCGTTCCCGTAGGTGAGGGACGATGGTGTGGCCCTGAATCGCAGTTCCGCAGAAAGTGATCGATGTGACCAGTGCCCATCAGCATCCCTGTCTCGAAGATGCTGCGGCGCCTGGAGCAGGCCGGATTCGTCACCCGTTGTCCTTCCCCCGCCGACCGGCGGGCATCGGTCGTGTCCCTCACGGATGCCGGACGGGCGCTGCAGGAACAGGTCGCAGACCTCTGGAAGGAGCTCGAGGAAGCCGCAACCGCTCTGCTCAGCGAGGAACAGACGAAGACAGTGACAGCCTTGTTGAACCGGATCGAGGACGGCTTGCAGCAGTGCCCAGTCGATTCGCAATGCGCAGAGTAGAACCGGTCGGCATACAGAAACGGCGGTCCTGCACGCCGCAGGTCTGCGCGCGGCCTGGAGCTGCCGGTAGCCCGGCTCCGCCGGTCTCGGAACGGCGCAGTGTGCAGGGCCGTACGACTCGGGCGTCAGGTACGGCCCGCAGTGTCCGTCAGGCGTCCCAGCCTGCAGTTGGCAGTTGCAGTTGCAACTGCGGGTGTCGGTTGCCGGTTGCGAACCGGTGCGGTGCAGCCACTGCGTCGTGGTCCTCAGGTACGGGTACAGCGAGCGCAGGCCCTGGATGTCGGCCCTGAAGTCCTTGTCCTCGAAGAACTCGTGCATGCGAGCCAGGCCCTCCCTGCAGGCACGGACACACCCCAGGGGGCGCCTTGCCGATCAGGCCGGGCTCGCGGCGCCTGGCACCGCGGCTCGCCGCGTTGTCGTCACTGGCCCCGGTGTCGTCCACGGCGATCACTGAAGTGCCGTGGTCGGCTACATCGGCCCCGTCAGCGTGATGGCCCCGTCGACGAGCGGCGGCGCCGCCGCGTAGGTTCTTGGCCGCGTCGCCGACACCTCTGCCCTGGCGGATCTCGCCCTCGATGCCGTCGGGCGAGGCTGGAACCGTTGCGCTGAGCGCGCAGCGGCCCGGGCAGGATCAGGGAAGACGCTCGCTGCTGTCTGTGTCCGCGGGCTTGGTGGCCGCGTCCAGGCTCCGGCACCGGGTGGATGCTCGCGATGGCGTCCGCATCGCGGACGAACAGCGCGGCCACGAGGCCGAGCACCACGAGCACGGCGGTGACGAGGAAGATGTCGTGGTAGGCGCCGAAGACCGCATCCTGGCGGGCGGCGGCTCCGGCATCGGCGCCGAGGGCGCCGAGCCTGGAATCGGTGCGCGCGGAGAGCAGCGTGGCGACCAACGCGACGCCGGCGGCGCCTGCGACCTGGCGGGTGGTGGAGAACACCGACGAGGCTCGTGCGATCGCCCCAGGGGCGATCGTGGCGAAGGTGGCGGCCTGCAGCGGGATGACTGTGAGCGCCATGCCGGCCCCCATGGCGAAGAGCGGCAACCGGACCGCCCACAGAGTGGTGTCGGGGCCAACCGTCATGAGCATCGCCTGGGCGACGGCGACGACGGCGAATCCGGTCGCGAGCATGCGGCGGGGGCCGATCTTCGGGTACAGGCGCCCGGCCGGTTGGAGGAACGCCAGCATGCCCAGGGCTTGGAACATCGTGACCAGGCCGGAGCCCGTCGCATCGACGCCCATCTGATAGTGCAGAAGCAGCAGCACCAGGAACAGCGCGCCCATCATCGCCCCCGACGTGGGCAGCATCAGCAGGTTGCCGATCCGGAACAACCGGTCCTTCAACAGCCGCAGGTCGATCATCCGCTCGGCACGCGCCGGCTCGATCGCGGTGAACACGGCCGCCAGGGCGAGGCCGGCGCCCAGCGACACCAGTACCCCGTTGGTGGCCCATCCTTCTCGAGCGCCCCGGTCGAGGCCGTAGAGCAACAGCGCGAGTGCGGCACCGCCGGACAGGAACCCGGCGGCATCGAAACGGCCAGGGTGATCCGCGCGCTCCTCGTGAAGGGCCACCTTCGCGAAGACGAGGCCGAGGACGCCGATCGGCACCTTGAGGAAGAAGATCCACCGCCAGCTGATGTTGTCGACCATCCAGCCTCCGAGCACCGGGCCGAAGGCCGGAGCGAGGGTCGTCGGTACCGACAGGACCGCAGATGCCTTGGCCCTCTCGGCCGGCGGAAAAGCACGGAACAGCATGGCTGTGCCGACCGGGGTGAGTAGTCCGCCGCCGAGCCCCTGGGCGACCCTGGCCACGATCAGCTCACCGAGGGAGCCCGCGACTCCGCCCACGCCGAGGCAGCGGTGAAGACCGCCAGCGCGAACAGGAACGTGCGCTTGGTGCCGAACCGGTCGGCGATCCATCCCGAAGCGGGGATGAACACCGCCACGCTGACCATGTAGCCGGTGACCAGCCACTGCAGCGTCGCGGTCCCGGCGTCGAAATGCCGGCCGAGTGCGGGCAGCGCGGTGTTCAGCACGGTCATGTCGAGGATCTCCATGAACAGACCGAATACGAACGCGGTGGCTACCAGCCACTTGTACGGCAGTCGTTGCAGCACGGTGATGACTCCTGTTGATGTGCCGGCCGAGTTCTTGCTGCCGATCGGCCGGATCGAATGGGGGAATGAAATGCCTTACGTCAGGCCGTGCTGGGCCCGGCCACCCCGGCAGGCCCGCGGTCAGTTGACGCCGGTGCCGTCGGAGCAGGTCGCGGCCTCGCCGTGCGCCCGCCCAAGTCGTCGACCGCCCGCTCAGCGCATCGACCAGTGGCAGGTGCCTACTGCGCTCCTGAAGACCGCGTGCCGGCCGTCGACGACGTTGCTGGGCACTGGTACACACCGAGCGTCGCGAAGGCCGCCACGATCGTCAGTGCCGCCGAGGTCACCGCCGTGCCCACCCGCTCGGCCACGTCCGCGGCCACCACACGGTGGTGCTCCTGCGGGCGCCGTCGCAGCTCCTCGCGGAAGCGGAACAACAGGAAGAGGAAGTAGTCGACGCCGATGCCGATCAGCACCGTGCCGATCATGCTCGGGGTGCCCGGGTCCAGTTCGAAACCGGTCAGGAGGGCAGCACCTACGACCGTGCCGACGGCGGCGCCCCCCACCACGGTCACCGCGAACAGCGGGGCGAACGCGGCCAGGACGCTGCGGAACACGAGCACGTTGATCAGAACGATCAGCCCGACCACCAGCAGCCCGACCACCGTCTGCGTGGTCTCCTCCGCGTCGGCGCGGTCCACCACGTCCGCCATGCCACCGGTGAACCCCGTGCGCAGCCCGGCCTCGCCGAACTCCTGCTGTGCGCGGTCGTGGAAGACCCGGTACGAGCTGTGGGTGATGATCTAGCCGATGCTGCCCAAGTCGAGCGTCGGGCCCGGCGCCACGGGCGCAAACGGCATTTACTACCAGCCTTCGGTCGAAATGTGCCCAATCATGATTAATCTAGGCAGGTGGCCATCGTCACCGTCATCTCCAGGGTCCGGCATGCCAGCACATCATCCCGCGCCGCAGTGTGGCTGGGACTCTTGGTTGCCGTCACGCTGCCGGAGGACTTGTGAACAGCTCTCCATCTGGGAAGTGGCCGTACTGCGGATTGAACGCCACCGCTGATGATCAAGATGGTTGCACAGGTGTCCGAGTCTCGGGAATGGATGCCTGTCTGGCCCACGTAGATGGCGCATCCCGTGCTGCTTACCTAGCCACCCTCGGCCCTGGTGCTGACATCGACCTCCGCGGGACGGCGTTCACCGAAGAGCTCCTCGATGAGCTCTTCGACGCTGTCCGCGACCCAGCGACCGGGAACCCGACATTCGGCAACGTCCTCTTCGACAACGCGACCTTCTCCGACGTTGCGGACTTCGACCACACGTCGTTTCGCGACATCGCAGTCTTCAACGATGTGACGTTTCGCGAGATGGCCACGTTCTATGGCGCAACCTTCTCCCGCAGCGCCTGGTTCCAGGGGGCAACGTTCGCGAGCCTTTCCAATTTCGATCAGGTCACGTTCTGCCGTGAGGCTCAGTTCGATCGAGCAAAGTTCAACATCGCGTTCTTCTTCGGATCAAGATTCTCTCGCCGGGCTGAATTCAAGGGGGCAAGGCTCGGTGCCGCCGCGTTCGAGGGGGCGAAGTTCAGGGGTGCCGCCAACTTCCCGGGTGCGACCTTCAACAGCGCCGAGTTCCAGAAGGCGACATTCGATGGTCCTGCGAACTTCCAGGAGGCGACGTTTGGGAGTGCCGAGTTCCAGGACGCAACGTTCGCCGAGACCACCGAGTTCAAGGACGCGAAGTTCTCGGAAGACGCCTGGTTCAGCGGCGCTACCTTCTCCGGCCCCACCTCGTTCATCGGCGAGACGACCTTCTCAGCTGACGCCATCTTCGGCGCCATCTACGACACCACCGATGGACAAGAGTCCAAACTACACTGCGGGGCAACGTTCGAAGGCAGCACCTCGTTCGATGGAGTGACGTTCCCCCTGGACGCTTGGTTCAACGAGACGACCTTCCGCGCCGACGCCAAGTTCAGCAAGGCCACGTTTTCAGGCCAATGCGTGTTCGATGACGCTAGGTTCGGAACAGCACGCTTCAGCGAGGCAACCTTCGCCCGCTACGCCCAGTTCAAGGGAACAAGGTTCTCCGCCGACGCACATTTCAGCGAAGCGCGCTTTGAAAGCGAGCGGAAACTGGGACCACTCACGGCAACCGGCGCAATCCATCTACGGGGCGCCGTGTTCGTCGAGCCCGTGACCGTGCACGCCGCCGCAGCGCAGTTGGTCTGCTCGGGTGCCCGATTCGAAGGTCCTGCAACGCTACATGCCCGCTACGCCGACGTGGATCTCTCTGAGGCCGTCCTCTCCCAGCCGACCACCGTGACCTCTACCCGAGAACCCGTGCCACCCGAGAACGACCTACTCCCCGAAGAGAGACCACTGGCTTCCACGCGCGGCACGGCGACCGCGTCAATCACATCGCTGCGTCGCGTCGACACCGCGTTGCTGGTGCTTACGAATCTCGACCTGAGCCGTTGCGCCTTCAACGGCGCCCACCATCTGGACCAGTTGCGGCTTGAAGGCGAGTGCACGTTTGCCTCCCCGCCGAAGAGCTTGAGGTGGCGGGGTGTTCCATTCCGTTGGACACAACGGCAGGTTCTTGCTGAGGAGCACCACTGGCGTGCGTTGGAGGTACACCATGCAGCCAAGCGGAATGGCTGGACGAAAGGCCCCGCTCATCGTCACCCAGGGCAGACACCCGGCCCCGCGACGTTGGGAGTGCTGTACCGGCAGCTACGTAAATCATTCGAGGACAACAAGGATGAGCCAGGGGCGGCCGACTTCTACTACGGCGAAATGGAGATGCGCCGGCATGACCGCAGCAGATCCTCCCCTGCTGAGCGTGGCCTCCTGCATGCGTACTGGGTGCTTTCGGGCTACGGTCTGCGGGCTTCCCGGGCGCTGGCCTGGCTGATCCTCGCGATGGCCACCACGGTCTTTGCTCTGATGCTCTGGGGACTACCGAACGCTGCTCCGAAGCCTCACGTGACAGGGACCCAACCTCGCGCTGGACAGCCGGTAGCCCTCACCGTCGACACTCCAGCACCCATCCTCGCCGGTCCACTCCGCGACCGGATCACTGGCGCACGCGCAGGCGACCTCGGTGTGCAGTACGAACAGGATGCCCTGAACACCAGCCGGTCAGGATGCCGCTTGCGCCCGGGGTGCCGGGTCCGACGCTCGACCCCTTGGGTAGCAGTGGCTCGATCATCGCCCACAGCTTGTCGTCTGTTTCCCAGCCACCCAGCACCCCCGGATCATCAGTCCCAGAGTGATCCAGCCACCCTGAAGATCATTTCGTTGGGGGTCCTTGTGCTCACCCGCCTTCGTCCGGACTGCGGCGCCCAACTCGGCGCGACCTCATCGCTCAAGGACGTCAGTGATCTCCACAGACACCTCCGTGTCCGATGAAGCCGTGCTGATTAACGACGGCGTGTAGCGCAGGCTTGTCTGGTCTGACAGCTCAGCCGTCTCAATGACCGGGCCGGACTCATCTCCGTTGATTTCGTAGGTGATCTCGTACACCGCGTTCGGGTTGATGTCCTCGCTGATGCCCAGGTAGGTCACCTTCGGCTCGACCGTCACATTGCAGCCCGCCGACCCGAAACACTGCCGCTCAGTGGTGCGCAAGGCGATTGCGAAGCTGTCCGCGTCCACCTCGTCGTACGTCGGCTCCGAGTCCGGCTCCTCTGCGGCGGCGGTCACAACGTCTTCGGCGGGGGCGCTCGACTTGGCGGTGGCGGCCGGTTTGCTGTCGTCGTCTCGGGACTGCACGACGACGATGCCGGTGGCGACGACCGCGGCAATGACGGCAGCAGCCGCGCCGATGATGATTGCGTTGGTGCGGTTCCGCGTGGGAGCCGATGGCTCGGGTTGCATGGGCGGCGGGAACTCCGGCGGCGGTGGCGTGTGAGTCATGGTTCCCCCTGGGTGGCCTGTGCTGTGGGCTGCATGATGCACGGGCGTGCAGGTTATGGGTGGGCGCTGTGTCCGGACCGTGACAACGATTCACCCGACCGTGGCTGTGTGCGGGTCCTACCCTCAGCGCACCAAGCAACGGGGGTACACCGATGCGCAGAACAACCACCGCGCTTCTCCCCGTCGGCGCGACCGCCTGCGCCAGTAGCGACAGCAGCGATCCGAAGCCGTCCGAGGGGGCCGTTGGCACGGGCGGTCGAATTCACGCCGGCACGTCTTCCGGGTAGCTGGACTGGTTCGCCGGGACCGGCCTCGACTTGCAGCGGGCGCGGCGCTCAAGGAGGGCTGATTCCCGCGCTCAGTGGGAGTCGTCCTCCTGGCCGTCCGTGTCGTCACCGGGGCGGCGTGCGTAGCGCTCCCAGGCTCGGTGCGCGACGTACACGACGGGAGCGATGAGCGGGAGCTTCTCTGCGAACTCGTCGAGGACGGCGTCGGTGGTCTCGGACTGGAACGACACCTGCATGAGCGCAAGAAGCGTCACCAGGCCGCAGAAGTAGACGAATGCCTGCTTCTGCCATCTGCGCGGAATGAATTCGGTCTGGGAGCTGGTGAACTCGCGCACGGTGGCCGCCAGTGCGGCGACCTGCTCCTCGGTGGGCTCCTGCCGGGCTGAGGCGGCCGCCTGGTAGGCCTCGTCGAGAAGCTGGTTGACGCGCTCGCGGTCGCCGGGAGCCAACGCCTGCACGAGAGGCAGCACACTGCTGCCCATGGCGTCCCACATGGCCTGCGGGGGCACCATGGCAACGAGCGCGCGAGAGAGCTGGGTGAAGCGTTCCTGGAAAGCGGGACGAGCCATCGCGGCTTCTATCAGCGCGATGAGGGATGGGTCCTCGTGGATGGAGTCGGTTGCCATAGTCGTCACCATTCCACACGCGCCCGACACCATCAGCCCAATCCTGCATCGCGGTGGGTGTGACCGGAGCCATCACGGTCGTAGGGCCTCCCGTGGCAACGGGGAGGCTGGGCGGCAGCGGCTGGCGCGACCGGTTGCTGAGTTGGCTGACAGATCGCCAGTGAAGGCACAGCCTGCTCGCCCTGGCGGCAGCAGGTGCTGACCAGGCGTTGTCTCGATCTCTATACCGTCCCGGTCAGGGCGGTCGGATCATCGCGGCCAGGCGGACGACGACCAGGGCGATGTCGTCGCTTGCGCCGCTGCTGAGGTCCAGGCGCGCCAGGAGGGCGTCGGCGAGATGTTCCGCGCCGAAACCGGTGCAGGTGGCGAGCATGTCGGTCAGGCGGGTCAAGGCCGGCGTCGATGTTCTCACCGCGGCGTTCGATCAGGCCGTCGGTGTAGAGGATGAGGGTGTCGCCGGGGGTGTAGGTGGTGGTGGCCTGGGGGCGGGGGACGTGTTCGGGACGGGCGCCCAGCGGTGGGTCGGTGGCCTGGTCGAGGAGGTCGCAGGTGCCGTCGGGGTGGAGCAGGACGGGCGGGGGGTGGCCGGCGCTGCTGTAGATGAGCAGATGGCTGTGACAGTCGACGAGGACCTGGACGGCCGTCGCGGCCAGTGCTCCCTCGACTGAGCGCGCGTACAGCCCCAGGACCTCCAGCGCTTGGGCGGGGCCGTGGACGGTGCGGGTGGCGGCACTCAGTGCGCTGCGGAGCCTGCCCATGACGGTGGCGGCCATCAGCCCGTGGCCGACCACGTCGCCGACTGCGACGGTGAAGCGGCCCGCGGGCAGGTCGACCGCGTCGTACCAGTCGCCGCACACGTTCAAGGCCCCGGTCGCGGGCAGGTAGCGCACGGCGACGTCGGGGTGCCGGGCCAGGTCCGGGGTGTGGAGCATGGTTTCCTGCAGGGCGATGGCGATGCGCCGTTCACGGGCGTGGGCCTGTCGCAGTTCCTCGTTCAGCTCTGCTGCAGTTGCCGTGCCCGGGCGTACAGCTCGGCTTCCATGGCCGCTTCCCGGCCGGGGCTGACCGACGGCAGGTACGCCGTGCGGCGGGTGCGGACGGCGTCGGTCATGTCCTCGGACCGGTGGAGGATCCAGGCGACCTTTCCGTCCGGGCCGAGGACGGGCACGTTGATCGCGGTCCACCACCGCTCCTTGAACACCTCGGGGTCGTCGGCGACCGGGATGTCGTACTTCTGCAGCGCCATATGATCGGTCTGGCCGGAGGACAGCACCCGGTGCAGCGAGGCCTTCAGCGTCTCCAGCCCGTCGGCCTCCGGGTCGGCGGGGTTGTCCGGGAAGACGTCGAAGAGATATTGCCCGACCAGCTCGGCCCGGCTGCGTCCGGTCACCTCGCAGAAGGCCTGGTTGGCAGCGGCGGTCACCAGGTCCGTACCCAGCATCAGGCACGGGCTCGGAAGGGTGGCGAACACCGCCGTGTAGTCGATCTCCGATGCCGTCACACGTGGGTCCCTGCGAGTTGCTCCCTCTTCAATCTACGAACTGCCCCGCCCCCCCTGCCCGCCGAGTTCCCCGTGGCGGCGGGGGTGGCGGCTGCGTACCCCGTCCGGCGTGCGCCCCGTCCGGGACCCCTCGCGCTGTGTGTGTCCCAACCCGGTGGTCTCGGCGCCGCAGGGGAGGCCGCGCGATTTACCAGAACGCCGCACGCCGCGCCGAGACCGCCTCGGCCCCCGCTCTGCACTCCTGACGCTCCGGGACGGCCAGCCGCCGCAGAGCCGGGAGTGATGAGCAGGGACGACCTCGTGGCGCGCTGGGCCACGGCAGCAGAACCACGAAAATCCATCCACGTAGAACTGCCGACGATCATCACGCTCAGCAACCACCGTGCCTCACGGGCTCAGTCCGCGAGGTCGGCCTTGCCGAACAGGACCGCGTAACTGGAGGGGAGCTGACTGATGATCTGATTCAGCTCTCCGCCAGTGACAGCGTCGGCGACGGTGGTCAGGACCGCGCTGGCGTCCCACTGCGCCGTACGCGGCCGGGCGTGGGTGCGCTCGGCGACCTGGCGGTAGAACTCTTCGATCCCAAAGCTTCGCGCCTGCTGCGGCGTGGCGTGGTCCAGGACTTGTCCCAGCGGGCCGGGCAGCTGGGATGCGAGGTCCTTGACCTCTCCCGGGCTGATCCGTTGGGCCAGCACTTCCAGGACGGCGTTGGTGACGTCCGCGGCTTCGTCCTGGTCGTTGTACTCGCCTCGCTCACGCACACGGGCGAGGAATCCGTCGTATTTCATACCTGACTTCCTTCCGCCTTGGTCACCGCTGGTCAGGGGTCGCCCGGTGCGCCGCCGGGTCGGCCGGGTCCGTCCGCTGGGTAGCTGCCGCTCGCAAGGCCCTTGGCCCGAGACTCACGCAGGGCACGGGCGAAGCGCCGGGGGCCGTCCGGCCTGCTCTTCTTGGAGCGCGTGGGTTCACGACCTGCCGTGCCCGCGGTGCCGGCCGTCGTCGGCGGATACAGGGTGCTGCCCGGTCCGGTACCCGGGTGGTCACGGCGGGCGCCTACACCCGGCGGCGGGCGGCGCAGTCGGCGACTTTAGGACCGCGCTCACCATCAGACAGGCCGAGTTCGCGTCTCAGCCGCTGCTCTCGGTACTTTCACTTGTCTCGGTGATCTCGACGTGTCGCGGCTTTGCGACGTCGGCCTTGGGGACGGTGATGCTGAGCACTCCGTCCTGCATCTCAGCCTTGATCTTGTCGGTGTCCAGTTCCCCGGGCAGCCGCAAACGGTACTCGAAGGCTCCGACGCGGCGGGTGCTGCGGCGCAGGACGCCCTTGCGTTCCCGCTCCTTGATCTCTCCGGTGACGACGAGTTCGGGACCGTTGGCCTCTACGTCAATGTCCTTGCTCTTCACACCGGGGAGTTCGATCTCTATGAGGAACGCGTCCTCGGATTCCGACACGTCCGCGAGAGGCGTCCACGCAACCGCGGGTGCCGCGCCCACCGTCGACTCGAGCAGACCGCTCATCTGGTTGAGCAGTTCGTCGAACTCGACCAGGGGATTGACAGGGGTGGGTGCCCAGACGGGCCTTTCCTGCAGGCCGCCACCGCGGTGGCGCCGGACGGGCATGGCCATCGCCATCGCCATCGCCTCCTTCTTCCTTCTCGTGATCTCGTCGTCCGCCACTCGTCATGCGAGCCATGCGGACTCCTTGTGACGTATGCGTGGGGAGACGTCCGAGTGGCCCGCGACAGCTGACGTGCCCGTGGTGCCGGGAACGGCCGAGTGCCCCAGGTGCCGGTGCACGAAGTGGATGGCCATCGCGCCCTCACCGGCCGCGGAGGCCACCCGCTTCACCGAGCCGCTGCGGACGTCCCCGACCGCGAAGACCCCGGGCAGGCTGGCCTCCAGGGTCATGCACGAGCGCCCGCGGCCGTGCCACACCTCGGGGGAGGCGCAGGCTTCCTGGGCCTCCGGCCCGGTGAGGACGAAGCCGCGGGAGTCGAGGGCGACGGTGCCGGCGAGCCACTCGGTGTGAGGTTCGGCGCCGGTGAAGACGAACAGGCTCCGTACCGCGAGCCGGCGGTGCCCGCCCGTGCGGTTGTCGACCACGTCGAGCTCCTCCAGCACTTCCTGGCCGATGACCTCGGTGACCTCGGTGTGCAGCATGACCTCCACCCGCGGATGGCGCTCGACCTGGTCGACCAGGTAGCGGGACATGTTGGCCTCAAGACTGGCTCCTCGGACCAGCAGGTGCACCTTCGGCGCGTATCCGGCGAGGAACAGGACCGCCTGGCCCGCCGAGTTGCCTCCGCCGACGACGGCCACCGGGTCGGTGCGGCACTGCTGGGCCTCGTAGACGGTCGCCGAGTAGTGCACGCTCGTTCCCTCCAAGTGTTCGATGCCGGGCACCCGGAGCCGGCGGTAGCGGGCACCCATGGCCAGGACGACGGCGCGGGCAGCGATCTCGCTGCCGTCGGCGAACGCCACGACGTAGTGGTCGTCATCCTTGGGATGCAGACCGGTCGCCTCCAGCGGAATGCTGATCCTGGCGCCGAACTTGCCGGCCTGGAGTACGGCGCGTTCGGTGAGTTCGGCGCCGGAGATGCCGGACGGGAATCCGAGCAGATTCTCGATGCGGGACGACGTGCCGGCCTGGCCGCCGGTGGCCATCGCCTCCACCACTGTGGTGCTCAGGCCCTCGGAGGCGGCGTAGACCGCGGCAGCGAGGCCGGCGGGTCCGGAGCCCACGATGAGGACGTCGCCGTGACGGTTTCCGGCGGGCAGTGACGGCAGGCCGATGAGCCGGGCCAGTTCCGCGTTGCTGGGGTTGCGCAACAAGGTGGTGTCCCGCCAGATGACGAGTGGTGTCTCCGCCGGGCCGACGCCGAAGCGGCGCAGCAGCTCCTCGGCCTCCTCGTCGGTCTCCAGGTCGATCCAGCGGTGCGGCAGCCGGTTGCGGACGGCGAACTCGCGCAGCCGTCTGGTGTCGGGCGAATAGCGCGAGCCGATGATGCGGAAGCCGGCGCCCTGTCCGACGAGCAGCGCGCGACGGCACAGACAGGCACGCAGCACGATGTCCCCGAGGGTGGGGTCCTGGGACACCAGGTGGCGCAACTGGTCCAAGGAGACGACAAGGACCTCGCCGGGCTCCCTGACGACAGCGGTGTAGAAGGCCACTTGTCCGTACAGCAGGCCGAGTTCGCCGATGAAGCGACCTGGGCCGTGCACGCGCAGCACGTGCTCGCCGGGAGTGCCGTAGTCCTCGACGACGGCGACGGAACCGCTGAGGACGACGAAGAACGTCTCGCAGCGCTCGCCCTCCCGGATCAGCACGTCGTTCGGAGCCATGCTCCGGCGTTGCCCGTGCTCCTCCAGACGTGCTGTCTGGTCCTCCGTGAGGCGCGGGTACGCGCCGTAGATGTCCGGGGTCTCCCAGAAGGCGGCCTCGTCCGCTTTCTCCGGCACCGGTTCTTCGCCCGGCAGCGACTGGTCGCCGGACATCAGACGAACGCCTCGTGAACGAAGCACCAGCGCCATTCCTCGCCGGGCTGGAACGACTGCACGATCGGATGGGCGACGCCAGCTGCGTGCCTGCGCGCGTGCTTGTTCGGCGACGAGTCGCAGCAGCCGACGTGCCCGCAGGTCAGGCAGAGCCTCAGGTGGACCCACGGGGAGCCGAGTACCAGACACTCCTGACACCCTTCCGGGGTCAGCGGCTGGACCGGCCGGACAAGCGCGAGGTGGGGGTCTGCATGCAGGGTCATCCGGATCACCCTTTCCTGGCGCTGATCGACTGTTCCACCCACCGGCGCAGAGCGGGGGCGGGCGCCGCCCCCGCCTGCCGGGCGACCGTCTCGCCCCGGTCGAGGACCAGCAGTGTCGGTACGGCCTGGACCTCGAAACGCTGCGACAGTCGCGGGTTCCTGTCGACGTCGACCTTGACGAGTTTGATTCGGCCGGCGAGATCGGTGGCGACCTTCTCCAGTGCGGGGCTGACCATGCGGCAGGGGCCGCACCAGGTGGCCCACAGGTCGACGACGACGGGGACGTCGGCCCGCTCGGCGACCTCGGTGAAGTCGTCGTCGCCCGCGTCCACCATCCACGGTAGGGGCTGCTTGCAGTGGCCACACTTGGGGTGGCCCTCAGCGGCCACGGGCACCCGGTTGGTGCGCCCGCAGTTGGGACATCTGACGGTCGTGGCCTGCATCGTGCTCATGCCGCCCGCGCTCCCTTCACGTCCTCGGGCTGGTCGTAGGTGACCACCAGTTCCCCCGCCTCGGCGTCGACGCGGACCGTCGCGCCGTCCTGGACGTCACCGCGCAGCAGGGCGCGCCCGACCATCGTCTCGACCTCATGGGAGATGTAACGCCGCAGCGGCCGGGCCCCGTACACCGGGTCGTAGCCCTGGTGGGCGATCAACTCGCGTGCCACGTGGGTGAGTTCGACGGCGATGCGGCGTTCGGCGAGGCGACGGCGCAGCTCGTCGAACTGCAGCTCCACGATGCGCTCGATCTGCCGCTCGCCGAGCGGTTTGAACAGCACGATGTCGTCGACGCGGTTGAGGAACTCCGGGCGGAAGTGCCCGCGCAGCTCGCCCATCACCAGGGCGCGGGCGTCCGGCTTGATCTCACCCTCGGCGGTGGCGCCGTCGAGGAGGTGCTCGGAGCCGATGTTGGACGTCATGATGATCACGGTGTTACGGAAGTCCACGGTGCGGCCCTGAGCATCGGTGATGCGGCCGTCGTCGAGGACCTGCAGGAGGGTGTTGAAGACGTCGGTGTGGGCCTTCTCGATCTCGTCGAACAGCACGACCGAGTACGGCTTGCGGCGTACGGCCTCGGTGAGCTGGCCGCCTTCCTCGTAGCCGACGTATCCGGGCGGTGCGCCCATGAGCCGGCTGACGGTGTGCCGCTCCTGGTACTCGCTCATGTCGAGGCGGACCATGTTCTCCTCGGAGTCGAACAGGGCCGCCGCGAGGGTCTTGGCCAGCTCGGTCTTCCCGACGCCGGTGGGGCCGAGGAAGATGAACGAGCCGATGGGGCGGCGAGGGTCGCGGATGCCGGAGCGGGCGCGGATGATGGCGTCGGCGACGAGCTTGACGGCCTCGTCCTGGCCGATGACGCGCTCGCGCAGGATCTCGTCGAGGCGCAGCAGCTTCTCGCGTTCGCCCTCCTGGAGGCGGGCGACGGGGATGCCGGTCCAGGCGGCGACGATCTCGGCGATCTCCTCCTCGGTGACGACCTCGCGCAGCAGCCGGTTCTGCCCTTGCTTGGCGGTCAACTGCTCCTCCTCGGCCTTCAGCCGGCGCTCCAGGTCCTGGAGGCGGCCGTAGCGGAGTTCGGCGGCGCGGTTGAGGTCGTAGGCGCGTTCGGCCTCCTCCGCCTCGTGGCGGACCTGCTCCAGTTCCTGACGCAGTTCCTGCACGCGGCGGATCGCCTGACGCTCGGCCTCCCACTGGGCACGTTTGGCGTCGGCCTCGGCGCGCAGGTCGGCGAGTTCCCTGCACAGTTCCTCCAGGCGGGCCTTGCTGGCGGGGTCGGTCTCCTTGGACAGGGCGGCTTCCTCGATCTCCAGGCGGGTGACGCGGCGGGTGATCTCGTCGAGTTCGGCGGGCATCGAGTCGATCTCGGTGCGCAGCCGGGCGCACGCCTCGTCGACGAGGTCGATGGCCTTGTCGGGCAGGAACCGGTCGGTGATGTAACGGTGGGAGAGCGTCGCCGCCGCGACCAGGGAGGTGTCCTGGATCTTCACTCCGTGGAAGACCTCCAGGCGTTCGCGCAGTCCGCGCAGGATGGAGATGGTGTCCTCCACGCTGGGTTCGTCGACCAGCACCTGCTGGAAGCGGCGTTCGAGGGCGGCGTCCTTCTCGATGTGCTTGCGGTACTCGTCGAGGGTGGTGGCGCCGATCATGTGGAGTTCGCCGCGCGCGAGCATCGGCTTGAGCATGTTGCCCGCGTCCATGGCCCCTTCGGCGGCGCCCGCTCCTACGACGGTGTGGAGTTCGTCGACGAAGAGCAGGATCCGCCCCTGGGCGGCCTTCACCTCGCTCAGCACGGCCTTGAGGCGTTCCTCGAACTCGCCGCGGTACTTGGCGCCCGCCACGAGCGAGCCCATGTCGAGGGCGAACACCGTCTTGTCGCGCAGTCCTTCGGGGACGTCGCCGCGGACGATGCGCTGGGCCAGACCCTCCACGATGGCAGTCTTGCCGACGCCGGGGTCGCCGATCAGAACGGGGTTGTTCTTGGTCTTGCGGCTGAGGATCTGGGTGACGCGGCGGATCTCCGCGTCACGGCCGATGACGGGGTCCAGCCGCCCGGACCGAGCCTCGAGGACCAGGTCGCGGCCGTATTTCTCCAGGGCCTCGTAGGCAACCTCGGGGTTGGCGGAGGTGACCCGCTGGTTGCCGCGGACCTGGGTGAGCGCGCCGAGGAACGACTCCCGGGTCACGCCGTGCTCCTTGAGCAGGCGCCCGGCGGCGGTCGCCGAGCCCTCCTCGGCCAGGGCCAGCAGCAGGTGCTCCACGGACACGTACTCGTCCTTGAGGCGTTTGGCCTCCCGATCGGCCGCGTCGAGCAGGCGGGACAGGCGCTGGGTGACGAAGACCTGGCCCGGCGCCGCGCCCGGGCCGGTCACCTTCGGGCGGCGGGAGAGCTCTGCGCTTACGGCTGCGCGCACCTTCTCGGGCTCGGTGCCCGCCTGCTGCAGCAGCCGCGGGATCAGGCCCTCCTCCTGGTCGAGGAGGGCGAGCAGCAGATGCTCGCCGTCGACCTCGGTGTGGCCCAGGCGGCCGGCTGCGCTCTGGGCTTCCTGCAGGGCTTCCTGTGACTTCTGGGTCAGGCGGTTCATGTCCATGGGCGTAGATCACTCCTCATGCCTGCACGCCGCAGTGCGGCTTCGAGCAAGCTGATGCGGTCGAGCAGGTCGAGCACCAGACCGAGGGATGCGTAGTTCAGGCACAGCCCGGTGCGCAACCGCTGGACGCGGGCCAGGGCGGCCGGTGCGGTGGGTTCGAACACCAGCTCTCCGGAGGCGTCGCGCTCGGCCTCGACCAGGCCCAGAGCGACGAACCGGCGGATGAGGTCGGGATGGACGCCGGAGCGGCGGGCCACGGTCTGCAGAGAGAGCCTGGGCACCGGCACGATCGCGTACCGGACGCGTGCCGGCGCGGGAGCTGTCAGCCGAGACGCCTGGCGCGCCCCGGCGCGTGGGTCACTCATCGTGTCCTCCTGGGGTCGAACGAGGAGATGGCGGCGAGCTCCTCGAAGAGTGCGCGCTCCCGGTCGCTGAGACTGGACGGCACCATGACCCGGAGCTCGGCGTAGAGGTCGCCGTTCGTGCCGCGCGGGTTCGGCATGCCCTCACCGCGCAGCCGCAGCCGCCGGCCGCTGGACGAGCCCGCGGGCACGCTGACCTTCGCCGCCGCCCCGCTCGGTGTGGGCACCGGAACCGTCGCGCCCAGCGCGGCCTCCCAGGGCGTGACCGGAAGCTGCACGTACACGTCCCGGCCGTCGAGGCGGAACTGGGGGTGCGGCTGGATCCGCACCCGCAGGTACAGGTCCCCCGCGGGGGCGTCACCGTTGCCCCGGCCGCCCTCGCCCGCCAGCCGGATACGCTGCCCGTCGGTGACACCCGGTGGCACGTCGACCTCGTACCGCCGCGCCTGCCCGGTGGGACCGGCGAGTGTGACGGTGCGATGACCCCCGCGGTAGGCCTCCTCGACGGTGAGCGGCAGTTCGGCTTCCTGGTCGGCTCCGGGGACACGCATCCGTCCGGCGCCGCCGAAGAGGGAGCCGAACAGGTCCTCGACGTCGACGCCCTCCGCGCCGAAGCCGCTCGTGGCGTACTGGACCCGGGGGCCGCCCCCGGTGGACCAGCGGAAGCCGCCACCGGGTCCCGCGCCGGCACCGACCCGCTCCTCCCAGTCCTCGGGAACCTTCCGGAAGTCCTCGCCGAAGCGGTCGTAACGGGCCCGCTGGTCGGGGTCCGACAGGACACTGAACGCCTCGTTGATCTCCTTGAACCGCTCCTCCGCCGCGGGGTCCTTGTTGACGTCTGGGTGGTACCTGCGGGCCAGCTTGCGATACGCCCGCTGGATCTCGTCCTTGTCGGCGTCTCGCGGGACCCCGAGAACCTCGTAGAAGTCGCGTGCCATGGCCGCTCACTCCCGCTTGGCGACGGTCACGGCGGCCGGCCTCAGCTGCAGCTCGGCCTCGCCGTAGCCGGGGCGCAGCACCTGCGCCACGGTGTTCGGTTCGGCGTCGGGGTCCTGGACCACGCCGACGACCTCGTGCCGGGAGGGATCGAACGGGACGCCGGTCTCGGCGTGACGCTCGTAGCCCAGGCGTTCAAGGATGGACACGGCCTGGTCGCGCACGGCGCGAACCCCCTCGACGATCGCCCCGGGGTCGGAGCCCGCGTGGTTCAGGGCCAGTTCGAGGTTGTCGATGACGGGAAGGAAGGCCGCGGCCGTGCGGGCGCGTTCGAGCGCGCGCTCCCGGTCCAGTTCCCTGGCGTGTCGCTTGCGCAGGTTGTCCAGGTCGGCGAGGGCACGCCGCCAGCGGTCCTCGACCTCTTTCAGCGCGGCCGCGTACTCGTCCTCGACCCCGGCCGGACCGGTGGCCGCGTCGGGGCCCGGTTCGGGCTCCGTGGTCGGCGGCGCGGGCTCGGGCAGGTGGCCCTGCGGCGGTTGTGCGGCGCCTTCGGGTGGCAGGCCGGACGATCGGTCCTGGGGAGGGATCGGCATGGCGGGTACCTCATCCCTTGTCGAACTCGGCGTCGATCACGTCTTCGTCGGTGCCGGCTCCGCCCTGCCCGGCGCCGTCCGGCCCGGTGGTGTCCGACGGACCACTCGCCGCCGCTTCGGCCTGGTGGGCGGCGAGCCCGGCGTAGACCTGCTGGAGTTCGGAGATCAGCGGCCTGGTCTTGTCCACTCCGGCCTCGTTCTTGACCGCGTCGCGGGCCTCTGCCACCAGCATCTCGGCGCGGGCCTTCTCGTGTGCGGGCGCGGCGTCGGCCAGTTCGTTCAGGCGCTTTTCGACCTGGTAGGCAATCGCGTCGAGTTCATTGCGGGCGTCGACGGCCTCGCGGAGTGCCTGATCCTGGCCCCGGTTGCTTTCGGCTTCCTGGACCATGCGTTCGACCTCGCTCCGGTCCAGGTTGGAGCTCTCGCTGATGGTGATGCCCTGTTCCTTGCCAGTGTCCTTGTCGCGCGCGCTGACGTTGAGGATGCCGTTGGCGTCGATGTCGAAGGTGACCTCTATCTGCGGTTCGCCCCGCGGCGCCGGCCGGATGTCGGTGAGCTGGAACCGGCCGAGGACCCGGTTGTCGGCGGCCCGCTCGCGCTCGCCCTGCAGGACGACGATGTCGACGGCGGGCTGGTTGTCCTCGGCGGTGGAGAAGGTCTCGCTGCGGCGCACCGGGATGGTGGTGTTCCGCTCGATGATCTTCGTCATCACTCCGCCGCGCGTCTCCACGCCCAGGGACAGGGGGGTGACGTCGAGCAGCAGGACGTCCTTGACCTCGCCCTTGAGCACCCCGGCCTGGATCGCGGCGCCCAGGGCCACGACCTCATCGGGGTTCACGCTCATGTTGGGTTCCTTGCCGCCGGTCAGTCGGCGCACCAGCGCCTGGACGGCGGGGATGCGGGTGGAACCGCCGACGAGGATGACCTCGTCGATGTCGCTCTCGCCGACCTTGGCGTCGGCCATGGCCTGCCGGACCGGACCGAGGCAGCGCTCCACCAGGTCGCCGGTGATCTGCTCGAACGTGGACCGCATGATCGAGTCGGTGAGATGCTTGGGCCCGGAGGCGTCGGCGGTGATGAACGGCAGGCTGACCTGGGTCTGGGTGACGGAGCTGAGCTCGGTCTTGGCCTTCTCCGCCGCCTCGAACAGGCGTTGCAGCGCCTGCGGGTCCTTGCGCAGGTCGATGCCGTTCTCCTTCTGGAAGTCGTCCGCGAGGTAGTCGACCAGACGCCGGTCGAAGTCGTCGCCGCCCAGATGGCTGTCACCCGCCGTGGAACGCACCTCGACCACGCCGTCGCCGACGTCGAGGATGCTCACGTCGAAGGTGCCGCCGCCCAGGTCGAAGACGAGCACCGTCTCGTGCTGCTTCTTGTCCATGCCGTACGCGAGGGCGGCCGCGGTCGGCTCGTTGATGATCCGCAGCACTTCCAGGCCGGCGATCCGTCCGGCGTCCTTGGTGGCGGTGCGCTGGGCGTCGTTGAAGTAGGCGGGCACCGTGATGACCGCCTCCGTGACCCGTTCCCCCAGCTGCTTGGAGGCGTCGTCGGCGAGCTTGCGCAGCACCAGGGCGCTGATCTCCTCGGGCGCGTACAGCTTGTCACGCACCTTGAAGCGGGCCTCGCCGCTGTCTCCCGGGACAACGTCGTAGGCGACGGCCTTGGCCTCGTCCGGGATCTCGTCGAAGTGCCGGCCGATGAACCGCTTGGCCGAGTAGATGGTGCCCTTGGGATTGAGGATCGCCTGGCGACGGGCCAGCTGGCCCACCAGGCGCTCGCCGGTGTCGGTGAAGGCCACCACGGACGGTGTCGTGCGGTTGCCCTCGGTGTTGGGCACGACGGACGGCTCGCCGCCCTCCCACACGGCGATCACCGAGTTGGTGGTGCCCAGGTCGATGCCCACTGCCTTGGCCATGAGGAACTCCTTCCGCGGCGGTCGACGTCCGTCGGCGACCGTTCATCCTCCGGGCCCTGTCCGCCCGGCCTCGAAACTCGTTCAGCTGGGGGCGGGGTCGCTCCGCGGGCGGCCGGCCCGTGAGGAGGCGCTCTCCGAGTTCGCGCCTGCCCCGCCGTCCAGACCGGCGACCAGCCGGACGGCCTCATCGGCGACGTCCTCGTCCACCACGACGTCGTACCGGCTGGGCTCCATCGAGCGGACCGAGGCGAAGTTCCGGCGGCCGCCCTGGGCCGCGTGCAACAGCACGCCGAGCAGCGCACCGACGAGCGCTCCGAAGATCAGCCCGTACAGGGCGAGGAGCAGACCGGAGACGACCGGATTCAGCCAGTTCAGCAGCCCGAAGATCCAGCCGACGAGTACGCCGGGCAGCGCTCCGGTGGCCGCGCCGTGGAGGGCGGCCTCGCCGTACCCCATTCGACCGATCACCTGTTCGACCAGGCGCATGTCCCGACCGATGATCGCCACCTTCTGAACGGGAAAGTCCTGGTCGGCGAGGTGATCGACGGCACGTTCGGCTTCCTGGTACGTCGAGTACGAGGCAACGGCCCTGCGGGCCTGCTCGGTCATGGCCACTCCTTCCGCCGGCAGACCGCCGAGTGGTCCCGACGGGCCCCAGAGTGGCTGTTTGCCCGGTCACCCCGCCTGCGCCCAGCGGGGTGAAAAGTGGCACCGGCGGTCGGTCTGCGAGGACAGGAGGCGGGACGACGGTTCGGGTTCGCGGCCGCCACGGCTGACCGGCCCCGCGGGGTGGAGAGCGGGCCCACCTCCACCGTGCATCGCCTGCTCTCTCCGCAGCCAGGCCGTTGGGTTCAGCCGGGCATGGGGTGGTGCGCCCGGGCGAACTGCTCCACGACGGCGGCGCAGAAAGCAGGCAGGTCGGCCGGGCCGCGGCTGGTGACCAGCTGCCCGTCGACGACCACCTCCTGGTCGGCGACGACCTCCGCGCCGGCGTTGCGCAGGTCGGTGCGGATGCTGGGCCAGGACGTCAGACGGCGACCGCGCACGGCGTCGGCCTCCGCCAGGGTCCACGGGCCGTGGCAGATCGATGCGACCGGTTTCCCGCTGGCCAAGAAGTCCCTGACGAACTGCACCGCGTCGCGGTCCATGCGCAGTTGGTCGGGGTTCATGGTGCCGCCGGGCAGGAGCAGGGCGTGGTAGTCGTCGGCGGAGGCGTCGGCGACCAGGCGGTCCACAGGGAAGGTTCCTGCCGCGTTGAGGTCGAACTGGCGGGCCTGGATCTCGCCGGGATGGAGCGAGACGATCTCGGTCTTCGCCCCTGCGCCGTGTAGCGCACCGCGCGGCTGGTCTAGTTCCACGCGCTCGACGCCGTCGGCGGCCAGAACCGCCACGCGCATCCCCCGTAGTTCCTGTGTCATGGTGCGGCTCCCTTCAAGTCGCTGGTTGTACGACACCAGTGGCAGGGGCAGCCGGCAGGGCCCGTCCCGGTACGTTTTCCGGACCGGGGACTGCAGGGCGCACGCGACCCTGGCCTTGGCAAAGGCTCCCGTCTCCACCTTCCGGCCCCCGCCCGGCATGTCAGTTCAGATCGGTGACACGCACCGGGGCGCGACTGCTACAGCAGCCGGTCGAACACCGAGGTCACGCCGTCCCAGTGGCTGGTCTGCGGGTTCTTGACATCCGGATACATGATTTCGAACGTCTCGGCGAGGGCGACGCTGAGACCGCCGATGATCTCGGGGTAGCGCTCTTCGGTCTCCTGGGTGGGTGTCCTGTCGAGGGGAGGGTGCGCGGCGAGCTGTTCCACGATCGGCTTCAGCTCGACCTCCTCGTCGAGCCGCCGGAACCGGTGGATGCTCTCCTGGAGGCCCTTTGTGATCGGCAGGTCCCACGGTTCGACGGTGTCGCGGCCGTTGGCCTTGGCCGACGCCTGGCCGACGACCAGGAGGTCGTAGAGCTTGGCGTCGACGAAGTCGCCGTACCGCTTCAGGTCGTTCTTGTCGACATCGAGACCTGCGGCGGCGCGGAAGAACCTCTCGAACTTCGACACACCCATCACGGTCATGGCTCTCGCCTCCTCGCCAGGAACCGGACGGCGTCGTTCGCTCACGCCCGCGCCGCCATCGGCTGTTACCCGGTCGAGATTCGCAGAGCCCCCTGCTGAGCGCCTCCGCACCCGAGGCCAAAAAAGAATGCTGCCTCCTACCCTGGCAGAGCAGCATGAAAGGCGCAGGTATCCTCCTGCCAGCCGTACGGCCGTGCGAGGTGATGCCCATCTCTTGGGTGCGAGTGAGCCGACCGCGCCCACAGGCACAGCGCCCTGCTGCGGCACACCAGTCGTCGCCCTGCGCCGCGGCTCAGTACCGGAATCCGTCGATGACGGCGTCACCGGCTTCATCTGCGACCGGCCCGAACAGCTGCCCGCCGCGCTCTGCTCTGATATGGCCTGCGCGTACCAGGCGCGCTATCACTTGCTGGCCTGCCACCGGACCCAGCGGGCGACAGCCGCCCCAGGGCGCCGACTACACCACTGACCTGTACGAGTCCGTGCGGTAGCTGATCCCTGCTGACACCACCCCCGCAGGAGTTCCAGCGAGGCGTCAGCCGGGCCCGCCCAGCACGATCTTCCACACTCGGGTCGCCACCTGGAGGTTCAGCCGGTCCTCGACGTTCGCGAGGTCGTGGCCGCTGATGTCGCGGATGCGCTGGAGCCGATAGCGCAGTGTGCTGCGGTGTATCGCGAGGGATTCTGCGGTCTCGTCGTAGTTGCCACCCCAGTCGAAGTACCGGGACAGGGTCTCGACCAAGGCCGCCTGATGCCGGGAGTCGTAGTCGATGAGCTGCCCGAGCCACTCCTGGACGAACGTCTCCAGTTCCCGGTAATCGTTGCCGGGTCCCAGGATGCGATAGAGGCCGAGCTCGTCGAAGAACGACGTGCCGTAGCGCTCGCGGGAGTGGCGGCGCACGTCCAGGGCGCGTTGCGCCTCCTGGTAGTGGTGGGGGATGTCGTTCAGGGAGTCGGAAGCGGCGCTCACCCCGATCGTCCCGGACCGTGTTCCGGTCTCCCGGGCGAGCGCGTCGTACAGTGCGCGGGGGTGCGGCCTGTCGTCGGCGACCAGGACGACGTGGTCGTGGCGTCGGGTCAGCAGCGAGCGCATGCCCACGGCGGAAGCCGCCCGCCCCACGGTCTGTGCGAAGGAATCGTCGGCGGTCCGGTTCGACCACTGCACCACGACGACGTAGTGGCTGCGGTGCGGGTCGTGTCCCACGGCCTCGGACCGGGCGTAGGCGCTCGCCTCGTCCGTCCCTGCCAGAAGGTCGTCCACCAGCTCGCGGTGCAGCCTCAGCTCCACTTCGGCCAGATTGCGCAGGTGCGTCAGCTCCGGGGCGAGTGACGCGGCAGCGCGTTCCAGCGCGAGCACGGTGTGCTCGTCGGCCTCGTCCCGGGCATCGACCAGGGCCAGCACGCCCAGAATCTCGCCGTGCGGGCGGATCAGGGTGATCAGCCGGTCCCTTATCCGCACCGGCCCGGCCTGACGGGCGACGGCGTGCAGCATTTCGTCCTGGCGCACTGGGTCCGGTTCGGGATAGGGGACGGGGCGGCTGGGGCCGGTCCAGGACCTCAGCCGACCGAAGCGGTCCTCGACCAGCGCAGGAAGTCCGGTGAGCCCGTGCAGTGCGCGGGTGACAGCTTCCTCGCCGCCACCCGAGGCGGCGACGCCGGCCATGAGCGCGTGAACGGCTCGCTCGTAGCCCAGCTCGGCCACCACAGAGATCAGCTGCCGCTGGAGGACTGTACGTTCATCCCTCAGTCGGTGCAGCTCCAGCGCGTCCTCGCGTAGGCGGCGATGTGCGAAAGCGACTGACAGTGCGGCAGCGGTGTACCGGACGAGCGTGGCCAGCAGAGATCGCTCGGCCTTGGTGGGCCGGGAGCGGGACGTCACCACGAGGTAGCCGTGGAGTCCCTCAAGTCCGCGCAACCCCAGGGCCCGGCCCCAGGGCCTGCCGGGTACGGTCACGTTGCCGTCCTGCCCGGCCAGCTCCCGCACCCTCCGGCTCACGGCCAAGGCAGGCATCTGCCCGTCCCATCGACTGGGGACCAGGTCGCCGCCCACGTTGAGGTATCCGGCCTCGGCACTGTAGGGCCCCGCAGCGGCTATGTGGTCCATGGCCAGGCGCAGGATCTCGACTTCGTCCGGGGTGCCGAACAGGGCGCGGGAGAGCGCGTCCAGTTCGTGGAGGGCATGGTCGGCTGGGGTGCGAGCGGGCGGGCGGGGCCCTCCGAGCGCGGCCGTCGGGTGTTGTCCGGCGCTGCCCCGTGGAAGGCTGCCCTTCAGGTGGGTGCAGCGGTGGTACAGGCTGTGCGCCCGACTGCTGGCCATGGGACCACTCCGTCCCTCGACGTTCTCAGAGAACCGAGCGGCATGTCGCGTACCCGCTCACGGGCCGGCTACCCGAGATGTGTGGATCCTTTCTCTCGTGCTCGTGGGGCAACCGGACCTGTGCGTTCCTGACGCGCCAGACGCAGGCGTGGAGCCACCCGGTTCGTCACCTTGGGGAGTGCTCGAGACTCTCCGTGTGCTCCGGTAGGAACCCGGCGGCCACCTGGTGCGGTTCCATTCCCATCTCATCCCATCCCTGCCAAGGCGTTCTTCAGCCGGTCCAGCTTGTCCCGGGCCTCCTCGACGTGCCCCTTCTCCCACATCGCCTGGGCATACCCGAGGGCGTAGCCGATCGACCGGTGCTCCAAGGGGGTACCGCTCGGCGCGGCGATGTCGCTCAGCTTGCGGAACACGTGTCGGCCTCGCTGGGCAGCGCGCCTTTGAAAGCGTCCGGGTGTGAGTCATTACCCGCACCCGGGCACGGGCGGAGTGCGGCGTCAGCCGCCGGCCACGGCGCGCACCGCCTCCTCGACCGGGGTGGACCCGCTGATCAGCTCGAGGATGCGCCCGGCGGTCCTGGGCTCGTGGAGCAGGCCGGCGAGCACCGCAGCCACGTCATCGCGCGTCACTGGGCCGCGGTCGGTGTGCTCGGCGAGCGTGACGCGGCCGCTACCGGGGTCGTCGGTCAGCGTCCCCGGGCGCAGAATCGTCCAGTCCAGTCCAGTCCGGTCCCGGACGGGAGGCGATGTCGGCGTCCGCCTCGCCCTTGGCCTTCAGGTAGGCGGCAAACACCGGGTCGGTGCCGGGCGGCGGCTGGCTGTCCACGCCCATCGCGGAGATCACCAGGAAGCGGCGCATCCCGGCGCGCTCGGCCGCGTCGGCGAGGAGGATGGCCGCGTTCCGGTCCACCGTCTGCTTGCGGGCCGCGCCGCTGCCCGGTCCGGCCCCGCGGCGAACAGTGCCGCGTCGGCACCGCCAAGGTGGCCCGCCACCTCGTCCACCGAGGCGTGCTCCAGATCGCACACCACCGGTTCCGCACCGTCCGCGCGCAGGTCGTCGGCGTGGTCTGGGTTTCGGATCAGCCCCGTGACGCTGTCGCCGCGCGCCGAGAGCAACCGGGTCAGCCGGCGCGCGATCTTTCCGTGTCCACCCGCGATCACCATGTGCATGGGGTCATTCCTGCCACACGCGGCCGCTCACGCCGGGCTGCGGGGCTGCCGCGGCAGGTCGGGTCCCGCGGTTGCCGCAAAGCCGGCGTACTCGCGCACCGCGCTGGTGCGCGGGACCACCCGGCCACCGGGTCGCGCCGCAGGTGCTCGGGGACTCGCGATCGCGATTCTGTCGTCAGGAGCGCGCGAGCCGGGCCGCGAGATAGGGTGCGGTGGCGCTGCGGCGGGCCCTCGCCACCTTGGTCGGCGGACCCGCCGCGACCACCCGCCCGCCCGCGTCGCCGCCGCCCGGACCGAGGTCGACGACCCAGTCGGCGGTGGCGATCGTGGCCAGGTCGTGCTCGACGAGGACGACCGTGTTGCCGACGTCGACGAGCCGGTGCAACTGCCGCAGCAGCAGCGCGATGTCCGAGGGGTGCAGCCCCGCGGTCGGCTCGTCGAGCAGGTAGAGCGCGTGCCCGCGGCGGGCTCGCTGCAGCTCGGTGGCCAGTTTGATGCGTTGCGCCTCACCGCCGCTGAGTTCCGTCGCGGGCTGGCCCAGCCGCAGGTACCCCAGTCCGACCTCGCGCAACGTCTCCAGACTGCGGCAGGCGGCCGGGACGTCGGACAGGAACTTGGCGGCGGCGTCGACGGACAGCGCCAGCACTTCCGCGATGTTCTTGCCGCGGTAGGTGACTTCCAGCGTTTCGGCGTTGTACCGGGCGCCCCGACAGGTCGGGCACGGCGCGTAGGTGCCGGGCAGGAACAGCAGTTCCACCGCGACGAATCCTTCGCCCTGGCAGGTCTCGCACCGCCCTTCGGGCACGTTGAAGGAGAACCGCCCGGCCGAGTAGCCGCGCGCCCTGGCCTCGTCCGTCGCCGCGTACAGCTTGCGCACCGCGTCGAACATCCCGGTGTACGTGGCCAGGTTGGACCGGGGAGTCCGGCCGATGGGCCGCTGGTCGACCAGGACCAGCCGGTCGAACGACTCGACCCCCGACGCGTCCCGGACGTCGACCTCCAGGTGCGCCTCGTCGGGCTCCTCGGGCACGAGTCCGAGGTGGCCGCGGACGACCTCGGCGAGCACCTGTGTCACGAGCGTCGACTTTCCGGAACCGGACACGCCCGTCACCGCCGTCAGTACGCAGAGCGGTACGTCGACGGACACGTCGTGCAGATTGTGGCGGGAGACGCCGCTCAGGTGCAGCCAGCCGTGCGGTGTGCGCGGGCGGTGATCGAGCGGCTGGGCGCGCCCGAACAGGTACTGGCTCGTGGCCGACTCCCCGACCCGCTCGAGACCGGCGACCGGGCCGCTGTACAGCACGCGTCCGCCGCCCTCGCCCGCGCCGGGTCCGATGTCGACCACCCAGTCCGCCCGCCGTACGACGTCCATGTCGTGCTCCACGACGAACAGCGAGTTGCCCGCCGCCTTGAGGCGGTCCAGCACGTCCAGCAGCGGTTCCGCGTCAGCCGGGTGCAGGCCCGCGGAGGGTTCGTCGAGGACGTAGACGACGCCGAACAGCCCCGAGCGCAGCTGGGTGGCGATCCGCAGGCGCTGCGCCTCGCCGGGCGACAGGGTCGTCGAGCGGCGCCCGAGGCTGAGATATCCGAGGCCCAGGTCGAGCAGTACGTCGATCCGCGCGACCAGATCGCCGCAGATCCGGACCGCGACCTCGGTTGTCTCCCCGGATCGGGCGGTCGAGGTGGTGGCGTCGGCCTCGGACCGCCGCGCGACGGGCCGCAGCAGCGCCACGACCTCGGTGAGCGGCATCGCGTTGATCTCGGCGATGGAGCGTCCGGCGAAGGTCACGGCCAACCCCTCGGGCCGCAGTCCGCTGCCGTGACACTCGGGGCAGGGCACACTCCTGACGAACCGGAGCGCCCGTTCGCGCATCCGCTCGCTCTTGGAGTCGGCGAGGACGTGCATGACGTGCTTGCGGGCGCTCCAGAACTTGCCCTGATAGCCGTAGTCGACGCGGTCCTCCTCCGGCTCGATGTACACGGAGGGCTGCTCGTCCGTGTACAGCAGCCAGTCCCGGTCCTTCTTCCTGAGGCTGCGCCACGGCCGGTCGATGTCGATGCCCAGGCCGTTCACGACACTGCGCAGGTTGGCGCCCTGCCAGGCGCCCGGCCAGGCGGCGATCGCTCCCTCGCGGATGCTCAGCGAGGGGTCCGGGACGAGCAGGTCCTCGGCGACGTCGTGCACGACGCCCAGTCCGTGGCACTCCGGGCAGGCGCCGGCCGCGGTGTTGGGTGAGAACGACTCGGCTTCCAGCCGTGCGGCGCCGGGCGGATAGGTGCCGGCGCGGGAGTACAGCATGCGCAGCAGATTGGACAGCGTGGTGAGGGTGCCGACCGTCGAGCGCGAGCCGGGCGACCCGCGTCGCTGCTGCAGGGCCACGGCCGGTGGCAGTCCGGTGATCTCCTGCACGTGTGGTGCGCCGACCTGTTGCAACAGCCTTCGGGCGTACGGTGCCACGGACTCGAAGTAGCGCCGCTGGGCCTCCGCGTAGAGCGTGCCGAACGCGAGCGAGGACTTGCCCGAACCGGAGACGCCGGTGAAGGCGACCATCGCGTCCCGCGGAACGTCGACATCGATGTTCCGCAGGTTGTTTTCACCCGCGCCCCGGACGTGCACGAACGGGTCGGTCGCGTCCTTGTCCACCGTTCCTGATTACCTGATCGCGCCGCGAACCGCGCGACAGGCGCCGTCACCGGGCCCCGCTCACACGAGCGCTCGGAAGAGACCCGTGAACAGCAGCCTGGGCCGGTTGGCGCGGGAGCTGGTGTTCGCGGTGGCGCAAACCGTGTGGCCCGGTGGTGGGGCAGGTCCTGCACGGCGGAGAACGAGAAGATGTGACCGTACTGCCTGCACCTGCCTGCACCTGCCTGCACCTGCCGACAGAGGCCAGCGTGTCACGCGCCGTCGGCGTTGCCTCGGGGGCATTCTGTGGGCACTCGCGATCGCGGGGGCAGCCGACGAGAGGGAGTCATGCGGGTGTCGCCTCTGGGCGTTACGGTGGTTGCTCTTCTGGCGGATCCGGATGCACCGACGGAGATCGCGCGGCGCATGGCCCGGATGCTTCCTGATCGGCTCGCCGACAGGTCAGGCCGGGGACGACGGTTCGACGTCGAAGTGATCAGTGAGCCCTTCACCGCAGAGGTCGAGGACCCGCCCACCTTGATGCAGCGGATCATGGACCGCGCAAGTGAGGGGAACTGGGACATCGTCGTGGCCCTCACCGACCTTCCGCTGCACTCACACGGGCGCAAACTCGTGGTGGATCTGAATCACGAACACGGCTTGGCGCTGCTGTCCCTTCCGTCGTTGGGGGGCTTCCGGCTGCAGACCAGGGCCCGGCAGGCCGTTGAAGAAGCCGTGCTCAGCTTGGCGGGCCCGCAGGCCACCGGACCTGAGGGGCCTCCGGGAAGCCAGCCGCTGCGGGGGCCCTTCATCGGTCGTCTCGCGCCCATCCATCCGGGCCAGGTCGGTGAGGAGGAGATCGCCGATCTGCGGTACGTCGTCAGTGGGCCGCGCGGTTACCTGCGGGTGCTCCTCGGTATGGTCCGAGCCAACCGGCCGTGGCGGTTGGTGCCGGGCTTGTCGAAAGCCCTGGCGGCCGCACTCGCCACTGGAGCGGTAGCCACCGTGAACTCCACTGTCTGGAGCTTGGCCACCTCCCTGAGCACGCCGCGCCTGGTGATCGCCACAGTCGGGTCTGTCGCGCTCATGATCGGCTGGCTGATCGTGGACGCGAACCTGTGGCATCGAACGGATGAGATTTCGCCGGAGGCGAGGAAGCGGGCGGCTCTCTACAACGCCTCGACGGTCGTGACCGTCGGTATCGGGGTGCTCGTCTGCTACGCGGGTTTGGTGGTCATCAACCTGGTGTGGGCGCTGTTCATCCTCAACGACCAGGTGTTCGCTTCCACGACACGAACCCCGTTGCACGCCGCGGAGTACTGGACGCTGGCCTGGTTCGTCGCTTCGGTCGCCACGGTGGGCGGTGCGCTGGGATCTGGCTTGGAGAGCGACGAGGCGATCCGGGCAGCCGCCTATTCCATGCGCGAACAGGAACGCCGCCGCATGCTGGAGGACGACCACGGTGCGTAGCTGGTGACCTCAGTCGGAGATGTGCCATCGGTTGGTGGTCCTCCGGATCCGAGATGCCGCTGATCGGTCGGTGCGTGGTTGTTTCGCCTGGGGGGCCGACGGGGACCCGGACGCAACGCCGCCGGAGCGCGGAAGCTCCGCCTGGCGGGCCGGTGGCAAAACGACCGTTCCACCTGATCCGGGTGAACGGCCCGTAGAGGCGCGCCGGAGACACGGACCCCGTCGTAGCAATTTCCGAGAGTCAGGCTTTTGCGCCCTCTCCATCACCGCCACGCCGCGACATCAAGGGAAGTCATCATGAAGGCAGCGGTATATGAAGGACCGCGGACGGTCACGGTGAAGGACGTGCCGGACGCGAAGATCGAGCACCCCTGCGACATCATCGTCAAGATCACCACCACCAACATCTGCGGTTCGGACCTGCACATGTACGAGGGCCGCACCTCGTTCGAGTCCGGCCGCACGCTGGGACACGAGAACATGGGCCAGGTCGTGGAGGTCGGCTCGGCCGTCCGCAAGGTCCAGGTCGGCGAGTACGTGGTCCTGCCCTTCAACATCGCCTGCGGCTTCTGCAAGCAGTGCGAGCGGGGTCTGACCAACTACTGCCTGACCATGCAGCCGGAACCGGCCCTCGCGGGAGCCGCCTACGGGTTCGCCGACATGGGCCCCTACCAGGGTGGCCAGGCGGAGCTGCTGCGTGTGCCCTACGGCGACTTCAACGCGCTGCGTCTGGGTGAGGACGCCGCCGAGCGGCAGACCGACTACGTGATGCTCGCCGACATCTTCCCCACCGGTTATCACGCCACCGAGATGGCCCACGTCAAGCCGGGTGACCAGACGATCGTCTTCGGGGCCGGTCCCGTCGGGCTGATGGCGACCTACTCCGCTCTGCTCAAGGGTGCCGGCCGCGTCTGGACGGCCGACCATCAGCCGGACCGGCTGCGCAAGGCGGAGGAGATCGGGGCGATCCCGATCAACACCGCCGAGCAGAATCCGGCGGAGGTCGTCAAGGAGGCCACCCTCGGTCTGGGTGCCGACAACGGCTGCGAGTGCGTCGGTTACCAGGCGCACGATCCGGAGGGGCACGAGGACGCCAGCCTGACGCTCAACGGCCTGATCGACTCGGTGAGGTTCACGGGCGACATCGGTGTGGTGGGGGTGTTCCTGCCCCAGGATCCCGGCGGCGCGGAGGCCCAGGGGGAGCTGGAAGCTCAGGGCAAGGTTCCGATCGACTTCGGCATGATGTGGTTCAAGGGCCAGCACATGGGGACCGGGCAGGCGCCGGTGAAGAAGTACAACCGGGCGCTGCGGGATCTGATCGCCGGCGGGAAGGCGAAGCCGGGCTTCGTCGTCTCCCACGAGCTCAGCCTGGACGAGGCTCCCACCGCCTACGAGCACTTCGACGCCCGTGACGAGGGCTGGACCAAGGTCGTCCTGCATCCCAACGGCCACAGCAACGGCCACAAGCGATAAGGAACCCGGGGACGCTGTCCCTCTCCGCCCGGACGGGTCCGGGTGACGAGTGGCAGTCACCCTGGTTCCGGCTGGCCGGGGCCGAACCAGCGGAGTCCTAGCCACGGATCTACTGGTGACACCACCCGTCAGACCCCTGTTCGCCAAACTGGCGGCAAGGACCCCGCCGGACATGCGGTGCGAGGCGGACCCCCGGGACTGGTGAGGCCGGATGTCGATGTGTCGCGTATTCACCGACGCTGAGTTTCTCGGCCGTGCGGGCGGCTTCCCTGCCCGGCGGCCCCGCCTCGGCCAGCCCGACGCGACCCGGCAGGGCGTTCCGACCGGGCTCACACCATGACGTGGCTGCGGACCTTCGGCGAGGTCGTGCGATCCGGACTCACGATCGAGGAGACGCGGCTGGAGCCCCTGCTCGCGCTGCGCACGGCGGCTGGGCTGGCGATCGTCATCGGGCCGGCGCTGTGGCTGGTCTCCCCTGCGTACGCCGCGTCCGCCGCCCTCGGTGCCTACTCCGCGGGTGCTGCCACGTTCCAGCGCACCTGGCGTCCACGTAAGGTGATCGCGCTCGGCGCGGGCGCGGGTTTGGCGTTCAGCACCTTCGTGGGCTACCTGGCGGCGGGGCGACTCGTGACGTTCCTCCCACTGCTGGCCGTATGGGCCTTTGCCGCGGGGATGGCGTGGGCCCTCGGATCGACCGCCGGGATCGTCGCGGCGACGACGGTCGGCAGCATGCTGGTGACCATCACCCTGCCCACGAGCGTCGGGCGAGCCATGGAGCACGCCGGGGTCATCGCGCTCGGAGGCGTGGCGCAGGCCGTGCTGATCTTGCTGTTTCCGATCCGCCGTTGGGGGGCGCATCGTGACGCGCTGGCCGACGCCCTGGCCGCCGTGGCCGACTACGCCCGCCGGCTGCGGCACGACCCGACCGCCCCGTTCGACCCGGAGCCGTTGATGACGGCCCGGGACGCGGCCGCGGTGACGCCATCACAGGCCCGCACTCGTCCCCCCGTTCTCCACGGCCCCCGGGGCCTCGCCGAGCGCATTCTGCCGGTCGTCGCCGCGCTCGCCGACCCGGACGTCGGCGCCCCGGCGGAGGGACCTGGGCGGGACCGAGCACGGGAGTTGCTCAACGCGGCCGCCGACGTCCTGGACGCGGCCGCCCGTTCGATCCGCCGCGGCACTCCCGCCGAGGTGCCGCCCCGGAGCGTGGAAGTCCTGCGCGTCGACGAGGAACACGAGGTGCTGGAGGGGCCCGCCCGGCAGGCCGCCGAACGGCTCGTGGAACTGCTCGCCGAGGCCTTGGAGATCGCCGGGAGCGGCGGCGCGCGCGACAAGGCGCCTACGCCCACCGGCCCCGCCGGCGCCCAGTTCCTGGTGCGCCCGACAATGTTCCGGCTGCTCCCGGTCGTCGTCCGGGCAGTCCGCCGTGAGCTCCGCCGGGACTCGCCCGTGTTCCGGCACGCCGTCCGCCTGGCGGCGGTGGCCACGCTCGGCTATCTGATCGCTTCCCGGCTACCCCTGGACCACGGCTACTGGGCGCCCATCGCCTCGGTGATGGTGATGCGGCCGGACTTCCACCGGACGTACTCGCGCGCGGTGGCCCGTCTCGCCGGGACCCTGGCGGGGGTCGCGCTCGCCACGGGCATGGTGCGGGCCCTGGGTCCGGACGCCTATGTGTTCGGCGCGCTGGCGGTAATCTCGGCGGGCCTGTCGTACACGCTGAACCGTACCGGCTACGCCTACTCCCAGTGTTTCACTGCCGCGTACGTCGTCTTCCTGCTCGGCATGGGCGGCCAGGCATGGGAGCAGACGGTCCCGGAGCGGGTGGTGCTCACCCTGCTCGGCGGGGCCCTGGCCATGCTGGCGTACGTGGTGTTCCCCGCATGGGAGACACCCCGGCTGCCGGGCCGGCTTGCGGACTGGCTCGCCGCCGACGGCCGCTACGCGGCCGCAGTGCTCCGCAGCTATGCCGAACCGACCCGGCAACATCGCGCCGACATGCGCAGGGCGCTGCTGGCGAGCAGGGAGGCACGTGCCGCCTGGCAGGAGGCCCACGACCAGGCAAGGCAGGAACCGGTCCGCCCCAGGGGGCTGACGTCGCGCGAGGCGGACGAGGCGGAGGAGGCGCTCAAGGGGTTCGAGAGGGCGGCGATGCTCATGGAGAGCCACGTCCCGCGGGCCGACAGCCGTTTCGTCCCCCAGGCGGCGCGGCTCGCCGAGGCCCTGGAGGCGGACACCGCACAGGCCGCAGTCGACGTACGCGAACACAGGAATCCGGACTGGGGGCGCGTGGAGCAGGCGCTCCACACGTGGGAGGGCGCCGCCGGGGACCGGAGCCCGGTGCTACGGCGCGGGGCGGAACTGCAGAAGCGGGCCCTGGAGGACCTCGCGACAGCAGTAAGCCGCACCCCCCTGGAACGGGACGTCGGCTCCGCTCGCGAGCAGCAGCGGGTGCGGGCCGCCGTGGCTGCGGAAGGTGACGGATCAGGACCCGCGCACCGAGGTGGGTGACGGCTCCGGCGACGGGGAGCGCCGCGCCTCCTGGAGCGGGAAGTATTCTCCCGGCCGCGTGGAGCGCCGCCACACGTACACCGTTGTCGCCATCACGAGGATCAGCCCCGCCAGGACCAGCAGTTCGATCCCCTCGACGTTCCACCGGAGGGATTTCTCCGCCTCGGCCGTCACGATGAGCACCTTGCGGACGCCGGCAATCAGGCCGACGACGAGGAAAGGCTCCGCGTGGAGGGTCCCGGTTCCTGATGGTGAGGTGGACGGTGTGAAGCAGCTCGGCCACGATGAACAGCACCAGGCTGTTGTCCAGGGCGGAGAGAACGACCGTCTCCTCGCGGTACGGCCCCTGGATCGACCTGATGACGTCCTGGACGAACAACCAGCAACGCCACAAGTTGAGCCACGGCCGCAACGGCGGCAGACCACCAGCATTCGACCGGGAGACCTTCCGCCGACGCAACGTGATCGAACGCTGCTTCAACCGCCTCAAGAGCTTCCGAGGCATCGCCACCCGGTACGAAAAGACCGCCGCCTCATACGAAGCGGCGGTCACACTCGCGTCATTCCTGCTCTGGGCAAGATCGCTTGAAGGCGGACCCTAGGGGGTGTCTCGCCGATCATGCCGGGCTCGCGGCGCCTGGCACCGCGCCTCGCCGCGTTGTCGTCGGTCCCCGATGCGCCGCATCGGCTCCCTCCTCCGCCTTGCGATGCACGGCACCAGACGCCGCTCCCTGATCCGGCCTGATCGACGAGACACCGAGCTGGGCAGCACAGGCGTCCGCTACTCGAGTCCTTCGAGACGGCGGGCATCTTTGACCTCGCTGATCCTGGCAGCCGTCATCGGGGTCCACTCCCTCCTCTCTCCAGCGGCACGGAGGGCTTCTTCGACCTCGCTGAGCTTCACGGAGGACAACACGCCCGCCCGCTCGATCAGGTCGTCCCGGGCCATGGCGGTCAGCCATGTGCAGGGAGTAAAGCCTGGACGCGGGAACGCGAACCGCAGCACGCCTTCGAAGGGCAGCCCTTCCGGGGCTCCTACGGCCACTTCAACGGCCAGGCCGCTGATGTCGACGCCCGCCGGCGCAACGACCTGCATCGCCTGAAACCCGGATGACTCCTCGTCCGAGAGCAGCACGACCGGGCGTCGCTCGTCGAAGTCGACCCACCAGACTTCACCGCGTTGCATGTGTCCTCCTGGCACGAGACGGCGGGCGAACGCTGCGTGCCCCGTGCGGGACACGGAAGGGATGCGGCCCCGTCTTCGCACGTCGTGACCGAGGGGCGGTGAGGACGGGTGCGGCCACCGTTGATCATCGGTGTACGAAGACTGAAGATCATGCGGTGGTCGCGAGTCACAGCGTAGACCCTGCCCGCTGGCAGGAGGCGTTCGAGGTCCTGATGTCCCGGATAGCGGGCCGGTTCGCAAGTGGGCCGGATAGGCCAGTCCGCGTGGACTGCAGCACCTGCTCGGCCGGGCTAAGTGGGATGCCGACACCGTGCGCGATGACGTGCGCGAGTACATGCTGGAACATGTGTACGACGGCGATGCGGTGCTGGTCGTCGATGAGACGGGGGCGTGAAGAAGGGCACGCACACCGTGGGTGTCCAGCGCCAGTTCACCGGCACGGCCGGGAGGATCGAAAACGCTCAGGTCGCTGTCTACCTCGTCTTTGCAGGCCGCCGCGGACACGCGGCGATCGACCGCGACTTGTACGTCCCGCGCTCGTGGACGTGCGACCCGGACCGCTGCCGGGCGGCGGGACTGGGCGGGGACACCGTCTTCGCGACCAAGCCGGAGCTGGCCGCCCGCATGATCGGCCGATTCCTTGACGCCGGGCACCGTGTGGGCTGGGTTGCGGGCGATGAGGTCTACGGCGGCAACCCCCAAGCTGCGCGCCGCGCTGGAAGAGCGCCAGGTCGGCTACGTGCTCGGCGTTGCTTGCTCGGCCGAAGTCACCACGGGCGCCGGGAAGTTCCGCGCGGATGCCCTGGCCGTGAAGGTGCCGAAGTGGGCCTGGCTGAAGCTGTCGGCAGCGGCCGGCGGCAAGGGGCACCGCTTCTACGACTGGGCCGTCATCGACCTGGCCGAACCGCGCCTCGGCAGCCACCAACTGCTGATCCGCCGCGACCGCACCACCGGTGAACTGGCTTACTGCCATTGCTGGGTCGCCGGCTGCGGTGCCTTTGGCCACGCTGACGCTCGCCATTCCGCCCCGGACGGGCTGATCCCGCTCACCTGCAACGAAATCCAGCGACTATTCACCACGCTCGTCGTTCGGCCCGTGCACGGTGCAGCCCACCGGCTCGGCTGGTCCGACTGGCGACGCCGCCATCAGGCCCGAGCCCAGGCCAGCCACCTGAAGATCACGATCTACGGCTGGAGTACTAGGTCAGGAGGATCTCAACAGTGATCGCCGCTGCCAGCGCAACATAAACGGCGCACGCGGCATAATTCAGCACAGCCGTCGCTTTTGTTGAGCCGGTGAGCCGTGCATGGAAAAATCCCGACAACACTCCAATGCACCCGTAAAGAACTATCTCCATCAGGACGTTGATTGCGCCGAGGACGGCCATCTGCAGTTCGGGATTCTCTGCACTCCCTATGAACTGCGGGAGCACCGCGAGGTAGAAGAGGATTATTTTCGGATTCGTCAGGCTGACTAACACTCCTCGCAGATACCACCCGCCTGTCGCGATATCGCCGTGTCCGTTGATCGCTCGACGCGCACTTCGCATTGTCACGTACGCCAACCACAGCAGATACGCTGCACCCAGTATTCGTACCGCATCAAGCACCGATGGGTGCGATCGGGCGATCTCCCCCATCCCGGCGACGACGGCGGCGGCATAGGCACTCATACCTGTTCCTATGCCGAGGATGGCTTTCAGCGCGGACAGGCGCCCACCTTCAAGGCCCACTGCGAGCATGTAGGTCATATCAGGCCCGGGCGGAGCGAGAAAGAGCAGGATCACCGCAATGTAGCTCGGCAGTACCGCTAAATCCACCATCGTCAACTACCTCCGGCTTTGGTGTGGCGTGCCAGGTGCCCCCTCGACGCCGACATAATCGATCCGCGCCGAGTCGCCCCAGTCGGTGGCCGGACACCTGCTGCTGACCTTGGAGGACTCCATGAGGTCCCCTGAGCCGACGCAGAACCGCCTATTGGCGTGCCCTATTGATGTGCAGCTGGACGTCGGGCTGGCAGTGGCTGCACGCGCGTATGCCGCTGCTCAGCAGCTGGCGGGCTTCGTCCCGGTCCATGGCACGCCAGCGGTCTCCGGTCACGTGGCAGCCGCCGGCGTGGACCTCTGCGGGCTCCCGGCCGGCTCCGACACCGAAGGCGGCGACCCACTCGGGCGGTGCGGGCCGCCGCAGATGGCTCCGTTTCTTCTCGGCCCGCCGCTGTCGGACTGCGGCGATCTTGTAGTCGATGCGCTTCAACCACATCGCGTGCCACACCCGTAGTGTCAGCTCGAGCCAGGCCGCGGGGATCTCCTGGGGGATGTTCTCGGCCCGGTAGTCCCGCCGACTGAGGGGCAGCCGCGACCTGCTGTTCAACAGGTCGGGCCAGGACGTTTACGGAAGGCGCCGGTTGAGAGCGCGCGTGGCCTCGGTCCTGACATCATCGAGCAGGTCGTCAGCTGGTTCCTCCAGGTCTCGCCCCAGCGCAGGTGTCTGCGGTCCGGGACGTGCGCCGGCAAGTCGGCCGGGCGGGCCGGAAGGCGTTGGGCTCCAGTTGGAGGGCAGTGGTCGGCGAGGTGGAGGAGGGCTGCGGTGGCCGACGGCGGGGTGGCGCGGCGCAGAAGGAGAAGGCCGCCCGGTTGCTATAGCCTCCGGCCCGCTTCTCGGGGGCATGACCAGTTGCTCCGACGCCGTCGCGTCAGCAGCGGTGACCACCGAGAGGGAGAAGCACAGTGACCCTGCCCCGCCAGCGAGGTTTGGCCGAGTAGGCCGCCACCACGGCCATCGACACTGCCTGCCGCCTGCTGCGAGTGCCGTCGATCCGCAACGAGTTCGCCGAGATCGCCGACCGGGCGGCCAAGGATCAGATGACTTACCGCGGCTTCCTCGCCGAACTGCTGATGGCCGAGTGCGACGACCGAGCCAGACACCGCTCGGAAAGGCGGATCAAGGCAGCCGGATTCCCGCGGGAGAAGTCGTTGCGGCCCTTCGGCTTCGACGCCGACCCCAACATCGACCCGGCCACCGTGAACACGCTGGCCAGCTGCGAGTGGATCAAGAAGGGACAGCCGCTCTGCCTGATCGGCGACTCCCGAACTGGTAAGTCGCACATGCTCATCGCGCTGGGCACTGGTCGAAGCCGCCGACGAGAAGCAGCTGAACAAGACCATCGCCCGCTACCGCCGCGTCGACCTTCTCTGCGTCGACGAACTGGGATACATGGAACTGGACCGGCACGGCGCCGAGCTCCTCTTCCAGGTCTTGACCGAGCGCGAGGAGAAGAACAGCGTCGCCATCGCCTCCAACGAGTCCTTCGGCGGCTGGACGAAGACCTTCACCGATCCCCGTCTGTGCGCTGCCATCGTCGACCGGCTCACCTTCAACGGCACCATCATCGAGACCGGCACCGACTCCGACCGTCTGGCTGGCACCCGAGCCCGAGCCGAACACGCAGAAGCGGGCTGACCACCGCTTCACCGCTTGGCCGGCAACCGCTGAAGGCCGGCCAGGCCGACGTCATCCGAGCGGGACACGCCCTGCAACCCGGGGACCAGAGTCCAGATGAGCTGCGATCCGCGTGATCGTCCTGGCGTTGTCCTCGAACAGATGCGCCTGCATGCCGGCCACCTGAGCCGCCTCAACATTTACGGCGAGATCGTCGATGAAGAGGCAATTCTCCGGCCGCACCTCCAGGCTGGCACATGCGGACTCGAAGGCACGTGGGTCCGGCTTCTCGATGCCGATCTCGTGCGAGTACACGATCTCTTCGACCAGTTCGTCGAAGTGGTACAGCGCCGTCTCCCGCTCCCGGGCACCGACGAAGCTGTTGCTCAGGATGCCCAGCCTGCAGCTTCCCCGCAGCCCTCGCACATAAGTGATGAGTTCCTCGTTAGGCGTCCCCAGGTATTCCGCCCAAAGATCCGCCATGAACGCTTCCACCTGGGACGCGTCGAGCCCCAGGCGTGCTGCCACCTGCTCGCGAACTTCTCGTTCGCTGATGCTCCCGATGCTCCCGGCCTGCCACACGTCGCGCATCCGCTCGTGCACAGTGCCCGGCGGCAGCACCAACCGCTCTTCCCACCGCTGCACCCACCCCGTTTCCGGCGTGATCTCCAGCACGCCACCGATATCAAGAATGACGCAGGTCACCGTCACTCGAACTCCCCCTCTTCGTCTGGCCGACTGGCGAGCGCAAACCGCCCGCTCATGTGATCTACGGAGACACTGTTGTCCTTCCTGCTGGGGCAAGGTCAAGCGATCTTGGAACCCTGTGGCAGCCCTGTTGCAAGCCGCGACACGACTCGCCTGCATCAGCAGGTGCCTTCGAAACTCATGACGATCCGCTGAGTCCTCGGCGCTGACTGGTCTTGATCAGTCGGTGCTTCCAATGCCGGGAAACCTGCTGCCGTAAGCGGACACCGTTTTCAACCACCAGCAGTTTTCGACCTTTTGGAGGAGGTACCGCGGCTGCCTGCAGGCGCGCTGACTGATGAGTTCGCGCGCGAGTTGGTCGAGCTGGGTCAGGTAGTTCGTGACGGACAGGGCCTGTACCTGTGGTTCCTCGGAGACTGAGGCTGCAGGCCGGCTCAGCCCTGGAGCCATGACCGGACAGCCGCAGTGGTGACGGTGCCGTGGATGACGTAGTCCCTCTTGTCGTAGCGGGTGGCGACGGCCCGAGAGTTCTTGAGCCGGTTGATCGTCCGCTCGACTTCGTTGCGGCGTTTGCAGATCTCGCTGTCGAAGCCGGTGGGCCGGCCGCCTCCACTCCCTCGGCGTTTGCGGTTGGCCCGTTGGTCCCTCGGCTCGGGGATGGTGTGCTTGATCTGGCGTCTTCGCAGACAGCGCCGGTTCCGACGTGAGCCATATGCCTTGTCGCCGCCCAAGTGGTCCGGCCGGGTGCGGGGGCGACCGCCCTGGGGCGGGGGACACGGATCCGTTCGAGGACCTCGACCATCTGCGGCGCGTCGCCCCACTGGCCGGGCGCGACCAGGAAGGCCATCGGCCGGCAGCCACCTTCACCCGCGAGGTGAGTCTTGCGGGTCAGGCCGCCCCGAGACCGACCGTCCGAGTCCTTCGTCGGGGCGGTGGTGCCGAGACGTCGTCCTTCTTTCGGCACACGTGGCTTCTTCTTACGAGCGCCGGCCGCGTGCTGATGGGCACGGCAGGACGTCGAGTCGACGCTGACCATGCTCCAGTCGATCCGGCCCGCGAGGTCGGCGTCGGCCTGGACGGCACACAGGATCCGGTCCCACGTGCCGTCCGCCGACCAACGCCGGTGCCGTCCATAAACGGTCTTCCAAACGAGTCGACAACGACAATCCGACAGTCACAAGGTCCGCCGGACAGTACCTAGGAGAGTGGATCAGTTGTTGTCGCCGTGTCGGTCCAGGCGATCTCGAAGTACCTGACGCGTTCGTCTTGTCCGGCTGGCCGCATGCCGGCTGCCAGCATGACGTACTGGGACGCGATGTTGTCGTGGTCGGCGTCGCCCTTCACGCAGGTTGCGCCGCGTGACCGCGCGAACAACAGCAGTTCGCGGAGGGCTTCGGCGGCGTACCCCTTGCCTCGCGCTGACGGGATGAGGCCGTAGCCGATCGTGACGCTGCCGTTCTCGTCCGCAGGTCCGTGGAAGCCCAGGCCGCCGATCGCCAGGCCGTCCTCGCGGCGACGGATCTCATAGGTGCCGAACGGTTGGGGGTCACCGGTGTCCGCGCAGGTGCCCAGGAAGCGCTTGGCGGCGGACACATCCCCGTCGGTGGGGTATCCCGGCGCCCATCGGTCGCCGCTACCCGGCTCGCCCGCCACCACATGCTCAGCCTCGCTGATGGTCATCGGATGAAGTACGAGCCGCGCTGTCACAAGATCGCCCATGGCAGGGAGGAGTATCACGCGGGGCGGCAGACCGCACGCGGATTATGCGACCGGCCGCGCCCCGCCTCCGGTTGATGACCGAATGTACGGAAGGGTCGCGGAATACCACGCGGTGCCGCTTGGAGCTCGCGGCGGCGTCGACGCGGCTGGCGTAGAGCTCAGCCAGGATCCCCTGCCTGGCCGGCCGCGACCAGCTTTCGGTTTCCGGCCGGTTGTTCGTGGGCGTCGTGCGAAGCGGTACACCGCGTAGGTGACGCCGAGAATCGACCGCTGTGCTGAAGCGCTCGACGAGCAGGTCGGCGGCGGGGGCGGTGCACATGCCGGGCAGCGTTCCGGTGGCCACGCGGATGCCTCCGGCGCGGGCCGTCGACTGCTGGAACTCCCGGTGACCGTGAGGGGATGGTCGAGGAGGTGGACGAGTGGGGCCGGGAAGTCGGAGCAGTCGCGCCGGCTGAAGCCGATCGCGGCCACGGTGGTCGCGTCGTCCAGCCGGGCATCGCGCAGCCAGGCTGAGGAGAGCCAGGCTCGGCTAGCGCCCCAGTCGCCCGCGGCGATGGCCTCAGGCACGCCGTTTCGCTTCCGCGGCCGGGCCGTGGTCTCGCAGGGCGCCGGCGCCACGGCATGATCATCCCACCGTGGTTGGTCCCTCCAGCCGGTGAGGGCGGGATCCGGACGCGAAGGTGAGAATGTCAGGTACTGCTTCACGCGGGCCCGTGAAGTGACGATGCACGCCATCGACCGCCGTGGGGGTGTTGGCGTTGACGGCCGGGGCGGGGAGCGGCGAAGTGCGCCGGAAGCCGGAAGGCCGGTCTCGGCGGTGAGCGCGCACCCGCTGCACGCGGCGAGCGCTGCGATCAGACTGTGTCCTCCCTCTTGGCACTGTGGACGCTCGGACATCTTTCCAAGACTCGAGGATATTCAGCGGCTCGTTCGATCTTCCTAACGTGGAGGCAGACGAGGGGCGCTCGCCCCGATTCCACCACTGCAAAAGGGAGTTCAGCATGCGTGCTGTCATCCAGAAGTCCTTCGGCGGCCCCGAGGTCCTGGAGCTCGCCGAGAGGGACAAGCCGGCCCCGCTCGGCGGCGAGGTCCTGGTCCGCGTTCACGCGAGCGGCGTCAACCCGGTTGATGTGGCCGTGCGCTCCGGTGACTACCGGCTGCTCGGCGAGCCTCCGTTCGGTGTGGGCTGGGACATCTCCGGTGTCGTCGAGGAAGCCGGACCCGGTGCTCGCTTCAAGGTCGGCGACGAGGTCTTCGGCATGCCGTTCTTCCCGCGAGCCGCCACCGGCTACGCCGACTACGTGGCCGTGCCCTCGCGCCAGGTGGCCCGCAAGCCCGCGACGCTCGACCACGTGCAGGCCGCCGCCGTGCCGCTCGCCGCCCTCACCGCCTGGCAGGGCCTTGTCGACGCAGCCCGGGTCGCCGAAGGGCAGCGGGTGTTGATCCACCGAGCGGCCGGTGGCGTCGGCCACTTCGCGGTGCAGATCGCCAAGGCGCGCGGCGCCCACGTCACAGCGCTGGCGAGCGCCGCCAACCATGAGTTTGTCCGCGAACTCGGGGCGGACGAGATCATCGACTACCGCACCACCGACTACACCGAAGCGGCCAAGGACCTCGACGTCGTCTTCGACTCCAATTCCGAGGGCGAGCGTGCGCTGAGCGTCCTGAAGCCCGGCGGCACCCTGGTCAGCATCATGGAGCACTGGAACAGCGAGCTCGCCGCCCGCGTCGAGGACGAGGGCCGCCACTTCGCCGGGATCTCGGTCGAACCGGACTACGCCTCCCTGGAGGCGATCGCGGCCCTGATCGACGCAGGCCGCATCCGCCCGCACGTCTCCGCGTCCCTCCCGCTCGAGCAGGCAGCGAAGGCCCATGAACTGGTCGGTTCGGGCCGCACCTGCGGCAAGGTCGTTCTGACAGTGGCCTGAGAAGGGCGGGTTAGAGTGCGGAGGAAGACCGGAGAGACGACGGAGAGGGGCGGGAGTTGGACATCCTCACCGAGGTGCTGGCCTCGATGCGTACCGGCCGACCGGTCTCCGTCCGGACCACCGGACGTGCGCCCTTCGGACTGAGGCTGCCCCCCGTGGCCGGGGCGGGATTTCACGTGGTGCTGTCGGGTACGTGCTGGCTCGTTCCGCTGGAGGACGCGGCGCCGCAGCCGCCCTTCCCGCTGGGACCGGGCGACGTGGTCTTCCTGCGGGACGGGCGCGGTCACATCCTGGCCGACCCCCCCGACACCCCGGCCGAAATCGAGCGGGAGTCCCAGTTCAGTCCGGGCTCCCCGCTCGGCACGGTCACCATCGGCGGCGACGGCGCCCGTACCAACCTGCTGTGCGGGAACTACCACCTCGACCAGGCCCGTCCGCACCCCCTCGTACGGCAGCTACCGGAGATCATCCATCTGCCCGCGAACCCTGTCCGGCATCCCGAACTCGCCTCCGCAATCCAGCTGTTGCGCGCGGAGCTGGAGCAGCCGCGGCCGGGCTCAGCCGGCATCGTGCCCGCGCTGATCGACTCGCTGCTCCTGTACATCCTGCGCGCCTGGCTGGAGCAGGGTCCGGCCGCGCAGGCCAAGGGCTGGGCGGCCGCGCTCGGTGACACGGCGGTCGCGCCGGCCCTGGCGGCGATCCACGCGAAGCCGGGCGCCCAGTGGACCGTGGAGTCGCTGGCCGCCCGCGCGGGCCTCTCCCGTGCGGCTTTCGCCCGCCGGTTCAACGACCTGGTCGGCGAGCCGCCCATGGCGTATCTGACCCGCTGGCGCATGACGACCGCCGCACGGCTCCTACGAGAGTCCGATGACCCGCTGTCCGCGGTCGCCGCGCGCACCGGTTACGGCTCCGAGTACGCCTTCGCCAAGGCCTTCAAACGCGAGTACGGGCAGGCCCCAGGCGGTTACCGGCGCGAGGCGCGAGCGGCCTGACCTGCGGTCACGGGCAGCGACGCCGGGACGAACGGGTGACGGCCGGAGCAGCGCATGCCCTCGACCCCACCCACATGCGGCCCGCCGGCATCGAAACCCGGGCCGGGCCGCACCGGCTCCTGACCCGTCGCCTCGACCGACCGCTGCGGCATCGCCCTTCAGCGAAAGCGGCCAAGAGCTCAGCCATGCCCAGGGGGATCAGGCCCCGGAGGAGCAGCCGTACAACCTACGCGACTGTGTAGTTCACTCCCATCCATCATCCGGACCCACCATGACGCTGCCGGGATGCACCTTGACTCCTCATCGTCGCGCCCGCCGCCGTCTGGATGACGATCGCCGGCACCCGCCCCGTCAGCCTCACCTCAGCCGTGGGGCCGACGGAGCGGGTGTCAGCCTTCCGGGTGCCCGTCGTAGACGCGGATCTTGTACTCGGTGATTTCCAGCGCCAGGCCGAACTCACGGATCTGCCGCGTGATCGGTCCTGCTGGTCGAGCATGATGCGGCGGCGTTCCGGAATGGTGCTCGGGCCCTGCTCGATGAGCAGGATGTAGCGCTTGAGGTCGCTCATGGTCATGCCGGACAGGCGCTCCCGGGTGAGGAAGAGGAGGCGGCGCAGGTCGAGTTGGGAGTACTCGCGGTAGCCGGAGGCGTTGCAAGCGGGCCGTACGAGGTCCTCCTGCTCGTAGTACCGCAGGGTGCGTCGACAGGCTGACGAGCCGGGCGGCCTCGGCGACACTCCTGGGCGTCGCCGAGGTTTCGATCGTGGCGTCGTCGAGCAGCTCGTGCAGCGCGTCGATCGCCGACGAGGACGGCCCGTCACCGGCGGCGAGGATGCGTTCGACCAACGCTTGTGGCCATGGGAATCAGCGTACGGCGCTCAGAACGCGCGCACCGCGGGTGGCATGCCCGGGAAGTCTGCGGACTCGCTCACCGAGGAGCCGCTCTAGGCCTGTCTCTTTGGTCGGCGCGGAGTCTCCGCACGAGCACGATGCGGCTGGGCTTGTGGGCGGCGGTGTCCGTACACAAGCCATTCCCTGCTGGGCAGGGGGCGGTCCGCGCCCACTGCACGTCAGTCGACGACACACCCGGACCAACGACCAACTACTGTTCTGGAACGAAACCGTCTGACCCATCGCTGTTGGACAGTTGGGCTACTCTCCTTCCTCGTGGACCAGTTGACCGCCGAAGACCCGCCTCACATAGGCCCTTACAGTCTCATCGCCCGCTTAGGCGCCGGCGGCATGGGCCGGGTCTATCTCGCCCGCTCCGAAGGCGGGCGCACTGTCGCGGTCAAGGTCGTGCAGACCGAGTTCGCCCAACACGCCGAATTCCGCGCGCGGTTCGCACGCGAGGTTGTCGCGGCGAAGCGGGTCGGTGGGGCCTGGACCGCGGCAGTCCTCGACGCGGACACGGAGGCGGAGACGCCCTGGGTCGCGACGCAGTACATTCCCGGGCCTGATCTGCACGCCGTCGTGGCCGAGCAGCACGGGCCGTTGCCCGAGCAGTCGGTGCGGGTCCTGGCCAACCGGCTCGCGCTCGCCCTGCAGGCCATCCATGAGGCGGGTCTCGTCCACCGCGACCTCAAGCCGTCCAATGTCCTGGTTACCGTGGACGGGCCCCGGGTCATCGACTTCGGCATCGCCCGGGCGCTGGACAGCATCAGCGGGGACAGCCTGCAGACCCGTACGGGCATGGTGATCGGCTCGCCCGGCTTCATGTCCCCGGAGCAGGTGCGAGGGCTCCACGTCACCGCCGCCTCCGATGTGTTCTGCCTGGGGTCGGTCCTCGCCTACGCCGCCACGGGGCGCCAGCCCTTCGGGGCAACCGGCAACGGGCTGCACGCCCAGTTGTTCCGGGTCGCCGAGGAAGAGCCGGACCTGGATGGGCTGCCGGAGGCGCTCCTCGGACTCGTACGCGAGTGCCTTCAGAAGGACCCCGCACAACGTCCCACGCCGGAGCACGTCGCCGCCCGCACCGCCACAGAAGGCGCCGACGAATGGCTGCCAGGCGCGCTGCTCGGTCGACTGGGGCGACACGCGGCACAGCTGCTGGACTTCGACCCGCTGCGCCCGCACACGGTCCTCGTGCCGGGCCAAGGTCCCATTCCGCCGGTGCCTGCCCGGACCGCGCCCACGCCCCGGCCCGTGCAAGCGCCCGTCGCGCCTCAGCCCGTGCAAGCACCTACCGCATCCCCACCGGACGCGCTCGCGTACGCGCCCACGGCGGGGCCGGGATACGACGAAACGGCAGGCTCGCACGGTCCGACGCAGACCCCGGACCGGCGGCGTCGCCCAGTCGTCGTGGCGGGGGTGGCAGCCGTCGTGGTGCTCGTCACCATCGGCGGGCTGCTCGCGCTCCGCCCGTGGCAAGGCGGCAAGCACGGGACGGGGGAATCACCGTCGCTGAGTGCTCCGAAAGCGTTGCAGGGGAGCTGGGAGGCGGCTCTCGACCTGAGGGACAGCGACGGCCTCCGCATAGAGGGGGTGACCGCACGCCTGCTTATCGACGCGAAGGGCACCGCCGAGTACTCCCTGCTGAACGAGGACCGGCTGTGTGTCTGGGACAGCACCATCACCGACTCCAAAAGCGACTCGATCAAGCTCGGCACGAGTCGACTGAAGAGCGCAAGCCCCAAGTCCGAGGCGGATCGTTGCGAGGACAACACCGAGGACTACGGCTCGGCCGCCCCGGACGGTACGGGGGCGTTCGTAGCCGCATGGGACGGGACGTACGAGTGGGAGGACGACCCGGGCTACTACGACCACCGCGACGACGGGCACACCCTCTACGAACCTGACACGTTCGTGAAGGCGTCGTCCGCCGAGGGCGCGCTGCCAGAGAAGTTTCGGGGCCTGTGGGGCGGCCGGGGACAGGACGGCACCTACCGCTTCGAAGTCACGATGGGTCAGGGGGCGACGAAACGCGACATCCGTCTGGTGTCGACCAGCGTGACAGGGAAGAGGTGCGTGTACAAGGCGCAGGTGTTCTCCCGGGAGCCGTCCCTGCTCCGCACCGCGCCCGCGGAGCTCGCCGACAGCAAGCAGCCAACGGGCTGCGCCAAGAGCGCCCCCTCGTTGTCCTTCTGGGAGCGCGAGGAGAAGGGAAAACGGAAGCTGTCGTACGAGCCCATCGGCGGCGCGGCCACGCCCCTCTTCGAATCCCGGCACTGGATAGGACAGCTGACCGCCCTGAGCACCTAGAGATGTCTCGCAGACGGATTGCAACGCAAGCCTGAGAAACTTGGTCGCGCGGGGCAGGCAGGAAGGCGATCGAGCCAAGGCACTATGCAGGTGGCTGATCGAATCGGCTTGGCTATATCGACGGTGGGCGTTTCGGTTTCCCTCATGCTCGTCACCGGCGCGGTGCAGGCATATATGAACGGAGACGATTCAGGATGCTTCATCGCTTGGGCACGTGGGATTCGCGGTGCGCCCAGCTGCCGAGGCGGGCGGCGGACCGCCGGCGCCACTGCCGTGCGGCGGCTGGTGCAAGCCGGCCGGGCCTCGGACTGCGTCAAGGAGGACTTGGCGGCGGCGGTGCACGAATTGGGTAAAGGTCTGCTGGGACCGGCGCGGCGGCCGAGAAATTCTCGCAAGTCTTCCAGCGATGGATGGGCAATGTCGTCGGCGGCGCGCCGGACGTGGTGTACCTCGCCGGGCACCAGAGCGGGCAGCGTATGTGGTGGCAGGACGTGGACCAAACTGGGTGACCGACTTCACGGACCTCGCTCACGTCAGCTTCCAGCGACACAACCACGCGACCCATGCACCCTCTGAGCAGGTGAGTTGTGACTCGTCGCCCGTCAGTGACCGGGGTGATCAAAGAAGGCGTCTCCATTGTCGGTGTATCGAAATCAGTTGCACTCGGCCGCCCTGAGAGGAAGATCCTGCCACGCGTAGCAGCAATGGACGACAACCTTGTTGCGGCCGCTGACAGGATCCGCCGACGGGTAGCCCGTGGTGGCTACAGAACCTGAGAGGCCGGTTTGTAACTTAATGTTCGGTTCATCGCTGGGCTCGGATGGGAGGTGCTGTCCGGTCCTCCGTGCCGGAGAAGAGCGCGAGGCGGCCCGTCAGGGCTTCATCAGCAGTCTCAGTGTCGTCGCCGGTTCCCCGGCTGGGCTGCACCCTTGACCTCAACCTTGGTTGAGGCGCAACACTCGGCGCATGGAGATCACAAAGAGCAACACCATTCTCTTCCGCAATACCATGCGCATCACGGACGGTCACCTCGACGGTTTCCGGCGCGCCATCGCGCAGGCGGTGACATTCGCTCAAGAGCACGGCCCGCAGCTCATGGTCGAGGTCTTCATCGACGAGGAGCGGATGCTGGCGCACAGCTTCCAGCTCTACCGCGACTCCGATGCCATCCGCGCTCACTGGCGGCTCTCGGATCCGTACATCCGCGAGGTAATGGAGCACTGCACCGTGCAGCACTTCGAGGTATTCGGTGCACCGGACCATGACATCGTGGCGGCTCTCAAGACCCCAGATGGCGGATCCTTCCCCTTCGTCGTCTCGCCGCGCCTCGCCGGCTTCAACCGTCTTGAGGCGCCCGGCTTGGACGAATCACACTCTTAGCAGGGTTCATGACTCTTTGAGTGGATCTGCTGTCGCCTGATGGTGTGGCTGCGGGGCAGAATCTGCCGGTCCGCGCTTGTTGATCTGGTGCTGTGACCGTGTGAGTGAACGCAAGCCGCACCCGAGCGACTTATCGGCCGATCAGTGGTCGTTGATCGAGCCGGTGATCACCGCGTGGAAGGACCGGCACCGCTCGGTCAGCGGCCACCAGCCACGAACTCCTGCGCTGCCAGGTACGGCAGCGGGCCCGCCGATTGCAGGACCCGACTCTGGGTGTCCTGGACACCCAGAGTGTCCACGTGGCCGCCGGGGTCCCCGCCTCCACGAGTGGCCACGATCCGGCCAAGCGGGTGCCCAGCCGCAAGCGCGGACTGGCCGTGGACGTGCTCGGCCTGGTCATCACGGTCGTCGCTCGTCGAGATCGTCCAACGCAACCGCAGGACAAGGGGTTCGTACCGCAGCCGAAGCGGTGGAGGGCCGAGCAGACCTACGGGATCCTGATACTGCACCGGCGCCTGGTACGCGACTACGGACACCGGCCCTCCTCCTCCGCCTCCCGCGTCCACTGGGCGATGACGCACGTCATGACCCGCCGCCTCACCGGCGCGAACACTCCCACCTGGCGCGACACGCAGGCGGTGACAGCCTGAACATCCAGCCCCTGATCGACGCCCTGAACCTCCAGAAAGACGCCGCCCGGGCCCTGGCCTACGACCTCCGCGCACACATCGACGACCTGCAGACCCGGCTGCAGGAGGCCGAGACGCACCTGGAGCACCTCGCGATCACCCGCAAGACCGTCACCGGCCTCACCGACCGGCTCCCACTCGGCCCGTCGGCGGCCCTGCCAAGACACCCTGACTTCCCCCGCATCCTCGACGCCTTCAACCACGCGACCGGGCCGCTACGGGCCAAGGACGTCTGCGAAGCCCTCGGCCACGAACTGCTGCCGAAGAACGTCGGAGGCACCCGCGCCAAGCTGAAACGCCTGGTCAAACTCGGGATCCTCACCGAGACCGACACCGGCAACTTCGCCCGGAAGCAATAGTCACCGCCACGACCAGCACCCCTGACACAACCCTCAACCGGAAACGGACATCACCTCACGAACCGTCCTCTGAGAACTCCTATCGCGATGAGCTGGACTGGTCGCGGGCAGTGATCGACTCCTCCCATGTCTGAGCCGCACGGCGAGGCCCAAAAGCAGGCCCAGTCCGGTGGACTGTGCACGCCCGGGCAGCAAGCGCCACGTCATCACCGACGGCCAGGGCGTCCCGCTCGCGGTGTCACTGACCGGCGGCAACCGCAACGACGTCACCCAACTCTGCCGCTGCCGGACAAGATGCCGGCTGTGGCCGGAGCTGTCTGCCGGCCGCGCAGGCGGCGCGACGTGCTCTTCGCCGACCGCGGCTACGACCACGACAAGTAACGTCGGCTTCTGCGGCAGCGCGGCATCCGGCCTGCGATCGCGGAGCGGGGAAGTCACACGGCACCGGCCTGGGCACGTTCCGCTGGGTAGTGGAACGGACCATCTCCTGGCTGTACGGCTCTCGTCGCCTGCGCATCCGGTGGGAGAGATGCAACGACATCCACGAAGCCTTCCTCGGCCTCGCCGTCTGCCTAATCACCCACCGCCACGTCCAGAGGCCTTGTCAGGACCTCTTAGAGCCTCACGCCTGCACTCGAAGACTGGCTCAGAACAGGGTGTCGGTGTCCTCGCTCAGGGCCGGGGCCGGGGCCGGTGTGCGGGTGCGGCGGGGACGCGCGGGCTCCGGATCTTTTCCGAACAGCGCCTGTGTCCCGCACTCGTCGGGCACGGCGGGTACGGGCCGGCACACGGCCGCGTCGACCAGGTCGAGCGGGGCGGAGTCGTCGAAGTCGGCGCGCCTCATACGGGTCCAGTCGCGGCCCTGAGGTATGGCGGTCACTGGCGGTCTCCTGTCTGCTGATGCTGCCCGCAGCGGCAGGGTGACGGGACTACTGACCCGGTGCTCTGCCCGGCCGGTGCTCCGCCGACACCTGCTCATGCTGCTCAGACGCGGCGGGCCGGGACGGGCGCTGCGGGCGGATCCGCGAAGTGCCCCGTCGTGCGCGGAGCCGCGTGCCGCAGCCGCCGAGAGTTGTTGAACGACGGCGCGGCTGTTTTCGGACTCCCTTGCGGAACGGTGTGCTCCTGCCGTGCTCCGGGAACACCATGGTTCCAGAGTGGACGCGTGATACGGGGGGCGTCGTGGAAGACCTGGCAGCTGTAGCGATCGGGGTTCTGGCCGCGACCGTGACGGGTACGGCCACGCACTTTGGACAGGAGGGTGCTTCCGCGGTCGTGCAGGTGGTCCGCGAGCGGCTGGGCAGTACGAGACGTGGGCAGACCGCGCTCGCGGAACTGGAGGCGGCACCGGACGATCAGCGGGCCCGGGGCGAGGCCGTGACGGTACTTCGCAGAGAGGTCCGGGAGGACCCAGATCTCCAGCGCACCTTGGCGATGCATCTGGACACTGCGATGTCGCAGACGACGGGCAGCGTGACCTTCCACGGGAGCAGGGTTCGAGGCAGCCAGATCGCGCTCGGGTCGATCACCATCAACAAGCCCGCTTCGACTGGCGCCGCGGTGGTGCTCGTCGCCGTGGTTCTGGTTCTGGTCGCGTTGATCATTTACGGTGCTGTCAATCTTGTCCCAGACGCCTCGGCGGACAGCGGGGACGAGAAGAAGGCCAACCCCGACACCACCGTACGGGCGTTGAGCGCGGCCGAGACCGAGCGGATGCTTCCCGGGCTGTCGGACCTGCCGGGAAAGTGGACCGTTGACAGGCCGCCTTTCGTCGAGGGCAGCAGCAAGTGTCACGCGGGTCACGTGGACTACCGGGGCGCTGACGGGAACGGCAGGAGTGACGTCAAGCTTCGCTTCGAAGTGTTTGCCTGTCCGAACGCGCAGACGGCGGGGGAGGGGTTCGCCGCCCTGGTGAAGGAGCAGCAGAACCCGGCCGGCTACCGCGAGTCGCCCTACCCCGCCAAGAAGTGGGGCGACCAAAGCGCGATGGCCTCCTACACGTACGAGGATTCGGAGCTCGCGGACCCCAGCCAGGTCGGGCAGCATCTGATGGCGCGAGCGCGAGCGGGTACCGTCGTGTTTCAGATGCACTACGGGCCTAACCGTGACCTGCCCGACTTTGAGCAGCGGGCCGAGGAACTCGTCCGCATGATGTGTGAGCGAGCCCGCGCAGCTCAGGCAAGTTCCTGACGGTCCGCGTCCGCACGGCCACTCGGGGGGATCGGCTTGCGCGACACTTCGGCGCAGAGACGTCGCAGCGTGGCGAACCCTTACGGATAAGCCAACAGAGTCGTTGACGGCGACGGCGGTACACGGGATCGGGTCGCCGACGCCCGCCGACACCCGTGGGGCCGTCCGAGGGCATGGCCGTCCGGCTCACCGGTCCTGCCCCCCTTTGGCGGGCCAGGGCGGCGTGCCAGGGCTCGTCCAGCGGATCATGGGCCGAGCCAGGCCGGACCGGGCAAGGGCGGGCCAGTGCCCTAATCGTGTTGACCGCCCCCGGCAGGCAGTGCTGGAGTCGGCACGTGGACAGCATCCCCGCCAACCGGCGGTTCTGGAACCAGATCAGCAGCACCTACCAGCACAAGCACGACCCGCAATTCGGCGCCGCACCCCGGCTGTGGGGCATGTACTCCATCCCCGACGCGCACCTGCACGCTCTGGGCGACGTCACCGGCAAGCGCGTCCTCGAACTCGGCTGCGGCGCCGGACAGTGGTCCAGGGCGCTCGCCGCCGAGGGCGCCACCGTGGTCGGGCTCGACCTGTCCGAAGCCCAACTCGCCGCAGCCTCCCGCGCGATGGGAGCAGTCCGCTACCCGCTGGTGCAAGGCGCCGCCGAACAACTGCCCTTCGCCGCCGGCAGCTTCGACCTGGTGTTCTGCGACTTCGGTGGGCTCAGCTGGGCGCCCCCGCACCTGGCCGTCCCGCAGGCCGCTCGCGTCTTGGGCCGAGGCGGGCGCCTGGTGTTCAACGTCGCCAGCCCATGGTTCGAAACTTGCTACGACGAAGCCGCCGGCCGCGTGACCACGACGCTGCAGAAGGACTACTTCGGGCTGAACACCATCACCGAAGACGACGGCGCGACCAGCTATCAGCTCACCTACGGCGACTGGGTCAAGGTCCTGCGCGGCGCGGGTCTCATCATCGACGACCTCATCGAGCCGCGGCCCGAACCCGGAACACTTAACGGCTACAACGAAACCGACCCACCCGACTGGGCACACCGCTGGCCGGCGGAACTGCTCTGGGTAACCCACAAACCGTAAGTTCCGCCGCGCCGGGACTTCAAGGTATCCCCGCCGGGCAGGCTTTAGGCCTGTCCGGCTGATCATGGGGAGCCAGAGCCAGAGCCAGAGCCAGAGCCAGAGTCAGCGCCGGATCGAGGCGAGGGTGACGGTCCCGTGGCAGACGTAGGCTCGTTTGACGAAGCGTGTGGCCACGGCCCAGAAGTTCATCAACGCGTTTATGGTCCACTCCACTTCGTTCCTGCGTTTGCAGATCGTCTTGTCGAAGCCGACGGGCCGTCCGCCCCTGCTGCCGCGTCTTTTACGGTGGGTCCGCTGATCTCGCGGCTCGGGAATGGTGTGCTTGATCTGGTGACGTAGCAGGCAGCAGCGGCGGTTGCACCGGCAGGAAATACGCCTTATCGCCGCCCAGGTGGTCGGGCCGGGTACGCGGAGGCTTGCCACCTGGGCGATGGACACGGATGCGTTCCATGACTGGGATGAGCTGCGGGGCGTCGCCCCACTGGCCTGGAGTGATCAGCAGCGCCAGCGGGCGGCGTCCGCCTTCACCGGCCAGGTGGATCTTGCAGGTCAGGTGGCCCCGGAAGCGCCCGAGTCCCTCGTCTGGGCGGTGGTGCCGGGGCGTGCTTCCCGCCACCCGCGGAGGTCTCCTGCGCGCTTGCCGCCGCATGCTGATGACTCTGGCAGGACGTGGAGTCCGCGCTCACCATCGGCCAGTCGATACGGCCCTCGGAATCAGCGTCGGTCAGCACGGCCGCGAAGATCTTGTCCCACGTGCCGTCCGCCGGCTACTGCTGGTGCCGCTCGTAGACGGTCTTCCACGGGCTGAAACGCACAGGCACTGCAGGGCGTGGAAGATGTCAGGCGCCAAGGATGCCGTCCACGCTCGGCATCGCTCGCCTGCACAACCTCGCACTGGCCGCATGAGAGGCAACGATGCTGGTCAACCGGCACGTCGTAAATCATTTGCGGGACAACGCTTAGCAGTATCTTACGGATCACCACACAAGCTCCGGGCTGTCGGTGGTGAGATGGCTTCATGCGACCTGAGCACTGCGTGACCAGGAACCACATCGAGGTATGGCACGGACGTGTGCTGCCGTCGGGGCCAGAACGGATTGGGTTCTGGACGGTGCTGCGCGGCTCGCTCCTGCCGATTCTCGTCTGGACTGGCGTCGCGTGCTTCGCGTACTTCGTCTACAACCCGCTCGCCGCGATGGCCCTTGGTGGGCTCTTCGCGTTGTCGTGCATCGTGGGGTTCGGGCTCCGACGCAAGGCAGGGCACTCGGTTCGCTGCAGCGTCTACGGTGCACTGGGCGGAGTGCTGGACAAATCCATGGCCGGGTTCTGAGGCGTTGCGGCAAAAGCGGCTCGTCGTTGTCTTGAGCGTGTTGACCGATGCCCAGTGGGCCGGGATCGAGCCCTTGTTGCCTGGCCGGACACCTCGCAGAGGCGGGAGATGGCGTGATCACCGGCAGGTGATCGACACGATCGCTTGGAAGTACCCGACGGGAGCTCCGTGGATGGATCTGCCCGTGGAGTTCGGCTAGTGGAAAGGTGTTCACAGCCGTCTGCGGAACTGGGCAATCGACGGAACCTGGGAGCGAATGTTCACCGCCCTGTTGGCCCAGGTGGATGCCGACGAGGAGTTGAGTTGGGTGGTGTCCGTCGACTCCACGGTCGTTCGAGTGCCTCGCTCCTTCTGCCTGTCCGCAGAGCGGGGGAGCGGGGTTGTGTCGCTTACCCCCCCGTCCACGACGGTCAGTGCAGCCGGAGACACTGCGCACGATTCCCCTTTCGTGTGCTGTGAGCGACCGGCCATGCGGGCAGCGCCAGGCGCGGGTTCCCTCACCCGCACCGTGCGGCCTGGCCCATCACACAGGTCAGGCCAGGAGAAACCTCAAGTCCATCGCCCACAGTTACGCCTTCCAGTGGCAGCCTGACGACCTCGCGGCCGCCAGCCGTGTCCTCAGCACCCTCATGGCCGAAGGCATCGACTTCCGGCACCCGTCCGGTATGGGTGGCACCACCACCCTGCTCATCCTCTCCAGCCGGGGCGACCTGCCGGCCGAGCCGGGTGACTGGCTGGTGAGCGCCGAGGGTGGTCAATGGCAGGTGATGACCAGCCCCTCACCACGTCCCTCGTGCCCAGCCTCGACCTGCCCGACTACCTGAACGCCGCCGCCCACCACGGCATCCTCCCTCCAACTGAAGCCGCTCCCCACGAGCCAACGCATTTGTGGCCCGCGCCCTGGCCATCCTCACGGAGAACGGGCAGCCACCGGCCGCCTACACCACCACCGGCCACTGCGTCGCCAAAGGCGTCCACGTCGGCTCCCAGACCCTCAGCGACCACGTGAACGTGGTCCTTGAACTCGAACACGTTCACTTCGACGCCCAGCCCAAGCCACACAATCACCCCGGATGCCCCGCACTGCGCGCTGCCCGCATCACTCAGGCCACACGCTGGGCCGACCTGTTCCACACCCACGGCTGGCAAGTCCAGGCAGCCCACGACACCATCCCGGCCGGCTCGCCTTCATCCTCACCCCTCCCACCACCGACACCGCCGCACCGACGTACCCCACCGCGCCCTGACCCCGGCTTCCGCAATGCGGCATCCACCCTCAGCCCCGGCCGCCCGGTCACCGCCCCCTCGTGCGGGGGCCGGGCCGTGCCGCTGCTCAAGGCCACTTGTGTCGCCGCTCACTGTTCCGCATTTTCACGGTGAGGCCGGCCGGGTAGCGCCCCCCTCCGCGGGCAGCCACCCCCCGGCGGGCTTGTCGTGTGCTGTGTGTATCCGGTGATCAGCCGGGCCGCGTTGTGTCCCACCCGTCCCTCGCACAGCGCGGCCCGCATGCTCGACGCCGTCGATGGGCCCATCACCTGGCGCCGCGGCGACGCCCTGCGCGAGCCCCTCGGGTCGGGTGCGGCTGACTGGTACTTCGCGATCCTCGTCCACTAGCCCGCCCCTGCCGTCCCGGCGTTTAGCGCCTGCCTCGCGAAACGGGCTCTCCGAGGACCGTCTCTTTGACCACGTGTCAGAGCGACCTGCGGGGGACCGGCTTCTGCTCCGGGCGCAGCCTCATCGTCGAATCGCCCGAGGGTGCGGAAGGCGTCCTCGCCTGTGTCTGCGGCGGCCTTTTGAACCCGTGCCGGACACCAAGGCCGCCCGAATGAACCGTTGTCGCCTGCGCCTGCAGGCGGTGCACCGGGAAGCTCTCCTCGCCTGGGGGTCGCCTTGTCATCATGTCGAGCCAGGTGAGGGTGCTGGCGAGGGTGGTGGCGGCGAGGTAGCGGTCGGAACACTGGTCGTGGCGAGTGTCCGACTGGCGAGCTGGTCGGTGCGCTCGGGAATCGTGGGTGTGATCCCGCGCTGGCGGAGGTAGGCCCGGCAGCTGCGGGCGGAGTAGCCCTTGTCCGCGACCCCCCGGTCGGGCCGGTGCAGTCGTTGCGGTTTCCGGCGGTGACCAGCAAGGTCAGCGGTCGGCCCCGGCCGTCGCAGGCGAAGTGGATTGCTGGTCAGGCTGCCGTGGGAGCGCCCGAGTCCTCGTTCTTCGAGCCCTTTTTGGCAGGCGAGTGCTGGCGGTGATCCCGCCACCGGCCACGAGCCCGGCCCGCAGGCAAGACCCCCTGGGCCCATGTCCGTCCGCGTACCCGTACCGGGAACCCTGCGCGAGTTCGCCGACCGTGCGTCGAGCGTCCCCTCGTCATGCCTCCCGTGGCATGACGCCATAGCGATATTCGTCTTGGACGTAGCGATTCCGCCCGCCATAGCGTCGAAGGCGTCGCACAGAGCAGTCAAGTGCGTGTCGTGGCAAGAGAGTTCAATCGCGAGGGGATTTATCATGCCCATGAAGAGGTTCGTCGCCGTCTCCCTGGCCGCCGCCACCCTCGGCGTCCTCGCCGTCGGCAGTGCCGGTGCCGCTGACACGGCGACGGCCCCGAAGAAGCGTGTCGAGGTCCTCGAGCTCAAGGTCGAGAACCTGCAGTACGAGTCGGTCGACCTCGGCGCGGCAGGGCCGAGCCAGGGCGACATGAACGCCTTCTCCGGCACCACGTCGAAGGACGGTCGCATGGTCGGACTCGGGGGCGGTACGTGCGAGGTCGTCCGCATCGAAGGTGACAAGCAGACGTCGCAGTGCGTGATCACGGCCCGGCTCGAGAAGGGCTCCCTGACCATGCAGGCCCTGTGGGAAAGGGGAGCGCCGGAGCTCGAGATGGCCATCACCGGTGGCACCGGCGTCTACATCGGCGCGAGCGGCACCGCCTACTACTGGGACATCGCCACGCCGGACGAGCGCATCCGCGCCGAGATCGTCCACTGACGCACCCCGCCGACGGGGTATGTGGCCATCCGGTCGAGCCCCTTCTCACCTTCCCGGCATGATCGGCGAGACACGCCTAGGTTCTGTCCGTCCGATCTGGAAACCTCAGAGGTGTTGAGGCTGGTCCTGCCGTGACAGCTACCTGATACCACTCGTCCTCCAGGCGAACGAACACACGGTTAGGTGGTCACCTGCTTCCGTGGTGCGGCGCCATCCAGGGGCGGGGCTGGTGCTGTGTGGGTGTGGGTGTGACGGCGGTACTCGTGCGGCTCGGTGCCTGGTCTGCTCGCCGTGGTCGGTGCAACAGTTGTGGTGCCATCGCTGGTTGGGGGTTCCCGGGGCCCCGCCGTCGAAGCCGGCGACTGCGGATGGCGTGGCCGTGTTGAACGGGGCGGCGATCATCACAAGGACAGGGAGGAGTGTCTCCCGCCGGGCTTATCAGGTGGGGCCGGCGGGCCGGCCAGTGAGACGGCGTATGACGGTGAGCCCATCGTCGGTGCCGGGCCAGTGCCGGGCCAGTGCCGGGTTAGGGCTTTGGGCCCGGCGTGGCGGACGGCCGAGCGCAGGACGGCGGCGACCAGATGGCGTCATCCGGGTAACCGAGGACGGGAACTCCTTCGGCGGGGCGCAGCCGGATCCGGCCGCGCCCCGTGCTGCTGTGGCCGGTTTCGGCTGTGAGGGCGGCGGCCTCGAACGCTCTCATAACGGTGCGGGTGCGCTCCGTCTCGGCGCGGACTTCGGCATCGGCCGGTGCCGAGCCCGGGGTGTTCAGGGCGGCACGGTGCGGGCCGTGGCCGCCGGGCAGTTTCCGCAGTACCCACCCGGAGGGCCGACGCGGCCCAAGCAGTTCGCGCGCGGTCGATTCCGGCGGCGCCGTCGGTCGTTCGGTGTCCACCTGGTGCCAGTCGGCACCGGCGACCGGCCGTACCTGCTCGGGGCGCGTACTCCAACCCGGTACTCCGCCGCTCCCATGTTGCCGTCCTCGAAAACGTTGCGATACGACGGCAGCCTCTCGAAGCAGGTTCAGCCTGAGGGCGTTTGCCGCCGTCTCCACAGCCGGGCGAGCACCTGCTGCTGCTCACGCCCCAGGACCGGGTCGGCGGGCAGTACAGCCCGCACCGGCACGGGGCACGTGGTCGGCAGTGTCATCGGAAGGCGGCGTCACGGCTTCACCGTAGGCAGTCAGTTGTGGTCACCCGCACGCCGCTGAGGAGATGAGGGTCAGACGGTCGTCCGATCGATCGGCCGGTCGGCGCTGCGGGAGCGGGTCAGTGCCCGGCGGCCGAGGAGCACGGCGCCCAGTCCCAGCGGGACGGCGACGATGGCGCCGACGAGCCCGTTGCCGGTTCCGGGGCCGCCGCTGGAGGTGGCCAGGTGCAGCACCGCGAGGCCTGTGCCGGCCAGCCCTGCCGCGATGGCCGAGATCCCGCCGGTGCGTGCGTTGCCGATGCTGGTCCGGCCGCCGGCGCGGGCCAGGGCCAGCCAGGCGATAGCCAGGCTGAGCAGCCCTACTCCCAAGGCCAGATTGGCCCCGGTCCGCCCGTCGCCGATGATCCCGCCCTCGGCGGCCACCATCAGCGCTGCTGAAGTGCTCATGCCGCTCTCCTCCTTCTCCGTCGCTGATTGCGAGATTCGATGCGCCTTGAGCATGCGTGCCCGACCCTCTGCCGAACGTCCAGCAGACGCAGGCACTTTTTACTGCCGTATCCGCGGCATCCGGGTACCGCGGATGCGGCAGGCGGCGCGCCGGTACCGCACATGCGGTACCGACTGCTCCTTCATGAGCCGGACTCGCCCAGAACCGCATCCGGCTACGGTGCACTTATGGACGAGGGACGGTTCGCTGCCCCGGCGGCGGTCACCGACTGGGTGATCGCCGTGGGGGTGGCGGCGCTGCTGCTGGGCACCGGGCTGTCCGGGCCACACCCGCCCGGGCTGCGCGAGCTGCTCGGCTCCGCACTGCTGGCGGCCGGCGGGCTGGCGCTGGCCGCCCGCCGCCGGGCGCCGCTCGTGGTCCTGGCTGTCACCGGGCTGTGCGCGGTGGGCTACCTGGGGGCAGGGTTCGAGGTGCTGGCCGTCTCCTACCTGGTCGCGGTCTACGGCGCGGTGCGTTCCGGGCACCGCACTGTCGCGCTGGCTGTCTCCGTGGGCCTGGTGGCCGTGCTCCACTTCACCGCCCTGGTCTCCCACGACGGATCCGCGCGCGAGGTCGTGGCGCAGGCCCGGAACACCCTTGAGCTCGCCTGGCTGATCGCCGCCTTCGCGGCCGGGGAGGCGGTGCGGCAGGCGGAACGGCGGGCGGACGAGGCCGAGCGCACCCGCGAGGAGACCGCCCGGCGCCGGGCCGACCAGGAGCGGCTGCGCATCGCGCGGGAGCTGCACGACTCGCTCACCCACCAGATCTCGGTCATCAAGGTGCAGGCCGAGGTCGCCGTCCACGTGGCCCGGCGGCGGGGCGAGCAGGTGCCAGAGGCCCTGCTGGCGATCCAGGAAGCCGGCCGGGAGGCGAGCCGGGAGCTGCGCGCGACCCTTGAGGCGCTGCGCGACGACGACACCACCCCGCCGCACGGACTCGACCACATCCCCAAGCTGGTGAAAGGGTTCCAAGGGGCCGGCCTGGAGACGACGCTGACGATCGAAGGACATCCGTACGGCGTGCCGGCCGCAGTGGGCCGGACCGCTTACCGGATCGTTCAGGAGTCGCTCACCAACGTCGCCCGGCACGCCGCCGCAACCACTGCCTCAGTGCTCATCGACTACCGGCAGGGCGCCCTCGCCATCCGCGTCGACGACAACGGAAAGGCCACCTCGCACCCCGCGCCGACGCCCGGGCTCGGGCTGCTCGGCATGCGCGAACGCGTCACGGCCCTGGGCGGCCGACTGCGTACCGAGCCGCGCAGCGCGGGCGGCTTCACCGTCCAGGCGGAACTTCCCACGAACGGAGCGTCGTGATCCGGGTCCTGCTGGTCGACGACCAGCCGCTCATCCGCAGCGGCTTTCGCGCGCTGCTCGCCCTCGAAGGCGACATCGAGGTGGTGGCCGAGGCCGCCAACGGCCAAGAGGGCCTGGCGCTCGCCAAGGAGCTACTGCCCGACGTCGCGCTCGTCGACATCCAGATGCCCGTGATGGACGGCATCGAAGCGACCCGGCGCATCGCCGCGGACCCGGCCCTGGCGGGCGTACACGTCGTCATGCTGACCAACTACGGCATGGACGAGTACGTCTTCGACGCGCTGCGCGCCGGCGCCGCCGGCTTCCTCGTCAAGGACGTCGTGCCGGAAGACTTCCTGCACGCCGTACGCGTCGCCGCCCGGGGCGACGCCCTGCTCGCGCCCGCGATCACCCGCAGGCTTATCGACCGGTACGTCACCCAGCCGCCCCTCACCCGCGCCGGCAGCGGGCTGGAGGAGCTGACCAGCCGCGAACGCGAGGCAGTCGCCCTGGCCGCCCAGGGCCTGTCCAACGACGAGATCGCCGACCGCCTGGTCATCAGCCCGTCGACAGCCAAGACCCACATCAACCGGGCCATGGCCAAGCTCCACGCGCGCGACCGCGCCCAGCTCGTCGTCATGGCCTACGAATCCGGCCTGGCAGCCCCGCGCAACTCCTGACCCCGAACCGTTGACTGGCCAGATCGCTGCGGTGCCTCGTCGCCAAGCCTCACGGGCGAGCTCCTTCAGCGCCTTCCAGTCCTCGGCCAGAGCCTTCTTCCCGGCCTCGGTCGCGTGTACATCCGCCGGGTATCCAGCCCTCGACCACCCCGTGCTTCGAAGTGAGCAGTCCGTCGGCCTCCAGCCGGTGCAGCGTCGGACACAGGGTGCCGGGGCTGGTCTGGTAGCCGTAGGCGGCCAGCTCCTCGGTCATCCGCGCGCCGTGGATCTCCTCCTCGGCCGAGTGACGCGGCGACACGTTGCATTCCGCAGCGGGAGACGGCGAAGCCGCCGAGGCCGCACTGAGCCTTGGCGAGGCAGCAGAGGCCATCTCGTGCAGCCGCAAGACGTATCAGGTGGCTTGGTTCACGGGCAGCGGTTCTGGCTCGCTTTCCGTGAACCGGTCACGGTGGGTCATGCGACGTAGCTCAAAGGCTGTGGTTCTGGTGCGCTTCTGTGCCGAGACAGTCTCGCGCCGCTGAGGTGACCCGGTCGCGCATGTGCTCCTGGTCCGGAGGTTGATCGTTCGGCAGATCGAGCCGGACAAGGCCGTATCCCAAGGCTGCCGAGGAACTGCCCCCCCGAAGACCACGCCGGCCCCGCCCGCACGGCACCTCCCAAGGCAGCCTCACGCCGCCTCACGCCCGTGCCCTCCGACGCGGACCCGAAGCGGACAGGGTTGGGCCTGTCGGCACTGATCGAGCAGGAGATGGAGCAACTGTGCCGCCTCTCCCGCCACGACGGCGTCCACACCGCCGCACTGGCCGTCGGGCACCCACCACTCGCGGCTGCTGCGGTTCGGGCTGTGGGCTGACACGTCCGCGCCGGACCAGGTGCCACCGAGCAGTACGACGTGCTGCACCTACCCGCACCCGGCCTGAGCGACCTCCCGGACGGACGGGACCGGCAGCACATCGGCGTCCATGGCGCTGTCGTCCGTCACGTGCCGACGTCCGGCCCGCGTCCGGACACGCCTTTTACCCGGAGCCCGGCACGGACTTCCGGCTCGGACTTCGCCAACAGCACTCACGTACGTGACGGCAGACCACAGGCGCCCAGGCGGATGACGACCTGGTGCTCGCCCTGCGGCCCCCAACGGGCGTCGCATCCGGTCACGGTCCCGGCCCGGAACCATGGATGATGGCTCTGGGCCCCAACCGCTTCGGACAGCACGGGGCAGGGGCCTCATCGCACCGTCGTCCGAGCCGGCACCCGTGGGTTGCGTTCGGTCACATTCCGACTTCAGCGCCCCCCGAACCGGTGAACAAACGATGCCGGTGTGGCCGAGCATGCGTGCCGGGGCACGGCCGACGCCGGTGGTTCGACACCTGTCCATGGACTCGGCCCTGACCTGTACCGCTTCCAACTCCTGCGCGCTCCGGCTGAGTACGCGTACTCAGGTGCCGCCTGCCCAACTCTTCCATGCTGGGGGCGAACACGGGACCGTCTCAGGGGGAACAAAACGCATGGACCACGCCCTGCAGCTGCGCACTGCCACGCCTGGGGATCACGACTGGATCCACGAACTGCGCCACCGCGTGTACGCAAAGGAGCTCGGCCAGCATCCGCTGGATCCGTCGGGAAGGCTGAGTGACGGACTCGACGGCGACAACGTCTATCTCGTGGCCGCGCGCGGCGAGACGCGGATCGGCTTCGTCAGCCTCACCCCACCGTGGGCCGGCCGCTACTCCCTCGACAAGCACCTGACGCGCGAGGACCTGCCGGTCCTGACCGAGGAGGCGCCGTTCGAGATCCGCCTCCTGACCGTCGAGGAGCACTGGCGGTCCACCGCGACGGCGCCACTCCTCATGTACGCGGCGCTGCGCTGGGTCGCGGCGCGGGGCGGCCGCCGGGTGGTGGCGATGGGACGCACGGAGCTGCTCGACATGTACCTCGCCGCCGGGCTGCGGCCGGTGGGACGCACGGTCCGCTCGGGCGCGGTCTCCTTCGAGGTGCTCAGCGGCTTTGTGGCCGAGCTGACGAGGACGGTCGCGGAGCGCCACGGCCGGATCCTGCAGCGGCTGCGGACGGGCCTCGACTGGCGGCTCGACGTGCCCTTCGCGCCGCGTGCGGACGGCTGTGAGCACGGCGGGGCGTTCTTCCGTGCGATCGGCACCGACTTCCGCACCCTGACCCGCCGTCACGAGGTGGTCGCGGCGGATGTGCTGGACGCCTGGTTCCCACCGTCCCCAGGGGTCCGCGCGGTCCTCTCGGAGGATCCGGGGTGGGCGGCCCGGACCTCGCCGCCGACGGGCGCGGAGGGACTGCTCGCGGAGATCGCCGGGGTCCGCGGGCTGCCGGTGGAGTCGCTGGTCGTCGGGGCGGGCTCGTCGGATCTGATCTTCCGCGCGTTCGGCCGGTGGCTCACGCCGGGCAGCCGGGTGCTCCTGCTCGATCCGGGCTATGGGGAGTACGCCCATGTCACCGAGCGGGTGATCGGCTGCCGGGTCGACCGGCTCCAGCTGCGCCGGGAGGACGGCTGGCTGCTCGACCCGGCCCGGCTCGCCACCGTGACCGGCGACGGACGGTACGACCTCGTCGTGGTGGTCAACCCGAACAACCCGACCGGCCGCCACGCCCCGGCCGACGCGCTGCGCGCGGTGATCGAGGCCTCGCCCGCGCGGACCCGGTGGTGGATCGACGAGGCGTACCTGGGGTATGCCGATCCGGCGGACTCGCTTGCCGGATTCGCCGCGGTCGACGCCCGGGTCGTGGTCTGCACCTCGTTGTCGAAGATGTACGCGCTGTCGGGGATGCGGGCCGCGTACCTGGTGGCCGATCCGCAGACGGCCGGGGAGCTGCGGCGCTGGACGCCGCCGTGGCCCGTGAGCCTGCCGGCCCAGCTGGCCGCCGTGACGGCGCTGCGCGACCCCGCGTACTACGCGCAGCGCTGGGCCCGCACCCATGTACTGCGCCGGGGACTGGCGGACGACCTCGAAGAGTTGGACGGATTCTCCTCGGTCGACGAGGGGGTGGCGAACTTCCTCACGGTGACCCTGCCGCCGGCCGGTCCGAGCGCGGCGCAGCTGGTGCGCGAGTGCCGGCGGCACGGCGTGTTCCTGCGTGACCTGTCGCCGATGTCCCCGGCGTACGAGGGGCGGACCGTCCGGATCGCCGTCCGCGACACGGCGGAGAACGCGCGGATCGTGGCCGCGTGCCGGAGCGCCCTGGATGCACTGCGCGCGCCGGCCGCAGTGGTGCCGGGCGCGCCGGTCCGGGCCTCGCGATGACGACGGTCGCCCATCTCGTGCCGTATCTCGGCGGGGCACTGGCGGTCGGGGGCGTCGCGGTGGCGGCGACCCGGCGCCGGGAACTGATGGTCCGCTGGTGCGTGTGGGCGTTGGCAGTGCCGCTGGTGACCGCCGCGTACTGGCTCGGTCCACCGGGGATCGCGGTGCTCGCGGCCGTGGTCGGTGTGGTCGCGGTGGCGGAGTTCGGCGGGCTGCTCCTCCTGGGGCGGGTGGACCGGACGGTGCTGGGCGCGGCGATCGTCGGACTCGTCCTGACCGCCTGGCTGGCCCCCGCGGAGGTGCTTCGGACGGCGGCGGCCGGGGCGCTTGCGATCGCCGGGGTGCCGTTGCTCTCAGGCGACGCGGAGCACGGACTTTGCCGCATGGGGGCGGGCCTGCTGGGGCTCGTGTGGCTGGGCACCCTGGCCGGCCTCGTATCGTCCGGCGCCCTCGGCCTCGTTCTGTTCGTGGCCGTGTCGATCGCCGACATCGTCGCGTACGCGGCGGGCCGCCGGATCGGCGGCCCCCGGCTCTCCCCGCTGTCGCCCGCCAAGCGGTGGAGCGGCACGCTGGCCGGCGCCGCGGGCGGTCTCCTCACGCTGGCCGTGCTGTCCTCCCTGACGTGGCAGACGGCGGTGGCCGTGGCGGTCGGCGGCCCGCTCGGGGACCTGCTGGAGTCGATGGTCAAGCGAGGCGCCCGCGCCAAGGACGCCGGCCGGTGGCTGCCCGGCTCCGGCGGCATCCTCGACCGGATCGACTCCCTCCTCGTCGCTCTGGCGGTGCTCTTGGTACTGGAGTGAGCCACGGGACGGTGGCTTCGTACGCGGCAATGGGCTTCGGCTCAGCTTCTGTGACGCGGCCACTCTGCCTCGGCACCGCCTACAGCGACCACGCCCTGGTCGTGTTCCTCGAGGGCGCCGGCGCCGCCGAGCCGGAGGCCACCCTGGACGACCCGCGGTGGGTGGAGCGGCGCGGTGGCCCTGCCCACGAGTCCAGCGCCGCCTGACGACAGGAGCGGCGGTGCCGGGCAGGGCAGCCGTGCCCGGCCGCGGTGACTACTCCCAGGGCTGGGGCAGCGCGTGCCACAGGGCTCTGAGCCAGTCCGGCGGGTTGGCGAGGAACTTGTCGACCAGCCGAGCCGTGATGGGCCGGTCGGCACCCTGGGCGCCGCCACGGGCTGTCGCAGCGGTCAGGCCGGCACCGACAACGGGCTGCTGAGGGGCGGGAGCGGGGCTGAGCGGCTGGACGGGCGCGGGAACGTTGTCCCGGGCCATGATGCTGCTCCCCTGAGCAGAGAGGTCAAGGACAGCGGACACCTGTGGTGGTGTCGTCCGCGTGGGCGGTGGTGCGCGCCGCGCGGACGGCGGTCCTGCGGCGACTCTCTGCCTGAGAGCGTCCCTGCGGGGCGCGGCCCCGCCCAGGGCGGGCGTGTTCAGCGTAGCGGCGACTGGCGCGTGTGTTGCGGGGTGTCTGGCGGGTGGTCATTTGTACCGCTTCCGGGGCGAGTTCGAATGGCCTGGCTTTCTCAGGCATGGCCGGATGCGTTCGACATGTTTCCCGCACAGCATGATGTCGAGGCATCCGCCGCGTCCGCCCGGACTCGCCGACCCCGGACAACGACCTGTTCTGGGCCCTGTGCGGAGGCGGCGGAGGCAACTTCGGCGCCGTCACCACCCTGGAATTCGCCACCGAAGACATCCGCGACCTGACGGCCCGTCCGCACCGTTCATGACGGCCGTCACCGCCCAGGCGGCGGCGCTGTCGCCAGACATGCTCCCGGTCACGCCAGGCTCATGCCCGACACGCTCCCGGTCACGCCAGGCTCATGCCCGACCGGGCCGCGGACTGCCGCGGCCCGGGGGCCGTCACTGCTGTGCTTCTGCCACCGCCCGCCACACCTCGGCGGTGAGGTCGAGCATGCCGCGGGATTGGGCCTCGCCGGCCAGGGCGCACAGGCGTGCGCGGGCCGTGGGGTCGGACTGCTTCACAAGGATCTGCTCCCTGAGCATCTCCATGCGGATCCGGTCCCGGAAGTTCAGCTGGACCTTCTCGGCGGCGGCCTGCTCGCAGAGGCGTGCCGCCTCCTCGTACTCGCCGCGCACGTAGGCGAGTTGGGCCAGCAAAAAGGCGTACTCCTGCTGGTGCTGCGCCGTGCCGACGAGCTCCAGGGCGGGGCGGGCCTCGTCCAGGTACCGCTGCGCCTTGTCGGGGGCGGGCGGCAGCGCCTGCAGGGCGAGCGCCGCGGCGGCGTGGCGCAGGCGCATCCACAGCAGCAGGTCCTCGCGGCTGGACAGGGCGGCCATCGCCCGCTCCAGGAAGGAGGCGGACAGCTCGTGGTTGCCCTGGCGGGTCGAGACCGTCGCGGCGGTCCACAGAGCCTGCGCCGCCAGCACGCCGGTCTGCGTCCCCAGCCGGGCGCAGGCCTCCTCGCTGAGCCGGAATGCCTCGGCGAGGTCGCCGAGTTCGGCCGTGACGGAGGCGAGCAACAGCCGACATCGCAGCATGTCGTGGTTGTCGAGGGAGTCCTCACGGCCGATCCGGAGCGCTTCGAGTGCCGTGGTCCGGGCCGGGTCGGCCTCGCCCAGGTCCCGCTGGACGCGGGCGAGATGCAGGCGCGAGTAGACGCGCAGTACGGCGTGGCCGAGCTCGTCCGAGAGCGCCACCAGCGTGGTCAGCGTGGCGCGCGCCTCGGACCGCTCGCCGTCGGCCGTGAGGAGTCGGGCCAGGTGGGCGTGGGCCTGCCATTGCAGGCCCACGTCCACGTGCTCCGCGCGGGAGAGCGCCGACTCCAGCATCCGCCGGGCGTGGCCGGACTCGTCGCCCGCCACGAGGACCGCGGCGAGGACGTCCACCAGGTCCGACGGGTCCGTCGCCTCGAAGGCGCCGGTCGGGACGCCGAGGCGTTCCGCGAGGATGGCGACGGCGCGCTCCGTGGGCGGTCGGGCGCCCGATTCGAGGCGCGACAGGTAGGCGGAGGACATACCGGGGCCGGTGAGGTCCGACTGGGTCTTTCCGCGCTGCTGCCGAAGTTGCTTCAGTCGGCGGCCGAATGAGGGCTGCGTCAGCATGTTTCGTCCCGGGCTCGTGTCCGTGTTCCCCCTCCCTGACCGCGATTTTGTCAATCAGGTACTTGACGAGTCAAACAGTGACTGAATCGGCGGTGGGCGAGTGCTCTCACGGCCATTCGATGGATGCCTGCTGCGCTGCGTTCCGGGTGGGTTCCCCGCCCTGTGCGGCGACGGTCGCGCAGGTGCCCAGGGCGACCGCGGCGAGGGCGGTCAGGAGTATGCGGCTGATGCGTTTCATGAGGGCTTCTCTTTCTCTTCGCCACCTCGGGCCGGGGTGGGGCCCGGCGGTGGCAACGATGGGCCGGGCCGTGTCCCGAAGTGCCTGACCAGGGATTACAGCCTGAAGGTAGTCAGTTGCCTGGAGTTAGGCAATAGATTGACAAGGACTGGCAAGTGATCTTACGTTCTCGCCATCAGTACGGTTCCGCCGATCACTTTCCGGTCGAGTGCGGACGTACGTCGCACCCTTCTCGGAAGCGGGGGATCCGGGCATGCCGAACAGCGCTGCCAACCATTCGACCGAAGCGACTCTGGTGAGTGCCTTCATGGCCACCGTCGAGCGCCATCCGGAACGCGTCGCCGTCAAGTGCGGGCCGGACACGCTCAGTTACGCGCAGCTCGATGCCGCGTCGACCGCGCTGGCGGCGCGGATCCAGGCGCGGACCGACGAGCCCGCCCGTCCGCTCGCCATCCTTCTGGAGCGCTCCTGCGACATGGTGGTGGCCGCCCTCGCGGTTCTGAAGACCGGCGCGTCCTACGTGCCGCTCGACCCGGGAGCCCCGGCGGCCCGCCTCGCCACGATCCTGGAGGACGCGGCGCCCGCGCTCGTGCTCACCACCGCCCGGCTGGCACCCGCACTCCCCGCCGGCCAGGACGTCCTCGTCCTCGACGGCCCCGCGCAGGACACAGCGGCCGCGCTCCTGCGGCCCGTGCCGATCGCCCCGGGAACCCGGGCGTACATCATCTTCACCTCGGGAACCACCGGCCGCCCCAAGGGCGTCGAGGTCACCCACGGCAACGTCGTACGCCTCTTCACCGAGACCGAGCCGCTCTTCGGCTTCGGACCCGACGACGTGTGGTCGATGTTCCACTCCTTCGCCTTCGACTTCTCCGTCTGGGAGATCTGGGGCGCGATCCTGTACGGCGGCAGCGTCGTGATCGTCCCCGGCGACATCGCCAAGGACCCGGCGCGCTTCCGCGCCCTGCTGCGGGACGAGCGGGTCACCATGCTCAGCCAGACCCCCACCGCCTTCGGCCAGCTGATCGCCGAGGAGCGCGACCACGAGGACCGGCTGTCCGTCCGTTCCGTGGTCTTCGGCGGCGAGGCCCTGAGGTTCTCCGACCTCGCGCCCTGGATCGACAAGTACGGCGACGCCACTCCCGAGCTCGTCAACATGTACGGCATCACCGAGATCACCGTGCACGCCACCCACCGTCGCGTGACGGCCGCGGACCTGGAGCAGGACCGCAGCCTCATCGGCCGCCCCCTGCCGGACCTCGGCATCGAGCTCCTCGACGAGGACCTCACCCCCGTGGCCGACGGCGAGACCGGCGAGATCGTCGTCACCGGTCCCGGTGTCGCCCTCGGCTACCTCGGCCGGCCCGACCTGACCGCCGACCGGTTCGTCACCCTTGCCGGTGCCGACGGCTCGCCGCTGCGCGGCTACCGTTCCGGCGACCTCGCCCGCCGACTGCCCGACGGCGACCTCGAGTACCGCGGCCGCCGAGACGCCCAGGTCAAGATCCGGGGCTTCCGCATCGAGCTCGGCGACATCGAGACCGCGATGGCCGCCCACCCGGACGTGCGCCAGGCGGCCGTGGCCGTCAAGGAGTTCGACGGGGAGCGCGAGCTCGCCGGATACGTCGTGCCCGCCGAGGGCGCCGCCCTGGACGTGGCGCGGCTGCGCGACCACCTGCTCGCGCTGCTGCCCTCGTACATGGTGCCCGTCGCCTTCCAGGCGCTGAACGACTTCCCGATGACGGTCAACGGCAAGCTGGACCGTGACAGGCTGCCCACCCCGGCCGCGACGGCCGCCGACACCGCCGCGGGCGCCGGGGCGGTGTCCGCCCGCTCGCTGCGTGAGGAACTGCTGTGCGAGCTGTTCGCGCAGGTACTCGGGCGCACCTCGGTCACCCCGGACGACGACTTCTTCACCCTCGGCGGCCACTCCCTCATGGCGATCCGCCTCGTCAACCGCATCCGCGCCGTCCTGGGCCTCGAGGTCGCGGTCAAGGACCTCTTCGACGCCCGCACCCCGGGCGCGCTCGCCGCACGGACCCACGTCGGACGCACCCGCCCGGCCGTGCGGGCCCGCACCCGCGAGGGCGACGCCCCGCTCTCGTACGCCCAGCAGCGGCTCTGGTTCCTCCAGCAGGTCCACGAAGGCACGGCGGCCTACCATATCCCGCACGCCCTGCACCTCACGGGCACCATCGACGTCGCCGCGCTCGAGGCCGCCGTACATGACGTGGTCGCCCGCCACGAGGTGCTGCGCACCGTCTATCCGCAGCGCGACGGCGTCGCCCATCAGAGCGTCCTCGCCGCCGCCGACGCCCGGCCGGAGCTCGAGGTCGTCCAGAGCGCGCCCGAGCTGGTCGACGACCAGGTGACGGCCGCCGCTCGCGCCCCCTTCGACCTGACGCGCGACCTGCCGCTGCGCGCCCGGCTGCTGCGCACCGGTGACGACCAGTGGGTCCTGCTCCTCGTCCTGCACCACATCGCGGGCGACGGCTGGTCGCTCGAACCCCTCATCCGCGACCTGGCTCAGGCCTACACGGCACGCCTGGACGGCGCGGCACCCGACTGGGAGCCGCTGCCGGTCCAGTACGCCGACTACGCCGCCTGGCAGCACGACCTGCTCGCGGACGAGGACGACCCGGACAGCCTCGTCTCACGCCAGCTGAAGTTCTGGACGGAGACGCTCGCGGACCTGCCGGACGAGCTCGAACTTCCCACCGACCGGCCCCGCCCCACCGGCGGCGACTTCGCCGGCGACATGGTCGTGGGCGACCTCGACCAGGAGCTGCACACGGCGGTCGCGGCCCTGGCCCGGACCACCGGCACCACCGTCAACATGGTGCTCCAGGCCGCCGTAGCCGCCCTGCTCACCCGGCTCGGCGCGGGCACCGACATCCCGCTCGGCAACGCCGTGGCCGGCCGAACCGATGACGCGCTGACCCCGCTCGTGGGCTTCTTCGTCAACAGTCTGGTCCTGCGCGCCGACACCTCCGGCGACCCCAGCTTCGTCGAACTCCTCGGCCGCCTGCGCGCCGTGAACCTCTCCGCCTTCGACCACGAGGACCTGCCGTTCGAGCGGCTCGTGGAGGCGCTCAATCCGGTGCGCTCGGCCGCCCGCCACCCGCTGTTCCAGGTGATGGTCGCCGCCCAGAACAGCATCCCGGACGACTTCGGCCTGCCCGGCGTCACCGGCACCGCCTACCCCGTCCTCAGCGGCACCGCCAAGTTCGACCTGTCCTTCAAGTTCGAGGAGCGGCGCGGCGCCGACGGCGAAGCCCTCGGCATCCGGTCCGCCCTGGAGTACAGCACCGCGCTGTTCGACCGTGACACCGTCGAGTCGATCGCCGGCCGCCTCGCCCGGCTGCTCCGCGCCGTCGCCGCCGCCCCCGCCACCCGGATCAGCCAGGTCGACCTGCTGACCGAAGCGGAGCGGGCGTCGCTGGTGCGCTGGAACGACACCTCGACGCGGCCCGCCACCACCGAACTGACCACCGAACTGATCGAACGCCAGGTCGACGCGACCCCTGACGCCGTCGCCCTCACCCAGGCCGCCACCGCCTGGACCTACCACGCACTCGACGAGCGCGCCAACCAGTACGCCCACCGACTGCGCGCCCTCGGCGTCGGCCCGGACAGCCGCGTCGCGCTGTGCCTGCGGCGCGGCCCGGAAGCCGTCGCGGCGATCCTCGGCGTGTGGAAGGCCGGCGGCGCCTACGTACCGCTGGACGCCGAGCACCCCGCGGAGCGGCGCGAGTTCATGCTCGCCGACTGCGGCGCCACCGTCCTGCTCACCGAGAGCGACCTCGGCGACGACCTCGCCCTGCCCGAGCCGGTACGGCTGCTGCGGGCCGACCGCGACGAGGAACTCGCAGCTGCCCCCGTGCACCGCCCCGCCCCCGTCGCGGGCCCGGGCGACCTGGCGTACATCATCTACACCTCGGGCTCCACCGGCCGCCCCAAGAGCGTCCTGATCGAGCACCGGGGTGTCGCCACCCGCCTCACCGACGTGATCGAGCGCTTCCGTCTCACCCCGGCCGACACCAGCCTGCAGATCACCGCGCTCGGCTTCGACCCGTCGGTACGCGAACTGTTCGCGCCGCTCGCCGTCGGCGCCACGGTGGCGCTGCTCCCCGCCGACGGCGCCCGCGACCCGCGCGTCGTCGTCGACGAACTGCGCGCCGTACGCCCCACGGTGATCCTGTTCATCGTCCCGTCCCTGCTCGAAGCCGTGCTCTCGTACGACATCCAGCCCGCCGACGTCGCCGCGCTGCGCCTGGTCGGCACCGGCGGCGAGGCGCTGCGGGCCCCGGAGGCGGGCACGCTCCTGAACGAGTGGGGCTGCGACGTCGTCAACCAGTACGGGCCCACCGAGAACACGATGATGTCCTGCGTCCACCCGGTCGCCGCGGCGGACCTCGACGGGCGCATCCCGATCGGCGGCCCGCTGTCCCACACCCGCGTCCACGTCCTCGACGCGCACCTGAACCCGGTGCCCGTCGGCGTCGTAGGCGAGGTGTACCTGGCCGGCATCGGTGTCGGCCGCGGCTACCTGGGGCGCCCGGGCCTGACCGCCGGCCGCTTCGTCGCCGACCCCTTCGGCGAGCCGGGCGAGCGCATGTACCGCAGCGGCGACCTCGCCCGGCGGCGCAAGGACGGCACGCTGGACTTCGTCAGCCGTGCCGACGGCCAGGTCAAGCTGCGCGGCTTCCGCATCGAGCCCGGCGAGATCGAGGAGGTACTGGCCGAGCACCCGGCCGTCGCCCGCGCCGCGGTCGTCGTGCGCGAGGACCAGCCGGGCGACCGGCGCCTGGCCGCCTACGTCGTGCTTGTCGAAGGCACCGAGGCGCCGACCCCGGACGAGCTGCGCGGCCAGGTCGCCGCCCGGCTGCCCGACTACATGGTCCCGGCCGCCTACGTCCTGCTCGACGCGCTGCCGCTGCGCGGCAACGGCAAGCTCAACCGCGACCTGCTGCCGCGCCCCGAGGTCGGCGCCACCGCCTCCGGCCGCGCCCCCCGCAGCCCGCGCGAAGAGGTCATGTGCGAGCTGTTCGCCGAGGTCCTCGGCCTCCCGCACGTCAGCATCGACGACGACTTCTTCCAGCTCGGCGGGCACTCGCTGCTGGCCGCCCGGCTCATCGCCCGGGTCCGTACCGCCCTGGGGCTCGAGCTGTCGATGGTCTCCTTCTTCGAGGCGCCCACCGTGGCCGGCCTCGCCGAACGGGCCGGCGTCGACAACGGAGCGGCCGCCCTTGAGACGGTCCTGCCGCTGCGCACCGGCGGCGACCTGAAGCCACTGTTCTGCATCCACCCCGGCGGCGGCCTCGCCTGGAGCTACTCCAGCTTCCTGAAGTACGTACCGGAGAACATGCCCGTCTACGGCATCCAGGCCCGCGGCCTGCTGCACCCCGACGACATGCCCGCGACGGTACGGGAGATGGCGACGGCGTACGTCCAGGAGGTCCGGCGCATCCAGCCCGAGGGGCCCTACCACTTCCTGGGCTGGTCCTTCGGCGGCGTCGTCGCCTTCGAGATGGCCACCCGGCTGCAGGCCGAGGGCGAGGAGACGGCGCTGCTGACCATGCTCGACTGCTACCCGGGCGTGCCCGACCACTACCGTGTCGACGAGCAGAACATGGTCGCCGCCCTCCTCGACCCCGAGCGGCCCGGCGTGGTGCCGCAGGCGGGCTCCAAGGAGATCACCGACGTCCTCGAGGTGCTCAAGCAGGACACCGGCGCGCTGGCGAGCCTCACCGAGGACCAGCTGGTCGCGCTGCTGACGGCGATGTCCCACAACCGCCACATCGTCAAGGACCACGAGCCGGAGAAGTTCCTCGGGGACGTGCTCTTCTTCCTGGCCACCGAGGGCCGCAACGACGGCGCGCCGATGCCTGACGTCTGGGAGCAGTACGTCGCCGGCCGGGTCACCTGGCACTCCGTCAAGACCACCCACACCGCCATGAACCAGCCGGAGTCGCTGGCCCAGATGGGGCCGGTCCTCGCAGAGGCGCTGGCCGAGATCACCGCTGCCCAGCGCAGCCCGAAGCAGGGGAATGACCGATGACCAATCCGTTCGACGACGAGACAGGCCGCTTCCAGGTGATCGTCAACGCCAGGGGACAGCACTCGCTGTGGCCCGGGTTCGCCGACGTGCCGGCCGGCTGGTCGGTCGCTCTGCCGACCGACAGCCGTGCGGCGTGCCTCGCCTACGTGGAGGCGAACTGGACCGACCTGCGGCCCACCCCGGTCGAGGAGGGCGCACAGATATGACCAGCGACTTCGCGGTCCTCAAGGACCGCTCGGTTCTCGCGCTGTTCGCCGCCAGGTCGACCTCCCTGCTCGGCAACGCGATTGCCCCGATCGCCCTCGCGTTCACCGTGCTGCACCTGCCCGGCGGTTCCCCGACGATGCTCGGCGTGGTCCTGGCCGCGCGGCTGCTCAGCCAGGTCACGTTCGTCCTGCTGGGCGGGGCGATCGCCGACCGCCTGCCGAAGCTGCGCGTCATGGTCGGGGCCGACCTGGCGGCCGGCCTCACCCAGGGGCTCGCCGCCGCCCTGGTCATCACCGGGTACGCCACCCCGTGGCTGCTGGCCGGATTCGCGGCCCTGTCCGGAGCAGCCACGGCGCTCTTCGAGCCCGCCTCGCGCTCCGCGATGCCGCTGCTCGTCTCGGGCGACGACCTGCAGTCGGCGAACTCCCTGCTCAAGCTGTCCATGCGGGGCGGCGGCATCCTCGGCGCGGCCCTCGGCGGTGTACTGGTCTCCACCATCGGGGCCGGGAACACCATGGTCGTGCCGGCCGCGACCTTCACGCTCTCCGCGCTGCTGCTGCTCGGCGTCAAGGTCGCCCACCAGCCGCCGCCGTCCGGCGCGCCCACACTGATCCGGCAGATCCGCGAAGGCTGGCAAGAGTTCACGGCCAAGCAGTGGGTCTGGGTCATGGTCTCCCAACTCGCCTACGTCAACGTCCTGCTGGCCGGCAGCTTCTACGTCCTGGGGCCGGTCATGGCCGACCGGTCCCTGGGCGGGGCCGGAGCCTGGAGCGTGGTGCTCATCGCGCAGGCCCTCGGCTTCATCGTGGGCAGCGTCGTGGCCATCAAGTTCCGCCCGCGCCGCCCGGTGCGCGCGGCCGCCCTGCTCACCATGGGCTTCCCGCTGTCGGTGCTGCTCATGGCCGCCGAGGCGCCGCTCGCCGCGATCGCCGTCGCCACCTTCCTGGCCGGCATCGTCATCGACGTCTACGAGGTCCTGCTCGACACGTCGCTGCAGAAGAACGTGCCGCCGCACGCCCTGTCCCGCGTCATGTCCTACGAGTCCCTGGGCTCCTTCGCCCTGGTGCCGCTGGGCATGGCGGGCGCCGGGCCCGTGGCCGACGCCGTGGGCGTGCAGGCCGCGCTGTACGGCGCCGCCGCACTGATCATGCTCGCGGGACCGGCCGTCCTGCTGCTGCGCTCCGTTCACACCGTGACCGACGTACCCGAATCCGAGGCCGCGCACGAGTCCGGGGCCGAGGCCGCAGAGAAGAGCAAGGCATGACCGCATCCGCCCAGGCCGGCACGACCGCACCCGCGAAGTTCCCGCGCTCCCTGCTGCGCAAGCCGTCGGACGACGCGGCCGCCCGCGTCTTCTGCTTCCCCTACTCCGGGGTCGGCGCCTCGATGTTCAACCAGTGGCCGCGGATGATCGGCGACGTCGAGATCTGCCCCGTGCAGCTGCCGGCCCGCGAGAACCGCTTCCGCGAGGCGCACTACGGCACCTACCAGGACCTCGCGAGGAACCTCGCCGACGAGCTGCTGCCCTACCTCGACCGGCCTGCCGTGTTCTTCGGGCACTGTGCGGGCTCGCTGCCCGCCTTCGAGACCGCGCTGCGTCTCGCGGAGCTGGGCGGACCGGTGCCGAGCGAGGTCGTCGTGTCCGCACAGGTCGCCCCGCAGCACTGTCCCAAGGACCGCTTCCTGGACATGACCGACGAGGCGCTCGGCGCCGAGCTGTCGGAACTCGTCGTCGCCCGCGGCGGCGAGGCCCACCCGATGCTGATCGAACTGACCCTGCACGTGCTGCACCAGGACCTCGACGCCAACCGGGTCTACCACCGGCCCGAGCCGGTCCGGCTGCCCTCCGCCGTCACCGCCCTCACCTGGAGAGAGGACCCGGAGATCGAGGCCTCCGAGCTGACCGGCTGGCAGGACTGGTCCGAGCAGGTCACCTTCACCGAGCTGCCCGGCGCCCACTACGCGTTCCTGAACGCCCCGGCCGAACTGATGCGGCTGCTGCACTCGCTGGCCCTGCCCGGTGCCCCGCTGCCCGCCGCGGCCGTCTCCTCGCCCGCCGAAGGACACCACTGATGACCGACACCATCGACTCCCTGTTCGCGCGCCTCGCGGCCGGGCACCCGCACCGCACCGCGGTCACCGACGAAGGCACGACGCTGACGTACGCCGAACTCGACGCACGCGCGAACCGGCTGGCCCACCGCCTGCGCGCCGAGGGCGTACGCCCCGGCGACATCGTCGCCCTGGCCGCCGGCCGCGACGCGGCGACCGCCGTCCACCTGCTCGCCGTCCTCAAGGCCGGCGCGGCCTACCTCGGCCTCGACCGGCGCCAGCCGGCCGCGCGCCGCGACCTGATCCTGCGCGACGCCGCGGTCCGCGTGGTCCTCGCCGACAAGGCCTCCGCCGACGACCTCGGGGACGCCCTCACCGTGATCGTCCCGAGTGACGAGCCGTCGGACGACACCGAGATCGCCCCGCTCCCGCCGGTCGCCGACGGTGACCGCGTCGCCTACGTCGCCTACACCTCCGGCTCCACCGGCACCCCCAAGGGCGTGTGCGTCCCGCACCGTGCCGTACTGCGCCTGGTGCGCGACGCGGACTTCCTGACAGCCACGGCCGACGACGTGTTCCTGCACTTCGCGCCGCTCGCCTTCGACGCCTCGACGCTGGAGATCTGGGGCGCCCTGCTGAACGGCGCCCGCCTCGCCGTGGCGCCAGACGGCGACCTCTCCCTGGAGGGACTGCTCTCCTTCGTGAGGGAGGAGCGGGTCAGCGTCATGTGGCTGACCGCGGGACTCTTCCACCAGGCCGTGGACCTCGGGCTGCGTGACCTGCCCGCATTGCGCCATCTGCTGGCCGGCGGCGACACCCTCTCGGCCGCGCATGTCGACCGGGCGCTCGCCGCGCTCCCGCACACCGTCGTCGCCAACGGCTACGGGCCCACCGAGAACGCCACGTTCACCACCGTGCACACCATGACCGAACCGACCGGGGCGACGGCCGTCCCCGTCGGCCGGCCCGTCTCCGGCACCGGGGTCCTGCTCCTCGACGAGCGGCTGCGCCCCGTCGCGGACGGCGAGACCGGCGAGATCTACGCGACCGGCACCGGCCTGGCCCACGGCTACCTCGGCAACCCGGGCCTGACCGCCGCCCGCTTCGTCGCCGCCCCGGCCGGCGTCCCGGGCGAGCGCATGTACCGCACGGGAGACCTGGCGCGCCGCGCCGCCGACGGCACCCTGGAGTTCCTCGGCCGCGCCGACGGCCAGGTCAAGGTGCGCGGCTTCCGCATCGAGACCGGCGAGGTCGTGGCCGCGCTCACCGCTCTGCCCACCGTCGCCCGCGCCGAGGTCGTCGCCCCGCGCGACAGCTCCGGCACCCCCCGGCTGATCGCCTACGTCGTCCCCGCCGACGCCGCCGCCCGGCCCTCCGCGCTCGAGATGCGCACCCGGCTCGCCGAGACGCTGCCCGCGTACGCCGTCCCCTCCCTGGTGCGGATCGTCGACGAGCTCCCGCTCACCCCGAACGGCAAGGTCGACCGCACCGCGCTGGAGCAGCGCGCCGTCCAGGAGCGCCCCGAGGTCAACGCCCCCCACCGCGCTCCCGAGAGCGGCCTGGAGCAGGCCGTCACCGGCATGTGGTGCGACCACCTGGGCCTGCAGGGCATCGGCGCCGACGACGACTTCTTCGAGCTCGGCGGGCACTCGCTGCTCGCGGTGGCGCTCATCGCCGAGCTGCACCGCGAGTTCGGCGTGGAGATCTCCCCGATCTCCTTCTACCTCGACCCGACCCCGGCCGGCCTGGCCCGGTCCCTGACGCAGGCGGGAGTGACCCGGTGAAGCTGACCGACGTCACCGCCGCCGACACGGCCGCGATCGACCTGTCCCGCGTCGACCTGTTCGACGCCGCCTACCACGCCGTGGGCGACCCGCACGCCGCCTGGGCCGTCATGCGCGAGCAGGCCCCGCTGCACCGCAGCGAACTGCCCGACGGACGCGCCTTCTTCAACGTCACCCGCTATCACGACGCCTGCCGGGTGCTGGGCAACCACCGCGAGTTCACCTCCGAGCGCGGCAGCCTGCTCAGCCAGCTCGGACACGACGACGCCGCCTCCGGCCGGATGCTCGTCGCCACCGACCCGCCCCGCCACAGCGAACTGCGCCGGCCCCTGAACAAGATGTTCACCGGCCGCGGCCTGGCCCGCAGCGAGGACCGGATCCGCGCTGCCGTGCGCCACCTGGTCGCCGGTGCCCTCGACGGGCCCGTCTGGGACCTGGCCCAGCAGGCCACCATGCTGCCGATGGCCGTCGCCGGGGCCCTGATGGACCTGCCCGAGCCGGACTGGAAGGACCTGGTCCAGTGGACGGGCATGGCCGCCGCCCCGCAGGACCCGGTGTTCACCATCCGCAACCCGCACGCCACCCTCGCCATCGCCCACCACCAGCTCTTCGAGTACTTCGCCACCCAGTACGAGGCCCGCAGGGGCACCGACGGCGACGACGCGTTCCGGCTGCTGATGACCATGCGGGACGGCGAACTGACCCGCGAGGAGGTGGTCGTCAACTGCTACAGCCTCCTCCTGGGCGCCAACGCGACCACCCCGCACACCGTGGCCGGCACCGTCCTCGCGCTGATGGAGCGCCCCGACCAGCTCCGCGCCGTGCGCGAGAACCCAGAGCTGATCCCCTCCCTCGTCGAGGAAGGGCTCCGCTGGACCTCCCCGGCCAGCAGCTTCCTGCGCTACGCCGTGGACGACGTGGAGATCGCCGGGGGAGTGGTGCCCCAGGGCGAGGCCGTCGCCGTGTGGGTCGGCTCCGCCAACCGCGACGCCGGCATCTTCCCGGAGCCGTACCGCTTCGACGTCCGCCGCTCCGACAACCGTCACATCGCCTTCGGCTACGGCGCCCACTACTGCCTCGGGGCGACCGTGGCCCGCCTGACCCTGCGCCTGTTCTTCGAGGAAGCCCTCGAACGGTTCGAGGAGTTCGTTCCGGCCGGCGAACCGCAGCACCTTGTGTCCAACTTCGTCGCGGGCTTCACCAGCCTTCCGGTCCGCGCCGTACCGCGCCGCGTCAAGGCGGTGGCGGGCCGATGAACGAAAGGAACCCCCACACCATGGAGCAGTCCGCCGCGACGGACCTGACGGCCGTGCTCACCGGCATCGTCAGCGAGCAGCTCGGTGGCCACGAGGTCGGCCCCGACGACGACTTCTACGCCCTGGGCGGTGACTCGCTGATCGCGCTGCGCGTCGTGTCGGCGGTGCAGGAGCGCGGCATCGCGATGACCCTCAAGGACCTTCTCTTCCACCCGACCGTCCGCGAGCTGGCCGGCCACCTGGCGACGCAGGTCCCCGCCGCCCCCGCCCCGGAACCGGCCGCGGAGCGGGACGCGCTCATCGACCCCGGCGACCGCGTCCTCGTCCCGAACGGTGTCGCGGCGGCCCTGCCCGCGTCCGCGCTCCAGGTCGGCATCATCTACCTCTGCGAGACCAGCGGTGACCCGGAGCTCTACCACTCCATCATCGGCTGGGAGACCGTCGCCGCCTTCGACGAGCAGCTGTTCCGCGAGGCCCTGGCCGAACTGTGCGACCGCCACACCGCGCTGCGCACCTCCTTCGACCTCGGCACGTACTCGGAGTCGGTCCAGCTGCAGTGGGAGCGCGTCGAGCCCCCGCTGACCGTCGAGCGGATCGGCGACGACAACCCCGCCAAGGGGCACGACAGCATCCGGAACTGGAGCCGCGAGGGCCTCGCCCTGCCCATCGACTGGAGCCGGGCGCCGCTGTTCCGCTGCCACGTCGTGGCCCAGCCCGACTCCTTCCACGTCGCGATCGCCAGCCACCACGCGATCGTCGACGGCTGGAGCTACGGCCGGCTCATCGTGGACCTGCTGGAGCTGTACGCCGCCAAGCTGCGCGGCGAGAGCGCCGAGCTGCCGGAGCCGCCGGCCACCGGCGAGCACGACTTCATCGTCGCCGAGCGCCGGCTGCTCGCCTCCGGCGAGGCCGCCGACTTCTGGCACCGGCAGGCCGACAGCGAGCCGCTGCTGTTCTCGCGCGGACAGTTCCACGGCGCGGCCAACGCGGTCGCCGACGTCGAGTTCACCGTGCCCGGCGCGGTACTCGACGGCATGCGCTCCGCCGCCCGCGACGCCGGTGTCTCGCTGAAGTCGCTGGCGCTCGCCGCCCACGCGCGTGCCCTGTCCGCCTGGACGGGCCGCGACGACGTGGTGACCGGTGTCGTCGTCAACACCCGCCCGGAGCGGCCGGGCGCCGACCTGATGGTCGGCCTCTACCTCAACACGGTGCCGCTGCGGCTGACCGATCTCGGCGCCCCCCTGCCCGAGCTCGCCCGCAGGGCACAGGCGTCGGAGCGCGACGCAGCGCCCTACCGCGCCTTCCCGCTCGCGCAGATCGAGAGCCGGCTGGGCCGCCCGCCGTTCGACGTGACGTTCAATTTCATGAACTTCCACGTATACGAGGACCTGGACGGCACCCGGGGCCTGCGGACCCGCGACTGGTGGGTGAAGGGCAAGCCGAGCTTCCCCTTCCGCGTCGACTTCGAGGTGGACGGCGCCGAGGCCGGCAGCCGCGTTTCCGTCGCCTACGACCCCGCGCTGCTCGACGAGGCGCGCGTACACGAGTACGCCCGTCACTTCGAGGCCGCCCTCACGACGGCCGCCGGAGGCACCGCATGAGCGAGTGGCGCCGCAGCCTGGCGGTGCTCTACGACGACGGCGCGGCCTCCGCGGGGGAGATCGGGGTCGGCCTGGCCGATCTCGGGGACATCGTGTTCCTGCTCCCGCCCACCCGCCATGCAGAACGGCTGCGACCGGTCCTGGAGAACTTCGGCACGGTCGTACCGCTCACGGGCACCAGCGAGGGCGACATCGCCCTGGCCCGGGACCTGGCCCCGGACGCGGTGGTGACCTACAGCGAGCGCATGGTCCGCAAGACCGCGGAGCTCGCCGAGGCGCTGGGTCTGCCGTCCCACACCCCGGAGGTGGCCGCGACGGTCACCGACAAGATCCGCCAGCGCCAGGTGATGCGCGACGCCGGCGTCGACAAGGTCCGCTCCCACCCGCTGGGTTCACCCGACGAGTGGCCGAAGGTGTACGACGCCGTGGGCCTGCCCGCGATCGTCAAGCCGGTGCGCGGCGGAGGCAGCCGCGACACCTACGCCGTCACGACCGCCGCCGAGGCGGCCGAGCTGCTGCCGCGGCTGTTCCCGGAGGGCGCGGACGCCGTGTACACGGTCGAGGAGCTCCTGGAGGGCGTGCCGAGCGCGCCGTACGGCGACTACGTGTCCGTCGAGAGCGTCTGTACCCCGCAAGGCGTACGGCACCTCGCCGTCACCGGCAAGTTCCCGCTGCTCAAACCGTTCCGGGAGCTGGGCAGCTTCTGGCCGTCGCACCTGCCGGCCGACGTGCTGGAGGAGGTCACCGACCTCACCACCCGTGCCCTGGACGCCCTGGGAGTGCGCTACGGCATCACCCACACCGAGCTGAAGCTCACGGCCGACGGCCCCCGCGTCATCGAGGTCAACGGCCGGCTCTCGGGCCATCTGAACCTGATGAGCCGCCGGGTCTGCGGCGTCGACATGGTGCGCCTCGGCGGCCTCCTCGCACTCGGGGACACCTCGCGGATCCCCGAGTTCGACTACGGCGGCCGCGTCCACTTCCTGTTCAACACCATGGCCCCGGTGGAACCGTGCCGGCTCGAGGCGATCCACGGAGCCATGGACGTGCGCCAGGTCGACGGCATCGAGGGCATCCGCCCGTACGTCCGCCCGGGCACCGAGCTGGCGGGCGGCGTGATGACCACGCCGCTGGACGTCATCTGGGGTTCCGGCGCCGACCACGCGGCGATGCTCGCCGTCCTGGACGAGGCGCTGCCGAAGCTGACGTACGTCTTCGCCCTCCCTGACGGCACCGTGCGCGAGGCGACCGCCGCGGCGCTCACCGACGTGAGCGAGGCCGGCGCATGACGGCGGCGGTGGGACCCCGGACCTGGCTGCGCAGGTTCCACACCAGGCCCGACCCGGCGACCCGCCCGGTCCAGCTGGTGTGCCTGCCGCACGCGGGCGGCGCCGCGGGCTGGTTCGTCCCCTTCTCCGCCGAACTGTGCGGGGTGGCAGACGTGCTGGCCGTCCAGTACCCCGGCCGCCAGGACCGCTGGCACGAACCAGCCGTCGACGACCTCCACGAGCTGGCCCGGCAGGTCGTCGCCGCGCTCGAACCGGCCCTGGACGACCGCCCGCTGGTGCTGTTCGGGCACAGCATGGGTGCCCTGGTGGCGTATGAGGCGGCCCGCCTCCTGAACCCGGCCCGGCTGTACGTCTCCGGATGCCCCGCACCCTCGCGTGGCGTGGAGAGCGAACAGGAGATCACCGACGACGAGGGCATCCTCGACGACCTGCGCGCGCTCGACGGCACGGACACCGCACTGCTCTCCGACCCGGGGCTCCTGGAGCTGATCCTGCCCGCGCTGCGGGCCGACTACCGGGCCGTGCGCACCTACCGCCGGCGGCCGGGCCCCGAACCGTCCTGCCCGCTGACGGTACTCACCGGCGACCGCGACCCCCGCACCCCGGCGGACGCGGTCCTGGAGTGGAAGCGGCACGGGACGGAGGACGTCCGCTTCAGGGCGTACGAGGGCGGCCACTTCTACCTCACCGAGCACATCCGGCAGGTGGCGGAGCTGATCACCGCCGACCTTGCCGGCCTCCCTTAGGATGAGTGTGCTGGCCAGGGTGATGGTGGCGAGGTAGCGGCCAGACCGTGTGTTGCTCCGTACGCCAACGCGGACACCGCTCCAGCCAGAAAGTCACTGCGCAACGGCCCCCGCCGGGTCAGGCCACAGCGGTCTGCTTGGCCGGGGCGGCGAGTGGGGAGCGTGGGCCCCTGTCCACCGCGTGCAGTTGTTCTCAGATCCGCCGGTGACCGGGGTCGCCGGCTGCCGGGCCGCCCTCCAGTACCGGGCGGCGGCGCAGTGTTACGGCGTTCAGTATGTGCTCACCCAGGGGGTCGGATTCCAGGCTGGGGTGGGCGTCGATCCGCAGGCGGTGCCCGTCGCGGGTGATCACGTGGTAGGCGACCACCTTGCCGCCGAAGAGACTGGCTCCGTGGGCCTGTCGTGAGAGCACTAGGCGGTCGACATCGTCCCAGGTCACGGCGCGGGGGCGGCCGTAGGAGGTGTACACGAGCCCGCCCGCGTACAGATGCGTGCGAACGAATCCCTTGGGCATTCTCCACAACAGGACCGGAAGCGCGATGATCACCAGGACGAGCGCCGCGAGCAGAAAGAGCACCACCGTGGTCACCAGCTTCTGGAGGCCGGGGATGTCGGTCCCGGTCTTGCCGAGGACCCAGTTCACGCCCCACAGGGCTCCCACGATCACAGCGCCGGTGGTCACCGTGCCGGCCACGATGTCCAGCGGGCTGCTGTTCTTGCGGGTGAAGACGTGCTCGCCCAGCGAACGCTCGGCCGCCAGGCGGGTGACGCGTGCCGACGGGGCGTATCCCTTCATCTGCACGGCATTGGGGCACCGCTTGATGACGGCGACACCCAGGGCCGAGGCGGCCAGGCCCGCGAGGAGGACGGTGACGGCGGACGGGGCCGGGGTGTCGCCGAAGATCAGCACTCCCAGGCCGTACAGCATCGTCGCCAGGCCGCCGAAGACCACCAGCAACATCAGGCAGCCCAAGTTCAACAGGGGCCCGGGCTCGGAGTGTGGCTGCGGTTCATCTGTCATGGCGTCCCCCAGGAACTCGTGGTTGGCGTGCCGAATCTAGCTGGCTTTGTCGGTGAGTTACGAGCGCGCCTGTAGCTCAGCGTGGAGAGCGTCATTGTCCACGGGAGAGTGATGTCGCTGAGTTGTGAGAGCGCAGGGTGCTTGCTTCGCGACCATGGTTGTGCTCTGCACGACGAGGGGTGCCGAAGCCCAGGGTCGATCTGTACGCGGCGATCCGTCGTGATGCGAAGGCTGGTCTGTCGAGCCGTGCTCTTCAGCGGAAGTACGGCGTCGGATTCCTGACCGCGCAAAAGGCGTTGACGTCGGCCTGGCCGGAGCACCGGAAGAAGCTTCCTCCCGGCCGACCCGGCTGGATCCGTACCAAGCCACCGCTTCGACGAAGGGCGACCCCCTTGACGCGGCACGCGCCGTCTTCCACGCAGAGGGTACGCCGCCGCACATCTACCTGCTCGTCGTACGACGCGAGGCCGAGGTCTTCCGGCAATGGGTCGCCAATGCCTACGAGCGAGGCAGCCATCTGCCCCTCGCGGAGCTGTCCCAGGCCGGCATGGAGCCACTCCTCCGCTTCGCGGCCGAGCGCGCGGAAGGCTTCAACCTGCTCTTCCGGGGCGAAAGGACCGGCGACCGTCCGGCGACGCCGAGACGCGAAGTCGTCACCGGCGTGACCGAGCAGCTCACCAGCCTCATCAAGCGCCGTGAAGAGGTGTTCGCAACCCGACGTCGGTTCCAACGCCGATGCCCTCGCCGCCGCCTGCGTCGGCGTGGCCCTCCAGGTCTGTGTGAGCACATCATCGATCGCGGTGGCGACCTGAATGCCGCACGACACCTCGCGGCCCGGTTTGTCGAGAACGCCTTCCGCAACCTGGATTTCGACCCCTGGCCCCGAACCTGGTCACGGGGCCTCGAAATGGGTCACGGCTAGCGCCTTGTCCACCCGAGCGGCGGCCAAGTCGTCGTGGCGGATCACGAAACTCGTGTAGTACTCCTCGTAGACCCGGGCTTCACGGGCGAGCGATATCCATTCGCTCGTCAGCCGGTGCTTTTCCTTCTCCAGGTGGGAATACCATTGCGCGATCGGGACGGCTGGGATCTTGCCTGCCTTCTCGCGTCCCGCGAGGGTCTGCTCCGCAACGCTGTTGATCACCTCGTCATCGGCATACCCTCCGATGACAAGGCCGGCGCCAGACGGCCAGAGGTCGTGGGCCAGAGCCCGAAGTTCGTCCAGGTGCGGCAGGTCACGCTCCATGTACCGGGCCAACTGCTGCTGGAAGGGCGACATGTCCTCCCAATCGAGATCCTCCCAGAATTCATGCCAGTCCTCGTCGCCCTCCTGGAGCCAAAGGGGCAGTTCGGCTCTGAGCTTGGCGCTGACGTCGAGCTGCTCGCGGACGCACTTGGAACTGGGGGCTTCCGCGACCGCGGTTTCGGTGCCGTCCGGTACATACACGACTCGCGCGTACCTCCCGGAACCATCTTCATGGTCCATCTCCCGGTTCACGAAGAACAGCAGCGTCCCGTCCACCGGCAGATCGAAGCCGTCGACTCTCGGCAGCGCCCCACAGTCGACGGAAAGGAGCAACGGCAACGAAATGTCCCCGGCGGACGGCCACTTCATGCCCACCGGCAGCCGAGGCAACCCACCGAACTGCCCGACCGGAGAACCACCGCCCACGGACAATCCGATCGACAATCGAAGGTGCTGGCTAAATCTGCTGATCTCGTCGCCCGGGATGCCCAACTCAAGCGCTGCCCGACGAAACTCTCCCTGATGATCCATGCCCGAGAAGATAAGCCCTTTCCAATCCGGCCGTATTACCGGGGTGTTGGTGGGCATGGGCTGTACGTGGTGGAGCGAGCGGTCGGTCGTAGGTCCACTTGGCCGCAGACGGCCGCGCACGGCCCCTCGCCTTCCCCGTCACCGCAGGCCAAGCAGGTGATGCACCCGCCTTCGAGACGGTGATGTCCCGCATCCGCGTGCCTCGAAGCGGGCGACTTCGAGAGTGCGCTGCGTCCCCCCAGCATGTTCAGCGGGTTGAGCCGAGCGCGCTCAGGGGCACCGCCATAGCTGGTGCGCATCTCGGCCAAGCGCTGCCATCGCTGCGGATTCAATGACCGCCCGCGCCTCCCTTGCATGTTCTATGCCATAGCCCATAAGTTACCGGCAGGTAGCCCGTCCGTTTGCGGAGGGCCACGTCGTCAGGAGGTGCTAGGCAGGTGAGTCCGCGCAGGAGTGACAGCCGTGACCGGATGATCCTCAGTGCTGCCGCTCTGCTGCGTGAGTACGGCGCGAGCGCGACCAGTATCGATCGGGTGCTCGCCCACAGCGGAGCTCCTCGGGGCTCGGTGTATCACCATTTCCCCGGCGGGCGGACGCAGCTCATCGACGAATCGGTGGCACTGGCGGGGGACTTCATCGCAGGGCTGATCGACGCTGCCATGCAGGCGGATGATCCGGTGGCGGCGGTCGACGCGTTACTCCTGCTGTGGCGTGACCGGCTCGTGGAGAGCGGCTTCAGGGCCGGCTGCCCGATCGTGGCGGTGGCCGTGGAGACCAATGACGATGCGCCCCAGCTTGCCCGTTCCGCCGCCGCCGTCTTCACCCGCTGGCAGGAGGCCCTCGCGGCCCTCCTCCTGCGGCACGGCCTGAGCGAGGAACGCAGCCGTCGGCTCGGTGCCTTCATCATCGCCGCGGTCGAAGGTGCGGTGATCATGTGCCGGGCCGAGCAGAGCACCGCCCCGATCGAGGCCGCCGCAGCCGAGATCCACGACCTGCTCCTCTACGCCCTGCGTGACCGCCCTGGCGCCGAATCCGGTACTCGGCCGTAGCTCGCGCCGCCCAGCCGCTTCATCTACGTAGCTCGAAGGAGTCGCCATGCCCTCGCTCGACCGTCAGGACAACGTCTTCGTCCTGGACCTTGGAGACGGTGAGAACCGCTTCCACCCCGACTGGCTCACCGCCGTCAGTGCCGCGCTCGACGAGGTGGAGAAGGCGGAAGGACCTCGCGCCCTGGTCACCGCCGCCACCGGCAAGTTCTACTCCAACGGGCTCGATCTGGACTGGCTGTTCGCCCACGCAGACCAGCACCAGGACTACGTCGTCTCCGTCCACGAGCTGTTCGCGCGGATGCTGTCGCTGCCGGTCGTCACGGTGGCCGCGATGCAGGGGCACACCTTCGCCGCCGGCGCGATGTTCTCCCTCGCCCACGACTTCCGTGTCATGCGCGCCGACCGCGGCTACTGGTGCCTGCCGGAAGCGGACATCAACATCCCCTTCACGCCCGGCATGGCCGCCCTCATCCAGTCCCGGCTGGCCCCGCAGACCGCGCACGAGGCCATGCTCACCGCCCGCCGCTACGGCGGCACCGACGCCGCGGCCGTCGGCATTGTCGACCAGGCGGTCGGTGAGGACGCCGTGCGCTCCACCGCCATCGAGATCGCCCAGGCACAGGTGAACAAGGCCGGCGACACGCTCGGCACCATCAAGGCCCGCATGTACGCCCCGGCGCTGGCCACCCTGCGCGACACCACCAACCCGCTCGGCTGACCAGCACCTCACCCACCGCAACAAGCCGCGCCCCGGGCCGCTTCCCCCCCGGGGCCGCGGGCTGCCCCAACTGCCCACCGCATGAGGAGCCAGGGCAGATGACCGCCGACACCGCGACGTGACACAAGAGCGCGTGCATTCTGTGCGAGCCTGCGTTCGGACCACTACCAAAACGGCGGCACCCCGGCTGACGACCCCGCTGCGCCGGGAGGCGGACGGCACCTTCACTCCGATCGCCTGGGACACCGCCATCCGCCAGATCGCCGCCCGCCTGAAGACCGTGCGCGACACCCACGGCGGCGAATCGATCTTCTTCTGCGGCGGCGGGGGACAGGGCAACCACCGCGGCGGCGCCTACAGCGACGCCCTGCTACGCGCCCCTCGGCGCCCGATACCGCTCCAACTCCCTCGCCCAGGAGAAGACCGGCGAAGTTCGTCGACGCCCACCTCACCGGCGGACACACCACCGGGGACTTCACCCGCGCCGAAGTCTCCCTCTTCCTCGGCAAGAACCCCTGGCAGTCCCACGGCGTCCAGCGCGCCCGCACCGTACCCAAGGATCCAGGTGAGGCCCGGCACCGACGCCTGGTGCCTGGCCGGCCTCCTCGGCACCCCGGTGCAGGAAGACCTCCTCGACCACGCCTTCCTCACCACCGCCTCCCACGGCGGCACCAGCACCCTGCAAGGAGGACGGCCATGACGACCACCGACTTCGCCGCCATGACCGGCCGGGGACTGCTGCGCTGGGTGCAGACCGAACGCCCCACCGACGTCCCCTCCATCGGCCGCCTGCTCGGCATGGGCGAGCAGCGAGGTGACTCGAGGTCTCCACGGGGCTGGTGTGCGAGAGGTGACGTCCTGCCGCTCGACACGAACGGCGAGCGACGGTGCCCACGAGGAGCGTGCCGTGCGATTCGCGCCACCCGTGCGCTCCCGTGCGCGCCCTGACCGACGTGGCTGCGATGGCTCAGGCTGTTACACCCAGTTGCGGCGTTCTCGTGGAGTCTGATGTGAGCGACTTTGACATTCTGTTCGACAGGTCGGCCGCTGCCGAGGGAGCGGAGAGGATCGAGCTGCCGGGGGGCATCTCGCTGGAGGCCGCCGCCGCGGTCGTCGAGACGTACTTCCTGGAACACCCGGGCGCCGAGCGCCTCGCCGTCGCCGCCAACGGTGTCGTCCTCGGGGTGACCACCAGGTCCGTCGTCATGGGTTCCTTCCGGGGAGCCCCGCCGGTCAGGCTCGACGAGTGTCCCGAGTGCCTCGGGGTGGGTGAGCACACAGACGGGTGCACTGCGGGCAGTACGGCGGAAGTGTGAGGCCGGACCTGAACGAGCCCCGCTGGCAGGTCGTCTATCCGTTGGGCACGACCGACGCCATGCGGTCGCTCGGCACTATCGCCGCTCCGCTGCTCGCGGGCTTCGGCCTCGCCACGATCGGACTGCTCGTCACCGCGGAGCGCACCCCTCTCCTGGCCGACTGGGCGGTGGCGGCCTTCGCGGCGGGCTCGACACTCATGGTGTTCTGCGTGCAGTTGACCTGCACAGGCCTGCTGTACGCAGCGCCTCCCGCGGAGCGCGCATCCTGGCTGCAAGGCCGTCCCGTGGCACGCGCCGCTCTCGACGTCCAGCGCAAGGACCTCTGGCTCAGCGGCCGTTACTTCCGGCGGGCGCGCTGGACCTACGACCTCGCCCTCACCGCTCACCTGATCGGCCTCACCGCCCTGCTCGTGCCGCGCAGCGCCCAACCGGGCCGCTGGATCGGTGTCGCCGTCGTGCTGGTGGCCCTGGTCATGGAGATCACCTGGATCGTCACCGCCCACCGGGGCCGGGGTCCTGCCTGGCTGCTCCCCGGTTACCGACACGCCCGGCAGAGCCTGGACACCCCGCCGGGAGGTGAGCCGTGAGCACGAGGCGATCACCCACCGATCTGGCCATGATGTCCCTGCTGACGGAACTCGGCCGGCGCGTCGCATCGGCGCGGGACGGCGACTTCGCGGGGGCGATGGACGACGAGGTCCCCGCGCTGCTCGCCGCGATCCACGATCTGGCGCCGCTCGTCGCCCCTGAGCTGGCGCACCGGGCCGTCGAGTTCGAGCTCCGCCTCCGGCTGGCCCGGCTCCAGGCACAGCCGCTGGGCGCGGGAACGGAGGACCGCGAGCAGGCAATCCTCCTCGCGACCAGGTTGCAGCAGGCCGGCGCACGGCCGGACGCCGCGTTGTCCAGGCTGCTGGAGGACCTGCGCGCCGACCGGGACCTGGAGCCGGGCCGCATGGGCCTGAGGATCCTGGAGGCAGCCCTCGAGAGCCGCGATGTGCGCGTCCTCGACAAGAGCATCGCGACACTGCGCCATGCGCTGGAGCGGCGCGCGGGAGCGGAGCCCCGCTGGGATGTCCTCATCGGCCTCTGCATCGCCTTCCAGCGCAGAAGCGAACTCGACGGTGACGTCTCCAGCGCGCGCACCGCGGTGCACTACGGCAGATCGGCCTTGGACGTGGCACCTCACCCGGTGGCCCGGGGGACGTGCTGGAGTGACCTCTCCGGCGCCTATCTGCGACTCCATGCCCTGTCCGGGGAGACAAGCGCCCTCCGAGACGCCGAGCAGGCCATGCGCGAGGCCGTGGCCCTCCCCGCCGAGGACGACTCGGCGCAGCTGCAGCGCACTCTCAACTTCAGTCTGCTCCTCATCGAACTATTCGAAGCGACGGAGGATCCCGCACCCTTGAGCGAGGCGGTCGAAGTCCTCCGGGACACAGCCGGTCCACTCCACCCGGACGCCCCGCACTGGCTGCTCAGCCGCGACCGGCTCGCCCGGGCGCTCAACCTGCGCTATCACGCGGAGAACTCCGGCAGCGACAGGGACGAGACGACAGCGATCGCCCGCGAGGTCCTCGCCGTCCTGCCCGAGAACCACGCGGACCGGAAACGCTGGTCGGCCATGCTCGCCGTAGGGCTCGTCATGAAGATCATCGAAACCGGCGATCCCGCTGATCTCGCCGAATGTCTGCGGTCGGCGCGTCGCGCCAGGGCGCTGTGCACAGCGGATGATCCTCTCCTCGACGGCATTTCGACCGTCCTGGGGCTGGCCGAGAGCTACGCAGGGCGCCACAGGCTCGGCCTGCCGTTGACCTCCAACGAGGACCCGGTGGCCGCGCTCCCGGCGCTGGACGTCCTGTTCAGGGCGGAGGAAAGGCTCTGGCACGGTTCACCGGACGAGGCCCTGGGGGCGGCCAAGGCCGCCGTCGACTCCGCGCCGACGTCCGAGGCGAGGGCGGCGGCGACCCGTCTGCTGGTCACCGCACACCGACGCCGGTACACCGACACGGAGGACGCGGCCGACCTGCTCGGCTGGCTGGAGGCGGCCCGGGCACTGGCCGGCGACGCGCGCAAGGACGCGGCCGCCCGCGCAGCCGCGTACCACGAACTCGCCGTGGCCCACTATGTGCTGCATACCGTCCATGGCGTCGAGAAGGCCCTGGACGACGCGGTCACCGCGGCCAAGATCTCTGTCGGAGCCGAGCCGGAGAACAAGGAGTACCGGGCGCTGGCGGTCACCCTGCTGGCCGCACGGTACCGCAGGGACCAGCGCGGGCGGGACCGCAGGCTCGGCCTGCTCTGGGGCGAGCCGCTGGGGGATCACCCGGAGATCCAGGGGGCCATGGCGGAGTTCTACCTCGGCCGATACGAGAAGACGGCCTCGCAGGACGATCTGACCCGGTCGCTCAACGCCCTCAGGACAGCGGTCGCGACGGCCACCGACGAACACAGGCGCGCCGACTACCGCGGTCTGCTCGCACAGGCCCTGCTTCTGCGGTTCGCGCTCACCGCCGGCCCCGCGGACCTCGACGAGGCCATCACCACGACCATGGTCGCGGTGGGCGAAGCCGACGACGAGGCGCTGCGCGCCGACATGCTTCTCCAGTTGAGCCAGGCCCGGCGGATCCGGTTCGAGCACCGCGGACTCCTCGCAGACATCGAGCGGGCGGTGGACGAGGCCCGGGAGGCGCTGTCGCTGCTGCCACCGCGGGAAGAGCGGGTCACCGACGCCGAGATCGTCCTCGGCGAGGCACTGGCGACGGCCGCCGAGCGCGTCCCGGCGCCGGCAGGGCACATGGACGAGGCGGTCGAACTCCTGAGCAAGGCGAACGTGGTGTCCGCCGGGCCGCGGTTCCGTGCCAGAGGAGGGGAGGCCGCGTGCCGCGTCCTGCTCCTGCGGTACGTCCGTGAGGGCGCCGACGCCGACCTTGCGGAGGCACTCGAAGTCGCTTTCGCCCTCCTCCGGGTGACGCCTCCAGGGACGCGTGAGTACGCGAGGCGCAGTGTCCTCGTCGCCCGCTGTCTGCAGACCCGGTTCGAGACCCTGCGCGACAGGCGTGACCTGGACCGTGCCGTGAAGGTGCTGCGGCGGTCCCGCCTGCTGAGGACGGGGGCGGCCGATCCAGAAGTGCAGAACGAGCTCGGCCTGATGCACATGGCACGCTTCCGAGCCGGCCTGGACGGCACGAAGGGTCTGCGGAAGGCGATGTCCTCCTGGAAGGCCGTCGCGCTCTCCTCCTCGGCCCCACCCGCGCTGCGCATCCGGGCCGCGCGGTCATGGGCGGAGCACGCGCCCTCACCAGACGCCCTGCGTGCGTACCAGCTCGCCGTCGAACTCCTTCCCCTGCTCGCCTGGCGCAACGCCACGGACCCTCATGGCCGCCAGGAAGTACTCGCCGACCACAGCGGAACAGCCCGTGAAGGAGCCGCCTGCGCGCTCGACGTCGGCAGACCGGACCTGGCCGTCGAGCTGCTCGAGCACGGGCGGGCCGTCATGTGGTCGCAACGGCTGCAGCTGCACACCAGCCTGACGTCTCTGTGGGGCGCGGACCCCGGTCTGGCCGCTGAACTCGAAGAGGTGCAGACCGCCCTGGCCGCGGGCGCCCCGCCGACGGAACTCATCGGCAGGGCGCTGTCCGCGAAGGGCCGCGACGACCACCGGCAGGTCCTCGCCCGGCGTTGGGAGGACCTCGTCGACAAGGCCCGCCGGACACCGCGGTTCGAGAGCTTTCTGCGTGCCCCGGACCTGTCGGTGCTGCAGCGCGCTCTGCGACAGGAGCCCGTCGTCATCGTCAACGTCGCGGCCCGTCGCTGCGACGCCCTCGTGGTGAGCGCGTCAGAGGTCCGCGTGGTGGAGCTGCCCATCACCGCTGAGGAGGTGCACCGCACCGCGCAGTGTCATCTGGAGGCACTCGCCGAGTTCGAGGAGGGACCGCGCCGTTTCACCGCACGGGTGCGGTTGGAGCAGGTGCTCACCCGCACCAACACGTGGCTCTGGGACACCATCGTCGGTCGCATTCTCGACGCCATGGGCCATGACGCTCCCGTCGCCGCAGGAGGTCACTGGCCGCGCGTCTGGTGGTGCCCGACGGGGCCGCTCGCTCTTCTGCCGCTGCACGCCGCGGGCCACCACCAGGCACGTGACGGCCGCACCGCCATGGACCGGGTGATCTCGTCGTACACACCGACCCTGCGAGCGCTCACCGACCGCGCCCTGACCGGCTCGTCGGAACCCTGGCCGGCGCCCGGGGCCGGTGCACCGGAGCGGCCGCTGGTGGTCACTCTGTCCCGGACGCCGGGGCATGACGACCTCGGGCACGCGCGGCTCGAACGGGACGGCATCGCCGCGGTGGTCGGGCCGCGGGCATGCACCTTCCTCGACGACGAAGAGGCGAACCGGGCCGCGGTGCGCCGGTCCGCCGGCGCGCATCGGTGGGTGCACTTCATTTGTCACGGCACCCAGGACCTCGACGACCCCTCGCGCGGTGGCCTTGTCCTTCACGACGGGCTGCTGAGCGTGGCAGAGCTCTACGACGCCGAACACCAGCCGGGCGAACTGGCGTTCCTGTCCGCGTGCAAGACAGCCTCCCCGGGCCAACGCCACCTCGACGAGGCCATCACCCTGTCGACGGCCCTGCGGTACGCCGGGTGGCGGCACGTGATCGGCACTCTGTGGTCGGTGTGGGACCACGCCTCGGCGGCTGTCGGTGTGGACACCTATCGGCGCACGGTACGAGACGGCCGCCTCGAGGTCGGCCTCTTGGCCGAGGCACTCCACCACACGGTCCGCTCCCTCCGGGACGCCCATCCGTCCCGGCCCAGCATGTGGACCCAGTTCGTGCACGCGGGGCCCTGAGTGAGCCCTCTGCCCGGTCCGGGCCGGCTGTCGAGAGCCTGAGTTCGGAGCCGGGTGGAGGCGGCCGAGTCCCGGCCCTGGTCCGTCGTGCCGAGGTACGGGCCACCTGAGCCGGAGCAGCTCTCCGCAACGGTGGATCTTTGGCGGCGCATCCTCTTGGCCACCCCCGCCGACAAACCGGGCCGTGTCGGTTACCAGTCCACCCTGGGATCCGCGCTGCTCGTTCGGTTCGAGTGGGGTCAGGCAGGTGCGGACCTCGAGACCGCCGTCGACTGCTTCCGGCTGGCGCTGAAGACCACCCCCATCGGTCACGCGGACCGCGCAGGACTCCTCTCCAACTCGGGAGCGCCCTCATGCGTCGGTTTGAGCACAGGGGCGCGATGCATGACCTCGAAGCTGCCATCGATCACCTGCGGAAAGGCGTGGAGGCAAGCTCTCCCGACGACCCCGACCGCGCGAGGTATCTGTCCAACCTCGGGGCCGCGTTGCAGGCCCGGTTCAAGCGGACCGGAGCGCCGACGGACCTGGAGGCCGCCGTCGGCCACCTCCAGGAGGCCGTGGACACCACACCCCCCGACAACCCCGATCGTGCGGTGGGCTTCTACAACGTCCCGGGAGGTGTCCAGGTACACGGAGGCGAACGGGCCCGGCTCCGCGTAGAGGGGCTCAAGGAACGACAGCGTCATCGCCACTCCTCATCGACGCTCCCCACCCACCCCCCCACCTTCCATGATGCGCGACCTTCGTCGATGCGCGTCGAGGTGCGTCAGCGCACGGCCGGGGGGTGCGGGCACTCAGGCAGCGCCGGCCGTTCCCTGGTCCGTACGGCAGGGAGCCAGGCCGTGGGGGGCGCGGAGCCGGGCGGGAGGCGGACGCGGTACCAGTGGGTGGACCGCTGGTCCGCCTCGTCGATGATGGGCTGCCCGTCGGGCAGCTCGCAGTCCGCGGTGAGGACGTCGCCGTGCCACACCCTGGTCGGTACGACGTTCTCCGCGGTGTAGGGCTGCGCGGGGTCGATCGCCAGGCCCAGACTGCACTGCCGGTCCCGGTCGACCCGCTCCTGGCAGCCCCGCTCCGCGTTGAACACCCGGACGGTGGCGACCGCGGCGCCCGTACGGCCGGACTGTGCGGACGAGCCCGCCCGTACCGCGTCCGAACACAGGGCCGCGCCGGCAACCCCGCACAGCGTGGTGGCGAGGACGGCGGCGCGGGCCCGGCCCCGCAGCCGCCCCGCCCCGGGTGTCTCCCGCTGGGCGGTGATACGAGCGAGCAGGCTCTCGGCGGTGTGCGGGGCGCGCGCCGCGTGGGTCGGGGCGAGGCAGTCGGCGATCAGCGCGCGCCAGAACGGCGGCACGGCATGGTCCATGCGCAGCGGGGCACGCCCCTCGCCGTACTCCTGGACCGCGGCGCCCCGTGCCATCGGTGTGGCGCCGGGGAACGGCGAGGCGCCCGAGGCGAAGACCTCGTGAATGAGGATGCCCAGGGCCCAGATGTCTGCGGTCGGCCGGACCCGCACGCCCAGTTCGCCGAGGGGGGCCTTCCAGCGCTCGGGCGGCAGGTAGTCCAAAGTGCCCATGGGCGGCGCGTAGCCGTGGGTCCCCGTCAGCTCGGTGGCGAGGCCGAAGTCCGACAGCTTCACGGACCGGTCCCGGCCCAGGAGGACGTTCTCCGGCTTGAGATCCGCGTGGACCCAGCCCGACCGGTGGAGATGGGAGAGTCCCTCGCAGATTCCGGCGATCAGCCGTGCGCGATCGGCCTCGGGCACGCCCGCGTCGACGAGTTCCCGCAGACTGCCCGCGGCCCGCTCCATGACCAGGACGATCGCGCCCTCCAGGGAGGGACGGTCGGGTGCGGCGAGAACGAACGACTCCAGGAGACCGATCAGCCGGGGATGTCCGGCCCTGCGCCCGAGCTCGACCTCGCGGCGGGCGGACTCCACGATCCTGCGCGCCTGTCGCGGCGCGAGCCCCGCGGTCGGCATGATCTTGAGCGCGACGTCGGCGGGTGGCGAGGACCGGCCCGCGCGGGCGTCACCGGTTCCGCCCCGGTCCCCGTCGGCAGGCCGCGCCGCGTAGACGGTGGACCAGCCTCCCGCCCCGATCAGCTCGGTGACCACCCAGTCGCCCACCTGACAGCCGGGTGGGAGCAGGTCGGCGCGGTCGTGTTCCGCGGTGTCCCCATGGCCGTGCGGCGGTGTCATCGTGCTGCCGGCCGCTCCCGCCCGCCGGCCCCGGTCAGCGGCGGCAGCAGCGCGAGGTGCTCTTCCTGTACGAGCCCGAACCGCAGCGCGAGCCCGACGATCTCTTCCCGCTTGCCGTTGCGGCGGTCGCCCTTGCCGGGCTCGTGGGCGTCCGCGACGCCGATGCGCAGCTTCTCCTCGGCGAGGTAGTCGATGTGCGAGCTGACCGCCCGCGCGGTCAGCGTGCCGCCGGTGACGTGCCCGCTGAGCCGCTCGACGATCTGGGGAGTGGTGGGGACCGCCACGCGGGACTGGTCACGCAGGCGCGGTTCGCAGAGTGCGACCAGGACCAGGAAGTACGTGGCCGTCTCGTCCAGGGAGTACGCGGTGACCGTGCTCGTTCCCCACGGAACGCCCGCCTCCGGGTCGAGGTAGAGGTGGTCGGGGGCGAACACCTGGAAGGAGATGGGGGCGTCACCGCGGGTCGGCAGCACGACGCGGGAGAACTCGAACGGGATGGGAGCCCCGACCCGTCGCGGCGGAACCCTCAGGTATTCCCCCGCTCCCTCCGGATTCTCCACGAGATAGCTGTGGGTGGTGCTGTGGTTCGTCAGCTGCCAGTGGTCGTCGGTCACGCGGATCTCCCCGGCGAGCCGGGAGATCGCGGGGTCGGCGAGACGGAGCTCCACGGGAACCGTCGCGGAGCCCCGTCCGAAGCGGGCGACCTCGCCGGGGCCGAGCCGCAACGTCACCGCGTCACCGTGCGGTTCGCCGCCGTCGGCGCCACCGCTTCCCTGCGGCAGATGGACCACTACGCCGCTCACCGCACCCCCCGTGCCCCCACGTCGCACTTGCCGGACGAGCGGAACGATACTCACGGGTCACCAGAGTTCACCGGCGTACTTCGGCCACTTCACCGGGACCGCCGACGGGGCCGGGCCGGCCCCGCCGCATGGGGGCGAGGAGGCTCCTGGACCGCTCTCACCAGGGCGTCCGAGACGTGCTGCGCGGGGCGCGCCGTTCGCTGTGCCTCAGGTCACCACGGTTCCGTGCCAGGGGCGCCGATTTGCGGCTGTTTCCGGGTCTGTGCCCGGGTGTTCGGCCCGGGGGTCTCCCGCCGAGGCGACGCGGCAACGGCCTGCCGCCGCGGACGGCCCGGGGCGGGAGGTGTCCTCCCGTGCCGGGTGCGAATGCCTCGTGCCGTGTCGCGCAAGGTGGGGAAAGTCACCGTGCGGGGACAGAAGGAACCGGCGTACCGGGCGACTTCCCGGCGCCGACGAAACACTGATGTCCCCGTTCACTTGGCGAGATCCGCACCCTGTCGCTCACAGAGCGGGACTGCCCGACACGAGAGGCGCGACCCTGCGGTCGCCGAAGGCCGTCCATGGTTGCCACCCGCCGCTCGGCCGGTCCTGGACGCGGGTCCGTATCCCGCCCGCGACCGTGACGGCGAAGACGTGCAGCCGCCCGGTGGAGTCGAGCGCGGCAGTGGGTGTGGCGACGAGCCTGATGCCGGGCTCACCGAACTCGCCGCCGGGATGCCAGTCCCCGCCCGGAGCGACCTGCCAGCGGTGGCCCAGCCGGGCGCCCCCGGGCGTGACGGAGAACGCCTCCAGCCGGCCGTCGGCGTTGGCGGCGAACGCCGGGGCGGCGGCGCTCCAGCCGAACAGCCCCAGCCAGTCGTCCCAGCCACCGCTCGGCACGGCCTGACGCCGGGCGAAGGCCCCCACACCCGACGGACCGATCGCGGCGACGGCGAGCCGGCCGCTGCCGTCCCTGGCCACCCGAGGCGCGGCGCCGGCCGCGGTGCCGAACCGGTGCCATCCCGCGGTCCACGGGCCGCCGGGCGCCTGCTGCCAGCGGTGGTAGATCGCGGAGCCGCCGGGGGAGAGGGCGAACACCTCCAGCCGGCCGTCCGCGTTCGCCGCGACCACCGGTGGCGCGCCCGCCGACCCGCCGAAGCCGGGCTCCCACGGATCCCAGCTCAGGGATCCGGGCGCACCCTGCCGGCGCCGCGCGACGGAGGCGCCGCCGGGGCTCAGGGCGAACACCTCCAGCCGGCCGTCGGCGTCCCGGGCGACGGCAGGGGCTGCCCCGGCCGGGCCGCCGAACTCCTCCCAGGCGTGCCAGCCACCGTCCGGCCGCTGCACCCGGTGGTGCAGGTTGACGCCGCCCGGGGCGAGGGAGAACACCTCGAGCCTGCCGCTGACGTTGCGGCCTAGGGTGGGATCCGCGCCGGCCGGCCCCCCGAAGGGCTCCCACTCCGACCAGGTGTCGGCGTACGGGTCGGTCTGGACGCGCCGCAGCATCGAGCGGTCGGTGGCGTCGAGTGCGAAGACCGTCAGCCGGCCGTGCACATCGAGGCCGGCCACCGGGTTGTCGGGGCTCTGCCACGGCGGTGGCGTGTCCCGCCAGTACAGGGGCGCCACGTACAGCCCGTGGCGGAACCAGCCCGCGGCGCCGGCGTACCACGCCTCCCCGTCTCGCACGACCTCGACGGCGTGACCGGCCACATGTCCCGCGTACCCGGCCAGTTCGAAGTGGAAGGGGTCCCGCGACGCCAGTACGTCGGTGCCCTCGTAGCCGTTGCGGGGTCCGATGAACAGGTAGTACCAGCCGTCCCGTTCGACGACGCACGGCGACTCGGTGACCGAGACGGTCGCGTCCGTGCTCGCGTCGGTGAACGCCACGCCCGGCTCGCTCCAGTGCAGCAGATCGGCGGAACGCCGGTAGGCCACGACATGGTGGCCGCCCGCGCCCGAGAGTTCTGTGTAGTACATGACCCACTCGCCGCCGACCCGCAGCACCATGGGGTCACGCGCGGCGAGCCCCCGGAACAGCGGGCCGGACGGCTCCCGGGTCCAGGTGAACAGGTCGGTCGAGGTGGCGAGGTTGATCGCGGCGCCGCTCCCGCCGCCCGCGGCGTAGAACATCCAGTACGTGCCGTCGGCCTCGACGACGTGCGGCGCCCACAGGTGTTCCTCGCCGAAATAGGACGGGTCGACGGTGAGCGCGTCGGCGTGGGTGGTCCACGGCCCGTGCGGGCTCGCCGCGGAGGCGTGGGCGAAGGTGATCTCCGCCGAGCTGTCCGGGGCCTCGCCGCGCGGCGCGCTGTCCCCGACGATGCCGAACAGGTGCCAGCGGCCCTGAGCCTTGATCAGCGTGTGGTCGTTGAGGTAGCGCGGGCCGGCCGGGGTGGACGGATCGTAGACGTACGTGAAGGGTCCCGCACCGGCCCAGTGCGGGGCCAGGGCCTCCTCGGAGGCCGCGGCGCCGGCCGGGCCGGCGCCCAGGAACGGGAGGACGCCCGCCCCCGCAACACCGCGCAACAGGCTCCGTCTGCTGATCGGAAGCACGAGTCACTCCAGAAAGACCGCCTGGTCGGCCGCGCGCCGTACAGGGCACAGCCGACCACGGGACAGATCGAGGGGGTTGGGGGAGAGGGTCAGTTCAGGGTGGGGCCGGGGGTGTCGTTGACCCAGCTCCATTCGGACCAGGTGGTGAAGCCGGTCTGCCATTTGTGGAAGGTGCCGGCGTGGCTCGTGCCGAAGATCTCGATCCGGCCGTCGGCGTTGGTGGCGGCGGTGACTTCGGTGCCGCCGGTTCCGAAGGCGGCCCAGTCGCTGTAGGGCGCGTTGACGGCGCTCTGCCACATGTGCATGGCGGTGCTGCCGTTCATGGCGAAGACCTCCACGCGCCCGTCGGGGGTACGTTCGCTGGTGAGCTGCGAGCCGGCGGGGCCTCCGGTCGGCTCCCATTCGGACCAACTGGTGGGGCTCGTCTGGTATTTGTGGAAAACGCCGACCGGTCCGGAGGCGAAGACCTCCAGGCGGCCGTCGGCATTGTGGTCGACGGTCAGGTCGCGGCCGCCCTCGCCGAAGGCGCCCCACGGGGACCAGCCGCCGTTGGGGGCCGTCTGGTACCGGTGCTGGAAGGTATCGCCGTTGAGGGCGAAGACCTCCAGGCGCCCGTCGGGCGACTTCTCCATCTCCACGCGGCTGTCGGTGGGGCCGCCGCCGGTGGGCTCCCACTCCGACCAGCCGCCGTTCGGGGCCAGTTGATAACGGTGGAAGAGCCCGACCGGGCCGGACGCGTAGACCTCGATACGGCCGTCGGCGTTGACACCGGCCGCGGTGTCCCGGCCGCCACCGCCGAAGGATTCCCAGTTCGACCAGCCACCGGACGGGCTCAGCTGCCAGCGGTGCTGGAAGGTGCTGCCGTTGAGGGCGAACAGCTCCAGGCGGCCGTCGGCGCTGGGCGCGATCGCGAGCTCCGCGTTGCCGGGGCCCCCGAGGGCCTCCCAGGCCGACCAGTTGCCGTTGACCTCCTGCTGCCAGGCGTGGTGGATGCCGTCGGCTCCGGCGGCGAACACCTCGAGACGCCCGTCCGCCGACCGCGCCGACACCACCCGGCCCGACTCCGCCGGATACACAAGCGGCCGGGGCCGCGGGCCGTTGCCCGGAGTGCAGGGCAGCACGACGCCGCGCTCGGCGAGGTAGACCTCGGGGTCGATGCCGTAGGAGGCGGACCGGTCACCCCAGATCCGCAGATGGAGGTGGGGGCCGGTGGACTGCCCCTCAGAGCCCATCAGGGCGATCTGCTGACCTGCCGCGACACGGTCACCGACGGAGACATCCCGCCGGGACATGTGCCCGTACTCGGAGATCCTCCCGTCGGGGTGCTGGACCCGGATCCACTGGCCGTAGCCGGGCTCGCGCCCGGAGATGGTCACCTCACCGTCGCCTACGGCATAGATCGGCGTCCCGACATCGTTGGCGATGTCGACGCCGTTGTGGCCGCTGTGGAAGTGCTGGGACACAAAACCGGCGGCCGGGCACGCCGCGGTTTCGGCCGCGGCGGTCCGCGCCGCGGCCGGAGCAGCGGGCACCAGCGCCGGCAGCAGCAGGGCCGCCGCAACGGCGAGGACACAGGCCGGTGCGCGTCGGGAAAGTCCAGCAAGCACGAGACGCTCCTCCCCCTCGCAATCTCGGGGTGAATGGGATGGACGTGCGGGATACCCGCGTGGCCGAGGAGCGGGCGGTCTGGAAGGTAGCAACGGGACAGCCCCGGGAGACCCCGGAAGATTACGGACTGACAGACGTCGGCGCGTCGGTTATGCCGTTCGCCCCGGCCTCTCAGGGCCGGGCGGAGCGGCGGACGGCGCCGGCGCCCCTGGGGTGCCGCGGCATCATCGAGATTTCATCGGTCCTCCCTAGCGTGGCCGCGTTCAGACGACGGCCTGTGGACAGGGGAAGGACGGCTCGATGGCGCGGAGGAGACACAGAGCGGGGCTGCCGATGGCGGTCGCGGCCGCAGCGGCGGTGATGAGCACGACGGCGGTCACCGGGCCCGCGGCCACCGGAGCGGCCGCCGCCGAACCGGGGCCGGACAAGCCGACGATCCGTTACACCGAGTACGGAATCCCGCACATCACCGCCTCCGACTGGGAGGGCCTCGGAACGGGCTACGGATACGCGGCGGCCAAGGACAACATCTGCACCCTGGCCGACACCTATCTGATGGTCAACGCCCAGCGCTCACGCCACCTGGGACCCGATGGCAAGACGAGCCCCGGCAAGGACCAGAACACCACCACCAATCTCAACAGCGACCTGTACTTCCAACGGATCAAGGACAACGGGGTGGTGGAGCGGCTGCTCGCCCTGCCCGCCCCCAACGGGCCGGAGCCGGAGGTGAAAGAGGCCATCCGCGGCTACGTCCAGGGATACAACCGGTACCTGTCCGAGACGGGCGTGAACAACATCACCGACCCGGCCTGCCGTGGTGCCGCCTGGGTGCGGCCGATCACGGAGCTGGACGTCTACCGGCACGCGCACGCCGAGATCATCATGGGCAGCGCCGACGCGCTGCTGGACGGCATGGTGAACGCCACGCCCCCGGGCGCGTCGGCCGCCGCGCCGCCGGCCTCCTCACCCGAGGCGGCCGCGCAGACCCCGAAGACCCCGAAGACCTCGAAGGCCGCGAAGGCGAAGGCCGCCGAGACCGCGAAGAAGATCAGCGACGCGATGGCGGCGAGCCACCAGCAGGGCATGGGCAGCAACGCCCTGGCGGTGGGGTCGCAGGGCGTGTCCGGCGGCACCAGCATGCTGCTGGCCAACCCGCACTTCCCGTGGCAGGGCAAGAACCGGATGTGGCAGAGCCACCTGACGATCCCGGGAAAGCTCAACGTCTCCGGGGCCAGTCTGCTCGGACTCCCCGCGGTGAACATCGGCTACAACGACAACGTCGCCTGGAGCCACACTGTCGCCACCGTCGCTCCCTTCGGACTGTTCGACGTGCAGGTGGATCCGCTGAACCCGACCAAGTACCTCGTCGACGGTAAATGGGAGCAGATGACCTCGCAGCAGGTCGGTGTCGACGTGCGCAACGCCGACGGCTCGATCCGCAGGGTCACCAGAACCCTGTGGTCCACCCGCTACGGACCGATCACCACCTCGATCCAGGGCATCTCCCTGCCCTGGGTCGTCAGCGCGCACGCGGTGCGCGACGTGAACATGGACAACCTGCGGGCGCTGAACACCTGGTTCCGCCTGGACCAGGCCAAGGACGTCCACGACGTCGTGAACACCCTGGAGACCACGCAGGGCGTCCCCTTCTTCAACACCGTCGCCTCCGACCGCAAGGGCAACGCCCTGTACGCGGACATCCAGGCCACCCCGAACATCACCGACGAGCACGCCACGTCGTGCCTCACCATGACCGGTCAGCTGCTGTTCAACCCGGGGCTGCGGCCGTCGAACGTGCCGCCCGTCTCGATCTTCGACGGCAAGCGCAGCGAGTGCGACTGGCCCAACGACCCGAACGCGGTCGCGCCAGGGCTGCTGGCCCCGCACAAGCAGCCGCGCCTCATCCGGTCCGACTTCGCGGGCAACGCCAACGACAGCGCCTGGCTGGCCAACCCCGAGCAGCCGCTGTCCTTCCCCCAGGTGATGGGCGACGCCGCGACGCCCAGGTCGCTGCGGACCCAGGAGCTGATCCTGACCGCGCGGAACCGGATCAACGGCACCGACGGCCTGCCGGGCAAGGGCTTCACACCGGAGACCATGGGCAAGTTGCTGTTCGCCGACAACAGCAGGGCGGCCGACCTGACCCTCAACGCGACGGTGGAGGCCTGCCAAGGCGCCCCCTTCGGGCTCGTCCTGGTGGACGGCAACCTCGTCAACGTGAGCGAGGCATGCCCGATCCTGGCCGCCTGGAAGGACCACAACTACACGGCGGACAGCCGGGGATCCTGGCTGTTCGCGAACTTCTGGGTCCGCCTGCAAGGCGGCCAGTCGATCGACAAACTGCCGTGGCGGGTCGCATTCGACCCCAAGGACCCGGTCCACACGCCCAACTCGCTTGATTCCGGCAACTCCGCCGTCCGCGACGCGCTGGCCCGGGCAGTCCACGCGCTGCGCAAGGCGGGCGTCCCGCTGAACGCGCCACTGTCGGACATCCAGAAGGTCACGCGCGGCCAAGAGCAGATCCCGATCCACGGCTCGATCGGCGAACTGGGCGTACTGAACGTGATCACTCCCGGCCAGGTCGACGGAAAGCTGGACATCGTCTTCGGCTCCAGCTTCATCCAGCAGGTGCGGTTCACCACCGACGGACCGCCCGAGGCGTACTCCGTCATGGCCTACTCCCAGTCGGCCGACCCGAACTCACCGCACTATGCCGATCAGACCAAACTCTTCTCGGCGGGCCAATGGGTGACCGAGCGGTTCACCGAGGAGCAGATCGCGGCCTCACCGGAGTTGCGGATCAAGGTTCTGGACTGAGCATGCCGATAACACTCACGAGACTCACCAGGGGGCACGCTGTGACAAGGAGATCGAACTGGTGGCGACTGGCGGTGGCGTGGATGATCGCCGCCGTGGCCATGGTCGCGCCGGTGGCTTCGGCGCAGGCGGCCGACGGCGGCACCACGCCGCCGCCGATGACGAACGGCTTCGGTCTGACCCAGGTCGGCACGGCGCAAGGAACCGCCACCAACTTCCACCTCACCGTGACCACGCCCGAGGTCGCGGGTGAGCAGCACATCAAGATCATTCTGCCGAGCGGCTACTACGACGACCCGGGCAGGCGCTACCCCGTGCTGTACTTCCTGCACGGATCGCCCGACGACCCGATCCAGCAGAACTACCCTGCCCTGACCATCTCGGACCAGATGATCACGGTCATCCCGGACGGCGGCGCACGGGGCTGGTACGCCAACTGGCTCAACCAGAAGACCGCGGCCGGTGCCCAGAACTGGGAGAACTTCCACCTCAAGCAGGTGATCCCGTTCATCGACGCGAACCTTCGCACCATCGCCACCAAGAAGGCGAGGGCCATCGCCGGCGTCTCCATGGGCGGCTTCGGAGCCTTCCACTACGCCCAGGCCCGTCCCGACCTGTTCAGCCAGACCGCGTCCCTGTCGGGAGACATCGACTTCTCGGCCCGGTCCATGGACCTGCGGTTCGCCGTCGTCGCCTCCCTCATCGACGCGACCGGTGCGATCTGCGGCTCCTCGTCCGGATCCTGCGACCCCAACGAATCCCCGTACAAGCCCGCGGTGGACAGTGACGCGGCGTTCGGTTCGCCGTACCCGGTGTTCAACGCCGACTGGCGCTGGAACGAGGTCGACCCGTCGCAGCACATGGACAGGCTCGCCAAGGGCGGAGTCGGAGTCTCCATCTACGTGGGCGACGGAGGCGGCTCACCGCTGGAGCCGGAGTTCTGGGTCGCGGGCGCGGCCAAGAACGTCAAGGCCAGCATGGACGCCCTGGGCATGTCCTACTACTACGTCAACTACGGCGACGGCTCCGGCTGGGGCACCCAGTGCAACGGCGGCCACAACGCCGGCTGCTGGGAACAGGACCTCCGGGACCTGATCCCGCGCCTGGAGAGGTCCTTCGCCGCCTGACGCTCCCGCACGTTCAGGCGCCCGCCCGTCGGCCCCCGTCCACCGCTCGTGCGGTCCGGGGGCCGACGGCGGGCGCCTTCGTCGCGTACGGGCCGGGCTGGAGGCGGCGTCAGGAGAGGAGCGAGCGGCCGGTGGGCGCCGGCCGGAGCGTTCGGGAAGCTGCCGTCTGTGCTCGTTCGATGCCCGGCAGGATCTCGTCGCGCGCGAGGGGTGGGCCTGGATGGCGGCGAGGTGCCGGCGGTGCGCGCGCTCGTCGGGGTACGAGGCGAAGAGCACGGCGACGTACTCTCCGGTGCGCACCGGAAGCCTGGGGAAGGTGTTGGACGCTGGTTCGGTGGCCAGGAGGGCGAGTGGCGCGGGCCCCGTCTCAGGCAGCACGGGCAGCACACTGTCTCGGATCAGTGCGGCACCACTGTGCTCTCCGGGGCGGCAGGACCACACGGTGGCTACCGCGACCTGGCGCGCCTCCAGGCCGCCGGATTCCCGGTCTACGCCGAGCCGGGCCGCAAAGGCGGCTACCGGCTGCTCGACGGCTACCGCACCCGGCTGACCGGGTTGAGCGAGAGCGAGGCGCGGGCGTTGTTCTTCGCCGGGCTGCCGGACCCGCCGCCGACCTGGGGCTCGCGGCCGAGGTGACGGCGGCACGCCTGAAGTTGATGGCCGCACTGCCGGCGGGGCCGCGCGAGGAGGCGGCGCGTACCGCGGAGGTGTTCCACCTGGACGCTCCCGGCTGGTACCGGGAACCCGAGCCGACGCCGTATCCGCCCCTGTTCGTCGACGCGGTGCTCACCCAGCGGGTGGTGGACGTGCGCTACCGCCGATGGCGGGCGCCGCAGGAGGTGGATCGCCGCCTCCGTCCCTTCGGCCTCGTACTCAAGTCCGGGACCTGGTACGTCGTGGCCGCCACGGATAACGGACGGCGAGCTACCGCGTCTCCCAGGTCCTCGACGCGGTGCTCGGCGACGAGCGGTTCGACCGCCCGCCCGACTTCGACCTGGGCGCGTACTGGACCTCCTACCTCGACGATATCCGGGCACGCCGCTACACCGGAACAGCCACCGTCCGCCTGTCTCCTCAAGGACGCCGACGCCTCCCCCCGGCCCGTACTGCGCCGGGCCATGGCCACGACCGTGGCGTACTCGCCCGGGCGTACGAAGTCCACTGACGCCGGAGCACAGCACGCCATCGGCGATTCGGTCGACCACTCCGGGTTGTTAGGCTCGCCGGGTGGAGAGCTGGGACGAGGGAGGCGTGCGTGCCCGGATACGGGAGCTGGCGGCGCGGGACCCGGAGCAGGCGCGCTTTGGGGCGGCCACGCATCGGTACGTGTTGGAGCCCCCGCTGCCGGAGGCGGAGATCAGGACGTTCGAAGACGCCCACGGCATCGACCTGCCGGCCGAGTACCGCTCCTTCGTCGCGCGGGTGGGCAACGGTCCCGCAGGCCCCGCCCATGGGTTGATGCCGTTGACCCGTCCGCGCGCGGAGGCCGACGACGACTGGGCCGTGGACGACGAGTGGGCCGAAGACCGGCTGCCCGGGCGGCTCGCCGCGCCGTTTCCTCTCACCGAACCCCTGGCCGGCCGGGTCAACGTACCGACCGGTGACCTGACCCCGGGCACGCTCATGCTGGCCGAAGAGGGCTGCGGCATGTACATCCGTCTGATCCTGACCGGCCGGCACGCGGGCGAGATCTGGCGGATCGACCCGGACTGGGGCGGCTTCACCCCCACGAGCCCTGGTTTCCGCGCTTGGTACACGACGTGGCTGCAGCGCCCCTGAACCTCTCCACGACCCAGTCCGACCACGCCGCGAGGCGAGCACCCCCTAGTTGATCGCGGGGCCCGAATCGTTCAGCCAGGCCCATTCCGACCATGTGACGAACCCGGTCTGCCACCGGTGGTAGACACCGGCATGGCTGGTGCCGAACACCTCGATGCGACCGTCGGCGTTGTTGCTCGCACCGATCTCGGTGCCGCCGCCACCGAAGGTCTCCCACTGCGAGTACGCCGCGTTCGGGCCGGTCTGCCAGGAGTGGCTCGCGGTGGTGGCGTTGATCGCGAACACCTCGACCCGGCCGTCGACCGACCGTGACGTGGTCAGCTCGGCGTTGGAGACGCCGCCGGTGCCCGTCCACTCCGACCACGTGGTCGGGCTGGTCTGCCAGCGGTGGAACACACCGTTGGCGTTGGAGGCGAACACCTCGAGCCTGCCGTCCTGGTTGTAGCTGGCCGTGACGTCGTGGCCGCCGCCGCCGAAGTCCTCCCAGGCCGACCAACCGCCGTTCACACCCGTCTGGTACAGGTGCTTGAACGTCGAGTCGGACAGCGCGAACACCTCGAGTCGTCCATCGGGTGCGTTCTCCATGGCGAGGCGCGAATTGGCCGGGCCGCCGACGACGCCTTCCCACCCGGCCCAGCCACTGCTGGGCGCGGTCTGCCAGCGGTGGAAGACGCCGTTGGCGTTGGAGGCGAACACCTCGATACGGCCGTCGGCGTTGTTGCCCGCCGCCAGCCGGTATCCACCGGTGCCGAAGTTCTGCCAACCGGACCAACCCGCACTCGGCGCGGTCTGCCACATGTGGTCGAACGTGGTGTCCGACAGCGCGAACACCTCCAGCCGGCCGTCCGCGTTGGACGCCACCGCCAGCTGCGCGTTGCGCGGACCGCCCGCGAACCGCCACTGCGACCAGGCGCCGTTCACCGCGGTCTGCCACGAGTGGTACACGCCGTCTGCGCCGGCGGCGAAGGCCTCCAGCCGCCCGTCCGCGGACCGGCCCGACACCACACGGCCCGAGGCGTACGGGTGCTTCGGGCCGCTGCCCGTGCCGGCCCACAGCGCGTTGGCGATGAGTGCGGCGTCGTCCGCCTCGATCCCGTACAGGTGGCGCAGATCCTCCCGCGGTTGCTGGACACGCCAGCACACCTCGCCGATCGGCGCGTCGTTCCACGACCCGCCCTCATACACCCGTTCCATCGCGTCGAGGAAGGCGTTGGTGGCATAGGTCGGGTTCAGACGCTGTTCCCGGCTGCCCCACCAGTCCTGCTGCTGGAACAGCCCCACGCTGGTGTGGTCGACGGGCTGGGAGTAGTTGTTCATGCTGCTCTCCACGATGATCGTGGCGATGGCGATCGTCGCGGCTCGCGGGTTGAGTCCCCGGTCCTTCACCGCCTGCGTGACCATCCTCGCGCAGGAGATCTTGTACGCGTTGAGGTAGCCGGCCATCTTCGCGTGCAGCTGCGGGTTGAGTTGGTCGGCCATGATTGCGTCGGTGGGTGACGGGCCGGCCGGATCACATGGCACGGTCGGAATGGCGAACCCCTCAGGGCCACTGAAGTACCGGGACACGCCCGAGCGGTCGTCGCCCGGGTCCGGAACGGGCCCGGGTTGCGCGACGGCGACCGAGGCGGTCATCCCGATGACCAACGCCCAGATGCCGGCCACGACGGCCAGTCTGGTGAACACCCGATGTAAGCCGGTTCTTGCCACTGTGTGTACCCCTCCGTTGTGAAGTGAAGTCGGCGGAATTCAGCTGATTCAGGGGATCGGCGGCCGACGGTAGAGGGCGCCGATGAAATCCCGATGGAACGGGCCTCCACCCCGGCCTCAGGATTTGGGTTTCATCGGGATGTCATCGGCTGCTGTCACTGTCGTCCGGTGACCTTGGCCGACTAGATGGGGAGTATGGAATGCGGGCAAGAAAGTTCGCGGCCGCGCTGGCCGGACTTGTGCTGACAGCCGGGCTTTCAGTGGCGCAGGGATCCGCGGCGCAAGCGCAGACAGCGGCTTCCTGCGAGGGCACGTACACGATCGTTGTCGGCGGCACGGGAAGTTCGTGGAACAACGACGGCTTCAGCGGCAACATCCAGCAGCACGTCGGGTATCCCACCCAGATTCCCAACGGCGCGAGCGCCCGCGCAGGCGTCAACGAGCTGAACCGGCTGGTACGTAACCAGCGCGCCGCGTGTCCGGACCAGCACGTCAAGATGGGTGGCTATTCTCTGGGCGCCGCAGTGGTGCACATCTGGGTCACCGAGAACTGGATGACGTTCGGCAACGTCAACGCCATTCTCATCGCGGACCCCAAGCGCCAGGGCCCGCCCGGAGCCAATGGTGGAGCCGTGCCGTTCGGCGGTTTCGTCGGTGCCCCGCTCGCCGGTGCCGACAGGTTCTTCGGAAACGTGCCGGTCAAGACCATCTGCCACTGGGACTACGTCTGTGACGAGTCCGCCGGTATTTGGACGTACCCGGGCAACCACGTCAACAACTACCCGCACGACTTCAACATGGATCACCACAACGACAGCGCCAACGAGGAGTGGTACAACGGCGCCTGGTATCCCGCTTCCTGGTAATCGGAGAGGGTGCAAGGCCGAAATGCTTCGCCATCTGTCGTCGGCCCGGAAAACCGGTGCCGCCGACAGGTGGTGAAGCGCCCGCGCTGTTCGGGACCGCGTCACCGACGTTTCGTCGCACCATGACGACGCGCCCGCGGCCGCCCGGCCGAGGGGGAGAGGCCGAGGCCGGCTTCGTCGCCGCACAGAATCATCTGGTGCGTCCGCCGCAGCATCCGGCTCGGAGGTACCCCCAGGTCGTCGGCGAGACGGCGGCGGGCGCGGTCGAACACGGTCAACGCGTCGGCCTGCCGCCCGTTACGGTACAGAGCCCGCATCAGCATCGCGGCCAACGGCTCGTTCAGGGGGTGCGCCGCGGACAGGGCGAACAGCTCGGCGATCGCTTCCGAGTCCTGGCCCAGCCGCAGCTGCCACTCCAACTTCCGCTGCACGATGGCGATCCTGCGCTCGGTGAGCCGCAGCCGCTCCAGTTCCGCGAGCGGCCCGGGCAGACCGGCCAGAGGCTGCCCGCGAAACAGTTCCAGTGCCTGGCCACACAGGTGGACCGCCTCGGCCGGTTCCCCCGCCCGCTCCGCCGCCCCGATGACGGTGACCAGTTCCTCCATACGTGCCACGTCCACGTCGACCGCCCCGGGCACCAGCTGGTACCCACGCCGGGCGAACTCAATGACCGCGCCCGCAGCCTCCCCGCCCCGCAGGGCCTTGCGTAACCGGTAGACGTACACCGGCACCACGTTCCCTGCCGGCGGCTCCATTCCCCACACGTCATCGAGCAGTTCCTGCCGGCTGAGGCTCCGTCCCGTGCCCAGTGCCAGCGCCGCCAGTACGGCCTGCTGGCGGGGATGCCCCAGGTCCAGGGGCCGCCCGTCCTGCCAAGCCTGCAGCGGCCCGAGCAAGGAAATCCGCACCTTGGCCCCACCCACCCGGCCGGCGGCGGTCCGCGACACCGGGCTCACCGACTGCGTACGCGGCCCACGCCCGGGCACGACCAGCCCGCAGTCGAAGGCGTGGACGATGGCGGCGGCCCGGTCACGCAGACCGAGCTTCACCAGAATCCGCGCGAGGTGTTCGGCGACGGCACCCTCGGAAACTCCGAGGGCGGCGCCGATCTCGTCGTCCCGCAGGCCCCAGCCCACGGCGGCGAGCACCTTGCGCTCCTGCTGCCCGAGCACGGTGGCAGTCGGGCGTTCGGTGGTGACGGTCGTCGGCATCGCTGCTCCCCGTACTCCGGACTGTCGGTCTGGCGGGCGCCGACGACAAGGTAGAGGGGGAGCGCCGGGCAAGGCATCCGGAACGATCCGGAGTGACACGCGCGGCCTGGGCTCCTTGGTGCATTCCGCGGGCGTTGCCGGGCAGCGGCCGTCTTCCGCCACGCCTCCTGACCGGAATGCTCGGCGGCGACGTCAGGCGGGGTGCGTCGGCGGGGCAGAGGTCGGGCCGGGTGCGATGAGCCCGGGACAAGTTGATCGACGCCCTCCCCGCGCCGGACGCCCCCCGCTGGAATCCCGCCCGGTCCGCGTGCTCGCGTCGGCGGCTGTCGCCGCGTCCTGGTCGGTCTTCGTCCACGCCGGGTTCCGCCGGTTTTTGATGACACGATTGTGGATCTTCTTTTCGGCATTCTGGATCACGGAAAAATCATCACTGAGACGGCTGATTTCTCCAATGGCTTGGTCGCCCCGATGGCTGGGGGAGCCCTTGTCCTGCCGGGATCAACTGGAGGAGCCCCCCGGCCTACAGGAAAGCGGCTGGGAGGAGGTGATGAGGGGAAGCGGCCGATCGTGGCGACCACGCTGGAGCTGTGGCGTGAGCACGGTCCGGGCGGTTTCGCCTTTTCGCGTTTCGGCCGGGAAAACCCGTGGGACGCGATCAGAAACTCTCTCCAGGATTCCGCCCTCGCCCGCCGCGAGCAGGAGGAACGGCACCGCCAAGCGCAGAAAGCCGCTGAGCGGACCGCGAGGCCCAGGAGCAGGAGTGCCAGGAGGCGGAGGCGGGGCAGGCCTCGAAGGCCGGCGGCCGGCTCGGGCGCAGCTGACCCGGGCAAGTCTCCCGGCGGCGCGAGGGCTTGGCCAAGCACCCCTTGGGCAAGCGCTCATTGTGGGTGGCGGCTGCGAGGCTGAGGGCATGGACAGCGACGATGAGCAGCTGCCGCGCGGTCGGATCTAGGGAGCCGACCACGAACACGTGGGCCCGATGCCGGGACGGCGCTACGCCGAACTGGTGGGCAGGCGGCTGGACGGATTGCTGCTCGACATCACCAGGCTCCGGGAAGCACCCCGCGACTTTGTGCTGGTCCGAGTCCTGCGGGCCGCTCGTCCGGCTGCGCTCCCGGCTGGTCTGGGCCCGCTCAGGACCGTGCTGCTGTGGGCCACCCACGCCGCGTACGCTTCACGCTCCCTGGCTGTCTGGGCAGTTCCAGACAGGTAGCAGCCGACGTTCTTCCTTGCGTAGCACGACCCGCGACCGACCAGGATGCCGCGGGCCGGTCGAAGATGAGCCGCAGCCAGCTGATCGACGCCCTCGCCCGCATCGGCCGCCAGCGCAAGAAGAGCCCCGCCTGACGCTCGCGCCGACAAGCGCCGACGACTCGGGGTGCCGCACTGACGGTGGCCCTTCGACTCGATGGTGAGCGGTGGGTGGGAGCTTGCGGACAGCCTGAGGCAGGGGACCGACCCCGGGGGGCGTTCTGCTACCGCCGACGGTGTCGGCTCACACAGGGCACCTGTTTCGGCCGATGTGGACCGCCGGTGAATAACAGAACGGTCGATTCCGCGTCGGCACAGGCGTCCCATGTCGGGATCAGTAACGCCATGTCGCCCCGGAAGCGGCTGGACTGATCCCGGCCCCAAACTCAAGACCACCTACGAGTACGACACCCAGGACCGGCTCCGCTACGCCCTCGAAGCGGACGCGACGGGCGCGCGCAAGGCCTCCTGGCTGTACTGCTTCGACCAGGCCGGCAACCTCACCAGCCAGGACGGCAGCGCCGCAACCTGCCCCGGCTCGGCGCAGTTCACCTACAACGACGCCCTCCAGCTCACCGCCCAGACCGGCTCGGCGACCCCGTGGTCCTATGACCAGGCCGGCAACGAAACGGCCGGCGGACGGGTCGCCGCGACCGCGCGGTCGAACGAGAAATGGACCGACTACCACCAGCTGGCCGGCATCACGGTGGGCGGCACGGGCTACGACCTGGTCCACGCGGGCACGACCAACTCCGAGCGCACCAAGCTGGGTCCGACCTGGTTCCACCACACCGCGCTCGGCCTGGCGTCCACGACCACGAACGGCACCGACACCGGATTCATCCGCGAACCCGCGGGCACCTTGAACTCCATGACGACTGGGGGGAAGTCCTACTACTACCTCACCGACGCCACGGGCAACGTCCTGGGCCTGGTCGACGATGCGGGCAAGCGCACCCACACCTACGCCTACGGCCCCACCGGTCTGCCCCGCGGCACCACCACCGAGGCGGCCCCCCAGCCGTTCCGCTACACCGGCGCCTACCTCGACCCGACCGGCCTGTACAAGATGGGCCACCGCTACTACGACCCCCAGCTCGGCCGCTTCACCCAGCCCGACCCCTCGGGGCAGGAGACCAACACCTACCTCCACGCGGGCGGCGACCCCATCAACAACAGCGACCCCACGGGGCTGTTGGGTCTGCCGGATGTCGGCGGCGCACTCGAAGGGCTGGGCAGGGCGAGTGATCTGCTGAACACAGGCATCGCGGCTGTTCAGGGAGACGCAGAAGCCGCGTGGGCCAGTATGGCCGCGTGGGGAGTCGGGACGCTGGCTGGGATGGGTTGTGGAGCCATCATGATCAGTGCTGGTGTCACCGCTCCCGCTGCTCCCGCGGTGTGTGCGGGAGTCGGCTACTACGCAGGCGAGCTGACGGCCGATGCGCTGACGTAGACGTCACGCGAACAGGTGGGTCAGGGCTCACCCGACCCACCACACGTGCGGACGCGGCAATTGGAAGGAGATGCCTACCGTGTCAAGGTTTTCCGGCGACAACAACAAGATGCTGCGAATATGGCTTTCCGCATCCTTCGTATTCGCGCTTTTCCTGGTGTGGCTCATCTTCTTCCAGAAGATGTATGGAGCATGGGTGGGACTTGCGATCCTCGCACTCTTCTGGGTGCTGGCTTTCTGGGTGACCAAACCGTCGAACAGCCGATGATGTACCGCTTCGGTGTGGCCGAGCGGCCCGCGGGGAGAAGTCCCTACGCATGGTCAGCGAGTGAGGGGGGCTGATGGATACGGCAGCTCAGAAGATCGCACAGGCGAGAACCGTCCTCCTGGTCACCCTCGCCCTCGCGCTGCTGCTCAATTTGGCGTAGGCACTGTGGGACCCGGACGGTCAGGCATGGCTGGTCCCGCGGGTCGTGGTGTCGGTCCTGTTCGGCGTCGCCCTGCTCGCCTACGTGGCCTGCGGCCAGCGGCCTGCGAGGGCGCAGGGGGCACCTCGGTGAACGCTTCGCCGATGGCTGGATCGACGCGTCGGCATCGTGAGGTGGGGAGACAGGTCGCCGGCGAATGGCAGACGCTTGCCTTCACCCGGCGGTGCCAGCAGCTCCGCCGATAACTACGTAGACGGGGAAACAGGTCCTGGGCGCATACAACGTGCCTGACGCACCTGACCGCGCACCGAAGGTCTGTTTGCAGCGTACCGGTGAGCCCGCCCACCCGGGCGGGCTCATCACCTGTCTGATGCCGCTGCGCCGACGCCGAACTCGTCTTCCCGTAAGCGTGAATGCACTTGCGGTGAAAACGAGTCGCGACCGTATCATCCCGCCGCTGCGCTCGGCCCAAACCCCGGTGTGGCATGTCAAGGCTGTCATGCTCCGCGGGAGCCTGCCCATGGCCGCGATCTGCCTCCCCCTGGTCGCGATCCCGGACGCCTTGCCGCCGCATGTACTGCCCCTCATTGCCCTCTTTCTGACAGCTGTTCACGGATCTGTGCTGGTCCTCCAGTGGATTTTCCGCCGCTGACCTGACCGCCGGTGGTGGCGCCAGCAGACGCTCACGCCCCACCAGCCCCAGCCCGTCCGGCCGCCCGCGGCCGGACCGCCGGTACAGATACCCGTCCAGCACCCCCGAAAGAGGTCTCCTGTGTCCACCCATTCACGCGTCCAAACGGCTGACAACGCCTCGCGCCCGCCCCGCTTTGCCCCCTCCGCCGACCCCGCCCGCGCACGCCGCTGCACCGAAGCCATGCGCGACATCGCCGAGGACTGCACCGTGGTCTCCGAGGCCCTGCTGCACAGCGCCTACAGCGTTGCCGCGCCGAACACCGAACTCCTCCAACGCCTCGTCGCCCTCCGGGACCTGGTGGACGAGGCGATCAGAGTCGTCGTCGTCCGCCAGCGAGCCCAGGGCGAGCCGCTCGCCGACCTCGCCCCGATCGCCAACCGCACCGAGGACCGGCTCCGCAAGAAATACGACCCGCCCTCCGTCGACCGCGCCCTGGCCACCCGCCGCCGCCCCACCCCCGTCACCTACACCCCCAACACCGCGGCCGCACTCACCCCCGCCGAGACAGGCCTGATCACCGGCGAGCACTACACCAGCAGCTTCCGTGGTCTGAGCCTGCGCCACGGCGCGTTCACCCATCACGAGCCGGTGTCCGGCGCCTGGCTGCGCTCGATGGCCTCAAAGGCCGCGCGGACCCGCACCGTGAGTGTCCACCTGGAACTGCCCAGCGGCATCGTCACCCTCCACTCCCGCCTGGTCGGCGACGTGTTCTTCCATCCCGCCATCCCGGCCGGCACCCAGTCCCTCTCCGCTTGACAACCCGCGCAGTCCGCCGCGGGCGGGCCGACCACCCTCGATCCCGCCCTGGAACCGCGACGCGTCGTCGACGAGGCTGTGCGGTGCGCCGAGGCCATCGGCCCGCCCGCGCTGGACTCCTCTCGTCCCGACCACGGCTGACCCTGAAGAGAAACCCGAGGAGCGCATCGGCCGCCCCCGGAACTGCCCCCGGCCCCGTCCTGCGGCGGGTTGTGCTCCTTGCCCCGCCCCCGGCCATGGTCCAGCCAGCGGCCCGGGGGAGCGGTGCCCCCTCCCGCCCCCTTCGGGCCGCCCAAACCCGGCAGCCATGTCAGCGCAACGCCCGCGACTCACGGAGGACTTCATGAAGGTGACACCCAGCGGCTACGTCCTCGCATTCCCTCACGTCCTGGACGAGCTGCGAGCCACAGCAGCCCAGTGCAAGAACCCAGCACACCTCGACTTCGTGAACACCGCGATCACCGCGTTCGAGGAGGAGGGCCCAGGCGCCCAACCCCTCCTGAACGGCTGCCCCCTGCGTGCCGCACAGCTGATCTTCGAGGAAGTCGCCGAGGCGTACATCACCGCTGAGCAGGCCACACACGCCCAGGACCGAAGCAGCACCCTGGTCCGTGACTTCCGGCTCCCCTACACCAGCCACCGCCGCGCCCAGGCCCGCCGGGCAGAACGCGAACGCCGCCTCCGCAACGCCACCGGCCTGGACAGGCTGCGCCACCTCCTGACCATGCCGACCAACTGACCGCCCCGCGTCACATCCACATGGCCCCGAACTCCCGGCATCCGCCCCGGATTCGGGGCCGCCGCACCTCCGGCCGACCGCTGCCCTTGCACGGCTCGGACCCGCTTGCGGCAGTGTCTGTCCTGCCGGAAGGACGCTCCCGCACCCCTCTGCATTGCGCCCGCGCGCCGTCCCCGCCACCGGCCGCAACCCCGACCGCCGACCGAAGCCGCTGGCCACGCCTTTCGGCTCCGTCCCGTGACCGCACGCGGGGCGCCACCCGGTCGCCCCGAGCCTGCGTACACCCACTGGCACGACCCATTGCCTGCCCGCTGAGCCGGGGGAGCGGCGTTGTGCCGCTGCCGCGCTATGGCGCGTTCACCTGCGATGAGCCGGTGTCCGGCGCCTGGCTGCGCTCGACGGCCTTGGAGGCCGCCCGGACGCGCACCGTGAGCGTCGACCTGGAACGGCCCAGCGGCATCGTCACCCTGCACTCCCGCATGGTCGCCTTCTTCCCACCGCTCCGGCCGCGCTTTGCGCCTGACACCTCCGCCCGCATCCTGCATCACCGCCCGATCCGCCCGGCAAGCGCGCCTGGATCAAGGTCCGCTCCCGCCTGACTGCCGAGGCGCTGATCGGCGGGGTCACCAGGACCGTGACCGCGCCGGCCGCGCTGCTGCTGGCCCGGTACGACGCTGCAGGGCGCCTGCGGCTGATCGCCCGCACCACGCCCCTGCTCACCCCGGTACGGCGTGACCTGGCGCGGCACCTCCATCCGGCCGGCCCTGAACACCCTTGGAAAGGGAGCCGGTTCGGCGCCGGATGTGGAACCCGCAGCGAGCTGGAGTACCAGTGCGTACGCCCCGACCTGGTGGCCGAGTTCCTGGCCGACAGCGCGATCGACGACGGCGTCTACCGCCACCCCGTCCGTTTCCTGCGGCTGCGTTCGGACCTGACCCCCGAGGACGTGCCGCCGCTCACCGACGAGGTGTAGGTCTTGCAGAAACTGCAGGTCGCCCGGCGGCAGCGGTCTGAGCCGCTGCCGCCGGGCGCCGTGATCTGGCCGGGCGGCCTCAGCCGGGGACAGCGGCCAGCTCCTGCGCGGCCTGACCTGCTGCTCGGGCTGCGAGGTAGCGCTCGGCGTCGAGGGCGGCCTGGCAGCCGCTGGCGGCGGCGGTGATGGCCTGGCGGTAGGTGTGGTCGACGACGTCACCGGCGGCGAAGACGCCGGGGATGTTCGTACGCGTCGAGGGCGAGGCGACCTTCAGGTAGCCCTCGTCGTCCAGGTCCAGCTGGCCCTGGAACAGCTCGGTACGCGGGTCGTGGCCGATTGCGATGAACAAGCCGGTCACATCCAGATCGCGGGTGGCGCCGGTGAAGACGTCGCGCAGGACGACCCCGGCGAGCATGCCGTTGGCTTCCTTGATCTCGGCAATCTCGGTGTCGAAGGCGAAGGAGATCTTGTCGTCGGCGAAGGCGCGGTTCTGCATCACCTGGGAGGCGCGCAGGGTGGAGCGGCGGTGGACGACGGTCACGGAGCGGGCGAAGCGGGTGAGGAAGGTGGCCTCCTCCATGGCGGTGTCTCCGCCGCCGACCACGACGATGTCCCGGTCCCGGAAGAAGAAGCCGTCGCAGGTGGCGCACCAGGACACGCCCCGGCCGGACAGTTCCTCCTCGTTCGGCAGGCCGAGCTTGCGGTAGCCGGAGCCGGTCGCGACGATCACGGTCTTCGCGCGGTGCACGGTCCCGGCCGTGTCGGTGACTTCCTTGATCTCGCCGGTGAGGTCGACGGAGACGATGTCGTCCTCGACGACCTCGGCCCCGAACCTCTCGGCCTGCGCCCGCATGTTGAGCATCAGGTCGGGGCCGTCGATGCCCTCGGGGAAGCCGGGGAAGTTCTCGACCTCGGTGGTGGTGGTGAGCGAGCCGCCGACGAAGATGGCACCACCGAACACGAGGGGCCCCAGCACGGCGCGGGCGGTGTAGAGGGCGGCGGTGTATCCAGCGGGGCCGGAGCCAATGACGATGACCTCGCGTATGCCGGTCTCAGTCACGAGCTCACGCCTCCTGCTTCGCGTCGATCTCGGCGATCAGGGCCTCGATACGGGTCCGGATCTCGTCGCGGATGGGGCGTACGGCCTCGACGCCCTTGCCGGCCGGGTCTTCCAGGGCCCAGTCGAGGTACTTCTTGCCGGGGAAGATGGGGCAGGCGTCGCCGCAGCCCATGGTGATGACGTAGTCGGACGCCTGGACGGCCTCGGTGGTGAGGATCTTCGGCTTGGCCGCCGAGATGTCGATGCCGACCTCCTTCATGGCCTCGACCGCGGCCGGGTTGACCTGGTCGCCCGGGATGGAGCCGGCCGAGCGGACCTCGATCCGGTCGCCCGCGAGGTGGTTGAGGAATCCGGCGGCCATCTGCGAACGGCCGGCGTTGTGGACACAGACGAACAGCACGGAGGCGAGCGGGCTGGAGGACATCGGTTCTTCCTTCACAAGTGGATCAAGCAGGTGGTGCGGGAGATCGGGTACGGGTTCAGGTGCTCGGCAGGGAGGCGAGCAGGTCGGTGATGTGGGCGTCGATCTCGTCGCGGATGCCGCGGACGACGGTGATCGGGGCGCCCTCGGGGTCGGTGACGGGCCAGTCCAGGTAACGGCGGCCCGGCAGTACGGGGCAGGCATCCCCGCAGCCCATGGTGATGACGATGTCGGCGGCCTGCACGACCTCGTCGGTCAGCGGCTTGGGGAACGCGTCTGTGAGGTCTACGCCCGCCTCGGTCAGCACCTGCGCGACGGCCGGCTCGACCTCGGCGGCTGGGTGGGTACCGGCGGAGGAGACCACCACGTGGCCCTCGGCACGGTGGGTGAGCAGGGCGGCGGCCATCTGCGAGCGTCCGGCGTTGTGGCTGCACACGAACAGCACGCGCGGCAGGCCACTGCCGGGTGCGCCATCGATGTGGGCGAGTGCGTCGAGACGCTCGGTGGCCAGGTGCTCGGCCAGCACCACCAGGTGAGTGCGAACGCGGGCGTGTTCAGCGAGGCGCTCGTAGGAGTCGATGACCAGGCGCTGGATGGTCTCCGGCGAGAAGCGGCCCCGGTAGCGCAGGGCAAGGTGGGCTATGCCGGCCGCCAGGCGTTGGTCGGGCAGGACCGGGGGCGGGGATGATGCCGTCATGGGAAACCCTTCGGGTGTGGGCCCCACGGGTGTGGGGATGCGGGTCCCAAGGATCAGGCCGGGCTGGTATCAGCTCGGAGTGATGTGAGAGTATCAGTCCATGCTGACGTCAGTCGACACTGATCTGATGCGGGTTCTGGCCGACCCGCTCCGCCTGCAGATCGTCACCCTGCTCGCCAAGGAGACGCTCTGCTCCACGCACCTGATCGAGGAGACGGGAGCCAGACAGACCAACCTCTCCAACCACTTGAAGGTGCTGCGCGAGGCCGGTGTCGTGGAGACGGAACCGTGCGGCCGGTTCACCTACTACCGGCTCAAGCCCGACGTCATCGCCACCCTCGCGGGCCAGTTCGCCGACCTCGCGGAGACCGCGCGCTCAACGGCCGAGAACAACGTCAAGCGGTCCTGCCCCTGATTTCCCGGCGCCCGTCCACCGCCGCGTCCCATCGCCCCCTTGAACGCACCGAGGAGTCTTGTTGAGCGCCACCGAGGCCACCGAGCACGACAGAGCCGGCGGGTCCGCCATAACCCCCGCCGCTGAACCGCAGCCCGCCCCGGGGGCCATGCCGCCCCAGGCTCCGCCGCTGATCTCCAAGGCCGCCGCCGAACTGGTCGGCACGGCGGCCCTCGTGGCCATCGTGGTCGGCTCCGGCATCCAGGCCACCGAGCTGACCAAGGACGTCGGGCTCCAGCTGCTGGCCAACTCCACGGCCACGGTCTTCGGCCTCGGTGTCCTGATCCTGCTGCTCGGCCCGGTCTCCGGCGTGCACTTCAACCCGGTGGTCACGCTGGCCGAGTGGTGGACGGCCCGCCGGGGCGGCGCCGGGGTCGCAGCCCGCGAGCTCGCGGTCTACGTCCCCGCGCAGATCGTCGGCGCGATCGCGGGGGCGATTCTGGCGGACGCGATGTTCGGCGAGCCGCTGGTGAAGTGGTCCACGCACGACCGCTCGGCCGGGCACCTGCTGCTCGGCGAGGTCGTGGCGACCGCCGGGCTGATCCTGCTGATCTTCGGCCTGGCCCGTGCGGACCGTCTGCGCTTCGCGCCAGTGGCCGTGGCGTCGTACATCGGCGCCGCGTACTGGTTCACCTCGTCGACGTCCTTCGCCAACCCGGCGGTCACGATCGGCCGCGCCTTCACCGACACCTTCGCGGGCGTCGCACCAAATTCGCTGGCGGGCTTCATCGGCATGCAACTGATCGGCGCCGCGGTGGGCCTGGCACTGGTGGCACTCATCTTCCTGCCCGGCCGTACGGCCAAGGAGCCGTCGGCATCGTGACGAACACCGTGCAGGTGGTGGTGATCGGCGGCGGCCAGTCCGGGCTCGCCGCCGGCTACCACCTGCGCCGCCTCGGCCTTGACTTCGTCATCCTCGATGCCCAGAGCACGCCGGGCGGCGCCTGGCAGCACACCTGGGACTCCCTGCACCTGTTCTCACCAGCCGCGTACTCCTCACTGCCCGGCCGCCTCATGCCGGCGCAGACCGGCGAGACCTACCCCGACGCACAGCATGTGGTGGAGTACCTCGCCGACTACGAGAAGCGCTACGGGCTTCCCGTCGAACGACCCGTCCGCGTCCTCGGCGTGCACCGGGACGGTGAACTCCTGCGGGTGGAGACGGATTCGGGCACCTGGCTCGCACGCAGCGTGATCAGCGCGACGGGTACCTGGTGGCGGCCCTTCCTGCCCGCCGTGCCGGGCTCCTCCGACTTCGACGGCCGCCGGCTGCACACGGCGCAGTACCGCGGTCCGCGCGACTTCGCCGGGCAACGCGTCATCGTGGTGGGCGGCGGCAACTCCGGCGCCCAGATCGCCGCCGACCTCGCCTACGACACCGAGCTGACCTGGGTGACGCAGCGCCCGCCGCGCTTCCTCGCCGACGACATCGACGGCCGCGCCCTGTTCGACGCGGCCACCGCACGCCGCCGGGCCCTGGACGCGAGCCGCACGGACACGGGCGGCGTTGCCTCGCTGGGCGACATCGTCGCCGTACCGCCCGTCCGCGAGGCCCGCGACCGCGGCCTGCTCACGGCGAGCCCGATGTTCACCCGCCTCGTGCCCGGCGGCGTCGAATGGACCGACGGCACCCGCGCGGAGGCCGACGCGATCATCTGGTGCACCGGCTTCAGGCCCGCCCTCTCCCACCTTGCCCCGCTCCAACTGCGTGGCCGGCGCGGCCACATCGCTACGGCAGGTACCCGGGCCATGGAGGAGCCACGTCTGCACCTGCTCGGTTACGGCGACTGGACCGGCCCCGCCTCCGCCACCCTCATCGGCGTCGGGCGCCCCGCCCGCGAGGCCGCCCGAGACATCGCCGCACTGGTGGGACCCTTCCTCTGATAGTCCACGCTTTCATGAATTCAGGATTCTCTGTACTGTGACTGTGTGCTGACCGTCGTTTCCGATGTCGAGGTGCTCGCGCGCTTCGGCCGCGCCCTCGCCGATCCCATCCGCTGCCGCCTGCTGCTCGCTCTGTGCGAGAGCCCGGCGCACCCCTCCGACCTGGCCGAGCAGTTGGGCATTTCGCGTACCCGGCTGTCCAACCACCTGGCCTGCCTGCGCGACTGCGGTCTGGTCGTCGCGGTTCCCGTCGGCCGGCGCACCCGTTACGAACTCGCCGATCCGCGCCTGGGGCACGCGCTGGACGATCTGCGCAGCGCCGTCGTCGCCGTCGAGACCGACCGCACCTGCGCCGAGGCCGACGAGAAGGGCTGCTGCTGATGACGGCACTCTCCCTGGGCCCCCTGCCGAGCAGGCGGGACCAGCTCATCCGACGCATACGCCTCCTGGTCGCGGCGACGATCACGTACAACGTGATCGAGGCGATCGCCGCGATCACCGCGGGCAGCCTCGCGTCCTCCACCGCGCTGATCGGCTTCGGCCTCGACTCCGTCATCGAGGTCTCCTCGGCGGCGGCCGTGGCCTGGCAGTTCTCCGCGGCGGACCATGCCGTGCGCGAGGCCCGCGAGAAGACCACCCTGCGGATCATCGCGGTCTCGTTCTTCGCGCTCGCCGCCTACATCACCGTCGACGCCGTGCGGGCGCTGGCCGGCACCGGCGAGGCCGACCGTTCGATGCCCGGCATCGTGCTCGCCGCGCTCTCGCTGCTGGTGATGCCGTTCCTGTCCGCCGCCCAGCGACGGGCCGGACGCGAACTCGGCTCGGTCTCCGCGGTCGCGGACTCCCGGCAGACCCTGCTGTGCACCTACCTGTCCGCCGTGCTCCTGGCGGGCCTGGTCCTCAACGCCACCGTCGGCTGGTCCTGGGCCGACCCTGTCGCGGCACTGGTCATCGCCGTCATCGCGGCCAAGGAGGGCCGCGACGCCTGGCAGGGCAAGGGATGCTGCGCCCCTCCCGCCACTGCGATCACCGCTGCCAGTGCCGAGGCGGACGCCTGCGGCTGCCGCGCGGGCTGCGACTGCTGCTGACGGCTGCCCACCGGCCCCCCTGAGGGGGGCAGGCAACGGCCAACGCCGCGACCTGCGGGACGGGCATCCGTGCCTGCGGCCCCTTGGTCAGTTGCTGCGGGGCGCGTACATGATCACGGCCATCCCGGCGAGACAGACCAGGGCGCCGATGACGTCGTAGCGGTCGGGCCGGTAGCCGTCGGCGATCATGCCCCAGCCGATCGAGCCGGCGACGAAGATGCCGCCGTAGGCGGCGAGGATACGGCCGAAGTTGTCGTCGGACTGGAAGGTGGCCACGACCCCGTACAGACCCAGCGCGATGACGCCGGCGCCGATCCAGATCCAGCCCTTGTGCTCGCGGATGCCCTGCCAGACCAGCCAGGCACCGCCGATCTCGAAGAGGGCGGCGACGGCGAACAGGGCAACGGAACGAGCGACAACCATGCCGGTGACCCTACGGGCGGCCCGCGCCCGTGATCTTCAGCGGGTCCCCGGACGTCTTGCAGCCGTAGCCGTCCTCACCCGCGGCCTTCGACGAGCAGGAGCAGGGGTGGGAGCGGCGGCGCTGGCCGTACCACCAGGTTCCGACGGCGAGCACGGCCGGGACGACGGCGACGGCGGGCAGCCAGCCCACGACCGCCCCGGCGCCCGCGCCGACGACGCCCGCCGTGATTAGGACGGGCAGCGCGCAGCACGCCACGCAGGCCAGCGCGGCCAGGCCGCCCAGGGCCTCCGGGGCCCGGTGGGGGCGGGGGCCAGCAGCAGGGGCCGGCATGGCGGTTCTCCTCGGCGAGGTCGGTGAAGGGGATGGGGCAGCAGGCGCTCGACGCGCAGACGGTCAGGTCGTCGCACCCGGCTTCGACGGCCGCGGCCAGGGCGGTGCGGATGGTGGTGAGGTCGGCGAGCTTCGCGTCGACCTCGGCGAGCTTGGCCGCGGCCCGTTCCTGGAGCCCGGCGACGGGGCGGCCGTGGCGGTGGCGGCCGGCCTCCAGCAGCTCGGCGACCTCGTCCAGCGTGAACCCGAGACGCTGTGCGGCCTTGATCACCCGCAGCGCGGTCACCGCGTCCTCACCGTACAGGCGGTGGCGGCCGTTGCTGCGCTCCGGCTCGGCCAGCAGGCCGCGCCGCTCGTAGTAGCGCAGGGTCTGGATGTTCACCCCGGCCGCCTCGGCGACCTGACCGCTGCGCAGGCCCGCGCTCACCGCTGCATCCCGGCGGTCCGTACGGCCAACGCGTCCAAAACGGCGTCGTGGGCCGCGTCCACCTCGATGTCCAGACCGATCAGGTCCTCGCCGGGGGTGGTGGTGAAAGTGAAGAACGAGCAGCAGCCGCTCTCCCGTCCCGCAAGGTCCCGCACCCGCTCCTCGATACCCGGTCCGGCGGCCAGCTCGAGGCGCAGCCGGAACGGCTCGGGCCTCGACGATGAGGCCAGCCGCTCGGAGAACAGCACGTCCCACTCCGCGACCCGCAGGGGCCGCTCCTCGGTGGGAAGCGTGCAGGACTGCGGCACCCACGCCAGATCACTCATCGCACTCGCTCCCGTCGCCGCGTCCCACGAGGGGCGGGGACACCTCCGACGGTAGACCTGTACCTAGGTACCGGTTGCAAGCCCGGAGCCTTCAAGAAACCTTGAAGATCGCGGCGGGAAGGCGCTCGAACCCCGCTTCAACCACATCCTGGATCTGCGCGAACTGCGCTCAGGCAGCGCAGTTCCCCACCAGCTCGAAGCGGACCACCGGTGACCCGGTCCCGCATGGCAGTGGCCATGAGGGCCGGATCGGGGTGCCCCGACAGCGGACCTAGGCCGGCCAACGGACAACCCGGCACCGGCCGGGAGCGAGAGGAGCACAGGCAGGCATGAACGGCCACGAGCGGGAGCTGGCCGAAGCCCAGCGCGAACACTGGCAGCACACCTACGGCTCCCACCCCGGCATGTACGGGCAGGCCCCCAGCGCGCCCGCACGGCACGCCGCCATCGTCTTCCGCGCCTCTGGGGGTCGGGAGGTGCTGGAGCTCGGCGCCGGCCACGGCCGCGACACCCTGTTCTTCGCCCGGGAGGGCTTCACCGTCCAGGCCACCGACTTCTCCGCCACCGGCCTGGAACAGCTCCGGCAGGCCGCCCGCGACCAAGACGTCGCCGAGCGGGTCGCCACCGTCGTGCACGACGTCCGCGAACCACTGCCCCTCGCGGACGCCTCGGTCGACGGCGTCTTCGCCCACCTGCTGCTGTGCATGGCCCTGTCCAGCGAGGAGATCCACGGGGTGGTCGGCGAAATCCGCCGCGTACTGCGGCCCGGAGGCTCCCTCGTCTACACCGTCCGGCACACTGGCGACGCACACTACGGTGCCGGCACTGCGCACGGCGACGACATCTATGAGCACGGCGGCTTCGCTGTGCACTTCTTCCCCCGACACCTGGTCGACACCCTCGCCGACGGCTGGACCCTCGACGAGGTCCATGCATTCGAAGAGGGCGAGCTACCCCGCCGCCTCTGGCGCGTCACGCAGACCGTGCCGCGATGAACGCCGGCCCGATACCCGAACCGGCCATCACGGTGGACGGCACCGGCCTGCTGTGCGTCACCCTCCTACTTCGCCTCCGCACAGCCATCCAGGGTGCCGAGGCCGGCACGCTCGTCCACGTCATCGCCACCGACCCGGCCGCACCGCTCGACCTGCCCGCCTGGTGCCACATGACCGGACACCACTACCTCGGCCCCGTCCCCGGCGAACGACCGGTGTACGCCCTCCGGCTCGTACCGGGCGCCCTGCCCACCAGGTCGGATGCGCCCTGGCACACGATCTGACGGAGCTGGCGAGTCCCTGCCAACTCACCCCCGACCGGTGTGGGCCCCACCAAGATCAATCTCGGCGGGGACTTTCTGTACCGCAGCTACTCACACCCGGACCCGCCGACGAGGCGCTCTACGCTCTCGTGGGGGCACGAGTAGAGGCACGCATCGGCTGAGGATCGGGGGAACCGGGTGGAGTGGGGGATGGGAGCGGCCGGCGTCATGGTCGGGCTGCTGATCGCCGTGCTGACCGCTCCGGTGGGGGTGTCCGGAGCCGTGTTCCTGCTGCCGGTTCAACTGAGCGTGTTCGCCGTCCCCAGCCCGGCCGTCACCCCGACGAACCTCCTCTACAACGTCGTCGCGGGGCCTGGTGCCCTGCTGCGCTACCGGCGCGACGGGGCCCTGCGAGGGCCCCTCGTCCGCCGGCTGGTGATGGGCACCCTTCCCGGGGTGATTCTCGGCGCGGTCATCCGCGTCTTCGCCCTGCCGGGCCCGCAGGTCTTCCGGCTCCTGGTCGCCGCCCTGATGCTGCCGCTCGGCATCTGGCTGATCACCCGGACGCTCCGCCCTGCGCACGCGCAAAGCCCGCGACCTGAACCCGTACCTCGGACGGTTACCGGCATGGCGCTCGCTGTCGGTGTCGTGGGAGGGATCTACGGCATCGGCGGTGGCTCGATCCTCGGACCTGTCCTTGTCGGCCGCGGTGTCCCTGTCGCCAAGGTCGCCCCCGCGGCGCTCGCCGCCACCTTCGCCACCTCCGTCGTCGGAGCCTCCACCTACGCACTGCTTTCCTTGGCCCAGACCGGCAGCATCGCCCCCGACTGGTCGCTCGGGCTGTCCTGTGGTCTCGGCGGCCTCATGGGCGGCTACCTCGGCGCCCGCCTCCAGCCCCGTCTGCCCGAGACGCTCCTGCGTCTCCTGCTGGGCACACTCGCCACCGCGCTCGGCGCCCTCTACGCCATCGACGCGCTCAACTGACCTGCGCGACAAGCGAAGTCCCAGTCGACGGCCAAAGGTGAAACAGGCATCTCAAACAGCCGCCCTCGAACCCAGACCAGCCAGCCCGGGCAGCAGTCGGAGGCCTCCTGCGCCCTGCCGTGGTCAGGCCACGGCAGGTGCGATGGTCAGCAGCTTGCCCATGGCGGCAAGCACGGACGGCTCGACGCGATAGTAGACCCAGGTGCCGCGCCGTTCGGAGGTCAGCAGCCCGGCCTCCTTGAGCTTCTTCAGGTGGTGGGAGACGGTCGGCTGGGAGACGCCGACGTCGGAGATGTCGCACACGCACGCCTCGCCGCCCTCGTGCGAGGCGACCGCGGAGAACAGCCGCAGCCGCACCGGATCACCCAGCGCCTTGAACATCCGGGCGGCCGTCTCCGCCTCCTCCGCGGTGAGCGGGCGCTCGGTCAGCGGCGGGCAGCACGGCGCCGCGGCCTCGGCGGCGGGTTCCAGCAGCGGCAGCACCTTCGTCTTCGACATGCATCTATGTTGACACATATCGAACCAGACGGGCGAGGGTCACCGTCGTCCCAGGTGGGCGGCGAGGTGGCAGGCGATGCGGGCGGCATCCCGGCCCACGCCCCGCAGGGAGTTCGACGACAGGCTGCGCTGCCACTCCAGCCCGACGAACGCAAGCCCCGGATGTTTCCGGGAGATGCCCTCCCGGTGCAGGGGATGCCCGGCGCCGTTAACGGCGCCGTCGAGTCCGGCAAGGTAGGGCAAGTCTGGCCGGTAGCCGGTGGCCAGCACGATCGCGTCGACCTCCTCACGCTCTCCGCCCGGCCAGATCACCTTCACGCCGTCGACGCCGGTGAACAGCTCCCGCCGGTCCGGCACCCCGGCCGCCAGGGCTGTGCGGTAGCGGCCGTCATCGATGACGGGCTGCCTCGGCGGCTCGCGCAGCAGACGGCCGAGTGGCGCGGTGTCCAGGCCGGTGTGCCGGAGCCAGAAGTGCAGGTCGCGGCCGAGGATGCGCTGACGGGCGAACCGCACCGGGGCGCGGCTGGCCAGCGTGACCTGCGCTCCGTTGACGAGCTCGGCAGCGATCTGCACCGCGGAGTTCCCCGCGCCCACCACCACAACCCGCTGACCGGCGAACGCGGCCGGGCTGCGGTAGTCGGCCGCGTGCAGCACCGTGCCGGTGAACGCGTCCAGGCCGGCCACGGCGGGCCGGTACGGGCGGCCGAACGTGCCGGACGCCGCGACCACGGCCCGCGCTGCGATCCGCTCCCCGCTCTCGGCCTCCACCTCGAACCCGCTCTCGCCGTACCGGACGCCCACCACGCGGCGGCCGGTACGGATGTCCGCATCCAGTCGGGCGGCGTACGCGCTCAGGTAGGCGACGACCTCGTCCCGGTGCGGGTAGCGGTCCGGATCGCCGGGAAACGGCATGCCGGGCAGGGTGCTGTACCGGGCGGGCGAGAACAGGGTGAGGCTGTCGTAGTACCGCGGCCACGACCCGGCCGCCCGCTCGGACGCCTCCAACACCACCGGCCGCAGCCCATGGGCGCGCAGCGCCTGTGCCGCCGCCAGCCCCGACTGGCCGCCACCGACCACTGCCACATCGATCTGTTCCATGCCCCAACCTTCTGATTCGGTGAATGTCTATGTTGACGCTCATCAATACAGGTGTCATCCTGGGTCCCGCAAGGCATCGACAGACGTCGAACCAAAGGGGAACACCGTGAACGCGCCCACCACCGACCAGCTGCCCGTCGTGGTCATCGGAGCCGGCCCTGTCGGTCTGGCCGCCGCCGCCCACCTCGTCGAGCGCGGCCTCGAACCGCTGGTCCTCGAAGCCGGCCCGTCCGCCGGCACCGCCGTACGCGACTGGGCGCACGTGCGGCTGTTCTCCCCATGGTCCGAGGTCACCAACGCCGCCGCCGAGAAGCTCCTGGCCCCGACGGGCTGGGTGCACCCCGACGACGCCATCTACCCCACCGGCGGCGACTGGGCCGAGCAGTACCTGCAGCCGCTCGCCGACGTGCTGGGCGACAAGGTCCGCTACGGCGCGACGGTCACGGGTGTGGCCCGCTCGGGCCGTGACCGCGTCGTCGATGCTGACCGCGACGAGCAGCCCTTCACCGTGCACCTCCGCACGGCGGACGGCGGCGAGGAGCGTCTTGCCGCCCGCGCCGTCATCGACGCCTCCGGCACCTGGGCCGTCCCCAGCCCGATGGGCGCCGACGGCCTGCCTGCCCTCGGCGAGCAGGCGGCGGCCGACCGCATCTCCTACCGCATCCCCGACCTGAAGGATCCGGCCGTCCGGGCCCGGTACGCGGGCAAGCGCACCGCCGTCATCGGCTCCGGCGCCTCCGCCTTCACCGCGCTCGCCTACCTCGCCGACCTTGCCAAGGACGAGCCGGGCACCCACGCGGTGTGGATCCTGCGGCGCGGCATCGGCGCGAACACCTTCGGCGGCGGAGAGGCCGACCAGCTGCCCGCCCGCGGCGCCCTGGGCCAACGCGCCAAGGCCGCCGTCGAGGCCGGCCACGCCAGCGCGGTCACCGGCTTCCGCACCCGGGCCGTGGAACGCGACGGCGAGCAGCTCGTCCTCGTCGCCGAGGACGGCCGCCGCCTGGGCCCGGTCGACGAGGTCATCGTCCTCACCGGCCTTCGCCCGGACCTGTCCTTCCTCTCCGAGGTTCGCCTCGGCCTCGATGAACGCCTCCAGGCCCCGACCGCGTTGGCCCCGCTGATCGACCCGAACGTGCACTCCTGCGGCACCGTCTACCCGCACGGCGTGACCGAGCTCTCCCACCCCGAGCAGGGCGTCTACCTGGTCGGCATGAAGTCCTACGGCCGCGCCCCCACGTTCCTCGCCATGACCGGCTACGAGCAGGTCCGCTCCCTCACCGCCGCACTCGCCGGTGACCAGGCGGCCGCCGAACGCGTCGAACTGGTCCTCCCCGAGACCGGTGTGTGCAGCGGCGGCGGACTCATCGAGGAGACCGACGCCGCTCCAAGCGGGGACGGCGGCGGCTGCTGCGCGGCCCCGGCCAGCCTGCAGATCGGCACCGGCACCCCAGCCACCACCGGCGGCTGCTGAACCCGCACCCTCAACCTGGAGGTTCGCCATGTCCCGCGTGCAACTCGCCCTCCGTGTCCCGGATCTCGACGCCTCGGTCGCCTTCTACAGCAAGCTGTTCGGCACCGAACCCGCCAAACTCCGCGACGGCTACGCCAACTTCGCCATCACCGAGCCCCCGCTCAAGCTCGTCCTCATCGAAGGCACCGCGGGTGAGGCGACCCGCATGGACCATCTCGGCATCGAGGTCGAGACGACCGACGCCGTCCACGCCGCCACCACCCGCCTCGGCGAGGCCGGCCTGGCCACCGACGTGGAGAACGACACGACCTGCTGCTACGCCCTCCAGGACAAGGTCTGGGTCCACGGCCCCGGCCAGGAACCCTGGGAGGTGTACGTCGTGCAGGCCGACACCGACACCCTGGCCAAGCAGCAGGGCAGCACCTGCTGCACCAGCTCCGCGGAAGCCGACTCCCGGGAACCAGCCGCCGCAGGCGACTGCTGCTGATCCGCCGATGACCAACCTCCACACCAGCAGGGCCGCGACCGGAACGGGGGACCGGTCGCGGCCCCGCGCCGTCCTGCCTGCTCTCTGCGCCACTCAGATCACCAGCTGGGGAATCGTCTACTACGCCTTCCCCGTCCTGAACCCCGAGATCACCGCTACCACCGGCTGGTCCGCCACCGCGACCACCGCGGCCCCCGACTGGTCATGACCACCGGGTCCGCCCTCGGCACCATGAGTCTGCTCCTGATCGCCACGGCCCCCAACCTGCCTACGTTCTTTGCCGGCTGGGCACTGGCCGGGCTGGCCATGGCCTCGACCTTCTACCAACCCGCGTTCGCCGCGCTGACCCGCTGGTGGGCCCCCGACCACGTCCGCGCGCTGACCACCGTCACCCTCGCCGGCGGACTGGCCTCCACCGTCTTCGCCCCCCTGACCGCCCTGCTCGCCGACCACCTCACCTGGCGCACCACCTACCTGGTGCTCGCCGCCGTCCTCGCCGCGGTCACCATCCCCGCCCACACCCTCGCGCTGCGCACCCCCTGGCCGACAGCCCCAACCGCATCCGTTCACACGGCCACAGACGCCGTCGCCGTCACCCGCAGCAGGCCGTTCCGGCTGCTCGCCACAGTGTTCACGCTCTCCGCGTTCGCGATGTACGCCGTCGTCGTCGCCCTTGTTCCCCTGCTCCTCGAACGCGGCTACACCACCAGCCAGGCAGCCTGGGCACTCGGACTCGGCGGCGCCGGACAGACCCTCGGCCGCACCCTGTACACCGCCATCGCCCGGCACACCACGGCCACCGCCCGCACAACCGTCCTGATCGGGCTCGGCGGCCTCACCACCGCGGCCTTCGCGACCGTGCCCGGCCCGTACGCCCTCATCGTCGCCGTCTCGATCGCGGCCGGAATGGTCCGCGGCAACCTCACCCTGCTCCAGGCAACAGCCGTCACCGACCGATGGGGCACCACCCACTACGGCCGCCTGTCCTCACTGCTCACAGCCCCTGCGACCATCGCCGCCGCGCTCGCCCCACTGGCCGCCGCCGCACTCGCCGCACCCCTCGGCGGTTACAGGCACATGTTCATGCTCCTGGCCATGGTCTCCTCGGCCGCCGCATTCACCGCCTTGTGGACGAGGACGAAGTAGCACCGCACGTGAAGGCGATCCAGTCTGCCGACTAAGGGCATGTGGGGCTCGATGTCCGAGCACAGCTGGCCCTGCGGGTGGACAACGGACAACAGCAACCCCTGTCCATAACTTCGGCTCGCTCGCCCACCCAGGGCGCAAGATCGGGTCGGGCACGGGGGTGGCCAGTATCGGTTCCGGTAGCGTCCAGGTCACACCGTGAGGCCTTCCACGGCATCTGACGGCCGTTCGGGTCCCCGGCCGCCTTGCGTCGGCGCGCGAGCCGAAGGCCGCAGTGCGAGCGTGGAGGCAGGAACATCCACGCCGGGATGGGCAGTGTAGGTCTCGTCGTTTGTGGCACAGGACGTGCTCACTGACCGGCTCCTCTCCCGCTGCCCCAGCCCGATGGCACAGCCAGCTGGTCTCAGGGCCGTGGCACTTCCCCAAAGAGTATGAGAGCTGAGCCGCCGTGGCTTTCCGCCCCGCGGCACACCTGACGCGTCATGTCCCGCTCAGCGCCGATCGCAGTGCCGTTCCTTCCTTCCAGGGTGGATTCGCACCGGGGACCGAGCATGTCAACGCGGCAGCGTGGGCGGCAAAATGAGCGGCCGTCAGCGGCGTCGTTGAGGGTCAGTGTGTCGAGTCGGCCGCCAAGGTGTCCGAGGGCATCGAGACGGTGAAGGAGGCCCGCGGTGAATGAGTCCCCCGCGCCGACGGTGTCGACCACGGTGACAGGAGGGGCCGTGACGGTGACGTGCGTTAGCTGTGCACGTCACTGCGCCTGGTGTCCGGATGGCGTTGGGAACGCGGAGACAGGGGGTTGGCCCGGTAGTGCTCCAGGCGTTCAAGGACTTCGCCCGGAGCACGGGATGCAGGTCGGCGGTTGCTGCGTTCGTCATTCGCCGGTTGGGCTGCCAGCTACTTCGCTACGCCACGCCTTCGGCATTCTCGACGACTCCTGTCCCGAGGGTCCGCCGGCCTTTCCGGTCGGCCGCATCCGAGCGCTCGGCTTCCTCGAGGGTCGCGTCCGGCTCGGCTCGTTCGACGGGCAGAAGCCGCGGGCTCGTGTCCGTCAGCGTCGTGCTTCTGGTGGTACTCGGACCCGTGCCGAGTCGGCGTCGTGCGTTGCTCATGACGGGAGTCTCCCGCGCCTCGCTCGCGTTTCTCCAACTGAGTCACCAGCCTCGTGAGTTTGTCGCGCGACCGGGCCCGTTCCGAGGACTCCACGAGCCCTCAGCTCCTCCAGGTCGGGCAGGTGGACTCCGGGCAGGGAGTGGAGCAGGTCGGCCTCGGTGGCACGGATGTGTGCAGGAGTCTGGGGGCCGGTGCCCAGAGTTCGGCGGGCTGTCACGAGGGGATCGTACGGGCGGCGCATCCTCAGTGCCTGTTCCTGAGGCCGACATGACATAACGGCAACGCGGGCAACGACCACCCCGCCGGCCACTGGCTCTACCTGCTCGCCCTGTCCCAGGCCAACGACACCTGGGTCGACGACTACCAGCTCTACGCGGGCAAGGTCGACTTCCACGGCCCCGAGATGACCTACGCCGTCGAGAAGTATCAGGAGTGGCTCGACAAGGGCTACTTCGACAAGAAGGACGTCGGCCTCAAGGGCAGCGACATGACCGAGCAGTTCGTCTCGCAGAAGCGGCCCATCATGGTCGGCGGCAACTGGTGGTTCGGCGGCCTGACCACCGACATCGAGAACTTCGAGTGGTCCACCGCCCCCTACCCGGGCAGCGAGAAGACCCTCGGCTCCGGCGGCAACCACTGGGTCATCCCCACCAAGGCGAAGAACAAGGAACTTGCCGAGGACTTCATCGACATCACCATGTCCGACAAGATCCAAAAGCTCATCGGTGAAGGCGGCAGCGTCCCCATCGCCGCCCAGGCGGACACCATCACCAACCCAAAGGCCAAGGAGCTGATCACAGCCTTCGACGCCTACCAGTCGATCAACGGTCTGGCCTTCTACCCCGACTGGCCCGTCCCCGGCTACTACGACACCTGGCTGGCCGCCACCCAGAATCTCATGAACGACGGCAAGCCCGACACCGTCCTCGACGAACTCGCCGCCCCGTACCAGAAGTACATCTCCACCCGGTCCTAGAAGTGCCGCGGCCGAAACCACCGGCCACATCCCGCATCGCACAGGAGCCGCCCCGCCGGCATCGCCCGGCTGCGCCACCCCGATGCCGCGCCGTTCAGGGGACGGCACCCGGCCCGCCCGGCCCGCCGTCCCGCCCACCTAGGAGCAACCGTGAAAACCACACGTCACCGGCGGTCCTCGGGGTACGCCATCTTCCTTGCCCCCGGCCTGCTGCTCAGTCTGCTCTTCCTCGTCGTCCCGCTGGTGATGACCTTTTACTACAGCCTCACCGCCTGGCAGGGCATCGGCACCCCTGAACTTACGGGCCTGGACAACTACACCCGGCTCTTCCAGGACGCCGACTTCTGGGCCTCCTTCCGCAACATCGCCTTCGTCATCGTCGGCATCGCGGTCGTACCCACCCTGCTCGGCCTGTTCCTCGCCGCCCTGCTGTTCGACTACATCGGCAAAAAGCACGGCGACGGCATCGTCGCCGTCTTCCGCTCCGGCCTCTACCTCCCCCAGGTCATCCCGGTCGCCGTGACCGGCCTGATGTGGGGATGGATCCTCGCCCCCGAAGGCGCGATCAACAGCATCCTCGACACCATCGGCCTGTCCTCGCTGCAAGAGAACTGGCTCGGCGACCCCGATCTCGCCCTCTGGGTCGTCCTCGGCGTCCTCGTCTGGATGCAGCTCGGCTACCCCCTGGTGCTGTTCCTGTCCGGCCTGCAGCGCATCGACCCCGAACTGTACGAGGCCGCCTCACTCGACGGCGCGAGCTGGTGGCAGCGCTTCACCCGCATCACCGTCCCCATCCTGCGACCCGAGGTCTACGTCGTCCTCGTCACCACCACCATCGCCGGCCTGAAGGTCTTTGCCCAGATCTTCGTCCTCACCGGCGGCGGCCCCGGCAACTCCACCCTCGTCCCCGCGTACTTCGCGTACCAGAACTTCTTCGAGCGCGCCGACGTCGGCTACGGCTCCGCCATATCCAGCACCATCATCCTGTTCGTGCTGATCATCGCCGGCACCATGCTCAGCCGCCAGGCCCGCGAGGACGGATGACCATGATCACCCACGACACTGACACCACCCGAAGCGCACGCAAAACGGCAACAGCACCTCCCAGCCACGCCGCGCCCAAGGAACGCAGAAGAAGGAAAACAGCCGACGGACGGGGACCAGGCTCCTACGCTGTCGTCGCCGCCGTCACCGTCTTCGTCCTGGCCTTCCTCGCCCCCTTCGCGATCATCCTGGTCAACTCCTTCAAGACCAGCGCCGACTACCGCGCCAACGGCTCCCTCTCCTGGCCCGAACAGTGGAACTGGGACATCGTCGGCGACGTCTGGGAACGCGTCGACTTCACCCAGAAACTGGTCAACAGTGTCCAGATCAGCCTCGGCGTCGTCGCCATCGCCGTCCTCCTGGCCCTTTTCAACGCCTACGCCATCGGCATCGGCCGCATCCGCTGGCGCACCGCCTTCCTGGTCTTCTTCCTCGGCGCCAACGTCCTCCCGCAGGAAGGCCTCGTCTACCCCATCTACTACCTGTTCAAGGAGCTCGGCCTCTACGACGGCAAGCTCGGCTACACCATCCTCGTCGGCATCACCTACAGCGCCTTCGGCACCTATCTGCTCTCCTCCGTCTTCAGCACCTTCCCCAAGGAACTCATCGAAGCCGCCTCCCTCGACGGCGCCGGCCGCTGGACCATCCTCTGGCGGATCGTCCTGCCGATGAGCTGGCCCACACTGTCGGTGATGTGCGTGTTCTTCTTCGTGTGGAGCTGGAACGAGTTCCTCTACCCGCTGGTCCTGCTCATCTCCAACGACAACCAGACCGTCCCCCTCGGCCTGTCCGTCACGCAAGGCCAGTACACCAGCGATCCCACCGCACTCAGCGCCGCCGCCCTCCTCGGCGTCATACCGATGATCGTCTTCTTCTTCATCTTCCAGCGCACCCTCACCCGCGGCCTCACCGCGGGCGCCGTCAAGTAACCCCTCCAAGAACCGCCCCGGATCCGGCCCTCCAGCCGCCCCGCAACCGGATCCGGGGCACACCCCCGGGGACCGGAACCGATCAAGAAAGGACGGACCACCTCCCGCCACTCAGCCCTCACTGGAACACCCCACCACCTCAACGCAAGGCTCGCCATGAAGACGACCACCCACCTCGTCGCGTCCCAACGGCAGCACCACAACACCGGCTCCCGCGCCAGCCACCTGCCCCTCGAACACACCCCACACGCAGCACGGACAGCGCGGCACCATGCCCGTACGACCCTGGGCGCGTGGGACCGGCCGCTCCCCGTCATCGAGGACGCCGTCGGTCATCTCAGAACTCGTCACCGACGCCCACCTGCTGACCCACGACCAAGGGCTGGTCATCTCCGTCCGGGACACCTGTCCCGCCCCGATCGACCTTCCGGCAGGCCTCCCCGGCGCCGGTGAAGACCACGGCCGAGGCCTGAACACCGTCCGCGCCCTCGCCGACGCATCCGGGTGGAGCCACGGTCTGACCGGCCGCCGCCCTCCGCACCGTCGCACCGCGCGGCGCTGACAGCCCCCCCGCCCCGGTGACGCCGACCCTGCCGACGCCCGGACGGACCTGCTCGCACCCCTCGGCACCATCCTTATCGGCCCGGCAACCTCGGTCACAACCCGCTGGAGATCAAGCGCAGAACCACCCTCGACATCGTGATCAAGCAGCCCGGCACCGCGGTGGCTGGACGGCAGCCTGGCACCCGCATGTGGCCCTCGCCGGCACGCTGTGGATCCTTCGGTCGGCAGCATGCAGCGACGAGGGAACAGCCGCCAACCGGTGACGCGAGCGCACATGCGGCCGCGATCGGGCAGGCATCCGGCACATGGTGCCGCCTGTCACACCCTCGCACTGGCCGTCCTGCGCCAGGTGTTGCCGTGCGAGGTCGAGGAAGTAGATGAAAAGGGGGCCGGCACCGCCGGGCCCCATGTGCATCCCGTCCAGGACGACGCCCATTGCCGGCAGGGCGATGCCCGCCACGCGGGCAGTCACTCCTCCGGCCTCGGTACTGGTGGGCTCGCGTATCCACCTGTCGCCCGCCCTTCGAGGAGTCCGGCCGGCAAGTGACCTTGCGTGATCGCCGGCCACGCGTCCCCGCTCCAGATCACGCCGGTCCCTGAGGCGCCGAGCGCCTCGACCAAAACCTGTCCGTCGTCGGGGAGAACGTGCGAACAACACTGATATTCACGATGGGTGCGATCCTGCTCGCGGCTGGTTGCTCCAACGGCCAGTCCAGCAGTGCGGCCAATACGGGGGACCCGTCGGCGGCTGCGGTCGAGGACTCGCCGGCACAGGCCTGCACACACGACGTGCTTGCGGCCCTGTCGCTCAAGTGGCGGGAGGACAAGGCGCCCCTCGATCAGGATGACAAGAAACTGCTCCAGGCGTTCATGGACGCCAACATGGTCGAGAACACCCCGCAGTACCAGATCTTCATCGACCACTACGCCGCAGGTACAGGCCCGATCGCCCTGGCCGTTGCCCAGGGCACGGACCACGAAGAGGCCATCACGTCACAGCTCGGCACCGAAAGCGGAGGCGTCGCGGCGGACTGCGCCGCAACCGCCAGGTAACGGGGTGGCTCGCTAACCGACTCGGCGCAACACCTACCGGATACGTCCGCTACACCGGCCCGGTACCCACACGAGACCTCCAGGCCCCCGGCGCCTTGCCGCAATCCTGGCGCCCCAGCTGACGCCATGTGGCGCGGGCGGTCGCGCCACGGCCGATACGTAGGCCGCCGCGTGGAACGGCAGGCTCGAGCCGACCACGGACAGGGCCACGAGCACTTTCCCGCGTCGCGTACGCGTGCGGCGGCCGTCGTGCGCGGCGACCTGGGTTTCTGGATCGGTGTGCATTGTCATCGGGTCGGGTGCACGGATCGGGAAAGAGCGACGATGCGGTTGCAGGTGCCTGGCACCCGCGCAGAGGGCACCGGTAGCCGCGCAGGGCAGACGGGCGGGAGGGGAGAATAGGCGCCCACTGCCCCCAATGCCATGCGTACGCACTTGGTACGCAATATGTACGCTCGAAGGTATGGGGACGGTGCACGAGGTGCAGCAGGTCCAAGTCATGTCCAGCGCATGCCGATGGCGGAGAGCTGTTGTCCAGTAGCGGTCTTTCTGATCAGTGGGTGCATGGCGTTGGCCTGTACCCGAGGCTGCCACCGAGCCAGGACTGCCTCCTCGATCGCCCGAACCTGCCTCGGACCCGGGGGACGGCGCGCTCCTGGCTTCTTCGTCACCCACCGTTGCACCGTGCACGACGGCCACCCTCCGGGTGGATCCCCGATGCGCTGCCAGCAGAAAACGCAGGCGGTCCTCAGTGCTTGAGGGAACGGGCCGGGTGCGCAACGCGCGCTCCAAACCTGGGACCGCCCGGGAGAACCGGGCAACGCCCGGATCGCGAAGAACGACGGCTTCACCGCCCCCAAGGAACCGCTGCCCTGCTGGCGCGACCATCTCGCCCTGAGCTGCACCCCGGCGGGCTGGCTCCGTGCCGCTCGACCGATGCGTCATCGACCTGGGCACCGGAGCTGGAACCGGCCCGCGTCGTCGACCAGGCGGGACTGGCACAGATCGCGGGACTGGCACTTGACGACCTGCCCCATCCGACACACGGGCGCCGAGGCCTGGCCGTCCCTCAGACCGAAACGGCCGAGGGCCCGCGTGAGTCCCGGCCGGTCACCCGCGACTGGGCCCAGGAGCACCGCAGGACCGATGAATCGCAGACGCTCCTGTCCGGCATCGACGCCGTTCGTGGCAGGGGTGGGGCAGATGGCGGAGGAGATCGGGCTGACGGTGCCGTATCCGCCCTCCTGGCTGATCGGGTCGACTACCCTGTTCGAGCCCGACGTCTTGGTCGAGGCGGGGGCGACTGCGACCCTCGCCTGAGCGGCTCTCACCGTCGTCGCCTCACCACAGTTGGGTGCCCGGGGCACCCTTGAACGGCCCACGCACCTCCGCGGTGATCCAGCCGCCGTAGAAGTCCCCCTCCTGCGCCGTGACCTCCTCCCCGTCGACCGTGCAGCGGTCCATGCGGCTCGGGTAGAAGGCGAAGAAGCCGGCAAGGGGTGCGTAGCCGGGCTCGGGACAGGCATAGCTCCAAGCGGCGCGAGCGCGCACGTCGTCTCCCACGACGACGTCCCAGTACCGGGCCGACCCCTTCCATTCGCACCAGGTCCGGCCCGCGACCGCCGGGAACAGAAGCTCCGTACGGACGTCTCGCGGAGGAATATAGAACACGGGGGGATGGCTGGTCTCCAGCACCCGGACGGCCCTGCAGGTCTCGGCCACCACCTGTCCGGCGCACTCCACCCGCACGTCACGGTCGTCCTCCCGCATGACGGGCGGCCGCGGGTAGTCCCAGACCGACTCGGGCGTCCGCAAGGCGGAACGCGGCACGGGCTCCTCCAGCGGGTCCAGATACACCTCGTCCTCGTAGCACCAGGCCCATTCCCGGTCGCGTGCCAGGGTGCGCGCCACCGGGTGCGCGCTGGATTCGAAGTGGGCTGTGGCGTGAGCGCCGCGAGAGCTGTCGCTGCAGCCCACGTGGCCGCAGGTCAGGCACAGCAGCAGGTCGGCCGGTGCGCGTTCGTGCGCCGCGCACGACGCGCACGTCTCACTCAGCGGGGGCGGATCCGCCGTCCAGGCGTGGGAGCAGGGTTTCCCCGAGGGCCGTCCGCCATCGCGCCGGGGGGTCCATCTCGTCATCAGTGATCACCAGCTCGCGCAGTCGACATCACGCTTCTCGGCAGCACTGCGCCCCGGCCCACGCCCGTGTCGGTCACGCTCTCTCATCTGCCGGTCCTGTTCTCCACACTGTTTCACCGCACAGGAGATGCAGGCCACCGGACACTGGACCCCCAGCGGCGACCCTCCGCGCCGCAGGCACGCGCCACCTGGAAGTGACCACGGTCGATACCGCCTGGGAGGAAACCAGCAGCCAGGCGGCCGACCCCGGGAGGGTGGCCTCCCACAGAGCAGGGGCCGACGTACCGGACAACCTGGCAGCCGGACACCGGCCCCAGACGTGGCCGGCGGTCGTCGGCGGCGTAGTCCCGCGTACGGGCGGCGGCTGGTACCACCAGCGTCCCCGGGCGCCGCATCCCGCACGGCGCAGGACGAACGGCCCCAGTCTCGCCTCCCCAGAGCCCTGGAGCGTCACACCGGTGTGGGGCCCGACCAGGAGCCGAACTTCACATCTCACTTGTCATGGAGCGCGCTCGAAGTCATAGCGTCGAGGACGTAACGGCGCACGACGCCCTCTCAGCGCCCGCTCCTCCTGAGGATGCTGCATGGTGGCATCTGTGCCTGGATGGACGAGAGGCTTCGTGCCGCCCGAACGACGATCAAGGCGCAGGGAAGGCTGGGACACGACATGCAGAAGCGTAGTCTGCGGCAATTGCGGGTATCGGCCATCGGCCTGGGGTGCATGGGCATGTCCGCCTTCTACGGAACCGCCGACGACGAGGAGGGCATCGCGACGATCCGGCACGCCCTCGACCTCGGGGTGAACTTCCTCGACACCGCGCAGATGTACGGCCCCCTCACCAACGAGTCCCTCGTCGGCGAGGCGATCCGAGGGCACCGCGACGAATATGTGATCGCGACGAAGTTCAACTACCGGATGGACGATGCAGTGCCGGGCGACATCAGCACGGTCGGCCCGCAGGACGGCTCGGCCGAGCACGTCCGCAGCTCGATCCACGGTTCCCTGGCGCGCCTGGGGACCGACCGCATCGACCTGTACTACCAGCATCGGGTCGACCCGAACGTACCCATCGAGGAGACGGTCGGCGCGCTGGGCGAGCTGGTCGCCGAGGGCAAGGTGCGGCACATCGGCCTGAGCGAGGCGAGCGCGCAGACCATCCGGCGTGCCCACGCCGTGCACCCGATCACCGCGGTGCAGAGCGAGTACTCGCTGTGGTCGCGTGACGTGGAGGCCGAGGTGCTGCCCGTCTGCCGGGAACTGGGCATCGGCTTCGTGCCCTACTCCCCGCTGGGCCGCGGTTTCCTCGCCGGGCGGTTCACATCGCCGGACGAGCTCGACGCGAACGACTGGCGCCGCGAGAACCCGCGCTTCCAGGAGGCCAATCTCGAGGCGAACCTCCGGCTGGCGGCAAAGGTGAAGGAGATCGCCGAGGAGAAGGACGTCACCCCGGCGCAGTTGGCCATCGCCTGGGTACTGGCCCGGGGCGAGGACCTGGTGCCGATCCCGGGCACCAAGCGACGCACCTACCTGGAGCAGAACGCCGCCGCCGTCGACATCACGCTGACCGAGGACGACCTGTCCCGAATCGATGCGGAACTGCCCGAGGCGGCGGGCGAGCGGTACGACGAGGCGGGGATGCGATCCGTCGATCGCTAGTACCGCCTTCCGACCGGGCAGACCGCCTCCACGGGCGGGTAGCACCGCACCCTGCGCCGCGTCGGTGCCGCCCTGCTCCCGGTCACCGTCGCCCCCGCTCTCAGCGCTGGTCCGGATAATCCGCCCGTCCTCGTCGCGGTGGATGTGGACCGGGCGTGCGGAGCCGACCTGGTGTACCTCTGCCAGGTGCCCGAGGACCGGGACTTCGCCGTCCGCCCCGGCCTGCCGGAACAGCCCTACAGCATCAGGCCGGACACCTACCAGCTGTTCCTGGGCAACGAGACCTGCCTGCTGGCCTGGTCGGCCCACTGTGACCCGGCGGCCGTGTGGCCGGTCAACCAGCACTGACAGCGGCTGAGGCCGTGCCGGGCGGCTGGCCGTGGCGCCGTACGGAAACCTCCGCCGTATGGACTTGGCACCATACGACGTATGGATAAGAAAGTGAGGCGTCCCCCGCGGGGAACGAGGAAGAGGGATGTGCCTCTGAGCGAGGCCGGGATCTACGCCGCCGCCCTGCGACTGATCGACGCGGACGGCGTCGAGGCGCTCACCATGCGCAAACTCGCCACCGAGCTCGACGCGAACCCTATGTCGCTCTACTATCACGTGCCGAACAAGGAAGCGGTTATGCGCGGCGTGACCAAAATGGTCGGCGCCCAGTTCCGCACCGTGGCGCCTGAGGACGCTCCTTGGCAGGAGCGCATTCGCCTGCTCGCAACAGATTTCCGGGCCTTGGCGCACCGCCATCCCGAACTGATGGCCTACTCGTTCAGCCGCCAGCCCGACTTCGTCCAGTCCGACGACCCGTTCTGGACCGCGCTCACCGCGATCGTGGAGGCTGCCGGAGTTCCGCGGTCAGAAGTCTCGAAGATCACGGCGCTGATGGTCGCCGTCGTCATCGGTGTCCTTGTCGCCGAACTCAACGGCTCCCTCCATCGGTGGTCGACCCTCAAGCCCCCTGGCTTTGACGATGGTGAAGACGGTGATGGGGCTGCAGGCCCTGACTCTGCGGACGTAGCGTCTGAACGCCCTGACCAGGACCACATGTTCCGCCTCATGACGGACACGTTGATCGCAGGCCTGGAAAGCCGGCTCACCGGCGACAGCGACGGCCGGGACGCCGGTCTGTGAGCCACGCCTTCTGGGGCGCTGGCCCGTGAGCTGCCCCGCAGTCGGGCGATCTCAGGCTGCGGCACGCGGGAGCCACCCCAGTCACGTCGGGGAACACCGCCCGGCGGGGTGGTTCCACAGCCTTCGCACGGCAGCCGTATGACGCTGACCGATGAAATGACCATAGCCGTTGGCTTATTCCTGATCGCCCTCCCGAAGCGGGAGATCGCCAGCCTGGTAGATCTGCATCACCTATCCGTTCATCGAGTCACCGAGTGCTGCTGCCGTGAGTGCGAGGTGACGCCCCGTGTCGATGAGCCGCACCTGATCGCCGCACTGTTGGCCACGTCCGCTCTCTCGGCCCTGATGACCACATTCACCGATCCGCGTGAACGGACCAGGGCCTCCACCGTCGCAGGGTCGACCCTGCCAACTAGTGCGCGTCGTGGCCGAGTGAACGCACGCCTGATGCCGGCGCATCCGGCGTGCGTCACAGGACGACCGTCAGCGTAAGGGCGGGTCCACTGTGGGCGTCAGCAGGAGCTCGTCGAGGCCGACGATCGACCTGGCGTCCGGCGATGCCGGCGAGAAGCTCGGTGCAGGCGAGGAGTCGTGGACGCCGGCCGTGAGCCGCCAGCACGGTGACCGGATCGTGTCAGCGACCTCGGGAGTGAGCACGGGCCCAGTTCCTTCATGCTGGCCGGTCTGCCCTGACCCCCGAGGAGCCGGCGAGGCTTACTCCGAGGCGGCTCCTTCGACGCTGAGTCGCCGGGCGACCTGCTCGGCAGTGTGCAGACCTGACAGGACGGCGCCGTTCATGGTTCCGACCCACTCGCCTGCGGTTTCGGTGCCAGACCAGTGGATACGCCCGTGAGGCTCGGTGAGGGCGCTGCCGTAGCTCACGGATGCGTAGGGAGCCACAGCGGGGTGCGGGCCACCAGGGGCGAACGGTTCTGTGCCCCAGCAATGGTCTACGTAGTCAATAGGCGTACTCGCCTGGGCGCCGTACAAGTCAACCAATTGCTGGATGACTCGGCTACGTCGAATCTCTGGGCTGAAGCCGTCGTACACACGAGGGGCACAGAAGACCATCAGGATGCCCGGTCCATCGTCAGGCGACACGTCGAAGGTGATGAACGCCGTCCCGGTGTCCGTCAGTGCCTCACCCGAAAGCCCCTCAGCCCGCCAGAAAGGCTTTTCATAGGCGACGAACGCCTTGCTCAGAGCGCCCATGGGCCAAGTCCTCGTGAGCCCCTGGGCCTTCTCCGGCAGGGCCGGCTGAAACTCGATGTAGGCACGGTGCTCGGGGGCCGCGGTGACGATAGCGTACTTGGCATTGATCACAGCCGAGTCGGTATGGACCGTGACGCTGTTGTCGTCCTGGGAGATCCGGCCAACACGGGAGTCCAGAACAACCCTGTCGCCGAGTTGCTCGGCGAGCCGGTTGGCGATCTCCTGAGTGGTTTCGGTGATCCGGTCCTGTTGCTGCCCGCCTTCGACGGCGAGCATGTGGTCGAGCCCCCCTACAGCTTGGATGTAGCGCAATACGTGCAGCAGCGACACGTCTCCCGGGCTGCAGCCCCACTGTCCGGAGCCGGACAACCAGCGGGCCAATCGACGTCGCCGCGGGAGTGCGGGCGGCAGGCCCACTGGCTCTGACCCGGCGCGGTATGTCCGCCGGAACGAAGTCGAGCGGCTGATCGGCAAGCTCAAGACCCACAGGGCTGTCCCGATGCGTTTCGACAAGCGGGCCTTCGTCTTTGAAGGAACGGTCTCTGTCGCGGCGATCCGGCTCTGGCTCCGTTCGTGAGTGAAGCTCAAAGCAGGAGTTCAATCACGGTGCCCGATCCGGCGGCACGACCGTGGTAACGGAATGCGAAGGACTGACCTTCCTCAAGCGCGACAGGCTCTTCCAGTACCACTGTCACCTCAGCTCCGTGAAGCGGCCGGACTATGTGGACGCCCTCGGGCAGTGTGACGGTACCCAAAACTGCGGCGGTGCGGGCGTGGACACAGAGACGATCGCCGGAGACAACGTCCGCACCGCCCTGTTCCTCGGACAGCAGGGTGATGCCGGAAAAGCCGGTATGGGCGCTGACCGATTCTGGTGCCGCGATCACCTGCCCCCGCTCGATGGCGTCCGCGGCAATGCCACGCAGCAGTACCCCCACGTTCATCTCCGCCCTCGCCTCCTCGATGGACATGTGGTTCTGTTCGATGTCCGCGATATGAGCGGTCGCGCTGCCACCCAAGCCGATGATCTCCACCGCGTCGCCCTTGCGTACCCGGCCGCGTTCGATCCGACCCGTCGCCATGACCACCCTGCCCTGTTGCAGGCAAAAGACGTCTTCGACGGGCATCAGGAACGGCTCTGCTACTGCGCCCGCCACTGACTCACCTGGAGATCCGCCCATGAGTACCCATGCTCCCTTGTGACCGCACGTGGCAGCCACGAACGGGAGTCAGAGGCTAACAACGATCGCTGGCCGCTCAGCCCAGGGGCCAATGCAGGCATTCCATCGCAGCCCAGCTACGACCTACCGGACAGGCCTTAGGCAGTGTCTTTCCGATCATCTGATCGTTGGACTGGCTGTGAGGGATGGGGAGA
>NZ_LIVZ01000017.1 GCF_001905845.1 Streptomyces sp. TSRI0107 | reverse complement strand
GCAGGCCAATCGCCAATCAGCCGAGTGAACAACGCTCCAGGCCAATACACCTAGGGCGTACTACAGCTGGCCCAGCGCCCAGAACCCCACCGCGTAACAGGCCAGCGCGAGCAGCACCAGCGGGATCGCCACCTTGGCGGGCGGGCCTGGACGGCGGGCCGCAGCGTGCGAGCGGCGCCGGGAAGTTCTCTGCGCGGGGAGTGGAACCTGCGGGGCTTGAGCGGTGTACGAAGCGGTAGAGGCGTCGGCGGGCTGCTGCGGGAGGCGTGGCGGTGAGGGTGGGGGCGGGGCCGACGCCCAGGTTGGCGGGGCCGGAGCGGTGGTTTGAGGCCGCTGGGGCGGCTGGGGTGGCTGTGCTGCCGGTGACTGTGGCGACTCGGGGGGCTGGGGGGAGGACAGGACATGGGTGGGCGCGTTGGTGGTGCTCAGGGAGTCAGGAGCGATCGGCGGTGGCAGGTGGAAGCTGCCGGTGTCCGACATGCCGGTGCTCGTCTGCGAGGAGGCAGGTGGGGGAGCGGTCGGCCGCGGAGTGACCGGGCCTTGGGCCTCGCCGAGATCCTGCTGGTGCTGTTCCTGGCGTGGGCGCTGGTCGAGCTCCTGGCGTGGGTCCACCGGCGGACGCCCCGCACTCGCCCCGCTCGCCGCGCCCGACCCGTACGGCACGGAGGACGTGCCGGGCCACGGCGAGGCGGTGACCGAGCCGGACAGGGAGTCCGCGTCGTCGCCGACATGCCTGGGCGCTCCTGGGCGGAAGTCCGTCCGCAGGCCGGGTGCGACCTTCAGCGGGCCGTCCGGCCCGAACCCGTCCGGCAGCGGTCCGAGTTGGTCGAAGATCTCGATCAGCTCGTCGTCGGGGCCGGGCTCCGGCAGGAGCTCCGCGGCGGCCGCGAGCGCCTTGCGCGCCCCTGTGGCCGTGCGGAAGCGGGCGTCCGGGTCCGGCTGGAGCAGCGTCGCCACGACCTGCCACAGCGGCTCGGGAATGCCCTTGGGTGCCCCGGGCGTCCCGTGCTCCGCGAAATACTGGATCAGCGCCTTGGCGTCCGGCTTGGCGCCCTCCAGCAGATACAGCGCGACCAGCCCCACGGCGAACAGATCCGCCGGGAAGTCCGGCTCGGCGCCCATCATCTGCTCCGGCGCGAGGTACCCGGGCGTGCCCACCACGAGGTTGGTCTCGGTCAGCCGTGGCTCGCCGAACCGCATCGCTATCCCGAAGTCGGACAGCCGCAGCCTCGGCCGGCCCGTGCCGGTCGCCTCCAGCAGCACGTTGGCGGGCTTGATGTCCCGGTGCACCACGCCCTCGGCGTGCACCGCGGACAGCCCGGACAGCAACTGGTCGAGCAGCGTGCACACGAACGCCGGCGGCAGCGGACCGTAGTCCCCGACGAGATGGACCAGCGAACCGCCGGCGACCAGGTCCATGGTGAACAGCACCTTGTCGTCGTCCGCGGCCCAGCTGGCGGGCGCCAGGACGTGAGGGTGGTCGATCCGCAGCGCCTGCTCGCGGACGAAGCGCAGCAGCGAGTGGGCGTCGCTCTGCTGCAGGACCTTGGCGGCGACGTAGCGGCGGCGTCGGTGGTCCCAGGCGCGCCAGACGGCGCCCACCCCTCCGCGCCCGATCGGGTCGACCAGTTCGTACCGACCGGCGAAGACCTCACCCATCGCTGTACGGCGCTCCTCCCCCTCGACCCCCTGGAGTATTCCCCCCGCTGTGGCCCGTCGCATTCCCCCGTCGCCCGGATCTCCCCCTGCTTTCGCCCCCGAGCCGGTCCCCCGTGTCCCCGCTCGTTCAGGCTCGCGGCCCGGCTGCCGCACCCCTTCGGCTACCGGGCCGGTGGATCAGTTCTGGTGGGACTGGTAGTGCGCGACCGCGTCGGAGGTGCGGCCGGCGCCGTAGACCCGGAGGAACTCCGCCAGCTCCGGGTGGGTCGGGGCGAGGGAGTCCGCCGCCTCGATGATGTCGCCGGCGGCCGCCACCGAGCGCAGCAGCGACTGGATCTCGCGGACCACCCGCTTCACCGTCGGCGCGCCCGAACTGCTGGTCGTGTGTGTGGTGTTGTTGAGCACCGAGCCCCCCTGCGACTTCTTGATCTCCTCCATGCGCTCGGTGGCCTCGGCCGCGCTCACGCTGCCGTCCGACACCAGCCCCGCCAGCTCCTGCAGCAGCTGCACCCGCTGGACCACGGCAGGATTGCCGATCTTCGCCCGCTGACCGCTCATCAGCTGCGACAGCATCGGTGCGGACAGTCCCAGCACCCCTGCGAGACGAGCCTGGTTGAGGCCAAGATCGTCGATGAGCTTACGGAAGAGCGCCCCCAAAGGCTCCCCGTACCAGTTCCGCTGCAGTTCCCGCGCTCTTGCGGTGGCTTCCTGCTGTGCGGCGTCCATTGCGTCTCCCCATCGCTTCCCCAAAAACCGCGGTTCGCTGTAGCGAACCACGCCGAGCATCTTACGGAGAGTGGTCGTTCACGGGGACCCCCCAATCTTTTTGCGAGATACCGGGGGCGACCCGCTACTCTGGTCTGCGGCGCCTGCCGGTACGCGGTTCCTCCGGCCGGACGTCTCCCTTACGGGGCCTTAGCTCAGTTGGTAGAGCGCCGTCTTTGCATGGCGGATGTCAGGGGTTCGACTCCCCTAGGCTCCACAGCAGGAAAGCCCCTCCGACTTGCGGGAACGCGAGCCGGAGGGGCTTTGTCGTCGGTACGGGCCCCGCCCCCGGCCCCCGGCTCGCGAATGCAACCGGGTCACGTTTTGCCAGGTGGGACCAAACGAGCCACGACTTGACCGGTGATGGTCCCGGACTTGGCTTTCGCGAACGTTTTCGTCACGCGTGGAACATGGCTGTGGGGCAGAAGAGCCATGAACTCTCCTGCCCCACAAGGACGTTGTCTCTCGGGCGCTCCGTCAGCCGCGTTCGTCCCGGTCCGCGGCCTCGTCCTCGGCCTGCTTGGCCTGGACCTCGGGGTCCAGCGTGGACGTACCGCTGCCGTCCACGGACGTCAGCCGGCCGGACTCGGGCACCTCGGTCGCGGCGGGCGGCTCGACCAGCCAGTCCGGGTTGGCCTGCTTGTCCCACCACTTCCAGGCGGCGAAAGCGCCGCCCGCGACGGCGCCCAGCACCGCCAGGACCTTGAACGCGCGGCCGGCCTTGGCCCGCCGCTCGTGCTTGCGCACCAGCTTCCGGATTTCCGCGGGCGAGACCTGGCCGCGCAGTGCGGCCAGTGCGGCAGCGCCCCGTGCCGTCGCCTCCTCCTTGACGGGCCCGGCCGCGGCGACCGCCTGTTCGATCTTCGGCCGGGAGTAGTAGGCGGCCTGCCGCGCGGCCCTGCGGGTGCGGTAGGCGGCCTCATGGGCGGCGTGGTCGACCTTCGGCGGCACATGCGCGCGGGCCTGCTCCACGTACGGCGCCAGGTGGGCGGCGTACTGGACGCGGGCCTGCCCGGCGGCCTGCGACATCATTGGCGCGATGCGGGCGCGAGCCTCGTGTGCGTACAGTGCGGCCCGGTCCTTGGCCGTGTCGGCGTAGGGCGCCACCACTTCCGCGGCGTGCAGCACGCTGTCCTTCGCCGAGCCGGTCGCGGCGCGCACGCTGTCGATGCGGGTCACGGGATCCTCCTCCTCGGTGGCGTACGGTATTTCGACTTTCCACCCTTTTACGGATCATGCCTGTCGACGCGCGGCACGTCATGCGAGAGCGGGCATCCGGGTCACTCCATCGGTGCTGGGAGTGGGCCAGGGGGTCGATAGGGATGAATCCGGGGCAACCGGAGCTTGTCGTCGACAATGCCACGGATCGTCGCCGTTCGCTGGCGAACCCGGGCGCCGGACGACGCAGGGCGTGGGGCGTGCGAGGATCAGAGAGTCACAGGAAGACAACGGAAGGCAGATCGTGGCTGAGCAGCTGTACGCCACCCTGAAGACCAACCAAGGCGACATCGAGGTCCGGCTCTTCCCGAACCACGCGCCGGAGACGGTCAAGAACTTCGTCGAGCTCGCCCAGGGCGAGCGTGAGTGGACCAACCCCGCCACCGGTGAGCGGTCCTCGGCCAAGCTGTACGACGGCACGGTCTTCCACCGGGTCATCAGCGGCTTCATGATCCAGGGCGGCGACCCGTTGGGCAACGGCACGGGCGGTCCGGGCTACCAGTTCAAGGACGAGTTCCACCCGGACCTGAAGTTCGACAAGCCGTACCTGCTGGCCATGGCCAACGCCGGCCCGGGCACCAACGGCTCGCAGTTCTTCATCACCGTCTCCCCGACGGCCTGGCTGAACCGGAAGCACACCATCTTCGGCGAGGTCACCGACGCGGCCAGCCAGAAGGTCGTGGACACCATCGCGAGCACCCAGACCAACCCGCGCACCGACCGCCCGCTCAAGGACGTCGTCATCGAGTCGGTCGTCGTCGAGACGCGCCAGGCCTGAGACCGCGCCCCGCCGGGACCGCGCCCAAAGCGTCATAAGGGAACCAAACGCCCCCTCCGTCCGTAAGGATGGAAGGGGCGTTTCTCGCTTACGACGACGTAGGGGACCTCATGGACCAGGTGTCGGAAAGTCCGCAGGAAGCGCACAGCCTGCCCGGCTGCTACCGGCACCCGGACCGTGAGACCGGGGTGCGCTGCACCCGCTGCGAGCGTCCGATCTGCCCGGAGTGCATGGTCAGTGCCTCGGTCGGCTTCCAGTGCCCGGACTGCGTCCGCGGCGGCTCCGGCACGGGCCACTCCCCGGGCGCCGCACAGCCGCGCAATCTCGCCGGGGCGCCCGTCGCCACCACCGGCGACCCGCATCTGATCACCAAGGTCCTGGTCCTGATCAACCTCGCGGTGTTCGTCGCCGTCCATGTTTCCTCGACGGTGCTGGGCGAGCTGTTCCTGATCGCCGAGTGGCCGCCGGCGCCCTGGGTGCCCACCGAGGGCGTGGCCGAGGGCGAGTGGTACCGCCTGTTCACCGCGATGTTCACGCACCAGGCGATCTGGCACATCGCCTTCAACATGCTGAGCCTGTGGTTCCTGGGCGGCCCGCTGGAGGAGGCGCTGGGCCGGGTCCGCTATCTCGCGCTCTACCTGATCTCGGGGCTGGCGGGCAGCGCCCTGGCGTATCTGCTCCAGCCGGCGTCCACGGCGTCCCTGGGCGCCTCGGGCGCGGTCTTCGGCCTGTTCGGTGCCACCGCCGTACTGATGCGCCGCCGCAACTACGACATGCGCCCGGTGATCGTCCTGCTGGTGGTCAACCTGCTCTTCACCTTCAACCCGAGCCTGAACATCTCGTGGCAGGCCCATATCGGCGGTCTGGTGGGCGGTGTGGTGATCGGCTACGCCATGGTGAACGCGCCGCGCGAGCGGCGGGCGCCGATGCAGTGGGGTGCCTGTGCACTGGTGCTGGCGGTGGTCGTCGGCATGTGCGTGCTACGGACGGCTCAGCTCACCTGAGCGCCCGTCCTCATCCTCTGAGCGGTGGTTTTCCACAGCGTGTGCCCGATCTTGTGCACACGGTGCGGGAACAGGTGTGCCCCCTGTCACCGACCGGTGTTTCCGCAGGTCAGACAGGGGGCGAACGTAGATTCGGATGCCGGTCGTTCCGTCACACCGGCGTCAACCTCCGGCGAGTTATCCACAGATCGTCTTTCTTTTCCCCATGTGGAAAACGGCTGTGGATAACTCGGTGGACAGCCCTGGGCAGAGCTTTGTTCACTGCCCGGCAGGCTCTACTTCCACTGCGTCGATACACCGAATCCGGCGGCGATGAACCCGAAGCCCACGACGATGTTCCAGTTGCCGAGCGCGTCGAGCGGCAGCGAACCGTCGGTCACATAGAAGACGACGATCCAGGTCAGGCCGATGAGGAACATCGCGAGCATGACGGGCGCGACCCAGGCGCGGCTGTTCAGCTTGATACTGGCTGCCTGCTTCGCCGGCGGCGGCGTGTAGTCGGCCTTCTTGCGGATACGTGACTTCGGCACGAGGGTCTCTCCTGTCGATGCGCTGCGTGGCCGCGCAGGGAACTGGGTCGGGCTCGGGGCAGCGTACAAGGGGACACTGAGCGCTCCCCCGGGCGTCCGTTAGCGTAGTGCTTCCGTGGCGCCGAAGGAGATAAGGGTACGTTGAGCAATTCTGCCGACTCCCCCCAGTCGGGATCCAGCGCCCGCCGGGGATCATTCCGTCCCGTCCGTCTCCTCACGGTGAGCGTGTTCGCTCTCGCGGGGCTCATTTTCTTCACCAGTTTCCATACGGCCAAGGGCACCAATATCCGCACAGATGCGTCCTTGCTCAAGCTTTCCGACCTCATTCAGGAACGCAGCCACAAGAACGGCGAACTGGACGAGTCCAACGCGGCACTGCGCGACCAGGTGGAAGCCCTCGCCGAACGGGACGACGGCAGCACGAAAGCCGAGGACGAGAAACTCGCGGCCCTGGAGAAGAGCGCGGGTACCCAGAAGGTCACCGGTGAGGCCGTCACCGTCACCCTGAACGACGCCCCGCCGAACGCCACCGCAAAGCTCCCCGGCTACCCCGAGCCGCAGCCCGACTACCTGGTCATCCACCAGCAGGACCTCCAGGCCGTGGTGAACGCCCTGTGGCAGGGCGGTGCCAAGGGCATCAAGGTCATGGACCAGCGGCTGATCTCCACCAGCGCCGTGCGCTGCGTCGGCAACACCCTGATCCTCCAGGGCCGCGTCTACTCGCCGCCGTACAAGATCCAGGCCGTCGGTGACCCGGAGAAGCTGCAGCAGGCGCTCGCCGAGAGCCCCGCGATCCAGAACTACATGGTGTACGTCAACGTCTACGGCCTGGGCTGGAAAGTCGAGGAGAACGGGACGGTGACTCTTCCCGGCTACTCGGGCACAGTGGACCTGCACTACGCGAAGCCCGTGGAGTAGGCCCACCCACCAGCCCTCGCCCCCTCGCAGGAGCCGCCGGTGCGCGTGATCGTGAGGACCGTCAGCGAGCTGTGCATCACCGTCGGCACCGTGATCGTGCTCTTCGTCGTCTACGTCCTGTACTGGACCGGCGTGCGGGCCGACTCCGTCATGGACGACCAGATCGACGCGCTTCGGGAGCAGTGGGCGCAAGAAAGCGTGCGCCCCGGCGTGTCGGGGGCCACGCACGCTCCCGGAGCCTCCGCCCCGGCCGGCGGCGCCTCGGCGAGCCCCCCGGAGCCGCGGCCGTACCGGGACGGGAAGCCCTTCGCGATCATGTACATCCCACGTCTTGGTTTCACGTGGAACAAGCCGGTGCTGGAAGGCACCGGGACGGACACCCTGAAGAAGGGCCTCGGCCACTACACGGCCACCGCCCGGCTCGGACAGCAGGGCAACTTCTCCGTCGCCGGCCACCGCCGCACCTACGGCGACCCCTTCAAGGACTTCCCGAAGCTGCGCCGCGGGGACGCGGTGGTGCTGACCGACGGTGCGACCTGGTTCACGTACCGGATCGACAAGGGTCCCTACAAGACGGTCCCCGGCGACGTCGCCGTGATCGATCCGGTCCCCCGCGCCGCCGGCTACACCCGCCCCGGCCGCTATCTGACCCTGACGACCTGCGAGCCGGAGTGGGGGCACAGCCACCGGCTGATCGTCTGGGCGCACCTGGACTCCACCCAGCCCGTGGAGGCAGGCCAACCCGAGGCCTTGCGCCGTTAGTCTGGTGCCGTACGGCGTGAGTCTGGTGCCGTGGTGCGACGGAAGGGACGGCATGTACGGCTGGATCTGGCGGCATCTGCCGGGGAACGCGTGGGTGAGGGCACTGATCTCACTGGTACTGGTCCTGGCCGTGGTCTACGTCCTCTTCCAGTACGTCTTCCCATGGGCCGAACCGCTGCTTCCCTTCAACGATGTGACGGTGGACAACCAGTGAGCGCGCGCATTCTCGTCGTCGACAACTACGACAGCTTCGTCTTCAACCTGGTCCAGTACCTGTACCAGCTGGGCGCCGAGTGCGAGGTGCTGCGCAACGACGAGGTGTCGACCGCGCACGCGCAGGACGGCTTCGACGGCGTCCTCCTCTCGCCCGGCCCGGGCACCCCCGAGCAGGCCGGCGTCTGCGTCGACATGGTCCGCCACTGCGCGGCCACCGGCGTCCCGGTCTTCGGCGTCTGCCTGGGCATGCAGTCGATGCAGGTGGCGTACGGCGGTGTCGTGGACCGTGCGCCCGAGCTGCTGCACGGCAAGACCTCGCTGGTCGAGCACGAGGGCAAGGGCGTCTTCGCGGGGCTGCCCACGCCGTTCACCGCGACCCGCTACCACTCGCTGGCCGCCGAGCCGGCGACCGTGCCGGCCGAGCTGGAGGTCACCGCGCGGACCCACGACGGCATCATCATGGGCCTGCGCCACCGCGAACTGCCCGTCGAAGGTGTCCAGTTCCACCCCGAGTCCGTGCTCACCGAGCACGGCCACCGCATGCTGGCCAACTGGCTGGTGGAGTGCGGCGACCACGACGCGGTCGCCAGATCGGCGGGGCTGGCCCCGGTGGTGGGCAGGGCCACGGCGTGACCGCACTGCGCCCCGAGCGCGAGAGCACCTCGTACGGGCAGCAGCCGTACGAGGGCTCCGGCGTGCTCGGGGACGGGTACGAGGAGACGTCGTACCCATCGTCGTACGGACCTCCCGACGACGAGACCGTCGCGTTGCGGATAGCGGATCCGCGAGACGCCTCCATAGCGGCCTCGGAGTCCCGTTCCGGCAGCGCGGGCGATCCCCCCGCCCCGGGCGGCCGCGCGGCCCGCAGAAAGGCCGCCAAGGCCCGTCACGGGCGTCGCCGCAAGGGTGCGACCCCGCCGCCGCCCGCCGGTGAGGACGGTGAGCGGCGCGCGCCGCTGTCCCGGGTCGAGGCGCGCCGCCTGGCGAAGGCCCGCAAGCCGAGCCCCGGCGTGATCGCCAGCCGGGTGATCGGCGAGGTGTTCATCACCACCGGCGTGCTGATGCTGCTGTTCGTCACCTACCAGCTGTGGTGGACCAACATCAGGGCCCAGGCCCAGGCCGGCAACGAGGCCAGCCAGCTGGAGGACGACTGGGCGAGCGGCAAACGCAACCCCGGTACCTTCGAGCCCGGACAGGGCTTCGCCCTCCTGCACATCCCCGATCTCGACGTCAAGGTCCCCATAGCCGAGGGCACCAGCAACAAGCGGGTCCTCGACCGGGGCATGGTCGGCCACTACGCGGACGGCGGGCTGAAGACGCCGATGCCCGACGCGAAGACCGGCAACTTCGGGCTCGCGGGCCACCGGAACACCCATGGTGAACCGTTCCGGTACATCAACAGGCTGAAGCCGGGTGATCCGATCGTCGTCGAGACGCAGGACACCTACTACGTGTACAAGATGGCGTCGATACTGCCGGTGACCTCGCCGAGCAATGTGAGCGTCCTCGACCCCGTCCCGAAGGGCTCGGGATTCACCACGCCCGGCCGGTACATCACCCTCACGACATGCACGCCGGAGTTCACCAGCAAGTACCGGTTGATCGTCTGGGGCAAGATGGTCGAGGAACGGCCGCGCAGCAAGGGCAAGCCGGATGCGCTCGTCAGTTAAGGGCAGATGAATCGTGGCAGCGACCACCGACGACACCGAAGAGCAGACCGCGGCGCCGGAACCCGCGTCCGAGTCCGAGTCCGCGCCCGCTCCCCGGCGCCGCCGGCCCGGCAGGATCGCCATGGCGGTCAGCGTCTTCGGGGAACTCCTCATCACGGCAGGCCTGGTCCTGGGCCTGTTCGTCGTCTACTCGCTGTGGTGGACCAACGTCCTCGCCGACCGCAAGGCGGCCGAGGAGGGCGACAAGGTCCGCGACACCTGGGCCCACGAGGGAAGCGGCGGCCCCGGCGCCCTCGACACCAAGGACGGCATCGGCTTCCTGCACGTGCCGGACATGAACGACGACGAGATCCTGATCAAGAAGGGCACCGCGACCGAGATCCTCAACGACGGTGTCGCCGGCTACTACACCGACCCGGTCAAGGCGACCCTGCCGACCAGCGGCAAGAACGGCAACTTCGCCCTCGCCGCGCACCGCGACGGGCACGGTGCCGAGTTCCACAACATCCACAAGCTCGAAGAGGGCGATCCGATCGTCTTCGAGACCAAGGACAAGTGGTACGTCTACAAGATCTACGCCATCCTCCCCGAGACCTCGAAGTACAACGTCAAGGTCCTCGACGCGGTCCCCAAGGAGTCCGGCCGGAAGAAGGCCGGGAAGTACATCACCCTGACCACCTGCACGCCTGTCTACACGAGCCGCTACCGGTACGTCGTGTGGGGCGAGCTGGAGCGGGTGGAGAAGGTGGACGCGGAGCGGACGCCGCCGGAGGAGCTTCGCGGCTGATCGCCTGTCGCGGGAACGGGAAAGTCCCGGCGGCCTGAGGGTCGCCGGGACTTTCCCGTCGTACGGGCGGATGAGCCGCGTCGGTCAGTCGCCGTCGCCGCCTCCGAAGAGGCCGCCGCCGTTGTTGCCGCCGCCGTTGTTGTTCTGACCGCCGCCCACGGTGATCAGGTTGACCGCCGTGCCCTTGTTGACCGTGCTGCCCTGCTGCGGGTCGGAGCTGAGGACGAGGGAGTTGTCGTCCGGGGAGCCGGCGATGTTGCCGACCTGGAGGCCGACGTCCTGCAGGGCCTTCTTGGCGTCCTTCAGGGTCTGGCCCTGGATGGCCGGGACCTGGACCTGCTCCTGCTGGAGCTTGCCGACCTTGATCGTCACCGTGGAGCCGGGGTCGACCGAGGTGCCCGCGGCCGGGCTGGTCTCGATGACCTTGCCGTCCTGGTTCGGGTCCGTGGTCGGCGTGTCGGCGCAGGTGCCGGTCAGCCCGTTGGCCGTCATCTGCTGCTGAGCGGCCTCACAGGTCTGGCCGGTGACCGTGGGAACGGTCGCCTTCGCCTCTTCCTTGGCGACGGTCAGGGTGATCGTGGAGCCCTTCTGCACTTCCTGGCCGGAGACCGGGTCCTGTTCGAGGACGGTGCCGGGCGCCTCCGGGGACTCCTTGGCCTCCGTCTCCACCTGGAACCCGTACTTGTCCGCCTTGAGCTTCGACTGGGCGTCCTCGAGGCTCAGGCCGATCACGTTCGGCACGGCCACCTTGGGGGCGCCCGTGGAGATCACCAGCTCGACCGTGCTGTTCTTCTTCACGTCGACCTTCGGCTCCGGGTCCTGGTCGCAGATCTTGCCCTTCGGCTGCTGCTCGCAGGCCTTGGGAGTGAAGTTCAGCTGCAGGTCGGAGTTGGTCGCCCGTTTCTCGGCCTGTTCCTTCGTCAGCCCGACGAAGTTCGGCATCGGCACGGTGTCGTTGCCGACGCCGCCGCCGCTGAACGCGAACTTGCCGATGAGGATCGCGCCGACGAGGACCAGGATTCCCGCGACGACCAGCAGGATCGTCGAGGTGTTGGACTTCTTCTGGTTCTGGCGGCGCCGGTCGGGGCGGTCGTCGTAGCCGTAGCCGCCGTCGTCCGGGTTCATCGGGGGCAGCATCGAGGTGGCGCCGGCGTCGGTGGGACGCATGGCCGTGGTCGGCTGGTCGTCGGGGTAGCCGCCGTAGCCGACCGCGCCCATGGCGGCGGTGGCGGCGACGGGGGCGCCGTCGAGGCAGGCCTCGATGTCGGCGCGCATCTCGTCGGCCGACTGGTAGCGGTAGTTCGGGTCCTTGGTCAGCGCCTTGAGGACGATGGCGTCCATCTCCGGCGTGATCTCCGGGTCGAACACCGACGGCGGCTGCGGCTCCTCGCGTACGTGCTGGTACGCGACCGCGACCGGGGAGTCGCCGACGAACGGGGGGCGGACGGTCAGCAGCTCGTAGAGCAGGCAGCCGGTGGAGTAGAGGTCCGACCGCGCGTCCACCTGCTCGCCCTTGGCCTGCTCCGGGGAGAGGTACTGGGCGGTGCCGATGACGGCCGCGGTCTGGGTCATCGTCATGCCGGAGTCGCCCATGGCGCGGGCGATGCCGAAGTCCATCACCTTGACCTGGCCGTTGCGCGTCAGCATGACGTTGGCCGGCTTGATGTCGCGGTGGACGATGCCGTTGCGGTGGGCGTACTCCAGGCCCTGGAGGATGCCGATGGTCATCTCCATGGCGCGCTCCGGCAGCAGCTTGCGGCCGGAGTGCAGCAGTTCCCGGAGCGTGGAGCCGTCGACGTACTCCATGACGATGTACGGGATCGAGACCCCGTCGATGTAGTCCTCGCCCGTGTCGTAGACCGCGACGATCGCGGGATGGTTGAGCGAGGCGGCCGACTGGGCCTCCCGGCGGAACCGGGCCTGGAAGGACGGATCGCGCGCGAGGTCCGCGCGGAGCGTCTTCACCGCCACCTGGCGTCCGAGCCGGGTGTCATGTGCGTGGTAAACCTCCGCCATGCCACCACGGCCGAGCACCGGGCCCAGCTCGTACCGGCCGCCGAGGCGACGCGGCTCTTCCATAGCTTCCTACCAGCCCTCTCCGTCGGTCCCGACCGCCGTACTCGTGCGGTCGGAGGCTGCCGTCCGGGCCTACCGTACCCGGCTCGCTTTCTGTGACCTGGCCAAGCCCGTCACCCGATACAGGACCGGTATCGCAACGTGCACCGATGTGAAGGTGACGTGAGCGGGGTCACTTCCGGTTGCCGATGACCGCCTCCATCACGCTCTTGGCGATCGGCGCCGCGAGACCGCCGCCGGAGATGTCGCCGCGGTCGGCGGCCTCGTCCTCGACCACCACGGCGACGGCGACCGGGGAGCTGCCGTCGCTGAGCTTGGCGTAGGAGATGAACCAGGCGTACGGCTTCTCGCTGTTGTCCACGCCGTGCTGGGCGGTACCGGTCTTGCCGCCCACCTTCACGCCCGGGATCCGCGCGTTCTTGCCGGTGCCCTGGTCGACGACGGTCTCCATCATCGACTGGAGGATCTGCGCGTTCTCCTCCGACAGCGGCTGGCTCAGCTCCTCCGGGTCGGTCTGCTCGATGGTGTCGACGTTGGGCGCCTGCAGCTTGTCGACCATGTACGGCTTCATCAGCGTGCCGTCGTTGGCGACCGCGGAGGCGACCATGGCCATCTGCAGGGGGGTCGCGGCGGTGTTGAACTGGCCGATCGAGGACAGCGCGACCTCGGAGGGGGCCATGTCCTCGGAGAAGACCGAGGCGTTGGCGCGGACCGGGGTGAACTGCTCGCTGGTGAAGCCGAACTTCTTGGCCTGCTCCAGCATCTTGTCGTTGCCGAGGTCGGAGCCGACCTTGCCGAAGACGGTGTTGCAGGACCACTGGAGGGCGACGCGCAGGGTCGCGTTCTCGCAGGGGATGTTGCCCTCGTTCTTCAGCACGGTCGTGGTGCCGGGCATGGTCCACGGCAGCGGCGTCTTCGTCTTCTGGTCCGCGCCCGTGTACAGGCCGTTCTCCAGCGCGGCGGCCGCGGTGACGACCTTGAACGTGGAGCCCGGCGGGTAGGTCTCGCGCAGGGCCCGGTTCAGCATCGGGTCGTCGGGGTTGTTCTTCTTCTGCAGCTTGTTCCAGGCCCGCTCGTCGTCGGCGGAGTAGCCGGCGATCGTCGACGGGTCGTACGACGGGTACGACGCCAGCGCGAGGATCTTGCCGGTGGACGGCTCGATCGCGGCGACGGCGCCCTTGCCGCGGCCCTTCAGTCCCTCGTACGCGGCCTTCTGGGCGGCCGAGTTGAGGGTGGTGACGACGTTGCCGCCCTCCTTCTTCTTGCCCGTGAGCATGTCGAGGGTCTGGCGGAAGAACAGCCGGTCGTCGTTGCCGGTGAGGATGCCGTCCTCCAGGTTCTCCAGCTGGTTGGTGCCGAAGGCCTGGGAGGCGTAGCCGGTGACGGGCGCCCACATGGCGCCGTCCTTGTAGGTGCGGACGTACTCGAAGTCCCCGCTGGAGGCTTCCTTGTAGCCGGTGATGGCCTTGCCGTCGACGATGATGTCGCCGCGCGGGCTGGCGTAGCGCTCGATGGCGACCCGGCGGTTGTCGGTGTCCGTGGCCAGCTCGTCCGCGCGGACGTACTGGAGCCAGTTGTCGCGGATCAGCAGGGTCAGGATGAGCAGCCCGCAGAAGATCGCGATCCGTCGCAGGGGCTTGTTCACGGGCGGACCACCTGGGTCATCTCGGCGTCGGGGTTGGGGGCGGGGGAGGGTGCCGGGCGGCGCGCGGTGTCGCTGATGCGCAGCAGGATGCCGATGAGCGCCCAGTTGGCGATCACGGAGGATCCGCCGTAGGCGAGGAACGGCATGGTCATACCGGTCAGCGGGATGAGGCCCATGACACCGCCGGCGACGACGAACACCTGGAGGGCGAAGGCGCCGGACAGGCCGATGGCGAGCAGCTTGCCGAACGGGTCGCGGGCGGCGAGGGCGGTGCGCACGCCGCGTTCCACGATCAGGGCGTAGACGAGCAGGATGGCCATCACGCCGGCCAGGCCAAGCTCCTCGCCGAAGGTGGCGAGGATGAAGTCGGAGTTGGCGGCGAAGCGGATCAGTTCGGAGTGGCCCTGGCCCCAGCCGGTGCCGAGGGTGCCGCCGGAGCCGAACGCCCACAGGGCCTGCATGGCCTGCTCGGAGTGGCCGCCGACGCCCTGACGGGAGAGCGTGTACTCGCGCATCGGGTCGAGCCAGGCGTCCACACGCTGCTGGATGTGCGGTTCGAAGCTGGCCACGCCGACGGCGCCGACCGCGGACATCAGCAGACCGAACACGATCCAGCTGGTCCGCTCGGTGGCGACGTACAGCATGATCACGAACATGCCGAAGAACAGCAGCGACGTACCGAGGTCGGTCTCGAAGACCAGGATGAGGATCGAGATCGCCCAGACCACGATGATCGGTCCGAGGTCGCGGCCGCGCGGCAGGTAGAGGCCCATGAAGCGGCGGCTGGCCAGCGCGAGCGCGTCCCGCTTGACCATCAGGTAGCCGGCGAAGAACACCGCGAGGACGATCTTCGCGAACTCACCGGGCTGGATGGAGAACCCGGCGACCGAGATCCAGATCTTCGCGCCGTAGATGTTCTGGCCGAGACCCGGCACCAGCGGCAGCAGCAGCAGGAACAGCGCGCCGACCATCGAGATGTAGGTGTAGCGCTGCAGGACGCGGTGGTCCTTGAGGAAGATCAGCACCACGATGAACAGCGCGATGCCCATCGCCGTGTACATCAGCTGCCGCGGCGAGGCCGTGCCCGCCTGCTTGATCGACTGCAGCAGCTCGGACTGGTCCAGCCGCCAGATCGCGACCAGCCCCAGCCCGTTCAGCAGGGTGGCCAGCGGCAGCATCAGCGGATCCGCGTACGGCGCGAACTTGCGTACGACGAGATGGGCGATGCCGGCCAGCAGGCCGAGGCCCAGGCCGTAGCTCAGCAGCCCGGACGGCACCTGCTCGTCGATGGCGAGGCCCACATTGGCGTACGCGAAGACCGGAATGAGCACCGCGAAGACCAGCAGGGCCAGCTCGGTGTTGCGGCGGCTCGGCGCGCCGATGGAGCCGATCGTGGACGTGTGGTGCGTCGGCGTGTTGGTTGAACTGCTCATCGTGTGACAGGGCCTCTCACGGCTTGCCTACTGCTTACCGCACAGCGAGACGACCTTCTGCTCTTCCTCCGAGAGGCTGGGGCCGGGGCTGGGAGTGGCGGTCGGGGTCGGGCTCGCGGACGCGGACGGGTTCGGGGACACCGAAGGGCTCGGCGACGCCTTGGACGTGACGGAGGTGCGGGTGGTTCCCGTGATACCGCCGGCCTCGCCCTCGCCGGTCCGCGCGTTGTTCTCACGCTCGGCGGCGCGCTGCTCCGACTGCTTCTTGCACGCGGAGGCCTGCACGGCCAGCTCGTCGATCTTCTCCTGGGCGTTCTTCAGGTTGCCCTCGGCCATCGTCGCCTCGACCCGTTTCCGCTGGTAGGGAGGCAGGTACTTGAGTTCGATCTCGGGGTGGTCCTTCTCGACCTCGGACAGCGACACCCAGGCCAGGTCCTGGCTGATGCCGCGGTACAGGGCGACGTGCTCGCCGTTGGTGCCGACGTAGTACTGGGTCTGGGTCCAGCGGTAGCCGCCGTAGAGGCCGCCGCCGACGACGGCCAGGGCCAGGGCGCCGTAGAAGGAGCGCTTGAGCCACTTGCGGCCCTTGCGGGGCTTGGCGAAGTCGTCCTCGTCGTAGGCGCCGAAGCCGCCGGTGGGGATGAACCCGGTGACGTCGCCGGAGCCGGGCGGGCCGAACTCGCCGCCGCCCTGTCCGGGCACCTGGCGGCCGAGGCCGGAGGCGCGGCCGGCGGGGGTCTGCATGATGCCGTTGTCGGACAGCTGGTGCTGGTTCTCGGCGACCGCGCCGACCACCACGGGGGTGTCGGACAGCTGCCCGGCGAGGGTGTCCCCGGTGTCCAGGTCGAGGACGTCGGCGACGATCACGGTGATGTTGTCGGGGCCGCCGCCGCGCAGCGCGAGCTGGATCAGCTCCTGCACGGTCTCCTGCGGCCCCTGGTAGCTGGCGAGGGTCTCCTCCATCGTCTGGTGGGAGACGACCCCGGACAGTCCGTCGGAGCAGATCAGGTAGCGGTCACCGGCGCGGACCTCGCGGATCGACAGGTCGGGCTCGACGTGGTCGCCGCTGCCGAGGGCGCGCATCAGCAGGGAGCGCTGCGGGTGGGTGGTGGCCTCTTCCTCGGTGATCCGGCCCTCGTCCACCAGCCGCTGCACCCAGGTGTGGTCCTGGGTGATCTGGGTGAGGACGCCGTCGCGCAGCAGGTAGGCGCGGGAGTCCCCGACGTGCACCAGCCCGAGTCGCTGGCCCGTCCACAGCAGGGCGGTGAGCGTGGTGCCCATGCCCTCCAGCGACGGGTCCTCCTCGACCATCTGCCGCAGCTGGTCGTTGGCCCGCTGCACGGCCGCGCCGAGCGAGGTGAGGACGTCGGAGCCGGGGATGTCGTCGTCGAGGGCGACGATCGTGGAGATCGCCTCCGAGGAGGCCACCTCGCCGGCGGCGGCGCCGCCCATGCCGTCGGCGATGGCGAGCAGCCGGGGACCGGCGTAACCGGAGTCCTCGTTGCCCTCCCGGATCATGCCTTTGTGCGAACCGGCGGCGAAGCGCAGTGACAGACTCATGCGCACCTCGCCCGTCGGCTCCGGGTACAGCCGATCGTGTCGAGCCACACTGCCCACCCTCCGGTCGGGAGCGCGCCGGGGCCCCGGGTGTGGACCGCCGCTGCGTGCTCGCTCCGCTCGCGCTCATTCATGACGTAGCACTACTTCCGCAGCTCGATGACGGTCTTGCCGATGCGGATCGGCGCACCCAGCGGGATCGGCGTGGGGGTCGTGAGGCGGTTCCGGTCGAGGTACGTGCCGTTGGTGGACCCCAGGTCCTCCACGATCCACTGGCCGTCCCGGTCCGGGTAGATCCTGGCGTGCCGGCTGGAGGCGTAGTCGTCGTCCAGCACGATCGTGCTGTCGTGCGCCCGGCCCAGCGTGATGGTCTGGCCCTGCAGCGCGACCGTGGTGCCGGTGAGGGTGCCCTCGGTCACCACCAGCTTGGTGGGGGCGTTGCGGCGGGCGCGGCCGCCCGCCGGCTGCTGGCGCTGCTGCGGCGGCGCCTGGCGCGCGGCCTGCTGGGGCCGGGCGGCCTCCCGCCTCGCCCCCCGCTGGGTGACGCGCGTACCGAACAGGTCGCTGCGGATGACCTGCACGGCCACGATCACGAACAGCCACAGTACGGCCAGGAAACCCAGCCGCATGACCGTGAGGGTCAGCTCTGACATTGCCCCCGGATCACCCTTCGGCTTGCCTATAGATAACGGTGGTGCTGCCCACGACGATCCGCGAGCCGTCGCGGAGCGTAGCGCGGGTGGTGTGCTGCCCGTCCACCACGATGCCGTTGGTGGACCCGAGATCCTGGATCGTCGAGGGCGTTCCGGTCCGGATCTCGCAGTGCCGGCGGCTCACGCCGGGGTCGTCGATCCGCACGTCGGCGTCGGTGCTGCGACCCAGCACCAGCGTCGGGCGGGAGATCTGATGGCGGGTGCCGTTGATCTCGATCCAGTAGCGGGTGCGTCCGCCGCCCGCCGGAGCGGCGGGAGGACGCTGGCCGGCCGCGGCCGGGGGATAACCGTAACCGCCGGGGCGGCTGCCGGGCGGCGGGCTGGAAGGCATGGGGGGCGCGCCCGCGGGGGCGGCCGGCGGGTAGCCGTAGCCGCTCGGGGCGCCGGAGGGCGGGGCGGAGGCGGGGGGCTGCTGCTGGCTGCTGGACGAGGCGAGCGTGCGGCTGCGCACCCGGTACAGGCCGGTGTCGAGGTCGTCGGCCTTCTCCAGGTGGACCTTGATCGGGCCCATGAAGGTGTAGCGCTGCTGCTTGGCGTAGTCGCGCACCATGCCGGCCAGCTCGTCGCCGAGCTGCCCGGAGTAGGGGCTCAGCCGCTCGAAGTCAGGGGTGCTCAACTCGACGATGAAGTCGTTGGGGACGACGGTCCGGTCGCGGTTCCAGATGGTGGCGTTGTTGTCGCACTCGCGCTGGAGCGCGCCCGCGATCTCCACGGGCTGCACCTCGGACTTGAAGACCTTGGCGAAGGTGCCGTTGACCAGACCTTCGAGACGCTGCTCGAAACGCTTCAGGACTCCCATGGGGCACCTCCTCCGTAGTTGCCGTCCTGCGTACTGCTGTGCGTGCTGTCGTGCCTGCTGTTCTCTGTACTGCTTACCCGGTACTGCTTACTGATCGTATCCACGCGCCCGTGAATCGGCTGGTTCCCCCTGTCCGCCTGGTCGACGGGTGTCGAACGGTGCCGACGCCTGCGAGGTTCCCTCGGGAGCCGCCTCCGAACTCCTGCCATGGATCGTAGAGGCGGTCGTGTACAAGTGTCCCGCACCAGACTGTGGACTCGGTCCGGCTCCTGGGCAGACGGCCGGGACCGGTACGAGGTTGATACGTGAACGGACCGGGACGGGCACGGGACGGGCATGGGACGGGCATGGGAGGGCATGGAAGGGGGGCGTGACGGGGGTGGAAACAAGGGATGTGAAGCCACCCCGCGCAGCGTGCTAATGTTCTGCGTGTCGGAAGGCGCCGGGCCGAAAGGAACGGAGCCGGAGGACACACCCAATGCGCGGGTGGCGGAATAGGCAGACGCGCTGGATTCAGGTTCCAGTGCCCGCAAGGGCGTGGGGGTTCAACTCCCCCCTCGCGCACCAGCTGGAAGCCCCGCAGGTCTAGGACCTGCGGGGCTTTCGCTTGTCCGGGTCGTAGTTCGTGGCTGGTGGTTCTGCTTCGTGGTTCCTGGTTCGTGCTTCGTGGTTCCTGGTTCGCAGTTTGTGATGTGAGCGATGTCTCAGGTCATGTCGCCGCGTGGACCGGGGTGCGCCGCAGGGCCAGTGCGGCGGGTACGACGGAGGCGATCACGGCGAGGGCCGCGCAGCCGGCGAGGACCGTGCCGAGGACCGGCCACGGGATTCGGATGCCGGCCGGGACCTCCAGGAGCGCGAGGGCGGCCCGCATGCCGAGCAGGTTCAGCACGGCGACCAGCAGGCCCAGTGCCCCGCCGAGCGCCACGACCGTCAGGGCCTCGGCCGCGACCACCCGCAGCGTCTGGGCGCGGGTCGCCCCGGCCAGCCGGAGCGCCGTCAGCTCGCGGACCCGGTCGGACGTCGCCATGACCATGGTGTTGACCAGGGAGATGCCGGTGTAGAGCAGGGCGATGCCGAGGACCAGGAACAAGCCGTAGCGGGTCGACCGGTTGGTCTCGGGGTGCGTGGCCCGAACCCACGCGTCCGCGGTCCGCACCTGTGCCGACTCGCCTGCCGCCGTCCGCAGCGCCGCGCTGACCGCGGCCGCCGCACCCTCATCCCGGAGCCGTACGTCGACCCGGTCCGCGCGGGCGCCCGGCGCGTTGGCCGGGGTGACGTAGACGCCGTTGTCCCCGGTGCCGGTGCGCAGCACCGCGGCGACGCGCAGCGAACGGCGGGTGCCGTCGCCGAGCCACACGTCGACCCGGTCGCCCACGCCGTGCCGCTCCCACTCCTCGTTGACGATGATCGAGCCGTCGTCGAGGTCGGCGGCCCGGCCGGCGGCCAGGGGCAGGCGGGCGGTCGCGGCGAGCGCGTCCGGCTCGGCCGCGCGGGCCTCGGACTTGATCAGGGCGACGCCCTCCTCCAGGACGTACACGGCGCTCGACGAGGTCACGGAGACGTCGGCGCCGGGCACCGCGCGCAGCCGCCGCAGTGTCACCGGGTCGAGAACGGTGTCCCCGCGCGGGGTGACGACGAAGTCGGCGGCCGTCCGGGCGCGCGTCTCGGCGGCCTTCGCCGCGTTCACGGTCGCGGGGGCGCCCAGCAGGGAACCCGCGAGCCCGACCGTGACGAGGACGGGCGCCGCGATCGCCGCGGTACGGCGGACTCCGGCGGCGGCGTTCTCCCGCACCAGCATGCCGGTGGCGCCGGGCAGCCTGGCGAGCAGCCGGGTCAGCGGACGGACCAGGACCGGCGCGAGCAGCGCGACCGCGGTGATCAGCAGCATGGGGCGGCTGACGTACGTCTTGCGGTGCAGCAGCTCGCCCGGGTCGTCGGCCAGGGCGAGGACCAGGGTGACGGCGGCGGCCAGCAGCAGTCCGGCCCCGCACAGCCACCGGCCCCACGTCATCGCCCCGGCGTCGACGGACGCCTCGCGCAGCGCCTGCGCCGGACCGGTACGGCCGGCCCGCCAGGACGCGGCCGCCACACCGAGCAGCGCGACCAGCAGACCCGTCCAGAAGCCCAGGTGGTACGGCCAGGTGTGATCGCCGATCACGAACCAGGGCGGGGCGAGATCCGCCGCCACCACCCGGGCGGCGAGGTGGGGGGCGCCGTAGCCGCCGAGTACGCAACCGGAGGCCGAGGCGAGCACACCGACGAGCAGCGCCTCCGCGCCCACCGTGCGGCGGATCTGCCCCGGCGTCGCGCCCGCGGTGCGCAGCAGGCCGAACTCGCGGCGCCGCTGGGCCACCGCGAAGGCGAAGGTCGACGCCACGACGAACACCGAGACGAAGGCGGTGACGCCGCCGGCCGTGCCGAACAGGGCGTTCATCGCGGTGAGGGCTTCGGCGTCCCGGTCGGGCCCGGGGTCGGCGAGGCGGCGGGCGTCACCGGTGAGGACCTGGACGCCGGGGGCGTCCGCGACGGCCGCGCGGACGGCGGCCGGGGGCGCGGTGACGATCAGTTGGGTGGGGGCCGACGGGGAGAGCCGCGCGGCGCGGGTGTCGGTGAAGAAGAGGGTGGGATCGGAGGGGCCGGTCGGTTCGGAGTGCTGGGAGGTGGTGCGTGGCTCCGCTGTGCCGACGACGTGGACGGTGCCCCGGTCGGTGCGGAGGCGGGTGCCGGGGCGGGTGTCGGTGCCCGCGGCCACCACCTCGTCCCGGCTCTTCGGCGCGCGGCCCGCGGTCAGCTCGTACGGGGTGAAGGCGGCGGTCGACCAGGGGTGGCCGGTCAGCACCGTACCGTCGGCGGCCCGTACGGCGAACGTGCGGTCCTCGACGACCCGGCCCAGGCCCTTGAGGCGGGCGACCGTCTCGGCGGGCACCGCGCGGGGATGGCCCAGCTTCTCGGTGCGGTCGCCGACCGGGGTGGGCACGCGGAGGGTGTCCTGGCCCCGGACCACGACCGGGGCGGCGGCGAAGCGTCGCGGCGCGCGGTCCGGGGCGTCCAGAGAAGACGCGAGGGCCAGTCCCGTCACGGTGAGCAGGGCGACGCCGAGCGCGAGGGCGACGAAGCTGCCGGTGAAGGTGACCCAGCGGGTGCGGAGTGTGCGGAGGGCGACGGTCAGCATGGCTGGGTCTCCTGGGTCTGCTGGGTCTCCTGGGTCTGTCGGTTCTGCCGGTTCTGCTGGGTCTGCTGGGTCTGCCGGGGTTGCCGGGGCTGCCGGTTCTGCTGGGTCTGCCGGGTCTCCTGGGTTTCCAGGGTGGTCATGTGCGCGGCGATCGTGTCGGCGTTCGCGCCGGTCAGTTCGCCGTGCGGGCGGCCGTCCACCAGGAAGACGACGCGGTCGGCGTGGGCGGCGGCCACCGGGTCGTGCGTGACCATGACGGTCGTCTGGCGCTCGCGGTCGACCATGCCGCGCAGCAGGGTCAGCACCTCACGGCTGGTCCGGGAGTCCAGCGCGCCGGTGGGTTCGTCACCGAACAGCACGTCGGGGCGGGTGATCAGGGCCCGCGCGAGGGCGACGCGTTGCTGCTGGCCGCCGGACAGCTCGGTGGGCCGGTGTCTCGCGCGGTCACCGAGGCCGACCTGGGCGAGCACCTCGCGGACCCGGGCCCTCGGGACGCGCCGGCCGGCCAGGCGCAGCGGCAGAGCGACGTTCTGCTCGGCGGTGAGCGACGGCAGCAGGTTGAACGCCTGGAAGACGAAGCCGACCCGCTCGCGGCGCAGCAGCGTCAGCCCGCGCTCACTGAGCCGGGTCAGCTCGGTCCCGCCGATGGTGACCGAACCGGACGTGGGCCGGTCCAGGCCCGCCGCGCACTGGAGCAGCGTCGACTTGCCGGAGCCGGACGGGCCCATCACGGCGGTGAACGTGCCCTCGCGGAAGGCGAGGGAGACGTCGTCGAGCGCGGTGACGGCGTGGTCGCCGGTGCGGTGTCTGCGGGTGACGGAGGTGAGCTGGACGGTGGCGGGCTGGAGGGCGGCGTGCTGGGTCATCGGGTTCCCCGGTGGTGTGGGTGATGGCAGTGAGGTCGTGATGTCGGCGAGGACTTGATGACGTCACGAAACCGCGCGGGGCCTGTCGGGCGCAGTGCGGCAGGGGCGAGAAACGGGGTAGGGCCGGCCATACCCCTCGTAGGCCCACTGGACGGATGGAGACGGGGCGGGGGCGGCTTCTACGGTGGCGGGCATGCGTCCACTGGAGTCCCGAAGCGTGTGGCGGGCCATGGCCCGGCCGGGTTTCCCGCTGTCGTCCTGGCCGTGGCGGGCGGCCGGATACCTGGTGAGCGGGGCGGTGTTCGGGGCCGTCGTGCTCGCGGCGCTGGCCGGTCTGGCCGTCACCGGGGGCGTACTGGCCGTCGTCCTGGTGGGGCTGCCGCTGCTCGTCGGGCTGGCGCTGGCCGGGATACCGGTGGCGTGGGTGGAGCGACGGCGGCTGCGGCTGCTCGGCCCGGAGCCGGTACCGGCGTGGCACGGGGAGCCGGCGGCCACCGGGCTGTGGGCGTGGCTGACGACCCGGCTGCGGGAGCGGGCGACCTGGCAGGAACTCGGCTACGCGCTGCTGTTCGCCACGCTGTTGTGGCCGGTCGACGCGCTGCTGGTCTGCGTGGGGCTGCTGATGCCGGCGGGCGTGGTCGCGACGCCGGTGCTGATGGCGACCGTCGGCGACGGGCGGGAGGCGAAGGTGGTCAAGCTGTGGACGGTGACCACCTGGCCGACGGCGTTCGCGGTGGCCGTACTGGGGCTGCTGCTGATGGCCGTGGGCGCGTACGTGCTGGGCGTCGGCGCGGGGGCCCGGGCCGGGCTGGCACGTCTGCTGCTCACCCCGCGGGACGGGGCCGGGGAGGGGGAGCTGGACGCGCGGGTGGTCGAACTGACGCGGTCCCGGGTGCGGTTGGTGGACGCCTTCGAGGCCGAGCGGCGGCGGATCGAGCGGGACCTGCACGACGGCGCCCAACAACGGCTCGTCGCCCTGACGATGACCCTGGGTCTGGCCCGTCTCGACGCCCCGCGCGGACCCCTTGCCGACCAGCTCGCCAAGGCGCACGAGGAGGCGGGGCTGGCGCTGGCGGAGCTGCGGGAACTGATCCACGGGATCCATCCCAAGGTGCTCGCCGACTACGGGCTGCAGGCCGCGGTCGCCGACGCCGCGGACCGGTCGGTGGTGCCGGTCGACGTGGCGGTGGAGTTGCCGGGGAGGCTGCCGCAGGCGGTGGAGGCCGCCGGGTACTTCGTGGTGTGCGAGGCGTTGGCCAACGTCGCCAAGCACAGCGAGGCGGACCGGGCGCGGGTGCGCGGCGGGCACACGGCGGGACGGCTGTGGCTCGAGGTCCGGGACGACGGGCGGGGCGGCGCGCGGGCACCCGGAGACGGTTCCGGGGGCGGCAGCGGGCTCACCGGGCTCGCGGACCGGGTGTCGGTGCTCGATGGCAGACTCGTGCTGTCCAGTCCGCCCGGTGGGCCGACCCTGTTGCGTGTGGAGATCCCTTGCGAACCGATCGAGGCGACGACCGGTCCCTGCGGGTAGTGCTGGCCGAGGACAGCGTGCTGCTGCGGGAAGGTCTGGCCGGGCTGCTCACCCGGTTCGGGCACGAGGTGGTGGCGGCCGTCGGGGACGCGGAGGCACTGGTCGACGCGGTCGGCGAGCACGCGCCGGACATCGTCGTGACGGACGTCCGGATGCCGCCCGGCTTCCAGGACGAGGGACTGCACGCCGCCGTCCGGCTGCGCGCGACACGGCCCGGACTGCCGGTGCTGGTGCTCAGCCAGTACGTGCAACGGACCTACGCCGCCGACCTGTTGGACTCCGGCGACGGTACGGGCGTCGGCTATCTGCTGAAGGACCGGGTCGGGCAGGTCGAGGAGTTCGTCGACGCGCTGGCCGAGGTCGCGGCGGGCGGCACGGTCGTCGACCCGGAGGTCGTACGCCAGTTGCTGCGCCGGCGCCGCGACCCGCTGGAGCGGCTGAGCCCCCGCGAGCGGGAGGTGCTGGCACTGGTCGCGCAGGGCAAGTCGAACGGCGCCATCGCCCGGGAGCTGGTGGTCTCCGAGGCGGCGGTCGGCAAGCACATCGGCAGCATCCTGGCCAAGCTGGATCTGCCGCCGGCGGAGGAGACGCATCGGCGGGTGCTGGCGGTGCTGGCGTTTCTTCGGGGGTGAGGGCCGGAGGGGCGGAGGGGCGGAGGGGCTGCGCGGGTCTGCCGGGGGCTGCGCCGGTCTGCCGGGGGGCCGTCTGGGGCTGCTGGGTGCTGTTTGGGGCTACCGGGTTTTCCACAACCGCGGAGTTGTCCACAGGGGCTGACGCGGTGGCGTCGGGCGGCTGTACGGTCGGCACGAAATGAGTCGGGGGCGGGTGCCGTGAGGACAGGGGAGGCGGTCGGAGTGACCGAAGTCGGTGCGGAGGCGCGGGGCGACGCGCAGGCCGGCGGCGAGTCCGGAGCGGGGTCCGGAGCGGGGGCCGGCACGGGATCCGCTGGGGGACGGCGGCTGCCCCGGGTGCCGGGATTCGCCGAGTGGCCCGCGCAGGGCTCGCCCAAGGACGAGGGGAAGGCGCTGCGGCAGCGGGTGCCGCGGCGCGCCCATGCCGCACTCGAACTCGACGGCTCCCGCCCCGACGCGGTCACCGCGGTCGAGGAGTCCAGCCGTGACCGCATACCCGAGCTGGCGCCGCTCCGGGTCGGCCGGATGGCGGCCACGCCGTTCGCCTTCCTGCGCGGCTCGGCGGGACTCATGGCGTACGACCTCGCCCGGACACCCGTGACCGGGATCGGCGCCCAGATATGCGGCGACGCGCACGCGGCGAACTTCGGCCTCTACGGCGACGCGCGCGGCGGCCTGGTCATCGACCTCAACGACTTCGACGAGACCGTGTACGGCCCCTGGGAGTGGGACCTGAAGCGGCTCGCCGCCTCGCTGGTGCTGGCGGGCCGGGAGGCGGGCGCCGACGAGGAAACCTGCCGCGCGGCCGCCCACGACGCGGTGGGCGCCTACCGGCGCACCATGCGGCTGCTGGCGAAACTGCCCGTGCTGGACGCGTGGAACGCCATCGCGGACGAGGAGCTGGTCTCCCACACCGACGCCCATGATCTGCTCGGCACTCTGGAGCGGGTCTCCGAGAAGGCGCGGGCCAACACCAGCGGACGGTTCGCGGCGAAGTCCACCGAGTCGACGCTGGACGGCGGACGCCGGTTCGTGGACGCGCCACCCGTGCTGCGCCGGGTCCGGGACGAGGAGGCGGCGGCGGTCGCGGCGGCACTGGAGGAGTACGCGGCGACGCTGTCCGAGGACCGCCTGCCGCTGCTGGCCCGGCACGCGGTGCACGACGTGGCGTTCCGCGTGGTGGGCACCGGCAGCGTGGGAACCCGCTCGTACGTCGTCCTCCTCCTGGACCACCGCGGGGAGCCGCTGGTGCTCCAGGTCAAGGAGGCGCGGTCGTCGGCGCTGGTGCCGCACCTGGTGACCGCCGGGTTCCAGGCACCGCCGGCGGAGCACGAGGGCCGCCGGGTCGTCCTCGGGCAGAAGCGCATGCAGGTCGTCAGCGACATCCTGCTGGGCTGGACGACGGTCGACGGGCGCCCCTTCCAGGTCCGCCAGTTCCGCAACCGCAAGGGCAGCGTCGACCCCGCCGCCCTCGCCGCCGACCAGGTCGACGACTACGCCCGCATGACCGGCGCCCTCCTCGCCCGCGCCCACTCGCACAGCGCCGACCCACGGCTGATCGCCGGGTACTGCGGCAAGAACGAGGAACTGGACGAGTCGATTGCCGCGTTCGCCGTCGCCTACGCCGACCGCACGGAGGCGGACCACGCGGCGCTGGTGGCGGGCGTGCGGGCGGGGAGGGTTGCCGCGGAGATGGGGGCCTGAGGCTTCTGGGGGAGAGGGAGGGGGAGGGGAACGGGGCGAGGGAGGGAGGGGGGAGGGGGAGGAGGGGGGCGGGGCCCCCACCCCGAAGGCGGCCACGTCGAACGTGGGCCGGGCCCGCATCAGCCGAGGGCGCCACCCCCGGAAGCCGTGGCCTACGCTGGTCGGGTGACCACCCCGGAAGCTGAGCAGCCCGAGTCCGTGTCCGATGGTGCCGAGTCGCGGCCCGAGGAACGGTTGGAGCGGGCCGTGCGGGCGGCTGAGCAGGCGCTGATCGAGTTCGAGATCGCGGTGGAGACCTTCCGCGTGGAGGTGGAGAACTTCTCGCGGCTGCACCATCAGCGGCTCGGCCCGATGTACGCCCGCCTGGAGGAGCTGGACGCGTGCATAGCCGAGGCCAAGGCGGCCCGTACCGGCGATCCCGAGGATCTGCGGATCGCGCAGGAGCTGCGGGCCCGGGTGCTGCCGATGCCGTCCGTGGAGGAGCTGTTCCACGGCTGGATGGACGGCGACGGCCTGTTCGAGGAGGCCACCGCGATGCTCACGGACCAGCCGGTGCGGCCGCCGCAGCGGGTGCGGCCCAGCGACGAGGCCCGCAGGCTCTACCGGGAGCTGGCCCGCAAGGCGCACCCGGACCTTGCGCAGGAGGAGGGCGAGCGGACCCGGCGTGAGGAGTTCATCACCCGGGTGAACGCCGCCTACGCCCGCGGCGACGAGGCGCTGCTGCGGGAGCTGGCCGACGAGTGGGCGGCCGGCCCGGTGCCGGCGGAGCGGCGCCCGAGCCGCGCCGAGGAGCTGTACGCCCGGCTGGAGTGGCTGGCCCAGCGCAAGGAGCTGCTGACGGTGGTGGCCCGGGAGCTGGAGGACGGCGCGATCGGGGGGATGCTGCGGCTGGCGCCGGACGATCCCGACCGGCTTCTCGACGAGATCGCCGAGCAGCTGCTGGCCGAGGTCGCCAAGCGCGAGGCGGAGCTGGCGGCGTTGCAGGCGCAGGGCGGCTGAGTCGCCGCTCCTGGGGCGGCGGCCGAGTCGGGTAGCGTCGGAAGCATGAATTTCGGAGCTGGGGTGCCCACGGTTCAGGTCACCGACCTGAAGGACGACGACTTCCTGCTGGACGTCCGCGAGCACGACGAGTGGCAGGCGGGTCACGCCGAGCGGGCGCTGCACATTCCCATCAGCGAGTTCGTCGCGCGCTACGGCGAGCTGACCGAGGCGGCGCCGCAGGACGGCCGTATCCATGTCATCTGCCGCTCGGGTGGGCGTTCGGCGCAGGTCACCATGTATCTCGCCCAGCAGGGCATCGACGCCGTGAACGTCGACGGTGGAATGCAGGCGTGGCAGGCGGTCGGCCGTCCCGTCGTGACGGACGCCGGGCAGCAGGGTCACGTCCTGTAGGCAGGGCAGCCGACCTCTGACCGGGTCAGTGGGTGTGGCCGGGGCCGGGCCCGCGGTCCGGGTTCAGGCGAGCTGGTGTGCCGCCAGCGGTCCTCGCTGAAGGTGAAGTCCACGGCCCTGTCCTCTCGGCGGCTCCGGCAAGCTCACTGCGATCTGACGGAGCGTCAAGATCGAACAAGTTCCAGTAGAAGGAAACGGTCGCGCCGGGCCCGGTGCCACCGTGAGCACCGGGCCCCGGGACCCAGATCCAAACCCGGGCCCCGGGCACGAGGCTCAGCGGTCGAAGTCCAGCTCCACCCGCTCCGTCACCGGATGCGACTGGCACGCCAGCACATAACCCGCCTCCGTCTCCTCCGCCTCCAGGGCGAAGTTGCGGTCCATGCGTACCTCGCCGGAGACCAGGAAGGCCCGGCAGGTGCCGCACACCCCGCCCTTGCAGGCGTAGGGCGCGTCGGGGCGGTTGCGCAGGACCGTCTCCAGCAGCGACTCGCCGGCCTGCACGGGCCAGGTCCCGCCGCGGCCGTCCAGCCGGGCCGTCACCGCGCTGTGCGCGGGGGCCGGGGAGGCCGTCGCGGTGGTCGTACCGGCATCCACGTGGAAGATCTCCTCGTGGATCCGGGCGCGCGGCACCTCCAGGTCGCGCAGGGCGCGCTCCGCGCCCTGCACCAGCCCGTACGGCCCGCACAGGAACCACCCGGTGACCTCCGCGACCGGCAGCAGCGCCGGAAGCAGCCCGGTCAGCCTCTCCCGGTCGAGCCGGCCGGTCGGCAGGCCCGCCTGCTGCTCCTCCCGGGACAGCACGGTGACCAGCTGCAGCCGCTCCGGGTAGCGGTCCTTGAGGTCGGCGACCTCCTCCAGGAACATCGTCGAGGCCGTCGTACGGTCGCTGCGGATCAGACAGAACCGGGCCTCCGGTTCGCGGGCGAGCAGCGTCGAGACGATCGACAGCACGGGTGTGATGCCGCTGCCGCCGACGATGGCCGCGTAGAGGCCGGGTGCGGGGTCGAGGGTGAAGCGGCCCGCGGGGGTCATCACCTCCAGCTCGTCCCCGATGTCGATCTCCTTCAGGGCGTAGGTGGAGAACGCGCCGCCCTCGACCAGCCGCACGCCGACCCGCAGGGTGCGCGGGCCATCGCCGTCCGGGGCGGGGGCCGGGGAGCAGATCGAGTAGGTGCGCCGTATCTCCGTGCCGTCGGCGGTGCGGCGCAGGGCGAGATGCTGTCCGGGCTTGTGCCGGTACTCCTCGCGCAGCTCCGGTGGCACGGTCAGGGTCAGGGCGACGGAGTCGTCGGTGAGCCGGTCGACCGCGGCCACGGGGAGTGTGTGGAAGCGGGCCATCACAACTCCTTGAAGTGGTCGAACGGTTCGCGGCAGGCGAGGCAGCGGCGCAGTGCCTTGCACGCGGTGGAGGAGAAGCGGCTGAGCAGTTCGGTGTCGGCGGAGCCGCAGTGCGGGCAGTGGACGGGGTCCGGCTCGGCCGCGGCGGTACGGGTGGGGCCCAGCCCGACGAGGACGGGTTCGGAGGGTGTCCGCCGGACGCGTGGCGGGGCGATGCCGAACTCGCGCAGCTTGCGGCGGCCCTCGTCCGTGATGTCGTCCGTGGACCAGGCCGGGGTGAGCACCGTGCGGACGGTGACCTCGCGTACGCCCTGCTCGTGCAGTGCCCGCTCTATGTCGAGGGACATGGCCTCGATGGCTGGGCAGCCGGTGTACGTCGGGGTCAGCTCGACCTCGACCGCGTCGGCGCCGCGCACATGCACCGCGCGCAGCACACCCAGCTCCCGGAGGGTCAGCACGGGCAGCTCGGGGTCGGGGACCGAGCCGGCGATCTCCAGGAGTTCCGCCTCCAGCGGGGTGACGGTCACCATGACGCCCCCGGGTGGCTGCGGTGCAGGTGCTGCATCTCGGCGAGCATCCGCCCGAACGACTCGGTGTGCAGGCCCTGCCGGCCGGCACCGGCCGCCCAGGCGCCGGTCCGCGAGCCTTCGGGGACGGTCAGTGTGGCCCGGCGCAGCACGTTCCCGACTTGCTCCAGCCAGGCGGTCTCCATGCCCGCCCAGTCGATGTCGAGGCCTTCCACGGGCTGGAACATCTCGCCGGTGAACCGCCACAGCGCGGTGCAGGCGTGCCGCATCCGCTCGTGGCTGACGTCCGTGCCGTCGCCGAGCCGCAGGGTCCACTGTTCGGCGTGGTCGCGGTGGTAGGCGACCTCCTTGACGGCCTTCGCGGCGAGGTCGGCGAACGGGCCGTCCCCGGTGGCCAGCCGGTCGTAGAGCAGGTGCTGGTAGGTGGAGAAGTACAGCTGGCGGGCGATGGTGTGGGCGAAGTCGCCGTTGGGCTGTTCCACCAGCTGGAGGTTGCGGAAGGCGCGCTCCTCGCGCAGGTACGCCAGCTCGTCCTCGTCGCCGGCCGTCGACAGCAGCACCCGGGCCTGGCCGAGCAGGTCCAGGGCGATGTTGGCGAGGGCGACCTCCTCCTCCAGGACGGGGGCGTGGCCGGCCCATTCGCCGAGCCGGTGGGAGAGCACCAGGGCGTCGTCGCCGAGCGCGAGGGCCGCCGTGGTGGGCACGGTCGTCGTCACAGGTGCTTCACTCCCTCCGGGATCTCGTAGAACGTGGGATGCCGGTACGGCTTGTCGGCGGCGGGTTCGAAGAACGGGTCCTTCTCGTCGGGCGAGGACGCGGTGATCGCCGAGGACGGCACGACCCAGATCGAGACGCCTTCGCCGCGGCGGGTGTACAGGTCGCGGGCGTTGCGCAGGGCGAGTTCCGCGTCCGGCGCGTGCAGGCTCCCGGCGTGGGTGTGGGAGAGTCCGCGCCGGGAGCGGACGAAGACCTCCCACAGCGGCCAGTCGGTGTTCGTCATGCGTGCGTCGCTCCCGTCTCGCTGTGCTTGGCCGCGTAGGCCGCGGCCGCTTCCCTGACCCAGGCGCCCTCGTCGTGGGCCCGCCTGCGCTGGGTCAGCCGCTGTTCGTTGCACGGCCCGTTGCCCTTGAGGACGTCCCAGAACTCCGTCCAGTCGATCGCGCCGAAGTCGTAGTGCCCGCGCTCCTCGTTCCACCGCAGGTCCGGGTCGGGGAGGGTGAGTCCCAGGGACTCGGCCTGCGGGACGCAGATGTCGACGAAACGCTGGCGCAGCTCGTCGTTGGAGTGGCGTTTGATCTTCCAGGCCATCGACTGCGCCGAGTGCTGCGACTCGTCGTCGGGCGGGCCGAACATCATCAGGGACGGCCACCACCAGCGGTCGACGGCGTCCTGCGCCATCGCGTGCTGCTCGGGGGTGCCGCGGCTGAGCGCCAGCAGCAGTTCGTAACCCTGGCGCTGGTGGAAGGACTCCTCCTTGCAGATGCGGACCATCGCGCGGGCGTACGGCCCGTAGGAGCAGCGGCACAGCGGGACCTGGTTGGTGATCGCGGCGCCGTCCACCAGCCAGCCGATGGCGCCCACGTCGGCCCAGGTCAGCGTGGGGTAGTTGAAGATCGACGAGTACTTCTGGCGGCCGGAGTGGAGCTTGTCCAGGAGTTCGTCGCGGCTGGTGCCGAGGGTTTCGGCGGCGCTGTAGAGGTACAGGCCGTGGCCGGCCTCGTCCTGGACCTTGGCCATCAGGATGGCCTTGCGGCGCAGTGAGGGCGCGCGCGTGATCCAGTTGGCCTCCGGCTGCATGCCGATGATCTCGGAGTGGGCGTGCTGGGCGATCTGCCGGACGAGTGTCGCCCGGTAGGCGTCGGGCATCCAGTCGCGCGGTTCGACGCGCTCGTCGGCGGCGACGGCGGCGTCGAAGGCGCGCTCGTAGGCGGCGGTGTCCTGGGCGGTGCCGTCGGCGGTGTGATCGCCGTCCGCCTGGCCGCGGGCGGTGTGCTGCGCGGCTGCTGTCGCCATGAGGTCCCCCTCGACCTGGGCTCCGCGAGGAGCAAGCTCCCGACCGATCGTTCGGTCCGTGCGATTCCATGGTGGGACGGGCGCCGTAAGGTGTCAACCGCTGTGGATAACCTGCGGACGGCCGCCGTGCGGCTGTGGACGACCGTCGGGTCGGCCGAAGGGGCTGTGCCGGGCGGCCCGGCCTGAGTAGCGTTCGCCTTCGGCACCGCTCGGCGGTGCGGGCGGGCGATGACGGCTCCGGACCGGCTCCGTGGCGGGCGGCACGGCGGTGTACGAGGCTTCGCGGACGGGCGGGCGGAGCAGTCGGGCCGGAAGGAATCGGGGAACGGGGCGGAATGGACGCGCACGGCGGAACGGACGCGCACGGCGCAGGGGAGGCGCGCGGGACCGGCGCGGCCGCCCCGGGCGTTCCGGGCGTTCCGGGGCAAGCGGTCGAGGCGGCGAAACCGGCCGGCCCCGCCAGCGCGGCGAAACCGGCCGCTCCCGTCGGCGTGGCGGACCCGGGCGGCCGGATCGCCGACCGCCGTACAGGCGTCGCCGCGCTCTCCCTCACCTGGCAGATCGGCGTGGCACTGGCGCTGGCCGTCGTCGCGGTCGCCGTCTGCGCGCACGTCGGGATGGTCTTCCTGCACGTCGCGCCGTCGAACACGGTGACCAAGGCGCACGGTGACGCGATCGACGACTGGATATACCCGGAGTTCGAACAGAACTGGAAGCTGTTCGCGCCGAACCCGCTCCAGCAGAACATCGCCGTCCAGGTCCGTGCCCAGGTCCGCACCGAGGACGGCGACCTGCGCACCACCGGCTGGTACGACCTGTCCGCCGCGGACGGCCGGGCGATCGACGGCAACCTGCTGCCCAGCCACACCCAGCAGAACGAGCTGCGCCGCGCCTGGGACTTCTACACCGCCACCCACGACGACGACAGCCGGTCCAGCGCCTCGCGGGGCCTGCTCGCCGAGACCTATCTGCGCCGCATCGTCGTGATGCGCCTGGACCGCGCGGACGCGGCCGGTCCCGGCGGTGCCGTCGAACGCGTCCAGATACGCTCCCGTACCGCCAATGTGCGACCGCCGGAGTGGAGCGGGGAACGGATATCGCTGAAGCCGGTGTACCGGGTGCTGCCCTGGTGGTCGGTCCCGGCGGAGGAGACCCGTGGAGGTGTCGGGTGAACCGCCTCGCTCTCGCGCTGTCCGGCGCGATCGCCCGGGTCACCGAGTCCGCTCTCGGCCCGTACCAGACCGCGGTGGTCCGCATCGGCTTCTCCGCGACCTGGCTGCTGTTCCTGCTGCGCGAGTTCCCGCACCGCGCGGAGCTGTATGGCCCCGACGGCCCGTGGAGCAAGCCTCTCGCCGAAGAGCTGGTCGGGCAGAACGGCGCCTTCACCGCGCTGCTGTGGTTCGACGGCCGGGTCTGGTTCGAGATCGGCTACGGGTTCGCCATGCTGTCCAGCCTGCTGCTGATGCTGGGCTGGCGGACCCGGACGATGTCCGTGCTCTTCATGGTGGGCGTGCTGTCGCTGCAGAACCGCAGCGTCTTCATGGGCGACGGCGGCGACAACGTCCTGCACCTGATGAGCGTCTACCTGATCTTCACGCGCTGCGGCCAGGTGTGGTCGCTGGACGCGCGGCGCGCCCGCCTCGCCGCCGCGGCACGCGCGCGTGGGGAGCGGTCCGGCGACGCCACGGGTCCAGCGCTGTGGGCCGTGCTCGGCCTGGCGCTGGCCGCGGTGGCCGCCGCGGGCCGCCTCGACGGCGACCCGATGGTGCCGGTGCTGCTGCTGGCCGTCCTGGTGGCGCAGGCCCTGTGGTGGGCCGTCGGCCGGTACGCGCGGACCGCGCAGCCGCGGATCGCGCTCGATCTGGTCGCGAACATCGTGCACAACGGCGCGCTGCTGGTGATCATGGCCGAGGCCTGTCTGATCTACGCCACGGCCGGCTGGTACAAGATCCAGGGCTCCCGCTGGCAGGACGGCACCGCCGTCTACTACCCGCTGCACCTGGACTCCTTCTCCCCCTGGCCCGCCCTCGCCGACCTGCTCTCCAGCAGCGGCACCCTGGTGATGCTGGTGACGTATGGGACGGTCCTGGTTCAGGTGGCCTTCCCGTTCACGCTGTTCCACCGACGGGTCAAGAACGTCCTGCTCGCCGGCATGATCACCGAGCACGCGGTGATCGCCGTGGTCCTCGGACTGCCGTTCTTCTCGCTGGCCATGATCGCGGCGGACGCCGTCTTCCTGCCGACGTCGTTCCTGCGCCGCCTCGGCGGGTGGGCGCAACGCGCGCGTGGACGGCTGTTCTCCCGCACCGGCCTGTTCTCCCGCTTCTCCCGCGCGGGCCGGGCCTCCGGGCCCGAGCCACGGGTGCCGGAGCCGGGTGCGCCCAGCCACGTAGGCTTCACGGCATGAACGACCTGGCCGGCCCCGCCGACCCCGTGACCGTCTGGCACCGGCTCGTCGGCGGCTGTGTGCTGCTGGACGGCTTCCACGCCCTCAAGCACGCCGTGCGCTTCGACGCCGAGGTGCCGGTCGCGGTCACCACCGACCGGCGGACCGCCCTCGCCCTCGCCGACGAGCTGGCCCCCGACGTCCGGCAGCCGCTGGAGGCGCTGCTCACCGAGGTGCCGGAGACGACATACGCCTCGCTCGTGCCGCGCCCGCACCCCACCGGCGTGGCCGCGCTCGCCGTACGGCCCTCCCGCGCGGCCAACCTCGACCGGCTGGGCGGCGCCGCGCGCACCGCCCCCGTGGTGGTCCTCGACAACCCGCGCAACCTCGGCAACGCGGGCGCCGTGATCCGGCTGGCCGCCGGTTTCGGGGTGACCGGCGTGGTCACCACCGGCACCCTCGACCCCTGGCATCCGACGGTGGTGCGCGGCGGTGCGGGCCTGCACTTCGCGACCGCCGTGGAGCGGCTGACCGTGCCGGAGCTGCCGCCGGGGCCGCTGTTCGCGCTGGACCCGGAGGGCGACGACATCCGCGGCGTGAAGCTCCCGGACGACGCCGTCCTCGCCTTCGGCTCCGAGCGCAGCGGCCTGTCCGCCGAGCTGCGCGCGCGGACCGACCAGCTGCTGGCCCTTCCCATGCGGCCCCAGGTCTCCAGCTACAACCTCGCCACCAGCGTGGCCATGACGCTGTACCACTGGAGCCTCGGAAGCGCGTAGGCCCGCGCGCTCGAACCACGCGCCTTGCGCGCACCGAGGCGCCTCGCGCCCCACTCAGGCCTCGCGGCGTACCTCCACCACCCGGAAACGGTTGGCGACGAACGCCCCGTCGGTGAGGGCCGAGTTGGCCGCCGGGTTCCCGCCGGAGCCGTGGAAGTCGGAGAAGGCGGCGGTCTGGTTGACGTACACCCCGCCGGTGAGGTTGAGGGAGAGCTGGGCGGCCTCCTCCAGGCAGACCTCCTCGACGGCCCGCTCCACCTCCGTGTCGGTGGTGTACGCGCCGACCGTCATGGCGCCCTTCTCGCGGACCGTGCGGCGCAGCAGCTCCAGCGCGTCGGCCGCCGAGTCGACGGCGACCGCGAAGGAGACCGGGCCGAAGCACTCGCTCATGTAGGCGGCCTCGTCGTCCGGCTTGGCGCCGTCCAGCTTCACGATCACCGGGGTGCGGACGACCGCGCCCGGGAACTCCGGGTTGGCGACCTCGCGGGAGGCCAGCGCGACCTCGCCGAGACCGGCCGCGGCCTCCAGGCGGGCCTTGACGTCCGGGTTGACGATCGCGCCGAGCAGGGCGTTCGCGCGGGCGTCGTCGCCGAGCAGACCGTCGACCGCGCGGGCGAGGTCGGCGACCACCTCGTCGTAGCTCTTGGGGCCCTGGTCGGTGCGGATGCCCTCGCGGGGGACGAGCAGGTTCTGCGGGGTGGTGCACATCTGGCCGCTGTACAGCGACAGCGAGAAGGCCAGGTTGGACAGCATCCCCTTGTAGTCGTCGGTCGACTCCACGAGGACCGTGTTGACGCCGGCCTTCTCGGTGTGGACCTGCGCCTGGCGGGCGTTGCTCTCCAGCCAGTCGCCGAAGGACGTGGAGCCGGTGTAGTCGATGATGCGGATCTCGGGGCGGGTGGCGAGCGTCTTGGCGATGCCCTCGCCGGGCCGCTCGGCGGCCAGCGCGACCAGGTTCGGGTCGAAGCCCGCCTCGGCGAGCACCTCCCGCGCGATCTTCACCGTCAGCGCGAGCGGCAGCACCGCGCGGGGGTGCGGCTTGACGAGGACCGCGTTGCCGGTGGCGAGGGAGGCGAACAGGCCCGGGTAGCCGTTCCACGTCGGGAAGGTGTTGCAGCCGATGACCAGCCCGATCCCGCGCGGGACCGGCGTGAACCGCTTGGTCAGCGCGAGCGGGTCGCGCTTGCCCTGGGGCTTGGTCCACTCCGCCGAGTCGGGGGTGCGGACCTGCTCCGCGTACGCGTACGCCACCGCCTCCAGGCCGCGGTCCTGGGCGTGCGGGCCGCCGGCCTGGAAAGCCATCATGAAGGCCTGGCCGGAGGTGTGCATGACCGCGTGGGCGAACTCGTGCGTCCGGTCGCTGATCCGCTTCAGGATCTCCACGCACACCAGGGCGCGCAGCTCCGCGCCCGCGTCCCGCCAGGCACGCTGTCCGGCGCGCATGGCGGGCAGCAGTACGTCGATGTCCGCGTGGGGGTACTCGACGCCCAGCTCGATGCCGTAGGGCGACACCTCGCCGCCCACCCAGTCGTCCGTGCCGGGCTGGCCGAGGTCGAGGCGGGTGCCCAGGAGGGCGTCGAAGGCGGCCTTGCCCGCCGCCGCGTCCAGGCTGCCGTGCTCGCCGTAGGCCTTGGGGTGTTCGGGGTGCGGGGACCAGTACGCGCGTGTGCGGATCGCTTCCAGCGCCTGGTCGAGGGTGGGCCGGTGCTGGGCGGTCAGCTGGTTCGCGGTGAGTTCGGCGGCCATGCGGGACCAACTCCTCGTCTCAAGAGCTCCTCGTCGAGCTCATGACCTGGGCAAAGACATGGGCAGGAACAGGCAGACAGAGTTAGAGTAACCGAACGATCGGTCGGGACAAGGGGGACCGGCGCATCTGTGGAAAACGCCGTGCGGGAGGATCGCGCTCATGACAGCACTCGACCTCAGCAGCCCCGTCGCCGTCGTCGGCACCGGCACCATGGGTCAGGGCATCGCCCAGGTGGCGCTGGTCGCGGGCCACCCCGTACGGCTCCACGACGCCGTTCCCGGGCGCGCCGCGGAGGCGGCCGCCGCGATCGGCGCCCGCCTCGACCGGCTCGTCGAGAAGGACCGGCTCACCGGCGCGGAACGCGACGCGGCCCGCGCCCGGCTGAAGCCCGCCGAGAGCATCGCCGACCTCGCGGACTGCGCGCTGGTCGTGGAGGCCGTCCTGGAGCGGCTGGACGTCAAGCAGCAGCTCTTCCGCGAGCTGGAGGACGTCGTCGCCGACGACTGTCTGCTCGCCACCAACACCTCGTCGCTGTCGGTGTCGGCCATCGGCGGCGCCCTGCGCAACCCGGGCCGCTTCGTCGGCCTGCACTTCTTCAACCCCGCCCCGCTGCTGCCGCTGGTCGAGGTCGTCTCCGGGTTCGGCACCGACGTCACGTCGGCCACGCGCGCGTACGAGACGGCCCGCGCGTGGGGCAAGACGCCGGTCGCCTGCGCGGACACCCCCGGCTTCATCGTCAACCGCATCGCCCGGCCCTTCTACGCCGAGGCCTTCGCGGTCTACGAGTCCCAGGGCGCCGACCCCGCCACCATCGACGCGGTGCTGCGCGAGTCGGGCGGCTTCAAGATGGGCGCCTTCGAGCTGACCGACCTCATCGGGCAGGACGTCAACGAGTCCGTCACGCACTCCGTCTGGCAGTCGTTCTTCCAGGACGTGCGGTTCACCCCGTCGCTGGCCCAGCGCCGGCTGGTCGAGTCCGGGCGCCTCGGCCGCAAGAGCGGGCAGGGCTGGTACGACTACCGCGACGGAGCCGACCGTCCCGAGCCGCACACCGCGGAGCCCGCCCAGCCGCCCGCGTACGTCGTCGCCGAGGGGGGACTGGGTCCCGCGGCCGATCTGCTGCCGATGATCCGCGAGGCGGGCATCGAGGTCCGCGACGAGGACGAGGACAACGGCACCCGCCTGGTGCTGCCCAGCGGGGGCCAGCTGGTCCTCGCCGACGGCCAGACCTCCGTGGAGTTCCGCGACGTCGTCTACTTCGACCTCGCCCTCGACTACCGCAAGGCGACCCGCGTCGCCCTCTCCGCCTCCCAGGACACCTCCCCGCGGACCCTCGCCGAGGCCACCGGGCTGTTCCAGGCGCTCGGCAAGAAGGTCAGCGTCATCGGCGACGTCCCCGGCATGATCGTGGCCCGCGCGGTGGCCCGTATCGTCGACCTGGCGTACGACGCCGTCGCCAAGGGCGTGGCCACCGAGGAGGACATCGACACCGCCATGCGCCTGGGCGTCAACTACCCGCTGGGGCCCTTCGAATGGAGCCGCCGGCTCGGCCGGGGCTGGGCCTACGCCCTCCTCGACGACCTGCACCTGCGCGACCCGTCCGGCCGCTACGCGCCGTCCCTCGCGCTGTACCGCCACGCGTACGCCACCGACAAGGGGGAGGGCAGCACGTCATGACCACCGCCAAACGCGACACGTACACGCCGGAGAGCCTGCTCTCGGTCGCCGTGCAGGTCTTCAACGAGCGCGGCTACGACGGCACGTCCATGGAGCACCTGTCCAGGGCGGCCGGTATCTCCAAGTCGTCGATCTACCACCACGTCACCGGCAAGGAGGAGCTGCTGCGCCGGGCGGTCAGCCGGGCGCTGGACGGGCTCTTCGCGATCCTCGACGAGGAGCACGCGTGCGTGGGGCGCGCCGCCGACCGGCTCGAGTACGTCGTACGGCGCATGGTCGAGGTGCTGATAGCCGAACTGCCGTACGTCACCCTGCTGCTGCGGGTGCGCGGCAACACCGACACCGAACGCTGGGCCCTGGAGCGCCGCCGGGACTTCGACCACCGGGTCGCCGAGCTGCTGAAGGCGGCCGCCGCCGACGGGGACGTGCGCGGTGACGTGGAGGTCCGGCTGGCGACCCGGCTCGTCTTCGGGATGATCAACTCCATCGTGGAGTGGTACCGGCCGGACGGACGCGGCATGGGTGAGCGCGAAGTGGGCGACGCGGTAGCCCGGTTGGTGTTCGGAGGACTGCGCCAGGCCGACTGACGGGCGGCCCCGCGGGTGAGTACGCGCGCGTGGCCGGCATGAGTACGTCTCCCGATGCCCGGCCGGTGCGCCGGTGATGGGGTGGGACACATGCCTACCGCCGACGTGCCGTCCTCCTCGTCCTCCTCCACCGCCCATCCCACCTGGTGGCGGGCGCCCCTCGTGGCCTCCTCGTTCGGTCTGCCGCTCCTGGCGCTGGAGTACGGCTGGTTCGCGTCCGAGGACGGCCCCGGAGCCTTCGGCGGCATCCTGTACTGGGCGACCGGCCTGTTCGTGCTCGCCTGGGTGCTGCCGCACCGCCGGTCCCTGCGGGGCGTGCGGATGGCCGCGGCGGTCACCGGGCTCGGGTGCGCGCTGCTTCCGCCGGCGTTCGCGATCCTGCTGGGGGCGGCGATGGCCTCCGGCTGACGGACGCCGGGCGGGGCGTTCACCCCTGCGGGTCCAGGTCCTCCTCCTCGAACACCAGCAGCGTGCGGGTGGAGAGCACTTCCGGGATGGCCTGGAGACGGGTGAGCACCAGCTCGCGCAGGGCCCGGTTGTCCGGGGTGTGCACCAGCAGCAGGACGTCGAAGTCGCCGCCGACCAGGGCGATGTGCGAGGCGCCGGGCAGCCGCCGCAGCTGTTCGCGCACCGTGCGCCAGGAGTTCTGGACGATCTTCAGGGTGATGTACGCCGAGGTGCCGTGCCCGGCGCGCTCGTGGTCGACGCGCGCCCCGAAGCCGCGGATGACGCCGTCCTCGACGAGGCGGTTGATCCGCGCGTAGGCGTTGGCGCGCGACACGTGGACCCGTTCGGCGACGGAGCGTATGGAAGCACGGCCGTCCGCTTGGAGCATCCGCAGGATGTCCTGGTCGATGGCGTCGAGGGGGCGGGGTGGCGGCAGGGGAGCGCCGGTGTCGGCGGCCTCGGCCATTTGTTCAGATGCCATGTCCCCCCGCCTCCCTACCATGGACGTACTGCGTCCATCTCAGGCTGTGCAGAACCGTTTGTCCACAGCCTGGACCCGCCCGTAGCCAAAATGTGCCGACGACCGAACAATCGGTAGGTGAGGCGCATCACAGACGCTGCGCCTCTCGAAGCCACCCCCACGAGGAGGTGCCGTCATGACGGTCATGGAGCAGCGGGGCGCGTACCGGCCCACACCGCCGCCCGCCTGGCAGCCCCGAACCGACCCCGCGCCGCTGCTGCCCGACGCGGAGCCCTACCGCGTCCTCGGCACCGAGGCAGCGGCCAAGGCCGACCCCGAGCTGCTGCGCACCCTGTACGCCCAGCTGATCCGCGGCCGCCGGTACAACGCGCAGGCCACCGCCCTCACCAAGCAGGGCCGGCTCGCCGTCTACCCGTCCAGCACCGGCCAGGAGGCCTGCGAGGTCGCCGCCGCCCTCGTCCTGGAGGAACGCGACTGGCTGTTCCCCAGCTACCGCGACACCCTCGCCGCCGTCGCCCGCGGCGTGGACCCCGTCGAGGCGCTGACCCTGCTGCGCGGCGACTGGCACACCGGCTACGACCCGTACGAGCACCGCGTGGCCCCCCTGTGCACCCCCCTCGCCACCCAGCTCCCGCACGCCGTCGGCCTCGCCCACGCCGCCCGCCTCAAGGGCGACGACGTGGTCGCGCTGGCCATGGTCGGCGACGGCGGCACCAGCGAGGGCGACTTCCACGAGGCGCTGAACTTCGCCGCGGTCTGGCAGGCACCGGTCGTCTTCCTGGTCCAGAACAACGGCTTCGCGATCTCCGTCCCGCTGGCCAAGCAGACCGCCGCCCCCACCCTCGCCCACAAGGCCGTCGGGTACGGCATGCCCGGCCGCCTGGTCGACGGCAACGACGCGGCCGCCGTGCACGAGGTGCTGACGGACGCCGTACGGCACGCCCGCGCGGGCGGCGGCCCCACCCTCGTGGAGGCGGTGACGTACCGCCTGGACGCCCACACCAACGCCGACGACGCCACCCGCTACCGCACCGACGACGAGGTCGAGACCTGGCGCGAGCACGACCCGATCGCGCTGCTGGAGCGGGAGCTGACCGACCGCGGTCTGCTCGACGAGGCCGGAATCCAGTCCGCGCGGGACGCCGCCGAGGCCATGGCCGCCGACCTGCGCGCCCGCATGAACCAGGACCCCGTGCTCGACCCGATGGACCTGTTCGCCGACGTCTACGCCGAGCCCACCCCGCAACTGCGCGAGCAGCAGGCCCAGTTGCGCGCGGAGCTGGCGGCCGGCCAGGAAGGGGCCCACCGATGACCACCGTCGCCGTCAAGCCGGCCACCATGGCGCAGGCCCTCACGCGGGCGCTGCGCGACGCCATGGCCGCCGACCCGGCCGTGCACGTCCTCGGCGAGGACGTCGGCACCCTCGGCGGTGTCTTCCGAGTCACGGACGGACTCGCCAAGGAGTTCGGCGAGGACCGCTGCACCGACACCCCGCTCGCCGAGGCCGGCATCCTCGGCACCGCCGTCGGCATGGCCATGTACGGGCTGCGACCGGTCGTGGAGATGCAGTTCGACGCCTTCGCCTACCCGGCGTTCGAGCAGCTGATCAGCCATGTCGCCCGGATGCGCAACCGCACCCGCGGGAAGATGCCGCTCCCGATCACCGTCCGCGTCCCCTACGGCGGCGGCATCGGCGGCGTCGAGCACCACAGTGACTCCTCCGAGGCCTACTACATGGCGACCCCGGGACTGCACGTCGTCACGCCCGCCACCGTCGCCGACGCCTACGGCCTGCTGCGCGCCGCCATCGCCTCCGACGACCCGGTCGTCTTCCTGGAGCCCAAGCGGCTGTACTGGTCGAAGGACTCCTGGAACCCGGAGCAGCCGCAGTCCGTCGACCCCATCGGCCGCGCGGTGGTGCGGCGTCCGGGCCGCAGCGCCACGCTCATCACGTACGGCCCGTCGGTGCCCGTCTGCCTGGAAGCCGCCGAGGCCGCGCGGGCCGAGGGGTGGGACCTGGAAGTGGTCGACCTGCGCTCCCTGGTGCCGTTCGACGACGAGACGGTCTGCGCCTCGGTACGGCGGACCGGGCGGGCCGTCGTCGTCCACGAGTCGGGCGGCTTCGGCGGGCCGGGCGGGGAGATCGCCTCCCGGGTCACCGAGCGCTGCTTCCACCACCTGGAGGCGCCGGTGCTGCGGGTGGCCGGTTTCGACATCCCCTATCCGCCGCCCATGCTGGAGCGGCATCATTTGCCCGGCGTCGACCGGATCCTGGACGCCGTGGCGCGTCTGCAATGGGAGGCCGAGAGCTGATGGCACAGGTGCTGGAGTTCAAGCTCCCCGACCTCGGCGAGGGGCTCACCGAGGCGGAGATCGTGCGCTGGCTGGTGCAGGTCGGCGACGTCGTCGCCGTCGACCAGCCGGTCGTCGAGGTCGAGACGGCCAAGGCGATGGTCGAGGTCCCCTGCCCCTACGGCGGTGTCGTCACCGCCCGCTTCGGCGAGGAGGGCACCGAGCTGCCCGTCGGGGCGCCCCTGATCACGGTCGCGGTCGGCGCCCCCGCCTCCGAGGGCCTGGCCTCAGAGGCCCCGGCCCCGGGCGGTGCGGCCGAGAGCGCCGAAGGCCCGGCGGGCGGGAGCGAGGGCTCCGGCAACGTCCTCGTCGGCTACGGCACGGGCGCGCCCCCGGCCCGCCGCCCGAGGGTCCGTCCGCAGCAGCCGGCCGCCGCCACGCCCCCGCGGGCCCCGGAACCCGCGGTGCGGAGCGCTCCCCCGCAGGCCCCCGAGCCCTCGGCCGCCCACGAAGGCGGCCGCGTCAACGGCGACGGCCCCATCCCGGTGATCTCCCCCCTCGTCCGCCGGCTCGCCCGCGAGAACGGGCTGGACCTGCGGGAGATGACCGGCTCCGGCCCGGACGGGCTGATCCTGCGCGCGGACGTGGAGTACGCCCTGCGCGCTGCCGCGGCACAGGGCGGCCGTACGGCGGCCCCGCAGGCCGGGACGCCCGTGCGCGCGGTCCCCCAGCCCGCCGCCACGGCCCCGCCCGCCGCCTCCGCGGCTCTCGGCGGGGGCACCCGCCTACCGCTGAAGGGGGTGCGCGGCGCCGTCGCCGACAAGCTGTCCCGCAGCCGGCGCGAAATCCCGGACGCCACCTGCTGGGTGGACGCCGACGCGACCGAGCTGATGCGGGCCCGGGCCGCGATGAACGCGGCCGGCGGACCGAAGATCTCCCTGCTCGCCCTGCTGGCCCGGATCTGCACCGCCGCGCTCGCCCGCTACCCCGAGCTGAACTCCACCGTCGACCTGGCCGCCCGCGAGGTCGTCCAGCTCGACCACGTCCACCTGGGCTTCGCCGCGCAGACCGACCGGGGTCTCGTCGTCCCCGTCGTCCGGGACGCGCACGCCCGCGACGCCGAGGGCCTGACCGCGGAGTTCGCCCGGCTGACCGAGGCGGCCCGGACCGGGACCCTGACACCCGGGGACCTGACCGGCGGCACCTTCACGCTGAACAACTACGGCGTGTTCGGCGTCGACGGCTCCACGCCGATCATCAACCACCCTGAGGCGGCCATGCTCGGCGTCGGCCGCATCGTCCCCAAGCCGTGGGTGCACGAGGGCGAGCTGGCGGTCCGCCAGGTCGTCCAGCTGTCGCTGACCTTCGACCACCGGGTCTGCGACGGCGGCACGGCGGGCGGCTTCCTGCGCTACGTCGCGGACTGCGTCGAACAGCCGGCGGTGCTGCTGCGCACCCTGTGACTGATTGCCCCCACTCCCGCCACCCCTGCCACAGCCGTGCTGTCCACATGCTGTGCGCAGGGGTGGCAACGATCTTTGCGGCGCTCATACTCGGGACATGACCTCGAACAGGGCTCCGACCGCGCCCGACGCCGCCGTCCACGACGTCGCCGTCCACGACGCCGTCGTGCTCGCCGGGGGAGCCGCGCGGCGGCTCGGCGGTGCCGACAAGCCCGCCGTGCGGGTGGGCGGGCGGCCCCTGCTCGACCGTGTCCTCGCCGCCTGTGCCGAGGCCCGCACCACCGTCGTCGTCGCCGCCCCGCGCCCCACCGCGCGGCCGGTGACCTGGGCCCGCGAGGACCCGCCCGGCGCGGGCCCGCTCGCCGCGCTCGACGCCGGGCTGCGGCACACCACCGCCGAGCACGTCGTGGTGCTCTCCGCGGACCTGCCGTTCCTCGACGAGGGCACGGTACGGCGGCTGCGCGCCGCCCTGGACGCGGGCGGTGCCGACGGCGCGCTGCTCACCGACGCCGACGGCCGCGACCAGCCGCTGGTCGCCGTCTACCGCGCGGCCGCCCTGCGCCGCGAGCTGACCGCGCTCACCGCCGCGCACGGCTCGCTCACCGGGCTGCCGCTGCGCCGGCTGACCGGCGCTCTCGACCTCACCCGGGTCCCGGGCCCCGTCGCCTCCTTTGACTGCGACACCTGGGACGACATCGCCACCGCAAGGGCACGCATCAGGGAGCATGATCACGTGTTGGACGAATGGATCTCCGCGGTCAAGGACGAGCTGGGCATCGACCTCGATGTCGACACCGGCGTCCTGCTCGACCTGGCCCGCGACGCAGCCCACGGTGTGGCGCGTCCCGCCGCCCCGCTGACCACCTTCCTCGTCGGCTACGCCGCCGCCCGCGCCGGGGGCGGTCCCGAGGCCGTCGCCGAGGCCGCCCGCAAGGCCGCCGCCCTGGCCCAGCGCTGGGCGGACGAGGAAACCGCCGCAGGGGCCGACACGCGTCCGGACGCCGGATGACCGCCCCCGGCGTCCGGACCGGCGGGGAAGCCGACGACCTCGACGTCGAGGAGGCACTGGCCCTCGTGAAGAAGGCACACGGCCGAGACGGCCACGTCACCGCCCCGACGGGCCGGGAGGCGCCGGCCACCGCGCCCGCCACCGCGCCAGCCGCCTCCCCCAAGCCGGATGCCCACCACCGCGCCACCCCCTGGCCGGAGGCCCGCGCGATCGCCGAGCGGGCCGGACGAGGCCTCCGCCCGCACAGCACCGGCGCCGACGCTCCCGTCGGCCGCAACGAGCGCGCCGACCGCACCGGCGCTCCCGCCGAACCCCGGTCCCCCGCCTCGGTGCCGCTCGACGCCGCCCTGGGCCTGGTCCTGGCCGCCCCCTTGGCCGCCCTCACCGACCTGCCCTCGTTCGACACCTCGGCGATGGACGGCTGGGCCGTCGCCGGGCCCGGGCCGTGGGCGCTGCGCGACGAGGGAGTGCTGGCCGGGCACGCGGGGCCCGCGCGGCTCGCCGACGGCGAGGCGGTCGGGATCGCCACCGGCGCCCGGATCCCGCCGGACACCACGGCGGTCCTGCGCAGCGAGCACGGCATCACCGACGACAAGGGCCGGCTGCACCCCACCCGGGAGGTCGGCCACGGCCAGGACATCCGCCCCCGCGGCCAGGAGTGCCGCAGCGGAGACCAGCTGCTGCCGGCCGGCACGCTGATCACCCCCGCCGTCCTCGGCCTCGCCGCGGCCGCCGGATACGACACCCTCACGGTGGTGCCCCGCCCCCGCGTCGACGTCCTGATCCTCGGCGACGAACTCCTCACCGAGGGCCTTCCCCACGACGGCCTGATCCGGGACGCGCTCGGCCCCATGCTGCCGCCCTGGCTGCGGGCGCTCGGCGCCGAGGTCACCTCGGTGCGGCGGCTCGGGGACGACGCGAAGGCCCTGCACCGGGCGATCACCGGCAGCAAGGCCGACCTGATCGTCACCACCGGCGGCACCGCCGCGGGCCCCGTCGACCACGTCCACCCCACCCTGCGCCGCATCGGCGCGGAACTGCTGGTCAACGGCGTCAAGGTGCGCCCCGGCCACCCGATGCTGCTCGCCCGCCTCAAGGAGCACCAGCACCTCGTCGGCCTGCCCGGCAACCCGCTCGCCGCCGTCTCCGGCCTGCTGACCCTCGCCGAGCCGCTGCTGCGCGCCCTGGCCGGCCGCCCGTCCCTGGAGCGGTACGCGCTGCCGCTGAAGGACGGGGCCCACGGGCACCCGCACGACACCCGCCTCATCCCGGTCACCCTGCGCGGCGACCGGGCGGTGCCGCTGCACTACAACGGCCCGGCGATGCTGCGGGGCGTCGCGGCGGCCGACGCGCTGGCCGTCGTACCCCCGGGCGGGGCCGAGCCCGGCCAGGAGGCGGAGATCCTGGACCTGCCGTGGGCGACGGCGGGGATCGGGGGATGTTTCACGTGAAACACGCCCCCACACCGGCCCTACGGGCCGCACCGCCCTACTCGGCGGCCTCCGTCACCGGCCGGCTCACGGCGATCACCCGGTCCCCGGCGCGCAGCTCGGTCTGCCAGCCGACGGCGTAGTCCAGTCGCTTCCGGTCCCGGACGATCGCCAGGACCAGGTCGTCGCACTCGCGCGGTGTGCGGCCCACCTCCTGTGGGGTGACGGTCCGCTCGATGAGGTCCAGGCCGCTGCCGAGGGTCATCAGATCCTCCAGCGTCCGGGCGGTGGGCGGGCTGGCCATGAACGTGCCGAGCAGACGGCCGGCGGAGCTGGAGCTGGTGACCACGGTGTCCGCGCCGGACTGCTTCAGCAGCGGCACGTTCTCGTCCTCCCGGACGGCCACGACGATCGTCGCCCGCCGGTTCAGCTGCCGGGCGGTGAGGGTGATCAGCGTGGCCGTCTCGTCCCGCTGCGGGGCGACGATCACCTGGGAGGCGCGCTGCAACTCGGCCTTGAGCAGGGTGTCCGTGAGCGTGGCGTCCCCGGTGACCGCCACGAGTCCGTCGTCGCCGGCCGCGGTCACCGCCTTGGTCTGGGCGTCCACGACGACGATCCGGTCCTTGCCGATGCCCTGCCCGACCAGGGTCCGGACGGCATGGCGGCCCTTGGTGCCGTAACCGATGACCACCACGTGGTTCCGGGTCCGGGAACGCCAGCGGTGGACACGGACCTGCTGGCGGGTGCGTTCGGTGAGGACTTCCAGGGTGGTGCCGACGAGGATGATCAGGAACAGCACCCGCAGCGGGGTGATGACGAAGATGTTGATGAGCCGGGCGCTGTCGCTCACCGGGGTGATGTCGCCGTAGCCGGTGGTGGAGAGGGTGACGGTGGCGTAGTACGCCGCGTCGATGAAGTCGACGGAGCCGTCGGAGTTGTCGGTGTAGCCCGAACGGTCGAAATAGACGATCATCACCGTTATGACCAGCACCGTCAACGCCATGACCAGGCGTTTGATCACTTGCTGGAGCGGCGGGACCACACTCTGTGTGGGCATGGTGATCGCGCGGCCGGCCTCGACGTCGTCGCGGGCCTCCTTGCGCGAGCGGTACCAGAGGGCCCGTAGGAGGGGTGCCCCCGTCCGCTGGGTATGCGGCTGTTCGTCGCCCTTCATCATGTGCCCCCTGGGATGCTGATCCGGACAGTCGGCACCATGGTTCCTGACGATCTCCCGTCCGTCACAAACCACACGCTGGAGGCCCATCTTGCGGGATCACACCGTCGTCGTCGGCTTCGGTACGAAGGGGCGGTCGGCGATCCGCGCCGTCTGCGCCACCGGTCTGCGCAAGGAGCGGGTCGTCGTGATCGATCCGAGCAGCAAGGCGATCGACGCCGCGACGACCGAGGGCTACGGCGGAGTCGTGGGCGACGCGACCCGCAGCGAGGTGCTGAAGCGGGCCGAGGTGCAGCGGGCCGGCCAGATCATCATCGCCACCCAGCGGGACGACACGGCCGTACTGGTGGCGTTGACGGCGCGGCAGCTCAACGCCGGTGCGAAGATCGTGGCCGCGGTGCGCGAGGAGGAGAACGCGCCGCTGCTGAAGCAGTCCGGCGCGGACGAGGTGATCACCAGCGCAGGGGCGGCCGGACGGCTGCTGGGACTGTCCGTGCTCAGCCCGGCGGCGGGCCTGGTGATGGAGGACCTGATCCGGCAGGGCAGCGGGCTGGAGATCGTCGAGCGGCCCGTCACCCGGGCCGAGGTGGGCCGCAGCCCGCGTGAGACGGAGGAACTGGTGGTGAGCGTCGTCCGCGGGCACCGGGTGCTCGGCTACGACGATCCGGCCGTCGGCGGGCTGGAGCTGACGGACCGGGTGATCACCATCGTGCCGGCGGTCGCACCGGAGGACCGGCACGGCCTGCACCACTGGCGGGAGATCTCCGAGGGCGGCCCGCAGCTCTGACACCGAGGCGGGCCCGTGCCTCTGTCACCGGGGCGGGCCCGTGCCTCTGTCACCGAGGCGGGCCCGCGCCACCCGCGCCTGCGACCGCGCGCGGGCCCAAGCCGGCGACGGCACCCGCTACTTGCGGTTGTAGAGCCGCATCGTGATCGGCCCGAAGACCAGCACGAACAGCGCCGCCCATCCCAGCGTCCAGGCGATCTCGTCGGCCGGCCAGCTGCCCGCCATTAGTTCGCGCACCGCCGAGGCCAGATGGGTGACCGGGCTGTTGTTGACGAACGCCTGGAGCCAGCCGGGCATGGTGCTCGGATCGACGAAGACGTTGGACAGGAAGGTCAGCGGGAAGATCACCATCATGCTGACGCCCATCACCGACTTCTCGGTGCGCAGCATCAGCCCGAACATCGTCCAGATCCAGGAGAACGCGAAGGAGAAGACGATCAGCAGCGCGATGCCGGCGATCACCCCGCCGATCCCGCCGTCCGGGCGGTAGCCGAGGACGATGCCGACGGTGAGCATCACCACGGACGCGATGGTGTAGCGCAGGGCGTCGCCGAGGAGGTAGCCCACCATCGTCGACGGGCGCCAGATGGGAAGTGACCGGAACCGGTCGAAGACGCCCTTCTCGATGTCCGTGTTGACCGAGACGCCGGTGTACATCGTGATCATCACGACCGACATCACCAGGATGCCCGGCAGCAGGAACTGGATGTACTCCTTCGGCGACCCGGCCAGCGCGCCGCCGAACAGGTACGTGTACATCAGCACCATCATGATCGGGAACGCGGTGACGTCGAACAGCTGCTCGGGCACATGCTTGATCTTCAGGATCGCCCGCCAGCCGAAGGTCAGCGAGGCCGACCAGGCGCTCGGCCGCGGCGGCCGGTCCTTCGCCACCAGCAGCGCGGCCAGTGACTCGGCGCTGACGGGGGCGAGTTCCTTGGTCTCCGTGGTCGCCGCGGTGCTCATGCCGCCACCTCGTCCTTCGGGGCCTGTGTGTCGTGTCCGGTCAGGGCGAGGAACACCTCGTCCAGGCTGGGCTGGCCCAGCGAGAAGTTGTCCACGGTGATCCCGGCGCGGGCCAGCTCGCCGAGCGCCCGCGCGGCCTGCTCGGCTGCGGTGTCGTCGCTCGCCGCCGTACCGAGCCGGGCGGTCAGCGCCACCGGGTCGGGTTCCGGCTGCACATGGGCGTCCAGGGTCCGGCGCAGCACGTCCGCCGCCTCGGTCCGCTGCTCGGCGTCCCGCAGCCGCAGATGGACGGAGCCCGCGCCGACGGACGCCTTCAGCTCGCCCTTCGTCCCCTCGGCGATCACCCGGCCGCGGTCGATGACCGCGATCCGGGACGCCAGCTGGTCCGCCTCGTCCAGGTACTGCGTGGTCAGCAGCACGGTCGTGCCCTGGGCGACCACCGCGCGGACGATCTCCCAGACCTGGTTGCGGCTGCGCGGGTCCAGCCCGGTCGTCGGCTCGTCGAGGAAGAGCAGATCGGGTGTGTTCAGGATGGACGCGGCGATGTCGATACGGCGCCGCATGCCGCCGGAGTAGTTCTTGACCTGCTTGCCGGCCGCCTCGGTCAGCCCGAAGGCCTCCAGCAGCTGGGCGGCGCGCTCCCGCGCGTTCTTCTTGCCGTGCCCGAGCAGGCGGGCCAGCAGGACCAGGTTCTCCGTGCCGGTCAGGTCCTCGTCCACCGACGCGTACTGCCCGGTCAGGCTGACCCGGCCGCGCACCTCGTCGGCCTCGCGGACCACGTCGTGGCCGAAGACATGGGCCTGGCCGGCGTCGGGCCGCAGCAGGGTGGCGAGCATCTTGACGGTGGTCGTCTTCCCGGCGCCGTTCGGACCGAGGACTCCGTAGACCGTGCCGGTCGGCACGGCGAGGTCGACGCCGTCCACGGCCCTGGTGTCACCGAACGTCTTCACCAGTCCCGCGGTCTCGATGGCCAGGCCGGAGGTCTGCTGGCTCATGGTGGGTGTCCTTCCGCGTACTCGGATTACGCAAGGGAAGACCTCCACCGTCGCGCAAACTCATCGCTCCCGCATACGCTTTTCGCCGCGATTCCGCCCGATGTCCCAGGCGCCTCCGCCTTCCGACCGAGGAGTAGCGTCGCTTCCATGCATGCGATCACGATTCCCAAACCCGGCGGTCCCGAGGCGCTGACCTGGGCGGAGGTACCGGATCCTGAGCCCGGCGAGGGCGAGGTCCTGGTCGAGGTGACGGCGAGCGCCGTGAACCGGGCCGACATCCTTCAGCGGCAGGGCTTCTACGCGCCGCCGCCCGGCGCCTCCCCCTATCCCGGCCTGGAGTGCTCCGGGCGGATCGCCGCCCTCGGCTCCGGCGTCGGCGGCTGGACCGTCGGCGACGAGGTGTGCGCGCTGCTCTCGGGCGGCGGTTACGCCGAGAAGGTCGTCGTCCCCGCCGGGCAGCTGCTGCCGGTGCCCAAGGGACTGACCGTCACCCAGGCCGCGGCGCTGCCCGAGGTGGTCTGCACGGTCTGGTCGAACGTCTTCATGGTCGCCCATCTGCGGCCCGGCGAGACGCTGCTCGTGCACGGCGGCTCCAGCGGCATCGGCACGATGGCGATCCAGCTCGCCAAGGCCGTCGGCGCCGACGTCGCCGTCACCGCCGGCACCCGGGAGAAGCTGGACCGCTGCGCCGAGCTGGGCGCCGACATTCTGATCAACTACCGGGAGCAGGACTTCGTCGCCGAGATCAAGGAGGCCACCGGCGGCGCGGGCGCCGACGTCATCCTCGACAACATGGGCGCCAAGTACCTCGACCGCAACGTCCAGGCGCTCGCCGTCAACGGCCGGCTCGCGATCATCGGGATGCAGGGCGGCGTCAAGGGCGAGCTGAACATCGGCGCCCTGCTCGCCAAGCGCGCCGCGATCAGCGCGACCTCGCTGCGGGCCCGCCCGCTCTCCGAGAAGGCGGCCATCGTGGCGGCCGTACGAGAGCATGTGTGGCCGCTGCTGGACGCCGGTCACGTACGGCCGGTCGTCGACCGCGAACTGCCGATGAGGGAGGCCGCCGCCGGGCACCGGCTGCTGGAGGAGAGCGGCCACGTCGGCAAGGTGCTGCTGGTCACGGAGTGACGGTGCCGCGCTGACGGCGGCGCGGCGGTCAGCCCCGTCCGCGCCGCACCCGCAGCCCGACGAAGGCGAGCCCGAGGCCGAGCCCGATGAGCACCATCCCGGAGCCGAGCGGCAGGATCCGCAGCACGGGCTCGCCGGTCCGTTCCACGGCGGCCTCGGGCGCGCCGGTGGCGGGTTCCGCCGACGGAGTGTCTGCTTCGTCCGCCGCGTCTTCGGGGGGCCGGTCCCTCGGGGGCTCCCGCAGGGGTTCCTCCATCCGCCCGGGCCGGTTCCGCCCCTCACCGGCGGGGTTCCCGGCCCGGCTGGGCGAGGGGGACTCCGCGGACGGGGTGGGCGGCGGCGTCCGGAAGGTCGATACGGTCCCGTACGACGAGACGGTGGCGTACGACGAAACGCCCACGTACGACGAAACGCGGCCGTACGTCGAAACGCCCTCGTACGACGAGACGCCGCCGTACGTCGAAACGGCCGCGTATGACGAAACAGGCCCGTACGTCGAAACAGGCCCGTACGTCGAAACAGACACGTACGTCGAATCAGGAGCCCCGTACGCCGGAACCCCGCCGTACGACCCCGCACCACCCCCCGGCAGGACCAGTACCGCTCCCAGTCCCGCCGCGCCCAGTGCTCGCGGCCATCGGCTCACGGAGTCAGCCTCACATCCCGGGCAGACCCCGGCATTCCGGATGCCGCCAGGTGGCTGGCCGTACCGGGTCATTCAGTGCGGTGCGCGCGTGGGAGAGAATGACCGTATGGAGATGCCGAGGAACGAAAGGTCGCCGGAGAACCCCCAGCGCATCCTGGTCGTGGGCCAGGACGGCATGGCACTCGGTGGCGGCGGTGGAGACGAGGACTCCCACGAGACCCCGGTGACGGACCAGGTCGAGCAGCCGGCGAAGGTCATGCGGATCGGCAGCATGATCAAGCAGCTGCTGGAGGAAGTGCGGGTGGCGCCTCTCGACGAGGCCAGCCGGGTCCGGCTCAAGGAGATCCACGCCAGCTCGGTGAAGGAGCTGGAGGACGGTCTGGCGCCGGAGCTGGTGGAGGAGCTGGAGCGGCTCTCCCTGCCGTTCACTGACGACGCGACCCCGTCCGACGCGGAACTGCGCATCGCGCAGGCTCAGTTGGTGGGCTGGCTGGAAGGCCTCTTCCACGGGATCCAGACGACGCTGTTCGCCCAGCAGATGGCCGCGCGGGCCCAGCTGGAGCAGATGCGCCGCGCGCTCCCGCCCGGCGTCGGCGGCCACGACGGCCACGACGATCCGCGCGGGGGCGGCCGCCAGGGCGGCCCGTACCTGTAAACCGTCCGCCGCACTCACCAGCCGTACGACCGAGAAAGGCCCGGCATCACGCCGGGCCCTTTCTCATCCCCGGGTCCGTCAGGACGCCGGGTTGCCGGTCGAGACGTAGAGCTGGATCTGGACGGTCTCCTCGGGATCGACGTCCGTGCCCGCGGCCGGGAACTGGCTCATGACCGTGCCGTCGCCGTAGGTGTTCTCGTCCTGGTCCTTGACCTCCACCTGCCAGCCCGCGGCCCGCAGGCACGCCTTGACCGACGTGATGTTCTTGAACTGGAAGTCCGGGATCTTGATCTTGTCGGGGTCGTTGTACGACTCCTGGGGCTCGGTGCACTCGGTCGTCTCGATCGTCCGAGAGGTGTCCGGCCCGCGGTACCCCGGCTTCTGCGTCACCGTGGCCGAAGGGCTGGCGTCGCCGCCCTTGCCCCGCTCCTCCTCACCGCCGCCGCCGCTCAGCGACAGCGCCGCGATCAGACCGCCGACCGCGAGCACGGCCACGATGGCGGAGCCGAGGATCACCGGCTTGTTGCTCTTGCGCCCACCGGAGGCCGAGGGGGCCGGCGGCTGCGGGGTGAGGTTGTACGCCGGCGTCGGCTGCGCGGCGTACGGGGACGGCGTCGGCGCCGGCGTCTGGTAGCCGCCCTGCTGCGGGTAGCCGTACGACGGCTGGGGCGCCGGCGGCGGAGTGCCGTACGGGTTGGGGACCGGCGTCGGCTGGTACGGCGTCTGGACGCCGCTCACGGGCGCCGGGGTGCCCTGGTCGACCGGCGGGAAGACGGCGGAGCCGACGCCCGCGCCGCTCTGCGTGGGGGCGCCCGGCACGATGCTCGGCGGGGCCGCCTGGACGGAGGCCGCGACCCGCAGGCACTCGTCGCGCATCGACTCGGCCGTGGGGAAACGCTCGTTGGGGTTCTTCTTCAGCGCGCGGGCGATCAGCGCGTCCACGGCCGGCGGCAGGGAGCGGTTGATCGAGGAGGCCGCGGCTGGCTCCTCCTGGACGTGCGCGTAGGCGATCGCCAGCGGCGAGTCCGCGTCGAACGGCAGCCGCCCGGTGACCAGTTGGAACAGCATGATGCCGACCGAGTACAGGTCGGAGCGGGCGTCCACGCCGCGGCCGAGCGCCTGCTCGGGGGAGAGGTACTGCGGGGTGCCGACGACCATGCCGGTCTGCGTCATCGAGGTGACACCGGACTGCATGGCCCGCGCGATGCCGAAGTCCATCACCTTGATGACGTTCCGCTTCGTCACCATCACGTTGCCGGGCTTGATGTCCCGGTGGACCAGCCCCATCTCGTGGCTGATCTCCAGAGCCGCCAGCACGTCCGCGGTGACCTTGAGGGCCTTGTCGGCGGGCATCGCGCCGAACTGCCGGATGTCCTCCTCCAGCACGGAGCCCAGCGGACGGCCCTCGACGTACTCCATGACGATGTAAGGCGTCGTCATGCCGTCGACGTCGTCCTCGCCGGTGTCGAAGACCGAGACGATGTTGGTGTGCGTGAGCTTCGCCACCGCCTGGGCCTCGCGGCGGAACCGCTCGCGGAACGCCTGTTCGCGGCCCAGTTCGGTGTGCAGGGTCTTGATCGCGACCTGACGGTCGAGCACCGCGTCGTACGCGAGGTGGACGGAGGCCATGCCGCCCTGGCCGAGCAGATCACGCAGCTGATAGCGGCCGCCGGCGAGCGAACGCCCCGCGTACCGGTCCTGTGCGCCGTCCTGGCTCATGATCCGTATCCCCCGTCGGCCTGCAGGCGCCGTTGATCGAAAGTGCTATTCCCGGCCAAGTCTGCCCCAGGCCACTGACACGTCAAGCTCGGTGCCCGTTCCGTGACCGTACGCGAAAGAAGCGTCGCGGAAGCGTTACAGCGGCCGTACGCCCGGTACACAGGATTTGCACGACCGCGCGGGCGCACGGTTTCATGGCCGGTCCGTCTCGTGCCGGTCACGGCGCCCGTCCCGGACCGGTGGCTTGCGCGGAGGCTGTAGCGTGGCCGACGGAGACCGTAACAACACCGCGCGCACCGCGGGCAGAAACGACGGCGAGGACTGATGGCACAGCAGCAGCGCGCTCAGGGCCCGTCCGACCCCGAGGCGAGTGGCGGCGGGATGTCGGATGCGCCGGAGCTGTGGGGTAATGGCGGACTGGTCGGGGACGGCCGGTACCGGCTGACGCACCGGCTCGGCCGGGGCGGCATGGCCGAGGTGTTCGCGGCCGAGGACGTACGTCTCGGCCGTACCGTGGCGGTCAAGCTGCTGCGCGCCGACCTCGCCGAGGACCCGGTCTCCAAGGCCCGCTTCACGCGCGAGGCGCAGTCCGTCGCCGGCCTCAACCACCACGCGATCGTCGCCGTGTACGACTCCGGCGAGGACTTCGTCGGCGGCCAGTCGGTGCCGTACATCGTGATGGAGCTGGTCGAGGGCCGCACCATCCGCGATCTGCTGCACAACGCCGAGGCGCCCGGCCCCGAGCAGGCGCTGATCATCGTCTCCGGCGTCCTGGAGGCGCTGGCCTACTCGCACCAGCACGGCATCGTGCACCGCGACATCAAGCCCGCCAACGTCATCATCACCGACAACGGCGCCGTGAAGGTGATGGACTTCGGCATCGCCCGCGCCCTGCACGGCGCGTCCACGACGATGACGCAGACCGGCATGGTGATGGGCACCCCGCAGTACCTGTCCCCGGAACAGGCGCTCGGCAAGGCCGTCGACCACCGCTCCGACCTGTACGCCACCGGCTGCCTGCTCTACGAACTCCTCGCGCTGCGCCCGCCGTTCGTCGGCGAGACCCCGCTGTCGGTGGTCTACCAGCACGTCCAGGACATCCCGACGCCGCCGTCCGAGGTCTCCGAGGGCACCGCCCCGCCGGAGCTGGACGGCCTCGTCATGCGCTCGCTCGCCAAGGAGCCCGACGACCGTTTCCAGACCGCCGAGGAGATGCGCGGGCTGGTCCAGTACGGCCTGCAGATGCTGTACGAGCAGGGCGGCCACACCGGCACCTGGAACACCGGCCCGGTCGAGGCGCACGAAGGCCGGCACACCCCGGCCGGCGGTCTCGCGGGCACGACGGTGCTGCCGCACCCGGTGGACGCCTCCGGCACCACGCAGATCCCGCAGCAGATCCTGCCGAACTACGGCGGCGGCCGGGACGACGGCGGCTTCGAGGGGCACGGCAACAGGGGCAGCGGCCGCGGCAAGCTGTGGATCCTCGCCGTCCTCGCGGTGATCGCCATCGCGGCGGGCGTCGCGCTCGCCCTCAACGGCGACAACGGCAAGAAGCCGAGCACGGACAACTCGCCCTCCCCGACGGTCTCGCAGAGCACCGACAAGGAGACGCCCGAGGAGTCGCCGAGCGACGACACGCCCGAGGAGTCCCCGGACACCTCCACGGGCCAGGACACGGGCACCGGCGACGGCTGGGGCAACTACGACCCGACGCCGGCCCCCTCGTACTCCCCGCAGCCGTCCTTCACCGACGGCCCGTCGGACCAGCCGACGAACACCGCGCCGACCGACACCGGCGGCACGGACACCGGTGGCACGGAGAACGGCGGCACCGAGAACGGCGGTACGGAGAACGGTGGCACCGAGAACGGCGGCACCGAGAACGGCGGTACGGAGAACGGCGGCACCGAGAACGGTGGCACCGACACCGCCGGCACGGACGCGGGCGTCATCGGCGGCGCCGACGGGGGCGGCGGCGTCTGAGTTGCTCGCGCCCCCGCGCGGACGTCCTCCACACCGACATCGGCCCCCGCGCGGACGCCCTTCACACCGACATCCGCCCCCGCGCGGACGTCCTTACATCGACGAACAACGCTTGCGCGGGCGTCACTCCACGAACGCCCCGCACACCTCGTCGTACTCCCGGGTCCACCACACCGCCAGCGCCGAGGCGGCGGGGAACTGGGGGTCCGCGCGGGTGTCGCCGCGCTCGTAGTGCCAGCGCAGCATCCAGAAGTCGTTGAGGCGTTCCCACCACACGCGGTGCACGGCCGCCGCGAGTTCCGAGGGCGTGGCCTGCGCCGAACGCCGGTACGCGCGCGCGTACGCCCGCGCCTTGGGCAGGTCCAGGGTGCCCGCGGGCTGGACGAAGAAGATCGCGGCGGCGCGTACGGCCTCCTCCGCGCGGGGCTGTACGCCGAGCCGGTCCCAGTCGACGATCGCGGCCGGGGCGTCGCCCTGATAGAGCACGTTGAACGGGTGGAAGTCGCCGTGCACCCAGCCCACCGAGCCGCCGCGCGGTGGCCGTCGGTCCGCGTGCCGCTCCAGCAGGGCGCGCCGCTCCAGGAGGCGGTGCCGGGCGAGTTCGTCGAAGGAGTCGGCGGGCCGGTGCCTGCGCACGCGCGCGAGGAGGTCGTCGATGAGGTCGAACGTGTCGGCGGGGTCGGCGCTCTCCACCGGGTGCGGGCTGGTGGCCGGGGGCGTGCGTCCCTTGGGCGGCATCACGCGCTCCAGGCTCGCGTGCACGGCGCCCAGGAGCGCCCCGAGCCGGGCGCACTGGCCGGGGGTGAGCTGGCCGCCGTGGCGGTGCCGGCCGTCGATCCACGGGTGCAGGGCGTAGGCGTGGCCGCCGACGACGGCGACCGTGCGGCCGTCGCGTCCGGCCAGCGGCGGCGCGACGGGGACGCCGAGGGCGGCCAGGCGCTGGGTGGCGCGGTGGCGGCGCTCGATCGCGGCGGGGTCGGCGGTGTCGGGGTCGAAGTGGTGCTTGAGGAAGTAGCGGCCGCGGGTGGTGCACAGCCGGTAGCCGCGGTTCAGCAGCCCTTGGTCGACGGGGTCGCAGGCGAGGGCGGAACCTGCGGCGTACTGACGGAGCAGAGCGCGCAGCGGGGGCGCGTGGGGGGCGGGGGGTGGTACACAGGGGCGCGGCACGCGCCAGATGCTAGGGCACCGAATGAGCCCGTGAGCTGGGCGTTGTCACAGGAAGTCGCCGACGATCGCATTCGGTCACAGGGCGTCACGGTGTGCCTTTCGAGGCGCCTTTTTCATAAAGTCCGACCGCGGGTCCGGGCTTAAGTCGGACCCCGAGTCAGGCCGCGAATCCCACCATGATCCTCGGCGTTTCCCGGCCGGCGTCTCGTGATCGTCGCGTAGGAATATCCTGATTTGTCAGTCTTCGCGCACGAGGTCAGTGTCACAGACCAGCTCTTCCCGTGACCTGGGTGGCCGGGATAACGTGCCCGTGTTCCGGCCCCCTGCAAGGCTGTGACCAGGGTTCCTTCCCGGCTTTTCGATTTACTTGGATTTCCAAGCAAAAACGCAGGTCAGGAGGGGTTTCACAGAAATGTGGAGCACTGGGTAACGTGATTGTTGCAGGGCGCTCGCCGGGGCACCTGTCACGCCTGTTCCCGGCCGAGTGGCACCCACCCCGTGCCCGGAGGCCGAGAAAAGGTGAGCCGCACTGGCCTTACCGGCGAACCCGGGGGCCGGACCGACGGAGGAGCACACGTGACCGTGGAGAGCACTGCCGCGCGCACACCGCGACGCAGCGCCAGTACGAAGAGCACGGCCGGCAAGCGCACGACGGCGAAGAAGGGGACCGGCGCCACCAAGGGCACCGAACCCGAGCTCGTGCAGTTGCTGACGCCCGAAGGCAAGCGCGTCAAGAACGCCGAGTACGACAAGTACGTCGCCGGCATCACCCCCGAAGAGCTGCGCGGTCTGTACCGCGACATGGTGCTCACCCGCCGCTTCGACGCCGAGGCGACCTCGCTCCAGCGTCAGGGCGAGCTGGGCCTGTGGGCCTCGCTGCTCGGCCAGGAGGCCGCCCAGATCGGCTCCGGCCGGGCGCTGCGGGACGACGACTACGTCTTCCCCACCTACCGCGAGCACGGCGTCGCCTGGTGCCGCGGGGTCGACCCGGCCAACCTGCTCGGCATGTTCCGCGGGGTGAACAACGGCGGCTGGGACCCGAACGGCAACAACTTCCACCTGTACACGATCGTCATCGGTTCCCAGACCCTGCACGCCACCGGCTACGCCATGGGCATCGCCAAGGACGGCGCCGACAGCGCGGTCATCGCGTACTTCGGCGACGGCGCCTCCAGCCAGGGCGACGTGGCCGAGTCCTTCACCTTCTCCGCGGTCTACAACGCGCCCGTGGTGTTCTTCTGCCAGAACAACCAGTGGGCGATCTCCGAGCCGACCGAGAAGCAGACCCGCGTCCCGCTCTACCAGCGCGCGCAGGGCTTCGGCTTCCCCGGCGTCCGCGTCGACGGCAACGACGTCCTCGCCTGCCTCGCGGTCACCAAGTGGGCCCTGGAGCGGGCCCGCCTCGGTGAGGGCCCCACCCTGGTCGAGGCGTACACGTACCGCATGGGCGCGCACACCACCTCCGACGACCCCACCCGGTACCGGGGCGACGAGGAGCGCCTGGCCTGGGAGGCCAAGGACCCGATCCTGCGCCTTCGCCGGTACCTGGAGGCATCGAACCACGCGGACGAGGGATTCTTCGCGGAACTCGACGCGGAGAGCGAGACGTTGGGCAAGCGAGTACGCGAGGCGGTCCGCGCCATGCCGGACCCGGACCACTTCGCCATCTTCGAGAACGTGTACGCGGACGGACACGCGCTCGTCGACGAGGAGCGCGCCCAGTTCGCCGCCTACCAGGCGTCGTTCTCGACGGAGTCCGAAAGCGGCTTCGCCGCGGGTGAGGGGGTCTGACATGGCAGCGGAGAAGATGGCTCTGGCCAAGGCGATCAACGAGTCGCTGCGCCACGCCCTGGAGGCCGACCCGAAGGTCCTCATCATGGGCGAGGACGTCGGCAAGCTCGGCGGCGTCTTCCGGGTGACCGACGGCCTCCAGAAGGACTTCGGCGAGAGCCGCGTCATCGACACCCCCCTCGCCGAGTCCGGCATCGTCGGCACGGCGATCGGCCTCGCGCTGCGCGGCTACCGCCCCGTGGTCGAGATCCAGTTCGACGGCTTCGTCTTCCCGGCGTACGACCAGATCGTCACGCAGCTCGCGAAGATGCACGCCCGCTCGCTGGGCAAGGTCAAGATGCCCGTCGTCGTCCGCATCCCCTACGGCGGCGGCATCGGCGCGGTCGAGCACCACTCGGAGTCCCCGGAGGCGCTCTTCGCGCATGTGGCGGGTCTGAAGATCGTCAGCCCGTCCAACGCCTCCGACGCGTACTGGATGATGCAGCAGGCCATCCAGAGCGACGACCCGGTGATCTTCTTCGAGCCCAAGCGGCGCTACTGGGACAAGGGCGAGGTCAACACCGAGGCCATCCCCGGCCCGCTGCACGGCGCGCGCGTGGTCCGCGAGGGCACCGACCTCACCCTGGCCGCCTACGGCCCGATGGTGAAGACCTGCCTGGAGGCCGCCGCCGCGGCCGCCGAGGAGGGCAAGTCCCTCGAGGTCCTGGACCTGCGCTCGGTCTCGCCGCTCGACTTCGACGCCATCCAGGCCTCCGTGGAGAAGACCCGCCGACTGGTCGTCGTCCACGAGGCGCCGGTGTTCTTCGGCTCCGGCGCGGAGATCGCCGCCCGGATCACGGAGCGCTGCTTCTACCACCTGGAGGCCCCGGTGCTCCGGGTCGGCGGCTACCACGCCCCGTACCCGCCGGCGCGTCTGGAGGAGGAGTACCTGCCGGGCCTGGACCGGGTGCTCGACGCCGTCGACCGTGCCCTGGCGTACTGAGGAGAGGGTCGTGACGACGATGACGGAAGCGTCCGTACGCGAGTTCAAGATGCCGGACGTGGGCGAGGGCCTCACCGAGGCCGAGATCCTCAAGTGGTACGTCCAGCCCGGTGACACGGTCACCGACGGGCAGATCGTCTGCGAGGTGGAGACGGCCAAGGCCGCCGTCGAGCTGCCCATCCCCTACGACGGCGTGGTCCGCGCGCTGCACTTCCCCGAGGGCACCACGGTCGACGTGGGCACGTCGATCATCGCGGTCGAGGTGGCGGGCGGTGCCCCGGCCGGCGAGGCACCCCAGCCCGCGCCGGCCGTGGCGGAGGCGCCCGCGGCAAAGGAGCCGCAGCCCGAGGGCCGCCAGCCGGTGCTGGTCGGCTACGGCGTGGCCGCCTCGTCGACCAAGCGCCGCCCGCGCAAGGGCGCCGAGGTCCCGGCCCGGCAGGTCTCGACGGCGATCCAGACGGAGCTGAACGGCCACGGTGGCGCCACCCCGGCCCCGCCCGCCCAGCCGCCCGCTCCCGCTCAGGCCGCCGCGGTGGCCCAGCAGCGCCCCCTGGCCAAGCCCCCGGTGCGGAAGCTGGCCAAGGACCTCGGCGTCGACCTCGCCACGGTCGTCCCGACCGGCCCCGACGGCATCATCACGCGCGAGGACGTGCACGCGGCGGTGGCCCCGCCGCAGGCCCCCGCCCAGGCCCCGGCCGCCGCACCCGCGGCCCCGGCCCCCGCCCAGGCTCCGGCAGCCGCCCAGGCACCGGCGCCGGTCGCCGCGTACGACGCGGCGCGCGAGACCCGTATCCCGGTCAAGGGCGTCCGCAAGGCGACGGCCGCGGCGATGGTCGGCTCGGCGTTCACCGCGCCGCATGTCACGGAGTTCGTGACGGTCGACGTCACGCGCACCATGCGGCTGGTCGAGGAGCTGAAGCAGGACAAGGAGTTCAGCGGGCTGCGGGTGAACCCGCTGCTGCTGATCGCCAAGGCCCTGCTGGTGGCCGTCAAGCGCAACCCGGACATCAACGCGTCCTGGGACGAGGCGGCGCAGGAGATCGTGGTCAAGCACTACGTGAACCTGGGCATCGCCGCGGCCACCCCGCGCGGTCTGATCGTCCCGAACATCAAGGACGCCCACGACAAGACGCTGCCGCAGCTGGCCGAGTCCCTGGGCGAGCTGGTGGGCACGGCACGCGAGGGCCGGACGTCCCCTGCGGCCATGCAGGGCGGCACGATCACCATCACCAACGTCGGCGTCTTCGGCGTCGACACCGGTACGCCGATCCTCAACCCCGGCGAGTCCGCGATCCTCGCGGTCGGCGCGATCAAGCTCCAGCCGTGGGTGCACAAGGGCAAGGTGAAGCCGCGTCAGGTCACCACCCTGGCGCTGTCCTTCGACCACCGCCTGGTCGACGGCGAACTGGGCTCCAAGGTGCTGGCCGACGTGGCGGCGATCCTGGAGCAGCCCAAGCGGCTGATCACCTGGGCGTAGGACCCCTGGAGCCGCGTGTCCCCACGGGGGCGCGCGGCTCCCGCTTTCCGGGAGGCCGGCCGGCCTCGAGGGAGGCGGGCCGGAAGTACCGGGCCCGCGGGCCGGAGCGGGACAGGACCGACCCGCGCGAAGGTCCAGCCGCCGCCCAGGAGGTCCAGGACGGCGGCCTTCCATATGCCTGCGTCGAGCACGGACCAGGCTCAGCCGAGCTTCGCGAAGCCGTAGTTCAGCAGCTTCGTCGCGTCCGACTTGCGGGTCGTCGCGTCGGTGGAGGCGAGGATCGTGCCGTAGACCGTCTTGCCGTTGCGGGTGGCGGCGAAGACCAGGCAGTACTTGGCCTCGGTGCCCGAGCCGGTCTTCACACCGGTCGCGCCGGTGTAGGAGCCGAGCAGCGGGTTGGTGTTCTTCCACGGGTCCATCGTGCGGACCGTGTTGTTCGTGGTGATGGTCTTCGCCGTGTACGACTTCGTCTTCACGATCGTGCGGAACGTGGAGTTCTTCATCGCGTTGGCGGCCAGTTTCGTCAGGTCGCGCGGCGTCGAGTAGTTGGCGCCGTGGCCGATGCCGTCGAACGAGTCGAAGTGCGTGTTGGTCAGGCCCAGGCTCTTGGCCTGCGCGTTCATCTTGCCGATGAACGACTTCACGCGCGCCGCGCGCGTCGAGCCCGTGCCGAACTTGTCGGCCAGCGCGTAGGCCGCGTCGCAGCCGGAGGGCAGCATCAGGCCGTACAGCAGCTGGCGGACGGTCACCTTGTCGCCGACGATGAGCCTGGCGTTGGAGGCCCAGTTGTTGTCGACGATGTAGTCGCTGTACGCCTTCTCGATCTTGACCTCGGCGTTGAGGTCGAGGTTCGGCTGGGACAGCACCACCTTCGCGGTCATGATTTTGGTCGTGGAGCCGGTGGAGCGCTTGGTGTCCGCGGCCTTGGTGTAAAGCGTCTTGCCGTTCGCGGCGTTCATGACGAAGCCGCCCTTGGCGGCGATGGTGGGCGTGGCGACGGCCTGCGCGGGGGCCGCGCCGAACGCGCCGGCGGCGAGCAGGGCGCCGGTGGTCATGGTGACGGCGGCTGCTCTGCGGACACGGAAGCCCTTGGTGCTGAGGCCCTTGTTGGCGGTGATCAAGTGAGATACCCCGATTACGTCGGATGCGCCTGTGGTGCGGCCGGGTCGACAGATCTGCCTGGTGCAGAGCTGGCGCAGAGAGCGGGGCCGCACCTGTGTGACTCGTGACTACCGCGAAGGGTTGTACGCGACCCCGGAAAAACCTGTGAGTTGGGGAGGACGGCGGGCCGCACGTCCGGATGTTGGACGCTCCCGCTCATGCGTACGTGTTGTATCTATCCTGTCGGCATGACCATGGCCGTGAAGCAACCGCCCGCCGCCGACCGCGTGTACGCCCACGTCAAGAATGGTGTCCTGGACCGCCGCTACGAGGGCGGGACGCTGCTCACCGAGGGCGAGCTGGCCGAGGCGGTCGGGGTTTCGCGCACGCCGGTGCGTGAGGCGCTGCTGCGGCTGGAGGCCGAGGGGCTGATCAAGCTCTACCCGAAGAAGGGCGCCCTGGTGCTGCCGGTCTCCGCACAGGAGATCGCCGATGTCGTCGAGACGCGCCTGCTGGTGGAGGAGCACGCCGCGCGCAAGGCCGTGCCCGCGCCGCCCGGACTCGTCGCCCGCCTGGAGCGACTGCTCGCCCAGCAGAAGGAACAGGCCGCCGCCGGGGACCTGGCCGCCGTCGCGGTCACCGACCGCTGCTTCCACGCCGAGATCGTCCGCAGCGGCGGCAACGACATCCTCTCCCGCCTCTACGACCAGCTCCGCGACCGCCAGCTGCGGATGGGCGTCGCCGTGATGCACTCCCACCCCGACCGCATCGCCAAGAACCTCGACGAGCACGAGGAGATCCTGGACGCGCTGCGCTCCGGTGACGCCGAGGCGGCCGTCGCGGTCGTCCACCGGCACGTCGGCTGGTTCTCGCACCTGGCGCGGGGTGAGGTCCGATGAGCGCGCCTGCCACAGCACTGCCGGGCGATCCGCCCGGCGGCCGCCGCGCGGTCGCCGTCTGGTCGATCGGCGTCGCCGTCTACTTCGTCGCCGTCATCTTCCGCACGTCGCTGGGGGTGGCCGGCCTCGACGCCGCCGACCGCTTCGACGTGGGCGCCTCCGCCCTGTCGACCTTCTCCATCCTCCAGCTGCTGGTCTACGCCGGGATGCAGATCCCCGTCGGCCTGCTGGTCGACCGGCTCGGCACCAAGAAGGTGCTGACCATCGGGGTCGTGCTGTTCACGGCCGGACAACTGGGCTTCGCTTTCTCCCAGTCGTACGGCATGGCGCTCGCCTCGCGGGCGCTGCTGGGCTGCGGTGACGCGATGACGTTCATCAGCGTGCTGCGGCTCGGCACCCGCTGGTTCCCGGCCCGGCGCGGTCCGCTGATCGCGCAGCTCGCGGGGCTCGTCGGCATGGCGGGCAACCTGGTCTCCACGCTCGTCCTCGCCCGGCTGCTGCACGGCATCGGCTGGACGCAGGCGTTCGCGGGCAGCGCGCTCGCCGGAGTCGTCGTCCTCGTCCTGCTGCTGCTCTTCCTGAAGGACCACCCGGAGGGCCACGAACCGGAACCCGTCCCGCACCAGGGGGCGGCCTACGTGCGCCGGCAGATCGTCACGTCCTGGCGGGAGCCCGGCACCCGGCTCGGCCTGTGGGTGCACTTCACCACCCAGTTCCCGGCGATGGTGTTCCTGCTGCTGTGGGGCCTGCCGTTCCTGGTCGAGGCGCAGGGCCTGTCCCGCGCGGCGGCCGGTGAGCTGCTGACGCTGGTGGTGCTGTCGAACATGGCGATCGGACTGGTCTACGGCCAGATCGTCGCCCGGCACCACGGGGCGCGGCTGCCCCTCGCGCTGGGCACGGTCGGTGCGACGGCGCTGCTGTGGGCGGTGACCCTCGCCTGGCCGGGCGAGCGGGCGCCGATGTGGCTGCTGGTGGTGCTGTGCGCGGTGCTCGGGGCCTGTGGGCCCGCCTCCATGATCGGCTTCGACTTCGCCCGGCCGGCGAACCCGCCGGAGCGTCAGGGCACCGCCTCCGGAATCACCAACATGGGTGGTTTCATCGCCTCGATGACGACCCTGTTCGCGATCGGGGTGCTGCTGGACGCCACCGGCGACGACTACACCGTCGCCTTCTCCGCCGTCTTCGTGCTCCAGGTGCTCGGCGTCAGCCAGATCCTGCGGCTGCGCGGCCGGGCGGCCCGCCGGGAACGGGAGCGGCTGGTGGCGAGCCGGGTGGAGACGGTGCACGTACCGGCGTGAGCCGGGCCCTCGCGCGCCGTCAGCGGGCCACCGGCACGAGGGTGAGGTAGGCCAGGCCCAGCACACCCCGGTAGTGCAGCCACTGGGACCGGTGCCGGTCGACCCGCTCGCGGGTCGCGTCCGCCAGCGGATGCCCGGGGTGCCGGGCCAGCCACACCTCCACGTCCGCCTGGTACGCCGACTCGAACTCCTCCCACTCCTCCTGGGTCGCCGTCTCCACGTACTCCGGGCGGAAGCCCGCCTCGATCGCGAGGTCGACCAGTGTGCCCAGGTCGGGGTGGTCGTCGGCCGAGGCGCCCGGCCACATCCCGGACAGCTCGGCGGCGGTCGGCGTCCGCTGCCAGAAGCCCTCGCCGAGCAGCACCCGCCCGTCGTCGGCGACCAGTTCGCGCAGGGCGCGCAGCGCCGTCGGCAGATGCTCGGGCGGCCGGACGTCGGTCAGCGCCTGACTGGACCCGACGCACAGCACCAGGTCGGCGGGCCCGCGCCGGGTGCCCACGGCGGACTCCTCGACGAACACCGCCCGATCGGCGAGGTTCCGGCTCTGTGCCGCGCGGCGGGCCCGGTCGAGGTCGTCGCGGTCGATGTCGACACCGGTGCCGGTGGCGCCGGGGACGGCGGCGAGGACCCGCAGCATCAGCTCGGCCCAGCCGCAGCCCAGGTCCAGCACGGTGGCGGGGGAGAGCGCGGACAACCGCCCCACGAGCGTGGCCGCGCGGGCCTCGGAGAGCGGGTTGTGGAAGGTCAGCCGGCTCAGCCGGGGCGGGCCGCCCGCCTCGGGTACGGTCACGGCGTCACCGCGAAGTGGCGCAGGATCGCCGCGGTCAGATCGGGATCGCCCTCCAGCTTCACCCGGTCCGCGGCGGCCTCCGGGCTGACCCTGCCGCAGGCGAGCCGGACGTACGTCTCCCAGTCGAGGGTGAGGGTGGCGGCGGGGCCGAGCGCGGGCGCGGTCTCGAGGGTGCCGCGGCCCTGGATGTCGACGCGGATGGTGCGCAGGAACTCCACGGGCCCGTGCACGTCGAAGACGATCGCGGAGCTGCGCGGCGCCTCCGCCTTGACCGCGACCACGTCGGGCAGCGCCGCCAGCAGCACGTCACGGGCGACGTGCGCACCCGGCGAGTCCAGGTTGCCGGGGCGGCCGAGGGCGGTGCGCAGGTCCTGCTCGTGCACCCACACGTCGAACGCGTGCCGGCGCATCGACTGCTCCAGCGTCAGCTCCGCGCCGAGCGGGCCGCGCACCTTCGCCGACGGGTCGCGGGACTCGTTGCGCAGCTGCCGGTTGCGGCGGATGACCGTGTACTCCAGCTCCGAGGTCATCTCCGGCGCCGTGTGGTGACGGCGCACGTCGACCTGCATCTCCATGTACCGCTGGTGTTCGTTGGTGACGTGGAACAGGTCGCGGGGCAGGGTGTGGATGGGCCGCGGATCGCCCAGCATCTCGCAGTCCAGGCCGATGACGTGGGACACGATGTCGCGCACCGACCAGCCCGGGCAGGGCGTACGACGGTTCCAGTCGGCCTCCACAAGCGGCTGCACCAGCTCGGATATCGCTTCGATGGAGTGGGTCCAGGCGTCGGCGTAGGGCTGGAGGGTGGGATGCAGACTCACGGGAACAGGACCCCTCGGCGGTCGGTACACGGGCAGGTGGTGGCGGCGTTGCCAGTGGGAGGTGGCGGCTGCGGTCGACGGGTGTCTTGAACCGCTAAGTTACGCTGCTCCCAGGCACCCCGGCAGGCCTTTCGTGTGACGATCGTAGGCCTGAGTGGACGCCGGTGGGGACGCCCTAGTGGACGGCTCGAATGCCAGGACGGTGGTAGTGTGCGCGCCTCTCTGATCCAGATCGCCGTAGATGAGGGCGAATCGGTCGACGCCCGTCGGTGCAGAGCGGCCTCCCTGGTGCGTGAACAGGCGGGCGCGGACCTCGTCGTCCTGCCCGAGCTGTGGACCACCGGCGCGTTCGCCTACGAGGACTTCGACCGCGAGGCGGAGACCCTGCACGGACCGACCTTCGAGGCGATGGCCGAGGCGGCGAGCGACGCGGGTGTCTGGCTGCACGCCGGCTCCGTCCCCGAGCGCGACCCCGAGGGCACCCTCTACAACACGTCTCTCGTCATTTCCCCCTCCGGCGAGCTGGCCGCCGCCTACCGCAAGATCCACCGCTTCGGCTTCGACAAGGGCGAGGCCGTGCTGATGGGTGCGGGCGGCGAGCTGGTGACGGTCCGTCTTCCCGGGACGACACTGGGCGTCGCCACCTGCTACGACCTCCGTTTCCCCGAGCTGTTCCGCGGGCTGGTGGACGCCGGGGCGGAGACGCTGGTGATCCCGGCGGGCTGGCCGGAACGCCGCCGCTCCCACTGGACCCTCCTCGCCCGGGCCCGGGCGGTGGAGAACCAGGCGTACGTCCTCGCCTGCGGAACGGCCGGGACGCACGCGGGAGTTCCCCAGGCCGGTCACTCGATCGTGGTCGACCCCTGGGGCGAGGTCCTGGCGGAGGCGGGCCCCGGCGAGCAGGTCCTCACGGTGGAGTTCGACCCCGCCAAGGTCGCGGTGACACGGGATCAGTTCCCGGCGCTCAAGGACCGGGTGCTGGGGCTGGGGACACCCCGCCGCTGAGCCCGGCCGGCCGGCACGGTGGAGGTCAGTCTCCCCGGTCGTCGTCCCCCTGCTTCTCCGCCAGCTCGATCACGCACACCGCCACCGCGATCAGCAGCGCCGGGTCCGCGTCCTCGCGGACCACGTCCACGCAGTACGTGTCGCGGAGGTGCAGCACGCGGCGCGAGATCACGGCGAGCAGCTCACCGTCGTACTCGACGGCGAACTCCCGGTCGAGGATCTTCCCGCTGACGTCGAGTTCCGTGCCGTCGACCAGCGTCACCCGATAGTGGTTGCGCAGCAGGGACAGCCGCTTGCGGCGGATCGTCGCCAGGGCTTCGCCGTCCCGCTCGATCAGCATGGTGTCGCGCAGCGCGAGCATCTTCTCGCGGATGTCGATCAGGACCCGTCCGTCGGGGTCCTTCAGCTCGAAGGTGTCCCGCAGCCGCAGGGCCTTGCCGTCGACGAGGAACTGCTTGGCGCCGTGCTCGTCCTCGATCCAGTAGTCGTCACCGAAGCCCAGGAGCCGGTCGCGTACGAGGTATCTCATGTCACCAGCGCTTCCCCGGCGGCCGTCCCGAAACGCCGTCGATAGGCCGAGGGGCTGAGCCCGGTCTCCCGGCGCAGCCGGACGCGCAGGTTGGCGGCGGTCCCGAGGCCGCTCCGCGCGGCCACGACGTCCAGCCGCTCCTCCCCGCGCTCGATCAGCCGGCACGCCAGCGCCACCCGCTCCCCCGTCAGCCAGGCGAGCGGCGTCGTGCCGAGCTGCGCGCGGAAGCGCCGGTGCAGGGTGGCCGGGGACACGGCCGCGCGGGCGGCGAGACCGGCCACCGTCAGCGGCTCCGCCAGCCGCTCCTGGGCCCACGCCAGCAGCGGTCCCAGCGACTCGTCGGGCACGTCCGGGACCGGACGCTCCACGAACTGCCGCTGCCCGCCGTCGCGGTGGGCGGCGAAGACCAGGCGCCGGGACACGGCGTTGGCGATCTCGGCGCCATGGTCCCGTCGTACGAGATGCAGTCCCAGGTCGAGCGCGGCCGCGCTGCCGGCGGCGGTCAGGACGTCGCCCTCGTCGACGAACAGCACGTCGGGCTCCAGCAGTACCTCGGGGTGCAGGTCGCGGAAGGCGTCCGCCCACATCCAGTGGGTGGTGGCCCGCCGCCCGTCCAGCAGACCGGCCTCGGCGAGCGCGAAGCTGCCGGTGCAGAAGCTGACGACGCGGGTGCCACGCGCGTGCGCGCGGCGGATGGCGTCCAGGACGGGCTCCGCGCGGGGGACGACGTTGTCCGGCCGGCCGGGGACGACGAGGGTGTCGGCGCCGTCCACCGCGTCGAGTCCGGGCACGCCGGTCATACGGAAGAAGCCGTGGTTCATCCGCACCTCGGGTGCGGGCGCGCACAGCGTCACCTCGTACAGCGGCCGCGGAAGCCCCAGTTCGGGCCGCGGCAGGCCGAACAGCTCGGTCGCGACGCCCACCTCGAAGGGGTTCGTGCCCTCGTCGACGATCACGGCGACCCGGTGTGGTTGAGAGGATCCTTGCGGCACATGCGATTCCTATCACTCGTGCCCGGGGCCCGCAGCCCCGCACGATGAACGCATGGAACCGATCTCGCTGACCACGGCCCTCGCGTCCTTCACGGATCAGTGGAGCCCCCGCATCGTCACCTCCGTCAACGACTACGACGTCCGCGTCGCGAAGGTCGAGGGCGAGCACCTGTGGCACACGCACGACCACACCGACGAGTTCTTCCTCGTCCTGACCGGCGAACTCCACATCGGCCTGCGCGAACCGGCGGGCGAACGCACGGTCGTCCTGCCCAAGGGCTCCGTCTTCACCGTCCCCCGAGGCACCGAGCACAAGCCGTACGCGCCCGTCCCCACGGAGATCCTGCTCTTCGAACCCACCGGCACCCTGACGGTCGGCGACCGCCACGACCCGGTCCCGGAACACGTCGACGCGACGACGGGACACTCGCTGGCCGAATAGCGGGCCAGGGGCGTCAGTCGCCCACCTGGTGCTCCACGCGGTGGCGGATGTAGTCGTCCGGGTGGGACCGGGCCGTCGCCACCGCCGTGTCCACGAGGTCGTGCAGCTCCGGTGGGTAGGCCGACTTGCGCAGTGGCAGGCCGGGAAGGACGCAGCGCCGGACGTCCAGGTCCTCGTTGCGTACGAACTCGCGCAGAGCCGCCTCGTTCCACTCGGCCACCACGGCCGGGTCGGCGTCGGGCGGGGCCGGTCCGGCGGCCGGGTTCTCCGCCCGTACGCCGGGCATTCTCGGCGGCAGCGCCGACCAGTACCAGGCCCGCGCGGCTCCCGCCCGTTCGGGATGCGTGCCCGTCCGCAGGCCGGCCAGCAGCGCGCGCTGGACGCGCACCCGGCCGAACGCGTTCAGCGCCGGCTCCAGGAAGTGCCGGTTGAAGCTGGGGTCGGGGTCGTGGACCGCCGCCCGGAGCAGCACGTCGAAGGCCTCGTCGGAGAGGGTCATGCCTCTCCGGCAGGCCTCACGCAGTGCCGTCCGGACGCGGCGCTCCCAGACCCGCCGGTCATCGGGTCCGGGGCCGGGAGCGACGCCGAGCCCGAGGACCCGGACGACGTCGGCCAGGCACCGGGAGAACAGCTCCCGCCGGTCCTCCGTACGCCCCGGCAGGGCCATGAACTCCCGGGCGGGCCGCCCGCTTTCGTTCGCGTCCCCGGCCAACCGCCGCTCCCCCCGTTAGTGTCGGTCGTCGTGCTCCGTTACACGCCGTACCCGTCGCTGTAGCCGTCCCGCCGGTGATGGTGGTGGTGGGGTTCCTCGTCGACGACGGGTGTCGTCGGTGGCACCACCACCCGCCGGCGTCGCGCGATGCTGCTGAACGTCGTCACACCGATCAGCCCCACGATCATCAGGATGATCCCGACCAGGTCGAGGTTGACGCCCTCCATGTCCCAGTCGGTCGCGAACGTGAGGATGGCTCCCACGGCGATGAGGATGATGCATCCGCCGAGGCCCATGAGTTGTCCCCTCCTGTCGTCCGGGGGTCCGGTGGTTTCCGGATCTCCCGTCCGCGTCGGGTACCCCGGTGCGCGGCGTCCACGCCGGGCTATCCCTCCAGGAACGCCACCAGCGCGTTCGCCAGCAGATACGGGTCCTTCGCCCCGCACAGCTCGCGCGCGCTGTGCATCGACAGGATGGCCACGCCGATGTCGACGGTCCGGATGCCGTGCCGGGCGGCGGTGATCGGGCCGATCGTCGTGCCGCACGGCATGGAGTTGTTGGAGACGAACGACTGGAAGGGCACGCCCGCCTTCTCGCAGGCGGCGGCGAACACCGCGCGGCCCGAACCGTCCGTGGCGTAGCGGTTGTTGACGTTCACCTTCAGGAGCGGTCCGCCGTCGATCCGCGGGTGGTGCGTCGGGTCGTGCCGTTCCGCGTAGTTGGGGTGGACGGCGTGGCCGGTGTCGGAGGACAGGCAGACCGTGCCGGCGAAGGCGCGCGCCCGGTCCTCGAACGATCCGCCGCGCGCGAACACCGAGCGCTCCAGGACGTTGCCGAGCAGCGGCCCGTCGGCGCCGGTGTCCGACTGGGAGCCGTTCTCCTCGTGGTCGAAGGCGGCCAGCACCGGAATGCAGGGCAGGTCGCCGGCGCCGGGGCCGGTCGCCGCCGCGACGAGCGCCGCCGTGCCCGCGTGCACCGACAGCAGGTTGTCCATGCGGGGGCCCGCGACCAGCTCCTGGTCCCGGCCGAGGTACGCCGGCGCCTCCACGGAGTGGGTCATCAGGTCCCAGCCGGTCACCTCGCCCTTGGGCAGCCCGGCGGCCTCCTCGAGGAAGGCGATCAGGTCGCCGTCGCGGACGTCGTCACCGAGTCCCCAGACGGGCTGCATGTGGCGCTGCTTGTCGAGCTTCAGGCCGTCCGCGGAGACGGCGCGGTCCAGGTGGATCGCCAGCTGGGGGACGCGCAGCAGCGGGCGGTCGACGTTCACCAGGCGGGTCGAGCCGTCCCGCAGGGTGAGCCGGCCGGCCAGGCCCAGGTCGCGGTCGAGCCAGGAGTTCATCAGCGGGCCGCCGTAGATCTCCACGGCCACCTGGCGCCAGCCGTGCGCGCCGCTGTCGGGGAGCGGCTTGACGCGCAGGTTGGGGGAGTCGGTGTGGGCGCCGACGATGCGGAACGGCGTGTGGGGGGCGGCGCCCTCGGGGACGTACCAGGCGACGATCGCGCCACCGCGCAGGACGTACTTGCCGCCGCTCGTCCCGTCCCAGGCGTCCGTCTCCGCGACCTGCCTGAAGCCTGCCTTCTCCAGCCGCTCGGCGGTGTTCGCCACCGCGTGGTACGGCGACGGGCCGGCCGCCAGGAAGGACATCAGGTCGTCTGTGTGGCCGCGGTCGAAGCGGGGGGGTTCGCTCATGGGTTCACCTTAACGACGGACGAAAGCCCGCTCCCGGTGAAGGGAGCGGGCTGACGTGAGGACGGTGTGGAGTTCCGCGATGCTTTCGGGGGGTGCCCCTCAGGGGTGCCTCAGAAGGCGGCCTCGTCCAGCTCCATCAGGTCCAGGTCGACGCCCTGGGCGACCTTGCGGGCCAGGGTCACGCCGGGCAGGACGCTGGCCGCGAAGAACTTCGCCGCCGCGATCTTGCCGGTGTAGAACGCCTGGTCCTTGGCGGGGGCCGACTCCAGCTTCTCGGCGGCCACGGCGGCACCCTTGAGCAGCAGGTAGCCGACGATGACGTCACCGGAGGCCATCAGCAGGCGGGTGGTGTTCAGACCCACCTTGTAGATGTTCTTGACGTCCTTCTCGGTGGCCGCGAGGTCGGTCAGCATCAGACCGACGATCGCCTCCAGCTCGACGGCCGCCTTCGCCAGGTGCTCGCGGGCGCCGGACAGGGCCTCGCCGCCCGTGCCGAGGGCGAGGAACTTCTTGATGTCCTCGGCGAGGGAGTTCAGCGCGGCGCCCTGGTTGCGGACGATCTTCCGGAAGAAGAAGTCCTGGCCCTGGATGGCCGTGGTGCCCTCGTACAGGGTGTCGATCTTGGAGTCGCGGATGTACTGCTCGATCGGGTACTCCTGCAGGAAGCCGGAGCCGCCGAAGGTCTGCAGCGACTGGGCGAGCTGCTCGTAGCCCTTCTCGGAGCCGTAGCCCTTCACGATCGGCAGGAGCAGATCGTTCAGCGCGTGCTCGGCGGAGGCGTCCTCGCCGTTCGCCTCCTTGACGGCGATGGCGTCCTGCACGGAGGCCGTGTAGAGGACGAGCGCGCGCATGCCCTCCGCGTACGCCTTCTGCGTCATCAGCGAGCGGCGCACGTCCGGGTGGTGGGTGATGGTGACCTTCGGCGCGGACTTGTCCATGAAGTTGGCCAGGTCCGGGCCCTGGACGCGCTCCTTGGCGTACTCCAGCGCGTTCAGGTAGCCGGTGGACAGCGTGGAGATCGCCTTCGTGCCGACCATCATGCGGGCGAACTCGATGATGCGGAACATCTGGCGGATGCCGTCGTGCTTGTCGCCGATCAGCCAGCCCTTGGCGGGGTGACGGTCGCCGAACGTCATCTCGCAGGTGTTGGAGGCCTTCAGGCCCATCTTGTGCTCGACGTTGGTGGCGTAGACGCCGTTGCGCTCGCCCAGCTCGCCGGTCTCGAAGTCGAAGAGGTACTTCGGGACGAGGAAGAGGGAGAGGCCCTTGGTGCCGGGGCCGGCGCCCTCGGGGCGGGCGAGGACGTAGTGGAGGATGTTCTCCGACATGTCGTGCTCACCGGACGTGATGAAGCGCTTCACGCCCTCGATGTGCCAGGAGCCGTCCTCCTGCTGCACGGCCTTGGTGCGGCCGGCGCCGACGTCGGAGCCCGCGTCGGGCTCGGTGAGGACCATGGTGGATCCCCACTGCTTCTCGACGGCGATCTGCGCGATCTGCTTCTGGACCTCGTTGCCCTCGTCGAAGAGGATGCCGGCGAACGCCGGGCCGGAGGAGTACATCCACACGGCCGGGTTCGAGCCGAGGATCAGCTCCGCGTACGCCCAGATGAGCGACGGCGGGGCGGTCGTGCCGCCGATGGCCTCGGGCAGGCCCAGGCGCCAGTACTCGGAGTCCATGAAGGCCTGGTAGCTCTTCTTGAAGGACGCCGGGACCGGCGCGGTGTTCGTCTCCGGGTCGAAGACCGGCGGGTTGCGGTCGGCGTCCGTGAAGGACGCGGCCAGCTCGTTCTCCGCGAGGCGCGTCAGCTCCTCGAGGACGCTCTTCGCGGTGTCGGTGTCCATCTCCTCGAACGGGCCGGTGCCGTACAGCTTGTCGCGCCCGAGTACTTCGAAGAGGTTGAACTCGATGTCGCGGAGATTCGACTTGTAGTGCCCCATGGCGACGGCTCCGTAGAGAGAGATCGGCGAGGCACTGGCTCCTCGCACCTAATTCACGTACCAACAAGTAGCTACGATGATGCTACCCGTCAGTAATAAGACGCAACCCCGAACCGGCCATCTGTGACTCAGCCCTCTGCGGCGGTCGATACCCTTACCCGCATGTACGGCTACGACCAGAGCGCCGGAGCGCAGCAGCAGTACGCCCCGCCGCAGCAGCAGATGCCCGGCGCGGCGGGCTACGGCCAGCAGCCGCCGCTGTACCCGGAGCCGTCCCCGCCCTCCCTCGCCGACGCGGTGCGCTCCTTCACCACCGGGCAGATGACCGCGGAGGACTTCCAGCAGATCTTCGCCACGTCCAAGGTCTACTGCCCCCGCGGCGACACCCCCGGTTTCCTGGCCCTGCACAACACCCAGCAGCCGGTGATCCCCATGTTCACCTCGCTGAAGGAGCTGCGCCGCTACGCGGGCAAGGAGTCCAAGTACTTCGTCATCACCGGCGCGGAAGTGATCGACCTCCTCCCCACCGGCTACGGCTTCGTCCTCGACATGGAGGGCGAACACCGGATCGTCTTCGACGCGAAGGCGGTCGGGGAGATGGTGGAGTTCGCGATGCGGCGGATGTACGGGGGCTGACGTCCCGGCGGGCCGTCGTGTCGCCGCCGCCGCCGTGCAGAATCGTTGCCTTTGTCCCCTAATGGGTGAACATTCGTGCTGTTCCTGCGCGCCCGTTTGCCGAGTCCCTAGCTTCCGGGGCGGAGGTGATGCTCGATGTACGAGCAGAACAACACGCCGTCGGACGAGTCGACGGCATCGGGTCGGGACGCGATCGACATCAACGACTTCGTGTTCGTGGCTACCGGGGCGCGGCTGCGAAGGCTGACCATGCCGGACGGGACGCACTGGTTCCCTGCTGTGGACGTGTGCAAGCACCTGGGGTACATGAACTCGCGCAAGGCACTGCAGGACCATGTCCCAGAAGAGCACCGAGACTTTCTCGAGACAGTAACTGGAAGTTACTCTCTCAGCGTTCCCGCAGGTCGAGAGTGGCGACGAGACATGAATCTCGTCAATCTCCAAGGTCTGATCCGCTTGGTCAACGGCTGCACCAAGCCAGAGTGTGAGCCCTTCAAGGCCTGGGTCTGCGACGTCATCGCCACCATCCAGCGCGACGGCTCCTACACCCTCGAACCGGCTCCCGTGCAACCCGCACCCACCGGCGGCACCGCCTACGTCATGCCGCAACAGGTCGCCGACGCGATCGTCCGGCTCGAAGAGCGGAACATGCGCGCGGACGAGCTGCTGCTCGGCTTCCAGAAGGAGCAGACCGGTCTGCTGACGGACATCAGCCACAGCCTCCGCGACATCGCCGATTCCCTCCGTCACCGGGGCCCGGCCCGGCCGCAACCCGCCCCGGACCTGACCCCGCAGGACCTCCTCGGTACCTGGAAGCGGAAGAACCTCGTCGTCACCGAGGACGTCCACGCGGTCGCCGCCTATCTGGCGCCCGCGTTGGTGCGGGGCGAGGCGAGTCACCGGGTGGAGGACATCGCCGCCCGAACAGGGCTGCCGCTGGAGCGTGTGCACGACTGCCTGCGGATGCTGCTGAAGCGGGGATGCGTGCGGCAGGCGGGATGTGCCGCTGACGGGGCGCCGGTGTACGTGCTGCCGTAGGGAGCGGTTCCCGACAGGGAAAGGCCCGAAGTCGCAAAGCGAAGTTGCGGCTTCGGGCCTTGTCGTAACCGTATCGGCTTTCTCAGGCCTGCGGGCCCTCCGCCGTCATTCCGTGGACCGCGGGGATGGTTCCCAGGCGGCCCTTCTGGAAGTCCTCGAACGCCTGCATGAGTTCGTCCTTGGTGTTCATGACGAACGGGCCGTAGTGGGCCATGGGCTCGCGGATCGGCCGGCCGCCCAGGAGTACGACCTCCAGGTCCGGGGTGTGCGAGTCCTGCTTCTCGTCGGCGCGGACGGTGAGGGAGGAGCCCGTGCCGAAGACCGCCGTCTGGCCCGAGTGGATCGGGCGGTGTTCGGCGCCGACCGTGCCCTTGCCCGCGAGGGCGTACGCGAGGCCGTTGAAGTCCTCCCGCCACGGGAGGGTGATCTCCGCGCCCGGCGCGAGCGTCGCGTGGATCATCGTGATCGGGGTGTGGGTGATGCCGGGGCCCGCGTGGCCGTCGAGTTCTCCGGCGATGACGCGCAGGAGCGCGCCGCCGTCGGGGGAGGTGAGCAGCTGGACGTTCCCGGCGCGGATGTCCTGGTAGCGCGGGGCCATCATCTTGTCCTTGGCGGGGAGGTTCACCCACAGCTGGAGGCCGTGGAAGAGACCGCCGGAGACGACCAGGTGCTCCGGCGGGGCCTCGATGTGGAGGAGGCCCGAGCCCGCGGTCATCCACTGGGTGTCGCCGTTGGTGATGGTGCCGCCGCCGCCCTGGCTGTCCTGGTGGTCGAAGATGCCGTCGATGATGTAGGTGACGGTCTCGAAGCCGCGGTGGGGGTGCCAGGGGGTGCCCTTGGGCTCGCCCGGCGCGTACTCCACCTCGCCCATCTGGTCCATCATGATGAACGGGTCGAGGTGGCGGTAGTTGATGCCGGCGAACGCCCGGCGCACCGGGAAGCCTTCGCCCTCGAAACCGCTGGGCGCGGTGGTGACGGTGAGCACGGGACGTGCCACGGCGTCTGCGGGTGCGGTTACGCGGGGCAGCGTCAACGGGTTCTCGACGGTCACTGCGGGCATGGTCGTTACCTCCTCGGGCGACGTGCGTCCTACTTTAGTTGAGCGTTGAACTTTCTGCCACCTCCAACAGCGGACGAGGGGCGCGCATTCCCCCGGTCGGCCGTCCGCGCGGGACAGCCCGGCGCGGTCGTGATCCGCTGGTGGACGTGCACCTCCTCCCCGACCCCGTGCGCCGGCTCGCCGCCTGGTGCGCCGTCGTGCTGCTCGTCGCCGGCGTGGGCTACATCGGGGTCCGGCTGTGTGTGGAGTTCCGTACGGCCGTCGTGCCGGTGCTGCTCGCCCTGCTCGGGACGGCGCTGCTCGGGCCGTTGCACCGACGGCTGGTCAAGGCGCGGGTCAACCGTTCGGTGGCAGCCGGGCTCACCTGCGTCGCGGTCGTCGCCGTGGTCGGCGGCGCCGTCTACATCGTCGTCGCCGCCCTCATCCGCAGCGGCGACCAGATCGTCCGCTCGCTCAGGCAGGCGGCGCGCGGGATCGCCGAGCACTTCGGGGCGGCCGGGACCTCGCTGCACGACCTCGCGTCGAACGCGCGGGAACTGCTCGGCAAGTTCGGCGGGACGGCGGCCTCCGGAGTGATCAGCGGGGTGAGCGTGGTGGGCGAGAGCATCGCCATGGCCGTGCTGGCGCTGCTGCTGGTCTTCTTCTTCCTGCGCGACTCCCACCTCGCCGCCGGCACCCTGCGCTCCCTCTCCCCGCACACCGCCGCCGACACCCTGGAGGCGATGGCGCGGCGCGCCTACCAGGCCGTCGAGGGGTTCATGCGCGGGACCACGCTGATCGCGCTCATCGACGCGCTGTGCATCACCGTCGGACTGCTGGTGCTGCGGGTGCCGGGGGCCGCCGGGCTCGGCGCGCTCGTCTTCGTCGGCGCGTACATCCCCTACCTCGGCGCTTTCCTCTCCGGCGCCGTCGCCGTGCTCGTCGCGCTCGCCGACCGGGGGTTCGTGATCGCGCTGTGGGCGCTGGCGGTGGTGCTCGCCGTGCAGGTGCTGGAGGGGCATGTGCTCCAGCCGATGATCCAGAGCCGGACCGTCCAGATGCATCCGGCGGTGGTGATGCTCACGATCACCGCCGGCGCGTCCGTCGCCGGGATCCTGGGGATGCTGCTCGCCGTACCGCTGACCGCCGCCGCCTTCGGTGTCGTCCACGAGCTGCGCGCCCGTTACGCCACCTCCGCCTCGGCACCCTCGACGCCCCCGGCGCCCTCGTCGGACTCGTCGGACTCATCGGACTCGTAGATCTCGAACCAGATGCTCTTGCCCTCGCCGCGCGGGTCGACCCCCCACTCGTGCGCCAGCAGCTCGATGAGCATCAGCCCGCGCCCGGAGGAGGCCAGCTCCCCGGGCCTGCGCTTGTGCGGCAGGTCGTCGCTGACGTCGGTGACCTCCACCCGCATCCGCCGGCCGTCACCCGCGCCGGTCACCTCGGCGACCAGCAGCGCGTCGGTGTCGGTGTGCACGAGGACGTTGGTCAGCATCTCGGACAGCAGCAGGACCGCCGAGTCGACCTGGTCGTCGGACGCCCAGTCGTGGAGCAGCTCCCGCAGATGCTGCCGCGCCACCGCGATCCGCTCCGGTTCGGCCTGGGCGACGGTCAGCATGGTGCGCCGTACGGGCTGCCGCGCGGTGGCCGCGCCGTTCCCGTCGGCGGAGCCGCAGCCGCAGCCCGCGCCCTTGCGGCACAGCAGCAGGACGGCGATGTCGTCCTCGCGGCGGTCGGCGAGCGGGCCGGTGGTGTGGTGCGAGGAGGGGCCGTGCACCGCCTGGACCAGGGAGTCGGCGAGGGCTTCGAGGTCGCCGTCGTGCTGCTCCAGGATGGCGCGGACGCGTTTCCAGCCGCTCTCCAGGTCGTGGCCGCCGGTCTCGATGAGGCCGTCGGTGCAGATGAGCATGGTCTCGCCGGGTTCCAGGGCGAGCCGGGTGGTGGGGTAGTCGGCGTCCGGGTCGATGCCGAGGGGCAGTCCGCCGGCGGTGGGCCGCGTCAGCACGGTGCCGTCGGCCATCCGGACGGCGGGGTCGGGGTGCCCGGCGCGGGCGATGTCCAACACGCCGGACAGCGGGTCGACCTCGACGTACAGGCAGGTCGCGAAGCGCAGGTCGCCGGGGTCGTCGGCGGCGGAGCACATGCCGTGCAGGAAGCGGGAGGCCCGGGAGAGGACGGCGTCGGGCCGGTGGCCCTCGGAGGCGTAGGCGCGCAGGGCTATCCGGAGCTGCCCCATCAGGCCGGCCGCGCGCACGTCGTGGCCCTGGACGTCGCCGATGACCAGCGCGAACCTCCCGGACGGCAGCGGGATCATGTCGTACCAGTCGCCGCCGACCTGGAGTCCGCCACCGGTCGGCACATAGCGGGCGGCCACGTTCATGCCGGGTATCTCGGGGCCGAGCGTGGGCAGCATGGAGCGCTGGAGCCCGTCGGTGAGCTCCCGCTCGCTCTCGGCGGTGCCAGCCCGGGAGAGTGCCTGGGCGAGCATCCGGGCGACGGTGGTGAGGACCGACCGCTCGTCGGGCGTGAACCGCACGGGATACGTGAACGCGGCCATCCAGGCGCCCATGGTGCGGCCCGCGACGGTCAGCGGCAGGAACGCCCACGACCGGCGGTCGAACTGCTGGGCGAGCGGCCAGGTGAGCGGATAGCGGCTCTTGTACTGCTCGGGCGAGGACAGGTACACCGCGCGGCCGGTGCGCACGACCTCCGCCGCCGGATAGTCGGTGTCCAGCGCCATGTGCGTGAAGGGGTCCTCGTCGCCGGGCCGCTGCCCGTGGTGGCCGATGATCGTCAGCCGGTCGCCCTCCACGCCGAACACGGCCAGCCCGTCCGGTGAGAACCCCGGCATCGACAGTCCCGCCGCGACCCGCAGCACCTCGGCCGTGGACCGTGCCTCGGCCAGCGCCCGGCCCGCGTCCAGCAGGAACGCCTCCCGGGAGCGCCGCCAGTCGCCGGTGACCGCGTTGCGTCCGGCGGGGGTGCCCGGCGAGGGCTCGGTGACCTCCTGGAGGGTGCCGATCATGACGTACGCCCGGCGGTCCGCGTCGAAGCTCGGCTTCGACCGGCTGCGGACGGTGCGCACCACGTGCCCCCGCTCGTCCATGATCCGCACCCGCACCTCGGCGAGCGTGCCCTCGGCGGTGGCCAGGCCGACCACGCTGACGATCTCGTTCCAGTCGACGGGGTGCAGCCGGGACCGGGCCTGGGCCTCCGTGAGCGTCGTCGGCTCGTCGGGCAGCCCGAGGAGCCGGGCGGCCTCGCCGTCCACTCTGACCAGCTTCGTGGCCGTGTCCCAGTGCCACAGGCCGGTCGCGAGGGCGGCGAGAACCTGCCCCACGGCGGGTAGGGGCTCACCAGTACGCATTGCCCCACTTTAAGAAGGTGCCGTCGGACGATGCCACCGAAGGGGGACGCCGGTAATGGGGCGGGGCGATCCGGGAGCGGCCGGTACCCTGGGGAAGTCCGGGCACCGGGCCCCGGAGATTCCCGATCCGCGAAGACTGGATGAACGACGATGCATCGGTACAGGTCCCACACCTGCGGCGAGCTCCGCGCCTCTGACGTCGGCACCGACGTCCGGCTGAGTGGCTGGCTGCACAATCGGCGCGACCTGGGCGGCATCCTCTTCATCGATCTGCGCGACCACTACGGCATCACGCAGCTGGTCGCCCGACCCGGCACGTCCGCCTACGAGGCGCTGGACAAGGTCTCCAAGGAGTCCACGGTCCGAGTGGACGGCAAGGTTGTTTCACGTGGAACCGAGAACGTGAACCCGGACCTGCCCACCGGTGAGATCGAGGTCGAGGTCGGCGAGGTCGAGCTGCTCGGCGCCGCCGCCCCGCTGCCCTTCACCATCAACACCGAGGACGGCGTCAACGAGGAGCGCCGCCTCGAGTACCGCTTCCTCGACCTGCGCCGCGAGCGCATGCACCGCAACATCATGCTGCGTACGGCGGTCATCTCCGCCATCCGGCACAAGATGACGGCGCTGGGCTTCAACGAGATGGCGACGCCGATCCTGTCCGCGACCTCCCCCGAGGGCGCCCGCGACTTCGTCGTCCCCTCCCGTCTGCACCCGGGCAAGTTCTACGCCCTGCCGCAGGCCCCGCAGCAGTTCAAGCAGCTGCTGATGATCTCCGGCTTCGACCGGTACTTCCAGATCGCCCCCTGCTTCCGCGACGAGGACGCCCGCGCCGACCGCTCGCCGGGCGAGTTCTACCAGCTCGACGTCGAGATGAGCTTCGTCGAGCAGGAGGACGTCTTCCGTCCGATCGAGCAGCTGATGACCGAGCTGTTCGAGGAGTTCGGCGGCGGCCGCCACGTCACCTCGCCGTTCCCGCGGATCCCGTTCCGCGAGGCGATGCTGAAGTACGGCTCCGACAAGCCGGACCTGCGCGCCCAGCTGGAGCTGGTCGACATCACCGACGTCTTCGAGGCGTCCGAATTCAAGGCGTTCGCCGGCAAGCACGTGCGCGCGCTGCCGGTCCCGGCCGTCCAGGACCAGCCCCGCAAGTTCTTCGACCAGCTCGGCGAGTTCGCGATCACGCTCGGCGCCAAGGGCCTGGCCTGGGTGCGCGTCGGCGAGGACGGCCAGCTGTCCGGCCCGATCGCCAAGTTCCTCACCGAGGAGAACGTCAAGGTCCTCACCGAGCGCCTCGGCCTGGAGGCCGGGCACGCCGTGTTCTTCGGCGCGGGCGAGTTCGACGAGGTCTCGAAGATCATGGGCGCGGTGCGGGTCGAGGCCGCCAAGCGCGCCGGGCACTTCGAGGAGAACGTCTTCCGCTTCTGCTGGATCGTCGACTTCCCGATGTACGAGAAGGACGAGGAGACCGGCGCGATCGACTTCTCGCACAACCCGTTCTCCATGCCGCAGGGCGGCCTGGAGGCCCTGGAGACCCAGGACCCGCTGGACATCCTGGGCTGGCAGTACGACATCGTCTGCAACGGCGTCGAGCTGTCCTCCGGCGCGATCCGGAACCACGAGCCGGAGATCATGCTGAAGGCCTTCGAGATCGCCGGCTACGACCGCGAGACCGTCGAGGAGAAGTTCGCGGGCATGCTGCGCGCGTTCCGCTTCGGCGCCCCGCCGCACGGCGGTATCGCCCCCGGCGTCGACCGCATCGTCATGCTCCTCGCGGACGAGCCGAACATCCGCGAGACCATCGCCTTCCCGCTCAACGGCAACGCCCAGGACCTGATGATGGGCGCGCCGACCGAGCTGGAGGAGGCGCGGCTGAAGGAGCTGCACCTGTCGGTGCGCAAGCCGCAGCCGAAGTAGGCGGCCGTAGCGCGAAGGGCGCCCGGGTTCTCCCGGGCGCCCTTCGGCTTTTCCGGCTCGGTGCCGGGAGGGGTGTCAGGACAGCGCCTTGTAGCCGCTCCAGCCCGTCGCGATCTTCACCCGGGAGCCGAACGAGCCCTTGCCGTCGCCGCTGTTGCGCCAGACGTTGCCGCTGGTGTCGCGGGAGACCAGGTCGGCCTTGCCGTCGTCGGTGAGGTCGCCGACGCCGACGACGGCGTTGTAGGAGCCGCCCCAGTCGCCGAACAGCTTCACGCGGGCGGCGAAGGTGCCGTCGCCCTTGCCGTTGTAGCGGTAGAGGGTATTGGCCTTGTCCTGGGCGAGCAGGTCGCCGATGCCGTCGCCGTTCAGGTCGCCGGCGCCGATGATCTTCTTGTAGCCCCTCCAGTCGTGGTACAGCTTCACGCGGGCGGACAGCTTGCCCGTGCTGGTGCCCTTGCAGAGGTAGACCGTGCCGGTGGAGGCGTTGCGGACGACCAGGTCCGGGCGGCCGTCACCGCTCACGTCGCCGGGCGAGGTGAGCAGGTCGTACTGGGTCCAGCCGCTGCTCGCGAGCGTGGTGTACGACGTGGACGGCTTCAGCGCGGCGTTGCAGCCCGGCTTGTACAGCCGCAGGGCGCCGCTGCTGTAGCGGACCAGGACGTCGTTGCAGCGGTCGCCGCTCAGGTCGCCGACGGGGATGAACCGCGCGGTCGTCGGCCAGCCGGTGCCGGTGGTCTTGCTGCCGAACCTCCCGGTGCCGGTGCCGTGCTGGTAGGTCAGCCCGCCGGAGGAGTTGAGGGTGAGCAGGTCGCCGCGGCCGTCGGGGCCGTCGACGCTGGCGTAGTCGTGGCGGACCGCCGCGCCGTGCTCCAGGTACCCCTTGCCGGTGGCCAGGGTGGACACCGTGGTGGTGCCGAGGCCGGTGGCCTTCAGGGTCCAGGTGAAGGTGCCGTTGGGGAAGTGGCCGCCGCCCGACGTCTTGCCGTTCCAGCTCGCCGACAGCCAGCCGGAGGAGGCGCCGCCGGTGACGGTGCGGGTGGCCTTGCCGGTCGGGCCGCTCTGCACCGAGGTGAAGGTCAGCGACCAGGAGCCGACCGGCCGGGAGGCCAGCCAGGTGCCCCACCAGGGCTCCGGGTAGGACGGGTCGGCGTACTGGCCGGCCTCGCTCCGGGAAATGGTCGGCGCCGACGGGGCGACGCCGGTGGTGGCGACGTGGACGCGCTCGTACAGGTCGGTCCAGGCGACCAGGCCGGTGTACTCGTCGACGGTCCAGCGGTAGCGGCGGTCCACGGCGAGCCCCGCGTCCGGCAGCCCGGAGGCGATCACGCGGGTGGCGCCGCCGGCGGCCTCGGTGAGGACCAGGGTGTCCGCGTCGTGGTCGTGCCGGACGGTGAAGCCGTCGCCGAGCAGCACGTCACCGGGGGCGACCGCGGTGGACGTACCGGCCTTGGTGTCGTAGACGCCCGCCGAGGCGGTGCCGCAGGCCCAGTACACCCAGCGGCCCGCCGCCTGGAGCTCGCTCGGCACGCAGGCGAGGCCGGGGACGGTGACCGTGGCGAGGGTCTTGTCCTCGGTGAGGCTGTACGAGGTGAGCTTCCCGGCGGTGGTGGTGGCGCTCCACAGGGTGGAGCCGTTCAGGGCGGCGGCGCGGACCGTGCGCTTGAGCTTCTGGCCCTGGCCGAACTCGCCGACGTACTGCGCGGGCGTCGCGCCGCCCGAGTCGTAGACCACGTAGTCGTCGGAGACGTCGACGATCGAGCCGCCGGTGGTGCCGAACTCCAGGTTCTGGTGGCCGAGGGCGACCAGGCGGTCCGTGTTCTGCTCGGTCTCGGACCGGACCGAGCGCAGGTGGACGTCCGCGCCGGGCTCCGAGCCGGTGTTGCCGTACAGCGCGGCGCAGTCGGCGCCCGGGTACGGGCACACGGCGGAGTACACCGGCGTGGAGGCCGTGGCCGCGGACGCGGTGAGCGTGGTGGAGCCGTCGGTGGTGAGGGTGCGCAGGGACGTGGTGTCGGTGCCCGCGTCGGCCGGGTTCTTCTCCGCGACGCGCAGACTGCCCCGGACCAGCGCGAGACCCGTCTTCGCGTTCTCCGTCGCCGGGACCTGGTACACCTTCTCCAGCGCCAGGGAGCCGTCCTCGGCCTGGGTCACCCGCCGCACCCACCAGTCGTCGGCGCCGGTGCCGCCGGTGACGAAGGCGGCGTCGCCGCGGGCGGGGGTCGCGTACGCCCCGGCGTACGGCAGCAGCGTCTGCGTGGAGCCGTCGGTCAGGGAGACCGCGACCAGCTCGGAGCCGGCCGTATTGGTGGCGAGCGGCAGCAGCAGCCAGTCGCCGACCAGCACCGGGTCGCCGTCCAGCTCACCCGGGTGCGGGAGGCTGACGACCTGCTCCTCGGCGGTGAGGTCGGCGCGCGGCCTCAGGTGCAGTTCGGCGGTCCCGGACTGGTACCAGCCGATCCGGTCCTCGCTCATCACGTAGTGCGTGGCGTAGGTGGCGTCGGTGAACACCGTGCTGTTCACGGCTGTCGCGGTGTCGATGTACAGGACGTCGCTGCCGCGCTTCCACAGCACGCCGGCGGAGTCCGCGGCGACGATCTGGTCGCTCTGGATGTTCGCGAACTCACCGGTGATCGGCCGCTCGCGGCGCTCGCCGTCGACGAGGTCGACGAGGGTGTAGCCGGTGACGATCGTGTTCCCGGCCAGGGCCCGGTAGTAGTGGCTGGTCTTGCCGAAGACCACCTTGGTCCGCTTGTCCGTCGCCGGGTCCCACAGGACGACCGAGGCGGCGCTGGTGTCGGCGGGCAGCGCGACCAGGTCGCTGTCCGAGCCGTACCAGGCCGTACGGCACTCCGAGCCGATGGCCGTGCAGCCCGTGCCGGGCGTGTAGACGCTGCCGTCGGCGTTCTTCGCGGTGACGGTGGTGCCGTCCGAGTAGTCCGTCCACAGCAGCCCCGGCATTCCGGCCTGCCGGTGCAGGAAGCCGTCCGCGCCGGTCACGTACGTGCGGTCGAGCCGCGGCGTGGCGGAGGCGGGGTCGGTCAGTGTGATCTCGGTGGTGGCGGCCGAGGCGCCGGTGGCCCGGGCCGTGTCGCCGCCCCCGGTGAGGACGGCGACGGACGCGGCCGCGACGGCCACGGCGAGCGAGGAGACGGCGGCGGCCAGACCGCCCCGTCCCAGGGCGTGTCTGCCCACGTGAGGTCCCTCCCCGCGAGGGCTTCCTGCCCTCGCACAAGTGGCCGGATGCTATCGCGGGGAGATCACCTGGAGGTCACGCGTGTCAGCGGGCCGGCTCGCCGGTTCCCTTCTCGTACAGCGGCAGGCCGTCGGTGGAGATGGTCCAGTCGGCGATGGTGACGTCCTCGCCGTAGACGAAGTCCTTGCGGGTGGCGTAGCGGGGGCCGGCGGGGGTGGGGTGGATGTCCGTGAAGACGGCGCCGGTGCCTGTGCGGGGGTCGAAGACCGCGTAGACGGGGATGCCCATCAGGGGGTAGTCGCGCATCTTGGTGACCCAGTCGTTGTCCGGGTTGGACCTGGACACGATCTCGATGGCGGCGATGACAGTGTGAGGGTCGATGGAGCCTTCGACATTCAGGTCCGTCCATGCGATCACCATCACATCGGGGTGCCGCATGATGCCCTCAGGCTCGTCTTCCACATCAGGCGTGCCGTTGTGGGCCAGCAGCTCGTCCGGCATGACCCTCTCCAAGCGGCGGCTGACGTGCGCGGCTGTGACCTCATGAGGCCCTCCCGGCGACATCATGTCGTGAACGATCCCTTCCTTGGTGATCTCGAACTTGCCGGGGAGGGTGCCGTCCGTGGACTCCACGAAGTCGCGCATGGCCCGGTAGAGGTGGGAGGCGCCCTGCCGCGCGTCGTCCGGGGCGATGGTCATGGCGCTCGCTCCTCGTCGTCTGTGCCCAGGGGCAAGGATCGTCCCGTCCATGCTAGGCGGCCTCCGGGAGATCGGTTCGGCAGTCGCGGCAGCGGCCGGGGGCAGGCGCCCGGAAGGCGCGGTCGCAGCCGTCGCAGGTCTGGAGGGGGTGGCGGGGCTCGGGGGCCGGTGAGGCCGGGGGCCGGAACGGTGGCGGGGGTGGCAACTGGGCGGCCAGGCGGTGGGCCAGGAGCGCGGCCGGGCGGATGAGGGGTTCGTTCGGCAGGTTCTCGGTCAGCGCGTGGCGTACGGCGCTGGGGGTGAGGTCGCGTTCCAGCCAGGCGGCGACGCCCGGCGCGAGGTGTTCGGCGTCGGGGGCGGACAGCAGCAGGCGGGGGTCGTGGCGGCGCAGGCCGGCGAGGACGTCGACGGCCGCCTGGAGCAGGGTGGGCGAGGGGCACGACGGCTGGGGGACGGCGGGGAGGCGCTTGCGGGGCGCGGGCTCGTCGGGGGCCGTACGCCGGGCGGGCCTGCGGGAGGGCGTCTCCCGGGCGGCGCGGTGGCCTGGCCTGTTGCAGGAGACCGTGCGGGTGACGATCCGGCCGGTGGGGGTGCGTTCGCGGGTGCGGCGGAGGTAGCCGTGGGCTTCCAGCTCGCGCAGGGCGGCGGCGATACGGGTGGGGCCCTCGGGGAAGCGGTCGGCGAGGGTCTTGATGTCGACGGCGGTGCCCTGTCGCACCGACTGGATGTAGCAGGCCAGTCCGATGGCGAGCAGGGACAGTTCCTGGTGCTGGAGGAGGTGGTTGCCGATCACCGTGAAGCTCTCGGTGTGGCGGACGTTGTCGTGGACCACGCCGGCGTGCGGCCGCGCGGGCGGGTGGTTTTTGCCCGGGATACGGGACTGGGCGCGTGCGGGCGCGCTAGGGTTTTCGGTGTCCATCAGGAAGGGCCTAACTTCCTCGGTGGTCAGGCCCCCGCACTGGGATCGCTAGTCCCGGCGGGGGCCGTCGCATGTCTGCGGTCGGATCTTGCTTCGGTGAGCGTAAGGCAGGCAACCGGACCCGAATCCAGCCGAGTTGGGCATATTCACTCGCGGGAGTGAGTTTGCCCGGCGGGAGGGAGGGGTGGGGCTTGGTGGGGTGCTTTCTCCCCAGTGGGTGGTGCATAGGGAGCGCAGGTCGGACCGGAGTGCGGGGCGTCAGGGTCCGGTCGTGGGGTCTGTGGAGTCCGGGTGCCGGTCCGGCGTCCGCTGTGCTGTACTGGGAGACAGGTAGGGCCCCCGCCCGGACCGGTTATCCGTGCGGAGGCCCCGGCTCAGCAAGAGCGTGTCGGATGTCCCCGCCTTGTCAGGGGACATCCGGCTACTTGCTGAGCCACCAGAGCAGCCACCTCCTCGCGTGCCTCGCCGCCCGCTCCGGCAGGAGCCGGATCAGCCGCATGACGAGAGTCGGTTTCTGCTCCTTGTGACTTCCCATGTGGGTGGCGTCCTCCCTTCGACGTGAGGCGGCCTTACACAAGGTCCCGGGACCGCTCTCGTCGGGCCGGGCCCCGACGAGGGTGGGGCCCGGAGTGAAGGGAGGACGCACCCAACGGGTGCGTCACATCTCGATGCTATCGAGTGAACTCACTTGCTGTGACAGCTTGTTCACATGCGGTGCATGGTGCACTCCGCCCACACTGTCTTGCGTGGAGGCAGGCCCTGGGTCACTCCCCAGCGGTCGGCGAGGGCGGCAGTTGTTCCGTGGCGAGCAGGCGTGCGAGGCGGGCGCCCCGGGGTGTGGGGGACAGCAGAACGCTGAAGTCGCGGATGGGGCTGCCGGATTGGGGGAGTTGCCGATTCACGTCACTCAGCGTGGCTGGAAGCGCCTACCGTGGGGAGTGACGTCCTGGTTGCGTACGGTGACTGTCCGGTGCTTGTCCGGTGGTGTCCGGGCTTGTCGGGGCGGTGTGTACGGGTAGGGCGTGACTGGTACGAGGCGGTACGACGGAGGGGCGCGCGCATGTCGGTGGACGGCGAGGTTCGGCTCAGGACCGAGGCTGACGAGCCGGGATGGGAGGTGGACCCGGACGACGACTGGGGCGTCGCGGTCATCGCCACCGTGGGGCGGCAGCTGAGGCTGCGGAGGGAAGCGGTGGGGATGCAGGTCGCCGACTTCGCCAAGGCCGTCGGATACGGCGAGGACCTGGTCTACAAGATCGAGGGCGGGAAGCGGATTCCGCGGCAGGAGTACCTGGACAGGTCCGACGAGGTGCTGGACGCGGGCGGGCTGATCGCGGCGGCTTGGGAGGACGTCAAGAGGGTCCGGTATCCGAAGAAGGTGCGGGACTTGGCGAAGATGGAGGAGAAGGCGGTCGAGATCGGGGTGTACGTGTGCAGCAGCATCCCCGGTCTGTTGCAGACGCCCGAGCACGCGCGGGCACTGCTGCAATCGTGGCTGCCTGCCTACTCGCCTGAGGACTTGGAGCGACGTGTGGCCGCTCGGATGGCCCGCCAGTCGATCTACGAGCGCTCGCCCGCTCCCGCCCTCGCATTCGTCCTGGAAGAGGCGACGCTGCACCGCAGGGTTGGAGGCACAATGGTGCGGCGACAGCAGTTCGAACGTCTGCTGGAGATGGGGCGGTTGCCCAACGTCACGCTTCAGGTGATGCCGCTGGACAGCCCGCCGCACCCTGGTATGAGCGGGAGGATCGAGTTGCTCAAGTTCGAGGACGGCAGTGCTGTCGGGCGCTCCGATGGAGCGTTCAACGGTCGCCCGGTCTCGGACTTGAGGGAGCTGCGCATCCTTGAGCTGCGGTATGGAACCATCCGGGCTCAGGCTCTTCGCCCAGAAGAGTCGTTGGCCCTCATCGAACGACTGCTGGGAGAAACATGATCCGCAAGCTCACTGCCGGTGACGCCTCCGAGTTGGCGTGGTTCAAGAGCAGCTACAGTGACGGCCCCGACGGCGACTCCTGCGTCGAGGTGGCGGCCGGTCCCGGCACCGTCCACGTCCGCGACTCCAAGTACCGCGACGCCGGCCCCCGCCTCGCGCTTGGGCAGGAGGCGTGGGCGGACTTCGTAACGTACGCGTCGGGGAGCTGACGGGTTCGGGTGCCGCCCGGCTTCCGGCTCATCCCGTCCGGGGCTGTGCCCGGGTCATGGCCAGGCCGGGCCGGACCTTCGCCACGGCGGCGAAGTCGTCGTCCACGTGGACCAGGGTCAGGCGGTGATGTTCGGCGGTGAGCGCGATCAGGATGTCCATGGGCGAGGGCCCGCGATGGTGTCCGATGCGCACCAGATCTCTCTGTACGGCGATGATCTTCGGCCAGGGGTCATCGAGCGCCGGGACCCAGCCGAAGGTCTGGCCGAGCATGGTGAAGAACGGCTCGTAATCGCGGTCGGCTCGCAGCCCGGGCATCAACTCGGCCTCGACCGGTGGGCAGATGGCGACGAGACCTCGCGCCACGCGGTCGGGCCAGGGCGCACCGAGGTGGCCGCGCAGCAGTCTCCAGACGGCGGAAGTATCGGCGAGGTACGTCACAGCCCGGAGCGTTCCCGTTCTTCGAGGACGTCGAAGTCGAGGAACGCGTTGGCGTTCTCCTGGAGCCAGCGCAGCGCCCGGGCTCGGTCGTCCGCGCTGATCGCTGCCGCTATGGTCAGCGCGCGGTTGATGGTCTCCCGCTTGGTCTTGGTCCCGAGCTGCTGCTGAGCGAAGGCCAGCATGTCGTCGTCGATGTCGACGAGGGTCCTGGACATGTGACCTCCTGGCGGCCGGGCTGATATACGTTCTCAGTCAATATATCAACCCGAGTGGCGGCGTGCGTGAGGGTTGCAGGGTGGGCATGGAGCGCCGACTGTCCCTCCGGGGCATCTCCCGGAGGGACAGCGGCGGCCGGAGCTACCTGCGGTACGGGCGGTGTTCCAGGCTCGGCTACCGCGCCACGAACTGGGTGAGGATGGCCTGCACCTCGTAGATGTCGACGCCCTTGGTGAAGGTCTTGGTGATCGGCATCTGGCTGCCCGAGAGCCAGATCTTCAGCTCGGCGTCGAGGTCGAAGGTGCCGGCGGTCTCCACCGCGAAGTGGGTGATGCTGCGGTACGGGATGGAGTGGTACTCCACCTTCTTGCCGGTGATGCCCTGCTTGTCGACCAGGATCAGCCGTCGGTCGGTGAACAGGATGGTGTCACGGATCAGCAGGTAGGCGGCGTGCACCTGCTCCCCCTGGCCCAGCAGCCGGGCGTAGTCCTGCGCGGCCTGCGCCGGGTCGATCGCGTGCGCGTTACCGAAAAGAGCCATGAAAGTGGACCCCCCACTCGGATGTCACATGAAAGGACTTCATGTGATCTTGGCCAGGTATACCTGCTGAGTGGGGGGTCCGAAAAGAGTCGTCGGAGGAGCTGTTACGCGGCTGTTTCTCCGCCGAAGCGCTCCTTGTACGCGGCGAGGTCGTCGTCCGTGAGCTTGGCGAACATCACCGGCGGGACGGTGAAGGGGGTGCCGACCGGGACGAAGGACAGGGCCTTCGCCTCCTCCTCGGTCACCCAGGCCGCCGTGTCGTCGGCCAGCTCGAACGCGCCGCGCATGGCCGCCGAGGTCGCCGGGATGAACGGCTCGGACACCACCGCGTAGAGGTGGATGAGGTTCATCGCGGTACGGAGGGTGAGGGCGGCGCCGTCCTTGTCGGTCTTGATCTCCAGCCAGGGGGCCTTCTCCTCCAGGTAGGAGTTGCCCGCCGACCACAGGGCGCGGAGCGCCGCGGCGGCCTTGCGGAACTGGAGGGCCTCCATGTGCTCCTCGTACTCCGCCAGGAGCCGGGCGATCTCCTCGCCGAGGCGGGTCTCCGCCTCGCCGGGCTCGCCGCCCGCCGGGACCTCCTCGCCGAAGCGCTTCTTGGAGAAGGAGAGGACTCGGTTGACGAAGTTGCCCAGGGTGTCGGCCAGGTCCTTGTTCACCGTGGCGGTGAAGTGCTCCCAGGTGAAGGAGGAGTCGTCCGACTCGGGCGCGTTCGCGATGAGGAAGTAGCGCCAGTAGTCGGCGGGCAGGATCTCCAGTGCCTGGTCGGTGAAGACACCGCGCTTCTGCGAGGTGGAGAACTTGCCGCCGTAGTACGTCAGCCAGTTGAAGGCCTTGACGTAGTCGACCTTCTTCCACGGCTCGCGGACGCCCAGCTCGGTCGCCGGGAACATCACCGTGTGGAACGGGACGTTGTCCTTGGCCATGAACTCGGTGTAGCGGACCGTGTCGTCCGCCTCGTACCACCAGGACTTCCAGTCCCGGTTCTCCGGGTCCTGGTCCGCCCACTCCTTCGTCGCGCCGATGTACTCGATCGGGGCGTCGAACCAGACGTAGAAGACCTTGCCCTCCGCCGCCAGGTCCGGCCAGGTGTCCGCGGGGACCGGGACGCCCCAGTCCAGGTCACGGGTGATGGCGCGGTCGTGCAGGCCCTCGTTCAGCCACTTGCGGGCGATGGAGGAGGCCAGCTGCGGCCAGTCGTCCTCGTGGCGGGCCACCCAGGCCTCGACCTCGTGCTGGAGCTTGGACTGGAGGAGGAAGAGGTGCTTGGTCTCGCGGACCTCCAGGTCCGTGGAGCCGGAGATCGCCGAGCGCGGGTCGATCAGGTCGGTCGGGTCCAGGACGCGGGTGCAGTTCTCGCACTGGTCCCCGCGGGCCTTGTCGTAGCCGCAGTGGGGGCAGGTGCCCTCGACGTAGCGGTCCGGGAGGAAGCGGCCGTCGGTGGGGGAGTACACCTGCCGGATGGCGCGCTCCTCGATGAAGCCGTTCTCGTTCAGCTTGCGCGCGAAGTGCTGGGTGATCTCCACGTTCTGGGCGCTGGAGCTGCGGCCGAAGTAGTCGAACGCGAGTGCGAAGCCGTCGTAGACGGCCTTCTGGGCGTCGTGCGCCTGCGCGCAGAACTCGTCGACCGGCAGGCCCTGCTCCTTCGCGGCCAGCTCGGCGGGCGTGCCGTGCTCGTCCGTCGCGCAGATGTACAGGACGTCGTGACCGCGCTGGCGGAGGTACCGGGAGTACACGTCCGCCGGGAGCATGGACCCCACCATGTTGCCCAGGTGCTTGATCCCGTTGATGTACGGAAGGGCGCTGGTGATGAGGTGTCGAGCCATCGGGGGGCTGCTCCCAGGTCGGTGTTCTTGTCTGTTGCGAACCTTGAAATCGTAGCCGACATGGGTGGGCCGCCCGCTTCCCGTTTTGAGGGGTGGGAAGGGGCGGCCCTTCGGGCGTGAGGCCGAGGCGGGGTTCTACGGGCGCCAGCCCGCCAGTACGCCCTCGTACAGCTCGGCGTCCGTCAGCTCTCGCGGGGCCGGGCCCGCGTGGAAGAAGGACGCGTTGTCCGACTTCAGCTTGCGCAGGTAGTCGAAGGCCTTGTTGTCGTGCTCACCGAAGGCGACGAAGGCGAAGTGGATGTGCGGGTGGCTGCTCGCGGCGGCGGTCAGGGCCTGGGTCGCCGGGGTCTTCGCGTCCGGCGCGCCGTCGGTCTGGAAGATCACGAGGGCGGGGGTGTCCGGGCCGGCCGTCTTGTCGTGGTGCGCGAGGACGTCCTCGACGGCCACGTGGTAGCTGGTACGGCCCATGCGGCCCAGGGCGGCGTGCAGCTCGTCGATCTTGTTCTCGTGGTCGGAGAGGGTCAGCTCGCCGGTGCCGTCCAGCTCCGTGGAGAAGAACGTGACGTGGACCGTCGCCTCCGGGTCCACGTGGGCGGCGAGGGCGAGGGTCTGCTCCGCGAGGGCCTGGGCGGAGCCGTCCTTGTAGTACGGGCGCATGGAGGCCGAGCGGTCGAGAACGAGGTAGAGCTTCGCTCGGGTGCCGGTGAGGTCGGCTTTCTTGAGGGCGGTGCCGGCTGCCTTGTAGGCGGTGGTGAGGGCGGGGGCGCGGGACTTCAGGCGGGTGAGGGGGAGGGCGGGGGTGGGCTTGGTGTCGGCGGTTGCGGGTTCCGGTTCGGCCTCGGCTTCGCCTTCGGCCGTGGTGTTCCCACCCGCACCACCCGTGACGGATTCGTCGTCGGGTGCGGGTGGCCCCTGCGGGGCGGGCTCGCCGTCGGCGGCTGCGGGCTCGGGGGTGGCGGCCGGGGCCGGCTCCGCCGTGGCCTTGGGAGCGGGGGTCGGCTCGGGCTCCGCCGCAACGTCCGGGGCGGGGGTCGGCTCGGGCTCCGCCGGTGCTTCCGGCTCGGGGGTCGCCTCCGGCTCGGGGGTCGCCTCCGGCTCGGGGGTCGCCTCCGGCTCGGGGGTCGCCTCCGGCTCGGGGGTCGCCTCCGGCTCGGGGGTCGCTTCGGGGGCGGGGGTCGGTTCGGGCTCCGCCGGTGCTTCCGGCTCCGCCAGTGCCTCCGGCTCGTGGGCGATCGCCTCGGCGGTCGGCTCGGGGTTCGCCGACGCCTCCGGCTGCGGCTGGGGCTCCGGCTCCTGCTCGGCCTTCGGGGCTTCCTCTGCCTCAGGGGCCTCCGTCGCCACGGGCGCTTCCGCGACCGGCGTCTGCTCCTCGGCCTTCGGCGTCTCCACCGGCTCAGGCGCCTTCTCCGCCTCCGCCGTCTCCTCGGCCTGCGGCGACTTCTCGTCCGAGGTCTGCTCCTCGGCCTCCGCCGTCCCCTCGACCGAGGTCTGCTCCTCGGCCTCCGCCGTCCCCTCGACCGGAGTCTGCTCCTCGGCCTCCGCCGTCCCCTCGACCGGAGTCCGCTCCTCGGCCTTCGGCTTTTCCTCGGCCTTCGGCTTTTCCTCCGCCCCCGGCGTCTCCACCACCCCCGGCGTCTCCACCGGCCCCGGCGTCGTGTCCGCCCCCGCCGTCTCCTCCCCCTGCGTCGGCCTCGGGACCGTCACATTGTCGAAGGCCGCGGCGACGAGTTCGTGTTCCTCGTCGGCCGGGCGGGGGTCCGGGACTGTGGCGGCCGGGGTTTCCCGCGGGGCGGGGTTTTCCTGCTGTGCCGGGACGTCCTGGCGTGCCGGAGCTTCCTGCTGTGCCGGAGCTTCCCGCTCTGCCGGGGCAGATTCCTGGGCCGGCGGGGCCTCTGAGGTTGCCGGAGTTTCCTGGGTGGCACCCTCCGGCTCGGCCTGGCGTGGCTTGCGGGATCGGCCGAATGCGTTCCGCAGGAGAGTGAGAATGCCCATGTGCGCAACCCTTCGCGTGAGTTGTAGCCCGTCAATCCCTGGCCACGACGGACACGTAAGGTTAGCGGGCCCTGGTGGCGATCTTGAGGGGCGTCAAGGGCTCACTACAGCCACTGTGGGTTCACTCTCCGTTCACACGCTGGCCCCGCTCCCGCACAAACGTGCTCCTAGCGTCCGTGGCGCTGGAATCCAGGGGAAGTCAGGGGAGAACAGACAAGTGCGTCGTATCACGCTGCCCATCATCAGAACGTCGTCCGACTCGCATCCGGGTGGCAGGTCCGCTCTGACCTGCCGTTTCCGGTGTGGCGACGCCTGTTTCCACGAGGTGCCGAACACCACCGCCAACCCGTACGTCGGCGACGTCATCGCCTCCGCCCTCAGCCGCCGCTCCGTGATGCGTGCCGCCGCCGTCGTGACCGCGACCGCCGCCGCGGGTGCTGCCGTGGTGGCCGGTACGCCCACGCCCGCGAGTGCCGCCCCCGCGGCCGGCCTGCCCGCCAAGGACGCCTCCGGCGCCAAGGGCAGGGGCGCCCGCGGTCTGCGGTTCACCCCCGTCGCGCCGAACACCGCCGACGCCGTCACCGTCCCCGACGGCTACGCGCAGAACGTCGTCATCCGCTGGGGCGAGCCCATCCTGCGTGGTGCGCCCGCGTTCGACCCGGAGAAGCAGTCGGCGAAGGCGCAGGCCGGGCAGTTCGGGTACAACAACGACTTCCTCGCGCTGCTGCCGCTGCCGGGCGAGCGCGGGCGGCAGATCCTCGTCGCGAACCACGAGTACACCGACGAGGTGCTGATGTTCCGCGGCTACGACGCCGCCGACCCGACCCGCGAGCAGGTCGAGATCGCCTGGGCCGCCCACGGGCTCTCCGCGGTCGTCGTCGAGGGCGAGCGGCGGACCGGCAAGCTGGTCGCCGTGCCCCGGCACCCGCTGAACCGGCGTGTCACCGCCACCACCGAGTTCCGGCTGACCGGGCCCGCGGCGGGTTCGGATCTGCTGAAGACGTCCGCGGACCCGACCGGCACCAAGGTGCTCGGCACCCTGAACAACTGCTCCGGCGGCACCACCCCGTGGGGCACCACGCTGCACGGCGAGGAGAACTTCAACCAGTACTTCGCCAACGCGAGCCGTGCCACCGACAAGCGGTACGGGCTGGGTTCCGGCGCCACCGAGCGCAAGTGGGAGCGTTTCGACAAGCGGTTCGACGTGGCGCAGGAGCCGAACGAGCCGCACCGCTTCGGTTACGTCGTCGAGCTCGACCCGTACGACCCGGACTCCACGCCCCGCAAGCACACCGCGCTCGGCCGCTTCAAGCACGAGGGTGCGACGGTGCGGCTGACCGAGGACGGGCGGCCGGTCGTGTACTCCGGTGACGACGAGCGGTTCGACTACTTCTACAAGTTCGTCGGCAGCAAGCGGATGAGGAAGGGCTCGTCGCGGGCCGTGCGCGAGCACAACCTCTCGCTGCTCGACGAGGGCACGCTGTACGTCGCCAGGCTCACCGGCGACTCCCCGGCGATCGAGATCGACGGCACCGGCAAGCTGCCGTCCGACGGCGAGTTCGACGGCTCCGGCGAGTGGATCCCGCTGGCCACCGCGACCGCCGACGGCGCCGTCTCGCACGTGGAGGGCATGACCGCCGAAGAGGTGTTCGTCTTCACGCGGCTCGCCGGTGACAAGGTCGGCGCGACGAAGATGGACCGGCCCGAGGACATCGAGCCGAACCCGCACACCGGCAAGGTGTACGTGGCGCTCACCAACAACAGCAACCGGGGCAAGACGGGTTACGCCGCCGCCGACGAGGCGAACCCGCGCAACAGCAACAAGCACGGTCAGGTGCTGGAGCTGACCGAGCGCTGGAACCGCGCGGACAGCAGGAAGTTCGCCTGGTCGCTGTTCCTCGTCGCCGGTGACCCGAACGACCCGGCCACGTACTTCGCCGGGTTCCCGAAGGACAAGGTCAGCCCGATCTCCTGCCCGGACAACGTGGCCTTCGACCCGCACGGCAACCTGTGGATCTCCACGGACGGCGCGCAGCTCGGCTCGCACGACGGGCTGTTCGGCGTGGCGACGCGGGGTGACCGGCGCGGTGAGCTGAAGCAGTTCGCGACCATGCCGAACGGGGCGGAGACGTGCGGGCCTGTGATCCAGGACCGGCGGGTGCTGGTGGCCGTGCAGCACCCGGGTGAGATCGACGGGGCGAGCGTCGAGAAGCCGGCGTCGGCCTGGCCCGACGGGCCCGGGAAGATCGTGCGGCCCGCCGTCGTGGCCGTGTGGCGCGAGGACGGGGCCGACATCGGCGTCTGATCCGGCCGGCCGGATCCTCAGTGCGGCGACGCGATCGCTCGCGCCGCCGCCACTTCCTGGCGTACCGGCTCCAGGACGCTGCCCGGCGGGCCGGTGAGGTCGGTGCGGACGGCGTACAGGGTTTCGGCCTCCCGTACGCCGTCCGCGAGTTCCCTCAGTTGCAGGGCGACCTGCGTGACCTCGGCCGCGGACGGTGCCGCCGCGCCCTGTTTCACCCGGACGCGGGCCGCCGTCGTCGCGTCGACGATGCGTTCCACCGCCACCACCAGGGGCCACCAGGCCGCAGCCAGGCGGCCGGTCGGCGGCGGCTCGGTCAGGGCGCGCTGGAACTCGGTGCGGATGGCGGAGAGATCGCGGTAGAGGCGGCGGCGCATCCGGGCGCGGTCCGCCGGCTCCGCCCCCGGGCGGAACGCGCATTCGACGTAGTGCGCGGTGTCCGCGACCGCGTCCGCGAGGCGGTCGCCGACCCGGGTGTGCCAGCTCTCCGGCCAGAGCAGATAGCCCGCGACGAGCGCGATCGCGCAGCCGATGAGGGAGTCCACGAGGCGGGGCAGCAGCAGGGCGGTGCCCTCGCGGTTGAGGATGTCGGAGAGGAGCAGGATCACCGGGGTGATGGTGGCCGTCTGATAGCCGTAGCTCCTGGGGGTGAGGGCCGGGATCAGCGGGGCCAGGAGCAGTATGACCGGTACGTCCCACCAGCCGCGCGGTACTTCGGCGAGGACGGCGGCGGCGACGACCAGCCCGGCGACCGTGCCGAGGGCGCGCAGCAGGGCGCGGGAGAAGACCGAGCCGAAGTCGGGCTTGAGGACGAAGGTGATGGTCAGGGCGATCCAGTAGGAGCGGGGGACCGGGACGGTCGACACCAGGACCTGCGCGATGCCGATGCACAGCGCGAGGCGCAGGCCGTAGCGCCAGGACGCGGCGGACAGCAGGACGCCGCGGGCGGCGCGGGCGGCGCGGACGCGCAGGACGGCGGGCCGGCCGAGGGGGTCGGGGGTGCCGGTGGGGTCGATGTCGGGGGTGGCGACCACGTCGGCGGCGTGGCGCAGGGCCTGGTCGACGGCGCGGCCCGTCTCCGTCAGCGGCAGCGGCAGGCGGAGCCCTATCGGTCCGCTGTAGCCGGTTTCGACCGCTTCGGCGAGGTGCCGGGCGGACTGCGGCACCTCGGGCGGGAGCGGGACGCCGGCCAGGTGGGCCGCGGGGGCCGCCTCGACGACCGGGGTGACCGCGTTCAACTGGGCGAGCAGACGGGTCAGTTCGCGGCTGCGGCTGTGGTAGCGGGAGCGGTGGGCGAGGACGACGTCGTACGTCTGGTTGAGGGCCTGGGTGGCGGCGTGCCGGGCCTCGTCGTACGTCCCGGTGTCGGCGCCGCACGCGGCGAGCAGGTCGGCGACGGCCCGGTAGGCGCGCGCGACGGCGGTGCGTTCGGGCACTCCGGAGCGCAGCGGCCAGGACAGCAGGGCGAGGGCGAGGACGAGGAGTCCGCCGCCGGTCATCAGCAGCGGGGCCAGCCACCAGGGGCCGGGCATGGGCAGGCCCGCGCCGACCACGGCGTTGAGCAGCAGGAGCAGTCCGGAGACGGAGGCGACGGCGCCGATCGTCGAGATCATCCCGGAGACCAGCGCGACGGCGGTGAGGACGGCGACGGCGAGCCAGCCGTGCCCGTAGGTGAGGGAGCCGAGGGTGACGCCGACGGCGCCGAACAGCTGAGGGACGGCGATGTTCAGGATGCGCAGGTGGTAGGCGTCGGCGGTGTCGCCGATGACACCGGAGAGGGCGCCCATGGAGGCGAGGGCGCCGTACGTGGGTTCGCCGGCCGCGAGTCCGACGGCGAGCGGGAGCGCCATCGCGACGGCGGCCCTGGCCATGGCGGGCCGGTTGACGGGGGCCCGCTGGGGTCGGAGGTTCCGGACCAGCCAGTCGGGAGGGGTGAGGCCGATGCGGAACTCTCGGGGCATGCGCCCATTATGGGCGCCTTGTGCGGGTCGGCACCGGCAGCCAGGGCAGGAACGCCGGCAGCGGCCCGGAGCACCAGACCGCCGCCGTCCTCAGCGGAACTCCCGGACGACCTCGATACGGCCGACGATGTGCGCGTTGAACTCCTCCAGCTCCTCGGCCGGCACCCAGAGTTCGAGGATGGTCTCGCCGCCCGCCTGGCGGACCGGGTAGCGCTCCAGGAAGGCGGAGTCGACCTCGAAGCGTGTGACGTAACCGGCGCCGGAGGCGGGGACGTTCCAGTCCCGCGCGATGCGGACGGCGTAGTCCTCGTTCAGGACCGGGTAGAAGATCGGCTGCTCGGGCAGGCGCGGCGGCCAGGCCGTCCAGCCGGAGGCCTCCACGAGGGCCAGCTCCTCCGGGCCCGTGGGGCGCCACAGGGTCGTCGTCTCGCGCATGAACGGTGACGGTAGCCGGGGGGCCACCGCCGCCACCAGGGGATTACGGCGCGATCCGGGCCAGGAAGGCGGCCAGCGCCTCGTTGAACTCGGCCGGCCGTTCCAGGTTCGGCATGTGGGCCGCGCCCTCGACGACCCGCAGGGTGGAGTCGGGGAGCAGGGCGTGCAGGGACTCGGCGACGGGGACGGGGGTGTACTCGTCGTCCTCGCCGACCACCACCAGGGCCGGGACCGCGATCCGGGTCAGCACGGGCCGGTAGTCGGGGCGTCCGGCGCGGCCGCGCAGGGCCGCCGCGGCGCCCTCGGGCGGGGTGGCCGTCATCATGCCGTGCACATGGGACCGCACGGCCGGGTCGGCGTACGGGGCGACCATCTTGTGCAGGACCTCGTCGGCGTAGCCCCGCATGCCCTCGCGCAGCAGCCGGTCGGCCATGGCGTTGCGGGCGCGCCTGCCCTCCGGGGTCTCGGGTTCGGCGAAGGTGTCGGCGAGGACGAGGCCGCGGACGCGGTGGCCGAAGCGGGCGCAGCACTCCATGGCGATCTGGCCGCCCATGGAGAGGCCCGCGAGCACGAAGGTGTCCACTCCCAGTTCGTCGAGCAGGGCCTCGACGTCCTCGGCGAAGGCGGAGAGCGGGGTGACGCCGGGGACCACGGGGGAGGCGCCGTAGCCGCGCAGGTCCGGGGCGATGACGCGGCGGCTCGGGGCGAACGCCTCGATCTGCGGGGCCCACATGGTGTGGTCGAAGGGGTGGCCGTGGACGAGGACGAGCGGCACGCCGGTAGCGGAAGCGGTATCGGTGCCTTTGTCCTCGTATGCGAGGAAGGGGCTCATGGCTTCGACCGTACGGGCCGCCAACTCCTCGGTGCAATAGGATCTTTGCCCTCGGTGCAATGCCAACGAGGGGGCTTACATGGACGATTACCTGCGGCTCGCCGACCGCGTCGCCGCCGACATCGCCTCCGGCCGGCTCCGGCCGGGCCAGCGGCTGCTCCCGCAGCGGACGTTCGCCCGCCGGTGCGGGGTCGCCGCCTCCACGGCGGGCCGGGTCTACGGCGAACTGGTACGGCGCGGCCTCGTCGTCGGCGAGGTCGGCCGCGGCACCTTCGTCCGGGCCACCCCGCCCGAGACCGCCGACGCCCGCGCCCTCACCGAGCCGACGGCCACCGCTCCCCCCGGCCGGGAGCCCGCCGGCCACCCGCCCGTCACCCCCGTCAACCTGGAGCTGAACTACCCTTCCGCCCCCGGCCAGTCCGAGCTGCTGGCCCCCGCCCTGGCCGCCCTCCTCGACCCGGCCTCCCTCACCGACGCGCTGCGCCCGGCCCCCGCCACCGGCACGTCCGGCGCCCGCGCGGCCGTGGCGGAACTGCTCGGCGTTCCCGGCCACCGGCCCGCCCCGGGGCAGGTGCTGTTCACCGGGAACGGCCGTCAGGCCATCGCCGCCGCGCTGGCCTCGCTGGTCCGCCCCGGTGGCCGGGTGGGTGTGGAGACGCTCACGTATCCGCTGGTCAAGGAGATCGCGGGGCGGCTCGGCATCACCCTCGTCGCGCTCGACACGGACGCCGAGGGACCGCTTCCGCGGTCCGTCGCCGCCGCGCACCGCAGCGCCCCGCTCTCCGCCCTCTACCTCCAGCCGGCCCTGCACAACCCGACCTCGCGGACGATGCCCGAGCCGCGCCGGCGGGCCGTCGCGCGCGTCGTCACCGACCTGGGCATCCCGGTCGTGGAGGACCGCGTCTGGTCCTTCCTGCGGCCCGAGACCCCGCTCGCCGCCCTCGCCCCCGCCCTCACGCACGTCGTCGACGGACTGTCCAAGCGGGTCGCGCCCGGTCTCACCGCCGGTTTCCTCGTCGTACCGCCGGAGCGGGTGCCGGCCGTGGCCGCCGCGATCCGGTCCGGCGGCTGGAGCGCGGGCCGGTTCGCGCTGGACGCGGCGGTGCGGTGGATCGAGGACGGCACGGTGGCCCGGCTGGTGGCCGCCAAGCGGGCGGACGCGGCACGCAGGCAGCGGCTGCTCGCCGCCTGTCTGCCCGGATTCGCCGTACGGTCCGACCCGCACGCCTACTACGCCTGGTGGGAGCTGCCCGCGCCGTGGCGGGCCGACACGTTCACCGCGGCCGCCGCCGCACACGGCATCGCCGTCACCCCGGGCCGCGCCTTCGCCGTGGACCCGGCGCACACCCCGGACGCGGTCAGGCTCGGGCTCGCGTCGGCTCCGCCGGCCGATCTGGAGCGGGCGCTGCGGACACTCGCCGACGTCGCCCGGCGGGGCCGTAGCGGCCGCTGAGCCAGGCCGCCGCGGCGACCGCGAGGCCGATCGCGCACAGCAGCCAGGAGACCGTGCGCAGCGGGGTGGTGAGGGCGTCGTAGACGGCGCCGACGGCCGGGCGGTGCGACACGGCGGGCAGGCCGGCGAGGGTCAGCTGCCGGCCCACGGCGACCGCGAGGGCGAGCAGTGCGCCGCCGAGGGCGCTGCCGAGCGCGGTCGCGGTGACGGCGCGGCGGCGGCAGGCGGCGACGGCGATCCCGGTGACGGCGAACACCGCGGACGCGCAGGGCAGCCAGAACCCGGCGACTTCGAGCACGTCGTACCCCTTGCGCAGCCGGTCGGCGTCCGACGCGGGCAGCACGGCCACCTCGGTGGGCCCGACGGGGATCCGGTCCGCCAACGCCAGGTTCCGGTCGGCGAGGTGGCGTCTGACCTCGGCGGCGACCGGGGCGACATCGACGGTGACCGGGCCCTCGCCGTCCTGGCGTACGGCGTGCAGCAGCGCGGTGTGCGTGACCCGGTTCGCGGCGTCCCAGCCCGCGCGGAAGGCGTCGGTGCGGGTGAACGAGCGCAACGCGTCGTGCACGAACGGGCCCATGACGGCCCGTGACGGCGGGCTCAGCTCGTCCATCACCTCCGCCTCGACGGTGTCCACGACGGCTTCCCGCACCGCCGGGTCGGCGGCGAGCGGCCCCATCGTGCGCACGTACCGGCCGGTGTCCGTCAGTCCGTACGCCGCCCAGGCCGCCAGCACGCCGAACGGCAGCGCGCAGCAGGCCAGGGCGATGAGCACGGCCGCCAGGCCGTCTCGTACGCGGGGCGGAATACGGGGGGACACACCTCAAGGCAACGGCGTACGCGCGGCCCGCGCGAGCCCGGTAAGGCCGTATGGCGGCGTGCGGCGCCCGGCGCGGCGGCGCCTCACACACCGTCGGAACTGCGGTTTCGGCGCTCAAGTGGAGGGCTCACCCGAACGGGTGTTTCCTGGTGCTGTCGACACACTTGCTTTCAGACCTCGTCGGACGACCGGGAGCGATCGCGAACGGTTTCCCGTCGTCCAGGCGAGTGGAGGGATGAGGGAGACGCGCGGGTCCCGGTCGCCATGCCGGGGTCCGCGCGCCGTCGTGGGTCAGCCGGTGCGCCGGCCTTCCGCGTCCTCGTGGGTGTAGTAGCGGTAGAACAGCACCGCGAACATGACCAGCCCGATCCACGCGCCCATGCCGACGGAAGCCCACATGCTGGCGCCGGTCTGCGCGTACAGGAAGCCGAACGCACAGCCCGAGAACACCGCCCACAGCAGCGCGTGCACTTCCCGCTGCAGGTGCGGGCCCGCCGCTCGGACGGCCATGTACAGCACGGTGAAGGCGAGCGCCGACGCGAAGCCGAGCAGCACGTTCCAGCCGGTGATGGGACCCCCGGACCGGTCGTTGGCGGCCACCCAGTAGCCGTAGACGAGGCCGAGGCTCACGGGCCAGGCCCAGCTCGCGATCCGGTGGGTGCGCGCCGAGAACACATCGGGCAGGCGGGTTTCGCGGGTGGTGACGCCGGTGGTCCGCCGGGGGACCGGTGCAGCGTGAGCCATGGGAGGACTCCTCTCTCCTCGCCCCTGACTTCCAGGGCACACCTGGCCGACAGCACCGGCAACTCGGCAGGTCACGCACCGTGTCCGGGCCGGGCCGCGGGGGCGGGGACCGGATGCGCGGCGCCCGGCCCCGTGCTTCGCTGGGGGCCATGGAGCCCGTGAGCGCGCGCGACGGCCGCGGCGGTGTCCGGCGTCTGCGCGAGCGCTATCCACGTGCCGCGCGCCCCGACGTGCTGGACCGGCAGCAGCTGCTCCGGGTACGCGGGCACAGTGTGGCGTGGGTGCCGCCGCTGCTGCTGCTCGTGACCATCGCGGTGATCGACGTGTACACCGGCGAGGACTTCCGGATCGTCTCCTGGATCGTGCTGGTGCCCGGGATCGCCGCCACCATCTGCGGAGTGTGGGGCACGGCCGTGTTCGCGGTGCTGTCCGTCGTGACGTACGCCGTCGTGGACGGCCTGTGGCCGGACGCCTACCAGGCCGGGCTGCCCGACTTCATCCTGGTCGCCGTGGGCGGTGTCCTCGCCACCCTGGCCTGCGCGGTCCGCGTGCGCGGGCAGGAGCACATGCTGAGGATGCGGTACATCACCGAGACCATCCGCCGGACCGTGCTGCGTCCGCTGCCGCCGGTGTGGGGCGGCCTGGAGCACGCCGCGGTGTACCTGCCCGCCGACGTGGAGGCGAGGGTGGGCGGCGACTTCTACGACATCCAGCCCGGCCCGAACGGCACCCGTGTCCTCGTCGGCGACGTCCAGGGCAAGGGCCTCGGCGCGGTGGAGACGGCGGCGGCGCTGCTCGGCACGTTCCGCGAGGCCGGGTACCACGAGGCGGACCTGCGGACGGTGGCCGAGCGGCTGGAGACCCGGATGTTCCGGCACCGGGGCCACACCGTCGCCGTGGGCCGCGCCGGGGAGAGCGACCGGTTCGCCACCGCCCTCCTCCTCGGCTTCCACGAGGACGCCCCCGGCACCGTCGACATCGTGAACTTCGGCCACGAGCCCCCGCTGGTCGCCGGCCCGCACGGCGTCCGCACCCTGCCGCCCGGCGACCGCCTCCCCCTCGGCCTCGGTGAACTCGCCGCCGGGAGCGCCCGCCCGCCGTCCGTGCGCCGCTTCCCCCTCGCCCCCGGCGAGACCGTGCTCCTCACCACCGACGGCGTCACCGAGGCCCGCGACGACGGCGGAGCGTTCTACCCGCTCGCCGACGCGGTGGCGGGCGTGCTCGCCGCCGATCCCCGCATGGCCGGTCCCCGGCGGCTGGTGGCGTACGTCCGGGACGCGGTGCTGCGGCACAGCGGCGGCCGGCTGGAGGACGACACGACGATCTTCGCGGTCCGGCGGGCGGAGAGCGCCGGGCTGTGAAGACGCCCGCGCGGCCCCCCGGGCCCGCGATTACCGGTTACGGTGCTTTGCGTACGTGATCGACAGGGGGAGGGACCGAATGCCCGGAACCGTGCTGCTGCTCGCCGCGTCGCCCGTGGGCAGGGGGCGGCTGGTGGACGCCGCGGCCGTGCTCCCCGTGCTCGCGGCCGTCGACCCGGCCGTGCTGGCCGGCGCCGACACCGCCAACGTCGTCGAACTCGCCGACCCGCTGGAGCCGCAGGCCGTCCTCACCCGGCTGCGCGCCGCCGCCGGGGCACCGGGCCCGCTCACCGTCTACGTCACCGGCCAGCTCCAGCTCGACCGCCGCCAGCGCCTGCCCCACCTGGCGCTCGCCCGCACCACCCCGGCCACGGTCCGCTACACCGCCTTCCCCTGGCACTGGTTCCGCGAGGAGCTGCGGCTGCGCGCCCCCGGCGACACCACCGTCATCGTCGACCTGCACGCCGACGCGGACACCTGGGAGCTGCTGCGCACGACCCCGCTCGACACGGGCCGCACCAGCGCGGTCTACGGCCGGATCGCCCCGCCGCCGGGCCGCCGTGACACCCCCGCCGCCCCGGCCTACATGAAGGCGCTCGCGACGATACTGCGCAGCGGCCACCGCCCGCCGCTGGGTCAGCTGCACGAGCAGGCCCTGCTGCGCACCGGCGGCACCGGCGACCTCGTCCTCACCGCCGCCCCGCCCGTCACCGCGAACGACCCGCACGCCGCGATCACCGCCGCCGTGCAGTCGGGCCGGCACGCCCACGCCGACACGCTCGCCGCGCAGTGGGAGCAGGCCGCCGTACGGGCGCACGGGGCGGGCTCGGAGGAGGCGCTGCACTGGGCGGAGGTACGGGCCGACCTGGCGATGTTCGCCGGTGACCCGGCGCGCAGCTGCCGCACCTGGCTGGCCGTGGCCGCCGCCCGGCTGGCCGCCGGACAGGCCGTGGACGCGCCCGCCGTCGAGTCGGCGGTGGACCGGGCGCACCACCAGTGGGGGCAGGTCACGGAACCGGACCGGGTCCGCGAACTGGGCATCGCCCTGGCCGGGTTGCGCGCACGGGTGCCGGGGCGCAGGGAGGGCGCGCTGGAACACGTCCAGCGCAAGCTGCGCCGCCTGGAGCCGCAGCCGCAGCCCTGACGGCCTTGGCGGGCCCTGGCGTGGCTCCTCAGCCGAGAGGGGGCTGGGCGGGGGCCGGGCCGAGGGTGGTGGTGCCGGGGGCCGTGCGGTGGCCGAGGCCGGTGCGGTAGGCGTCGAGGGCGGCCTCCACCCGGCCGGTGCGGCGGAGCAGGTCACCGAGGAGACGGCACAGGTCGGCGAGGTCGCCGGCCGCGCCCGCGCGCTCCAGCAGGCTGAGCGCGCGGACGTAGTGCTCCTCGGCGGTGTCGGTGTCGCGGGCGGACTCGGCGATCCGGCCGAGGAGACGGTGGGCGGCCGCGGCGTGCACGGCGCCGCGCTCGGAGGAGAGGTCCCCGAGGACGTCGTGCAGGAGGGCGGCGGCCTCCTCGGACTTGCCGCGGCGGTGCAGCACGTCGGCGAGTTCGACGGCGACCTGGCTGCTGTAGAGGGCGGCGCGCTTGGCGGAGAGCATGGTCTGGGCGGCCCGCAGCTCGGACTCGGCGTGCTCCAGGTCGCCGTTCTGGGCGTGGACGTAGCCGCGCATCCAGTGGCAGTTGGCCAGCTCGGTGCGGATCTGGAGCTGGCGGTACAGCTCGGCCGCCTTGGCGAGGGAGGCGTCGGCCTCGGCGATACGGCCCTCGGCGAGCAGGGTGCGGGCCACCGAGCGGTGCATCCGGGCGACCAGGGCGGGGTCGGCGGCCCGCGGGGCGAGGGCGAGGGCGAACTCGGCGGCCTGGGCGGCGCGGGCGTGGGCGCCCATGTCCATGTAGGGGCCGATGACACTGGCGTACAGCAGCAGCAGCGCGTCGGGGTCGTGGAGGCCGCCCCGGTTGAGCTCGTCGAGAGTCGTCTCCAGCAGGTAGACGGCGTAGCGGAGCTCACCGGCGAGGTAGTGGGCGACGGCCCGGCCGCGCAGGGCGGGGACGCGGGCGGGCAGCGGGGCGCCGGCGAGCGCCTGCTCGGCGTGCTCGAAGTGCCGGCGGGCGGCGCCGAGGTCGCCGGTGTCGAGAGCGCATTCGCCGAGGCCGAGCAGGGCGGTGTACCGGGCGTCGGCGAGGCCGTGCGTCTCCGCCTCGGTGAGCAGGGCGGCGTACTGGCGGGCGGCCTCCTCGGCGTCCCCGGTGGCGAGGGTGCGCTGGGCCTCGGTGAGGCGGAGCCGCAGGTCGGTGGCGAGGTGGGCGGGGCGGCCGGTGGCCAGCTCGTCGAAGGCGACGCCGAGCCGGCCGGCGAGGTGCCGCAGGGCCTCGTCGGAGGGGCGGACGCGGCCGGACTCCAGGGTGGAGATGTAGGCGGGCGTGTAGACGGGCTCCGCCAGCTGCCGCTGGGTCAGACCGCGTTCCCGTCGTAACCGCTGCACCCTGCGCCCGATGGTCTCCGGGTCGTCGCGCTCCGCCATGCGCTCATGATGCCAGCGCCAACTGGCAAGACGGCTCTTCCCGTTGAAGTCCGCACCCCCTAGGTTGGAAGAACGTAACCGGAGAAGTTAAGCCCGCTTAATCGTTCGCTTGCTTTGCGAGGTCTGCCGTGCCCGTGTCCGCGCCCGCACGTCTCACCCCCCAGGCCGCCCGGCGCTACGCCAGGGCCCTCGCCGCCGCGGTCATCGCCGCGACCGCCTTGATCACGGCGGCGAACGCGGGACCGGCACAGGCGGCGGAGCCGGAGCGCGGGGTGGCCGTGGACGGGGCGCCCCGAACGCCCTGACGCAGCCGGGCCCCGGCGTGGCCGAAACGGTCGTTTCGGGACACCCCGGTCGGGTAGTCGGGCCACGTCCCCGGTTCACCACCGTGAAAGGGGGTCGGACGTGCGGCCCAGGGAAGAGCGGGACGGGGCGTGGGCCGCCGACGTGATCGCGGAGTCGGTGCGCGGCGTCGGCCCCGGCGACCTGCCGCGCCGGCTGTGCCAGGTCGCGACCCGGGTGCTGCCGGTGGACTGCGCCAGCGTCTCGCTGTGCGGCGGCCGGATGCCGGTGCCGCTGAGCGCCGGGGACGACCGGGCCGCCGACCTCATGGAGATCCAGGCCACCCTGGGAGAGGGGCCCTGCCTGGACGCCGCCCGCAGCGGCCGGCCCGTGCTGGCCGCCGACCTGACCTCGGCCGCGAACGCCGGCCGCTGGCCCGTCTTCGCCCAGCAGGCGACCGCGGCGGGCGTACGGGCGGTGTACGCGCTGCCGCTGGGTGACGGGGCCGGCTGCGTCGGCACCCTCGACCTGTACCGGGACGCCCCGGGCACCCTCACGGCCCGCGAACTGCACATCGCGCACCTCGTGGCCAAGGTCATGACCGTCGCGCTCACCGCCCTGCCCTGCGGCGACGAGTACGGCGGCCGGGCCGACGGCACCTGGCTGTCCGACCTGGCCGACGGCCACGACCAGGTCTTCCAGGCCGTCGGCATGATCATGGCCCGCCTCGGCATCGGTTCCGACGAGGCGCTGTCCCTGCTCCGCGCCCGGGCCTTCGCCCACGGCCGCACCGTCCTGGACCTCGCCCACGAACTGGTCGCCCAGCGCAAGCCGTTCGACTTCGAATAGCCGCCCCCGCCCGCGAGCGGCGCGTCACACCTGCACCCGCCCGTGCCTGCGCACCTCCCCCAGCCGCTCGGCGCCCAGTTCCGTCACCCCGGTCGTGACCTCGGGGGAAACGTCGCCCAGGCCGCCGTTGGTCAGGGTGAGGGCGTCGTCGCCGACGCGGACGGCCACGGCGTGCAGGGTGAGGGTGACCGGTTCGCCCTCGTACTCGATGGTCACGGTGAGCCGCAGGGCCTGGCGGGCGTCCCCGACCTCCGGGAGCGGGGCGCCGTTCACCGCCACCCGCTGCTCGGTGCCGGACGCGGTGGTGGCGGAGAACCCGGCGCACTTGCCGGGCAGCGTCCGCATCCAGGCGAGGGTGCGGTCGACCTCCGCCGGGCGCTGGGCGGTGACCTGGTAGCGCAGCTGGGAGCCGCTGGACCAGTCGTCCAGGGCGACGACCGCCCGCGCGGGCGCGCCCAGCAGCTCGTCGGCGTAGAGCGCGTCGAGCAGGCGCTGGCAGTCCGGGTCGGTGCCCTGGGCGGCCCGTGTCTTGAGGAAGGCGTCCCGCCAGGTCGCCGCGCCCTTGGTGGGGGTCCAGGGCTCCCCGAGGTCCGTCGCGCCGATGAGCGCCTCCCGGGCCTGGGCGTCGGTCAGCGCGGGGGCGGTCGCCGGGGCCGGGGACCGGGCGGGGGCGGCGGACGAGGCGGCCCGCGAGGACGCGGAGGGCGTGGCCGGTCCGCGCGGCTCCGCCTCCACCTTGATCGCGGAGCAGGCGGCGGCACCGAGCAGGGCCGCCGCGGCGAGGGCGCAGGCGGTGAGGCGGGTTCCGGTCCGGGCGGGTGACGAGGGCAGCGATCGGGGCATCGAGGGGGACTCCAGGGGCTTCGGAGCGGGGGCTGTGGCGACGGGGTACGTCCACGGCATCACTGCCCGCGACGGGTCACCAGCGCGCCGGGCCGTCCGGGTGATCATGCGCGGCCGCCGGGAGAAAACGCCTCGCGCCCGCGCGCCGGCCCCCGCTACCGTCGGGTCCGTGAAGCGCGCCATCCCGTCCTGGACGACGACGCCGGAGAGTGTCCCGGCGCGCTGACGGCTGATCAGATGTCCGAAGCCCCGGGGTGAGCGCCCCGGGGCTTCGTCGTGCGGTGCTCACCTCGCAACCGAGAGGGCTTCGAAGCGAGAGGAGACCGCGATGACCTCGTACGACCACCGACGACTCGGCCGCGAACTGGGCGTCTTCGACACCGATCCGCTGATGGGCGCCGGGCTGCCGTACTGGCTGCCCGACGGGGCCGTCGTACGGCACACCCTGGAGGAGTACGTCAGGGAGGCCGAACGGGCCGCCGGGTACCGGCACGTGTACTCGCCGGTGCTCGGCAAGCGGGAGCTGTACGAGATCTCCGGGCACTGGGACCACTACAGCGAGGACATGTTCCCGCCCATGGAGCTGGGCGCCGAGCAGATCGTGCTGCGGCCCAGCCTGTGCCCGCACCACGCGCTCATCTACCGCTCCCGCTCGCACAGCTACCGGGAACTCCCGTTCCGCATCGCCGAGTTGGGCGGCATGTACCGCTCCGAGCTGTCGGGGGTGCTCGGCGGGCTGACCCGCGTCCGGGCCATCCAGCTCAACGACGCCCACATCTTCTGCACCCTCGACCAGGCCGTGGCGGAGGCCCGCGACGCCCTCGCCCTCATCCGCCGCGCCTACGCCGACCTCGGCATCCGGGCCGCCCGCTTCCGGCTCTCCCTGCCCGGCGAGGGCGGCAAGTACGTCGCCGACCCGGAGCTGTGGCGCCGGGCGACCGCGCTGCTGCGGGAGGTGCTGGAGTCGGCCGGGGTGGCCTACGAGGCCGTGCCGGGCGAGGCCGCCTTCTACGGGCCCAAGATCGATGTGCAGGTCGTGGACGGCGCCGGACGCGAGTCCACCCTCTCCACCGTCCAGATCGACTTCCACCAGCCCGAACGCTTCGACCTGCACTACATCGGCGCCGACGGCGGCAGGCACCGGCCGGTCATGGTGCACCGCAGCGTCATCGGCAGCGTCGAGCGGGCCGTCGCGCACCTGATGGAGCAGCACGGCGGCGCCTTCCCGGCGTGGCTCGCGCCCGTGCAGCTCGTCGTGCTGCCGGTCGCCGAGGCGCAGGAGGCGGCGGCGGGAGAGATCGTGGAACGGGCCGTACGGCTGGGGCTGCGGGCCGAGCTGCGCGGGCCCGGGCAGGGCAGCCTCGGCGCGCGGATCCGGGCGGCGCGGCTCGTGCCGTACCAGGCGGTGGTCGGCGAGCGGGAGGCCGGCGGCGGACTGGCCGCCGTACGGCTGCGGGACGGGCGGCGGCCCGGGGTCCTGCCGGCCGACGCCCTGCTGGGGCGCGTCGCGGAGCGGGTCGCCGCGCGCGGCACCGCGCTGTGGGAGGCCGCGGGGAGCGGGGAGTCCGCATAGGGTTCGTCGCAGACGGAAGGAGTGCCCGTGACCGGCCGGCCCATCCCCGTGATCATCGACTGCGACACCGGCGTCGACGACGCCCTGGCCCTCCTGTTCGCCGTCCGGCACCCGGGGCTCGACCTGCGCGCGGTCACCTGTGTCGCCGGGAACACCGGGGTGGACGGGGTCGTGCGCAACACCCTCACCGTGCTGGAGCAGGCCGGCGCCCCCGGGATCCCCGTCGCGCGGGGCGCCGAGCGGCCGCTGGTCGAGCCGCCGCGTTCGGCACGGCACGTGCACGGCGAGGACGGGATGGGCGACCTCGGTCTGCCCGCCCCCGCCCGCGCCCCGGCCGACGTGGACGCGGTCACCCTGCTCCGCCGCGAGATCCTCGCCTCGCCCCGCCCGGTCACGCTGATCCCCACCGCCCCGCTCACCAACATCGCCCTCCTGCTGCGCACCCACCCGGACGTCACCCGCAACATCGAGCGGATCGTGTTCATGGGCGGCGCGGTGGCCTGCGGGAACGCGACGCCGGTCGCCGAGTTCAACGTGTGGCACGACCCGGAGGCGGCGGCGGTGCTGCTCACCGCCGGGGTGCCGATCACCATGTACGGACTCGACGTGTTCACCCGGGTCGTCGTCCCCGGCCCCGACGTCCGGCGGCTGCGGGCGAGCACCGAGCCCGGCGCCCGGCTGGCCGGCGAACTCCTCGCCCACCGCCCGGCCACCCCCGACGCCGACCCGGCCGACCCGGGCGGCGGCCTCGGCGACGCGGGCGCGGTGTGCGCGGTCGCCGACCCGGCCGGCCTCACCACGCGTCTGCTGCCGGTCGAGGTCTCCCTCGCCCCGGGGCCGGCCCGCGGCCAGACCGTCGTCGACCGTCGCCCCCGCCCCGGCGAGGCCGAGATCCACGGCGAGGGCCGCGCACCGGGCCTGGTGGACGTGGCCCTGGACGTGGACGTGGACCGGTACGTGAAGTTGTGGCTGGCGACGGTGGAAGGGCCGGCAGGGGCCTGACGGTTCGTCGGCGGAACGCCGCACGACGACAGAGCGCCATCCGGCGACAGAACGCCCTGCGACAACAAGGGCATCACATCATCTGACAATCCGTCCGGTAACCCGCTGCGGCGCAAGGAATGTTCGCTTTTCCGGCGATCTGGACAGTCATTGCACTGTCACCCGCATCACCCGCAATGCCGCGAAGGAGACCGCGTGCTCGACCTCTCCTCCCAGAACCCCGACTGGTGGCGCCAGGCCGTCATCTACCAGGTCTACCCCCGCAGCTTCGCCGACGCCGACGGCGACGGACTCGGCGACCTCAAGGGCATCACCCAGCGGCTCACCCATCTCGCCGCGCTCGGCGTCGACGCGCTGTGGCTGAGCCCGTTCTATCCGTCCGAGCTGGCCGACGGCGGCTACGACGTCGCCGACTACCGGGACGTCGACCCGCGCCTCGGCAGCCTCGACGACTTCGACGCGATGGCCGCCGAGGCGCACCGGCTGGGCCTGAAGGTCATCGTCGACCTCGTCCCCAACCACAGTTCCCACCGGCACGTGTGGTTCCAGGAGGCGCTGCGCGCCGGGCCCGGCTCGGCCGCCCGCGACCGGTACGTGTTCCGGGACGGACGCGGCCCCGGCGGGGAACTGCCGCCCACCGACTGGCAGTCCGTGTTCGGCGGCAGCGCCTGGCAGCGCGTCCCCGACGGACAGTGGTACCTGCACCTGTTCGCCCCCGAACAGCCCGACCTCAACTGGGAGAACGAGGAGGTCCGCGCCGACTTCCGCACCACCCTGAAGTTCTGGTCCGACCGGGGCGTCGACGGCTTCCGCGTCGACGTCGCGCACGCCCTCGCCAAGGACCTGAGCGAGCCGCTGCGCGACCTCGGGGCGCCCGAGCTGAGCGACGAGGAGTACCTGACCGAGTTCGCCCCCGGCACCCACCCCTTCTTCGACCGCGACGAGGTCCACGAGATCTACCGCGACTGGCGCAAGATCCTCGACGCCTACTCCCCGCCCCGCATGGCCGTCGCCGAGGCCTGGGTGCCGGGCCCCCGCCGGGTGCTGTACGCCCGGCCGGACGAACTCGGCCAGGCCTTCAACTTCGAGTACCTGAAGACCCGCTGGGACGCCGGCGAACTGCGCCGCGTCATCACCGACTCGCTCGCCACCGCCCGCGCCGCCGGGGCCTCCGCCACCTGGGTGCTGTCCAACCACGACGTCGTACGGCACGCCTCACGGCTGGTCCTGCCGCCCGGCACCGACCTCGACGCCTGGCTGCTGTCCGGCGGCAGCGCCCCGGCCGTCGACCCCGCCGCCGGGCTGCGCCGCGCCCGCGCCGCGACCCTGCTGATGCTGGCGCTGCCCGGGTCGTCGTACCTCTACCAGGGCGAGGAACTGGGCCTGCCCGAGGTCGCCGACCTGCCCACCGCCGTCCTCCAGGACCCGATCTGGGAGCAGACCGGCCACGTCCGCAAGGGCCGCGACGGCTGCCGGGTGCCGCTTCCGTGGACCACCACCGGCCCGTCGTACGGCTTCGGCGCGGGCGGCGCCTGGCTGCCGCAGCCGGACGTCTTCGCGCGCTACGCCGTCGAGGCGCAGGACGGGGTCGAGGGCTCGACCCTGGAGCTGTACCGGCTGGCGCTGAAGCTGCGCCGGAAGCTGCTGGAGGGCGAGGAGCTGACCTGGCGGGAGGACACCCCGGACGGTGTGCTGGCGTTCGACCGCAGCGAGGGCTGGCGGTGCGTGGCCAACCTGTCCGGCGCGCCCGTGCCGCTGCCGCCCGGCGAGCTGCTGCTGAGCAGCACGCCGCTCGACGAGGAGGGGGTGCTCCCGCCGGACACCACGGTCTGGCTCGGGTAGGGCGGGACACCCCCCGGGGCTTGACAGGCCCGGCCGTGCGGGCCTACCCAAGGCGTGTAGGCGAGTGCACGGGCAGGCCGAGATGGAGCACAGCCGGTCTCAGGGATGGGAACGCCTGGTCGCCGAGGTCGCGGAGCGGACCGCCGACCTCAAACGGGTCCAGGCCGAGTACGCCCGTTACCGCGAGCGGGTCCGGCGCGACCGGCTCGCGGTGCGGGAGATCGCCGTCGCGAACGTGCTGCGCGGGCTGCTGCCTGTGCTGGACGTCGTCGACGCGGCCCGCGCCCAGGAGCCGGCCACGCCGGGCCTGACGGAGATCGCCGGGGTGCTGTACGCCCAGGTGGGCGGGCTGGGGCTGGTGGCGTTCGGGGAGGTGGGCGAGCCGTTCGACCCGGTGTGCCACGAGGCGCTGGTCCACCACGTCTCCCCGACCGCCGCACGCCCTGTCTGCACGGCGGTCCTGCGCCCCGGCTACCGGGTCGGCGACGTCCTGCTCCGCCCGGCCGCCGTGGAGGTCACGGGCCCGGCGTAGGGCGCCGTGCGGGTCGCGGCCGTGGGTCAGTAGCGCAGGGCGCGGCTCACCTCGGTCTTCACGTTCCCGCTCAGGTCCCGGTTGCTGCGGGCCGTGCCGGAGCGGGTCTCGCCGGCCGGCACGTCGTTGACGGTCACCACGACCGTGTCGAGGAAGTTGCCCCCCTGGTCGTTGTACGTGACCTGCACGGCGAAGGACTTGGCCGAGCCGGCGGTGTTCCGCACGGTGACCTCGACCGCGGCCCGTCCGTCACGGTCGGTCGTGGGTTTGCCGAGCGTCACGTCCTTCTTGACGTCGACGCCGCCGGTGATGTCGTCGAACCGCTGCTGCACCTCGGCGGTGGCCGACTCCACCGCCTCGCCGGCCCGGGAAGCGGCGGACTCCGCCGCCGAGGCGGCGCTGCCGACCGGGTTCTGCGGATTGCTCTCCTCGTCGGCGCAGCCGGTGAGCGCGAGGGCCGTGGCCGCCGCGGCGGCCGTGAGCGCGGCCCAGGTCCTGCGGTGACGGGCCATGGTGCCTCCCAGGGTGCGGGTCTTCATTCCAGTGAAGGCCCGACCGGGTGACGACGCACTCCGGGCCGTGCGGGGTCCGGGCCGTGCGGGGTCACCCGAACGGAGGCTTCCGCCTGGTGGGGGCGGGGTGACCGGCGGATCGTCGAGACATGAGCCAGCAGCAGCCGAGGTACACCGAACCCGCCGCCTCCGCCAGGCCCCCGAGCGTGGACCTGGCCTCCGGCGGCACCGTATTCGCCGGTGTCCTGCTGCTGGTCAACGGCATCCTGGCGGTCCTGCAGGGCATCGCCGCGATCGTCGAGGACGACGTGTACGCGCGGCTCGGCCACTACCTGTACGAGGTCAGCCTCACCGGCTGGGGCTGGGTGCTGCTGGTCCTCGGCGTGATCGCGGCGTTCACCGGCGCGGGCATCCTCAGGGGCGCCGAGTGGGCCCGCGCGGTCGGCATCGTGCTGGCGTCGCTGGGCCTGATCACCCAGTTCATGTTCCTGCCGTACGCGCCGTTCTGGGCGCTGATCATGATCGCCGTCGACTTCTTCGTCATCTGGGCGCTCGCGATGCACCGCCCGCCGACGACGCGGTGAGCTCTTCCGCCTCCGCCTCCGCCTCCGCCGCGCGCACCCGGGCCCCGTGCCGCAGCAGCAGGACGCCCGCGGCGCCGGACGCCAGGGTGATGGTGGTGGTCAGGGCGATGCCGCCCTGCCACAGCCGCGCGTTGCACAGCCACCCCACCGGCAACTGGAGGAGGAACAGCCCCAGAGCGGTGTGCCCGAACCGGCGCCCGGTCTTCTCGACGACGCCCCAGACCATCAGCAGCACCGGCACGACGAGCATGGCCGCCGTCGCCACGGTCCGGCTCGGGCGGGGCACGAAGCTGTCGGAGGCGGGCAGGGCCAGGGCCACGACGGCGAGGATGAACCCGAGGGCGAAACGGGCGGAGCCGGGGCGGTGCTCCTTCGGGGACTCCTTCGGGGAAGTGGGCTCGGCCGGTCGCGAGGGATCGGACGCCTTGGAGAGCGTGAGCTGCCGCGCGGGCGGTGCCGGCCGCGCGGGCTGCGGCTTCGGCTGCGGCTTCGGCGTGGGGCGTGAGGTCTGTGCCGGCTTCTGCTGCCGGGCGGCCGAGCTGATCCTGCGGGCGGCCGCGTTGACCGGGGTCATCGCGCCGTCGAGGGCGTACACGAACAGCGCGATGTCGTTCTCGGCGGCGTACTCGACGGCCGTCGAGGCGTAGCTGCTGCCGGTGAAGAACAGCAGCTGCCGGTCCATGTGCCGCCCGCGCGCCCCGAACAGCCGCTGCAGCTCCGGCCGCCCCACCGCGTGGGCCTGGAACTTCACCTGCCCCAGCGCCCGCGCCGACCGTACGTCGACGCCGCCGTCCGCCCCGCCGGGGCGTGCGGCGGCGTCGTGGTAGCCCCAGTGGCGCATCCACGCGGCGGCGTTGCGCTCGGCTTCCTGCCAGCTGCGTATGGGGCGGCGGGCCGGGGGCTGGTGACGTCCGGCCCGCTGGGCGTTGTCCGTGCTCACGGGCTGGAGTATCGCAATCCCGTCGTACGGCCCCGGCCGAGGGACCCCCGTCTCAGCCGCTGTGCGCCCCGCACGTCGGGCACCGTTCGCGGGTCTCGGCGTGCCCGGCGAGGGTGCCGAGGGCCTGCTGGAGGGCGAGTTCGACGGCGGCGGGCACGAACAGCGACCCGGTGCCGTCGGGCGGCACCAGCCAGCGCAGCCGGCCCGCGGCCCGGTACGGGGCGGGGACGGCGATCCAGGAGCCGCGGCCCGCGTACCGGATGTCGGGGCCGACCCACCGCCCCTGCGGGTCCGGCGGCAGGAAGAAGCCGACCCGGCGGGATCCGGTGTCCGCGAGCACGGGGCCGGGCGCCTGCGGGATGCACAGCAGGGCGTCCAGGGCGAGCACGCCCAGGCTCTCCGGGACGGTCAGCACGTCCCAGAACCGCCCGCAGGCCACCATCGATATCCCGCTCTCCCCCGCCCACTGGCGCTTGCACGCGCGTGGGTCCGTGGCCGCCGCGGAGAGCCATTCCTCGGCCCGTCTCTGGGCGCCTCGCATAAGTGCACCTCCGAGTTCCGGAACAGGGGTGCTCATGCTTGTGGATATTTCTATGCCGGGGAAGGGGTGGCGAACCGTGGCGAATGGGTACGAGCTGCCTCCGCGCCCCCCGCGCCACCTCGCACGCCCCTCAGTCGACTCGTCTGTTCCTCTTCAGTCCCAACAGGCAACCCGCACACCTGATTTACCGGTCTCACAGGATGCTCACAGGCTCGGCCAGGACGCGTGGGGAGCGTCCACGGCACATCGGCCGGGTGTGGGCTGCCCAGTCCGATGCCGCTCGACCGCGGCACTCGCAGACGAGGAACCGATGACCAGTAAGAAGAACCGCACACGCCTGAAGCGGGCCACGCTCGCCACCGGCGCCGCGCTCACCGTCGTCGTCGCGGCGGCGGCGGCCGCACCGGGCGCCGGGAAGGCCACGCCGGCGGCCGGGGGCAAGCCGAAGCTGAAGCTGATCGCCGCGTCGAGCGCCGTGACGATCGACCGCTGGGAAGGGGAACCCGGCGTCTACCTGGACCTCGGCACGTACGTCTCCGTCGACGGCGCGCCGCTGGAGTTCAAGGTGACCAGGAAGTCGTACAAGGACCCGGTGGTCGCCAAGCAGATCCTCCGCGACGGCGGCACCACGAAGACGAAGACCCTGCCCGCCGGTCTGGTGAAGGACTTCTCCGGGCTGCCCGGCTTCCTGGAGGTCACCGTCACCGACGCGGCCGGGAAGGAGGTCGCCAAGAGCAAGGGCACCTTCTGCCCGAACAACGCCTCCGGCCGTATCCGCCCGGACGCCCCGGCGACCTCGCACTACCCGGAGAGCTGCCCCACCAACCCGTTCACGCTGGGCTCGGTGTGGGGCGTGGAGAAGGGCTGGGCGTCCAACTCCAGCACCGTCGACTACGACAAGCCGGTGGACCTGCCGGCCGGTGAGTACACGGCGAAGGTGGCGGTCGCGAAGAAGTACCGCGACCTGTTCTCCATCCCCGACGACCGGCCCACCATCAAGGTGACGGTCCGGGAGACCGGCGACGGCGAGGGCGGCCAGGGCGCGGCTGCCGCCCGCAAGTCGGCCCACCACGGCGCGGGCCACGGCGCGGGTCACGGTGCCGGTCACGGCACGGCCCAGGCCGGCGCCGCCCACCACTACGGCCCGCGCGGCGCCGACGCCCCCACCCCGCCGGCCCTCTCCCACGCCCTGGAGGACCGCGGCCTCGCCCACCACCTCGGTGACGGCCCCGGCCACACCGACGGCTCCCGGATCGCCCCGGCGCTGAAGCCGAACGCCAAGCGGCCCACCGGCCGGGCCGGCGTCCCCGCGGACGTGCCCAAGCCCGACCTGCGCTCGCTGCCGGCCTGGGACATCGCCATCACCGACGGCGAGGACGGCGACGTGCCCGGCAAGGACTACCTCGCCTTCAGCGCCAACGTCTGGAACGCGGGCCCGGCCCCGCTCGTCGTGGACGGCTTCCGCAGCCCCGGCAAGGACCTGATGGACGCGTACCAGTACTTCTACGACGCGAACGGCAAGCAGGTCGGCTACACCCCCACCGGCACCATGGAGTGGGACCCGCGCGTCGGCCACGAGCACTGGCACTTCACCGACTTCGCCAGCTACCGCCTGCTGAGCGAGGACCAGACCAAGGAGGTGCGCAGCGGCAAGGAGGCGTTCTGCCTCGCCAACACCGACGCGATCGACTACACGGTGAAGAACGCCAACTGGCACCCGTACAACACCGACCTGTCGACCGCCTGCGGCGAGCAGAACTCCATATCGGTGCGTGAGGTCCTGGACGTCGGCTCCGGCGACACCTACACCCAGTACCGCCCGGGCCAGTCCTTCGACATCACCGGCCTGCCGAACGGCACGTACTACATCCAGGTCATCGCCAACCCGGAGAAGCGCCTGAAGGAGACCAACCTCGACAACAACGTCGCCCTGCGCAAGGTCGTCCTCGGCGGCACCCCGGGTGCCCGCACGGTGACGGTCCCGCCGCACCAGCTGATCGACGCGAAGTAGCCCGCACGGCTCACGGCGGGGCGGGCGTCACCGCCCGCCCCGCCCCTTCCCGGGCCGCCGACACCACCAGTTCCCGCAGCCGCTCCACGTACCGCCGCAGGTTCTTGTGCGCGCTGTCGGTGTCCGGGTGGCGGCAGGCGAACTGCACCCCCTCGTGCAGCCGGGTGAGCCAGAGGCAGACCTGGTCGCCGTACGAGACGCGGATCAGCCCGTACGCCTTCAGCTCCTGCCAGCGCTCGGAGCCCGCCGTGCCGCGTGTGTCGACGTACGACACGATCGAGTACAGGTCGGGCGAGGTGGGGCGGAAGTCGGCGCCCAGCAGCCGCAGGACCCGGGCCAGCGGCATCCGGGCGAGCCGCCGGTTGTGCCGCAGCGCGTCGCGGGCCAGCCGCAGGGCGCCGTCGAAGTCGGGTGCCTGCGCGACGGGGATCTCCACCGGCGCGCCGCCCACGTACCAGCCCACCGAGTCGGCCCAGCGGGACGTGGCGCGGGTGTGGAAGGGCACGACCGTGCGGTACACGTCCAGGCCGCTCAGCTCGTGCACGGCGAGGGCGGTGGCGGCCAGGACGCCGACCAGGCTGCCGCCGTACGGGCGGCAGTACGCCTCGAAGCCCGCCGCGGTGACGTCGTCGACCAGCATCTCGTGCAGGAGCTTCTGCTCGGGCAGCGGGCCGCCGGGGTCCAGGCCGAGGTCGACGGGGAAGTTCGGCAGCCGGCCGTCGCAGCGGGCGATGAAGTCCCGCCACCTGGCCACGATCTCGTGGGAGTCGTCAATGCGGTCGGCGTCCGTGCGCTCCGTCGCGCAGAAGTCGATGTAGCTGGCGGCCGGGGTGGCGGCGGTGGCGTGGCCGGACAGACCCGCGGCGTACAGCTCGTGGATCTCGGCGGCGATGCGGTGGATGGAGTACGCGTCGACGTTGCTGTGGTCGAACGCCATGTAGACGCTCGCGCCGTCGTCCCGGACCACCGCGGCGAAGAGGAAGTTCGGCCAGGTCAGCGCGTCGGCCCCGGCATCGAAACGATCCCGCAGCCGGCGGGTGAGCACCGTCGCGTCCGAGAAGTGCCCGATGTCCGCGCGGTGCAGCGCGACCGCCTCCGGGGCCAGCGTGAACCGCCGTACCTCCTCGCCGGACCAGCGGAAGCCGCTGCGCAGCGTCTCGTGCCTGAGCGTCCAGGTGTGCAGCGCCGCCTGGAGCACGTCGAGATCGACCCGCCCCGGGAGGTCGAACGCGGTTCCCAGCCAGGTCGGCACGAACAGGCCGTCCTGGCGTACCGAGCGGGAGGTGCGCAGATGGGACTCCTGGACGTAGGCGGGCGGACGCGCGTCGTCCGGCAGGGCGCCCGCCACCGCGACGGCCGCCGGGTGCAGCGTCCACTCCACGAGTCGCCCCGGGCGGATCTCACACCGCTCGAGGTCGGTCATGCGCATGGGGGGCCTCCGGTCGATCGATGCATAAGGAGACCAACGACCGGACGCCCGCGAGGCAACGCGGACCCGGCACGGTGCACCCGATCCGGGATATAACCGGCGGGTGATCCACCACATCGTCCCCGCCACCGCCTGGACCGCGGACCCGGAACGCCCGTACGCGCCCGCGACCCTCGCCGAGGAGGGCTTCGTCCACTGCTCGCCCGGCGAACAGGTCACCCTGGCGATCACCGACGCGTTCTACCGCGCCGCGCCCAGGCCGCTGCTGGTCCTGCACATCGACGAGACCCGCCTCACCGCGGAGTGCGTGTGGGAGGAGGCCGACCCCGCGCCGCCCCCGGGCGTTCCCGAGGGGACCCGTTTCCCGCACGTGTACGGCCCGATCGCGCGGGAGGCGGTGGTGCGGGTGCAGGAGGTCGTCTGGGACCCGGAGGACGGGGGCCGGGCCACGGGGCTGCGGGACCCCGGCTGAGCGGGACCGCCCGGCAGCGGCGGATTGCCGGTCCCCGGCAGTGAACCGTCGTCGAAGGGTGCCCGACCCCGCCGTGTCCGCCGCCGCCTCGGTGCCGCAGGATGAGCCCATGACGACCCCGGCCATCTCCCGCCCACCGAGGACCGTCGTGCACCTGCGCGCCGCGGTGGCGATCGGCGTCGTGTGCGCGCTGATCTCGGCGTTCGTGCTGATCGTCCCGCTGCGCGGCGCGCTCGACGACGAGCGTGCCTTCCGCGCGGCCGTCGCCTGCGCGCCGGGCGACCGCGGCGACGACTGCCTGCGGACGGTCACCGCGCGCATCGAGCGGACGGAGCGGAAGAAGGGCCGGCGGTCGGCCCCCTTCTGGCTGTACCTGGACCAGGTCGACGGGAAGTCCAGCCGGACCCGGCTGCGGGGCTACGAGCACAACTACCCGGGCGCCCACCCCGGCGCTCGCGTCGACGTCACGTACTGGCGGGACCAGATCCGCTATGTCGACTTCCCGGGCCAGCGCGCCTACACGAGCGCCGACCCGCGCGGGGACTGGCGGCTGTTCTGCGCGTGGGGTCTCGGTGTCGGCCTCTACGGGCTGGGTTTCCTGGTGGTCACGGCCTGGTGGCGCCGGCGCCACCAGATCTCCCGCCGGGCCTACTCCTGGCAGTTCGGCACCCCGCTCCTGGGCGTGGTGTTCCTCGCCGGGGTCGGTGCCCTCGCACCCTGGCCCACCGCCAGCCCCGGTGAGGCGTTCCTGGTGGTCGGCGCGGCCATCCCGGTGGTAGTGGCGGTGTGCGCGGTGGCCGTACGGGTCGTACGGCGCAGGGAGAGCGGCGACGACACGGTCGCCGTCACCCCGGCCTTCCCCGCCCAGGAGCGGGTCTTCCCCGGGGTGATCGTGGGCGAGGTGCCGTACGCGCGCGCCGACGGCATGCTGGCCGCCGGTCCCACCGGCCTCGCCACGACCCTCGACCCGACGGGCGCCGCCCTCCGCCGCGAGGCGTCCCCGGCCCTCACCCCGGTCCGGGCCCGCCCGCCCTACCGGACCGACCCCCGGTTCCCCGACTACGGGGGCAAGGCGCTGGTCCTGGAGTGCGAGGACGAGAGCGTGCCGGTCCTGGTGGTGACCCACCGCAAGCACATGCGCTGGGTGCTGGGCGCGCTGCGGCGCCCAGCGGGCGTGCCGTAGGCCGGGTTCCGGCCGCGGATCACTTGACGTGCGCGGCGATGGTCCGGGCGCAGTCCAGCGCCTCCGCGTGGGTGGTGTCCACCTCCAGGTCGTAGGAGACGCCCCGGTGGACCAGGTCGGCCTGGGCCGCGGCCATCCCGACGACCCGGTCACCGCGGGCGACCTCCCGCCCGGCGGCGACGGCCGCGTCGCACCGGACGCCGACCCACAGCACGCGCAGTCCGCTCAGCGCCTTCAGCCACTCCGCCTGCGAGCCGGCCCCGCCGAGGAACACCTCGTCGACGACGACCCGCGCGCCGGCCCGGGCCATCGCTGCGACACCCGCGATCCATGCCGCCTCCAGCGCCCGGAACTCCGGCCCGACGATCACCTCACCGTCCGGGGCGAACTCGATCCCGCCGTCCGAGGCCCGCATGGCCGCCGGCAACGCGTCGACCAGCGTGTCCGTCCCGAGGGCCAGCCACGGCTCCGGCAGCACCGCCTGCAGACACCGGACGATCCCGGACTTCCCCGAACTGGAGCCACCGTTGAGCACGATCACCTGAGTCGTCATCGCGCCACGGTATGGGCGCCGGGGCGCCACGGGGTACGGGTTTTCCGGGCCGCCGCCGGGCCTTCAGCGCCTGCCGGGCGAAGCGGCTGTCACCAGGTGACCTGCCTGCCGCCGAACGTCACCACCAGTCGCCCGTCCGAGGCGTACGACCAGCCGAGGGCGCCGGAGTAGGAGGCGCAGCGGGAGCCGTTGGTGCCGCTCCAGAACTGGTTGGTGGAGTCGGAGCTTCCGATGATGCGGTCGTTGGTGCCACCGGAGCTCCGGCAGGAGGTGTTGTCGCGGAACACCGAGGTGCCGGCGTCGAAGTTGAAGTTGCGCTGGGCGTTGTCGACGCTGATGTTGCCGGACACCGTCATCGTGCCGGGGTTGCTGTTGTAGGTGAAGCCGTGCTTGCCGTTGTCGTAGGCGATGCTGCGGCGGATGACGTGGTCGACCTCGATGTCCTCGCCGCCGAGCTTGTAGCCGTTGCGGTCGCCGTTGCCGGCCTGGGAGCCGTCGCTGAGGGTGCCGTTCTCGTAGGCGAGGGAGTCCTCGATGGTGACCGCGCCGATGGGGCCGGTGTCGGGCTTGGTGTAGAGGTCCCAGCCGTCGTCGATGTTGTTGTGGGCGACGGCGTACCGGAAGACGTTGCCGGGGCCGGAGGTCAGCTTGGCGGCGAAGCCGTCGGCGTCCTCGCCGTCGGAGTCGGCGTTGTCGTGGGACTCCGCGCTGAGGATGAGGTTGTTCGACGGCCACTGGGAGCTGGGGGTCGTCGAGGACATCCGGGAGAGCTGGAGGCCGGTGTCGCGGTTGTAGCGGGTGACCGTGCGCTCGACGATGTTGTTGCTGCCGCCGATGAAGATGCCGTTGTCGCCTGCGCGTTCGACGGTGAGGCCGGTGATGTGCCAGTAGTCGCCGTTCAGCGCGAGTCCGCGGTTGGAGTCGGCCTCCGCCATCGCCGAGAAGTTGAGGACGGGCTTCTCGCCGGGGTACGCCGTCAGCTTCGTCCGGGCGCTCGCCGTGCCGCTCTTGGCCGGCGGGATGGTGACGGTCTGGGAGTGGCTGTACGTGCCGCCGCGGACGTAGATGGTGCCGCCGGGGGTGATGCGGCTGATCGCCGAGGTGAGGGTGGTGGGGGAGGCCTGGGTGCCGGCGGCGCCGTCGGTGCCGTTGGGGGCGACGTAGAGGACGTCACCGGTGGTGGGGGGCGGGGTGGTGCCGCCCGTCGTCTCCACCTCGGCGTAGTCGATGTTCGGCAGGCCGCCCGAGCCGGTCGGGTTCAGACGGACGGTGTTGCTGCCGGACGTCAGTGACACCGTGACCGTCTTGGTCGCCCAGGTGTCCCAGGCGCCCGTGGACTCGAACGACAGCGATCCGGCGGAGGTGCCGTTCACGGTGAGGGCGGCGGCGCGGGCCGTGGTCGTGCCGTTGGCGAAGCGGATCCGCAGGGTGGCCGTACCGGTGGCCGGGGCGTCGGCCGTGAACTGGACGTACGCGCCGCTCGCGTTGGTGCCGTTGCAGAAGCCGTTGCCGGAGTAGCCCGTCCAGTCGGAGTCGATGGTGCCGGTGCAGACCGCCGGGGAGGTTTCGGCCTCGTAGCGGACGGTGGCGGCCTGGGCGGTGGTGCCGGACAGTGCGACGAGCGCGCCGGCCAGGAGGCCCGCGGACGCGATCACCGGGATGGCTGGTCTCAGATGCATCGGTTCGTCTCCAGTTCGGTTGTGTGGCAACCTGCGGCGGAGCGGTTCGAGTGGATGAACAGTTGATGCGTGCGGGTGCCGCCGCGGGGGCCGGAAATGGCCTTCGACGGGACGGTAAGGGCTTGCTATGGACGCGTCAATACATGTGTATGTGATTGCTGTTCAGCAATATGAACGTCGGCTGCCGATCCACCCCCGTGTTGAGCCACAAGACGCGCCTGCTGGTCCCGCCGCGGACCGCTTCTACGAGGCCAACCCCTCCGGCGACCACTGGACCTTCCAGTGGATCGACACCGCCCTGCTCGGCGGCCTCACCGTCGCCCTCCTCCTCGGCACGGTCCTCGTCCTGCGCCGACGCGCCTGAGCGCGCACCATTTCCTTACGCACCGTCCCCTTCGGCACCCGCTTCCCGCATCCACTCCCTGTTCCTGTTCGCGTACGGAGGTCGCTTCGCCATGCCCGCAGACGCCAAGGCACCGAGGAAACTGCGCAGCAACCGCGCCGCCGTGACCCACAAGGTCGGCTACGCCCTGCGCCACCCCGGCCGTATCGCCCCCTACGTGCGCCGCGCCGGCCGGGACGCCTGGCTGCGCCTGAAGCACCGCGACCACGTCGGCTACTACCGGGCCGTGATGGCCTCCGACACCCGCCGCGACCCGGACGCCGCGGTCGGCAGCCAGACCCACGACCGGTGGCTCGCCCTGGGGCGGATGCAGTTCGACTACCTGCTGGAACACGGGCTGCGCCCCGAGCACCGCATGCTCGACATCGGCTGCGGCAACCTGCGCGGCGGCTGGCGCTTCATCGACCACCTCGACACCGGCAACTACTACGGCATCGACATCTCCCCGGACATCCTCATCGCGGCGAAGCGGACCCTCGCCGAGCGCGGACTCCAGGACAAGCTGCCGCACCTGACCATCACCGGCGACCTGAAGCTCGACTTCCTGCCCGCCGAGCACTTCGACGTCGTCCACGCGCACAGCGTCTTCTCCCACTCGCCCCTGGACGTCATCGAGGAGTGCCTGGCCAACGTGGGGCGGGTGCTGACACCGACCGGCTTCTTCGACTTCACCTTCGACCGCACCGAGGGCACCGAACACCAGGTGCTGCGCGAGGACTTCTACTACCGCACCGAAACCCTCCTCACCCTCGCCCGCCGCCACGGGCTGCACGCCCGTTTCATGGACGACTGGGAGAAGCGGCCGCACGGCCAGTCCAAGATCCGGGTCAGCCGTTCGCCGCTGGACTGACGCGACCCCTCGGACCCGCCCCTCGCATAGGGGGGCGGGTCCGTTCGTGTCCCCGCCGGGGATGGTGCAGGGTGGACGCCATGCCGAGGGAGATACAGCCGGGTGCGGCCCCGGACGCCGTCGACGAGCTGATGCGGATCTGTCCGCCGCCGGCCGGTGCCGGGCGGAGCGTCGAGTGGGACGCCGTGGAACGGGAACTGGGCCGTGCCCTGCCCGCCGACTACAAGCGGCTCGTCGAGGCCTACGGCGGCGGGGTGTTCGCCGGGGAGCTGTGGCTGCTGGAACCGGGCTGCCCGGAGCCCATGTACGACCTGGTCGCCCAGAGCGCGGAGCGCGCGGAGATCCTCGCGGACCTCTGGGAGGCGGGCGAGGAGAAGCCGGCGGAGCTGGCCGACGGCGATGCCGGGCTGGTGCCCTGGGCGTACGTGGAAGGCTCGGGACACGTCCTGTACTGGCTGGTCCGGCCCGGCGTCGCCCCGGAGGACTGGACCGTGATCCTCAACGAGGGACGCGGGCCCCTCTGGGAGGCGCATCCGGTGCCGTGCGGCCGGTTCCTCCTCGACGTGGTGGCCGGCACGACGACGTCGTACTACTTCACCGACCGCGACGACGTCGTCGATCCGGAGGAGCGGACCCGGTTCCGTCCGAACGCGGAGATCATCCGCCGGCGCTGACCGGGGCGTGGACGCGACCGGCCAGGCCCGTCGCGTCCGCCGTCACCCTTCGGCGCCGTGTCTCAGGCGCCGCCGTGGCAGTGGCCCCCGGTGCTGCCGGGCGGTACGTCCAGCGTCGGGTTGCGGTCGAAGAAGCCGACCGGCTTCAGCGTGAAGCCGGTGCAGTCGACCGGCATGATCGGCCAGTCCTCCGGACGCGGCCAGTGGGTGAGGCCGAAGGTGTGCCACAGCACGATGTCCTCGCCGTCGATGCCGCGGTCCGCCTTCGTCCAGGCGGGCAGGCCGGCGCCGCCGCGATGCTGGTTCACCAGGTACCCGGCCGGGTAGCGCTCGTCGTCGGCGTGCCGGGTCACCCACAGGTGGTGGCGGGCGAACTCGGCGCGGGCCGCGATCGAGGACCGCTCGTCGGCGAGCAGGGTGGGCAGGCCCTCCGGGACGAGCGCGTATCCGACGGGCTGCCCGAGATGGTTGGTGGACTCGGGGTTCACGACGTGCCACTCCCGGTTGGCGGCCGGGTTGGCGTCGCGCTTCGCCGCCTGCTCGGAGACCAGCCGGGTCACCCGGCGACCGAACGCGTTCCCGTACGGGTTCCCCTCGCCCATCGGGATCCGCGCCACCTCGACCTCGTCGACGGCGTTGCGCCGGCCGTCCACCGCCATGTCGAGCCGGGCGCAGAACAGGTGCTGGTGGAAGGGCGCGCCCAGACCCGGGGCGACCTCGGAGGTGTAGGCGCCGCGCTCCTCCTGGTAGCCGGAGGTGAAGACGATGCCGGTCGCCTTCGCCTCGAAGCCGATCGTGCCGTCGAGGTACAGGTACCAGTAGAAGCCGTAGTCGTAGTTGCCGACCGTGGTGAAGAAGGAGATGACCAGGCGCCGCTGCCGGCGGGTCTCCCGCACGCCGACGAGGAGGTCGGTGTGCTTCCACAGCACGCCGAAGTCCTCCTCGTGCATGCAGATCGTGTTGGGAATGGTCAGCGGCAGACCTTCCTCGTCGGCGATCACCGCGTCGATGTAGTGGATCTCGCCCAGGCAGTCGCAGCCCAGCTCCAGCGGATTGCCGTACCGGCCGAAGAGGTACTCGCCCTGGTCGAAATAGTTCTGCCAGAAGCGCGTCGGAGAGGGGTCGGCGTAGGGGACGATCATTTCGGCGATCGAGGCGCGGTGGATCACCGAGCGGTGCCGGTCCCGGCTCTTGTCGAAGAACGAGATGTCGTGCAGCGTCAGCCCTTCGCGCACGTTGTAGCCGAGCCGCAGCGTCCAGTTCTCCCAGCGGACGAGATTGTCCTCCACGGAGAAGCTGACGCCTTCCGGCTGGGTGATCTCGATCGGCTTCAGCGAAGTGCGGTGCGGGCCGGTGTACTCGGGATCGTGGAAGTTCCCGGGGTCCTGCGGAACGGGGATCACCGCGTGGTCGATGATTTCGCGCACCCTGCCCTCGGTCAGGTCGACATAGGCGACCAGTCCGTCGATGGGCTGTCCCCAGGGCAGGTCGGTCTTGCGGGGCTGGTCGAATCCGAAGGCGCGGACGATGCGGTGGCCGTCCTCGCCGGGAATGCCGTAGTGGCCGGCCGAGAGCGAAGTGGCCAATACCGTCTCGGTGGTGAGGCCGCGGCGCGCCAACGCCTCTTTCCAACCGGGGTCGTTGTCGAGGATTTCCTGAACGGCCACGAACTCCTCGTTGAGGATGGGGAGCTGGCTCCGCGAGGTGTCCAGTCGCTCGAAGGAGTCGACGCAGCCGCGGGTGACCGAGACGAGCGCCTCGAAAGACGCGCCGTCGGCGCGGTCCAGAAGCTGAACTCTCATGACACGGTCCACCGTTGAACCCGGTGTGAACGCGAGCAGGTCCGCCTTGTTCGGCTCTTCCGGTATGACGGACACGAACCGCACCGAAGGCCCCAGCTTTCCGGCCGCATCGAGGATGGCGCGTACCGCGTCCACCTCCTCGGCGGTCAGCATGGCGATCGGATGCGGGGGCGGAGTCGAAATCAGCGCGCGGTCAGTCACGAAGGAGGTGCACCTTTCAGCGGTGGGATTCGCCCGAGGGCGCCGAGCAGCGGGCATGTTACCTTCGGCCCAGCTCAGAGGGCTGTTCCACCCCGGCCCGAGTCCGCCGACAACGATGAACCGACCTGATCGGAAAGACTGATGCGAGCGACTGTTATCTACGGTGCCGACGACGTACGAGTCGTGGACGTTGCCGATCCTCGGGTGCAGGAACCCACCGATGCCGTCGTGCGCGTGCTGCGTTCCGCCATCTGCGGCACGGACCTGCTGCACTATGCCGCCATGCCCCCTTCCGAGGAAGGCATGCGTATCGGCCACGAGTTCATCGGTGTGGTCGAGGAAATCGGTGCCGGGATATCGGAGTTGAAGGTGGGCGACCTTGTGGTGGCTCCGTTCATGTACGCCGACAACACCTGCACTTTCTGCACGGAAGGTCTGCACACTTCCTGCGCGCACGGCGGTCTGTGGGGCCTGGACGGCGTGGACGGCGGCCAGGGCGAGGCGGTCCGAGTGCCCTACGCCGAGGGCACGTTGGTGAAGCTGCCGGTCGCGGCCGACTCCGCGCTGCTGCCGTCCCTCCTCACCCTCTCCGACGTGTTCGCCACCGGCCACCACGCCGCCGTGACCGCGGGAGTCGGCCCCCGGACGACGGTCACGGTCATCGGTGACGGCGCCGTCGGACTGTCGGGTGTCCTCGCCGCCAAGCGCCTGGGGGCCGAGCGCATCATCCTGATGGGGCGTCATAAAGCTCGTACCGACCTGGGGCTTGAGTTCGGCGCCACCGAGGTGATCGCCGAGCGCGGCGACGAAGGCGTAGAGCGGCTGCGGGAACTGACGGGCGATCAGGGCACGCACGCGGTACTGGAGTGCGTCGGCAGCCTCACCGCGCTGGAGACGGCGTTCGGCGTCGTGCGCGACGGCGGCACCGTCAGTCGCGTCGGTGTGCCCCAGTACCTCGAAGGCCCCGTCGGATTCGACGTGTTCAACCGCAACGTCACCCTCACCGGAGGCGTCGCCCCCACCCGCGCCTACATCGAAGAGCTCATGCCCGACGTGCTGGAGGGCCGTGTCGAGCCGGGGCGGGTCTTCGACCGGACCATCGGCCTCGAGCAAGTCCCGCACGGATACCGGGCGATGGCGGACCGCGAGGCGCTGAAGGTGCTCGTACAGCCCTGAACTTCTCGCTGACGGCCGGTTGCGGCCGGTGCGGCGTACTGCCCGCGCCGGCGGCAACCGGCTTTGTCATACGGCCGGTTGGCCGTGTTCTGTACTGCTCTGACCTGGGGTGATGGTGGGTCAGGTGGGTTGTGGTGGGGCCTGGGTTGTGGGGTGTTGGTTTGTTATTGTGA
>NZ_LIVZ01000016.1 GCF_001905845.1 Streptomyces sp. TSRI0107 | reverse complement strand
GTTGACGTTGCCGGCGGTGATCGTGAAGGCGAGCGGCCGGCCCTGCCCGTCGCAGGCGAGGTGGATCTTTGTGGTCAGCCCGCCGCGGGACCGGCCGATCGCCTCGCCCGGCCAGAGCCCCCTTTTCGGGCCCCGGCCGCATGCTGGTGGGCCCGCACGGTCGTGGAGTCGACACATGCCACGGTCCAGTCGACGGCACCGACGGCGTCGGAGTGCTGTTGGACGTGGGCCAGCAGCCGGTCCCAGGTGCCGTCGGCCGACCAGCGGCGGAAGCGTTCGTAGACCGTCTTCCACGGGCCGTAGCGTTCGGGCAGGTCCCGCCACGCCGCCCCGGTGGACAGCTTCCACAGGACACCGTTGACCACCTGACGGCGATCACGCACCGGACGGCCCATTCGAGGCGGGGCCAGCAACGGCTCGATCACCGCCCACAACTCATCAGTCAGCTCATGACGACGCACCACGAACAGACCAACGCGCCAACCACTTTGCGGACACGCCCTAGGGCCTGCCCCAGTCGTAGGCTGCGATCATGGCACCGAACATCGCGACCAACACCCGCGTATCGCTGACCGAGCTGCTGGACTTCGTACGTCCCCGCCACCGTGCCCTGCTGATCACCCGCCGTGCCGACGGCAGCCCCCAGGCGTCCCCGCTGACCTGCGGTGTCGACGACTCCGGGCGGATCGTGGTGTCCACCTACCCCGAGCGCGCCAAGACCCGGAACGCCAAGCGGGACGCCCGGGTCAGCGTGGTCGTGCTGAGCGACGACTGGAACGGGCCCTGGGTACAGATCGACGGGACCGCCGAGGTCGTCGACTCGCCCGAGTCCGTCGAGCCGCTCGTGGAGTACTACCGGAACATCGCCGGTGAGCACCCGGACTGGGACGAGTACCGGGAGGCGATGGTCAAGCAGGGCAAGTCGATCATCCGGATCACCCCCGAGCGGTGGGGGCCGGTCGCGACGGGCGGGTTCCCGGCGCGGCTGGTGTCCGGCGAGGGCGGGCAGTAGGCCGGGCTCAGCCCCGTTCGACCATCGCCTCGATGCCCGCGACCAGCAGGTCCAGGGCGTAGGTGAAGTCCCGGTCCAGCATCTCCTCGACCGTGTCGCCGCCGCGGGCCGCCATGATGTCCTTGGACTCCTGGAGGACCTCGGCGGTCTCCGGCACCTCGCTCACCGAGCGCATGGCCTGCTCGAAGTAGTCGTCCGGGCTCACCCCGGCGTCCGCGACGCGGGCGAAGAAGTGGCCCTCGATCGTGCCGTAGCCGTAGACGAACTGGAAGACCGCCGAGATCGCGCTGGTCACCCGGTGCGCGGGCATTCCGGTCCGGCGGATCACCCGCTGCACGACCCGGGAGAAGGCGAGCGAGTTGGGGCCGATGTTGAGGTACGTGCCGGCGAGCGGCGACAGCCATGGGTGGCGCACCAGCAGCGAGCGGTACTCGGCGGCCAGCCCGCGCAGCTGGTCGCGCCAGTCGTCGCCGGCGTCCGGGTCGGGCAGCCGCAGCTCGCCGTAGACGGCGTCCAGGGCGAGTTCGAGCAGGTCGTCCTTGGTGTCGACGTACCAGTACACGGACATGGCCGTCACGTTCAGCTCGGCGGCCAGCCGCCGCATGGAGAACCTGGCCAGTCCCTCCGCGTCCAGCAGCCGCACGGTCACCTCGGTGATCCGCTCCCGGTCCAGCCCGGACGGCTGCCCCCCGCCGCGCCGACGACGCGCCTCGCCCAGCCAGACGCTGGCCCGCGCCCCCGAGTCCTTCGCCATACCGTTCCTCACCTTCCAGCGCGGGTTCCGTGAGGCACCCTAGGGGGTCTGCGCGAACGACCGCGACGAACCCGCGGCCGCCGACGCGCGGCGTCCCCCAGGCTCTCAGGCCTCTTCCCGCTCGGCCCGCCGCAGCAACACCGCGGCGACCACACCACCGAGCAACACCGCCACGGCACCGACCAGCTGACTGACCGACAACCCGTCGGCATACGCGTCGATCACCCGCTCCCGCTCCGCGGCGGTGCCGGCCGCCGCCAGCGCCACCGGCAGGGATACCGCCGCGAACCGGGAGTTCAGCACCGCGCCCAGCACGGCCACCCCCAGCCCGTTGCCGAACTCGGCCAGCGTGCCGTTGACGCCGGCGCCGACCCCGGCCTTGGCCGGCGGGATGGCGCTCATGACGGCGTGGGCCATCGCGGGGTTGGCGACCGCGCAGCCCACCCCGATCAGCACCAGCCCGAGCAGCATCCCGGCGTATCCGGCGGATCCGAGCGTGGCGATCGACACCAGGCCCGCGGACATCAGCACCATGCCGAGCGCGACGGACACCGGGGTGCCGAGCCTGGTCAGCCACTTGGCGGACAGCCCGGAGAAGTTCAGCACGACGACCACCAGCGCCAGCGGCGCCGTCCGCAGCCCCGCCTCCAGGGGGCCGTAGCCGAGTACGAACTGCAGGTGCTGGGTGAGCAGGAACAGCGCTCCGCCCATGCCGAAGGTGATCAGCACCGCGCCGGCGACCGCGCCGGTGAACCGGCGGTCGCGGAAGAAGTGCATGTCGAGCATGGGGTACGGGATCCGGCTCTCCCACCAGGCGAACAGGGCGAGTACGACGACGGCGACGCCGCCGCTGGACAGCACCCGGCCCGAGGACCAGCCGTGCTCCGGCCCGGAGATGATCGCGAAGACCAGCGACGACATGCCGATGGTGGAGAGCACCGCGCCGAGCAGGTCCGGCCGGTCGCCCCGCGGATTCCTGGACTCGGGGACCAGCGCGACCACGGCGGCCAGTCCGAGCGCCGCCACGGGGAGGTTGATCAGGAAGATCGCGCCCCACCAGTAGTGGTCGAGCATGAAACCGCCGACCAGCGGGCCGGTCGCGAAGCCGAGCGCGTTGACCGCGCTCCAGATGCCGATCGCCTTGGGGTGCTCCTCCGGCGTGAAGATCTGCATGGCGACGGCGAGGGTGGTGGTCAGCAGCAGCGCGCCGCCCACGCCCATGCCGGCCCGCGCCGCGATGAGCTGGGCGGTGGAGTCGGCGAGTCCGGCGGCCAGCGAGCCCGCGCCGAACAGGGCGAGCCCGGTGATCAGCATCTTCTTGCGGCCGTAGCGGTCGGCGGCGCTGCCCGCGGTGAGCAGCAGACCCGACTGGACCAGCGAGTAGGCGTTGATCATCCACTGGATGTCGGACGTGGCGGCCCCCAGTTCCTCGGTGAGGGAGGGGATCGCCACGTTCAGGACGGTGTTGTCGAGCAGCACCGTGAGCTGTGCGAGACAGATGACGCCGAGGATCAGCCAGCGTTGCGGGTGGCCGCCCCGGGTGTCCTGCGGGGACCGCACCTGGGAGGTCGATGACATGCTGTACACCGTATAGGGACTCCCATACGGTGTACAGCAATTATCGGGCCGAGGGCCGAGATGTCGGTGCCGGTCAGCTCCCGCTCTTCGGCTGGGTCAGGTCGTAGAAGGTGGCCGAGCCGGCCGTCACCTCCTCGAAGTTCTCCTCGACCCAGGAGCTGATCTGCGAGGAGCTGCCGTCGGCGCCGCCGCCCGGGCCGCCGCCCATGCCGCTCGCGATGAAGTAGTGGATCCTGCCGTCCGCCACGTACTGCTTGAACCGGGCGAGCGTCGGGGACGGGTCGGTGCCGTTGAAGCCGCCGATCGCCATCACCGGCTCGCCGGTCGCCAGCTGGTAGCTCGCGGCGTTCTGGGAGCCGATGGCCGCGGCCGCCCAGGTGTAGTCCCCGGCGTTCGCCTCCAGCAGCTCCTTGGCCTCGTCGGAGACGGAGGCGCCGTTGAGGAGGCCGCCCATGCCGCCGCCGCCCATGCCGCCCCCCTCGCCCGTCTGGCCGCCGGGGGCCTGGCCGCCGGGCGTCTGGTTCTGCGGGCCGCCTTGCCGGCCCTGCTGGTTCTGGCCGCCGCCGGGGAACCCGCCGCCGAAGCCGCCCGCCGGGGGCTGGCCCATGCCGCCGCCCTGCTGACCCTGCCGGCCCTGCTGACCGCCCTGCTGACCGTCCTGCTGGTTCTGGCCCCCGCCCGGGAAGCCGCCGCCCCCGCCGGGACGCCCGCCGCCCATGCCTCCCATGCCGCCCGCGACCGACGGGCCCGCCGTGACGATGGAGCCGCTGTGGCCCTCGCCGAGGGTGGTGAGGCTGTACGCCGCCGGACCGGCCACCCCGGTCACGACGCTCAGCGCGACCACGCCGAGGGCCACCCGGCGGCCCAGCCGGTTCGCGAAGAGCAGGCCGAGCGCGGCGAGCAGGCCGCCGACGAGGACCAGCCACTTCAGCCACGGCAGGTAGTCGGAGGAGCGGTCGAGCAGGACGTATCCCCACGCCGCGGTGGCCGTCATCGCCGCCGCCAGGGTCGGCGAGGCCCAGGCCCGGCCGCGCTCCGCCCACAGCAGGGCCGCGCCCATGCCGGCCAGCGGGGCGATGTACGGGGCGAGGGCGACGGTGTAGTACTCGTGGAAGATGCCCTGCATGAAGCTGAAGATCACCATGGTGATCAGCAGGGAGCCGCCCCAGAGCAGGAACGCGGCGCGCGTGGCGTCCGTGCGCTTCAGCCGACGGGTGGCGAACAGCGCGCCGACGAGGAGGATCAGCGCGGCCGGGATCAGCCAGGAGATCTGGCCGCCGATGTTCGAGCCGAACATCCGGTCCCAGCCGGTCTCGCCCCAGCCGCCGCCCCCGTTGCCGCCACCGCCGCCGACACTGCCGGTCTCCTCGCCGTTGATGCGGCCGAGGCCGTTGTAGCCGAAGGTCAGCTCCAGGAAGGAGTTGTTCTGCGAGCCGCCGATGTACGGCCGCGAGGACGCCGGCCACAGCTCGACGACCGCCACCCACCAGCCGCCCGCGACGACCATCGCCGCACCGGCGAGCAGCACCTGCCCGATCCGCTTCCTCAGCGGCGCGGGCGCCAGGGCGACGTAGACGAGCGCGAGCACCGGCAGGATCAGGAACGCCTGGAGCGTCTTCACCAGGAAGGCGAGGCCGACCGCCGTACCGGCGAGGAGCAGCCACTTGGTCCGGGCCTTCTCCAGGGCGCGCTGCGTGCAGTACACGGCGGTGGCCATCAGCAGGGCGAGCGCCGCGTCCGGGTTGTTGAAGCGGAACATCAGCGCGGCGACCGGGGTGAGCGCGAACACCGCCATGGTGAGCAGTCCGGCCGGCGCGGGGAAGCGGCGGCGCACCGACGCGTACAGCACGCCGGCCGTCGCCACCGCCATCAGCACCTGCGGGAACAGGACGGCGAAGGAGTTCAGGCCGAGGAGCCGCACCGACAGGGCCATCGGCCACAGGGCGGCCGGGGGCTTGTCGACGGTGATGGCGTTGCCCGCGTCCAGCGAGCCGAAGAAGAACGCCTTCCACGACTGGCTGCCCGCCTGGACGGCCGCGGAGTAGAAGGAGTTGGCGTAGCCGGACGCCGTCAGGTTCCAGGTGTAGAGCGCGCCGATGACGAGGAGCGCGCCGAGGAAGGCCGGGCGGACCCAGCGCGCGTCCTCGGGACGGCCGCGCCACAGCCGTCGTACGAACGACCGCTCCCGGGTCTGCGGCGAGGGCGCGGGGGTGTCGACGGGCGGGCCGTGCAGGGTGGTCGTGGTCATCGGAAGTCCCTTGGATCGGTGTCGTACGGACGCACCGGCTGCAACCGCATGGTGTCGTCCCCCCAGGTCGTGGTGGTGCGGTCCGGGAAGACCCAGGCCCGGAAGAGCAGGAAGCGCAGCACCGTCGCCGCGAGGTTCGCGGCGATCAGCACGGCGAGTTCGGTGGAGTGCGCGGGGTCGGGGGTGGCCGCGCCCAGGGCGGCGAGGGAGCCGCTGGTGAGGGCGAGACCGATGGCGAAGACCACCAGGCCCTGCGCCTGGTGCTTGACGGCCCCGCCGCGGCCGCGCACGCCGAAGGTGAGACGCCGGTTGGCCGCCGTGTTGGCGACGGCGGAGACGAGCAGGGCGAGCGCGTTGGCGATCTGCGACCCGGTGAAGGAGCGGAAGCCGCTGTAGAGGAGGAGGTAGAAGAGGGTGGACAGGGCGCCGACGAAGCAGAAGCCGAGGAGCTGGCGGGCCAGTCCCCTCGGGACGTCGGGCAGTTCGCGGTCGCGCGGGTCGTCGCCGAACGGCCGGGTGAGCCGGTCCAGCGGCAGCGAACCGGTGGCCAGGGCCTTGCCCACCCGCCAGACGCCCTTCAGGTCGTCGGTGGCGGTCCTGACGATGTGGACGGTGGAGTCGGGGTCGTCGACCCAGTCGACGGGCACCTCGTGGATCCGCAGGCCCGCCCGCTCGGCGAGCACCAGCATCTCGGTGTCGAAGAACCAGCCGGTGTCCTCCACCAGCGGCAGCAGCACCTGCGCGACGTCCCGGCGGATCGCCTTGAAACCGCACTGGGCGTCGGAGAAGCGCGCCTGCAGCGAGCCGCGCAGGATCAGGTTGTACGAGCGGCTGATGAACTCCCGCTTGGCGCCGCGCACCACGCGCGAGCCGCCGGCGAGCCGGGAACCTATCGCCAGGTCGGAGTGCCCGGAGATCAGCGGCGCGACCAGCGGCAGGAGCGCGTTGAGGTCGGTGGACAGGTCCACGTCCATGTAGGCGAGGACCGGCGCGTCCGAGGCCGACCAGACGGTGCGCAGGGCGCGCCCCCGGCCCTTCTGCTCCAGCCGCACGGACCGCACCTGCGGGATCCGGGCGGCCAGCCCGGCGGCGACCCGCGGGGTGGTGTCCGTCGACGCGTTGTCCGCGATCGTGATGCGGAACGCGTACGGGAAGGTGCGTGCCAGGTGCTCGTGCAGCCGCAGCACGCACGGCTGGAGGTCCTTCTCCTCGTTGTAGACGGGAATCACTACGTCCAGGACAGGCGTACCGGCTGCTGCGGCCGGGAGGTGCTCCCGCGCCGGCAGGGTGCCGGGAGAAGAGTCGGTTCGCATGGCACCGACTCTTCTCAACTCCCCTGTCGCACCCGTGTGGTGAGGCTGTGCCGTGCCTGTGAGTGCGGTTGCCGGTCCGTTTCGGCGGCTGTGGGCGTCGTGAGCGCCGGCAGGTGGACGGTGAAGACGGTCCGCCCGGGCACGCTGTCGACGGTCACCGCGCCGCCGTGCGCGGTCGCGACGGCCTGCACGATGGCCAGCCCGAGGCCCGTGGAGCCGGTGGCGCGGGAGCGCGCCGAGTCGCCGCGCGCGAACCGCTCGAAGACGTGCGGCAGCAGTTCGGGCGGGATGCCCTGACCGTCGTCCTGCACGTCCACGCACAGCCACGCACCGCTGCGCCGCACCCGCGCGGTGACCGTCGTACCGGGTGGGGTGTGGGTGCGGGCGTTGGCGAGCAGGTTGACGAGGACCTGCTGGAGCCGGGCCGCGTCCGCCGACACCGGCGCCGGCTCGTCCGGCAGCTCCAGCCGCCAGTTGTGGTCCCGTCCGGCGGCCCGCGCGTCGCTGATCGTGTCGACGACGAGCGGGACGAGGTCGGTCTGCTCGAACTGGAGCGGGCGTCCGGCGTCCAGCCGGGCGAGCAGCAGCAGGTCCTCGACCAGCAGGGTCATCCGGCCGGCCTCGGACTCGATCCGGCCCAGGGCGTGCCGGGTGTCCGGGCCGACCGCCTCCCGGCCGCGCCGGGTCAGCTCGGCGTAGCCGCGGATGGAGGCCAGGGGCGTCCTGAGTTCGTGGCTGGCGTCCGCGACGAACTGCCGTACCCGCGTCTCGCTCCGCTGGCGGGCGTGCAGGGCGCCGTGCACGTGGTCCAGCATCCGGTTCAGGGCCGCGCCCACCTGGCCGACCTCGGTGTGCGGGTCGCACTCCGACTCCGGTACCCGCTCGTCGAGGTTCACCTCGCCGCTGTGCAGCGGGAGTTCGGAGACCCGGGTGGCGGTCGCGGCGACCCTGCGCAGCGGGCGGGTGGCGACACCGACGATCACCACTCCGGCGAGGAAGGCGGCGGCCAGGCCGGCGGCGGTGACGCTGACCTCGACGATGATCAGGGTGTTGACGGTGCGGGTGACGTCGGAGGTCGGGATGGCGACGTAGTAGCTGCCGTTGGGGCCGGTCTGGTACCGCGCGAGGTATCCGCCGAGGCCGGGGATGTCCACGGTGTGCGCGTCGCCGTCCCGGGCGACCGAGCCGAGCGCCTCGGTCTGGGCGTCGCTCAGCGGCTCCGGGTTCAGCTGGGGCACGTTGTTGTCGTCGGCGGCCTTCTTGCCGACCTTGGCCTCGGCGATCGAGCCGTCGCGCACCTCGGCGGCGATGGTGCCGACGGGCTGCGGGCCACGGGCGACGAACTTGGTCAGGTCGATGTCCTCCGGCGGCTTGTCCTGCCCGCCGATCAGACCGGCGCCGCCGCCCCCGGTCACGTCCTTGTCGGGCGGGTCGAACCTGCCGGACGCGCGCGCGGCGACCTCCTTGAGCTGGCCGTCGAGCTGGCCGTAGAGATAGGAGCGCAGCGCGAGCGTCGTCACCGAGCCGATCACCGCGCAGACGACGGCGATCAGCACCACGGACGCGACGACGAGCCGCGTCCGCAGGGTGCGCGGCTGCGGACGCGGCCGTCGTCGCCCGCTCATGAGACGGCGGGCTTGATCAGGTAGCCGGCGCCGCGCCGGGTGTGGATCATCGGCTCGCGGCCGGCGTCGATCTTCCGCCGCAGGTAGGAGATGTACAGCTCGACGACATTGGCCTGCCCGCCGAAGTCGTACGACCAGACCCGGTCCAGGATCTGCGCCTTGCTGAGGACGCGCCGCGGGTTGCGCATGAGGAAGCGCAGCAGCTCGAACTCGGTCGCGGTGAGGTGGATGGAGTCCCCGCCGCGGGTGACCTCGTGGCTGTCCTCGTCCAGGGTGAGGTCGCCGACGACCAGCAGCGAGTCGGAACGCCGGTCGGCGGCGCCGGAGCGGCGGATCAGCCCGCGCAGCCGCGCGACGACCTCCTCCAGGCTGAACGGCTTGGTGACGTAGTCGTCGCCGCCGGCGGTCAGCCCGGCGATACGGTCCTCGACGGCGTCCTTGGCGGTCAGGAAGAGGACGGGGACGTCCGGCAGCTCGCGGCGCAGCCGCCCGAGCACGGTCAGGCCGTCCATGTCCGGCAGCATCATGTCCAGCACGACGGCGTCCGGACGGAACTCCCGCGCGGTCTGCACGGCACCGTGGCCGTCGCCCGCCGTCCGGATCTGCCAGCCCTCGTAGCGCAGGGCCATGGACAGCAGCTCGGTGATCGACAGCTCGTCGTCCACCACAAGCACCCGGACGGGGCTCCCGTCCGGCCTCAGCAGTTCGGTGCGCCCCTGGGGCGAGGTCGTGGTCATGCTGAACACCCTGTCGGGGCGCTCTGAGAGCGTCCTTTCGGCAACCTGTGATTTTCCTGAGAAACACACAGGCCGTGGACAGAGGTCTCTCAGCTACCGCACGGGTCCCTGCTCGTCCACGTGGAAGGCGGGAGTGCCGAGGAAGACGTCGGCGGCCGGTACCTCGCCGTAGGCGATGTTGAACGTGTCCAGCCAGTACGTCCAGTCCCGCATGCCGGCCGCGCTGCTGAACCGGTGGTTGAGCTGCCAGCGCACCCATTCGCCGGGCGCGAGCCGCACGGCGGGCGGGCGGCGGGGCCGCGGGGGCTGCCCGTACAGCGGCTCCACGCGGGGCAGCACCCGCAGCCGCCCGTCCCGCTCCCGCAGTTCCACGCCGACCCGTCTCGGCTCCGCCCACCCGTGCCGGGGCGTGAAGTCGTCCCACTCGTGCAGCCGCACCGTGTGGGCGCGGGCGGGGACGCCGTCCGGCAGGGCGAAGGCGACGGGTACGGCGTTCCGCCGGACGGCGGCCGGGCCGCCGCGGGACCGCTTGGTCCACAGCGTGCGCACCCACTGCACGGTGATGTCCACGCCCGTTCCTCCTCCCGTCGCCGCGCCCGGTGTCAGAAGAGCCCGCCCTGCTCATGGGCCGGCGCGCCGCGCAGCTCCCGCACCGGCACCGACAGCTCGTCACCCCCAGCGGACACCAGGTCCCAGCCCGTCATCAACCGGATATCGAGTACGACGACCCGGCCGCCGCCCGTCGCCACATGCAGGTCGGGCCCGGCCGCCGCGACCAGCTCCCCGCTCACCGCCCCGCCGGGCACCAGCTCGGTCACCTCCGCCACGGCGGGGGGCGCGGCGGCGAGCCCGAAGGCCCGGACGTGGTCGACGGGCCGGAACGGCTCCGGGGCCAGGGACTCCGGCCAGCCGGGCAGGGCCACCGCGCGGGCGTGCAGCTCGGCCGGCTCGGCGGCCCGCTCGGCCTCCGTCGCCGGCAGCGCGGCCCGCACGGCCCGCTTCTCGGCGTACGCAATCCGGTCCGGCACGCCCAGCGCGGCCCGCAGCAGCTCCTCCGTCCGCCGCGCGGCCATCAGCGGCCCGGCGCCGAGCCAGCTGAAACAGACCGCGCCCTGCTCCAGCAGCCGCGCGGAGCCCCGTTCCACGGCGGTGATGCCGACCTTGGTCATGCCGGGCCCGAACCAGGCCAGGTAGACGTGGTACGGCCGTGGATCGTCGGCGACCGTGTCGGCGGCCACCGAGTGCGCCCGCTCCAGCCGCGCGCACTCCTCGCACCGCCCGCCGGTACTCCGGCCCGCCACCACGGCCCGCACCGGGCACCCGTGCCCCCGCGCCCCGAGACACCTGCGCTCACCCCCGTCCACCACCCGGAACGCCACCCGCCGCCCCCAGCCCAGCGCACTGCGCCGTCCCCCGCCCCACCGGAGGACGGGTCCGCTGTCCGTCCACCGGAGACCGACGCATGTCCATGTCCGTGCCATCACTTGCGAGCGTAGGGGCAGGCACTGACAACGCGATGCGCCGCAGGTGGGGGCCCTGAGGTCTGGCCACCGGCAGGCAGTGACCACCGGCAGCCGCCGACGGCGACGGCATCCCACGGGGGCCACCCGCACCCGACGACGAAGTTCGACGGGTGCGGGTGGGAACCCTCGACGGCCGAAGGCGAAGCCGAGGCCGAGCCGGACTACAACCGCGGCTCCACCCGAGCCACCCTCCGCAATACCCCCGGCAGGAACCGCGCCAGCAGATGCGCCCCGCGGGCCTCGGGAGTCACCGGCACCACGGCCTGGTCCTCGACCACCGCCCGCAGGACCGCGTCGGCGACCTTCTCCGGCGGGTAGTTCCGCAGCCCGTACAGCCGGGCGGTCCGCTTCTGCCGCCGCCGCTCCTCCTCCGCGTCGACCCCCGCGAACCGCGCCGTGGCGGTGATGCTGGTGTTCACCAGCCCCGGGCAGATCGCGCTGACCCCGATGCCCTGCCCGGCCAGCTCCGCTCGCAGACACTCGCTCAGCATCAGCACCGCCGCCTTGGAGGTGCTGTACGCCGGCAGCACCTTGGACGGCTGGTACGCCGCCGCGGACGCGGTGTTGACGATGTGCCCGCCCTGGCCCCGCTCCGCCATCTGCTTCCCGAATAGCCTGCACCCGTGGATGACACCCCACAGGTTCACGTCGAGGACCTTCTTCCAGTCCTCGGGCGTGGTGTCGAAGAAGGACCCCGACAGCCCGATCCCGGCGTTGTTGACCAGCACGTCCACCACGCCGTACTCGGCGGCGACCTTCTCCGCGAGCTTCTCCATGCCCTGCTCGTCGGAGACGTCCACGGTCTCCGCCCACGCCGCCGGCGCTCCCAGCAGCCGCGCCATCTCCGCCGTACGCGCCGCCGTCTCCGCGTCCCGGTCGACGGCGATCACCCGCGCCCCGGCCTCGGCGAACGCGTACGCCGTGGCCCGCCCGATGCCGCTGCCGGCGCCGGTGACCAGCACCAGCTGGCCGCCGAACCGTTCGGCGTAGCGTCCCTTGCCGGTGGCCGGGGCGGTCCGTCCGCCCTCCACGCCGGTGACGAACTCCTCGATCCACGCGGCCAGCCGGTCGGGCCGCGTCCGGGGCACCCAGTGCTTCGCGGGCAGCGTACGCCGGGTCAGCTGCGGCGCCCACTGCTCCAGTTCGTCGTACAGCCGCTCGGACAGGAACACGTCACCGACAGGGGTGATCAGCTGCACGGGCGCGTGCGCGTACGCGTCACCGCGCGGGCGCCGCAGCCGGGACCGCACGTTGTCGCGGTACAGCCAGGCGCCGTGGGCGGCGTCGGTGCGCAGCGAGGAGGTGGGGTAGTCGCCGGCCGGGACGTTCTCCAGCCGCGCCAGCATGCGCGGCCAGGCCTTGCCGAGGGGGCCGCGCCAGGCGAGTTCGGGCAGGGCGGGAGTGTGCAGCAGGTAGACGTACCAGGACTTGGCGCCCTGGCCGAGGAGCTGCCCGACCCGGCGGGGGGTGGGCCGCTTGAGGCGGTTGTTGATCCAGTGGCCGAAGTGGTCGAGGGAGGGCCCGGACATCGAGGTGAAGGAGGCGATCCGGCCCTCGGTGCGCTTGACCGTCACGAACTCCCAGGACTGCACCGAGCCCCAGTCGTGCCCCACCAGGTGCACCGGCCGGCCGGGGCTGACCGCGTCGGCGACGGCGAGGAAGTCGTCCGTCAGCTTCTCCAGCGTGAACCCGCCCCGCAGCGGCTGCGGCGCGGTCGAACGCCCGTGGCCGCGTACGTCGTACAGCACCACGTGGAAGCGGCCGGCGAGCCGCGTCGCCACCTCCGACCAGACCTCCTTGCTGTCGGGATAGCCGTGCACGAGGACCACCGTCGGCTGTTCGGGGTCGCCCAGCTCGGCCACGCACAGCTCGACGCCACCGGTCCGTATCCAGCGTTCCCGCGCGCCCCTGAGCACCGTCACTTCTCCTCCGTCCAGCGCCGCACGTGCGGCAGATCGTCGTCCAGCCAGAAGGCGCTCTCCTCGGGGTCCCGGGAGTCGGTGACGACCAGGATCTCCTCGAACTTCGCGCCCGTTCCCCGGAAGCCGAGGTGGGGTTCGACCGCCCACAGGCCCGGCTGCGGCGGGTGGTCGGAGAAGCGGTACGGCGACCACAGCGGCGACCAGCCCTCCCGGTGGCCGTGCAGCGCGTCGGCCGCGAGCCCCTTCAGGGACTGGGTCCCGAACCCGAACAGCCGGGGCGAGAAGCGCCGTTCACGCACCCGGTCGACCTTGTGCGCGATCACCCCGAAGGGATACGCGCGGTGCCGGTTGGCGTAGCCCTGGCGGACCATGAGGCGGTCGACGTCCTCGTAGATCTCCCGCAGCGAGCGGCGCTCGCGCACCTCGCGCAGGATCAGCTCGCGGTGCGCCTCCAGGTCGGCCATCAGCTTGTTCTGCACGGGGTTGATGCCGAGCGAGCCGGAGTAGCCGATGTCGGCGGTGTGGCCCCGGTGAACGGGTGCCATGTCCAGGATGAACGGCATCCCGGGCTCCAGCCGGCGGTTGGTGGGGAAGAACTGGAGCGGGACGCGGAAGTTCACGAAGGCGGTGCGGTCGCCGAACCAGGCGAACGGCAGGTGGAACCAGTCCCGTACGCCCCGCGCGCCGAGCCATTCCCGCTGCATGCGCGCCGCCTCGCGCTCGGTCACGCCCGGCTTGAGCTGTGCGGCGACGGCCTCCGCGCACTCGTAGGCGAGCCGTTGGACCTGCCGGAACCCGTCCAGCTCCGCGGAGAGTGCCGCCGCTGAGAGTCCGCTTGTCAACGCCGTGGTCATGCCGGCTCCTTCGACTGCGCTACGCGCCCGTAACTTGACAGGCCTGAATCTCGCAGTTGTTAGAGTCCGCGTCAATAGGCGTGATCGCTCGCGCTCCGACGCGTGATCCGTAGCTCTCAGGCACTGCATCCCCTACGGGTCCGTACGACTGAAGGCTGACGCGAAGACGGCTCTGCGGGGTGACGCCCGGCGTGGTCCGCGTCACTACCTTCTATGACGTGACTGTGATCGCGACCGAAAGCCTGAGCAAGCGGTTCCCCCGGGTGACCGCGCTTGACCGGCTCTCCGTGGACGTCGGGCCCGGTGTCACCGGACTCGTCGGAGCCAACGGTGCCGGCAAGTCCACACTGATCAAGATCCTGCTGGGTCTGTCCCCGGCCACCGAGGGCCGCGCCGAGGTGCTCGGCCTCGACGTCGCCACCGAGGGCGCCGCCATCCGCGAGCGCGTCGGCTACATGCCGGAGCACGACTGCCTGCCGCCCGACGTCTCGGCCACCGAGTTCGTCGTCCACATGGCCCGCATGTCCGGCCTCCCGCCCGCCGCCGCCCGCGAACGCACCGCGGACACCCTGCGGCACGTGGGGCTGTACGAGGAGCGCTACCGCCCCATCGGCGGCTACTCCACGGGCATGAAGCAGCGCGTCAAACTCGCCCAGGCCCTGGTGCACGACCCGCGGCTGGTCTTCCTGGACGAGCCGACCAACGGGCTGGACCCGGTCGGCCGCGACGACATGCTCGCCCTGATCCGCCGCATCCACACCGACTTCGGCATCTCGGTCCTGGTCACCTCCCACCTGCTCGGCGAACTGGAACGCACCTGCGACCACGTGGTCGTCATCGACGGCGGCAAGCTGCTGCGCTCCAGCTCCACCACCGACTTCACCCAGACCACGACCACCCTGGCGATCGAGGTCACCGACAGCGACGAACACCCCGACGGCACCCGCGCGATGCGCGACGCCCTGCACGCCCGCGGGATCACCGCCGACCACGCCGGCGGCCTGCCCGGCGCAGGCCACGTCCTGCTCCTCACCGCCCAGGGCGAGGAGACCTACGACCTGGTCCGCGACATCGTCGCCGACCTCGGCCTCGGCCTGGTCCGCATGGAGCAGCGCCGTCATCACATCTCGGAGGTCTTCCAGGAGACCGGCGACCAGCGGAAGGAGGCCGTGGGCCATGGCGGTTGAGCATCCCCTGCCCACCTCGGACGCCCCGTCGGGCCCGGGCGACCAGAGCCGCATCCACAACATCGGCTACCGCGGTTACGACGGCCCCCGCCTGGGCCGCGCCTACGCCCGCCGCTCGCTCTACTCGCAGTCCCTGCGCGGCGCCTACGGCCTCGGCCGCTCGGCCAAGTCCAAGGTGCTGCCGATGCTGCTGTTCGTGGTGATGTGCCTGCCCGCGGGCATCATGGTCGCCGTGGCCGTCGCCACCAAGGCCGACGACCTCCCGGTCGACTACACCCGCTACGCGATCCTGATGCAGGCCGTGATCAGCCTCTACGTCGCCTCGCAGGCACCCCAGTCGGTCTCCCGCGACCTGCGCTTCAAGACCGTCCCGCTGTACTTCTCGCGGCCCATGGAGACCGCCGACTACGTCCGCGCCAAGTACGCGGCGCTGGCCTCGGCGCTGTTCCTGCTGACTGCCGCCCCGCTGCTCGTGCTCTACATCGGCGCGCTGCTCGCCAAGCTCGACTTCGCCGACCAGACCAAGGGATTCGCACAGGGACTCGTCTCCGTGGCACTGCTCTCGCTGCTCTTCGCCGGCATCGGCCTGGTCATCGCCGCGGTCACCCCGCGCCGCGGCTTCGGCATCGCGGCCGTGATCGCCGTACTGACCATCACCTACGGCGCGGTCACCACCCTCCAGGCCATCGCCTTCGAACAGGACACCACCGACGCCATCGCCTGGATCGGCCTCTTCTCGCCGATCACCCTCATCGAGGGCGTGCAGTCCGCCTTCCTGGGCGCCACCTCGACGTTCCCCGGCAACGTCGGCCCCGGTGACGGCCAGGGAGCCGTCTACGTCCTCGTCTCCCTCGGCCTCATCGCCGGCTGCTACGGCCTGCTGATGCGCCGCTACCGGAAGGTGGGCCTGTGACCACGCTCAGCATCGACCACGTCTCCCGCTGGTTCGGCAACGTGGTCGCCGTCAACGACATCACCATGACGATCGGCCCCGGCGTCACCGGCCTGCTCGGCCCCAACGGCGCCGGAAAGTCCACCCTCATCAACATGATGGGCGGCTTCCTCGCCCCCTCCACCGGCACGGTCACCCTCGACGGGCAGCCCGTGTGGCGCAACGAGCAGATCTACAAGCACATCGGCATCGTCCCCGAGCGCGAGGCGATGTACGACTTCCTCACCGGCCGCGAGTTCGTCCTCGCCAACGCCGAACTCCAGGGCCTGGACGCCAAGGCCGCCCAGAAGGCGCTGGCCACGGTGGAGATGGAGTACGCGCAGGACCGCAAGATCGCCACCTACTCCAAGGGCATGCGGCAGCGCGTGAAGATGGCCTCCGCGCTCGTCCACGACCCCTCGCTGCTGCTGCTCGACGAGCCGTTCAACGGCATGGACCCGCGCCAGCGCATGCAGCTCATGGACCTGCTCCGGCGCATGGGCGACGAGGGCCGCACGGTGCTGTTCTCCTCCCACATCCTCGAAGAGGTCGAGCAGCTGGCCTGGCACATCGAGGTCGTGGTCGCGGGCCGGCACGCGGCGAGCGGCGACTTCCGCAAGATCCGCCGTCTGATGACCGACCGTCCGCACCGCTACCTGGTCCGCTCAAGCGACGACCGCGCCCTCGCGGCCGCGCTCATCGCCGACCCGTCGACCTCCGGCATCGAGGTGGACCTCGCCGAGGGCGCGCTGCGGATCCAGGCCGTCGACTTCGGCCGCTTCACCGCCCTGCTGCCCCGGGTGGCCCGGGACCACGGCATCCGGCTGCTGACGGTCTCGCCGTCCGACGAGTCCCTCGAGTCCGTCTTCTCGTATCTGGTCGCGGCGTAGGAGGCCGAAGATGTACGACCCCACCGTCGCCCGGCTCACCTACCGGGCCCTGCTCGGCCGCCGCCGCGCGCTCATCCTCGGCGCGCTGCCGCTGCTGCTGATCGTCATCGCCGTCGCGGTGCGCGCCCTGTCCGGCGCCGACGACCAGACGGCCGTGAACGTCCTCGGCGGCTTCGCCCTCGCCACCATGGTCCCGATCATCGGCGTCATCGCCGGCACCGGCGCGATCGGCCCGGAGATCGACGACGGCTCCGTGGTGTACCTGCTGTCCAAGCCGCTGAAGCGGCCGACGATCATCTACACCAAACTCATCGTCGCGATCGCCGTGACCATGGTGTTCTCGGCGATCCCGACCCTCGTCGCGGGCCTGATCCTCAACGGCAACGGACAGCAGATCGCCGTCGCCTACACGGTGGCCGCGCTGGTGGCGTCCATCGCCTACGCGGCGCTGTTCCTGCTGCTCGGCACGGTCTCCCGGCACGCCGTGGTGTTCGGGCTGGTCTACGCCCTGGTCTGGGAGGCGCTGTTCGGCTCCCTGGTGCCCGGCGCCCGCACCCTCAGCGTCCAGCAGTGGTCGCTGGCGGTGGCCCAGAAGGTCTCCGGCGGAGATCTGATCACCTCGGACGTGGGGCTGACCACGGCGACGGTGCTGCTGGCCGCGGTGACCGTGCTCGCCACCTGGTACGCCGGGCAGAAACTGCGCTCCCTGACCCTCGCGGGCGAGGAGTAGCCGCCCCGCCGCGGACGGCCCCGTTAATCGGTGGCGCCCGACTCCTCACACCGGCACAGTGGTTGTCGTCCACCACGAACCGGGAGAGGAGTCCGGCGATGCCCATGCACGGCAGTACGCCGCACTCCCTTCAGGGCAGCCGCCGGCGGGCTCCGGAGTAGTCAGCACCCCTCCGTAGAGCCCGCCGCACACGGGGAGCTGCCCGGGGCGGCCGCTTCGAGCACGCGACGCACACTCGCGTGGGCCGCCCTTCCCGCCTTCGCCTCTGTTCGAAAGAGGCGTCCTGGGCAGCCCGAGGCTAGGCCAGCAGTCGTTCCAGCGCCACGGCGATCCCGTCCTCCTCGTTGGAGGACGTCACCTCGTCGGCGACCGCCTTCAGCTCCTCGTGGGCGTTGGCCATGGCCACGCCTCGGGCCGCCCAGCCGAACATCGGGATGTCGTTGGGCATGTCGCCGAAAGCGAGCGTGTCGGCCGCCTTCAGGCCCAGCCGCCGCGCCGCCAGGGACAGACCCGTGGCCTTGGACAGTCCGAGCGGCAGCAGCTCCACGATGCCCTCGCCCGCGATGAGGACGGTGACGAAACCGCCGGCCACCCGCGTGGCGATCGCGGCCAGCTCGTCGTCGTCGAGGGTGGGGTGCTGGATGTACAGCTTGTTCAGCGGCGCGGTCCACAGGTCGGAGGCGTCCGTGAACGGGACCGCCGGAAGGGTGCCCTGCACCTCGTAACCGGGGCCCACCAGCACATCGCCGTCCAGACCGTCCCGGCTCGCCGCCAGATACAGCGGGCCGGTCTCCGCCTCGATCTTGGCCAGCGCCACCCCGGCGAGCTGCCGGTCCAGCGTGACCGAGGTCAGCAGACGGTGCTCGCCGGCGTGGTACACCTGGGCGCCCTGGCCGCAGACGGCGAGGCCCTGGTAGCCGAGGTCGTCGAGAACGGGCCGGGTCCACGGGACCGCGCGCCCGGTGACGACGATGTGCGCGGCGCCCGCCGCGGTGGCCGCGGCGAGCGCGTCACGGGTGCGCCGCGACACCGTGTCGTCGGAGCGCAGCAGCGTTCCGTCGAGGTCGGTGGCGATCAGCCGGAACGGGAACCCGGAGGCCGTACTCACTTGGCGACCGGCTCCAGAACCTCACGTCCGCCCAGGTAGGGGCGCAGCACCTCGGGCACGCGCACCGAGCCGTCGGCCTGCTGGTGGTTCTCCAGGATCGCCACGATCGTGCGCGGCACGGCGCACAGGGTGCCGTTGAGCGTCGCCAGCGGCCGGACCTGCTTGCCGTCACGGACCCGGATCGACAGGCGGCGGGACTGGAACTCGGTGCAGTCCGAGGTCGAGGTCAGCTCGCGGTACTTGCCCTGGGTCGGGATCCACGCCTCGCAGTCGAACTTGCGGGAGGCCGAGGAACCCAGGTCGGCCGAGGCGACGTCGATGACGCGGAACGGCAGCTCGAGCGAGGTCAGCCACTGCTTCTCCCACTCCAGCAGGCGCTGGTGCTCCGCCTGCGACTCCTCCGGAGCCACGTAGGAGAACATCTCGACCTTGTCGAACTGGTGCACGCGGAAGATGCCGCGCGTGTCCTTGCCGTGCGAGCCGGCCTCGCGGCGGAAGCAGGGCGAGAAGCCCGCGTAACGCAGCGGGAGGCGGTCGGCCTCGATGATCTCGTCCATGTGGTAGGCCGCGAGGGCCACCTCGGAGGTGCCGACCAGGTACAGGTCGTCGTTCGGCAGGTGGTACACGTCCTGCGCGGCCTGGCCGAGGAAGCCGGTGCCGGCCATCGACTGCGGGCGCACCAGCGCGGGCGTCAGCATCGGGGTGAAGCCCGCCGCCGTGGCCTGCGCCATCGCGGCGTTGACCAGCGCGAGCTCCAGCAGCGCGCCGACGCCGGTGAGGAAGTAGAAGCGGGAGCCGGAGACCTTCGCGCCGCGCTCGACGTCGATGGCGCCGAGGAGCTGGCCGAGCTCCAGGTGGTCCCTGGGCTCGAAGCCCTCCGCGCCGAAGTCGCGGATCGTGCCGTGCGTCTCCAGCGTGGCGAAGTCCTCCTCGCCGCCGACGGGCACGTCGGGGTGGACGAGGTTGCCGAGCTTGAGCAGCAGCTCCTGGGTCTCGGAGTCGGCGGCGTCGCGCTCGGCCTCGGCGGCCTTGACGTCGGCCTTGAGCTGTTCGGCCCGCTTCAGCAGCTCGGCCTTCTCTTCCGGCGAGGCCTTGGGGATGAGCTTGCCGAGCGACTTCTGCTCGGACCGCAGCTCGTCGAAGCGGACGCCGGACGACCTGCGCCGCTCGTCGGCAGACAGGAGAGCGTCGACGAGCGCGACGTCCTCTCCACGGGCGCGCTGGGACGCGCGCACACGGTCGGGGTCCTCACGGAGCAGGCGAAGGTCAATCACGCGCTCAAGGCTACCGGTGCGGGGTGACGGCTCACGACCCACTATTCCGCGTCGCCACTTACGTTCCGTTATGCGCCATTTGCCGACTGTGCTCTACGCTGTCAATAAAAAGGATCTCACCCCCCGGAACGGGGCACTCCGGAAGGTCGCCCGTTGACCGGAACCTTCTGGAATCCCTTGTGGCGGGCGGGACTTGAGGACCGTTCGTCCACAGGAATCCACAGCCGCGAAGAGTTATCCACAGGCTGTGCGAAAGATCTGTGGACACCGGAAGTGATCATTCCGAATCGGGCAAGCGGGACGAGGAATTCCAGATCCAAACCACCCCCGCCTCCACTTTCGAGTGGAATTGGGTCACCCCAAAGGATTGATCGAAGGAAACAGATGGACGAAGGGTGACCTGTGGCCCTGTGGACGGCCTTGCCGCCTGTAGGGCGATTTGTCGACTACATCGCACTTCGTTGTCGACTTGTCCCCAGGTCGAGAAGCGGACCTGTGGATAACTTCTGTGGACAACGAAAATCGGCAGGTAGGACCAGTGGGACAGTGGGACTGGCTAGAACCGACCGTCCTGGCAGCGCGCCACCCAGTCCGACGCCGTCGTGAACGCCTCGTCCGACGTCCCCTGCCGAGGCGGCAGCACCTCGCCCGGCCGGACATCCGCCCGCGGGTACGAACCGAGGAAGCGCACCTGGAGACAGATCCGCTTCAGTCCCATCAGCGCCTCGGCGACCCGGCGGTCGGAGATATGGCCCTCGGCGTCGATGCAGAAGCAGTAGTTCCCGATGCCGGCGCCCGTCGGGCGGGACTGGAGCAGCATCAGGTTGATGCCGCGTGACGCGAACTCGCCCAGCAGGTCGCGCAGCGCGCCCGGGTGGTCGTCGCGCTGCCACAGCACCACGGAGGTCTTGTCCGCACCGGTCGGCGCCGCGGGCCGGGCGGGGCGGCCGACCAGCACGAAGCGGGTCTGGGCGTTCTCCGCGTCGTGGATCTCCGTCTCCAGGGCCTCCAGGCCGTACCGGGCGGCCGCGAACTCACCGGCGAAGGCGGCGTCGTAGCGGCCCTCCTGCACCAGCCGGGCGCCGTCCGCGTTCGAGGCGGCCGACTCCCAGGTCACGTCCGGGAGGTTCGCCTTCAGCCAGTTGCGCACCTGGGGCTGCGCGGCCGGGTGGGCGGTGACCGTCTTGATGTCCGACAGCTTGGTGCCCGGGCGCACCAGCAGCGCGAAGGTGATCGACAGCAGCACCTCGCGGTAGATCATCAGCGGCCGGCCGGCGACCAGCTCGTCGAGGGTGGTGGTGATCCCGCCCTCGACGGAGTTCTCGATCGGCACGAACGCCGCCTCGGCGTCACCGTTGCGCACCGCGTCGAGCGCGGACTGCACGGACACGTACGGGATCAGCTCCCGCGTCGCCGCCTCCGGGAGGGTGCGCAGGGCGACTTCGGTGAAGGTGCCTTCGGGGCCGAGATACGCATAGCTGGCTGGCATGACCTCACCCTAATGCGGCGTCTCACCCCATGGCTCGGACGTCTCACCGCCGCGCACCCCGGTCAGCCCTCCAGCAGCCGCTGCCCGACGTACTCGCCCTCCGCCGCCCCGCCCGGCACCGCGAACAGCCCGCTCGCCTCGTGCCGGATGAAGCGTGACAGCGCGTCGCCGCGGTCGAGCTTGCGCTGCACCGGCACGAAGCCGCGCAGCGGGTCCGCCTGCCAGCAGACGAACAGCAGCCCCGCGTCGGGCACCCCGTCGGCGTCGATGCCGTCGTGGAAGGAGAAGGGGCGCCGGAGCATCGCCGCGCCGCCGTTCTGGTCGGGCCGGGTGATGCGGGCGTGCGCGTTGATCGGCACGACCAGGTTGCCCTCGGCGTCGACCTTCTCCAGGTCCATCTCGGTGGTCTCGTCGCCCCCGGACAGCGGCGCCCCGTCGGACTTGCGGCGCCCGATGACGTCCTCCTGGGCCTTGAGCGACAGCTTCTCCCAGTCGTCGAGGAGCATGCGGATCCGGCGTACGACGGCGTAGGAGCCGTTCGCCATCCACGCGGGCTCCCCGCTCGCGGGCACGAAGATCCGCTGCTCGAAGTCGGGCTCGGCCGGCTTCGGATTGCGGGTGCCGTCGACCTGGCCCATCAGGTTGCGGGCGGTCATCGGGTGGGCGGTGGCGCCCGGCGAGCGGTTGAAGCCGTTCATCTGCCAGCGGACCCGGGCCGCGCTTCCCGCGTCCTTCTGGATGGCGCGCAGCGCGTGGAAGGCGACCAGGGCGTCGTCGGCGCCGATCTGCACCCACAGGTCGCCGTCGCTGCGCTTCTTGTCGAGCTGGTCGGAGGAGAAGTCCGGCAGCGGGTCCAGGGCGACCGGGCGCTGCTTCTCCAGTCCCGTACGGCCGAAGAAGCCGTGCCCGAAGCCGAAGGTGACCGTGAGGGACGACGGTCCGGCGTCCCGGGCGACGTCCGTGTCGTCCTGCCCGGCCGGTTCGCCGGCCATCAGCCGCCGGGCCGTCTCCGACCAGCGACGCAGCAGCGCGGCGGCCTCCTTGCGGCCGGCGCCGGGCGCGAGGTCGAAGGCGACGAGATGGCCGCGGGACTGCGTCGGGGTGGTGATGCCGGGCTGATGTTTCCCGTGAAACATCACCTCCCCGGCGCCGAGCGAGGTGAGCGGCGTCGCCGCGGAGGGCGCCGAGGCGTAGCCCACGGCGCCGCCCGCCGCGCCGAGCACGAGCCCGGTGGCACCGGCGGTGCCGAGCAGCCGGCGACGGGACAGGCCGTCCCTCAGGGGCGTGCCGGACGTACCGGGGGCGCCGGGGGTGCCGGGCGTCCGGGCCTCCGCAATGGACTTGTCAGCCGTCTGGTCAGGCATGGTGTGGGGTTCAGCCGATCTGCGCGTTCTTGTCGACGGTCACCTGGTCGATGTCGGAGGTCCGCACGGTCACGGCGATCTTCCACTCGCCCGCCATGGGGATCTGCACTCCGCTCGCCGACCAGTGTCCGGTGGTGATGTGGTCCGGGACGACGGGCAGCGGCCCGATGTCCTGGGACTCCAGGGTGAAGGCGACCTTCACCTCGGGGACGTCGAAGGCCCGGCCGTTCGGCCGGGTCACATAGACGTGCATCTCGTTGGCGCCGGTCCGCGCGGGGTCGAGGTCGACACGGACGACGCCCTTGCCGTCCTCGCCGCCGGTGTCGAAGGGGATGTCGAGGGTGACGGTCCCGGTCGTGGAGGTCGACGACGAGGCCGCCGTGGCCGCCTTGGCCTCCTCCTCGGTACGGCCCGGCTCGGTGGACGTCAGCGCGGTGGTGACGGCCAGCAGGACGACGGCGACACCCGCCTCGGCCAGCACCGAGCGGCGCAGTCCGTACCGGTTCGGGTCGGCGTCCCGCTCCCGCTTCTGCCGCGCGGTGTCGACGGCGGCCCGCTGCCGGGCGAGCTGAGCGGCGCGCTCGGGGTCGGGTTCGGCGTCGGAGGAGGAAGACGAGGCCGACGAGGACGAGGACGCCCCCTTCTCTGCACTGTCGCCCTTCTCGCCGGCGCCCTCCGCCGTCCCGGCACCCTCGGCCCGACGCTCGGCCCCAGCGCTCCCGACCCGTGCCTCGACGCGCTCCCCGCGCTCTTCCACCGCCACGTTCACCGTGTCCGCCAGCCTCGCGGTCCATCGGCGTGAGATCCACGCGACCCCGAGGAGCAGCAGCACGAGCCCGACCTTCACGCACAGCAGCTGCCCGTACCGGGTGCCGGTGAGCGCCGACCAGGAGCCGACCTGGCGCCAGGACTGGTAGATCCCGGTCGCGACCAGCGCGACCACGCTGCCGAAGGCGACCTGGGAGAACCGCCGTACGACCGTGGTCCCGAGCGGGGTCTCCACGGGTGCCCGGTACAGCGCGACGAGCAGCGCGCCGAGTCCGCCGAGCCAGGCCGCGACGGCCAGCAGATGGGCGACGTCGACGGGCATGGCGATCCCGGGCTGGATGCCGGTGGAGGCGTGCTCGGCCATGGCCCAGCTCGCCGCGAGCCCGGCGGCCACGACGACCCCGCCGACGGCGAGTCCGAAGGCGAGGTCCCGCGTCTCCTTCCGGTCCTGCTCGCCCTCGCCCTCGACCCGCCGGGCGAACGCCCCGAAGAGCACGGAGATGAACAGCGCCGCCGCGGCGAGCAGCAGCAGCCGGGAGACGAGGGCCGCGCCGGTCTTGGTCTGCAGCACCTGCCCGAGCAGGTCCAGGTCGAAGACGTCCGCGAACTTCCCGGACGTCGTGTAGGAGCCGCGCAGGAGCAGCAAGCCGAGCGTGGCCGCGGTGAGGGCCAGCCATCCGGAGACGACGAGCCGCTGCACGGCCCGTACGCCCGCGCCGCGCGGCCAGCAGGCGAGCACGAACGCGGCGCCGCCGACGAGCACGATGAACCCGGCGTAGGACGCGTACCGTCCGAGGTCGTACAGCAGGCCGACGACTCCGCCGTCCGACGTCTCGCCGGACACCGTGACGGTGGTCTCGGAGGGCGCGCCGACGGAGAAGGTGAACGCCCCGGCGACGGGATGGCTGTCCGCCGACACGACCTGGTACGACACGGTGTACGTGCCGTCGGGCAGGCCGGGCTTCAGCTTCACCGAGTAGGTGGCGCCGCCGGTGCCGGTCGGCTCGCCGGTGTCGACGCGCCCGCCCTTGGGGTCGAGGACCCGCAGCGCGTCGTCGGACAGCGAGACCGTCTCGGAGAAGGTGAGCGAGACCTGCGCGGGCGCCTTGTCGACCACCGCACCCTGCTGGGGGTCGCTGCCGGTGAGCGCGGCGTGCGCGGAGGCGGGCGCCGCACCGGCGAGGAGCGCGCCGACGACGGCCAGGAGCAGCAGCACCAGGCTTCGGACGCGCGGGGCGATGGTCTGCGGCACGGTGGTTGGTCCCTCCCTCAGTGTCCGGACGCCGGGCGGTACGTCGCCGGCTTCACGGGCATCTCGACCGTGACCGGGTCGGTCCCGGCGAAGTGCAGTTCGATCTCGACCGTCTCACCCTGCTTCGGCTTGCGCTTCAGCTTCTCGAACATCAGGTGGTTCGCGCCGCTCTCGAAGACGAGCCGGCCGTGCGCGGGCACCTCGGCGTCCGTCATCTCGCGCATCGCCGAGTCGACGGTCTCGTGCAGGGTGACCTGGCCGATCTGGCTGGTTATCGAGGTCAGCTCGGCGGCCTCGTCGCCGTCGTTGGTGACGGTCAGGAAGCCGGCCGCCATGGAGTCGGAGACCGGCTGCGGCATGTAGGCGCCGCTGACGGAGAGGTCCGCGCCCGAGTCGCCGGAGCCGGAACCGGAACCGGAGTCCGAGCCGGTGCCGCAGCCCGCGAGGGCCAGCGCCCCGGCGGCGAGCAGGGCGGTCGCCGCGACGCGCCTCACGGCTTCTCTCCCTTGACCAGCTTGGGCAGGTCCGCGGTGTAGTCGTCGACGGTGGCGTCCTCGCCGTAGAGCACGTACCCCGCGTCGGTCTTCGGCGAGAAGGCGATGACCTGGGTGCCGTGCATGGAGACGACCTTGCCCTTCTCCTTCGTCGTCGGCTCGATGGAGATGCCGATGGTGCGGGCGCCGGCCTGGATGGTGTCGAAGTCGCCGGTCAGGCCGACGACCTGGGGGTCGATGCCCTTCAGCCACTTGCCGAGGGCCTCGGGGGTGTCGCGCTCCGGGTCGGTGGTGACGAACACGACGCGCAGCTCGTCCTGGTCCGCCTTGGGCAGCTGCTTCTTGGCGACGGCGATGTTGCTCATCGTCGACGGGCAGACGTCGGGGCAGTTGGTGTAGCCGAAGTAGATCAGCGTGGGCTTGCCCGCGGTCTCCTTGCGGAGGTCGTAGGGCTTGCCGTGGGTGTCGGTCAGCACCAGGTCCGGCTTCTCGAACGGCTGATCGAGGACGGTGGCGGCCTTGTCGGAACCGGTCTCCTCGGAGACCACGGAGACCGGCGAACCGGCCTCGTCGTCACCGCCGCAGGCGGTCAGGGTCAGGGAGGCGGCGGCGAGCAGCGCGGCCGCCGCGAACATCTTCTTGCGCATGTCGGTATTTCCTGGGATGGGAGTGATCCGGCGGGCGCCGGGGCCTGCCGCGGCCCCGGCGCCCGCCACGAGCGGACTGGCCTCAGGCGTTGCCGCGCCGACGGCCGGCCAGCACGCCGTAGGCGACGCCGGCGGCACCCACGACGATGCCGACGATGCCGAGGACCCGGGCGGTGGTGTCGGTGCTGTCGCCGGACTCCTCGGAGGCGGTGGTCTGCGCGGCCGCCTCGGTGTCGTCGGCGGTCTCCTCGGACGCCTCCTCGGCACCGGAGCCGCCGTGGTGGTCGTCCCCGGCCTCGGACAGGGTCAGCACGGGCGCCGGGCTGTCGGGCTCCTCCTGGCCCTCCTGCGGCACCTCGATCCAGCGCACGACGTCCTTGTTGTCGTAGGTCTGGATCGCCTTGAAGACCAGTTCGTCGGCGTCCTCGGGCAGCTGGCCGACGGAGACCGGGAACTTCTGGAGGTAGCCGGGCTCGATGCCGTCGCCCTTCGCCGTCCAGGTGATCTTGGAGACGGCCTCGGTGATCTTCTCGCCGTGCGAATCGATCGGCTTGTCCAGCTCGGTCTTGGTCACCTTGACGTCCCAGCCGTCGACCGGCACGGGCAGCGCCGAGGTCAGCGGGTGGTCGGCCGGGAAGCTGACCTCCAGCTTGATCGTCGCGGCGTTGTCGCGCTCGTTGGGGACCCGGAAGTCCACGATCGCGTAGCCGCCCTTGGCGGCCGTGCCCTCCGGCTGCACGGTGACGTGCGCGAAGGCGGGCACGGACAGGGCGAGGACGGCCGAGGCGGCGAGGGCGCCGGCGGCGGCGATACGGGAAGCCTTCATGGTGATGAGCACTCCACTTCGAGTGAGAGTCCGTTGACGGACGTGATCGCGGTGGCGGACCGCGGACGGTCCACCGCTCGGGAGGGATACGCGCGCAAAACGGCGCACCGTCGAAGACGGAAGTGCGCACGCGCGCGTGCCGCGCGACGGCGGACCCTCCCCACCGCGGGTGGAGTGCCGGGTCGCGTCGCGTCAGGCGGCGAGGGCGAACACGGCGGTCGGCGGGCCGCGCCGGATCACGGTGTGCTGGAGTGCGAGAGTGCGGGGCTCGGGAACGGTGAGCGGCGTGGCGCGCGTCAGCCGCGGGCCCGCGTGGGGCGCGGCCGGGAGCCCGGCGCACAGGGCGCGCACCAGCGCGAGCGCCGCGCGCAGGGAGCGTACGAACGCGCCGTCGGCGACGGTTTCCGCCGACAGGCCGAGGATGCGCAGCAGCGCCAGGTCACCGCGCCGCAGCAGCCAGCCGGCGGTGACGGCCGCCAGGACGTGGCCGAGCAGCATCGGCAGGGACGGCAGCAGCGCGGCCGGTGAGCCCGCCGCCGTGGACAGGGCGTCCGACGGCTGATGGGCCAGGTGCGTGCCGGGATCGATCCGGGCGTCCGCGAGGATGCGCTGGGCCTGGGTGGGGCTGAGGGCCGCGGCGGTGGTGCCGCACACCAGCCGCGCGGCCTGCTGGACCAGCGAGGCGTCGGTCGCGGCGGTCGCCGCCGTGCCCGCCGTGCCCGCCGTGCCGTGCTGCCCCAGTCCGAACAGCATGTGCAGGAGCGTCTGTCCGCCCGCGAGGAGCACCGCGATCCCCGGCAGCGAGCGCGCCCGCCCGGCGAGCGGCGCCGCGACCAGGACGGCCCCCAGGAAGCCCGCGCCCAGCGTCCACAGCGGCACTGTGGCGCACGAGGCGATCGCGTGACCGGCCGCGGCCAGCACGACGCAGACCGCGGCGAAGACCGCGGCCCGCAGCATCCGGAGATCGCGTCCGGCGGGCGCCGGGCGCGCGTGGGGGGCAGACATGGCGGGCTCATCATCCCACTGGACTTACCGCCGCCATACGGCAGGTCCGCAAAATCGCCGACTGACGCATTCGGCCCTACATACACCGATTGGCGCCCTCGGCGCATCCCCCGTATGGGCGGCATCACGTTGACGGAGGGCTTACGGACGGACGCGCGCGGTAATACGTAACGGTATGTCGAGCCGCGGCCAGGAGGCCGGCGCCCAGGAGGCTGGAGCATGAGCATCTGGTGGTCACTCCATCTACGGCGCGAGGCCGCGAGCGTGCCGCTCGCCCGCAGGCTGCTGCTCGGCACGATGGAGACGGCGGGCGTCGACCCCGAGGTCTCCTACGACCTGTCCGTCGCCCTCACCGAGGCCTGCGCGAACGCCGTGGAGCACGGCGGCGGACGCGCCTCCGGGGCGTACCGGGTCACCGCGTACCTCGATGGCGAGAAGTGCCGGATCGAGGTGACCGACTCGGGCCCGGGCTTCACCCGTACGACCTCCCGCCCGGCGCCCGCCCCCGCCGCCGACGACGCGGAGCACGGCCGCGGCATGTGCCTCATCCGGGAACTCGCCGACCACGTCCACTTCGGCAACAAGCCGGGCCGGGGCGGCGCGGTGGTCAGCTTCGACAAGATGCTGAAGTGGCGTGACAACGCCCCCCTGATGACGGCGTCCTGAGCCCCTGCCGCATTCACAGCGCCCTCTTACGCGGGACCCAACTCCCTGACGGGCTGCGCTCCTACGTTCCCGCTCATGACGGAGAACACGACGGGCGCCCCGAAACGGGCGGCCCACAAGGACACATCCCTCACCCGGCGCCGCGCCCTCGCGGTGACCGGCGGCACGGTCGTCGCCGGCGGTCTCGCCGTCGCCGGCTACCAGGCGGCGTTCGCCGGCACGGAGGCGACCGCGTCGGCCTCGGCGAGCACCGGCGCGGCCTCGGCGAGCGAGAGCTGCATGCAGCTGATGACGAGCGTCACCGAGGGGCCGTATCACCTCGACGGCGCCCTGGTCCGCAAGGACATCACCGAGGGCAAGAGCGGCGTCCCGCTCACCCTGCGCCTCACCGTCGTCGACGCCACCGACGGTTGCACCCCGGTCCCCGGCGCCGCGGTGGAGATCTGGCACTGCGACGCGTGGGGCTACTACTCCGGTTACACCACCGCCAGCCCCGGCGGCTCGGCCCCGGCCGAGAGCGAGGACGGCTCCACCGCCGACGACGACACGTACCTGCGCGGCTACCAGATCGCCAACGCCAACGGCGTGGTCAAGTTCGAGACGATCTTCCCCGGCTGGTACACGCCGCGCACCTGCCACATCCACGTCAAGGTCCACACCGGCGGCGAGAAGGAGGACGGCACCTACGAGGGCGGCAAGGTCAACTTCACCGGCCAGCTGTTCTTCGCCGACGACATCGCCGAGCAGATCTTCACCCTGGAGCCGTACGACCGGCACACCGGCACCTACACCCGGCTCGACGACGACATGGTCTACGACGGCGGCGGCGCCGCGAGCGGCCTGCTCACCCTGGAGCCGGTGAAGAAGAAGGACCCGTCCAAGGGCTACAAGGGCTTCCTCACCCTCGGCGTCGACCCGGACGCCGAGAACACCGGCGCGGGCGGCGGCGCCGGCGGCGGCACACCCCCGAGCGGCGCGCCCACGGGTACCCCGCCGAGCGACGCGCCGGGGCCCACCGCTTCGTCGTAGGAGATACGGCCAGGAGATACGGCGATGGACAGCCGCGAGGACGAGGCGCTGGCGCGGACCGCGGTGACCGCCCTGACCGGGCAGCTGGCGCTGACCCCCAAGCCCGGCCTGCCCGACCCACGCGATCGGGGCGCCCGCGGCACCGGCCGCGACCACCGCACCCTGCGCTGGACGGCCAAGGCGCTGGCGCCCGGCCTCGCGGCGATGGCCGCCGCCGCCCGCCGCACCGGCGCGCCCACGCCCGGGCTGCGGGCGGAGCTGGGCGCCATCGGCAGATCCACCGAACACACGCTGGCCCTCGCGGGCGGCGGCCACCGGGGCGCCCTGTGGGCGCTGGGTCTGCTGGTCGCGGCCGCGGCCCTGGCTCCGGGCAACGGCACCGGCCGGCGTCCTGGCGCGGGCCAGGCGGCTCGCCGCCCACCCGGACCGCGCCGCCCCGCGCAGGCCCTCCCGGGGAGCGGCGGTGTCGGCGAAGTACGGGGCGCCGGGGGCGCGGGGCGAGGCCCGCGCGGGGTTCCCGCACGTACGGCGGGCAGGGGAGGCACTGGCCGGGGCCCGCGCGGCGGGGGCCACCGAATCTCAGGCGAGGCTCGACGCCCTGCTCACCGTGATGTCCACCCTCCAGGACACGGAACTACTCCACACCGCGGGCCCGGCGGGCCTGCGCCACGTCCAGGCGGGCGCGCGGACGGTACTGGAGGCGGGCGGCACGGCGACCCCGGCGGGAACCAGGGCGCTGACGGCCCTGGACACCGACCTGCACTCCCGTGGCTGGGCCCCGAGGGGAAGCGCGGGCCTGCTGGCAGGCGCCCTGTTCCTGGACGCCCTCCAAGGGGCGCGGGGCTGAGCCGGCACACGGCTCCACCGCGACAATGGCCGGACACCCGGTCGGTGCCCGGCCATCAAGCGGGAACGTCAGCCCTTCAGCGCGGCCATCCAGGCCTCGACCTCGTCCGACCTGCGGGGCAGCCCAGCGCTCAGGTTCCGGTTGCCGTCCTCGGTCACCAGGATGTCGTCCTCGATCCGCACGCCGATCCCCCGGTACTCCTCCGGCACGGTCAGATCGTCGGCCTGGAAGTACAGCCCCGGCTCCACGGTCAGGCACATGCCCGGCTCCAGCACACCGTCGACATACGTCTCGGTCCGCGCGGCGGCGCAGTCGTGGACGTCCATGCCGAGCATGTGGCCGGTTCCGTGCAGCGTCCACCGGCGCTGGAGACCCAGCTCCAGCACCCGCTCGACCGGCCCCTCGACGAGCCCCCACTCGACCAGCTTCTCGGCCAGCACCCGCTGGGCGGCGTCGTGGAAGTCCCGGTACTTCGCGCCCGGCTTCACCGCCGCGATACCGGCCTCCTGGGCCTCGTACACGGCGTCGTAGATCTTCTTCTGGATCTCGCTGTAGCGGCCGTTGACCGGCAGCGTGCGGGTGACGTCGGCGGTGTAGTACGTGTGCGTCTCCACACCCGCGTCGAGCAGCAGCAGATCACCGGACCGCACGGGCCCGTCGTTGCGCACCCAGTGCAGCGTGCAGGCGTGCGGTCCGGCGGCGGCGATGGTGCCGTAGCCGATGTCGTTGCCCTCGACGCGCGCGCGCAGGAAGAAGGTGCCCTCGATGTACCGCTCGCTGGTCGCCTCGGCCTTGTCGAGGACCTTCACGACGTCCTCGAAGCCGCGCACGGTGGAGTCGACGGCCTTCTGCAGCTCGCCGATCTCGAACTCGTCCTTGACCAGCCGGGCCTCGGAGAGGAAGACCCGCAGCTCCTCGTCGCGCTCGGCGGTGACCTTGTCGGTCAGCGCCGCCTCGATGCCGGCGTCGTAGCCGCGGACGACGCGCACCGGGCCGGTGGCCTCGCGCAGCTTGCCGGCCAGCTCGCGCACGTCGGAGGCGGGGATGCCGTACAGCTTCTCGGCCTCGGTGAGGGAGTGCCGGCGGCCGACCCACAGCTCGCCCTGGCCGTCCAGCCAGAACTCGCCGTTCTCGCGGTTCGAGCGCGGCAGGAGGTAGATGGTCGCCGTGTGGCCGTCGGTCGTCGGCTCCAGCACGAGGACGCCGTCCTCGGTCTGGTTGCCGGTGAGGTACGCGTACTCGACCGACGCGCGGAAGGCGTACTCCGTGTCGTTCGAGCGGGTCTTCAGGTTGCCGGCGGGGATCACCAGGCGCTCACCCGGGAAGCGGGCGGAGAGCGCGGCACGGCGGGCGGCGGTCTCGGCGGCCTGGGCGATCGGCTGCAGGTCGTGCAGCTCGGTGTCGGCCCAGCCGGAGCGCATGTTCTCGGCCAGCTCGTCGGACACGCCCGGGTACAGGCCGTTCTTCCGCTGCTTGATCGGCTCTTCCGTCTCCTCCGGGGTCTCCGGGGTGAGCTCGTCGGCCACGGTCATCCTCCTTGATACGGCACTGGACCTCCCCCATCGTACGGTCGTACAGCTGGGAGCCCAGGTGCCGAAGGACCCGTCACCTGCCGTTGTGGCCCTTCACTCGAACCGCGCCGCGAGCAGGACCACGTCCTCCTCGCTGTCGGCCTCGTCCAGCCCGTCGGGCAGCACGGTCCGCAGGACGTGGTCCACCACCGCCTCCGGGTCGCGCCGCTTGGTGCGGGGCAGGCCGGCCGCCGCCGCGTGCAGGCGGGCGAAGGCGCGGTCGGCCGGGTCGCCGGTGCGGTGCAGCAGCCCGTCGGTGTAGAGCAGAACCGTCTCTCCGGGTTCCGCCTCGATCTCCACGCTGGGCGCCTCCCAGCAGGCCAGCATCCCGAGCGGGGCGGAGACGGAGGTCTCCGCGAACTCGGTGCGCCGCTCGCCGATCAGCAGCGGCGGGCTGTGCCCGGCGCCGGCCAGGGTGATCTTGCGCAGCGCGGGCTCGCAGAACGCGAACAGCGCGGTGGCCGAGCGGGCCGGTTCGGTCAGCCGGAGCAGCAGTTCCAGGTCGGACAGGACGGCGACCGGGTCCTCGCCCTCCATCACGGCGTACGCCCGCAGCGACGCCCGCAGCCGGCCCATCGCGGCAATCGCGCTGGGCCCCGAGCCGGTCACCGAACCGACGGCGAGACCGAGGGCCGCGTCCGGCAGCGGCAGCGCGTCGTACCAGTCACCGCCCCCGCGCGGGCCGGTGCGGTGCCGCGCGGCGAGCTGTACACCGGAGACCCGGGGCAGCCGGGAGGGGAGCAGTTCCTCGGCGATCGTCGTCATGCACGCGCGCGTGTGCTCGACCTCGAGGAGCCGGGCGAGGTGTTCGGTGGCGTAACGGATGTACAGGCCGACGAGATGGCGCTGCCGCTCGGTGGGCTCGGCGGGCTCGTCGTAGACCCATACGGCGGCGCCGAGGCGGCCGGCGGTGTCGGTGGACAGCCGCAGGGCGTAGCTGGCGGCGTAGCCGAGGCGGGCGGCCACCTCGCGGTGGCGGGGGTCGAGCCCGTCCTCGGCGAACAGGTCGGGGCGGACGATCTCGGCGACGCCGCCGGGCCGTCCGGCGGGCGGGTCGAGGAGGTCGCCGTACGGCAGCGCACCGCGCGGGACGGTCTCCAGGTGGCCGAGATCCGACGGGCCGAGGCCGAGGCCGACGGTGCCGCGGGGCGCCAGGCCGTCGGCGGGTTCCAGGACGACGAGTCCGCGCCGGGCGCCCACGAGCGCGGCTCCCGCGCGCAGCAGCTCGTTCAGGGCGTCCGCGAGGGTGTCCGTGCGGACCAGGCGTTCGGTGAGCTCGTGCAGGGTCGTGAGATCGGAGACCCAGCCGGCGAGCCGGTCCTGGAGCAGAGCCCCTGGTCCGGTCGCCGCGGCAGGGACGCCCGGGGCCAGCGACGCGGGCGCGACAGTGTGTGCGGGCGCCGGAACCGTTGAATCGATTCCGGCCACTTTCGGAGGGTGCGGGGCGTTCATGGCGTCCGGCTTTCCGACCGGCGCGTATTGCTCAAAAGCATCGCAAACCCCCATGTCAATCTGCGCCGCTGGCAATGTCTCCACATGTACACGCAGTCAGGAGGAGATGTCCAGCATTGTCCTGGTGGGATTGGTGGTGTCAGTGTGATTTCAGGGACTTGGAGCCGACTCTCTTGCGGAAAGGCAAAGTTGGCTTAAAACTGCCTCGGGTAAGCCCATATTGCGGTCGACTGGGCTTGCTCGACGGAGCGTCACAGCGGTCGTGATGGGTACGTACTTCGGTGAAGGCCAGGGGTGGTTGGGAACCGCCCGGAACCTGGCGACGGACCCGGGCGTCCTATCCACCGACGACCGTGCCCCATCCTCCCGTGGCGGCGGCGGAGAGAAATACGCGGGACGGCAAACGCCACACTTCGCCACCCCACGCCAGGCCCCACGCTTTTGAAACACGGCGGCGGAGGCAGCCAACGCTCGGCCCATAGGGGTTCCCCGCGCTTCGACGCAGGGTGTGATGCGCCAGCAGGTACGCACAGTGAAGTGATCGACACATGATGTGATGTGGCCCACGGTGTTGCCAGGCGTGCAACGGAAAGGACGAGCGCTCATGCGCGAGATCCCCGGAAGGCGACGCAGGCTCCTGTCCAGGCGGAACGACGGGAGGCGTGAACTGATCAGCGCGGCCCTGACCTTCGCGACGGAATGGCAGTGGCCCGTACTCCCGGGTGTGGCGGCCGACCCGCAAGGGCGCGACCGCTGCGGCTGCCCGGACCCGGAGTGCCCGGTGCCCGGCGCCCATCCCTTCGACCCCGGCCTGCTCGCGGCCACCACCGACGAACGCATGGTGCGCTGGTGGTGGACCAACCGGCCGACGGCACCGATCGTCCTGGCCACCGGCCACAAGGCGCCCTGCGCGGTCAGCCTGCCCGCCTCCGCCGCCGCCCGCGCGCTGGCCGCGCTGGACCGCGAGGGCGTCCGCGTCGGCCCGGTCGTCGCGTCCGCCGCCCGGTGGGCCGTGCTCGTCCGGCCGTACTCCATGGAACGGCTGGGCGACCTGCTGTACGCCCAGGACTTCGTCCCCGGCTCGCTGCGCTTCCACAGCGAGGGCGGCTATCTCGCCCTGCCCCCCTCCGAGACCGGACAGGGCCGGATCCGCTGGGAGCGTGCCCCGCTGCCCGGCCCGGCCGCCCCCTGGGTCCCGGACGTGGAGACCGTGGTGGGCGCCATGGTCGACGCCCTCACTCGTACGGGTGTGAGCGCGCCCGAGTTCTAGGGTGTCGGGCGCGCGCGGAACCGGGCGCCCGACATGGATCGTTATCGTCCTGTTCATGCCGCGTCACTCAGGGGGCCCCAGGTCCCGAACGCCGCGCCGCCACCGGTCAACGGCCGCACCGAACGCCCGAAGGTTCCGACTGCTCGCCGTCGCGGGCGCCGCCACATGCGCGGTGGCACTGCCGCTGGCGGTGGCCTACGGAGGGTCGGTGGGGTCCCGGGGCGCCACGAGTACGGCGGAGCCGGGCACCGGGTGGCCCCTGGGCGCCGGGCCGGCCGCTGGGCCCGAATCCGCGCGGGAGGGCGCCTGGGAGGCCTCGGACGCCGAGGGCGCCGGGCATGCCGGAGAGGACGGGGGCGCCGGGGACGACCGGGCGCCGTCGGACCGGGGCGGCGCCGGACCCGACGCCCGCCGCTCCCCGTTCCTCCTCGGCCTCGGACTGTCCACCGCCGCCCGCTGCGGGCCCGAGCTCACCTCGCCCGACGGCATCGAGGCGCAGACCTGTGTGCTGACCCAGAACGAGGAGAACTGGGCGCGCACCTACTACCGCAACGCCACCGGCCGCTCCCTGGACGCCGTACTGACCCTGATGGAGCCCGGCGGACGTACCGTGCGGATCCGCTGTGCCGTCGGCGCCGAGGACGAGCCGGCGAGCTGCGAGACCCCCCGCGAGGGCGGCCGGGGTCCGGTGAGCGGGTACACGGCGGTCGCGGAGTTCGCGGAACGGGGCGGCCGGGGGCCGCTGCTGCTGCGGGTCGGCAGCAACTCGGGGCCACTCGACGGCAGTTGAGGCGCGGCCGCGCACCGGGCGCCGGATCGCACATGGAAAGACCCGGTTGCTGGCGACGGGGGATGCACCAGCAACCGGGCTACTGGAACGGTAACAAGAGATCGGCGGTTCGCAAATTCGATCTCAGGATTGCCTCGGCTATTCGGACACCGACTCCCCCTGTTCCAGGGGGAGTTGTGACACGATTCATCCGATGCGCCGGACCCGGTTCGGCTGACCGGTCGGTCAGCCGGGCCGGGTCCGCGGGGCTCGCGTCAGCTGAGCGTGACCTGCCGGTTGGTCAGTCCGCCGCGCGCCCGGCGCTCCTCCGGGGTGAGCGGCGCGTCCGTGGCGAGGGCGGCGGCCAGGCGCTCGGCGAACTCGGCCGCCGGCTTCTCGATGTCCTCGGCCGAGACGCCGCTCGGCAGGTCCCAGACCGGCACCGTGAGCCCGTGAGCACGGAAGGAACCCACCAGACGGGTGCCCTCACCGAGGCTGGAACGGCCCGCGGCGTGCAGCCGCGCCAGCGCGTCCAGAAGCTGCTCCTCGGGGTGCGGCATGACCCAGCGCAGGTGGTTCTTCTCCGGGGTCTCGCACCAGTAGGCGGCATCGACGCCGGTCAGCTTCACGGTGGGGATGGCCGCGGCGTTGGCCCGCTCCAGGGAGGCGGTCACCTCGGGGGTGGCGTTCTCCACGTCCGGCACCCAGAACTCGAAGCCGCTGTGCACCACCGGCTCGAACGCGCCCTCGGCGTCGAGCAGGTCCTGCAGGCGCGGTCCGTCGGCCGGCGCGCGGCGGCCCTGGACGGGCGTACCGGGCTTGGCCTGAAGGGCTCGCTCGAGGGTGTCGGCGAGGTCGCGGCTGATGTCACCGGACGCCGTGTCGTTCTGCAGGCCGAGCAGGACCGAGCCGTCCTCGCGGCGCAGGGCGGGCCAGGCCATCGGCAGCACCGTGGCCAGGGTGACCGACGGGACGCCCTCGGGCAGGCCGCCCTTCAGGGTCAGCTCGGCGGTGGCGGCCGGCACCAGCTCGCGCAGCGCCACCCAGTCGCACTCGCCCGGCAGCCCTTCGAACGGGCGGTGCACCAGCTCGGTCACGGCGTGGGCCGCGGCCCGGCCGTGGCAGGCCTTGTAGCGGCGGCCGCTTCCGCAGGGGCAGGGCTCACGGGCACCGACGACCGGGACCTCACCGTCGGTGATCTGCGGCCGCGTGGCCTTCGTCTGGGGTCGCTTCTTGGCCATGGTGGGTGTCTCCCGGTGACGGCTCATCTCGTACGTCGGGAGCCTAGCCGTTTGCGCCATGACCGACGGGCCCCTGTGGACAACGCCCCGGGCGTGGACTACCCGGGCGGCGGTGCGGAGGTGCTCCCCCGAGGGCCCCGGACGGTGCTCAGTCCAGGTCGTCGAAGGCGTCCGCGAAGTCCAGCTCCGGCATGGCGGCCACCGACGGGGCGGCGACGCGCGTAGCGAAGTCGTCGCGGCGGTGCCCGGCATCCGGATCATGGACGTCCTCGTGGACCACGACCCATACGGTGACCTCGCCGTGGAGCTCGTCCCGTACGCCCCAGTCGTCGGCCAGGGCCGTGATGATGTTCAGCCCGCGGCCGCCGTGGGCCGTGACCGACGGAGTGGCCGGGGCCGGGCGGGTCGGGCCGCCCCCGTCCGTCACCTCGACCAGGAGTCGGCCGCCCGGATCGACGCGCCACGCGGCCCGGACGTCACCGTCCCCGGCGAGGGCATCACCCAATGGCCGGCCATGTTTGCAGGCGTTGCTCAAAAGTTCCGAAAGGATCAGTACGGCATCGTCGATGACCGATTCCGCCACGCCGCCTCTGCGCAATTGATCACGCATACGGTGCCGTGCTTTCCCCACGCCCGCAGGGCCATGGGGTACGGCCATGCTCGACGACGTGGGCACCTCCTGTGCCACCACCAACGCCACCCCCGAGACCTCCTTCGCCCCACGCCACGGTGTGGATGCCCCATTGGCCTGTACCGGAAACCGGCCGATTCATCTCCGGTGACGCATTCGAAACGATCGAATACGGACCGAACACGCCGGAGCACTACCCGTGACGAAGCTGCGGTCAGGGGCGGTTTTCGGTCAGCGGCCGAGCCGGTCCAGCACCGCGCGGGGGCGGTTGGTGATGATCGCGTCGACCCCCAGCTCCACACAGAGGTCGATGTCCTCCGGCTCGTTCACCGTCCAGACGTGCACCTTGTGCCCGGACTGCCGCAGCCGCTCCACATACCCCGGGTGACCGCGGACGATCCGGATCGACGGGCCGGCGATCCCGACGCCGACGGGCAGCCGCCCGTCGCGCAGCCGGGGCGAGACGAACTGCATCAGATAGACCGTCGGCAGCGTCGGGGCGGCGGTCCGCACGCGGTGCAGCGAACGCGCCGAGAAACTCATGATCCGCACCGGGGACTCCTCCGGGGCGGCCGGCGCGTCCAGGCCGAACCGCTTCAGGAGCACCAGCAGCCGTTCCTCGACCTGCCCCGCCCACCGCGTGGGGTGCTTGGTCTCGATGGCCAGTTCCACGCGGCGCCCGGCGTCGGCGACCAGTTCCAGCAGCCGCTCCAGGGTCAGCACCGACGTCTCCGCGGGGTCCTCCGGGCGGTGCTCCCAGTCGGGGTCCTCGTCCCGCACGCGCCCCGCCGGGGTCCGCTTCCAGGAGCCGAAGTCGAGGGCGGCGAGATCGGCGAGCTCCAGGGCGGAGACCGCTCCGCGGCCGTTGGACGTACGGTTGATCCGGCGGTCGTGCACACAGACCAGATGGCCGTCCGCGGTCAGCCGTACATCGCACTCGAGGGCGTCGGCGCCGTCCTCGATCGCTTTCTTGTACGCGGCCAGGGTGTGCTCCGGGGCGTCTTCGGAGGCTCCCCGGTGGGCGACGACTTGGATCCGGTGCTGTCGTGCGAGGGTCACCGCGTCATGGTGCCACCGGGACGGGGTAGCCGTCGGGTCGGATGGAATGCGGGGAGCCTGCGGGCCTCTGCAAGGCGCCTGAGATGCACCGCTTGTCGATAAAAGATCCTATATAAAGAATGACCGCGGACCCACAGGCACGGCTTATGGTGCCCTGACGGCCCGTGGGAAAAGCTGACGGCATACAAAAACACCGGCACAGCTGCGTGACCGAGCATGAGGAGAAGAGCTGTGAGCACCGAGAACGAGGGCACTGCGGTACCCCCGGCCCCGTCCGCGCCTCCGGTGCCGGTGGACACTCCGGCAGCTTCCCCCGCGCCCGCGCCTCCGGCCCCGGACCAGCCCCCGGCGCCCGCGCCGCCGGCCGCCCCGGAGACCGGCTCCCCGTACGCCGCCCCCGCGGCCTCCGGCTCCGCCCCCGACAGCAGCTGGCCGCCCCCGCCGCCGCCGAGCGGCCCGTCGGCGACGCCGACGCAGACCTCGGCGTACGGCCAGGACGGGCTCGGCACTCCGGGTGCTCCCGGTGCTTCCGGCGGCCCGGACGCCGGATGGGGAGCCCCGTACCAGCAGGCCCCCGCCCCCGAGCCCAAGCGCAAGCGTGGCGGGCTGGCCGCCGCGATCCTGGTGGCGGCGCTGCTCGCGGGCGGTCTGGGCGGCGGCCTCGGCTACACCCTGGCCAAGAACGACGACAGCTCCAGCTCCACCACCGTCTCCTCCTCCGAAGCCGGCGGCGACTTCAAGCGCGACCCCGGCACGATCGCGGCCGTCGCCTCCACGGCACTGCCCAGCACGGTCACCATCGAGGCCGAGAGCAGCAGCGGCGAGGGCGGCACCGGCACCGGTTTCGTCTTCGACACCGAGGGCCACATCGTCACCAACAACCACGTCGTCGCGGACGCGGTGGACGGCGGCAAGCTCACCGCGACCTTCCCCAGCGGCAAGAAGTACGACGCTGAGGTCGTCGGCCACGCGCAGGGCTACGACGTCGCGGTCATCAAGCTCAAGAGCGCCCCGTCGGATCTGAAGCCGCTCACCCTCGGCGACTCCGACAAGGTCGCCGTCGGCGACTCCACGATCGCCATCGGCGCCCCCTTCGGCCTGTCCAACACGGTGACGACCGGCATCATCAGCGCCAAGAACCGCCCGGTCGCCTCCAGCGACGGCACCGGCAGCCAGGCCTCCTACATGAGCGCCCTGCAGACCGACGCCTCGATCAACCCCGGCAACTCCGGCGGCCCGCTGCTGGACGCCAAGGGCAACGTCATCGGCATCAACTCCGCCATCCAGTCCGCCGGCAACGGCCTGGGCGGCACCAGCCAGTCCGGCTCCATCGGCCTCGGCTTCGCCATCCCGATCAACCAGGCGAAGTACGTCGCCCAGGAACTGATCAAGACCGGCAAGCCGGTGTACGCCAAGATCGGCGCCTCGGTCTCCCTGGAGGACGCCGCCGGCGGCGCGAAGATCACCGACACCGGCGCCGGCGGCTCCGACCCGGTCGAGGCGGGCGGCCCCGCCGACCAGGCGGGCCTCAAGCCCGGTGACGTCATCACCAAGCTCGACGACACGGTGATCGACAGCGGCCCCACCCTGATCGGCGAGATCTGGACCCACAAGCCCGGCGACGAGGTCACCATCACCTACGAACGCGACGGCAAGACCCGGACGGTCGAACTCACCCTGGGCTCACGGGTCGGCGACAGCTGACACAGGGCCGCACCCAACCGTTACTCTTGTCCCGCGCCGCCGATCACCGACGGCGCGGGGTGGGTTGCCCGAGCGGCCTAAGGGAACGGTCTTGAAAACCGTCGTGGCGCGAGTCACCGTGGGTTCAAATCCCACACCCACCGCACGGTGAACGGCCCCTGACCGGATGGATCGGTCAGGGGCCGTCGTGTGCCCGAGATGCCTCGACAGGGTCTTCGGGTGCGACGCACCATGAGGGGGAGGCGGCGCCGACGCGCCTGCCCGGTACGTCGGAGCTCCTCCCGATGAAGTGGAGGCCCCGATGAAGCGCAGGATCGCGGTGTGCGGCGCGGGGTCGGCCGCGCTGGCCCTGGGGATGGCGTTCGGCCCGGTCGGGCAGGTCTCCGCCGTCCCCGCGCAGGTCTCTCTCGTGCCCACCCTGGAATGCGTGAGCGAGGACACCAACGGGGACGGCATGATCGACGCCGTCTTCACGGACCAGGACGGCGACGGCTACATCGACACCGCTGCGTACGACCGGAACTTCGACGGGAACGCCGATGAGTTCGTGACGACGGGCCGGTGTATCAGGGACGTGGACTTCGACGGCACACCCGACGAAGTGATCTATGAGAACGGTCCGTACGAAGATCCGCCCGGGACGGATCGGGAACCCGGAGAACCCGGCACGCGGCAGGACGAACCGGAGACGCAGCAGCACGAACCCGAGGACCAGCAGGACCAGCAGCACGAACCCGAGACGCAGCAGCAGGAACCCGCGGCGCAGCATGATTCGGAAGCCGGGCAGGACGAGTAGTGCCCGCCTGCCCGGACGTGAACGTGTTCAGAGCCGCCGCGCCCGCAGCAGCCGTAGTTGCCCGATCTCCGCGACGTTCTTCATGAGTTCGGCGTTCACCCAGCCGATCATGTCGGCGACGGTGTACCGCGGGTCGCTCGGCCAGGGGAAGGGGGCTGTGGCCGTGAGGGACGCGGGGGCCAGGTCGTCCAGTGCGGTGAGCCAGGCGGTGCGCAGGTCGCGGAGCCAGGCCACGGCCGCGGTGCCGTCGCCCGGCCAGGTGACGGCGGTGCGGTCCCGGGGCGGGCGGCCCTGAAGGTGGTCCTGGGCGACGGTCCACCACCAGCCGATATGCCAGGTCAGCCAGCCGATGGTGGGGACCGGGACGGGCTCGGGCTCGGTGTCCGACCAGTCCGGCAGCCAGGTGCCGTCGGCCGTCGGGCGGACGGTCCAGGAGCCCGGCGCGGGCTCCCAGAGGAAGTCCTCCGGGGCCAGCCGCTCCAAGTGGTACTCGAACAGCGCCCACGTCAGGTCGAACTGGCGGCGCAGCAGCGCCACCGTCGCGTCAGAGTTCGTAGTCAACGGCCAGCTCCTCCCAGGCGATTGCGCGCAGCCCTTCGTCCGCGTCGTGCTCCGCCGGGATCCGCGGTGTCGGCTGGTACCAGACCACGGTGAGGCCGGAGCGGTACTCGACCGGGTCGTGCTCCGGGTCGACGGCGGTGGAGTGGAACGAGCCGACGCAGGAGACGGACGGCAGCACCTCGACCGGGCCGAACGGGCCGGCCGGCTCGTCGTGCCGTTCACGCGGGGGCGGGACGAGGTGCACCGGCAGGAAGGGGAAGGCCGTTTCCGCGGCGGCCACCAAGGTGTCGACCTTGCGGTCGTTCAGCGGCTTGCTGGGGTAGCCCTCCAGCATCCCGCCGTAGGTCGACGTCAGCCGCAGTTCGACCAGCTCGAGCGAGCGACCGGAGGCGAGCACTACTCGGGTCAGGGACATGGCGCTCACCCTAGGAGCGCCACCGGGGCGCGGGCCCGGGATTTTCCCCTCTCAGCGACGCTGCCCCGTCAGCCGCGCCGCCGAGGCGATCGTCGCGCGGGCCTCGCGTTCGGTGAGGCCGGTGCTGCGGGCCGCGTCGATCAGCGGGGCGACGAGGTCGGGGCCGATGCCGTTCTCGTAGGCGCGGCAGGCCGCCCAGAACAGGCGGGTGTTGCGCTGGCCCTCGTGTGCGGCGAGGACGAACTGGACGAGGCCCTGGCCGTGCCCGCCGGACGAGGCGGGCGGTGGGGCAGGGGTGCGGGGCGGGGGCAGGAGGAGCCGCAGCAGGGCCGGCGGGCAGGGCGCCGGAGGCAGGCCGGCGGTGCCGGGGGCCGTGCCGTACACGCCGTGCTCGGTGCGGGAGCCGGGGCCGACGAGGTAGCCGCCGGCGCCCCGGATGTCGATTCCGGGGGCGAGGCGGCCGGCCGAGTTGGGGACGACGACGTCCGGCGGCCCGGTCAGCCAGAGGTGACGGCCGCCGCTCGGGGTCAGGACGACGACCGTGTCGGGGATCGTGAACAGATGCCGCAGGGCGAGTTCGCGCAGGGCCGCCGAGGAGTCGGTGCCCGTCTTGGTGTCCAGGTCGATGCCGATGAGGTGGTGCGGGGGGAGTCCGCAGGCGATGCCGTAGCCGGTGGCCCAGGGGGCGGCGGCGAACAGGGCGCGGATGCGCGCGGGATCCGTCGAGGCGTCGTACACGCCGTGGCCGAACCGGCCGCATTCGCCGTGGCAGGGGAGGGGGACGGGGTCGAGGCGGTGGGGGGAGCGCAGGGCCGGGAGCTTCGTCCGGGACAGGGGGATGACGGCCAGTCCGCGTTCGGCGGCTGACAGGGCGTGCGCGAGGGCCAGCGTCGTGGCCTGCCGGTCGGTGGTGGCCATACTTCATGTTCGTACGCACGTTCGAAAAAGGAAAGGGGCAGGCCAGGGCGACGCGCCGGGGCGGGGAGATTGGCCGGAACCGTGCCGGAACGCTTCACCTCTTGTGGCGCTTGGGGTGGAGGTGTCCCGCCTGCCCCGTCGTGGGGCTCCAGTGAAGTAAAGGCAATGAAAGGGGTTTATCGACTTGTCATCACGCTTGAGGGCGAATCGGCACTTCCGGGATGGTTCGCCAGGGATTCGGTGGGCAACTCTGGTCTCGCGACGTCGTGCACAGCACCGAGGTGGTCGGCCAACTGCCTGGGTGAAAGCCGTACTTACGCACTGAACGGCCACAGGCCGGTGCGACATTTGCTTCTGAGAGGAACCAACATGGCAAGCATCCGTACCGCCCGCGTCATCGCCGCCGTCTCCGCCCTTCCGCTCGCGGCCGCCCTCTTCAGCGGCATTGCGACGGCTGACAATGGCGCGATCGCGGACAACGGATCCAGCGCGGCCGTCACCAACGCCATCCAGGGCAGCCTCGGCAGCGGTGTCGGCGGTGACAACAGCGGCAACTCGGCCACCACGCAGCAGCAGGCGATCGGCTCGGGTGCGTCGAACCAGAGCAACACCGCCCAGGTCGACGGTTCCGCCTTCACCGCCGTCAACCAGGGCAACGACAACGTCGCCGTCTCCTTCACCCCGCTGTGGTGGTGAGCTGAGGGGCCGGTGCCGGGGTACCGGCCCCTCGACTTCCGGTGGGTGTTCCGTGGGGTGAGCAAGGTCCGGCTGCGCGGCGGTGCTTCGGCACCGCCGCGCAGTCGTTTCCGCCCTTGACCGGGCCCCGCACCTGACGGACAGTCAGATTCCCGCCGGAGGGAGGGCACCGCAGTGGACGACGACGACCTCGCCGCACGGCTCAAGGCCTTCGAAGGCCTCCGCGCCACCGTCGCCGACCGGGGCAAGGACCCCGTCAACCTGCCCATGATCCGGCACTGGTGCGAGGCCCTGGGCGACACCAACCCCGCGTACACCGGTCCGGACGCCATCGCCCCGCCGACCATGCTCCAGGCGTGGACCATGGGCGGCCTCTCCGGCCACACGAGCCGCACGCGCGCGTACGACGACCTGCTCGCCCTGCTGGACGAGGCGGGCTGCACCTCGGTCGTCGCCACCGACTACGAGCAGGAGTACCCGCGACCGCTGCGCCCCGGCGACGAGATCACCTTCGACACGGTGATCGAGTCGGTCTCCGCGCGGAAGACCACCAGGCTCGGCACCGGCTACTTCGTCACCACGCGGACGGACATCCACGCGGACGGACATCCGCGCGGGCGGCGAACTCGCGGGCACCCACCGCTCCGCATCCTCGAGTACGCCCCGCGCAAACAGGCCCCCGCGCGGGACCCCGAAAGACCCCGCCCGGCCGAACACCGCCCCCGCGCGGTCGTCAATCGCGACAACACCGGGTTCTGGGAGGGCGTCGCCCGCCACGAGCTGCTGATCCAGTGCTGCACCGGCTGCCGGGCACTGCGCTTCCCCTGGCTGCCGGGCTGCCACGCGTGCGGCAGCCCCGACTGGGACACCGTCCGCGCGCTCGGGGACGGCACCGTCTTCTCGTACGTCGTCCTGCACCACCCGCCCTTCCCGGCCTTCGACCCGCCGTACGCGGTCGGCCTGATCGAGCCGGCGGAGGGCGTGCGGATCGTGAGCAACGTGACCGGGGTGCCGTACGACGAGGTGCGGATCGGGATGCCGGTACGGCTGGAGTTCCGGCGGTACGACGAGGAGCTGGTGCTGCCGGTGTTCCGGGCGGCGGGAGAGGCGGCGTGATGCGCGTCGGCGACCAGCTGCCGCCGCTGGAGGTGGCGATCACCCGCACCCTCATCGTCGCGGGAGCCCTCGCCTCCCGCGACTACCAGGACGTGCACCACGACCCGGAGCCGGCCCGGCGCAGGGGCTCCCCCGACGTCTTCATGAACATCCTGACCACGAACGGCCTGGTCGACCGCTACATCACCGACCACTTCGGCCCCACGGCCGTCCTGAGCAAGGTCGCCGTCCGGCTCGGCGCGCCCAACCACCCGGCGACCCATCCGCCGGCCGTGATCGCGGCGGCCGCGCAGGGCGCGGGGCGGGCGCAGGAGCAGATGACCGGCTTCCACCACGGCGACCTGACCGGCCTGCCGGAGGCCCGGGTGGTGGCGCGGCAGCTGTGGCGGCGGTCCGGGCTGGGGCCCGCCGACATCGACGTGGGGATCCTGTACGACCACTTCACCCCGTTCGTCCTCATGCAACTCGAGGAGTACGGCTTCTGCGGCCCCGGTGAGGCGGCCGGCTTCGTCGCCGAGGACCGGCTGCCGCTGAACACCCACGGCGGCCGGCTCGGCGAGGCCTACCTGCACGGCATGAACGGCGTCGCGGAGGCGATGCGGCAGCTGCGCGGCACCTCCCCCAACCAGGTGCGCGGCGCGGAAAGGGTGCTGGTGACGGCGGGGACGGGGGTGCCGACGCCGGGACTGGTGCTCACCGCCGACCGGTGAGCACCGCGGCGCCCTCCGCCTCGTCCCTCCAGACGATCCCTCAGGGGTAAACCCCCAGGCGTTCTCCACCTCTCGTCCGCCTTCAGGAGGTGCGGCGGACCCCACCTCTACAACCTGAGGGGGAGTCGTCTTCGGGACCTGCGGGCGATGAGGACTACACGCTCGCGAACCTAGCGTTGAGCCATGACCACACCCGTCTGCACCAGCGCCTCGGACGCCGCCACGTTGGCCACGCGGGTCCTGCCGCACGCCGCGTACCCGTCGTTCTCGTCGTACGTGCGGGCCCGGCAGCCGGTACTGCTGCGCACCGCCCGGTCGCTGACCGCGAACCCGAGCGACGCGGAGGACCTGCTGCAGACCGCGCTGACCAAGACGTATGTCGCGTGGGACCGCATCGAGGACCACCGCGCGCTCGACGGCTATGTGCGCCGCGCCCTGCTGAACACCCGCACCTCGCAGTGGCGCAAGCGCAAGGTCGACGAGTTCAGCTGCGACGAGCTGCCCGAACCCGAGCCGATGCCCCACGGCGACGACCCGGCGGAGCGCCAGGCGCTGCACGACGCGATGTGGCGCGCGATCATGCGCCTGCCCGCCCGGCAGCGGGCGATGGTCGTCCTGCGGTACTACGAGGACCTGAGCGAGGCCCAGACCGCCGAGGTGCTGGGCGTCTCGGTCGGCACGGTGAAGTCGGCGGTCTCCCGCGCCCTCGGCAAACTCCGCGAGGACCCGGAGCTGGAGCCGGTCCGCTAGACGCCCCCCCCCCAGGCACTCGGGGCGCCGTCGCCCCCGCCGCCCGGCGATAGCAGCGCGCCATTGTTGCCGCAAGGTGACAAGTTCTATCGCCCGCGCCTAGTGACATACCGCGCGGTATGCGTCCAGAATCAGCGCAACCTTTACCACCGCGCAGGCAATGCCGCCCCGGGAGGACGCCGTGCTGAGCACCATGCAGGACGTACCGCTGCTGATCTCCAGGATCCTGACCCACGGGTCCACGATCCACGGATCGTCGCAGGTGACCACCTGGACCGGCGAGGGTGAACCGCACCGCCGCTCCTACGCCGAGATCGGCGCCCGCGCCGCCCAGCTGGCGCACGCCCTGCGCGAGGACCTCGGCGTCGCCGACGACGACCGCGTGGCCACCCTGATGTGGAACAACGCCGAGCACGTCGAGGCGTACTTCGCGATCCCCTCCATGGGCGCGATCCTCCACACCCTGAACCTCCGCCTGCCCCCGGAGCAGCTGGCCTGGATCGTCAACCACGCCGCCGACCGGGTCGTCATCGCCAACGGCTCCCTGCTCCCGCTGCTCGCCCCGCTGCTGCCGCACCTGAAGACGCTGGAGCACGTCGTGGTCTCCGGCCCGGGCGACCGCTCCCTGCTCGCCGGGGCGTCCGTGCGGGTCCACGAGTACGAGGACCTGATCGCCGGCAAGCCGATCACCTACGACTGGCCCGAGCTGGACGAGCGCCAGGCCGCCGCCATGTGCTACACCTCCGGCACCACCGGCGACCCCAAGGGCGTGGTGTACAGCCACCGTTCGATCTACCTGCACTCCATGCAGGTCAACATGGCCCAGTCGATGGGCCTGACCGACCAGGACACCTCCCTGGTCGTGGTCCCCCAGTTCCACGTCAACGCCTGGGGCCTGCCGCACGCCACCTTCATGACCGGCGTGAACCTGCTGATGCCGGACCGCTTCCTGCAGCCCGCGCCGCTCGCCGAGATGATCGAGGGCGAGAAGCCGACGCACGCCGCCGCCGTCCCCACCATCTGGCAGGGCCTGCTCGCCGAGCTGACCGCCAACCCGCGCGACGTCTCCTCCCTCGGCCAGGTCACCATCGGCGGCTCCGCCTGTCCGCCCTCCCTGATGGAGGCCTTCGACAAGCTGGGCATGCGGGTCTGCCACGCGTGGGGCATGACGGAGACCTCCCCGCTCGGCACGATCGCCCGCCCGCCGGCCCACGCGGTCGGCACCGACGAGGAGTTCGGCTACCGCCTCACCCAGGGCCGCTTCCCGGCGAGCGTCGAGGCCCGCCTCACCGGCCCCGGCGGCGAGCGCCTGCCCTGGGACGGGGAGTCGGCCGGTGAGCTGGAGGTCCGCGGCCCGTGGATCGCCGGCGCCTACTACAACGGCCCGGACGCCGAACCGCTGCGCCCGGCCGACAAGTTCAGCGAGGACGGCTGGCTGAAGACGGGCGACGTCGGCACCATCTCCGCCGACGGCTTCCTCACCCTCACCGACCGCGCCAAGGACGTCATCAAGTCCGGCGGCGAGTGGATCTCCTCGGTGGAGCTGGAGAACGCCCTGATGTCCCACCCGGAGGTCGCCGAGGCCGCGGTCGTCGCCGTCCCCGACGAGAAGTGGGGCGAGCGCCCGCTGGCCACGGTCGTCCTCAAGGAGGGCGCCACCGCCGACTTCGAAGCCCTGCGCGCCTTCCTCACCGAGGAGGCCAAGATCGCCAAGTGGCAGCTCCCGGAGCGCTGGACGGTCATCGCGGCGGTGCCGAAGACGTCCGTCGGCAAGTTCGACAAGAAGGTGCTGCGCAAGCAGTACGCGGAGGGCGAGCTGGACGTCACCAAGCTCTGACCCCCCGCGCGGACGGCAGCGCGATCGTCGTACGGCGGCCTCACCGCCGTACGGCGGTCGTCCCCCAGCCCAGCAGCAGCCACAGCCCCGCCACCGCGCACACCCCGCCCCAGCCGAAGTGGGCGTAGGCGGAGCCCGCGAGGGCGGACGCGGTGGCGCCGCCCGCGAAACCGGCGACGACGTAGGCGGTGTTGGCGGTGGCCGGGGTCGAGGTGGTGGTCAGGGCCAGGGTCTGGTTGGCGACGTGCGAGGCCACCAGCGCCGCGTGGATCGCGATCGCGGCGACGAACAACGCCGCGAGGACCTGACCGCCGGCCCAGAACAGCGGCACGGACACGGCGGCGAGCAGATACGCGGTACGGACGACCCGGGCCGCCCCGAACCGGTCCACCAGCCCGCCCGCCAGCGGCGCGACCACGGTCGCCGCCAACCCGAAGAGGCCGAAGAGACCGGCGGTCGCCGTGGACAGACCGTACTCCGGGCCGGTCAGCAGCAGCGCGAGCGAGGTCCACAGCGCGCTCCACGCGCCGAACATGCCCGCCTGCCGGACGCAGGCCCGCCACAGGTCGGGCGAGTGGCGGACGACTCCGGGCAGCGCGGCGATGCCGCCGAACAGCGATCCGGTGCGCGGCCGCCGCTCGGACGGCAGCACGAGCGAGGTCGCGAGACCGAGGGCGAGAGTCAGTACGGCCGCGCCCGCGAACACCCAGCGCCAGCCGAAGGCCTGCCCGGCCAGCCCGCCGGCCACCCGGGCCGCGACGATGCCGGTGAACAGCCCCGCGACGACGGCCGCGACATGCCGTGCCCGGCGCTCGACGGGCGCCCGTTCGGCGACCAGCGGCACGAGCAGCTGGGGGATGACGGTCGCCGCGGAGGCGACGAGTACGGCGGCCGCGAGGGCGGCGGAGCCGGGGGCGGCCGCGGCGGCGGCCAGCGCCAGGGCGGTGACCACGGTGAGACCGGAGACCAGCCGGCGCCGGTTCACGCCGTCCCCTAGCGGGGCGAAGAGCAGCAGGCCGAGCGCGTAGCCGAACTGCGCGACCGAGGCGATCCAGGCCACGGCGGAGGGCGCGGAGCCGAAGTCGCGGGCGATGAGGGTGAGCAGCGGGGCGGCCAGATAGATGTTGGCGGCGGTGACCGCGCTGCACACGGCCAGAAGGGTGAGGAAGAGGGCGGGTGCGGGCGTGCGGGGCCCTCCCGCGGAGGGCGTACCGGACGCACCACGTGGCGCGGTGATCTGCTGGGTGATCTGCTGGGTGGTGCTGCTCGCTGGCGGCATGAGCGGGAGACCCTTCGAGCCGACTCTAATAACTAACTGGTTGGTTGGACGATGGGTGAACAGTCTGGGACGCCCCCGGATTCCCTGTCAACCAAACAGTTGGTTACCCGCTCTTCCGCGCTACCCTGTCCCCCATGGGAGCAAGGGACCCCGAGGCCACCAAGGCCCGGATCTTCGAGGCGGCCGTCGCCGAGTTCGCCCGCCACGGCATCGCGGGCGCCCGGATCGACCGCATCGCGAGCGAGGCCAAGGCCAACAAGCAGCTGATCTACGCCTACTTCGGCAACAAGGCGCAGCTGTTCACCCACGTCCTCGAGAAGAAGATGCTCGACCTCGCCGCCTCGGTCCCCGTCGACCCGGACGACATCGAGGCCTGGATCGACCGCCTCCTCGACCATCACTCCGCCCATCCGGAGATCCTGCGCCTGCTCTACTGGGAAGGCCTCGAGTACGGCTCGTCCGAACTTCCCGACGAAGCCGAGCGCCAGGAGCACTACGCCCGCAAGGTCGCCACCGTCGAGGACGGCCAGCGCCGGGGCGTCATCACCGACGCGATCCCGGCCCCCGACCTGCTGCTCCTGCTGACCGCGCTGGCCAACTGGGCCACCGTCGTCCCGCAGATGGCCCGCATCCTGGTCGGCGCGGACAGCCCCGACCGCGAGCGCCTGCGCGCGTCGATCAAGGAGGCGGCACGCAGGCTGGTCGCCCCGTAGGCCCGGGCGTCGTACCCGAAGGCGCGGGGGTCAGTTGGTGCCGATCCGCGCCAGCAGGTCCACGATCCGCGACTGCACCTCTTCGCTGGTCGACCGCTCCGCCAGGAACAGCACCGTCTCCCCCGAGGCGAGACGCGGCAGGTCGGCCTGGTCGACGGCGGCCGTGTAGACGACCAGCGGGGTCCGGTTGAGCTGCCCGTTCGCCCGCAGCCAGTCCACGATCCCGGCCCGGCGCCGATGCACCTGCATCAGGTCCATCACGACCAGGTTCGGCCGGAACTGCCCCGCCAGCGTCACCGCGTCCGTGTCGCTCGCCGCCCGCGCCACCTGCATCCCGCGCCGCTCCAGCGTCGCGGTCAGCGCCAGCGCGATCTCCGCGTGCTCCTCGATCAGCAGGACGCGCGGCGGGTGCTGCTCGCTGTCGCGCGGGGCGAGCGCCTTCAGCAGGACGGCGGGGTCGGCGCCGTACGCCGCCTCGCGCGTCGCCTGACCGAGCCCGGCCGTCACCATCACCGGCACCTCGGCGGCGACCGCCGCCTGACGCAGCGACTGCAGGGCCGTACGGGTGATCGGCCCGGTCAGCGGGTCCACGAACAGCGCCGCCGGGAACGCGGCGATCTGCGCGTCGACCTCCTCGCGCGAGTGCACGATCACCGGCCGGTAGCCGCGGTCGCTGAGCGCCTGCTGGGTGCTGACGTCCGGCGCCGGCCACACCAGCAGGCGCCGCGGGTTGTCCAGCGGTTCCGGCGGCAGCTCGTCGTCCATCGGCTGCGGACGTGGGGTGTCGGCCACCTCGACGGCCCCACCGGGACCGTCCAGCGGCTCGGGACCCTCGGCGGCGTTCTCGTCGGGTGCGCCTATGGCGTACGACCGCCCGGCGCCCTCACTGGCCTGCCCGGGCAGCCGCGGCGGCTGCGCCGACGGCGCCGGCGGCTGGGGGACGGGGTGCTCGGCCGAGGGGTGCGGACGGGCGGCGGCCGGGTCCGGGGGCGTGCCCAGCTTCCGGCGCCGGCCGGAGCCGCCCGGCTGGTTCGGGGGAGGCGTCGCGGTCGACGGCTGCTGCACCTGGGCGGCCTGCCGGGTGAACGGCACGCCCTGGCCCAGCGTGCGCACGCTGATCGACCTGCCCTGTGTGGAGGTGGAGTCGGTGTCCGTCGGCGCCTCGGCGGGCAGCGGCTGGGCGACCCGCGCGGCGGTGGCCTCCGGGGGCAGCGGGGTGCCGGAACTCGGGGTCGGCTGCGGCTGCGGCTGCGGCACGGCCTGCGGCGGTACGGCGGCACCGTCGGCCGGTACGGCCGTCCCCGCGCCGGACGTGTCGCCGTCGGCGGCCGGCCACGGCTGGGGCGCCGGGGTGCCCGCGGCCGGGGTCGCGGCGCCGGGGGCCGCCTCGGCCGGGAGCGGCCGGCCGGGCAGCGGGGGCGCCACGGGCTGGACGGCGGGCTGGGCGACCGAGTGCCCCACGGGCTGCGGCGCGGCCTGCGCGGGCACGGTCACCTGGCCGGTGCCGGACGCGGGCTGCGCGGGGGCCGCCACCGGGGCCGCCGGGACAGGGGCGGGAGCCTGGGCGGGCCCGGCGTCGGGCCGCGCCACCGGCGTCGCCTGATCGGCGTGCCCCTGCGGGGCGGCCACCTGCGCCGGGATGCCCTGCGGGGGCGTCACGGACGCCTCCGCGGGCGGGGCCACGGCCCGCCGGCGACGGCCCGTCGGCGCGCTCGCGGGGTGCGGCTGCGGCGGGGTGTGGTCGTGGGACTGGTCGTGCGGTACGGCGTCGTGCCGGCCGTGGTCGAGGGCGTCGGCGTGCGCGTCGGCGGCCGCGTCGGCCGGCGCGGCCTGGTGCGGGACCTGGGCCGGTACGGGCGTCGGCAGGGGCGCGGACGCGGGCGCGGACGCCGGGGCAGCAGGGGCCGGGGCGGGCGCGGGCGCGGGCTGCTGTACCGGAACCGGCACGGGGACGCCGGGGGCCCCAGGGACGAGGGCGTCGGCCTGCGGGGCCTGCGGAACCTGCGGGACGGGCTGCTGAGCGGTCCGCGGCTGCTGCTGTTGCTGTTGCTGTTGCTGCTGCTGTTGCTGTTGCTGTTGCTGTTGCGGGAGCGAGGCCTGCTCAGGCAGCTGAGGCGACGCCTGCTCGGGGAGCATCTGCTGAGGCAAGGCCCGCTGCGGCAGCGCCTGCTGGGACATCGCCTGCGGCGGCAAGGCCTGCTGCGGCCCCGCCTCCCCCTGCGGCCCGTCCGGCGTCCGGTCCGCCTCCGCGGGCGGCAGCGCGAACACCGTGCGCGGCCCGGCCTCCTGCGCCGCGGCGCGCTCCTGCGCGGCGGCCAGGGCACGGCGCCGACGGCCCGTCGGCTGCTGGTCCTCCCCCTGCACGGCCGGCAACGCCGGTGGCAGGGCGTGCTGTTCCTCCGGGGCGCGCCGGGCACGCCGGCCACCGGACGCGGGAACGCCCTGCGGCGGAACCGTGCCGCCCAGGCCGCTGCCCACGGCCGCGGTCCCCGCGGCATGCTCGTCGGCCGTGACGACGGACCCCTCGGCCACGCCCTCGCCCGCGTCGGCCTGCTCGGCGCCCTCGGCGGGCCGGCCGCGCCGGCGGCCCGTGCCACCGGCGGCCTCGGGCCCGTCGGCCGGGACGTGCAGCTCGACCTCCGCCGCCGCGGCCGCGGCACGCCTGCGCCGCCGTCCGGTCGGCACCGGGGCGGCCTGCTCGGACTCCGCCTCCGGGCCGCCCTCGGGCGCGCCCGGCACGTCGCTCTCCAGGAAGGCGTCGGTGGAGGCCCGCCGGGCCCGCCGCCGCCCGCCGCCGGAGGTCTGCTCGGAGGCAGGGACCACGTCGCTCCCGGGAGCGGGTGCGGGTGCGGACACGGCGCCCGCGCCGCCGCCGAGGGGCACTTCGAGCACGTAGGCGCTGCCGCTCATGCCCGGCACCTCATGGGTCTGCAGCACACCGCCGTGCGCCCGGACGATGCCGCGCACGATCGGCTCGTGCACCGGGTCGCCCCCGGCGTACGGCCCGCGCACCTCGATCCGTACGACCTCGCCCCGCTGCGCCGCCGCGACCACGACGGTGTTGTCCATGTAACCGCCCGCGGACACCGGGGAGTTCCCGGTCGCGTCGACCCCGGCGACATCGGCGACGAGATGCGCGAGCGCGGTCGCCAGCATCCGGGCGTCGACCTCGGCCTCGATGGGCGGCGCGTGCACGGCGAACTGCACCCGCCCCGGCCCGATCAGCTCGACGGCCCCGTCGACACCCGAGGCGACCACGGAGTCGAGCATCACCTTCGTACGGGTCACCTGCTCGGTGCCGGAGTCGAGGCGCTGGTAGCTGAGGACGTTGTCGATGAGGGCGGTGATGCGGGAGTACCCGGCGGAGAGGTGGTGGAGGACCTGGTTGGCCTCGGGCCACAGCTGGCCGGCGTCGTCCGCGGCGAGCGCGGACAGCTCGCGGCGCAGTTCGTCGAGGGGCCCGCGCAGGGACGTGCCCAGCAGGGTCAGCAGCTGCTCGTGCCGCCCGGCCAGCGCCTCGTAGCGGTCCTTCTCCCGCTCGCCGAGGGCGGCGTACCGCTCCTCGCCGGCGGCCAGCTCCTCCTCGTGCCGCTCGCGCAGCTCCTCCAGCTCGGTGACGTGCTGCTGGCGCAGCGCGGTGAGGTCGGAGGCGTGCTCCTCGGCGAGCCGTTCCAGCTCCTCGGCGTGCCGCCGCTCGGCCTCCTCCTTCTCCTCCACCAGCGCGTCGTACGGCCGCCGGTCGAGGAAGGTCATCACGGCGCCGACGAGCTGGTCGCCGTCGCGCACCGGCGCGGTCGTCAGATCGACCGGCACCTTGTCGCCGCTCTTGGACCACAGCACCTGCCCGCGCACCCGGTGCTTGCGCCCGGAGCGCAGCGTGTCGGCGAGCGGGGACTCGTCGTACGGGAACGGCGTGCCGTCGGCGCGCGAGTGCAGGACGAGGTCGTGCAGCTCCTTGCCGCCGAGGTCGCTGGCGCGGTAGCCCAGTATCTGCGCGGCGGCCGGGTTGACGAGGACGATCTGTCCGTCGGTGTCGGTGCCGACGACGCCCTCCGCGGCGGCCCGCAGGATCATCTCGGTCTGCCGCTGCGAGCGTGCCAGCTCGGCCTCGGTGTCGACGGTCCCGGACAGGTCGCGGACGACGAGCATCAGCAGCTCGTCGCCGGTGTAGCCGTAGCTGTCGTAGGCCTGCTGGCCGTTCTCCAGATTCGCGGACGTGACCTCGACCGGGAACTCGCTGCCGTCGGTGCGCCGGGCCGTCATCCGGGTCGGCTTGGTCCGGCCGCGCGGGTCCATGTGGTCGGGCCGCCGCATGGAGCCGGGGATGAGCTTGGAGTCGAACTCCGGCAGCAGATCGAGCAGGCCGCGCCCGACGAGGGCGGTGCCCGGCGCCTCGAAGGCCTCCAGGGCGATGGCGTTGGCGTTGACGACGGTTCCGTTGGCGTTGACCAGGACCAACGCGTCGGGCAGCGCGTCGAGTATGGCTGCGAGGCGAGCAGCGCCTCGGGGTGGCCTGCTGCTCACGAGACGCTTCCTCCCTGTTACCGCACCTTGCCGACCGCTCGGGCCATCTTGCCAACCGGCCCGCGGCGTGTCACGCGAGGGAGTCTAAGGGCTGGGGTTGCGCTCGCGACGCCGGATGGGAGAGAGGTCGCACGAGCCGGTGACGACCGGTGGCGTCGGACCGGCAGGGAGCGCATGACCGCGTACGTCCGCGCCCATGCGCTCCTTCTCGCCACCTCCGCAGGACGTCTACAGAGGCCCGCGTTTTCTCCTTCTCCCGTCCACCTGCTCTTCCCGCTCTTCCGGGGCCGGTCCTACTCGCCCGGGGCGGGCAGCAGCGGTACGAGCCGGTTCCAGCGGGCGATCTCGCAGCCGTTGCTGCGGTCGAACGTGGCGTCGACGGGGCGTCCGGCCCAGGTTCCGGTGACGCGCGCGGTGGCGGAACCGCCGTACTGCATGGTGCAGACGGTGCCTTCGGGCACGGGCGCGAAGACGTCCTCGCCCCACCGGGTGTTCCGGTCGACGCTCGCGCACGCCCCGCCCGCGTCCGGGTGGCTGCCGCCGGCCGGGTGGCAGGCCAGCCGGAACGTGCCGTCCGCGCCGCCGCCCATGTGCCGGACGGTGACCGTGAGGTGGTCCCCCGGGCCGGCGCCGTGAAGGGGCGGCGGCGGGGCGGGGGACGGAGCCGTGGTGACGGCGACGGCGGCGGGCGCGGCGGAGAGCGAGCCGAGCGCGGCGAGAGAGGTGCCGACGGCGACGATCAGCCGGCGGAGTGCGTGGGGGGTGGTGACCTGCGACATGCCCTGACTAACGCCGCACGCGTCTCCGCGTTGCGTTCGACGCCCCCGGCGAATCTCCCTCGGGCTTCACCCGGGAAGCCCTTTGCTCTGTGGCCCGCCTGCCTAGTACCGTGGGGGGCGATTGGTGACAGCACGCTCGACTGTGTCATCATCTGCACGCACCACTCGCGCTCGCGCGGGCGGCTGTGCTGGAGGCGTCGCCTAGTCCGGTCTATGGCGCCGCACTGCTAATGCGGTTTGGGCCTTAAAGCCCATCGAGGGTTCAAATCCCTCCGCCTCCGCGCAAGATCACCGAAGCCCCGGTCCACACGGACCGGGGCTTCGTCGTTCCCGCCTGGTCACCGCCCCCGCCGCGCTCCGCGCCCTACACCCCCCATCCGGCGTTTTCGCAGGTCAGGTGGGGTGAGGCAATCGGATTTCACATGACGGCGGCAGTCATGTAATGTTCTTCCTGTCGCCGCGAGCGGGCCGAAAGGACCGGGAGCGGCGGAGAAAAAAGAACAAGCACTCGTAGCTTAACGGATAGAGCATCTGACTACGGATCAGAAGGTTGCAGGTTCGAATCCTGCCGAGTGCACACAGAACAGAGGCCCCGGAGTGATCCGGGGCCTCTGGCGTTGCCGGGGATTGTCCACAGGAAGCACCAAAATCCCTGTGGATAACTGCACTTGCTGTGGATCAAACCTCAGGATGTATATCAACTGAGTGATCCACGTCTCTCCCGAGGCCCGTCTCTCCGTCCGTGGCCGGTCTGCCGCGCACGGTGACTGTTTCACGTGAAACACCGAGCGGCGCATACGCTCGATGCATGAGTCTGCGTCTGAGCACCGTGATCCTCCCGTACCGCCGCTGGCACGAGGGTGCCAAGGAGACGTGGCAGCGTGCGGATCAGCTCGGCTTCCACACCGCTTACACCTACGACCATCTGTCCTGGCGCAGCTTCCGGGACGGCCCGTGGTTCGGTGCCGTGCCGACGCTGACGGCCGCGGCGGCCGTGACCGACCGGCTGCGGCTGGGCACCCTGGTGACCTCGCCGAACTTCCGGCACCCGGTGACCCTCGCCAAGGAGCTGATCTCCCTGGACGACATCTCCGGCGGCCGGGTCACGCTCGGCATCGGCGCGGGCGGCACCGGCTTCGACGCCACCGCGCTCGGCCAGGAACCGTGGACGCCGCGCGAGCGGGCCGACCGGTTCGCCGAGTTCGTGCCGCTGCTGGACCGGCTGCTGACCGAGGACTCGGTGTCGTACGAGGGCGACTTCTACTCGGCGCACGAGGCTCGGAACATCCCCGGCTGCGTGCAGCGGCCCCGGCTCCCCTTCGCCGTCGCCGCCACCGGCCCGCGCGGGCTGAAGCTGGCCGCCCGCTACGGGCAGGCGTGGGTGACCACCGGCGACCCGAAGCTGTACGAGACGGGGACGCCCGAGCAGTCCGTCCAGGCGATCCGCGGGCAGATCGAGAAGCTGGCGGACGCCTGCGCGGTGGCCGGGCGTGATGTGCGGGCGCTCGACAAGGTTCTGCTCACCGGCTTCACCCCGGACCGCGGCCGGCCGCTGGAGTCCCTGGACGCCTTCGTCGACTTCGCGGGCCGGCACCGGGAGTTGGGCTTCACGGAGATCGTGATCCACTGGCCCATCCCCGACTCGGACTTCGCCGCGGACCTGAAGGTCTTCGAGCAGATCGCCATGGACGCGCTGGCCCAGCTGGGATGAGACAACGGAGCGTGACGGTGCTGGTGAGCACCGTCACCACTCAGATGTGCGGAGACCCGCACGACCGTGCGGGCATATGCGGGAGAATGACGCGGTGACCTCAGCGACTCGACAGCCCGAGACCCCGGCCCCCGCGATACCGCCCCGCCTGATCGCCACCGACCTCGACGGCACGCTGCTGCGCGACGACAAGTCGGTGTCCCCGCGCACGGTCGCCGCCCTCGCCGCCGCCGAGGAGGCGGGCATCGAGGTCTTCTTCGTCACCGGCCGCCCGGCCCGCTGGATGGACGTCGTCAGCGACCACGTCCACGGCCACGGCCTGGCGATCTGCGGCAACGGCGCCGCCGTGGTCGACCTGCACGGCGGCCCCGGCACCCACCGGTTCGTGAAGGTGCGCGAGCTGGCGCGGGAGAACGCGCTGGACGCCGTACGACTGCTGCGGGACGCGGCACCGGGAACCGTCTACGCGGTGGAGCAGACGTACGGCTTCCACCAGGAGCCGGACTACCCCAAGCTGCACATGGAGATCCCGGACACGCTCGCGCCGGCCGAGCGGCTGCTGGCGCCGGACGCCCCCGGTGCCGGGGAGCCGGTGCTGAAGATCCTCGCGTACCACCCAACGCTCGACCCGGACGCCTTCCTCACCCTGGCCCGGCTCGCCATCGGCGAGCGCGCCAACGTCACCCGCTCCAGCCCCAGCGCGCTGCTGGAGATCAGCGGACCGGGCGTCTCCAAGGCCAGCACGCTCGCCCTGTGCTGCGCCGACCGGGGCATCTCGCACGAGGAGGTCGTCGCCTTCGGGGACATGCCGAACGACGTCGAGATGCTGACCTGGGCCGGCCGGTCGTACGCCATGGGCAACGCCCACCCGGACGTGATCGCCGCCGCCTCGGGCCGCACGGTCGCCAACAACGACGACGGGGTCGCGGTCGTGATCGAACGGCTGCTGGCGGAGCGGGGCTAGCTTTTTTAGGGGCGGGCCGGTGCCGCGCTAGCCGATCGGGACGTTTCGCTCCGTCAGCCACGGCACCGGGTCGACGCCCGAGCCGTGCTCCGGGGTGACCCGGACCTCGAAGTGCAGGTGCGGGCCGGTGGAGTTGCCGGTCGTACCGGCCTGGCCGATCCACTGGCCGGTCTCCACCCGCTCGCCCTGGTCGACGGCGACGGACGCGAGATGGGCGTACTGCGTGTAGTAGCCGTCCGGGTGTTCCAGCACGATCTGGATGCCGAAGGCACCGCCGCACACCACCCGCACCACCTTGCCCTCGCCGACCGCCCGCACCGGCGTGCCGATGGGCACCGCGAAGTCCTGCCCGGTGTGCACGTTGGCCCACCGGGCCCCGCCGCTGCCGAACCCGGCGGACATCTCGTACGTCTCCACCGGCGCGACCCAGGCGTTCGTGAAGGACGTCTCCGGCTGGTCCAGGCGTACCGCGCCCCGGCAGGTGCCCGCCGCCGCCGACGCGTCCGCCTCGCCCTGCAACTGGACGCGCGCCTCCGCCAGCTTCTGCTCGATGGACTGCTTCATCGCAGCCATCTCGGCGTTCCGGTTCTCCAGCTCCTGCCAGGCCTTCTCGGCCTTCGTCTCGTCGGCCGCCAGCCGGGCCTCCGCGTCCCGGCTCTTGCCGATCGCGTTCTTCACCGCCTGATCAGCCCGCGAGAAGACCTGCTGACTTCGCATCAGCGCCTCCGGATCGTCCGCGAGGAGCATCTGGGCGGCCAGTGGCACACCCCCGCCGTCGCGGTACTGAGCACTGGCGATCCGGCCCAGGTCCTCGTGCAGCGCACCGATCCGCTGCCGCTGCCGGTCCAGCAGGCCCTCCAGCCGCTCGACCTCGGCCCGCTGCGTGTCCGCCTCGCGCCGCGCCTGCTCGTACCGCTGCGTCACCACCGCCGCTTCCCGGTACAGCCGCGCCACCTCCAGGCTGGCGCCGCCCGCCACGACACCGCCGTCGCCCGAGGGCTCGGCGGGCCGGGCGGCGAGCACGGCGAGCGCGCAGGCGAGCGCGGCGTAGAGCTTGGGGTGACGACGAGGTGACAACATGTCAGCGATCCTGGCCCGTACGGACACCGCACCGCTTGTTCAAGTCGTACGCATGGGGGATCCACGGGCTCGGATGGAGCAGTCCCGGGCCCTGCTGACGGCGTGTCAGCCGGGAGGACGGCCGGACGAACCTAGGGTCAGTGCGGCACGCCTGCGCTTTGTCATACCGCCGCCGGCAGCTCCGCCTCCGCCTCCCGCGCCACCATCTCCCGCAGCGGCCCCTCCACCGCGGCCAGTTCGGCGTACGGCCCGCGCTGCACCACACGGCCCGCGTCCAGCACGATCACTTCGTCCACGGCCTCCAGCCCGGCCAGCCGGTGGGTGACCAGGAGCGTCGTACGGCCCTGGGTGGCGGCCAGCAGGTCGGCGGTGAGGGCGTCGGCCGTCGGCAGGTCCAGGTGCTCCGCCGGCTCGTCGAGGACCAGCACCGGGAAGTCGGCGAGCAGCGCCCGCGCGAGGGCCAGCCGCTGCCGCTGGCCGCCCGACAGCCGGGCCCCGTGCTCGCCGACGAGCGTGTCCAGCCCCTCGGGCAGGCTGTCCGCCCAGTCCAGCAGCCGGGCCCGGGCGAGCGCGTCGCGCAGCTCGCCCTCCGTGGCGTCCCGCCGGGCGAGCAGCAGGTTCTCCCGCACGGTGCTGTCGAAGAGGTGCGCGTCCTGGGCGCACAGACCGACGAGCCGCCGCACGTCGTCGCCGTCGAGGGCGTACGCGTCCACACCGGCCAGCGTGTAGGAGCCCGCGCGGGCGTCCACGAACCGCAGCAGCACCTGCGCCAGGGTCGTCTTGCCGGACCCCGACGGGCCGACGATCGCGATCCGTCGTCCGCGCTCCAGCGTCAGGTCGAGACCGGCGAGCGCGTCCCGGTCCTGGCCGGCGTGGCGGGCGTCCAGATCGCGCAGCACGAGCGGGAACGGTGTCGCGGGCGCCTGCCGGGGCCGCGCGGGCTCCCGGACGGGCTCGGGGGCGTCCAGCACCTCGTACACGCGCTCCGCGCTGCGGCGCACCCGCTGCCGGTACTGCACGGCCAGCGGCAGCCCGAGAACCGCCTCGAAGGCGGCGAGCGGAGTGAGCACGACGACGGCCAGCGCGACGCCGCTCAGCCGTCCGTCCGCCACGGCCTGGACACCGGCGAGCGCGGCGGCGGCGACGGTCAGGCCGGAGATCAGCGCGGTCAGACCGTCGCCGAGGGCGGTGGCGGTGGCCGCGCGCGAGGCGATCCGGGTCAGCTCGGCGTCGGCCCGCCGGGTCTCGGCGGTACGGGCGGGCAGGGCGCCGGCGACGGTCAGCTCGGCCGTGCCGGTGAGCAGGTCGGCCACCCGGGTCGCGAGCACGCCCCGCGCGGGGGCGAGCCGGCGTTCGGCGCGCCGGGCCACGGCACCGGTGATCAGCGGGACCCCGGCGCCGGCCGCCAGCAGGCCCACGGCGAGCCCGGCCCCGGCCTCGGGCAGCAGCCAGGCCGTGAAACCGACGGACAGCGCGGACACGGCGATCGCGGCGCCGGCCGGGAGCAGCCAGCGCAGCCAGTAGTCCTGGAGGGCGTCCACGTCGGCGACCAGCCGGGACAGCAGGTCGCCCCGGCGGGTCGTCCGCAGGCCCGCGGGCGCCAGCCGCTCCAGGCGCCGGAAGACGGCGACCCGGGTGTCGGCCAGCATCCGCAGCACCGCGTCGTGCGACACCAGCCGCTCGGCGTACCGGAACACCGCCCGGCCGATGCCGAAGGCCCGCGTCGCCGTCACGGCCACCATCAGATACAGCACGGGCGGCTGCTGCGAGGCCCGCGAGATCAGCCAGCCGGACGTCGCCATCAGCCCCACGGCACTGCCGAGCGCGAGGCTGCCGAGCAACAACGCGAGGGCGAGCCGGCCACGGCGTGCGGAGGACAGGAGACGGACGCGGGCGAGGATGCCGGTGGGGGCGGGGTTCGCCGGGAAGTGCGGCGCGGGCTCGGCGAGGGTGCCGGCGGGGGCCAACTCCGCCGGGATTCCCGATGCCGGCTCCGCGAAGGTGCCGACGGGGGCCGACTCCGCCGGGATTCGCGGCGCGGGCTGAGCGAAGGTGCCGACGGGGGCGGGGGTCGCCGTGATTCCCGGCGCGGGCTCCGCGAGGGTGCCGTCAGGGTGGGACTGTGCCGGGGCCTCCGGTGCAGGGCCGGGGCGGATGCCGTCCGGGGCGGGTTCCGTCCGGGCGGGGGGTATCGAGGGAGTCGCGGAAGGAGTCGCCGGCGGTACCGCCTGGGCGTCGGTGACAGCCTGTCGTACGTCCTGGTCCGCCGTGTCCGCCCGCAGGGGGCTGTCGGCCCCGTCCAGCCGTACGACCCGGTCCGCCACGCCCAGCAGCGCCGGGCGGTGCACCACCAGCAGGACGGTGCGCCCGGCGGCGAGGCGGTGGACCGCTGCGACGATCTCCGCCTCCGTCGCCCCGTCGAGCGCGGCCGTCGGCTCGTCCAGCAGCAGCACGGGCCGGTCGGCGAGGAACGCGCGGGCCAGGGCGAGGCGCTGACGCTGCCCGGCCGAGAGGCCCGCTCCGTCCTCGCCCAGCACGGTGTCGACGCCCTGGGGGAGGGCGTCCACGAACTCCAGCGCGCCCGCGTCGCGCAGCGCCCGGCGCAAGGCACGGTCGTCGGCGTCGGGGCGGGCCAGCCGTACGTTCTCGGCGATCGTCCCGGCGTACAGATGCGGGCGCTGCGGCACCCAGGCGATGCGTGAGCGCCACTGCTCCAGGTCGAGGTCGGTGAGGTCGGCTCCCCCGATCCGGACCCGGCCCTCGGTGGGCCGTACGAATCCCAGCGCCACGTTGAGCAGCGTGGACTTGCCCGCGCCGCTCGGGCCGACGAGGGCGACGGTCTCACCGGGTTCGACGGTGAGCGAGACGTCGGAGACCGCGTCCGCCGAGCGTCCCGGGTAGCGGACGGTCACGTTCTCGAAGGTCATCGCCCCGGCCTGGACGGGCGTGGTGCCCGAGGCCGGTACCGGGGTCTCCAGGACCGAGAAGATCTCCTCGGCCGCCGCCAGGCCCTCCGCCGCCGCGTGGTACTGGGCGCCGACCTGCCGCAGCGGCAGATAGGCCTCCGGAGCCAGGACGAGGATGACGAGGCCGATGTACAGGTCCATGTCGCCGTGGACCAGCCGCATGCCGATGGTCACGGCGACGAGCGCCACGGAGAGGGTGGCCAGCAGCTCCAGCGCGAAAGAGGACAGGAAGGCGATGCGCAGGGTGCGCATGGTCGCCTGCCGGTACTCGCCGGTGATGCGCTTGATCGACTCGGCCTGGGCCTTGGCCCGTCCGAACACCTTCAGTGTCGGCAGCCCGGCGACCACGTCCAGGAAGTGCCCGGACAGCCGGGACAGCAGCTGCCACTGGCGGTCCATCCGGGACTGGGTGGCCCAGCCGATCAGCACCATGAAGACGGGGATGAGCGGCAGGGTGCCGACGATGATCGCCGCCGACACCCAGTCCTCGGTGACGATCCGCGCCAGCACCGCCACCGGGACGACCACCGCGAGGCCCAACTGGGGCAGGTAGCGCGAGAAGTAGTCGTCGAGGGCGTCCACTCCCCGCGTGGCCAACGCGACCAGCGAGCCGGTGCGCTGTCCGCTCAGCCAGCCCGGGCCGAGTGCCGCCGATCGTTCCAGCAGCCGCCCGCGCAGCTCCGACTTCACCGCCGCGCTCGCCCGGTGGGCGGCCAGCTCGGTGAGCCAGGCGACCAGAGCGCGGCCGCAGGCGACGGCCACCAACAGCAGCAGGGGAGTGCGGAGTTCCGCGACCGCCATCCCGTGCTGGAAGGCGCCCACCACCGTCTCGGCGATGAGCATCGCCTGCGCGATGACCAGCCCGGCGCCGACGGCACCCAGGCCGACGACGGCCACCAGGAAGAACCGGGTGGCCCGGGCGTAGCGGAGCAGCCGTGGATCGATCGGTTTCACGTGAAACACACCTCAGTGCGCGGCTTCGGGGGTGGTGTGCGATTCGGGAGTAGTACGCGATTCAGGAGCCTCGTGCGCTTCCGGGGCAGCGTGTGCGCCGGGAGCCGCGTGCGGGTCGGGAGCGATGTGCTGGATGCCGATCCGCTTGCGGAACACCCAGTACGTCCACGACTGGTAGAGCAGCACGAGCGGCGTGGCGATCGCCGCGCACCAGGTCATGATCTTCAGGGTGTACGGGCTGGACGAGGCGTTGGTGACCGTGAGGCTCCACTCCTCGTTCAGCGACGACGGCATGACGTTCGGGAAGAGCGACAGGAAGAGCATCGCCACGGCGGCCACGATGGTGACGCCGGACAGCGCGAACGACCAGCCCTCACGCCCTGCCTGGTTCGCCGCCAGCGCCGCCAGCAGCGCGGCCACGGCCACGACGAGGGCGACCAGGCTCTTGCCGTCCCCGCTGTCGGCCTGCGTCCACAGCAGGAAGACCAGCGCGAGGACAGCCGTGACGAGGCCGACCTTGAGCGCCAGCTTCCGGGCGCGTTCCCGGATCTCTCCGACCGTCTTCAGGGCGGTGAACACCGCCCCGTGGAAGGTGAACAGGGTGAGCGTCACCAGGCCGCCGAGCAGGGCGTACGGGTTGAGCAGGTCCCCGACGGTGCCGACGAACTCCATGTCCTGGTCGATCTTCACGCCTCGCACCAGGTTGCCGAAGGCCACGCCCCACAGGAACGCGGGGAGCAGCGAGGTCCAGAAGATCGCGGTCTCCCAGTTGCGCTGCCAGTGCTCCTCGGGTCGCTTGGCGCGGTACTCGAAGGCGACACCGCGGATGATCAGGCAGACCAGGATGAGCAGCAGGGGCAGGTAGAAGCCGGAGAAGAGGGTGGCGTACCACTCGGGGAAGGCGGCGAAGGTGGCGCCGCCCGCGGTGAGCAGCCACACCTCGTTGCCGTCCCAGACGGGTCCGATGGTGTTGATCAGCACCCGCTTCTCGGGCCGGTTCCGGGCCAGCAGCCTGGTGAGGATGCCGACCCCGAAGTCGAAGCCCTCCAGGAAGAAGTAGCCGATCCACAGGACGGCGATCAGAACGAACCAGACGTCGTGCAGTTCCATGACTGTGCAGCTCCCTCGGCCTAGTACGAGAAGGCCATCGGCTTGTCGGCGTCACGGAGGTCGCCGCCGATCTTCGTGGGCGGGTTGAGGTCGGCCTCGGTCAGCTCGGGCGGGCCGGCCTTGACGTACTTCACCAGCAGCTTGACCTCGATCACGGCGAGGACGGCGTAGAGCACGGTGAAGGTGATCATCGAGGTGAGGACCTCGGCTGTGGACGTGCCGGGGGAGACCGCGTCCCGGGTCTGGAACAGGCCGTAGACGACCCACGGCTGGCGGCCCATCTCGGTGAAGATCCAGCCCCAGGAGTTGGCGATCAGCGGGAAGCCCATCGTCCAGAGCGCCAGCAGCCAGTACAGCCGGGTGAGGCGGGATCCGAGCGGCTTCTTCAGCAGCACCAGTCGCGGCACCTCGTCGTCGCCGGTGCGGTGAGCGGCCGGCAGCAGGAACTTCTTCCGGGTGAGCCACAGGCCCAGCACGCCGAGCGAGAAGGAGGCCATGCCGAAGCCGATCATCCAGCGGAAGCCCCAGTAGGCGACGGGGACGATGGGCTTGTAGTCGCCGGGCCCGAACTGCTCTTGAAGGGCCTCGTTGGTGTCGTTGATGCCCGGTACGTACGACTCGAAGTCGCTGTGGGCGAGGAAGGACAGCAGGCCGGGGATCTCCAGGGCGACCTTGTTGTGCCCCTTGTCGACGTCCCCGTACGCGAACACCGAGAACGGCGCGGGCTTCTCGCCGTCCCACAGGGCCTCGGCGGCGGCCATCTTCATCGGCTGCTGCTCGTACATGACCTTGCCGAGGGTGTCGCCGCTGACCGCGGTGAACAGGCCGCCGACAGCCAGGGTGACCAGGCCGAGACGGAGCGACGTCCGCATCACCGGGATGTGCTTCTTGCGCAGCAGGTGGAAGGCGGCGATGCCCACCATGAAGGCGCCACCGGTGAGGAACGCGGCCGAGAAGCTGTGGAAGACCTGGTTGAGGGTGGTGTTCTGGGTGAGGACCAACCAGAAGTCGGTCAGCTCGGCCCGGCCCTTCTCCTCGTTGATCCGGTAGCCGACCGGGTGCTGCATCCACGAGTTCGCCGCGAGGATGAAGTACGCCGACAGCAGCGTGCCGATCGACACCATCCAGATGCAGGCCAGGTGAATCTTCTTGGGCAGCTTGTCCCAGCCGAAGATCCACAGGCCGATGAAGGTGGACTCGAAGAAGAAGGCGATGAGCGCCTCGAAGGCGAGCGGCGCGCCGAAGACGTCACCGACGAAGCGGGAGTAGTCCGACCAGTTCATGCCGAACTGGAACTCCTGCACGATGCCGGTGACGACACCCATCGCGATGTTGATCAGGAAGAGCTTGCCCCAGAACTTCGTCGCCCTGAGGTACTTCTCCTTCTCCGTGCGCACCCATGCGGTCTGCAGGCCGGCCGTGAGGGCGGCGAGCGAGATCGTCAGGGGGACGAACAGGAAGTGGTAGACGGTGGTGATGCCGAACTGCCAACGCGCCAGTGTCTCCGGCGCCAAAGCCAATTCCACGTCGTCAGTCTCCTTACATCGCCGTGGACGCGGCAGTTTGCCCCTTATGTCACGCACAACACGGGAGCAATCGGGACGCGCTTGTGAACGCGTTCACATTCACAAGTAATTATGACGCACTGATTTTCGGTCTGGACAGGGGGGTCCCTCCTTGGCCTCTGCGTCAACCCCTTGGCAGCGACTTCAACCTCTTGTTGAATTGCGCGCCATGCACACAGAGCACTCACAGACACACGCAGAGGCGCGGACCCGCATACGGATCTCCTGGCCGACGGGCCACCTGACCGCGGTCCTCGATGACACCCCGACGACGCAGTCCCTCACCAAGGCGCTGCCGCTCACCTCCACCGCCCACACGTGGGGTGAGGAGGTCTACTTCGATACCGGCGTCGCGGTTTCACGTGAAACCGACGCCCGTCAGGTCGTCGAACCGGGCACGGTCGCCTTCTGGACCGACGGCGACGCCCTCGCCCTCCCCTACGGCCCCACGCCGATCTCACACGGCGACGAATGCCGACTCGCCAGCCCCTGCAACATCCTCGGACGCCTCGAAGGCGATCCCCGCCTGCTGGCGACCGTGCGCAACGGTGATCCGGTGCGCGTGGAGCTCATGGATCTGTAGATCGTCTCCTAGCCCTGTTCCAGGTGCCGCACCACCGGGACGGGCGTGTGATGGACGGCATGCGATGGACGGCGTCGGCGGCGATGCAGGCCGGGCACGGCGCGCGACGCGCCGGAGCGCGAACGAACGCCGTGACCATGTCCCGCTCTCGGGCTCACAGAGCCCTTGATTCAGACTTTCCTGCCGAGCTCCTGGCTCAGACTTCCTTGCGGAGCGCCTCCGCCACCTTCAGGAAGATGTCGTTGCCCTCGGCCTCCCCGATCGTCACCCGGACACCCTCACCGGGGAACGGCCGCACGACCACGCCCGCCTGCTCGCAGGCCTCGGCGAAGGCCGTCGTGCGCTCCCCCAGCCGCAGCCACACGAAGTTCGCCTGGGTCTCCGGCACCGTCCAGCCCTGGGCGCGCAGCCCGTCGACCACGCGGATGCGTTCGCACACCAGCGAGCCGACCCGGCCGAGCAGTTCGTCCTCGGCACGCAGGGAGGCGATCGCCGCCTCCTGGGCCAGCTGGCTCACGCCGAACGGCACGGCCGTCTTGCGCAGCGCCGCCGCCACCGGCTCGTGGGCGATCGCAAAGCCGACCCGCAGCCCGGCGAGGCCGTACGCCTTGGAGAAGGTGCGCAGCACACAGACGTTCGGCCGGTTCCGGTACAGCTCGACGCCGTCCGGCACCTCGGGGTCGCGGATGAACTCCCGGTACGCCTCGTCGAGGACGACCAGCACATCGCTGGGCACCCGGTCCAGGAAACGCTCCAGCTCGGCCCGGCGGACCACCGTGCCGGTGGGGTTGTTGGGGTTGCAGACGAAGATCAGCCGGGTCCGCTCGGTGATGGCCTCCGCCATCGCATCCAGGTCGTGCACATCGCCCGGCGTGAGCGGCACCTGTACCGAGGTCGCCCCGCTGATCTGCGTGATGATCGGGTATGCCTCGAAGGACCGCCAGGCGTAGATCACCTCGTCACCGGGGCCGGAGGTGGCCTGGATCAGCTGCTGGGCCACACCGACCGAGCCGGTGCCGGTGGACACGTGGGTGACGGGCACCCCGAACCGCTCGGCCAGCTCGTTCATCAGGCCCGTGCAGGCCATGTCCGGGTAGCGGTTGAAGGACGAGGCCGCGGCCGTGACGCTCTCCAGCACCCCGGGCAGCGGCGGATAGGGGTTCTCGTTGGAGGAGAGCTTGTAGGCCACCGGGCCGCCTGCGGCCGCGGGCTTGCCCGGCTTGTAGGTGGGGATACCCTCCAGCTCGGCGCGCAGCTTGGGGCTCGTCTCGCTCACCGCAGTCCTCCTCGCGACCACCGACGCCGCCTGACCGCCGCCGGCTTCCAATGCTTCTCACCTTATGAGGATTCGGCCCCGCTGCGAACAGGTGAGCGCGGACCTCCTCGCTGAGAGGAAAACCTCAGGTGTCTCACGGGCAACAGGGGCATCTCCGAGCGAAGGCGTACGAAGCCGGGGGGCGCGCCGTACATATATCTATGCGCCGGTGGCTCACGCCGTGGCGCGCGTCCCTCGTGAAGGTGAGTTGAGACCTCTTCGATACCTCGGCGACTTGGCAGGCGGGTGCACGCCAACAAGTCACGTCCTATGCCATGAAGCCCCAACTCCCTTGCATTCAAAGGTAATTGGCCTGCTTTCGCCATGCAGAAACGTGCCTGTCAACGGTTGCATATGCGTCCGCACTACCCCGGCGCATGAGCCCTACTATCGGCTCGCCATGACAGCAGCAGGGAAGCACCAGGTGAGCCGCGCGGAAACCTCACGTCGAGGCAGCCGGCCGGGCCGGGCGGGCATCAGAGACGTGGCCGCCGCCGCCGGGGTCTCCATCACGACCGTCTCCGACGCCCTCAACGGCAAGGGCCGGCTCCCGGACGCCACCCGACGCCATGTCCGAGAGGTCGCCGACCGGCTGGGCTATCGCCCCTCGGCCGCGGCCCGCACCCTCCGTACCGGCAAGTCGGGCCTCATCGGCCTGACCGTGACCACGTACGGGGATGAACCTTTCACCTTCACCGAGTTCGCGTACTTCGCGGAGATGGCGCGGGCCGCCACCTCGGCCGCGCTCGCCCGCGGCTACGCCCTGGTCATCCTCCCCGCGACGTCCCGCCACGACGTCTGGTCGAACGTCGCCCTGGACGGCACGGTCGTCATCGACCCCTCCGACCAAGACCCGGTCGTCAGCGAACTGGTCCGGCAGGGTCTACCGGTGGTCTCCGACGGCCGCCCGGCCGGCTCGCTGCCGGTCACCGCCTGGGTCGACAACGACCACGAGGCCGCCGTCATGGGCATCCTCGACCACCTGGCCGACGCCGGCGCCCGCCGGATCGGCCTGCTCACGGGCACCACCACGGACACGTACACCCACCTGTCGACCACCGCCTACCTGCGCTGGTGCGAGCGAGTCGGCCAGGACCCGGTGTACGAGGCCTACCCGGCGCACGACCCCTGCGCGGGCGCGGTCGCCGCGGACCGGCTGCTCGCCCGCCCCGACCGGCCCGACGCGGTGTACGGGCTGTTCGACCCCAACGGCACCGACCTGCTCGCCGCCGCCCGCCGCTACGGACTGCGCGTACCGGATGACCTGCTTCTGGTCTGCTGCAGCGAGTCCGCCGTCTACGCCAACACCGAGCCGCCGCTCACCACGCTCTCCCTGAAGCCGCGCCGGATCGGCACGGCCGTGGTCCAGCTCCTCATCGACGCCATCGAGGGCGTGGAGTCGGAGCAGCCCGTCGAGCAGGTGATACCGACCGAGCTGATCGTGCGCACCTCGTCCCAGCGACGCCAGCCGCGGACGACGGTCAACCCTCCACGATCGCCCGAGAAGGGCTAGTGGGAGCGGTCACCAGGTCGGGCCAAGACCTGCCCAATCGGGGCGAAAGCCACGATGAACCGGAGTCTTGCCCTGATTCACCACCCCTGGGTCATCACACGGCGCGATCCGCATTCCTATGATGGGCCCACGACACCGCGGGCCGCTGCGACCAGGCAGTCCGAAGCGGTGCAGCGGCGCGCGATGGTGGAGGGGTCGATGACTCAGGGGGCCGGTCAGGGACCCGAGGTGGAGCGGACGGCGACGTTGCGCGACTTCCGGGTACCCGCGTACGTCCACGAGACCGGTCCGTACGTCCGCAGCGCGCACCCCGGCGACGCCGCCGGGCCCGTCGCGGAGCCCGTCGGCTTCCCGCAGGAGTACACGCCGACCGAGCGCGACCTGCCCGTCATCAACCGCGGTGACACGGTTCAGGTGCACGTCGACCCGACGCCCGTGGCCCCGCCCGCCGCCGGCCCCGGCCCCGGCCCGCTGTTCGTCGTGGGCGACGTGCACGGCTATCTCGAGGAACTGGTGGCCGCCCTCCAGGAGAAGGGCCTCATCGACGCCGCCGGGCACTGGTGCGCGGGCACGGCCCGGCTGTGGTTCCTCGGCGACTTCACCGACCGTGGCCCCGACGGCATCGGCGTCATCGACCTCGTGATGCGCCTGTCCGCCGAGGCCGCCGCGGCCGGCGGCTACTGCAAGGCCCTGATGGGCAATCACGAGCTGCTGCTCATCGGCGCCAAGCGGTTCGGCGACACGCCCGTCCACTCCGGCGCGGGCACCGCCACCTTCCAGGCGGCCTGGCTGCTCAACGGCGGCCAGAAGACCGACATGGACCGGCTCCAGGACCACCACCTGCAGTGGATGGCCCGGCTCGACGCCCTCACCGAGACGGACGGACACCTGCTCGTCCACTCCGACACCACCGCCTATCTCGACTACGGCGACTCCATCGAGGCCGTCAACGACAACGTCCGTGAGACCCTCACCCGCAACGACGCGGACGAGGTCTGGGACCTCTTCCGCAAGTTCACCAAGCGCTTCTCCTTCCGCGACGAGGGCGGCGCGGACGCCGTGCGCTCCCTGCTCGATACGTACGGCGGCACCCGCATCGTTCACGGCCACAGCCCGATTCCGTACCTGCTGGGCGAGGTCGGCTCCGAGGACGGCGAGGACAACGGCGGCCCCGTGGTCGAAGGACCGCATGTCTACGCCGACGGTCTCGCCATCGCGATGGACGGCGGAGTGACCATGGCCGGAAAGCTGCTGGTCCAGCAACTCCCCTTGCATAACTGACGTTTCACCGGGCAGGCGTCCCCCGACGCCGGACCGGCGAGTGACGGCGCAGGCCAGGGCCCAATTTCGGCAAACCCCCTGTCACCACGTACCGTCACCGCTCTACCATCGGCTTATCCGTAGCAGGCTCCCCTCCGTTTCTGCCCGACGGCTCGTCAGCGTGCGAGCCCCAAGCCCTACGGAGCATCGGGGGATGCACATGAACAGCGTTCCGCAGCACCTGCTGAGTGAGGACCGCCAGGACTACGAGCGGCTCCTCGACGAGGCGCTGCGCTCCGCACCACACCGCCCGGAACTGGCCGCCGTCGGCCGGCGGCTCAACACCGAACAGCTGCGCACCATGGCACTGGGCGCCACCGCCCTCATCACGGCGGCCGCCTCGACCGAGTACCAGCACTATGTGAAGGTCCGCGAGGAACTGCGCCGTCCGGCGCCGTCCACCCCGTCGTCGGTCCGCGCCTCCGGCTCCGAGGAGCCGGGACCGAGCGCGATGGGGCTCGCCACCACCGTGGGGGAGGCCGCCGAGACCGTCGGCGCGGGTGTCATAGCCGTCGTCGCCGTCCTCGCCCCCGTCCTGGCCGGAACCGCCGCGGCGATCTTCCTGCTCGTCGGGTACATCCTGCGGATGCTCGCCCCCGGACAGGCGTTCGCCCAGACCATGCTGACCACCGGATGGGTGTTCGGAGCCGTGGCCGCCCTGGCGACCCTGGTCGCCGCCGGCGGTCTGCTGCTCACCGCCCTGCGCAACCGGCCCTCCCCGGAACCGGGTCCGTACGGCGAACCCGCCGGCGAGCTGGCCCTGGCCAGGGAAGCCTGGCGTGAAGCCCTGCTGGAGCGCGGCATCCTGCCGTTCCTGCGGGACGCCCTCGCCGAGCCCGGTACGGCCGCACTGCACCACACCGCCCCGCCCGCGCCGGCCGGCCGGATGCCGCACCTCGGGTACGACCGCCCAGGCTTCACCAGCCCGGGCGGCGGCCCGACGACCGGACCCCGGCCGAGCTTCAGCAGCCCGGACTACACGAGCCCGGACTTCGGGGGCCCTGAACACCGGCCGGAGTGACCCTCGGTCCGCGCCCCCGCCCAGGGGAGCGCAATCCGAGACTCGATCCGACGACTCGATCCGACGGCTCGATTCGACGACCGGCTCCTCGCCGGGCCGCCGCAGGACGACGGCGTGCCCGGAGGCGCCGGCCCGGCGCGAAGGCCGTCCGGCGCGGAGACGGGGTCCGGCGAGGACGGGCCCGACGAGGACGTCCGGCGAGGACGGGGTCCGGCCGGGCGCGGGTCAGTCCGCGATCGGCAGGTACACCCGGTTGCCGGCCGCGGCGAACTCCTTCGACTTCTGGGCCATGCCCTGCTCGATCTCCGACTGGGTACCGCCGTGTTCGCGGCGGATGTCCTGGGAGATCTTCATCGAGCAGAACTTCGGCCCGCACATCGAGCAGAAGTGCGCCGTCTTGGCGGGCTCGGCCGGCAGGGTCTCGTCGTGGAACTCGCGGGCCGTGTCCGGGTCGAGGGCCAGGTTGAACTGGTCCTCCCAGCGGAACTCGAAGCGGGCGTCGGACAGCGCGTCGTCCCACTCCTGCGCACCGGGGTGCCCCTTGGCGAGGTCGGCCGCGTGGGCTGCGATCTTGTAGGTGATGACGCCGGTCTTGACGTCGTCCCGGTTGGGCAGCCCCAGGTGCTCCTTGGGCGTGACGTAGCAGAGCATGGCCGTGCCCCACCAGGCGATCATCGCGGCACCGATGCCGGAGGTGATGTGGTCGTACGCGGGAGCGACGTCCGTCGTCAGCGGGCCGAGCGTATAGAACGGAGCTTCATCACAGATCTCCTGCTGAAGGTCGATGTTCTCCTTGATCTTGTGCATCGGGACGTGACCGGGGCCCTCGATCATCGTCTGCACATTGAAACGCTTCGCGATCCGGTTGAGTTCCCCGAGCGTCTTCAACTCGGCGAACTGGGCGGCGTCGTTGGCGTCCGCGATCGAACCGGGCCGCAGGCCGTCACCGAGCGAGTAGGTGACGTCGTAGGCGGCGAGGATCTCGCAGAGCTCCTCGAAGTTCTCGTAGAGGAACGACTCCTTGTGGTGCGCCAGGCACCACGCCGCCATGATCGAGCCGCCGCGCGAGACGATGCCGGTCTTGCGGTTCGCGGTGAGCGGGACGTACGCCAGCCGCACACCCGCGTGGACCGTCATGTAGTCCACGCCCTGCTCGGCCTGCTCGATGACCGTGTCCTTGTAGATCTCCCAGGTCAGCTCCTCGGCCTTGCCGTCCACCTTCTCCAGGGCCTGGTAGAGGGGCACGGTGCCGATGGGGACGGGGGAGTTGCGCAGCACCCACTCGCGGGTGGTGTGGATGTTGCGGCCGGTGGAGAGGTCCATGACGGTGTCGGCGCCCCAGCGGGTCGCCCACGTCATCTTCTCGACCTCCTCCTCGATGGAGGACGTCACCGCGGAGTTGCCGATGTTGGCGTTGACCTTCACCAGGAACCGCTTGCCGATGATCATCGGCTCGATCTCCGGGTGATTGACGTTGGCCGGCAGCACCGCCCGCCCCGCGGCGATCTCCTCGCGGACCACCTCGGGAGAAACGTTCTCCCGGATGGCCACGTACTCCATCTCCGGCGTGATCTCGCCGCGGCGCGCATACGCCAGCTGCGTGACCGCCTCACCGCCACGCGCCCGGCGCGGCTGCCGCGGTCGTCCCGGGAAGACCGCGTCGAGGTTGCGCAGCCCGCCGCGCGGCGAGGTGTGCTTGATGCCGTCGTCCTCGGGGCGGACGGGTCGGCCCGCGTACTCCTCGGTGTCGCCGCGGGCGATGATCCAGTTCTCCCGCAGCGGCGGCAGGCCCCTGCGGACGTCGGTTTCGACGTGCGGATCGGTGTACGGGCCCGACGTGTCGTACAGCGTGACCGACTGCCCGTTGGTGAGATGCACCTGACGGACCGGCACCCGCAGATCGGGGCGGGTGCCCTCGATGTACGCCTTGTGCCAGCCGATGGACTTCCCGGCCTCCTCGTTCGTCGACGTCTCCGTCGCGATCTCAGCGTTCTGCGTGGAGGCAGGCGTGCGCGCGTCCTTGATGGTCATGAGACCTACTCCCTACGCCGGCATTACCCGGTAACAGGTTCGGCGGTCGACGCAGCGGTATCCGTCTGCCGATGTCCCGTGTGAAACATCACTCGTGTGAGGTGATGTTTCATGTGAAACATCGCTGGGACGGAGGTCAGCGCCCTCTCAGCCCGGTGCTCCGAGCTCCCGCGTGTACAAAGGTGCCCCCACGCTAGCGTCAATTCGGGCGCGGTGAACAGGGGGCCCCGTTCGTACTTGCGATGATCGGTCGGTGACCACGACGCAGCATCCCCCGTTCCCGCCGTCCGAGCCTCCCCACGGAGGTGGTGCCGGAGCCGGTGGTGGAGCGGGATCCAATGGCGGGCGCGGGGCGGGAGGCGGCCACGGGGCCGGAGACGGGAACAGTCATGGGAAGGGGAACGGAAACGGCCATGGGCATGGGCATTCGCACGCCCATGGACCCGCCGCGCCCGTCTCCAAGCACCTGCGCAAGCTGATCGCGGCGGTGCTCATCCCGTTCGCCACCGCCGTGCTGGTCGGGCTGGCCGTGCTGTGGCCGGGTGGCGCGCCACCCCACGAGCGGACCGGGGTCGGCTTCGACCGGCAGACCGAGCAGGCCACCGTCACCGAGGTCGTGGAGGTGAGCTGCGATTCGGTCAACGCCTCGGCACCGCCCCCGACCGGCGACACCTCCACCGCCGAGGGTTCCTCGGCCCAGCAACAGGCCGACGGCACCTGCAAGAAGGCGACGATCCGGGTCGACACCGGCGAGAACAAGGGCCGTACCTTCACCGAGATCGTCCAGCCGGACCAGTCGCGCCAGCTGCACGAGGACCAGAAGGTGATCGTCGCCTACGAGCCCTCGGCACCCGAGGACCTGCAGTACTCGGTCGCCGATGTGAACCGCAGGCTGCCGATGACGGTGCTCGCCGGGCTCTTCGCCCTCGCCGTCGTGGTCGTCGGGCGGATGCGGGGCGTCATGGCTCTGATCGCGTTGGCCATCAGCTTCCTGGTGCTGAACTTCTTCATCCTGCCGGCCATTCTGCAGGGCTCGAACCCGCTGCTCGTGGCGGTGATCGGGGCGAGCGCCATCATGCTGATCGCCCTCTATCTCTGCCACGGGCTGTCGGCTCGTACATCCGTGGCGGTGATCGGCACCCTGATCTCGCTGCTTCTGATCGGCGTTCTGGGCTCGGTGTTCATCGACTGGGCCGCGCTCACCGGCAACACGGACGACAACACCGGGCTGATCCACGGTCTGTATCCGTCGATCGACATGAGCGGTCTGCTGCTGGCGGGCATCATCATCGGTTCGCTCGGTGTGCTGGACGATGTGACGGTCACGCAGACGTCGGCCGTGTGGGAGCTGCACGAGGCCAACCCGACGATGGGCTGGCGCGGCCTGTACCGCGCGGCCATCCGGATCGGCCGCGACCACATCGCCTCTGTCGTCAACACGCTCGTCCTGGCCTACGCGGGTGCCGCGCTGCCCCTGCTGCTGCTCTTCTCGATCGCGCAGAGCAGTGTGGGGACGGTCGCCAACAGCGAGCTGGTCGCGGAGGAGATCGTGCGGACGCTAGTGGGCTCGATCGGCCTGGTGGCCTCCGTACCGGTCACCACGGCCCTGGCCGCGCTGGTGGTCTCGGCCGACAAACCGGGCGCGGAACCGGCGACCACGGGCACCCGGGCTCCCCTGGCGCTCGGCGGCGGCCGAGGGCGGCGCCGCAAGCGCTGAGGGCGCGGGTGATGCGGGACGCCCCGTGAGGAAACCGCGCCACCGGGGCGCCCGTACCCGCACCGGTTCGCCCATCCTCCGATACGCCGGTAAGCCAAAACGGAAAGAAGAAGCGTTACGCCACTCGTGGTACGCGACGCCTCAACCCGCGCTCTGCTCCTCCGCGAGGATCCGGTCCAGCGCCTCGTCGAGATGCGCGTCGAAGTCGGCGAGCGACCCTTCCTGCCCCAGCGGCACCAGCTTGTCGGTACGGTCCAGAAAAGCGACGAGCGGCGCCGCGGAGGAGCGGAACAGCGCCTGGTCGGCACCGACCTGAAGCCGGATCAGAACCTCGCCCAGCGAATCGGGCTCCACGGGCGACACCCGCACATCACCCTCGCCGCACGGCCGGCCCACTCCGTCGATCAGCAGCTCACGACCGAAGGCCCAGGTGACCGGAGCGTCACCGGGCAAATGGAAGGTGAGCCGCACGGCATAGGGATCACAGGTCTCGTAGCGCAGTTCCACCGGAATGCGGAAGGAGAGCTCCTCGGAAACGAGGAAGCTCATCATGACCTCTGCCTGTACGGACTCGCGCATCGCCTACCCCGTCTTTGCCGTCGACTGGCCGGGAATCAACCGTTGAATACTGGAGGCATCTTGCTGAACGTACACGAGAGATCACAAGGAGTGAGTTTTCAGATACTGATAGAGATCGCCAGTGACCCCAGAAGCCGCCCGACCTCGGCCTGCAATTGCCGTGCCGCGGGCAGCAGACGGTCGGCCTGATGACATGGCAGAGAGATGGCCATCGTGGCCGCTGTCGTACCCACCGTGATCGGAATCGCCGCACAGACCGTCCCCAGTGCGTACTCCTGTCGCTCGATCACCGGTTCCATCCGGCCGATCCGGTCCAGGCGCTGAAGCAGGGTGTGGGTGTCACGGACCGTGTACGGGGTGATCGACTGGACCGGGTAGCGGTCGAGGTGGTCGCGGCGGGCGGACGGGGGGAGCTGGGAGAGCAGGCACTGGCCGATGGCGTGCGCGTGGCCGGTCTCCCGGAAGTCGGCCCACTCCTCGACCGCCGGGCTGCTGGGGCTGTCCGAGACGCACACGACCTCGATCTCGCCGTCCCGGTAGATCGCGTAGTACACGGGTACGCCGATGGAATCCCGCCAGCGGGCGAGCAGCTCGGCGACCGTGCTGCGACGTTTCTCCTGTGCCCCGCTGCTGCTCAGCCGCTCGGCCGCCTCACCGAGGAAGAACAGTCCCTTCTCGCGGCGCAGATAGCCCTCGTGCACCAGGGTGCGCAGCAGGTGGTACGTCGTGGGGAGGGCCAGGCCGGTCTCGCGGGCCAGTTGCTTGGCGGGCGCACCGTACTCGTGCCCGGCGACGCACTCCAGGAGACGCATCGCGCGCTGCACGGATCCGATGAGGGTGGTGGTCTGCTGCGGTGCGGGGGAGGCCGTCAGCGGTGCCGCCGAGGCCGCCGGCGTCGGTGCGGCCGGTGCCGAGAGGGCCGTACGCCGGTCCTCCTCCGGGTTTCTCGGTGTCGACCTCGGTGGGGCGGGCTGCACCGGTGGCCGGACGCGGAGGGCCTCGGCGGAGAGTGCGGCTCGGGTGGGCGGTGCGTGGGGTCCTGCGGGGGCGGTGTCAGCCGTGGCCATGGGTCACTCCCGAAGCGCGAGGTGGCCGGCCCGTGCGGAGGGACACGGGCGGGTTGTACGGGGGTGTACGCCGCTCGCGGTGTCGTCTCCGCGAGGGGTTCCGGACTCTAACCGTCCGCCACGGCTCGCAGACTCTGTGCTACGGAAACTTCCCTCGCCCGAGGGAACCGGTCAGTCTCGCTACCGGTCCCCGTCACCCACTCCTCTACCAGTCGCCCCGTGAGGACGAGCTCGTCGTGAACTTCCGCACGACGTAGATGAGACCGCCGACCAGCGCCACGAAGACCAGCACCTTGAACAGCAGACCGATCACAAAACCGACGACGTTGGCTATCAGACCGCCGAACACGACGAGGGCGATGACCGGCACCGCGACCCACTTGACCCACCACGGCAGCCCCGCGAAGATCTCTCGCATCGCCCCAGCCTTTCTCTCGACTGCGATGTCCTGCCCTCGATGCTAGGTCCGCGACCAGGCCGGACGGGTGCCTCGCATCCCTTGTCCTCCCCTGACCGGTCCCCTAGGGAATCCGGGGGCGGCGGATCAGCTCTCGGGCGGAGAGAACACCACCATCACCCGCAGGTCTTCGGTGATGTGGTGGAACTTGTGTGCCACCCCGGCCGGGACGTACACCACGCTGCCGCGCGCGACCTGCGTGGTCTCCATGCCGACGGTGATCGAGGCACGGCCGCTGACCACGAAGTACACCTCGTCCTGGTCGTGCGGCTTCTGCGGGTCGTGCTCCCCCGCGTTCAGCGCGTAAAGGCCGACCGACATGTTCCGCTCCCGCAGGAACTGAAGGTAGGCCCCGTCGTTGGCGGCGCGCTCCGCCTCCAGTTCGTCCAGCCGGAATGCCTTCATCGTTGCGTCGCCTCGCACCCCTGCTCGTATCCGATCGCGTCTGCCACGATCAGACACATGATGAATTTCCTAGTCAAGACGATCGCCAACGCGGGCGCCCTCGCGGTCGCGGTATGGCTGCTCGACAAGATAACCCTCACCGGGGACAGCACCGGCAAGAAGGTCGGCACCCTGCTGATGGTCGCGCTGATCTTCGGGCTGGTGAATTTCCTGGTCAAGCCGATCGTGAAGCTTCTCAGCCTGCCGCTGCTGATCCTCACGCTCGGCCTGTTCACCCTGGTGGTGAACGCGCTGATGCTGCTGCTGACCTCGTGGCTGGCCGACAAGCTGGACATCGGCTTCCACGTCGAGGGCTTCTGGACCGCCGTCCTGGGCGGCCTGATCATCTCGATCGTGTCCTGGGCCCTCAACGTCGTCCTGCCCGACAAGGACTGAGCACCATGACGTACCGCCTCTGCTTCGTCTGCACCGGCAACATCTGCCGCTCCCCGATGGCCGAGTCCGTGTTCCGCGCCCGCGTCGAGGAGGCCGGGCTGGACGGCCTGGTCGAGGTCGACAGTGCCGGCACCGGCGGTTGGCACGAGGGCGAGGCGGCCGACCCGCGTACCGTCGCGGTACTGGAGGAGCACGGGTACGACAGCGCGCACACCGCACGCCAGTTCCATTCGGCCTGGTTCGACCGGCTCGACCTCGTCGTGGCCCTGGACGCCGGCCACGCGAAGGCGCTGCGCCGCCTCGCGCCCACCGAGGAGGACGCCCGGAAGGTCCGGCTGCTGCGCTCCTACGACCCCGCCGCAGGCGGCGACCTCGACGTTCCCGACCCGTACTACGGGGGCCTGGACGGCTTCGAGGAGTGCCTTGAGATGGTGGAGGCGGCGAGCACCGGGCTGCTCGCCGCGATCCGTGAGCACGTGGAAGGGCAGACGGCATGAACGATTCGGAGCGTTTCGCGGGCGGTGACGGCACCCGCGCGGTGCGGGCGGGGCTGCCCGAGCCGGTCAAGTACGAGCCGACCCTGCCGGGACCCGTGTTCGCCGCCCACTTCCACCTGCCGGGCGAGCCCACCGGGCCGTACACCTACGGCCGCGACGAGAACCCGACCTGGACGCACCTCGAGGCGGCGATCGGGGAACTGGAGGCGCCCGGCGAGGAGGGCGTGGAGACGCTGGTCTTCGCGTCCGGCATGGCCGCCATCTCGTCGGTGCTCTTCTCCCAGCTGCGCGCCGGGGACGCGGTCGTGCTGCCGAGCGACGGCTACCAGGTGCTGCCGCTGGTGCGGGCGCAGCTGGAGGCGTACGGCATCGAGGTGCGCACCGCCCCGACGGGCGGCGACGCCCAGCTCGGCGTCCTGGACGGCGCGAAGCTGCTGTGGATCGAGAGCCCGTCCAACCCCGGGCTGGACGTCTGCGACATCCGCCGGCTCGTCGAGGCGGCGCACGCGCGCGGAGCCCTGGTCGCCGTGGACAACACCCTCGCGACCCCGCTCGGGCAGCGGCCGCTGGAGCTGGGCGCGGACTTCGCCGTGGCCAGCGGCACCAAGCAGCTCACCGGGCACGGCGACGTCCTGCTGGGGTACGTCACCGGCCGCGCGGGCGAGCCCATGACCGCCGTACGCCGCTGGCGCAAGATCGTCGGGGCGATTCCGGGGCCGATGGAGGCCTGGCTGGCGCACCGCTCGATCGCCACGCTCCAGCTGCGCGTGCAGCGGCAGAACGCCGCCGCTCTGGTGGTCGCCGAGGCGCTGCGGCAGCGGCCCGAGGTGTCCGGGCTGCGTTATCCGGGGCTTCCCGACGACCCGTCCCACAAGGTGGCGGCACAGCAGATGCGCGGCTTCGGCTGCGTGGTGTCCTTCACGTTGCCCTCACGCGCGCGTGCGGACCGTTTTCTCGACGCGCTGCGGCTGGTGGACGACGCGACGAGCTTCGGCGGGGTGCGCTCCACGGCCGAGCGGCGCGGTCGCTGGGGTGGTGACGCGGTGCCGGAGGGCTTCATCCGGCTGTCGGTGGGCGCCGAGGACCCCGAGGACCTGGTGGCGGATCTGCTGCGCGCGCTGGACGAGTCGGCGGACTGACTACGTAGAACGGACGGTCCGAGCCTCCCCCCTCGTGGCTCGGACCGTCCTCGGTTCCGCGCGCGAAGAACCGCGCTAGCAAGGCTAGTTGACTGTGTGTCAGTGTCCAATCACAGTAGCGACAGCGACCTATCGACATATTTATAGTTGGGCCCTGTCCGGGGGCTGGGAGATGGGCAGGGGAAGGGGGACGTCGCCATGGACCTGGCCTTGCTGCGCACCTTTGTGACGGTGCACCGGGCCGGTTCCTTCACCCGCGCAGCCGCCCTGCTGGGTCTGTCCCAGCCCGCCGTCACCTCGCAGATCCGCACCCTGGAGCGGCAGCTGGGCCGCCCGCTGTTCCTGCGGCAGGCCCGGGGCGTGACCCCGACGACCATCGGCGACGAACTCGCGCACAAGGCCGCGCCGCACCTCGACGCCCTGGTGGAGATCGCCGAGCGGGGGCTCGACGACGAGTCCTCGTTACGCACCCTGCATCTCGCCGGCCCGCCGGAGTTCACCGCCGAGCGTGCCCTGCCCGCCCTGGTGGAGCTGACCGGCGACGACGGCCAGGGGTTCGCTCTGCGGACCTCCTTCGGGAACGCCGAGGAGACCCTGGAAGGGCTGGCCGCCGGGCATCACGATCTGGCCATCAGCACCGCCCGGCCCCGCGGCGCCCTGCTCACCGCGACTCCCCTCTGCGACGAGGAGCACGTCCTGGTCGCCTCCCCCCGCTGGGCCGAACGCGCCGGCCTCGGCGAGCTGCCCCTCAAGGACGCGGCCGCCCTGGAGCGCCTGCCCGTCGTCGAAGTGCACGAGTCGCTCCCCTTCGTCTCCCGTTACTGGGCCTCCGTCTTCGATTCCCGTCCGACCGCCTCCGGCACGGTGATCGTCCCCGATCTGCGCGCGGTGCTCGGATGCGCGGCCGCGGGTGCCGGGCTCGCCGTGCTGCCCCGTTATCTGTGTACGACCGCGCTGGAGCGCGGTGAGGTCGTCGCCCTGCACGAGCCCGCGGTGCCGCCGCTGCGCACGTATTTCCTGGTGGTCCGCACCGGGACGCTGGCGATGCCGCACATCGCGCGGGCCCACGAGTGGCTTCAGCGGGCGGCGTCCGACTGGTGCTGAGCGCATCGGCCCTGACCACGGCCGCAGCGTTACTCCATGAGCCCCATCGGTCACATTTCGCGATGTTTCACGTGGAACCAGCCGGGCCACATTTCACCCATGACCGTCCGACCCGTGGTCAAGCGCACCGCCCGCGCCGTTCTGCTGGACGGTGACGACCTGATCCTGATCAAGCGCACCAAGCCCGGCGTGGACCCTTACTGGGTCACTCCCGGCGGCGGTGTCGAACCCGAAGACCCGACCGTCGTCGACGCCCTGCACCGCGAGGTGTACGAGGAGCTGGGCGCCAAGATCGTCGATGTGGTGCCGTGCTTCGTGGACACCGTCGAGCACATCGGCGAGGACGGCGGCGCGACCGGTGTGAAGGTGCAGCACTTCTTCGTCTGCCGGCTGGAGTCCATGGACCCGGCGCTGCGCCACGGCCCGGAGGTGGACCAGCCCGCGGGCGAGTACGAGATCGTGCGGGTGCCCTTCACCCGTGTCGGCATCGCGTCCGTCCATCTCGTGCCGCTGTCGCTGCGGCACTACCTCGACGGGAACATCGAGGGCGTACGGGCCATGCACGCGCCGGACCTGGGCTGAACCGCCGGCTGCTCGACATCGGCTGCCCGGCCTCAGCTGTTCGCGGCGACCAGATCCTCCAGCGAGTCATGCCGTATGCGGTCCGACGGGATGCCGGCGTGCCGGAGGACGTCGACACCACTGCGGATCATGCCGGGCGGGCCCGAGAGGTAGGCGTCGTACTCGTTCCACGGCCCGTACTCGCGGATGGCGTCGGGGAGCCGGCGATGCGCCTGCTGGTCGGTGATCGCGCGGACCGAGAGCCAGGGGTGGCTCTGCTGGAGTCGGAGCATCGTGTCGATGTCGTACAGGTCCTGGTCGGTGCGGGCGCCGTAGAAGACCTCGACCGTCCGCCGCTCACCGTGCTCGGCGATGTCCTCGACGAGCGCCTTGATCGGGGCGATGCCGGTGCCGCCGCCCAGACAGAGCAGTCCGCTGCCGGTGCCGTGATCGACGGTCATGGAGCCCGTCGGCGGGCCGAGCCGGATGACGTCGCCGGGCCGGGCGCGATGCACCAGGGCGTTGGAGACCCAGCCCGCGGGGACGGCCTTCACGTGGAACGTGAGCAGGCCGTCGGAGCGCGGAGCCGAGGCGAAGGAGTAGTGCCGCCAGATCCGCGGCCACCACGGTGTCTCCACGCTCGTGTACTGACCGGCCAGGAAGGGGTAGGGCTGGTCCGGGCGGACCGTGAGGACCGCGATGTCCGGGGTCCGCAGCTCGTGTGAGACCAACTCGGCGTACCACCATGCCGGAGCGCGCAGTTCGTCCGCGGCCGCTGCGTCGATCATGACCTGCGAGATCGTCGTGTACGTCCGGACCCAGGCCGCTTCCGTCTCCGGGCCCCAGACCGCGTCTGCGTACCGGCTCAGCGCGCCGATCAGGCATTCCCCGAGGGCCGGATAGTGCTCCGGACGGGTGCCGTACTTGCGGTGCCCCCGGCCCAGGTTCTGCAGGTAGGCGACGAGCACGGGGGTGTTGTCGATGTGCTCGGCGGCGGTGAGGAGCGCCTTGAGCAGCCGGTCCCGCTGAATGTCCATCGCGGGCGGGAAGAGCGGCCTCAGCTCGGGGTGGCGCACGAAGAGCAGCGCGTAGAAGTAGGAGGTGACCTCGTCGGCGACCGGGGTGATCTCCGCCATGGTCCGCCGGACGAGGACGGCGTCCGGTGAAGCCTCCTGTGCCGACGAGGCCTCCTGTGCCGGTGAGGACGGCGTCGCGGCGTCGGCGGAGACGGGGGTGGGGGCGGGGGTGAACCAGCCGCCGCCGTAGGAAGTGCCGTTGTCGGCCGACGTGGTGGCCGGAGCGTCCATGCTGTGCCTCGCCTCGACATCTCTCGGTCGGTCTGCGCACTCGCCTCACCGTGGAAGGTGCCTGCCTCCCCCCACGGAGGGCTTGCTTTCCCTCACGTGCTGCCGCGTCCGATACGGCCCCATCCACCCCGTTCCGTCTCTTCACGGGCGCGAACCGGACTCGACCATACCGGCCACCGCACCGCACACAAGTACCCCCTGCGACCGTCATCGATCCACCCCTGGGGCGAACCAGCGGTTCCTTCAATTACCGGTCGCTGCGCACCAATTCATAGGCATCCCACAGATCCTTCCCCTCATAGGCATGGGTGGCGATCCCGGTCAGATGACGGTCCGCGTTGACCGCGACGGAAACCGGTACGGCAGCGAACAGATCCTTGTCCGACAGTGAGTCCCCATAGGCGACACAGTCCGCTCGCGTCACCCCGAACTCCTGGCACAGCCGGTCCGCGATCAGCACCTTGGCCGCCGCGCTGAGCACCCCTGCCGGATCGACGGGCTTGGTGAACGGCACGGCGGGAAAGCGCGAGCCGTGCGCCGCGTGCGCTCCCCATCCCGTGAGCCGTTCCACGAAGAACGAGGGTGACAGCGAGACGACGGCGCAGTAGTCGCCCCGCGCTCTGATCTCCGCCCAGACGTCCCGGATGCGGGCCAGCCAGGGAGCCCCGTCGAAGGCGGCCGCCACATGCGCCTCCGTCAGCTTCGCCCAGAGTGTGTGGACCCGCCGCGCGTACTCGAGCGGGTCTATCTCCCCGGCCGAGATCGCCCGGTCGAGCGCCACCGCCTCCGCCTCCAGCCCGAGTTGTCGTGAGATCTCCACCGGCGCGGAGGTCCCGTGGAGCAACGTGCCGTCCAGGTCGAAGAGATGCAGTCTCGCCATGGGCCTGGAGGCTACCGGCGCTCGTTCCCCGGCCACGGCACTCGGACGCCGGCGCATCAGGGCTACGCCCACCGTTCGCCGATGTTTCACGTGAAACGCCTCGTCCCCGTCCTCCGGTGCCGTGCACCGGGCCGCGACATGGCCAAAAGGACGTACGTCTCACCTGAAACGGCTGGACGCCGAGGGCACCCGTCGGACAGCCTGACCTGCGTGCCCACTCCTTCCCTCGCCGCTCTGCCCATCCGCCGTCTGACGCTTCGCGATCTCACCGCCTGCGCCGACCTGTCCGAGAACCGGGGGTGGCCACGCGAGGAGCACAAGTGGGGCTTCCTCCTCACCGCAGGGAAGGGGTACGGCATCGACGACCCCGACGGCGGACTCGTCAGCGCCTGTGCCGTCACCGAGTACGGCCCCCACGACCGGCCCGACCTCGCGGCCATCGGCATGGTGCTGGTCGCCGACCGGCACGCCCGTCAGGGCATCGGACGCCGGCTGATGCGCCACATCGTCTCCGCGATGGGCACCACCCCGCTGACACTGCACGCCACGCCGTACGGCCGCCCGCTCTACGAAGAGCTCGGCTTCAAGGTCACCGGCCGGGCCGAGATGCTGCTGGGCCGCTTCCTGCCGGGTGGGCCGACATCCCGCATCGCGACCCGGCCCGCCACGGCGGAGGACCTGCCGGCGATCCTGCGGCTCGACGAGGAGGTGTTCGGCGCCGACCGCACGCACATCATCACGCGGCTGCCCGCCTTCGCCGATCAGCTGCGGGTGGCCGAGGAGGACGGCCGGATCATCGGCTACACGGCCGCGTGGCCGAACATGGACACCCATGTGGTGGGCCCGCTGATCGCCCGGGACACGGAGACCGCTAAGGCGCTCATCACGTCTCTCGCCGCCCACACCGACCGGCCGCTGCGCACCGACATCGACGTACGGCACGAAGAACTGCTGACCTGGGCCAAGGAGCGAGGGCTCGCGTCCGTCGCCTTCAACGCGGTGATGACGTATGGCATCGAGGAGCTGCCCGGCGACTGGAGCCGCCGCTTCGCTCCGCTGACGGTGGCCGCGGGCTGAGGCATCCGGACACCGAAGACGCCGGTCCCCGTCGGGAACCGGCGTCTTCTCTGTGGGGGGTGTCAGGCGAGGCTGTGGGGGGGTCAGGCGAGGCTTTCCACGGCGGTGGTCGCGAAGGTGTGGTCCTGCTCCGGCGCGCCGCCGCCGACACCGATCGCGCCGATCAGCCGGCCGTCGCGGTGCACGGGCACGCCACCCGCGATGAACAGCAGCGGCTGGTTGAGCGCGGTCGGGAGGCTGTGGAACGGCCCGTCAGGCTTGACCGCGTCGACGACGTCGGCGGTCGCAGTGTTGAGCTGGAGAGCGGTGTACGCCTTGCGGGTGCTGGTCTCCCCGGAGATCAGGACAGCGCGGTCGTCCCGCCGGAAGGCCAGCAGATGGCCGCCGGCGTCCAGGACGGTGACGCTGACGGTGACTCCGGCGGCCTCGGCGGCACGGGAGGCCACCGCGACCAGGGTCTCGGCGTCCTGGGTGGTCAGGGGGGCGACGGCGGTGGTGGTGCTCATCAGGGGGTTTCTCCTTGTGAGGGGTTGTTGTCGGACCGACGGCCGCGGGGACGGCCCTGGCCCCGCGGGGATGCGGCCCGCGTCTGGTTGAACGGTGACCCGGGTGACGTCACGGGGACGGCCCTGGCCGCATGACGCCCGGATCGGTCAGTGGTGGACGGCGGCCGGCTGCGGCGCGACGGTCTCGGACGCCGGGACGGCGGCGGAGGCCTTCTCACGGCGCTCCAGGCCGGCGGAGACGAACGCCAGGACCAGGGCGGCGGCGGCCAGCAGGGCGCCCACCCAGTTCGGGGCGGTGTAGCCGAGGCCGGCCGAGATCACCAGTCCGCCGAGCCAGGCGGAGAGGGCGTTGCCCAGGTTGAAGGCGCCGATGTTCACGGCGGAGGCCAGCGTCGGGGCACCGTGCGCCTGGTCGAGAACGCGCTTCTGGAGCGGCGGGACGGTGGCGAAGCCCAGTGCACCGATCAGGGCGATGGTGACGGCCGCGAGGATCTTGCTGTGCGCGGTGAGCGTGAACAGCGCGAGCACGACGGCGAGGGCGCCCAGGGAGACGTAGAGCATGGGCATCAGCGCGCGGTCGGCGAACTTGCCGCCGACGAGGTTGCCGCCGACCATGCCGAGGCCGAAGAGGACCAGCAGCCACGTGACGGAGCCGTCGGCGAAGCCGGCGACGTGGGTCATCATCGGCGCGATGTAGGTGATGGCCGCGAAGACGCCGCCGAAGCCGAGGACGGTCATCGCCATGGCGAGCAGGACCTGGACGTTCTTGAAGGCGGCCAGTTCGTGGCGCAGATGCACGCCCTCCTGCTTGGGCATGTCGGGCACGAGCTTGGCGATGCCCGCCAGGCCGACGACACCGAGCGCGGCAACGATGGCGAAGGTGACGCGCCAGCCGACGGACTGGCCGACGAGGGTGCCCAGGGGGACGCCTACGACATTGGCGACGGTCAGACCGGTGAACATCATCGCGATGGCGCCGGCCTTCTTGTCCGGGGCGACCAGATCGGCGGCGACGACGGAGCCGATGCCGAAGAAGGCGCCGTGGGCGAGTGAGGCGACGATCCGGCCGATCAGCATGACACCGAAGACGGGGGCGACGGCGGACAGCAGGTTGCCGACGATGAACAGGCCCATCAGCAGCATCAGCATCCGCTTGCGGGAGACCTTGGTGCCGAGCACGGTCATCAGCGGGGCGCCGAACATCACGCCGAGGGCGTAGCCGGTCACCAGGTAGCCGGCGGTTGGGATGGAGACCCCGTAGTCGCTCGCGACCTCGGGCAGCAAGCCCATGATCACGAACTCGGTCGTTCCGATCCCGAAGGCCCCGATCGCGAGGGCCAGAAGCGCGAGAGGCATGGGTGGGTACACCTTCCCAGAAGATTGCAGGAGCGCTTTGCGTGCGTCCACAATAGTTGCAAGCGCGGGTTAAATGCAATCGCAGGCATTTGCAGGCCTGCTCTATCCTGGGATTCAGCCGCTCCGGGACGGAGGAAACGCCAATGACAGCGACGGACCCCGCACTCACCGCCCTCACCCAGGGCTGGTGCGCCCTCTCCTTGCTCCACGGCCGTATCGAGGCGCACATCGAGCGCGCCCTGCAGGCCGGGCACGGACTGAGCGTGCGCGAGTACTCCCTGCTCAACGTGCTCAGCCGACAGCACGATGGGGAGGGCGGGCACCTTCAGATGAAGCAGGTCGCCGACGCGGTAGTACTCAGCCAGAGCGCCACCACCCGCCTGGTCACACGGCTCGAGGCCCGCGGGCTGCTGGAGCGCTACCTGTGCCCCACCGACCGCCGCGGGATCTACACCAACGTCACCGAGACCGGCCTGAAGCTGCTGGAGGAAGCGCGGCCGACCAATGACGCCGCGCTGCGCGAGGCGCTGGACGAAGCCGCCGAGAACCCCGAGCTGGCTCCGTTCGTGCGAGTCGTGGAGTCGCTGAACGTGCCCGCATAGGGTGCGGGCATGGGAGATCTTGAGATACGTGCCGCAGCCGCCGAGGACGTCCCCGCGATCGTCGCCATGCTCGCGGACGACCCGCTGGGCGCCCAGCGCGAGTCCCTGGACGACATGACCCCGTACCTGACCGCGCTGGACCGGCTCGCCGCCGACCCGAACCAGCACCTGGTGGTGGCCGTCCGAGAGGGCAAGGTGGTGGGCACGCTGCAGCTCTCGATCATCCCGGGCCTCTCCCGGCGCGGCACCATCAGGTCGATCATCGAGGCCGTCCGCGTTCACGCCGAGGAACGCGGAAGCGGGCTGGGGACCCAGCTCATCCAGTGGGCCATCGAGAAGTCCCGCAGCGAGGGCTGCCGGCTGGTGCAGCTGACGTCCGACGCCTCACGTGCGGACGCGCACCGCTTCTACGAACGGCTGGGCTTCACGGGGTCCCACGTGGGCTTCAAACTGCAGCTCTGAACGACTGAACCACTGAACGGAGAAGGGGTTCTGTTTCACGTGAAACAGAACCCCTTCTCCCTTGGTGCCCTTCTTCGTCGGCGCCTCTCTCCGGTGCCTACTTGATCCCTCGCCAGCCTTCGGGGTCCACGCCGCCCGGCACATCGGCCGTCTCGTCGTACGGCTGACGCGTGAAGACGAACGAGCCGAGGTCCAGATGGCTCACCGACCCGTCCGGCCGCCGTACGGCCCGCAGCAGCTCGCCCGCGTAGTAGCCCTCCAGCCCGGTCCAGGTGCCGTCGCCGTTCGCCCGGAACCGCGAACGGCGGCCTGCGGCAGTCAGCGGGCCCAGTGAGACCCCGCCGTCGGCGGTGAGCCGCAGGGCGAACACCTGCGTCCCCCAGTACCACTGGCCCGCCAGCTCCAGCACGGACGGGTCGACTTCGGGCAGCGGACGCCAGGGCTCGGGGATCCTCGGCTCCGCCTCGGCGACGATGCGTACGAGATCGGCTCCCACGGAGCCTGGCAGCGGCCCGGAGGTGCAGTTGGTCAGCACCACCGCCGCCACGTCGTCGTCCACGCTCATGGTGAGGTTGGCCAGGAAGCCCGGCAGCGAGCCCGAGTGGCCCGCCAGCAGTCGGCCGTCCCGGTGCTGGATCTGCAGTCCGAGGCCGTACGTGACCCCGTCGGCGACGTCCGCGGGCTCCGCCGGGGCCGCGGGCGCCCGCATCTCCCGTACGCTCTCCGCACTCAGCACCCGCTCGTCGCCGTACATCAGGAAGGCGGCGAACTTGGCCAAGTCACCGGTCGTGGACCACAGTTGCCCGGCCGCGGCCATCCGGCCCAGATCCTCCAAAGGCTCCGGCAGCAGCACGTCGGCCCATGGATGTACCGCCCAGCCACCGGCGTGCGGGGCGGACGGCTGGGCGCTCGTCCGGTTCAGCCCCAGGGGCTCGAGCACCTCCCGCCGCAGCACGTCCTCCCAGGTCGCACCGCGCAGTTTCTCCACGAGTGCGCCGAGCACGGTGTAGCCGGGATTCGAGTAGTGGTGGCGGCGGCCGACCGGATGCCGGAAGGGCTGGTCGCCGAGGACGTCCGAGAGTTCGGGGCGCAGTGATCCGGGGGTCCGTTCCCACCAGGGCGCGGGGCTCTCGGCGGCCAGGCCACTGGTGTGCGCCAGGAGTTCGGCGATGGTGGCCTCCCCCGCGCCGGTGCCCGGCAGGTGCTTCTCCAGCGGGTCACCGAGGTCGAGCACGCCCTCGTCACGCAGCCGGAGGACGAGGACCGCGGTGAAGGTCTTGGTGATCGAACCGATCCGGTACTGCACGTTCTCGTCCGGCGCGTGCCCGTCCACCGAGGTCCGCGCCCCGTGCCACACGACCCGCCCGCCCCTGACCACGGCCGCCACCAGCGACGGAGTCCGCCCTTCGGCCTGCGCCACGGCGATCCGGTGCAACAGCGCCCGCTGTGTGCCGGGCAGGAGCTCTTCCTGAGTTGTCGTCATGCGCCCAGTCCATACCGCGCGGGACCAGGGGTCGAGTTGATTTCCGCGTTCCGGGCGGGCTCTTCGGCGGCCTCCCGGCTCAGAGCGTCTTCACTGTGCCTCCGTCGATGACGTAGTCGGCGCCGGTGATGTTGCCTGCGACATCGGAGAGGAGGAACGCGATCAGGGCCGCCACCTCCTCGGGCTCGGTGATGCGACCGGTGGTGATGGCGAAGGCCTGCGGGATCTGCTGGAGGAACGCGGCGTGCTCCGCACCGGCGCTCGCCGCCACCTTGCCGCCGAAGCCGTCGGGGTCCTCCCAGATGGCGGTGCGGACCACTCCGGGCGAGACGGTGTTCACACGCACGCCCCGCGGCCCGAACTCCTCGGCCAGGGACTTCCCCAGCGCGGCGAGGGCCGCCTTGGCCGCGCTGTAGGCGACGGGGCCGGCGGCGGGCAGCCGGGAGTTGATGGACGAGACGTTGACGATCGCTCCGCGACGTTCGACGAGGCTGGGCAGCGCCGCGCGGCTGGCCCGGACGGCGCTGAGCAGATTGACATCGAAGATGCGCGCCCACTGGGTGTCGTCGGTGTCCAGGAAGCCGACGGGCTGAACGTCGTCCCCGCCTCCGACGTTGTTCACCAGCAGGTCGATGCCGCCGAGTTCGGCGAGAGCGGTGTCCATGAGGGTGGCGACACCGGCGGCGGTGCTCAGGTCGGCGGACACCGCGCGAGCGCCGGTTTCCTTCAGTTCGGGGGTGATGTTCCGGGCTGCTCCGACAACGCGGACGCCTTCGGCCATCAGGGTCCGGACCGTGGCAAGCCCGATGCCCCGGCTGGCTCCGGTGACGACGGCTGTCTTGGACGCGAGGTCGAGGTTCATGACACTCCAGTTCTTTAACTCGAAGTACAAAACATGTGCGGCAGGCGATCAGGGTGAGGTGCGCCGTGTCCGTGTCTTGCGGGGTACGCGTCGGTCAGAGGGAGTCGATGACCGCGTCGATCACTCGGGCGATCCTCTCAGGCCCTTCCGTGACGCGCGCCATGAGACGCAGACCCACGAGCGTGTTCAGGAGCAGGCTGGCCAGGGCCGCCGGGTCCCGCTCCGGTGCGATCTCCCCGGCACGCTGACCTTCCTCGACCAGGGCACGGAGGGCGTCTTCCGTGCGGTCGAACATGCGGCGGACGAGTTCGGTCGCCGACTCGTCGGTTCCGGCCAGCTCCGCAGCCGTGTTGACGGCCATGCAGCCCCGGCGGTACGGGTCGGCGAGGTCCATGCGGGCGAGGAGTTCCAACGCCTTGCGCAGGCGCGCCTTGACCGGCCCCGGTTCTTCCAGCATCTGGATCAGAGCGACGGCCTGGCTGTCGCGATAGCGCCGCAGGGCCTGCTCGAAGAGCGCGTGCTTGCTGCCGAAGGCGTTGTAGAGACTGCCCTTGCCGATGCCGAGCGCGTCGACGAGGTCCTGGGGGGTCGTTCCGGCATAACCCTTGCGCCAGAACACCTCCATGGCCTGCTCGACGGCGGCATCAGGGTCGAACTGCTTGGGCCTTCCCATGCTCAGGACACTAACACGCTTCTTGACCTATGGGTACAGAATTCTTCACCCGCGCGTGGATCAGGTCTGTGCCATGTCCACGAATCGCGAGTAGTGGCCCTGGAAGGCGACGGTGATCGTCGCCGTGGGGCCGTTTCGGTGCTTGGCGACGATCAGGTCGGCCTCGCCCGCGCGGGGCGACTCCTTCTCGTAGGCGTCCTCGCGGTGCAGCAGGATGACCATGTCGGCGTCCTGCTCGATGGAGCCGGACTCCCGGAGGTCCGAGACCATCGGCTTCTTGTCGGTGCGCTGCTCGGGGCCACGGTTCAGCTGGGAGAGCGCGATGACCGGGATCTCCAGCTCCTTGGCGAGGAGCTTGAGGTTACGGGACATGTCCGAGACCTCCTGCTGCCGGCTCTCGGCCCGCTTCGAACCGCCGGACTGCATCAGTTGGAGGTAGTCGATGACGACCAGCCGGAGGTCGTTGCGCTGCTTGAGGCGGCGGCACTTGGCGCGGATCTCCATCATCGACAGGTTCGGGGAGTCGTCGATGTAGAGCGGCGCCGCGGAGACGTCGGGCATCCGGCGGGCCAGGCGGGTCCAGTCCTCGTCGGTCATCGTGCCGGACCGCATGTGGTGCAGCGCGACCCGGGCCTCGGCGGACAGCAGACGCATCGCGATCTCGTTGCGGCCCATCTCGAGGGAGAAGATCACGCTGGGCAGGTTGTGCTTGATCGACGCGGCCCGGGCGAAGTCCAGCGCCAGCGTCGACTTACCCATGGCGGGACGCGCGGCGATGACGATCATCTGGCCCGGGTGCAGGCCGTTGGTCAGCGAGTCGAAGTCGGTGAAGCCGGTGGGGACACCGGTCATCTCGCCGCTGCGCGAGCCGATCGCCTCGATCTCGTCAAGCGCGCCCTCCATGATGTCGCCGAGCGGCAGGTAGTCCTCGCTGGTGCGCTGCTCGGTGACCGCGTAGATCTCGGCCTGGGCGCGGTTGACGATCTCGTCGACGTCGTCGTCCGCGGCGTATCCCATCTGGGTGATCCGGGTGCCGGCCTCGACCAGGCGGCGCAGGACCGCGCGCTCGTGGACGATCTCCGCGTAGTACTCGGCGTTCGCCGCCGTCGGCACCGTCTGGACGAGGGTGTGCAGATAAGCGGCGCCGCCGACCTTGTTGATCTCGCCGCGCTTGGTCAGTTCGGCGGCGATGGTGATGGGGTCGGCCGGCTCACCCTTGGCGTAGACGTCGAGGATGGCCTGGTAGATCGTCTCGTGGGCGGGCTTGTAGAAGTCGTGGCCCTTGAGGATCTCGACGACGTCGGCGATGGCGTCCTTGGACAGCAGCATGCCGCCGAGCACGGACTGTTCGGCGTTCAGGTCCTGCGGCGGCACCCGCTCGAAGGCCGAGCCTCCGCCGTCCCAGGCACCGTTCTCACTGCCGCGGTCGTGCTGCTCGTCGCGCCCCCGGCCGGCGTCGGGACGGCGACGGGAGGGCAGGCGATCGCTGGGACCACTGTCGGCCCACGGATCGTCCAAGGGCTCGGAAATGCTCACCGAGCCACCTCCTCCCGTCCGCGGAGCGGACCTCGCCGCGCCTCTCTTTTCTACGGCACGGCACTGACAAAACGAGAGGCCCAACTCCGGTTCTGGCCCGCCTGTTTTGTGACGGTTTCCCGGTCGGCGGGTGGAGTGGGCGCCGGACCACGGTAGGGCCCCGGGCACCGTCAGCCAATCTGGTTATCCACAGGCCATGTGGACGACGGGCCCGATGCTGTGGAGAACTGCCCGAAACCTGTGCACGACACGGTGGACAGCCCTGTGAACAAGAACTCGCGCGGCCCCGGCAAGCGGCTCTGACCAGCGGCTTTACCATCCACCGGCTGTGCAGAAGAAAAACTTCCTCAGTCGGATCAAGATCACTTCACACGGTGCACAGAACCGCGCGCGACGAGACTCACAGTAAGGGGCGCATTGCCTTTGCATCTCTTACCTGTGGACGATTAGATTGGTGCTCATGACACAGGCTCCCGCGACCCCCGCAGCTACCGCACGACGGCACGATCGGGAGATCGTCGCGCTGGCCGTACCGGCCTTCGGCGCACTGGTCGCCGAGCCCCTGTTCGTCATGGCCGACAGCGCGATCGTCGGCCACCTGGGCACGGCGCAACTCGCCGGTCTGGGCGTCGCCTCCGCCCTCCTGATGACGGCGGTGAGCGTCTTCGTCTTCCTGGCCTACGCCACCACCGCGGCCGTGGCCCGCCGCGTCGGCGCCGGCGAACTCCAGGCCGCCATCCGGCAGGGTATGGACGGCATCTGGCTGGCCCTGCTCCTGGGCGCCGGCGTGATCGCCGTCGTCCTGCCCACGGCACCCGCCCTGGTCGAACTGTTCGGAGCGTCGGACACAGCCGCCCCCTACGCGACCACCTATCTGCGCATCTCGGCGCTGGGCATACCCGCCATGCTCGTCGTCCTCGCGGCGACCGGAGTACTGCGCGGACTGCAGGACACCAAGACACCGCTCTACGTCGCCATCGCGGGCTTCGTCGCCAACGGCGCTCTCAACGCGGGTCTCGTCTACGGCGCCGACCTCGGCATCGCCGGCTCCGCCTGGGGAACCGTGCTGGCCCAGTGCGCCATGGCCGCCGCCTACCTCGTGGTCGTCGTCCGCGGAGCCCGCCGGCACGGAGCCTCTCTGCGACCCGACGCCGCCGGCATCAAGGCCTCCGCCCAGGCGGGCGTCCCGCTGCTGGTGCGCACGCTCTCCCTGCGAGCGATCCTGATGATCGCCACCGCTGTCGCGGCCCGACTCGGTGACGCGGACATCGCCGCCCACCAGATCATCCTGTCGTTGTGGAGCCTGCTGGCCTTCGCACTCGACGCCATCGCCATCGCCGGGCAGGCCATCATCGGCCGCTATCTGGGCGCCGGTGACGGGCAGGGTGCCCGGGACGTCTGCCGCCGCATGGTGCAGTGGGGCATCGCCGTCGGCATCCTGCTGGGTGTTCTGGTGATCGTGTCCCGGCCGCTCTTCCTCCCGCTCTTCACCAGCGACTTCGCCGTGAAGGACGCGGCGCTGCCCGCTCTGCTCGTGGTGGCACTCTCGCAGCCGATCAGCGGCGTGGTCTTCGTCCTGGACGGTGTCCTGATGGGCGCGGGCGACGGACCGTATCTGGCCTGGGCGATGGTCCTCACGCTGGCCGTCTTCACTCCGGTGGCCCTGCTGATCCCCGCATTCGGCGGCGGACTCACCGCCCTGTGGATCGCGATGACGCTGATGATGATCACGCGGATGGCGACCCTGTGGTGGCGAGCCCGCTCGGGCCGCTGGGTCGTCACGGGGGCCGCCCGCTGACACTGCCGGAAACGACCGGACGCGACCGGACGCGACCGGACGCACGGCCACCGACCGTTTCACGTGAAACCGTCGTTCCACGTGAAACGGCACATACGAAGAGGGGCCGCACCCAGCAGGGTGCGGCCCCTCTCTCAGCTGTTCAAGCCGAGCGCGGCGATCAGGCCGCGACGACCTCGATGTTGACCTTGGCGGCAACCTCGGGGTGCAGACGCACGGACGTCTCGTGGGCGCCCAGGGTCTTGATCGGCGCGCCGAGCTCGATGCGGCGCTTGTCGACCTCGGGACCGCCGGCGGCCTTGATCGCCGAAGCGACGTCGGCCGGGGTGACGGAACCGAAGAGACGGCCGGCATCGCCGGACCGAACGGCCAGGCGGACCTTGACGCCCTCGAGCTGGGCCTTCACAGCGTTGGCCTGCTCGATGGTCTGGATCTCGTGGATCTTGCGAGCACGACGGATCTGCTCGACGTCCTTCTCGCCACCCTTGGTCCAGCGGATCGCGAACTTCCGCGGGATCAGGTAGTTGCGAGCGTAGCCGTCCTTGACGTCGACGACGTCGCCGGCGGCACCGAGGCCGGAGACCTCGTGGGTGAGGATGATCTTCATTAGTCGGTCACCCTTCCCTTAGCGCGCGGTGGACGTGTAGGGCAGCAGCGCCATCTCACGGCTGTTCTTGACGGCCGTGGCGACGTCACGCTGGTGCTGCGTGCAGTTGCCGGTCACGCGGCGGGCACGGATCTTGCCGCGGTCGGAAATGAACTTCCGCAGCATGTTCGTGTCCTTGTAGTCCACGTACGTGACCTTGTCCTTGCAGAACGCGCAGACCTTCTTCTTCGGCTTGCGCACAGGCGGCTTCGCCATGGTGTTTCTCCTGTGTGATCAAGAAGTTGGGGTGCGAGCCCGCCCTTAGAAGGGAGGCTCGTCCGAGTAGCCGCCACCGCCACCGGAGCCGCCGCCCCAGCCGCCGCCACCCTGGTTGCCACCGGCGGGAGCGCCGGTCGCCCACGGGTCGTCGGCGGGAGCGCCGCCACCCTGCTGGCCGCCGCCGGGGCCACCGCCCCAGCCGCCGCCCTGCTGGCCGCCGCCGCCGTAACCACCCTGGCCACCCTGGCCGCCTCGGCCGCTGGTCTTGGTGACCTTGGCCGTGGCGTTGCGGAGGCTCGGGCCGACTTCCTCGACGTCCAGCTCGAAGACCGTGCGCTTGACACCCTCACGGTCCTCGTAGGACCGCTGCTTCAGACGGCCCTGCACGATGACGCGCATGCCTCGCTGAAGCGACTCGGCGACGTTCTCCGCCGCCTGACGCCAGACCGAGCAGGTCAGGAAGAGGCTCTCGCCGTCCTTCCACTCGTTGGTCTGACGGTCGAAGGTGCGGGGAGTGGACGCGACACGGAACTTCGCGACCGCCGCACCGGAGGGGGTGAAGCGCAGCTCGGGGTCGTCGACAAGATTGCCGATGACCGTGATGACGGTCTCGCCTGCCATGGGGAACCTCTCGGCGGGTTTGCGGGCTGCTGGTGGTGCTACTCGTTTCCCGAGATCAGCTGAGCGGGAGAGCTCAGTGGGTCTCGGGGCGGAGGACCTTGGTCCGGAGGACCGACTCGTTCAGGTTCATCTGGCGGTCGAGCTCCTTGACGACCGCAGGCTCGGCCTGCAGGTCGATGACCGAGTAGATGCCCTCGGGCTTCTTCTTGATCTCGTACGCGAGACGACGACGGCCCCAGGTGTCGACCTTCTCGACCTTTCCGCCGCCGTCACGGACGACAGAAAGGAAGTTCTCGATCAGCGGGGAGACAGCGCGCTCCTCGAGATCGGGGTCGAGGATGACCATCACCTCGTAGTGACGCATGTGGAACCCACCTCCTTTGGACTCAGCGGCCACGGTCGTTCCGTGGCAGGAGGGTTGTGATGCGTACGCAACGGTATCGGCCGCCACTGACAATCAGAGGTCGGTGAGCGACGTCCCAGGTGGGTCTGGCGTTATCCCCCAGCCGTGCCTGAGCAGACACCGGTGCAGACGGTACAGAGTACCCGCACACGAGCTTCCGGTTGAAATCCGGCCGCGAAGGCCGTCAATCTGTACACATCGGGTGTGTATGGCGCTACAGTGCGCCGCCTTCCGCAAGGAGGTGCCTCATGGCACAGGCATTGCGACCCAACACCGCCGGTTCCCTCTTGGCCACCGACGGCAGGTCCCACCCCGTCCAGGACACACTGATGGTGGTGACCCTGGTACTCGGAGTGGTCTCCTTCGTCACGGCGCAGTTCGACAGCCTGCATCTGCTGGCTTCCTGGACCGGTCTGGCGGGGATCTTCACCGGCGCGTACGGCCAGTGGATCTCGGAAACGACCCGCGAACGCTTCGGACTGATCCTGGGCCTCGGTGCCTCCGGCGTCGGCTTCTTCCTCGGTATGGCGCGCGGCGGCCTCTTCGGCTGACACGACACCCACCCGGCCGCCGGGCCCACACAGCTCGTCCCCACCCCGGCGGCCGGCAGGCCGTGGCCAAGGTGCCGTACGCCCAGCCTGGCCGCTCTGCGGGCGCAGTAGGCTTCGGCGCTAGAGCCGGAGCCCCTGACCCATGGGGACACACCAGCCCGAGGAGCGCCCCGAATGAGCCTGACCCTGAGGACCATCAGTCGCGAGCAGCATCTGGCGTACATCCAGAGCCTGCCGGCGGCGAGTCACATGCAGGTCCCGGCATGGGCTGACGTCAAGGCGGAGTGGCGGTCGGAGAACCTGGGCTGGTTCGACGACCGGACCGGCGAGCTGGTCGGCGCGGGCCTCGTGCTGTACCGCCAGCTGCCGAAGATCAAGCGTTACCTCGCCTATCTGCCCGAGGGTCCGGTCATCAACTGGTTCGCGCCGAACCTCGAGGACTGGATGCAGCCGATGCTGGCGCACCTGAAGCAGCAGGGTGCCTTCTCGGTGAAGATGGGCCCGCCGGTCATCATCCGGCGCTGGGACGCCTCGTCCATCAAGCAGGGCATCCAGAACCCGGACGTGAAGCGCCTGCGCGACATCGAGGCCGACTTCATCGAGCCGCGCGCCTTCGAGGTGGCCGACAAGCTCCGCCGTATGGGCTGGCAGCAGGGCGAGGACGGCGGCGCCGGCTTCGGCGACGTGCAGCCCCGCTATGTCTTCCAGGTGCCGCTGGCCAACCGCTCCCTGGAAGAGGTGCACAAGAACTTCAACCAGTTGTGGCGCCGCAACATCAAGAAGGCCGAGAAGGCCGGGGTCGAGGTCGTCCAGGGCGGATACCACGACCTGGAGGAGTGGCAGCGGCTGTACGAGATCACCGCTGTGCGCGACCACTTCCGGCCCCGCCCGCTGTCCTACTTCCAGCGCATGTGGACGGCCCTCAACAGCGAGGACCCCAACCGCATGCGGCTGTACTTCGCCCGGCACAACGGGGTGAACCTTTCGGCGGCGACGATGCTGATCGTCGGCGGACACGTCTGGTACTCCTACGGCGCCTCCGACAACATCGGTCGTGAGGTCCGGCCCTCGAACGCGATGCAGTGGCGGATGCTGCGCGACGCCTACGCGCTCGGCGCGACCGTCTACGACCTGCGAGGCATCTCCGACTCGCTGGACGAGTCCGACCACCTCTTCGGTCTGATCCAGTTCAAGGTGGGCACGGGCGGCCAGGCCGCCGAGTACCTCGGCGAGTGGGACTTCCCGCTGAACAAGCTGCTCCACAAGGCACTCGACATCTACATGTCGCGCCGCTGAGCCCGGGGCGTTTGCTTCGATAGCTCCGACAGCTTCCATACCTCTGACACACCGCAGCCACGAGAAAGGTTCCAGGTCCGGCCATGGCGCTCACGCTCTACGTCGACACCGCGCGCTGGCGGGCGCACCACAAGCACGTGCAGGAGCAGTTCCCGGGGCTGGTCCCGGTCTGCAAGGGCAACGGCTACGGCTTCGGGCACGAGCGGCTCGCGGAGGAGGCCACCCGGCTGGGCTCCGACATGCTGGCCGTCGGCACCACGTACGAGGCCGCGCGGATCAAGGACTGGTTCGGCGGTGACCTGCTGGTGCTCACGCCCTACCGGCGCGGCGAGGAGCCCGTACCGCTGCCCGACCGCGTCATCCGCTCGGTGTCGTCGATCGACGGCGTGTACGGCCTCGTGGGCGCCCGGGTCGTCATCGAGGTGATGTCCTCGATGAAGCGGCACGGCATCAGCGAGCAGGACCTGCCGCAGCTGCACGCGGCCATCGAGAACGTCCGCCTCGAGGGCTTCGCGATGCACCTGCCGCTGGACCGCACCGACGGCTCGGACGCCGTCGAGGAGGTCATCGGCTGGATGGACCGGCTGCGCGCGGCCCGGCTGCCGCTGCACACCATGTTCGTCAGCCACCTCAAGGCCGACGAACTGGCCCGGCTCCAGCAGCAGTTCCCGCAGACCCGGTTCCGTGCGCGCATCGGCACGCGGCTGTGGCTCGGCGACCACGAGGCCACGGAGTACCGCGGCGCGGTGCTGGACGTGACCCGGGTCGCCAAGGGCGACCGCTTCGGCTACCGGCAGCAGAAGGCCGCCTCCGACGGCTTCCTGGTGGTCGTGGCGGGCGGAACGTCGCACGGGGTGGGTCTGGAGGCCCCCAAGGCGCTGCACGGCGTCATGCCGCGCGCCAAGGGCGTCGCCCGGGCCGGCCTCGCCACGGTCAACCGGAACCTTTCTCCGTTCGTCTGGGCAGGCAAGCAGCGCTGGTTCGCGGAGCCGCCGCACATGCAGGTGTCCATCCTCTTCGTGCCGTCCGACGCCACGGAGCCGCAGGTCGGCGACGAGCTGGTGGCCCATCTGCGGCACACCACCACGCAGTTCGACCGGATCGTCGACCGCTGACCTGGCGGGGCGCGCCCCTCAGTCCTCAGTCGTGCAGAAGGCCGTACGCGGTACCCCCGCGTACGGCCTTCTGCATGACGCCTCTTCCTCGCGTTCGCTCAGGGCGAACCCTCTGCCTACGAACCCCCCGAACCCTCCGCCTTCGAAGCGCCCCACTCCACCTGCGGCCCCTCGAAGTCGGCCGTGTGGTGCGCCGGATGAGCCGCGGCGCCGAGGACGAAGACGTCCTCCGCCCCGTCGAGCACACCCCCGGAGGGGTCGTCGTCACCGTCGCGGCGCACCACGTCCCGTTCCGGCATGAGGATGTCGCGTACGACGATGGCGCACAGGTACAGCGTCCCCACCAGGTGCAGGCCGATCGCCCAGTGGTAACCGTCGGTCGGCAGCCCCTTGTGGGCGTCCCCGCTGGTCGTGTACGCGAGGTACATCCAGATGCCCAGGAAGTACATGACCTCGCACGCCTGCCAGATCAGGAAGTCCCGCCACCGGGGCCGGGCCAGTGCGGCCAGCGGCACCAGCCACAGCACGTACTGCGGCGAGTAGACCTTGTTGGTGACGATGAACGCCGCGACGATCAGGAAGGCCAGCTGGGCGAAGCGCGGACGGCGCGGGGCGGTGAGGGCGAGGGCCGCGACGCCCACGCAGCACAGCGCCATCAGCAGGGTGGCGAGGGTGTTGACCGTCTCGGTGTCGAGCGGGTCGCTGGAGTTCTGCGCCATGATCAGCCAGAAGGAGCCGAAGTCGACCCCGCGTTCCTGGCTGAAGCGGTAGAACTTCGACCAGCCCTCGAAGGCGAAGAGCATCACCGGCCCGTTCACGACGACCCAGGCGACGACGGCGCCGCCCACGGCCTTCCCGAAGTCCCGCCATCTGCCGGCGCGCCAGCACAGCACGAGCAGCGGGCCGAGCAGCAGGAAGGGGTAGAGCTTGGCGGCCGTGGCGAGCCCCAGGAGGACGCCGAAGGCGAGGGAGCGGCCACGGGCCCACATCAGCATGGCCGCGGCCGTCAGGGCGACGGCCAGCAGGTCCCAGTTGATGGTGGCCGTCAGCGCGAAGGCGGGCGCGAGGGCGACGAGCAGGCCGTCCCAGGGGCGACGGGCGTGTGTCCGGGTCACGCACACGGCGATGACGGCCGCGCAGACCATCAGCATCCCGGCGTTGACCATCCAGTACCACTGCTCCTGGTGCTGGATGCTGCCGCTGCCCGTGGTGAGCCACGCGGCGACCTCCATGAAGACTCCGGTCAGCACCGGATACTCCAGGTACTCCATGTCGCCGGGCAGCCGGTCGAAGTACGGCACCAGCCCGTCGGCGAAGCCGCGGCCCTGGTAGAGGTGCGGGATGTCCGAGTAGCACGCGTGCGTGTACTGGGAGCTGGCGCCGAAGAACCAGGCGCCGTCGTAGCAGGGCGCCTTCTGGACCAGGCCGAGGGCGAACACACCGATCGCCACGAGCGCGATCACTCGTACGGGAGTCCACCAGGACGTCCCCAGCAGGGCGTGCCGTCCGACGGGGCCGCCGATCAGCTCGCTGCCGGCTGCGGCGACCTCATCGGCCTTCGTCGGCCGTACCCGGTCCTGCTCGTGCGCGCTCGTCTGCGTCGTTTCTGCACTGGGCATGGGGCACATCCTGCCGTACGCGGCTGAGAGTCCACGGTGACGTCGGCCCACGACAAGAAAAGTGCCCCTGTTTCACGTGAAACGAAGGGTTTCACGTGAAACAGGGGCACTCCGCCACGGTCAGGACGAGCCGTGACGACCGGCGTCACTCGGCTGAGGTTCCTCCGAAGATTCCGCCGTTCCCATTGCCACCGTTGCCGTTGCCGTTGCCGCCGGTGTCGGTCGGCACGGTGGCCGTGGGTGTCGGCGTCACATCGCCGCCTGTGCCCCCCGTGTCCGTTCCGCCGTCGTCACCGCACCACTCGAACGGACGGCACTCCTTGCTCTCCGAGGGACTGGGAGTGGGCGACGTCTCGGACGCGCTGGGCGACGGGGTCGCCTCCTCCGTCTCGGTCTCGCTGGGCTCCACGGTGACGGACGGCGTCGGCGACGGGGCGCCCACCTGGTCGAAGACGTCTCCGATCGGAGTGGGCTCCGGGAAGCCGGGGTCGGACTTCCCCTTCAGCGCGACCTTCATGTACTCGGTCCACACCTGGGTCGGGATGTCACCACCGTGGATGGAGTCCACACCGGCCGTGCCGTTCATGGAGAGCAGCGCATGGCTCTTGGGGTTCTCACGGAACATCGCGATCGAGGTCGACAGCTGCTGGGTGTAACCGACGAACCAGGCGGACTTGTTCTCATCGGTGGTACCGGTCTTGCCGGCCGCCGTCCGCCCCAGGGCCTTGGCGTTCTTACCCGTGCCGTTCTCGATGACGTTCTCGAGGACCTTCGTGACGTTGTTGGCCACGTTGTCGGGCATGGCCTGCGCGACCTTCGGCTTGTCGAAGCCGGACAGCGGCTGCCCGCCCTCCTTGACCTCCTTCACCGAGTACGGGTCGGCCTGCTTGCCGGACGCCGCGAACGTCGCGTAGGCGTCGGCCATGCGGATCGCACTGGGCGTCGAGGTGCCGAGCGCGAACGACGGGTTGATGTCGGAGAAGCTCTGGTCCAGGATGCCCGCCTCCTTGGCGACGTCCCGCACCTTCTCCATGCCGACATCGACGCCGAGCTGCACGAACGGCGTGTTGACGGACTGCTCCATCGCCTTGTGCAGGGTGATGTAGCCCCAGGGATGGTCGCTCTCGTTCTCCTGATAGAAGAGCGAGTTGTCCTTCTTGAGGTAGTAGGTGCCGTCCGGCTTCTGGACCTTGAGGTGGTCGTTGCCGTTGTACTTGCTCATCGGCGAGACGCCGACGCCGTCGCTCTTGTACGTGCCGTACTGCATGGCCGCGGCGAGCACGAACGGCTTCCAGGTCGAACCGACGGGGACACCGGCGGTGTCGGCGTTGTTGGTGAAGTGGCCGTTCTCGTAGCCCGCGCCGCCGTAGAGCGCGACGATCGCGCCGTCGTTGGGCCGCACCGACGCGGCGCCGAACTGGACGTGCTTGTCCAGCTCCCGGTTCTCCGGGTCGATGTGCTCCTTCTCGACCTTCTTGACGGCCTTGGCCAGGGCGTCGACCTTCTTCTTCTCGAAGGTCGTGTAGATCTGGTAGCCGCCCTGGTCGAACTTGGCCTCCGTGATGTCGGAGTGGGCCAGCACGTACTTCTTGGCGGTGTCGACCAGGTAGCTGACCTGGCCGGTCATCCCCTTGATCGCCTTGCGGTCGTCAGGCTCGGGGTACTTGCTGACGGCCTTCTGGTACGCGGCGTCCGAGAGGTGCCCGTCCTTGTTCATCTCGCCGAGGATCCAGCGCCACCGCTTCTCGGAACGCTCGCGGTTGGCGTCTCGGGTCGCCGTCTTGTCGATGCCCTCGTTGCCCGCCGGGTCGTAGTACGTCGGGCCCTTCAGCAGTGCCGCGAGGAAGGCGGACTCACTGGCGGTGAGGTCGACCGCGTCCTTGCTGTAGTACGTCTGGGCCGCGGCCTGGATGCCGTACGCGCCCCGCCCGTAGTACGAGGTGTTCAGGTAGCCCTGCAGGATCTCGTCCTTGGTGAGCTCGTTGCCCACCTTGATCGAGATGAACATCTCCTTGAACTTCCGGGAGACGGTCTGCTCCTGGGACAGGTAGGTGTTCTTGACGAACTGCTGGGTGATCGTCGAACCGCCCTGCGTGTCACCGCCGGTCGCCATGTTGCCCAGAGCACGGACGATGCCCATGGGGTCCACGCCGGAGTCGTCGTAGAACGTCTTGTTCTCGGCCGAGATCACCGCGAACCGCATGTGCTTGGGGATCTGCTCGATGGTGACGTTCTGGCGGTTCTCTCCCGCGCCCGTCGCCACCATCTGGGTGCCGTCCGCCCAGTAGTAGACGTTGTTCTGCGACAGCGCCGCGGCGTTCTCCTCGCTGGGGACGCCCACCATGGCGTAGCCGATGCCGGCGATGGCGACCAGGCTGCCGAAGAACGCCAGGAACAGACCGGAGACGAACTTCCAGGAGGGCACCCATCGCTGCCAGCCGTACTTGCCGGCGCGCGGGTAGTCGATGAACCGCTTCCGGCCGGAGGTGTCGGCCCGCCCGCGGCCCCGTCCGGGACCGCTCGGACCGCCGGGACCTCGGCGGCCGTTCTCGGCCACTCTGCGGCGGCCGCCGGCACTTCTCTGGGCGGCCCGGCGCGCCTCGGCGCGGCCGCCGTACGACTGTTCTCCTTCCGCCCCGTGGGAACCCGACCCAAATGCGTCGGAAGGAGACCCAGTGGCGCCTCGCGGTGCCGCTCGGCGGCCGGAGGACGAGCCGGACTGGCCGCGTCGGGCCGCGGCACGTCCGCCTCCCTGCGGCTGCGGCGGTTTGCGACGGTGCTCGCTCATCGAACGACTACTCCTCGGGCAGGCGCACCCTTGCGCGCCTGGAAACGGCGGCTGGTTTCCGGTCCCCCCGAAGTACGGATGTGGTCGGTTCCGCATTCACCCGTACTGCACCAGGGACAGGGACGCCCCCAGACGCAACTCGGTTCCCGGTGGTGTGCATGCCGCACAGACTACGCAGCGCCAAAACCCACCGAGCCCTGAAGTTCACCCCAAAACAGGCAACTCGCATCCAACGAATCGGTGATGTGACGCCGTTCACGATTCCCCCTCTTGTCGCAGGCAGGGGGCCGTTCTATCGTGCTGATGTATCGAGTCGATACATCAGCGCGACATAAAGACCGTGACGGCACGACCGCGGAAGAGAGGAGGCGACCATGAGCCGGCGTTCCGGCATCCTTGAGTTCGCCGTACTCGGCCTGCTCCGCGAATCTCCGATGCACGGCTATGAGCTGCGCAAACGACTCAATACGTCACTGGGTGTGTTCCGTGCGTTCAGCTACGGGACGCTCTACCCGTGCCTCAAGACGCTGGTCGCAAACGGCTGGTTGATCGAAGAGCCGGGCCAAAGCGCCGAGGAGGCGCCGGCCACCGCGCTCGCGGGGCGCCGCGCCAAGATCGTCTACCGGTTGACGGCCGCGGGTAAGGAGCACTTCGAGCAGCTGCTCTCGCAGACCGGCCCCGACGCGTACGAGGACGAGCACTTCGCCGCGCGGTTCGCCTTCTTCGGGCAGACGTCGCGCGATGTACGCATGCGCGTGCTGGAGGGCCGCCGCAGCCGGCTGGAGGAGCGCCTCGAGAAGATGCGCGCCTCCCTGGCGCGCACCCGAGAGCGCCTCGACGACTACACCCTCGAGCTCCAGCGCCACGGAATGGAGTCCGTGGAGCGCGAAGTGCGCTGGCTGAACGAGCTCATCGAGAGCGAGCGGGCCGGGCGGGACCTCCGGGGTTCCGCCTCCGGGGAGACCGCTCAGCAGGACACCACATCTGGAGCGACGGGCGGCCTGCCCCGGCCCGGGGACGACACCCGGCCGGATACGCCCGGCGACACCGCCACGTGAGGCTCCCGTCAGGGCCTCACCGAGTACACACAGGGAGCAACCGGAATGGGTTCGGTTCGCGTAGCCATCGTCGGCGTGGGCAACTGCGCCGCGTCGCTGGTGCAGGGAGTCGAGTACTACAAGGACGCCGACCCGGCGTCCAAGGTCCCCGGCCTGATGCACGTCCAGTTCGGCGACTACCACGTCCGTGACGTGGAGTTCGTCGCCGCGTTCGATGTCGACGCGAAGAAGGTCGGTCTCGACCTCGCGGACGCCATCGGCGCCTCCGAGAACAACACCATCAAGATCTGCGACGTGCCCAGCACCGGCGTGACCGTGCAGCGCGGCCACACCCTCGACGGCCTCGGCAAGTACTACCGCGAGACCATCGAGGAGTCCGCCGAGGAGCCGGTCGACATCGTCCAGGTCCTCAAGGACAAGCAGGTCGACGTTCTCGTCTGCTACCTGCCCGTCGGCTCCGAGGACGCGGCGAAGTACTACGCCCAGTGCGCCATCGACGCCAAGGTCGCCTTCGTCAACGCCCTCCCGGTCTTCATCGCCGGCACCAAGGAGTGGGCGGACAAGTTCACCGAGGCGGGCGTCCCGATCGTCGGCGACGACATCAAGTCCCAGGTCGGCGCCACCATCACGCACCGCGTCATGGCGAAGCTGTTCGAGGACCGCGGGGTCATCCTGGACCGCACGATGCAGCTGAACGTCGGCGGCAACATGGACTTCAAGAACATGCTCGAGCGCGACCGCCTGGAGTCCAAGAAGATCTCCAAGACGCAGGCCGTCACCTCGCAGATCCCCGACCGGGAGCTCGGCGAGAAGAACGTCCACATCGGCCCGTCCGACTACGTCGCATGGCTCGACGACCGCAAGTGGGCCTACGTCCGCCTCGAGGGCCGCGCCTTCGGTGACGTCCCGCTGAACCTGGAGTACAAGCTCGAGGTCTGGGACTCCCCGAACTCCGCGGGTGTCATCATCGACGCCCTGCGCGCCGCGAAGATCGCCAAGGACCGGGGCATCGGCGGCCCGATCCTGTCGGCGTCCTCGTACTTCATGAAGTCCCCGCCGGTCCAGTACTTCGACGACGAGGCCCGCGAGAACGTCGAGAAGTTCATCAAGGGCGAGGTCGAGCGCTAGCCGGACACGGCGCCGCGCACCAAGGCTCCGCTCTCCCTGGGCTGTTGAGGGTCCCCGAGGCATTGCGCCCGGGGACCCTCCCCATATGTGAGGCTGGCCCCATGGCCGTCGTACGTGATCTGCGCGTCCTGCTCCGCTTCCGGGACTTCCGGCGCCTGCTCGCCGTACGGCTGCTGTCCCAGGGCGCCGACGGCGTCTACCAGGTCGGACTCGCCACCTACGTCGTCTTCTCGCCGGAGAAACAGACCTCGCCCACCGCGATCGCCTCCGCCATGGCGGTCCTGCTGCTCCCGTACTCCCTCGTCGGCCCCTTCGCCGGTGTCCTGCTCGACCGCTGGCGGCGCCGCCAGGTCCTCGTACACGGCAACCTGCTGCGCGCCCTGCTGGCCACGGTCACCGCCCTGTTGATGGTCAGTCACGTCCCGGACTGGCTCTTCTACGTCTCCGCCCTCTGCGTCACCGCGGTCAACCGCTTCGTGCTGTCCGGCCTGTCCGCCGCGCTGCCGCGCGTCGTGGACGCCGAGCGCCTGGTGGTCGCCAACTCCCTCTCGCCGACCGCCGGAACCCTGGCCGCGACCGCCGGCGGGGGCCTCGCCTTCGTCGTACGGCTGCTCGTGTCCGACTCCGACGCCGCGGTGGTGCTGCTGGGTGCCGCCCTGTACCTGTGCGGAGCCGCAGCGTCCCTCCGCATGCCCCGGGAGCTGCTGGGACCGGACCCCGAGCTGGTACGGCCGCGGCTGGCGTCGGCGCTGTCCGGTACCGCCCGCGATCTGGTGGCGGGGGTACGCCACCTCGCCTCGCCACCGCGCCGGGAGGCCGCCTGGGCGCTGACGTCGATGACGCTGATGCGGTTCTGCTACGGCGCCCTCACCGTCATGCTGCTCATGCTCTGCCGATACGCCCTGACCTCGGACCCCGACGACGGGCTCGCCCTGCTGGGGCTGGCGCTGGGCGTGTCCGGCGCCGGGTTCTTCGTCGCGGCCGTGGTGACGCCCTGGGCGGCCGGACGCCTCGGCCCCGGCCGCTGGATCGCGGTGTGCGCGGCGGTTGCCGCCGTGCTGGAACCGGCCCTGGGGCTGCCCTTCGCCACCGCCCCGCTCCTCGTGGCGGCCTTCGTGCTGGGACTGACCACGCAGGGCGCCAAGATCGCCACGGACACCGTCGTGCAGTCCTCGGTCGAGGACGGCTTCCGCGGGCGCACCTTCGCCGTCTACGACGTCCTGTTCAACGTCGCCTTCGTGGGCGCGGCCGGAGTGGCGGCGCTGATGCTGCCGCCGGACGGCCGGTCGGCCGCGCTGGTGGTCGTCGTGGCCTTGATCTACGCGGCGGTTGCGATGGCTATGGCCCGCTTTGAGCGACGGCAAGTGTCACATCAGTGACACAGACCGGCTCCCGGGTGCGGCGATGTCAGTGGGGGCCGATAACTTACGTGGGTCTTATCGGATCTTTATGCGCGTCGTTCTTCCGCGTCACGCACCCAGTTTCTAGGGGGACCCCCAAGTGACCACTCCGCCGCCCCAGGGCAACCCGTTCGCGCAGGGCCAGCCGCAGGGCCAGAACCCGTTCGCCCAGGGGCAGCCCCAGGCCCCGCACGGCCAGCAGCCGGGCTTCCCGCAGCAGGGTGCGTACGCCCCCGCGCCGGCCCAGCCCCGTCGCAAGCTCAGCTTCAAGACGATCAAGAACATCGTCATCGTGATCGCGGTCGCCACCGCGGCCATCGGCGGTTTCATAGCCAGCCGTGACGACGCCAACACCGCCGCGGTCGGCGACTGCATGCACCGCGGCAGCTCCGACGACAACAACCCGGACCTGGAGGTCGTCGACTGCACCGACTCCAAGGCCGAGTACGTGGTGCTGGCCAAGGTCGAGGGTTCGTACTCCGCGCTGACGGCCGAGTCCAAGTGCGCCGAGGAGGCCAAGGACTTCCAGTACTCGTACACGGAGTCCGGCGACGGCAGCGACTTCCTGCTCTGCCTGAAGGACTACAAGAAGTAAGGCAGACAGCGAGAGGGGCGATGTTTCACGTGAAACATCGCCCCTCTTCACATCCGGGAGTCCCCGCGAGCCTCGTGCAGGGGCCATGTTTCACGTGAAACATGACCCCTGTTTCACACGCTCAGCCCTGCGCGGCCCACCACTCCTTGAGCGCCGCGACCGCCTCGTCGTGCCCCATCGGCCCGTTCTCGAGCCGCAGCTCCAGCATGTGCTTGTAGGCCTGGCCGACCTCCGGGCCCGGCTTGATGCCCAGGATCTCCATGATCTGGTTGCCATCGAGGTCGGGCCGGATGGAGTCCAGCTCTTCCTGCTCCTTCAGCTGGGCGATGCGGTCCTCCAGACCGTCGTACGCCCGGGAGAGCGCGGCCGCCTTGCGCTTGTTCCGCGTGGTGCAGTCCGAGCGGGTCAGCTTGTGCAGCCGGTCAAGGAGCGGGCCCGCGTCCCGGACGTAACGGCGCACCGCGGAGTCCGTCCACTCGCCGGTGCCGTAGCCGTGAAAACGCAGATGCAGCTCGACGAGGCGGGAGACGTCCTTGACCAGCTCGTTGGAGTACTTCAGCGCTGTCATGCGCTTCTTGGTCATCTTCGCCCCGACCACCTCGTGGTGGTGGAACGAGACCCGGCCGTCCTTCTCGAAGCGGCGGGTGCGCGGCTTGCCGATGTCGTGCAGCAGCGCGGCCAGGCGGAGCGTCAGGTCGGGGCCTTCCTGCTCCAGCGCGATCGCCTGCTCCAGGACGATCAGCGTGTGCTCGTAGACGTCCTTGTGGCGGTGGTGCTCGTCCCGCTCCAGACGGAGGGCCGGCAGCTCGGGCAGGACATGCCGGGCCAGCCCGGTGTCGACCAGCAGCGTCAGTCCCTTGCGGGGGTTCGCGGACAGAAGCAGCTTGTTCAGCTCGTCCCGGACCCGCTCGGCCGAGACGATCTCGACCCGCCCAGCCATCTCCGTCATCGCGGTGACGACCTCGGGGGCCACCTCGAAGTCGAGCTGTGCGGCGAACCTCGCCGCACGCATCATCCGCAGCGGATCGTCCGAGAAGGAGTCCTCGGGCGTGCCCGGGGTGCGCAGTATCCGTGCCGCGAGATCGTCGAGACCGCCGTGCGGATCGATGAACTTCTTCTCCGGCAGGGCCACCGCCATCGCGTTCACCGTGAAGTCACGCCGGACGAGGTCTTCCTCGATGGAGTCGCCGTACGACACCTCCGGCTTGCGCGAGGTCCGGTCGTAGGCCTCCGACCGGTAGGTGGTCACCTCGATCTGGTAGCCGTCCTTCTGCGCGCCGACCGTACCGAAGGCGATACCGACGTCCCATACGGCGTCGGCCCACGGCCGTACGATCTTCAGCACGTCCTCGGGGCGGGCATCCGTCGTGAAGTCCAGATCGTTGCCGAGCCGGCCGAGCAGCGCGTCCCGGACCGAACCGCCGACCAGGGCGAGTGAGAACCCGGCCTCCTGGAAGCGGCGGGCGAGGTCGTCGGCGACAGGGGCGACCCGCAGCGGCTCGCTCACCGCGCGGTGCTTCTCCTGGCTGAGGGCGCTGGTGGTTTCTTCGTTGGCGTTCGGCACAACAGAAGAGGGTACGTGCCCCGGACGGCCTCGGGCGCCCCGATAAACACCGCGACGATCTCTCCGCCGATACCTGCCCAAGGCCAGCCCTTGTGACGTATTCCACCGCTCCCCTTTATACGTGCACATACGGGGCGGCGGAGCGGAGTCCCCCGATCTTGTGGCGCAGTCCGCGGCACTTACTCTCAGCGCACCTCGTTACCATGCGTGGACGCACATTCCGACGACCACTGACGACGACGAGGGACGGGCGAGCGCGTGGCCGAGGCGGCAGACTTCCAGGGGACGTGTCCCTCACCTGCCCGCCGGTGGCTGCTGCGCACCGGAGCGCTGCTGGCGGGGGCACCCCTGCTGGCCGGGCTGTTCCAGCTGCCCGCCGCGCCGGCCGCGGACGCCGCCGGGCGGACCTCCGCGAAGGCGGACTCCGGCTCCGGCTCGGTGGCGGTCGCTCTCGACTCGTTCAGCCCCGCCGTCCCGACGGACGGCGACACCCTGACCGTCTCGGGCACGGTGACCAACAACGGCAAGGACACGGTCACCGACGCCCATGTGGATCTGCGTGTCGGCCCCGAGCTGAACACCCGCTCGGCGATCGACGACGCCGCCAAGAACACCGGCTACGTCGACGGCACCGTGGTCGGCGACGACTACACGCAGGAGTTCGACAAGCTCGCCCCGGGCGTCGCCCAGCACTTCAGCATCTCCGTGCCGGTCGACGAGCTGGACCTCGGCGGCGACGGCGTCTACCCGTTCACGGTCGCCCTGAGCGGTGAGACCTCCGCGCAGTCCTGGGAGCAGGTGCTGGGCTTCCAGCGGACCCTCCTGCCGTGGCAGCCCGACGATGCGGACCCGGCGACGAAGACGACGGTCATGTGGCCGCTGGTCTCCTCCGCTCATATGACGGCGGAGACGGGATCCAACGAGCAGCAGACGCCGGTCTTCCTCGACGACCGCGACCTCGCCAAGGAGATCTCGCCGGGCGGCCGCCTGGCGCAGATGGTCGCGCTCGGCAAGGACCTCGACATCACCTGGGTCATCGACCCGGACCTGCTGGCGTCCGTCGACGCCATGACCCGTGGCTACGAGGTGCGGGACGGAGACGACACCAGGCCGGGCGGCCACCAGCAGGTCGCCCGGCAGTGGCTCGCCGACCTGCAGCGCGCAGTGGCCGGCGAGGAGGTCGTCGCACTGCCCTTCGCCGACCCGGATCTGGCCTCCCTGGCGCACAACGGCACGGATGTCACCGGCTCGCTGAACCAGTTCAAGGCGGCCACGGAGGTCGCCGCCACCACCGTCGACGCGATCCTCCATGTGCAGCCGAACACCGACTTCGCCTGGCCGATCGACGGGGCGGTCGATCCGTCGATCGTGAAGGTGGCCACCTCCGCGGGCGCCGACAAGGTGATCGCGCGCAGCGACAGCCTCCAGGAGACCAGCGGCCTGCCGTACACGCCGTCCGCTGCCCGTCCCATCGGCAGCGGCACCACCGCGGTGGTCGCTGACGAACGGCTGTCGACGGCGTTCGAGGGTGATCTGACGAAGGCGTCCGCGAGCACGCTCGCCGTGCAGCGGTTCCTCGCCCAGAGCCTCGCCCTGAACCTCCAGACGGGCAAGCAGCGCAGCATCGTCGTCGCCCCGCAGCGCATGCCGACCGCGAGCCAGGCCCAGGCGATGGCGGAGGCGGTCACGGCCCTCCAGGGCGGCACCTGGACCGAGACCCAGGAGCTGTCGGCCGCCGCGGAGGCCAAGCCGGACTCCGCCGCCACCACCAAGGTCCCGCCGGCCTCCGCGTACCCCTCCGCGCTGCGCAAGCGGGAGCTGCCCCGCGAGGCCTTCGAGCAGATCGCGACCACGCAGGACAAGCTGGACGACTTCAAGGTGATCCTCAGCTTCCCGCTGCGCGTGGTGACCCCCTTCGGGCGGGCCATAAACCGTGAGATGTCCACGTCGTGGCACGGCCGCTCCGCCGAGGCGCAGAGCTACCGCAACGGGGTGGAGGGCTACCTCGACGAGCTGGCCGAGCAGGTCAAGCTGATCGAGAAGTCGGAGACGAAGCTCTCCGGCCGCAGCGCGACCATCCCGGTGACCGTCCAGAACAACCTGGTGCAGGGCGTCGACAACCTGGTGCTGCGCCTCACCTCCACCAGCCCGACCCGTCTGGAGATCGGCGGCAAGACCTACGACGAGCAGCCCGTGTCCGTCTCCGGCGGGCACAGCCAGTCGGTGAAGTTCGACACGTCCGCCAACGCCAACGGCCGGGTCACGGTGATCGCCCAGCTGTTCACGGAGGACGGGCAGCCATACGGTGAGGCCGTCACGTTCGACGTGAAGGTCACCGAGATCACGGCCACCGTGATGCTCGTCATCGGCGGCGGTGTCCTGCTGCTGGTCCTCGCCGGCTTCCGGATGTACACCCAGCGCAAGCGCGCGGCGGCCCGGGAAGCCGAGGAGGACGGCCCGCACGGGAACGACGGGCCGGCCGACGCCGAGAAGCCCGCCGACGCGTCCGAGAACCCAGAAGACCCCGACGACCGTCTCACTGAAGAGTCCGGCAACCGGCCCGGGGAAGACGACCCGGAGCAGCCGAGTGACCCGACACCGGACACCGCAGCGGAAAACGCAGACCCGTCCGGCACGGGTGAGAGAGTGGACCGTTGAGGATGTCGTGGCCGGTGGGCCCGGGACGATGAGGTGGGGTAAGCATGAACGCGCCGTATGACGGTGACCACGGCCAGGCCGTGGGCAGCTCGGGCTACCCCGAGGGCCCGCCGCCCGAGCACGGCCAGGTGCCGCCGCAGCACCCCGCGGACATGTACCTCCAGGACGCCTACGACCAGGACCCCTACCGGGCACAGGACCTCACCGCCCAGGACCCGGTCGCCGAGGCGCTGTACGACCGTGCCGCGCACCCCCCGCCCCCTCCGGGCACCTACCCGCCCCAGCAGCCGCTGTACGCCCAGCCGCCGCAGTCGCCGTACGCCCCCGACCCGCAGGTCTGGGCGCAGCCCCCGGCCCCCGAGCCGGACGGCGCCACCCAGTACCTGCCCTACGGCGACGACCCGCGCACCACCCACTACGTGGGCGTCGACGACCTGGTCACCCAGGCCGGCGAGGAGGCCCCGCAGCACGACGCGTTCGCGCACCTCTTCCGCGACCAGCAGCACACCGGCGCCCCCGCGATGGACCACCCCGCGGTGCCGGGTCCGGCCGCCGCGCCGGCCATGGGCCACGCACCGGCACAGCAGTACGCCGCGCCCGGGCACCACCAGGAGCCCACGGAGCAGTACCCGCGCCACGAGGAGCAGGCGCCCGAGCCCGAGACTCCGCCGGCACCGGCCCAGAAGAAGGGCGGCCGCGCGGCCGGCCTGCTGAAGTCGAGCGCCGTGATGGCGGCGGGCACGATGGTCTCCCGCCTCACCGGCTTCATCCGCTCCGCGATGATCGTCTCGGCGCTGGGCCTGATGCTCCTCGGCGAGTCCTTCCAGGTGGCCTACCAGCTGCCGACGATGATCTACGTCCTGACCGTCGGCGGCGGCCTCAACTCGGTGTTCGTGCCGCAGCTCGTGCGGGCCATGAAGAACGACGAGGACGGCGGCGAGGCCTACGCCAACCGGCTGCTGACCCTGGTCATGGTGAGCCTCGGAGTCCTCACCGGCCTGGCGATGCTCGGCGCCCCGCTGCTCGTCCGCGCGCTGTCGAACCCGCTGGCCTCGGACCCCGCCGCGTTCGACACCGCCGTCACCTTCACCCGGTACTTCCTGCCCTCGATCTTCTTCATGGGCATCCACGTGGTGATGGGCCAGATCCTCAACGTCCGGGGCCGCTTCGGCGCGATGATGTGGACCCCGGTCCTGAACAACATCGTCATCATCGTCACGCTGGCCCTGTTCCTGTGGGTGTACGGCACCGCCGAGCACTCCGGCATGACCGTCGAGAACATCCCGCCGCAGGGCGTCCGCCTGCTGGGCATCGGCGTCCTGCTCGGCCTCGTCGTCCAGGCCCTCGCGATGATCCCGTACCTGCGGGAGACCGGGTTCAGGCTGCGCCTGCGCTTCGACTGGCGGGGACACGGCCTCGGCAAGGCCGCGATGCTCGCCAAGTGGACCATCCTGTTCGTCCTCGCCAACCAGGCGGGCGCCCTGGTCGTCACCCAGCTGGCCACCGCCTCGGTCGTGGACACCAAGATCGACGGCACCGGCTTCAGCGCCTACGCCAACGCACAGCTGATCTGGGGCCTGCCGCAGGCCATCATCACCGTCTCCCTCATGGCCGCGCTGCTGCCGCGGATCTCCCGCTCGGCGGTCGAGAACGACAGCGGCGCCATCCGCGACGACATCTCCCAGGGCCTGCGCACGACCGCCGTCGCGATCGTGCCCATCGCCTTCGGCTTCGTCGCCCTCGGCGTCCCGATGTGCACCCTGATCTTCGGCACCTCGGGCACGAGCGCGGCCACGAACATGGGCTACATGCTGATGGCGTTCGGCCTCGGCCTGATCCCGTACTCGGTGCAGTACGTCGTCCTGCGGGCCTTCTACGCCTACGAGGACACCCGCACGCCCTTCTACAACACGGTCATCGTCGCCGCGGTCAACGCGAGCGCGTCCGCGCTCTGCTACCTGCTGCTGCCCGCCCGATGGGCGGTGGTCGGCATGGCCGCCTCGTACGGCCTGGCCTACGTCATCGGCGTCGGCGTCGCCTGGCGGCGGCTGCGCAAGCGGCTGGGCGGCGACCTGGACGGCTCGCGCGTGCTGCGGACCTACGCCCGGCTGAGCATCGCCTCGGTCCCGGCGGCGCTGCTCAGCGGCGCGGCCTGCTACGGCATCACCCAGGTCCTCGGTCAGGGCGTCCTCGGCTCGTTCGCCGCGCTGCTGGCCGGCGGAGCCGTCCTGCTCGGGATCTTCTACATCGGTGCCCGCCGGATGCGCATCGAGGAGCTGAACTCGCTGGTCGGCATGGTGCGCGGACGCCTGGGCCGCTGAGACGGGGGGTACGCGCACAACCATCGTCCGCCGCCGTGTGTCGTGCATAGCGGCGGACTGTGGGCACAATTGGTTTCGGCGTCGGACGGCGCGCACGGGGTCGTACGGCGCGCGATGGATGGGGAGGCAGGAACGACGGTGGCGGAACGGAGCACGGCTGCCGTCGACGTGGCAGACAACAGCGGCGAAGAGTCGCTGACCGCCAAGGCGGACCAGGCGGACCAGTCCACGGCCGACGGGGTGGCCCAGAAGCGGGAGCGGAACACGGAACCGGACGAGGCACAGGGGAGTGGAGGGACCGAGGGTCCCGGGAAGAAGGCCTCGCCGCCCGAGCTGCACAGCGGCCACAAGCTCGCCAGACGCTACCGGCTGGAGGAGTGCGTCACCCGACTGGACGGTTTCAGCAGCTGGCGCGCGGTCGACGAGAAACTTCGCCGAGCCGTCGGCGTTCACGTGCTGCCCGCGGACCACACACGGGCCCGTTCCGTCCTGGCCGCCGCCCGCTCCTCCGCCCTGCTGGGCGACCCCCGGTTCGTCCAGGTCCTGGACGCCGTCGAGGAGAACGATCTCGTCTACGTCGTCCATGAATGGCTGCCCGACGCGACGGAGCTGACCACGCTGCTCTCCGCCGGACCGCTGGAGCCGCACGACGCGTACCAGATGGTCAGCCAGCTCTCCTCGGCCATGGCCGCCGCGCACCGCGAGGGCCTCGCCCATCTGCGCCTGAACCCGAACGCCGTGCTGCGCACGTCCACCGGGCAGTGGCGCATCCGCGGCCTCGCCGTGAACGCCGCCCTGCGCGGCATCAGCTCCGACACCCCGCAGCGCTCCGACACCGAGGCCATCGGCGCCCTTCTGTACGCCACGCTCACCCAGCGCTGGCCGTACGAGAGCGACGCCTACGGCCTGTCCGGGCTGCCCAAGGACATCGGGCTGATCCCGCCGGACCAGGTGCGCGCCGGTGTCCACCGCGGCCTGTCGGAGCTCGCCATGCGCGCGCTCGCCAACGACGGCGCGACCGCGTCCCGGCACGAGTCGCCCTGCACCACGCCCGAGGAACTGGTCAAGGCGATCAGCGAGATGCCTCGCATCCGCCCGCCGGAGCCGGCGTTCACCGCGCCGCCCGAGTACCAGCGGACGACCTACCAGCAGGGCACGTACGGCCGCACCGCGCCGCACCCGGGCGTCACCCAGCCGGTCCCCGCCCCGCCGCCCCCGCTGCAGAGCCGTACCGGAAAGGCGCTGAAGTGGGCCGTCTCGGCCCTGCTGATCGCCGCCCTGGGACTGGGCAGCTGGCAGCTCGCGGACGCCCTGATGGACCAGGGCGGCAAGGCCGACGACCCGAACCAGACACAGACCACGGACGGCGACGACAACAACGTCGAGAAGCCGAAGAAGCCGCAGCCCATCGCGATCCAGGGCGCCAAGGACTTCGACCCGTTCGGCTCCGACGGTTCCGAGAAGCCCGGCGACATAGGCAAGGTCTACGACAGCGCTTCCGGCACCTACTGGCAGACGGACTACTACCTGGGCGCCAAGTTCGGCAACCTGAAGTCCGGCGTCGGCGTCATCCTCGACCTCGGCAAGGTCCAGGAGGTCGGGAACGTCACCGTCACCTTCGTGGGCAGCACGTCGGTCGAACTGCGCGCCGCGGACGGGGAGACGCAGCCGCAGAGCTTCGACGGTTACACGAAGGTCGCCGACGGCACCGGCACCACGGTCCAGCTGAAGCCGGACAAGAAGCTCGAGTCCCGGTACCTGCTGGTCTGGCTGACCGAGCTGCCGCTCCAGGCGGACACCGGCGAGTACCGCGGCAGGGTCGTCGACATCAAGGTGACCAGCTGAAAGGGCGGGGGCGGGGGCGTGCAGAGCGACCATCACGATGCACCTGACGAGGTCCTCCTGGCGCGTCACGTCGCCGGCGACCCCGACGCCTTCGGCGAGCTCGTCCGCCGCCACCGTGACCGGCTGTGGGCTGTAGCCCTGCGCACCCTGGGCGACCGCGAGGAGGCGGCCGACGCGGTGCAGGACGCCCTCGTCTCCGCCTTCCGGGCCGCCCACACCTTCCAGGGCAAGTCGGCCGTCACGACCTGGCTGCACCGGATCACGGTGAACGCCTGCCTGGACCGCGTCCGCAAGGCCGCCTCACGCAAGACCGCTCCTGTCGACGACACCGAGCGGCTGGAGCAACTGCTGGAGCCGCACGAGTCGGCCTCGGAACCGGCGGAGCGCAACGATCTGCACCGCCAGCTCCTGGAGGCACTCGGCACGCTCCCCGCCGAGCAGCGGGCCGCCCTCGTCCTCGTCGACATGCAGGGCTACCCGGTCGCCGAGGCGGCCCGCGTCCTCGATGTGCCGACCGGCACGGTGAAGAGCCGCTGTGCTCGTGGCAGAGCGAGACTTCTGCCGCTGCTCACCCATCTGAGGCCGGAAAACACCGGTTCCGGCAGGCAACCGGGTGAGGAGCGGAACCGGACGCAGGGGACATCCGTCCCACCGGCAGCGGGACCGCACGATGCGGGACCACAGGATGCCGGGCCGAGCGATTCAGCTGCTGTGAAGGGCGGAGGTGGGCGAGCGTGACATCAACGACGGACACGGCCGGGCACCCGGACGTCACCGAGATCTCCGACCTCGCCGAAGGCCTGCTCCCCCCGTCCCGCACAACGGACGTCCGACGGCATCTGGACGACTGCGAGCTGTGTGCCGACGTCTACGCCTCCCTGGAGGAGATCCGGGGTCTGCTCGGCACGCTGCCGGGGCCTCCGCGCATGCCCGCGGATGTCGCCGGCCGGATCGATGCCGCCCTCGCCGCGGAGGCACTGCTCAGCGCCACGGCGTCCGAAGCACCCGAGGAAGCCGGCAGCAGCGCTGCACAGCAGGAGGCGGTGGACGTGCCTCACGGCCCGTCCGAGGCCGATGGCAGCACCCATGTTTCACGTGAAACATCGGCAGCGGCAGACCGTCCGGCCGGGCGCGCCCGCGCCGCCTCCACAGGTCCGGGCCGCAAGGAACGCAAGCGGAGCGGCCGTCGCAGGACCGTTGCCCTGGGCGCCGTCCTCTCGGCGGCTGCTCTCGGTTTGGGCTCCGTGCTGTGGACTTCGCTGACCGGTACCCAGCCGGACACGCCTGCCCAGGAACGGCAGACCACCGCCGTGGACACCTTCTCCGAGGGACGGCTGGAGAACCAGGTCGCCGATCTCCTGACGCAGAAGCACACGCCGCGGGACGGCTCCCGCACTCCGGAGTGGGGCGTCGCGTCGGCCCCCGGCTCCGAGCAGCCCCGTGTCCTCAAGAAGCCCACGGTCGACGTCCCCGAGTGCGTCCAGCAGGGCATCGGACGCGACGAGCCGGCCCTGGCGAGCAAGCCAGGCGTCTACAAGGGGACGGACGTCCTCCTCGTCGTCCTGACCGACCCCGGCGACTCCTCACGGGTGACCGCCTACATCGTGGAGTCCACCTGTGTGGACCAGCCTTCACCGGCCACGGCGAAGGTCCTGCTGGAGCACTCCTACGAGCGTTCCTGACGTCCACTGCTCCACACGGCCCTGATCTTCACGGCTCGTGGAGCCCGTCTCGTATAGCGGTCACCCGCCCGTGTGCCCGGACACAACGGGAATGCGCGCCCCTTAGGATCCGTTGGGTGGGGTGAGAGTTCTGAAAGGAGCTCCCACCGGTCAAACGACGCCGTCCAGAGACGAGGAATCAAGCCGTGAGCGACGTCCGTAACGTGATCATCATCGGCTCGGGGCCCGCCGGCTACACCGCGGCGCTGTACACCGCGCGCGCGTCGCTGAAGCCGCTGGTCTTCGAGGGCGCCGTCACCGCGGGCGGTGCGCTGATGAACACCACCGAGGTGGAGAACTTCCCGGGCTTCCAGGACGGCATCATGGGCCCTGAGCTCATGGACAACATGCGCGCCCAGGCCGAGCGCTTCGGCGCCGAGCTCGTCCCGGACGACATCGTCTCCGTCGACCTGACCGGTGAGATCAAGACCGTCACCGACACCGCCGGTACGGTCCACCAGGCGAAGGCCGTCATCGTCGCCACCGGCTCCCAGCACCGCAAGCTCGGGCTGCCCAACGAGGACGCGCTCTCCGGCCGCGGTGTCTCCTGGTGCGCCACCTGTGACGGCTTCTTCTTCAAGGACCAGGACATCGCCGTCATCGGCGGCGGCGACACCGCGATGGAGGAGGCCACCTTCCTGTCGCGCTTCGCCAAGTCCGTGACGATCGTCCACCGCCGGGACACCCTGCGCGCCTCCAAGGCGATGCAGGAGCGCGCCTTCGCCGACCCGAAGATCACGTTCGTCTGGGACAGCGAGGTCGCCGAGGTCCAGGGCGACCAGAAGCTGTCCGGCCTGAAGCTGCGCAACGTCAAGACCGGCGAGCTCTCGGACCTGCCGGTGACCGGCCTGTTCATCGCGATCGGCCACGACCCGCGAACGGAGCTGTTCAAGGGCCAGCTCGACCTGGACGAGGAGGGCTACCTGAAGGTGGACGCTCCGTCCACCCGGACCAACCTCACCGGTGTCTTCGGCGCCGGTGACGTGGTGGACCACACCTACCGCCAGGCGATCACCGCGGCCGGCACCGGCTGCTCCGCCGCCCTCGACGCCGAGCGCTTCCTGGCCGCCCTCGCGGACACCGAGCAGCAGGCCGAGCCCGAGAAGACCACTGTCTGACCCTCATCCCCACGCACAATCAGTTAAGGAGCCCGCCGTGGCCGGCACCCTCAAGAACGTGACCGACGACTCCTTCGAGCAGGACGTCCTCAAGAACGACAAGCCCGTCCTGGTGGACTTCTGGGCCGCCTGGTGCGGTCCGTGCCGCCAGATCGCCCCGTCCCTTGAGGCGATCGCCGCCGAGTACGGCGACAAGATCGAGGTCGTCAAGCTCAACATCGACGAGAACCCGGGTACGGCGGCCAAGTACGGCGTCATGTCGATCCCGACCCTGAACGTCTACCAGGGCGGCGAGGTCGCCAAGACCATCGTCGGCGCCAAGCCGAAGGCCGCGATCATCCGCGACCTCGAGGACTTCATCGCCGAGTGACCTCCCACGGGAACGAGCGACGTTTCACGTGAAACACGAATGGGCCAGCCCGAAAGGGCTGGCCCATTCGTATGGTCGAAGCACCGCTGAGAGAAGCCCCCCGTCGGGAGCCCGCCCTACAACGGCCTCAGCACCGGCTCCTTCTGTACGGCCCCCAGAAGCCGGTCCAACGCCATCTCCACGTCTTCCTTCCAGGAGAGCGTCGTCCTCAGCTCCAGCCGCAGCCGGGGATGCGCGGGGTGCGGCCGGACGGTCTTGAAGCCCACGGCCAGAAGATGGTCGGCGGGCAGGAGACAGGCCGGCTCCTTCCAGCGCGCGTCACCGAACGCCTCGATCGCCTTGAAGCCGCGTCTCAGCAGATCCTTGGCCACCGTCTGCACCATCACCCGGCCCAGCCCCTGCCCCTGGTAGCCCGGCATGATGAACGCCGTCATCAGCTGCACCGCGTCAGGCGACACCGGGCTGGTGGGGAAGGCCGTGGAGCGGGGCACATAGGCCGGAGGCGCGTAGAGCACGTAGCCCACCGGAACGTCGTCGACATACACGACCCGGCCGCAGGAGCCCCAGTCCAGCAGGACCGCGGAGATCCAGGACTCCTTCTCCGTCGCGGCGGTACCCGCCCTGACCGCGGCCTCGCCGCTGACCGGGTCCAACTCCCAGAAGACACACGTGCGGCAGCGCTGGGGAAGATCCTGAAGGTTGTCCAGCGTGAGCGGTACGAGCCGACGCCCCATGAAGGCTGTTCCTCGCTTCCTATACCCGAACGCATCGTATCCACGAAGCGATTCCATCGATACCGCCAAAAAGCAAAGTGCGGGCCGTGTTCCGGTACACACCGGACACGGCCCGCACGCGCACGATCAAAGAACGCACTTGGCGAAGGCTCAGGCCTCCGACTCCTCGTCGTCGCTCTCCAGCAGGCTCTTCTGCAGCACCGGTCCCTCACCCGGAGCCAGCGTGCCGAGGATCCGCTCAAGGTCCTCCACCGAGGCGAACTCGACGGTGATCTTGCCCTTCTTCTGACCGAGGTCGACCTTCACCCGCGTCTCGAAGCGATCGGACAACCGGGTCGCGAGATCATTCAGCGCCGGGGACACCAGCGAGCCGGCCCGAGGGCCCTTCGGCCGCTGAGCGGTCTTAGGGTGAGATCCCATCAGGGTCACGATCTCCTCGACGGCCCGCACGGACAGCCCCTCGGCCACGATCCGGTGAGCCAGCCGGTCCTGCTCCTCCGAGTCCTCGACCGAGAGCAGAGCCCGGGCATGACCGGCGGAGAGCACCCCCGCGGCCACCCGGCGCTGGACCGCCGGGGAGAGCTTCAGCAGACGCAGCGTGTTGGAGACCTGCGGGCGGGACCGGCCGATACGGTCCGCCAGCTGGTCGTGCGTGCAGTTGAAGTCCTTCAGCAGCTGATCGTAGGCAGCCGCCTCCTCCAGCGGGTTCAGCTGGGCCCGGTGCAGGTTCTCCAGCAGCGCGTCCAGGAGGAGCTTCTCGTCCTCGGTCGCCCGCACGATCGCCGGGATCGCTTCCAGGCCGGCCTCGCGACAGGCACGCCAGCGCCGCTCACCCATGATGAGCTCGTAACGCCCGGCGCCCAGCTGCCGCACCACGACCGGCTGGAGCAGCCCGACCTCCTTGATGGAGGTGACCAGCTCGGCCAGCGCGTCCTCGTCGAAGACCTCACGCGGCTGCCGCGGGTTCGGCTTGATGGCATCGAGCGGGATCTCGGCGAAGTGGGCGCCCATGGGAGGAGCGGGCACGTCCACGGCGCCGTTGATCGACGGCTCTTCGGTTTCACGTGAAACAGGCGGCAGCGTGGCCACCTTCGCAGCGGCCACCCCGCGGTCGGTGGTGAGTACCGGCACCGCCGTGGGAGACGTCGACGCGGCACCCCCCACCGCGGCCTGCGCCGGCGTCTTCTCGGTCGGGGCCGCAGGGATCAGTGCGCCGAGACCGCGGCCCAGCCCCCTCCGTCGCTCACTCACTGGATCCCCTCCACCATGCTCTGGTCGTTCTGAGCGCCGACGTGGCCGTGCATCCCGTCATAGCTGATGCCCACACCCCTCAGCGCGATTTCCCGTGCCGCCTCAAGATAGGAGAGGGCACCGCTCGATCCCGGATCGTAGGTCAGCACCGTCTGCCCATAGCTCGGCGCCTCGGAGATACGGACCGAGCGGGGGATGCTCGTCCGCAGCACCTCGTCACCGAAGTGGGTGCGCACCTCTTCGGCGACCTGGGACGCAAGTCGCGTCCGGCCGTCGTACATGGTGAGCAGAATCGTCGATACATGCAGGACGGGGTTGAGGTGCCCCCGCACCAGATCGACATTGCGCAGCAGCTGGCCCAGCCCCTCCAGCGCGTAGTACTCGCACTGGATCGGGATCAGGACTTCCTGCCCGGCGACCAGCGCGTTGACCGTCAGCAGACCGAGTGAGGGCGGGCAGTCGATGAGGATGTAGTCCAGCGGCTGCTCATAAGCCTGGATCGCCCGCTGCAGACGGCTCTCTCGTGCCACCAGGGACACCAGCTCGATCTCCGCACCGGCGAGATCGATCGTGGCGGGGGCACAGAAGAGACCTTCGACATCGGGGACCGGCTGGACGACCTCCGAGAGCGGCTTGCTGTCGACCAGGACGTCGTAGATGGACGGAACCTCGGCGTGATGGTCGATGCCCAGAGCAGTGGAGGCGTTGCCCTGCGGATCGAGGTCGATCACCAGAACCCGGGCACCGTGCAGAGCCAGCGAGGCGGCAAGGTTGACGGTGGTCGTCGTCTTGCCCACGCCGCCCTTCTGGTTGGCGACCACGATGACTCGCGTCTGCTCAGGCCGTGGCAGGCCTTCACCGGCGCGGCCCAGAGCCTCCACCGCCAGTTGGGCAGCACGACCGATGGGAGTGTCGTCCATCGGAGGCGGTGTTTCACGTGAAACATCCGCCCCCGTCGACTCGGTACGGGGACCGGGGACCGGATCGGTCATCGGTCCCGCGATGTTGGCGTCGGACCGCAAGGATTCACTCTCCTCGACTTCAGGCTCGCAATGAACAGAGCCTCCCATGCCTTCGGGGTCGTGAACCAGTGAGGCCTGGTCTTCTGTGGAGAAATCCACCTCTGTGGACAACTTCGTGCCACTCCCGAGGGATGAGGCGTCGGGGAGATCGGGAGCCTCGCCAAGAGACCCGAGAGGCTTACGGTCGCGGGGTTCGGCCGCGGCGCGGCCCCGGCTGATGATGCCGTGCAGCAGTGAGCGACGTTTCACGTGAAACACGATGCACAGCGGCCGAGGCCGAACTGCCGCGACACTCCGGCATGCGTAGGTTTGGCACCTTGTGTGGAGTAGGCGTTGTTGCGCGGTGATCAGCGCCGGCGGCGAGCACGCCCCGTCCGGGCCGCCTTGGCCCGCTTGGCCGCGAAGCGCACACCGCCGGGGCTCTCCCCGACCTCCACCCGCACGACGGTCGACAGCGGGTCGACGACCCCTTCTCCCACATGCAGGATCGAGGTCTCCACAGCACCGAGCTTGCTCAGGGCCGTCGCCGCGGCCTTCAGCTCCTCCTCGGCGGTGTCGCCCTTCAGGGCCAGCATCTCGCCGTAGGGACGCAGCAGCGGGATGCCCCAGGTGGCCAGCCGGTCGAGCGGCGCCACGGCGCGGGCCGTCACCACGTGGACCGGGGGCAGCTTGCCCATGACCTCCTCGGCGCGGCCGCGGACGACGGTCACATGGTCAAGACCCAGCAGTTCCACGACCTCCGTGAGGAAGTTCGTCCGCCGCAGCAGCGGCTCCAGGAGCGTGATCTTCAGGTCCTCCCGGACCAGAGCCAACGGGATACCGGGCAGGCCGGCACCCGACCCGACGTCGCACACCGTCACCCCCTCGGGCACCACCTCGGAGAGCACCGCGCAGTTCAGCAGGTGCCTCTCCCACAGGCGAGGCACTTCACGCGGGCCGATGAGCCCCCGCTGCACTCCTGCATCGGCCAGCAGCTCCGCGTACCGGACCGCGTCGGTGAAGCGATCGCCGAATACGTCACGAGCCTGTTCGGGCGCAGGGGGGAGCTCAGCTGCCTCCGTCACGGGGACCGTCCTTCCGTACCGCATCGGCGCGACGAGCGCCGACCTCCAGAACTACCAGGCTGACAAAGTTCGGCCCCGCCTGCGCAACAGACGGGGCCGGAGGAAATGTGCTTACCGAATCAGTTGGGCAACACGACGACGAAGCGCTGCGGCTCCTCGCCCTCGGATTCGCTGCGCAGACCGGCGGCCTTGACCGCGTCGTGCACGACCTTGCGCTCGAACGGCGTCATCGGCTTCATCTTGACCGGGGAACCGCTGCTCTTCGCCTCAGCGGCGGCCTTGGCGCCCAGCTCGGACAGCTCGGCGCGCTTCTTGGCCCGGTAGCCCGCGATGTCCAGCATCAGCCGGCTGCGGTCGCCGGTCTCCCGGTGCACGGCCAGGCGGGTGAGCTCCTGGAGCGCCTCCAGCACCTCGCCGTCCCGGCCGACCAGCTTCTGCAGATCGCGGCTGCCGCTGTCGCTGATGATCGAGACAGAGGCGCGGTCGCCCTCGACGTCCATGTCGATATCGCCGTCGAGGTCGGCGATGTCCAGCAGACCCTCGAGGTAGTCCGCCGCGATCTCGCCTTCCTGCTCCAGGCGGGACAGGGTGTCTGCACCCTCGGCAGCGGCGGAGGTGGTGCCTTCCGTCACGGGATGGACTCCTTCTTACTTCTTGGACGGGGACTTGGGCCGCTGCGGACCCTTGCGCTGGCCGGACTGGGCCCGGCTGCGGGTGCCGCCGGACTTGGGCGCCTTGCCGGTGGATTCCCCGGCCTCGCTGTCCTGCGGTTCGTCGGACTTGCTCAGCGAGGTCTTCTCGCCGCCGCCCGCCGGCTTGGGGCCGCCGGTCTGCCGCTGGGCCTTCGTCTGCCGCTTGGGCTGCTGCCGCCTGCCGGCCGCGGTGGTGGTGGTCGTACCGTCCTCGTTCTCGGCGACGACGGTGCTCTCGCCCTTCACCACGGTGCCGTCGGCCTGAGCCGCGAGCCCGGCCTTGCTGAGGCCGTTGATGAACTTGCGCTCGTGCTCGTTGCGGTCACGGCCCTTGGCGACGATGGCCTTGACGATGGCGCGCTCACGGCGGTTGCGGGTCTTGCCGTGGTGGGTGACGTGCTTGTACAGGCGCTCCAGGTACGCGGCCTGGGCCTTGGAACCCGGGGTCGGGTTGTTGTGGATGACGTACATCTGCTGGCCCATGGTCCACACGTTGGTGGTCAGCCAGTAGACGAGGACACCGACCGGGAAGTTGATGCCGAAGACGGCGAAGATCACCGGGAAGACGTACATCAGCATCTTCTGCTGCTGCATGAAGGGCGTCTTCACCGTCGTGTCGACGTTCTTCATCATCAGCTGGCGCTGCGTGTAGAACTGCGACAGCGACATCAGGACGATCATGAGCGCGGTGACGACCCGCACGTCCGTGATGGTGGAACCGAGCGCTTCGACCTTCTCGGAGCTGTCGGTGAACTTCGCGGCGAGCGGGGCGCCGAAGATGTGGGCCTTCTGCGCGCTCTCCAGCAGCCGCTCGTTGATCACACCGATGGTGTCGTTCGACGCGATGCTGTTGAGCACGTGGTAGAGGGCGAAGAAGAACGGCGACTGCGCCAGGATGGGAAGGCACGAGGACAGCGGGTTGGTGCCCGTGTCCTTGTAGAGCTTCATCATCTCTTCGGACTGGCGCTGCCGGTCGTTCTTGTAGCGCTCCTGGATCTTCTTCATCTCCGGCTGGAGCGTCTGCATGGCTCGCGTCGCCTTGATCTGCTTCACGAAGAGCGGGATCAGGCAGATGCGGATCAGGATCACCAGAGACACGATGGACAGGCCCCAGGCCCAGCCCGTGTCAGGGCCGAAGATCGCACCGTACAGCGAGTGGAACTGGACGATGACCCACGAGACGGGTGTGGTGATGAAGCTGAAGAGGCTGGCAATCGTGTCCACTAATCATGCTCCTTGGGCATGGGACGGGGTCTCTGCGGCCGGGCTCGAAGGGGCGTTGCTCCGAGGAGCATTCTCTTCGGTGGCCGTTTCGGCGGCGGAGGGCCCGCCCTTGCGTGCGCTCCAGGCGTTGCGCAGCATTTCGTGCCACCGCGGACGCTTGCGCGGCGGGACATGGTCCACGCCGCCCAGTGACCACGGATTGCAACGCAGGATGCGCCAGGCCGTGAGTGCGGTGCCCTTGAGAGCCCCGTGCCGGTCGATGGCCGTGTAGCCGTAGTGGGAACACGACGGGTAGTACTTGCACACCGGCCCGAGCAGCGGGCTGATGGTCCACTGGTAGAGCTTGATCAGCGCCAGCAGCGGGTACTTCATCGCGCGCCCCCTCCCAGCAGCCGCTGAAGGGCGGCGTCCAGGTCTCGGGCCAGTTGGGCGTATTCGGCGTCACCCGCACCGGGCAACGCTCGTACGACTACCAGGCTACCGGGGGGAACCTGAGCGACTCGGTCGCGCATCAGATGGCGAAGTCTGCGCTTCACCTTGTTGCGCACGACCGCACCGCCCACGGCCTTGCTCACGACGAAACCCGCACGCGTCGGGGGAGCGCTCTCCCCAGGCGCGTGCGGGTCCGTGGCACCGCTTCGAAGGTGGACGACGAGGAGCGGGCGTCCGGCCCGGCGCCCTCGTCGTACCGCGGTCGCGAAGTCCTCGCGCCGCCTCAGCCGGTTCTCGGTGGGCAGCACGACGTCATGACCTGACCGGGATCAGGCGGACAGACGGGCGCGACCCTTGCTACGGCGGGACGCGAGAATCGCGCGGCCGGCACGGGTGCGCATACGCAGCCGGAAGCCGTGGGTCTTCGCGCGACGACGGTTGTTCGGCTGGAAGGTGCGCTTGCTCACTCGGGGGCTCCAGAAAAGAATCGGTGGTGGCGGGGTGCCGTCCTGGCTGTCACCGTGCGCCCACGAGTAGCTCGCGTTACGCCCGAGTGCACCGCTTTCCGATCACCGGACTACCCCCACACTGGCGGGGACGTGATCTGTGCCCATCGGAGGCAGGCGGCAGCAGCCATCGACAACTCGACCTGGTTACGGTACGCGGGGCTACGCCATCCGGTCAAACCGACAGCACCTGAGGGACACTATCCACAGGCTGGGGACAACAACTTGAACCGCACGGGTCGCCCTGACTACCGTGACTGGACTCCGATTCGTTCCCTTATCCCTACCCACCCCGATTTACATCCCGACCCGTCCCACAACCACACGTTCGTGGGACCTGTGAGAGAGCGTGCCCTGTGGCTGACGTACCTGCCGATCTTGCCGCAGTGTGGCCACGAGTACTCGAGCAGCTTCTCGGTGAGGGCCGCGGACAGGGTGTCGAGGCCAAGGACGAGCACTGGATCCGGCGCTGCCAGCCGCTCGCGCTGGTCGCCGACACCGCGCTGCTGGCCGTACCGAACGAGTTTGCGAAAGGCGTGCTCGAAGGCCGCCTCGCGCCGATCGTGAGCGAGACGCTGAGCCGCGAGTGCGGCCGCCCGATCCGTATCGCGATCACCGTGGACGACTCCGCCGGCGAGCCCCCGGCCCCGTCGGCGCCGCCCGCCCCGCAGCGCTACGAGGAGCCCGAGCCCCCGTCCGGCCAGTACGAGGGCTACGGCCGCCACCGCGCGGAGCCGCTCCCCGGCACCGACGACCAGCTCCCCACCGCCCGCCCGGCCTACCCGGGGGAGTACCAGCGCCCCGAGCCGGGCGCCTGGCCGCGGCCCACCCAGGACGACTACGGCTGGCAGCAGCAGCGCCTGGGCTTCCCCGACCGGGACCCGTACGCGACCCCGCCGCAGGAGTCGTACCGTTCCCACGGCCAGGACTCCTACGGTCCGCCGGCCAAGGAGTCGTACGGGTCCTCCGGGAACGACACCTACGGGCCGTCCGGCGGTGACAGCTACGGCGCGCCGTCCCAGGACTACCGGCCGGGCGTGGACCGCCCGGGCATGGACCGCCCGCCGTACGACCAGCGGCAGCAGCGCTCCGACTACGAGCCGTCCCGCGGCGACTACGACCAGCAGGGCGCCCGGCGCGAGCTGCCCGAGCCGCCGTCCGGCGGCGGCCCCGCGCACCGCGGTCCGGGCGGCGTCCAGCCGCCCTCCGCGGGCGGCGCCCCCGGCCCGCTGGCCGCGCAGCCCGCCCCGGCGACCGGCCCCGGCGAGCCGACCGCGCGGCTGAACCCGAAGTACCTCTTCGACACGTTCGTGATCGGCGCGTCGAACCGTTTCGCCCACGCGGCGGCGGTGGCCGTCGCCGAGGCGCCCGCGAAGGCGTACAACCCGCTGTTCATCTACGGCGAGTCCGGCCTCGGCAAGACGCACCTGCTGCACGCGATCGGGCACTACGCGCGGAGCCTCTACCCGGGTACGCGGGTGCGGTACGTGAGCTCGGAGGAGTTCACCAACGAATTCATCAACTCCATCCGCGACGGCAAGGGCGACAGCTTCCGCAAGCGCTACCGCGAGATGGACATCCTGCTCGTCGACGACATCCAGTTCCTGGCGGACAAGGAGTCGACGCAGGAGGAGTTCTTCCACACCTTCAACACGCTCCACAACGCCAACAAGCAGATCGTGCTCTCCAGCGACCGGCCGCCCAAGCAGCTGGTGACCCTGGAGGACCGGCTGAGGAACCGTTTCGAGTGGGGTCTGATCACGGACGTCCAGCCGCCCGAGCTGGAGACGCGGATCGCGATCCTGCGCAAGAAGGCGGTCCAGGAGCAGCTGAACGCGCCGCCGGAGGTGCTGGAGTTCATCGCCTCCCGCATCTCACGCAACATCCGCGAGCTGGAGGGCGCGCTGATCCGGGTGACGGCGTTCGCGTCGCTCAACCGGCAGCCGGTGGACCTGGGCCTGACGGAGATCGTCCTCAAGGACCTGATCCCCGGTGGCGAGGACTCGGCGCCCGAGATCACCTCGACGGCCATCATGAGCGCCACGGCCGACTACTTCGGGCTGACCGTCGAGGACCTGTGCGGCACCTCGCGCGGCCGCGCGCTGGTCACCGCGCGGCAGATCGCCATGTACCTGTGCCGTGAGCTGACGGACCTGTCGCTGCCGAAGATCGGCGCGCTGTTCGGCGGCCGCGACCACACGACCGTGATGCACGCCGACCGCAAGATCCGCAATCTGATGGCCGAGCGGCGCTCCATCTACAACCAGGTCACCGAGCTGACCAACCGCATCAAGAACGGCTGACAGGCCCACCCGTACGGCACCGAGGGCGCCCCTGGAGACGATCCGGGGGCGCCCTTCGTCATGCCGGCGCCGCTCAGCGCCGCTCCTGCCGGTCACCCGGTGTTCGATTTTCTGCCTGGTTACGGCCACTCTCCACAGATTCGGTGACTTTCTTCCGTCCACACGCTGGGGACTGCGGAGTTGTCCAGATCGTGTCCACAGGCAACCCTGTTGAAAGACGATCAGACCAGGTCAGCCGCTTGTGGATTGGTGGACGAACGATCTCCACAGCTTGTGGACAACGCGGCGGTCCACAAGCTGTGCACGAAGTTGTCCACGGGCAACCCACAGGCTGGGGGTGGTTGTCCCCAGTGATCCCCAGCTTCTCCACATGGCTGTCCACTGTTCGGCAACGTGACGCACCTGCTCACCGCGTCGAGTGAAAGCCGTCACACAAAGCTGCCGGGTTGGGCTGTGGGAAAGGCGGGTAAAGCTGGGGACGGCGCTGGGGAGAACTCGCCCTCGCCTGTGCACGGGGTGTGCAGAACTTTCCGTTCTCCACAGAGACCGCTGGTTGTCCACCGGCGCCACCCACAGGGCCCGTGGACAAAATCTCCGCGCTGAGCTGGGCAAACGTGGTTATCCACGGTATCCACAGGCCCTACTACTACCAACGACTAGAGAGAGCGCGGAATTCGTTTCGAAGAGGGCCCTGTGCACAACTCGCTCTTCGCTGCCCGGCTGCCCCTCGTCACGACTTGACCCCGAGAGGCACCTACTGTCAGTGCGGTGCGTCAGACTGGACCCCGGTGTCCTTCCCCTCACCGGGGCCGGTGACACCGAGACAGACGACGAAGGCGAAGCAGGGCGAGAAGCGCCGGCAACAGCAGGAGGCGGCTTACGGTGAAGATCCGGGTGGAACGCGACGTACTCGCGGAGGCAGTGGCCTGGGCGGCGCGCAGCCTCCCGGCCCGTCCGCCGGCGCCTGTCCTCGCCGGCCTGCTGCTGAAGGCCGAGGACGGTCAGCTGAGCCTGTCGAGCTTCGACTACGAGGTCTCCGCGCGGGTGAGCGTCGAGGCCGAGGTCGAGGAGGAGGGCACGGTCCTGGTCTCCGGCCGCCTGCTCGCCGACATCTCGCGCGCCCTCCCCAACCGGCCGGTGGAGATTTCCACAGACGGTGTACGGGCGACCGTGGTCTGCGGCTCCTCCCGCTTCACCCTCCACACACTGCCTGTGGAGGAGTACCCGTCGCTGCCGCAGATGCCGAACGCCACGGGCACCGTTCCCGGCGAGGTCTTCGCCTCCGCCGTGCAGCAGGTGGCCATCGCGGCCGGCCGTGACGACACGCTGCCCGTGCTCACCGGTGTGCGCATCGAGATCGAGGGCGACACGGTCACGCTGGCCTCCACCGACCGCTACCGCTTCGCGGTCCGCGAGTTCCTGTGGAAGCCGGAGAACCCGGACGCCTCCGCGGTCGCCCTGGTGCCCGCCAAGACGCTCCTGGACACCGCCAAGGCGCTCACCAGCGGCGACAGCGTCATCCTGGCGCTTTCCGGCTCCGGCGCGGGCGAGGGCCTGATCGGTTTCGAGGGCGCGGGCCGGCGGACGACCACCCGCCTGCTGGAGGGTGACCTCCCGAAGTACCGCACGCTGTTCCCGACGGAGTTCAACAGCGTCGCCGTGATCGAGACCGCCCCGTTCGTGGAGGCCGTCAAGCGTGTGGCGCTGGTCGCCGAGCGCAACACCCCGGTGCGGCTCAGCTTCGAGCAGGGCGTGCTGATCCTGGAGGCGGGATCCAGCGACGACGCACAGGCTGTGGAAAGGGTCGACGCCCAGCTGGAGGGCGACGACATCTCGATCGCCTTCAACCCGACCTTCCTGCTGGACGGTCTGAGCGCGATCGACTCCCCGGTGGCCCAGCTGTCCTTCACCACGTCCACCAAGCCCGCGCTGCTCAGCGGCAAGCCGGCGCTGGACGCGGAGGCGGACGAGGCCTACAAGTACCTGATCATGCCGGTGCGTCTCAGCGGCTGATCGCCTTCGGCAGCGGTCGGCGGCAGCGGGAAACCGCAGCTCAGGGCATGTGTGCGTATGAGCGCGTATGCCCACAGGTGTGCACGAGAATCCGGGTTTAGGCTCGGACACAGGTACGCCGGTGCCGGGGCGGGAAACCGCCCGGCACGGCCGTGCCGTCACGCCACCTCGGACACCTAAGGAACACAACTGATGGAGCTCGGTCTCGTCGGCCTCGGCAAGATGGGCGGCAACATGCGCGAGCGGATCCGCCGCGCGGGCCACACCGTCGTCGGATACGACCGCAATGCGGACCTCGCCGATGTCCACAGCCTGGAAGAGCTTGTGGGCAAGCTCAAGGGCCCGCGCGTCGTATGGGTCATGGTGCCGGCCGGTGAGGCCACCCAGCAGACCGTCGACCAGCTCGCCGAGCTGCTGGAGCCCGGTGACATCGTCGTGGACGGCGGCAACTCGCGCTGGACGGACGACGAGAAGCACGCCGCCCAGCTGGCCGCCAAGGGCATCGGTTTCGTGGACTGCGGCGTCTCCGGCGGTGTGTGGGGCCTGGAGAACGGCTACGCGCTGATGTACGGCGGCGACGCCGAGCACGTCGCCAAGGTGCAGCCGATCTTCGACGCGCTGAAGCCGGAGGGCGACTTCGGCGCGGTGCACGCCGGCAAGGTCGGCGCGGGCCACTTCGCGAAGATGGTCCACAACGGCATCGAGTACGCCATGATGCAGGCCTACGCCGAGGGCTGGGAGCTGCTGGAGAAGGTCGACTCCGTGGAGAACGTCCGCGAGGTCTTCCGCTCCTGGCAGGAGGGCACGGTCATCCGTTCCTGGCTGCTGGACCTGGCGGTCAACGCCCTCGACGAGGACGAGCACCTGGACGAGCTGCGCGGTTATGCACAGGACTCCGGCGAGGGCCGCTGGACTGTGGAAGCCGCCATCGACAACGCCGTGCCGCTGCCCGCGATCACGGCCTCCCTGTTCGCGCGGTTCGCCTCGCGTCAGGACGACTCGCCGCAGATGAAGATGATCGCCGCGCTGCGCAACCAGTTCGGTGGCCACGCGGTCGAGAAGAAGTAATCCACACCCTGGGGAAACCCCGGGACGCACGTCCCGGGGAACTCCGGGACACACTGCCCGGGGAAACCCGGGAACCCCCGGGTACCACCCGGGGAGACCACGCCGGGGAGGTCGGCGAAACGACCATGCACGTCACGCATCTGTCGCTGGCCGACTTCCGCTCGTACGCCCGGGCCGAGGTCCCGCTCGACGCGGGCGTCACCGCGTTCGTCGGCCCCAACGGCCAGGGCAAGACGAACCTCGTCGAGGCCGTCGGCTATCTCGCGACCCTCGGCAGCCACCGCGTCTCCTCCGACGCACCCTTGGTCCGCATGGGCGCCGAGCGGGCGATCATCCGCGCCCAGGTCCGGCAGGGCGACCGGCAGCAGCTGGTCGAGCTGGAGCTGAACCCCGGCAAGGCCAACCGCGCCCGCATCAACCGGTCGTCGCAGGTCAGGCCCCGCGATGTGCTCGGCATCCTGCGTACCGTCCTGTTCGCGCCGGAGGACCTGGCGCTGGTGAAGGGCGACCCCGGTGAGCGGCGCCGCTTCCTCGACGAGCTGATCACCGCCCGCTCTCCGCGCATGGCCGGTGTGCGCTCGGACTACGACCGGGTCCTCAAGCAGCGCAACACCCTGCTGAAGACGGCCGCGCTGGCCCGCCGGCACGGCGGCCGGTCCATGGACCTGTCCACCCTCGACGTCTGGGACCAGCACCTCGCCCGCGCGGGTGCCGAACTGCTGGCCCAGCGCGTCGATCTGATCAACGCGATCCAGCCGCTCGCCGACAAGGCGTACGAGCAGCTTGCTCCCGGCGGCGGCCCGATCACCCTGGACTACAAGCCGTCCGCCCCCGGCGAGGCCCACACCCGCGAGGCGCTGTTCGAACAGCTGATGGCGGCGCTCGCCGACGTCCGCAAGCAGGAGATCGAGCGGGGCGTCACTCTCGTCGGCCCGCACCGCGACGACCTGCTGCTCAAGCTCGGCGAACTCCCCGCCAAGGGCTACGCCTCGCACGGCGAGTCCTGGTCGTACGCGCTGGCCCTGCGCCTCGCCTCCTATGACCTGCTGCGCGCCGAGGGCAACGAGCCGGTGCTGATCCTGGACGACGTGTTCGCCGAGCTGGACGCCCGCCGCCGTGAGCGGCTGGCCGAGCTGGTCGCGCCCGGGGAGCAGGTGCTGGTGACGGCCGCGGTCGACGACGACGTACCCGGCGTACTGACCGGGACGCGGTACGCCGTGTCCGGCGGGACGGTGGAGCGCGTATGAACGAGTCCGACAAGCGCGACGGCCCCGAGCGGCCGAAGCAGCCCGAGCCGTCCGGCGTCGACCTCGCGCGCGTGGCGCTGCGCGCGGCGAAGGAGGCGGCACGCGCGCGTGGGGACGCGGCGCAGCAGAAGAAGCAGGCCCGGCGCGGCGGTGGCCTGCGCTCCGGCGCGCGCGCCGACGGCCGCGATCCGATGGCGCTCGGCGCGGCGATCAACCGGCTGCTCACCGAGCGCGGCTGGGAGGCGCCGGCCGCGGTGGGCGGGGTCATGGGCCGCTGGCCGGAGATCGTCGGCGAGGACCTGGCCAAGCACTGCGTGCCGGACCGGTACGACGAGGACGAGCGGGTGCTCGTGGTGCGCTGCGACTCCACGGCCTGGGCGACGAACCTGCGGCTGCTCGCCCCGCAGCTGGTGGCCCGGCTGAACGAGGACCTGGGCCACGGCACGGTCCGGATGATCAAGGTCTTGGGTCCGGGTGGCCCCGCCCGCCGCTACGGCCCCCTGCGCGCTCCGGGCAGCACCGGGCCCGGCGACACCTACGGCTGAGCGCCGGTACCTGGGTCTGAGGGCCGGCACCTGGGTCTGAGCGCCCCGCGAGCGCGTCCGCGGCCGGGCGCGGACCTTCACCGGGCTCACGTGACCGACCTCACGTTCACTCGCCCCAGAGCCCCCCTTTTCCACAGCGGTCACTGTCTTGTCATACAACCGCACGCGCATGCGAATTTCGACCTGACCGGGGAGTAGCTATGGGTTGACACCTCGAAGCGCTGGGTGCCGCTGTGAGCCTCTTGGAGCCCCCATCCGCATATCGGGACCCGATCGAGGACGGTTCAGGGCGGCACATGCGGACTCAGGTACCGGCAAACCCCCATCACTGTCAGTGCTACCGGTAGACTGGAAGACAATCCCGCCCCGAACGTGGGGACCGCCCGGGAAACGCTGAGCAACGCTGATCAAGGCTTACCAACGCAACATGCCGCAGCCGCTCCGGCAGCCCTCCAAGAGGGGGTACTCCCAGGAGCCCGGCTCGTGCTGTGCCAGAAAGGGCGCTTCGTGGCCGATTCCGGCAACCCCAACGAGAACATCCCGTCCACCGAGGCCATGGCAGAAGGTGCCGAGGCCTCCGTCACTGCGTCCTACGACGCCAGTGCCATCACCGTCCTCGAGGGTCTGGACGCGGTCCGCAAGCGACCCGGTATGTACATCGGCTCCACCGGTGAGCGTGGCCTGCATCACCTCGTGTACGAGGTCGTCGACAACTCCGTCGACGAGGCGCTGGCCGGGCACGCGGACACGATCGAGGTGACGATCCTCGCCGACGGCGGCGTCCGTGTCGTCGACAACGGCCGTGGCATCCCGGTGGGCATCGTCCCGTCCGAGGGCAAGCCGGCCGTCGAGGTCGTGCTGACCGTGCTCCACGCGGGCGGCAAGTTCGGCGGCGGCGGCTACGCGGTCTCCGGTGGTCTGCACGGCGTCGGCGTCTCGGTGGTGAACGCCCTGTCCAGCAAGGTCTCCGTCGAGGTGAAGACGGACGGCCACCGCTGGACGCAGGACTACAAGATGGGCGTTCCGACGGCCCCCCTCGCCCAGCACGAGGCCACGGACGAGACCGGCACCTCGGTCACCTTCTGGGCCGACGGCGACATCTTCGAGACCACGGAGTACTCCTTCGAGACGCTGTCGCGGCGTTTCCAGGAGATGGCGTTCCTGAACAAGGGACTGACCATCAAGCTCACCGACGAGCGCGAGTCGGCGAAGGCCACGGCCGGCGCGGACGAGGCGGGCGCGGACGAGAAGGACGAGCCCAAGACCGTCACGTACCACTACGAGGGCGGCATCGTCGACTTCGTGAAGTACCTCAACTCCCGCAAGGGAGACGTGGTGCACCCCACCGTCATCGACCTGGAGGCGGAGGACAAGGACAAGAGCCTCTCCCTCGAAGTCGCGATGCAGTGGAACAGCGGCTACAGCGAGGGCGTCTACTCCTTCGCCAACATCATCCACACCCACGAGGGCGGCACCCACGAAGAGGGCTTCCGCGCGGCGCTGACGAACCTGATCAACAAGTACGCGCGCGACAAGAAGCTGCTCCGCGAGAAGGACGACAACCTCACGGGTGACGACATCCGCGAGGGTCTGACCGCGATCATCTCGGTCAAGCTGAGCGAGCCCCAGTTCGAGGGCCAGACCAAGACCAAGCTGGGCAACACGGAGGCCAAGACCTTCGTGCAGAAGGCGGTCTACGAGCACCTCACCGACTGGCTGGACCGCAACCCCAACGAGGCCGCGGACATCGTCCGCAAGGGCATCCAGGCGGCCACCGCGCGCGTGGCGGCCCGCAAGGCCCGCGACCTGACCCGCCGCAAGGGCCTGCTGGAGACCGCGTCGCTGCCGGGCAAGCTGTCCGACTGCCAGTCGAACGACCCGACCAAGTGCGAGATCTTCATCGTCGAGGGTGACTCCGCCGGCGGTTCGGCCAAGTCCGGCCGCAACCCGGAGTACCAGGCGATCCTCCCGATCCGGGGCAAGATCCTCAACGTCGAGAAGGCGCGGATCGACAAGATCCTGCAGAACCAGGAGATCCAGGCGCTGATCTCCGCCTTCGGCACCGGGGTCCACGAGGACTTCGACATCGAGAAGCTCCGGTATCACAAGATCATCCTGATGGCGGACGCCGACGTCGACGGCCAGCACATCAACACCCTGCTGCTGACCTTCCTGTTCCGCTTCATGCGGCCGCTGGTCGAGGCGGGCCATGTGTTCCTGTCCCGTCCCCCGCTGTACAAGATCAAGTGGGGCCGGGAGGACGTCGAGTACGCGTACTCCGACCGCGAGCGCGACGCACTGCTCGAGATGGGCCGCCAGCGCGGCAAGCGGGTCCGCGAGGACTCGATCCAGCGCTTCAAGGGCCTCGGCGAGATGAACGCCGAGGAGCTGCGCGTGACGACCATGGACCAGGAGCACCGCGTCCTCGGCCAGGTCACCCTCGACGACGCCGCCCAGGCCGACGAGCTGTTCTCGGTCCTGATGGGCGAGGACGTCGAGGCCCGCCGCGCGTTCATCCAGCGCAACGCCAAGGACGTCCGCTTCCTCGACATCTGAGTCGGTCTCAGCTGACCGCACCAGGAAGGATCCTCACCAGCAATGGCCGACGAGAACACCCCCGTCACCCCTGAAGAGGGCGGCGACATCGCCATGCGGATCGAGCCCGTCGGGCTCGAGACGGAGATGCAGCGCTCGTACCTCGACTACGCGATGTCCGTCATCGTCTCGCGTGCGCTGCCGGACGTCCGGGACGGCCTCAAGCCCGTCCACCGCCGCGTGCTGTACGCGATGTACGACGGCGGCTACCGCCCCGAGCGCGGCTTCTACAAGTGCGCGCGCGTGGTCGGCGACGTCATGGGCAACTACCACCCCCACGGCGACAGCTCCATCTACGACGCCCTGGTCCGCCTCGCCCAGCCGTGGGCGATGCGCATGCCGCTCGTCGACTCCAACGGCAACTTCGGTTCCCCGGGCAACGACCCGGCCGCGGCCATGCGGTACACCGAGTGCAAGATGGCGCCACTGTCGATGGAGATGGTCCGCGACATCGACGAGGAGACCGTCGACTTCACGGACAACTACGACGGCCGCTCCCAGGAGCCGACCGTCCTGCCCTCCCGCTTCCCGAACCTGCTGATCAACGGCTCCGCCGGTATCGCGGTCGGCATGGCGACCAACATCCCGCCGCACAACCTGCGCGAGGTCGCCGCCGGCGCCCAGTGGTACCTGGAGAACCCCGAGGCCTCGCACGAGGAGCTGCTGGACGCGCTCATCGAGCGCATCAAGGGCCCCGACTTCCCGACCGGCGCCCTCGTCGTCGGCCGCAAGGGCATCGAGGAGGCCTACCGCACCGGCCGCGGCTCGATCACCATGCGCGCGGTCGTCGAGGTCGAGGAGATCCAGAACCGCCAGTGCCTGGTGGTCACGGAGCTGCCGTACCAGACCAACCCGGACAACCTCGCGCAGAAGATCGCCGACCTGGTGAAGGACGGCAAGATCGGCGGCATCGCGGACGTCCGCGACGAGACGTCGTCCCGTACGGGCCAGCGCCTGGTGATCGTCCTGAAGCGGGACGCGGTCGCCAAGGTCGTCCTGAACAACCTGTACAAGCACACCGACCTGCAGACCAACTTCGGCGCGAACATGCTGGCGCTGGTGGACGGCGTGCCCCGCACCCTCTCGCTGGACGCGTTCATCCGTCACTGGGTGACGCACCAGATCGAGGTCATCGTCCGCCGTACGCGTTTCCGGCTGCGCAAGGCCGAGGAGCGCGCGCACATCCTGCGCGGCCTCCTGAAGGCCCTGGACGCCATCGACGAGGTCATCGCGCTGATCCGGCGCAGCGAGACCGTCGAGATCGCCCGCGGCGGCCTGATGGACCTGCTGGAGATCGACGAGATCCAGGCCAACGCGATCCTGGAGATGCAGCTCCGCCGTCTCGCGGCCCTGGAGCGGCAGAAGATCGTCCAGGAGCACGACGAGCTCCAGGCGAAGATCAGCGAGTACAACGAGATCCTGGCCTCCCCGGTCCGCCAGCGCGGCATCGTCAGCGAGGAGCTCGCCGCGATCGTCGAGAAGTACGGCGACGACCGCAAGACCCAGCTGGTGCCCTACGACGGTGACATGTCCATCGAGGACCTGATCGCCGAGGAGGACATCGTCGTCACCGTCACGCGCGGCGGCTACGTCAAGCGCACCAAGACGGACGACTACCGCGCCCAGAAGCGCGGCGGCAAGGGCGTACGCGGCGCGAAGCTGAAGGAAGACGACATCGTCGACCACTTCTTCGTCTCGACCACGCACCACTGGCTGCTGTTCTTCACCAACAAGGGCCGGGTGTACCGCGCGAAGGCGTACGAGCTGCCGGACGCCGGCCGGGACGCGCGCGGTCAGCACGTCGCCAACCTGCTGGCCTTCCAGCCGGACGAGGCGATCGCCGAGATCCTCGCGATCCGCGACTACGACGCGGCGCCGTACCTGGTCCTGGCCACCAAGGCCGGCCTGGTGAAGAAGACCTCGCTGAAGGACTACGACTCCCCTCGCTCGGGTGGCGTCATCGCCATCAACCTGCGGGAGCGGGAGGACGGCTCCGACGACGAGCTGATCGGCGCCGAGCTGGTTTCGGCCGACGACGATCTGCTGCTGATCAGCAAGAAGGCGCAGTCGATCCGATTCACGGCAACGGACGAGTCGCTGCGGCCCATGGGCCGTGCCACCTCGGGCGTCAAGGGCATGAGTTTCCGTGAGGGAGACGAACTGCTCTCGATGAATGTTGTTCGACCCGGTACGTTCGTGTTCACTGCCACCGACGGCGGGTACGCGAAGCGGACCGCTGTCGACGAGTACCGCGTTCAGGGACGCGGCGGCCTCGGCATCAAGGCCGCCAAGATCGTCGAAGACCGCGGTTCGCTCGTCGGTGCGCTGGTGGTCGAGGAGACCGACGAGATCCTCGCCATCACGCTGTCGGGCGGTGTGATTCGTACGCGAGTCAACGAGGTCAGGGAGACGGGCCGTGACACCATGGGCGTCCAACTGATCAATCTGGGCAAGCGCGATGCCGTCGTCGGCATCGCACGTAACGCCGAGGCGGGGCGCGAGGCGGAGGAGGTCGACGGCGACGTGGCCGTCGACGAGACCGCCGAGGACGCCGTGACCAGCGGCACGGACGAGGGTGAGGCGCCCTCGGCCGAGTAGCACGAGGAGTGAGTCAGCGTGAGCGGAGCCACGGGCGCCGGATCGGCCGGTACCTCGACGGGTCGTACGACCGGTCAGGAAACGGACGGCGGCGCCCGTGGCTCCGCCGCGCCGGCGACGGATCCGCACACGACCAACCTCCAGGCGGTCAAGCCGTCGGAGCGGAAGACGAAGCCCTCGCCCTCGCCTGACACTCATGGATCCCAGGGGGGAACTGTGACGGACACCCGAGGCCCGCAGACCCAGCAGCAGGGGGCCTCGCCGCTGCCCGGGGAACGGCAGCCGCAGCAGCCCTCCGGGCCGTACCACCCGCCGCAGGCCTACCCCGCGCAGGGGCAGGGCGGTCAGGCGGGCGGTGCCGTACGCCGCCCGCGCACCGGCGCGCGCACCACTCCGCGCGTCCGCAAGGCACGGCTGCGGGTGGCCAAGGCCGACCCGTGGTCGGTGATGAAGGTCAGCTTCCTGCTGTCGATCGCGCTGGGCATCTGCACCATCGTCGCGGCGGCCGTGCTGTGGATGGTCATGGACGCGATGGGCGTCTTCTCGACCGTCGGCGGCACCATCTCCGAGGCGACCGGCTCCAACGAGTCGAACGGCTTCGACCTGCAGGCGTTCCTGTCCCTGCCGAACGTCCTGCTCTTCACGTCGATCATCGCGGTCATCGACGTCGTCCTCGCGACGGCCCTCGCCACCCTCGGAGCGTTCATCTACAACCTCTCCGCGGGCTTCGTGGGCGGTGTGGAACTGACGCTCGCCGAGGACGAGTGAGCCGCCGGTCCCCATCGAATCCCCATCGATTTTGGGACTGCCCCGGTCGTGCGCTAATCTTCAGGAGTCAGCGCGCGGGACACACACCGCAGAGCGCGGCGGGGCTATAGCTCAGTTGGTTAGAGCGCATCCCTGATAAGGATGAGGCCACAGGTTCAAATCCTGTTAGCCCCACAGCGAGAAGACCCCCGGTCCGGATGGATCGGGGGTCTTCTGTGTCGTCAGGCGATCGGCTGCGGGGTGTTCTCCGGGTTCTTCTCCGGGGTCTCGGGGGCGTCTTCGGCGGGCTGCTCGGGCTTGTTGTCGCGCATCACCAGGGTGGCGACGACCGCGGCGGCGAGGACGCCGATCGCGCTGAGGGTGAAGGTCGTGGACATAGAGGTGGTGAAGGCCTCGCGGGCGGCGGGCAGCAGGCCGCTGTCGGGTTCGGCGACGGCCAGGGCGCCCGCGATGGACTCCTTGGCCTGCTCAGGGGCGTCGGAGGGCATCTCGGCGGTGTAGGAGCTGGTCAGCAGCGAGCCGAGGATGGCGATGCCGAGGGCGGTTCCCGCCTGCTGGATGGTGTCGTTGAGGGCGGAGCCGACGCCGGCCTTGTCGGCCGGGATGGTGCCCATCAGCGCGGCGACCGCGGCCGGCATCGCCATGCCGGCGCCGAGGCCCAGCAGGCCCAGGGCCACCGCCGGGACGGTGAAGCCGGAGTCGGTGGTGACCGTGGCCAGCAGGCCGAAGGAGCCCGCCATCACGAGCATGCCGGCCAGGATGACGAACCGGTTGCCGATCTTCTGCGCGAGCTTCACTCCGCCGCCGTTGCCGACGAGGGCCGCGACCGCCATCGGCAGGAAGGCCAGACCGGCCTTGACCGGCGAGTAGCCGAGCACGAACTGCAGGTACTGGGTGAGGACCAGCAGCAGACCGCCGTTGCCGATCTGGACGAGCGCCAGGGAGAGCGAGCCGCCGCTGAAGTTGCGGTGCTTGAACAGGACCAGCGGGACCATCGGGGACGAGGTGACGTTCTCCCAGATCACGAAGGAGATGAGCGCGACCGCCGCGACGGCCGACGTGATCAGGGAGTCGCCGCCGAACGCGCCGTGCTGCGGGATCTCGATGATCCACCAGACCAGCGCGGTCATACCGGTGGCGGACAGCAGCGCGCCGAGCGGATCGGGCTTCTGCCAGGGCGCCCTGGACTCCGGCATCAGGGTGCGGCCGGCGATGAGGGCGAGGACGACGATCGGCACGTTGATCAGGAAGATCGACTGCCAGGAGAAGTGGTCGATGAGGACGCCGCCCAGGACCGGGCTGCCGACCAGGCCGAGCATCGACACCGAACCCCAGGCGGCCATCGCCTTGCCGCGCTCCTCCTCGTCGAAGACGGTGATGAGGATCGACAGCGTGGACGGCATGATCAGCGCCCCGCCGACACCCATGGCGACCCGTACGGCGATCACCTCGCCGGGGCTGGAGCAGAAGACCGCCCCCAGTGACGCCGCCCCGAAGAGGAGCAGGCCGATCAGCATCACCTTCCGCCGGCCGAAGCGGTCGCCGAGGCTGCCGGAGGTCAGCAGGAGGCCCGCGAAGACCAGGATGTAGGAGTCGAGGATCCACTGGGTGTCCTGGGCGGTGGCCTCGATGTCCTCGGTCATCGCCGGCACCGCGACGGTCAGCGCCATGTTGTCGACGACCAGGACGAGCGTGCTCAGGCAGAGCACCACGAGGATCCACCAGCGGCGCGGGTCGCGGCTCTGCGACTGAGGTTGTTCGGTGCGGGCGTTCATGAGGCTGCTCCCCCTGCGTTCTCATCCGTTGCGAACTCTTGCGAACACTGTTCCTTCGTTGCGAACACTGTACGCAGAGCGGAACAGTGTGCGCAAGAGTCGAACTCTGTACGCTGGATGCGAACGATGTACGCATCGATGCGCGAGGAGAGCCCATGGCCCCGAGGTCCAAGCAGGACGAGAACCCGATCCCCTCAGTCTGGGCCCGCCGCCGCAGCGAACCCGACCAGCCCGCCCTCAGCCGCGCGGTGATCGTCCGCGAGGCCGTCGCGATGCTGGACGCCGAGGGTGTCGAGGCGCTCAGCATGCGCAAGCTCGCCGCCCGCCTGAACGCCGGCGCGACCTCCCTCTACCGGCATGTCGCCACCAAGGACGAGCTGATGGAGCTGGCCGTGGACGAGGTCGCCGCCGAGATCCACGTACGGCCCGCCGGTGGCGCCGACTGGCGGGCCGCCGTCACCGAGGCCGCCACCTCCTTCCGCGCGACCTCCCTGCGCCACCCCTGGCTGTCGTCCGTGCTCGGTCAGGCGGGTCTGGCCTACCTCGGCCCCAATCTGATGTCCTTCTCCGAGCGCCTGGCCGCCCTGTTCACGGCCGTCGGCTTCCCGGAGCCGAGCCGCGCCATCGACACCGTGCTGTCGTACGTCATCGGCATGAGCACCACGGAGAGCGCCTGGCTCGTCACCGTGGCCCGGTCCGGCGAGAGCGAGGCCGACTTCATCGCCCGCCTCATGCCCGCCGCTCAGCAGGCGGCCTCCGAGCACGACCATCTGTCGACCTCGTACGGCAAGGCCATGGAGGCGGCCGGCGACCCCGTGGCCCTGCGCGACACCAAGTTCGCCTACGGCCTGGAGGTCGTCCTCGACGGACTGGCGCTGCGGCTCCCGCAGTAGGGCACACACGCGCACGAAGGCCCGGCCACCTAGGGGTGACCGGGCCACTTCGTGAGGGCGTGTACGCAGTTCGCCGTTCTGACAGGTTGGATCCAGGGGGGAAGGAGGATCAGGCCTTACGGGGTGGATTGGGTTTTGTTCGGTCTGATCTGGTCTGGGCTGGGCTGAGGGTTCGGCGGTCACCCTCAGCGCTGCAGTGGCGGTGCGATGGGCTCGGTCAGTTCGGCCGGTTCTGCCTGGGACGCGGGGGCCGGTGGGGCGCAGTCGGTGGTCGCCGGGGCGGCGTCAGCGAGGGGGCGGTGCCGGCAGCTCGGGGACTTTCCGTGGGCCTCGGCCCGGATCCGTTGCTTCATCGTGGGGGGCAGTGACCTGGCGTAGGACCAGGACCAGGACCAGGGGGCCATCGCCGGTGTCGTGACCGGGGCGGTCGTGTCGTCGCTGCTGTTGCGGCTGGACTCGGTCTGCGGTACCGCCGCGGCGGCGGTCGTGGTGATGAGTCCGAGCGCCGTGCACAGCGCGAGGAAGGCGGTGACGAGTGCGGTCCACAGATTCATGACCTTGTTGCGGGCCATGGCCCCTCACTTTCGGGTCGGGCGATTTGCGTACTTTCCTCATGATGTGTATGAGGGTCGCGAAGTGGTGGACCGACGCCCGTGGCGCGGCGATGTTCAGATCAACACCACTCGAATGGGCGCAAGAGCTCAGAAGAAGCCCTATAGAGGAAGAAAAGTTGCGAAAAGCGGCAAGGTGTGACGCTCGGTGCTGATGTGATCACCCTCGGATCGGAGTGGCCGCGTCCGCTTCTAAAGCGGTACCCCAGGCGGCAGTTGAGCCCGGGGCGCAGGTCACCGATCGATATCGGTCGGTGTGTATAGTCGGGCGCCAGAGGTCCCCTACGTCAAGGAAAGACGAGGTCGCGCGGTGAAGAAGCTTCTCCTGGTCGCACTGGCCGCCATCGGCGGGCTCCTCGTGTACCGCCAGATCCAGGCGGATCGCGCCGAGCAGGATCTGTGGACGGAGGCGACTGACTCCGTGCCCACGGGTTCGTGACCACCGACATACCCTTCCGGGCACTCGGGACAGCCCGAGCACTCGGAACAGTCTGAACAGACCCCGGCCGCCGTTGCGGTCGGGGTTTCGTGTGTGGACGGTGAGGACGCCTGGGTAAGGGGGCCCGCGTGAGGTGGTGTCGTTCATCGGCGGTACGCGCGCGCGTGACCGTCACCGGAGTGGTATTAGGGGCACTGGCCGCACTGACGGCGTCACCCGCCTCCCCCGCTCCCCGCACGTCGGCCGATGCCGACGACCACTCGTACGCCTTCGCGGAGGACGCCCGGCGCGTACCCGGCGCGACGACCACCACCGGCGCGGCCCCTCTGCGCCCCGGCGGCACCTACCGCAGCACCCTCCCCGCCGACGGGACCGCCTACTACCGACTCGACCTCGACGCCACATCGAACGCGTACGTCGCCGCCACCGCCGTACCCGGCCCCGACGCCGGCGTCTCGGCCTCCGACGGCGTCGACGTGTCCGTGCAGGACGGCGACGGCCGCTCCTGCTCCTACGACAGGAAGATCATCGGCTCCTCCCGCAGCCCGCGTCCGATCACCGCCTGGGGCGCGCGTGAGACGGGCGGAACGCGGTGCGCGGACTCCGGGACGTACTACGTCGTCGTCGAACGCGTCCGACCCGGTGGAGCCACGGCCGGCTCGGCGCCGGAACCCTGGGAGCTGGAACTCACCGTCGTCACCGAACCCCAGCCGGCCCGGCCCGGCGCCACCGACGCGCCCCGGGCGTGGGACTCCGCCTCCCCCGTGCCGCCCGCGGACGAACCCGAGCGGCGACCGGGCGGTGCCGGGTTCGACACGGCGGCGACCGTGGGGCAGGGCGGGTGGAGCGCCGAGATCGAACCCGGACAGACCCTGTTCTACGAGGTTCCCGTCGACTGGGGACAACAGCTGTCGGCCACCGCCGAACTGGGCAGCGCGGGCGGCGACGACCGCCACGACTACGCCGTCGGCGCGCTGAACCTGGCCCTCCACAACCCCGTGCGTGCCCTCGTCGTCGACGACGGCACCGGCTACGACGGCAGACAGCAGTCCGCCTCGCTCGATCCCCTGCCGCCCGTCGACTTCGCCAATCGGTACGCCACCGCAGACCGGGTGAGCGGCATGCGGTTCGCCGGCTCCTACTACCTCGTCGTCCACCTCGCCGCCCAGGTCGCCGAGAAGGTCGGCCCCGGGCCGTTCGGGCTGACGCTGCGGGTGCGGGTGAAGGGTGACCCCCAGGACGGTCCCCTCTACGCCGACCGGTCCGTGCCCGAAGGGCTCTTCGACCTCACGGAGGGGGAGCGGGAGGCTTCGGCAGACAGCGCCGGGGGAGACGGCGTCGCGATGAAGGCGGTCGCGGCGGGCGGATTCGGCGCGGGGACGCTGATTCTGGTGGGGCTGGCGGTGTGGACGGTGCGGGGGCGGCGGCGGTCTGGGGCGGTCGCGGGCTAGGGGGTGTCTCGTCGATCAGGCCGGATCAGGGAGCGGTGCCAGACGCCGCGAGCCCGGCATGATCGGCGAGACACCCCCTAGGTGTATTGATCACGAGCGTTGTTGACACTCGTCAGTGCTTGATCATGGCG
>NZ_LIVZ01000015.1 GCF_001905845.1 Streptomyces sp. TSRI0107 | reverse complement strand
GTCGCCAGTGGCGTCGGGCACGTACTTCACAGTGACAACGATCCTCAAGCTCACGCTGAATCTCCTGCGGGCGGCGCGGTGGACTGGGAAAGCATGCGACGGTCCCGACGCGGATGACCCACGCGACTCGACGGACCCTGCATGGAATGATCGGCCGTGTTAATAGCCGTTAACTCGCCCTTTGAGGTTAATCACCGTTAACGATGCTGTCCAGGGGATCGCGTGGCCGATTGCGCCATCGGCCCACCGGATCGACCGCCTCCTGTCCAGGTGTTCAAGTATTCGAGGCCTTGCATTAACATCGGCGCTCACCCGGCAGCCGAGGCCTGGCCGTGTGTCCTGCTCCACTGAGATATTGCGAGGTCATCGTGGCCGCTCTCGACGCTCTGGACGTCTCCATCCTGCGAGAACTCCTGACCCGGCCCCGAGCGGGGATGCGCGAGTTCGCCCGCTCGCTCGGCATCGCCCGCGGGACGGTGCACACGCGGATGAGCCGCCTGGAGCGGATGGGCGTGATCACCGACTACGCGCCGCGGATCTCACCGGCGCAGCTCGGCTTCCCCATCCTGGCGTTCGTCCATCTCCATCTGGCGCAGGGGCAGCTCGCCCGGGTGACACGGGCCCTGGCCCTCGTCGACGAGGTGCTGGAAGCGCACTCGACGGCCGGGGAAGGCGACGTGCTGTGCCGGGTCGCCGCCCGGGACACCGAGCACGTCGAGGAGATCATCCAGCGTTTCCTGCAACTGCCGGGTGTGGTGCGCTGCCGTACGGAGATCGCGCTCAGCGAGCGGCTGCCGAGCCGCATCACATCGCTGCTGTCCCTGGTCGCGCAGGACCTCGCGCCGAACGAGACGAAGGCGTCCGCGCCGGCAGCCGACTGATCACGAGCGGGCTTCGCCGAAGAGGGCGGTCCGGGCCACCACACGGCCCGGACCGCCCTCTTCCCGCGTTCCGGGAGGCCCGGGTGGTCCGCGAGGAGGGTGCCCGGCAGGGCCTGACGCGCCGGCGGCCTGTGCCGATGGATCACATGGCCCAGCAAAGGCGTGGATGTTCTGGTCCAACGGATCAGTAGTCGGCGTTCGGGGCAGGCCACAGGCCCATCCTGGTGCGACTGTGCCCCAGCGCACTCTGCGCTCCTCGAGCATGAACAGGAGGCGAGATGACGACCTTCGTCAGCGCCGACTCCCGTCCTCACGACGGCGAACGCGACGGTGTGCCGGTCGACCCCCGTCGCCGGTACCAGGCCACAGCCGGTCACGTGCAGCTCACCGGGATCCAGGCACTGGCGCGGTTGCCGATCGACCAGCACCGGCGCGATCTCGCCGCCGGAAGGAACATCGCCACCTTCGTCTCGGGCTACGAGGGTTCGCCGCTGGCCGGCTACGACCTGGAGCTGGGCCGCCTGCGGTCCCTGCTGGACGCCAACGACGTGCGGCACGTGCCGGGGCTGAACGAGGAGGCCGCGGCCACCGCGGTGCAGGGCAGCCAGCTGGTCAACACCCTCGACGGCGCCACGCACGACGGTGTGCTCGGCGTCTGGTACGGCAAGGCCCCCGGCCTGGACCGGGCCACCGACGCCCTGCGGCACGGCAACCTCATGGGCGCCCACCCCGCGGGCGGCGCACTGGTGCTCGTGGGCGACGACCCGGCCGCGAAGTCGTCGAGCGTGCCCTGCTCCTCGGAGCTGGCGCTGATGGACCTGGCCATCCCGTTCCTGCACCCGGCCGACTCCCAGGAGGTGCTGGACCTCGGCCTCCACGCGGTGGAGCTGTCGCGCGCCAGCGGTCTCTGGGTGGGGTTGAAGATCGTCACCGCGGTCGCCGACGGCTCCTCGCTCGTCGATCTCGGCGTCGAGCGTCCCGCGCCGGTCCTGCCTCCGGGTTCGGGCCGTCATCAGCCGACCGCCCGGCTCCTCCAGCCCACCCTCGGTCCGCTGGAGCGGGACCTGATGACCACCCGGCTGCGGCTGGCCCGCGAGTACTGCCGGCTCAACCGGCTCAACCGGATCGAACTGCGCGGCGACGACGACGTCATCGGGATCGTGGCCTCCGGCCGCACCTACCGCGAGCTCCGCGCCGCGCTGGACCGGCTGGGTCTGACCGACGCACGCCTCACCGAGGCCGGCATCCGGCTCCTCAAGATCTCCATGCCGTACCCCATGGACGCCGAGACGATCGTCGAGTTCGCCGACGGCCTCGACCGGATCATCGTCGTCGAGGAGAAGCGCTCCTTCATCGAGACCGCCGTGCGCGAAGCCCTCTACGGCCGCGCCGGTGCCCCCCTGATCCTCGGCAAGGAGGACGAACAGGGCAAGGAGCTGATCCCGTCCTACGGCGAGCTCGACGCCGACGCCCTCGTCCGCCCGCTCGCCCGCGAGCTCGGCGCCCGCGGCGTCCCGGTGGAGGGGCAGCGACCCGAGCGGATCGAGGGCCGCGTACAGCTCCCTCTGATCAGCCTGCCCAAGCGTGCCCCCTACTTCTGCTCCGGGTGTCCGCACAACAGCTCCACCAAGGTGCCCGACGACTCGCTGGTCGGCGGAGGCATCGGCTGCCACGCCATGGTCCTGCTCATGGACGAGGACCAGGTCGGCACCGTCACCGGCCTCTCCCAGATGGGCGGCGAGGGCCTGCAGTGGATCGGCATGGCGCCGTACACCGAGCGCGGGCACTATCTGCAGAACCTGGGCGACGGTACCTTCGACCACTCCGGCTCGCTGGCGATCAGGGCCGCCGTGGCCGCCGGGGTGAACATCACCTACAAGCTGCTGTACAACTCCGCGGTCGCGATGACCGGCGGGCAGAGCGCGGTCGGTGCCATGGACCTCCGCCAGATCGTCGACGTCCTGCGCGCCGAGAAGGTGGCCCGGATCATCGTCACCACCGACGACGTACGCCGGACCCGGCGCATGCGGCTGCCCCGCGAGGTGGCGGTCTGGGACCGCGGCCGGATGGAGGAGGCGCAGCGGGCACTGGCCCGGGTGCCCGGCGTGACCGTGCTGGTGCACGACCAGGAGTGCGCCACCGAGAAGCGGCGCAAGTGGAAGCGCGGCAAGCTCGACAAGCCCACCACCCGGGTCTTCATCAACGAGCGCATCTGCGAGGGCTGCGGTGACTGTGGGCACAAGTCCAACTGTCTGTCGGTTCAGCCGGTCGAGACCGAGTTCGGCCGCAAGACCCAGATCCACCAGGCTTCCTGCAACGTCGACTACAGCTGCCTGAAGGGCGACTGCCCCGCCTTCATGACGATCACCGGCGTCGAGCCGGTCAAGGGCTCCGCCGGCGGCGGAACGGCCCGCGATGCGCGTGTGCTCGGCGAGGCCCCCCTGCCCGACCCGGTCCCCACCGTCACGGGCGGCGACTTCGGCGTAAGGCTGACCGGCGTCGGCGGCACCGGTGTGGTGACGATCTCCCAGATCCTCGCCACCGCGGGCCTGCTCGCGGGCTGGACGCCGCGCTCGCTGGACCAGACGGGACTCGCGCAGAAGGGCGGCGCGGTCGTCTCCGACATCCGCTTCCACCGCGCGGGGGAGGGGCGTACCAACAAACTGGGCGCCGGCGAGTGCGACCTCTACCTCGGCTGCGACATCCTGGTGGCCGCCGACGAGGCCAACCTCACGGTGACCTCCCCCGAGCGGACGGTGGCGGTGCTCAACACCGCGCGGGTCGCGACCGGTCACATGGTCGCCGACGTCCGCCAGACCTTCCCCGACACCACCGCCATGAGCGAGCGGCTGCTGGCGCGGGTGCGCCCCGGCGCCGAGGTGCTGGACGCGCGGGAGACGGTGCTGGCTCTGCTGGGCGACGACCAGTACCTCAACACCTTCCTGGTCGGCGTCGGATTCCAGCTGGGCGCCCTCCCGCTGCCGGCCGCCGCCGTCGAGGAGGCGATCCGCATCAACGGCGTCGCGGTGGAGGCCAACCTCCAGGCGTTCCGCTACGGGCGGCTGTGGATCGCGGACCGCGGCACGGTCGCGGCCGCCGTCCGGAAGGACGACTCGCCCGTCTCCGAACCCGGGACGACGGACACGTCCGCCGACACCACACCGCTCGGCCGGCTCGTCGCCGACCGCGTCGGCGAGCTGACGGCGTACCAGGACGCCCGGTACGCCGCCCGCTACGCCGAGACGGTGGACGCGGTCCGCGAGCGCGAGCGGGAGATCGTCCCCGGTTCCGAGGACCTGACCACGGCTGTGGCCAGGAACCTGTTCAAGCTGATGGCCTACAAGGACGAGTACGAGGTGGCCCGCCTCGCCCTCGACGAGGGTGTCGCGGCCGACCTGGCGGAGCAGTTCGGTCCCGGGGCGCGGGCGCAGTGGAACCTGCAGCCCCCGGTGCTACGAGCCCTCGGGATGCGGCGCAAGATCCGGCTCGGTGGTTGGTTCCGCCCCGGGTTCACCGCCCTCCACGGCATGCGCAGGCTGCGGGGCACCGCCTTCGACCCCTTCGGCCGGGCTCATGTGCGCAAGGTCGAGCGAGCGCTGCTCGAGGAGTACACCGAGCGTGTCGCCCACCTGCTCACCGGGCTGACCCCCGGCAACCACGCGGTGGCCGTGCAGATCGCCTCGCTCCCCGACATGGTCCGCGGGTTCGAGGAGGTCAAGCTCCGCAACGTCGAGGCGTACCGCGCCCGCCTGCGGGAGCTGACCGAGCGCTTCGACTCGGGCCCCGGCGAGGGCCCGGCCCGGAGCGTCGATCAGGGCACCGTCCGCGGACGGCACTGAGACCGGCGCGCCCCGGTCACGGCATCACGAAGCTCAACCAGTCAAGGAGTAGTCAACGATGAGCGCCTTCGCGCTGGGCGTGGAACACGAGGACTTCCGCAAGGTCGTGCGTGACTTCGCGGAGAAGGAGATCGCGCCGCACGTCGCCCACTGGGACAAGGACCACCACTTCCCCGTCGACGTGGTGCAGAAGATGGGCGAACTCGGGCTGATGGGCCTGACCGCTCCCGAGGAGTACGGCGGGAGCGGCGGCGACTTCACCTCGCTGTGCCTGGCGATCGAGGAGATCGGCCGTGTCGACCAGTCCATGGGCATCACCCTGGAGGCCGCGGTCGGGCTGGGCATCAACCCGATCCTCACCTTCGGCGACGAGGAGCAGAAGCAGACCTGGCTGCCCGACCTGGTCGCCGGCCGCCGGTTGGCCGGCTTCGGCCTCACCGAGCCGGGAGCCGGATCGGACGCGGGCGCGACCAGGACCCGCGCCGAGCTCGACGGCCAGGAGTGGGTGGTCAACGGCGCCAAGCAGTTCATCACCAACTCCGGCTCGACCCTCACCTCCGTCGTCACGGTGACGGCCCGGACCGGCACGCGGCCCGACGGCCGAAGCGAGATCTCCGCGATCATCGTGCCGTCCGGCACGCCCGGATTCATCGTCGAGCCGGCGTACGACAAGCTCGGCTGGCACATCTCCGACACCCACCCGCTCACCTTCACCGACTGCCGGGTCCCGGCCTCCCACCTGCTCGGCGAGCGGGGACGGGGATACGCGCAGTTCCTCGCCACCCTCGACGACGGCCGGGTCGCGATCGCGGCCCTCGCGGTGGGCCTGATCCAGGCCTGCCTGGACGAGTGCCTGCGCTACGCCCAGGAGCGGCAGACGATGGGCGGGGCGATCGGTCGCAAGCAGGGCGTGGCCTTCCAGATCGCCGACCTGGAGACGATGGTGCAGGCCGCCCGCCTGCTCACCTACAAGGCCGCCGCCATGAAGGACGCCATGGGCCGGCCGGGCGGCCCGAACGTGGCCGAGTTCAAGCGCGCCGCGTCGGTGGCGAAGCTCTACGCCAGCGAGTCGGCGGTCACCGCGACGCGCATCGCCACCCAGATCTTCGGCGGGTACGGGTTCATGGAGGAATACCCCGTCGCGAGGTTCTACCGCGACGCGAAGATCCTCGAGATCGGCGAGGGCACCTCCGAGGTGCAGCGCATGCTGATCGCCCGCGGCCTCGGCCTGCCGGTGGAATGAACGGAAAGCACGAATGAGCGAGCAGCGAATCCGCCAACGGGGCCTGTGGTTCGAGGAGTTCGAGGTCGGTGCCGTGTACGAGCACCGCCCCGGACGCACCGCCACCGAGGCCGACAACGTGGTGTTCACCACCCTGACGATGAACACCCAGCCCCTCCACCTCGACGCCTTCGAGAGCGGCGACCGGCCGCCCTTCCACGAACGGCTCGTCAACTCGATGTGGACCCTCTCCACACTGGTCGGGCTCTCGGTCGCACAGCTGACCCAGGGCACCATCGTGGCCAACCTGGGCTTCACGGAGGTGAGGTTCCCCGCCCCCGTGCGGCACGGCGACACCATCTACGCCGAGACACTGATCGTGGACAAGCGGCCCTCCTCCAGCAGGCCCGGCGAGGGCGTGGTGACGATGGCCCACACCGCCCGGAACCAGCACGGCGAGGTCGTCGCGGTGGCCACCCGCAACACGCTGGTGAGGATGGCGCCGGATGTCTGAGAACCGCTGGGAGCCAGGACCGGCCTGGCTCTTCTGTCCCGCCGACCGGCCCGAGCGGTACACCAAGGCCCTGGCCGCCGCCGACGTGGTGATCGTCGACCTGGAGGACGCGGTCGCCCCCGACCGCAAGGCGGCCGCACGGGACGCGCTGCGCGGCCTGGTCGCCGACGGCTCCTTCGACCGCGACCGGACCGTCGTGCGCGTCAACGCCGCCGATTCCCCCGAGCACCCGGCCGACCTGACCCTCGCCGGCGAACTGGCGATTCCCCGGCTCATGCTGGCCAAGGCCGAACGCCCGGAGACCGTCGCGGCCCTGCGCCACGACGTCATCGTGCTGCTGGAGACGCCGCGCGGAGTTGCGTACGCCGTCGACCTGGCCGCGCAGGCCAACGTGATCGGCGTGATGTGGGGCGCCGACGACCTGGTCGCCGGGCTCGGAGGCTTCGCCAGCCGGCGCGAGGACGGCCGCTACCGCGACGTGGCCGTACACGCCCGCTCGCAGTCGCTGATCGCCGCCAAGACGGCCGGCCGGCTCGCCCTCGACTCGGTGTACATGGACATCCCCGACCTCGACGGGCTGCGCGCCGAAGCGGACGACGCGGTCGCCTGCGGCTTCGACGCCAAGGTGGCCATCCACCCCACCCAGACGCCGGTGATCCGCGCGGCGTACCGCCCCGGCCCGGAGCGGCTGGCGTGGGCCCGGCGGCTCCTGGCCCACGCGGGCACGGAACGCGGTGTCACCACCTTCGAGGGCCGGATGGTCGACGGCCCCATCTACGCACAGGCGGAGCGGATCGTCCGGCTCGCCGCCCTGACCGACGACATGGAAGGAGGCCGCTGATGGAGGACCTGCGCGATCTCACCGCCGAACTCCGCACTCGACTGGCGCGCGTACGGCAGGGCGGCAGCGCCGCGGCCCGTGCGAAGCACACCGCCCGCGGCAAGCTCCTGGTGCGCGACCGGATAGACCGGCTGCTCGACCCCGGCAGCCCGTTCCTCGAGCTCGGCCCGCTGGCGGCGTACGGGATGTACGGCACCGGCGACGACCCGTGGACGGTGCCCTCGGCGGGCATCGTGACCGGCATCGGCCGGGTACGGGGCCGCGAATGCCTGGTGATCGCCAACGACGCCACCGTCAAGGGCGGCTCCTACTACCCGATGACGGTGAAGAAGCACCTGCGCGCCCAGCAGGTCGCCGCCGACAACCTGCTGCCCTGCATCGCCCTGGTGGACAGCGGCGGAGCCAACCTGCCGCATCAGGACGAAGTCTTCCCCGACCGGGAGCACTTCGGCCGGATCTTCTTCAACCAGGCCAACCTCTCGGCCCGCGGAGTCCCGCAGATCGCCGCGGTCATGGGCTCCTGCACCGCCGGCGGCGCCTACGTGCCCGCCATGTCGGACGAGACCGTGATCGTGCGCGACCAGGGAACGATCTTCCTCGGAGGACCGCCCCTGGTGAAGGCGGCGACCGGCGAGATCGTCACCGCCGAGGACCTCGGCGGCGGCCTGGTGCACGCCACCAAGTCCGGTGTCGTCGACCACCTGGCCGACGACGACGAGCACGCCCTGGAGACCGTCCGCTCCATCGTCGCGACCTTCGAGCGGCCCGACGCCGCCTCGCTGCGCGCCGCGCCGGTGGAGGAACCGCTCGAGGACCCCGAGACGCTCTACGACGTCGTGCCCACCGACTCGCGCACGCCGTACGACGTGCGCGAGGTGATCCGGCGCATCGTCGACGGCTCGCGGCTGCAGGAGTTCAAGGCCCTCTACGGCGACACCCTGGTGTGCGGCTTCGCGCGCATCCACGGCTACCCGATCGGCATCGTGGCCAACAACGGCATCCTGTTCAACGAGTCGGCCGTCAAGGGCGCCCACTTCGTGGAGCTGTGCAACCAGCGCGGCATCCCGCTGCTCTTCCTGCAGAACATCACCGGCTTCATGGTCGGCAAGGACTACGAGAACCGCGGCATCGCCAAGGACGGCGCGAAGCTCGTCACCGCGGTGGCCTGCTCGGTGGTGCCGAAGTTCACGGTCGTCATCGGCGGTTCCTACGGCGCCGGAAACTACGGGATGTGCGGGCGCGCCTACGACCCCCGCTTCCTGTGGATGTGGCCCAACGCCCGCATCTCGGTGATGGGCGGGGAACAGGCCGCGTCGGTGCTGGCCACCGTGCGCGGCTTCGACTCCCCGGACGAGGAGGAGGCGTTCAAAGCCCCGATCCGGGCCGAGTACGAGCGCAAGAGCTCGGCCTACTACTCCACCGCCCGGCTGTGGGACGACGGCGTCATCGACCCCGCCGACACCCGCCGGGTCCTCGGCATGGCACTCGCCACCGCCGCGCACGCCCCGATCCCCGCGCCGTCCTACGGCGTCTTCAGGATGTGATTCACGATGCCGTCCACCCTGACATCGGTCCTGGTCGCCAACCGCGGTGAGATCGCGCTGCGGATCTTCGGCACCGCCCGTCGGCTCGGCCTGCGCACCATCGCCGTCTACACCGACACCGACTCCGCCGCCCCGCACGTGCGGGCCGCCGACGAGGCGGTGCGCGTGTCCAGCTATCTCGACATCGACGCCGTCGTCGCGGCCGCCGTCGCCACGGCCGCCGACGTGGTCCACCCCGGCTACGGCTTCCTGTCGGAGCGGGCCGCCTTCGCCGAAGCGCTCGAGAGAGCCGGGGTGCGGCTGGCCGGGCCGAGCGCCGCGGTCATGGAGCGCATGGGCCGCAAGGACGCCGCCCGCGAAGTCGCGGTCGCCGCCGGGGTGCCGGTGGTGCCGTCGTACTCCCTCGACGACGACCCGGCGGGCTTCGCCTACCCGGTCCTCGTGAAGGCCGCCGCCGGCGGTGGCGGCAAGGGCATGCGCGTGGTCCGCTCCGCCGACGGCTTCGCCGAGGCCGTCGCGGCGGCCCGGCGCGAGGCCGCCGGCGCCTTCGGCGACGACACCCTCCTGATCGAGAAGTACGTCGAGTCGGGCCGCCACCTGGAGGTACAGGTGATGGGCGACAGCCACGGCACCGTACTGCACCTGTGGGAGCGCGACTGCTCCACCCAGCGGCGCCACCAGAAGGTCATCGAGGAGGCGCCGGCACCCACCATCCCCGCCGCCACCCGGGCCCGCCTGACCGCGGCGGCCGTCGACCTGGCCCGCGAGGTCGGGTACGTGGGGGCCGGCACCGTCGAGTTCCTTCTCGACGCCGCGACGGGGGAGTTCTACTTCCTGGAGATGAACACCCGCCTCCAGGTGGAGCACCCGGTCACCGAGGCGATCACCGGCCTCGACCTGGTCGAGCTGCAGCTCCTCGCCGCCGCGGGCGAGTCGTTGCCGTTGACCCAGGACGACGTCGCGAGCACCGGCCACGCGATCGAGGCGCGCATCTACGCCGAGGACGCCTTCGGCGGCTTCCTGCCCCAGGCCGGCCGGGCCTCCTTCGTCCAGTGGCCCGAGGAGCTCGCCCGGGTCGATCAGGCGCTGGAGTCGGGCCAGGTGGTGAGCACCGCCTACGACCCGATGCTTGCCAAGATCATCGTGCACGGCCCCGATCGCGAGACGGCACGCCGCAGGCTTGTCGCCGCACTCGACCGCACCGCCATCCTCGGCCTGACCACCAACACCGGGTTCCTGCGGGCGTTGCTGGCCACCGACGAGTTCCGTGACGCGGTCATCGACACCGCCTGGCTCGACCGTCACGAGGTGAAATCCCCGCCGCAGGACACGGCCCGTGCGCTCGGCGCGTGGGTCGCGGCGCGCCGCCTCGCCGCGACCACCGGGCCCTGGGCGGGCGACGGCTTCCGCACCACCGCCGACGCCGCTCCGGCCCGCATCCGGCTGGACGTGCCGGTGCCGGTCGACCTCGCGGCGGGCACCGTCGACGGCCTGCCGGTGCGCGAGATCGCCCTCACCGACCACGACGGCATCGCGCGGATCGTGGCCGACCCGGGCGAGGGAGCGGTGACGGCGTACGTCGCCGCGCACGGCGCCGGTCTCGAAGTCGTCTGCCACGGCCAGCGGCACGTCCTCGTCCCACCGGACCGGGTGACCGGCGGTGCCGTGGCCGCGGGCGACGGCACGGTGGCGGCACCGATGCCGGGCACCGTCGTCCACGTGCGGGTGGCGGTGGCCGACCGGGTCGCCCAGGGCGACGTGCTGGGCGTGATGGAGGCGATGAAGATGGAGGTCACCCTGACGGCCCCGTGCGACGGCACGGTCAGCGTCGTCAGCGCGCGGGCGGGGGACCAAGTCGCCCTTGGCGCACGGCTCTTCGAGATCGCCGCCACGCCGAGCGGCACCACGGCCCCCGCGACGGAGGACTGACATGGACAAGGTCAGGGCGTCGGCGGCCGAGGCGGTCGCCGACATCACCTCGGGCAGCACGATCGCCTTCGGCGGCTTCGGGCTCTGCGGCATCCCGGCGGTGCTGATCCGGGCGCTCCTGGAGACCGGGGCCGGCGACATCGAGGCCGTCTCCAACAACGCCGGCGTCGACGACTGGGGCCTCGGCCTGCTGCTCGGCGCCGGGCGGCTGCGGCGCATCGTCGCCTCGTACGTGGGGGAGAACAAGGAGTTCGCCCGGCAGTACCTCTCCGGTGAGCTGGAGGTGGAACTCACCCCGCAGGGCACGCTCGCCGAGCGGCTGCGCGCGGGCGGCTCCGGCATCCCCGCCTTCTACACGGCGTCGGGCGTCGGGACCCAGGTCGCCGAGGGCGGCCTGCCGTGGAAGTACGACGCCGACGGCAACGTGGAGATCGCGAGTCCCCCCAAGCCGACCGCGCGCTTCGACGGCACCGACTACGTCCTGGAACGGGCGATCGTGGCCGACTACGCCTTGGTGCGGGCCTGGAAGGGGGACCGGCACGGCAATCTCGTCTACAAGGACTCCGCCCGCAACTTCAATCCGCTGGCGGCCATGTCCGGCCGCATCACCATCGCCGAGGTGGAGGAGCTGGTGGAGCCGGGTGAGATCGCCCCGCACGACGTGCACACCCCCGGGGTCTACGTCCACCGCGTGGTCGCCCTGGACCCCGGGCAGGCCGCGGAGAAGCGGATCGAGAAGCGGACGGTGCGGACGGAGGCCCCGGCATGAGCTGGAACCGCGAACAGATGGCGGCACGGGCCGCCGCCGAGCTGTCCGACGGCATGTACGTCAACCTCGGCATCGGACTGCCGACGCTGGTGCCCAACCACGTGCCGGCCGGCGTCGAACTGGTGCTGCAGAGCGAGAACGGCATCCTCGGCACCGGCCCGTACCCGAGCGAGGACGCGGTCGACCCCGACGTCATCAACGCGGGCAAGGAAACCGTGACCGTGCTCCCGGGCGCCTCCTACTTCGACTCCGCGACCAGCTTCGGGATGATCCGCGGCGGGAAGATCGACGCCGCGATCCTGGGCGCCATGCAGGTCTCGGCCACCGGGGACATCGCCAACTGGATGATCCCCGGCAAGATGATCAAGGGCATGGGCGGAGCCATGGACCTCGTCCACGGCGCCAGGAAGGTCATCGTGCTCATGGAGCACCTGGCCAAGGACGGCTCCTACAAGATCGTCAACGACTGCTCGCTGCCCCTCACCGGCAAGGCGGTGGTCCAGCGGATCATCACGGACCTCGGCGTGTTCGACCTCGTCGACGGCACAGTCGTCGTGGTCGAACTCGCCCCGGACGTGACCCTCACCGAGGCACAGCGGGCGACCGAACCGCCGCTCACGCTCTCGCGGAGAGGAACGCCGCGCCTGCGGTGACATGACGACCGGTCACCGGGCACGACAGCGCTGCCGCGCACGCATCACCGCGTGCGCGGCAGCGCTGGTTCTGTGCACCGGTGTGTCCGTGCATCGTCGTGTCCGTGCACCGGTGTTTCCGTGCACCTGTGCCGTGTTCGATCAGCATGTCGAGTCCGTGTCCTGCATCCGCACCCACAGCAAGACGACCGCCCCGAGAACAGCCGTAGCCGTTCTCGGGGCGGTCGTCTTGTGGGAAGACCTCAGTGAGCGCTCAGGACGCCGGCCGCCACTTCAGGACGTCGATGGCTCCCGCGGATCCGATGGTCCCCACGTTGGTGATGCCCTTGGTGAAGATGTACGTGGGGGTGTCGGCGACGGGGACGAACCAGGCGTTGTCGACGACAGCCTTGTTGAGCTCGACCGCGGCGCTGCGCTGCCGGCTCTCCTGTGCCCGGGCCAGCTTGTCGAACGCGCTGGTCACCTCCTTGCCGCGGCTGTTGAACGGGTTCAGAGGAGACACCGGGGACGCGAAGTTCTGCAGCGCGTTGGTGAACATGTCCGTGCCGGTGTTGAACATCACGACGGGGAACCGCTTGCTCGACATGTCCGAGATCAGCTTGTTCAGGTCGGTGCCGACACTCTTGATGTCGGCCCTGACGCCGATCTTCGCGAACTGCTGGGCGAGGGCCTGGGCCACGGTGTCCATGTCGAGGAGGCTGGTCGACAGCACGTTCATGGAGAAGCCGTCGGGGTAACCGGCCTCGGCGAGAAGCCGCTTGGCCTTGGCCGGGTCGTAGGGATAGCGGTCGTTCAGAGCCTTGTCGTATCCGTCGGTGCCGCGCGGGGAGATCTGCGTGGACGCCTCGTAGGCCCCACCCAGCGCCTTCGCTATCGCCTTCCGGTCCACCGCGTGGTTCAGTGCCTGCCGCACCTTGAGGTCGCCCAGTGGCTTGTTTGTCTTGCCGGCACGGTCGACCAGGAAGAGCGTCTGGTTGAACCCCGGGCCCTGGATGGTCCGGGCCCCGGCCGACCGGGCCTGCTGCGCGAGGGCCCCGGTGGCGTTCATGTCGACCTGGATCTGACTGCCGCGGAGCGTCTGGAGAGCGGTGTTCGGGTCGGGGAGGACCTTGACGACCACCTTGTCGTAGTGAACCGCGGCCTTGTTCCAGTAGTGCTCGTTCTTGACGAAGGTGTAGTGGTCGCCGTCGACGGTCTGAGCCGGGTCCATCGTGTAGGCGCCCGCACCGAACATCTGTGAGGAGAGCTTGCCGGGGGAGGCGAGGCCGGCCGGGCTGATGATGTCACCCCAGTTGGCCACCTGACTGAAGACGGTCGGCAGGATGGGGTTGGGCTGGCTGAGGGAGACGGAGACGGTCTTGTCACCCTTGGCCCGGACCGAGGTGATCCCCGCCATGTAGTGGCTCAGCGGACCAGGGTTCTTGAGGTAGTACGTCAGGGTGTCGACGACCGACTTGGCCGTCACGGCCGTTCCGTCGGCGAACTTGGCGTCGGTCCTGATGGTCATCTCGAAGGAGGTGTTGCCGCTTCCCTTGTACCCCCACTCGGTCGCCAGACCGGGGCTGTAGGAGCCGTCGGAATTCATTCTGATCAAGGGTTCGTAGGCCAGCCACTGCACGATGTTCTGGCCGCCGTTGCCGTTCTTTCCCGGGTTGAGGCTCTGCGGCTTGGCGCCGATGCCGATCGTGAGTGTCCCGGTGGAGTCACCGGGCAGGTCTTCTCCACCCGTACCGCAGCCCGCCGCGGTCATCGTCAGAATGGTGACGGCCGCCATGGCGGAACGGCGCCGTCGCGTGCGGGCCTGGGCCGGCACAGAAGTGTTTCGGGGCATTTTTTCTCGCTCCTCGTGTCAGGCCATGGTTCGCTGCGCCACGCTGTGGCGCCGGGCCCGCGCCGCTGCCTGCGCGTCCGGGTCGGCCACCGGTGCCGAGGCGAGCAGGGTGCGCGTGTAGTCGTGCCGGGGCTGCGCGCAGACAGCCCCGGTCTGTCCCGTCTCGACGATCCGGCCGCTCTTGAGCACGGCCATGCGATGACAGAAGTGGCGTACGACCGCGAGGTCGTGCGTGATGAACAGGTACGCCAGTCCGAGCCGGTCCTGGAGGTCGGCCAGCAGGTTGAGGACCTGGGCCTGCACGGACAGGTCCAGGGCGCTGACCGCCTCGTCGCAGATCACCAGGTCGGGCATGGGGAGCAGGGCCCGGGCGATCGCGATGCGCTGCCGCTGTCCACCGGAGAACGCGGCGGGGAACTTGTCCGCCGCGTCCGGGGAGAGCCCGACCTGCTCGAGCATCTCCAGGACCCGTCGCCGTACTTCCTGACGGGTGAGCCCGGTGTCCGTGGCCAGGGTCTCCCCGACGGACTGGGCGATGGTGCGCTGCGGGTTGAGGGACGAGTACGGGTTCTGGAACACCACCTGGATGCGGCGGCTCAGTCCCCGCCGGTCCCGGGCACTGAGCCGGGTGATGTCGGTCCCGTCGAACAGGACGCGACCGGAGGTCACCGGCACCTGCCCGAGCAGGGTCTTGCTCAGCGTGGTCTTGCCGCTGCCGGACTCGCCGATCAGGCCGAGCGCCTCACCTGGTCGCACGTCCAGGCTCACGTCGTGAAGAACCCGCTTCAGCTTCCTGCCCCGGCCGTACTCCACCGTGAGCCTGTCGAACTCAACGAGTGCTGACATCGAGTGCCTCCGTGGCCGGCTCGGGAAGAAGGCAGCGATGTGCGCGGTCCTTCGACGTACGGGTCAAGGTGATGGGGCTGCTCGTGCACTCGTCCTGGCGGCGCGGGCAGCGATCGGCGAAGTGGCAGCTCGACGGCCGCTCACCCGGAGCCGGCACGGTGCCGGGAATCGCGGGCAGCTTCGCGCGGAAGCGGGCGACGGAGGGGGAAGCGCCGAGCAGAGCCCGCGAATACGGATGGCGGGGGCGCCGGAAGAACTCCCGCACCGGCCCTTCCTCGACCGTCTGGCCGGCGTACATGACGACGGCACGGTCACAGATGTCGGCGACCACACCCCAGTCGTGGGTGACCATGAGAATGGCCATGCCCCTCAAGTCCCGCAGGGAGAGGATGAGATCGAGGATCTCGGCCTGCACGCTGACGTCGAGGGCCGTCGTCGGTTCGTCGGCGACGAGCACCTCGGGGTCGCCGATGAGCGCCCGGGCGATCGCCACGCGCTGCGCCATGCCGCCGGACAGCTCGTGCGGGTACGACTTCATGACCCGGTCGACCTCAGGCAGTTGGACCAGCGTCAGCAACTCGCGGATGTGCGCTTCGGCCTGGCGTCGCCCACCGCGGGTGTGGTGCCGGGAGAGCTCGGTGAGCTGGGAGCCCACGGTGAAGGCGGGATCCAGTCCGGCGACGGGCTCCTGCGGGATGTAGCCGATGGAACGTCCCCGGAGCCGGGCCATGCCGCGCTCGGTGAGGTGGAGGGCGTCGCTGCCGGTCAGGGTGTACGCGTCGGCCGTCATCTCGACACCGGGCGGCAGCAGCCGCATCAGGGAGAGAATCACCGTCGACTTGCCGCAGCCGGACTCGCCCACCAGACCGACGATCTCCCCGGGTTCGATGTCCAGGTCGAAGCCTTCCACGAGCTCGGCGCCCGCGGCGTGGACGGTAAGACCTTCGACACGCAGGACCGACTCCTTGCGGCCGCCCCCGGGAGCCGGCTTCGGCGCGCCGCTGCGCACTCTGGTGATCATCTGCCGCCAGGAGCCGGCGGCCAGACGACTGCGGTCGGAGGCGGCGTCGCGGGCGCTGTCACCGATGATGCCGAACGCGAGGGCGGTCAGGATGATCGTCAGGCCGCTGGGCACCAGCAGCCAGGGCTGCTGGTAGATCGCCACCGAGGCGTCGGTGACGAGGCCGCCCCAGCTCGGATTCGGCGGCTGCACGCCCAGCCCCAGGTAGTTCAGGCCGCTCTCGACCAGCAGGGCCGACGCCGCCAGCAGCGCCGCCTGGATGAGAACGGGACCGAGGACCCGCGGCAGGATGTGCCGGCGGACCACCTGCGCCGGTGTCAGCCCCGCCACCACCGCCGCCCGGACGTAGTCGTCCGTCCTGACCGCCCTGGTGCAGGCCCGCACCACGCGGGCGAGTCCGGCGGACGCGAGCACACCGAACGTGAGCATCGCGGCGGTCTCGTTGCGGCTGAAGATGGCCAGCACCACCAGCAGGGTGACGACCAGGGGGATGGCCATCACGATGTCGCAGCAGCGCATGACGAAGCGGTCGACGAGGCCTCCCTTGTAGCCGGCGACGAGGCCGAAGAAGAGGCCCAGGGCCACGAAGACGCAGACGACCTCCGCGACGGCGAGCAGACTGGTGCGTCCGCCGTAGAGGATGCGGCTGAGGACGTCCCGGCCGAGTTGATCGGTGCCCAGCAGGTGCCGGGCGGTGGGGCCCGAGTAACTGGCGGACAGGTCCTGGGAGACAGGGCCGTACGGAGCCACCCAGGTGGCTGCGAGGGAGCCGGCTGTGATGAGCGCCAGCCAGGCGGCGGCCAGGGCTATGGCGGGCCGCCTCATGATGCGGCGCCAGATGGGGGTGTCGGGCGCGGTGGCCGGCATGGTTGCCCGCACTGCGTCGGCGCGGCCGATGGCGTCTTTCACAGGTCTTCAGTCCTCGGGCTCAGCCATGCGGTGGCGATGTCGGTCAGGAGGTTCGATGCGACGACGATGAGCGTGTAGTAGATGACGGCTCCGACAAGGAGCGGCAGGTCGTGCTGAGTTGTCGCGGTGACGGTCAGCTGGCCCATGCCGGGCATCGCGAAGACCTGCTCGACGAGGATCGTGCCGCCGAGGAGGCCGATCATCACGATGCCCACGACCGGGATGACGGAGGGCGCGGCGTTCTTCAGACAGTGGCGCAGGACGACGCTGCGCCCGGGCAGTCCGTTGGCGCGCAGCGCCCGCACGTATTCCTGTCCCATGACGTCGACGAGGGCGCCACGGGTCTGCTTGGCGATCGTCGCTATGGCGCCCAGGCTGAGGGCGCAGGTCGGCAGTATCAGGGACTGCACGAACCCGCCCGGGTCCCGCTCGAACGGGACGAAGCCGGTGGCGGGAAGCCAGGAAAGCTTCACCGAGAACACCAGCACGAGCAGGAGGCTCAGCCAGAACGTCGGAGTGCTCATCGCCACCAGGGCGACGCTGTCGGCGGCACGAGCCGACGCACCGCCCCTGAGCGCGGACAGCAGACCGATCAGCACACCGACGGTGGCGGCGATGGCCGTGGCTCCCAGGACCAGGGTGAGACTGACGGTGAGCCGGGACCCGAGAATCTCCCGCACCGCACCGCCGGTGAACAGTGAGTTCCCGAGGTCGCCGTGCACCGCGTCGCTCAGCCAGTGGGTGTACTGAGACCACAGAGGCCGGTCCAGTCCCATTTGGGCACGCACCTGGTTGTACGCATCGGGATCGGTGTTCGTGCCGAGTATCACGCGGGCCGCGTCTCCGGGCGCCAGCCAGGCCAATACGAATGCGAGTGCCGAAACGATGCGCAATGACGGGATGGACCACAAAAGGCGCCGAAAAACCAGTCGAACCATATGGACGCTCCTATCGCGTGGTTCAAGCTGCGTCGGGTGGAGAGATGACAACACGCCGATAGGTCGTAATGAACGGAGAGAATTCACATTTCCACGACTGCGCGATGGGCCCCTTCTCCAGGCGAATCGGCTGTCGGCCTTCCCGGGCCGGCAGCGGTCGGGGAAGGCGCGACGAGCGGGATTGTGCAATTTCTCCGAGAGGGGGCGCGGACTGGATGTTCTCTCCGTTCGGTTCCGTCGCACGCCGTGTTTCGATCGTCGCAAGCTGTGCGCCACGGGCCCGCTACGAGCCCGTCGATCCGTCGAGAGGACCACCATGAGCGCCCCCGTCGTACGCGCGATCCTCCAGCACATTCCGGTGGACCGGGTGCTCACCACCCCGGAGAGCGTCGAGGGACTGAGTCACGACCAGGCCGCCTGGGCGCCGTACGGCCGTCCGGTGGCCGTGGTGCGGGCGACGTGCACTCAGGACGTCGTCGCCGTGGTCCGCGCCTGCGTCGAGCACCGCACCCCCGTCGTCGCGCGCGGCGCGGGCACGGGACTGTCCGGCGGGGCCAACGCGATCGACGGATGTGTGGTGGTGGCGCTCGACGCCATGGACGAGATCCTCGAGGTGAACCCGCTGGAACGGCTCGCGGTGGTCCAGCCGGGCGTCGTCAACGACCACCTGCGGGCGGCGGTGGCCGGGCACGGCCTGTGGTACCCGCCGGACCCGGCCAGTGCCCCCTGGTCGACCATCGGTGGCAACGTCGCGACGAACGCGGGCGGGCTGTGCTGCGTCAAGTACGGCGTCACCCGGGACTACGTCCTCGCCCTGGAGGTGGTCAACGGGCTCGGTGAGGTCGTGCGCCTGGGGCGGCGGACCGCGAAGGGGGTCGCGGGCTACGACCTGGCCGGTCTCATCGTGGGGTCGGAGGGCACGCTCGGCATCGTCACCGAGGTGACCGTACGGCTCCGGCCGCTGCCCGCCCCGGCGACGACGATCGCCGGCTTCTTCTCGTCGCTCACCGACGCCGGCGCCGCGATACGCGCGATCGCCGCCGCGGGGCTGACCCCGTCGGCGCTCGAACTCGTCGACCGGCACTGTCTGCGCGCCGTCGACGACTGGAAGAACATGGGGCTCTCGGCGGAGGCGGACGTCGTGCTCCTCGCCCGCGTCGACGAGCCGGGCGAGGCCGGGCGGGCGGAGGCCGAACGCGTGGTCGCCTGCTTCCGGGAGGCGGGCGCGGGGTGGGCCGAACAGTCGACCGACGACCACGAGGCCGAAGCGCTGCTGGCCGCCCGGCGCCTGGCCTACCCGGCCCTGGAGCGGCTGGGACCGGTGGTGACGGAGGACGTCTGCGTCCCCAGGGAACACGTCCCGGAGATGCTCGGCAGGATCGAGAAGACCGCCGCCCGGCACGACATCCTGATCGCGAACGTCGCGCACGCCGGCGACGGCAACCTGCACCCGGTGCTGGTCACGCAGCCCGGGGACGAGGCGGCGAAGACCCGTGCGCAGCGAGCCTTCGACGAGATCATCGCCGACGCGATCGCGCTCGGCGGGACGGTCACCGGGGAACACGGTGTGGGACTGCTCAAGCGCCCGGGGCTCCTCGCGGAGGTGACGCCCGAGGTGATGGCGATGCACCACGCGGTGAAGCGGGCCCTCGACCCGCACGGCGTACTCAACCCAGGCAAAGTCCTTTCCTGACCCAAGACCCCCTCCCTTACGAAACGGAGAATCAAGCTCATGGCCTCCATCGCCGCAGACGACGGCATCCGTCTTCACTACACGGAGGCGGGGGATCCCTCCGGGCGGCCCGTCGTCCTCCTCTCGGGCTTCAAGGGGGCCGCGACGAGCTGGCTCTACCAGGTCGGCCCGCTCGCGGCAGCGGGATACCGGGTGCTCTCCGTCGACCTGCGCGGCCACGGGAGAGCCGACCGGCCGGCGTCGGGCGTCGACATGGCACGCCGCGGACAGGACGTGCGGGCCTTCCTGGACGCCCTCGACCTGCGCGACGTCCTGGCCGTCGGCGGCTCGATGGGCGGCAACACGATCTGGTCGTACGTCTCCCAGTTCGGCGCCGACCGCCTCGCGGGCATCGTCGTCGTCGACCAGACCCCGAAGATGCTGAACACCGCCGACTGGCCCCACGGCTTCTACGGCTACGACGAGTCGAACGTCGAGACGTACTTCGCCGAGCGCATACCCGAGACCGGCCACGGCACCCCGCTCTGGCGGCGCGGCATGCGGCTGGTGCGCCTGGTCAGGGCGATGAAGGGCGCCCAGCGCACGCTCACCCCGGGAGACCTCGTCCTTCTCGACGATCACGCGAAGGCCGATTGGCGACCCGTGATCGCGGCGACCGATGTACCGGTGCTCTTCACCGCGGGAGCCGAGAGCGAGCTCTGGCCGTCGTCGCACGCGGCCGCCGCGGCATCGCTCGCACCCCGGGGCTCGTCGGTCGTCATCGCCACCGCCGGCCACGGCACCAACATCGAGCAGCCGCAGGCGTTCAACAAGGCTCTCCTCGACTTCGGGAGCGCGCTCACGGTGCCCCGGAGGCCTTGACCGCGGCCGGGGCCGGTCCGGGTGGGCGGCGCGTCGAGTGCGGAGCACCGGACAGGGGTACCCCGTCAACCAGGGCTCATCGCGCTCCGGCAGGTCCGTGCCGAGATGAGGGAAAGCCCTACCGAAGTGGGTTGATGTCATGGGCAGCTCGGCCGCATCGGTCCCCCCGGAAAAGGCCACGAGGGCCATGCCCGGGGACGGGACCGTGATCGCTCTGGTGGACGCGGAAGGCGTGATCGTCGGCTGCGCGGGGGAGACAGGCCCCGTCCTCGGCTGCCCGGTCAAGGACGTGCTCGGCCGGCCGATGGCGCGCTTCCTCCCCGAGAGCCAGGACGCCGACCGGCCGACGGCGGCGACAGGGCTCACCGGGGGCCGCCAGGGCTGGATGGGAATCGTCGCGGGGCACCGCCCCGACGGCCGCCCCTGCCGCCTGGGCGTCTTCACCTGGCCTCTCTCCGGCGACCTCGAAGCCGCACACCTGGTCGCGCTGGTCGAGGTCAGCCAGCGATCGTGGTGGGACGCCAGCCTTCCCGCCCTGCAACGGTTCTTCAACGACGCTCCGATAGGCATATCGATAACGGATCCCCACCTGCGGAACGTCTGGATCAACAGCGCGTTGGAACGGATCATCGGCATCCCGGCAGCACACCGGGCCGGGAAAATGCTCTCGGAGCTCAGCGAATTCCCCAGGGATCTGACGCTCGCGGTGGAGAGCGCCATGCGCGGCGTGATCGAAACGGGAAAACCGGTTCTGGACTACGAGTATCTGCTGAGATCACCCGCTCACCCCTACCGCGACCGCGCCTATTCGGCGTCGTTCTTCCGCCTTGAGGACGCGTTCGAACAGACGCTTGGGCTCTGCATGGTGATCGTGGACGTCAACGACAGATGGCGAGCCCGGGAACACCTCGCCCTGCTCAACGAGGCGGGGGAGCACACCGGCCGCACCCTGGACGTCGCGGACGCGGCGCAGGCACTGGCCGACATCGGGGTACCGCGGCTCGCCGACCGTGCCGTCGTCGACCTGCTCGACGTGGTGCCCGAGGCCGGGCGACCGTACCTGCCCCGGTCCGGCGAACCGCTCGTCATGCGCAGGGCCGGTCTTCGGTCCGCCTCCGACGCCGGCCTCGGCCCCATCGCGCCCACGGGCGAGCTGCAGAGCCACGGCCCGGCGTCCCCGTACAGAAGGTGCCTGGTCGACGACGTCACCTACACAGGCCCGGACATGGGTGCCGACCCCGGCGCCTGGAAAGCGGTGAGTTCCGCCCGCTCGGTGCACGACGACGCGCTCGCCGCGTCGGTGATCACGGTTCCGATCAGCGTGCCGAACCGCCCGCTGGGCGTCGCCACCTTCGTCAGGCGGCCCGAGGAACCCTTCGAGCACGACGAGCTTCTGACCTGCGAGGCGGTGGTGCGGCGCGCCGCGGTCAACATCGACAACGCCCTGCGCTTCGCGCACGAGCGCACCACGGCGCTCGCACTGCAGCGTGAGCTCCTGCCCCGAGGTCTCACCGTGTCCCCGACCGTCGAGGTCGCCTCTTGTTACGTCCCCGCCCAGTCCAGCAACGGCGTGGGTGGCGACTGGTTCGACGTCATCCCCCTGTCGGGGGCCCGGTCGGCGTTCGTCGTGGGAGACGTCGTGGGCCACGGGGTCCACGCGGCGGCCTCCATGGGGCGCTACCGCACGGTGATACGGACGCTGGCCAACATGGACCTGCCGCCCGACGAAGTGCTCGCTCACCTGGACGACTTGATCATCGGCATGGAGCCCGGGTCGGCGACGGACGAACCACAGGAATTGGCCGGAATCGGAGCGACCTGCCTGGTCGCGATCTATGATCCCGTCGGCCGGTCCTGCTCGATGGCCAGAGCCGGGCATCCGCCACTGGCGATCGCGGCACCGGACGGCACCGTCAGCTTCCCCGAGCTCCCGGCGGGACCTCCGCTCGGCCTCGGCGGTCTGCCGTTCACCTCGACGGAGGTCCAGGTCGAGGACGGCAGTGTGCTGGCCCTGTTCACCGACGGCCTGATCGAGACACGTGAACGGGACGCCCATGCCGGTCTGCGTCAGCTGGCGGCGGTACTGAGCCGGCAGCGGCAGCCGCTGGACGCCCTGGGGCAGAGCGCCCTGGCGGCCCTCGTCGACGGTTCCCCCGAGGACGATGTCGCTCTGCTCCTCGCACGGGTCCACGGGCTCGGACCGGACAGCGTCTTCACCTGGTCCCTGCCCTCCGACCCCAAGGCGGTGACGCTCGCCCGGTCGGCTGCCGTCGACTGCCTGCGGGAGCGACAGCTGGGGGCACTGGAGTTCGAGGTGGAACTCACCGTGAGCGAACTGGTGACCAACGCGATCCGCTACGGCTCCGGCCCCGACCTGAGACTGCGCCTCATCCGGAAGGACGCCGGAGTGATCTGCGAGGTCTCCGACGGCGCCAACACCTCCCCGCGGCTGCGCCACGCCCGTACGACCGACGAAGGCGGGCGCGGGCTGTTCCTCGTCGCCCGGCTCGCACACCGTTGGGGCACCCGGTTCAAGCAGGAGGGGAAGACCGTGTGGGCGGAGCTGAACGTGCCCGACGCGTCCAGGTGATGCGAAAGGCCCTCCGCGCGCCAACGGGGGGGGGAGATGCAGCGCGCGGAGGGCAGTCTGGGGGGAGCCTCAGCTTCGGACGCGAGGGAAGCCGATCTCGACGCGGCGGTTCTTGCTGCGGCCGGCCTCCGTGGAGTTGTCCGCGACGGGGTACTGCTCGGCGTAGCCGCGTACGACGAAACCGATGTCCGGGTCCTTCAGCTCCCGGGCGAGAACCTTCCGGACGGCGTCGGCGCGCTGCTCGGACAGGACGACGCCGTGCTCGTGGGTGCCGAGGTTGTCGGTGAACCCGGACACCCGGACCTCCCGCGGCCTGTGCTTCTCGATCTCCCCGGCCACCTCCTCGATGCGGGACCTCGCCCGATCGCTCAGCCGGGCACTGTCCCTGCCGAACAGCACCTCGGCCTGCAGGGCGAACGTCACGTCCGTGTTCGTGTCCTCCCGGCGCTCCTCGCCGCCCTGGTCCTCGACCACGAACTTGACGTCCAGCACTTTGGGTGCGGCGAGGGTGGCGTCCTCCGGGAGCTTGAGGTCGGGATCGTTCGGATCGACCTTGACGGGGGCGGACGCCGACGGCTCCGGGCTCGGAGGGCCGTCGGTACCGCCGTCGGCGCGGGCCGCCGCGGCACCGTGAAGGTCCACGGCCACGAGGAGGGCGGCGGTCGTGAGGACGGGAGTCAGCCGCGGGCGGAGGCGGCTCGGGGTGCGGGTCATGGTGGGCTGCCTCACCCGGAGATCTTGATCGTGCCGGCGGTGAAGGCGGGGAGGTGCAGGTCGACGTCGCCCGCACTCGCCGGCGGTGCGGGGAACTGCATGAAGACAGGGATGGTCTCACCTGCTCCGATCGTCGTGAGGCCCGTCGTCGTCAGGGGCCGTCCCTCCGTGTCACGCAGCACGTAGTAGCGCTTCCTGCCCTGCGGGTCCACGAGGGTGGCACCGCCCAGTGAGGAGCCGTGCCTGAGGATCGCCGTCTCGTCACCGCGCAGCTTGGCCGGGACGACCTGCGACTCGGGCCCGTCGTTCGCGAGCTCCCCGGCCACCGTGAGGAAGCCGCCCGGATCCCGCTGGGCGGAAGTGATCCGCAGGAGCAGGCCGTGCGGGCCCCGCATCTCGGCCAGCGGGGCCTGGGAGCGCTGCTGCTGAGGCCTCGCATCGGCTCTGCTGCCCGGTGACGCCGAGGCGGACGTGTCCGGCACCTTGTCGTCGCCACCCACGCTGTCGCAGCCGGCCACCCCGAGGGCCAGACCGGCCGCGACGGTCACGACGGCCATCCCTCTGCGGGCCTTCGCGGTCGACCGCATGCTCATCACCGTGCTTCCTTCGTCGCTCGTCGTTCGCTTGTCAGTCGGCCAGGTGGACATCGAAGAGGTCCTGGGGCTCCGGCAGTTCGGTCAGGTGCTCCGGGTCGAGATCCCAGACCTCGTCACCGCAGGTCAGACGCGGCAGTGCGGCGGACTCGGCGTCTTCGGACAAGGGCTCGAACGTGCAGCGCGGCACGACCACGGCCCTGGCACGGGCCTCGGAGCGCTCGTCCTCCGTACCGGGCACGACCGACTCGCCCACGGTCTCGTCCGTCTCGACCTCGACCACGTAGGCGAGCCGTCCGTCCGGCACGCACCTCAGCACATGCGCTTCGTTGCGCGAGGCCAGCTCGTCCGCCCGCAGGCACGGCGAACGGACCTCCCGCCCGTGCCCGTCGAAGATCTGCTGCCACTTCGCCGGGTCGAGTACGTCTTCCGACCACTCGTCGGCGAGCTGGTCACGCCTGTCCTGGGCCGCCGCGAGGGCGGCCGCGTCGGTCGCCGTCTGCGCGGCACCTCGGTTCACCGTCGCCTGCCCGACCGCGAAGTAGGCGAGCGCGAGGAGGAGCAGGCCCCCGACCACCGTGATGTAGACCGGGAAGGCCTGCCCCGCGTCGCCGTGACGTCGCAGTCGGATCAACTGCCGTTGCCGACCTTGTCGATCTGCTGGGTGATTTTGTCGAGGATCGACTGGCCGATGTCGGTGCCCGTGATGGCCAGCACGATCGCCACCACCACCGCGATGATGCCGAGGTACTCGACAGCGGTCTGTCCCCGGTCGTCGGCGCGGCGCTCCATCGCCTCGATCGCGGTGCTCTTCCAGCGAAGCACGGTCTGCATCATCCGGTCGCTCATGGTGTTCTCCTCCGGTGTCGGTATCGGTGCCGCTTGCGACACCGGAAACGTAGGCCGGAACGCTCCTTCGCTCCGAGGGCCCCCAGGCCCCATCCCGACCCCAAACAAGGACCCACCCGCTGCCCGGCCGCCATGGCGTCATCGCAGGTCACCCACCCCTCGTGACGGCAGGCCCGAGGCCGTGCCCAGCCACTTCGCGACGGCCTCGGCACGGCTGGTGCTGTGCAGCTTGGCGAAGATGCGGTTGATGTGGTTCTTGACGGTCTTCTCCGCGATGAAGCAGGTCGCGGCGATCTGCTGATTGGTCATGCCGGACGCGATGAGGTCCATGATCTCCACCTCCCGCGCGCTCAGCCGGAACCTGGACCGGTCGACGAGGGGCGGTCCTCCGAAGGGCGCCTGGGGCGAGTACGGACCATGCGGCACCCCTGGGAGCGGGCCCGGCACCGTCGCCTGCTCCCGGCCGGGGCCCTGGCCCTCGCGCAACCGGGCCAGCAGGGCCCCCGCCGCCGTGGGCGTGAAGTGGGCCCTGCCCTCCTTGCTGCCCCGTACCGCCGCCACCAGCTGGTCCGCCGTGAACTCGCCGTAGACCAGATAGCCTTGCGCGCCGCGGCTCATGGCCTCCTGGACCGTCTCGGCCTCGGCGCTGTAGGTGAGCATCATGACCGGCGCCATCCCCACCAGGTGCGGCAGCACCGATATGCCGTCCACGCCGGGCATGCGGACGTCGAGCAGGACCACGTCCGGGCGGTGCTCGTGCGTGGCCTCCCAGGCGGAGCGGCCGTCCACGGCCTCCGCGACGACCGTGATGTCCGCTCGCTCGGAGAGCAGCGCCCTCAGGCCGGCGCGGACGACCGGGTTGTCGTCCGCCACGACGACGCGCAGAGGCGCGGGCGGGCTCGCGTGCTGAACGGCGTCGAAGGGGTTCGGTGTCGGGTCGGACATCGGCGGCCTTTTCTCAGGTCGTGGACGGGCTCATGCTGTCGGTGGTGGTACCGGGGCGGTCAGGGCGCCCAGGGGGAGCTCCAGGCGGACCTCCGTGCCCTTCGGATGGCTGCCGCGACCGATGCGGATACGGGCGCCCACGGAGGCGGCGCGCTCGACCATGCCGATCAGGCCGAAGTGGCCCGAGAGGCGCAGCTGTTCGAGCGTGGTGCCGGGAGGCAGGCCGCGTCCGTCGTCGTGGACGCTGATGCGCAGTACGTCGCCGTGCACGCCCGCGAGGACGTCGACCCGGCTCGGCGCGGCGTGGCGCTGGGCGTTCTCCATCGCCTCGGAGGCGATGGTGAGGAGCTGGCGGGCCACGGCGGGCGGCACCAGGGGCACGGGGTGTTCGCCCGTCCGGCGGTAGGTGGCGGGCAGACCGGTGCGGTGCCCGAAGTCACGGGTGCGGGCCGCCAGTTCGGCCAGTACGTCCGTACCGTGACGGGGATCGTGCTCGCGGCGCAGGTCGGCGAGGAGTTCACGGCCCTCGGTCGCGGCTCGGCGGGCGGAGCGGGCGACCAGTTCCGCCTGCTGCCTCACCAGGGCCGGATCCATCCGGTCGGCGCCCGCCGACCCCGCGAGACGGTCGGCGGCCAGCGCCACGCCGTGCAGGGTCTTGGTCACCGAGTCGTGCATCTCGCGGGCCAGCCGGGCCCGTTCGGCGCCCACCGCTTCCGTGACCGCCAGCCGGGCCCGGACCGTGGTCAGGGCCCAGGTGGCCTCCCCGAAGTGGAGCAGCAGATCGCGCAGGCTGACGCCGGCCGCGCCCGCGATGACGCACAGGCCGGGGAAGAGAGCGGAGTGGGCCGGGTTCGTGGACGGCCCCTCGGAGCCCGCGGTCACGAGGAACAGGATCAGCGACTGCAGCGAGGCGAACAGGGCCGCGCCGAGCCGGCCGTAGACGAGGCCCGCGAGGAGGGGCGTGCACACGCACACGTAGGCCAGCGGGCTGTCCGGGCCCGCCGCGATCAGGAGCAGCGAGCCGAACAGGGTGTCCAGGGCCAGGAGGGCGGGGTGCCGCAGGAGGAGCGGGCCGAACCGCTCCCAGTCCCGGAACAGGACGTAGGAGCCCATGAAGGTGACGACGACGGCCGCGCCGACCAGGCGGGTGGCCAGGCCGGGGGCGGCGTTGAGCAGGGCGGCGGGAGCGGAGAGGGCGATCATCGCCAGGCGGAAGGCGAACACGTGGCGGCACATCGCCTGCAGCGCGCTGATCTGGATCTGCTCCGGTGCGGGGCCCCGCGGGCGCCGGCCGGTGGCCTGGGACCCGGTCGTGGGGGCGGGCGCCTCCGATGGGTCCTGCGGGCCCAGCGACCCCTGAGGGCGGGGCTCGTTTCCGGCGGCTGCCGGGAAGACCGCGCCCGCGCGGGGCGTGGTGATCTCGGCGGCCCTCGGGCGGCGGCGGAGAAAGCCCCGGCGTCCGGCGCGTTCCTCCTTGGGCTTCATGGTCGCTCGGCCCCTCGTCTCACTTGCCCGTGAGGGAGCCGAAGTCCACGCCGGAGCCCAGGATCAGACCCGCCCCGAGGAGGATCATGGTGGCCGGGACCATGAAGGTGGTGATCATCATGGTGGCCTTGGGGACCGCGCGGGCGGCCTTGCGGCGGGCGTTCTGGGCGTCGGTGCGGCGCATGTCCTTGGCGAGCGCCACCAGGGTGTCCACGATGGGGGCGCCCAGTTCCTCGCCCTGCTGGAGCGCCGTCACGAACATGGCGACCTGCTCCGAATCGTTTCGCCGCCGCAGCTCGGCGAAGGCCTGGCGGCGGCTCATGCCGAGGTCCATCTGCCGCAGGGTGATGCGCAGTTCGTCCGCCCAGGGACCCTCGTACCTGGACGCCACCCGGTCCAGGGCCTGGCGGAAGCCGAGACCCGCGCTCACCACGACCGCCAGCACGTCCAGGAAGTCCGGCAGCGTCCGTTCGATCACGTCCTTGCGGATGCGGACGGCCGACCAGATGCCGACCTCCGTCCAGAACATCCCGAAGGCGAAGAGGAGCAGCGCGACGATGTACTGGCCGCGCGTCAGGAACACCAGTCCGCCGACCGCGCCCAAGAAGCCGTACACCGCCCGGCGGGCCGCGTAGCGGTCGATCGTCAGGCCGCCGGGATTGCCGGCCAGGTCGATCCTGCGCCGGTACCTGGCGACCGTCCCGGGCCCCATCAGACGCAGCACGGCCGGGGCGTAGCGCATGCCGAGTCGGTCGACCAGGGAGTCCACCGGGCCGGTGCGCGTCACACCCACTTCCAGGGCCAGCGCGAGATCGTCGGGCAGTACGGCTTCCGCCCGGTACACGCGGATGCCGGTGAAGACCCCCCAGACGCTGAGGCCCGTCACCAGGGCGAGGAGCAGTGCCATCCCTGCCTTCTCTCCTGTTCGTGAGTCGTTCGTCCCGCGGGTCAGACGTCGATGCGGGACAGGCGGCGGATGAGGACGAAGCCGACGGCGTACAGGGCGAACGCGGTGATCACCGCGATCTGGCCGACCGGGGAACCGGTCATGCGGTCCAGAGCCCCCGCCTTGACGCCGTTCATGAGGAAGAGCGCGCCGACGCCGAGCACCGGCACGGCGTACGACGTCATGTTGACCTGGGACAACTGCGTGCGGATCTCGCGCCGGGTCTCCTTGCGCTCCTCCAGCGTCTCGGTCAGGTTGCGCAGGGCGGACACCACCTGGCCGCCGGCCCGGTTCGACAGCACCAGCGTCGTGACGAGGACGACCAGTTCACGGGAGGGGAGGCGATCGGTCAGCTCGCCCAGGGCGTCGTCCATCGACGCGCCCAGCGCCAGCTGGTGGGCCACCTTGGCCAGTTCCTGACCGGCCGGGGCCTCCAGTTCCTCCGCCGCCATCCCGATCGCGGTGCGCAGGGCGAGGCCGGCCTGGGTGGCGTTGGCCAGGATGCGGGCCAGTTCCGGGAGTTGGCCGATGAAGCGTTCGATGCGCTTCTGCCGCTGCCAGTTGAGGAACTGCACCGCCACCCAGACGCCGAGGAGCCCGGTGAGCGGGCCGAAGAAGGGGGCCAGGGCGGCCTGGCCGATCAGCCAGAGCGCGACCACCGTCGCGCACATGTACGCGAGGAACTCGCCCGGGGTGAGGTCCAGACCGGTCGCCGCGAGACGCAGCTCCAGCCGGCGGCCGAGGCGGGTGTGGCGCAGTCGCCGGTCCAGGCTCCGGAAGCGGCGCCGCCGGCCGGTCGCGACCTGCCCGGTCCGGGACAGCCGGTCGGCGAGTTCCGCCCGCTGGGCTCTGCCCATGGCGTAGGCGTGCAGACCGGCGACGGCCAGGACGCAGGCCAGCAGGGTGACGCCGGTGGTCAGGGGAACGAGGGTGCTCAGATCCATGGGGACGCTTTCCTGCCTGCTACCTGGCTTCTCGGATGGCCAGCTGGTCGGTGGACTCGGCGACGCCGAAGGCCTGCGGCACGGGCTGGCTCGCCATGCGGAGGCGGTCGGCGGTGCGGCGCGGCAGCGGGTGGTGCGCGAAGGCACCGTGGATCCGGCCGTCGGCGGCCATGGGCCGGGCGGTGAACCGGGCCACCGTGACCAGCCGGTACGGTTCACCGCCGTGGCTGTCGAGCACGGCGATCTCGGTGATCCGGCGGGCGCCGTCGGCGAAGCGGGTGAGCTGGACGATGACGTCGACGGCACTGTTGATCTGGTCGTGCAGGGCGACGAACGGGATCTCCACGTCGGACATGGACGCGAGGGTCTGCAGCCGCATCAGGGCGTCCTCGGCGTTGTTGGCGTGCACGGTGGCCAGCGAGCCGTCGTGACCGGTCGACATCGCCTGGAGCATGTCCAGCGACTCGCCGCCGCGGACCTCACCGACGACGATGCGGTCGGGGCGCATGCGCAGCGAGTTGCGCACCAGGTCGCGGATGGTGACCTGACCCCGTCCCTCGACGTTCGGCGGGCGGGACTCCAGCCGGATGACGTGCTGCTGCTGGAGCTGGAGTTCGGCGGAGTCCTCGATGGTGATGATCCGCTCGCCCTCGGGAATGAGCCCCGACAGGGCGTTGAGCAGGGTCGTCTTGCCGGTGCCGGTGGCGCCCGAGACGATGATGTTGAACTTGGCCTGCACCAGCCCGGCCAGCAGGAGGAGCATGTCCTCGTCGAGCGAGCCGAAGCCGATCAGCTCGTGCAGGGTGAAGGAGCGCGGGAAGCGGCGGATGGTGAGGACGGGGCCGGTCAGGGACAGCGGCGGGATGATGACGTTCACGCGCTCGCCGGAGGGGAGGCGGGCGTCGACCATCGGATTGGACTCGTCGACCCGGCGGTTGACCGTCGAGACGATCCGCTCGATGGTCTGCATCAGCTGGTCGTTGGAGGGGAAACCGAGGGCGAGCTGCTCGACCCGGCCGCGGCGCTCCACGAAGACCGAGTCCGGGCCGTTCACCATGATCTCCGTGATCGACGGGTCCTCCAGGAGCGGTTCGAGGATGCCGAGGCCGAGCGCCTCGTCCACGACCCGGCGGATCAGCTGCGAGCGCTCCACGGTCGACAGGACCGGGCCCTCGCGGCTGACGATGTGCCCGAGGACCCGCTCCAGCCGCGCCCGGCGCTCGGCGGCGGCCAGCGAACTCATCTCCGCGAGGTCGATCTCCTCCAGCAGCTTGGTCCGGTAGGAGGCGACCAGATGACCGTCCTCCCCACGGCCGGCCTGCCCCTCGGGGGCGTTGATACGTGCGCGCAGGCTCATGGCTGTGCAGGGCTCCTCGTACTTGGTCAGCGGTCGAGCGGCATGGTGGCGGTCCGGCGGGCGTCGCCGATCGGGTCCCAGAGGGGAATGACCGACGGGATGCGGACCGTGGCCGTGACGGTGGCCGTGTCCCCGCCGGGAGACTGCTCGCAGACGATCTCGTCCGCGAGCCGGCTGCTGACCGCCCGCTCACACGCCCGCTGATCGTCCAGACCCAGGGAGGCGGCCCGCGCCCCGGCCCGGGCCGCCGTGCCGGCCTGCTGGGCGGCGTGGGCGACGAGCCCGATCTGGACGGCGGCCATGCCGACCAGAAGCAGGAGCGGAAGGGACCCGAGGTATTCGAGGGCGGCCTGACCCCGGTCGTCGTGCCGGTGGCTTGTGCGGTCGCGGCGCCCGTTGGCGTACGTCATGTCAGTCCGTCACCTCCCCGACGGCGCCGGCGCGGCCGTGCAGCGTGACGGGGAAGCCGATCGTCCCGGGGAAGAGGACCGGCACCTCGAGGCCGACGTCGGCCGTGACGAAGCCCGTCCTGTCCAGGGAACAGCCGATGGTCGCGCCGTCCCGCCATGCGCTCGGCAGGTTCTTCCGTCCAGCCCGTTCGCAGGCGTCCTGCCGGTCGCCGGTCGCGGCCGTCCCCGCCCGCACCGCCTCGTCCGCGGCGTTCCCCGCGAGCGTGTACGTGTATCCGAGCAGCACGCACTGCCACAGCAGCACGAGCGTGATGATGATCACCGGTGCCATGCCCAGCAGCTCGACGGCGACCTGGCCGCGGTCCGAGCGGAATGCGCGCCCGGATCCCCGGCGAGCCGAGGACGTCGCCCGCGCGCTCATCGCCCCGCCTCCTTGCGCCGCCGGACACGCAGCGGCCCCCGGTCGCCCCGCAGCCGTCCGCCGCCCTTGCGCTCGGCGTCGGGGGCCTTGACGATGCCCAGCTCGCCCGCGAGAGCCCACAGGGCCTGCTTGACCGTGCTCTTGTCGTCCAGCTCGTGGATGCGGCCGGCGTCGACCGCGCCCTGAAGCTCCTTGAAGTTCGCGGGGATCGCCGTGCCCGCCAGCCCCGCGCCGGTGATCTTCCGGACGAGGGGCGGCTGGATGTCCGTATCGCGGCTGTGGCGGTTGACGACGACCGTGGTCTCCTCGGCCTTGCGGATCTGGAGCCGGCCCCACATACGAACCGTCCGTTTCGCGGCGCGTACCGCGACCACGTCCGGGGTGGTGAGCAGCAGCGCGGTGTCGGCCATCTCCACGGCGGCCGCCGCGGCGCCGCTCATCTGGGCGCCGCAGTCCAGGACGATCACCTCGTAGCGGGAACGCAGGACGCTGACGAGCTGGCGGGCGGCCCGGTCGGTGACCTCCTCGCCGCGTTCGCCCTCGCCGGGGGCGAGCAGCAGCGCGAGACCGGTGCCGTGGCGGTAGACGGCGTCGGCCAGGACGCGGGGGGAGATGTCGGTGATGGCGGCCAGGTCCACGACCGAGCGGCGGAACCGGACGTCCAGGTAGGAGGCGATGTCCCCGGCCTGGAGGTCCATGTCGACCAGGGCCGTGCTGTGGCCGGAGGACTGTGCGGCCAGGGCGAGGTGGACGGCCGTCAGGGTGGCGCCCACACCGCCCTTGGCGCCGCTCACCGTCACCACCCGCCCGCCGGTGCCGGTGAACACGTCGCCGCCGTGCCCGAGATGGCGCCGTACGCCCACGGACCACTGGGCCACCGCCTGTACCCGGCTGACCAGTTCCTCGTAGCTCAGGGGCAGGGCCACCAGCCCGCGCGCCCCGGAGTCCATGGCGGCCTGGAACAGGGTGGGGCCGGCGTCGGAGGTGACCAGGATGACGCCGACGGCCGGGAAGCGCAGCGCCACTTCGCGGATCAGCTCCAGGGCGGGGACCGGGCCGACGCGCTCGTGCACGACCACCACCTCGGGCAGTTCGTCGACGGACTCGGCGGCCAGGCGCGCGAGGGTGTCGACGAGCTGGGTGGAGTCGGCGACGGGGGTCAGGGGCTCCGCGTCCGGGAGCTGGCTGAGCAGTGTCGTGAGGGACCGGACCGCGTCCGCGTCACCGACAGCCGGGAGGATCCTCGTGGGCATGCGGGCCTCTCACTTGTCCTTCGCGAGTTCATAGGTCCGGTCCTCGGCGGGAACGCCGCTGTCGCCGCCGGGCGCGACCAGCGCGAGCCGGACGCGCTGGGCGAAGGACTCGGCGTAGGTGACGCGCTGGGCGTCGGTGGTGTCGAGCGCGAAGGTGATGGGGACGGCCTCGCCGAGCTTCGGCTCCCTGCCGTCGGAGACCGGGTCCAGAGCGGTGATCCGGCCCACGTCGAGCACCTTGGCGCCGGTCACGATGACCTTGGACTGAGCGGGATCGCCCTCGTGCTTCCCCGGGAAGGTGGCGTACACGTTGACCTTGGAGCCCGGGGTGATCTTGCCGGCCACGCCGGTCGCCGCGTCGATCATGATGGCGACCTCCTGCTGTCCCGGCCGCAGGACGGGCTGGTCCACGATCATGTCGCTCTGCAGCAGGGAGCCCTGCCGGAGTGTGGTGACCGCGGTCTTCCCCTGGATCCGGGTGATGTCGGTGACGGCGTTGGGCGACAGCCACCGCTTCGGCATCTTGATCTTCTCGAACTGGCTCGTGGCCAGCGGCGTGTACGGCTTCACATCGGTCTTGAGCCGGTAGGCCGTGACCTCGGGTCCGACTTTCGACTTGGCGTCGTTGATCACGGACAGCACGCCCGCGAACGCGCCGAGGGCACAGAGGACGGACAGGAGCAGAAGTATCACGCCGCGGCGCTGACGGGAGTTCATGAACCGTGCAACCTCATCGGGGGATATCGGTCGAGCAAAGTGGGACAGTGGGGCCGGCCGGCGCGGGCTCACTCCGGGGACGTGTGAGCCTCACGAACGGGCTCGTCACCGGCCGGCGCGGTGGCCGAGCAGAAGACGCAGTGGTCGCCGATGACATCGATGCCACACCAGTGGCACACGCTTCGACGCGCCGAGGTGACCAGCTGGTACAGGACCAGCGGGTCGGGCAGGTAGGTGCAGAACTCGACCAGCTTTCCCGTCCCCCACCATGCCGCCGACTCGGCCGGCAGCGCCGCCTCGCGCAGCCCGGCCATGTTCCAGGCCGGGGCCAGGGTGGCGCCGGCCCAGTCCGACTCGAGCCGGCCCTTGGCGACGAGCATCCAGCTGCCGAAGTCCGGTCCGGTGAGGGTGGCTTCGCCGCCCACGCGGATCAGCTGGGGGGCGGGGTGGGCGATCACGCCGAACCGGCTGCCAGGCATCCACGACTTCGCGTGCGCCTTGAGTCCGACGGGCACGCGGTCGAGGCGGATGACGGAATTCAGTACGGCGCCGCAGTGGACGTAATGGGTGAGCAGCGTCCCGGCCGAGGCGAGCACGCCGGGGCTGATCCCACAGGCGGCCAGCTGCCTCAACTGGCGTGCCAGCACGGCGACACCGAGAGGCGGCAGCTCCGGCCGGAACAGGGCGATGCGATCGCTCTCCAGCAGGGAGCGTACCGCGTGCAGCCGGCGATTCACGGCCGCCGGGACGGCGTCCGAGTAGACGACGATCACGTGCCCGTGCCGGTCGAGCAGGGTCCGCACGGCATCCACGGAATGTTCCATCGGCTGCCGGTCCAGATCGTTCAGGACGGCGGCGGGCACGGTGCGGTCGTCCTGTGCGGGCAGCGCCATGTCGGCGCTGGTGACGGCGATCGCAGTGGACACGCGGGCTCCTTGTCTGACGGCTGTCGGCACACCTGCCTTCCTGGGGTGCGCCGAATCGATTCGGAACGGCAACGGCGCTTCTTGTTCTCGCGGTTGCCTGCCGTCGGTCATGACCGATGCGACCGCACGGAACGTCTCGGCTCGTGTCCGGAGCTCCATTCGGATCCCAAGCTCCATTCGGATCCCAGCTTCCGGGCATCAGCCGCTGAACCAGTCATCTGGCGCAGATCTAAGGCCGTGAGGGAAAACTCGTCAACATAAGTGGCCGTACGTTGTGCCATCGGCCCAATCCGCAATGCATGGCACATCAATGGGCAGACCGGCGGCACAGCCGGCGATCGCCCGCACACCAAGCTTTTTCCGTCTCACGCGTTCGTCACGTTCCTGCGAAGCTTCCGACCCGGTTCCCTGGAGAAGACGCTACGAACGAATCAGGGCCCATGACAGGGCCGCCGTACCCAGGCGGGCCCATAACAGGCCCAATTGACGTCCGGGCAGTGGACTGCCGGGGAGCTGCCGCCCTTGCCCGTACGGTCACGACCACGGGCGCGTGGAACGGCAAACGGGCACGGCGGCCGCCGGATCGGGCAGGCCGGCGCTGTGAGCTGCGCGACCAGGCCGGCCGGCAAGGGAAAGGCGGGCATGCACGGTCGGCGATTCGGGGGCCCAGGCTCAGCGGGTCAGTCATGGCGCGGGGCCAAGGTGTCGAGCAGGCGCTGCATCCGCAGCGCGAGCTGAATCTCGAGGCTGTGCGAGGGGTCCTTCCAGCGGGGCCCGATGAGCTCGGTGATCTTCTCCAGGCGCTGGTACAGGGTGTTGGCGTGAATGTGCAGCTCGCCGCAGGTCCTGGCGTGGTGCCGGGACTGATCGAGATACACGCCCAGGGTGTGCGCGAGCGTACGCCGGCGTCGTCGGTCGTGTTCGAGCAACGGGCCGATGGTGAGGCGCACGAACGCGGCTATCTCGTCTCGCCCCGCCTGATTGAACAGGCCTCGGTAGACGCCGAGTTCGGACGCCTGGGCGCAGGTTCCCGGTCTTCCGAGGGCGTTCAGCACGGTGGCTGTCTGCCGGGCCTTCTCATGGGAGTCGCGGGCAGCGCGGCTGCCACCCGAGCAGGACGCGACGCCGACCGTGCAGGGCAGCTCCGTTCCGGCGGCGAGGGACGTGAGCCGGTCCCGTACCTCCACGGGGGAGGCCCCGGCGATCAGCGCGACGACGTGGTCCGAGTACTCGGCCGACCAGCCGCCGAGCTCGGACACGAGCCGCTGCCCCCACTGGACGGCTCCGTGGGAGTCGTCGGGCGCTGGATCGAGTACGGCGACGGCCGTGATCCTCTCCATGTCGATTCCCGCGGACCGGGCTCTTCGCCGGGTGGTCGCCTCGTCGATGTCCGAGGAGAGCAGCGCGTTGATGACCTCGCCGCGGTTGCGCCGCTCGGCTTCCGCGAGGGAGCGCTCGGACATGACGACCAGCGCCACCGAGGTCGCGCCGATGGTCAGCAGATGCACGGCCTCGTCGTCGATCGGTGTGGGCGACGCCGCGACGAGGCAGCCGGCGTATCCGCTGCGCAGCAGCACCGGGACCATGACGCGCTCACCGTGCTCGTCGCGAAGCCGGCGAGGGGCGGGATCGCCGGCGAGGCCGACGAGCTCCCTGACCCCGCCCGGCCCGCCCGGCACCCCCACGGGTGACCCCGCCAGCCGCTTGTCGAGGTGGTCGAAGACGGCGACCGGTGTGCCCAGCGCGCTCTCGAGGGCGGCGGCGATCTCCTTGAAGCCCCCTCCGTGGATGATCACGCCGGTGAGTTCCTCGCGCAGCTCGATGGCGCGCTGACGCACGTTGTCGGTGTGGGTGAGGTGCTCGTAGGCGGTCTGGAGGTCGCGGGCCGTGGCCCGGTACTGCTCGAACAGTCGTGCGTTCGTGATGGCCACCGCGGCATGCGACGCCAGTGCGGCCAGCAGTTCCACCTCCCGCGCGACGAAGAGCCGCGAGCGCCGGTCGGCGGCGAACAGGACACCGATGGTCTCCTCCCCGGCGATCAGCGGGACCCCGAGGATTCCGCCCAGCCGTTCGTCGGCGGCCGCCGCGTCACTCGACGGGGTGTGGGGGAAGCAGGTGTCGTCGAGGTACGCCTCGCTCCAGACGGGCCGGCCCGTGCGTACGACCTCGCCGCCGAGACCGCTCTGTGAGGGCAACCGGATGCCGCGCAGGCTCGATCCCATCGATCCGTCCGCGACGTCGATGCGCAGTGTCCCGTCCGCCTCGGTCAGCATGATGTACGAGACGTCGACGCCCAGCAGGCGCCGTGCCTGGACGGCCACCTCCTGCAGCACCTCCGAAGAAGCCCTCAGTGACGCGAGCCGCCGCGCGAGACCGTTGAGGACCCTGAGCTCGTCCGCGTGCCGCTGCTGTTCCGCCAGCCGCTCGCGGAGCGCGAGCGTACGCAAGGCCTGGACCTCGATGGCCTGATGTTCGTGCGCCGGCGACTCGGTCAGCCGCAGGCGGCGGTAATCCTCGATCTCCACGGACGTCCAGCCGTCGGTCAGCATGTCGAGCCACGGGTCACCGGACGAGGTGGTCGGACGTCGGTCTTCCATGCTCTCCATGATGCGGCCGTGGTTTCCGAAGGCCATGGAGCGATCGACCACACCGTCACACCAGGGATGGAGATTCTCTCCATGGCCGCACACCGCGTGACGGCGTCATGGCTTTGGGCCTGCATTAGGCCCCGATGGGCACCGGGGGCCCTGTCGCCGAGTCCTGGTCCGTTCCTACCGTCATACCCGCCGAAGTGGCCGTATACGAGTAGCGGTTGGACGACCGAGAGGCTGGAGCATGCGTGGTTCGGAACCGGAACGGACGGTGCGCGGGGGCGCGACGGACGCGGACCGTGGACAGGGGACCACGGAGTATCTCGGTCTGGTCGCGGTGGTCGGAGCCGTCGTCCTGGCCATTGCGGGAACCGCACTCGGAACGGACGTCGACCACAAACTGATCTGTCAGGTCGAGCGACTGGCCGGCGGCGGCGGATGCGGCGGAAAGGGCGACGACGCGGGCAAGCCGCCGGGGGACGGTGATCCCACCGGCGGTCCCGAGGCGCCGCCGCCGGACGACGATCCCTTCCAGCCGGCCAAGTGTCTGCTCTCGTCGGAAGAGACGAAGGACACCGTGGTCGTGCAGATCCTCTTCATCAAGATCTCCTCCAGCGAGCAGATCAAGGTCCAGCAGTGGTCGGACGGCTCGGTGACGCTGGAGCGCATGGCCACCAAGGGCGGGGGAGTCGCCGGCAGCATCAGTGCGAGCATCCCGGGTCTGAAGAACTGGGGCGGAGGCGCATCGCTGGGCGGCAGCTACGTCAAGAGCAGCGGCAGCGGCGGGCAGTGGATGTTCAACGCCCACAAGTCGGACGACCACCAGAAGGACCTGGAGGAGAACCTCAAGGACGCGAAGCAGTTCGCGGAGTTCCTCAAGGCGGCGGAGAAGTGCCGCAGCCGCCCGGCGGGCCCTCATTCCACCGAGCTCGGCATGGTCTGCGGCCACCACGCAAAGAAGAAGAAGCCCGACGTCGATCCCGAGAAGGCTCCGGACGTCGACATCACCAAGACCACGACCGACGTGTCGGGCGACGTGAGCTTCGGCGGGAAGTACGCCAAGGACGACAAGAAGCTGAAGTCCCTGAAGGACGACATCGCCAAGGAGATCAAGAAGGCCAATCCGGGGGCCTCGTCCGCCGAGCTCGCGCGCAGGACCAAGCAGGCCCAGGAGACCCTCGTCGGCTCCGCTCCGGACACCAAGGGCGTCGGCGGCGGCTCTCTCCAGGGCCTGTCCGGGGCCATGAGCAAGGACGTGGTCGTCATGCGCACGAAGACCGGTCCGGACGCGGGGAAGGTCACCTTCGTCTACACCTTCTCCATGGGCGGCAGCGCGGGCGTGGGAGGCAAGGCCGACGGCACGCACATGCAGCAGATCGCCGTCACCTACGACGCCGCCGCGTACGACAAGGAGGTGAAGGAGAAGAAGCCGCACCGCCCCGAGAAGCTGAAGATCGTCACGAGCGAGGAAAGCGGCAGGGGCGGCGGCATCAACGTCGGCGGCTCCGTGAACACCGGCCCGGTCACGATCGACATCGGCGCGGGCGGTGGCAAGACCCATTCCACGCTGCACACCGAGAGCGCCGAGATCGTGCTGACCGACGACGAGGACCGCACAGCCGTGGAGGACTGGATACGCGGCCGCGGCGGCAACCCCGCGGAACGAGGCGTCCCCTCCCCGAGTGACCTCGCGGACAAGTCGTCCGCGACCGCGGGGCCGATCGAGCGCCTGCTGCACGACAACGCCCAGATCTCCAGCCTGGACTACGACGTCGACACCGACTGGTGGAACGCCTCCCTCGGAATCGGCTTCGGCCTGTCCGCCGGCTCGCTCGGCGTGGGATTCAAGCTGTTCGGCATCGACGTCACACACGAGGAGAAGACACAGACCATCACCGGCAACCCGACCTACGCGGGTGCCCCGCAGGTGGACGGCAGCAGGCCGTGGAAGCCGTTCACCAAGTGCTCCGACACCAAGCCCATCACAGCCTGAGCGGTGTCGCGGCGACCTGACCGCTCTCCCGCACCGCCAGGACCGGCCCGCATCTCCGCCGCGGCCAGTCAGGAGATTTCCCATGCCTACTTCTGCTCTTCCCGTCACGCCCGGGCGCGCCACCGGTGCGCACCAGGGGCCACGTCTGGCGGCCGCCCAGTTCTTCGCGCAGGCGCGTGCCGCTCAGGCAGCCACCACGCTTCCGCCGCTGGTGGACGGGGACTGCGCCAGCAGCCCCGACGGGCTGGAGTGGTGGCGCCGCGACGGCCGGTGGGAGAGGCCCGACCGGCCGGGCGGGCCGGTCCTGTCCGATGACGTGGTGGCCGGCTGGTGGGAGGAGCGCGCTCGGCCCGACAGCCGGTTCGCACTGGTCCACCGGCTCGCCGCGGGCGAGGTCCAGCGCATCACCGCCCCTCGCTACACCAGCCGCTTCCAGGGGCTGAGCTCGGTCGGGGGCGAGTTCATCCGGGAGGAGACCGTCACCGGCGACCAACTGCGGCACCTCGCCGCGCACGCGGCCGTGTCACCCAGCAGCAGTGCCCACCTGGAACTGCCTTCCGGCATCGTCACCCTCCACTCCGACATCGTCGGCGACGTCTTCTTCCTGCCCGTCGGCACCGGCTCCCGGCCGGCACCGGCCGGGCGGGCGGCAGCCGTGGCGAGGACGCCTCGGCCGGTGGTCCCGCCGGCCGACGGGGAGGCCGTGTCCTGGTTCGGCGCGAGTGAGACCCCTGATGCGCAGGCCGCCGTAGCCGGGGACGGCGCTGACGACGGCTTTCCGGCGGAGCCGCCCGCGCTGCCCCGTCGGACCGTGGCCGGCAGGCAGCCGCCGCGTGGAGAACCGTGATTCAGGTCCTCGGTTCCGTGCGGATCGTGGAGCATCTCTCCACCGGTCCCCGCTGAACACGGACGTTCTCGCCGTTCGGTTCCCAGGCGCCGCGTGCTTCCATCGTCGCGAGCCGTGCGCAGGCCACCGGTGCACCGATGCGAGGGCATCGCGTCGGGCGTGCTCAAACAGACATTCCGTCTTCCATCAATCAGTCATGCGCGCAACATCCTGCTCGCTGCGTCCAAGGAGAATGGCGTGACCCGTTTTGTCCGGCTGAGATCGGTTGTGACCGAACACCCGATAGGCGTCGTCATGATCGTCGGCCTGTGTCTGGCCGCGATGGGCGGGGCGGCCGAGTGGATGGCCCGGGAGGCTGTCGCGGACCGGATCCGGAAGGACCCGGGCCTCGTCGGCGCCGACGCCACGGTCCGGCAGCGCGACGGCTGGGCTCTGGCCGCCCTGACCGGGGAACGACTGGAACAGGTGGACGTCGTGGCGGACAACGCCACGCTGGGACCGTACACGGGCGTGTCGATCCAGCTCGAGGTGTTCGGTCTTCGGCTGGGCTCATCGCCCGACTTCGAGCGTGTCCACGGGATGGCCATCGTGGACGAGGACTCCATGGCGGAAGCCTTCAGGAAGGTGGCACCGGGCATAGGGGTGACGTCCGTGGCCATGAACAGGCAAGAGGGGACCGTCACCGTGGAGACAGCCGGGATAGGCGCGCCGAGGCAAATGGTGCTGGAGCCGGAAGTGGATCACTCCGGTGGCCTAGCCCTGGTACCGGTGGACGACGGGAAGGCCGCGGGAGAGGGGCTCTCCGGCGACAGCGAGGCCGAGCCCCCCGGAGTGAAGGCCGCAGCCGAGGCCCTCGGCCTCAAGGTACGGGCGGCGGCGGTCATGGGAGACGGCCTGCACATCGTCATGGACAGTGGCCCGGGCGAGCTGAAGTCCTGACGCACGGCCGAGCCGGGGAAGGGCTCGGCAGGCGCTCACAAGCCGGGATCAATCAATCCTGATCGAGGTCGAACTGATCCAGGTCGAACTGGTCGAGGAGGAAGCTGACCGGTGCGGGGTGTGAGGCGCCGGAAGCGCCGTCCTGGAGGAACTGTTCCGCCCAGATGACCTTGCCGCGGGGCGTGTGCCGCGTTCCCCATCGCTGGGCGAACTGCGCCACCAGGAACAGCCCCCGTCCGCCCTCGTCCGTGGTCGCTGCCCGCCGCAGGCGTGGCGAGGTGCCGCTGCCGTCCGACACCTCGCAGGTCAGACAGCGTCCGTGCAGCAGCCGCACGCCGATCGGCGGCGAGCCGTACCGGATCGCGTTCGTGACCAGCTCGCTGACGATCAGCTCCGTGGCGTATCCGGTCTCCTCCAGCCCCCACTGCGCCAGGGTCTCCCGGCAGCGCGCCCGCACCGAGGGCACCAGCGCCGGGTCCGGCGGCACGTCCCACTCGGCCACGCGCGAGGGCGGGTAGATCCGGGTACGTGCCGTGAGCAGCGCGATGTCGTCGAAGGAGGGCGACGGCTGCAGCGCGTCCATCACCGCCTGACACGTCTCCTCCGGACTGCGGTCCCCGAAGCCGTCCAGCGCCCGGCGCAACCTCTCCATCCCCACGTCGATGTCCTGGGCGCGGTCCTCCACCAGGCCGTCGGTGTACAGCACCAGCTGTGAGCCCTCCGGCACGGTGAACTCGGCGGTCTCGAAGGGGTAGCCGCCCAGACCCAGGGGCGCCGAGGCCGGGACCCCGGGACAGGTGACCGTCCCGTCCGGGAGCAGCACCATCGGCTCCGGGTGTCCCGCGCGGGCCATCGTGCAGGACCCCGCCACCGGGTCGTAGACGGCGTAGAGACAGGTCGCGCCCGTCACGCCCTGCCCCTCGTGGCCGTTTGCGGCGTCGTCCGCGCCCTCCTCGTTGTCCATGCGGACGACCAGGTCGTCCAGGTTCCCGAGCACCTCGTCCACGGGCAGGTCGAGGGTGGAGAAATTGTGCACCGCGGTGCGCAGCCGGCCCATCGTCGCCGCCGCGTGCAGGCCGTGCCCGACGACGTCACCCATCACCAGGGCGACGCGAGCCCCGGGCAGCGGGATGACGTCGAACCAGTCCCCGCCCACTCCCGCCTCCGCGGGCAGATACCGCCAGGACACCTCCAGCGCGTCCTGATCCGGCTGACCGCGCGGCAGCAGGCTGCGCTGCAGTGTCACCGCCATCGCGTGCTCCCGGGTGAACCGCCGGGCGTTGTCGAGGGCCACCGCCGCCCGGACGGCCAGCTCCTCCGCGATGTCGAGGTCTTCCGGTTCGAACGCCGGGGAGTCCGCCGTCCGGTAGAAGTTCGCCACGCCCAGCGCCACGTGCCGCGCCCGCAGCGGCACCGTCACCAGCGACCGCAGCCCGCACTCCAGGGCCTTGCGGGCGCGCTCCGGATCCTGTTCCCGCCAGCCTCGCGCCTGCGACAGGTCCGTCTCCAGCAGGCCCCGCCCTTCCTGCAGCGTCCGCATCTGCGGGGTGTGGACCGAGAACGTGATCACCTCGCCCAGTCGATACACCGGCACCCTCTGGTGGTCGCCGCCGATCGCCGCCCGGCGCAGATGCCGCCAGCCCTCCGCCGTCGGCTCCCATCCGCGCAGCACCGCGTCGAGCAGATCCACCGTCACCAGGTCGGCGAACTGCCGCGCCGCGACGTCGGCCAGCTCCTGCGCGGTACGCCCCACGTCCAGCGTCGTCCCGATGCCCATCCCGGCCTCGTACAGCAGCTTCAGCCGCTCGCGCGCGACCTCGGCCCGCCCCGAGACCGCCGCCAGTTCCGTGGTGTCCCGCAGCGTCACCACGGAGCCGGCCCGGTCGTCGTGCGGGTACGTCGGCCGCTTGTTCACCGCCAGCATCCGGTTCCCCACGCTGTGCACCTCGTCGGTGACCGCGTCCGGCGACGACAGCAGGCGCAGCATCGGCTCCGGCAGTCCCAGCTCCCGCACCGGACGCCCCTGCACCTGCTCCGGCAGTCCGAGCAGTCGCATCGCCTCGTCGTTCGCCAGCAGCAGCCGCCCGTCGGGGCCGATGATCAGCACGCCTTCGCGCACCGCGTGCAGGACCGCGTCGTGGTGCTCGTACAGCTGCGCCAGCTCGACCGGGGCCAGGCCGCGGGTCTGCCGCCGCAGCCGCCGGATCACCAGCGTGGTTCCCGCGATGGCCAGCACGAGCGCTGCGGCGCCGCTGCCCAGGATGATCGGCAGCTGCGGCAGCCACAGCTGCGCCACGTTCTTGACCGTGAGCCCGGCGGAGACCAGGCCGACCACCTCGCCGCGCGAGTCGGTCACCGGGACCACCGCCTGCACGTTCGTCCCCTTGCCCACGGGCAGCGGCGGACCGCCGGCCTGCTCGACGACGGTACGGCCCTGCAGCGCCGGTTCGATGGTGCCGACGAACTTCTTCCCGATCTCCTGGGGGTACGGGTACGTGTAGCGAATCCCCTCCGTGTTCATGGCGACGATGAAGTCCATGCCCGCGCGCTTGCGTGCCTCCTCGGCCCGCGGCTGCAGCACCGCCGACGGGTCCGGGCTCTGCAGCGCCGCGGCCGTGCCGGGGGCGTTCGCGAACGTCTGGGCCGCGACGACCGACTCCCGGCGCCCTTGCTGCAGAGCGTCACTCGCCGCCTGGAGCACCATCCCCACCACCGCCGCCGCGACCAGCAGGACCACGATGACGATCTGGAGCAGAAACACCTGACCGGCCGCACTGCGCAGGTTCAGCAGCGAGGCTCGGCCTTCGCGAGAACGTCCGACAGACGGATGACGTTCCGGGCTCCGAGGGCGCCCGGAAAATACCTCCATACACCCTTGATAGCACCACTCGGGGGAGCTGACGCTGGCGCGCGCCCTCTCACGAAACGAAGCCCGTTATGCCCCGATAGGATACTTTTGTGATCAGAACAGGACGGCCTCGGCGTCACCGCGCCCCGTACGGTGGCCGGCGCGAGGCCGTAGTGCTGTCCCCCCTGATCCTCACCCTCCTCATCTCCGGCCTGGCCTTCGCCACCCCCAGGGAGATCGCCTTCAGCCGTCTCCTGCCCGCCGCACCCGCCCTCGCCGCCGCGATGTGGCCGGTGGTGCCCACGATGCTGCTGGGGGCGTTCTGTCTGCTCGTCATGATCGTGCTCAGCCAGTTCTACTCCGATCTGGGGACGCCCTACACGGCGGCCGCCATCGTCGCGGTCACCTTGGCGGCCGCGTACACGAGCCGTCTCCGGCTCCAGCGGGAGGAGGCCCTCTTCCAGGTCCGGCTCGTCGCGGACGCGGCTCAGAAGGTGCTGCTGCGTCCCATGCCCTGCCGGGTCCAGGACGTCGAGATCGAGTCGCTGTATCTGGCGGCCCAGGAGCAGGCCCGGATCGGGGGCGACTTCTACGAGGTGGCCGACACGCCGTACGGGGTCCGGCTGCTCATCGGTGACGTGCGCGGCAAGGGGCTGTCGGCGGTGGGCGCCGCCTCGGCGGTGATCAACTGCTTCAGGGAGAACGCGTACGACCAGCCCGACCTGAAGGGCATCATCCGCCGCCTGGAGACCAGCCTGGGCCGCTACAGCCTGGCGATGCTCGACCCGGACCAGCCCGAGCACTTCGCCACCGCTCTGATCGCCGAGATCCAGTACGGCGGCGGGGTGGTGAGAATCCTCAACTGCGGGCACCCCCCGCCACTGCTGGTGCGGAGCGGGGAGATCCGCGTCCTCGAGCCCAGCGCTCCCTCGCCGCCCCTCAACCTGGCGGCGCTCCTCGGAGCCGACTACAACGTCGACACCGTCGCCTTCACCTCGGGCGACCAGATGCTGATCTACACCGACGGCGTGACGGAGACCCGGGACCGCACCGGTACGTTCTTCCCGCTGCCGGAGTGGATGCGGCAGCTCGGCCCGACGGCGCCCCGAGAGCTGCTGGACCGGCTCCACCAGGACCTGCTCCGCTACAGCGGCGGAAGACTCGACGACGACATCGCGGCCGTTGCCGTCCGCTGCGGGGGTCCCGGGACCCGAACGGGCCCCGCAGACGGCTGAGCGGACACCGGGTTCTCGCCTAGAGTCGGCTGTATGACGCAGGCACCGGCCCAGGACCGCGGCGCACGGTCCCGCGACGCGATTCTCGACAGCGCCGGCGAGCTGATGTCGCGGCACGGCTACGCCGCGACCTCCATCTCCATGATCTCCGCCGACTGCGGTCTGCCGGCCAGCTCCATCTACTGGCACTTCGGCAGCAAGGACGGGATCTACGTCGCGGTGCTGGAGCGTGCGAGGACCGCGCTGCTGGCGGCCCTGCCCCCGGTCGAGGTGCAGGGGGCCGATGCCGGGCAGCGTCTGCACGTCTTCCTCGCGCAGGTCCAGGCCGCGCTCCAGTGTCAGCCGCGTGGTGTGAAGCTTCTGCTGGGGCTGGGCCTGGTGCAGCAGGACGCCGGCGCGGCGGCAGTGGCCGAGGTGCACCACTACCGCGACGCGCTGGTGGCCTGGTGCCGGGATGCGCTGAGCGCCGTGTTCGGGCTGAACGAGCGACCGGAGGTCGCGGACGAGCTGGCTCGCTTCACTCTCAGGATGGCGAGCGGCACCGTCGTCGCACGCTGGTTCGATCCGAGTGCCGTCCTGGACACCGAGCCGTTGCACGTCGCCTTGCTCGCGCTCGCGGCTCACCACGGCGTGCTCGCGGACGGGACCTCCGGTGACGATGCCCTGTCGCGTGACGGCACGGACAGGGCATGACGCCCGGCGGTCAGGTGGGGGAGGGGTACCAGAACGCGCAGTGGTGGTCGGCCGCGAAGCCGGTGGTGGACGCGACCCGGTCCGGCGCCAGCACCTGGACGCGGTCTCCTTCGGCCGTGTGGCGGGGCCAGGCGGGGACATGGGGGCCGTTGGGATCGCCGGTGGCCGCGAACCGTGCCCAGTAGGAGGTCATCGTCGCGGACAGCCGCCGCTGGGCGGGCGTCAGGCGCATCGCGTCCATGGGAAAGAGATACGCCAGTTCGGAAGCGTGGAACGCGCCCTGCGGCGTGTGCGGCGCCGGGATGAACGGTGGCGCCTCGGGGTCGTGGAACTCGTAGGCGTAGACGGGCGTCCGGGTGCCGTACAGCCGGCTGTCGGCCCGTGCCGGGCAGGCGAACCGCTGGTCGGTGTTGACGGCGGAGTAGGCCAGGTTGGGGGAGGGATACGCCGAGGCCGGATACGTGCGCAGGACCGCCGCCGCGCGGCCCCCGTGCTGGAGCCCGACCAGGGCGGAGTACGAGGCGGGAGTCAGCGGGCCGCCGCCGAGCAGGTCCACGTACAGCGCGGTGAAGTACCGGTACTCGTCGTGGGTGCTGCCGATCAGCGTCGGGACGGCGTTCACTCGTCCCTCGGCCCACGCCCTGTCCGGAGCGCGCGGGAGGACACGCGGCCCGGTGTTCGGACCCCACAAGGAAGCCGTCCCGGTCCCGGTCCCGGTGCCGCGCAGCAGCTCGCTGGTGGACAGGGCGCGCAGACAGGCCGCCGCGGTCGCCGGGTCCGGGCAGCCGGCCGAGGCCGCGAAGTCGGCTCCTCGCCGCTCGGCCGCGCCCAGCGTGAGCGGGGTCAGTCCACCGTCCGAGGCGCAGCTCCCGCTCTGCTGGATCGCCCGCTGGAACAGGCCTTCGGCGGTCGGGGAGGCGATATGGGCGCAGGTGTCCACGGATCCGGCGGACTGACCGCCGAGGGTGACCCGGCCGTGGTCGCCGCCGAAGGCGCCGATGTTGCGCCGGACCCAGCGCAGCGCGGCCTGCTGATCCATCAGGCCGTAGTCCCCGGAGGCGTGGTCCTCGCTCTCCGACGACAGGGCGGGGTGGGCGAGGAAGCCCAACGCTCCCAGGCGGTAGTTGACGGTCACCACGACCATGCCGCGCGCGGCCAGCGCCGAACCGTCGTAGTCGCTGCCGGCGCCGTAGGCGTTGCCGCCGCCGTGCAGCCACACCAGCACGGGGAGGGGCCGGCCGCCGGTACGGGCGGGTGTCCACACATTGAGGTACAGGCAGTCCTCCGTCGTGCTGCCGGTGCGGTTGGACGCGCCGGGCAGGACGGGGCCGCCGTCGGGGAGCAGTGTCAGCGGCAGCTGGGGGCAGGGATGGGCAGGCGCGGTGGCGTCCCGCACGCCCGGCCAGCGCTCGGCGGGCCGTGGGGGACGCCAGCGCAGCTCGCCTGTCGGCGGGGCGGCGAAGGGGATGCCCTGGAAGACCCGGATGCCGTCTCCGTGCGCCGCGCCGCGCACCCAGCCGCGGTCGGTGCGCAGGACCAGGGAGTCATGAGCGGCGGCGGCCGTGCTCGGGGCGACGGCGAGGCAGGACAGCAGCAGGGCCACGACCGCGATCAGGCCGAGGGCCGGGGCGCCGCGCGGGCTCGGCGATCTCGTCGCCACGCCTGATGCCGGTGCGGGCGGCGCGGTCATGACGTCTGCTCGTAGGCGCCGATGTCGCAGGCGGCACCCTGCGGGCGGGCGACACCGCGCTGATCGGTGGCCGGGCAGTCGGCCGCGGCGTCCAGGGCGGGGCTTCCCGGCAGCAGCGCGGCGGTGTCCGTGGGGCCGCCGTTGTCGGCGAGCGGGCCGACCAGCGGCGTACGGCTGGGCAGGTCGCCGGCGGCGGTGAGCCGGCAGCTGCCGTCACCGTCGATGTTGTGGCCCTCCGACGCGATGGTGGCGAAGGCCCTCTCGCAGTCGGCGGCCCTGCCGTCGACGGTGTTGCCGGCGATGACGGAGTTGCGCAGCGTCAGCCGCCCCAGGGGCAGATCGATGATGTCGGGGATCGGGGAGGGCAGGCTGTCGAGGTAGGCGGGGGCGATGTTGATGCCGCCCCCGCCGTCACTGGAACTGTTCCCCGAGATCGTCGAGTTGAGGATCGACACGGTTTCGCGGCCGCGGATGTCGATGCCACCGCCGTAACCGGCGAGGCTGCCGGGGCGGTCGCCCGGGTTCGTCACCCGGTTGTCGGCGACGGTCGAGTTGATGACGGTTCCGCCGTCGTCGAACCTGATGCCTCCGGCCTCTCCCGAGACGTTCCCGCTGACGGTGCTCTCGATCAGATCCAGGTGCGAGCCGGGGGTGTTGAAGATGCCGCCGCCGTAGCCCGCGGAGTTCCCGGTCACGGCCACGCGTCGCAGCGTCATGTGGTGCCCGTTGGCGATGCCGCCGCCACCGGTGTCGGTGACCGGCAGTTCGCGCTGCTTGGCCGTGCCCCCGGTGATCGTCAGATCGGACAGCCGGGTGTCCGCCTGCATGCGGAAGGCGCGGTCCAGGTGGTCGGCGTCGATGATGGTGGTCCGCGCGCCGGAGCCGCGGATCGTGGTGGGCACGGCGACGTTCAGGTCACCCGTGGTCGGGTCGGGGTTGTCGCCGATGATCAGGCGGGGATCGGGCGGGATGGACAGCCGGTAGCGGCCGGGAGGCAGGATGATGGTGCTGCCCTGGCGGGCGTTGGCGGCCATCACCGCGGCACGCAGGCTGCACGTGCCCGACGCGGTGCGGCACAGACCGTCCGACGGGTCGGCGTCGACCGCGTCGGACGTGGTGTCCACGGTGAACTCCGTGGGCCCGGCGGCCGCGGGGGCGGCGGCGCCGGTCGTGGGCGCGGCGAGTGCCAGGGCCGTGGCGAGGCCGACGGTGAGTACCACCGGGCCGGTTCGCAGGTTCATCGGATGAACTCCTCTCGGCGAGGGAGGAAGACTCGGCTGCTACGAGGACGTGTCGCCGCGTCGGAGCGGCGAGGCAGGCCGGGCAGGAGCGCCGGCGGGAGGTGAAAGGCGTGAACGGCGTGAACGTCGTGAACGTCGTGAACGGCGTCTGAGCCGTCCGCGCTCTGTAAGGAGCGTTCCATTCACGGAGTTCCGTGTCTACCGAGCGGTAGAGGAGTGACCGGATGGAGACGGGACCCCGCAGGGGTGAGTGGGAGCCGCGGGAGGCCTGAGGGGACGGGCGGAAGACCTCGGCGGCGACCAGGCGAAGAAACCCGACGCGCACCTCTTGACCATCCGTACCTACTGGTCAGTACGCTCTCGCCACCCTCAGAACACCAGCGCTTAGCCCCCGTGCCGCCGCGGCGCACCCGCCCCCCGGCACGCTCCCGCACGCCCACAGGCCGAGTCCGTGTTCCCGTGACCCGGGCAGCGCCCGACGCGGTCTTTCAGCCAGACGGCGCCGTCGAGCGCTTCCCCCGAACCCCACTGTGAGAGTCCATCGTGAAGAAAACCCTCATGACCGCTGCCGCCGCCGTGGCCGGCGCCCTCCTCGCGGTGCAGGCCCCAGCTCCCGCCCAGGCGTCGAGCAGCTCCACCGCCGATCCCGTCCTGTTCGTGCACGGCTACACCGGTGACGCCGGCAACTGGAACGTCATGGCCGACCGATTCAGAACCGACGGCTGGCCGTCCTCCCACCTGGACCAGTGGTCGTACGACTGGCGCCAGTCGAACGCCACGACGGCCCGGCAGCTGTCGGCCGAGGTCGACCGCCTGCTCGCGGCCACCGGCGCCGCCCGAGTCGACATCGTCAGCCACTCCATGGGCGGGCTCTCCTCGCGCTACTTCCTGAAGAACCTCGGAGGGACCTCCAAGGTCGACGCCTGGGTGTCGCTGGGCGGCCCCAATCACGGCACGGACAGCGCCAACAGCTGCTTCGACACCTCCTGCACCGAGATGCGTATCGGTTCCGGCTACCTCGCCGCACTCAACTCCGGAGACGAGACACCGGGCTCATCCCGCTACGCGACCTGGTGGTCGCCTTGCGACCTGGTGATCAACCCGGACAGTTCCGTGCCCCTGTCCGGGGCGGCGAACACCAGGACCGTCTGCCTCGGCCACTCGGACCTGCTCGTCGACGCGACGGTCTACGCCCAGACCCGGGACATGATCAACCGCTGACCCCCGGCGGCCGCGAGAACCGCGCGGCAAGGTCACCCGACACGCGTCTGGCGCGACGCCCGAACGTCTCCCGAGGCGGTGTTGGGTGATGCGAGGGTCGCCTGCCGACTTCTTCGTGCCATCTGCCAGTACGGCTGCCGGAACACCGCGGAGCAGACTCTCTGCCACGGCCAAGTCCCGCCCTCCGCCTCCGAGTTGCGGAGGGCGGGCGTGGCGACGTTCAGGATCTGATGTGAAGAGGGGGCGGCACGGTGAGCGTGCAGCAGTACGACGAGATCGGCGAGGCCTTCGAGGGGTTCAAGTCCCTCCCGTTGATGCGTTACGGGGAAGTGCCGAGCTTTCTGGCAATGGTCGGGGACGTGCGCGGCAAGTCGGTTCTCGACGTGGCGTGCGGCACCGGTTTCTACAGCAGGGAGTTCAAGCGGCGCGGCGCCACGGATGTCTTCGGCGTCGACATCTCCGTCGAGATGATCGCCGCCGCGCAGGAGTTCGAGCAGCGTGACCCGCTGGGGGTGCGCTACGAGGTCGGTGATGTCGGCGAGCTGGGGTCGCTGGACCGGCGTTTCGACGTCGCGTTGGGCGTGCAGTGCCTCAACTACGCCGAGGACATCGCGGAGATGGAGCGGATGAGCCGTAACATCCACCGGAACCTGGTGCCGGGCGGAGAGTTCTTCGTGCTCTCACAGAATCCCGATTACAAGTTCGACTGCGCCTCCCTGGACAGGTACGGGTTCCGCTGCGAGCCGACCGGCGAGGAGATCGAGACGGGTCCGCGGGTGCGGGTCACGGCCCTGCTCGAGCCGCAGCCGATCAGCATCGTCTCCACGGCCCCGCGCCGCGACGTCTACGAGCGGTGTCTGCGGGCGGCCGGCTTCAGTGACGTCGAGTGGGTTCCGCTGCAGGTGTCGGAAGCCGGCATCCGTGAGTTCGGCGAGGACTTCTGGGCGGACCTCTACACGAGCCCGCCGCTGGAGATGCTGCGCTGCCGCGCCTGACCGCCCGCCGGGCCGGCCTTTGACACCGGCACGGCCCGGCGGCCGGTAACGCGTCCTCACGCGGACGCGCGCCAGGGCCCGCCTTCCGGATCACGCCAGGCATGATCCGGAAGGCGGGCCCTGTATGCCGAACACGCGGGGCACGCCGCGACATACTGTGGCGTCGTCCGGCCGACGCTCGGGCGAGGGCACGAAGGGGAACTGTGATCAATCGGGTGCGACAGCTACGCAAGCAGCGACTGATGACGCTGGAAGCGCTGGCCGAGCGTGCCGGTGTCACCAAGAGTTACCTGTCCAAGGTCGAACGCGGCCGGAGCGTCCCGTCGATCGCGGTCTGCGCCTCTCTCGCGAAGGCTCTGGATGTTCCGTTGGACCATCTCTTCGCCGAGGCCGAAGAACTCGCCGAGGTCACCGTCACCCGGGCCGGGGAACGCCGGCCGCTCACCCCTGACCAGGAGGAATCCGGCACCCGCTATGAGGGCATGGCGCTCGAAGCCGGCACCAAGAGCATGACTCCTTTCATGCTCTACCCCCCGCATGACGCCGACCGCGTCCCCTTCCGTGACCATCCCGGCGAGGAGTTCCTCTTCGTACACCAGGGGGAGGTCGAGCTCATCCTTCCGTCCCGCACCATCACTCTCCACACCGGGGACTGCGCCTACTTCAAGGCCACCACCCCGCACAAGGTCCGCTCCCTCGGCGCCGAGCGCGCCACCCTGCTCCTCCTCGTCGCGGATGACCAGCTCCCTCCGGACGCTCCGCAGGCACCGCACTCCCGCCTTCCGTGATCCGCGGCCGAGGGGAGTCCGGCCACGCGTCTCAACCTCTTGGCGCAGGACACAAGGTGTCCTATGGTGAACACAGTTTCCTCGGTGTCGCTTTCTCCGGGCACACGGACGTGGGGCCCGCCGACAGGCCGGACCCCTGGACTGGAGCAGAAGATGTCAAGCACTCTGCACGATCCGAAGCACGTCCTCGTCGATCGCGTCAATCGGCAGATGGACGAATTCTTCGGCGATTCCCGGCTGACCACGCGGCAGAAGCTGGCCCTCACGTGCCGCATCGCCTACGACGGCGGCCACGACTCGGGGCTGGCCGGCCAGATCAGCGCCCGTGGACCGCAGCCCGGCACCTACTACACCCAGCGCCTCGGCCTCGGCTTCGACGAGATCACCGAGGACAACCTGCTGCTGGTGGACGAGGACCTTCAGGTTCTCGAGGGGGAGGGCATGCCCAATCCCGCCAACCGCTTCCACTCCTGGATCTACCGGGTACGCGAGGACGTCAACTGCATCGTCCACACGCACTCGCTGCACACGGCTGCGCTCGCGATGCTGGAAGTGCCCCTGGTGGTTTCGCAGATGGACACCACGCCCCTGTACGACGACTGCGCCTTCCTCAAGGAGTGGCCGGGCGTTCCCGTGGGCAACGAGGAGGGCGAGATCATCGCCGCCGCCCTCGGTGACAAGCGCGCCATCATCCTCGCCCACCACGGCCAGCTCGTCACCGGCGCCACCGTCGAGGAGGCCTGCAACCTGGCCGTGCTCATCGAACGCGCCGCGCGCCTCCAGCTCCTCGCCATGTCCGCCGGCACCATCCAGCCGCTCGATCCGAAGCTCGCCCGTGAGGCCCACGACTGGACGTCGACCGACCGCCGCAACAAGGCGAACTTCGCCTACTACGCGCGCAAAGCCCTGCGCAACCACCCCGACTGTCTCTCGGGCAAGGTGGAACTCTGATGACCAATCCGCCGCTGAAGGGCATCATCTCCTACCCCATCACCCCCTTCGACACGGCCACCGGCGAGGTCGACCTGGCCGCGCTCGGCCGGCTCACCGAGGACCTGGTGGCCGCGGGGAGTCATGCTGTCGCCCCGCTCGGCAGCACCGGCGAGAGCGCCTACCTCCGCGAGGACGAATGGGACGCCGTCTGCGAGACCACGCTGCAGACCGTCGCGAGCAGGGTCCCCACCCTGGTCGGCGTCTCCCACTGGAGCACCGAGGGCACGATCCGCCGGGCTCGTGTGGCCGCCCGCAACGGGGCCACCGCGGTCATGGTGCTGCCCCAGGTGTACTGGAAGCTGACACCGGCCGAACTCGAGCGGCACTACGCGGCGGTGGCGGCGGCCACGGACCTTCCGATGATGCTCTACAACAACCCGGGCACCAGCGGGGTCGACCTGCTGCCGCAGACCGTGGTCGCTCTCGCCCGCAAGATCCCGAACCTCACCATGGTCAAGGAGAGCTCCGGCGACGTCGCCCGCTTCCGTGCCCTGCGTGAGCTGTCCGACGGGGCGCTGTCCGTCTACAACGGGAGCAATCCCGTCGCGCTGGAGGCGTTCCGTTCCGGCGCCGCCGGCTGGTGCACCGCGGCACCGTGCCTGGCGCCGCGGTGGGTCCTGGAGCTGTACGCCGCGGTGACGCGCGGGGACGACGAGCGGGCCGACGCGGTTCTGGCAGAGCTTCTGCCGTTCCTGAGGTTCATCGTCGGCCATGGCCTGCCGCGTGCCATCAAGGCGGGGCTTCGGCTACAGGGCCGCGGGGCCGGCTCTCCGCGGACGCCGCTGCTGCCGCTGCCGGACCAGGAGACCGAGCAGCTGCGGAAGATGCTGGAGCACCTGGCGGAGCACCCCCTCATGGACGGTGCAGCCGCAGGCACGTCATAGCCGGCTGCCTGAGACCGGCCCCTCGTGCCCTGCGGTCACGACGTGCGCCGCCCGGGAAAGCGACGGCCGCCCGGTGAGAGGAGCACGGCCCTCTCACCAGGCGGCCCGCCCCGGGGCCGCGAGCGAAAGAAGCAGCCCCCGTCGCCTCACCACAGCACCCCGAACACCATCACCACGCCGATGAACAACCAGACCGCACCGCCGAAGATCATGAGGAACAGCTTCATCAGCAGGAACGGCAGCCACTGCGCGTGCGCGGCGCGGGACGGCTGCCGGGGGTCGTAGACGATCTCGGTGCGCTGGACGTTCCGCCGGCAGCTGTAGGTGTGCACACCGCCGTCGGCGTCGGTGTAGCTGTAGTAGACGGTCTTCTTCCGCCGCCCGGTCGCGTACCCGTGCACGGAGATGCCCCGCCGCGCCAGCGCGGCCCGCCGGGTGGCCTCCTCGATGCCGCCGAGGAAGCCCAGCAGGCCGATGGCGAGGGGAACCAGCCCGACGACCACACCAAGGATCCGCGCCCCGTGCGTCGCGGCGACCCACCCGGCGTATCCGAGGTAGGCGAGCACCAGCAGGACGAGGGGCGTCAGCACCCACCACAGCCGCGGCTCCCGTGACTCGTCCGTCGTGACCAGCGCGCTGCCCGCCGGATCCCGCAGCGCGGGAAGGACACCGGTCAGCGCGGCGGCGAACGCGGCGGTGGCGGTCGGGTTGCCGCCCTCGACGCGATGCACCGCACCGTCGGTGAGCACGATCTCGACGACCCGAGGCTCGGGCGTCCTGACCTCCCGCACGACGGCCAGGGGGATGCCGACCTGCCGGTCGGGGTGTTCGATACGGACCGCGTCGGAGTCGTACTTGGCGGAGACACGGCGGCCGTGGAGTATCTGGGACATGCACAGTTGACCTTCGTACGGCCCCGAGGGTTGCCCCGGCATCTCGGTTCCGCTCGGGTTGTGCCGATCGGCCGAACCCGCAGCACATCCGGGCGTATGTGCTCGCGCCCCTGGGTGCAACGGCAGGACGGGTGCCCTCGCTTGATTACGCTCGGTCGCCTCCCCCACCCGTACCCCCTGGAGGTCCCCATGCCGTCATCCCCTCCCTGGGCCCGTATCCGGCTCGGCTCCGACGGCAGCTTCGTGCTCGGCGGGGCGCCGGGCGACGACGGCCGTCTGATCAGGGTCGCGTTCGGGGCGTCCGGCGTCCTGTCGGTGCTGTCGCTGCCCCCGGAAGGCGGCTGGTACGAGGCGACCGTGCGCCTGGGGCGGGCGGTCGACCGGCGCCGCGACCTGCTGAGGCTGCGGGTGGCCCGGGCCGTCGACGAGGGCGTCGAGGCGGCGGAGACGGCGTACGCCGCGACGGGCGGGCGGCGCACCCGGGAGATGTTCATGGACGGCTTGGAGAGCGGCCGCTGGAGCATCGTGGACGTCCGCGCGGACGGCTCACGGATCACGGGCGACGGCCGGCTGGAGGAGGGTACGGCCTCGGTGACCCGCCGGTGGGACGACGCGGACGGGCAGCGGCTGCGCGAGACCGCCAGCACCTGCGCCCGCAAGTCAGGCCGTACGGGCACGCGCATCGCCTCCCGGTCCGAGACCGTGTACCCGCACGGCGGCATCAGCGTCAGCGAGCGGGTCTCCACCGTGGCCTCGGACGGGGAGCGCCGGTTCCGGCGCCGCACCGCGTGGGCGGACATGCCCGAGGGCAGCGTGGTCGAGCGGATCCGAGAAACGGTCACGGCCGCCGACGGAACCCGACGTACCGGTTCCGTCGTACAGACCTTCGGCGACGGCAGCCGTACCATCCGCCACATCGACGAACTGCTCCAGCCCGGCGGCCGCCGGATCCGGGACGTCAGCGTCACCCGCCTCCTCGCCGACGGCGCCGGCCGGTCCGTCTTCCAGGGCCGTCAGGAGTCGGTCGTGCACGGCGGGTCCGGCGGCGCCGCGGGGCGATTCCGGCCGACGGCCGGCTCCGCCGCCGGCGGGCGCCTGGTCGACGAGGGGTGGGGAGTCGACGCCCGCGGCAACACCGTGGTCGTCACCGTCGAGAACCGCCCGGACGGAACAGTCGCGATCACCACGGTGAACCGGGGACCGGACGGCAACGGCAACCGCCGCGTCACCGTCCGGGACGCCGCAGGCCACATCGTGTCCGACACCACCGAACCGGCGGAGGCCGAGGACGCCGAGCCCACGGCCGCCGAACAACTGGAGGACGACAAGAGCGACGAAGACAGCGAGGACTGGGCCGGCGCGTACGACTTCGACGTGCCCGAGCCCGCCCGCGGCGGAAGGGAAGACGGCTGGCAGGACTGGGAGGGCGGCGGGGAGGAACCGCCGAACATGCTGCCCACCCACGCCCGCAGCGTCTTCGCCCTCATGAGCGACCCGGAAGCCTGGTACCCCGAGGACGAGGAATCCGCTCCCATCGCCCGCCGCCTCGAATTCGCCCTGCGTGACCGTGTGCCCTACCTGGGCGGCGCCGGCCCGGACACGGGATGGGGCGAGGGCGGCGGCGAGGCGCCGCCGGACGTCGAACTGGGCGAGGCGGACCTGGCGAGCCTGCGCCCGGTGTACGGCCCCACCGGTGACTGGGACGACTGGAAGGATCCCCGCGTGCACACCGGCTACGTCAGGGCCCTGCTCTCGGCGCTCGCCCACACCACCGCCGTGGACCCGGCAGCCGTCAGCCAGGCCGTCCTCGCGTACGAAGCCCTGTCCACCCGCATCGACAACGTCCTGCTCCGCCACGAGTCCTGACGGTGCCGATACCCTGTTCGCCTGTTTTGTTCTGGTTCACTGGCGGCATGCCCTTCGAAAAGTACGGCGTGCTGTCCGGGACCCTGCACCGTCACTACCGCGACCAGCCCGACAACCAGGGCCGCTGGTTCCATGTGAACGTGGAGGTGGACGCCCCCGGTGGTCGCTACCACTGCGCCGTGGACGTCGACAGCCACAAGTCCAACGTGGGTGTCCAGTGGAAGGTGTTCACACTGAAGGCCAGTGAGCTCGGACCGGTCGCCGCCCTCGCCCAGGGCTACCACGATCTCGCGCCCGGCTCGGTCTCCGGAGCGCTGGACTATCTGCGCCATCCGGCGCTGGTCGACCGGTCCGGCGTACTGTTCCAGCGGCGCCCGCCGTCCTGGCTGCAGGACGTGCTCGACCTCTTCGGTGCCCGGCCCTGGCACGCGGGCTCCCACGCCGACGCCACCGTCGCACTGGAGCCGATCCTGGTGCCCGGGCGGCGTGTGCTCGTCTTCGGGGAGCCGTTCACCGACGACCCCGAGGGCGACCTCGGCATGCACAACATCCACCAGAACCAGGGCGACCCGGCCGGATCCCAGTGGTGGGACGAGAACGGCATCTGGCAGGACGGCGCCACGCTCACCCGCCGCCCCGACGGCCGGTACGACGTCTTCCTGAACAAGTTCTCCAGCCAGGCGGACCAGACGGACAGCGCGGGCCACCCCGTGACGTGACGCCGGCGTGCCCGGTCGTGGGAGCGTGCCCGGTCGCGGGAAAAACGGTCGACAGGCGACCGGCTGACGCACTGTGATGGGGGTCCGGCAGCCCGCCGTCCGCAGCGGGCCGAACCCAGGAGCCGCTCTTGGCGACCGCGACGCCCCAGGACCCCGACCGCCCCGCGATCGACACCGCGTTGGTGAGGCGCCTGGTCGACACGCAGTTCCCGCAGTGGTCCGGGCTCCCCCTGCGCAGGCTCGAACAGGCCGGATCGGACCATGTGATCCACCGCCTGGGCGAGGAGCTGTCCGTACGGCTGCCCCGCCACGCCGGGGCCATCGGGCAGGCCGAGAAGGAGGCCGAGTGGCTGCCCCGGCTCGCCCCGCACGTGCCGCTGGCCGTCCCGGTCCCGGTGGCCGTGGGGAAGCCCGGCCTCGGCTATCCGTGGCCCTGGATGGTGGCTCGCTGGCTGGACGGCGAGGTGGCGACGGTGGCGGCACTCGCCGACTCGTACGACACCGCCGTCGAACTCGCCGGATTCCTGACCGCCCTTCAGCGCTTCACGCCCGACAACGCCCCGCCGAGGACACGGCCGACACCCTCGCGGCCCGGGACCGGGCGACACGGGCCGCCATCGCCCGGCTCGACGGCGAGTTCGACGCGTCGGCCATGACCTGCCTGTGGGAAGCCGCGCTCGACGCCCCCGCATGGGACCGGCCCCCGGTCTGGTTCCACGGAGACTTCCACACCGGCAACCTGCTGACCAGCGACGGCCGCCTCAGCGCCGTCATCGACTTCGAAAGACTCGGCGTCGGCGACCCGTCCCGTGACCTGACCATCGCCTTCACGCTGATGTCCGCCGGCCCCCGCGCCGCCTTCCGCGCCGCGCTCGGCGTGGACGACGCCACCTGGACCCGAGGCCGCGGCTGGGCGCTGGCCACGGGCCTGAACGCCCACGTCTCCTACGCCGCCACCGAGCCCCGGGTCGCCGCGCAGACGACCCGTCAGATCACCGAGACGCTGGCCGGCTAGGCTCTGTCGTTTGGATCAGCCCGGCTGTGAGGGACGGTGCGTCCTGGCCGAGTCGAGCGGGGTCTGGTGCGTTCAGCTGCAAGGCGGAGGAGGGAGTCGACGCGGCGCGTCGGCGACTGACGACAACGCGGCAGATGTGCGTGCCAGATCCTGCGACGCCGGGCTGATCCAAACGACAGGGCCTAGGTGTGCTGTCCGGACAGATTGGTGACGCGGCTGGCTGGTGGGTGGCCGCCGATGCCGGTGTGGGGTCGGTGGTAGTTGTACCAGTCCAGCCAGTCGGGAAACTCTGCTCGCCGTTCGGTGTCTGAGGTGTAGGGCCGCTGGTAGGCCCATTCATCGAGCAGGGTGCGGTGGAAGCGTTCGACCTTGCCGTTGGTCTGCGGCCGCCAGGGCCGAGTCCAGCGAGGGCTGATGCCCAGCTCGTGGCAGGTCTGACGCCAGGTGTTCTTGGTGTAGGCCCAGGCGTTGTCGGTCAGGACCCGCTCGACGGTGACGCCGTGGCCGGCGAACCAGGCCACGGCTCGGGTGAGAAAGCCCGCGCAGGCAGCGGCGGTTTCGTCGGGCAGGTCTTCGGTGTAGGCCAGGCGGCTGTGGTCGTCCAGGGCGGTGTGCAGGTAGGCGTATCCCACGCCGTTGCGGCGGTCTTTGTTCGGGCTGCCGGCCGCTCGGCCGAGGACCTTGTGGCCGCCTCCGTCGGGGATGCGGCCGAGTTTCTTGACGTCGATGTGGACCAGTTCGCCGGGCCGGGAGCGTTCGTAGCGTCGCACGGGTTCACCGGTGGCCCGGTCGCAGACGACCAGAGTGGGCAGGTGGTGCCGGACGAGGATGCGGTGGGCGGTGGAGGCGGCGATGTTGCAGCGGGCGGCCAGCCGCACCGGTCCGATGCGGTACTCACGCCGCAGCCGCACGACCTGTTGTTCGACGGCAGCCGGCGTTTGGCGCGGGCTGTGGTGAGGACGGCTGGAGAGGTCGTGCATCCCGGCCGGGCCCAGCTGCCGGTAGCGGCCCGCCCACCGGGCGGCGGTGGTGTGGCTGACCTGGAAGCGTTCCGCGGCCCGCCGCAGCGGCCATCCGTCGTCCACAACACACCGGGCCAGACGCAGCCTGCCGGTCGGAGTCAGCGGGGCATTACGGTGGGACACGAGGGCCTCCTGGCGGTCGGCGGTAGATGTCGCAATCCACACCGAACCCAGAAGGCCCTCACCCGTTCAAGCACCCAGCACGCGTGTCACCAACGTCCCGGGACAGCACACCTAGGCGCTCCCCGCGCCGGGTACCGCCTGACGGTCCTGGTGGACGACCGTGATGTGGCGATCGGTCCCGGGGGTCTCGAGTTCGTCGAGCACGGCGACGGCCAGGTCCTCGGCGCTGATCCACGAGCGGCCGTCGGCGGTGGTGAGCAGGGTGTCGGTGCCGCGCCGGTAGCGGCCCGTGCGCTCACCGGGTTCGAGCAGGGCCGGCGGGCTCAGGTAGACCCAGTCCGCGCCCGGACGGTCCTCGCAGGTCCGCAACTGCGCGATCCCGGCGACGGCCACCGCCCGGTACTCGGCGGGCACATATGTGGGGTCGTCCGCCAGGATCAGGTCCCGGTCGCCGGGACTGCGCAGCGCGCCGGCGCCACCGACCACGAGGACGCGGATCCCCTCGCGGGCGGCGACGTCCAGCACCGTACGGGTCGCGCCGACCAGGAACTCCTGGTCGACCGGGAAGGTCCGGAGCGTCACCACCACGGCGTCCGGGACGACGCCGTGCGTCGCGGCGCCGGTCAGCGCCTCGCGCAGGGCGGTGGGGTCGTTCGCGTCGACGGCGACCGGAGTGAGGCCCGGCCTCCCGTCCACGGGCTTGCGGGCCAGGGCGAGCACGCCGTGCCCGCGCGCACCGGCCTCGTCGATCACCCGGCTGCCCACCATGCCGGTGGCGCCGAGTACGGCGATCGTCCTGCGGGTCGTCATCGCTTCAGCTCCTCTTGAGAGTGGTGAGTGGTGGTTCTCGGCCGCGGACCCCGCGGGCCCGCCGTCCGCCCCGCGCCCGCCCGCTTCGGTGGGTCGAACTGCGCGGCGAGCAAAGCGGCCAGGGCGAGGACGAAGCCGACGCTCTGCGGCAGGCTCAGCGACTCGCCCAGCCCGATGCCGACGACGGTGGCGACCAGCGGCGACAGCAGGACCAGCGGCGCGGACGCGCCGACCGGCAGCCGCCCGATCCCGCGGAACCACAGCGTGTACGCGATCAGCCCGCCCATGCTGCCGAGCCAGAGGTAGCCGCCGGCGGCGGCCCAGTCGATCCGCTGCGGCACCCCTTCGAGTACGAGGGTGAGCGGGAGCAACAGCAGTCCGCCCGCCGTCAGTTGCCAGCCCGCCAGGGTGAGCGGACCCACCCCCTCGGGACGGCCCCAGCGCTTGGTGAGGACGACGCCGCCTGCCATGGTGGCCGTACCGACGAGACCGGCGACCACCCCGACCGCGTCCAGCCGCGCCTGCGGCCCGAGCACGACCAGTCCGACGCCGAGCACGCCGAGCACACCCCAGATCCACCGCCAGGCCGCCGGCCGGTCGCGGAGCACCGCGATGGCCAGGGCCGCGACCAGGAGCGGCTGCGTGGCGCTGAGGGTGGCGGCGACCCCGCCGGGGAGCCGTTCGGCCGCGACGAACAGCAACGGGAACAGCGCGCCGATGTTGAGCACCCCGAGGACGGCGGCCTTCCACCACCAGTCCCCGCGCGGGAGCACCCGCGTGAGCGCCAGCCCGATCAGCCCGGCGGGCAGGGCGCGCATCAGCCCGGCGAACAACGGATGCCCGGCTGGGAGGAGTTCGGTGGTCACGGCGTAGGTGGTGCCCCACGCGGCCGGAGCGAGCGCGGTCAGTGCGACGGTCACCACCCGCTGCGCGGACACGGCCCGCGGCAGGCCGCGGGACCGCTCGGTCAAGGTCTGCATGCGGGAAGTCTCGACTCCCCAGCTCATGAATCCAAAGCATGCTTGTCATGCCAGGCATGAATGAGGACGATGAATGCGTGGACCTGCAGCAGATGCGCTACGTCGTCGCCCTCGCCGAGACCCGCAACTTCACCCGTGCCGCCGAGCGCTGCTCGGTCGTGCAGTCCTCACTGAGTCACCGGATCGCCGGGCTGGAACGCGAACTCGGCGTCCAGCTCTTCGCCCGCTCCAGCCGCCGCGTCGAACTGACCAGCGCCGGAGTCGCGTTCGTCGCCGGCGCCCGGGAGTGCCTGGCCGCCGCGGACCGCGCGGTCGCCCAAGCCGCCGCGGCGACCGGTGTGGTGCGCGGCCGGCTCGCCGTCGGCGTGATCGTGACCACGGCCGCCGTCGACGTACCGGAGCTGCTTCAGCGGTACCGCGCCCGGCATCCCGAGGTCCAGGTCGTCCTGCGGTCCGGGCGCAGCGACGACCTGGTGACGGCGATCCGCGACGGCGATCTGGACATCGCCTTCCTCGGCCTGCCGGAGGGCCGACGCCCGTCCGGGGTCGAGTGCGTCGACCTCGACCACGACCGGCACGTGCTGGTGGTGCCGGCCGGGCACCGGCTCGCGGGCGCCTCCAGGGTCACCCTGGAGGAGATCGCGGGGGAGCCCTTCGTGGACTTCGTGGCCGGGACGCCCGCCCGCGCCCAGTCCGACGAGGCGTTCGCCGCGGCAGGCCTCGTCCGCGACGTAGCGTACGAGGCCGGTGTCGTGGAGCTGATGACACGGCTGATCGCCCGTGGGCTCGGCATCGCGCTGATGCCGTCGGCGTTCATCGGCCCGCTGGCCGCCGACGACCCGGAACTGGCCCTGGTGCCGGTGGTCGACGGCCCGCGCCGCGTCGAGTATCTGGCGTGGAGCCGTTTCAACCCCAGCCCGGCGACCATGGCCATGCTCGCGGTGCTCGGCGTCAGAACGCCCGCGTGACCCGGGCGCGGCGCGGGGATGCGCCGAGCGGCGATGTGCCGAGCGGCCGGGGGGGCGTCAGCGCCTCTTCCGGACGGCCGCCACGAGCCGTCCCGCCGCCTCGAAGCGGAGGTGGTCCAAGGTGTCCGCGCCGTAGGGCCAGTCCTCGGCACGGTCGAAGCAGAGGTCGGTGGGGATGGGGGAGTCGCGCAGGTCCGCGGCGTGGGTGCCCGGCGGGAGCGCGGCGAGGGCGGCGCGCAGCGGATCGGGCGAACCGGCCCATTCCTCGATCGGCACGGGACGAGTCCACGGTTCGCCGGTGTGCGTGAGGAAGCCCTCCGTGGCGCCCCGCACATGGGAGGCGAAGTCGGCGGCGGCAGCCGCCGCACGGCCGATGCGGGCCACGGTCAGCAGCAGATGCGGCAGGGACTCGGCGACCAGGGCGAGGCCGGGTTCCCCGCGGAGGACGCCGGGGTCCGCGGGGATCGAGACCACGTAACCCCATTCACCGGTGCGGGGGTCGACACGGACCTGCATCAGCGCGTCGTCGTGCGGTCCGCGGCCGAGACGGGCGACCGGCCAGTAGGTGCCGTCGCCGCCCATCATGCGGTGCGCTTCCGGGTCGACGGCGTGCTCGGGCACGCCGGGTGCGAGCCGCAGCGGGGGCAGCCCCGGCATCCGTATGCCGCCGATCTCGCGCAGCACGGTACGGATGTCCTCCGGGACGCCTCCCGCAGCACGGTACGCACGGCCTGCGGCAACTCGACCGGCCACCGGTCCAGTTCGGCGTCCGGGAAACCGTCGAGCGGTTCCATGCCCCGTGCGCGCAGCACCGACACGGCGGCCCGTACCCGCTCCAGACTGATGTCGCTCATGGAAGCCGATCATGGCAGAGACCACTGACAACACCGTCGGGAGCCGTTCCCGGACCGCGTCACGGCCGGGTGCGCACCCAGCGCAGCGTCGCGTATCGCTCGCCGGGACGCGGTGGCCGGTTCCACGGGCGCGTCCGGAGGGTGTGCAGACGTCCGCGCGTGAGGGCGAGCCGCGGGAGACGGACGCCGAACTCGGTGGCGATCGCCTCAAGGGCCCGACCCTCGGCCGCCCGCCAGGCGTCCGCGTCGTCGTCCTCGAAGAACCGGTCCGGGTCCAGCACTTCGGGCACGTCTCCTCGCCGGGCGACCGGGGTGCCCCGCACCGTGAACGCGTACAGCTCCGCCCCGTCCCGCGCGACGGACAGATGGAAGAGACCGGGACGGCGGCCGAGAGGCGGCTCGCTCCAGACCGTGACGGCGCGGGTGTTCGCGGAGGCGGCGACGCCCGGGGAGACGAACCGCTCCTCGTGGAAGCCGCCGCCCGGCCGTGGTTCCACGGCGAAGCTCCAGCCCGGCCCCGCCCGTCCGACGGAGGTCGACGCCCTGTCCTCCCAAGTCGCGTCCGGGTCGCCGCGAAAGCCCGTACGGGACTGCCACATCGTCATCGGTTCGCTCAGCGCGGCGCCGTCGGCGCCGATGAGACCGGGCAGCTCGGCCGGTTCCACCCCCTCCACGAGAACGAAGCGGTACGACTCCAGGAAGCCGTTCGGATCCCCCTCCGACAGCCATGCCAGACCCGGCGGATCCAGATCGGCCGCCGGCGCCGGAGCCTCCCCGCGGTGCCCCGCCCGGGGTGTGGCGAGCAGTTCCCGGCCCCGTTCGGGGCCTATCAGGGGACCGAGCAGCGGGTCGGCGACGAGGCCGACCGGGGCCAGGTGGTCGGGGCCCAGCGGCCGCCATTCCGGCAGGGCCGCGCGCAGCGTGTGCCACGCCGCGTCCGTGTCGCCCCAGCGCGCCTGTTCCCGTGCCTGTTCCACGGCCCGCCCGAAGGCGCCCTCGGCGCTGTACCGGAAGACGTCTTCCCGCAACTGCCGCTCCACCTCGCCCGCCGTCTCCTGGAGCGACGCCGACGCGCCTCCCCGGAAGTGGGGCTGCCACGGCGTGCCCCGGTGGAAGCGCAGGTGCTCGGCAGCCAGCACGGGCAGCAACTCCCACGCGTAGCGGGGATCGTCGGGGAGCAGGCCGAAGGACACCATGTGGGTCTGCCCGAGCAGCCGGCGGATCTGGTCGCGCAGCCCCGCCGCGCGCGGCCTGCCGAACGCGATCGCCTCCGCCAGCAAGCCCTCGGCCTGCTCGTACCGTCCGCCCAGCGCCTCCAGCCGGGCCGTCTCGACGGACGCGTCGAGCGCCCGCGTCGTCGCGTTGGTGAACTCCGGTCCCTCGCCGGCCGGCTCGTGGGCCCGCAGACGGTGCCACTCCCGGTACATGGCGTCCATGAACGCCCGGAACGACCCGTACCGTTCCGGCGGACTCGCGCGCCACGACGCGTAGCAGTACACGGCCCACTCGCCGTCGCCGTCCACGTCCCCCGGGTCCAGCAGGACGTAGACGGCGTCCGACTCCACATCCAGTTGCAGCGCCCGATGCCACATCCCGGCCAGGAGCGTCTCCTCGGGCGTGGGGTCGTCCTCGGGGTCCGTCTCGTAGAACTCGGCGAGCCCCGACGCGTCCTGATGCCACCGGACCCCGTCGGTCCCCCCGAGCAGCCAGACGAAGCCCCCCGCGTGCCGCCAGCCGTCGCTCACCGCCAGAAACGTCCGGTAGGAGGGCGGCAGCCGGTGCCCGAGCCGCTCCTCCAAGGCCAGGATCCGTTCCTCGGACGCGGGCGGGAACCCCAGCCAGCGCGTACGCAGCGCCTCCTCGTCCCCCGCGCGCCGCTCCTCCGCGGGCACGTCCGGATCCTGCGCGTCGGCCCACTCCTGGCTCCAGCGCACCAGTAAGGACCGCCAGTCATCGATCTCCGTCATACCGCCGATGCTGCCAGCCGCCACTGACAACGCCCCGCCCCGATCCGGCGGGAAAGCAGGTGCTCGCAGCGGCACTTCACCCTACGGTGGCCCGATGGGAACCGATCGGCGTGTCCGCCGCCTCGTGGTCGACGGGACCGTCTGGCACTGGACGGTCCGGCAGCGCGTCAGACCCGACTACGCCGACTGCCGGCTGACGCTCTCCTTCTTCACCGAGGCATCGGAGCGTGGCCTTCGGCGCCGCTTGTCCCTGGTCTTCGCCCCGGGACCGGAAAGGATCGTTTCGAACTCGTACTTCGAGGCGGGCACGGTCGTACGCCTCCCGGACCGCGCCTGGCTCAACCTCTACGAGCCGGGAACGGCCCGGCGCCTGCTCGAATTCGCGGCGCCGGGCCTTGAGGCGCGTCCACTGGAGCGGAACGTCGAAGTGGACGGCTGGCTCTGCTTCGACGAAGCCCTGCCGGCGGTCACTCGTCCAGTTCGCGTACCAGCGGATGATGCGCGCAGCGAAAGCCACCGGCGAACGCCGTGACCGCGTCGAAGGGGAGCGGGTGCACGGTGACGTCCCGCGCGGTCAGCGCTTCGGCGAGCGCCGTCAGCCGTTCGTCGACGAGTACCTCACCGGGCGCCAGGACGAGGCTGTTCCCCGCGAGCAGGTTCACCGCGTCGTGCAGGCTCACGTCGACCAGATCCCAGTCGGCGACGGGCGCCGGCACTCCGTCGACGAACTGCTGCCGGCACACGACCGCCAGGCCCTCGCGTACGGCGGTGAGCCCGTCGTCCAGATGAATGACATGCTCACTGACCGGCACCTCGTGCACGCGGTAGCCGTCGCCGAGCAGGCGCGCCAGCCACCGGGCGCCCGCCGCGTCCGACGCCGCTCCGCCCCGTCCGCAGCCGACGAGGATGTCCCGGCCGACGACCGCGACGTCACCGCCTTCGAGGAAGGGCCCCGTCGCCGACGACAGCTCGGTCACGGGTACCGGCGAAGGCGGCGGCATCACCGAGTAGCGCGCTCCGCGGGACACGGCCTCCGCGAAGACGGGACGCAGTCCGAAACGCTCCTTGTAGCGGGCCGGCAGCCGCAGCGCGGCCTCGATGACGTGATCGCCCACGACGATCATCGGATCGCGCACGAACGTCTGCATGCGGAACCCGTCGCCGTCGCTGTCGTACACACTCAGCTCGGCGTCGCTCAGCTCCCGTGGGCGGTGCACGGCCACCCCGCGGCCGGTGAGGAAGCGCACCAGTCCGTCGATCTGCTCGACGGTCCTCTCGTAGCCCTCCGGGTCCGCGTCGGACCACAGCTTGCCGGCCCAGCGTGGCAGTCGCCGCCGGGTGCGGTCGGGCAGGAAGCGCAGTGAGTCCGGAACTCCCGCGCCGACTCGCTCCGGGATACGGAAGTCGATGACGCGGCCGACCACCGTCTCTTTCAGGGTTCCCCACTCGTGGGTGACGTTGATGCGGGGGAGCGGCCGAGGTGTGCTGCTCATGATGGCGTGACTCCTTCCGGGCGAGGTGTGGCGCGTATCCGGCCATTTCAGATGATTTCGACCTTCTCATTCCGGGATTTCTGATTCATCCACACGGGGTGCCGGAAACGACCGGACATTTCGGATGACCTGCTCGCCCCGAAGCGTCCTCCTCGAGGACGACTCCGGTGATCACTCTCCGCAGTCGTCCGGGTGCCGCACGAACAGGTCAGTTTGAGCGCGTCAGAACTGTGCAGGTGTTCTGCCTGGTACGACCACCGGCGAAAGGAGCCTTGCCATGGCGGCGCCCGACAACGACGAGTCGGTGGAGCCCGCCGCGATCAGACGCCACGGCGTGCTGTTCCGGGCGATGGAGAGGACACACCGGCCGAAGCTGCGCCGCAGCGACATCACCGTCACCGACGAGGCGGCGGTCAAACGCGCCACGAAGGCCGCCGCCCTCGGCAACGCGATGGAGTGGTACGACTTCGGCATCTACAGCTATCTCGCCGCGACCATGGGCAAGGTGTTCTTCCCCTCGGGGAGCGACACCGCCCAACTGCTCAGCTCCTTCGCGACCTTCGCCGTGGCCTTCCTGGTGCGTCCGGTCGGCGGAATGGTGTTCGGGCCGCTCGGCGACAAGCTGGGCCGCAAGCGCATCCTCTCCATCACGATGATCATGATGGCGGTGGGCACCTTCGCCATCGGCCTGATCCCCGCGCACGCGAGCATCGGGCTGTGGGCCCCGGCCCTGCTGATCTTCTTCCGGCTGGTGCAGGGCTTCTCCACCGGCGGGGAGTACGGCGGCGCCTCGACCTTCATCGCGGAGTACGCCCCCGACAAGCGGCGCGGTTTCTTCGGCAGCTTCCTCGAACTGGGCACGCTCGCCGGGTACGTGGGGGCCTCCGGCCTCGTCGTCGTCCTCACCAGCGTCCTGAGCGAGGACCAGATGCTGAGCTGGGGCTGGCGTGTTCCGTTCCTGGTCGCGGCGCCCCTCGGTCTGATCGGCCTGTACCTGCGGCTCAAGCTGGACGAGACGCCGGCCTTCCAGAAGCTGGAGGAGGGCGACGCCAGGGCGACCGAGGCCGCCGACGCGGTGGAGACCTCGGCCACCGCCGACCTCGGCAAGATCTTCACGCGGTACTGGCGGCCGCTGCTGCTGTGCCTCGCGCTCGTCGCGGCGTACAACATCACGGACTACATGCTGCTGTCGTACATGCCGACGTACCTGTCGGAGGAGCTGGGCTACGGGACCAACCACGGTCTGCTGGTCCTGCTCATCGTGATGGTCCTTCAGATGTGCGTCATCAGCCAGGTCGGACGGCTCTCGGACCGCTTCGGGCGCAAGCCCCTGTTGCTGGCGGGCATGCTCGGCTTCCTGGTCCTCTCCGTGCCGTCCTTCCTCCTCATCAGGCAGGGCAACGTCATCCTCATCGGCCTGGGCCTGTTCCTGATGGGGCTCTCCCTGGTGGCCATGCTCGGCACGATGTCGTCGGCGCTCCCCGCGATCTTCCCCACCCACGTCCGCTACGGCTCCCTCTCGGTCGCCTACAACCTGTCCACGTCGGTCTTCGGCGGTACGACTCCTCTGGTGATCACCGCGTTGATCAGCGTGTTCGGCACCAATCTCATGCCCGCCTACTACGCCATGGCGGCCGCGGTCGTCGGTGTCGTCGCGGTCCTGTGCATGAGGGAAACCGCCAACGAGCCCCTGGCCGGCTCGCCGCCCTGCGTCGAGACGGAGGAAGAGGCCGCCGAACTCGTCGAGGCGCAGTCCGGGAACCCGAGGCTCTGACCGTTCGTCATCCGACTGAGCAGGGGACCGGTGGGAGGGCGCGGTGGGGACGATACTCAAGGGCATGAGCCGGGTTCCGTGGCATGAGCTGAAGCATGCGTACGGATCCGCGAGGGACGTCCCGGGCCGGCTGTCCCGTGTGGCGTGGGGTGACGCCAGGGCCGGTGAGGAGGCGTTGAGCGATCTCGGTCTGTGGCTCGGTGAGCTGGCGGTCTTCGACGCGACCGTCGCGGCGGTTCCCTTCCTGTGGGATCTCGCGGTGACCGAGACCGTCACCAGCCGGCCCGCCGTGATCGAGCTGCTGCGGGCGATACTCGAACACAGCGCCTCGCAGCGTGAGATACAGCGCGCGGCTCACCTGGCCGTGCTGGACCGCACGACCACGGCGGACGTGCTGACCCGTGACGAGGACCCGGCGGTGCGGGCGGCGGCGAGCGAACTGGCGGCCTCGATCGAACGCCATGGATGTGCGGTCTGCCGTGCGGCCTGAGGCTGGTTCGTGAGCGGCACCGGGCGGTTCAGCCACGGGCATCGCCCGGTGCTTCCGTCAGGGCCCGCAGGTCGGTGACCCCAAGGGCCGCGTGTTCGTCTCCGAGGGCTTCCAGGACGTGTCCGAACTCGTACCCGGCGAGGCCCCGGCCTTCCAGCGCGCCTCCTCGCCGGGGGTCGGTCGCTCGGGGCGCAGAGCGAGGCACCGGTTCAGCGTCGCCCGGGCCTCGGCCCCCTCGCCGAGTTCACGCAGCAGCGCGGCCCGGTTGCCGAGGTGACGCATCCGGGCCCGGTCGTCGCTGACGTGCTCGCTCAGCTCCGCGGCCTCGTCGAGGAGCAGCAGGGCCTGCCGGACGCGTCCGGCGGAGTAGTGCGCGGAGGCGAGCTGCCGGCTGCTGCGCCCCGCCCAGCTCCGGCAGATGACGACCACCGTGCCGACCGAGGGCAACCTGCCGTCGTCTCGGGGGAGTTCTGCCCGCCTTCCGGCCCGTAACCCCGGGGCCCCCGCGGGCGCGTTCGCCCGGACACCCCTATGCTGCCGTGAGCATTTCAAGATCGCCTTCGAAAAAACTAACGGGGACATGAACAAGTACACAGTGATGGCCGTCGGCCTCGTCCTGTCGCTCGGTCTGGTCGCGGGCTGCGGTTCCTCCGACGGCGGCGGCTCCACCGCCAAGGGCAAGGACGGCAGTTCGGCCGGCCCGGACGGCGCGGCGCCCAAGGGCCCCTCCTACGGCGGGCCCGCGATACCCGGCCTCGCCGCCAAGGCGGCGTGGAGCCTGCCGCCCGCCCACGCCATCGACCTCGGTGACACCTTCCTGTTCGTCAAGGACGCCCAGGGCGCGTACGCGCTCGGCGAGGGCTACGCGTCGGAGCCGGCCGACGGCTCGGTCGGCACCCTGCACTTCACCGACGACCCCGAGCCGGTCACCCTGGAGTTCCGGAACGTGAAGACCGGCGAGGTGCGCAAGACCCTGGAGGTGACGACCGAACGCGTGGCCGCGACGACCTGGCACGACGGCGTCCCGGCGGTCGCCGTGTTCGCCAGTGCCACGACCGAGTCGGACGGCCTGAGCGAGGAGAAGACCACCACCAAGGTCACCGTCTACGGCAGCGACGGCGCGCGGCTGGGCGAGGCCACCAGCGGGGCCGAGGAATTCGACGTCCGCGAAGGCCACATCATCGAGCAGGACGGTGACGAGAGCCTGAAGCTCACGCCCGTCGACGGAGGCGCGGCCCGCAAGGTCACCTGCACCGGACAACTGGCGCGGTGCTCCTACGACTCGCGCAACCACCAGATCGACGGCGGGCAGGCCCACGCGCCCCTGATCACCGGCACGTACGCCTTCCACGTGGAGAACGCGTCCAACTACGAGGACGAGCCCGAACAGCTCGTCATGACGGACCTCGCCACCGGCAAGAAGGTCTGGAGCACCGGGGACGTCACTCCGCCGGCGGACGTGGAGCTGGACGACGACGGGCAGCGCACCAGCGGTGCCCTCCGGGTCCTCGACGTGCGCGACGGCCGCGTCCTCACCGCGTGGGGGGCGGGCGCGCTCTCTCCCGACACCTGGGTGACGGCGACGTACGACATCGCGAGCGGCAAGCAGGTCGGCGGCTCCTCCACGTACTCGTACGAGGACAGCCCCGCCGACACCCTCGACACCGAGGGCACCTCCGTCTTCACCCCCGACCGCACGCTGGCCGCCGCTCACACCGAACTGGGCACCGCCGTGTGGCAGCCCGCCGACGGCAGGGAGATCTGGGCCCAGAAGGAGGGCGAGAAGGCGATGACGCCGCTGCGCTTCTCCCCGAACGGTGTCCTCTACGGCAGCACCAAGGAGGACGGCTTCAGCGAGACCGTGTTCCTCGCCGTCGACGGCCGCACCAAGAAGGTGCTCGCCAAGAGCCTGCCCGAGCGGAACCTGCCGCTGTTCTCGCAGCCGTCGGGTTACGGCTACATCAGCACGGACGCGGGCTTCTTCGTGTTCCCGTCCCAGAGGTAGGCGGCCATGAGCGAGCCCGGCCGGAACTCGGCGATGACAGCGCGCGGCGGACGTACCCATAGGGTTACCCCCATGCCTGGTTCGTTGAGTTCCACGAAAACCACCGCGGCGCTGCGCACTTCGGCACGTGCCTGCCTCGACCTGCTGGTGGTCCTCTTCACGGCCTCGGTGGTTCTGTGGCTCCTGGGGCGGATGTGGTCCGTTGTCTGGCCTCTCATAGTGGGCTTGTTCATCACCACACTGACCTGGCCCGCGGCCCGGTTCCTGCGTCGGCGGGGCTGGCCGCCGGCGCTGGCCGCGTCGGTGGTGACCGTGCTGTTCCTGCTCGTCGTCACCGGCATCCTGGCGCTGATCACGATTCCGGTGGCGTCCGAGTCCGGCGAGCTGGCCGACGGCGCGGTCGAGGGCATCCAGCGGATCCGCGAGTGGGCCGCCGGGCCGCCGTTGAACATCGGTGACGACCAGATCACCGACGGCTTCGACAAGGCCGTGGCCCGGCTCCAGGACAGTCTCGGCAGCCTGCTCACCACGGTGGCCGCGGGGCTGAGCACCGTGGTCAACGGTGTGGTGACCGCCGTCCTGGCGCTGTTCCTGATGTTCTTCTTCCTCAAGGACGGCCCGCGGTTCCTGCCCTGGCTGTCCCGTCAGCTCCCCGGCCGGCTGGCCACGGACATCCCGGTCGTGGCCGAGCGCAGCTGGGAGACCCTCGGCGCGTTCGTGCGCTCCCAGGCGTTCGTCGGTCTGCTCGACGCCGTGCTCATCGGCATCGGCCTGTGGATCCTCAAGGTTCCGCTGGTGCTGCCGCTCGCGGTACTGACCTTCGTTTCCGCGTTCGTGCCGATCGTGGGCGCGCTCTTCGCGGGTCTGGTCGCGGTCCTCATCGCCCTCGTCTCCAACGGACCGACGGACGCGCTGATCGTGCTGGCGATCATCGTCGTGGTGCAGCAGCTGGAGGGCAACGTGTTCCAGCCCATGATCCAGAGCCGCGGGCTCGGCCTGCACGCGGGGGTGGTCCTCCTGGCGGTCACGCTGGGCGGCAGCCTGGCCGGCATCGTCGGCAGCCTCCTCGCGGTACCGGCGGCCGCGCTGATCGCGGTGGTCTGGAACTACCTGCGTGAGCAGCTGAGTGAACCGGAGCCGGAACCGGAGGCCGACGAGTCGCCCTCCGGGGCGCCGGTCCCCTCGTAGCGTCCGGCCCTGCCGAGCCGCTCCCGCCCCGGGTCGGGGCGGCCCCGGCCCCTTAGGGGGTGTCTCGCTAGCCCTGCCCGTCGTCGTCCTCTCGGTCGGCGGCGAACATGGGCAGGTCGCCGGTGCCGCCCGCGGTCCTGGCGACCATGTCGGCGAGTCGCCGGGAGGCCTGCTCGATCCGCTGCTGGGTCCGGTTGCGCTCGGCGATGGCGGCGGAGAGCAGCAGCGCGGTCAGGGCGGCCGCGCCGTTGAACGCCTGGAGCGAGCTCATCGCGACTATGACGGTGTGACCGGCGAACGGGCCCGTTCCCCGGGTGGCGGCGACGATCGCGAACGTGGAGGCGACCAGCGCGCAGGGCGCGGCGCCGGCGTGCTGGAAGCGGAAGGCCGCCCACGTCAGCAGCGGGAAGGCCATGAAGATCAGCGGCGCCGTGGAGATCTCCAGGAAACCGACGACGACGGCGGCCGCCGCGAGCAGTGCCGCCTCCGCCCAGCGGGACGGCGGCGCGTCCCTGGGCCGGTGCGCGTGTCTGAGCACGAGCAGGACCGGCGCCACCACCAGGACACCCATCGCGTCGCCGGTCCACCACACCCACCACGTGGTCCAGAACTCACCGGGGGGCAGCGCGCCGACCAGCTCCAGGGTGCCGCTGCCCACCGTCGAGCTGATCAGCATGCCGGTGAAGGCGCCGAGGAAGACCAGCGCGAGCGCGTCCCGGAACCGGTTCATCCGGAGGTCGAACCCGACGAGGCGCAACAGCGCGTACGAGGCGAGTGGCGCGAGGGTGTTGCCGGCGGTGATCGCGATCACCGCGGGGACCGACGGCCCGAGGGAGACGTTGATCAGGAACGCGCCGAGGGCGATCCCGGGCCAGGCCCGCAGGCCGAGGAGGATCAGCGCGGCCACGGCGATGCCGGTGGCCGGCCACAGCGGCGTGACCTGCCCCCGTACGAGCTGCTGGAGCAGCCCCAGCTCGCCCCCGCCGTAGTACAGCCCGGCCACGGCGCCGATCATCAGGGCCGTCACGCCACCACGCCGGAGCCTGTCACGCCACGCGACAGTCATCAGGAGAACCGTCCCTCGCCCCGTCTCTCAGTCCATCTTCTGCCCTCGTCGCAGTCCCCGCCCCCGCCGGGTCCGCGGCGCGCCTGCGGCCGCCGCCGGGTGGCTTCACCGCGGGGTGCGCAGGGCGAGGACGGCCATGTCGTCGTGCCCGTCGCTGGGGTGGTGGTCGGCGATGGCCTGCACGAAGTCCTGCAGGGGCAGGTCCGCGTAGATCTCGGCGAGTGCGGCAAGGTGGCCGAGGCTGTCGTCGATGGAGTGGTCGGGGTGTTCGACCAGACCGTCGGTGAAGAAGACCACGGTGGCGCCGGGCGGCAGCGGGTGGCTGTGGTCCGGGCGGTGCTGATCGCAGTCCACGTTCAGCGGCAGTCCCGGCTCCGCGGACAGGTACCGCGCCCGGCGGTCCGGCGTGATGAGCAGCGGCGGAACGTGCCCCGCGGTGCTCCAGAGCAGCCGCCAAGCGCCCTCGGCGGGTTCGATGCGGGCCAGACCGGTGGTGGTGACCGGGTTGTCGGTGATGGCGTCGAGGGTCCGGTCCAGCTGGGTGAGGACCGCGCTGGGCGGCGTACGCAGCTCGAAGAGCAGGGAGCGCAGCATGTTGCGGGTGGAGGCCATGGCGGCCGCCGCCTGCAGATCGTGACCGACGACGTCGCCGATGACGAGCGCCACCGCCCCGTCGGGCAGCGGGATGGCGTCGTACCAGTCCCCGCCGAGCGGGTTGGGCGCGGCGGCGGGCCGGTAGACGGCGGCGGCCTCGAAGGGCCGCAGGTCGGGCAGTGTCGGCAGCAGCAGCCGCTGGAACTGCTCGGACCCGGAACGCACCTGTTCCAGCAGGCGGACGTTGTCGATGGCGATGCCGGCGGCGCTGGCGAGGGCGACGACGATGTTCTCGTCGTGGACGTCGAAGGGCTGTCCGTCACGGCGCTGGGACAGATAGAGGTCGCCGTAGGTCTCGCCGCGGACGGTGACGGCGACGCCGAGGAGTGTGGTCATCGCAGGGTGGCCGGGTGGGAACCCGACGGCCGCCGGATGGGACGCGATGTCGTCGACCCGCATCGGCCGGGGATTGTGGATCAGATGCCCGAGCACGCCCAGGCCACGCGGGAAGCCCACGTCGTACAGGGCCGCGCGTTCCCTGTCGGACAGCCCGACGGGGATGAACTGCACCAGGTGGTCACCGGACTCGTCGAGCACCCCCAGCGCCCCGTAACGGGCGCCGACCAGGTCCATGGCGGTGGTCACGATGCGGTGCAGCACCGCCGCCAGCTCGACCTCCCGGTTGATGGCCACGACGGCGCCCAGCAGCCCCTGGATGCGGTCGCGCGCGGCGGCCAGGGAACGCAGCTGCTCGTCGATCCGGGCCAGCTGGGCGTCCAGCTGCTGCAGCGGGTCGGCCTGGTGCGGCCGTCTCGTTCCGTTCCCCTCCTTGCCACCCGCCATCACGTCAGCCCGCTCCGCCTGTAGAGGTCACGCGATCCGTCGAGGTCAGGCGATCGGTACACCCATGGACTCCTGACACGACCGTGACCGACAGCCCACAGGATGACCCGCCAAACAGCTCAGCATCAGGATTGCACCGATCGCGGCATGTCTCCTCGCCGAAGCCGCGTCCGCGTCCGCGTCCGCCGACCGGTCACAGCCGCCCGCCCTCCTGCAGGAGGACTCCGTCGACCGTGACGCGATCCGTCCGCTCGGAGCCGCCGACGACGCGGATCCAGCTGTCCACGATCAGTTCACCGCCCCGCAGCACGATCTTGAAACCCCCGTACATGCCGGGAACGGGGAACCAGCACGCCGGATGGCCGAGTTCGGTCAGAGCCTCGACCTCCGGCAGGCGCATCCGCTGCCGTGTGGCCAGGTCGGAGCCGTCCGTCAGGCCCGCTCGGTGCCGGATCAGACGGTGCAGGTGCCCGGTGAGGCGGGCGGCGGCGTCCTGCGGCAGCGGGTGCTTCGGGGCCGGGTCCAGCAGGCCGACGAGGTGGCGGTGGCCCCGCCGCTCGGCGATGTCCACGGCGCGGTTCCCGTCACTCGTGCGCAGGGTGCGGGCGGCGCCGTACGCCAGAAGCCGGTCGGCCGTCTCGGCGGGGACGCCGTGCCACGCGGCCTGGTGCAGCGGGGTGTAGCCGCTGCTTCCTTCCAGGCGTGCGGTGTTGACCCACGCCGCGTGTTCGTCGAGGACTTCGAACACCGTGCGCCAGTTCCCGTCCCGGGCGGCGTCGGCGAGCCGGTCACGCTCTGCCGCGTACCTGTCCTTCAGCGACGACCGAAGGGTGACCCCGTCCCACTCCGCGACCTGTTCGTCAACCACGCGCGCAAGTGTACGGACCGTGCCCACCGCCTCAGCCCGTCACCGGGTGCCGTCGGCGCAGACGCAGCACGGTTCCCTCACCGTTGGCCGGCAGCAGCAGCGTGCCGTCGGGTCCCGCGGCGAGCCCCGCGAACGGACGCGGCACGCCCGGCATGCCGTGGGCGAACAGCGCGGGCTCGGGACGGACGGCACCGGCGGGCGGCGCCACCGGCAGGTCCTCGGCCTCCACCGTGTACTCGCCGGTCACCGGCGAGAGGGCGAGCAGTCTCCTGCTGCCGGCCTCGACGACGAACAGCTCGTCACCGAGGACCGCCAGTCCCTGGGGCGCGTCGAGGCCGTCTTGTCGGCGAGTGCGCGCAGTCCGTCCTCCACGCTGCCTCCCGTGTAGCCGTAGTCCCAGCGGCTGGTGTGGAAGGTGTGGCCGCGGAACGACTCGATGCCGGGGATGCCGGGCAGTTTGGCCTGGTTGAGGGTGCCGGTGGAGACGATGACGTACCGTGCCCGCATCCCGGATCACCCGCTCCCACTCGGCGTCGCTCACGTCGGCCGCCGCCGACATGCGGTCCATGATCCCGGCATTGTTCACGAGGACGTCCACCCCGCCGAACCGCTCCACCGCCGTCGCCGTCACCCGGTCCACGACCGCCTGTTCGCTCAGGTCGCCCGTGACGGCCTCGGCGGTGCCGCCCGCCTGCGCCATCTCCTCGACGACCGCGGCCGCGCCCTCGGCGTCGAGGTCCGCGACCCCGCCCCGGTCACGATGACGCTGCGTGCGCTCGGACCGCCGGACATGAAGTACTCCCTCCGCGGCCGATGGCGGTGATCTCCGGTCACCGCCATCAGCACCTTACGACTTTATGTCTCTGCGCGACATAAAGTCCGCGGAGGGAGTCCGGGACAGCCGGCTCAGGACAGGTCGAACCGGTCGAGGTTCATCACCTTGTCCCACGCGGCCACGAAGTCGCGTACGAACTTCTCCGCCCCGTCCGCCGACGCGTAGACCTCCGAGACGGCGCGGAGCTGGGAATGCGCGCCGAAGACGAGGTCGACGGCGGTGGCGGTCCACTTGACCTCGCCCGTGGTGCGGTCCCGGCCCTCGTAGACGTTCTCGTCCGAGGCCGACGTCTTCCACTCCGTGCCCATGTCGAGCAGGTTGACGAAGAAGTCGTTGGTCAGGGTCTCCGGCCGGTGCGTGAGGACGCCGTGCGGGGACCGCCGGTAGCCGGTGTTCAGGGCACGCATGCCGCCGATGAGGGCCGTCGTCTCGGGTGCGGTCAGGTTCAGCAGGTTGGCGCGGTCCAGCATGAGCGTCTCCGGCGACAACTTCTCGCCCGGCCGGAGGTAGTTGCGGAAGGCGTCCGCCGCGGGTTCGAGCACGGCGAACGAGTCCACGTCCGTCTGCTCCTGCGAGGCGTCCGTGCGCCCCGGCGCGAACGGGACCGTGATGTCGTGCCCGGCGTTCTTCGCCGCCTGCTCGACGGCCGCGCACCCGCCGAGGACGATCAGGTCGGCGAGGGAGACCTTCTTCCCGCCGGTCTGCGACTGGTTGAAGTCCTGCTGGATCCGCTCGAGCGTCGCCAGTGTCTCGGTCACCTCGGGAACGTCGTTGACCGCCCAGTCCTTCTGCGGCGCGAGCCGGATCCGGGCCCCGTTCGCCCCGCCGCGCTTGTCGGTGCCGCGGAAGCTCGCCGCGGCCGCCCAGGCGGTGGTGACCAGCTGGGGGATCGACAGTCCCGAGGCGAGGACGCTGCTCTTGAGGGCCGCGATCTCCTCGTCCCCGACCAGCTCGTGATCGACGGGGGGCACGGGGTCCTGCCACAGCTGCGGCTCGGGAATCCACGGGCCGAGATAGCGGGAGACGGGGCCCATGTCGCGGTGCAGCAGCTTGTACCAGGCCTTGGCGAACGCCACGGCGAGCTGCTCCGGGTTCTCGTGGAAGCTCTTCGCGATCGGCCCGTAGACCGGATCCACCTTCAGCGCGAGGTCCGTCGTCAGCATCATCGGCGCGTGCCGCTTCGACGGGTCATGGGCGTCGGGCACGGTGTCCCTCGCCGCGGGATCCGTGGGAGTCCACTGCTTGGCGCCGGCGGGGCTCGTCGTCAGCTCCCAGTCGTACCGGAACAGGTTGTCCAGGAACCCGTTGTCCCACTTGGTCGGCTCGGTCGTCCACGCGCCCTCCAGCCCGCTGGTGAGCGCGTCGCCGCCCTTGCCGGTGCCGTACGTGTTCCGCCAGCCGAGACCCTGCTGCTCGATGGGCGCGCCCTCGGGTTCCGGGCCGATGTAGCTGGCGTCGACCGCGCCATGACACTTGCCGAAGGTGTGGCCGCCGACGATGAGCGCGACGGTCTCCTCGTCATTCATCGCCATGCGGCCGAATGTCTCGCGAATGTCCCGCGCGGCCGCGATCGGATCCGGGTTGCCGTTGGGCCCCTCGGGGTTGACGTAGATCAGGCCCATCTGCACGGCACCGAAAGGACCGGTGAGTTCTCTGTCGCCGCTGTATCGCTCATCTCCGAGCCAGGTGTCCTCGGGCCCCCAGAAGATCTCCTCCGGTTCCCAGATGTCCTCTCGCCCGAATCCGAAGCCGAAGGTCTTGAATCCCATCGATTCCATGGCGCAGTTGCCGGCGAAGACCAGAAGGTCGGCCCAGGAGATTTTCCGGCCGTACTTCTGCTTGACCGGCCAGAGCAGACGGCGCGCCTTGTCGAGGCTCGCGTTGTCCGGCCAGCTGTTCAGCGGGGCGAAGCGCTGCGCGCCGCTGCCGCCGCCGCCCCGGCCGTCCGCGATGCGGTACGTACCCGCGGCATGCCAGCTCATCCGGATGAAGAGCGGCCCGTAGTGACCGTAGTCGGCGGGCCACCAGTCCTGGGACGTCGTCATCACCTCGAAGACGTCCCGCTTCAGCTCGTCGACATCGAGCGTCGCGAACTCCTTCGCGTAGTCGTAGTCCTCGTCCATCGGATTGGCGCGGGGCGAGTGCTGATGGAGAACCTGAAGGTCCAGCTGATTCGGCCACCAGTCCCGGTTCGTCCTGGGCCGAGTCGGCGTGGGAGTCGGGGAGGGGATTGCGGGGTTCTCGCTTTCGCTGCCGGACATGCCCGTCCTTCTTCCTGTCTCGGTGTTCCTTCTGCTGGACGCAGGAAATCGTCGCGCACAGCAGAGCGCATCGCTACGAAACACGCAGAGCACTTCCGCATAACAAAGGTACGAGAAGGAACGGCTTTTTTCCGCTCCCGTTTCGGATTCCGGCGCGCGTCGAATGCGCGCTCCCCGCGCGCCCGTCCGGGGGGTGCCGGGGGAGTCACGCCCCCCCGCCACGGTGTGCCGGGGGGGGGGCCTCTTTGCGCCATGTTTAGGTTAGGCTAACCTCTGCTGCGTGCGAGTTGGTGAAGATTTCCCCGCGGCCCCAGGACCCCAAGGCCATGAACTTTCGGCCACGGACGTGACCGTGGCGTACGACGGCGTCGACGTCGTCCACGACGCCGCGCTGACGCTGCGGCCCGGCGAGGTGACGGTTCTGGTCGGGCCGAACGGCAGCGGCAAGTCGACGCTGCTGCGCACGCTCGCACGCCTGCAGCGGCCCAGGACCGCCCGGCTCGTCATCGACGGCGACACCGACGGCCTCGCCCTGAGCCCGCGTGAGTTCTCGCGCCGCGTGGCCCTGCTGACCCAGGGACGCCCCACACCCAGCGGGCTGACCGTACGGGACGTCGTCGAGTTCGGCCGCTACCCGTACCGCGGCCGCTGGGGCAAGGCGGACCCGGGCGGCCGGGCGGCGGTGGACCGCGCCCTCGCCCTCACCGGCGTCGCGGACCTCGCCGACCGAGGCGCCGAGCACCTCTCCGGCGGGCAGCTCCAGCGGGTCTGGCTGGCCGGCTGCCTCGCCCAGGAGACCGGCGTGCTGCTCCTCGACGAGCCCACGACCTACCTCGACCTGCGGTACCAGGTCGAACTCCTCGACCTGATGCGCGACCTGGCGGACGATCACCGGATCGCGGTCGGCGCGGTCCTGCACGATCTCGACCAGGCCGCGGCCGTCGCCGACCGGGTCGTGCTGCTGCACGCGGGCCGGGTCGTCGCCGACGGCCTCCCCGAGGACGTACTGACCGCCCCGCGGCTGACGGAGACGTACGGCATCCGCATCGAAGTCGACACCGACCCCCTCACCGGCCGGCTGCGCACCCGTGCCATCGGCCGGCACCACTCGCGAAGCGAAAGGCTCAGCACCACCCCATGAGACGCCTCCTCCTCACCGCGGCGGCCGCCACCGCCGCGGCCCTCACCCTGTCCGCCTGCGGGACGACCGAGCCCGCCGCCGACGAAGACAAGGCCGGGACGACCGGCGAGACCATCACCCTCACCGACGCCTCCGGCACGAAGGTCGAGCTGGACGGCCCCGCCAAGAAGGTCGTCGGCACCGAGTGGCACGAAGTCGAGCTGCTGGTCTCGCTGGGCGTCGACCCCGTCGGCGTCGCCGACGTCAAGGGCTACAAGACCTGGGACAGCGCGGTCCCGCTGAAGAACGAGCCCAAGGACATCGGTACCCGCGGTGAGCCGAGCATGGACACGATCGCCGCGCTGAAGCCGGACCTCATCGTCGCCAGCACCGACCTGCCGCCGGCCGCCGTCAAGCAGATGCGCAAGGTCGCCCCGGTCCTGGAGGTGCGCTCCGCCGACGCCGCCGACCCGATCGGGCAGATGAACGACAACCTCGACCTGATCGCGAAGGCCACCGGCACCACCGAGCAGGCCTCGAAGCTCAAGGAGGAGTTCGACGCGAAGGTCGCCGAGGGCAAGAAGGCCCTCGCTGACGCCGGCCTCGACGGCGCGGAGTACGCCTTCGCCGACGGTTACGTCGTCTCCAACCAGGTCTCCGTCCGCCCCTTCACCAGCGGCTCCCTGGTCGGCGCGGTCAGCGAGGAGCTCGGGCTGAAGAACGCCTGGACGGTCAAGGGCGACGAGGCGTACGGGCTCGGCTCCACCGACGTCGAGGGCCTCACCAAGCTGGGCGACGACGTCCACTTCGCCTACATCGGCAACGACGGCGACAAGAACAGCACGCCGTTCACCGGCAAGCTCGCCGACGACAAGGTGTGGACCTCGCTGCCGTTCGTGAAGAAGGGCAACGTCCACCGGCTGCCCGACGGCATCTGGATGTTCGGCGGTCCCGAGTCGATGACCCGGTACATCGACTCCGTCGTCGCCGCGCTGACGAAGTAACACCATGGCCGTCACCGCGACAACTCCCGCCACCCGTCCGTCGGCGGCGACCTCCCGGACGGGCGCGGCCGCGGTGACGGCCGCCCTGGTCCTGCTCGTCGCCTGCCTCGCCGTCGTCGACATCACCCAGGGCACGGCGGCGGTCGGCGCCCCGGAGGTCTGGAAGGCGCTCACCGGACGGGCCGACCCGGGCGACGCGTCCGTCGTCATCGCCTCGCGGCTGCCGCGCATGGCCGCCGGACTGCTCGTCGGCGTCGTGCTCGGCATGGCGGGCACCGCCCTGCAGGCGGTCAGCCGCAACGTCCTCGCCTCACCCGACACCCTCGCCGTGAACGCCGGTTCCTATCTGGCGCTCGGACTCGCCGCCGTCACGGGTGTCTCGCTCCCGCTGCTCGCCTCGTCCGGCGTCGCGTTCGTCGGCGGCCTCGCCGCGGCGGCCGTCGTGCTCGGGCTGTCCGGCCTGGGCGCGGGCACCGTACGGCTCGTCCTCGCGGGCAGCGCCCTCACCCTCGGTCTCACCGCTGTCACCGAGGGACTGCTCCTGCTGTTCCCCCGGGAGACCGAGGGCCTCTACGCGTGGAACCAGGGCAGCATCGCCCAGAACGGTTTCGACGGCGTGCTGCAGATGGTTCCCCTCGCCGTGCTCGGCCTGGCGGGGCTGCTGCTCCTCGCCCGCCGGATCGACGCCCTGGCCCTCGGCGACGACGCCGCACGCGGCCTCGGCGTCCCGGTCCGGGCCACCCGCGTCACCGCGGTCGTGCTCGCGGCCCTGCTGTCCACGGCCGCCGTCACCCTGGCCGGACCGATCGGCTTCGTCGGCCTGTGCGCCCCCGCCCTGGTCCGCCCGCTGGCCCGCCGGTTCCGCGCGTTCACCCGGACACGCGTCGGCATTCCGGTCGCGGGTCTCGTCGGCGCGGCTCTGGTGCTCGGCTCGGACGTGCTGCTGCGCGCCGTCATACCGGCGGACGTCGCCGTGGCCGTGCCCACCGGCGTCGTCACCAGCCTCCTCGGCGCCGTGTTCGTGGTCGTCATGGCCACCCGGGTCCGCGACACCGCCGGGGCCCCCGCGGCGGACCGGCTGCGCATCAGGAGCCGGGCGGTTTTCGTGACCACCACGGCCGTCCTGGCGGTCCTGCTCGTCGGCGTCACCGTGGCCGGCGTCCTGCTGGGCGACTCCAAACTGCTCCTGGGCGACGTGCTGAACTGGGCGCAGGGCCGGGCCGGACAGACCGTCACGTTCGTCCTCGACACCCGTGTGCCCCGCGTCCTCGCCGCCCTCCTCGCGGGCGCGGCGCTCGCCCTGGCCGGCACGCTCGTCCAGGCCGTCACCCGCAACCCGCTCGCGGAACCCGGCATCCTCGGAGTCTCCGGCGGTGCCGCGCTCGGTGCCGTGCTGCTGGTGACCACGGTGCCGGTGGCCGGGTCGTGGAGCGTCGCGGGCGCGGCGTTCGCGGGTGCCGCCGCCAGTTCCGTGCTCGTCTTCGGCCTCGCCGCGCGGGGCGGGTTCCAGCAGAACCGGCTCGTCCTCGTCGGCTTCGGTGTCGCCACCGGCGCGGCCGCGCTGATCAGCCTGCTCATCATCCTCACCGACCCGTTCAACGCGACGAAGGCCCTCACCTGGCTTTCGGGTTCCACGTACGGCCGGTCGCTGCCCGACGTGGTGCCGCTCGCGGTCGTGCTCGCCGTGGGTGTGTTCGTCGCCGTCGCACGGCGTGCGGAACTCGACCTGGTGTCGCTCGACGAGGACACGCCGAGGCTCCTCGGGCTCGCCCTGGGGCGGGGGCGCCTCGGCTTCCTCACCCTGAGCGTCCTGCTCAGCGGCGCGGCCGTGGCCGCCGCCGGCACGATCGGCTTCGTGGGACTCGTCGCCCCGCACGCGGCCCGGGCCCTGGTGGGCCGCCGGCACACCCGGGTGGTGCCGGTCGCCGTGCTGCTCGGCGCCATCCTGGTCTGCACCGCCGACCTGGTCGGCCGGACCGTGATCGCCCCGGCCCAACTCGGCGCCGGCCTCATGACCGCGCTGATCGGCACGCCGTACTTCCTCTGCCTGCTGGTGCGCAGCCGCCGTTAGACGAAGGCGGCTTCCGCATCGGGAAGGCCCGGGGAACGCGCGGTCGCGCCCCCGGGCCTTCCCATGCCGACACGCGGTGCGTCCCCGCTCCCGCCGGCCTGCCCAGCGGAGACCAACTGGATACGGCCTATAGGCATTTCGTCATACGGTAAACTTCGTTACCGAGCCTAAACGCTCTGCTGAGCGGTTGATCGCTCATTCTGTGGGGTTCGCGTTTTCCGGTGTTCCGGGATCTCGGTGCGATGGGGGGACATGGCATGAAGCGACCTGTGCGCATCGACAACACCGCTCGTGACAGCGTCCCTGATCCGGGCACCGCCGTCCTCGGCTTCTGATCTCTCTCTTCCCGATCCGCCCTCGCCGGCCGGCACCCGGCCGCCCGGGGCAGTCGCCGACGACCCCTTCCGCCCCACCCTTCGCTCACGCGTGGCAGCGCCCGCCCGCTCGCCGCCGCCCTTGCCACGAAGGCACAGACGCCGCCGTCGCCGAACCGAACCGGAGGACCGACGCCCGTGCACGACACGACCGCCATGCTCATCGAACTGGGAGCGATCATCCTCGCCCTCGGCCTGCTGGGCCGCCTCGCCGGACGTGTGGGTTTCTCACCCATACCCCTCTACCTCCTGGCCGGACTCGCCTTCGGCCACGGCGGCGTCCTGCCCCTGCAGGCCAGCGAGGAGTTCGTCGCCACCGGCGCCGAGATCGGCGTCATCCTGCTGCTGCTCCTGCTCGGCCTGGAGTACAGCGCGTCCGAACTCGTCACCACCCTCAAGACCCAATACCCCTCCGGCGCGGTCGACTTCGTCCTCAACGCGGCACCCGGCGCCGCCGCCGCACTCGTCCTCGGCTGGGGGCCGGTCGCCGCCGTCGCGCTGGCCGGCGTCACCTGGATCTCCTCCTCCGGCGTCATCGCCAAGGTCCTCGGCGACCTGCGCCGGCTCGGCAACCGCGAAACCCCCGTCGTGCTCGGCGTCCTCGTCATCGAGGACCTCGCCATGGCCCTCTATCTGCCGATCCTCACCGCCCTGCTGGCCGGCGTCAGCCTGGCGGGCGGTGCCGTCACCCTGCTGATCTCCCTCGGCACCGTCGGCGCCGTCCTCTACGTCGCGCTCCGCCACGGACGGCTGATCAGCCGCGCGGTCTCCTCCGACAACGCGGAACTGCTGCTGCTGGTCGTCCTCGGCCTCACCCTGCTCGTCGCCGGCATCGCCCAGGAACTCCAGGTCTCGGCGGCCGTCGGCGCCTTCCTGGTCGGCATCGCCGTGTCCGGTGAGGTCGCCGAAGGCGCGAGCAGCCTCCTCACCCCGCTGCGGGACCTGTTCGCCGCCGTCTTCTTCGTCTTCTTCGGCCTGTCCACCGACCCCGCCGACATCCCGCCGGTCCTCGTCCCGGCCCTGCTCCTCGCCGTCGCGACCGCCCTCACCAAGGTCGCCACCGGCTGGTACGCCGCGCGCCGCGCCGGAATCCGGGGCGCGGGCCGCTGGCGGGCGGGCGGCACCCTCGTCGCCCGCGGCGAGTTCTCCATCGTCATCGCCGGACTCGCCGTCGGCGTCGAGCCCCGCATCGGGCCGCTGGCCACCGCGTACGTCCTGATCCTGGTCGTCATGGGCCCTCTCACCGCCCGCTACACAGAACCGCTCGCCCGCCGTCTCCGTCTCACCCGTCGGCCCCTCGCGTCGCGGCTGGAAAACGACCCCGTCGACGCGGAGCAGGCCGAGTCCGCGCACGTGACCGTCTGACAGCGGTGGCGACCGGCTTCAGGATCAGGCGGGTCCGGCCGGTGGACGCCCCACACCCGAGGCAGGACCCGCCGACCCGGCCATGGGCAGGAGGCATTGTGACCGTGCACGACACGCCTGGTGAGTTCCTCGACGGCTACGTCCGGATCCTGGCGGAAGCCGCCGCCACCGGCCGCCGCCTCACCCGTGAGGAACTGAGCTCCCGCCGCGAACTGGGCGCCCGCGCCGCCGCGTCGGGCCACAGCTGGCGGGTGCTGGTCCGCGAGCATCTCGCGGCCAGCCGCACCGGCTGGCCCGCCGCGGCCGCCCCGGACAGCGTCCTGTCCGTCATGCAGCAGGCCCTGGACGCCTTCGCGGACGGCTACGAGCACGCCCAGCGCCTGGTCGTACGCCAGGAGGAGGCGGCCAGACGGGAGTTCATCGACGACCTGCTCCACGGCCGCGGCGACGCCGGCCACCTCGCCGCGCGCGCCGAACGGTTCGGGCTGCGCCTGTCGCGCGCCCACGCCGTCGCCGTCGCCGAAGGACCCGCCAAGTACGACGAGACCGACCGCGTGCCCCGCCAGGTGCAGGAGGCGCTGTTCGGCCGTTTCGAGAACCGGCGGATCCTGTTCACCACCAAGGGCGGCCGGATGGTCTGCGTCGCCCCCGGCGACCAGGACGACGTCCTGACCCACTTCGCCGAACAGGCCCGCGCCGCCACCGGCGGCGGCCGGGTCGCCCTCGGCCGCCCCCGCCCCGGCGCCATCGGCATCGGACACAGCTACGAGGAAGCCCTCAACGCCCTCGACGTCGCCGCGCGCATGGGCTTCGACGAGCCGCTGCTACGCGCCGCCGACCTGCTGGTCTTCCCCGTCCTGGCCCGTGACCGGCAGGCCCTGGTGGACCTCGTGCGCGGCACCCTCAGCCCGCTGGAGCAGGCCCGCGGCGGGGCCCGGCCGCTGCTCGACACGCTGGCCGCCTACTTCGACACCGGCTGCGTGGCCGCCGAGACCGCCCGCCGCCTGTCACTGAGCGTCCGGGCCCTGACGTACCGCCTGGCCCGCGTCCACACCCTGACCGGCACCGACCCCACCGACCCCGCCCACCGCTACACCCTGCAGACCGCGGTTCTCGGCGCCCGCCTGCTCGACTGGCCGGCCCGGCCGCTGTGAGCGGCGGCGCGCCGACGGCTCACTCCCGCCCGAGAATCACCGCGGCGGCCTCCACGCCCTCGCGCGTGCCGATCACGATCAGGGTGTCGCCGCCGGACAGCCGGAAGTCCGGCCCGGGGGAGGGGATCGCCTCGGCACGGCGCAGTACGGCCACGATCGACACCCCGGTCTCCGTACGCATCCGGGTCTCGCCCAGCAGCCGGCCGTTCCAGTGCGACCCCGCCGACAGCGTGATCCGCTCCGCCACCAGCCCCAGCTCGGTCGTCGACAGCAGGTTCGGGCTGTGGTGCGCGGGCATCAGCGCATCCACGAGCGTCGCGGCCTCCGCCGAGGTCAGCCGCACGGACAGCGCGCAGGCGTCCGGATCGTCCTCCTGGTACGCGTTCACCGTGCGGGCACCGTCGCGGTGGGCGACCACCGACAGCCGGCGCCGCTCCCGCGTGGTCAGGTCGTAGCGCACGCCGATGCCCGGCAACGGCGTACTGCTCATGCGCGCAGCGCCCACGAGTGTCTCCCCTGTCTGGTTGGGGCGTTACTTCGACCGGTCGTTCGATGACACCCTAACGAGCATGGTTGAGTGGGTGTCGTTCAGCACCGGGGCCCGGCCCGTTCCCAGGCCCGTCGCCACACCGCTGGTGTGGGCCACGGCGTCCGTCGGCGCGCTGCTGACGGTGGCGGTCCTCAACACCCTCGTCGGCCCCGGCCGGCCGTCGCTCGCCCTGACCGGTCTGTCCCTGCTCGCCGCGCTGCTGGGCCTGCGCGCCCACTTCGCCGCGGCCCCCGGCACGGCCGTCCTGTGCTGGCTGTTCCTCAACGGCTTCGCCGTCCCGCCCCTCGGCATCCTCACCTGGACCGGGCACCGCGACATGTTCTGGCTCACCTGCCTGCTCGCCGCGGCCCTGCTGGGCACGACACTGGCCCGCCTCCATCACGCCCACGCCGCCTACCGCCGCGTCGCGGTGCCGGAAGCGGACTGTGATCCGCGCGGCCTCTGAACACAGGCCGCGCACAGGCCACACAGGCCACACGGCCACACAGGCCACACGGCCACACGGCCACACAGGCCACACGGCCACACAGGCCGTGCAGGCCGCATCGAGGAGGCCGCCGGCCCGGCGGGGTTCCGCCCGCCGGGCCGGCCGCCTGCCCGCTTACGTCAGCCGCACTTGCCGGTCGGCCGCTTCCGGGTCACCACGTTGCTGACGCCCGTGGTGGCGTCGAGCCACAGCACCCGGGTGCCGTCGGCCGCCGCGGCCGAGAGCTGCTCGCCCCGGTTGCAGGAGACCCGGCTGCGGCGCGGGTCCCCGCCGTCGGCATCCGCCGCGAACTGCCAGAGCTTGGCGAGGTACTCGTTGCGGAACTCGGGGACCGGTGTCCGGGCCTCCATCGTCACCGCCTCCTCCGAGGCCGTCACGTCACGGACGTTCAGGGCCGCCGGGCCGGTCTCCGGGCTGAGGTCCGTGACGCCCGAGCCGTCGAGCGCGGCACGGCGCAGCGCCGTCGTGCCGTTCTGGCCGATCTCGTCGAGCAGCCAGTACACGTGCCCGCCGTTGACCGCCGTCGGCCCCAGACCGGCCCCCGGGGCCGCCTGGTGGACCACCGTGCTCTCGCCGGTCGCCACATCGAGCACCCGGGTCGCGTACTCGTACGTGCTGCCCGACACCCGGTGCCGTGTCTGGTAGGCGATCCTGCCGTGGCTCAGTGACGGGAAGAACGCCGAACTGTAGGTGCCCCCGCCGAGCGACACCTTGTTCTCGGGGTCCTTCAGACTCAGATACGTCACCCCGCGTCTCCCGCCGTGGTTGTGGTGCTCGAACGTCACGACGTCGCCCTCGACGGCCACCGCGGAGCCGGTGCTCCGGCCGGACCACAGCGTCTTTACGGGCCCGCCCGCCAGCGGCCGGGCCAGGACCTCCACCGGGCCGGACCCGTACGCCACCCACACCACGGTCTTCCCGTCGGTGGCCGGGTTCACGTGATAGCGGCCGTCGTTGGGGCTCATCAGTCTCAGCTGCCCCTTTCCGTCCGTGCGCCCCGCCCACACCGAGTACGGCTCCGAGCCGTCCTCGTTCGATCTGGAGGCCGCCCACCAGCCGCCGCCCGCGCCCAGGCGCGAGTCGTAGGTGTTGACGCGCTCGAGCACCAGGTCGGAGTCGATGCCGAGGGCCAGCTCCCAGTTGGGCACGATGCCATGGGCGTCGAAGGCCCGCCGGACGGCCGTCAGGTCCTGCCCGCCCGCCTTCAGGTCCTTGGCGGCCGCGATCACCGCGTTCCGTCCCTGGGTGAAGCCGTCGAGCGGGGTGAGGTACTCCGTGAGCGCCTTGTAGACGATCCGGTCGGCGAGTTCGGGGCCGAGGTCCCGGCGGATGTCCCACAAGGCACCGGCGAAGATCGTCGAGTTGAGGTGGACGCCGCCGTTGTCGGTGCCGAAGCCCACGCCGAGGAAGGACGCGGTGGTGGTCCGCCCGTCGTCGAGGTCGCGGAAGGCGCAGTCGCGCGGGGCCTTGGTGCGGCACAGCGCCTCACCCACCAGCCCGGAGTCCGGGCTGTCCATGGGGATGCCGAGCACGTCCGTCTCGATGGCGTTGCCGAAGTAGTCGGCGATCGCCTCGTTCAGGGCGCCGGACTGGCCGGCGTAGACGAGATCGGCGGAGTGCTCGACGACACCGTGGGTCATCTCGTGCCCGACGACGTCCAGTGCGGCGGAGAGCGGACGGTATTCGGCGTCGCCGGAGCCGTACACCATCTTCCGGCCGTCCCAGAAGGCGTTGACGTACGGCTGCCCGTAGTCGGTGACGCCGACGAGGGAGTCGACCGTCATGCCCCGCCCGTCCAGGCTGTCCCGGCCGTGCCTCGCCTTGTAGTAGTCGTACACCTCCCCGGCGGCCCAGTGCGCGTCCACCGCGCCCGCCTCGGTCGCCTCGGCGCCGAACGCGGGTGTGGGCGAGGCGAACTCGTCGATGGTCTCGGGCCAGGCGCCGGCCCATTGACTGGCCCACTTGCCGCGCGCGTCCCAGGTGGCGAGGACGTTGCCGGTGTCCTGCGGCAGGCGGGAGCGGTCGCGCAGCACGTAGGCGCCGCGCCCCTCGTCGTGCGTGACCTGGAGGCCGACCGCCGTACCGTCCAGCTTGACGCCGGAACCCGCCTCCGCGGCGACGGGTTCACCGGCGCGGCGGCCGGCCGCCGCCCCCTCCGTCGCCGCCCGGGGCGCGCCGAACGTCTTGATACCGCTGTACTGGAGGACCGGATAGCCGGCCCGTGCGTCGACGTACACCTCGCGCAGTACCGGCTCCCCGAGCGCCGGGTCGTCGCCGCGCACGGTGATGTGCCGGGTGAGCGTACCGGTACCGGTGGGCAGGACGACCAGGCCGTGGGAGGTGCCGGTGAGCGGCGTCCCGCCCTCCTCGGCCGCCTCGTACGCGGTGAACCGCTCCGTGCCCAGCTCGGCGAGGACGGCGTCGACCGCCCGCTCGACGGCGAGCGCGTCGTCGACCTCCGCCGTGGTGTCCGTGCGCAGCCCGGTGAAGTACCGGCCCGACGTGCCGGTGACGACCCGTCCGCCGTCCCGCTCCCGCTCCATGCGCACCACGTACTCGCCGCCGAGGACCGGCACGCCGCGGTGCGTCTGCCGCAGCCGTACGGTCTCCTGGCCGTCGTCCGCCGTGACCGTCCCCACGGGCTCCAGGTCCCGCCCGGCGTCCGCGATCCGGTAGCGGTCCCGCCGCTCGGCGAGGTACGCCCGCGCCGCGCCCGCCGCGTTCCGTGCCGCCGGGGCCTGCTCCCGGATGCCCTCCACCAGGGCGGGCGTCCGAGTGCTCTGCCCGGGAATCACCTCTCCCGGACTCGGCGGCACGGGCGCCGCCTCCGCCGCCGTCGCCTGGGCGGGCAGCACCGGGACGACGAGTGCGGCGACGCCGATCAGCGCCGCCGCACCGGATATGCCGCCTCTTCGTGCTCTGGATAACCCCGCCCGTCTTTCCGATCTCGCTCTGGACCGGCCCACGGTCCCCCCATCCCTCACGGGTCCGAACCCGGCGGCGGTCACCGCCGGGCGGAGCAATGAAACCGATGACGCCACGAGTCATCAACGGGGCGTGGGTTTCCACGGATCACTTCCGGCCCCTCGCGGCGAGGCCCCCTCGCGGCGAGGCCCCGGCACGGCGGGGACCGGCCACCGCTTCGTGAGGGTGAAGAGCGCACCACCATCCGGACGCCGCCCGCGTGGCGGCGGTCCGGGCCGCGGCGCGGGTGGTGTGCCCTGAGAGGCCAGGACGCTCCACCAGCGAAGGAGACAGACGGCATGTTCGGACAGGCGCAGGCGTTCAGCGGCTTCTCGGTCGACGATCTCGACGCGGCCCGCCGCTTCTACGGCGAGAAGCTGGGCCTGCGGGTCGAGGAGACCGGGCAGGGCGACATGCGGCTCCTGACCCTGAGGCTGGGCGGCGGCGCGAACGTCCTCGTCTACCCGAAGGAGACGCACACCCCGGCGTCGTTCACGATCCTCAACTTCCCCGTGGACGACATCGACGCGGCGGTCGCGGAGCTGGAGCGGCGAGGCGTCACCCTGGAGCGCTACACCGGGTTCGACCACGACGAGAAGGGCGTCGTCCGGGCCGGCGACGGCGACGGCCCCGCGGCGATCGCGTGGTTCACCGACCCGGCGGGGAACGTCCTCTCCGTGATCCAGGAGAGCTGACCCGGCCGTCGCTCCCGGTCAGCCCATCCGGTCGTCCGCCGTGACCGGGTACGTCTCCAGGTCCGGGTCGGCCAGCAGGTCGGCGATCAGTTCCGCGGAGCCGCCGACGTAGGTGCTGACCAGGTCCACGTCACCGCCCACGCACCAGGCGCGGTCCTGCGGCCACCACAGGTCGGGCAGCTCGGCGAACTCGTCGACGGTGACGGGGGAGACGGCGTCGGCGAGGGTGCCGGTGAGCAGCACCTCGTCCCGGCCGGGCGTCTCGAAGGAGGGGAACCGGTCGAAGTCCCAGCGCCCGTAGCCGTTCCAGAGGCCGTACCAGCACCGGTCCGGAGTGCGGGTGTGCCGGGCCAGGACGGGGATCAGGGCCTCGGCGACGGCGGGCGGCGTCGGGCCCTCCGCCGGGTGCTCGTCCCAGACGCCGGGCAGGCCGTACTCGGAGGCGTTCTGGTAGGTGTCGTCCATCCCGGTCAGTTCGTGCCAGCGGGTGGTCGGCGTGACCGTACGTCCGTGGGCCGCGGCCACCGTCGCCCAGCGCACCGGCCGTTCTTCCAGCGAGGCCGGGTGCAGCACCCGGACGTAGGCGTCGAAGCCCGGCGCGGCCACGCCGGCCACGATCCCCAACGCGCCGTGCTCGGCGGCTCGTTCGACGAGCCACTGGGCCGGGCCGAGGTCGGCGGTCCGCACGCGCAGCCGTCCGTAGTGCTCCGGAGCGGGTTCCTGGTGGACCAGGCGGTAGTCGTTCACGGGGTCCAGTCTCGCCGACGGGTCCGGGCCCGACGGGTCCGGCCTCCGATGGTTGCCGCACGCATCTTGACTCTTCGGGCGCCCCCGGCGATCCTGTCGGCTACCTTGCGCCGGACATGACAAGCCAGGCGAGCGTGCCCGGCTCGTCGGCCGTGCATCCCGTCGACCGAGGGACGTGGGCAGTGACCGTGGCTCGACGCTCGTACCGCCGCCGGAAGCACGCCACCATACCGGCGCTGCTGCTCCTCGTCCTGGCCATGGTCCTGGGCACCGCGCCCAGCTCCGCGGCCGGAACCGACTGGTGGACCCCCACCGCACGCCCCGCCCCCGACTCGGCGATCGGCGTCACCGGCGAGCCCTTCACCGGCACCGACGCCCAGGGCGAGGTGCGCGGATTCGTCGACGCCCACAACCACCTGTTCTCCAACGAGGCCTTCGGCGGCCGGCTCATCTGCGGCAAGACCTTCTCCGAGGCGGGCATCGCCGACGCCCTCAAGGACTGCTCCGAGCACTACCCCGACGGATCGCTGGCGGTCTTCGACTTCATCACCAACGGCGGCGACGGCAGGCACGACCCCGTCGGCTGGCCCACCTTCAAGGACTGGCCCGCCCACGACTCCCTCACCCACCAGCAGAACTACTACGCCTGGGTGGAACGCGCCTGGCGCGGCGGCCAGCGGGTGCTCGTCAACGACCTCGTCACCAACGGCGTGATCTGCTCGGTCTACTTCTTCAAGGACCGCGGCTGCGACGAGATGACCTCCATCCGGCTCCAGGCCAAGCTGACCTACGACCTCCAGGCCTACGTCGACCGGATGTACGGCGGCCCCGGCAAGGGCTGGTTCCGCGTCGTCACCGACAGCGCGCAGGCCCGCCGGGTGATCGAGCAGGGCAAGCTGGCCGTGGTCCTCGGCGTCGAGACCTCCGAGCCCTTCGGCTGCAAGCAGATCCTCGACGTGCCGCAGTGCAGCAAGGAGGACATCGACAAGGGGCTGGACGAGCTGTACGCGCTGGGCGTGCGCAGCATGTTCCTGTGCCACAAGTTCGACAACGCGCTGTGCGGCGTCCGCTTCGACTCCGGCACGCTCGGCACCGCCATCAACGTCGGCCAGTTCCTGTCCACCGGCACCTTCTGGAAGACCGAGAAGTGCACCGGCCCGCAGGCCGACAACCCCATCGGCCTCGCCGCGGCCCCGTCTGCCGAGAAGCGGCTCCCGGCGGGCGTCGCCGTCCCCTCGTACGACGAGGACGCCCGGTGCAACGCGCGCGGACTCACCGCGCTCGGCGAGTACGCCGTGCGCGGCATGATGCAGCGCAAGATGATGCTCGAGATCGACCACATGAGCGTCAAGGCCACCGGCCGGGTGCTCGACATCTTCGAGGCCGAGTCCTACCCGGGCGTGCTCTCCTCGCACAGCTGGATGGACCAGGACTGGACCGAGCGCGTCTACCGCCTCGGCGGCTTCATCGCCCAGTACATGCACGGCTCCGAGGGCTTCGTCGCCGAGGCCCGGCGCACCGACGCGCTGCGCGAGAAGTACGACGCCGGCTACGGCTACGGCACCGACATGAACGGCGTCGGCGGCTGGCCGGGCCCGCGGGGCGCCGACACCGGCAACCCCGTCCGCTACCCGTTCCGCAGCGTCGACGGCGGCTCCCTCATCGACCGTCAGACCACCGGCGAACGCACCTGGGACCTGAACACCGACGGCGCCGCCCACTACGGGCTCGTCCCCGACTGGATCGAGGACATCCGGCAGGTCGGCGGCCGGGACGTGGTCGACGACCTGTTCCGCGGCGCCGAGTCCTACCTCGGCACCTGGGGCGCCGTCGAAGGACACCGGGCGGAGACGAACCTGGCCGCCGGCGCCACCGCCACGGCCAGTTCCACCGAGTGGTGGAACCCCTTCACCAGCTACGCGCCGGGCCGGGCCGTCGACGGCTCCCGGGACACCCGCTGGGCCAGCGAGTGGAGCGACGGCCAGTGGCTGCGCGTCGACCTGGGCGCCACCCGGCTGGTCGGCCGCGTCACCCTCGACTGGGAACGCGCGTACGGGAAGTCGTACCGTGTCGAGCTCTCCACGGACGGCGTGAACTGGCGGACCGCCTGGTCCACGACGGCCGGTGACGGCGGCCTGGACACCGCGCGGTTCACGCCCACGCCGGCCCGCCACGTCCGTGTCCAGGGCGTGGAGCGCGGCACCGGCTGGGGCTACTCGCTCCACGAAGTGGGCGTCCACAGCCGCTGATCCGCCCCGGCCCCGAACCGCACCACCCTCCCGTCGCCCGGACCCCCTGGTACGGCCACTCAACTTGAACGGTTTGTTTTCTTTAATAGTTCGTGTTTAGCCGGTAGGTTGGCCCCCATGACCGCATCCGGGCCCCCGACCACCGCCGACGAACTGCGCGGTGCCGGCCTGCGGGTGACGGCCGCCCGCGTCGCGATGCTCGAGACCGTGCGCGCCGGCGACCACCTCGGCGTCGAGGCGATCGCCGCCGGAGTGCGCGAGCGCGTGGGCCACATCTCGCTGCAAGCCGTGTACGAGGCACTGCACGCGCTCGCCTCGGCGGGACTCGTCCGCCGCATCGAGCCCCCCGGCAGCCCGACCCTCTACGAGGGCCGGGTCGGGGACAACCACCACCACCTCGTGTGCCGTTCGTGCGGCGTCGTCGCCGACGTCGACTGCGCCGTCGGCCACGCCCCCTGCCTGACCGCGTCGGATGACCGCGGCTTCGCGATCGACGAGGCCGAGGTCATCTACTGGGGCCTGTGCCCCGCCTGTTCCACCAGCAGTTCCTGAGCTCCGTGATCACTAGTTCGGAAGGCTTTTTCCATGGCTGAGAACCCCGATGCGATCGTCACCGACCCCAAGGCGGAGGGCGCCGGAGGCTGCCCGGTCGCGCACGGGCGTGCGCTGCACCCGACCCAGGGCGGTGGCAACCGCCAGTGGTGGCCGGAGCGGCTGAACCTCAAGATCCTCGCCAAGAACCCCGCCGTGGCGAACCCGCTCGGCGAGGAGTTCGACTACGCCGAGGCGTTCAAGGCCCTCGACCTGCCCGCCGTGAAACGGGACATCGCCGAGGTGCTGACCACCTCGCAGGACTGGTGGCCGGCCGACTTCGGCCACTACGGGCCGTTCATCATCCGCATGGCGTGGCACAGCGCGGGCACCTACCGCATCAGCGACGGCCGCGGCGGCGCCGGCGCCGGACAGCAGCGCTTCGCCCCGCTGAACAGCTGGCCGGACAACGCCAACCTGGACAAGGCCCGCCGGCTGCTGTGGCCGGTGAAGAAGAAGTACGGCCAGAGCCTGTCCTGGGCCGACCTGATGATCCTCGCCGGCAACGTCGCCCTGGAGTCCATGGGCTTCAAGACCTTCGGCTTCGGCGGCGGCCGCGAGGACGTCTGGGAGCCGGAGGAGGACGTCTACTGGGGCCCCGAGACCACCTGGCTCGACGACCAGCGCTACACCGGCGACCGCGAGCTGGAGAACCCGCTCGGCGCCGTCCAGATGGGCCTGATCTACGTCAACCCGGAGGGCCCCAACGGCAACCCGGACCCGCTGGCCGCGGCCCGCGACATCCGTGAGACCTTCCGCCGCATGGCGATGAACGACGAGGAGACCGTCGCCCTCATCGCCGGCGGCCACACCTTCGGCAAGACCCACGGCGCCGGCCCGGCCGACCACGTCGGCAACGACCCCGAGGCCGCCTCCATGGAGGAGCAGGGCCTCGGCTGGAAGAGCACCTACGGCTCCGGCAAGGGCGCGGACACCATCACCTCCGGCCTGGAGGTCACCTGGACCAGCTCGCCGACCAAGTGGAGCAACAACTTCTTCTGGAACCTCTTCAGCTTCGAGTGGGAGCTGACCGAGTCCCCGGCCGGCGCCAAGCAGTGGCGGCCGAAGGGCGGCGCCGGCGAGGGCACGGTCCCCTCGGCGCACGACGCGCAGAAGAAGATCGCGCCGGGCATGCTCACCACCGACCTGGCGCTCCGCTTCGACCCGGTCTACGAGCAGATCTCCCGCCGCTTCCTGGAGAACCCGGACCAGTTCGCCGACGCCTTCGCGCGCGCCTGGTACAAGCTGACCCACCGCGACATGGGCCCGAAGTCGCTGTACCTCGGCCCGGAGGTCCCGGCGGAGACGCTGCTGTGGCAGGACCCGCTGCCGGAGCGGGAGGGTGAGGTCATCGACGCCGCCGACGTCGCGGCGCTCAAGGCCAGGGTCCTCGACTCGGACCTGACCGTCGCGCAGCTGGTCGGCACCGCCTGGGCGTCCGCCTCGACGTTCCGCGGCAGCGACAAGCGCGGTGGCGCCAACGGCGCCCGCATCCGCCTGGAGCCGCAGCGCAACTGGGAGGTCAACGACCCCGACCAGCTCGCGGTCGTGCTCAGCACCCTGGAGAGCATCCAGCAGGAGTGGAACACCGGCACAAAGAAGGTGTCCCTCGCCGACCTGATCGTCCTCGCCGGCTCGGCCGCCGTCGAGAAGGCCGCCAAGGACGCCGGCTTCGACATCGAGGTGCCGTTCACCCCGGGCCGCGTCGACGCGACCGAAGAGCACACCGACGCGGAGTCCTTCGCCGCGCTGGAGCCGACCGCCGACGGCTTCCGCAACTACCTGGGCAAGGGCAACCGCCTGCCGGCCGAGTACCTGCTGCTCGACCGGGCCAACCTGCTCACCCTGAGCGCCCCCGAGATGACCGTCCTCGTCGGTGGTCTGCGCGTGCTCGGCGCCACCCACCAGCAGTCGCAGCTCGGCGTCCTCACCGACACCCCGGGCGCGCTGACCAACGACTTCTTCGTCAACCTGCTCGACCTGGGCACGACGTGGAAGGCCACCTCGGAGGACCAGACCACCTTCGAGGGCCGCGACGCCGCCACGGGCGAGCTGAAGTGGGCCGGCAGCCGGGCCGACCTGGTCTTCGGCTCGAACTCCGAGCTGCGCGCGCTCGCCGAGGTGTACGCGAGCGACGACGCGAAGGAGAAGTTCGTGAACGACTTCGTCGCCGCGTGGGTCAAGGTCATGGAGCTGGACCGGTACGACCTGGTCTGACCGTGACAGTGGCTTGATCATGACTGTGGCTCGATCATGACTCCGGGCTGACGGCAGTCCGGCAGTCCAGCGGTCAAGCGGCCCGGCAGCACACGGCGCCCGGGGCGGCCCTCAACGGCCGGCCCGGGCGCCGTCGCGTCAGCGGTCCAGCTCCTCCTGTATCGGCGTCTTCGGCGCGTCCCGCAGATGCTGCGACTGGCCCGGCTTGCCGCCCATGCGGGCCTGCTCCGCCTGCTGGGCGCGCGTCAGGCCGAGGTCGGAATCCGGGGCCAACCGCACCGACCGGGCCACATCGTCGCGGTTCGTGTAGTTCTCCTGCGGCATGCCGCGCAGCGCGGCAACGACGTCCTGCGAGGCCCCCGCCCGGCGTGCCGCATCGATCAGTTTCTCCTTGTCCGCGGGGAAGTCGACGTCCTTGATGGCGTCCACCACGTCGCGGGCACTCGTCGCTCGGTCCATGGCTGCCTCTCCAAGCTCGTGTCCGCCCCTACCGGGTAACCACGAGCGCCCCGGTGCTCACCACGGCCGCACGACGGATCAGTCCTTGCGCCCCGTCACCGCCACCGTCACACCCAGCCCCATCATCGTCAGGCCGCCGGCGCCGCCCACCAGGGAGAGCCGCCGGGGAGAGCGGGCGAACCAGTCGCGGGCCGTGGCCGCGGCCAGCCCCCAGACACTGTCGCAGGCCAGCGCGATGACGTTGAAGACGAGACCCAGCAGGAGCATCTGCGCGACCACGTGCCCGGCGTCCCGGTCGACGAACTGGGGGAGTACGGCGGCGAAGAACACCATCGTCTTGGGGTTGGCCACCCCCACCGCGAACCCCTCCCACAGCGTGCGCAGCCCGCCCTGCCCGGCACCCCCGCCGCCGGTGAGCGCGCCCCGCAGCGCGCCTCGCTGCCGCCACGCCCTCACCCCCAGGTACAGCAGCCAGGCGGCGCCCGCGAGCTTGAGCACCGTGAAGACCACGACCGAGCGCTCGACGAGCGACCCCACCCCCAGGGCCACCGCGACGACCAGCACATACGCGCCCAGCGTGTTCCCCAGGACGGAGGTCAGCGCGGCGCGCCGCCCCGCGGCGAGGGCCCGCCCGACGACGAACAGCACACTCGGCCCGGGGACGACGATCAGCAGCGACGACATGGCCGCGAAGGCCACCAGACGGTCGACGGTCGGCATGCCCGCCATGGAAACACGCGCACGCCACCCGGCTCAGCCGGTTTTCCGGCGCGTTAACGCATGGCCGGCGCATGGGACCGGCCCCTTCGGGTACGCGAGGAACACCGCGCCCGATCCCGATCTTGGGCCGGACGCACCGTACGACCGCCGCTACCTGGGGACCCGCCATGGACACACCAGCCGAGAACGGCACCAACGCCGCCTCCCGGGCGCTCGACGCGCTGGCCCGGGACACCGAGGACACCGACGCGCTGGACACCCTCGCGCACAGCGACGTGCTCATCCCCGTGCCCGACGACGTCACGGAGGCCGACGCGACCGACCCCTCCGCCGTGGCGCTGCCCGTCCTGGAGCAGCCGGACGGCGTGCCGGTCGTGCCCGTGTTCACGTCCGAGCTGGAGATGGCCGGACTGCTGCCGTTCGTCTCCCGCTACCGCCTGGTCCCGCTGGGCGTGCTGGCCGCGCAGTGGCCCTCCGACGACCTGTCCCTCACCATCGACGCCAGCTCGTCCCACGGGCTGACCCTCACCTCGGACGGCGTGCGCACGCTGCTGGCGCGTCCCTGACGGCGGACGTCAGGTCAGCAGCGTGATCCCGTCCGGGACGGCGATGCCGAAGTCCGCGTCCAGCACCTGACGCGCCTCCGCCTCGCCTGCCAGTTCCCGCTTCCTGACCGAGCCGTCGGCCCGCGTCTCGGTGAGGAGGCCGTCCTCCAGGAGGAGATGTCCGTCGGCCGTGACCCGCTGGACGTACAGGCGCCCGGTGAACGGCGACCGCGGGTTCGTCCCCACATGCCAGTTGAACACCTCGTAGTCGGCCCGCTCGAACGGGTCCAGGGTGAACGCGTACTGCGCCACCCACGGGCCGTCGTCGCCGCTCTCGTCGTACGCCTCCAGCACCCACATCTCCAGCGGCCCCCCGTGGGGCGCGTGCACGAGCCGATGGCGGCGCCCCGCGTCGTGGAACTCGGTGCCGGCGATCAGCGGCACCGGCTCCAGCAGCGAGCCGATCGCCCCGAAGCCGACGTCCGTGAGGTACGGCTGCGGGTCGCCCGGTGCGGTGACCAGCAGCGCCATGTGGGTGCGCGGGCGGCTCTCGAACCGGTCGGCGCCGACGACGACACGCGCGGCCAGTCCGGTCACCCGGAAACCGAGCGCTTCGAGCGCGGCCGAGAACAGCAGGTTGTGCTCGTAGCAGTAGCCGCCCCGGCGGCTGTGCACCAGCTTGGCCATCAGGTCGTCCGGGTCCAGGGACGGTGCTCGGCCGTGCAGTGCCTCCAGGTTCTCGAAGGGGATGGCCCGGATATGGGCCAGGTGCAGGCCCCGCAGCGTCGCCAGGTCGGCGCGCCGCGGCCCCTCCCATCCGATCCGGCGAAGGTAGGCGTCGAGGTCGAACGGCGTCGTGTCAGGCATGCCCCTCACCCTAGGCAGCCGGCGGCACACCGTCGGCGGGCCAGGGTCCGATCCGGCATAGGGCCTTGGTCCTAGGGCCTGTCGTTTGGATCAGGCCGGCTGCGAGGGACGGTGCGTCCTGGCCGAGTCGAGCGGGGTCTGGTGCGTGCAGCTGCAAGGCGGAGGAGGGAGTCGACGCGGCGCGTCGGCGAGTGACGACAACGCGGCAGATGTGCGTGCCAGACTCCGCGACGCCGGGATGATCCAAACGACAGGCCCTAGGTGGCCCCGCCCTGGAGCGAGCCCGTCAGGCCGGCGACCTGCCGCCGGAAGTGGGGGCAGTCCGACAGCTCCTCGTGGGTGCAGCCCAGCGCGCACTCGACCAGCGACAGCGAGACCCGCGCCGCCGCGATCCGGGCCCGCAGCGCCTCCGCCTCCCGGCGCAGCACGTCCCGCCGGGCGCGATGGTCACCGGACGTGAGCGTACGGATCGCCTCCAGCGACAGCCCCGCCTCCTTGCCCCGCAGGATCACCCCCACCCGCACCACGTCGGCGGCGCCGTACCGCCGTCGGCCCGCCGCGTCGCGGGCCGGGGTCAGCAGCCCCACCGACTCCCAGTGCCGCAGCACGTGCGCGGCCAGCCCGAAGCGTCCGGCCAGCGCCCCGATGCTCATCGTCTCGTCCCGCTCGGTTGACCTCACGCCGACATTAAGTCGCACGCTGACGCCCATGACTAAGCAGCAGCCTCCCAAGCTCCCCGTCGGCCCCGTCGACACCCTCGCCCCTCTCCTCGCCCGGCTCGACGCCGCCGACCGGCTGCCCGCCGCGCGGGAACTGCGGAACCTCTCCTACGGCCTGCTGGGCGCCGCCCGCTCGGTCGTCGACGTCGGCTGCGGGGCCGGACGGGCGGTGGCCGAACTGACGCGGCGCGGCGTGGCCGCGGTGGGCGTCGACGTGGACGCACGGATGCTCGCCGCCGCCCGGACCCGGTGGCCGGACGCCGACTTCCGGGCGGGCGACGCCTACGACCTGCCGCTCGGCGACCGCTCGGTCGACGGCTACCGCGCCGACAAGGTCTTCCACGAACTCGCCGCCCCCGACCGCGCCCTCGCCGAGGCCCGCCGCGTGCTCGTGCCCGGTGGCCGGGCGGTGCTGGCCGCCCAGGACTGGGACGCCTTCGTCATCGACTCCGACGACCCCGCACTCACCCGCACCCTGGTGCACGCCCGCGCCGACCTGGTCACCGCGCCCCGCGCGGCCCGCCGCCACCGCACGCTGCTGAAGGACGCGGGCTTCCGGGACGTAACCGTCGAGGTCCGCACGACGGTCCTCACCGGACCGGACGCCCTGCCCTTCGTGACCGCCCTGGCCCGCACCGTGGCGGACTCGGGCGCCGTGGACGCCGAACGCGCCGCCGGCTGGATCGCCGAGCAGCGCGTTCGTGCCGGACAGGACCGGCTGTTCGCGGCCCTGCCGATGTTCCTCGCGGCGGGCGAGGCATGAGCCGTCCGTCAGGCCCTCAGGTGGACTCCCGCCTCACCAGCTCCGTCGGCAGGATCACCGCCGCCGGGTCCTCGCCCCCGATCTGGGCGAGCAGCACCCGCACCATCTCGGCGCTGATCCGGTCCCACGGCTGCCGTATGGTCGTCAGCTCGGGGCTCGCGGCGAGCGCGGCGGGGGAGTCGTCGAAGCCGCCGACGGCGATGTCCTGCGGCACCCGCCGCCCGGCCCGCTGCAGCGCGGTGAGCACGCCCTGGGCCATCAGGTCGGAGGCGACGAACACCGCGTCCATGCCGGGGGCCTGCGCGAGCAGCCGCTCGGCGCCCGCCTCGCCGCTGGCGCGGCTGTAGTCGCCGGAGACGATGAGGTCGTCGTCGACCGGGAGGCCTGCCTCGGCCAGCACCTCCTTGTAACCGGCGAGCCGCTCCACACCGCCGGGCGTGTCGAGCGGACCGGTCACCACGCCGATCCTGCGCCGGCCGAGAGAGAGCAGATGCCGGACCATGTCCCGGGCGCCGTCCCGGTCGTCGGCGGCGACGTAACTCACCTTGGAGCCCAGCCCGATCGGCTTGCCGCAGGCGACCAGCGGCACGCCCGCCTCGCGCAGCTCCTGGGCGACCGGGTCACCGGAGTGGCTGGAGACCAGCAGCACCCCGTCGACGTGCCCGGCGGTGATGTACCGCGTTATGCGCCGCCGTTCGTCCTCGGTGCCCGCCAGCATCAGCAGCAGCGGGATGTCGTGCGCGGCCAGCGCCTGGGTGCAGCCGCGCAGCAGGACGTTGAAGTTGGGGTCCTCGAAGAACCGCTCCTGGGGCTCCGTCAGCAGGAAGCCGACGGAGTCCGAGCGGCCGGTGATCAGGGAGCGCGCGTGCCGGTTGACGACGTACCCGGTCTTGCGGATGGCGGCGTTGACCGCCTCCTGTGCCGCCGGGCTGACGTAGTGGCCGCCGTTGAGCACGCGCGAGACGGTGCCGCGCGAGACGCCCGCCTCGCGCGCCACGTCGTGAATCGTCGGCGGCTTGCGCCGGCCCCCCGTATTGCCCATGGTCATGACTTTACGGCCCCGGACAGCAGATCCAGGCTCCAGAACCGCTGGATGACCAGGAACAGCGCGACCAGGGGGAGCACCGCGAGGAACGCGCCGGTGATCACCAGCGTGTACAGCGCCGGGGTGTTGGAGCCCTGCTCCAGCAGCGTGTACAGACCGAGCGTGATCGGGAACTTCTCGTCGTCGCTGAGCATGATGTACGGCAGCAGGAAGTTGTTCCAGATCGCCACGAACTGGAACAGGAAGACCGTCACCAGGCCCGGCAGCATCATCGGCAGCGCGATCCGGGTGAAGATCCGCCACTCGCTCGCGCCGTCCATCCGCCCGGCCTCCACGACGTCGCCCGGCACGGCGGCCGCCGCGTAGATGCGGGCGAGGTAGACGCCGTACGGCGAGAGGATCTGCGGCAGCAGCACCGACAGGTAGGAGTCGGTGAGGTCGGCCTTCGCCAGCAGCAGGTACTGCGGGATCGCGAGGATCACCGGGGGCATCAGCACGCCCGCGAGCAGCACGTTGAACATCGTCTCGCGGCCGCGGAAGCGGTACGTCGCCAGCGCGTACCCGGCGAAGGACGACACCGCCGTGGACAGCAGGGCGCCGAGGACCGCGTAGAGGGCGGAGTTGGCCATCCACTGCCAGTACACGCCGTCGCGGTAGGCGCTCAGGTCCGAGAGGTTCTCGGTGAAGCCGGAGCCCGGCAGGAAGGTGAACGTGGAGAACAGCTCGCTGCCGGACTTCGTCGAGGCGATCACCACCCACGCCACGGGCAGCAGGCAGTACAGCGCGCCGAGCAGCAGCGTCACCGTCGGGATCAGCGCGATCCGGCGGCGCAGCGGCGGGCGCCGGCCGGTGCCGGGCGTGGCGTCCGTGGCCGTGTCGGTCTTGGCGATGGCAAGAGAACTCATCGTGCCGCCTCCTGCTTCTGACGACGGTTCGCGGCCCGCAGGAAGCCGAAGGACAGCAGCAGCGTGGCCAGGGCGATGATCGTGGCCTGGGCGGCCGCCGCGTGGATGTCACCCTTGCCGAAGGCGTCCTGGTACACCTTCATCAGCGGACTCCACGTCGTGGACACGGAGTTGGTGAGCGGCTTGAGGGTGGTCGGCTCGTTGAACACCTGGAGCGTCGCGATGATCGAGAAGAAGAAGGTCAGCACCAGCGAGGGCGCCACCATCGGGATCTTGATGCGCAGCGCGATCTGCAGCGGGGTGGCGCCGTCCAGCTTCGCCGCCTCGTACACCTCGGCCGGGATCGACCGCAGCGAGGTGTAGATGACGATCATGTTGAAGCCGGTGCCGCCCCAGACCGCGATGTTCGACAGGGCGAGATAGAGCGGCCCGCCGTCCAGCAGGTCCGGCTGCGGCAGGCCCAGCCTGTCGAGCACGAAGTAGAACGGGCTCACGTCCGGCAGGTAGAGGAAGCCCCACAGCAGCGCGGCCACCACGCCGGGGATGGCGTACGGCAGGAAGATCGCGAGCCGGGTGAACGGGGCGAGCCGCACCTTGTCGGAGTCGAGCATCAGCGCGAACAGCAGGGCGAGGCCCAGCATCAGCGGGACGACGAGGCAGCCGTAGCCGAGCACGCGCAGCGCGCCGTCCAGCAGCTCGCTGTCGGAGAGCGCGGCGGTGTAGTTCTCCAGGCCGGCCCAGACCTCCGTGCGGGCGCCGGAGCCCAGGCCGAGGCCGGACACCTTCACCTTGCGGAAGCTGAGCCAGACCGCGTACCCGATGGGCAGCGCGAAGAACAGGGCGAACAGGATCGTGGCGGGGAGGAGGAAGGCGTACGGGGCCCCCTTGACCCCGTACGACTTCCGGCGTGCGGTCGTCACTCGGAAACCTCGAAGCCCTGCTTCTTCATGTCGGCGACGGTGGCCTCCTGCATGGTGTCCAGGGCGGCCGTGAAGTCCGACTTGTTCTTGGCGGCGGCGCCGAAGGCGTCCTTGAAGGTGGTGTACGCGACGTTCACGTTCGGGCCCCACGCGGACGGCGCGGTGGTCTGCGCGATCTCGGCGGCCTGGGTGTAGAAGTCGGCCTGGTTGGAGAAGTACTCCGGCGACTTGGTGAAGGCGCCGCTGAGCTGGGCGGCGGTGGAGGCCGGGTAGATGCCGCTCTCCTTGGCCAGCGCGTTCAGCGCCTCGCCGTCGGTGTTCAGCCAGGCGGCGAACTTGGCGGCGGCCTCCTTGTTGCCGGAGTCCGTGGTGACGGCGGTGGACGAGCCGCCCCAGCTGCCGGTGACGTTCTCGCTGCCGGACCACTGGGGGAGCGGGGCCATGGCCCACTTGCCCTTGGTGTCGGGCGCGGCGGTGGTCAGCGTGCCGGGCGCCCAGACGGCGCTGACCCAGGCGATCTGCTTGCCGGTGTTGAGCGCCTTGTTCCAGGCCGGGGTGTACATCGGCTGGTTGTTGATGGCGCCCTCCTTCACGAGGCCGCCCCAGAACTCGGCGACCTTCCGGGTCGCCGGGTCGTTGATGCCGACCTTCCACTTCTGGCCCTCGGTGCTCCACCACTTGGCCCCGGCCTGCTGGGCGAGGCCCGCGAAGAGGCCGGAGTCGTTGGCGGAGAAGGTGGTGAGGTCCTTGTCCGGAGCCTTCTTCTTCAGCGCGCGGGCGGTCTCGGCGAACTGCTCCCAGGTGGTCGGGACCTTCAGGCCGTACTCCTCGAACAGGTCCTCGCGGTAGTAGAACATCATCGGCCCGATGTCCTGCGGAACCGCGTACACCGCGTCCGTGCCCAGCGTGGTCTGCTGCCAGACGCCCTCGGCGAACTTGTCCTTCGCGCCGCCGACCTCGCCCGATATGTCGGCGAGCGCGTCATTGCTGACCAGGGTCGGCAGCGCCTGGTACTCGGCCTGCACCAGGTCGGGCGCCTTGCCGGCCTTGTGGGCGGTGAGGATCTTGGTGACCAGGGTGTCGCCGGACGCCTGCTTCTTCACCGTGACGGTGATCTGCTCCTTCTTGCCCGGGCCCTTGTTCCACAGGTCGACGACCTTGTCCATGCCGGGCGTCCAGGTCCAGTACGTGAGCGAGACGGGCCCGGACCGGGCCTCGCTGTCCCCGTCCTCCGAGCCGCAGGCGGCGAGGACGGTGGCGCCGAGTGTGACGGCGACGGTGGTGGCCACCAGGCGACGGCGCTTCGTGTTCGGCATGGATATCTCCCCTGACCTGGGTCCTCGCCTGTCGCGAGAACCTGCCATGCTTCTGTGAGCGTTCACAGTAGAGAAACATCCCGGACACTTGTCAATGGTTGTTGCTGTGCGGTTATGTTGGGCTCACACCGCCACCGTTGTGTGTGCACGTTCCCAAATGATCGATTACCCGGGAGACATCCATGCCGGAGACCACCCCCAAGGGCCTCACCAGGCTCGCCTTCGGTGGGGACTACAACCCCGAGCAGTGGCCGGAAAGCGTCTGGCACGAGGACGTACGGCTGATGCGGGAGGCCGGCGTCTCCATGGTGAGCGTGGGGATCTTCTCCTGGGCGCTGCTGGAGCCCTCACCCGGGCAGTACGACTTCGGCTGGCTCGACCGCCTGCTGGACCTGCTGCACGACAACGGCGTCCGCGTCGACCTCGGCACCCCCACCGTGGTGCCCCCGGTCTGGTTCTACCGCGCGCACCCCGAGGCGCTGCCGGTGACCGCCGACGGCATCCGCCACGAGTTCGGCTCCCGCGGCGCCATCTGCCACAGCAACGCCGACTACCGGGCGGCCGCCGCGAACATCGCCACCAGGCTCGCCGAGCGCTACGGCGACCACCCCGCACTCGCCATGTGGCACGTGCACAACGAGTACGGGGTGCCGGTCTCGGCCTGCTACTGCGACAGCTGCGCCGCCCACTTCCGCCGCTGGCTGGCGGACACGTACGGCACGGTCGACGCGGTCAACGAGGCCTGGGGCACCGCCTTCTGGGGCCAGCGGTACACCGGCTTCGAGCAGATCAACCCGCCGCGCCGCACGCCCACCGTCGGCAACCCCGGCCAGGCGCTGGACTACCGGCGGTTCGCCGACGCCACCATCCGCGAGAACTTCGTGGCGGAGCGGGACATCCTGCACCGCCTCTCGCCCGGCGTCCCGGTCACCACCAACTTCATGACCGCGCTCAGCCAGTGCGACTCCATCGACTACTGGGCGTGGGGCCGCGAGGTCGACCTCGTCACCAACGACCACTACCTGATCACCGACGGCCGCCGCACCCACGTCAACCTCGCCATGGCCGCCGACCTCACCCGCTCGGTCGCCGGCGGCGCCCCCTGGCTGCTCCTGGAGCACTCCACCTCCGGCGTCAACTGGCAGGCCCGCAACCCCGCCAAGGCACCCGGCCAGATGGCCCGCAACTCCCTCGCCCACGTGGCGCGCGGCTCCGAGGGCGCCATGTTCTTCCAGTGGCGGCAGTCCCGGCGCGGCGCCGAGAAGTTCCACTCCGCGATGGTCCCGCACGGCGGCACCGACACCCGCGTCTGGCGCGAGGTCGTCGAACTCGGCGCCTCCCTCGGCACGCTGAACGAGATCCGCGGCACCCGCACGCGGGCCGACGTGGCCGTCCTGTGGGACTGGCACTCCTGGTGGGCGCAGAACCTGGACTGGCGGCCCAGCGAGGACCACGACGCCCGCGAACGCGCCGACGCCTTCTACGAGGTGCTCTACGACCGCCACCTCACCGTCGACTTCGCCCACCCGGAGGCCGACCTGTCGGCCTACCCCCTGGTCGTGGTGCCCGCGCTGTATCTGATGACCGAGGCCGCCGGCCGCAACCTCACCCGGTACGTCGAGAACGGCGGCACCCTGCTGGTGTCGTACTTCTCCGGCATCGTCGACGAGCACGACGCCGTCCACGAGGGCGCCTACCCGGGCGCGCTGCGCGACGTCCTCGGCCTGACCGTCGAGGAGTTCTCGCCACTGCTGAAGGGCGAAACGGTCCGGGTCACCGGTCCCGACGGCGGCGAACTGGCCGCCGACGTGTGGACGGAGTTCGTGGTGCCGCGCGGCGCCGAGACGGTGTGGACGTACGCCGACGGCCTCACCGCCGGCCGCCCCGCCGTCACCCGCCACCGCCTCGGCGAGGGCACCGCCTGGTACGTCTCCACCCGCCTCGGCGCGGACGGCATCGACGCGGTCCTCGGCCGGGCCGCCGAGGACGCGCGCCTCGCCCCGCGCGCCGACCTGCCGCGGGACGTCGAAGTGGTGCTGCGCACCGGCGAGTCGGGCACGTACCTGTTCGCCGTCAACCACACCGGCACCGACGCCAAGGTGCCGCTTGAGGCGCCCGGCACCGAGCTGCTGACGGGCGAGCGCGCCGCGGGCCGCGTCGAGGTCCCCGCGGGAGCCGTACGGGTCGTCCGGCTCGACGGCTGAACCCGGCCCGAGGGCCGAACCGACTCCCCTCCGCCCGCGCGAGCCGGAAGAGCCGCGGGCGGAGGGGCCGCCTCCACCACTCCGGGCAGGCCCTGCCCGGGGCGCGGAGGTCTCCATCCCCCCTTACGTCGAAGGGACGACGGACGACGATGTTCCATCCCAGACGCACCCTGAGAGCCCTGCTGCTGCCGCTCGCCGCCGGGCTCGCCCTCACCTTCCTGCCCGCGCAGACCGCCCAGGCGGCGAGCACCCTCACCAACGGCGGCTTCGAGGCCGACGGCGCGGGTTCCGCCACCCCGGGCGGCTGGTCCGAGTACGGCTCCACCGGCGCCTCCTTCACCGAGGCCGGCGGCCACGGCGGCGCCTACCGGCTGAGCCACTGGGCGTCCACCGCCTACAAGGTGGAGACGTACCAGTACCTCTCCGGCCTGACCAACGGCAAGTACAAGCTGACCGCCTGGGTCCGCTCCGGCGGCGGCCAGAACTCCGCGTACATAGCCCTGAAGAACTGCGGCGGCGCCGAACAGCGCACGGACCTGCCGGTCTCCGCCGACGGCTGGATCCGCATCGTCGTACCGGTCGACGTGACCACCAACCAGTGCACGATCAGCATCAACAGCGACGCCAACGCGGGCAACTGGATCAACGTCGACGACCTGACGTTCACCTCGGGCACGTCCGGCACCACCATCCACGGCGCCGACGTCTCCTCCATCGCCAAGAGCGAGGCCCTCGGCGGGGTCTACCGGACCAGCTCCGGCGGCAAGGCCGACCCGCTCGCCGTCATGAAGTCCGCCGGCATGAACTACGCCCGGCTGAAGGTCTGGGTGAACCCCGCCGACGGCTACCACAACAAGACGCGCGTGCTCGCCCAGGCCAAGCGGATCAAGGCGCAGGGCATGAAACTGCTCGTCGACTTCCACTACTCGGACACCTGGGCCGACCCGGGCGCCCAGTCCAAGCCGGCCGCCTGGGCGAGCCACTCCTACAGCCAGTTGAAGACGGACGTGTACAACCACACGTACGACGTGCTGAACGCGCTGAAGGCCCAGGGCACCACCGCCGACATGGTCCAGGTCGGCAACGAGATCAACGGCGGCATGCTGTGGAACGAGGGCTCCACAAGCAACTGGTCCCAGCTGGCCGGACTGCTCAACTCCGGCTACGACGCGGTCAAGGCGGTCAGCTCCTCCACCACCGTGGCCCTGCACCTCGCCAAGGGCGGTGACCTGAGCGGCACCCGCTGGTGGTTCGACTCGGCGGTGGCCAACGGCGTGAAGTTCGACGCCATCGGCCTGTCGTTCTACGGCTACTGGCACGGCTCCCTGTACGACTTCCAGACCACCCTGGACGACGCCGCCACCCGCTACGGCAAGCCGGTGTTCGTCGCCGAGACGGCCTACCCCTTCCGGCTCGACAGCGAGGACGCGCACGAGAACATCATCGACCTCTCCGAGGAGCTCGTCGCCGGCTACCCGGCCACCACCGCCGGGCAGACGAAGTGGATGAACGACATCGCGAGCATCGTCGAGGCCGTCCCGAACGGCCGCGGCCTCGGTGTCTTCTACTGGGAGGCCACCTGGACGGCGGTGACCGGCAACGGCTGGGACCCCACCGACGCCTCCTCCGGCAACGGCTGGGAGAACCAGGCCCTGTTCGGCTACGACGACCGGGCGCTCCCGGCGATGGCGTGGTTCGGCCACCGCTGAGCCCGCCGGCCGGCTCCCGCTGAGCCGCTTCGGCCACCGCCGGCCAACGCACCCCGGGGCCCGGCCGCGCGAGTACGCACCCGCGCGGCCGGGCCCTCGGCCTTTCCCGCCACCGGGAGTCGAAGACCCGTTCGACATCGGACAGGAGGCGCGGAGGCCGGGATGCGATGTCTCGCCCCGCGCCGCGCGGGGAAAACCGGCAGTGAGGGGCCCGACCGAGGGGGACGAGATGCTGAGGACTCCCGTCAACGACACCCGCATGCGCATCCTGGAATGGCTCAAGGATCCGGCCGCCCACTTCCCGCCGCATCCCGACACCTGTCCCACGCACGGCGTCACCGCCGACGCCGTCGCCGCGAAACTCGGCCTGCCGCGCCCGGTCGCCGACACCCACCTCGCCCTCCTCGCCGCCCTCGGCCTGCTCCGCAGCCACCGGATCGGTGACCAAGTCCACTACCGCCGCGACGAGGTCCGGGCCGCGGAGGTGGCCCGCATCTTCGAAAAGGGCTGGTGACGGCCGCGCCCGACGCCCACTCGTGATGCTCACTCCCCACGCCTACTGCTGACGGCGCGTCACCTGACAGGATGGGCGCCATGGACCGATCAGCCACGCTCGTTCCCCTGCGCTACGTCGACGTTGGCGGCCACGGCCCGGAGGACGTCGTCGCCGACGACCGCGGCCGGGTGCTCACCGGCGTCGAGGACGGCCGCATCCTGCGCCTCGACGGACTGGACGGCACGCCCAGCGTCACCACACTCGCCGACACCGGCGGCCGCCCCCTCGGCCTCGAACTCCTCCCCGACGACGCGCTGTTGGTGTGCGACGCCGAACGCGGACTGCTGCGCGTCGACCTCGCCGACGGCACCGTCGACCTCCTCGCGGACGCGGTGGCGGGGGAGCGGCTGCGGTTCTGCAGCAACGCCGTCGCGCTCTCCGACGGCACGGTGTACTTCACCGTCTCCAGCAGCCGCTACCCCCTCAGCCAGTGGATCGGCGACATCGTCGAACACACCGGCACCGGACGGCTGCTGCGGCTCACCCCCGACGGCGGTCTCGACGTGGTCGCCGAAGGCCTCCAGTTCGCCAACGGCCTGGCGCCGAGCGCCGACGAGAGCTTCCTGGTCGTCGCCGAGACCGGCGCCCGCCGCCTCAGCCGCCACTGGATCACCGGTCCGCGCGCAGGGCGCACCGAGCCGTTCGTCGAGAACCTGCCGGGCATGCCCGACAACCTCTGGCGCGGCGCCCCCGGCGAACCGGTCTGGGTGTCCCTGGCCGGCCCCCGCGTCCCGCCCCTCGACCTGCTGCACCGCACCGCCCCCGCCGTACGTCGCGCCGCCGCCCGGCTCGCCCTCCAAGCCCCCTTCCGCCCCTCCGGCACGATCGGCGTCCTCGCGGTCGACGACCACGGAGAGACCGTCCACCACCTCACCCGCCGCCGCTCCGGCTACCGCATGGTGACCAGCGTCTGCCGTACCGGCGAGCTGCTGGTGCTGGGCAGTGTCCAGGAACGCGGGGTCGCGGTCTGCGCGGCACCGGCGCCGAAGTGACCCCCGTACGACCTCGGAGCTACCCTGTCGACCGGCCGCTCGTGAAACCCAGGCGAGCAGGAACCGACCGACCATGACAAGCCCGGACAGCACCCCTTTGCGTACCGCCCCCGCCCCCGCACCGCAGCGGCCCGCCTGGCGCGCCCAGGCCCCCGTCGTCGGCGTCGTCGCCCTCGGCGGCGGCCTCGGCGCCACCGCCCGTTACGCGGCCTCCCTGTGGTGGCCCGCCGCGCCGGCCGGCTTTCCCTGGACGACGTTCTGGGTCAACGTCGCCGGCTGCGCCGTGATCGGCGTCTTCCTGGTGGCCGTCACGGAGGTGCGCCCCGCGCACCCGCTGGTCCGCCCCTTCTTCGGCACCGGAGTGCTCGGCGGCTTCACCACCTTCTCCACCTACGCCGTCGAGGCCCAGCGGCTGATCGAAGCCGGCCGCCTCACCACGGCGTTCGCCTACCTCGCCGCGACCCTGCTCGCGGCGCTCACCGCGGTGTGGCTCGCCGCCGGCGCGGCCCGCCGGCTGCTGAAAGTGAGGCAACGATGACCCGGACGACCGGCCCCGCCCTGCGCCTCACCGTCCTCGTCGGCGAGCAGGACACCTGGCACCATCGGCCCGTCCACTCGGAGATCGTGCACCGCGCGCACGCGGCGGGCCTCGCCGGGGCCAGTGTCTTCCGCGGCGTCGAGGGCTTCGGGGCGTCCTCGGTGGTCCACACGTCCCGGCTGCTGTCGCTGAGCGAGGACCTGCCGGTGGCCGTCGTGATCGTCGACACCGAGGAACGCGTACGGGCCTTCCTGCCCGACCTGGACGAACTGGTCACCGACGGACTGGTGACCCTCGACCACTGCGAGGTCGTCCGCCCCGGCGCGGGGGAGGGGGCCGGGTGAACTGGCTGCTGGTCGTCGCGGGCGGCATGATCGGCGCCCCGCTGCGCTACCTCACCGACCGGGCGGTGCAGGCCCGCCACGACTCGGTCTTCCCCTGGGGCACCTTCACGGTCAACGTCACCGGCTGCCTCGTCCTCGGCCTGCTGACCGGCGCGGCCGTCGCCTCCCCGCTGCGGCTGCTGCTCGGCACGGGCCTGTGCGGCGCCCTGACCACGTACTCGACCTTCTCGTACGAGACCTTCCGCCTCGCCGAGACCGGGGCGCGGACGCAGGCGGCGGTCAACGCGGCGGCGAGCGTGGTGGCCGGCCTGGGAGCGGCGTTCGCGGGGGTCGCGCTGGCCCGGGCGGTGTGGGGATAGCGGCGCCGCCCGAAGGAGGTCACTCCATGAAAAGGATCAATGCATGACACCGCCTCCGTGAATCTTTCCTTTCGCTTCTCTTGACACGCCCCTGGCGCTACCCGCAGGATCAACCCCCGTGAACCTGTCAGACAGCCAGACAGCCTTTCCCGGCCCGCGGCGCGTCAGTGCCATGGAAGCGGTGCTCACCCACCTGCGTGGCGCCATCGAGCGCGGCGAGTACGCCGTCGGCGACAAGCTGCCCTCCGAGGCGGAACTGTGCCGCACCCTTGAGGTCTCCCGGCCCGTGCTGCGTGAGGCGCTGCGTGCGCTGCAGGCCCTCGGGCTGACCGTGGCCAAGACCGGCAAGGGCACCTTCGTGGTGGCGAACAGCGTCGAGGACCCCACCTTCGGCGACTACGCGGCCAGCGATCTGCTCGAGGTGCGCCGGCACGTCGAGATCCCGGTCGCCGGGTACGCGGCGCTGCGCCGCACGCCCGAGAACCTGGACCACCTGGCCCACCTGATGGAGCGGATGGAGCGGGAGACCGACACCACCGCGTGGGTGGCGATGGACACCCTCTTCCATCTTGCCGTGGCCGAGGCCGCCCAGAACCCGGTGTTCCGCCGGGTCATCGAGGAGATCCGGGACGCGCTGGCCCGCCAGTCGGCGTTCCTGAACGAGGTCGGCGGCCGGCGCGAGCAGTCCAACCGCGAGCACCGGGCCATCGTCGAGGCGCTGGTCGACGGTTCCGAGCACGACGCCGTCGAGGCGATGTCCCACCACCTCGACCGCGTCGAGACCACCCTCACCCACATCGTGCGTCCCGCGCGCACGGACACCCCCATGGAAGGCGGACCCGAGGCGTGAGCGAGCAGTCCCTGCACAAAGAGGTGCAGACCGGGCACAACGCTGTGCAGAAACGTTCCGGCCATGTAGACGCCGGAGACGAGGGCTACAGCAAGTCCCTGAAGTCCCGGCACGTCAACATGATCGCCATCGGCGGCGCCATCGGCACCGGCCTCTTCCTCGGCGCCGGCGGTCGCCTCGCCGACGCCGGCCCCTCCCTCTTCATCGCCTACGCGGTGTGCGGCGTCTTCGCCTTCCTCGTCGTGCGCGCCCTCGGCGAACTCGTGCTGTACCGGCCCTCATCCGGCGCCTTCGTGTCGTACGCCCGGGAGTTCATGGGCGAGAAGGGCGCATACACCGCGGGCTGGATGTACTTCCTCAACTGGGCCACCACCGGCATCGCCGACATCACCGCGGTCGCCACCTACACCCACTACTGGGGCATGTTCTCCGACGTCCCGCAGTGGGTGCTCGCCCTGATCGCGCTCGCCGTCGTGCTCACCGTGAACCTGATCTCGGTGAAGATGTTCGGCGAACTGGAGTTCTGGTTCGCGATCGTCAAGGTCGGCGCGCTCGTCGTCTTCATGTGCATCGGCATCTTCCTGCTGGTCACCCAGCACCCCGTCGACGGCCACACCCCCGGTCCGTCGCTGATCACCGACAACGGCGGCGTCTTTCCCAACGGCCTGCTGCCGATGCTGCTGATCATCCAGGGCGTCGTCTTCGCCTACGCCTCGGTCGAGCTGGTCGGCGTCGCCGCGGGCGAGACCGAGAACCCCGAGAAGATCATGCCGAAGGCGATCAACTCCATCATGTGGCGCGTCGGCCTGTTCTACGTCGGCTCGGTGGTGCTGCTCTCCATGCTGCTGCCCTGGTCGTCGTACAAGGCGGGGGAGAGCCCCTTCGTCACCGTGCTCTCCAACATCGGCGTCCCCGCGGCCGGCGGCATCATGAACCTCGTCGTGCTCACCGCGGCGATGTCCTCGCTCAACTCCGGCCTCTACTCCACCGGCCGCATCCTGCGCTCCATGGCCGTGGCCGGATCCGCCCCCAGGTTCACCGCGCGGATGAGCCGCAACCAGGTCCCGTACGGCGGCATCCTGCTCACCAGCGGTATGTGCGTCCTCGGCGTCGGCCTCAACTTCGTCGTCCCGGCCGAGGCCTTCGAGATCGTGCTGAACTTCGCCGCGATCGGCATCCTCGCCACCTGGGGCATGATCATGCTCTGCCACCTGCTCTTCTGGCGGAAGGCCCGGCAGGGCGAACTGGACCGCCCCGGCTACCGGCTGCCGGGCTCCCCCTGGACCGAGATCGTGACGCTGGCCTTCCTCGCCTCCGTCCTGGTCCTCATGTACGCCGACGGCGGCGCCGGACGCACCACCGTGCTGTGCCTGCCGTTGATCGCCGCAGCGCTGGTCGCGGGCTGGTACGCCGTCCGCGGCCGGATCGGGAACACCCCCGAGACCCCCACCAGGGCCGACGTGTGAACCACGCCCCGGCCGACACCGACCCCCCGAAGAACCAGGCAGTGATGTACAGCAGTTCCGTCGCGGACGCACCCCCCGTCCGTGAACCCCGCCACGCCCCCGTCGCCCACCTCGTCCGCGGCGGCGTCGTCGAGGGCGTCCACTACGGCTCCGTCGTCGTCCTCGGCGCCGACGGCCAGGTCACCTTCCAGCTTGGCGACATCGAGGCGGCCTTCTACCCGCGCTCGGCGCTCAAGCCGGTCCAGGCCACGGCCATGGTGCGGGCCGGACTGCCGCTCGACGGGGAGCTGCTGTCGCTCGCCGCCGCCAGCCACTCCGGCGAGGAACGCCACCTCGCCGGGGCCCGGCGGATCCTCGAGTCGGCCGGGCTCACCGAGGACCACCTGCGCAACACGCCCGACATGCCGTACGACCCGGCGTTCCGGGACGCCTGGGTGCGCGAGGGCCGGGCGCCGTCCCGGCTCGCCCAGAACTGCTCCGGCAAGCACGCGGCCATGCTGTACACCTGCCGGCTCAACGGCTGGTCTCTGGAGGACTACCTCGACCCCGGGCATCCCCTTCAGCAGGCGATCGCCGAGATCGTCGAGGACCTGACCGGGCAGCGGGTCGCCGCGGTCACCGTCGACGGCTGCGGGGCGCCGCTGTTCTCCGTCTCCCTGCACGGCCTCGCCCGCGCCGCCGCCCGTATCACGACCGCCGCGGCCGGTACGCCCGAGGCACGGGTCGCGGACGCGATGCGCGAGCACGCGGAGATGGCCTCCGGCGCCGGGCGGGACGTGGCCGCGCTGATGCGGGCCGTGCCGGGGCTGCTCGCCAAGGACGGCTTCGAGGGCGTGCAGGTCGCCGCGCTGCCGGACGGCCGCGCCATCGCCGTCAAGATCGCGGACGGTGCGAACCGCGCGCGGATTCCCGTCGCCGCGGCGGCGTTGGCCCTCGCGGGCGTCGAGCCGTCCACGCTCGCCGAGTTCGCGGGCGAGCCGCTGCTCGGCGGTGGGCTGCCGGTCGGCAGTGTGCGGCCGGTGCGGGCGCTGGAGCCGGTTCCTGTGACGTCCTGATCACGGATCGAAGGGGGACTGCGCGTCGTAGCCGGTCCGCCGGCCGTCCGTGGCCGGTCGCGCAGTTCCCCGCGCCCCTACCCGGCACTTCCCCTCCCTCTTCCGAGAAAGCGACCCGTACCCCATGACCGCCGCCACCCGCCGCGAGCACGACCTCCTCGGTGACCGGGACGTTCCCGCCGACGCCTACTGGGGTGTCCACACCCTGCGCGCCACCGAGAACTTCGCCATCACCGGCACGCCGATCTCCGCCTACCCGCATCTGATCACCGCCCTGGCCGCCGTCAAGGAGGCGGCCGCGCTCGCCAACGAGGAGCTGGGGCTGCTGGACCCGAGGAAGGCCGCGGCGATCGTCGCCGCCTGCCGGGAGATCCGGGGCGGTGAACTGCACGACCAGTTCGTGGTGGACGTCGTGCAGGGCGGGGCCGGCACCTCCACCAACATGAACGCCAACGAGGTCGTCGCCAACCGGGCGCTGGAGCTGCTGGGCCACGACAAGGGCCAGTACGCGTTCCTGCACCCCAACGAGGACGTCAACCTCTCCCAGTCCACCAACGACGTCTACCCGACCGCCGTCAAGATCGCGACGGTGTTCGCGGTGCGCGGCCTGCTCAAGGCGATGTCGGTGCTCCAGGACGCCTTCGCCCGCAAGGCCGTCGAGTTCCGCGACGTGCTGAAGATGGGCCGCACCCAGCTCCAGGACGCCGTGCCGATGACACTCGGGCAGGAGTTCTCGGCGTACGCCGTCATGCTCGACGAGGACCGCAGCCGTCTCGCCGAGGCCGTCGAGCTGATCCACGAGATCAACCTGGGCGCGACCGCCATCGGCACCGGCCTGAACGCGCCCGTCGGCTACGCCGAGGCCGCCCGCCGCCACCTCGCCGACATCACCGGCCTGCCGCTGGTGACCGCCGCCAACCTGGTCGAGGCCACCCAGGACTGCGGCGCGTTCGTGCAGATGTCCGGTGTGCTCAAGCGGATCGCCGTCAAGCTCTCCAAGAGCTGCAACGACCTGCGCCTGCTGTCCTCCGGGCCGCGCGCCGGCCTCGGCGAGATCAACCTGCCGCCCGTGCAGGCCGGTTCGTCCATCATGCCCGGCAAGGTCAACCCGGTGATCCCCGAGGTCGTCAACCAGGTCGCCTTCGAGGTGATCGGCAACGACGTCGCCATCACCATGGCCGCCGAGGCCGGACAGCTCCAGCTCAACGCCTTCGAGCCGATCATCCTGCACTCCCTCTCGGAGAGCATCACCCACTTGCGCAACGCCTGCGTCACCCTCGCCGAGCGCTGCGTCGCCGGGATCACCGCCAACACCGAGGTGCTGCGGGCCAGTGTGGAGAACTCCATCGGCCTGGTCACCGCCCTCAACCCGCACATCGGGTACACGGCGGCCACCGACATCGCCAAGGAGGCGCTGGCCACCGGTCGGGGCGTGGCCGAACTCGTCCTGGAGAAGGGGCTGTTGCCCCAGGAGAAGCTGGCCGCGCTGCTGCGGCCCGAGGTCGTCGCGGGCAACGGCTCGCCCGTCGTCTGACGCGCGCGGAGCGGACGACCTCGCCGATGCGCACCGGGAACGGCACGGAGGCACAATGGTGATCATGACATCGTCGACGAGCTTCCAGCCGGTCCTGGAGCGCATCGCCGAGGAGATCGAGCGGACCCCAGGCCGAGGCCGGCCCGCCGACTACATCCCGGCGCTCGCCGCCTGCGACCCGCGCCGCTTCGGCATGGCCGTCGCGGAGCCGGACGGCACGGTGTACGGCGTGGGGGACTGGCGCGAGCCGTTCTCCACGCAGTCCGTCACCAAGGTCTTCACCCTCGCTCTCGACCTGGCCCGCGAGGGCGACGAACTCTGGGAGCACGTGGGCCGCGAACCGTCCGGCAACCCGTTCAACTCCCTGGTGCAGCTGGAGTACGAGAACGGCATCCCGCGCAACCCGTTCATCAACGCGGGCGCGCTCGTCGTCACCGACCGCCTCCAGACCCGCACCGGCGACGCGTCGGGCACCCTCCTGGAGTTCCTGCGAGCCGAGTCCGGCAACCAGGAGCTGTCCTACGACGAGGAGGTCGCCGCCTCCGAGGCCGCGCACGGCGACCGCAACGCAGCTCTCGCCCACTTCATGGCGTCGTACGGCAACATCGACAACCCGGTGCCGCTGCTGCTGGAGCAGTACTTCCGCCAGTGCTCCCTGCGGGCCTCCTGCGCCGACCTGGCCCGCGCCACCGCCTTCCTGGCCCGCCACGGCGTCCGCGCCGACGGCTCCCGGCTGCTCAGCCGCAGCCAGGCCAAGCAGGTCAACGCGGTGATGCTGACCTGCGGCACCTACGACGCGGCCGGCGACTTCGCCTACCGGGTCGGCCTGCCCGGCAAGAGCGGGGTGGGCGGCGGCATCATCGCGGTCGTCCCGGGCCGCTGCACGCTGTGCGTCTGGAGCCCGGGGCTGGACGAGCGGGGCAACTCGGTGGCGGGGGTGGCGGCCCTGGACCGTTTCACGACGCTCACGGGACTGTCGGTCTTCTGACACCGGCACCGGCCCGCCCCGCGAAAACGCACTTGAGGAAGGGCCCGGCCGCCGGTGAGGATCGGCTCATGTTCTCGCGCAGGAATCGCCGACCGAAGACCCCCGAACTGCTCAAGGCCTGGGAAGCCCTCGACGAGGGGGACATCCCCGGAGCCCTGCGCCAGTTGCGGCACGGCACCGACGACCTGCCGCTGGGCGAGGTCGCCCTGGTCGTCGGCCGGGCCGCCGGCGCGGCCGGCTTCGACGACCTGCACACGGCCGCCGGCGCCCTGGCCGCCCGCCCCGGAAACCCGCGGGCGCTCTACGACTTCGGGTACGCGTGCGTGGAGCGCGGCGTGCCCTACCTGGCGATACCGGCCCTGCGCACGGCACTGGACCAGGCTCCGGGTTCCGCGGCGGTCCTGCGCGAGCTGGTCTCGGCGTACGAGCGCGAAGGCCGCCACCGCGAGGCGGCGGACGTCCTGCTCGCGCGAGAGAACGAGTTCGCCGACTGGCCGGACCGCTATCTGCTGGTCCACAACGCCGTCATGGCCGGCGACCTGGCCCTGGCCCGCCGCCAGCACGTGCTGCTGTCCGATCCGGACGACCCGATGTGGCTGCCCGCGCAGGCCCGTCAGCGCGGCATGCTGGAGCGGGCGGCGAGCGCCGAGCCGGTGAGCCCGCTGGACCAGGCCGATCTCCGGGGATGGCAGTACGTCATGGGCGGCACCGTGCTCGGCACGCTGTCCCCGTACGGCTTCGACGCGGGCATGGCCGGGCGGTTCGCCTGGCTGCAGGACTCCCACGACCAGTGCCTGCGGGGCCTGCTGCGGCTGAGGACGGTCCTCGGCGCCGCCGGGCTGCGCCCCACGTCGGTGTCCCTGCTGCCGGACCGCGGCAGCAGGATCCTCGGCCTGGCCGCGGCCCGGCTGCTGGAACTGCCGGCCGAGCCGTTCGCACCCGGCCGGGAGGACACCGTCGTCGTCGCGTACGACCTGAACGAGATGGCCGGCGCGCCCGGAGGCCCGGACATCCTCGGCGGGCTCGTCGAGCGGGTGCCGGGACAGGTGCTGCACGAGCACGCCTGCAACTGGACCGACCCGCCGGTCGTCACCGCCGACAGCGTCACGCTGCTGCACCAGTCGGCGACGGCCCCCTGGGAGGGGCAGCTGCGGGCGGACGAGGACGGGAACATCGAGCGCGGCGCCCCCGACGGGCGGCCCGAGGAGGAGATCGCCGCGGAGATCCTGGCGGCCGATCCGTCGGCCGACGAAGGGGACGGATCGGCACCCGCCGACCCGGACGAACGGCTCGCCGAGTTCGTCACCGCCGTCCGGGGCTCCTGGCTGCGGGGCGACCGGGCAGGCCTGACGTCGTCGGGCCCGGTGTCCAGCTCCCGGTTCCTCTGACGCCCTCACCGGCACCGATCACGCGGCGGTCACACGCAGGCCGCCGCCCCGAGGGCCCCGCTTCGTTTTCCGGCCACCCCGCGTTGACACGCTGACCGAGTGTTGGCCATGGCTTCCTCCGTCGATCTCCGCCGCTGCCAGATTCTGGGACTGGCCGGCACCGCCGTCCTCGCCCTGGGCGGTGAGACCGCCGGAGCCCTGCCGGTCCGCGACGTGCTCTCCCCGGCGTCGGCGGCTGCCGCCCTCGGCCTGGTCGGGGTCTACTTCGGCGTCGTCCTGCTGATCGCCGCCTGGGCACTGCTCGGGCGGCTGGTCCGCGGGCCCCAGCCGCCCACTCCCCGCACCCTGCTGCTCGTCCTCGCCGTCTGGGCGGCGCCGCTGCTGCTCGCCCCGCCGCTGTTCAGCCGGGACGTCTACAGCTACCTCGCGCAGGGCGCGATGGTCGACGCCCGGATCGACGTCTACACCCACGGCCCGTCCGCCCTCGGCGGTCCGCTGGCCGACGAGGTCGCCCCCCTCTGGCAGCACACCGCGGCCCCGTACGGACCGGTGTTCCTCGCCGTGGCCTCCGCGCTGTCAGGGGTGACCCGCGGCGAACTCCCCGCCGGGCTGATGGGGATGCGGCTCCTCGCCCTGCTCGGCGTCGCCCTGATGGCGGCCGCGCTGCCCCGGCTCGCCCGGCACAGCGGCGCGGACCCGGCCGCCGCGCTGTGGCTCGGCGCGCTCAACCCGCTGGTGCTGCTGCACCTGGTGGCGGGTGCCCACAACGACGCGATGATGCTGGGCCTGCTCGGGGTCGGCCTGGTCGCCGCGCTCGGCCGCCGACCGGTTCTCGGCACGGTCCTCGTGACCCTCGCCGCCCTGGTCAAGGCACCCGCGGTGCTGGGGCTGGCCGCTGTGGTCCTGCTCCGGACGCGCGCGGGCCGACGTCCCGTACCGGCGGTCCTGACGACCGCGGGGGCCGCGGCCGCCACCACCGTCGCCGCGACGGCCGTCGCGGGCACCGGCTACGGCTGGACAGCCGCCCTCGACACCCCTGTCTCCCCGCACAACTGGGCCCTCACCAGCCTGCTCGGCCGCGCGACCGCCGCCCTGCTGGACCGCCTCGGCAGCGACCTGGCCCCGCTCGCCGTCCCCGTCTGGCACGTCCTCGGCCTCGCGCTGACGGCGGCGGCACTGCTGTTCATCTGGGTGCGGCTGCGCTCGCGCCCCGTGTACGCGCTCGGCCTGAGCCTCGCCGCGGTGGCCGCGTTCGGACCGGCGATCCGCCCCTGGTACGCGCTGTGGGGCCTGTTCCTCATCGCCGCGGCCGCCCCCACCACCTCGGTACGCCACCGGGTGGCCGCCGTGACCGGTCTGCTCGCCCTCGCCGTGCTGCCCAGCGGCGGACCGGCGGACCTCGGCCAGCTGCTGCTGGCGGTGTCCGGCGGCGCCCTCGCCGTGGTCGTGCTGTGGCAGGCCCACCAGGCCGCGCAGGCACCGGTCATGGGACGCACGGCATGAACGTTCCCCGCACCGACCGCGGCCGGCTGCTGCTCGTCCTGCTCCTCGCCGGCGCCGTGACCGTCTTCACCGCGACCGTGCCGCTGCTGCGGGACTGGTTCGACCTGCGCGTCTACCACGGCGCGGTCCACCACTGGATCCACGACGGCGAGCCCCTCTACGACTACCGGGTGCCGGGGACGCCGTACGGATTCACCTACCCGCCGTTCGCGGCCGTCGCCATGCTGCCGATGGCTCTCGTCGGGCTGGGCACCGCGATCGTGATCGCCCTGCTGCTGGACCTGGCCGCCCTCGCCGTGACCCTGCGGGTGCTGACGGGCGACGCCTGGCGGCGCTACGGCTGGTACGGCTGCGCCCTGGCCGCCTGTGCGCTCGCGCTGTACGAACCGATCCGCGACACCGTCAGCTTCGGGCAGGTCAACCTGGTGCTGCTGGCGCTGGTGCTGGGCGACGCCTGGCTGCTGGCCACGGGCCGGGGCCGGTACGCGGGCGTCGGCATCGGGCTCGCGGCGGCGGTCAAACTGACGCCCGCGCTCTTCATCGGCCTGCTGCTGCTCGCCCGCCGGGGGCGGTCCGCGGCGCTGGCGACCGGCGTGGCCGCCGGCGCGACGGCGTTCGCCGCGTGGGTCGCGCCGGAGGCCTCCCGCTTCTACTGGACGCGGGCGCTGTGGGACACCGGCCGGGTGGGCCGGCTCGACTACGTCTCCAACCAGTCCCTCCAGGGTGTCCTCGCCCGCCTCGGCCAGCCCGGCCACGCCGTGTGGGCGGTGGCCGTGCTGCTCGTCCTCGGCGTGTGGGCGTGGCGGTCCAGGCAGGCGGTGGCGGCGGGCGACTGGCCTGCCGCGTTCGCGCTGACCGGGCTGACGGCCTGTCTGGTCAGCCCGGTGACCTGGGTGCACCATCTCGTGTGGCTGCTTCCGTCGTTCGCCGTGCTGGTCCGCGCCGGCCGGGCGCGCCTCGCGGGCGCCCTGTACGCGGTGCTGTGCACCAGCGTGGTGTGGCTGTGGTTCCACGACGCGTCCGGCGTCGACGGCTTCCTCGGCGGCAACGCCTACGCCTGGATCACCCTCGGCCTGCTGCTCCGGCTGCCGACCCGTCACTCCGGTACCGCACGGCCGCACACCAGCCGCAGCGCCAGCGCGACCAACGCGGCGCCCAGCACCGCGGCGAGACCGATCTCCGCGGTCTCCGGCCAGCCGGGCCCGGCGGTAGCCGGGGCGGGAGGTGCCGCCGCCGGTACCGCGTCGGGGCCCGGCCTGGGCGGGACCCGCAGGGCGTCCAGCGAGCCGACCGGATCGACCCGGCCGGTCGCGTCGAACCCCCAGTCGAGCAGCCAGCGGGCCTCCTCGTAGACCTCCAGCCCGTTGCCCCACTGCGGGTTCATCACCGACACCACGATGGTCCGCTCGCCCCTGCGCGCCGCGGCGACCAGGGTGTTGCCCGCGTTGCTGGTGTAGCCGTTCTTGACGCCGATCAGTCCCGGGTAGGGCTCGACGCCGTCGGCGCCGGTCAGCAGCCGGTTGGTGTTCTGGATGCTGTACCGCCGGCCGTCGCCGCCCGGGAAGCGGGCCTCCGCCAGTCCGCAGTACCGGGCGAAGTCCTCGTTGCGCAGTCCGGCGCGGCCGAACACGGCCAGGTCGTACGCCGAGGACACCTGGCCCGGTTCGTCGTAGCCGTCGGGAGACACCACGTGCGTGTCCCGCGCCCCGAGCGCCCGGGCCTTGGCCTGCATCCGCTTCGCGGTGGTCCGCCAGCCGCCGTTGAGCCCGGCCAGCACCCGCACGGCGTCGTTGCCGGAGCTGAGGAAGACGCCGCGCCACAGGTCGGACACCCGGTAGGAGCGGCCCTCGGCGATCCCGACCAGGCTGCTGCCCTCCCCGATGCCCTCCAGTTCCTCCGCCTCGACGCGATGCCGGATGCCGCCGGGCAGCACCGGCAGCACGGTGAGCGCGAACAGGGTCTTCAGGGTGCTCGCGGGCGGCAGCTCGCGGTGCGCGTCGTGCGCGGCCAGCACCTCGCCGGTGTCGGCGTCGGCCACCAGCCAGGACAGCGCGGAGACCTCCGGGACCTCGGGCGCTCCGGCGAGCGGCCGGACGTGGGTGCCGGACCGGTACAGCAGCGACGGGGACGGCGCCGCCGCCCGCTCCCCGCCCGGCCCGCCGGGGTCGGTACGGGTCTGGGCGGCCGTCGCGACGGGCGCGAGAGCCAGGGCGCCCGCCAGACACGCCCCGCAGGCCGACACAGCCATCCGGGATGAGAATCCGATCGTCATACGATCAACCTAGAAAGGTGCCCCGCGTCCACAACGCTGCCCGCGCCGTACACCGCACGCGTGCACCCGGATGCCGTACGCGCTAGCCCGACGGCAGCGTCGGCTGGATCCGCCGCAGGAACGTCGCGTTGTCCGGGGTCTCGCGCATCCGCTGGAGCAGCGTCTGCAGGTCGGCCTCCGGGTCCCGGGACCGCAGGGCGCGGCGCAGCCCGCGCACGGCGGCGGACTCGGCGGGGGAGAGCAGCAGTTCCTCGCGGCGGGTGCCGGACGCGGTGATGTCGACGGCCGGGAACACCCGGCGGGAGGCGAGCTCGCGGCTGAGCCGGAGCTCCATGTTGCCGGTGCTCTTCAGCTCCTCGAAGAAGTACTCGTCGGCCCGTGACCCGGTCTCCACCAGCGCTGTCGCGAGGATGGTGAGCGAACCGCCCTCCTCGGCCCGGCGCGCGGCGCCGAAGAACCGCTTGGGGCCGAGCAGCGCCCCCGCGTCGACACCGCCGCTGAGCGTGCGGCCGCCGGAGGCCGCCGCGTTGTTGTGGGCCCGGCACAGCCGGGTCAGCGAGTCGAGCAGGACCACCACGTCCTCGCCCCGCTCGACGTGCCGCTTGGCCCGCTCGACGACGAGTTCGGCCAGTGCGATGTGCTGCGCCGGCGTCCGGTCGAAGGTCGAGGCGTACACCTCGCCCCGCACCGAGCGCCGCATGTCGGTGACTTCCTCGGGGCGCTCGTCGAGCAGGACGACCATGAGACGGCACTCGGGGTGGTTGCCGGCGATCGCGGCGGCGAACTGCTGGAGCAGGACCGTCTTGCCGGTCTTGGGCGGGGCCACGATCAGCCCGCGCTGGCCCTTGCCGACCGGCGTGATGAGGTCGGCGACCCGGCCGGTGAGCCCGGCGGCCGGATGCTCCAGGCGCAGCCGCCGTACGGGGTGCAGCGGGGTGAGGTCGCGGAACTGCCGTCGGCCGCGCGCCTGTTCGGGCGTACGGCCGTCGATCCGCTCGACGCCGGCCAGCGTGCGCCGCGCGCCGCTCACGCCCTCGACGAGGTCGCCCTTGCGCAGCCCGTGACGGCGGATCAGCGCGGCGGGGACGTGGGGATCGGCGGGCGACGGCAGGAAGTGCGCCGCGCGCAGGTGCCCCTTCCCGCCCGCGTCGATGTCCAGGATCCCGCTGACGGCCTGGGACGCGGGGGAGGACTGCTGGAGCGGAGGGTGTTCCAAGGTGGTGGTCATGGGACGGGTCCTTTCGAGGACTGCGGAAGAAGCAGACGAGGGGGAGAGGCCGCATGGAGGGCAGGGCCGGACGGAAGGCGCCCTGGGGCGGCGGAGACACCTCGGCGGGGAAACCGAAAATCGTGGCTCGTGAGCCGTACCGCGAGGTGAGAGAGAAGAAAGAGAAAGAAACGACACCGGCGCCCACGACGGGGCGTACACAAGTGCTGAGGCCACCCTAGCACATGGATCGGTCCCGATGCTCGTGACCGCGTAAGCTGGTGTGGATGTTCAGCCCCGAAGGTCCCAGCCTCCGCGAACTCGCCGTCCAGGCGCTGTCGTCGGTCGAGCGCGGCTACGACCTGCTCGCGCCGAAGTTCGACCACACCCCGTTCCGCACCCCGGACTCCGTGCTGGACGCCGTCGGCACGGCGCTGCGCCGGATGGGACCCTTCGGGACCGGGCTCGACCTGTGCTGCGGCACCGGTGCGGGCGTCGGGACACTGGCGCGGGTCTGCGAGCGCGGTGTCGTCGGGGTGGATTTCAGCGCGGGCATGCTCGACGTGGCCCGTCGGCGGGTCCGGCCCTCGGCGGGCGGGCCGGCGCTCTCCTGGGTGCGGGCGGACGCCCGTGCGCTGCCCTTCGGGCCCGCGTTCGACGTCGTCGTCAGCTTCGGGGCGTTCGGGCACTTCCTGCCGGCCGAGCTGCCGGGCCTGTTCGCGCAGGTGCGTTCCGTGCTGCGGCCGGGCGGCCGTTTCGTCTTCCCGGTCGTCGCCCCGCCCCGCCCGGCCTCGCGCGCGTACTGGGCGCTGCTGGGCTTCGACGTGGCGATGCGGGTCCGCAACGCCGTGTGGCGGCCGCCGTTCGTCATGTACTACCGCACCTTCGCGCTCGGCGAGGTCCGGCGGGAGCTGGCCCGCGCCGGGTTCGCCGTGGAGCTGTACGCCCTGCCGGAGTTCGGGCACCGGCGGGACGGGAGCCCACGGGTCCGGACGGTGGCGGCCCGGCGGCTCCCGTAGCGTTCGGCGTGGGGGGTCAGACCGCCGCCGGGAGAGTGAATTCGTAGACCAGCGCCTCCTGTTGGGCGTCCACGACGAGGTCGGTGATCTCCAACGGCCGTGCGTACTGGTCCTGTACGAGCCGGGTCACCCGGACCGATGGCGCGTCCGGGATGCGGGTGATGGTGTCGCGGTGGTGCAGCGCCAGACCGGCCCGGCGCATCCAGTCGTAGGCGCGGCGCAGCTGCGCCGAGGAGGTGCCGTCGGCGCGGTCGCGGTAGCGGGCCAGCTCCTCGACCTCGGCGAGGACCACCGCCGAGAAGGAGGTCATCGCCGTGCGCCGGCTCCGGCCGTCGGCTCCGGCGGCCTCGTAGCGGTGCACCAGCGTCGGCCGGTGCGGGGCGAGCCCCAGCGCCTCGGCGTGTTCCGGCGGCGGCGTCTCCCAGGCGACGGTGGCCCGGTCGACGGCGCGCGGGTCGGCGGGGCGCCGGGCGCCGACGGGGAAGGCGAGCGAGGACAGGTGCTCGACCGGCGGACCGGGCAGGGCGGCGTGGCTGCCGCGCCGGTCGGTGGCGACCAGGCCGTCGCGGCGCAGCACCTCCAGCGCCTGCCGTACGGTCTCCCGGCTGACCCCGTAGTGGTCGGCCAAGTGCCGTTCCCCGGGCAGCCGTTCGCCGGGCGGGATGCTGCCGTCGCGCAGTTCGCCCAGCAGCTCCAGGGCGATCCGCCAGTACAGCGGCGGATCGTCGGCGCGGTGGGCGGGCCGGTCGGCGGGCCGGTCGGTCGTCCGGTCGGCGGTCCGGGGACGGTCGTGCGGGGTGGTGCGGGCCATGCCGCGCCCTCCTGTTGGTGACGTGCCGTAGCCGTGCGGGCTCATTGCGCCACCACAATTAGCATTGGTCTAAACCACCAGGGAAGGGCAACCCGGCGGTTCGGCCGAAACCGCACCGCGCGGGCCGCCCCTCCCGGTGTCTCACAGAGCGCTGTACACGGCCTCCACCAGCGCCATCTTCCGCGGGTCGTCCGCGATGCGCGGGCCCATGCGGTTCATCACATAGCCCAGCGACACTCCCGCCTCCGGGTCCGCCAGCCCGCAGGAACCGCCGAAGCCGTCATGGCCGAAGGCCCGCGGGTTGGGCCCGTACGAGCCGTGCGGCCCGCTCAGCCACAGGCCGAGCCCGGCCTCCGTCTCCCCGTCGAACCCGGCACCGAGCACCAGGTCCCGGCAGGCGCCCTGCCCTTCGCGCACCCGCTCGGCCGCCTCGGCGGACAGCACACGGTGGCCGCCGTACGTGCCCCGGCCGGCCAGTACGCCGTAGAGGGCGGCGACCGCGCGGGCGGTGCCGTGACCGTTCGCGGCGGGTATCTCGGCGGCCCGCCACGCGGGCGTGTTGGCCTCCTTCGCACCCACCGCCGGGTTGGTCAGCGCGGCCAGCGCGGCGGGCGTCAACTGGCTGAACGCCGCCGCCTGTTCACTGTTCCGGACGGCAGGCGCGTGCACCAGGGTCGCGGCGCGCCCGGCCTCCCGCTCCGGCAGCCCGATGGTGAAGTCGGCGCCGAGCGGCCCCGTGACCTCCCGCTCCAGGAAGGCGCCCGGCCGCAGACCGGACACCCGGCGCACCACCTCGCCCACCAGATGGCCGTAGGTCAGCGCGTGGTACCCGGAGCGGGTGCCCGGCTCCCACCACGGCTCCGTCGCCGCGAGCCGGGCCGTGGTCAGCTCCCAGTCGCACAGGTCCGCGAAGGAGTGCGGCTCGCGCGGGCCGCTCAGCCCGGCGCGGTGCGACAGGAGATGCCGGACGAGCACCTTCTCCTTGCCGGCCGCGGCGAACTCCGGCCAGTACGTGGCGACCGGCGCGTCCAGGTCGAGCAGGCCCCGGTCGGTCAGGACGTGCGCGCACAGGGCGACCGGTCCCTTGGTGGTGGACCAGACGTTGACCAGCGTGTCGCGCTCCCAGGGGCGGGTGCGGGCCGGGTCGGCCCAGCCGCCCCACAGGTCCACGACGGTCACCCCGCCGACCGTGACGGCGACCGCGGCACCCAGCTCGCCGCGGTCGCGGAAGTTCTCCTCGAACGCCGTTCGTACTGCCGAGAAGCGGCTGTCGCAGTGGCCGTGGACTTCCGGCTCGCGCTCGGACATGCATCCTCCGTCGTCCGTCGAGTACCCGGCGCGCTGCTGCGCACCGGGCGCCGAATGAACGTACCGACTGGTCGGACTGGAGGGAAGCGTTCACCCGCGAGATCAGGCGTACGAGCGCAGCCAGCGCAGCCTGGCCTGCTCCTGGTAAGGGCCGCCGCCCTCGTGGTCGTTGAAGTCGTACACCTCGATCGCCTTCTCGTCGTGCGCCCAGGCGTTGAACGCCGCGAACACGGTCGAGGGCGGGCAGGTCTGGTCCTCCAGCGCCGCCGAGAACAGCGCGGGCGCCCGGCCGCGGGCGGCGAAGTGGACACCGTCGAAGTAGGACAGGGTGCGCAGGGCGTCCTCGGTGCGGCCGCGGTGCGTCTTCAGGTAGAGGCCGATCTCCCGGTACGGGTGGCGGTCCGTCACCGTCGTCGCGCGCGGGAAGTCGCACAGGAACGGCACGTCCGGCGCGATCGCCACCAGGTCCGGCACCAGGCCGCCCACCGCGAGCGTGATGCCGCCGCCCTGGCTGGCGCCGACCGCGACGGTCCGCGAGGCGTCGGTCAGCGGGTGCGAGCGGGCCGCCTCGACGGCCCGTACGGCGTCCGTGAACACCCGGCGGTAGTAGTAGTTCTCCGGTGCGTCGATACCCCGGGTCATGAAGCCGGGGTAGGCAGGGGCACCGCCCACCGGGTCGGCGGTGCCGCCCCCGCCGCCCCAGGCGCTGCCCTGGCCGCGGGTGTCCATCACGAAGTGCGCCCGGCCGGTGGACGCCCACAGCAGATGCTCGTGGGGCAGGCCGCGCCCGCCGCCGTAGCCGACGAACTCCACCACCAGCGGCAGCGGTTCCCGCGCCCCGGCGGGCAGGATCAGCCATCCCTTCACCGGGTGGCCGCCGAACCCGGCGAACGTCACGTCGTGGACCCGCACGGTCGACAGGCCGGTGTCGACCGGCTCGAACCGGGCGTCCAGGTCGTGCTCGCGGGCCTCCTGGAGCGTCTTGGACCAGAAGGCGTCGAAGTCCTCTGGCTCGTTCGCGTCACTGCGGTACGCGCGCAGCTCGTCGAGCGGGAGGTCGAACAAGGCCATGGAGGACCGCCTTTGGGGAGAGGGCCGGGTGGTGATCACACCGTAAGGCGGCGCCATGATCGATCGCCAGGTCCGAAAACTTTCGCCCGCACGAAGCGGCGCGAGTCGCCCTGCGCCGGCCGGTCACGCCCACCGGCGGGTCCACTCCGGCTCGGTGCGCGCCCAGTCCCGATCCCACTCGGCCAGCCGGTGCCGCATCGCCGTGTGGCGGACCAGCAGGTGGCCGAGGACGACCACCCCGACCGCGCCGCCCGCGGCACAGATGCCCATGGCGAGGGTGTGCTGCCAGATCGCGGTGCCGTCCGGCGGCGGGGCCACGCTGCGGCCGCGCTCGTCCAGCCACACGTCGACGGTGTCGCCCCGCTCGGTGCCCACCGGGACCCGGGCGACGGCCGTCCGGACGCCCTGCTCGGGGTCGGTCCAGCGGACGCTCACGCGGTACGCGTACTCCCGGCCGCCCTGCACGGCGGGCACCGTGTCGGCGACGCGGCCGACCACCTCGGCCCGCACCCGCTGCCGGTCCGCGCGCTGCTCGGCCGCCGTCGACCGCGCGTCCTGGTGCGCCCACCAGCCGGCGGCCACGCCGGCCAGCGGCGCGCCCAGCACCAGCAGGACGGTCATGACGAGCACCGTCCACGCCTCCACCACGTCCGACCGGCGTCGCAGCGGACTGCACCGCCATCGCCAGCCGCGCACCCGGGTTCGCATCTCCGCCTCCTCGCCGCGTCCGCGTGCGAGTACCCACATGCGTCTCGTACCCCGTCCGACGGGGGTCCTTCACGCCGAGTACGGGCGGGCGATCGCGGCCGGGCGGTTCCGGCCGGGCTCAGCCGAAGCGTTCGATGCGGATGCGGTCCACCGGCTGCCCGGCTTCCACCAGCAGCCGGGACGCGTGCTCGGCGAAGGCGTTGGAGCCGCAGATGTACGCCTCCCAGCCGCCCGCGGGCCGCTCGGCCAGGACCGGCGCCAGGTGCGCGGCCGTCATCCGGCCCACCGGCGAGCCGTCCGGAGCGCTCCGGGTGAACACCGGCGTGGTCTCGGCGCCGTACTCCCGCGCGTAGATCAGCTCCTCGGGGCTGCGCGCGGACACCAGCAGCCGCAGGGGCACGTCGAGGCCGAGCGCCCGGTGGTGCCGGACCATCGACATCAGCGGCACGACGCCGGAGCCGGCGCCGATCAGCAGCGCGGGCCGGTCGCCGGGCCAGGCGAAGAAGCCGCTGACCGGGCCGCGCACCTCGACCCGGTCGCCGGGCCGGGCCTCGTTGTGGAACCAGCCGGAGACCTCACCGCCCTCGACATGGTCCAGGGTCAGCTCGATGTGCCCGGAGCCGTCGGGCGCGGACGCCAGCGAGTAGTGGCGCTGGGCGGTGTAGCCGTCCCCGGCGGTCAGCCGCAGCTGCAGGTGCTGGCCGGGCACGTGGCCCACCCAGGCGGGCACCGCGAACCGGAAGGTGGCGGCGCGCGGGGTCTCCCGGCGGATCTCGATGAGGGTGGCGGTCTGCCAGACGTTCGCGCCCTGGTGGGTCACGGCGATCCGGCCCGGGATGGCGAACCGGCTCGGGGGAGTGAAGGTGTCAGTCACCGGAGTACCGCTGCTCCTCCCACGGGTTGCCCCGCGCGTGATAGCCGTTCTGCTCCCAGAAGCCGGGCTCGTCGTGGTCGAGGATCCGCAGGCCGGCGATCCACTTGGCGCTCTTCCAGAAGTACAGGTGCGGCACCAGCAGCCGCGCCGGGCCGCCGTGCTCGGGGGCGAGCGGCCGCCCGTCGTAGGTGAACGCGATCCACGCCCGCCCGCCGGTCAGGTCGGCCAGCGGCAGGTTGGTGGTGTACCCGGTGTGGGAGTAGGCGACCGCGTGCGTGGCGGAGGCGAGGGGCCGTACGGCGCCCAGGAACGTGTCCAGCGACACACCGCCGAACCGCACTCCGAACTTCGACCAGCTCGTCACGCAGTGGATGTCGCCCTCGTACGCCGAACCGGGCAGCGCGTGCGCCTGCTCCCAGCTCCAGGTGCGGGGCTCCTCGACCAGGCCGTCGACACGGAAGGTCCAGTCGGCGGGGGCCAGGTCCGGGGTGACCTCGGCGGACAGGACGGGCCAGTCGTCGCCCGCGTCGTACTGCCCCGGCGGCAGGCCGGGACGGTGGACGCGCGGGCGTCCGGTGAAGCCTCGGGTGACGTTCATGGTTCAACGGTACGTGCCTCCGGGCCCCGCCCCGACGCCCGGGGTCGATCGTGACAGGCGTGTGAACGTCCTGGCGCCCGGGAATACCCGCAGGTCGCGCCCTCTTGATCTCTGGTGGTACCGGAGAGCGCCGGTGGCGGCGGCGAGTCCCCGCCGGTGGCGGCGAGAGGGAGCAGGAGTGATGCAGGAAGCGACCGGAGGGCATGTCCTCGACCACCCCGCGCGTGCCGCGCTCACGGGCCCGCACGCCCATTTCGCCGAGCGGCACGGCCGGATCCTGCGCTACCCCGTCGACGTCACTCCCTGGCTGGCCCTGCCCGACGAGCCCGACGCCCGCGACTGGGCGGACCTGGCGGCGCTGGCGGGCCCCGGCGGCGAGGTGCCGCTGCTCGGGTACCGGGGGCCGGTGCCGGACGACTGGGAGATCACCTTCCGGATGCCGGGCGTGCAGTACGTGGACGCCGGGCTCGCCGCCGCACCGGACCCGGAGGCGGTCCCACTCGGCCCCGCCGACGTACCGGAGATGCTCGACCTGGTCGCCCGCACCCGGCCCGGCCCCTTCCTGCCCCGCACCATAGAACTCGGCGACTACCTGGGCATCCGGCGCGACGGCGTACTGGTCGCCATGGCCGGGGAGCGGCTGCGGCCGCCCGGCTGGACCGAGATCAGCGCGGTGTGCACCGACCCCGTCGTACGCGGCGAGGGCCTGGCGACCCGGCTGATCCTCGCCGTCGCCCACGGCATCCGGGAACGCGGCGAGACCCCGTTCCTGCACACCGGCGCGGACAACACCGGGGCCATCCGCCTGTACGAGTCCCTGGGCTTCCGGCTGCGCCGCACGACGGCGTTCCTGTCGGCGCGGGTGCCGGAGCGCGTGGTGGCGGCACCGGCCGCGCGGTAGTCCCGGGCCGGGAGCCCTCGGAGTCTCAGCCGTCTTCGCCGTTGTCGCCGTCGTCCGGCGGTGTCCAGGCGTTGTACCGGATCAGATACGCGGCGAACCGCTCCAGATCCTCCTCCGGCCAGTCCGCCAGCCGCTCCCGGAACGCCGCCCGGCGGCTCTCGGTGACCTGGGCGAGGAGCTGCCGGCCGGTGTCGGTCAGATGCAGCACCTGGACCCGGTGGTCGTCCGGGTCGAGCCGCCGTTCGATCAGCCCGGCCCGCTCCAGCGCGGCCACCTGACGGCTGACGGTCGACTTGTCGAGGGCGTAGTGCGCGGCCAGGTCGGTGGCGCGGCGGCCGCCGCGCTCCTCCAGATGACCGAGCAGGGTGTACGACACGAGCGACAGCTCCGGGTGCAGCCGCCCCGCCGAGGCGCGGGCGCGGCGGGCGAAGACCGTCATCTCGCGCTGAATGGCCTCCACGGCCTCGGCTGCTGTCACGGGACCTCCCTCACGCTTCTAGTTGTATAGTACAACTTGAAATGAGAGTTGTATATGCCAACCAATTGGAGGGCCGGAGCATGCGGTCACCCGCGCTGCGCCATGTGCTCACGCACCTGATCACGCCGCTGCTGATGTGCGTGGGCATGGGACTGGCGTACATGGGGGCGTTCGTGACCCCCGAACCGAACCATCTGCCCATCGCCGTCGTCGGCACCGGCGCTCAGGTGAAGACGTTCGCCCGGTCCGTCGAGCACGAGGCGGGCGACGCCCTCGACGTACGCACCGTGCCGGACCGCGAGCGGGCCGTCGACCTGCTGAAGTCCCGTGACATCACCGGCGCCTACGTGCCGAGCGCCAGGACACCCGAGGTCCTCGTCGCCACCGCCGCCTCCGACATGGGAGCCATGGCGGTCGAGAAGGTCTTCACACCCGTCGCCGCGGAGCGGGGCCTCCCGCTGAAGGTGACCGACGTGGCGACCCCGGTCGACGACGACCCCACCGGACAGGGCCTGTTCTTCCTGATGATCGCCGTGAGCATCGGCTCCTACGCCTCGGTCGCCGTGCTCGGCGGCGCCGGCGGCACCCTGCCGATGCCGCTGCGGGCCCTGCTGACGCTCGGCGTCTCCGTCGTGGTCAGCGGCATCGGCGCCCTGCTCGCCGGTCCCGTCTTCCACCTCGCCCACCACGACCTCGCCGGGGTCTGGGGGCTGGCCTGGCTGTACTCGGCGGGCATCCTGCTGACCGGCGTCGGCCTGCACACCTTCCTCAAGCGCTGGACCACGCTCGCCATGATGGTGCTGTTCGTGATGCTCAACTTCACCAGCTCCGGCGGTTTGTTCCGGCCCGAGCTGCAGAACGGCTTCTTCGGCACCCTGCACGCCTTCTGGAACGGCGCGGGATTCGTCGAGGGCGCCCGCAGCGTCCTGTACTTCGACGGTGACGGACTCGGCCGCAGCGTGTGGACCCTCGTCGCCTGGCTGCTGGCGGGCCTCGCCCTGACCGCGATCGCCGGCGCGTACGAGCGCGGCGGCACCCGCCGGGCCGCCGTCGACGCCCAGCGGTCCCGCGCCGGGCGGGAGGCGGAGGAGGAAGCCGAGGAGGCGGTCGGCGTCTGAGCGGCGGAGGTTGGGATAGGGTGACGGTCCGGCCGTGGACGTACCCGGCCGCGCGAAGCCTGGGAGGTGAGACCCATTACCGCTGTGACGGCTCGGGTGTCCTCACCTCACCACGGCGCGGATCGCCGGTCCGGCTGACCGCGAGGGCACCCTTCGGCTCCCGAAAGGCTCTGGGTACATGCCCTTTTCACCTGTCTCTCCCACACCCTCCTCCCGTTCCTCCGTCGTCGCCGCGCTGCGCGCCGCGGGCTGTGTGTTCGCCGAGGACGAGGCCGAACTGATCCTCGGCGCCGCCCGCACCCCGGACGAACTCGCCGCCCTGGTGGACCGCCGGGTCGCCGGGCTGCCCCTCGAACTCGTCCTCGGCTGGGCCGGGTTCCGCGGTCTGCGCGTCACCGTCGAACCCGGCGTCTTCGTCCCCCGCCGCCGCACCGAGTTCCTTGTCGAACAGGCCCTCGCGCAGGCGCCGGACGCGCGTGTCGTCGTCGACCTGTGCTGCGGCTCCGGCGCGGTCGGCGCCGCCCTGGCGGACGCGCTCGGCGCCGTCGAACTGCACGCCGCCGACATCGACCCGGCCGCGGTGCGCTGCGCCCGCCGCAACCTCGCCGGTCCGGGCGGGCGGGTGTACGAGGGCGACCTGTTCGAAGCGCTGCCCACCGCGCTGCGCGGCCGCGTGGACATCCTCGCCGCCAACGTGCCGTACGTCCCCACCGGCGAGGTCGGCCTGCTGCCCGCGGAAGCCCGCGACCACGAGCCGCTGACCGCCCTCGACGGCGGCACCGACGGCCTCGACCTCGCCCGCCGGGTCGCCGCCGGGGCCCCGCACTGGCTGGCGCCCGGCGGCTGCGTACTGGTCGAGACGAGCGAACGGCAGGCCCCGGCGGCCGTGGAGGCCTTCACCCGGGCCGGTCTGACGACCCGCCTGGCGGTCTCCGAGGAGCTGTACGCCCAGGTCGTGATCGGGGTCAGGGGAGGGGACGCCGCCGTTTAGGACGTGCGCCCCAAGTCCCGTCTGGCTCGCCACGCCCGGCAGGTGGCTTGGTGACGCCGGACCAGGCCGCGAGCGTCTGGCGCGAGGCACGCCCTCGGGCAGGCGGCGTCGTATCCCGCAGGACTTGTCCGCGAAGTCCCGTCCGGCTCGCCGCGACGCCCGGGAGATGATGTGGCCGGCGTGCCGCCCGCCCGCGAGCAGGCGGCGCCGCTTCGCGGACGCGGCACAGGAGCCGCCCTCCGGCGAACGCCCCGCCGCCTTCGGGCGTCACAGGAGCGGTAGCAGCCGACCACCCCCTTGGAGAGCCCATGCGCAGGACACACGCCCGCTCGGTCCGACTCGTCGGCGTGTCGCTTCTGGTCGCCGTAGGCGGCGGCGCGCTCGCCGCCTACGCGGGCGAACAGCGCGGCGGCACCGGCGGCCCGTCGCCGGGCGCCGCCGTGCGTGCCCGGCTGGTCGCCGAGGCCTGGGACGGCTCGCGGGCCGCCGAGGTGTGGCGCGCGGGCTACCACCCGTCGGGGGAGACGGTCCAGCTGCCCGAGGGTGCCTTGCGCGGCACCGACAAGGAGGCCTACGCCGCCCGGGACTTCGAGCTGCGGGGCGAACTCCCCGACGTACCACGCGAGGAGGGGACGGTGCGGTGGAAGGGCGGCGGCTCGCTCACCCTGCCGCTGACGGACGCCCGGGAGGCGTTCGCGGACCTGGACCGCTCCGACGGCCGCGCGCCGCTCACCGTGACCGGCGTGCGGCTCGGCGAGATGACGCTGGCCACCGACCGCGGCCCGGCGACCGTACCGGCGTGGCTGTTCACGCTCGACGGGTACGGCACCCCGCTGAAGCAGGCCGCGGCCAGCCCGTCCGAGCCGCCGCGGTCGCCGATCGGCCCGGCCCGGGACACACTGGGCGACGAGCTGGGGCCGCTGCCGGGGCCGGGCCGGGTGGCCGTGGACGGACGGACCGTCACCGTCGTCGCCTGGCACGGCGGTTGCGACGACGGCCCCGCCGTCCACGTGCTGGAGACGGCGGGCAGCGTGGTGCTGTCCGCGTCGGTCGCCGGCGCCGACGACGGCCCGTGCACCGCGGAACTGCTCGCCGCCGAGGTGACGGTGCGGCTGGACCGGCCGGTCGGCGACCGGGTGCTGCTGGACGCCTTCACCGGCCGGCCGGTGGCGTTCGGGGAGCGGCGCGGGTAGAGCCGCCGGTCTGCGCCCGTTCGACAAGCGGCGCGGGCGGCACCCCGGCGGGAGCCCGCACCCGGTCAGTCCTCGGTGCGGGCGCGGGCGATGAGCAGCGCCACGTCGTCGTGGTTGTCGGGGTGGTGCAGGGTGCGCACCAGCAGGTCGCAGACCTCGTCCAGCGGCCGTTCCGGGTCGTCGAGCAGGCCCAGCAGGGTGTCGAGCCGCTCGTCGAGGGAGTGCCGGCGGGTCTCGACCAGCCCGTCGGTGTAGAGGACCAGCTGATCGCCCGGGTCGAGGTCGAACACGGTCGTCGAGAACGCGACCCCGCCGACGCCCAGCGGCGCCCCGGTGGGCAGGTCGAGCAGGACCGGACCGTTCCCGGCGCGCACCCGCACGGGCGGCAGATGCCCGGCGTTGGCGATCCGGCACTGCCGCAGCCGTGGATCGTGGACGGCGTACAGGCAGGTGGCGATGGAGTGGTCCAGGCCCTCCGTGATCTTGTCCAGGTGTTCGAGCAGCCGGGCCGGGTCGAGGTCGAGGGAGGCGAGGGTGTTGGTGGCGGTGCGCAGCCGGCCCATGGTCGCGGCGGCGTTTATGCCGCTGCCCATCACATCGCCGACGACCAGCGCGGTCTTGCCGTTGTCCAGCGGGATCACGTCGAACCAGTCGCCGCCGACCTCGATGGTGGCCCCGGCCGGCTGGTAGCGGGACGCCACCTCCAGGCCGCCGGTGACCGGCGGATGGCTGGGCAGCAGACTGCGCTGGAGGGTGAGGGCGGTGTCGCGGGCGTTCTGGTACCAGCGGGCGTTGTCGATCTGCACCGCCGCCCGGGCCGCCAGCTCCCGGGCCAGCAGCAGATCGTCCTCGCCGAACGGCAGCGGATTGCCGGTCCGTTTCAGGTCCAGGGCGCCCAGCACCTCGCCGCGGGCGATCAGCGGCACGGCCAGATACGAGTGGACGCCCGCCCGGCCGAGCAGCACGGCGGCCTCCGGCGAGCGCGCGATGCGCGGCAGGTCGTCGTCCTTGACGTGCGGCACCAGCACCGGCCGCCCCGTACGCACGCACTCGGTGACCAGCCGGTCCGGTCCGTAGCGGGCCACCTGCCCCGGCGGGTCGGCGGCGGTCAGCGCCTCCGGCGACCCCTCCGCGCGGACCGCGAGGGCGCGGATCACGGCGGCCTCGGCCGGGCCCAGGCTGCTGGGGCGGCCCTCCACCACCGCCTCCAGCAGGTCCACGGCGGCCACGTCGGCCAGCTCGGGCACGGCGACGTCGGCCAGTTCGCTGGCGGTCAGCTCCAGATCGAGCGTGGTGCCGACGTGCGCGGACGCGTCGGCGATCAGCGCCAGGCGCCGCCGGGCCCGTTCGGCCTCCGCGCCCGCCCGGTACTGGTCGGTGACGTCCGCCACGGAGAGCGCCACCCCGAGCACCGTGCCGAGCGCGTCCTCCAGCCGGTAGAGCGACACCGACCAGGCGTGGTCCTCGTCCGGGTCGGCCGGGGTGCGCCCGACCCAGGAGCGGTCGACGACCGCCTGCCCGGTCTCCAGGACCCGGCGCGCCGCGGCCTCCAGGGCGTCGGCCTCCATCAGGGGCAGCACCTCGCGCACGGTCCGGCCGAGGTGCAGTTCGGCCGGGATGCCGTCGATCCGCTCCAGCGCCGGGTTCACGGAGACGTACCGCAGCGCGGTGTCGAGGACGGCGAGCCCGATCGGCGACTGGGCCACCAGCCGGGCCGACAGTGCCACGTCCCGCTCCAGCCGGCGCACCGTGGAGTGGTCGGCGGCGAGCCCGAGGGCGTAGGTGTCGCCCTGGTCGTCCAGCAGCCGCATGTTGCGGAACTCCACCAGCCGGGTGCTGCCGTCCTTGTGGCGCACCGGGAAGGCGCCCGCCCAGCTCCGGCCCGTGGCCAGGACGTCGGCGAACAGTTTCACGGCCAGGCCGAAGTGCTGCTCGTGCAGCATCAGCCGGGCCGCGAACCGGCCCAGCGCCTCGTCCGCCGAATAGCCGAACAGTTCCGCCGCCTGGGGGCTCCACAGCACGATCCGCCCCTCGGCGTCGAGGACCACGGAGGCCACGCCGAGCACGTCGAGCAGCCCGCTGGGCCGGTCCGAGCCGCGCTCCGGCTCGGATCCGTCGGCCACGGGAGGCCCCGTTGCACCCATCGCACGCACCGCCTTCGGCCTCGGCACGCCGTCCCCCGTGCCGACTCCCCTTGTCGTCCTGCGCTCAACCATCTCTCTTACGCCACCCCGCCCTTCTCCACCATCCCCCGATACGACCCGACGCGTCGGACGAATCACCCGTGAGCGGTGCAATAGGGGCGGCTCGTGTCGCACGGTGAGCGGCTGTCGCCGGTGGTGCTCTCCTGGCGCCGGTGCTTTCCTGAGTGAGTGCGGGCCGTCGCGCGGGGCACTCGCGCACCCCCGGCACTGCCACGAGAGGAGCGGTCACCATGAACGCCGAACGGTCCCACCCGGAGTCCGTCTCCGTGGAGATCAGCGGTTGCAGCAAGGAGGACGCCCGGATCGTCTTCGACACCCTGTGCTCGTGCTTCGCGTCCGACCGGTGCGCCGAGGACGTGCCCGAGCAGTGGCACGAGACGCGCCCCATGGTCTGGCTCGGCACGTTCGACGTTGCCGACGCCCACGAGGGGGGCCGCCCCGCCCGGCTCTCGGCCCCCGTCACCGCCGACGTGCAGGGCGGTTACTGGGCGATCGACCGGTTCCGTATGACCCTGGACTCGCTGTTCTCGGTCCACGACATGAGCGCGGCCTCCGGAGACCAGGAGCGCGAACTGCACCTGATCCTGGAAAGCCGCTGACCCGCGGGAGGTGACGGCGGTCGCCGCGGGTGTGCGTCCCGTCACGTCCTGCGGCCCCTTGTTGTGCAACTAGTTGCATAAACCGTGCGCGGTCCTCTACAACTACAGGGCACCGGACCGCGCACGGAGGCGTCGATGAGCCCTTACCCCCACCTGTTCACCCCGCTCGACCTGGGCTTCACCACGCTGCCCAACCGCGTCCTCATGGGCTCCATGCACGTGGGTCTGGAGGAGGCCGAGGGCGGCTTCGCGCGTATGGCGGAGTTCTACGCCGCCCGGGCGCGCGGGGGAGTGGGGCTGATCGTCACCGGCGGCATCGCCCCCAACGACGAGGGACGGCCCTACGAGGGCGGCGCCAAGCTCACCACCGACGAGGAGGCCGAGCAGCACCGCGTGGTCACCGAGGCCGTCCACCGCGAGGGCGGGCGGATCGCGCTCCAGATCCTGCACTTCGGACGCTACGCCTACCACCGCGACCTGGTCGCCCCCAGCCCCCTCCAGGCGCCCATCAGCCCCTTCCCGCCGCGCGAGCTCACCGACGCCGAGGTCGAACGGACCATCGACGACTACGCCCGCACCGCCCGCCTCGCGCGGCAGGCCGGCTACGACGGCGTCGAGATCATGGGCTCCGAGGGCTACCTGATCAACGAGTTCATCGCCGCGCCGACCAACCACCGCACCGACCGCTGGGGCGGCTCCTACGAGAACCGCATGCGCTTCCCCGTCGAGATCGTCCGCCGGGTGCGCGAGGCCGTCGGCGAGGACTTCATCGTCGTCTACCGGCTGTCCATGCTGGACCTGGTGCCCGGCGGATCCACCCTGGACGAGGTGAGCACCCTCGCCAAGGCCGTCGAGGCCGCCGGGGCGACCATCATCAACACCGGCATCGGCTGGCACGAGGCCCGCATCCCCACCATCGCCACCTCCGTGCCGCGCGGCGCCTACACCTGGGTCACCAAGCGGCTCATGGGCGAGGTGACCGTCCCGCTCGTCACCACCAACCGCATCAACACCCCCGAACTCGCCGAGCAGCTGCTCGCCGACGGCACGGCCGACATGGTCTCCATGGCCCGCCCGATGCTCGCCGACCCCGACTTCGTCGCCAAGGCCGCCGCCGGCACCCCCGAGGCCATCAACACCTGCATCGGCTGCAACCAGGCCTGCCTCGACCACACCTTCAGCGGGCAGATCACCTCCTGCCTGGTCAACCCGCGCGCCTGCCACGAGACCGAGCTGGTGCTCTCCCCGACCCGGCTGCGCAAGCGGATCGCCGTCGTCGGCGCCGGACCGGCCGGCCTCGCCTGCGCGGTCTCCGCCGCCGAACGCGGCCACCAGGTCACCCTCTTCGACGCCGCCGCCGAGATCGGCGGCCAGCTCAACGTGGCCCGGCAGGTCCCCGGCAAGCAGGAGTTCGACGAGACGCTGCGCTACTTCCGCCACCAGCTCGACGCCCACGGCGTGGACGTACGGCTGAACACCTGGGTGACCGCCGCCGACCTCGCCGACCACGACGAGGTGGTGGTCGCCACCGGCGTCAGCCCGCGCACCCCCGACATCCCCGGCGTCGACCACCCGAGCGTGCTCGGCTACCTCGACGTGCTGCGCGACGGCGCGCCCGTCGGCGACCGCGTCGCCGTCCTCGGCGCCGGCGGCATCGGCTTCGACGTCGCCGAATACCTCACCGACGGCGGCGACAAGGCGCACGAGGACCCGGCGGCGTACTTCCGCCAGTGGGGCGTCGACATGGACTACGCGGCACCCGGCGGCCTCGCCGCGCCCGAGCGGCCCGCCCCGCCGCGCACCGTCCACCTCCTGCAGCGCAAGACCACCAAGGTCGGCGCGGGCCTCGGCAAGACCACCGGCTGGATCCACCGCACCGAGCTGAAGCACCGCGGCGTCACGATGGTCCCGGGCGTGCGCTACGACCGGATCGACGACGCCGGACTGCACATCACCGTCGGCGAGGAGAGCACCGTCCTGGAGGTCGACACCATCGTGCTGTGCACCGGCCAGGAGCCGCGCCGCGACCTGTACGAGGAGCTGGTCGCCGCCGGCCGGCCGGCCCACCTCATCGGCGGCGCCGACGTGGCCGCCGAACTCGACGCCAAGCGCGCCATCAAGCAGGGAACCGAGCTGGCGGCGGCGCTGTAGTGCGCCCGACCGGGCGTGGGGGCCGTCCCTAGGATGGCCCCCATGTCACTCCCGCACGCGATCCTCACCGCTCTGCTCGAGAAGCCCTCCTCGGGGCTGGAGCTGACCCGACGGTTCGACAAGTCGATCGGCTACTTCTGGTCGGCGACGCATCAGCAGATCTATCGCGAGCTGGGAAAACTGGAGGCCGACGGCCTGATCCGGGCGCTGCCCAGCGAGCAGCCGGCCCGCGGCCAGAAGAAGAGCTACGAGGTGCTGCCCGCCGGCCGCGCCGAACTGGCCCGCTGGACCGCCGCGTCGCAGGACCCCAAGCCGCACCGCGACACCATGCTGCTGCGGCTGCGCGCTGGGGCGGTGGTCGGCACCGACGGTCTGGCGGACGATCTGCGCCGCCATCTGGAGCTGCACCGACGGCAGCTGGCCGAGTACCAGGAGATCGAGAAGCGGGACTTCCCGCCCGGCCGGGACAGCGCTCAGGACCGGCTGCGGCATCTGGTGCTGCGGGCGGGCATCGACCTGGAGACCTTCTGGACCCAGTGGCTCACCCACGCGCTCGCGGAGTTCGCCGAGCTGCCGCCGGATCAGAGCCGGTAGGGCTTGGAACGGCGGCGCAGGAACCAGCCCGCCGCGATGGCCCCGGCCCCGGCCAGCACACCGCCCGCCACCAGCGTGACCGTGCCGTAGTCCTTGGTGCCGCCGCCCATGCCGCCCATCACGCCCCGCGAGGGCGACGGCGTCGCGGTGGCCGTCGGCGTGGGTGTGGGCGCGGAGACGATGACGGACTGGCTGCCCGCGGTGGTGCCGTTGGAGCACACCACGATGACCGTGTAGGTCCCCGGGCTCACATCGGACCAGGCGGCCGACTGCAGGCTGGCCGTGCCCGTCAGCGCCGCCTGACGGCCCTGGCCGAAGCTGGTCTGGTTGCTGGTCAGCAGGGAGGCGTTGCCCCAGCTGCCGCCGACCTGGGTGCAGGCGCTGGTCACCACCGAGACGGTGGAGCCGTTGGTGCTCACCGAGATCCCGGAGACCGCGTCGGCCTGGTGGGCGGCCACGGCGAGCGGCAGCGCGGCGGAGGCGGCCACGGCCAGCCCGGATCGGAGGAGTCGTTGACGGTTGCGCATGGTCTGCCCTCCGGCGGCACGGTTGGCGGTACATCCCTTGCGCCGCCTGGGTCGGGGAACGCCCGTGCTGCCTCAGGGTCAGCCAATGTCCCCCGCGCCTGTCGCGCATGCGGGCCGCACCCACTCAGGTGACGTGTGCCGCCGTCCGGGCGACGCCCGCGCCGTCCGGGTGGCGGCCCTCAGCCGCCCGTCGTGACCGTCCGCTCCGCCGAGAAGCCGCCCCAGGTGCCGTCCGGCAGCTTGGCACGGATCCGCACCCGGTGCCGTACGCCGTCCTCCCGGCCCAGGTAGAAGCTGTACGACGCCTTCCCGCGCGGCACGGTCCCGCCCCAGACGAGGGAAGTGGCCGGCCGCCCGTCGAGCTGGATCTCGTACTCCGTGATCTCCCCGTCGGCGCGGGGCGGCACCCAGGACAGGTCGAGGTAGTGGGCGCCCGCCTCGCTGCGGGCGGCGGCCCGGAACCCGGTGGGCGCGGTGCCGCGTCCGTCGTCGTCGCCGGCCGCGGTGGAGAGCCGGACGACGGTGCTCGCCGGGGACACGTTGTCCGCCGCGTCCCGGGCCCGGACGGTGAAGGAGTACCGGGTGCCGGGCCGAAGCCCCGTGACGACCGTCGCCGTCTGTGTCCCGCCCACACTGTGGATCTTCGTGCCGCCCTGGTGGATGTCGTACGACACCACACCCCGGTCGTCCGTCGCCGCCTCCCAGCTCAGCTGCACGGCCCGGCTTCCCGTCGTCCGCCCCCGCACCCCGTCCGGCCGGGACGGCGCCGAGCGGTCCGCCGCCACGGCGGCGGGGGTGGTGGCCCGGACCTCCCGGCTGGGCGGCCCGAGCCGCCCGTCCGCGTCGCGGGCGCGCACGGTGAAGACATAGGCGGTGGACGGACGCAGCCGGGTGACGTCCACCATGTGCTCGGAGCCCGGCACGTCCTTGATCTTGGTGCGCCCGCGATACACCTCGTAGCCGCTCACCCCGGCCTCCGCGGACACCGCGTTCCACATCACGTGCACGCTGGTCGCGCTGCCCGCCGCCGCGGTGACCCCGGTCGGCGCGCCGGGTGCCGCGCCGGTCTCGCCGCCGTCCCCGCCCCAGCCGCAGGACACCGCCAGGGTCAGGGTGCCGCACAGCAGGAGCGCGGGCACGGGAACGCGTCGCACGACTCGGCCTCCCGGGGCGGGACGACGGAATGGTCCGGACCAATATGACGCCGCTGACGCGGCCACATCAAGAGGGTGTGTTGGTGACGCCTCCGCCGATATGCGTATGCTGAATCCTCCCGCAGGCGAACTCGCCACCAGGACAGGGGAGTTCACGTCCGCGGCGCGGACCGCTGTCGTCGCTGATCCCGCGCTCCGGTTGCGGGCGGCCGGGCGGCCCGAGCCGACACAGGCTCAGGCCCCCGGCCCCCACCAGCACTTGAGAGCCGTGCGCCGTCCGGCCCCCTCCGGCTGGCCACGAGATGCCCGGAGTCGCAGATTGGCCTGAGTGCCCGTCAGCCCCCGACGAGAGGCTTCCCGATCGTGCGTGTCCAGGCATTCACGCTGGCCGCGGCAAGCGCCGCCCTGCTCGCCCCGGCGACCCTCGCCGGCGCCGCCGCCCCGGCCCGGCCCCTGATGGCGCCGGTCGCCCATCGCGAAGGCACCGTCCGCGCCGCCGACCTGCTGGCCCGAGCACGGGACTGCCCCCGCGTCTCCCGCGGCGACTACCGCAGCGACGAGGGAAAACCCGCCGACATCCCGGTCTGCGGCACCAGCGAGGCCGTCTTCTGGACGGCGGACATGGACATCGACTGCGACGGCCGCCCCGGCCGCCTCTGCAACGCCGGCACCGACCCGCACTTCTCGTCCGCCACGGCCCACACCCAGTCCGACGGCCGCTACCTGAGCGCCGAGGAACTGCCCTACATCGTCGTCCCCACCCCCAGCGACATCTGGGACTACCGGGACCACGGGGTACGCGGCGGCTCGGTCGCCGTCGTCGTCCACGACGACCGGGTCCAGTACGCCGTCGTCGGCGACACCGGCCCGAGTCACATCATCGGCGAGGCGTCGTACGCCACCGCCGAAGGCCTCGGCATCCCACCCGATCCGCGGCGCGGCGGAACGGACTCCGGCGTCACCTACATCGTCTTCAGGGACTCCCAGGCCTCACCCATCGAGAGCCACGCCGCGGCCGTCGCGGAGGGGGAGCGGCTGGCGCGGCGGTTCGTCGCGGGGAGTGAGGCGGGGAGTGAGACGGGGAGTGAGGGGGCGTCAGGGCGGCGTGACCGGACTCCCGGGGACCGGTGACACGGCAGTCGTGTCCGCCGTGTTCGTCGGTTCGGGGAGAATGCCGGACATTGATCACCGGTGCCGGAGGAAGAGATGACCGCAGCAGGCGGACGCACGGGCCGACCGCCCCTGACCGAGGAACGCAAGGCGGAGATCCGGCTGGAGATCGCCCGCGCCGCGGTCGACCTGTTCGTCCGTCAGGGCGTCGCCGCGACCACGGGCGAGCAGATCGGACAGGCGGTCGGCGTCTCGGCCCGCACGGTCTGGCGGTACTTCCCGAGCAAGGAGAGCTGCGTCCGGCCGCTGTTCACCGCCGGGATCGACGTGATCGCCCGGTGCCTGCACGAATGGCGGCCCGGCCAGGACCTCGAGGCCGCCCTCGACCGGGCCTTCACCCCCGGCCCGCGCCGGACGGCCGGACCGGAGAGCGCCACCTTCGGCGCGCTCGTACGCCTCACCCGCACCGAACCCGGACTGCGCGCGGTCTGGCTGCAGACCTACGACGAGGCGGAACCGGCGTTCGCCCGCGCCCTCGCCGAACGCGCCGGCCTCCCGCCCGACGACCTGCGCCCCACCATCCAGGCGGCCATGTTCAACGCCGCCCTCCGCGCGGCCGTCGAACACTACGCCTGGAACACCGCCGACACCGCCCACGACGCCGGGACGGCAGAGGCGGAACTGGCGAAGACGATGCGCTCGGCGCTGGTGGTGGTGGGGGAGGGGGTGCGGTGAGGGTGGGGTGTGAGTGACGGGGCGCGGGGTCGGGCCGCGGGCGACGGCGCGTGGGTGTCTACCGCGCGGGGTCGGGTTCACGCCTTGCGGTAGTCGTACGCCTGCCGCGCCGCCGCGGCCACCGTGTCCGGGCCCGTTTCGGGGGCGGCCGTGATCACGGCGGCGACGAGGCGTAGGTGAAGGGCGGCGGGGCGCGGGCGGTGGGGCGCTGGCCCAGGTATCTTGGCCCGGCGCGGGTGGGCGTCTCCCGCGCGGGGTCGGGTTCACGCCTTGCGGTAGTCGTACGCCTGCCGCGCCGCCGCGGCCACCGTGTCCGGGCCCGCTTCGGTGGCGGCCGTGATCATGGTGGTGACGGGCGGCGGGGCGTGGGCGGCGGGTCGCCGGCCCGGCACCTTGGCCCGGCGCCGGCGTGGCGCGCGTGGGCGACTCCCTCGCGGGGCAGGGTTCACACCTTGCGGTAGTCGTACGCCTCCCGCGCCGCCGCGATCACCGCGTCCAGGTCCGCTCCGGTGGCGGCCGTGACCACGGCGGCGACGGCGCCCTCCACGAACGGGGCGTCCACCAGACGGGCCCCGGCGGGCAGTTCGTCGCCCTCGGCGAGCAGTGCCTTCACGGTGAGGACGGCGCTGCCGAGATCGGTGAGCACGGCGACACCGGCCCCCCGGTCCACGGAGGCGGCCGCCGCGGCGATCAACTCGGCGCTGGTGCCCAGCTCCCCGCCCTCCGTGCCGCCCGCCGGCGCCACGGGCACCTCCGCACCGCCGCCCGCCAGCCCCCGCGCGAGGTCCGCGACCGACGCGGCGACCTGCGCGCTGTGCGACACCAGCACGATCCCCACGAGCTTCCCGGCCGTCGTGTCACTCACCGGCGGCCTCCGCGAGACCCGCGACCAGCAGCGCCGCCGAGGTGGCGCCCGGATCCTGGTGACCGATGCTCCGCTCACCGAGATAGCTCGCCCGCCCCTTGCGGGCCTGCAACGGCGTCGTCGCGATCGCGCCCTGCTCGGCGGCGGCCCGCGCCGCGCCGAAGCCGTCACCGAGCGCGTCCACCGCCGGCACCAGGGCGTCGATCATGGTCTTGTCGCCGGGCGCGGCACCGCCCAGCGCCATCACCGCGTCCACCCCCTCCCGCAGCGCCCGCGCCAACTCCTCCTCTCCCACCTCGCCGGCGTCACCCAGTGCCTTGCCGGTGCGCCGCAGCAGGGTGCCGTACAGCGGCCCGGACGCGCCGCCGACCGTCGAGATGAGCTGCCGCCCGGACAGGATCAGCACGGCCCCCGGCGTCGCGGGAGCCTCCTTCTCCACCGCCGCGGTCACGGCGGCGAACCCGCGCTGCATGTTGCTGCCGTGGTCGGCGTCCCCGATGGGTGAGTCGAGGGCCGTGAGCCGTTCCGCCTCGCGGTCCACGGACGCGGCGGTCGCCGTCATCCAACGGCGGAAGAAATCGGCGTCGAGCACTGGATCTCCTTGCGTGAGAGGTGGGTGGATCACGTCGGCCGCGTCGGCCGCCAGGTCACATACCCCAGCGCAGCCCCGGCGTGCGCACCGGCGCGTCCCACAGCCGCAGCAGCTCCTCGTCGACCTGGCACAGGGTGACCGAGGCACCCGCCATGTCGAGGGAGGTCACATAGTTCCCGACGAGGGTGCGGGCGACGGCGACCCCACGCTGGGCGAGCACCCGCTGCACCTCGGCGTTGAACCCGTACAGCTCCAGCAGCGGCGTCGCCCCCATGCCGTTGACCAGGACCAGGACCGGACTGCGCGGGTCGAGGTCCTCCAGCACGGCGTTCACCGCGAAGTCGGCGATCTCGCCCGACGTCATCATCGCCCGCCGCTCACGGCCCGGCTCGCCGTGGATGCCGATGCCCAACTCCAGCTCGCCCGGCGGAAGATCGAAGGTGGGGCTGCCCTTGGCGGGCGTGGTGCAGGCGCTCAGCGCCACGCCGAAGCTGCGCGCGTTCTCGTTGACCTGCCGGGCGACCGCCTCGACCCGCTCCAACGGCTGCCCCTCGTCGGCGGCGGCCCCCGCGATCTTCTCCACGAACAGCGTGGCACCGGTGCCGCGCCGCCCGGCGGTGTACAGACTGTCGGTGACGGCCACGTCGTCGTTGACCAGCACCTTGGCGACCTGGATGCCCTCGTCCTCGGCGAGCTCCGCCGCCATGTCGAAGTTCAGCACGTCACCGGTGTAGTTCTTGACGATGAACAGCACCCCTGCCCCGCTGTCCACGGCCGCCGCCGCCCGCACCATCTGATCGGGCACCGGTGAGGTGAACACCTCCCCCGGACAGGCCGCCGACAGCATCCCGGGCCCCACGAACCCGCCGTGCAACGGCTCATGCCCCGACCCGCCGCCGGAGACGAGCCCGACCTTCCCCTCGACGGGCGCGTCCCGCCGCACGATCACCCGGTTCTCCACATCCACGATCAACTCGGGATGCGCGGCCGCCATACCCCGCAGCGCGTCCGCGACGACGGTTTCCGGGACGTTGATCAGCATCCTCATGGGTAGCCTCCTGGTGAGCTCAGCTCGTACGTCGGTCGGCCGAAACGCTCCTGTCGGAAGTATCGGCCTTGGGGCAGCGAAGGTCACGTGCACAGGCCCTCGGCCGTGCCCGGGAGCGGAGGTGGTGACGCTCCGACGCACGCCGGTTCCTACGGCGGATCACCGCCGCGTGCGGCCAGCTGGCTCCAGATGGAAGCCGCGATGGCGACCTGGGCCAGGAGGTAGGCGATCTGTGCGGACATCCCGCGCAATTCTCCATTTCCTGGCCAGTCCTCCTTCCTGCGCGAAGCGCCACGCCCAGGCCGTCATCGCCGCGAGCCACAGCCACATCACCGCTGTTCCCATCACGGCGAGCCCGAAGAGCGCCAAGGCCGGCAGCGGTTTCGCCGGCGCGACATCCGGCAGCCTGAAGAGCCGAGGTGCCAAGGCCACCAGCAAGGCGACAGCGGCGACTCCCGCGGCAGCCGTCAGCACGGCGACGGCCTGACGGCGCCGGACGCGTTCGAGGACGGCCAGGTCCTCGTCCGTGGACCCGCGGGCGTCCCACGTCGGGGCGGGCGACCACGGCCGGGCGACGACGATCATGACCAGGCCTGCCGCGACGCTGATGAGCGTGTACCGAGGCTGCACGTCCGCTGTGGGTACGCCGGGGATCACCAGGAGCAGGGCCAGGGCGACCGCCGCACTCAGCACGGCCCACTCCAGGGCCCGCCCGGGCCAGGCCGGCACTGTGTCCCCTCCCGTCGTTCCTGCGGAACCGCCACCGCGTCCACCAGCGGGACGAGCCCGGCTGGGGCGGCCACCGGTAGCTGACGGCCGCCACCACGATCAGCAGTGACGCGAACCCCCACCACGAGGCGACTCTCAGCTGGCTCGACGAAGCCTGCCGGGGGGCCCACGTGGCGAAAGACCCCTGCCAAGGCGGCTTCAGGTAGGCCTGGACCTTCAGCGGCCACTGCTCGGTCCACACCAGGCTGCCACCGCCCGCAGAGGCCCCCGGCGGAAGAACGCGATGGGCATCCAGGTCACCCAGCTTGACCTCGATGCGGCTCCACTTGACATTCACCAATGCTCTGGGTGGCCGGAGTTCGATCAGCCAGCTTTCTTCGTCGGCGCTGATCCGCCACGGCCCCACCCGCAACGGCCCGGCGTGATTGATCCAGGCGACGGCCTCGTACTTCACGGTGATCCAGCCGCCCCACGCCGTTACTTCCGGGCTGCGGAAGCGCCACTCGTCCCTGCGGCCTAGCAGAACTTCCTCCGGCCCTCGAAACAGGCAGCGCATGGCGGTTCGATACCCCGCGGATTCCTCACCGAGCATCAGACCGGGCGCGTGCACCCAGCCACCGCTTGCGCGGCGCGGACCTCGGGGAAGATCCCTATCAGGTGATCCAGCTGTGCGATCCCCTCGACCTGTGCCCTGGACGGGAACAACCCTGAGGCCGCGCCCCCACGACGACCCATTGGGACACGGTCCGCGCCCACCCCGCTGACGCACGTGCCGCGGTGTGTCAGCCCAGTGCCTGGATGAGGTCGTTGCATGCCTGCTCGCAGGAGCGGCAGGCCTCGGCGCACAGGCGGCAGTGCTCGTGGGTGTCGGCGTGTGTGGCGCACTCGTCGCCGCAGGCCTTGCAGGCGGTGGCGCACGCGGTGAGGATCGCGCGGGTGATGTTGGCGTCGTAGCCGGTGTGCCGGGACAGGACGGCGGCGGTGGCGTTGCAGATGTCGGCGCAGTCCATGTCGGTGCGGATGCACTTGGTGAGGTCGCCGACCATGCCCTCGGACAGGCACGCGTCCGCGCAGGCCGTGCACGCCTGGGCGCAGGCCTGACACTCCTCGATACAGCGGGTCAGCTTGGCCCGGTCCACCTGTCCCAGGTCGGCGGGGTAGGTGTCGAGCATGTCGTTGACGTTGACCATGGTCACCGTGGATCGCCTCCTCCGGATGCCGTTCGCGTCTGCCGGGTGGGCACGAGCACGCAGCCGCAAACGTGACGGTGCCCAAGCGAGGCGCCGCGTCACGGCACAAGCTGGATGAGGGGGCAAGCAAAGCTCTGTGCGTGAATCCAGGAAGGATCATCATGAAGGGCTACGTGTTCCACGGCCCCGGCCAGTCCTCCTGGGAGGACGTGGCGGATCCGGACGTGAAGGAGCCCACCGACGCGATCGTGCGCGTCGACTCCGTCACCATCTGCGGCACCGACCTGCACATCCTCAAGGGCGACGTGCCTGAGGTGCGCCCCGGCACGGTTCTCGGGCACGAGGCGGTGGGCGAGGTCGTGGAGACCGGTGCCGACGTGCGTTCGGTCCGCCCGGGCGACCGGGTCCTGATCTCCTGCATCACGGCCTGCGGGCGCTGCGCCTACTGCCGTAAGGCGATGTACGGCCAGTGCCGGGGCGGCGGAGGCTGGATCCTCGGCCATCTGATCGACGGCACCCAGGCGGAGTACGTGCGCGTCCCGCACGCCGACCTGTCGGTGCACCCGCTGCCCGCCACGCTCCCGGACCGGGACGCCGTACTCCTGGCGGACATCTTCCCGACCGCCTACGAGGTCGGCGTCCTGAACGGACGAGTACGGCCCGGCGACACCGTCGCCGTCGTCGGCGCCGGGCCCATCGGCCTCGCGGCCATCGCCACCGCACGGCTGTTCAGCCCCGAGCGGATCCTCGCCGTCGACCCGGCCGCGGCGCGACGGGAGGCCGCGCGGAAGCTGGGCGCCGACGCGGTGGCGGACCCGGCGGAGGCGCCCGAGGAGCTGATCGCCGATCTGACGGACGGGCTCGGCGCGGACGTGGTCATCGAGGCCGTCGGACTGCCCGAGGCCTTCGAGCTGTGCACCCGCATGGTGCGGCCCGGCGGCCACGTCGCCAACGTCGGCGTTCACGGCAAGCCGGCGCAACTGCACCTGGAAGAATTGTGGATCAAGAACCTGACCCTCACCACCGGTCTCGTCGACACCCACTCGACGCCCACCCTGCTGCGGATGGCGGCCGCCGGCCGGCTGCCCGCCCCCGCACTGGTCACCCACACCTTCCCGCTGCAGCACATGGCGGAGGCGTACGACGTGTTCGCTCGGGCCGCCGACACCGGTGCGCTCAAGGTGGTGCTCGGCGGGGAGTCGCATGAGGAAGTGGCCGTCGTGACGCACTGATCGCCGACGGCGGAGTGCTCGTGTGTACGTCGGCGGCCACGGCAACGGCCACAGGCACGTCGGAGTGTCGAGGCGCCGGCAGTGGCGCGGGGTGACGGGGCTCCGGACCTCCGGATCCATGAGCGCGGCGTGAAAGGCGGGAAGGACTCACCCGCTTCTTGCGGATCCTCATTGCGCGGTGCGCGGCCGCGAGCCGCTTCCCCGCGTCCAAGTCAGGTCCTTCCCGTCACTTCAAGCACACCGCACGAGCCCCGTGGTGGCAAGAGGCGCGCGGCGGGACGTACGGCCCTGCGCCGACGCCGTACGGCCGATGCCGGGCCCAGCCGGGGTGGGCCGGTCGGTCTCGGCCCAGGACATTCGGCCCCTGTGGACACGCTCGGCCCGCCGCGATGCTGGAAGCAGACCGCCGACGAGGAGGCAGCGCGATGAACCGCTCCATCGGCGCAGCCGGGTCTTGCCGGGGCGCCCGCTCGGTGCCGCACCAATGACAAGCGGTGAGGAGAATCGGCGATGAGGGACGAGACGATCACCCGCGCACCGGTCCACGCCCTGCTCATGGACGGCACCACCGTGTGCATCCGCCCGGTGGAACCCGACGACCACGCTCAACTGCGGGCCCTGTACGAGCAGATGTCCCCGGACAACCTGCGACTGCGCTTCTTCTCGGCCAATCCCGCATCCGCGCGTGCGGCCGCCGACCGCGCCTGCGCCCCGCCGCGCCCCGGATACCGCGCCCTGCTCGCCGAGCGGCAGGGACGGGTGATCGGGCTGGCCGAATACGACACGGGCGGCACCGGCGGTGAGGCCGACATCTCCATAGCCGTCGCCGACGGGCTCCACCACCGCGGGGTGGGCACGCTGCTCATGGAGCATCTGGTCTCGGCCGCCCGTGCCGACGGCGTCACGGACTTCACGGCCGACGCGCTCAGCGAGAACCGCCCGGTGCTGAAACTCTTCGCCGACCTGGGACTGCGAACGGCCCGGCACTTCGACGGCCCCGAGGTGCGCTGCAGCATCGCGCTCGACACGAGTGACACCTACCTGTCGGCCGTGGAGGAACGCGGACGGGCCGCCGGCACCGCCAGCCTCCAGGCCCTCCTGCGACCGCGCACCGTCGCCGTGGTGGGTGCCGGGCGCAGGCCGGGCTCGGTCGGCCGGGCCATCCTGCACCATCTGAAGGCCGGGCGCTTCAACGGCCGCTTGTTCGCGGTCAACCCCGCTGCCACGTCCCTGTTCGGCGTGCCGTGCCACCCGTCGGTGACCGCGCTGCCCGTCCCGCCCGATCTCGTGGTCGTCGCCGTGCCGGCCGCATCGGTTCCCGTCGTCGCGCAGCAGTGCGGAGAGGCGGGAGCACGCGCGCTGCTCGTCGTCACCGCGGGGCTCGACGCCGGCCAGGCGCGGGACCTCGTCTCGGCCTGCCGCGCGTACAGCATGCGCCTGGTCGGGCCCAACTGCCTCGGCGTCTCCAACACCGAGCCCGGCGTCCGTCTCGACGCCACCTTCGCCGCCGACCATCCGCGCCCCGGCACCGCGGGTGTCGCCGTCCAGTCGGGCGGCGTGGGCATCGCCCTGCTCGACGGGCTGTCCCGGCTCGGCATCGGCGTGTCGTCCTTCGCGTCCCTGGGCGAGAAGTACGACGTCAGCGGCAACGACCTGCTCCAGTGGTGGGAGTGCGACGGCCGCACCGACCTCGCCCTGCTGCACCTGGAGTCCTTCGGCAACCCGCGCGCCTTCTCCCGCACCGCCCGACGCGTCACCCGCCGCATACCCGTGCTCACCGTCGACGCCGGACGCACGGAGGCCGGCCGGCGTGCCGCGGCCTCGCACACCGCCGCCGCGGCCACCCGCACCATGACCCGGCGGGCCCTGTTCACACAGGCGGGGATCACCGCCACCCACTCGATCGGGGAACTCCTGGAGACCGCCGCTCTGCTGCACTCCCAGCCGCTGCCCGCCGGGCCGCGCGTCGCGATCGTCACCAACGCGGGCGGTGCCGGAGTCCTCGCCGCGGACGCCTGCGCGGAGGCCGGCCTGGTCCTGCCGCCGCCCACTCCCGGACTGGCCGAGGACCTGCGCGCGGTCCTGCCCGAGGGCGCGGCCGTGGGCAACCCCCTCGACACCACCGCCGCCGTCGGCGAGGAACAGCTCGGTGACTGCCTGGACCGGATCATGCGGTACGACGGTGTCGACGCCGTCCTCGTCGCCCTGGTCCCCACCGCCGTGGCCGCGGCGACCGGCGACGACCTCCTGCGGGCCGTCACACAGGCCCCCGGCCGCGCGCTGAAGCCGGTCGTCGCGATCCGGCTGGAGCAGGCCCTCCCGGTCGAGCTGCTGCCGGCGTCCGGCGGCACGACCGTACCGTCGTACGCGGAACCCCAGGCCGCCGCACGCGCCCTGGCCCACGCCGCTCGCCGGGCGGCCTGGCTGGCGAGGCCCGTCGGCACCGTTCCCGCTCTCCCCGACGTGGAGACGGAACGGGCCCGCCGCGCGGTCGACGCCTACCTCGCCACCCACCCGGACGGCGGCTGGCTCGACCCCCACCGCGGCGCCGCGCTCCTGGAGTGTTACGGCATTCCCCAACTGCCCTGGGCCTGGGCCGACACCGAGGACGCGGCGGCCCGCGCCGCCGAGCGGCTGCGCGGCGCCGACGGCCGTGTGGTGATGAAGGGCTACTGGCCCGGGCTGGTGCACAAGAGCGCGCAGCACGCCGTACATCTGGACCTCCGGGGAGACGCCCAGGTGCGGGCCGCCTACCGGGACCTGGAGACCCGGTTCGAGGGCCTGCTCACCGGCGTGGTCGTCCAGCCGCTCGCCGACCGCGGCACCGAACTGTTCGCCGGTGTGGTCCAGGACGAGGTGTTCGGTCCGCTGGTGCTGTTCGGTCTCGGCGGCACCGCCACCGAGGTGCTCGCCGACCACGCGGCGCGCCTGGCCCCGCTCACCGACCACGACGTCCACGACCTGATCCTCTCTCCGCGCTGCGCTCCGCTGCTGGTCGGGGCTCAGGGCGGCGGCCCCGTCGACCTGGAAGGACTCGAAGGGCTGCTGCTGCGGCTGTCCCGCATGGCGAGCGACCTGCCGCAGCTGGCGGAGGCCGACTTCAACCCCGTACTCGCCACCCCGGGCGGCGTCACCGTGCTGGACGCGCGGCTGCGCCTGCTGCCCCGCCGGCCCCGGGACCCGTATCTGCGCCGGCTCCGCTGAGGGGGGAACGGAAGTGAAGCACCGAGAGGACGGCTGATCACCATGACGGAGAAAGTGCTGGTCGCCTACGGCACGACGAACGGCTCCACCGCGCGCATCGCCGAGACCGTCGCCGATGTGCTGCGCACGCGGGGGCTCACCGTGGAGACGGCGCCGGCCGGCGCGGTCGACGACGTCACGCCGTACGACGCCGTCGTGGTCGGCGGCGCCCTGTACGCCGGGCGGTGGCACAAGGACGCCCGCCGGTTCGTCCGGCGGCACCGCCGCGCCCTGGCCGAGCGTCCGCTGTGGCTGTTCAGCAGCGGCCCGCTGGACTCCTCGGCCGGCGAGCGGGACATTCCGCCCGTGCCCGGCGTGCGGCGCGTCATGGTCCGGCTCGACGCGCAGGAGCACATCACGTTCGGCGGCTGCCTGGAGGAGGGCGCGCGAGGCTTCGTCGCCCGGATGATCCTGCGCGACGGCAGGGGCGGCGACTTCCGGGACTTCCCCGGCATCGAACGGTGGGCGGCACGGGTCGCCGACGAGATGGCGGCGCCCGCCCTGCTCTGACCGGCGGCGGACGGGTGGAGCCGGTCACCGTCTCGGGCCGGTCACCGCCTCGCGCCGTCACCGCCTCGCCAAGGCCGCGTGGCGGCGGTCCGCGGCTCGTCGGTCTGCGGCTCGTGCGGCAGGCGCCGCCCTCCTCGTCAGCCCCGGACGACTGCCACGGGGCTCGACGCGTGATGGAGCACGGCCTGGCTGACCGACCCGAGCAGCAGGCCGCTGAAGCCGCCACGGCCGCGCGAGCCCACGACGGTGAGCCGGGCGGAACGGCTGGCCTCGATCAGTGCCGGCCGGGTCGGTCCGTGCACCGTGCGGTGCTCCACCTTCACGTCCGGATACCGCTCGCCGGTGCCCGCCAGTGCCTCGGTCAGCAGCCGATCCTCGGCGGCGGCGAGCGAGCCGGGCGGGTTGGCGTACGGCTCATCCGGGTCGTGCGGACGGGGCATGGGCGCGTTCCAGTTCGTCCACGCGTGCAGGGCGACGACTCGCGCGCCCCGCGCGGCGGCTGCCTCCATGGCGAACCGCACGGCCGCCGCGCCGGCGGGGGATCCGTCGACCCCGAGCAGGATCGGCCCCGACGGCTCCACCGGCTCGCGTACGACGAGAACGGGACACCGACCGTGCGCCGCGAGCCCGATCGCGGTCGAGCCCAGCAGCAGGCTCTTGAACCCGCCGAGGCCCCTGCTGCCCACGACGACCAGCTGCGACGACAGGGACTGCGCCTCCAGCACGGTCAGAGGGTCACCGTGCAGGACCACCCCCGAGACGTCGATCTCCGGGGCCACCGACCGCGCCCGTGCCTCGGCGTCGGCCAGCAGTTGCTCCGCGTCCACGCGGAGACGGTCCGTGGCCGCCCTCGCCAGCACGGGATCCCACGCCACGGCCGGCGGGTCGCTGACGGCGTTCACCACGCGCAGGCCGGCGTCGCGGTACTCGGCCTCACGAGCCGCCCAGGCGACGGCGTCGAGGCTCTGCTCCGAACCGTCGACTCCTACGGTCACCAAGCTGCTCATCGCTCCTCCTGCCCTTCGACGGCCGGACGCTCACGTCCACCATGTCGCGCTCGGGCGCGAGCGGCATCACGTGGAGCTTCACCGGCGGTGCATCACGACTTTGAGAGCGCCGGAGGTGGCGCTGTGCGAGAAGACGTCGTAGGCGTCCCGCATCTGATCGAAGGTGAAGGTGTGGCTGACCAGGGGGGAGACCTGCAGGCGTCCGTACTGCACCAGCTCCATCAGCCAGGGGGTGGAGGACGTGTCCACCTGCCCGGTGCTGATCACGACGTTCTTGCGCCAGAGGGACTCCAGATGCAGGGTGACCGCTCTGCCGTGCGTGCCGATGCCGGCGATGTGCCCACCGGTGCGGACGGCGCGGGTGCACAGGACGAAGCCGTCCGGTTCGCCCGACGCCTCGATGACCACGTCGGCGCCGGGTCCCTCGGACAGTTCGGCGATCATCTTCCCCGGCAGTTCGGCGGCATCGGCGAGCCGCAGCCGGGCCGCCGCCTCCAGCCTCGTGGTGGACAGGTCCACCACGATGATCCGGCGGGGCGTGAGGAGCCGCGCGACGACGGCCGCGGCGAGACCGACGGGGCCCGCGCCCACCACCGCCACGACGTCTCCCGGGCTCACATGTCCGTTCCGCACCCCGACCTCGTAGGCGGTGGGGAGGACTTCGCAGAGCAGGACCGCGTCATCGAGAGGGAGGTTCCACGGCCGCCGGTGGGCGGAGAAGTCGGCGAAGGGCACCCGCACCAGCTCGGCCTGGGTCCCGTCGATCGCATTCCCCAGCACCCATCCGCCGCCACCGCGGCACTGTCCGTACATGCCGTCACGGCACGACTGGCAGTGCCCGCAGGCCGAGACCGACGACACGATCACCTGGTCCCCCGGGCGCAGGCCGTGCACGTCGCCGCCGACCTCCACGACCTCGCCGACGGCCTCGTGGCCGAGGACCGTCCCCGGCCTGACCTCGGGCAGGTCTCCGCGAAGGATGTGCAGATCGGTGCCGCAGACGCTGGTGGCGTCGACGCGTACGACGGCGTCGGCGGGGTCCTCGATCACCGGATCCTTGACCGTGTCCCAGGAGATCTGCCCGGGGCCGTGGTAGACGAGCGCTCGCATGGTCACCCACTCCCTGGCCGACTCGCCCGGCTCCCTCAACCGTCGCTCCGGAAGGAGACCCGGGCAACCGGGCCCGGCTCGGCCGTACGGCAGGACGGCGGCGACCTCTGGTCGGCACCCGCGTCGCGGTCTCGGCCGACGCGCCGTACCTGGACTCCGCGTACAAGATGGTGGAGTACGACGCACCGGCGCCAGGCCCACGCTCGGCTCCGAGCGGCTGCGCGCAACTCACCGACCACCTCCGGCACCGCATCGAGAAACGTGTGACGGCCGGCTCGCCTCGGCCCCGCAACCAGAACCAACCGTCCACGCGCGGACCGCATCGGCCCGCGCCGAGGTGAGGAGGGAAACGATGCCGCACACGGCGGAGTGGAAGGTCCGACTCCATGTCTTCGAGGACGACCAGGGGACGACCAAGGCGGAGGTGGTGCTGGACACCGGCACCATGGCGCTCACCGGCCACGGCACCGCGCACTGCCACCCGGCGGACACGAACGTGCCGGAGATCGGCGACGAACTGGCGGCAGGCCGGGCGATGAACAACCTGGCCCAGCAGCTCCTGAACGCGGCCGAGCGCGACATCGAGGACGCCGGCGCGCCCCGGGCGACCCGCCAGGCCGCCGGCTGGCCCGTGTGACCGACACCGGGCACATCAACATCGGCCTTCCGGGACGGGCGGCCCGCCGTCCCCTGCGGAGGCATGTCGCGCGTGGCACGTTGGATACAGCACGACTGTGAGGAGAGGGCGGCGATCATGCGAGCTCACCTCGGCGACCAACTCGTCATCGAAAGCCCGGCGACCGGCGCGACGAGGCGCGACGGGGAGATCGTCGGACTCCACCACGACGACGGAACACCTCCGTACGACGTGCGCTGGTCGGACACGGACGAAGTGACGCTCGTCTTCCCCGGGCCCGACGCGCACATCCGCCATCTCGAGCACGAACGGGCCGGGACCGGCTACGGCTCTCCCCAGCCGGACGCGGATGCGGCGCAGGCCATGCCCGCGGCGGCCCCGCCGGGGACACTCAACCCCGGGGACATCGGCCGGCGCGTGGCCGCCGAACGCCAGAGGCGGGGGCTGAGCCGGGAGACGACGGCCCTCCGCGCCCGCATGTCGCCCGGCTACCTGGCCTATCTGGAGGAGCAGCCCGCCGACCCGAGCGTGGCGACGCTCGTCAGGCTCGCCGACGCGCTCGGCACCACCGTCGGAGCCCTGCGCGGCGGCGGCGCCGATCTCCCACCCGGACAAGGCCACGCGCTGCTGCACCCGCGGCTCGTGGACCTCGACCCGCAGGAGTGCCGCACTCTGCTCTCCACGCACGGTGTGGGACGCATCGCGGTGTCGACGTCCGACGGCCGCCCGGCGGTCGTCCCGGTCAACTACGAGGTCGTCGGTGACGCGATCGTCTTCCGGACCGCTCCCGACTCCGTCCCGGCGGCGGCCGTGGGCAAGGAGGTCGCCTTCGAGGTCGACCACGTGGACGAGGCCATGAGCCGGGGCTGGAGCGTGCTCGCCGTCGGCACCGCGAGCGTCGTCACGGAGCCCGACGCGGTGCGCGCGCTCGCCCAGCGCGCCCACACCACCCCATGGGCCGGCGGGCGACGCGAGATGTGGGTGTCGATCCGGCCCGCGACCCTCACCGGCCGACGCATCATGCCTGCCGACCGATGAGCCGCCGCAACGTGGTCCCGTCCCCGGCGTGCCGCCGACTCGCGGGAGGAGGGAGGCTCCGGTGAGCCGACCGGCACCGCCGTCCGATGAACGCGTGACGGCCCTGGTCGGCGACGCCGCCGCCCTGACCCGCCCTCGGTGACGGCAGCGGCGGCACGGCGATTCGGCCCCGCGGTGGCGGTGCGGTCCGCCTACGCTCCGGGAGCGGGGGTCGGCTTCGGGGGACAGGGCCGTGGGAGGCACGGATGGAGTGGCTGGTCTCGCTGGCGGGTGCGGGCCTCATCATGATCACCCTGCGGGACCTGTTCCACACGCTCTGGCACCCCACCCGCCACGGCGGGCTGAGCCGCCTCGTCATGACGGCGCTGTGGCGACTTGCCCGGCGGGTCCGCGGCCGCAGGCGGGTGGTCGGGCTGGTCGGGCCGCTCGCCATGATCACGGTCGTGTGCATGTGGGCGGGCACCATCGTCCTCGGGTGGGCGATCGTCTACTGGCCCCACATGCCCGGGGCGTTCACCTTCTCGCCCGCGTCCGACGCCGCGCAGGAGCCGGCGCTGCTCGACTCGGTGTACCTGTCGCTCGTCACCGTCGCGACCCTGGGGCTGGGGGACATCGCGCCCGCCGAAGGATGGCTCCGCCTGGTCTCGCCGCTGGAGGCCCTGGTCGGCTTCGCCCTCCTGACGGCCACGGTCTCCTGGGTGCTGGAGATCTACCCGGCACTGACGCGCAGAAGGGTCCTGGCCGTACGGCTGGCGCTGCTGCGCGACACGGGGGCGGCGACGCGGCAGATCGACTGCACCACGGGGGCGCTGCTGCTGCACAGTCTGGCCGTCGAAGTTGTACGCGTCCGGATCGACTTCACTCAGTACGCCGAGGCCTACTACTTCCATGACGGGGAGGACCACTCGTCGCTGGCGGCCATGGTCGGCTACGCCGCCGCGCTCGCCGAGCACGGACAGGCGGCGAGCCGGCCGGAGGTGCGCCTGGCGGGTGAGCTGCTCGCCGGTGCGCTGACGGATCTCGCCGCCGTCCTCGACCAGCGTTTCCTCCACACGGGTGGCACACCGACGGACGTTTTCGTGGCCTATGCCGCAGACCACGGGCGGGCGTCGTGAACCGGCGCCGGGAGGCTCCGCGGGGTTCGCCGATCGGCTGACAGGGCCGGACGGGCCCGTATGGGCTGTATGGGGCCGTATGGACCGGTATGGGGCCGGTATGGGGCCGGTCGGCCCATGCGCCCGCGGGTTTCTGCGGCGACCCTGGATGTGGGGAGAAGGAGGCACAGACATGAGCGGTACGACCGACCGGCTCCCTGGCCGGCCCGCACTGTCCGATCCGTCCGACTGGCTGGAGGCGGGGTTCCCCGAGCTGGACGCCATTCCGGCGAGGCACGGGATCCACGTCGAGGAACGCCTGGTCGACGACAGGTTCGAGCTGCAGGCCGAGCTTCCGGGGATCGACGCCGAGGAGATCGAGATCATCGTCGCGGAAGGCTGCCTGACTCTCCGTGCGGAGCGCAGCGGCGAGACCACCGATCAAGGCGTCACGGTATTCCACTTCGGGCACTCCACCCCGCTGCCGCCCGGCGCCATGAGCGACGAGGCGACGGCTGAGTGCGAGCACGGTGTCCTGACCGTCAGGATGCCGGTACGGCAGGCGACGACGGGCATCAGGACCATCCCGGTCAGGCGGCCGCTCAGCGTCGATTCGCGTTGAACCGACCGGCGGGTCGGCAGCCGGTAGCCGGCAGCCGGTAGCCGTTCGCCGGTTGCCGGTTGCCTTTCAGTCACGCTGCGGCACCACGGCCACCGGGCTGTACGAGTGGTGCAGCAGCGTGTGGGCGACCCGGCCGAGCTGGAGCCCGAAGTGGCCCTGCGTGCGCCGTGCTCCGACGACCACTAGGTCGGCCGCGGCCGACCGGAGCACCAGCACCTTGTGGGCGGGCCCCTCCACGGTCGCGGGCCGCACCCGTACGCCGGGGTGCGCGGCGACGGCGGCGCGGAGGACTTCGTCCAGCCCGGTACGGGCCTGCCGCTCGTGATGCCGGGCCGGTTCCTCGCCGGTGGCGGAGCCGGCCGGTTCGTGCGCGGGGCGGCGCCAGGCGCGGACCGCGTCCAGGACGCTCCGGCGGCACTCGGCCTCGCGGAAGGCGAACTCAGCGGCGTCCCCGCTTTCCGCGGCGTCCCCGGCGCCGAGGAGGATCCGGCGGTGGGTTCCGGCCAGGCCGGCCTTGTCGCCGCGGACCACGATCACCGGGCAGGTCGCGCGGGCCGCGACGGCCAGGCTGACGGAGCCGAGCAGCAGGCCCTTCAGCCCGCCGCGGCCGCGGCATCCGGTGACCAGGGCCGTGGCTCGCTCACCCTCGGAGAGGAGTGCGTTCGTCGCGTCCGCCGCGACGATGTCGGTGAGGACCTTCACGTCGGGGTCGCGGCGCCGGGCCCGTTCGGCCGCGGAGGCGACGATGTGTTCCGCCATCACCTGCTCGGCCGGGCGCTCCAGGCTCCCCGACGGGGCCAGGTGCTCGTAGCGCTCCCACAGCGAGGCATGCACCAGGCGCAGGGCGAGGCCGTGCCGGGAGGCCTCGTCCACCGCCCAGTCGACCGCCACGTCGCTGCCTTCCGACCCGTCGACGCCCACCACCAGGGGATGTTCCAGCGTCATCGTTCCCACCGCCTCGGCACCGGGCAGATTGCAGAACCACTTCCACGGTCGCACCCGGAAGGGTCCGCCACGAGGGGCTGTTCGTCCCCCGCCGGGGACGTTCGGCCCCTACGGGGACTCCGGGTGGCCTGTGGCGCGCCGCCGCGGTCGGGCAGACGCTGGAAGCAGGGCGCCGCCGACCGACTGCCCTTCACATGGAGCGGGCCGCTGCCGCCGCCCCGACCCGGACTTCTCCTGCCGACCCAGAGGAGCCGAAGCGATGATGTCCGTCACCACCCTGGCCAGGGCCCTGCCGGCCGAGCACCGCGAGCGGCTGATGCGGCTCGCCCGCGAGGTGTCCTTCGACGAGGGCACCCGCCTGTTCGAGGAGGGCCAGCGAGCCGACCGGTTCTGGGTCGTGCGCACCGGGACGGTCGTTCTCGACCTCCACGTCCCCGGCCGCCGCAGTGCCGTCATCGAGTCGCTGGGGCAGGGTCAACTGGTCGGCTGGTCCTGGCACTTCCCGCCGCACATGTGGCACCTGGGCGCCCAGGCGACGACCACGGTACGGGCGTACGAGTTCGACGCGCGAGCCGTACGGGCGCTGTGCGAGCAGGACGCCGCGTTCGGCCGGGCCGTGGCGCTCTGGGTCGGCCAGGTGGTCGCCGACCGGCTGCACGCCTCCCGCATCCGGCTGCTCGACCTGTACGCCCCGTACGGCAGCGGGAGCGAGACATGAGCGACGTGCCCGTGTCCTGCCGGGAGGCGTCCCGGGGAGCCGGTGCCCCGTACCCTCCGCCGACGCCGGGGCGGAGCCGGTTCAGCCGGTCATCCGCTTCCTCCACCGCGGACCCACCTGCCGCCACTCCGCCTCCCACTGGGCCAGACGCCGCCGGTCGAGTTGCGCGCGGGCGAGCCGCCCGCCGAGCCAGGCCGTCGCCACGGTGCCGAGCCCGGCCAGCGTGCCGATGACGGCTGCCTGGACCGTCGACTCCGTGAGCGTGGGCGGCCGGGCACCCGTTGTGCCGCTCGGGCCGACCCACACCGTCACCCGCGTGCCCGCCTCTGCGGCGGGCGCGACCCGGGCGCGTCCGGTGTGCGTGGCGCCGTCGGGGCTGGTCCAGCGCACCCGCGCCCACACCGTGTCCCCGCCCGAGCCGTCCTCCGTGACGGGTACGGTCCTCGGCGCGTCCTCGGTCAGCACGGCCGGCACGGGCCGCGTCTGCGCGCGCCGTACGTCGAGGGCATGGCCGACCGAGTCGGCCGCGGCCAGGCCCGCGACGGCGCCGCCCAGCACGGCGGCGATCCAGACGCCCAGCACGAGCCAGGCTTCGACTCGGTCGCTGAGGCGGCGCAGCGGGTTGTTCCGCCACCGCCACAGCCACCCCCCTACGGGCCTGCCGCCGGTGCGGGGTGTGGGCGCGGTGGTCATGGCAGCGCCTCCCGGGGTGAGGTCGCGTCGCTCGCCGTCGTGGGCGGGTGACACTCTCAGCGTCCGGCATTCCCGCGTCCGCCGCACGGCCGGCGGCCGGTACCGGGCGGGGCCGTTCCCACCTGCCCCGGCCGGGCCCGCGACCCAGACTGGAAGGGAGGAAGCCCGGACGGCTGCGGCTGCACAGCTAAGGAGCGCGGTGCCATGGTCCGCTACGTGTACGACTTCTCGGAGGGCGGCCGTGACCTGGCCGGCCTCCTCGGCGGCAAGGGAGCGAACCTCGCCGAGATGACGCGGCTGGGCCTGCCCGTCCCGCCGGGTTTCGTCGTCTCCACCGAGGCGTGCCGGGTCTTCCTGGCCACCGGGGCGGCACCCGACGGCATGTTCGAACAGATCTCCCGGCATCTGACGGCCGTCGAGTCCGACGCCGGCCGGCGGCTGGGACAGCCGGACGACCCGCTGCTGGTGTCCGTGCGCTCCGGTGCCCGCTTCTCCATGCCCGGCATGATGGAGACGGTCCTGGACATCGGCCTCAACGACGAGTCGGTCCTGGGCCTGGCCGAGGTGTCGGGGAACGCGCGCTTCGCCTGGGACTCGTACCGCCGCCTCGTCCAGATGTTCGGCAGCACGGTCATGGGTGTCGACGGCGCGCTGTTCGACCGGATCCTGACCGAGGTGAAGGAGCGGCGGGGCGCCCGCGACGACCTGCGCCTGGACGCCGACGACCTGGCCGGACTCGTCCAGGAGTACCAGCGGCTCATCCTTAAGGAGACGGGCGACCACTTCCCGCAGCCCCCGGCCGAGCAGCTGCGCCGGGCCGTGCTCGCGGTCTTCCGCTCCTGGAACGGCGAGCGGGCGCGCCTGTACCGCCGCCGCGAGCACATCCCCGACGACCTGGGCACCGCGGTCACCGTGCAGCGCATGGTCTACGGCAACCTCGGCCCCGACTCCGGCAGCGGGGTCGCCTTCACCCGCGACCCGGCCACCGGCAGGCCCGGCCTCTACGGCGACTACCTGCCCAACGCGCAGGGCGAGGACGTCGTCGCCGGCATCCGCAACACCGTCACCCTCGCCGACCTGGAACGGCTGGACCCGCACTCGTACCGGCGACTGCGCGACCACACGCGCACCCTGGAGCTGCACTACCGCGACCTGTGCGACATCGAGTTCACCATCGAGCGCGGCACCCTCTGGATGCTGCAGACCCGCGTCGGCAAGCGCACCGCCGAGGCCGCCTTCACGATCGCCGCCGAGCTGGCCTACGAAGGGGTCATCACCCGGGAGGAAGGGCTGGCCCGGGTGAGCGGCGACGGGCTCGCCCGGCTCATGTTCCCCCGCTTCGACACCTCCGCGACCGGCGATCCGCTCGCCCGGGGCATCCCGGCCGCGCCCGGGGCCGCGGTCGGCACGGCGGTCTTCGACTCCGCCGAGGCGGTACGGCGGGCCGCGGCCGGGGAGCGGGTGGTGCTCGTCCGCCAGGAGACCACTCCCGACGACCTGCCCGGCATGGTCGCCGCCCAGGCCGTGCTCACCAGCCGGGGCGGCAAGACGTCGCACGCCGCCGTCGTCGCACGCGGCATGGGCAAGGTGTGCGTCTGCGGCGCCGAGGGACTTTTCGTGGACCCGGCGGGCCGCCGCTTCACGACCCGGGACGGCACCGTCGTCGAGGAGGGCGCGGTGCTCTCGGTGGACGGTTCCGCCGGTGCCGTGTACGCGGGCGAGGTGCCGCTGGCCGACTCCGCGGTCATGCGGTACCTGGAGACCGGGGAGCGGTCGGCCGGAGTCGTGGACGCCGTCGCCGGGGCGCTGGAACTCGCCGACGGACTGCGGCGGTTGAAGGTCCTCGCGAACGCCGACACGCCCGAGGACGCCGTACGCGCCCGCCGGTTCGGCGCGCAGGGCATCGGCCTGTGCCGCACCGAGCACATGTTCCTCGGCGAGCGCCGCAAGCTCGTCGAGGAGATGATCCTCGCGCGCGACGACGAAGCCCGCGACCGGGCCCTGGACGCGCTGCTGCCCCTCCAGCGCCAGGACTTCACCGGGATCCTCCAGGCGATGGACGGCCTCCCGGTCACCATCCGCCTCCTCGACCCGCCGCTGCACGAGTTCCTGCCCGACCACACCGAACTCGCCGTCCGCGTCGCGGCCGCGCGGGCCCGGGGCGAGCGGCCGGAGTCCCGCGACACCGAACTCCTCGACGCCGTACGGCGCATGCGCGAGGAGAACCCGATGCTCGGCCTGCGCGGGGTACGCCTCGGCCTGGTGGTCCCCGGCCTCGTCGCCATGCAGGTGCGAGCCATCGCCCAGGCCGTGGTGGAACGCACCCGGGCGGGCGGCGCCCCGCGGGCGGAGATCATGGTTCCGCTCGTCGGAGACGTCACCGAGCTGAGGCTCGTCCGCGAGCAGGCCGAGCAGGTGCTGGCCGAGGTCTCCGACGAGTCCGGCGTCCCCGTGCGCTGCCCGATCGGCACGATGATCGAGCTGCCCCGGGCCGCGCTCACGGCGAGCCGGATCGCCGAGGTGGCGGAGTTCTTCTCCTTCGGCACGAACGATCTGACCCAGACCACCTGGGGCTTCTCCCGCGACGACGTCGAGGCGGCCTTCTTCTCCGCCTACCTCGAAAAAGGCGTGTTCGGCACGTCTCCGTTCGAGACCATCGACCGCGAGGGCGTCGGCCGTCTGGTCCGGATCGCCGTCGCCGAGGGCCGGGCCACCCGCCCCGGCCTGCAGATCGGCGTCTGCGGCGAACACGGCGGCGACCCCGACTCCGTCCGCTTCTTCCACTCCACCGGACTCGACTACGTCTCCTGTTCGCCGTTCCGCGTCCCGGTGGCCCGCCTGGAGGCCGGACGGGCGGCCTGCGCGGAGACGAAGAGCGACACGAGGTGAGTGCCGGACCGCGGTGCGCCGCGCCCAGGCCTAGGGGGTGTCTCGCCGATCATGCCGGGCTCGCGGCGCCTGGCACCACGCCTCGCCGCGTTGTCGTCACTCTCCCCCACGCTCGAACGAGCTCCCGCGGGGGCACCCCCATCGCTCCGCATCGACTCCCTCCTCCGCCTTGCGATGCACGGCACCAGACGCCGCTCCCTGATCCGGCCTGATCGACGAGACACCCCCTAGGTCCTCGCCCCGCCCGCCCCGCCCGCCGGGCACGCCGGGACGTCAGCCCATCGCGAACTTGCCGACGTACTCGTCGAAGGGCTCGATGCCGACCTCCGCGCGGAGCTCGTCCACGCGCTCCGGTTCTTCGCAGGGCCACGGAACCGGGGCGCCGTCCCGCACGCCGGCGATCTGTGTGCCGTAGATCTGCTCGCGGCCCTCGTTGACCAGCGTGCGGTCGTGCAGGAAGGCCAGCTCGCGAGGGCCGGCCGACCCCTCCGCCACCGCCTGCCGCATCAGCCGGAGGGCTCGTCGCTGGACGTCGAGCTGCCGGTCGGCGTGCTGGGCGACCAGCCAGGCCGCGCGGGCGGCCTCCTCGCCGACGAGGTCCGCGGTCGGCCAGCCGTACTCGTCCATGATCTCGGCGAGTCGGTCGCCGTGCCGTGCGGTCAGCCGCCGCCAGGCCAGCTGCTCGGCGGGGTCGTCGCTGTTCGCGTGGACCGAGGACCGGTGATCGGCCGCGGCCATGGCCCGCAGTTCCTCCGCCAGCGCGGCAACGTCGTGTGCCACTTCCAACTCCCGTGTGTGTCGGTGCCGTTGTGCTCGTTGCCGGCAACGTTAGAACGCATTCCGGACGGAAAGATCATTTCGGAGAATGGTGACAGGCGCCCGTGCGGACCGCGATAATGGATCTACTCCCCCCAGGCGACCCGCCGACCCAGCCGACCCGGTCGGCCCACTCAGCCCATCCCGCCGATCCATCCGGCGGCGTCGAGCCGGAACGCCCCGGGTGCCGCCACGGCGCTCAGGCCGTCCTCGATCGCACGCAACTGTTCCTCGCCCAGGACCGTGGCCCACTCCGCACGTAGTCGGTCGAAGATCGCGGCCGATCGGGCCAGTACGTCATGACCGCGCGCTGTCAGCCGTACGAGCTTGCGCCGGGCGTCGGCGGGGTCGTCGACGCGCTCGGCGTAGTCGAGGGCGACCAGCCGGTCGACCGTCTTGCCGGCCGCCTGTTTCGAGATCCCCAGGCGACGGGCGATGTCACTGGCGGTGGCGCCGTCGAGGCCGATGGCCTGCAGGGCGAATCCGTGTGCCGGGCGCGCGTCCGGATGCCCCTGACGAGCCAGCTCGGCGTGCACGTCGTCGATGAGGGTGCGGAAGCCCGCGAAGAGGAGCAGGGGGAGTTCGTACCCGGCTCTCGGCCGGTCGGGGTTTCCGCGGGCGTCGCCGCCGCCGTCGCCTTCACCCTTCCCCGGAAAGGCAACCTGGTTTACCATCTGTTCGTCAACCATGTTGACCATATTAGGAGGGTGCCATGTTCGCTGCACACAGCGTGGAGAACGCCCCGCAGGCGTCGCGACGAGCGATGCGGGCCGTGGCCGAGGCGTCGGGCGGCATCATGCCGGACGCCGTGGCGCGGCTGGCCGCATCGCCCGAACTGCTCAACGGTTTCCTGTCCCTGAGCGCGAGTTTCGAGCGCTGCACTCTCGACCCCCTGGCCAGGGAGGTCGTCATCATGACCATCGCCGTCCGCAACCAGTGCCACATCTGTGTCGCCATGCACACCGGCAAGCTGCGCAAGCTCGACGCGGACCCGGAACTGATCACCGCCCTGCGGGAGGAACGCGCGCCGGCCGACGAACGCCTCGCCGCGATCCGGACGTTCACCCTCGAGGTCCTGTCCGCCGCGGGCGCCGTGGAGGACGACGTGATCAAGGCCCTGCTGGCGCACGGCTACACGGAGCGCAACGCCCTGGAAGTCGTCATGGGCATCGGTACGTACACCATGTCGACACTCGCCAACCGCCTTGTCAGGGCGGTGTGAAGTGAAGTGACGGCAGCTTGTTCCCACCCCTTCCCGCTCATCGGACTATGGCGCGACGGCCGGCCAGATCCGCGTACGCAGGGGCTCGGCCTCCTCCACCGGATCGCGGAAGAGGGCCACCGATTCCTCGATGCGGCCGGCCGTCATGAGATGTGCGGCGAGGGCCTTGCGGTTGGCCGGTACGGCCGGGTCCAGGACCGCGACTGCCTCCTCCGGGCGTCCTGCGTCGAAAAGCAGCCTCGCCAGGTTCTGCGTCTCGTACCAGCCGGCCGACCCAGGGCGCGCGCGGGCCTCCTCGATCGCCTGCTCCCGGCGGCCGCAGGCGACCAGGAGCTTGGTCCGCAGCCGGAAGAACTCGCTCGCCTCGGCATCGGATTCGCCACCGACCCGGGCTTTGAGACCGTCGAGGTGCGCCAAACCGTCCTCGGCACGGCCCTGCTCGATGTACAGGGTGCACAGCGTGCCGACGACCCAGTCCTCGTCGCCGCCGGCCGCGCTCGGCAGCGAGCTCAGCAGCTCGATCGCCTCGTCCCCCCGGCCGTGCCGGGCCAGCAGCAGTGAGAGCAGTACCGCCGTGTGCGGCATGTCTTCCGGAGCGAGCGTCCGGTAGACGTCGATCGCGCCCGCCACGTCCCCGCGCTGCTCCAAGTATTCCGCGAGGCACTGGGCGGCGTCGCCGAGAGGATCGGCCGCCGCGTACTCCCGCAGCTCCTCGATCCGATCGTGCCGGACGAGCAGATCGGCCAGCTGGTCACGGCCGTTGACCGACGTGATCTGCCGCGTCCGCAGCAGGGCGATCGCCTCGTCGACCCGGCCCTGCCGCTCGCGCACGGTGGCCAGCAGGTCGACGGCGTTGCCGGGTCTGGTGGTCCGCCCACCGAAGTCCGGCCACTCGCCCTCCCGGCCCGCCTCGACACGGGCGGCCAGCAGCGAGGCGAGCTCTTCGTCCCGCCCCAGGCCGGCGCTCGCCTCGACCAGGGCGTCGGCGAGGAACCAGTCGTCGAGGTGCGGCAGGAGCAGGCCGAACGCCTCGTCGCCCCGGCCGTTCCGGGCCAGTAGCAGCGCGAAGTACTTCAGCGCCCGCCGCCCGTCGGGCCGCATGTTCGCGCGGAAGACCGCGACCGCCTCGTCCACCCGCCCCCACCGCTCGAGCAGCTCGGCGACGCGGTGGGCCGCCTCCCACCAGCCGGTGGCGAGGTACGGGCCGAGCACTTCCAGCGCCTCGTCCCGCCGGTCCTCCTCGACGAGGATCCGCACCCACGCCTGCGCACAGAACCAGTCGCCGGCCCGCGCCTGGCGTTCGACCTCGTCGGCATGGCCGTGGTCGACGAGCCAGGAGACCAGGTGGGGAGGGATCCATCCGTCGTGCGCCAAGGCCCGGCGGTCGAGTTCAGCAGCGTCCACGAGGACGCACTCTACGTCCCGGGCCTCAGGGGACCAGCACGACCTTCCCCAGGTTGCTGCGGGACTCGACGATCTCGTGGGCGCGGGCTGCCTCGGCGAGCGGTACTTCGGCGAAGACGCGGGGGCGCAGTGTGTGGTGGCGGTGGAGTTCCCACAGCTCGGCAAGCCAGTGCGCGTACGTCCCGGGACTGTCCCGGGCGACGGCCGCCATCTGGAAGCCGATGACCGAGGCACTGCGGACGAGCAGCTGGTAGGCGTCGATCGTGCCGCCACCCGAACTGAAGGCGACCAGGCGGCCGCCGGCGGCGAGGGCACGCACCGCGGGGCCGAGGAGTTCTCCGCCGACCCCGTCGATGACGACGTCGACGGGATCGCCCCAGGAGTCGTCCTCGTACAGCACGACCTCGTCGGCACCGAGGCTGCGAACGAACTCCGCCTTGTCCGCGCTGCCGACGGCCGCGACCACGCGGGAGGCTCCGCCGGCCTTCGCGTACTGCACGGCGAGGGTGCCGACCGCGCTGGCCGCCGCCGTGACCAGGACCGCGTCCCCGGGGCGGGGCCGGCCGGCCTCGTATGCCCCGCGGGCCACCAGGCCGCTGCGGACCAGCGCCACGGCGTCCACGGCGGTGGCCCGGTCGGGAATCGCCGAGGCCATCGAGTGGTGCAGCACGGCGAGTTCGGCATAGGCGTGCGAGAAGCACAGGCCGGTGACGCGGTCGCCCACGGCGAAACCGGTGACGTCTTCTCCGACGGCGGTGACAGTGCCCGCCACCTCGCCGCCGAGCGGGCCGGGCTCGGTGCCCTCGCGCACCTTCCGCACGGCGGGCAGCGTGACACCGACCGCTTCGGTACGGACGAGCAGCTCACCGGGGCCGGGCTGCGGGGCGGGGACCTCCTCGGTGAAGAGAACCTCTGGGCCGCCGTTGACCTCGTAGCGGACGCGACGCATGGACACCTCCCGGTGCACGGACTCGGAATCGTTGGGGTTCCCAACAGATCGCAAGCGTAGGTAGGAGGTTGTTGGGGAGTCCAATGATTTGTGACATCGGGATAGCCTGCTGCCGTGACCGCCACCGAACGCCCGCCCGCCCTCGCGCACATCCAGTCCCTGCCCAGCTGGCTGCTCGGCCGGGTGGCGGCCCGCGGCCGGAGTCTGGTCGCCGAGGCGTTCGCCGCCGAAGGGCTCAGACTCCAGCATCACGCCGTGCTCGCGGCGGTGTCCGAGTACGGACCGGTCGCCCAGGCCGATGTGGTGCGCCGACTCGGCTTCGACGCGAAGGACGTGGTCCTCCTCCTCAACGACCTGGAGAAGGCCGGGCTGGCCGTGCGGACGCCCGATCCGCGGGACCGCCGCAAGAACGCGGTGACGGTGACCCCGGCCGGGGAGCGGACCCTGGCGCGCTGCGCGGAGTTGGCGGAGCAGGCCAACGCGGCGCTCCTGGCACCGCTCAGCGCGGCGGAGGGGCGGCAGCTCATCGAGCTGCTGACCCGGGTGTACGAGGCTCGCTGACGCGTACCGGCGCAGACACCGGCACCGACTCCACTGTCCCGTCCGGGAGATGGATCCGTACGGTGTCGCTCGAGGTCATCACGGCTCGTACACCCGTGCGCGGGCTTTGCTCGTCACAGGGGAGAGAAGGGTCCGCCGTCAGGAGGACCAGCGGGACCAGGACGCGACGGCGCTCGGGAGCGCCCGACCGCACGGTTCGGGCGATCCCGGCCGGATCGGGCGGACGTATCCCGCCACTCCGCTACACGGTCTCGGCCACCCGTCTCACTCCATCGAGTGACGGCAACGCCCTTGTGGATCAGGAAACTTGAGCGCCCCGATACGTTGCCGCCGTGGTCCCTGCCGTATCGAAGGAGCAGCCCGTGAGCACGAAGATCTCCCTGCCGACCGAGCCGATCGGGAGCATTCCGCGCCCGGCGCACCTGATCCAGGCGAACCAGGACTTCGAGGAGGGCCGGATCACTCAGCGGGAACTCGACGAGCACCGTGACCGCGCACTGCGCGACACGATCGAGCAGTTCATCGAGACGGGTTCCCCGGTCATCACCGACGGCGAGCAGAGCAAGCCGAGCTTCGCCACCTATCCCGTCGCGGGGCTGAAGCTCGACCCCGGCGGCGCGGTCGTGCCGTTCGCCGACGGCCACACGCGCCGGCTGCCGCTGCTCACGGAGGGGAACTTCCGGTACCAGACGCACGGCGGCGACTACCTGAGGAAGACCCGCGAGGTGCTGCGGACGGTCAGGTCGATGACCGACCTCCCGGTGAAGCAGGCGGTGATCGCACCGTCCATGCTGAGCTTGTTCTACCCGCCGGACGGCATCGACGGCTACTCGCGGGAGCAGTTCCTCGACGACCTCGTGAACGAGGCGGAGGCCGACCTGCGCGGCTGTCTCGAAGGCGGTGCCCACAAGGTCCAGATGGACTTCACCGAGGGGCGGGTGTCCTGCAAGCTCGATCCGAGCGGGGGGCTGCTGCGGGACTTCGTCGCCCTCAACAACCGCGTGCTGGAGCGCTTCTCGCCCGACGAGCGGCAGCGCATCGGCGTCCACACCTGCCCCGGCGGCGACCAGGACTCCACCCACAGCGCGGACGTGGACTACAAGGACTTCCTGCCGAGCTTCTTCGAGCTGAACGCGGGCAACTTCTACCTGCAGATGGCCGGCGAGCACGACCGGCGCCGTGTGCTGGCCCTGGTGGGGCAGCACATCAAGCCCGGCCAACGTGTCTTCATCGGGGTGACCGACCCCATCGACCCCCGGGTCGAGACACCCGAGGAGGTGCGCGACCGGGTGCTGGAAGCCGCGGAGTTCATCCCGCCGGGCCAGCTCGGCACGTGCGACGACTGCGGCTTCGCGCCTTTCGCCGACGACACGTCGACGTCGCGTGAGACCGCGTTCGCCAAGATCCGGGCGCGCGTCGAGGGAACCCGCCTGGCCGCGGAACTCCTCGGGTTGTAGTCGTCCGAACGCGGTGCGGGGAACGGCCGGCGCCGGCCCCGCGCCGGGGCCGGTCACACGCGTAGCAGGGCGGCTTCCCGGGACACCGCGTGACGCGGGGCCGTACCGGCGGCCGGGCGCGTTCGTCGGGGAACGGCCGATGGCCCTGCGTTCCCGTCCTCACGCAGCCGACCGACGAGTTCGCGCCCTGCGAGTTCGTGGTGACCGATCACCGGCGGGGCGCGATGCACCGCATGCGGGCATGCGGGCATGCGGGCTGTGCGCGCCGCACGATCTCGCACTGACTCGCCTACGACGACGAGATCGCCGCCCTGGCGAACGTACCCCTGACGTCCGTCGCACCGCCCAAGCATGAAGTGGGCCCGCACGCGGCGCGATTGTGCCTCGACCGTCTCGACGAGCCCGGCCTCGACGCGGTCCCGATCCGTCAGGTGTTTCTTCAGCCGCGACTCGTCGTCAGGTAGTCGAGCGGCGCTGCGCCGCAGTGAGGCTCATGAGGCGAAGCCGAGTCAGGCCGGCGAAGTGATCACGCCAATGCGGCGAAGCGCCTGAGCGACTCGGCAGCGCCGGCTGGCAGCTCGGCGACCGCCGCCTCCGGCAGACTCATGACCGAGGCGCGCAGCCGCGCGGCAAGGTCCGGCAACAGGTCCCAGGCCGAGGCGGGAGCCTCGACGGCCGCGAGCAGCAGGTCTCCCTCGTAGAAGTAGGCGTCCAGCAGCGGCTCCTGAAGCAGCAGGCGCACCGCGAGCGGCAGCACATGCGGCAGGGCCACCTGCTGTGAGATCAGCGTACGCAGATCAGCCGGGCCGAGCCGGCCCAACGGAACGCGACGCAGCCCGTGCACCTTGCGCACCAGATGGGTCGCGTCGGCGGGTGGAGCCGCCCAACGAGGCGGGTCCAGCTCGTCGAGGGTGCGGTCGAGGTGCAGCAAGCGGTCCATCGCCTCATTCTCGGGCACCGGGAAGGTCGTCTCCCACATCGTCGACTGGGAGGACCTGCCGGCCGCGCTGCCGGAGAAGCGGCTGAAGCCGGTTTTCGTCCGCGCGGACGTGTGAGGCCCCGCCGGGGCTATGAAGTGAAGTCCCAGCCGGTGAGGGTGGCCCGCATCAGTCTCGCGGCGCGTGAGAGAGGGGCGTCGGCGCCCCAGTGCAGGGTGAGCAGGCGGCGGCAGTCCGGGTTGTCGACGGCGATCCAGGCGACGGGTGTCTGGGCGGTGGAGCGCCGGGCCATGTCGGGGACGAGACCGATACCGAGACCGGCGCTGATCAGGACGGCGGTGGCACCGGGCTCGTCCCCCTCACAGATGATCTTCGGGCGGAGGCCTCGCCCGGCGAACAGCCGGTCGAGCAGCCGGCGTTGCCAGTGACCCTTCCGCGTGGTCACGAACGGCTCTTCGGCGCACTCTTCGATGCTCACGGAGGTGCGGCCCGCCAGCGGATGGTCGAGTGACGTGGCCAGCCACACCGGTTCGTCGAGCAGGAGGACCGATTCCAGGCCCTCGCCGGGGATGGGCTGGGAGGCGGCGCAGAGGTCGATGTCCTGGGAACGCAGGCGGCGGGCCATCTCCGCGGCGGCCATCTGGTGCAGCTGCACGTCGACCGAGGGATGGGTCCGCTTGTACGCCGCGAGCGGTCCCGTCAGCGTCAGGAACGTCTCCGACGCGAGACTCACGGTGCCGAAACCCTCGTCGGTGAGCTGTGCGACGGCTCGCCGCCCTGCCTCCAGCTCGCCGAGGGAGCGTTCGACGTAGCGGAGGAAGACCTTGCCGGCCTCGTTCAGCCGGAGCCGCCCGGCCCGGTCGAACAGCGGGGTGCCGAGTTCGGCCTCGAGCCGGGCGACCGTACGGCTCAACGACGGTTGCGCCACGCGGAGTTCCTCGGCTGCGCGGCTGAGGTGCTCGAGCCGTGCGACGGCGAGGAACTGCTTGAGCGTGTTCAGGTCCATGGCGGCTCTCCTCGCGCCGACGGCAGCGTCATGCTCCCTACGTCATAACGGCATAGCGATATAGATCTTAGACGTCATAGTCTTCCGCGCATACGTTCATGAGTGTCCCCGGAATCGAAGGAACGAGGGGGAGACCACCTCATGGACAAAGCAGCGTGGTCGCTGCGCGCCGTCGTCACCGCGCATGCCGTCGCGGTGTTCGGCCAGCCGGTGTTCGCCGGTGTCTATCTGAGCGGTGACTTCGACGGTCTGCGCTGGCACGGGACGGGCGCCGACGTCGTCACCTCCATCGGTTATCTGCAGGTCGTCGTGACGGTCGTCCTGTGGATCCGGCTGCGTCAGGCCTGGCCCTTCCTCGCGACACTGGCAGTCACGGTCGCCGAGACGGTGCAGTACTTCGCGGGGCTGGAAGGCGCTCTGTGGCTGCACATACCGCTCGGCGTGCTGACCGTCGCCGGCGTCGTCCTGCTGTTCGTCGCCGTGTGGCTCGCACCCCTGCGGCGGCGGGAGGCCGGCGATGCGTGACCGGCACGACGCGGGACCCGGCCGTGTGCGCGGGGTGAGCAGGCGTCAGGTGTTCGGCGTCGGCGGGGCCCTCGGGCTGATGGCGGTCACCGGGCTGTCGGCGTCTGCCGCGCTGTCCCGCCGCCCGTCGAGCACCGGCGCCGAGTTGCGCAGCGCCGTGCCGCTGCCGCCCGCGTTCCGGGTGCCGTTGCCGCTTCCCTCAGTGGCGGCGCCGGTCGGCACGACAGGGGGCGCCGACCGCTACGAGATCACCCAGCGCGAGGCGACCCTGGAGATCCTGCCCGGCGTCAGGACGCCGATGTGGACGTACGACGGCACCTTCCCGGGGCCGACGATCGAGGCCCGTCGCGGGCGGCCGGTCACCGTGACGCACCGCAACGAGCTGCCGGTGCCGACCGTCGTGCACCTGCACGGAGGACGGACCCCGGCGGAGGCCGACGGGTACCCGACCGACCTGGTGCTCCCCGAGGGGTGGCCGTCGGCCTCCGCCGGGCACCACGCGGGCCACGGCATGCACGACCCGCGCGCGGTGGTGACGAACGTGACGCGGGACTACACCTTCCCGCTGGACCAGCGTCCGGCCCTGCTCTGGTACCACGACCACCGGATGGACTTCACCGCCCCCGCGATCTGGCGGGGACTCGCGGGCCTGACGATCGTGCGCGACGACGCCGAGGACGCCCTCGGCCTTCCCTCGGGGACGCGCGAGCTGCCCCTGATGATCACGGACCGCGCGTTCGCCGACGACGGGAGCCTGGCCTACCCCGCCCTCGAACCCACCCTGCGCGGGCGGCCGGGCGTGCGCGAGCCCTATCTCGGCGGAGTCCTCGGCGACGTGATCCTCGTCAACGGCGCCCCCTGGCCCGTGCACGAGGTCGACACGGCCAGGTACCGGCTGCGCGTCCTGAACGGCTCGAACGCCCGCCACTACGCGCTCGAAGCGGTCGGTGCCGACGGGCGCCGGCTCGATCTCGTCCAGATCGGCGCCGACCAGGGGCTGCTCGCGGCACCGGTCACCCACCACCGGCTGCCGGTCGCCCCTGCCGAACGCTACGACGTCGTCGTCGACTTCTCACACGCCGAGGTCGGCAGCCTCGTCAGAGTCGTCAACCGGCTCGGCACCGGCCGTACCCGCGACGTCATGGCCTTCCGGGTCGTGCGCAAGGCCCGCGACGACAGCCGTGTCCCGCGCACCCTCTCCACCGACCTGCCCGCCTGGCGGCGGTCGGACGCCGTCCGGGTGCGCGACTTCGCGTTCCGCGCCGGGCGCATGCGCGGCGGTCACGGGTGGCTGATCGGCGGGCTCCCGTTCGACCCCGCGCGTTCCGACGTCACCGTCGACCTGGGCGACGTCGAGGTGTGGCGGCTGATCGCGGACGTCCACCACCCGGTCCACCTGCATCTGGTCGGCTTCCGGGTGCTCTCCCGCAACGGCAGGCCGCCGCTGGCCCACGACGCGGGCCTGAAGGACACCGTGTCCCTGAGGCCGGGCGAGGCGGTGGAGATCATCACCCGCTTCGACGGCTATCGCGGCCGCTACCTGTTCCACTGCCACAACGCGGAACACGAGGACATGGGGATGATGGCCAACCTCGAGGTCGTCTGACGTCCCGCCCCCGAGACCGGGTGTCAGTGGTCGGTGGCCCCGGTGACCGAGGTGGCATGTCGGCGACCTGGCAACCGGGGCGCGGTTCCTGAGAGTTCCCGGAGAGTTCCGGCCCGGAGGCCCGGGAGCGTCCTGCCGTGGGCCCGGCACGGCCGCGGACAGCGGCGCGGGCCGGGGCGTGCGCTCTCCGGAATCTCCCAGGAACTCTCCGGCTTCGGCCAGCGACGGCTGGCAGGCTCCGCTGCCGCACAGGCGGACCCCTCCCGCCTGCCCGCGCTCGAACCCTGCCGAAGGAGCCCCGGATGCCCGCCGCGTCAGCCCCCGTACTCGCGCCACCCGGTGGCCCCTGGCGCAACGCCGCGGAAGGGGCCCTCGCCGCAGCGGGCGCGTTCGCGGTGATGGCGGCCACCGCCTGGGCGGCCCTGCTGGCCCTGGACGCCGACGACGTCGCGCCGCTGTCCCGCCTCGTCCCCGCGCTGCTGAGCCTCGCCTGCGGCGGCGACGTGAGTCTGAGCGCGACGGCGTCGCCGTCCGGCGACGGCCCGGCCGCCGGGCTGCTCGGCATGCTGGGCGGCTCGGGCGAGGGCCTGACCGTCGGCCTGGAAGGGCAGGTGACGGCGATGCCGCTGACGCTGACGTTCCTCGGAGCGACCGTGCTCGGTCTCGGCTTCTTCCGCCCCCTGCGCCGTCGCACGCGGCCGGCGCCCGCCCTGCTCGCCGCGCGGACCGGCGGGGCGGTCGCCGTCGCCGTGCTGCTGCTGCCGCTCTCGGCGGCCCTGGCGCGGGGCACGGCCCGGCTGCCCGAGGAGGTGACCGGCCGGCTCGGGAACGGCGGACGGATCGGCTCCCTCGCCGACGACGCCCTGTCCTCGGTGACCTTCCGCGCCGACGCGGCCACCACCGTCCTCCTCGGGCTGCTCGGCCTGCTCGTCGTCCTCGGCGGCGGCTGCGTCGCCGCCCGGCGTACGACGCTGCCCCGGCCCCTCGCGCTGAGCCGGCTGCGGCTGAAGTGGAACCCCGTCGCGTCGGCGCTCACCGCGATCGGGGCGGCGGTGTCCGCCGTCGTCCTGGCCGCGGCCGCCGTCGCCGCCGTCGCGGCCCTGGCCGGAGCCGACCGGGCTGCCACGGCGACGGGAACCCTGCTGCTGGCGGGCGCCAACCTGCCGGTGGTGCTGCTCACTTCCGGCCTCGGCGCCTCCTGGCAGGCCGGGATCCGGCGGGAACAGAGCGACGGCGGCGGCCTGCTGGGCATGCTCGGCGGCTCCGGCGGGACCGAGGGAGGGGCCGCAGACCGGAATCTCACCCTCGGACAGTGGTCGGGGGCCGGGCTGCCGCTGTGGCTGATCGGCCTGGTCCTGCTGACGTGCCTGCTGGTGCTCGCCGGATACCTCGCCGCCGCCCGCACCCCCGTCCGCACGGCACGGGAGGAGGCGGACGCGCTGCTGGGCCGGCATCTGGAACTGGCCCTGCGCACCGCCACCGCGGTCGCCCTCGCGGTGATGCCGACGTGCCTGGCGGCACAGGGGTCCCTGCGGCTCGGCATCAGCGTCATGGACAACGAACTGGGCGGAGTCACCGCCGGCCTCGACGGGGCCGTACGGCTGTCCGGGCTCACCGCGTTCATCCTCACCGGGCTCGCCGCCTACGCCGGCAGCCGGCTGTACGGGCTGCGCGCCGGCCGCCGGGACACCCCGGCGCCGACGGCACGCGGCGGCACTCGGTCACCCGCCCGCACCGAGCGCACCGGGCGCGTCCGAGTCCCCTCCGACTCGGCTTCCGCGACCCCCCTGTGATCCCGGCAGCCCTTCTGTGGTCTCCTGAGGCGGGGACTTCCGGTGAGGTCCCCGACGACGCACGGTTCGACCCCACGCTGTTCCCGAGGCGGCACCCGAGACCATGACCGCACCGACACCTCCGTCCCGCGCGGCGGCCCGCAAGGACCACCTGCTCGTCGTGGACGACGAACCCACCGTCCGCGAACTGCTGCGCACCGCGCTGCGCTACGCGGGCTTCGACGTGGACGCCGCCGCGACGGGACAGGAGGCGCTCGACCTCGCCGCGCAGCGCTCACCGGACCTCGTCCTGCTCGACGTGATGCTGCCGGACATGGACGGCTTCGAGGTGATCCGGCGCCTGCGCGCCCAGCCCCGGCAGCCCCGCCCGGGCCACGGCGGCGGCGTGCCCGTGCTGTTCGTCACCGCCCGCGAGGCACGCCAGGACCGCATCAACGGACTCCGGCTCGGCGGCGACGACTACATCACCAAACCCTTCGACCTGGAGGAACTCCTCGCCCGCATCCAGGCCGTCCTGCGCCGCACCCGGGGCGAGCAGCCGACCCGGCTGAGCGTGGGCGACCTGGAGCTGGAACCGGAGGGCCACCACGTCACACGCGGCGGCGGCACGATCCGCCTGTCGCCGACCGAGTTCCGGCTTCTGCACTTCCTCATGGCCAACACCGGCCGCACCGTGACCAAGGAACAGATCCTGCAGAACGTCTGGGAGTACGACTTCGGCGGCGACCCGAGCATCGTCGACACCTACGTCAGCTATCTGCGCCGCAAGGTCGACACCCGGGAGCCGAAACTCATCCACACCGTCCGGGGCGTCGGATACGTCGTCCGAGGGCCACGGACGTGACCTTCCCCGGGCGTCCGCTGCGGCGGCTGTCGCTGCGGGCCCGCCTGCTCTTCCTGGCCGTCGCGCTGGTCGCCGTGGGCCTGTTCGCCACCGGGGCCGTGGTGAGCACCGCGCTGCGCGGCTACCTCCAGGACCGGGTCGACGACCGCCTCGTCCTGACCGGGCGGATCGCCGCCCGCCTGTCCCCGCCCGCCGCCGACGACACCCCGCCGGTGATACGCGCCCTCGGCCTGTTCGGCGACGCGACCGTGACCTACCTCGACGACGGCGGCACCGTCCGCACGGCGTTCGGGGCGAGCACGGAACTCCCCGGCGGGGGACCGGACCTGCCGGAGCTCGACCGTGCGGCCGTACAGGCCCACGGGGGCCGCCCCTTCACCGTCGGCGCCCGCCACGGCGAGCACCACTGGCGCCTGATCGCCCTGCCCCGGTCCGGCGTGCGGTTCCCCCTCGGGGCCGCGGACGAGGCGCCGGGAAGCGTCGTCGTGGCCACCTCCCTGGACGAGGTCGACCGTACCGTCGACAAGACCCGGAACATCTCCCTCTCCGCCGGGACGGTGCTGCTCGCGGCGCTCACCGCGGCGGGATGGTTCGCCGTCCGCTCCGGCCTGCGACCCCTGACCCGCATCGAGGAGACCGCGACCGCCATCACCGCGGGCGACTTCTCCCACCGCGTCCCCGAACTCGCCGCCCCGCACACCGAGGTGGGCCGGCTCACCGCGTGCCTGAACGAGATGCTCACGCAGATCGACACGGCGTTCGCCGCCCGCGCCGAAGCGGAGTCCAGAACGCGGCGCTTCTTCGCCGACGCCAGTCACGAACTGCGCACACCGCTGGTCGGCATCAAGGGATACACCGACCTCTACCGCATGGGAGCCCTGGCCACGCGTGAGGACGTCGACCAGACCATGACCCGCATCGCCGAGGAGTCCGAACGCCTCACCCGCCTCGTGGCGGACATGCTGCTCCTCGCCCGGCTCGACGAGGACGCCCACCGGCCGCCCGCCGGCTCGGACCGGCACGCGTCCTTCTCCCTCGACATCGCGCCGATGGACCTGCGCACCCTGGCCGCCGACGCCCTACACGACGTACGCGCCCTCGACGCCGCCCGGCCCGTCACCCTGACCGGCCCGGGCGGCGGGAGACCCGGCACCGCGCCGGCCGCGGCCGACGAGGCACGCCTGCGCCAGGTCGTCCTCAACCTGGTCGGCAACGCGGTCACCCACACTCCGCCGGGCACACCCGTCCGGATCGGTGTCGGAACCGTCGGCGACCACGCCGTCCTCGAAGTCGCCGACCAGGGCCCCGGCCTGACGGACGGGGAGCGCGAGCGGGTCTTCGACCGCTTCTACCGCGCCGACGCCTCCCGCACCCGCAGCACCGGTGCCGGCTCCGGCCTCGGACTGGCCATCGCCCACGCCCTCGTCACCGCGCACGGTGGCCGCATCGACCTCGACACCGAGCCCGGGCAGGGGTGCACCTTCCGCGTCCTGCTCCCGCTGCCCGGCCACCCGGGGTGACGGTCAGCCGTCGAGGCGGCAGCCGGTGAGCAGGTCCGACGGGGTGGCCCCGGCCGGCCGGGCGACCGTGTGACTCGCGGGCGGGCGGTCCCCGGCGGTGAGCCATCCCTCCAGCGCCGTGAAGGCCGAACGGTGGCAGGGCAGCAGGGGCCGGAGCCGGTCGGGGAACGCGTCGACGAGGGAGTCGGTGTGCGTGCCGTCCTCGATGCGGTAGTACCGGTGCAGACCGCCCCGGCCCGCTTCCCGGACCATCCGGGCGTAGACGTCGGAGTCCTGCCCGATGGGCAGCAGGACGTCCAGGGTGCCGTGGACGGTGATCAGCGGTTTGCCGATACGGCCGGTCAGCGCGACGCGCTCCACGGCGCGCCGGACGTCGGCGGGACGGCCGGCGTAGTCGTAGTCGGCGTCGCAGGCCGGGGTGCCGGGGGCGCAGTACGGTGTGCCGGCCTCCGTCGCGCCGTCGAACGCCGGGTCGAACTCCTCGCGGTAGATCCGCTGGGTCAGATCCCAGTAGACCTGGTGGTGGAACGGCCACAGGAACTCCGAGCCGGCCGGGAAGCCCGCGTCGTGCAGTTCTTCCCGCGCCCGCTCCGCGCCGGGTCCGCCGGCCGCGTAGGCCGGGTAGTGGCGCAGCGCGGACGGCAGGAACGTGAACAGGTTCGGGCCCTCGGAGCGCCAGAGCGTGCCCTCCCAGTCGACTCCGCCGTCGTACAGCTCGGGGTGGTTCTCCAGCTGCCACCGCACGAGATAGCCGCCGTTGGACATCCCGGTGGCCAGCGTGCGCGCGGGCGGCCGGTGGTAGCGCTGGGCGACCACCGCGCGGGCGGCGCGGGTCAGCTGGGTGACGCGGGTGTTCCACTCGGCGACGGCGTCGCCGGGGCGTCGGCCGTCGCGGTGGAAGGCGAGGCCGGTGTTGCCCTTGTCGGTGGCGGCGTAGGCGTAGCCGCGGGCCAGCACCCAGTCGGCGATGGCCCGGTCGTTGGCGTACTGCTCGCGGTTGCCCGGGGTGCCGGCCACGACCAGGCCCCCGTTCCAGCGGTCGGGCAGCCGGATGACGAACTGCGCGTCGTGGTTCCAGCCGTGGTTGGTGTTGGTGGTGGAGGAGTCGGGGAAGTAGCCGTCGATCTGGATGCCGGGCACCCCGCCGGGCACGGCGAGGTCCTTCGGCGTGAGGCCGGCCCAGTCGGCCGGATCGGTGTGACCGGAGGCCACCGTGCCGGCCGTGGTGAGCTCGCTCAGGCAGTCGGTCACCTGGTGCGCGGCACCCGGTACCCGTAGACGGGACTCGCCGGCGCAGTGACCGTCCGCGGTGCCGGGGGCGGTCGGCCGGGCCGTCGCCGGTGCGGGGAGCAGGGCCGCGGCGGCGGCCAGGGCGACGGCGCCGAGAGCGGTGCGCCTTCTCGGGCGCCGGGTGACGCCGTTGGGCAGGGCCATCGAGAGCCTCCGGGGTGCGATGGATGGACGGCCTGGAGGCTAGGCGGCGAGTGGGGCGAGGGAACATGTGCGCGTCCGCCATGGTGAGCGGCCGACGCACGTGGTCTGCCGCCATGACGTGCGCCCGGCCGCAGGCGTGCTGCTTGGTGCTTGGTGCTTGGTGCTTGGTGCGCGTTGCGCGGTGCGCGGTGCGCGGTGCGCGTGCCTGCGGCCGGGGCGGGAGTGTGCCTTGACGCTGTGATGGGCCGTCAGGGGCAGGCTCCGTCCGCGACGGTGAAGTAGCCGGCCGGTGACTCCTTCAGCGTGTGGGTGACGAACGTGTTGTAGAGCCCCATGTTCTGTCCGGAGCCCCGGGCGTAGGTGTAGCCGCCGCTGGTGGTGGCCCGGCCCGCCTGGACGTGGGCGTAGTTGGAGCCGGTCCAGCAGGCGGCCGTGGCGCCGGTGGTCCGCGCGGTGACCGTGCCGGACAGCTGCCCCGCCCTGCCGTCGGCGTCGCGGGCGGCCACCGCGTAGGTGTGGGAGGAGCCCGCGGTCAGCCCGGTGTCGGTGTACGAGGCCGAGTCGGGCGTGGCGATCGGGACGCCGTCGCGGTAGACGGTGTAGCCGGTGGCGCCGTCGACCGGGTTCCAGCCGAGGCCGATGGTCGTGTCGGTCGCGCCGGTGGCGGCCAGGCCGGTCGGAGCGGGCAGCGAACCGGGCTGGGAGCCGGACCCCTCCAGCCCGAAGAACCGGGTGATCCAGTAGCTGGAGCAGATCGAGTCCAGGAAGTAGGCCGCGCCGGTGCCGCCGCACTGCTGGGCGCCGCTGCCCGGATCGACGGGCGTGCCGTGCCCGATGCCCGGCACCCGGTTCACCTCGACGGCCACCGAGCCGTCCCCGGCGACGTACTCCTCGTGCCGGGTGGAGTTCGGCCCGATGGCGGAGGTGCGGGTCGGGGTCTGGGACAGGCCGTGCAGCGCGGTCCACTGGTCCCGGAGTTCGTCGGCGTTGCGCGGTACGACGGTGGTGTCCCGGTCGCCGTGCCAGACGGCCACGCGCGGCCACGGGCCGGACCACGACGGGTGGGCGCCGCGGACCCGCTGGGCCCACTGGGCCGGGGTGAGGTCGGTTCCGGGGCTCATGCACGAGTACGCGCTGAGCACGTCGTCGGCGCAGCCGTAGGGCAGCCCGGCGACGACCGCGCCGGCCTGGAAGACGTCCGGGTAGGCGGCGAGCATCACCGACGTCATGGCACCACCGGCGGACAGGCCGGTGACGTAGGTCCGGCGGGCGTCCGCGCCGAAGGCGGAGACGGTGTGCGCGGCCATCTGACGGATCGACGCGGCCTCTCCCTGGCCCCGGCGGTTGTCGCCGCTCTGGAACCAGTTGAAGCACTTGTTGGCGTTGTTCGAGGTCGTCGTCTCCGCGAACACCACCAGGAACCCGTACCGGTCGGCGAGTTCGGGCAGCCCGGAGTTGTCGGCGTAGCCCTGGGCGTTCTGCGTGCAACCGTGCAGCGCGAACACCACCGCCGGGTTCGGGGGCAGGGCCGCGGGCCGGTAGACGTACATGTTCAACTGGCCCGGATTGGCGCCGAAGTCGCCGACTCCGGTGAGGCCGACCGCCGCGTGGGCGGCCGGCGCCGGAGCGATCAGCGCCGCTCCGAGTGACAGGGCGACGACGGCCACCAGACGGGACAGCAGAGCACGCCAGACCCGTACCGACGGGCGGCGGTGCGGGGGATCTGCGGGTGGTGCTGCGGACGCGATGGGGGGTGGCGGTGGCTGCATGGCGGCTCCTCGGGTAGGTGCCCGGAACCGTAGAGCTGGTTCAACGCTCAACGGTATGGCGCAGGGCCCCACACCCGGCCCGGCCCGAGGCGGACCCGGACGGGTTGTGCCGCCACCCGCGGTCTGCTATCCGGCTGCGCCTCGTAGTGCTACTCCAGCAGCCTCGACCTGGTGCAGTAGCTTTCCGACGTCCCTCGCAGGACGACCAGTTGCCGTGCGACACGACCGGAGGACCACCGATGCCCCGAGACGCGCCCTACCTCGCCGTGGCCGACGCGCTGCGCGCACGGGTCGTCGCGGGGGAGTGGGGGATCGGGGAGCGCCTGCCCTCGCGGGTACGGCTCGCCGAGGAGTACGGGGTCGGGCGCAACGTCGTGCAGCGGGCCATGGACCGTCTGATCATCGAGGGCCTGCTCGAAGGCCGCGCCGGCTCGGGCACGTACGTCCGCACGCCGCGCGAGCGTCTGCGGCTGGTCCGCTCGCGGCACCGCGACCGCCGGGGCGGCACTCCCCCCTGGTGGCAGGAGCGGGGCAGGGCCGACGCCTGGGACGCGCACAGCCAGGTACGCGTACCCGCCCCGAAGGCCATCGCCGAACGGCTGGCCATCGCCCCCGGAGACCTCTGCGTCACCACGCACTACGAGTTCCTGGCCGACAGACAGCCCGTGCAGCTCTCCGAGTCCTGGGAGCCGATGGCCGTCACCGGCGGTACGCCGATCGTGCTGCCAGAGACGGGACCCCTGGCCGGCAAGGGCGTGGTCGAACGCATGCGCTCCATCGGCGTGACCGTCGAGACCGTGGTCGAGGTGCCCCGCCCCGCCCGCGCCACCCAGGCACAGGCGAACCTGCTCGGCATCAGCCTCGGGGACCTCGTACTGCGGATCGAGCGGACCATCCACGACACGGACGGACGTCCGGTGGAAACCGCCGACATCGTCGTCCCGGACGCGCGCCGGGAAGTGGTCTACGAGTTCGGCGTCGACCGGCCGTAGCCTTCGAGAACCAGGAACCCGCATGTCAGAACCCTCTCGGCTCGGACTCTTACGCGACCGGGACTTCGGCCGCCTGTCCGCCGCCACGGCACTCGGCCAACTCGGCGACCGTGTCGTCTTCCTGACCCTGCCCCTGGTCGCCATCACGGAGCTGGACGCCGACGAGTTCCAGGTCGGACTCCTCGCCGCGACGACCACGGCGGGCTCGCTCCTCGTCGGCCTGCCGGCGGGCGCGTGGGTGGACCGTATGCGCAAACGCCCGGTGATGATCAGCACCGACCTCGTGCGCGCGCTGGTCCTCGCGACGATACCGGTGGCGTGGTGGGCGGACCTGCTCACCATCCGGTGGCTCTACGCGGTCGCCTTGGTCCACGGGGTGCTGACGGTCTTCTTCGACGTCGCCTACGCCAGCTGTCTCCCGCACCTCGTGGGACGCGGCAACCTCGTCGAGGGCAACGCGAAGCTGTCGGCCATACGCTCGGTGACCAGCGTCAGCGGGCCGACGGTGGCGGGGCCGCTAGTCGGCGCGGTGGGCGCCCCCGCGGCACTCGTCGTCAGTTCGGCCGGGATGGCCCTGTCCGGGCTGCTCGCCGGCACCATCCGCAAACGCGAACCGAAACCTGCGCCGAGCCGACGCCCCCGGCTGGGCCGCGACATCAAGGAGGGCCTGACGTTCGTCCTCCGGCACCGCGCGCTCCGCGCGATCATGCTGGCGGACGCGGTGTTCAACCTCTTCCTCGCCGTGTACCAGTCCATGCTGCTGGTCTTCCTGGAAAGGGAGTTGCACCTCCAGGCCTCCGGCATCGGCCTCGTCCTCTCGGGGATGGGCTGCGGTGCCGTGCTGGGCGCGCTGTCGGCGACCGCGCTCTCGAAACGGGTCGGCCAGGGCCGGATCATCTGGCTCGCGTCCCTGCTCACCTGTCCGCTGACCGGCCTCATGCCGTTCGCCCGGCCGGGGTGGAGCATGTACGCGGCCGCCGTCGGGCTCGCGGCTCTCTCACTGGGCGGAGTCGTGCGTGTCGTGGCGCAGTCGAGCTTCCAGCAGGCCCTCACACCGGACCGGCTGCTCGGCCGGATGAGCGCGACGGCTCGATTCGTGTCCTGGGGCGGCATTCCGCTGGGCGGGCTCCTGGGCGGAGTCTCGGGCTCCGCGTTCGGGGCGACCGCCACCCTGTGCGTCGGCACGGCCGGCATGACGCTGAGCGTCCTGCCCAACCTCCTGTCACCGCTGCGCGCCATGCGCACGGTGCCCACCGCTGCGGCCCCCGAGTCCGTCCGGTGAGGCACCCGGCGCCGGCGCCTCACGCGGTGCGTGCAGGACCGCCCCGATCGACCGGGGCAGCACGGCGCACACCCGGGTGCCCGGCGACAGCCGGTCGATCGAGCAGTGCCCGCCGATCTCGGCGGCCCGCTCCGCCATGGACCGCAGACCGACACCCCGGTGCCGCGGCTCGGGGCCGATGCCGATCCCGTCGTCCAGGACGGTCAGCGTGAGCCGGTCCGCGTCGACCCGGACCCGCAACCGTGCGTGCGCGGCGCGGGCGTGGCGCACCACGTTGGTCAGCGCCTCCGCGGCGATCCGGTAGGCCGCCACCTCCACGGCCGCCGACAGCGACGGCAGGAACGACGGACTGAGGTCCGCGTCGATCCGGGTCCGGGCGCCGTCGAAGGCACAGACCAACTGCCGCAGAGCGCCGGTGAGACCCAGCTCGACCAGCGGCGCGGGACCCAGGTGCTCGGTGATCCGCCGCACCTCCGTGACCGCCGCGCCGAGGCCGTCGCTGACGCCGCGCAACGCCTCGCGGACCGGATCGTCGGCGGACAGGCTCAGCGTCGCGTTCTCGACCCGCAGCCGAAGCCCGGCGAGCGTCGGTCCGAGCCCGTCGTGGATGTCCCGGCGCAGATGACGCCGCTCCTCCTCCCGCGCCGTGACGATCTGTTCCCGGCTGCTGCGAAGTTCCTCCTGGAGCCGCAGCGAGGCCAGGGCCGGGGCGGCCTGGTTGGCCAGGGACGCCAGGATGCCGGTGTCGAAGCCGTCGAGCTCCCGCTCGCCGTCGCGCGGACCGACCGAGAGACGCCCGATGGTGGCACCCTGGTGCAGCAGGTCGAAGTGCTGCGGCTCGGGCCCCACCCGTCCCGCGGCGGCCAGCAGACGCGGACCCGCCTGCGTGTGGACGGCCAGGACCGCGCCGGGCAGCCGCAGGCTCTCCACGACGGTGGCACACAGGGTGTCCGGGATCTCCTCGGGGCTGACCGTACGGCTGATCCGCGTGGCCAGCGTGTCCAGCACCTGGTACGGGTGCGCCCGGTCGCCGTAGAAGAGGTGGTCCACCAGCCCGGTCGCCCGCGCCATGGTGCGCCGCAGTCCGACCCCGAGCAGGAAGGCCACGGCCACCAGCACCAGGGCGTTGCCGGTCTCGCCGAAGGCCGGACCGGTCACCAGCACGGCGGCGGCGCCCACGTAGGCGGCGGTGAGCAGCGCCGCCACCATGAGTCCGGCGAGCATCCGGCGTGCCGAACGGCTGATGCGCCAGGAACCGGTCCGCACCACGTAGTGGGCGAAGGTCGCCGTCCACAGCAGCGAGCCGGCCAGGTACAGGCAGAACGCGAGCCAGTCGTTGTTCAGGTAGCGGAAAGCCGACTGCCAGCACGCCATCAGGACGTAGCCGGACACCAGCAGCAGGATCCGGCGCCGCTGCCGGGTCTCGCCCTGCCGGAGCCGGGCCAGCAGCACGGCGAGTCCCAGGCCGGTGAGCGAGTAGTACGTTACCTCCTTGGTGCTCCCCACGAAGCCGCGCAGCAGGTCCGCGGTCCGCCCCCACCAGCCGTCGGTCAGCGGGTTGGGCATCTCGAACGGCGCGGGCGCCGCCCCGAAGACGAACGAGGGCGGCACCATCCAGAGGGCGACGGCGGCCACGTGGAGCCACCACCACCGGCTGGTCAGCCGGCCCTGCGGGAACCACAGCGGCAGCGTGTACCAGAGCGTGGTGTGGACCAGGTTGGCCAGCGTGTCCAGGACGAGCACCGCGGCCCGTACCGCGGGGCCCGGCTGTTCCAGCCAGACGACGGCGTCGGCGGCGAACGGGATGATCTTGGAGGCGCCGAAGACGATCAGCGCCCATCCCGCCGAGCTGCCCGGACGGTGCGCGTGCAGCAGGACCCCACCGGTGACGGCCGCCAGACTGTGCGGCACGATCGTCAACCCCAGCGCGGCCGGCGCCACCCCGGGATCGCCGAGGCGTACCAGCAGGTAGCAGACCCACAGCCCGATGAGGACGACAACTGCCGCCGCGCACAGTGTCGCGGCCGCCAATTGCCGTTCCGACGCGCTGCGTTGGGTGACGCCGGGGATCGTCCACGCACTTCGTGAAGTCATGCGATCACCTATAGTAATCGTCGTGGCTGAGGAGAGTGCCCCCAGGACCGACGTGGACACGGTCACCGTGCTGCTGGTCGACGATCACCCGATGTTCCTCGACGGGTTGCGCGGTGTCTTCCTGCCCCAGGACGGCTTCCGCGTCGTGGGCGTGGCGACGAGCGCGGAGGAGGCCGTCGCCGTGTGCCGCCGTACCGCCCCGCAAGTGGTCGTCCTCGACCTGGGGCTGCCGGACGGCTCCGGCATCGACGTCACACGGCGCATGCTGGCCGACCGCCCGGACGTCAAGGTGCTGGTGCTGAGCATGTCCGACGACGACGAGAACGTCCTCGCCGCGATGCGGGCGGGCGCGCACGGCTATCTGGTCAAGGGAGCGGACCGGGAGGAGATCCTGACGGCGATGCGCACCGTCGCGCGCGGCGGCGCCGTCTTCAGCCCTCGGGTCGCCCTGCGGTTGCGCACCTTCTTCGACTCCCTGGCCGCCGCGCCGGGACGCTCCGCCTTCCCGGAACTGACCCCGCGGGAACTGGAGATCCTCGGCCTGCTGGCCGCCGGGCTCAACTATCGGCAGATCGCCCGGAAGCTGACCATCACCGACAAGACGGTCCGCAACCACGTCACCAACATCTTCGCCAAGCTGCAGGTGAACGACCGGGCCCAGGCCATCGTCCGGGCCCGTAACGCGGGGCTCGGCGTGGACGTCCCGCCGCCGCGCGCTCACGGCTGACCGCACCCGGCGCCGGCGGGGCCGACGGACCCTTCGCGCTCTGACAACCTTCACCGCGACCTCCTGACGGGCAACCCCGCGGGCCAGTCTCGTGCGCCCGCGCGCCCGGCCGCATGGGCCGCGCAGCCCATCCGTGTCCCGGTCGCGCCTGGGCCAGCGCACCCCCTCCGCTCCCGCCGCCGTCCCGCCCGCGACGGGGACGGGGAGGGGCGGACCGGCTCAGGTGCCCGGGACGGCGGGCGCACGACGGTGGTGACACGCCGGATCGCCGTCCTCGGGACACGACGGCGATCCGGTCCGGCACGCCGTCGTGCACAGGAGGTATCACCGTGACGGCTCACGCAGTTCACACCCAGCACCGCCCGTCGCTGCTCGCGACGACACCGGTTCCCGCCGACGGGGTGGAGTGGCTGGCTCGTGTCGACGACCTCGCGCCCGTGGTGACAGCCCACCGGGAGCAGGCCGAACGGGACCGCGTCACCCCGGAGCCCGTCGTCGCGGCGCTCCGCGAGGCCGGCCTCCACCGCATGTGGGTGGGCCGGCGCTTCGGCGGCGGGCACGTCAGCCTGGCCACCGGCTCCGCCGTCCTGCGGTACCTGGCGCGACTGGACGCCTCGGTCGCCTGGCAGATGGGCGTACAGGGCGCCATCGGACGCCTGTCCGACTACCTTCCCGAATCGGCGGCCGGCACCGTCTTCGCCGAGTCCTCCGGCCTGGTCGTCGGCAGCGTCCGCCCCGCCGGCCGGGCCCGCCGGGTCCCCGGCGGCTACCGGCTCACCGGCAGCTGGCCGTTCGCCAGCGGCTCGGCGCACGCCGACTGGCTGGTCTGCGCGGCCCGCGTGACGGACGCCGGCACACCGGAGCCCGCGCCGCGCATGCTGTTCGTGCCCGGGTCGGCGGCCCGGCTGCGGGACACCTGGCACTCGGTGGGGCTGCGCGGCACCGGCAGCCGCCACTTCGAGGTCGACGACGCCTTCGTACCAGAAGAGTTCACCGTCGACGGCGACGCGATGCTGCGCCCGCCGCCACGCCGTGACTCACGGGCGTACGCCATCGGCTACCACGACTTCGGCCCGTTCACGTCCGCCTCCACGGTCCTCGGCATCGCGCAGGACGCGGTGGAGACGTTCCGCCGGCTGACCGCGGACGCGGGCACCGGCGCCACCGCGCAGGCGGGCTTCGCCCGCGCCCAGATGCGGGTGCGCCGCGCAGGCCTGCTGCTCGCCGACGCGGCCCGGCGCGTGTCGAGCCACGGCGAGGACGGCGGAGAGCCGCTGAGCGCGCTGGTCCGGCTGACCGCGGCGACCGTCGCCGAGGACACCACCGCAGCGGTGGACGTCCTCTACGACCTGGCCGGGTCACGGGCCGTGTACACCAGCGGCCGCCTCGAACGCTGCTTCCGCGACATCCACACGGCGGTCAAGCACATCACCTTGTCCCCGGCGCACTTCGAGACCGTCGGCCGCCGACTGCTCGACGACGGCCTCGCCCTGCACCGCTGACCGGCAACCCCTCACACCCGAAGGAGAAACACCATGCCGACCATGAAGGCACTCCAGCTCCTCGCTCCCCGCAAGACCGTCCTCGCCGAGGTCCCCGTGCCCCGGACGCCCTCCGACGGCCTGCTGATGAAGACACGGTGCGTGTCCATCTGCTCCACGGACATCTCGTTCTACGAGGGACACCTGTACCCCTCGGAGTATCCGGTCGTCCTCGGCCACGAGTACCTCGGAGAAGTCGTCGACATCGGGCCGCGGTTCAGCGGCCCGGTGGACATCTCGGTGGGCGACCGGATCGTCTACTGGGGCCAGACCGACTTCGGCGGGTTCGCCGAGTACCGGTCCCTGCGGCCGGTGTTCTCCGGCGAGGACAAGCAGGACATCTTCTGGGCCGACCGGGACTTCTTCGACGACCACCGAGCCGCCGCCGTGAAGGTCCCGGACACCCTCGGCGACCTGGAGGCGTCGTTCATCGAGCCCACCACGGGCGCCCTCCGCTCGGTGCTGACCCACCCGCCGAGGATCGGGGACCGTGTCCTCGTCCTCGGCACCGGGCCCATCGGCATCATCGTCGGCAGCGTCATCAAGCGTCTGTTCGCCCCGCACAGCGTGGTCTCGGTGGACGCCAACCCGCGCCGCAACACGCACGCCGAGGAACACTTCTCCGAGCGGGCCTACCTGCCGGACGAGTTGAAGCGGGACGTCGCCGACAACACCTTCGACTACGTCTTCGACGCGCTGCCCACGGTCAAGGCGGCGGACCGGGAGCAGGACCCGCGCCGGCTGGCGATGCTGAAGCTCAAGCCGCGCGGGCGGTACATCCTGTACGGGGCGTCGCAGGAGATGCAGCAGTTCGACACCTGGCTGATGCTGGCGAAGGGCATCGACATCAGCTCGGCCCCCTTCGACGTCACCAGCTTCCCCATGCACCGGACGGCCAACGTCATCGTCGCCGCGGCGCACATGCTGTCCACGGGGATCGTGAACGCCAAGGGGCTGCTGTCCACGGTCTGCCCCTTCGACGACTACGACCGGCTCGTGAACATCCTGGCCGACTACCGGACCACCACGGACCTGAAGACGATCGTCGACTTCCGGCCGCGGACCGCGCGGATCCCGCTCCAGGCGGGCACCGGCCGTGCCGGGGCGGGCGTCCTGGAAGAGGAGGTACGGCGGTGAGCGGCGCCGTCGAGCGCACGGCGTTCACCCGCGCCATGGCACGGGTCCCCGCCCCGGTGACGGTCACCACGACCGTCGACCGGGAGGGGCGCCCGTGGGGCTTCACGGCGAGTTCGTTCTCGTCGCTGTCACTGGAGCCGCCCCTGGTCCTGGTGTGTGTCGGCCGGACGGCGAGCGTGCACCGCGCCTTCACCACGGCGCGCTGCTTCCTCGTCAACGTGCTGGCCGCCGATCAGGCCGACGTGGCGGCCCGGTTCGCCGCGCGGGGCACCGACCGCTTCGCGGCCGGCGACATGGAGCGCTGCGAACTGGGCCTGCCGGGTCTCGCCGACGCGGCGGTCCGGGTGGCCTGCCGGCTCCACGACGTCCTCGACGGGGGCGACCACAGCATCCTGGTCGGCCGGGTCGAGGCCACCCACACCGGTCCCCAGACCCCGCTGCTCCACTACGACCGCTCCTGGTGCCGTCCGGTGGACGCGCACCCGGGCCGGCCCGCCCACCGCGCGGCGTGAGAGCCACTCCGACCTGACCGGCTGCCCGTTCGCGCTCACGCGGCGGGCAGCCGGCAGGACCGGGCAGCCGTCGGCGGGACGTGCCCGCACCGGCGACCGCCGCCGTGCCCACGTCTCTCCTTCCCACCCCCACCCCAGCTCCTTCTCTCTCGGGCGAGGTACGAGTCATGTCACCTGTCACTCCGGTCCTGAGCCGCCCCCTGACCCTGCTGCTCTCCGTCGCCTGCGGCATCGCCGTGGCCAACATCTACTTCCCGCAGGCGATCAGTCCGCTGATCGCCGACGACCTGGGCGTCACGGACGCCTCCGCGGCACTCGTGGTCACCTGCGCCCAACTCGGCTACGCCGCGGGCATCTTCCTGCTCGTCCCCCTGGGCGACCGGCTCCGGCACCGCGGGCTGGTCACCACCCTGCTGGCCCTGACCTGCGCGGGCCTCGTGCTGGCCGGGACCGCCACCGCCCTGCCCGTCCTCGCCGTGGCCGGCGTGCTCGTCGGGCTCACCACGGTGGTGCCGCAGATCCTCATCCCCATGGCCGCCGGACTGGCCGACCCGGCGCGCCGCGGCGCGGTGACCGGCACACTGCTCGCCGGCCTGATCGGCGGCATCCTCCTGGCCCGGACCTTCTCCGGCACGCTGGGCGCGTGGTTCGACTGGCGCGCCCCCTACCTCGTCGCGGCCGCGCTGGTCCTCGTCCTCACCGTGGCGCTGGCCGTCGCGCTCCCGCCCACCACACCGAGCACCGACCGGCGCTACCCGGCGCTGCTCGCGGCCTCCTGGCACCTCCTGCGCACCGAACCGCTGCTTCGCCGCTCCTGCCAGTACCAGGTCCTGGTGTTCGCCGCGTTCAGCGCCGCCTGGACCGCGCTCGCGCTGCTCGTCACCGGCCCGCGCTACGGCCTGGGCACCGAGGCCGTCGGCGTTCTGGCGCTCGTGGGCGCGGCCAGCATGTTCGCCACCCCGTTCGCGGGGCGCCGCACCGACGGGCGCGGGCCCGACGCGGTCAGCCTGTGGTGCATGCTGGGCGCCCTCGCCGCCGCCCTGCTCCTGCTCACCGGCCTCCTGGGCGGCCCCGTCGGCCTCGTCGGCCTGGGCGCCGGGATGCTGCTGCTCGACGTGGCCACGCAGTCCGGCCAGGTCGCCAACCAGGCCCGCATCTTCGCGCTGCGCCCCGAGGCCCGGGCCCGCCTCAACACGGCGTACATGACCTGCGCGTTCCTCGGCGGCAGCGCCGGCTCATGGCTCGGCGTCCGCGCCTACGCCGCCTTCGGCTGGACCGGGGTGTGCGCCCTGGCCGCGTTGCTGTCCGGCCTCGCCCTGCTCCGGCACGCCCTGCGCGGCCGGTCCGAGCCGGCGTCGAACCCGCGGGCGACCTCGCCCGCCGGTCACCCGGACGTCCCGGCCGGGCGCTGACCTGGCGACCCACCCGACAACGAACAAGACCCCACACCGAGGTGTGTCATGACCGAGAACGAATGGGACTACGTGATCGTCGGCGCCGGATCGGCCGGCTGTGTGCTCGCCGACCGGCTCAGCGCGGACGCCACGGCCCGGGTACTTCTGATCGAAGCCGGAACGGCCGACCCGCACCGCCACCCGGAGGTGCGGGTGCCGGTCCTGTTCCCCCGGCTGTTCGGCGGTGAACTGGACTGGAACTTCGCCACCGTGCCGCAGCAAAGCCTCGACGGCCGTACGATCCCGATCCCGCGCGGCAAGGCGGTCGGCGGCTCCTCGGTGATCAACGCCCAGCTCTGGACGCGCGGACACCGGGCGGACTACGACGGCTGGGCGGACGCGGGCCTCACCGGCTGGAGCCACGACGAGCTGCGGCCCTGCTTCGAGCGGGCCGAGCGGCGGATCGGTCTGGCCGGACTGCGCCACCCGCTGCCGCCGACCGCGGCCTTCGCCGACGCCTGCGCCCGGCTGGGGCACCTGCCGGCCGCCGAGGAGCAGGAGGGGTACGCACCGGCCCGCGCCACCCACCGCGACGGCCTGCGGCACAGCTCGGCGGACGCCTACCTCGGCCCGGCACGCCACCGTCCGAACCTGACCGTCACCGCGGACACCCTGGTACGACGGGTGGTCTTCGAGGGCACGCGCGCCATCGGCGTCGAGGTCGAGGGGGCGTCGGGAACAGAGACCGTCCGCGCCCGGCGCGACGTCGTCCTCTGCGCGGGAGCCGTGGGCAGCCCGCACCTGCTGCTGCTCTCCGGAGTGGGCCCCGCCGACGAGCTGTCCCGGCACGGCGTCCCCGTCGTCCGGGATCTGCCGTCCGTGGGCCGCGACCTGACGGACCACCTCCTCGTGCCGCTCGCCTTCGAGGCACGGGGCTTCCGCTCGCCCGGCGCGGACGCCTCACCCGAGGACACGGCACGGTATCTGCGCGACCGGCGCGGCCCGCTGGGCTCGATCGTCTCCGAGGCACTGCTGTTCCTGCGCACCCGCCCCGAGCTGACCGCCCCGGACATCGAGGTCGTGCACCTGGTGCTGCCGCTCGGGGAGCACCGGCGGCCGGCCGCACACGGCCTCGCGCTGGGGGTGATCCTGCTGCGCCCGCACAGCCGCGGCACGGTCGCCCTGCGCAGCGCGGATCCGCACGACGCGCCGCTCATCGACCCTCGGTACCTGTCGGACGAGAAGGGGGACGACCTCGCGACCCTCGTGGCCGGCGTCCGCGCCGCCCAGCGCGTCCTGCGGGAGCCGGACTTCGCGCGGTGGCGCGGGAAGCCGCTCACCGACGGGGCGCTCTCCGAGGACGAGAACGAGATCGCCGCCTACGTCCGGGCCACCGGCGGCAGCATCCATCACCTGGTCGGCACCTGCCGCATGGGCGCGGACCCGCACTCGGTGGTGGACCCGGAGTTCGCCGTGCGCGGCCTGACCGGCCTGCGGGTGGTGGACGCCTCGGCGATGCCGAGCATCGTACGGGCGCACACCCACGCGCCCGTGACCATGCTCGCCGAACGGGCGGCCGACCTCCTCGCCAGGGCCTGACCCACCCGCGAGGAGCGGGCCGGGTGGCGCGGGGCACAGCAGGACACCCGTGTCGCCGACGCGGCCGGGCCCGGCCGGTTCGCGCGGTCACCCGTCCGGCCCCGGTGCGTAGGATCATGCGGTTCCCGCCATGTGAGGAGTCCCTTCCGGTGACCGCGTTCGTCCCCCGGCCCCGTTCCGCGTCCGGGCCGCTGTCCGTGCAGTGTCCGACCCGTACGGAGGACGGCGAGCGGCTGCCCGCGCTGCTGTGGGCGCCGGGGCCGGGATGGCGGATGATCAGCAACGCCGTGCTCGGCGGCGGCATCGGCGAGCGCGGCTGGGTGCTCAACGCCCAGGTGGCGCACGGCTACCGCCGGCGCGATCCCGACCGGCACCTGGCCGAGCTGGCGGACGCCATGGGCCTGCGGGGTCCGGGCGTCGGCCTCATGACCGCCGCCGACGTCTCGGCGTACGCGCAGGCGTACGACGGCGGCGTCGAGGCCGTCGTCACCGCGGGCGTGTCCGTGCGGGGGTGGGCCGCCGTCGCGGCGGAGGGGACGGCCGCCCCGGCCGGGCCCGGCACGATCAACATCGTCGTCGCCGTGCCCGTGGCCCTGACCGACGGCGCCCTGGTCAACGCGGTGGCGACCGCCACCGAGGCCAAGGTGCAGGCACTGCTGGACGCCGGTCTCGACTGCTCGGGCACCCCCACCGACGCGGTGTGCGTCGCCGCCGCCGTGCCCGGCCCCGGCACCGAGGCGCACGCCTTCGCCGGCCCCCGTTCCGTGTGGGGTGCCCGGCTCGCCAGGGCCGTCCACCGTGCCGTGCGCGACGCGGTGCCCGCACCCTGACGCCGCCGCCCGGCGTCAGTCCGCCCGGGCCGTCCCCGGCTCGTCGCCGTCCTCCAGCGGCTGCTCGCACCAGATCGTCTTGCCGCGGTGACCGAAGCGGGTGCCCCAGCGGCCCGTGAGCTGCGCGACGAGCCCGAGACCCCGGCCGCCCTCGTCGGTGACGCGGGCGTGCCGCAGGTAGGGGGCGGTGCTGCTGCCGTCGGAGACCTCGCAGACCAGGGTGCGGTCGCGGATCATCCGCAGCCGGATCGGCGGGGTGCCGTAGCGGAGCGCGTTGGTGAGCAGCTCGGTGACGATCAGTTCCGTGGTGAAGGCCAGGTCGTCCAGCCCCCACGCCGTCAACTGGTGTGCGGCGAGGCGCCGCGCGGTGCCGACGACGGCCGGGTCGGCGGGCAGGGTCCACTCGGCGACATGGTCCTCGTCCAGCCCCCGGGTGCGGGCGATCAGCACCACCGCGTCGTCCTCGACGGGCTCCCGCATCAGGGCGTACACCACGTCGTCGGCGAGCTGGCGCGGGGTGCGGCCGGACTGGGCCAGGACGCGGTGCAGGGTGGCCCTGGCCGCCTCGGTGTCCGGGCCGGGCGTCGAGGGCACGAGGCCGTTGGTGTAGAAGGCCAGCGTGGCGCCGTCCGGGAGGGTCACGCCGGCCGGTTCGTAGCCACCCCGGCGGGTGCCGAGCAGCGGGCCGGCCGGTACGGCGAACCGGATCGGGTCGCCCTCCGGTCCGACGGCCACCGGGGCCGCGTGTCCGGCGCTGGCCGCGGTGCAGGCACGGGTGATCGGGTCGAACACGGCGTACAGGCAGGAGGCGGTGACCGGCTCGCCGTGCTCGGGCGCCAGTTCGGTGGTGATGTCGTCGAGGCAGGCCAGCACCTCCTCCGGTGCCAGGTCCCGTGTCGCCAGGGCCAGCAGCGCGGTCCGCAGCCGGCCCATGGCGGCCGCGGCCTCGATGCCGCTGCCGGTGACGTCACCGACCGTCAGGGCGACCCGGGCGCCGGACAGCGGGATGACGTCGTACCAGTCGCCGCCCGCACCGGTCGTGCCCGGCAGATGCAGCGGCGCGGTCTCCACGGCCGTCAACGGGGGCGGCGTACGGGGCAGCAGCTGGCGTTGCAGGGTGCTCGCGATGCCGCGTTCGTAGGCGTAGCTGCGGGCGTTGTCGATGCTCAGCGCGGTACGCCGGGCGAGCTGTTCGGCCAGCGCCAGGTCCTCCTCGTCGTACGGGCGGGGATCGCGGTGCCGGTAGTGGGCGGTGATGCCGAGGACGGTGCCGCGCACCACCAGCGGGGTCACCAGGAACGAGTGGACGCCCGCCTCGGTCAGCCGCCGGGCCCGTTCCGGGTCGGCCGCGAGCCAGGGCTCGTCCGGCGTCAGGCGCGCGACCAGGCGGGGCGCCGCGTCCCGCAGGCTCTGGGTGAACGGCGTCGGGAAGGGGAAGGTGGACAGCGCGCCCGACCGCAGCCGGGCCGGGCCGTCGTCCACCGAGCGGAACACCAGCCGCCGCAACGGCACGTCCGCGTCGACCGGACCCGCCGGCGGCCGCGCCCCGCGTACCGCCTCGTCCAGCACGTCCACCGAGACCGCGTCGGCGAACCGGCCCACCACCACCTCGGCGAGCGCCTCCGCCGTCGCCCGCATGTCCAGGCTGGTGCCGATCGCCCGGTGCGCGTCGTGCAGGATCTCCAGCCGGTCCGCGACCCGCTGCCGGGCGGTCACGTCCTGGGCGACGGCGACGCCCAGCACGGGTCCGCCGCCGGGCCGCACCCGGAACACCGATACCGAGACCACCACCTCCTGGTCCGGGGCCGTCGGCGGCCGTCCGCGCAGCAGCCGGTCCTGGACCCGCGACTCGCCCGCCAGCACCCGGCGGGCCAGCTCGGGGAACTCCGGATCGTCGAAGCCCTCCGCGACCTCGTCGAGCCGCTTGCCCAGCACGGACTCCTCCGGCAGCCCGCGCACCCAGGGCCCGGCGCTGTTGTACCGCACCACCCGCAACTGCTCGTCGAACACGTACAGCCCCACCGGCGCCTGGGTGAACAGGGCCTCCAGCACGGCGGCGGGCAGCTCCCCGGAGTCATGGCCGGGCATGGCCGAATCCCGCTCCGGCCGCGGGGTCGGCGGCGTCCAGCTCCGCGTCCAGCGCCATGGCCGCGATGATCAGCGCCAGGTGCGTGAACGCCTGCGGGAAGTTGCCGAGCTGTTCGCCCGTCGGGCCGATCTCCTCGGCGAACAGACCGACATGGTTGGCGTAGGTGAGCATCTTGTCGAAGGCGTACCGGGCCTGCTCCAGCCGCCCCGCGCGGGCGAGGGCGTCGACGTACAGGAAGCTGCACAGCGAGAAGGTGCCCTCCGCGCCGCGCAGTCCGTCGGGGGAGGCGGCGGGGTCGTAGCGGTGGACGAGGCTGTCGGCGACCAGTTCGGCGTCCATGGCGTCCAGGGTGGACAGCCAGCGCGGGTCCTTCGGGGCGATGAAGCCGACGAGCGGCATCAGCAGCAGCGACGCGTCCAGCACCTGGCTGTCGTAGTGCTGGACGAACGCCTGCCGCTCCGGGCTCCAGCCGCGCTCCATCACCTGCCGGAAGACCGCGTCGCGGGCGGCGGTCCAGCGGGGCACGTCGGCGGGGCGGGCGAAGGCCGTGGCGTGCCGGATGGCGCGGTCGAAGGCGACCCAGCACATCACCCGGCTGTAGGTGAAGTCGCGCTGCCCGCCGCGCGTCTCCCAGATCCCCTCGTCGGGGCGGTCCCAGTGGTCGCACAGCCAGTCGATCAGCGCGGCGAACCGCTGCCACGCCTCGTAGCCGCCCGCGCTGCCGAGGTCGGGGCCCTGGCTGAGCGCGAACACGGCCTCCCCGTAGATGTCCATCTGGAGCTGCCCGGCCGCCGCGTTCCCGATCCGTACCGGTGCCGAGCCGCGCCAGCCCTCGAAATGGTCCAGTCGCTGCTCCGGCAGCCGGGGATCGCCGTCGACGCGGTACATGATCTGCAGGGGTTCGCCGCTGACCGTGTCGCCCAGCCGCAGCCGGTCGCCCAGCCAGTGCCGGAAGGCGTGGGCCTCGTCGCCGAAGCCCAGGTCGAGCAGGGCCCGCACGGACAGCGAGGCGTCCCGCACCCAGGTGTGGCGGTAGTCCCAGTTGCGTTCGCCGCCGACCTGTTCGGGCAGGCCCGTGGTGGCGGCGGCGACGGGGGCGCCGGTGGGCGCGTAGGTGAGGAGTTTCAGGGTGATCGCGGACCGGTTCACCTGCTGCTGCCAGCGGCCCCGGTAGCGGCTGCGGCCGATCCAGCCGTGCCAGAACTCCCGCACCGCCGCGAACTCCGCCCGCAGCCCGTCCCCGGTGACCCGCTCCGGTGCCGGGCTGCGGGAGTCGTCCAGGGTGAGGACGGCGGCGGCCACCTGCCCGGCGGACAGGGTCGCGGTGGCGCGGACCCCGTCGCCGTCCCGCCGCAGCGGCACCGCACCGAGAGTCTGCAGATACGCCGTCACCGACCGGCCGCGGAAGCGGGCCTCGGCGGTGTCCGCCTCCAGCTCGTGCCGCTCGCGCCCGTAGCCGAAGCGCGGACGGCACTCCAGGGCGAACCGCACCGTGCCCCGGACGGCCCGCATCACGCGGATCACCCGGTGCCGCCGGCTCGCCTCCTCCGGCCGGTCGACCGGCATGAAGTCGGCCAGCTCGCCCACGCCGTCCGGGGTGAGGAACCGGGTGATCAGGACGGCCGTGTCGGCGAGGTAGAGCTGGCGGACGGTGACGCCGGGCGCGGCGGCCGTGATCGTGAAATGCCCGCCGCGGTCGTGGTCCAGCAGCGCGGCGAAGACGCTCGGCGAGTCGAACCGCGGCCAGCAGAGCCAGTTCAGGACGCCCTCCGAGGACACCAGGGCACAGGTCTGGAGGTCACCGATCAAACCGTGCTCGGCGATGGGAGGGTAGCGGCGCATGCCCGGCACCTTTCGGACGGATCGCGGGGCCCGCTCGCGCTGCCCCGCCTCTCCACCTTCCGGGCGACGGCCGCCCCGCGACCAACCGGGGTAGGCCGCAGAGGTGACGCGTCCGCCGTCGCGCCGCCGCGCTCAGCCCTTCGCGAGCAGGCCGCGGCCGCGCAGCACCCGCCGCTCCAGCGGGCTGAAGATCAGCAGGTCGATCGCGATGCCCACGAGCAGGATCAGGAAGATCGCCAGGAACACCTGCGACATGCTGGCGTTGTTCCGGCCGTTCTCCAGCAGCTGGCCGAGCCCGACGCCGAGGTCAGGGGAGGAGGCGATGATCTCCGCCGCCATCAGGGACCGCCAGGAGAACGCCCAGCCCTGCTTCAGCCCCGCCAGATAGCCGGGCAGGGCACCCGGCAGCACGATGTGCCAGGCCTCGCGCAGCCCGGTCGCGCCCAGCGTCCGGCCGGCGCGCAGGAACAGCGGCGGGATCTGGTCGATGCCCGCCACCAGGCCGTTGGCGATGGACGGGACCGCGCCGAGCAGGATCACGGCGTACATCATCGAGTCGTTCAGGCCGAGCCAGATCACGGCCGGCGGCACCCAGGCCACCGACGGCAGCGACTGCAGGCCGGACAGGATCGGCCCGATGGCCGCCCGGACGAAACCGACCCGGGCGACCAGCAGACCGAGCGGCGTGCCGATGGCCAGCGCCAGCAGGAAGCCGAGCAGGCCGCGTGAGACGGACGTCCAGATGTAGTCGAGGAGGGTGCCCTGGAGCCAGGCGGTCTCCACCTCGGCCCAGACGGCGCCGGGTGAGGGCAGCTTGTAGGCGGGGGCGGCCCCGGCCCACACCAGCAGCTGCCAGACCGCCAGCACCAGCGCGACGGCGGTGACGGGCGGCAGCACCTTGCGGGTCAGGGTGGTCCGCAGCGGCGTACGGCCGACCTGGACCGAGTCCAGGGCGTCCAGCCCGGCCTCCAGGCCGGCGAGGTCGTCCTTGGCGGGTGTGTCAGTGCTGGCCATGGCGGCGGATCTCCCCACGCAGTTCTTCGGTGATCTCCCGGGACAGCTCGGCGACCTCGCTGTCCTCGAGGCGGCGCGGCTGCGGGATGTCCACGGTCCACTGGCGGGCGATCCGGCCCGGGCGGGAGGACAGCAGCACCACGCGCTGCGCGAGCCGTACCGCCTCACGCACGTTGTGCGTCACGAACAGCACCGACAGGCCGGTCTCGCGCCAGATCCGGGTCAGCTCGTCGTGCAGCACGTCCCGGGTGATGGCGTCCAGGGCGGCGAACGGCTCGTCCATCAGCAGCAGCCGGCTGTCCTGCGCGAGAGCGCGGGCCAGTGCCACGCGCTGGCGCATACCGCCGGACAGTTCGTGCACCCGCTTGCCGTGCGCGTCGCGCAGGCGTACGAGCTCCAGCAGCCGTTCCGCCTCCGGCCGGCGCTCGGCCTTGGCGACCCCGCGCAGTTTCAGGGCGAGTTCGACGTTCTGACCGGCGGTCAGCCAGGGGAAGAGGGCGTGGTCCTGGAACATCAGAGCCGGGCGGCCGTCGGTCGCGATGGACCCGGCGGACGGCTCGTCCAGTCCGGCGACCAGGTTGAGCAGGGTGGACTTGCCGCAGCCCGAGGCGCCCAGGAGGGTGACGAACTCGCCGGGTGCGACATCGAGGGTGATGTCGTCCAGCACGAGCTGCCGCCCGGCGGTGCCCGGGAACGACTTCGAGACGTGGTCGATCCGGGCGGCGTGCGGTATCGCCGGGGCGTGCTCCTTGACCGGGGCCGATGCGGTGGCCATGGTCGTCACCTCCTGGGAACTCGTCGGGTGTGCGTCAGCTGGCGCCGAGACCGGCGTCGTCGACCTTCTCGGCGCCCTCGGCCGCGAGGACCTTGTTGAGGAGCGTGAGGTCGTAGATGCCCTTCAGGTCCGGCTCCTCCAGCAGGCCGGCCTTCACGGCGTGCGCGGCCTCGGTGTCGAGGGTCGCGGCCAGCGGGTCGTCGAGGAACGTGATCGACTTCCAGGCCGGGTCGATGACCTCGGCGGGCAGCGCCTTGCCGGAGTCACGCTCGAGCGCGTCGTTGGCGGCGGCTTTCGCCTCGTCGGGGTTGGCGTTGATCCACTTGTTGCTCTTCACGGCACCGCGCAGCACCGCCTCGACGACGTCCGGGTGCTTCTTCAGGAAGTCCTGGGACACGATGATGTTCGTGATCACGAACTGCTTGTCGGGCCACAGGTCGGCCTCGTCGAGCAGCACCTTCGCGCCCTCGGCGACCAGCTTCGACGCGGTCGGCTCCGGCACCCACGCGCCGTCGATGGAACCGGACTTGTAGGCGTCCGGGGTGACCTTGTTGTCGGTGCGGACGACGGACACGTCGCCCTTGCCGCTTTCCGCGTCGACCTTCCAGCCCTGCTCGGCGATCCAGTTGAGGAACGCCACGTCCTGGGTGTTGCCGAGCTGCGGGGTGGCGATCTTCTTGCCCTTGACGTCCTTCAGGGACTTGATCTTGTCCGGGTTGACGACGAGCTTCACGCCGCCGGACGCCGAACCGCCGATGATGCGCAGGTTCTGGCCGTTGGACTTGGTGTAGCCGTTGATCGCGGGGGAGGGGCCGATCCAGCCGATGTCGATCGACTTGGAGTTCAGCGCCTCGATCTCCGACGGGCCGGCGTTGAAGGTGGCGTACTCGGCCTTGGTGCCGCCCAACTCCTTCTGGAAGATGCCCTTCTCACGGCCGACGAGCGCGGTGCCGTGGGTGAGGTTGGGGAAGTAGCCGATGCGCACCCGGTCCGCGGAGAGCTTCTCGGCGCCCGCCGCGACCTCGGCCTGCGGGTTGTCGTCCTTGGACTCGGCGCCGTAGCCGCAGGCGGTCAGCAGGAGGGGGAGCGTCGCTATGGCGGCGAGGGCGCGGAGAGCGTTGAGCGGTCTTGCGGCAGACACGGAGGTGTCCTCTCAGGGAAGGGTGATCAGGGAAGCGCGGAAAAAGCGGGGCGGCATGCCCGTGGGGGGCGCGACAGGGCTTTGCGTGGGGCGCCGTGGAGCTGCGGAAGGGCTCAGACGAGCCGACAGATCGCGCTGGAGATGCGGCCGAGATCGATGTGGCGACGCGAGGTCAGACGAGGCAGGAGAGGAGTGGCGGGGCTGAGCGTGAGCGCACGCATGACGACCCCCCTGGATTCCTAGTTTTCCTACCTGGTTGCTAGGGATCGTGGCAGAAGGGTGCCCGCACCCCAAGGGGGTGTTCATATGATGGACATTGTCATCCCATAACTTGGGATGCAGGCGGAATCAGGGGTTCACCCAGGCGTCCGGCGCATGGGTCAGCGCGGACACATCCGCAGGTAGCTGGGCCGACGCGACGTCGGCGAGCGATACGCCCTCCAGGATCTCTCGCACATTTGATCGCAGTGCGATCCACAGGGGCAGAAGCGATTCGGCGGGGCCGGTGTAGGACAGCTCCGGCGGGCGGACGCCGCGCACCGAGACCAGCGGTCCGTCCACGGTGCGGATCACGTCGGCGATGCTGATGGAGTCGGCGGGCTTGGCCAGCCGGTAGCCGCCGTTGCCGCCGCGCTGGCTCAGCACGAGGCCGCCGCGCCGCATGTCGTTCAGGATGCTTTCGAGGAACTTGTGCGGAATGTCCTGGGCGGCCGCGATCGCCTCGGCCTTCAGTGGCCCGTCGTCCCGGGACGCGGCGAGTTGCAGCGCGGCTCGTACCGCGTAATCCGCCCTGGCTGAGATCCGCATACGGCCATTATCCCGCAGGTCCCGGCCGCTCTCCGTAGGGGGCACGGGCACCAGTGGCCCGCCCCGCCCCCAGCGCCGGCCGGTGTCAGATCGGCAGGGCGAACGGCGGGTGTGCGCCGTTCAGGAAGTAGTCCCCGACATCGCGGAGGCGATGGGCCGTGGGCTCATAGAGGGTGTGGGTGCGGGCGTTGCGCCAGAAGCGGTCGAAGCCCAGCCGGGCGGAGGTCGAGCGGGCGCCGACGATGTCCAGGGCCCGGCTGGTCGACTCCTGCGCGGCCCGGGTGGCCGCGGCCTCGGCCATGGCCACCAGGACGGCGGTCTCCGCGTGCTCCTCGAAGGTGAGGTCGTCGCCGCGGGCCAGTCCGTCGCAGACCGCGGCCAGGGCTTGATCGGTGAGGGCGGAGGCGGCGCGGGTGAGGACGGTGAGCTCGCCGAAGGCGGTCAGCACATGCGGGTCGTGCGGGGAGCCGACCGGCCAGGCGGGGTGCCAGGGCGCGTGACCCGCTCTGCCGTACTCCCGGGCTTCGGAGAGCACGCCCTCGGCCATGCCGAGCTGGAGCTGCGCGGAGAGCAGCCGCCCGACCGGCGACACCAGGGCGGCGCGCGGCGACAGCGCCTCCTCCTCCGCGGACAGCGAGCCGAGGACGTCCTCGGCGGCGACCGGCACGGCGTCGAACTCCATGCTGCCGCCGGCCGCGAGCCGCTGGCCGAAGGGGTCGGCATCGTTGTCTATCCGCACGCCGGGGGCGGCCGGGTCGACGAGGACGGCGACCGGTTCGGCCGTGTCCGTGCGCACGGCCCGTACGACGACGCGGTCGGCCACCAGCACTCCGGTGACATAGCTCTGGCGGCCGTCCAGCACATGGCCGCCGGCGGTGGGGGCCAGGGCCAACTGCGGCTCCTGGCGGGCCAGGCCGCCGCCCCAGCACCACTGCTCCGCCGCGGACCGCCGGGCGAGCCGGTCGGTGCACACGGGGTCGCCGAGGAACCGGGCGCTCCACGACAGGAAGTAGTGGGAGCCCAGCAGTTGGCCGATGGCGCCGTCGGCCGCGGCGATCTCCCGCACGACGGCGCAGGCCGTGGGCCAGTCCGCGCCGCCTCCGCCGAGCGCCGCCGGTATCAGCAGGGTCAGCAGCCCCGCCTCGCGCAGCCGGGACACCTCGTCGAACGGGGCCTTGCCGGCCTGTTCCCGGACCACCGCGTCGGTGGCCAGGTCGTCCGCCGTCTCACGGGTCACGCGCAGCCAGTGCGCACGGCCGGGCCCGGTTCGCTCGGGCTCCGCGGCGGGCTGGGACGGCGCAGGGGCAGTGGGCATGTGCCTCATCCTGCGCAGCGTTCTGAGGCACCGTCAATACTTTCCTAGTAAATCGATAGGAAATCTGGGGAAGGTGGCTCGGAGGGGTCGTCCGGCATACGGGCCGCAGTTGACGAGACGTGCGATGTACTGCTCAATTAATCGCATGAATGCCGAGCAGCGCCTGGTCACCCGTGGCCACATCGACTTCGGTCGGGTGTGGTCCGCGGCGTGTTGCGCCTGACGCGGCAGCGGGCCGGCCGACCGGCCCCCTCTCTTTCCCGGCCCATCCCGTAAGCGGGCCGGACTCCCCGTTCCCGGCACCCGTGTTGCCGCTCTCCCGCCGCGCCGCCGGCCCACGCCCCGGCGTCGCCGCACCCGTTCACCACGTTCACCACCCGGTTCCGCACTGAGGCCGCGGTGCCGTGCCCGCACGCCCCGCACGGCACGGCGCCGCCTCAGCGAACCCGAGGAAAGGCCCTCTCCCATGCCCGTGGAGTTCCTTGGCATCGCCGCCACCAACGACGGCTCCGAAACCACCCCGCGCTCCGGTGCCGCCTTCGACAAGGAGTACACGCTCCGGCTCGCCCGGGCGCACGAGGACCACGGCTGGGACCGGGTGCTGTTCGCCTACGGCTCGGGATCCCCGGACCCCGCGCCGGCCGCCGCCTACGTCGCGAGCAGGCTGGAGCGGCTGCAGATCCTGCTCGCCCACCGCCCCAACGTCTCGTACCCGACGTTCGCCGCGAAGACCTTCGCCACCCTCGACCAGATCAGCGAGGGCCGGCTGACGGTGCACTTCATCACCGGCGGGAACGACCACGAGCAGGGCCGCGAGGGCGACACCCTCACCAAGGACGAGCGCTACGAGCGCACCCGCGAGTACATCCGGATCGTCAAGAAGATCTGGACGACCCACGAGCCCTTCGACCACGAGGGCGAGCACTACCGCTTCCACGACTTCGTCAGCGACGTCTTCCCGGTGCAACAGCCCCGCCCCGGCGTCTCGTTCGGCGGCTCCTCACCCGCCGCGTACGCCGCGGGCGGCGCCGAGGCCGACATCTACTGCCTGTGGGGCGAACCCCTGGAGAGGACGGCCGAGCAGATCGAGGCCGTGAAGGCCGCGGCGCGGGCGGCCGGCCGCACCGACGTGCCCCGCGTCCAGGTGGCGTTCCGGCCGATCATCGCCCCCACCGAGGAACTCGCCTGGGAGAAGGCCCACCGCACGGTCGGGGCCATCCGCGAGCGCCGCGAGGCCGGACTCGTCCGCCACCACCGCAGCGGTGCCCCGCAGAACACCGGCTCGCAGCGGCTGATCGCCATCGCGGAGGCGGGGGAGCGCTACGACCGCGCCCTGTGGACCCCGACGGCCGCCGCCACGGGCGGCGCGGGCAACTCCAACGCCCTGGTCGGCACCCCGGAGACGGTCGCTCAGGCCCTCCTCGACTACTACGACCTCGGCGTCGACATCCTCTCCGCCCGCGGCTACGACCTGCTGGGCGACGCCATCGACTTCGGCCGGTACGTGATCCCGATCGTCCGCGAGGAGGTCGCCAAGCGCGACGCCGAACGCGCCGCCCGCGGCACCCAGACCCTGGCGGCGGTGGGGGAATGACGTCCGCCCCCGACCTGACCGTCGTTCAGGTCCCGGTCTCCGACCCCAGAGTCCGGCCGCTGCTGCGCGAACTCCGCGACGAGTACTCCACCCGCTACGGCAAGGACGCCCACGCCGAACTCGCCCGCTACCCGGACGAGGAGTTCACGGCCCGGTACGGCGGTGTCCTCCTGCTGCTCCTCGAAGGCGGCGAACCCGTCGCGGGCGGCGCGTTCCGCCGGTACGACACCGGCACGGCCGAACGGATGGGGGTCCCCCCGGACGAAGTCCGGGGGAGGATCTGGACGCACTCCGCCCACCGGCGGCGCGGCCTCGCCCGGCGGGTCGTCGCCGAACTGGAACGCGAGGCGCTCGCCCGCGGCTACCGACGCGTCTACCTGACCACCGGCCCGCGCCAGCCCGAGGCGCGCGGCCTGTACCTGGCGACCGGCTACACACCGCTCTTCGACACGCACGCCGATCCGGAGACCATCGGCCCGCTGCCCTTCGAGAAGCACCTGCCGCACACCGCCCGCACCACAGCCGCCACCGGAAAGGCAGCCACCCCGTGAACCTCCGACGCACCGTGTCCGCACTCGGCCTCGCGCTCCTGCCGGTCCTCGCGCTGACCGCCTGCGGCTCCGGCGGCACCACCGGCACCACCGCGGTGGGCGCGCAGCCGTCCCCCGCGCCGACCGACGACCCGGTCGCCGCCGTGCGCAAGGTGGACTCCATCGCCGCCCTGCTGCCCGCCGACGTACGGAAGTCGGGCACCCTGCGGGTCGGCAGCTCCATCGGTTTCCCGCCCGGCGCCTACTACCCGAACGGCTCCGACAAGGCACCCGCCGGCCAGGACATCGACCTCGCCGACGCGGTCGCCAAGGTCCTCGGGGTGAAGCTGGAGCGCCAGGAGGCCTCGTTCGAGTCGATCCTGCCCGCCCTCGGCAGCGGCAAGTTCGACGTCGGCACCGGCAACTTCGGCGTCACCACCGAACGCCTGAAGCGCGTCGACTTCGTCACCTACATCAACGACGGCCAGGGCTTCGCCGTGCGGAAGGACAGCCCCGCGCTCGAAGGAAAGGTCACCGACCTCACCCAGCTGTGCGGCCTGACCGTCGGCACCAACGCCGGCACCACCTTCGAGGCGACCCTCGAAGCGGAGAAGGGCGTGTGCGCCGAGGCGGGCAAGAAGCCGTACGACGTGAAGGTGTACTCGGAGAACGCGGCGAGCCTCACCGCGCTCCAGCAGGGCCGGATCGACGTGATCATGTCGACCATCAACGGACTGCGCTACCAGGCGTCCCAGCCCGCGTCCCGGACCGCCTTCCTCGGCGAGTACCACCGGCTCGATGTCGGTTTCGCCTTCCAGAAGGGCTCCCCGCTCACCAAGGCCTTCCAGGCCGCGGTCAACGAGCTGATCGAGAACGGCACCTACGCCCGGATCCTCGACAAGTGGGGTACCAGCGCCTCCGCGATCGACGCGTCGCGGATCAACCCGCCAGAGCACAGGTGACCCATGAGCAGCGACACCTTGACCGAACCGACGAAGCGACTGGCCGGCGAACCGGCCGAGTTCAGGGTCGTCCCCGTCCGCCACTACGCCCGGTGGGTGGCGGCCACCGCCGTGATCGTGCTGGTCGCCCAGTTCGCGCACGGACTGGCCACCAACCCCGTGTGGGAGTGGCACGTCTTCCGTGACTACATCCTGTCCGAGACCATCGTCCAGGCCGTGTGGGTGACGCTCCAGCTCACCGCCTACGCCACCGTCCTGGGCTTCCTCCTCGGCACCGTGCTCGCCTTCATGCGCCTGTCCCGCAGCCCGGTGCTGCAGACCGTCGCCTGGACGTACATCTGGGTCTTCCGGTCCATCCCGATGATCGTCCAGCTGGTGTTCTGGTTCAATCTGAGCGCCCTGTACGAGCGGCTGGGCGTCGGCATCCCGTTCGGGCCGGTGTTCTGGTCCGTCGACAGCAACAGCCTCATCGGCACCATCGGCGCCGCCGTCATCGGACTGACGCTGCATCAGGCGGCGTACGCGGCCGAGATCGTCCGCGGCGGTGTCATCGCCGTCGATCACGGGCAGCTGGAGGCCGCCGCGGCGCTCGGCATCCCCCGGCTGCGCCAGATCCGCCGGATCGTGCTCCCGCAGGCCATGCGGGCCATCCTGCCCACCGCCGGCAACGAGATCATCGGCCTGCTGAAGGGCACGTCGGTGGTGTACGTGATGTCGATCGGCGAGCTGTTCTACCAGGTGCAGGTGATCTACGGCCGCAACGGCCGGGTGATCCCGCTGCTCCTCGTCGCCACCGCCTGGTACGTGGTGCTGACCTCCGTGCTCTCGGTCGCCCAGTACTACGTCGAACGGCACTTCGCCCGCGGCGCCGACCGCACCCCGCCGCCCACCCCGCTCCAGCGCGCCCGGCGTCTCGTCCGCGACCTGCGCACCGCGGCCGCCCGGCGCGACCAGCCCGTCGTAACCCTCAAGCCCCTGGGAGACAGCCGATGAGTCAGGTGATGGTGGACGTCCACGGCGTCCACAAGAGCTTCGGGCCGCTGGAGGTGCTGCGCGGCGTCGACCTCCAGGTCCGCGCCGGAGAGGTCACCGTGATCCTCGGCCCGTCCGGCTCCGGCAAGTCCACCCTGCTGCGCGCCATCAACCACCTGGAGAAGGTCAACCGCGGCTGGATCAGCATCGACGGCGAACTCATCGGCTACCGCCGCTCCGGCGACAAGCTGCACGAGCTGCGGGAGAAGGACGTCCTGAAGCAGCGCACCCACATCGGGTTCGTCTTCCAGAACTTCAACCTCTTCCCGCACCTGACCGTGCTGGAGAACATCGTCGAGGCCCCCGTCTCCGCGCTGCGCCGCCCGCGCAAGGACGCCGAGCGGGCCGCCCGCCGGCTGCTCGACCGGGTCGGGCTCGCCGACAAGGCGGACGCCTACCCGCGTCAGCTGTCCGGCGGCCAGCAGCAGCGCGTCGCCATCGCCCGCGCGCTGGCCCTCGAACCGAAGGTGCTGCTCTTCGACGAGCCCACCTCGGCGCTCGACCCGGAACTCGTCGGCGAAGTCCTCGACGTCATCAAGGACCTGGCCGCCGGCGGCACCACCATGATCGTCGTCACCCACGAGATCGGCTTCGCCCGCGAGGTCGCCGACACCGTGGTGTTCATGGACGGCGGCGTCGTCGTGGAACAGGGGCCGCCCGCGGCCGTCCTGGACACCCCGCGGCACGAACGCACCCGCGCCTTCCTCTCCAAGGTCCTCTGACCACCCAGCAACCCTCACCGCACGCAACCGCACGCAAGGAGAACCACCGTGTCCACCCTCACCCGCCGTACCTCCGCAGCGGCTCTCGGACTCGCCACCGCCCTCGTCCTCGCCGCCTGCGCCAACCCCGACGACGGCGGCACCACCGAGGTCGCGGACACCAAGGGCACCAAGACGAAGATCAACACCAGCCCCGACCAGGACCGCGTCACCACCGGGAAGGTCGACTCCATAGCCGCCCAGGTCCCGAAGGAGATCCGCGAGAGAGGCACCCTGGAGATCGTCTACTCCTCCACCTCGGCGGCGCCGCTGAACTTCTACGCCACCGACAACAAGACCCTCATCGGCGTGGAGACCGACCTCTCCCGCCTGGTCGCCGACGTCCTCGGCCTGAAGCCGAAGGTCAACACGGTCTCCTGGGAGAACATCTTCGTCGGCCTCGACAGCGCCAAGTACGACGTCGGCTTCAGCAACATCACCGTCACCGAGGAACGCAAGGAGAAGTACGACTTCGCCACCTACCGCGAGGACAACCTCGGCTTCGAGGCGAAGAAGGGCAGCGGCCTGAAGATCGACGGCCCCGAGGACGTGGCGGGCCGCACCGTCGCCGTGGGCAGCGGCACCAACCAGGAGAAGCTGCTCATCGAGTGGAGCGAGGAGAACGAGAAGGCCGGCCGGAAGCCGGTGGACATCAAGTACTACCAGAACGACAGCGACACCTACCTCGCCCTCCAGTCCGGCCGCATCGACCTCTACCTCGGCCCCCACCCGACCGCCGCCTACCACGCGGCCACCTCCGGCAAGACCGAGGTCGTCGGCACCTACTCCGGGGCCGGCGCCACCCTCCAGGGCCTCATCGCGGCCACCACCAAGAAGGACAGCGGCCTGGTGAAGCCGCTCTCCGCCGCGCTCGACGAGGTCATCGACAACGGCACCTACGCGCAGGTGCTCAAGCGCTGGGGCCTGTCCGAGGAGGCCGTCCCCCAGTCCGAGATCAACCCGCCCGGCCTGCCCAAGACCAACCAGTAGCCGTCCCGCCCGTCCCGCACCTCGAAGGGTCCGCCATGGCCACCGTCCTGTCCGTCTCCGGAAGCCCCTCCGCCACCTCCCGCACCGCCCGGCTGCTGCGCCACCTGGACCGGCGGCTCACCGCCCAGGGACACGAGGTGATCCCGCTGGACGTCCGCACCCTGCCCGCCGAGGCCCTGCTCGGCGCGGACGTCCGGCACCCGGCGATCGCCGAGGCGCTCGCGCTGTTCGACCACGCCGACGGGGTCGTGATCGGCACGCCCGTCTACAAGGCCGCCTACTCCGGGCTGCTGAAGTCCCTGCTCGACCTGCTCCCGCAGTACGGGCTGGTCGGCAAGACGGTGCTGCCGCTGGCGACCGGCGGCACCACCGCGCACGTCCTCGCCATCGACTACGCGCTGCGCCCGGTGCTCAGCTCCATGGGCGCCGGGCACATCGTCCAGGGCTGGTTCACCCTGGACAAGGAGATCGCCGTGGCCGACGACGGCACCCTCACCGTCGCCCCCGCCGCCGCCGAGGCCCTGGCGCAGGTCGTCGACCAGTTCTCCGCCGCCCTGGGCAGCCGTACGGCCTTCCTGGCGGCCGCCGGATGAGCGAGCGCCCCCCGTCCGCCGACGCCCCGTCCGCCGGCGCCCCCGTCAGCGGCGCCGAACGAAAGGCCTGAGCAGCACGTGAGCCTCACCTTCCACTGGTTCCTCCCCACCAACGGCGACAGCCGGCATGTCGTCGGCGGCGGCCACGGCACCCCGGCCACCGCGAGTGCCGGCGACCGGCCGCCCACGATCGGCTACCTCAGCCAGATCGCCCGCGCCGCCGAGGACCTCGGCTTCACCGGCGCGCTGACCCCCACCGGCGCCTGGTGCGAGGACGCCTGGCTGACCACGGCCATGGTCAGCCGGCACACCGAGCGGCTGAAGTTCCTGGTCGCCTTCCGGCCCGGCTTCGTCTCCCCGACACTGGCCGCGCAGATGGCGTCCACCTTCCAGCGGCACAGCGGCGGCCGGCTGCTGCTCAACGTCGTCACCGGCGGGGAGAGCAAGGAGCAGCGGGCCTACGGCGACTTCCTCGACAAGGACGCCCGGTACGCCCGCACGGACGAGTTCCTGACGATCGTCCGCGAACTGTGGGACGGCCGCGGCGTGGACCTGACGGGGCGGCACCTGCGGGTCGAGGACGCGCGCCTCGCCCGGCTGCCGGACCCGCGGCCCGACATCTACTTCGGAGGCTCCTCACCCGCCGCCGGAGAGGTCGCCGCCCGGCACGCGGACGTCTACCTCACCTGGGGCGAGCCGCCCGCCGCCGTCGCGGAGAAGACCGCCTGGATCCGGGCGCTCGCCGAGAAGGAGGGCCGGTCCGTCCGCTTCGGCATCCGCCTGCACGTCATCACGCGCGACACCTCCGCCGCGGCGTGGGCCGAGGCGGAGCGGCTGCTCGACGGGTTCGCCCCCGAGACCGTCGCCGCCGTGCAGGAAGGCCTCGCCCGCAGCGAGTCCGAGGGGCAGCGGCGGATGGTCGCCCTGCACGGCGGGGACCGCGCGGACCTGGAGATCCACCCCAACCTGTGGGCGGGCATCGGCCTGGTGCGCGGGGGAGCGGGCACGGCCCTGGTCGGCAGCCACGACGAGGTCGCCGAGCGGATCGCCGAGTACCACGGGATCGGCATCGACGAGTTCGTGCTCTCCGGCTACCCGCACCTGGAGGAGGCGTACTGGTTCGGGGAGAACGTGCTGCCGCGCCTCGCCGCGCGCGGGCTGTGGACCCGCCCCGGGCCCTCTTGACGGGACCCGGCGACGGGCTGACACTCCAGGAGAGATTTCCCAGCGGACAGGTAGGAAAAGATGGAGCGTCCGGAGTCGTCCACCGACCGCGCGATGCGCGCGGGCCGGCCGGCTCTGCTCCTGACCTCCCGCCGCCACATCGATCTCCTGCGCGTCTGCAGCGCGGCCGGCCGCCGGGGGCACTGAACCGACGGTGCCCACCGGCACCGCGGACCCCTCGCACACGGGCAGGCATCGTCGCGCGTCCCTGACTCCTCCCGTGCGCCGCCGGCCGCCAACGCGCGCCCTCAGAAGCCGGATCCGGATCCAGGGAGACACATGCCCGCCGCACCCCTGACCAGCCTGCCGACCCTGCCGTCGTTCCGGGGCAGGATCGGCTGCCACGCGAGCAGCGGCTACTACGCCGTCGCCCGCCGCTACCGCCTCCACCTCGCCCTGTCGTGCCCGCACGGTCTGCGCCTTGCCATCGCCCACAGCCTGCTCGGCCTGGAGCAGACCCTGCCCGTCACCCTGCTGCCGGCCGTGCCCGACGGCCCCGACGGCGGGCACACCGCCCTGCGCCCGCTGTACGAGGCCAGCGCGCACCGCCATCCCGGCCCCACCGCGGCACCGGTGCTGAGCGACGACTGGACCGGACGGATCGTCAGCGGCCACGCCCCGGACATCCTGCGGGACATGGTCCGCCACTTCGGCCGGGACCGCTCCGACCTGTGCCCGCCCGGCGCGTGGGCGGAGACGGAGGCCGTCGAGCTCCTCTGCGCGTACGGCGTGCACGAGGCCGCGCAGAACGCCGGGCGGGCCGGCGCCGGCCCCGCGGCACGGCGGACCGCTCTCACCCGGCTGCTGGGCACCCTGCGGCAGTGGGAAGGGCGGCTCGGCTTCCAGGAGTTCGTGCTGGGCGACCGGCTGACCCTCGCCGACGTGCACGTGTGGGTGGCGCTGGTCCAGCTCGACACCGTGCACCGCCGGCACCTGGACGCCGACGCGGTCCACCGCGTCGCCGGCCATCCGAACCTGTGGGCCTACGCCCGCCGACTGGCCACCCACCCCGCGTTCGGCCGCCACCTCGACCTCACCGGCATCGCCCGCCGCCACCACGCCCGCTGCCAGGGCCTGGAGGCCGCCGGAGCGGCGGTGCAGATCCTGGACTGGGCGGCGCACACCGCGGACGGCACCGGCCGGCCCGCCCCGCTCTGTTGTCCCTGAAACCGCATCCCACCGCCGAGGCCGGCACCCCTGGGCCGGCCCCCGCCCGACGCACCATCAGGAAGGCACCCTCTCCGTGTCCGCATCCTCACCCCTGCACCTCGCCGTCGCACTGGACGGCGCCGGCTGGCACCCGGCCGCCTGGCGCGAACCGAGTGCCCGCCCCCGCGACCTGTTCACCGCCGCCTACTGGGCCGACCTGGTGACCGAGGCCGAACGCGGCCTGCTCGACTTCGTCACCTTCGAGGACGGACTCGGCCTCCAGTCCTCGGACTTCGCCGAGCCGGACGACCGCACCGACCAGGTCCGCGGCCGGCTGGACGCCGTCCTCGTCGCCGCCCGCGTCGCACCCCTGACCCGGCACATCGGCCTGGTGCCGACCGTGGTCGTCACCCACACCGAGCCCTTCCACCTCGCCAAGGCGATCGCCACCCTCGACTACGCCGGCACCGGCCGTGCCGGACTGCGCGTCCAGGTCACCGCGCGGCGCAACGAGGCGGACCACTTCGGCCGCCGCGCCATCCCGCGGCTCACCGCCGAGGAGTGGGAGACCCCGGCCGGCGAGGAGCTGATCGACGGACTGCTCGACGAGGCCGCCGACTACGTCGAGGTGCTGCGCCGCCTGTGGGACAGCTGGGAGGACGACGCCGAGATCCGCGACGTCACCACCGGCCGCTTCATCGACCGCGACAAGCTGCACTACGTCGACTTCGAGGGCCGCTGGTTCAGCGTCAAGGGCCCCTCGATCACCCCCCGCCCGCCGCAGGGCCAGCCCGTCGTCACCGCGCTCGCGCACCGCAGCGTCCCGTACCGGCTGGTGGGCCGCTCGGCCGACGTCGGCTACATCACCGCGCACACCACCGGCCAGGCCCGCGCCGCTGTCACCGAGATCCGCGAGGCCCAGGCCGCGGCGGGGCGCGCCCAGGAGCCGGTGCATGTCTTCGGCGACCTCGTCGTGTTCCTCGACGACGACCCCGGCGCCGCCGAGGACCGCAAGGCCCGCCTGGACGAACTCGCCGGACAGCCCTACACCAGCGACGCCGAGATCTTCACCGGCACCCCGGACCAACTCGCCGACCGCCTGCTGGACTTGCGGACCGCCGGCCTGAGCGGCTTCCGGCTGCGGCCCGGCGTGATCGGCCACGACCTGGAGCGGATCACCCGCCGGCTGGCGCCCGAACTGCGGCGCCGGGGCGTCTTCCGGCACGCCTACGAGGCGGACACCCTGCGCGGGCTGCTCGGCCTCGCCCGCCCCGCCAACCGCTACGCCGCCTGAGGGAGTGCGCACATGAGCAAGCCGCTGAAGCAGATCCACCTGGCCGCCCACTTCCCCGGCGTCAACAACACCACCGTGTGGAGCGACCCACGGGCCGGCAGCCACATCGAGTTCAGCTCGTTCGCGCACTTCGCACGGACCGCCGAACGCGCCAGGTTCGACTTCCTGTTCCTCGCCGAAGGCCTGCGCCTGCGCGAGCAGGGCGGCAAGATCTACGACCTGGACGTGGTGGGACGGCCGGACACCTTCACCGTGCTGTCGGCGCTCGCCGCCGTCACCGACCGCCTCGGCCTGACCGGCACCATCAACTCCACCTTCAACGAGCCCTACGAGGTGGCCCGCCAGTTCGCCACCCTCGACCATCTGTCGGGCGGCCGGGCCGCCTGGAACGTCGTCACCTCCTGGGACGCCTTCACCGGCGAGAACTTCCGCCGCGGCGGCTTCCTGCCCGAGGAGGAGCGCTACTCGCGCGCCAAGGAGTTCCTGACCACCGCCCACGAACTGTTCGACTCCTGGCGGGGCGACGACATAGTCGCCGACCCGGCCGGCGGGGTCTTCCTCCGCGACGCCAAAGCCGGCGCGTTCGTCCACGAGGGACGGCACTTCGACATACACGGCCGTTTCAACGTCCCGCGCGGCCCCCAGGGCCGCCCGGTGATCTTCCAGGCCGGCGACTCCGAGGAGGGCCGCGAGTTCGCCGCCGCCGAGGCCGACGCGATCTTCAGCCGCTACGCCGCCCTCGACACCGGCCGGGCCTTCTACACGGATGTGAAGTCCCGCCTCGCCAAGTACGGCCGCCGCCACGACCAGCTGCTCATCCTGCCCGCCGCGAGCTTCGTGCTCGCCGACACCGACGCCGAGGCCGAACAGCTCGCCAAGGAGGTGCGCCGCCTGCAGGTCAGCGGCGCCACCGCCCTCAAGCACCTGGAGTTCGTCTGGAACCGCGACCTGTCCGGCTACGACCCGGACGGCCCGCTCCCCGACATCGACCCCGACGTGTCGGCCGACCACGTCGCCCGGGGCCGCGCCCAGGTCCGGATGTACCGCGACCCGCTCGCCACGGCCCGCGAGTGGCGCGAGCTGGCGGCGGCCAACAACTGGTCCATCCGCGACCTGGTCATCGAGACCGGCAACCGCCAGACCTTCGTCGGCTCACCGGCCACCGTCGCCCGGACCATCAACGAGTATGTACAGTCCGACGCAGCCGACGGCTTCATCCTCGTCCCGCACCTCACGCCCGGCGGACTCGACGAGTTCGCCGACCGGGTCGTCCCCCTCCTCCAGGAACAGGGCGTCTTCCGCACCGAGTACGAGGGCACCACCCTGCGCGACCATCTCGGCCTGGACCACCCGGACGGCGCGCCGAGCGAGCAGGTGGCGTCGTGAAGTTCCTCGCCGTCACCCTGATCGTGCACCGCCCGGACCCGGTCACCGGCGTACGCAAGCCCACCCGGGACCGCTTCCGCGAGGCGCTGGACAACGCGCTGCTCGCCGAGGAACTGGGCTTCGACGGCTTCGGCGTGGGGGAGCGGCACGAGTGGCCGTTCCTCTCCTCCTCCCCACCGGTGGTCCTCAGCCACATCGCCGCCCTGACCCGGCGCATCCGGCTGTTCACCGCCGTGACCACGCTCAGCCTGCTCGACCCGGTCCGCGCCTACGAGGACTACGCCACCCTCGACCACCTCTCCGGCGGACGCCTGGAGCTGATCATCGGCAAGGGCAACGGCACCGCCCAGCGCGACCTCTTCCACGTCACGCCCGACGACCAGTGGGAGCGCAACGCCGAGAGCTACGAGGTGTTCCGGCGGATCTGGCGGCAGGACAAGGTGACCGCCGACACCCGCTTCCGGCCCCCGCTGAAGGACGCCGAGGTGTGGCCGCGCCCCTACCAGCGGCCCGTGCGGGTCTGGCACGGGAGCGCCACCAGCACCGAGTCCGTGGAGCTGGCCGCCCGGCACGGCGACCCGCTGTTCTCGGCGAACGTCACCCACCCGATCGAGCCGTACGCCGAGCTGATCCGCCACTACCGCGAACGCTGGGAGCACCACGGCCACGACCCGGCGGACCTCGCCGTCGGCGCCGGCACCGCCGGACTGTACGTCGCCCGCACCTCCCAGGAGGCGCTGGCGGCGTACCGGCCGGTCTTCGAGAGCACCCTCGCCTTCCAGAAGGAGGCCGGCCTGCCCGTGGTCTTCCCCACCCTGGAGGACTTCGTCGAACGCAGCTCCGCCCTGGTCGGCAGCCCGCAGCAGGTCGTCGACAAGGTCCACCGCTACCACGAGCACTTCGGCCACAGCGTGCTGCACGTGCAGGCCGACGCTGGCGGCCTCGCCCCGGACCGGCACCGGGCCTCGCTCGAACTGTTCCAGTCCGCCGTCGCACCCGTGCTGCGCCGCGAGATCCCCGACCCGCCGTTCCCGTGGGCGCCGGTCGGCCCCGAGCCCGGACCCGAGTCCCTTCCCCGCTGAGGAGCACCCGACCATGCCCCGCACACCCCTCGGCGTGCTCGACCTCGTCCCGATCCCCTCCGGTTCCACGGCGGCCGACGCGCTGCGCGCCTCACTCGACCTCGCCCGGCAGGCGGAACGATTCGGCTACCACCGCTACTGGTTCGCCGAGCACCATCTGAACCCGGGCGTGGCCGGCACCTCGCCCGCCGTCGTGCTGGCCCTGACCGCCGCCGCGACCGGCACGATCAGGCTCGGCTCCGGCGCCGTCCAGCTCGGCCACCGCACCGCCCTGTCCACCGTCGAGGAGTTCGGGCTGATCGACGCCCTCCACCCCGGCCGTCTCGACCTCGGCCTCGGCCGCTCCGGCGGCCGCCCCTCGGCCCCGCCGCCGCGACCCCGGCCCACCACGACGCCCGTCGTCGACGGCCGCACCCCCAACGGCCTGCCGATACCGGCCCCGTTCACCCCTGACGACCTGCTCGGCTCCCCGCGCTTCCGCCTCCAGCAGCGGCTGCTGCGCCAGCCCGGCGCGAACCCCCAGGACTACGCCGAGCAGATCGACGACGTCCTCGCCCTCCTGCGCGGCGACTACCGTTCGCCGGAGGGCACCGAGGCGCACGCCGTGCCCGGAGAGGGCGCCGACGTGCAGGTGTGGATCCTCGGCAGCAGCGGCGGACAGAGCGCCGGCGTCGCGGGCCGCAACGGGCTGCGGTTCGCGGCCAACTACCACGTCAGCCCGGCCACCGTGCTGGAGGCGGTGGAGGGCTACCGGGCCGCGTTCCAGCCGTCCGACCACCTCGACAAGCCCTACGTCAGCGTCTCCGCGGACGTCGTCGTCGCCGAGGACGACGCGACCGCACGCGAACTGGCCACCGGCTACGCCCTCTGGGTCCGCTCGATCCGCACCGCCGAGGGCGCCATCCCCTATCCGACCCCGGACGAGGCCCGCGCCCACGCCTGGACCGAGGCCGACCGGGCGCTGGTGGCCGACCGCGTCGAGACCCGGTTCGTCGGTTCCCCGGCACACGTCGCCGACCGGCTGGAACAACTGAGGGAGGCCACCGGCGCGGACGAACTGCTCGTCACCACCATCACCCACGGCCACGCCGACCGGGTCCGGTCGTACGAACTCCTCGCGGAGGAATGGGCGCGCCGCTGAGACCGGGCGGCCGCGCGCAGAGGGGTCATGCGGACGTCACAGGCTCGCCGCGTGGTCGGGGACGTAGGTCTGCAGATCGCGGGGCGGCCGCTCGTAGCCGCTCGACGGTGGGCGCTCCGGCAGTTCCAGGACCGGGGGCGGCACGTCGTGGTACGGCACGGAGTCCAGCAGATGGGCGATCATGTTCAGCCGCGCCCGCCGCTTGTCGTCGCTCTCCACGACGTACCACGGGGCCTCGGAGATGTCGGTGTGCACCATCATCTCGTCCTTGGCCCGGGAGTAGGCCTCCCAGCGGGTGATCGAGTCCAGGTCCATCGCCGACAGCTTCCAGCGCCGCAGCGGGTCCTCCAGGCGGCGCCGGAACCGGTCCTGCTGCTCGGCGTCGCTCACCGAGAACCAGTACTTGCGCAGCAGGATGCCGTCCTCGACCAGCATCCGCTCGAAGATCGGGCACTGGCGCAGGAAGAGCTGGTACTCCTCCATGGTGCAGAAGCCCATGACGTGCTCGACGCCGGCCCGGTTGTACCAGCTGCGGTCGAACAGCACGATCTCCCCGCCGGCCGGCAGCTGCTCGACGTACCGCTGGAAGTACCACTGGGTGCGCTCGCGCTCGGTGGGCTTGGGCAGTGCCGCGATCCGCGCCACGCGCGGGTTCAGATGCTCGGTGACCCGCTTGATGGTGCCGCCCTTGCCCGCCGCGTCCCGCCCCTCGAAGACGACGACGAGCCGGGCGCCCTCGGCGCGCACCCACTCCTGGAGCTTCACCAACTCCGTCTGCAGGCGCAGCAGCTCCCTCTCGTACGTCTTGCGCGGCAGCTTCGCCGTCTGCTTGCCGGCCATGGCGTCTCCCCGGTCGACCGTGTGGGCGGGCGCGTGCCCGGGAGCGAGCACCTGGACAGCACCGTACTGGCCTAGGGGGTGTCCGCAAAGTCAGGGTAGCCAGATTCGTAGGCAGGCGATGGTGACCAGGGCCTGGTAGTGGCGGGCGAGTTT
>NZ_LIVZ01000014.1 GCF_001905845.1 Streptomyces sp. TSRI0107 | reverse complement strand
CGCCAATCAGCCGAGTGAACAACGCTCCAGGCCAATACACCTAGGGGGTGTCTCGCTCCGGGACGGTGAACTCGCACCACACGCACTTGCCGCCGCCCCGCGCCTCCACGCCCCAGACGTCGGTGAGCAGGTCGACCAGGAGCAGGCCGCGGCCCGAGACGCCGGACTCCCCGGCCTCGCGGCGGCGCGGCAGGGCGCTGGAGGAGTCCTCCACCTCCACCCGCAGCCGGCGTTCGCCGCCGGTGAGGACCCGGAGGGTGACGATCGCGGCGCCCTCGGTGTGCATCAGGGCGTTGGTGATCAGCTCGTCGGCGACGAGTTCGATCTCGTCGGCGCGGTCTGCGGCGCCCCAGGCGCGGACGGCGGCGCGGATCATGTGCCGGGCGCCGGTGAGGGCCTCGGGGTCGCCGGGGGCGACGTGCTGCTGGAGCCGGCCCCCGGTCTTGGGGGCGTCCATGCCGCGGCGGCGCAGCAGGAGCAGCGCCACGTCGTCGTCGCCGCCGCGCTCCTCGGCCACGTCGATCAGCCGGTCGGCGAGTTTCCAGACGTCCGGGGGGCCGGAGGCGACCAGCGTGGTGAGGGCCTGGAGGCCGTCGTCGAGGTCGGCGCCGGGCGTCTCGACGAGGCCGTCGGTGAGCAGCAGCAGGGTGTGGCCGGGGTCGAGTTCCAGGGTGCCGACGGGGTAGTCGAGGCTGCCGAACTCGGCGGACAGGCCGAGCGGCAGCCCGCCCTCCACGGGGACGCGGCGGCAGCTGCCGTCGGGCGCCCGCAGCAGCGGGTCGATGTGTCCGGCCCGCACCACCTGGACGACCCCGGTGGCGAGGTCGGCCTCCGCGTACAGGCAGGTCGCGAAGCGGTCGGTGTCCAGTTCGTGGAGGAAGACGGAGGCGCGGGCCATCACGGTGGCGGGGGTGTGGCCCTCGGCCGCGTAGGCGCGCAGCACGATCCGCAGCTGGCCCATGACGGCGGCGGCGTGGGTGTCGTGGCCCTGGACGTCGCCGATGACGGCGCCGACCCGGCCGCCGGGCAGCGGGATCAGGTCGTACCAGTCGCCGCCGATGTCCCTGCCCAGGGTGCCGGTGCTGCTGCCGGAGCGGTAGCGGACGGCGACGTCGGCGCCTGGCACGCTGGGGATGGTGCGCGGCAGCATGGCCTGCTGGAGACCGCTGGCGAGGTCCTTCTCCTGTTCGTAGAACATGGCCCGCTGCAGGCTCTGGGCGATGCTGCTGCCGAGGGCGACGAGGATGTCCCGCTCCTCGGGGGTGAAGCCGCGGCGGTCGCCGTAGAGCAGGCCCATCGCGCCGATGGGGCGGGCCTGGACGATGAGCGGCAGGTAGGCGGCCGAGGTGATGCCGAGGTCGGTGATGTCCGGCCACAACATGGGGTAGCGGGAGGCGAACTCCTGCGGGGACTCGATGAAGCGCGGGCTGAGGGTGCGGACCACCTCGCTCATCGGGTAGGCCTCGTCGATCCGGGTGACCTCGGTGCCGGGCACCCGGCTGCCCACCGGGCCTTCGGCGATCAGCCGGATACGGCCGGCCTCGACCAGGCCCATCACCAGGCTGGTGGCGCCGAGGTGGGTGACGCCGTCGGAGTTCTCCAGCACGTCGATGACGTCCCGGACGGTGCGGGCGTGCGCGAGGGCGGCGGTGGTGGCCTGGACGACGCTGCTCTGGTCGCCGTTGTCCTGGCCGGCGACCTCGCGCCGGGACTCGATCTCGCTCAGCTCGCGGGTGGCGTCCCGGACGATGCCGATGATCCGGCGGGGGCGGCCCGTCTCGTCGCGGCGGATGTAGCCCTGGGTGTGGGTCCAGCGCAGGCGGCCGTCGCGGCAGCGGAGCCGGAAGTAGGCGCCGTAGTTCTCGCTGCCGTCCTTGATCGCCTGGGCGACGAGGGCGTCGAGGCGGCGCGCCTCGGAGGGGGGTACGCGGGCGGCCAGGGACTCGGGGCGGCCGTTGTATTCGTCGGGGCGCACGTCGAAGACCTCGTGGGCCTGGGCGTCCATGTGGAACAGACCGCTGTCCAGGTCCCAGTCGAAGCTGCCCATGCGGTTGAGCGCCAGGATCGGGTCCGGGTGGGCGGGCCAGTCGTCCGGGAGTGACAGGGCGCTCGCTCCCCGATCAACCATGCGCCCCACCTTGCCAGGCTTTGCCCGATTCTTCGAGTTCTCAGGCCGCCCGCACTTCTGTCCACTTCACCCGCATGGGTGACACGAGCGGAGGCAGACCTACAGAGGGTGACCTCCCGCTCCGACGTCAGAATGGAAGGAGAGGAGAGCGACGGTCGTGGACTGGTTCACCGCATCCGACTACTGGCTGAGCCGGCTGGTCTTCCAGCGGGCGCTGGCCGCCGTCTATCTGGTCGCGTTCCTGACCGCGGCCCTGCAGTTCCGGGCGCTGCTCGGCTCGCGCGGCATGCTGCCGATCCCCCGCTTCGTCGCCCGGGTGCCGTTCCGGCGGGCGCCGAGCCTGTTCCAACTGCACTACTCCGACCGCTTCTTCGCCTGCTGCGCCTGGGCGGGCGCCGCGGTGTCGGCGGCGCTGCTCGCCGGGCTCGACGGCCTGCTGCCGCTGTGGGCGGCGATGCTGCTCTGGCTCGTCCCGTGGCTGCTGTACCTGTCGATCGTGAACGTCGGCCAGACCTGGTACGGCTTCGGCTGGGAGTCGCTGCTGCTGGAGACCGGGTTCCTCGCGGTCTTCCTCGGCAACGACGAGGTGGCGCCCCCGGTCGTGGTGCTGTTCCTGCTGCGCTGGATCCTGTTCCGGGTGGAGTTCGGCGCGGGGCTTATCAAGCTGCGCGGGGACGCCTGCTGGCGGAAGCTGACCTGCCTGGACTACCACCACGAGACCCAGCCGATGCCGGGCCCGCTGAGCTGGTTCTTCCACCATCTGCCCAAACCGCTGCACCGGGTGGAGGTCGCCGCCAACCACGTCACCCAACTCGCGGTGCCGGTGCTGCTGTTCACCCCGCAGCCCGTCGCCTCGGCCGCCGCCGCGCTGATGATCGTCACCCAGCTGTGGCTGGTGCTGTCCGGGAACTTCTCCTGGCTGAACTGGATCACCATCGTGCTCGCCCTGTCGGCGCTCCGCTTCCCCGCCGACCCGCCGCCCCTGCCCGGCGCCCCGCTCTGGTACGTGGTGGTCGTGCTCGCGGTGGCCGCCCTGCTGCTGTTCCTCAGCTACCGCCCGGTGGCGAACATGATCTCCCGCCGCCAGATCATGAACCGCTCCTTCGACCCGCTCCACCTGGTCAACACCTACGGCGCCTTCGGCAGCGTCAGCCGGGTGCGGTACGAGGTGGTGATCGAGGGCACGGCGGACGCGCTGCCCCGCGAGGACTCCGACTGGCGGGAGTACGAGTTCAAGGGGAAGCCCGGGGACCCCCGGCACTGGCCGCGCCAGTTCGCTCCCTACCATCTGCGGCTGGACTGGATGATGTGGTTCGCCGCGCTGTCGCCCGCCTACGCGGGGTCCTGGTTCGGGGCACTGGTGGAACGGCTGCTGGAGAACGACCGCGCCACGCTGAAGCTGCTGCGCCGCTCCCCCTTCCCGCCGGACGAGCCGCCCCGCCACATCCGTGCCCGGCTGTTCCGCTACCGGTACACCAGCTGGCGGGAGCTGCGGGAGACCGGCGCCTGCTGGGAGCGGACGTACGTGCGGGAGTATCTGCCGCCGACGCGGCTGGCCGAGGCGGTTCAGAGATCGTAGACACGGACGGCGGTGGCCTCCAGGACCTCGGTGCGTTCGTCCTCGCCGAGCCCGGCGATCAGCTCGCCGGCCGTCGCGCGCACCTCGCCGTACGTCGCCGCGAGCGTGCACACCGGCCAGTCGGAGCCGAACATCAGGCGGCGCGGCCCGAAGGCGTCGAGGACGACGTCGGCGTACGGCCTCAGGTCGTCGGCCGTCCAGGACGCGGGGTCTGCCTCGGTGACCAGGCCGGACAGTTTGCAGACCGTGTTCGGCAGGGCGGCCAGGGTGCGCACCGCGCCCGCCCACGGCTCGACGGCGCCCGAGGCGACGGGCGGTTTGCCGAGGTGGTCGAGGACGAAGGTGAGCCCGGGGTGGCCGGCGGCGGCCCGGGCGCAGGCGGGCAGCTGGTGGGGACGTACGACGAGGTCGTGGACGAGCCCCGCGTCGGCGACGGCGGCCAGGCCGCGGCACACGTCCGGACGCAGCAGCCACTCCGGGTCGGGTTCGGACTGGACCTGGTGGCGGATGCCCTTGAGGCGGTCGCCGCCGGGGAGGGCGCGCAGCCGGGCGAGTTCGTCGGCGATGTCGGGCCGGGTGAGGTCGGTCCAGCCGACGACGCCCGCGACCAGGCCGTCGGAGGCGGCGGCGAGCGCCAGCAGCTCGGGGGTCTCCTCGGGCGCGGTGACGGTCTGGACGAGCACCGTGCGGTCGACACCGGCGGCGGCAGCCTCGGGGCGGGGGTCGTCGAGGGTGAAGGTGCGGCGCAGCGGGGCGAGGGCGGGACCGGTGATCCAGTCCTGGTCGCGTACCGACAGGTCCCAGACGTGATGGTGGGCGTCGACGGTCACGGCCGCGCCTCCCCGGGCACGGGCGCGTCGGCGGGCAGCAGTCCGGTGTCGCGCAGCTCCTGCCAGAAGGCCGTCGGCACGGGCGTGCGGAACTGTGCCGCGCAGTCGTCGACCTCCGCTGCGGAGCGGGCGCCGACGAGGACGGCGGTGACGGCCGGGTGCGCGGCGCAGAAGGCGAGGGCGGCGGCGCGCAGGGTGGTGCCGTGGCGTTCGGCGGCGGACTTCAGGCGCAGGGCGCGGTCGAGGAGGGGCTGCGGTGCCTGGGCGTAGTCGTAGGTCGCCGTCGGGGTGGGGTCGGCGAGCAGGCCGGAGTTGAAGGGGCCGCCGATGACGACCGCCGTGCCGCGTTCCCGCGCGGCGGGCAGCAGGTCGGCCAGGGCGCTCTGGTCGAGCAGGGTGTAGCGGCCGGCGCACAGCACCACGTCGACGTCGGTGTCGCGGACGAAACGGGTGAGCATCGCGGACTGGTTCATGCCCGCGCCGATCCTGCGGACCACGCCTTGCGCGCGCAGCCGTTCCAGCGCCGGGTAGCCCTCCCGGAAGGCCTGCTCGGCGTGGTCGTCGGGGTCGTGCAGGTAGACCGTGTCGACGTGGTCGAGGCCGAGCCGGCCGAGGCTGGCGTCGAGGGTGCGGCGGATGCCGTCGGCGGTGAAGTCCCGGACACGGCGGTGGGTGGCGGGGACCGCGAAGCCGTTCGCGCGGTCGTCGCCGGTGCCGTCGGAGGGTTCCAGGCGGCGGCCGACCTTGGTGGACACCGTGTACGCGGTGCGCGGATGCTCGCGCAGGGCGGCGCCGAGGCGGCGCTCGGACAGGCCGAGGCCGTAGTGCGGGGCGGTGTCGAAGGTGCGGATGCCGTGGTGCCAGGCGGCGGCCACGGCGGCGTACGCCTGCTCGTCGGTGACCTCGGTGTAGAGGTTGCCGATGCCGGCGGCGCCGAAGGCGAGGGCGCTCATCGCGCCGCCGGGCGCGGGCGCAGGCCCTGCATGCCGCCGTCGACGGCGAGGGCGGTGCCGGTGGTGGCGCCGGACAGGGGGCTCGCCAGGTAGGCGACGGCGCCCGCGACTTCGGCGGCGGCGACCAGGCGGCCGGTGGGCTGGCGGGCCTCCAGGGCGGCGCGTTCGGCGGCCGGGTCGTCGGCCGCGTCGAGGAGGCGGCCTATCCACGGGGTGTCCGCGGTGCCAGGGTTGACGCAGTTGACGCGGATGCCCTCGCGGACGTGGTCGGCGGCCATGGCGAGGGTCAGGGAGAGGACGGCGCCCTTGGTGGCGCTGTAGAGGGCGCGCTGCGGCAGGCCGGCGGTGGCGGCGATGGAGCAGGTGTTGACGATCGCCGCGTGGGCCGAGCGGCGCAGGTGCGGCAGGGCGGCGCGGGCGACGCGGACCATGCCGACGACGTTGACGTCGAGGACGCGGTGCCACTCGGCGTCGTCGTTGTCCTCGACGGTGCCCTGGGCGCCGATGCCCGCGTTGTTGACGAGGACGTCGAGTCCGCCGAGGTCGTCCGCGGCGGCCGCCACCGCCCGGCGTACGGAGGGGTCGTCGGTGACGTCGGCGCGGTAGGCGAGGAGCGGCGCGCCGACCGTGGCGGGGTCCAGGTCGAGTACGGCGACCCGGGCGCCGCGCTCGGCCAGCAGCTCGGCGGTGGCCCGGCCGATGCCGGAGGCGCCGCCCGTCACCAGCGCCCTCAGGCCCTCGAAGTCGCTCATTGCGTCTGCCCCTTCCGCTTGCGCTCGGCGAGGTCGGCGGCCCAGAAGGTGCCGCCGGGGAACGTGTACCGCGCGACGGACTCCGGGCGCAGGGCGGCCGAGAAGCCGGGCGCGGTGGGTGCGGTGTAGTGCCCGTCCCGGATCACCACCGGGTCGAGGAAGTGTTCGTGGAGGTGGTCGACGTACTCGACGGCCCGGTCCTCGGTGGTGCCGGAGACCGCCAGGTAGTCGAACATCGCCAGGTGCCGGACCAGTTCGCACAGGCCGACGCCGCCGGCGTGCGGGCAGACCGTGACGTCGAAGCGGGCGGCCAGCAGCAGGATCGCCAGGTTCTCGTTGACTCCGCCGACGCGGGCCGCGTCGAGCTGGAGGACGTCGATCGCCCCGGCCTGGAGCAGCTGCTTGACGACGATCCGGTTCTGGGCGTGTTCGCCGGTGGCGACCTTGACAGGGGCGACGGCCCGGCGGATCGCGGCGTGGCCGAGGATGTCGTCGGGGCTGGTGGGCTCCTCGATCCAGTACGGGTCGAACTCGGCGAGGGCACGGGTCCAGCGGATCGCCTCGTCGACGTCCCAGCGCTGGTTGGCGTCCACGGCGAGGCGGATGTCCGGGCCGACGGCCGCGCGGGCCGCCCGGCAGCGGCGGATGTCGTCGTCGAGGTCGGCGCCGACCTTCAGTTTGATCTGCGTGAAGCCGTCGGCGACGGCCCGGCGGGCGAGCCGGGTGAGTCTGTCGTCGTCGTAGCCGAGCCAGCCGGGGGACGTGGTGTAGGCGGGGTAGCCCCGGTCCAGCAGCCGGGCCCGCCGCTCCTGGGCGCCAGTCCGGCCCCGGCGCAGCAGGGCCAGGGCGTCGTCCGGGGTGAGCGCGTCGGTGAGGTACCGGAAGTCGATCTGGCCGACCAGCCACTCGGGATCGGCGTCGGCGAGCAGTTGCCACAGCGGCTTGCGGGCGCGCCGGGCGGCGAGGTCCCAGACGGCGTTGACGACGGCGCCGATCGCCATGTGCATCACGCCCTTCTCCGGACCCAGCCAGCGCAGTTGGCTGTCGCCGACCAGGGCCCGGCTGAGCGCGCCGGGATCGGCGCACAGCTCGTCGACGGGGCGTCCGACGACATGCCCGCGCAGCGCCTCGATCGCCGCGACCTGCACCTCGTTGCCCCGCCCGATGGTGAAGACGAACCCGTGGCCCTCGGCCCCGTCGGCGGCGTCGGTGCGCAGGACGAGGTAGGCCGCCGAGTAGTCCGGGTCGGGGTTCATCGCGTCGGAGCCGTCCAGCGCGCGCGAGGTGGGGAAGCGGATGTCGTAGGTGTCGAGGGCGGTCACGCGGGCGGAGGTCGAGGACGCCATGCCGCATATTTATCAGACCACTTGGCGGCAGAACACCCTTGTGAGGGTCATGATGTCCCCTTCGGCCGACCTTCGGCCGATCTTCGTCCGATAGTGGTCCGACCACTTCCCTGACTAGACTGCGGCGCACCGACGACAGGAGCGACCGGCGTGGACGAGACGGGGGCGGCCCCGCAGAAGGGCACGGTGACGCAGCGCGCCATCGAGCGGATCAAGGCGATGATCGCCGACGGGACGCTGGAGCCGGGGCAGCGCCTGCCGGCCGAACGCGATCTCGCGGCCGGACTCGGCATCTCCCGCAGCTCGGTACGCGAGGCGATCCGCGCGCTGACGGTGCTCGGGGTGCTGGAGGCCCGGCACGGGTCCGGGGTCTACGTCACCCGGCTCGAGGCCGGCGACCTGCTGGAGACGTTCGGGGTGGTGGCCGACCTGTCCCGGGGCGAGCGGCTGGTCGAACTCCTGGAGGTGCGCAGGGTTCTGGAGTCGACGGCGACGGCGCTGGCCGCCGCGCGCATCACCCCGGACCGGCTGGCGGAGGTCGAGGAGCATCTGACCGCGATGAACGCCACCGACGACCCGGACCGGATCCTCGCCCACGACCTGGCCTTCCACCGCGCGATCGCCGAGGCCGCCGGCAACGAGACCATGGCCGCCATCCTGGAGGGCCTGTCCTCCCGCACCTTCCGCGCCCGAATCTGGCGCGGCTACCAGGAGGAGGGCGCGATCGCCCGCACCCGCCGCGAACACGCCGCCATCCACCGCGCCCTGACCGCCCGCGACCCGGAAGCGGCCCGCACGGCGGCGGCCGCACACGTGGGCGAGGTGGAGGAGTGGCTGCGGGGGCGGTTGGGGCAGTGAGTTGAGGGCACTTCGACGGGCGTGACGTTTTGGGGCACGTCAGCCGTCACCGCCTGGGGGCGCTTCGGCAGGCGCCTCCGCGGGGCGCCCCAGCAGTCGGGCCCCGCATCACTCCCGCGTCCCGACGTCACCTCACCAACCGCGCCCAAACCAGATCCCACGCCTCCTCCCGCTCTCGCCCGGGGTGTTCCGCGGCGATGAGGTGGCTGCCGAGCCAGGCCGAGAAGGCGATCATGGCTCGGGCCGCGGCCTCCTCCTCGTCGGGGCAGAACGCGGTGAACAGCGAGCGCAGGTAGTCCATGCGCCGGGTGTCCACCCGCCGCAGCCGCTCGGCGACCTGCTCGTCGCGTCGCGCCCAGTCGCGGACGGCGAGGTCGGTCCTGACGTCCGTCGACGCCTGCGGGACGGCGACGTCGGTCAGGCGGCGCAGCTTGTCGCGGGCGTCACCGCCCTCGCTCTCGACCCGCTCGATCACCTGCTCGGTGACATCGCGCTCCCAGGTGTCGAGCAACTCGCCGAGCAGGGTCTCCCGGTCGCCGAAGTACCAGTAGAACCCGCCTTTGCTGACGCCGAGCGACTGCGCCAGCGCCTCCACCCGGACGGCGTCCGGCCCACCGGCGGCGAGCGCGCGCAGCCCTTCCTCGATCCACTTGCCGCGCGGGGTGCGAGCCTCGGCCACGGTCGGTCTCCTTACCTCTGTCCGAAAGTTCTATACGCAGCCGTATGGACCGGGCTACGCTGTATCCATACACCAGCGTATGGAAGCGAGGTCGTCACCATGAAGCTGCCCAGCGGCGCGCACACCTCCCACGACTGGCTCATCCACCGCGTCACCCACGACTTCCACCTGGAGGACGTGTGGGCCCTGCCGACCCCGGGCGGCCCGGACGACTTCCCGCAACTGCTGGAGACGTTCTTCCAGGCCGACTTCGTGGGCCAGTCCTCGCTGCCCACGCGGGTGCTCTGGGCGGCCCGGTGGAAGCTGGGCGCGCTCTTCGGCTGGGACGAGAAGAAGGCCGGCCTGGGGAAGCGGGTGCCGACCCTGCGCGACCGGCTGCCCGCCGACGTGCGCGAGCGTCCCACCGGGCCGGGGATCGGCAAGCCGTTCTCGATGCTGTACCGGCTGGAGGACGAGTGGGCGGCCGAGATGGCCAACCGGACCGTGCACGCGGTGCTGCACCTCGCCTGGGTGCCGGACGGCCACGGCGGGCACCGCGGCCAGATGGCGGTCCTGGTCAGGCCGAACGGCCTCTTCGGCACTGCCTACATGGCCGCGATCAAGCCGTTCCGTTACCTCGTCGTGTACCCGCAGATGATGCGCTGGTGGGCGCGCAACTGGGAGAGGCGCGCCCCCAGCCCCGCGTGACCACCCCTCCCCGCCGCGGCGGTCCCGCCGTCAGTGCCGCCGCAGCCGTAGCGTCATCAGCTCGAACGGCCGCAGCCGTACGGCGATCCGCTCGCCCTCGGCCGTCGGCGCAGGCGTGTCCGGCAGCGGGCGTTCCAGCAGGTCGGTGACCGTGACCTCGGTGAACGGGAAGCCGGCGGTGAGGGTGGCGCGGGCCCGGCCGCCGTGGGCCTCGTGGCAGCGGACGATCACGTCACCGCTGCCGTCGTCGGCCAGTTTGACCGCCGTGACGACGACCGCGTCCTGGTCGACGGAGATCAGCGGGGCGACCTCGCGGGCACCGCCGAGCACGCGCTCCGGGAGGTTCAGCCACCAGCCCTGTCGTACCGCGTCGCCGATGTCCGCGCCCGGCACCAGCGCGTGCCGGAACCGGTGCACGCCCTGGTCGGTCTCGGGGTCGGGGAAGCGCGGGGCACGCAGCAGGGAGGCGCGGACCGTGGTCGTCGTACCGGCGTCGGGGCCGGTGCGGACCGTTCGGGTCACGTCGTGGCCGTACGTCGAGTCGTTGACGAGGGCGACGCCCCAGCCGGGCTCCGCCAGGTGGACGAAGCGGTGGTTGCAGGCCTCGAACCTGGCCGCGTCCCAGGACGTGTTGCCGTGCGTGGGGCGGAAGAAGTGTCCGAACTGGGTCTCGGAGGCGTACCGCTCGGCGTGGACGTCCAGCGGGAACGCCAGCTTCAGGAACTTCTCCGTCTCGTGCCAGTCCACCTCCGTGTCCAGCACCAGCCGCCGCTCCCCCGGTGCGAGCGACAGGACCTGGGTGACCCGTGAGGCGCCGAAGGAGCGCACCACGCGCACCGAGACGCCGTCCTCGGCGACGGCGACCTCGTCGGCGCCGGTCTGGTCGGTGACCGTGTTGCGGTAGAACTCGTCGACGTCCCAGGCGTCCCACATGTTCGGGAAGTCGGGGTGTAGTTGGAGGAGGTTCGCGGCCCGTCCCGGTGCGACGGTCTCGCGGTCGGCCTCGATGTCGTAGGCGGAGACGACGAGGCCCCGGGCGTCGATGCCGACCCGGAGCAGGTCGTTCTCCAGGACGTATCCGCCGCCGGCGCGGGGGGACAGCCGGGTCGGCCGCGGACGGCGGGGGGTGCCCGCGCCGCCCGCGGGGACCCCGTTCCGGGTGTGCGGCGCGGAGTTGAACACCAGCTCCCGCTCGCCCTCCCCCGCCAGCGCCCGCTGAGCCGCCCCGATGAGGTCCTCCAGTTCGCGCGCCACCCGCGCGTACGTCTGCCGTGCCTCGCGGTGCACCCAGGCGATGGAGGAGCCCGGCAGGATGTCGTGGAACTGGTGCAGCAGCACCGTCTTCCAGAGCCGGTCCAACTCCTCGTACGGGTAGGGGAATCCGGTGCGTACGGCCGCGGTCGCCGCCCACAGCTCGGCCTCGCGCAGCAGGTGTTCGCTGCGCCGGTTGCCCTGTTTGGTGCCGGCCTGGCTGGTGAGGGTGGCGCGGTGCAGTTCGAGGTACAGCTCGCCGACCCAGACGGGCGGGTCCGGGTACTCCGCCTCGGCGCGGACGAAGAACGCGGCGGGCGTCTCCCAGGTGACGGCCGGGGAGCCTTCGAGGTCGCGCAGCCGGGCGGCGCGGGCGACCATGTCGCGGGTCGTGCCGCCGCCCCCGTCACCCCAGCCGGTGGGCGCGAGGGAGTGCCGGGCGCGGCCCTTCTCGCGGAAGTTCCGCGCGGCGTGGGCGAGTTCGCCGCCGCGCATGGAGCAGTTGTAGGTGTCGACGGGCGGGAAGTGGGTGAAGATCCGGGTGCCGTCGATGCCCTCCCAGTGGAAGGTGTGGTGCGGGAAGGTGTTCGTGCGGGACCACGAGATCTTCTGCGTCAGCAGGTACCGGGAGCCCGCCGCCTTGATGATCTGCGGGAGCCCGGCGGCGAAGCCGAAGGTGTCGGGCAGCCAGGCCTCGTCGTTCTCGATGCCGAACTCGTCGAGGAAGAAACGCTTGCCGTGCACGAACTGCCGGGCCATCGCCTCCGAGCCCGGCATGTTGGTGTCCGACTCCACCCACATCCCGCCGGCCGGCACGAACCGCCCCTCGGCGACGGCCTTCTTCACGCGGGCCCACACCTCGGGCCGGTGCTCCTTCACCCAGGCCCACTGCTGGGCCTGCGACATGGCGAAGACGAACTCCGGCTCGTCGTCGATCAGCGCCGTCATGTTGGCGGCCGTACGGGCCACCTTGCGGACCGTCTCCCGCAGCGGCCACAGCCACGCCGAGTCGATGTGGGCGTGCCCGACGGCGCTGATCCGGTGCGCGGAGGGGGCGGCGGGCACGGCGAGGACGTCGGTGAGGCAGGCCCGCGCCCGCTCCGCCGTACCGCCGACGTCCTGCAGGTCGACCGCGTCGAGGGCCCGTTCCACGGCTCGCAGGACGTCCCAGCGGCGCGCCGACTCCACCGGCAGTTCGGCCATCAGCTCGCCCAGCACCTCCAGGTCGAGCACCAGCCGCCACACCGTCTCGTCGAAGACGGCCAGCTCCATCGGCCCGAGGGTGTACTGCGGCTCGCTGCCCGCGGTCCCCTTGTCGCCGAGCGGCGTCGGCAGGAAGGGGTGGAAGTCGAGGACGACCGGGTTGGAGGCGGCCTCGATGTGCAGCCGCACCTCCTCCCCGCCCGCCACGGGCGCCCCGATCCGCACCCACTGGTTCTGCGGGTGCAGCCCTTTCACGGGAGTGCCGTCGGGGCGGTAGACCAGCCCCTCGCACTGGAAGCCGGGCATGTGCGGGTCGAAGCCGAGGTCGAGCAGCGCCTCCACGGTCCGCCCGGCCCACCGCTGCGGCACGGTGCCGGTGACCCGGAACCAGCTGGTGCCCCAGGGCGCGCCCCACCGCTCCCCCGCCGCGACCGGCCGGACCTCGGCGGCCAGCCCCTCGGCGACCGGTACGGGTTCGCCGGGGGCGTGCCACACCGCGACCTCCAGCGGCACCCGCTCGGGGTGGACGGCGGGCCGGATGCGTTCGTCGAGGACACGCCTCAGACGCCCTTCGACGAGGCTGCGGTCGTCATGCATGGGGGCTCCCTGCGCTCACGGGTCCGACGAGGTCTACAGCTCCCCTGCCATGGCCGGTTCGAACCGTGCCTCTCGACGCGGCACCGCCCCGTTGGGCAGAGTGCTCCCTACGTACTCGCCAGTAGCCCCATTGACCGCCGAGGAGAGCGCCCGTGACCAACTGGGCCGGACGGACCGCCGTCGAGATCGCCGCCGCCGTGCGGGAGAAGCAGGTCACCCCACGGGAGGTGGTGGCGGAGCACCTGGCGCGGATCGAGCGGCTGGACGGGCGGATCGGCGCCTTCCGGACGGTGCGGGCCCAAGCGGCGCTGCGGGAGGCCGACGAGGTGGCGGACCGCGGCGATCTCGCGGAACTCCCGCTGGCCGGGGTGCCGGTGGCCGTCAAGGACAATCTCGCGGTGCGCGGCGAGTCCAGCCGGGTCGGCTCGGCGGCGACCCCGGACGCGCCGGCCGAGCGGGACCATGTCACCGTGGCCCGGCTGCGGGCGGCGGGCGCGGTGGTCGTGGGGCTGACGAACGTGCCCGAGCTGTGCGTCTTCGGTACGACGGAGGGCGTGCACGGCACCTCCCGCAACCCCTGGGACACCTCCCGCACGGCGGGCGGCTCGTCCGGCGGCAGCGCGGCCGCCGTCGCCGCCGGGATGGTGCCGATCGCCCTCGGCAACGACGGCATGGGCTCGCTGCGCATACCGGCGGCCAACTGCGGCCTGGTCACCATCAAGCCGGGCCACGGGGTGGTCCCGGCCGGGATCAGTGACGGCGACTGGTTCGGCATGTCGGAGAACGGGCCGCTCGCCACGACCGTGGCGGACGCGCGCCTGATGCTGTCCGTCCTCGCGGACGGCGACCCCGGCACCGTACGAGGGGACGCGCCCGGCACCCGCCGGATCGCCCTCTCGCTGCGCAGCCCGCTCGCCGGGGTGGCGCTGAGCAAGCCGTACACGTCCGCCGCGCGGGAGGCGGCCGAGGTGCTGATGAAGGCGGGTCACGTGGTGCGGCGCGCCGACCCGCCGTACCCGCTGTCGCTGAGCCTGACCTCGCTGGCGCACTGGACGGCGGGTACGTCGGTCGACGCGCAGGGGCTCGACCCGCGGCTGCTGACCCGGCGCACCCGCGTCCACGCGGCCGTCGGGCGGCGTTTCGTGGGGCGGGTGCGCGCCGGGGCGGGCCGGGAGGAGCTGCGCCGTCGGCTGGAGCCGTTCTTCGCCGAGTACGACGTGCTGCTGACACCGGCGCTGGCCCGCCGCTCGCCCCGGTCGGTGCCGTGGCACGAGCGGGGCTGGCTGCGCAACGTCGTCGCCAACTCGGCGTACTCGCCGATGACTCCGCCGTGGAACCTCACCGGCTGGCCGGCGATGGCCGTTCCGCTCGGCAAGCTGCCCTCGGGCGCCCCCAGTGCCGTACAGCTGGTGGGGCGGCCCGGGTCGGAGGCGGAACTGCTGGAGCTGGCGGGGCAGTTGGAGCGGCTGCGGCCGTGGGAGCGGACGGCGCCCCTCGGCTAGGGGGTGTCTTGCCGATCAGGCCGGATCAGGGAGCGGCGTCTGGTGCCGTGCATCGCAAGGCGGAGGAGGGAGCCGATGCGGCGCGTCGGGGACCGACGACAACGCGGCGAGGCGCGGTGCCAGACGCCGCGAGCCCGGCCTGATCGGCGAGACACCCTAGGCCGTGTCTAGAGGGCCTTGTACATGATGTGCAGCCCGACGAGGCCGTGCCGGGGGTGGTCGAACGCCTCCGGCACCGTGGCGAGGATCGTGAAGCCGAGCGAGGTCCACAGCTCGACGGCCGGGTTGGTCTCGACGACCGCGTTGAACACCATCCCCCGGTAGCCGTGCGCCTCGGCCTCGCGCAGGATGTGCTCGGCGAGTGCGCGCCCGGCGCCCCGGCCGCCGTGGTCGGGGTCGACCATGAAGCCCGCGTTGGCGATGCGGGCGGCGGGTCCCCCGTAGTTGGGGGTGAGGTACGCGGAGCCGACGACCGCGCCGGTCTCGTCCTCGGCGACGTAGACCCGTTTCGCGGGGCCCATCCAGAGCGCGCGGGCGTCTTCCTCGCCGGTCTCGGGGTCCCAGCTGTAGGTCTCGGCGGCGGCGACGATGCGATGCCAGAACGGCCAGATGCGCGGCCAGTCGTCGGCGGTGGCTTCTCTGATCAGCATGGGCGTGAGTGTCGCACGCCCAGCTGACCGGCGATCGCGGGTGGCGCCTGGCTTCAGTCCACGCTGGGCAGGATGTGGGGCTCGGCGAGGTCTTCCTCGTAGCCCGCCAGCCGGATCGGGGCCGAACGGGCCCAGACGTCGAGGCTGCCGATCTCGTCGGGGCGTCGGCCCGCGCGCTCCGAGCGTTCCTTGGGGCCCTGTTCTCGCTTCGTCTTCTCCGGTGTCACCGCGCACTCCTTATGTGTCGGGTCACCCTCGGGTCGGCCGGCCAGGCTGCGTTCCGCGGCACGACGCCCACTCGGGTCTGGGTCGAATCCGTCCGGACGCGGTGGCGTGGACAACGCGGGGAAAGCAGGCCGTTGTGCACCGGCTGGTCCCGGGACGGACGGTGGGTGGTGGTAGGGACCCGTTCTGCTTGTCCGTCCGGAACAGATTAACCAAATGAGCGGGCGTCCGCTCGATGGGGCTCAAAACTAGGGGGAGATCAGGGGTGACTGTCCCAAGTCGCCCTGCATGCCCGCCGCAAGGCCTTGCCCGCTTTTGCCACATGATGCCCCGTTCGCAAATCACCCGCTCGGCCTATTGGGCTGAACGGATGTACGGCCGGTCGTGGGGTAGCGGGCGCGTAGTTCAGGTCCCGTTGGCCGATTCGCAAGCCGTCCATGGTGTGCTGGCGGACGGCGTGCCAGGCCCGCGACGCCGACATGAACCGAGAGACAGGCCCGAGTCCGGCGGGAGGACCGACGCATGGAGCTGCGCAGTGTCGAAGAGCTGATGGATCTGCTGAACGCCTGCCGGGGCGCATGGCCCGAGCCGGGCCTGCGCCGCACCCGGGTCGATCTGCACGACCACGCGCTCCAGACGGCGGCGCTGCTGCGCCGCGCCCGGCCCGCCGACAAGGAGCTCCAGGTGGCGGGCCTGGTCCATCCCGTCGGGCATGTGCTGCCGCCCGGCGCCCCGGGCGGGCCCGCCGACCGGGCCGCCGCGGCGGTGCGGCCGCTGCTGGGCGACCGCGTCTCCCGGCTGGTACGACGGCTGCCGCGGCCCGGCGCCGACTCCGACGACGACCTGCTGCGGCTGCGGCAGGCCGACGAGGAGGGCCGGGCGCCCGGGTTCGACGCCGGGGTCCTGGAGGACTGGCGGACCGTGCTGGAACTGGTGGCCGCGCGCCACACGCGGCTGCGCGCGGTGGACTGACGGGGCGTCACCGGGCTCACCGGGTGCGCCGGTGGCCACACCGGGCTCACCGGCCTCACCGGCCGAAGGCACGCCCCGGCGCGGCTACCACTTGCCCGGCGCGTAGTCCTTCAGGAAGACGCCGTACAGGTCCTCGCCCGCCTCGCCGCGCACGATCGGGTCGTAAACGCGGGCCGCGCCGTCGACCAGGTCGAGCGGGGCGTGGAAGCCCTCCTCGGCGAGGCGCAGCTTGTCGAAGTGCGGCCGCTCGTCGGTGATCCAGCCGGTGTCGACCGAGGTCATCAGGATGCGGTCGGTGTCGAACATCTCCTGGGCGCTGGTCCGCGTGACCATGTTCATCGCGGCCTTCGCGGCGTTGGTGTTCGGGTGCCCCGCGCCCTTGTAGCCGCGGCCGAAGACCCCCTCCATCGCCGAGACGTTGACGACGTAGGAGCGCCCGCTGGACGCCTTGCGGGCGGCCTCGGCCATCGCCGTCCGCAGCTTGCTGATCAGGATGAACGGGGCGGTGTAGTTGCACAGCTGGGTCTCGAGCAGCTCCACCGGGGAGATCTGCTCGATGGTCTGCACCCAGGTGTTGGTGTCGACGACGTCCGGCACCAGGCCGCCGGCGTCGATGGCGGTGCCGTCGAGGTGGCGGGCGACGCTGGCGTTGCCCGCGACCAGGGCGAGGTCGGCGACCTTCTGCGCGTCCAGCCCGTTGGTGCCGACGGGCAGCGCGGCGAGGCCGTCGACCGCGCCGGAGTTGAAGGCGCCGATGACGTGGTGGGCGGGCAGCTCGCCGGCGGGCAGCGGGGCGCTCTCGCCCTCGACCAGGGCGGCGTAGGCGGAGGGGAGGCGGCGCACGGTCTGCGTCGCGTTGTTGATCAGGATGTCGAGGGGGCCGGCCTCGGCGACCTGGTCGGCGAGGGCCACGGCCTGGGCCGGGTCGCGCAGGTCGATGCCGACGACCTCCAGGCGGTGGATCCAGTCCGCCGAGTCGTCCATCGCCTTGAAGCGGCGGATGGCGTCCTTGGGGAAGCGCGTGGTGATCGTGGTGTGGGCGCCGTCGCGCAGCAGCCGCAGCGCGATGTACATGCCGATCTTGGCGCGGCCGCCGGTGAGCAGCGCGCGCTTGCCGGTGAGGTCGGCGCCGGCGTCGCGCTTGGCCCGGTTCAGGGCGGCGCAGTCCTGGCAGAGCTGGTGGTAGAAGTAGTCGACCTCGACGTACCGCGTCTTGCAGACGTAGCAGGAACGCGGGCGCTGGAGTATCCCGGCGATCCGGCCCGCCTCGATCTTCGAGGAGGGCAGGATGCCCTCGGTCTCGTCGTCGATGCGCTCGGCGGAGCCGGTCGCGGTGGCCTCGGTGACCGCCCGGTCGTGGGCGGTCTTGGCGGCCCGGCGCTCCTGGCGGCGGCGCTGCTTGACCGTGCGGTAGATCTGCGAGGTGGCCCTGCGCACCTTGATCGCGTCGGGGTGGTCGATCTCCAGCTGGTCGAGCTCCTCGAGCACGCTCAGGCAGATCGCCAGACGCTCGGGGTCGATGCCGGGCCCGTAGACCACCTCGTCCGTGGTCCGGGTGCCTTCCTCTGTCACCGTCATCGCCGCTGCGTTCCCTGTTTCTGCCCTGGCGGCGCTCCGACTCGCGCCCGCATTCGAACGTCGGATTTTACGGAGCGCCGGGCCGGACCGCCAAACCCGTCTCGATCAGGGCGTACAGGCAGTGATCAGCGTCTCGACCTCGGTGGCGAGCGCCCGGGCGAGCCGGTCGAGGTCGGGGACGGCCTCGGCGTCGGCGACGAGGCCGTAGTGGACGGCGCCGCGGTAGGTGGAGACGGCGACCGCGAGGGAGTGTCCGTGGGCGAGCGGGGCGTAGGGGTAGACCTCGGCGAGCGGGGCGCCGCCCAGCTTCAGGCCGAGGGAGGGCAGCGGGACGCTGGTGACCAGGATGTCGAACCAGAGCCGCGCCGCCTGGGCGGCGAGCGGGCCGCCGAGCCGGTGGCCGAGGGCGGGCACATGGTCGGCGAGCAGGGCGACGGCGCCCGCGCCGCGGTGCGGGCCGGCGTCCTTGTTGCGGTCCATGGCGGTGCGGACCGCGCCGAGGCGGCGCAGCGGGTCGGGGTCGCCGACGGGAAGCCGTATCAAGTAGCCGGAGAGCCGGTTGCCCTGTGGGTGGGCGGTGCGCGGGCGGCGGGTGGAGACGGGGATCAGGGCGCGCGGGGCGACGCCGTCGCTGCCGTCGCCGCGTTCGTCGAGCCAGCGGCGCAGGCCGCCGGCGACGACGGCGATGAGTACGTCGTTGACGGTGCCGCCGACGGCCTTGCGGACGCGGTGGACGTCGTCGAGGTCGACGGCGAGGCCTGCGGTGCGGCGGGTGCCGGAGGGGTCGGAGGTCAGGGCCGGGCAGGGGCGGGCGCTCAGCGTGGAGCGGGCGACGCTGGCGCCGATGCCGAGGGCGCGGCTCGCGTCGGACACGGCGCCGCGCAGCAGGGCGGGCAGGCGGCGGACGTCGGGCAGCGGGCCGCGGGCGGGCTCGGCGCGGCGGGGGCGGGGGCGGGGCGGCGGCATGTCCATCGGGTCGAGGATCGCCGCGGCGAGGGTGAGGGCGCGCAGCCCGTCGGCGAGGGCGTGGTGGAACTTGAACAGCACGGCGAAGGAGGCGCCGTCCTCGCCGGGCAGCACATGCGCCTCCCACGGCGGCCGGCCGCGCTCCAGGGGCCGCTCCAGGAGCCGGCCCGCGGTGGCCTGGAAGTCGGCGGTGGGGGCGTGCAGCCGCACGTGGTGCTGGGGGTCGAAGCCGGGGTCGGGCTCCCGGGCCGCGCCGCCGAAGGCCAGCGACCCCCGCAGGTCGAACGGGAACGCGCGCGGGTCCGGGTCGAGCGGCCGCCACACGTCCCGGATCCGCATCCTGAGGCCGGGGACGCCGGCGGCCCGCGCGGCGAGCAGGTCGGCGGCGTGCGCGCCCGCGGTGGGCGAGTTCGCGGTGAAGACGCCGAGGGCGCCCAGGTGCATGGGGTGCCGCTCGGAGTCGATGTTCCAGAACGCCAGGTCGAGGGGTGCGAGCAGATCGTCGGAAGTCAGATCGTCAGAAGTCAATGGCTTGCCTCGCGTCGGCGGGGTGGGGCTGCAGTCAATCGCCCGTGGACGATTACGGTCAAGGATTGTCGGGCTACGCTCAGTTAACAGCGTATTAAGACCCGGTCTCTTCACCTGTGCCGCCCCGCCCGTCACACGAGTGGCGGCTGCTACGGCACTCGCTGCCCCTTCCCCAGCGCGATCACCCCGCCCTTGGAGACCGTGTACAGCTCACCGTCCCGCTCCGGGTTGACGCCGATGGTCGCGCCCGGCGGCACCTCCACGTTCTTGTCGAGGACGGCGCCGCGCACCACCGCGCCCCGGCCGATGTGCACGTTGTCGTGGAGCACCGACCCCTGCACCACCGCCCCGGGGTCGACCACCACGCCCGGCGAGAGCACGGACCGTGTCACCTGCCCCCGGATCAGGCATCCCGCACTGATGATCGACTCACTGGCGATGCCGCCCGCGTTGAAGCGGGCCGGGGACAGCTGGCCCGAGTGGGTGTAGATCGGCCAGCTGCGGTTGTACAGGTTGAACGCGGGGCGCTCGGCGATCAGGTCCATATGGGCGTCGTAGTACGCGTCGAGGGTGCCGACGTCACGCCAGTACCCCTGGTCGCGGCTGGTCTCGCCGGGCACGTGGTTCTCGCCGAAGTCGTACAGCCCGGCCTCGCCGCGCTCGGTGAGCTGGGGCAGGATCGAACCGCCCATGTCGTGCACCGACCGCTCGTCCTCCGCGTCGCGGTGCAGCGCCTCGACGAGCGCCTTGGTGGTGAAGACGTAGTTGCCCATCGAGGCGAAGACGCAGTCGGGGTCCCCCGGCAGTCCTGGGGGTACCGCCCGCGCTTTCGGCAGCGGGGGAGGGTCGGCGGGCTTCTCCAGGAACCGCTTCACCGTCTGCCCGTCCGGCCCGGGGGTGATCACTCCGAACCCCGAGGACTCGGCGCGCGGCACCCGGATGCCGGCGACGGTCACCCCGGCGCCGGACTCGATGTGCTGGGCGAGCATCTGCCGCGGGTCCATGCGGTACACGTGGTCGGCGCCGAACACGGCGACGTACTCGGGCTGCTCGTCGTACACCAGGTTCAGGGACTGCAGGATGGCGTCCGCGCTGCCCAGGTACCAGCGCGGGCCGAGGCGCTGCTGGGCGGGGACGGGCGTGACGTAGTTGCCGAGCAGGCTGGACATCCGCCAGGTGGTGGTGATGTGCCGGTCCAGGGAGTGCGACTTGTACTGCGTGAGCACGCAGATGCGCAGGATGTCGGCGTTGACGAGGTTGGACAGGACGAAGTCGACGAGGCGGTAGGTGCCGCCGAAGGTGACCGCGGGTTTCGCGCGGTCCGCGGTCAGGGGCATCAGACGCTTGCCCTCACCGCCTGCCAGGACGATGCCGAGAACCGAAGGACCCCCACGCCGCATGGCCGCTCCCCTCACGCTGGTTCCGCATGCCCGCCCGAAGGCAGGCGGACCGATCCCTCTGGTGGATGCCTTGCTATGCCCCGGCCGCGATCCGCTCGTACAGCCGGACCGTGCGCCGGGCGACCGTGTCCCAGCCGAACTCGCCGACGGCCCGCTCCCGCCCTGCCTCGCCCATCCGGCGGGCGCCGTCCCGGTCGCCGAGCACCGCGTCCAGGGCCTGCGCGAGGCCGTCCTCGAAGGCGTCGTCCACGGGTACCAGGAGCCCGGTCTTGCCGTCCGCGACGACCTCCGGGATGCCGCCGACCCGGGAGGCCACGACGGGCGTGCCGCACGCCATCGCCTCCAGGTTGACGATGCCGAGCGGTTCGTACACCGAGGGGCAGACGAACACGGCGGCGTGGGTGAGGAGTTGGACGACCTCCGGGCGCGGCAGCATCCGCGGGATCCAGTGCACGCCGTCCCGCACCCGGCTCAGCTCCTCGTGCAGCTCACGGAACTCCCGCTCGATCTCCGGCGTGTCGGGCGCGCCCGCGCACAGCACCACCTGGGCGGCCGGGTCGATGCCGCGGACCGCGCGCAGCAGGTGGGGCACGCCCTTCTGACGGGTGATGCGGCCGACGAAGAGGACGTAGGGGCGGTCCGGGTCCACGCCGAGGCGGCGCAGCACGTCGGTGCCGGGGTCGGGCCGGTACAGCTCCGTGTCGATGCCGTTGTGCACGACGTGCACCCGGGCCGGGTCGAGCGCGGGGTAGCAGGCGAGGATGTCCTCGCGCATCGCGCCGGACACGGCGATCACCGCGTCGGCGGCCTCGAACGCGGTGCGCTCGGCCCAGCCCGACAGGGCGTATCCGCCGCCCAGTTGCTCGGCCTTCCAGGGCCGCAGGGGTTCGAGCGAGTGCGCGGTCAGTACGTGCGGGATCCCGTACTGGAGCTTGGCGAGGTGACCGGCCAGGTTGGCGTACCAGGTGTGGGAGTGGACGAGTTCGCGGCCTTCGAGGGCGGCGGCCATGGCGAGGTCCACGGAGAAGGTGCGCAGCGCGTCGTTGGCGCCGTCGAGGGCGGACCAGGGGCGGTGGCGTACGACGCCCGCCGCTCGCTCCGCCGAGGAGGCCTCGCCCCAGCAGTGCACCTCCAGGTCGACCAGGGACCGCAACTCCTGCGCCAGGAACTCCACATGGACGCCCGCGCCGCCGTACACGTCCGGCGGGTACTCCCGGGTCAGCAGTCCCACTCGCACCCGGAACCCCCTGTCTCAGCGGCTGGTTCCCTCATGGTCACCCAGATGCCGCGCGCGGGGAAGACCGCGGGGGCCGGGTGAAGCAGCAGTCGCCGCACACGCCCGCGCCGGGCAGCCGGTAGTAGAGGCAGCAGCTGCGGCGCCGGAAGGCGGTGCCGGAGAGGGTTCCGGTGCCGGCGAGGAGCGGGTGGGTGAACAGGTCGGCGGTCAGGGCGCGGGCCCGGTCGGCGACGTCCGTACGGCCGTGCCCCCGCGCCCACCCGTCCAGGGTGCGGGCGGCGCCGGCCAGCGCGGAGGCGGCGTTGCCGCGCAGCAGACCGGGGGCGAGCCGGTACCGGGCGCGCAGGGCGGCGGCGAGCGGTTCCAGATGGGCGCTCTGTACGGCGTCGGCGAGCGCGTCGGCGACGGTGTCCGCGTCGGCGGGACCCGGGCGCCGCGGGCGCACGTCCGTCAGCCTCAAGTCGTACGGGGTGACGGCGTCGGGGTCCCAGCGCAGCAGCCGGGGGTCGAGGTCGGGGACGCGGCCGTACAGCGCGGCGCAGCCCAGGGCGACCGACCAGAGGCGGGCCGCCAGTCCGAGGTGGGCGACGGAGGCGGCGACCCGCGCCTCGCGGGCACCGAGCGCTTCGGCGACCTTGCGGACGCGGAAGCCCAGCGGGTCCGGGTGAACCTGCGAGGCCCGGCCTGCGTATACCTGGGCGAGGGTGGGGAGGGCGTCGGGGTCGGCTCCGGTGGTGTGCGAGGTCGTGTGCGACGTGGTGTGCAGGAGGAAGAAGCCGCCGAGCGGGCGGAGCGCGGCGAGATCGGGGTCGAGGTCCACGAAGAGCAGTAGTACCAAGTCCTGCAGGGCGGGAGTACCCGGCCCCCTAGGGGTCGGCGCACGGGGCCCGTGCCGTCGGCGCACGCCTCAGGGATGACTGCGGCCCCGCCGTACTCCATCGGTAGTAGGAGCCATTGCGTGCTCAGGGACGACGACGGGGAACAGGTCGGCGGGGCATCGTGTTGGCATGGATGCCGACCGCTCACCACGCCGGGCCCCGCGCCCCCGCCTCACGCAGAGGAGCAGCTCATGAGCGCCCTCGCGTTGTCCGTGCTGCTGTCGATCGTGTCCGCCGTGGCCTACGCGGGCGGGGCGATCGTGCAGGAGCACGTCGCGGCGTCGTCGCCGGGCGAGCAGTACGCCCCGCTGCGCCGCGCCGGCTGGTGGGCCGCGGTCGCGCTCAACGGCCTGGGCGGACTGCTGCACGTGGTCGCGCTGGCGTACGGACCGCTGAGCGTGGTGCAGCCCCTCGGCGCGCTCACCATCGTCTTCGCGCTGCCCATGGCGGCGCTGTTCGTGGGCCGCAGGGCCGGGGCGACCGCCTGGCGGGGCGCCATCATGGCGACCGTGGGTCTCGCCGGACTGCTGTCCCTGGTCGGCACGTCGGACGCGCAGTCGCTGGGCGGGCCGCAGCAGGTGGCCGTCTTCACGGCCACCGCCGTCGCGGTGACGGCGCTGATGATCGCGGGCCGTGCCGCGCACCGGCATCCGGCGGTGCGGGCCATGCTGCTCGCGACCGCGTCCGGCATCGCCTTCGGCATGTCCTCGGTCTTCACCAAGACGGTCGCCGTCGACTGGACCGGCGGGGTGTCGGCGGGCGACCTGCCGCCCCTGACGGCGATCGGCGTGCTCGCGACGGCCGGCCTGCTGCTGTCGCAGGCCTCCTACCGGGGTGCCGGGCTCGCCGCTCCGCTGGCCACGCTGACGGTGGTCAACCCGGTGGTGGCGGCCGCGGTGGGCATCACGATGTTCGGCGAGACCTTCCGTTACGGCACCACGGGCACCGTCCTGGCCCTGGGCTGCGGCGTGGTCGCGGCGGGCGGCCTGATACTGCTGACCACCGAGCGCATCGCCCGGTCGCAGGACGAGGCCGGGGACCAGGAGTCGGTTCAGGACCGGGTCCGGGTCAAGGACGAGGGCCGGGACCAGGGCCAGGAGCGTGCCGACGCGCCGCTGACCGCGGTCATCGTGCCGGCGGGGGTGACCGAGACCTCCGTGGCGGTGGCCGCGGCGGTGACCGAGACCACCGTTGCGGTGACAGCGACGGCGGTCGCCGCGGCGGATGTGCCCGCGCCCGTGGCTCGGGCGGTCGTGACCGCCGATGCCGCGCCGGTGGCGTTGGCCGAGCCGGTCCCCGCCATCCGCTCCACCCCCGCCGCTCCCGCCGCCCCCGTCACGGCTGCCGCGTCCGCGTTCGCGCCGAAGCCGCCCGCTGGCCTCGGCGACGAGCCTGCCGCGCGGGCGGAGGAGCCGGTCTTCCTGCCGAGCCCCGTGGCGGAGGGCGTGTACGAGAACAGGGCGCCCGTCGGCCCGGCGCCCGGCTACGCCGCGCTGTACGGCGGTGTGTTCCTCCCGCCGCCGGCCCTCGACCGGCGGCGCCGCATACGCGTCAGATCCTGACGCCACCGGCCCGGAGATATGCCACCGGGTCGATGTCGGTGCCGAACCCCGGCCCGGTCCGCACCTCGAAGTGGAGGTGCGGGCCCGAGCTGTTCCCGGTGGAGCCCGCGCGGCCGATGCGCTGGCCGCCGCCGACCGTCTGCCCGGCCTTCACGGAGATCGCCGACAGGTGCGCGTACTGGGTGTACCGGCCGTCGCTGTGCCGGATGACCACCTCGTAGCCGAACGAGCCGCCCCAGCCCGCGCTCACCACCCGGCCCGGCCCGACGGCCTTCACCGAGGTGCCGGTGGTCACGGGGAAGTCGACGCCGGTGTGATAGCCCTTCGACCAGCTGGACCCGGACGCCCGGTACGGGGTGCCCAGCGAGGCGCTGACGGGTGCGACGAGCGTGTCGGTGTCCCGGTCGCCGGAGCTTGAACTTGAGCTGGACCCGGAGCTGCCGGAGCCGGAGGACGTCGTGGTCGAGGGCGTGGCCCGCGGCTCCTCCTTCGGCTCGGTCTTCGGCGCGGAGCCCGCCGTCGTCGCCGTGTCCGGGGCCTTGCCGGCCAGGCTCAGCCGCTGGCCGGGCAGGATCAGGTCGGGGTCGGTCCCTATGGTGGTGCGGTTGGCCGCGAACAGGCCTTGCCAGCCGCCCTTGACGCGCTGCTCCTCGGCGATCGCGGAGAGCGTGTCGCCGCGCACCACGGTGTACATCTCGGCCTTGCCCGCCCGGGACTGGGGCGTGGTCTGCGGCTGGACGTCGGCGACCGAGGTCCGGGACGCGCGGGTCGAGGCGCCGCCGTCGGGCCGGGTGCCGCTCGTGCCGCCGTCGGACCGGTTCGCGGACGTGCCGCCGTCGGACGGGTTCGCGGACGTGCCGCCGTCGCGGGTGAGCCCGGCCTCCTGTGAGCAGACCGGCCAGGCGCCGGGACCCTGCCCGTCGAGCACCTTCTCGGCGACGGCGATCTGCTGTTCCTTGGTGGCCAGATCCGCGCGCGGCGCGTACGCCGTACCGCCGAAGGCCTCCCAGGTGGACTGGCTGAACTGCAGTCCCCCGTAGTAGCCGTTGCCGGTGTTGATGTTCCAGTCGTTGCTCGACTCGCACGCGGCGACCTTGTCCCAGGTGCCCGCGTCGGCCGCCTGTGCGGCACCGGTACCGACGAACGGAAGGGCGATCCCGGCCCCGCCCGCCGTGACGGTGAGTGAGGCGCGGTTGATCCTGTTCGGCTGATACCGGCGGTGCCGGCCGCGTACGGCCATGAAGTGCCCCCTCGACAAGCGTCAGGAGGGCCAAAACTATGCGGGCGGAACAGGCCATGACAAGACAGCAATCAGCCGCCTCACGGAGGCTCGAAAGCACACGGCACACCGGGAGTTGACCGACCGTCAGACGTCCCGCACGGCGCACGGGCGCCCCGCGCGAACCGGGCACTGAGCAGCCCGGCGCCCCCGTCCGTATCTGCGGACACCCCCCTGCCCGGGGAGCCCGCGTGTGCGGCCGGAGCGGGGGCACGTAAGGATGGCCGAAGACAATACGAAGGCAGTACACCGAGCACGACCGGTACCACCCGATGTCCGGACAGCTAGGAGTCCTACGATATGAGCACGTCAGCCCAGATCGGTGTCACAGGTCTCGCGGTCATGGGCCGCAACCTCGCCCGCAACTTCGCACGCAACGGATACACGGTCGCGGTCCACAACCGGACGGCGGCACGCACCCATGCGCTGGTGGAGGAGTTCGGCGACGAGGGCGAGTTCATCGCGGCCGAGACCGCCAAGGAGTTCGTCGCGGCGCTGGAGCGGCCCCGCCGGCTGGTCATCATGGTGAAGGCCGGGGAGCCCACCGACGCCGTGATCCAGGAGTTCGCCCCGCTGCTCGAACCCGGCGACATGATCATCGACGGCGGCAACGCGCACTTCGCCGACACCCGGCGCCGGGAGCGCGAACTGCGCGAGCAGGGCATCCACTTCGTCGGCACCGGCATCTCCGGCGGCGAGGAGGGCGCCCTCCACGGGCCGAGCATCATGCCGGGCGGCTCGCCGGAGTCGTACGACTCCTTGGGCCCGATGCTGGAGAAGATCTCCGCGAAGGCGGCGGACGGGGCGCCGTGCGTGACGCACGTCGGTCCGGACGGCGCCGGGCATTTCGTGAAGATGGTGCACAACGGCATCGAGTACGCCGACATGCAGCTGATCGGCGAGGCGTACCAGCTGCTGCGGGACGTCGCCGGGTACCAGCCCGCGCAGATCGCGGAGATCTTCCGGACGTGGAACACCGGCCGGCTGGACTCGTACCTGATCGAGATCACCGCCGAGGTGCTGTCGCACGTGGACGCCGCGACGGGCAAGCCGTTCGTGGACGTGGTGGTGGACCAGGCGGAGCAGAAGGGAACCGGCCGCTGGACCGTCCAGATCGCCCTCGACCTCGGCGTTCCGGTGTCCGGCATCGCGGAGGCCGTCTTCGCGCGGTCCCTGTCCGGGCATGTGGCGCTGCGCGAGGCCTCGCGCGGACTGGCGGGCCCCAAGGCGTCGCCGCTCGGCGAGTCGGAGGCGGCCGCCTTCGCGGACCAGGTGGAGCAGGCGCTGTACGCCTCGAAGATCGTGTCGTACACCCAGGGCTTCCACGAGATCACCGCGGGCAGCGAGGAGTACGGCTGGGACATCGACCTCGGCCAGGTCGCCGCCATCTGGCGCGGCGGCTGCATCATCCGCGCCGCGTTCCTGGACCGGATCCGCTCCGCGTACGACGCCCGGCCCGATCTGCCGAGCCTGCTGTCCGACGAGACGTTCGCCCAGGAGATCGCGGCCGCGCAGGACGACTGGCGGGACGTCCTGGTCGCCGCCACCCGGCAGGGCGTGCCGACGCCGGGCTTCGCGGCGGCGCTGGCGTACTACGACGCGCTGCGCGCCGAGCGGCTGCCGGCCGCGCTGACGCAGGGGCAGCGGGACTTCTTCGGGGCGCACACCTACCGGCGGACCGACCAGGAGGGGTCGTTCCACACGCTGTGGGGCGGGGACCGGTCGGAGGTGTCCGCGTAGCGCCTCGCGGCGTTTCGGGGGTTCGGCGGCATCGTTCGGCGGCGTTCGGTCGTCGGGCGGGTGCGGGTGCGTGGGGGCTGCTCGCGCAGTTCCCCGCGCCCCTGACGGCGTTTGGGGTGGGCGGGGATTCGACCTCGCCCACCGCTGTTCTACTGTTCCGCCGTTCTGCTGTTCGACGGCGCTGTTCGCTCAGCTCAGGGGCGGGCCGGGCTCTGGGTTCGGGACCGGTTCAGGCCCTGGAGGGATCGGCGACGGACCCGGCTCGGGCACAGGACCCGGGGGCGGTCCGGGGGCCGGGGGCGGCGGGGTCGGCTCCGGGCCGGGCGGCGGCTCGGGCGGCGGCACGGGACCCGGCGGCGGCTCCGGATGCACGGGGTCCGGGCCGGGTGTCGGCGGGGGCTGTACGGGATCGGGGTACGGTTCGGTCACTGCGTCCTCCAGCCAGTCGGTCGACGGTGGCTCTGGACTACTCCCCCGCCTACCCGGCGTCCGGTCCGGCACTCACCCGGGGGCGTCAATGCGGCGGTCCAGGTGGGCCCACCGGAGTCACCCGGTCTCACCCGGGCTCACCCGGACTCACCCGGAAAGCGCCGCCTCGGCGGCCGCAGCGAAACCCGGCCGGGGACTGGACAGCACCGGGAGCGGAGTGACGGTCAGCCGTTCCGCGGGCGCCATGGAGGCCTGCGCGAGGACGACCGCGTCGGCGTCGGCCGGGCTCACCGCGTCGGCGGCGGCCGCCACGAGGCCCACGTACCCGTCGTTGTCGCCCGCCTCGAAGCGGGCCCAGGCGCCGTCGACGAGCAGGGTCCGCACCTCGACGGCGCGACCGGCCCGCCGGCCCTCCTCCTCGATCAGCGCGGCTGTCGGTCCGAGGGTGCTCTCCAGCGCGGCGAGCACGACGATCCGGGGGCCGGCGGCCACCGCGGCGGACGCCATCGGGCGGTCGACGCGCAGCACCGGCACCCCGGCAAAGGCGGCGGCCGCCTCCGCGACGCCGCCGATGGTGGAACACGTGCACAGCACGGCGCGGGCCCCGTCACCGACGGCCCGCACCACCACGTCCCGCACCTCGCCGGCCACGGCCTCCGGCCCGTCGCGCCGGGCCCGGTCGAGCAGGTCCTCGTGGACGAGGTGGCGCAGCGGCAGCCCCGGCCGGCGGGCGTCGCGCAGGGCGTCGAAGACCGGCACGTGGACGGGCGAGGTGTGCAGCAGGGCGAGCACGCGGAAGGCGCCTTTCGGTCAGAACCGCCCGGGGTGCGCGACCAGCCACTCCTTCGCGGCACGCAGCAGCTCGGGGTCGGCCTCGGGGGCCTCGTCGGGGTGGCGTTCGGCCCACTTGACGACGTACGGGCAGAGCGGGGCGACGGGGACGCCCTCGCGCTCGGCGAGGGCGTACAGCTCTCGTGCCAACGAGCCCGCGATGCCCTTCCCCTCGTGGGCCGGTTCCACGATGGTGTGGACGGGGACCAGGGCGCGGGCGGGCGACTCGAGGACGAAGTACTCGATGTGACCGACGACTTCGCCCTCGCCGACGGCTTCCAGCCGGCCGGCCTCCCGGTCGTCGCGGATCTGGATCTCACTCATCGGCACGCTCCCGGTGCGTCGGTTCAGGCCCGTACGGCCTGCGGACTGCGCTGCTGGTCCGAGCCCGGCACCGGCTCACCCGGGTCGCTGCCGAGGTCCACGATCCGGTTGTCGCGGTCCACGTGCACCACCCGCGGCTTCAGCGCCCGCGCCTCGGCGTCGGTGACCTGAGCGTAGCTGATGATGATCACCAGGTCTCCGGGGTGGACGAGGTGGGCGGCGGCACCATTGATCCCCACGACGCCCGAGCCCCGCTCACCCTCGATGACGTAGGTCTCCAGCCGGGCACCGTTGGTGATGTCCACGATGTGCACCAGCTCACCGGGCAGCAGATCGGCGGCGTCGAGCAGATCCGCGTCGATGGTCACGGATCCCACGTAGTGCAGGTCGGCCTGGGTGACGGTGGCGCGGTGGATCTTGGACTTGAACATGGTTCGCAGCATCGAGGTACTCCTGGAACTAGGCTCCCTGCCCGCCTTTTTGCAGGTCAAGGGCTGTTTCGACACCCTACAACGAGTCGCACGTCCGGGCAGCATGTCCTGGACCCACCACGACGACTGCACCCAGCCTACGCAGCACCCCCCGAAGAGCATCCGTGATCACCGTCACTCCGGCGGCCCGGGCGGCGGTCAGGAGGGGCCTCCGCCCGGACGCGGACGCTGCCGCTGCGGAGTCACCACGTACACCGGGTCCTGGGCGGACGCGATGCCTGCCGCGAAGATGCCGAAGCGGGTGCACAGTCCCGCGGCCAGGTACGCCCCTCCGGCCAGGGCCGGGACCGCGCGGCGGCCCGGGAGAAGCGACAGCACGGCTCCGGCTCCGGCCAGTGCTTTGCCCAGGGTCAGCAGTCGGCCGGGCCGGCCCGTGACGTAGGGTTCACCGACCAGCCCGAGCCGCCGCTCGATGCGGCGCGTCGCGGCGATTTCCATGCCCGTGCCGAGGAGGCCCATCCGGGTCGGCGGTCCGTGGTCCGCGGCGGGTGCGCAGAGCAGTGCGGCGCCGGCGGCGCCGGTCAGCGAGCTGCCGGCGAACAGATACGGCAGCTCCGGATACGCCTCGTGCCACGCCGGCACCGCCGTGTCGGAGAGCAGCACCGCGGTGTAGGTGCACATCGCCGGCCCCAGCAGGCCGGAGCCGAGCGCGGCGAGCCGGCCGAGCCCCGGCAGCCGCCCGGTGGCCTGGGAGGCGGCCGAGGCGGTGGCGAGGGCGGAGAACGGCGCGAGGATCCAGGAGCCCACCGACAGCGGCGAGGTGGGCTTGAGGACGCGCAGCATGTGTGTGAAGCGCTCGGGACGGCCCAGGTCGTGGACCAGGGCGGCGACTCCGGCCGTCGAGGCGGCTGCGGCGACCCACCGGCCGGTCCCGGCCAGCTCCCGGCGCGCGGTCAGCTCGGCCACCGCCGCCATGGACGCCGAGGCGCCCGCCGTTCCCCCGAGGAACAGGTATCCCGGCACGTCCGGCACCTTCCAGGCGGGACGCTTGAGGATCGGCCGGCCGTAGTACGACCGGAACTCCGCGCGCGTGACCATGGGCCGTTCCCGTTCACCGCTGCCCGTCACGGCGTCCTCCTCGGAAAGGTCCTCCGCTGGAAGGTCCCCCGTCCCAGGAAGGACAGCGCCACGCTCACGGCCACACCGGCGGCGGCCGTGGCCGCGTGCCGCCACATCGACGGCAGGTCGCGGGTGGTGACCACCGGGTCGGGCGGCAGCCCGTACACCTCGGGCTCGTCCAGCAGGAGGAAGAACGCGCCGTCGCCGCCGACGCCGTCCTGTGGATCCCGGCCGTACAGCCGTGCCTGGTCCACCCCGCGCTCGTGCAGCTCGGCCACCCGCCGGTCGGCCCGCTCGCGCAGTTCCTCCAGAGGGCCGAACTGGATGGAGTCGGTGGGGCATGCCTGGGCGCAGGCCGGTTCCCGGCCCGCCCCCAACCGGTCGTAGCACAGCGTGCATTTGAAGGCCCGGCCGTCGCCCGGGCGGATGTCGATCACGCCGTACGGGCACGCCGGCACGCAGTATCCGCAGCCGTTGCAGATGTCCTCCTGCACCACAACGGTCCCGAACTCGGTGCGGAACAACGACCCGGTCGGGCAGACGTCCAGGCAGGCGGCGTGGGTGCAGTGCTTGCACACGTCGCTGGACATCAGCCAGCGCACCCGGTCCTCCCCGGTCCCCGCGTCGTGCCCGGGCGGGCCCATGGCCGGCATGCCGAGATCGACCGGCGTCCGGTCCGGCGCCACGGTTTGCTCGATGAATGCCACGTGCCGCCAGTTGTTGGCGCTCAGCGCTCCGGTGTTGTCGAACGACTGCCCGAGCAGGTCGAGCTCCTCGGTCTCCGCCGGAACCTCGTTCCACTCTTTGCAGGCCACCTGGCACGCCTTGCAGCCGATGCAGACGGAGGTGTCCGTGAAGAACCCCATCCGGGGAGGGTGGGTGCCGGGGTAGCCGGCGTCCGCGCTGGGGTCGGCCAGTGGGCCGGACAGCCTGTTGTGGTCGGGAGTCATCGCTGCCCCTCTCCTGTGCCGGGCGGGGTGTCGTCGGGGAGACCTGCGCGTCGCCGGTACTCCGCCACGTGGGCCGGCAGCGCCGGGCCCCGTGGTCGCCTGCCCGGCCGGATGTCGCAGGTCGCCGCCTTGGACTCCTGGATGCGCACGTTCGGGTCGAGCACCACGGACAGCAGCTCGTTCGCCGCGTCGCCCGTGGACAGTCCCTCCGGGCCCCAGTGGTAAGGCATCCCCACCTGGTGGATGGTGCGGCCTCGGACCCGGAGCGGTTTGATGCGATCGGTCACCAGCACTCTGGCCTCGACCGCCGTGCGGGCCGTGGTGATGGTCGCCCAGCCGAGGTGCTCCAGGCCGCGCTCCGCGGCGAGTTCCGGGGAGACCTCGCAGAAGAACTCGGGCTGCAGCTCGGACAGATAGGGCAGGGTACGGCTCATGCCGCCGGCCGTGTGGTGCTCGGTGAGCCGGTAGGTGGTGAACGTGTACGGATACACCGTGCTGCCTGCCGGGTGGTACCGGTTCACCGGACGGTCGTAGGCCTGGAGCGCCGGGTTCGTCTGCTGCCCGTACAGCGGGTTGTCCACCGGCGACTCGTACGGCTCGTAGTGCGCGGGCAGCGGGCCGTCGGCCAGCCCGGCCGGCGCGAACAGCCAGGCCCGGCCGTCGCTCTGCATGATGAACGGGTCCGTGCCGGACAGCGCGTCCTGGGCTTTCGCGCCCGGCGGCGGCCGGTAGTCGGGCGGCTTGTCCGCCTCGAAGTCCGGGACGTCCTCCCCGGTCCACCGGCCCTGCTCCGCGTCCCACCACACGTACCGCTTGCGCTCGCTCCACGGCCTGCCCTCGGGATCGGCCGACGCCCGGTTGTAGAGCATGCGGCGGTTGGCCGGCCATGCCCAGCCCCAGTCGGGGGCGACCCGGCTCTGCTCGTCGCGTGGCCGGCGGTTCGCCGCGTGGTTGTGCCCGCCGGCGCGGACCCCGCAGTAGATCCAGACCCCGCAGGCGGTGGAGCCGTCGTCGCGCAGCTGGGTCGACGTGGACAGCGGCTGTCCGTCCGGGCCGTGTCCGTTGATCTCGGCCAGCACTTCGTCGGCGCTCGGTTCGGCCTGCGGGCCTTCGGTCGGGTAGTCCCAGGTGAGGTCGAGCAGCGGGCGGTCGCGCGGGTCCGTGGAGCCGGCCAGTTTCTCCCGGATGATCCGGCCGAGGTGGTAGTAGAACCACAGGTCGCTGCGGGCGTCCCCCGGCGGGTCGACCGCCGCGTGGTGCCACTGCAGCAGCCGCTGGGTGTTGGTGAAGCTGCCGTTCTTCTCCGTGTGCGCCGCGGCCGGCAGGAAGAACACCTCCGTCGGGATCTCCTCGGTGCGCAGCTCACCGGCCTCGATCTCCGGCCCGTCCTTCCAGAAGGTCGCGCTCTCGATCATCCGCAGGTCCCGCACCACCAGCCAGTCCAGGTTGGCCAGGCCCAGCCGCTGCAGTTTGCCGTTGGCCGAACCGACCGCCGGGTTCTCCCCGACGAGGAAGTAACCCTTGCACTCCCCCGAGAGCTGGTTCAGCACCGTCCGGTAGGTGCCGTGGTCGCCGGTCAGCCGGGGCAGCCAGTCGAAGCGGTAGGCGTTCTCCTCGGTGGCCGCTTCTCCCCACCACGCCTTGAGCAGACTCACCACGTATGCGCGCATGTTGCCCCAGAAGCCGGTGGTGCCGGCGTCCGCGGCCACGAACGCGTCCAGGTCCTGGTGCTGGTGGGCGTGCGGCATGGGGATGTAGCCGGGCAGCAGGTCGAACAGCGTGGGGACGTCCGTGGAGCCCTGGATGCTGGCATGTCCGCGCAGGGCCAGGATGCCGCCGCCCGGCCGGCCCATGTTGCCCAGCAGCGCCTGCAGGATGGACGCGGTCCGGATGTACTGCACCCCGACGGTGTGCTGGGTCCAGCCGACGGAGTAGCACAGCGCCGTGGTGCGCTCGCGTCCCGAGTTGGCGGTGATCGCGTCCGCCACCCGGGCGAACAGCTCGCGGGGGATGCCGCAGACGTCCTCGACCAGCTCCGGCGTGTAGCGGGCGAAGTGCCGCTTGAGCACCTGGTAGACGCAGCGGGGGTGTCGCAGTGTCGGGTCCATGGCCGGCTTCGCGTCCAGGGCGGGGCCGCCGGCGCCGTACGCCTCGCCGCGGGCGGTCTCGCGCAGCTCCCTGCCTCCGTGCTGCCGGGCGGCGGCGTCCTGCCCGCCCTCGTCCCCGGATGCCGGCCACCGGTCCCGGGCACCGGCCGCCGCCGAGGCCTGCGCGCCCTCGTACATCCAGCTGGTCGTCTCGTAGTGACCGTTCTCCGGGTCGAAACCCGAGAACAGCCCGTCCAGGTCCTCGGTGTCGGCGAAGTCCTGCCGGAGGATCGCCGGCGCGTTGGTGTAGGCGACCACGTACTCGCGGAAGTCCTTGCCGTTGCTCAGCACATGGTTGATCAGGGCGCCGAGGAAGGCGATGTCCGTCCCGGCGCGCAGCGGCACGTGGATGTCCGCCAGCGCGCTGGTGCGGGTGAAGCGGGGGTCGACGTGAATGATCGTGGCGCCCCGCTCCTTGGCTTCCATCACCCACTGGAAGCCGACCGGATGGCACTCGGCCATGTTCGAGCCCTGAATGAGGACGCAGTCGGCCTCGGCGAGGTCCTGCTGGAACGTCGTGGCTCCGCCACGGCCGAACGAGGTCCCCAGACCGGGAACCGTGGCGGAGTGTCAAATCCGCGCCTGGTTCTCGATCTGGATGGCGCCCAGCGCCGTGTAGAGCTTCTTCATCAGGTAGTTCTCTTCGTTGTCCAGCGTCGCTCCGCCGAGCGAGGCGATGCCGAGCGTGCGCCGGACGGGGACGCCGCGATGCGTGTCCTGCCAGGTCTGCCGACGGGTCTCGATGACCCGGTCCGCGATCGTCTCCATCGCCCGGTCGAGCGGCATCCGCTCCCACCCCGTGCCGTGCGGCCGCCGATGGAGGACAGTGCTGATCCGGCCGGGGCCGGTCACCAGCTGCTTGCCGGCCGCCCCCTTGGGGCACAGCCGGCCGCGTGAGATCGGGGAGTCCGGGTCGCCCTCGATCTGGGTGACCTTCTCGTCCTTGACGTAGACCTTCTGCCCGCAGCCCACGGCGCAGTACGGGCACACCGACCGTACGACCCTGTCGGCCTGCTCGGTACGGGCGGACAGCCGCTCGGTGCCGCGCGAGCGTGCCGCGGTCCCTCTGCCCAGCGCGTCGTCGCCGGTGAACTGCCGGTACACCGGCCAGCCGTCGATCCACTGCCGCAGGCCCACGGCGATCTCCCGCCTCGCGCCCTTCCGCTGTCGCAGCCAACGTAACGCCGGAACGGGCGGGGAGCATGTCGAGCAGTACGCCGCGTACCGGTCAGACCGGCCGGAGACGCATACGACGGGTGTCGTCCGGCAGCCGCTCCGTGACGCCGCGACGGTCCAGCAGCTCCAGCAGCGGTACCGCGATCCGCAGGGCCTGCCGCGCCTGGCTGAGGGTGAACGGCTGCGGCAGTTCAGCGAGCACGTCGGTGGCCCGTGCCTCGCTGTCCGGAAGCAGGAAGACGCCGTCGGCCACTTTCAGCAGGCGGCCGGCGCGCACCGCGGCGGCCAGCTCCCGGCGCCCCAGCCGCAGCTCCGCCATCCTGGCGGCGTCCGGCGCCGCGAACGGCGCGTCGCGCAACTCGGCGGCCAGCGCCGCGACCGCCGCCTCGACGGGTCCGGGAAGCGCCGCCGGGCGCCCCGGCGCGCACACCCGCCCGCCCACCAACGGCAGCGACGCGGCATCGGCAAGCCGTTCCACCACACCGGTGGTGGGCAGCCGCAACCGCTGCCGTACCGCCTCCACCGGCACCCCGGTCTCCAGCGGGTGATCGTCGCTCCACTGGTCGACCACGGTGCGCACGGCGGCGAGCAGCTCGCGCCACACGCACACATGAACCCGCCGGCCGTCACCCGCCGGCTCGCCGGCCGCGGGCAGCCCCATGGAGCGCAGTTCGCCTGTGGTCGCGAAGCGCCGCCGGAGCAGTATCGCCTCGGCCACCGCCTGCGGTGGCGCACCGGTCAGGGCGGCCAGCTCCGCGGCGCGCGACCGCGCGGCTCCGCGCCGGCGCAGTTCGGGGGGCGTCACGTCGAGTACGTCGACACCGGCGGCGATGCGGTGGCGACCGGGGTCGCGCAGCAACGCGCGGTCGCCGACGCGCAGTGGCAGGGGCCGGGCCAGCCGCAGCCGGACGCTGCCGGGCCCCAGCGGCCGGACCCGGGCGGCGACGGAAGCAGATCCCACGTGCAGCACGAGCTCGCGAGGGAGATCGCGGCGTTCGCCCACGTCACTTCCGCCCCGGTCGTCACCGGCCGTCCCCCTGCCGCTGTCGTCACCGGTCTCACCGCCGTCGCCGCGCCGCCCGCGGGCGTCAAGGTCGCCGCCGCCGAAGCGCAGCGAGACATCGACCTCGGACGTCGTCAGCCACCTTCCCGGAGTGAGCAGCGCGTCGCCGCGGCCGATCCCATGGTGCTCGACGCCGCGCAGATTGACCGCCACTCGGGCCACGGCGCGGACCTCGGGCGCGCTCCGGCCCAGGGCCTGCAGGCCGCGTACCCGCATCACCGCCCCGGTGGACGCCAGCTGAAGCTCCGCCCCCGCTCGAAGCGTGCCTGCCGCCAGCGTTCCGGTGACCACCGTGCCCGCGCCCACGACGCTGAACGAGCGGTCCACCCACAGCCGGACGTCGGCATCCGGATCAGCGGACGGCAGGGCTGCGACCAGCCGCGTCAGTCCGGCACGCAGCCGGTCCAGGCCCTCGCCGGTGCGCCCGCTCACCGTCACCGAGTCGACCGCTCGCAGGCCGGCCGCCGCCATCCGGGCCAGTGCCTGCCGCCGGGCCGGTTCCGGGTCGGCCAGGTCGCAGCGGGTCACCGCGAGCAGCACGTGCCGCACGCCCAGCGCGGCGAGTGCCTCCAGATGCTCGGTCGACTGCGGCATCCACCCCTCATCGGCGGCCACCACGAACAGCACGGCGGGGACGGGGCCGATTCCCGCGAGCATGTTGGGCACGAACCGTTCGTGGCCGGGGACGTCGACGAACGCCACCTCGGGTCCGCCCGGCAGGGTCGTCCAGGCGAAACCGAGGTCGATGGTCAGGCCGCGCCGGCGCTCCTGTTCCCAGCGGTCCGGCTCCATGCCGGTGAGCAGCCTCACCAGCGTCGACTTGCCGTGATCGACGTGACCGGCGGTGGCGATCACCTGCACGGCCGCTCACTCCCGTGGTCGTCCCCGCCGGCCGTGCTCTCGCCGCTTCCGCCGCCCGTCCGTGACCGCTGCGCGGCGAGTACGGCCTCCAGCACCGACCGTTCCTCCTCCGCCCGGACCGTGCGCAGGTCGAGCAGACACCGTCCGTGTTCCAGCCGGCCGACGACCGGGACCGCGCCGGTGCGCAGCAGCGGGCCGTACCGCGCGGGCAGGGCGACGGCCGTGCTGGGCAGGGTCACCCCGGGCGCGCCGCCACCGCCCACGGCCGCCTCCGTGCGCAGCACCTCTGCGGGTACCCCTTCGGCCCGCAGCCGTTCGGCCAGTCGGGTGGCGCGCTCGCGCACGGTCGTATCGTCGGCGGCCAGCGCGGTGCGTACCGGCGGCTCCGGACCGCGCAGCGTCGCCTCCAGCGCGGCGAGGGTCAGTTTGTCCACCCGCAGGGCGCGCGCCGCGGGGTGCCGTCGCAGTCGCTCGACCAGCCCCGCGTCCCCGACGAGCAGCCCGGCCTGGGGGCCGCCGAGAAGCTTGTCTCCGCTGGCTGTCACCAGCGCCGCCCCGGCGCGCAGAGCGGTGGCGGCGTCCGGCTCGTGGGGGAGCAACGGATGCGGGGCGAGCAGGCCGGAGCCGATGTCCACCACCACCGGGGGTCCGAGCGCCGCAAGCTCTGCCACATCCGCCGCCGCGGTGAACCCGCCGATGTGGAAGTTGGACGCGTGAACCTTGAGCAGGAACGCCGTGTCGGGGCCGATGGCCTCCGTGTAGTCCCGGGCGTAGGTGCGGTTGGTGGTGCCGACTTCTCGCAGTCGGGCCCCGGTGGAAGCCAGGAGGTCCGGGATACGGAACCCGTCACCGATCTCGACCAGCTCGCCCCGGCTGATCACGATCTCCCGTCCGCGGGCCAGCACCAGGGCGCACAGGAGCAGCGCGGCCGCATTGTTGTTCACCACGTGCACCGCCCCGGCATCGGGCACTGCCTCGGCCAGCGCGGCGAGCGCCCCGCGCCCTCGGCGGGCCCGGCGGCCTTCCGCGAGGTCGAACTCGACGTCCGTGCATCCGGCTGCGGCCGTCACGGCGTCCCGGGCGGCATCCGACAGCGGCGCGCGGCCGAGGTTGGTGTGCACCAGCACGCCGGTGGCGTTGATCACCGGCCGCAGGCCGCAGGCCCGCTCGGGCAGGTGGCCGACCACCGTGTCCACCACGTCCTCGGGAGCGATCTCACCCTTTCTCGCCCGCCGCTGGGCCTCGGCGATCGCCGCTTTCACCAGGGGACGCCCCAGCGTCCGTGTCGCTGCGGCGATGCGTGGCTCGGCCAGCACGGAGTCGGTGCCGGGGATGTGCCGGCGCGGATCGCTCATGGCACCTCTCCTGCTCGCCGTGGCACTGCTGCGCCGCCTGTGGCGGAGGCGGACGGGAATCGAACCCGCCAACGGCAGCTCCTGCCGTTCAACGGTTTTGAGGACCGGGCCGGTCACCAGGCCGGATACGCCTCCTCGCACTCGCGGCAATCTTCGCAAAAGCCCCGTACAAGCGCGAACGCGATATCTGCGGGATCATGGCCCCTGTGACGTCATCGACATCCGCCCTCGAGAAGGACCCCGAGGAAACCGTCCGCCTCACCCGGTACGCGCACGGCGGCGGCTGCGCCTGCAAGATCCCGCCCGGCGAGCTGGAGGAGGTGCTGCGGGGCCTCGGGGCCGCCGTCCCGGTCCGCGCGCCCCTGGGCGAACTGCTGGTCGGGCTCGACGACGGCGACGACGCCTCGGTCGTCCGGCTGAAGGACGGCGTGGCCGTGCTGGCCACCACCGACTTCTTCACGCCCGTGGTCGACGACGCCTACGACTGGGGCCGGATCGCCGCGGCGAACGCGCTGTCCGACGTGTACGCCACGGGCGGCCGTCCGCTGCTCGCCGTGAACCTGCTGGCCTGGCCGCGCGGCGTACTTCCGCTCGAACTCGCGCGCAAGGTGCTGCGCGGCGGCCTGGAGATCGCCGCGGCCGCCGGCTGTCACGTCGCCGGCGGCCACAGCGTGGACGACCCCGAACCCAAGTACGGCATGGCCGTCACCGGCCTGGTCGACCCCGACCGTCTGCTGCGCAGCGACGCGGGCGAGCCGGGTGTGCCGCTGTCGCTGACCAAGCCGCTCGGCATCGGCGTCCTGAACAGCAGACACAAGGCCACCGGCGAGGTGTTCCCGCAGGCGGTCGAGGTCATGACACGACTCAACCGGGAGGCCGCCGCAGCGGCGATCGCCGCCGGTGTCACCTGCGCGACGGACGTCACCGGGTTCGGGCTGCTCGGACACACCTTCAAGCTCGCGCGGGCGAGCGGGGTCACCGCGCTGATCGACGCGAGCGCCGTTCCCTACCTCGACGGCGCCCGGCAGGCGCTGCGGGACGGATATGTCAGCGGGGGCACCCGCCGGAACCTGGAGTGGGTGCGCCCGCACACCGACCTGTCGGCGGTGAGCGAGGACGAGGCACTGCTCCTGGCCGACGCGCAGACCTCCGGCGGGCTGCTGGTGGCCGGCGAGATCCCCGGGGCGCCCGTCGTGGGCGAGCTGCTTCCGCGCGGCGACCACGTCCTGGTGATCCGCTGACCCGGCCGCCTGCCGACGGGCGGCCGGGGCAGCGGACGTCCTGTTGCGCCGCCGCGCAAGAGCTACCGCGCTACCGCCCCGGGTGCAGGACGACCTTGGTGTAGCCCTCGACACGCTTGTCGAACTTGTCGTACGCCGTGGGCGCCTCCTCCAGCGACAGCTCGTGAGAGACGACGAAGCTCGGCCGTGCGCGGCCCTCGATGATGAGGTCGCGCAGCTGCCGGTTGTAGCGCTTCACGTTGCACTGCCCGGTACCCAGACGCAGCCCCTTCTCGAAGAGCCTCCCGATCGCGACCATGAGCCGGCCATGCTTGGCCTGCTCGTCCGGCGCACCCGGGTCGGCCGGCACATAGAGGCCGGGTATGCCGAGCGCTCCGGTCGGCCGCACGGTCTCGATGACCGAGTTCAGAACGGCCGCGGGTTCCTCGCGGTCCGTGCCCCCGGCCACGGCCTGATACCCGACCGCGTCGATGCCCTTGTCCGTGCCTTCGCCGTTCGTCTGCTCCTTGATCTGCTCCACGGGGTTGCCCTCGGCGAAGTTGATCGGGATCGCTCCGATCTCCTCGGCCTTCTGCAGCCGCTCGAGCACCCGGTCCACGACGAACACCTTCGAGGCACCGCGCAGCATGGCCGAGTAGGCGGCCATGAGACCGACGGGGCCACCGCCGTACACCACGACACTCTCGCCCGGAGAGACCTGGGCGAGCTCGTTGCCGTGATAGCCGGTCGGGAAGATGTCGGCGAGCAGAACGAAATCACTTTCGTGCTCGGTGCCTTCCGGCAGCTTCAGACAGTTGAAGTCGGCGTACGGTACGCGCACGTATTCGGCCTGACCGCCGGTCCACGGCCCCATCGCCACATAGCCGTACGCGCCACCGGCGAATCCCGGATTCACGGTGAGGCAGAAGCCGGTATAGTCCGCCACGCAGTTCTTGCAGAATCCGCAGGCGACATTGAAGGGCATGACCACGCGGTCGCCCTGCTTGAGCGCCGTGACTCCCTCGCCGAGCTCCTCGACGACGCCCATGTTCTCGTGACCGAAGACGATGCCCGGCTCGGCAGCCGTGCGACCCTCGTACATGTGCAGGTCGGAGCCGCATATCGCGGTGGACGTGATCCGTACGATCACGTCGTTCGGGTGCTGGAGCCGAGGGTTCTCGACTTCTTCGACCGCTACTTCGAACGGTCCCTTGTAGACAACGGCCTTCATACCAACACCTCCGTTGAGCGATATGTCGTCGCTGCCGGAGGCAAACGGCCGTCAACCGAACGTAACCTGGCGCGGACGGTCAGTGGAAACGACGGAAAGAGCTGCGGCCGTTCGCCTCACGTGACCCAACTCTCATGGTCCCCCTATAGGAAGCGCGGGACAAGCCGGGTATTTTCGAGTAATTATCGAATTCAACCTCGCGCCGAATCGGAGGCCGGGAAAGTGACTCAGCGCTTCGGGACCCTGCTCGTCCCTGTGCCCGGCGTGTCCGGGACGACGTACCCGCCTGGAACGCCTGTGACCATCAGCGGACGCGGGTCGACCGTCGACGCCTTCGTGGGCGGCGACTGGCTCCCGCTCGCCTGGTGGGAGTTCGCCGAAGGGCGTAACGAGGACGTCGCCGAAGGCTGACGGCGGCCGCCTGAAGCCCCTAGTCGACCGTTGTCCAGTCGAGGGTCCGCTCCACCGCCTTCTTCCAGCCGGCGTAGCCCTCCGCGCGCTGCTCGTCGCTCCACCGCGGCTGCCACTGCTTGGATTCCTGCCAGTGGGTACGCAGTTCGTCCTCGCTCCGCCAGAAACCGGTGGCGAGCCCGGCGGCATAGGCGGCACCCAGCGCGGTGGTCTCGGCGACGACCGGACGGCTGACCGGGACGCCGAGGATGTCGGCCTGCATCTGCATGCACAGATCATTGGCGGTCACCCCGCCGTCGACCTTCAGCACGTCCAGATGGACACCGGAGTCCTGCTCCATGGCCTCCACCACGTCGCGGCTCTGGTAGCAGATGGCTTCCAGCGTGGCCCGTGCGATGTGGCCGCCGGTGTGGAAGCGGGACAGCCCGACCATCGCCCCTCGGGCGTCGGAACGCCAGTAGGGCGCGAACAGGCCGGAAAAGGCCGGCACGAAGTACATGCCGCCGTTGTCCTCCACGGTCGCCGCCAGCTGCTCGCTCTCCGCCGCACTACGGATGATCTTCAGCTGGTCGCGCAGCCACTGTACGGCCGAGCCCGTCACGGCCATGGAGCCTTCGAGGGCGTAGATCGCCGGGCCGTCGCCGAGCTGGTACGCCACCGTGGTCAGCAGCCCGTGCCGGGAGCGCACCAGCTCCGTGCCCGTGTTGAGCACCAGGAAGTTGCCGGTGCCGTAGGTGTTCTTGGCCTCCCCGGGAGCGAAGCACACCTGGCCCACGGTGGCGGCCTGCTGGTCCCCCAGTACGCCGGTGATGGGGATGGCGGCCCGCAGTGGCCGGGAGGTGCGCGCCTGGCCGTAGGCGTCGGCATGGGACGAGGGATTGATGCGTGGCAGCATCGCTCGCGGGATGCCGAAGAAACCGAGCAGCTCGTCGTCCCAGTCGAGGGTTTCCAGGTTCATGAGCATGGTGCGGCTGGCATTGGTCACGTCGGTGGCGTGGGTTCCGCCCTCCGGCCCGCCGGTCAGGTTCCACAGCACCCAGCAGTCGGTGTTGCCGAAGAGCGCGTGGCCTGCCTCGGCGGCCTCGCGCAGGCCGTCGACGTTCTCCAGCATCCATTGGATCTTGCCGCCGGAGAAGTAGGTCGCCGGGGGGAGGCCCGCCTTCCGGCGAATGACGTCGCCGCGGCCGTCCCGCTCCAGTGCCGCCGCGATGGAGTCGGTGCGGGTGTCCTGCCAGACGATGGCGTTGTGGTACGGGCGGCCGTTCCGGGGGTCCCAGACCACGGTCGTCTCCCGCTGGTTGGTGATGCCGATCGCAGCCAGGTCCGATGCGGACAGGTTGCGCTCCCGCATGGCGGTCTGCATCACGGTGTTGCTGCGTTCCCAGATCTCCACGGGGTCGTGTTCGACCCAGCCCGAGCGCGGCAGGATCTGGGCGTGCTCCAGCTGGTGCTTGGCCACCTCGTTGCCGTCGTGGTCGAAGATCATGAACCGAGTGCTGGTGGTTCCCTGGTCCACCGCGCCCACGAAGTCCGCCATGAGTTGACTCCCTCTCCGGAGAGAACCGGGGCTGCGCGCCGCCGGGCCGCTGGGCCGGTCAGCCTTCCGGGGCGGGCACGCGGCCCGGAGGCTCGGGTTTCGCGGTCGGCAGGAACCGGCCGATGAGGAACTTGTAGATGAACGCACCCACCAGGCCACCGATCAGCGGTCCGACGATCGGCACCCAGAAGTAGAGATTGCCGTACTGATCTCGCCACGCTCCGCCGTACCCGGTGATATAGCTCGCCAGGCGTGGGCCGAAGTCACGTGCCGGGTTGATCGCGTATCCCGCGTTGGTGCCCCACGCCATGCCGATCGCGACCACGATGAGTCCCACGATGAACGGGGCCATATTGGCGCCCGGGGGATTGTTCAGCAGGTCGGTCACCGCCATGACCAGCATCAGCAGGATCGCCGTGCCGATGACCTGGTCACGGAACGCACCCCACTCGTAAACCGGCAGGTTCGTGTTGCCGTTGGCGGGCAGGGTCGAGAAGACTCCCTGCGTCTTGATCGTGTGCCCTGGATCCGCCTTCGCCAGCGCCTCTGTGTAGTTCCATCGCACCAGCAGAGCGGCCACGAAGGCGCCCGCGGTCTGAGCGACGGCGTAGGGTGCCACCTTCTTCCAGGGGAATCCCTTGAAGGCGGCGAGGGCCAGTGTCACCGCGGGGTTGATGTGGGCGCCGCTGATCCGTGCCGCCACGTACACACCGAGGGTCACGCCGAGCCCCCACGCCCAGGCGATGCTGTCGTGGTCGCCCAGACCGCCGGGTGGGGTGGTGAGCGCTCCACCTGCGACCACCTGAGCCACCACACCGCAGCCGAACAAAATGAGCACCATGGTGCCTGCGAACTCCGCGAAGAGTTCCGCCACCAGCCCTGATGTGTCTTCGTTACGGGCCATGGAGTCCCGCCTCCCGCCGACTGAATCGGTAGCCGACTTACCGGAGATTCTTCACATATCGTAAGCCGATCAAGAGTTTGTCGCCCTGTGAGAGCCCGGCCGGTCGATCAGCTTGGAGCGGCGCGGATTCGGGAGCTTGGGTTCGTTTCCGGCATGGGCATCGATGTCGACGCGTTCCTCCGTCGTCTGGCTGAGGAGCTCAGGCCCCGGGCGCAGGAGTCGGCCGACCTGCTGCTGCGGCGGCTGCGCGTGGACATGCCCGAGCTGTAAGAACACGAGGAGCTCGCCGGGCTCGCGCTGGAGGAGACGGCCGGGCACATCACCAGGTTCCTCGACGTGCTCGAAGGGCGCATCGACGCGGCGGAGGTCGAGGCGCCGGCCGAGGCGCTGGAGCTCGCCCGGCAGGCCGCCCGGCGCGGGGTGCCGATCAGCCGGCTGCTGCGTTCCTACCGCCTCGGTCACATGGTCCTGGTCCAGCTGATCCAGGGCGAGGCCGCGCGGCTCAGCAACGACGACTGGGAGCTGACGAACGCCGCGGCCTCGCGGCTGGTGGGCGCGGCTCTCGCGTACGTCGACCGCGGCTCGGAGCAGGTCGTCGCGGCGTATCAGGAGGAGCGCGACCGGCGGGTGCAGCAACGGCTGCCGGCGGGTGCAGCAACGGCTGCTGTTGACGAACGAGGTGAGTCGGCGGATCGGTGCGAGTCTCGACACCGCCCTTACCGCCGAGGAGCTGGCGGAGTTCGGTACCGAGGACTTCGCGGACCTCGTCACCGTCGACCTCCTCGACTCCCTGCTCCACGACGGCGACGCCCATCCGCCCGCGCCGACCGCGCGCACGCCGGTGCTGCGTAGGATCGCCCGGCGTTCGGCGCTGGACGACGACGTGGACCTGCCGGTCGCCACCGGCCGGACGCACACCTACCCGCCGGAGTCGGAACCGGCGCGCGCTCTGGCCTCGGGGCAGCCGCGCCTGCTCCGCGTCACGGCGCCCGCATCCGGCCGGCACTCCGCGCTGCTGCTGCCCCTGCGGGCCCGCGGCAACATCCTGGGCCTCGCCCACTTCCTCCGCCGCGCCACCGCGCCTCCCTTCGACGACGACGACCTTCTGCCGGCCCAGGAAGGGAGACCGCGGCCGCGAACACCACGCTGGTCACGGTCGTGAGGACGACCAGGAAAGCGACACAGGCCACGACGGTGATCAGCGCGGCGCGCGTGGCGGAGCCGTTCGGCAGGACGCCGGAGGCGAGCAGGATCGGGGAGGCCTGCCCATTGGCGTCGACCATGCCGATTCCCCAGCCGCCGACCACCGCCGCGGCCGCGAGCCCGTGGCGATCAGGAAGAGGAAGTAGACACCGGTCAGGCGCGCGGCGATGCTCATGGATCGCCGTGCCGAGCGGCCGCTGCGGGACGCGGCGACGCGCAGGATCAGGTGGGGCATCGCGACCGTCCCGAGGATCTGGACGAGGTGATCGCTGATCATGTTGAGGGGCACGAGGCTCGGTATGTGTGCCCAGACCCCCGGGCCCAGGTAGTCGTCGGGCGCAGATGGCGTCCTACAAGTACCCGCGCGTCGTCGAGTTCGTGCCCAGCCTGCCGATGACCGCCACCGGAAAGATCCTCAAGCGCGAGCCGGCCCGCTGAACAAGGCAGCGACGCACACGACGCGCGGCCACACATCGTGGTCGGCCTCAACCCGGCTGACCGTGGGCGCCCGTCTCGAGGGTCGTGCGAAGGGCGGCCAGCGTCGAGGCGACACGGGTCAGGTCGCCCGGGGGAACCGCCGCGGTCAGCGAGAGCAGCTCACTTTCGACGACGGGTCGGGAAGCGGCCAGCTTCTTCCTGCCCACGGGTGTGAGGCGCAGGACGGACGAGCGGCGGTCCTGGGGGTGCGCGACCCGCACGCACCAGCCCGCGGCCACCAGCCGGTCGACCGCCTTGCTGACGGCCCCGACGGTGATCGCCAGTTCGCCGACGATGTCGAGCACGCGGCACCCGGGCACGCGGTCGATGATCTCCAGGAACTCGAACTGCCCGAGGCTCAGGTCTTGTTCGGCGCGCAGCCGGGCGCTGACCGCGTTGTAGAGCCGGGTCTCGACGCGGACGAGGTCGGTGAAGACCTGGGTGACGTGGCTCACAGCAACCTCCAATAGATTCCTGGGAATCATCTTCCTCGGAATCCGGTTGGGCTCGGACAGATGGATTCCCAGGAATCCATCCTCGCACCCCGACCGATGGAGGCCCACCATGTCCCGACAGCAGCGCGACGCCCTCGACGCCATGCTCCGTTCCGCCCCTCGCAGCGAGACGCCGCCCACCGTCGAGGAGCAGCGCGGCGGTTTCGCCGCGGCCATCAGCCGCCCAGCGCCGGACGGCGTGGTCACCCGGAGGACCGTCCTGGGCGGGCGGCCGGCGCTGGAACTGGAGCCGGCCGAGGTCTCCGGCCGCGGCCGGCTGCTCTACCTGCACGGCGGCGGCTACGTCATCGGCTCACCGGACACCCATGCGGGGCTGGTGGGTGAACTGGCCCGCCGCGCCCGGCTGCGCGCCCTGTCGGTGGATTACCGGCTGGCGCCGGAGCACCCTTTCCCCGCGGCCGTCGACGACGGGCTCGCGGCCTATAGCGAACTGCTGGCGGCGGGCACCGACCCACGGGACCTCGTCATGGCCGGCGACTCCGCCGGTGGCGGCCTGACCATCGCCACGCTGCTCGCGGCCCGGGAGGCCGGGCTGCCGCAACCGGCCGCCGTGGTCGTCCTCTCCCCCTGGGTCGACCTCACCCTGGCCGGCGGAAGCATCCGCTCCAAGGAGGACGCCGACCCCATCTTCGACGAGGCCGACATACGCGCCTACGCCGATCTCTACGTCGGCGCGGGCGACCGGGCGCACCCCCTGGCCAGCCCGGTCTTCGCCGACCTCACCGGACTGCCCCCGCTGCTCGTGCAGGTCGGGGCGAACGAGGTGCTGCTCGACGACGCGGTCCGGCTGGCCGGCCGCGCGGGCGCCGACGACGTCGAGGTCACGCTCGAAGTCGGGCCCGGCCTCCCCCACGTCTTCCATCACCACTACGGCCGCCTCGACGAGGCGGACGCCGCACTCGACCGCGCCGCCCGCTTCCTCACCGCCCACCTGGACGCCGACCGCCCCGAGCCGGTGCGCTGACGCCGGTGCCGGTGACCGACGGTACACACTGCTGCCGGGCAGCTTTCGACTGGTATTCGTTCCACTGGTATTCGTCCGACGGGAATCGTGAAGATGAACAGCACGGCATACACGACAGCGGAATTCGGCGAGGTCAGCGTGCTCGTCGGCGCTCGACTGGGCGCCTACCCCTTCGGCAATTCACTGCTCGTGCGGGGCTCGACGGCATCGCTGGTCGTCGATCCGTCGTTGTCGCTCGTCGAATCCGCGCCGCCCGCGGACCTGGTCCTCGTCAGCCACGCGCACGAGGACCACATCGCCGGTCTCGGCAGCTACGACGTGCCGGTCCACGTCCATGAAGGCGATCTCGGCGCCCTGCGCTCCCCCGAGGTCCTGATCGCCGGGCTCGGCCTCCCGCCCGAGGCGGCCGCCGCAGTCGACGAGATGATGCGGCGGGAGTTCCATGTGCGGGGACGTCCCGACGCGACGGGCTTCGCCGACGGCGCCGTGTTCGACCTCGGCGGACGGACCGTCACCGTCGTCCACCTCCCCGGCCACACCGCAGGACACAGCGGCTTCCTGATCGAGCCGGACGGCTTCTTCTTCGTCGCGGACATCGACCTGACGTCGTTCGGCCCGTACTACGGCGACGCCGGCAGCAGCCTCGAGGACTTCGAGGCGTCGATGCGCCGCTGCCGGGAGATCGACGCACGCTGGTACGGCACGTCACACCAGAAGGGCGTGATCGAGGGCGCCGCGGAGTTCCGGCACCGGCTCGACGCGTTCGCCGGCGTGGTGCGGAAACGGGAGGCGGCACTGCTCGCCTTCCTCGGCGAACCGCGGACCGTCGCCGAGATCGTCGAGCACCGCCTGGTCTACCGGCCCCACGTGGAGGGCCCGCACGTGAGGCCGGTGGAACGCAGGACCGCCGTGCAGCACCTGGACCGCCTCCTGGCCGAAGGACGGGTCGCGGAGGTCGAGACAGGGCTGTTCCGGGCGACGTGATGCCTGCCTCCGGCTCAGCACACGTCGACGCCCAGCACCTCGTTGCCCGAGGTCCCGTACCCCGGGAAGGTGATCAGGGCTTTCGGCGGGGCCAGCCGGCAGGGGACGTCGGTCCCGTCGCGGTACACGACCTTCACGGTGAGGGTGTCGGAGCAGTCGTTGGTGACGAACGTGTAGCGCCAGTCCGCGCTGAACGTCACGCAGTCGGGGGCGGCGAGCCGGCTTCCCGCATCGTCCTGGGACTCGGCCTGCGCCGAACCCGACGCCGCCACGGCCAGAGCCGCGACCGAAACAACAATAGTTGAACGCATAAACCGCCTCATCGCACTTCTCCCCTTCAGTTGATGAACGGACGCCCACAGCGTACGCAGTATCCAGCGAGTCATGAAAGGCTTTGCGGCAAGTTTCAGAGCCTTGCCAGGCGGCTTTCAATGACTGTGGGTCACTCCTCTGCTCCTGAGAGCCAGCTCAGCGGCGTGGGCTGAGTGCCGACGACGACGGAAGCACGGTGGACGGCACGGCCGCGGAAAGGCCGAAAGCACGTGCAGGGGCCCGTGCCGGACGACCGGCGCGGGCCCCTTGTCGGTGGTTTCCGTCAGCGCTTGAAGACCGCCACGGAACGACCCGGCACCTCGAAGGTCCCGGTGCTCTTCGTGTACGCGGCCGTCCTGACCACCCGGTCCGCGCCGGTGGCCTGCACCGGGTGCAACCGGTAGTCGCTGCCGCCCGGTTCGGTCACCCTCTGGGACTGCCGCTCGCCGGTGGTGTTGAAGACGACGACCAGGTCACCCAGCTTCATGGTGATCACGCCGGGCGTCTCCTCGGTGCCGGACAGCGGGAAGGACAGCGCGGTCTGCACCTGCGCGGCCGTGTCGAGGGAGAACGCCTTCTCCGTCGTACGGATCCTCAGCAGGTCCCGGTACGCGGCCGAGGTGCCCTCGATCTGCGGGCAGCCGACCTGGATCTTGGTCAGCAGCGCCTTGGCGTACGGCCACTTGGCCTGGTTGTCGGCGGCCGGGGGCAGGCCGCGGCCGAAGCCGTTGCCGTCGGCGCAGTTCCAGTGGATCGCGTTGAACCAGTCCCCGCTCTCGAAGGAGTTGCGGTCCAGAGACTTGGAGCGCAGCAGGTCGGTGCCCGCCTGGGAGAGGGCCGGGCCCTGCGAGAGGGTGGCCGTCGCCATCGCCAGGAGCTGCATACGGGCCCGGTCGGCCGCGGACGTGCCGGCCGGCAACTTGAAGGCGAGCGCGTCGAACAGTGTCTCGTTGTCGTGCGCGTCGACGTAGGCGAGGGCGTCGCCCGGCTCCTTCGCGTAGCCCGCGGGGGCGCCGTCGTAGTCGACCTCCGCGCCGGTGACCTCCTTGCCGTCGGTGTCGGTGAAGCGGTAGTCGGCGAGGTTGCCGGACAGCCCGACCTTGATCAGGTCCTGGTAGTGCAGCAGCCGGGCCTTCTGCTCGGCCTCGGTGCCGTTCTCCGCGTTCGGGTTGGGGTCGGTGTACAGGCCGGAGGCGAAGCCCTGGACGCCGGGGTCGGCGTCGAAGGGGCCGCCGCCGCGCACCGCGTCACGGGCCCGGTCGGAGAAGGTGGCGATGCCGGTGCCGGCCATGTTCTTCTGCGTGGCCTGGACGAAGCGGGCGTCGTCGGCGATCTCGCCGAAGTTCCAGCCCTCGCCGTACAGGATGATCTTCTTGCCGTCGACGCCGTCCTTCGCGACGGTCAGCGCGTCGAGGGCCTTGCGGACGGCGAGGATGTTCTCCTTCGGGTGGTGGCCCATGAGGTCGAAGCGGAAGCCGTCGACCTTGTACTCCCTGGCCCAGGTGACGACGGAGTCCACGACCAGCTTGCCCATCATGGCGTTCTCGGTGGCCGTGTTGGCGCAGCAGGTCGAGGTGGCGATGGAGCCGTCGGCGAGGAGCCGGTGGTAGTAGCCGGGCACCACCTTGTCGAGGACCGAGGCGTCCGCCTGGCCGCCCGCGACGGTGTGGTTGTAGACCACGTCCATCACGACCCCGAGGCCGTCCTCGTTGAGCGCCTTCACCATCCTCCGGAACTCGACCGTGCGCCGCGTCCCGGCCGGGTCACTGGCGTAGGAGCCCTCGGGGACGGTGAAGTGGTACGGGTCGTAGCCCCAGTTGTAGGCGTCCTTCGCGGCGGTCTTCCCGGTGCACTCCTGCTGCTTGTCGGAGTCGGCCGGGTAAGAGGCCAGGTCGCATCCCGGCGTCGCCCGGTCGGCGGCCTTCTCCGGCACGGTGGAGAAGTCGAAGACGGGCAGCAGGTGCACATGGGAGGTGCCCGCCTCGGCCAGGGCGCGCAGGTGCCTGCTGCCCGCCGAGTTCTTCCGGGTGAAGGCGGCGTAGGTGCCGCGCTCGGCGGCCGGGACCGTCGTGTCGGCTACGGAATGGTCACGCACGTGCAGTTCCTGTATCTGCGCGTCCTTCAGCGGCACGGCCTGGGGTTTCTCCAGCTCGGACCACCCCGGCGGCGCCAGCGACTCGTCGTCCAGATCGACGACGAGGCTGCGTGCGGAGTCGGCCGTCAGGGCCACCGAGTAGGGGTCGGTGACCTTGTTGGTGACGATCCTGCGGACGGACGGAGCCCACACCGTGACGGCGTACCGGTACGGCTTGCCGGTCCAGGCGCCGGATCCGGTCACCGACCAGACACCCGTGTCACCGTTCCGGCGCATCGGTATCAGCCGGCCGTCCAGTTCCAGGGACACCTCGCGGGCCGTGGGGGCCCAGACGGACAGGGTGGGCCGGCCCCGGTCGAAGACGGGCCCGAGGCGGGCGTCGCGCGCCTCGCCGTAGAGGTCGTCCAGCACCCCGGGGATCTGTACGCCCGTGGCCGCGAGCAGCGCGCCGTTGGCGGCCCGCTGAGTGGCGATGACCTGGCCGCGCAGCGCGGTACGGACACGGTCGCGGTCGCGCGGGTCGACCGTGAAGGCCGGATGGTCCTTCAGGTGCGGGTGGGCGGCCTTCTGCGCGTCGCTGAGGGTCGTCGGCGTCAGCCGGAGCCAGTGTCCCTCGTGGGAGAGGGTGCCGTCCTCGACGGTGATGTCTCCTTCGGGCGCGTACACGAGCTGCTGGCTGGTGGCGTCGGTGGCCTTGACCTTCCACACCACGGTCTCCGCGTCGATCCACTGGGCTTTGGAGGTGCCGAGATCGAGGTCGGGAGCGGAGCCGGTGGTCGGCAGCAGGTAGCCGCCGGTGCCTCCGATGAGCCAGACGTCCTTGCCGTGGCCGGCGAAGTCGAGAGAGCGGTCGCTCGGGATGTCCTTCTCGTCGCCCTTGTGGACGATGTAGCTGAGGGACGTGGCCCTGTCGGCGAGGGGCACCTCGAAGATCACGCCGAAGCTGTCCCTGCCGACCGGCTGCAACGGCTTGGTCCAGTCCGTCGGGTTCGCCGCGCCGGTCCAGGTGTGCAGGCCCCAGCCGTCGTAGTCGCCGTCGGCGCGGTGGTAGTGCAGGACGGCCTTCTTCTGGTCCTGCGGCGGGTACGCGCCCTCGGGCGCCGTCACCGCCTGTCCGTCCTCGCCCTGCTCGATCCAGACCTCGCCCGTCTTCGCCGGCTCCAGCGTGCGCTGCGGGCCGTCCGCGGTGCCGCCCTTCTCCACGGTGTACGTCATGTCGCCGGCACCGTCGGTCAACGCGACCCAGGCGAAAGCGCCGTAGGCGTCTCGGCCGGTGAAGTCGGCGGTGCCCGCCGACGACTTGAGCTGCCAGCCGTCGTAGTCGCCGTCCGTCCGCTTGTAGTGCACCACGGCGTAGGGCCGGTCCACCGCGCTCGGCCTGGGCTTGAGCGGCGGTTGTCCGGCGGTGGTCGCGGCGGTGGCGCTCGCGGTGCGTCCGGCACTGTCGACGACCACGGCCTTGTACCGCAACGGGGTCCCGGCCCGCACCGTCTCGGTCAGGTGCTGGGTCACCTTGTACGGGGCGTGGTCGGCCGAACCCAGCATCCGCCACGGCCCGTCACCGACCTGCGCGGCGAACACGACCCGGTTCAGCGAACCGCCGTCCACATCCGCCGAAACCTCCACGTCACCCGTGGCACCGGCCGCCGGCGCCTTCACCGACACCGACGGCCGCGCGGCCGGGGACGCCAGCGGCCCGGCCGCCTTCAGCACCACCGCCGACAACGGCGGCACCTCCACCGAGATCTTCTTGTCAGCGCCGCTGGTCAGCCGCACCGACGACCCGTACACGCCGCGGAAGTCCATTCCGGCCGTATACGTCGGCACGTCGACGGTCCGTGTCCTGTCGGCGTTGTTCACCGCGACGACGTACTCGACCCGCTGCTTCGGGTCCGTGCGCGAGAACGCGTACACACCCGCCCCGTCGTCCGCGTACCGCTCCTGCTGAACGCCGTCACGCAACGCCGGATGACGTTTCGTCAACCGCGACAGGGATGCGATCGACCGGTACAGCGGATGCGTCGGATCGTATGCGTCGTCGGCGTGGGTACGTTCCGTGCCGATCTGGTCGTCGTCCAGGTAGTCCTCGACCTTCGAGGCGAACAGCGTCTGCCGCGCGCCCTTGTCCCCGCCCGGTCCGGTGAAGCCCTGCTCGTCACCGGCGTAGATCACGGGGTTTCCCCGGGACAGGAACAGCAGCTCGTGCGCGAACCGGTCACGCCGCAGCAGCTCCGCGTCGTCCGCGCCGGGATTGTCCTGGCTGACGAAGCTTCCGATGCGGCCCATGTCGTGGTTGCCGAGAAAGGTCACCTGCTCGTAGGCGTTGGCCTTGTCGGTGGTGTAGCGGTAGTCCTGGGCGAGGACGCCGGAGAGAGTGCTCGCCGGCTTGTCCTGGGAGGCGTAGCCGCGGATGGCGTTCTGCAGCGGGAAGTCGAGGGTGGCGTCGAGACGGCCCCGGGTCACGTAGGGCGCCGTGACGGCCGGGTCGGAGGAGAGGGTCTCGCCGAAGACGAAGAAGTCCTCGCGCCCCTTCTTCGCCGCGTAGGCGTCGATCGCGGTGGCCCACTGGGTCCAGAACGGCATGTCGACGTTGCGGACCGTGTCGACGCGGAAGCCGTCCACGTCGAAGTCCTTGACCCACCTCTGGTAGATCTTCTCCAGGCCCTCGACGACCTCGGGCCGCTCGGTCCACAGGTCGTCGAGACCGGTGTGGTCTCCGTACAGGCCGCTCTCACCGGCGAAGGTGGAGTCGCCCCGGTTGTGATACATGGTCGGGTCGTTCAGCCACGCCGGGACCTTGGTGTCGGCCTCGTCCTCGTTCACGACGGGCGTGTACGGGAAGCTGTCCTCGTCGACCTCGCCCATGCCGGTGCCGTCGTCGAAGGGACGGCCCTCGGTGTCGAGGTAGGGGTAGGCGCCCTTGGGGCGGTAGCCGTACTTCTTCTCGGCGTTCGTGACGGTGTCGGCGGTGTGGTTGGTGATGACGTCGAAGAAGACCTTCATGCCCTTGGCATGGGCCTTGTCGATGAGTTCCGCGAGCTCGGCGTTGGTGCCGAAGTGCGGGTCGACCTGGGTGAAGTCGGTGATCCAGTATCCGTGGTACCCGGCGGACTCACCGCCGCCCTGCACCGGCTTGTTCTTGAAGATCGGCGCCATCCAGATCGCGGTGGTGCCGAGGCCCTTGATGTAGTCGAGCTTCTTGATCAGGCCTCTGAGATCGCCACCCTGGTAGAAGCCCTTGTCCGTCGGGTCGAAGCCCGTCGTGCCCCGGCCGCCGGTGAGGCCTCCGCGGTCGTTGGCCGTGGAGCCGTTGGCGAACCGGTCGGGCAGCAGGAAGTAGGACTGCTCCCGGGTCAGGTCATGGCGGGCCGGCTCGGCGGCCAGCCGCGCGTCGGACGGCGGCCCGGGCGGCCGGGACGCCGCGGCCGCCGGCTGGGGTGTGCCGAGCACCGCGGTGAGCAGTGCGGCAACCACGGCCGAGGCGGCGACGGTGGTGAAGCCGGGCACTGGGACGCTTCTTCCATCTCCTCGGCCTCTTCGGCTTCTTCCAGCTCTTGCGTCTCTTCGGTCTGAGAACGCACCGGTCACTTGTCGGATCCTTCCGGTTGTCCGTCTTCGATACGCACGCCGGTGGCGCCCAGCAGGGCACCGCTGTCCGCGCGTTGGGTGGCGATCAGCAGGGCCCCGAGGGCCTGGCCGACGCGGTCGCGGTCCCTCGGGTCCACACGGAACGCGGAGGCTTGCGCGTACTGCGGGTGGCGGGACTTCTGTGCCTCGGTCAGCTCGGTCGGTACGAGCCGCAGCCACTGCCCCTCGTCGGACAGTGCGCCGTTCTCGAGCGTGAGGTCGCCCTCGGTGGCGTACACCAGTTGCTGACTGGCGACACCCGTGCCCTCACCCGCCCATACGACGGTGTCGTCGCCGATCCAGGCGGCCTCCGACGCGCCCAGGTCGAGGCCGAAGGCGCCGCCGGGAGAGGGCGTCAGATAGGCGGTCTCGCCCGCCACGCGCCAGACCTCGTGCCCGTACAGGGAGAAGTCGAGTGCTTCGTCGACCGGGACGTCCTTCTCCTCCTTCTTGTGCAGGATGTAGCTCAGCGAGGCCGCGCCGTCGTTCAGCGGCACTTCGAAGACCAGCCCGAAGGAGTCCTCGCGCACCGGCAGGATGGGGTCGTTCCATTCGGGCGGATCCGCGGATCCGGTCCAGGTGTGCAGGCCCCATCCCTCGTAGTCGCCGTCGGGCCGGTGGTAGTGCAGGACGGCCTTGCTCCCGTCCTGCGGCGGATACGCGGCCTTGGGTCTGGCCATCCTGACGGTCGCGCTGTTCTCCTCGGTCCACACCTCGCCGGTCGCGGCGAAGTCGAAGGCGCGCTCGGGGCCGTCGGCGACACCGTCCTTCTCGACGGTGAAGCGGATGGTGCCGGTGCCGGCGCCGGGTGTGATCCACGCGAAGGCGCCGTAGGCGTCGCGGCCGATGAACGGGGCGGTCGTACCGTCGGCGGTCCGCAGCAGCAGACCGTCGTAGTCGCCGTCGGCACGCCGGTGGTGGACGACCGCGTGATGTCGCTTCGCCGTCGGTCTCTCGGCTGCGGGCGGTTGTCCGGCGGTGGTGGCGGCGGTGGCGCTCGCGGTGCGTCCGGCACTGTCGACGACCACGGCCTTGTACCGCAACGGGGTCCCGGCCCGCACCGTCTCGGTCAGGTGCTGGGTCACCTTGTACGGGGCGTGGTCGGCCGAACCCAGCGTCCGCCACGGCCCGTCACCGACCTGCGCGGCGAACACGACCCGGTTCAGCGAACCGCCGTCCACATCCGCCGAAACCTCCACGTCACCCGTGGCACCGGCCGCCGGCGCCTTCACCGACACCGACGGCCGCGCGGCCGGGGACGCCAGCGGCCCGGCCGCCTTCAGCACCACCGCCGACAACGGCGGCACCTCCACCGAGATCTTCTTGTCAGCGCCGCTGGTCAGCCGCACCGACGACCCGTACACGCCGCGGAAGTCCATCCCGGCCGTATACGTCGGCAGCTCCACCGTCCGGGCCCGCTCGGTGTTGTTCACCGCGACGACGTACTCGACCCTCCGCTTCGGGTCCGTGCGCGAGAACGCGTACACACCCGCCCCGTCGTCCGCGTACCGCTCCTGCTGAACGCCGTCGCGCAAAGCCGGATGGCGCTTCGTCAACCGCGATAGATCAGCGATAGACGTGTACAGCGGATGCGTCACGTCGTACGCGTCCGAGGCATGGGTACGCTCCGTGCCGATCTGGTCGTCGTCCAGGTAGTCCTCGACCTTCGAGGCGAACAGCGTCTGCCGGGCGTACACATCACCCGCCGGTCCGGTGAAGCCCTGCTCGTCGCCCGCGTAGATCACCGGGTTCCCCCGGGACAGGAACAGCAGCTCGTGCGCGAACCGGTCACGGCGCAGCAGTTCGGCGTCGTCCGCACCGGGGTTGTCCTGGCTGACGAAGCCCCCGATGCGGCCCATGTCGTGACTGCCGAGGAAGGTCACCTCGCTGTACGCGCTGGCCTTGTCGGTGGTGTAGCGGTAGTCCTGGGCGAGGACGTGCGCGAGGTCACGGGTGGGGCCGCCGCGGGACGTGTAGTTGCGGATCGCCGCCTGCAGCGGGAAGTCGAGCGTGGCGTCGAGCCGGCCTTCGGTCAGGTAGGGGGCCATGACGACGGGGTCGGCGGAGAAGGCCTCCGCGAAGATGAAGAAGTCCGGCTTCCCCTGCCGGGCGGCGTAGGCGTCCAGCGCCGTGGCCCACTGTGTCCAGAAGGCCATGTTGACGTTCTTCGCCGTGTCGACGCGGAAGCCGTCGATGCCGAAGTCCCGCACCCACGTCTCGTAGATGCGCCGCATGCCCTCGACGACTTCGGGCCGCTCCGTCCACAGGTCGTCGTTGCCGATGAAGTCGCCGTACAGGGCGCTCTCGCCGGCGAAGGTGGAGTCGCCCCGGTTGTGGTACATGGTCGGGTCGTTCAGCCAAGCCGGGACCTTGGTGTCGTGCTCGCCGGTGCGGTTCCGCGGCGTGTAGGGGAAGCTGTCCTCGTCGACCTCGCCCATGCCGGTGCTGTCGTCGAAGGGACGGCCCTCGGTGTCGAGGTAGGGGTGGGCGCCCTTGGAGCGGTAGCCGTACTTCTGCTCCGCGTAGTCGACGGTGTCGGCGGTGTGGTTGGTGATGACGTCGAAGAAGACCTTCATGCCCTTGGCATGGGCCTTGTCGACGAGCTCCGCGAGCTCGGCGTTGGTGCCGAAGTGCGGGTCGACCCGGGTGAAGTCCGTGATCGAGTAGCCGTGGTAGCTGGCCATCTCCGTGCCGCTCATGGTCTGCACCGGCTTGTTCTCGAAGACCGGCGCCATCCAGATCGCGGTGGTGCCCAGGCCCTTGATGTAGTCGAGCTTGTCGATCAGGCCCCTGAGGTCGCCGCCCTGGTAGAAGTGTTTGTCGGTCGGGTCGTGTCCGGTCCGGGAGCGGTCGCCGGTGAGACCGCCTTCGTCGTTGGCGGTGGAGCCGTTGGCGAAGCGGTCCGGCAGTGCCAGGTAGAACTGCTCACGCGAGGGGGCGGGCCGCGCCGGGGTGCGGGCGAGCGCGCGGTCCGACGGCGGCCTAGGCTCTGTCGTTTGGATCAGCCCGGCTGTGAGGGACGGTGCGTCCCGGCCGAGTCGAGCGGGGTCTGGTGCGTGCAGCTGCAAGGCGGAGGAGGGAGTCGACGCGGCGCGTCGGCGACTGACGACAACGCGGCAGATGGGCGTGCCAGATCCTGCGACGCCGGGATGATCCAAACGACAGGGCCCAGGGGCCGCGGCGTCCGCGGGCGGGGTGGTGGGCGGCAGGGCCGACAGCACCGACAGGAACAGTGCGACGGCCGAAACCCGGGCGGTTCCGCGCCGGGAGGGTAATCCGGTCATGGGCCTTTCTTCTTCTCAGCCGATTCTCAACCGTTTCTCTGCCGTCGACTCGACCGTCGAACGGGCCGGGTCGCCTGCTGCGCGTCGGCGGGATCCGGCGCGCACACGGCGTGCCGCCCGGTTCGCCATCGCGGGCGAACCGGGCGGTCCTTCGGTCGACGAGACGCAGCGCCTTCCTCGGTCGGCGGGACGCAGCGCCTTCCTGGTTCAGCCGCGCCAGGTGTCGCTCAGCAGTGTCCTGCCGCTGGACGGGACGGTGGCGGTGCGGTTGGCGCCGCTCTCCCAGGTGACCTTGCCGGAGGCGTCCTTGCGGAGGTACTTGTACTCGAAGGAGGTACCGGCCGGGAGCGCGACGTCGAGCTTCCAGACGGGGTAGGCCGCCGGGTCGAGCTTGAGCGCGTCGGCCGGGTTCCAGTTGCCCAGCTCGGGCTTGTTGCCGGTGACGTAGATGTTCTCGCCCCAGACGGTGGTGGCGTCGACGCTGAAGGAGGCGCCGATCGTGGTGCCGGGTTCCTCACCGGGGTCCCCGCCGCCCGGGTCGGTGCAACTGGTCGCGCCGGTGTGCAGGGCGAGGGCCGTGTCGGCGCCGAGGGTGGCGGTGAACTGTCCGGAGCCGTTCACGGTGACGGGCTTGCCATTCTGGACGTCGCAGTAGGTGCCGGCGGGCAGCGACGTCTGGAAGGTCCTGGTCAGCGAGCCGGACTCGTGGTTGATGGCGACGTAGGCCTTGCTGCCGCGGCCGAAGGCGATGGCGTTGTTGCCGTTGTCCCACCAGTTGGTCACTTCCGCGCTGCCCGCGGTGTTGCGGAACTTGACCATGCTCGCGATCTCGCGCCAGGCGTGCTGGCACTTCCACCCGTCGGTGTAGCAGGCGTCGACCTGGCCGTTGTTAGGTCCGCCCGCGTCGTTGCTGAACTCGTAGCCGGAGTGGACGTCCGGCGAGCCGTAGGGCCAGGCCAGCATGAAGACGTGGGCGAGTGTGTACTTGGCGCCGTCCTTGTAGGTCAGCGTCGCGTTGTGGCGCTCGGTGTCGTGGTTGGCCACGAAGGTGGCCGCCTTGCCGCTGGAGACGTAGCCCCAGGCCTCGCCGAAGTTCTTCAGGTGCGCGAGCTTCTCGCCGGAGAAGACGCGCTTCAGGTCTCTGCCGTAGGAGAACTCCTGGACGTCGCCGGTGCCGGTGTACTGGCCGGGCTGCACGGCCTCGCCGTAGGCCCCGATGGTCTCCTGCTTCCAGTAGACGCCCGGGTCGCTGAGCCGGCCCTTGATGTTGGCGAGGTCGCCCGGCGGGATGTGCTTGGCGGCGTCGATGCGGAAGCCGTCCACCCCCAGGGACAGCAGGTCGTTCATGTACCCGGCGATGGTCTTGCGGACGTATTCCTCGCCGGTGTCGAGGTCGGGCAGGCCGGCCAGTTCGCAGTGGTGGACGTTCCAGCTGTCCCCGTAGTTGTCGATGTCCTTCATGCAGTCGTCCATGTCGGACTTCGAGTACAGGCCGGGGTAGTCGTACTTGCTGTAGGAGGAGCCCCCGGTGCCGGTGCCGGCGCTGTTGGCCATGTGGTTGATGACCGTGTCCGCGACGACCTTGACGCCGGCGGCGTGACAGGTGTCGATCATGTTCTTGAAGGCGTTGCGGTCGCCCAGCTTCGTGGCGATCCTGTAGCTGACGGGCTGGTAGGCGGTCCACCACTGCGGGCCCTGCACCCGCTCGTTCGGCGGTGACACCTGCACGTACCCGTATCCGGCCGGTCCGAGGTCGTCCGTACAGGCCTTGGCGACCGAGTTGAAGTTCCACTCGAACATCACCGCGGTGACGTCCTTGTCGCCGGGCGGGTCCGCCTGCGCGGTGCCGGGCGCCGTGACGACCACAGCGGCTCCCGCCGCGAGGGCGAGTGCAGCGGCCACGGTCTTGTTGGCCATCGTTCCTCCTGATCCACCTGGTGGGGATGAGAGGCCTTCACGCAGCAACGCGCCTTGCCCGACAGGCCTGTGGGGATGCTTGCTGAAACACTCAGCAAGTTCTTGCGGTCGAGACCGTACGAGTCAGCCAACCGTCGGTCAACCCTCCCGTCAGCACTTGCCGTTCTCTCCACGAAAACTTCAACGTCACTGGCCGCGACGCCAATTGGTGCGATGCAAGGTCTTTCACAAGCGTTTCAGAGGTGTTACGTTCAATCAACGTCCGGTCCGGCGGCCCGGAGACCCGTCGAGTTCGGGTCCACGCGCCCGGTCCGCCGGACCGGATCTCCAGGCCGGGGCTCCGCAGCCTTCATGCCGCCTCGCCGCCCCGACCAGGGCCGGGCTGCGGAGCCTCTCCCCCGGCCGGTGCGGTCATCCGTTCCGCCGGGCCGTGGAAGCGCGCACGACCAGCTCCGGCTGGAAGACGAACTCGGTCCGCTGCACCGGGGTCCCGCCGACCTCCTCCAACAGCGCGCCCACCGCGGCGGTCGCCATCGCCTGCACCGGCTGGCGAACCGTGGTGAGCGGGGGATCGGTGAAAGCGATCAGCGGCGAGTCGTCGAAACCGATCACCGAGACGTCGTGCGGGACCGACAGGCCGCGCTCGCGTGCCGCGCGGATCACCCCCAGGGCCATCAGATCGCTGCCGCAGACGATGCCCGTGCATCCCTTGTCCAGCAGCGCCGCTCCGGCCGCGTGGCCTCCCTCCACCGTGAACAGGGTCCGCTCGATGCGGCGTTCGGCCTCTCCGGCCGGTGTCCCGCAGAAGGAGTGCACGGCCGCGGCGAAGCCCTCGGCCTTGCGCCGCGACGGCACGAAACGGGTGGGCCCGACGGCGAGCCCGACCCGCACATGGCCCAGATCGGCCAGGTGCCGCACCGCCATCCGCACGGCGGACCGGTCGTCCGACGACACGAAGGACGCCGTGATCCGCTCGTTGTATCCGTTCACCAGGACGAACGGCAGGCTGCGCGAGGCCAGTTTGTGGTACCTGACGGGGTCGGCCGTGGTGTCCGCGTGCAGCCCGGACAGGAAGACGATGCCCGTGACGCCCCGGTCCTCCAGCTGCTCCACCAGTTCGTCCTCGGTGGACCCGCCGGGCATCTGCGTACACAGCACGGGCGTGTATCCGTGCCCGGCCAGCACCTGCTCGATGACCTGGGCGAAAGCCGGGAAGATCGGGTTCGTCAGCTCCGGGATCACCAGCCCGACCAGGCCGGCGCTGCGCTGGCGCAGGCGTACGGGCCGCTCGTAGCCGAGCACGTCGAGCGCGGCCACCACCCGTCGCCGGGTGGCGGGGGCGACGCCGGGCTTGCCGTTGAGCACCCGGCTCGCCGTGGCCTCGCTGACCCCGGCCTGGGCCGCGATGTCGGTGAGCCGCGGGGTGCCGCTCTCGGCACCCCGCGTCAGGGGCAGGATCACACCGCCCACCAGACGGTGCTGTCCGCGGGAAGCTCGGCCGCGTCGCCCTCGGGCACCGGCTCGCGGCTGCTGAGCAGCGGCCGCCCCGGCACGGTCCACCGCACCGGCGCGCCGGTCAGGTTCACGGTGCAGATCAGGTCGCCGTCGCGGCGTCCGTCGCCCGGGCCCCGCGCGGTGCGACGGAAGGCGAGGACGCCTTCGGGGGCCTCCAGCCACTCGACGCCGTCTCCGGCACCGAGCGCGGGATGCTCCCGGCGCAGGGCCAGGGCGCTGCGGTAGAGCTCCAGCGTCGACCCGGGGTCACCGGACTGTGCCTCGACCGACAGATGCCTCCAGCTCTCCGGCTGCGGCAGCCAGCTCGGTCCGCCCGCGACGGGCCCGAAGCCGTACGGCGCCTCGGTCCCCGACCACGGGATCGGCACCCGGCAGCCGTCACGCAGCCCGTCCTGCCCGTTGTCCCGGAAGAACGAGGGGTCCTGTCGCACCTCGTCCGGCAGCTCGGTCACCTCCGGCAGGCCGAGCTCCTCACCCTGGTAGAGGTAGGCGGACCCGGGCAGGGCCAGCATCAGCAGCGTCGCCGCGCGGGCCCGGCGCAGCCCCTGCTCGGGGCTGCCCACGGCGAGGCGCGTGGCGTGCCGGACCACGTCGTGGTTGGACAGCACCCAGGTGCTGGGCGCGCCCACCGGGCGCATGGCGTCCAGGCATTCGTCGATCGCCCGGCGCAGCGCCCCGGCGTCCCAGCCGGCACCCAGATAGTGGAAGTTGAACGCCTGGTGCAGCTCGTCCGCCCGCAGGTAGTGCGCCGTACGTTCGGCACTGGGCGTCCACGCCTCGGCGACACCGATGCGCTCACCCGGGTACTCGTCGAGAATCCTGCGCCACGACCGGTAGATCTCGTGCACGCCGTCCTGGTCGAAGAAGGGCAGCGACTGGGTGCCCAGCAGCTGCAACTGTCCGGTACGGCCCATGTCGGGCAGTCCCGCGGCCTTGACCAGGCCGTGGGCGACGTCGATCCGGAAGCCGTCGACGCCCATGTCGAGCCAGTACCGCAGCACGGAGCGGAACTCGTCCCGGACGGCAGGGTTCTCCCAGTTGAAGTCGGGCTGCTCGGGAGCGAAGAGGTGGAGGTACCACTCCCCCGGCGTGCCGTCCGGGTTCTCGGTGCGCGTCCAGGCGGGGCCGCCGAAGATGGACTCCCAGTCGTTGGGGGGAGCCTCCCCCGCGGGTCCGCGTCCGGGGCGGAAGTGGAAGCGGTCGCGCAGCGGGGAGCCGGGGCCCTCGCGCAGAGCGCGCCGGAACCAGTCGTGCTGGTCGGAACAGTGGTTGGGGACCACGTCGACGATCACGCGCAGTCCCAGGGCGTGCGCGTCCCGGATCAGTTCGTCCGCGTCGAGCAGCGTGCCGAACATGGGGTCGACCGCCCGGTAGTCGGCGACGTCGTAACCGCCGTCGGCCTGGGGTGAGACGTAGAAGGGGCTGAGCCAGACGGCGTCGACGCCGAGGTCCCTCAGATACGGCAGCCGGGAGCGGATGCCCTGGAGGTCGCCCACCCCGTCGCCGTCGCTGTCGGCGAAGCTGCGGGGGTAGACCTGGTAGATCACGGCGTCCCGCCACCAGCCCGGGCGCTCGCCGGGGCCGGGGGGTCGGGTGCGGGTGCCGGGTTCGGCAAGGTACTGGGTCATGGATTCCTGCCTGCTATGGGGGGGGACGGTCAGGACTTGGTGGCGCCTGCGGTGAGGCCGGAGACGAGGTGGCGCGCGACGAGACCGAAGACGATGGCGGCGGGCACCGCGATGATCACGGCGGCGGCCGTCAGCGCACCCCAGTCGCTCGTGTACTGGTTGACGAACGTCTGGAGGCCTCCGGCGAGCGTGAGGTTCTCCTCACCGGTCATGAAGGCGGACGCGTAGGCCACTTCCGCCCACCCGGTGATGAAGGTGTAGAAGGCGGTGACGGCGAGCCCCGGCCTGGCCAGCGGCAGCACCAGCCGCCAGAAGGTTCCGAACGGGTTGAGTCCGTCGACCCGGCCGGCCTCGTCGATCTCGACCGGGATGCCGTCGAAGTAGCCCTTCATCATCCAGGCGCAGAACGGCACGGCGACGGTGAGGTAGGTGACGACGAGGCCGACCGGCTGGTTGAGCAGCCCGAGGTCGGCGAGCAGGTTGTACAGCGGCACGATGAGCACCGCGACCGGGAACATCTGGGTGAGCAGCAGCATCCACATCAGGGGGCGCATGCCGGGGAAGCGGAAGCGGCTCACCGCGTAACCGGTGGTGGCGGAGATGAAGACGCCGATCAGCGTGGTCAGGCCGACGACGATCACCGAGTTCTGCAGCCACGACAGGAAGTCGGTGTCGCGTACGACGTGGCTGTAGTTGCCGAGCGTGAAGTCCTTGACGAGCGAGGTGTCGAACGCCTCGGTCTTCGGCTTGAAGGAGGTGACGAGCAGCCACAGCGGGGGGAAGACCGCGACGACGGAGGCGGCCAGCAGTGTCAGGTGCAGTCCGAGTGAGGCGAGCGGGCTCCGGTCGCCGCGCTTGCGCACGGGGCCGTGCGGCTCGGTGCCGGCGGAGATGTGCGCGGTCGTGTCGGTCACCAGGTGTCTCCCTGCTTGCGCAGTGCGCGGCGGTAGGCCGCCGTGACGAGTGCCAGGAGGAGCAGGATCAGCACGCCCCAGGCGGCGGACGTCGAGTAGTCGCGCGGGCTGATGACGAAGGACAGACGGTAGGCGTACGTCACCAGGATCTCTGTGGCGTCACCCGGCCCGCCCCGGGTCAGCAGGAAGATGACCGGGAACATGTTGAAGGTCCAGATGGTGCTGAGCAGGATGACCGTGCTCGAGACGGACCGCAGCCCCGGCAGGGTGATGTGGCGGAAACGCTGCCAGGGACTCGCCCCGTCCATCTCCGCCGCCTCGTAGAGCTCCGCGGGGATGGACTGCAGGCCGCCGAGGAGGGCGATCAGCATGAACGGCACGCCTACCCAGACGTTCACCGCGATGACGGAGATCTTCGCCCAGGTCGGGTCGTTCAGCCAGGAGATCCGGTCGAAACCGGCGCCGGTGAGCAGTTCGTTGAACAGGCCGCTGCGTTCGTTGAACAGCAGGCGCCAGGTGAACACGGAGACGAACGCCGGCACCGCCCAGGGCAGGATCAGTGCCGTGCGGTACAGGGTGCGGCCCTTGAAGGTGCGGTTGAGCATGACGGCCAGTGCCAGGCCGAGGGCGAAGGAGAGCGCCACACAGCTGACCGTCCACAGCACGGTCCAGCCGAGCCGGTCCCAGAAGACGCCGTCGCCGAGGATCGCCCGGTAGTTGTCGAGACCGACGTGTTCGTAGGTGGCGGGAATGTGGTTGACGCCGATGGTGCGTTCGACGTTGGCCTCGTCGGCGTCGGTGAAGGACAGCCAGACGCCGCGCGCGAGGGGGTATCCGATGATCACGCCGATCACGATCACCACGGGGGCGACCATGCTCCAGGCGTACCAGTGGGTGGCCAGGGCTTTGCGCAGCCGCCCGGGGGGCTTGGGGGTCTTGTGGTCAGTGCGGTGGCCCCGGCCGCGGGCACCCGGTGTGCCCGCGGCCTTCGTCACCGACTGGCTGGTCTCGACAGCCATTGGTCGGTCAGTCTCCCCGTGGCCTACTTGTAGTCCTTGAGCAGCTTGCGATAGGCGTCGCCGGTGTCCGCGGCCGCCTTGTCCGGGCTGGTCTCACCGGCCAGCACCTTGGCCATCTGCAGCCGGATCGGCTCGAAGAGGGCGTTGCCCTCGGCGATCCACGGCCGTTCCACGGCCTTGTCGACCGCCGGCTTGAAGAACTTCACCATCTCGTTGTCCGCGACGGCCGGCACCTCGTAGACGGACTTGCGGGTGGGCAGCAGGCTCAGCTTCTCGGTGGTCTGCCGCTGCACCTCGGCCGAACTCATGTACTTCACGAAGGCGTAGGAGGCGTCGAGGTTCTTCGAGCCCGCGTACACCGAGAGGTTCCAGCCGCCCTGGGGGGATCCCTGCCCGGCGCTGCCGGCCGGGACGGGGGCGACGCCGAGGTTGCCGGCGTCCTTGAACCGCGCCCCCGCCCTGACGTCCTCGATGGCCCACGGGCCGTTGAGCATCATGGCGACCTTGCCCGACTTGAAGGCGTTCTGCATGTTGTTCCAGCCGTCGGACGCGTCCGTGATGGCCGCCTTGCTGTCCACGAGGTCCTTGATGACCCGGTACGCCTCCACGCCGGGCTTGTCGTCGACCGTGACGGTCTTGCTCTTCTCGTCGACCAGGTCGCCGCCCTCGCCGTAGAGGTAGGGCAGGAACCAGTACGGGTCGTCGCCTCGCAGGTAGAGGCCCGTCGCGCCGGTCTTCTCGGTGATCTCGGCGGCGGCCGTCTTCAGCTCGGTGACGGAACCGGGCACCTCGGCACCGGCCTTCTTCAGCAACTCCTTGTTGTAGAAGAGCGCCAGGGTGTCGATCACCTGCGGGACCGCGTAGGTCTTCCCCTGGTACTTGGTGCTGGCCGCGGCCTGCGGGAGGTAGTCGGACTCGTCGTCGAGGGCGGTCGTGCCGTCGAGCGGGGCGAGGTAGCCGATGCTGGCGAAGTCCGCGACCCAGGCCACCTCCGTACGCATCACGTCCGGAGCACCGGAGTTGCCGCCCGCCGCGTTCTTGAACTTGGCGTTCGCCTCCCCGAACGGGACGTTGACGTACTTGACGTCGACCTTCGGGTGCTCCTTCTCGAAGCCTTCCGCGAGGGCCTGGTAGGTCGCCTTCTCCGCCTCGTTCGAGGTGTCCCAGAAGGTGACGGTTCCCGAAAGCTCCTTGCCGGCTCCGCCGGCACCGGTCTGGCCGTCGTCGTCCCCGCCACATGCCGAAGCCGTCATGGCCAGCGCCGCGACCAGCGCGGTGGCCGCAATGCCACGCCGCATTGTGAACTCCCATGAGTGATCCCGGAATTGGGCGGAGGCATGAACGCCTCACGCCAACCGCGTCCGCGCGGCGCCGGGGTTGCCAGGAACGTAACAGGGTCGAAAAGGCGGCGAAAGACGTTGCGGCAAATTGCTGCAAGTGTTTTCAGCCATTGTCGCGGTGGGCACAGCGCTCACGGCCGGCGGGTAAAGTGCGGTGCCATGACCATGCGGCTCGCCGAGATCGCAGCCCGGGCGGGCGTCAGCAAGGCCACGGTCAGCCGCGTGCTCAACGGTGCGCGTGGCGTGGCCACCGACACCCGCGATTCCGTGCTCGCCGCACTCGACGCGCTGGGCTACGAGTTCCCGCCGCGGCAGCGCCGCGCCGAGCTGGTCGGCCTGATCACACCGGAGCTGGACAACCCCGTCTTCCCCGCGCTGGCCGAGGTCATGGGGCAGGCGCTGACGCGTCAGGGGTACACCCCCGTGCTGGCCACGCAGACACCGGGAGGGTCGACCGAGGACGAACTCACGGAGATGCTCGTGAGCCGCGGGGTGTCCGGCATCGTCTTCGTCTCCGGACTGCACGCCGACACCACCGCCGACACCGGCCGGTACGCCCGGCTGCACGAACAGCACGTGCCCTTCGTGCTCGTCAACGGGTTCTCCCCCGCGATCGAGGCGCCGTTCGTCTCGCCCGACGACCGGGCCGCGATGCGCCTGGCCGTGGCGCACCTGGCCGAGCTGGGACACGAACGCATCGGGCTCGCGCTCGGACCGGAACGCTTCGTGCCGGTGCAGCGCAAGCTCGAGGGATTCCGCATGGGCATGCGGGAGCACCTGGGGCTGCCGGCGGAGGAGTCCCAGGAGCTGGTCGAGCACTCGCTGTTCTCCCTGGAGGGAGGGCAGGCCGCGGCGTCCGCGCTGATCGGCAAAGGCTGTACGGCCGTCATGTGCGCCAGCGACATGATGGCCCTCGGCGCCGTCCGGGCGGCGCGCCAGAGGGGTCTGACGGTTCCCGGTGACATCTCGGTCGTCGGCTTCGACGACTCGCCGCTCATCGCCTTCACCGACCCTCCCCTGACGACCATCAGACAGCCCGTCAAGGCGATGGGGCAGGTCGCCGTGAACGCGCTGCTGGAGGAGATGGGCGGAACGCCGCCGCCGCGCACCGAGTTCGTCTTCATGCCGGAACTGGTGGTCCGGGGGTCCACCGCCGCCGGCCCGCGGGGCGGGCAGCGCCCGGCGGACGGACGCTGACCGGCCGGCCGGCCTCCGGAGCCGGCTTGCCGCCGGGCGCCGGTGTGCCGGCCGGTGCCCGGCGGTCCCCGCCCCTCACGCGGAGGCGAGCAGCGGACGCCACCAGTCCGCGTGGCGCTCGTACCACCTCGCGGTGTCGGCCAGGGCGGCCGCGAAGTCCGTGCGCGGCCGGTAACCGAGTTCGGCGGTGATCTTGCTGTGGTCGACCGCGTAACGCCGGTCGTGCCCCTTGCGGTTCTCGACGTGCACGATCCGCTCCGGGCCCGCGCCGCACAGTGCGAGCAGCCGGTGCGTGAGCTCCAGGTTGGGCAGCGAGGTGCCGCCCCCGATGTTGTAGATCTCGCCCGGCCGGCCCGACACGCGGACGAGTTCGACGGCCCGGACGTGGTCGTCGACGTGCAGCCAGTCACGCACGTGCCGCCCGTCGCCGTAGAGCGGAACGGTGCCACCGGACAGGAGCCGGGCCAGGAAGCGCGGGATGAGCTTCTCCGGATGCTGGTGGGGGCCGAAGTTGTTGGAGCAGCGGGTCACCCGGACGTCCAGGCCGTGCGTGCGGTGGTGGGCCAGCGCGATGAGATCCGAGGCCGCCTTGGACGCCGCGTACGGCGAGGTCGGGCGCAGGGGGTCGCTCTCCCTGGCGGCCCCGTGCGGGAGGGAGCCGTACACCTCGTCGGTGGAGACGTGCACGAAAGTGCGCACGCCGTGGCGGAGCGCGGCGTCGAGCAGGACCTGGGTGCCCAGCACGTTGGTGCGGGTGAAGGCACCGCTGTCGGCGATGGAGCGGTCGACGTGCGATTCGGCCGCGAAGTGCACGATCTGGTCGTGGTGTCCGGCCAGCGCGTTCACCAGCGGCACGTCGCACACGTCGCCCTGGACGAAGGTGAGGCCGGGATGGCCGCGCACCGCGTCGAGGCGGGCGAGGCTGCCGGCGTAGGTGAGCTTGTCGAGGACGGTCACCGCGACACCGCCGGACGCCTGGGGCGACAGGAGGTGGCGGACGTAGGCGGAGCCGATGAAGCCCGCTCCGCCGGTGACGAGGATCTTCGTTGTCATGGGGTGAGATACACCTTGCTGTGGTCGCCGATCACCAGCCGGTGAGCCTGCGGAAGACGGGGAGCCTGGCCTACGACGGCGCCGCGGCCGATGAGGGAGGCCTCGATGCGGGACGCCCCCTCCACCTGGGCGCCGCGCAGCAGGACGGAGTACTCGATGGCGCTGTCCTCGACCCGGCAGTCCTCCCCGATGGAGGTGTAGGGGCCGACGCTGGAGTTGCTGACGACGGCACCCGCGCCGATCACCACCGGGCCCACGACGCGTGATCCCCGCACGATCGCGCCTTCGGCCACCCGGACCCGGCCGACCAGCGTGCTGTGCGCGTCGACCTTGCCCTCGATCCGGCCCTCAAGACCGTCCAGGACCTGGCGGTTGACCTCCAGCATGTCCTCCGCGCTGCCAGTGTCGCGCCAGGGCCGGGTGGTGGTCTCGGCGCGTACCCGCAGGCCCTGGTCGATCATCCACTGCACGGCATGGGTGATCTCCAGCTCGCCGCGCGCGGAGGGGGTGATGGCCCGTACGGCCTCGTGCACGGCGGGGCTGAAGGCGTACACGCCGATGAGCGCGAGGGAGCTGCGGGGGATGTCGGGCTTCTCCTCCAGGCGCAGCACGTTCCCTTCCGTGTCGACCTCGGCGACGCCGAAGGCGGACGGGTCCGCGACCGGGGTGAGCAGCAGCCGGGCCGCCGCGGGGTCGGCGGAGGAGTGACGGGCGAAGCCGGCGACGCCCTGCGGGAGGTAGTTGTCCCCCAGGTACAGCAGGAAGTCGTCGTCGCCCAGGAAGTCGCGGGCGATGCGCACCGCGTGGGCGAGACCGAGCGGGCGGGGCTGCTGGAGGTAGGTGATGCGTAATCCGAACGCGGCACCGTCTCCGGTCAGTTCGCGGATCTCCCGGCCGTGCGCGCCCACGACGACGCCGACCTCCCGGATGCCCGCCGCGGCCAGGGACTCCAGCGCGTAGAACAGCACGGGCTTGTTGGCGATGGGCAGCAGCTGCTTGGCGCCGGTGTGGGTGAACGGCCTCAGTCTGCTGCCGGTACCACCTGCCAGGACCAGGGCCTTCACCTCGGCCTCCGCGGGGGCGGGTCGGTCTGGGGGCGTGTTCTCACAGGTACCTCCTCGAACGTGAGGCGTGGTGGCGCCGTAAGCACGTCGACTCAACCAGAGTGCCGCGCTCGCTCGCAACAACTTTCTGAAACGATCCGCAAACTCTTGCAGCCGCGTGTGTTCAAGTGTTTGACTCGGCGCCGAACCGCCAACCGTGGTGCGCCACAACGCAGTTCGCCGGCGAAACGCGTACAGCCGGTCCGACGAGCAGGGGCAGCGATGACAGGCTTACGGCAGACACAGCACCTGGCACGGGAGGCCCGGCACCTGGCACCGGGCGCCTCCGAGGAAGCCGTCCACGGACGCCGGGTGTTCGCCGAGGGACGCGGTCCCGTGCTGACCGACCTCGACGGCAACCAGTACCTCGACTTCGCGGCCGGCACCCTCACCCAGTCACTGGGCCACGGGCACCCGGAGGTCGTCGAGGCGCTCACCGCTCAGGCCCGCCGCCTGTGGAACGTCCACGACAGCGCCACACCGGACCGTGCCGGACTGCTGGAACTGCTCGCCAGGCTGCTGCCCGAGCAGCTCGACACCTACGCGTTCTTCTCCACCGGCGCGGAGGTGGTCGAGGCCGCCCTGCGGGTCGTCCAGGCGACCGCGCCGCCGGGCCGCAACCGGATCGGCGCCCTGCGCCACGGCTTTCACGGCAAGACGATGGGCGCCCGGATGCTCGTGCACTGGGACATCGGCCACCAGTCCTTCAGCGGCAACAGCGTGCTGGGCTACAGCCCCTACTGCTACCGCTGCCCCCTGGGCCTGGAGTACCCGTCGTGCGACGTGCGCTGCGCGTCACTGGTGCGCCGGCACATCGCCGAGAAGCCCAACGTCTCCGCGCTGGTCTTCGAACCCGTCCTCGGCGCGGCGGGCGTCATCGTCCCTCCCCCCGGCTACTGGGAGCGCGTCGCGGACGCCTGCCGGGACAGCGGCGTGCTGCTCGTCGCGGACGAGGTGCTCACCGGCGGCGGACGCACGGGCGCCTTCCTCGCCAGTGAACTGTTCGGCGTGGAGCCGGATCTGGCGATGCTGTCCAAGGGCACCGCGAGCGGTTTCCCCTTCGCGGTGCTCGCCGGCCGCGGCGAGCTGCTGCGCAGACCGGAGGCGGCCGGCTCGGGGGCGTACGCCTCGACGTACGCGAGCAATCCGCTGGGGATCGCCGCCGCCCGCGCCACCCTCGAAGTCGTCGAGCGCGACCGGCTGATCGACCGCGTACGCGTCCTCGGCGAGATCATGGAGGACCGTCTGCGCGCCCTGGAGTCCCGCTTCGCGCAGCTGGGCCAGGTACGCGGTCTCGGTCTGCTGTGGGGCCTGGAGTTCGTCACCGACACCGCGGGCCGCACACCCGCGCCCGAGACGGCCCGGGCCGTCTACACCGCGGCCCTCGATCTGGGACTGCGCGTGTCGCTCGGGGGCCACATCCTGCGCCTGGCACCGCCGTTCACCCTGGACGAGGCCCTGCTCGACGAAGGCCTTCGGCTGCTGGAGAAGGCCATCGAGCGGGTGATCGCGTGATCACGGCCGAGAACCTCGTCAAGGAGTTCCGGCTGGCCGAACGCAAACCCGGCCTGCTCGGCAGCCTCTCCACCCTCCTCACCCGCCAATACCGCGTCGTGCGTGCCGTCGACGACGTCTCCTTCGAGATACCGGCAGGCACCAAGACCGCCTACATCGGCGCCAACGGAGCCGGCAAGTCGACCACGATCAAGATGCTGACCGGGATCATGACCCCCACCTCCGGCCGCTGCACGGTCGCCGGGCTGGAGCCGTACCGGCACCGGCAGCGCAACGCCCGCACCATCGGCGTCGTCTTCGGCCAGCGCAGCCAGCTCTGGTGGGACCTGTCGGTACCCGACTCGTTCCGCATCCTGCGCCGCGTCTACGACATCCCCGAACCGGTCTACCGGCGCAACCTCGCCCTGTTCCGGGAACTCCTCGACATCGACGCGCTGGGGTCCACACCGGTGCGGCAGCTGAGTCTCGGACAGCGCATGCGGGCCGAGATCGCGGCGAGCCTGCTGCACGACCCCGCCGTGCTGTTCTGGGACGAGCCCACGATCGGCCTCGACATGGTGCTGAAGGACGCGGTGCGCCATCTGGTCAACCGCGCCCACCGGGAGCTGGGCACCACCGTGGTGCTCACCAGCCACGACATCGCCGACATCGCCGCGATCTGCGACAGCGCCCTGGTCGTCGACCACGGGCGGGTCGTCCACCAGGGGACGCTGCAGGACCTGCTGCGCACGGCCGACCACCGCTCGGTCGTCTTCGACCACCGCGACGGCACCGCGACCGCGACCGTGCTGAGCCGCGTCGAAGCCGGACTGCCGGGCGTGCGCGCCACACCGGACGACGGCGGCCGCGTCCGCGTCGACTACCCGACCGGCCGCTACACCTCCCGGCAGGTCCTCACCTTCCTCCTGGACCGTTTCGACCTCGCCGACTGGTACGCCCCCGAACCCGGTCTGGAGGACGTGCTCCGCGAGATCTACGGCCGCTCACGGGTCCCCGGTCACGTACGCGACGGGGCCGCATGACCGCCCGCCTGCGTCGCTACGCGCCGTTCGCCACCAGCGGCCTGCAGTCCCTGCTGCAGTACCGCTCGATGTTCGCGATGACCGCGATGACCGCGGCCGCCGGCGCGGCGGTGACCGTCTTCCTGTGGCGTGCCGTGTACGAGGGCACGCCCGGCCGCGGACCCGGCGGCTTCACCGTCGAGGACATCACCACCTACCTGCTGGTGGCCCAGATCCTGCAAGTACTGCACACCAACCGGGTGGACGACGAGGTCGCGGCCGAGGTGTACCGGGGTGACGTCGCGGTCATGCTCGTACGGCCCGTGAGCTACCCGGTGATGCGGTTCTTCGCCTGCCTGCCGGTGGTGGGGGCCAACGCCGTCCTGGTCGGCCTGCCGGTCCTCGGGCTGTTCGCCCTGCTCGTCCCGCTCAGCGTGCCCCGGCCGGCGGATCTGCTGCTGTTCGCCGTCTCCACCGCCCTGTCGGTGCTCCTGGCGTTCTGCGTGAACCTGCTGACCGGCATGACCGGCTTCCTCACCACCAACACCTGGGGTGTGCGGATGGTCAAGCAGAGCGTCGTCGCCTTCTTCGCCGGGCAGCTCGTGCCCCTCGCGCTGATGCCGGGCCCGCTGGCCGCGCTCGCGAAGGCCCTGCCCTTCCGCGGGATGGTCGACGGTCCGCTGACCCTGCTGCTCGGCCGCTACGACGGCTGGCCCGACGCCGCCGGGCTGCTCGCCCAGCAACTGGCCTGGGCGGCCGGGCTGTCGCTGCTGTGCGCCGCGCTCTGGCGCGCCGCCCTCGGACGTCTGGAGGTGCTGGGCGGATGACGCGCACGGTGACGCGGTACCTGCGGCTGTCCTGGTTCCTGGGCGGGGTGGGCCTGCACCGGCTGGCGGCCTACCGCACGGACTTCCTGCTCGGCGCGGGCGCCTTCCTGGTGCGGGTCGGCATCCAGACGGCGGTCGTCGGTCTCGTCTTCCGCCAGGTCCCCGCCGTGGGCGGCTGGTCGTACCACGAGGTGCTGTTCCTGCTGGGCTTCTCCCTGCTGCCGCGCGGACTCGACCACCTCTTCACCGACCAGTTGTGGGAACTGGGCCGCAAACTGGTCCAGCGCGGCGAGTTCTACCGCTACCTCGTCAGGCCGGTCGACCCGCTGTTCTCCCTGCTGTCGGAGCGCTTCTTCCACCCCGACGGGCTCGGTGAACTCGTCGTGGGCGCCGTACTGGTGGGCTACGCGGGAAGCGAGCTCGGCCTGTCGCTCACCGCCGCGCAGTGGGCACTGGCACCGCTGCTCGTGCTGTGCGGGGCACTGCTGCACACCTCGGTGAAGCTGCTCTTCGCCTCCCTGTCCTTCTGGACGGTCACGAGCATGCCCGCGATGTACGCGGCGAACCAGGTGTCGGAGTTCTCCTCCTACCCCCTGGACATCTACCACCCCTCGCTGAGGACCCTCCTCACCTGGGTCCTGCCGTTCGCCTTCACCGCCTACGTGCCGAGCGTCTACCTGCTGACCGGTGCGAGGGACCTGCTCGGCTGGCTGCCCCTGGTCACCGCCGGCGCCCTGGCACTGGCCCTGACCGTGTGGCGCCGCGGCGTCAACCGCTACGAGATGACCGGAAGTTGAGTCGGGCATGATACGAAACGACGATCTCGGCCCCTTGCTGCGCGCAGCCCCGTGGATGCCCGAGGACGGCCGCCGGGCCGAGCGCTTCGAGTGCGTCGACCATGCGGAACTCGGCGCCTCCGTCCGCTTGTCGGTCGTGGCGGCCGTCGGCGGACCCGGGTCCGGACGACGCTACTTCGTCCCGGTCCGGACCGCACCGGAAGGCGGCGGCCCCCAAGAGGCGCATGGCAGCGCCGAGTTCGAGTCCGCCGCGCTGAGCGCGGTCCGCGCCGGACGCCAAGTGCCCACCGCTCGCGGCGGCCTGGTGTGCTTCCGCGGTGCCGGACTCACGGCCCGCTCGGTGCGCCCGCTGCCGTTCGAGCGGGGCTGGTCCTCCAACGTCCTGTCCCTGGTGGAGAACGACGGCACGGCCTACGTCCACAAGACGTACCGGCGGCTGGACGACCCCGTCCGCGAACCCGAGCTCCTGCGGCTGATGAACGGGACCGGCCGCACGCCCGCCTGGGCCGGCGACTACACCTACGTCGACCCGGCCGACGGCACCCGCCACCCGTTGGGCGTGTTCTACCGGTACGAGCCCGGCGACGGCATCGACCTGCCGCTGAGGCTGAGCATGCGGTCGCTGTGGCCGAAGGTGACCGGCGGGCAGGCCCCCGACGACCTCGAAGACGTCGTGCGGACGCATCTGCGCCCGCTGGCGGGCAACCTGCGCGGCGCCGGGCGCTTCCTGACCGGGTTCCACCGCGACCTGGCCGACCGGCTCGGCGGAGGTCCCGTACCGCCGTACCCGGTGCGGGAGGTGCTGGCCCGGGCCACCGCCCGGACGGCCGAACTGGCCTCGGCGGACATCGCCCTGCCCACGGTCCCGCGCGCCGCCGCCTTCGCGGCCCTGCGGCAGGAGAGCGCCGCGCTGCACAGCGCCTTCGACGCCGCCCCGGCCGGCTTCTCCTCCGGGCCGTGCCACGGCGACCTGCACCTGTCCCACCTGCTGTGCCGGGCGGGGGACGACGGCGGCTGGTCGATGAGCGTGATCGACATGTCCACCCCAGCCCTGGGCCCCGGCGAAGCGGGCTGGGCCGCGCAGTCGCCGGTGCAGGACCTCGTCGCCGTCCGGCGCGCACTGGAGTACTTCACCGCCGACGAGGCCGCCTTCGAGGCCGCGCGGCGCCTCGGCGTCGACTCCTCCGAGACGATGCGGGGCGCGCTGGACGGCGCCGCCGACTGGCCGCCCGGGCCGCGCGCCGTGCTGCGCCAGGTCTTCCACGCCGCGGACGTCTGGCGGGCGCACGTCCTGCGGCTGCTCCTCGGACGCACCGCGGACGACCCGCTGCGCCGGCTGCTGTACCTGGGCCGGCTGCTGCACGAACTCGCCTACAACGTCGACCACGCCCGTCCCTACCACGCCGCGATCGACCTGCGCCACGCCCTCGCGCTCGGCGCCCGCACCCCGGCTCCGACCATTCCAGCAAGGACGTGAACGTGACCGAGCCCCGTATGCACATCATCGAGACCTACTTCGAATGCTGCGGCTTCGACCACACCTTCCTGCAGGGCGGCACCTCGGTGTACCTGTGGAACCTGTCCCGGGCGTTCGCGGCCCGCGGCCACCGGGTCTCCCTCGTCACCCCCGCGCACGGCAGGCTCGACGACCTGCGCGGCAGATACGACGTGGAGGACCTCGGCTACACGGACGACTACGTCCTGCCGCTGGTCCTGGACCCCGAGGTGTGGCACGGCTTCCCCGCCGAGGTCCACCTGCCCGTGCGCACCACCGCGCACCGCATCCGCCTCGACGGCGTGGACCTGTACTTCCTGTCCAACGACCACCTCGACCAGCTCCCGGACACCTTCTACCCGCCGTACTCCGCCAAGGGCCGGGACCTGGTCTTCTTCAAGCCGCTGGTCTTCCAGGTGGACAGCGTGCGCTTCCTGCGCCGCTGGTTCGGCGAGGAGCGGGCGATCGTCCACGCCCACGAGCCGTTCTACCACTACCTGCTGCCGGCCGCGCTCCGCGACGACCCGAGCAAGTCCGTCGTCAGCACGGTGCAGAGCAACATGCCGATCACCAAGAAGGTCTACGCGCCCGAGGTCCGCCGGCTCCTGGAACTCCTGGGCGCCGAGACCGCCCTCCCGCAGGACCCTCCGCCGGCAGGCCCGGACCTCGAAGCGGTCCGCCAGTACCAGCAACTGACACACCTGCACTACGAGTACCCGCCGGACCACGTGGCCCTCTACCGGCTGGTCCTCGACAACGCCGATCTGATCGACTTCCTCTCGCCCGGCCAGCTCGACTTCTACGCGTCCTTCCGGGACACCCCCTTCGAAGCCCTCTTCGCGCACCTGCCGATGGCGCGGGCCGTGAAGGAGAACGCGCACAAGATGTTCGTCGGAGGCTGCGCGATCTCCGACCGGTGGCTCGCCTGGGACCCGCGCGAGGTGGACCGGCCGGCGGTGCTCGAAGGCCTGGGTCTGGACCCCGCGCTGCCGACCTTCTTCCACAACGCGCGCTACGCCCTGCACCACAAGGGCCAGCTGGAACTGATGCGCGCCGTCGACCGGGTGCTGAGCGACGGCCTCGCCGCGAACTTCGTCGTGCGCTGCATCTCCGGCGCCCCGCTGGACGACCCCTACTTCCGCGAGGTCGCCGAGCGGCATCGGGGCCGGCTGCACCTGGAGTCGGAACGGGTGGACGAGCGGCGGGTGTTCGAGTACGCGTCGGCCGCCGACTTCTGCCTCTTCCCGTCCAAGTTCGAGATGGACACCTTCCTCATCGCCCAGGGCGAGGCGATGGTCTGCGGGGCGGTGCCCATCGCGACGGCGCAGGAGGGCATGGCGCACTTCGGGCACGCCCGGCCCGAGCCGGGGACCACCGGCCTCGCCGTCAACCGCTCCTTCGCCGAGGACGACCCGCTGCTCACCGCCGCGCTCGTCGCACGCGTCCGTCAGGCGGCGACGCTGTGGTCGGAGGATCCGGCCCGCTACCGGGAGCTGTCGGAGCGCGCGGCGGCGGTCGCCCGGCAGTTCACCTGGGAGCACTGCGCGGACCTGCACCTCAACGCGTTCCACCGCCTGTGGCGTGGCGAGCCGGCCGCGCTGCCGGCCGAACGCGCCCTGCGGCACGGCTGGTTCGACCTGCTGAAGGACGAGGAGATCACCGAGGAGGCGGTGCTCGCCCACGGCGACCTGGCGGCGTACGCGCGCCGCGCCCCCGTCGACACCCCGGCCGCCCGCAGGTTCTTCCGCGCGGCGTGGGAACGGGCCGACTTCGCGGCCTGCGAGCGGATCGTGGACCGCTTCCCCGCCGCCGTGACCGCCGAGGAGGTGAGGAGCCTGCGCGAGCGGTGCTCGGTCACCGGCGACGGCACGCTCGTGTACCGCCTGCCGCACGCCGAGCGGGTGGAGCTGGTGACCCCGGCCCCGCGGGCCACGGCGGCCCGGGCGCTGCCCGAGGTGCGGGAGCTGCGCCGCACCGGGGCCGGCGCGTTCGAGGGGCCACCGCCGGCACCGGGGGCACGGCTGCTGCTGACGCTGTCCTCCGGCCGGGTCACCTGGGACGAGGCCCGTCATGGCTGAACGGGGCGGAGTGCGCGCGGTCCTGCTGGCGGGCGGCGAGGGCCGGCGCATGGGACCGCTGGGCGCGGGACGCCTGAAACCCCTCGTCCCGTACGGCGGTTCCTGCCGCCTGATCGACTTCAGCCTCGCCAACGCGCGCGCCTCCGGACTGGGGGAGGTGCTGCTGCTGTCCCAGTACGAGGAACGCCGGCTGATGGACGACCTGCACCGGGTGTGGAACCGGGACACCGGCTTCCGGGTCCACTTCGGGCCGTACGACGACGCCTACCGGTCCGCGGGCGACGCACTCCCCCGCGAGCTGCCCGAACGCACCTGGCCGGCCGAGCGCGGCACCGCGGACGCCCTGATCCGCAAAGCCGGGCACGTCTTCGGCGGCGGGCGCGAACAGGTCCTGGTCCTGCACGCCGACCACGTCTACCGCTTCGACTACCGGCCGCTGATCGCGGAGCACCGGGCCTCCGGCGCCGCCCTGACGATCGCCTACCAGCGGATCGAGCGGCGCTGGGTCCACCTGTTCGGGATGGTCCGCTTCGACCGTGCCGGCCGGCTCACCGAGTTCGTGGAGAAACCCGCCGAACCGACCAGCGACCTGGTCTTCGCCGCGTTCTGCGTCTTCGACGCCGCGGTGCTGCACCGCTACCTGGAGAAGCTGGACGGCACCGGGTGGCAGCACGACATCAGCCGGGACGTCATCCCCGCGATGCTCGCTGGCGGCGAGGACATCCGCGGCCACGAGGTGGCGGGCCACTGGGAGGACATCGGGACCGTCGAGCGCTACCACCGGGCACACCTGACGCTCGCCGCCGACGGGCCGCGGGCCGGCCTCCCGGTCGAGCGGATGCCCAGGACCGTACGGCCCGGGGTGGAGCGCGGCTGGGTGGCCGACTCCCCGGGCGTGGTCGCCTCGTTGGTCCCGGCGGACCTCGTCAACGAAGGCCGGGTGGAGCACAGCGTGCTCTTCCCCGGCGTCACCGTCGGGGCGGGCGCCCGGGTCCGGCGCAGCGTGCTGCTGCCCGGCGCCACGGTCCGCCCCGGTCAGGACATCGACTCGGCGGTGGTCCTGGAGAACGGACACGTGCAGCGGGTCGAGGACACCGCGGCCGTCACGGAAGGAACCCGTACATGAGCCTGTCCCCCTACGACGTCCTGGTGGTCGGCGGAGCCGGTGTCGACACCGTCGTCCGCGTCGAGGACCTGCGGATCCCGCCCGGCGACTCGCTGCACGTGCCCCCCGTGTACGACTACGTCGCGCACACCGGCAACGGCGTCGCGCTCGGCTGGCACGCCCTGGGCCTCGCCACGAAGTTCATCGACTTCCTCGGCGACGACCCCCAGGGCCACGCGGTGCTCGCCGCCTACGCCGAGCGCGGCCTCGACTTCAGCCACGTGGTGTCCCCGAACGGCACCCCGCGCGGCGTCAACCTGGTCGACGCGCGGGGCCGCCGCTTCTCCTTCTACGACTCCCGGCACCCGGCGGACCTCCGGCTGCCCCGCGCCTTCTACCTGCCGCACCTGGAGCGGACGCGCCACGTCCACCTGTCCATCGTCGGACACAACCGGGACCTGTACGAGGACGTCCACCGGCTCGGGGTGACCAGTTCCACGGACCTGCACGACTGGGACGGCGTCAACCCCCACCACCTCACCTACGCTCTCGCCTCCGACTACGTCTTCATGAGCGCCGCGGCCGTCCACGACCGGCTCGACGAGGTCCTGCACGGCATCGTCGACGAGGGCCGGGCCCGCTTCGTCGTGGCCACCGACGGGGCGGACGGCTGCCACCTGCTGGTGCGGGGCGACGCGAAGGTGCGCCACTTCCCGGCCGTGCGGCCGGAGCGGCCGGTCGTCGACAGCAACGGCGCCGGCGACGCCTTCGTCACCGCCTTCCTCCACGCCCTCTTCGAGGGACGGCCGCTGGAGGAGTGCGTCCTGGCCGGATCGGTGTCCGGGGCCTTCGCCTGCGGTGCCGCCGGCACCCACACCGAGTTCATCGACCTGCCCGGCCTGCGCGCGGCCTGCGCCCGCGCCGGCGCGGCGGAGTGAGGGAGAACCCCGGGTGCACATCATCACCTTCTCCTTCGAGTGCGGCGGCTTCGACAACCGCTTGATGCGCGGCGGGCTGTCCCCGCTCGTGTGGAACCTCTCCCGCGAGTACGCCGCACGCGGCCACCGCGTCTCGCTGGTCACCCCCGCGCACGGCCACCTTGAGGCGCTGCGGGAGCGGTTCGACGTACGGGAACTCGACTACCGCGACGAGCACACGGTGCCGCTGGTGCTCGACCCCAAGGTGTGGCCGGACCAGCCGCCCGAGACCGGCCTGACCCTCGACACCCGCGCCCACCTGCTGCGTCTGGACGGCGTGGACGTGTACCTGCTGTCCGACGCCTTCCTGGACCTGCTGCCGGACCGGCTCTACCCGCCCCCGGCGTTCGAGGGCCGGGACCTGGCGTACGCCAAGCCGCTGGTCTTCCAGGTCGGCGGGCTGCGGTTCATCCGGCGGTACCTGGCGGACGGCCCGGCGATCGTGCACGGCTTCGAGCCCTACTACCACTACCTGCTGCCCGCGGTCCTCGCCGACGACGACCGGTACCGGACGGTGAGCACCGTCGCCGCGAACTCCCCCGTCACGCAGAAGGTCTACCGGCCGCAGGTGGAACGGCTGCTGGAGCTGTTCGGCGTGCGCGGCCCGGACCTCGACGCGCTCGACGGGCCGCCGCCCGCCGAGGACTCCCCCGCGGCCGCCATGGCCCGGGCCCTGGCGGGCACCCGGACGCACGTCGAGTACGGCCCGGACCACGTGGGCGTGTTCCCGCTGGTCGTCGCGGACGCGGACCTGATCGACTTCGTGTCTCCCGGGCAGCGCGACCACTACGTCACCTGGGAGGACACGCCGTTCGAAGCGCTCTTCCGGTCGCTGCCGGTGGCCCGGCGGCTGCGCGAGCGGCCGGACCGGCTGCTGGCCGGCGGCTGCGGCATCGCGGACAGCTGGCTGGCGCGCGACCCGGAGGCGGTGGACCGGGCCGCGGTGCGCCGGTCGCTCGGCCTGACGGTGTCCGGCCCGGTCTTCTACCACGCCGCCCGCTACGCGGTGCACCACAAGGGACAGCTGGAGCTGATGCGGGCCGTGGCGGAGGTGCTGGCCGGCGATCCGGAGGTCGGTTTCGTGATCCGCTGCTCGACCGGGGGCGGCGGTGACGCCCCGGCGCCGGTGGCGAACGCCGCGTTCCAGCGCCTCGCCGACCGGTATCCGGGCCGGCTGCACCTGGACTGGCGGCTCGCCGACGAGGACACCCTGTTCGCGCAGGCGGCGAGCGCCGACTTCTGCGTCTTCCCCTCCAAGTTCGAACTGGACGGCTTCCTCATAGCCCAGGCCGAGGCCATGGCCTGCGGCGCGGTGCCCATCGCCACCGCCCAGCGGGTGACGTCCCACTTCGGGCACCAGCGGTCCCTCGACGACCCGGCCGCGACCGGGTTCTCGGTGCCCGGTTCCTTCCGGGACGACGACCCCGGCCTGGCCCGCGCCCTCGCGGAGCGAATACGCGAGGCCGTGACGGTCTTCCGCACGGCGCCCGACACCTACGCCCGGCTGTCGGGCAACGCGCGCCGCATGGGCCGTTCGTTCACCTGGGCCCGCAGCGCGGACCTGCGTCTGGCGGCCTACGAGCGGCTGTCGCACGGTGAGCGCGCGCGGCCCCCGGCCGGCGAACTGGTGGAGCGGGGCTGGCTGGACGCGCTGCCACCCGCCGCCCTCGCCGGGCACCGCGACCTGATCGTGCGCGCGGCGACGGAGCGCGGTGACGCCCTCGCGCTCGCCCGCGCGCTCGGGTGCGGCGTCGACGAGCTCGGACCGGACACCTGGGAGGAGCTGTTCGCGTCGGCGCACGGCAGGGGGGACTTCGCCCGCTGCGCCGAACTGGCCCGGTGGGCGGGCCGGCCGGACCTGCACGCCCGCCTGGCGGACCGGTTCCGACTCGCCGGCGATCCGGACGGCACCTGGCACGTGCGGTACGCGCATCCCGGCGCGGAGCGGGTCGAGTTGGTGGTCCCCGAGGGCTCACCGGCGCCGCTCCCCTCGCTGGAGTCGGCCTCCGAGGCCCTCGCCTCCGACGAGCCGGCTCCCGCACCCGGCGGCGCCGTCCTCCGGGCGCTCGCCCCCGACGGCGACGGCGTGTTCACGGGGACGCTGGACGGGCCGCCCGTCGGGAGCCATGCCGTGGCCATGGTGACCCTGCGCTCCGGCCGGGTCGTCTGGGACACCGTGCCGGCCCGCGCACCCGCGTTCCGGTTGGTGGCGACCGACCTGGACGGCACGCTGCTGCGCGGTGACCTGACGGTGTCCGCGCGCACCCGCCGGGCGCTGGAACGGGTCGCCGCGGCCGGCGCCCACCACCTGGTCGTCACCGGCCGCCCGGCGGTGGCCTGCAGACACCTGCTGAACACCCTCGGCTACCGGGGCCTGGCCGTGTGCGGCCAGGGCGCGCAGCTGTACGACGCCGGCGCCGACCGCCTGCTCGCCTCGCGGTCACTGGACCGCGACCTGGCCCGCGACGTCGTCGAGAAGGTCGAGGCGGAACTGGGCCGGGTCGAGCTCGGCATCGTCACCTCGCCGCCGGAGAGCCGGTTCAAGGTCACGCCGGGCTTCGGGGAGCGGGTCCGCCACGGCTGGGACGTGACCACCGACCGGGACCTGCTGTGGGCGGTGCCCATCGACAAGCTGATCCTGCATCACCCGGACGTCGACGAGGACCGGCTGGCCGCCGTCACCCGGCGGCTGACGGGTGGCGAGGTGACCGTCGTGCACTCGGTCAAGGGCATGGTGGAGGTGCTGCCCGCGGGCACCGACAAGGGCACGGGCGTCGCCCGGGCCGCCGAACTGCTGGGCTTCACCGGCGCCGACACCGTCGCCTTCGGCGACATGCCGAACGACATCCCGCTGCTGGCCTGGGCCGCGCACGGCGTGGCGGTCGCCAATGCCCACCACGATCTGCGGGCCATGGCCGACGAGATCGCCCCCGGCAACGACGAGGACGGGGTCGCCTCCGTCCTCGAACGGCTCTTCGCGCCGGTGGAGGTCCGTCCATGACCGACCGCCCCGTACCCGACGCCTCGCTGCGGGAGCTGGCCCGCGCGCACGGCGTGAGCACCGAGTACGCCACCGACCGCGGCGACCGCGTCACCGTCGCCGCGGACACCCTGGTCGCGGTCCTGGCCTCGTGCGGCGTGGACGCGAGCACCCCGGACGCCGCCCGGCGGGCCCTCGCCGCCCGGCGCGCGGCGGACACGGACGGGCTGCTCCCGCCCTGCGTGGTCGTCCGTGCCGGATCGGCCGTACGACTGCGGCTGCCGCCGGGCGCCGAGGCCCGCGTGGCCCTGGAGGGCGGCGGCGAGAGCGGTCTCGGCGCACCGTTGCCGCCCGGCGCGCACGTCCTGCACGCCGTCGTCGGCGGGCGGCGGGCATCCGCCCCGCTGCTGTCGGTGCCCGAGCGCGTCCCGGTGCCCGAGCGGCGCGGCTGGGGCTTTCTGATCCAGCTGTACTCGGTGCTCTCCCGCAGGTCCTGGGGCATGGGCGACCTGGCCGACCTCGCGGAGCTGGCCTCCTGGTCCGGCCGCGCGCTGGGCGCCGGTTTCGTCCAGCTGGGGCCGCTGCACGCGATGGAGCCGGGGCCGCTGCCCGATCCGTCCCCGTACCGGCCCAGCTCGCGGCGGTTCGCGGACCCGATGCACGTCCGGGTGGAGGAGGTGCCGGAGTACCGGTACCTGGAGGGGGAGGCCCGCCGCGCGGTGGACTCCTGTGTCGTCCGGGCCCGGGCCCTCAACGAGCGCGTGCTGAGCGGCGCCGCGCTGATCGACCGGGAGACGGTACGCGCCCTCAAGTACGAGGCGCTGCGCCGGGTGCACGAGGTGCCGCTCGCCCCGGGCCGCCGTGCTGCTCTGGAGGCGTATGTCGCCCGTGAGGGCCGGGACCTGACGGACTTCGCCACCTGGTGCGCGCTGGCCGAGGTGCACGGCGGCGCCTGGCGGTCCTGGCCCGACGGGCTGCGCGACCCCCGGTCGCCGCGGGTGGCCGAGGCGCGCCGGGAACTGGCGGAGGCCGTCGCGTTCCACCGCTGGCTGGCCTGGATCACCGACGAACAGCTCGCCGGCGCCCAGCGCGCTGCGAAGGACGCCGGCATGGACATCGGCCTGGTGCACGACCTCGCGGTGGGCGTCGCCCCCGAGGGCGCCGACGCCTGGACGCTCCAGCACTGCCTGGCCGGCGGGATGAGCGTCGGCGCTCCCCCGGACGACTTCAATCCGCTCGGTCAGGACTGGGGCCAGCCGCCCTGGCGGCCCGACGCGCTGGCCGCCGAGGGGTACCGGCCGCTGGCCGGGCTGCTGCGGGCCGGCATGCGGCACGCGGGGGCCCTGCGGGTCGACCACGTCATGGGCCTGTTCCGGCTGTGGTGGGTGCCCGAGGGCCGGCCCCCGTCCGAGGGGACCTACGTCCGCTACGACGCCGAGGCCATGCTCGGCGTTCTGCTCCTGGAGGCGCACCGGGCCGGGGTGGCGGTGATCGGCGAGGACCTGGGCACGGTGGAGCGCGGTGTCCGCGAGGAGCTGGCCGCGCGCGGTGTGCTCGGCACCTCGGTGCAGCGCTTCGAGTACCTGGGCGGGTCGGAGGGACGGCACGGCCCGCTGCCGCCGCGGCAGTGGCGCACCGACTGCCTGGCCACGCTCACCACGCACGACCTGCCGACGACCGCGGCGTGGCTGAGCGGCGAACACGTCGACCTGCGGGCCCGGCTGGGCCTGCTGACCCGCCCGGAACCGGAGGAGAAGGCGCAGGCGGCGGCCGAACGGGACGGCTGGCTGGCGGAACTGCGCCGGCTGGACCTGCTGCCCGACGCCGACGGCGAGGTCGTCGCCGTGCACCGCTTCCTGACCCGCACGCCATCGACCCTGCTCGGGGTCTGGCTGCCGGACGCCACCGGGGACCTCAGACCCCAGAACCTTCCCGGCACCGCCGAGGTGCACCCCAACTGGAGGCTGCCGGTGGCGGACCGGCACGGCCGGCCGGTTCCGCTGGAGGACCTGCCCGGCCATCCCCACGTACAGGCCGTCACCCGCGTGTTCAGCGACGGCGAACCGCACGGAACGAGGACCGAGGAGAGAGATGTCAGGCCAGGCCCTTGCTCAGCTTGAGGGAGTCCGTGAGGACTCCGGAGGCTTCGACCTGCTGGCGCCGGACGGTACGCACTACCGCGTGGACGTCACCGACGGAGTGTTCGACCCCCGCAACCCGCTCCTCGCCGGCTATGTGGCGGGACGCCGGGTGGTGGCCTTCGTCGGCCCCACGGTGGACCGCATCCACGGCGACCGGCTGCGCGCCTATCTCGACGCGCGTCTGGAGCCGGGCAGTTGGAGCGTGCACACCATCGACAGCGGTGAACGGAACAAGACGCTCGCGTCGGTGGAACGGGTGTGCGCCGTCGCCAAGGCGGCCGGCCTGGACCGCCACGGGGTGATGCTCGCCGTGGGCGGCGGGATCGTCGCGGACATCGTGGGCTTCGCGGCCTCGATGTACGCGCGCGGCATCCGCTACATCAAGGTCAACACCACCCTGGTGGGGCAGGTGGACGTGGGCGTGGGCGTCAAGACCGGCGTCAACGCCCTGAACACGAAGAACATGTTCGGCGCGTACCACCCCGCGCACGCCTCGCTCAACGACCCCGCCCTGCTGGCCACCCTGCCCGCCCGGGAGATCCGCTGCGGCCTGGCGGAGATCGTGAAGATGGCCGTGATCCTGGACGCCGACCTCTTCGCGGCACTGGAGGAGCACCCGGACGCCTTCCTGCGCTCCTCCGACGGCGCGTTGGAGACGTACGTGGTGCGCACCTCCATGCGGCTGATGATGGAGGAGCTGTGCCCCAACCTGCGCGAGCACGACCTCGCCCGGCTCGTCGACTTCGGGCACACCTTCAGTCCGGTGATCGAGACGGCCGGCGGCCACCGCCTGGAACACGGCGAGGCGGTCGCCGTGGACATGGCCCTGTCGGCGCACCTGGCCCGGCTGCTGGGGCTCGTCGACGCGGAGAGCTGCGAGCGGGTGGTGACGCTGCTGCGGCGCATCGGCCTTCCCGTGTTCGACCCGGCCACCTGCACCCCGGAGCTGATGACGCAGGCCCTGCACGCGTCCTGGCAGCGGCGGGGACGCGAGCTGCACCTCGTGGTGCCGACCGGCATCGGCAAGGCGGACTTCGTGGAGCGGCTGGAGGACGTGCCCGCCGACGTGCTGCGGGCCGCTCTGGACGCGCTGGCGCGGGACGGGCGCGCGTCGTGACCGCCCCCGACGTGGTGAGCCTCGACACGCTTCTGCGAGGCAAGGAGCACGACCACGGCGGGCTGGGCACGATCCTCGCCCACCGCCTGTTCTCCCGCGCCGAGGGGGGTCCTGGAGCGGAGTTCATCGACATCGCCGTGCTGCCGCCGGGCACCTCCATAGGGCGCCACCGGCACGGCCGTGACCGTGAGACGTACGTCGTGCTCAGCGGCAGCGGCCTGATGTACCGGGACGGCACCGAGTTCCGCGTCGGCGCCGGGGACGTCGTCGTCAACCGTCCGTACGGCGAGCACGGCCTCGTCAACGACTCGGCCGCCGACCTGTGGCTGCTGGTCTTCGAGGAGGAGCTTCGTGACCGTCCCGCAGTCTGACCGCCTCACCGCCGTCACCGCGGCGGGCGGCGCCCCGGCGGGCGACCCGGCCGGCCCCGGGCACCGCGCGGTCCCCGCAGGCTCCGACGGCGTCTTCACCGTGCTCGACGTGGGGGGTACGACGCTGCGGACGGGAAGCTACGACCCGGCCACCGCGTCCGTCACCCGGGTGCGCCGGGTACCGGTCGAGGGCATGGCCCGTCATCCGCGCGACCCCGTGGCCGGGCTGCAGCACCGCGTCGTGGACCAGATCGTCCACGAGGTCGGCCGGCACACCGCGGGCACGGCGCCGCGCGCCGTCGGCGTGGCCTTCGCCGGGCCGATCTCGGCCGGTGGTCTCGTCCTCGCCGCGCCCACGGTGTGGGGGCGGCGAGGTGACCCGCTGCCCCTGGGACAGCTCCTGACGGAGCGGATCGGCGTGCCGGTCGTGGTCGTCAACGACCTGACCGCCGCCGCCTGGCGCTACGCGGCGACGGAGACCGAGCCGTTCTGCCTGATCACCGTCAGTTCCGGCATCGGCAACAAGGTGTTCCGGGGCGGCGAGGTACTGCTCGACGCGGACGGCCACGGCGGCGAACTCGGCCACTGGGTCAGCGACCCCTCCCCCGGGGCACCGCTGTGCGACTGCGGCGGGCGCGGCCACCTCGGTGCCATCGCCTCCGGGCGGGGCGTGCTCGCCGCGGTCCGCCGGGCGGCGGAGGCCGACCCGGCCGGCTTCGCCCGGTCACGGCTGGCCACGCGCTGCGCCGGCCGCGCGCCCGGCATCGACAACCCGGCGATCGCGGCCGCGGTACGGGAGGGCGACGCGTTCACCACGCAGGTGGTGCGCGGCACCGTCACCCACCTCGCGCAGGCGATAGGGGCCGTCTTCACGTCCATCGGTGTGTGCCGGTACGTGGTGATGGGCGGCTTCGCCCTGGCGGTAGGCGAACGCTACCGGGACCTGCTGGTCGGCGAGTTGGTGAGGCTGGGCTGCTTCGGCCTGGACGCGGACGCGGTCGACGCCATGGTGTCGCTCGGCGAACCGGACGACGACCACGGTCTGATCGGCGTCGGCAGGCTGCTGGCCGACCGGCTGTCCCGGGCGGGCACGCGGTGAGCGCCGGGGGCACGCTCGTCGTCGGCAGCGGCTTCGTCGGCATGGGCATCGCGCGGCGGCTGGCCGCGGCGGGCGAGTCCGTCACCGTCACCTCCCGCAACCGCCCGGGACTCCTCCCGGACACGCGAGGGGTCCGGTGGCACGCCCTGGACGCCACCGACCCCGAGGCGTGCGGCCGGCTCGTGGCCCGGCTGGGGCCGCGGCGCGTCGTCCTCGTGCACGGCCCGTCCGACGTCACCTGGTGCGAGGCGCACCCGGCCCGGGCCGTCTCGGCGCACACCGCCGCGGCCGCCAACCTCGCCGCGCTCGCCGGGGACGCGAGACTGCTGATGATCTCCACCGACAACGTCTTCGACGGCTCCCGCCCCGGCAGCACCGAGGACACCCCGGTCTCCCCGGCCAACGCCTACGGCCGCGCGAAACTGCGCGCGGAACGCACCGTGCTCGAATCGGCCGCGGACGCCGTGGTACTGAGGGTCAGCCTGGTCTACGGCCACGAGCCGGCGGACGCGGGCAAGTGGCTCAACTTCTTCGCCGCGTGCGCCCACCGGCTGCTGCGCGGCGAACCGGTCACGGTGCCGGAGGACCAGTGGACGACACCGGTACTGGTCGACGACGTCGCGGAGGTGACGGCGGCCGTGCTGGCCGCCGGGGCACCACTCCCGCCGGTCCTTCACCTGGGCGGACCGGACCGCGTGAGCCGCGCCGCGTGGGCCACGGTCATCGCGCAGACCCTGGGGGCACCGCCGCACCTGGTCGTACCGGTACCACGGGCGGCCACCCGCTACGCCTCCCGCCCGGAGAACGCGTGCCTGACCAGCTCCCTCCTCACCCGGCTCCCGGCCACGGCGCCGATCACCGTCCGCGGCGTGCGGGAGGGCGCATTGGAGCTGGCGCGGGCGTTCAGGGACATGCGCTGAGGGCGCCCTCTTCGGGCGTCCAACCTGTACAAGATCGACGGCACCCAACCGGTGCCTCCTGTGAGTGTCGAGGCCACCGGCGCGCACGACCGCTACTTCCGCACGGGCAAGGCCAACGTCTGATTCGCTCCGGCAACGACCAGACACTCCGCGCTTCGAGACCACGAGGTCGGACTCCCGCAGCATCCCGGCCGCTGCTGTGGGAGTCCCCCTTCGGCTGGCTCCACCGCCGGTGGGCTGCCGGATCTCGGACTGAAAACGCCATGAAGCGGCCCCCTGCCCGAATCACCAAGTCGCGGGCAACCACAAGCCATACAGCGGCTCGCCTTCCGGTCACACGCCCGTAGCCCGAGGCCGGCGCCGGCCAACTGCCGCAGCCTCGCCGCGCACCACTTCGGCAACCGACCGGACCAAGGGACCGCGTTTCAGTGGTGGCCAAAAATCATGACCTCCGAATGCGCGAGCCACTAGCGTGGCTCCCGATGCGCACCTTCCCGGAGGGTACGTCGGCGGTGTTCATCAGGTGCTGGTCCTCGGCTGTGACTGACGAGTGGTTTCCGCTGCGTGATCCACGCGGCGTGAGTGCGGATGCCCGGTAGGGCCGTCCCTGCCATTCCCAGCTCATGCCAAGGAGTGGACATCCATGAACCCCGTTGAGTACAAGCCTGCGCGTCGTGACCGGCTTCGCGAGATTCTGGTCGACGTCGCCGCGGGTGTCGCCACCCAGATCGTGGTGGCGGCCCTGGCGGCGGCAGCACGCCTGGTCTTCTGACCCAGGCTTGTGGCGGGCCCGGAGAGCCCGCCACTTCACACATCCGGCTGCGTCCCTCAGAACAGTCGCAGATCGGGCGACTGCTGACTCGAGACCTGACGCTTTCTGCGGGAGCGCCGCCCTCGACGTGGCCGGGGCAGGTGCGGGACGCGTGCTTCCTCCGGCAGGTTCTCCCAGGTGGGACGCAACCCGTGCACTTGGACCTCGCCGACGAGATCCTTGAGGTAGCTCCGGGTCTCCTCGTCCGTGGAGTACAGCACCGTCGCACGGCTCGCCCGGGTCATCAGCACGTGGTAGGCGTGGCGGACCAACCGGGCGAACTCCTCGTCGTCGACACTGTCGGCTCTCACCTTGGGGTCGAACGAGCCCGGGACGGTGACGCGCTTGACCCCGGTCTCCGGATCCTTCCGGTCCTTGCCTCGCTGGAACACCCACCGACCGTCCCGGCGCACCATGTCCTCGCCCAGGATCACACCGCACCAGTCCCATTCGAGCCCTTGAGCCGTGTACACACGGCCGATCTGATCAAGCCCCTTCTCGTGCACGGACCAGATCTTGGAGGGTGGTGCTCCGTTCTCGCAGAATGCGTCGCTGTCCGCGTTCCACGGTTTGTGCCAGTCACCGATCCGTACGTCGTTCTCCAGACGCCTCTCCTTGCCCAGCGGCTTCGTCCACGGCCAGCAGTACCCCGCGACGATGCGGGCGGACGCCCCGGCAAGCGCTTCGGTGCGAATGATCCGTTCGAGTTCGTCAGGGCTGTCCGCCACCTCGACGTGCATCAGTCCGTCCGGCGTCCACTGCTCCGGTTCCCCGCCCTTCACCCCGAGCACGGCACGCACCCAGCGGATGTAGGCGTCGCTGCCGCCGCAGCGGAACTGTTCCCGCAGCTCGTATCGGAGGAGACTGGCGTCGTACCGTCGCGCCGCATCCTCGATCAGGTCGATCGTGCCGACCTCATGCGGCCGCACGCACTGGCCCCCGTCCAGGAAGAACACGGTCAGGCGCGAGGCGTCGAGGAGCTCGTCGACCTGGGGCTTGGTGCCCTGATGTTCGGGCTTCCAGAACCGATTGGTCGAGCGTGCCCGCAGCCGGTGCGCCTCGTCACAGATCAGGACATCCAACGGGGGGGTCGGCGGGGTGACGAAGTTGCTGAAGTAGGTGAACGTCTCCTTGAACTCGCGGTCTCCGTAGCCGACGTGTTCCTGGATCGCCCCATTGAAGGCCCTGCTGCCGCTGGCGTATTTGACCGTGTGGCCTTCGCCGGCGAAGTGCTTGCGGAGGTCGGACATCAGCTGTTCGCGCCGGTCATTCGTGTAGACACGGGCGTAGGCGCCCGTCGGAGCGTCCAAATCGACCAGGGGCCGGACGGAGGCATCGGTGGCGTTGTGCAGGTAGGCAAAGCCACTGCATTCGAAATCCAGTCCGTGCAGCGGTCCCCTGTCGCCCGTGAAGGCTTCGTAGTACTCACGCAATTGGAGGGCGGGGTGCTTTTTCCTTCCCAACCCCGGTACGTGAACGAGTTCCGCCGTGGCTCGCTCCACCCTGGTCACCATCGACCACCGTTTGAGTTCGACCAGTAGAACGGACAGCCTGCTCTCTTCGGGGTGATGGCCCACAAGGACGACGTCGATGAGTCTGGGATCGCCGGGGCGGTCGGCCTCGTCGAGGGTGGCGGCACACTCGACGATCATCTCTACGTTTCCGCGCCCGGCGGCGACGATGTCCTCGGCGAGGTGCACGAGGCTCTCGGCCCACGCGGAACGTTCCGACAGCGATGCGTCGGCGCCTCGGAAGTGCTGCCACCTTGCGGCCAGGTGGGGCACCATACGGCGCCGTGAGTTCAAGGTCAGCAAATCCTGTGCTGCCAGCCGCAGCAGGAGCATGGACACGAGGTGGATCCCCCAGGGCACGAGTGACTCGTGCGGGTGGGGGCATGTCCTCGTGGGAAGCCCGTCGGGCCGCGATCAGTACTCGTGATCTCAGGGAGACGACCGCTCGACCGGCCGCGATGACGCTGCGGTCGGCCCAAAGGACGGCCATCATGGCCGGATCACGTGCTCCGTGGCGAGGACCTGCCCCGTCAAGCCGGGACAGTTCGCCGTTCCCGCCGACCCCCCGCCAGCTCCCTCAGCTTCTCCCTCGTCTCCGGGTCCACCGAGTACACGATCGTGCCGACCATGCCCCGGGTCAGCAGCACCTTGTACGTGTTGCGGATCAGGCGGTCCACATCTGGGTCCGGGGTGGACTTCTTGAACACCGGGTCCTTGGAGGCGGTGCGGTCCGTGACCCAGCGGCCGTCGCGCCAGAGCAGGTCGGGGCCGATGATGACGCCGGACCAGTCGTACTCGAACCCTTGGGCGGTGTAGACGCAGCCGACCTGGCCGAAGCCGGCCGGGTCGGTGGCCCACAGGGCGGCCGGGGGCGCGCCGGAGACGGAGCGGTCGCCGCGCAGGTTCCAGGGGTGGGCCCAGTCTCCGATGACGACATCCAGCGGGAGCGGTTCGCCGGGCTTGGGTTCCGGGGACCAGCGCCAGCAGTAGCCGGCGGACATGCGTGCGCCGTAGCCCTGGGCGCGTCGGGCGTCGAGGAACGCCTCCATCTCCTGCGGGCTGTCGGCGACCAGCAGCTGCATGCGGTCGTCGGGTTCCCAGACGACCGGCCCGCCCTGCTCAAGGCCCAGGAGCCGGACGACCCAGCGCAGGTAGGCGTCGCTGCCGCCGCAGCGGAACTGGCTGTCCAGCGGGACGACGTGGCAGGGGATGTCACGCTTCGCCGCTGCCGCCTTTATGTCGGCCACCGTGCCCATCTCGCCGGGGCGCACCACCTGATGCTCATCGAGGAAGAAGACGGGGACGTAGGCGACGTCGATGAGTTCGTCGATCTGAGCTCTGCCGGTCCGGTGCTCGGCTCGCGTGTAGCGGTTGGCCGAGGTTTCCCGGATGCGGTGGGCCTCGTCGCAGATCAGAGCACCCAGGCTGTTCTTCTCGGCGGTCATGAAGCTGTTGAAGTACTTGAACAGGTCTTGGACCTCCCGCTTCCGGGATCCGGCGACCTTCCTCATCGTCTTGGTGAACGACTGCGAGCCGGTGGCGTGCAGAGCCGGGACTCCGCGCCGGTACAGCTCACCGAGCAGCTGGAGAGCGATCACGCTCTTGCCGGTGCCGGGACCGCCTGTGACGATCACGACCTCTTTTCGGTCGGCGTGCTTCGCCTTCTCCACCGCGTTGAGCACCATGCGGTACGCGACCTGCTGCTCATCGAGCAACACGAACTGCTGGCGTTCCCGCACCTCCTCGGCGGCAACGGACATCAACTGCTTCGACGGCACCGTGGCGCCCGCGAGCAGCTCGTCCGCGGCCGGGGCGCCGGGATGCCTGTCGCTCAGTCTCGAACGGAGATGGTCGAGGAAGGCACCGCGGCGCTCCCCGGTGAAGAGCAGCCCGTGGCCGTCGCGTTCGATCTCGCGCAGCCCGTTCACGCCGAACTCCGTGGCGTTGTGCAGGAACGCCACCCCACTTATGCGGTGCCCGTGCTCGGCCACTGCCCCGTTGAAGTTGACCAGATAGTCGCAGTAGCGGCGTACCTGCTCGATCGGGTTGAGAACCGGATGGGCGTAGGCGTCGACGTGGCACAGGGTGGGGTCGTCCTCATGAGGCAGTGCCTGGCTCCACTGCTTCAGTTCCACCACGACGTACGACGGCTCCCCGGTGGCGGGGTGCACACCGGCGAGGACGACGTCGGCGCGCTTGCTGTTCAGCGGGAGCGCGTACTCCAGCATGACCTCCACGTCGCCCAGGCCCGCGTCGTTGAGCGCGGCGGCCAGGACGGGGATGCTGCGCTCCCAGGAGCGCGCCTCCGAGGTGCCGGGCCGGTAGCCGTGCATGTGGGCGAACTGGTCGGTGAGGTGCAGGAACAACGAACGATCGAACGCCATTGCGGCGACCGTCTTGGCGGACGCGCGGTACAGCAAGGGCTTCCCCCGGGCAGCACGAAGTGACTCGTGCGGGTGGGGGCGTGTCCTTCGAGACTCCACCGAAGTGGAGCGGAAGCCCGTCGGGCCGCGTTGACGATGTGTTCGAGGGTACCTGGCGGTGCCGGGAGTTGGGCAAGTGACCGCAGGTGGACGGGGATGCCACGTCCCCGGTGCGCCCTGCCTAGCTCGGCTGCCTGCAGTCAGCCGCCGAGGGTGCTCGTGGCCACGGCGACGCGTCAGCGGTCCGTGTCCTCCCTGCCGGCGCGGGAAGCGTGTTCGCGGGCCGAGCGCCAGTGGGAGCGGGTTTGTTCGACCAGGCTTTCCCACTGGCGGCGGACCTCGTGGTCGGTGGGGCGTTGGCCGTGGCGGATGCGGGTGAGTTCGTCTGTCGTCTCGCGGCCCAGCGCGGCCGACGCGACGAGTACGAACATGGCGGCGAAGAGGGCCGAGAGCATCGCGAAGACGGCACCGACCACGCCGTAGCGGGATGCGTAGGTGTTGAAGAGCCGGGGCATGTAGAAGGCCGCGCCCCAGGAGTAGACGGTTGTGAGGACCGCGGCGGTGACTCCGAAGGGGATCAGTTCGGGCCAGGCGATCCGCCGGGCGGAGAGGATCCAGCCGCTCCAGACCAGGAAGACCACGGTCACCGGTGCCGAGCAGAGCGCCGGCAGCAGGCCGAGCCCGCGTCCGCCGAGCAGCGCGGAGAGCCACCCGGTGACCAGTGCGTAGACGCCGAGGGTGAGGATCCACCACAGGCCGTTGCGTGAGTTGCGCACGCTGAGGGGCTTCAGTTCCCATGCCTGTTCGAAGAGCCGTTGGAAGGCGCGCGCGAAGCTCAGTACGGAGACGGTCAGGAACAGGACGCCGAAGACGCCGGCGCTCGGGTCCGTGTCCTCGGCCGGGGAGAAGAGCGAGTCCACTGCCTCGGCACCGGCTCCGGTGAGACCGTAGCGCCGGATGACGCGTTCGGCGACGTCGTAGTCGACGACGTTGCTCAGTACGACGCCGAGCAGGATGCCGAGCGGGACCAGCGCGGTGAGGGCGCTGGACGCCAGGGCCATCGAGCGGTCGAAGCCGACGATCTTCTGGAACCGGTTGACGACGCGCAACGCGAAGGCGGGGCGCAGCCAGAACGTCAGCGTTCTGGCGAGGCGCTCGCGGTTGATCCTTGCCGTCCTGCCCTCCGTGGGAATGAATCGCGATATTTCGGACGGCGTGAGCCTAACCGGCCGTCGGGGGCCGACGCGGGTACCACACGCCTGGCTTTCGCCGGGAGGCGCAAACAGCAGCGCGGTGCCGCCCGGGCTCTTCCGCCGGGCGGCACCGCGCGTCGCACGGTGTTCCTAGGGCTTGACGTCTTCCTGGCGGGCGACGCACAGGGCCCAGATGATGAACGCGGACATCGCGATCATGATGACGGACCAGACCGGGTAGTACGGCAGGGAGAGGAAGTTGGCGATGACGACCAGCCCGGCGATGGTCACACCGGCCACGCGCGCCCACGTCGCCCCCTGGAACAGCCCGAAGCCGACGATCACCGCGACCACGCCGAGGGCGAGGTGGATCCAGCCCCAGCCGGTGAGGTCGAACTCGAAGACGTAGTTGCGAGTCGTGACGAAGATGTCGTCCTCGGCTATCGCCGCGATGCCGCGGAAGATGTCGAGTATCCCCACGAGTGTCAGCATGACGGCGGAGAAGATCATGAGGCCCGCGGCCCATTCGTACTTCGCCGAGTGTGCCCGTGGTACGTGGGTGGCAGCCATCTTTTGCCTCGTTTCCTTGTCCGTGCTCGGTTGATCTGTGCTCGGTCGGCCGTGCTCAGTGGGGGGACGGTGCGTTGGCGGTGCCGGGAGTGGCCGTGGGGCCGGCGCCGCTCAGGACGAGTTCCTTGGCACGGCGGAACTCGTCGTCCGTGATGTCTCCGCGTGCCCGCATGTCCGACAGCTTGGCCAGTTCGTCGGCGCTGCTCGCCCGGCCGCCCTCGCCCGCCGTCTTCTTGATGTAGTCGTCGAACGCCGCCTGCTGTGCGCGGGCGTGGCCGATCTCCCTGCCGCCCATGCCCTTGCCGCGGGCTATCAGGTAGACGAAGACGCCGAGGAACGGCAGCACGATGACGAACACCAGCCACCCGGTCTTGCCCCAGCCGCTGAGACCGTCGTCGCGGAAGATGTCGCCGATGATCCGGAAGAGCAGGATGAACCACATGATCCACAGGAAGAACCAGAGCATGGTCCAGAACATGCTCAGCAGCGGATAGTCGTAGGCGAGGTAGATCTCGTTACGCATCTGTCTCCTCCGTTCCGGGCGCGTGCCCGACCGCTGTTCCCGGCTTTTCTCAGCGTGCGCACGCCATGGACGGCCGGCCTCACCCGGAGCGGGTGAAGTCACCTGCCCCGTACCGGGTCAGTCGGGCAGCTGCCGCAGCTCGACCACTCGGAGCCCCAGCGACTGGAAGCGGGCCAGCAGCCCGTACAGGTGCGCCTCGTCGATCACGGGCCCGTACAGCAGCGTCTGCTCGGAGATCAGGACGTGATCCAGCTCCGGAAACACCTTGGCCAGCATCTCCGACACATGTCCCTCGACGCGGATCTCGTAACGCATGTGCTGCTCTCCCGCCGCCGACAGCCGATGTTCGCCCCTGTCCGTTCACCGTCTCGTCCGCCGGGGGGCTCCGGCCTCACCCGGTACAGGTGACCTGTCGGTCCTGTCCTGTCCTGCCGTCAGTGTGTCCGTCAGTGTTTGAGGAAGATCTTGAAAGACATGATCAGCAGACCGATGACCAGGTTGACCACGGCGCTGAGGGCCGTCTGACGCCCTGACGCTCCGGCCCGCCGCGCCGCCGCCACCGACCAGCCCACCTGCCCGGCCACGGCCACCGCCACGGCGAGCCAGAGGGCTCCCTTGATGTCGAGCCCCAGCAGCGGGCTGACGGCCACGGCGAGGGCCGGCGGGACGGCCGCCTTGACGATCGGCCACTCGTCACGGCACACGTGCAGGACGGTGTGCCGGTCCAGGGCCTGCTGAGACGCCAGGCGTGCGCCGAACAGCTGGGCGTGGACGTGCGCCAGCCAGAAGGCCACACCGCTGAGGAGCAGCAGCGTGACCACGTACAGGCGAGGGAAGTCGCCCAGCGTGCCGGCACCGATCACCACGGTGGTGGCGAGCATGGAGCCGTAGACGCCGCCGGTGTAGTCGGCGTGGGCTCGGCGTTCCCGCCGGTGCTCCAGCGCGGCTGCTCGGTCGTGTCTCGGCATGGCGGCCCCGGCCTCTCCTCACGGCACTTCGGGCGGCGGTCGGGGGGACCGCCGCCGTGCCCATCACACTCGTACGGAGCGCGTGGCGCCTCACCCCTGCCGGGGGAACTACCGGGGGAACTACCGCAGGAGCTGCTGGGAGAAGCGCACGGTCACAGCAGCCCCAGTTCACGTGCCCGCTGCACCGCGTCGTGTCTGCGGTTCACCGCCAGCTTCCGGTAGGCGCTCTTGATGTGGGTCTTCACCGTGTTCACCGACACGAACAGATCGGCGGCGATCTGCTCGGTCGACATCATCTGGGCGAGCCGGATCAGCACGTCGCGTTCCCGTCCGCTCAGCTGCTCCACCAGCACGGGCGCGGCTTCGGGTTCCGGCTCGCGTGTTTCGCCGCCCGGGAGGAGCCAGCCCGCCGCCAGCTGCTGCAGCGGTCCCGTCCGCAGGTACGGCTCGATCCACGGACCGGCTTCCTTGAACGGGAGGCGCAGTCTGTCGCGCCGGGCGGCCGGCAGGGCGTCGGCGAGGAGCCGACGGGCGGCGGCCGCGTCTCCTTCCAGGTGCCTGGCCTCCGCCCTGACCAGCGTGGCGCGCACACGCACCGCGGGGCCGACGTGCCCGGCCGCGGCGATGGTGTCGAGCACTCCGACCGCCGTGCGCCGGTCGCCCGCCGCCAGGTGCGCCCGGGCCTGGCCCACGGCACACGCCGGATCGCCGTCGGCCAGCTCCCGCAGCACCTCCGCGGCCGCCTCCGGGCGGCCCTCGGCCAGGTGGGCGGCCGAGGCGATCAGCGCCGCCTGGCTCTCCGCCCAGGGCGAGCCGACGTCGGTCGCCACGGCCGCGTCCGCGGCGGCGACCGCGGCGCGAACCCTGCCCCGGGCGAGAAGGAGCCGGGCCACGGCGATGGAGCGGCCCGCCGCGGTCACGGGGTCGAGCGTCGCCGGGTCCGGTGTCTGGTCGATGAGGTGCTGCGCGTGGCGCAGTTCGCACCGGTCGACGGCCACCGCGGCCGCGACCAGGCGCCCGAGACCGGCGCCGGAGATCTCGGGCAGGCCGGACCGGTCCGACGTGGTCATCGCGGCGAAGGCGTGGCGCTCCGCCCGGCCCGGCCATCCGTTGAGGTAGTCGATCAGCGCGAGGTGTCCCAGGGACTCCTGACGCGCGACCGCCGTGGAGGCGTGGCCTCCGTCGCCGGCCACCGCCTTCAGCGTGGCCCGCGCCTCGTCGAAGTGCCCGGCCCACACACGTGTCGAGCCGACGTGGGTGAGCAGCAGGGCGGGGAGTTCCGGATGCTGGTCGAGCAGATGCGCCGGGATCTCGCCCTGCACCTCCCGGGCCGTGCGGGCGGCCAGCTCGGCCCGTCGGGGGGATCCGGACAGACGGGCGGCGAGGGCTTCGAGAAGGGCGCAGCTCAGCCGGGCCGCCGCGGGGGCGCGGTCGTCGCCGGCCGTGAGCTGTTGCTCGGCGTGGCGGAGGTGGGCCAGGCCGTGGTCGAGGTCGTGCCGGGCGAGGTCGCGGGCCGCCCGGACGAGCTCCGCGGCGGAGCTCGTCGTCCCGGGCTCCATGCCGGCGAACAGTTCGGTGAGGTCGTCGGAGCGCAGACCGGTGAACAGCTGGCCGATCGCCAGGTCGTCGACCAGCGCGTGGGCGGTGAACTCCCAGTCCCCCGCGGCGGCGCCGTGGGTGAGCATCTCCGCGAGCGCGCCGGACCGCCGCAGCCAGTGTGCGGCCCGCCGGTGCAGCTCCGGTTCCAGTCCGGGGCAGCGCTCGCGCAGATGCACGCGGAGGATCTCGCGGAAGAGCGGGTGGAGCCGGTACCAGGCGTGCCCGAGGTCCTCGACGAAGGCGTTCTCGCGGTGCAGCCCGGCGAGGATGGGCGCGGCGTCGGTCCGTCCGGTCAGTGTGTTCGCCAGATCGGCGCAGAAGCGCTCCAGGACGCTGACACGCAGCAGGAGGTCCTGCGTCTGGGGTGTCTGCCGCCGGAGCACTTCGGCCAGCAGGAAGTCGGCGATGGTGCTGTGGCCCGCCTCGAACTCCTTCAGGTACACCTGCGGGTCCGGGCTCTGCCGCGCGGCCAGGGCGCACAGCCGCAGACCGGCCGCCCATCCCCGGGTACGGTCAACCAGCGCGCGTGCCGCGTCCCCGGTCAGATGCAGACCGTGGAGTTCCAGCAGCGCGCCGGCCTCCTCGGGGGTGAAGGCCAGTTCGGCGTCCCGGATCTCGGTCATCTCGCCGGCGGCTCGGTACCGGTGCAGCGGCAGCAGCGGTTCGGTGCGGGTGACCAGGACCAGGCGCATGCCCGGCCGTGCGTGGTGCAGTACGAACGCGAGCTGTTCGGAGATGTCGGCGCCTGCCCGGTCGTAGTCGTCGATCACCACGGTCACGGGCGTCCCGCCGCCGCTGAGCTGCGCGGCGAGCCGGACCAGCAGGGTGTCGTCCACCCGGCTGCCGTCGGCGGGGAATCCGATGCCGGCGGGCAGCCGCACCCCGCCGGCGCGCAGGGCCTGGAGCAGGTGGGCCCAGAACATGCCCGGTCCCTGGATCGCCGCGTCGAGGGTGAGCCAGGCGACCGGTTGCGCGAGGTCCGCGGCCCAGTCGGCGACCAGCAGGGTCTTGCCCGCGCCGGCGGCTCCGTTGACCATCACCAGCGGTGTCGCCGACGACCAGTCCAGGTGGTCGGCCAGCCGGGCGCGGCGCAGGAACGTGCCGGGCCTCGTCGGCAGGGCGAACCGCGTCCTGAGGAACGGGTCGCCCAGCGGATCGACGTACAGGAGGGCTGGATCGTGTGGTATTTCGTCGCTCGTCGCCACAACGTTTCACCGTCCGGGGTTTCCCCTGCCAGTCCGGGATTTCCCCCTGCCACCACCATGGCAGCTTCACGGTCCGTCCGCGCGGCACGGAGCGGGCGGGTGGGCCCTCACCGGTGGGTTTCCGCCGGTGGCGGATGGCGTTCGCCGTACAGGCGGCCGACGACCGCTCCGAGGTGGATGACCACGCCGACCGCCACCAGCCAGGACAGGATGACGATGACGACGCCGATGGGGCCGTACTTCTGCTCGTTGGCGATGATCGTCGAGGAGAAGAAGTGCGCGGAGAAGACGCCGAGGCCCGTCCAGCAGGCGCCGGTGGCGACCGCCGCCGGGAACGAGGAGCGCCAGGGGACGGCCCCGCGCAGCAGCACGTACAGGCTCCACCACCAGAAGAGCGTCGCCACGGCGAAGCCGGACAGGATCGGCAGGAGCGCTCCGCCGGGCGCGCCGCCGAACGCTTTGCCCAGCAGCGTCTGCACCGCGCAGTAGGCGAGCAGGGAGGCGAGCCAGTAGAGCTGTGCCGTGAGGTCCCGCCAGGTCTGGCCGGAGACGTCGAACACCTCCTGGTACCAGCTCTGCAGCACGGCGGCGGTGGCCTCGGCACCGAAGATCATCAGCAGGGCGCTGGTCACCGTGAACGTGCCCATGTTCTCCGCGGGTGAGAACAGGGATGTCACCGCCTGCGCGGCCTGCTCGTTCAGGCCCAGCCAGTGGGCGAGCACCTTGGCGGCGTCCTCGCCGGCCGCCGCGGTGACGACGATGAGGAAGGGAAAGAAGCACATCATGGCGAGGGCGGCCAGCGAGAACGAGTGGCCGATGAAGTCGAGCGTACTGAGCCGTTCCCAGAGCCGGCCCGCCTGGTCCGCTCCGAGGCGCCGGATCACCGTCGAGCGCCTCGGCTCGGGAGCCGCCTCCCGTGCGAGCCGGCGCCGCCGTTTCCACCTCGGGACGCGGGGAGTGCCGCCGCTCTCTACGCCGCTCTCTCTCATGCTTCGAAGTGAACCCGCTGCGCGCCGCGGTCGCAGCACGTGACATGCGGGGAGGCCCCGCCGATCCGCTCCGTGTGCTTATATCCCGGCAAGCCGGGCACGCGGTGCGCTGTACGACCCCCGAGGGTGAGGACGGTGGCGCGATGACCGAGTACGAGCGTTCCCGCACGATGCCGGCGCAGCCGGAGCATGTGTTCGACCAGGCGGCCAATGTGGGGCAGCTGGACACCTGGTTGCCGGGCGAGTTGCATGTCGAGCCGGCGGGGCTGCCCGCCGTGACGGTCCACGAGGACCGCACCGACGAGGACACCTCCGCCCTGCTGCGGAGCCGGCCCGAGCAGATGCGGATCGAATGGGGCACGCGCGACCAGGGCAGCTACGCGGGCTGGTTGCAGGTCGCGGGGATCGGGAGCGGGGCCAGCGAGGTGACGGTGCACCTGTCGTTCTTCGACGAGGGCCACGATCCCGGCGAGCAGGCGGTGGGTGAGGCCCTGGACAGCAGCCTGCGGCGGCTCGAGGAGCAGGTGCGGCTGCGGGTCGACAACACGGCGGGCTGAGGCATGGCCGCGCGGGCCCGGTCGTACGCCGTCGCCGCGTCGGGTGAGTGGACCGACGAGGAGGAGGGCCGCAGGCGGCTGCCCGCCGGGGAGGTGCACGCCTGGGAGCCGGGCCGGAACGAGACGGTCTGCGGGCTGTCCCTGAGCCGTTCCCGCCTGGCCCGGTTCTCGCACGTCGCCTGGCAGGACGTCTTCCCGGAGTCCGGGGGCGCGGCGGACGAGGTGCGGCGCGTCTGCCCGCGGTGTGCGGCGGGCGCCGGTCGCAGGGGGAGGGACGCGCGGCCTCGGTGGCGGCGTGTCGACCCTCGGCCGTGAGCCGGGGCGGGCTCCGCCGGGGGCTGGCCGCCTTACGAGTCCTCCGCGACCCCGGGTCACGTTCCGAGTCCTCCGCGACCCCGGGTCACGTTCCGAGTCCTCCGCGACCCCGGGTCACCTCACGAGTCCTCCGCCACGTGCAGCACCAGCAGGGCGATGTCGTCGGACCGCTGGCCGGTGCTGCCCTCCTTGCGCAGCAGGTCGTCGATGAGCGCTTCCAGGTCGTGGACGTCGGCCTGGGCGAGGTGGCCGGCGAGGCGGGCCAGGGAGTCGTCGATGTCGACGCCGGGCGTCTCCACGAGGCCGTCCGTGTAGAGCAGCAGTGTCAGGCCGGGGGTGAGCGGGACCTCGGTGAGCGGGAAGACGACGTCGGGGTCGATGCCTAGGAGCGGTCCGGGCCGGACGTCGACGGGGCGTGTGGTGCCGTCGGGCAGGCGCAGCAGCGGCGGCGGGTGGCCGGCGCTGGCCAGGGTGGCGCGTCCGCGGCCGAGGTCGAGGTGGGCGTAGAGGCAGCTGGTGAACAGGTCGGGGCTGAGGTCGGTGACGAGCCGGTTGGTCGCGGCGAGGACCTGGTCGGGTGGGGTGCCGACGGTCGCGTGGGCGTGGACCCCGGTGCGGACCTGGCCCATGAGGGCGGCCGCGGCGACGTTGTGGCCCTGGACGTCGCCGATGACGGCCGCGGCGGCGGTGTCGCCGAGCCGCAGCAGGTCGTAGAAGTCGCCGCCGACCTCCATGCCGCGGGTGGTGGGCAGGTAGCGGGCGGCGACGTGCAGGCCGGGGACGGGAGGCAGGGTGCGCGGGAGCAGCGTCTGCTGGAGGCCCTGGGCGAGTTCGTGCTTGGTGTCGTACAGCCGGGCCCGGTCGAGGGCGTGGGCGATGAGGCCGGCGAGGGAGGTCAGCACGGCGCGTTCCTCGGCCGGGAAGTCGTGCGGCTGGTCGTAGGAGAGGATCCAGCAGCCGACGGGACGGCCGGAGATCACCAGCGGCAGGAAGGCCCAGGCTTGTTTGCCGCTGACCAGCGGCGCCTCGGGGTAGGTGCGCCGCATCTCCTCCAGGTTGGCGAAGAACGCGGGGATGCCGCTGCCGATGGCGCGTCCGGCGGGGGTGAAGGACGTGTCGAGGGGCAGGGCGTCGAGGCGTTCGATGGTCCCCCGGTCGTAGCCCCGGTAGCCGGTGATGCGCAGCCGGCCCGCGTCGGCGGCGGACAGGACCAGGCCCTGGGCGCCGAAGGCGGGCATGATCTGGTCGGCGATGAGATCGATGACGTCCTGGACGCCGACGACCTCGGTGAGCGCGGCGGCCAGGTGCATCAGGTGGTAGAGCCGGCCCACCCGCGACGGTGTCACGGAGCGGCTGGAGCGGCGGGGCGCCGGTGCGGGCGGGGGTGGCGTGCCGCTGGGCACGATACGGACGCTGATGCCGCTGACGTCCGGGTAGAGGTGCAGGTCCAGCCAGGTGTCCGGCGGGCGGCAGGCGGTGAACGAGACGGGTTCGCGGCTGAGTACCGCGGCCCGGTAGTGGTCCTCGTAGGTGGGATCGTCGAGCCAGCGCAGGGACTGCCAGGGGCGGGTGCCGAGCAGCTGGCCTGCCTCGCGGCCCAGCAGTTCGCAGGCGCCGGCGCTGACGTAGGTGAAGCGTCCCTCCAGGTCGAGGGAGCAGCTGCCGCCGGGCAGGCGCTCGACGAAGTCGGCGGCGGCCATGGTGGGACCCGCGGAGTCGTCGTGGACGGCTCCGACGGTGACCGCGCGGGGTGCGCCGCAGCGGGCGGCCGGGCTCCCGCCTCGCTCGACGCGCTCCTCCAGGACGTGGGCCAGCCGCCGGCAGCTGGCCTGGATGTACCGCCGCTCCCGTCCGGTCATGTACACGGGCCGGTGCGGTGGCCACATCAGCAGCAGGACTCCCCACCGGCGCCGGCCGGTGACCGGGGCGGCCGCCAGCGCGAGGGGGTAGGGCAGCGCCAGCGCGCTGCGCGGATAGGAGTGCGCCAGCTCCTCCTGGCTGCCGACCCACACCAGGCGGTCCTGCCGGGCCGCGTCGGCCACGGGTGCGGGTGAGGCGAGCGCCACCCTCACCCAGGGCCCGGCCATCTCCGTGGACACTCCGGACAGCAGCTCCAGGCAGAGCACCCGCTCGTCGGGGTCCAGGAGGTACAGCGCACCGATGGACGCGCCGATCTGGCGGACCGTGTCCGCGAACGCGGTGTCCAGTTCGTCACGCGCGATGGCTTGTTCGTCGCGCCGGCCGACTTCGTCGCGCTCGGTGGCTTCGGCGCGCTCGGTGGCTTCGGCCTGCTCGGTGACTTCGGCGCGCTCGCCGGCTTCCTCGTGCTCGGTGGCTTCGTCGTGCCCGCCGGCTTGGTCGTGCTCGGTGGCCGGATCGTCCATGCTGCCGCCCATACCGGGACGTTACGCCCGTACGCCGCTGTCGGCACGCCGTTCCCGCCGGCCGGTCACAGGCTCGTCAGCAGCTGCGGCGACAGATTCTTGATCATGGTGTTGGTCCAGCGCATCTGCCGCAGGGTCCGTGGATGGCAGTCGGAGACCACCGCGAGCAGCTCCTGGTCCCGGCGGGCCTGGGCGACCTGCGCGAGCATCTCCCAGTAGAGGGAGTTCTCGGCCGCCGCGAGGTGCAGTTCCCGCAGGTCGCGCAGGAGGAGCAGGCCGGCTTCGGTCCGGTGGCCGAGTGCTTCGGCGGTCTTCTGCCGCAGGGCCGACACCGGGCCGCCTCCGGGCGACGCGACCGGGGAGTCGTCGAGGTCGAGGCCGTGTGCCCGGCCCGCCTCGGCGAGGCGGCGGACGTGTTCGCCGGACCAGCGGGCGAGGTCGGTGGCGACGTGGTGGATCTCGTGCTCGGTGCGGTGGCGTTCGGCCACGGCGGTCAGCTGCCGGGCGAGGTGCCGCTCGCCGTGGTGGAGCGACCTCAGGACGAGGGTGACGCCGTTCGGCTTCACTGGGCAGCCCCCTTCCGAGAGTCCCCGGGAGCCGTACGGCCGTCCCCGGAAGCCGTACGGTCGTCCCCGGCGCCGGCGGCCGACCGGGTGACGTGGGTGACCATGGCCGACGGTCCGCCGGTGGTCGCCGGTGCCGCGTCGGCGCGAACGGGGGCGGACGCGGTGGTCGTCGGGGCGGGCGCGGTGTGGCCGTCGGCGGGGGCGATGAGCCGGAGGGCGGCCGCCGCGGTCTTGAACAGGGGCTGCTTGGAGACGGGGTCCCAGTCGGTGACGATCGCCTCGTTCGCGGCCCGGCCGGGCGTGTCGCCGTCGGGGCCGTGGCCGCCCTCGGTGTCCCAGTAGCCGTAGTGGAACGGCACGAACAGCAGGCCCTGCCGGATGCCGGTGACCCGCAGCCGCCCGCGCAGGGCTCCGCGCGGGGTGGAGACCTCGACCAGGTCGCCCTCGTCGAGTCCGAGCGCGACCGCGTCGGCGGCGGAGGCCTCCACCCACACGTCGGGGGCCGCCGCGTTCAGCTGGGGCGCCCGCGCGGTCTTCGTCCGGGTGTGGAAGTGGTAGACGGTGCGGCCGGTGGTCAGCTGGAACGGGTGCTCCTCGTCGGGCACCTCGTGCGGTGGCAGGTAGTCGGCCGCCTTGATCACGGCTTTGCCGTCGGGGTTGAGGGAGCGGTACTCGGTCACCTCGCTCGCGGCGCCGGTCACCAGGTCCTTCCCGTAGGACTCGCAGACGTCGGGGTGGGCCCAGGTGATGCCGTCGGTGTAGAGGCGATCGGTTCCGTCGGGTGCCTCGGCGGTGCACGGCCACTGGATGCCGCTGCCGCCGCGCAGCCGGTCGTGGGTGAGACCGGTGTAGTCGCACGGCCGGCCCTCGCTGCACCGCTTCCACGCCTCGAACGCGGACTCCGGGTCGTCCCAGGTGATCAGCGGCCCGCCGGCCTTGTCGCGGAAGTCCATGCGGGCCGCGTAGTCGAGGAAGATGTCGAGGTCCGGGCGGGCCTCGCCGGGCGGTTCGACGGCCTTGTCGGACAGGTGCACGGTGCGGTCGGCGTTGGTGAAGGTGCCGGTCTTCTCGCCCCACGTCGCGGCGGGCAGGACGACGTCGGCGAGTTGCGCGGTCTCGGTGAGGAACAGGTCCTGGACGACCACGAAGAGACGGTCCTGGGCGAGGATCGAGCGGATGCGGGACAGTTCCGGCAGGGACACGGCCGGGTTGGTGCCGCTGATCCACAGCATGCGGATCGAGCCCTGCTCGGCGTACCGGAACATCTGCATGGCGTGCGTGGGCGGGGCGTAGTGCGGGATGGTCTCCGGTTCGACGTTCCAGATACGGGCCAGGTCGGCGACGTGGTCGTCGTTCTGCCAGTTGCGGAACCCGGGCAGGTCGCCGTCGGCACCGCACTCGCGGGTGTTCTGCGCGGTGGGCTGGCCGTTCATCTGCAGCACGCCGGCGCCGGGCCGTCCGAGCATGCCGCGGATCAGGTGCAGGTTGTTGACCTGGACGGCCGCGGCGGTGGCCTGGTGGGACTGATAGACGCCCTGGAGGACGGTGGACAGCAGCCGGTCGGCGGTGCCGAGCAGTTCGGCCGCCTCGCCGATCCGCGCGGCGGGTACGTCGCAGATCCGGGCGGCCCAGGCGGGGGTGCACTCCTTCACCCGGTCGGCCAGTTCCTCGAAGCCGACGGTGTGCGACTCGATGTAGGCGTGGTCGATCCGGTCCGTGCGGATGACCTCGTGGAGGAGGGCGTCGAGCAGGGCGACGTTGGTGCCGACGCGGGGTGCCAGGTGGACGGTCGCCTCGCGGGCCACCCGGGTGGGCCTGGGGTCGACGCACACCAGGCGGGGCGGGTCGCCGCCCGCCAGGCGGTCGAGCACGCGCATCCACTGCACGGGCTGGGTCTCGGCGAGGTTGTGCCCGAACAGGGCGATGACGTCGGCGTGGTCGATGTCGTCGTAGCTGCCCGGCTGTCCGTCGCAGCCGAAGGACTCCTTCAGCGCCTCGGCGGCGGTGGCGGTGCACAGGCGGGTGTTGCCGTCCAGGTGGTGGGTGCCGAGGCCGGCGCGGGCCAGTACGGCGAGCGTGTAGTACTCCTCCAGGAACAGCTGCCCGCTGGTGTAGAAGCCGATCGATCCCGGCCCGCGTTCGTCCAGCAGGTCCCGCGAGCGGGTGACGATCCGCTGCATGGCGGTGTCCCAGTCGGACTCGACGAGGCGTCCGTCCTGCCGGACCAGCGGGCGGGTCAGGCGGTCCGGGGAGGCGTTGGCCTGCCAGGCGAAGAGGTCCTTGGGCCCGAGGCGGCCGCGGTTGACGCGGTCGTCGGGCCGGCCGCGCACCCCGGCCATCCGTCCGTCCACGACGGCGATGTCCATGGCGTCGCCGTCGGAGTGGAGGATCGACGCGGTCTGCACCCACCGCTCCACCCGGCCGGGGTCGACGCCCTCCGCCAGGTAGGTGTCCACGCGCACCGGCCAGGGCTCGTGCCGTCCGTGCGGGGTCCGGCTGCCCCAGGGCTGTGCGATCCGGTCGACCGAAGCGTCCACGTGTCCTCCCGGCGGGTGGGCGGAATGCCGGTACAGGCGTTCCGCGTGTCCCCCGGTACCCCACGCGGCTGCCGGATAACGGTCCTGCGCACCAGGCCTCACGGCCCTGCGCGAGGCCTCAGGGCTGTCCGCCGGCCCGCCTCACACCTCCCCTCCGCCAGCCCGTCTCCCACCCCCTCCACCAGCCCGCCTCACACCCCCTCCCCCAACCGCCTCCCCACCCGCGCCGCCGTCTCGCGCAGCCAGATGTGGGCCGCGTCGTGCGTGTGCACGGGGTGCCACCACAGCGCCTCCCGCAGCGGCACCGCCTCGTACGGCGGCTCCAGTACCCGGACGGCGGCGAGCGGGGCGAGGCGGTGGGCGAGGCGTTCCTGGACCAGGGCGATCCGCCGGGTGCCCGCGACCAGCAGCGGCAGCAGCTGGAAGCTGTCGACGGAGACCTCCACGCGCGGTTCCACGCCGAGCATGCCGAGCTGGCGTACGGCCGGGGCGTCGTAGGTGCGCTGGTAGGTGACCCACGGCAGCCGGGCCAGGTCCTGCCGGGTGAGCCGGTCCCCCACGCCGGGGTGGTCGTCGGCGACGAGGAAGACCCAGCGGTCGTCGTACAGGTCGGTGGCGGGGAAGTCGCTGATGACGCCGTGCGGCATGAGCAGCCCGTCGGTGGCGCTGAGCAGGGTGGCGGTGTCGTCGACGACGGTGGGCGGGGTCTGGGTGAAGCGCAGCCGGATGCCGGGCGCCTCCTCGTGGACGACGCGGGCGAGTTCGGCGCCGAAGACGGCGACGGCATAGTCGGAGGCGAAGAGCCTGAACTCGCGGCTCTCCTGGGCCGGGTCGAACTCCGCCTGGCTGGCGAAGAGGCGTTCCAGCACGTCGTAGGCGGTGGCGGTGCGGTCGAGGAGGACCTGGCCGAGCGCGGTCAGCTCGTAGTGGCCGCCGACGCGGGCGAGCAGGTCGTCGTCGAAGTGCCGGCGCAGCCGGGCCAGGGCCGCGCTCATGGCGGGCTGGCTGAGGCCGACGCGCTGTCCGGCGCGGGTGACGTTGCGTTCCTCGAGGAGGGCGCGCAGGGCGACGACGAGGTTGAGGTCGAGGCTGGCCAGGTTCACGGGACTTCCCTTTGCGCTGCGGAGCCGGTCGGGGACCAGGGGCCGGCCTGGTGAGGCATCGACGCGGTGGATGCCGGTCATCCACGGAATCTATTTCCCTGATCACGGGTGGCGGGTCCAGATTAGTCACACCGCAATCAGGAGGACATGTCCGTGAAACCTGTGTCCACGTCCGCGCCCTTCGCCGGACCCTTCGCCCTCGGCACGCTCTCGGCCCCGGACGGGCCCGCTTTCCCCGCTCTCGTCACTCCCGACGGCCAGGCCCTGAACCTGCGGGTCACCTTCGGGGAACCGCACTTGACGGTTCGTGACCTGCTGGACCGCTGGGCGACGGCCCTGCCCCGGCTGCGGGAGCTGGCCGCCGACACCGCCACGGACCGCACGCCGCTGGAGCGGCTGACCGTGCACGCGCCGGTCGCTCCCCGGCAGGTGTTCCAGTCGGGGGCGAACTACCGGCAGCACGTGATCGACCTGCACGTGGCGCACCGCGACCGGTCCGACGGGCGGTCGGACGAGGAGGCGCGGGCCGAGGCGGCGGAGATCATGGACCGCCGGGCGGCCGAGGACCTGCCGTACGTCTTCATCGGCCTGCCCAGCGCGATCACCGGCCCCTACGACGACGTCGTACTGCCCGACTGGGCCGAGCAGCCCGACTGGGAGCTGGAGCTGGCGGTCGTGATCGGCCGGCCCGCGCACCGGGTTTCGGTGGCGGACGCGCTCGACCACGTCGCCGGGTACACCATCGCCAACGACCTCACCGACCGGGCGACCGTGTTCCGCCGGGACATGCCGCAGATCGGCACCGACTGGCTGCGCAGCAAGAACGCGCCCGGCTTCACCCCGCTCGGCCCGTGGATCGTGCCGGCCGAGTCGATCGCGGACCCCGATGACCTGCGGGTCACGCTGAAGCTCAACGGCGAGACCATGCAGGACGAGTCCACCAAGGACATGATCTTCGACGTCGCCCGGATGGTGTCGTACGCCTCCCGGACGGCCCGCCTGCTCCCCGGCGACCTGGTCCTCACCGGCAGCCCCGCCGGGAACGGCATGCACTGGGGGCGGCTGCTGCGCGACGGCGACGTCATGGACGGCGCCATCACCGGCCTCGGCGCCCAGCGCACCCGCTGTGTCGCGGAGGCGTCGTGAGCCCCGGTGACGTGAACCCCGGCGACCCCGAGGGCGCGATCGCCGAGGCCGCGAAGGCGTACTCGAACTGGGGCCGCTGGGGCGAGGACGACGTGCTCGGCACCCTCAACTTCCTCGACGAGGCCAAGCGCCGCGAGGGCGCGGCCCTGGTCCGGCGCGGGGCCGGCTTCTCGCTGTCGCAGCGGTTCGACATGAACGGCCCGCAGAGGGGCTGGCGGCGGCGCACCAACCCGGTCCACACGATGCTGGACACCGGCACCGACGCCGCCCTCGGCAACCAGGGCTTCCCGCACGGCATCGGCGGCGCCGACGACGTGATCGCGATGCCGTTGCAGTGCTCCACCCAGTGGGACGGGCTCGGGCACATCTTCGACCACGGCAAGGCGTGGAACGGGCGGCCCGCCGAGCGGGTCGTCACCTCCGACGGCGACCTGGTCACCGGCATCGAGCACATGGCGCCGCTCGTCGCGGGCCGCGGGGTGCTCCTGGACGTCGGCCGGGTGGTCGGCGAGGACGGGGAACTGCCCGACGGCTTCGCGATCACCGAGGAGCATCTGCGCGCGACCGCCGAGGCGCACGGAGTGGCCGTCGGCCGCGGCGACCTCGTCGCCGTCCGCACCGGACAGCTCGCCCGCGTCCGCCGTGACGGCTGGGGCGACTACGCCGGCGGGCCCGCGCCCGGTCTGTCGTTCACCACGGCCGGCTGGCTGCACGGCACGGAGATCGCCGCGATCGCCACGGACACCTGGGGCTTCGAGGTGCGGCCCAACGAGTTCGAGGGCGCCTTCCAGCCGCTGCACCAGGTCGCCATCCCCAACATGGGCCTGCTGATCGGCGAGATGTGGGACCTGGAGGCGCTGGCCGAGGACTGCGCCGACGACGGCGTGTACGAGTTCTGGCTCACCGCCGCTCCCCTGCCGATCACCGGGGCGGTCGGCTCGCCCGTCAACCCGGTCGCCGTCAAGTGATCCCGGCCCGGAACAGCCTCCAACGAGCAAGAGGAACAAGGGAGTTCCCCATGACCCGACCCCGCACGGTCCTCGTCGTCGGCGGCGGAGCGACCGGCAACGCCGTGACGATCCTGCTCCGCCGCGCGGGCCTCGCCGTCGACCTGATCGAGGCGAAGGACGACTGGAACGCCACCGCCGGCTCCGGCATCACCCTCCAGGGAAACGCCCTGCGCGTCCTGCGCGAACTGGGCGTCTGGGAGCGGGTGAAGGAATCCGGCTTCGCCTTCGGCTCGGTCGGGATCACCGCGCCCGACGGCACCGTCCTGCACGTCCAGCGCGATCTGCGCACCGGCGGCGACGACCTGCCCGCCACCGTCGGCATGCAGCGCCCGCAGCTCCAGCGGATCCTGATCGACGCGGTCCGGGCTTCCGGCGCCACCGTCCGCCTGGGCACTCGCGCGGAGATCCTCGAGCAGGACGACGACGGCGTCCGCGTCCGCCTCGGCGACGGCACCGAGACCCGCTACGACCTCGTGATCGCCGCCGACGGCCTGGGCTCGGCCACCCGCGCCGCGATCCGCGTCCTCGAGGGACAGGGCGGCGCCCTGCGCCAGGGTGGGAACAGCTGGTGCGCGCCCTGGACCAGGGGCTGGCGGGCGTGGAGATCTCCAGCCACGCGCCCGGCCGCGAGCTGTCCGACCCGGCGTACGAACCCTTCTGGGCCCGCGCCGAGGAGACCGGCGCGCTCCTCTTCCTGCATCCGTTCGGCTGCACGCTCGACGAGCGTCTGGACCGGTGGTACCTGTCCAACACCGTCGGACAGCCCACCGAGAACGCCGTCGCCCTCTCGCACCTGATCTTCTCCGGCGTCCTCGACCGGCACCCCGGTCTGAGGCTGATCGCGGCGCACGGCGGCGGCTATCTGCCCACCCACATCGGCCGCTCCGACCACGCCTGGTCCGCCCGCTCCGACGCGGGTGCCGCCTGCGCCCACCTGCCCAGCAGCTACCTCAAGCGGCTGTATTTCGACTCGCTCGTCCACGACCCGCACGTCCTGCGCGAGCTGGTGCGGGTCGCCGGCGCCGACCGGGTGCTGCTCGGCTCCGACTTCCCCTTCGACATGGGCAGCGACGACCCCGTCGCCGCCCTGCACGCCGCCCGCCTGTCCGACGCCGACTTCCACGCCGTACGCGGCGGCAACGCCGCCGCCCTCCTCTTCAAGGAGTGACACCATGCGCCTGCTCACCCATCTGCGGCACGTCGACCTCGCCGTGCCGGACTACGCCAAGCAGCTCGACTTCTACGCCGGTGTCTGGGGCCTGACGAAGGTCGCCGAGGACTCCGGGATCTCCTTCCTCGCCGCCGAGGGCTCCCCGGAGCAGTACGTCGTACGGCTGCGCAAGGCCGACGAGAAGCGGCTGGACCTGGTCTCCTACGGGGCCGCCTCCCGCGAGGACGTCGACACGCTCGCCGAGCGGCTGCTGGCCGGCGGCGTGCGGCTGATCTCCCGGCCGGGCAAGGTCGACACGCCTGGCGGCGGCTACGGCTTCCGCTTCTTCGACGTCGACGGCCGCACCATCGAGGTCTCCGCCGACGTCGAGGTCCGGCAGCACCGCAGGATCGAGGAGAAGGAGTCCATCCCGGTCAAGCTGTCGCACGTCGTCCTCAACTCCCCCGACCTGGACCGCACCCGGCGGTGGTACGAGGAGCACCTGGGTTTCCGGCTCTCCGACACGCTCAGCTCGCCGCACCTGGGCGAGGTCATGCACTTCATGCGGATCAGCAACCAGCACCACTCGATGGCGCTGGCCAAGGGCCCGCACACCTCCCTGCACCACATCTCCTTCGAGATGCGCGGCCTCGACGAGTACATGCGTGGCTCCGGCCGTGTGATGCGCGCCGGGCTCAGGAAGATCTGGGGCCCGGGCCGGCACATGGCGGGCGACAACACCTTCACGTACTTTCTCGACCCGCACGGCAACACCGTCGAGTACACCACCGAGCTGGAACTCCTCGACGAGGACACCTGGCACCCGCACGTGTACGACTTCTCGCAGCCCGAGGTCACCGACCAGTGGGGCACCGCGAACCCGATGAACGAGCTGGTCGCGAAGGAGTCCTTCAACGACCCGGACCGCGGCGTGTTCGTCGCCCCGCCGGTGTGAGGCCGCGATGCGCACAGCCACCTATCTGCACGCCGGCCGCCGCCGGTGCGGGATCGTCGAGGGCGACTTCGTACGGGCGCTGCCGGAGGGCACCTCGCCCCTGGACGCGCCCGGGGTGCGGCCGTCGGGCCCTGCGGTGCCGCTGGCGGACGTGACGCTGCTGCCGCCGCTGGAGCCCGCCACCGTCCGCGACTTCGTCACGTTCGAGGAGCACGTGGACGGCGTCCGGCGCTCCGTCGACGGGGACGCCGGGGTGCCCGAGGCCTGGTACGACGCCCCGACCTTCTACTTCACCAACCCGTACGCGGTCGTCGGCCCGTACGACGACGTGCCCGTGCCGCCGGGCTCGCGGGTGCTGGACTTCGAGCTGGAGGTCGCGGTCGTCGTCGGCCGCGCGGGCCGCGACCTCACGCCGGAGCAGGCCCGCGACCACATCCTCGGCTACACCATCCTCAACGACTGGTCGGCCCGTGACCTCCAGTCACGCGAGATGCAGGTCCGCCTCGGACCGTGCAAGGGCAAGGACACCGCCACCACCCTCGGCCCGTACCTGGTCACCGCCGACGAACTGGAGCCGTACCGGGACGCGGACGGTTTCCTGCGCCTGGCGCTGACCGCCGAGGTCAACGGCGAGGTCGTCGGCCGGGACCTGCTGTCCAACATGAGCTGGACCTTCGAGGAGATGGTCGCCTACGCCTCGCGCGGCACCTGGGTGCGACCCGGTGACGTGCTCGGCTCCGGCACCTGCGGCAACGGGGGCTGTCTCGCCGAGCTGTGGGGGGTGCGCGGGGAGCAGTCGCCGCCGCCGCTGCGGCCCGGCGACACGGTCACCCTCACCGTCGAGGGCATCGGGTCCGTGTCCAACACGGTCGTCGCCGGCGTCGATCCCGTGCCGCTGCCCACCGGGCGGCGCCGGTCCCGGGAGCGGCCGTGACCGAGCCGTACCGCGAGAGACTGCTCGGCAAGGTCGTGGTCGTCACCGGCGCCGCCCGCGGCCAGGGAGCCGCCGAGGCCGGCCTGCTCACCCGCGAGGGCGCCCGCGTCGTCGCCACCGACGTGGCCGAGGCGCCCGGCTGCCGCCGTCTCGACGTCACCAGCGAGCGGGAGTGGGCCGCCCTCGCCGCCGAGCTGAAGGAGGCGTACGGGCGGGTGCACGGCCTGGTGAACAACGCGGGCGTCACCTGGCGGGCCCGCGTCGGCGACGTACGGCCCGAGGACATGGCGCGCGTGCACGCCGTCAACGTCACCGGGCCGCTGCTCGGCATCCAGCACCTGGCCCCGCTGATGCCGCCGGGGTCGGCGGTCGTCAACGTCGGCTCGTCCGCCGCGCTCACCGCCCACTACCCGGTCGCCTACACGACCAGCAAGTGGGCACTGCGCGGCCTGTCGAAGACCGCGGCCCTGGAACTCGGGCCGCGCGGCATCCGCGTCAACACCGTCCACCCCGGCTACATCGAGACGGACATGACCGCCTCCGCCGCGCCGGCCTTCCGGGAGGCCAACATCCGCGAGACCCCGCTGGGCCGCACCGGGACGGCCGCCGAGGTGGCCCCGCTGGTGGTGTTCCTGCTGTCGGACGAGTCGTCGTTCATCACCGGCGCGGAGATCCCCGTCGACGGCGGGCTGACCGCGCACGGCGGGGTGAAGTCGGTGTCCGACGCGCTGCGCACGGAGGCCGGCCCATGAGACGGCTAGGGGGCCTGGTCTCCGGCACGGCCCGCGGCCAGGGCCGGGCGGCGGCGCTGCGGTTCGCCGCCGAGGGCGCGCTGGTCGTCGGCGGCGACCTGCGGCACGAGGAGGCCCTGGAGACCCAGCGGCTCATCGCCCGCGACCGCGGTACGGCCCTCACCCCGGGCCCGCTGGACGTGACCGGCGAGGACTCGGTGCGGTCGGCGGCCCGCTGACCGGCCCGCGCCTCACACCGCGGTCGCGGTGACCGGCCCGCGCTGCTGGAACTGGGTGCGGTACAGCTCCGCGTACCGCCCGTCCGCCGCCAGCAGCGTCTCGTGCGTGCCGCGTTCGACGATCCGGCCCTCCTCCACGACGAGGATCTGGTCGGCGGTCCGGACCGTCGACAGGCGGTGGGCGATCACGAGGGCGGTGCGGTCGCGCAGCGCCTCCGTCAGCGCCTCCTGGACGGCCGCCTCGGAGGTGTTGTCCAGGTGGGCGGTGGCCTCGTCGAGGACGACGACCCGCTGGCGGGCCAGCAGCAGCCGGGCGATGGTCATCCGCTGGCGTTCGCCGCCGGAGAGCCGGTAGCCGCGTTCTCCGACGACCGTGTCCAGGCCGTCGGGCAGCGCGTGGACCAGCGTGTCGAGGCGGGCCCGGCGCAGGGCGTCCCACAGCTCCTCGTCCGTCGCCTCGGGGCGGGCGAGGAGGAGGTTGGCGCGGACCGTGTCGTGGAAGAGGTGGCCGTCCTGGGTGACCATGCCGAGGGTGCCGCGCAGCGAGTCGGCGCTCAGGTCGCGCACGTCGACGCCGCCGACCCGCACGGCGCCCGCGTCGACGTCGTACAGACGCGGCAGCAGCTGCGCGATCGTCGACTTCCCGGCGCCCGAGGAGCCGACCAGGGCGACGGTCTGGCCGGGTTCGGCGCGGAAGGAGACGCCGTGCAGGACCTCGGTGCCGCCGCGGGTGTCGAGCGAGGCGACCTCCTCCAGGGAGGCGAGGGAGACCTTGTCGGCGGACGGGTAGCCGAAGCGGACGTCGTCGAACTCGACGGTGACCGGGCCGTCCGGCACCGGGCGGGCGTCCGGCCGGTCCTCGATGAGCGGCTTGAGGTCGAGCACCTCGAAGACCCGCTCGAAGCTGACGAGCGCGCTCATCACCTCCACGCGGGCCCCGGCGAGCGCGGTGAGCGGGGCGTAGAGCCGGGTGAGCAGCAGGGCCAGGGAGACCACGGCGCCGGGTTCCAGGGTGCCGCGCAGGGCGAGGGTGCCGCCGAGGCCGTAGACCAGGGCGAGGGCCAGGGCGGACACCAGGGTCAGCGCGGTGATGAAGGCGGACTGGGCGGTCGCGGTGCGGATGCCGATCCCGGCGACCCGGCGGGCCCGGTCGGCGAACTCGCGGGACTCCTCCTCGGGCCGGCCGAACAGCTTGACCAGGGTGGCGCCGGGAGCGGAGAACCGCTCGGTCATCCGGGTGCCCATCGCCGCGTTGAGCGCGGCCGCCTCCCGCTGCATCCGGGCCATCCGCCGGCCCATCCGCCGGGCGGGCAGCACGAACACCGGCAGCAGCACCAGCGCGAGCAGGGTGACCTGCCAGGACAGGGTGAGCATCACGGCGAGCGTGAGCACCAGGGTGACCAGGTTGCTGACCACTCCGGACAGGGTGTTGCTGAAGGCCCGCTGGGCGCCGATGACGTCGTTGTTGAGACGACTGACGAGCGCTCCCGTACGGGTACGTGTGAAGAACGCGACCGGCATGCGCTGCACATGATCGAACACAGCCGTCCGCAGATCGAGGATGAGCCCTTCGCCGAGTCTCGCCGAAAGCCTCCTGGCGAGGATGCCGAGCGCCGCCTCCACGACCGCGATGAGCGCGATGAGCAGGGCGAGCCGTACGACGGTGCCCTCGTCGCCGTCCGACACGATCGCGTCGACGACCAGCCCGGCGAGCAGGGGCGTGGCGACGGCGAGCAGCGCGGTCACCACCCCGAGCAGCACGAACACGGCGATCCGGCGGCGGTGCGGGCGGGCGAAGGCGCCGATGCGGCGCAGCGTGGCGCGGTCGAAGGGGCGGCGTTCCTCTTGGGCGTTGAGGACGCTGTGCAGCTGCGTCCAGGCCGTGGTCTCCATGCTCATGACGTCGACGGTAGAACCTCGACCAATGTCGAGGTCAAGACCGGCCGGACGGGTGTCCGTAAGGCGGCGTCCCCGCATCCGCAACCCGCGGTTGAGGCGGCACGGAGAACCTCTCCCGATGTGACAGCGATACGGCTCTCCCGGCGCCTCCCGGTCCGCACCGTCCTGTGTCTGCTCCCGCTCGCCCTGGTCGCGGTGCTGGCGGTGCGGCACCGGGCCGTGCTCGCCGAGGGGTTCGGCCATCTCGCGACGGCCCGCTGGCCGTGGCTGCTGGCCGCCGCCGGGGCGACCTGTCTGACCTGGGTGGCGGCGGCCGTCACCCGGCAGGGCGCGGTCGTGGAACGGCTGCCCCGGTGCCGGCTGCTCGCCGCCCAGTTCGCGGCGGGCGCGGCCAACCACATGCTGCCCAGCGGGCTGGGGGCGAGCGCGGTCAATCTGCGGTTCATGACGGTGTGCGGGCTGCCGCTCGCCCGGTCCTCCGCCGCGCTGGCGCTCTATCTGCTGGCGGAGAGCGTCGGGCGGGTGGCGCTGCTGGCCGCCCTGCTGATCGCCTTCCCGGGCGCCCTGCGGCTCGGCTCCCTGCTCCCGGAGGGCGCGATCGGCCCGCTGCTGCTCACGATCGGCGCGGCGGCCGTCGTGGCGGCGGTGGTGCTGGCGTGCGTACGGCGGCTGCGGGCGGCCGTCGGCTCCTTCCTGCGCACCGCGCTGGGCGAGGCGCGCACGATACACAGCCGCCCCTCGCGGGCACTGGCGCTGTGGGGCGGTTCGCTGGCCTTCCCGGCGCTGCAGGCGGCGGTGCTGGTCGCGGTGGGGCGGGCGCTCGGTCTTCCGGTGCCGCTGTGGCACATGGCGGTCGCGTATCTGGCGGCGACGGTCGCCGTCGCGCTGATCCCGACGCCCGGCGGGATCGGCTCGGTGGAGACGGCGCTGATCGTGGCGCTGGTGGCGGCGGGCGGCCCGGCGGCCGTGGCGACGGCGGTGGTCCTGGCGTTCCGGATCATCACGGTGTGGCTGCCGCTGCTGCCGGGGGCGCTGACGCTGGGGGCGCTGGTGCGGCTGAAGGTGATCTGAGGGCGGGGCGTCGGCCCGTGTGGGAGAGTGCGCCCCGTAGCGCTCCGCAGCGCGCCACAGCGCTCAGCAGCGCGCCGCCGCCGTCGACGTACGGAAAGGGAATCCGCCATGCCGGTCCGCATCGAACGCCGGGGCCCCGTCACGACGGTGATCCTCTCCCGCCCCGAGGTCCGCAACGCCGTGGACGGGCCGACCGCCGCCGAACTCGCCGACGCCTTCCGCGCGTTCGAGGCGGACGAGGAGGCGCGGGTGGCGGTGCTGTGGGGTGAGGGCGGCACGTTCTGCGCGGGCGCCGATCTCAAAGCGCTGGGCGGCGAGCGGAGCAACCGGGTCGCGGAGGACGGGGACGGCCCGATGGGACCGACCCGCATGCGGCTGTCCAAGCCGGTGATCGCCGCCGTCGCGGGGCACGCCGTGGCCGGCGGGCTGGAACTGGCGCTCTGGTGCGATCTGCGGGTCGCCGAGGAGGACGCCGTCTTCGGGGTGTTCTGCCGCCGCTGGGGCGTGCCGCTGATCGACGGCGGCACGGTGCGGCTGCCCCGGCTCATCGGCACCAGCCGCGCCCTGGACCTGATCCTCACCGGCCGTCCCGTCCCGGCGAGCGAGGCCTTCGAGATCGGGCTGGCGAATCGTCTCGTCCCCGTCGGCCACGCCCGCGCCGCCGCCGAGGAACTGGCCGCCACCGTGGCCGGCTTCCCGCAGGCCTGCCTGCGCTCCGACCGCGCCTCGGTGCTGGACCAGGAGGGCCTGGCCGAGGACGCGGCACTGCGGAGCGAGCTCCGCCATGGCATGGGGGTGCTGGCGGAGAGCCTGGAGGGGGCCGCCCGGTTCGCGGACGGCGCGGGCCGGCACGGGTCGTTCACCGAGCGGTGAGGACCTGACGGCTACATCCCCTGCATCCCCGCGTACGCGCGCAGCTCCTGCCGGTCGGTCGGAAGTCCCCAGCCGCGCAGGATCGCCAGGAAGTTCCCCCAGCGCCAGGTGTCCTCGCCGAGGTCGGCGAGGACCCGTATGAGGCGCTGCCGGCGGGCGTCGAGTTCGGCGTGGGCCGGGAGCCGGTCCGGGCGTTCGGGCCCGAACGCCATGTGGAGGGCGGCCTGGGTGACCGCGAAGCTGCCCGGTCCTGAGGTGGCGGCCAGGCCGTCGGTCACGGCGTCCAGGGCCTCGTCGGGGAAGCGGTCGGCGAGCCGGGTGAGGGTCGATGCGGCATAGCCGCGCAGGTCGCCGTCGTGGAAGGGGACGCCCGGCGGGCCGGGCTCGGGCGGGGCGGCCGCGGTGGCGGCCAGTTCGGCGAGGACGGCCGGGTCGCCGCCGTGACCGAGGCGGGCGAGGGCGGTGGCCGCCGCCCAGCGCACCACCGTCTCCCGGGCCGCGAGGTGGGTCCGCAGCCGGTCGGCGTGGGCGGTGTCGGCGGTCTCGGCGTCTGCGTCGGTGTTGGTGTCGGCGTCTGCGTCTGCGTCGGTGCCGGTGTCGGTGTCCGCGTTGGCGATGAGTCCGGCGGCGACGATCGCGGTCGCCCGGACGGCGGGTTCCCTCTCCTCACCGGCCAGCCGCAGCAGCCCGGGCAGGGTGTGCGCGGCCTCTTCCGGGAACCAGGCCAGCAGATGGGCGGTGGCGGCCCGGACGGCCGGATCGGGGTCGTCCAGCAGCGCGGCCAGGCCCGCCAGCTCCCCCCGCACGGCGTCGTATGCGCGCAACTCTGCCTGTCCGGCTGAGAGATGGAGCTCGAAGTCGAAGGTCGCGCGCCGCATCTCGCGCACGGCGCGCTCGCCCTCGTCGGGTGCCGCGGCGACCCATGCGTCGTACCCGGCGAGCAGTTCCTCGCGGTCCTGCGCGGCGAACTCGGCGATCTCGCGCCGCCAGCCCGCCACGTCGACCCCGTCGGGCAGGTGGGCCTCGTCGTAGCCGACCGCCAGCGCGGCGAGCAGGCCGACCACGTCCGCGCGGCCGGGCAGCGCGGAGTCGGCCGCCAGGCGGGCGAGGAAGGGCACGGCGACGGCGGAGGCCTCGTAGCGGCTGCCCTGGTGGAAGATGTTGCCGTACAGCGCGTGCAGCGCCTTGCCGCGTACCTCCGCGTCGGGGTCGCACAGGGCGCGCAGCTGCCCGGGGACGTCGTCCGCCTCGCCGTAGGCGTGCGAGAGTTCGGCCCAGTCGATCGCGTCCAGCCCGGCCAGCGGGTTCGTCGTGTCTGTCACGTGGGCCAATGTCGCACACGGCACTGACAACGGGCCGTCAGACGACCGCCACCCGCACCGGCCCGCCCTTCGGGTCGACCGCGTGGGCCCAGCGTGCCGTCAGCGTCAGGGAGCGGTCCGGGGCGGCGCCGCGGATCCGTTCGCGGTGCAGGACGCGTCCGTCCTGGGCGACTTCGAGGAGGGGACGGCCGAGCCGTGCCGCCGTGCGCAGGGTGTACGGCAGGGCGTCGGCCGGGGTGACGCGGTTGGGGGTGATCCAGCGCAGCGGCGGGTCGACGGTGAGCGGCACCCCGACCGGCCACGCTTCTCCGTGCGGCCAGGACGCCGCGACGAGCCAGGCACGTACGGCGTCGGCCACCCACACGCCCTCCCGGGCCGCCGTTGCCGCGCGCTCCACCGCGTGCAGGACGTTGCCCGCGGCGAACACGCCGGGCCGTGAGGTGCGCAGGGCGCCGTCCACGGCGGGGCCGCGCGTGCGCGGGTCGAGGGTGAGGCCGCCGTGCCGGGCCAGTTCGCGCTCGGGTGTGAAGTCGCCGGTGAAGACGACGGTGTCGCAGGGCAGCACGGCCGTACGGCCGTCGTGGTGGCGGACACGGACGCCGGACAGCCTGCCGTGGCCGAGGAGTTCGGTGACCGTGGTGCCGGTGAGCAGGGGGACGCCCCGGCGCAGTCGGGTGTCCAGGGCCCGCGCGGGTGCCGTGCGGTGGCCGGGCAGGTCGGTGACGAGGGCGACGACGTCGGCTCCGGCGCGGCGCACGGTGTCGGCGGCGGCGTAGGAGACGTCCTGCGCGCCGACGACGACCGCGCGGGTGCCGATCGGCTGCCGGTACAGGTGCACCGCCTGCTGGAGTTCCCCGGTGGTGTACACGCCGGCCGGCCGGGTGCCGGGGACGAGGCGGGCCGCGCGGGGGCGTTCGCGGGCGCCGGTGGCCAGGACGACGGCCCGCGCGCGGATCGTCTCCGGGCCGCGCGGGCCGACCGTGGCGAGGTCCAGCGGGCCCGCCCAGTCGAGGGCGGTCACGCCGGTGCGGACGACGGCTCCGGCCCGGACGGCGGTCCCGGCGAGGTCCCGCGCGTACCGGGGCCCGGTCAGCGGGCGGCGCCAGGTGCCGAAGCCGCCGTGCGCGCAGTGCCGGGGCACTCCCCCGGCCGTCCGCTCCCGCTCCAGCACCTCCACGCGGCCCGCGCCCGCGGCGGCCAGCCGGGCGGCCGCCGAGAGGCCCGCCGGTCCCGCGCCGACGACGAGCACGTCCACCCGTCGTACGGCCGTCGTGCCCGGCCCCGCCGGACCGTCGTGTGCGCCTTCCCGGTCCGTCATGGCCTGCCCTCCTCGAACAGCGCGCGCACCGCGGCCCCGCAGTAGAAGCCCTGGCAGCGACCGCCACGCGCGCGTGTCCGGCGGCGCAGCCCGTCGACGGAACGCGGCGGGATCGTACTCGCGAGGGCGTCCTGGATCTCGCCCAGGGACACGCGTTCGCAGTGGCAGACGAGGGTGCCGTAGCGGGGGTCGGCGGCGATGAGGTCGGCGCGCTGATGGGGGCGCGGGAACGCCTCGCCGAGATTCGGCATGCGCACGGGCTCCAGTTCCCGGGCGGGTCCGGCGTCGAGTCCCGTCTCGGCGAGTAGCCCCATGACGTGCTCGGCGAGGGCGAGGGATGCGGTCAGGCCGGTGGAGCGGATGCCGCCGACGGTGACGTATCCCTGGCCGGGGTGGGCGCGGACGCGGTAGTCGTCGTGCCCGGTGGCGGCGCGCAGCCCGGCGTAGACGGCGGTGACCTCCTCGTCGAGCAGGGCGGGCAGGATGCGGCGGCCCTGTTCGCGCAGGGCGGCGAGGCCGTCGGCGGTGGACCCGGTGGCCCGCTTGTCGTCCAGGTCCTCGGCGGTCGGGCCGAGCAGGACGTTGCCGTAGACGGTGGGGGCGACCAGGACGCCCTTGCCGAGGGCGGTGGGGACGGGCAGCAGGATGTGCCGGACCAGGGCGCGGGCGAACTTGTCGTGGACCAGGAGCTGGCCGCGGCGCGGGGTGACGGTGAAGTCGTGGTGGCCGAGCTGCCGGTCGAGGGTGTCGGCGTGCAGTCCGGCCGCGTTGACGAGCCGCCGGGCGCGCAGGGTGCCCCGGGAGGTCGTCAGCTCGTGCAGCTCGCCGGTCCGGCTCAGCCGCTCCACCCGGCAGTTCAGGTGCAGGTGGACGCCGTGGCGCACCGCCTGGGTGGCGTACGCGAGTGTCGTCGTCCACGGGCAGATGATGCTCTCGCCGGGCACGTGCAGGGCGCCGAGCGCGCCGGGGCCGAGGTGCGGCTCGCGGGCGTACAGCTCGGCCGGGCCGAGGAGGCGGGTGTCGTGGCAGTCGTTGCGGACGGCCTTCTCGGCGAGGCGGGGCAGGGTGGCGAGCTGGTCGTCGTCCCAGGCGACGAGCAGCGCGCCGACGCGTTCGACGGGGATGCCGGACTCGGCGGCGTACCCGGCCAGCAGCCGCGCGCCCTCGCGGACCAGCCGGGCCTCCAGGGAGCCGGGGACCGCGTCGAAACCGGTGTGCAGGATCGCGGTGTTGGACTTGGAGGTGCCCTGGCCGACGTCGTCCTGGGCCTCGACGAGCGCCACCCTCAGCCGGGGGTGCCGGGCCAGGGCGCGGGCGACGGCGGCGCCGACGACGCCCGCGCCGACGATCGCGACGTCGTAGGGCTGCTGGTCGGGCAGTGATCCGTCGGCGGTGACCGTCACGCGGGCGCCCCGTCCAGCAGGGCGGCCACGGCGGTGCGGAAGCGCGCGCGGCGCTCGGCGGCCTGGCCGGCGTCGATGCGCGGCTCGTAGACGGCGGACGGCCGCCAGCCCGGCAGGGCGTCCGCGAGGGCCAGGCCGGGGGTCGCGCCCAGGCGGGCCAGGGCGCCCGCGCCGAGGGCGGTGGCGTCGGGCAGCGCGGACACCTCGACGGGGCGTTGCAGCAGGTCGGCCTGGGTCTGCATGAGCAGCGCGGAGCGGGTGAGGCCGCCGTCGACGCGGAGTACGTCCAGCGGGGAGCCGAGGTCGTCGGCGGCGGCGTCGGCGAGTTCGGCGACCTGGGCGGCCAGGCCCTCGCACAGGGCGCGCACCAGGTGTCCGGGGCCGGTGTCGAGGCCGAGTCCGGTGAGCGAGCCGCGCAGGTCGCCGCGCCACCAGGGGGCGGCGAGCCCGGCGAGCGCGGGCACGAAGGTGACGCCTCCGCTGTCCGGGACGGCGCCGCCCACGGTGTCGAGGTCGGCGGCGCCCCGGATGACGCCGAGTTCGGTGAGCCAGCGGACGGCGGAGGCGGCCGTGTAGAGCTGGCCGTCGAGGCAGTAGCTGGTGTGTCCGGCGAGCCGCCAGGCGACGCAGCTGACCAGGCCGGAGCCGCCGCGCCGCGGGGTGTCGCCGGTGTGCGCGAGGAGGAACGCGCCGGTGCCGTAGGTGCACTTGGCGCCGCCGGGGGCGGTGACGCGCTGGGCGAGGAGGGCGGCCTGCTGGTCGACGGCGAGGCCGGTGAGCGGGATCGCGGCGCCGAACGCGGTGGTGGTGCCGACGGGCCGGGCGCCGTCGACGACCTCGGGCAGGCGTTCGCCGGCGAGGCCGTACAGGTCGAGGGCGCGCGGCGACCACTCGGCGCGGTCCAGGTCGAGCAGCTGGGTGCGGCCGGCGGTGGCGGCGTCGGTGACGAAGGCGCCGGTGAGCCGGTGGACCAGCCAGGCGTCGCTGGTGGTGACGACGCCCTCGGTGGTGCGGTGGCGGCGTATCCAGGCCATTTTCGGGGCGGCGAAGTACGGGTCCAGCGGCAGGCCCGTCAGCTCCCGCAACTCCTCGGCGTGCTCGGCGAGCCCGGCGCAGACCGTCTCCGCGCGGCGGTCCTGCCAGACCAGGGCGTCGGTGAGCGGGCGGCCGGTGGCCGGGTCCCAGGCGAGGACGGTCTCGCCCTGGTTGGCGAGGCCGAGGGCGACCACGGGCTCCGCCGCCTCGGCGAGCGCCTGCCGTCCGGCGTCGACGACGGAGTCGTACAGCTCGGCCGGGTCGGCCTCGACGAGTCCGCCGGGCAGGTGGCGGGGGCGCACGGCGGTGAAGCCGGTGCCGAGGACGCCTCGTTCGGGGCAGATCACCAGGGCCTTGGTGCCGGAGGTGCCCTGGTCGACGGCCAGCACCGGTCCTGTCATCGCGCCTCCCGCCCCGTGGTGATCACGGGGCGACAGCCTGCCGTCGCCGGCCACACGGCGTCAAGCGCCGCTGACAGTCGGTCAACTCCCGTGCCTGGCGCAGCCGTTTCTCCGTATGGCGAAACTGGCGTCTCATCCGGAACACACGCCTCTATAGTGACCGCCGACCGAACGCGATCTCCTCAACCGCCGCCCGGAGGAGGGCTGTTGTCACGCCACCCTGCCGTCCCGACCACCCGCCCGCCGACCGGGGCGGGAGGCTGATGGCCAGAGACGGAGCACGCCCCGCCTACGATCCCGCCGGACCCGACACGGCGCTGCGCGCCGCCCTCCAGGAGGTGCGCGCCGGGCGCTGGATGTCGATGCGCGCGCTGCTCGCCGAGACCGGGTCGTGGTGGCAGTGGACCCAGCGCACCCAGGTCCTGGCGGCCGCTGCGGCCGGCACGGACGTGGTGCGGGCGTGGCTCACCGAGGAGCCGGGCAGCGTCCCGGCCGCCGTGATGCACGCCCGCGTGGCGGTGGAGCGGGCCCTGCGCGCGCACCGCGAACAGCACTCCCGCACCGGCGAGTTGTGGCACGAGGCGTGGCGGGCGAGCGACGCCGTGGCGCGGGTCGCCTCCCACGACCCGGTCCCCTGGGTGTGCCTGCTGGCGCTGGCCCGGCTGGACGAGGATCAGCGCTGGCCGGAGCACCGGGTGGCGCCGTCGGAGCCGATGCTGCCGCCCGGGCCCTGGGGGCTGCTGGCCGAGGCCGACAAGCGCGACCCGCACAACCGCGAGGCCCACCACCGCATGCTCCAGTTCCTGTACGACCGCTCGGCGTCCGGGCGGCTGGCCGAGGCGGCGGGTTTCGCGCACTGGGCGGCCGACGCGGCACCGCCGGGCTCGGCGCTGCATCTGCTGCCGCTGTACGTCCGGGTCGAGCGCTACCGGCGCGGCGGCGGGCGGGACGCCGCGCTCGATCTGCACTGGGTCGCCGAGGACGCCTCCCGCGAGGCGGTCCGGGCGTTCCACGGCTGGTTCGAGCACACCACGGCCGCCGAGCGGACCCCGCTCGACCTGAACCATCTCGCGCACGCCCTGTGGGGCGCGCTGCGGTTCCCCGAAGCGGCCCGGGTGTTCGACGCGCTCGGACCGTACTGGACGCCGCTGCCGTGGGCGTACCGCGCCTCGGTGCCGGGCGACCACGCGCAGGCCGCGGAGGTGTTCCGGCTGGCCCGTGCCCGCAGCGGGGCGGCGGCCCGCCGTCCCTGACGTTCCCCTTCGGCTTCACCGGACCCCAGGAGGTTCCCGCATGCCCCGCACCCCCCACGGCGCCCCGCAGCAGGACGAGGAGCAACGCCTGCGCGAACTGGGCTACCGGCCGGTCCTCGCCCGCCGGATGGGCGGTTTCGGCAACTTCGCGATCAGCTTCTCGGTGATCTCGATCCTGTCCGGCTGCATGACCCTGTACGGCTTCGGCATGGGCGCGGGCGGACCCGCGGTGATGCTGTGGGGCTGGGCGGGCGTCGGCCTGTTCGTGCTCTGCGTGGGGCTGGCGCTGGCGGAGGTCACCAGCGCGTACCCCACGTCCGGCGCGCTGTACTACATGGCCGACCGGCTCGGCGGCCGCCGCTGGGGCTGGTACACGGGCTGGCTGAATCTGCTCGGTCTGCTCGGCGCGATCGCCGGCATCGACTACGGCGCCGCCCTGTTCACCGGCGCGTTCCTGAACCTGCAGTGGGGATTCCAGCCGACGCCGGAGAAGACGATGGTCATCTTCGTCGTCATCCTGCTGCTGCACGCCGTGCTGAACCTGTTCGGGGTGCGGCTGGTCAGCGTGCTCAACTCGATCAGCGTGTGGTGGCACCTCGCCGGTGTCGCGCTGATCGTCGGCGCGCTGGCGATCGTCCCCGACCACCACCAGTCCCCGTCGTTCGTCTTCACCGAGTTCGTCAACGAGACCGGCTGGAGCAACCCGCTGTACGTCGCCGCGATCGGCCTGCTGCTCGCCCAGTACACCTTCTCCGGCTACGACGCCTCCGCGCACCTCTCCGAGGAGACCGCGGGCGCCTCGGTGGCGGCGTCGCGCGGCATCGTGCGCGCCATCTGGGTGTCGTGGCTGGCCGGTTTCGTACTGCTGGCCGGGCTGACCTTCGCCATCCAGGACTACGACGCCACCCGGGCCAGCGAGACCGGGGTGCCGCCCGCGCAGATCCTGCTCGACGGGCTCGGCACGGACGGTGCGAGCGCGCTGCTGCTGGTGGTGATCGTCGCCCAGTTGTTCTGCGGCAACGCCGAGGTCGCCGCGGCCAGCCGGATGGTGTTCGCGTTCAGCCGGGACGGGGCGCTGCCCGGCTCGCGGGTGTGGCGCAAGGTCAGCCCCCGCACCCAGACCCCGGTGGCCGCCGTGTGGCTGTCGGTGGCGGTGGCCTGTGTGCTGGCCCTGCCGTCCCTGTACTCGGCGACGGCGTACGGCGCGGTCACCGCCATCAACGTCATCGGCATCACCCCCGCCTACGCCATCCCCGTGTTCCTGCGGCTGCGCGCCGGGGACCGGTTCACGCCCGGTCCGTGGAACCTGGGCCGGTGGAGCAGGCCGATCGGCTGGGTCGCGGTGGTGTGGGTGGCGGGTGTGACGGTGCTGTTCTGCCTGCCGCAGTCGTCGCCGGTCACGGTCGACACGATGAACTACGCGTCGGTCGCCCTCGCCGTCGTACTCGTGCTCGCCACGGTGTGGTGGTTCGTCGCCCGCCGTTCGTACGGAACGCCGACGACCGCCGCGTACGGATCCGACCGTGAGCAGGCGGAACTCGCGGAGGGCATCGTCTGAGCGGGGTGCGGGCGACACCGGTCCGGGTGCGAACTGGTGTACCGGATACGGCAGGATGAGCGCTCGCACATCCCGGAATCGAGCAGGTGACAACGTGACGACACTTCACATCCGGCCGCCGGCGGCCCCGTTTGCCGCGGATCGTCCCTCCGGAGGTGACCGATGACCCGCGCGCTGACCCTGGACGACCTCATCCTCGCCGGTGTCGCGCTGGCGGCGGGCCTGCTGGCCGCGTTCGTCCTGCGGCTGGTGCTGCGCTGGCTGGGCAAGCAGGCCGACCGCACCCGCTGGGGCGGGGACGACGTCATCGTGGCCGCGCTGCGCACGGTGGTGCCGTGGGCGGCGATCGTGGGCGGGGCGGCCTCCGCGGCGGCGGTGCTGCCGCTGACGCGGACCGTTCAGCACCACACCAACCAGGCCCTGACCGTGCTGCTGATCTTCGTGGTGACGCTGGCGGCGGCCCGGGTGGTGGCCGATCTGGTGCGGTCGGTCGCCCAGTCCCGCTCGGGTGTCGCCGCGTCCGCGACGATCTTCGTCAACATCACCCGCGTGATGGTGCTGGCGCTCGGCTTCCTCGTGGTGCTCCAGACGCTGGGCATCTCCATAGCGCCGATGCTCACCGCGCTCGGCGTGGGCGGTCTGGCCGTCGCGCTGGCCCTCCAGGACACCCTCGCCAACCTCTTCGCGGGCATCCACATCCTCGCCTCGAAGACCGTGCAGCCGGGCGACTACATCCGGCTGAGCAGCGGCGAGGAGGGCTATGTCACCGACATCAACTGGCGGCAGACCACCATCCGCAACCTCTCCAACAACCTGGTCATCATCCCCAACGGTCAGCTGGCCGGGACGAACATGACCAACTTCAACCGGCCCGAGCAGGAGCTGACCATCATGGTCCAGGCCGGGGTCGGCTACGACAGCGACCTGGAGCACGTGGAGCGGGTGACCGAGGAAGTGGTCACCGAGGTGATGACGGAGATCACCGGTGCCGTCCCGGACCACGAGCCCGCCGTCCGCTTCCACACCTTCGGCGACTCGCGGATCGGGTTCACGGTGATCCTCGGCGTCGGCGAGTTCAGCGACCAGTACCGGATCAAGCACGAGTTCATCAAGCGCCTGCACCGCCGCTACCGCGCGGAGGGCATCAGCATCCCGGCCCCCACCCGCTCGGTCTCCCTCCACCAGCCCGGCACCGCCTTCCCGGAGGCGGCGATCCCGCACCAGCGTGAGGACACCGCGCCGCGGCCGTAGTCCGCACCGTCCGCACCACCCCGCCCCCGGTCACGCCTCCGTCACCCGACGTGAGGGTGACCGGGGGCCTGTGCGATTGGATCCGGCCCCGTCGCCCAGGAGACACGATCACGAGATATCTTGATGTCGAGCAATGTTGCAGACGTGGAGCGGAGCACCCGGTGACTGACTCGACCATCATCTATACGCACACTGACGAGGCCCCGGCCCTGGCGACGTATTCCTTCCTGCCGGTGGTCAAGGCGTACGCCTCGCAGGCGGGTGTCGCCGTGGAGACGCGGGACATCTCGCTGGCCGGCCGCATCATCGCGGTGTTCCCGGAGTACCTCACCGAGGACCAGCGCATCCCGGACGCGCTCGCCGAGCTGGGCGAGCTGGCCAAGACGCCCGCGGCCAACATCATCAAGCTGCCGAACATCTCGGCGTCGATCCCGCAGCTCAAGGCCGCCGTCGCCGAGCTGCAGGGCCAGGGCTACGCGCTGCCGAACTACCCGGACGACCCGAAGACCGACGAGGAGCGGGAGATCAAGGCCCGCTACGACAAGGTCAAGGGCTCGGCCGTGAACCCGGTCCTGCGCGAGGGCAACTCCGACCGCCGCGCCCCGGCCTCCGTCAAGAACTACGCCAAGACCCACCCGCACCGCATGGGCGCCTGGTCCTCCGAGTCCAAGACGAACGTGGCGACCATGGGCGAGAACGACTTCCGCTCCACCGAGAAGTCGGCCGTCATCGCCGAGGACGGCGCGCTGCGCATCGAGCTGGTCGCCGAGGACGGCACCACCACCGTGCTGCGCGAGTCCGTACCGGTCCTCGCCGGTGAGGTCGTCGACGCCTCCGTGATGCGTGTCGCGCACCTGCGCGAGTTCCTGGCCGCGCAGGTCGCCCGCGCCAAGGCCGAGGGCGTGCTGTTCTCGGTGCACCTGAAGGCCACGATGATGAAGGTCTCCGACCCGATCGTCTTCGGCCACGTGGTCCGCGCCTTCTTCCCGAAGACCTTCGAGCGTCACGGCGCGGCGCTGGCCGCCGCCGGCCTCACCCCGAACGACGGCCTCGGCGGCATCTTCAAGGGCCTGGAGGCCCTGCCGGAGGGCGCCGAGATCAAGGCCTCCTTCGACGCCGAGCTGGCCGAGGGCCCGGCCCTGGCGATGGTCGACTCCGACAAGGGCATCACCAACCTGCACGTCCCGTCGGACGTCATCGTCGACGCCTCCATGCCGGCCATGATCCGCACCTCCGGCCACATGTGGGGCCCGGACGGCCAGGAGGCCGACACCCTCGCGGTCCTGCCGGACTCCAGCTACGCGGGCGTCTACCAGGCCGTCATCGAGGACTGCAAGGCCAACGGCGCCTACGACCCGTCCACCATGGGCTCGGTGCCGAACGTCGGCCTGATGGCGCAGAAGGCCGAGGAGTACGGCTCCCACGACAAGACCTTCGAGATCCCGGCCGCGGGCACCGTCCGCCTGGTCGACACCGCCGGCAACGTCGTGATCGAGCAGCCGGTCTCCGAGGGCGACATCTTCCGTGCCTGCCAGACCAAGGACGCGCCGATCAAGGACTGGGTGAAGCTCGCCGTCACCCGCGCCCGCGCCACCGGTGACCCGGCCGTGTTCTGGCTGGACGAGACCCGCGCGCACGACGCCAACCTGATCGCCAAGGTCCGGCAGTACCTGCCGGAGCACGACACCGAGGGCCTGGACATCCGCATCCTCGCCCCGGTCGAGGCCACCAAGCTGTCGGTGGAGCGCATCCGCCGCGGCGAGAACACCATCTCGGTGACCGGCAACGTCCTGCGTGACTACCTGACCGACCTCTTCCCGATCCTGGAGCTGGGCACCAGCGCCAAGATGCTGTCGGTCGTCCCGCTGATGGCGGGCGGCGGCCTGTTCGAGACGGGTGCCGGCGGCTCCGCGCCGAAGCACGTCCAGCAGCTGGTCAAGGAGAACTACCTGCGCTGGGACTCCCTCGGTGAGTTCTTCGCGCTGGTGCCGTCCCTGGAGCAGTACGCGACGGCCACCGGCAACGCGAAGGCCAAGGTGCTGGCCGACACCCTCGACCGGGCCACGGCGACCTTCCTCAACGAGGACAAGTCCCCGACCCGTCGCGTCGGCGGCATCGACAACCGCGGCAGCCACTTCTACCTGTCCCTGTACTGGGCGCAGGAGCTGGCCAGGCAGACCGAGGACGCGGAGCTGGCGAAGGCCTTCGCCCCGCTCGCCGAGACGCTCTCCGCCAACGAGCAGAAGATCGTCGACGAGCTGAACGCCGTCCAGGGCAAGCCGGCCGACATCGGCGGCTACTACCAGCCCGACCCGGCCAAGGCCGCCGAGGTCATGCGTCCCTCGGCCACCTGGAACGAGGTCCTGGCCTCCCTGAGCTGACGCTCACCCGCCGAGGGATCCCCCGAAGGATCCCTCGCGGATCCCGTGTTCCGCCCCGGTCGGCTCTCTGCCCGGCCGGGGCGGACCCGTCTCGTCCCCCTCCATCACGCCGCCGACACCCCGGAGCCGCCCCGTGAGCCGTCCCGCCCCCTCCTTCGAGCTGCTGCCCGGTGCCGACGACTCGCCGGTGCTCCTGCACGTCCCGCACTCGGCGCGGGAGATCCCGGCGGACGTGCGGGCGGGGATCGTGCTGGACGACGAGGCGCTGGAGCGCGAGCTGGACCACATCGTCGACGCGCACACCGCGGAGATCGCCGCGCGGGCGGCGGCGCTGGCCGGGGCCGCTCCCTGGCGGTTCGTGAACCGGCTGTCGCGGCTGGTCGTGGACCCTGAGCGGTTCCCGGACGAGCGCGAGGAGATGCTGGCCGTGGGCATGGGCGCCGTGTACACGCGGACCACGCACAAGGACGAGCTGCGGGCCGGCGACCACGACCCGGAGCCCCTGATCGAACGGTACTACCGGCCGTACGCCCGGGCCATGACGGACGCCGTGGCCCAACGGCTCGCCGCGACCGGGCGGGCCGTGATCGTCGACGTGCACTCCTATGCCGCCGAGGCCCTGCCCTACGAGCTGCACGGCGCGGGCCCCCGGCCGCCCGTCTGCCTGGGCACCGACGCCTTCCACACGCCGCCCGAGCTGGTCGCCGCCGCCCGCCGGGCCTTCGGGGAGGACGTCGGGCTGGACAGCCCGTTCAGCGGGGCGTACGTCCCGCTGGAGTACTACGGGACGGACCCCCGGGTGTCCGCGCTGATGGTGGAGATCCGCCGGGACACCTACATGACCGAGCCGGGCGGCCCGGCCGGACCGGGCCTGGAGCGCCTCGCCGAGGCGCTCGCGGCACTGGTCGCCGCCGTACCGCGCTGACGGGCGGGCGGCTCAGGCCCGCAGCCACTCCGTCACGACCACCTCCCCGCCCGTCCGCAGCCGCAGCGCGAAGGGGCCGGCGGGCGGGACGTCGCTGGTGAAGCGGCCCATGGTGTCCGCGGTGAGGGTGTCCGGCGCGGCCGGGTGCGGGCCGCCCAGGACCTCGATACGGGCCGGCTGCGGCGGCAGCACCTGCCCGATCAGACCGTGCGCGGTCACCTCGACGTCGACGCTCAGCTCACCGGTGCGGAAGGTGAGCATCCGCGGTACGTCGGTCGCGCCGCGCACCGGGACGGCGTCCACCAGGGAGTCGAAGGTCAGCTCGGCGAGGCGGGCGTCGAGGTCGTGCAGGCTGTAGGCGTCCACGGCCACGCGCCGCAGTTCCGCCGGGACCGGGTCGAGGACGGCGGCGGCCTGCCGCAGCTCCTCCTCCAGCACGCCGGATCCCAACTCCGCCTGGTCCAGGGCGTGTTCGTCGTACGCGTCGAAGCCGTCGTCGGCTCCGCCGTTGTCGATGTGGTTCACAGTGCTCCCCGTGCGTCGAGTCGGGCGCGCAGCCGGCGCAGACAGCGCTGGCGCAGCGGCCCGATGCTGCCGACGGCGATGCCCAGGGCGGCGGACACCTCCTGATAGCTGGGCGGCGGCGAGGCCATCAGCACGCGCAGCAGCTGCCGGCAGCGCTCCCCCAGTTCCTCGAACTCCTGCCACAGCCGCCGGACCCGCTCGCTCTGCGCGGCCGCCTCCTCCGAGTCGAGCAGCGACTGCTCCGGCGTACGGTCCTCGCTGACCCGGTCCAGGAGTTGCGGGTCGTCGGTCGGCGTGAGCCGCCGCCAGCTCCTGATCACCTTCAGCGACTCGTGCCGCGCGGTGCTCGCCAGCCAGGATCCCGCCTTGTGCGGTTCACGGATCCGCCCGAGGTGCTGGGCGAAGCGGAACCAGACCGTCTGGTAGACCTCGTGCGCGTCGGCGTCGGAGAGCCGGTGGGCGCGCACCACCGACCACACCAGCGGGCTCAGCCCCTCCACCAGCGCCTTCCACGCCGCCGCGTCGCCGTCGACGGCGGACTGGACGAGCGCGCCGACATCTGCACGGTCCACGGCCCCACCCCTCGTGTACGGCAAGTCATCGTACGCCGTGGTGGGTACTGCCCCGGCCCTCATGCGCGGGCGACCGGCCGCTCGGCCGGCACGGCCCGCCAGGTGGGCGGCCGCAGCGCGGGCACGTGCGCGCCGCGCACCTCCGCGAACCCGGCGTTCGCCGCGAGCAGTTGCGTCCGGGCGGCCCGCGGGTCGGTCTCCTTGTGCGCCGTCATGTGCGCGGCGACCAGCCCGGCCACGACCGGGGTGGCGAAGGAGGTGCCGCTCCACTGCGCGAGCCCCTGGAACATCACCTGGTCCGGCTTGGCGCCCGCGCTCTCGTCGCTCAACACGCCGGTGTGGACGGGGCTCTGGCAGGTGCAGTCGTAGGCGAAGCCGTAGCGGCAGGCGTCGTACGTCGAGTGCTGGTACACGTACGGCACGGGCGTGGCCCAGCCGGTGAGGGCGCTGGTCAGGCGTTCTCCGGGGGCGTAGACGTTCACCCAGGGGCCGTGGTTGCTGAAGCAGGCGCCGAACTCGCCGTCGCCGCGCAGCGCGCCGACCGACAGCACGCTGTCCTCCCAGCCGGGCAGGGAGGCGTAGGCGGCGGGCCAGAACGGGGTGGCGCTGCCGTTGTTGCCGGCGGCGGCGACGAGCAGGGTGTGCCGGTCGCGCAGTTCCTCCATGAACGCCTGGACGCCGAGCAGGCCGTCGGTGCGGCCGTTGGAGGTGCCCGCGGACAGGCTGAGGATGTCGGGCCAGCCGTTGACGTCGACGGCCTCGAAGAGCTTGTCGCCGAACTCCGACTCCAGGACGGCCCCGGCGTCGTTCAGCGTGTTCCGCACGGTGACGTCGGTGTTGGGGGCCACGGCGGCGACCAGCCCGGCGATGAACGTGCCGTGGCCGACGTACTGCTGGAGGACGCCGTGCTCGTCGGTCTCCCGGATCTGCAGGTCGCCGTCGGCGTGCGCGAGCAGCGGGTAGGAGCCGTGGTCGGCCATCAGACCGGTGTCGACGACGAGGACGCCGACGGCGGTGTCCGGGTCGTGCGGGCCCTGGTCGGCGGCCGGGTTCGGTGCCGCGCCCTGCGGGGCGGGGGCGGGTTCGTCGCCGGGGCAGGCGTTGACCGCGATCGACACCACGTGGTTGCGGCTGACCAGCCGGCGGCCCGCGCGTCCCTCCGTCTGCCGCAGCGCCCGCAGCGCGCCCGCCACCGCGCGGTCCGCGCCGGCGGCGCCCTCGCCGGGGTCGCCGACCTGGATCCGGGTGATGCCGGAGCGGTTCCGCCGCGGGCTCGCGCGGCGCACGGTGTCGGGGGTGAGATCGGCCGCCTCGGTGAAGAAGGTGCGCACGGTGTCCTCGACGAGCTGCGCCTCCTCGCCGTCGCGGGCGAGGACGACGCCCTTCTCGTAGAGGAACTCGGCGGAGTCGTCCGGTCCCATGGCGAGCGGGACGTCGCGCATCGCGCGCTGGATCTGGTCGAACTGTTCACGGAATCGCTGCGGAGCCATGGCGTGTCCTCCCGTTACGGCGGCGATCGTCAACTAGAGCGCTGCTGCCGCCGATTGATACAGAGACGAACCGGTGGGGCGTGGTTCCCGGGAACGGCGGCCACTACCATCCGTGGGGTGAGAGCGGGAAGCGACTCGGTTCTCGAACTGCTGCCGATGGTGTTCGCCGCCCCCAACGAGGCGCTGGACCGGGCACAGGAGGTGCTCGCCACCGATGCGTCGCCGCTGCACGCCTCCGTGGCGCACCAGGTGATCGGCATCTGGCAGCGGGACTTCGGCGATCTGCGGATCGCCCTGCACCATCTTCGGCGTGCCCGGGACCTGGCGGCGCGCGCGGACTCCGCGGAGCGGGAGGCGGACGTCCTCGGCACGCTCGGTGTGGCGCTGGTGCACGCGGGCCGTACCCGGCAGGGCCTCGCGGCGTTCGAGCGGGGCGTGGCCCGGGGCACGGGGCACACCCGGGCGCGGGTGCGGTACCGCAGGGCCTACGTCTGGTGGGTGCTCGGCCATCATCGCGAGGCACTGGAGGACGTACGCCGGGCGATCCCGGTGCTGCGGCAGGCGGACGACGTGATCTGGACGGCGCGGGCGCTGACGCTGCGCGCGACGGTGCATCTGGCGCTGGGCGCGGTGGAGCGGGCGGACGCCGACTTCACGGCGGCGGAGGCGCTGTGGGAGACCACCGGCCAGGAGCACGACAAGGCCGACGCGGTGGAGAGCCGGGGCCTGGCCGCGTTCCGGTCCGGGGACGTCCCGGCCGCGCTGCGGCTGCTGGACGAGGCGGAGGAGCGGTACGCGAAGCTGGGCACGCCGACGTTCATGCTGAACATCCGGCGTTGCGAGGTGCTGATGGCGGCGGGGCTGGCGCCGGAGGCGCTGGCCGAGGCGGACGCGGCGATCGCGGCGCTCGACGGGATGGGCGGGCAGTCCACCCGGAAGGCGGAGCTGCTGCTCGCCGCCGCCCGCGCGGCCCGGCTGGCGGGCGACCCGCACACCGCGATCGCCCGTGCGGCGGTGGCCGTACGGCTGTTCTGCGGGCAGCGGCGCACCTGGTGGGAGACGCACGCCCGGCTCGTGCTGATCGAGGCGCGGGTGGCCGCCGGGCGCGGTTCGGGACGGCTCGTCGCGGACGCCGCCGCGGTCGCCGAGCGGCTGGCGTCGTTCGGGGCGCCCGCCGCGCCGGAGGCCTCGCTGCTCGCGGGCCGCATCGCGCTGGGCCTGGGCTGGACGGCGGACGCCGAACGCCATCTCGCGGTCGCCGCGCGCAGCCGGCACAGCGGGCCGCCGCTGGCCCGGATGACAGGCTGGGCGGCGCAGGCGCTGCGGGCGCGGGCCGCCGGTTCGGCGCGGGGGGTGCTGGAGGCGTGCCGGCGCGGGCTGGACGTGCTCGACGACCACCGGATGACGCTCGGCGCGTCCGAGCTGCGGGCGCGGGCCACCGAGCAGGGCGCCGAACTGGCGGCGCTGGCCCAGCGGGCGAGCCTCGCCGGGGGCGGGCCGCGCCGGCTGCTGGTGTGGAGCGAACGCTGGCGGGCCACCGTGCTGTCCGCGCCGCCGACCCGGCCGCCGGCCGATCCGGCGCTGCTGAGCGGGCTGACCGCGTTCCGGGAGATCGCCGCCCGCGCGGAGGCGGCCCGCTGGGAGGGCCGTCCCGTACCGGCGCTGGAGCGGGAACAGCGGCGGCTGGAGCGGGAGGTGCGGTCCCGGACGCTGCACATCCGCGGCGACGCGCCCGGCGACGGCCACCGGTTCGACGTGGGACGGCTGCTGGACCGGCTGGGCGGGACCCGGCTGGTGGCGCTGGCGGTGCTGGACGGGCGGGTGCAGGTGCTGCTGTGCGGCCGGGGGCGGGTACGGCGGTTCGAGGCGGGGCTGCTGGCGGAGGCGGAGGTCGAGGCCGAGCACGTGCAGGCGGGCCTGCGGCGGCTGGCGCATCCGGGGGCCGAGGGGCGGCTGCCGGTGGTGGAGGCCGCGGGGCGGCGCCTGGAGGAACTGCTGCTCGGCCCGGCCGCCGCGCATCTCGGCGCGGGACCGGTGGTGATCGTGCCGCCCGCGCGGCTGCACCGGGTGCCGTGGGCGCTGCTGCCCTCGCTGCGGCAGCGGGTGCTCAGCGTGTCGCCGTCGGCGAGCAGCTGGCTGCGGGCCCGGGAGACCGAACCGCCGCCGGGCGGCCGCCAGGTGCTGGTGCGCGGGCCGGGCCTGGCGACCGGCGGCGCGGAAGTGCCGGAGGTCGCCGACCGGTACGCGCAGGCGAGGGTGCTGGAGCACGAGGAGGCACGGGTCCCCCGCGTCCTGGAGGAACTGGACGGCGCGGCGCTCGCCCACATCGCCGCGCACGGCACGTTCCGCGCCGACAGCCCCATGTTCTCGTCGCTGCGGATGGCGGACGGCCCGCTCATCGTGCACGACTTCGAGCGCCTGGACCGCAGCCCGTACCGCATCATCCTCTCCAGCTGCGACACGGCGCGCCTCGCCTCCGTCGGCGCCGACGAACTGCTGGGCCTGGTCACCGCGTTGCTCCCGCTCGGTACGGCGGGTGTGGTGGCCAGCAGCGCCCCCGTCAACGACGCCGCGGTGGTCCCCCTGATGCTGGCCCTCCACAAGGGCCTCACCACCGGCCTCTCCCTCGCCGAGGCCCTCCGTGACGCCCGCACCGCCCTCCCGGACGACGCCCTGCACCAGGCGACGGGGTGGGCGTTCACTGCGTTCGGGGCGGCGTGAACAGCTTGGCGGCGCGGGACGCCCGTCAGGCCGGCTGGGCGGCGGGCAGTTCCACCAGCCACGGCAGCGACCCCCGGTCGGCGGCGCCGAGGCGGGCGTAGGCGCTGTAGAGGTGGTTGCCGACGGTGCGGACGGAGAGGGTGAGGCGTTCGGCGATCTGGCGATTGCTGAGTCCGGCGGCGGCGAGGGTGACGATCTGCCGCTGGCGGGCGGTGAGTTCACCGAGGACCAGGCCGGACAGGGCGGGGGTGCGCGCGCCCGGGCAGCGCCGGGCGAGGGCGACGGCGCGGGTGCGGGAGGTGCGGGCGGCGAGCGGGTCGCGGTGCGCGGGTACCGCCTGGGCGTACGCCTCGGCGGCGAACAGCAGCAGTCCGCGCTCCTCCAGCCGGGCGGCCACCCGGTCCAGGGCGGGCCCGTCCCGGCGGACGAGTGCGGCGGCGTGCTCGGCGAAGAGACCGCCGGCGGGGAGCCGGTCGAGGACCGCCTCGGGAGCGCCGAGCCGTACGGCGTCGTACAGCGCGAGGACGTCCGTGACGTCCGTGTCCGGCTCCGCGTGTTCCGTCGCGTCGAGGTCGCCCTGCGCGGCGGCCAGCCAGACCGCCGCTCTGCTCTCGGCATCACGTCCGCCCAGGGCGTCCCGCGCCGCTTCGGTGTCTCCCGACTGCGCGGCGGCCAGCACGAGTTCGGTACGGCATGAGACGTCCTCGGCGTCGTCCCGCAGCCCTTCCCGCGCCCACGCCGCCGCCTCGCGCAGCTCGCCCCGCAGCCGCGCGTACCGCGCGCGTACGGCGGCGTACCCGGCCGGCACCGGATGGCCCTCCGCCGCCAGCCACTCCCCCACGGGCGCGGCCGGCGCCCGCACGTCGGCCTCGGTGATCCGGCGGGACAGGCCGGCCGCCTCGGCGGCGAGCGCGGGGCCGTGGCGGCGGGGGTCGCCGGCCAGCCGCCGGGTGCGCAGTCGGCCGGCGGTGGCGCGCAGGGCCGGGCCGTGCAGGGGGTGGGCGAGCCGGACGTGGTGCCGTTCGTCGAGGCGGATCAGGCCGGCCGCCTCCAGGCGTTCCAGCACGCACAGGTCGAACGCGTCGGAGTCCGCGGCGAGGGGTTCGGCGAAGGCCAGCCGGTCCAGGGTCTCCCGCTCGTCGGGGTCGGTGCGGTCCAGGACCGGCGCCGCGTGCTCGCGGACGGCGGGGGTGACCGGTACCGGGCCGCGCCAGGCCCACTCGTCGGTGCCCGGCACCCGGTGGAGCAGCCCGCCGTCGCGCACCGCGTCCAGCAGGGCGCGCAGCAGCCGCAGATCTCCCCGGCAGAGCCGGTGCAGCCGCCGCACGGTGAGCGGTTCCAGTGCCCGGCCGGCGCCGGCGGCGGCCAGCCGCGCGGTCTCCTCGGCGGGCAGCGGCTCCAGGGCGAGGCGGGGCAGCAGCTCGCCGGTCCACAGCCGGGACACCGCGCCGGGCGCCGGCGCGCCGTCGGTGGCGACGACCACCAGCCGGGTGCGGCCGTGCACGGCGAGCTGGTGCACGAGGGCGGCGGAGGCGTCGTCCAGCAGATGGGCGTCGTCGACGAACAACAGCCGTACGGTGGAGAGCAGTTGCACTGCGCGGTGCAGGGTGACGGACTCGGGCAGCAGGTGGGCGAACGCGGCGAAGGGAATGCCCCGGGACTCGGGGGTGCCGGCGGCACGGACGCACTCGGTCCCGCGTAACGCCTCGGTGACCAGCCGGGTCTTGCCGGCCCCCGCGGGTCCGGTGACCACGATGCCGTGCCGGCCGGCCGCCGGCGACCGGCGGACCAGCTCCAGTTCTTCCTCCCGCCCGGTGAACGGCCAGGGCAGCTGAAGGGTCTTCTGCATCTGAAGCGGGGTCTGAAGGGGAGCCTTGAGGGGGGTCTTCGCATCCTGTTCGTAAGTCGTCACGGCAGTAGGAGCCGCACTACTCAGGTTTGATACAGGGGCACTTGAGTAGACCCCGACTCAGGCGCCCGGGTGCCGTCCGACGGCACTCTGGGGCCATGACCGCACGCTACTGCTCCCTCGCGCAGCAGCCCGCCCCCGCTTTCGCGCCGGGGCTGGCCGCCGAGCGGATCGGTGCGCTCGTCCGGGGACACCGGATGTGGGTCAACGGCACCGTGCTGCACTACTACCTCTTCGACGGTGACGGCGACGGCTCCGTCATCCCCGTTCCGGGGACCGGGGAGACCCGGCGGGTGCCGTGGGCCGGTGCCAAGGAGCAGCAGGACGTGGTCCGGGAGTGCTTCGACGAGTGGCAGCGCCTCGGCATCGGGCTGACCTTCGCCGAGGTCGGCGACCGGTCGGAGGCGGAACTGCGCATCGGGTTCCAGCCGGGCGACGGCTCCTGGTCGCTGGTCGGCAGGGACGCCCTCCGGGTCGGCCTGAACGACCGCACCATGAACTTCGGCTGGGACCTGACCGTGCCCGGCGAGCGCGCCACGGCCCTGCACGAGATCGGCCACGCGCTGGGCATGCTGCACGAGCACCAGAGCCCGTTCGCCGGCCTCCACTGGGACGACGAGGCCGTCTACGAGGAGCTGGCGGGCCCGCCGAACCACTGGAGCCGGGACCGGACGTACGTCAACGTGCTGCGCAAGCTGGACCGCGACGAGGCGAACGGTTCCGTCTGGGACCCTCAGTCGATCATGGAGTATCCGTTCCCGTCGGGGCTGATCCTGGAGCCGGAGCAGTTCCGCGCGGGCCTGCACCCGCCGGGCACGCTCTCCGCGCTGGACAAGGAGTTCGCGCTCCGCTGGTATCCGCCGGCCGGTGTCTCCGGACCGCCCGCGCTGGCGCCCTTCCGGTCGGCGCCGCTGCGGCTCGGCCCCGGCGGGCAGGCCGACTTCACCGTCGAGCCGCCGGAGACCCGCGAGTACACCGTGGGCGTCTTCGGCGCCGCCGACACCGTCGTCGTGCTCTTCGAGGAACGCGACGGCGAACCCCGCTACCTCACCGCCCACGACGACGGCGGCACCCCCGCCAACGCCACCGTCCGGGCCCGCCTCGTCAAGGGCCGCCGCTATGTCGTCCGGGTACGCCTGTACTCCGCGTGGGGTTCGGGCGAGACAGCCGTCATGTGCTGGTGACGGCACGACCACACAGACCACAGTCCGGCACCGGGGGAGCGGTCGAACGCGTCATCTTCGGGGGAGGGTGACGCGTTCGACCGCGCGGTCGTGCGGGAATGCGACAAAGGCAAGGAGTTCACCCACTCCTTGCCACTCTCAACTTATAGCGCACGGGGGGGCTTGCGGCAAGGCCCCCGGTGTCCCGCAGAATCTCCGGCCTGAAGGCGGATCCTGCGGAAACGGGGTGTTGTGGTGATCGACGTGATCGTGGTCGGCGGCGGGCCGACCGGTCTCATGCTGGCAGCCGAACTGCGGCTGCACGACGTGCGCGTGGTCGTGCTGGAGAAGCTGACCGAGCCGGCCCTGGCCTCCCGCGGGCAGGGGCTGCACGCGCGCAGTGTCGAGATGATGGACCAGCGGGGGCTGTTGGACCGGTTCCTCGCGGTCAGTGAGAAGTTCCAGGTCGGCAGCCTCTTCGGTGGCGTCGCCAAGCCGTGGCCGGACCGGCTGGACACGGCTCATCCGTACGGCCTCGCCACCCCGCAGCCGGTCACCGAGCGGCTGCTCGACGAGCGTGCCCGCGAACTCGGTACCGAGATCCTGCGTGGTGCCGAGGTGGTCGGGCTGAGCCAGGACGAGGACGGGGTGACCGTCGAGCTGGCGGACGGCACGCGCCTGCGTTCGCGCTATGCCGTCGGGTGCGACGGCGGCCGCAGCCTGGTCCGCGGGCAGCTCGGGGTCGGCTTCCCCGGCGAGCCCGCCCGGGTGGAGACGCTGCTCGGCGACATGGAGCTGACCGAGGATCCGGCGAAGGTCGCCGCCGTCGTCGCGGAGGTCCGCAAGACCCAGCTGCGCTTCGGCGTCATCGCCAACAAGGACGGCAGTCACCGCCTCGTCGTGCCCGCCGAAGGGGTGTCCGAGGATCGCGGGGTGCCGCCGACCCTCGAGGAGTTCAAGCGGCGGCTGCGGGCCGTGGCGGGCACCGACTTCGGGGCGCACTCGCCGCGCTGGCTGTCCCGGTTCGGCGACGCCACCCGGCAGGCCGAGCGCTACCGGGTGGGCCGGGTGCTGCTGGCCGGCGACGCGGCGCACATCCACCCGCCGACCGGCGGACAGGGACTCAACCTCGGCATCCAGGACGCCTTCAACCTCGGCTGGAAGCTGGCCGCCGAGGTGAACGGCTGGGCACCGGAGGGGTTGTTGGACACGTATCACGCCGAACGGCACCCGGTGGGCGCCCGGGTGCTGGAGAACACCCGCGCGCAGATGACGCTGCTGGGGACCGACCCGGGCGCGACGGCGTTGCGCGGCCTGTTCTCCCGGCTGCTGGACTTCGAGGAGGTCAATCGGTACGTGACCGGGATGATCACCGCCGTCGACGTGCGCTACGACCTCGGCGACGGCCACGAACTGCTCGGCCGGCGGTTGCGGGACGTGGGCCTGAAGCGGGGACGTCTCTACGAGCTGATGCACGACGGCCGCGGACTGCTCCTCGACCAGACCGGCCGTCTCTCGGTGACGGGCTGGGCGGACCGGGTCGACCACGTGGTCGACGTCAGCGAGGAACTGGACGCGCCGGCGGTACTGCTGCGCCCGGACGGTCACGTGGTCTGGGCCGGCGAGGACCAGCGGGATCTGCTCGACCACCTGCCGAGGTGGTTCGGCACGGCCGCCGCCCCCGGGGACGAGGACCGTTCGCGCGGCTGAGTACGGGTACTCAGCCCGGGTTGAGTAGCCTCGCCCGCCCGGCCCGCCCGCCGGGCGGGGACCCTGGAGGGCAGGGGCCGACCCGGCCCCGTCACGAGGAGGAGACCCGTCATGCGCTCTGCCCGCCATCTCGCCGCCCGGTACAGCCGCGGGGACACCGCGCTGCTGGTGGCCTGCGGTTACGCCGCGGTGGTCCTGGGGGTGACCGCCTGGCTGCAGAGCCTGGTCCTGTTCGGTGACCCGGGGTTCGGCGGGGTGTGGCTGATCGCGGTGACCCTGCCGGTCTCGGTCCCGCTGCTGGCCGTGCCGGCTCCGGCGGAGACGTTCGCGCCGGTCCTGGCGGCGGGCGGCCTCGTGCAGGCGTGGGCGCTGTGGCGGCTGCTCAGGGGGAAGCGGCTCGGCTGAGCGGCGCGGGGCGGCGCTCGGCGTTCCCCGCGCGTCGCCCGGGGCGCTCGTCGACGCCGGTCAACCGGGGCGGTGCCCGGGTTCCGAGTCGTCAGGGTCGACACCGGTGAAGGCGGAGTCGTCCTTGGTGCCGCTGGGCCGGCCGGAGCGGCCCCTGCGGCCGGTGTCCCGCATGCCCTGCTCGCTCTCGGCGTCGTACTCCTGGCCTCCCATGGTCTCGCTCTTCGCGACGTCCCCGGGGACCGGTGTGCGCTCCTCCTTGGCCGGCTTGCGGCCCTTCCCGGGCGGCGGCGCGTGCTCCTCCGCGTGGAAGGAGCGGCGGGCGCTCGGGTTCTCCTGCTGCTCGGTCGCGTCCACGTCCGGGGACCAGCCGTGGTGCTCGGAGCCGTGGTGACGGCTGGGTCCCTGATCACCCGACGGTTTGGACGACCCGTGCTCCTTGGCCATGCGCCGACCTGCCTGTCCGCTGTCGTGGGAGGGCACACTGCTCGGTGCCCCGAACACTGAAAGTGTCGCACTTCCGAACATCACCGGCATATCCGGCTAAAGGCGCCGAGCTGTCTGCCAGGCGGCCCGCCAGGCGGCCGGAAGTATCACCCGTACGAGTGATGTACGGGATTCATGTCGACGCGCGCCGGGCGAAATGTCCAACGATCTCGCCATGCGCATCCTGCTCATCGCCAGCGCCTACAACAGCCTCACCCAGCGCGTGCACGCCGAGCTGCGTGACCGCGCGTACGGCGTCGCCGTCGAGGTGACCTCCACGGGCGACGCCGTGCGGGCCGCCGCCGACCGGCACCGGCCCGACCTGATCGTGGCCCCGATGCTGAGGACGGTCGTACCGCGTGACGTGTGGGCGGCACGGCCGTGCCTGATCGTCCACCCGGGGCCGGTCGGCGATCGCGGGCCGTCGTCCCTGGACTGGGCGCTCCAGGAGGGGGCCGAGCGGTGGGGCGTCACCGTCCTGCAGGCCGAGGAGGAGATGGACGCCGGGCCCGTGTGGGCGACGGCGGACTTCGCCGTGCCGCCCGTCGGCAAGAGCGACCTGTACCGCAACGAGCTGGCCGACGCGGCCCTCGGCGCCGTGCTCACGGCCGTCGAGCGGTTCGCGTCCGGCACCTTCTCCCCCACCGACCAGCGCGCCCTGCCGAGCACGCCGGGGGCCCGCGTCCGGCCCGCGATGCGGCAGGCGGCCCGCCGCATCGCGTGGGACGAGGACACGACCGGGACGGTCCTGCGCAAGCTGCGCGCCGCCGACTCGCAGCCCGGCGTCCTCGACGAACTGCTCGGTGCGGAATGGTTCCTGCACGGCGGCCGGCCCGAGCACCGGCTGCGCGGGCGCCCCGGCGAGCTGCTGGCGACCCGGGCGGGTGCCGTCTGCCGGGCCACGGTGGACGGCGCCGTCTGGATCCCCGAGCTGCGGGCCCGCACCCGGCCCGGCGAACCCCGCGCCTGCAAGCTGCCCGCCACCCTCGCCCTGGCCGGGCGCCTGCCCCGGCTGCCGGAGGCGGGCGCGCCCGCGCTGCCGGCGGCGGACGACCCCGCGTGGTCGGACATCCGCTACCACGAGGCCGGCCCGGTGGGTGTGCTGTCGTTCTCGTTCCCCGGCGGGGCGATGTCCACGGACCACTGCCGGCGGCTGCTGCGCGCCTGGCGGGCGGCCTGCGAGCGGCCCACCGAGGTGCTGGTGCTGGGCGGCGCGCGGGACTTCTTCTCCAACGGGATCCACCTCGGTGTCATCGAGGCCGCCGCCGACCCGGCCGCGGAGTCCTGGGCCAACATCAACGCCATGGACGACCTCGTCGAGGCCGTGCTGAACACCACCGACCGGCTGGTGGCCGCCGCGGTCGGCGGCAACGCGGCGGCCGGCGGGGTGATGCTGGCGCTGGCCGCCGATGAGGTGTGGTGCCGCTCCGGCGCCGTGCTCAACCCGCACTACCGGCGGATGGGCCTGTACGGCTCGGAGTACTGGACGTACACCCTGCCGCGCCGGGTCGGCCCCGCGGCCGCCGAACGGCTCACCCGGGAGGCGCTGCCGGTCAGCGCCGCCCGCGCCCTGGACCTCGGCCTGGCCGACCGGGTCGTCGAGTGCGCACCGGCCGGTTTCACCGCCGAGGTCACCCGGTTGGCCGAGCGGTGGGCGGCGTCCCCGGGGGCGCGGGCGCGCCTCGCGGCGAAGAAGGCGGAGAGCGAGCGCCGGGAGGCCGTCACCCCGTTGGCGGCGGTCCGCGCGCACGAACTGGAGCGGATGCGCAGCATTTTCTTCGACCCCGAAGCGCCGTATCACGCGCTGCGCCGGGCGTTCGCCCGCAAGGAGACGGCACCGGACGGGTCGGCGGCCACGCGTGCGCGCGCGGCCGAGGTGACCGACGCTTAGCGAGGATCGAAAGATCCTCTTCATCCTGCTCTGCCGCATTCCTCCCCGGAGGCACAGATGAACGCAGCATCCCCGGCCACGCGCGAGGAGCCGGACGCCTCCGGCGCGCCCGGCACGGACGAGAAGCCGATCCACATCCTCTGGATCAACGCCGGGCTGAGTTGCGACGGCGACTCGGTCGCCCTGACGGCCGCGATGCAGCCCAGCATCGAGGAGATCGCGCTCGGCGGTCTGCCCGGGCTGCCGAAGATCGCCGTGCACTGGCCGCTGATCGACTTCGAGTGCGGGCCGGTCGGCGGCTCGGACACGTTCATCGAGTGGTTCTTCAAGGGCGAGCGCGGCGAGATCGACCCGTTCGTGCTGGTGATCGAGGGATCCATCCCGAACGAGGCGATCAAGCAGGAGGGCTACTGGTGCGGCTTCGGCGACAACCCGGAGACCGGCCAGCCCATCACCACCAGCGAGTGGATCGACCGGCTCGCCCCGAAGGCGCTCGCCGTGGTCGCCATCGGCACCTGTGCCACGTACGGCGGCATCCACGCCATGGCCGGCAACCCGACCGGGGCCATGGGCGTGCCCGACTACCTCGGCTGGGACTGGAAGTCGCAGGCCGGCATCCCGATCGTGTGCGTGCCGGGCTGTCCCATCCAGCCGGACAACTTCGCCGAGACCCTGACCTACCTGCTGTACCAGGCCGCCGGCTCCGCGCCGATGATCCCGCTGGACGACAAGCTCCGCCCGACCTGGCTGTTCGGGGCGACCGTGCACGAGGGCTGTGACCGGGCCGGCTACTACGAGCAGGGCCAGTTCGCGACCACGTACGACTCCCCCAAGTGCCTGGTGAAGGTGGGCTGCTGGGGGCCGGTGGTGAAGTGCAACGTGCCCAAGCGCGGCTGGATGGCCGGCATCGGCGGCTGCCCCAACGTGGGCGGCATCTGCATCGCCTGCACGATGCCGGGTTTCCCCGACAAGTTCATGCCGTTCATGGACGAGCCGCCCGGCGGCCGGTTCTCCAGCACCGCGAGCGGCGCGTACGGCGCGGTGATCCGCCGCTTGCGGACCATCACGGCGAAGACCGTGGACAAGGAGCCCAAGTGGCGGCACACCGGCCGGGAGATCACCACCGGCTACCGGCCGCCGTGGTGACGGCTCCCACCGCGTGACCCTCTCCCCCGTTCGCAGACCCCGACCCCCCGAAGGGCAGCACAGACACGATGGCGACCTCGACGACGACCGGTGACGGCACCGGCCTGGTGGAGATGGCGTGGGACCCGATCACCCGGATCGTGGGCAGTCTCGGCATCCACACGAAGATCGACTTCAAGCAGAAGCGGGTCGCCGAGTGCTACAGCACCTCGTCGGTCTTCCGCGGCTACAGCGTCTTCATGCGCGGCAAGGACCCGCGCGACGCCCACTTCATCACCAGCCGTATCTGCGGCATCTGCGGCGACAACCACGCCACCTGCTCGGTGTACACGCAGAACATGGCGTACGGCGTGAAGCCGCCGCACCTCGCCGAGTGGATCATCAACCTCGGCGAGTCCGCGGAGTACATGTTCGACCACAACATCTTCCAGGAGAACCTGGTCGGGGTCGACTACTGCGAGAAGATGGTCCGCGAGACCAACCCCGGGGTCCTCGAACTCGCCGAGCGCACCGAGGCGCCGCACGCCGCCGAGCACGGCTACCGCACCATCGCCGACATCATGCGGTCGCTGAACCCGCTGGAGGGCGAGTTCTACCGGGAGGCGCTCCAGGTCAGCCGGTACACGCGGGAGATGTTCTGCCTGATGGAGGGGCGCCACGTGCACCCCTCCACGCTGTACCCGGGCGGCGTCGGCACCATCGGCTCCGTCCAGCTGTTCACGGACTACATGTCCCGCCTGATGCGCTACGTGGAGTTCATGAAGCGGGTCGTGCCGCTCCACGACGACCTGTTCGACTTCTTCTACGAGGCGCTGCCCGGCTACGAGGAGGTCGGCCGCCGCCGGGTGCTGCTCGGCTGCTGGGGCGCGCTCAACGACCCGGAGTACTGCGACTTCACGTATGCCAACATGTCGGACTGGGGCCGGCGGATGTTCGTCACGCCGGGCGTCATCGTGGACGGCAAGCTGGTCACCAACGACCTCACCGAGATCAACCTCGGCATCCGCATCCTGCTCGGCAGCTCGTACTACGAGGACTGGGAGGGCCAGGAGCAGTTCGTCACCCACGACCCGCTCGGCAACCCGGTCGACCCGCGCCACCCGTGGAACCAGCACACCATCCCGGCGCCGCAGAAGCGGAACTTCGACGACAAGTACAGCTGGGTGATGTCGCCGCGCTGGTTCGACGGCAAGGAGCACCTGCCGCTCGACACCGGCGGCGGCCCCATCGCCCGGCTGTGGTCCACCGCGCTGTCGGGGCTCGTCGACATCGGCTATGTGAAGGCGACCGGGCACAGCGTCGTCATCAACCTGCCGCGCACCCTCACCAAGCCGGAGACCACCTTCGAGTGGAAGATCCCGCGGTGGAGCAACGCGCTGGAACGCAACCGCGCCCGCACCTACTTCCAGGCGTACGCCGCCGCCGTGGCCCTGCACTGCGCGGAGATGGGCCTCGCGGAGGTGCGCGCCGGGCGCACCCAGACGTGGGAGAAGTTCGAGGTGCCGGACGAGTCCATCGGCGTCGGCTTCACCGAGGCGGTGCGCGGCGTCCTCTCGCACCACCTGGTCATCCGGGACGGCAAGATCGCCAACTACCACCCGTACCCGCCGACCCCGTGGAACGCCTCCACCCGCGACACCTACGGCACCCCCGGACCGTACGAGGACGCGGTGCAGAACACTCCGATCTTCGAGGAGAACCCCCCGGAGAACTTCAAGGGCATCGACATCATGCGCGCGGTGCGAAGCTTCGACCCGTGCCTGCCGTGCGGGGTGCACATGTACGTCGGCGGCGGCAGGACCGTGAAGAGCATGCACGTGCCGACCGGCCTGAGCGGGCTCGCCGGATGAGCGGCACGCACGACGCGGTGACCGCGGAGGCGGCGGGGCGCAGGGTCGAGGAGGTCCTCGACCAGCTGGCCGCCTCCGGTGACCGCGCGGCCTGCGAGGCCGCCGAGGAACTGGTCCGCGTGCTCATGGAGTTCTACGGCGCCGGGTTCGCCCGGGTTCTGGAGCTGCTGGGCCGCGACCCGGGCGCCCCCGCCGCGGAAGCGCGGACCGCGCTGCTCCGCGACGAGCTGGTGGCGGGCCTGCTGGTGCTGCACGGGCTGCACCCGGACGACGTGACCATGCGCGTCGACCGGGCCCTGGACGGAGTGCCCTATCTCGTGGAGCGCGCGGGCTACGACCCCGTGTCGGGCGAGCTGCGGCTGCGGATGACCGGCTCGGCCGGCTGCGGCTGCGGCAGCACACGGGAAGCCGTCGAACAGGCGGCACGGGAGGCACTGGCGTGTCTGGCGCCGGAGGTGACGGCGGTGACCCTGGACGCGGGCCCGGCCCGCGAACCCGCCCTCCTGCAGATCAGCGCGGGCCCACCGGGCACCACCGGGCCGAACGGCCGTCCGCCGGCCACCGCGACACGGTGACCGCCGAGGACTCCCGCGCGGTGGCCGCGGGGCACCGCGTCCCGGGGACGGCCCTCGCCGGGCCGGGGCGTACCGGGCTGTCGCGGTTCACGGCGCCGCGTGCGCCCCGCGAGGAGCGCTGTGAGCTGTGTGCGGCGCCGCTGCGCCCGGAGCGGCACCGGCATCTGGTCGACGTCGACAGGCGTGCGCTGACCTGCGCCTGCGACCCGTGCGCCCAGCTGCTGGACCGCTCCGGCGACACGACCGGCCGCTTCCGGGCGGTCCCCTGGCGCTACCTCGTCGACCCGGCGCACCGCCTCGACGAGCAGGCCTGGGAACGGCTCGGCATCCCGGTCGGCGTCGCCTTCTTCTTCCGCAACTCCGCGCTGGACCGGCTGGTCGCGCTCTACCCGAGCCCGGCCGGGGCGACGGAGAGCGAACTGGACCCGGAGGCCTGGCAGTCGGTGCTCGGCGGCTCGCCGCTGGCGGACCTCCTCGAACCGGACGTGGAGGCGCTGCTGCTGCGCCGCCACCAGGGCCGGGTGCGGCTGTACCTCGTACCCGTCGACATCTGTTACGAGCTGGTGGGCCGCATGCGGCTGCACTGGCAGGGCTTCGACGGGGGCGCGGAGGCGCGGGCCGACCTGGACGCCTTCTTCACGCACGTCAGCGCCCGGGCCCGCGCCGTCCGCGAGGTCCGCGACGCCGGAGGGAGCCGGGCATGACGGAGTTCTCCTTCACCTGCACCGAGGTGCGCGCCGACCCGTACGCCGCCGGGCCCACGCTGGTCTTCCGGCTGCGGGTCACCGCCTCGCCCGGCACCCGGGTGCACGCGCTGGCGCTGCGCTGCCAGATCCGCGTCGAACCCGCCCGGCGGACCTACACCGACACCGAGGCCGAGGCGCTGACCGACCTGTTCGGGGAGCGGTACCGCTGGGGCAGCAGCCTGCAGCCCGTGCAGTTCGCGCAGGTGCCGGTGATGGTGCGGGGCTTCACCGGCGAGACGGAGGTCGACCTGCCGGTGCCCTGCACCTACGACATGGACGTCGCCGCCTCCCGCTACCTCGACGCCCTCGGGGACGGGGAGGTGCCGCTGCTCCTGCTGTTCTCCGGCACCGCCTTCACCGGCGCGGGCGGCTTCCACGTGGAGCCGGTGCCCTGGGACCGGGAGGCCTCGGTCCGGATGCCGGTGAAGACCTGGCGGGAGATGGTCGACCAGCACTTCCCGGGCTCGGGCTGGCTGCGGCTGCCCCGGGACGTCCTGGACGCGCTGCTCGCCTACCGGTCGCGGAACGCGCTGCCGTCCTGGCAGGCGACCGTCGAGCGGCTGCTGGCCGAGGCCGAGGAGGGGACACCGTGACCACGACACCCGCCATCACGTTCTCCCCGGCGACCGAGGCCCGGCTGGACGTGGCACGGCAGGTCGCCGACGCCGTGCTGTTCGAGGGGTACGTGCTCTACCCGTACCGCGCGTCGGCCGCGAAGAACCGGCTGCGCTGGCAGTTCGGGGTGCTCGTGCCGCCGGCCTGGACCGCGTCCGCCGACGAGCCCGACTTCCAGCACACCGAGCTGCTGATGGAACCCCGGCGGGGCGCGGTGCTCGCCGTCGAGGTGCGGTTCCTGCACGCCCAGCGGCGCACGGTGCAGCGGGCGCTGCCGGGCGGGGGGTTCGAGACCGTGCCGGAACTGCGCGTGGACGACCGGGTGCTGCCGGCCTGGGACGAGGGACACGAGGAGCGGGTCCGGCTCGCGGTGCCGGTGGCGGAGCTGGCGGGCGAGGGCGTCGACGTGCCCTTCACCCGGCCGGCCGCCGAGGAGACCGAGCCGGTCACGGACGCCGCCGGGCGGGTCGTGGGACGGCTGGTGCGGCGCCGCGAGGAGATCGCCGGCTCCGTGCGGCTGTCGGCGAGCGAACTGGACGGCCCGTACGTCACACGGCGGCTGAGCGTGGTGGTGGAGAACACCAGCGACTGGCTGCCCGCCGAGCGTGCCGATCGCGACGCCGCGCTCACCCGGTCCCTGATCGCCACGCACACCCTGCTGTGCCTGGACTCCGGCGGGTTCCTGTCGCTCACCGATCCGCCGGAGTGGGCGGGGGGCGCGGTCGCCGCCTGCCGCAACCTGCACACCTGGCCGGTGCTGGCCGGGGAACCCGGCTCGCGCGACCTCGTGCTGTCCTCACCGATCATCCTGGAGGACCACCCGGCCATCGCGCCCGAGAGCCCCGGTGCCCTGTACGACGCGACGGAGATCGACGAGATCCTGGCACTGCGCACGGCCGCTCTCACCGACGAGGAGAAGCGTGAGGCCCGCGGCACCGACGACCGGGCCGCCGCGGTGATCGAACTGGCCGACTCGATGCCCGCGGAGGTACTGGAGCGGCTGCACGGCGCGGTACGGGGCCTGCGTGAGGTCACCGCGCCGGGGCCGACCTCGCTGCGGCCCGCCGGCGCCGACGGCGTACCGGTGTTCACCGAGCCGACCGGTTCCACGACGCGAAGCCCTGCGGCGGGCGGCGGGTTCGGGCCGGACGGTCCGCTTCGGCCGGACACGCCCTGGTGGGACCCCGCCGCGGACGCCTCCGTGGATCCCGCGAGCGATCACGTCCTGGTGGACGGGCATCCGGTGCGGGCGGGCAGTCGTGTGGTGCTGCGGCCCCGGCTGCGGCACTCCGACGCGCAGGACCTGTTCCTCGACGGCCGGCGCGCCCTGGTGGAGGCGGTCCTGCACGACGTCGACGGCGGTGTGCACATCGCCGTCACCCTCGACGACGACCCGGGCGCCGACATCCGCCGGGAGCAGGGCCGGTACCTGTACTTCCAGCCCGACGAGATCGCCCTCGCCGACGCCCGGGAGGACGTGTGAGCGCCGAGCCCGGCCCCCGCCCGCGCACCCTGGTCGCCGGGGTCGGCAACATCTTCCTCGGTGACGACGGCTTCGGCGTGGAGGCCGCCCGCGTCCTGGCCGGGCAGGAACTCCCGGAGGGCGTCGAGGTCGCCGACATCGGCATCCGCGGCGTCCACCTCGCGTACCGGCTCCTCGACGGCTACGACACGCTGGTCCTCCTGGACGCCACGGCGCGGGGCGGGCCGCCGGGCACGGTGTACGTGATCGACGCCTCCGGTCCCGGCAGCCGGCGGCCGGCGGAGGATGTCGCGCTGGACGGCCACGGGATGTCCCCCGACGCCGTGCTGGCGCTGCTGGACACCCTGTGCGCCGGCACCGGCGCCGTGCCGCCGCGGCGCACACTCGTGGTGGGCTGCGAGCCCGCCACCGTCGAGGAGGGCATCGGGCTCAGCCCGCGGGTGGCCGCCGCGGTGCCGGAGGCGGTGCGCACGGTCGGCGAGCTGGTCCGCGACGAGGCCGTCATCCCGTGAGCGTCCGGACCGCCGGACCGCTCGTCCATCGAGATCCGTTCTGGGAGACCACCATGAACAAGCGCATGATCGGCGGCGCCGCCGCCACCGTCACCGCCACCGCGCTGGCGGCGCTCCTCACCCACCTCTGGCCCGACGTCCGGCGATACCTGCACATCCGCAGGATGTGACGCCGCGCTGGACCGGGTGCACCGATCGGGTTGTCCGGCCGCGCGGGAGCGGCGTGCCGGTCGGTGCCCCGGCCGGGCCCCGCCTTCAATGGGCGGCGGCACGAGACACCCCGGCGCGAGGACGGAGCGGCGATGCACGAGATGTCCGTCGCCCTGTCGGTCGTGGACCAGGTCGAGCGGGCGGCGCTGGAGCGCGGCGCGCACGGCGTGCGCGAGGTGCGGGTCGACATCGGCGAGCTGGCGGGCGTGGTGGCCGACTCGCTGTCCTTCTGCTTCGGGCTGGCCTGCGCCGGAACGGTGCTGGAGGGTGCCGACCTGGTCACCCGCTCCGTGCCCGGCCGGGCGTCCTGCGCGCCGTGCGGGCGCACCTGGGAGACGGGGATGCCGCCCGACCTGGTGTGCGCGGGCTGCGGCGGGGGCGCCGGCGAGCTGGTGTCGGGCCGTGAGCTGAGGATCACCGAGGTGCGCTGGGCGGCCGGGTCCGCCGTGCCCGGCGCCACCCACGCAACGCGTTCCGAGGAGATGTGACGATGTGCCGCACAGTCGACCTCCGGCAGGCCGTGCTCGCCAAGAACACGATGGCGGCGGGCATCCTGCGCGCCGAGCTGACGGCCCGGGGCACCACGGTGATCAACCTGCTGTCGAGTCCCGGCAGCGGCAAGACCGCCCTGCTGGAACGTGAGCTGCTGCTCGCCAGGGAACGCGGCGTCACGGCCGCGGCCCTCACCGCGGATCTGGCGACGGAGAACGACGCGACCCGGCTGGCGCGCTCCGGGGTCCCGGTCAAGCAGGTGCTCACCGACGGGCTGTGCCATCTGGAGGCGGACATGCTCGCCGGGCATCTGCACGACTGGCTGCCCGAGGACACCCGGCTGCTGTTCGTGGAGAACGTCGGCAACCTGGTCTGCCCGGCCTCGTACGACCTCGGTGAGTCGCTGCGGGTGGTGCTGGCCTCGGTGACGGAGGGCGAGGACAAGCCGCTCAAGTACCCGACCGCGTTCGGGCTGGCCCAGCTGGTGATCGTCACCAAATCCGACCTGGCCGGGCCCGCCGAGTTCGACGAGGCCGCTTTCCGCGCCCATGTGCAGCGGGTCAACCCGGGAGTCGACGTGGTGCTGTCGTCGGTGCGTACCGGCGAGGGCGCGGGCGTGCTGGTCGACCGGGCGTTCGCGGCGGCCGAGGGCGGCGCCGTCCACGCTCCGGTGATGGCCCGGGCCGAGGCGTGAGCACCGTCCCGGACGTCGACGCGCCGCCATCGGGCACGCGGTCGGGCACGCGGTCGGTCCGGCGTTCCCGGATCGTCGTACGGGGCGTGGTGCAGGGCGTGGGGTTCCGGCCGTTCGTGTACGGGCTGGCCACGGGGCTGCGGCTCGCCGGGCATGTGACGAACACCGGCGACGGTGTGGTGGTGGAGGTGGAGGGCCCCGAGGAGGCCGTCGACCGGTTCCGGGCGCGGCTCGCCGCCGACGCGCCGCCGCTGGCGGTGGTGGAGTCGGTGGAGGCGGCGGGGCTGGCCGCGACCGGGGAGCGCGGCTTCCGGATCGTCCCGTCGCGCGCCGGCGGGCCCGTCCGTACGCTGGTCGCGCCCGACACCGCCACCTGCGCCGACTGTCTGGCCGAGCTGGCCGATCCCGCCGACCGGCGCCACCGGCACCCGTTCGTCACGTGCACGCACTGCGGTCCGCGGTTCACCATCGTCACCGGACTGCCGTACGACCGCGCGCACACCACGATGGCGGGTTTCCCGCTGTGTGCCGACTGCGAGCGCGAGTACCACGACCCCGCCGACCGCCGGTTCCACGCGCAGCCCGTCGCCTGTCCCGCGTGCGGTCCGCGGCTGCGGCTGGTCACCGCCGACGGCGGCCGCGACGACCGCGACCCGCTCGGCGCGGCCCGGGCGCTGCTGGCCGCGGGTGCCGTGCTCGCCGTCAAGGGGCTCGGCGGCTACCACCTCGCCTGCGACGCGACCCGCCCGGAGGCGGTGGCCGGGCTGCGCCGGCGCAAGGCCCGCGGCGACAAGCCGTTCGCGCTGATGGCCCGGGACGTCGGGGACGTGGAGCACCTGGTCCACGTCGGCCCGCTCGAACGGGAGCTGCTGACCGGCCGGGTGCGTCCCGTCGTCCTGCTGCGCCGCCGCCTCGGCGCGCGGCCCGCTCCCGGCGCCCCGGTGCCCGCCGACGCGGTCGCGCCGGGGAGCCCCGATCTGGGGGTCATGCTGCCGTACACGCCGGTGCACCATCTGCTGCTGGACGGCGGGGTACCGGGCGCGGGGCCCCGGCTGCTCGTGATGACCAGCGGGAATCGCTCCGGCGAGCCCATCGTCACGGACGACGCCGAGGCGCTGGAGCGGCTGGCCGGCCTGGCGGACGTGTGGCTCACCCACGACCGGCCCATCCATGTGCCGTGCGACGACTCCGTGGTGCGGGTCTGCGACGGCGAGCCGCTGGTGCTGCGCCGCTCGCGCGGATACGCCCCGCTCCCGGTCACGCTGCCCTTCCCGGTCCGTCCCGCGCTCGCGGTCGGCGGCGACCTGAAGAACGTCTGCTGCCTGGGCGAGGGCGACAAGGCGTGGCTGTCCGCGCACATCGGGGACATGGACGACCTGGCCACCCAGCAGGCGTTCGACCGTGCCGAGCGGCAGCTGGAGTCGATCACCGGTGTCCGGCCGGAACTGCTCGCCGCCGACCCGCACCCGGCGTACCGGTCGGCCGCGTGGGCGCTCCGGCGGGCCGGGGAACGGCCCGTGGTACGGGTCCAGCACCATCACGCGCACGTCGCCGCCGCCCTGGCCGAGCACGGTGTGCCCGTGGGCACCCGCGTGATCGGGGTCGCCTTCGACGGCACCGGGCACGGCGACGACGGCGCCGTGTGGGGCGGCGAGTTCCTGATCGCGGGCTACGAGGGCTACCGCCGCTTCGCGCACCTGGCCTATGTGCCGCTGCCCGGCGGGGACGCGGCGGTGCGGCGCCCGTACCGGATGGCGCTCGCGCACCTGCGCGCGGCGGGCCTCGCCGCCGATCCGGACCTGCCGTGCGTCGCCGCCTGCCCGCCCGCCGAACTGCCGGTGCTGCTGGCCCAGTTGGAGCGCGGGCTGAACTGTGCGCCGACCTCCAGCATGGGCCGGCTCTTCGACGCGGTGTCGTCGCTGGCGGGCCTCTGCCACCACGCGGGGTACGAGGCGCAGGCGGCGATCGAGCTGGAGGCGGCGGCCGTGTCCGCCGGTGACGCGACCGAGGACCCCCGGTACGCCTTCGCCCTGTCCGGCGGTGGCGCGCCGCTCACCGCGGACCCGCGGCCACTGCTGGCCGCCGTGGCGGCGGACGTGCGGCTCGGGGTGCCCGCGCCGGTGATCGCCGCCCGCTTCCATCTCGCCGTGGCGCGGCTGGTGCGCGAGGTGTGCGCGGCGGCCCGCGAGACGTCGGGGCTCGGGACGGTGGCGCTGACCGGGGGCGTGTTCTCCAACGCGCTGCTGTCCTCGGCGTGTGCCCGCGGCCTGCGCGCCGACGGCTTCACCGTGCTCCGCCATCGCGAGATTCCGCCCAACGACGGCGGCCTGGCCCTCGGCCAGCTCGTCGTCGCCGCCCGCGCGACGCCCGGGACCGGGTGACGGGCGTGGGCCCGTGCCGCACGACCAGTGAGGAGACACGCATGTGCCTGGCGGTACCCGGCAGAGTGCTGGGCGTCGAGGACCGGGACGGCACCCGGATGGCCACCGTCGACTTCGGCGGGGTGGTCAAGGAGGTGTGCCTGGAGTACCTGCCCGACCTCCAGGTCGGCGAGTACGCCATCGTCCACGTCGGTTTCGCCCTGCAGCGGCTGGACGAGGAGTCCGCCCGCAGGACCCTTGAGCTGTTCGAGGAGCTGGGCATGCTGCGGGAGGAGTTCGGCGATCCGTGGGAGCAGGCCGCGCACGCGGACGGCGGCGACGGCGACCTCGCCGGGGAGGTGCGGCGGTGAAGTACATCGACGAGTTCCAGGACCCGGAGCTGGCGGCGCGGCTGCTGGACGACATCAGGGCGTCGGTGACCCGGCCGTGGGCGCTGATGGAGGTGTGCGGGGGCCAGACGCACTCGATCATCCGGCACGGCATCGACCAGTTGCTGCCCGACGAGATCGAGCTGATCCACGGTCCGGGCTGCCCGGTCTGCGTCACCCCGCTGGAGGTGATCGACAAGGCGCTGGCCATCGCCTCACGGCCGGAGGTGATCTTCTGCTCCTTCGGCGACATGCTGCGGGTCCCCGGCACGGGCCGGGACCTGTTCCAGGTGCGGGGCGAGGGCGGAGACGTGCGGGTGGTGTACTCCCCGCTGGACGCGCTGCGCGTCGCCGAGCAGAACCCGGACCGGGAGGTCGTGTTCTTCGGCATCGGCTTCGAGACGACCGCGCCGCCCAACGCCATGACCGTGCACCAGGCCCGCAGGCGCGGCATCCGCAACTTCAGCCTGCTCGTCTCCCACGTCCGGGTGCCGCCCGCGATCGAGGCGATCATGCGCTCGCCGGACTGCCGGGTGCAGGGCTTCCTCGCGGCTGGCCATGTGTGCAGCGTGATGGGGACGGGCGAGTATCCGGCGCTCGCCGACGGGTTCGGGGTGCCGATCGTGGTGACCGGGTTCGAACCGCTGGACATCCTGGAGGGCGTACGGCGCACCGTCCGGCAGCTGGAGCGGGGCGAGCACACGGTCGACAACGCCTACCCGCGCGCGGTGCGCCCCGAGGGGAACCCGGCGGCGCGGGCCATGCTGGACGACGTCTTCGAGGTCACCGACCGTGCCTGGCGCGGTATCGGGGTCATCCCGGACAGCGGCTGGCGGCTGTCCGCCCGCTACCGCGACCACGACGCGGAGCACCGCTTCGACGTCGGTGACATCGCCACCCGGGAACCCGCCGAGTGCCGCAGCGGTGAGGTGCTGCAAGGGCTGCTCAAGCCGCACGAGTGCGAGGCCTTCGGCACCACGTGCACCCCGCGGACGCCGCTGGGCGCCACGATGGTGTCCAGCGAGGGCGCCTGCGCCGCGTACTACCTCTACCGGCGGCTGGAACTGCCGTCCCGTCCGGCCCCGGCCGCGCCGGCCCCGACCCCGCAGGAGAGCTCCGTTGTCTGACACCACCGCAGCGCCCGACATGCTCTCCTGGACCTGCCCCGCTCCGCTGCGCGACCGGCCGCGCGTGGTGATGGGCCACGGCGGTGGCGGCGCGATGTCCGCGGAGCTGGTCGAGCGGATCCTGCTGCCGGCCCTCGCCGGCGGCGCGCCCGCCGCGCTGACGGACTCCGCCGTCGTCGAGCTGGGGGGCGCGCGGCTGGCCTTCTCCACCGACTCCTTCGTGGTCCGGCCGCTGTTCTTCCCCGGGGGCAGCATCGGTGACCTCGCCGTCAACGGCACGGTCAACGACCTCGCGATGAGCGGGGCCCGCGCGGCGTTCCTGTCGTGCGGGCTGATCCTGGAGGAAGGCGTCGAGATCGACACGGTCGCGAAGGTGGCCGAGGCGATCGGGGCCGCGGCCCGGACCGCCGGTGTGCGGGTGGTCACGGGTGACACCAAGGTCGTGGAGGCCGGGCACGGCGACGGCGTCTACGTGAACACGGCGGGCGTCGGCCTGGTCCCGGCCGGTGTGGACCTGCGCCCGGAGCGGGTGGAGCCGGGGGACGTGGTCCTGCTCAGCGGGGCCGTCGGCATGCACGGCGTGGCCATCCTGAGCGAGCGGGAGAACCTGCGCTTCGAGGCCGACGTGGTCAGCGACTGCGCGCCGCTCACCGGGCTCGTGGAGGCCATGCTGGCGGTCACCCGGGAGCTGCGGGTGCTGCGCGACCCGACCCGGGGCGGGCTGGCCGCGTCGCTCAACGAGATCGCGGCCGCGTCCGGGTGCGGGGTCGTCGTCCAGGAGCGTGCCGTGCCGGTGCCGGCGCCCGTGGCGGGGGCCTGCGCGATGCTGGGCCTGGACCCGATGTACGTGGCCAACGAGGGCAAGCTGGTCGCCTTCGTGCCGCGGGAGCACGCCGACGCCGTGCTGGCGGCGATGCGGGCCCACCCGCTGGGCGCCGAGGCGGCGGTCGTCGGCGAGGTGGTCGCGGAGCACCCGGGCATGGTGGTCGCGCGGACCGGGCTCGGCGGCACCCGGGTGGTGGACATGCCGCTCGGGGAGCAGCTGCCCCGGATCTGCTGACCCGTTCCGTCAGCCGTTCTGCCCGCGCCGGCCGGGCCGGGTGTCGACGGTCCAGGTGTGGGTGCAGCCCGGGCACTGGAGGTGGACGCGGGCGCCCTCGTTGCCGAGCAGGTACCGCCAGTGGTCCGGGCAGTTCCGCCGCCCGGCGCAGGCCGCGCAGTCGCGGGCGTCGTCGCAGCCGGGGCACGGCATCCAGGCGCGGCGCGCCCGGTCCGCGTGGGGATCAATGGGAAGGCGCATCGCCCGCGTCCCGTCGCCGGGCCGGCAGGACGCCGGCCGCCACGAGCAGCGCGTACGTCCGCTCCTGGTCGGCGTCGAGACCGGAGTAGAGCAGGTCCTCGGCGGCCTGCTCCGCCCGGAGCGCGGCCACCGGGTCCCAGTCGGGACCGAGCGCCGCCAGCACCTCGGCGCGCCGCCGGGCCTCCTCCAGGGTCAGGTCGAGGGTGAAGGGCACGGGGCCGGGTTCGGGACTCGCAGGCATGGGGTGGTGCTTTCACGGGGGTACAGGGGCTCCTGCCACACCTACCAGAGCGGCGGGAGCCGCCGGAAGGCGATGTGACGGACGCCATCGAACGCCGAGGGGCCGCTCCGGATCTCTCCGGAACGGCCCCTCGGGCTGTGCTTCCGCTGGTCGGGACGACAGGATTTGAACCTGCGACCCCTTGACCCCCAGTCAAGTGCGCTACCAAGCTGCGCCACGTCCCGGCGGACGATCCGCGGTCTCCCGCGTGATCATGCAGGTCAACTCTACCCCATGCGGGGCACCGCTCAGGGACGGCCGGGGCGTCCGCCGCACCGGACGCCCCCGCCCCCTCCCCCGGGCGCGCCGTCCCCGCTACGCGGCGGCGTCCGGGAGTGCGACGCCCAGCCGGGCGGCGCGGTCGGTGAGGTCCCGCCAGACCTTGGGGGCGACGGGGACGCCCTGCTCCGCCCGTCCGGCGGCGACCGCGGCGCTGCGCTCGCCGGGGTAGTGCACCCCGCCCGCGTCCTCCGCCCGCGGCAGGCCCTTCAGGGTGGTCAGGGTGGAGCCGACCGCCGCGGTGAAGGCCTCGGGGCCGCCGAAGGCCGCCGGGTCGAGGGCGACGAGCAGGGCGTTCTGGCGGTGCTTGCGGCCGGCCGGGTCGCCGGAGTGGAACTCCGCGAAGATCGGCGCGCCGACCAGCACGCTGGTGAGCAGTTCGAAGGCGAGGGACATGCCGGAGCCCTTGGCGCCGCCCAGCGGCAGCGGCATGACCGCCTTCTCCGGGTCGGTGGTGGGGGTGCCGTCCTCGGTCGCCGCGGCGCCCTCGGGGAGCGGGGTGCCGTTGGCCTTGGCCTGGCGGATCCTGCCGAGGGCGATGGTGGCGGTGGCCATGTCCAGCAGCAGCGGCGGACGGCCGTCGGCCGGGACGGCTATGGCGAGCGGGCTGGTCGCGACGGCGGCGCCCTTGACGCCGGTGTAGCCCATGTTGGGCATGCCGGCCACGAAGGCGATGCCGGCCAGGCCTTGTTCGGCGATGCGGGAGACGTAGTGGCCGATGGCGCCGGTGTGCACGGTGCGCCGTACGCCGACGGCGGCGACGCCGGTGGTGCGGGCCCGGCGTACCGCCTCCTCGGCGGCGGCGGTGAGGGCGACCGGGCCGGGGGCGCGGTCGGCGTCGAGGACGGCGGCGGCCGGGGTGGTGGACTCGAACCGCAGGTCGGGGCGGGCGTTGGCGACGCCCTTGTCGAGGAGGTCGAGGTAGGCGGGGACGCGGGCGACGCCGTGCGAGTCGATGCCGCGCAGCGCGGCCCAGACGAACACGTCGGCGGTGGTGCGGGCGTGCTCGGTGCTCAGGCCGCCCTTCTCCAGGAGGGCCGCGGCGAAGGCGCGCAGCTCCTCGGCGGGGACGAGGACCTTGCCCGGCTTGGGAGTCGGTGTGTCGGTCATGGTGGCGGGTGTCTCTCTCATTCGGCTACGTACAGCTGTCCACGGCTGTGCACGGCTTCGTCAGCGGGTCACGAGCACGTCGACGACGGCGGTCGTACCGTCCGCGACGGCCTTGAGCGCGCGCTCCAGGGCGGGGGCGAGCGCGTCGGGCGCGTCGACGGTCTCGGTGTGCATGCCGAACGGCTCGGCGAAGGCGGCGAGGCGGGGCAGCCGGTGCAGGTCGGTGCCGAGCCATTCGCCGGTCCCGGCGGCGGCGCCGTCGGGGTAGAACCGGCGGTGGTTGAGGTTCATCGACTTGTAGACACGGTTGTTGAAGACCACGATCAGCAGCGGCAGGTCGTAGGCCTTCGCGGCGTCGTACGAGGGGATGACCGGGTTGTAGGTGAAGGCGCCGTCGCCGACGGTGAGGACCACCGGGCGTTCCCGCGCGGCGAGTTTGACGCCGAGGGCCACCGCGATGCCCTGGCCGAGGCCGCCCTGGACGTAGAAGTACGAGTCGGGGGCGTCGGTGCGGACGTGGCGCTTGACGACCCGGCTGTGGGTGATGGTCTCGTCGACGACGATGCCGTCCTCGCCGTCGAGGAGCCGGCGCAGAGTGGCGGCGACCAGGACCGGGTCGACACCGTCGGCCTCCGCCGCCTCGGCCTCGGCGGCCGCGATCGCGGATCGTTCGGCGGCGTGCCGCCGCTCCTGTGCCTCGCGTCGCGCCCGGACCGCCGTGCCGTCCAGGTCCTTGGCGCGTTTGGTGAGCTGGCGCAGGGTGTTGGCGACGTTGCCTTCCAGGTAGGCGTCCGCGAAGAGGACCTGGTAGACGATGTGCGGGCGCTGCGGGACCTCGTCGATGACGACGACCTTCGCCTTCGACGGGCGGCGGCTCGGCGGGTAGAACGGCGCCCGGCAGTTGACGAGGAGGATCAGGTCCGCCTCGTCCATCCACGGTCCGATGTCGCTGCCGGCGTGCAGGGGGTGGGTGCGGGGGAAGTTGCCGCAGACCGCGGAGTCGGGTTCGACGACCGGGATGTCCCAGGCCTCCGCGAAGGCGACCAGGGCCTCGAAGCCGCCCGCCTCGCGGCCCGCCGTCTCGGTGACGACGACGGGGTTGGCGGCCTCGCGGATCAGCTGGGCGACGGGGTCGACCTCTTCGGGCGAGCTGTGCGTGGAGCCGGGCCGCGCGACGGGCTTGGCCTCGCGGCCGTCCCACTCCTCCAGCAGGATCTCCAGCGGGATGTTGAGGTACGCCGGTCCGGCGGGGGCGCGCCAGGCCAGTTCCGCGGCGCGCGTGATCATCGTGGGCAGGGTGTGGACGCTGGCGGCCTCCGTGGACCACTTGGTGAAGGGGGCCGCGACGCCGTGCGGGCCGCCCACGACGGACAGGTTGCGGTACCACTGTCCGCCCGGGTCCTTGCCGGGCCCGTCGCCGTAGGTGGACGACTCCGAGGAGGTGACGACCATGGGCACGCCGGCCAGCAGCGCGCCGTGGACGGCCATGGAGCCCTGGAGCAGGCCTGGCGCGGCGTGCAGCAGGACGCCCTGCGGGCGGCGGGTGAGCAGGCCGTAGCCGGTGGCCATGCCGACGGCGACGGTCTCGTGGGTCAGGTCGAGGTAGCCGGGGCAGGGCCGTCCGTCGCGGTGGTGCCGGGCGAGGGACTCCCACACCGGGGCCCATTCCGACCCCGAGGAGCAGAAGACGTAGTCGGCGCCGACGGCGTTGAAGGCGGATACGAGAGCATCACCGCCGTCACCGCCGTCACCGCCGTCGGCGCCCTGGATGTGCCGGGTGTCCGTCATCTCGTGTGGTTCCTCAGCCCTCGATCGGCCAGTCGAGGACCTCGCAGATGCCGCGGCCCATGATCCACTCCAGCTCCTCGGGCGTGAACTCCCAGTGCTTGGTGAACTGTTCGATGGTGTCGGTGTAGGTGATGCCGTGGCCGAGCAGGCGGGTGATGTCGGTGCCGTAGAAGCAGCGCCGCGGGCCCATCTTGTCGACCATCTCGCGCACGTACTTCTGGATGTTGTTGTTCGGGAAGGGGTGCGTGGAGTAGCCGGGCAGCGCGGAGACCTTGACGTAGACGTTCGGGTGCGCGGCCAGGTCGGCGGTCTCCTGGACCCAGTAGCCGATGGCGTCGTCGACGCAGCGGGCCATGATGCCCATGTGGTCGATGATGATCTTCAGGCCGGGGTGCTTGGCGGCGATCTCGCCGAGCTCCCGCTTCCAGATCGGGGCGTGGACCATGGTCGGGATGCCCAGCTCCTCGGCGACCGGCCAGTACCAGTCGTTGGTGCCGTCGATCATCCAGTTGCGGTCCTGGGGGCGGTGGAAGGTGAGCCGGGTGCCCTTGACGTACGGGTTCTGGGCGAAGTCCTTGAGCATCGCCGTGCCCTCGACCGGGTCGTCCTGCGGCACGCGGGCCATGATGCCGAAGCGGTCCGGGTGGGCCTCGCAGGCCTCCAGGGAGTAGTCGATGCGGTTGCCCTCCCAGGACGGCGGCAGGATCAGCGCCCGGTTGACGCCGGCCTCGTCCATCAGCTCCAGGGCCTCCTCGTACGAGAAGGGGTCCTCGCGGTGGCCGTTGAGGCGGATGCGCTCCCGCGCGCCGGGGACCCAGGGGCGGTCCGGGGTCTCTTCCTTCCAGATGTGGATCTGGGTGTCGACGACGAACATGGCGTGACTCTTCCTGTCGAAGGGGGTGGTGGGGTGGTTCGGGAGGAACGCTAGGCGGGCCGTGAGCCCTTGCTAAGGGCTCGGCGTGCAAGCTGTTGTTGCGCGGAAGTGCCCTCTGCGCAGGGCGTTCACCGCCGGCGTCAGGAGTCGCCGTAGACGGCGTCGACGATGTGCTCGGCGATCGCCAGGGACGCGGTGGCGGCCGGTGAGGGGGCGTTGCGCACGGCGGTGATCCGGTCCGCGCGGTGGATGCGGAAGTCGTCCACGAGGGTGCCGTCGCGGTCCAGTGCCTGGGCGCGCACGCCCGCGCCGCCGCGGATCACGTCGCGGGGGCCGACGCCGGGGACGTAGAGCCTCGCGTCCTTCATGAAGGCCGCGACGGAGAACGAGCCCCGGTACTCCTTGACGCCCGTGCGCCAGTGCTGCGCGGCCATCCGCCACACGCCGGGGTAGGCGGCCAGGCCGAGCAGGTCCCTCGGGGAGACGCGGCTGCGCCGGTAGCCCTCCCTGGCGAGCGCGAGGACCGCGTTGGGGCCGACCTCCACGGTGCCGTCGACGCGCGGGGTGAAGTGCACGCCGAGGAACGGGTAGCGGGGGTCGGGCACCGGGTAGACCAGGCCCCGCACGAGGTGCGCCCGCTCGGGCCTGAGCAGCATGTACTCGCCGCGGAACGGGACGATCCGGGGCTCCTGCCGGTCCCGGGCGAGCCTCGCCACGGCGTCGGAGTGCAGGCCCGCGCAGAGGATCAGCCGGTCGACGCGGACGCGTTCCGTGCCGGAGGCCACCTCGATGCCGCCGGGCACCCTGGTGATGCCGGTGACGGGGAAGCCGAGCCGTACCTCGCCGCCGGAGCCGGTGATGTCCTTCGCGAACTCGCGGGCGATCGCCGGGTAGTCGGTGATGGCGGTGCGCGGGGAGTGCAGGGCCGCGATGCCGCCGGCGTGCGGCTCGACGTCCGCGATCTCCTCCCGGGAGATCCGCCTGAGGTCGGGCACGTGGTTGCCGCGGGCCCGCTCGTACAGGGCGTCCATGCGGCCGAGTTCGTCCTCGCGGACCGCCACCACCAGCTTGCCGGTCTCCCGGTACGGCAGCCCGCGGTCCTGGCAGTACTCGCGCAGCAGGGCGACGCCCCGGACGCACAGGGCGGCCTTGAGGCTGCCCGGCGGGTAGTAGATGCCGGCGTGCACGACACCCGAGTTGTGGCCGGTCTGGTGGACGGCGACGCGGTGCTCCTTCTCCAGCACCACGACGCGGGTGCCGGGGCGGCGCAGGGCGATCTCCCGGCCGGTGGCCAGGCCCACGATGCCGGCTCCGACGATGCCGATCGTCTCGTCTGCCATCGGTACCTCCCAAGGGTTCAGAAGTGGATGGCGACAGTCTTCACGCGGGTGGAGAAGCGCAGGACTTCCTCGCCCTGCTCCTTGTAGGCCGTCCCGGAGTCGTGGAACCCGCCGAAGGGCAGGTGGACGTCCCAGCCCGTGGTGGTGGTGTTGACGGCGATCTGCCCGCACTCGGCCTCGTCCGCGAACCGGTGGGCGCTCGACAGATCGCGGGTGAAGACCGCGGCGGCGAGGCCGAAGGCGGAGTCGTTGACCGCCTCGACGGCCGCGGCGAAGCCGTCGACCGCGCGGACGGCGAGGACCGGTCCGAAGACCTCCTCGCGCCAGATCGCCGACTCGGGGGTGACATCGGCGAGGACGGTCGGCCGGACGTAGCAGCCGTGGGCGCGCTCGCCCTCGGTGTCGGCCTCGCCGCCGGTGAGGACCGTCGCGCCCTGCTCCACCGCGCGCCGCACATCGGCGAGGACGCTGTCGCGCTGCTTCGGGCTGGAGAGCGGGCACAGGGTGGTCGCCGGGGCGCTGCCCGGTCCGACGGTCAGCGCCTCGACGCCGGCGACCAGGAGCCGTACGAACTCCTCGTACACCGCGTGTTCCACGATGACGCGGCTGGTGGCGGTGCAGCGCTGTCCGGCCTGGCCGAAGGAGGCGGCGACGACGGCCTTCGCGGCGGCGGGCAGGTCGGCGTCGCGCAGCACGACGGAGGCGTTCTTGCCGCCGAGTTCGCCCTGGAAGCGGACGCCCCGGTCGGCGAGGCGGCGGCGGATGCGGTTGCCGACGGCGTTGGAGCCGGTGAAGGTGATGCCGGCGATCCGCGGGTCGTCCAGCAGCGCCTCCTCGATCTCGGCGGTGCGGCCGGTCACCACGTTCAGCACCCCGGCGGGCAGGCCCGCGTCGTGCAGGGCGCGGGCGAAGTGCAGGCCGGACAGCGGGGTCTCGCCGGCGGGCTTGAACACGGCCGCGTTGCCGGTGGCGAGCAGCGGGGCCAGTTTGCGGGCCGGGGTGATCAGCGGGTCGTTCCACGGGCTGATCACGAGGATCACGCCGATCGGCTCGCGCTGGGTGTGCGTACGGTGGTCCGGGCGTGCGTCGTGCAGCAGGGTGCCGTAGCCCTGGCGGGCCAGACCGGCGTAGTAGTCGAGGAAGTCGGCGGCCTTCAGCGTCTCGCCGCGCGCCTCGGCCAGCGTCTTTCCGTTCTCGGCGGTGACGTCGGCGGCGATGTCCTCGGCGCGGTCGCGGATCAGCCGGGCCGCGTCGGTCATGATCCGGGCCCGCTCGAAGGGGCTGGTGCGCTTCCACAGGGCGAAGCCGCGGTCGGCGTGGCCGTAGGCGCGGGTGACGTCCTCGGCGGCGAGGGCGGGGACGCGGGCCAGGGGGGTGCGGACGTCCGCCGGGTCGTGGACGTCGATCCAGTCGCCGGTCGTCAGCCACTCCCCGCCGAGGAGGGTCGTGAGGGTACGCATCGCGCTCATCTCTTACATCGGTGGTGGTGTCGCGTCGACGACACACGACGGGGGGACCGGCCGGCCAGATCCGGTGCGGCAGACATAGGTTGCGCGTCGCGCGCGTCGCTCAGCTGGGGATTCGTGCTGGAATCGGCAGTCCCAGACCCATGACCGGACCGGAGGATTCCCATGGCTTTCGCAGTCGTCGCCCGCTATCGCTGCGCGCCCGCCGACGAGGACGCGGTGCGTGCCGCGCTGCTGAGGATGCGGGAGCACACGCGGGCCGAGCCGGCGAACGAGGCGTACGAGGTGCATGCCGTGGCGGACGAGCCCGGGGGCTTTCTGCTGTACGAGCGGTATGCCGACCGGGCGGGGTTCGAGGCGCACAAGGCGTCGGCGTACTTCCAGGAGCTGATCGTGGAGCGGGTGTGGCCGCTGCTCGGGGACCGGTCGGTGACCTTTGCCGAAGGCCTTTAGCATCTGACGGGCTTGTGTGCGTTCAGGGGCGCGGGCCCGTCTGTGGCCGGTCGCACAGTTCCCCGCGCCCCTGGGCGGCGTCTCAGAACTCGTTGCCCCAGCAGTACCTCGCGACCGTCTCCACCAGGACCAGCTTGCGGCGCTGGTCCTCGGCAGTGAGCAGCGGGCGGGCGGCCACGTCGGCGAAGCCGCGGGACGGCGAGACGGCCATGTCCTCGATGTCCTTCAGCTCCGCGGCGGCGTCGATCCGGGCCATCACCGTGTCGACGTCCTCCAGTGCGGGCACGGTCGCGTCGACCACGCCGAGGCACACGTCCCGGTCCTCCGGCAGTGCCCGGACGAGGTCGAGTTCGGCGTCGGTGCCCTGGTCGTACGGCAGCACCCAGCGGTCGGCGGGAACCTGCGCGTACAGCCGTTCGAGCCGCGCCCGGTCCACGGCGGCCGGGGCCGCCCAGCCGGGGCAGACTCCGACGCGGACCCCTTCGGGGCGCTCGTCCAGCCGTACCGCCAGGGTCTCCACGGTGAGGGCGTCGTCGTAGGAGAGCGCGCTGTCGTCGGGCCAGTCGAGCAGCAGCGGGTTGTTCAGCTGGATCAGGCGGACGCCCTTGGAGACCAGCAGTTCGATCTCCGCGTGGACGATCTCGGCGAAGGCGTCGCCGAGTTCCCGGGCGGAGCCGGGGCCGTGGCCGGGCTCGAAGGTGGTGGCGGCGAGGTAGGCCGGGGACGGCAGGGAGACCTTCGGGGCGATCACCGTCAGCCCGGCGAGCCGGGCGGCCCAGTCGGCCGCCAGCGGCCCGTTCGCCTTCGGCAGGGATTCCGCGACCCAGCGGGTCAGGCCGTCCGCCGTCCGCTGCGCCGTACGGCGCAGTCCGGAGACGTTGCCGAGGACGGCGCCGCGGAAGTCCTCGCGGGGGTAGTCGCCGTCGGTGACGACGGTGGAGCGCAGCTTGCGCTGGTGGGCGACCGCGTCGCGGACCGCCGCGTCCAGGGCCTCGGGGTCGTCGGTGGCGAGGCCGGCGGGACGGACCAGGCTGCCGTGGTGGTCGATGCGGTAGTTGAACGTGTCCGCCATGGTCATCGGTCCTTTCCGGCGGGGCTGCCCGCGACACCCCAGGCGGCGAACTCCAGTTCGTAGCCGAGGGCTTCGAGGACCTCCTCGGCGATGAGCTGGTCCTCCTCGGCGGTGCCGCCGGCGATGCCGAGGCCGCCGACGACCTCGCCGTCCTTCTTGACGGTCACGCTGCCCTCGGCCGCCATGATGGGCAGGGCGGCGCCGGGCAGCTGGGAGAGCTGGGAGAAGAAGACGGGCTGGCTCTCCTGCCACTTCTTCAGCATCTTTCCGGGCCGCTGCATCACCGCGGCGGTGTACGCCTTGGCGCGGGCGATGTCCGGGGTGAGGGGGCGGGCGCCGTCCGGGCGGCGGATGGCGATCGGGAAGCCGCCGGCGTCCACGACGGCGACGCTCACCGCCTTGCCGATGGCCTGGGCCCGCTTGTGCGCGGCTTCGATGATCTCCTCGGCGGCGGCCAGGGTCAGGCTGCTCATACGGCTTCCTTCGGTGCGGTGAGGGTGCGGCGCAGTCGGGCGATCGCCGCGTTGTACGGATCCGGCGTCTCCCAGTACATGGAGTGCGGGGCGCCCGGGACGATCTCCAGGTGTGAGCCGGGCAGCAGTTCGTGGGCGCGGGTGACGGTCTTCACGCTCAGCACCGCGTCCTTCTCGCCCGCCAGGAACGCCACCCGCACGCCGGAGGCCCGGATCTCCTCCAGGGTGGGGCCGTCGGTGTCGAGGTTGCGCAGGTCGGCCATCCTGGCGACGTTGAAGGTGCCCATCTGCTGGAAGAGGAAGGCGAGGTCGGCGCGGTCCCGCTGGAACGGCTTGGTGAGCAGCCGGTCGACGACGGGCAGCCTGACCGCCTCGGCGCGGTCGGCGGCGGCCAGTTCGGTCAGCTCCGGGTGGGCGATGCCGCCGAGGGAGTGGCCGAGGACGACCGCGGCGACCCGCTCGGGGCGCAGCAGACCGGCCCGGAGCGCGGCGACGGAGCCGATGGACTGGCCGACCAGCATCACGTCGGTCAGGTCCTCAGTGTCCAGGACGGCGACGACGTCTCCGGGGAAGTCCTGGCCGTCGAACTCCGGCCTGGACGAGTGCGCAGGGGTGGGTGCGTCGGACTTGCCGAAGCCGCGCAGGTCCACGGTGACGACCGTGAACTCCTCGCGCAGGGCGGCTACCTGCTGCCACCAGGCGGCGTGGTGGCCGCCGCTGCCGTGCACGAAGAGGATCGCCGGACCGCTGCCGTGGCGCTCGTAGTAGATGGATGTGCCGTCGGAGTCGGCGTAGGGCATGGGGTGAAGTCCTTCTGGGACGCGGTCAGTTGGGGCGCTTGGCGTGATACACCAGTTCGATCATGGTGTGGTCGGGGTCGTGGATGTAGCAGAACTTGGACTGGTTCTCGGGGCGCTGGATCGGCCGGGTGTGCCGGATGCCCAGCTCCTTCAGGTGCTCCAGGAACTCGTCCCAGTCGTCGACCTCGACGGCGAAGTGATAGGGCGCCATGCGCTCCATCTCCTCGACGGGGGTGAAGTGCAGATCGAAGTTGCCGCGGGTCATCAGCACCACGCGGGTGTTGGACTTGGGCGTGATCCGCTTCATGCCGAAGACCTTGGCGTACCACTCGGCGGTGCGGTCGGGGTCGGTGGTGGGAAAGTTGACGTGGTGGATGTAGCGGGGTTCCCTGCTCATGGTCGGTGGTTCCCTTCGAGGTGTACGGGGTCTTCGAGGCGTACGGGATTGGAGAGCACGCCGATGCCGCTGATCTCGACGTGCACGGTGTCCCCCGGCTCCAGCTGACAGGTGGCTTCGGCGCCCATCCACAGCACGTCGCCGGGGTGCACGGTGACGTGCCGGGTCGTCTCGACGAGGTGGTCGAAGGGGTCGAAGACCATGTCGCCGGTGGCGAAGGCGGCCCTGACCTCGCCGTTGACCCTCAGCGTGGTCGTCTGGGCCAGCGCGTCGACGTCCGTCTCGATCCACGGGCCCATCGGCTTGAAGGTGTCGCTGTTCTTGCTGCGCCAGAACGTGCGGTCCTGGTGCTGCCAGGCGCGGGCGCTCACGTCGTTGCCGATCGTCCAGCCGAACACCGCCGCGCGGGCCTCGTCGTACGTGGCGTGCCGGAGCGTGCGGCCGATGACGGCGACCAGCTCGGGTTCGGCCTCGAAGCGGCCCTCGACCTCGCGCGGCTTGACGATCGGCGAGAGGTGGCCGGTGAGGGCGTTGTTGGCGCGGTAGCCGACCTCGGGCCGCTCGGGGACGGGGACGCCGGCGTGCTCGATGTGCCGCCGGTAGTTCATGCCGACGGCGTAGAAGACGGGCGGGACGACCGGGGGCAGCCAGACGGCGGTGGCGCGCGGGACCGTGCCGATGACGTCCGGCGCGCCGTCGATGGGCGAGCCGGACAGCAGCTCGACGTCCTCCTCCCCCACCCGGCCCCACACCGCCCGTCCGCCGACGGACACACGTGCGTACCGCATCAGCCCGCCAGCAGGTGGGAGACCCGCTTGGTGATCAGGTACGCGTCCAGCGCCTCGGGCCCGCCCTCCCGGCCGTAGCCGCTGTCCTTGACGCCGCCGGAGGGCGCCTCGTGGACGGAGCCGCCGCAGTGGTTGATCGACAGGATCCCGGCCTCCAGGGCGCCCGCGAGGCGTTCGGCGGTGGCGGCGGACTCGGTGAAGCCGTAGGCGGCCAGTCCGTAGGGCAGCGCGTTCGCGGTCGCGAGGGCTTCGTCGAGGTCCGTGAACGGCACGATCGGCGCGAGCGGCCCGAACGGCTCCTCGCGCATCAGCTCCGCGTCCGCCGGTACGCCGGTCAGGACGGTCGGCGGGAAGAAGTACCCGGGACGGTCGAGCCGTTCGCCGCCGGTGCGGACCTTGGCGCCGCGCGCGACGGCGTCGGCGACCAGGCGCTCCATGGCCGCGAGCCGGCGCTCGTTGGCGAGCGGGCCCATCGTCGTGCCCTCGGCCAGGCCGTCGCCGACGACGACCGCCTCGGCGGCCGCCACGAACGCGGCGGTGAACTCCTCGGCCAGGCTCTCGTGGACCAGGAAGCGGCTGGGCGAGGTGCACACCTGCCCGGCGTTGGCGAACTTGGCCCGCGCGGCGCGGCGGGCGGCGGTCACCGGGTCGGCGTCGGCGCACACGATCACCGGGGCGTGTCCGCCCAGTTCCATCAGGGACGGCTTCATCACCTTGCCGGCCTCGGCGGCGAGCAGCTTGCCGACCGGGACCGAGCCGGTGAAGGCGATCAGGCGGGTGACGGGTGAGGCGATGAGGCGGGCGGAGACCTCGGCGGGCTCGCCGAAGACCAGGTTCAGCACGCCGTCCGGGAGCCCGGCGTCGGCGAAGCAGCGCACCAGTTCCATCGCCGTGGCCGGGGTCTCCTCGGAGGCCTTGACGACGATCGAGCAGCCCGCGGCGAGCGCGGCGGAGATCTTCCGCATCGGGCCGCCTGCCGGGAAGTTCCAGGGCACGAACGCGGCGACGGGGCCGATCGGTTCGCGGCGCACGGACAGCAGGGTGCCGGGGGCGGACGGGATGATCCTGCCGTACGCGCGGCGGGCGTCGTCGGCGTGCCAGCGCAGGGTGCCGGCGACCCGGCGGGCCTCTCCGGCGGCCTCGGCGAGCGGCTTGCCCTGCTCCAGGGTCATGATCCGGCCGACGGCGCCGGCGCGTTCGGTGAGCAGGTCGGCGGCCGCGTGCAGGACGGCGGTACGGCGGGCGACGGGGGTGTCGCGCCAGGTCCCGAAGCCCCGGGCGGCGGCGTCGAGGGCGCGGTCGAGGTCGGCGGGGGTGGCGAGCGGTACCCGGCCGATCTCCTCCTCGGTGGCCGGGTCGAGGACGGGAGCGGTGCGTCCGCTGCCGCCCTGGCACCACTCGCCCGCGATGTGCATGCGGACGGCGGGGTAGCCGTGGTCGGTGGTCATGGGTGGGGCCCTCTCAGGGGGTTCGGGATGCGGGGGCTTCCTGGTCGCGGTTGGTGCGCAGCGCCCAGATGTGGTGCGGCGGGGTGGTCGCGTGGACGCGGGTCTCGTAGGTGTCGTCGACCCGGTCCATGTCGGCGGCGTACTCGACGCGGCCGCCGCAGGGGGCGTGCAGGAAGCGGAAGACGTTGGAGCCGATGGTGTGGCGGCCGAGGCGGCGGGCCTCCCGCCAGCCGCGTTCGATCATGCGGTTGCCGCCCTCCACCACGTCGTCGAAGCCGGGCACCTCGTAGGCGATGTGGTTGACGCCGGCCTTGTCGGGGCGGTGGCACAGCAGCATGGTGTGCTGGTCGTCGTCGCCGGGGGCCTGCATGAAGACGCCCATCGGTTCGACGACGTCGGTGGGGCGGAAGCCGAGGCGGTCGGTGTAGAAGGCGACGGCCCGCTCGCGGCCGTCCTTGGGGATGTTCAGGGCGACGTGGCACATGCGCAGCGGCCGGACCCGGGTGATCGGTTCCAGTGCGGTGTTCCAGCGGCGCACGCTGCCGAGCGTGTTGGCGGGGCGCGGGGTGACCGTGACCGGCCTGGGGCGGGCCAGGGTGAGGCCGACGCCGAAGCCGGTCTCGTCGACGGTGTGGTGGACGCCGTCGGCGCTCTCGCGCACCTCGCGGTCCCTGGCGACCTCGGCGACCAGGCGGTGGAGTTCCTCCCGGGTGTCCACGCCCCAGACCACCTCGCGCAGGGTGGGGCCCGGCTCCACGGGCGGGGGCAGCGGCGGGCCGGGGCGGGTGTCCAGGTGGAGGGTCTGGCCGGTCCGCGTCTCGAACACCGCGTGCTCGTCCGTCTTCTCCACCGGGAACAGCCCGAAGTCGTCGAAGAACCGCACGCATCGGCCGAGGTCGTCGATGCCGTAGGTAGCCGATTCGATTCTCTGGATTCCCATGGTTCCTCGTTTCGCGGGTCGCCTGGCGAGCGTAGATTTCGGCGTGAGCGGTGCTCAACGGTCCGAGCTCCACGCAATGCGCAATCGTTTCTTGCGGTTACGGCCGGATCGCGGGAATGGGATTCTGCGAGAACCATTCGGCGAGGAAGTCCAGAAACACGCTGATCTTGCGCGGGGTGTCGTGCCCGGGGCCGTAGATCGCGTACAGCGGCCGGTCGGGTACGGCCAGTTCGGGCAGCAGGACCTTCAGCGCGCCGGAGACGAGGTCGTCGTAGGCCGGCCGCTGGGGCAGCAGGGCCAGTCCGCGTCCGTGCACGGCTGCCTTCTGCAGGGCGATGTAGGAGTTGGACGAGAAGGCGATGTTGCGGATCTTGTGCAGGGTGCTGGCGTGGCCGTGGCCGATCCGCCAGACCGGGTCGTTGACGTGCACCAGGCAGTCGTGTGCGCCGATGTCGTTGGGGTGGGCGAGGCCGCCGCGGCGGGCGATGTACTCCTCGGCGGCGCACAGCACGAACGGCAGGGAGGCGATCTTCTTCAGCCGGACGCTGGAGTCGCGCAGGTCGCGGGTGTGGAAGGCGACGTCGAATCCGCCGTCCAGGAAATCGTAGGTGCGGTCGGACATTCCGCCCAGCTCGAACCGGACCTGGATTTTCCGGTGGGCGGCGGAAAATGCGGCGATGGCGTCGCCCAGGTCGAGGCTGCCTATCCATTTGGGGCAGATGATGCTGAGTGTGCCCTCGGCGCGGTCGTGGAGCTGGGAGATGGCGGCGTCCTCGGCGTCGATCTCGTCGAGGATGCGCGCGGCGAACTCGGCGTACCGCTGGCCCGGTTCGGTGAGGCTGACCGAGCGGGCGGTGCGGTTGACCAGGCGGACCCCCACCTGCCGCTCCAGTTCGGCGACGTGCCGGGAGACCAGGGAGCCGGACGAGCCGAGCTTCTTGGCGGCTCCGCTGAAGCTGCCGACGTGGGCGACGGTGACGAAGCTGTGCATGAGCAGCAGGCGATCCATGTTTCCTCCGGCGGGCCGCCCGGGAACGGCCCGGCGAGGGCATGGCGGCGGTGGTGCGGGTGCGGCTCGGACACGGGTGGGTGGGCGCCGTTTCCCGGTGGGGGCCCGTCACTTCGGGCAGTACTGGGGCGCCTCGCTCACGTTGTCCTCGGTGACCAAGACAAGAGGAATGTTCGCAATCTTGTCAACGGTCTTGTCGTCCTTGAGCAGGGCGATCGTGTTCTTCACCGCGGTCCGGCCGATCGTCATGGCCGAGTTCGCGACGGTCGCGGAGATCCGTCCGTCCTTCACCGCGGCGATGCCGTCCTCGGTGCCGTTGACGGTCACGATCCGCACGTCCTTCGCGCCGGCCGCGTCGAACGCCTTGCGGACCGCGAACGCCATCTCCTCGTTGGCGACGAAGGCGTAGTCGAGGCCGGGATGGGCCTGGATCATGTTCTCCGCGACGTCCTGCGCCTTCGCGGGGTTGAACATGCCGGGCTGGTTGGCGACGACCTTCGCGTTGTCCGGCAGCGCGTCCTCGAAACCGCCGACGAGCAGGTCCGAGGCGGCGCCGGGAGCGCCCGCGACGACGCCCACGGTGACGTCCTCGCCGGCGGCGTCCTTCGCGATCCAGCCGGCGTCCAGCGCGCCCACCTGCTTCAGGTCGACCTTGGCGACGCCGAGGACGTCCGCCATGTCGTCGGTGGCCACGGAGGTGAGGAAGATCGGGATGCCGGCGCCCTTGGCCTTGGCTATGTCGCCTTCGAGGGCGTCGACGTTCACGGTCTGCACGATCAGCGCGTCCACGTTCCGGGCGATCATGTCCTCGATGTTGGACAGCTCGGTCCCGGCGTCCTGCTTGGAGTTGGCGGAGTAGAGGGTGGCCTTCTCCTCCTTCGCGGTCTGCTCCACGGACTTCAGCAGACAGCTGTGGAAGTGGGTGTTGGCGCCGTTGACGAAGCCGAGGGAGACCGCGTCCGGATCGGAACCCGTGCCGCCGGACTCCGCGCAGCCGGAGAGCAGCAGCGCGGCGGCGCCGACGAGGGATGCCGCGGCGGTACGGCGGCGGGAGCGGACGGTGGGGTTCATGGGTTACGCCTTTCCTGCGTCATCGGAGAGAAGGTGCGTGGGTGTGTTCGCGAAGGCGATGGGGCTCAGTGCCCCGGTGCGGACTTGCGCTGGAACTCGTTGACGATCGCCGCGACCAGCAGCACCCCGCCGGTCACGACGAACTGGTAGTAGCTGTTGACCTGGAGCAGGTTGAGGGCGTTGGCGACCACGCCGAGCAGCACCGTGCCGAGCGCGGTGCCGACGACGGTGCCGTGGCCGCCGGCCAGCGAGGTGCCGCCGATGACCACGGCGGCGACCGCGGTCAACTGGGTCTGCAGCCCGGCCGTGTTGGGGGCGGCGGCGCCGAGCCGGGACAGCAGCATCAGCCCGGCCAGGCCCGCGAGGGCGCCGGCGAGGGCGTACAGGGCGAGCTTGCGACCGGACACGTTGATGCCGCTGAGCCGGGCCACGTGCTCGTTGCCGCCCATGGCGAACGCGTCGCGGCCGAAGGTGGTGAACCGCATGGCCAGCCCGACCGCCGCCAGCACCAGCAGCGCCACGATCAGCAGGCAGGGCACGCCGAGCACCTTGGAGTTGCCCAGCTCCGTCATCCGGTCGCCGATGGAGACGGACTCCCCGTCGAGGACGAGCAGGGCGACGCCGTCGAGCAGCATCGCGGAGGCGAGGGTGGCGACGAACGGGGCGACCCGGGTGAAGGTGACGACGAGGCCGTTGACGAGGCCGATGAGGGTGGCCAGCAGCAGGGTGACGACGACGGTGACGGCGGTGGACCGCCCGTCGTGCAGCATCACCGCGGCCACCGACAGGGTGACGGCCGCGTTGCTCCCCATGGAGAAGTCCATGCCGCCGGCGGTCATCAGCAGGGTCAGGCCGCCCGCGATGACCGCGGTCACGCTGATCTGCCGGAGCACGTTGAGCAGGTTCTGGGAGCTGGTGAAGGAGTCCGCCTGGAGGGCGGTGAACACGGCGACCAGGACCAGGACGACGATCAGTCCGCCGTGCGGGACGTGCAGCAGCGCCTTGGGCGTCCAGCGGGACGCGGGGGCCTGGGCGGGGCGGGCCGCCGTGTCGTCGGAGGCGGCGGCCGGCGGGGTCTTGAGGCTCACTGGGGCTGTCCTCCGAGAGCGGTGGCGACGAGCTCGTCGCGGGTGATGGCGGTGATGTCGTGTTCGGCGACCACCCGTCCGGCGCTGACGACGACGACCCGGTCGGCGAGCCGCATGACCTCCTCGGCGGAGGAGGAGGCGAGGAGCACGGCCACACCGCGCGCGGCGAGGTCGTCGACGAGGGTGTGGATGTCGGCCATGGCGGCGACGTCCACGCCGTTCGTGGGGTCTTCGAGGAAGCAGGCGACCGGGTCGGTCTCCAGCCACTTGCCGAGCAGCACCTTCTGCTGGTTGCCGCCCGACAGGGAGCCGACCGGCGGGTTGCCGGTGAGGGCGACCACGCCGTAGGCGCTGCGGCGGGGCGCGGCGCGGCGGGCGAGTTCGCGGCGCCGGTGCAGCCTGCGGCGGGCGAAGCGGTCGTCGGCGAGCATCAGGTTCTCGTCCAGGCTGAGGCCGGGGACGAGGCCGAGAGTGCGGCGGTCGCCGGTGACGCAGCGCAGTCCGCCCCGCAGCGAGGCGGTGACCCGCCCGAAGGGCACGGGGCGGCCGTCGACGGCGAGTGCGCCGGCGTCCGGGCGCCGCCGACCGGACAGCAGGTCGAACAGGCGGGACTGGGCGTCCCCGGCGGGCCCGAGGACGGCGACGATCTCACCCTTGCGCACCTCGACGGAGAAGTCCCGGACGGCCCGGCCCTGGGTGAGTCCGCGCACGGTGAGGCCGCTCTCGGCCTTCGGCGCGGGGCGTTCGGGGCGCCTGGACACCACGTCCCGGCCGACCATGCCGCGGACCAGGGTGGCCGGGTCCAGTTCGGCGGCGGGCGCGCTGCGGACCACGGCTCCGTCGCGCAGCACGGTGAGGCGGTCGGCGACGGACATGACCTCGTCGATGTAGTGCGAGATGTAGACGACGGCGACGCCCTCGTCGCGCAGGGTCCGTACCAGCGCGCGGATCCGGTCGGCGTCCCCGGCGCTCAGGCAGGCGGTCGGCTCGTCGAGGATGAGCACCCGGCCGCCGCGCCGGACCTCGCGGGCCACCTCCACCATGGTCTGCTCGGCGACCGTGAGGGTGCCGGCGATCCGCTCGACGTCGATGGCGATGCCGAGCCCGGCGAGCGCCTGCCGGGCCGTGTCGCGGACCGCCTTCCAGTGGACGGTGCCGCGCCGGGTGGGCAGGTCGCCGAGCAGGACGTTCTCGGCGACGGTGAGCCCCATGGCGAGTTCGCGGCGCTGCGGCACGCAGGAGATTCCGAGCCGGCGGGCCTTGCGCACGGTGAGCCCCGAGTGCCGTTCGCCGCCGGTCTCGACGGTGCCGCCGTCCGGCTGGTGGACGCCGGAGAGCACCTGGACGAGCGTGGACTTGCCGGCGCCGTTCATGCCCATCAGGGCGTGGATCTCACCGGCGTACAGGTCGAGGTCGACGCCTTTGAGGGCGGCGGCCCCGCCGAAGCTCTTGGTGACGCCCCGGACGCGCAGGACGGCTTCGGTGGGCGGCGTCACGACTGCGCCCGGTCGCCGTCGGGGCCGATCCGGCCGAAGCCGCGGATGTCGGGGAACGGGGGTTCCTTGCCGGCCTGGAGGTCCACCTGGAAGGTGTTCAGGCACATGCCGAGCATGGTGAAGTTGCCGAGCGCGCCGATGGCGTCGACCAGGCCCTTGGGCCCGAAGTGTGCGAGGGCCGCGGCGAAGGTGGCGTCGGTGACGAAGTGGTCCTCCAGGACCTCACGGCAGAACTGGTAGAAGGCCTGGTCGGCGGGGTCGTCGAAGACGGCCTCGCGCTTCTCGGCGACGGCCTTGACGGCGGCCTCCGGGATGCCGGCCTCGATCGCCTGGTGGACGTGGGCGTTCCACGAGTACTGGGCGTCCCAGTTGCGCGCCGCCATCAGCAGGGTCAGCTCGCGCAGATGCCTGGGGAGGGAGCAGTCGAAGCGGGCGAAGGCGCCGAGGGACTCGGCCCGTTCGCACATCTCGGGGCTGTGCAGCCACACCCGGAACGGGCCGCGCACGGCCCCGCGGCGGCCGGCGATCCGGGCGGCCAGCTCCTGCTGCCGCGGATTCATTTCCTCATCGCTGAGAACGGGGAGCCTCATCTGGCCGATACCTGCCTTTTCTTTCCGGCGCGTTTCGGGCACGGAACGGGACGCCGTGCGACGCCAGGTGAAGGTACAGCCGGGTACCGGGAAGCCAGCCCCTCCCGGAGCGCAACGTAAACCTGCACGCCGGAGGGCACCCGTTCACGGGGAGCGGACCTAACGTCGGTCGACGATGCCCGTGAAGTCTCCCGTGCCGAGAGGAAGCAACTCCGGATGACCACCATCATCAAGGCCGCGTCCGTGCCCCTGCTGGACCGTGGCGGGGCCGTCGTGACGACACCGCTGATCACCACGCCGTCGGCGGGCGGGGAGAACCGGATCACCAGCGGGATGAGCGTCTATCCGGTCGGCTCGGGGGCGCCGCTGCACTCGCACAACTGCGACGAGCACGTGACCGTCCTGGAGGGCGAGGCGGAGGTGGTGGTGGACGGCGTGGTGACGAGGCTGGAGCGGTTCGACACCACCTACGTCCCGTCGCCGGTCCCCCATCTGTTCCGCAACGTCGGCGACCGCCCGCTGCGGATCCTGTGGGTGTACTCCTCGGGCCATGTGACGCGTACGTTCACCGAGACCGGCCGGACGGTGGAACACCTGTCGGCCGAGGACCAGATGGGCTGACGGGTCGTACGAGAAAGAGGGGTCGTATGAAAAAGACGCCGGCCGCCGCATCCCCCTGCGGCGGCCGGCGTTCGCGTGCGCCGGCTCAGTGGCCGGCGACCAGCTGCCGGCCCGCCGTGTCCCGCGGGGTGTGCCGGGCGGCGCGCAGGGCGGCGACGCCGATGAACACCATGGAGCAGACGCCGGCCAGGGCGAAGGCGGTGAAGCCCCAGTCGCCCTGGTTGGCGGCGAGCAGCTGGCCGCCGAGCCAGGGGCCGAAGACGGCGCCGAAGCGGCCCATGCCGGAGGTCCAGCCGACGGCCGTGGCCCGGTTCCCGGGGGCGGACGCGATGGAGACGGTCGCGTAGATCATGGTCTGGGCGCTGTTGAGGAAGACACCGGTCAGGAAGACGACGGTGAAGGTCAGCGCGAGCGGCATGTGCACGCTGAGCAGGAAGACGCCGCCGGCGGTGAGCGCGAACCAGATCGCGGAGATACGGGGGGCGCCGAAGCGGTCGGAGGCCCGGCCGGCGACCAGCATGCCGACGATGCCGCCGAGGTTGAACAGCACCACGAAGGTGAGGGCGGAGCCGAGTTCGTAGCCCTCGCCGCGCATCAGGGTGGGCAGCCAGGTGGCGACGCCGTAGACGAGGAGCAGGCCGCCGAAGGAGGCCAGCCAGTAGAGCAGGGTCTGCGACCACTCGCCGCCGCGGAACAGGCCGGCGAGGGACGCCCAGCGGTTGCCGGCGGCCTGCTTGCCGGGCGCGGCGGGCAGTTCGACGGCGAACCGGCCGGCCAGTGCGCGGGCCTGCTCGGTGCGGCCCTTGGCGACGAGGAAGCTCAGCGACTCGGGCAGGGACCTGACGAGCACGGGGACGAAGAGCAGCGGGACCACGCAGATCCAGAAGGCGGCGCGCCAGCCGAGGGGTTCGACGACCCACAGGGCGACGTAGGCGGAGAGGATGCCGCCGGCGTGGTGGGCGGTCATCAGCAGGCCGATGGTGATCGCGCCGCGGCCGCGGGGGGCGTAGTCGGAGACCATGCTGATCGCGGTGGGCAGCAGGCCGCCGAGGCCCACGCCGGCGAGGGTGCGGCCGAGACCGAAGACCGCGACGCCGTCCGCGAGCGCGCACAGGCCGGAGGCCAGCGAGAACAGCGTGACGCAGGCGACCATCAGCTTCTTGCGGCCGACCCGGTCGGCGACCGTGCCGGCGGTGAGGGCGCCGACGAGCATGCCGAAGGTGGCGTAGCTGCCGAGGTCGCCGGCCTGGTCGGGGGTGAGGCCGAGGGCCTTCTGCTCGAGCATGTGCGGCAGCACCGAGCCGTAGATGAACATGTCGAGGCCGTCGAAGAGCACGGCCAGCCAGCACAGGCCGACGACGAGCAGGGCGAGTCTGCTGCCGCGAGCGGACGGGGCGGGGGAGGAGGACATCGTTGTTTTCCTCTCGTCCAGGAGGCGTTTCCCTGGAGGGGGATCAGTGTGCGCTAGACGCTAGGGAGCCACCCCCTGAGTGTCAACGTTTTTGTCAACAATCTCATCGACGCTTGGTTCCGGGGGTGGCTCCGTCGTGCTCCGTATGGCCCCGCGGGGCCTTATCAGGCGATCGGCGGCGTGCCGTGCGTGTGGAAGGACTCGATGGTCTTCAGGCCCCAGGCCTGGCCCTTCCTGCGCTCCTCCTCGGTCCAGGTGATCAGCGGCCAGTCGGGCGCCAGCACCAGCCGGGTGAGCGGGTTGCACAGTTCGATCCGGTTGCCGCCCGGCTCGTAGACGTACAGGAAGAACGTCTGCTGAATGGCGTGCTTGTGCGGTCCGGTCTCGATGAACACTCCGGTGTCGATGGCGAGGTCGGCGGCGCGCAGGATGTCCTCGCGGGTGTCGGCCGCGAAGGCGATGTGGTGCAGCCGCCCGGCGGAGCCGGTCCAGTCGGAGGTGTAGACGACGTCGTACGACTTGTTCGTGTACGTCAGCCAGCGCGCCGCGATCCTGCCGCTGTCGAGCCGGATCTGCTCGGTCGGCCGCGCCCCGAGGAGGTGCTCCTGGAACTCGGCGTTGGCGAGCACGTCGGCGGCGAGGAAGTTGACGTGGTCGAGGCGGCGGACGCCCACGCCCCGGTTGGGTTTGGCCTGCGGCTGGTTCTTCAGCGCGGGCCGCAGTTCCTCGGGGGCCCGGTAGTGCTCGCTCTCCCAGTACAGGGCGTGTTCGTGGCCGTCCGGGTCGGTGGTGACGTAGAGCTTGCCGAGGCCGGGTTCGTCCTCGGTCCAGTGGCCGGTGCCGCCCGCCTCCTCGATCGCCCTGACCCGGCGTTCCAGGGCGGCCTCGCCGGAGGTGCGCAGGGCGAGCCGGCCGAGGCCGGGCTGCTCGCGGGCGGTGAGGACGAGGCTGTGGTGCTCGTAGTCGTCGAAGGTCCGCAGGTAGACGGTGTCGCCGTGCTGCCCGTTGACGGTCAGGCCCAGGAAGTCGGTGAAGAACGCGACGCTGGCGTCGAGGTCCGGGGTGAACAGCTGGGCGTGGCCGATGTGGGCGATGTCGCCGAGCGGCGGGGTCATCGGTGACCTCCTAGGGGTCGTGCGGGGATCGGGGCCGTCTCGGCGGACCGGGGGAAGACGGTGCCGTCGAAGATCTTGCGGGCGGTGCGGACCACCGCGGTGCGGCGGGCGGCGGGACGGCCGTCGGGGGTGGTGCCCAGGCTGCTGTCGAGGTCCAGGAATCCGGTGGGGTGCTCGATGCGGACCCGGTCGCTGCCGGGCGTGAGCACCGCCAGGTCCGCGCCCACCGCTCCGTCGATCCTGAGGCCCGCCGCCACGCTCGCCGCGCCGAGCACACCGATCGAGGTGTGGCAGCGCACCGGGATGAAGGTGCGGGTGGTGACGGCGCCGCCGTCGCGGGGCGGGGCGAGCAGGGTCAGCTTGGGCACGGTGGCGTCCGAGACGTCGCCGAGGCCCATCAGGCGCCCCGCCGTCAGGCGGATCGCGCGGAGCCGGTCCGCCAGCTCCGCGTCGGCCTCCAGTTCGGCGGGTGTCTCGTAGCCGGTGACCTTCAGCGAGGTGGCCTCGATCAGGACGGTCGGCATGCCGTTGTCGACGCAGGTCACCGGGATGCCGTCGATCTCGTCGCGGGCGTTGCCGGTGGGCAGCAGCGGTTTGGCGCTCGCCGGGAACTCGATCAGGACGGGCGCGGCCGTGCCGGGCACGCCGGAGATCCCGGTGTCTCCGGTGTAGTCGACGCGCCCGCCGGGGGTGGGGAAGACGGCGGTGGCGCGGTCGCCGCTGTTGACCATGCGGATGCGGACGGAGGTCCGCTCCTCCCCCGCCGGCACCAGTTCGCGCTCGACCGCGAACGGGCCGATCCCGGCGAGGATGTTGCCGCAGTTCTGACGGTCGCTCACCTCTGCTTCGTCCACGGCGACTTGGAGGAACAGGTAGTCGACGTCGGCGTCCGGGTCGGCGGAGGCCGAGACCACCGCGACCTTGCTGGTGAGCGGGTGGGCGCCGCCGAGCCCGTCGATCTGCCGGGCGTCGGGGCTGCCCATGACGCGCAGCAGCAGCGCGTCGCGGGCGGCCGGGTCGGCGGGCAGGTCGCCGGCGAGGAAGTAGGCACCCTTGGAGGTGCCGCCGCGCATCAGCAGACAGCGGATCCCCTCGGGCCCGGGAATCACGACCCCTCCCCCGCGTACTCCTCGTACGTCTTGTACTCGACGCCGAGCCGCTTGAGGGTGTCGCGCAACCCGTAGCGGTCCAGGCCGAGTTCGCCGTCGATGAAGGCGGCGCGGGACCTTGCCTCCTTGGCCTCGCGGGCCCCGGACCGCTCCGCGGTCTCATGGGCGCGTTCGCGCGGGACGACGACCACGCCGTCGTCGTCGGCGAGGATCACGTCGCCGGGGCGGATCACCTGGCCGCCGATGACGACCGGCACGTTCACCGAGCCGCCGGTGGCCTTGACGGTGCCCTGCGCGGACACCGCCCGCGACCAGGCGGGGAAGTCCATCTCGCGCAGTTCCCGGGTGTCCCGGATGCCCGCGTCGATGACCAGCCCGCGCACCCCGCGCCGCTGGAGCGCGGTGGCGAACAGTTCGCCGAACATGCCGTCGGTGGACGGGGAGGTGGTGGTGACGACGAGGATGTCACCCTCGCCGCACTGCTCCACCGCGGCGTGGATCATGAGGTTGTCGCCGGGCCAGCTGAGCACGGTGACGGCGGTGCCGGCGACGCGTACGCCCTGCTGGATGGGGCGCAGTCCGGTGCCGAGAAGGCCGGTGCGGCCCATCGCCTCGCCGACCGTGGCCACGCCGAACGCGGCCAGCGCCTCGACGTCCTCGGCGGCCGCCCTGGGCGGGTTCGTGACGATCACGCCGCTCACGCCAGCTCCTTCGCGATCTGCGGGTACGGGCGCATGTAGGCCTCGGCCATGGTCTTGTGGGCGAGGCCGAGGTTCGGGCCCGCGTTGCGCTTGAGCTGGACGCCGCGCCGGACGGCGAGGTCGGTGTAGTAGTCCCACAGGTGCTGCTGGGCGCCGAGGCACTCCATGGCCTTGCGCTTGGTCTCCCACACCTCGGTGATGTCGAGCAGCACCTCGGGCCTGAAGCCGCTCATCTCGGGCTGGTGCGGCTCGAAGTAGAAGACGGGCGGGGCGCCGATGATCTCGCCGGGGCCGGGGTAGCCGATGGCCTGCGCGAGCACCCGGGCCTCCAGGGCCATCCGGTTGGCGGCCGGGTGGTCGCCGTTGTACGGGTCCTCGGTGGGGTGGGTGAGGACGACGTCCGGCTGTGTCTCGCGGTAGACCTCGACGAGCCTGTCGGTGAGTTCGGCGGTGGCGACCAGGGGGTAGTCGCCGGCGTCGAAGAAGCGGACCTCGGCGCCGAGGACGGCGGCGGCCCGCTCGGCCTCGTCCCGGCGGATCGCCTTGATCTCCTCCAGTCTCCTGCCCTCGCGCCACGCCTTGGCGGACTCGCCGCGCTCGCCGAAGGTCAGACAGGCGATGGTGACCTTCTCGCCGCGGGCGGCGGCCAGGGCGATGGCCCCGCCCGCCCGCCAGACGAAGTCCCCGGCGTGCGCGGTGACGACGAGGGTGGAACGTGCTGGGGGCTCCCCCTGCTCGAGCGAGGTCGAGGGCTCGGGGAAGGGGGCGGGCGCGTTGGCAGCCTGGGTCATTGCTCGGATCTCCTGGGTGACGGGTGGTCTCCCGCCGCGCCGCTGCCGGGGCCGGCCGCGCGGGTCAGTCGCGCAGTGCCTCGATCACGCTGGCGAGGTGGGCGCGGGCGGCCGCCTCGGCCGCCTGCGGTTCCCTGGCCCTGATCGCCTCGATCAGGGCCAGGTGCTCGTTCAGGGAGCGCTGCGGACGGCCCGGCCTCAGCGCCAGCTGGAAGCGATGGCGCACCAGTTGCGCGTTGAGCCGCTCCAGCAGGTCCACGGCCGTGGCCTGACCGGAGAACTCCCGGATCCTGGCGTGCAGGTCCTGGTTGAGGTCGGAGTACGTCATCGGCTCGCCGTCGGCGACGGCCTTGCTCATGGCGGTGCCGAGGCCGGTCAGCTCGTCCAGCTGCTCGTCGCTGGCCGCGACGGCCGCCTTGGCGGCGCACAGTCCTTCGAGGACCATCCGGCACTCGGTGATGGCGACCGCTTCCTCCACGGTCACCACCCGCACCCGCGAGCCGCGGTTGCGGATCCGCTCGACGAGGCCCTGGGCCTCCAGGTCGATCAGTGCCGCGCGGATGCTGGCCCGTGTCACACCGAACTGCTCGGCGAGTTCGTTCTCCACCAGCCGCTGTGCCGGTGCCATCTCGCCGCGCAGGATCGCCTGCCGCAGCCGGCTCAGCGCCAGCTGTTTGGCCTGCTCTCCGCTGCCCGGACGGGCTTCTTTCGGCATTGCGCCCTCCCTGAGTGAGTGCCTGTCGAACGTAAATCTAGCCAAACAACATTGTCAACAATTTTGTTTGCCGAATTGCCGGGGCTCGCTCGGCGCTGCCGTGGCGGCGCGCGCTCAGCCGGCGCGGTACAGATCGGTGAGCAGTTCCAGCACCGCCTGGCCCGCGGGATGCGGATCGTCCCGCCACCAGGCGAGGCGTACGGCGACCGGTTCCGCGTCCCGCACCGGGCGGTAGACCACGCCGGGCCGCCGGTACTGGTTCGCGGTGGACTCGGCGGTCATCCCGATACAGCGGCCGGTGGCGATGACGGTGAGCCAGTCGTCGACGTCATGGATCTCCTCGGTCGCCGGGCGCGCGTCCGCCGGCCACAGGTCCGGGGTGGTGGTGCCGGTACGGCGGTCCACCAGCAGCACCCGGCCGGCGAGGTCGGCCAGCCGCACCGAGCGGCGCCGGGCCAGCGGGTCGTCGGCGGCCATCGCGCACAGCCGTCGCTCCAGTCCGACGATCGCGGAGTCGAAGCGCCGGTCGTCGAGCGTCCGGCGCACCACGGCGAGGTCGCACATCCCCTCCAGCAGCCCGGCCGTGGGCGAGTTGACGCGCACCAGGTGCAGTCCGGCCTCCGGGTGCGCCGCGCCCCAGCGGCGCTGGAAGGGCAGGGTGTGCCGGCCGAGCGCCGCCCAGGCGTAGCCGATCCGCAGCGCGCCCTGGCCCGAGCCGGCGTCCCGCACCAGTTCGGCCACCTCGGCCAGCACCCGCCGGGCGTGCGCCACCACGCGCTGCCCGGTCGCCGTCGGCGTCACCGCGCGGGAGGTACGCCTCAGCAGCCGGACGCCGAGGGCGCGTTCCAGCGCGGCCAGCGTCCGGGAGACGGCGGCCTGGGAGACGCCGAGCGCGATCGCGGCGTCGGTGAAGGTGCCCTCGTCGACGATCGCGACCAGGCAGCGCAGTTGACGCAGTTCCACATCCATACGCTGAGCGTATAGATCGAGGCGGGCATGCATTTTGCGCAAGGAAGGCGGGCGCGCACGATGCGGCGCATGCGCACAGCTTCCGCGTCCCGGCGGCCCCGCCTCGCCGCCGCTCCCGGACTCCGGTCCGCCGATCACAGGCTGGCCGGCGTCGCCGCCATGCTCGGCAGCGGTCTGTCCAACCAGACGGGCGCCGCCGTCGGCGCCCTCGCCTTCCCCGTCCTCGGCCCGGTGGGGGTGGTCGCGGTACGGCAGTACGTCGCCGCCGCCGTCCTGCTGCCCCTCGCCCGGCCCCGGCTGCGGGAGTTCACCTGGCGGCAGTGGTGGCCGGTGCTGCTGCTGGCCGTGGTGTTCGGGACGATGAACCTCAGCCTGTACACCGCCGTCGACCGGATCGGCCTGGGTCTCGCGGTGACGCTGGAATTCCTCGGGCCGCTGGCCATCGCCCTGGCCGCCGTACGCCGCCGCCTGGACGCGTGCTGCGCGGTGCTCGCGGCGGCGGGCGTCGTCGTACTGATGCGCCCGCGGCCCTCCGCGGACTACGCCGGGATGGCGCTCGGGCTGCTCGCGGCCGTGTGCTGGGCGTCGTACATCCTGCTCAACCGCACGATCGGCGGCCGGCTCCCCGGCGCGCAGGGGGCGGCGGCCGCGTCCGGGGTGTCGGCGGTGCTGTTCCTGCCGGTCGGGCTGCTCGTGGTGCTGCACCACCCGCCGAGCGCGGCGGCGGTCGGCTGCGCGGTCGCGGCGGGCGTGCTGTCCTCCGCCGTGCCCTACCTCACGGACCTGCTGACCCTGCGGCGGGTCCCCGCGCAGACGTTCGGGCTGTTCATGAGCGTCAATCCGGTGCTGGCCGCGGTGGTCGGCTGGATCGTGCTCGGCGAGGGCCTGGGCGGGTGGGAGTGGGCCGGGATCGGCGCGGTCGTCACGGCGAACGCGGTGAGCATGACGGCCCGGCGGCCCTGAGCGCGACGAAGTGTCCGCCCGCCGGGGCCGATCCCGCACACTCTGTCGGCGCCGGGCCGGGGTCGCGGCTGGCTAGGGTCGGCCGCATGACCCACAGTTTCGTTGTCCGCATCCCCGACGCCGAGCTCGAACCGGAGCCGCTGGAGCCCGAGCAGATCCTCTCCGGGACGCCCGAGGTGACCGGGAAGGTGGTGTGGGAGTCGCCGGACGGCCGTCAGGTGCGCGGGATCTGGCAGATCACGCCGGGCGTGGTGACCGACACCGAGGCGGACGAGCTGTTCGTGGTGATCAGCGGGTCGGCGACGATCGAGGTCGAGGGCGGTCCGACGCTGACGGTCGGGCCCGGCGACATGGCGGTGCTGCGCGAGGGCGACCGCACGACGTGGACGGTGCACGAGACGCTGCGCAAGGCGTACGCCATCAATCTGTGATCAGCCGGCGGGCGGGGGCGGGCCGGTGGTCCCGCGGATCTCCAGCGTCGGCACGGCGAGATGGGTCCGGCCCTCGCCGCCTGCCCCTTCCAGGCGGTCCAGCAGACAGCGCGCGGCGCGCCGGCCGACCTCGTGGCCGGCGTGGTCGACGGTGGTGAGCCACAGGTGGCGCAGCCGGGCGATCGCGGTGTTGTCGTAGCCGGTGACGGAGACGTCGTGCGGGACGCGCAGGCCGAGTTCGGCGGCGGCCGACAGGACGCCGACGGCGGTGATGTCGTTGACGGCGAGTACGGCGGTGGGCCGGTCGGCGCGGCTGAGCAGCCGTACGGCCGCCCGGTAGCCGCCCTCCTCCGTCATGTCGCCCGGCTCGACCAGCGCGCCGTCGGCCAGGCCGTGCGCCCGCATCGTCGCCTCGAAGCCGTCGCGGCGCAGTTCGCCGACGGCGCCGTAGCCCGCGAGGTGCGCGATCCGGCGGTGCCCCAGCGCGACGAGGTGCCCGGTGACGAGCCGCGCGCCCTCGGTGTCGTCGCCGGCGACCAGGTCGACGCCGGGCGGCACCGCCTCGCGGGCCCCGGCGACCACGACCGGTACGCGGGCCGCGACGGGGCCGAGCGCGGCCGGGTCGGGCAGGGTGCCGACCACGACGAGGCCGTCGACGCCGAGGTCCAGGAAGGGTCCGGCCGCGTCCCGGCCGGTGCGGCGGTTGAGGCGGGCGTCGGCGAGGACGGTGTGCAGACCGGCGGTGTGCAGCAGGGAGTTCAGACCGTCGAGCAGGTCGATGTACCAGGGGTTGCGCAGATCGTGCAGCAGGACGCCGACCGTGCGGGAGCGCTGCTCGCTGAGGCTGCGGGCGGCGGCGTTGGGCCGGTAGCCCAGCTCGCGCACGGCCCGCAGCACGGCCTCCCGTTTCTCGGGCCGCACCTGCGCGGAGCCACGAAGCACCAGCGACACCAGCGACTTGGACACCCCGGCCCGGTCGGCCACGTCGCGGATCGTCGGCGGTCTCATGGGATGGACCGTTCCATGCGGGTCCATGTCCTGTCAAAGGGTTGACACGGTGGAGAAGGGGCCCTCAGGGTGGCCCGAGGAATGCATGGACCGGTCCAAACAAGGGGCTCTCATGGTGGACACGCTGGGCGTCGCCGTCGTCGGATTCGGCTGGATGGGCCGGGTGCACACCCAGGCGTACGCCCGGGTCCGGCACCACTTCCCCCGGCTGCCGCTCCGTCCCGAACTGGTCGCCGTCGCCGACGAGGTGCCCGGGCGGGCCGAGCAGGCGGCCGAGCAGTTCGGTTTCGCGGGCACCGCCCGCGACTGGCGGGAGGTGGCCGCCGACCCGCGCGTCCAGGCGGTGAGCATCACGGCCCCGAACTTCCTGCACCGCGAGATCGGCGTGGCGATGGCCGAGGCGGGCAAGCACGTCTGGATCGAGAAGCCGGTGGGTCTGACCGCCGACGACGCCCGCGCGGTGGCCGACGCGGTCGCGGCGGCCGGGGTGCAGGGCGCGGTCGGCTTCAACTACCGCAACGCGCCCGCCCTGGAAACCGCCCGCTGGCTGATCGCCACCGAGCGGATCGGTACGCCCACCCATGTCCGCATCCGTCTTCTCAGCGACTACGCGGCCGACCCGGCGGGCGCGCTGACCTGGCGGTACGAGCGGGAGCGCGGCGGCAGCGGGGTGCTCGGCGACCTCGCCTCGCACGGCGTGGACCTGGCCCGGTACCTGCTCGGCGAGATCACCTCGGTGACCGCCGAGACGGCGGTGTTCGTGCCGGAGCGGGCCCGCCCCACCGGTGCCACCACCGGCCACGGCCTCGCCTCAGGCGGCGAGCCGGGGCCGGTCGAGAACGAGGACTACGTCAGCTGTCTGCTGCGCTTCGCCTCCGGCGCGCGCGGGGTGCTGGAGGCCTGCCGGGTCTCCGTCGGCGAGCAGAACAACTACGGCGTCGAGGTGCACGGCACCAAGGGCGCCCTCTCCTGGGACTTCCGCCGGATGAACGAGCTGGGCGTGTGCCGCGGCGACCGCTACCAGGACATGCCGGTCAGCACGGTCTTCGTGGGGCCCGGCGAGGGCGAGTACGACGCCTTCCAGCCGGTGTCCGCCAACGCCATGGGCTACGACGACCTCAAGGTCGTCGAGGCGTACCGGTTCCTGCGCTCGGTCGCCGAGGGCCGGCCGCACGGCACCACCCTCACGGACGCCGTGCGCGGCGCCGCCGTGCTGGACGCGATGGCGCGGTCCGCGCAGAGCGGCGCCTGGGTGACCGTGGAGCCCTGACGGGTGAGGGTCAGTGCCGGCGGAGGGCCCGTCGGCCCAGATAGGCCTTGACGGGGACCAGCAGGACCCACCACAAGGCGGCCGCCGCCCCGAACACCAGGGTCAGCGGGACGCTGAGGAGGAACAGCACGACGGTCGCGCCGAGGTCGAGGGCCTGGGTCCCGAAGTCTTCCTCCAGGTCCTCGCCGCCGCGCAGCCAGGGACGCCGGGCCAGGACCGCGACCAGCGCCAGGTGGGTGGCGCCGAGCGCCGCGACCGTCGCCGCGTAGATCGCGACGGAGACGGGCTCACCGCCGTAATCGGCGAGCAGCCGGGTGGGGAACGGCAGCAGGGCCGCGACGCCCAGGCCGAGCAGGGAGAGCGAGATCAGCTGGCCGTCGATCTGCCGGACGAGGCGGAAGATGCTCCGGTGACCGCGCCAGAAGTTGCCCAGGACCAGCACGCTGAGCGCGTAGGCGCCGAAGTCGGGGAGGACGTCGAGCAGGGCCTGGTGGTACTGCTCGGTGTCCAGGTCCCGGGGCACGGACAGGTCCAGGGCGAGCAGGGTGATGGCGATGGCGAACACGCCGTCGGCGAGCGCGAGCAGCCGTTCCGGCCCGCCGTCCGGGTTCGATTTCCACATGCGCACGACGGTAGGCAGCCGGGGAGCGCCGAGCGGTGATACACGCCCGGAGCGGACGCCCGGTCCTCACCGGATGGGTGCGGGCATGTTGTACGGCGTGACCACCTGGATCGCGGACGGCGGGATCGGCCCGGCGGGCGGCAGCGCGCCGTGCGCCCGCATCACCAGGTGGCAGGCCTCGCGCAGGTCGTGCCGGAGGTCGTGGTGCAGGACGGCGGACAGCCGGTGCCCGCGCAGCAGCCGGGTGTTGTCGTGGTCGAGGTCGTGGGCGACGAACACGGCGCACGCGCGGCCGAGGTCCGCGAAGGCCCGCAGGGTGGCGATGTTGCCGCCGCCGATCGAGTAGACCGCGCGGATCTCCGGATCGCGTTCCAGGGCGGCGCGGACCAGGTCGTACTGGGTGGCGTCCAGGCCCTGGCCCTCGGCGATCTCGACGAGGGTGCGGTCGGGGTGCCGGGCGCGCATGGTGGCGCGGAAGCCCATCTCGCGCTCCTCCTCGTTGCGGAAGAAGCCGCTGCTGAGGCTGGTGAGCACATTGCCGGGCCGGTCGCCCAGCCACTGCCCCATGAGGTACGCGGCGGTCGCGCCGGCCGCCCGGTTGTCTATGCCGGCGTAGCCGAGCCGGGCGCTCGCGGGCAGGTCGGTGACGAGAGTGACCACCGGGATGCCCGCGGCGGCCAGGCGGCCGACCGCCTCGGTGATGCCGGGGACGTCCGGCGCCTTGAGGATCACGCCCTGCGAGCCGCGCCGGGCGATCCGGTCGAGGGCGGCGATCTGCTCCTCGACGGGGCCGGTCTCGCGGAAGTGGAAGCGGGAGCGCACCACGGCCGGGTGCAGTCCGGGCAGTTCGGCCTCCAGGGCGGCGCGGACGGCGGTGGAGAACCGCTCCGGCGCCTGCACCACGATGTCGATCATGAAGGTGCGGCCGACGAGCCGGACCTGGGTGCGCTGCCGGTCCAGGTCGGCGATGGCGCGGTGCACCTCCTGGGCGGTGCTCTGCCGCACCCCGCCGCGCCCGTTGAGGACCCGGTCGACGGTGGCCTCGCTCAGCCCGGCCTGACGGGCGATCTCCCGGATGGGGAACGGATGGCCCACCGCACGCTCCTTGAGGGGTTTTTGATGGCTCGCTGCTGGTTGTTCGAGGGGTTTGTCATGACAACAATGACAGCACTCCGTCGCCCCTGTCAGCGAAAGGACGACGATGTCCGCCACCTCTTGGCTGTCCGCGCCGGACTGCGACCTGGACCTCTTCCTCGCGCTCGTCGAACGGACCACCGACCCCGCCGAGTACTCCCATGCCGCCGCCGTGGAGCGGGCCGCCGTCCGCGAGGGCGCGCACGTCACCGTGACCGGCCGGCGCGCCGGGCCGGGTGAGGCGCGGTCCGCAGTGGTCACCGATCGGTGATCGACTGGGACCAGAACGTGCTCGGCGGACTCGACTGAAACCCCTCTCCCCTGGAGGAACAGCCTTCATGCGCATCGGAATCCTCGGCCTCGGCCGCATCGGCGCCTTCCACGCCGAGACCCTGTCCCGGCTCGACGCGGTCGAGTCGCTGGTGCTCACCGACCCGTTCGCGGACGCCGCGAAGGCCGCCGCGGAGCGGTTCGGCGGCGAGGTCGTGGACTCGCCGGAGGCCCTGCTGGGCGCCGGGGTCGACGGCATCGTGATCGCCGCCGCGACGGACGCCCACCCCGGGCTGATCCTGGCCGGGGTGGAGGCCGGCGTCCCCGTCTTCTGCGAGAAGCCCGTGGCCGGGACCATGCGCGAGGGCGTCGAGGTCCTGAAGGCCGTCGAGGGCCGGGACGTGCCGGTCCAGATCGGCTACAACCGGCGTTTCGACGCCGGCTTCGTCGCCGCGCGGGCCGCCGTGCGCGCCGGTGAGCTGGGCAGGCTGCACACCGTGCGGTCGACGACGCTGGACCCGGCGCCGCCGCCCGCCGCGTACATCGCCGCCTCCGGCGGCATCTTCCGCGACTGCGCCGTGCACGACTTCGACGTCATCCGCTGGGTGACGGGCCGTGAGGTGACCGAGGTGTACGCCGTCGGCGGCAACCGGGGCGCCGACTACATCAGGGAGGCGGGCGACGCCGACACCACGGGCGCGGTCCTCACCCTGGACGACGGCACCGTCGCGGTCGTCTCCAACTCGCGTCACAACGCCCGCGGTTACGACGTCCGGATGGAGCTGCACGGCTTCGCGGACTCCATCGCCGTCGGCCTGGAGGACAAGCTGCCGCTGCGGTCGGTGGAGCCCGGCGTCACCTTCCCGGGCGGCACCCCGCACGACTTCTTCATGGACCGCTTCGCCGCCGCCTACCGCGCCGAGCTGACCGCGTTCACCGAGGTGGTGGCCGGTTCCCGGCCCTCGCCGTGCACGGTCGCGGACGCGCTGGAGGCGGGGTGGATCGCGGAGGCGTGCACGCTGTCGCTGCGCGAGCACCGGCCGGTGCGGATCGCGGAGGTCCGCGCGAGCTGAGTCAGTGGTGGAACGCCGACTGCTCCGGGGCGTGCGCCGTCGGTCCCTCGGTGAGGCGGCCGACGGCGTCGCGCAGGTCGTCGACGAGGAGGGCGATCTTGTCGTAGCCGGTGCCGTGCCGGACCAGGACGCGCTGGACGACGGTGTCCTCACGGCCGAGGGCGAGCGGGTAGGCGGGGACCTGCCAGCCGCGGCGGCGCAGCTGGTCGGTGACGTCGTAGAGGGTGAAGGGGCAGGCCGCGGGGTCGGCGAGGGTCCAGGTCACGGCCGGGAGGGCGTCCTGACCGTCGTAGAGGACGGTGAAGGGCCCCATCCCGGCGACCTGCTCGGCGAGCATGCCGGCGGTGGTGGCGCAGGCGCCGTGGACCCTGGCGTAGCCCTCGCGGCCGAGGCGCAGCAGGTTGTAGTACTGGGCGACGACCTCTCCACCGGGGCGGGAGAAGTTGAGGGCGAAGGTGGGCATGTCGCCGCCGAGGTAGGAGACGCGGAACACCAGCTCCTCGGGCAGCAGTTCGGCGGACCGCCAGACCACCCAGCCGACGCCGAGCGGGGCCATGCCGTACTTGTGGCCGGAGACGTTGATGGACGCGACGCGCGGCAGGCGGAAGTCCCACACGAGGTCGGGGTGGAGGAAGGGGGCGACGAAGCCGCCGCTGGCGGCGTCGACGTGCACGGGGACGTCCAGGCCGGTCTCCTCCTGGATCCGGTCGAGTTCGGCGGCGATCTCGGCGACCGGCTCGTAGACGCAGGTGTAGGTGACGCCGAGGATGGCCACCACGCCGATGGTGTTCTCGTCGACGTGGTCGCGCAGTTGGTGTGCGCGCATGCCGAGCGCGTCGCTCTCCAGGGGGACCTGGCGGAGTTCGACGTCGAAGTAGCGGGCGAACTTCTCCCAGCAGACCTGGACCGGTCCGACGACGAGGTTGGGGCGGTCGGCGGGCTTGCCCTCGGCGCGGCGGCGTTCCCGCCAGCGCCATTTCAGGGCGAGTCCGCCGAGCATGCCGGCCTCGCTGGAGCCGGTGGTGGAGCAGCCGAGGGTGGTGGCGCCGTCCGGGGAGTTCCACAGGTCGGCGAGCATGTGGACGCAGCGGCTCTCCAGCGCGGCGGTCTGCGGGTACTCGTCCTTGTCGACCATGTTCTTGCCGAGGCATTCGTCCATCAGGGCGTGCACCTCGGGCTCCGCCCAGGTGGTGCAGAACGTGGCGAGGTTCTGCGAGGCGTTGCCGTCCAGGCTCAGTTCGTCGTGGATGAGTGCCCGCACGGCGCGCGCCTCGGACACCTTCTCCGGCATCCGGAACTTCGGCAGCGCCCGCTCGCTGATCGGCAGGGTGTAGACGTCGGCGTAGGGAGAAGCCGCGGAGCGGTCGGTCTCGTGCAGCGGCATGGAGTCACCACCCGGTCGTAGGCCGTCGTCGAGGGAGGCCGGGGGCGGGCACCCGAGCAGCACTCTTGTGGGGGACAACGAGCCCGCACCCGGCTTCCCTCTGTCCGCAATCTTCCACACCCTCCCCCGGCCCGCCCGCCGAGCGCGTCCGGACGGCGGTCACCGGGCCGGGCGGCCGGGGGTCACGGCGCCGAAAGCACCAGGCGGCGGGCGAAGTTGTGGTAGCCGAGACGGGTGAACGAGGCCGCCATCGGGACGTTCGCCAGGTCGGTGTCGGCGCGTACGGCGTCCGCTCCCGCGTCGTCCGCGAGGAAGCGGGTGGTCTCGGCGAGGAGGTCGTCGACGTAGCCGTGGCCGCGGTGCTCGGGGAGCACGCCGAGGTAGCCGACGACGTGCACGGCGGTGTTGCGGGAGGGCAGCGCGAAGCCGACCGGCCGGCCCTGCGGGGTCTCGGCGATCCGCCACCAGGCGCGGTCGCCGGGCATCTGGTCGCGGTAGAAGGCGACGTCGGCCCGCGCCTGCGCCTCGGCGCCGACGGTCGCGGCGCCCGTGCCTGACTCGGAGTCGAGGGTGCCGTCCAGGACCCGGCGGAACAGGCCGACGAAGACCTCGTCGTCCGGCTCGGCGCGGAAGCGCAGCCGGTCGGAGGGCTTGGGGACGCCGGCCTCGGGGGTCCACTCGAAGCGGAGCCGTTCGAGGGAGGCGGTGAGCCCGGCGCGGCGGGCGGCCTCCTGCCGCCAGCGCAGGGCGGCGACCGCCTCGGGCCGCTCCCGCCAGTCGCCGGGGAGCAGCACGTGGTAGGCGGGCGGGGTCTCGCCTCCGGCCTCGGCGAAGGCGGTGTGCGCGGCGGTGAGCAGGCGGGCCGCCAGCTCCGTACGGGCGTCGTCGGTGCCGTCGAGGTCGCGGACGTTGAGCGCGTCGAGCGCGGCGGGCCGGGTGTCGTGCGGTCCGCCCCACCAGGCGGCCAGGGCGTACGGCTCGCCGTCGTCCTCGGCCAGCCAGGTCCACTCGGGCCGGTACTCGCCGGTGCCGAGGCGTTCGCGGAAGGTGTCGGCGTCGGCCCAGACGCCGATCTGCCCGTCGGGCAGCAGGGGCAGGACGCGCTCGATGTCGGCGTCGGTCAGGGTGCGGATGATCACGAGGCCTCCGGGGCGGCTGGGTTCCAGGTGCGGTCGAGGAAGTCGGCGATGAGCGGGGCGATCTCGGGCAGGTGGTCCTCGAGGGCGAAGTGGCCGGTGTCGAACAGGTGCAGTTCGGCGTCGGGCAGGTCGCGCAGGTAGGCGCGGGCGCCGTCGGGGGTGAAGAAGGGGTCGCCGGTGCCCCAGGTGACGAGGGCCGGCGGGCGGTGGGAGCGCAGCCAGGCCTGCCAGTCCGGGTAGGCGGCGAGGTTGCTCTTGTAGTCGTAGGCGAGGGCGAGTTGGGCCTGCTTGCGGCCGGGCCGGTCGAGGAAGTGCTGGTCGAGCAGCCAGCCTTCGGGGGCGATGAGCGCCGGGTCCGCGGTGCCGCCCTCGTACTGGGCGCGGGTGGCGGCGAGGGTGAACAGGTCGAGGACGGTCCGTTCGGCGCCCGGGGTGTCGGGGGTGAGGGCGGTGAACTCGCGGGCGGCGTCGGACAGTCCGTCGAGGTAGGCGTTGCCGTTCTGCACGACGAGTCCGGCGACCCGGTCGGGGCGGCGCAGGGCGAGGCGCAGGCCGACGGGGGCGCCGAAGTCGAAGAGGTACATCGTGTACCGGGTCAGTCCGAGCCGTTCGGTGAAGCCTTCGACGACGTCGGTCAGCCGCTCGAAGGTGTAGGTGAAGTCCTCGGGGGCGCGGGTGTGCCCGAAGCCGGGATAGTCGGGGGCGATCAGCCGGTGGTGCCGGCCGAGGGTGTCGATGAGCCGCCGGAACTGGTGCGAGGCGGACGGGAAGCCGTGCAGGAGCAGCAGGACGGGGGCGTCCGGGCGGTCGGGCAGGGACTCGCGGTAGAAGACGTCGACCCCGTCCACATCGATGTGCCGGTGGGCGGTGCGGGCGGGCGGGCTGATGCGCGGTGCGATCGCCGAGGTGGTCATGCGACAGTCATACGCTTCCGCCTCCTAACGGGTCAATCGCTTTATGTAGCATTAGAGTTGTGTACGCCGGTGAACCCCCGACAGGCGAACCCCTGCCTCTCGACCTCGTCAACACCCGCCCGCTGAGCGGCGGGAGCCGGGCGGACCTGCTCGGCACCCCGGACCGGCTCGCCGCCTGGCTCGCCCGGCAGGCGGACCGGCTCGGCGGGGAAGCCGACGGCACCGCCCCCACCGCGGCCGACCTGGCCCCCGTGCACGCCGTGCGCGACCACACCGAGGCGGCGCTGCGGGCCCTGCTGGCCGGACGGCGGCCGCCCGAGTCCGCGCTGCGCGGCCTGGCCGACGCCCAGCGCGCCGCGCCGGCGGTGCGCGCACCGGTCTGGGACGGCACGGCGGTCGTCGCCCCGCCCCGCCGCGGCGGCCCGCTCGGCGTCCGGCTGGCCGCGCTGCTCGCCGAGTCCGCCGCCGCCCTGCTGGCGGACCCGGCGGTGGCCCGGCTCAAGGAGTGCGAGGCCGCCGACTGCGTGCTGCTGTTCCTGCCCGCGCACCCCCGCCGCCGCTGGTGCTCCCCCACCCGCTGCGGCAACCGCACCCGGGTGGCCCGGCACTACCGGCGGCACAAGGAGGGAAGCGCGGCGGGTTCCTGAACGCCGGTGCGGGGCCGGTTTTGTCACCTGGATGCGTAGACGCGCCGTACGGGCCGCCCGTACGTTCTCCGGGCAGCGGGGCCGCCGCTGCCCCGGAGCCCTGGAGTGCCGGAGTGCCGATGCGCCGTAGCACCTCGCCCCTCTCCCTGGTCCTGCTGGGACTGGGCGTCTTCCTGCTGGTCCTCGCGCCGATGCTGGTCTGGTACGTCAAACCGCGCGCGGCGGTGAACCCGATCGACATCGACGTCACCGCCGTCTACACCGGAACGGGCAGCTACTTCGACACCGGCGAGGCCGAGACGGTCCGCGACCGGCGGATCACCGTCACCCAGCGGGTGCGCGGCGACGTCGCCGACAGCGAACGCAGCGGCAAGGCCGTCTGGGACGTGGTGACCACCGTCGACACCGACGACACACTGCCCGCCGCCGATCCGCACGACGCGCTGGACTTCTCCACCGACCGCTGGGTCACCCACCGCGCCACCAACCTGCCCGCGCACTGCTGCCGGGAGCAGCCCTACCACGAGGGCGAGGCGTACCTGAAGTTCCCCTTCGACGTGCAGAAGCGCGCCTACAGCTGGTGGGACAGCCAGCTCGGTTCGACGATCACGCTGTCGTACCGGGGCACCGAGAAGATCCGCGGGCATCGCGGCTACGTCTTCACGGGCACGGTCCCGCCGACGAAGGTCGGCACCCGGCAGGTGCCCGGGGCGCTGGTCGGCCGGCCCGGCGCCGACCAGGTGCTCGCCGAGGAGTGGTACGCGAACCACGGTGTCCGGCTGGTCGTCGACCAGGCCACCGGCCGCACCCTGTTCGCGCAGACCGGCCCGCGCCGCACGCTGCGCGCCCCCGGCGCCGAGAAGGACGCCGTGGTGCTGCTGGACGTCCCGAAGCTGACCCACACCGCGGCCACCCAGGAGTTCGCGGTGAGCCGCGCCCAGGAGGACAACGCCCGGCTGCGCGCGGTCGGTTCGACCGCGCCGGTCGCGGCGGCCGCGTCGGGGGCCGTCCTCACGGCCGCGGGCGTGGTGCTGCTGGTGCGGGGCGGACGGCGGCGCGCCGGGGCGGACGACTCCTGATCGGTCGTTGGACGGGCGGTCGGGCGGCACGGGAACACACCGCCGGGTTGCCCCGCGGAACCCTCTGTCCTCTCAGGCCCTCATGCCCCGCACGAACGCAGGAACCTGCGGGTGCGGACCGCGATCGGCAGCGGCTTGTCCGGCTCGCAGGGATACATGTCCTGCTCGACGATCGCGAACAGCTCGACGCCGAGGCGCTGGGCCGCCACCAGGACCGGCTCCAGCTCCGGCACCCCGGACGGCGGCTCGCACATCACCCCGCGCTGGACGGCCGGGCCGAACGGCACCCCGTTCGCCACCACGTCGGCCAGGATCTCCGGGTCGACCTGCTTGAGGTGCAGGTAACCGATGCGTTCGCCGTACGTCTCGATCAGCTTGACGCTGTCGCCGCCGCAGTAGGCGTAGTGCCCGGTGTCCAGGCAGAGGTTGACCAGGTCGGAGTCGGTGGAGTCGAGGAAGCGCTCGACGTGCGCCTCGGTGTCGATGTGGGTGTCGGCGTGCGGGTGGACGACGATGTCGAGACCGTAGGTCTCCTTCACCTCGTGCCCGAGCCGTTCCATGCCCTGGGTCAGATGCGCCCACTGCTCGCGGGTCAGTTCGGCGGGCTCCAGGATCTCGGCGGTCTTGTCGTCCCGCCAGAAGGAGGGGATGACGACGAGGTGCCGCGCGCCCATCGCCTGGGTGAGGGCGGCGACCTGGCTGACGTGCTCCCAGGTCGGCTCCCAGACGGCCGGGCCGCGGTGCAGGCCGGTGAAGACCGTGCCGGCGGAGACCTTCAGGTTCCGCTCGGCCACCTCGTCGGTGAGGCGGGCCGGGTCGGTCGGCAGATAGCCGTACGGGCCGAGTTCGATCCAGGAGTAGCCCGCCTCGGCGACCTCGTCGAGGAAGCGTTCCCAGGGCACCTGCCGCGGGTCGTCGGGGAACCAGACGCCCCAGGAGTCGGGGGCGGAGCCGACCCGGATGCGGTCGAGCACAGGGGCCATGTCAGGACTTTCCTTCCGAGGGGGACGCGCCGGGGGTCCGGGAGTCCGGGTCGTCGGGGAGTTCCTCCGTGTCGACGCCGCGGACCTGGGACAGCTCGTGCTTGAGGGCGGCGAGTTCGGCGCCGCCGGCCATGTGGTTGGTCAGCTCCGCCAGGCTGACCTCGCTGCGGTCGGCGGAGAGTTCGAGGGTGCCGAGACGCAGCACGCTGAAGTGGTCGCCGACCATGTAGGCGTGGTGGGGGTTGTGGGTGATGAAGATGACGCCGAGGCCGCGGTCGCGGGCGGCGGCGATGTACTTCAGGACCACGCCGGACTGTTTGACGCCGAGCGCGGCGGTCGGCTCGTCGAGGATGAGCACGCGGGCGCCGAAGTGGACGGCGCGGGCGATGGCGACGCATTGGCGCTGGCCGCCGGAGAGGGTGCCGATGGGCTGTTCGAGGTCGTCGAGGACGATGCCCATGTTGCGCAGTTCCTCGTCGGCGGTCCGCTTCATCGTCTCGATGTCGAGGCGGCGGACGGGCCAGGGGCCCTTGGTGATCTCGGAGCCGAGGAAGAAGTTCCGCCACACCGGCATCAGGGGAACGGTCGCGAGGTCCTGGTAGACGGTGGCGATGCCCTTGTCGAGGGCTTCGCGCGGGGTGGTGAAGCGCACCGGCTGCCCGTCGACGAGGAACTCGCCCTCGGTGTGCTGGTGCAGCCCGGAGACGATCTTGATGAGGGTGGACTTGCCGGCGCCGTTGTCGCCGAGGACGCAGGTCACCCTGCCAGGGTGGACGGCGAGGTCGACGCCGTGCAGGGCGCGGATGTTGCCGTAGGACTTGCCGGCCTCGCGCAGCTCGACGAGAGGCCGGTCGATGACGTCGCTGCTGGTCATGGGGTGGGTCACCTCCGGGTCGCGGTCTTGCGGACCCACAGATTGATCAGGGTGGCGCCGAGCAGCATCACGCCGAGGAACGCCTTGAACCAGTCGGGGTTCCAGCCGGCGTAGACGATGCCCTGCTGCACCATGCCGAACATGAAAGCACCGAAGACGGGGCCGATCGCGGAGCCGTAGCCGCCGGTGAGCAGACAGCCGCCGATCACGGCCGCCGCGATGTAGATCAGCTCCTGGCCGACGCCCTCCCCGGACTGCACCGTGTTGAAGGAGAACAGCTGGTGCATGCCGACGAACCAGGCGCCGAAGCCGACCAGCATGAACAGCGAGATCTTGGTGAAGGTGACCGGCACGCCCACCGCCCGCGCGCTGTCCTGGTTGCCGCCGACCGCGAAGACCCAGTTGCCGTACTTGGTGCGCAGCAGCACCCAGGTGGCCAGCGCCGCGAAGACCAGCCACCACACGACGGTGATCTTCACCTGGACGCCGCCGACGTCGAAGGACGACGCGAAGATCGCCTTGGCCTGGTCGAAGCCGTCCATGTCGCTGATGTCGTCCGTGGCGACGTTCCCGGTGATCAGCTTGGTGACGGCGAGGTTGACGCCCTGCAGCATCAGGAACGTGCCCAGGGTGACCAGGAAGCTGGGCAGTCCGGTCTTCACCAGCATCCAGCCGTTGAACAGCCCGACGCCCAGCGACACGGCCAGCGCCACGAGCACGCCGACCCAGACGTTCATGGTCAGCTGGTAGCTGACCATGCTCGCGGTGAGCGCCGAGGTGATCACCGCGACCCCGGAGGACAGGTCGAACTCTCCGCCGATCATCAGCAGCGCGACCGGCAGGGCCATGATCCCGATGGTCGACGACTGGTAGAGGACGTTGGCCATGGAGCTGCCGTCGCGCACCGGCGGCGCGGTGACGAGGAAGAACACGAACACCGCGACGGCACCGAGGAGGACACCCACCTCGGGACGGGCGAGCAGCCGCAGTGCCGGCGGGCGCCGGGCGGTCCGCCCGTCGGTCGGTCCCGGGCCGGGGGCCGGCGGCGTGTCCACCGCCGGCGCAGCCTGCCGAGCCATGCCCATCACCGGGTGCCCTTCGCGGCGAACGCGGCGATCCGCTCGACGTTGGACTTGTCGACGAACGCCGGACCGGTCAGCACCGGCTGCTCACCGCCGCCGCTGTAGTTGCCGTTGTTCTCGTAGAGCCAGAGGGAGTCGACCGCCAGGTAGCCCTGCAGGTAGGGCTGCTGGTCCACGGCGAACTCGATGGTGCCCTCGCTGATGGCGCCGGTGAGCTGCTTGTTGAGGTCGAAGGTGGCGACCTTCGCGTCGCTGCCCGCCTCGGACACCGACTTGACCGCGGTCAGCGCGAACGGGGCGCCGAGCGTGACGACGTGGTCGATCGCCTTGTCCTGCTTGAGCTTGGCGGTGATCGTGGACTGCACGGACGGCATGTCCGTGCCGTTGACGTACAGCGTCTCGACGCTGCCGGAGAAGGTCTTCTTCACGCCGTCGCAGCGCTGGGTGAGGCCGATGTTGCCCTGTTCCTGGATGACGCAGACGGCGTTCTTCGCGCCGGACTCGTTCAGCCGCTTGCCCAGCGCCTCACCGGCGACGGTCTCGTCCTGCCCGAAGAACTCCATGAGGCCGAGCTTCTTCCACTCGCTCACCCCGGAGTTGAGGCCGACCACGGGTATCCCGGCCGCGTTCGCCTTTCTGATGACGTCCTTGAGGGCGTCCGGCTTGGCGAGGGTGACGGCGATGCCGTCGACCTTCTGGTCGATGGCGTTCTGCACGAGGCCGGCCTGGTTGCCCGCGTTGGGGTCGGCCGAGTAGACCAGTTCGACGTTGTCCTTGTCGGCGGCGGACTGGGCACCCTTGCGGACGATGTCCCAGAAGGTGTCGCCGGGCGACTGGTGGGTGATCAGGGCGACCGTCATCCGGGGCGTGGAGGCCTTGCCCGCGGCGGCGCCGTCCGCCGACTCCTCGGCCTTCTTGCCGCCGGAGCCGCTGGAGCAGCCCGCGAGGACGAGGGCCGCCGCCGCTGCCACGGCGAGCGCTGAGGTGATGCTGCGGGAGCGGGAGCGGGACGAGCGGTCCCGAGGAGAGCGGTCCATCTTTCCTGCACCTCACTGTGCGACGGGGGAAGCACGGCTCTTGCGTTGAGACCGGATTCCATCCCTTGGGAAGCCCGCTGTCAATACTTTGTTAAGACATCATTTCACAAGCAGGTCCGAATGTAAGTACAAAGCATTGACAAGGGGGTGGCGCCCGGCCTACACCTGGGTTTCGACCGCCCGCAGGAGGTGTTCCGGTGGCGACGACCGTCTCCGCTCTCGATGCCGTGCCGTTCGCACTCGACCGCACCAGCCCGGTCCCCCTGTACTACCAGCTCGCACGCCAGCTCGAGGAGGCGATCGGGCACGGGGCGCTCGCCCCGGGGAACCTGCTGGGCAACGAGGTCGACCTCTCCGCGCGCCTGGGGGTGTCCCGGCCGACGGTCCGTCAGGCCATCCAGACCCTCGTCGACAAGGGGCTGCTGGTGCGCCGCCGCGGCGTCGGCACCCAGGTCGTGCACAGCCAGGTCAGGCGGCCACTGGAACTGAGCAGCCTCTACGACGACCTGGAGGCCGCCGGGCAGGGTCCGGCCACCCGCGTCCTGCGCCAGGAGCGGATACCGGCCCCCGCCCGCGTGGCCGCCGCGCTCGGCGTCCCGGAGGGCGGGGAGGTCACCGCCCTGGAACGGCTGCGCCTCACGCACGGGCAGCCGGTGGCGTTCCTGCGCAACTACCTTCCGGCGGATCTGCTCGCCCTGGACACCGCCCGGCTGGAGTCGAGCGGCCTGTACCGCATGATGCGCGCGGCCGGCCTCACCCTGCACAGCGCCCGCCAGACCGTGGGCGCCCGCTCCGCCACCGCCGAGGAGGCCGCGCTCCTGGAGGAACGGGACGGCGCGGCCCTGCTCACCATGGAGCGCACGGCGTACGCCGACACCGGCCGCGCGGTGGAGTACGGCACCCACATCTACCGCGCCTCGCGGTACTCCTTCGACTTCCAGCTGCTCGTCAGGCCCTGACCGGCCCCGTCAGGACGCCGGCGGGCGCTGCCAGGCGCTGACCCCCAGTTTGCCGGTGGTGCCGAGATCGAGATGCGGGGCCACCATCACGGGGTCGGCGCCGGGCAGCGCCGTGACGCGGACGTACGGCACGGTGACCGCGGTGCCCATGCCGGTGGTGTTGCGCCACATCAGGCCCGCGGTCACGCGCTCGCCGGGGGCGAGGGCGACCGGCCCGGGCGGATCGTCGAAGCCGGTCACGGTGGCGATGCCGCCGCTGCCGCGCAGCACGTCCACGCCGGTGACCGGCTGCCAGTCGGCGTCGAGCAGGGCGATCCCGGGATACCCGTCGACGTGCCGGACGCGGGTGCCGCAGTTCTCCAGGGACAGCCCGACGACCCGCAGTCCCATGGCGGCGTCCCCCTCGTCCGCGGTGACCCGGATCCCGGAGGGCGGACAGGCGCCGGACGCGGCGGGCGCCTCGTCGGCAGGGACCCGCAGGACCTCGGTGAGGACCGCGCGGGTGGCGCTGCGGGCCATGCCGTCCCCGGCGACGGTCCCTCGCACCGTCCGTCCCGGACCCACGTCCCGCACGGTCTCCTCGACGTTCGCGAGCCCCCTGCCGCCCTCGTCCGCGAAGGTGAAGGTGACCGTGTAGGTCACCGCTTCGGAGTGCTCGTTGGTGACCTCGTACGCGGCCGTGACCGGCCGCCCGGACCCGTCCGGCGACGACGGGGTCAGCGCGGTGATCCGTACGCCGTCCCGCTCCAGGTCGTCGGGGTCGCCGGGCGGCGCCGACGCCGAGGGGCGCGCCGACGCGGGCCCCGATGCCGCGGTGCCGGGCGTGCCGGCGGTCTCGGTGCCGCACGCGGTCAGCAGCAGGGCGGCACCGGCGAGCAGGGCCGGGAGGGCGGTACGCATCCGGCGATCATCACCGGGCCGGACGCGCCGCGTCCGTGGCGGAAGCCACACCTCCGGTCACAGGCCTGTCACAACGGGGCCCACCCGGCTCAGTGCGCGGCGTCCAGCCGGACCCGCTGATCCGGCGTCAGCTCAAGGTCTACGGCGGCGAGGTTCTCCTCGAGCCGGGCGACGCCAGCACAGCCTGCTGCGCCCCCGCTTCGACGTACCGACCGTCCAGTTCGCCGACGGCAGCCTCGGCCACGCGGGCCCCGAACTCCTCGGCTACCTGCGGGCGGAGCCCGGCCTCACCCTGGTCGCCTACTCGCCGCTGCCGGCGGGCGCCTACGTCCGCGAGGACAAACCGCTGCCCCCCGGACTACGAACACCCCGGCACCCCGGCCCGGCTGGCGGTGCTGCGCGAAGTGGCCCGGGAGACCGGCGCGACCGTCACCAGGTGTGCGCGTACAGCAGGTCGAGACGCTCCACCCCGAGCCTCCCCCACGCTCGGCTACGCCCGCGCGGGCGGTACCCCCATCCTGCTGCGCTCGGCCGCCTGCCGTATCACCTTCGCGGACAGTCCCTCGGGGTTGTCGAGGTGTCCGGTGCGAGGACGCCGACCTCGCGGCGGCGCGCCGGGTCCGTGCCGAGCGTGCGGTACTGCATGGTGGTCCTTCCCGTCCGTGCCCGCGGGCCGGGGCACGCACGGGAGCCTTCAGCCTGAAGTGCGCTTCGAGTCAAGGGAGTTCACGCGGAGCGCTCCTCCGCCTCGAGCAGCCGCGCCCCGCGGTAGGGGGAGGTGTCCAGTTTGGCGAGGACGCCGATGCTGGCCACGTTGGGCAGGATCAGCTGGTACAGCCGCGCGATCTCCTCGGAGAGCCCGAGTCCGTCCGGCAGCGCCTCGGTCACCAGCTGCACCCCGGTCCAGGCGCCGACGGTCAGCCGGGCGATCTCCGCGGGCACGGCGTGCGGCTGGAGCTCGCCGCGTTCCTTGGCCTCCTCGAGCAGGTCCTGGCCGACGTCGATCCAGTCCGGCCAGCGGGTGCCGAACAGGCTGCGCGCCTTGGGGTCGACGGACAGCTGGACGGCGGCGCGCAGCATCGGCTCCCGGGGCAGCCGGTGGGCGAGGAGGAGCCCGAGGTCGACCCATTCCTGGAGCTTGTACGTCTGCGGGAGGATCCCCTCGCGAGTCACCGCGCGGGCGAGCACGCCGTGCGCCATGGCTTCCTTGGTCGGGAAGTGGAAGTACAGGGCGCCCCGGGTCAGTCCGGTCCGCTCGACCAGCGCCGCGATGGTGGCCGCCTCGTACCCGACCTCGATGAAGAGGCTCGCCATGGCCTCCAGAATGGACTCACGCGTGCGGATCGCACGCTCCTGCCGCGCCACTCGGCCGCCCCCACACTCTCCCCAGCGCCCCGGCCGGCACCGCCGTCCCGGAACACTGATAGGTCAATGATTAAACTACCGAAGGCTCGGTATGTTACCAAGGCCCGCCTCCGGGGCCCGTACGAGGGACGCGGAGCGGGAGACCGTGACGCCTCCGGCTCCGCGTCCGCCGTGATTGTCACTGGTTGACGAAACCGCCGTCGACGGGCAGCACCGTCCCGGTCAGGAACGGGCAGCGGTCGCTCAGCAGCCAGGCCGCGGCGGCGGCGATCTCCTCCGGCTCGGCGGTACGGCCCTGCGGGGTCATCGCGTTGACCGTCTGCTCCAGGCCCGGGTTGCGCCGGAACCAGTCCTCGGTGATCTCGCTTCGGGTCGTGCCCGGGGCGACGGCGTTCACCCTGATCCCCTGCTGTGCGTACTCGTCGGCCGCCGCCCTGGTCAGCCCGACCACCGCGTGCTTGGCGGCTATGTAGGGCGCGGCGGCGGGGATCGCCACCAGCCCGGCCACGCTGCTGTTGTTGACGACGGCGCCCCCGCCGCCCTTCAGCATGGCGGCGATCTCGTACCGCAGACAGTTCCACACGCCGCGGACGTTGACGTCCATGACGGTGTCGTAGACGTCGTCCGACATCAGGTGCAGCGGTGTGCGGTCGCCGCCGACACCGGCGTTGTTGAAGGCCCCGTCCAGCCGTCCGTACTCCGCGACGGCGAACTCCACGGCCCGCGCGGCGTCCTCGGCGACGGAGACGTCGCACACCACGTGCGCGGCCTCGGCCCCCTTCGCCCGCAGTTCCTCGGTCAGCGCGGCCAGCCGGTCCTCGCGGCGCGCGGCGAGCACCACCGTCGCGCCCTCCTGGCAGAACACCTTGGCCGCGGCGGCGCCTATGCCGCTGCTCGCCCCGGTGACGAGGACGACTTTCCCGGCGAGAAGATCACTGGTCATGCTGGAGGCTACCCCGTTCGGTCCAGGTCCCGGCACCACGTTCAGGGGTGCAGGACCACCTTGCCGGTCGTGCGCCGGGCCAGCAGGTCCTCGTGGGCGCGGCGGGCCTCGGTGAGCGGGTACGCCGGGTGCACCACCGGCTTGAGCCTGCCCTGCGCGGTCAGCGACAGCAGTTCCTTCAGCGGGCCGGCGAACGCGCCGGGCGCGGCGAGGGTGGGGCGCAGCCAGAAGCCGACGACGGCGGCGTTGAGCCGGCTGAGCCGGGCCGGGTCAAGGGGGGTGAAGCCGGTGCGCGCGGAGTTGCCGTAGGTGACGAGCCGGCCGCCGGAGGCCAGCGAGTCCAGGGCGTGGTCGAAGAGTTCACCGCCGACGGCGTCGAGGATGACCTCCGCCCGCTCCGGCAGCGGGTAGTCCACGGCGGCGTCCGCGCCGAGGTCCAGGGCGAGTCGCCGCTTCTCGGGCGTGGAGGCCTGCGCCCACACCCGCCCGGCGCCGAACTCCCGGGCCAGCTGTACGGCGAGGCTTCCGACACCGCCCGCCGCGGAGTGCACGACGACGGTCTCGCCGGTGCCCAGGCGGGCGGCGGTGCGCAGCAGATGCCAGGCCGTCAGCCCCTGCACCAGCAGCGCGAGCGCCGCCCCGGCGTCCAGGTCCTCGGGGATGTCCACGACCGCGGACGCCTTGGCCACCGCCTGCTCCGCGTAGCCGTGGGAGACCTTCGCCAGCACCCGGCGGCCGTCGTCGGTGCGTCCCACGACCTCGCTGCCGGGGATGTGGGGCAGCTGGCCGGGGTCCAGGTAGGAGCCGTCCGCCTGGTGGATGTCGGCGAAGTTCACCCCGGCCGCCTCGACGGTGACGAGCAGCTCGTCGGGACCGGGTTCCGGGGCGGCGACTTCGACGGGCGTGAGGACTTCGGGACCGCCGAAGCGGTCGAACCGTATGGCGATCATGGCAGGAACGATAGCGCGCCGGGCCGGTCCGCCTCACTGTGCCGGGGCGGCCGGGAAGGCGGGCGCGGAGCGCGGTTCCCGGAGGGCCGGGCCGGCGTGCCGGGCGCGCTGCTCCATCCCGTCGAGCAGGGTCTCCAGCCCCGTCTCGAAGTCCTCCTCGGTGGCCCGCAGCGGGGACTGCTCGGGCCTGTCCCCGGCGGGCAGCAGCTCTTGCGCCACATGCTGGATGCACACGCCCTGCACGTACGACCACACGGCGATGGAGAACGACCGCGCCAGGTCGGGGTCGTCGGTGAGGTCCGCGAGCGCGTCCATCATCCAGTCCAGGCACGAGGTGTCCGAGAAGTGCCGGGCGGAGCTGGACGTGACCAGCGCCCAGGGGTGGGCGGTGTACACCTTCCAGTCCTGCCGCGCGGCGAGCCGCATCGCCTCGCGCCAGTCCGCGGGCGCGGGCTCGGGATAAGGGTGTTCGTCACAGGCCGCCCGGGTGATGGCGGTCAGCAGCGCGTCCTTGTTCGCCACATGGCGGTAGAGCGACATGACGCCCGAGTTCAGTTCGTTCGCCAGCCGCCGCATGGAAAGCGCGCCGACACCCTCGGCATCGGCGACCCGAACCGCTGTCGCCACGATGGCACGTCGCGACAGCCCAGGTGAACTCGCTTGCCTGCCTTGCGCGTTGATGGTCATGGGTTACTATACCCAACAGCTTGCGTACGCCGTACGCACGAAATTCGCGTACACCGTACGCCACGCATTCCGCGTACGCCGTATGCGGCGTTTCCCGCGTTTCCCGAACCGATTCGCGCCTTCTCCCGAAAGGTTGCCCCGTGACTTCCTCCGACTTAGTCGCGGAACGTGCCGACCGACGAGCCTGGCTGGGTCTGCTCGTCGTGCTCGGCCCGGTCGCCCTCGTCGCGATGGACGGCTCCGTGCTCTACCTCGCGATGCCGGGCATCACGTCCGCGATCACGCCGACCACCGACCAGGCCCTGTGGATCCTGGACATCTACGGCTTCGTGGTCTCGTCCCTGCTCATCGCCTTCGGCAGCCTCGGCGACCGGTACGGCAGGCTCAGATTCCTGCTGACCGGCGCCGTCGTCTTCGGCATCGGCTCGACGGGCGCCGCGTTCTCCCCGAACCCGGAGACGCTCATCGCCTGCCGCGCCCTGATGGGCCTCGGCGGCGCGACCCTGCTGCCCGCCGGCCTGGCGATCATCGGCGGCCTCTTCCCCGACCCGAGGCAACGCTCCCGGGCCATCGGCGTCTTCGCCGCGACCTTCGCCGCCGGATTCGCGGTCGGACCGGTTTTCGGCGGCCTGCTGCTCAGCCGGTTCGGCTGGGGATCGGTGTTCCTGATCAACATCCCGGTCGTGGTGCTCTTCGTCGCCTTCGCCCCGGTGCTGCTGCGCGAGGTGCGCACCACCGACCCCGGCCGGGTCGACGCGCTCAGCGTCGTCCTGTCCGCCGTCGGCATCCTGCTGGCCGTCCACGCGGTCAAGTCGGCCGCCGCGGAGGCCTTCTCCGCCACGGAGGCGATCACCGGCGCGCTGGGCGTCGCGCTCCTGGTGTGGTTCGTCCGCCGGCAACTCGCCCTGGAGCACCCGCTGCTCGACCTGCGGCTGTTCAAGGACCGCGTCTTCACCGTCGCGATCCTCACCGGCGTGCTGTCACTCGTCGCCTGGGCGGCGGCCGGCTACCTCACCGGCGTCTACCTCCAGTCCGTCCTCGGCCACGGTGTCCTGACGGCGGCTCTGCTGGTGCTGCCGGGCGCGGCCGTGCTCACCGCCGCGTGCGTCGGGGCGAGCGGCGTGGTCGAGCGGATCGGCAAGCGGGCGGCGCTGATCACCTCGCACTTCTTCATGGGAGGCGGCCTGCTCCTGCTGCTGTTGACGACCACCGAGCACGGCGTGGCGGCGTTCGTCGCCTCCTCGGTCGTCACGGGTGTCGGCTACGGCTTCTCCTTCAGCCTGGTCGCGGACACCGCCGTGGCGGCGGTGCCGGCCGAGCGCGCCGGATCGGCCGCGTCGATCGCCGAGACCAGCAACGAACTGGGCAACGCGCTGGGCATCTCACTGCTCGGCTCGCTCGCCGCCGCGGTGTTCCGGCTGACGGGGCCCGACGTGGCGGGCACCCTGGACGAGACCCTCGCCGAGCCGGGCCTGACGGCGGCCACCGTCGCGCGGGCCGAGGACGCCTTCGTCGACGGCCTGCACGCCGCGATCGGGGTGGCGAGCCTGCTCTGCCTCGCCCTGGGCGTCCTCGCCCTGCGCTGGGTGCCGAGGGAAGAGCCGGCCTCGCGCTGACGGACACGCGCCCGCGCGAGGCCCACTCCGCGGGCTGTCCTCACTCCCCCGCGCGGAAGTCGACGCGGAAGACCGGTTCCCCCTCCTGCGTGCCGGTGACGCGGACGGCGCCGGGCTCGGGCAGCGGCTCGGCCGCGATCCAGCAGGGCTGGTCGAACTCGACGTAGCGCCAGTAGACCGCCTCGATACGGCCCGGCGTGAACGGCGCCGGGCCGCGCAGGGCGCGCGCCGCCTGGTCGGCGGCCTCCAGCAGGGCCAGGCCGGGCACATGGTCGACGGGGTGGTCGAAGAGCAGGTGGTTGTCGGGGTCGTTGCGCAGCAGCCAGCGGTCCGGGCGGTCGCCGGCGCCCAGCATCACGTCCACGGCGGAGACCCGGCCGACCGACGCCGCGTCGACAGGCGCAGGCAACGGCCAGGCCGCCCAGTCGACATGGCGCCGGTCACCGCGCACCCTCGTGTACACGCGCTCCGGGATCCAGCCGAACTCGCTCTCGGCACGGGCCACCACGGCCCCGTCCATGAGCACCTGGAAGGTCATGTGCAGCGCGCGCGTGGTACGCCTTCTGCCCCCGCCCTCGGACACGGTGACCCGCACGTCCAGCGCCGACGTCCGCCCGCGGGGTATGCGCAGCCCGGGGCTGATCGTGAAGTCGAGGGTGCTCAGCATGGTCTGGTGCGTCAACGGGACGTCGTACGCGCCGTGCGCCACGACCAGTCCGGTCTGCCGGATCGTCTGCGCGAGGACGCGGGGGTCGTACGGCAGGTCCCCCCGCACGGCGGGCCACCTGACACGCAGGGTGAAGTCGTGCGCGGCCAGGCGCTTCCAGCCGGTGACGAGCAGATGCTCCTGCCGCTTGAGATGGGCGTATGCGCCGAGACCGGCCTGAGCGGTCGGGCGACGGTCGAGAGTGATGTCGTACAACGTTCCCCCTGAGTCGGAGAGGCTCCAGTGCCGTTTAAAGTACCGGCCCTCCGTTCGGTTTTGGCCAAAAATACGTGCGAAGGGGCGTGTGCGCACAACGCGTTCCGGCAGAGAGCGCTTCCCACCCCTCCGAGCGCGGACGCGAGGCCACCACCATCAACGGCCCTCCCGATGGACCCGACTCGCCTGTGGACTACGCCAGTTCCGCTTCCCGCCACCGCCCCGGCGCGGAGAGAGCGCCCCTCCGAACGTCATTGGCCGAAAACATACGGCTGCGTCCGGCGTACCCTCGTATAAAAAACAGGACGAGAGTCCTTTTTTGCGGTCACGGGGGGACGACGATGCGCAACGTGCGGGAACATTCGGTCACGACGGTCCGACGGCCGGCGGCGACGATGCCGACGGCCCTGGACGCAGCCGCCTGCCGCAGACTCTTCGGTTCCCTGCACCTCAACGGGCAGCGGGTGAAGGCCGAGCGGTACGTCCGCGGGCTGCTGTCGGTGCCCGGCCGCAAGACGCTGCAGAGCATCGCGGCGCAGTTCGACGGGGCGTCCGCGCAGCAGAGCGTGCACCACTTCATCAGCACCTCGCCCTGGGAGTGGATGCCGATCCGGCACGCCGCGGCCCGGCACGCGCAGCGCGTCCTGGCCCCGGAGGCATGGGTGATCGGCTCCACGCTGATCCCGAAGACCGGGCCGCACTCCGTCGGCACCGATCCGCAGCCCACCCCGATGGGCACCGTCAACGGTCAGCAGGCGGTGGGCACCTGGCTCGCGTCGCAGCGGTCGGCCGTACCGGTCGACTGGCAGCTGCGGCTGTCCGCCCGCTGGACGGCCGACCCCCTCCGGCGGCGGGCGAGCGTTCCCGAGAACGCCGCGTACGGCACCGTCGAGGAGTGCGTGCAGCAGGCCGTCCACGGGCTGCTGCACATCGCCGGGATGCGGCGGCTGCCGGTGGTCGTGGACATCCCCGAGGTGAATGGCATGGCCATCGCCCGCTTCCTGACGACGACGGGACTGCCGTTCGTGGTGCGGGTGAGCCCGGTGACACCGGTGCGCATCGACCGGTCGAGGCTGCCCATGTACGGCGATCTGCTGCGCGCCGCCGGCGAACTGGCCGAGTCGCTGCCGTACGTGCGGCACCCGGCGAACCCCGGTGACGGCCGGACCACCGGCGTGATGATCCCCGTGGTGGCGCCGCCGCCGCGGCGGGAGCCGATGACACTCCTCGACGAGCGGCGCCCCGACCGCCGCGCCGGCCGGCGCCTGTGGCTGACCAACCTCGACCCCTCCGCCGTCACCGCCGCACTGCGGCTCACCCGCCTGCCCGGCGTCGTCACCCGCGACTGCGCGGCCATCTCGGACGGCGTCGGCCTGCGCGACTTCGCGGGCCGCTCCTTCCCCGGCTGGCACCGGCACATCACGCTGGCGTCCGTCGCCCATCTGATGGCGGCCTGCGAGGCCACGGAGATGAACAGGACTACCGTTCGGTAATATCATCAGGCCGCCTTATCCCGATCATGGGATGCGCGCAACAACGTGCGATGTATTCGGCTTCCTGATTTCCGAGGCCGTCGTGCGACGCGGGGAACGGCGAAAACGGCCGAGGGGCCGTTTCAGATGCCCTGAAACGGCCCCTCGGCCTGCGACTTCGAAAAGTCGGGACGACAGGATTTGAACCTGCGACCCCTTGACCCCCAGTCAAGTGCGCTACCAAGCTGCGCCACGTCCCGGTGCGTCCTCCCGCGGTGACCCGCGTGATCGCGCGGACAGAACTTTACCCCACGGGCCCGGCGGCGCCGAAGGGGGCACCGGGCGGCACAATCGTCGTATGGGTGGAAAGGGACGCGGAAGCAGCACGTCGGAGGGCCGGGACGCGGAAGGCGCGGCGGCCGTGGCGCGGGACCGGGACGCGGAGGGGCGGGCACGGAACGCGCGGCCGCGGGACGGGCTCGGGCGGCCGCTGCCGTACGGGGCGCCGGGCGTGGAGCGGCAGCCGGAGGGGGTCGTACGGACGCCCGAGGAGACCGTGGCGGAGGCGCAGGCGCTGCTGGACGCGGGGAAGCCGTTCCACGCGCACGAGGTGTTCGAGGACGCCTGGAAGTCGGGGCCCGACGAGGAGCGCACGCTGTGGCGGGGCCTCGCCCAGCTCGCCGTGGGGCTCACCCACTCGGCCCGCGGCAACGTCACCGGCGGGGCGCGGCTGCTGCGGCGCGGGGCGGGCGCGGTGGAGGCGTGGGCGGAGTCGTCCGGGCGGCCGGACGTGTACGGGATGGATCTGACCGGCGTGGTGGCGTGGGCGCGGGAGCTGGCGGGCGTGGTGGAGGCCGGGGCGGACGGCTCCGACGGGGTCGGCGGGGCCGCGGTGGTGGACGCCCGGACCCGCGCGCCCCGGCTGTACGGGGCGTGAGGGCACGGGCGGTGGCGGCGCTGTCAGTGCCGTACGGCAGACTCGGGGCGTGCGAAAGATTCATGTCATCGGTATCGGCGCGGGCGACCCCGACCAGCTCACCCTCCAGGCGGTCCGGGCGCTGCGCGGCACGGATGTGTTCTTCCTGCTCGAAAAGGGCGAGGTGAAGTCCGATCTCACGGGGCTGCGCCGGGACATGCTGAAGACGCACGTACCGGAGGGCACCTACCGGATCGTGGAGGCCCGTGATCCGGAGCGGGACCGGCGCGCGGACGGCGCGGCCTACTCGCCGGCCGTCGGCGACTGGCGCGGCGCCCGCGCCGACATCTACGAGCGGCTGATCCTCGAGGAGCTGGGCGAGGACCAGACCGGCGCGTTCCTGGTGTGGGGCGATCCGTCGCTGTACGACAGCACGCTGGGCATCCTGGAGGAGGTGCTGGGTCGGGGCGCCGTGGCCTTCGAGTACGACGTGGTGCCCGGCATCAGCAGCGTCTCGTCGCTGGTCGCGCGGCATCGCACGGGGCTGAACCGGGTGGCCGGTGCCGTGCAGATCACCACCGGGCGGCGGCTCTCCGAGGGCTTCCCCGAGGGCGTCGACGACGTCGTCGTGATGCTCGACGCCCATCAGACCTTCCGCGAGTACGCCGACCAGGACATCCACATCTACTGGGGCGCCTACCTCGGCACCCCGGACGAGATCACCGTCTCCGGCCCGATCGCCGAGGCCGCGCCGCGCATCGAGAGCCTGCGGGCCGAGGCCCGGGAGCGCAAGGGCTGGATCATGGACACCTACCTTCTGCGTCGCAACCCGGGACAGGGCTAGGCACCACGTCCGCGAAGGGGCGAAGGGCTGCGGGCGCCGCCGCGATCAGCGCAGGGCGCTCCGCCGCTGCCACTCGGCCCATGACAGGTTCCACGCGCCGAAGCCGTTCCCCGGCTCGACGACCCCCTTGGTGTCCTTGCCGGTGATCTCGAACGGGTCGCCGGGCCGCACCTGGTCGTAGAACCAGGCCGCGTCCGCGTCGCTCATCCCGATGCAGCCCGAACTGCGGTTGGCGTTGCCGAAGTAGCGGGCGTTCCACGGGGCGGCGTGCGCGTACATCCCCGACCAGGTCAGCCGCATCGAGTAGTCGACCATCTTGTCGTAGGCGTCGCCGAGGCCGACGGTCTCGGAGTTCATGTTGATGGTGCCCTCCTTGGCCATCAGCACGGCGGTACCGCGCCAGGAGCGCTTGTCGCCGCCGGGCGTGCCGCCGGAGACGGGAATGCGCCGGACCGTCCTGCCGTCGCGGACGAGGGTGAGCCGGTGGCTGTCGAGGTCGACCTCGACGACCTGCCGCGCGCCGATGGTGAAGGTGCTCGTGTAGTCGCGGACGAACCAGCCGCCGCTGCCCGAGTCGGTGCCGTTCAGTTCGGCGTTCAGCGTGACCTTGGTCCCGGGCTTCCAGTACGTCTCGGGCCGCCAGTCCACCCGGTCCCGGCCCGACCAGTCGCGTATCCAGCCCCAGGACCCCTCGGTGCCGTTCGAGGTGGTGACCTTCAGCTGCTTCTCGACCTCGGCCCGGTTCTCGACGGGGTTGTCGAAGACCAGTGAGATCGGCTGGGCGATCCCGACGGTGGTGCCGGTGCCCGGTCGCCAGTCGACCTTGTTGACCTTGTCCGCCGGGGACGTGGTGAAGGAGGCCCGGGTGGTGCCGGCGGTGCCGCCCCGCGTCCGGGTCGCCGCCGTCACCTCGTACGCGGTGCCGGGTACGGCCTTGCGGTCCGAGATCCACGTCCGGCCGTCACGGGCGACCGCGCCGGCGAGCCGCCGGCCCTCGGCGTCGGTGACGGTCACCGAGGTGAGGCGGCCACCCGCCGCGGTGACCTTCACCCGCTCACCGGCCGCGGCCTGCCGTCCCGTCGGGGTGACCGTGACGGCGACGGGACGGTCACCGTCCTTCCCGCCCTTGCCCGCGTCCGGCGCGGCGGGAGCGGAGTCCGCGGAACAGGCGGCGAGCGGCGCCAGCAGGGCCGCGGCGACGGCGGTGCGGACAAGGGCGCGGGCGCGGACGGTTCGGGCCAGGGCGTGGACGCGTATGGGTGTGCGGGACAACGGGACCTCCGTGGTGACGGACAAGGCGGAAGATGTCGTGACTCTAGAGCCGGATAAGTCCTGGTCAGCGGCGTCCGGGCAATGTGACGGCGACTGGTGGGGAACGGTCGTCGTCCGGTCACATTCGCCGCGCGGGACGGTCACGGGCGGCTGTGAGCATCCTCTGCGTCCCCGCGACAGCCGGGGAGAAGGAGAGGCTCACAGACCGTGTCAGCGCTGCTCGTACCGCCCGGCCGCCAGCACGAGGAACGGAACCGGGACCTCAGGCTCGGACCCGTCACCGCCGAGACCTACCGCGCCTTCCTCGCCTCCCCGCGCGGCGCGGCGCTCGGCGCCGGTTTCCTGCAGTGCCCGTCCTGGGCCGGCGTCAAGGAGGGCTGGCGCGCCCAGCTGCTCGGCTGGGGGCCGGATCCGGAGGCCGGCGAGCTGACCGGGGTGGCCCTGGTGCTGCTGCGGCAGTTCCCCGGCACCCGCAAGTACTTCGCCTACCTTCCCGAAGGTCCCGTCGCCGACTGGGCGGACCCGGACCTCGACGGCTGGCTCGCCCCGCTGCTGGAGCATCTGCGCCGCTCGGGCGCCTTCGCCGTGCGCATCGGCCCCTCGCCGGCGTACCGGAGCTGGGACGCCGCCCTGCTGAAGTCGCTCACCGGCCCGGGCAGACACCTGCGGGACGTCCTCGCCAGCGAGGTCGACCCGCTCGGCACCGCCGTCGCCGAACGGCTGCGGGCCCGCGGCTGGCGCCGCTGCGGCGGTGACGGGGCCGGGGACGACGGGGACGCCCAGCCGCGCCACGTCTTCCGGGTGCCGCTCGCCGGGCGCGGCGCCGAGGACCTGTGGTCCGGGCTGAACCAGGAGTGGCGGCGCAACGTGCGGCGCGCCCAGAAGGAGGGCGTGGAGGTCGTGGTGGGCAGCGCGGCGGAACTGCCCGAGTTCTACCGGCTGCTGCGCGTCACGGAGGAGCGCGACGGTTTCCGGCTCGGCCGCTCGCTCGCCTACTACGAGCGTCAGTACGCGGCGCTCAACGCGGAGGAGCCAGGCCGGATGAAGCTCTATCTCGCCCGTCACGGCGGGGAGATCCTCGCCGCCCACACGATGATCACGGTGGGCCGCAGGGTCTGGTACCAGACCGGCGCCTCGGCCGACCACCGCCGCGAGGTCCGGCCCTCCAACGCGCTGCAGTGGCGCATGCTGCTGGACGCCCACGCCCTCGGCGCTGACGTCTACGACATGCGCGGGGTACCCTCCACTCTCGATCCTGACGAACGTGCGTACGGACTGCTGCGCTGGAAGCTCGGCACCGGCGGACAGGTCGTCGAGACGTTGGGGGAATGGGAGAGACCGTTGAGCGGCACGGCCAACCAGACGCTCTACCGCGCCTTCCAGGCGTATCTGAACCGCCGGTGAGGCCGGCCACGCAGACGGGCGCGGAGCGGGGTGCCGCCGGTGCGGCGGGCGTGAGTTCCGTCGTCGGCGAGGACACGAGGCCGGTGTCCGCGGCGCGCAGCAGTGCCGTCATGGCCGCCGGCTCGCTGGTGTCCCGGGGCACCGGGTTCGCCCGGTCCGCCGTGGTCGCCGCGGCGCTCGGCACCATCGGGCCGACCGCCGACGGCTACGCGGTCGGCAACTCCCTGCCCACGATCGTCTACATGCTGCTCCTCGGCGGCGCGCTGAACGCCGTCTTCGTGCCCGAACTGGTCAAGGCCGCCAAGGAACACGACGACGCAGGCGCCGCCTACACCGACCGGCTCGTCACGGTCTGCGTCGTCGCGCTGCTGGTGATCACCGCCGCCGCGGTGTGGGCGGCGCCCGCGATCGTCGACGCGTACACCGACTACAGCGGAACGCAGGCGGCGATGACGACCGCGTTCGCCCGCTACTGCCTGCCCCAGATCTTCTTCCTCGGCGTGTTCACGCTGCTCGGGCAAGTGCTCAACGCCCGCGGCCGGTTCGGCGCGATGATGTGGGCGCCGGTCCTCAACAACGTCGTCGTCATGACCGTCTTCGGCCTGTACCTGGCGCTGGCCATGGGCGGTGGGGACACGCTCACCGCCACCGAGACCGCCGTGCTCGGCTGGGGCACGACCGCCGGTATCGCCGTGCAGGCGCTGGCGCTCGTCCCCGCGCTGCGCGCGGCCCGGTTCCGCTGGCGGCCCCGCTTCGACTGGCGGGGCAGCGGGCTGACCCGCCCGCTGCGGTCGGCCGGCTGGCTGGTGCTGCTGGTCCTGGCCAACCAGGCCGCCTACTGGGTGACGACGCGGCTGGCCACCACCGCGGGCCTGGACGGCGGTCCCGGATTCAGCGCGTACAACAACGCCTACGTCCTGTGGGTCGTCCCGCACGGCATCATCACGGTCTCGTTGGTGACCGCGCTGCTGCCCCGGATGAGCGCGTCGGCCGCCGACGCGGACATGGGGGCCGTACGGCGCGACGTGTCGCACGCCCTGCGCACCTCGGCCGCCGCCGTCGTCCCCGCCGCCTGCGTGCTGTTCGCGCTCGCCCACCCGGTGATGGCCCTCGTCTTCGGGCACGGCAGGACCGGCGCCGACGACACGGCCGCCATGGCCGGGATCCTGATGGCCTTCGCGCCCGGGCTCGTCGCCATGTCGGGCCAGTACGTGCTGTCCCGCACCTTCTACGCGCTGTCCGACACCCGTACGCCCTTCCTGCTGAACCTGGTGATCGTCGCCCTCAACGCGGGTCTGTCCGTGGCCGCCGCGCAGCTGCTGCCGGCCCGCTGGGCCGTGACGGGGATGGCGGCGGCGTACTCGCTGGCGCTGTGCGCGGGCTGGGTGGTCACGGGCCGGGTGCTGGGCCGCCGGCTGGCCGTCGCCCGGCCCTGGCGGTCCTCCGCCGTCGCGGCACACGCCCGGCTGCTGCTCGCCGCGGTGCCCGCCACCGCGCTGGGCCACCTGGCGGCCGCCGGCTCCGAGCGGGCGGGGGCCCTGGCGGCGACGGCCGCCGGAGCCGTCGTCGTGGTGCTCGTCTTCGCGCTGCTCGCCCGCCCGCTGCGGCTCACCGAACTCGACGCGCTGATCTCCGGCCTGCGCCGGCGGACGGCCCGGCGCTGACCATCCCCAAGGAGACTGTTGATGCCCCGCGTACTCCTCATCGAGGACGACCCCGCCGTGCGCGAAGGAGTCGAACTCGGTCTGCGCCGCCGCGGCCATGACGTACGGTCGGCCGCGACCGGCGAGGCCGGACTCGCCGCGCTGGGCGAGTTCCGCCCGGATCTGCTGCTGCTGGACCTGATGCTGCCGGGGCTGAACGGCGTCCAGGTCTGCCGGCGCGTCCGCGAGGAGAGCCAGCTGCCGATCATCATGCTCACCGCGCGCGGCGACGACTTCGACGTGATCGTGGGCCTGGAGGCCGGCGCCGACGACTACATCGTCAAGCCCGCGCGCCCCGAGGTGATCGAGGCCCGTATCCGCGCGGTGCTGCGCCGCATCGAGGACACCGGACCGGGACGGCCGGCCACGGAGGTGCACGGTGACCTCACCATCGACCGGGTCGGACTGACCGTCACCAAGGGCGGCAGGCGCCTCGCCCTCGCCCCCTCGGAGCTGAAGCTGCTGCTCCATCTGACCGCCGCGCCCGAGCAGGTGTTCAGCCGCCAGCAGCTGCTGGAGCACGTCTGGGAGCACAGCTACCACGCCGACGCGCGCCTGGTCGACGCCTGCGTCCGCCGTCTCCGCAACAAGATCGAGGACGAGTCCGGCACCCCCCGCTACGTCCAGACCCTGCGCGGCTTCGGCTACCGCTTCGGGCCGCTGTGACCAAGGGCATCGGCTTCGGCCGGGTGCGCCGCGGCGGGGACGGGGACCTGGGCGGGCCCGTCCTCGACACGACGCCTGCGGCCGGGGCGTACGGCGACCTGACCGGCCCCGCCGACGAGGCCGGCGAGGCCGGCGACGATCCGGTGCGCGACGAACACGCGCCGGAACACGAGGGAGTTCGGCCGCCCGCCGACCGGCGGCGGCGCCGGGCCGCGAACCGCCGGCGGTCGGCGCGGCGGGCGCGGGCCTTCGGGCTGCGCACGCGGCTGGTGCTGGCGTTCCTGCTGGTCGCCGCCGTCAGCGCCGGCACCACCGCCGCGCTGACCTACCGCGAGGCGCGCAACGCCCTGCTGCAGACCGCGCAGGACACCGCGGTGTCGTCGTTCCGCGACCAGGTCCAGCAGACCGGCTTCGTGCTGCCCGTGCAGGCCGAGGGACTGGAGGAGGTCCTGCGCGACATCGCCCGCAAGGGCAAGCCGCACCCGTGGGTGGTCTTCGCCGAGTACGGTTCGATCCGCGCGTCCTCGGGCACGAGCCCCGTCTCCACCGTCATCACGCCGGAGCTGCGGCGCGCCGCCCGGGCCGATCCGCACGGCAGCTTCGAACGGGTCGTCAAGGACGGCGTCCCCTACCTGACCATCGCCATGCCCACGGTCTTCCGCACCGGTCCGGAGGGCGTCCTGCCGACCCGGCTGATCCTCTACGCCGTCATGCGGATGACCGACGAGCAGGTCAACACGGACGCGCTGCTCACCGCCGCCCGCGACGGCGCCCTGCCAGGCCTCGCCATCGCCCTGCTGCCCGGCCTGCTCGCCGCGCGCAGCGTGCTGCGCCCGGTGCGGGACCTGCGCCAGGCCGCCCAGAGCATGGGCAGCGGCAGGCTCGACACCCGCATCCAGGTGCGGGGCGGCGACGAACTGGCCGAGCTCGCCCACACGTTCAACGAGTCCGCGGCCAAACTCCAGCACTCGGTGCGGGAACTGCGCCTGGCCGAGGCGCGCGCCCGCCGCTTCGCCTCCGACGTCTCGCACGAACTGCGCACCCCGCTCGCCGGAATGCTGGCCGTCACCGAGGTCCTCGACGAGGACGCGGGCCGGCTGGACCCCGACACCGCCCGGGCGGTCCGGCTGATCAGCGCCGAGACCGGAAAGCTCGCCGTGCTCGTCGAGGACCTGATGGAGATCTCCCGCTTCGACGCGCGCGCGGCCGAACTGCACACCGACGAGGTCGACGCCGCCGAGGCCATCCGCAAGACCCTGGAGAACCGGCACTGGACGGGCGACGGCCGGGTCCGCACCGAACTGCCCGACGGCATCCGCGCCCGGCTCGACCCGCGCCGCTTCGACCTCGTCGTCGCCAACCTCGTCGGCAACGCGCTGCGGCACGGCGGCGCGCCCGTGACCGTACGGCTGCGCGGTGAGGCGCGCTCCAGCGGTGTGCCGGTACTGGTCACCGAGGTCGTCGACAGCGGCCCCGGGATCCGGCCCGAGGTGCTGCCGCACATCTTCGACCGCTTCTACAAGGCCGACGCGGCGCGTACCCGCTCGGCGGGCAGCGGCCTGGGGCTGGCGATCACCCTGGAGAACGTCCGGCTGCACGGCGGGACGATCCGCGCGGGGAACCTGCCGGACGGCGGCGCCGTCTTCACCGTCGAGATACCGCTGCGCACGGAGGAGGACGGCGGATGAGGCGGGAGCGCGGGCGCCGCCGGGCGGTCGCCGCCGCGGTGCCGGCGGCGGTCCTGCTGCTCGGCGGCTGCGGCATCCGGGAGACCGACGTCGTCGAGGCGGGCGGCCCCGCCACCGTGCAGGCCTTCGTCAATCCCGGGTACGACGCGCTGCTCTTCTTCCGCTCCCCCGACGGCCAGGTGAGCCCGGTGATCCGGACGTTCGATCCCGCGGGCTTGTTCGGGGCCGACTACCAGGAGGGCACCGGCCAGCCTCAGCCCGCCCCGACGGAGAAGGTGATCTCCGCGCTGCTCAGCGGGCCGGCGCGGACCGACGAGGCCGCCGGGCTCGCCACCTCGCTCCCCCGGGTCACCTCCGGCGCGGTCCACGTCAAGTTCCCCGAGAACGGCGACGTCCTGATGGTCGTTCCCCTCGACCTGGCCGAACTGGACACGACCGCGCTGCGCCAGCTGATCTGCACGGCCGCCTACAGCAGGGACCGCGACGGCCGGGCCGCGGTACGGATGACGGGCCGGGACCAGGCGAGGGCGTCCGGCACCTGCGGCCTCGACACCGCCACGACCGCCGCGCCCTTGTCCGTCGACCCGGAACCGGACGGGTCCGCCTGGTAGGAGCGGCCGGGCCCTGCGGCGACCCTGCGCGGCACAGGCGTTGTCAGTGGGGAGTGCTTCACTTGATCCAACGGCTCGGTGAACGCGACGGCAGCGGTGGACGAGGGGGGCCCGGCCATGGGTGACGGGTTGGAGTGGATCCAGAAGCACGGCGCGGTGGAGGGGTACTACCTGACGTTCGCGCAGGGCATGTCGGCGCGGGACCTGGTCGTCCTGCTGGGCGCCGCGCCCGAGGAGGCCGCCGCCCCGCGCACCACGGCGGAGATGCACGGGCTGCTGCACGAGAAGGTGCCCTGGCAGGACACCCCGCCGGATGTCGCCACGTTCGGCGAGTGCGGCGGCTGGGCGTTCGCCCTGGAGCCGCCGTCGGCCTGGACTCGCGGCGACCGCCTCGGGGAGCAGGCGCCACGCATGCCCGAGGGCACCCGCTCGGTGACGATCCTGGACACGACGATGGACCCGCCCCAGCTCACCTACGCGGTCGACGGCACCACGGTGTGGCAGTACCACGAGGGCGTCACCTACACCTACCGGTCCGGTCACACGGAACAGCTCGACGCGCGGCTGGTCGCGGCGCGCGTGGCGATTCCGGAGAACGGGGAACCCGACTGGCCGACGAGCGGCGACGAGGACGAGCACGAGGACGACGAAGTCGGCAAGGAGCCGCGGCTGTTCCGGATCGTGGCGGAGCACTTCGGCCTCCGCCTGCCGACGGACGCCCTGCTCGCACAGGAGCTGCCCGCCGTCTTCACCGAGCCCCGCCTGCTGCGCATCCCCCGGTACGACCCGGCACCCGGTCCCTACACTCCCTGTGCCCACTGCGGAGGCGCCATGCGGCTCGCGGCCCCCGAGTGGGGTCCCGGCCACTCGCTGCTGACCTGCGAGAGCTGCGAGGAGAGCCGGGCCGAGGAGGCGCCGCTGCGGGAGATCGAGGAGATACCCAACCCCGCGTACCGGCACCTGGACGGCATCGGGCCGGGCGTATCGAACGGTTGACGGCCCAGCGGCGTCGCAGTGGTACCGCCGTCGCGGTCGCCGCCGTGGGCGCGTCGGCCGCTCGTGTCCGTCGAAGGGATCCGCCATGACCGCCGTCCGCCGCACCGCCCGCTCCGTGACCGCCGCGCTTCTGCTGACCGGGGGCCTGCTGGCGACGACCGCCGCCTGCGGGGACGACACCCCCACGCCTCGGGCGACCGCCGCCGAGGAGCAGGGCACCGGCTGGAAGGAACCCGCCGCGTACTCCTACACGTTGACGTCGAGCGAAGGGGAGCGGTCCCTGCTGGGCACCTTCCGGGTGACCGTACGGGACGGCGAGGTGACCGAAGCGAAGGGGCTCGACGAGAGCGGGCGACGGGTGGTGGAGCAGCTGCCCGGTGAAGTGCCCACGCTCGGCGAGCTGCTGGAGGAACTGGCGCGGGCGCGGCGCGACGACGCGGACACGGCGGAGGCGAAGTACGCGGCCGACGGTCATCCCGTGCGCATCTCGCTGGACTGGGACGAGAACGCCCTGGACGACGAGGCGGACTACGTCGTCACCGGGTACGAGCCCGGGCCCGGCACCGACTAGGCGGAGCCCGTCGTGACCGCGATCGTGCCCTGGGCGACCGCGCACAGGGTCTCGGCCCCCGTCTCGTCCACGGTGGTCAGGTCGCAGCGGCACACGACACGGGTGCGGCCGGCGCGGACGACGCGGGCCTCGGCGCGCAGCAGCGTGCCGACCGCCGGGCGCAGATAGTCGATCGTGTAGCCGGAGGTGATCAGCCCGGAGCTGACCGCGGCGCCGGCGGCGAAGGTGAGGGCGTTGTCGGCGGCGTAGCCGAGGACGCCGCCGTGCAGGAAGCCGTACTGCTGCCGCAGGTCCTCGCGGATGTCGAGTTCGAGGGTGGCCGCGCCGTCGCCGAAGGCCGTCAGGCGGGCGCCGAGGAGCTTGCTGAAGGGCTGGGCGGCGAGCACCTGCCGGGCGGTCGCGAGTTCCAGGCCGTCGTTGCCGTTGCCGTTCACTTCCCACCTCACGGTTTCACTTCATTAGTGAAGTGAGGCTCCCGCGCGCACTCCTCGTCTGTCAAGATCCCACCCATGACCCAGCCCGCCGAACCGTCCTCCGATCCGCGTCTGTTCTTCCTGCTGCAACAGGCGGCGCACCGGTTGCGCACCGCCGCGGACCGCCGCTGTGTGGCCGCCGCCGGGGTCACCACGGCCCAGCTCGGCGCGCTGTTCGCCGTGCACGACGAGCCGGGCCTCACCCAGCAGCGGCTCGCCCGGGTGCTCGGGCTGCGCGAGTCCGCGGTGACCGGGCTGGTCGCCCGGCTCGGCAAGGCGGGGCTGCTCGTGAAGCGCGCGCATCCGCGTGAGCATCGTGCCGTCGTGCTGGAGCTGACCGAGGACGGCGTGGCCGCGCTGGACGCCGCCCGGCCCGAGATCGACCGTTTCAACGGGGAGCTGCGCGCCCTGCTGGGTGAGCAGGGGTTCACCCGCACGGCCGCCGCGCTGCACCGGCTCGCCCAGTGGGAGGGCTGACGGCTGCCCGCGTCGGCGGCGGCGCGGTTATCGTCCTGTCATGGACCCGGTGCGTGCCGTGCTCATCGACATCGACGGCGTTCTGACCGTTTCCTGGCAGCCGCTGCCGGGCGCGGTCGACGCGCTGCGGGAGATCAGGGCCGCGGGACTGCCCTTCGCGCTGGTGACGAACACGACGTCCCGTACGCGCGCGTCGATCGCCGGGACGCTCGCGGACGCGGGGTTCCCGGTGACCGCCGACGACGTCCTCACCGCACCGGCCGTCACCGCCGCGCATCTCGCCGAGCGGTATCCGCACGCGCGCTGCTTCCTGCTGAACAGCGGGGAGATCGAGGCGGATCTGGCGGGTGTGCGCCTGGTCGGCGAGGGTGGCGGAGGCGGCGGCGCGGAAGCCGGGGACGACGCCGTCGACGTCGTGCTCGTCGGCGGCGCCGGGCCCGAGTTCGGCTACGCGGCCCTGGACCGGGCCTTCGGGTATCTGCAGCGCGGGGCGCGGCTGGTGGCGATGCACCGCAACCTGTACTGGCGTACCGAGGACGGGCTGCGGCTGGACTCGGGCGCGTTCCTGGCCGGGCTGGAGCAGGCCGCCCGCACCGAGGCCGAGGTGACCGGGAAGCCCTCGGCAGCGTTCTTCGAGGCGGCGCTCCGGCGGCTCGGGGCCCCGGCGGGCGAGGCGGTGATGGTGGGCGACGACATCGAGTCCGACGTACTCGCCGCACAGCGCGCCGGCCTCACGGGGGTGCTGGTGCGGACGGGGAAGTACCTGCCCGAGACCCATCGGTCGGCGAGCGGCGAACCCGACCACGTGGTCGACTCGTTCGCGGACCTTCCCGCGCTGCTGGGGCTACGGGCCCCGGGCGGTTAGCCCGTCGTCAGCCCGTCGCCCAGGACGTGGGCCTGGATGGCGGTGGCCGCCGCGCCGCGGGCCCAGTAGGTGAAGTCGCTGTGCTGGATCCGCACGTCCAGCGGGGCGGTGCTCGGAGCGCGGTCGGCGCGTACGCCCTCGTCCACGGCGGCGCGGGCGACCTCGGCCAGACGCACCCCCTCCCCCGTGAGCACGATCTTCCGCACCAGCGTGAAGTTGGCCACGGCGGCGAGGAGCCGGCCGAGGGCGCGGCCGGACGCGGTGATCACCTGGGCGGCGACCGGGTCGCCGGCCGCGGCGAGGTCCAGGCACTCGTCGTAGGTGACCGGGCGGCACAGTCCGACGGACACGGCGGCGCGGATGGACGGCTTGGACAGCATGGCCGTGGCGCAGCCCCGGTGCCCGCTGGGGCAGAGGGGGCCCAGCGGGTCGAGGGGGCAGTGCCCCAGCAGTCCCACTCCGGCGTCCGGGCTGTCGACGACGGTGTCGTGCATGACCAGGCCATAGCCGACACCGGCGCCGACGGTGATGACCGCGAAGCGGTCGTGGCCCCGGGCGGTGCCGAACCAGTGCTCGGCCCGGGTCAGCGCCAGCAGGTCGTTGTCGACGGTGACGGGAACGCCGAGGGCGTCGGCGAGCAGTCCGCCGAGGGGTACGTCCTGGGTCCAGCCGAGGAACGGTGCCTCCGTGACGGTGGTGTGGTGGGTGACGCGTCCGCCGAGGCCGACTCCGACCCCGCTGATCCGGGTGCCCCGGGCGGTCAGTTCTCCGGTCAGCTCGCTCACCGCCGCCACGACGGACGCCGGGTCCCGGCCGGGGAGCGGCTTGTGCGCCGCGTCGACGACGTCGGCGCGCATCGTGGTGAGGACGGCGTAGACGTCGTCGCCGGTGACCTTCGCGCCTATGAAGTGGTGGGCGGCCGGATTGATGTCCAGGGGCCTGGTCCGGCGTACCGTCCCGGACTCCTGGTCGGGACCGGAGTCCACCTCGACGAGCAGGCCGTCGTCGACGAGCGGCTTGGTGAGCCGGGTGAGGCTGCCGGCCGACATGTCCAGGCGGCGAGCGATCTCACTGCGGGAGACCGGACCGCGCAGCAGGACTTCCAGGGCGACAGCGCGGCTGGGACCGGTCACCGGGGTCGACGACGCTGACGTGGCATCCACTGGGTGGCCCTCCGCGGGTCGGGACGGTCGGCAGGTCGGCTTCAGCATCCCACACACAGCCTCCCACACACACCCTCGTTACTTCCAGAATGAAAACAACAGGCCCAACCTCGCGGTGTTTCGCCCGAAAAAAGAGAGCGTTTCCGAGGGGTTGACGGCAATACGCTTCCGCAATGAAAGTTCCTTCCAAGTCGAGCGGCTCGCCTCCCCGCCCCTCGGCGGGGTCCGGGCGTTCCCTCTCTCTCCTCCAAGGACTCCCCTATGCCCGAGCGTCTTCACGACGACCTCCTCCACTTCCGCGCCGCCGGCATGAGCCTCGTCCTGGACTGCGCCGACGGCCTCCTCCCCCGGGTCGTCCACTGGGGCGCGGATCTCGGCGACCTCACCGGCGACGCGCTGGCCGGCCTGGTCCGCGGCGAGGTGGCGCAGGTCATGTCGTGCTCACTCGACGATCCGCTGCCCGTCAGCGTGCTCCCCCAGCAGTCCGCCGGCTGGCTCGGCACCCCGGGGCTGACGGGGCACCGGGACGGGGAGGACTTCTCCACCGCCTTCACCACCCGGTCCGTACGGACCGTGCGGACCGGCCCCGGCGAGGGACCGGTGGCGTACCGCGTGGCCGTGGACTCCGTCGACCGCCACGCGGAACTCGCGCTGGCCCTCGAGATCGAGGTCACCGCGTCGGGCCTCGTACGGCAGCGCGCCACCCTCACCAACGAGGGCGCCCGCCCCTACACCGTCGACGGCCTGCTGCTGACCCTGCCCGTGCCCGGCCACGCCACCGAACTGCTCGACCTCACCGGCCGGCATCTGCGTGAACGCGCGCCGCAGCGGCACTCGTTCACGCTCGGCACCCATCTGCGGGAGAACCGGCGCGGCCGCACCGGGATCGACGCCACGCTCGTGCACGTCGCGGGCGAGAGCGGTTTCGGCTTCCGCACCGGTGAGGTGTGGGGGCTGCACGTCGCCTGGAGCGGCAACCATCGCTCGCTGGCCGAGGCCACCCCGGCCGGTGTGCGCCTGCTCGGCGGGGGCGAGGTCCTGCTGTCCGGCGAGGTCCGGCTCGCCGAGGGCGAGACGTACACCTCCCCATGGGTCTACGGGTCGTACGGGTACGGGCTCGACGAGCTGGCCGGACGCTTCCACGGCTATCTGCGCGACCGCGAGCGACACCCCCGGTCGCCGCGGCCGGTCACCCTGAACACCTGGGAAGCCGTCTACTTCCGGCACGACGCGGAGAAGCTGAAGGCCCTCGCCGACGCCGCCGCCGAGGTGGGCGCGGAACGCTTCGTCCTGGACGACGGATGGTTCCGGGGCCGCCGGGACGACACCGCCGGGCTCGGCGACTGGTACGTCGACAAGGACGTCTGGCCCGAGGGGCTGCACCCGCTGGTGGACCACGTGCACGCGCTGGGCATGCAGTTCGGTCTCTGGTTCGAGCCGGAGATGGTCAACCCCGACTCCGACCTCGCCCGCGCCCACCCCGAGTGGATCATGGCCACGGGCGGACGCGTCCCGCCGGCCGCCCGCAACCAGCAGGTCCTCGATCTCGGCCACCCGGAGGCGTACGCGTACGTCCTGGAGCGCCTGGACGCGCTCGTCACCGAGTACCGCATCGGCTACCTCAAGTGGGACCACAACCGCGACCTGGTCGAGGCCGGGCACAGCCCGCGCGGGACGGCGGGTGTCCACGTCCAGACCGCCGCCGTGTACCGGCTCGTCGACGAACTGCGGGCACGCCACCCCCACCTGGAGATCGAGTCCTGCTCGTCCGGCGGCGGGCGCGTCGACCTGGGCATCCTGGAGCGCACCGACCGGGTGTGGACCAGCGACTGCATCGACGCCCTGGAACGCCAGCAGATCCAGCGCTGGACCGGACTCCTCCTGCCGCCCGAACTCCTCGGCTCACACGTCTCCTCCCCCGTCGCCCACACCACCGGCCGCGCCCACACCCTCGACTTCCGCGCGGGGACGGCCCTGTTCGGCCACTTCGGCATCGAATGGGACCTCACCCTCGCCTCCCCCGAGGAGCGCGCCCGCCTCGCCGAGTGGATCGCGGCGTACAAGCGGCTGCGGCCCCTGCTGCATTCGGGCACGGTCGTCCACGCCGACCACCACGACCCGGCACTCTGGCTGCACGGCGTCGTCGCACCCGACCGGTCCCGTGCCGTGTACGCCTTGGTGCAGACGGCCACCAGCGTGCAGTCCCCGCCCGGACGGGTCCGGCTGCCCGGCCTCGACCCCGACGCGGTCTACCACCTGTCCCCGCTCGCGCCCGGAGACCGCCCCGAGGGACCCACCGGCCATCGGCTGCCCTGGTGGCACGGCGACGGCGTGGAGCTGCCCGGACGGGTCCTGACGGCCGCCGGCGTCCAGGCGCCCGCCCTGTACCCGGAGCGCCTCGCCCTCTTCCAGGCCGTCCGCGTCTGACGCCACGACGCCACCAGGAGAGAACCATGATCCGTGCAAGAGGCAGAGCCGCGCTGTCCGTCTGTCTGACCGTCATGCTGCTCGGCGCCTGCGGCTCCCCTGCCCAGGGCCGGGACGAACCGGTGACCTTGGACTTCTTCCAGTTCAAGCCCGAGGCCGTCGAGACGTTCGACAAGCTCATCGCCGGCTTCGAGGCGGAGCACCCCGGCATCCGGGTGCGGCAGCACCACGTCCCCGACCCGGACACCGCCATCCGGGCCCGGCTGGTGAAGGACGACGTTCCCGACGTCATCGCCCTCAACGGGGCGAGCACCTTCGGCGAGCTGGCCTCGGCCGGGGTGTTCCACGACTTCTCCCGCGAGGAGGTGGCGGACGATGTCATACCCGGCGTGAAGCGGGTGCTGAGCGACCTCGGCACCGCCGGCGAGGGCGAGCTCAACGGGCTGCCGTTCGCCTCCAACGCCAGCGGCGTGCTCTACAACAAGGACCTGTTCGCCGAGCACGGGGTCGAGGTGCCCGGCACCTGGGACGAGTTCATCGACGCGGCGAAGACCTTCGAGAAGGCCGGAGTCACCCCCTTCTACGGCGCCCTCAAGGACGCCTGGACGTCGCTGCCGCCGTTCAACCAGCTCGCGGCCGGCGCCGACCCGTCCGACGACTTCTGGGACTCCCGCGTCCAGGGCCGCACCAGCTTCGGCGAGGCGTACCCCGAGGTCGCGCGGAAGCTGACGGAGATCTACCGCCACACCCAGAAGGACACGTTCTCCCGGGACTACAACGCCGCGAACCAGGCCTTCGCCAGGGGCGAGGCGGCCATGTACATCCAGGGCAGCTACGCCCTGCCGCCGGTGAAGTCGTTCAAGCCGGCGTTCGACATCGGGCTGTTCCCCCTCCCGGCCGGGGACGATCCCGCGGCGACCCGCCTGGTGTCCGGTGTGGACGTGGCGCTCACCATGGGCCGCGATCCCCGGCACCGCGAGGAGTCGCTGGCGTTCATCGACTACCTGATGCGGCCCGAGGTGGTGAGCGCGTACGCCGAGGAGCAGAGCGCCATTCCCCCGCTGAAGGGCACGGCACCCTCCGATCCCGCCCTCGGACCGCTGCGGCCGTACCTCGCCGACGGCCGGATCACCGGCTTCGCCGATCACCGGATCCCGCGGGCCGTCAACCTCGAGGCGATAGTCCAGCAGTTCCTCATCGACGGCAGACAGGACGCGTTCCTGCGGACCCTCGACAACGAGTACACGAAGGTCATCGAACGCCGGTCCTGACAGCCGGAGAAGGAGGAAAGACAATGGCAGCGGTCACCGCTCCACCCCGCACCGCGCCGGCGGGGCCCGGCGGGCCGGCGCGCTCCGGACCCCGCCGGTCCACGGGCCGGGCCTACTACCTGATGGTGCTCCCCGCGCTCGCCCTGTTCCTGGTCTTCCACACCTTCCCGGTGCTCCAGGGCATGTACTACAGCCTCACCGACTACGCGGGTTACGGCCGCTACGACTTCGTGGGACTGGACAACTACGTCAGCCTCTTCCAGGACAGCCGCGTCTGGGACAGCTACGTCTTCACGTTCCGGTTCGCCGCCGTCGCGACCGTGCTGACCAACCTCGTCGCGCTGGCCGTCGCCCTGGGCCTCAACGGCAGGATCCGCTTCCGCAACACGCTGCGCGGAGTGTTCTTCGTCCCGAACGTGCTGGCGATCCTCATCGTCGGCTACGTCTTCAACTACCTCTTCTCCAACTCCCTGCCCTACATCGCCGGGAAGCTGGGGATCGACGCACTGAGCACCAGCATCCTCGCCGACCCCGACCTGGCCTGGGTGGGCGTGGTGGCCCTCGCCGTGTGGCAGGCCGTGGCGTTCAACGTGATCATCTTCCTGGCCGGACTGCAGACCGTCCCCGAGGAGCTGTACGAGGCCGCCACGCTGGACGGGGCCGGCGCCTGGCAGCGGTTCCGGTCCGTCACCCTCCCGCTCATCGGACCGTTCGTGACCATCAACATGGTCCTGTCGCTGCGCAACTTCCTCCAGGTCTTCGACCACATCGCCGCCCTGACCAAGGGCGGTCCCGGAACGTCGACGACGTCCGTCGCCCATCTCATCTACAACGGCGGTCTCAACGGCGGCGAGTACGCCTACCAGACGGCCAACGCCGTGGTCTTCTTCCTCTGCATCATCGCGATCTCGATCTTCCAGCTGCGCGTCCTCCAGCGCCGCGAGGGGAGCGTCTGATGTCCACCACCGTCCCCCGGAACTCGTCCCGGCCGCGGCCGAGCGGACCGCGCGTCAACTGGTGGCTGACGGCCCTGATGGCCGTGCTGTCCCTGACGGTCCTCGTGCCGCTCTACTTCACCGTCGTCACCGCCCTGAAGACCCCCGACCAGCTGGGCGGCTCCGGGTTCGGCCTGCCCACGGAGATCCGCTGGAGCAACTTCTCCGACGCCTGGAAGCTGACGGACTTCCCCTCGGCGCTGATGAACAGCGCCCTGGTCACGGTCGGCGCGGTGGTGCTGACCCTGCTGACCAACTCCCTGGTCGCCTACGCCATCGCCCGCAACATGCGGCGCCGGTTCTTCAAGGGGCTGTACTACTACTTCGTCTCGGCCCTGTTCGTGCCGTTCCCGATCATCATGCTCCCGGTCGTCAAGCAGACCGCCCTGCTGGGCCTCGACAACCAGGCCGGACTGATCCTGCTGTACGTCGTCTACGGGCTGGCGTTCAACATCTTCCTGTACGTCGGCTTCCTGCGGTCGGTGCCCACGGAGATCGAGGAGGCGGCCCGCACCGACGGCGCCGGCACCTGGACGATCTTCTGGCGGATCATCTTCCCCCTGCTCATGCCGATGAACGCCACCGTCGGCATCCTGACCTGCCTGTGGGCGTGGAACGACTTCCTGCTGCCGCTGGTCGTCCTGTCCGACCCCGGCGCGCAGACCCTGCCCCTGGTGCAGTACGTCTTCCAGGGCCAGTTCAACACCAACTACACCGTGGCCTTCGCCTCCTACCTGATGGCGCTGGCACCTGTTCTCCTTGTGTACGTCTTCGCCCAGCGCTGGGTGATCTCCGGAGTGATGCGAGGTTCCGTCAAGTGACCGCGACGCACCCCTGGTGGACGTCGGCCGTCGTCTACCAGATCTACCCCCGCAGCTTCGCCGACAGCGACGGCGACGGCATCGGCGACCTGCCCGGCATCACCGGCCGCCTGGACTACCTCGCCGAGCTCGGCGTCGACGTCCTGTGGCTCTCCCCCGTCCATCCGTCACCGCAGGACGACAACGGGTACGACATCAGCGACTACCAGGACATCGACCCGGTCTTCGGCACCCTCGAGGACTTCGACGAGCTCCTGGCCGCCGTCCACGACCGGGGCATGAAACTGGTCATGGACCTCGTGGTCAACCACACCTCCGACGAGCACCCCTGGTTCGCCGAGTCCCGCGGCGGGCCCGGCAGCCCCAAGCGCGACTGGTACTGGTGGCGGCCGGCCCGCCCCGGCATGGAGCCCGGCACGCCCGGTGCCGAACCGAACAACTGGGGCTCCGCCTTCTCCGGACCGGCGTGGGAGTACGACCCGGACAGCGGCGAGTACTACCTCCACCTCTTCTCCCGCAAGCAGCCCGACCTGAACTGGGAGAACCCCGAGGTCCGGCAGGCGGTGTACGCCATGATGCGCTGGTGGCTCGACCGCGGCGTCGACGGCTTCCGCATGGACGTCGTCAACTTCATCTCCAAGGACCCCGCCCTCCCGGACGGCCATGTGCCCGAGGGCCGCCTGTACGGGGACGGATCGCCGTCCTTCAACTGCGGCCCCCGGATCCACGAGTTCCTCCAGGAGATGCACCGCGAGGTCTTCGCGGGCCGCGCGGACCGCCTGCTGACCGTCGGCGAGATGCCAGGGGTCACCGTCGAGGAGGCGAAGCTCTTCACCGACCCCGCCCGCGCGGAGGTCGACATGGTCTTCCAGTTCGAACACGTCGGACTCGACCACGGAGACGGGAAGTTCGACGTCCGGCCGCTGCGCCTGCGCGACCTCAAGGCGTCGCTCGCCCGCTGGCAGGCCGGACTGAACGACACCGGCTGGAACAGCCTCTACTGGAACAACCACGACCAGCCCCGTGTCGTCTCCCGCTTCGGCGACGACAGCCCGCGGTACCGGGTGCGGTCGGCCACCATGCTGGCCACCGTCCTGCACCTGCACCGCGGCACCCCGTACATCTACCAGGGCGAAGAACTCGGGATGACCAACGCCCCGTTCACCTCGATCGACGACTTCCGTGACATCGAATCGCTCAACCACTACGCCCACGCCGTGGCGGGCGGCGAGGACCCCGAGCGCGTCCTCGCAGGGCTGCGCGCCATGAGCCGCGACAACGCCCGCACCCCCATGCAGTGGGACGGCTCCCCCCACGCCGGCTTCACCACCGGCGAGCCCTGGATCCCCGTCCACCCCGACCACCGCCACGTCAACGCCGAGCGGGCCACCGCCGACACCGCGTCCGTGTACCACTACTACCGACGCCTGATCGCCCTGCGGCACACCGAGCCCGTCGTCGCCCACGGCGACTTCACACCACTGCTCCCGGACGACGAGCGCGTGTACGCCTTCACACGCCGGTACGAGGACACGGAACTCCTCGTCCTCGGCAACTTCACCGGCGAACCCGCCGACGTCCGCGTCCCCGCCGGCTGGGAGCACGCCGGCCTGGTCATCGGCAACGTCCAGGACAACGCACCGGACACCGCACCGCTGGAGGCGACGCTGACGCTGGCACCCTGGGAGGCCCGCGTGCACCGCAGAGTGCCCGGTCAGCGTCTAGGCGCTCATGGTCACGACGGCGGCTCCGAGCCGAGCTAGCGCAGCAGGAGTTGCAGCGCCCCCAGCACGGTCGCGGCGATCACCAGTTGCTCGAACAGTCGCTGGTTGATCCGGTTCACGGCCCACCTGCCGAGAAACGCCCCCGGTACGACGAAGAGCACGAGTGCCGCGTCCAGCAGCAGCGAGGGGCCGTCGATCAGGCCGAGGCCGACGCTGAAGGGCACCTTGGACACGTTGACGATCAGGAAGAAGAACGCCGACGTGCCGAGGAAGCCCAGCTTGCGGAAGCCCGCCGACAGCAGGTACATCGCCATCACCGGGCCGCCCGCGTTGGCGACCATGGTGGTGAAGCCGCCGAGCACGCCGTAGGAGCGGGCCTTGACCCGGCCCGCGCGGGTGGTGACGCCGTCGGGTTCCTCCGCCCGCTCGGCCGTCCGGCGTCGCCACACCGTCAGCGCGGCCATCAGCAGCAGGATCACACCGATGGAGGTACGGACGATCCCGTCGTCGGCCCACATCAGGAACACCGTGCCGATGACCACTCCGACGGCGACCGCAGGGAACAGCCGCCACAGCGTCGGCCAGTGCGCGTGCCTGCGGTAGGTGAGGACGGCGAGTACGTCCCCGGCGATGAGCAGGGGCAGCAGCACCCCCGTGGAGGCGCGGGCGGGCAGTACCGCCGCGAAGACGGCGAGGCTGATCGTGTTGGCACCGCTCACGGCGGTCTTGGAGAAGCCGACGAGCATCGCCGCGAGGGCGAGCGCGGCGAACTCCCAGCCGGTGATGTGCCAGAGAGTCATCGTGTCCATGCGGACACCGATGCTATGCGCACGCAACCGGCCGGGTCAGGCAGGGTCGGACCGCTCCGCGTACCGCGCCCGCAGCTCCCGCTTGAGCACCTTCATGCTGGGCCCCAGCGGCAGCGTGTCCGTGAACTCCACGCGCCTCGGGTACTTGTGGCGCCCCAGGTGTTCCTTGGACCAGTCGGTGATCCCTGCGGCGTCGGGGGCGGTGCCCGGGGCCGGGACGACCACGGCGCACACCTCCTCGCCGTGCAGTTCGTCCGGCAGGCCGATGACGGCGACCTGGGCGACGCCGGGGTGGCGCGTCAGGACCTCCTCGACCTCGCGCGGGTAGACGTTGTAGCCGCCGCGGATGATGACGTCCTTCTTGCGGTCGACGATCCGCAGGAAGCCGTCCGGGTCCTTGGTGCCCAGGTCGCCGGTGCGGAACCAGCCGTCGACGAGTGCCTCGGCGGTGGCCTCGGGACGGCCGAGGTACCCGGAGAAGACGTTGTGGCCGCGGATGACCACCTCGCCGAGTTCGCCGGCCGGCAGCAGTTCGATCCGGTCCTCGGCCTCGGCACGGGCGATCTCGACGTCCACGCCCCACAGGGGGTGCCCGATGGTGCCCGCCCTGGTGCCGAAGACGGGCTGGTTCACGGTCGCCGTCGGCGAGGTCTCCGACAGTCCGTACCCCTCGTAGACCGGCGCCCCGAACGCCTTCTCGAACCGTTCCAGCACCGCCACCGGCAGCGAGGCGCCACCGGAGACGCACACCCGCAGCTCGGGCAGGGCCGTCGCCTCGGCGGCCGCGGCGACGAGGGAGACGTACATCGTGGGCACCCCGTGGAAGGTGTCGACCTTCTCCCGCACCATCAGCTCGATGGCGCTCGCCGCGTCGAAGCGGGGCAGCAGCACGAGGGTGGCCCCGGCCCGCCACACGGAGTTGAGGGAGACCGTCTGGCCGAAGGCGTGGAACAGCGGCAGCGCGCCGAGCGCGATGTCGTCGGGGCGGATGTCGTTGGCGTCGAAGGCGTTGACGGTCGCGTTCATCACCAGGTTGAAGTGGCTGAGCACGGCGCCCTTGGGGACGCCGGTGGTGCCGCTGGTGTAGAAGATCACGGCGGGGTCGTCGGCGTCGCGGGTGACGTACGACGGCAGCGGCTCGGCGTCCGCCGCCAGCTTGTCGAACTCGGCGCCCAGCGTGACGACCGGCACCCCGGCGGCGCGTGCCGCGGCGGCGCCGGTCCCGGCCTGCGCCGGGTGGCACAGCAGCAGGGTCGCGCCGCTGTCCTTCAGCACGTGCTCGGCCTCGGTCGCCGACAGCAGCAGGTGGACGGGGACGACCACACCGCCGACCGCCGCGATCGCGTAGTACGCCGTCGGGAACTCGGCCACGTTGGGCGCCATCAGGGCGACGCGGTCCCCGGGGCGTACGCCGAGCCCGGTGAGGGCGCCGGCCCGGGCGAGGGCCCGCTGCCACACCTCGGCGAAGGTGAGGCGCAGGTCGCCTTCGACGAGGGCGGTCTTGCCGGGCCGGCGTCGCGCGTTCTCGGCGAGGATGCTCGCCACGGACAGGGTTGCCATGGGATTGCTCCGTTTCCTTGCTGCGGCTCCGCGTCGAGGCGGCGGGTGCTCCCGGGGCTGCCGCCCCCGGACTCCCGCTTCGGCCCTGGACGGGCCTCGTCCTCACACGCCGGACGGGCTGTTGGCGGCTAGGGGGCGCCTCGCCGATCATGCCGGGCTCGCGGCGCCTGGCACCGCGCCTCGCCGCGTTGTCGTCGGTCCCCGATTCCCCCAAGCTCTCGGCTCCGCTCGAGCAGGGGGGACCCCCATCGCATCGGCTCCCTCCTCCGCCTTGCGATGCACGGCACCAGACGCCGCTCCCTGATCCGGCCTGATCGACGAGGCACCCCCTTAGTGCCTCTCGACGAGCACCGCGCTGCCCTGCCCCACCCCGACACACATGGTCGCCAGCCCGCGCGCGGAGCCGGTGCGGCGCATGCGGTGCAGCAGGGTGGTCAGGATGCGGGCGCCGGAGCAGCCGAGCGGGTGGCCGAGGGCGATCGCGCCGCCGGTGGGGTTGACCAGTTCCGGGTCGATGCCGAGCTGGTCGACGCAGGCGAGTGCCTGGGCGGCGAAGGCCTCGTTGAACTCGGCCTCCTGGATGTCGCCGATGCTCCAGCCGGCCCGGGCGAGGACCTTGCGGGTGGCGGGGACGGGCCCGATGCCCATGACGTCGGGGTGGACCCCGGCCGAGGCGCCGCCGACGTAGCGGCCCAGGGATTCGAGCCCGAGGTCGTTCAGCGCCTCCTCGCTGACCAGGAGGAGGCCGGCGGCGCCGTCGTTCATCGGCGAGGAGTTCCCGGCGGTGACGGTGCCGCCCTCGCGGAAGACCGGCTTGAGGCGGGACAGCTTCTCGTACGAGGTGTCCTCGCGGACGCTCTCGTCGCTGTCGACGACGACCCCGTCGGGGCGGGTCACGGGCAGGAGTTCGTCGTCGAAGCGGCCGTCCTTGCGGGCGAGGGCGGCCCGCCGGTGGCTGCGCAGGGCGAACTCGTCCTGGCGTTCGCGGGACACGCCGTGGCGGGCGGCGACCTCCTCGGCGGTCTCCCCCATGGAGAGCAGGCCGTGCAGTTCGCGCATCGCGGGGTTGACCAGCCGCCAGCCGAGCCGGGTGTCGGCGGTCTCGATGCGGTGGGGCAGGGCCTCGTCGGGGCGGGGCAGCACGAAGGGGGCGCGGCTCATCGACTCGGAGCCGCCCGCGAGCACGATGTCCGCCTCGCCCGCGGCGATGGTGCGGGCGGCGGTGGTGACGGCCTCCAGGCCGGAGGCGCACAGCCGGTTGACGGTGGCGCCGGGCACGGACTCGGGCAGGCCGGCGAGCAGGGCGGCCATGCGGGCGACGTTGCGGTTGTCCTCGCCGGCCTGGTTGGCGGCGCCCCAGTAGACGTCGTCGATGCGGGCGGGGTCCAGCGCGGGCACGTCGGCGACGAGGCCGCGGATCACCGCCGCCGCGAGGTCGTCGGGCCGCACGGAGGACAGGGCTCCGCGCAGTTTGCCGATGGGGGTGCGGCGGGCGGCCGCGAAGTGGACGGGACGCACGTGGGACTCCTGACCGTCATCGCTCAGCAGACAAGGGCAGCGCACGCCGGGAACGGACTCGGCGTTAATTAGCACTGCTAGTTTTCGACTATAGACCTCGGGGAGGCCCCCTGAAAAGATCCCCCCGAACCTTCCCCACGCGGCTGGAGGAGCCATGGACGACGCCCGCGAGCACGTCCTCACCGGAACGCGGGGCGCGATCACCGTCCGTGAGTGGGCCCACCCGCGGCCCCGGTACACCGCCCTCCTCGTGCACGGGTACGGCGAGCACGGCGGCCGGTACACGGAGACGGCCGGCGTGCTGGCGGAGCACGGCGCCGCCGTCTTCGCGCCCGACCACGCCGGACACGGCGGGTCGGCGGGCGAGCGCGTGCTGATCGAGGACTTCGAGGACGTGGTCGCCGACGTACGCCAAGTGGCGGAACGGGCGCGGGCCGCCTATCCCGGCGTGCCGACGGTGATGGTCGGACACTCCATGGGCGGCCTGATCTCCGCCCGGTACGCCCAGCGGTACGGCGGTGACCTCGCCGCGCTGGTGCTGTCCGGGCCGGTGATCGGCACCTGGGAGACACCGGCCCGGCTGCTCGCCCACGACGCGGCGCACGGGGAGATCCCCGACATCCCGATCAGCCCCGCCGCGCTCTCCCGCGACCCCCGGGTGCAGGCGGCGTACGCGGCGGACCCGCTGGTGTGGCACGGCCCGATGAAGCGGCCGACGCTCCGGGCGTTCGTCCGGGCCCTTCAGGACGTCGCCGAGGGCGGCGACGTGGGCCCGCTGCCGCTGCTGTGGCTGCACGGCGACGACGACCGGCTGGTACCGCTCGCGGGCAGCAGGACGGGCGTGGAGCGGCTGAGCGGCGGGGCGCTGACCGAGCGGATCTTCCCCGGCGCCCGGCACGAGGTGTTCCACGAGACGAACAAGGCGGAGGCGTTCGCTGAGGTGACGGCGTTCCTGGACCGGGTGCTCGGGGCTTGAGCGCGCCGCACCCGCCCGCGTTTTGCACCGACGTCCCCGGGGCACCCGCGCCCGCAGGGAGCGGTCGCGGCGTGCGGCCCGTGCCGGTGCGCGAGGCCGAGCGCGCCGTACCGCTCCGACGTCCGGAAACCCAGGACGACACGAGAAGGAGAAAGCGCGCTATGACCGTCGTGAAGAGCACCCTGCCCGACGACGCCCGCCGGGTCGCCTGTGACGCGCTCCAGGAGACCCTGGTGGATCTGCTGGGCCTGTCGCTGATCGGGAAGCAGGCGCACTGGAACATCGTCGGACCCCGGTTCCGCTCGATCCACCTCCAGCTCGACGAGGTGGTCGCGACCGCCCGCGCCCACTCCGACACGGTGGCCGAGCGGGCCGCCGCGCTCGGCGTGCCGCCGGACGGGCGCCCCGAGACCATCGCGGCCGGGTTCACGCTGCCCGCCCCCAAGGAGGGCTGGGTGCGCGACTCCGAGGTGGTTCAGGTGATGGTGGAGACGCTGGAGGCGGCGATCGGCCGGCTGCGGGAGCGGATCGAGGCGACCGAGCGTCCGGATCCGGTCACCCAGGACCTGCTGATCGACATCACGGGCGACCTGGAGAAGCAGCGCTGGATGTTCGACGCGGAGAACTTCCCGCGCGAGGAGTGACCCCCCGCACCCCGCACGCACCACCCGGAAGGGGTACGCCATGACGGACTCCCGCGAACTCGACGCGCTGTGGGAGGACTTCCACCGCGTGGTGAACATGACCTCCCAGGAACTGGCCTCCTGGCTGCGGGTCCGCGACGCGGACGAGGCCACCGAGCCGCTGCCGGACCAGGCCGGCCCGCCCCTCGGGCAGCGGGTTCTGGCCATTCTGCAGAAGCGGCGCACCGATCTGACCGACGACGACATCCGCGTGATGTCGCTGGTCGTGGACATGGTGTCCGGGCAGACGGACATCGCGAACGAGCCCGAGGGCGAGCAGACCCGTCGTCGGCACGAGCTGATGACGATCGGCCATGACCCGCTGAAGCCGTGAGCGACCGGACCGAGGTGGCGCGCGCCCTCGTGCGCGCGCACGGACGGACCTACGCCGAGGAGGCGGGGATCCGGCTGCGCGACACCCCGCAGCCGCTGTACCGGCTGCTGGTGCTCAGTGTGCTGCTCAGCGCCCGGATCCGCGCCTCCGTCGCGGTCGCCGCCGCGCGCGCCCTGCACGAGGCGGGGCTGCGCGACCCGCGCCGGATGGCCGGGGCGCCCTGGCAGCGCCGGGTGGACGCGCTGGGCGAGGGCGGCTACCGGCGCTACGACGAACGGACCGCCACCATGCTCGGCGACGGCGCGGAGCTGCTGACCGAGCGGTGGGGCGGGGATCTGCGCCGGCTGCGCGAGGCGGCCGACGGCGACCTCGGCGAGCTGGGGCGGCTGCTGCGCGAGGTGCCCGGTCTGGGCCCGGCGGGCGTCGACATCTTCCTGCGGGAGGTGCAGCGCGTCTGGCCGGAAGTGGCGCCGTACCTCGGCGACAAGGCCCTCTCGGGTGCCGCCCGGCTCGGGCTGCCAAAAGACCCCGACCGGCTGGTCGAGCTGGCCGGCGACGCCGAACCGGCCGTGCTGGCCGCCGCGTTGGTGCGGGCGGCCCTGGAGAAGGAGGTGGCCGAAGACACTCTGCGCCGTGCCGCATGATCGTGTCAGACTGCTCGCGACCCCCGGGCGTTCGCGGGGGCGTTCGAGCAGAGGAGCAGGGTGTGACGGGGACCGAGCCGGCCGTACGACGGATCGACACGACCCGGCCGCATCCGGCCCGGGTGTACGACTGGTATCTCGGCGGCAAGGACAACTACCCGGTCGACGAGGAACTGGGCCGCCAGATCATGGCGATCGACGGCGGCGCCCCGCGGGCCGCCCGCGCCAACCGCTGGTTCATGCAGCGCGCCACCCGGCTGCTGGTCCGCGAGGCGGGCATCCGCCAGTTCCTCGACATCGGCTCCGGCATCCCGACCGAGCCGAACCTCCATCAGATCGCCCAGTCGACGGCCCCGGAGTCCCGGGTGGTGTACGTCGACAACGACCCGATCGTCCTCGCCCACGCCGAGGCCCTGCTGCGCGGCACCCCGGAGGGTGCCACGGACTATGTGCAGGCGGATGTGCGGGAACCGGCGCGCATCGTCGAACAGGCGGCGCAGACCCTCGACTTCGACCGGCCCGTCGCCCTGTCCCTCATCGCGCTGATGCACTTCGTCGCGGACGAGGACGGCGCCTACGACCTGGTGGACGCCCTCGTCGGCGCGCTGGCGCCGGGCAGCTGTCTGGTGCTGTCCGCGATGACCGCCGACTTCGAGCCGGAGAACGTCCGGCGCGGCATCGCCGCGTACACCGCGGGCGGGGTGACCCTGGTGGCCCGTTCCCGGGACGAGATGGGCCGGTTCTTCACCGGGCTCGACCTGCTGGACCCCGGCGTGGTGTCGGTGGCCGACTGGCGTCCGGAGCTGGCGGAGGGCGAGTCGGACATCGGGCCGGGTCCGGTCTCGCTGTACGGCGCGGTGGCGCGCAAGGCCTGAGCCCGGCCGCACGTCAGGTGAAGCGGACCGGGGACGAGGAGTGCCGCACGGCGCCCGCGGTGATCAACACCCCCGCGCGGCCGGTACGCTGAGGCAGCCGCGGCGCTCCCCCCACCATCACCCGCACCCGCGCGGTGAGTTACGGCCCGCGGCGGTGGACCCACTCAGGACGAGGACGTAGCAGAGGTGCTCATAGCGGGCCGTTACCGGCTGCAGGACCCGATCGGGCGCGGCGCGATGGGAGAGGTCTGGCGGGCGTACGACGACACGCTCGGCCGGCCGGTCGCCGTCAAGCTGCTGCTGCCCCAGGACTCCGACACCACCGCCGCCTCCCGGTTCCGGCTGGAGGCCCAGACCGCCGGCCGGCTCCACCACCCCCATGTGGTCGGCGTACTGGACTTCGGCACGCACGAGGATCGGCTGTTCCTGGTGATGGAGCTGGTCGAGGGCGACAGCCTGTCCGGGCTGCTCGCCCGCTCCGGGCCGCAGTCCGCCGAGCGGGTGGCGAGGATCGCCGCGGAGGCGGCCGCCGGACTCGCCGCCGCCCACCAGCAGGGCATCGTGCACCGGGACATCAAGCCCGCCAACCTGCTGCTGGACGCCGACGGAACCCTCAAGATCGGCGACTTCGGCATCGCCCGCTTCATGGACGACCCGGCCGCCGCGCTCACCGCGACGGGGCAGATCGTGGGCACGAGCCTGTACATCGCCCCGGAACGGGCGCTGGGCAAGCCCGCGGGCCCGGCCAGCGACGTGTACTCGCTGGGCTGTGTGCTGTACCAGCTGCTCACCGGCGCCCCGCCGTTCCAGGCCGACAGCGCCATCGCGATCCTGCACCAGCACCTCGACGCCACCCCCACGCCGCCCCGGCAGCTCGGCGCCCAGTTGCCGCCCGCCTTCGAGAGCTATCTGCTCGGCCTGCTGGCCAAGCAGCCCGAGCACCGGCCGGCCGCCGCGCAGGTCGCCGAGTGGTTCGCCTCGGGCGCCTGGCAGGGCCGCCCGGAGCCGCTGCCCGCGGCCGCGCAGGGCGGTCTCCCGGCCGAGGGGCCCCGCCCCCAGCCCGGAGCCGGCCTGCCCCAAGCCCAGCCCCAGCCCCGACTCCAGCCCCAGTCCGCGGGGCAGCGCCCCCTGGGCGAGACCGGTCCCGCGACGACGTACATGCTGCCGTCCACCGGACCGGCCTCCCGGCGCCGCGCGCCGTCCGGGGGCGGACGGCGCGCGAACGCGCCGAAGGCGAACGGCCGGAAGGTGGCGGCCGGCGCCGCCGGAGTGGGGCTGTTCCTCGCTGCGATGTTCGCCGGGATGATGTGGTTCTCCCCCGACGAGGGCGGCACGGAGAGCGTCCGTACGGACCCCTCCGCCACCGCCGACCCGGCCGCGTCCACCCCGGAGACACAGCTGGAGCAGGCCCCCGCCACGGGCACGCAGGGCCAGGCGCCGGCCGTCGGCGATCCCGCTCCCGGTGCGCAGACCCCGGTGACCGCGGCCAGCCCGGCCACCGCCCAGCCGCCCGTGACCGGCACCCCGGCCGCCGCCACGCCGGTCCCGCCCCCGGCGACCGACGCCCCGGCCCCCGCCGGGGGCGACGGCGCGGAGGACGGGGACGACTGACTCAGCGTGGCTTGCCGTGGGCCGAGAGGTCCTGGAGCAGGTCGGCGGAGGGCACGAAGAACAGGGTGCCGGTGACGGCGCGGGAGAAGTCCAGCAGCGGATCGGGGCCGCCGGCGGGGGTGCCGAGGAACATGCGGCGCAGCATGGTCTCGGTGATCTGCGGATCGCGGGCGTAGGCGATGAAGTAGGTGCCGAACTCGCCCCGGCCGGGCCGGCCGAACGGCATGGCGGCGCGCAGGATGCGCTGCTCGCCGCCGTCGGGGCCGAGCACGGTGTTGACCTCCTTGTGGGAGCCGGGCGCGTCCAGTTCGAGGCCGGTCGACTTGGCGCGGCCGACGACCCGCTCCTGCTCCTCGGTGGTCAGCTCCTCCCAGGCGGCCACATCGTGGAGGTACTTCTGCACGACGGCGTAGCTGCCGCCGCGGAACTCCGGGTCCTCGTCGCCGACCAGCGCCGTCTCGGCGGCGTCGGGGCCGACCGGGTTCTCGGTGCCGTCGATGAAGCCGAGCAGGTTGCGGGCGTCGTAGTAGGCGAAGGCGTGCACCTCGTCCTGGACGGTGGCCGCGCCGCGCAGGCCTTTCATGATCTCGGCGGTGAGCGCGAAGCACACGTCGGGCCGCGTGGCCCGGATGTGGAAGAGCAGGTCGCCGGGGGTGGACACGGCGTGGTGGCGGGGCCCGGCCAGTTCGCGGAACGGGTGCAGGGCGGCCGGGCGCGGTGTGCCGTACAGCCGGTCCCAGGCCTCGGCGCCGACGCCGGCCACGCAGGTCAGGCCCGCGTCCGGGTGCGGGAAGGCGAACGCCCGCTGCCATCCGGCGAGTTCGGCGAGCGTCTCGCGGGCGGCGGCCTCCCCGCCGGGGTCGACGGTGACGACCAGGAAGACGGCGGCGCCCCCGGGCGGGCCCAGCACGGGCTGCGGCCTGCCTCGGGAGGACGGCACGGACGGGGGCGGCACGGACGGGGACGGTACGGACGAGCCCTGCAGGGCCGAGGCCTGTATGGACGAGGCCTGTATGGACGAAGCGGGCGGGATCGAAGACGACAAGGTTCCCCCTCTTCGATGTCACATCTCGGCCACGGCGGCCGGACGGCACCCCTCACCATGCCCAGCCCCGCGGAGCGTGGCACCGGCGCATCACGTGGCGCGACGGGGCACGCCCGGCGCAGCCCGCGGCCCTCGGAGAGCCGTGTCGCCCGGCGGCAGCCCCAGCACGCGCCTGATCGTGCGCAGCACGCCGTCTTCGTTGTTGGACGGCGCGAGATGGCGGGCCCGGCGGATGACGTCCGGGTGGGCGTTGGCCATGGCGAAGGACCACTCGGCGGTGTCCATCATCTGCAGGTCGTTGAGGTAGTCGCCGAACACCATGGTCTGCGCCGGGGTGATGCCCAGCTCGCGCTGGAGCCGGCGGACGGCGGCGCCCTTGTCGGCGGTGCGGTTCATCACGTCGACCCAGTGTTCGCCGGAGACGACGACCTGGTGGGTCCCGGCGAAGGCGGCGAGCGCGGGCGCGGTGGTGCGTTCGGCGGGGCCGAAGTCGTAGAGGGCGACCTTGAGGATGTCGTCGTCGACGGCGGTGACGTCCTCGACGACCCGGTTCTCCACGTAGTAGCGGCGCACCTCGGCGAGGAACGGCTCGTCGGACCGTTCGACGTAGGCGGACTTCTTGCCGCAGACGACGGCGCCCAGGTCCACGCCCGAGCCGGCGAGCCGCCGTACCGCCGCGACGATCTCGGCGACGACGTCCGGGGCCAGCGGGTCGGAGCTCAGCTCGACGCCGTCGCGCACCACGTAGGTGCCGTTCTCCGCGATGAACACCATGCCGTCGGCGGCGCGCGCGAACTCGCGTGCCAGGGTGGCATACTGGCGGCCGCTCGCCGGGCTGAACACCACCCCGCGCTCGCGCAGCAGCCCCAGCGTCTCCCACAGTCCGTCCGGGGCGCGCTTGTCGTCGTCCAGGAGCGTGCCGTCCATGTCGGTGACGACGAGCCGGATGTCGGCGGGGGGAGCGGCGGGGGCGTCGGCGGCGGTGGGGAGGGGCGAGTGCGAGTACGGCATGTCCTGCTTCCTGCGACGGCAGCCTGTTGTCGTTCGGTGGACGACTGTCAACCCTACCCGGGGATGTGCACCCGCCCGAGTGAACGCCCACTCCCCCGGTTCCCGGGACGCCCTGATCATGGGCGCGGCACAATGGCGGGGACCGCGTACGGGCGAGGAGAGGAAGCGACGTGAGCGAGGCCCCCACCCCGGCGGAGGGAACGGCGCGCCTGAACACCTCCGTGGCGCACAACGCCCGGGTCTGGAACTACTGGATCGGCGGCAAGGACAACTACGAGGTCGACCACCGGGTCGGCGACCAGGTGGCCTCGATGTTCCCGGTGATCCGGGACGTCGCCCGGGCGGACCGGGAGTTCCTCGGCCGGGCGGTGCGGTTCCTGGCGGCGGAGCGCGGGGTGCGGCAGTTCCTGGACATCGGCACCGGGCTGCCCACCGCGGACAACACCCACGAGATCGCCCAACGGGTCGCCCCCGACTCGCGGATCGTGTACGTCGACAACGACCCGATCGTGCTGATGCATGCCCGGACCCTGCTGACCGGCGCGGCCGAGGGCGTCACCGACTACGTCGACGCCGACGTCCACGACCCGGACGCCATCGTGGAGCGCGCCGCCCGCACCCTGGACCTGACCCGGCCGGTCGCCGTGATGATGCTGGGCATCCTCAACTTCGTCCTCGACACCGACAAGGCGCGGGAGATCGCCCGCCGGGTCATGGCGGCGGTGCCCTCCGGCAGCTTCCTCGTCCTCACCCATCCGACGTTCGAGCCCGAGCTGGGCGGCGAGGGCCAGATCCCGGCGATGGAATTCTGGAACGAGAACGCCACGCCGCCGATCACCGCCCGCAGCCGCGCGGACATCGCCGCGTTCTTCGACGGACTGGAGTTCCTGGAGCCGGGGCTGGTGTCGTGCTCGCGGTGGCGGGCGGAGTCCGCGGCGCCCGTCGTGGTCCCGCAGTTCGGCGCGGTGGCCGTGAAACCCTGACCCCGCAACGGCCCGGCCGAGCCCGTCGAGGAGGACGTATGACCACCACCGACCCGGTCCCCGGCGGCCGTCCCGGGGACGTGGAGCGGGCCGGCGCGCTGGAGCGCGAACTGTCCGGGCGGGACGTGCACGGGATCGTGCTGGCGTACGTCGACACGGCGGGCGTCACCCGGGTGAAGACGATCCCGACCGCGCGGCTCGCCGACGCCGCGGCCTGGGGTGTCGGCATGTCCCCGGTGTTCGACACGTTCCTGGCCGACGACTCGACCGTCCGCACCGACGTGCTCGGCTCCCCCGACGGCGATCTGCGCCTCTACCCCGACCTGGACCGGCTGACGGTGCTCGCCGCGCAGCCCGGCTGGGCGTGGGCGCCCGTGGACCGGATCACGCAGGAGGGCGAGCCGCATCCGGCCTGCTCGCGCACGTTCCTGCGGCGGGTCGTCGAGCGGGCCGGACGGGAGCACGGGCTGACGTTCCGCGCGGCCGTGGAGATCGAGTGGTCGGTGGGACCGGCCTCGGCGCCCGAGGGTGAGTTCGTCCCGGCCGTGTCGGGCCCGGCCTACGGTGCCACCCGGCAGGTCGAGCTGAGCGAGTGCCTGGCCGAGCTGCTGGCCGCGTGCGCGGCGCAGGGCGTGGACGTCGAGCAGGTGCACCCGGAGTACGCGCCCGGGCAGTTCGAGATCTCGGTGGGCGCGCTGGACCCGGTGGCGGCGGCCGACCGCAGTGTCCTGGTGCGGCAGACGATCCGGGCGGTGGCCCGGCGGCACGGGCTGAGGGTGTCCTTCTCCCCCGCCGTCGTCGCCGACGGCGTCGGCAACGGCGGCCACATCCACCTCTCGGCCTGGCGCGGGGACGCCAACCTCCACGCGGGCGGCCCCGGCCGGTACGGGATGACGGCCGAGGCGGAGGCCTTCGCGGCCGGGATCCTGGACCGGCTGCCGGCGCTGACGGCCGTGACCGCGCCGAGTCCGGCCAGCGCGCTGCGGCTGCGGCCGTCCCGGTGGGCGGGCGTGTTCACCGCGTGGGGCCGGGAGGCCAGGGAGTGCGCGCTGCGGGTCGTCACCGGCACCGCCGGGCTCCGCGACCGCGCGGCGAACCTGGAGGTCAAACCGGTCGACCTGGCCGCCAACCCGTATCTCGCCCTCGGCTGTGTGATCGCCGCCGGTCTGGACGGCGTCACGGCGGGCGGGTCCCTGCCCGAGGAGACCACGGACGATCCGGCCCGGCTGGGCGCCGACGAGGCGGCGGCCCGCGGGGTGCGCCGGCTGCCGGTCTCGCTGGCCGGGTCGGTGGCGGAGTTCCGGCGGGACGCCAAGCTGCGGCAGGTGCTCGGGCCGGTCCTCGCGGACGCGGTGATCGCCGTACGGGAGGGGGAGATCGCCGCCGTGGCCGGGCTGGACGACGCGCGGGTGGCCGCCGCCTACCGGTGGGTGTACTGACATGGCGGGGCCCGGACCGGTCGAGGAGGCCCTCGCCGCGCTGCCGCTCGTCGACCACCACTGCCACGGCGTCGTCACCGGGGCCCTTGGCCGGGACCGCTTCGAGTCCCTGCTCACAGAGGGCGACGCCTGGCCCGGCGTCTCCCCCTTCGACAGCCCCGCCGGGGTGGCCGTCCGCCGTCACTGCGCTCCCCTGCTGGACCTGCCGCGCCACGCCCCGCCCGACGAGTACCTGGCCCGGCGGACGGAAATGGGCGCGGCGGAGGTCAACCGGCGCCTGCTGGCCGCCTCGGGGACGGGCGTCCTCTGCGTGGACACCGGGTACGGGCCGCCGGACCTGACCGCCCCGGCCGGACTGGCGGCCGCCGCCGGCGCCGTCGCCTTCGAGGTCGTACGGCTGGAGCGGGTCGCGGAGGCGGTGGCGGCGGCCGGTGTGGAGCCCGACGCGTACGCCGAGGCGTTCCGCTCGGCCGCGTGGGAGGCGGTGCGGCGGCCCGGTGTGGTGGCGGTGAAGTTGGTGGCCGCCTACCGCACCGGTTTCGCCCTCGACCCGGTGCGGCCCGCCGACGCCGAGGTCACCGCCGCCGCCCGCCGGTGGCTCGCGGCGGGCGGCGGACGACTCGCCGACCCCGTACTGGTACGGCACGTGCTGTGGACCGCCGTCGACCTCGGCGTGCCGCTCCAGCTGCACACCGGGTTCGGCGACGCCGACCTGCGGCTGCACCGCGCCGACCCCGCCCTGCTGACCGACTGGCTGCGCCTGACCGCGGGCACGGTTCCGGTGCTGCTCCTGCACTGCTGGCCCTACCACCGGCAGGCCGCGTACCTGGCGTCGGTGTTCGAGCAGGTGTACCTCGACGTCGGCCTGACCCTCACGCACGTCGGTCCGGCCCGGGCGGGCGCGGTCCTCGCCGAGGCGATGGAGATCACCCCGTTCCGCAAACTCCTGTACAGCTCGGACGCCTACGGTGTGGCCGAGTTCTACACGCTCGGCGCGCTCGCCTTCCGGCGGGGACTGGCCGGACTGCTCGAGGAGCGGGTGGCCGCCGACGAGCTGAGCCTGCCCGACGCCCTGCGGATCGCCCGGTGGGCGGGAGGGGACAACGCCCGCCGGGTCTACCGGTTTTCCGACGCGATCTGAAAGTATGATCAAGCAATGTCTGACATGACCGAAACCACGCCCGGTTGGCTGACACCCGACGAACTCGAACTGGCCCGCGCCCGCATGCCGATCCTGTACGTCGAGGCGGTGCCGGTCCGCGTGGACGACAGCGGTGAGGTCACCAGCATCGGACTGCTGCTGCGCATCGGGCCGGACGGCACGGTCAGCCGCACCCTGGTCTCCGGCCGGGTGCTGCACCACGAACGCGTCCGGGACGCCCTGCTGCGCCACCTGGAGAAGGACCTCGGTCCGGTCGCGCTGCCCCGGGTGCCGGCCTCGCTCCAGCCCTTCACGGTCGCCGAGTACTTCCCGACCCAGGGCATCACCCCGTACCACGACCCGCGTCAGCACGCGGTGTCCCTCGCCTACATCGTCCCGGTCACCGGCGACTGCCGGCCCCGGCAGGACGCCCTCGACCTGGTCTGGTTCAGCCCCCACGAGGCGGCGTCGGAGGCGGTGCAGAGCGAGATGCCGGGCGGGCACGGCGTCCTGCTCAAGCAGGCCCTCGCCCACGTGGGCCTGGCGCTTTGAGCACCTCCGCCACCCTCAGGTTCGCGCCCCGGCCCTGCACGCTCGTCGTGTGCCGGGGCTGCTGCTGCGGCAACGCCCGCAAACACCCCGGCGCCGACCACGCCTGGCAGCTGGAGCGGCTGCGGGCCGCCGCGGCGGACTCCGGCGGCCGGTTCGCGGTGCGCGTCACGGACTGCCTCGGACCGTGCGACCAGGCGAACGTCGTCGTCGTGCAGCCGTCCGGCGCCGGGCGGCGGGCCGGGGGACGCGCGGTGTGGGTGGGTTTCGCGTCGGACGACGACTCCACCGACGAGCTGCTGCGCTGGGCGGAGGCGGGCGGCCCCGGCGTGGCCGAGCCGCCGGCGACGCTGGAGCTGCAGTTCATCCCGGCGCCCCGGGACGGCAAGGTGCGCAGCCGCCGCTGAGCGGACCGGTCTCGGGACGGGACTCCGGGCCGGGCGGCGGACGCGAGTACCGCGCGCCGCCCGGCCCGGTACCGTCACGCCGCTGCCGCGAGCAGGCCGATCAGGGTGGCGCGGGCCCGGGCGACCCGGGAGCGCAGGGTGCCGACCGGGCAGCCGACGCGCCTGGCGGCCTCCTCGTACGGCAGGCCCAGCAGCTGGGTGAGGACGAACGCCTCCCGGCGCTCGTCGGGCAGCGCGGCCAGCAGGTCGAGCAGCGCCACCCCGTCGTCGAAGCCCGGCAGGCCGCACGGCTGCGCCCGCTCGGCGACCGGCCGCCAGTCCGCGGCGTCGTACAGCCGCGGCCGGGTCCCGGCGTACCGGTAGCTGTCGACGACGGCCCGGCGGGCGATGGCCAGCAGCCAGGAGCGCGCCGAGGAGCGGCCCTCGAAGCGGTGCAGACTCCCGAGCGCGCGCAGGAACGTGTCCTGCGCGAGGTCGTCGACCGCCTGGGGGTCGGCGCAGAGGTGGGCGACGTAGCGCTGCACGTCGCGGTGGAGGGCGCGTACGAACCGGTCGACGGCCGCCGGGTCGCCGCCGCGGGCGGCGAGCGCCCAGGCGGTTATCGACTCGTCGGCCCCTTCGGGCCTGTCGGCGCGGACGCGTTTCTCGGCCCGCTCGGGCGAGGCGGGCAGGGCAGAAGTGATCACCGGGTGTCCTTCTCGTCACAGGGGAAAGCGGCCGTACCGCCCTGCGCGGGCGTACGGCCGGGGCCCGGGGCGCACTCGGGCGGCCCGGGGGAACCGGCTGTCGTCAGACGACAGCGGTCCCCTGCGGCGGACCCCGGGAGGTGATCGCGTGGACGAGGAGGAGGCGGCGCGGTGAGCGGTCCGCTCGGCGCCGCCGCACGCGCGGACGGGGCCGGTCGGGTACGACGGTCAGGGCGAGCGGCAGCCGCAGCGGTGCCGCCAGCCATCCGGCGACGGCGCGCAGGATGCGGAACGCGGCGCGTTCGCCGTGCGCGAGCCACAGCCCGCACAGCAGGGCTGCCAGGAGGTGGGCGGCGAGCATCCCGGAGGACGAGGCACCGGACGGGTCGGGAACGGTCGCCGGTCCGCCCGTGTGCCCCGCGTGCGACATGTGCCCCATCTGGGCCATGTGCGCGGTGTGCCCGAGGTCCGGTGTCCCGGACTGGGCGAGGGAGAACACCGAGTGCAGCGCGGTCTGGGCGGCGACCACGACGGTCGTGATCAGCGGCAGCCCGCGCTCGCGCCCGGCCAGGCCCCAGCCCACGGCACCGGTCGCGGCGAGACCGCCGGCCAGTGTCCAGCCGGGCACGTGCCGGCCGGACATGAGGACGTGGCCCAGGGCGGCGAGCAGCACACAGACGGCCGCGAACACCGCGGCCCGCACCGTGCGCGCACCCCACCCTGCAGTCATGACGGCCATATCCTCCCATCCGGCGCTCGATCCGTACTCGTGCGTACGGGATGCGTACGGAAATCGGGGGCCGACGACTCAGAGACGGACCAGCATCTTCCCGGTGTTGGCGCCGCTCAGCACGCCGAGGAACGCCTCCGGCGCGTGCTCGACGCCCTCCACGACCGTCTCCTTGGTGCGCAGGCTGCCGTCGCCCAGCCAGCGGGCCGCGCGGGCGGCGTAGTCGGGGAGCCGGTCCAGGTGGGCGGTCACCAGCAGTCCGCGCAGGGTGAGTTGCCTGAGCACCGCGTCGTAGAGGTTGGCGGGGCCCGGCACCGGGCCGGTGGCGTTGTAGCCGCTGATCATGCCGACCAGGGCCACCCGGCCCCCGCTGTTCAGGGCGCCGATCGCGGCCTGGAGGTGGTCCCCGCCGACGTTGTCGACGTACACGTCGATGCCGTCGGGCGCCGCCTCGGCCAGCTGCTCGGCGAGGGGCCCGGCACGGTGGTCGAGGGCCGCGTCGAAGCCGAACTCCTCCGTCAGGGCCCGGGTCTTGTCCGGCCCGCCCGCCGAGCCGACGACGCGTGACGCGCCGAATTTCCGGGCCAGTTGTCCGGCGACGCTGCCGACCGCGCCGGCGGCCCCGGAGACGAACACCACGTCGCCCTGCCGGACCGGAGCGGTCTCGGTGACGGCCAGATAGCCGGTGAAGCCGGTCTGGCCGAGGACGTGCAGGTGGTCCTGGGGGCGGGAGTCCGTCACGTCGAGGACGGCGACGTCGGCGGCGGCGAGCAGGGCGTACTCGCGCCAGCCCGCGAAGTGCGCCACCGTCGCGCCCACCGGGACGGCCGGGCTGCGCGAGGCCACCACCTCGCCGACGGCGTGGCCCTCCAGCACCCGGCCCACCTCGAACGGGGCGACGTAGGAGGGGGTGTCGTCCATCCGTCCGCGCATGTACGGGTCCACGGACATCCAGGTGTTGCGGACCAGGACCTGCCCGTCGCCCGGCTCGGGCACCTCGGTGCGCACCAGCCGGAAGTCGCCGGGCGCCGGCGTGCCGTGCGGCCGGGCGGCGAGGTGGATCTCCCGGCTGACGGCGGGGGTGGAAGCGGTGTACGCGGTCATGGCTCAACCCTTCGGTGTTCGCGGCGTGTTGACGTTGTGACGTCGTCGCTGATGTTCCGAACGGTGCCGGAGGCCACTTCAGGTCTTCTTCGGGTTCTCTGCAGGTCCTTGATCGGCGGTCCGGCTATCGTTCAGGCGTGCGTTTCGGGGTGCTCGGCCCACTGGCCGTGTGGACGGAGGACGGCCTGCCGGTGCATGTGCCGGAGGCGAAGGTGCGGGCGCTGCTCGCACACCTGCTGCTCGCCGAGGGCCGGCCGGTGCCGGCGGACCGGCTGATCGAGGGCCTGTGGGGCGACCGGCTCCCCCGCAACCCGGCCGCCGCGCTGCAGACCCGCGTCTCCCAGCTGCGCCGGGCGCTGGAGGCGGGCGAGCCCGGCGGCCGGAACCTGGTCGTCCGGCAGCCGCCCGGCTACCTGCTCGCCGTCTCCCCCGACGCGGTCGACGCGGGCACGTTCCGCGCGCTGGCCGCCCGCGCCCGCGAGGCCGGCGGCCCCCGCGACCGGACGGCCCTGCTGGCGGACGCGCTGGGCCTGTGGCGGGGGCCCGCGTACGCCGACGTGTCGGACGAGGACTTCGCGCGCACGGCGATCGTCCGGCTCGAGGACGAGCGGGTGACCGTGCTGGAGGCGCACGCGCAGGCCCGCCTCGACCTCGGCGAGCACGACACGCTGGCCGGTGAACTCAGCGCCCTGCTCGCCCATCACCCGCTCTGCGAACGCCTGCACGCCGCCCACCTGCGCGCCCTGTACCTGGCGGGCCGGCAGAGCGAGGCCCTGGCCGCCTACGAGCGGCTGCGCGCCCGCCTGGCCGACGAACTGGGCGTGGATCCGGGCCCCGAGGTGCGTGCCCAGTACGAGGCGATCCTCCGGCAGCACGACTCCGCGCCGGGCACCGTCGCCCCGCCCGTCGCGCCGCTGCCGGCCGTCGTGGCCCCGCTCGTCGGCCGGGTGGACGCGGTGGCCGAGATACGGTCGCTGCTCGCGTCGGCCCGGCTGGTGACGCTGACCGGGCCGGGCGGGGTCGGCAAGACGAGCCTCGCCCTGGAGGTGGTGCGCGCCTTCGGCGCGGAGGACGTCGGGTACGTCGACCTGGCCGGACCGGACCCGTCGTCCGCCACTCCGGAGTCGGTGTCCGCCCTGATCGCCCGCGCCCGGGCCGCCCGGCCCTCTCTGCTCCTCCTGGACACCTGCGAGCACGTCGTCGAGGCGGTCGCCGAGGTGACCGAGGGCCTGCTGCGCGCGGAGCCCGGCCTGCGCGTCCTCGCCACCGGCCGGGAACCGCTCGGCGTGCCCGGCGAACGCGTGTGGACCGTACCGCCGCTCAGCACGCCGCCGCCGCGGACGCCCCCGGCCGAACTGCCTTCGTACGACGCGGTGAAACTGTTCACCGACCTCGCGCCCACGGGCTTCCGGCTGGGCCCCGGCAACGCGTCGGCCGTCGCCGCGATCTGCCGGCGGCTGGACGGGCTGCCCCTCGCCCTGGAACTGGCCGCCGCCCGGTTGCGCGCCCTCGGCGCCGCCGAGCTGGCCGCCCGGCTCGACGCCGACCTGTTCGCCGTACTCACCACGACGGGCCGGCGCGCCGGCCCCGCGCGGCAGCGGACCCTGCGCGCCACGCTGGAGTGGAGCTGGGCGCTGCTCTCCCCTCCCGAGCGGGCCCTCCTGCGCCTGCTGGGCGGGGGCGACGACGGCCACGCGCTCGCGGACGTCGAGAAGACCGCCGCCGGGGAGGGGCTGCCGGACTCGGCCCTGGACGTGTTGTCCCGGCTGGTGGACCGCTCGCTGGTGCTGCTGGAGGACGGCGCCGACGGACCCCGCTACCGGCTGCCGGAGACGGTCCGCGCCTATCTGCGGGAAACCGGGTAGGGCCGTCACGCGTGCGGAGCTGTCACGAGCCGGTCGCGACCACGAGGCCGAAGCCGATCAGCACGACGCCCGTGGTCCGTCCGAGCGCGCGGCGGGTCCCCGGCCTTTCGAGGACCTGCCGGGCCTTGGCCGGCAGGAGCACGTAGCCGCCCAGCCAGACGACGGTGAGGGCGGCCCTTCCCGCCCTGCAGGCCCGCGTCCACCGACCTGCTGCTCCACGTGCGTCTCGTCGAGCAGGGACACGCGGCCGCGCGTGCCGGAGGGCCCTCCTCGACGCGACCGCCGAAAGCGGCCTCCCGGAATGACCGAAGGCCGATTCGGATCTCCGAATCGGCCTTCGGCCTTCGACTCTCACAAGTCGGGACGACAGGATTTGAACCTGCGACCCCTTGACCCCCAGTCAAGTGCGCTACCAAGCTGCGCCACGTCCCGATGCCGTCTGACCTGGGGTTTCCCCTGGCCGAACGCGCAGAGAAACAATACCGCACTCGGGTCGGTGCTCGCGCACCCCTTTATCGGTGGGCGCGTGCCTCAGCGGCGGAGGGCGGGCTTTCCCGGGGGCGTGGGCGTGCGGGACGCGGAGGGGGTGTCGACGCGGACGAGGCCGCGGATCGCCCGTACCGACAGCAGGGAGATCACGACGACGAAGCTCATCGCCCCGGCGACCAGCAGCACCTGCCGCGCGCCGAGCACGGAGGCCGCCGGTCCCGCTAGGGCTTGGCCGACGGGCATCATCGCCAGCGAGCCGGCCACGTCGTAGGCGTGGATGCGGTTGAGGACGTCCGGCTGGACCTGTGTCTGCACGGTCGTCGCCCACATCACGCCCCAGAACGACAGCCCGGCCCCGGCGACCGCGGCCCCGGCCGCCATGGCGGGGACGCCGAGTCCGAGGCCGACGGCGAGCGGGTACCCGGCGAAGCCGGTCAGGGCGATCGCGCCGGCGCGCAGCATCCGGCGGGGCCGCAGCCGCAGGGCGAGGAGTCCGCCGACGACGGTGCCGGCGCCGAGGGCGGAGTTGACCAGGCCGTAGGCGCGCGGCCCGTGGTCGCGCACCACCTCGGTGGCCACCAGGGGACCGGTCGGCCCCCAGACGGCGATCATGTAGAGGCACCAGACGGCGATCACGCCCCACAGCCAGGTCCTGGAGCGGAACTCGTGCCAGCCCTCGACCAGGTCCGCCCGGAAGGTGCCCGCCGCGTGACCGGTGGGGCGGCTGTCGGGGGCGAGCGGGGGCAGGCGCAGCAGCAGGAGGCACAGGGCGCTGATCGCGTAGGTGGCGGCGTGGGCGGCGAACACCCCGCCGGGTGAGGCGAAGCCGACGAGCAGGCCGGCGACGGCGGGTCCGGCGAGCTGGGCGACCGACTCGGCGACCCGGATCGCCCCGTTGGCACCCTGGACGTCCGCGGCGAGGCGGGGCACCATGCTGGCCACGCCGGGCTGGAAGAGGGCCCCCGCGGCGCCGTTGACCAGGCCGATCGCGCAGATCTCCCAGAGGACCACGTGGTCGGCGAGGAACAGCCCCGCCGCGACGGCCTGGGTGCCGAGGCGGACCAGGTCGGCCCAGATCATCAGCGTGCGGGTGGCGAACCGGTCGGCGATCACCCCGGCGAAGACGACGAGCCCGGCGAAGGTGGCGGCGGTCGCGGCCATCGCCAGGCCGACCGCGCCGGCTCCGTACCCGTGCTGGAGCAGGCCCGCGGCCAGGGCGACCGGCGGCATGGTGTCGCCGAGCCGGGCGACGGCGCGGGCGACGAAGAACAGGCCGAAGTCACGTGACCACAAGCCGTGCGAGCCGGGGCCGGGGACGGCTTCGCTACCGGTGCCGGTCGCCGTGCCTCCCCCGCTCGCCCCGCTTCCCCGGCCCTCCCCCTGCGACGGTGTCCCGGACGTCACTGGCCCACTCCCTCCCCGGCCCCCACTCGGGCCCGGGGATCATGCCACGGCGGCCGGGCGCGCCCAAGGGATTTTCACTCCGCGGCCGGCAGCCCCAACTGCGGGTGGGAGTCCAGGAGTCGGGGCGGGGCCGCCTGCCGCCAGGAGTCGGCGAGGATGTCCCGCAGTTCCGTCTCGTCCTCCAGCGCGGCGAGCCGTACCCGCACCCAGGCGAACTGGGCCTCGTGGTCGGCGATCCAGAACTTCTCCGGTTCGGCCAGGGCCAGTTCGTCACGCTCGTCCTTGGGACAGCGCACCGCCATGGAGGTCTCGTCCTCGGGCAGCGTGGCGAACATCTTCCCCGCCACCCGGAACGTGGGCATGCTCCAGGCGATCTTCTCCGTGGTGTCCGGCAGCGACAGGGCGATACGGCGTACGTCTTCGGCATCCGACATGCCCCGCACGGTAGCCCCTGCCACTGACATTCACCTGGTGGGAGCCGTACCGGCGGCGCCGGGGAGCCGCTTGTAGTAGATCGTCGTCGGCCGCAGTTCCCCGCCGGGTGCCGCCGCGTAGTCGGGGATCGCGCCGAGCCGCGTCCAGCCCGCCGAGCCGTACAGACGCTCGGCGAGGCTGTCGGTCTCGGTGTCGAGGTGGAGCAGGGTGATCCCGGACCCGGCGGCGGCCCGCTCGGCGGTGGCCAGGAGGCGGCGCCCGATGCCCCGGCCGCGGCCGTCGCGGCGCACCATCAGCTTGACCACCTCGGCGCGGTGGCGGCTGTTGGCCTTGCCGGCGAAGGCGAGGCCGACGGTGCCGACCAGCCGGTCCCCGTCGTCCGCCGCCCAGACGGCGAGCTGCCCGGTGGCGACCTCCGCGGCCCGCTCCCGCCACCAGGCCGCGGCCTCGGCGGGGTCGAGCGGGCCGAGGAAGCCGACGGAGGCGCCGCCCGCCACGGTGTCGACCAGCAGCTCCGCGAACTCGTCGGCCCGCTCGCGCAGTCGGCCGGCGTCCAGCCGGACGATGGTCACGGCAGCACCACCGCCAGCACATAGCGCGCCTCGCGGGGACCCGCGCACCGGAACCGCGTCGGACCCCACACCCGCAGGCGCAGGCAGTCCCCGGCGTCGAGACGGTGCCCGACGTCCTGCGCGGTCACCTCCAGGGCGCCCTCCAGCACCCAGATGTGCTGTTCGAGGCCGGGCACGGGCGGCCGGTCGTAGGCCAGGTCGGCGCCCGGGGCGAGCCGTCCCTCGACGAGTTCGCCGCGCAGCCCGGGGTGCGGCGGCGACACGGAGCGCCGTACGAACCCGGAGGCACGGTCCTCCCACACCGGCTGTTCGGCGGCGCGCAGCAGCGGCGCGGGCTCCGCCTCGACCTCGCTGAGCAGCCGGGACATGGTGCGTCCGTAGACGTTGCACAGACGGTTCAGGACGGCGGCGGTGGGGCTGATCTCCGCCCGTTCGGCGCGGGACAGGGTGGACCGGCTGACCCCGCTGCGCTCCGCCAGCTCGCCGAGCGACCAGCCGTGTTCGGCCCGCAGCTCCGCGAGGCGGGCGCCGAGCCGGGCGTCGACGGGGTCCGGCCCGGCGTCGGAGAGGTTCTGTTTCATATCCGGGATGTTATCCCGGATATGAAACAGAGTGGGAGGCAGACAGGGGGCGGCCGCCGATCATTGCCTCCCGCCGAACGCCGCCAGCGTCCGCTCCAGCGCCGGCAGCGCCCGCACCACCCGCTTCGAGCGGATCAGCAGGTCCCACGCGGGCTCGAACTTCTTCCAGCCGCCCGCGTACGCCAGGTGCCGCAGCCGCTCGTGCGGGCCGGGCTGCGCCGCCGAGCCGCGCCAGATGCTGGACCAGCGGTAGAAGTCGCGGTACGCCCGCCAGTAGCCGTCCTCCAGTTGACGCGGGGTCATCCCCTTGGGGCGGTGGACGACGTGGCGGGTGTCGTAGAGGTCCCAGTCGCGGTGCACGATCCGCCCCTCGGACTCCAGCTGCTTCCACAAGCCGGTCGACGGATACGGCGTCATGATGTGGAAAGTCGCCGTCTCGATGCCCTGGTCGACCGCCCACGCCACGGTCCGGTCGAACACGTCCGGCCCGTCCTGGTCGAGGCCGAAGACGAAGCTGGCGTTGACCATGACCCCGGCGTCGTGCAGCCGCCGTACCGCCGCCGCGTAGTCGGTGCCGATGTTCTGGTTCTTGCGGCGCTCGGCGAGGTTGGCGTCGTTGACGGTCTCGAAGCCGACGAACAGGCTGCGCAGCCCGGCCTCCACGGCGCGCTCCAGCAGGTCCGGCTTCAGCACGGAGCTGACCGTGCCCGCCGCCTGCCACAGGCGGCCCATCCCCTTCATGCCGTCGAACAGCGCCTCGGCGAACCGCCGGTTGCCGAGCAGGTGGTCGTCGAGGAAGTACAGGTGGCGGCCGGGCAGCCGGTCGATCTCGGCGAGGGCGTCGTCGACGGCCTGGGTGTAGAAGGACTTCCCGCCCTCGAAGAAGGCGTCCTTGTAGCAGAAGTCGCAGTGGTGCGGGCAGCCGCGGGACACCACGATCGAGTTGGGGACGAGGTACAGGTGGCGCTTGATCAGGTCACGGCGGACCGGCGGCAGTCCGGCGAGGGTGCGCAACGTCGAGTCGTAACGGCGGGCGGGCACGCCGTCGCGGAAATCCTTCAGGAACAGCGGCCAGGTGTCCTCGCCGGGGCCGGTGAAGATCGTGTCGGCGTGCGCCGCGGCCTCCTCGGGCAGCGAGGTCACGTGCAGTCCGCCCATGGCCACGTGCACGCCGCGGGCACGGAAGTGGTCGGCTATCTCGTAGGAGCGTCTGGCGGAGGTGATGTACGGCTGGACGACCAGCAGGTCGGGGGTCGGCAGGGCCTCCAGGTCGAGGCGCTCCACGTGTTCGTCGTGGAGGGTGACCTCGTCGTCGGGGTCGAGGTAGCCGGCGAGGGTGGCCAGGCCCAGGGGCGGGAACAGCGAGTACTTGATGGGCCGGAACAGCGGGCTCGTCGCCTCGGTCAGGGCCGGGAGGATCATCGTCACACGCATGACAGCCCAGACTGCGTTCGGCCGCCGACCGGTTCCCTACCCTTCGGCGGCCGCCCGCAGCGCGTCCAGCACGGGCCGGATCAGCGGGTGCTCCTCGGCGCCCCGGCGGACGGCCGCGAAGACCCGGCGGGTGGGCGCCACCCCGTCGACCGGCCGGACCACCACCCCCGCCAGGTCCATGCCGCGCAGCGCCGAGCGCGGTACGAGGGCCACGCCCGCGTCGGCCGAGGCCAGCGCCACGACGGCGCGGAAGTCGTCGGAGGAGTGCTCCAGACGCGGCTGGAACCCGGCGCTCTCGCAGGCCAGCACGACCACGTCATGGCAGGGGTTGCCGGGGTACGGGCCGATCCACGGGTCCTTGGCCAGCTCCGCCAGCGGTACCTCCGGGGCGTCGGCGAGCCGGTGGGTGACGGGGACGACCGCGTCGAACGGCTCCGCGTACAGCGGCACGTGCGTCAGCCGGGGATCGTCGGCGGGCGGCGCCCCCCGGTACTCGACGGCCACCGCCACGTCGACCTGCCGGTCCAGCACCATCGGCAGGCTGGCGTCGCCCTCGGCGTCCTGGACCCGGATGCCGATGCCGGGCGAGGTGCGGGCGAGACGGGCCACGGCGGGCGCGACGACCTGGGCGATGCCGGTCGCGAAGGCGGCGACGGTCACCGTGCCCGCCGCGCCCGAGCTGTACGCGGCGAGCTCGGCCTCGGCCCGCTCCAGCTGGGCGAGGACGAGGTTGGTGTGTTCGAGCAGGATCTCGCCGGCGGGGGTGAGCCGTACGCCCTTGGCGCCGCGCTCCACCAGCCGGTGGCCGGTCTCCTGCTCCAGGGCCGTCAGCTGCTGGGAGACCGCGGACGGCGTGAGATACAGCGCGGCGGCAGCCGCCGTCACCGTGCGGTGGTCCGCCACCGCACGGAGGATGTGCAGCCGCCGCGCTTCGATCACGGGGTCGATTCTCTCAGGTCGGGAGACCGGCCCGGATCAGCCGGCCAGCTCCGCGCGGGCGGCCACGAACGCGTCCACGGCCCGGTTGACGTCGTCCGTGGAGTGCGCGGCGGACAGCTGGACCCGGATCCGGGCCTGGCCCTGCGGCACCACCGGGTAGGAGAAGCCGATGACGTACACGCCGCGCTCCAGCAGCAGCTCGGCCATCCGGCCCGCCTCGGCGGCGTCGCCGATCATCACGGGCGCGATGGCGTGGTCGCCGGGGAGGATGTCGAAGCCCTCCTCGGTCATCCGGCGGCGGAACAGCGCGGTGTTCTCGCGGAGCCGGACACGCAGGTCGTCCGCGGCCTCCAGCAGGTCGAGGACCTTCAGCGAGGCGGCGGCGATCACCGGGGCGAGGGTGTTGGAGAACAGGTACGGCCGGGAGCGCTGGCGCAGCAGGGCGACGATCTCGGCGCGGGCGGCGACGTAGCCGCCGGAGGCGCCGCCGAGCGCCTTGCCGAGGGTGCCGGTGATGATGTCGACGCGGTCCATCACGCCGTGCAGCTCGGGGGTGCCGCGCCCGCCGGGGCCGACGAAGCCGACGGCGTGCGAGTCGTCGACCATGACCATGGCGTCGTACCGGTCGGCGAGGTCGCAGATCTCCCGCAGCGGCGCCACATAGCCGTCCATGGAGAAGACGCCGTCGGTGACGATCAGGCGGCGGCGCGCGTCGGAGGCCTCCTTCAGCTGGCGCTCCAGGTCCTCCAGGTCCCGGTTGGCGTAGCGGAAGCGGCGGGCCTTGGACAGGCGGATGCCGTCGATGATCGACGCGTGGTTGAGGGCGTCGGAGATCACCGCGTCCTCGGGGCCGAGCAGCGTCTCGAAGACACCGCCGTTGGCGTCGAAGCAGGAGGAGTACAGGATCGTGTCCTCCTGGCCGAGGAAGGCGGACAGCCGCGCCTCCAGCTCCTTGTGCACCTCCTGGGTGCCGCAGATGAAGCGCACGGAGGCCATGCCGTAGCCCCAGCGGTCCAGCGCCTCGTGGGCCGCGGCGACGACCTCGGGGTGGTCGGCGAGACCGAGGTAGTTGTTGGCGCAGAAGTTGAGGACCTCGCCGGGACGGCCGCCCGCGGTGACGTTCACGGTCGCGGACTGCGGGGTGCCGATCACCCGCTCCGGCTTGTGCAGGCCGGCGGCGCGGATCTCGTCGAGGGTGGCGCGCAGGTCGTCGCGCACGGAGTCGAACATCGAGGAAGCTCCTAAAGCTGTACGGGGACTGCTACGCGGTCCAGTCGAGGATGACCTTGCCGCCGCGGCCGCTCGCCGCGTCGGCGAACGCCGCCTCGAAGTCGCGGTAGTCGTACCGGCCGGTGATCACGGGGGCGAGGTCGAGGCCGCCTTCGAGCAGCACCGACATGGCGTACCAGGTCTCGAACATCTCCCGGCCGTAGATGCCCTTGACGGTGATCATCGAGGTGACGATCCGGGCCCAGTCGACCGGGAACTCCTCGGACGGCAGGCCGAGCATGGCGATCCGGCCGCCGTGCGTCATGTTGGCGATCATGTCGCGCATCGCCTCGGGGCGGCCGGACATCTCCAGTCCGATGTCGAAGCCCTCGCGCAGGCCCAGCTCCCGCTGCCCGTCGGCGATCGTCGTGCCGGAGACGTTCAGCGCGAGGCTCACCCCTATCTTGCGGGCCAGCTCCAGGCGCTCCTCGCTGACATCGGTGATCACCACGTTGCGGGCACCGGCGTGCCGGGCCACCGCGGCGGCCATCAGACCGATCGGGCCGGCGCCGGTGATCAGCACGTCCTCGCCCACCAGCGGGAACGACAGCGCGGTGTGCACCGCGTTGCCGAACGGGTCGAAGATCGCCGCGACGTCGAGGTCCACCGGCACCCGGTGTACCCACACGTTGGACGCGGGCAGCGACACGTACTCGGCGAACGCGCCGTCCCGGCCGACGCCGAGGCCGACCGTGGCCCGGCACAGGTGGCGGCGTCCGGCCAGGCAGTTGCGGCACTTGCCGCACACCAGATGGCCCTCGCCGCTGACCCGGTCGCCGACCGCGATGTCGGTGACGTCCCGGCCGGTCCCGACGACCTCGCCGACGAACTCGTGCCCGACGACGAGCGGGGTGCGGATCGCCTGCTGCGCCCAGCCGTCCCAGGACCGGATGTGCAGATCGGTGCCGCAGATACCGGTGCGCAGCACCTTGATCAGTACGTCGCCGGGTCCGACGGCGGGCTCCGGGACGTCCGCGAGCCAGAGCCCGGGCTCCGCCTTCTCCTTGACCAGCGCCTTCAACGCAACGGCTCCTGAGGGTGAGATCCCGGCCGCGGGCATGCCGAATAAGCCCGTGGACGGGGAGAGGTGTGGAATCGCCTAGCAATCTTCCGTACGAGGATGCCCCCGGTCCATCGAGGTTTTCTTAAGCGGCGCCACAGCTTTCCTTCACACCCCCCGGAGGGGTCAACGCGCGGGGCCGCCCTCCAGGCGTGCGGCGAGATCCGCGGCCGTCGACTTGATGGTCTCCAGGCCGAGGCGGCCCCAGGGGCGGGGCGCGACGTCGGCGACGGACACCGTGCCCAGCACCATGCCGGTGGTGTCGATGAGCGGGGCGCCGAGATAGGAGCGGATGCCGAACTCGTCGACGACCGGGTTGCCCGCGAACCGCGGATAGTCGCGGACGTCCTCCAGGACGAGCGCCTTGCGCCGGGCCACCACATGGGGGCAGAAGCCGTGGTCGCGCGGCAGATGGCGGCCGACCACGGGCCGGGGACCGCCGTCGGGCCCGGCGGGCCCGGCCGCCGGGGCGCGCAGACCGGCGAAGAACTGCCCGTGCTCGTGCAGGAAGTTGACCATGGCGTACGGCGCCCCGGTGTGCGCGGCGAGCTGTGCCGCGAAGGCGTCGAGGGCGGGCTCCGGGCGCTCCCCGAGACCGAGTCCGCGCAGCCGCAGGGTGCGGGCGGGGGCCTCCTTGTCCTCGGGGGTGAGCAGCAGACGACCGGCCGGGCGCGGCGGGTCGTAGCTCATGGGCGGGCTCCGTCGCTGTGGGCGGATGTCATGTGCGGCTCCGTGCGATGGGGCGAAGGGACGATGGGCGGTCGGGGAGGTCGGGGAGGTCGGGTGACATGGGGACGGTCAGTGGCATGGGGACGATCGGGGGCATTGGGACGGTCGGGGCCGGTCGGGCGTCGGGGGCGGTCGGACAGTCGGGGCCGGTGTCGTCGTCGGGGGTGGTGGCGTCGTAGGGGCCGGTGGTCACCGGTGCGCGCCGTGGCTCGGCGCGGGGACGGAGGGGGCGTGGGCGATGAGGTGCCGGACCAGGGTGAGCAGGGTCTGGACACCGGAGGCGGAGATCCGGGCGTCGCAGCGGACCACGGGGATCCGCGGGTCGAGGTCGATGGCGGCCCGCACCTCCTCGGGGTCGTAGCGGTGCGCCCCGTCGAACTCGTTGACGGCGATGATGAAGCCGAGGCCGCGCTCCTCGAAGAAGTCGACGGCCGCGAAGCACTCCTCCAGCCGGCGGGTGTCGGCGAGGATGACCGCGCCGAGCGCGCCCTCGGACAACTCGTCCCACATGAACCAGAACCGTTCCTGTCCGGGTGTGCCGAACAGGTACAGCACATGGTCGGAGTCGAGGGTGATCCGACCGAAGTCCATGGCGACGGTCGTCTCCATCTTGTTCTCGATGCCGTCGAGGTTGTCGGTTCCGACGCTGACGGTGGTGAGGAGCTCCTCGGTGCTCAGCGGGGCGATCTCGCTGACCGCGCCGACGAAAGTGGTCTTGCCGACCCCGAACCCGCCCGCGACCAGGATCTTCAGGGCGGTGGGAAAGGGGTCGGCGCCGTCGTCGTGACCGGCGGTGTAGTCGTACTCAGAGCTGTCGTCGTAGTCCATCGAGCACTGCCTCCAGAAGGGCCCGGTCCGTGGGGTTGTGGTGGAAGGCGGGGGGCTTGGTGGTCAGCGCCCCGCAGTCGACGAGGTCCGCCAGCAGCACCTTGGCGACCACCGCCGGCAGCTTCAGATGGGCGGCGATCTCGGCGACCGAGACGGGTGCGCGGCACAGGTCGAGGGCCTGCGCGTGTTCGGGGCCGAGGTAGCCGAGGGCGGTGGCGCCGGTGGCCATCACCTGCGACATCAGGTCGAGCGCGACGGTGGGGCGGGTGCGGCCGTTGCTGACCGTGAACGGGCGCACCAGCCGCCCGGCCGCGTCATCGAGCCAGGGCCCGTCGCCGGCCGTCGCCGCGCTCAAGGCCTCATCGCCGTGGGTTCGACGGCGTGCTGCCGGGGCGCGGTCACCAGGTACGGGCGGACGCTCTTGACCAGCATCGCCATCTCGTAGCCCAGCACGGCCGCGTCGGCCTCCCGGCCGGCGAGCACGGCGAGACAGGTGCCGGAGCCGGCGGTGGTGACGAACAGCAGGGTCGAGTCCAGCTCGACGACCACCTGCCGGACGTCGCCGCCGTCGCCGAAGCGCACTCCGGCGCTGCGGCCGAGGGAGTAGAGGCCGGAGGCCAGCGCCGCCATGTGGTCGGCGCTGTCGGGATCGAGGCCGTGCACCGACTTCACCAGGCCGTCGCAGGACAGCAGGACCGCGCTGGTGGTGTGGGGGACGCGCTGCACGAGGCCGCTCATCAGCCAGTCGAGATCGGATACGAGGCCGGTGGAGGCATCGCTCGCCATGGTGGATCGACTCCTTGGGGTACGAAGGTCTGCGGGAGCGCAGGGGGGTGGGGCGGGGGTGGTCATCCGGCGGACGCGCTCCCGTCGTGCCGGGTGGTGGAACGGAGGTCGGAGGCCATCGCCTCGGGGGTCACGGACGCGCGTACGGGTCGTACTGGTCGTACGTCCAGCGGGGGTACGACCGTGGTGGGCGGCTCCGCGGGGACCGGGCCGGGCTGGGGGTCGCCCGCCGGCTCCAGGCTCTGCTGGGCCTCGGCGAGACCGATGCCCCGCTGGAAGGCCGCCATCAGGCCGGGGTCGTGGCCGACGGGCTGGTCGTCGTCCTGGCGCGGTACGGGGCCGCCGCGCAGCTGGGGGACGATGTGTTCCTGCGCGCGGCGCCGGGGCAGCCGGGGCTTGCCCATGGTGCCGCGCACGACACCGCCGTGCCGGGGCACGGGCGGCACCCCCTCCCGCTCGGCGACGACCGGCCGGTCCTCGGCACGGATGCCGGGAGCCGCGTCCGCGGGGTTCACCCGCTCGGTACGCGGGCCACGGGTGGGGAGGGGGGCGGGGTGAGCGCCGGGGTCGGGGTGCGCACCCTGGTCGGGGAAGGCGGCGGAGTGCGTGCCCGGGCGGACGTGGACGTCCTGCCCGTTGTGGGCGCGCTGGTGGACCGGCTGGTGCCGGGGCTGCGGTGCGGGCGAGGGTGCCGTGCCCGTCCCCGTGCCCCCGGCCGCGCCGGCAGCTCGCCCCGTGTTCTCCTCCGCTTCGCCACCCGAACCCGCGGCCGCGCCCAGCAGCTCCTGGGGTACGACGAGCACGGCCTGCACGCCCCCGTAGATGTTGGACTGCAGGCGCACCTCGATCCCGTGCCGGCGGGCGAGTTGGGAGACGACGTACAGCCCGATGCGGCCGTCCGCCAGCAGGCGGGCCACATTGACCTGGTCGGGGTCGTGGAGCAGCTGGTTCATCCGCGCCTGCTCGTCGACCGGCATGCCGAGGCCGCGGTCCTCGACCTCGACGGCGAGCCCGGACGTGACGAGGCTGGCGCGCAGCAGCACCTGGGTGTGCGGGGCGGAGAACACCGTGGCGTTCTCGACGAGTTCGGCGAGCAGGTGGATCACGTCGGCGACGGCGTGGCCGCGCAGGGTGCCGTCGATCGGCGGGACGAGTTTGACCCGCGAGTACTGCTCCACCTCGGCGATCGCCGAGCGCAGCACCTCGGTCATGGAGACCGGGTTGCTCCACTGCCGCCGCGAGACGGCACCGCCGAGCACGGCCAGGTTCTCGGCGTGGCGCCGGGTCCGGGTGGCGAGGTGGTCGACGTGGAACAGGCTCTTGAGCAGGTCGGGGTCCTCGATCTCGTTCTCGAGGTCGTCAAGGAGGGCGATCTCGCGGTGCACCAGGGACTGCAGCCGGCGGGCCAGGTTGACGAAGACTTCGAGTTTCTGTTCGCTGCCGGTCTGGCTGGAGAGCTGCGCGGCCTGCACGACGGCGGTGACGGCGCCGTCGTGCAGGCGGGTGAGGTCGGCGGCGAGCAGGTCGAAGTCGTCGGCGTCCTCGGGCGGTGCGCCGTGCGGGGCGAGCGGGGGCGGCGCCTCGCCGCGCCGGAGTCCTTCGACGAGGGCGCGCAGGTCGGCCTCGCGCCGTGTGCTGCCGCGGCGCAGCGCGGCGACGCGTTCGTGCACCGACCGGGCGGCGCGCCGGGCGGCCACGGCGGCGATCACGATGCCGGCGAGGGCCACGCATGCCGCCCCGGCGAGGACGGCCCACAGGGTGAGACCGGTCCGTACGCCGGTGGAGCGGACGGTGAACAGCACGGCCGCGCAGCCGCCGAGGGCGACCGCGACGGGCGGCAGGACGGCGAGGCGCAGCAGTTGGGACCGTATGTGTGCCTCGGGCAGTGCGGGGGCAGTGCGGGCGACCGGTCGCCCGTGCCGTCCGCCTTCACGGCGGTCTGCGCGTGCGGCCGGTGCGCGGAGGTGTGACATCGGTGTCCTCGTACTGGTCCGTGTACTGGTCCGTCGGTCGGATGCCCTGGCGCGCGGTGCCGCGCGATACGGGCATGCGCCATCGCGGCCGGTCGGCAGCACCGGTGAACTGGTTCTGCGTCGCCCGACGGACACTGACAGTAGTCGCCCGCGCATCATGTGCGGTGGGCAGTTGCCAAAGACCCCCGCAGAGCGTCCCACTCTGGTATGAGGCCTCGTACGACAGACCGATGAGCCCCTCGTTCGACCGCACGCCGAACGAAACGGAACGATCAGTGCTGGTCAGAAGCGGTCCGAATCGAAGGAGGCGACCGCGACCCCTTCCCCGCCTGGCGCCGCGCCCCGACGGGCGCGCTCCCGTTCGCCGGGCCTTTCACCACCGCCCGCCCCCCATCAGGGCAAGGGGGGAGCATCACCGAGCGTCACCAACCGCTGGCCAAGGCCCTGTCATCGCACCGACTCGCCTCGCACGACGGCCGTACGACCGCCGCACGGCCGTCACATGGACGGCCGTGCGGCAGCCACGCGACGGCACATCCGGCCCGGAAAGCCACGGACGCGGCCGCACTCACGGCTGCACCTAACTAGCTATACCGGTTTAATAACAAGCTCGAGATCGGGCGGTGGAAATCCGTTCGCCGCCCGTTAACGTACGCCCGTGGACCTACTGCAACCGATCATCAAGCCGTACGCCTGGGGCTCCCGGCACGCGCTGGCCCGCCTCCAGGGGCGCGCGGCGCCTTCCGCCGGGCCGGAGGCGGAGCTGTGGATGGGAGCGCACCCCTCCGGCCCGTCGGGGCTCGTGCGGAGCGGGCACGCCACCACCCTGCGGGACGTGGTGGCCGCCGACCCCGAGCGGGAGCTGGGCGCGGACTGCGCCCGGCGGTTCGGCGGCAGATTGCCGTTCCTGCTGAAGGTGCTCGCCGCCGACCAGCCCCTGTCGATCCAGGTGCATCCCGACCGCGAGCGGGCGCGGACGGCGTTCGCCGCGCAGCTGCGGGCGGGCGCGCGGGGGCCGTACGCCGACGACTGGGCGAAACCCGAACTCCTCTGCGCGCTCACCCCCTTCGAGGTCCTGGCAGGTCTCCGCCCGCCGCGCGAGGCCGCCGACGTCCTGGCCGGACTCGGCCTCACCGCGCTGCGCCCGCTCGTCGACCTGCTGCGCGACAGCGACGGGGACGGTGACGGGGCCGGTGACGGTGACGGTGACGGCCGTGGTGACGGAGAAGCGTCCGGCGAGGCGCTGCGCACGGTCCTGGAGTGGCCGCCCGGCCGTCGCGAGGCGCTGGTGGGCTCGGTCGTGGACGCCTGCCGGCGACGCTCGTCCACCGACGGCCCGTTCGCCGGTGCGTACGACGCGGTGGTGCGCATGGCGCGCCACCACCCCGGCGATCCCGGACTGGTGGCCGCCCTGCTGATGCGCCATCAGGTACTGGAGCCAGGCACGGCGTTGTTCATGCCGGCCGGCGGGCTGCACGCCTATGTGAGAGGACTCGGCGTCGAGGTGCTGGCCAACTCCGACAACGTGCTCCGCGCGGGGCTGACGGCCAAGGAGGTGGACGTCCCGGAGCTGCTGCGGGTCACCGACCCGGCGGTGCGGGTGCCGGTGGTACACCCCAGGACGGTGGCCGGCCCCGGGCTCACCGAGGCGTACGACTGCCCGGCGGAGGAGTTCGCCCTGTACCGCGTGGAGCTCGCCGGCACGTCCGGTCCGCTCGTCCCCGGCGGCGGCCCCCGCGTGGCCCTGTGCGTGGCCGGTTCCGTCCGGCTGCGGGCGGCCGACGGCACGGCGGTGCGGCTCGGACGGGGCGCGTCGTGCTTCCTGTCCGCCGCCGACGAGCACGTCCGCGTGGAAGGCTCCGGGACCTTGTTCGTGGCCGCTCCGGGCGTGACCGCCGACGCGGATTCCGCAGCCGCGCGGGCAGCCCTTTCGCGCCCGGCCCCTGCGAGCCCGACCCCTCCGACGAAGGACGCAAAGGATGACAACGTTGTCCACATGGGATGAGACGTCCTCGCCCCGTCCGGTGTACGCCGCCCTCGACATCGGGGGCACGAAGATCGCGGGTGCCCTGGTCGACGAGGAGGGCCGCGTCCTGGGGCGCGTGGAACGACCCACGCCGGCACGGGAGTCCACGACCCGGCTCGCAGGGACCGTCGACGCCGTGGTCGACGCGCTGGCCCGGGATCCGGCGTGGCACGGCGTGCGGGGGATGGGTATCGCCAGCGCCGGCCCCGTGGACACGGCGGCGGGGACGGTCAGCCCGGTGAACATCCCCGCGTGGCGGGCGTTTCCGCTGGTCGACAGTGTCCGCGCGCATCCGGCCCTGCCGCCGGGCACCGAACCGGTGCTCCTGGGCGACGCCGTGGCGATGGCGGCCGCCGAGCACTGGCGGGGTGCCGCGCGGGGCGTCGACAACGCGCTGTGCATGGTCGTCTCGACGGGCGTGGGCGGGGGTCTCGTCCTGGACGGGCGGCTGCGTCCGGGACCGTCCGGCAACGCCGGCCACATCGGCCATGTCTCGGTGGCCGTGGACGGCCCGCCCTGTGCCTGTGGCGCCCGCGGCTGCGTCGAGGGGTACGCCAGCGGCACCGCCATCACCCGGTACGCGCTGCGAGCGGGCTGGACACCGCCGCCGGGCGCGGAGCCGACCGCCGCCGCGGTCGCCGACGCGGCCCGTGCGGGTGACGCCCGGGCCCTCGCCGCCTACGACCGGTCCGCGCGGGCGCTGGCCGCCGCGATCGCGGGGGTGGCCACGCTGCTGGAGATCGAGGTGGCCGTCGTCGGCGGGGGCGTCGCCCAGGCCGGGGAGACTCTGTTCGGGCCGCTGCGCCGTCATCTGCGGGCGTACGCGGTGCTCGACTTCGCCCGCGCGGTGACCGTGCGGCCCGCCGCCCTGGCGCGTGACGCGGGGCTGGTGGGCGCGGCGGCGGCCGCCGTTCGGCAGGCCCGTGAAAGCAGCGGCCAGACCGTTTGACGGCCCCTGCCGAAGAATCTACTTAACCGGTTCTGTCAAAGGCATTGTGTTCCTTCTGGAGCATCCATACTCTCGTGAATGCCAAAGGGCGGATATACCGAATCGGCGCGGGACGCAGCCGTTTTCAGGCGTTTCCCTTTGGCATTCACGATTGAAAGGCTTTTCCGCCTTTCCGTATCGCCCCGCACATTCTCGAGCCGGGAGCAATCATGAGAACGAAACTGGCCGCGGCCACGGGCACGATCCTCGCCGTGGGCGCCTCACTCCTCGCCGCCGCGCCTGCTGCGCAGGCGGCTGCCCCCTCCGGATTCCACGTCAGTGAGGGCCGTCTGCTGGACGCCAACGGGGAGGACTTCGTGATGCGCGGCGTCAACCACGCGCACACCTGGTACCCCGACCGCACCGATCAGGCGCTCAAGGACATCAAGGCAAAGGGCGCCAACTCGGTCCGGGTGGTGCTCAGTACAGGCGACCAGTGGACCCGCAACGACACCGCGGACGTCGCCCACGTGGTCGCCGAGTGCAAGGAGAACCGTCTGATCTGCGTCCTGGAGGCGCACGACACCACCGGTTACGGCGAGGCCGGCGCCGCCGCGCCGCTCTCCGAGGCCGTGGACTACTGGCTGGACGTCAAGAGCGCCCTCGTGGGCGAGGAGAAGTACGTCATCGTCAACATCGGCAACGAGCCGCACGGCAACAGCGGTTACAGCGCCTGGACCGCCGACACCAGGACCGCCATCGGCCGGCTGCGGGCGGGAGGACTCGACCACACCCTCATGGTCGACGCCCCCAACTGGGGCCAGGACTGGTCGTTCACGATGCGCGACAACGCCGCCGACGTGTTCGCCGCCGACCCGGACCGCAACACGGTCTTCGACATCCACATGTACGGCGTCTACGACACGGCTGCCGAGGTCCGCGACTACCTCAACCGGTTCGTGAGCGCCAAACTCCCCGTCGTGGTCGGCGAGTTCGGCGACATGCACTCCGACGGCGACCCGGACGAGGACGCCATCATGGCAACCGCGCAGTCGCTGGGCATCGGCTACCTGGGCTGGTCCTGGAGCGGCAACGGCGGCGGCGTCGAGTACCTCGACCTCGTCCAGGGCTTCGACGCCTCACGCCCCACCGCCTGGGGACAGCGCCTGTTCGACGGCGCCGACGGCATCGAGGCCACCGCCGAGGAGGCCAGTGTCTTCTCCGGCGGCACCGGCGGTGACGCCACCGCCCCGACCGCCCCGGGCACGCCGACCGCCTCGGACGCCACGAGCACCAGCCTGCGGCTGAGCTGGCCGGCCGCCACCGACGACACCGGGGTCACCGGCTACGACGTGGTCCGGGTGGACGGCGGCCAGGAGACCACGGTCGCCGCCTCCGTCACCACCGCGGTCACGGTGACCGGCCTGACCGCGAACACCCGCTACACGTTCGCCGTCTACGCCCGTGACGCCGCGGGCAACCGCTCGCCGCGGTCGGCCACGGTGACCGCCGGCACCACCCCCGGCTCCGGCACGGCGGCCTGCGCGGTGGAGTACCGGCTGAGCGACTGGGGCAGCTCGTTCAACGCCGAGGTCACCATCCGCAACCGCTCCGACCGGGCCGTGGACGGCTGGGAGCTGAGCTTCGCCTTCCCCGGCGACCAGAGGATCAACTCGGTCTGGAACGCCAGGGCGACCCAGGACGGGCGTACCGTGCGGGCGACCCACGAGTCGTGGACCCGGACGATCCCGGCGGGCGGCTCGGTGAGCTTCGGCCTCAGCGGCTCCTCGACCGGCGGCAACGGTGTCCCCGCCGCGTTCACCCTCAACGGCTCGGCCTGCGCCGCCTCCTGACCGGGCGGCAGCGACGGAGAAGGGGCGCGGCCACATGCCGCGCCCCTTCTCCGTCGAGGCCTTCACGCAGGGGGCGGTGCCGTCGACGCGCGCGGCACCAGTTCGGGCGTCGCCACCGGCCGGGAGGGGACGTCCTCGCCGGCGATCACGTCGAACAGCATCCGCGCCACCTGGGCGCCGAACCCGTGCACGTCGTGGCTCATCGCCGACAGCGTGGGATGGGTCAGCCGGCACAGCTGTGAGTCGTCCCAAGCGAGCAGGGACAGCTCGTCCGGTACGGCGACGCCCATCTCGGCGGCGACGCCCAGCCCGGCGACGGCCATGATGTCGTTGTCGTAGACGATCGCGGTCGGCCGGTCGGGCGACAGCAGCAGGGACCGCGTCGCCCGGGCGCCGTCCTCCCCCGAGAATCCGGTCTCCAGGTGCCGGCCGCCGGCGAGCCCGAGTTCCGCCATCGTCTCCTCGAACGCGGCGGTGCGGATCGCGCTGTGACCGAGGCCCGCCGGGCCGCCCACCCGGGCGATGCGCCGGTGGCCGAGGGCGGCCAGGTAGCGCACCGCCTCGGCGACGGCCGTGGCGTCGTCGGTCCACACCGACGGGAAGCCCCCGGTGAGGGAGGGGTGGCCGACCGCCACGGCGGGCAGGCCGGTCCCGGCGAGCGCGGCGACGCGCGGATCGTCCTGGTGGAAGTCGACCAGGACGGACCCGCCGACCTGGCGTTCCCGCCACCACCGCTCCTGGAGGTGAATCTCCTCCTCCAGACTGCCCACCAGCCGCAGCAGCAGCGAGCAGGACCGCTCGGCGAGCACGCTCTCGATACCGGAGACGAACTCCATGTAGAACGGCTCCAGACCGAGCAGCCTCGCGGGCCGGCAGATGGCCAGCCCGACGGTGTCCACCGACTGCCGGGACAGGCTGCGCGCCGAGGAGTTCGGCGCCCAGCCCAGTTCCCGGGCCACGGCGAAGATCCGCTCGCGCGTGGCCTCGGAGACGCCCGGTTTGTGGTTGAACGCCAGCGACACCGCGCCCTTGGAGACTCCCGCGGCGGCCGCCACGTCCTTGATGGTGACGCGCTCGGTGGGAGCGCTCACCTCGGTGCCACGCAGAACAGCGCGCCCCTGACCACGTCGGCGGTGAGGTGACCGGCGCCGCGCACCCGGAACCGGGCCCGCTCGCCGGGGAGCAGGGTACGCAGGCCGGTGTCGCAGACGGCGTCCGCGCCGAGCCGGTCGGCCTGCAGCAGGAGGTCTCGTACGAGGGTCTGTGCTGTCACCACGACGTCGACACTACCGCCGTCGCCGACGGCCTGGACGTCGACGTCGTAGCGCGGTGCCGGGTAGGCGAACTCCTTGTCGGGGACGGGGAAGTGCACGGCCCGCAGTCCGTCGGCGTCGGCGTCGGCGTCGGCGTCGGCGACGAGGAACTCCTTGCCCGATCGCTCGTCGGGCACCAGGTCCCGCGGCACATCCAGCCGGAGGACCTCACGGGGGCCGACGGTCACCTCGAGCGGCGCCTCCGCCGTGACGCCGCCGTCGGCCCGCAGGCGGCGCAGCGAAACCGCAGTGCGCCAGGTCTCGCCGCTCTGGTTGATCACGGCGAGGGTCGGGCCGTCCGCTCCGGGCTGGAGGGTGAGGAGGCGGTCGGCGTAGACGCGGCGCAGCTCGTGGTAGAGCGGCTTGGTGCGGCCGTCGCCGTCGACCGCGGCCCACGAGCTGACCGGCCAGCAGTCGTTGAGCTGCCATACGACGGTTCCGGCGCAGACCGGCCAGTGCGAGCGCCAGTGCTCGATGCCGGCGGCCACGGCGCGGGCCTGGACGACCTGGGCGAGGTAGTGCCAGCGGTCGAAGTCGTCGGCGGGCAGGTCGAAGTGGCGGGCGATGCCGCGGTTCAGCTTGCCGTTGCCGTCCTCGGCCTTCTGGTGGTGGAGCATCCCCGGGGAGTCGGGGGCGAGTTCCTCGTCGGGGAGCGCGCGGCGCAGGGTCGCGAGCGCGGGCGGCGCCTGCCAGCCGAACTCCGCGACGAACCGGGGCACGGAGTCGCGGTACTCGGCGTAGTCACGCCTGTTCCACACCTCCCAGGAGTGGTGGGTGCCGTGCGCCGGGTCGTTGGGGTGGTGCTCCCAGGAGCCGGACCAGGGGCTGCCGGCGGTGTAGGGGCGGGTGGGGTCGAGTTCGGCGACGACGCGGGGCAGCAGGTCCAGGTAGTAGCCGCCGCCCCACGAGTCACCCTTCAGGTCCGGCTCCCAGTCCCAGTCGCGGAAGCCCCACAGGTTCTCGTTGTTGCCGTTCCACAGCACCAGCGAGGGGTGCGGCATCAGCCGGACAACGTTGTCCCGCGCCTCGGCCTCCACCTCGGAGCGCAGCGGCTGCTCCTCGGGGTAGGCGGCGCAGGCGAAGAGGAAGTCCTGCCAGACCATGAGGCCGAGCTCGTCGCAGACGTCGTAGAAGGCGTCGTCCTCGTAGATGCCGCCGCCCCAGATCCGCACCAGGTCGACGCCCGCCTCGGCGGCCTGGACGAGGCGCGCGCGGTAGCGGTCGGGGGTGACGCGGGACGGGAAGACGTCGTCGGGGATCCAGTTGACGCCGCGGGCGAAGACGCGCACGCCGTTGACGACGAAGGTGAAGCCGGTGCCGTGCGCGTCGGGGGAACGGTCGAGCTCCACCGTGCGGAACCCGATGCGCCGGTGCCAGGTGTCGAGCGGTTCCTCGTCGCCGTCCTCGACGAGGGTCACCTCCAGGTCGTAGAGCGGCTGCTCGCCGTATCCGCGCGGCCACCACAAAGCCACGTCGGGCACGTCCAGCTTCAGCACGGCCCGCGTGCCGTCCACCACGGCCCGGCCGACCGCGCCGACCGCCGTGGCGCGGACGGCGAGCGGACGGCCGGCGCCTCGCTCGGTGCGCTCGACGTCGATGTGGATCTCCACCCGGCCGGTGCCGTCGGTGACGGTGACGTGCGGGCGCACCTCGGCCAGCCGGGCCGTCGACCAGCGCTCCAGCCGGACCGGACGCCAGATGCCGGCGGTGACCAGGGTGGGTCCCCAGTCCCAGCCGAAGGAGCAGGCCATCTTGCGGATGTACTGGAAGGGCTCCGGGTAGACGTTGGGCCGGTCGCCGGTCAGCACCTGTACGAACTCCGCCTCGTCGTACGCCGACGCGAACTCCACGTGCAGCCCGCCGTGTCGGCCGGTCACGTCGAAGCGGTAGCGGCGGTGCATGTTGCGGGTGCGCCCCAGTTCCCGACCGTCCAGGGTGATCGTCGCGGCGGTGTCGAGGCCGTCGAAGACCAGGTCGACGCGTTCGTGGGACGCGTCGGAGGTGTCGGCGGCGGCGAGGGCGCGGCTGTAGGTCCAGGCCCGGCGGCCCACCCACTGCACCTCCCGCTCGTTGAGACCGACGTAGGGGTCGGGGATCACCCCGGCGGCGAGCAGGTCGGTGTGCACGCAGCCGGGGACCTGGGCGGGCAGCGGGCGCGTGTCGTGGTGGAGGCTCCAGCCCTCGGCGAGCGGAACGACTTCCTTCATGTGCGGCTCCTCTTGGCAGGACGGGCCTGATTCGTGTGCGACGCGACTCAACCTAACGCTGGCTGGTTAACCGGTCTAGTCCCCACTTTCAACCCGTCAGGCCTGGAAACCCCCAGGCCGCGAGCCTGAACGCCAAGATCCACCGGAAAAGCCAGGTAACGATTGGGCATCTCGCTCCCACAAGGAGCTTTACCGGTTTACGGGCGCCTGACATAGTGCCGTCAACCACCGGAGCCCGAGCCGTAACCCTGGAAGGAGTTGGGCACATGGGGAGGAAGACCCTGAGCGCCGCCCTGCTGGCGACCACGATGCTGACCGTCGTGGGGTGCAGTGGCGGAGGGACACCGAACGCGAACGAGACCGCGGTCGCGCCGCTGAACCCGGACGGCGTCTCGGGCACCATCAAGGTCCTGACCAACCGCACCGACCTCGTGCAGAACGGCACGATGAAGAAGTACGCGGCGGAGTTCAACAAGACCTACCCGGAGGTGAAGGTCGAGTTCGAGGCCATCACCGACTACGAGGGGGAGGTGAAGATCCGGATGAACACCGAGAACTACGGCGACGTCCTGCTGATCCCCTCGGCGGTCGCCAAGGGCGACTACCCGAAGTTCTTCGCGCCGCTCGGCAGCACCGCGACGATGAAGGAGACGTACCGCTTCACCGACAAGACGGACGTCGACGGCCGGACCTACGGCATCGCCACCTTCGGCACCGCCAACGGCTTCGTCTACAACAAGGCGCTGTGGAAGAAGGCCGGGATCTCCGACTGGCCGGCCACGCCCCAGGAGTTCCTGGACGACCTGAGGACGGTGAAGGAGAAGACCGGCGCCACCCCTTACTACACGAACTTCAAGGACGGCTGGCCTCTCAGCAGCCCCTGGACCAACAGTATCGGCTCGGTCAGCTGCGACAGTCAGGCCTCCGACAAACTCGCCGCGACGGACAAGCCCTGGGCCGAGGGCTCGGACCTCAACGTGATCGACACCCTGCTGCACGACATCGTCCACGGGAACCTGTCCGAGAAGGACCCGTCAACCACCAACTGGGAGGCGTCCAAGACGCTGCTGGCCAAGGGAGAGGTCGGCAGCATGCTGCTCGGCTCGTGGGCCGTCACGCAGATGCAGGACGCAGCGGAGAAGGCCGGCGAGAACCCCGGGGACATCGGCTTCATGCCCTTCCCGCACCAGACGGACGGCCAGTTCTGCGCCACGCTCGTGTCCGACTACCAGATGGCCGTGAACATCCACTCCGACCACAAACAGGCCGCGCGCGCCTGGATCGACTGGTTCACCGAGAAGTCCGGCTACACGGCCAGGGAGGGCGCTGTCTCCGCCCTGAAGTCCGCGTCCTTGCCGAGCACGCTGCAGAGCTACGTTGACAACGATGTCAAGCTGGTGGAGCGTTCAGAGGCCGAGACCGCGGAGGTCAACGCGATCGACAACGCCTCCGAGATCGGCCTGAGCAAGCAGGACTACCGGCAGAAGCTGGTCGACATCGCCCGCGGCGCCCAGGACGGGTCGCTCCAGGGCTACTTCGACGAGCTCGACAAGCGCTGGGCCGAGGCCGCCCGGACCGCCGGGTCCTGACCCTGGTGCCCGCCGGGTCCCGGCCCCCGCGGCCCCCCGATGCCGCGACCCGGCGGGCCGGCGCTCTCAGAGGACGACGAAAGGCTCAGGCCCGCACATGACCCGTATCACCACCTCCCCCGCGGCACCGCCCGCGCCGGCCGCCGAGCCGGACCGCGGCCCCCGGCCCGCCCGGCGCTCCGGCGCCCGGCTGCGCAGCCGGCGCGACCATCCCCTGCGCCGGATCACCCCCTGGCTGTTCCTGCTGGTCCCCCTGGCACTGCTGATCACGTTCACCTATGTGCCGGTGGGCAACATGATCTACTACAGCTTCACCGACTGGGACGGCGTCAGCCCCGACCGCGACTACGTCGGCGTCGACAACTACACCCAGCTGTTCACCCGGCCCGAGATGTTCCGGGTGTTCGCGGTGAGCTTCTACTACCTGGCGGCGTCCGTGGTGCAGATCGCCGTCGCGCTGTACTTCGCCACCGTGCTCAGCTTCGATCTGCGCTTCAGGAACCTCTTCAAGGGCATCCTGTTCTTCCCTTACCTGATCAACGGGGTCGCGATCGGCTTCGTCTTCCTGTACTTCTTCCAGGACGGCGGCACCCTCGACTCGATCCTGGCGTTCCTGGGCGTCGACGGCGACCACGCCTGGCTGGGCGACCCGGAGTCGGCCAACACCTCGCTGGCCGGTGTCTCCGTGTGGCGCTTCACCGGCCTGAACTTCGTGCTGTTCCTCGGCGCGATCCAGTCCATCCCCGGCGAGCTGTACGAGGCGGCGCAACTGGACGGGGCGAGCCGCTGGCAGCAGTTCCGGCACATCATCGCGCCCAGCATCCGGCCGGTGCTCAGCCTGAGCGTCATCCTGGCCGTCTCCGGCTCTCTGTCCGTCTTCGAGATCCCCTACATCATGACGGGCGGCGCGACCGAGACCTCGACCTTCGTGATCCAGACGATCAAGCTCGCCTTCCAGTTCAACAAGACGGGCCTGGCCTCCGCCTGCGCCGTCGTACTGCTGCTGATCATCCTGCTGATCACCTGGATCCAGCGCCGCCTGGTGCCCGACGAGAAGGTGGACCTCGTATGACCCTCACCGCCCCCGGACGGCCGCGGCGCCGGCGCTTCGGCATCGCGACGACGCTGACCTATCTGTCCCTGGTCCTCGCCTCGCTCGTAGTGCTGATCCCGCTCGTCGTCGTCTTCCTCACCTCTCTCAAGACCTCCCGGGAGATCGCGGACGGCGGTGGCGCGCTGAGCCTGCCCGACGACTGGCTGAACTTCTCGAACTATGCGACCGCGTTCACCGGTGGTCACATGCTCAGCGCGTTCGGCAACACGGCCTTCATCCTGCTGTTCTCCATCACCGGCACGGTCGTCATCGGCTCGATGACCGCGTACGCCATCGACCGCTTCGACTTCCGGTTCAGGAAGCTCGTCATGGGCCTGTTCCTGGTCGCCACCCTGGTGCCGGGCGTGACGACGCAGGTGGCGACGTTCCAGGTGGTCAACAGCTTCGGTCTGTTCGACACGCGCTGGGCGCCGATCCTGCTCTACATGGGCACCGACATCGTGTCGATCTACATTTTCCTGCAGTTCATCCGTGCCATCCCGACCTCGCTGGACGAAGCCGCGCGGCTGGACGGCGCCAACGCCTTCACCATCTACCGCAAGATCATCTTCCCGATGCTGAAGCCGGCGATCGCCACCGTCGTCATCATCAAGGGCATCACCACGTACAACGACTTCTACATCCCGTTCCTCTACATGCCCTCGGAGGACCTCGGCACGATCTCCACCGCGCTGTTCCGCTTCAAGGGGCCCTTCGGGGCGCACTGGGAGAACATCTCGGCGGGAGCGATCCTCGTCATCCTGCCCACCCTGCTCGTCTTCCTCTTCCTCCAGCGCTACATCTACAACGGCTTCGCGCAGGGCGCGACGAAGTAGCCGCGGCAGCGGACGGGACGGCGGCTCGCCGGGCCTCGACGAGCCGCCTCCGCCGTGGCGGGACATCATGAGAGGAAGGCTCGTCGGCGAACAGGGGGCCGAGACGGCATGGCGGGTGGCAAGGCGTGCTTCGACGACATCTACGACCAGGCTGATCCACGGGCGTACTTCACGCGGCTGGCCCCGCTGGGGTACGAGATCCCGCACCACGCCCAGCCGGTCTTCCGGCGGGTGGCCGCCGAGCGGGCCGCGCTGGACGACGGCCTGCCCGGCGTTCCGGCCGTACTGGACGTGTGCTGTTCGTACGGCATCAACGCGGCGCTGCTCAACCACGACGTGACCCTGGCGGAGCTGTACGAGCACTACCTGTCCCCGGCGGCCCGGGACCTGCCGACCTCCGGCCTCGCCGCCTGGGACAAGGAGTTCTACGCCGAGCGCCGCCGCCCCGACGCGCTGCCGGTGTACGGCCTGGACATCTCGGCGCCGGCCGTGCGCTACGCGCGGGAGGTGGGCCTGCTGGATGCCGCCTTCACCGACGACCTGGAGCGCTCCGATCCCGGCCCCGAGCTGGGCCGTGCGCTCGCCGACGTGGGGCTGGTCACCATCACCGGTGGCAGCAGCTACATCACGGAGCGGACCTTCGCCCGCCTGCTGGACGGCGCGCGGCGCCCGGTGTGGGTGAGCGCGTTCGTGCTGCGGACCGTGTCCTACGACCCCGTCGTGCGCGCTCTCGCCGACCGCGGCCTGAGCACCACACCCGACACGGCCCGCACCTATCCGCAGCGTCGGTTCACCGACGAGCGGGAGCAGGGCTTCGCGGTCGACGCGGTACGGGCCCTCGGCGGCGACCCGACGGGCCGGGAGGAGGCCGGGCGGTTCCACAGCGTGCGGTACGAGTCCCGTCCCGGGGTGCCGGGGCGGGCGGTGGCGTAGGCGTGCCCGCAGGCAGGGCTGGTGTCCAGCGGTGTGGCGCCCGCGGCGGGGCTTGCCGCGGGCGCCCAGGCGTTCGCCCGGTGGCCGCCGACTGGACGATGTGGAGCGTCGGCTCCTCGGGCCTGATCAGCCCCTGTCGCAACGCGGCCGGCACCGTGGCGAGCGCGGTCGCCACCCCCCGAGCCGCTGGTCGTCGCTCGTTCGCCGGCGCCATGTCCCAGTCGGCGTTCGAGGTCTGCCCAGGGGCCGTGGCACAGGGCTGTAGGCCCACGGTCAGTCCTCGGTGGCCTGCGTCCCCGTCGGGGCGGCGGACCGGCCGCGGACGCCGAGCGCCGCGATCACCGCGCCGGCGACCGTGAGGACGCCGGTCACCAGGACGGCGGTGTGCACGCCGTTCATGAAGGCGGTGTGGCTGCCCTCGACGACCGCGTGGGCCACGCGGGCCGGCATGTCGTCGGAGACCGGTGCGATGCCCATCGCGACGGCGTCCTTGGCCTCGCCGAGTCCGTGGGCGAGGGGGCCGGGGACGCCCGCGTCGGTCAGGGCCCCGGGGAGCGTGGCGCCGACGCGGCCGCTGATGAGGGAGACGAGCACGGAGGTGCCCAGCGCGCCGCCGATCTGGAGCGCGGTGGCCTGCAGGCCGCCCGCGACGCCGCCGTCCCGGACCGGCGCGTTGCCGACGATGGCCGCGGAGGAGGCGGACATCACCATGCCGACGCCGAGACCGAGGGCGATGAAGGGCGGCCACATGGTGGCGTACGAGGAGTCGGCGCTCCAGGTGAGCATGGTGAAGGCCGCGGCTGCCTGGAGGACCATGCCGAGCGGCATGGTGAGCCGGGGACCGAACCGCTCGGTCAGCTGGGCGCCGAGCGGGGAGGCGACCACGGAGGCCAGACTCAGCGGCAGGGTGCGGACGCCGGCCTCGACGGGCGTGTAGCCGCGCATGTTCTGCAGGTAGAGCATGACGAAGAAGATCACGCCGAGCAGGACGAAGAAGTTCAGCGCGGTGACGGCCGTGCCGACGGTCAGCGCCGGGTTGCGGAACAGCCGCATCGGCAGCAGCGGGTGCGCGACGCGGGTCTCGTACCAGGCGAAGACCAGGAGAATCACCACGCCCGCGGCGATGGCGCCCAGGGTGCCGGCCGAAGTCCAGCCCCACGTCTCGCCCTTGACGACGCCGAAGACGACGGCGAGCAGGCCGGCCGCGAGCAGGACGACCCCGGCGAGGTCGAACCTCTCCCGCGCGGCGGCCGAGTTCTTGCTCTGCGGCAGGACGAGGGCGCTGAACGCGAGCGCGGCGACGCCGATGGGCGCGTTGATGTAGAAGACGGACTCCCAGTCGACGTGCTGGACGAGCAGACCGCCGACGATGGGGCCGAGGGCGGTGGAGACCGAGGAGACCATGCCCCAGATGCCGACCGCCATGCCGAACTTCCGCGGCGGGAACACGGCCCGCAGCAGGGCGAGGGTGTTGGGCATCAGCAGGGCGCCGAAGAAGCCCTGTACGGCCCGGAAGGCGATGACACCCTCGATCGAGCCGGCGAGCCCGATGGCGACGGACGCGAGGGTGAAGCCGGCGACGCCGATCAGGTAGAAGGTGCGCCGCCCGAAGCGGTCGCCCAGCTTGCCGCCGAGGATGAGCGCGGCCGCGAGGGCGAGGAGGTAGGAGTTGGTCACCCACTGCAGGTCGGCGGTGCCGGCGTTCAGGTCCCGGCCGATCTCCGGGTTGGCGATGGAGACGACGGAGCCGTCGAGCCCGACCATGAACAGGCCGAAGGCGACGGCGATCAGCGTCAGCCAGGGGTTGTCGCGCCGGCCGCGCGGCGCCGCCGTGGGTGGAGCCTGCCGGGGCGCGGCGGCGGCGTGCGGGGTGAGGGAGGGCATGGGTGTGCCAGTCCTTGTCGTATGCGTCGTGTGTCGTGGGAGCGTGGGTGCGTGGTTGGCCGAGAGCGCGGCCGGACCGGGAAAAAGGCACCGCCGACCGGTGCGGTCAGTCGGCGGTGCGCGGGCGCCGGTGCGGCGTGTCGAGCGCGCTCAGGGTGGAGCCGAGGGCGTCCAGAGCACCGTCGGTCAGAGCGGGCATGCCCCCCACCGTAGCTACGGACACATACCTATGTCAACATACCTAACGTGGGCGTGCGGCGAGCCTGGCGGTCTCCGAGCGGAAGCCGTGGCCGACCTCCGGGGTGAGACCGTGGTAGTGCCGGAAGTTGTAGATGAGCGGGCTCCAGATCGCGGGGTCGACGTGATGCGTGCCCGGCACGACGACGCGCTCCGCCGCGTGGACGCGCAGCACCTCGCACTCGACGCTGAGGAAGAGCCCGTCCCCGCCGGGGGTCAGCGCGCGGACCCGCGCCTCCAGCTGGAGGGCGCACTCGGCGACCCTCGGCGGCGCCACGAGGTCCGAGCCGACGGGGGTGAGCCCGGCGGCGGCGAACTTGTCCGGCTCGTGGCGGTACACCGCCCGCTTGCTCTCCGGCACCGGGTCGGCGCCGGTGAGCGGTGCCAGGCGCTCCACCCGGTCCCACAGTTCCGGCGAGGCGACGTTGACCACCAGTTCGGGGCGCGCGGCGAGATTGCGCGCGGTGTGGCTCTCGCTGCCCAGCCCGAGGACGAGGTACTGCCCCAGCGCCCAAGCGGAGGAGATCGGCGCGAGGTTGGCGGTGCCGTCCTCGTTCTCGGTGGCCAGCAGGACCACGGGGGTTCCGAAGTAGAGGATGCTCGGCTGGATCACTCGATGGGTGCCGGCGTGCGTATCAGGCTGGACACCGGTATGCGTATCGGTCGTCACGGTCTTCGCGGTCTTCGCGGTCTTCATGCCGTAGGACGCTAGAGGCGCGACGTTTCGGCGCCCGTCGAAGTATCGCCCGCCACAATGGCGGGGTGACCAGCCCCGATGCCCACGCCGAGGAACCGGACCTCGCCTCCCTGGCGGCGCTGCTGGCCGACCGGACCCGCGCCGCCTTCTGCCTGGCCCTGCTCGACGGGCGGGCCTGGACGGCGACGGAACTGGCCCGGCTGGCCGGTGTCGCGCCCTCCACGGCCACCAGCCACCTCAACCGGCTGGTGGCCGGCGGCCTGCTCACCGAGACGCGCCAGGGCCGGCACCGCCATGTACGCCTCGCCGACACCCGGGTCGCCGAGATGATCGAGGCACTGGCGGCCCTGTCCCCGCAGCGGCTCGTCCCGGTCCGCTCACTCGTCGCCGCCCGCCGGCAACGGGCCGTGGCCTTCGCCCGTGTCTGCTACGACCACCTCGGCGGCTCCCTGTCCGTGGCGATCACCGATGCCATGACCGAACGGGGGCTGCTGGACTGGGAGTTCGGCCCCGCCCTCACCACCTCGGGCGTGGCCTGGCTGGCGGAGACGGGCATCGCCGCCGGGGAGACGGCACCGCATGTGCGTACCTGTCTGGACTGGACCGAGCGGCGCCCGCACCTGGCGGGAGCGGTGGCCGCGAGCGTGTTCCGGCACGCGCTGCGGGAGTCCTGGCTGACCCCGGCCGAGAACTCCCGCGTCGTCCGCGTCACAGACCGGGGCCGCGAAGCGTTCCGACGTCACCTGAACCTCACGGACGAGTCCCTGAACGCCGGTTGAGCGGCGAGGGCGACCGGCCTGGGACCTGTCCGGCACGGTGGGCTGCGCCACGCCACCGGTCTGGGGCCTGTCCCGCGCAGTGGGTCGCGCCACGCCACCGGTCGGAGGCGTGTCCGGCAGGGTGAGTTGCGCCCACGCCACCGGTCGGGGGCGAGTCCGGCAGGGTGAGTTGCGCCCACGCCACCGGTCGGGGGCGAGTCCCACGCGGTAGGTCGCGCCAGGCCACCGCTCGGGGCGAGTCCCACGCGGTAGGCCCCACCACGCCACCCGTCTCGGGCGACTCCCACGCGGTAGGCCCCACCACGCCACCGGTCTCGGGCGACTCCCACGCGGTAGGCCCCACCACGCCACCGGTCTCGGGCGACTCCCACGCGGTAGGCCCCACCACGCCACCGGTCTCGGGCGACTCCCACGCGGTAGGCCCCACCACGCCACCGGTCTCGGGCGACTCCCACGCGGTGGGCCGCACCACGCCCCGGATCGGGCCGCCCCTCGGCGATCAGCCCGGCGACCGGCGGCCGAGTTCTCCCACGTCGAGGCCGCCGAGAGACGGGAGGGCGGGCACCATGGCGCCCGGCGTCGCCTCAAGGCCGGGGGCGCGGCATCGCCCCCCCGGCCGACGTCAGCGCTCGCCCGCGAGGTCCAGATCCCTCGGCTCCGGGTCGGCGACGGCCTCCACGGCCCTCGGTCGCCGCCACGGACGGGGGATCGGGCGGGACACCGGCCGCCACCACGCGTCGGCCGGCAGCTTCCCGGCGGGTTCGAAGGGCTCACCGGGACGCGGCAGGGCGACCGCCTGCCCGGCCTCCTCCGCGGCGTCCTTGGTCCACTCCCCCGGCTCCGCCCAGGGGTGCGGCGCCAGGTTGAAGGTGCCCCAGTGGATGGGCAGCAGCACCCCGCCCGGAACACCGCCCTGGAGGTCGAGATGGGCCCGCACGCCCTCCTCGGGCGTCATGTGGATGTCGGTCCAGAACTCGCTGTAGGCCCCGATCTGGATCATCGTCGCGTCGAAGGGGCCGTGGGCGGCGCCGATGTGCCGGAAGCCGTCGAAGTAGCCGGTGTCGCCGCTGTGGAATATCCGGTGCCGCTCACCGGCGACCGACCAGGACGCCCACAGGGTGTGCTGGCCGTTGCGCAGGCCGCGCCCGCAGAAGTGGCGGGCGGGCGTGGCGGTGAGGGTGAGGCCGCCGACCCGGGTGGCCTCGTGCCAGTCCAGTTCGCGCAACCGGTCCGGGGACACGCCCCACGCCTCCAGGTGGGCGCCCACGCCGAGGGGTACGGCGAAGAGGGTGTCCGTGCCGGCCAGCGCCTTGATCGTGGGCAGGTCCAGGTGGTCGTAGTGGTCGTGGGAGATGACGACGACGTCGACCGGGCCGAGTGCCGCCAGCGGGAGCGGCACGGGGTGGAGCCGGCGCGGGCCGGCGAAGGCGAACGGGGAGCAGCGCTCGCCCCAGACGGGGTCGAAGAGCACCCGCTGTCCGTCGATCTCGGCGAGGACGCTGGAGTGGCCCATCCAGGTCAGCCGCAGGCCGGTGGCGGGCGGTGCGGCGATGTCGGCGAGGGTGGTGGCGTGCACCGGGATCCCGCCCTGGGGGGCGCGGCGGGCGCGGGCCTCCTTGTCGAAGTACACCTTCGCGAAATCGAGGGCCGAGCCGGAGGGCCGGGTCCGGGAGGGGCCACCGGGGTTCTGGAAGACGCCGTCCTTGAAGTGGGGCGATCTGCGGATCCGCGCCAGGCGCTCACCACTGGGGTCCGCGCCGAAGGCCTCGGGCTGCAGCGCGCTGAGCCCGGAGCTCAGGGATCGGGGACCGGCCACGGTACCTCCAGGTGGAGTCGGTGAGGCATCCATTATGGTCCGCCCCACCGACAGTCCGCCCCGGAGGGCTCCGCGGGGCGGCCGGCCGGTGCCGTCGCGCGCGTTGACACCTCGCCGGGACCGTCCCGATACTGACTCACCGTTCAGTAAGATCCGAGGAGTCCCGCATGACCGCCCCGTTGCTGTCGCTCACCTGGACCGACCACGTCACCGGCCGCCACGGCTATCTCGTCGTCGACCGGCTGGTGCGCGGGGTCTCCAGCGGCGGCCTGCGGATGCGCGCCGGCTGCACGCTGGACGAGGTCGCCGGGCTGGCCCGCGGGATGACCATGAAGGAGGCCCTGCACTACGACCCGCGCAGCCGGTACGTCCCCCTCGGCGGCGCCAAGGGCGGCATCGACTGCGATCCGCGCGACCCGGCGGCGTACGGGCTGCTGGTGCGCTACCTGCGGGCCGTACGGCCGTACGTCGAGTGTTTCTGGACCACCGGCGAGGACCTCGGGCTGACGCAGGACCTGGTGGACCGGGCCGCCGCCGAGGCGGGCCTCGTCTCCTCCGTCCAGGCCGTCTACCCCCTGCTCGACGACGAGAGCGCCGCGCGCAGGAGGCTCGCGGACGCGTTCGCCGTCGAGGTGGACGGCATCGGGCTCGACGCGCTGGTGGGCGGCTGCGGGGTCGCCGAGTCGGTACTGACCGCCCTGGACCGGGCCGGGGTGCCGTACGCGGGCACGCGGGTCGCCGTCCAGGGCTTCGGCACCATGGGCGGCGCCACCGCCCGCTTCCTCGCCCGCGCGGGACTCACCGTGGTGGCCGTCGCCGACGTCGAGGGCGTCATAGCCGACCCGGCGGGCCTGGACGTCGAGGCGCTGCTCGCCGCGCGGGACGCGTTCGGCACCGTGGACCGCTCCGCGCTGCGTCCCGGCGACCGCGAACTGCCCGGCGAGGCCTGGCTGTCGGCCGACGCGGAGGTACTGGTCCCGGCGGCCGTCTCGTACGCGGTCGGCCTCGGGAACCAGCACCGGATCACCGCCCGCTGGATCGCCGAGGCCGCGAACATGCCCGTCGTGCCGGAGGCGGAGGAGGCGCTGACCGCGCGTGGCGTGACCGTGCTGCCCGACGTCGTCGTCAACTCCGGGACGAACGCCTGGTGGTGGTGGACCCTCTTCGGCGACATCGGGGCGGACGCGGACGAGGCGCTGGCCCACACCCGCCGTGCGATGCGCGCCCTGACCGACCGGATGCTGGCGCGCGCGGAGGCCGACGGGACGACCCCGCGGGCCGCCGCGCACGCCCTCGCCGAGGAGCGGCTGCCGGTGATCGCCGAGCGCTTCGGCTGGTACCGGTGACGGACGGCCGGTGAACCGCCCGCGCCCATTAGGGTGACCGCGTGGCAAGAGTGCGGTTGAGCGTGGCGGAGCGGCGTGAGGAGTTGCTGCGCGCCGCGGTGGAGCAGATCGAGGCGCGGGGCGTGACGGCGGTCCGCATCGCCGACGTGGCCTCGGTCCTCGGGGTGAGCAACGCGCTGGTGCTCTATCACTTCTCGACGAAGGAGAAGCTGGTCTCGGCCGCGTTCGCGTACGCCGCCGAGGACGATCTCGCGCGTCTGCGCGGACTGCTCGGCCGCCGCACCACGGCGCTGCGCCGGCTCCGCGCGGCCGTGCGCTGGTACGCGCCCACCGGTCAGGCCAAGGGGTGGCGGCTGTGGATCGAGGGCTGGTCGGCCGCGCTGCGCGAGCCCGCCCTGCGGGAGGTCACCCGCGACCTCGACCGGCAGTGGAAGGCAGCCCTGACCGAGGTGATCGCCGAGGGGGTCACGGCGGGCGAGTTCGAGTGCCCGGACCCCGCCGGCACCGCCCTGCGCCTCACCGCCCTGCTCGACGGACTCGCCGTACAGCTCACCTCGTACGGCGGCACCGTCTCGCGCGCGCGGGCCCAGCAGTGGGTGGACGAGGCCCTGGCCCGGGAGCTGGGGCTGCCGCAGGAGTAGGGCGGGCCGCACGGGCACCCTCGGGCGCCCGTGCCCCGGCGATTCGGCGCTTGGCGACCCCGCCGCGGTGCCCCGGCGCTCAAGCCACCGCCGCGATCCGCATCTTGATGTCGTCCGGCGACAGGGTGCCCTTGGCGGTGATGTGGTCGCCGGAGGACTCCCCGCGCAGGCGGCGGCCGATCCACGGCACCAGGTACTCGCGCGCCCAGTGCACGTCGTCCCGCCGGACCTCCAGGGTGCCGCGGGGCGGCAGCGGCGGCCACGGCTGCTCGGGATCGGCGGGGACGGGCAGGCCCAGCGCCTGGCCGGCGCGCAGCGCCACCCGGGTGTGGCCCTCGGGTGAGAGGTGGAGCCGGTCGTCGTCCCAGGCCCGGCGGTCCTGGACGGACCTCAGGGACCACAGGTCGAGCACGGGGCAGCCGTAGCGGTCGGCCACGGCCCGGACGTGCCCGTTGTACGTCGCGATCTTGCCGCGCAGATGCTTGAGCAGCGGCACGCGCCGGGTGTCGAACCCGGTGGTGACCAGTACGGTGCCCGCGGCGGCGGTCAGCGCGGCGACTGCCCGCTCGAACCGCTCGGCGACCTCGTCGGGGTCGGTGCCGGGCCGGATGATGTCGTTGCCGCCGGCGCAGAAGGAGACCAGGTCCGGCGCGAGTTCGACGGCCTGCGGCACCTGGTCTGCCACGATCTGGTCGAGCAGCTTTCCGCGCACGGCGAGGTTGGTGTACCGGAAGTCGCCCTCGGGCCGCCGGTCCGCGAGCAGGACCGCGAGCCGGTCGGCCCAGCCCACGAACGCCCCGTCGGGGCCGGGGTCGCCGACGCCCTCGGTGAAGCTGTCCCCCACCGCCACGTACGACCCGATCACTGATCTGCTGTCATTCTTCGAATCGTCTGCCACGTCGGACCATGATTCACCTTTGAATGTGACCTACGCGACCGTAAGCAGGGGTTGACGGGCGGTGAGATAAGCCACTCTTCAAGGATTGGTCAACTGAGGAATAAGGCGCCACACGCGGAAGTCGCTGATCCGGAAATGGCTCCACACCGTACGGAAGGCGAAGTGCCCCTCGGTGTACGGCTCCGGGTCGGTGTGGTCGAAGACGAGCCGCCCGTTGTTCCACCACTGGACGGCCGGCCCGGCGGAGACGATCCGAACCCGGTTCGGCTCGCCGGGCACCAGCAGCGGCTCGGTGTAGTCGTGGATCAGCGGACGCACCCCGGCCTCGCCGACGTACCGGCGCAGCCGGGTCGTGGTGTTGCCGTTGGCGCCGTAGCCGACGTAGTACGTCCGGAGGTGGTCGTACTCGGGGAGCGCGCCACCGCGCGGGGTGGCGAACAGGTCGTGCGGGGACCGGACGTCGGTGGCGTTCCAGAAGTTGTTCAGGTCCGACACCCGGTCGTTGGGACCGCCGGCGGCGACGGGGGTGGCGGTGTACTCGATGACGTACGGGCCTTGGAGCCGCCGCTTGAACCACACCGTCGCCCCGCTGGGCACGTCGATGTCCAGCACCCCGCGTGAGGCGGTGACGGTGCCTCCGTCCTGGAGTTCGGTGACCCACTGCCGCAGGCCGTGGCGGAAGTCGTCGCGGGCGACGAGGCGTCGGCGCGGGTGGCGGGGCGCGGCCTGCGCGGGGCCCGCCGGGGCGAGGGCGGTGAGGGCGGCACCGGCCGCCAGGGCTCCGAAAGCTCTGCGGGTGGTGGGCACGGGGGACGGCTCCTTCGGATGGGAAGCACTCGGCGAGCACGTTAGAAAGCGCTTGCCGTCTGTCGTGGATCACTGTGTCCTCCCGGCCCCGCCCCTGTCGAGACCCCGGGCCCCGCCGCCACACGGCCGCCATGAACCGGCCACGAACCCGCGGTACGGCAACACCGAAGGCCGGACCCGGGGATCGGGGTCCGGCCTTCGGTGGCTCGTGGCGCCGGGTCAGGGACCGGCGTGGGCGGGTGGCGTCAGAGCGCGACACCCTTCGAGCGGAGGTAGGACAGCGGGTCGATGTCCGAGCCGTAGTTCGGCGTGGTGCGGATCTCGAAGTGCAGGTGCGGGCCGGTCGAGTTGCCGGTCGAACCCGACAGACCGACCTGCTGGCCCGCGGTCACGGACTGCCCGGCCGACACGGAGAGGGAGGACAGGTGGGCGTACTGGGCGTAGTAGCCGTCGGCGAGCTTGATGACGACCTGGTTGCCGTACGCGCCGGCCCAGCCGGAGGAGACGACGGTGCCCGAGCCGACGGCCTTGAGGGGGGTGCCGGTCGAGACGACGAAGTCGACGCCGGTGTGGTAGCCGCTGGACCACATGCTGCCCGCCACCTTGTAGGCGGTGCCGACGCCCGCACCGGACACCGGGGCGACGTGGCTGGCGGCGGGGGCGGCCTGGGGCGCCGCCTGAGCCGCCTGGGCGGCGGTGGACGCGTTCGAGGACGGCGACTCGGCCGGCTTCGAGGCCTCGGCCGGCTTCGAGGCCTCGGCCGGCTTCGACGCCTCGGACGACTGCGAAGACTGGGTGGACCGCGACGGCTTGGCGGCCTCGGAGGACGAGGAGTCGGCGGAGCCCGCCGTGGCCTTGCCGCCGATCGAGAGCTTCAGGCCGGGGTGGATCAGCGAGGGGTCCTCGCCGACGGCCGCGCGGTTGTCGGCGTAGAGCTTCTTCCAGCCGCCCTCGACGTTCTGGTCGTCGGCGATCTTCGACAGATAGTCGCCGGACTTCACGGTGTAGGTGCGCGAACCGGAGTTGTTCTCGGCGGCCTTCGTCCCGGCCGTCTGCTGGACCGAGGCGACCGACTGGACGGCCTTTTCGGAAACCGACTGGGGGGTGGCCGCGTGAGCGCCGGCGGCTCCCATCAGAGGGAGGGCGAGCGCGGCGCCGCCGGTTCCGGCGACGGCGATGGAACGGGTGAGACGAAGGGTCTTCGGACGGCGGTGCTTACCCTTGGCAGGCATGGCGAATTCCTCTCCGGCGCCTGCGAGGTGAGCTGTCGGGTGCGGACTGGAGATGCCCGGCCACGCCGAGGCGTGGCTGTACCCCGAGCCGTTCCGGGAACCGGAACAGGCGGTCGTACCTGTGGGTCCCCCGCTCCTGCCGTGGACGGGTGAGTTTGCGCGGGCACCGAGCAGCGGCAGGATTCGGCGTTCCGCTCGGATCGGTGTGGAACGTAAGCGAGCAAGACGCACCAGGACAAGCGAAAGGTTGCCCGCGCGCGCTTTTCGATCTTTTCGGACACGGAATTACCGGTCACCCTCCGTCGATTACCGGGCCGCCCGTTTATCCAAAAGCCCTTGAAAAACGCATGAATTACGTGGACATGACGGGCGACCCACCGTCACGGATATGACGCTCCTCACGTGACATCCCTCCAGAACTCTTTACTCCAGAGCGAGTTACAACGAAGGTTCCAATTCGGACAGTTCACCCAGATGCGACGGATTCGGAGAAGCGCGGCATTCGCACCCGTGGACAACGCCTCCCCTGGTCGGGTATCCCGCCTGTGGACGACTTCATTGCCTCAGGAATCCATGTCGTATGGTCGGACGCGTGCCCGTAGGCGAACAGCGCGGACGGGTCCGACTGGGAGGAGCCCACGTGACGCAGCAGGTCCCGTCGACCGAGCCCGAACTGGCCGGAGTGCGCAACTTCCGTGACGTGGGCGGTCTGCCGACCGTCGACGGACGCCGGGTGCGGCACGGCGTGCTCTACCGCAGCGGCCACCTCGCGCACGCGACCGCCGAGGACGCGGTGTTCCTGTCCTCCCTGGGCCTGCACACGATCTTCGACTTCCGCAACGCGGCGGACCAGAAGCTGGAGGGCCCGGACGTCGAGCTGCCGGGCGTGCGCAACGTGAACCTGCCGCTGTCCGACCCGGCCGACGGCGCCGAGTTCTGGAAGATGGTGCGCGACGGCGACCTGGACCAGCTGCGGGAGCTGCTGGCCGACGGCAAGGCGGCCGGCCGGATGATCGCCTCGTACCGCATGATCATCAAGCAGCGCACCGCGGAGCACTCCCGGGTCCTGCACGCGCTCGCCGAGGACAGCGTGCCCGCGCTGATGCACTGCGCGGCGGGCAAGGACCGAGCGGGGCTGTCGATCGCCGTGACGCTGCTCGCGCTGGGCGTCGAGCGCGAGGCGATCATCGCCGACTACCTGGAGTCCAACGCCAAGCACCGGCGCTACAAGGTGCACCGCAGCAGCAGCTCCGCCGCGGCCTACTCCCCCGAGGTCATGGAGCTGCTCAGCCCGCTCTTCGACGCCCGCGCGGAGTACCTGTCGGCGGCGTTCGACACCATCGAGGAGACCTGGGGCGGTGTCGACCCCTACCTGGAGCAGGGGCTGAAGGTCACCCCGGCGGTCCGGGAGCGGCTGCGGGAGCGGCTGCTCGACTGAGGCCGGTCACGGCCGCACGGCTGTTCCGTCGGCCGTTTCGCCGGTCGCCCGGCCGGCTACTTCGACCCGACGGCGAACAGCAGATAGAGGAAAGCGGCGAAGGCGTGCCCCGCCGCCACGTAGATGAACAGCCGCACCCAGATCTGGCGCTCGTTCTTCTTCTGGACTCCGCTCATGGCGTCTCTCCGGTGACATGGGTGGTGGGGCCGAGGCACAGCGCGGCCGTCGGGCTCTGCAGCAGGGTGTGGACGAAGAGCAGGTCGACCCCGTCCGGGGCCTCCGCGGCGATGCGGTGCGGGGTCAGCGAGTCGAAGTGCGCGCTGTCGCCCGGTCCGAGGCGGTGGACGGTGTCGCCGAGGCGCAGCCGCAGCCGCCCCTTGAGGACGTACAGCCACTCCTCGCCGGGGTGCACCCGCACGATGTCGCCCTGGGAGCCGTGCGGCACGTGCACGCGCAGCGCCTGCATGCCGCGTCCGGGCGAGCCGGCCTGCCAGTAGGTCCAGCCGCCCGCCGCGGTCGGTTCCATGTCGGCGGCGCGCACCACGGCGTCCCGGCCGGCGACCGTCTCGCCGAGCAGTTCCGAGACCGTCGTACCGTAGACACGGGCGAGGGCGAGCAGCATCGGCAGTGACGGCTGGCGCTGCCCGGTCTCGAGGCGGGACAGATGGGCCGGCGACAGCCCGGCCTCGCGGGCCGCCGCCTCCAGCGTCAGGGAGGCCCGGCGGCGCAGGGCGCGCAGCTGCGGGGCCATGGTCGACAGGTCACCGGCGGGCTCGGGGCCCGGCTCGGCGGCGGAGGAGCTCATGGCTCCATTGAGCCCGACTCTTGCCTGTGAGGCAATTTCTTTGCCCCACAGGCAAAACAGTCGGGAGCCTTGTCCCGTCCGCCGTCCCCCGTCTCCTGTCCCCCGGCTACCGGTTCGCCACCGCCTGCTTCATCAGCGTCTTCCCGAAGTCCCACACCAGCCCGCCGCCGCTGTGCGCGTCGTCCATCACGGCGGTGAAGGCGTCCATGAACCGGTCCACCTCCCGCTCCCCGATGACGAGCGGCGGAATCAGCTTGATCACTTCCAGGTGGTCGCCGGAGACCTGGGTGAGGATCCGGTGCCGCTGCAGCAGCGGCACCACCACCATCTGCGCGAACAGGCCCTTGCGGGCCGCCTGCAGCATGGTCCAGTGGCCGCGCAGCTTCAGCGAGCGGGGCCGGCCGAACTCGATGCCGATCATCAGGCCCCGGCCGCGTACGTCGGCCAGCAGCTCGTACTTGTCGATCAGGGCGGTGAGCCGGGCCTTGAGCAGCTCGCCGGTGCGGCGGACACCGGCGACGATCTGCTCGTTCTCCATGACCGACAGCACGGCCAGGCCCGCCGCCATGGCCTGGGCGTTGGACCCGAAGCTCGCCGAGTGGACCAGCACCCGGTCCATCGAGGAGTACACCTTCTTGAAGATCCAGTCCTTGCCCAGGGTGGCGCCCACCGGCACATAGCCGCCGGACAGCGCCTTGGCCACGCACACCAGGTCCGGTTCGACGCCCTCCTCGTGCTGGTAGGCGTAGAAGTCGCCGGTGCGGCCGAGTCCGGTCTGCACCTCGTCCGCGATGAGCAGGGCCTTGTGCCGGTGCAGCAGCTCCTGGGCGGCGCGCAGATAGCCGGGCGGGGCCTCGTGCACGCCCTTGCCCTGGATCGGCTCGACGATCAGGGCGGCGACGTCGCCCTTCTTCAGCTCCCGGGCCAGCGCGTCCAGGTCGCCGAGCGGTACGGCCGTGTCCGGCAGCAGCGGGGCGAAGCCGTCCCGGAAGCCGGACTCGCCGTTCACGGACAGCGAGCCGGTGGTCAGCCCGTGGAAGGCGTGCGCGCAGTACAGGATCCTCGGTCGGCCCGTGACGTACCGCGCGAACTTCAGCGCCGTCTCCACCGCCTCCGTGCCGCTGTTGCCGAAGAACACCCGGTCCAGGTGCGGGCTGTGCGCGAGCAGCCGCTCGGCCAGCAGCCCGGGCAGCGGCTGGCAGTCGAACCGGGTGAGGTCGGCGAGGTCCGCGTCGAGGACGTCGTGCAGCGCCTTGCGGACGACGGGGTGGTGGCGGCCCAGGCCCATCACCCCGAACCCGGCGAGCATGTCGAGGTAGTCGGCGCCGTCCGAGTCCCAGAAGTACGCGCCCTCGGCCCGCTCGTAGACCTTGTCGAAGCCGATGGTGTGCAGCATGCGCGGCAACTGGTGGTTCAGGTACCGGGCGTGCAGCTCGTAACGTTCGGCTCCGCGCTCGGCCAGCAGCGCCCTCAGGTCGAACTCCCCGCCGGGCGCCGGCTCCGGCGGCTGGGACGCGGATTCCGCGGTGGTCATACGTGGCTCTCCTCGGACGGCTCGTCGTCGGCGGCGGGGTGCCGCGCCGGGGGGTGCGGGGCCGTGGCGGGCGTCGACGTGGCGTCGTCCGCCGCCCCTCGCGCCCGCTCCGCCCGTACCGCCAGGCTCGCGCCGATCCGGCCCGCGATCTCCACCGGCGTCAGCCCGATGTCGGCCAGCACCTCGCCGCGTTTGGCGTGCGCGAGGAACTGCTCGGGGATGCCGAACCGCCGTACCGGCACGTCCACCTCGGCGTCGCCCAGCGCGAGCGCGACCGCCGCGCCGACCCCGGCCGCGCGGCTGTTGTCCTCGACGACGGCCACCAGCCGGTGCCGGGCGGCGAGGCCGGGCAGCTCCGGGTCGACGGGTTTGACCCAGCGGGGGTCGACGACCGTGCAGCCGATGCCGCGTGCCTGAAGCAGTTCGGCCGCCTGGAGGCACGTCGACGCCATCACCCCGACGGCGACCAGCAGCACCTGGGGTCCGGGGCCGCGGTGCAGGACGTCGATGCCGCCGACCCGGTCCACCGCGGGGATGTCCGGCCCCACCGACTCCTTCGGGAAGCGCACCAGCGTCGGCGCGTCATCGACGGCGACCGCCTCCCGCAGCTGGATCCGCAGCTGGTCGGCGTCGCGCGGCGCGGCGATCCTGAGGCCCGGCACGACCTGGAGGATCGACATGTCCCACATGCCGTTGTGCGAGGCGCCGTCGACGCCGGTCACCCCGGCCCGGTCCAGCACGAAGGTCACGCCGCAGCGGTGCAGCGCCACGTCCATCAGCAACTGGTCGAAGGCCCGGTTGAGGAAGGTGGCGTAGACGGCGACGACCGGGTGCAGCCCGCCGGTCGCGAGTCCGGCCGCGGAGACCGCGGCGTGCTGCTCGGCGATGCCGACGTCCCACACCCGGTCCGGGAACCGCTCGGCGAACCTCCCGAGCCCCACCGGGTGCAGCATGGCCGCCGTGATCGCCACGACGTCCTCGCGTTCCTCCCCGATCCGCACGATCTCGTCGCCGAACACCGAGGTCCAGGAGGGCCCGCCTGCGGGGCTCAGGGGCGCGCAGGTCAGCGGGTCCATGACGCCGACGGTGTGGAAGTGGTCCTCCTCGTGCGCGAGGGCGGGCTCGTAGCCGCGCCCCTTCTCGGTGAGGACGTGCACGAGCACCGGCCCGTGGAAGCGCTTGGCGCGCCGCAGCGCCGACTCGACGGCCTTGATGTCGTGTCCGTCGATCGGGCCGACGTACTTCAGGCCCAGGTCCTCGAACATGCCCTGCGGCGCGAAGGCGTCCTTGAAGCCCTTCTTGGCGCCGTGCAGGGCCTCGTAGAGCGGATGGCCCACGACCGGTGTGCGCAGCAGCACGTCCTTGCCCCAGGCGAGCGCCTTCTCGTAGCCGTCGGTGGTGCGCAGGGTGGCGAGGTGGTTGGCGAGGCCGCCGATGGTCGGCGCGTAGGAGCGCTCGTTGTCGTTGACGACGATGATCAGCGGGCGGTCCTTGGCGGCGGCGATGTTGTTCAGCGCCTCCCAGGCCATGCCGCCGGTGAGCGCCCCGTCGCCGACGACCGCGACGACGTGGCCCTTCTCCCCCTGCACCCGGCGTGCCTTGGCGAGCCCGTCGGCCCAGCCGAGCGCCGTGGAGGCGTGGCTGTTCTCGATGACGTCGTGCTCGGACTCCTCCCGCGAGGGGTAGCCGGACAGGCCGCCCTTGCCGCGCAGCTTGGAGAAGTCCTGCCGGCCGGTCAGGAGTTTGTGCACGTAGCTCTGGTGGCCGGTGTCCCACAGGATGCGGTCGACCGGTGACTCGAAGACCCGGTGCAGGGCGATGGTCAGTTCCACCACGCCCAGGTTGGGACCGAGGTGGCCGCCGGTCCTGGCGACCGCGTGCACCAGGAAGTCCCTGATCTCCTCGGACAGTTCGCGCAAGTGCGTCTCGGACAGCGCCTTCAGGTCGCGTGGTCCCCGGATGCTCTCCAGAATCGTCACGCTCGGGCCCCCTTCGGTCCGTGCTGTTCAGCTCACGGTGACGGCCGGCTCCCCCGGGGCGACGCCGTCCTGTTCCATCTGCTCGGCGATCTTCATCGCCTCCTCGATCAGGGTCTCCACGATCTTCGACTCGGGGACGGTCTTGACGACCTCGCCCTTGACGAAGATCTGGCCCTTGCCGTTGCCGGAGGCGACGCCCAGGTCGGCCTCGCGGGCCTCGCCGGGCCCGTTCACCACGCAGCCCATGACGGCGACGCGCAGGGGCACCTCCATGCCCTCCAGCCCGGCGGTGACCTCGTCTGCCAGCTTGTAGACGTCGACTTGAGCGCGGCCACAGGACGGGCAGGAGACGATCTCCAGCCGCCGCTGCCGCAGGTTCAGGGACTCCAGGATCTGGATGCCGACCTTGACCTCCTCGGCGGGCGGGGCGCTCAGCGACACCCGGATCGTGTCGCCGATGCCCTGGGAGAGCAGGGCGCCGAAGGCGACGGCCGACTTGATGGTGCCCTGGAACGCCGGGCCCGCCTCCGTCACACCGAGGTGCAGCGGGTAGTCGCACCGGGCGGCGAGCTGCCGGTAGGCCTCGATCATCACGACCGGGTCGTTGTGCTTGACCGAGATCTTGATGTCGCGGAAGTCGTGCTCCTCGAACAGCGACGCCTCCCACAGCGCCGACTCGACCAGCGCCTCCGGGGTGGCCTTGCCGTACTTCTGGAGCAGCCGCCGGTCCAGCGAGCCCGCGTTGACGCCGATGCGGATCGGAGTGCCGTGGTCCTTCGCGGCCCGCGCGATCTCCTTCACCCGGTCGTCGAACTGTTTGATGTTGCCGGGGTTCACGCGGACCGCGGCGCAGCCGGCCTCGATGGCCGCGAAGACGTACTTCGGCTGGAAGTGGATGTCGGCGATGACCGGGATCTGCGACTTGCGGGCGATGGTCGCGAGGGCGTCGGCGTCGTCCTGGGTGGGGCAGGCGACCCGAACGATCTGGCAGCCGGAGGCGGTCAGCTCGGCGATCTGCTGGAGGGTGGCGCCGATGTCCGACGTACGGGTCGTCGTCATCGACTGCACCGACACGGGGGCGCCGCCCCCCACCGCTACCGGCCCGACGTGGATCCGCCGCGACGGGCGGCGCTCGGCGAGCGGCCGGACCGGCACCTCGGGGACGCCCAGGGGAACGGCGGTCATGACGTCACTCCCGGTTTCCGGAGGCCGTGTCGCGCATCGCCCGCAGGGACTCCTTGAGGGAGCCCATGGTGGCGAGGACGGCGGTCGGCTCGTAGCCGCAGTGCGCCATGCAGTTCGCGCACCGCGGGTCCTTGCCGCGGCCGTACTTGTCCCAGTCGGTCTTCTCGATGAGTTCGCGGTACGTCGGCACATAGCCGTCGCTCATCAGGTAGCAGGGCCGCTGCCAGCCGAAGAGCGAGTAGTTGGGGATCGCCCACGCGGTGCACGGGAAGTCGACCTTGCCCTCCAGGAAGTCCAGGAAGAGCGGGGAGTGGTTGAGCCGCCAGCGGCGCCGATTGCCGCCCGCGAAGGCCTTCCTGAACAGCTCGCGGGTCTGCTCCACGCCGAGGAAGTGCTCCTGGTCGGGCGCCTTCTCGTAGGCGTACGCCGGCGAGATCATCATCTCGTCGACCTTCAGGTCGTCGTTGAGGAAGTTCAGCACCTCGACGACGGTCTGCGGGGTGTCGGTGTTGAAGAACGTGGAGTTGGTGGTGACCCGGAAGCCGCGCCGCTTGGCCTCCTTGATCGCCTCGACGGCCTCGTCGAACACGCCCTCCTTGGCGACGGACTCGTCGTGCCGCTCGCGCAGGCCGTCGATGTGCACGGCGAAGGCGAAGTAGGGGGACGGGGTGAACTTGTCCATCTTCTTGCGCAGCAGCATCGCGTTGGTGCACAGGAAGACGTATTTCCGCTTGGCCGTCAACTGGCGCACGATCTCGTCGATCTGAGGGTGCATCAGCGGCTCGCCGCCGGCGATCGAGACCATCGGCGCGCCGGACTCCAGCACCGCCCCCACGGCCTGCGCGACCGGCATGCGCTGCTTGAGCACCCCCGCGGGATGCTGGATCTTGCCGCAGCCCTCGCACTTCAGGTTGCAGGCGAAGAGGGGTTCCAGTTCGACGATGAGCGGAAACTTGTCGCGCCGGCGGAGCTTTTGTTCAGCCAAGTATGTAGCGACCTTGATGGACTGGCGCAGCGGCATGGCCATCGGGCTCACCTCCTGGGGAGCAGAACATTGCGGTGCCATTCAAAGAAAGCGGGAAGGATGGAACGTAGGACGCGGAAAGCCGATATTCCACCGCGCACCGTGCCGATACGGACGAGTTCATGTTCAGGAGCGTCCACGACCACCCGGACGGCCGCAACCGGGCGCTCGCCCGCGCGCACGGCGCTCAGGAGCGTGGCCGCCGACTCCATGTCGACCGCGATCGCGCCGGTCGCCAGCAGATCTGCGCGCTCCAGGCCGCGGACCACGTGATCGGAGCCGGTGAGGGGCCCGGTGTGGACGGTGCGGCCGGGCACGGCCCGCACGAGTTCCTTGACCAGCAGCTCGGTGCCCACGCACGGGGTACCGCCGCGCGGGTCCCGGGTCTCCTCGGCGACGACCAGGTCGCCGGGGTGCATGCCGGGGGCGAGCCCCGCGCAGAACCCGGTGGCGAGCACGACGGCGCCGGCGAGCGCCGGGTCGGCCAGCACCCGGGTGACCGAGCGTTCGGCGGCCCTGGGGCCCATGCCGGTGCGCAGCACGGTGACGGGCCCGTCCGCGCCGCTCCGGTCCCCCAGGCGCAGGGCCAGGTGTTCGATGCCGAGCGCGCAGGCGATCAGCAGCGGGGCCGGAGCGGGCCGTACGGTCATCAGCTCCCCTTGGCCTCGGCGAGCGGCCTGGCCGCCCTGCCGCCGGAGAAGGGCTCGCCGTGCACGTACCGGCCGAGCGCGGTGAGCGGGAAGACCTGCCGGTAGAGGTGGTAGTTGATGGAGAAGTCCCAGGGGAAGCCGGTGCCGGTGAAGTACGGCTCGTCCCAGGAGCCGTCCTCCCGCTGGGTCGCCGTGAGCCATTCGATGCCGCGTTCGACGGCCTTGGAGTGCCGCTGCCCCGCCGCCAGCAGGGCCATCAGCGCCCACGCCGTCTGGGAGGCGGTGGAGGCGCCCCGGCCGCTCCACGCCTCGACGTCCTTGTAGGAGCGCAGGTCCTCGCCCCAGCCGCCGTCGTCGTTCTGCACCCGCTCCAGCCAGGCGACGGCCCGCCGGATCGCCGGGTGCGCGGTGGACAGGCCGGCCGCGACCAGGGCCGGGACCACCGATCCGGTGCCGTAGACGTAGTTGACGCCCCAGCGTCCGAACCAGGAGCCGTCCGGCTCCTGTGCGGCGAGCAGCCAGTCGATGCCGCGCCGGGTGCGCGGGTCGTGGGACAGGCCCTCGACGGCCAGCATCTCCACGACGTGCGCGGTGACGTCGGCCGAGGGCGGGTCGATGACCTCGCCGAAGTCGCAGAACGGCAGCCGGTTGGGGAAGGGGCTGGTGTTGTCGACGTCGAAGGCGCCCCAGGCGCCGTTCCTCGACTGCATCCCGAGGTTCCAGCGCACCCCGCGGCCGATCGCCCGCTCCACCCGCTCCGGTTCCGGGTGCCTGACCCGGCGCAGCGCGAGGACCACCTCGGCGGTGTCGTCGATGTCGGGGTAGTTGTCGTTGTGGAACTCGAACGCCCAGCCGCCCGGCGGGAGTTGCGGCCGGCGCACCGCCCAGTCGCCGCGGCGGACGATCTCCTCGCCCAGCATCCAGTCGGCGGCCTTCACCAGCCGCGGGTGGTCGGCGGGGAGCCCGGCGTCGACCAGGGCGATCGTGGCGAGGCAGGTGTCCCACACCGGGGACTGGCAGGCCTCGATCATCCGGGCGCCGTCCTCCCGCCAGACGGCGAAACGGTCCAGCGAGGCCAGGCCCTCACGCATCACCGGGTGCTGGAGGTCGTAGCCGAGCAGGTGCAGCGCGATGATCGAGTACACGGCGGGCGGCTGGATGCCGCCCCAGCAGCCGTCGTTCTCCTGCCGCTCGATGATCCAGCGGGCGGCGGTGTTCATGGCGGCCCGGCGCAACCGTTTCGGCACCACCCGGCGCAGGGCGTGCAGGCCCTTGTCCAGCCGCTGGAAGGCGCCGTCCCAGGTGGTCGCCGGGGCGAGGGGCCGGGGCGGGTTCGGGCGGGCCGGGTCGGTGTGCAGTTCGTCCAGCGGGAAGGGAGCGGGGCGGACCGGCCGCTTCGCGGAGACGACGGTGAGCGGGACGATGGTCTGCCGGGCCCAGCACCCGAAGTCGTAGATGTTGAGCGGCACCCATGACGGGAACCAGATCAGCTCGGGCGGCAGTTCGGGCAGGTCCTCCCACTTCCACCAGCCGAACAGGGCCAGCCAGATCCGGGTGAAGACCCGGGAGGCGGCGATCCCGCCCCGCTCGCGGATCCACGCGGAGGCCTTCGCCATGTGCGGCGCGTCCGGGGCGTCCCCGGCCAGCCGCAGCGCGACGTACGCCTCGATGGTGGTGGAGAGTTCGCCGGGCCCGCCGTGGAAGGTGGCCCAGGTGCCGTCCTCGCGCTGCTCGCCCCTGATGAAGAGGGCCGCGGCCCGGGTGGTCCGCTCGTCGCGGATGCCCAGGAACTGGCGGAGCAGCAGGTCCTCGGCGTCCATCGTGACGTTGGTCTCCAGGTCGCCCTTCCACCAGCCCTCGGCGTCCTGCCGGGACAGCAGGAAGTCGGTGGCGCGCAAGGTGGCGCGTACGGCGGCTTCGTGCACCCCGGCCGCCGCGGGGGTCTCGGTGTCGGTTTCGCTGGCCGCGGCAGCGCGGGACGGCAGGGCCCCGGTGCTTCCGTCGGTCGTCGCTGTCATGGCTTCCCCTTCGTGCAGTCCTGCTGGTGACGCTGTCTGCTGTGGGTCCGCCGTCGGCCGGTGCGCTTCCCTTCGCACACCGGCCGGCGACTACGCGAGGGCTATTCGACCGATAGTGATCATCTCTTTCGTACGACGACGAAGTCGGCGAGCGCCGAGAACTGGGCCCGCACCCGGTCGGGCATGTCCACGGCGTCGAGGGCTTCGATGGCGATGGCGTGCTGACGGCGCGCTTCCTCGGCCGTCCACTCACGGCCGCCCGCCTCCTCGATGAGGGCGGCACGCGCCGCGAACTCCTCCTCGGAGAAGTTCGCGAAGTCACTGCTCACGGCGTCGGCGGCGAGGATCTCGCCCAGCCGCTCGGAGGCGCTGCCGCCCGCGGCGAGCGCGGCCACCACCGGCAGTGACTTCTTGCGCTGACGCAGGTCGCTCCAGGTCTGCTTGCCGGTGGCGTCCGGGTCGCCCCAGATGCCGAGCAGGTCGTCCACGGCCTGGAAGGCGAGGCCGAGGTGGTAGCCGTACTTCTCCAGGGTGTCGGCGGTACGGTCGTCCGCGCCGCCGAGCACCGCGCCGATGGAGCAGGCGCAGGCGAGCAGGGCGCCGGTCTTGTTGCCCTCCATCTCCAGGCACTCCTCGACGGTGACGCGGTCGCGGAGCTCGTAGGAGATGTCCTGGGCCTGGCCGTCGATCAGGGCGCGGGACGCGGTGGTCAGCCGGCGGGTGGCGCGGCCCGCCTCGACGGTGCCGAGTTCCAGCAGCAGCTCGTTGGCGAGCGCGAACAGGGCGTCGCCGACCAGGATGGCCTGGGCGGGGCCGTGCACCTTCCAGACGGTGTCGCGGTGCCGGCGCTGTTCGTCGCCGTCCATCAGGTCGTCGTGCAGCAGCGAGAAGTTGTGGACCAGTTCGACGGCGACGGCGCCGGGAACGCCGGTCTCCGGGGCGGCGCCGGTGACCTCGGCGGACAGCACCGCGAGCGCGGGGCGCACGGCCTTGCCGCCGTCCCCGTCGGCGGGCTTGCCGTCGGCGTCGATCCAGCCGAAGTGGTAGGCGGCGACCATGTCCATGGGAGGGGCCAGGCGGTCGATGGCCGCCCGCAGTACCGGTGTGGCCAGGGTCCGACCGCGCTCCAGGAGCGCGGTCACGTCCACCGCGGTCTCTCGAGCGGCCTTCGAGGCCGGGGGCACAGTGGGCACAGTCTCTCCTCTTGTTGCGGTACCGGGGGTGCGGGGACCTGCCGCGCCGCGCAGCCGTTGCATCAGGCCGCCTCCTCGACGTCGAAGAGGTGGCGGGGGCGGGGCCGGCCCAGGGCACGCAGCGCGGCGTCCGCCGCGCCGATGCCGCTGCGGACCGCACTCTCCATGGTCGCGGGCCACCCGGTGGCGGTCCACGCTCCGGCCAGGTACAGGCCGGGGGCCTTGGTGCGGGCGCCGGGCCGCAGCCGGCCGACGCCGGGGGTGGGAGCGAAGGTCGCGGTGCGCTCCCGGGTCACGAAGAAGTCCAGCACTTCGGCGCCCCGGGTGCGGGGCAGCAGCCGCTCCAGCTCCGGCAGGTACCGCTCGCGCAGTACGGACACCGGGGCGTCGATCTCGTCCTGTGCGGCCGACTGCGACACGGCGAGGTACTGGCCGCCGCCGGTGAGCCCGGAGGCCTCGGTGCGGTCGAACACCCACTGCACCGGGGTGCCGAGGGCGGTGAGGAAGGGGGTGCCGAGGACCTTGCGGTCGTAGACGACGTGGACGTTGAGGATCGGAGCCGTGCCGATTTCGAGCAGTCGTTCGGGCGCGTCGAGGGCGCCGTCCGGCAGCAGGGCGTGTGCCTCGCGCTGCGGTACGGCGAGCACGACCGCGTCCGTCTCGATGGTCTCGCCGGGAACCTGAACGCTCCAACGCCCGTTTCCGTACCGGGAGATGGAGGTGACTCGGGTACGGACTCCGGTGCGGACGCCCGCGGAGTCGAGCGCCCTGCGAGCCAGCCGGTCGTGCAGTTCGCCCAGCGGGACGCGCGCCCAGCCGATGTCGGCCGCACCCGGGTCGGAGAGCAGACCGGTCTTGAACACCATCGCGGCGAGCCCCAGGGAGCTGTCGCCCGCGACCGCGTTGAGGGTGGCGACCCCGACCAGGTCCCACAGGGCCTCGACGGCACGCGCCGACTGACCGTGCGCGGTCAACCAGCTGCCGAAGTCCTGCGCGTCCAGGGCCGGATCGGCGAGATCGAGCCCCTTCAGCGCGAGCGCGGCCCGGCCGACCGCGGCGCGCTCGGCGAGCGAGAGATGCGGGTACGTCGCGAGGCTGCGCCCCAGGTGCAGCGGGACGGGCAGCGCGTCGCGCCGCAGCCTGCCGAGCCGTCGGCCCTCCGGCTTGGCCAGGTCGAGGACGGGCACGTCGAGACGGTCCTGCAGCGGGGCCAGCGCGGCCGCGTCGATCCGGTCCAGGAACCAGCGGTAGGCGGTGCAGCAGCGCAGATAGACGTGCTGTCCGTTGTCGACGGTCAGCTCACCGCGCCGGAACGAGAAGGCGAGGCCGCCGAGGCGGGGCCGGCCTTCGAGCAGCGTGACGCGCACGCCCGCGTCGGCGAGCGCGAGCGCGGCGGTGACGCCGGCGAGCCCGCCGCCGACGACCACGGCGTCCCGCCCGCGCCCGTTCCTCGTGCCGTCGGTCATCGTGCACCCTCCCCTGCGCGTCCACCACGCCGAAGGAACCGTCCGGACCGGACCGCTGCCGTCTGTGACGCACCCGCTCGCCGGAGGGTTGCGCGCCGCTTTCCGTACGGGCGGTCACCGGCGCCTTCCCGGAGGACACCGCCGCGCGGGCCGTCGGGACGGCCGCCGGGGCCGGCGGCGGTCACGCGCGTGTGCGTGCCGCCGCGGCGACTGCCGCCGACGGCATCGCCGTGCTCCCCGTCGGCGGCTCCGTCCGGGTCCGTCCCCGTGCTCGCCCCCAGCCCGAAGTGCCCCATCAGACGCGCCTCCGCAGGGTGCGCCGGCTGACGTGGCGGGTGACGTGGCGGGTGTCCAGGCCGGACAGGCCGCGCACGGCGACGTAGGCCTTCTCGCGGCCGGGCAGCGAGACGCGGCCGCGCAGGACGGCCTGGGGGTCGCGCTCGATGCGGTCCAGGAGGCGGCGGTAGATGCCCGCCATGGCGGCGACGCACGCGCCGCTGCGCCGGTCGAGCATGGGCAGCAGCTGGTAGCCCTCGGCGAACAGGGCGCGGGCCCGGCGGACCTCGAAGTGCACGAGGCCCGCGAAGTCGGAGCCCTCCGGCGGGGTCGGTCCGGCGAACCCGGCCGAGCAGCCGAACTTGGCGAGGTCGTCGCCGGGCAGGTAGGTGCGCCCGCCCTCGGCGTCCTCGCGGACGTCGCGCAGGATGTTGGTGAGCTGGAGCGCGAGCCCGAGCGTGTCGGCGTACTCGGGGGCGCGCTCGGCGCCCCGCGCGCCCGGTTCGGTGCCGAACACGCCGAGGGAGAGGCGCCCGATGGCGCCCGCCACGCAGCGGCAGTAGGCCTTGAGGTCGTCCCAGGTCTCGTAGGTCTCCCCGCGGACGTCCATCAGCACGCCGTCGATCAGCTCGTCCAGGCCGCCGAGCGGGATCGGGAAGGTCCGGGCCGCGTGCGCGAGCGCTACGCCGACCGGGTCGGTGTCGTCCTCGTCGACGCCGTCCTCGCGGATCCGGGTGAGCAGCGCCCGGGTCTCTTCCAGCCTGGCGTTCTTCACCTCGCCGGTGAGCGCGCCGTCGCCGATGTCGTCGACGCGCCGGGAGAACGCGTACAGCGCCGACATGGCGCGCCGCTTGGGCGCCGGCAGCAGCCGGATGCCGTAGGCGAAGTTACGGGCCTGCTGCCCGGTGACGGCCTCGCAGTAGCGGTAGGCGGCGAGTACCGGTGCCGACACGTGTGGATCGGGCTCCACGGTCCGGATCACCCCTCTCCTCGCAGAGTCACGCCCACCTCGCGCAGCAACCGGAGCTTGCCGGGCTTGGGCGGGCCGGGAAGTACGTCGTAGTCGGCGGCGACGATCGCGTCGACGGCCGCCCTTCCCCCCGCCACGAACCCCGCGAGCAGCAGCCTGAGCCTGCCGTGCACGCTACCCACGAGGGGGGCGCCTTCATTCAGCAGATCGCGGGCGCGTTGTGCTTCGAACGCGACCAGCGCGCGCACCGACGCGCCTGCCGAGGGGGCCGCGAGATCCGCCTCCTGGACGTGGAAGCGCTTCATGTCCGCGACGGGCAGGTAGATCCGGTCGCGGCCGAGGTCCTCGGCGACGTCCTGGAGGTGTTCGACGATCTGCAGGGCCGTGCAGATCGCGTCGGAGCGGCGGATCCGCTCGGGGGTGGCGGTGCCGGTGACGGCGAGCACGAGCCGGCCGACGGGATTGGCGGACAGCTCGCAGTAGGCGAGCAGGTCGTCGTAGGTCTCGTACCGGCTGACCAGCTGGTCCTGGCGGTTCGCGGCGATCAGCCCGAGGAACGGCTCGGGGGTGAGCGAGCGGCGGCGGACCGTCGGCCGGAGGCGGCGCAGCAGGGGGTGCCGGGGCTCGCCGTCGAAGACCCGGCGCAGATCGGCCTCGAAGGCGTCCAGCACGGTCAGCCGGTCCTCGGCCCGCTCCGGGGGGACGCCCAGCAGCCGGGCGTCGGCGCCACCGGGGGCGAGGTCGCCGTCGCCGATGTCGTCGACGAGGCGGGCGAAGCCGTAGACCGCCATGAGGTCGGTCCGCCAGGCCCGGGGCAGGAAGAAGGGGGCCACGGGGAAGTTCTCGGCCGCGGCCTTGTCGAGGGTGGCGCGCTCCGGATCGGCCGGGAGCGCCGTGCCGGTTCGCGTCACCGTGTGCTGCCTCGGGCGGGGACGGCACATGCTGCGGCGAGGTGGGGAGTTTCCGTAGCCATTGCCGTCACATCTCCCGTTCTACACTGCGGAGCCAATACACACTATTTCGGACACGCCGCCCGGTGTTCGCACGGCCTCCCTCACGGAGGGTGTCGCGCATTATCGCCCCACTTGCATCGATTCGGGACCGGTACAGCTTACGTTGTACAACCCTGGACGGTCCTCGCGGGTGTCCCCGGCATCACAAGAACGCACCGATTGACGCCAAGAATCCTACGACGGGCGGGAGTTGGCGTCCGTCTCGCAGGCGCGGGGCCCCGCCGGAGGAGTTCCGGCGGGGCCCCGGGCGCGTCGGGTCACTTGCCCGTGAACTTCTCGTACTCCTTCAGGACCTCGTCGGTCGGGCCGTCCATGCGCAGCTCGCCGCGTTCCAGCCACAGCACGCGGTTGCAGGTGTCGCGGATCGACTTGTTGTTGTGGCTGACCAGGAACACGGTGCCGGCCTCCTTGCGCAGCTCCCGGATGCGCTCCTCGGAGCGCTTCTGGAACTTGCGGTCGCCGGTGGCCAGCGCCTCGTCGATCATGAGGACGTCGTGGTCCTTGGCGGCGGCGATGGAGAAGCGGAGGCGGGCGGCCATGCCGGAGGAGTAGGTGCGCATCGGCAGGGTGATGAAGTCGCCCTTCTCGTTGATGCCGGAGAAGTCGACGATGTCCTGGTAGCGGGCCTTGATCTCCTCGCGGGACATGCCCATGGCGAGACCGCCCAATATGACGTTGCGCTCGCCGGTGAGGTCGTTCATCAGGGCGGCGTTCACGCCGAGCAGCGAGGGCTGGCCGTCGGTGTAGACCTTGCCCTTCTCGGCGGGCAGCAGACCGGCGATGGCCCGCAGCAGGGTGGACTTGCCGGAGCCGTTGGAGCCGATCAGGCCGATGGCCTCGCCCCGGTAGGCGACGAAGGACACGCCGCGCACGGCGTGCACCTTGCGCACGCCCCGGGCCGCGTCGTCGGAGCCCCGCCTGAGGATGCGGCTCAGCGCGGCGGTGGCGCTGCCCTTGCCGCCCTTGGCGCCGTTGACGCGGTAGACGATGTGCAGATCGTCGGCGATGACGGTGGGAACGCGTGCCTCAGCCACGGCCGTACCTCTCCTCCGCCTTCCAGAAGTACACGAAGCCGCCCACGGCGGTCAGCAGCGCCCAGCCGAGCGCGACCGCCCAGACGTGCGGGGGCAGGTTCTCGGAGCCGTAGCCGTCGATCAGCGCGAAGCGCATCAGGTCCATGTAGATGGCGGCGGGGTTCCACTGGAGCACGTCGGCGATCCAGGCCGGCTTGTCCTCCAGCATGATCGGGATGGAGAACATCACGCCCGAGGCGTACATCCAGGTCCGCATGACGAACGGCATCAGCTGGGCCAGGTCCGGGGTCTTCGCTCCCATCCGCGCCACCACCAGGGCGAGGCCGGTGTTGAACAGGAACTGCAGGGCGAGGACCGGGAGGATCAGCACCCAGGACAGGTCCGGGTAGCTGCCGAAGGCGCAGGCCACCGCGAACAGCACGATCATCGAGAACAGCAGCTGCTGGAGCTGCTGGAGCGCGAACGACACCGGCAGCGAGGCACGCGGGAAGTGCAGGGCGCGCACCAGGCCGAGGTTGCCGGAGATCGCGCGGACGCCGGCCATCACCGAGGACTGGGTGAAGGTGAAGACGAAGACGCCGGTGACCAGGAACGGGATGTACACGTCCCTGGACATGCCGCGGCCCGCGTTCAGGATCAGCCCGAAGATCAGGTAGTAGACGAGCGCGTTGAGCAGCGGGGTGGCGACCTGCCACAGCTGGCCGAGCTTCGCCTGGCTGTACTGGGCGGTCAGCTTGGCCTGGGAGAAGGCGATGATGAAGTGACGCCGTCCCCAGAGCCGGCGGACGTACTCGACGAGCGAGGGCCGGGCGCCGCTCACGGACAGGCCGTACTTGGCGGCGAGCTCGGCCGCCGTCAGATGCCCGTCGGGCGAGGGTGGCTCGGTCACGGCGACTCCGCCGTCGTGCGTTGTCTCACTCACTAGTGGAAACTTTCGTCTTCGAAGATGCGCAGCCGGTGCGGGCTCGGCGGGAGCCCGGGCCGAGGGTGGTGACCCGGCCCGTGCAGGGACGAGCTTGTCAGATCACCGGGGGCCGGCCCAGCCGGGTCAGCCGCCACACCGTACGCCACTTCATGGGCCGGCGGGGACCGCACGGCGTCGACCAGCCTTCCCGGAATCCCCCGAGCCACGCCTTCAGCGCCGGCCGCGAGGGGCGGCGCGCCAGGGTGAGCAGCAGCCAGACGCCCAGGTACACGGGGACCAGCAGGCCGGGCAGGTTGCGGCGGGCGAGCCAGACCCGGTTGCGGGCCACCATCCGGTGGTAGACGGCGTGCCGGGACGGCGCGGTCGTCGGGTGGTACAGCACCATGTCCGACCGGTAGTCGATCATCCAGCCCGCGTCGAGGGCCCGCCAGGCCAGGTCGGTCTCCTCGTGCGCGTAGAAGAACTCGTCCGGCAGCCCGCCGACCTGGGCGAACACCTTCGTGCGGACGGCGTTGGCGCCGCCGAGGAAGGTCGTCACCCGGGAGGAGCGCATCGGGTCCGAGGCCCGCAGCCGGGGGACGTGGCGGCGCTGGGTGACGCCGGTCTCGGGGTCGGCGATGCGGAAGCTGATGATGCCGAGCCGGTCGTCGGCGGCGAAGGCCTCCCGGCACAGCTGGGCGGTGTCGGTGCGGGCGAGCAGCCCGTCGTCGTCGAGGAAGAGCAGGACGTCGACGTCGCGGCCGCCGGGCCCGAAGGCCTCGATGCCGACGTTGCGGCCGCCGGGGATGCCCAGGTTCTCGGGCAGCTCGATGGTGCGCACGCCCTCGGGGACGTCCGGCACGGGCGAACCGTTGCCGACCACCACGACCTCGACCGGGTCGCCGTCCTGGCCCGCTACCGACTCCAGGAGGGCGCGCAGCTCCTCGGGGCGGTTGCCCATGGTGATGACGACGGCGCCGACCTTCATTGACGTAGCCACGGCACTCACCTGAGCCTGCTCGACGCGAGGATGGACACGAGGTGCAGCACGGTCTGCAGCAGCGCGATCCCGGCGAGCACGGCGGTGCCGAGCCGGGTGAAGAAGAGGTCGCCGTGGACCTGGTCGGCGACGGCGAGGACCAGGATCAGCAGGGACGCCTCGATGCCGAGGATCAGCCGGTGGAACTTCAGCGCGGCGGCGGCCCGGCGGGCCAGCGCCATGCCGGAGGAGCGCGGCTCGGCCGCGGACTCCTGCACCGGGGGCTTGCCCGCCTGGTGGCGGGCGACGCCGACCAGGTCGGTCTCGGCCTTGATCAGGATGGCGCCGAGCGCGGCCAGGGTGCCGAGGAAGGCCCACAGCCAGTCGACGCGGCCCTCGCCCCACAGGTCGGCGGCGCGCAGGCCGAGGCCGACGAGGACGGCGGCGTCGGTGAGGTAGGCGCCGACGCGGTCGAGGTAGACCCCGCCGAGCGAGTACTGCTTCTTCCAGCGGGCGATCTCACCGTCGACGCAGTCGAGCAGCAGATACAGCTGGACCATGATCACGCCGAGTACGGCGCCCGGGATCCCCGGCACCAGGAGCGCCGGGGCCGCGAGCACACCGCAGACGGTCATCAGGTACGTGAGCTGGTTGGGCGTGACCCTGGTGTTCACCAGGTAGCGGTCGACCCGCAGGGACACCTCACGCATGTAGAGGCGTCCCATCCAGTGCTCACCGCTGCGCCGGTCCTTCACCCCCGGGGGGTGGACGACCGGCCGGAGTTCAGCTACCGATGGCCTTGACATAGTCGGCGTAGATGTCCTTGATCTGGTCGGTTTTCAGGTCGAGGTGTTCGAGGATCGTGTAGCGGCCGGGCCGGGTCTCGGGGGCGAACTCCACGACCTTGACGAACTCGTCGGTGGTGAAGCCGATCTCCTCGGGCAGCACCGGCAGCCCGTGCCGACGCAGCACCTCGGCCATGTACGCCGACTCCTCGTGCGCCCCCCGCAGGTACATCGCGAAGGCCGCGCCCAGCCCGCACTGCTCGCCGTGGGCGGCGGCCCGCCTGGGGAAGAGCAGGTCGAAGGCGTGGTTGATCTCGTGGCAGGCGCCGGAGGACGGGCGGGAGTCGCCCGACACGGACATGGCGATGCCGCTGAGCACCAGCGCCTCGGCGAGCACCTGGAGGAACTCGTTGTCCCCGATGCCGCCGGGGTGCCGCAGCACGGCCTCACCGGCCTGGCGGGCCATGGCGGCGGCGAGTCCGTCGATCTTCTCGCCCTTGACCCGGTGGGCCAGCTCCCAGTCGGCGATGGCGGAGACGTTGGAGACGGCGTCGCCGATGCCGGCCCGGACGTAGCGGACCGGGGCCTCGCGGATGATGTCCAGGTCGATGACGACGGCGATCGGGTTGGGCACGCCGTAGGAGCCGCGCCCGGCGTCGTTGTCGAGGGTGGCGACCGGTGAGCACAGGCCGTCGTGGGCGAGGTTCGTCGGTACGGCGACCAGGGGGAGGCCGACGCGGGCCGCGGCGAACTTGGCGCAGTCGATGATCTTGCCGCCGCCGAGGCCGACGACCGCGTCGTAGTGGCCGGCCTTTATGTCGGCTGCCAGCCGCACCGCGTCGTCCAGGGTGCCGCCGCCGACCTCGTACCAGGTGGCGCCGGGCAGCTGCGGGGCGACCCGCTCGCGCAGCTTCGCGCCGGAGCCGCCGCTGACGGCCACGGCGAGGCGGCCCGAGTGCGAGATGCGCTCGTCGGCGAGGACACAGGCCAGGTCGTCGATGGCACCCGGACGGATGTCGACGACGAGCGGCGAGGGGATGAGACGGGTCAGTACCGGCACGCGATCTCCCGTCCGCGGGCGAGATCGTCGTGGTTGTCGATCTCGACCCAGTCGACCTCGCCGATCGGCGCGACGTCGATGCGGAAGCCGCGGTTGACCAGTTCCTGGTAGCCGTGCTCGTAGAACTGCTGGGGGTCGGTCTCCCAGACGGTCTTCAGCGCGTCCGCGAGCTCCGCGGCGGCGTCGCCCTCGATGAGGGTGACACCGATGTACTCACCGGTGGCCTCGGCCGGGTCCATCAGCTTGGTGATCTTCGTCATGCCCTTCTCGGGGTCGACGACGACCTTCATCTCCTCGTCGGCCAGGTCCTTCACCGTGTCCAGCGCGAGGATGATCCTCTTGCCCTCGCCGCGGGCGGCGAGCAGGGTCTTCTCGACGGAGACCGGGTGGACGGTGTCGCCGTTGGCGAGGATCACGCCGTCCTTGAGGGCGTCACGGCCGCACCACAGGGAGTAGGCGTTGTTCCACTCCTCGGCCTTGTCGTTGTCGATGAGGGTGAGCTCGAGGCCGTACTTCGCCTCCAGCGCCGCCTTGCGCTCGTACACGGCCTCCTTGCGGTAGCCGACGATGATCGCGGCCTCGGTGAGGCCGACCTCGGCGAAGTTGGCGAGGGTGAGGTCGAGAACCGTCGGTTCGCCCTCTATGCCCGCGGGCCCCACCGGCACCAGCGCCTTGGGCAGGCTGTCGGTGTAGGGGCGCAGACGCCGTCCGGCGCCGGCCGCCAGCACGAGGCCGATCATGCGGGTTCTCCTTCGTCGTGTACGGCGGGCGCCCCTGCGGACACCCAGAAGCGGATGCTCTCGACGAGCACCAGCAGGGCGACGGCCACGGCGAGGGCCGTGAGCGCGACCTTGAACTGCGCGGCGGTGAGCAGCGCGGCCAGGACGGTGACGAGCAGCGTGCGTCCCTCGTGCCCCCCGATGGTCCGGGTGAGCCAGACCGGGGGCGCACCGGCGTTGCCGCGGATGCGGTACACCGTGTCGTAGTGATGGTAGGCGACGGCCGCCACCAGCCCGAAAGCCGCCGGAAGCACTCCGTTCACCCCCGCGCCGGCCGCGAGCGCGAGGACGGTGCAGTACTCGGCGGCGCGGAAGAACGGCGGGACGAGCCAGTCGAGGGCGCCCTTGAGGGGGCGGGCGACGGCGAGGCCCGAGGTCAGGGCGTAGCCGGCGGCGGCGACGACCGGCCACGGGCTGCCGAACTCGGTGAACAGGGCGGTGGCGACGACGGCGGCTCCGCCGAGCAGGGCGATCGCCGGGACGGCGAAGCCGGGCAGGCGGCGGGCGGGCTTCCGCGAGGCCTTCGCGACGCCCTGCGCGAGGGCGCCGGAGTCGGCGAGGTCGGCGAGCGCCGCCGCGGCCCGGTCGGTGCGCCGGGCCTTGCGGGTCAGGGAGCGCAGGACGCGGCCCGCCGTGGTGTAGGAGGCAGCGAAGGCGCAGCCGACGAGCAGCGCGTAGAAGGTGATGCGGGGGGTGGTGACGGCCGTGAGGACTGCGATCATCGCCCAGCGCTCGCCGATCGGCAGGACGATCATGCGGCGCACCCAGACCGTCCAGCCGACGCTGTCGAGCTTGTCGGAGAGGGCGGCGGTGGGGCTGGTGTTGGCGGTGGCGTCGTGGTTGGCCTCGTTGAAGGAGAAGTCCACGACGTGCCGGCAGGTCTGGAGGATCATCGCGCCGAGGGCGAGAGCCCAGACGTCGTCGCCGCCGCGGGCGGCGCCGAGGGCGAGGCCCGCGTAGTAGGCGTACTCCTTGGCGCGGTCGAAGGTGGCGTCGAGCCAGGCGCCGAGGGTGGAGTACTGCAGCGAGTAGCGGGCGAGCTGGCCGTCGGTGCAGTCCAGCACGAAGGAGGCGATCAGCAGGACGCCGGCCGCGACGAAACCGCCGCGGGTGCCGGTGGCCGCGCAGGCCGCCGCGATCAGCGCGGTGATCAGGGAGGCCGTGGTGACCTGGTTCGGGGTGAGGCCGCGGCGGGCGCACCAGCGGGCGATGTAGCGGGAGTACGGGCTGATGAAGAAGGTGGTGAAGAACCCGTCGCGGGACTTCACGGCCGACTTCAGGCGGATCGCCTCGTCGTCGACGGAGGCCACGGCCTGACGGGCCTCGTTGCGGGCCTGCGGGTCGCCGGGGACGGTGGCGACCAGGCTGCCCAGCTCGGGGCGGTGCACGTCGGCGCCGTCGGCGTCGAGGGCGGTGACCACGCGGTCGGCGAGGCTGTCGACGACGACGGTGCCGCCGGTGCCGCCGCCGGCGGAGTTCTCGCGGGCCATCGCCCGGGTCAGGGCCTGCCGGCCGGCCGGCTGGGCGGTGACGGCGCCGGGGACGGCCGCCAGCGGGAAGCGGGGGTCGGTCAGGCCGAGGCGCAGGGCGTGCAGATGGCCGACGAAACGAGCGTCGACGACCGCGACGCGCTGGTCGCCGGGCACCTGGGCCAGCAGCGTCTCGGCGTCGGCGGTGTCGGCGGCGGTGCGCACCTCGAAGCCGAGGGACCGCAGATCGCCCTCGATCGACGATCCGGGGACCGGCTGACCGGTGAGGATGGCGGTCGACAACCGAACTCACTCCTAGCGTGCCGACGCGCGGGGCGCCGGGCCTGAACATGTGGGGGCGCCCCTTGGCTGCACCATCGGCTGCGCCATGCGGGCGGCATGTCGGCAGAGGCTATCGGATGATCGGAGGCCCGTGTTCACCGCCCGTTCACGGCCCGGACGCCCCATACTGCAAGCCACTCCGCCGTGATCATCATGGGGGGTGCGGGGGGCGCGGGACAAAATCCCGCTAACAACGCGGACAATCGTGACATACGGCGGTTGCTGTGGGGTGAGGGTGGGGTTTCTGAGCGTGGTGGAGGGGGTGGCGGCGGAGCCGGGGTGGCAGCGGCGCGGGGGGTGCGGCGACGCCGGGGGTCGGTGCGCGGCGGAGCCAGGGGCCGGTCGGTGGCGGGCACCGGACTTGCTCTGCGGCAGGGGCCGGACCCGGTCAGCGGCGGGCGTCGGGCTTGGTCAGCGGCAGGGCCAGGGGCCGGTGTGCAGCGGGGGCCGGGCTCGGTCGCGGCAGGGGCCGGATTCGGTCGGCGGCGGACGCCGGACTCGGGCGGCAGCAGGGGCCAAGCCCGGTCGGTGGCGGGCACCGGACTTGCTCTGTGGCAGGGGCCGAGCCCGGTCAGCAGCAGGCACCGGACCCGGTCGACAGCACGGGCCGGGCTCGGCCGGCGGCAGGGCCCGGACTCGGCCCGCGGCAGGCGCCGGGCTTAGGGTGGGCGACCATGACATGGCTGATCACCGGCGGTGCCGGATACATCGGGGCACATGTGGCGCGGTCGATGGCCGAGGCCGGGGAGCGGGTCGTCGCGCTGGACGATCTGTCGGCGGGAGTGCCCGCGCGGCTGCCGGCCGGCGTGCCGCTGGTGCGGGGGTCGGCGACGGACGCGGACCTGCTGAAGCGGGTCTTCGCCGAGCACGGGGTGACCGGTGTGGTGCATCTCGCCGCGCGCAAGCAGGTCGCCGAGTCCGTGGCGCAGCCCACCCGGTACTACCAGGAGAACGTGGGCGGGCTGGCGACGCTGCTGGAGGCGGTCGCCGGGGCCGGGATCCGGCGGTTCGTGTTCTCCTCGTCGGCGGCCGTCTACGGCAACCCGGATGTGGACCTCATCACGGAGGACACGCCCTGCGCGCCGGTGAACCCGTACGGCGAGACCAAGCTGGCCGGTGAGTGGCTGGTGCGGGCCGCGGGCCGGGCGCACGGCATCGCGACCGTCTGCCTGCGGTACTTCAACGTCGCCGGGGCGGCCGCCCCCGAGCTGGCCGACACCGGTGTCTTCAACATCGTGCCGATGGTCTTCGACCGGCTCACCCGCGACGAGGCGCCGCGGATCTTCGGCGACGACTATCCGACCCCGGACGGCACCTGTGTGCGCGACTACATCCATGTCGCCGACCTCGCCGAGGCCCACCTCGCGGCGGCCCGCCGGCTGTCCGCCCAGGACGCCGCGGGCGATCTGACCGTGAACATCGGCCGGGGCGAGGGCGTCTCCGTACGGGAACTGGTCACGCTGATCGGGGAGGTGACCGGGGACACCCGTCCGGCCGTCGTCGAGCCGCGCCGCCCCGGCGACGCCCCGCGCGCCGTCGCCTCCGCCGGGCGGGCCGCCGCGGAACTGGGGTGGACCGCCCGCAGAGGGGTACGCGAGATGGTCGAGTCGGCATGGCGGGGCTGGCTGCTGCATCACGGCCGCTGACTGCCGCAACGCTCTGACCTGGGGATCGTTTCCGCAGGTCAGAGCATATGACAACGGTGTTCAGTGCCGCGTTGCCGGATACCCCCCACCCGTAGTTCACTGTGATCCGGACCGATCGCAGGAGGGCGGCTTTCATGGGGGCTGGGCACGACCACGGACACGCGCACGGCGCACCGGTCACGGGCACGGCCGCGGCGGCGTACCGCGGCCGGCTGCGGATCGCGCTGGCGATCACCCTCACCGTGATGGTGGTGGAGGTCGTCGGCGGCCTGCTCGCGGACTCGCTCGCGCTGATCGCCGACGCCGCCCACATGGCGACGGACGCGCTGGGCCTCGGCATGGCCCTGCTCGCCATCCACTTCGCGAACCTGCCCCCGACCCAGAACCGCACCTTCGGCTACGCCCGCGCCGAGATCCTCGCGGCGCTCGCCAACTGTCTGCTGCTGTTCGGGGTCGGCGGATACGTGCTGTACGAGGCGGTCCAGCGGTTCGTCACCCCGGCCGACACGGAGGGCGGCGTGACCCTCGTCTTCGGCGGGATCGGCCTGGTCGCGAACATGATCTCCCTCACCCTGCTGATGCGGGGGCAGCGGGAGAGCCTGAACGTGCGCGGCGCGTTCCTGGAGGTGGCGGCGGACGCGCTGGGCTCGGTCGCGGTGCTGGTGGCGGCGGCGGTGATCCTCACCACCGGCTGGCAGGCCGCCGACCCGATCGCCTCGCTCGTCATCGCCCTGATGATCGCGCCCCGCACCTGGAAGCTGCTGCGCGAGACGCTGGACGTGCTGCTGGAGTCGGCCCCGAAGGACGTCGACATGGCCGAGGTGCGGGCCCACATACTGGCGCTGGACGGGGTGGAGGACGTGCACGACCTGCACGCCTGGACGATCACCTCGGGGATGCCGGTGCTGTCCGCGCACGTCGTCGTCCGCTCCGACGTACTGAGCGCGATCGGCCACGAGAAGATGCTGCACGAGTTGCAGGGCTGTCTCGGCCATCACTTCGACGTCGAGCACTGCACGTTCCAGCTGGAGCCGAGCGGTCACGCGGAACATGAGGCACGGCTGTGCCACTGAGGCGCCGGCGGGCCCGAGCACGGTGAACCCGGGCGGGGTGACGTGACGGCGTCGTACGCCAGTCCGAACGGTTCCCCGTCCTCCGCCAGGGGCACGATCACCTCCCGGGCCCCTCCCGGTGTCCGAACGGTGGCGGCAGCCGCACACGTCCCGCGCGGGACATGCGGGTCGTGCCGGGAAGTGCCGGGAGTGCCGGATTCGTACGGCAGACTGGGCACGAGGAACGAAGCGAAGGATGGGTATGCCGATCACACCTGCCACCGCGACGCACAGCGCGTCGGACGGCACCGCGGACGCGATCTTGCTGGAACTGGTCGACGAGAACGGCGTCACGATCGGCACCGCGGAGAAGCTGTCCGCCCATCAGCCGCCCGGGCAGCTGCACCGCGCGTTCTCGGTGTTCCTCTTCGACGAGCAGGGGCGGCTGCTGCTCCAGCAGCGGGCGCTCGGCAAGTACCACTCCCCCGGCGTGTGGTCGAACACCTGCTGCGGACACCCGTACCCCGGCGAGGCGCCGTTCGCCGCGGCGGCCCGGCGGACGTACGAGGAGCTGGGGGTGTCCCCGTCGCTGCTCGCGGAGGCGGGCACGGTCCGCTACAACCACCCGGACCCGGCGTCGGGGCTGGTGGAGCAGGAGTACAACCATCTCTTCGTGGGCCTGGTGCAGTCGCCGCTCGCCCCGGACCCGGAGGAGGTCGGCGCGACCGCCTTCGTGACCGCCGCCGAGCTGGCGGAGCGGCACGCCGAGGGCCCGTTCTCGGCCTGGTTCATGACGGTCCTGGACGCCGCCCGCCCCGCGATCAGTGAACTGACGGGTCCGTCCGCGGACTGGTGAGACGACGGGCCCGTCCGTGGATCGGCGAGACGACGGGCCCGTACAGGGACCGGTGAGACGAGCGGGGCCGTACAGGGACCGGTGAGACGACGGGCCCGTACAGGGACCGGTGAGACGAGCGGGGCCGCCTGTGGCTCGGTGACCTTCGGGGCGCGGGGCCGCAGGGAGCCCGGACGGCCGAATGGCCGGGGGGCCGGGTGGCCGGCGCGGTGGGCCCCGGAGCGGGGTGGCCGCGCCGGAACGTTCAGGCGGGCCGCGTGAGAGTGAGGGGCAGGGCGGCCCAGATGACCTTGCCGCCGGTCGTGGTGTGCTCGACGTCGCAGACTCCGCCCGCCTCGCGGGTGATCTCCCGGACCAGCAGGAGACCGCGGCCGCCGGTCTGCCCGTGGTCGGCCTCCAGGGCGGTCGGGCGGTAGGGGTGGTTGTCCTCCACGGACACCCGCACCCACTCGGCGCCGACGGCCACCTCGACGGCGAGCATCGGCGACAGCAGCGCCGCGTGCCGGACGGCGTTCGTGACCAGCTCGGAGACGATCAGCAGCAGCCCCTGGGCCACGTCGTCCGAGACCGGCACGCCCTGGCGCATCAGCAGGTCGCGCACGGCGTGCCGGGCCTGCGGCACCGACGCGTCGACGGCGGGGGCGGTGAATCTCCAGACGCCCTCGTACGGCAGGGGGTCGGGCGTCTTCGCCTCAAGGGGTGCCTCTGCGCCGCCTGCCATCGTCCGGTCGCCACCCTCGCGCTCGATTGTCACCACACGTCGAGTGTTGGCAACCAGCTCGTCGGCGCGAAGAGCTGAACACAAGTCAGCACTTATCGAGCGTTTCTGACCGTTGGCGTATGACACGGTCAGTTGTGGGACTGCTCCTGTCCCGGCTCTGCCGACTTTGCGAACTATTCGGGTTGTACGGGTTTGTCGGCGCCCGCGCTCCGGTCCCCACCCCCTCGCCGACCGCACGCACACCCCGCGCGGCTAGCATCCGGCACATGGAGCCCCAGCTGCTGCACCACGTCGCCGACTCGGTCGCCACCGTCGTCATCCACCACCCGGCCAAGCGCAACGCCATGACCGCCGCGATGTGGCGGGCGCTGCCGCCGCTGCTCGACACGCTCGCCGCGGACCCGGAGGTACGGGCGCTGGTGCTGACCGGCGAGGGCGGCACCTTCTGCGCGGGCGCCGACATCTCCACCCTCCAGGGCTCGCCCGAGGAGGCCCAGGGGCTGGCCGTGGCCGCCGAGGAGGCGCTGGCGGCGTTCCCGAAGCCGACGCTGGCGGCGATCCGCGGGCACTGCGTGGGCGGCGGGTCCCAGCTCGCGGCGGCCTGTGACCTGCGGTTCGCGGAGGAGGGCGCGCTGTTCGGGGTGACGCCCGCGAAGCTCGGCATCGTCTACCCGGCGTCCTCCACCCGGCGGCTGGTGTCGCTGGTGGGCCCCGCCGCCGCGAAGTACCTCCTCTTCTCGGGCGAGCTGATCGAGGCGGAGCGGGCGCTGCGGACCGGCCTGGTGGACGAGGTGCTGCCGGAGGGGGAGCTGGCCAAGCGGGTCGCCGAGTTCACCCGGATCCTCGCCTCCCGCTCGCAGCTGACGCAGGCGGCGGCCAAGGAGTTCGCCGACGGACGCACCGACCGCGACGACCACTGGACCGCGCGGGCCCGCGAGAGCGGCGACACCGCCGAGGGCGTCGCCGCGTTCCTGGAGCGCCGGTCGCCGCGCTTCACGTGGACTACGTCAGGATGAACCTGCTCTTGCCGCGGAACTCCTCGACGAGGTGCGCGGGGGCCTTGTGCGGGGCGCCGGCGTCGTAGGGCGGCTGCGGGTCGTACTCGGTCAGCAGCTGGACGGCCTGGGCGTGCTCGTCGCCCGCGATGCGGCCCAGCAGGGCGAGGCCCATGTCGATGCCGGAGGAGACGCCCGCGGCGGTGACGTACTTGCCGTCGAAGACGACCCGCTCGCCGGTGGACTCGGCGCCGAAGCCCCCGAGGAAGTCCAGGGCCAGCCAGTGGGAGGTGGCCCGGCGCCCCTCCAGGAGGCCCGCGGCGGCCAGCAGCAGGGAGCCGGTGCACACGGACGTCGTCCAGGTGCTGGTCGCGTCGGCGGCGCGCAGCCAGTCCAGCAGGGCCCGGTTCTCCATCTGCTGCGTCTGCCCGGGGCCGCCCGGGACGACCACGATGTCGGGGTGCGGCACCTCGGCGAGGGTCTTGTCGGCGGTCAGCGCGAGATTCCCGGTGTCGGTGCGGACGGGCCCGGTCCGCTCGGCGACGAAGACGGTCTCGGAGTCGGGGAGGCGGCCGAGGGTCTCGTACGGTCCCACGGCGTCGAGGGCGGTGAAGCGGTCGTAGAGGACGATGGCGATCTGCATCGGGGTCCTTTCGGTGGGCGTGGCCCGGCGTCGTCGTGGGCGGGCCTCGTTGGGCGGCGAGGAAGTGGATGGGGCCTCAGGGGGCGGGGGCCGGGCGGAAGCGGCGGCGGTACTCCGCCGGGGACGCGCCCAGCGCGCGGATGAAGGCGCGGCGCATCGCCTCGGGGGTGCCGTAGCCGCTGGCGCGGGAGATCTCCTCGACGCCGTCCGCGGTGTCCTCCAGCAGCCGGCGGGCGTGTTCCAGGCGGACCCGGTCGACATAGCGGCCGGGGGTCATGCCGGTCTCCGCGCGGAAGGCGCGGGCGAAGTGGCGGGGCGACAGCCGGGCGCGGGCCGCGAGCGCGTCCACGCTGAGGTCGGCGGCCGGGTGCTCGGTCACCCACTGCTGCACGTCCCGCAGCGGCTCCCGGTGGGCCGTCTGGGCGGCGAGCTGGGCGCTGAACTGGGCCTGGTTGCCCGGCCGGCGCAGGAACACCACCAGGTGCCGGGCGACGGCGAGGGCGGCGTCACGGCCCAGGTCCTCCTCGACCAGCGCGAGCGCGAGATCGATGCCGGCGGTGACTCCGGCGGAGGTGGCGACACGGCCGGCACGCACGTAGATCGGCTCGGGGTCCACCTCGACGGCCGGGTGGTCCCGGGCGAGCTTGTCGCAGTACGCCCAATGGGTGGTGGCGCGCAGGCCGTCCAGCAGCCCCGCCTCGGCCAGCAGAATCGCGCCCGTGCACACCGACACCAGCCGCTCGGCGCGCGGCCCGTGCTCGCGCAGCCACGCGGTCAGCCGCGGGTCCGGCGCGCGGGTGCCCCGCCCGCCGGGGACCACCAGGGTGTGCGGATCGGCGGTATCGACGAGGGCCCGGTCGGGTACGACGGTCAGTCCGCTGGAGGTGCGCACGGGGCCGCCGTCCAGGGAGGCCGTACGGATCTCGTACGACCCCGGTGTGTGCAGCCCGGCGCCCGTGAAGACCTCCACGGGCCCGGTGACGTCGAGGCTCTGCACGTCGTCGAAGAGGACGACGAGGACGGTTCGCTGCGCCATGCCGTCGATTCTTCGGGCCCCGCCGGATGGCCGCAATGACGGGCAACCCACCTTTCCTGCCATGCATGCCGGGGCGCGAGTGAGGTACCCGAGGGCTGCCCGACGAGCAACAGCGAGGAAAGGAGAAGCACGTGTTCCGAGCGATCGCGGACGTACTGCGGCAGATCGGCGGTGCCATAGCCACGGTGGTGACGCTCCCGTTCCGGGCACTGGCCCGGCTCTTCGGCGGAGCGTCGGCGTCCGGCGGGCGAGGCGCGCGCCGGGCGTGACACCAGCCGCGCCCGGGACCCGCCCTGATCCCCGACTGCCGGTGTCACCTGCCACAATTGCCGCGCAACCCGAAGTGGAGAAGGCGGTACGGGATCGTGACGACACCCGGGTCCATTGAAGTTGGGTCCATCGAAGGCAGGATCGCCGAGGAACTCGGCGTACGGGAGCGGCAGGTCAAGGCTGCCGTGGAGCTGCTCGACGGCGGTTCGACGGTGCCCTTCATCGCCCGCTACCGCAAGGAAGCGACCGAGATGCTCGACGACGCGCAGCTGCGCACGATCGAGGAGCGGCTGCGCTATCTGCGGGAACTGGAGGAGCGGCGGACCGCGATCCTCGAGTCGGTGCGTGAGCAGGGCAAGCTCACCGGGGAACTCGAGGCGCGGATCCGCGGCGCGGAGACCAAGGCGCGCCTGGAGGACATCTACCTGCCGTACAAGCCCAAGCGGCGCACCAAGGCGCAGATCGCCCGCGAGGCGGGGCTGGAGCCGCTGGCGGACGGGCTGCTCGGCGACCCGACGGTCGAGCCGCTCGCCGCGGCGGCCGCCTTCGTCGACGCCGGCAAGGGCGTCGCCGACCCGCAGGCCGCGCTGGACGGCGCCCGCGCGATCCTCACCGAGCGGTTCTCGGAGGACGCCGACCTGATCGGCGAGCTGCGCGAGCGCATGTGGGTGCGCGGGCGGCTCGCGGCGAAGGTGCGCGAGGGCAAGGAGGAGGCGGGCGCGAAGTTCGCCGACTACTTCGACTTCGCGGAGCCGTTCACCGAGCTGCCCTCGCACCGCGTCCTGGCGATGCTGCGCGGCGAGAAGGAGGAGGTCCTGGACCTCGTCCTGGAGCCGGAAGAGCCGACGGAAGGGCCGTCGTCGTACGAGGGGACGATCGCGCACCGGTTCGGCATCGCCGACCGGGGCCGCCCCGCCGACAAGTGGCTGACGGACACGGTCCGCTGGGCGTGGCGCACCCGCGTCCTGGTCCACCTCGGCATCGACCTGCGGCTGCGGCTGCGCACGGCCGCCGAGGACGAGGCCGTCAAGGTGTTCGCGGCCAACCTGCGCGACCTGCTGCTGGCCGCCCCGGCGGGCACCCGCGCCACGCTCGGCCTGGACCCCGGTTTCCGCACGGGTGTGAAGGTGGCCGTGGTCGACGCCACCGGCAAGGTCGTCGCCACCGACGTCATCCACCCGCACGTCCCGGCCAACAGGTGGGACGAGGCGATCGCCAAGCTGGCCCGGCTGGCGAAGGAGCACGCGGTCGAGCTGGTCGCCATCGGCAACGGCACCGCGTCCCGCGAGACGGACAAGCTCGCCGGCGAACTGATCACCAAGCACCCGGAGCTGAAGCTCACCAAGGTGATGGTGTCCGAGGCGGGCGCCTCCGTGTACTCGGCCTCCGCGTTCGCCTCGCAGGAGCTGCCCGACATGGACGTGTCGCTGCGCGGCGCCGTGTCGATCGCGCGCCGGCTCCAGGACCCGCTGGCCGAGCTGGTGAAGATCGACCCGAAGTCGATCGGCGTCGGCCAGTACCAGCACGACCTGTCCGAGGTGAAGCTGTCACGTTCGCTGGACGCGGTCGTCGAGGACTGTGTGAACGGCGTCGGAGTGGACGTGAACACCGCCTCCGCGCCGCTGCTGGCCCGGGTCTCCGGCATCTCCTCCGGGCTCGCCGAGAACATCGTGGCCCACCGCGACGAGAACGGCCCCTTCACCTCCCGGGCGCAGCTGAAGAAGGTGCCCCGGCTGGGTCCGAAGGCATACGAGCAGTGCGCGGGCTTCCTGCGGATCCGCGGCGGCGACGACCCGCTGGACGCGTCCAGCGTGCACCCCGAGGCGTATCCCGTGGTGCGGCGCATGGTGAAGACCGCCGGCCAGGACGTGGCGGCGCTGATCGGCAACACGGGGGTGCTGCGCTCGCTGCGGCCGCAGGACTTCGTCGATGAGACGTTCGGTCTGCCGACCGTCTCCGACATCCTCAAGGAGCTGGAGAAGCCGGGCCGCGACCCGCGCCCCGCGTTCAAGACGGCCACCTTCAAGGAGGGCGTGGAGAAGATCTCCGACCTCGCGTCGGGGATGGTCCTGGAGGGTGTCGTCACCAACGTGGCCGCGTTCGGCGCGTTCGTCGACGTCGGCGTGCACCAGGACGGCCTGGTGCACGTCTCCGCGATGTCGCGGACGTTCGTCAAGGACCCGCGTGACGTGGTGAAGCCTGGCGACATCGTCAAGGTGAAGGTGCTCGACGTCGACATCCCGCGCAAGCGGATCTCGCTGACGCTGCGGCTGGACGACGAGGCCGCCCCGCAGGGCGGGCAGCCCTCGGGCGAGCGCCGTCAGCAGCGCGGCGGCCGCCCGCCGCAGCAGCGCCAGGGCCGCGGGGGCGGGGGCGGCGGTGGACGCCAGGCCCCGGCCCCGGCCAACAGCGCGATGGCGGACGCCCTGCGCCGCGCGGGCCTGCTCGATGCGAAGAAGAGCGGCCGGGGCTGAGACACGCGGGCCCGGACCACGGCACGCCTGAGCGCCGGGGTCCGGGCCCCGGGAGGCTCCTCCCCTAGGCTGGCGGAATGACCACTTCACGGGTACTGACCTGGGAGGTCACCGCCAGCCGGGGCTACGAGACCGCCTGGGCCGAGCTCACCGGGGACGCGCTGCGCGCCCGGGGCCGGGCCGTCGGGACGGTGCCGGAGCCGTACTGGATCTCGTACGAGCTTCAGACGGCCGACGGATTCGTGACGCGGCGGCTGACGGTGACCGCCGAGACCGCCGATCGCACCCGGACCCTCGATCTGCGGCACGACGGCCACGGCCGCTGGACCGCCGACGGGCGGCCGCTGCCCGAGACCGACGGCGCACTCGACTGCGACCTCGGGCTGTGCCCGCTGACCAACACCATGCCGGTCCTGCGCCACGGGCTGCACCGCGCGGGCGGGCAGCGGGAGTTCCTGATGGCGTGGGTGTCGGTGCCGGACCTGGCGGTACGCCCGTCACGGCAGACGTACACGCCGCTCGGCACCGAGGGCCTGGTCCGCTACTCCTCCGGGACCTTCCGCAGCGACGTCCGCTTCGACCGGGACGGGCTCGTGGTCGACTACCCGGACCTGGCGAGACGGCTCGGCGGGCCGGGCCAGGGGGCGTCTAGCGCTCGGTGACCTTGCCGTCCGCGACCTCCAGGCGGCGGGTCACATGGACCGCGTCGAGCATGCGGCGGTCGTGGGTGACCAGCAGCAGGGTGCCGGTGTAGGCGTCGAGCGCCGACTCCAGCTGTTCGATGGCGGGCAGGTCGAGGTGGTTCGTCGGCTCGTCGAGGACGAGCAGGTTGACGCCCCGGCCCTGGAGGAGCGCGAGCGCGGCGCGGGTGCGCTCGCCCGGCGAGAGGGTCGCGGCGGGGCGCAGCACGTGGTCCGCCTTCAGGCCGAACTTGGCCAGCAGGGTGCGCACCTCGGCCGGCTCGGTGCCCGGGACCGCCGCGCCGAACGCGTCCAGCAGGGTCTCCGGGCCGTGGAACAGTTTGCGGGCCTGGTCGACCTCGCCGACCAGCACACCGGAGCCGAGGGCGGCGTGCCCGGCGTCGAGGGTGACGCGGCCCAGCAGCGCGGCGAGCAGCGTCGACTTGCCCGCGCCGTTGGCGCCGGTGACCGCGACCCGGTCCGCCCAGTCGACCTGCAGGGAGACCGGGCCGAGCCGGAAGCCGCCGCGCCGCACCTCGGCGTCCCGGAGGGTGGCCACGACCGCGCCGGAACGCGGGGCGGAGGCGATCTCCATGCGCAGCTCCCACTCCTTGCGAGGCTCCTCGACCACCTCCAGACGCTCGATCAGGCGCTGCGTCTGGCGGGCCTTCGCGGCCTGCTTCTCACTGGCCTCGCTGCGGTACTTGCGGCCGATCTTGTCGTTGTCGCCGGCCTTGCGCCGGGCGTTCTTGACGCCCTTGTCCATCCAGGCGCGCTGGATCTGGGCCCGTTCCTGGAGGGCGGTCTTCTTGTCGGCGTACTCCTCGTAGTCCTCGCGGGCGTGCCGCCGGGCCGTCTCGCGCTCCTCCAGGTAGGCCTCGTAGCCGCCGCCGTAGAGGTTGATCTGCCGCTGCGCCAAATCGAGTTCGAGGACCTTGGTGACGGTTCGGGTGAGGAACTCGCGGTCGTGGCTGACGACGACGGTGCCGGCGCGCAGGCCGGAGACGAAGCGCTCGAGGCGTTCCAGGCCGTCGAGGTCAAGGTCGTTGGTGGGCTCGTCGAGGAGGAAGACGTCGTAGCGGGACAGCAGCAGGGAGGCGAGGCCCGCGCGGGCGGCCTGGCCGCCGGACAGGGTCGTCATCGGCTGGTCGAGGCCGACCGCGAGGCCGAGGGAGTCGGCGACCTCCTCGGCGCGCTCGTCGAGGTCGGCGCCGCCGAGGCCGAGCCAGCGCTCCAGGCTCACGGCGTAGGCGTCGTCCGCGCCCGGCCGGCCCTCGACCAGGCCCTCGGTGGCCTCGTCCATGGCGCGCTGGGCGGCGGCCACGCCGGTGCGGCGGGCCAGGAACTCCCGGACGGTCTCCCCCGGCCGGCGCTCCGGCTCCTGCGGCAGATGGCCGACGGTCCCGGTGGGCGGGGAGAGCCGCAGCTCGCCCTGCTCGGGGCGGTCGAGCCCGGCGAGCAGGCGCAGCAGGGTGGACTTTCCGGCGCCGTTGGCACCGACCAGACCGATCACGTCCCCGGGGGCCACGACGAGGTCGAGGCCGGTGAACAGCGAGCGGTCGCCGTGACCGGCGGCGAGGTTCTTGGCGACGAGGGTGGCAGTCATCAGACCGCCGATCCTAACCGCCGCCCCGCGGACCGGTCGCGCCGGTTTCCCACCGTCCCGTCCACCGTCCCCGAGCGGGCCGGGGCCCGGCGGGGCTCACTTGGCCATGGCCTCCACCAGCACGCTTCCCGCGGTCCGCGCGACCACGTAGGAATCGCCCTTGACGGCCTTGGCGTCCAGGGCGATGCGGTGCCGGCCGGGTTCGAGGACGCCGTCGAAGAGTTCGCGGGTGTGGGTGCGGTAGAGGCGGTCGAGGCGGTACGCGGTGAGGACGACCCGGCACGGGGAGGTGACCTCGACGCCGGCCTCGCCGTCGGCGGCGACCAGCCGGGTGAGGCGGCGCCGCTCCGCGGGGCTGCGGTCGAGGGCGTGTTCGATCTGGGCGACGAGCAGCGGGACGATCGGGGCGAGGCCGTCGACGTAGGCCACGTCGACCCCGGCGCGTTCGAAGGCGCCGCGCACGGCGGCGCGTTCGTCCGGGCCGACGGCGCGGCCGAAGGCGACGGCGCCGTAGCCGCGCAGTTCCTCGGCGGGCACGTGGTCGGCGTCGTGGGCGATGTCCGCGCCGATGCCGATGGTGCGCAGGGCCGCGGCGAGCTTGGCGAGCAGGGCGACGCGGGCGCCGATGAGCAGCACGCGGCGGCGGCCGGCGGCGGGGTCGGTGCCGTCGAGCAGGGAGCGCAGCGCCGCGCGGTACTCCTCGCCGCGGAACCGGAACGGCCCTATGCCGTGGTAGCCGTTGAGTTCGAGGTCGGCTCGCTCCTCCGTCTGCCAGGCGAAGTCCCGCCAGACGTAGTCGTCGCCGTCCCGCTCTATGACGGCGGTGACCGCGCCGCAGGCCAGGTCGGCGCACTCGGGGCAGCCGTAGATCACCTGCCGTCCGCCGGGCAGCGGCGGGGCGGCGTCCAGCAGCAGGCTGCGCACCTGGGCGGTGAAGATGGCGGGCGGCACGTCGGCGGCGAGCGGGGAGACCGCGTCCAGGTCGGAGAGCTGGAAGAGCAGCGGGCGTCCGTCGACGATGAAGTCGACGAAGTCCCGGTGCACCTGGTACGCGCCGTCCGCGAGGACGCCTCCGGCGCGCATCGCCGGTGCCAGGCCAAAGGTCGCATACGCGGCAGACATGCTGTGAGTATCCCCAGTCCGGCGGCGTTCTGAGCGCGGCATGACACATTCCGCTACGGTCCCGGCGTGGACAGTGACGTGAGGGACGACGTGGTCGTGGTGGGCGGCGGTGTCATCGGGCTGACGACGGCCGTGGTGCTCGCCGAGCGCGGGCACCGGGTCCGGCTGTGGACGCGGGAGCCCGTCGAGCGGACCACCTCGGCGGTTGCCGGGGCCCTGTGGTGGCCGTACCGGATCCGGCCGGTCGGCTCGGCGCGCGCCTGGGCGCTGCGCTCGCTGACGGTGTACGAGGAGCTGGCCGGACGCCCCGTGGTGACCGGCGTACGCGTGGTCGAAGGGGTACTGGGCGAAACGGCCCTGGACGAGGTGGCCGGCTGGGCCGCGGCGCGGCTGCCCGGGCTGCGGGCGGCCACGGCCGACGAGTACTCCGGGGCGGGGCTGTGGGCGCGGCTGCCGCTCGTCGACATGTCGGTTCATCTGCCTTGGTTGCGCGAGCGGTTGCGGGCGGCGGGCGGGATCGTGGAGGAGCGCGCGGTGACGGCGCTCGCCGAGGCGGACGCGCCGGTCGTCGTCAACTGCACGGGGCTGGGGGCCCGGACCCTGGTGCCCGACCCGTCGGTGCGACCGGTGCGCGGGCAGCTGGTCGTGGTGGAGAACCCGGGCATCCGCACCTGGCTGGTGTCCACGGCCGCCGACGGCACGATGGCCTACTTCTTCCCGCAGCCCGGCCGCCTGGTGCTCGGCGGCACCGCCGATGACGACGTCTGGACGCCGGAGCCGGACCCGGCCGAGGCGGAGGCGATCGTACGGCGGTGCGCGGCGCTGCGGCCGGAGATCGCCGGCGCGCGGGTGCTGGAGCACCGGGTGGGGCTGCGGCCCGCCCGCCCGGCGGTGCGGCTGGAGCGGACGTCGCTGCCGGACGGACGGGTGCTGGTGCACAACTACGGCCACGGCGGCGCCGGCGTCACCGTGGCCTGGGGGTGTGCGGAGGAGGCCGCCGGACTGGCCGGCGCCCCCTCCGGGTGAGACACCCCCTACGGGACGCTGCGTGCGGCGCCCGGGTCGCGGACGCCGTCGAGCGGCGCGGCCTCGGGCACCGCGGTCGTGGTGCCGGCGGTCGTGGTGCCGGCGGTGGCGCGGGCGAAGGCGGGCGCGCCGCCGACGAGCGGCACGCGGGCCGAGGTGCGGGACAGGTCGAGGGTGAGCGTCGGTGTGCTCGCCGGGGGCTCGATCAGGTCCGTGTCGGTGCCCGCGACGATCAGCGCCAGCCGGTGGCCCCGGGGGACGACGTGGTCGGTCGCGGCCAGGTCGAGGGTGATCGTGTACGGCTTTCCGGGCGTGAGCGGGGCCCCGGTGGCGGAGGAGTGGTTGCCGAGGTCGGCCCAGCCGCGGCTGACGATCGTGTAGTCGACGTCGGCCGTGTCCGCCGCGGTCTCCTTGAAGCAGGCGCTGTCGCCGCTGGTGCTCTCGCCCCAGCAGGTGCGGTCGGTGAGGGTGGTGATGCCCTCGCCCTCGGCGGCGTAGTCGCGGATGGTGTCGGGGCCGAGGTCCACCAGGACGGCGCTGAGGTGAGCGCTGGAAGTGGTCGGGGTCGCGGTGACGGTCACCTTCGACGATCCGGACAGCCGCAGGTCGCGGGTGAGCGGGCCGGTGGTGAAGCCCGCCTTGTCGGGAGTGGGCCGGTGGATGTGCGCCGCCCAGTCGGTCTCGTCGTGCGCGGGGTCGTCGGTGAAGGTCTCGGTGCCGGTGCCGGGGCGCAGTCCGAGGGTGCCGACGCCGTCCTGGGTGCCCTCGGCGGGCCTGAGGGTGGTCGGCCGGGTGCTGCGGGGCGGCCAGACCTCCGAGGTGACCCACTGGTCGGGGGCGCGTTCGATCTCGGCCATCGGCTCGTCGTCGATGCCGTTGTCGTAGCCGAGGAGTTCGTGGTCGAACCAGCGGTGCAGGGTGTCGACCCAATCGGCGCGGCGGAAGTCGAAGGGGTCGACGTGGCCGGCCTGGGAGAGCCAGATCCTGCGCTCGACGCCGTTCTCCGCGAGCGCGTCCCACCACTGGCCGAAGTGCTTGGCGCGGACGTTGAGGTCCTGCATGCCGTGGACGACGAAGACGCTGGCCTTCACCCGGCCGGCGTCGGGCACGTAGTCGCGCTCGGTCCACAGCGGGGTCCAGTCGCCGGTGCACGGGGCGCCGTCGGCGATGCGCTGCTGGACGGCGGCGCAGCGGGCGCGGGCCTCGGGGCTCTCGACGCGGTCCGCCAGCCCGTCGGGGCCGGAGTCGAACAGCGGGGCGCCCTTGGCGAAGTAGTAGTCGTACCAGGAGGAGATGGCGCCGATCGGGACGATGGTCTCCAGGCCCTCGACGCCGGTGGCGGCCACGCCGTTGGCGATGGTGCCGTCGTAGCTCTTGCCGATCATCCCGGTCCGGCCGTTGGTCCAGGTCGCCTTGGCGCGGGTGGTGCCGGTGCGGGTGGTGTAGGCCTTGCCGCGGCCGTTGAGCCAGTCGACGACGGCTTTCGCGGACTGGATGTCGGAGCGGCCGCCGACGTCCACGCAGCCGTCGGAGCGGTTGGTTCCGGCGAGGTCGACGCCGACGAAGGCGTAGCCGCGAGGAACGAAGTAGTTGTCGTAGAACAGCGGCATCCGGACGACGTTCCCGGCCGCGTCGTAGGTCTTCTTCTGGCTCTCGTTGCCGCGCCCGCAGCAGGAGTAGTACGGACTGGCGTCCATGATGACGGGGATCCGGCGGCCCTGCCGGTCGGTCTCGCGGGGGCGGACGATGTCCACGGCGACCCGGTCGGTGCGTCCGTCGCCGTCGCCGTCAAAACGGGTGTCGACCCAGACGGACTCGCGGATGGCGTCGTCGTACGAGTAGACCGGCCGGCTCGTGCGGGGTGCGGCCTGAGCCGTGATGGGGGTGAGGAGGCCGGCCATCAGGGCGGCGGTGGCCACTGCCGCGAGCGGTCTCCAGATCGTGAAGCGCGTGCGTATCGGCATGCCGCGGACGCTACCGGGGTGAAATGCCGTGCAGAAGGGGCGTGTGACGGATCATCCGATTCGTGTGACGCGTCGTCCGATGAGTGTCGCGCGTCGTCCGATGAGTGTGACGCGTCGCTTACGTGCCGGCCAGGGGCGTGTGCGGCCGGAATTCGCCCGTGTGGCGGAGCCGCTCGTGACGGCCGAATGGCGATCGTGTGACAGGGGTGGCGGTGGACATGCCCGGGGCCACAGGGACTGAATAGGCTCCGAACAGACTCCGAACAGACTTTCCGCACCTAGGAATTGGAGCTGACGTGCACCGCAGAATGACCGCTCCGGGCGCGCTGGCCGCGGCCTCCCTCCTGCTGGCGATCCCGGCATCGGCCGCGAGCCACGCCCCCGGCGCTCCGGGCATCGGCGACCCCTACTACCCGGCGTACGGCAACGGCGGCTACGACGTCTCGCACTACGACCTCCGGCTGAAGTACCAGCCGGCCACCGACCGGCTGGAGGGCACGGCGACCCTGCTCGCCCGCACCACGCAGGACCTGTCCCGGTTCAACCTGGACTTCCTGCTGGACGTGAGTGAGGTCCGGGTCAACGGCGCCGCCGCGAAGTTCCGGACCTCCGGCGAGCACGAGCTGGAGATCACCCCGAGGACACCCCTCGACAAGGGCAGCGCCGTCACCGTCGTGGTCCGCTACAGCGGGGTGCCGTCGGCGAAGCAGGCGTACGGCTTCACCAGCTGGCACCGCACCCCGGACGGCGGTGTCGCGGCGAACGAGCCGGAGGCGGCGTGGTGGTGGTTCCCCAGCAACGACCATCCGCTGGACAAGGCCACCTACGACGTGTCGGTGCAGGTGCCGGACGGCACCCAGGCCATCTCCAACGGCACCCTGCAGTCGACGAGTTCGCGGCTCGGCTGGACCCGCTGGAACTGGCGCTCGAACAAGCCGCAGGCGACGTATCTCGCCACCCTCGCGGTCGGCCGGTTCGACGTCACGACCGGGAGGACGGAGAGCGGCATCCCGGTCGTCAACGCCTACAGCAAGGACCTCGGCGACAACTACGGCGCCGCGCGGGCGAGCGTCGAGCGGACCGGGGAGATCGCCGACTGGCTGACCGGGTACTTCGGGCCGTACCCGTACAACGCGCTCGGCGGGTACGTGCCGAACACCGACACCGGGTACGCGCTGGAGACGCAGACCCGGCCGTTCTACAGCCCGCGGCAGTTCGCGAACGGCACCAACACCTCCGTGGTGGTGCACGAGCTGGCCCACCAGTGGTACGGCGACTCGGTGTCCGTGGCCGAGTGGAAGGACATCTGGATCAACGAGGGCTTCGCGCGCTACGCGCAGTGGCTGTGGTCCGAGCACGAGGGCGAGGGGACGGCGCAGGAGATCGCCGACTGGGTGTACGCCTCACGCCCGGCCGACGACGCCTTCTGGGCGGTCCAGCCCGGTGACCCGGGGCCGGAGAACCAGTTCCACGTCGCCGTCTACGACCGGGGCGCCCTGGCGCTGCAGGCGCTGCGCAACGAGATCGGCGACGAGGACTTCTTCGCGATCCTCAAGGGCTGGCCGCAGCGGTACGCCCACGGCAACGCGAGCGTCGCCGACTTCCGGCAGTACGCGGAGGAGGTGTCCGGCAAGCCGCTGGCGGCGCTGTTCGACACCTGGCTGTACGAGCCGTCGAAGCCGGGCGCGTCGGCGGCGCGGGACGCGTCGATCGCGCGGACCTCGAAGGCTCCCGCGCAGCCGAAGTCGTGGAAGAAGATCGCCGCGACGAACAACGTGCACGAGCACGGGCACGGGCACGGGCGCTAGGGCGTGTCCGCAAAGTGGTTGGCGCGTTGGTCTGTTCGTGGTGCGTCGTCAT
>NZ_LIVZ01000013.1 GCF_001905845.1 Streptomyces sp. TSRI0107 | reverse complement strand
GACGACGCACCACGAACAGACCAACGCGCCAACCACTTTGCGGACACGCCCTAGGGGATGTCTCGCCGATCCAGGCTGGCTGATCGACAGGACACCCCCTCTACTCGTCCTTCGCTGTCTCCTCAGCCTGCTGGGCGATGTCCTCCAGCACGACCTTCGGGTCGGCGGACGGCGCGACGGCCTTGCCGATGTTGCGCTTGATGATGTTGCTGACCTGCAGCCAGGACGGTTCGTTGACCGGGTAGAGCCGGGCGGTGCGCAGTGCGGTCAGGAACTTCTCGCCGCTGGGGTCCGCCGCCGCGTCCTTGGAGGTCTGCGTCGCCGTCACTGTCGAGGGCAGCAGGTGGTAGCGCCCGGCGAACTCGTTGATGTTCTTGTCCTTGTAGACGAACTCCAGGAATTCGCCCGCCAGTTCGCGATTGTCCTCGTGCTTGAAGACCATCATCCAGTCGGCGACGCCCACGGACGGCGGGACCTGCTCGTCGCTCAGGGTGTCGGACACCGGCATGCTCAGCGTGCCGACCTTGATGCCTTTCGCCCTCGCCTCGTGGAGGAGCGAGGGATAACCGTTGAGCATGCCGACCTCGCCACGCAGGAAGGCGGCGAAGGCATCCTGCCGGTTGAGCTCGGCCGGCGGAACCGGGCCGGTCAGGCCGGGCGCGACCAGGTTGTCCTTGATCCAGCGGAACGTCTGCGTGTTCTGCTCGGACGCGATGCTGTAGCCGCCGCTGTCGTCGGCGTAGCCCCCGCCGTTGCTCAGCTCCCAGATCAGGGCTTCGGCGTGCGCCTCCTCAGGGCCGAGCGGTAGCGCGTACGGGTACGGCACGCCCGAATCCTTCAGCGCCTGGGCCGCGGCCCTCAGTTCCGACCAGGTCTTGGGCGGCTTCGCCCCGGCCTTCTCGAAGAGCTCCTCGTTGTAGAAGAGCAGCCGGCTGCTGGCCACGAAAGGCAAGCCGTAAAGAATGTCGCGGACCGAGCCCGCCTCGGCGAGCGGTGGCAGGAAATTCGACTCCGCCCTGACCGTCAGCAGCTCACTGGCCGCGTAGAGCCGGCCCTCCGCGGCGAAGTCGGAGTACGCGCCCATCAGGGCCACATCCGGGGCGTTGCCCTCCTCGACCATGCGGGTGACCTCGCGGTCGACATCGGCCCACGGGTAGAGCGTCACCTCGACCTTCTTGCCGGGGTGGGCTGCGGTGAAGGCGGTGGTCAGCTTGTCCCAGTACGCCTTGGAGCTGGTGGCGGGGCTGTCGCCGTACTCGGCGGCCACCACACGCAGCGTCGTCCTGTCGCCGTCGCTCCCGGACGAGCCGCAGGCGGTGACGAGTGGGCCCAGCAGTCCGAATGCGGCTATGGAGGCGGTCGCGTCGAAGAGTCTTGGTCGCACGGATGTTTCCTCTTGCTTTTGGGACGGTGCGGCCGGAATTCTCTCCCGACTCAGGACGTATTACGGCCCTCGTTCCAAGATTGTGGCCATTGCTCCAACTGCGGCCTTCAGGGCTGGTGTTATCCCATATTCCGGCACCGACGACGACGCGCGTAGAACCTTCCTCAGCGTCCAACACGACGCCCTAATGGAGCATTGACCGGGCCGCTCTGCCCCGTCGGCCCAGCTTGTCGCGGGCGCGCCTCTGCAGAAGCAGCCGCAGACGATCAACGACGAAGCACGCCGTACCCGCCCCCGTCACTCTTAGGTGCTCGACCTGCTCGGCCGCTTACCTCCCGCCCGTCGTGGTCCGCCGCGACGGCACGGTCCACGGACCGCGGCTCGCCTGTGTTCCGCCCCCTTCGAGACGCACGAACTGACGCTGCCCGACGAGGGACGAGAGCGCTCTCGTGTTCTTCAACGCCGGGCTCGTCCGGTCCTCCACCCTGGACCCCAAGAGTCGTAAGCTGCGGGAAGCCGACCTCGACGAGCCGTTCACCGCGGACGGGCCCCGGTCGGGCGACGCCGCCTACCTGCCGCAGGCTGGCCCGCGTCCGGACCGGCCTGCGATGTTCTGCGTGCACAGGTCTGGGGGCTGGCAGCACTGTTCTACGCGGACGTGGCCGGGCGCAGGAAGCGGGGCACCGCGTTGCGGCGGATGGGCTGGAGGCGCCGACTGCGCCCTCGCCGCCAGAGCCCGCATCAAGCACCGCGCAGGCCAGCTTCGCGAAGCCTACGCACACGTGGTCGCCACGCTCTTCGGCAGGACTGGACGGCTCGTCGACGGCTGCGGACCGAGGACTACGTCCCGGCCTGACCGGCGGTGCCCTGACCGGCGTCCTGTGGCTGCCCGAAGGGGGTGAAGCGGGCGGGCGGATGGTCGATGGGCAGGTCGGGACGCCAGGCCGTCAGGATCTGGGCGCTGCACTCGAACAGGTCCGGCGGCAACGCGTCCAGCGGCCACCATCCCCAGCCGCCGACCTGCTCGCCCGGCTGGTCGGCGGGTTCCCCGCTCCACCGCGTGACGAGCGCGCCGAACGTGATGCGGACGACGTCGCCGACCTGGTCGAGGAGCATGCCCAGCAGACGCACGTCGGCCGGGTCCGCGTGCAGGCCGGTCTCCTCGGCCAGTTCGCGCACGACCGTCTCCTCCAGCGACTCGCCCGGCTCCACTGTGCCGCCAGGCAGCTCGACGGTCCCTTTCCGGTGGTGGCCGAGCAGCAGACCGCGCGGTCCCACCAGCACCGCGCCGACGCCGACTGCCGCGTGTGCGACCGGCGGATGGGCAGTACGGGGACGAGAGGTGATCCGGGCCGGCCTGCGGACCTGGAAGAGCCGGTAGGAGGCCTGGTTGCCCTCCTCGGGCGCGTCAAGCACGGTGACCTCCTCGGTGCGCAGCCCGTGCTGCGCGAGCAGGTCCATCCACAGCTTTGTCGTGAGTACCCACATGTGCCCGGCGTCCGCCAGGCCTGAGGGCCGCCGCCAGGGCTGGCAGCAACCGGTGCGGGTCGATGAAGTGGACGGCGGACAGGGAGTAGATCACGTCGTACGGCGCCGAAGCGTGCAGGTGCCCGACGGCGTCGGCCTGGATCAATCGCAGGCCCGGCAGGTCGCCATAGCGCGCCCGTGCGCGGGCGATCTGAGTTCGTGAGAAGTCGACGGCGTCCACGGTGGCGTGATGGGTGCGGGCGACGTGAGCGGCGTGCCGGCCCGGGCCGCAGCCCAGGTCCAGCACGTGCAGGCCCCTCAGGTCGCCGAGGACGGCGTCCCCCGGCCCTGTTCCCGCCGGGCCCCAGGCGATCTCGTCCACCTCGGGCAGGGGCGTGGCCCGGTCGAGGTGGTGCGCTCCGTAGGTGTGCCACATCGCGGCGTTCACCTGCTCGGCATCAGCCGTACCGGGTGCGTCGGGTGCCGTCATCGCGTCCCCCCTCGGGCTCGTCACCGAGCCGCCTCGTCGCGTCGTCCCACTCGTCACCGGACGCCATCGCGTTCTCCAGCCCGCTCCAAGGGCGGCTCCAGCCCTCCCGCTCTCCATCCTGCCTGAGAACCTGGCGGTCAGCGACGAGCCGGACCAGCTTTCGCGGTATAGGCGCTGCTGACGGAATTCTGTACGAGGCGGTCGACGTTGGTGTGATAGGTGGTCCTTTCCCCTGCCGCGCGAGCACCGTGCGAGCACCGTGCGAGCACACCAAGTCGTATCTCTCGTCCAGCTCCCCGCACCCTTACGCCGTGGTCCGGGTTGAGCCTCACCTGCAGTGGCTTGACGTAGGCCCGGGGCGTGCCAGGGTGCTGGGCGATCCATTCCTCGGGCTTCATGCGATGAGTGGAATAGCCAACCCGTGCTCCTCCTGGAGCCGACCCGGGCGGCGCGAGCGTAGGCGCCGTTTAGGGGTAAGGCGATGCAGGGTGGCGGTGAAGCGGTGTGTGACCAGGTGAGTCGGTGCGTCGGATCGGCAGCACCACCATCCTGTGCAGCCTCACCACCCCGTTCCTTCTAGTGGTCTGAGCCCCAGCGCCAGAGGAGTTCCCCGCCTTGGGGGACTGCGGTCCAGCGGGTGGCGGCTGCGTTCAGGCGCGGTAGTGTCCTGGCCAGCGCGTCCGAGTCCAGGGGAGCTGGGCCGACGCCGCGCCCCTCCGTGGAGAGGCCCCGCCACACCCGGTAGGCCCAGTTCACAGAGAGCTCGGCAGCCATCACCGCGTCGCCGCCCCGGCGTAGCACTTTCATCCCGGAGCGGCGATGCCGACCCGGCGTGAGGAGTTCGAACCCTTGGAAAGTGGCCCCGCGCGCCATCGCCCCCCAGAAGCCGTCATTGATGCCGAGGGCGGTCTCCACGACGGCGTGGACCAGGTCGTGCGGCATGTTCGGGCCGACGGGCTGGGCAGGCAACCTGACGTCCGGCCCTTTTCGGGCGCGAACCAGAATCTCATGCTGATTGTCCGGCAGCTTCCGGAAGGACATCTCCATCACGGGCGACGGTAGACGCAGGCACGGCCGCCGCCAATCGATTTCCCGCCCCGCCCGCGGCCGCGGTCGTTCGCTGTGCCGGCCAAAGTGCGGCGAGCCAGGACCGGGACGCGGCCGCCTCGCTGGCCGACATCGAGCGCTGACACCGAGCCCCGCCCCTCCTCCAGGCGCCCCGCGGTCATATCGTCCCGCCGCACAACGTGGCTGTCGGCACTGATACCGAGAGCCATCTCCGCTACGGCCCGCCCACCCTGGGTCCCCGCGCGCTCCTCGTGGCGGCTCCAGCTCCGCCGTGGTCTTCGCCGCACAGCCCTCCATGCCGTGACCGGCCCGCTCACGCCCCCTTCGCGGGCGGCTTCGCACGGGGCTTCGACATGACGGGGTCCCTACGGGCGACGCTCCCGTCACCGAACCCACCCTCGCCCCCGCCGCCCAAGCCGGCATCAAGCACCGCTGAAGCGCCGGCGCCACCGCCGAGCGGCCGTGCCAGGTCCGCGTCGCCGTGCTGGCCCGCACCGGCGCCTGGGAGGGGTCGCAAGACCGCCGTCGGCTCACGTGAGCGGCTGGCCGTGTCTCGCCCCTGGCATGGGGCATGGCCGCCCAGGGTGACGGTGCGGCGGCCCTGCGGCGCAGAGCGGGCGAGCTCGCGGTCACGTGCCTGTGCCAGGGTGAACCTCTACGCCAAGGCCGAGAGCGGCCTTGGCGGCCATCAGATGCTCCCGGGATTTGGCTATCCATTCCTCGCCCATGTCGAGCGGTCGGAGACGACGATCTGGGTGGCAGGGCCGTCACAGACTTTGACGAGGTAGGGGTCCTCGCCAATGAATCGGGTACGCGGCGGGCGTGCTGAACATCGGGCGCCAAGGAGCAGCCGTCCAACTGGTCGGGGCTCTGGGCGGGACAGTTGACGCAGACGCTGCCCGCCGACCGGGTCAGGGCGGGACGCGACTCAGCGGCCGCTCCATCCACAGCCCGCGCCGCGACAATCTCGACGGCCAGACCCACTTCCCGAAGAACAACCGCAACGACTACGGGCAGACACTCCCCCAGCGGCCGGAGCCAAGAAGACCCCCGGCCCTGAACAGCAGGGCCGGGGGTCTTCTTCGTGGAGCGCCGGGCAGGCCTTGCACCTGCATCTCCCCGCAGGAAGCGGGGCGTCTTTCCTTGGACCACCAACGCACAACTCACCACCGGCAAATCCAGCGGTGCGCTCAAGATCCATAATACCGCAGTCGCAGCAAACAGCGCACCCTCTCCCAGGACAACTTCTGCCACTCACCGCGCAACGCCTGGGGTAGGGGAGCCGCCCTCTTCCTACCACCCACGCGCCGCCGACGAGGAGAAACGGTCAGGACGCTCAGGCCGCTCTCGGCGCTGGGCAAGCCGACGACCACAGTTCATACGTCCCTGCCCCGTACGGCCGGCACCCAGGCTCGCATTGGTGAGGGCACCGGCAATGGTGCGCAGCGGACCGTCACCCGCCCACCCATCTGCCGCTCCGCCTGGCCATAGTTGAGTACAGGTACTCATGCGCATCACCACCGGCCGCGGCACCCTGCACCCATGACTGACGCCCTTCCGGCCCAGGTGCGCCGGCGCCCCTGGGCGCATCGAACACGCCTGGGCGTGGACCTTGCTCTGGCGATTCCGCTGTTCCTGCTGGAGACCGCGTGGCTCGTGCTGGACTGGACATACGGCTACGGCTTGGAGGTATGGGCAGCACAAGGCGAGCAAGCACGGATCGACGCGGCCGGCCTCGCGCACATCGGGCGGGTACGGATGCTGCTGATCGCCGTACTCGTCCTGGCAGTTCTCGCGGCACTCTTCCGTGCCCGCTGGACGGTGATCACACACCTGCTGGTGGCCCTCCTGGCAGGCGGATCGCTCACAGCGGCGCAGCAAGAGTGGGATGACAGCCACACCTCGCCACCCGGATGCATCCGCTACAGCGCGAACTGCTGAGATCGCCGGGCACGGATCGAGCCGCATCGTCCCCTGTTACCGACGTACTGCGGAACCACTGCATCTACGTACCGAAGATGCCCGCGACGTCGTCGGCCAGCGACGGGCGTTCGAGGCGACTCGGAACCTTACTGATCGTTTCAATGTGAAGTGCTTGGCCAGACGGTTATGCACTGAGCCCTATTCATCGTGATCATGCTGGTCACGGTGGGCGTCGGGGACCCAGAGACCGATGAGGGCGAGGCTCCAGGTAAGACAGCAGTCGGTCAAGATCCGATGCCCCGACCGGGAGCCTCGCCGTGCTGTCCTACCCCGCCACGATCCCGCTGCCCAGCCGAACCCTGAACCACCTTGCCGAGCGCATCCGCAACCACCGCCACCAGCGTCGATCCCGGTGGCGACGCCTCGACCCCGGCCGACAGGCCCTGCTCACCCTCGCTCACCTGCGCAACGGCGACACCTACACCCGCCTGGCAGCCGGGTTCGGCATCGGCGCACCACCGCCTGGCGCTACGTCCGTGAAGCCGTCGACCTGCTCGCCGCAGCCGCGGACGACCTGGACACCGTCATGGACCGTATCCGCAAGCTGGCGCACGCGATCCTCGACGGCACACTGATCCCGATCGACCGTGTAGCCGACCAGAAGCCCTACTACTCCGGAAAACATAAGCGGCACGGCATGAACGTGCAGGTCATCGCGGACGCAGTAGGTCGCCTGGTCTGGGCCTCGCCAGCGCTGCCCGGCGCCTCCCACGACCTCAGCGCCGCCCGCGCTCACGGCATCATCGACGCGCTCACCATCGCCGACGTGATGACCTTCGCAGACAAGGGCTACCAGGCAGCCGGTGGGAGCGTGCGCACGCCGTTAAAGCGCCACCGGTACCGGCCGAAACTGTCCCGCCGGCAGAAGGCCGTCAACCGCGCACACGCACGCATCCGGGCCCGCGGCGAACGGGCCATCGCCACGCTCAAGGCATGGAAGATCCTGGCCCGGCTGCGCTGTTGCCCCCGCCGCACGACCGCGGTCGTGCGGGCCGTCCTCGTCCTGCACCAGGTCGAGACCAGCCGCTACTCAGGAGGAAGACGGCTCAGTGATTCCTTGGCGGCGCTGTTCGAGGTGAACCGGCTCCTACTCACGGCAACGTACCGGATGCCGGGGCTCGCAAAGTAAGACCGAAGACCCGATGCAAAAAGCTGATCAAAGCGGGCGACTTCAGGTCAGCTGCACCATCCGACGAGTGTGAAAGCATGCGACGATGCCGAACGATGCTCTTCACGGGGGTCCCACCCAGGTCGCTGCCGGGCTCGTGGCCACCGCCGCAGCCCCGCTCGACCCCGCATCGGCGGACGCCCCCCAGGTGCTGCACTGGCCCAAGCGCAGGCTGCTGGTGCAGCGCGGGGACACCGAGCTGGCCGTCCGCGACCTGGACGGGGAGGGGACAGAGATCCGCTTCCCCGCGCCCTGGCCCCGCCGGTACGGCTCGGTGGCAGTCTCGCCCACGGGTGATGTTGCCGTGTTCGCCGGCGTGCACGCGTTGCGAGCCGTGGATTCGACCGGTGCCGTGCGGTGGGAGATCCGGCACGGTTGTTGGTCCCCCGCCGTGTGCACCGGGGCCCATGCCTCGTTCTCCGAGTACGCCGACGACTACCACCACGGCCACGCGGACCTCGGCTCGGCGGCATTCTCCGCGGACGGCAAGCTCCTGTGGGCACACGTCCGCAACCGCGCGGGGCGCGACGTCAACGAGGAATGGCTGATCCTCGACCCCGCCGACGGCACGGTACTGACCCGGGCCGACACGATGACCGTGGGATCGGGCTCCCTCCACTTCCCCCATCCGAACCCGGCCTACATGGGGCTGACGGTCGGCGAGGGTGAGGAGAACTCGCCCGTACTGTGGGGACACTGGGACGGCACGAACCTCACCGTCCAGCGGTTCGTCGAGGAAGTCCTCCTCGCCGTGAGTCCGTCCGGGGAGCACTTCCTGACCACGGACCTGGGGCAGTGGACCCTCTACCTGCACCGGGCGGAGGATGGCATCGAACTGCGGCATCTGGACGCTGACGAAGCCGTGCCCCTTCCCGCAAGCTCGGACGACGACCGTGTTCGGTGGGACTACGAGGCGGCGGCGTTCCCCTACGACGACACCGCCGTGGTCGGCACCGAGGACTTTGTGGAGGACCCCCGCCACTGGTTTGTCGACCCGCACACGATGGTGGTGCGCGGCCGGATCGCCTACCCCTTCCCTGTCTCGGGACCTCCCCGATCGGCGGGGCAGGGCGCCTGGTACACGGTCTCCAAGGACCAGACCACCCTCCACCTGTGGAACCTGCCGCACCCGGAATGAGTCAATGGGCTCCACGCCACGGCCCTGGCACTCGGCGAACGCGTCGTCGCCATCCTCAAGGCCGGGAGGATCCTGGCCAAGCAGCGCTGCTGCCCTCGCCGCGCGACCGCGATCGTGCAGGCCTCCCTCGTCCTGCACTACACCGAGCCCACCCGTCAGTGGCAGCTATTGCGGGGGGGGCGTCCTGGCCGGTGAGGTCAGTGAGTACGGCTGCGATCAGCCCTTCTTGCTGGCGCGCTTCACCCCGGGGCCAGGATGGGAAAGCGTGAGGGCATTGTTCGAAGCATGGGCGGTCCGTACGAGAGTACGGGGCCGCTCCAGGGTCGTCTTCACTACGAGCCATGTCCGGTCACTGCAGGTGCGTGGGGCCGCAGCACTTTTCGCAGAGCAGTGGGTCGCACGGGCAGGAGAGGTCCGGTCCGCAGGACTGGGGGCAGCGCTCGTCGCCAGCGGTGGCCGGCAACCACACCGTCTCGTGGATTTCGCGGCGGACCTGGGCGAGTTCGGCGCCCTGCAGGATCTCGCCGAGCGATTGGCTGAGGACATCACCTACCGGCCAGTCCCGTGCCATGACGCACGTGAAGACTTTTCCGTCCGGGGCGACGGCCAGCTTTCCGCTCCAGCAGTATCCGCACAGGCCGGACATGCTCGATTCTTGCCCGAGGAGATCCTTCGCCCGTCCGAACTCCCGTACCTCGGACGGCCGGGGGCATCCGCTGACGCGCTCCCGGAGGCCCGCACCCGGCACCGCGAGGCAGCTGCGCTGATCGCCCCGAGCCCGGCCGCTTCGCTGATGGCGGTGCTCAACCAATGATCACTGTTGGCCGGGCGGATCGAGGAACTCCTGGAGGGCCCACCTCTTTCCAGCGTCCTGACATCGATGCCGGGAGCCGGCGTCAGGACCGGAGCCCGCGTCCTGATCGAGATCGGCGACCGCAGCACCTTCCGGACCGCGAGCCACTTCGCCGCCTACGCCGGTCTCGCCCCGGCGACCAGCAGTTCCGGGCCCTCGAACCGCGGAGAACAACCATCCAAGCGCGGGAACAAGCAGCTCGAACGGGCCTTCCTCCACGCCGCGTTCGCCGCCCAGGCTCCATCGGGGGCTTCAACCCGGAGGCCGTTGCTCGCATCAGGGCGGATGGACACCCTCAGCGATCAGATGCGAGAAGACCCCCGGTCCTGAACAGCAGGTCCGGGGGTCTTCTTCGTGGAGCGCCGGGCAGGCCTTGCACCTGCATCTCCCCGCAGGAAGCGGGGCGTCTTTCCTTGGACCACCAACGCACAACTCACCACCGGCAAATCCAGCGGTGCGCTCAAGATCCACTTTACCGCAGTTTCAGCAGACAGCGCACCCACCCCAGGACAACTTCTGCCACGCACCGCGCAGCGCCTAGGGTTGAGGAGCCGTCCTCGTCCTTCCACCTACGCGGCAACCAGCTCAAGCGCCACCGGGCCATGGCCACGAGGTTCGACGAGTTCGCCTTCCGCTACGACGCGCGTGCCGGTCGCAGCCATCAACGAGTGGCTGCGACCAGCACCGTCGCAACGGCCCTCAGACGATGTCGAATTCGTTGCCCTCGGGGTCCTGCATGGCGGCGGCGTAGAGCCCCATGTCTGGCTCGTCCTTGATCCGCAGCACTGTGGCACCAGCTTTGACCAGCCGTTCCACCGTAGCCTTGACGCGCTGTGTGCGGATGTCCAGGGGGACGTCACGGCCCCCACCGACCTTGAGGTCGAAGTGCCACCGGTTCTTGGCGACCTTCGGCTCCGGAACCTGCTGGAACCACACCCTCGGTCCACGCCCCGCGGGGTCGATGATCGACTCCGGAACATCCCCGGCACCGGCCGGCAACTCTGCCTCGGGCACCCCCGCCGCCGCCCAGTAGGCACGCCACGTGGCGTGCCCGCCCGGCGGAGGCTCAGGCACGTAGCCCAGGGCCTCGGCCCAGAAAGTCACCATTCTCTGCGGATCGGAGCAGTCGATCGTCAGCTGCACTGTCATCTCCATGCTCGGAGCATCCCAGGTAGGTCTGACAGACGATCGGCTTCCGCAACAGGCCCGTAGGGTGGGCTGGTTGTCTGGGAGCACACTCGCGCAGCAGCACGTTAAGGCAGTCGGACAGGCCGCACTTCTGCCGCCTGGCGCAGAATCCTGAACCGTCGCCCAGGGTATGTCGGGCAATCGGGTTCGTGCGCATCGGATGCGCTCATTGCACTCCACCCTGGCCCCGGCGGGGCTCATGCGGGTGCTGCCGGTGGATGTGTTGCCCGTCCTGGCGGTGCGCATCGCCAGTGGCTGCGAATCCGGTGCACTGCCGATGGTCCTCTCCCCCCAACGGACGTGAGATCGCTCCTGCGCAGGGGCGAGGGGGCAACAGCCACCTATTGGGCCTATTTCCGGCCTCGTACCGGTGAGGTGTGGCGGCCGGCCGCCACAGGTTCGGATGCTGCGGTTCAGGCGAGAGTGCGGAGTCGGCTGGCCAAGAAGTCCGCCATCGACCGCACGCCCACCCCGACGGCAGTTTCGTCAGCGGCGAAGTCCGGACTGTGCGACATCCCAGTGAGACCCGTTTCCTGGTGAGCGCGTCCTTGGCGAAGTCCTCGGCAACAGCCGGGGCCGACAAGTGGTAGGGCTACTTCGCTCGCGCCGATCCGCTGCGACTCGCGCAGACCGAGCAGAGCCTCGGGTCGGCGACGTCGGACCACGGCCGCGGGCGTGGCCGGAGCCCGGCGGCCTCATCCGCCCAGCACGGTGGCCGCCTGTGCGGCGGCGCGCAGTGCGGAGGATGCCCGCTGCCCCGAGACCGAGTCCTGCACCATCGAGCGGCCGACACCTGGCTAGGATCACGACGTGACACGAAGCGCAACGCTCGCTGGGGTCTTCGACGATCTGGCCGACGGCTACGACCACGGGCATCACGAGGAGATCGCGCGGGCTCTGATCGCGTGGGTGGGGCCCGGAGCGGTCGGTGCGGTCGCCGACGTGGCGTGTGGGGCGGGGGCCGTTGCCGTGCAGCTCGCGCGGGGGCGGGAGCGGGCCGCGCGGCCCGTTCTCGCCGTCGACCTGTCGTCCCGGATGATCGCGGTGGGCCGGGCCCGTGCCGCCGGGCTGGTGCCCGACACGGCGATCGACTGGCGGGTCGGGGATGCCGTGCCGTTGCCGGTTGCCGATGGTTCGCTGGACCTCGTGCTGTGCGCGTCTTCGCTGCACTTCCTGGGGCGCCGGGCGTCGGCCGACTGGCGGCGGGCGGTGCGTCCGGGGGGCCGGGTGGGTTTCAGTCTGCCGCTCGCTACGCACTTTCGGCCCTCCGAACGCTTCTCCCGGCTCCTCGCCGAGGATGTCCCGCTGCCTCGCACAGCGGAGGAAGCGAGTGCCTTGGTGACGGAGTGTGGGTTCACGGGGGCCGAATCCCGCGTGCATGTCCTTGGTACGCGGCGCGTCGTGCTCACTTCGGCGACGCGTCCGGACCATCCGTGAGCGGTGGGCTGTCCGAGCGGGTGAGATAGCTCGCCCGGTGGTCGTGCCAGGAGCGCCGCAGTGGGTCCCGCACCGCCCGTGCGCACAGTCCGGCCGGAGTGACCACCGCGAAGTACAGCGTGGCCAGGCCGAGGTGTCGCAGCCGTTCAGTCCATCGGGATCGTCGCACGCCAGTCGGCCTCCTCCCGCCACTCGGGCTGGTCCCGTTTGTCCAGCAGGTGGTCGCCGAGGACCAGGAGATCGATCCGGGTGCGCATGAAGCAGGCGTACGCCTCCTGCGGGGTGCGCACGATCGGTTCCCCGCGCACGTTGAAGGAGGTGTTCACCAGCACCGGGCAGCCCGTGCGGTCCCGGAAGGCGGTGAGCAGGGCGTGGAATCGCGGGTTGTGCTCGGCCGTCACCGTCTGGACGCGGGACGAGCCGTCGACGTGGGTGACCGCCGGGATCGTGGAGCGCGGCACGCGCAGGAGGTCCAGGCCCTTCACTCCCTCAGCCGGGGGTTCGATTTCGCGTCGCCGGGCCGCGGCGACCTGCGCGGTGAGCAGCATGTACGGGCTCTCCTGCGCCAGGTCGAACCAGTCCTTGGCGTCCTCGGCGAGCACCGCGGGCGCGAACGGGCGGAAGGACTCCCGGAACTTGGTCTTGAGGTTGAGCGTGGACTGGGTGGCGGGATCGCGGGGGTCGGCGAGGATCGACCGGTTGCCGAGAGCCCGTGGCCCGAATTCCATACGGCCCTGGAACCAGCCCACCACCCTGCCCCGCGCGAGTTCCGCCGCGACCCGCTCCGTCAGCTTCCGCTCCGGCAGCCGTACGGCGGGGTACCCGTGGTCGGTCAGGAACTCCGCGATCTCCCGGTCCGAGTGGGCGGGGCCGAGGAGGGACCCCGCCATCGCGTCCGAGCCGCGGGCCACGTGGGCTCGGGGCGCTCCCCTGCGGTGCGACTCGGCCAGGGCCGCGCCCAGGGATCCGCCGGCGTCCCCGGCCGCGGGCTGGATCCACAGCTCGTCGCAGACGCCGTCGGCCAGGAGGCGGCCGTTGGCCACGCAGTTGAGGGCGACGCCGCCGGCCAGGCACAGCCGCCGCTCGCCGGTGCGTTCCAGTGCCGTGCGGGCCAGCCGCAGCAGCACTTCCTCGGTCACCTGCTGCACGGACGCCGCCAGGTCGAATTCCCGCTCGGTGAGCGGGCCTTCCGGTGTGCGGCGCGGGCCGTCGAACAGCTCCTCGAAGGCCCGGCCGACCATGGTCCGGCCGTACTGGAAGGTGAAGTGGCGCAGATCGAGGCGGAAGGAGCCGTCCGGTTTGATGTCGATCAGCCGCTCCCGGATGAGCGGCGCGTAGCGCGGTGTGCCGTAGGGCGCGAGGCCCATCAGTTTGTACTCACCCGAGTCGACCTTGAAGCCGCAGAAGTAGGTGAACGCCGAGTAGAGCATGCCGAGCGAGTGGGGGAAGCGCAGTTCCGCGAGCGGGACGAGGTCGGTGCCGCGGCCGTGCCACAGGGTGGTCGTCGCCCACTCCCCCACGCCGTCGACGCACAGCACGGCCGCCGACGGGTAGGGGCTCGGGAAGAACGCCGACGCGGCGTGCGAGGCGTGGTGCCGGTACGCCACCACCGGCGGCAGCGTCTGTCCGGGCGCCAGTTCGCGCAGGTGGGCCCGTACGTCGTCGAGGGCGCGCCGCTTCCAGCCGGCCCACTGGGGGAACGCCCGGCGGAACACCGGGAAGCCGTGCGGTGCCGTGGCGAGCCAGGTCGCCAGCACGCGGCGGAACTTGAGCGCCGGGTCCTCGTAGAACGCCACCGCCGCCAGCTCGTCGAGGCGCAGCCCGGCCTCGCGCAGGCAGGAGGCGACGGCGTGCGCGGGGAACCCGGAGTCGTGGCGGCGCCGGGTGAAGCGCTCCTCCTGCGCCGCCGCGAGCGGGACGCCGTCGGCCACGAGAGCGGCGGCGCTGTCGTGGTAGTAGGCGGAGATGCCCAGGACCGGGCGCTCCGCGCCGCCGGTGCCGCGGCGGTCGGCGCGCGCGGTGCCCATGTCGGTCCTCCCCATGTCAGAACAGCGGGTAGACGGAGGCGTCGTCCTCGGGTTGCGGCCGCAGCCGGGTCGGCGGTGGTGCCGGTGGTTCGGCGGTGGTGGACTGGTCGTCCGGCTGGGCGTCGGCGGGCGGCACGGGGCGGCCCCGGTCGCGCAGCCAGGAGGCGAGGCGGCGTGCCGCCGACGCGGGTGCCGCGCTGCTGTCGTCGCGCATGGAGGGGCTCCTCATGCCAGGTCGAGGCGGTCCGCGAGCTGCCGGGCCACCAGGTCGTACCCGAGGTCGGTGCAGTGCACGCGGTCGATGAACAGCCAGTCCTCAGGTCCGGCGGCTTCGCCGAGTGCCACGTTCATGTCCAGGAAGGGCACGTCGAGGCGGGCACATCCGTCGGCCAGCCGCCGCGCGTAGGCGCGGCCGACCGCCATGGTGGAGATGTCGTTGTGGAAGCGGCGGAAGTTGGACACCTCGTCCAGCTCGTCGAAGAGCAGCTTCTCGCGGGGCAGCGGCTCCTCGCGCACCCAGGGCGCGAGCGGCTGGAGCACGAAGGTCAGGCGTGCGCCGAGGGCGTCCGCGAGCAGCTTCCAGCCGCTGAGGTGCCGGATCGTCAGTTCCGTGGCGTGCGTGACGCGCTGGTCGGGTGGCGGTACGACGTCGGGGGCGGGCCCGCAGTCGAAGAAGGCGCCGTGGCGGCCCTGTTTGTCCTCGGGCAGCCGGCTGAGCACCAGGTTGTTGACCCCGGAGAGCAGCACGATGTCCTCGACCGGCGGAAGTTCGTGCCGGAAGAGAGTGAACAGGAGCAGTTCCTGTGCCGAGTTGTGGCTCTGTCCGGCCATGTTCAGCCAGGGCAGCCGGGGGGCGTGGGTGTTCCACAGGCGGGCGGTGATCGTGGCCGCGTCGCTCGTGGCGCCGACGCCGAAGACCGCGGAGCTGCCCGCGAGGACGCGCGCCGGGCCGTCGGGGCGGTCGTCGCCGACCGTCGCCCGCAGTTCGCCGGGGCCCGGGGTGACCCGGAAGCCGTGCCGGTCGGTGGTGTAGACCGGGGTCTTCTCGTTGCCGTACTGGAAGTAGCCCAGATAGGGCTGGTCCTCGAGGACGAAGGTGTAGTGCTCCATGTGCGGGGTGAACTCGGCGCGGGGTGACGTCATCGCTGGGGGCTCCCGTGGGTGCGCTGTGTGGCTGTGGTGAGGGGTGCGTCTGCTCAGCGGGCCGGGGTGGGGGGCGGTGGCTCGGGCAGGGAGCCGGGGCGGTCCTCCCGGATCAGGTCGGCGTTGATGGCCATGGCGGCGAGGCCTCCGCTGGCCGCTGCCATGGCGGCCTGCTGCATGTTCCGGCCGAGGTCTCCGGCGACGTAGAGGCGGGGCAGGCTGGTGCGGCCGCGGTCGTCGGTCTGTACGGACTCCAGGTCCGGCGCCTGGAGCCAGGGGCGCAGCGGGTCCACCCGGGGTTCGATGTCCAGGTGCAGGAACAGGGCGCCGTAGGCGGTGGAACGGCCGTCCTCGAAGACGACCTCGACGCCCTCGGGGTGCGGCTTCAGCTCGCTGACGCCCTCGGTGCGGACGGGTACGCCGGCCGCGGTGAGCCGGTCCCGCTCGTCCTGGGGCAGCTCCCGCCGGTCGGTGAGGTAGGTGATGTCGTCGGACCACACCGTCAGGGTCGAGGCCAGGCATTCGCTGGGCACGGTCCCTCCGTAGACGGCGTAGCTGCGTTCACGGACCTCCCAGGCGTGGCAGTACGGGCATTCGAAGACCGAGCTGCCCCAGAGGTCCGCCAGGCCCGGGACGGGCGGCAGGACCGAGCGCACTCCGGCCGCGTACAGCAGGGTGCGGGCGCGGAAGGTGCCGGACTCCTTGGTGGTGACCACCACGTGGTCGCCGTCGCTCTCGGCCGACACGACCTCGTCGTCGCGGAACGTCACGTCGTACGCGGTGAGCTGGGCGCGGGAGCGGGCGCGGAAGTCGGCGATGGTCGCCCCGTCGTTGGTGAGGACGTTGTGCATGACGCCCGCCGCCATGTTGCGGGCGTCACCCGAGTCGATCAGCAGGACTCGGCGGCGTGAACGGCCCAGGTAGAGAGCTCCGTTGAGGCCGGCCGGGCCGCCTCCGACGATCACCGTGTCGTAGAGCTGTGCGTCCAAGGGTCACCTCTTGTCAGGAAGGTCACTTGTATCGGGTTGTCGGGAGAGTCACTTGTCGGGAGAGTCACTCGTCGGGAACGTCACTTGTCGGGAAGGTCACCGTGCTTCGGCGGGCCGGGGTCGGGAGCGCGGTCGTCGCGCAGGGGCGCGAGCAGCAGCAGCGCGCCCGCGGACAGGACGGCCCCGCCCACGAGGAACACCGCCGGGACGGAGACGGCCGCGGCGAGGAGTCCGCCGAGTGTGGCGCCGACCGGCATGCCGCCCCACGCGCACAGCCGGGACACGCTCATCACCCGGCCCTGCAGGTCCTCGGGTGTGAGCCGCTGGCGCAGCGACATCACGGGGATGTTCCAGCCCATCATGAAGACGCCGTTCGCGGCGAGCGCCAGCGCGGCCGGGACCGGGTGGCGGCTCAGGCCCAGCGCGACGTACGCGGCCCCGGACGCGGCCAGGGACCAGCGGGCCAGCCGGACGGTGGGCAGCCGGTCGGCGGCCCGGGGGGCCAGCCAGCTGCCGGCGACCGCGCCCAGCGAACCGGCGGTCAGCAGCAGTCCGTAACCGGTCTCGCCCAGCCCCAGGGTGCGGGCGCTGAACAGCACCAGCATGGAGAAGGCGGCAGAGAACACGACGCCGTACAGGGCGCTGGCGGCCAGGGTGAGCCGCAGGGGGCGATGGCCGAGGACGAAGCGGAGTCCCGCCCGGATGTCGCCGAGCACTCCGCCTGCCCGTTCGTCCGATGCCGGCTCGTGGGGTGCCTGCTCGCCCGGTGTCGGCTTGCGGGATGCCTGCTCGCCCGGTGTCGGCTCGCCCTGTCCCGGCTCGTGGGGTGTGCGGGCGAGCGGGGCTAGGCCGAGCAGCAGCAGCGCTGCCACCGCGTACAGCGCCCCGCCGGTGGCCAGCGCCACGGCGGCGGTCAGGCCCATGAGCAGGCCGGCGACCGGCGGTCCGATCGTCTCGTTGAGCACGATCTGCGCCGCCGACAGCCGGCCGTTGGCGCGCTCCAGGTGCCGCTCGTCGACCAGGCGCGGCAGCATCGCGGGGGCGGCGGTGTCGGCAAGGGTCTCGGCGATGCCGAGCACGAACGCCAGCGCGTACAGGGCGGCCAGCGGGCCGTCGTCGGCGAGCACCAGGGCCGCGCCCAGCAGGGCGGCCGCGCGGACCAGGTTGCTGCCCAGCACGATCCGCCGCCGGTCCGCGCGGTCCACGAGCACGCCCGCGGGGAGCGCGAACAGCAGCCAGGGCAGCATGTTGACGGCGGTCAGCCCGGCGACCGCCGCCGGGTCGGGGTGGTGCGCGACCACCAGCAGCGGCAGCAGCGTACGGGTGATGCCGTCACCGGCGTTGGAGGCGGCCGCCGACGCCCACAGCCAGCGGAACGGGCGGCCCAGGTCGGCCCGGCCGGCCGGCCGGGTTCTAGAGCGGGCGGTGCTGCCCAACAACGCCCCCCTCGCTCCACGTGCGCAGGCCCAGCAGCCGTTCGCCCAGGTCGGTCAGTCTCGCCGGCCCGTACAGGTCGGCCTCGGCCTTGCGCACCCCGCCCTCGGGAGGATGGGGCGGGACGCGGTCCTGCCAGAACCGCACCCGGTTCTGCCGCAGTTCCGTGTGCTCCTCCCAGGCGGGCGCCATGGTCAGGTACTGCGCCATGCGCACCCGGTCGGCGGAGACGTTGGGGTGCACGCCGTGCGGCAGCAGACTGTTGAAGATGATCAGGTCACCGGGTGCGACCTCCGGGGTGGTGATCCGGTAGCCGGTGATGTCGGGGGTGAAGGGGTCGCGGTCGGCGGGCTGGCCGCCGACCCACTTCTCCCAGTCGGTGAAGATCTCCGGGACGCACTGGAAGCCGCCGATCTCCTCGTCGCCGTGGGTCAGCGAGAGCACGGCCTGGCAGCTGACGGGGAGCGGGTCGGTGGAGGTGTCCACGTCCCAGTGGATGAACCCGTCGAAGGCTCGAGGTCCCCGGTTGGGCGGGTTGACGTTGGCGAAGTCGATGGTGACCCACAGGTCGGGGCGGTCCCAGATGTCGGCGAAGGCCTCGTACACCCGCGGGGTCTGGCGGACGTCCCACTGTGCCTGGTGGTTGTACATCTCGACCAGCCCGCTGTGGCCCGGCAGGCGGTCGTTGCCGGTGTGCGGGGAGGTCCAGGTGGCGGGGTCGTCGGGGCGCATGTCGAGGAAGGCGTACAGGGCCTCGGTGAGGGCGGTGACGGTCTCGGGCGCCACGGCCTGACGGACGATCACATAGCCTCGGCTGGTCCAGTGGTCCCAGTCCGCGGGGGACAGGACGCGCAGCGGTTCCGTCTTGTGGATGTCTCGCAGTTGGGTGGCGGCCACGGGCACTCTCCTGTGCGGGCGGGGAGCGGGTTCGGGTGGTGGACGGCGGCGTATGGCGTGATCACTCGGTGCGGACCACTGGATGCGGACCGCTGGTTGCGGATCACTGGATCTCGGAGCACTGGATCTGGAATCACTGGATGATGAGGCGGTGTTCGGGCAGCGCCACGGCGTCCAGTTCGGTCTCGGTGAGCAACTCCAGTGCCTCGTCCAGGTGGTTGAGGATGGGGCGGCCGCCCCCGTTGGCGCTGGTGTTGATGAGTACGGGCAGCTGTGTGCGGGCGGCGAGCGCGTGGCACAGCCGGTGCAGCAGGGGCTGGGTGTCGGGCCGTACGGTCTGCAGGCGGGCCGTGCCGTCGATGTGCCGTGCCTCGGCGAGCCGCCGGGCCCGGTCGGGCCGCACGCGCACCGCGAACAGCATGGTCTCGGTGTGGTCGAGGGGCCCGGTGAAGTACTGGTCGGCCAGTTCCTCGGGGCAGATCGGCGCGACCGGCCGGAACCACTCGCGGTGTTTGATCGTCTGGGAAACGTACCGGCGGGCGCCGTTCCAGTGGGCGGAGACGAGCAGGGAGCGGTGGCCCAGGGCCCGTGGTCCGGTCTCCAGTCCGCCCTCCAGCCAGGCCACGCACCGCCGGTCGGCCAGCAGGTCGGCGACGCTCTGGAGGAAGTCCTCGTCGTCGGCCGGGCGGCGCGCGGTCAGTCCGAGGCCGGCGAGGCGCCGGGGCAGGTCGTCGAGCGGCACCGGGGGGTGGCCGTCCTCCGCGTCCAGGCCCTCCAGTGGCGGTCCGGCGTAGGCGAGGGACGCCCAGTCCGAGCGGCCCGTCAGGGCGGGGCGGTCGGCGGGGTCGGCGACGGCCAGGGCGGCGCCCAGCGCGATCCCCGAGTCGTCGCAGCAGGTGGGGACGGACACCCGGGTGAACTGGCCGCACTCGGCGAGACGGCTGTTGGCGGTGATGTTGAGGGCGCAGCCGCCCGCGTAGCAGAGGGTGGTGTAGCTGGGGAACCGTCGGCTGATGCCGGTGACCAGCCGGATCAGGTCGTGCTCCACGGCGGTCTGCAGGGTGGCCGCGAGGTCCCTGCACACCCGCTCGTCGGGGGAGGTCCCGACCTGGACGGTGCGGCCGTCCGCGGTGCGGATCTCGTCGGGGAAGACGGAGCCGAAGGAGTGCACGACGTCGTCGTCCGATGAGTCGGCGAGGCCCGCGTCCAGATATCCGCCGCTGTCCGGGTCGTACTCCCACCAGGAGTCGGCGTAGCGCAGCGCGGTGCCGGTCAGGTGGTCCTCGTCGAGCCGTTCATACAGGTCGGGTGAGGCGCGCCGGGTGGACTGCGGGACGAGCATGGCGCGCAGCACCGGCAGCAGCGAGCCGTCGGTCTCCCCGGTGGCCGTCAGCCCGAGCAGCTTGCCCGTGTCGAACTGGCTGCCGTGGACGCGCCGGGCGAGTGCCTCGTAGACCAGGCCGAAGCGCGGTCCGGTGCGGTTGGTGAAGGACATCACCGGGGTGAGCTGGTCGCCGTCGCCGAGGCACACCATGCCGCACTCGGCGTAGTTGCCGGTCCCGTCCAGGGCCAGCACCAGGGCCTTGCGGGCACCGGAGGTGTAGTAGGCGAGGGCGGCGTGCGCGTAGTGGTGGCGTACGGCGGTCAGGGTGATGTCGCCGAATCCCGCGGCCAGGGGCCAGTCGAGGGGTTTGATGACGCGGGTGACCGCGTCGGCGAGGCCCGTGCCGCCGGTGGCCGTCCAGCGGGCGTCGTCGTTGACGAGTTCGACCAGTGCGGGGGGCAGCACCTGGCACATCGGTGTGTACCAGTCGGCCACGGCAATCCGGGTGACCGGGCTCGCCGCCCGCTGCCGCAGCTCCGCCAGCCACTCGGCGGCGGCCTGCGGGAAGCCGCCGTTGCCGCCGCAGACATGGCGCAGTCCGAGGCGGCGTTCGGCCTCGATGACGCGGTAGCCGGCCGCGTCGGTGAGCGCTGCGCCCGCGTCATGACCGAAGTGCATACCGATGGTTGCCAAGGAACCAGTCACCCTTCCTGGGCCCGGACCGGCGCGGCGGTTCCGGGTCGTGGCTCGATGGCCCGCCTCGCGCGGGGGGCGGGCCGGTGCGGATGCCCCGCGCGGGGCGGGCCGGTGCGGAACGTCGGGGAACCCGGGTCAGGAGAGGCCGGCGAGGCTGTGGGCGTGGTGGCGCTCCAGCAGGCCCTGGACGACCTCGCGCATGTAGGCGCAGTAGCCGGGCGACATGACCTGGATCGAGCCGTTCTCCTCCTCCAGCGCTCCGGCGGAGCCGCCCGAGCAGGTGCCCTGGAGTTCGCAGCCCTGGCAGCCGGGGCCGTTGGTGTAGGCCCGCATGCCGTAGTCCTGGTAGGCGGGTGAGGTGAAGATGCCGCGCCAGTCGTCGATGGTGCCCAGTTTGCGGGCGGTGGCCTTGCAGGCGAAGACGCTGCCGTTGGGTTCGATGGACAGCTGGCGGCCGACCGCCGGGCAGGTCTTGTAGTCGGCCTGCTCGGCCCACTTGGCCTCGTCGATGATCATCTGGAAGGTCTGGTACCAGTAGCCGCTGAGCTGTACGCCGCGTTCGCGCCCGTAGTCGACGGCGGCCAGCAGCCGCTGCGCCACCTCGTGCGGGCTGTGCCGGTCGAAGAACTCCTTGGCCTGGAACGACACGATGACGTCGAGGCTGTCCAGGCCGGCCTCGGCGACGAAGTCGATGAGCGGGGTGCCCCACTTGTCCCAGGTGTACTGGGACAGCACGGTGGTGATGCTGACCGGGACGCCCGCGGCCTTCATGTCGAGGATCGCCTTGCGGACCACGGCCCACGGGGTGCGCTGCTGCTGGCCGCCGCGGAACTCGCCGGTCTCGGGGACCAGGTAGTCGATGGACACGGTGGTGTCGACGCGGTGCCTGGCGAGCGCCGCCAGCAGTTCGTCGTCGATGCGGGAGCCGTTGCTGGTGAGGTCGTAGGAGAGGGTGACGCCGTCGTGGCTGTCGCCGAAGGTGCGCAGCACGTGCAGGATGGTGCCGCGTGCCAGGGTGGGCTCGCCGCCGAAGAACGACACCGTCAGATGGCCGCCGCCGTTGGCCTTGCGCAGGTCGATGGCCTCCTGGATGGTCTTCTCGGCGACCTCGCGCGACATGTGCATCGAGGGGTTGCGGCCGGTGTCCGAGCCGTGGTTCCAGTCGCCCTTGGCGAGGGTGGGGCCCGAGTCCTGGCGGACGGGGCCGGCGTCCTCGCGGGAGCGGCGCAGTTCGACCAGGACCGGGCCGGGTTTCACCGACTCGCCGGAGGTGTTGCGCTCCTCGACGCCGCCGTCGAAGTTGTACGCGAAGCAGCCCTGACAGGAGAAGTTGCAGGCGTTGGTGAGCACGAGCTGGATGGAGGAGTGGAACACACCGCTGCTGAGCGCGTCCTGCCGGCTCGCCAGCAGGCTGTCGATCTCCCGGGCCTCGTCGTGACCTGCCTCGACCAGGAAACGGGCCTCGACGAGGTCGCGCAGCGAGTCCTCGTCGACCCGCTCGCGCAGGCGCTCCCAGCTGATGCCCTGGGAGGCGTCCTTGAGGAGTTCGACGATGTCCCGGTCGATCAGCCGGGCATTTCCGAAGAGTGAATGAAAGGCCATGGTTCGGTCGTCGCCCTCGTAGGAAGCGAGCCGGCCTCCGAATGACGTGAAATCGCGGTCGCCCGCGGCGCGCAGGGTACGGACGTAGCGCGAGGACTGGTAGACGGAATTCTGCATGGCTGAGTTTTCTCCCTGCGTCTCACGACTTCCGATGCGGACGTACGGCGCGCTGGTGGGCCCTCGACGGAGCGCGGCGCGCGGCAGCGCACAGACCGGGGCCTGCCCGGCCTGCGGGCGGGCCCCGGGGAGCCTCAGCCCTTAGGCCGACGCACACTCTTTCCGCTGCTCAGCGGGGGCCGAGACGACCTCAGCCTGCTTGCGGGCGGGCGTGATGGTCGGAGCGTTGCCCTTGTCCGGCGAGACGAAAGCGCAGGGACGGGACGACGCGGTGACCGCGGGACGGGCGACCTTCTTGACTTCGGCCATGTGGCCTCCTCCATAGGTGCGTCACACAACGCGTCTCACTGAAGCAGAAGGAAACCGAGTCGAATAGCGCTGCTATCGGACACCGTTGAGAAGGCGTGTTTGTCGTTCATCCTCAGGGAGGAATTGATCTATCGGTAGTCGGTGTGCAGCTTTCTCGTCTGCCGATTCGCCTGCGATATCTGCTTGATCCGGACCGGCGGGGGCGGCGTGGAAATCCATCTGAATGCGCGGGGGCGGTACTGATTCCGGCCAAGGGTGGGGGGAGGGTCTACTCCGTCGGTGCGGTCTACGACGGGCCGGGGGCGGGCGACGTGCCGTCAGATGGAGGTGAGTGGGGTGTCCAGGGTGACCGCGTCGTACTGCGTCGGCTGCCCAGGTGTGCGACTGGGCAGTTCTTGCCACAGGCGCCGGTTCCTGGTGCAGTTCGGGGTCGGACTGCACCAGGTTGCGCAGGACGCGGGCCAGGACGACCGCCGGCGGTGCGGCGTCCCCGCGTCGCGTTGCACGTCGACGGGGGTGTTGGCGAAGGATTGGGTCATCGCCTCGGTGACCAGCACCCGGGACAGCAGCAGGGGCGGCGCCTACGGGGTTCGCGGAACTCGGCGTACAGCGACTCGGCGATGGCGTGTGTCGACGGTGGCGCTGCCCGGCTCGACCAGGCGGACGACGGCCAGGAGGTACGGCGCGAGCAGCGCATGTCGGTCGCCGTCGACGGCAGCGTCCAGTTCTGGCTCGGGCTGGCGTCACAATCCGCTTACTCGGCGGCGTCGACGCAAACCGCGTACGCCCAGTACCTGGACACCTCGGACCCGGGCGGGTTCTCGTTGTCAGCGTTGACCGCCCATTGAGTTGGGGGTGTGTCGAAGTCCTCCACGAGGGGGAACGAGGAGGTGTAGCGGACAGGGGGGCCTCCCGCTCTGCCGAAGCCTCCCCCAGTGGCGACTTTGCCTTCTGGGCAGGTCGCGATGGCAGTTCCGGAGGTGCCAGGGGCAACGCGGGTTTCCCCGATGGCGACTTCGGCCCCCGTCACACCGCCTCCATTGCCGTTCGTGGGTGACGTCACCTCAGTGTTCTGGCTGCAGTTGATGTTCTGAGTGCCGGTGAAGGAGTTCCCTTGTCCGACCTGTCCCATTGGGTAACAGACCTGGAGGAGAGGCGAGTTACCCACAAGTGAGAGGAGTCCCCCGTCGTCTTGAGCCTGGGCGCCACCGGCGCTGAGGAGGGCCGCTGCCGTCGCAGCGGTGCTGATCGTGGCCAACCGCTTGGTGAGCTTCACTCGACCGCCTTTCTTCCCTGGTACCAATAGCTGATGTGCCTAGGGACAGGGTTGCGGCGTAGGCGTTGGGAGATCACTCGGCACGCGGCACTGTCCACTGTTTCCCTCGAACAGCCCCGGAGCCAGCGCGAGGCCTACCGGCGGAAGCTCAGCGGTGGTCTCGACGTCGATCCCGCCGGGTCCCGTGGTGGACCGTCTCCGCCGGTGTGCAGGGGACAGGTCGGGGGGACGCTGGGCCGGCCGTCCACCTGGTCGGCCGGACGGGCCGGCTACCGCGCTTCGCGTAATCGCAGTTACTCAGCGCGGCCGTCCCTCGGGTGCCCAGGACGGGCGAGGGAGAGGATGCAACGCTGGAGTGAGGGGCCCGTGAGTGGAGGTCCGAGTGGGCCTTGCCGCGTGGATCCGGCCCACCCTGACCAGGACCGCGCGACCAACCCGGAAGGCAGGTGCGTCCCATGCGCACGTCGATCCGTATCGCCGGTGCCCTCACCGGCCTGACCCTCACCCTGGGCGGTGTGGTCCTCGCCGCTCCCGCGGTCCGGGCGGACATCCCCGCCTGCACACAGATGGCCGAGCTGGCCGGTGCCACCGATTCCGCCGCCGTCACAGCGGCCTGCAGCCGTGGCGTGGTCGGAGACCTGCAGGGTTGTGTGACCGGACTGACCGGGGCCGGAGTGGCGGGCGGCGCCGCGACCGGGGCCTGCCGGGCGGCGGCCCACGAACCGCGTTAGAGGAGCGCGTGCGGCAGCCGCTCACGGTGGCGCCCAGCCTCGCCTCGCGGGCCTCATTCGGAGCGCCCATGCTGAGTATGAGGGCGCCGTCGTCTTGAGGCTTGTCCTTCCCGAAGGCCGAACGAAGGCGCCTGAGAGGAGGAGGAAGCCATGCGCATGCGAAGAATCCTGGGCCTCGTCCTGGCCGCGGCAACCCTTGCCGGTGTGAGCGCCGTCGGCACTGTGAGCGCTGTCGGCGCCGTCAGCGCCGGGGCCGTCTCGTCTCCGAGCATCTCCAGAGACGACTGCACGGCTGCCGGCGGACAGGTCATTGCACGCCCCTACGCCGGCTACACCTGCGCGCTGCCTGACGGGACCACGCAGGCGATCACTTGACCGGTCGGCGCACGGCTGGGCAACAAGCCCGGCCGGTGCACCCGGCGCCGTGGGTCTGGGTGCCGGGCTGCCCGGGAAGGGGGTGGGGAAGCGGCCCGGCGGCCGAGGATCGCGGCAGTGCAGCGCCGGCCGCCGGTGCTCAGTGACCGTACGCAGCTGTCGCGATCTCGATGAAGGACCGGATCAACGGGTTGGTGTCACCCTCGTTCCACACCGCCACCACCTGGCTCGGCGGCATGTCGTTCAGCGGCACCGCGGCCAGCTCCGCGGGCAGGTCGTGTCCGAGCGGGGCCAGGCCGACCGTGCCGTTCCACAGTACGGCCTGCAGGCATTCCTGGACGGCGCGCACCACTGGGCCCTCGCGCGGCCTGCCGGCGTTCCAGTACGACTGCCAGATGGGGTCGGTGCCCTGGGGAAACTGGAACCAGCGGCGGTCGCTCAGTTCGGCCGGCCGCAGTTCGTCGCGGCGGGCCAGCGGATCGTCTGCGCGCAGGACCACGCCGACCGGGTCGGTCCGCAGTGGACGCACCGTCAGGGCAGTCTCGTCGAACGGCGCTCGCGTCAGCGCGACGTCGACCAGTCCGGCGCGCAACCCGCAGGTCGGGTCGGTCAGATCGGTGTCGCGGATGTGGATGTCGATGCCGGGGTGGCGTCGGCGGTAGGCGGCGGCCAGCCTGGCCGTTCCCGGGTCGGTGCCGTCGCCCAGGATGCCGATGGTGAGGGTCGTGACGCCGGCGGCCGCGCTCACGCGTACCCGGACGCGGTCGGCGTGGCCGAGCAGGGCTCGCGCCTCGTCGAGCAGCACAGAGCCCACCGCGGTGAGCGTGACCCCCGTAGGCGAGCGGGTGAACAGCTGGGCCCCGACATCGGCCTCCAACTGCTTGATCGCCCGGCTCAGCGGCGGCTGGCTCATGTGCAGTCGGGTGGCGGCCCGGCCGAAATGGAGTTCCTCGGCGACGGCCACGAAGTACCGCAAGGTCCGTAGCTCCACGCTGCAACATTACCCACGAGGTATCGGCGCCGCGGGATGGGTCTTGGACACCGGGAGGTCCCCGGCGGTGCACTCGTGGGCATGAACGAAGAAGCGAAGACAAGCGAGCCGCAGACCGACCCAGCTGTATCGGTGGTGGGTCCCGGCGACGGCGAGACGATCGCTCTGGGCACCACGCACATGCGCGTTCTGGAGGACGGCAGCCACACCGGGCACCGTCTCGCGATCACCGAGTCCGTCCTCGCCCCGCACACCCAGGGGCCGCCGCAGCACCGTCATGCCCGGCATGACGAGGGCTTCTACGTCCTCTCAGGCACCGTGCGGTTCACCGTCGGGGACGAGGACTACGACGCCACCACGGGCACGCTCGTGGTGGTTCCGCCCGGTACCCCGCACACCTTCGCCAACCCGACCGACCAACCCGCCGTCATGCTCAGCACATTCACCCCCGACCTGTACGTGCAGTACTTCCGAGACCTCCAGGAGGTGCTCACCGACGGCCGGCCGTTGACGCCGCAAGCCAACGTCGACGTGATGCGCCGCTACGCGACCGAGCCCGCCACCGACCACGACTGAACCGAAGGCGCGCGCGACACGGACCGGGCCTTCACCAGGGCTCTTCTGGCAAGCGACGCAATCGACCCGTCCCGGTGAACCGGTGGCCCGTGAACCGGTGGCCCGTGCACGGGAACCATGAACGGGCAACGATGAACATCGCCTATTGGATCGTTGCGGGACTGCTCGCGCTCTTCTACTTCTACGCAGGCACGCTGAAGCTGATCCGCAGCCGCGATCAGCTCCGACCGATGATGGCCTGGGTCGACCGCGTGCCCTTGTCCGCCCTCAGGGCGCTGGGAGCGGTCGAAATACTCGGCGCGACCGGCCTGATCCTGCCGCCGCTGACCGGCATCGCCCCCTCGCTGGCACCGGCCGCGGCCATCGGCTTCGTACTCCCGCAGACCGGCGACGTGCGATGACGTGCGATGAGCGAGGTGCTGCGTTCGCCGTCACTCCGTTCTCGTATGCTCCACGCCATGAACGAGGGGGAGCCCGGCAGACGGGTGATCGACGGCCGGTTCGAGCTGGAGGCGCGGCTCGGCGGTGGCGGCATGGGCACGGTGTGGCGGGCGCGCGACGTCGTACTGGATCGCGCCGTCGCGTTGAAGGAGGTGCGTCCGCCCGACCCGGGGCTCGCCGAGTACGACCCGGAGGCCGCGGCGCTTCTGCGTGCCCGGGTGCTGCGCGAGGCCCGGGCGCTGGCCCGCGTCGAGCACCCGAACGTCGTCACCATCCATCATGTGGTGGACGGCGCCGGGTACCCGTACCCATGGCTCGTCATGGAGCTGGTCACCGGAGGTTCCCTCGCCGACCGCCTCGCCCGCGGCCCGATGGAGCCGCGGGAGGTGGCCCGGCTGAGCCGCGAGGTGCTTGGCGCGCTGCGCGCCGCGCATGCGGTCGGAATCCAGCACCGGGACGTCAAGCCCGCGAACGTGCTGCTGCGTACCGACGGGCGTCCCGTGCTCACCGACTTCGGCATCGCCGCGATCCGCGAGTCGACCGTTCTGACCGCCACCGGTTCCATCATCGGCACGCCTGACTACATGGCCCCGGAGCGCGTCTCCGGTGGCGAGGGCGGCCCGGAATCCGACCTGTGGTCGCTCGCGATGATGCTGTACGTGGCCGTCGAAGGCCACCACCCGCTTCGCAGAGGAAGTACGCTGGCCACGCTGGCGGCCGTCCTGAACGAGGAACTGCCGCCGCCCCGGCAGGCAGGAGTTCTCGGGCCCCTCCTCGACGCGGCGTTGACGAAGGACCCGGCTCGGCGACCGGACGCAGCCACCGTGGACGCCATGCTCGCCGAGGCGGCAGAGGGACCGACGCCGGACTCGGCAGCCGATCGCACCGGCACGACCTCATTCCGTCTGGCCCCGCCGGACGCGTCGGCGCGGAGACCCGCCGGCCCGGTTACGGCTGGCGCGGCACCGTCCTCCGGTTCGCTTCCCCACACCGCCCCGACACCGACAGCTCCCCCGGAGTCGTCGTCGCAGTCCTCTCCATACGCGCCGCACGCGCAGCACACGCCGAACCCGCCCTTCCCGAGCGCGCACTCCGTCCGCGACACCCCGCCGCTCGGGCAGCCGCAGCACCACCCGCTGCCAGGTTCGGTAACGGTCGTCGGCCAGGGAGACCGCGAGGCGCGGATGCGGCGGCGGATCCGCCGTGCCGCCGTCGGTTCCTCGATCGTCTCCACGGTGCTCGTCGGGGTGTTGGTGTGGACGCTCCTTCCTGACGGCGGCGACGACGCGAAGGACCAGGGCGTGAAGTCGCCGAACCCCGTCGCCGGCTCCCGCTCCCCCGCTCCGACCGACACCGCCGGTGTCCCAGCGGGCAGCGACGGCTCCGAAGACGCGGCGGACTCCGGTGAGGGCGCGACGGAGGCCGACCTGCTGACCCCGGACGGCATCCGCAGCGCCGTGGCGGCACTCAAGGCCGAAACGGGCACGGACCGTATGTGCCGCCTCGTCGTCTACCCGGAGTACGTCTCCGCCGAGGTCATGGTCGACGGCAGCAAGACCCGTTACGACTCCTGGACCTATCGGCCGGGGGAAGGTGCGCAGAAGGGCATCATCAGCGGGTCGGTGAGCCCCGTGGAGAGCCCGTTCAGCGCCGAAGACTTCGACTGGGACGCCGTCCCCGCCCTGTTCGAGCGGGCCGAGCGGGAACTGAACGTGAAGGACATCACCACGCGGTACCTGGTGGTGGAGGGAGCCGACCCGACCTTCGGCGACCCGATGGGCATGTCGGCCTACCTCTCCAACAAGCACAGCCAGACTGGCTATCTCACGGCGGACCACACGGGCAAGGTGACCAAGGTGATGCCCAACGAGCAGGAGGACTGAGGGCCGTCGCGGCCAGGGGCGAGGCGGGTCGAGGTTTGCCATCTCACGGCATCACCGGGGGCGGCACCTGGCGCCTCCGGACACGGGGCGTTGCCTAGCATGACCGGCGTCGAAAGGTCGCCCCGGGCGTCGCGCGAGCCGACGGGCCGCGGCCTCGGAGAGGTGACGGCGAGGCCGCGATGCGGGTTCACACCGTCAGCGCGACGGACCGGCCGGGCCGGGTGTCGAGTCGCGAGTCAGTACGGTCTTCACGTGCTCCGGTCGGGTAGCGCATCGGTGTCGGCCGGCCCTAGAAGGACGAGGGTGTCCGCCCTCGTGAACGAGGCTGCCTGCCCTTCCGTGACTGGCTCGAGCAGGCCCTCGGCGCGGACGACGAACAGGGTCTCGTGTCCGGGCGGAACCGCCTCGGCAGCCGACTGCACACGGAAGCGGGCGCCTCGTTCGTGACGGGACGTCAGCGTGCGCCCGCCGAGATCGGGCCCGAACAGGACGTGCCCGCCGGTGTACGGGGCGACGACACCCTGGCTGCCCGGCGGTGGGGCGACGCGATAGACCGGGCCTTCGACCCTGTCCTGCATGACCACCGAGGCGAGCGCGTTGAAGTCGTCGTCGTCGGTGAGCAGGAGAACTGCCGTGACCCCCTCCAGCATGGCTTGGGGGTTGGTGATCGCGGCGAAGAGTTCTCCCGCGGCCAGTTCGATGTCCGATTCCATGATCCGCTCCCGTTCCGTCGCGGGACCGGCCCACATCAGCACGTCCAGTCCCGCCGCGCGCAACGCCCGCGCGAGATCGATCGCCCAGGAGCTTCCGCCGACGAGCAGCGGCCGGGTGCGCGTCGACCGGGCGACGCCGAGCCTGGCGGCCACGGGCCCTGCCGTCAACGCGTAGACCAGGACCGTCCCCACGATGACGAGGAAGGTGATCGGGAGGATCTTGTCGGCGTCGTGCACTCCCTTGTCGACGAGCGAGGTCGAGAACGTGGAGGCGGTGCAGGCGGCGACGATGCCGCGGGGCGCCATCCACCCGACGAAGCCGCGTTCCCCGGAGCCGAGGTCCGTCCGGGCTGCCGCGCAGAGGGCCACCAGCGGTCTGACCACCACGACGAGCACGGCGATGAGGGCGAGCGAGGGCAGGATCACCGGTGCGACGGACTTCGGCTCGACCGTGGCCGAGATCGAGATGAACAGCAGACCGATGGTCAGTTCGACGACGGTCTCGAAGAACGGTCGTCGTGCCGGCATGTCGAATCCGGGCAGGTTCGCCACCGCGATACCCATGACGATGGCCGCGATGAGGCCCGTGTCGTCGAAGACCATGTCGCATCCGGCGGAGACCGCGACGACGCTCGCCAACTGCGCGAGTGTCCCGAGCGTTCCGCCCAGCCGCAGTCGCCGCAGTGCCAGCCACAGCAGCGTGATGCCGACCACACCGCCGATCAGCCCGACGGCCATGCCGCCGACGAAGATCCCGAAACGGAACTCACGGTTTTCCTGGGACCGGACGATGATGTGGAAGACGACCGCACCGAGAATGCCCCCGACGGGGTCGATCAAGGAACCTTCCCAGGTCAGGATCCTTCGCAGGCGATCCGTGGGTCTGACGTGCTCCAGGATCGGGCCGACGACGGTCGGCCCGGAGACCACGAGGATCACACCGGTCATCGCCGCCACCGTGAACGGGACGTCGAACAGCGCGAAGATCAGCCCCAGGCACGCTCCCCAGGTGATGGGGATCCCCAGGACGATCAGCCGCAGCACCACGCTGCGCGTCTCGCCCTTGAGGTGAGGGAGCTCGAGGCCCAGCCCCGCGTCGTAGAGAATGACCGCCACCGCGAGCGACACCAGCGAGTTGAAGTCCGGCGCCAGTTGGTCGGGGTGGACGACGTCGGTGAGGGCCCCCGCGGTGAATCCGACCGGCAGCAGGATGATCAGGGAAGGAACACGCAAGCGGCTCGCCAGGATCTGGGAGCCCACCGCGAGCACGACGGTCAGGCCGATGCCCAGCAGGATCTGCTCTTCGTTCACCGCGGCCGCGCCCCCGTCCCACGCGAGGGTGAGACCCGGGAATCACTCCTGTTTGCCGGCATCGCCGCGCCGCAGTTCGGCATCGGTGAGCGGTTCGAGCTCGCCATGGGTGTCGAGCCAGTACACGAAGGCGACCGCGGGAAAGACCAGTACCAAGGCCACGATGGTGACGATCCCGAGCCACTGGAGGGTGTTCGAAGCGCCCGCTCCCTCGGCCACGGTCAGCGACGTGGGGATCAGGTACGGACGCTGGGCCAGCCCCCAGGCGATCACCGCCGCCGCGACGACCGCGACGGCCGTCGGCCGTGACCAGGCTCCGCTGCTCCGCAGCAGCAGGCCCACGCTGCCGACCGTGGCGACTCCCGCCAGGACGACGAAGACCAGACCCGCGCCATGGGTGAGCCCATGCCACACGTGCGGCGCGTCGTCGTGAGTGACGAACAGCGTCACGACGGCCAGCACCGCCACGGCGGCAAGAGCGCCGAACGCGCGCCTCCGGAAGTAGCCGTCGAGATCCGGCGCGTCGAAGCGGCGAGCGTCCGCCGCCAGGAACACGGCACCCAGGAACGCCGTGGTCGCGATCGCGAGCAGACCGAAGAGGAGGGACGTGGGATTGGTCCAGGCGTCGGCTTCCGCGGGTGTGCCGGGGGCCACGCGACCCGAGGCCACGCCGCCCGCCGCGGCGCCGAGGAAGAACGGGGTCAGCAGGGAGGAGACGGCGAACACGGCGCCGTACAGCCGCCGGCCCGCCAGTCGGCGGCTGGGCTTGCGCAGGGCGAATCCGGCGCCGCGCAGGACCATGCCCACGGCGGCCAGGGCCAGCGGCAGCCACATGGCGGAGAAGACCGTCTGGAACAGCACCGGGAAGCCGGTCCACATGATGACCAGGACGAAGATCAGCCAGACGTTGTTGACCTCCCAGACGGGGGCCATCGCGTGGTCGATGAGCCATCGCGGCCGCTTGCCGCGCTCCGCTCCCCCGGCCGTCAGGTCCCAGAAGCCCGCCCCGAAGTCGGTGCCGCCCGCGCAGGTGTACGCGGTGATCGCCAGCAGCAGCACTACGGCGATGACGTCCGCCGTCATGACCCGGTCCTTCCGGATGAGCCGCCGGAGTCACCGGCTGGGACGGTGGGCCGGGGTCCGTACGGAGTGTCCGTCTCCGGCCCCTCCGCAGGGAGCCCTGCCGCCGCTCGCGCATCGGCCAGGCGCCAGCGGGTGCGCATCTTCAGGAGTACGACGAGGAACGAACCGAAGATGAACACGTACACGACGATCACGAGCGCGAACATGATCCACAGGGCGTAGGAGCGGGTGGAGGTCACGGCTTCGGCGACGCGCATGTTCTCGTAGACGATCCACGGCTGGCGTCCCACCTCGGTGGTGATCCAGCCGCATTCGACGGCGACGACGGAGGCGACGCCCGCGCACGCGGCGCCGCGGTAGAACCACTTCGACTCGGGCAGCCGACGGCGGCGCCACCAGATCAGGGCGTACCAAAGGGCCAGCAGCACGAGCAGGCTGCCGATCCCGACCATGAGGTCGAAGGCCCAGTGGACGATGGTCGCCTGGGTGGCGTTCGGCCGGTCGGAGGCCGGTACGGAGGTCAGTCCGGTCACCTTGGTGTCGGGTCGGAAGCCGGCCAGGATGGAGTCGAGCTGCGGGATCTTGATCCCGCCGGAGATGGTGCCGTCCGGGTGAAGGCGGCCGAACAGGTACTCCGGCACATGGGTGTCGGTCTCCCAGACGATCTCCATCGCGGCGAACTTGACGGGCTGTTCGTGGAAGACCTGCCGGGCGATGGAGTCGCCCAGCATGAACTGAATGGGCGTGAAGACCGCGGCGACGGTGAACGGCACGGTGAAGCCGAGGCGGTGGTAGCGGTCCCGGCGTCCGCGCAGCCACCCGGTGGCGTATACACCGGCCACGACGTAGCCGGCGGTCACCAGCATGGCCACCACGAAGTGCCAGTACTGCGGCCCGAACATGGGCGTGAAGATCGCCTTCCAGACGTTCACGTCGGTGGGGTTGCCCTTGGCGTCGAGGGTGAAGCCCCGTGGCGTGTTCATCCAGGAGTTGGCGGCCAGGATGCCGAAGGCTCCGAGCAGCGCCGCAGCGGGGAGGGGGAGCCCGAGCAGGAAGTGGGTGCGGGGCTTGAGCCGGCGCCAGCCGTACAGGTAGATGGCGATCAGGACCGCTTCCAGGAAGAAGGCCCAGGCCTCCACGCCGAACCCGATCCCGAACACATCGCCCCATCGGCCCATCAGACCGGGCCACAGCAGTCCGAACTCGAAGGACAGAACCGTGCCGGTCACGACGCCGATCGCGAACTGGACCGCCATCACGGCCGACCACCGTCGCGCCAGCAGCAGTGCCGTCGCATCGCCCTTGCGCAGGCCGTAGCCGTGCATGATGAGCGTGATCAGCGGCAGCGCCACGCCCAACGGCACCAGAATGATGTGGGAGGCGAGGGTGAAGGCCATGAGCGATCTGGCCGGCATCATCTGCGCCGGCGCATCCGCCAGCAGGTGAATCGCGGTGTGCAATGTGTCTCCGGATAGTCTCCGCCGAAAGCCGAAAGCCGAAAGCCGGCCGTCGACCATCGAGCATCGACCGTCGACTGCGCGGGCGGCTGGGTCAGCCGCCGGTGGCGAATCCGGGGAACAGGGTCATGCCCCCGTCCACGTAGAGGGTGGTGCCGACGACGTAGTCCATGAGGTCGGAGGCGAGGCCGACCGCGGCGTGAGCGATGTCTTCCGGGTCGCCGACCCGGTTGTACGGGATCAGCCGCAGAAGGTCCCGCTCGGCGTCCGGGGTCTCCCAGGCGCTGCGGTTGATGGGGGTCCTGATGGCGCCGGGGGCGATGGCGTTCACGCGGATGCGTTTCGGGGCGAGTTCCTGGGCCAGGGTCTCCATCATCATCTGCACGCCGCCCTTGGAGGAGGCGTAGTTGACGTGGCCCGCCCACGGGATGAGCTGGTGCACCGAGCTCATGCAGATGATCTTCCCGGCGGAGCGTGACACCTCGGGGACGACGCCCCGGCGCAGGAACTCCTTGGTGGCCTCACGGGCACAGAGGAACTGCCCGGTGAGGTTGACGTCGAGCACCTTGCGCCACTGGGCGAGCGTCATGTCCGTGAAGGGTGCGTCCCGTTGCAGGCCGGCGTTGGCGACCAGGATGTCGATGGTGCCGAACTCCTCGACCATCCGCTCCGTCATGGCGACGACCTGGTCCTCGTCGGACACGTCCGCTTCATACGCGGCAGCCCGCACACCGAACGAAGTGATCTCCTCGACGACCTTCTCGGCCTCGTCCCGGCCGGCCACGTAGTTGACGACCACGTCCGCCCCCGCCTTGCCCAGCCCGATGGCCGTGGCCTTGCCGATCCCTGAGTTGGCCCCGGTCACCAGCGCCTTCTGGCCCCGGAGCAGGTGGACGGGAATCAGGCCGTTCTGTGCACCCTCGGTGGAACTCACTGCCGACCGCCTCCTCTGCTGCTGCCCTGCCCTGCACGGCCGGGGCGGCGGCCGAGGGGTCCCCGCAGGTCACGCAACCATCGCCGACGAGGGGCCGCATCCAGATCTGCCGGTGGTTGCGCCGCTCGGGCGAGGGCGTTCCCCCGGTCGGTCGCGCACGGACGCCCGCCAGGGCAGTCGTTCCAGCCGGTGGTCGTCCACGCGCAGGTGGCTGAAGCTCCTGGCGGTAAGGGGCGGGGTGAGCGCGCCCGAGAGCGCGACCGAGGTCGCCCAAGAGGCGTCGAGCCCCGTCAACCCAGCCGGGCGGCGATGCGATCGCCGACCCGCAGGGCGTTGGCCATTGCGGTCAGCGACGGGTTGACCGCGCCGATGCTCGGGAAGAAGCTGGTGTCCACGACGTAGAGGTTGTCGAGGTCGTGGGCCTTGCAGTCGGGGTCGAGAGCGGAACTCTCCGGATCCGTCCCGAACCGCACGGTGCCGGCCTGGTGCGCCGTGGCTCCGATCGGCATGCCTTTGTGCAGGTAGAGGCTGTGCGGCAGCAGATGGTGCTCGTGCATGCCCAGGTGACCGAGCATTCCCTGGAGCTTGTGGCGGAGGCGCTTGAGCCCGGCGATGTTGTTCTTCTCGTCGAGGGCGAGATGGACGCGGTCGTCCGCGTCGAGGGTGACGCGGCTGTCCGGAAGTGGCAGGTCCTCCCCGCACAGCCAGAAGTCGACGGCGTGGTGGGCCAGCATCTCGAACGGCATGTCGGGCGAGACCATCCCCGCCCAATGCGGCGCCTCGCCGTGGATCTGGTCGGCGTCCGACTTGCCCAGCATCTGAATGCCGCCCAGCGGGAAGTCCCAGTCGTCGGCACCCAGGTACCAGTCGTTCATCGCCAGCGTCTTCTGGAACTTGGTCGGGTTGGGTTCCTTGGACACCGCCATCAAGGCCAGGTTGTTGTGCCGCATGTAGTGGCGTCCCACCACGTCGGAGCTGTTGGCCAGGCCTCTGGGATGCTTGTCGTTGGCCGAACGCAGCAGCAGGACGGCCGAGTTGACCGCACCGCAGGCGACCACCACGATGTCCGCGCTGAACGATTCCGTCGTCCCGTCGCCGAGTTCGGCCACGGCACCGGTGACGGTCCGCCCGGACGGGTCCGTCTCCAGGCGGCGCACGTGAGCGCCGGTCACCATGGTGACGTTCTCGTGCTTCAGCGCGGGGTCGACGCAGATCACCTGGGCATCGGACTTGGCGTCGACGAGGCAGGGGAAGCCGTCGACCCGGTCGCACCGGATGCAGACGCTGGAGTGGGTGGCCCTGCCGTCCTCGTCCTGGGTGAGGTTGACGCCGATGGGCAGGTGGAAGGGGTGCAGTCCCCGCTTCTCCAGGTCGTCGCTCAACTGCTGGATGCGCGGCTCGTGCTCGACGGGCGGATGCGGATACTGACCGCTCGTCGGGCCCTCGGTGGGGTCTTCGCCGTGTCGCCCGTGGACGAGATACAGCTGCTCGGCCTCGGTGTAGTAGGGCTCCAGATCCTCGTAGCGGATCGGCCAGGCCGGTGAGATGCCGTCGTGGTGGCGCACTTCCCCGAAGTCCTCGGGGCGGAGCCGGAAGAGCGCGGCGCCGTAGAACTTGGTGTTCCCGCCGACGTAGTAGTTGACCTCCGGGGGGAACTCGTTTCCGTGCCTGTCGTACCAGAACTCCGGGGCACGGTACTTGCCCTTGACGAAGACCGCGGTGGATTCCCAGTTGTCCCGCTCTCGCGGCAGGTAGCCGCCGCGTTCGAGGATCAGGATCCGCTTGCCGGTGGCCGCCAGCCGGTGGGCCAGCGTCCCGCCTCCCGCTCCCGTGCCGATGACGATGACGTCGTAGTGCCGGCTGTCAGCCATGAGCAGTACCCGTTCTGAGTTCCCCCCGCCGGACGGTTGGCATGTTCGTACACTCGGTTCGAAGGTTCTCGTGGCCCCCCGTATCGACGGCCCGGTCCAAGCCCGGCACAGACCTGTTCGTTCCGCTTCCCGGGACGGCCCGGGCGGCCTCGTCGACGATCGACCGCGGGTCCGCCGTCGCGTCGACGGTCATCCCCGGCTCGTCCGGACGCAGCGGCTCGAGAGTCGCGTACTGGGAGCCCTCCAGACCAGGCGGCATGAAATGACCTGCGCGTCGGTCCACCCGCTCGGCGGCGGACGCGGGATCGAGCTCCAGGTGCAGGAACCATACGCCCGCCCCGGCCTGGCGGAGCAGGTCCCGGTACTCGCGCTTGAGGGCCGAGCACGCCATGACTCCGCCCCGGCCCGAGTCCGTCACCTGCCTGATCCAGTCGGCGAGCGCCCTCAGCCACGGTTCGCGGTCCTCGTCGGTGAGGGCATGTCCCGACGCCATCTTGGCGCGGTTCGCGGCCGGGTGCAGGTCGTCCGCCTCCAGGTACGGAAGCCCCAGTCGCTGCGCGAGCAGCTTGCCGACGGTGGTCTTCCCCGCTCCCGAGACACCCATGACCACGATCACCACCGGGACGCCGGACGCTGCTCGCACGGCGATCTCACAGGACGGCGATCGGGTTGACCGGTGACCCGGTGGCGTGCGGCAGCCGCAGGGGGGCGATGACACAGAGGAACGACCACCGCCCCTCCTCCTCACAGACCCGCGCCAGGTCCTCGAACTGCAGATAGTCCAGGAGGTGCAGTCCCATGGCGTGGATCGCCAGCACATGTACGGGGAAGTCGACGCCGTCGACGCAGCTGGGGGCGGTGTCGTTGTTCCCGTCGCCGCCGAGCACGGCGACCCGTCGGTCCGCGAGGAACTCCAGGGCGGTCGGATGCAGACCCGCACGGGCTTCCGCCACCCGCCAGGCACCCAGCTCGGCACGTCGCCGGCGGTGGCCGACGCGAACGCACAGCAGGTCGCCCTCGCCCACTCGGACGTCCTGGGCGTCCTCGGCCGCGGCCAGGTCGTCGGCGCTCACGTGATCGCCCGGTTCGAGCCACGGCACCCCACGCGACCGTGGGACGTCCAGCAGCACGCCGCGCCCCACGATGCCGTCGCGGGCCGTCTCGATCCCCAGCGCCTCGGCGCCGTCCTCGGTGACGGTGCTCGCGGGGATGCCCCCGTGCAGGGTCCCGTCGTAGATGACGTGACACAGGGCGTCGATGTGGCTGTCTGCGTCCCCGTGCACGTTCATGGCGAAGCTGTCCATGGCGAAGTCGAGTCCGCTCGCGTGGTCGGCGGACCGTCCGGGCCACTGTGTCATCCGGTGGGTCGCGGGCTCCGGATCGTCGGGCGCCGGCGAGGTCTCCACCGGGGCGGACAGCGTGACCGTCCGGCCCGTGCGCACCTCGCGGGCCGCGTCCCGCACGCGGTCCGGCGTGAGCGCGACCAGCGCACCCCGTTCACCCTCGGCCCAGGACGACCGCGACCTCATGCGCCGGTACAGCGAGCCGAACTCGTCGGCGGTCAGCCGAGGTTGTGCCGTCGTACGCGCGTGCGCCGCCATGGGTCAGCGCCAGTTCTCTGCGTCGAGGGCGTCGTAGCGGGCGTCGTGGAGGGTGGTGGCAGCCATGATCTGGGTCAGATGTGTGAACGCCGTCTGCGGATCGCCGACGCGGCCGTGATCGGCGGTCGGGGGATAGCGGTCCATGGCTGCTCCGAACGAACGACAGAAGCCCTTTCCTTCACTATCGGCCACCAAGGTCACCCCTGCCACATCGTGGCGGTCGGGCTCCCGACAGCACCACAGCACCGGCATACGAACGCGCGTACGACGCTGCTAACGCGGTGCCCTCTACCCTGCGGGCGCATAGGTATGTCGCTGCCCGGATCCCCGGCGTCGACGGGGCGGCGCTGCCCCTGCCCGACCTGCTCGGCGCATTACGGATCGGCGAGCGTGGTGGTTGGCCCTCACGGCCAAGTAGATCCGGCGGGTCCGCCCGACAGTCAGCCGCCGTGCAGACCCCACTCGTCGAGACCGCCGTAGATGTGAGCCTCAAGGCATCGTGGTGCGTCAAGGGCCACGGCCTCGCCTCTGTACAGGGCGATGAGCGAGTCCTTGCCCCGCCACCAACTGTCGGTCACCCCCTGCACTTCGGACACCGGCTCGTAGCCCTTGAGGTCCAATGCCTCGACGGCCTTGCCCGTGATCCTTGTGACGGTCTTGGCCCAGCGACGGGCATGGGCGGCGAGCGCCAAGGACTCCACCCACCCTTCTGTGCCGGCATGCAGGGGCGTCCAGCGGTAGGCGTCGATCCCGAACGCCCCGTCGGGGCCGATCATGAATCCGTAGGCCATGGAGACCCGGCCGCTCCCCGCCGGATACGACCACCCCTGTGCTTGCGACCCTTCGGGACAGTCGGCGTCCAGGATGCGTGGGCCGCCTTCGTAGAACGGGGCCGGCGGCAGGGCGAGGCCGCCCCAGCGGTCCTGGAAGGCGACGGCCCGGTCGGTCGCCGCAGCGGGGATGCCCTGCCCGATCCACGTATCGCGGTGTCGGCGGATGTCCTGCCGGCCGACACGGATGCCGTCCATCTCGACGAACCTCTGGGCTCTGCGACTCAGGCCGGCGGGCGCGACCGGGATCGGCGATACGGAGTCTGCGGCAGTCACTGCTGCCCGCCGTCGCCGGAGTGGAGCACGGCAGCCGCGATCTCGCGGACGCGGTCCAGGGTTCTTGGGTCGCTTGTTTGTGTGGCAACTGCCGCGGTTCGGGGTCAGTTGTCTCCCCGTCCCTCACCGCTCCCCCGAGCTCTCGGCTCCGCTTGACCGGGGGCGGGCCCGCTCACTCGTCGGCGCCCTTCTGAAGTTGGTCGGCGATGGCATGGGCGATCGCGTCGGTGACCGGTTCGGGTTGCCAGGCCCACTGTCCGTTGGGATTGCACTCGAGGAAGTACCAGTCGCCGGCCGGCGTGACGGCGAAGTCGAACGCGCCGAAGGCGAGTCGGAAGATGCCGAGGTAGGCGGACACCGAACGCCCGACCCGGTCGGGGACGGCGATCGGTGTGCACTCCATCAGGGATTGCCGTTGCCGCCAGTCGAGATCGGGACTGTCTATCCGGACCGCGAACAGCCGGTTGCCGACAGCCGTGACACGTACGTCGAACGCCTTCGCCACCTTGGCTTGGAACAGGTGCGGGCAGAGGGCCACCGTGGCGGTTATCTCGTGCGGGAGCACCTCGCGTACCCACACCTGCTGTGCTTGGCCGTCAATCGCGTAGGGGGTGTTCCAGAGCGGCTTGTAGACCACTCCGCCGGTCTGCTCTGAGGCGAAGGTCCGTGCCTGCTCGAGGTCGCTGGTGATCAGCGTACTGGGGACCGATAGACCACTGCGCTGTGCGGCGGCGAGTTGGGCCGGCTTGTGCTCCGCCGCCCGGTTGCTCCATGGGTGGTTGACGTAGTGGGCTCCGGGGAGCGACGCGAGGATGCCGCCGACGCCCCATCGGGATTGCGAGGCCGCGAACCGGCGCTCTTGCCCGTCCAGTTCGGGCGGGCCGTCGAAGGGTGACGGACGACGTGTCCACACGGAGCGCACTTCGGTGAGGTCGAGCTCGCGGCTCGGCGTGCGCAGGGTGCCACGCTGATCGCCCGTGCGGTACGCAGCGGTCAGCGAGGCGCCTGCGTGCAGGTCGGTGCCGGGGTCGAGACGGACCACCGGGACCTGGCGCTCCGCGAGGATCCGCAGTACCACGTCGGTTGTCACGTCATGAGGGTTGGTCAGCACCAGCACCGACCCGCTCGGTCCTGCCGTCATCAGTCGTGGTCGGAGTCCGACGAGTCGTCGGAGTCGTAGCTGTCGGCGTAGCCCGTACTCGTGGAGCTCGACGTGCTGCTGCCGGTGTGGTGGTTGTGCAGTTCGGTCGTACGGCCGTGTTCGTCGACGAAGCCGGTGATCTGGGTTTCCGGGTCGATCACCGGGATGCGCAGGGGAGCCGCGCCGGTCTCGGCGTACGGAGCCATGCGGGTGGTGCCCCAGGGCGCGCCGGGGTTTCGTGTGTCCATCGTTCCACTCCCTCACTTTCCACTGTTCGTACGGATGCGGGTATGGGCGTCGCCGTCCTCACGCGCTCCGGATGAAAGCGATGTGCACCGACGCGAGGAACGGCTGCACGCTGACACACCCCCAGCCGATCGATTCCACGCGTGTAGCAGCCCCATGCCGGTCCTCTTCGTTGCGGGTCGCTCTGGAGATGTGTTCATCCTGGCGAGGGGCGTTCAAAAGAGGATGAAATCCTGGTTCGGCGGTCGGATACGGCGGTCCCGGGAGGAGCCGACCACCGCAGCGGCGCACGTCCGCCTGTCTACGCGGACTCTCCGGATGCGGATGCGGAAGCGGATGCGGAACGGGAGCGGGAACGGGAACGGGAGCTGGCGACGGCCCGCTCGAACCGGTCGCGTGCCTGCACGATGTCTTCCGTCTCGGCCTGGTGCCAGCCCAACCGGTTGCGGATCTCGGCCTTCAGCCTGGCGCCGGGCCGCTCGCCGACCGCCGTGAGTGCCCGGGAGTGGAACTCCGCCGCCGCGGCCGCGTTGCCCAGGCACTCCTCGGCGGTGGCGAGCCTGCCGAGGACCGCGGCGTACAGCGGGATGTCACCCACGCGCTCGGCGAGTCCGGCGGCCCTGCTCAGCGCGTCGGCAGCCTCCGGGTACCGGCCGCGGTCGAGTTGGAGCGTCCCCATGCGGAAGAGCGTCTTGCTCAGAATCCTGGGCCTGCCGATCCTCTCGGCTAGCCGTACCGACGCCTCATAGCACTCCTGCGCCCTCTCGTGCCGTCCCACCTGATGGTGGATGGCGCCGACGTTGGCCAGGTACATCATCATGAACCAGTCGTCCTCCGCACCCTGAGCGAGGCCCGCGGATTCGGACAGGAGCACGGCGGCCTCGGCCGGTTCCCCCGCCGCGTTCGCGAAAATCCCGAGGGAGCCCAGAGCCCGGGCCTGCTCGATCACATCTCCGGTTCGGCGGCTGATCTCCAAGGCATCACTCAGCCGGCGGCGCGCCTGCTCGTAGTGGCCCTGAAGCCCGTACGCGATGCCCAGGCAGGTGCGCAGTGCGGAGGGCATTCGCCGGTCGGCAGCCTGGTCCGTGAGCGGCAGCACGGTCTCGGCGGCGGCCCGGCACTCGTGGTACCGGCCTTGCCGGGTGAGGTAGTCACACAGTCCCTCGGCGAGCCGGCCGGCGTCGTCCACGTGGCCCACGGCTGCCGCTTGGGCGACCACGTCGACCAGTTCGCCGCCCACCGCGTCCAGCCACGCCGACGCCTCCTCCCAGTCGGCGAAAGGCGCGGTGTCCGCTTGCGGGCCGGTCGGGAAGGCGAAGGGGCCCCAGTCGCTCGCGCGGCGGGCGGCGACCACGTAAAGCCGGAACACACCGGTCCGGGCCGCCGCGACTTCCGCGGGGTACGCGGCGGCGACGCGCCGGGCGTAGACCGCGACCAGGTCGTGCAGGCGGTAGCGGCCCGTGACGGCCTGCTGGACGAGGCTCGCCTCGACCAGACTTTCCAGGACCCGCTCGGCGTCGGACGGCGTGATGCCCAGCATGGCGGCCACTGCCAGCCGGTCGAACTCCACGGTCGGCGAGAGGCCCAGCACGCGGAACGCCCGTCGCTCCGCCTCCGGAAGCTGCTCGTAGGAGACCCGGAAGGCCCCCTCCACGCTGCGGCCGTCAACGGCGAGCTCACCGAGGCGGTGTTCGTCGTCGGCCAACCGGGCCGCCATGCGCTGCAAGGCCCAGACCGGACGGCTCTGCATCCGAGCCCCGACGACACGCAGCGCCAGCGGCAGCCGGTCGCAGAGACGGGCCAGCTCGCGCACCGCCGCACGCTCCGGATCGGAGCTCGGACCGCCGACCGTGTGGGTCAGCAGGGCCACCGCCTCGTCCATGTCGAGCGGGGCCAGCGAGATTCTTCGGTCGGCGTCCAGCCCGGCCAGCCGATGGCGGCTGGTCACCAGCACGAGGCTGCCGGGACCGGCGGGCAGCAGGGGGAGCACCTGTCCTGCGGCGGATGCGTCATCGACCACCAGGACCAGCCGGAGGGCCGCGGTCGCCGCTCTCCATGACGCCGCCAGGCCGTCAAGGTCGTCTGCCCGGTCGTCGTCGCCTTCACCGAACTCGCCGACTGCCCGCAGCAGTCGGCGCAGCACACGCTGCGGGTCCGCTGCTTCCCGCCCCTCGCGGTGACCTCGGAGGTCCGCGAACAAGCAGCCGTCCGGAAACCGGTCTCGCATGGCTCGCGCGGCACGCACCACCAGCGCGCTCTTGCCGACCCCGGCCATACCGTCCACCGCACGGACCGTCACCGCCTGTCCGTCGGTCGGCCCGAGGAGCACACCCAGTTCGTGGTCCCGTCCGGTGAAACCACTGATGTCGACCGGCAGTTCGTCACGCACGCGCCGGCGTGGGCGAACGGCTGTGGGCCCCTGGTCCGTCGGTGGGCGTGTCCTCGGCGAAGTGCCGATGAGGAGGGTTTCATCGGCGCGCAGCACCGCCTCGTGGACCCGCCGCAGTGCATCGCCCGGCTCCGTCCCCTGTTCCTCCACCAGGCGGCGGCGCACCTTCGTGAAGACGGACAGCGCATCGGCCTGCCGGTTGCCGGCCCAGAGGGCACGCATCAACAGGGCGGCCAGGGACTCGTTGTGCGGATGGGTCTCGGACAGGGCGAACAGCTCTCCGACGACCTCGGCGTGGCGGCCAAGTCGCAGCTGGCACTCCACCTTGTCCTGCACCAACGCGAGCCTGTATTCCGACAGCCGTAGGCGCTCGGCCTCGGCGAACGGCCCGGGAATCCCGGCCAGGGGTTCGCCGTGGAACATGTCCAGAGCAGTGGACCACGCGCTCACCGCGGCGGTCAGGTCACCGGAATCCCGCGCGGCGTGCGCCTCGACGGCGATCTCCCTCAGCCGAGCCAGGTCCGTCTGGACGTCGCGCGGATCGAAGCGGTAGCCACCCCGGTCGGTCAGGATCAGGGAGCCGGAAGGGCTCGCTCCCTCAAGGTCCAGACGTCTGCGCAGCTGGTGCACATAGACCGGAATCACCTTGGCACCGCTGCCTGGCGGCTCCGGACCCCATACCCCGTCGAGCAGCTGCTGCCGGCTGACGGTCGTCCCCGGCCGCAGCAGCAGCGCCGTCAGCAGCGCCTGCTGCCGAACCGGTCCGAGGTCCACCTGCACGTCACCGCGCCAGGCCCGAAGCGGACCGAGCACAGCAAATCGGAACCGATTGACGCCCGTTGACAACTGCCCCTTCGATGGCACGCGGAGAGTGTACGTCCACGCCCTCCCATGTCCCGGGGAGATGGGCTGCAATCGGACGCGCCCGCGGCGGCGCGCCTGCGCCTGTCCGGCCGCGCTCAGCTCGTCGCCGAGCCGAGCCGATCCGGATGTCGACGACTCGCCGCTACCGTAGGATCACGCCACGGAGCCGGGGCGAAGTGCGGACGTCGCAGGGGGGCCAAGTGCCGTTGTCGCTGGCGGAACTGATGGAGCTGCGGGTGCCGCCACCGGAGCTTGTCGAGCAGGTCCTGGGTCCGGTGCGGGACAGGGCCGCGCAGGGGCCGCCGCACGATCTCGGGCCGCTGGAACGGCAGTTGTGGTACGCGATGGTGGGTGCGGTCTGCGAGCGGCTGGGTGATCTGGACGGCACCGTGCTCCACTTCGGCGCCGCCGTGACGGAGCTCGACGACGGCAGCGACGACCGGCCCGACGCCGAGTTCCGTCTCGGTGTCGCCCTCCACTCCCGGTTCACCGAACGGGGGGACCTCGACGACGTCCAGGAGGCGATCGGCCTCTTCCGCTCGGTGCTGGCCGTAGCCACCGAAGGCACCTGGCCGCGTCTCATGGCCGCGGCGCACCTGGGGCGATGTCTGGCCGACCGTTTCACCGCCGTCGGGGACCCTGCCGATCTGGAGACGGCCAGGGGCCTGCTGGAGAGGGAGCTCGACGCAGCGGGCGAGCCGCCGCCTCCGCCGGGGGACGGTCACCCGGAGGAACTCCACGCCTGGATCTCCGCCGTCGACCTGCTGGGCGAATGTCTGCGCGAACAGGCCGAGCTGGGCCACGACGAACACCTGCTGGCGCAGGCCCTGGACCGTGCTCGCCAGGCGCTGGACCTTGCCGGGGACGACCCCGCCTTCCGCGCCGCTCCCGAGAAGGGACTCGCCCGCACCCTGCTCGTACGGGCACTGTGGTCGAAGTCGGTGGAGGACCTCGACGAGGTGATCCGGCTGCTCGACCCCACGGCGCCGCTCGCCCAGTCGGAGAGTCCGGCGGCTCGCTCGGTGAACCTGGGCATCGCCCTCTTCGAGCGGTACCGCCTGCGGGGTACCCCCGACGACCTGGCGCACGCCCGTACGGCACTCGAACGGGCTGTGGAAGGGCTGCGGCGGGGTTCCGCCGCGCGTGCCGGAGCCCAGCTCAACCTCGCCGTCGTACTCAGGGAAGCCGCCGCCCGTGCCGCCGACGGGCTGGACCTCCTCGACCGCGCCGTCGAGGCAGCCGAGGAGGCGGCCGTCGGCGTGCAGCCGGGGTCGCCGCTGTACGTCGCGGCCATCGCCGCCGCAGCCGAGGCGCGGATCGCCCGCCAGACACAGGGCGGGGGCGGCGGTACGGCGGAACTGGAGCAGGCCTGCCGCAAGCTGGAGGCGGCGGCGTCGCATCTTCCGGCCGGAGGCGGCCTGCTGGTCGCCTCCTTCCGCGACGCGTGGGGCAGTGCCCTTGTGCGGCTCGCGGGCCTCACCTCCGAGCCGGCGGCCCTTGAGCAGGGCGTGGACCTGCTGCGCCGGGCGCTGGCCGATCCGGGCGGGCTCCCCGACCGGCCCCGGACGGCCGGGAATCTCGCGGCGGGTCTGTACGAACGGTTCCTCGCCCGCGGCTGGATGAGCGATCTGGACGAGGCCATCGAGCTGTGGCAGGAGGCCGTCGACCGGCGGCACCCGGGGTCGCCGCACAGCGTCACCGCCCACAGCGGGCTGGCGGTGGCCCTGCACCAGCGGTACGAGCGGCGTGGCACGGCCGCCGACCTGGACGAGGCTGTGGAGCGGTTGACGGCCGCTGCCGCGCTGCCGGCGGAACCGGTCGAACACCGGGCTGTCCTGAGCAATCTCGGCCATGCCCACCAGGCGCGCTATGAGGCCACCGACGATCCGCGGGACCTGGCCCGCGCGGTGGCCGCTCAGCGGGAGGCTCTCGCCCGGTACGGGCCGGAGGCGGGTCCTGAGGTGAACGCCCGTATCGGACTGGCTCTCGCGCTGGGCGCGCAGGCGGAGCGCACCGGCTCGGTCGCGCTGGCCGAGGAGGCGACAGGCCATGCCGAGGCGGCTCGCGCCGAGGCCGGCCCGGTGTCGCGGGTGTGGGTGTCGGCGGTGTTCGTACTGGCCGGACTGACCCGTCTGCGCCATGCGCTGACCGGGGACCACGAACTGCTGCGCGAGGCCGAGGAACTCTACCGGCAGGGCTACGAGGCGGCCCGCGAACGGTATCCGGCCGCGGCGGCGGAAGGCGCCATGGAGTGGGGCCTGTGGCAGTCTCGGCTGGAGCGGTTTCCGCAGGCCGTGGCCGCCTTCGACCTCGCCGAGCAGGCGGTGGGACGGCTGGTGGCCGAGCAGGGGCAGCGCGCGGCGAAGGAGACCTGGCTGCGCACCTCGCGCGGGCTGCCCGCGGCGGTGGCCTTGGCGGCCTGGCGGTCCGGCGACGCGGCGGGCGCGGTCTCCCGTCTGGAGCGCACCCGCGCGCTGCTGCTGGCCGAGCGTCTGCGGCTGCGGGAGACGGCGGCCGAACCGGCTCAGCAGTACCCGTCCTCGACGGACGCTGCCGGCACGGTCGGAACGGACGACGCGCGTACCGAGGGCGGCACGGTCGTCTATCTGGTTCCGGGCCCCGACTCGGGTGTGGCCTTCACGGTGGCGGGCTCGACCGTGCGGGCCACGGCCCTGGACGGCCTGGGGTCGCCCCCACTCGCCCCCTGGCAGGACGGGTCATGGAACGACATCACGCGGCTCGACCCGTTCGCACAGTGGGCCTGGCAGCACGTCCTGTCCGAGGTGGTGCCCGAACAGGGCACGCCGGTGACCCTGATTCCGGTGGGCGAGCTGGTGCACCTGCCGTGGCAGACGGCGTACGCCGCGCCCGGCGCCGGCCGGCCGCCCCGCTTCCTCCTCGACGGCCACGCGGTCGGCTTCGCCCCCTGCCTGCGCGTACTGCCTGCCGGCGCACCCGCCCGGGCGGGCCGGTACCTGGGAGTGGCAGTGGGCCGCGGCACGGGTCTGCGCGAACTCTCCTTCGCCGAGCGGGAGGTACGGGCCGCCGCCGGCCGGTTCGCCGAGTCCCTGCTGCTGGTGGACGAGGAAGCCACGCCCGAGCGGGTGCTGGGCTGGCTGCGGGACGGGGGCGGCGTCGCCCACTTCGCCTGCCACGCCGAGGCCGACCCCGCCGATCCCCTCTCCTCCGCACTCGTCCTCGGCGGCGGCGCGCGCCTCGCCGTCAGGGACCTGCTGGACCTGCGCGGCGCACTCGACCTGGTGATCCTGTCCGCCTGCGCCACCTCGGTGGCGGGGCGGGAGCTGCCCGATGAAGTGGTCGGCCTGCCGGGCACGCTCATCGGGGCGGGTGCCCGGGGCGTGGTGTCGGCGGCCTGGCCGGTCAACGACCTCGCCGCCTGCCTGGTGATGACCGACTTCGTGGGCCGCTGGGCCGACGGGGCACCGCCTGCGGAGGCGCTGCGCGCGGCCCAGACAGGGCTACGGGACCTGCCGCACGGCACGCTGGCCAAGCGGCTGCGCGTGCTGCGCGGGCCGGGTGCCACCACAGCACCGCCCACTCCTCCCCCGCCGGCCCCCGCCCGCCCCTTCGAATCGCTCTCCGACTGGGGGGCCTTCACCTATACAGGCCATGTCGGCACCGGTACAGGCCGTGCCGGCACGAGTCCCTGACCCGGGCACCCTGGACAGCACCCACGGGAGAGCACCGATGAGCACACCACCGTCCCCGCGCTACCAGCACGGCACCGATCCGGAGTTCGCGCAGCGCGCCGCGGACACCTTCACCCTGGAGGACTTCGGCTCGGCGCTGGTGCTGTCCGGGCCGTGCCCGCGCTGCGGCCAGGAGATGGACTTCATGCTGGTGAAGGAGCTGTTCCGGGACGGCACCGGCGCGGATCCCGCACCCGGTCGTCCGGTCGTGATGTTCTGCACGGCCGAGGCGGTCTACGAAGGCTCCCCGGACGGCACGTCCGGATGCGGTGCCTTCTGGAGTCTGACGCTCCCGGCGGGAGCGGGTGGGTGAGCGGCGGCCTGCTGCCCGGCCCCACGCCCAGCGCCGCCCAGCTCCGGCGGGCCAGGGCGGTGCGGCGGGCCCTGGGGCGGGAGCTGGAGCGCGTACGTGAGGTCGCCGTGGCCTGGCGCAACGGGCTCGGCGCGATCCTGGCCGGACTCGTCGGGTTCAGCCTGATCAAGGGCCGCAGCGACGTCGGGCAGCTCGCCCCCGGCTGGTCCACGGTAGCCGGATTGCTGCTGCTGGCGGCTCTGGGCGTGGGCGGCGCCGGCGCGCTCTGCCTGCTGCGTGCGGCGCACGGACGGCCGTACGCCCGGTGGCTGTCGGAGGCCGATGAGGCGAGCGGGCGGCCGCTCGAGGTCGAGGACCACGACGAGGCACTGGCCAGTGCCCGCATCCTGCGCGCGGGGATCGCGCTGACCTGCCTGTGCACGGCACTGCTCGTGTCCGCGGTCGGCGTGACCTGGTACGCCCCGCCGAAGGGTCCGCCGGGGCTGATGGTCCGGCAGGGCGCGACATCCCTGTGCGGCGAGGTGGTCTCGGCCCGCCGGGGAACGGTCGTGCTGAAGGTCGACGGCGTCGCCACGACGGTGGACCTGGCCCAGGCCGACTCCGTCACGCCGGTCACGTCCTGCCCCGCGCCCGCGCCCGCGGCGACCGGGTAGGCGGAGACGCCCGCGCACGGCCCGACGGCAGCGAAACCCACTGAAGCTTCGGATCGGAGGTCCGGCGGGCCAAGGTCTGTCCAAGGTTTGGCCACGGCGCGTCGGAGACCTTGGTGGCAGGCAGATGAAGGGGCCCGGATGGGGAGCATTCGGGGCCCGCATCCCGAGACGAGGAGTTGACGCATGCCTGCACGTCGAATGCTGGTCGGACTGGCCGGCGCTTCCGCGGTGCTGCTGGGTGCGGCGGTACTGCCGGCCGCCGCCGCACCCTCGCCGGAGCCCGCCTCCGCCAAGGGGGTGGCGGCGCTGGACTGCCCGGCCGATGTGTGGCTGGACCCGCAGGGCAACACCTTCGGTGTCAAGTGCAGCGGCAACGGCAACTACAAGTTCCGTGCGACGGCCGTGTGCCGCAACGGCCAGACCGTGTACGGCGACACGAAGTGGGCGACCAATGTCTGGTCCTACGCCTACTGCGCGGGCAAGGGCGGTCTGACCAGCGACGTGGGCTACGAGTACTGGCGAGCCCGCTGACGGACCGGTCCGGAGGCGGCGTACGTGGCCGTCACGGGGGTGCGGCCCTGTCCTCCTCCGCCTCCGCCACCGTCTCTTCCTCTTCCTCTTCCGCCAGGAGTTGTTCCATCCGCTCGGCGCCGCCCGCACGGTTCTGGGCGCGGTAGAGGCCGAGCGCCTGCCTCCAGGCGGTGCGTGCCGGGCCCGAGTGACCCATGGCGTCGTGGGTGTCGCCGAGATGGGCCATGGTGTCGGCCTCGTTGTACGCGTCGCCGATGGAGCGGAAGAGGTCGAGGGCCTGCTCGTAGTGGCCCAGGGCGCTCTCCCACTGCCCGGTCAGGTGAGCCACGTAGCCGAGGCTGTCCAGGGTGGAGGCCTCGGCTCCTGACCGGCCCGACTTACGGAACAGCGCCAAGGCCTCCGCACAGTGGGACTGTGCCTCGTCGTACTGGCCCAGTTGTGCGTGCAGCCAGCCCACCGCGTTGAGTTGGTTGGCTTGCCAGGCGGTGTTGTCCAGGGTCAGGTACAGGTCGAGGGCGCGCACGGCGTGGTCGAGGGCGTGGTGGCAGTCTCCTTTCTGCTCCCATACCCAGCCCAGGGTGCGGTTGATGTGCGCCTGGGCCGCGGTGTCCGCACTGTCCTCGGCCAGGCTGAGCGCGGCTTCGAGGTGGTTCAGCGCGTCGGTGAACTCGCCTTTCAGCGCGCGGGCGTGGCCGTACCGCCAGTGGGTGAGGATCCGCGGTCCCTGGTCGTCGTGGTGTGCCACGGCGGTCAGGGCCGTGTGCCACAGCGAGTGGTACTCCTCCAGGTGGTGCCCGCCCAGGTGGAAGGAGATCAGTGTCCAGGCCAGCTGCCACACGACATCGTGTCTGCCCCGGGCCAGCGCGGTGTCCTGGGCGGCGAGCAGGCAGGGGTGCTCGGCGGTGAACCACTCCAGTGCGGTGCTGCCGTCCGCCGCCTCCAGCGGAGTGCAGCCGGGGACCGGTGGGGCGAGGCGGGGGCGGAACGGTGTGTCCGGGCCGTCGAGCGCACGGTTCGCGGCGAAGGCGGTGTGGAGGTAGAAGTCGGTCACCCGGTCCAGCGCCGCACCGGCTTCGGCCGGTTCGCCGTCGCTGATCTCGGTCGCGTAGAGCCGGAGCAGGTCATGCATCCGGTACCGGCCGGGGCGGTGCTGCTCGACCAGGTGTGCGGTCTCCAGCTCGGCCAGCAGCGCACGGGTGCGGGCCGGCGGTAGCCCGGCGAGGCTCGCCGCGGCGGCGAGGCCGACGTCCGGGCCGGGCGCGGGACCCAGCAGCGTGAACAGCCGTCGGGCCTCGGGAGTGAGAGCCTGGTACGAGGTGGCGAACACACCGCGCAGGCTCGCGGTGAGATCGCCGGCTTCGAGGGCGTCGAGGCGGCCGGTGGTCTCGCGCAGTTCGTCGGCCAGCACGGCGAGCGGGAAGTCGGGGTGTGCCGCCGCCCGCGCGGCCACGATGCCCAGGGCCAGCGGAAGACCGGCGCAGCACTCGATGAGCGTCGCGACCGGCCCTGGTTCTGCCGCGATCCGGTCGGCGCCGAGGCGGCGGGCGAGGAGGGCCCGGGCTTCGGGCGGGTCGAAGACGGTGAGGCGGAGCAGTTGGGCGCCGTGCGTGGTGACCAGCGAGGCGAGGTTGTTGCGGCTGGTCACCAGTACGGTGCACGAGGGACTGCCCGGCAGCAGCGGCCGGACCTGGTCGGCGTCGCGGGCGTCGTCGAGGACGATCAGGAGGGACTTGCTCGCGAGGAGGCTGCGGTAGAGGCCGAACAGGGCTTCCGGGTCGGCCGGAACGGTGTTGGGGTCGACGCCCAGGGCGTCGAGGAACCGGCGTGCCGCGGCCGCCGGCGCCATGGGGGCCGACGCCGGGTCGAAGCCGCGGAGATTGACGTAGAGCTGGCCGTCGGGGAAGAGCCCGGCGTTCTGGTGGGCCCACCGCAGTGCCAGCCAGCTCTTTCCGACGCCGCCGATCCCCCCGATCGCGGAGATCACCACCATGCCGCCGTTCCGCTGCTCCCCCAGGGCGCGGTCGAGCCGCTCCAGCTCATGGCCGCGACTGGTGAACATGCCGGCCGGAGCGGGGAGTTGACGCGGCACGAGTACGTCGGCGGTGTCCGGGCGCGGCACCGGGTGGTCCAGGGAGGGGTGAGCGGTCAGGATCTGCTGGTGCAGCCGTCGCAGCGGCGCGCCGGGGTCGATGCCGAGGTCCTCGGCGAGGCGCACGCGGATGGTCTCGTAGCGGTCCAGTGCTTCGGCGGTACGGCCGCAGCGGTACAGCGTCAGCATGAGCTGGCCGGCCAGCCGCTCGTCGAGTGGCTGCTCCTCGGCCCGGCGGTGCAGTTCGGGGAGGATCTGTGCGTGTCGGCCACGGCGTAACTCGGTCTCGTTGCGGTCCAGTTCCGCCGCGATCCGCTCCTGGCCGAGGGAGTCGCGCAGGGCGTTGAACCATGGTGTGTCCATGGTGGCGAAGGGCTCGGAGCGCCACAGCCTCAACGCCTGTGCGAACAGGTCGGCGGTGGTGTCATCGTGCTGTTCGGCGCGGGCTGCCGCGACGAGTGCGCGGAACCGGTGCAGGTCGACCGCGTCCGGGTTCACGATGAGCCGGTAGCCTCCCGGTTCCCGGATGATCCGCGTCGCTTCGTCCGCGGAGGACAGGGCCGTTCTCAGGCGGGACAGGTAGCTGTACAGCGACTCGCGGAAGCGGGCGGGCAGCCGCTCTCCCCAGACGCGCTCGGCCAGCCGGTCCACGGGCACGGCGTGCGGGGCGTCCACGAGCAGTGCGGCCAGCACGGCTCGTTGCAGCGCCGGGCCGAGGTTCACCGACCGTGTCGCCACCCGCATGCCGATGTCGCCCAGCAGGGTGAAGAACACGGTCATCTCGTCTCCCCTCGAACCATGCGATGCGGCACCTGTCGAGTGTGGCGGGCCGTTTCGCGTGCCAGGAGGATTCGGCTGGAGTCGTCCGAAAACCAGCGATCAGGGCGACTGCCGCTCCGAGGGCGGTGGCCCGGTCAGGACCTCTTGCCCTGCCACAGCTGCCGCTCCGCACCGGCCAGATCCGGCACCGGGCCGCTGTTCTCGGCATCGAAGCGCATGGTCACGCGGTCCTTCGTGTCGTAGGGCTCCCATCCGGGGCCGCGGCCGTGGGCGAAGGAGATCCACGCCTTGTGCATGGCCGTGGCCAGGTGCTGCGGCGGGTCTTCGCCGAGCAGGCCCGACTCCCTGGGGAACTTCGCCAGATTGTCGTGCACGAAGGGCACTTCCAGCGCGTGGTCGGCGCCCCAGCCGGCCGGCAGTGCGGGGCTCTGCCAGTGGAACTCGTAGGCGTGGTGCTGCCCCTGGTGGGCTTCCAGAAGGCGCAGCGTCGGGATGCGGAAGGCGTAGTCGGTCCAGGCCGCCTGGATCAGCTCGGGCAGGTCTGCGTCGGGGCGGGATGCCTTGCGGTAGACGTCGAGATCGTCATGGGTCAGACCGAAGGCGTCCAGGGCCTGCCCGGCGAAGCGCTCGTCGAGGTGGAGTCGGCCGAGTATCGCCAGGAAGCCCGTGGTCTCGTCCCGCGTGGTGCCGGCCATCAGCTCGACGTCGGCGGATGCGCCCGCGGCCAGCGAGGTCGGTACGTCCTGCGGCAGGGAGTCCCCGTCGATCACCGCCCGGTAGGGGCTGACCAGGAACGACTCGGCACCCCACTTGTCCACGTCGTTGAACTCGAAGAGGAACCGCATCACCGCTGCCTGTGTCGTGACGGGATCGACACCGGCGAATCCGTCCACCGTCGCCGGCACCCCCAGGAGCTGGGCCAGACGGTCGGTCGCCTGGCGGGCCCGGGCGAGCGGCACGGCCGCCATCGAGCAGCCGCTCTGCGCGATGGCCCGCCGGAACAGGCCCCGCGCGGAGGGCATCGCGAGCAGGTTCATCACGCTGACAGCGCCGGCGGACTGGCCGAACACCGTGACGTTGTCCGGGTCGCCGCCGAACGCGGCGATGTTCTCGCGCACCCAGACCAAGGCGGCCACCTGATCACGCAGTCCCAGGTTGGTCGGACGGTCGGCGACCGGAAGGAAACCCTCCACGTTGAGGCGGTAGTTGATCGCCACATAGACCACGCCGTCGCGGGCGTACGAGGAGCCCTCGTGGATCGGAGCGGATCCGGCGCCGGTCGCGTACCCGCCGCCGTGTATCCACACCATCACCGGCAGACCGGTCACCGCGCCACTCGGGTCGGGGGTCCAGACGTCGAGCGTCAGACAGTCACCGCCCGTGGTGGCCGGGCCGTAGTGGCGGGCCAGGGAGTCAGCCGGTGCGGTGGGTTGCCGGCATCCGGGCCCGGGGACGGTCGCGTCCCTGACGCCGTCCCACGGAAGTGCGGGCTGCGGAACCTCGAAACGCAGCGGGCCGACGGGAGGCTGCGCGTACGGGATGCCGCGGAAGACCGCGTGACCGTCCTTGGCCAGCCCCCGGACTCTGCCGGCCCGAAGACGTGTCTCAACGTGCATGTACTGCTCTCCTAAAGCATGACCAATTGGCTAATGGCCATTAACTTACGGGGGTGCACGGCAGTACTGTCAAGGACTGTGCGACGGCAATGCCGGTTAACGTGCGGGGAGCAGTACCGCTCGGCCCAGCTCGAACAACTCGTCCGCGAGCCGCGGCCGGCTCCGCAGGTGCCTCGTGCGCTGGACATCGTTGACCATGGCCAGGACGGCGTGGACCAGCACCTGGGCCTCGGCCTGGGAAAGTTCGGGACGACAGGCCCGCAGCAGTCGCACCCACTCCATGACGTGGTCATGCTGCGTTCGGCGCACGTCGTGCCGCTGCTCGTCCGGGAGGTGGATCACCTCGGTCACCAGCGCCATGAAGAGGTCCTTGTGGGTCTGTACCAAGCCCACATAGGCGCGCAGCAACGAAGTCAGGGCCTCCTCCGGTGTGTCGGAGGACGTCCGGGCCTCGGCCAGGGCCAGTTGCAGCGCCTGGGCGCCCCGGTTGAGCGCGGCGTACAGCAGATCGCTCTTGCTCGCGAAGTGCTTGTACACGCTCGGCCCGGCGATCCCGGCCGCGGCGCCGATCTCTCCCAGTCCGACCTCGTGAAACCCCTGCCGCCCGAAGAGCCGGGTCGCCGCGGCCACCAGCGACTCCCGGCGAGACGCGGAAGCAACACCCAGGGCCGCCGCACCCCGCCCGCCCGGATCGCCGCAGTGCGCGGGCAGGCGTGCCGCGAGCAGCGTCCGCGCGGCGCCCTCCAAGAGCTCGACGAGCCGGCCGTCACTCACACCGGCCCTGGAGTGCGACGGGCTGCCGAGCACGGCAAGCATCGCCCAGTTCAGCAGGCTCACGTCCGAGGCGTCGAGGTCGCCGCGGCGGTCCGAGATCAACCCCTGCAGCCGTACGGCCAGGCCTCTGAACCGCTGCAGCATCTCGGCACGAACAGGCTCCGGGAGGTGCCGTACCTCCCGCTGCCACAGAACCCCCAACTCCCGCCGCTCGACGGACAGCTCGGCCATCGCTCGCACTGCCGCGTCGAGCGACTCGGCGTCCCGGACGGCCGCGTCCATCACGGCGAATCCGTCGGCCACCGCAGCCGCCAGGAGGTCGTGCTTGCCTCGGAAGTGCCGGTAGAGTGCGGGCGCCGAGATCCCCACCGCACCCGCGATGTCGCCGAGCGCCACCGCGTGAAATCCCCGCTCCTGGAACTGCGCCGCGGCGACGCGCAGGATCTCGGCTTTACGGTTGGCGGGCCGCTTGGCCGGACGTGTACTCACCCGCGTAGGCTACTCCTGATTAACACGACGTCGGCGGGCCGGGGTGAAGCCGGGCCGGCAGGGCTGACGTCGCCGTTCATCGCGGATCCTTCCTCTCCGCGAGTGCCGTCTCGGGTCACCTCGGCCATCGTGACGCCGGGTCGGGGGCCATGCCCAGCCACTTCGCGACGGCCTCGGACCGTCTGGTGCTGTGCAGTTTGGCGAAGATGTGGTTGATGTGGTTCTTGACGGTTTTCTCCGCTATGAAGCAGGTGGCGGCGATCTGCTGATTGGTCATGCCGGACGCGATGAGGTCCATGATCTCGGCCTCCCTCCTGCTGAGTTCGAATCTCCATCTGTCGACGGCCTGGTGGCGGATTCTCGAATCGTGCGGTCCTCCTGGTCGTGGGCCCGTCGCCGGTCCCGGCGCCTGCCCCCGGTCCTGCTCGAAGCCTTGGGCCCGACCCCGGCGCAGCTGGGCCAGCAGTGCCCCTGCCGCCGTCGGCGTGAGGTGGGCCTTGCTCCCCTTGGTGTCCCGAATCGCCGTCACCAGCTGGTCGGTGGTGAACTCGCCGTAGACCAAGTAGCCGCGCGCGCCGCGGTGCAGGGCCTCTTGGACCGTTTCGGGCTCGTGGCTGTAGGTGAGCATCAGGACCGGGGCCAGCGGTACCAGGTAGGGAAGTGCGGAGATGCCGTCCATGCCGGGCATGCGGATGTCGAGCAGGACCACGTCGGGGCGGTGTTCGCGGGTGGCCTCCCAGGCGGAGCGGCCGTCCACGCCCTCCGCGACGACCGTGATGTCCGCCCGGTCGGCGAGCAGGGCCCCCAGCCCGGCGCGGACGACCGGGTTGTCGTCCGCCACGACGACGCGCAGGGGTGCGGGCGGTGTCGCATGCGGGAGGTCGTCGAGGGGGTTGGGTGTCGGGTCGTGCATCGACGGTCTCTTCTCAGGTCATGGACGGTCTCAGACCGCTTCAGCGAAAACCTGCTCGCTGTGCCAGGGGGGAGCCGTGCTCGGCCCCTACCGGCTCCTCATGCGCAAGGCGCCGTCCATCCGGATCGTCTCGCCGTTGAGGTAGTCGTGCTCGGCCACCATGGTGACCAGGCGGGCGAACTCGTCCGGGCGGCCCAGGCGCTGCGGAAAGGGCACGCTCGCGCCGAGGCCGGCGCGGACCTCGGCGCTGAAGCCGGCCATCATCGGGGTGTCCACGATGCCGGGTGCGATGGTCACCACGCGGATGCCGTGCTGGGCCAGGTCGCGGGCGGCGGTGATGGTCATGCCTGCCACGCCGGCCTTGGAGGCGGCGTAGGCGGTCTGGCCCGTTTGAGCCTCGAACGCGGCTATGGACGCGGTGTTGACGATCAGTCCGCGCTGGCCGTCGGCGTCCGGCTCCTGCCGGGCGATCGCCTCGGCGGCGAGCCGCATCACGTTGAAGGCACCCAGCAGGTTGACCTTGAGCACGGTGTGGAAGAGGTCCAGATCGTGCGGGCCGCCACGGCCGAGGACGCGGGCGGAGGGGGCGATCCCGGCGCAGTTGACCGCGAGCCGCAGCCGCGCGCCGTCGTCGTGGACGCGGGCGAGCGCGTCGCGGACCGGCACTTCCTCGGTGACGTCCGCGGCGATCAGGGTGACGCCGTCGGGCTGCGGACCGGCAGCGGCCACGGCCTTGTCCAGGTCCAGGCCGTAGACAGTCGCGCCGCGCGCGGCCAGCGCGGACGCCGTCGCCGCACCCAGTCCTGACGCGGCACCGGTGACCAGTGCGGCGGATCCGGCGATGTCCATGGAGCTCCTCGTGGTTGGGAACTGTCGATCAGTCTGTGGTCACTGGGCCAGCTCGCGGCTGATCACGAGCCGCTGGATCTGGTTGGTCCCCTCGAAGATCTGCATGATCTTCGCCTCACGCATGTAGCGCTCGACCGGGAAGTCACGGGTGTACCCGTAGCCGCCGAGCACCTGGACCGCGTCGGTGGTGACCTTCATCGCGGCGTCCGTCGCGATCAGCTTCGCGACGCTCGCCTGGCGGCCGAAGGGCCGGCCGAGGTCGCGGCGGCGGGCGGCGTCGAGGTAGGTCGCGCGGGCCGAGTCGACGGCGGCGGCCATGTCCGCCAGGAGGAAGCCGAGGCCCTGGTGGTCGACGATTCTCCGGCCGAAGGCGGTTCGCTCGTTGGCGTAGCCGACGGCCACGTCCAGCGCGGCCTGGGCGAGCCCGGTGGCGCAGGCCGCGATGCCGAGGCGGCCGCTGTCGAGCGCGCTGAACGCGATCTGCAGGCCCTGCCCCTCCGTGCCGATCAGGCGGTCCGCGTCGATGACGGCACCGTCCCACATGGCCGAGGTGGTCGGGACTGCCTGCAGTCCCATCTTCTCCTCCGGTTTGCCGAAGCTGAGGCCTTCCACCGCACCCGGCACCAGGAAGCAGGAGATGCCGCGGCTGCCCGGCGCGGTGCGGGTGAACAGGCTGTAGAAGTCGGCCTTCCCGCCGTGCGTGATCCAGGCCTTGTTGCCGGTGATCCGGTAGCCGGTCAGTTCGCCGCCCGCGCCCGTGACCGGCTCCGCCTTGCACGTCAGCGCGGCGGCGTCGGAACCGGCTTGGGGCTCGGAGAGGCTGTAGCCGCCGATGGCCTCGCCGGCGAGCATGGCCGGCAGCCAGCGCTCCTTCTGCGCGTCGGTGCCGAAGGCGTTGAGCGGGTGGCAGGCGAGGGTGTGCACGCTGGTGGCCACGGCGACGGCCGCCCACCGGGCGGCGAGCTCTTCCAGGACCTGGAGGTAGACCTCATAGGGCTGGTCGCCGCCGCCGAACGCCTCGGGGTACGGAAGTCCCAGCAGTCCGGCTCGGCCGAGGGTGGCGAAGAGGCCTTCCGGATAGATCTCGCCCTTCTCGTGATCGTCCGCCCTGGGCGCGAGCTCCTTGTCGGCGAGTTCCCTGGTCAGCATGATCAGGTCCTCGGCCTCCGAGGTGGGCAGAAGGCGGTCAACGGGCATCGCAGACTCCAAGCGGTACTTCGAGCGGTACGCCAGTACCGCATTGCCTCGGGACTCTCGGCCGGTTCGGGTAGAGCCGGTGGGTGTGCAGCGGCCTGTCGACGTAGTTGCCGTGCATGCGTGGGGGCTTGGTAAGAGCGTGGCCCCGGTTTTGGGCCGGTTCCGCTGGTTCCGCCGAGCACAGCCACAGCAGGCTGGCGGGGGCTGGGCGGGTATCGGGGGGCTCATGCCGGCGCTGCCCGCCGACCTCGGGAGGCCGCGGTTTGCGAATCACCGTTAGCCTCCGAGATCAGAGTTTCACGACATCTTTTCGGCATGTCAAGCGGAGACGACCTCGCTAAGTGAATTGGTCGTAGCCCTTACGAGGCCGAGCGGTGGTCACGCCGGAAGTCTTGTCGGAGCCAATCGGACCAGTACGCGGTCAGCGGACGGCCGGCAGGCCGAGCAGGCGGGCGCCGATGGCTTCGACGGCTGCGGGCACGGCCGGGTTGCGTTGCAGGTGGGAGGTGCGCGCGGTGTCGTGGGCGAGACCGAGCACGGCGTGCACGCGGATGCGCGCAGCGACCGGATCCAGGTGCGGCTGGTCGAGGCGCAGCACGTGGACCCACTCGCTGACGTACTCGTGCTGTGCCTGTTTGATGGCGTGCAGCTCGGTGTCGGGCAGGTGGTCGAGATCGGTGATCAGCAGACCGAATATCTCGGGATGTGTGTGGCTGAGCGCGACGTAGGAGCGCAGCAGCCGACGCAGGGCGTCGGCGGGACCGGTCGCCTGCCGGTAGGTGGAGGCGGCGTCCATCGCGAGCGTCGCGGCTCCCCGGCGCAGCGCGGCGATGAGCAGGTCGAGCTTGGTGGGCCAGTGGTTGTAGACGCTGGGGCCGGCGATGCCGACGGCGTTGCCGATGTCTTCGATGCCGACTTCGGCGTAGCCGTGCGTGGCGAACATGCGCACGGCTTCGGCGAGCAGTTCTTCGCGGCGTGAGGCCGGGGTGAGGCCCGCGGGGCTGGACGTGGAGGGTGGGGAGGCGAGCGTGACGGGCAGGTCGGTGGCCAGGACGGCACCGGCGAGCTCGGCGAGCAACTGCTCGTAGGCCGGGCGCGGTAGGTCGAGGCGGTGGAAGGACGGGCTGGTGAGCACGGCGATGACCGACCAGGCGATCAGGTCGGCGTCGGCGTCGGCCAGGCCGGGCCTGGCCTCGTGGACGAAGCCGGTGAGTTGCCGCCCGATGGTGCGGATGTCGTCTCTGAGCGGCTGGTACGCCTCGGGAGCGAGGTTGCGTGCCTCGCGCTGCCACATCAGGCTCAGGGAACGGGTGTCGAGTGCGCAGCTCGCCAGGTCGGCCATGGCGGCCGGATCGGCCGGGTCCAGTGCGTTCATGAGGGTCTGGACCGGCTCCAGCCCGGCCGCCAGGACCGTGGCGAGAATCTCCTGCTTGCCCTTGAAGTGCCTGTACAGCGCCGAGGGGGTGATGCCGACCGCGCCTGCGAGATCCGCCATGGCGATCTTCGAGTATCCCTGCTTGACGAAGAGGTCGGCCGCGGCGGCGAGGATCAGCTCGCGCCGGTTGCGGGGACGGGTGCCGCGCCGTGCCGGCGAGGGCTGGGGCATCGGGTCCTCCTCGGTAGTGTCAGCCGAGTTCGAGGGAGCGGCCGATGATCTCCTTCATGATCTCCGTGGAGCCTCCGTAGATCCGGGAGACCCGTGAATCGATCCAGTCCCTGGCGATCGGGTATTCGAGCATATAGCCATAGCCGCCGTGCATCTGGACGCAGGCGTCGATCACGCGTCCCTGCAGTTCGGTCGCCCACCACTTGGCCTTGGCCGCGTCCACCGGGCTCAGCGTGCCGTCGTTGGCCTCGATGACGCAGCGGTCGAGGAACTGCTGGGTGACGTCGATCTCGGTGACGAGCTCGGCGAGCCGGAACCGGGTGTGCTGCAGGGCGCCGATCGGCTTGCCGAAGGCGGTGCGCTGGCGGACGTAGTCGATGGTGTACTCCACCGCGGCGGTGGCCTGCGCGAGCGCGGCGACCGCGATCCCCAGCCGCTCCATGGGCAGGTTGCGGGTCAGGCCGTAGAAGCCCTCGCCCTCGGCGCCGAGCAGGTTGGCGACCGGCACGCGCACGTCGGTGAACGACAGCTCGGCGGTGTCCTGCGCGTGCATGCCGACCTTCTCCAGGTTGCGGCCGCGTTCGAAGCCCGGCATGCCGCGTTCGATCACCAGCAGGCTGAGGCCCTTGTGCGGGTGTTCGCCGGTGCGCACGGCGGTGATCACCAGGTCGGCGTTGATGCCGTTGGTGATGAACGTCTTGTTGCCGTTGACGACGTACTCGTCGCCGTCGCGCACCGCTCGGGTGCGGATGCCGGACAGGTCCGAACCCGTCCCCGGTTCGGTCATGGCGATCGCGGCGATCAGGGTGCCGTCGGCGAGGCCGGGCAGCCAGCGCTGCTTCTGCTCGTCGGTGGCGAGCCCGAGGAAGTAGGGGATGCACACCTCCGCGTGCAGGGTCAGCCCGACCGCGGCCGGGGCGACGCCCGCGCGGGCCGCCTCCTCGCAGAACACGGTGTGGAACCGGAAGTCCGTGATGCCGGCGCCGCCGTACTGCTCGGGTACGGAGGCGAAGAGGCCTAGGCGCCCCGCCGCGGTGAACAGTTGGCGCGGGACGATGCCGGCCCGCTCCCATGCCCCGTAGTTGGGGGTCATCTCCTTGTCGATGAAGCTGCGGACGCTGTCGCGGAATGCCTCGTGCTCGGATTCGAACAGGACTCGTCGCATGGTCTGCCTCGGGGTCTCAGATGGTGAAGCCACCGCCGCAGACGAGGGTCTGCGCGCTGACGTAGTCGGACTCGGGGGTGCACAGCAGGTAGACGGCGCCGGCTGCGTCGGCGGGAGTGCCCGCCCGCCCGAGCGGAATCATCCGTTCCATCGTGGCGAGCAGCTCCGGGTTGACGCCGACCTTGATCTGCCTGCCGTCCACGTCGATGCTCTCCTGTCCGTCGGCGGGGGCCTGGGTGAGCCGGGTGGTGATCAGCCCGAACGCGACGGTGTTGACGGTGACGTTGTAGCGCCCCCACTCCTTGGCCAGCGTCTTGGTCAGCCCGGTGACGCCGGCTTTGGCGGCGGCGTAGTTGGCCTGCCCCGCGTTGCCGCCCAGGCCAGCGATGGAGGAGATGTTGACGACCTTCCGGCAGGGCACCGGCGCGCCCTCGGACGTCGCCTGCCTGACCAGCCCGGCGATGATCGGCTGCGCTGCCCGCAGGATGCGGAACGGCGCCTTCAGATGTACGTCGACGATGGCGTCGAACTGGTCGTCGGTCATCTTCTGGATCACCGAGTCCCACGTGTACCCGGCGTTGTTGACGATGATGTCGAGTCCGCCGAACCGGTCCACCGCGGTCTGGGTGAAGCGCTCGGCGAACTCGGGGTCGGTGACGCTGCCGGTGCAGGCGACCGCCCGCCCGCCGGCGTTCTCGATGGCGGCGACGGTCTCCTTGGCCGGCCGCTCGTCGAGGTCGTTCACCACGACGGCGGCGCCGTCGGCGGCGAGCTTCATCGCGATCTCGGCGCCGATGCCGCGGCCGGAACCGGTGACGATGGCGACCTTGCCGTCCAGCTTTCCCATGGTGTGCTCTTCCTTCATGTGAGGTCGACGACGGCGTCACCGGCGAGGGTGACGGTCCCGTCGGGGAGGGTGACTTCGAGGGCGATGGTGGCTTCCGAGGCGGCGTTCACCGACACGACCCGCCCGGTGCACGTCGGCCGGCCGTGCACCGGGGTGATCGCGCAGAAGCGGACCCGCCAGGCGCGCAGGCGCCCCTGCGGCACCCAGTCGGTCAGCATCCGGCCCAGATAGGCCATGGAGAGCATGCCCTGGGCGAACACGTCCTCCGCTCCGGCGGAGCGGGCCACGTCGATGTCGATGTGGATCGGATTGTGGTCGCCGGACGCTCCGGCGAACAGGGCGAGCGTCGCGCGGGAGATCGGCTCGACCGTGAGCGGCGGGAGCTGCGTCCCCACGGCCACGTCCTTGGTCACGGTCACGGTCATCGGTCGCCCTCCGGGTTGCGGACCACGATCACGGTGACGGCTTCGGCCACCATCTGATCGTCGCGCAGCACGCTCGTCGACTTGGTCAGCACTTCGAGCGCGCCCTTCTTCTTGACGGTCAGGTCCACCACGCGCGAGCGCAGCGTGAGGCGGTCCCCTGCATACGCCATCGCGTGGTACGTGAACGACTGCTCGCCGTGCAGGATCCTGCGCAGGTCGACGCCCAGCGCGGTGAGATAGTCGAACGGGTCGGGACGTTCCAGCTCGAGGCTGAAGTAGAAGCTCGGCGGTACGGGCAGGTCCGGGTGGCCGGCCGCCTGGGCCGCGTCCAGGTCGCTGTAGACCGGGTCGCGCTGCCCGGTGGCCTTCGCGAAGAAGGCGAGCCTGCCGCGCTCCACGGTCACGACCTGCGGCTCGAACCGGTAGGCGAGTGCGGCGTCCGCGTCGATGGCCATGTTCAGCCCACCTTCTGGTAAAGCGTGACGACGGCCGCACCGCCGAGACCGATGTTGTGCTGGAGGGCGAGCGAGGCGCCGTCCACCTGCCTGTCGCCGGCTTCGCCGCGGAGCTGCCAGACCAGTTCCGCGCATTGAGCCAGCCCGGTCGCGCCCAGCGGATGCCCCTTGGACAGGAGGCCACCGGACGGGTTGGTCACCACGCGTCCGCCGTAGGTGTTGTCGCCGTCGAGGACGAACCGCTCCGCGGTTCCCTCATCGGTCAGCCCGAGCGCTTCGTAGCTGATCAGCTCGTTGGTGGTGAAGCAGTCGTGCAACTCGACGACCGGTATGTCGCGCGGATCCACGCCCGCCGACTCGTAGACCTGCCGGGCCGCCGACGCGGTCAGGTCGTAGCCGGCCAGCCGCATCAGGTCCCCGTCGAACGAGCTCGGCGTGTCCGTGGCCATCGCCTGTGCGGTGATCGCCACGTCGGTACGCAGCCCGTGGGCGCGGGCGAACTCTTCGCCGACCACGATGGCCGCTGCGGCCCCGCAGGTCGGCGGGCAGCACTGCAGGCGGGTGAGCGGCCCGAAGATCTTCGGCGAGGTCAGCACCTCCTCCAGGGTCACGGGTGCGGTGAACACGGCGTACGGGTTGGCCGCGGCGTGCTTGCGCGACTTCACCGATATCCGCGCGAACACCGCCGGATCCATGCCGTACTTCTCGCTGTAGGCCACGCCCGCTCCGCCGAAGTAGCGGGGCGCCATCGGAACCTCACGGGCGGCCTCGTCCTGTACCTCGTCGACGATGTCGTCGAACCGGGCGAACGGGCTCGGCCGGTCGTCCCAGTGCCCCTTGAGCGCACCGCGCTGCATCTGCTCGAACCCGAGCGCGAGCACGCAGTCCGCGGCCCCCGAGGCCACCGCCTGCCGGGCCAGGAACAGTGCCGAAGAACCGGTCGAGCAGTTGTTGTTGACGTTGATCACCGGCACCCCGGTCATGCCGACCCGGTACACCGCGTTCTGCCCGCTCGTCGAGTCGCCGTACACATAGCCGGCGTACACCTGCTGCACCGCGGCGAGGTCTACACCGGCGTCGGTGAACGCCGCCCGCACCGCGTGCTCGGCGAGCACGTCGTAGCTCGCGCTCCTGCTCGGGGTGGCAAACGGCACCATGCCGACCCCGGCCACGAAAACCCTCTCGGTCATCATGCCCTCCTGGCTAGTCACGGATCACTTTTACACTGTGCTCTTCAGAAGCAGCAAGGTAGATGCCAAGGATGTGTTCTGCGTCTTACTAGTCCTCATTCACAATCAGAAGATCGGGCACCCATGCACATGACACAGTCCCGCCGGTCTTCGGGACCGGCGGGACGTGCTGCGGTGGGTGTGGCTGCTTCAGCGGTCGCTGTAGTCGCTCCAGGTGCTTGGCCGCTCGTTCTGGCCGGGGCCGGGCCGGGTGTAATCGCATACACCCGTCGGGAAGGCATCGAGCAGCTGTGCCTTCTCGGTTTCGGTGAAGCTCACTCGGTAGTCGTCGAAGTCCACCGGACGCAGCGCGCACTTCAGAGTGGACTCGGCCAGCGGCTCGCCGGCCTGGAGCCGCGGGTCCGCGCTGATGGGGTACTCCTCCGCGCATGGCCCGCTGGCTGGATAGGTGAGGGGAGCGTGCACCCGCTTGGTGGGCGTCAGGTAGCAGCCGTCCGAGAGCCCGGTGGGCTTGTTCGCGATGACCTTCGCCTGCTTGCTGCGCGAGGACCCGTCGGCTTCGATGTTGGTCAGCCAGCGGTCCATCGACTTCACCACATAGGCGTCAGCGGTCTGCCTCTCGCCCACGGTCAGCTTGCTTTCGATGATCACATGGTTGGCCGACGTCCCGTTGGCTGCCCGCAGCCGCGCCCGCGTGACGTAGGACCAGTGGGCGGTGTGGACGTCGAAGGGCACCCTGTCCGTGTGGATGCGGTGATCGATGATCGGCACGCTGCGCAGCCCCAGCCGCATGCTGTTGAGCAGGTCGTCGCGGTAGGCGGCCTTCAGTGCCTTCGGGTCCGCCTGGGAACGCCGCGCCACGAACGCGCCCTTGTAGTCGTATCCGCCGATGGCGGAGTTGAGCGCGATGAACTGGGCCGGGCTGATCTGCTTGCTGTTGAGTGCTTTGAGGCCGTACTGCACTCCGACGTTGTCCAGGGTGCTGCGCACGAAGCCGGTCTCAGGGTCGCGGCCGAACTGGTTGGCGTAGGCCTCCATCATCGTGCACTTCACACCGCCAGGGTTGGCTTCGGCGTTCCACAGGGCCGTGAACGGGATGGACTTGTCGCAGCGCTTGGTCGGGGTGCGGGTGTCGATGTTCTCCGCACCGATGCAGCTGGCGTACTCCAGCATCCCGGTCACCGCGTCGCGCTGCTCGGGGGTGAATGAGCTTCCGGCACCGGCGAAGTAGTGGGTGAGCAGCTTGCAGTCGGCCGCGACGCTCTTCTCCAGCGTGAAGGGGTCCGGGAAGCCGACGATCGGAATGATCCCGTCGAGGATCCCCGGGTAGGCGTCAGCGATGCCGAACTGCTGAATGCCGCCGCCGGACCCGCCCCAGCCGATGGTGTGTCTCACCGGTCCGTAGGTCTCGACGAAATGCTCCTTCACCATCATCGCCGTCTCCGCAGAGAGCGGGATGCTGCAGTTGGTCTCCAGCACGTTGAGGGTGGAGGAGGCGACCGCGTAGCCCTGAGAGAGGAAGGTGTCGTTGAGCACCCCGCCGGTCTGCGCACCCTGGTGGTGTCCGCCCGAGCAGCCACCGCCGAAGGTGTAGATCAGCCTGCCGTTCCAACTCTTGTTCCGCTTCAGGGGCGAAGGGTCGGAGCCGTCGTGGAGAGCGGCGGTTTCGTAGACGGCGCGGTTGATGGTGCCGGTCTCGACGCGGATGATGTACGGCACCGTCCGCCCGCGCACGGTCGCGGTGGCGAGGTCGATCGGACGCTGCTCCGGGTCGGCGAGAGGCAGGAAGACCCCGAGTTTGCTGCGGTACTTGTAGCCGACCTTGGTGGGCGCGGAGCAGGACGGCTGTTCGGCGGGGGCGAGACCGAACGCGGTCGTCTCGCAGTAGAAGGGTGTGGCCTGCCGGCCGGAGAAGACGGGGCCGGTGGACCGGTGGTTGACGACAGTACGAGTCGAGGTGAGGCCCCGGGACTCGGCGGTGATGCTGTTGCTGCCGTTCTTCAGGCGGGTGACCAGGCCCAGCAGACTCCCGTCCGGCTGCCGCCGGAATCCGTTGGCTGCGCGACCGTTCACCTTCACGACCACCGGGTCCTGATGGCCGTCCGTCGTGATCCGCACGAGCGCGTCCCCGCCGCTGGTCTGGCCTCGGTCTGGAGTCGAGGCGAGCGCGATACGGGGTGGCGGCTCGTCCGCACCCGCCGCCATTCGGTCCGGCATCAGCGCTGTGGCCACCATTGCGGCGCAGACGAGGCTCACAACGCGGCGACGTTTTTTGTGCATATGCGTCCCATACATTCGAGAAAACGACATTTGAGGCGTGCTGGTGGTCGGACAGCGTGGCGTATCGGAAGGCGGTCAGCGCGGTGTGGTGGGCGCGCGAGTTCGACGGTGTCGGTCGCTGTCGCGACGATGGCTTGAAGCGGCTCCCCGGTCGTCGCGCTTACGCGGATTCACAGCACTGAGGTGAGTCGGTTGGGGTCGAGCGTGATCGACCTCGGCCGAGTAGGCGGTTACCCCTGTCGGCAACGGTCATCCGCACGATGCGGGAGGACGGTTCCAGCCTTGCCCCCTTCGCCTTACACCTCTCCCCTTCCGGCTAATCAGCATTAACTTTGTAGTGTGGGGGTTCAGAATGAGTCAAGGGGCGTGCAGAGGGGACGAGCTCCAGGCGCACGACCGGCCGACGCAGCCGCTCCGCGGGCGGCATCACCGTGGGTCGAGGTCGGTGAACTCAGCGTGAGGGCGACGTCCGCCCGCCCCCACTCCGGGGCTGCTGACGTTTGGAGCATCCCGAGATGTTAATGAGTGGTAGCCGGAACGAACGTGCATGCTGACCGCTCACTGATCGGGATTCGCGCTCGGCGACACCCTTGACAAGCTCGCCACGCGAGGCCATAAGTTAATCGTAATTAGCCAAATGGCCCGATCCCCCGCAGCCGAGGCGCCGGCGCCTGTCCCTGTCTGTGCTCGCCACCGGGCCGGACGGCTGATTTCAGCGTGACTCGCCACCGCGCTCGTCCTGATCTCCGCCCTCGCCATCCTGCCGGTCAGGAGTGTGCGATGACTCAACTCGAGAAGGGAGGCGCAATGCACCTCACTCAGCCTTTGCGCCGTATGCTCCAGCAGTCCCCCGACGCCCCGCTGACCGCGTGCGGTGACCGCGTCCGCACCGTGCGCGAGTCGGTCGACCGGATCGCATGTCTTGCCGGTGCCCTGCAGGACCTCGGTACCCAACCGGGCGACCGGGTCGCGATGTTGGCTCACAACTCCGACCGGTACCACGAGTATCTGTTCGCCACCTGGTGGATCGGTTCCGCGGTCGTTCCCCTGAACATCCGCTGGAGCACCCAGGAGATCGACTACGCGCTGCGCGACTGCGGTGTCCGCGTCCTGTTCGTCGACGACGCGTTCGCCGACCACGTCGCCCACCTCCAGGCCCCCGTCGCCGCGGTCGTGCACTGCGGCGACGCCCCCACTCCCGCCGGAATGCTCGGCTACGAGGATCTGCTCGAGAACGCCGCGGCGGCCCCCGAGACGGGCAGCGAGGAAGGGGGAGAGACGCTGGCCGGCATCTTCTACACCGGCGGCACCTCAGGCACGCCCAAGGGCGTCATGCTCAGCCATTCGAACATGGCGCTGTCGGCCCTCGGCAGCCAGGTCAGCGGCGGGATCGCCGCCTCCGGCGGGCGCATGCTGCATTCGGCCCCCATGTTCCACCTCGCCGACCTCGCCCTGTGGAACGCGCAGAACCTCGTCGGCGGCACCCACGTCATCCTGCCGGGATTCTCACCCGAGGCGGTGCTGTCGGCGATCCAGACGCACCGCACCACGTCCGCGCTGCTCGTGCCCACGATGATCCAGACTCTCGTCGACCACCCGAGTCTGCACGAGTACGACCTGTCGAGCATGCGGTCCATCGTGTACGGGGCGTCCCCCATACCCGAGCCGGTCCTCAAGCGCGCCATGGACGCCTTCCCCGGCGTCGACTTCGTGCAGGCCTACGGCATGACCGAAGCGGCACCCATCGCCACCCTGCTCACCGGGGCGGATCACGCCGCGGGACGGCGGCTGCGCTCGGCCGGGCGCGCGGCAGCGCACGGCGAGGTGAAGATCGTCGACCCTGCGGGCCGTGAAGTGGAACGGGGAACCGTCGGTGAGATCGCCCTGCGGGGCGACCACGTCATGCAGGGCTACTGGGGCAGGCCCGAGGAGAGCGCCGCGGTCCTGCGCCAGGGCTGGCTGCACACCGGTGACGGCGCCTACATGGACGACGAGGGCTACGTATTCGTTGTCGACCGCTTCAAAGACATGATCATTTCGGGTGGCGAGAACGTCTACTCGGCCGAGGTGGAGAACGCGATCGCCCAGCATCCGGCCGTCGCCGCCTGCGCCGTCATCGGCGTACCGGACGCCGACTGGGGCGAACGGGTCCATGCGGTCATCGTCCTCAGAGCAGGACACACGCTCACCGCGGAACAGCTCCGGCAGCACACCAAGAGTCTGATCGCCGGCTACAAGGCGCCCCGTACCGTCGAGTTCACCCGGGCCCTGCCCCTCTCGCCGGCAGGAAAGATCCTCAAGCGCGAACTGCGCGAACGGCACTGGGCGCAGAACGACCGCTCCGTCCACTGACCGGACGCGCCGCGCCGGTCAGCCACGTGCCGTAGGCGGCCCAGACGCCCGGTCGTGGACGCCCGGGATTCGGGAAACGCCCGGTCAGGTGGTCTCGCGGGCAATGAGCTGCGGAACGAGCAGTGTGCGCAAGGGAGTCTGCTGCGGCTTCTCGATCAGGGAGCGCAGCAGTTCCGCGGCATGGCGGCCGGATTCGGCGAACTGCTGCCGGATGGTGGTGAGTCCGAGGGCCTCTGCGAGCGGTCCGTCGTCGAAGCCCGCCACGGCGATCTCGTCGGGCACCTTGATCCCGGCGGCGCGCAGCCCCGAGAGGAAGCCCGCGGCGAGGAGATCGTGGTGGGCGATGACGGCAGTCGGCCGTTCGGCACGGCGGGCGAACTCGGCGGCGTAGGCCTGGGCTGAGGGCACATCGTTGCCCGCCAGGGCGATTTCCTCGATGCCGGGTTCGGTGCTGCCTGCCTCACGCAGCGCGCGGGCCACTCCGTTGAGTCTCAGCAGGCCGGCGGAGGTGAAGGCCGTCGCCTGGTAGGGCTCGTGAAGGTAGGCCAGGCGCTGGTGGCCACGCCCGAGCAGGTGGGTGGCCAGCAGGTATCCGGCCTGCTCGTCGTCGAAGGTGACGCTGGTGAACTCGGCGTTCACGGAGTCGACCAGCACAGTCGGCGGTCCCCAGCGGTGGAGTCGGTCGGCGCCCTCCTGGCCGAGTGGGACGCCCATGATCAGCAGTCCGTCGACATCGCCGCGGACGGGCAGGGTCTCCAGCAGCGGAGAGGTGGACTCGGTGGCCGGCGGGGCGTCGTGCACCACGACCTCGATGTTGTGGGGACCGAAGGTCTCCAGGATGCCGACCAGGCGCGTCCGGTACGTCGCATAGCTGCTGAACGGCGCCACCACGGCGATCCGGCCGCTGCGGCGGCGGGCGCGCTCGGACACGGTGGCGCCGGAGCGGTATCCCAGTTCGCCCGCGACCGTGATGACCCGGTCGCGGGTCTTCGGGCTGACCCGTTCCGGGTGGTTCAGCGCGAGCGAAACCGTCGAGATGCTCACGCCGGCGGCCTGCGCCACCTGATAGATCGTCACGTCGCTACGTCCCACGTGAGCACCCTAGCCGAACAAGTCCGGCGCGGGTGATTCGGCTGTTGACCAGGCGCTCTACCGGCGCTTAAAGTCTTCGTCGAAGCACTTCGATGGAGGTTCGATGGTAGATGTCACCGACCTGGCTCGCGCCGTGGGATGTGAGCCGGCCGTCGTGGACTGGCTCGTCGCCGTCGAGGAGATCGCGGGCGGCATCCCCGAGCTGCGATCGCCCGATCCGGCCCTGCGCCGCAGCGCGGCACACGAGCTCTCCGACGCCCTCGCCAGACGGTTCACGCTGACCGGCGACACGCAGTGCGCGGTGACGGAGTACCGCGTCCCCACCCGGGCCGGGGAGGTCACGGTCCTGAGGTACCAGCCCCCGGGGGACGACCGGCCGCGGCTCGGCCACCTGTCCCTGCACGGCGGCGGCTTCGTCCTGGGCAGCGTCCGGGAGGTGGTCAACGACCGGCTGCTCCGCCACCGGGCCGTGGCCAGCGGTGCCGAAATCTTCGCCGCGGAGTACCGGCTGGCCCCCGAACACCCCTTTCCCGCCGGACTCGAGGACTGCGTCGACGTCTTGAGCTGGCTCATCGAGTCGGCGCCGCGGTTCGGGATCGCCCCCGGCCGGATCGGGATCGGCGGCATCTCGGCGGGCGGCAACCTCGCGGGGCTGGTCGCGGCGCACGCCCGCGACAACGGCCTGCCGCTGGACCACCAGGTGCTGGAGGTCCCAGGGGCGAGCCTGCACATCGAGCAGGACGACTCCTACCGCCGGTTCAGCGCGCTGTCCGACTTCGGGGACCTCTCCGAAATCCGTGCGGCCTATCTGGGCACGGCTGATCCGGCGCCCGGCCGTTGGACGGCGCCTGCCGAGATCGCCGACCTCACCGCGCTGCCGCCGGCACTGGTCCTCACCGCCGAGTTCGATCCGCTGCGCGACAGCGGCGAGCGCTACGCCGCCCGGCTCGCCGAAGCCGGTGTGCCGACCCTGACCTGGCGCGCTCCCGGGCACCTGCACGGTTCGACGTCGATCACCGGGACGTCCGCGACCGCACGTGAGTGGCAGCGCCGCGTCATCGACTTCCTGCACGACCGGGCCCGCCGTACAACGGGCCCCCTTTCCTGATCGGAGACACATCATGCCCATCGACGCCCACCTGATCCGGGCCCTCGCCGCGCTCGGCGTCCCCGGCCCCCCGGCGACGGACGACATCGAGGAACTGCGCAAGGCCGCTCTGGACTACGAGCAGGCGGTGTATCCGCACCTCGGAGCGAGCGGGCCCGAACTGCCGGTCCGCGAGCACATCGTGCCCGTGGAGGGCCACCCGGACGTGCTCGTGCGCCTGTACTACCCGCGCGAGCCGGCGGCCGACCTCAACCTGCCGGTCTGCCTGCACTTCTTCGGCGGCGGCTGGCGCCAGGGCGGCATCCATCACCCCAGCGTCGCCACCCACTGTGCCGTGCGGGCCGCCGAGGCGAACATCGTTGTCGCGGCGATCTCCTACGCGCTCGCTCCGGAGCACCCCTACCCCGCAGCGCTCGAACAGGGCTACGCCGTTCTGGAGTGGCTGGTGCGCGAGGCCGGTGCGCTCGGCGTCGACCCGGCGCGCATGGCACTCTCCGGGCAGTCCGCGGGCGGGAACCTGGTGGCCGCGCTCACCCACGTCAACCGCGACCGGGCACGGCACCCGCTGCGGCTGCAGATCCTCGAAGTGCCCGGACTCGACCTGACGCTCTCCCACACGGACCGCGATGCCATCGAGCTCACACAGGAGCAGTGGGCGGTCCTGGAGCGCATGATCGACGACTACGTCCCCCGGGTCGAAGACCGCCGGACCGCCTACGTCTCACCGCTGCTCGCCGAAGATCTCAGCGATCTGCCGCCCGCCTACATCCTCACCGCCGAGTGCGATCCCTTCCGTGGCGACGGCGAGGCCTACGCCGCCGCCCTCGCCGCTGCCGGGGTGCCGGTGGCAGCGCTGCGGCTGGTGGGCCTGCCCCACGAGGGCGGCCTGTACGAGCGGGTGTCCCTGACCGCACGCACCGCGCAGGCGGCCGTCGCCGCGGTCCTGCGCACGCTCCACGACTGAGGACGGCAGGACGATGGTCTCCCCCATAGCAGAACAGGCCCAGGACGCCGCACCGGTGGCGTTCCGGGGCCGCCGACAGCCCGCGCTGTTCCTGCCGTTGTTCGTGTTCGCCTACTTCGGCGTCGCACTCGCCGGCATCTCCGCGCCGACGGTCAGCATCCCGCTCCGCTTGTCGGAACTGGACCCCGCGCACAAGACCCAGATGCTCTCCCTGACCATAGCCCTGGGCGGCGTACTGGTCGTCCTGATCACGGCGCCGCTCGGCCGCCTCAGCGACGTCTCCACCGCCCGCGCCGGTATCCGACGGCCCTACATTCTCGGCGGCGCCCTGGTCGGAGCATCCGGCATGCTCGTCCTCGCACTGGCGCCTCATGTCTCGGTGATCATCGCCGGCTGGGGGCTCGCCCAGGCAGGGTTCGCCGCCACGAGCATGGCGCTCAACGCGCTGCTCGCCGATCAGATCCCGACCAGGATCCGCGCCCGCGTCGCGGCGACGTTCGGCCTCAGCACCGGCATCGCACCGGTCGTCGGCAGTGCCCTGGTGGGGGCACTGCCCGGCAACCCCTTGTACTGGTTCGGCATACCGGCCGCGATCTCACTCGTCGCATGTATCGGCCTGGTGCTGGTACTCGACGACATCGTGCGCACCGAGCCCGTGCCCGTGGACTGGCGCAGCCTGCTGCGCAGCTACTGGATCAACCCGCTACGGCACAAGGACTTCGCCTGGGCCTGGGCATGCCGGCTTCTCGTCACCATGTCCCTGGTCTCGGTGATCACCTATCTGCTGTACTTCCTCACGGACCGGCTCGGCATCGCCTCCGAGGACGCCCCCTCCAGACAGGGCACCGTGCTGGGCGTGTTCTTCGCCTTCAGCGTCGTCACCACCCTGCTGTTCGGCTGGATCTCCGATCGCACCGGAAAACGCAGGACGATCGTGTGGAGCTCCGCGCTCCTCACCGCGTTCGGACTGCTGATCAGCCTCCTCGCTCACGACCTGACCCTCTTCACCGTGGGTATCGCCCTCGCCGGAATGGGCCAGGGAGCCTTCGTCTCCGTCGACGTCGCCATGATGACCGAGCTGCTGCCGGACTCGACCGACGCCGGCACCGGCCTGGCCGTCATCGCGCTCTCCTATCAGCTGCCCGCCCTCCTCGTCCCCGCGCTGGCAACCGTGCTGCTGGCCATCGGGGACGCCGGGCCGAACTACACCGCCCTGTTCATCGCCGCGGTGACCGCCTCGGCACTCGGAGCACTGGCTGTCCTGCCCATCAAGAGCGTGCCGTAGGAGCCGGCGCACCGGCGACAGGTGCCCACGGCACGCATGGCGCACCGCAAGGCACCGCGCCGACCCCGCATCCCCTCGCAACACCCCTGTGAACTGGAGAACCACGTGGCAGCCCCCATCGAGGACTACGCGCTCATCGGCGATATGCAGACCGCGGCCCTGGTCAGTCGGGACGGGGCTGTCGACTGGCTGTGCCTGCCCCGCTTCGATTCCCCGGCGGTCTTCGCCGGGCTGCTCGGCACCGATGAGCACGGCTTCTGGAGGATCGGCCCGGCCGGCTCCTCGCCCGCCGCCGAACCCGTCGAGGAGCCGCACCACCGCGGCGACGCGCTGTTCGAGGACACCGGCGCGCGGCGCGTCCCGGCGGGCGCCGCGGCGCCCGCCCCGCCCGCGGACCGCCGCCGCTACCGCGGCGACTCCCTCATCCTCGAACAGGAGTGGGACACCCCCAGCGGCTCCGTCCGGGTCATCGACTTCATGCCCCCGCGCCACCTCACGGAAGGCGTCGGCAGCCCCACCATGGTCCGCATCGTCGAAGGGGTCTCCGGCCGCGTGCGGATGCGCTCCGCTCTGCGCATGCGCTTCGCCTACGGACGCGTCGTGCCCTGGGTGCGCCGGATCGACGACGGGCACGAGCAGCGCACGGCCGCGGTGGCCGGGCCCGACTCGGTCTGGCTGGACGGCGAGGCCGAGACCTACGGCCGGGACCTGACCACCTATGCCGACTTCACCGTCGGCTCCGGTGAACGTGTCGCCTTCGCGCTGACCTGGCAGGCCTCCCATCTGCCCCCGCCCGTGCGCACGGACGCCGAGGCCGCGCTCACCGCGACCGAGGACTTCTGGCGCGAATGGGTCGCGCACTGCACCTACCGGGGCCCCTACCGAGAGGCCGTGATCCGTTCCCTGATCACGCTCAAAGCCCTCACCTACGCGCCCACCGGCGGCATCGTCGCCGCGCCCACCACCTCCCTGCCGGAGGACATCGGCGGTGTGCGCAACTGGGACTACCGCTACACCTGGCTCCGCGACGCCGCCATCACCCTCTCCTCGCTGCTGCGCACCGGATACCGGGACGAGGCCCGCGACTGGCGCGACTGGCTGCTGCGCGCGGTCGCAGGCGACCCGGAGAACCTCCAGATCATGTACGGCATCGCCGGCGAAAGAGAGCTGACGGAGACGCAACTCGACTGGCTGCCCGGCTACGAGAACTCCACTCCGGTCCGCCTGGGCAACGGCGCGGCGACACAGCTGCAACTCGACGTGTACGGCGAGGCGGTGGAGGCCCTCCATCTCGCCCAGCTGTCCGGCTTGGCGCCCAACAGCTACGCCAACCTCCTCCAACTGCGCCTGATCGCCTATCTCGAGCAGCACTGGCGTGAACCGGACGAGGGCATCTGGGAGATCCGCGGCCCGCGCCGGCACTTCGTCCACTCCAAGGTGATGGCCTGGGTCGCCGTCGACCGCACGGTCAAGCTCCTCGAAACCACCGCCACCGACGGCCCCCTGGACCGTTGGCGACTGCTGCGCGACGAGATCCACCAGGACGTCTGCGCACGCGGCTACGACCCCGACCGCAACACCTTCACCCAGTCCTACGGCTCCGAGGAACTGGACGCCGCCCTTCTCCTGATCCCCCAGGTCGGCTTCCTGCCACCCGACGACAAGCGCGTCATCGGCACCATCGAGGCCATCCAGCGCGAGCTTCTCACCCCCGATGGGTTCGTCCTCCGCTACCCGACCTCCGGCGGGGAGGCGGGCGTTGACGGTCTCCCCGGCGACGAGGGTGCCTTCCTGGCCTGCTCCTTCTGGCTCGCCGACGACCTGGCGCTGATCGGCCGAGTCGAGGAGGCGCGTGAGCTCTTCGAAAGGCTCCTCGCCATCCGTAACGACGTCGGCCTCCTCGCCGAGGAATGGGACCCTCGCCGCAAGCGCCAGGTGGGCAACTTCCCTCAGGCCTTCAGCCACGTGCCCCTCATCGACACTGCACTTCGCCTCCTGTGAGCCTTCATCCACGTCGCGGTTTTTCCGGGCTCGTGCGCGGAAGGCGGGCGGCCCGGCGATCACAGGCCGAAGCGGTCGGGCCCTTCGGCGGAGAGGCGCTGCTCCGCCCAGATCACCTTGCCCTCGCGGCCGTGCCGTGTGCCCCAGCGCTCGGTCAGCTGGGCGACGAGGAGCAGGCCACGGCCGCCCTCGTCGAAGGTCCTGGCTCGCCGCATGTGGGGAGCGGTGCTTCCGGCGTCGTAGACCTCGCAGGTGAGGGTGGGCTGACGGATCAGCCGCAGCTGGATCGGGCTCTCGCCGTAGCGGACCGCGTTCGTCACGAGCTCGCTGACCACGAGTTCCGCGATGAAGGACAGGTCGTCCAGTCCCCAGGAGGTCAGTGTGTCGGAGGTGAATCTGCGGGCTGTGGAGACCGTCGCGGGGTCGGACGGGAGGTCGAGCGTGGCGACACGACCGGGATCGAGCGCCAGTGTGCGCGCCACCAGAAGAGCCACGTCGTCCGCGGGACGGGTGGGCAGCAGCGAGGCGAGGAGACGGTCGCAGATTTCGTCCGGCGACTCCGGGGCCGAGGCGAGGACGTCACACAGAGTCGTCCGGGTGACGTCCACGTCACGCGTGCGGCTCTCGATGAGGCCGTCGGTGTACAGGGTGAGCAGGCTGCCCTCCCGCAGGGTGAACTGCGTGGTCTCGAAGGGCAGCCCTCCCAGGCCGAGGGGCGGCCCGATCGGCATGTCAGGGAGGTCGACCGATCTGAGGGCCGGGCCGTCGCTGTCGGGTGCCGGCGGACTCGCCACGGCCGGCAGCACGTGTCCGGCGCTGGCCAGGGAGCACACGCGGGAGATGGGGTCGTAGACCGCGTACAGGCAGGTGGCGCTGGTCTCACCCGCGTCCTGGCCCTCCTCGCGTTGCAGCCGGATGACCACGTCGTCGAGGTGGGTGAGCAGTTCGTCGGGCATCAGGTCGATGTCGGCGAAGGCACGGACGGCCGTGCGCAGGCGGCCCATGGTGGCAGAGGCGTGCAGGCCTCGGCCGACGACGTCGCCCACGACGAGGGCGACGCGGGCTCCGGACAGCGGGATCACGTCGTACCAGTCCCCTCCCACACCCGCGCGGGACCCGCTGGGGAGATAGCGGGAGGCGGCGAGGACGGCGGACTGCTCCACCATGTGCTGCGGCAGCAGACTGCGCTGGAGGGTGAGCGCGGTGGCGTGCTCGTGGGTGTACCGCCGCGCGTTGTCGAGGTGCACCGCCGCTCTGGCCGCGATTTCCTGGGCGAGGAGAAGATCGTCGTCGTCGAAGGGCGTACTGCTTCCCGTACGGAAGAACTGGACGAGGCCCAGGGTGTCTCCGCGGGCCAGCAGGGGCACCAGCAGCACCGAGTGGACGCCGTCCGGGGACCGCGCCCACCATGTGGGGGCGTCGGAGGCCATGACGCGGTGCAGCCCCGGCCGGCCAGTGGCGAGCGCACGGGCCGGCTCCGACTCCGGTGGATAGGTGTGCGTGCTGCCCGGCGTCAGGGGGAGCTGCGAAGGGGCGCCGCCCGATGCGGACTGCTGTGCGACACGGCAGAGCAGCGTCGGGTCCGGCGGAGGGTGCGCGCCGGAGTCCGGGAGGGCGGAGACCAGGAGGTCGACGGTGACGCGGTCGGCGAAGTCGCCGGTGCCGACGTCCGCCAGTTCCTGAGCGGTGTGGCTGATGTCGAGTGTGGTCCCGATCCGTCGGCCTGCCTCGCTGGTCAGTACGAGCCGCCGCTGCAGCCAGCGGTCACGCTCCTCCTGGTAGGACGCGACGATGTGTTCGGCGGTGCGGTCGACATAGGCGGAACCCGCCTCCATCAGGCGCATCGCCGCGGCGTTGATCAGTTCCGGGTCGGCGGTGAGCCTGGGGACCTCCGCCCAGATCAGCTGGAACATGACGACGTGGCCCAGCCGGTGGGCGCGCAGAAGCGTGCTGAGGGGCACGCCGCTCCGTACCAGCTTCCGCGAGACCTCCATGGCATGCGGCGGCGCCGCGGCGACGTCGGCAGCGTCGAGGCCGTGCTCGAGTACGTCCAGAAACCTGGCGACGTGCTGGGCCGCGTCCTCCCGCGCGATGGCGGCGAAGTCCTCGTACTGCCATGGCTGGGGAAACTCACTGCGCAAACGCTGCAGCAAGGCGTCGACCGAGTCGTTCGTCCGCGGTCTGATTTCCTGAGCCAGGCGGCGGAGGAACGCGTCGACATCGGTCCTCATAAGTGCATTGTCCGCACGCGCGAGGTCGCGTGCCACCGGGGCCGACCCAGCTCCTCCGCTAGCCCCGGTGTGACAACGGATGAGCGTTTCGGTCAAGCGGAGCGGCAGTTCCGATCATCGTCACAGGCCTGTCGCGGTCATGACCTCCTGTGCATCGGCATCCAGGTCTCGCGCGGCCTCGGTCTCCCGACTGTCCTCAACGGCGGGGTGCCGCGGCACGAGGTACGAGGTACGACAGATGAACCGAGGGAGCTGACCGCGTGTACGAGCGCGCAGAAGACACCAGTCATCCGACGACAGGCATGGCCGCAGGTCTCCGGAAGTCCGATGAGGCCGAGGCAACGACCCTGTACTTCCAACGCTGCACGTGGTGCGGCACGGTCTCCTACAACCGGCTCCTGTGTCCGGCGTGCCAGAGTACGGAGCTGCGCACGGAACCCAGCCAGGGCATCGGCACGGTGCGACACTCCCGAGCGATCCTGTGCAACACGCCCTCCGCGCGCAATGTGTCGCTGGTCGAAATGGCCGAAGGGTTCGTGGTGCGTGGCCGCGTGATGGGAGTGTCCGTGGGCATCCCCACCGGGTCCCGGGTCCAGTTGTTCACGACCAAGGATTCGGTTCGGCAGGAACCGCTCTTCAGGTTGCTGGACGACAGGCATAAATGAGCAGTGCCGCCATTGAGTCTCACAGGCCGCAGGAGCCGCCGCCGGTGCGGAACTTCCGGGCGTCGGCCCAGCGGCACGGTCGCATTCCGACGACGAAGATCCAGGTGACACACGTCGCCAAGGGGCTCCTTGCCCGCTAGGCCAGGCGGCCAGATGGCGTTCCGGCGGTCCCACAGCCGCAGCCGACAGCCGACAACGGAATCACGAGATGGTCCTGGACCGGGACGGCTTCCCGGCCTGGGGCTTTCTCGCGAGGCGATAACTCCCTTGACTCCCGTGACTCGGAAGGTGTTCGACGTCTCAACCCCCGGGCGCGGGAGCCGCGTTGGACCTCAACGAGTGTCGGTGAGGCCACCGGTGACGGCGATCACTTCTCCGACCGTGAAGCTGGAGTCGGCATCCGAGGCCAGGTAGACGTAGGCGGGAGCGACCTCCTCCGGCTGGGCGACGCGGCCCATGGGGGCCGAACTGCCCAGGTTGGTGAGGTAGTCATCGGGAAATCGCTGACCCGCCACATTGAGCACGGTCCAGGTGGGGCCAGGGGACACGACGTTGGCGCGGATACCGCGGCCGGCCAGGTGCGAGGCGATGGATTTGGTGAAGAGGACCATGGCGGCCTTGGAAGCCGCATAGTCCATCATCATCTCGCTGCCCTTGAGCGCTTCCTCGGAGGCCGTGGCAATCACGGCGTCGCCATGGGAGAGATGCGGGAAGGCTGCCATGACCAGGTGGAAGTAGGCGTACACGTTCGTCTTGAAGACGCGGTCGAAGTCCTCGGCCGTCAGGTCCGTGACATCGTTCTGACTGTTGAGGTAAGCGGCGTTGCTCACCAGGATGTTGAGGCCGCCCAATTCGGCGACGGTGCGTTCCACCACGTCGGCGCAGAACGACGGATCGCACAGGTCACCGGGCAGCAGCAGGCAGGTGCGCCCCTCCTTCTCCACCGCCTCGCGCGTCTCGGCGGCGTCCCGTTCCTCCTCGGGGAGGTAGACGACAGCCACGTCGGCTCCCTCACGGGCGTAGAGCACGGCGACGGAGCGACCGATACCGGAGTCGCCTCCCGTGATGAGAGCGACTTTCCCCTGAAGTTTTCCGGAGCCGCGGTAGTTCGGGGCGAGGTAGCGCGGCCTCACCTCCATCTCCGCCTCCAGGCCAGGGCGCTGTTGGCGCTGGAACCGGTAGGGCGGCGTAATCTCCGCTTCCTCCTGCGGCATCGTCGGCGGCTCGTCCGGCGCCCGGCCCATAGCCTTCTCCTGCGGCATCGATCGAATCCCTTCGCAAGCAAGTGGGTGTACCTCTCGCGCCACCGGTCCGGTAGCGCCCCAACACGCGTGTCCGTGACAGATGAGGCCAAACAGTCGAGTCGCTGGGTCGGGCTCCACGAGCGTGGCAGCCGGCACGGCAGCAGATCTCGATGAGGCGGAGGGGCGTGAGCTGATCCCTCGGCGACGGCCACCGACGGCATGTAGCTGTACCAGCTTCTGCTCGCCGTGAGAGCGGTCATCCATTGACGGAGTGAGCACTCACTCCGCAGTGTCGCACTCATGACAGAACCCAACGAGACGGGGCGGTCTCGGGGCGCGCCGAGTGAGTGCGCGGAGAAGGCGCCTGGGGGTTACGGCCCTGGCCGTCCTGGTCCCCGTCCTGGTGTGGCTGGTCGCGGACCCTCTGCTGGGGCACCGGCTGCGGATCACCGACGGCGAGCAGACGCTCGACATCGGCGCCGTGCCCGTGGCGGCCGTCGCACTGCTCGCGTCGCTCTCCGGCTGGGGACTGCTGGCCGCCCTGGAGCGGTTCGGGGCACGGCACGCCCGCGCCATCTGGACCGGGGTGGCCGGCGTCGTACTGGCCGCGTCCTTCCTGCCGTTCATCGGCGACGGCATGGACGGCGGCACCCGGATCTCCCTCGCATTGATGCACCTAGCGGTGGCGGCGGTGCTGATACCCGGGCTGGGTGGCAGGTCTCCCGGGGTGGAAGCCGATGCCGTTGGGGGGTGACCGCAGCACCAAGTGCGCCGCCCACGCACAGCACCAGTAAAGACAGACGGCTATCAAAGACAGACGGCTATCTAGGACTGTCCGGCCGTTCGATGTCGCCCCAGTGGGTTCTGCAAGGATGCCGTGATGCAGCACATGCCGGAAGACCCGTCCCTCCTGCCCGCTCCATGGTGGGTGCCCGACGACGGCAACGGCATGCACGGCTTCGAACTTGAACTGCAGCGTGAGCTTTCCTTTGGTCACCCACTGCACGGGGCGAAGGCCACCGCTGTGGCGCGATGCGAAGGGTGTGACGATGTCCTGTTCAGCGTCGCGAACAGGCCGTACCCCCGGGCTGTGGTCCACCTGACATGGACGGGCCGCGAAGAACGTGCACCGTGGCCGATGACAACGCCGTTTGCAAGTCTGGCCGACATAGCAGCGTTTTCCGGGTAGCCGAGTGGACAGAGCCGTCGCGTACGCGAAGGTGCGTGAGGCCGTTGTCGAGAAGGCGACTGCCATCCGAACAAAAGCCGCCGCCCGGCACGCACCGACGTACAGGGCAAGCCTCTGCCGCAAGAGGGCCGGTGGTTCCTGAACTTGGGAGCCGCAGGCTCTCCTGTTGCGACATCGATGCCGTGTTTCAGGGCGTTGACTGGCCTTGGCGAGATTGAGGGGTGAGTCGGACCGACGGGGAATGTTTCACCGGTCGATTCGGTGTCCGAGGCTGGCAGCGCCTTTGCTGCTGTCAACAAATGACTACACTGCTGGCCAAGATCCGCGGGTGCCCGCTCGGACGGGCAGGGCACGCGCTGTTTGGTGTGCCCGTGGGTGAGTGTGTGGTTACGGGAAAGGGCGCACTGGGGGGCGGGTTCGCGGCGTCTGCCTGCGCCGGAGGGGGATCACGGGGTGAGTGAGACAGAGGAAGCGTCCGCGGCGCCCGCGGCGCCCGGTCGGCTGCGCCGGGCGCTGCCGCACAGCAGGCGCGGCCGCTTGTCGCTGGTATCCGCGCTGGTGCTCGCGCTTGCGGGCGCCGGGTTCGGCACGTGGGCGGCGGACACCTGGCCGTGGCCGAAGGACCGCTATTGCTGGGGCGCATGGGAGGAGGACAGCGGCCCGGGCTTCCTCGGCGACGAGGCCTTCGGCGACGATGACGACGGGTCACGCACCAGCGAGGAGACGACGCCCACCCGCGAGCGCCCGATCGGCACGTGCAAGGTCTCCATCGCCAGCGACTTCGAGAGCAGCTACGACGGCGACAAGGTAACCGTCGATCAGCAGGTGTCCGTCGAGTACGGCCCGGTCCCCAAGGCCGCGGAAGCCCGGCTCAAGATGATCCAGGACGGTTTTCTGGGCGGCAACATGGTCCCGCTCCCGGACGGCCTGCCGGGCACGGTGAACGGGCGCGGCGGCCTGCTGGTGCTCCCGGAATCCTGTGATACGCGGGACGGCCGGCCGACCGTCGTCACCATGCGCGCGTCCGGCACGTACACCAGCGACTCCTCGTCCGCCCAGAGCGATCCGGCCGATCTGGGCGGTGTCCGTCAGGCTGCGGTGCTGCTCGTCGCGGTGGCCAACCACGGCATGGAGGCAGCCGGTTGCGCGCCGGACGAGCCGCTGAAGGTCAGCTCGCCGGTCTACGACCTGCCTGGCGAGCGGGAGCTCATCTTCAGCGCCGGCGACGTCTGCGGCATCCGGGGCCTGCACCTCGACACGGACGACATCGAGGACCAGACCGGCGCGGCCACCCGTGACCTGCAGACGTGCAGCGTCCAAGGCAGTCGCGACGGCTTGGCGTACCTGCAGCTGGCGATGGTCGCGCAGCCCCGGCTGGCCGCGGTGTTCGACGGCATCGTCGGCGAACGCCCCGTGGCCCGCGGCTGGCGCGGCACGGGCAGGATCGGCAAGGAGCACGCGATCGTACGCGCCGACTGCGCCGGCCGGCCCGCCACCTTCCTGATGGGCGTCTCCACGGACCCCGACCACCTCGCCGCGTTCGCCAACGCGGCCGCCGCCCGCCTGGGCTGCGCCCCCATCGCACCCAAGGGAGCCGCCCGGTGACCAGCACCGCGGACGAGTCGAACCGATACGAGCAGCCCCTGCCCGCGGACCGGGAGCAGCTCAGCGAACCGCGCCTGCCCCGGTGGCACTGGCGCAGACTGCTGCGCGGCCGGGTCCGGCCGCTGCTGGCCTCAGGCCTCGCCGGGACGCTGCTGGGCGTCGGCGGTATGGCCTGGCAGGCGCAGGCCGGGCCGTTCGCGCCGGATGAAGTGTGCTGGGGCGCGCTGTCCCGCGACGACCTCGCTCCGGTGTTCCGCGAGCCCGAGGACGTCAAGGCGGTCGAGGCGCCCGTGCTCGGTGACCACTCGGAAGGCCCCACCGGCAACTGCCAGTTGACGAACAGCGACGGCGACCAATGGGCGCTCACCGCCCGGGTGCACCAACTGAACGACCGGACCGGCGACAACAGCAAGTGGGTCGACGAGTTCCTCTCCGCCCGCCTCACCCCGCTCGGCGGCGGCCTCCTGGGCATGGCCTCGGACAACCGCGCCTGGCTCGCCATCCCGGACGGCTGCCTGGGCCGCCCCGGCACCCTCGACGGGCCGACCGTCGTGGACATCACCCGGGGCGACTGGATCAGCGACCTGGAGCCGCGTACCGAGGATCGGGACTGGATGGCCCGCGTGGTCGTGAAGCTCGTCAACAAGGTCAGCACGGACCTGGGCTGCACCGGCACGATCGCCGACCCGGTCGAACGCCTGCCCAAGGCCGCCCGCTACACCCGCACGGAGAAGCCGGACGCGCTCTGCGGCGTCAAGGGACTGACCCTGGGGAAGAAGCGCAAGCCGGACCAGTACCCCATGATCACCGACGGGCACGGCCCAGTGCGCACCTGCGACCGGGACATCACCGGCTCGCAGCCGGAACAGCGCCTGATGACCGTCGAGGACCCGCGGCTCGCAGCGCTCTTCACGAGAATGACGCTGAACGAAGGCGACCGGGTGCACTCCGACTTCGGCTTCGGCGGCCTCGGCCCCAACCTCGGCATCTTCGAGGCCCGTTGCCAGGCGGGCCCGACGGTGTTCCTCGTACAGGCCAACGAGAGCGGAATGAGCACGGACCTACGCACCCTCTTCCCCCGCTACGTCGAAGCCGAGGCCGCCCGCCTCGGCTGCGGCCCGCTGAACCTGGAACTGCCACGGCCGAGCGGGAGCCGCTGACTCCTGCGGCAAGCCCGACCCAAAGTGAAATAACCCTCAGTAATGACTTGATCGCGTAGGGTGAGTAGGTCCTTGCCGCATGAAAAGAAGGAGCAGCCCGTGCTGTCATGGGACCTGAAGAACTTCATCGACAACAACCAAGTCTTTGCGGTCCTCGCCACCACCCAGCCCGATGGCAGCCCGCAGCTGTCGGTCGTATGGCTCAAGCGAGACGGTGACGACCTCTTGGTCTCCACGACCGTGGGACGGCGGAAGGAACAGAACATGCGCAGGGACCCGCGCGTGACTGTCATGATCAACCCTCCGAACGCCCCCTACACGTACGCCGAGGTCCGAGGCAGCGCCACACTGACCACGGAGGGCGGCCAGGAGCTGATCAACGAGCTCTCCCGCCATTACACCGGCAAGGACTACGCCGACTTCAATCCCGCTGCCAAGGACGATGCACAACGGGTCGTCGTCCGCATCACCCCGCGCAAGGTCGTCGGAAGCCTCTGAACCTGACGCACTGCCCCGGCCGGTCTCGCCGGCCCAGGCGTCACGTGCCGACAGGGCTACTGACCGCGCTGGTCCTGTCCAGTGTCGTCGCGTCGTTAAGTTCCTGGGCGACGTGAGCGGGTTCTCGCCGGGCACGGTCAGCGTCCTGCTCGTGGTTTTCGGTGTCGCCTGTCTGGCCGGGGTGAGCATCACCGGGGCGTTGCTGGACCGCTTCCCGCAGTGCGCGCTGCCCACAGCCGCAGCCACGCAGGCGGCGGGCATGCTCGGCCTGTACTCCGTCGGCACCCATCCGGTGGCGGCGGTCGCGTGCTTGGTCCTGATGGGCGGTGCGCTCGGGCCGGTGTCATGGTCACCCAGAACGAGATGCTGCACTGCGCGCCGGGCCGCACGGACATCGCCCTCGCGGCCAACTCCGGCGCCTACCACGCCGGTATCGCGTCCGGCGCCGCACTCGGGGCACTGGTCCTGCCGTACGCCGGGGTGCGAGGCGCCCTCCTCGCCGGCGGGTTGCTGAGCGTCGGGGCCTGCGCGGTACAACTCGGTGGCCGTCTGGCACCTGGGATCCCGCGCCTACGAGGTGATCGAAGCAGCGCCCGCTGGCCAAGTGCGTGGTCGTCAACCCCTCGATAGAGTCTCCCCGGCCGCCTGCCCTCGGCCCCCGCCTCCGGCCCGCTGTCCATATCCGCCCTACGACCTAGGCGACGCATCGGCTCATGCCCCGTACCACCCCTCCCCGCCCCATCGACGTGGAAGCGGCCCTTCCCGAACTGGCCGTCCTGCGCCGCACCGCGACCCGGCTGCACCCGCGCCGCGGCACACCCACGGCTCAGGACAGCTCGGTCGGCGGACCGATGCTGTGGCCGGCCGACGACCCCTGGCCCGTATGCACGCTCGCGCACAAGCGCGGCAGCGGCCACCACTACGCCGATGTGCTGCGCACGCGGGAAATCCTGGAACAGGCCTGGCGGCGCGATCCACGCTCAGGCCCGAACGCCGAGGAGGCCGACGAGCTGGCCGGCTTCAAGCGCGGTCGGCACGCGCCTCATCTGGCCGATACCGACCCCATTCCGCTGATCGGCGTCGCCCAGTTGTACCGGCGGGACGTCCCCGGCCTGCCCGACACCGGGGACGGGGATCTTCTCCAGGTGTTCTGGTGCCCCTTCGAACGGCACGGCGAGAGCCGCCACGAGATGCACGTAGAACTGAGGTGGCGTCGCTCGCGGGACATCGGCACGCCGCTGACCGAGCAGCCGGTTCCCGAGGTCGTCGACCGTCCCGAACTCGTTCCGTCCGCGTGCGTCGTGCACCCCGAGGAGGTCATCGAGTACCCGTGGTTCGAAGAGCTCCCCGCGAACTTGTGGGAGCGCGTCGAAGCATGGGCGGGGCCGGCAGACGAGGACCAGGACGAGGAAGAGGATGAGGGCGAGGGCGAACAGTACATCTACGACCTGTCCACGGCCCCCGGCTGGAAGGTCGGAGGCCACATCGCCTGGAACCTCACCGGACCCGCGCGTCTGACCTGCTCGGTCTGCGGCACGAAGCTCACCGCACTGGTCACCGCTGACCAACGCGAATGGGACCCCGCCACCACCAGCTGGGTCCCCTGCGAGGACCGGCAGGACATCCGGGTCATGGGCGCCAACGTGCCGACGGGGGTCTCACCGGGCCGGGGCCGACTGATCATCGCCGTCTGCCCCCGCGACTCGCACCACCCGTTCCGCCTCGTCACTCAGTGAGCCCCGCCGGAGCCGGGTCCCGGCAGGACGGTGGCGTACTCAATGCCGAGGTGTCTGACCGGCGCGGAATCTCACCCTCGCGCGGCGCACGGTGATCGTAAGATCGCGGAACTACAAGGGGAGGGTCATGAAGAACAGAACACGGCAGGGGCGAAGCGGAAAGTGGGCTGTGGCCGGCGGGGCCGCGATCCTCGTGCTCGTCACAACTACCAGTGCCCACGCCGAAGGCGAGGGAGATGTCCGGGTCACCAAGACGGTCGTCAACGGCGGCAACAACGTCATCGTCGGTACGTCCAAGACCGTCAAATACCCAGTCGCCATCACCATCAAGGACGACTCGGGTGTGAAGGGTCTCAGCCACGCCAGCACCTTCTACACAGGCAGCACCAGTGGCGGCAATTTCGCCGAGTGGACCGACACCGACTGCGTCAAGAAGTCGTCGACGACCTCGGTGTGCACCGCCACGATGACCATTGTCCCGGCCTGGATCGCCGACAGCAGCGACAGCGACAGCAACAAGGCCGCCGGCGTGTGGCAGGTGAACGCCACCGTCAAGGCCAACGACGGTGACTACTGGATCTCCGACGACATCGCCCGTTACAAGGTCAAGCGAGCCTCCAAGCTGACGACCAACGCCACGCCCGAGCCCGTCGCCAAGGGCGCCTCGCTCACCGTCACCGGCAAGCTGACCCGAGCGAACTGGGAGAGCCTCGAGTATCACGGGTACACCGGCCAAACGGTCAAGCTGCAGTTCCGTCCCGCAGGCGCCGCCCACTACAGCACCGTAAAGACCGTCACGACCGGCGATCACGGCAAGCTGAGCACCAAGGTGACCGCCACGTCGGCCGGCAGTTGGCGCTGGTACTTCCCCGGCACCACGACCACCGCGCGCGTCGTGTCAGCGGGCGACGCGGTAGCACTGAAGTAACTCCTGCGAGCGACGGCCGGCCCAGCCTGCCTGTTGCCCCACGGTGTCCGGCAGTTCTTCAACGTCCAGGCCACCGCGGCTCCAGCACTGCGGCCGCCCAGGCGGGCCCGGCGGCCGGGCTTTCCTCCCCCTCCCAGCCCGGTACTAGCCGGGCTGGGACCAAGTCGCGGCACATCACGAACCGTGACCCAGCACGACCACGGGCAGACCGTGCGGCCGAGGCGGCCTGTTGGGCAGCCGCAGGGCCGTCTCCCCAGTTCAGTCGACCGAGTCGGCGGCCAGTACCCACAGATCGCCGGTGCCGCAGGCGATCCGGCGGCCGGTGCCGGACGGGGGCCGTTCCAACGTCGTGCGACGCAGGCGCCATCGTTTTCCGTCGATCAGCGCGATCGGCCCCTCGCAGCGAGGGTGGTGGCCTGCGATGTTCCACGCCCGCACTTGGGTGTGGATGTGGGTGGCCGGGGCAGACCAGTCCACCGTGGCGTAGTCCTCGCCGAAAAAGCCGGCCCAGCTGTCCGTCTGCTTCGGCTGCGGCTCGCCGGCCTCGCCGCGTACCAGCCGCCCGAGCACGTGCGGCAGGAGGGACGAAGCGGCTTTGAGGACGAGTGAGTTGATGCCGGTGAAGGACCACACCGAGCCGTCCAGCGGGATGCGTGTACGGGCCAGCACGGCCCCGGTGTCGAGTTCGGTGTCCATCCGGTGCCAGGTCACGCCGATCTCGCGTTCCCCGTTGCGCACTGCCCAGCCGACCGGGTTCGGGCCTCGGTAGGCGGGCAGGTCGGAGGGGTGGCAGTTGACCGTGCCCAGCCGGGGGGCGGTCACCGCGGCGGCGGGCAGCTTCCTGGGGTATCCGTAGCTCACCGCCGCGTCCGGGGCGTAGGCGCGCAGCAGTTCGCCGATCCGCTTCGGGGTGGCGGGGATGGCCAGGTCCACTCCGGGTGGGAGGTCGTGTTCGCCGAGCACGTGCCCGGGCCAGTCGGCCGGGCGCCGGTAGCCGATCACCACCGGCACCTCGTGCCCGAGGGCCTGGATTGCCTCGACGAGTGGCGGTGCCGTCTGTGGCAGCGCCGCCACTACGGCCATCCTCAGCGGTGGGGCGGCGTCCGGGGCGGTTTCGGCGGATGCCGTCGGCTGGGCGGTCATCGTTCGGCCTCGGCGGTCCGCAGGGAGCGCGGGCGCAGGTCGGTCCAGGTGGCCTCGATCCAGGCCAGGCAGGTGGCGCGGTCGGCTCGGGGGTGTGCTTCGCGCCAGCCCTCGGGGACGGTGATGTGGGCGGGCCAGAGGCTGTGCTGGTCCTCGTCGTTGGCCAGCACGATGAAGACGCCGTCGGGATCGTCGAAGGGGTTCATGGGTTTCCTCGGGAGGTCGGAGGCACGCCGGATCGCCGGGGCGGGGTGCGTGCCGGCAGCAATCCAGGGGGTTGGACGGTGGAGAGGCGCGGTCCCCGGTGACGGTGAGGAGGCGCGGTCCCCGGTCCCGTTGACGGCCGGGGGCCCGCGCTCAGGCCTCGGTGGTCGCGTGTTCGGCGACGGCGTCGTCCGGTGTCGCCGGTGTCGCTGGCGTCGCTGGCGTCGCTGGCGTCGCTGGCGTCGCGTCAGGCTTCGGCGCGAGGACGGCGGCCAGGGCCACGGGAGTCGCGCGTTCCATCACCTGGGCCAGGGTGGCCGCCGGGTTCAGTTGCTCGCGCAGCCGCTGGAGCAGTCGGGCGGCGAGCAGCGAGTGCCCGCCCAGGGCGAAGAAGTCGTCGTCCACGCTCACGCGGTCCAGGCCCAGCACTTCGGCGAACGCGTCGGTCACCACGCGCTCGGCGGGCGTTCGCGGCTCGCGTACCTCGGCCGGCCGGCGCGTCGGCTCGGGCAGGGCGCGGCGGTCGACCTTGCCGTTGACCGTCAGCGGCATGGCGTCGAGCACCACGATCTGGGAGGGCAGCATGAAGTCCGGCAGGACATGTGCGAGTTCCTCGCGCAGTGCGGTGCCGTCCAGGGGCGTTCCGGTTGCGCCGGATCCGGCCGCGTAGCCGGTCAGCTCTTTGCCGCCGCGTCCGTCCGGGCGGGCCACCACGGCTGCCTGGACCACACCGGGCAGGGCGGCCAGGGCGGCCCGTACCTCGTCCGGCTCGATCCGGTGACCGCGGATCTTCACCTGGTCGTCGTTGCGGCCGATGAACTCGAAAGTGCCGTCCGGGTGTCGGCGGGCTAGGTCGCCGGTGCGGTACATCCGTGAGCCGGGTGGTCCGTACGGGTCGGCGACGAACCGCACGGAGGTCAGCCCCGGCCGGCCCAGGTAGCCGCGGGCCAGCTGGTCCCCCGACAGGTAGAGCTCTCCGGTCAGTCCGTCGGGGACCGGGCACAGCCCGGTGTCGAGCAGCATCGCCCGGGTGCCGGGCACCGGTTGGCCGATGCCGGGGCGGGCCGGCCAGTCGGCGGGCTCGCCGGGAACCTCGCCCGCGGTCACGACGTGGGTCTCGGCCGGGCCGTAGTGGTTGTGCAGTCGCTTGCCGCCCCGCTCGCACAGCGCGCGCAGCCGCCGGCCGACCACGAGCGCCTCGCCTGCCTGCACGAGGTGGCGCAGGTCGGGCAGCGACTCACGCTCACCGTCGGCGAACTCGCACAGTGCGGCGAGCACGGGGGTGGGGGCGAACAGCTCGGTCACCCGGTGCGCACGCAGCCATGCGGTCCACGCGGCGGCGTCGGCGCGGGTGTCCGCGTCCGGCACCGCGAGGGTCCGCCCGGTGCACAGCGCGGTGAGGACCTCCTGGGTGGCGACGTCGAACGCCATGGAGGTGAACTGTGCGGTCACCGAGCCGGTTTCGGCGGGCAGACGCCGCTCGTGCCAGTCCACCAGCCGGTCCAGGGCGGCACCGGGCATGACCACGGCCTTGGGCACGCCCTGCGTTCCGGAGGTGTGCACCACGTAGGCGGGGTGGCCGGGTAGGCGCGGCGGCCGGGTTCGGCGGCCGGTGGTGCCGGGCAGCGGCTCGGGAGGGACGTGATGCGGCTCGGGAGGGACGTGATGCGGCTCGGGAGGGACGTGATGAGCCTCGGGAGGGACGTGATGCGGCTCCAGCAGCATCCGGGTCGTCCCGTCCGGGATAAGTGCCAAGGCGTCGGCGAACTCGGCCTGCCACAGCAGAAGCTTCGGTCGGCCCTCGGCCGCCAGTGCCGCCACCCGCTGGGCGGGGTGGCGGGGGTCGAGCCACAGGTAGGCGGCACCGGCCTTCAGGACCGCCAGCATCGCCGCGACCGCGTCCCGCCCGCGGCGCAGGCACAGAGCGACCACGTCCTCGGGCCCCACGCCCCGGTCGGCCAGCTCCTCGGCCAGCCTCTCGGAGGCCAGGTCGAGGCCCTGGTAGTCAAGGGTGCCCGCGGTGTCCACCACAGCCGCCCGTCCGGGTGCCGACCGCACCTGCGCGGCGAACCGCTCCAGTACGGGTACGGGTACGGCCGTCGCCGGTCGATCCCTGTGCTCCGCGGCCGGGGGCCGGGCCGCCGTCGGCACCGTGCCGATCGGCTGCGCCGAGGGTACGGACAGGTCGGCCGCCAGCGCGTCCAGCGCCGCCAGAAGCCGGGCGCCGACTACCCGCGCACCGTCCTCCGTCAGCCGCCCCGGCCGGTACTGGACCCGGACGGTGATGCGCTCGCCGGGCGAGATCAGCAGGCACAGCGGGTAGTGGGTGCCGTTCTCCACCCGGCTGGAGGTGACCCGCAGGTCCGGGCCCCAGCGGGTCGCGAAGGCGTCGGTGTACGTCTCCAGCACGGCGACGGTGTCGAACAGTTCGCGCAGCCCCGTGGACCGGGTGATCTGCGCCAGTCCGAGGTGCTGGTGCGGCATCATCGCGGTCCGCTGCTCCTGGAGGGCCGCCAGCAAGTCGCCCCGGTCGGCCGCCGCGGCGGTGTCCACCCTCACCGGCACCGCGTTGTTCATCAGGCCGACCATGGACTCGACCCCGGACAGGTGTGGCGGGCGGTCGGCCACGACCGTGCCGAAGACCACGTCGGTACGGCCGGTCAGCTGTGCCAGCACCAGCCCCCAGGCGCCCAGGATCACGGTGTTGAGCGACAGCTCCCGCTCCCGGGCCCGGGCCCGCAGGGCGGCCGTACGCTGCGCTGACAGCTCCAGCAGGACCGTGCGCGGACGGCCGTGTTCACCGGGGACCGGGGAGGTCAGCAGCGTCGGCTCGGTCACGCCGGCCAGCAGTTCCTGCCACGTCTTGCCGGCCAGCTCGACGTCCTGCCTTGCGACGTGGCGCAGGTAGGCGAGCGCCGAGGGCCGCGGGGCGGGGGCCGGCGCGGCGCCGGACGCGGCCGAGCCGTACAGCTCGGCCAGGTCGGCCAGGGCCACCTGCATCGACCAGCCGTCCATGAGGATGTGGTGGTAGCTGAGAAGCAGCCGGGATCGTCCTGGGCCAAGGCGCAGCAGCACCGCTCGCAGCAGCGGGGGCGAGGCCAGGTCGAACGGCTCGTCCCGGTCCCGGCGGGCCTCCTCCTCGGCGGCCCGCTCACGCTCGTCCCGCGGGAGCCGGGACAGGTCGGCTTCCCGCAGCGGCACCTCGACCGCCGCAGGCACGGTCTGCACCGCCTGCCCCTGGCAGTTCCACCGGAATCCGGCCCTCAGCGCCGGGTGCTGGGTCGTCAGCGCGGCCACCGCGGCGCGCAGTGCCCCGGCGTCCACCGGCCCGTCCAGGTCCAGGACCGTCTGGACGTGGTACGGGTCGCTCGCGCCGTCCGCCCGGTGGGCGTGGTAGAGCAGTCCCTCCTGGAGCGGCGAGCACGGCCACTGCTCCTCCGTACGTTGTGCAGGTACGGCCGCTCTCCCGGTCTGCTCCCGAGGAGCGGCGGCGGCAGAGGCTCGGGCGAACGCGGGCAGGACATCGGCCCACTCCTGCGCCAGGCCCGCCACGTCCCGGCCGTCGACCAACCGCGCCGACCAGCGCCAGACGGCCGTGAGCAGGGGTTCGCCGGAGCGTTCGTCGACCACCGCGTTGATCTCCAGCGGGTGCGACAGCGGCTGCCGAGCGGCCCGGTGGATGCCGAGCACGGGTGCCTCGGCGGCGTACGGCCACGGGTCGCGGCCCGGCGCGCCGTACCGACCGAGGTAGTTGAAGAGCAACGGCCGGGCCGGGGCCGCGGCCAGCAGTCCCGCGGCCTGCGGGTGCAGGTGGCGCAGCAGGCCGTAGGAGGAGCGGTCCGCCGGCAGTTCCTGCCACTGCCGACGGATCTCGCGCACTGCCTCTGCCAGCGCCGCTTCCTCCTCGGCGGGGTCGGCCGCGGGGCGGGCCGCCCTCTCGGGGCACTCGAGCCGGACCGGGAACATGCAGGTGAACCATCCGACGGTGGCGGAGGCGTCAGCGGGCGGCCCGGCCGCGTCCCGGCCGTGTCCCTCCGTGTCGAGCACCAGGACGCGTGAGCCGCCGCGCCGGGCCGAGGCGACGGCCAGCGCGGTCAGCAGCAGCTCCTGCGGGGTGGCACCGAAGTGCGCCGGGGCGCCGGTCAGCAGCGCCCGGCCGACCTCGGGCGGCAGTACGGACTCCATGGTCCGCGAGGTGGCGATAGTGTCCGACTCGGCGTTCAGGGACCCGCCGACGGGGCAGGCCGTGGGCGCCGCGAGGCTAGCGGCCCGCCAGTGCGGCAGCGTGGCCAGCACCTCCGGGGACGTGGCCCGGGCGTTGTGCCGCTGCACCCATTGCCGGTAGGGGGTGCTCGTTCCCCAGGCGCCGAGCGCCTGCGGGTCCTCGGCGGCCCTGGCCAGGTCCGGCAGGAGTACCTGCCACGAGACGCCGTCGATCACGAGGTGATGCACGGCCAGCAGCAGTCGGCCGGGCCGCCCGGGGCCCCGGTCCCACCAGACCGCGCGCAGCAGTTCCCCGGCGGGCGGATCCAACGCACGCATGGCGCGCAGGACCTCGGCCTGGACGTCGGCCGCCGAAGGTCCGTCGGGCACAGTCCGCAGGTCCACTGTGGCCAGCAGCCGCGCCGCGTCCACCTCGCCCGGTGGCAGCACCTCGGGCTGCCACACCGCCTCCGGGGACGGGTCGGGCAACCGGGTGCGCAGCGCGTCGTGCCGGTCGAGCACTGTCCCAAGTGCCGCCACGAGCGCCTGGTGCTCCAGTCCGGGGGGCGTCTCCACCAGCATCGACTGGACGAACTCGGCTGTTCCCGCGCCCTGTTCCCGCAGCCACAGGGCGATCGGCGGCAGGTCGAGGGGCCCGGTGGCCGAGAGGTGCAACAGGTCCGCGGCCGGGGCCGCCGCCTGCGCTGCGGCGGCCAGGGCACCGGGGGTGCGCAGCCGGAACACGTCCTGCGAGCTGATCGCCACGTTCTCCCGCCGCACCCGGCTGACCAACCGCATCGCGACGATGCTGTCGCCGCCGAGGGCGAAGAAGTCGTCCTCGGTGCCGACCGCGGGCAGGCCGAGCAGCTCCGCGAAGGCGGCGCACAGGGCCTTCTCCGCGGCCGTGCTCGGCACACCCGCACCGACTGCACCGGCGCGCAAGGCAGCGGGCGCGGGCAACGCCGCCCGGTCGACCTTGCCGTTCACCGTCAGCGGCAGTGCGTCGAGCAGCACCACCGCTGAGGGCACCAGGTAGTCGGGCAGCCGTCGGGCCAACTCCGCGCGAAGCCCCTCCGCGCCGGCGGTGGCGCGGCCGTGCTCGGGGACCGCATACCCGATCAACCGCCCTTCGCGGACCACTACGGCTGCCTGTGCCACCCCGGGCAGCGCGGCCAGGGCGGCGCGCACCTCACCCGGCTCCACCCGGTGGCCTCGGATCTTGACCTGGTCGTCGTCGCGCCGCAGGTACTCCAACGCCCCGCTCGGGCCCCGTACGGCGAGGTCGCCGGTGCGGTACATGCGGGCACCGGCCGGGCCGTACGGGTCGGCGACGAAGCGTTCGGCGGTCATCGCGGGCTGGTTCAGATACCCGAGTGCGACCTGCTCCCCCGCGACATACACCTCGCCGGGTTCGCCGGCGGGGACCTCGGCCAGATCCGGGCCCAGCAACCGCACCGCGGCACCGGGCAGACCGTCGCCGATCGGCACCCGGCCCGTTCCCACCGGCTCGCCGGGAGCCAGCAGGTGTCGAGTGGTGAACGTGGTGCACTCGGTCGGGCCGTAGACGTGACCGAGCACCAACTGCGGGCAGGCGGCGCGGACTCGGGCGAATGCCCGCGGGTCGGCCGCCTCGCCGCCGGTGAGCACGGTGTGCAGCCCGCGCAGCGTGCCCGGGGCGTCAGCGGCGATCTGACCGAACCAGGCGGCGGTGAGGAAGACGCCGGTGACGCCGTGGGCGGAGACCAGAGCGGCCAGCCGGTGCGCATCCACCCGGTCCTCGGCGGGGACGACGACGGTGCCGCCTCGGGTGAGCGGCACCCACAGGTCGTAGCTGAGGGCGTCGAAGCCCAGTGCCGAAACCAACGCGGTGACGCGGTGACCGGGCCCGTCCCAGTGCGGGTCGGCGGCGAAGCGCCCGAGGTTGCGATGGGTGAGCTGGACGCCCTTGGGCCGCCCGGTCGAGCCCGAGGTGTAGAACACGCAGGCGACACGGTCGCATTCACCGTCTGGACCGTCCGGTCCGTCCGGTCCGTCCGGTCCGTCCGGAGACAGCTGAGCGCGGAGGGTCTCGGGCAGGCCGGGTACCGGGATGATCACGGGGCCGGGGCTGGGGCCGGGGCCGGGGCCGCCAGTGTCCGTCCCGGTCGGGACGAGGACGGCCGAGCAACGGGCGTCCGCCTGGATGGCCTCCAGCCGTTCGGCGGGGGTACGCGGGTCGAGGACCACGGCGGCGCCGCCGACCTCGAAGACCGCCAGCAGCGAGGCAACCAGCCCAGCCGAGCGAGGCATCCTCAACGCGACCGTACTTCCCGGGCCCGCTCCGCTCTCGCGCAACCGGGCCGCCACCGCGGCCGCCCAGCAGGAGAGTTCACGGTACGACCAGCGTTGACCGCCCTCCTCCACGAGGGCGGTCGCATCCGGCCGGTTATGTGCGGAAGCCGCGAAAGCTCGATGCACTGGCAAGGGGATGGCGTGCTCACGTGGCGCGCCTGGCTGCATGTCTGCGGTCGCTGAAACGATCACCAAACCATCCAAACGCACTGCGCGGCCGGCCTCGCAGGGCGTAATCCGAATGGCGTAGTCTCGCCGCTCGATCGGATTACAAGTCTTCTTGTAGTGCGTGGTGTTGGGCAGGTTGTAGGGCGTGCGTGGCAGTGCGAGCTGCGCACGAGGCCCGCCCACCTCGTTCGCCCGCTGGTCGAGCGCCTGTTCCGCGAACATCGCGGCCATCACCCTTGCCACCGTGCTGTACAGCGCAATGGACGATGATGGACGCATGCCAACAGACGAGGGCGAGATCGCTCTGAGTATGCAAGACCTGCGTGAGGTCACCGCGTTCGCGGCGGCGTGCGCGGAAGTGGTGCTGGAGGTATTCGAGGCCGATCAGCCTGACGACTCGCGGCCTCAGGATGCCATCGGTGCCGCGTGGGAGTTCGCCCGGGGTGGTCGGCGAGGAAAGTCCCTGCGCGACACGGCGTGGGCGGCCCTCAAGGCAGCCAAGAGCGCGGACACTGATGCTGCGCGAGAGGCAGCGCGGGCAGCGATGTCCGCGGCAGGCGCCGCCTACCTGCATCCGCTGGCCAAGGCCACCCAGGTCAAGCACATTCTCGGAGCCGCCGCTCACGCGGCCAGGGCAGCGGAACTCGCTGCCGGCGATGATCCAGCCATTGGTGCCGAACACGTCGAGCGGGCAGGGCATCGCGCAATGCCGGTGGTCGTGGAAGTACTCAAACGCTTCCCAGCGGCACCGGGAGGTGGTGGACGGGTTGGTGAATTGACGCGCATGCTGGACGCTGACCTTCGTTCCCGCAACTTCAGTGAGCCGTCGTCACCTTGAGGTGACGTCAGCGGGGCGACGTGACGTGACCGCGTTCTGTCGGGGGCGGGACCAGTTCCAAGCCGACGCATGCGCTCGTCAGGCTTCCGAGGTGACGCAGTCCTCCAGATGCGCGGCCAGATCAGGATCGGGCTTGGGGATGGTGCCGAAATCGGCGTCGTTGTCGACGTCCAGGCGGCGGACGGCCTCGGCGAGGGAGTCGGAAAGTGGGACCACCAACAGCGGTGTAGTGGTGTCATCGATGACCGCCGCCGAGTCGTCGACCTCGTAGACGGTGAGGAAGGTCACGCTCCGCGAGGGCGGGGGCCAAGCGTCGTCCCGCCATGGCGACGGCGTGACTTGGAGCTTCGGGTTCTCGTCCAGCCGACGCAGCTCGCTTGTCTGGTCGTACCAGAGCCTCGCGTCCCGAAGTTCGCTGTGCTGCAGATGGTGCAGGTAGAGGCAGTGAGCGGCGGTGGAGGAGTCGGCGCCGGCGGCGAACTGCCACCAGAACTGCGCGGCTTCGTGCCGATCGGCGAGGTACAGCAGGCATGCAAATGCCAAGGCGCCACCGGGTTCGATGGTGGCTCGGTCATCGACCAGGAGCGCCATCGCCGCGATCGCAGCCGGATCGTGGACGACGTGTGAGCACAGGGCCTGCAACTCGTGGGCGGCGCGCTCATGCAGGGCCGCTGGAACAGCGCAGCGGATGTCGTCCGAGGTGCGGCCTGCGGCGCCGCTGGCGGTACGGATCCAACGGGCGCGGTCTTCGAGGTCGGTGGCGCTGTCCCACACCACGCGACGGGCGATCCGGTCCAGCGCGGCGCGCTCGTCGAAGTCCGCGTACTCGTCCGTCAGGACCTCGGCGTCGGCCAGCACCTCATCGACAGGCGGCTGCCTGGTACTCCCCCGGTTCATCCTTCCTCCTCTTCCATGCCTTCCGCTGCCCAGTCGATCCCCAGATCGCGGGAGAGGCGCCGACGCGCTCCGCGCAGGTGGCTTCGCACCGTCCCATAGGAGATGCCCATCAGCTCCGCCACTCGCCGCATGGGGTGACCAAGCACGAAGCGCAGCAGAATCACGTCGTACTGACGCTCCGGCAGCCGAGCTATCGCTGCGTACAGGCCCAGTTTGGACTCCAGGACGGTGAACCGGGCCCGGCTCGCCCGGCGCACAGCGGCGAATGCGGCCGTCTCCACGAGTGCCAGGCTCCGTCCCTCTATGTCCAGGCGGCGGACCACCTCTCCTTTGAGGGCTGCCCAGGCATACGCATCGACATTGGGCTGTTGCAGCACATGCGTCCAAGCCCGCGCCAGTTGAACGAAGACGTCCTCGACGACCTGCTCGGCCTCTGCACGGCTGCCCAACTGGACATGCGCATAGCGCAGATACGCCTTGTGCTGCCTGCTGTAGAACGCGACGAAGGTGTTCGGCAGCACAGCGGCCAGGTCATCCCGCACTGCCTGATCCGCCCACGGGTCGGGCTGCTGATCGCTCACAGGCTCTCCTTCAGGCGCTCGTCACCGACGCCGCTGCGCCGGCTCGCGGGCTCCCCCCGCCGGCACTGTGCGGCAAGCTGCACCGCGCCGACCCGCACGCCTGCACTCGGCAGGCGCTTGCCCAGTGGACGGATGTCACCTGCGACAACCCGGACCGCGACCACCCCTGTCAGCACATGAGCAGCCATGTCGAGATCCACTTGCCTCGAAATCCTTCCCGTTCGGTGACCGGTGCCGGGCCGGCCGGCCCCCGCCGTCGACACGGAAGAGCGGTAGCGCCCTCATCGATCAGCCAACCGAAAAGGGAAGGCAAGTGTGCACGCCGAACCCAGAAATTCTTGGGAACCGTATGCATTCCATTACTCACGCGCCCCTGTAGAGCGCGTGCGCCGTCCCTCCCCGCGCCCGACAGCGGCCGCACAACACCGGAGCGGGCGCTGCCAGACAGGCAGGGCCGACTCCCTCCGCGCGTCACCGGCGGAGACGGCGATCCCGACAGCGAGCCAACGGGGGCGGGGACGACTGCCGACGCCGGTTCGTCGTCCGTGTCCGGGGTGGCGAACAGCAGGGGCTGGGGCCGGAACCGATGACGATGACCTCGCGTGCCTCGTCGGGCTGTGTCGCGGAGTTCACGCCTCCTGTTGGGCGTCGATCTCGGCGATGAGGGCCTCGATGCGGGTCTTGATCTCGTCGCGGATCGGGCGGACGGCGTCGACGCCCTTGCCTGCCGGGTCTTCCAGTGCCCAGTCGAGGTACTTCTTGCCGGGGAAGATCGGGCAGGCGTCGCCGCAGCCCATCGTGATGACGTAGTCGGACGCCTGGACGGCCTCAGTGGTGAGGATCTTCGGCTTGGCGGTGGAGATATCGATGCCGACCTCCTGCATCGCCTCAACAGCCGCAGGGTTGACCTGGTCGCCGGGGATGGAACCGGCAGAGCGAACCTCGACGCGGTCGCCCGCGAGATGCCGGAGGAAACCGGCGGCCATCTGCGAACGGCCGGCGTTGTGGACGCAGACGAACAGCACGGAGGCGAGCGGAGCGGAGGACATGCGTTCTTCCTTCACAAGGGTGAGTGGCAGGTACTGCAGGGTTTCAGGTGCTCGGCAGGCTGGCGATCGAGTCGGTGATGCGCGGTCGATGTCGATGTCGTCCCGGACTGACGGACGACTCCGATCGGAACGCCGCCGGCACCCGCTGCAGCACTGCGCCCGGCACGCCCTGGACGTAGGCGAGGGTGTCGAGGCGTTCGGCGGTGAAGCGCTCGGCCGGCTCGACCAGGTGCGTGGTGACGGAGGCGGCGCCAGCCGGGCGCTGGTAGGAGCCGGTGAGCAGACCCTTGACGGTTCGGGCCGAGACGTGCGACGCCGGCGGCCAGACGCTCGTCGGACGGGGAAGAGAAGGGCGGGGGTGGGAACGGCGGACATGGACAGACCCTTTCGACGGGTCACAGGTCAGCCCCAACTGATATCAGCATCAGGTGATGTGACACTATCAGCCCATGATGCCGTCAGTCGACGCTGACCTGATCCGGGCGCTGGCCGACCCGCTCAGGCTCCAGATCGTGGCCCTGCTCGCCCACGAAACGCTGTGCACCACCCACCTGGTGGAGGAGACCGGCGCCAAGCAGACGAACCTCTCCAACCACCTGAAGGTCCTGCGCGAGGCCGGAGTCGTCGATACCGAGCCGTGCGGACGCTTCACCTACTACAAGCTCCGCCCGGACGTCGTCGCCTCGCTCGCCGGGCAGTTCGCCGACCTGGCCGAGCGGGCCCGCACCGCCGCCGACAACAAGAGGGCCTGCCCGTGACCCGCACTGGAGCGCCCGCGACGGCACAGGAAGCATCCGTCGTCGCCAAGCTCTCCACGCTCGACCGCTACCTCGCCGTATGGATCCTCATCGCCATGGCCGTCGGCCTCGGGCTCGGGCGGGTGATCCCCGGACTGGACGACGCGCTGGCGAAGGTGGAGATCGGCGGCATCTCCCTGCCGATCGCGCTCGGCCTGCTGATCATGATGTATCCGGTCCTGGCCAAGGTCCGCTACGACAAGCTCGACACCGTCACAGGCGACAGGAAGCTGGTGATCTCCTCGCTGATCATCAACTGGATCCTCGGACCTGCGGTGATGTTCGCGCTGGCGTGGATTTTCCTGCCGGACCTGCCCGAATACCGCACCGGCCTGATCATCGTCGGCCTGGCCCGCTGCATCGCCATGGTCATCATCTGGAACGACCTCGCCTGCGGCCATCGCGAAGCAGCCGCCGTCCTCGTCGCGCTGAACTCGGTCTTCCAGGTCCTGGCCTTCGGCCTGCTCGGCTGGTTCTACCTCGACTTGCTGCCCGGCTGGCTGGGCCTCGGCGACGGCGAGCACCTGGACATCTCCATGTGGAAAATCGCAGCGAACGTCGTCATCTTCCTCGGCGTCCCGCTGCCGGCCGGCTTCCTGACCCGCCGGATCGGCGAGCAGAAGATGGGCCGCGAGAGCTACGAGCAGAAGTTCCTGCCGAAGATCGGGCCGTGGGCGCTGTATGGGCTGCTGTTCACGATCGTCATCCTCTTCGCCCTGCAGGGAAAGACGATCACCTCGCAGCCGCTGGACGTCGCCCGGATCGCGCTGCCGCTGCTGGTGTACTTCGCGGTGATGCGGTTCGGCACGTTCACGCTGGGCAAGGCCATCGGCCTCCCCTACGACCGCACCGCCACCCTCGCCTTCACCGCCGCCGGCAACAACTTCGAGCCGGCCATCGCGGTCGCCATCGCCACCCTCGGCGTAACCTCCGGCCAGGCCCTCTCGGGCGTCGTGGGCCCGCTCATCGAGGTGCCGGTGCTCGTCGCGCTGGTGTATGTCTCGCTGGCATGGCGGCGGACGTTCACGGTCGCGCAGCCGGGTGCATGACGCAGCACGATCCTGGGAGGCGATCCGGCACCAGGCGCCAGCGCGTCGTCGTGATCGGCGGCCAGCGGGAACTCCGGCGCTCAGATCGTCGCCGACCTCGGGCTGGACAGCGGTTTCGAGGTGCCCCTGTGCCCGCAACTCTTCCTGGCTGAAGACATCGACGGCCGCCCCTCGATGCCGAACGCAGCGACACCGGCGGGATGCCTCGCTCGGCGACATCGTCGCTGCGCCGCCCGTCCGCGCCGCCCTCGACGCGGGACTCGTGACCGCGAAACCGATGTTCGCCCGGCTCACCTCCGACGACGTCCGGCGGGCCGACGGCAGCCAGACCCGCGCGGTTGCGGTGATCTGGTGAACCGGATGCCACCCGGTGTTGGCCCAACTCGCCCTGCTGAACCTGCGCGGCGCGCGCGGACACATCCCCACCGACGGCAGGCGCGCCCTTGGAGCGCCGCGGCCGCACTTGCTCGGCTACGGCGCCTGGACCGGCCCGGCCTCGGCCACTCGCATGGCAACCGCCCGCCTCGTCCACTACCACTTCTTGCGACCGCTCGCCGCCGCAGCGTCCCCGGACGTGACGAGCAGGAGCCCGGGTGGGGTCATCCCGCAGCCGAGGCACCCACGAGCAGCTGGCCCATGACGGCGAGCACGGACGGCTGAACCCGGTAGTACACCCAGGTGCCTCGCCGCTCGGAAGTCAGCAGCCCCGCCTCCTTCAACTTCTTCAGGTGGTGGGACACCGTGGGCTGGGAGACGCCGACGTCGGAGATGTCGCATACGCACGCCTCGCCGCCCTCGTGCGAGGCCACCGCGGAGAACAGCCGAAGACGGACCGGGTCACCGAGCGCCTTGAACATCCGCGCGGCCGTCTCGGCCTCCTCGGCGGTCATCGGGCGCTCGGTCAGTGGCGGGCAGCACGGCGCCACGCTCCGGCCCTCGGCTTCGAGCAGCGGCAGCACCTTCGCATTCGACATGCGTCTATGTTGACACACGTCGAACCAGAGCGGGGAGGCCCGTCACCGACTCGCAAGGTGGACAGCCAGAAACCGAGCCACGCGGTCCGCATCCCGGTCGACGCCACACAGGGACTCTCGACGACAGGCTGCGCCGCACCTCCGGCCCGGCATACGCGAGCCCCGGCACCCCAGTCGCGGGGCCATCGCGGTGCCGAGGGTTCCCGTCGGCACCCAGGCGCCATCCGAGGGGGCGAGGCACGGCAGGTCGGGGGCGGTAGCCGGTGGCGAGTGCGTTCGCGTCGACCCCCTCCCGCCCCCCGCCCGACCAAGCGAACTCGGCCCCCTCAACGCGCCGACCGAGGGGCGCGGCATCCAGGCCGGTGCGGGTCAGCCAGAAGTGCAGGTCGTGACCAGGACGCGCTGAGCCGCGAGCATCACCGGCCCGCAGGGGGGGGCGAGCGTGACACTTGCCGTTTCGGCAAATTCGGCAGCGATCTGCACCGCGGAGCCGTCGGCCCCCGACCACGACCTGGCCGCACGGTTGGATGCCTGAAGCATCACCGGCCGCACACCGCGCCGCTGGAAGGCATGAGTGATGGCGAGTCCAGACTGCCACCACCGATCACGGCGACGTGGAGGCGCTCCATCAGCAGTCTCACCCTCCCCGCCCTCACAGATCGACGAACGTCTATGTTGACGTTCGTCAATGCAGGCGCCATGCTGGGTGGCGCAATCCATCGACAGATGTCGAAACATGCAAGGAGTCGCCGTGACCGCGCCCGCCATCACCGAGCTGCCCGTCGTCGTGATCGGAGCCGGACCCGCCGGTCTGGCCGCCGCCGCGCACCTGATCGACCAGGGCATCGAACCCCTGGTATTGGAGGCGGGACCCACTGCCGGCGCCGCAGTACGCGAGTGGTCGCACGTGCGCCTGTTCTCCACCTGGGGCGAGGTCGTCGACCCGGCCGCCGAGAAGCTCCTCGCCCCCACCGGCTGGACCAGGCCCGACCCGGCCACCTACCCCACCGGCGGCGACTGGGCCGACCTCTACCTCCAGCCGCTCGCCGAGGTCCTCGGCGACCGCGTCCGCCTCGGCGCCACCGTCACCGGTGTCTCGCGCACCGGCCGGGACCGAATCGTCGACGCCGACCGCGAGCAGCAGCCGTTCGTCGTGCACGTTGCCCACGCCGACGGCCGTGAGGAGCGCGTCTTCGCCCGCGCAGTCATCGACGCCTCTGGCACCTGGAGCACGCCGTCTCCGGCTGGCGGCAGCGGACTGCCCGCGCTCGGAGAGAAGGCCGCCGCGGACCGGATCACCTACCGCGTCCCAAACCTCAAGGACCCGGCCGTCCGCGCCCGGTACGCGGGCAAGCGCACCGCTGTCATCGGCGCGGGCGCCTCCGCGTTCACCGCCCTCGCCTACCTCGCCGACCTGGCGAAGTCCGGCGACGGCGCGGGGACGAAGGGAGTGTGGATCCTGCGCCGGGGCATCTCAGGCTCCACCTTCGGCGGCGGAGAGGCCGACCAGCTCCCGGCGCGCGGGGCCCTGGGCCTGGCGGCGAAGACCGCCGTCGACGAGGGCCACGCGGATGCGGTCACCGGCTTCCGTACCGAGGCGATCGAGCGCGCCGACAACGGCCGCCTGATCCTGGTCGGCGAGGACGGACGCCGCCTGGATCCGGTCGACGAGGTGATCGTGCTGACCGGCTTCCGCCCCGACCTGTCTTTCCTGAACGAACTGCGCCTGGGCCTGGACGAGCGCCTGCAGGCGCCGGTCGCGCTGGCTCCGCTGATCGACCCCAACCAGCACTCCTGCGGCACCGTCTACCCGCACGGCCACCGCCAGCTCTCCCACCCGGAACAGGGCGTGTATCTGGTCGGGATGAAGTCCTACGGCCGCGCCCCGACGTTCCTGGCGATGACCGGCTACGAGCAGGTCCGCTCCGTCGCCGCCGCGCTCGCCGGCGACCTAGCCTCCGCCGACCGCGTGGAACTCACCCTGCCCGAAACCGGAGTCTGCGGAGGCGCGGGCCTGTTCGACGCCCCCGACGCCGCCCAGGGCGACGGCGGAGGCTGCTGCACCCCCGCACTCCAGCTCGTCCAACTCGGCGCCCCCACCGCGACCGGGGCGACTGCCGAGCGGGCCCCGGCGGGCGGCTGCTGCGACTCGTGACCGACCTGGGCACGCCCACACGTGGGACCCCGACCGGAACAGGGGACCATGCGCGACCGACCGTCCCTCCCGCTCACGACCGCCTTCACCCTGTCCGGCTTCGCGATGTACGCCGTAGTCGCCGCCCTCGTCCCGCGCCTCCTGAAAGGCGGGTACACCACCGGCCAGGCCGCCTGGGCCCTCTGCGTCATCGGCGTCATCGGCGTCATCGGCGTCGGCCAGACCCTGGCTGCACCCTGTACGCCGCGCTCGCCCCGCCGCCACAGCCCGCACAACCATCTTGGTCACACTCGGCGGACTGACCACCGCCGCCTTCGCCGCCGCCTCCAGCCCGTACGCCCTGCTCATCGCCCCGCCGTACCCATGTGGCGCGGATCCAGGGGACTCCGCGGGTGGTCGCGAGCACAGGCAGCCGCCTCCGCCGTGCGGCGGAGGCGGTTACAACCTGCGGACGATGCCAGAAACCGGGTGGGTGGCGACGATCAAGACGCATGCCATCACTCGCCGAGACAGGAGCCTCACCGTGCTCAAGTGGACCCTGCGTGCCACCGCCGTCCTCGCCATCGTCGCCGCAATCGTCACCCCCGTCGCCGTGACCGGACCCGAATCAGTAGTCACCACAGCCGCCGTCGCCGTGTCGGCATCCGCACTCGACGCTCCAAGGACTGAGCTCACTCTCGCCATGTAGGGGAAAGCGCGGTCGACCGGTGCACCGCCCACGCCCCCGGGCTCGCCCACACCCCGCAGCCCCAGCCGGTCGGTCCAGCGTCGACCTCTTCCCTGGGCTATCGCAGGGGGACTGTCGCCGTCGGACACCCATCGGCGCATCCCCCTCCACTCCTCTCTGCCAGGCGCAGCCGCCGGGCGGACCAGGACGCATTCCATCGCCAAACCGTCCATGCGGTGACGTCGGCGAACGGGCCGGAGTCTCGGCGAGCATTGCCAGGGCTTGACCGCGGGCTCGCTCCACGGCCTGGTGCTCGGTGACGATGCCGAGCCGCCGCACGTGCGCGTACTCGTCTACGTCCTTCCGCTGCCAGGCGGCCAGGCCGACTCGATGGCCAGGTCCACGGTGAAGGTGTCGACCCCCTCCGTGGTACGGCGAGTAAGGCGCTCAAAGTTGACGTACCAGTTCCGCAGCCCGCCACTGATGTAGAAGGCGTTGACACTGGCCCACGCCGTCGGCAGTGAGGTGAAGAGGAGAGCGGTTCCCTCGCTGACCGTTTCCGAGAGTCGGTGTACGGCACCGCATCCACATCGACCACCGCACCGCAGCCCGGCCGGTTCCCCTTGCTCGACAGACTCCGAGTCCGTCGCCTGCGCGGTCACGGAGTACCGGGGCCGCGACCCTGCCGGCCCAGGCGCCCCTGTCCTACACCGCCGCTGCGTCCCCCGCCGGCGTCCGCCGCGAGCTCCGGACGGCCTGTTCGGGCTGCAGCGGCGGCGCGGCCTGAATGTGCTGGGCGGCCTCTGCTGCGGTGTAGGGGGAGGCGAAGGTGAACGCGCGTGGGGACGGGCCGTGCGCCCGCAGGTCCGCCAGCCGTTCCAAGGCCTCGTCGACGGTGGGGAGGTGACCGACGGGGACCCACCAGAGCACCAGGTGGGCCTCGATGTGCCGCTCGAACCATTCGCGGCGCCGTCGCATCACCTCCAGATGCCCGCTGCGGTAGGTGAAGTCCCATAGGGCTTCCTGGGTCTCCCACACGGTCAGATTCACGATGACGTCCTCGCCCGCCGGGCGCAGCCCGGTGGCGTCGCCAGTCCCCTCCTCCACGAGCCGCCACACGAAGCCGGGCGCGCCGTCGGCGGCGGCGTTGACCGGGTCGAGCATCTCGACGAACGGCGACATACGCGGGTCGTCGAGGGGGTAGCGCAGCGTGGCGACGTTGAGCTGGGCAAGGTGGGCGGCATGCGCGGATGAGGTCATGACCTCATCCCAACACGCCCCTCTCTTCTATGTCAATCAGCATTGTTTTTAGAAGCTTCGACCACCACACAGCACTCCCCCGGTCGCGGTTCCATGCGCGCACGCACCTGGCCACCCGAGCCGAGCAGCCCCTCCAGCAGCGCAAGGTTCATGCCACAAACGAGCGGCGGGAAGCGCTCGGCTACGGCATGAAAGGGGCAGTTGCGCATACGGATGACAGTCGCCGCACCCCCCGACAACCCCCTGCCTCTTTCGGAGCCCTGGACACCCTTCACGTCGTCGACACCTTCGACACCTTCGGCGTCTTCGGCGTCTTCGGCATCTTCGGCGTCTTCGGCGTCTTCGGCATCTTCGGCGTCTTCCAGGTGCGGTTCGTAACCGCGGGCAGCCAGCATCGCCATGGCCTCCTCAAGGCCACCGCAGGGCGCCGCCGAGCCGCGCAGAGCCTCACCCCGACGATGCGCGGCCGCGCAGAGCTCGACGTCCAGGCCGGCCTGCTCGACAGTCTCGGCGAGCAACTCGGCGGCGGTGCGGTAATCGCGGGCGGGCAGCGACACCGACCGCTCGGCGCGTGCCCGCGTGTAGACCTTGGCGGGGCGGCCCGCCCCCGGCCCTGAGCGGCCCGTCAGGCGGCGACTACCGGTCTCCAGCAGCCCGACCTCCGCCAGCTTGTCCAGATGGTGGGCAGCAAGCGTGCGCGCCACCCCCGCCGCCTCGGCGGCCTCGTTTCGGCCAACCTCGCGACCTTGCGCCGCCACATACTCATACAGGCGACGTCGCACCGGATCTTGCAACACCGCGATCGCATCGATGTCTTCCATCCGGCCATTCTAGTAACAACACAGATTGGAGATAGAAGACGGGCCTCGATCCCGGCGCTCACCAATGCGTCCGATACGACGGCCGGATCGGCAAAGATCACGCGCCCATGCAAGGACAGCCCACCATCGCCGGCACCGTGCGCCAGCCACAGAGCCAGCAAACCGCATCCCAGGCGGCCCAAGCGTTACCAGAAACGCTGGAGAACTCCTTCCTTGAACACATGAGGGCTCACCGCCAAGTCACCCATAAAAGGGTAATCCAGCGTTACGATGAGGGTGGTGCTGAAGCCGAGCAATACACTCACTGCCATCACCAGAAAAAGGTGAGCGACGAGACTCTCAATCTCGAGCATGCAGACGAGGAGTGTGACCGCCAGGCCGCCGCCAAGAACCAGGGCGTAAAAGATCGGAGGCAGGCTATGGTCGCTCCGCTCGATCCGTTCACGCCGGTTGAGGATTAGCTCGTCCAGATTCTTGACCATGTCTCCGTAGAATACGGATTCCTTGGCTGAATCAGGCGTCAGCCGTTGAATTGTGGCGATTAGATTCTCGAGCGGCTGACTGGCCACGGTTACTTTTTTCCCAGCTTTCATGGTTGGCCACTCATCCTCCACGACATCATGAACATAGCGATCCACGGCACCGTCGACGGCCGCGCGCGCCTCGCCGTCGAAAACTTGCGCGTTCCGGACTAGCTGTGAAAGTGCCGTTGCCTCCTCTGCCACGTCCGTCTGTGCCGTCTGAAGTTCCTGCCACAGCACAACGATACTGAAAGCCAGAATCACGCCATAAATAGCTCCATATAGACCCAAAGCAACCGGCAGCCCTCCGTTCCACTTAGGGAGATATGGCTTGACAAATCGACGCACGACGGCGAGCAGAATGGCCCCTGCCAGGGCGAAGACTCCGACGACCAGCAAGACGAGTGCCGGCCCGGGCATATGGCTCAACAGCCATCGACTCACTTCAACAGCCCTTCTTCACAGTTGCGGCAACCGACGCGCGTGGCCGGCGCGGACATCGCATTAAGCCCGCGCTTCGCCCTCATGCTCATGAGAGCACGTCTCCCGGTCAGGCCGTCAGATACCACGCTGGCCGAGCCGATCGGAAAGGACACCCTGAAGTTGCCCTGTGGATCCAGGCAGGTGCATACCGGGGGGTGAGCCCAGGGAAATCAGTGCCAGGTGAGTCCCACAGTCGCTGCACGGCTTGTACAAGCGGGCTAAAGGCTGTCCCGTAACCGCTGGTGGCCGCGGGCTCCGAGCCGTTCGCCATGCTGGGCGCCAATGAGCGGCGCGGGCGTTGTCAGTGGGCGAAGACGCACTGACAACATGAGCGCCTCTTCGTCTACCGCCGCCGATGCCTCATCGATGACCGGCGGTGACGCCACACGAGTTGCGGTCGAAGCCATCTGGGTACCGCGCGACAAGGGCTTCCACGTACGCCACGATGCGCAGCGCCGGAGGCACGACGACATCGTCCGACTCCAAGTAGCGCTCGTAGAGCTCGTCATACGTCTAGCCCGCCTGGTGGTTGTCGAGTGGACGGTCGCTGTCCCACACAGCAAGGTCACAACTCACAGGCGCATTGTCGCAGGCGGCAGATCTGTCAACGCCAGCAGGTCCTGCGATCAGCGGCGAGGCCGAAAGCTGCGAGGCTGCCGTACGGATCGCCCACACCGCGCAGGCAGCCGGGCTGGAGATCTCCCAACGCGTCCGGAGACAGGCACCCAGGCATGGGAAATCGACCGCCTGTCCCGGGCCACCCATCCAATCGGCATTGGGGCCTGTTCGCCTACTCGTAAACGGTTGCCGCGCTGAGGGCTCGTGCGATGAAGGTCCAGTCGCCGTTGGCCGGGGGTTCCTTGCCAAAGTTCCGGTACCAGCCGTCCGAGCTGGCTATCCACGCGGCGAGGGCCTCGAGGAAGCGGTCGAGGGTGTGGTTCTCCCAGTCATGTCCTCGCCGGACGTAGTCCTGGTGCAGCTCGCGGACGAATGCGACCAGCTGCCGGTGTGATCCAATGGCCGCGGAGCCAGGACCTCGCGAAGGGAGCACGAAGGCGTGTCGACGATCATACCGGTGCCCGACAACTGGCGCTCTTTGTCCGGCAGTTGGGACGAGCTCCGGCACGGCTACCACGCCGGAGACAAGGACGAGACGGTACGCGGCTGCGCTCGCCAGCTCGACGCGACGGCGCCGGGGTCGGACGGTGATCCCGTGCTGTTCTGGACACTGGGCCTGCTGACGCTCGCCCCCTACGTGGCCTTCGGCAACCCCGGTCCGGGAGTCGAGGACGAGGTCATCACGGCATTGAGCCGGGTCGCACGCGGCGACGAAGGCAGGACGTGCGCGCACGGCTGGCATCCGTACGAGGCCGACGTGGACGATGTGCTCGAGCACCTTCCCGACTGCCTGGAGGTATTGAGCTCCCCGGTGGCCCAAGCCCTCGACGGCCTGCTCCCTGAGGACCTGCTTCCCGAGATCTACCTGGATGAAATCGAGGACGAGGATGCCGAACCCGCGAACCTCTCCGGACCCGAGATCCTCGCCCGCTGGCAGTGCCCGCGTACCGCCCCGGGCTTCGCCCGCGCAGCCCTCGACTATCTGGGCGTATCCGTCCGCTGAGGGGAACCATTCCTTGAGTGCGAGTAGTTGACGCTCGGGCGGACACGCCTCTCTGACCCGCGGACGACCGCCTTCAGGGTGGGGACGCATCGCTTTGAGGCACTGCTCAACCGACGCGCAGTTCCCGTCACCGCCCCATGCTCCACGCGGAGGGCGTCCTAGATAGAAGAGGCGCGAGGATGGGACATGAGGCGGTCATGCGGCGTGCCTCTGGCTGCGGGCATACGTCCGCCGCCTACAGATCTAGCACCCGCTGCCGGCGAGCGTTGTGATGAACTGTGACCACAGGTCACAAAGGTGAACGGGGAGATGTAGGGATGGCAATCGACATAGAGCAGTTGCGCCGCGACGGGCATCGGGTCGAGAAGTGGTCGATTGGCTGGATGGTCCTGTCGCTGGCGTTGTGGGGATGGTTCGGCTACCGACTACTGAGCGACGAAGATCAGGAGTTCGGCGGATACACCGACGACAGCTATGCACTGGTGGGCGTCCTCGCGCTCGCGGTCATCCCGACGATCATCGCGGCAGCGACCGCCGTGTACTCCCGGGTCCTGTTCCGCCTGGCACGCCAAGCCAAGGGGTCCTAAGCACTCTGCTAGCAATCGGCGCCGATCTGTGATCGCCCACTGAGCCGCCGCGCCACCGACCATGACTGATCGGGCGGCGGTCCCGACGCACAGCAGGTCGGCCCTGCTGTAGGCCGTGACCGGAGTACGCACGGACCAGGACCTCCTCCCGACCGCGCCGGTTCACAGTGATCTGACGACCGTTGGACTGCGACGGCCGGTGCACGTCGATCGGCGCACTGCCCACTCCCTTAACCGTGCTCGCCAGGCACGCCTTCGCCGACCCACGCTTCACCGTCCGCCGCAGTGCGAGACAAGGCACTGGCCTGGCAACCGCCGACAGCGAAGGAACTGTACGGCGTCGGCATACCCGTGAACGTGCTGAGACGGGTGTTCATTTGTGGGCTCGGGCAGGTGGGTTGCATGCGACGATCGTGGTGTGGAGACCCCTGATTCTTCGTTTCGTCGGCTTCTGCTGATCGAGTCGCTGACCGTGTTGGCGGCTGATGCCCAGTCCCAAGTCGCCTGGCTGGACAGGCACCGTGTGGTGGCGGATGAGATCGCCCTGGACTTCGATCATGCTGTCGGCATGGTTGAGGCCCTGGTGGAGGAAGGACATCTCGGTCGTGATGTCCTACCTGACCTGCTGGAGATCGATGCCATTCTCAGCGAGATGAGCGGTGCGGAGAACGCTGATCGCTGGACGAGGGAGGCGTTGTCCGTAGATGAGGGATGGAGCCGGACCCGGCGGCTGTCCCGCCGGGTCCTTGTTGCCGAGCTGGGTGGATGGCAGCAACCACTCCCGGTAATTTCTGTCATCCGGTGACGGGCTCCACTGTTCTCGCTGATCCGGTTACTTGGCCGTTGTGGTGGCAGCGAGCCGATTCTGGAGCCGGTAGCTGGGGCCATTAATCGAGACTACGCGGCAGCGCCGCGCGGATCTGAATCACTCAACCGCCGGCTTCCCGCGCCACGCGCTCCAGTCGGCTTCGGTAGTCCTCCCACCAGCCCTCATCACCTGGCGGCATGCTGTCCCTGCCCTGCAAGGACCCGACGGATCCGTCGATGAGCTCGCGCACGATGTCCGCGTGGCCGGCATGCCGCTGAGTATCAGAGATGACGCGCACCAGGAGGTGGTGCAGTGTCACCTCTTGGCGTTCCTCCGGCCACCACGGGACACGGCCGACCGTATCCAGCGTGAGTTCCGCAATCGTGCTGTCGGAGTGCTCCCACGCCTGCCGATACAGCCCGACGATGTCTTCACGTGACTCGTCCGCCGCGGCCCACATGTCCGAGTTGGGCTCTGCGTCCTCGGTATACCACCAGGACGGCGGCTCCTCGTCGAAGAACGGCCGCGCGAACGTGTCACCGAAGTACCCCAGCTCCACGCCGGCGGCATGCTTGACCAGCCCCAACAGGTTTGTTCCAGTCGGGGTCAGCGGGCGGCGGATGTCGTAGTCCGAGAGCCCATCGAGCTTCCACACGAGGGCATCACGCGCCTCTTGCAGGTATCGGAGAAGGTCTGCTTTCGGGTTCGGTTCGATCATGCCGGGCAGTCTTCCAGCCGGCACTGACGCCACCCCATCACCCCGTCACAGCGGCGCGGCAGCGCTCCGCGGACGGACGGCCGAGGGGCCTATGTACCGCCCGTCCCGCCCCGGATCCATCACGCTTGGACCGGGCGAGCCAGCGCCCGCGCTGGCGGCATCAGGCGCCGGTGAGACCCGCATGAAGACAGCCGGTTCGGCATATTCGTTGAGGTAGGCGTCCTGCTGATCGCTGGCGATGACGGCACTCTGCCCCGGCCCGAACTCCTGGCGTCCGGCTTCCAGGGCGAGGGTGAGTCGACCGGACAGGACGTGATGGAGCTCCTGCGCTCCGGGGCGGTCGGGTTCGGCGTCGTATCGGCCGCCGGGGGCGAGGGTCCAGCGCCACAGTTCGGCCTGCGGGTTCTCGGTGGTGCCCAGCAGGAGGGTGGTGCTGCCGTCGGGGGACTGCCATACGCGGGTGCCTTCGGCATCCGCGCCTTGAGCGTCGTTCTCGGGCAGGGCGAGGGCAGCGAAGTCGGTGTCCAGAGTGCGGGCGACCCGGTCGACGGTGGCGAGGCTGGGGCTGGCCTTGCCGAGTTCGATGTCTGTGAGCATCCGCCTGCTGAGCTTGGCGGCGTCGGCGAGTTGCTGAACAGCCCAGCCGCACTGTTTGCGCAGCGCGCGAATGCGCCGGCACCGGCGCGGCAGCGCCTGCCCACCATGCGGGTGATCAGCTCTCCCCACGTCTCCGAGCAGACCGTTCTCGCCCCTCTGCGCGACGCATTCAGGGCCCCCTCCCTCCGTACGACACCGGCACCGGCACCGGCACCAGCACCGAACCAGTTCGTGGTCGACCTGCCCGGCGGCGGTGACGTCATCCACTACCCCGCAGCCTGCCCCATGCCGACGTGTACTCGGTCAAGGTCTCGCCGTACCTGCCCGACCCCGTCGACCCCGCCGGCCCCGCCGTGGTCACGGCTGGACGATGCTCGTAAGTCTGTCCACCGGGCAGCCCCTCGCGCTTCTGGATGCCTCCGAGCTGGGTTCGGCTGACGGCCAGGCGCGCGGGTAGGGCACAGCAGTGTCGCGGGCGCCACGGAGGTGTGGCCGGCGGCAGCGTGCAGGTGTCCGTCGCGCAGGCGGCACCATACTCAGCTCACCAAGAGCGGGTTTTGGGATCTGCCATGTCCTGTGCGGAAGCGGTCGTTGAGCCTGCTGTGACCGGTGCTGGGGGTATCCGTCGGACCTGTCCGGTGAGCGGTAGGCGCTGGGGAGCCGCTGCTTCCGCCGCTGCAGAGGGAGGCCGAAGGGCGGGAGGCGTGAGGCGCACCCGCGCCGACGGATCGTTAACGCGATCTTCTACGTGGTGCGGACCGGCTGCGCCTGGCGGCAACTGCCGAACGACGGAGAACGCGCCTGCTGCTGTGGGCCCGGCTGGACCACCCGTCCATACGGAGGGTCTGGGCTGATCGGGGCTTCGCCGGTTGCCTGGTCGAGCCGACCGCACAGTTCCTCGGCCGCGAGCTGGGGATCGTCCGCAAGGATCCCGGCCAGCGCGGCTTCCAAGTCCAGCGCAAGCAGTGGGCGGACCGGCCACCCGACCAAGTCCCCGTCCTCTCTTCCGAGCGGCTTCATGAGGCGGTGGGCAACTGCTTGCATGAAGCGCCATCAGGCGTCCGAAGGACCAGTGGATTCGCGCAGGCGGCGCCGTGCGGCTTCCAGACGATCGACGTAGTCCGGGGCGAAGATTCCCGTGAGTTTCTTGTCCAACGTGCCCATGATCTTGTGGACCGGCGCCCATACGGCGGGGTCGTCGGCCACTGACTCAGGTCGGTCATCTGCACCCGCTCCAGCCAGCCCGAGAGCACCAAGGCCTCATCCGTTGTCAGGGCAATCACGATCTGCTCGCGGTCCACAGGCCGAACCAAACAACGCAGGCGAGGTCCCATGTGCACGGGGCCGCCGACGAAGATGAGGTTCCGGCCGCGGTGGTGGGGTGATCTCGGTGCTACGAAGCGTTGAGATCACTGCTGAACTGACCGGCCCCTTGCGAGACGAGGGCTTTCACAACCTGCACTGGCAAAAGAGGCTGGAGCTCAGCCTGGACTGCTTCATCTGCGGCCGCGGCCGGCGCACGACCGCCTTCCAGTACGGGCTGGAGCACGCCCTGTGCTCGGCCGACGACGAGTCCCCCGAGCACCCCACCGCGGCCCGGATCGCCGCCTTCGACGTCACCGACGAGCGGGAGCGGACGGCGCTGCGGGCCGTCGTCGACTACTGGTGGGCACCGTTCCGCGATGCGAAGGGCAACCATGCGGCTACCGCACTCTCGCATACACCGTGGGTCCGCCTGCATCTCGGCTACTACTGCCCTCAGGCCCGGCAGTCCGGAACGCTCAGCATCCAGACCAACATGGTCCGGCCGGTACGCGACACGTGCGGCCACTGCGACCACCTGCTCGCCACCAGCAAAGACGCTCCCGCGATCCGACTGCTGAACTGAGCCTCGCCCTAGATCTGTCACCCAGCCAACCTGTGCATGCCCGAGATCCCAGACGCGCTCCCAAAGGCGACGGCGTCCACCACACCATGCTCAGCATCGCCCACCTGCGCAACCTCGCACTGGTCGGGTGAGAAGCAGTGACCATGGCCAACTGGCATGTCACAGATCACTCATGGGACAACGCTGAGGCAGCACAAGCAGCCAGCTCAGCCCACTTACCAAGGTCACAAGTAAGATCAATGAGCGAGCCTCTTGCAGCTACGCCACAGGAACGACGCCACCGCGCCTGGTCGTGTGTCTATGACGGGCAACGGACTGATCCACTCGTGATGCAGGGATGGTTGACGTTGATGCCGGGGAGTTGCAGATCTACTCGGTGGAGGAAAGAGAAACAGCAGCAGCCACATGCATCGTTCGTTGCGTAGGCGGCATTCCCCGGACTGGGCAGCGTTTTCTCGTCGGTTCGGCGCTGGATCCAGCCGCCCGTCCTGTGCATGTGACACTCGACTGGATCTGTCGCTACGGCAAGCGCGTGGACTTCGTGGATCCGCCGCACAGTGCCATAGTCCGCCTGTCAGGTGAGGCAGTTGCAGTTCTGGAGCGAGGAGTCATCCTCACCTCTGTCGCCGTGGATGCACCATGCGACCAGTGACGCCAGGGTGCCGCATCCGAGCCCGGCGGCACTGACATCGCAGACGGTCGAGTCGAGATCAGGCCAGGGCTTCGCTCAGCAGTCGAGGAGCTGGGCAATCAAAGGTAGATGGCTCATTACGATTCCCTGACTGCGGCGCACGCCAGGTGCGTCGTATGCGAGGGGGGCGAGTTCGTAGTGAAGGACACGTACTGCGCGGCGGATGGAGACCGGGAGAGCTCCTGATTCGCCGTCGTCATGAGCGCGCTGCTGTTGGCGGCAGTGCCCGCAGAAGCAGTGCATGAGACGGTGCCCGGCCACGTCACGGCAAGGCTCGGCGCATGGCATCGCGCGGGACGCCAAACCGACACAGCTGACCCAGAACACTTCCGGTGTCCCTGGTTCGAGGTAGAACGGGACACGTGGGGTGGAGAAGGCGAGCATCCCGCGCAGCAGGTACAAGATGCGGGGACCGAGCAGACGCTGCGGGATCGCCCGCGTCAGCTCGTTCGTGCCGCCAACGGCCGCGCTGCTCTGTGCTCAGGCAAGGATGGCGGGATGCGCCCGCCCTCTCGTACACGCCTCCCTCTCCCAACTGCTCGCAGTGCTCGCCTACGACGGTCAGCCCGAACTGGGGGCCGGGAAGGAACCAGCGACACACGCGCCCGAACCGACGACGGCCGAGGCGCTGTTCTCGCACTCCGTGACGCGACCCTAATCGATTACCGTCGGCCGGCCCGGTGGGGCCGTCTTTCAGCAGTCGGGGCAGTCCACCACGGGCGGCGGGTGCGGGAAGGTTCGGTTGCCCTCCAGCCAGTCCGCCAACCACTCCGCCAGGTCGAACCGTTCGACGAAGAACCGGTGGCGTTCGCAGCGCGCGTTCGGGTCCCACCCCCACATGCGGCCCTCCGGCGTGCTGAAGTCGACGTGCCACCAGATCGCGCAGCCGAGTGTCACCAGCGGCGGCACATGAAGCGGATGGGACAGAGCTTCCGGCTCGGATGCCGGACGCCAGTCACGCACGAGCTGGAGAAGCGACTCCTCATCGCTGTACCACTCACCCGTGTCGGTCAGGGACAGGATGCTCCCGTCTGGGCCGAAGCCGCCGTTGGCGACCTCCAGGTACAAGCGCCGCAGCAACGCCGGCATGGGATGTCCCACAGCGGCCTCGACCTCGACAACTGCCTGCGCAGGCGCGGGTGGCGGTAGCTCGTGGGCTCTTGCGTAGGCCCGGACTCGTTCCACGATCTCGTCGTCGGTCACCCATTTATGATCAAGGTCAACGCCACAGCTGTCTTGCACCCGCTCAGCCGGACTAACTGTTCTGTGTCGCCTCGCGTGCTTCGGTGAGGGCTCGCTGCCTGAGGTTGCCGCCGAACAACTGAATCGTGGTGGCGGCCAGGATGTCGTTCCTGCCGATGGTCCGCCCGTCCCCCGTGCGGGTGGACAGGGCCCGGTGGGAATCCTTGAGGAACGGGGGTGGGGCCGGTTCGCCCGACATTCCTAGGGTGACCGTACCGAATCGTTTGACCCCGCCCTCGCGGACGACCATGGCCGCGTCCCGGGCGAGGTCGGTCAGGAACGCGCTCGCGATTCCGTCCAGGTCGCGGACCATCGCTGGGACGGCCCTCGCCCCCTGGCTCCGCAGCAGCTTCTTGACCCCAGCCTCGAACCTGTGGGCACCGACCACAGCACTCGGTTTGCGCGACCTGCTGTGCTTGCGAGAACGCACGGTGACTCTCTGGGCGTCGTACATGACACCTGTCAGGCCTTGAAACGTCGGGCTGTGGTCGTACCACTTGGTCCCCACCTCGAGCTCGACGTTCCGGTCGATCGCAGAGAGAAGGTCCCCTGGAATCAGCTTCTTCCGGGCCTCCTCCGCCGCCGCTCTCCTCGCGCCGTCGATGATCTCCGTCAGCACTGTCCGCGTCACCGACGCGGCAGCCCACGCGGCCGACCGAGATACATGCATCGAGGTCACGTCCCTGAACACCGCCTTGACGAGAGACGGCTTGAACGGCGGGACATCCATGACCGAGCCGGTCTCGGGACCGCTGTGCTCAGCGCGTGCGGGCTGTGTGGTCATCGGAAGGAACGCTCCCTACTGTCGGAGTTGTCAGAGGCCCACACTTCACCACGCAGACCCGCTCTCTGCCCCCATCCTCCGTCGAAGCGGTACCCGGTCAAGGGCCTGACGGGCACATCCCGACGGCCGCGCCGATGGTCAGCCACGTCCCGCACGTCCTCATACTGTGGCAGCTGCGTCCCCCCTCCGGCTGCACCCCGTTCTCCCTAGCCTCTGCCACCGAGGAGGAGCGGCCGGTGAAGCGCACGCAGGACGACAAGTGGGCGGCCAACCTGCGGGACGACGGCGTTCCGTGCCCGTGGGGAGCACTTGAACGTGCTTCGCACCATTCTGAACACCCCGTAGGCGGGGGAACTGCCGCAACTGCTCTGCGTGCTAGGTAAGCCCCGTCCTCGCTTGCTCCCGAGTCCGGTGCCAGGGCAAGGAGTGATCGGCCACTGCCACCACGTCAGTCACGGCGGGCACAACCGCTCGTCCTGGCAAAGGGTCGCTTCGCGCCTGTGCACTCAGATCGGGACTTGTTGGCCGTTGGCAACCGGCTTTCGCGAGGACGGTGCCGATCGCCTCCAAGTGGTCGCTGGCGACGGGTGCGAGGAGGTTGCTCTTGTACTCGGCCGGCCGGCGTGGACGCCTCTGTGCTGCTGGGGCGCCTCGGGCCGAGCCGGCAGCACGATGCGGCGCCGACGGACCGGCGGGACCACGGTGGCGGCTGGCCTTGGCGGGGTTTCCGTACACCGTGCTGCGGAGGCCCTACGCTGACCATCATGTCAATCCAGGTGCCCATCACCGACGAGTTGCGTTCCGCGTTGGGCTCCCCCACGGAGGCGACGCTGCTGGACAGCAGCCCGCGGTCCAGGGTGTGGCGGGTCGAGTTGCGCGGTGGGGGCCGGGTGATCGTCAAGCAGATCACCGACGGAGGTGGGACCGGGGCCGACGGGGATGCGCGCTATGCGCGGGAGGTCACCGCGTTGCGGCTCGCCGCACGGGCGATGCGACCGAGCGTCGCGCCCGCACTGCTCGGAACGGACGTGGCGTCACGGGTGATGGTCCTGGAGCATCTGGACGACCTCGACGCGACCGATGACTGGATGCCCGGCTACGCCGAGTCCCTCGCCCGGCTGCACGCGCTCACCGGGCCGGCCGACAAGGGAACGCTTCCCGCCTGGTCCGGGCCGACGGTCGCCGATGCCGAGTCCTTCCTCGCACTCGCCAAGGCCCTCGACGCCCCCGTCCCACCCACGGTTCCGAACGAACTCGCCGACCTGATCGACCGGCTCGATCCGGCACCCCACCATGCGCTGCTGCACGGAGATCCCTGCCCCGGCAACGACCTGCGCACCGCCACCGGCGTCCACTTCGTCGACTTCGAGCAGGCGTCGCTGGGCAACGGCCTGGTCGAACTCGCCTACTTCCGCATCGGTTTCCCGACCTGCTGGTGTGCGATGTCGGTCACGGCTGCTCCGCTCGCGGAAGCCGAGGCCGTCTACCGTGCCACCTGGCGTGGCCTCACCGGCAGGGACGTGCCCGGCGATCTTGCCGACGCCTGTGCCGGTTGGCTGATCCGTGGCGACGCACTCGTCGAGCGCGCCCACCGCGAGTCCGTCGACCACCTCGCACGGGTACCCGTCGAGGACTTCGAGTGGGGCTATGTTTCCGCCCGGGAACGCCTCGTCCACCGACTCGGCGTGGTCGCCGACCTCACCCGCGATCACGACCACTTGCACGCACTCGGCCGCCTCAGCGCGGCTTTGGCCGTGCGCCTGATGGAGCGGTGGCCCACACTGCGCGCACTGCCGACACATAACACACGGCCCTGGTACTGACAGCCTGACTGATCACTGTGCCCGGTCGGCGGACGTGGCGTGCCGGCCGACAAGGCGAACCGGCACCTCAACACCGCCTATGACGTCGACCGGATCGCGGAGATGTCGAACTGCAGTCGGACCTTCTCGCTCACCATGGTGCCGCCCGCCTTGAGGCGCTGGTTGTAGACCAGGCCCCACTCGGTGCGGTCGATGGTGGTGGTGCCGTCGAAACCGGCTCGTTCGTAGCCGAACGGGTCCATGACCGAGCCGAGGTAGTCGAGTTGCAGTTCGACGGGCCGGGTGACGTCGCGGATGGTCAGGTCCCCGGTCATGCGGAAGCTCTCTCCGCCCTCGTGGAAGGTGGAGGTGCTGCGGAAGGTCATCTCCGGGTAGCGGCGCGCGTCGAAGAAGTCCCGGCCTACGAGGTGCGCGTCCCGCTGTTCCACGCCCGTGTCGACGCTGGCGACGCGGATGACGAGCTCGGCCCGCGACTCGGCCGGCCGGGCTCCGTCGAAGTACAGCGTGCTGTCGTAGTCGGTGAAGGCTCCCCGCACCGTCGTGACCATGGCGTGCCGCACGGAGAATCCGATGCGGCTGTGCGGGCGATCGATGGTCCATCGGCCGGTCAGCGCTCGAAGTGCCGGGTCCAGAGCGGTACTTCGGGGCGAGTTCTCCGCGACAGAAGCGCCTGTGCCGACAGCCGGGGTCGACTCGTAAGCGGCGGTCTGGCGACGGCTGAAGATACCCATGATCGTGATCCCTTTCCCATCTGATCGCTCCGTGCTATCACGGCGTCGCCGGGCGCTGCCCAGCAAGATGGGTGGCCTCGTCCGGGTTCCATGCGGTCGACTGCAAAGCTGCACAAGATCAACATGTTGTGGCACCAAGGCAAGCTCCTTCGGAGCGCAGCCCGCGCCATGCCTCTGCTCCCTGCGGGGGCCTACTCCGGGGGCGTGGGCGTGTCGTGGGTGCGGTACATCGCCTGTACGTCCAGCTCCAGTTGGACGGTCGGACCGACGACCGCGATGCCGCGGGCCAGCATGGAACGCCAGTTGAGGGTGAAGTCCTCCCGGTGGAGTTCCGCCTTCGCGAGAGCCGCGCAGCGCAGTTCCTGGTCGTAGCCTCCGTTGACCATCCCGAGGTAGGACGTGTCGAGGCCGACGGAGCGGCTGGTGCCGTGCATGGTGAGCGTGCCGTGCAGGGTCCACTTGGAGCCGCCGCGGTGCGCGAACCGCGTGCTGGTGAAGTCGATGTAGGGGTAGCGTTCGACGTCCAGGAAGTCGGCGGAACGCAGGTGGTTGTCACGGGTGTTGTTGCCCGTGGTGATGCTGGAGGCGTCGATGCGCACCGAGACGTGCGAGTCGGCCATGTTCGGTGCGACGCGGATGCCGCCCTGGAAGCGGGTGAACCGGCCGTGGACGTGGGCCATGCCCACGTGCTTGGCGATGAACCGGATCGCGGTGTGCGGAGGATCGAACAGCCAGGTTCCGGCTGTCGGAAGTTCCAGCTGGCGGGCGGACTCCAGGGCGATGCGCACCGGCGGCAGAGCCACCCCCGCGGCGATGTCCAGGTTCTCCCGGGAAGGCGACAAGCCCTCGGCCACAGTCATCACGCTGTAGGAGCCCGGTGGCAGCGTCGCTATGAAGTAGCCGTAGGGATCCGTGATGCCATGCGTCACAACCCGGTGGCTGTCCAGCGCGGTCACGGTGACCTCGGCTCCGCCCATCGGCAGCCCCATGGGATCGACGACCTCGAAGCCGAACGCCCCGGCATCGGGCGGCAGGGGGACGGAGATGCTCGGTCCGGCACCGGAGGCGCCGCGGGGGCGCCGGCGTCGGAGTAGCCCGAGGGCCATGAGTTCACCTTTCTTCACGTGCGTCAGCTTCACGCTGCCCGCCCAGCCGGTTGCGTTCGCGGTCGCTAAGGACCGTCGGTGGCAGGAGGGCGAGCGGGCGCGGAGTCAGTGGCTCGTTGACGATCATAGGGGCGCCCACGTGCCGGTAAGTCGGCCTGGTGCTGGATCTGTCCACCCCATTTGTCTGCGGATACGGGGTCACAAATCAGTACATCGACAGGCCATATCGCCGCACCTCAGCTTCATTGCTTTGCAGCAATGCTGTGGTGAAGCGCACGGAAGAGGAGCGAGATGTTCACAAGCGGTCTGCGGATTCACCACGGACCTGACACAGGCGGGCCGGGCAGGGTCGGGTCGGGTCGGGTCGGCTGCGCGTCCCGGCCACGGGACTGTTCAATTCCGGAGCCCGAGCGCAGAAGAAGCAGGGCACGGCCGTGCATGTACTGGATGGACACCCGTTGCTCATCACACCATCGGAATCAAGACCGACGGCAGGTCGCCGGCCTGGACGTCAACCGGGTCGATGGACAGGTCACAGTAGTCGCCGATGGCGGTGAACACAGCCGTGGAGAGTCGCCACCTGTGCTCCTCGTAACAGGCCACCACTTCGGCTTCGTCTTCGTCTTCGTCCGGCAGAGACGGGAACACTGCGCCCGCTGCATGCAGTGCCGCATCCAGAGCGGACGACTGACCTGTGTCCTGTCCGAAGTCGGCCCGCCAGGCACGCCCGTCACCTGGCGCATGGATGATCATCGACGGTGGGCTCCAGCGGTTCATCGTCACGCAGACGATCTCCTCGTCCGGCCAGGGCCGCATCGATTCGACCCCCTGATACCCAGTCGCCCACGTCGCCGTCCCCCAGTCCTCCAGTACGTACACCCAGTCCCCGCACGTCCCGTACATGACGGGATTGACACGGGGCGACGGCATCCCCGGCCGCCCGACCGGCACAGCAAGATCCTTGTACGGGGTGCGTGCGGCAAGCTCATCGAGGTCGGCGCCCAGTGCGATGAGGAACTCGTCCGCGTCGAGACCGCGGGCGCAGGTCAGTGATATCCCGCCGAGCATTCCGGGCTGGGCGGCCTGTCCTTGTGTGCTGCTGTGTGCGCCTATCCATGTGATCCCGTTGGACATGCTCATCACACTAGGCCTTGCCCGCCTCGCCAGGCGGGCGAGATCGCTGGAAGGTGAAACCCCGTACGAGCCTTCGCTGCATGCCATAGAGGGCGAAAGTGAACTCGACCTCTGCGTCGTCGACTTGCAGGAGCTGAGCGGTGCCGCCAGCAGACCGGACCTCGACCCGCGAGGCGGGGGCTTGGGCCAGGCCAGGCCCGTACTCGGGTGACCCTCAGCGGCGGCACGGCCTGTAGCCGGCCTCTTCCACTGGTGATCTGCGTTTCCCGGCTGTCGCCGCCCTCCCCGGCCGCGCTTCGCTGTGGCCCGCTTGCCTGTCGTCTGGAACTTGCTGAACTGAACCGGCGCGCCGCCGCGGGCACTTGGCTCAGTCGGCGTTCGGGCCCGCGACGAAACTGTTGAGGGATATCCCCAGACTCGCGAAGACCGTACTCACGCCGACTGCTGCGTCTCGGCGAAGAAGCCGGCGAGGGCCGGGGCCAGAACCTCTGCCGCAATGGCGTGCTCCTGGCCCGGAAAGATCCGCAGGGTGAAGTTGTCGCCCGCCGCGGCGAGTTCCCGCGCGCCGGTCAGCATGTGCGGCGCGCCCGCGTCTCCGCTGCCGACGAGGACGGGAACGGTCACGGACGCCCATCGGTCGACCGGCAGGGGGCGGCCGGACATGGTGTCGCCCATGATCCGGCCGTCGTAGGGGAGGGTGCGGGCGACGGTTTCCATGCCCGCCCAGAACGGGGCCTGCCGCATGCCCGCGACGACCTCGTCGGGCAGGCCGATCGCCGCCGTCATGAAGTAGGCGACGGCATCCCCGTACGCCTCGCGACCCACGAGTTCCGTCAGGTGCTCCACATAGTCGGCGGGCAGCGCCGGCCGGCTGTCGTCGGTGACGAACGGCGGCTCGTACAGCGCGAGGCGCGATACGGCGCTGCCGCGGGCGGTGGCCTCCAGGGCGAGGACGGCGCCCGAGGACATGCCGAAGACCATGGCCGAGCCGCCGCCCGGGCCCTCGATCAGCGCGTCCAGGTCCTCGATCTCGCGCTGCACCTCGTACGCGGGGCTGTCCCCGCTGTCGCCGCGGCCCCGGCGGTCGTACGTGATCACCGTGAAGTGCTCGGCCAGCAGACCGGCGAGTTCGGCGGAGTCGCCGCGGGTCATGAAGGCACCGCCGACGAGTACGACCGCGGGGCCCGAGCCCTGCTGCTCGTAGGCGATGGCCGTGCCGTCAGCAGAGAACGCCTTGTCCATGTGAAAACCCCCATTGATGTGCAGCGATGTGCAGCCCAGAGCAGGCGCTCCACCGGCCTGCGCTTGCACTCGGAATCGGAACTAGACGGTACAGTACTCACACGGGTACTGATCAGTCCAGTACTCTCTTCGGGCACGAGCAGTAGGCGGCGGATCGAACAGAAGAGGAAGCTGATGATGGACAGCCGGTCAGCGCGCAAGCATCAGGCGATCCTGGACGCGGCGACCACCGTGTTCCTGAACAAGGGCTACGCGGGGACGAGCATGGACGACATCGCGAAGCTGGCCGCGGTGTCCAAGCAGACCGTCTACAAGCATTTCGCGGACAAGGAGAAGCTGTTCGCCGAGATCGTGCTGGCCACCACCGACCGCATCGACGCGATGGTGGACCTGGTGGCCGACGTCCCCGCCGACGCAGAGGGTCTGGAAGAGAACCTGACCCGCCTCGCCCGCCAGTTCCTGGCAGCTCTCACCCAGCCCCAGGTGATCCAGCTGCGCCGCCTCATCATCGCCAACGCCGACACCTTCCCCGAACTGGGCGCGGCCTGGTACGAGCAGGGCTTCGAACGGGTCCTCGCAACCCTGGCGGCCACCTTTCAGCGCCTCACCGACCAGGGGCTGCTCAAGACCGACGACCCCATGCTGGCCGCCCATCACTTCGCCGGGCTGCTGCTGTGGATCCCAGTGAACCAGGCCATGTTCCACGGCGGCGCCCAGCACAGCGAGGCCGACCTCGACCGCTACGCCGTAGGCGGCATCCGCGCCTTCCTCGCCGCCTACGCCTGATCGGGGAAAGCGCCCTCTCCTCGCCAATTCGCGCAGTCACAAAAGGCGTTGCCGTTTCACGAGACTCCTATCGATCGGGCCCGCGCCCCCTAGGGGGTGTCTCGCCGATCAGGCCGGGCTCGCGGCGCCTGGCACCGCGCCTCGCCGCGTTGTCGTCGGTCCCCGATGCGCCGCATCGGCTCCCTCCTCCGCCTTGCGATGCACGGCACCAGACGCCGCTCCCTGATCCGGCCTGATCGACGAGACACCCCCCTAGGGATACGAGCGTGCCCTGTCCGTCCACGGGTGGAGATCGGCATAGGCCCAGGGTCCGACATCGTTCAGGCCGTGGGGGGACGCCTGGGCGTGACCCGCTGCCTAGCCTCACCGGTATGAATCATCTGCCTCGCGGCGCAGCCGCCGCCTTACTCGGTCTGTCTCTCGCCCTCCTCGGCACGGGCGTGGCCCAAGCCGCGCCGCCCTCGCCCACCGCGGAGTCGTCGGCCGCCGAGGCCGCCCGCGTACGCCTCGAACTGCCGCCGCCCACCGGGTCGTACGCGGTGGGCCGTGACACCTTGCACCTCGTCGACAAGAGCCGTCCGGACCCCTGGGTGCCGGAGGCCGGAGCGCGTGAACTGATGGTCTCGATGTACTACCCGGCGCGGCCCGGTGGCGGCCGGACGGCTCCGTACATGACCGACGCCGAGGCACAAGCCTTCATCGACGACCGGGAACTGACCGATGTGGTGTCCGCCAGAACGCTCAGCGGCACCCGCACCAACGCCCGCCCCGCCGCCACGCCCGTACGAGGGAAGTTCCCGCTCGTCGTGCTGTCGCCCGGGTTCACCGTCAACCGCTCCACCCTGTCCCTGCTCGCGGAGGAACTCGCCAGCCAGGGGTACGTCGTCGCCGCCGTCGACCACGCCTACGAGTCGGTCGGCACCGCATTTCCCGGTGGGCGCCTCCTGAACTGCGTCGCCTGCGAGAAGGTCGGCCCCGGTGGGTACGGCGTGGTGCCCAAGGGCCGGGCCAAGGACGTGTCCTTCCTCCTCGACCGGCTGCTCGCCGAACGGCACCCCGCCTGGCGGCACGCCCGCATGATCGACCCCACGAGGATCGGCATGGCCGGCCATTCCATCGGCGGCGCCTCCGCCGCGACGACCATGGCGGGAGACGAGCGGGTCCGGGCCGGAGCCAACATGGACGGTTCCTTCATGGAGCCGGTCCCGGCGGAGGGCCTGGGCGGGCGTCCCTTCATGATGCTGGGCACCGGCGACGACGACCCCTCCTGGATACGCGACTGGCCGCTCCTCGACGGCTGGAAGCGCTGGATCAACGTCACCGGCGCGGAGCACTTCACGTTCACGGACGTGCCCGTCCTCGGTGACCAGCTCGGGCTCCTGTCGCCGGATGAGCCGTTGTCGGGCAAGCGGTCGCAGGAGATCACCCGCGCGTACGTGACGGCGTTCTTCGACCTGCACCTGAAGGGCGTGGACCGGAAGCTGCTGGACGGGCCGACCGCCGAGCACCCTGAGGTGGTCATCCACAAGACAGGCTGACCGCCTGGAGGGGCCAGGCCAGGGCAGGGCAGGGCAGGCCAGGACAGGGCAGGGCGGGCGTGCCCGGCACCCTGCTCCTGGCGTGGCCCCGCTGCGGGGGCGCTCAGGGCGGTCGCGAGCCGAAGCAGCCGCCAGGCCCCGGCGGGCAGGGACGGCCAGGACCAGCACGACGCCGGCGCCCGGCGCATCCGCGCAGCCTCGCCCAGACCCGGGCAGGGTGGCCGAACCACCGCAGGCCGCATCCCGCCGGCGCTTTGATCGGCTGCCGGCGGGACGCGGCCAGGATGGACTCGGGGTTCAGGAAGTCGTCGCGGCCCGGTCGGACTCGCTGCGAAGGACACAGAATTCGTTGCCCTCAGGGTCGGCGAGGACTGCCCAGCCGGAGCCGCCGGGATTCCGGTGACTGGTCACAAAGATGGCGCTGCTGGAGCGGTTCATCGAGGCGGGGGCCAAGGCCGAACGCTCGGCCTTCAGCCGGCCTTCCGCGTGGGACGACACCGACGACTGGTTCCTGGCGACCCGGGACGTCATGGACAGGCTGTGGGTCGCGGAACGGCTCATCCGCGCCCGGTTTCCCCTGCCCGTGCACGACGCGGCACGCGCGTACTGCCTCGACCTCAACCGGACGGTGTGGCAAGGCTTGCCCGATGGCGAGAGCGTGCGGGACTACCTGGAGGACAACCGGCTGGCGTTTCTGGACGCAGCCCGCGCGGTCATGGGCTAACGCACCGCCGCCCCTGGCAGGCTCTTGCAATCCCACCAGCTCGCAGGGGCTTCAGTGCTGGGCCGGGCCGTTGGGTCCGGAGACGGCTCCGAGCTGGGCCAGACCGTCCAGGATGTCGGTGCAGGTCCAGTACTCGACGAACTTGCCGTCGGCGACGCGCAGGATGTCGTGGCCGCTGAAGGCGATCTTCGTGCCGGTGGGGGCGGTGGCGTGGGGGATGCCACCGGTGTAGACGGCCCGCATGGTCCAGCGCGCGGCGATCAGGTCGCCTTCGACGATCGGGCCGAGGTCGACGGTGATGGTGATGTCGCCGAAGGCGGCCATGGTCTGTTCGATCTCGGGCAGCAGCCGTGCCGGGCCGGTGACCGCTTCGGAGTCGCTGCCGTCGGGGCGTGCCTGATGGACGACGAAGCCGGGGTCGAGAATGTCCTCGGCGTGGCTGAAGTCGCCGCGCCATAACGCGCTCCAGCGGTCGTAGAGGGCGCGCAGTTGCTCGGGGGGCTGGGTGGTCATGGACGCTCCTGGGTGACGTGATAGAAATAATCTGCGTCACACATTAGCTGCGCGACGCAGACATTCGCCACTGTAGGCCATAAGGATCAGCTCATGTCAAACCGCCGCACCCGCCCGGAGACGGTGGCCGCGGTCACTGCGGCCGCGCGTCGGCACCACGCCGCCTACACCCTGTTCAACCAAGCCATGGCCGAACAGCTCGGCCTGCACCCGACCGATCTGCAGTGCGTCAGCCTGCTCGGTCTGGAGCCCCGGCCGCGGACCACCGGCGAGATCGCGGAGCTGACCGGGCTCACCTCCGGGTCGGCCAGCCGCCTGGTGGACCGGCTGGAACGGGCCGGGCTCGTCGAACGGCGGCCCGATGCCGGCGACCGGCGGAAGATGCTCGTTTCCCTCACCGCTCGCCGGAACCCGGAACTCGAAGCCGCCTGGGAGACGCCCGGCCGTGCCTTCGCCCAGGCTCTCGATGATTTCACCGACGACGAACTCGGGGTGATCGAGCGGTATCTGCAGCGCATCACCGAAGTCGGCAGCGAACAGACCGAACGTATGCGGAGGGGCTGACCAGAGGGAGTCCCGTACAGGTGGGGCGTCTAATTGCGTCGCCTGGACGGGACTGCCACTGGTCAGCGGGACTGCAGGCCTCGTCCAACCACCGGTGTCCTGCCTCCTTTGGGGCACAACAAGCATGCTCACCCGCGTGGCGTCGGGTTCCCTCACACCACGCGGGTGAGCATGTGCGGACCCCGCCCCCTTCCCGCACCGAGGCGATGCGATGCCCGACCGCGCCGACCATGTCCGCCCCGAGGGCGCCGCAGAAAGATGGACCTTGCGGCACCGGCCGCCCCAGCATTCGCTGTTCGGGGGCATCTACGGACTGGTGCTGGCCAGCGCCATGGTGGCCGCGCTGGACCCGTCGGGCGAGGAGGCCGATCCCGGTTCGGACGCGCTGTGGGTATTGCTCACCGCGCTGGCGTCGGTCACCGCCCACGGGTACGCGCAGGTCATCGCCCAGCGTCCGTCCGACGGGGCAGTCAGAAGGAGCAGACTGCGGTCGGTACTCGCCGAGTGGCCACTGGCCGCCGCCGTGCTGCCCACGGTGGGGATGCTGCTTGCCGCGCTGGCCGGCTGGTGGGCAGAGGCCGCGGCTGTGGACGCGGCCCTGCTCTTCAACACCATCGCCCTGTTCAGCTTGGGCGTGGCGGCTGCCCGCTCCGCCGGGTACGGATGGCCGTCCTCGTGCCGGGCAGGAAGCCTGGACATGCTGATCGGCCTGGTGATCATCGGTGCGAACGCCCTGATCGAGTAGCCGGGGCGCCGGATGCCGCGCCGGCGAGGTGGGCAAGCCGTCGACAAGTGCGGCGGCTGAGGCCTAAGGGATGTCGTGCCGACCGCCGACCGTCACCCGGCCCACCCGGTTTCCCAGAAGCTCTGTGAACCACAGCGTGCCACCGGGGCCCGCGGCGATGTGGAAGGGCGTTCTGCTCTCGCCGGGGGCGGTGGGCAGCGGGAACTCGGTGAGCCGGCCATGCGGGGTGATCCGGCCGATCCGGTCGACGTTGGACTCGGTGAACCAGAGGTTTCCGTCCGGGCCGGCGGTGATGCCGATCGGGCCGCTGTCGGGAGTCGGCAGCGGATACCGGGTGACCTTGCCGCGCGGCGTGATCCGGCCGATCTCGTGGGCGAGGCCTCCCGAATCCGTGAACCAGAGGTTCCCGTCCGGGCCCGCTGTGATGTTGAAGGGGGCTCCGTCGGGGTTCGGCAGCGGGAATTCCGTCACCTTCCCGTGCGGGGTGATCCGCCCGATGCGGTTGACGAAGGGCAGGGTGAACCACAGGTTGCCGTCCGGGCCGGCCGTGATCCGGTAGGGGAAGCTGTCGGGGGTGGGCAGGGGGAACTCGGTGATCCGGCCCCTCGGGGTGATCCGCCCGATGCTGTTGCTTCCGTTCTCGGTGAACCACACATTGCCGTCCGGGCCACGGGTGATGCCGAGGGGGAAGGCGTCCGGCGTGGGCAGCGAGTACTCGGTGACCCGGCCGCGCGTCGTGATCCGCCCGATGCGGTTGCGGAAAGGCTCGGTGAACCACAGACGGCCGTCGGCACCCGCGGTGATGTCGTCGGGGAAGCTGTCGGGCGTGGGCAGGGGGAACTCGGTGATCCGGCCCCTCGGGGTGATCCGCCCGATGCTGTTGCTTCCATTCTCGGTGAACCACACATTGCCGTCCGGGCCACGAGTGATGCCGACCGGACTCCTGGGCGGGGTGGGCAGCGGGAACTCGGTGATGCGTACGGCATCGGTGTCCTGCTGCCCGGCGAAGGCCGGGACGGGGGCTAGCGCGGGGGCGGTCAGGCCGAGCAGACCGCAGGCCAGCAGCACGCCGAAGCGGCGGAACCGGGTCAGCGGGCGGCGGCGCGAAGGAGACAGAACGGTCTCAGACATGGAGCTCAGAGTAGGAGCGCCACCGGTCCGCGATGCGTGATGACGGGCCGTCAAACGGGTTCTCTTGTACGCGGATCAGGTGGCGGTTGCGGACGGCTCGATGCCCGACGGAATGGGTGTGGCCGCTTCCGGGCGGTCGGCGCTCGCGGCCTTGGAAGCGGGACGGGCGAGCCGGCTACGGGAAGCCCCGCCAGCGGCCCGCCGACCAGGCCAGCACGTATCCCGTGCTGTTGAGCGCGTAGTGCAGCGCGATCGGCGGGATCAGGCTGCCCGACCGCCGCCGGAGTTCGCACAGCACCGCCCCGGCGAGGGCCGTACCGACGACGGCTGTCGTCACCGCGAGCGCCACGCCGGCCGGGGCGGTGCCGAAAAGCGCCTCCGCCGCCGTGTTGGCACGCGTCAGCCCGCGTGACGGCAGGACGTGCCAGAGGCCGAAGAGGGCGGAGGAGAGGACGGTCGCCCTCAGGGGCCCCCACCTTCGTTCCGCCAGGGCCCACAGCACACCGCGGAAGGCGAACTCCTCCAACAGCACCGTGCCGAGCGGTACGCGGACCAGGACGCGGTACACCAGCTCTCCGGCGGTCAGCCCCGCGGCACGCTCGTCATGGAAGGCCCCCCGGGTGAAGGGCGCGGCGAGGCCCGCCGCGTACACCGCGACGACGGCCGCGGCCAGGAGCAGTCCCCAGCGCAGTCCCCGACGGGCGGAATCGCGGCCGAGGCCGAGATCGTCCGCCGTCAGGCCGGAACGCCGGGCGATCAGCAGGAAGAGGGCCGCCGTGGTGACGCAGACCGGCACGTAGAGGCCGGGTGCCAGCTGGTTGTTGACCGCGTTCGCGGCCACGAGCACCAGGACGGCCAGGAGCAGCATCCGCATGGTCGCCCAGGATCACCCAGGGGCGACGGCGAGGGCCCGCAACGCGCCGCCGCCACACTCTTGCATGTCGCCTGGAAGCGAGTAACGCTGATTACATGCTTACAAAGGAACAGCGCGAAAAGCTTCGCGGCTGGTTCGCCGGCCGCCTGCCGGAGGATGTCTACGAACGGCTCATCGACGTCACCGTGGACCGCGAGGAGATCACCGTCATCGGGTTCATCCCCTCCCCCCACCTGGCCGACGACGCCTCCCCCACCGAGCGCGAGGCGGCCGTCCAGGGACGCATCCAGGAGTTCCGCACCCGGACCCGCGACGCACGCATCGGCGTGGCCCAGGAGGCCGAGCAGCGCTTCGGCAAGAAAGTGTCGTGGGGCGTGGAGTGCGACGGGACCCGCGCCCTGTTCACGCATGTCGCGGCCCCCGTCATGACGCGCCTGCGGCAACCCGAGCGGCAGGTGCTGGACACCCTGGTCGCCAGTGGTGTGGCCCGCAGTCGCAGCGACGCGCTCGGCTGGTGCGTCCGGCTGGTCCGGCAGCACGCCGACGACTGGCTCAACGAGCTGCGCGACTCACTCGAACACGTCCAGCGGGTCAGGGCCCAGGGCCCCGACGCCGGCCCCGTAGCGACGGAGGAAACCACCTGACACCGTTCGGTCGACCACCCGAACGCCACCGATGACCGACCTGCTCGTCGGCTCCGGCGTCGTGCCGAGCGCCGGCCTCGCGCCTGCCCGGACGGACTTGGGCTCTCGTGCCACCAAGGGTCTCCGCCGTCCCCTCCGTGCTGCGCGCCGGCCTCCCGCGCCACATGGTGGTGGTGCGGCATTCCGCGCCCGGTGAGAGCCGTGCCGGTACGGCTCCTCGGCGGGGTGCAACCACCGATGCCACTGAGATGGAGTCCGGCATGACCACAGCACAGGACCTCTTGATCGTCACACTGGACGTCGCCGACCGTCCCGTCGACCAGGGCGACCTCGCGCTGGCCCTCGCGGGTGCGGAACTCATCGACCTCGTCGACGCCCAGGTCGTCACCCTGGACGGAGATCGCATCGTGCCCGGCCCGCAGCGGGCGATGGACGACCGCCTGCTGGACGCGTCGGTGGCGTCACTCAACCGCGAGGCGCCGTACGAGTCCGTCCAGGACTGGCTGTGGCGCCGGGGCCGCGGCCTGTCGGAGGCCTACGTCAACGGACTGGAGGAGGAAGAGCGGACGACCCCACAGAGGCACCGCTGGATTCCCGGCCGGAAGGAGCGGGCGGCAGTGGCCGACTCACCGGCCCGTCGCCGCGCCGCCGACCGCTGGAGCTCGGGCGAGCCCGTCCTCGCCGCCCTCGCGTCCGCCGCCGTGATGCACGATGAGCCGGCGGAAGACTTCGAAGGCCTCGACGACGAGGCGGTCGTGACCGTGGTGGCCGCCGTCCACGACGCGGTGACGGAGCTCGCGGGTGAACGGCAGCGGCGGAGCATCGAAGAGGCGGCGTTCGACAACATCTGGCGGCAGCCCTGACGCGGTACGCCGGACGGCTCCGGCCCTCGGCGGCCACCGCCACCTACCCGCTCGCCGCCGAGGCTGCCGTTCGCCGTACGGCGAGTATGGCCGCGTCGTCGCCGAGGGCGCCGTCGGTGTGGGTGAGGAGGTCCCGCCGCACGTGTTCGACGAGCGTGTCGGGACTGCACCTGGGCCAGCGGGCGAGGCGTCTTTCCAGTGGGTAGAAGGCGCCGTCGGCGTCACGGGCCTCCACCAGGCCGTCGGTGTAGAGCAGGAGCGTGTCACCGGGCTCGAACGAGAACGTGTGGGACGTACGGATGTCCTGCTCCAGCCCGCACATGCCCAGTGGTGGCGCGGGGTGGCTCGGCACGCGCGTCACCCGCCCTCGGCTGATGAGCAGGGGTGGCGGGTGCCCGCAGTGCGTCAGCCGCGCCACGAGGTCATGGTCGGGGATCTCCAGGAACAGCGCGGTGATGAAGTGTTCCTGAACCTCGTCGTCCGTACCGGGGAACTGGGTCAGGTAGCGGCACAGACTGTGATCCATGGCGCTGGCCAGGGCCGGGAGCGTGGCGTGCCGGTATGCGGCCTCGTGGAACGCCCCCATGAGCGCCGCCGCTTCCCCGACCGCGGCCAGCCCCTTTCCCCTGACGTCGCCGATGAGCACGCGCGTGCGGTCGCCGGTGCGGGCCACGGCGTACAGGTCACCGCCGATGTTCGCCTCCTTCTCGGCGGCCAGGTACGTGGACGAGATGTGCAGGGGTCCGAGCCGGCGCGGCAGCGGGCGTAGCAGCGCCCGTTGGGCGGCCTCGGAAACGGTGCGCACCTGGGCCAGCTCGGCCGTGCGCCGGTCACGTGTCAGGCAGACGACCACGGCCAGGATCGAGAGGACCGCCAGCCCCACGATCTGCGACAGGTGGTTGGGCGTCGTCAGGCCCCCGTGGAACACGGCGATCACCACCTGGGCCGCCACCGCGAGCGCGCCGATCAGTCCGGTCAGCAATGCGGTCCCGAACGAAACGGTGATGGCCGGCGCTACGACAAGCAGCGGACCGAGATGGATCGATTCCGGCGTATGTACGTCCATGACGGCGATCGCGACGATCAGCACCAGAGGGAGCACCACCAGCCCCGGGGTGGACCGCCTCCGCGACCGGGTCAGGACGAGGTTCTGCCCAAGGCGCATACGTCCACTCTGCTCCTTCCGCCTGCGAGGCGCCGCAGGCGGAAGGCTCGTGTCGGCCGGCCTCGCCGAGGCGTCAGCGCAGTGCGACCGCGTCCGTGCGGACGGCGCGCAGGGCCCGCTCGACGGTCTCCTGGTTCTCGCCGACCGGAGCGACGTAGTCGAGGACGTCGCGGGCGGCTTCCTCGCCGAGCGTTCGGGTGATCACCCATGTGGCGAGGTACTGGGACGCCAGGCAACCGCCCGCTGTGGCGATGTTGCCCTCGGCGTGGAACGGCGTGTCCAGCACGTCGACGCCGCAGGCTTCCACGAAGGGCCGGGTCCTCATGTCCGTGCAGGCCGGCATGCCTTCCAGCAACCCCAGTCGGGCGAGTACGAGCGCGCCGGAGCACTGCGCGCCGATCAGCTGCCGCGAGGGATCGAGCCGCAGCCGGGAGATCAGCTGGTCGTCGGCGACCACGTCTCGTGTCTTCACGCCGCTGCCGATCAGCACGACGTCGGCCTCGGTCACGAATTCCATGGGGCGCTGTCCTGTCACCTCGACGCCGTTCATCGACGTGACCACCGGCGTCGGCGTCGTGATGAAGGCTTCCAGGCCGTCCTTGCGGCACCGGTTGATCAGGGCGGAGGCGATGAAACTGTCGAGCTCGTTGAACCCGTCGAAGGTGACCACGGCTACCTGCATGACACTCCTTCACTGCATCGGGTCTGCAGTCTCGCCCGGTACGCCGGTCCGGCGCGAGAGCCAATCAGCGGCTGGTGGCATGGCATGCCCACACCCACTCCCGCCGCGGCAAGGAAGCGGGCCGTGCTTCACACCGCGGCGACTTCCGCCCAGCGGGTGACCCCGCCGGGGTGGACCCGTATGCCGTGACGCGTCGCCAGGGCGTGGACGATGGCCTCGCCCCGGCCGTGCTCGTCGGGGTCGATCCCGTCGAGCGGCTGACCCGGCGGACGCGCGGGTCCCGAGTCGGTGACCTCGACCCTGAGGACCCCGTCGCCGTCGCCGCCCGCCCACGACAGCCGCAGCTCCGCCGGGGGCCGGGCGTGAATGATCGCGTTGGTGGCCAGCTCCGAGACCACGAGCAGCGAGTCCTCGACGATCGCCGGGCAGACCTCCCAGTCGGCGAGGACCGCCGCCACACGTCGGCGTATGGCCGAGGCCGCACCTGCTACGGGCGGCACCGGACACACGTGTTCGCATGCCGCCCGTAGCAGCGTGTTGAGCTGTGCCGCCATGTTCACTCCCGTGGGTCTGTGCTGCCGGCCGGCGCTCTCGTCACCTACCGGGCCTCAGAGCAACGTATGGAGACAAATCGGGCTGGTCAATGAACAGCGGTCGGCATTACCGAACGCCCCTCGTCCGCGCAGGTCATCCCGCCCCCGTCCGCGCAGGTCATCCGCCCTGTCCACGCAGGTCATCCGCCCCCGGACGCGCGGGCCGTCCGCCCGGTCCGCGAACGTCGTCCGCCCGCGGGGCGAAGCGTCCGCGGCGGTAATAGGCTCGCCTCATGGCCGGCCCAGTCCAGTCGATCGAACGGGCGGCGGCGATCCTGCGTCTGCTCGCCGGTGGGCCCCGCCGACTCGGGCTCGGCGAGGTGGCGGCGTCGCTCGGCCTCGCCAAGGGCACCGCCCACGGCATTCTGCGCACGCTCCAGCACGTGGACTTCGTGGAACAGGACGCGGCGACCGGAAAGTACCAGCTCGGAGCCGCCCTGCTGCACCTCGGCACCAGCTATCTGGACGTCAACGAGCTGCGCTCGCGCTCGCTGAACTGGGCCGACGCGCTGGCCGCGCGCAGCGGTGAGGCGGTGCGCCTGGGGACTCCGCTGGAGGGCCAGGTGCTCATCGTCCACCACGTGTTCCGACCGGACGACACGTTCCAGACGATGGACGTGGGCGCGCTGCTGCCCCTGCACGCCTCCTCGCTCGGCAAGGTGCTGCTGGCCTTCGGGACCGCGGCCGTGGAACCGGACCGGGAGCAGGTGCAGGAGCTGGAGGCGTACACCCGGCACACTCTGATCGATCCCGAGCGGCTCGCCCGGGCGCTCGTCGAGGTCAGGGAAGTCGGCTGGGCCGCCGAGGTCCAGGAGATGAGCATGGGCGAGGCCGGGCTCGCCGCGCCGATCCGCGGGCACGGCGGTCTCGTCGTCGGCGCGATCGGGCTGTCCGGATCGGTCGAGCGGATCTGCGACAGCCAGGGAAAGCCCCGCCCGCAGCTGATCAGTCTGATCCGGGAAGCCGCCCGGGCGATCTCCAGAGACCTGGGAGCCGCCCGCTGGTAGGCCAGGACAGCCGCCCCCCGACCCGTCGGAAGGCAGAGCCGATCATGGTTGAACGGTACGTAATGTCCATCGATCAGGGCACCAACTCGACCCGATGCATCCTGTTCGACCACCGCGGGCGGCTGGTCTCGGTCGCGCAGAAGGCGCACCAGCAGCACTTCCCCCGGCCGGGGTGGGTCGAGCACGACGCCGCCGAGATCTGGCAGGACCTGCGGCGCGTCGTGCCCGAGGCCCTGTCCGACGCCGGTGTGGAGCGGGAGCAGGTCGCCGCCGTCGGCCTGGCCAACCAGCGCGAGACGACGGTGCTGTGGGACCGGCGGACCGGCGCGCCGCTGTGCCGGGCGATCGTCTGGCAGGACACCCGCACGGCACCGCTGGTCGAGGAGCTGCGAGAGAGCCCCGGAGAGGAGTTCTTCCTGGACCGGTGCGCCCTGCCGCCGTCGACGTACTTCTCCGCGCTGCGGATCCGCTGGCTGTTCGACCACGTCAAGGGCATCGAGCAGCGTGCCAAGGACGGCGAGGTGCTGTTCGGGACGATGGAGAGCTGGCTGATCTGGAATCTCACCGGTGGCGCCGACGGCGGCCTGCACATCACCGACGCCACCAACGCCAGCCGCACGATGCTGATGAACATCCGCACCCTCACCTGGGACGAAGAGCTGCTGGCCTTCTTCGGGGTGCCGCGTTCGATGCTGCCCGAGATCAGGTCGTCCGCGGAGCCGTACGGCGAGGCCCGCGCGCTGCTGCCCGGTGTCTCCATCACGGCAGCCCTCGGGGACCAGCAGGCCGCCCTCTTCGGCCAGACCTGCTTCTCCCCGGGCGAGGCCAAGTGCACCTATGGGACGGGCAGCTTCCTGCTGCTCAACACCGGTCTCGACCTCGTGCGGTCCCGGCACGGGCTGCTGACGACCGTGGCGTACCAGATCGGGGACCAGCCGCCGGTGTACGCGCTGGAGGGGTCGATCGCCGTCACCGGCGCCCTCGTGCAGTGGTTCCGCGACCGCCTGGGACTGATCAGCAGCGCCCCGGAGATCGAGACCCTCGCGCGGACGGTCGAGGACAACGGCGGCTGCTACATCGTGCCCGCCTTCTCGGGTCTGTTCGCGCCCCGCTGGCGCAGCGACGCGCGCGGGGTCATCGTCGGCCTGACCTCCTACATCACCAAGGGGCACCTGGCGCGTGCCGTCCTGGAGGCCACCGGATGGCAGACCCGGGAGGTGGTCGACGCCATGAACGCCGATTCCTCCGTCCCCCTCCAGCAGCTGAAGGTGGACGGGGGCATGACCGCCGACAACCTGCTCATGCAGTTCGTGGCCGATGTGCTCGACGTGCCCGTGGTGCGGCCCATGGTCGCCGAGACGGTCTCCCTCGGGGCCGCCTACGCGGCCGGGCTCGCCGCCGGCTACTGGCCCGGCCTGGAGGTGCTGCGCCGCAACTGGCACCGGGCCGCCCAGTGGATGCCCGCGATGGATCCCGAGCGGCGGGAGGCGGAGTACGAGAACTGGCAGCGGGCCGTCGAACGGTCCCTGGGCTGGGTCAGACCACCGCGAGCTCCCTGACACGGCCCCGCCGGTCTCCGGCGCGGAGCGGGACCTCCGTCCGGCCGGGCGTGTCAGGACCCGACCGTGGGCGCGGGCGGTGTCCAGCGGTGGGTGCGGGGCACGGTGCCGGTGACGCCGAAGTCCTTCTTCAGCTGCTCGGGGATGGCGTAGTGCATGACACGGCCGCGGGTCAGCGAGGACAGCTCGAAGACGGTGGTGAGGTGCCCGAGACGGTCCAGCGCCCACGCTCCGAGGGGTGAGCGGTCCTCGATGGTCTCCAGCACGCCGAGCAGGCTGGGGACGACCTTGACCACGCTGTCCCAGGCTGTGCGCGGGACCTGGAGCCAGTCGGCACAGGTGTCGCCGATCAGGTAGCGGATCAGGGCGGAGACGATGGGGTCGAAGAGGGTTCCGGGGACGACCTCCTCGTAGAGGTCGATGAGCTGCCGGGTCAGGTGGGCGCCTTCGTCGGAGGGGCCCATGTGGCGGATCATGTACAGGTCGAGGAACTGCCGGGCCTCTTCCAGGGTCTTCGGCCCCGCCGTCTGGTCGACGCCGAGGATGGCGCCGACGACGCGCCATGCGTAGAAGTAGGCCTCCGCCCCTTCGGTGCTCATGTGGATGCCGAGCCGGTGCAGACTGTCCAGGACGAGCATGGAGAAGAACATCTGCCCGCCGATCATGTCCTCCTGGCAGATCGGCGTCCCCAGCGTCGCGGTGTCCCAGCGGCCCTCGCGCATGAGGTGGTGGCGGATGGAGGCGTGCAGCAGGCGTACCTTCTGCGCGGCGGGGATGAACCGGCTGCCTGCTTCGAAGGCGTCGGGCTGCATGAGGTAGACGGTGAACTGGCCGGTCTCCGCCATCCGTTTGGAGGGGTAGTCCAGCCCATGGGTGGCCGACAGCAGCTTCGCCACGTGGGGGACGACGTAGCAGGCGGGCATGGAGGCGAAGGACAGCGCGGTGGAGATGTGCACGTTGTTGTCGATGAAGAACAGCCGGGCCTTCTCCATCTCCGCCCAGTCCACCCAGGCCGGCGGCACGCTGGTGGCCTGAAGGTACTCACGGGCGACGTCGGGCAGCCCGTCCGGCAGGGGTGAGCCGGCGTTGGACACGTAGCGCATGAGGGTGTTGAACGTGCCCACCTCGCCGCGCTCGAACAGTGTGGCGACGACGGCGTCGGCGAGGTCGTCTCCTTCCTGGCGCAGGGCGTCCATGGACGCATCGGTGTAGCTCATGTGGGCAGTCCCTCTCGGTGAGCCGCACGGCTTCGACGGTGAGCCGTCGGGGAAGGCGGGTCAGTGGTGGCGGTCGGTGGCCAGGCGGGCGAGATCGGTCAGAGCCCGCCGGGCCGGGTGTGGCATGTCGAGGCCGTCCAGGCAGCCGACGGCCTCGCGCACCCGGGAGGCGATCATGTCCTCGACCCGCTCCGGCGCCTTGAGCGCGGTCATCAGCTCGCGTACGTCGCGCAGGTGCTCCTCGGTGAGGTCGCGGCGGCCCAGTACACCGGCGAGGTGCTCGCGCTGGGCGGGCAGGGCGGCCTGCCAGGTCGTGGCCAGCAGGGCGGTGGGCCGCTGTCCGCGGATGTCGTCCAGGCTCGCCTTGCCCGTGCGGCGGGACTCGCCGAACAGGCCCAGCAGGTCGTCGCGCAGCTGGAACGCCTCGCCGAGCGGGAGCCCGTACGCGGACAGGCCGGCCCGCAGCCGCGGTGCGGCGCCGGCGAGCAGGCCGCCGATGAGCAGAGGCTGTTCGACGGTGTACTTCGCGGTCTTGTAGCGCACCACCTTCAGCGACACATCGGGGTCCGGGTGTGCGCCCGTGCTGAGGATCTCCAGGCACTCGCCTGCGATCAGCTCCCGCGCGAGGTCCGCCCAGACCGGCCGCGCGCGGGCCAGGAAGGCGGCGGGCAGGCCGCTGGTGGCGAACAGCTGCCCCGCCAGGGCCATCAGGTGATCCCCGACCAGCATGGCCAGCGAGCGGGCTGCGGCGCGGGCCCGGGGACGGCCGGGTACGGCCGCCCGTAAGGCTATGTGGGCCGTGGGCAGGTTGTGGCGCAGCGGGCTGTCGTCGATGAGGTCGTCGTGCACCACCGCGGCCGCGTGCACCAGTTCCATGGATGCCGCCGCGCGCACCAGAGCGTCGCTGTCGGGCTGGCCGGCCGCACGCCACCCCCAGTAGCAGAACGCGGCGCGCAGCCGCTTGCCGTGCCGGGCCGCCTCCCGCAACTGCTCGGCCACCGGATGCAGCGCGTCGTCGATCGCGAGGAACTGCTCCGCTTCCTCCGCGAGAACCGCGGCCAGGACCGTGTCGACACGGTCCTTGAACTCGGCGAGGCCGAAGCGCTCAGACATCGCCGCCGGGCGCCGTCCGCCGGACCCTCGCGTGCTGGGCCAGCACCTCGAGGTGGGCGGCGGGCGCGGCAGCGGAGCGATCGAGGGCGATACGGCCGCGGGCCATCAGGTCCTGCTGGGCGTCGCGCGCGATGTCGGGCCCGTCGGAGCGGCGGACCAATCCCTGCAGCGTGCCCACAGCCGAGCTGATCGTGCTCACGGCCAGGTCCGCCAGCCCCGCGACGAGCAGGACCGCCTGCTCGTCCAAGCCCCGGCTGCCCTGCGTAGGAGTCATGTGACGTGCCCCCTTCACTGTCCGACATGTGCGGCACAGCCGACCGGTCGCACGGACCATGTGCCGCTCACAGCATGACGACGTGATCCATCCGCCTTGCCGGCATTTCCCCATCGAGTGACAGGCGGGAACACGCGTCCGACCTGTCGGCTCGCGAGGGCGGCGGCTCGTAGTGGCCGGAAGTCAACGCAGCAGTTCCCGCAGGGTCTCGCGGGCTTCGGCTGTCCGCTGCCGCCAGGCTGCGCTGCGCAGGGTGGTGAAGTCCCATGCGACGACGGGCTCGGCGCCGCTCGCACAGTACCCGTAGACCGAGGCGGCGATGTCCTCGGTGAGGAGGTGGTCGTAGTGGAACGACCCCTCGAACGCGGCCCAGGCCACGGCCCGGCCGTCCGCGCACAGGCGGCGCAGGACCTCGCGCGTGTAGGCGGACAGGGCCGCAGAGGTGTCGTGGAAGGTGAGGTCGTACGACATGAGGCCGCGCGAGGCGATCTCTGCCGGCTGGTCCTGCAGCATGAAGGGACGCACCTCGTCGGGCGTGAGTCCGGCGAGCCGGAAGGCCTCCGGCGGCAGCGGTTCGTTGCCCGCGCCGATGACGAAAACCGTCACGACGGCGGGGCCCGCGAAGCAGAGACCTTCTTGGACGTCGTTCACGGTATTTCTCTCTCGCTGTCCGAGGCTGGGCGTCCTCAGTCTCGCAGCGGGACGCGGCGTGTCCCGGAAGAGGGCTCCTTTCCGGTTCCGGACTTCGTCTACTCGCGCAGCTCCTGCCGGATCTCGGTGATGAGCTGGTCGACCGCGGCGAGGCTGGAGTGGTGCTTTGCGGGGTCGTCGGCGGGGAAGCGTGCGAGGAGGCCGGCTGATTCCTCCGCGGCGGACAGGGCCTCGGCCGGGCGGAGCCGCCGCAGGTTCAGGGCGACGAGAAAGAGGGCCGTCGCGGCGCGCCGGTGGTCGGCGGGGTCGTCGCGGGACAGCGCGCGCCAGAGGGCGGCGGCCTCCCGCCCTGCCATGGCGGCTTCTTCCGCTTCTTCGGTGTCTGTCAGTTTGTCCGCGAGGCGGCTGAGGGCCAGGGCGAGTTGGTCACGGTGTTCGGCGGCGCCGTCCCGGGCGGCGCAGCTACGCCAGGTCCGGACCGATTCCCGGCCCGCGTCCACGGCTTCCCGGCCCCGTCCCAGGTACCAGAGCGCCTCGGACAGGATCTTCACTGTGGACGCGAGGCCGGGTTCGTGTGCCGTGGGGTCGTCCTGCGCGAGGCGGCGGTAGGTCTCGGCTATCCGCTCCAGCACGCGCACGGCCTCGGGCCGGGCCATTCGCCGGTAGGGATCTCCGTTCTCGTTCGGATCCAGGCCGGCGAGCATGGCGGTCATGAACGTGAGCGCACTCCCGAAACACGCTGCCAGAGGGTCGGTTCCGTTGGCCCACAGTTCCCGGCCCGCCTCGTCCAGGTACACCAGGGCTTCGTCCCACCGCCCCGTCCTCGCCAGGAGGACGCCCGCTTCGATCAGCACGGCATGAACGTCGGACCGCCCGATGAGGCCGTCGCCCCCGGCGTACGGGATCTCGTCCGACGTCCTGAGGAGGTGGATCATGGCGCGCCGGACCGCGAGCGCGTCCTCCACGGAGGCGGACGCTCCGAGCATGCCGACGAATGCGGTCAGCGCTGTCAGCAGCGCGGGCGCGCGGCCGGAAGTGTCGCCGTGGGCGAGTCGGCTCAGCACTTCCACGGCCATGCTGCGCCCCTTCGTCGCGCCGGTGGCCCGTTCCTGCACCCAGACGAAGCTGAGCGCGTGGGCCATGACGCCGAACCAGGCGTCTTCGCCCTGGCCCGCCCCTGATCCTCGGCCGCGGAGCTCCGCGGCCTCGCTGAGCGCGTCGATGGCCTCCTCGGCCCGCTCCAGTCTCAGCAGGACCGACCCTTGGGTGGTGAGCGTGAAGACCAAGTGCTCCACGTTCTCCGCCGGGGCCTCGTGGGCCATCCGGCGGGCGATACCGACAGCCTCGTCGGCGAGGGCCCATGCCCGCTCGGGGTGTGCCCCGGCCAGGGCCACGGCAGAGGCCACCAGCACATAGGGCAGTTGGTGAGCCCATTCCTCGGGCTCCTCGTGCGTCAGGTGGCGGACCATGTCGACCGCCTCCAGCGCCGCTGCCACCGCCAGGTCGGACTGCCCCAGGCGCGGTACGAGGACGGAGGCCACAGTCAGTGCCGCGGCCAGGTTCTCCTGGTGCTCGGCGGGGTCTTCCTCCGCCAGCCGGCGGAAGACCTCGATCGCGTCCCGGAAGGCTGCCGCCGCCTCACCGAGCCGTGCGGTGTCCACCGCGAGGTTCGCGAGTGGGTCTCGCGCCCAGGGCTCCAGCTCCGCGAACACCAGCGTCATGGCCAGCTCGAACGACGACTCGGCGAAGTCGGGTTCGAAATCCCGCGGGTTCGAGGCGGAAAGCCCGCGATACAGCCGCACGGCCTCCGCGTATGCGGACGCCGCCTTCTCGGCCTGGTGCGCCTGGTGGAGCCGCTGCCCCAACCCGCTGTGGATCCGGGCGCGTTCCGCGAGGCCGGATGCCACCGACAGGCGGTGCGGGGCAAGGCGTTCGGTGAGGCCGGCCGCTGCCGCGGCAAGCACCTCGTTCGAGGAGACGTCGTCCGGCAGGCGTGCGTCGAGGGCTTCCAGTGTGGCGAGCACATGCTCCCAGCGATGGCTGGCGGCGGTGAGGAACGTGAGGACCCGCGGCGCGTACGACGGCAGCCCGTCGCCGCCGTCCGCGGCCCGGCTCGTACCGCTTTCCGAGCCGGCGGACCCGGCAGCGGGCGGCGCGGGCATGAGGAGTTCGGGGACATCCACGGCCCAGGGGTCGGCGGTGTGCTCGGGGAGGTGGTGGCCCGGGAGGGAGAGCGCCAGGAAGTCCTCGGCGAGGCGGTCGGGGTAGAGGGGTTCCAGGACGGTCGTGGAGGCACCGGGTGGGTAGCAGTACGCGTGGTCGGTCAGCAGGCGGTCGGCGCCGGCACCGAGCCCGGCCGTCTCGAGCGCCGCCTTCGCCTCCCGGTAAGGGAGCGGTCCCGTGAGCGCCGCGACGAAGGCGGCGCGGGACATCTCCGCTGGTGTGGTGCTGAGCGCCCCGGTCTCGTGCAGTGTGTGCCAGTGGCGTCGTTCCCGGTCCAGCAGGTAGGCGGTCAGGCCGGTCATGTCCGCCGCCGGGGCCGCGGTGGCGGCATGGGCGTGGCGGTCCACGGCCGCCAGCGCGGCCATGTGAACCGCGAGTGTCAGACCGAAGTCGGGTCCGCTCAGTTCGTCGGGTGGTTCGACGGCGTGCGCGGGCACCCCGTAGAGAGCGGCGAAGGCATCGCGCGCGGCGAGGAACATTCCGTGGCGCTCGCTGACACCCACCCGGCGGTCGGCATCGGCCAGTGGGGGCAGGGCGTGTGTCAAGGCGTCGGCCCGGAGGTCGGCGATGGAGGCTCGGACGGCAGGCCAGGGGTCTCGGCTGCGGGCCAGCAGCAGTACGCGCGCCTGGTCGGTGGCCCGGTGCAGGAACGTGTTGCTGAGCAGCCACGTCAGGTGGGCCACCGGCCACCGGTCGGCGTAGTCGACGACCAGGAGCACGCCGGCGCGGGTGTCGGTGCGCAGGTCCTGGCTGCCGGGTGGCGGGTGCGCGACGCCGGGGCCGCGCGCGGCCGTCGCCACGGTCCAGCCGGCGGCCTCCGACTCCTTCGCGAACTGCGCGGCCAGTCGGCTCTTGCCCTGGCCGCCCGGCGCGTGCAGCCACTGGACCGACAGCCGTGGACCGTGATCGCGCCAGCGGCGCAGCTCTGCCAGTTCCTCCTCGCGCCCGGTGAAGTCGACGACCTCGAACCGCGCGTTCAGCATGCGGCTGGGCAGGTCCAGCAGCCAGGTCCGGTCGGGCCGGGCCTCGGGGCGCCATCGCTGGAGGACGTACAGCGGCACGCCGTTGCCGAAGACGTGGATGTCCGCGCCGACGCAGCCGTAGGCGAAGCCGTTGACCGCCTGCACGGTCTGGTGCTGGTCGGGGTTCAACGGGCGTCCGCGGTGGGCGGCGTGTCCCCGTCGTGGTGGTGGACGACGACCCTGCTGCCCGGCCCCTGCGCCCCGACGGCCAACCCGCCGTCGCGCGCCTCGACGCGCATGATCCACTGCTGCCGGACCGGCGGAAGCTGCTGCCGGACCGCCTCGACGAGCGTCCGCAACTCGGCCTCCGCATCGGGATGATCCCGCATCAGGTCCTCGAGGTCCTCACACCAGCGGACGATCTGCGCCTGCCGCACCTCGTCCGGGTCGGCGGCGACCGCGATCCGTGCCGCGCTGCGCTCCAGCCGCGCCTCGACGCCGGCACTGGTCTCCTGCCCCGGCTCGGCGCCGCCGGCCCGCCCGAATATCCGCGCGACCCCGGCCTTCGTGGCCTCCCAGGCGCTGGTCGCCATCGCCGCGACGATCGTCGTCGCCGCGGTCATCGCCAGTGCCGCTTCCGGATCCGGCATCAAGTCCCCCTCGGACACGATGAGTGACGTGGACCACTTCGGTAACGAAGATATCGCCCACCCTCGTTCCCATGGCCCGACAGCGCACAAAGGGTGCCTGTGGACGGCCGTCGGACGCGGCACTTGGTCCCGGGCCGCCTCGACCTGGTCCCGGTTGAAGACGCTCAGCTGACGGCCGACGCGAAGGCCGCCCAGCTCGCCGGGTCCGTCGGCCAGTCGTACCACTCGGCGAAGGTGAGGAACCGGCCGTCGGGGTGGGCGATCGGCACGATGTCGTCGCTGATGGCCCTGCGGTCGAGCCACATGGTGTCGCGGTACGGGCCCGTCACGACGTACAGCGTGGTGAAGGGGTTGTCGTCCTGGAGGTACACGGCCCCCGCCGTCTTGCGCTCCTCGGGCTCCTCGCACGCGTCGTCCCAGGCCCGCCAGGCGTCCTGGAAGGAGCCCGGGTCCGGGTAGTCCTCCCGGCGCGGTTCGCGCGCGGCGAGCGCCTCGTCCTCGGCGAGATACGAGGCGGGATGCGGGAACGGCGTGGCGAGCAGCGCGTGGTTGGTGGCGCCGTCGCCCTCCCAGCCCCAGCCGTCCGGCCCCCGGCGCAGCGCGCGCGGCCGGCGGCGGCCGGGGGCCGGGCGCAGCAGATGGGCCCGGTACGCGGCCGGGAACGTGATGCCGAGGGCCCGCTCCGCTTCCTGGACCTCCGCCTCGGTCAGGTCCGTGCTCGCGTTCGTCCGTCTCTTCACCCCCTGATCGTAAGACGCACGTTCGATGATCCGCCCCGATCACGGGTGCCGGCTCAGCCCGAGAACCGCTCCCGTACCTCTGGCCGTTCGGCCAGGTGCGGCGGGTAGCCCGGCCCCATCCGGGGGTGGGTGTTCTCGGCCGTCATCGGCTCGCCGCACGCCGCGCACACCACCTCCGCGTGGCTCTCCTGGCCACAGACGTCGTGGTAGTGGGCCACCGGCGGGCCCGCCTCGTCGGCCAGCCAGCGGTCGCCCCAGCGGCTCATCGCCAGCAGCACGGAGAAGAAGTCGCGGCCCTTCTCGGTGAGGGTGTAGTGGTAGCGCACGGGCTCGGTCTGATACGGCTCTTTCTCCAGCAGCCCTTCGTCCACCAGGCGGCGCAGGCGGTCGGCGAGGGTGTTGCGGGCGATTCCCAGCGACGCCTGGAACGCGTCGAACTGCCGGATCCCGTAGAACGCCTCCCGCAGCACCAACGGCGTCCACCAGTCGCCGAGCAAGTCCATGGTGCGCGCCACCGAGCAGGGCCAGTGCGCGAAGGATGTCCGCCTCATGCCGTCAGGATATTGGGTCTCGACATGAGACCCAGCAGCGTGACAGGAAGGGCATCGCCGCAGGGCCTGCCCTCCGGCCGTCGCCACGGCGGATCGCGTCCGGAACCTCCGCAGGGGATTGACAGGTAAGTCTATCTACGCAACTTTGAAGGTCAGAAGCATGGAGCGAGGGGAACGAGCAGCGATGGAATGGACAGGGGCCCGCTATGCGGACACACCGACCGTCGAGGTGGAAACCTGGATCGACGCCCCACCCGAGCGGGTCTGGGAGCTGGTCTCGGACGTCGAGCTGATGCCGAGCACGAGCGACGAGCTGCAGTCGGTCGAGTGGCAGGACGGCGCCTCGGGCCCGGCGCTGGGCGCTCGGTTCACGGGACACAGCAGGCATCAGGCACTCGGTGAGTGGCGAACGACCTCGCACATCGTGGAGTTCGAACCGCCACGTACGTTCGCCTGGGCCGTGGACGACCCACGGCATCCCAGCGCGGTCTGGCGCTTCACCCTCCAGCCCGTGGAGCACGGCACACGGCTCCGTCAGTGGATGCAGATGGGGCCGGCGCCTTCGGGGCTGTCCTTCGCCATCGACCGGATGCCGGACAAGGAGCAGAAGATCGTCTTCGTCCGGATGCGAGAGTTCGAGCACAACATGACCGCCACCCTGGCAGCGATCAAGCAGCTCGCCGAAGCCCGCGACGGGAAGGCGGACGGCTGATGCGTACGGCGACCACCGTCGAGGCCTCGGGCGGAAACTGGCAGGAGACCGTCACCTTCGTCACCGAGGCGGAGAAACTGGGCATGGACATCTGCTGGGTGGCAGAGGCCTGGGGCTCCGACGCGCCCTCTCCCCTGGGCTTCCTCGCCGCCCGGACCGAACGCCTGCTGCTCGGCTCCGGGATCATGCAGCTGGCCACGCGCAGCCCCGTCCTCCTCGCCCGCACGGCGATCACCCTCTCCCAGATGTCCGAAGGCCGCTTCCTGCTGGGCCTCGGCCCTTCCGGACCCCAGGTCGTCGAAGGCCTGCACGGAGTGCCCTTCGCCCGCCCGCTGTCCCGTATGCGTGAGACGGTGGACATCGTCCGGCAAGCCATGACCGGTGACCGGATCGCCTACTCGGGGCGGGAGTTCCAGATCCCGCTCCCCGGTGGAGAGGGCAAGCCGATGCGGCTGTCCGCGCGCGCCGAACACGACATCCCCGTCTACCTCGCCACCCTCTCGCCGAAGATGCTGGAACTCACCGGGCAGGTGGCCGATGGGTGGCTGGGTACCAGCTTCGTCCCGGAGGGCTCCAAGGAGGCCTACTTCGACCACCTCGACGCGGGGCTGGAAGCGTCCGGACGGACCCGGAGCGATCTCGACATCTGTCAGGGCGCCGAGGTGAACTTCGCCGAGGACGAGGACCGGCTGCGCTCGATCATCGCGCCGCGGAAGAAGGAGCTCGCCTTCAGTCTCGGCGGGATGGGATCGGCCGGTACCAACTTCTACAACAACGCCTACAGCCGCCAGGGCTGGTCCGAGATCGCGGCGGCGGTACGTGACCGCTGGCAGTCCGGCGACCGCGCCGGCGCCGCCGATCTCGTCACCGATGAGATGGTGCTGGCCACCACCCTGATCGGCACCGAGGAGATGGTGCGCGATCGCTTGCGCGTCTGGCGGGACGCGGGCGTGGACACAGTGCGCTTCTACCCATCCGGCGACACCCTGGAGGCCCGCCTAACCACCCTCGGCCGCGCCCTCGACCTGGTGCGGGCTGTCGACGCAGAGCAGACGGCCCTCTAGGGGGTGTCTCGTCGATCAGGCCGGATCAGGGAGCGGCGTCTGGTGCCGTGCATCGCAAGGCGGAGGAGGGAGCCGATGCGGCGCATCGGGGAGTGACGACAACGCGGCGAGGCGCGGTGCCAGGCGCCGCGAGCCCGGCATGATCGGCGAGGCACCCCCTAGCGGGCTCCAACAGCTGGCGCCGCCTGGCGGCCTGGAACGAGGCTGGGGTCCGGCGCGCGCACGCGCCCGGGCAGCCGATTGACCTCGCGCGGCGGCCAGTCGGCGCGGCGGGAGACGGCCGGCCCGTCGGGGGCCCGTGCCGTCACCTTCCTCGGCCTCAGTGCGAGAGCTGGGGGTACAGCGCGGCGACACCGCCCGACAGCGCCGCCCGCACACGACGGCTCAGCTCGTCGATGACGATTTCGTCGGCGCCGTCACGCAGGCCGTCGACGGCGAGGCGCGCGACCTCGCCCGGGTCGCTCTTCGCGCCGGTGACGCCCGCGGCCATGTCCGTGTCCATCCATCCGACGTGCAGGGCGGACACCCGTATGCCTTCGGGTGCCAGCTGCTGGCGTACCACATTGGTCATCGACCAGGCGGCGGACTTCGCCGCCCCATAGGCCCCGACCGGCGGATAGTTGACCCAGGCCAGCACGGACAGCACGTTGAACGGAAGCCGTCGCGGACCTGGACGCCGTTCTCGAGAACCGGGGCCTGGGCCGTCGCCTCGCACAGGAGTTCCTGACGCGCGGCGCCAAGGTCTACGCCGGGGCCCGCCGCCCCGAGACGGTGGACCTGCCCGGCGTGGACGTCCACGCCCGTGTGCGAGCCCGCGTTGTTGATCAGTACGGTCACGTCACCGGCCGCGGCCGCCGCGGCCGCGACGCTGTCGGCGTCGGTGACGTCCAGCGCCAGCGCCAGCGGGGGGATCCTGGCCCATGTCGTGAGCTCTCGAACCGACGATCGCGGCCAACGGGGGCGGCGCGATCCCCGTCGGCGGCGACTACCCGGTGCAGGCGGTCAAGGCGCTCAAGCCCGGCGGCATCCTGGTCTCCACCCTGCCTCCGACCCTGGCCCCGGCCGCGCCGGACGCGGAGTACGTCTGGCAGGGCTCTTCGTCGAGGCCGACCGGCTCGGCATGACCGAACTGGCCGCTCTCGCCTCCGCCGGCCGCCTCACGCCCTCCGTCGCCGCCACGTTCCCCCTGGAACAGGCGGCCACGGCCCAGTCCACCAAGCCCGGCACCGGCAAGATCGTCCTCGTGGTGGACTGACACCGGACTCGTGTGACGACGGCGACGCACCTCGGCGCCGCCCTTCGGGCACCGCGCAGCGCCCCGGACCGCCGACAGGTCCGGGGCGCTGCCGTGTCCGCGGTCGCCTGGCTTATGACAACAGGATTGACGATAACTTTCGCCGGCGGTTTCATGTGGCTCCGTCAGCGCGGCACCTCCGCGTTGGCCGCCCCTGTTCACCCGACCGCGCGGTGCGGATCGCTCAGGATCCGGTCTGCCCGCGCCGCCCGCGTCGGAACTCCTTCCAGCCGCCCACGGACGCTGTGCGTCCCGTCCCCGAGGACCGGTTGCCCATGGCAGACACCAGCACCACCCCACCGCCCGTCGAGCTGAGAAAGTCCCTGGGCATCATCGACGGGATCGCCCTCGCCGCCTCCAGCACGGCCGCCACGACCAGCATCGGCATCGGGCTCGGCGCGCTCGCCTCCATCACCGGGCGGCAGACTCCCGTGATCCTCCTGCTGGCGTTCCTGCCGATGCTCGGCATCGTCGGCGCCTACGCGCGGCTGAACAAGTCGGAACCCAACTGCGGCACCGCGTACGCGTGGGTCGGGCGCACCCTGGGGCCCTGGCTCGGGATGATCGCGGGCTGGGTGCCTCTGGCGGCCGGTGTCGTCTTCCTCGCCTACACCACGTCCGTCACGGGCTCCGTGCTCATCCAGTGCGCCCACAAGGCGGGGTTGGACAGTCTGTTCGGCCGGCAGCTCGACGCCAACTCGACGCTCCAGTGCACTCTCGTCGGTCTGTTCGTCCTGGCCGCCGTCACCATCACCGCCGTCACCGGGGTGCAGAAGGCGACCCGCTTCCAGACCTGGCTGCTCGTGTTCGAGTACGTGGTCCTGCTCGTCTTCTGCTGCTGGGGCCTTGTCGCCGGGGACCAGCCGTTCTCGTTCTCCTGGTTCGACCCGCTCGCCGTCGACTCGGTGAGCGGTCTGGCCCAGGGGCTGGTCCTGGCGGTCTTCTTCTACTGGGGCTGGGACGCCGCCTTCTCCGTCACCGAGGAGACCGAGAACACCGGCGACGCCGCCCGTGGCAGCCATATCGCGCTGTTCACCATGCTCGGCCTGTTCCTGCTGGGCGCCGCAGCCTTCCAGCGGGTGATGACGGAGCCCGAGATGAGCGGGACCGGCGCCGAGGGTCTGACCTACTTCGCCTCCCGTCTCGCCGACGAGCCGCTGGCCACTCTCCCGCTGATCGCTCTGATGTTCTCCGCCGTGGCCTCCCTCCAGGCGGGAATCATCCCCACCGCCCGTCTCACGCTGGCCATGAGCCGGGAGCGCACTCTCGGACCGGTCTGGAGCCGCGTCAGTGAGCGGCACGGCGGTCCGACCGCGGGCACCGTCCTCATCACCCTGATCTCGGCGGTCATCGCGGTGCTCATGCTGGTGATCCCCAAGCTCAACGAGGCCATCCTCGCCGCGGTCAACGCGATCGGCCTGCTCGTCGCCCTCTACTACGGCCTCGTCGCACTCGCCTGTGCGGCCCGGTTCCGCGGCACGGTCCGCTCCTTCCGCACCGATCCACGGCAGGCAGTGGGCGCCGTCCTCGTCCCCGCCGTGTGCGGACTGCTCCTGCTCGCTCTCGGCGCCTATCTCGCGTTCTACTACGCCACGCTCAGCAACACCTTCGCCGTCAGCGTGGACAACGGCTGGTTCAACCTTCTGTGCCCGGCGGTCATGGTCGTCATCGGCCTGATCGTGAGCGCCGTCGCCAAGTGGCACCGGCGGGCACCCTACTTCACGCCACAGGCCCCCGCCCCCACCGCCGCGGAGCCCGAAGCCCAGCCGCTGCCCTGACGGCTCACGACCACGCGCCTCACCGGCCGTACCTGTCCCGTGCACAGGCACAGGCACCCACGGACACGGTCACGGCCTTTCCCGGAAACCCAACCCGTAGACCCACGATTGGAAGCCCGTCTCCCATGTCTCACCCCGCCGCAGATCTCGTCTTCACCAACGGCCCGGTCCTCACGATGGACCCGTCCCGGAGCCGGGCCACCTGCCTCGCCGTGACCGACGGCCGGATCACCGCCGTCGGCCACTCCGAGGTCGAGGAGCTCGTCGGAGACCACACCGAAGTGGTCGACCTGCGCGGCCGGTTGCTGCTGCCCGGCTTCCAGGACGCGCACATCCACGCCGTCATGGGCGGCCTGGAACTCGGTGAATGCGACCTGACGGGGACCGTCGACCCGGACGAGTACCTGCGCCGTGTGCGCGCATACGCCGACGCCCACCCGGAGAAGGAGTGGATCACCGGGGGCGGCTGGTCGATGGAGAGCTTCGACGGTGGCATACCGACCCGGCAGGCCCTCGACACGGTGATCCCCGACCGGCCCGTCCACCTGCTCAACCGCGACCATCACGGCGCCTGGGTCAACTCGCGCGCCCTGGAGATCGCCGGCATCACCGCCGACAGCCCCGACCCGGTGGACGGCCGCATCGAACGCGACGCCGACGGCGAGCCCGTCGGCATGCTCCAGGAGGGCGCGGTCGGCCTGGTGGGCCGGCACCTGCCGCCCCAGACCCCCGCGGACCGGCTGACCGGACTGCTGCGCGCGCAGGAACTGCTGCACAGCCTGGGCATCACGGCCTGGCAGGACGCCCTGCTGTGCGGCTCGGACGGCTACCCCGACCCCTCCGACGCCTACCTCACCGCCGCCCGGGACGGCTCGCTGACCGCCTCGGTGGTCGGCTCCCTGTGGTGGCACCGGACGGCCGGAGAGGAGCAGATCCCCGACCTCATGGCCAAGCGCGAGCGCCTCACCCACGGCAGGCTGCGCTGCTCCACGGTCAAGATCATGCAGGACGGGGTGGCGGAGAACCACACCGCCGCCATGACCGCTCCGTATCTGGACGGCTGCGGCTGCGCCACGGCGAACAGCGGTCTCAGCTTCATCGATCCCGACGCCCTCAAGCGGTACGTCGCGGCTCTCGACGCCGAGGACTTCCAGGTCCACTTCCACGCCTTGGGCGACCGCGCGGTCCGCGAGGCCCTCGACGCGGTGGCCGCCGCGCGCGCCGCCAACGGCCGGCGCGACACCCGTCCGCATCTGGCCCACCTCCAGGTCGTCCACCCCGACGACATCGGCCGTTTCCGGGAGTTGGGCGCCACGGCGAACATCCAGGCCCTGTGGGCCGCCCACGAACCGCAGATGGACGACCTGACCATTCCCTTCCTCGGCCCGGAACGCGCCGCGTGGCAGTACCCGTTCGGAGATCTGCTGCGCGCGGGCACCGCCCTCGCCGCGGGCAGCGACTGGCCCGTGTCCAGCCCCGACCCCCTCGCCGGCATCCACGTGGCGGTCAACCGTGTGCTGCCGGACTCCACCGCGAAGCCGTTCCTCCCCGAGCAGGCCCTCGACCTCACCACCGCCCTCGCGGCGTACACGGCCGGCAGCGCATACGTGAACCACCTGGACGACACCGGCAGCCTGCGCCCCGGCAACCGGGCCGACCTCGTCGTCCTCGACCGCGACCCGTTCGCCATCCCGCAGGAGGCGATCGCCGAGACCCGCGTGCACCTCACCTACGTCGACGGCCGCCGGGTCCACGCGGCGCCGGACGCCTGACCGCAGTACGCGGAACACCCCTGGACACCGCTGGTCAACGATGTTGTCATAGTCGCCGCGCCTCAGCCCCGCCTCCTGCCGCCACCCTCCTGGAGTACGCATGGACGCCCTGACCGGTGATTCGGACGGTGCCGCTCCCCCGGGGCGGCTCGCGACCGGGCGCCGACGCCGCACCACGAAGGCGGGGACCACGCTCAGCCATGAGCTGATCGTGAGCACCGCGATCCGTCTGCTCAGCCAGCACGGCAGTGACGCGCTGAGCGTGCGGCGGCTGGGTACGGCACTCGGGGCGGACCCCTCGTCCCTCTACCGCTACTTCCGCAGCACCGACGACCTGGTGCTCGCGGTGGCGGACGAACTGATCGGCATGAGCCTGCGCGACGTGCGCGTCACGGGTGACTGGCGGGAGGACGTGCGCCGCGTGGGGACCAGCCTGCATCGCACCTACACGGCGCATCCGCAGGCCGCGGTGCTGGCGGCGTCCAGGGTCACGCGCCGCCCCAACGAGATGAAGGGGGTGGAGATCGGCCTGGGAATCCTGCGCGGCGCCGGGTTCCCCCCGGCCGACGCCGCCCGCCACTACCACCGCTTCATCGACTTCACGCTGGGCTTCGCCGCCATCGACGCGGCGGCGATGGCTCTTCCCGCCGAGGCCTCGGCTGCCGACCGCGCGGCGTGGCATCAGACGTACGCCTGCCTGGACGCGGACCGGTACCCGCATATCGCCGCGTCCGTGGACGCGCTGGCGGAGACCATGAACGACAGTGCTTATCCAGGTGCGTTGGAAGTGTTCCTCGACGGGCTGGAAGCGGCGTTGAGGAGAGCGACGAGCCCGTGACCGACGACTTCGTCGTCGCACTCGTGAACGCGCCAATCTCCGCGTTGGCATGGACCTGACCGTCGCGAGTCGCTAGGATCTGCCCAAATCCTGTGAGAGCGCTCTCAGTCTGCGGTTGTTCCACCCCCACCTCAAGGGAACGACGAAGGGCAACTTCCATGAGACGCACCAGACTCAGGCATGTCGGCGTGGCCGCGATGCTCCTGATCGGCAGTTGGGCCGCGGCCGGCACGCTGCCCGCCTCGGCCAGCGACACCGCCGGTTCCGCCCCTTCGCACTCCACCACCCGCTCGGCCGATTCCGCTCCGGCCTCCGCCGGGCTGCTGAAGGCGATGCAGAGGGACTTCGGCTTGTCGCGGTCCGAGGCCGAGGCACGCCTCGCCGCCGAACGCCGCGCCACCGGCCTCGCGCCCCAGGCACGCAAGGCTGCCGGATCCGCGTACGGCGGCGCCTGGTTCGACGCGGCGAGCGGGAAGCTGACCGTCGCCGTCACCGCGGACGCCGAGGCCTCGACGGTCCGCGCCCTGCGCTCGTCCGGCGCCGCCGTCCGCACCGTCGAGCACAGCGAACGCCGGCTCGACGCGGCCAAATCGCGAATCGACCGCCTGGACGCACCTGCGGGTGTGAGCAGTTGGTCGGTCGATCCGATCGCGAACACGGTGGTCGTGAACGTCGTTCGCGGCGAGCGAGCCGACAACGATGTCCGCCGGTTCGTGGACCAGGCCCGCGAGGCCGGACCCGTGACCGTGCGCACCGTGCGGGCCGCCGCGCGGACTTTCGCGGCGGGAACCGTGGGCGGCGACCCGTACTACACCGGCAACGTCCGCTGCTCCATCGGCTTCTCGGTGCACGGTGGTTTCGTCACCGCCGGACACTGCGGCGGCGCGGGTGCCGGGGTCAGGGGCTGGGACGGCTCCTACATCGGCAACTTCCAGGGCTCCTCGTTCCCCGAGAACGACTACGCGTGGGTCAACGTCGGCAGCGGCTGGTGGACCGTGCCGGTGGTGCTCGGCTGGGGCACCGTCCCGGACCAGTTGGTGCGCGGCTCGGCCGAGGCGCCGATCGGTGCCTCGATCTGCCGCTCGGGGTCGACGACCCGCTGGCACTGCGGTGCCGTACTGGCCAAGAACGAGACGGTCAACTACAGCCAGGGCGCCGTGCGTCAGATGACGAAGACCAGCGTGTGCGCCGAACCGGGCGACTCGGGCGGCTCGTTCATCAGCGGTGACCAGGCTCAGGGCGTCACCTCCGGCGGCTGGGGCAACTGCTCCGGCGGGGGTGAGACCTGGTTCCAGCCGGTGAACGAGATCCTCGGCCGTTACGGGCTGACGCTGCACACCACCTGACCGGACAGGAGCCTCCGACGTGCGCGGGCCCCGCCGGGCGACCGGCGGGGCCCGCCGCGTATATCCACGGCAGTTGGGCTTCCCGCGGACCTCGGTCAGCCGTCGAGCCGTACCGGCAGCTCGAAGAGGTCGTTCTGGGTGACCACCGGCTTGTTGCGCAGTGCCGACGCCGGCACCGCGAGGTCGAGCCTCGGGAAACGGGCGTACAGCGCGGGCAGGGCCACCCCCGCCTCCAGCCGGGAGAGCGCCGCGCCGGGGCACACGTGCGGGCCGTGGCCGAAGGAGATGTGCCGGGTCCGCGTCTCGCGGGTGATGTCGAAGTCGCCCGCCGTCGGGCCGTGCGCCAGTTCGTCGCGGCCTATCGCGCCGTACGACACGATGAGCGCGTCCCCGGCGGGGATCACCTTGTCGCCTACCGGGACGTCCTCGGTCGCGAACCGGATGAGGACGTGCGAGGTCGGGGTCGCGTAGCGCAGCGTTTCCTCGATCACCGCCGACCAGGGGACCTCTCCGGACAGCACGAGCGCCCGCTGGTCGGGGTGGGTGGAGAGGTTGACGACGGCGTTGACGATGAGCGAGATGGTGGTCTCGTGCCCGGCGGCGACCATCAGCTGGAGGGTGGAGACGATCTCCTCGTCGGTCAGCCGGTCGCCGTCCTCGGAGGCCAGTACGAGCGCGCTGGTCAGGTCGTCACCGGGTGCCGCCCGCTTCGCCGCGACCGTCTCGGCCATGATCGCGGCCAGTTCCACGAGGGTGGCGACGACCTCGTCCGGCGGGGTCTGGGTCGAGAAGAACTTCTCGAACAGCACCTTGAGCCGGGGCAGACGGGCCTCGTCGATGCCCATGAGGTCGGCGACGACGTACATCGGCAGCGGGTAGGCGAAGGCCGCCTTGAGGTCGACGACACCGGCGTCCGCGGGGAGCGCGTCCAGCAGCCCCTCGGTGAGCTCGGTGATACGGGCGCGCATCTCCTCGACCCGCCGGGGGGTGAGGGCCTGGGCGACGAGCGTGCGCAGCCGCCGGTGGTCGGCGCCGTCCACGGTCAGCATCGAGCGGCCCGGGTTGGCCAGGCCGATCAGCGGCCAGTCCGCCGGGATCTCGCCGCGCTGCCAGGCACCCCACCGGTTGATGTCCTTGACCAGCCGGGGGTCCGTCAGCAGGGCCTTCGCCTCGGCGTGCCGGGTGACGGCCCACACGGGGACACCGCCGGGCAGCTCGACCGCCGCCAGGGGTCCCGCTGCGCGCAGCTTCGCGCTCTCGCCGTCCAGGTCGGTGACGAAGGGGTCCAGGGGGATCCGCACGTCTGCGGTGCCGGACGTCATGGTCAGTTGCCTCCCAGAGCAGGGGTGGGTGTGAACCGCACGGGCAGCTCCGTCAGTCCGCGCAGCCAGGGCGAGGGGCGACGGGTCAGGGACTCGGCCGGGACCGCCAGGTCGATGTCGGGCAGCCGGTCGAGGACGACCTCGATGGCCGTCCGGGCGATCACCTCGGCGATCTCCTGCGCGGGGAAGGGGCACCGGTGATCGCCGTGGCCGAACGAGAAGTGCGCGCTGTTCCCGCCGGTGAACGCGGAGGCGTCGGTCCGCACCTGCGGGTCGGCGTTGGCGGCCTGGAGACCGAGCAGGACGAGGTCGCCTGCCCGGATCTGGCGTCCGGCGAGCTGGGTGTCGCGCGACGCCCAGCGGCCGGCCACGTTCTGCGTCGGGGTGTCCTCCCAGAGGACCTCGTTCATGGCCTCGGCGACGCTGTTGCGCCCGCCGAACAGGGAGGCGGCGAAACGGTCGTCGGTGAGCATCAGGCGCAGCGAGTTGCCGATCCAGTCGGCGGTCGGCTGGTGTCCGGCGGCGGTCATCACCATGAGGTCCTGCATGACCTCCTCCTCGGTGAAGCCGCCGTCCGCCAGCATGCGGGAGACGACGTCGTCGGCGGGCTCCGCGTGGCGCTGCGCCACCAGCTCGGCCATGGACTGGGCGAGGTGCCGCTGGCCGTCGAGGGCCCGCTCCCGTCCGTCGATCATGTCGTTGAGCGCGGTGACCAGTCCGGTTCCCTGGTCGTCGGGGAAGCCGTAGAGCTTGGCCAGTACCCGCACCGGCAGCAGCATCGCGTACTGGCCGACGAGATCCGCCGTACCGGTGGTGCAGACGGCGTCGATCAACTCGTCGGCGAACCGCTCGGAATGGCGGCGCAGCGCGGACGGATCCACCGCCTCCAGGGCTTTGCCGATCATGCCGGCGCGCTGGTGGTGCCGCTCGCCGACGGTGTAGAGGATGGACGGCTGCTCACGGCCGATCATCGGCAGCAGCGGCCAGTCGTCGGGGATGCTGTCCCACTGGTTCGACAGGCCCGAGTCACGGCTGTAGAGGACCGGGTCCCCCGTCACCTGGTGCAGCTCGCGGTAGCCGAGCACCAGCCACGCCGGTACGCCGCCGTCGAGCAGGACGGGGGCGACGGGGCCGTGGTCGCGGCGCATCTCCCGGTAGAGCTGGGCCGGTTCGGTCTGGAAGCGGGAGCCGCTGAGCGGAACGGCTTCGGTGGTCACACGGTCTCCCGGAGGGACGGGGCGGTTCGGGCGGGCCGGTCGCCGAGGTGCTGCTGGATGTGCTGGACCAAGGTGATCAGGACCTGCTTGCTGGACGCACGGGAGCGGGCGTCGCAGTCGATGACCGGCACCTGGGGGTCGAGGTCGAGTGCGTCCCGGACGTCCGCGGCGGTGTGCCGGGGACCGCCGAAGTCGTTGCAGGCCACGATGAACGGCGTGCCGTGCCGCTCCAGGCGGTCGATCGCGTACCAGGAGTCCTCGATGCGCCGGGTGTCGAGCAGAACGACCGCGCCGAGCGTGCCGGAGAACAGCCGGTCCCACAGGAACCAGAAGCGCTCCTGCCCCGGTGCCCCGAACAGGTAGAGCACGTTGCGTGCGTCGAGGGTGATGCGGCCGAAGTCGAAGGCCACGGTGGTCGCGGTCTTCCCGCGTACCTCGCTGATGTCGTCGACCGTCTCGCCGGCCCGGGTCATCGTCTCCTCGGTGTTGAGGGGACGGATCTCGCTGACGGACCGGACCATGGTCGTCTTGCCGACGCCGAAACCGCCCACGACGACGATCTTCAGACCGTTGTCGGCGGAGGCACCCAGTGGGGTGCGCGCGTCAGAGGCTGCGGAGTCCAACGAGCACCTGCTCCAGGATGTCGGGGTCGGGAAGGGCGGACGTGCGGGGGTGGCGGGCGCTGACCCGTCCCGCGGCGAGGAGGTCGGACAGCAGGACCTTGGTGATGCTCACCGGCAGCCCCAGCTCGGCGGCCACCTCCACCACGGCGATGGGTGTCCGGGCCATCCGCAGGATCGCCGTGTGCTCCGACTGCATGCCGGGGGCCGGTTCGCTCTCCGCCACCACCAGGGTGACCAGGTCGAACGGGCTGTCCGGGCCGGAGCGGCTGCGGCCCCCGGTCAGCGTGTAGAGACGGTCGGGAGCGTCGTCCCTGCCGGGCCGCCTCATGAGGTGCGCGGCTGGGCCGTCAGGTGCTCGCCCAGCTGCTCCACCAGCTCGCTCATGTTGTGCCCGACCAGGCCCGGCTCGGCGTCCTCGGTGGTGACGACGGCGAGGTGGGCGCCTTCACCGGCCTCGACGATGAAGAGGGTGCCGCCGTAGAACTCGGTCATCGACGAGCGCACCCCACCGCTGCCGTCGCCGAACTCCATCGAGGCGCCGTGCGACAGGGACTGGATTCCGGCCGCGATCGCGGCGAGCTGGTCCGCCTGGTCGACCGTCAGCTCGGGGGTGCGGCACAGCTTGAGCCCGTCGCGGGAGAGCACGAGTGCGTGCCGCGCGCCCGGCGTGCGCTCCAGGAGCCCTTCGATGAGCCAGGTGAGCTTCTCGTCGACGGTGGTCGTGCCGGTCATGAGGTGGTGTCGCCTTCCGGGTGCGAGGGGGTCGGTACGTCGAGTGACGTCTCGGTGGGACGGGTGCGCGCGATGGGCTCGTCGGCGGGTGACGGCAGGGGGTGGCGGCCGGGCGTCCGCGCGGCGGAATCGGCCGCCGGCGGCAGGGGGTGGCGGCCGGTGGTCTCCGCGGCGGAGTCGGCCGCCGGCGGCAGGGGGTGACGGCCGGTGCTCTCCGCGGCGGAGTCGGCAGGTGACGGCAACGGGTGACGGCCCGTCGTCTCCGCCGCGGTGTCCGCCGACGACGGCAGCGCGTGACGGCCCGTCGCCTCCGCCGCGGTGTCCGCCGACGACGGCAGCGCGTGACGGCCCGTCGCCTCCGCCGCGGAGTCCGCCGACGACGGCAGCGCGTGACAGCCCGTGGCCTCCGCCGCGGTGTCCGCCGACGACGGCAGCGCGTGACGGCCCGTCGTCTCCGCGGCGGAGTCCGCCGAGCGGACGGCGCGGCGGAATTCACCGAAGCGTGCGGCCCTGGCCTTCAGGTCGTCGGCCGCGTCGGTGCGGGGCGCGTCGGCTCGGGAGGTGGTGCGGGCCCGCTCCGCGGAGGCCAGGGTGTGGCCGCGGCGGCGCTTGGGCAGCCCGCCGACCGAGCGTGCGGGCTGCTCGCTCTCGCCGTCGCCGTGTTCGTGGGCCGGGGCGGCCTCGGCGGGCCGGGCCGCGGGCAGGGGGCGCGGCGGCCGGCCGCCCCGGCTCGGCCGCGATTCGGCGGGCGCCTCGGTGAGGATGTCCTGCGGGATGAGGACCAGAACGCCGGTGCCACCGCGTGCCGAGGGCCGGAACGAGACCTTCAGGCCGTGCTTGCGGGCGAGGCGGCCCACGACGGCGAGGCCCAGCCGAGTGCCGGTGAGGCCGCCCAGCCCCGTGCCGCCGCCGGAGACGGCCTCCTCCGCCCGGCGCAGCTGGATGTCGCCCATGACCAGGCCGCTGTCCTCGACGGAGACGATGACGCCCGCCGGGACCTCCTCGACGTAGACGTGCACCTCGGCGCTGGGCGGCGAGAAGTTCGCGGCGTTGTCGAGGAGTTCGGCCAGGGCGTGCATGACGCCCTCCGCCGCGTGCCCGACCACCGCCGTGCTGCTGGCCGCGTGCAGCCGGACGCGCTGGTAGCCGCTGATACGGCCCATCGCCCCCCGCAGGATGGACTCCATCCCGATGGGGCGTGCCCAGCGGCGGCCGGAGCGGGCACCCGCGAGCACGGCGATGGAGTCGGCGAGGCGGCCGGCCTGCGCGGTGCGGTGGTCCAGGTGCAGCAGGTCGGCCAGTACGTCCTCGTCGCTGTGCCGTTCCTCCATGGCCCTGAGGTCGGCGAGGGTGCCGGTGGCGAGCGCCTGCATGCGGGCGGCGGCGTTGGCGGTCGCGGAGATCGCCGCGGCCCGGTCGGCGACGGCGCGGTCGACCTGCGCGGACAGCCGCCGCACCTCCTGTTCGAGCCGGGTGCGCTCGGCCTGGTGCTCCTGGGCCAGGCGGTCCCGCTCCCGGGCGAATTCGTCCAGCAGGACGGCGCGGTCGTGGGCGGTGGCCTCGGTCAGCCGCTGGTGTTCCTGTCGCCACCGCGCGCCGAGTGCCTCCCGTTCGCCGGCCAGGCGTGCCGCTTCGGCGTCGGCGGACCGCAGCCGGGCACGCAGCGCCTTCGTGCTGCGCAGCCCGTGCGCGGCGACGGTGACGGCGGCGCACAGCAGGACGGCACCGGCGCCGCCGCCCCAGCCGATCGGGCCGCGCGCGGAGGGGGGTGCCACGGACACCGCCCAGCCGACGACGAGGGCCGACACGGCCGCGGCCGTCAGCGCGATGAGGAGCAGAGGTCGTGCGGCGGGTCGGTCGCCGGGACGGGCTTGCGCGGTCATCAATCAGGTCCTCGGGCGGCCGCTTCGAGTGCGGCCTTGACGTCGTCCAGGGGGGAACGTGTGCGTGGTTGCGCAGTTGAGTGTGAAGGCTGATCAACCGACGGTCACTATACGAGAGTTCGTGATCGATAAGACAAGGGTCCGGTACTTGTTTCGACGCTGTTCGTGAGCGCTGTGCGAGAAGGCCAGGAGCGCTCCCACCCCGCCCGTCCGGGAGCCGGCACCGCGTGGTCCCGTTGTGAACGGCCCACGCACAGCAGGTATCCAGGAGGACTACGAAGTGGTAACGGGCGGCAACCTCACGGAAGTCGCCATGGTCTAGTCCGCCATGAAGATCTCTTTCCTGCTTCACAACGCCTACGGCATCGGAGGGACGATCACCACCACGTTCAACCTGGCCCAAGCCCTGGCCGAGCGGCACGAGGTGGAGATCGTCTCCGTGCTGCGGCACCGGGAGCGTCCCAACTTCCTGCTCGACCCGAGAGTGTCGCTGCGACCGCTGGTGGATCTCCGGAAGGAGAAGGACCATCCGGCGCACCGGAGGCCGGCCCGGGTCTTCCCGCACGCCGAGTACCGGTACGGGCAGTACAGCGAACTGACGGACGAGCGGATCGGCGACTGCCTCGCCGCCATCGACGCCGACGTGGTGATCGGCACCCGGCCGGGACTGAACGTGCACCTCGCGCTGCAAGCCCCGGACCATGTGGTGCGCGTCGGACAGGAGCACCTCACCCTGGACAACCATCCGCCGCGACTGCGTCAGACGCTGCGCCGCGCCTACCGCAGGCTCGACGTGATCACGACCGTCACCGAGGCGGACGCCGCCGCCTACCGGCGCAAGATGAGGCTGCCGGACGTACGCGTCCAGGCCCTGCCCAACAGCGTGCCGGACCCCGTGCTGCCCACCTCGGACGGTACGGCGAAGGTGGTCGTCGCGGCGGGGCGGCTGGTCCCGGTCAAGCGCTACGACCTGCTCGTCGAAGCCTTCGCCGCGGTCGCCGCCGAGCATCCGGACTGGCAGCTGCGCATCTACGGCAAGGGCGAGGAACAGGAGCGGCTGCGGCGGCTCGTCAACGAACTCGGCCTGTGGAACAACGTCTTCCTGATGGGTGCGGCGGCCCCCATGGAGGCCGAGTGGGTGAAGGGCTCGATCGGCGCCACAGCCGCCGACTTCGAGCCGTTCGGCATGACCATCGTCGAGGCGATGCGCTGCGGCCTGCCCGTGGTGAGCACCGACTGCCCCTACGGGCCCGGCGAGATCATCGAGGACCGGGTGGACGGGCGGTTGGTGCCGGTCGGCGACCGGGACGCGCTGGCCACGGCCCTGCTGGAGCTGGTCCGCGACGACGAGCTGCGCCGCCGTATGGGCCGCGCGGCCGAGCGCAACGCGCGGCGTTTCGCTCCCGGCCCGGTGGTCGAGCAGGCCGAGCGGCTGTTCACGGACGCGGTCGCGGCGCGCCGCGCGGGCCGAGCGGGCGTACGGGAGCGTTCCCGCGTCCAGCACGTCCTGACCGGCCACGGCTTCGCCGCCCGGGACGCGGCCCACGCCGCGGCCCACGGCGTACTGCGCACCATACGGAAGGGGCGAGGATGAGCACGGCGCACGAGACGGTGCCCCGGGTGGGCTGCGTGGTCGACGACGACGGCGGGATCGTCTTCGAGGCGGGCACCGGGGCAGCCGACGGAGCGCGGCTGCTGCTGCGGCTGCGGCCGAAGAAGGGACAGCCCGAGCAGGTCCTGCACGAACTCGCCCTGGAGGCCGACGACGACGGTCGCCGACGCGCCGTCCTCGGGTCCGACCCCGTCCTCGCGGAGGGCCGGTGGGACGTGTTCCTGCTGCGGGAGCCCGGTGCCGAGCGGCAGCGGCTGCGGCCCGGCCCGCGCGATCTGCGCGCCCTCGTCGACGGCCGGCCCCGCGACCGGCGGGCGCCGCTGGCCGTACGGATCCCCTACGTCACCACGGACGGCCATCTCGCGATACGGGCCTGGGTGCGGCCCGCCCATGCGGAGGTCGACCGGATCGACGTCACGGACCGGGCGGTGACGGTCCGCGCGCGTCTGCACGGCGTCACGCTCCAGGAGGAGGCCGCCGTGCGGCTGCGGCTGCGGGGCGGGAGCGGCACCGTGCACACGGTGCGACCCGTCGCCGGGCCCGACGGCCACGACTTCTCCGTCACGGTCGGCCACGAGGAACTGGCCGCCCACACCGGCGTGTGGGACGTCTTCCTCCAGCCCGCCGCCGAGGCCCCCCTGATCCGGCTCGCCAGGCTCCTCGACGACGTCGCGGACCGCAAGGAGGTGTTCGTCTTCCCGGCGGTCCCGGTCGGCGACGCCGCCGTACACCCCTACTACACCGTCGACAACGACCTGTCGGTGGAGGTGACGCGGCGCCACTGAGACGACGGACGGGGGCCCGCCACCTGCACGGTGGCGGGCGCCGTCCGCGGTTCCTCGGCTTCGAGCCATGCCGCCCTGGCGCCGGAAACCCCATGGCTCTCGGCTGTGGACTTCCGGCTCGTGCTGGTCCTCGACTCGGACTGGGAAGTGGCGTTGGAGGCACCGGTCAGCCTGTCGCACGGGACAGTCCACGCCGAACCGTCCGTGCTCCTGAAACCGGAATCGCAGGACGTCGCAGCGGCCCTCGTTCTCTTCCGAGCGAATGTTCTGTCGGCGGTCGCGTTCGAGTCCGGCACCCTGCGACTCGTTTTCGACACAGGCCACCAACTGACCTGCTCGTCCGATCCGTCCTTCGAAGCATGGCAGGTCACCGGCCCGGCGGGATGGCGCTTCGCCTCGCTGCCAGGGGGCGAACTCGCCGTCTGGACCGACTCGGGAGCAAGCGAGTCCGAGCCTGCGGTGGTGGCTCGGCGGTAACCGATCCGGCGGCGTGTGGACATGCGAGCGCTCCTGCATGGGCGTGTGATGAGAAGATTTCGTCGGCGCGCTGCTGAAGGGTACGGGTCGATGGCGGACAAGCCTGCAATCGTTCTGGTCCACGGCTTCTGGGGTGGCGCCGCCCACTGGGCGAAAGTGATCACCGAACTCCACCGGCGCGGATTCGGCGAGCTGCACGCGGTCGAGAATCCGTTGACGTCGCTGGCCGACGACGCCGAGCGCACACGCAAAATGGTCCGGCGGATCGAGGGATCGGCGGACTGGTCTAGTTCGCGGCGTTCGCCCCGGACTCCGACGGCTATCTGTGGGTGAGCAAGACAAGTTCCACGAGAGCTTCGCCCAGGACCTCCCGGAGGACGAAGCCCTGGTGATGGCGGTGACGCAGAAGGCCCCGCCGGCGTCCACCTTCGGTGACTCCGTCACCGCGCCGGCCTGGCGCGCGAAGCCGGCCTGGTACCAGGTCTCCACGGCCGACCGCATGATCCACCCCGACGACCAGCGCCGCATGGCCCAGCGCATGAACGCTCGCAAGGTCGTCGACCTCGACGCTGGCCACGCCCTTGGCCTCGCAGCCGCGACCAATCACCGGCCTCATCGAAGAGGCCGCGAGCGCCGCCTCGTGAGAAACCGAGGTCGATGTCTTGACCTCGGTGGCCCCTGCCACTACTTTGCGGTGGACGTCGACCCATGACTGCCGAAAGGAGGCGACCAGCGGATGTACGCCATTTCTGATCTCGGTCGCCTCGCCCAGTGCACGGTCTGGGTTCCGGGTCGAATCGCGCACGGCTGCTGAGTACGCCGTTCTGATGTGCCCGTCGAGGCACATTCCGGGTTCTTCCCGGTACTTCCGGGTTCCTCCAGGATTTCTCCGGGGTTTATCACCACCGTCTTCCGACACGCCGCCGTCGCGTCGCGTGCCGTTGTGCGCCTGCCCGTCTGATGTGGCGCGTCTGATCACAGAAAGCTGCCTGAAGTTGGCGAACATGATGAATCGATCGATCACGCACCGAAACGAAGTCCTGTCATGGTAGCGGCGCGGATCACGGTCAACGGGAAAGAAGCACCGATCTCACCGTCCGCGCCCCACACCACGGTGCTGGAATTCCTGCGCGAGCGCGGTCTCACCGGCACCAAGGAGGGCTGCGCCGAGGGTGAATGCGGTGCCTGTTCGGTGCTCGTGGCCCGTCCCGGGGTGAACAAGCCCACCGACTGGGTGGCGGTCAACGCCTGCCTGGTCCCGGTGGCGGCGCTCGACGGTCAGGAGATCGTCACCTCCGAAGGTCTCGCCACCGCCGGCGGACCCGGGATGCCGCCCACCCTGCACCCGGTGCAGGAGGAGATGGCGGTCCGCGGCGGCTCCCAATGCGGTTACTGCACACCGGGTTTCGTCTGCAGCATGGCCGCCGAGTACTACCGGCCCGACCGCTGCCCGCACGCCGACTCGGACTCGGACCGTGCCGACAGCACCGACGCGGAGCACGGTCCGAACGGTTTCGATCTGCACGCGCTGAGCGGCAACCTCTGCCGCTGCACCGGCTACCGCCCCATCCGCGACGCCGCGTTCGCCGTCGGTACGCCGACCGATGAGGACCCGCTGGCGCGGCGCCGCGAGCAGTCACCGCCCGTACCGGTCGCCACCGAATACGTCCGGGACGACGGCGCGTTCCTGCGGAAGAGCACCCTTGCCGAAACGCTGGAGCTGCTGCGCGAGCGGCCCGACGCGGTGGTGGTCGCCGGCTCCACCGACTGGGGCGTGGAGGTGAACATCCGTTCCCGCCGGGCGGATTGCGTGGTCGCGATCGACCGGCTGCCGGAACTGCGGGAGCTGCGCGTCGAATCCGACTGCGTCGAGATCGGGGCGGCGCTGACGCTCACCGAGACCGAACGCCGTCTGGACGGCAGTGTCCCGCTGCTGGCGGAGCTGTTCCCGCAGTTCGCGTCCCGGCTCATCCGCAACAGCGCGACCCTCGGCGGCAACCTGGGTACCGGCTCCCCCATCGGTGACAGCCCGCCGGCGCTGCTGGCGCTGGAGGCGTCGGTGGTGCTCGCCGACGCCGACGGTGAGCGTGAGGTCCCGCTGGCGGACTACTTCACCGGTTACCGGCAGAGCGTGCGCCGTCCCGGCGAGCTGATCCGCGCGGTGCGCGTTCCGCTGCCGCTGTCGCCGGTCGTGGCCTTCCACAAGATCGCCAAGCGGCGTTTCGACGACATCTCGAGCGTGGCCGCCGCTTTCGCGCTCGACATCGAGGACGGGGTCGTCCGCAAGGCACGCATCGGCCTGGGCGGGGTGGCGGCCACCCCGATCCGCGCGCTCGCCACCGAGGCGGCCCTGGAGGGCAGGCCGTGGGCGGCCGAGACCGTCGAGGCCGCGGCCCTGGTGCTGAAGGGCGAGGGCACGCCGATGAGCGATCACCGCGCCAGCGCCGGTTACCGCTCCGCGATGCTCGGCCAGAGCCTGCTGAAGCTGTACGCGCGAACCACCGAGGCGGTGCCGTCATGAGCCACTTGTCCCAGCGTCCCGAGAAGCCCGTTGTCGGCCTCCCGATGCCGCACGAGAGTGCCGCGCTGCACGTCACCGGCACCGCGCTCTACACCGACGACCTGGTGCACCGCACCAAGGACGTGCTGCACGCCTACCCGGTCCAGGTCATGAAGGCCCACGGCAGGATCACCGCGCTGCGCACCGGGCCCGCGCTCGCCGTGCCGGGGGTGGTTCGCGTGCTGACCGGTGCCGATGTGCCCGGCGTCAACGACGCCGGGATGAAGCATGACGAGCCGCTGTTCCCCGACGAGGTCATGTTCCACGGCCACGCGGTCGCCTGGGTGCTCGGCGAGACCCTGGAGGCGGCCCGGCTCGGTGCGGCGGCCGTGGAGGTGGAACTCGAAGAGCTGCCCTCCGTGGTCACGCTGCGGGAAGCGATGGCGGCGAGCAGTTTTCACGGCGCTCAGCCCGTGATGCTGACCGGTGACGTCGACGCCGGCTTCGCCGACTCCGCGCATGTGTTCACCGGCGAGCTGCAGTTCTCCGATCAGGAGCACTTCTACCTGGAGACGCACTCGGCGCTGGCCTACGTCGACGAGGCCGAGCAGGTGTTCGTCCAGAGCAGCACCCAGCATCCGTCGGAGACCCAGGAGATCGTCGCGCACGTGCTCGGCCTGCACAGTCACGAGGTGACCGTGCAGTGCCTGCGGATGGGTGGCGGCTTCGGCGGCAAGGAGATGCAGCCGCACGGGTTCGCGGCCGTCGCCGCGCTCGGCGCCAAGCTGACCGGCCGGCCGGTCCGGCTGCGGCTCAACCGGACGCAGGACCTGACCATGTCCGGGAAGCGGCACGGGTTCCACGCGAAGTGGAAGATCGGCTTCGACGCCGACGGCCGTATCCGGGCCCTGGACGCCACCCTGACCGCGGACGGCGGCTGGAGCCTGGATCTGTCCGAGCCGGTCGTGGCCCGCGCGCTGTGCCACATCGACAACACCTACTGGATTCCCAACGCGCGCGTCGCCGGTCGCATCGCGAAGACCAACAAGGTCTCCAACACCGCCTTCCGGGGCTTCGGCGGACCGCAGGGCATGCTGGTGATCGAGGACATCATGGGCCGGTGCGCGCCGCTGCTCGGCCTGGATCCCATGGAATTGCGGGAGCGCAACTTCTACCGGCGGGGTCAGTGCACGCCGTACGGACAGCCGGTCGTGCAGCCCGAACGGATCTCCGCCGTCTGGCAGCAGGTGCAGGACGACGCCGGCGTCGCCGATCGCAAGCGCGAGATCGCCGCCTTCAACGCCGCGCACCCGCATACGAAGCGGGCACTCGCGGTCACCGGCCTCAAGTTCGGGATCTCCTTCAACCTCACGGCCTTCAACCAGGGTGGCGCGCTGGTCCTGATCTACAAGGACGGCTCCGTCCTGATCAACCACGGCGGCACCGAGATGGGCCAGGGCCTGCACACGAAGATGCTGCAGGTGGCCGCGACCACGCTGGGCATCCCGCTGCACAAGGTGCGGCTGGCCCCGACCCGGACCGACAAGGTGCCCAACACCTCCGCCACCGCGGCCAGTGCGGGAGCGGATCTGAACGGTGCGGCGGTGAAGAACGCCTGCGAGCAGTTGCGCGAACGGCTGCTGCAGGTGGCCGCCACCCAACTGGGTTCGAGCGCCTCGGACGTGCGCATCGTCGACGGCGTCGCACGCACCCTGGGCAGCGACAAGGAGCTGGCCTGGGACGAGCTGGTGCGCACCGCGTACTTCCAGCGAGTTCAGTTGTCGGCGGCCGGGTTCTACCGGACCGAGGGGCTGCACTGGGACGCGAAGCGGTTCACCGGCACGCCGTTCAAGTACTTCGCCCATGGTGCCGCCGCGACCGAGGTGGAGGTGGACGGCTTCACCGGCGCGTACCGCATCCGGCGGGTGGACATCGTGCACGATGTCGGCGACAGCCTGTCCCCGATGATCGACATCGGGCAGGTCGAGGGTGGTTTCGTGCAGGGCGCGGGCTGGCTGACGCTGGAGGACCTGCGCTGGGACACGAGTGACGGGCCGAACCGTGGCCGGCTGCTGACGCAGGCCGCGAGCACCTACAAGCTGCCGAGCTTTTCGGAGATGCCCGAGGAATTCAACGTGACGCTGCTGGAGAACGCCGCCGAGGAGGGCGCGGTATACGGGTCCAAGGCGGTGGGCGAGCCTCCGCTGATGCTGGCGTTCTCGGTGCGGGAGGCGTTGCGGCAGGCCGCCGCCGCGTTCGGGCCGAGCGGGGTCAGCGTCGAGTTGACCTCGCCCGCGACGCCGGAGGCGGTGTACTGGGCGATCCAGACGGCCCGCGAGGCCGGTGCCTCCCGGAACGGTCGTGTGAGCACGGGGTTCGCCGTGAACGGCGGGATCCGCACGGACACGGAAGCGTTGAGCGGTGCCTGACATGTCCTGGGTCGGCGCGGTCGCGCGGCTGCGAGCACGCCGGGAGCCCGGCGTGCTCGTGACCGTCGCGACCGTGCGGGGCCATGCCCCGCGCGACGCCGGTGCGAAGCTCGTCGTGGGGCGGACCGAGACGTGGGGCTCGATCGGTGGCGGCAACGTCGAGGCCGTCGCGATCGACCGGGCCCGTGAGATGATCGCCGCGGCCGAGTCGCGACCGGAACTGATCGATTTCGCCCTGAACGACAAGGTCACCAACCGGCACGGCGTGCAGTGCTGCGGCGGCACGGTCTCGGTACTGCTCGAACCGCTGCCGGTGGTACGGGCGGTGGCGATCTTCGGGGTGGGGCACGTCGGGCTGGAACTGGCGCGCATCCTGGCACGGCAGGACCTCGACCTGCACCTCGTCGACTCCCGGTCCGATGTCCTGGCCGAGGGGCGGCTCGGCGTGCTGGCGGACGCGGTGGCGCAGGTGCACGTGCATCACACGCCGCTGCTGCCCGAGGAGGTGCTGGCGGAGCTGCCGCGCGGCACCCACGTCCTGATCATGACCCACGATCACGCCGAGGACGCCGCTCTGTGCGACGCCTCCTTGCGTACCGCGCATCTCGGCTCCATCGGGCTGATCGGGTCGGCGGCCAAGTGGGCGCGGTTCCGCAAGGTGCTCGCCGACGAGGGCGGGCACGACGATGCCGCCATCGAGCGGATCAAGACCCCGATCGGGCTGGCCGACATCAACGGCAAGGAACCGGCGACCATCGCCGTGAGCGTCGCCGCCGATCTGCTGCGCACCTTCGAGAGCGAGGGGGACCCACTCGCCGCCGAGCGGGACTGACTCGCCGGACCGGATCGCCGGGCAGCCCCGAGCCGGAGGTGCCCCAGGATGTGGCCTTGATCCACTTTTCGAACACGTCCTACGCTTCTGGACGGGACCACGGCTGTGGCCGGGGCCGGACGCTGCGCGGGAGTGGGTGGGCATGGGGCGGTCGGGGATTGCCTGCGAGGGCCGGTGCCGGACGTGACCGTGCCGCCGAGCGGGGCCCGGCCCGCGCTGCTGGGCCGTGACGGCTTCCTGCGCGCCGTGCGCCTTCACATCGAGCGCGCGGGCACCGGCCACGGCGGACTGCTGCTGATCACCGGTGAGGCGGGCATCGGCAAGACCTCCCTCACCGGACACGCGATGCGGGAAGCACGCCGGCAGGGCATGACCGTGGTGCGCGGCTCGTGCTGGGGCGCCGACGGCACTCCTGGCTACTGGCCGTGGACGCAGGTCATCCGGGGCCTGCGCAGAACCGCGCGCGCCGAAGCCTGGAAAGCCGCGTCGGACGGTGCCGGAGCGGCCTGGCAGGCTCTGATGGGCGGTGAGGCCAAGGCGGAGGAGACGGAGCAGTTCCTGCTGTTCGACGCGGTCACCACCCTGCTCATCACCGCCGCGCAGCACCAGCCGTTGCTGATCGTGCTGGAGGACGTGCACTGGGCCGACGCGGCGTCGGTCGCCCTGCTGGAGTTCGCGGCGCAGCACATGTCCCTGGAGCCCGCCCTCATCGTGGCGACGTGCCGGGACGTGGAGATCGAGCGGCCGGACCACCCCTTGCGGGACCGGTTGCGCGCGCTCATGTCGCGGGCCACGACGCTGGCGCTGACGGGCCTGGGAGCAGCCGACGTCGCCGAGTTGATGCACCGTACGGTAGGGAGGGCACCGGACGACCGGCTCGTCGCCGAGGTCCTGGGGAGGACGGCCGGCAACCCCTTCTTCGTTCAGGAGGCCGCGCGCCTGTGGGCGGACGGTCACGAGGTGACGGACATGTCGGCGAGCCTGCATGCCGCTCTGCAGCAGCGGTTGGAACTGCTCGACGACGCCGTGGTGGCCTGCCTCGGTGCCGCATCCGTGCTGGGGCGCCGGTTCGCAACCGAGACACTTGCGAGCGTCACCGGTGCCTCGCCGGGCCAGGTGCGCCGGTGGCTGGCGCAGGCCGAGGACGCGGCCCTGGTGGAGCACGAACGGTCGGGAACAGTCCTCTTCAAGCACGACCTGGTGCGCGAGACGCTGTACGGCGGCCTGGACTCGCGGTCCGTACGCCGGCTGCACGCGGCCGCCGTACGCGCGCTGCGCGGCACGGCGACGACGCCGGACGTGACCCTGCCGGTCGAGCTGGCCCGCCACGCCCATCACGCCTACGAGGAACTGGACTGTGACGAGGCCGTGGACCTGCTGCTGTCCGCCGCACGCCACGCGGAGAACCGCCTGGCGCACGACGAGGCGGTGGGACACTACGGCCGCGCCCTGGACCGGCTCGGTGACGCCGCCTCCGCGCGGCGGGTGCTGGTCGGGCTGGACTTGGGGCTGGCGCTCCAGCTGTGCGGTGAACACGAACGCTCCTGGCGCGTGTTCGGCGAAGCCGCCGCATCGGCCAGAGAGTTGGACGACCCGCTGCTGCTGGGGCGTACCGCACTGACCCTGTACGGCGCCGACGGACGCGGTGACACGGCACTGCTGAAACCGCGCGCCCTGCATTGGGCGCACGCACGACTCGTCGCCTCCGGCGCGAAGACCGCGGCGCACGGTGGGGCCGGGGCGCCCGGAGTGGGACCACGTCCCCCGCAGGCAAGCAGCGCCGTGCCGGTCACAGACACCGGCGAACTGATGCTTTCGCAGTCCCACCTCGCCCAGCGCGTCGCGGCCGGGGTGATCGCCGGCGCCCGCGCGGCGGGTGACGACGACACCCTGCACATCGGGCTGTGGGCGCGGCTGCAGGCGGAGTGGGGGCCCCGGGCGGCGGGAGACAGACACGCGCTGGCGACGGAACTGGTCGCCGTGTCCCATCGCCGCGGCGACCGCTGGACCGAACACGTGGCGATGTCCATGCGGTGGGTCGCCGCGCTCGAATCGGACGACCCGCGGTACCTGGAGGACTTCCACGCCATGGTGGCCATGGCCGACGCCGACGGCTCACCCCGCCTGCGACTGACCGCCGTCATCGACCGCAGCGTCGTCCACGGCGTGATGGGCAGGTTCGCCGAGGCGACCGAACTGCTCGACGCCTCGGAGGCCATGAGTGCTCCGGGAGCCAACTACTACCGGTACTTCGTCACCCACCACCGCTGGACACTGCTCGTGCTGCAAGGCAGGTTCGCCGAGGCGAGGCGGCTGCTGAACGAGCTGCGGACCCAGCAGCACCCCTACTTCGAACTCGTCGAGGCCCTCACCGAACTCGAAGCCGGCGAACGCCCGGCCGCGCCCGCCCTCCGGCCGGGGGCGGGAGCCGGCGGGGACACGGTGCTGCACCTCAGCGTCACCCCCCTGTGGCTGCGCTATCAGGCCCAGGCGGCAGCGGCGTCGGGCGATCCGGCGTGGTGCGACAACGCCCGCGCCGGCCTGACCCCCTACGCGGGGCAGTGGCTGGTGTCCCTCTTCGGGTGGGACATCAGCGGCCCGGCGACCCTGTGGCTGGGGCTCCTCGACGCCGCACAGCAGCGGTGGGACTCCGCGGTCCGCCACCTCACCGACGCGTGCCGGTCGGCCGACCGGTTGCAAGCGCTGGCCTGGTCGCTGCGGGCACGCCTCGAACTGGCCGCCGCGCTCGCGGGACAGGGCGCGCGCGACGAGCGGTACATCGCCGCCCTGCTCGACGAGGCCACGGCGCAGGCGCATGAGCTGGGCATGACGCATCTGCTCGCCCGTGTCGAGCACCTCACCGCGCGGCACACGAGCGCCCGGCCCGCCGGTGACGGCCCACCGCCCGGTGCCGCGTACGAGTTCCGCCGTAACGGCGCGGTGTGGCGGCTGACGTACGAGGGCCGCACGGTTCACATGCCCGACGCGAAAGGCCTGCGGGACCTGCACCGGCTGCTGAGCCGGCCCGGCGGGGACATCTCCGCCGTCCGGCTGCTGAACCCGGACGACGACGCCGTCGCCGTGGTGCACGGCATGGGGGCCGACGAGGTCCTGGACGACGAGGCCCGCAGGCGCTACCGCCGTCATCTGGAGCGGCTGGAGACGGAGATCGACCGGGCGGTCGAACGCGGGGACGACGAGGCAGCCGCCGCCCATGACCGGGAGCGGGCCGCCCTGCTGGAGGAGCTGCGCCGGTACACGGGCCTCGCAGGCCGCTCCCGCCGCCTGGGCGACCCGCGCGAACGCGCCCGGAAGAACGTCACCGCCCGCATCCGTGACACCCTGCGCAGACTGGACGAACAACACCCGGCCCTGGCGGCCCACCTGCGCGATACGGTCTCCACCGGCACGATGTGCCGCTACACCCCCGACCAGGACATTCGCTGGCAGCTGTGACAGGGGACCCGTGTGACCGAGCGCGTCTGTCACAGGGGCTGCCAGTCGTGCCAGGTGCTGCCGGGCTGGTGCTGCCAGCGGTGGTGCACGCCACCGGCGTTGTTGGCGAAGATCTCCAGCCGGCCGTCACGATTGCGGACTGCTCGGATGAAGTAGCCCCCACCGCCGAAGTCCTGCCAGGTTCGCCAGGCGCCGGTTGCGTCGACCTGATAGTTGTGCTGGAGGACCTCGTCGTTCATGGCGAACACCTCGATCCGCCGGTCATGCGACTCGACGGTCGCCGGCCGTGCGCCCGCCGGTCCGCCGAGCGGCTGCCATTCATGCCAGTCTCCGGCGGGGACGTTCTGCCAGCGATGGTGCACGCCGGAGGCGTTGGTGGCGAAGACCTCCAGTCGCCCGTCGTGGTTGGTCGCCACCGCCAGATGGTCTCCGCCGAGCCCGAAGTCCACCCATTGCCGCCAGGTTCCGTTCAGGTCGGTCTGGCAGGTGTGGCGGAAGATGTCATCGGTCAGCGCGAACACTTCGATACGGCCATCCGACGCGGGCACCGCCGCGAGCCGAGCGTTCGCCGGACCGCCCAGCGGACGCCAGTCGTGCCACGTCCCACCCGGCGTGTTGTGCCAACGGTGATGCACACCCGATGAGTTGCTGGCGAACACCTCCAACCGCCCATCATGGTTGGCGGCCACGGCCAAGTGGTCTCCCCCACCACCGAAGGCGTACCAGTCGGCCCACTCCCCCGACACCTTCACCTGATACCGGTGCATGAACGTGTCACCGTTCATCGCGAACAACTCCAGCCGCCCGTCCGAAGACGCCGACAACGCGATCGTCGCCGACGACGGTCCGCCGAACGGCTGCCAGCCCGACCAGGTCCCTCCCGGCTGATGCTGGTAGGTGTGGTAGATCTGGTCGATCGCCGCATGGAAGACCTCAAGCCGCCCGTCCGCCGACATCCCCACCGCCAACCGCTGCCGCCGATCCGGCACCACCGGACCGACCGCTTCCTTCGCTTCGGCGAGCAGCGCCCGCGCCTTGGTCTCGGCCTGGTCGTAGCGGTCGGGGAACGCGGAACGCTGCACTTTCTGCGCCGTCTGCCCGGCCGTCAGGTGTGGGTGCTGTTCCTCGACGCGGATCGCGCGGGTGAAGAACTGCTCGGCGGCATAGGGCACGTGCATGATCTGTTGCGGTGTGCCCCAGCCCTGGCTGGGACGCTGCTGGAAGACCCCCAGTGAGTCGCGGTCTCCGCAGTCGAGGTTGTTCATGTGTGACTCGACCCAGCCGGCTTCGAAGCCGGCCAGCATCACTTTGTCGGACACGCCCAGGTCGCGGCCGACGGTGTAGACGGCCTTGGTGACGTCGAGGTCTCGGTCCGGTGGGACACGGCAGGGTGCCATGGAACTGTTCCTGTCTGTGAGAGGGGTGGTTGGGGGGTGGGAGATGTCAGAGGGGCTGCCAGTCATGCCAGGTGCTGCCGGGCTGGTGCTGCCAGCGGTGGTGTACGCCACCGGCGTTGTTGGCGAAGATCTCCAGCCGACCGTCACGATTGCGCAGGGCCTGGATGAAGTAGCCCCCACCGCCGAAGTCCTGCCAGGTTCGCCAGGCGCCGGTTGCGTCGACCTGGTAGTTGTGCTGGAGGACGTCGTCGTTCATGGCGAACACCTCGATCCGCTGGTCATGTGACGCGACGGTCGCCAAGCGGGAGTCGGCTGGGCCGCCGAGCGGCTGCCATTCGTGCCAGTCTCCGGCGGGGACGTTCTGCCAGCGGTGGTGCACGCCCGAAGGGTTCGATGCGAACACTTCCAGGCGGCCGTCACGGTTCTTCGCCACGGCCAGGTGCGCCCCGCCCAGTCCGAAGTCCACCCATTGCCGCCAGGTGCCGTTCAGGTCGGTCTGGCAGGTGTGGCGGAAGATGTCATCGGTCAGCGCGAACACTTCGATACGACCGTCCGACGCGGGCACCGCCGCGAGCCGAGCGTTCGCCGGACCGCCCAGCGGACGCCAGTCGTGCCACGTCCCACCCGGCGTGTTGTGCCAACGGTGATGCACACCCGATGAGTTGCTGGCGAACACCTCCAACCGCCCATCATGGTTGGCGGCCACGGCCAAGTGGTCTCCCCCACCACCGAAGGCGTACCAGTCGGCCCACTCCCCCGACACCTTCACCTGATACCGGTGCATGAACGTGTCACCGTTCATCGCGAACAACTCCAGCCGCCCGTCCGAAGACGCCGACAACGCGATCGTCGCCGACGACGGTCCGCCGAACGGCTGCCAGCCCGACCAGGTCCCTCCCGGCTGATGCTGGTAGGTGTGGTAGATCTGGTCGATCGCCGCATGGAAGACCTCAAGCCGCCCGTCCGCCGACATCCCCACCGCCAGCCGCTGCCGCCGATCCGGCACCACCGGACCGTTCCACCAGCTCGTCTCCTTGCGGGCCCCGGCCCGCGAGAAGCTGAAGTGGATGTGGTCGGTGTGGGGGTTGGCGCCCTTGTAGGGCTGCCAGCCGGCGTTGGGGCGGTTGGCCATCCAGATGCGCCGGTTCCAGATCATGTACATGATGCCGAAGCGGCGGGCCAGGGCGTGGGTGTTGCCGTGCCGGTCGGTGGCGTGAAGCCAGTTGATCAGGTCGTCGGCGAGGTGCCCCTGGCTGTGGACGCTCACGCCCCAGTCCCAGGCGCGGCCTTCCTTGTGTTCGCTCTGGCCTCCGCTGCCGCAGGCCCTGCTGATGCCCATGTTGGACGTACCGGGGTAGGCGGCGAGCACCAGGTCGCGGAAGTCGAGCAGACCGGGCTTGGCCTCGGGGTCGCAGTCGCGCTGCGGGTCGTAGGGCGCGTACGGGTCGATGTCGGGGCCGAAATCGGGTGTGGTGGGTGCCATGGAGGGCTCCTTCAGCCTGGTTCCCTCGCCTGTCGCGAGGGTCGCAACCAGTGGTGCGCGTGATCGCATCTGGCGGCGGCGCGATCCGATCACGCGCCCTTCTCGTGGCCGGGCCGTCCGGGCCTGGACCGGCGTCCGATCAGGTCGCCTCCGGTGCGTCCGCGCGCCGACGCCGACGGTCACGAGAAAGGCTTGCCGCCGTGACGAATCGCCGAACCTTTCGCCGAACCCCTCACCGGGCCACCGCCCTGGCGCTCGCCGTGCTGGTGTCCGTGCCGCTCACCGGTGCCGCGCCTCCGGGCCCGGCACCCGCACCCACAGCCACACCGCCACCCGCAGCCACGGCCACGGCCACGGCCACAGCCACAGCCACAGCCACAGCCACAGCCACAGCCACCGAAGCCCGGCTCGCGGCACCCGCTTCCGACACCACCCCCACCGGCGACACGGTCCGCACCGACGCGGGCCTCGTCCGCGGCATCCGCTCGGGTCCGTACCGGATCTTCCACGGCATCCCCTACGCGGGTGCTCCCACGGGACGGCACCGGTGGGCGCCGCCCCGCCCCGTGCAGCCGTGGAAGGGGGTCCGGGACGCCACCGAACCGGGGCCGTTGTGCCCGCAGGTGCCGTCACAGTACGCGCCGATCTCCAGCACGGAGGAGGACTGCCTGGTCCTGAACGTGACCACGCCGCCGGCCTCGGCCGTGCGAGGGGCCGCGCCCGTGCTCGTATGGATCCACGGGGACGGCTCCGTGGGCGGCGGCGCCTTCTTCGACGGGCGCCGCCTGGCCGAGCGGGGCCTGGTCGTCGTCACCGTCAACTACCGTCTCGGCGTCTTCGGCGGCCTCGCGCTGCCCGGCCTGGAAGGGTCCGGCACCTTCGGGCTCCAGGACCAGCGGGCGGCACTCACCTGGGTGCGGAACAACGCGCGCGCCTTCGGCGGTGACCCCGGCAACGTGACCGTGGCCGGGGTGTCGTTCGGCGCGTCCGCCGTCGCGGGGCACCTGACGTCCCCCGCTTCCCGTGGGCTCTTCCACCGGGCGGTCATGGCGAGCGGTGAGGCCGTGATGGACATGCCGGCCGGCGCCATGGGACCCGGCGTACCGGGGTACCCGTGGTACGTCTGGCGGACGGGGCGGGAGATGGAGGACATCACCGCCGAGATGACCTCGCCCCTCGGGTGCCGTGACGACCGTCCCGGGCGAGTCCTCGCCTGCCTGCGGGCCCTGCCCGTCGAGACGATCCTCGAGGTGCCGTACATCATGAACGCCTTCCAGGCGTTCGGGTACGGCAACGCCACCCTGCCCGAGCTGCCGCCCCAGGCGCTGCGCGCCGGACGCTTCCACCGGGTGCCCGTCCTGTCGGGCGCGACGCTCGACGAACACCGCACGTTCGTCGGGATGCTGTACGACGCCGTGGGCAAACCGTTCACCGAGGCCGACTACGACCAGGCGCTGCGCACCGCGTTCGGCGAGCGGACGGCGAAGCGCGTACGGGCCGAGTACCCCGTGGAGGCGTTCCCCTCGCCCGCGCTGGCCTGGGCCACCGTGATCACCGACCGTATGTGGGCACGCGGCACGCAGGCCCAGCACGACTCGCTGGCACGGCATGTGCCGGTCTACGCGTACGAGTTCGCCGACCGGGACGCGCCGATGTTCCTGCCGCTGCCGGGCGAGTTCGACTTCGGCGCCTTCCACGCCGGCGACATCCCCTATCTCTTCGAGGACGAAGTGGCCGAGCCGCTGTTCACCCCGGCGCAGCGCCGCCTGTCGTCCACGATGACGGGGTACTGGGCGGCATTCGCCCGCACCGGCGCGCCCCGCGGCCCCGGCCTGCCCAGCTGGCCCCGCCACCGCCCGGCCCTCACCGTCCGGCCGTACACCCAGTCTCTGGCACCGCACCGGATCGGGCCCGTCGACTACTACCGCCGACACAATCTGGGGTTCTGGAGCGAGCTGAACTGACCTGTCCGGTGCGGCGAGAACGGGAAGATCCTGGGCCTAGGCGCCCCCGCCGGGGGCGATCAGGCCCGTCTCGTAGGCGAAGACGACGGCCTGGACACGGTCGCGCAGGTCCAGCTTCGACAGGATGCGGCCGACGTGGGTCTTGACCGTGGTGGGGCTCAGGAAGAGCCGGGAGGCGAGTTCGGCGTTGCTGAGGCCCGTGGCGAGCAGGCGGAGCACTTCGAGTTCACGCGGGGTCAGGCCGGACAGATCACGGTGCGGGGCGACGGTCTGCGGTTCGTCGTGCCGGGCGAAGCGCTCGATCAGCCGCCGGGTGATCGAGGGCGCGAGGAGGGCGTCACCGGACCGCACCAGATGGAGGGCGGCGACCAGGCGTTCAGGGGTGACGTCCTTGAGCAGGAAGCCGCTGGCGCCGGCCGTGAGCGCGGCGTAGACGTAGTGGTCGAGGTCGTATGTGGTGAGGATGACGACCCGGGTCTCCTGCCGGTCGTCGTTCGCGAGGATGCGCCTGGTGGCCTCGATGCCGTCCATCTCCGGCATCCGGATGTCCATGAGGACGACGTCGGGCCGCGTGCGGCGGACCGCCGCGACGGCCTCGGCCCCGTCGGCCGCCTCGGCCGTCACTTCGATGCCGTCCGCGGCCAGGATCATCTTGAAACCGGTGCGTACGAGAGCCTGGTCGTCCGCGATGACCGCGCGCAGCGGCGGCCGGGCCGCGGTCATCCCGCGCTCCGCGGGATCAGGGCCGTGACCTGGTAGCCACCGGTTGGGGTCGGCCCGGCCGTCAGCTCGCCCCCGTAGACGGCCAGCCGCTCGCGCAGCCCCATGTGGCCACGGCCGTTGCTCTCCACCGGCGTGGAGTCTGCCGTGCCACCGGTGTCCGTGACCTCGATCCGCAGACAGTCGTCCGTGTACCCGATGGCGACGGACGCCTCCGCGCCGCGCGCGTGTTTGATCGTGTTGGTCAGCACCTCCTGCACGACGCGGTACGCCGCGAGGTCCACTCCCGGTGGCAGCGGTTCCGGTGGGAGCGACATCTCGACGCTGACGGGTGTCCCGGCGGCGCGCACCCGCGCGACCAGCGCGTCGAGCCTGGCGAGCTGCGGCTGGGGCTCCAGGTCATCGGGTCTGTCGTGGTCCGGTCCTGCCAACAGGCCCATCACGTGGCGCAGTTCGGCCATGGCGGCCCGACCGCCCGCCTCGACGGCCAGCAACGCCTCCTTGGACTGCTCGGGCACCACGTCCATCACCTTGCGGGCGGCGCCCGCCTGGATCACCATCACGCTCACATTGTGGGTCACGACGTCGTGCAGTTCGGCGGCGATGCGGGCTCGCTCCTCCTCGACAGCCCGGCGCATGGCCTCCTCCTGAGCCGCCTGCAGTTCGGTGACCCGGTCCCGGCTGGCTGCCAGCCGCAGTTGCAGGAAGCGGACGAGGCTGGCGAGCATCCCGGCCACCAGCAGTACGAATCCCGGGCTGGACCATCCCGGCAGCACGGGGTCCGCGTTGCGGAAGGCGATACCGGACAGCGCGGCGGCGATCACCAGGACGACGATCGCCAGGATCCGGTACCGGCTGTACACGACGGCACTGTAGGCGCTGACGACACAGGCCAGGACGGTGATCCAGGTGGCGGAGCCGCCGATGGCCAGACTCGCGGCCAGTACCGTCGCGAACACGGTCAGCGGGTACCGGCGCCGGAGTGCCAGCGGCAGCGTCGACAGGACGACCAGGGCCCAGGGCGCGGGGGATGGCCCCTCCGCCACGGGTGCCTCGCCGGGGCCGGGCGGCGAGGGCGGGGCCGGTGTCCCGGTGCCGACGTCGACGCCGGGAGGGTTGCCCTGCATCGGCCCGTCACCGGCGTAGCGAACCGCGACGAACAGGGCGACGACGGTGAGCAGGACCGCCAGCGCCGCGTCGGCGCGCACCGCTCGCCGGGACAGTGGGGCGGCTTTCGCCTCGGGGCGCAGCGCGTCGATGAGCTGTCGGTGTCTGCCGCGCCGGTCTTCCGTCTCCATCCGCACATTCTGCTGCGCCCGGTGCCCGGCCCGCGTCCGCCTGTCCGGTCGTGGCATCGTCCGCGAGGCCTACTTCTCAGGTAGGACCCTGCGGCCGGATCATCCGCGGGAAGGCCGTCATGTCGGTTCCGCGGCCGATGCGCCCCGCAAGCAGCGGTCCTAGGTTCACCGGGTCGGCAACGGCATGTGCCTCTCTCGACCGTAAGGACGGACGACCCGCATGAATGAAGTGATCGCAGTGGAGGGTGTGGTGAAGCGCTACGACGACGCCTCGCCGGCGCTGGGACCGCTCACGCTCAGCGTCGCCAAGGGCGAGGCGCTTGCCGTGACGGGACCCTCCGGCAGCGGCAAGTCCACGCTGCTGAACCTCGTCGCCGGCCTGGACAAGCCGACCGATGGCTCCGTGACCGTGGCCGGGCGCCGGATCGACCGGTTGAGCGAGCACGCCCTCGCCAAGTTCCGCCGTGAGCACATCGGCATGGCCTTCCAGTTCTTCAACCTCCTCGACGACCTCACCGTCATGGACAACATCCTGCTCCCGGCACAGCTGACCGGGGCCGGCCGGCGTTCGGCCGCTGCCCGCGCGGCCGAGCTGATGGACATGCTGGGCATCCGGAAGCACGCCCGCGCCTACCCGGGCCGGCTGTCCGGGGGTGAACGCCAACGGGTCGGTGTGGCACGGGCGTTGGTCAACCGGCCGGAGCTGCTGCTCGCCGACGAGCCCACCGGTGCCCTCGACACCGCCTCGGGTCACGACGTGCGCGAACTGCTGACAGATCTGCACCGGGCCGGCCAGACCGTCGTGCTGGTGACGCATGACCTGGCGCTGGCGGAGGCGTGCGCGAGCCGCACGATCCACCTGGTCGACGGTCGTCTCGCCCTCGACACGCACGCGCGGGGCGTCCGATGAGCCTGTTCGGTACCGGCGCGCTGGTCCGGGTCGTACGCTCCGGGGTGGCAAGGCGGCGGGTGCAGACCGTGGTGATCGCCGTGGCCACGCTGATGGCGGTGGCCTCTGCCGTGGTCGCCGGGGCGCTGATGGTCGCCGCGGCAGCGCCCTTCGACCGTGCCTTCGACAGGCAGCGGGGCCCGCACCTCACCGCGCAGTTCGATCCGGCCGAGGTGAGTGCGGAGCGGCTGGCGGAGACCGGGAAGCCGGCCGGCGTCACCGCGAGCGCGGGGCCGTACCCATCCGTCGCCTTCCGCCCGGTGGACCGGGCGGGCTTCCGGATGCCGGCGCTGACCCTGGTCGGGCGGTCCGGTCCGGACGCGGACGTGGACCGGGTGGAACTGAAGAGCGGCCGGTGGGCGCGGCAGCCGGGCGAGATCGTGCTGGACGCGTCGTTCGAGGGGCCCTCCACCGAGATCGGTTCCACCCTGAGGGCCTCGGACACCGCGGACGCCCCGGCTCTCGTTGTCGTCGGGTACGCCGTGTCGGCCGGCAGGACCGCCGACGCCTGGGCGATCCCCGCGCAGGTCGACGCGCTGGCGTCGCGGGGCGGCCCCGTCACGAGTCAGATGCTCTACCGCTTGGACTCGGCGGCCACGAAGCAGCAGATCCTCGCCGGCCGGGCGAGGCTCGCCGAGTCGGTGGGGCAACGGGCGCTGCTGGGTACGCAGTCCTGGCTGGACACCAAGCGTGCCGCGGATCAGGGTGCGGCCGCGACCGTTCCGTTCGTGACGGCTTTCGGGGTGCTCGGCATCGCAATGTCGGTGATCACCATCAGCGGTGTGGTCAGCGGTGCGGTCGGTACCGGTCTGCGCAGGATCGGCATTCTCAAGGCGATCGGCTTCACGCCACGCGAGGTCGTCTGGGCCTACGTGGCCCAGGCGCTGATCCCGGCGGGCGTCGGCATCGCCGTGGGAGTCGTGCTGGGCAACCTCCTGGCGGTGCCGCTGCTGGCGGACACGGAGTCGGTCTACGGCACCGTCTCGCTGTCGGTGGCCTGGTGGGTGGACGTCGTGGTGCCGGCCGCCGCCCTGCTCGTCGTGGGGCTCGCGGCGCTGGTTCCCGCGCTGCGGGCCGGAAGGCTGAACACGGTCGAGGCCATCGCGGTGGGCCGGGCGCCGCGCACGGGGCGCGGGCAGTGGGCGCACCGGGCGTTGGGGCGGCTGCCGCTGCCACGGCCGGTGACCTACGGTCTCGCCACCCCGTTCACGCATCCGGTCCGTGCCCTCGCCATGCTGCTCGCGGTGGCGCTCGGCACGGTCGCGGTGACCTTCGCGGTGGGGCTGACCTCGTCCCTGGGCGCGGTGGGCGCTTCGCAGGATCCCGAGAGCCGTGCGGCGGTCACGGTCACGACGGTCGGGCTCGATGCTGTCGCTCCCCCGCCGCCGCCTCCGGTGGGGGGCGATACGGCGAGCCCGTCTCCCGTGAGCGGCAGCACGGCCGGCACGTCCGGGCCCAGGGTCGCCGATCCGTCGAAGGTGCGGGCCGCCATCATGTCCCAGCCGGGCCTGGAGTCGTACTACGGCAAGCTTCGGACCGAGGTCGCGGTGGCCGGGGTCTCCGGTTCGGTGCGGGCCAGCCTCTACGACGGCGACGCGCGTTCCGGCAGCCCAGAGATGCTGTCCGGGCACTGGATCACCGGTGCGGGCCAGGTCGTGGTGCCCTCGCGTTTCCTGGAGCGCACCGGCACCGAGATCGGGGACACGGTCCGGTTGACCTACGAGAAGGAGACCGCCGACGTACGGATCGTGGGTGAGTCGTTCGACACCTCGGGCGACGCGCTGGAGATCCACGCGGACATGGCCGACTTCCCGTCGGCGGAGCCCAGTTCGTTCCTGGTCGACGTGAAGTCCGGTGTCCCGGCCGAGGAGTGCGCCCGGAAGCTCGCGTCGGTGGTGCGGCCGCTGGGCGGCGACGCCACGACCGTCTCCCCGCCGGAGCGGGAGGGCGTCCTGCTGATCATGCAGGCGATGGCGGTGCTGCTCACCCTCATGCTGGTCTCCGTGGCCGGTCTCGGTGTGCTCAACTCCGTCGTCCTGGACACCCGGGAACGCGTCCACGACCTGGGCGTCTGCAAGGCGATCGGTATGACGCCGCGGCAGACCGTGAGCCTCGTGCTCTCCTCGGTGGCCGCGATCGGCGTGGCCGGCGGGCTGTTGGGCGTGCCGGCGGGTTACGTGGTGCACCGTCTCGTCATGCCGGTGATGGGGCGCGCCGTGGGCACCGGTATGCCGCCGGCGGTCCTCGATGTGTTCGGTCCTCTCCAGCTGCTCCTCCCCGGACTGGGCGGCGTAGTACTCGCGATGGTGGGCGCACTGGTGCCGGCCGGCTGGGCGGCCAGGGCCCGTACGGCCGCGGCGCTGCGCACCGAGTAGTTCCGCCCGTTCTAATTCGCTGGCGTGCGGCCCGGTGGATCTTGTAGGTTCGCATCGCGACCGCGCCTTCCGATGCGCCCGGCTGCGGCTACTTCCTCTGACAACCAAGTGACGCCGCCGCCCCTTTTGATCTCGGCAGGCGCGGGCGTCTTCGCCCCGTCGGCCCCTCTGGCCGGGGCCGTCCCGTCTTTCGAATCCGGGGGGATTCGCTGCCTCGCTACACCCAACGCGTGTCGAAGGTCTGGTCCGAGATGCTCGTGACCCCGCAGATCTCGGCGGCTGCCCGTTCCATGCCCCAGCAACGGCACTCCCACAGCCCCGCCAGGCCGGGCTTGCTCACCTATGAGGGCGGCCCGGCCTTCGTCCGGGAGCCCCGGGAGGAACTGTTCCTTCTCGCGGTCGGCAACTTCGTCTCCCAGCGGACCTTCTACGAGAGCGGTGAGGAGCGGGACGACCGGTACGTCCGTCTCGTCGGTGAACTCGCCGTCCAGGACCCCGTGTGGACGGCCGGCCTGCTGCGCTGGCTTCGCGGCGAGGGCAACATGCGCACGGCGTCCCTGGTGGGCGCGGCCACGTACGTGCGGGCCCGGCTCGAGGCCGGGGTGTCCACGGGTCCGTCGAACCGGTCCGTGATCGACTCGGTGCTCCAGCGCGCCGACGAGCCCGGCGAACTCCTCGCCTACTGGGTCTCCGTGTACGGCCGGAAGGTGCCGCAGCCCGTGAAGCGCGGCATCGCCGACGGCGTGCGCCGGCTGTACACGTCGCGGTCCCTGCTCAAGTACGACACCGCGTCCAAGGCGTTCCGTTTCGGGGACGTGCTGAATCTGGTGCACGCCTCCCCCGATCCTGACAAGCCGTGGCAGGGCGCGCTGTTCCGGTACGCCCTGGACCGCCGCCACCGCCCGGAGCACGCGGTTCCGCCGGCTTCCGACCACGTACTGACCGCCCACCGGGCGCTGATGGAGACGGCTGCGGACGAGCGGCGGGCGGTGGTGACCGAGCCGGGCGGCTCCGAGCGTCTGGCCGCGGCCGGCATGACGTGGGAGTCCCTGGCGGGCTGGCTCCACGGACCGATGGACGCCGCCGTCTGGGAGGCCGTGATCCCCACGATGGCGCCGATGGCGCTCCTTCGGAACCTGCGGAACTTCGACGAGTCGGGGGTCTCGGACGACGTCGCGGCCCAGGTCGCCGCACGGCTCTCCGATCCCTCGGAGGTCGCCCGGTCCCGGCAGTTCCCCTTCCGCTACCTGGCCGCCCACCGGCACGCGCCGTCGCAGCGCTGGGCGGCCGCGCTGGAACAGGCCCTGGGCCACTCCCTGGCCAACGTGCCGTCCCTGCCCGGCCGGACGCTGATCCTGGTCGACCGGTCCGACTCCATGTTCTGGGACACCGTCTCCGAGCGGTCCCAGCTCACGCGGGCGGACGCGGCCGCCGTGTTCGGCGCCGCGCTCGCCATGCGTGCCGAGCAGGCGGATCTGGTGGAGTTCGGCTGGCACAGCAAGAAGGTGCCGTTCGAGCCGGGCGAGCCGGTGCTCGAGGTGCTGAAGCGGTTCCACAGCCTCGGCGGCACCTACACCATGCAGGCGGTGCGGACCCATTTCCGGGAGCACGACCGGGTCCTGATCGTGACCGACGAGCAGGCTGCCCCCTACAACCCCGGCGGACCGGCCGAACCGGTCCCGACCGACGTCCCGGTGTACACGTGGAACCTGGCGGGGTACCGGCCGGCCCACGGCCCCACGGGCCCCCACCGGCACACCTTCGGCGGCCTCACGGACGCCGCGTTCCGGATGGTGGGCCTCATCGAGGCCGGCCGCGAGTCCGCCTGGCCGTGGACCGCCGAACCGGCCTGATCCAGCGGCACACGGCTCCGGACGCCGGCCGGTGTCGGCGAGACGCCCCCTACGGCAGCGGCGTACCGCCCGTCGCGTTGACGATCTCCGCGGTGATGTACGACGCCTCCTGGGAGGCGAGGAAGACGTACGCGGGGGCCATCTCGGCGGGCTGGGCGGGCCGTCCGATCGGTGCCTGCTTGCCGAACTCCTTCGTGTCCGGCAGGGTCGCCGGGATCAGCGGCGTCCAGACCGGGCCCGGCGCCACGGCGTTGACGCGCACGCCCCGGTCGATCACCATCTGCGCCAGCCCCTGGGTGAAGGTGACGATCGCGCCCTTCGTCATCGCGTAGTCCAGCAGGTGCGGACTGGGCTTGTACGCCTGGACCGAGGTGGAGTTGATGATGCTGCCGCCCTCCGGGATGTGCGGCAGGGCGAACTTGCACAGCCAGAACATGCCGTACAGGTTGGTCCGCATGACCCGGTCGAACTGCTCGGTGGAGATCGCCTCGATGCCGTCCGGCTGGGACATCTGGTACGCCGCGTTGTTCACCAGGACGTCGATGCGGCCGAACTCGTCGACGGCGCTTTCCACCAGGGCCCGGCAGTTGTCCTCCTCGCGCACGTCGCACGAGACGGCCACGGCCCGCCGCCCGGCCTCCTCGACCAGCCGGACGGTCTCGGCGGCGTCGTCCTTCTCGGACTCCAGATAGGTGAACAGGACGTCCGCCCCCTCCCGGGCGAACGCCAGCGCGACCGCCCGTCCGATGCCGGAGTCGCCGCCGGTGATGACGGCCTTGCGGTCCGCCAGCCGGCCGCTCCCCCGGTACGACTCCTCCCCGTGGTCCGGGGGCGGGTCCATCGGCCCGGTCCAGCCGGGGTGCGGCTGGTCCTGGCCGGGGAAGTCCGGCTGCGGGTGCTGCTCGGTGGGGTCCTGCTGCTGCTCGGTCACGGGTCAGCCTCCTTGTCCACGGGTACGACCGGTGTGGTTCCCGGTGCTCGACGGCCTGCGAGCGAGTACCCACGACACGTCGATGTCGATCATGTCTGTCGAGACCGGCGTGAACGCCGCCCTCCCGATCCCCCGCCCGCCCGGCGCGTGGTGCAGCCAATCACCGCGGCCGGCGCCGCGAGGACCGCCACGCTGGTGAGCGCGTCCGGCGGAGTGAACCGGTCCGTACGTCGGTGGTGGGGATGCCGTGCGCCGTCCGGCATAGAGTTCCCTCGGCACTGGCACGGCACGTGGGGGGGCACATGACGGCTGAGACGTTCCCGAGGTGGGCATCGGCACTCGATTCGGTGGTGGTCTACGCGCAGGGCGCCCTCTGCCGCCGGCTCGCCCGCGGCGGTGTGCCCCTGGATGGCCGGGTGCGGGTGACCGGCCTGCCCCGTTCGATGGACCCGGGCTCGCTGCGGGCGCGGGTCGTCGGCAGCAGCGGAGTGCGTGTCACCGAGGCCCGCGTGGAGGTCGAGGCCGAACCGGCCGGCAGCCGCCCGACCGGCGAGCTGCGGCGTGAGGTGGAACGGCTCCGCGACGCGTGCCAGGCCGTCCGAGCCCGCCGGGACCGGCAGCGGGGGCTGATCCAGGAGGTGGCGGCGGTGCGCCCGGTGCCGCCGCCCCGCGGGGAAGAGGATCCGCACCGTCCCACTCCGGTCGACGCCTGGCTGGAGCTCGCCGACTTCGTCGACGACCGGTTGGCCGTGCTGCACTCCCGCCTCCGCGAGCTGGACGAGGAGCTGAAGGGCGTCGAGCACGAACTGGAGATCGCCGCCGACAGGCTGTCCCGCGCCTCCACCGACGCGCCCGCGGCGCACGTGGAGACCGCGTTGTGCGCGCTGGTGACCCTCGCCGGCGCCGGTGGCACGGACGCCGAGGTGGAGGTGGAGGTGGAGTACGGGGTGCCGGGCGCCTTGTGGGTACCGGCCTACCGTCTGAACCACCGTCAAGGTGAGAGCGCCGGACGGCTGCTGATGCGTGCGGCGATCGCCCAGCGCACCGGCGAGGACTGGAGCGGCGTCCGCGTCTCGCTGGCCACGGCCGACCTGCGACGCCGTACCGACGCGCCCCGGCTTCGCTCGATCCGCATCGGACGCAGCCAGCCCGCCCCCGCGCCGTCGGGTTGGCGCGAGCCCGCGCCTGGGCTGACCGACCTCTTCGCCGCGTACGACGCGGCCGGACCGCGTCCGGAGGCCGACGGCACTTCGCTACGGGGAGCGGGCACCGAGACGGTCGTGGCCGGCTCTCCTCCCGGCCCTGTTCCGCCTCCCCCTCCGCCCCCGCCTGTGCCTTCGCCCCTCGCGGGGTACGGCGCACCGCCCGCCGTCCTTCCGGCACCCGGCGGCGCGGTGGCGAGTCCCGCGCCCGCGGTGTCCGGCGGCCCACCGGTCGAATACCGGCAGCCGCGTGCGTTCATGCCGGAAAGCGCCTCCCGCACCGGCGCCCTGCCCGTCGCCGCCCCCGCCATGACTCCGGCAGCCCCCGGCGCGGCCGCTCCGCCCGTCCCGCCGCCGGTCTCCTTCGCCGGGCCCCCGCAGCCGGGCCCTGACGAACTCGACTACGCCGCGCTGGTCCTGTCCGGACCCGACGCGCGGGAAGACCGCCGGGGACGCCTGTTTCCGGGCACGTCGTACGACCCGGTGACGGCCGAGCACCGCCGGCGCGCCGAGCAGGTCGCCGCGCTGCCCTTGCCGGGGAGCGCCGTACGTCCCCGTGAGTCGGCCGGTTCCTTCGACCACCGCTATGACGCCGCTGCCCGGGCCGACATCCCCTCGGACGGCTCGTGGCACACGATCTCCGTCGGCGAGGTGCCGGTGGGTCTGCGCACCGAGTACCTGTGCGTGCCGTCGGTGGAACAGGCCGTGTACACGACGCTGGTGCTCTCCAACACCACCGAACAGGCACTGCCGGCCGGGCCGCTGGAGGTCGCGAGCGACGGGGACTTCCTGCTCACCACCTCGCTGCCCACGCTCGCTCCCGGCGGTGTGTGCCGGGTGGGGCTCGGACCGGACGAGGCCATCAAGGTCACCCGCCGCACGAGCCTGCACGAGTCGACCTCGGGCCTGCGCAACAACGTGACCGTGCTCGACCACCGCGTCCACGTCGAACTGGCCAACCGGCTCACGGTTCCCGTCACCGTGGAGGTGCGCGAGCGGGTGCCGGTCACCTCCGAGGCGGAGGTACGGATCGAGGAAAGGGCCGACTGGAAGGTTCCGTCGGACGGCGCGGAGGCCGAGCGGCACGCGCCGGGCACCCGGGTGTGGCGGATCGAGCTGCCCGCCCGCGCCACCGCCGCCCTGGACGGCGGCTACGTCATCCGCATCCCGGCCGGCAAGGCCCTGACCGGCGGCAACCGCAGGAGCTGACACATCTCATGGCCACGAGTCCCGAACCGATCGCCCTCCCCGTCACCGCCGTCACCTGCATGGAGGACCGGGCCCACGTCGAGCGCACCGTCGTACTCGACCTGGAGGCCGGCACGCAGCGGCTGCGTCTCGGACCGATCAGCGCCCTCGCCGTCGACCGAAGCCTGCACGCCGAGCTGTCGGCCAACGCCGACCGGCCGGCGACGGTCCTCGACGCGAGGATCGTCCGCGCCTGGACACCGCGCGGGCCCGGCCCCGCAGCCGACGACCCGGCGCTGCGCCACCGCGTGACCGCCCTCGAAGAGGAACAGGTCTCGCTGGGGCAGCGGCGCGAGCGCCTGCTCGCCCGCCTGGACCTCCTCGGGCGTCTCGCCGCCGATCTCCTGCGGGAGATAGGCGAGGGCGCCGGGCTCGGTGCGGCCGAGCGTGTCCGCTGGACGCGTGAACTCGACCGCGTAGACGCCGAACGCGACACCTACGGCGAGCAACTGCGCGAGGTGGACGCCCGGCTGACCTCGCTCGCCGCCGAACTCGCGGACGTCCAGCGCGCCCTGGCCGTCGCCGGGACCGCGCCCGCCGAGCTGGTCGCCCATGTCGAGCTGACCGTCCGGGCGGCCGCCGCCGGACCTGCCACGTTGTGCCTGACCCACCTCACCCCGTGCGCGCTGTGGCGGCCCGCCTACCGGGCCGTGCTCGACGGGGACTCGCTCACGCTGGACACGGACGCGATGGTCTGGCAGCGCACCGGCGAGGACTGGTCGAACGTACGGCTGACCCTGTCGACGGCCCGCTCCGCGCGGGCGACCGAACCGCCCCGGCTCGGGGAGGACAGGCTGACGCTCCAGGACCGCTCCCCGGCCGAGCGCCGTACCCTCCACGTCGAGTTGCGCGAGGAGGAGATCGCGGACCTCGGTCCCGTCCCCGTGCAGGGCCTGCCGGGTGTCGACGACGGCGGCGAGGTCCGGGTCCTGCACTGCGACGCGTCGGTCTCGGTACCGTCGGACGGGCGCGCCCACCGTGTGCCGCTGTCGTCCTTCACGACATCGGCCGCCAGGGAGTACGCCTGTGCGCCCGAGCTCTCCCCGCTGGTCGGTCAGGTCGTGCGGTTCGACAACCGGTCCGGGCACGCGCTGCTCGCCGGGCCCGTGGACCTCGTCAGCGGCAGCGGGTTCACCGGTCGCGGCACGCTGGACTTCACCGCGCCCGGCGCCTCAGTCGAGCTCGCCTTCGGCAGCCGTGACGACCACCGGGTCCTGCGGCACACCGAGGAGACCCGGGACACGGCCGGGCTCACCCAGCGAACCGTTCTCACCCGAACCGTCCGGCTGCATCTCTCCCGTTTCTCGGCGCCCGGCGAGCACGACGCGCACATGGTCGTCGTCCGGGAACGCATACCGGTCTCGGAGACGTCGGCGGTGGAGGTGGGCCTGCGCGGGGAGGCGTGTTCGCCCGCACCCGACGAGGTCGACGTGGACGGCATCGTCCGCTGGAACGTCCCGCTGCCTCCAGGAGGCCGGCGCTCCATCACCCTGGTCTACACGATCTCGGCGAACGCCAAGGTGAACGGCCTGTAGCCACCCGGACCGCCGGCATGACGAGGTGACAGCGGAGCGCCCCGCCCCGCCTGCGTGCACACGGCGGCACTCACCGTGTATACCGGTGCATTCCTGTACGAAGGGGATGGGAGCGGTCGTGGCATCCGAGCGGCGGTCCTTGGCACCACTGCTCGCGGTGTGCGCCGGGTACTTCATGGTGATCCTGGACGTGACGGTCATCAACGTCGCCGTGCCGGTGATCGGCAGGGAGCTGTCGGCCTCGCTCACCGGCATCCAGTGGATCACCGACGGCTACACCCTGGTGTTCGCCGGTTTCCTGCTCACCGGTGGCGCGCTGGGCGACCGGTTGGGCAACCGCCGGGTCTTCTGCGCGGGCGTGGCGGTGTTCACGGTGTCCTCGGCCGCGTGCGCGCTCGCGCCGAGCGCTGCCTTGCTGGTGGCGGCCCGGCTGGTGGAAGGGTTCGGCGCCGCGCTGATCGTGCCGGGTTCCCTGGCCCTCATCCAGCAGGCCTATCCCGCGCGGGCCGAGCGCTCCCGGGCCTTCGGGGTGTGGGGTTCGATGGCGGGCATCGCGGCCTCCTCCGGACCGCTGCTGGGCGGCGTGCTCGTGTCCACGGTGGGCTGGCGCTGGGTGTTCATCATCAACCTGCCCGTCGGTGCCGCCTGCCTGGTGCTGACGCTGCGGCACGTGGCACGGTCCCCTCGGCTCACCGCCCGAAGCCTGGACTGGCCGGCGCAGTGCGCTGTCGTGGCGACGGTGGCGCTGCTGACCTCGGCGCTCAACGAGGCCGGACGCCGCGGCTGGACCGATCCGGCGGTACTCGCCGGCGTGGGCCTGGCCGTGCTGGCGGCCGCGGCGTTCGTGATGCGCGAGCGGATGGCCCGGTCCCCCGTACTTCCGTTGAGCCTGCTGCGCTCGCGTGCGATGAGCGGCGGAGCCGTCATCGGCCTGCTGTTCAACTTCGGCTTCTACGGCATGGTGTTCGCCGCCAGCCTGGACTTCCAGCACCAGCGGGGGTTCAGCGCACTCAGCACCGGGCTGGCCCTGTTCCCGGCGGTGGCGATGACGATGTTCGCCTCCGTCCTGTCCGGGCGGTTGAGCCGCCGTACCGGTGACCGCCCGCTGGTGATCTCCGGCATGCTCCTGGCCTCCCTGGGGCTGGCCGTCTGGGCGGCGGGCGGATCCGCCCTCGCCTACCCGCTGCTGGTGGCCCCGATGATGGCAGCGGGATTCGGTACCTCCTTCGCGCTCACCGGCTCGACCGCCACGGTGATGGGTGCCGCGCCCCCGGGCCACTCCGGGACCGCCTCGGCCTTCTTCAACACCACCCGGCAGATCGGCAGTGCCACCGGCGTCGCGCTCGGTGGCAGCCTGCTCGCCTCGGCCACCGACTACGACACCGGGTTGCGCACCAGCATGGCCGTCGGCGCACTCGCCTATCTGACCGCCGCGGGCCTCGCGTGGCTGTGCGTGCCGGCGAAGTCCGAACGGGCGTAGCGCCGCCGAGAGTTCCGTTCCTCGTCCGCCGCGCGTCTCACCGCCGCTCGTGCTGCCGCGGCCGTCGGACGCCCGGGAGCGTGGAGTCGCCGTCACCGGCCGGCCGGGGCGGGCGCGGCGGCCGCTGCGCCTTCCCGTGCGGGAACAAGGTGATGGTGAGGGGGGCCGCGGTGAAGACGGAGGAGTACGTGCCGACTGCCAGGCCGATGAGCAGGGCCAGGGCGAGGTCGGTGAGCGTGTTGTCGGCGAGGACGGCCAGGGCGGTGAGGATGAGGGCCGCGCCCATGCCGGTGTTGACGGTGCGGGGCAGGGTCTGCAGGATCGCCTGGTTCGTCAGCCGGGACAGCGGTGTCGTGCGGTCGCGGGCGATGAGTTCGCGGATGCGGTCGAACAGGACGACGGAGTCGTTGACCGAGTAGCCGATGACGGTCAGCAGGGCGGCCAGGAAGAGCCCGTCGATGGGCTTGCCCAGCCAGGCGAAGACACCGATGAGGATCACCGCGTCATGGGCGAGCGCGCCCACGGCCGCGGTTCCGAACACCCAGCGGAAACGGACCGCCAGGTAGACCAGCTGGGCACCGAGGGCGAGACAGAGGGCGATGAGGGCGTTGCGGCGCAGTTCGTCGCCGAGGCTGGGGCCGATCAGCTCGTCGCGGATCTTCTTCGTCTCGCCGCCGAGGCCGCCGATGGTCTCGGTGACGGTGGCCTCTTCCGTGTCGGTCAGGTTCTCGGTGCGCACGGTGAGGCCGGTGTCGCCGGAGGACTGGACGACCGTACGGGGGAATCCGGCGTGGGTGAGGGCCTCCCGTGCCCGGTCGGGATCGACGGCGGTGGTCGTGGAGTACTCGATGAGCCGGCCCCCGGTGAACTCGATGCCGAAGTCGAGGCCGCGGACCAGGATGCCCGAGGCGGCCATGACCAGGGCGGCCGCGGAGACGGCCAGCCAGCGGCGTGGGTGGCGCATCAGGAACGGGTCGCGGCGCAGCAGTCCGTCGCGGACCCATCCGGTGCTCGCGATGCCGGTGAGGTGCGGGCGGCGCCGGACCGCGGGCCGGCCCGCCGCGTACTCGGCGAGGACCCGTGTGATCACCAGTGCGCTGATCATGGAGGCGAGGACGCCGATGCCGAGGGTGACGCCGAAGCCGCGGACCGGGCCGGAGGCGAGGACGAACAGGAGGGCCGCGGCGATCAGCGTGGTGATGTTGGAGTCGGCGATGGCGCTGAGCGCGCCGCGGAATCCGGCCGTCAGGGCCGAGCGGGGGCTGGGCCGGGTACGGGCGGCGTGTTCCTCGCGGGCTCGTTCGAAGACGAGGACGTTGGCGTCCACGGCCATGCCGATGGCCAGCACGAACCCGGCGAGGCCGGGCAGGGTCAGGGTGGCGCCGAGCAGGGCCAGGGCGGCGTAGGAGATCAGGCCGTAGCAGGCCAGGGCCACGGTGGCGAGGAGGCCCATGAGCCGGTAGACGGCGATGACGAACAGTGCGGTCAGGGTGGTGCCGATGACGGCGGCCCAGGCGGCGGCCTCGATGGCCGCGTCGCCGAGGGTGGCGCCGACGGTGCGCTGTTCGACGATCTCGACCGGTACGGGCAGGGCGCCGCCGGAGATGAGCAGGGCCAGTTCGCGGGCCTCGGAGTCGTCGAAGGAGCCGGTGATCTGGGTGGTGCCGCCCGGGATGCCCGCACCGCACGTCACGGACGGGTCGACCTGCGGCGAGGAGATGATCTTGTCGTCGAGGACGATGGCGACCCGGCGCTGCGGATCGCCGGCCGGGTGGCAGGCGGCCTGTGCGGTGACCCGCGTCCACCGGTCGCGGCCGCTGTCGGTGAAGTCGACGGTGACATGCCATCCGGTGCCGCTCTGCTGGTCGAAGCGGGCGTCGGCGCCTTCGACGTCCTGTCCGTTCAGGTCGGCGGCCTTCAGCCGCAGCAGCTGTCCGGACTCGTCCGGCAGGGTCCGCTCCCCGGCCGGGTCGGCCGGCGGGGCCGGCGTGGTGGTGCCGTCGGGAGTCTCGGCCGTGCCGAGGACCTCGTGGACGGTGAGCTGCGCGGTGCGGCCCAGCACGTCGGCCGCCCTCTTCGGGTCCTGTACGCCGGGCAGCTCGACGAGGACGCGGTGGTCGCCGGAGCGGACGAGGGTGGGTTCGGCGACACCGAGCGCGTCGATACGGCCCCGCAGCACCTCCAGGGTGCGGTCGGTGGCCGCGCGGTCGGCGTCGGCGGTGTCGGTGGGGCGGGTTTCCAGCATGATCTGGGTGCCGCCACGCAGGTCGAGTCCGAGGCGGATCGGCGTGGTGAGGGCGACGGCCAGCGATCCGGCGATCACGGCGAGGGCGAGCAGCGCACGCGTGCGCAGGGAGTTCTTGCGGCGTTTCAACGCGAGCCTCCGGCAGGCACGTCGCGGCAGCGGCGGGCGCGGCCGCGACGAGGAAGAGGGAAGGGGAGAAAAGGGAACGGGCAGGTTGTCTCAGGTACCTGCGGGCGCCGGAGGGGCCCGGCCGCGGTCGTGCGCCGACCGGCCGGGAGAGACAAGTGAGTGCGCGGACGGCGCCGACGTGCCCGCGCCGGCGGCTGCGGCTGCGGCGCTGCCGCGGGGGTCGGTGGCGTGGTGATCCGGTAGGTTCGGGCGCTCCCCGAGGTGGTCGTGCCGGGTTCTGGCCTGGGCCGTGCAACCCGCCGCGCACGCGTCGTCCACGCGTGGACCGGTGTCAGGACGTTCGGCGCCCGTGGCCGCCGCGGCCACCGCGGCCGGGTCGGGCACCGGGGCCGCAGCGGTGTGCACGGTATCGGCGGGAACTGCCGCGAGCAGGACGGCGAGGAGCAGGGTGAACGTCGTCGCCAGCCGGTGACCGGCGGCGGCGACGGGGGGCGGGATGGTGCGGAACGCCCGGCGCATGCACCGTCCCTTTCTTCTGGATGCTCGGATGGGCGGGGTGCCGGGCCGGGGCTCCGGCCGGGTAGGGGACGGCCGGACCCCGGACGGTGGCGGGGAGGGGGCAGGGCGGAGGGGCGTCAGAGCTCGATCAGGCCGGCGCGGATGGCGTACCGGGTGAGCGCCAGCCTGTCGTGCAGACCGAGCTTGTTCAGGAGGTTGGCCCGGTGACGGTGCACGGTCTTGACGCTGATGAACAGGATCTCGGCGATCTCCTTGGAGGAGTGGCCCTCGGCGACCAGCTTGAGAACCTCCTCCTCACGCGGCGTGAGCAGGTGTTCGGCGTTCTCCTCACCGTGCCGGACGCGGTCCAGGTAGTTGCGGATCAGGGCGGTGACCGCGCCGGGGTAGAGGAACGGCTCGTTGCGCATCGCGGCCCGGCAGGCGGCGACCATGTCTCGGTCGGCGACCGACTTCAGTACGTAGCCGCAGGCCCCGGCCTTCAGCGCCTGGAACAGGTACTGCTCGTTGTCGTGCATGGTCAGTATCAGGATCCGCAGGCCCGGTTTGAGCGCCGCCAGCTCGCGGGTGGCCTGCAGGCCGGTCAGGCGCGGCATGGCGATGTCGAGGACGGCCAGGTCGATCTCATGCCGCCGGGCCTCTTCGATGGCCTCGGCCCCGTCCCCGGCCTCGGCGACCACACGCAGGTCGGGTTCCCGGTCGAGGATCAGCCGTACACCGCGGCGTACGAGGGCGTGGTCGTCGGCGAGGAGGATACGGATCGGCGTCGACCCGGCCGGGGGCGGTGTCACGACCGTGGCGGGTTCGAGGGGGATCGGCTCGGGCATGGTCAGGGCTGCTTCCTGGAGACGGGGGTGACGAGGCGGATGCGGGTGCCGGTGCCGGGTGTGGAGGTGATGTCCAGGCCGGCCCCGGCGAGCAGCGCCCGTTCCCGCATGCCGCGGATCCCGGCGCCTTCGCAGGGGGCCTCGATGCCGCGGCCGTCGTCGGTGATCTCCAGCGTCACCGCGTCACCCGAGCGGTGCAGGCTCACCTCGACCCGACGCGCGTCCGCGTGTCGGGCCGCGTTGGTCAGGCTCTCCTGGGCCACCCGGTACAGGACGAGTTCGCTTCCCTCGTCGAGGGCGGGCAGGTCGGTGTCGAGGCGGCGCACGACATGCAGTCCGGTGTGGACGGCGAAGTCCTGCGTGAGCGAGGTCAGTGCGCTGACCAGGCCCAGGTCGTCCAGGACGCCGGGCCGCAGGCGGCGTACCAGGCGGCGGACCTCGTCCAGGCTCTCCCGGGTGATCTCCTGGGCCTGTCGGAGGTCTTCGCGCAGCGGCTCGGGGGCGTCGTCCGCGGCGCGCTTGAGGACCAGCAGTATCGCGGTCATGCTCTGCCCGACCTCGTCGTGCAGCTCCTGGGCGATGCGGCGGCGCTCGGCCTCCTGGGCCAGGAGTACCCGAGCGCTGGAGGTGGCGCGTTCGTGCTCCAGCCGGTCGAGCATGGCGTTGAAGGTGCGGATCAGTTCGGAGACCTCTCTGCCGCCGCCGGCGCCGGGCACGGGCAGTCGCTGGCCGGGGCGCAGCAGGTCGACGGTGGTCATCAGCCTGGTCAGCCGGTCCAGCGGGGCCAGACCCCAGCGCAGCAGGGTGCCGTTGGCCACCAGCATCACGGCCAGACCGCCGACCAGGATGACCGCCTCGGTCAGCAGCACCGGCACGGACACCGTCACCGGCGCCCACAGCAGCAGTGCCGTGGCGGCGCCGAGCACCAGGGCGTTGAGCCCGAAGATCCGCCAGAACAGCGACACGGGGAGAACTCCTCCTTCTGCGAACCACCTCGATCGACTCTGCTCGCGCACATCACACCCCGGCGGGAGCCGCGGTGCCCGGTCGTGATCGATCCGACTCCAGCCTGCCTCCACCGGGCGCGCGCGGTCGATGGGGTCCGACCCCCATTTCCCAGGTCACCGGTTACCCATGCACCGTCCCGGGTGGTCGCCGGGTGGTCATCGCGACCCAGTGCGAATGGGGTCTGTGCCCGATGGGTTTCCACGGCCGCGCCGAGCAGAGTCGAAGGTGACCGAGCCGCCCGGACCGGCCGGTGCCCGCAGTCGTGCGGACGGCACACGGACGGACCGGGCGGCCACTACCGCGCCTGCTCACGCCCCGAGAAGGGACCTCGTCATGACGCTCGACACCTCCCAGACCGACCCCCGCCCCGGCCGGCTGACCGCTCACGAGGCCCGCCAGCGTCTCGAGCACGCCCGCGGCAGCCGGATGGCCCAGTTGCAGGCCCTGGAGGAGACCGGTCAGAGCGCGGCCGACCACCTGATGTCCGCCCAGGCGGAAGCGATTCGGCGGGTCCTCAAGGAGATCGACGAGGCGTTCGCCCGTATCGACGACGGCTCCTACGGCACCTGCCTGGGCTGCTCCAGGCCCGTGCCCGCCGAGCGCCTGGAGATCCTGCCCTACACCCGGTTCTGCGTCCCCTGCCAGCGGCACACCACCGCCTGACCGGCCGCGCCGCGTCGCGTCGCGCCGGACGCGATCCGGCCGCCCGGCTCCCGCGCTCGTGCCGTGCCCGAACCCCCGCCCTGCCCAGATCTCCCGCCCTGCCAGAGGGGTGAAGTGGTGAACCATCAGATCATCGGCGACCGTGCCACACACCTGTCCCCCGAGGTCCTCGCCGCGCTGCAGGAGAACCTGCACGAGCAGCGCCTGTTCCGCCAGGAGCAGCTTCGGCAGCTCGCCGCGGCGCCGCCCGAAGCCGGCACCTCGCGCCGGCGCCGTTCCACGGCACAGGCAGAAGTGCGGGTCAAGCTCGCCGCGTCCGCGCGTATGCTCCTCAGCGACGTGGAGGCGGCGCTGCGGCGCATCGCCGAGGGCCGCTACGGCGTCTGCCACCTGTGCCGGCGTCCCATCGACCGCGAGCGTCTGATGATCGTGCCGCAGGCCCGCTACTGCGCACGGTGCCAGCAGGTACGGGAGGCCGGCCGATGACCGCCGTACGCCACCCCGGGGCCGACTCTCCCGCCAGGTACGGGCACCGGCACGGGCCCTGGCCCTGGGCTCTCTGCCGGCGGTGCTGCGGCCTCGCCCTCGACATGGGCAGTGCCCGCACCCGCGCCTGGATCGCCGGCCGGGGAACGATCCTCGACGTACCCACGACCGCCTCCCCCGATGCCGGGGCGGTGTCCCCGATCCAGCGCGGCGCCATCGTCGACGTTCCGGAGACGTCCCGCCTGCTCGAACGGCTGCTCGGCCACCGGCTGCCCCGCCACACCCGCCCGCTCGTGGTCGTCACCGCGCCCGTGCTGGACGGCCCGACCTACCGGGAACGGGCGCGCGCGGCCGTGGACGTGCTGCACCCGCGCGCGACGCTGACCGTGCCGACCGCGCGCGCCGTGGCTCTGGGCGCGAACGCCGACCTCTCCCGGCCACTGCTCGTCGTGGATGTCGGCGCCCACCTCACCGAGGTGGTCCTGCTCGTCGACGGCGCCGTCTTCGACGCCCGGGGAACCGCCCTGGGCACCACCGATCTCGCCGGCCCCGGCGCCACGGCGGAGCTCTGCGAAGCCATCACCACCATGATCACCTCGATGCTCCGGCAGGACCGGAGCCCCCTCACGGCCGACGCCCTGAGCCGGGGAGCCCTCCTGGCAGGCGGCGGCGCCCTGCGCCCCGACCTCACCTTCCGGCTCAACGGCGGCCTGCACGCGCCTCTGCGCCCCGTCCCCGCCCCGCACACCGCCGCGATCCGCGGTGCCGCCAGGGTCCTGCAAGCCGCACACGCCCATCCCTCGACCGGCGGTACGTCCCCGCCCGGATCCGGCCCGCACTCCTGCTGAACCCCGTCCTCACCGCCACGGCCGGTGCCGCGCCACCGCCCCGCCGGTGCCGTGCCACCGCTGCGGGTGGTGCCGTCCCGGCCGCACCCGGCAGCCCCTCCGCCCCCGGAAGGAGAACCACCGTGTCCGGCGCGACACCCCCCGCGGAGCCGCCCCCGACCCGCTCCCCCCGGCACGCGTCGGCTCATCCCCTGGCACTGTGGCGCCGCCGACGCAATCCACTGCGCCGGCGCTCCGACCGCCTACAGGGCTGGATCGCGCTCGGCCTGTGCGTGCTCGTGCCCTTCCTGGGTCTGGCCGCCACGTTCGCCGTCGGGGACGCCGCCTACCGGCACTACCGCGCTACCGCCGAGCACGAGGCACGGACGCGGCACCTCACCACGGCCGTACTCGCCGAGGACGCCCCGCGTCATCCGGAGCCCGGTTCGGCGGAGGCGAGGAAGACCCGTTATCCGGTCACGGTCCGCTTCCCCGGCCCGGACGGCCTGACACGCACCGCGAGGACCGACGTTCTGCCGGGGCTGACCGAGGGCAGCGGCGTCGACGTCTGGGTCGGTTCGGACGGAGCGATCACCGAGCCGCCCATGACTGACGAGCAGATCCGCAGCCGCACCATGGGCTGGGCGATCCTGACCTTCCTGGCCGTCGCCCTCGCCGGTGCCGGCGCCTATCGCGCCGCTGCCCTGGTCCTGTACCGGCGCAATCTCGCCGAGTGGGCGAACCAGTGGGCCGAGACCGCGCCACGGTGGACCGCGTCACCCTGAGCCCAGGGCTCGCCGGAGCCTTCGGCGCTCGGCCTCAGCCGGTGAGGCGCACCCCGAACACCGGGGAGCCGGAGGTGGAGACACCGGCGCCGGAGGCGCTGACACCGGGCGTGCCGGTGGCGCTGGGACCGTTGCTGCCACGGAAGTAGACGGCCGCCCCGTCGCCCGCGTTCTCGTCCGGTACGCCGACGAGAAGGTCCCAGTCCCCGTCGTTGTGGGTGTCGGCGAGGTGGAGGGAGCTGCCGAAGTGGTCGCCGGTCTCGTCGTTGCCCGGCACGTTCGGTGTGCTCTGGGCGAAGAACCGGGTGTACGTGGTGCTGTCGGCCCCGATCGCGTCGAAGCCCTTCTCGCCGCCGAAGACGAGGGTGACCGCACCGGTACCGGTGGCGTTGCCCAGGCTCTCGCCGGGGGCGCCGACGGCGAGGAGCTGGGAGCCGTTCCCACGGTACGCCGCGACCTCCAGCGAGGCGCCGAAGCGGTCGCCGGGCTCACTGGTGTCCGGCATGTTGGGCGAGTCCTGCGTGACGGTGTACGAGACGGTGGCGGACGGGCCCTTCGCGTCGCCGTTGAAGACGCGGACGACGCCGCCGCCCTCGTTCGGGGCGCCGAGGGCGATGTCCTCGTAGAAGTTGTTGTCGAAGTCGCCGATCGCGACGGAGGTGCTGGTGGGCAGCTTGACGGTGCCGGCGGGGCTCAGGCCGTCGGTGGAGCCGAGCGCGTAGTAGGTGCTGGTGCCGGTGACGACGATGTCGGCGATCAGGTCCTCGCCGCCGAAGTTGCCCGAGGCGATGGCCGTCGGGGCGCCCGTGACGGAGGACGGCGGTACGAAGCGGTAGGCGCCGCCGTGACCGCCCGTCTTGGTGAAGCCGCCGCGGTAGACGTCGATGGTCGGATTGCTCGAGCCGATGGCCAGGTCCGGCTTCTGGTCGCTGTCGACCAGCGCGGCGAGCACCCGGCCGAACTTGTCGTGGGAGCCCGGCGCCGGGTCCGCGACCGTCACCCCGCTGGTCAGGCCCGCGCCGGAGCCCCAGAGGATGGCGACCGTACCGCCGTCGGCATCGCTGCCGACGTCCTCGCCGGGGGCGCCCACGGCGAGGTCGGCGTAGCCGTCAGCGTTGAAGTCCTGCGCCACGACGGCGTCACCGAACCGGTCCCCGGCCTCGGCCCCGCCCGGGACGCCGGGGCTGTCCTGGCTGATGACGGTACGCCGGGCGTTGCCGGGATCGGTCGTACCGCCCCACAGGATGACGACCTGCCCGGCGGCGGACCTGCCGGCCACGTACGCGCCGGGCGCGGAGACCGCGATGTCGCGGTAGCCGTCGCCGTTGAAGTCGCCGGGCACGTTGGATCCGGCAGCGGTGGCCGGACCGGCCGTGACGGTGAGCAGCCCGCCCGTCAGGGCCGCGACGGCGGCGACGGCCAGGGTGGTGCGAAGGTGCTGGGGCACGCTGGGTCTCCTGCTTGTACTTGCGTCGAGCGAGTGGCCGCACCTGGCGGCCGAACGATCAAGGAGACCCGTGACCAGGCGCAATGGTTGTACTGAGGATCCGGCGCCACCGAACGGGAGCCGCCCGCCCCGGAGTAGCTCGCAGTGGGCCGGTTACCGGGCACTTGCCGATTCGGCAAACTGCCTCGTCCTCACGGCAGGACCTTCCGGATGATTGGCGTCGAGCCAACACAGCGGCGGAGCGGCGGCAACGGGTCGTCGCGGCGCACGGCAGACCACGGGTCGGTGGAGGAGCGCATGTCTCAGCACGTCATGGAGGTCACGCACCGGTCGGTTTCCACGCCGGGGGGCCGGATCGCCCTCGCGGAGCAGGGAACCGGGCCGCTGGTGCTGCTCATCCACGGCTTCCCCGAATCCTGGTACTCCTGGCGCCACCAGCTGCCGGTCCTCGCGGCGGCGGGATACCGCGCGGTCGCGATCGACGTCCGTGGCTACGGCCGCTCCTCCAAGCCGTCCTCCGCGGACGCGTACCGGATGCTCGACCTGGTGGAGGACAACGCCGCGGTCGTGCACGCGCTGGGCGCGGAGCCGGCGGTGGTCATCGGCCACGACTGGGGCGCGGCCATCGCCGCGAACTCCGCTCTGCTCAGGCCGGAGCTCTTCCGGGCGGTCGCGCTGCTGAGCGTTCCCTACACCCCGCGCGGCGGACCCCGCCCCAGCGACGTCTTCACCCGGCTGGGCGGGGACGAGGAGTTCTACGTCTCGTACTTCCAGCAGCCGGGCCGCGCCGAGGCCGAGATCGAACCCGACGTACGGGGCTGGCTCGCCGGTTTCTACGCCGCCCTGTCGGCCGACACCATGCCGGGACCAGGCGCTCCCGACCCGCACTTCGTCGGCAGGGCCGGGACGCTGCGGGACCGGTTCCCCAGCGGCCGGCTGCCCGGTTGGCTCAGTGAGAGGGATCTCGACGTGTACGCCGGGGAGTTCGAGCGCACCGGCTTCACCGGAGCGCTCAACCGCTACCGGAACATGGACCGCGACTGGGAGGACCTGGCCGCCTACGACGGCGCTCCCCTGACCCAGCCGTCACTGTTCATCGGCGGCAGCCTGGACGCCTCCACGACCTGGCTGGCCGACGCTATCAAGGCGTACCCGGTCACCCTGCCGAACCTGGTCTCCTCCCACCTCCTCGACGGCTGCGGCCACTGGATCCAGCAGGAACGCCCCGCCGAGGTCAACCGGATCCTCACCGACTGGCTGGCCGCCCTGCCCGTCTGAGGCACGCGGGCACCGCCGACCGGCGCACCGCGGGCCGCCGTGGGCGCGATGGACGCCGACGCGATCCGGACCGCGTTCACCTCCCCTGCCGGTCACCCGGATGCTGCGGCGCTTTGTTCAATCGTTTGTTCACACGGCCCGTGCTCTTCGGCACTCTGCTGGATGTCGAACTCGCACGAGTCGGGGTCGTAGTCGCCCGTGTTCTGGACGTTCCCGTTGTTCTGCCTGATAGTGCCGTCCTGCGAGTTGCTGTTCGAGAAGTCGTCGCCGTCACTGCTCCAGTCGGTCCCGGACTCGTTGCGGTCGGAGCCGCCGTCGCCGCCCTCGGACTGCGGTTCGTGCGAGCCGCCGCCGTCGCCGCCGCCCTCGGACTGCGGCGATTGTTGTTGCTGATGCTATCCCGAATCCCCTGATCCGCCATCGCCGCCACCGGGGTCTTGCTGCACCGGGGCTGCCGAGACCGCGGAAGCCGGAACGGCGGCTGCCTCGGAGAAGGCCGGGGTCACCGAGAAGGAAAGCGCAACAGCCAGACATGACGCGCCGAAATAGCGGCTGAGCCGCCGACGCGGGGTGCTGGTCATGATTGTTCCCGGATGGAACAGAAGTGTTTGATCCTGCATGCGGGCATCGGATACCCGTATTGACCTCGGGGACCTGCGCACCCAGGACTCGTGAGGATGCACCCAGATCCTCAGACCACTCAGTCTTCACCTCACGGCGGACGAATGCAAAGAAGGGGGAAGTGAGGAGCGCCGATCGCCGGTGTCACTCGTGGTGCGGGACCACCACGACGGGACACTCCGAGTGGTGCAGCACCGTGTGTCCCACGAGCCCGAGTTGCGGACCGAGATGGCCACGGGGCCGGCGGGCGGCGATGACCACGAGGTCGGCCGCCGAGGACCGGGCGACCAGTGCATGGCGTGCGGAACCCTCGAACAACGTGTGATGCATGGAAACACCGGGGTATTCCTCGTCGGCACCGTCCAGTGCCTCGGCGAGCAGGAGCGACGCCTGTTCCTCCTCGCCACGGGCGGGCTCCCCGGTCGGCTGCGACTGCGGCGGGGTCCCGTGCGCCGGGCGACGCCAGGCCCGTACGGCCTCGACCTCGCACCCGCGCACCGCGCCCTCCCGCAGGGCGTACCGGATCGCCGGCCGGTCCGTGCCGCCGCCGACGCCCACGACGACAAGACCGTTGACGGCCTGTCGGTTCTGCTCCCGCCCGCGCACCACGACGACCGGGCAGGGAGACCGGGCCGCCAGCGAAAGACTGACCGAGCCGAGCAGAAGCTCCCTGATCGGGCCCCTGCCACGCACCCCGGTCACGACGGCCGCGGCGTGGCGCGCCTCGCTCAGCAGTGCCGACGCGGGATCCTCCGGCACCACGTCGGTGCTGATCTCCAGCGTCGGCGCGCGCTGCCGGGCACGCTGGGACGCTCCCGCCACGATGCCCTCGACGAGGTCGCGCTCGGTCACCACGTCCGGGCCGGTCCCGGGCGCGTCCGCCAGGGCCTCGCTCTCGTACCGCTCCCACAGTGAGGCGTGGACGATCCGCAGCGGGCAATCGTGGCGGACCGCCTCGTCCGCGGCCCAGTCCACGGCGTGGAGGCTGGGCTCCGAGCCGTCGACGCCCACGACCAAGGGCAGCACCATGGTTCCCACCACCTCCGGCGCGCCGAAGTGCCCTCCCATTCTCTCTCCGCCCGGCCCGCGCGGCTCGTGGACCAGACCACCGGGCGGGGCGCCGCGGCCTCACCCGTACGGCCGTGTGCGCTGGTGGACGGTCCGGTCCGGTGGTGCGCTGGGGGCAACACCCCTGCTCCTACGCCCCTTCTCCTACGCCCCCGCCCCTGCGCCCCCCACTCCCCTGCGTTTCTGTTCCTGCGTTTCCGCTCCTAGGAGGCCGTGCCATGCCACGACGCCCGTCCCGCCCCGCCCGTGTCCTCGCCGCCGCCATGGCGGCGGGCGCCCTGCTGGCCACCGGGGCTTGCTCGGACCGTGACGACAAGGCGAACCAGAGCTCGGACGCCTCCGCGTCGCCGACCGCAGGGCAGTCCCGGGCCGCCGCACCCGCCGCCCGGCGTTCCCCCTCCCCCTCCCCGTCCGCCACCCTGACCGAGTCCGGCGCGAAAACGGCGCTGATCACGGAGGCGGACATCGAGGAGGACTGGACGCAGGTGGACGACGCCGAGAAGTGGCGTGACAGCCTGCTCATCGGCACGGTCGACGTCCACGAGTTCGTCACCGGCAAGGCGGACGCCGCCGAATGCCAGCGCCTGCTCGACGGCCTCTACGGCGAGGACCTGCTCGGCAAGCCCTCGGGCGCGTTCGCGGTGACCGGTTTCGAGGAAGGCAACTCCCGTCTGCTGTACCAGGTCGGCACCTACGACCAGTCCGACCTGGACGACTCCATGAAGTGGCTCGCGTCCCTGCCGGACGAGTGCGACCAGTTCACCGTGACCGGCTCCGAGGGCGACGAACGCACGGTCGAGGTCATCGAGACCTCGCTGCCCGACGAAGGCGATGCCCGGCAAGGGCTCGAAGTGACGGTCAAGGGCACGGCTGACGGCGAACCCACCACGCTCACCATGGACGTCGCCGTCGTACGCGTCGGCACGGACGCGATCATCGTGGCCGGCGGCGGCCTGGACGGTGGCGCTCAGGACTCCGTCAACGCGGCGGTGGAGCAGGGCACCGAACGGCTGGAGGACGTCCTGGCGGGCCGCACACCCGCCGCCTCCCCCACACCGGGCGACTGACCGACCAGGTACCAGTAGGCCACGAGCGCGACGAGGGTCGCTGAAGCCGCCGTCCATCCTGCTGGCACCCGTTCGAGCAGGGGCGCATCCCGGATGGCCAGTGGCGACGTACCGTTCCTAGCCTCGGGTCATGATCTTTCGTCGTTACCGATTGTCAGCTGCTGTACTCGTGACGCTGGCCGCGTCAGCTCTGCCGTTCCCGGCGGCCACGGCCTCGGCCACGCCACGTCCCTCCGCCGTGACCGAGGCCGTGCAGCGGGACGCGGATGCGCTGCGCGACGCCGGAGTCACCGGCGTGGCGGTCCGGCTGGAGACCCCGCGCGGGGTCACCACTGTCCGCTCGGGTGTGGGTGATCTGGACAGCCGCCGCCCGGTTCCGAAGGCCGGCTACGTGCGCTTCGGCAGTACCACCAAGACGTTCGTCGCCACCGTCGCGTTGCAACTGGTGGGTGAGAAGCGGCTGTCCCTCGACCAGACGGTGGAACAGCTGCTGCCCGGAGTCGTGTCGGGAGCCGGAAACGACGGCCGGACCATCACGGTCCGCGACTTGCTGCAGCACACCAGCGGGTTACCTGACTACGTCTACGACGTCTTCCCCGAGCCCAGTGCCCAGACCTACTTCGCCAACCGGTGGCGTTCGTACCGGCCGGAACAACTGGTCGCCCTGGCCATGCGCCATGAACCCGCCTTCCCGGCGGGCACCCGCTGGGCGTACTCCAACACGAACTACGTACTCGCCGCGATGATCATCGAGAAGGTCACCGGCCGCACCTGGGAACAGCAGGTCCACGAGCGCATCCTGAGCCCCCTCGGGCTGCGGCAGACGGACACGCCGGGCACCGATCCCTTCCTGCCGCATCCGCATGCGTCCAACTACCAGCAATTCGCGGTGGACGGCCCCTTGGCCGACACCACGATCCCCTATCGGCCCTTCGACAGCGGGGCCGACGGCTCCATGACGGGCACTGCCCGCGACCTCAACCGCTTCTTCGCCGCCCTGGCCGGCGGCAAGCTGCTGGAGCGCGCCGAACTCGCCGTCATGCGGGCCACCGTGCCAGTACCGCAGGACAGCGGCCACCCAGCGGGCACCGAGGCCGGCCTCGGGCTGTTCTTCACGCCCCTGTCCTGCGGCAGCGGTTACATCGGGCACGGCGGAAGCGGCTTCGGATACGTCATCCGCAGCGCCACCACCACGGACGGCCGACGCACCGTCACCGTCTCCGCGCACAGCCGCTCCGCCGATCCTCAGAGCGCCGCTCGCCAGGAAGACGCTCTGAACGACCTCATCGACCACGCCCTTTGCGGCACGACGCAAGCCGGTCGGTGACTTGACTCAATCACCGCTGAATAAGCCCGGTAATGGACCGGAACGAGGTAGTCAAGGACCGGTCCGACACACCCTGTGAATATGCCTGGCGAACCATCAGCCCCAGCTAGAATAAGTCATGGAAACACTCCTAAAACGCCAGAAGAGCTCCGTGCGACAGCACGCAATCAGAGCATCCGCGATCAGGATGCGTCTCCTCGAATCGCCAGGCTGCCAGGCTCTGATGTGCGGGATTGATTAAGCAGCCGGGCATTCCGCCGGGGCCAGTCACAAGTGACGGCCCCGGTTGCTTCCCCGACGGTCCGGAAGGCCGTCGTTCGACAAAAGAAGTCCCCTGCGAAAACGTGCTCAAGGAAAGTCACTCACGGGTCGGGATCTCCCCCTCCACCTGACGTACCGGGCTGCTGGCCTGCCCTATCAGTCGTCGAAAGGAGTCCGAAACCATGACCTCCCTGCACCGCGCCTCTTCCCGTACGAAGCCGTCTGCCGCCCGTTCCTACGCGTGGCTGCCGGTCGTCACCACCCTCGCGATCCTCGGCACCATCCTCATCCTCGCTCTCACCGGCAACGAGGCCGCCGCAGCCGCCACCGCCACCCTGGGAGCAGCGACCGGCACCGTCCAGATCACCGTGCACGTCAGACGCTGAGCCCCCGGCACACACACGGCGTTCTCACATCCTCACCGCGCGGGACGTCAGAATCCGGTGGCCTCGCGCAGCAGCAGCACGGTGCCGCGTCCGGGCTGCGGCTCGGCGTTGAGGACGAGCAGGCGGTTGACCGCGCTCGGCTGCCCGTAGACCGCCTGGGCGCGCACGTTCTCCAGGGGGAGGGCGTGCTCCTCGACACGGCGCAGTGCCGTGTCCAGATCGGGTACCACCTTCTGCGCCCCGACGACCCAGATCGCCTTCGCGGCGCCGCCGGCGGAGGCGGGCAGCTGGCTGCCGCTGCCGGAGGCGATGACGAGCGAGCCGGTCTCGGTGACGGCCGCGACGCTGGCGACGAAGACGTCGGGGGTGGCCACCATCCGGCGCATCCGGTCGGACTCGGTGGCGCGGTCCATCTTCAGCACGCGCGGCCGGACGGCGTCGTAGCGGTCGCCCGCCTCGATGTCCTCCGCGATGCCGGAGAGCCGAAGCGTCTCGCTGGCCCCGGTGAACACGCTCGCGCCCTCCGGTATCAGATCCTTGATGCGGGCGCGGGCCGCCGCGGCGTCGTCGAGCAGTTCGGCGGTGAAGCCGTTGGCCCGCAGCGCCGCGATCACCCGGTCCAGCCGTTCGGCGGACGCCGGTGCGGTGAAGTCGTCGGCCATCCCCTCGGCCGACGCGTCCGCCCCGCCGACGTCCGCTGCCCGACCGCCGGGGGCCGAACCCGCCAGCGGGGTGGTGTCGAGGTACCGGACCTCGTAGACCCGCTCGGCGAACCGCCATCCCTCCGGCGTACGCCGGTAAGTGTCGTGATAGACGGCGAAGTTCGTGCCTGAGCGGCCGTCGAGCAGGCGCGCGACCTCCTGCATGTAGGTGCGGCCGGTGGCGGTGTCGCCGTCGATCCGGATCGTGCCCGGGTGGCTGTTCTGCACGAAGAAGTCCCACTGGCTCTGCAGGCGTTCGCGTCCCGTGACAATCTCCTCCCGGCCGACAAGCTCGACCGGGATGTTGGGCATGCGCAGAACGCCGTCGGGGGTGAACAGCTCGGCGAGGCGAGCGCAGTCTCGCATCATCACCGCGTCGGTGAACTCGGCGCGCAGTGTGTCGATCTCGACTCGGTCGGCGATCTCCGCGAAGTCGTTCATGCTGAGTGTCCTGTCCTGTGGCTGGTGTATCGGGCTTCACCAGTACGACAACGCAGCCGCCCGAATGTGAGGCGAGCCGCCGATCTCGCGCTTCACCGCTCCAGGCCGGCTGTAGCCGACGCGCGACACAGAGTGAGAACTGGGCCTGTCCGGCAGCCCGCGACAGACCTCGTCGCCGGCCGTTCAATGGAGACGTGAGCACTCTGCGATCGCTTGCCGCGGCCGGGCTGACGGCGCTCCTTGGCGTCACCGCGCCCGGGCCTTCGCCGCCCCCGCCGCAGCCGCCGCCCCAGTTGGACGACGCGGATGTGAAGCGGGCCGTCGACCGGCTCGACGGGGTGGTCGAGGCGGCCATGAAGCGCACCGGAGCGTCGGGCGTGGCCGTCGCCGTCGTCCACGACGGCAAGGTGCTCCACCTGAAGGGGTACGGCGTGCGGAAGGCCGGCGAGAGGGCCGCCGTCGACGCCGACACGGTCTTCCAGCTCGCCTCCGTCTCGAAGCCGATCGCGTCCACCGTCGTCTCCGGAGCCGTGGGCGTCGAAGGCTGGAGCAAGCCCGTCGCCCCGAACGTGCCGGGCTTCCGTCTCAAGGACCCGTGGGTCACCTCCCACGTGACGGTCGCCGACCTGTTCGCACATCGCAGCGGCCTGCCCGACCACGCCGGGGACCTCCTCGAAGACCTCGGCTACGACCGCGCGTACATCCTCTCCCACCTGCGTTACGAGCCCCTTGAGCCGTTCCGCGCGAGCTACGCCTACACCAACTTCGGTCTGACGGCCGCCGCCCAGGCCGTCGCCGACGAGAAGGGCGTGCCCTGGGAGAAGCTCGCCGCCGACACCCTCTACAAGCCGGCCGGCATGAACTCCACCAGCTCACGCTTCGAGGACTACGCGAATTCCGCCAACCGGGCCTGGGGCCACGTCAGGACGGCGGACGGCACCTGGAAGACGGAGTTCGTACGGGACCCGGACGCGCAGTCCCCCGCCGGCGGCGTCAGTTCGACCGCCCGGGACATGGCGATCTGGCTGCGGCTTCAGCTCGCGAATGGCAAGCTCGACGGCAGGCAGATCATCGACGCCGAGGCGCTCGAGCGCACTCACTGGCCCGAGTCGGTCGCCAACCCGCCTCACGCCCCGGCCGGCCGGACCGGCTTCTACGGCTTCGGCTGGAACGTGAGTTACGACGACCAGGGGCGGCTCAGACTCTCGCACACGGGAGCGTTCGCGCAGGGCGCGCACACCAACGTCACGATGCTGCCCGGCGAGCAGCTCGGCATCGTCGTCCTGACCAACACCTCACCGGTGGGCGTCGCCGACGCCGTCGCCCTCGACTTCTTCGACATCGCGCAGACGGGCGAGATCAGCCGCGACTGGATCCCCCTCGTGGACGCGCTGTACCAGCAGGAGATGGAGGCGGGCCGGTCGAAGACCGACTACGCCCACCCGCCTTCCGACGCCGCGCCCGCGAAGGCCGCCGGCGCCTACACGGGCACGTACGAGAGCGACTACTACGGGCGGGCGCAGGTCGTCGCCGGTGCCGACGGCACCCTGACGCTCCGGCTGGGGCCGGAGCCCCAGACGTACCGGCTCACGCACTACGACGGCGACACCTTCAGCTTCCCGACCGCCGGCGAGAACGCCGTCGGTCTCACCGGGGTCACCTTCGCCCCGGACGGGAAGTCCTTCACCGTCGAATACCTGGACGCTGAGGGACTGGGTACGTTCACCCGTACCGACTCGGCGTCCAGATGATCCGTCGGCCGCCGGGGGGCGGGTCAGTCGATGTCGAGCGCTGTGCCGTACAGCCTGCCCACCTTCAGCCGGACGACCACCCGGCGTTCGGCGACCAGCTGCTCCAGGAACGCGGCTTCGTCCTCGGGCTTCGCGGCGTCCGGGATCCGGCCTTGACCCGGTCGGCCGTCGTCGAGAACCGCACCATGCGGGCTTCGGGGTCCCAGGCGTACAGCGTTCTCATCGTCGGCGTCCGTCACCACTGGCTGATGAGCGGCGTGTCCGGTTCGTGCCGCCGCCAGGCTTCGGTGACACGGGTGAGGCGAGTGGGGGCGGCGATGCCGCGTACGGTTGCGATCTTGCCGTGGGCGATGTCGAACGTCACGGCGCCGACGACCCGGTCGCCGAGCACGAAGAGGATGGCGGGGGCGCCGTTGACGAGGGCGTAGTGGACGGCGGGCGTGCCGCCCGCAAGGCGCCGTTTCGCGGGTGTGGCCTTGAAGCCGGCCCGTGCGACGACGGCGATGCGCTGCGCGGTGTCGTACCGCAGCAGCGTCGCGGTCAGGCCGGCGCCGTCGGAGATCGCGGTCGCGTCGTCGGTGAGCAGCGCCACCAGTTCCTCGGTGCGGCCCGAGGATGCGGCGGCGAGGAATTCCTCGACGATCCTGCGGGCGGCTGCCGGGTCGACTTCGCCGCCGCGGCGGCGGGCGGCGGTGATGCGGCGCCGGGCCCGGTGGAGGTGCTGCTGGCTTGCGGACTCGGTGATGTCGAGGATCCCCGCGATCTCGGCGTGGCTGTGGGAGAACGCTTCGCGCAGGAGGTAGACCGCCCGCTCCAGGGGTGACAGGCGCTCCATGAGGGTCAGCACGGCCAGCGAGACCGATTCGCGCTGCTCGAAGGTGTCGGCGGGGCCGAGCATCGGGTCGCCGTCGAGGAGCGGTTCGGGCAGCCAGGCGCCTACGGTGCGTTCGCGGCGGGCCTGTGCCGAGCGGAGCCGGTCGAGGCACAGGTTGGTGACGACCTTGGTCAGCCATGCTTCCGGCACCTCGATCCGCTGCCGGTCGGCGGCCTGCCAGTGCAGGAACGCGTCCTGGACGGCGTCTTCGGCATCGGCGGCGGAGCCCAGCAGCCGGTACGCCAGCGAGGCCAGCCGGTTCCGGCCGGCCTCGAACCGGCTGGTGTCGAAGCGATCAGTGGCGGTGCGGTCCACGCGGGTCCCCTGGAGCTAGGCGGCTGGTCGGCTGGTTCGGCTGGTGGCTGGTTCGGCTGGTCGGCTGGTCGGCTGGTCGGCTAGGCGACGGCGCTCTTGGCGGACGCGCTGGGCTCGGCGGCCAGGCGGTGCTTCCGCTTGGGCATCCCGAAGGTCGGGTGCGAGACGCCCCACAGCGAGACCTTGAGGATGCCCGCCTTGATCCGCGCGGCCTTCCGGCCGCCCACGTACTTCGGTTTCGCCTGCGCTTCGCCGTCGACCATCTGGAGGATGCCGTCCCGCCGCCCGAGGCTGATGTGGTTGCCGACGTAGACCAGCTTGGTGTCGGCGATGCCGCGGCCGGTCAGGCTTCCCACGATCGCGTCCGTGGCCTGCCGGCCGGTGTAGCCGGCCGAGGCACAGGACATCGGCAGGGGGCGGCCGTTGACGCCGATGGCGTAGGCGCTGTCGCCGGCGGCGTAGACGTTCGGGTGCGAGACCGACCGCATGGTGCGGTCGATGACGATCCGGCCGCTGTCGGTGACCTCCAGCCCGCCGGCGGCGGCGATGGGGCCGACCGCGAACCCGGCCGTCCACACGGTCGCGTCGGACGCCAGGGCGGTGCCGTCGGCGCACAGCACCCGTGTCGCTTCGACGGCTGCCACGCTGGTGTGCTCCAGGACGGTGATGCCCAGCCGCTCGCATGCCTGGCGCAGGTGGCCGCGGGCTCCGGCGGAGAGCCGGGCGCCCAACTCGCCGCCGGCGATCAGCGTCACGGACAGGCCGGGCCGGGACTCGGCGATCTCGGTGGCGGTCTCGATGCCGGTCAGGCCCTCGCCGACGACCAGCACACGCCCGCCTTCGCCCCGCCTGCCCAGGCCGTCCAGGTGTTCGCGCAGGCGCAGCGCCGAGGGCCGGCCGGCGACGTCGAAGGCGTGCTCGGCCACGCCGGGTACGCCGTGGTCGGCGACGTGGCTGCCGAGCGCGTAGAGAAGCGTGTCGTAGCCGAGGTCGCCGCCGCCGTCGGCGTCGGCCACGGTGACGACCTGCCGCTCGGGGTGCACGGCGGTGACGCGGGCCAGGCGCAGCCGTATCCCCGTGCCCGCGAAGACGTCGGTGAGCTTCCGGGCCTCGATCTCCTGGCCGGCGGCGAGCTGGTGCAGCCGCAGCCGCTCGACGAAGTCCGGCTCGGCGTTGACCACGGTGATGTCGGTGTCCGCCGGGGAAAGCCGGCGGGCGAGGTTCCCGGCTACGTAGGCCCCGGCATAGCCGGCGCCGAGGACGACGATGCGGTGCTTGCGGTGCTGCTTCATGTGTCGCTCCCGTCGGTTCGCTTGCTCCCGGTGACTTGAGCGGGACAGCGCCCCGATTGCTGACAGGAACCGCATGTGGCATGAGTCACAGGGCGACGGGTTCGGTCTGAGGCAGGCAAGGCCCCTGATTCGCTTTCGCGTCGAGTCCCCGGGCGCTGGTTCCCGGGTGCATCGAGTTGACGGGCCTCCTCGTCGGCGCGTACGAGATGCGCGGGGCGGAGTCTAGGCTGCGAGCCGTGAACACCCCTTTGACCTCCTGTTCCTGCTGCGGAGAACCCCTCACCGACGAGCGGCGCGTCGACGTCCGGTTCGGTCTCCCGGACGCGGCCCTCACCGCGCCGGAGGAGGCCCGGCACTTCCTGGGGCCGTCCGCTCTGCTCCGCGTGGACGGTGTCGGCTCCTTCCTGCGCTGCCTGCTGCCCGTCCGGCTGACCGGCGACACCGAACTGGTCGTGGGCACCTGGGTGCGGGTCGACGACGACACGCTCCGGCACGCCCACGCCGTGTGGGACGACCCGGCCTACGCGCGGCTGTCCCTGCGCGGGACGCTCGCCAACGCGATACGCCCCTGGGGGGACGCGCTGCTGGGCGCCCCGGTCACGGCCCGGGTCCGCGACCCGGAGGAACTGCCGTACCTCGTCGCCGGCCATGACCCGACGGCCGCCCGCCTGCTGGAGAACGTCTGGGACCGCGACCACGTCCTCAGCCGCTTCCCGCACGAGCTGCCCGTCGCCGTGCGCACCGACCTGGGGTCGCACTGGTCCGTCGAGCGCACCGCGGGTCTGACGGCGCGCTACGCCGACGGCGCGGACCATTTCACCGGGCCGGACCGAGGCGTGGCCGTCACGGTCTTCGAGGACGACACCCCGGATCGTGCTCCCGAGGACTTCCTGGCCGCGCTGCTCGACGGCGCGCCCGTCCCGCCACCGGACCAGCGGCTCACGGAACGCCTCCCGCAGGGGGTACGGCACGCCTTCTGGCTCACCCCGCGCGACCACGGCCGCGAGCGTCACGAACTCTGGGGCTTCACAGTGCCGGCCTCCGGCACCGCCGCCGGGGTGTTCTGCTCCCACCAGGCGCCGGAGGACCTGGCCTGGGCCCAGCACGTGTGGCGATCGCTGTCCTGGAACGACCCCGCGCAGAAAGGATCACCTGAGCACATCCGACTCCCGTAGAGGAGCGGGACGAAGTCCTCGGCAGCGCACTGCCGCACGGTCGGCCGACCGGAGGCGATCTCCTCGCGGCAGGCACTCTTGTCCCTTCATACGACCCCCCTCTCATCCGCCATGGAGAGACCCACCACTTTGTTGCAGATGAGAGCGTATCCGCCCTACGGTGTCGCACATGCAGTCCTACACCATCGGTCAGGCCGCGCGTCTGCTGGGCGTCAGCCCTGACACGGCGCGGCGCTGGGCGGACGCGGGCCGGGTCGCGACCCACCGCGACGAGAGCGGCCGCCGGCTCATCGACGGCAGGGCTCTCGCCGCCTTCTCCTCGGAGATCGCCCAGGCCGGTACGGGCGACGACGACGCGCCGTACACGTCGGCGCGCAACGCCTTCCCCGGAATCGTCACCGGGATCAAGCTCGACGACATCGCGGCCCAGGTCACGATCCAGGCCGGGCCGCACCGCCTCGTCTCCCTGCTCACCCGCGAGGCCGTCGAGGAACTGGGACTGGAAGTCGGCATGCAGGCCACCGCCCGTGTGAAGTCGACCAGCGTGCACATCGACCGCACCTGAACCGTACGACGTACAGACACCTCGGCCGTGGGCGCGACCGGCCGCTCGCTCCAGACGTTCCGCTCGTCCCCAAGGAGTTCAGATCCTGATGTCCCGCACCCCGACCGTCATCGGACGCCGTACCGCCGCCGCCGTCCTCACCGCGGCCCTGCTCGCCGCGCTCGCCGCCTGCGGCGACGACGACTCCGAGAAGGACACCGGCGCCTCCACGGCCCCCGGGGCCGAGAACGCCGTGCCGCAGGCCGACCTGACGGTCCTCGCCGCCTCCTCGCTCACCGATGTCTTCGAGACGGCGGCGACGGCGTACGAGAAGGCCCACCCGGGTACGAAGATCACCTTCTCCTTCGCCGGCTCGCAGGAGCTCGTCGCGCAGGTCTCCCAGGGCTCCCCCGCCGACGTTCTGGTCACCGCCGACACCAAGAGCATGGACAAGGTGAAGGCCGACGCCGGCACGCCGACGATCATCGCGAGGAACCGGCTCGTCATCGCCACAGGCAAGGGCAACCCCCACAAGGTCGACGAGCTGAAGGACCTCGCGGACGGCGATCTCAAGGTCGTCCTCGCCGCGCCCGAGGTGCCCGTCGGCAAGTACAGCCGGCAGATCCTGGACGCGCAGGGGATCGCGGTGAAGCCGGTCTCCCAGGAGCCGAACGTCCGCGCCGTGCTCAGCAAGGTCGAGCTGGGCGAGGCCGACGCGGGCCTCGTCTACAAGACCGACGCCGAGAGCGCCGCGGACAAGGTCGACGCCGTCCGGATCCCCGACGCGCAGAACGCCGTCGCCGAGTACCCGGCCGCCACGCTGAAGGACTCGGAGAACGCCGAGGCCGCCGCCGCGTTCGTGGCATGGCTGAGCTCGCCCGAGGGTCAGAAGATCCTCCAGGACTCGGGCTTCCAGAAGCCGTAGCCGACGAGGGCCGTCCGTCTCGGGAGCCGGAGCGGACGGACAGCCCCCTTTCCTCATGTCTTCGGGAACACAGTGATGCAATCACCTGGCATACGTAAGTCCGGCGGCCGTCCGCCCCTCATGCTGGCGCTGCCCGCGGTGGCGGCGGTGGCGTTCCTGGCCCTGCCCCTGATCGGCATCCTCGTGCGGACGGAGTGGGGTGAGCTCGCCGGCCATCTGGGCTCGCCGGGCACCGTCGAGGCGCTGCGGCTGTCCCTCCTCGTCTCCTTCTGGGCTCTCGGTCTGTCGCTGCTGCTCGGCGTGCCGCTGGCCTGGCTGCTCGCCAGGGTGCCCTTCCCGGGCAAGGCGTTCGTCCGCTCGCTCGTCCTGCTGCCGATGGTGCTGCCACCGACGGTCGGCGGGGTCGCGCTCCTGCTCGCCTTCGGCCGGCGCGGGCTGCTCGGGCCCTGGCTGGAGGACACCTTCGGCATCACGCTCCCGTTCCACACGTCCGGCGCCGTCCTCGCGGCCACCTTCGTCGCCATGCCGTTCCTCGTCATCAGCCTGGAGGGCGCCCTCGGCGGGCTGCGGCCGCGCTACGAGGAGACGGCGGCCTCCCTCGGCGCCTCACCGGTACGGGTGTTCTTCACGGTCACCCTGCCCATGGTGGCTCCCGGGGTCATCGCGGGCGCGGCTCTCACGTGGGCGCGGGCCCTCGGCGAATTCGGCGCGACCATCACCTTCGCCGGCAACCTGCCCGGCACGACACAGACCCTGCCCCTGCAGGTGTACCTCCTGCTGCAGGACGAACCGGAGGCCGCGACGTCCGTGTCGCTGCTGCTGCTCGCCATCGCCATGGCCGTGCTGATCGCGCTGCGCGGGCGGTGGACGGGCGCCCCCGCCGGTCGCGATCGGTCCCGGCGCAACGCTCCCCAGGCGGACCCGGACCCCGTCACGGCCGTGCCGCCACCCGACGTCCGCCGCCCCGCCCAGCCCGAGCAGCGGTGGCCCCTGCACGCCGACGTCACCGGCTTCACCCGTCTCACCCTGGACGCCGAACCCGGCACCACCATCGCCGTCGTGGGCCCCAACGGCGCCGGCAAGACCACCCTGCTGCGGGCCCTCCTCGGCCTCACCCCCCGCGCCCACGCCCGCCTCACCCTCGGGGAGGAGGACGTCACCGGCCTGCCCGCGCACCGCCGGCACGTCGCCTGGGTGCCGCAGGACGGGGCTCTCTTCCCGCATCTGACAGCGCTCTCCAACACCGCGTACGGACTGCGCGCCCAGGGCGTCCCGCGCGCCGAGGCCCGTCGTGAGGCGCGGCTGTGGCTCGACCGTCTCGGTGTCGGCCACCTCTCCCACCGCCGCCCGGCCCAGCTGTCGGGCGGGCAGGCGGGGCGTGTCGCCCTCGCGAGGGCGCTGGCCGCCCGGCCGCGGCTCCTCGTCCTGGACGAACCGCTCGCCGCCCTCGACCAGACCACCCGCGCCCACGTACGGCACACCCTGCGCGCCCACCTGTCCGGCTTCGGCGGCGTCTGTCTCATCGTCACCCACGACCCCGTCGAGGCCGTCTCGCTCGCCGACCGCGTCCTCGTGCTCGACGACGGCCGCGCCTTGCAGGACGCCTCGCCCGCCGAGGTCACCCGGCATCCCCGCTCCCCGTGGGTCGCCCGCATGCTCGGCCGCAACGCCTGGCCGGGCACGGCGACCCGGGAAGGCCTCGCCCTCGACGGGGGCGGCACCCTGGTCGCGGCCGAGCCGCCGCCGGCCGGCACCCCCGCCCTCGGGATCGTCGCGCCCGAGGCGGTGTCCGTCCACCGCGAGCGGCCGGCCGGCAGTCCGCGGAACGTCTGGCCCGGGACCGTGCGCGAGATCACCACGAGCGGCAGCAGACTGCGGGTCCTGATCACCTCCGACCAGGCCCCCGACCTCGTCGCCGAGATCACCCCTCAAGCCGCCGCCGAACTTGGTCTCGCCGACGGTGTGTCCGTCTGGACCAGCGTCAAGGCCACCGAGACGACGGTGGTGGCGCTTTGAGCGGTACCCGTCGGCGCCGCCCCGTGATCAGGCGGTCGCGAGGGAGATCTCGGTCGACTTGATCAGCGCGACGACGGAGGTACCGGCGCTCAGCCGCAGGTCCTCGACCGCGTCCCTCGTGATCGCGGCGGTCAGCTCACCGCCGTCGACCGAGACCTTCACCGAACCCATGGCGCCGCCGGTCGACACCTCGGTGACGGAACCCGCGAGCTGATTGCGGATGGAGATGCCGTCGACGGGCCCGGTCGCGAGGGCGACTTCGGTGGACTTCACGAGGGCCCGGACCGCGGAGCCCTCGGCCAGGCCGAGATCCCTGACGGCGTCGGCCGTGATCGCGGCGGTGATGTCCTGGCCGCCGGCCAGGCGCACCTTCACCGACGCCATGGCCTCGCCGGCGGTGACGTCGGTGACGGTGCCGGAGAGCTGGTTACGAATGGACAGGGTCATGGAAGCACGCCTCGCTGAGCGGTGGACGGAACGGTCATCACTTCTGTGGGCTGCATCATGGCCGACCGTACGGGCGGACGGATCCGGCCGGCGACACGCGTCGCGTTCGCCAGCCGGATGGACGCAGTCTCCTCGCGGCCCGGGCGTGAACCCGCGGCCGCCCTACTCGGGTTTCCATCCCCAGGCGGTGAGCATCCCGGCCGACAGTGCGGCGCATTCGTCGGATTCCAGGTAGTGGACCGCCGCGTCGACGGCCGCGTCGTCGACCAGGCCGGTGGCGAGCATCGCCCCTCTGCTCCGTTCCCATGTGTCGGCCCAGAAGCGGCTGATGGGACTGCCCGGCGTCAGCGGTGGCACGTGGATCTCGGCGGCGACCGGAACGAGCCCGGCCCCACGCAGCAGGTGCGGGTACGCCGGCACCTGGGAGACATCGGTGCCGATGGTGTCCCGCAGCCCCTGCCACATCGCCTTCATCACCGTCGTGTACGGCGTACCGGGCGCCCGCTCGCTCGTCAGGTCGACCGCGTCGCTGAGCACCAGCACTCCGCCCGGTGCGACGAGGCCGGCCAGGGCTGTGATCAGGCGGTCGCGTTCGGGCAGGTGCATCAGCACGAACCGCGCGTGCACGAGCCGGAACCGGCCCGGGGCGAAGCCGGGCGCGGTGATGTCGGCCTCCAGCACGTCAAGGCCGGGCACGCGCCGTTCGGCGAGGAATCGCACGTCACGGTCCACGGCGAGCACACTCGCCACCCCGGCCTCGTCCAGCAGCCGGCGCGCGACCGTGCCCGTGCCGGCGCCGACGTCGAGGCATCGCCAGCCGGGGCCGGCCCCGAGGGCCCGCAGCCGCGCCATGGTGAGGTCGTCGTAGGCCAGGGCACCGAAATCGATGCGCTCGCCCTCACCGGCCTGTCCGGGAGGGAAGACCGCCTCACCGTACCGGCCGCCGCCCGGCGCGTCCCCGCGCGCGGTGCCGGTCACGCCGCCGCCCGCGCGGAACCGGAGCAGGCGCGAAGGGGGTCGTCGTCGAAGAGTTTCATGGCCGGACCTCTTGAACGCGGTAGGGCGGTGCCGGGCAGCCCGTGCCGAGGCCGCCGCCCCCCGATCCTCCATCGGCGGCCGCCCGCGCGGCCGAGGCGCGCCGCGCCTGAGCCGATCGGCCCACAGGGCCGGGCGGGGCGATGCCGCCGGAGCCGCCGTCAGCCCTCGACGACGGCCCAGACTCCCGGGCCCAGCGGAGTGATGCCGTCAGACGACACCCTGTGCGGCCATGGCCTCGGCCACCCTCAGGAAACCCGCCACGTTCGCGCCGAGCACGTAGTCGTCGGCGTTGCCGCCGTACGCCTCGGCAGTCGCGCGGCACTGGGCGTGGACGCCGCGCATCACCGCGGCGAGCCGGGACTCGGTCTCCTCGAAGGACCAGCTGTCCCGGGCCGCGTTCTGCTGCATCTCCAGCGCGGAGGTGGCCACGCCGCCCGCGTTGGCGGCCTTCCCGGGGCCGAAGAGGACACCGGCCTCCCTCAGCACCTCCACCGCCTCCGGCGTGCAGGGCATGTTCGCGCCCTCGGCGACGGCGAGGACGCCGTTCTTGACCAGGGCGACGGCGTCTTCGCGCCGCACCTCGTTCTGAGTCGCGCAGGGCAGCGCGATGTCGCACGGGACGTCGTACACCGTGCCGCGGTCCGAGAAGCGCGCGTTCGGCTTCACCTCCGCGTAGGCGGAGATACGGGAGCGGCGGACCTCCTTGATCTCCTTCAGGAGTTCCAGGTCGATGCCGTCCTCGTCGACGAGGTAACCGGAGGAGTCGCTGCAGGCCACCACTCGGCCGCCCAGCGCGTGCGCCTTCTCCACGGCGTACACGGCCACGTTGCCGGATCCGGAGATCACCACGCGGCGTCCGTCGAAGCCGTCGCCGCGGGTGGCGAGCATCTCCTGGGCGAAGTACACCGCGCCGTAGCCCGTGGCCTCGGTACGGGCGTGGGAGCCGCCCCACGCCACCGGCTTGCCGGTCAGCACGCCGGCCTCGTAGCGGTTGGTGATCCGCTTGTACTGGCCGAAGAGGTAGCCGATCTCCCGCGCGCCCACGCCGATGTCGCCGGCCGGTACGTCGGTGTGCTCGCCCAGGTGGCGGTGGAGTTCGGTCATGAAGGACTGGCAGAACCGCATGATCTCGCCGTCCGAACGGCCCTTGGGATCGAAGTCCGCGCCGCCCTTGCCGCCGCCGATGGCCATCCCGGTCAGCGCGTTCTTGAAGATCTGCTCGAAACCGAGGAACTTGACGATGCCGAGGTTGACGCTCGGGTGGAACCGCAGGCCCCCCTTGTACGGGCCGAGCGCGCTGTTGAACTCCACCCGGAAGCCCCGGTTGACGCGCACGGCGCCCGCGTCGTCGACCCAGGGAACCCGGAAGATCAGCTGCCGCTCGGGCTCGCACAGCCTCTCCAGGATCCCGCTGTCGACGTACTCGGGGTGCCGTTCGAGCGCGGGTGCGAGGGAGTCCAGTACCTCGGTGGCAGCCTGGTGGAACTCGGCCTCCCCCGGGTTGCGCCGGCGGAGCTCGGTGTGGACGGCCTCGATGTGCGCGCTGACGTTCATAGCGGTGTCTCACTTTCCCGATCTGACGGAACTGCCTGGCATGGAGACGATCCGACACCCGGTCGAGTGCCCGAACGGCTTGGAGCGCCGGAGCGTTGAGGACAGGCGTGGGAACGAAACGCGGCCGCTTGCACCATACGGCGCGAAGGTCGTCGCGGACTTGGCCGTCCGCGATCCGGTCGGCGAGCGGAGTGCCGAGACGCGGCACCTGCTCCGAGCCGTCCGGTGACGGCACGTCATCAGCCCACGAGTTACGGCCCTCGGGGTTATCCTCCGGCACCCTCGCCTGGCCCTGGCGCGACCGCGCCCACCCCTGGACGGTGGACAGCCTCACCCTTTTTCAGCCGGCCCTGCCCGCCGGCGCCCTGCGCGATCTCACCCTCCTGCCCACCGGCCGGCGCTACCGTTTCCCGCGCACCGCACGCCTGCTCGACATCGACGCGAGCGCCCGCTACCGCACCGGCGGCCTGCCGCACGGCGCCCATTCCGACTACCTCCACCCCGAATCCGCCCACCTGCTGATGTCGCTGGCGGAGGCGGCGCGCTGAGCCGTCACCGGCGACGGAGCGGGGCGGGACGCGTCGGAAGCGCGTCCCGCCCGGCGGGGGTCACGGATCAGCGGAAGTTCACGTCGCTGCACAGGAAGTACGTCTGGTCCATGTGCGACGCCTGCCAGATCGTGTAGACGACGTGCCGACCGCTCAGGCCCGACGTGCTCACGTCGATCGAGTAGTTCTGGCTGGGCGCGTACCTGCCGGTGCGGGCGACGAGTTGCAGGTCGCTCCAGCGCAGCGGCTGGGTGGCGGGGTCGAAGCCCTGGCGGGTGACGTACACCAGGAAGTAGTCCGCGCCGTGGCTGGCCTGGTCGTACAGCTTGACGGTGAAGTCGGACGAGACGTCCGTGGTCTTCCACGCGCCGACGGTGTCCAGTGAGTCGTAGCGGCCTCCCTCGGTCTGTCCGCCGCTGCACAGCCGGCCGTCCGGGACGACCGCCTGGAAGTTGCCTCCGGAGCCGTTGCGGTACAGGCCGTTCCAGTTCCACATGGCGTTGGGGTTGGCCTGCCAGGCCTGCCAGCACATGGGGTCTTCCTGTGCCATCGCCGGGTTCTGGAAGTCGCTGCCCCAGCGCAGCCAGCAGCCGTAGTTGCGGGACGCCGGGTCGACCACGGAGCCGTGGGCCGATGCGGTGCCGCTCCCGGGGATCAGGCTGATCAGCAGGGCGGCGAGCACACTCAGGAGGAGTGCGGGGCGGAAGCCGATCCTCAATCTGTCGCGATCATGACAAGCGAGTGCGTGACGCACGACGGTCTCCCTCTTTCGATGCGGGGGGATGTGGACGCGGGAGCTGCGGGTGTGGGGAGTGGTATTGGGAGCGCTCCCACGCGTCCACGAGTGTTAGGTTGCGGTTCCCTCCGCGGGCACGCAACGACAAATCGCGCCACATTCTCGAACGGCCCGGCCGGCCCCGTGAGGCACGGGGCCGGCCGGAACCGCGCGGTCTGCGCGTCGGTGTCAGGGGGCTCTCAGAGGGTGGTGCCCGGGTCCTGCGGCCGGATACGTCCGCGCCAGCCGCCCTCGCCGCCACCGCCTTCGACGTAGTCCTTGAAGCGGCGCAGGTCCCCCTTCACCCGCCTGTCGATCATGCCCAGTGCGTCCGCGCCCTTCTCGGCGAGACCCGTCGGCTCGATGTCCATGGTGAGCTCCACCCGGGTGTGGGTGTCGTCCAGGCGCTCGAAGCGGACCGAGCCGCGCTGCTGTGTCTCACCGCCGACGGTCCGCCAGGTGATCCGGTCGTCCGCCAGCTGATCGACGATCTCGGTGTCGAACTCCCGGCGCACCCCACCGATGCTGGTGGACCAGTGGTTGTGCCGGTCGTCGAGCTGCCTGACCTCGTCGACGCCCTCCATGAAGTTCGGGAAGTCCTCGAACTGGGTCCACTGGTCGTACGCCCGGCGCAGCGGGACCTCCACGTCCACCGATTCCTTGACCGTGCTCATCTGATCCCTCCTGATCCGCTCTGACGGGGGTCGGCCGCGGCCGGCGCGCCCACCTCCTCCGTGCGAGGCATCGGGTACCCGGGAAAGCCGATGCGAAAGAAAGCGCGCCGGTACCGAGTGGTCACGGTCTGCGGGCTGCCATGGCGAAGAGACCGTCCGGGTCGTACATGGCCCGGGTGCGTCGCAGGCGCTCCTCGTGGGAGCCGAAGACCGTGCCCTGCGGCTCGCCCGCGTCCTCGCCGAGGCCGGCGAAGTTGACGTACGTCCCGCCGCTGGAGAACGGTTTCATCGCGTCCCACGCCGAGCGCGCCCACTCGATCGCGGTCTCGTCGAGCGCCGGGTCCTGCCAGCCCGCGTCGATGCTCACGTTGTGGCGCGCGGACCGGTACGCGAACGCGCTGTCGTCGGGGCCGACGCGGGCTATCGCGCCGCCGAGGGTGCGGACGACGATGAGACTTTCCGGGGTGGGCCGCCGGGAGTACCAGTCCACCAGGGTCCTGATGGCCTCGTCGCTCAGCTCGTCCACGAAGTGCGACTTCATGAAGTAGCGCTCGCCGTCGGGGAACCGCCAGGTGTTGGCGCTCTGCAGCATCACGTAGGGCATGGTGCCGCTCAGGTCGATGAGCGGCGGGCCCAGTTCGCGCTGCGGCGCCAGCGCGGCGGTGGCACCGTCGTCCGGCGGTCCCCCGTACACGGCGCCGATCATCACGCAGTTGGCTCCGTGCAGTTCCTGCGGGATCACGGGGGCCGCAGGGACGCTCCACAGCAGGAGTTCCGGCGTGACGGTCTCCGGCGCGGTGTACGCCGCGTCCCGCCAGGCCCGCAGCACGTCCTCGGCGCGCTCCCACGGGTGGAGGACCAGCGCACCGGCGACCTCGGGGCCGAGCTCGTGGAGGCCGAACTCGAAGGACGTGACCACTCCGAGGCCCCGGCCGCCGCCGCGCGCCGCCCAGAACAGCTCGGGTTCCTCTTCCCGGTTCGCCGTGCGTACCGTGCCGTCCGCGGTGACGATCTCCAGTGAGCGGACGCTGTCGCAGCTCAGACCGAACGTCCGCATCACGAAGCCGAAGCCGCCGCCGAGCGTGAGGCCCGCGATCCCGGTGGCCGAGATCTCCCCGCCCGGTGTGGCCAGCGCGTGCAGCTGGGTCTCACGGTCGAGTTCGCCCCACCTCACTCCCGCCTGGGCCCGCGCGGTCCGGGCGGCGGGGTCGACGTGCACGCCCTTCATGCGGGACAGGTCGATCACCAGTCCGTCGTCGCACACCCCACTGCCCGCGACCTGGTGCCCGCCTCCGCGGATACTGACGGCGGGCCGGTGTTCCCGCGCGACCCGCACCGCCTCGACCACGTCCGCCGTGCCGGAGCACCGCGCGATGAGCGCTGGACGGCGGTCGATCAGACCGTTCCACACGGTCCGGGCCTCGTCGTACCGGGGGTCCCCGCGGTCGATCACCTCGCCTTGGAGGGAGGCGCGCAGGTCGTCCGCCATCGCCTGCTCCGCGGTGTCCGACATTCTGCCGCCGTGCTCTTCCGGCATCAGCGTTCACCCTCCCCGGTGCGCGCTGCTGGCTGTCGCCCTGTTCTTCCACGCTAGTGCGGGGTCGCGGGGCCCGCATGCGGGACCTCTCACGCCCCGGACCGGCCGAGGTACCGGTGCGGAGCGCCGTCGGCGTCGCCGAAATCGCGGGCCTCCACCCATGCCGGCCCGTCACACTGATCATCATGACGGCCCTGCACACCAATCCGCTGTTCTCCCGCCTCGAAGGCGCCGAGCGCGTACTCGTCTCGGGTGCCGGAGGCGGTTTCGACATCTATGCCGGACTGCCGATCGCCCTCGACCTGATGCACCAGGGCAAGGAGGTCCATCTGGCCAACCTCACGTTCAGCGCGGTCGAGGGACTGCCGTCGGAGGACTGGCTCGTGCCGGACGTGGCGGTGGTGACTCCGCGTTCGGCACCGCACCAGACGTACTTCCCCGAGCGGACCCTGGCCCAGTGGCTGGCCCTGCACCGGTACCCCAGTACCGTCCACGCCTTTCCGCGGACGGGCGTCCAGCCGCTGCGTGCGGCGTACCGAGCGCTGATCGACCATCACCGGATCGACGCGGTGGTCCTGGTGGACGGCGGCACCGACATCCTGATGCGCGGTGACGAGGCGGGACTCGGCACCCCGGAGGAGGACCTGACCAGCGTGGCGGCGCTGGCCGGGCTGGACGACGTACCCGAACGGCTCGTGGTGTCCGTCGGGTTCGGCGTGGACGCGCACCACGGGGTCAGTCACGGCCTGGTGCTGGAGAACATCGCCGCCCTGGAGCGCGACGGCGCCTACCTCGGCGCGTTCTCGATATCCCGCACGACCCGGGAGGGCGCCCTCTACCTGGACGCCGTCGCCCACGCGCAGGACCACACCCCCGACCACCCCAGCATCGTCAACGGCTCCGTCGCGGCCGCGATCCGCGGTTCCTTCGGCGACGTCCGGTTCACCACGCGCACCCGGGGCAGCGAGCTGTTCGTCAACCCGTTGATGTCGCTGTGCTTCGTCTTCGAGCTGAGAGGGCTGGCCGACCGCTGCCTGTATCTCGACCGGATCGAGAACACCCATCTGATGCGCCAGGTCGCCGGCGTCATCGCGGAGTTCAGGGACGAGACGGTCACCCGGCCGCCCCGCCGCATCCCGCACTGACGCGCGGCGGGAGATCCGGGGGGGGGGCGGACTCGGCCGATAAGTACCGCAGGCGCCGTTCAGCCGCCACCGCACTCAGTACGATGCGCCGGTGATCTGGCATGAAGTCGGCAGGCCGAGAAAGTTACATGTCATCGCCTGCACAATCGTCGCCCTGGCTGCCGTGGTCCTGGGTTGGTATGCGACCCGGACGGTGGGCCCCGACTGTGTCGTCGGCGTGTCCCGGCTCACCGACGGCAACGGGCACAGTCTCCCCGACGGCGACGGCCGAGTCCGGTCGGACGAGGAACTCGTCGCCCGCGCCTACCGGCAGGCCGTCGAGTCAGGCCATTGTGATCCGCCCCGTGCCCGCTGGGAGCAGTGGTTGGACTGACCGTCCTGGTGCGTACACTCCGCCGCCGGCCACTCAAAACGGCTGGCGGGGCCCGCGCGGGGCTTGCGAGCATGCACGTCATGGATACGACGGGGGACGAACGGGTCGACGTGGTGCCGCTCGGCACGACGCCGGTGCGGGGCACATGCGAGGCGATCGGCGGCGGGCGGCTCGTCGTCCGCACGCCCGGGCTGCTGGAGGTGCACGACCGCGAGGACTTCCTCGCGGGAAGGAGCGCGGGCCCGAGTGCCGCCCTGCGGACGGAGGAGCACGAACGGGCGGTTCCCACGCCCGACGGCGGATTCGTAGTGGCCGGGGGCTCGTCCGTGCGGGCGGTGGGCCCCGACGGCGGCCCGCGCTGGGAACTGACCCATGACCCATGGCACGGCGCCGCCCGGGCGCACTCCGCCCCGGCCGTCAGCCCGGACGGGCGGCTGGTGTGCGTCGTCGTGCCGACGCTGGAACCCGACCAGGAGAAGGCGGCCCTGGTGTACGACCTGGAGCCGGGCCGCAACTACACCTGGGACGACCTGCTGCTCCTGGACGCGGCGACCGGCGACGTGCTCGGCCGACGGCAGATCCGTTCGCTGGCGTCCGCCACCGTGGCCTCCTGGCGTCCGGACGGCGGCGCGGTCGTGGTGTCCTGCTGGACCGCCTGGCACAGCTGGTCGACCTGGTGGGCCGAGCCGCGCGCCGACGGTCTCGACGTCCTCGGCGGCACGTGGATGCGCGCGCTGGCGGGATTCCTCCCCGGCTCCCGGGTACTGACCCAGCGGTACGCCGAGCACATGTTGCTCGACGACGACCGCGACGAGCTGGCGTCGTACGACCTCGGCTCCGGGGAGCGGACGGCGCTGCTGGATCTGGCGGAGCTGGCCGTCGACCCGGAGAACGACGAGTTCCACTCCGCGGAGGTCCTGGACGGGCGCCATGTGCTGGTCCCCGGCCGGGTGTACCCGGGAGGGGCGCCGGAGACGCGGCACTGGCTGCTCGACGCCGGCACACTGCGTCCGCTCGGTCGGCTGAGCTACCCGGTGCCGGTGGGCGAGGACGTCACCGTACTGGGAGACGGAACCTGGGTCACCCGCGACGGCGACCGGCTGCACCGCTGGACGCTGAGCCGCGCCGGCTCGTAGGCGTACGCGTGGCCGCCGGAGACGACCAGCTCGGTGAGCGGGTTCAGGGTCGTGTGATCATCTCGTGTGACTGACAGGGAGCGATTGATGGACCGAGTGACCGACGTGCCCGAGAGCTTCGCCCAGTCCGCGCATCCGGCGCGGGTGAACGACTATGACAGCTTCGCCGAGGCCTACTCCGCGGAGAGCGAGCACAGCCTCGTGAACGCGTACTACGCGCGGCCCGCGATGGTGGCCCTGGCCGGGGACGTGGCGGGCCGTCGGATCCTGGACGCCGGCTGCGGCTCGGGCCCCCTGTCCGCCGCGCTGCGCGACCGGGGCGCGGTCGTCACCGGCATCGACGCCAGCGCCGAAATGCTGGCGCTGGCGAGGCGACGGCTCGGGGACGACGCCGCCCTGCACGTGGTCGACCTGCGCGACCCTCTGCCGTTCGCCGACGGCGCGTTCGACGACGTGGTCGCGTCGCTGGTGCTGCACTATCTGGAGGACTGGGGGCCGACGCTGGCCGAGCTGCGGCGCGTGCTCAGGCCCGGCGGCCGGCTGATCGCGTCGGTGGACCATCCGTTCGTGGCGTACACGATCCAGGATCCCCGGCCCGACTACTTCGCGAACACCAGCTATGCCTTCGAGTGGACGTTCGGCGGGCGGTCGGTCCCGATCAGGTTCTGGCGCAAGCCGCTGCACGCGATGATCGACGCCTTCACCGCCGCCGGCTTCCGCGTCGCCGGCATCAGCGAGCCGCAGCCCGACCCGGCCGCCCGTGACCTGTTCCCCGACGGTTTCCGGGACCTTTCGACCCGGCCCTGCTTCCTGTTCTTCGTCGTCGAGGCCGTCTAGGGCGCGTCCGGCGTGGCCGCTCGGTCGACGGTGCGGGTCAGGGACGCCTCCGGCGGACTGCGTACCCTGGCGGCATGCGCATGCGCCCCACTCTGAGCTGGACCCCCGGCGACGACCTGCCGCCGGGCACCACGGATCCGGAGCCGGTCGTCGAGGCGCTGAGCACCGGCGGTGTGCTGGTGCTCAGCGGGGCGGGCATCTCCACGGAGTCCGGCATCCCCGACTACCGGGGCGAGGGCGGGAGCCTGAGCCGGCACACCCCGATGACCTACCAGGACTTCACCGGCAGCGCGCAGGCCCGGCGCCGGTACTGGGCGCGCAGCCACCTCGGCTGGCGCACCTTCGGCCGGGCCCGCCCCAATGCCGGGCACCGGGCCGTGGCGGCGTTCGGGCGGCACGGCCTGCTCGCGGGGGTCATCACGCAGAACGTCGACGGTCTGCACCAGGCCGCCGGCAGCGACGGTGTCGTGGAACTCCACGGAAGCCTGGCCCAGGTCGTCTGCCTCTCCTGCGGCACCCTCAGCCCGCGCCGTGAACTCGCCCGGCGGCTGGAGGAGGCCAACGCGGGGTTCGAGCCGGTGGCCGCGGGCATCAACCCGGACGGTGACGCCGACCTCACCGACGAGCAGGTCGGGGACTTCCGCGTGGTCCCCTGCACGCTCTGCGGCGGCATCCTCAAACCGGACGTGGTGTTCTTCGGGGAGGCCGTGCCGCCACGCCGGGTCGAGCACTGCCGTGACCTGGTCCGCGAGGCGACCTCGGTGCTGGTTCTGGGCTCGTCTCTGACGGTGATGTCCGGGCTGCGATTCGTTCGCCAGGCGGCCCAGGCCGGGAAGCCGGTGCTGATCGTCAACCGGGACCCGACGCGGGGCGACCGGCACGCCCTCACGCGGGTCGCGCTCCCGCTGGGGCCGTCCCTCACCGCCGTGGCGGACCGGCTGGGCATCCCCGTCGGCTCGACGCCCAGCCCGGCTCCGGCCACGGGGTCCGATCCGGGCTCCGGATGACAGGGGGACGGCGGGGAGCCGGGCAGCCAGGCACCCGGGCAGCCGGGCAGCCGGGCAGCCGGGCAGCCGCAGGGACTGATCAGTTTTCGAGAAGCGTCGATGACCCGGTCGCCCCTACCGTCACAGACATGAACTTCATCGACTCCGTCACCCTCGAGGTCGCCGACACCGCGGCCGCCGCCCACTTCTACTCCACCGCCTTCGGACTGGACCCGTCGCGGGTGCGCCTGCGCGGCTCCGAGGCCCCCACGACCGGCTTCCGCGGTTTCACGCTGTCGCTCGTGGTGTCCCAGCCGGGCAACGTCGACGCGCTCGTCGGCGCGGCACGGGACGCCGGAGCCGCCGTCGTCAAACCCGCGTCGAAGTCGCTGTGGGGATACGGCGGCGTCGTGCAGGCACCGGACGGCACGATCTGGCAGATCGCGACGTCGAGCAAGAAGGACACCGGCCCGGTCACCCGGGATGTCGACGAACTCGTGCTGCTGCTCGGTGTCGAGGACGTGAAGGCCAGCAAGCAGTTCTACGTCGATCAGGGCCTCACCGTGGCCAAGAGCTTCGGCGGCAAGTACGTCGAGTTCGCCTCCGGGCCGGGCACCGTCAAGCTGTCGCTGTACAAGCGGCGCGCTCTCGCCAAGGTCGCGGGTGTCCCCGCCGACGGCACGGGGTCGCACCGGATCGTGCTGTCCGGCGCCGGCAGCCCGTTCACCGACCCGGACGGATTCGTCTGGGAGACCTCGGTCCCGGTGAAGGGCACCGACTGAGCTGAGGCGGCGTACGCCGCCGCCGCTCGTACCGGAGCGCCGCAGCCGTGACGACCGCGCCGGCGCCCTCCCACAGGCCCACCCCGAGGAAGCCGGACGGAGCACGGCCGCCGACCACCGCCAGGATGAAGACCACGCAGGTCAGCAGCCGGAACGGGACAGTCCAGCGGAAGAACGCCTTCCAGTCGGCCAGTGAGGCCAGCACGTAGTAGACGCCCATGTTGAGCGCCGCCATGGAGGACGCCGTCAGGAAGACCAGGGTGTGGTCCCCCTCCGCGCGCCGGGAGCCCTCAGTGGGTGTGAAACCCATGAGCGCGAGCAGGGTGTCAGGGGCGATCAGTCCGACCACGCCCAGCGCGGCGGCGAGGACACCGAACACGGCCATGGTCCAGCCGGACGGGGAGCGGGGCAGCAACTGCACGAAGTCCTCCGCGGGTCAGGGGAGTTGACGGGCAGCATACGCGGGCACACGACGTAGGTGATCTTTCGTTTCCGTCGCCGGAGGGTCCGGAGGAAGGAGTGACCGTGGTGGCCATACCGGAGCGCCCCGGGCGCCGCGCGTACCGTGAGCGCCGCTTCGACTTGCGCGCGACAGCCATGTTCTTCGGTCTCAGCGCGGTGATCCTGGTCGTCGTGGGGCTGGTCGCGCGCGCGGCGGTGCGGGTCGTGGAGCGGCGTCCGCTGTGGGCGGTCGTGCTGTCGCTGCTGGTCGTGGCCGTCGTCCTCGGCTACGGACGACGCCGGCGCCGCCTCTCCGCGGCGCGGCTGGCACGCCGTACCACCGCGGCGCTCCAGGCAGCCACGACGACGGCGCTGGACGCCCTGGACGAGACCGCGCCGGCGACGGACCCCCGGCCCGCGCGGCCCGGCATGCCCTTCCCCGCCGACCGGGACGCGACACCGGAGCCGACCCTCGTCCTCGACCACGATGCCCTCAGCCCCGACGAGTTCGAGCAGGCGGTGGCCGCGCTGTGCGTGCGGCACGGCTGCTCGCAGGTGCGGGTCGTCGGCGGAGCCGGGGACCTGGGTGCCGACGTGGTGGCGCTGACCGCCGACGGCCGGCGCCTGGTCATCCAGTGCAAGCGCTACGGGGTCGAGAACAAGGTCGGCTCCCAGGAACTGCAGCGCTTCGGAGGCACCTGCTTCACCGTGCACGAGGCCGACGTGGCCGTCGTCGTCACCACCAGCGACTTCACCGCACCGGCCGTGGAGTACGCCGAGCAGTGCGGCATCGTCTGCGTGGACGGGAGTGCCCTGCGCGCCTGGAGCGACGGCCTGGCAGCGGAGCCTTGGGCGGTGGTCCCCGACGGCTTCGAGGGCAGGGCAGGATGAGGGGCTGACCGCTCTACGCTGCCGCAACCGCAACCGCAACCGCAGTCGCAGCAGCGGCAGCAGCAGCCGCGAAGCTCATGCCCGCCGACGGGCCCTAGTCGCCGCCACCCCCGCCGCCGTCACCGCCACCGCCGCCGTCACCGCCTCCGCCGTCTCCCCCGCCGGAGTCCCCTCCGTCACCGCCGTCCGCGCCCCAGCCGTCGGCGCCGCCGGGTTCGTTGTCGTCCCGCCCCCTGCCGAGGTTGCTGAACCACGGGCGGTCCCACCACGCGTCGGCGGCGATCGGCTCTCCACCGTTCATCCGGCGACGTCGCTCGGCCCGGAACCGTGCCGCTCCTGTCGTGTCTCCGATGCCGAAAGCGACGGCGAACACCTGCGCCATGACGGCGTCCAGCGGGTCGGAGCTCTCGTACCGCACCGGGGTCAACGGCAGCAGGACGCTGCCGGGCTCGGGTTCCGGCCGCCCCCGGTGACGCGTCAGGAGGGCGACCCGCCGCTCGTCGCGCAGCAGCCACGAACTCTTCGCGTTCTCCCGCCGCAACTCCCAGTGCCCTGCGGGCAGTCGGACCCTCACCCGCCTCTTGGACTTGCGCACTCTCATCTCAAGGCTGAGCTCCGCCGTGACATCGCCGACGGTCAGGCGCAGTCCGCGGGACGGGTCGCTTGCATCGCGGTGGAAGCCGTACGGTGCCCGTATCCGTACGACGGGAGCGTCCGGGCCCCACACGTCCACCCGCACCAGATTCCGGTCCACGGCGACGGCGATCGGCCCGGCCGGGCCCGGCGCGAACCGGCGCGCGATCCACAGCGGTACGCCCTCGACCCGGGCCCGGGCAGCGAGCGCGGCCACCTGCTCCGGCCCGCCGCACTGCCGTACCGCCAGTTCCCCCAGCGTACGGGCGAACTCCGCGGCCTGCCGCACCTTCAGCGGCTTGGTGGTGCCGGTCACGCGGGTCACCGGGACGATGCCGGGCCCGTCCTCCAGGAACCCCAGCGGGCGTTCCGTCCCGCCGCCTCCGAGCCAGTACCCGCGCTGGAACGCCTCGGCCATGGCAGCGAGGTTCAGCTCGCTCAGCGGCGTGAGCCTGCCGCCCCTGCGCAGCCCGTCCTCGGTCAGCTCGACGGTTCGCGCCAGCGGGTTCCACGACCGCTCGCCATAGATCAACTGGTTCATCACAGCAACCCCCATGCTTACGCGCGGTTCACCAGAACCGACTCTCACTCAGAGAGTGGGCCGGGGGCCCTGGTGGTTCCCTGCGACCGGCCTGCCCAGGTCCTCAGAGGAGAAGTCGAAGGTGTAGGCGGCCTTCATCTCGAGCAGCGCCAGCGGGAAGGTGCCGCTCCCGTCCAGCACTGCCAAGTCGATGCGGCCACGTGTGAGCGGATCGCAGATGGTCACCGGCGCCGGCATGAAGGCCTGACCGCTCGCTCGTCCGGCGGCGCCTGCCGCACGGGGCGGCGGGCGAAGGGGCCGTCGTGGTAGCCCCCCCCCCCCCCGCGGCCCCGCTTCCCGGTCAGCGCAGCGGTACGGTCACCTCCCCCGTCCCTTCGGCGCTCGCACCGCCGGCGACGCGCACGGTGAAGGGCCGGTCGGTGCCGTCCGAGGTGATGCGCAGCTGGTCGCCCTCCCGGCGGACGTGGAACACGGCTGCCGGGGCGCCGGTCAGGTCGGGCACGGTGACCTGGCTGGTGTACTCGGGCGAGGTCGACGGGTGGACGAGCAGGGTCGGGTTGTCCAGCCAGTCGCCGTCGGGCCGCCGCTCGTCGCCGGCCAGCGGCAGGACGGCGCCCTCGCGGACGTAGAGCGGCAGGCTGTCGTAGCCGTGCCGTTCGCTGCGCCACACCGGGCCGGTGACCTGTTCGCCGGTGAGGAGGTGGGTCCAGGTGCCTTCGGGGAGGTAGACCTCCACCTCGCCGTCCTCGCTGAACACCGGGGCGACCAGGAGCTCGGAACCGAGCATGTACTGGCGGTCGAGCGGGCGGCACGCCGGGTCGTGCGGGAACTCCAGCACCATGGGCCGCATCATCGGGACGCCGGTGTGGCGGGCCTCGACGGCGGCGCCGTACAGGTAGGGCATGAGGCGGTGCTTGAGCAGGGTGAAGCGCCGGGCGACGTCGACGGCTTCGTCGCCGAACTCCCACGGCACCCGGTAGGACGACGAACCGTGCAGGCGGCTGTGGGAGGACAGCAGGCCGAAGGCCAGCCAGCGTTTGAAGACCGCCGGGTCGGGGGTGCCCTCGAAGCCTCCGATGTCGTGGCTCCAGAAACCGAAGCCGCTCAGCGACAGGGACAGGCCGCCGCGCAGCGACTCGGCCATGGCCTCGAAGGACGACCAGCAGTCGCCGCCCCAGTGCACGGGGTACTGCTGGCCGCCGGCGGTCGCCGAGCGGGCGAACAGCACGGCCTCGCCCTGTCCGCGCTCCTTCTCGAGGAGTTCGAACACGGTCTGGTTGTACAGGTGGGTGTAGTAGTTGTGCATCCGCTCCGGGTCGGAGCCGTCGTGCCAGACGACGTCGGTGGGGACGCGCTCGCCGAAGTCCGTCTTGAAGCAGTCCACTCCCTGGTCCAGCAGCGGCTTCAGCTTCGACTGGAACCAGGCGCGGGCGTCGGGGCTGGTGAAGTCGACCAGTCCCATGCCGGCCTGCCACAGGTCCCACTGCCACACGTCGCCGTTCGGCCGGCGCACCAGGTGCCCGAGCGCGGCGGCCTCGTCGAACAGCGGGGACTTCTGCGCGATGTACGGGTTGATCCAGGCACTGACCTTCAGCCCCTTGGCCTTCAGCCGGGCGAGCATGCCCTCGGGGTCGGGGAAGACCTCGGGATCCCACTCGAAGTCGCACCACTGGTATTCGCGCATCCAGAAGCAGTCGAAGTGGAAGACGGTCAGCGGGATGCCGCGCTCGGCCATGCCGTCGACGAAGGACATGACCGTCGCCTCGTCGTAGTCCGTGGTGAAGGACGTGGTGAGCCACAGGCCGAAGGACCAGGCGGGCGGCAGTGCAGGGCGGCCGGTGAGGGCGGTGTAGCGGGTGAGGACGTCCTTCGGGGTGGGGCCGGCGACGACGTAGTACTCCAGCGTCTGGTCCTCGACGCTGAACTGCACCTGCCCGACGGACTCGGAGCCGACCTCGAAGGAGACCGCGCCGGGGTGGTTGACGAAGACGCCGTAGCCCCGGGAGGACAGGTAGAAGGGGATGTTCTTGTAGGCCTGCTCGCTGCTGGTGCCGCCGTCGGCCTGCCAGATGTCGACGACCTGGCCGTTCTTGACGAACGGCGTGAAGCGCTCGCCGAGGCCGTAGATCTGCTCGCCGACGCCGAGCGCGAGCTGGGCGAGGACGTGGTGCGCGCCGTCGTCGGTGGTGGCGAAGGCGGTGCCCTTGCGGCCGGCGCGGGTCAGCTCCCGTCCGTCCGCGTCGTGGAAGGTCAGGGACCAGGGGGCGGCCTGGTCCAGGCGCAGGGTCAGCGGGCCGCTGGTGAGTTCGGTGACGGTGCCGTCCCGGCGGACCTCACCCGCGCCGCCGGGCTCGGCCGTCAGCGCGAAGTCGGGTCCCGGGTGCCGCTTGCCGGCGTGGTGGGTGACGCGCACGCCGATGACGCCCTCGGCGGGTGAGAAGCAGTCGACGGTGAGGAGCGGCGCGTTGAGCGTGTCCCCTCTGCGCGTCACCTTCTGTACCGCGACATGGCTGGTGAAGCGCTTCGATTCGACGCGTACGTCACGTGCCTCGGTGGCGTAGGCCACCTGGACGCCGTCGCGGATGCGCCAGAACCCGTTGGTGAACTTCATGGTCTTCCTCGGGGGAGCGGGGCTGTTCGGAGGCGGACTGCGGAGACTGTCGCCCGGCAATTTGATCGTACACAAAACAAATCACGGCTCGCAGCACGTCATGCTGACACTGAGTCGTTGACCAGGGGTTATTCCTCACTGGGCGCGGAGTGCCACTTCATGGAGTGTCCGCACGAACACGAGTACAGGTCTAGCGTGACGCCCTCGATTGACGTATTAGTCATCTCAGCAAACAAAGGGCCCGGCGACGCTGCCGGGCGATACGACAGCAAGGGCCGCAGCATGTCGAAGCGCTTCAACGCGACAGCACACACACCGGCTGCCGCGCGCCGCGGACGCTCCCGCAGGGCCGTGGCGCCGCTCGCCGCCGTCTCCGTCCTGGTCGCCGGGGCGGCTCTGACCGGATGCGGTCAGCAGCGCGACAGCGACGTCTACACCGTGATGAACTCCTCGACCGACGAGTCCTACCACCGCTGGGACGCCGAGGCGATGGCCCGCTGCGGCAAGCGGCTCGGCGTCACCATCGAGCAGCAGAGCGTCCCTGCCGCGCAGGTGATGACGAAGGCGCTGCGCATGGCGTCCTCGAAGTCGCTTCCGGACATCGTCCAGTTCGACGCCTCCGAGATGCCGACGTTCGCCGACGCGGGCGGCCTGGTCGACCTCGAGACCCTGGGCCTGAGCACCCGGGACATCCCCGAGGGCATCGTCGACTTCGGCTCCTATCAGGGGACGTACTACGGTGCGGCCCGGTCCGTGAACACCCTCGCGCTGTTCTACAACAAGGACATCCTCGACGAGGCCGGCGTGGCGGTTCCCACCACCTGGGACGAGTTGCGGGAGACGGCGAGGAAGCTCACCCGGGGCAAGCGGTACGGGCTGGCGCTCAGCGCGGGCGGAGCGGAGGACGGCGTCTTCCAGTTCACGCCGTTCATGTGGTCCAACGGCGGTGACGAGACCCGGCTGGACGGGCCCCGGGTCGTGGAGGCACTCGACTACTGGAAGGCCCTGCTGGCGGACGGTTCGCTGTCGAAGTCGACGGTCAACTGGACGCAGGCGGACGTCAACGACCAGTTCATGGCCGGCAACGCGGCGATGATGATCAACGGTCCGTGGCAGGTGGAGACGCTCAACACCGACAAGTCGCTGCACTGGGGCATCGCGCAGATCCCGGTGCCCGAGGCGGGTGACGACTCGGTCGGCCCGCTGGGCGGTGCCGTGCTCACCGTGCCCGACACCGGTGACGAGGAGCGGGAGAGGACGGCGGGCAGGATCGTCGCCTGCCTGGCCGGCGAGAAGGAACAGCTGACGTACGCGCTCAACAGCTGGATGGTCCCGGCCAACGCCGAGGCCGCCGCCGTATGGCGCGAGCAGGTGCCCGAACTGGACGCGCTCGCCGATCAGGTGGCCGTCGCCAGGTCCCGTACCGCCAAGCTCGGCGCCGGATGGTCGAGCGTGTCGCTCGCCCTGCAGAGCGCCTTCCAGTCCGCCCTGACCGGCCAGTCCAGCGAGGCCGCCCTGAAGCGCGCCCAGCAGCGGGCCACGAGCGGGAACTGAGGTACGCGACCCATGACCACGTCCACCGTCACCGCTCAGGCGCCGGCGAAGGCGTCCGGTCCGGCCACCGCGCCCGACCCGGCCCGGCTGCGCCGCCGCCGCAGGCTGGCCCAGTGGGGGTTCGTCGCCCCCGCGGTCGTCTTCATGCTGCTGTTCTTCGGCTACCCGCTCGTCCGCAACGTCGTGATGAGCTTCCAGCACTACACGCCGAAGACCTTCTTCACCGGTGAGGCGCCCTTCAACGGCGTCGACAACTGGTCGAACGTCCTCCAGGACGCCCTGTTCGGCAAGGCGCTCCGGCACACCCTCGTGTTCACCGCGGGCTCGCTGCTCGGCCAGTTCTGCATCGGGCTCGCCCTCGCGGTGTTCTTCAGCCGCCGCTTCCCGCTCAACGGCGTCCTGCGGTCGTTGATCCTGCTGCCCTGGCTGGTGCCCATGGTGGTGTCCGGCATCGTCTGGCGGCGGATCCTCGACCAGGACACGGGCGTACTGAACTCGTTCCTGGACACGCTCGGCCCCGGCGGCCACACCCCGTGGCTGACCAGCCCCGACATGGCGCTGCTGTCGGTGATCCTGGTCAACGTCTGGATCGGCATCCCGTTCAACTTGGTCATCCTGTACGGCGGTCTGCAGGAGATCCCCAAGGAGCTGTACGAGGCGTCCTCCCTGGACGGCGCCTCGGCCTGGCGGACGTTCCGCTCCATCACCCTGCCGATGCTCAAGCCGGTGATCACGGTCGTCCTCGTCCTCGGCTTCATGTCGACGGTGAAGATCCTCGACCTGATCCTCGCCCTCACCGACGGCGGCCCGGCCGACGCCACCCAGACCCTGGGCACGCTGACCTACCAGAACTCGTTCGTCCAGCTGGACTTCGGCGCGGGCGCGGTCGTCGGCAACGTACTCATCCTTGTCTCCGCGGTGTTCGCGGTGTTCTACCTGCGGGCCAACCGCACCGAGGGGAAGTGACGTCCGTGGCCTCTCGCACGCCCACGACATCCGGCCGCCGCTGGGGTTCCACCATCGCCGGGGTGCTCATCCTGTGCGTGATGCTGTTCCCGCTGTACTGGATGCTCAACACCGCCCTCCAGCCCGCCGCCGGTCTGCTCCAGGTCGACCCGGTGCCGAGCGGCCTGGACCTGTCCGGCTTCTCCAAGGCCCTGGACGACCAAGGCGGTCACCTGCTGACCTCGCTGGTCGTGTCGCTCGGCGCGGTCGTCATCTGCCTGGCGATCTCCGCCCCGGCGGCGTACGGGCTCGCACGGTTCGGGCTGCGCGGCTCGCGGACGATCGTGTTCGGCACGCTGATCACCCAGATGGTGCCGGGCATCGTCATCGCCAACGCGCTCTACAACTCGTACGTCGACCTGGGCCTGGTCAACTCCTACTTCGGCCTGATGCTGGCGGACGCCTCCCTCGGCATCCCGTTCTCGATCGTGCTGATGCGGTCCTTCATGGTGTCGATCCCCGGTGAGGTGATCGAGGCGGCGCAGATGGACGGCGCGGGGCCGGTGCGGACGTTCGTGCGGGTGGTGTTGCCGATGAGCCGCAACTCGCTGATCACCTCGGGCCTGTTCGCCTTCCTGTTCTCGTGGAGCGACTTCATGTTCGCGCTCACCCTGAACACGACCGACGACGTCAAGCCGGTCACGCTCGGCATCTACCAGTACATCGGCGCGCACGTCGGCGACTGGGGTTCGGTGATGGCCGCGTCCGTGCTGTCCGCGGTGCCCGCGGCGATCCTGCTCGTCCTCGCCCAGAAGTACATCGCCGCCGGCATCACCGGCGGTTCCGTCAAGTGACCCGCACTCCTGGAAACGGCTTCATCACATGAGTGACCTGAACGACTTTCCCAGCTTCCCGCCCGGCTTCGTCTTCGGCGCCGCGACCGCCTCGTACCAGATCGAGGGCGCGGCGCGGGAGGACGGCCGCGGCCCCTCGATCTGGGACACCTACAGCCACACCCCCGGCCTGGTGGCGGGCGGCGACACCGGTGACGTCGCCTGCGACCACTACCACCGCTATCCGCAGGACGTGGCCCTGCTGCGGGAACTGGGCGTGGGTTCGTACCGGTTCTCGATCGCCTGGCCGCGCATCGTGCCGGACGGTACCGGCCCGGTGAACCCGAAAGGGCTGGACTTCTACTCCCGGCTGGTCGACGAGCTGCGGTCGGCCGGCATCGAACCCGCCGCCACCCTCTACCACTGGGACCTGCCGCAGGCGCTGGAGGACCGGGGCGGCTGGCGGGTGCGGGAGACGGCGGAGCGGTTCGCCGAGTACACGGCGGTGGTCGCCGAGCACCTGGGCGACCGCGTACCGCGCTGGATCACTCTCAACGAGCCCTGGTGCAGTGCCTTCCTCGGCTACTCCGTCGGACGGCACGCGCCGGGTGCCCGCGAGGGCAGGGGCGCGCTGGCCGCGGCCCACCACCTCCTCGTCGGCCACGGTCTGGCCGTACGGGCGCTGCGCGCGGCGGGAGCACGCGAGGTGGGCATCACGCTCAACCTCGACCACAACCTGCCGGCCACCGACTCCGCCGCAGACGTGGCGGCCGTCGTCCGCGCGGACACCCAGCACAACCTGGTGTGGACCGAACCGCTCCTGGCGGGCCGCTACCCGGCCACGGAGGAGGAGACCTGGGGCGAACTGATCAACGGGCAGGACTTCCGGCGGGACGGCGACCTGGAGCTGATCTCCCAGCCGCTGGACTTCCTCGGCATCAACTACTACCGGCCGATCGTCGTCGCCGACGCCCCGCACCGCGAGCACGACCCCGCGCGGCGCGTGGCCACGGACAACCGCTACGAGGAAGTACGGCTCCCCGGCGTGCGGCACACCGCGATGGACTGGCCGGTCGTCCCCGGCACCTTCACCGACCTGCTGGTGCGCTTGAAGAACCAGTACGGCGACGCGCTGCCCCCCGTCCACATCACGGAGAACGGCTCCGCCGAGGACGACGCCGTGAGCCCCGACGGCGCGGTCCACGACACCGACCGCGTGGCCTACCTGCGGGACCACCTCACCGCGCTGCGGGCCGCGATGGACGCGGGCGTGGACGTCCGGGGCTACTACGTGTGGTCACTGCTGGACAACTTCGAGTGGGCCTACGGCTACGCCAAGCGCTTCGGGATCGTACGGGTCGACTACGAGACGCAGCGGCGCATTCCGAAGGACAGCTACCACTGGTACAGGGCGATGATCGCTGCGCAGGGCGGCTGATGGGGGTGGGGCTGACGGCTCGCCCACCCCCGCCTACTCCCCGGCCGTGCTCGCTTCGCTCCGCGGTCCGCTGTCGCCTCGCTCGGCGTAGGCCGCCGGATCGGCAAGCACCTCCCTGACCACGACACCGGCCGCGCCCCGTGCCGCGTCGCCCAGCGGGGAGGCCGCCCGCAGCCGGGTCCGGTCCTCGCTCCACAGCCCGGACACCACCCGGCGCGCGAGCTCGCGGTCGACGGCGGGAGCAAGCCACTCGTACAGCTCCCGGTATACACCGCCGAGCATCACCGCGTCCGGGTCGAAGAGGTTCACCGCGCCCGACACCGCCACGCCCAGCTGCCGTCCGGCGCCCTCCATCGCGGCCAGCGCGGACGGATCCTGCTGCCGGGCCATGCGCCGGAGTTCGGCGACGCCCGGCACGCCCGCGTCCGCGTCGATGCCGGCGGTGCTCAGCAGGGCGGCCTGCCCGGCGTACTGTTCCAGACACCCGCGGGCCCCGCACCGGCACGGCTGCCCGTCCGGATCGACGACCATGTGCCCGATCTCGCCGGCGAAGCCGTGGGCGCCGCGCAGCAGCTCCCCGTTGAGGACCAGGGCTCCGCCGATCCCGATCTCGCCGGTGAGATACAGGAAACTTCGCACGCCCCCGGTCCCGGCGCCGTACCAGAGCTCCGCGAGCGCGGCGGCGTTGGCCTCGTTGTCCGAGCTGACCGGAAGTGCCCGGGCGGGCCACAGCGCCAGCAGTGCCTGGGCGAAGACACCTTCGACGGCGACCCGCTTCCAGCCGAGGTTGGGGGCCTGGCGGACGGTGCCCCCGGCGACCAGACCCGGCACCGCGACATGGGCGCCCACCGGCTCCAGGCCCTGCTCGGCGGCCGAGCCCAGTGCCCGCGCGGCCAGCCGTGCCGCCCGCGCCAGCACCTGCGACGGCTGCACCCCGCGGCTGTCGACGTGCTCCACGAGCCTTACGCGATCGGTGCCCGCGAGGTCGACGACGCATACGGCGATGTAGTCGACGTTGATCTCCACGCCCAGCCCCGCCGGACCGGTACGGGCCACCTTGAGGACCGTGCCGGGGCGTCCGGCCTGGCCGCTGCTCGTCTTGCCCCACTCGGTGACGAAGCCGCAGTCCAGCAGTTGCTCGACGAGGGACGACACCGCGGCCCGGGTCAGACCGACACGCGCGGCGATCCCGGCCCTGGTCACCTCGCCGGTGTCGTGCACGGTCCTCAGCACCAGGCTCAGGTTGTGCCGTCTGACGGTGACTTTGTCGGCCTTCGGCCCCAGCGGGATCACGTTGCTCTTCATCTCGGTGTCGAGCGTAGCGACGGGGCTGGTGAAACGGCCGCGCCGGGGGCGCACGCCCTCCCGCCCGCCGCGGGCCGGCGGCGGTGCGATTGACTGGGGCCGGCAATGATCGAACACGCGGAACTCATGGGGGCCACGCGGTGAAGAGCAACGACACTCCGCTGATACCGGTGATACCGGACGCCGTATGGCTGGAGGAACGGCTGGGCGCGGGCACCCTCTGGCGGCCGGACGAAGCCGATCTGCCGGCCGAGCTGACCGATGCCGAGTCGAGGGAGTTCCTGCTCGAGGTCGGCTTTCCCGCCGTCCGCCTCGACGTCGCGGGGATCGACACGAGGCACGTGCGCCACAAGGACGGGCTGGAGGCGTTCGATGCCGACGAGATCTACGGCAACCGCTACCCCGACGACGACAGCCCGCCCGAGAACTTCTGCTTCGCCGTCGCCACCTCGGGCGACCAGCATCTGATGCTCGACGCGGCGGACGGCGGCATCACCCACTACGACCCCAACGGGTGGGACCACGGGCAAGGGTGGCAGGGACCGGCCGCCGATTCCCTCCCCGTGCTGGCCGTGCTCCTCGGGCTGATCGCCGAGTCGAGCGACGCCCTGCGATCGGACGACGACGCGGTACGCACGGCCGCCGTCACCGATCTGCGTGAGCGCATGATCCGCCGCGACCTGAACGTGGACGATTCCGCGTTCTGGGACGAGATCTTCGAGAACCTGGGGTGGGAACCGGACCAGTGAGGTCAGGGGTCAGTCGCAGTCGGCACCTCGGACGATTCGGCTGACGACGGCCGCGGCCGGCTGCGGCGCGTCCGCCAACCAAGCGCCCACGTTTTCCCGGACGGCGTGCGCGACACAGTCACGTACCGCGGGATTGCCCAGCACACCGCGCGTGGAGCCCAGGTACTCGGGACGGTCGAGCTTCACCGAGATGACCGCGGTCAACCCCGCGCCGACTCGGTCGGCGGTGAGGTCGGGGGCCGGGTTCGGGTCCGGGTCCGGGTCCGGGTCCGGGTCCGTCAGCAGCTGTCGCTGCCGGGCGAAGGCGTTGATCGCGGCCGCCATCCCGTCGTGGAAGCCCACCACGTGCGACCCTCCGTCCGGGGTGGGTGCGCTGTTGGCGAAGCTCCGGATCCGTTCCGTGGGGGTGTCGTTCCACCTCAGCGCCACCTCCACCGAGCCGGCCATCAGCGGGCACTCCTGCTCGAAGCCGAGGACATCCGTCTGAGCGGACGTCCCGGCCGACGCGTCGAGGAAGGCGACGAAGTCCCGGGCTCCGCCCGGGAAGAGGAAACGCGCCTCGCGGGGCCGGCTCGGGGAGCGCCGGTCGGTCAGTGAGACGGCGAGTCCGCGGTTCAGGAAGGCCAGTTCCCTGAAGCGCTCCGCCAGCGCGTCGAACGAGTGATCCACCGTGGCGAAGATGCCGGTGTCGGGCCGGAAGAGGATGGTGGTGCCGCTTCCGTTCGCCGGCCCGGCCGGGGCGGGCGGGCCGACCGCGACGCCTCGCTCGTAATGCTGCACCCAGCGGACACCGTCGCGCCGTACCTCTGCCGTCAGGGTGCTCGACAGGGCGTTGGCGACATGGGGCCCGATGCCGAAGAGGCCCAAGGGCAAGGAGTGGCGGCCGCCGGGCGGCGGCCCGGCGTGCGCGCGGGTCAGCAGCGCTTCGAGACTGGGACCGCCGGTGTCCCCGTCGGCCTCGACGGGAATCCCCGGCCCGTCGAGGCCGACCCGTACGCAACCGTCGGCTGTCAGCTCGACGTCGACGCGGCCGGCACGACCGGCGAGAACCTCGTTGACCGCCCAGTCGGAGACCTCGAACACCTGGTGGTGCAGTCCGCGTTCGCCGGTCGAGCCGACATACATCCCGGGCCGCTTCCGGATGGCTGCCGCCCCCTCCAGCACCTGGATGTGGGCGGTGTCGTACTCGGCCCAGTCCTCACTCACGAAGGCCCCCTGAGAGAAGGGACCGGCGGGAGGCCTCGGGCCGGTGAGCACCCCTCCGACTCCGGTCCGACTCCGGTCGGCCAAAGGGCCCGTGGGCGATCAGGACGGTAGAGTCCCGCGACCGCCGTCGACCTCGCGCCAGAAGGCGTCGACCCGTGCGTTGAAAGCGTCCGGGGACTCCTGGAACGGCTGGTGGGCCTCCCCCGTCATGACCTCGAAGCGGGCGCCCGGGATGGCGTCGGCCACGACCCGCCCGAGCCGAGGCGGCGTGGCCCTGTCCAGTTCGCCGGCCAGGACGAGGGTCGGTGCCGTGATGGTGGGCAGCCGCTCAAGGGTGTCGTGCGGGACGAACGCCTCGAGTTGACGCTGGAATGCCTCGGCGGGCTGCGGATACGGGAAGGCGAGCGCTTCGTCGACAATCCGCTGCACCGTGCCGTCGGCGTGGGCGCGTGGCGTGTAGATCCACAGGAAGAACGCCTCCTGCATGGCGCGTTCGTCGGGCGCCTCCGTCGCCAGCCAGTGCCAGAAGCGGGTCATGGCGGTGAAGTACGCGTCGGCCCTCGCCCAAGTGCTCATCAGGACGAGGCTGCGGAGAACGTCCGGGTGACGGAGTGCCAGTTCCTGAGCGATCGCGCTGCCGCCCGAGAAACCGGCGACATGCGCCTTGTCGACCCGGAGCGCCCGGAGCAGTTCCGCGGCGTCGTCCGCCATCATGGCCACGCTCATGGGCCCCTCGGGCAACGGCGTCCGCCCCGACCCCCGGTTGTCGAAGGCGATGAGCCGGTACCGGTCCGACAGCCCGTCGAGCTGCGCCTGCCACGCCTCGGCGGGGTCGCTCAGCCCTGCGATCAGCCGGACGTCCGGCCCCTCACCACGGGTCTCGGTCCAGAGCGTGGTTCCGTTGACTTCGACGTACTCGCCCATGGAATACACCTCCCACGCCATGATCTCGGCTTCCGGCCGGGACGCGAAGACCGCCGCGCACCAGGTCTCCTGTGCGATGCGGGCCATCGGCACCGGCGGTGGGCCACAGGACTGCGGTGCGGAGCTGGAGTGCTGCGGTGTCCAAGCCCTCTGTACTGCGCCGCGTGCTGAGCGGTGACTACTCAGGGACCCTCCCTGAGATGGAGCTCCTGGCCCGCAGGCTGCGGGCGTCCGGCATCCCCGCCGTGGCTGCTCGGTCACGCCCCGCGAACTGACGGGCGGACTTCACGGGGTGTCGCCGGTCCAGTCGAAGCGGTGGGGCTCGCCGCGGCGTGGGTCGTACAGTGCTCGTCCGCCCGCGCCGAACCGGCCCAGCTCGGTGGGGAGGGCGACGCCGGTGTCGATCTCGTCCTGAGTCCAACCGGTGATGTCGAGCAGCAGCCCGTCCAGCGGTCCGCCGACCAGTTCGACGTAGCGCTGGCCCGGCTTCGGGCCCGGGTGGTCGTGGTCGGCGCCGTAGACCCGGCCGCGCAGCAGCTGCTCATCCTCGCTGTCCATGCCGGCAAGCCTCGCAGGCACCACTGACAGTGCGGGTCCGCTCATGAGGTGGCAGCCCGGCGGAGGTGGCAGACCGGCGGACCTGGGCCGGCAGGCGTCGCGCGCCGGCCGGGAACGAGAGGAGCCGGCTCCAGCCGGGCACGGCGACCAGCTTGCGTCACCGGTTTGACAGGTGACGGCACGCGCATGAGAGTCATCTCACGGCCGGAAGGAGCGGTGCTCCTCCCGGCCGCGCCGGTCGTCAGGACTCGTCGCGCCTGGGCAGGCGCCAGTTCTGACGCGGGAAATGGCAGGTGTAGCCGTCCGGGTAGCGCTGCAGGTAGTCCTGGTGCTCCGGCTCGGCCTCCCAGAACTCACCGGCCGGCTCCACCTCGGTCACCACCGGTCCCGGCCACAGCCCGGACGCCTCGACGTCGGCGATGGTGTCCTGCGCGACGCGCCGCTGTTCGTCGTCGAGGTAGAAGATGGCGGAGCGGTAGCTGAGGCCGACGTCGTTGCCCTGCCGGTTCCTCGTGGTCGGGTCGTGGATCTGGAAGAAGTACTCCAGGATCGTGCGGTAGTCGGTGGCCGAGGGATCGAAGACGATCTCGATCGACTCCGCGTGCCGGCCGTGATCGCGGTAGGTGGGACGGGGCTTGTCGTTGTCGCCGGTGTAGCCCACACGGGTGCGCACCACGCCGGGCAGCGACCGGATGAGCTCCTGCATGCCCCAGAAGCACCCGCCCGCCAGCAGTGCCTTTTCCTCCACGTCACTCATGACCCTTCAGCCTCCTCTGCGTGTCCATGCACTCGTGCTCGGACCCAGCCTCGCACACTGCTGGATCCTCATCGCTGCATCACCGCCTTGACAGGTGACGCAAGGCGCGGCGTCATGGCAACCGCCTCCCTCCCGGCAACGGGACACAAGCTGCTACGCTCGTGATTGACCTAGATCGTCTATCGAGGAGTCACAGACGTGGTGGGTGAAGACGACATCTCCGGGTGAGATCCGGATCTGACGGCCACCGGCCGGCGCCAAGGGGCGCTGCTGAGGTGGTCCGTTTCGTCGTACCCACTTTTCCCCGTCTGCCCAGGGCAGAGGTCCAAGCTCTGCCCCAGTACCTCCGAGGTGGCCATCCATGTCCGACGCTGCCGTCGTCTGCTCGAACCTGTCCTTCGCCTGGCCCGACGACACCCCTGTCTTCCACGACCTGTCCTTCACCGTGTCCCCCGGTCGTACGGGCCTGGTCGCCCCGAACGGCTCCGGCAAGAGCACCCTCCTGAAGCTGATCGCAGGTGAACTCAAGCCTGTCAGCGGCTCGGTGACCGTCAACGGAACGCTGGGTTATCTCCCGCAGAGCCTGCCCCTGACCGGGAACCTCACGGTCGCCGAGGTGCTGGGCGTCGCCGAAGTGATCCGGGCTCTCGACGCCGTCGAGTCCGGCGACGTCAGCGAGGAGCACTTCACCACCATCGGCGACGACTGGGACATCGAGGAGCGCACCCGTGCCCAGCTCGACCGCCTCGGCCTGGCCGATCTCACCCTGGACCGCGGCCTGAGCACGCTGAGCGGCGGCCAGGTCGTCTCACTCGGCCTCGCCGCCCAGTTGCTCAAGCGTCCCGACGTCCTCCTGCTCGACGAACCCACCAACAACCTCGACCTGGAGGCCCGGCACAAGCTGTACGACGTGCTGTCGGACTTCGGCGGCTGTCTGCTCCTGGTCAGCCACGACCGGGCGCTGCTCGACCGCATGGAACGCGTCGCCGAACTCGGCAGCGACGAACTGCGCCTGTTCGGCGGGAACTTCACCGAGTACGAGGAGGCGGTGCGTGCCGAGCGGGAGGTCGCCGAGAAGAACGTCCGCAACGCCGAGCAGGAGCTGAAGCGGGAGAAGCGGGAGATGCAGCAGGCCCGCGAACGCGCCGAGCGCCGCGCGAGCAACGCCGCCCGCAACCTCAAGAACGCCGGTCTGCCCCGCATCTTCGCCGGCAACATGAAGCGTGGTGCCCAGGAGTCCGCGGGCCGGGCCGGACAGACGCACGCGGCCCGGGTGAGCGATGCCAAGGCCCGCCTAGACGAGGCGGGGCGGGCACTGCGCGAGGACCAGCGCCTCGCCCTGGAACTGCCCGAAACCCAGGTGCCCGCCGGTCGCAACCTCTTCCTCGCCAAGGCGATGCAGGTCCGCCTAGGAGACAAGGCCGTGTTCGCGGCGGACGGTGTGGACCTGACCGTGCGAGGTCCGGAGCGCATCGCGCTGACCGGCCCCAACGGCGCCGGGAAGACCACGCTGATGCGTCTCGTCACCGGCGAACTCGCCCCCGACAGCGGGGAGATCAAGCGTAACGACGGCCGGATCGCCTATCTGTCCCAGCGTCTGGACCTGCTGGACCCGGAACGCACCGTGGCGGAGAACTTCGCCGAGTTCGCGCCCGAGCGGCCCGAGGCGGAGCGAATGAACCTGCTGGCCCGCTTCCTCTTCCGGGGCCCGCGGGCGCACCTGCCGGTCGGGGTGCTCTCCGGCGGGGAGCGGCTGCGCGCCACCCTGGCGTGCGTGCTGTGCGCGGAGCCGGCTCCCCATCTGCTGCTGCTCGACGAGCCGACCAACAACCTCGACCTGGTCAGCGCAGGGCAGTTGGAGAGCGCGCTGAACTCCTACCAGGGCGCCTTCATGGTGGTCAGTCACGACGAGCGGTTCCTCGCCGAGATCGGGATCAGCCGCTGGCTGCGGCTGGCCGACGGGGTCCTCAGGGAGACCGGGGCCCCAGCGGTGTGAGCCGCCGGAGTGCGCAATGGCCCGCGCCCGAGGCCGCGTGCCCGGCGGGCCGACCATCCCTCACACCGGACGGACACCCGTGCCCCATCAGACCACTTTGCGCGCCCACGACCTCGTCCGCTCCCTGGGCGGCCGCCGAGTCCTCGACGGCATCTCCCTGACCGCCTCCCCCGGCCACCGGATCGGCCTGATCGGGGAGAACGGCGTCGGCAAGTCCACCCTGTTGCGGGTGCTGGCCGGCGTGGACGAACCCGACGCGGGAAGCGTCTCGCGCCCGGGCGACCTCGGCTTCCTCCACCAGGAGATGCCGTACGACGCCGGCTCGACCATCGCCGCGGTGCTGGACGAGGCCTTGCGGGAAGCCCGCGAGGACCTAGCGGAACTGGACCGGCTCGGCGAGGAGCTGGCCCGCGTCCCGGACGACGACCCCTTCCACCAGGAACTCCTCGACGCCTACGGCAGGCGGCTGGAACAGGCCCAGGACCGTGAGTCCTGGGACGCCGACCGCCGCGCCGCCCTGGTGCTGGACGGCCTGGGCCTCGGCGCGGTCGGGCACGACCGCACACTCGGCTCGCTCTCCGGCGGGCAGCGCGTCCGGCTCGCCCTGGCCGCACTGCTCGTGCGGCGGCCGTCGGCGCTGCTGCTGGACGAGCCGACCAACCACCTCGACGACGATGCCGCCGCCTTCCTGGAGGAGCAGGTCCGCGGACTGTCCGGGACAGTCGTCGTCGCCGGCCACGACCGCGCGTTCCTCGACGCCGTCTGCACCGACGTGATCGACCTCGATCCGGCGGTGGACGGCCCGGTCCGCTACGGCGGCAACTACAGCGCCTACCTGTCCGAGAAACGCGCGGAGCGGGAGCGCTGGGAGCGGCGGTACGCCGAGGAGCAGCAGGAGTTGGAGGAGCTGCGCCACTCGGCGGGCGTGACCGCGCACCGGGTGGCACCGGACCGTGGCCGGCGCGACAACGAGAAAATGGGGTACGGCCGCAGGGCGGGCCGGGTGCAGAAGCAGATCTCCCGCCGGGTGCGCAACGCCGCCCGGCGGCTGGAGGAACTGGAACGCACCCAGGTCGCCGAGCCGCCGCGCCCGCTGCGCTTCGCGCCCGGGGACCTGGCCGCGCAGGCGGACGAGAGCTCGCGGGCGGAGGCGAGCCCGCGGGCGGAGGAGAGTCAGCGGCCTCTGGTGGCCCTGCGTGACGTGCGGGTGCCGGGCAGGCTCGCGCTGGACGGCCTCGACGTGTCGGCCACCGACCGGCTGCTGGTCACGGGAGGCAACGGGGCGGGCAAGTCGACGCTGCTCGCCGTGCTCGCCGGACGTGTGACGGCCGAGGGCGAGGTACGCAGGCGGCGCGGGCTGACCGTGGGCCTGCTCACCCAGGACACCGTGTTCGAGCGGCCCGAGCGCACGGTCCGCGACACCTACGAACTGTCGCTCGGTCCGGCGCGGGCCGAGAGGGTGCCGCTGGGCTCGCTCGGCCTGATGCACGAGGCGGACCTGGACAAACCCGTCGGACAGCTGTCCGTGGGCCAGCGTCGCCGCCTGGCCCTGGCCCTGCTGGTGGCCCGCCCGCCCCAGCTGCTGCTGCTCGACGAGCCGACGAACCACCTCTCCCCACGACTGTGCGACGAGCTGGAGGCGGCGCTGGGCACCGGACCGGGCGCGGTCGTGATCGCCAGCCACGACCGCTGGCTGCGACGGCGGTGGCAGGGCCGAGAGATCCGGCTGGAGCCGGGCCACGACCGGCAGCGGGAGGTGGCACCGGTCCGTTCGCTCACCTGACGGCGACGGGGCTCCTCGCCTTCGACTTGAGTCACCTGTCAGGATGGTGACGTGAATCCTGACCACGTGTTCGTCTGCGGGCATCCGGTGCTCGACTTCGCGGCCACTCTCCGGGCCCGGCGCTCGACCCGGTTCGAGATGCTTGTGACCCCGGAGCGGCTGAACGCCTGGTACCTGGAATCCGGACTCGTGGACACGATCACGCCCGGCGAGGAGAAGGACGTCCGGGAGGCGACCACGGTGCGTGAGGCCGTCTACCGGCTCATCACCAACCGTCGCCTCGACGAGGAGCCCGACCGCGAAGCGCTCGCCGTGCTCAACGGCGCCGCGCGCAAGGCTGCCGCGACACCGCAGCTCACCGTGACCGGCCGGCACACCGAGGCGACTCCCGAGCAGGCCCTGGCCACCGTGGCCCGGCAGGCCGTCGAACTGCTCAGCGGTCCGGACGTCCCACTGCTGAAGGAGTGCGGCAACCCGGAGTGCACGCGCGTCTACGTCGACCGGTCCCGTGGCATGCGGCGCCAGTGGTGCGGCATGGAGTCCTGCGGCAACAAGTACAAGGCCGCCGCCTACCGCGCACGCAAGAAGACCGCGTCCGCCGGGGCCGCCCACTGACCGCTTGGCCCCGGGCATCGCGCGATGCCGGCCCGGTCAGGACGGTGACGGGTCTGCCCCGTTCGTGACGGCCGGGGCGGCCTCCGGCGTGGAGAGGAGCACCCTTCGATGCGGCCGGTCGATGTCCGAGACGACGACTGAGATCTCGGCGCCGCTCTCGAAGGCCTCCGGCGGGCATGCCGCCGGTCCGCCGTGGACCTCCTTGAAGGGGACCAGCCCGAGGACCCCGTCCCCGACGTCGACGAAGGCGCCGACGGGGAGGACCTTGACGACCGTGCCGAGCAGCGCCTGACCCACCGCGCTCCGGTAGGCGAACGCCTGGAAAGGGTCGGGCCGCAATGCCTTCAAGGACAGTCTGGCCTCGGCGTTGTACGTGTCGAACTGAAGGAACTCGCACGAGACGCGCTGCCCTACGTCGACGACATCGGTGCCGGCGTCGACGTACCGCGCCGGGTTGCAGTGACTCCAGGAACGCCCAGAGTTCCGGGCTCTCAGTCTGCCAGGCCATGCCCGCCACCCTGGCACAGGGCATCGTGGGCGGGACCGCTCAGACGGTCCGCTTGGCACCGTAGTAGCCGTGGTTCATGCAGAACCGCATGGCGTCGGTGCCGTCCGCGCGGATGTGCTCGATGAGCAGGGACTTCAGCGGCTTCGGGAGGTTTCTGCCCTGCGCCTTGGTCCATTCGACCGTGCGGAAGAGCTGGGCGGCGCCGTCGAGTTGGGCCGGAGTCAGCGGGGACGCGACACACGCGGCGAGGACGACGCCCGGGTTCTCGGCCAGGAGTTGGCGGAGTACCGCCATGTCGTACCACTTCATGCCGCCGCTCGACCGCCGGGCGGACACTCCGAGCCAGGCCAGGAGGAGCCGGATCCGCTCGCCGCTGTCGGGATACCGCTGCTGGGCGAGAGCGGCGAGCCGGTCGCCGGCCTGCTGACGGCCACCCGACCAGGCCTCGTAGTCTCGCGCAGGCGGGCGGGCCACGTCCGCTGCGGCTTGGGCCAGCCCCTCCGGCGCGGCCTGTATCCACTCCTTCTGGCGCCGCTCCTCCTCGGCCTCTTCCCTGGCCAGCCCCTCCTGCACGCTCCGCGATCGGGTCAGTCCTCGTTCCGCCAGCCACGCGGTGAGCGCCGGGCCGTCCCGCAGATCGGCGTCGCAGTCGCCCAGTCCGCGCAGACCGGACTGGTGGTGCAGCGTCCAGCGGGCGATCAGGTCTCCCCGCGTGCCGTAGATCGTGATCGTCGGCCAGCCGATGCAGCGGCACCTGTCGCCGGTGCCGCCGTCCACGATGGCCAGGAGCCGCGCCAGTTCGCCGATCTCGGCGCCGGTCACGGTGAGGCGGGGCAGGTCGGCGGAGTCGGCCTCGGCGGGTGACGCCTCGACGATGACGACACGCTCGGCACGCTCCAGCACCTGCCGCAGCCGAGCGGTCGTCGGCCGGTCCTCGCCCGTGCCCTCTGCCTCTTCGTAGTACATGGAAGTGACGATACGACGCTCGTCGGCTCACCATTGACGAACCGTCGCGAGAGACCGAGGACGATACCCGGGCTGACCACGCTCTCTCTCCGCCCCATGCCGGAGGTCAGACCGCCGCCGCGGGGCCGGGCGGGATGTGGACGGTCATGATCAGGTGGCAGGTCTCGGTGCCGGCGCCGCGGTAGGTGTGGGGGGCATCGCCATCGAAACTGGCGGTCTGTCCGGTTTCGACGGGATGCTCGGTGCCGTCGACGATGAGGATCATCCGGCCTGCCGTGACGCTGACGGTTTCCACGACTCCGGCCTGGTGGGGGTGGCTGGGGTACTCCTCCCCCGGTTCGAGCTTCCACCGCCAGACCTCGACCGGGGCCGGGCCGGAGGTCGTGAGCATCAGCCGGGCCTCGCTGCCCTCGGCTCCGGTCCACAGGGGCATCACGGCATCGGCGGTCACGACGCGGACGCGGCCTTCGGCCGGTCCCTCCATCAGGGCGGACACCGAGACGCCGAGGGTGTCGGCCAGCCTGACCAGGGTGGAGAAGTTCGGGTTGCCGTGTGCTTTCTCCAGCGCCACCAGGGCGCCCTTGCTGACCTTGGCGCGCTGGCCGAGCTCGTCCAGGGACAGGCCCGCGCGCTTGCGGGCCGTCCTGACGTTGTGCGCGAGCGTCCGCAGGGCTGCCTCTGTCTCGGCCATCCGATCACCATCCTCAGCAGTGGACCATTTCAATGGACCGTACGGTCATTTGGTTGACACAGGGCGGTCGGTTCAATGTACGGTTCAGTCGTTCCATTGATAGTAAGGGATGTACGTACCGTGATCGCTCTGCTGCTGGCCCTGGGCAGCTCCCTCGCCTACGGCTGTGCCGACTTCCTCGGCGGCCTCGGCGCCCGCAAGGCCCACGTACTGCGCACCGTGATGATCGCGGCCCCGGCCTCGCTCGCGGTCGAGCTGCTGCTCTGGCCCGTGCTCGGCGCCTCCTTCAGCGCCGCGACGATCGGCTGGGGTGCCGCGTCCGGCGTCGCGTCGGCCGCCGCCTTCGCGCTGCTCTACCGGACCCTGGCGATCGGCCCGATGAACGTGCTCTCGCCCATCACCGCCCTGATCTCCGCCATGCTCCCCGTCGGTGTCGGCCTGTTTCAGGGCGAGCGCCTCGGCCTGGCCGGCCTGGCGGGTCTGCCGCTCGCGCTGGTCGCGGTGGTACTGGTCAGCGCCGGCCACGGCGCCGGGTCGGCCCGTCCGTCGCGCACCGCGCTGCTGCTCGCCTTCGGCGCGGGCGCCGCGATCGCACTGCAGCTGATCTTCCTGCACCAGGCGCCGTCCGACAGCGGCGTGGCCCCTCTGATCGTCGGCCGCGGGGTCTCGTCCGCGGTCACGCTGGCAGCTGCCGGGCTGCTGTACCGCAGGCTCGGGGCGGAGAAGCCCGCGTACTCGATGTCGGCGGCCGCCGGAGTGCTGGACTCGGTGGCGAACCTGCTGTTCCTGCTCGCCGCCCGCAGCGGCGACCTGGCCGTCGTCGCCGTGATCACCGCCCTCTACCCGGCCGGCACCGTCCTGCTCGCCCGCAGTGTGCTCGCCGAGCGCATCCACCGCGGCCAGCTCGTCGGCCTGGGCACCGCCGCCGTCGCCGTCAGCCTCCTCGCCCTCACCTGAACGCCTCCCGCCAGCCGCACCACCGCCCCGCCGCCCCGCCGCCCCGCCGCCCCACAGCAAGGAGTACCGCATGTTCATCCAGCCCTGGGACGCGAGCCTCGACGAAGCCGAATGGCAGACCTGGGTCGCCGACGGGCACGACTTCGGCATCCTGAGCGTCAACGGCCTGCCCGGCCAGGCCCCGGTCGCCGTCCCCACCCACTTCACGAGCGCCCCCGGCCACCTGCTGATCCACCTCGCCCGCCCCAACCCGATCTGGCAGGCCATCGAGAACGACCCGAACGTCCTGTTCACGGTCTTCGGCGACTACGCCTTCATCCCCGGCCCGTGGCGCGCCAAGCCCGGCACCCCGCCCACCGACGGCGTGCCCACCAGCTACTACACCGCCGTCCAGTTCACCTGCCGCGCCCACATCGTCGACGACCCGGAAGCCAAGGCCGAACTGCTGCGCCATCAGATGGCCCACTTCCAGCCCGACGGCGACCACGCCCCCATCGCCGTCGACCAGCCGCCCTACGGCCGGATGCTGCCCGGCATCCGCGGTCTGCGCCTGGCGGTGACCGACGTACGGGCGAAGTTCAAGTACGACGACCACAAGCCCGTCGAGCACCGCACGGCTGTCGCCGACCACCTGACCGAACGCGGCCAGGACCTCGACGTCCCCACCGCCCTGCAACAGCGCCGCCGCCTGGACCGTATCGGCCCCTGGAAGCCCTGAAACCGCCTGAGCCGACCCGATATCAGCAGAGATTCACCTCACCCGATACACACCGACACGCGCAGCCAAGCGCCCACGCACCCGCGCACCACCCACGCACCCACGCACCCACGCACGAAGGAACGGAAACCCTCCCATGACCGTCTTCCGCATCGCCCCTGCCGTCGCCGACGCCTTCCCCGACACCCTCATCGCCCTGGTCACCGCCACCGGCCTGCGCGGACACGAGCCCTGGCCCGACACCGCCGCCGCTGTCGAGGCGCTGGAGCAGCAGCTCGCCCTCGGCGTCTGGCAGCCCGCCGACGAGACCGACCCGCGCATCGAGCAGTGGCACGCCGCCTACCGCTCCTTCGGCACCAACCCGCGCCGCGTCCGCCCCAGCGTCGACGCGCTCGGCCGCCGCCTCGCCAAGAAGGGTGCCCTGCCGCGCATCAACCCGGCGGTCGACTCCTACAACGTCGTCTCCGTCCGCCACGGCCTGCCCGCCGGCGCCTTCGACCTCGACCATGTCGCAGGGGACGTCGACATCCGGTACGCGGACGGCTCCGAATCCTTCACCCCGCTCGGCGAACCCGACACCGTCGAGAACCCCAAGCCCGGAGAGATCATCTACGCCGACACGGCCGGCGTCCTCACCCGCCACTGGAACCACCGCGACGCCCACCGCACCCGCGTCACCGAAGGCTCGACGCACGTCGCTTTCGCCCTCGAAACCCTCAACGCCGCCCGCGACGGCGACCTTCTCAAGACCGCCGCGGAAGAACTGCGGGGCCTCCTCGCGTCACACGCCGAGCAGACCGCCGTGTACTACTTGTGCCCGGAACAGCCCCAGGCCACGGTGTGAGCTGGTCGAGCACGCGACGCTCAGAATCCGGACGAGTTTCCCCGCCAAGTAAGAGTCAGCTCTCCGCTGACCGGTGCGAGACCCGGCATCAGATGGCCGGTTCCCGACATCCCGGTCACCAGCGGAAACACGAACTGGTCGAGCGTCGCGATCAAACGCCTGTGGCCTGCGCCGTTCGGCACGGGCACCCACAGACCCAGTTTCTGCGCGGCTGCCTCCCAGTCCCACTCCCCCTGGGTGCTACCGGTTCCCCCGAACAAGGCGAGTTGTCCGTCCCATCTGCCGTTCGGCCGGGGATCCGACAGCCTCTCGTCCTCCCACACGATGTCGAACATGGTCTCCTGGGGAATCCAGCTGGGAATGACCGTCACAGTTCCGCCGTGCTGTCCCATGACAGCCTCCTGGGTTGCGAGAAGAGGGCGCTGTACCCTTCGCGGGCATCGAAGGGTGCCCCGTCATTTCCAGCATGACCCCGATGGCGGAAGCGGCAACCGCAGCGACCGCACGGCGGCGATCACGTCGGCACCCAGCGGCTAGGGTCCCGCTCATGAATGATGATCAGGTACAGGCCGAATTCGCCCTGGCCGCCTGGACGCGCATCGAGACATGGCTTCGACAGCATGCGCCCCGCACCTTCGAACGGCTACCCGCGCCCGCGGCACAGGACGACATCCGCGCTCTCGAACAGGAACTCGACCTGACGGTCCCCGCCGATGTGCGCGCCTTCTACCTGGTGCGCAACGGCACCGGCCCGGCGTCCGATTTCGACTGGCCCGTATCCGGGGACGATCCTCAGCCGACCGGCTACTTCCTGCCCGGCGGCGAGGGAATCGGGCCTCTCGACATGCTGAGCGTGTGGTTCAACGGCCCGGCGGGAGCCGAGGGCCTCGACGATCAGCCCCACCAGCGCCACCTGCCCGTCTCCGCCGGCGACCCCGACGGCTTCTACGGCCTCTACACCGACTGCACTCCCGGTGGGGGCTACGGGCTGATCGGCTCCTACGGAGAGGCCGAGATCCCGAGCCCCGGAGAAGAAACCTTCGCCGCCTACCTGACTCAACTCGCCGACGCGCTCTGGGCAGGGCGCGGTCTTGAGGACACCGCGGCCCCGCATGTCGCCGACGGCCGTCTCGTTTGGGATTAGCGTCCGCGTGCGTCCCGGGCAGAACGGGTTGCGTAGGTGGTGCGTTCGTGCCGTATCCGGGCACTTGGAACCGTACACGTGACGGCCGGTATCGCACTGAGCCGGTCGGTGACCGGAGAGTCGGACGTCGAACAGCCAGACAGGAGGATCGTCTTGATGGCCAGGTCAGGCAACGGCAGCAGGATCGGCGCGTTATCCGTCGCCGGGGTTCTCGCCGGCACGGTGCTGGTGACGGGCTGCGGGAACGACAGCGACGCGGCAGGACCCTCGGACGGCGTCTCCTCCACGGGGAGCGCCGGTGCGCGGGAACAGGGCACGCAGGCCGTACGCTCCGCCTACGACAAGACAGCCGAAGAGGACACCGCACGGGTGACGTTGAAGGTGCGGACCTCCGCCGAGGGCTCCTCGGCGACCGCGAACGGCGAGGGCACCGTCGACCTCGATGACGGCGACAGCGTCATGACGGTCACCGCGGAAGGCCAGCGGATCGAGCAGCGGGTGGTGGACCGGGTGCTGTACCAGAAGCCTCCCGAGGGGCAGGCGCCCGGCGGCAAGCCGTGGATCAAGATCGACCTGAAGAAGGTAGCCGCCCGGCAGGGAGCCGGCGGTCAGTCCGTGAACGATCCGGCCCAGTCGGCGGCGTTCGCCAAGGCGATCGACGACAAGGACGTGACGAGGAAAGGCACATCCGTCATCGACGGCGTGCACACCACGCGGTACCGCGTGACGGTCGACGTCGCCAAGCTGCCCAATGGCAGCGAGCTGAGCAAGCAGGTCGGCCCCAGCCTGCCGATGGACCTCTGGCTCGACGACGACGGGCGTATCCGCCGCCAGCAGGTCGACATGACCGTGAAGGCCGCCACCAAGGCGACGGTACGGACGGTCCTGGAGTTCTCCGACTTCGGCACCGACGTGAACGCGGACGCCCCTCCCGCGCGGCAGGTGACGGACATGACCGACGAGGTCGGCAAGCAGGGACGCGCCCAGAGCTGACGAGGCGGCTGTCGTCCGCTGTCAACTGCCGTACGCAGCACAGCAGTTATCCAGCGAGCCACCGGGCTGTCCGACCCCACAGCCGGGGGCTACCCCCACCCCGGACCTGGGGTCCAACCGCATTGAGCGCGCGGCGGACCACAGGGAAGATCGACGAGCACAGTTGATCGGTCCGCATGACGCGGACCACGACCAGGGGGAAGATCCGTGAAACACAAGCGTCTCGCCGCCGCAGTCCTGCTCGCCGCCGCCCTCACGGCCACCGCCGTTCCCACGGCGACGGCCCGTCCCGCCGACCCGGTGCAGCAGCAGCTGGACCTGCTCGTCGAGGAGGACGGAGTGCCGGGCGCCCTGGCCTACTCCAGTGCCGGCAAGGCGACGTGGACCGCCGGGGTCGCGGACCTCGGCTCGGGCCGGTCGATGGTCGACGCGAACGGCCGGTTCCGGCTGGCCAGCAACACCAAGGCGTTCACCGCGACGGCGGTGATGCGCCTGGTGGCGGACGGCCGGATACGGCTCGATGACCGCGCCGGCAGATACGTACCCCAGCTCGCCGACCGCACCATCACCATCCGGCAGTTGCTCAAGCAGACCAGCGGGCTGACGGAGTACTCCACGCTGGTCGACTGGACCCGGCCGGGCACGCCCGAGGAGTATCTGGCGCTGGCGCTCGGCAAGGCGCCCGACTTCGAGCCCGGGACCGACTGGGGCTACTCCAACACCAATTACCTGGTCCTCGGCATGGTGATCGACAAGACGTCCGGGGTCGGCTTCCGCGACTACATCGAGCGCACCATTCTGCGCCCCCTGCACCTGGACGACACGTACTGGCCCGCACCGGGCGAGCTGACCCTGCGGGGACCGCACGCCCGCAACTACGGCGTGCACCCCGCGAATCCCCAGGGCGGGCGGGTCGACCTCACCGAGCTGCCCGGCTACGAGTTCGGCGCGTCCGGCGGCCTGGTCTCCACTCCGAAGGATCTGAACAAGTTCTGGGACGGGCTGTTCGGGGGCCGTCTCCTGCCCGGCTGGGCACTGCGCCTGATGACGCGGGACGCCTCCGACGTCGGCGGCCGGGACACGTACCCGGCGGGCAGCCGCTACGGCTACGGGGTCGCCTCCATCCCGCTCAGCTGCGGCGGCGTCTACTGGGGCCACGGCGGCGACCTGCCCGGCAACTCCGTGGCGGGCGGCCGGGCCACCGCCGGCCGCGGCACGGTCACCGTCTACTCCACGACGTGGACCGCCCAGGGACAGAGCCTGCGCCACCTCCAGGGCGCCGTGGACGCCGCTCTGTGCGCCGGTGAGCGCGGCTGAGGGCCGTCTCGTAAGTGATCTCGGCGCCCACATACGCGGCCATGTCACAGGGCGCCGGGCTGTCTCGTCTCGGGTGTGCAGGCACTGACGACCGCGCACGACAGGGAGGGGCACCTCATGGACGCTCGACTGAACTACTTCACCAGCCCGACCGCGGGCAAGGCCCTCAAGTACTTCATGTCCACGGGCAGGGAGCTCAAGGAGTCGCCGCTGCCGGCCTCGACGCAGGAACTGGTGGCGCTTCGCGTGAGCCAGATCAACGGCTGCGCCGTCTGCATCGACATGCACAGCAAGGAGGCCGCCGCCGCCGGCGAGACGCCGGTACGGCTGCACCTGGTGGCGGCGTGGCGGGAGGCGACGGTCTTCACCGAGGCCGAGCGTGCCGCGCTGGAGCTGGCGGAGCAGGGGACCCGGGTCGCGGACGCGGCCGGCGGGGTCGGCGACGAGGTGTGGGCGCGGGCTGCCGCGCACTACGACGAGGAGCAGCTCACCGCTCTGGTGATGCTGGTGTCCTTCATGAACGCGGTGAACCGGTTGAACGTCATCACCCGGCAGCCGGCCGGCGACTACGTGGCCGGGCAGTTCCACTGAGCGGCGGGCACGTTCCGGGGCCGGGGTGGTCCCCGGTCCCGACGGGGCTCCGCCCCGCAAGGCCTCTGGAGGGAGTCGCATGAGCAAGGTCGAGCAGGCCGGGCAGACCGGGCGGGTGGAGGAGTTCGAGGAGCTGCGGCCGCTGCTGTTCTCGATCGCCTACCGGATTCTGGGCAGCGTGGGCGAGGCCGAGGACGCGGTCCAGGAGACATGGCTGCGCTTCGACAACTCCCCCACACGGCCCAGGTCGACCAAGGCGTTTCTGTCGGCGACGGTGACCCGGATCGCGATCGACGTGCTGCGCTCGGCTCGGGTGCGGCGGGAGGAGTACGTCGGACCCTGGCTGCCCGAGCCGCTGCTCAGCGATCCGTACGAGGACCCCGAGCGCTCGGCGGAGCTGGCCGACTCGGTCTCGATGGCGGCGCTGCTGCTCCTGGAGCGGCTCAGCCCGCTGGAACGGTCGGTGTTCGTGCTGCGGGAGGTGTTCGCCTTCGGCTTCGACGAGATCGCCGCGGCCGTGGGACGGTCGGAGGCGGCGTGCCGGCAGCTGCTGGTGCGGGCGCGCCGGCACATGCGGGCCGGGCGGCCGCGGTTCGAGGCGGACCGTCAGGAGCGGCAGGAGCTCGCGACGCGGTTCTTCGACGCGCTGAGGAGCGGCGATGTTGAGGGGCTGCGGGAGCTGCTGTCCGCCGACGTGCAGCTGGTCGGGGACGGCGGCGGCAAGGCCCCGCAGCTTTCCAGGGCCGTCGTCGGCGCCGAGAACGTGGCACGGCTGCTCGCCTCCGTGTATCCGCTGATGGCTCGGATCGACGTGACGTTCGAGCCGCGTGAGGTGAACGGTCAGCCGGGCGCGGTCTTCCGGGACCGGGACGGCAGGGTCCTCCACACCATGGTCCTCGACATGCTCGGCGGGCGGATCCAGTCCATCCGCTCGGTCATCAACCCCGACAAGCTGAGCCATCTCGGCCCGGTCGCCGACGCCTGGGCCATCGACCAGGAGGTGCGACGAGCCCGACGGCAGCGAGGCTGATCCGTCGCATGGGCCGCTTACGGCCGTACCCGAGCGGCCAGCCCGCGGCCGCGCGCCTTGGTGAACCGGCCTCTACGCCGTCCAGGCGAAGGACGACCTCGTCGTCATCCACTCAGCCATCAGGGCGAACGCACTCGTGACGCTCAGGGGCCCTCGGGCGAGGCCCGAGGGCCCGCTCCGTTGCCCGGTGGGCCGTCGCGGTCCCGCGGCAGGCCGTCGCGGTCCGTCGGTGAGCGGCTGGGCGGGGCCTCCCCCGCGGTGAGGTGTTCGAGGACCTCGACCAGTTCCTGGCAGGCCAGCTCCACCGAGCGCCGGGTGTTGTGCTGCTCGGTGATCACGGCCGACAGCAGCAGGGCGGTCAGGGCCATCGATCCGTTGAAGACCTGGAGTTTGATCATCACCTCGATTCGGGTCAGCTCCGCGAAGGGGCCGCTGCCGTCGGTGGCCGCGAGGGTGGCCAGGACGGAGGCGGCCAGGGCGCACAGCACACTGCCCACCAGCTGGAAGCGCAGGGCCGCCCAGATCAGCAAGGGGTAGATCAGGTAGAGCAGGCTCAGCCTGCTGGTCGTGGCCACCGGGATGACGGCGCAGGCCACGGCGGCCAGGGCCAGGGCCTCCTTCCAGCGCGCCAGGTCGGGCGGCTCGCGTGCCTCGCTCAGCAGGAGCAGGGCCGGGGTGACGAGCAGCACGCCCATCGCGTCGCCCACCCACCAGGCCAGCCAGACCGGCCAGAAGCCGTCCAGGCCGAGTTTGCCCGTGACGACCAGCAGGGTGACGCCCACCGTGGAACTGATCAGCATCGCGGCGAGCGCCCCCAGGAAGACCAGGGCGACGCCGTCCCGTAACCGGCTCAGACCGGTCCGGAATCCCACCCTGCGCAGCATGAGGTAGGCGCAGACGGGGGCGAGGGTGTTCCCGGCGACGGTGCCGAGCACGGAGGGCCCGGGCGACGTGAGCGACAGGACGATGAGAAGAGCTCCGAGTGCGATGCCCGGCCAGCAGCGCAGGCCGAAGATGAACAGGGAGGCCACCGCGACGCCGGTGGGCGGCCAGATGGGCGTGAACACCGCGTCTCCGACCGCGAGCTGGCGAAGCAGTCCTAGCCGTCCCGCCGCGTAATAACAGGCGGCGACGGCCAGCATCTGGAAGCCGTAGACGACCGCTCGGCGCCGATCCGGGGTACGCACCACAGTTGTCATCACACACCGGGACCGGCCGTTCGGCGAGGCGGCGGCGTCCGTTGGATCTCCCTAGGGGGTGTCTTGCCGATCATGCCGGGCTGATCGACGAGACACCCCCTAGGAGTGAGGGGCGGGCTTGTCGCGGCCGACGACGAGGACGGCGGCGTCGTCCGCGTGCCCCACCCGTTCGGCGCCTTTGATCACCGCGGTGGCCAGCGAGGTCGCCTGCATGCCGGCGACGGCGGCGACGCCCGCGAGCCGCACCACCTGGTCGAGGCCCTCGTCCAGGCTCAGCGCCGGTCCCTCCACCACGCCGTCGGTGACCAGGACGAGGACGTCGCCCGCGGAGAGGCGGTGCACGGTCACCGGGTACTCGATCTCCGGGAGCACCCCGAGGGGCGGTCCGCCCGCGTCGTCGGCGAGGCCGGACCGGCCGTCCGCCCTGGCCCAGACGGCCGGTATGTGCCCGGCCCGCGCGCTCTCCAGCACTCCGGTCGCCGGGTCGAGGCGGATGAACGTGCAGGTGGCGAAGAGGTCGGTGCCGAGGGCGTGCAGCAGGTTGTTGGTGCGGGCGAGGAGTTCGCCCGGTTCGCTGGTGACGGAGGCGAGGGCGCGCAGTCCGACCCGGACCTGCCCCATGAAGGCGGCTGCCTCGATGTTGTGACCCTGTACGTCGCCGATGGACAGCCCGACGCAGCCGTCGGGCATCCGGAACGCGTCGTACCAGTCTCCCCCCACGCTCAGACCGTGGTGGGCGGGCTGGTACTCGACGGCCAGGTGGAAGCGGCGGACCACCGGCAGGGTGGCGGGGAGCATGCCCTGCTGGAGGGCGACGGCCAGCTCCAGCCGCGACCGCTGGAGCTCCGCGCGTTCACGGGCCTGTGCGGTCAGCGCTCCGAGCCTGGCGAGCAGCTCGTCAGCGTCGTCGGTCGGGTGTCTGCGGGACATCGATCACTCCGGCCAGGTCAGCGGCCCTCTCCCAGCGAAGAAGCTTGCTGTGAAATGTCCTGTCAAATTCTGAGATTCTATCGGGGCGCGGCCTCCTCGGCATGCCGAGCCCGCGCCGCGGGTAGCGGCACGTGCACATGTCCGCAGGGCTACGGCATCGTGGGCGGGGATGCCGATTGAGGGATTGACGTTCGCCGGGCACGGGCAGGGAGCCCTGCAGAACGTGGCATGAGCACGCCCACCTTCCCCCACAGGAGGCCGACCTTGCACGCACGCACGTTCGTCCCCATCCTCGCTGCCACCCTCGCGGCGGGCCTGGCCACCGCGGGCCAGGCCCACGCCGCGCCGGCGGCCGCCGATACGCGGGCCCAGGCGGCCCGCGTCGTCACGTACGACGCGAGTGCGTCGGCGGAGTTCAAGGCCGCCGTCGACCGTGGCGCGGCCATCTGGAACGAGAGCGTGGACAGCGTCGAGCTGCGCCCTGCCGCGGCCGGACAACGCGCCAACATCCGCATACTGGCCGACAACGGCTGGCCACGGGCCCTGCCCACCTCGCTCGGCAACGGCACCGTCTACATCGGACGGCAGGCCGTCAACCAGGGCTACAACACGGTCCGGATCTCGGCACACGAGATCGGTCACATCCTCGGCCTGCCCGACCGCAAGCCCGGCCCGTGCACCAGTCTGATGTCGGGTTCCAGCGCCGGAGTGGCGTGCACGAACCCGTACCCCGACGCCGCCGAGCGAGCGGAGGTGGAGGACAACTTCGGGCTCGCGCTCACGCAACCGGCGACCGCCGTGCGCGACAAGGTGCTGGTGGGCTGACCCACCGGGCGCGGGGGCGGTCCGCCACCCGTCCCCGCGCACTCCGCGGCGGTCGTCGTCGGGCCGCGCTCACGGGCGTTCCGTGAGCAGCTCCGCCAGGTGGTCCAGGAACCGGGTGAGCAGGTCCAGCCGTGTTCCGCCGCGGGCCACACGGAAGCCATGGCGCCGGCCCCAGTACGCGGACTGCACCGCGTGGAACTGGGCCCACCGCCGGACGCGCTCGCGGTCGAGTTCCGCGGTCTCGGCGAAGACGTCCAGGACGCGGTGGACGGCCTTGTGCAGGTCGTCCGCCTGGACGAGCGCCAGTGCGCGTGACTTCAGCAGGGTTCCGCCGTCGTAGGCGGGGTCTCCCGCACACCCCTTGGGGTCGACGGCCAGCCACGGCTCGCGGTCGGCGCGCAGGATGTTCCCGGCGTGGAGGTCGCCGTGGACGAGGGTGTCCGGCTGGGCGCGGCCCAGTTCGCGGACGGTCGCCACGGCGGCGTCCAGTACCCTGCGTGGCAGCGCGTGCGGCAGCTCCTCAGCGTCCCTGCCCAGCTGCTCCTCCCAGGCGCCGGCCTGCTCACGCAGCCGGGGCAGGCCGGGCGGCGCGGGGATGGCCAGGCGGCGGTTGAGCCGCCCGGCGACCGCCACCACCTCGTCGCCGTCCTCCAGTTCCGCCAGTGTCGAGGTGCTGACCCGCTCCAGCAGCATGGCGAACCGCTCGTCGTCGCGCTCGTGCAACACGACGGCACCGCGCCCGGCCCAGGCCACGTAGGCGTCGGGCTCGTGGACGTTGCCGGGATGAGGGAACGACACCTTCAGCACAGCGGGTTCGCCGTCCCGCCGCACCGGGACGACGACGCCCACTCCCCCATGCGTGACCTCGCCGTCCGGCACGCATGCCCAGCGCTCCAGCAAGTCGTCCACGATCCCGGGCAACTCGGCCAGCCACGCCTGCCCGGCCTGTCCCTCGCGCTCGATGGTGCCGCGTGCGAACTCCCCTGGTATCGCAGTCATCCCGGCACCCTACGCGGCCGGGTGGCGGCCCGTGCGACCTCTTACCGGCCCGCCGCCGGTTCCCGGTGCCGTGCCCAGGCCGTCGTGCGCAGGTCGGGGTCGAGCAGGACGTCCGCCGCGGTGCACGCGAGGGCCTGCGTGGCGGCTGTCAGCACCGTGCGGGCCCGGTCCGAGGCCGCCGCCCGGGCGAACTCGGGGGTGTGGTCGGAGCCGTCGGCGTCCATGACGGCGACGAAGGGGTGGATGGCGGGCACCAGCGAGCTGACGTTGCCTATGTCCGACGAGCCGAGGTTGATGCCGGGGACGGGCGGGGTGAGGGTGATGCCCGCGTGGGCGAGGTGCCCGGCGAACCGCTCGGAGAGGGGCCGGCTGTCGCGGAAGTGCTCGTAGCGGACGGTGGCCTGCACGGTCTCGGCGCGGGTTCCGGTGGCACGGGCGACGCCCTCGGCGCACGTGCGCAACTGCCCCACCAGGTCCTCCAGTTCGCCCGTGGTGGCGGCGCGCAGGCCGAACCGGCCCTCGGCGTATTCCGGGACGATGTTGGTGGCCGTACCGCCGTGGGTGATGATTCCCTGCACGTGTGACGCCTGCGGCAGCCGCCGGCCGACCGCGTGCAGCACGTTGAACAGCTCGATCAGCGCGGCGAGCGCGTCGACGCCCTCCGTCGGACTGCCGGTGGGGTGGGCGGCGCGCCCGTGGAAGCCGACCCGGTACTGCACCTGGGCGGTCAGCGGGGCCCGCGCCCAGTCGTGGACGCCGGGGTGGAACATCAGCGCGGCGTCCACGTCGTCGAACACGCCGGCCTCCGTCTCCAGGGCCTTCCCGCCGCCGCCCTCCTCCGCCGGGGTGCCGACCGCCAGGACGGAACCGGGTGTCGTGCCGAGGACCGTGCGCACCGCGAGGGCCGCGCCCAGGCCGGCGGCGGCGATGAGGTTGTGGCCGCAGGCGTGGCCGAGGCCGGGCAGGGCGTCGTACTCCAGCAGCAGCGCCACCGTGGGACGTCCCTCGCCCGAGCGCGCGGTGAACGCGGTCGGCATGCCCGCCACCCCGCGCTCGACGGCGAAACCGTCGCGTTCGAGTGCGCCGGTGAGCAGCGCCGCCGCCCGGTGCTCGGCGAAGGCGTACTCGGGGTCCGCGTGCAGGCGCAGGGCCACGTCCCACAGTTCGTCGGCCCGGCGGGCCACCTCGGCGCGCAGGGTGGCGTGCACGTCGTCGAGCGTGCGGGCCACGAGGCCTCCCGGGGGCGTCGGCGGCGGTCGTTCGGGCCCCCTCCGGGTTCCACCGGGCGCGGCCTCGACACCCGCGAGGTCATGGAACGGGGAGGGACACAGGTGCCGCGCCGGGGCCCGCCGTGTACGGAGAGCGATGTTCGGCGGAGTTTCGCTCGGCGTGACGGTGCAACACGGACGGTACGGCCGTACGACGCGGCCGGACCGGCTACGGCGGCGTCCTCGCGAGGCCGTGACCGGTGTTTTCCGCGATCCGGGAGGAACGATGGACCACTCGCGGGCCCCCGTACTGGAGGCCCTTCAGGAGTTCCGGCGCCGGGGGGACGTGGCGTACGGTCCGCCGGGGCACAAGCAGGGCCGGGGCGCGGACCCCCGGGTGGCGGACATCGTCGGGAAGGACGTGTTCCGCTCCGACGTGCTCACCCTCAACGGGCTCGACGACCGCCGTCAGTCCCAGGGAGTGATCAGTCAGGCGCAGGAGCTGATGGCCGACGCGGTCGGCGCCACGGAGGCGTTCTTCTCCACGTGCGGCAGCTCCCTGTCGGTCAAGACCGCGATGCTCGCGGTGGCCGGCCCGGGCGAGAAGATGCTGATCTCGCGCAACGCGCACAAGTCCGTGGTCGCGGCGGTCGTCGTCAACGGCGTGGAGCCGATCTGGGTGCACCCGGAGTTCGACGCCGAGCGGCACCTGGCCCACCCGCCGGAGCCCGGCGACGTACGGGACCGGCTGCGCGAGCACCCGGACGCCAAGGGCATGCTGCTGATCACCCCGACCGACTGGGGTACCTGTGCCGACGTGCGGGGAGTGGCCCGGGTCTGCCACGACTTCGACGTACCGCTCATCGTGGACGAGGCCTGGGGCGCCCATCTGCCGTTCCACCCCGGCCTGCCGTCCTGGGGAATGGACGCCGAGGCCGACCTGGTGGTGACCAGCGTGCACAAGATGGGCGGCGCGATCGAGCAGAGCTCGGTGTTCCACCTCCAGTACGACCGGGTGGCGTCCGAAGTGCTCAAGCAGCGCGAGGACCTGCTCGGCACCACCAGCGCCTCCGCCCTGGTGTACGCCACCCTGGACGGCTGGCGGCGCCAGATGGTGGAGCAGGGGCACGAACTGCTGGACGCCGCGCTCGCCCGGGCCCGGCGGATCCGGGCGGCGGCCGACGAACTGCCGGGTCTGCGCGTCATGGGGCCGGAGGTGGTGGAGGCGGGGCTCGCCGCCGACCTCGACCTGCTGAAGATCGTGATCGATGTGCGGGAGCTCGGCATCAGCGGGATGCAGGCGGCCGAGTGGCTGCGGACGCACCGCCACGTCGACCTCGGCGGATCGGACAGCTGCCGGATCAGCGCCTCGATCACCTACGCCGATGACGACACGACCGAGCAGATACTGCTGGACGCGCTCCGGGCGCTGGTGGAGAAGGCCGACTCGATCGAGCGGCAGCCTCCGGTGCTGCTTCCGGAGCCGTCGGCGCTGGAACTGGAGCAGGCGATGCTGCCGCGCGCCGCGTTCTTCGCGCCGGTCGAGCACGTGCCCGCGGAGCGGGCCGCGGGACGTGTCAGCGCGGAGATGATCAGCCCGTATCCGCCGGGGGTGCCGGTGATCGCGCCGGGCGAGGTCATCACCTCCGAGGTGCTGGACTACCTGCGCAGCGGTGTCGAGCACGGAGTGCTCATCCCGGACGCGGCGGATCCGTCCGTGCGGACACTGCGGGTGGTGGCCCGCCCGTGAACGGTGTCGTCGAAGGCGTGTCGTCAGAGCGGATCTGCCGGGTACTTGGTTCGCGGCATCTGGAAGGGAGCGGTCATGACGCAGCACAGTGACGGTCCGGCGTCCGCCCGGCGAGCGGGGACCGGCGACCTGCGGCTGGCCACGGCGGTGAGGAATCACGTGCCGTCCGAGGCGCCCGGGACGCAGGGTGATCTGCCGCGGGACCGTACGCAGGCGATCCTGGAGGCGACCAAGCAGATCGGGACGCTGCTGAAGGGGAACGAGCACCGGTTCGCGCTCGCCGGCAGCGTCGCCGCGTACGCGCACGGCGCGGGCACGAACCTCCAGCACGACGCCGACTTCTGCGTGCGCGCCGAGGACGCGGACACCGTCGCGGACACGCTGCGCGAGGGCGGTCTGGAGGTGCGGACGCCGCCGGAGGACTGGCTGCTGAAGACGGAGTGCTTCGGGCAGTCCGTCGACATCATCTTCCGGCTGGCGCACCGGCCCGTCACCACGGAGATGCTGGAGCGGGCGGAGGAGATGCCCGTAGAGTCGGTGCTGATGCCGGTGCTGTCCGCCACGGACCTGCTGGCGAGCCTGGTCTCCGCCTTCTCCGAGCACTACTGCGACTTCGGCGCGGTCCTGCCCGTCGCCCGGGCGCTGCGGGAGAAGGTCGACTGGGAGTTCGTACGGCGCGAGTGCGGCGCGGAGCCGATGCCCGCCGCGTTCCTCTTCCTTCTCGAACGGCTGAACGTGATCGAGCCGCGGGAGGAACAGCCATGAGCAACCTCGACTACCGCGTCGCCCACCTGCGTGAACGCCTCGCGGGCGGGCCGCTGGCCGAGCTTGGGGTGCAGGTCGCGGTGCACGGGGACTCGGTGCTGGTGACCGGCACCGTGCCGTCGGCCCACTGCCGCGACGAGGTCGCCCGGGACGTGCGTGAGGCACTGGCCGGGCTCACTGTGCGCTGCGACCTCGTGGTCGCCGAAGCGTCGTCCCCCGACCAGGCGGAGGAACTGGCATGATCCGCATCGCAGCCGTCGGAGACATCCACATGGGGCCCGACAGCCAGGGGGTGCTGCGGCCCGCGTTCGAGACCCTGCCCGACTGCGCCGACGTGCTGCTCCTGGCAGGCGACCTGACCCGGCACGGCACGCCCGAGGAGGCCCGGGTGGTGGCGCGCGAGATCAAGGACCTCGGCGTGCCGGTGGTGGCGGTCCTCGGCAACCACGACCACCACGACGAACGGCCCGAGGAGGTTACGGCGATCCTCCGGGACAGCGGCGCCCACGTGCTCGAAGGGCAGGGCACGGTGGTGGACTGCGCGCGAGGCCGCGTCGGCGTGGCCGGCACCAAGGGCTTCGGCGGCGGCTTCGCGGGCCGCAACGCCGGGGAGTTCGGCGAGCCGTTGATGAAGGAGTTCGTCCGCTACACCCGCCGCTGCGCCGACGGACTGCGTACGGCGCTGGAGCGGCTCGGCGAGCAGGACTGCGACGCGCGGATCGCGCTGACCCACTTCTCCCCCGTGCCGGACACGCTGGCGGGCGAGCCGCTGGAGATCTACCCGTTCCTCGGCAGCTACCTGCTGGCCGAGGCGATCGACTCCGCCGGCGCCGACCTCGCGGTCCACGGCCACGCCCACGCCGGCACGGAACACGGCATGACCAGCGGCGGCGTACGCGTACGCAACGTCGCCCAGCCGGTGATCGGGCGGGCCTTCCACGTGTACCACCTCCAGGTGCCCGAGCGGGTGCCGGCCGGTTCTCCCGCGGAGTCGTCCCGCTGACCGGCACCGCTGGTACATCTCGCCGGCGCGTCAGGTGGTCCAGGGCCGGAGCTTCTCCGGGTTCAGCACGCCCCAGATGTGCTTGATGCGGCCGCCGACGATGTCGAACGCGTACACCGCCACGGTGGCGCCGGCGTGCTCGGCCACCAGACCGGGGCGTCCGTTGACGGTCCGCTCGACGAACACCAGGTCGGTCGCCTTGTCGGCGAGGGCGACCAGGAAGTGCGCCACCCGCTCGCCGCCCTCGATCGGGTGCCGCGAGGCGGTGACGCGTCCGCCCCCGTCGCCGACCGCTGTCGCGGCGGGGTCGAGGATGCCTATGAGGGCGCCGATGTCCTTGGCCTCCCAGGCCTGTTTGAAGTTCCTGACGACGTCGGCGTCCTGGTCGGCGGGCACCGGGCGGGCAGGCGGCCGCGCGCCCCGGAGCCGGCGGCGGGCCGAGGAGGCCAGCTGCCGGCAGGCGGCCGGGCTGCGGCCGACCATCTCCGCCACTTCGGTGAAGGAGTACCGGAAGACGTCGTGCAGTACGAACGCGACGCGCTCGGCCGGTGTCATGGATTCCAGCAGCACCAGGAAGGCCATGTTGACCGACTCGTCCAGGGTGACACGGTCGGCCGGGTCTACGGCCGCGGTGGCGAGAGCCCCGTCAAGCCGCTCGGTGGGTTCCGGCAGCGGCTCGGGGATCCACTGGCCCACGTACTGCTCGCGCCGGGCCCGTGCCGAGCCGAGCAGGTTCAGGCAGATGCGGGTGGCGACCGTCGTCAGCCAGCCGCCGACCGACTCGACAGCCTCCTGCCGCTCCCGGGACATGGCGTACCAGCGGACGTAGGTCTCCTGGACGACGTCCTCGGCCTCCGACAGGGAGCCGAGGAGCCGGTAGGCGAGGTTGATCAGCCGACGCCGTTCGCCGATGAGCGCGGCAAGGCTCGGTTCGAGCAGGTCGTCCCCCGGTCCGGGCTGGATGGTCACGGTGTCCCCCGTTTTCTCGTCTCGCGATGGCTGTCGACGGTCACGACAGAACGGCCCCACGAAGTGTGAGGTCTCCGGCGCACCTCACACTTCGCCGGGCCGCTCGGTCGAAGCAGGTGAGATCAACCGGCAAGGACAGCTTCGAAAGTGAGGATGCGATGACTTCGCACGAGTCCGAGATCAGGGCACTTCTGGAAAACCGCGTCGACGCCAGTCAGAGCAAGGACATCGACCGGCTGATGTCCCTCTACTCCGACGACGTCGTCTACTACGACGTCGTTCCGCCGCTCCAGTTCACGGGGCACAAAGAGGTCCGCGACAACTTCCAGCGGTGGTTCGACGAATACGACGGCCCGATCGGCCTGGAGACGCACTCGCTCACCGTCGCGAGCAGCGCCGCGGACATCGCCTTCGCGCACATGCTCCACCTGGACTCGGGAACGCGTAAGAACGGGATGAACATGGCGATCTGGGTGCGTTCGAGCGTGTGCTTGCGCAAGGCGGACGGCAGGTGGCTGATCACGCACGAGCACATCTCCCTACCGATCAACCCGGAGAACCTCCAGGCGTGGTTCCCGCCGGACATGTGAGGCAGACCGGCGGGTAGTCCATGACGGAACGGGCCGGCTCCGCATCCGGAGCCGGCCCGTTCAGCACGCTTGGCGAGCTCACGCGACCGCGGTGCCCTCGATCTCGACCATCAGGTCGGGAAGCGCCAGCCGTGTCACCCCCAGCATGGTGGTGGTCGGTGCCACCCCGGCGGCGCCCAACCGGGACGCCAGCACGCCGTAGTGCTCGAAGAGCCGGTCGACGTCGGTGGTGTAGACGTTCAGCCGGACGAGGTTCGCGAGGGACATGCCGGCCTCGCCGAGCACGGCCTCCAGGTTGTCGACGGTCAGCGCCAGTTGCGCGGCCATGTCACCGGCGTGCTGGGGCTTGCCGTCGCCGCTCATCGCGGTCTGCCCGGAGCAGTACAGGGTCCGGGTCTGCCCGGAGACGACCACGCCCTGACTGTAGCCCAACTCCACGGACCACGTCCACGGGTTGACCGTCGATCGCTCCATCGCCACATCAGCTCCATTCGATTCATCGGCGGTACGCACGTCCTCCGGCGTCACATCGGTAAGCCTCCCTGCGAATCACGACACCCTCAGTCACGTATTCCGCTAACGTTTTCGCATGCGTGCCGACCGGTTGATCTCGTTGGTGCTGCTGCTGCGTCAGCGCGGTCGCATGACCGCCGCCGCGCTGGCCCGCGAGCTGGAGGTGTCCACTCGTACCGTGCTGCGCGACATCGAGGCGCTGTCCGCGGCGGGCGTCCCGGTCTACGCCGAACGCGGCCGGCGTGGCGGTTTCGCGTTGCTGCCCGACTTCCAGACCGATCTCACCGGCCTGAACCACGACGAGGCCCTTGCCCTGCTGGTCGCCGGAACAGGGCGCGGCGAGCAGGTGTTCGGCCTCGGTTCCGCGCTCGCCTCGGCCATGCGCAAGGTGGTCGACGCGCTGCCGGAGAGCCACCGGGCCGCCACGAGCGACGCCGCCCGGCGACTGCTCGTCGACCCGGAGACCGACCTGCTCTCACACCGCCTGGTCACCGAGGAACTGCCCGACGCCACAATGGTGGAAGTGCGGCGCGCGGTGCTCTCCGGTCACAAGCTGCGCATCCACTACGGGGCCACGGGCCAGAGTCCGCGGTGGCGCACCGTGGACCCGATCGGCCTGGTCACCGTACGCGACCGGGTCTACCTGCTGGCCACGAGAGACGGCGCGGACCGCACCTACCGGCTGTCGCGGGTGCTGGCCGCCGAGGAACTGCCCGAACCGGCACAGCGACCGGACCGGGCCGATCTGGACCGGATCTGGCGGGAACGCTGTGCGCGATTCCTGTCCGACAGCGACCAGGTCACCGTCCTGGTCCGGGTGAACCCTGCGCGGCGGGAGGAACTGGTGAGCACCGCACTGGCCGTCCGCGCCGAGGAACCCGACGCGGACGGCCGGCTGCGGCTGGAGGTGACCTTCCAGGACGCACGGCACGCCGAGTGGGCGCTGTGGCAACTCACCACGGACGCGGAGGCCCTGGCCCCGCAGTGGCTGCGCACGTCCCTGCGCGACCGCGCCGCCGCGGTCGCCTCCTGCTACGCAGCGCGGTGACGTGGTCGGCGGGCCGGCTATCGACATCGCGTCGTTCGACTGGCTTAATGATCGTCAGCCTGGGGTGGGGGCTGGGTCAGCCCCGTTTTTGAGCGGAGGGGCCTGGTATGCCGGTCCGAACGGTGCCTATGCGACCGACGTTCGGCACGTACGTGGCCATGGCGGTGTGCACCGGTGTCGCGGCTGTCCTGCTGGCGACGCTGTACCTGATCTACCGGGACATGGCGATCACCGGAGGCTGCGGATCGCGCTACGGCGTCACGTGTTCCGGGAAGCAGACCGCACACATCTTCGCGGCCCTCGTGGCGATGCCCGCTGCCGTGGCGTGCCTCCTGTTCCTGAACTGGGTCGTCTTCCGCCCGTACCGCCGGGGGCACGAGGCGTACCGCCTCGTCATCCCGCTTCTCCTGGCGGCGGGCGCCGTGGAGTCGTTCGCGGCGGGCGCTCCCCTGGGCGGCGCGGCCGCGAGCCTCGGCGCCGTGGGGGCCCTCCTGGCCTTCCGCAGGCCTGTCGGAGTACGGGGAATGGTGTGGGGCCTCGGCCAGGACCGCCTCAGGGCGCTCACGGCCGATCCCGAGGCGGAGCCGTTGTCCGTGGGCCAGAACACGCTCTTCCTGTGCGCCAATGCCATCGGGACGACGCTGGGGCTGCTGGGAGCCGACCGGCTGTTCTCGATGCTGGGCTGACCGGGGCAGGTCGCGGAACCTCGCGTACCGCGCCCCGCGCGCCCGAAAACCAGTGGAGCGGCGCCGCCGTACGCCATTACCGTGCAGCCGGACCGAGTCGTCTAGTCGAGGACGTGCCGTTGTACACCCTGTGAGACCTCCCGAGCGCTGATCTGTCGCGCGTCGCGCATCCGCGCCGCGCTCCTTTCTGCTGCGGATTTCTCACAGAAACCGGTGTACTTCTGTGCTCAGTACCTGGGTTGTCGCGCCCACCTGCCTCCCGCTCGTCCGCCGCCGCTGTCACGTGTGCGGTTCCGATCGCTTCCGGGCGAGCGGCAAGTTCCGCGTCAACGCGAACCACAAGCTCATCGACGCCTGGCTCCTCGTGCTCTGCACGTCTTGCGGGGCGACGGCGAAGCTCACCCTCCTGGAGCGGGCGAACGTGCGCTCCGTACGGCCTGAGCTGCTGGACCGGCTGCACGACAACGACCTCGGCCTGACAGCGGAACTGCTCCAGGATCCGGTCGTGCGGCGCCGCAATCGCATCGCTCTCGACTGGGACGACGCCTGGCGTCTCGACACCGGCGGCTCGGATCACCTGGACCGCGAGGTGATCGACGTATCGGTCCGTTTCGCGGCCCGGATCCCCGTCCGGCCGGTGCGTCTGATCGCCGAGGGTTGCCGGCTCTCGCGAGCCGAGGTCGAGAGGCTGGTCGCGGAAGGCAAGCTCGTCTCGGCTGTCCGGCTGGGCGGCAGGCTGTCCGGCGACTTCACCTTCACGCTCAAGCGCTGAGCCGTCCTGGGGAGCACGGGCCTGTCCGGCATGATCCGCCGGACAGGCCCTCGGTGATCACCGGTGACGGCATGGACGGGAAGCGCTCGTCGAGTACGCGGAGCCGCTGACCGCCGCTACGAGTGGGCCACGACTTCGCCGGCCGTGATCTGGGGCGGGTTGGGAAGCAGAGCGGCGAGGCGGTCCCGTACGAAGTCCCTCGCCCTCTCGGTCGACTCGTCGGCTCCGGACCGCTCCTGGAAGACGCCCACCGACACCATCACCCCGTCCCCGGCATCGACCCAGTAATAGGCGACGAAACCCTGGACCTGCCGGACGAGCGGCACGAACTCCTCGTTCACCAGGCGTCCCGCCTCAGCCGGATCGGTCACCCCTTCGTACCGCCGGACCACTGTGTACATGGCTGATCTCCTCAAGGATCGCTGGGCCGTCTTCCGCGGAGACGGCGTACCCGCCGCGATGCGTACGGCGTGCGCGAACCCGGGGTGAATCACTGGGAAGGCCCCCATCAGTGATCCCAACGGAGGCGCGAACCCCGAGCCGCCACCGCTGCCCCGGCCCCCTCACCTGCCGGGTCAGGGCCGAGTGGCGGTGTCGCTGTCGGGGTACAGGCTGAGGATTTGGTCGAGGCCGACGACGCGCAGGACGCGAAGGGTGTTGCCGGGGACGGCGGCGAGTGCGAAGTCGGCCTGGGCGGCTCGGGCCTGGTTGTGGGCGGCGATCAGGGCGCTGATGCCGCTGGAGTCGCAGAACTCCATGCCGCCCAGGTCCAGCACGAGACGCCCCCCTGGCCGCAGGGGGACGGTGGCGAGCAGTTCACGCAGTTCGCCGGCGTTGGCGTAGTCGAGTTCGCCGGTGATCTCCAGTACGGGACCGGTGACGGCGTCTCGAGTGGTGATCTTCAGCGGGCTCATCATTCGTCATTCGTCCGGGGGCCGGGGGTGGGAACGCCGAGGGCGAGGAGGGCGGTGTCGTCGTCGAGTCCGTCGCCGAAACCGCGCAGGAGGCCGGTCAGGGCGTCGATGATGTCGTGCGGGGGCTTTCCGGCGTGGCCGGTGGCGAAGGAGAGCAGGGCCTCCTCGCCGTACAGGCCGGTGTGTTCCGCGCCGGTGCGGGCTTCGGTGAGGCCGTCGGTGTAGAGCAGGAGGGTGTCCCCCGCGGTGAGGACGGTGGTGGCGGTGGTGAAGCGTGCGGCGGGCAGTATGCCGACGAGGAGGCCGCCCGGGGTGGGCAGGAATTCGGCGGTGCCGTCGGCGCGCAGGACGAGGACCGGTGGGTGGCCTCCCGAGGCGAGGTGGACGGCGGCCTGCCCGGTCGCGGGATCGGCCTCGACCGTGCCGAAGACGGCGGTGCAGTAGCGCGGGTCGCCGGTGCCCGTGTAGCGCTCGTGCAGCACTTTGTTGAGTGTGGACAGGGCCGAGACGGGGTCGGGGTCGTGCAGGGCGGCGGCCCGCAGGGTGTAGCGGGTGAGTGAGGTGACCGCGGCGGCCTGGGGCCCCTTGCCGCAGACGTCGCCGAGGAAGAACCCGACGCGCTTGCCGTCGATGGGGAAGACGTCGTAGAAGTCGCCGCCGAGCCGGTCGGGGGACGCGGTGTGGTAGTAGGCGGCCGTCTCCATTCCGGGGAGTGGCGGCAGGCTGTCGGGCAGCAGCGACTGCTGGAGCACGGCGAGGGCGTCCTGCAGCCGGGCCCGGTCGGCCTCCGCCCGTTTGCGTGCTTCCTCGGCCGCACGCCGGCCGCGCAGGAGTTCTTCCTCGTAGGCGCGGCGGTCCCGGGCGTCGGAGACGGTGGTGCGGATCAGCAGCGGCTCGCCGGTGCCGCCCTTCTTGACCACGGAGGAGACCAGTACGGGAATCCGGCCGCCGTCGGCCTGTTTGAGCTCCAGGGCGATGCCGGTGATCTCGCCCTGCATCCGCAGCAGCGGCGCGAAGTGCGTCTCGTGATACAGCTTGCCGCCCACGGTCAGCAGGTCCGTGAACCGCATGCGGCCCAGCACCGCCTTCCGCTCCAGACCGAGCCAGCCCAGCAGAGTGGCGTTGATCTTCGCGATGGTGCCGTCCATCAGTGTGGACAGGTATCCGCAGGGAGCGCACTCGTACAGTTCCTCCGCGCTGTCCTCCAGGAGCGTGGCGAAGGCCGCGTCCGCCGCCTTCTCGTCGTCGGCGTCGCTCGGCTCGGGCTGCTGCCCGGTGCGGCACATCATCGCGGGCCCGTGAGGAAGGCCGTGATCGCCGCGTTGGTGGCCTCGGGTGCGGACAGATGGGGGCAGTGCCCGGTCGCGTCGAGAGTGACCAGTGTCGAGCCGGGGATCGCCCGGTGCACGAAGGCACCGACCTCCCGGGGTGCGATGGCGTCGTCGGTGCACTCCAGTACGAGCGTCGGCACGCTCACGCGCTTCAGGTCGTCCCGCGAGTCCGACAGGAACGTGGTGCGGGCGAAGACCCGCGCCATGTCCGGGTCGGTGGCGCAGAAGCTGTTCCTCAGTTCCTCTCCGAGTTCGGGGCGGTCCGCGTTCCCCATGATCACCGGTGCCATCGCCGCCGACCAGCCCAGGTAGTTCGCCTCCAGCGAGTCCAGCAGCTCGTCGATGTCCTGCGCGCTGAATCCGCCCCGGTAGCCGTCGTCGTCGATGTACCGCGGAGAAGGGGCGACCATCACCAGCGCGCCGATCCGTTCCGGAGCCATGTCGGCGGCCAGGACACCGATCATCGCGCTGACGGAGTGCCCGACGAACGTCGTGTCGCGCAGGTCGAACGCTTCGCAGATCTCCACCACGTCGCGGGCGTAACCGTCCAGGGAGCCGTAGCGCTCCTCGGAGAACGCGGACGGCTCGGAGCGGCCCGACCCCACGTAGTCGAAGAGGACGACGCGGTAGTCCTCCACCAGGGCCGGCAAGGTCAGTCGCCACATGTTCTGGTCGCAACCGAACCCGTGGGCCAGCACCACCGTCGGGCCCTGCGGATTGCCGGTGACGGTGACGTTGTTCCTGCGAGCGACATCCATGATCACAGTATTCCAATCGTGCATCCGCCGCACCAACGCGGCTCCGTATCCCCTCATGCCCCTCCCGTCACCTTCACAAAAAGGCTGGTGGTGCCGGGTGGTGGGGGAAGCGCCCAGGTCCTAGGGGGCGTCTCGTCGATCATGCCGGGCTCGCGGCCTGATCGACGAGACACCCCCTAGCTCTGAAGTTGCTCAAATGAGGCTTGGTCAGGTGATCACACGGGGCATCCCCCACGCACAATGTCACCACGCACGACAACGGGGGTACGGAACATGGAGTTCGTGGCGATCCTGGCCATCGTCCTGATCGCGGTGGCCGTCTCGGCGGTACGTGGCGGCCGCCGGTCCTCGCGCAAGGGCCGTTCCTGGGGGAGCGGCGGCGGAGGAGGAGGCGGCTGCGGGGGCGGCTGGTCCTGCGGCGGCGGCTCGTCCTGCGGAGGTGGCGGGGGCGACTGACCCCACTGACCCCGAGGGGCCCTGAAGGATTTCCTTCAGGGCCCCTCGGGCACCGAAACCGTCAGTGATCCGCGGCCACCGCCCGGTAGCCGGCCTTGTTCTCGTCGGTGGTCCAGCGGCGGAAGCCGGCCTTCTCCAGCACCCGGACGGAGGACGGGTTGGAGAGTTCCACGTCGGCGGAGACGGTGTGGACGTCCGGCGAGGTGAGCGCGAACTCCGTCAGGGCCCGGGTGGCCTCGGTGGCGTAGCCCCGGCCTCGGCGGGAGGCCACGACGCCGTAGCCGATCTCGAGCACACCGTCAGCGGGCGGCCAGAACAGGCCGATCGAGCCCACCACCAAGCCGGTGTCGCGCTCGACGATCAGACGGTGGCCGAACGCGCCGAGCCAGGCGGGGTGCCGGCCGAGCAGGCCGGCGATCACGCGGTCGCCCTCGGCGGGGAAATCGTCCGCCCACCGCTCGGACCTGGTGCCGTCGAGGACCGCGGTGATCTCGCCGGTGGTCCAGGGCCGTAGTACGAGACGGTCGGTGAGCAGGTCGGCGGACGTGGATGAGGATGAGGAAGCGGAAGACATGTGTCTCTCCTGGTCGTCGGGATGACCCGGACCGCGCTTCGCAGTCACGCGGACCGGACGAGGGCATGCCGATGAGGGCCGACGGCGGCCATATTCATCAACCTCCCTGGTCCGGTGATCGCGTGTCTGTCACGCCACCTCGAACGGTAGCAGCCGCGGTGTCACATGGTGCGGCCGGGCAGGCGGACGACCTGGACGAAGAAGTCGTCGATCTGGCGGACCGCGGCGATGAACTGGTCCAGGTCCACCGGCTTGGTGACGTAGGCGTTGGCGTGCAGCTTGTAGCTGCGCAGGATGTCCTCCTCGGCCGCCGAGGTGGTGAGGACGACCACGGGGATGTGGGCGAGATCCGGGTCGGACTTGATCCTCTCCAGGACCTGACGGCCGTCGTACTTGGGCAGGTTCAGGTCGAGCAGGATGAGATCGGGCCTCGGCGCCTCGGTGTGGTCGCCGCGCCGGTAGAGGAAGTCCAACGCCTCCTCACCGTCCCTGACGACGTGAAGCGTGTTGCCGATCTTGTTGTCCTCGAACGCCTCGCGGGTCATCAGCTCGTCGCCCGGGTCGTCCTCCACGAGCAGGACGTCGACGGGGGTGGCGGCGGGGGTGGTCATGTCAGGGCCTTTTCCTCAGTGCGCGTGCCGGTCGTCGGGACCGGAGTGTCGGCGGTGACCCGAAGAGTCAAGCAGAAGCGGGTTCCGCCCGTGTAGTCCGTGTCGATCCAGATCCTGCCGCCGTGGTGTTCCACGATCTTCTTGGACAGTGCCAGACCGATGCCCGTACCACCGTAGGCATCCCGGCTGTGCAGCCGCTGGAAGATGACGAAGACCTTCTCGGCGAACTCCGCCGGGATGCCGATGCCGTTGTCGGTGACGCCGATGCGCAGGCTGCCCTCGTCGTCCGGGTCGGGGTCGCACGTGATGGTGACGTGCGGGGCGGCCTCGGGGCGGCGGAACTTGAGGGCGTTGCCGACCAGGTTCTGCCAGAGCATGGTCAGCAGGGTCGGATCCCCGACGACCTCGGGCATCCGGTCCGGGCGGTCGACGCGGGCTCCGGACTCCTCGGCGGCGGAGACCAGGTTCGCCAGGGCCTTGTCCAGCGCCTGGTCCAGGGCGACGGGCACCCGGGCGTCGTTGAGGCGTCCGACGCGGGAGAAGGTCAGCAGGTCGTTGATGAGTACCTGCATACGCTTGGCCCCGTCGACGGCGAACTCGATGTACTGCAGGCCGCGGCCGTCCAGTTGGTCCCCGTAGCGCTTCTCCAGCAGTTGGCAGAACGACGCGACCTTGCGCAGCGGCTCCTGGAGGTCGTGGGAGGCGACGTAGGCGAACTGCTCCAGTTCGACGTTGGACCGGCGCAGTTCCACGGCCTGCGCGTTCAGGTCGGCGGCCTGACTGGTGAGTATCTCCTGCTGGCGGTGGGAGGCGTCGAGTTCGGCCACGATCCGTCTGCGCATGCCTTCCACGTCACCAGCCAGCGTGGTCACGTCGACGGGTCCTTCGCCGGTGATGACGTACGAGAAGTCACCGCCCGCGACGCGCCGCGACGCGGTGCGCAGCGCCTCCAGGGGGCGGGTGACGAGGAGCCGTACCAGGACGGCGAGTGCCACTCCGGTCAGCAGGAAGACGGCCACCAGGCCGGCCAGCACCGAGTTGCGCACCGCCCGCTCGTGGGCGAGGCGGTCCCGGCCGTCCCGGACCGTCTCGGCCAGTCGGTCGCTCTGTTCGTCGAGCCGGTCACGCACCTGGTCGAACTCCGTCTTGCCGCGTTCGGCCGCCTGCTGGTCGGTCGGCTCCGGCTCGCCGGGCGTGACGGAGGCGGCGAGGGGTTCGGCGTAGACGCGTCGCCAGTCCGCGGCCTGCTTCTCCACGGCACGCAGGTCGGCGAGCAGCTCGGGCCGGTCACCGAGGAGCGTGCGGAGTCGGGCGGCGGCCCTGTCCTCGTCCCGCCTGCCCTCGGTGTAGGGGGTGAGGAACTGCTTGTCGGCGGTGATCGCGTAGCCGCGGATGCCGGTCTCCTGGTCCAGCAGGGCGGCCTGCAGCCGGTACGCCTCGGTCTGGGCCGGCTGGACGCGCTGGATCAGACGGTCCGTCATCTCCGCGGTGCGGTTCAGCAGATTGGTGCCGACGACGGTGCCGACCACGACGAGGAGCGTCATGAGCGCGAGCACGAGGTAGAACCACCCCTGCACCGTCAGTCTGCGGCCGCTCCACACGCCGCCTCGCAGGTCCGTCATCGTGTTTCCAGCCACCACTCGTCCCACTCGTTCATTTACAGCTCAGACTCGGTCAGTTCCAGCGCGGGTGTGTTCAATCCCAGTGCGGGCGCGTTCAGTTCCAGCTCAGGTGGACGACGGCCACGTCGTCGGCCAGGCCGCCCCGCTCCTCGGCCAGTTCCTCGGCCCTTTCGATCAGACGGTCCACGAACGCCTCGGGCGGCAGCCCGGCCGCCTTGCGGGCGAGGGCCAGCAGGCCCTCCTCCCCCAGGCGCTGGGGGCCGCGGCTCACATGTCCCTCGAAGAGTCCGTCGGTGAAGAGGACCACCGAGTCCCCCGTCGGCACCGGCAGTTCGGCGATCGGCCAGTGCGCGCCGCCGGGCAGCATGCCCAGGGCCGGCCCGCCGGGCACCTCGACCCACTCCACGTCGTCGCCGCCGCGCCGGAGCAGCAGCCCGTGGTGGCCCGCCCGTACGACGTGGGCGCGTTGTTCACCCGGTACGGCGGCCAGGCTCACGAGGGTGGCGAAGACCTCCTCGCGGGCCCGCTCGGCCACCAGCAGTTCCTCCAGCCGGGTCATCTGCTCGGACCCGGCGATGCCGCTGAGCACCAGGGTGCGCCAGGCGATCCGCAGGGCCACGCCCAGCGCCGCCTCGTCCGGCCCGTGTCCGGAGACGTCGCCGACCAGCGCGTGGACGGTGCCGTCGGCGCTCTGCACGATGTCGTAGAAGTCACCGCCCAGCAGGGCCTGCGCGCGGCCGGGCCGGTAGCGGGCCACGACGTTCACGCCCTCGGCGCGCAGCAGCGGGCGGGGCAGCAGGCCTCGTTCCAGGCGGGCGTTCTCCTGCGCCTGCATCTGGCTGGCCTGGAGGGCGACCGCCGCCTGTTCGGCCTGCTTGCGCTGGATCGCGTAACGCACCGCACGCCCGAACAGCTCCGGCTCGACCCGGCCCTTGACCAGGTAGTCCTGTGCGCCGGCCGCGACCGCGGCGAGGCCGGTCTCCTCCTCGGCGAGCCCGGTGAGGACGACGACCGCCACCTGTTCGGCGTGCGCCTGGAGCAGGGAGACCGCCTCCAGGCCCCGGGCGTCCGACAGGTGCAGGTCGAGCAGGACGCAGTCGGGCACCTCCGTCGCGAGCGCCTGGGCGGCCTCGGTCAGCGACCGGACCCAGCGCAGGCGCATCTTGAGGGCGCTGTCGGCGACCAGTTCCTCGACCAGCAACGCGTCACCCGGGTCGTCCTCCACGAGGAGGACCGACGGCTCCGGCCGTTCCCATTCCGCCTCGGCTCCCACCCGAGCCGCTCTCATCAGCTCGGCAGCACGAGCCTGCGACGTCACCATCGTCCCGACCTTCCCCGCCCCGTAACCGCCGTTCGCCGTCCGCCGGTTGCCGCCTCAGGGCGGTCGACCGGATCCGGAACGGCGAACGGATCTTCACCAATCACCCACATGATGCCCGGGGTACCCTCGCCGTCCTCATCGACCCCGGGCGCGGGCGATGAGATCACGGACCCGGGCGGGGCCGGCGACGGAGTTCGCGGCGTCGGCGTGACGCCGCACACGCCGTACACGCCGTCGGCGCACCGGAGCCGACGGGCCGTCCGGGCGCCGGCGGACCGGCCGCCGCCTCGCTCACGACCTGGGCAGCAGGTCCGCCCGCAGCCGGGCCAGCAGCCTGCTGAGCAGACGTGAGACATGCATCTGGGAGACGCCGAGGCGCTCACCGATCTCCGCCTGCGTCCGTTCCTCGACGAAGCGCAGGTGCAGCAGAAGGCGGTCACGTTCGTCCAGTTCGGTGATGCGCGGAGCCAGTGCGTGGATGTCCTCGACGAGGTCGAACGCAGCCTCCTCGGTGCCGACGAAGTCGGCGAGGGCGGCCTCCCCTTCCTCGCCCTGCCCTATGGCCGCGTCCAGCGAGGCGGACGTGTAGCCGTTGGAGGCCAGCATGGCCTCGACGACCTCGTCCTCGGGCAGGCTCATCAGCTGGGAGAGCTCCCGCACGGTCGGGGTGCGGCCCAGTCGGCCGGTGAGCTCCTCGGATGCTCGGGCGAGTTGGACACGTGCCTCCTGAAGGCGGCGGGGCACGTGCACGGCCCAGGAGGTGTCCCGGAAGAACCGCTTGATCTCGCCCACGATGTACGGGATCGCGAAGGTGGTGAACTCGACCTCGCGGGACACCTCGAACCGGTCGATGGCCTTGATCAGTCCGATCACCCCGACCTGGACGATGTCCTCCATCTCGTCCTGGCCCCGCCCGCGGAACCGTCCGGCCGCGAACCGCACCAGCGACAGGTTCATCTCGATCAGCGTGTTGCGCGCGTACTGGTGCTCGGCGGTGCCTTCCTCCAGTACGGCCAGGCGCTCCAGGAACAGCCGGGTGAGTGCCCTGGCGTCCTGCGGGGCCACCTGGGCAGGGTTCTCCAGCGCCGGAAGCGTCTTCGCGCCCATGTCAGTCGTCACCGAGGTCGTCATCGTCCGCCCATCCCGAGATTCCGGCTGTTCTGTCGGCGCCTACCCGCAAGTCCACGCGCTATGCCGACCGGTGATGTCACTGGGGGCACTGAGGGCACTGCCTCGCCAAGTCCGGGGTATGCGGAAAGGACGGCACGGCGATCCGCGTAGACGAAAACAGCCACGACCCGCACACGAGGAACCCTGCATGGAGAACTCGCTCGAGCAGCACGCGAGGGGGGTCCGGACGGCGGACCAGCACCCCCGCTTCGGCCTGACCTGTACCTGGAACCCCACGGTCCCCGACATCGCCGAGGCGCGCCGTGCCGTCGTCGATCTGCTGAAACGGATCGACCGGCCTCCGTGCGGACGGGCGGCCGAGGACGCCTGCCTCGTCGTCAGCGAACTCGTCACCAACGCCGTCCGGCACGCCCCCGGCCCCTGCACCCTGATACTGAACGTCAGCCCCGACGGCCGGTCCCTGCGGATAACCGTCCGGGACACCTCCCCCAGGCCGCCCCGGCTCCAGCCCCGCGACCCCAGCCGGGTCGGCGGGCACGGACTGCACCTGGTGCGCTTACTGAGCCTCGATCTGGAGACGACATCGCGGGCGACGGGGAAGGACGTCACGGCCACGGTGTCGCTGGACCCCGCGGGCGACGCGGATCACCACTGACCGACGCCGGGCCGCGGTCCTCGATGTGCGGTTCGCCCGCTACTGCCCCAGGATGGGATGAAAAGTCGACCAGGTCAGGACAGCGATCAGAAGAGGGAAACAGGTGGCCGCTGAACGACCGCCGCCGTCGTGGCTGCTGCCCGGCATCCAGGGCCGTCCACGACAGGCGCCGAGCACTGTGGGCGACCTGCTGGACGGGGAGTGCGACTGCGGACTGCTGCGCCGGATCGTCGAAGAGACCCTGGCCCCCGTGATGATGCTCGACGAGCGGCTTCACTATCTCTACGTCAATCCCGCGTGGGTCCAGGTCAGCGGGGTCCCCGCCGCGGCGTTCCTGGGCCGGCCGCTGGGTGAGGTGCTGCCCGACGTCTCCTGGCCCGACGACGTACTGGTGAAGGTGCTGGAGGACGGGCAGCCCCGCGAGGTGACCGTGACGGGCACCACGCGTGTCCCCTCCCATCTGGGCCGCAGGCTGTGGCGTGGGGTCTTCCACCGGGTGCGGACCAGTGACCGGAGCCTCGCCGTGTGCGGGATCGGCGTCGAGGTCAGCAACCTGCGCCGGTACCTGGACGACCTCGAGAACGCGCACCAGCGGCTCGCGCTGCTGGACATCGCGGCCACTCGCATCGGAACCACGCTCGACATCGAGAGCACGTGCGAGGAGCTGGCCGACTTCCTGGCGCCCTCGATGGCCGACGTCGCCGCGGTCGGGATCGTGGAGGACGAGTTCCGCGGTACGCCTGCTCCAGGGATGCTGCGGCTGCGCAAGACGGCGCTCTCGGCCCCGCCGGAGCTGAGATGGCAGTTGCGCCATCTGGGCGGGCCGGACGAGTACCTGGACGTCCCGCGGACCTCGGTCCCGCGGCGGTGCATGGACACCGGGCGGCCGTGGCTCGGCAATCTCGCGACGGACGAGCTGTTCGAGAAGGTCACGCTGGACCCGGAGCGGGTCAGGATCTTCCGCGCGGCCGGCGTCCACTCGCTCCTCATCGTTCCGCTGCCCACCACGGGACGCTCCGTCGGTGTCGTGATCCTCGGGCGGGCCGGTGCGTCGGCGCCGTTCGACGAGGACGACGTCGTCACGGCCCAGGGCGTGGCGGGACGAGCGGCCGTCGCCATCGACAGCGCGCGCCGGTACACCCACGAGCACACCATGGCACTGGAGTTGCAGCGTGCCCTGCTGTCCGAGCCCGGCAGCCCCCATGCCGGCCTGGAGGTCGCCACCCGCTATCTGCCCGCCGGCCGCAGCGCCCTCGTCGGCGGTGACTGGTTCGACTCCATCGCCCTGTCCGGTGGCCGCACCTTGCTGGTGATGGGCGACGTGATGGGCCACGGCTTCCAGGCGGCCGTCACGATGAGCCAGTACCGCTCCCTGTTGCGTACCGTCGCCGCCTCCGACCTGCCCGTCGACGAGATCCTCGGGGAGGTCGACCGCCGGGTGACGCACATCGGCCTCGATCGCGTCGCCACCTGCCTTCTGGTGCTGATGGATCCTCAGGCCGGAGCCTGTACCGCCGCCACCGCCGGGCACCTCCCGCCGGTCGCCGTTCACCCCGGGGGCGCCTCGGAGGTGCTGTGGCTCCCGGCCGGGCCGCCCCTCGGGGCCGAACTCGGGGACTACGAGGCCGTCACCGTCCCGACCGAGCCCGGCACGGTGCTGCTGCTGTTCACCGACGGGCTGGTGGAGCAGCGCGGCACGGACATCGACACGCAGCTGCACGCCCTCACCGATCTGCGGCTTCCCATGGAGGGCCCGCTGGAGGACATGCTCGACACCCTCCTGGCCCGGCTGTCGCACGGCGCGTACGAAGACGACGTCGCGTTGCTCGCCGCCCGTCAGCGGCCGGGCCGGGCCCTGCCGTAGGGTCGCCTCGGACAGATCATCAGACCGAGGGAGCCGACGCGTGTCCGACCTGGACTTCTACGCCCATGTCGCCGCTCACCGCGACGTGCTCGGGGCGGGGCTCGGTTCCTCCCCCGCCGCGTGGGAGGCCGCCGTCGGAGCGGACTTCCTCGACGTTCCCGGCCGCGGGTTCCTGCGGCGGGACTACGGCCTCGTCGAGGTGACGTTCATGCCCACGGGTGACCGCGCGATGGCATGCACCGGCTTCGGCGTGCAGATCCACCGGCTGATCCACGACCGGTCCGCGACCATCGTCCCCACGCGGCTGTCGCACAGGTACGGCGCCTTCCGGCCCCGGGTCGGGTACGAGGAGCTGCGAGCCGTCCTCCTGTCGATGGGCCGCACCGTCCGACGCGTCGAAGCACAGGACCGGACCGGCCATGTGCACCGCTACTCGGTGGCGGAGTCCGGCGCACGCGTATACGTCATCGCGGACGCCGATCCCTATGGTTCCGGCGACCACGACCCGGACGACCCGGACGAACACCAGGTGGGCGATGTGTGGTCCATGCATATGACGCCGTCCGGTACCTGACGGCCTCACCGTCTTCATCAGGCCGTGCCGGCGGCGAGCAGGTGGTCGACGACGTCGGTGAGGCTGGCGCGGCGCCGGTAGGCGGCGCGTTGGCGGTCGGCGCCGTTGCCGCCGGTACGCAGGCGCGTCCATCCCGCGCTCACCAACTCCAGATCGCCGAGCCGCCGCAGCGCGGGGCGGACCCACGTCAGCAGCCGCTCGACCCGTACGGTCGCGGGGACGAGCCGGCCGGCGGGGAGGTCGGCGCTGGAGCCGGCCAGGCCGTCGCGGGCGGCGCGCCAGCAGGCCGCGCGCAGGAGTTCGGGCCGCGGGCGGGGTGCCGGCTCCCCCGCGTCGATCGCACTGAGGGCGGTGGCGACCATGGCTCTCACGAGTGCGGCGACCAGGACGGTGTCGTCGGCTGTGGCGGCGGCGTCGGCCACCCGCACCTCCAGGGTGGGCACATGGTCCGAAGGCCGGATGTCCCAGTACAGGCCGCCTCGGTCCATGACGGCGCCGGCCTCCATGACGGAGCCGACGAGGTCCTCGAAGTGCGCGGGCGACTCGAAGTGCGGCGGCGGTCCGGCGACCGGCCAGCGTGCCAGGGCCATGGTGCGCCAGCTGGCGTAGCCGGTGTCCCGTCCCATCCAGTAGGGGCTGTTGGCGGACAAAGCGATCAGTGCCGGCAGCCAGACCCGCAGGTGGTTGCTGACTTCGAGCGCGACGGCCAGGTCGGGCACGCCGATGTGGACGTGGCAGGCGCATGCCGTCTGATCGTCGTCCAGCGCGCGGAAGGTGGCCAGGCTGCGGGCGTAGCGTTCTCCCTCGGAGATGACGGGAGGAGCCGTCGGCCGGCCGAGAACGGGTGCGCCGCTGGAGATGATGTTCAGGCCGTGCCGGGCGGCGGCAGCCGCGACGACGGCCCGCGTGGACCGGATCTGTTCGTGGAGTTCTTCCATGGCGGTGTGCGGATCGCTTCGGACCTCGACCTGATACCGGGTCAGTTCGGGGCCGACCCGGTCACCCAGTCCCAGGGAGGAGGCCTGCGCCACGACCTTGGGCGCCTGTGGGCTCACTCTCCTGGTCAACGGGTCCACCAGGAGGTATTCCTCCTCCACGCCCACGGTCAGCGGCTCAGGCCCCGCCGCGGCGGCGAGGCGCCGGCCGCGGTGACTGGAGAAGCGTGCTTCCCCGTGCGAATCGCCGTCAGCTTCACTGGTCACGTCACCAGGGTGTCACGGAATGTGATTCTCATGGAGCGTCAAGAAGCGCCAATGGCCGCCGTCCGGCGCCCGGGCGGGAAGCGGCAACGCCCCGCCCGGGTCGCGACGGCACGGTGTCAGCAGGTTCGCCCGGTGTAGAACGCGCCATCGATCTTGCTCGCGGAGCCGAGCCAGGTGCGGCCGGGACCCACGCACTGTTCGTAGTTCGGGCCCCAGACCTCCACCTCGATGACGACGTGGGAGCCGTCACTGGTGCAGTGGTTGTAGTAGGCGTCGGACCCGGTCTCGTAGAACCCGCAGGGGTCCGCGGCCGCGCCGGGGGCGGTGGCCACCGACAGGCCGAGTCCCAGAACGATGCCGCTGAGGGCGCTCACCAGGGAATGACGAAGCGTCAACGCGCTGCTCCTTGTCGCAGAACGCATGCCGGGCGGTCCGGCGTTGCAGGGAAAAGCGTCGCGGAACCCACGAGGCAGGGCCGCCGATCTCACCCGCACGAGGAACCAAACCATCACTTCGGGTGGCCGCCCCGGAAGAGGTCTTGGCGGCCGTTTCCCGATCAGCTGTCCGTGTCCGGGGACCCCTGAACGCCGGTGCCGGAGGGTTCCCCGTCGGCCAGCGTGCGGGCGAGGGGCAGCCGCGAGAGGGCGAAAACACCTGCGGCGATCAAGGCGACGCCCAGCAGCTGGGGCAGGAGCCACCAGCCGGTGCGCACGTCCTCGGCGTAGAGCGTGATGCCGAGCGCCAGGCTCACGAACGCGTCGCCGAGTGTGATCGCGGGCTGGGACGCGACGAGCGGTCCGGCCTGCATCGCGTTCTGCAGGAAGAAGAGCGCGCAGGCTCCGAACAGGGCGAAGCCGTAGGTGGTCCAGGTGGCGAGGAAGGCGGTGAGGCCGTCGTCGTCGAGTGTGTGCATCGATGTCTTCATCAGCGCCGCCGTCACCGCGTACGAGACGGCGGTGGCCAGCCCGAAGCAGGCGGCGCGGGCGCGCCCTTCCGGCCGGCGCAGCGCGGCGGCCACGAGGCCCGCGAGCGCGGCGACGCAGACGGCGAGGGCCGGGATCCACCGGTCCATCGGCACATGGGTGAGGTTGTCGTCCGGTGCCGCGGCGACCAGCGCGAGGGCGAGTCCGGTCACCACGGCGCAGACCGCCACCCAGCCGCGGCGGGACAGCCGCCCTCGCAGCAGTACCGTGCCGAGGACCAGAGCGAGCGGCAGTTCGAGTACGAGCAAGGGCTGCACGATCGTCAGCGGCCCGGTCGCGAGCGCGACGGCCTGGCAGACCGCAGCGGTGATCACGGCGAGGATGCCCATGAGCCACACGGGGCGCCGCACCAGATCGAGCATCAGCCCGGCCCGCAGGCTGCCGGACCAGGGCACGGTCAGAGCGGCCTTGCGCTGAAGGACCGTGGCCAGGGCGTTGCTGAACGCGGCGGCCAGCGCGAACAGGACGGACAACGAGAAGTCCACCGTGGCGGTCCTCCGGGCTGATGACGACGACCCACCCCCGTCCCCGCCATCCTCAGCCCCGTCGGCCCCGCTCCCCGCGCACCACGGCCAGGCGTGTCGCGCGGCGGTGGTCGTGAGGGCCGGGCCGGCTCCCGGAGGGAAGCCGGCCACGGGCACTCACGGTCGGTGTGCGGTCGGACTCCTCAGACCCCGAACTCCGCCGGGGAGATGCCGAGGGCGTGGCACGCCTCGCGGACCGCCTGCTGCTCGTTCATGTCGAAGTGCCCGTCCGCACCGGCGACGACGATGCCGGTCTGGATGACCGCGCGGGCCTCGGTGGGCTTCTTGGACGCCTTGGCGATGACCTGGAGGGCCTCGGTCCGGCCCGCCTCGAAGTTGGTGAGGAGCCGGTCCACGTGCTGGTTGAACCGCTGGCGGAGCTGGTCCGCCGGGAAGTTCTGCAGGACCTCGTTGGTGACGATCAGCTCCTCCACGCGCTGCCGCTCGGCCGGCTCCACCTGTCCGTCGGCCGCGGCCACGAGCGCGCACATCGCCATGCTGGCGTCCCGGTAGGCGCCGCTCTTCAATTCGGTCTTCACGGACGCCAGCTGAGACTTGAACAGCCCGATCACCTGGGCCTTGGTACCGCCGGAGGACGAACCCGGCCCGTGCCCGTGCGCCTGGCCGTGCCCCTGGCCGCCGAACGGTCCCGCCTGCCCTCCGCCCGCCCCACGAGCGCCCTGGGCCTGCTGAAGACTTCTGGCCGCCTGGTCCTTGATCCGGTCCCACATTGCCACTGGTGCCACCTAAACCCTTGCAGCTGTCGGTCGCGGTCGTCGGTCACGCCGCTCTGTCGGATGAACGCCTTCCCGTGATCGGGAGTTCCCCATCGGCAAAGAGACAGCAAAACCACGGGCGCAGCAAAGGTGCTGCCCCCGTTCAGACGCGGCTGCCGCGCGTGGTGTCCCGGACCGGGGCGATCGCCCACCGGATCCCCGCGGTCACCGCTGTGCCGAGCGGCCGTACGCAGAGGTCCTCGGCGACCGGGAGGCGCGGCAGCCGCAGCGCCTTGGACGCCCAGGGCGGCAGGAGCGAGACGGCGTTGGCGGCGACGGCGCCGTAGGGCACCCGGGCGAGGAGCGGGACGGGCGGGCGCAGCAGCAGATAGCGCGCCGTGCCGCGCGCCTCGGGTGTGGCCCGCAGCTCGCGGCGGTAGGCGGCGAGCCGTTCGGCGAGTCCGGCACGGTCGGTCGGCGGGTCGGGGACGCCGAGCGCGCCGGCGATGCGCGCCATGTCGGCGACGTACCCGTCGCAGCCGGCGTCGTCCAGCGGGTGGGCGCCGTAGCGCTGGTGGGCGCGGAGGAAGCTGTCGACCTCCGCGACGTGGACCCAGCACAGCAGGTGCGGGTCCGATGCGGAGTAGGCGATTCCGTCGGTGGTCGTGCCGCGCACCCGCTGGTGGACGGCCCGGACGCGGTCGCAGGCCGCCTGCGCGCTGTCGGCGGGACCGTAGGTGGTGACGGCGAGGAAGGTGCTGGTCCGTTGCAGCCGCCCCCAGGGGTCGCCGCGGAAGCCGGAGTGCGCGGCCACGGCGGCCATGGCCAGGGGGTGCAGCGACTGGAGCAGCAGGGCGGACAGGCCTCCGATGAACATCGAGGCGTCACCGTGCACCCTGCGGATGGGCCGGTCGGGGCCGAACCAGCGGGGGCCGGGCGCGCCGTGGATGAGGGCACGGTTCCGCGCGCCTTCCGGCCCGGCGACCCGGGAGAAGATCGCCTCACCCACCCGGTCCCGCAACGGGACGAGGCCGAGGTCGAGGCTGGGGATGAGTCTCATGATGGCGCCTCCTCCCCCTAGAGTGGGCCGAGAGGTCCGTCCCGTCACCTCCCCTCGCACCACCCGCACCGGAGCACCCATGCACCACCCGTCCTCCGCCTCGGACGCCGACTCCGGCACGCTGTTCGGGCTGGACGCGCTCGGTCCCGCCCCGGCGTCGCCGGTTCCGCCGACGGGCGAGGGCCCGTCCTTCCGGGACTCCGCCACCGCCCGCCGTCTGCTGCCCGTGCGCGAGATCCACGCCGAGCCGGCGGCGGCCGCCTCCCCGCGCGGCCGGCAGGTCATCGCCCGGTTCCCGGAGGCGAGGGTGGTCACCGTGGACTCCCACTGGCGCATCCCCGGACTGCACGGCAACGAGGGCAACGTGGAGCGCTGGGTCCGCGTCAAGGGGGAGACGCTGGTCCTGGGCGAGAAGAAGACCCTCAGCACCCGCCCCAACGGCCGGTCCGCCGACTGGATCGCCCCCGGCCCCTCGAACGGCTGCGCCATGGCCTGCGCCTACTGCTACGTGCCGCGGCGCAAGGGGTACGCCAATCCCGTCACCGTCTTCACCAACATCGACCGGATCATCGCCCACCTCGCCCGGCACGTCGCGCGGCAGGGTCCGAAGACCGAACCGAACCAGTGCGACGCCGAGTCGTGGGTCTACGACATCGGTGAGAACGGCGACTGCTCGGTGGACGCGCTCATCTGCGACAACACGGCGGATCTCGTGCACGCCTTCCGGCGGTGGCCGACCGCCAAGGCGTCGTTCGCCACCAAGTTCGTCAACCCGGACCTGCTGGCGCTCGACCCGCGCGGCCGCACCCGGATCCGCTTCTCGCTGATGCCGCCGGACGACTCCCGGCTGCTGGACGTGCGCACCTCACCGGTCGCCGAGCGCATCGGCGCCGCCGCGGACTTCCTGGACGCCGGGTACGAGGTGCACTTCAACCTCTCCCCCGTGGTCCTCCGTCCCGGCTGGCAGGACGCCTGGGGGGAGCTGCTGAGGCACCTGGACGACGTGCTGCCGGCGCGGGTGAAGCGGCAGGCCGCCGCCGAGGTGATCATGCTGACGCACAACCGTGAACTGCACGAGGTCAACCTCGGCTGGCATCCGCGTGCCGAGGAGGTCCTCTGGCGGCCGGAACTCCAGCAGGCCAAGCGCTCGGAGAACGGCGCGCTCAACGTCCGCTACCGCAACGGCGTCAAGGCGGAGGCGCTGGACGAGCTCCGTGGCCTGATCCGCCGCCACGCGCCCTGGCTGCGCATCCGGTACGCCTTCTGAGCGACAGCTCAGCGGGCGCCCCCGCCGGTGGGGTCGTGCCGGGGCTCGCGGTCCGACGGCGGCCACACGTAGGGCAGGTCGTCGGGCACCCCGGGGAACAGGCCGGCGTACGTCTCCCGGTCCTTGCGGACGAGCGCCGAGCGGTGGCTCTCGTGGAAGGCCTCGTCGCCGAGCCAGGGCGGCAGCTCGCCGGCGGCCGCCAGCTCCGCCTGGCCGCGCACCGGGGCGCCCGGCCGGTGTGCGGCGAGGCCCGCGACCAGGGAGGCGGCGCAGCTGTCCTGGTGGCCCTGCTCCCGCCAGACACGGCAGATCTCCAGGCCGTACCGCACGAGTGCCTCCTCGTACCCGGACCACATCCGTACGGCCGGGTGCCGGCGCCAGCCGTAGCCGGGTACGGTCAGGCCGCGCAGGACCTGCAGTGCCTCGACCCGCTGCTTGCCCAGGCGGCGGCGGTCCAGGAGCAGGGCCGTCTGCCGGAAGTCGGGGTGGGGCAGGAACGTCTGCATCGGTCACCGGCTCCCTTCCCGCCCGGCGTCCATGCCCGCCGCGGCCTCGTCCGCGTGGCCTCCGGCGCCCAGCAGGCCGGTGGCGTCGAGGGGGATCCGGGCCTCGAGCGAGGGCAGCCGGCGGCGCGAGACCCGCAGCACCACGGGTGGCAGTGCCGCGCGTGTCATCTGGGCGAGGCGCAGCCAGCCGGGGACGTACACGGCGGTACGGCGGTGTTCCACGGCCCGGGCCAGCGTGGCGGCGGTCTGGTCCGCCGGGTACACGCGCCGGGCGGGCGGCGGCATGTGGTTGCGCAGCTCCCGCAGCACCGGGTACCGGTCGGCGTCGCGGATCATGTCGGTGTCCGTCCAGTTGATGTAGGCGATGCCGACGGCCACCCCGCGATGTGCCTCCTCGGCCCGCAGCGAGTGGGCGAAGGCCTCGACGCCCGACTTCGAGGCGCAGTAGGCACTCATCATGGGGGCGGCGCCGAAGGACGCCAGCGAGCCGATCTGGAGGTAGTAGCCGGCGGTCTCCCGCAGGTCCGGCAGGAACGTCCGGGCCGTCATGGCGCTGCCGGTCAGGTTGACGTCGATCACGCGCCGCCACCGGTCGGGGTCGGAGGTCGCGAAGGGTCCGCCCTCCGCGATCCCCGCGTTCGCCACGACGACCGAGGCCGGCCCCAGCCGGTCCCGTACCCGCTGGGCGGCGCGGCGCAGTCCCGCGTCGTCGGTGACGTCGACCTCATGGACCAGCGCCGACGCCGGTGCCGGCAGGGAGCGGGCGACCGCCTCCAAGGCGTCCTTCTCGTGGCCGAGCAGGGCCAGCCGGGCGCCGCGGCGGGCGAGCTCCAGGGCCAGGGCGGCGCCCAGCCCGCGGGCGGCTCCGGTGATCACGACGGTGCGGTTCACGAGTGGGCCGTAGTGCATGGGACCGTCCGGACCTCTCTCCCCCGTTCCCTGCTCCCCCGTTCTCTGCCCCCCCGTCTGCCTCCGCCGCTCTCCCCCGGTCGCTCCCCGTGCCGTCGGCGCCGGCTCCTCACAGCTTGCGGCCGGTGCGGTCGCGGCGGGCCAGGATGCGCTGCGCCCGTGTCCTGCCGGGCGGCAGGCGTCGGCGCAGGGCCGCGCGGGCGGCGTTGGCGCCGGGCGCGCCGTGGACGCCGCCGCCCGGGTGGGCACTGGCGGACGCCAGGTACAGCCCGGCGACGGGTGTCTCCGGGCGTCCGGTGCCGGGGAGCGGGCGGAAGAGGAGCTGCTGGTGGAGGGAGGTGGTGCCGCCGTTGATGGCGCCGTGGTGCAGATTCGCGTCGAGCGCCTGCAGCGTGGGCGGGGCCAGGACGCGGCGGGCGCGGATCACGGAGCGGAATCCGGGTGCGAACCGTTCCACCTGGCGTTCGACACGGTCGGCCATGATCTCCTGTTCCGCGGCGCTCCAGGCGCCGGTCAGGCCTTCGTCGCCCGCGTCGGAGCGGACGTCGACGGGCACGTGGGTGTAGGCCCACGCGGACTCGGTGCCCCTCGGCGAGCGTGAGGCGTCGGAGGTCGTCATCTGGCCGAACAGGGCGAACGGGCGGTCGGGCACCTGCCGCATCGCGATCTGCGCGGCGAACCTGGTCAGCTCGTCCACGCCGTCCGCGAGGTGCACGGTGCCGGCCCGGGCCGCCTGCCCGGCCGTCCAGGGCACGGGCGCGTCGAGCGCCCAGTCCACCTTGAAGGTGGCGAAGTCCCACTGGAAGCGCCGCAGGTCGTCCTGTATCTGGTCGGGCAGGTGCTCCGGAGCGACGAGGCTGCCGTAGAGGGCGGGCGCGGACACGTCCGCGAGGACGGCCCGCCGGGCCTGGAACGCCTCGCCGTCGGCCGTGCGCACCCCGACCGCCCGACCGCGCCGGACGACGACCTCGTCGACACTGCGTCCGCAGTGCAGGACGCCGCCCCGGGCGAGCAGCCGCCGGGTCAGTGCCGCGCTGAGGGCGCCGGAGCCGCCCAGCGGCACGGGAAACCCGTACGTCTGTCCGAGCATGGACATCAGCCAGCCGAAGCCGCCGCTGCCGGCCGCCTCCGGTGCCAGATCGGCGTGCAGCGCGTTGCCCGCGAGCAGCAGCCGGCCGCCCGCGCCGCGGAACTCCTCCTCGCCCAGTCGCCGTACCGGCAGCAGCAGACTGCGGGCGAGCCGCAGCCCGCCCGTGCCGCGCAGCCGTACGGCGAGGCGGGCGCCGGCCCGCACGGGCGGGAAGGGGGTGAACAGGGCGTCCAGCAGCGCGGGGCGGATGCGCTGCCACACCTCGTGCAGCCGGCGCCAGGCGTCGCCGTCCCCCGGTGCGAAGGCGTCCAGGGACTTCGCGGTGACGTCGAGGTCGCGGTCGAGGACGGCGCAGCCGCCGTCGCTCAGCGGGTGGGCCAGCACATGCGGTGCGTGGCTCCAGCGCAGGCCGTGGTCCTGCAGACGCAGTCCGGCCAGGACCGGGGAGGCCGCGGCCAGCGGGTAGAAGGAGCTGAACAGGTCGCTGACGAACCCCGGGTCGACGCCCCGGTCGTGGCGCACGGCGCCGCCCGCCTCGTTCTGCTCCTCCAGGACCGTCACGCTCCAGCCGGCGTCGGCCAGCAGATTGGCCGCCACCAGTCCGTTGGGTCCGGCCCCGATCACCACCGCGTCAGGCATGAGCGCCTCCGGGGGAGCCCACCCCCGCCTGCGCGCCTCCTCCGGTCTCCGCTCCGGCCGTGGCCTCGCAGAGCCGGGCGAGGCGGGCGAGCATGGCGCGGTGCCGCAACTGGATGAGCGCCTCGACGCCCACGTTGTGCAGCCGGCCCCCGGCGCCGCGCAGCGGGTGCTCGTCCACCAGGACCAGGCAGTGCTCGCCCCAGGGCCGCAGTTCGATGGCGATCCGCGCGGTGCCCAGCCAGCCGGCCTTCGCCTCCAGCTCGAGTGCGACGCCCTCCTCGCAGCGCCGCACCACGGTCTCGTTGGTCAGCGTGGCCGGGCCGATCCGTATCTCGTAGCCGATGGCCGCGTCCTGCTGCGGCCACTGGCCCCGCACGGGCCGCGAGGAGGCCGTGCCCACCACCCAGTCCGCGTAGCGGGTCCCGTCGGCGAGGACGGCCCACACCGTCCGAGGGCTGGTCTTGATCAGACAGTGCCGGACCGCCATAGCCGTCTCCCGCCGCTCGCGCTCGTTTCCGTGCGTCCGTCACCGCGGAGTGCCCCTGAGCCGCGGAGGTGAAACGGGGGTGCGGGTGGCGGGGGTGGCTTCTGGTGTTCTGCCGGGCGGTGCCAGGGTCACTGGTGGAACGCGGAACCGAACCGCGCTCCCGGCACCGGGGCGGCGAGCGTGCGCGGCCCGAACGACACCGATCCGGCCGGGTCGACTCCGGAGCCGGACCCGGCGAGGACCCACACGGCTCCCGTGCCGCCGTTCTCCTTGGGGGCCGACACGGCGACGTGTCCGCCGACGACCGCGACGGCGCTGCCGAAGGCGTCGCCGTTCTCGGCTGCGCCGGGCACGCCGGCCGTGTTCTGGCTGACGGCGACGGCGCCACGGCCGGTGAGGCCCGTCGCGCTCCCGCGCAGGACGGCGAAGCCGCCGGCGTCGACGCGGCCGGCCAGGTCCTCGCCGGGGACGCCGGTGACGACGTCGGCGTATCCGTCGCCGGTGACGTCACCGACGCGGACGTCGGTGCCGAAGCGGTCGCCGTTCTCGCCGGTTCCGGGGACCCCGGACGTGTTCTGGCCGATGAGCGCGGCCCTGGGCGCGAGGCCGTCGGCGGTGCCGCGTACGACCCCGACGAGACCGCCGCCGGCCGCGCCGGGCCGTCCGAAGACGACGTCCTGGCGGCCGTCGCCGTCGGTGTCGCCGAGCGCGATGCTCTCCGCCGACACCGTGTCGGCGGCGGCGATGACCGGTCCCGCCTCCAGGCCTCGGTCGCCGCCTCTCAGCAGCCGCAGCCGGATCGCCGTGGAACCGCCGGTGCCGGCCGAGGCGGCGCTGATCACGAGATCGGTCACGCCGTCGCCGTCCACGTCGCCCGCCCGCAGCGCGCGGACGCCGCGGATCCCGGCGTCGGGCGCGACGAGCGGCGTGGTGCGGGCCGCCTGGCCGGTCCGGCCGACGGGTCCGTACCGCAGCCGGTCGGCGCTCGCCAGGTCCAGGTGTCCGTCGCCGTCGAAGTCGCCGGCTTCGGTGGCCGACCGGCCGGTGCCGAGGGAGGCGCCGGTGGCGAGTCCGCCCACTCCTCCCCACAGCACGGTCTGCGTTCCCGTGTCGCGGGCGTCGCCGACATCCTCGCCAGGCGCGGTGACCACGAGGTCGGTGAAGCCGTCGCCGTCCAGGTCCGCCGCCTCCAGCGAGTCGCCGAAACCGTCTCCGGTCTCGGCGGTGCCGGGAACGCCGTAGCGGTTCTGGCTGATGAGCTGGCGTTTGACGCCGTCGGGCCCCGCGGCCATGCCGTAGACGACGGCGACGTAGCCGGCGCCGGACCTGCCGCCCACGGTGCCCCCGGGAGCGGCGATCGCCACGTCGGCGTATCCGTCGCCGTCGAAGTCGGCCCGCGTGGACACCGCGGGGGCCGGGCTGGAAGCACTCGCGCGGGAGGCGCGGGAGCTGTCCCCGTACGCCCCCGCCGGCGCCGTGCTCGACAGCACGATGACGGCGGAGGCCGCGGCGACGGCGACGGCGGAGGCCTGAAGTGTTCTGGAGTACAAGGGGAACCCCCTGGGGGCGGCGAGGGGCCGGTCGTTTCTGACGCGTGCTCGGTAGTCACCAAGACCCGCCGCACGCGGCAAGGGTTGTACGCCGGTCCCCTGCCGCTCGCCGGCGCCCGCCGCCGCCCCCGCTGTCGCTAGGAGGTCTGCGCCTTGTCGTACAGGGCCTTCGCCTCGTCGCCGAAGTACGGGCCGAACATGCGGTTCGGCAGGAACGTGTAGCCGAAGCTGTTCACGGAGACCTGCAGACCGGTGCCGGTCGCCTCGCTGAAGCCGGTGAACCACGGACCGCCGCTGGAGCCGCCCGTCATGTTGCAGCCCAGGCTGTGGTCCTGCGAGAAGAGGAAGTCCCTGGAACTGTTGCCGCTGCAGTAGACGAGCTTCGTCCCGTCGTACGGCGAGGCGGCCGGGAAGCCGAAGGCGTACATCGCCTTGTTGTAGCCGCCGTTGAACTGGATGCCCTGCGCGCCGACGACCGAGGTGAGCGTCCGGCCGTTCAGCGGGGCGACGACCGCGGCGCCGATGTCGTGGTTGATGTCCTCGCTCGCCTCCCACTGCGGGGTGGTGAGCGTCCTGGTCGCGGTCCACTGGCCGTACGGCGCGTTGCCGTTGTCGTAGGCGGGCACGAAGACCCAGTTGGTGTGCCAGCTGCCCTGGTATTTGACGCAGTGTCCGGCGGTGATGACGGTGCTGGCGTTCTGGCTGGTCACGGCGTTGCCGGAGCAGGAGGCGGTGCGTCCCTGGAAGGTGAAGAACACCCGGCCCGACGTCTTGACGACGGCGCCGCCGCCGCTCCACGCGCCACCGGCCTGCGGGAAGGCGGCGGGGGCGGCGGTGGGTTCGACGGTCGTCGTCCGTCCGCCGGCGGCAGGGGTCTTCAACTGCCGGGCGGCCCGGGGGGTCAGCAGCAGATCGAGCGGGGTGGCGCCGCGCATGCGGTCGGCGGTCCAGAAGGTGCGGGCCGTGTGCTGTTCGGCGACGGAGGAGGCGCGGGCCGGTACGGACTGTCCCGAACCGCTGTGGGGGGCTGCCGCGTTGGCCGCGCCGGCCTCGACGAGCCCGCCGGTGAACAGGGCTCCGACGGCCAGCAGGATGCCCGCGGCTGTGCGATGGCGTCTCACGCATGTCTCCTTCTGCCGTGCCCGGGCTTCCGCGTACGGGCAGGGTGGGGTTCGAAGAGCGGTGCGGATAGACGTGCGTGAGGCAGCGTGCCACGGAAATCCTGTTCTGTCAGGGGCGCGTCAACGCAATTCCTTCCGGCGCGGGCGGCCGCCGGACCGGGCGGCCCGCGCGTACGGCGTGCCACCGCCCTGCTCGCGGCGCTCCCCTCCTCCCCGGCGAGCGCGACAAGTGCCTGGACGCGACCGGCAGCAGCTCGGCCGACGGCACCCGGCTGCAGATCTGGACCTGCACCGGCGCCGCCAACCAGAGGTGGACCGCGCCGGGCGGGCGGCACCCCGGAGCCCGGGCCGGGCGCGATGGCTGTCACCGTGCGCGCCGCCGGCGGTGATGTCATACCGTCCTTCGGCGGGTGGAGCGGCAACAAGCTCGATACGTCGCACACCGGTATCTCGTCGATGAACGGCATCACCGACGACGGCGAGACGGTGACCGTCGACGACTTCCGCACCATCCTCGCCTACGCCCGGCAGCGGCATCGGCTGGAACACCGACACCGCCGACACCGGTCTCGTCGTCAACGGCGACGGCGTGACGATGTACGGCCTGTTCGTCGAGCACTACCAGAAGCACCAGACCATCTGGAACGGCAACGGCGGCCGGACGTACTTCCACCAGAACGAGATGCCCTACGACCCGCCGAACCAGGCCGCCTGGATGAACGGCTCCACGCAGGGCTACGCCGCCTACAAGGTCGCCGACGCGGTCACCAGCCACCAGGCGTTACGGGCTCGGCAGCTACTGCTTCTTCAACGCCGACCCGAGCGTCACCGCCGAGCACGCCTTCGAAGTGCCCGACCGCCCGGACGTCCGCTTCCGGAACATGGTCACCGTGTCCCTCGGCGGCACCGGGACCATCCGGCACGTCGTCAACGACCGCGGCGGCCCGTCCGACTCGGCCACCGATGTCGCCGACCTGGTGAGCTACCCGTAAGACGTGGGGACCCCCGTGGTGAGAGGCCGAGCCGTGTCGTCGCGGCTCGGCCTCTCGTGGGATCTGCCCGAAGGTGTGAACTCGCCGCGGTCTTCGTCCGTCGTGGCCGCCGAGCCAGCACACTTCGGTCGGGGATGTACCGCGACAGGGGGGAGAAGGGTGGCGCCGCGGCGTACTCCTTTCGGAGACAGGGTTCGTTACTGGTTCGACAGCACGCTCACACGCGGTGCCCCCGCCCTCGTGGGCTGGCTGGCCCTGCTCTGTCTGGCGGTCGTGGTTCCGGCCAGCACGATCCTGGTGTGGACCGACCCGGACGCACCGGCGTCCCGCCTGGACAGGCTGGTGCAGGTGTGGCGCCACACCGGGGAGACACTGCGACTGGGCGGCGCCACCGGGACACCTGTGCGGGTGCTGCTGTCCGTGCTGCTCGCCCTCGTCGCCCTGCTGTACGTCTCCACTCTCGTCGGCCTGATCACCACGGCGTTCACGGAACGGCTCACCGCGTTGCGCAGGGGCCGTTCCACCGTGCTGGAAGAAGGGCACGCGGTGGTTCTGGGCTGGTCCGAGCAGGTCTTCACGGTGGTGGGCGAGCTGGTGGCCGCCAACGCCAACCGGTACGGCGCGGCGGTGGCCGTGCTCGCCGACCGGGACAAGACCGAGATGGAGGAGGCGCTGAACACGAAGGCCGGCCCCACCGGCCGCACCCGGCTGATCTGCCGCAGTGGCCCCACCACAGACCCGGCCGTGCTCTCCCTGACCAACCCGGCCGCCGCCGGCGTCGTACTGGTCCTCCCCCACGACGCGCCCGACGCCGACGCCCAAGTGGTCAAGACGCTGCTGGCGTTCAAGGCCGCGTTGCCCGGCGACGAGCCGGGGCCGCCCGTCGTCGCCGCCGTGCGGGACGACCGGTACCGGCTCGCGGCCTCCCTCGCCGCGGGGCCGGGCGGCATCGTCCTGGAGAGCGACGTGATCACCGCCGCGCTGATCGTCCAGGCCGCCCGCCGCCCCGGGCTCTCCCTGGTCCACCGCGAACTGCTGGACTTCGCCGGGGACGAGTTCTACCTGACCAGCGCACCGGCCCTGGCCGGACGCCCGTTCGGAGACGCGCTGCTCGCCTACGCGACGTCGAGCGTCGTCGGGCTGATGCGGGGTGACGTCCCCCTGCTCGGTCCGCCGCCGCACACGCCGATCGGCCCGGACGACCTGCTCGTCGTCATCTCCCGCGACGACGACACCATCTGGCTCGACGACTGCTCCCACCTGGCCGAGGACACGGCGATGGCCTGTGCGCGGCCGGCGCCGGCCCGGCCGGAGCGGGTGCTTCTGCTGGGCTGGAACCGCCGAGCGCCCCTCATCGTCGACCAGTTGCGCCGCTGCGCCCGGCCCGGCTCGGCCGTCGACGTGGTCACGGACGCCTCGGACACCACGGTCCGGCAGGTCGGCGACGCGGACAGCGACGTCGGCGCCGGACTGACCCTGACCCTGCACCAGGGCGACATCACCCGCCGCGACACCCTGCGCCGCCTGGAGATCGCCTCGTACGACAGCGTCATCGTGCTCGGCGAGGACCGCGCCCCGGACCGGCTGCCGGACGAGGAGCCCGACGACCGGACCCTCGTCACCCTCCTGCTGCTGCAGGAGCTGGAGCGGGCCACCGGACGCGAGCTGCCGGTGGTCACCGAACTCATCGACGACCGCAACCGGGCACTGGCTCCGATCAGCCCGGGAGCCGACGTGATCATCAGCGGCAAGCTCATCGGTCTGCTGATGGCGCAGATCTCCCAGAACCGGCACCTGGCGGCGGTGTTCGAGGAGTTGTTCTCCGCCGAGGGCAGCGGGGTGCACCTGAGGCCGGCGGCCGAGTACGTCCTGCCCGGCCGCGAGACGGCTTTCGCCACGGTCGTGGCCGCGGCGCGCCAGCGGGGCGAGTGCGCCATCGGGTACCGGAGCCACGTCGACGCCTCGACGGATCCCGGCCACGGACTGCGGATCAATCCGCCCAAGAGCGAGAGACGCCGCTGGGACGACCGGGACGAAGTGATCGTCGTCGGAAAGGGCTGACGGCGGCGGCCAGGCGGGTTGCCCGGGTGGTGCCCGGCCGCACGCCTGCATCGCGTGCGGCCGGGCAGACGGTATCCCGGGAACCGGAGCGGCAGGCGCCCCGGTGATCGCGCTCGCTGCCGGCCCGAGGTGCGAGGAGAGACGCAGACGATGGGGACGGTCGTACACGTTCCGCAGACGCGGGACATGATCGGGGAGGAGCTCTCCGGCGACGAGGCCTTCACCGCGTTGCGGCACTACGGAGGCGCGCGGCTGCTGGCCGACGCGTTCTCGCGGTTCCGGTACGCCGACGGCTTCACCAACGCGCGCGCCCTGGGCTTCCAGATCGTCCTGGGCCTGGTGCCCTTCATGATCGCCCTGGTCGGGGTGGCCACGGCCGCGCACACGGAGAGCGTCGGACGGATCATCGAACTGACCCTGGGCCGGATCGTGCCGGGTGCCAGTGCGGAGGTCGTCGAGGAGGCGCTGGACGGCACCCGCCGCAGCGCCCACTCGGACGTCTGGGGCACGGTCGCGCTGTGGGTCGGTCTGGCCTTCTCGGTCCTCAATCTGGCCTCGGCCATGGGCCAGGTGGAGCGGGGCGCCAACCGCATCTACGGCATCGAACGCGACCGGCCCTTCCCCCGGAAGTACGGCCGGGCCCTGCTGCTCGCGTTCGCCGCGGGCGTCCCGATGGTCCTGGGCTTCCTCGTCCTGGTGGCGGGCGCGGCCGTGGGCGAGTCGACGGCCGAGGCGTTCGGCCGGCCCGGGGTGTCGGCGTGGTGGGAGGTCTTGCGGTTCCCGGCCGGCATCGTCCTCGCCTGGGTCGCCTCGGCGGTCATCTTCCGCTGGTCGCCGCGGCGGGACCAGCCCGGCTACACCTGGCTCGCGTTCGGTTCGGCCGTCCACCTGGTGCTGTGGGTCGGCACCACGTGGCTGCTGACGCTGTACGTCGCCGAGAGCGGTTCGTTCGGTGCCGTGTACGGGCCTCTCACGGCGTTCGTCGCGCTCCTGCTGTGGGCCAACCTCACGGGCGTCGCGCTGTTCCTCGGCATCGCCTTCGCCGCCCAGCTGGAAGCGGCACGGGCCGGACTGACGTCCGCGGTACGGCCGGACCCCGGGCCCGGCCCCTGACACGGGCCGCTCCCCGGACGTCCGGTCGGCCGTCCGGGGAGCGGTCGGTCACGCGGTGGCGCCCCGCCTCAGCGGCTCACGCCCGCTGCCACAGTGCCGGTACGTTCGGCGGCTCCCAGCCCGGCTGGGCCTGGTGACCCTGGAGGCACCGGTAGCCGGCGCCGCCGTAGGTGACGGTGTCGCCCGGCTGGTAGACGGTGCCGGCCGCCCAGGTGCCGCCCGGCTCACCGGGCTCGCCCGGCTCCCCCGGCTCCCCGGGGTCCGTGGTCGTCCTGAGGGTCAGGCCGTAGTTCTGCAGCAGCGGGTTGATCGGCTGGAAGAACGTCGTACCGCCGCTGCTGCAGTTGCCGGAGCCGCCGGAGGTGACGCCCTGCGCCTGGCTGCCGGAGATGTAGGACCCGCCCGAGTCGCCGGGCTCGGCGCACACCGAGGTGCGGGTGACGCCGGTGATGGTGCCCTCGGGGTAGGTGACGCTGGTGTTGTGCTGCTGGACGGTGCCGCAGTGCCAGCCGGTGGTGGAGCCGGACCGGCACACGGACGCGCCGACCGGCGCCTGTGTGGACCCGGTGACCTGCACGTTCTGGCCGCCCGCGCCCTTGACGTACGGGGTCGCCGTCCACTGGGAGTTGGTGGCCACCCAGGCCATGTCACGGCCGGGGAAGACCGAGCCCTGGAAGGTTCCCTGGGCCACCCGGTTGTGGCCGCTGGTGCTCGCCCCGGCCCGGCCGCAGTGCCCGGCGGTGGCGAAGCCGTGCTGGGTGCCCCGGGTGACGGGGAATCCGATCGAGCAGCGGCCGCTGTTGTCGATGTAGTACGCCTCGCCGCCGCGCAGGTCGTACAGGGCGCGGGGCCGGTCGGTGGTCCGCTCGACCCGGGCGAGGGAGCCGTCGACGCCGGCCGCGTCCAGGAGGGCGCGGGCCGCGGACGGGCGTACGGCCTGCACGACGACCGTGTTGGTGCGTACGTCGACGTACCGGACCGGCGTGTCGGTCGCGTCCTGCCGTTCGGCCGCCCGGTCCAGGCGGGCCTTGGCCGCGTCCAGGTCGGCGAGGGAGTGGCGTACGACGGTGGCCCGCGCGCCCCGCGCCTCGATGACGCGTACGTCGTCGGCGTCCGTCGTCGCCACGGTGAGGGTGCCGGACTCGGCGCCGCGCACCCAGGCACCCGCGAAGTCGTCGCCGAGGGCGGCGCGCAGGCGGCCCGCGGTGGCGCCGGCCTCGGCCTCGTTGGCCAGCCGCCGCTCCGCCTGCTGCCGGTTCAGACCGAGGTCGCGTTCCATGGCGCGGAGCAGGGCGGGCGGGGCGGCGTCGGTGCGCAGGGTCTCCGCGGCGGAGGGCGGAGTGGGGGCGACGGCCTGCCCGGCGCTCGCGGAGCCGCTGAGCCCGGCCACGAGCAGGGCGGCCGTCGCCGCCACGGCGGCACCCGCGGCTCTGGCCCGGGTGTGTCGTCGGAGCATGGGGGATCTCCTCGGTTCGGGTTTCTCACTCGGTGGGGAGGTGCCGAAACCGTAAGGAGGGTCAACCGGCCCGCGTAAGGCATCGGTTGACCCTCTCCCCGGTGTTATGGAACGCGGCTGCCGCGCAGCCGGGGTCGCTTCACGGCACGCGGTGTGCCGCGAGCCATTCGGTGTAGCTGTCGCTGCGCGCGGCCACGCCCGCGTGGGCCATGCGTGCCTGGGCGAGGACGGTGGCGGCGGTGTCCGCGTCCTGCGTCGCCCCGTGCCAGCCGAGCAGGTGCCGCCAGGCCAGGGGCGTGCCGCGCAGTGGCCGGGTGACGATGCCCGGGGTGGCCGGGAAGGTGGCCCGGCACAGGCCGACCGCCCGGCCGACCTGGACGAGGTGCACCACGGACGCGGTGTCCGTCTCGTACACGCGGTGCGGTGTGAAACCGGCGCGGGCGCAGGAGGCGGTGAAGCAGTCCCCGAAGCATCCGTCGCCGGGCACGCACGCCCACTCCTCACCGGCGAGCTCGGTCAGGCCGACGTCGGGCGCGGTGGCGAGCGCGTGCTCTTCGGGCAGCATGACGAAGACCGGGTCGACGGCGATCTCCCGCCACTGAAGGCCATCGGCGCCCGGCGGGGCGGCGGACCCGCACGTCCCGGCGAGGGCGAAGTCCAGCCGGCCCTCGGCGAGCAGGTCGGCCAGCTGCCGTTCGGACCAGGAGGCGCAGGTGGTCACGCGGGCGTCGGGCAGCGCGTCCGCGAGCCGGTCCACCAGGGCGCCGAGCAGCGGACCGTGGGTTCCGCCGAGCCGCAGGCACGCGGTGGCGCGCGGGGTGCGGGCGAACCGCGCCGCCTCCTGCTGCAGTTCGGTCACCGCGGGCAGGACGACGCGGGTGCGTTCGAGGACGAGTTCGCCGAGTGCGGTGGCCCGCACGCCGTGCCGTCCCCGCTCGAACAGCTCACCTCCCAGAACCCGTTCGATCCGTCTGAGCTGTGCGCTCAGCGCGGGCTGTGCCAGCCCGAGCGCTGTCGCCGCCCTGGTGAGACTGCCGGCGTCGGCGATGGCCCGGACCGTCTTGAGATGCCGCAACTCCAGCTCCATGAGGGGAGCTTGCGTCGCCGGAGGGTCGGGGGCAAGGGGTTGGTACAGACCAGTAGCGGGTTGCCGTGCGTGAGAGCGGCGAGACACCCCCTAGGTGTATTGGCCTGGAGCGTTGTTCACTCGGCTGATTGGCG
>NZ_LIVZ01000012.1 GCF_001905845.1 Streptomyces sp. TSRI0107 | reverse complement strand
TCAGGGAGCGGCGTCTGGTGCCGTGCATCGCAAGGCGGAGGAGGGAGCCGATGCGGTGGGGGTCCCCCCTGCTCGAGCGGAGCCGAGAGCTTGGGGGAATCGGCGAGTGACGACAACGCGGCGAGGCGCGGTGCCAGACGCCGCGAGCCCGGCCTGATCGGCGAGACACCCCCTAGGGCAGGCGCTGGTGGGGCCGCGCGGTGACTGCCCGATGGTGGTCGAGGAGGTACGGGTCGGTGAGACGTGCGTCGTCGACGCGGTCGTGTACGTCGGTGAGGAGCCAGTCCAGCAGTTCCGCGCCGGCGTCGTACTCGCCGTAGAACCCCATGGTCAGGTCGGTGATCTCGAACTCGCACAGCACGTCGTCGAGGAGGTCGGCGAGGTGGGCGTCGGCCGCCGGGGTGCGGGTGGCGGTCCAGGTGCTCAGCCACGGGCGCAGGCTCGCGTTGGCGACGGTGAGGAGACCGAGGGTCTTCCGGATGCGGACGGGGGTGGGGTGGGTGTGCAGCGTGCTCTGCCACCAGGTCTGCCAGACGTCGCGCAGGGCTTCGGCCAGCGGGGCGTCCCAGGTGGTCCAGCCCGCCCGGACCAGCCGGGAGGCGATGAGGTCCTCGTCGACGTGGAGCGTGCCGGTGACGACGGAGCGGACGACGAGCGGGGCGAGACGGCGGTACAGGCGCGGGAAGTCGTCCCAGTGGTCGGGCGTCTCCGCGGCGACGGCGGCGAGCAGGTCGTCCGATATCCCGCTCAGCGGGCCGGAGAGTGCGGCGAGGTCCTGCTCGCCGTAGCAGTACGCGCACCCGGTGACGGTGAACGGCGCTTCGGATGCGAAGGCGTCGTCCAGCGCGTCGAGCGCGGTCTGGAGCTGACGCTGGGGACCGGACATGGCGACCTGCCAGGCGGACTCCGTCCGGACGACCGGCGAAGATCACAGGCTATCAGGCGGTGCCCCGGCGCGCCGACCGTCAGCGCCTGCGCCCCCGTGCCGCCCAGCCGCTGCCGATGCCCGCGACGTGCAGGGCCAGCAGGGCGAAGCCGATCAGCATGACGTTGGTCGAGGTGAAGACGTCGTTGGTGGAGATGTCCGCCGCGTTGATGAGGAACGCGATGAAGAGCAGGACCGCCGCGATGATGGCCAGCACGGTGTGCCTCCTTGGGAGTCGAACGGATCGGCCGTGGGGACCGTGTCATGCGTATGCCCCCGGCCGCGTCCTGAACACCGGTCAGGCGGTTCGCCCGGTCGGCCGCGTGCCTCGGCAGTGCCCCGGCCTGCCTCGGCAGCGCCTCGGCAGCGGAAAATCCCTGCCGTGGTGGCCGGAAAGGGCGCAGACTCGTCCCATGGCTGACATGGGGGCGTTCCAGGAGGCGGTCACCACGTGGGCGGCCGGTGGCTCCGGCGACCCGGCGCACGAGCTGGCCGCGCGGCTGTCCGTACGGACGGTCGTCCTGCTCGAAGGGCCCAGCGACGTAGCGGCGGTCGACGCGCTGGCCGCCGGCCGCGGCCGGGACCTGGCGGCGGAAGGCGTCTGCGTCCTGCCGATCGGCGGCGCGATGAGCGTCGGGCGCTTCACCCAGCTCCTCGGGCCACCCGGTCTGGGTCTCCGCCTCACGGGCCTTTGCGACGAGGCGGAGCGCCGCTACTACGCGCGCGCCCTGGAGCGGGCCGGTGCGGCCCGGCAGGAGTTCTTCGTCTGCGCGGCGGACCTGGAGGACGAGCTGATCCGCGCGTTGGGCGTGGCACGGGTGGAGGAACTAGTCCGCGCGGAGGGCGACCTGCGCGCCCTGCGGACCTTCCTGCGGCAGCCGGCGCAGCAGGGCCGCACCGCACAGCAGCAGTTGCGGCGCTTCTTCGGCACGAAGAAGGGACGCAAGATCCACTACGGCCGCGTCCTCGTCGAGGCGCTCGCCCCCGACCGCGTACCCGCCCCGCTCGACGGCCTGCTCGCCGGCCTCTGACACCTCCGGGCATGCGGGACCGCCGGATGCCGGGGCGCCGGTCGTGGGTGATCCTGAAGGGGTGAGGGGTCTCCGACTCGCGTGGAACCCGGCCGCCTACGCCGCCTCGTTCCGTCGGGCGGTACGCGTGGCCCTCGCCGCCACGGCCGGTTTCTTCTTCTTCCGGTACGGACTCGACCGCCCCGTCGCGGCCACGTACGCGCTGTTCGGCGCGGTGGCGCTCGGCGGGCTTGCCCGGATACCCGGCACCGGGCGGCAGCGGGCCGCGATCGTGCTGCGCGTGCTGCCGGTGTGCTGGCTGCTGGTGGTCGTCGGCACCTACCTGTCGGTGCGCACCTGGAGCGCCGTACTGGGCATGCTGGTGGTCGGCTTCGCGCTGGCCTTCGCCGCCGTGGGCGGCCCGCGTCCGGCGGGGACGGCGCCGGGGCTGCAGCTGCTGTACATCCTGCCGTCCTTCCCGCCGTACGATCCGGGCTCGCTCGGCGACCGGCTGATCGGGACGACCGCCGGGCTGGCGCTGCTCGCCGCGGCCGAGGCGCTGCTCTTCGCCGAGCCCGTCCCGGCGACCTACCGCGAACGGACCTCCGACGCCCTGCGGACCGCCGCGCGTTGCGCGCGCCTGCTGTCCCAGCCGCCGTACACGCTGACCGACGCGGACAGGGCAGCGGCCGCGGAGGCGGGCCAGGCGCTGCGGTCCTTGAACGTGCCCGAGGCGGAACGGCCCGCGGGGCCGGGTGTGCACGATCGCGCCCTCGCGCACACCGGTCTCGCCACCCGCACCCTCCTGAGCCGCCTCGCCCAGCTGCCTCCGCCGCCGCGCGAGCCGGCCCCCGAGGTGATCGCGGTACTGCGGGCGGTGGCGGAGCTGGCCACGGCGACCGGGGCCTGTCTGCGGTCGGGGCCGTCGCCTGTGGCGCCGTACGAGGAGCTGGACGCGGCCGGCGCGCGCCTGTCGGCGTTGTCGGAGGGCGTGAGCCCATCCGGCTCCTCCGCCGCCGCCCGGTTCCCGCCCGCGGTGCTGCGGGAGCACGCCGCCGTGCTGGAGGTCGCCGATGCCTCGCTGGCGATGGGCGCGGCGGCCGATCGGGCCGTGCGGGGCCGGCATGCCGTGGTCCAGGCGCCCCGGGGCCTCTTCTGGTACGCCACGGTCCGGGCGCCCGCCCTGTGGTGGCACCGGCTGCGCGGCCATGCCGGACGCCGGTCGGTGCTGTTCCAGAACGCGGTGCGCATCGCCCTGGCGTTGACGGCGGCCCGGCTCGTGGCCGGATTGGACACGCTGCCTCACGGGTTCTGGGCGATGCTGGCGACGCTCACGCTCACCCGGACGACCATGGACGACACCTGGCACACGATCCGTCTGGCGCTCGCGGGAACGCTGGCCGGGGCGCTGGTGGCGGGTGGAGTCCTGACGGTGGCGGGCACCGACACCGCCGTCTACGCCGTGCTGCTGCCCGTGTGGATGCTGTTCGTCTTCACGGTGGGACCGGTGCGGGGTGTCGGCTGGGCGCAGGGCCTCTTCACCGTGCTCGTGGCGCTGGTCTTCGCCCAGCTGGCGCCGTCGACGTGGCGGCTGGCCGAGGTGCGGATGCTGGACGTGCTGGTCGGCAGCGCGATCGGCGCCGTCTTCGGCGTGCTGGCGTGGCCGCGCGGCGCCCATGACGAGCTGCGCCACGCGGCCGCGGCACTTCTGCGCCGGGCCGCGGAGATTGCGGTGGCCACCACCGCGTCGCTGGCGGGCGGCGGCGCGGTGGCCGCGCCGTCGGGTGCGCCCGCTCACCGGTCGCTGCATCACGCGGTCATCCTCGCGGAGTCCGCGTACGCGCAGTTCCAGAGCGAGCCGTCGCGCTTCGGCGGCACGGGCCGCCCGGCGACGCTGCCCAAGGTGGACTGGCAGGCGACCCTGATCGCCGGCCACCACACGCTGTGGGGCTCCGAACGCCTCCTGGAGCCGCCGCGCGTCGAGCTGGCTCCGGGGGCGGCGGAGTCGGTCGGCACGCTGGGGGAACGCCTCGCGGGCCGGATGCTGCTGGTCTCGGCGGCGCTGGATCCCGGTGGTGACACCCCGACCGCGCCGGTGCCACTGGTCGATCCCGCGTTCACGAAGGCCGCCGCCGGGCCACCGGGCACGCCTCGGCTGTACTACGCGGCCGTGGCGTGGCTGGAGTCGCTGGCGAACGACCTGACGCGCATCGCCGGCGGCGGTCCGCCGGCCGGTGCCGGCGAAGGCGCGACTGCCGGGCGGACCGTCACGTCGTCAGCAGGGAGTCGTCCTCAGGGCGGGCACCGGGAAGCTGGTGGCGGGCGGCGATGAGAGCGGCGTCGATGTCTCGCGTTCCGGTCGCCACGCACAGCGTGTAGGCGACGTCGTCCATCCGCTGGCGCACCTCGGTGCTGCCCTCCTCGGCGTGCAGGATGCGCAGCGTGTCGTACTGCTCGATCAGGTTCTTCAGTACAGCGGGGTGTGCCATGAGCATCGAGAAGCCTCCCTTGTCACCGTTGTGCACGTGGGCCGTACGACGACCCATGTGCCCCGGCTCCCGGCCGGCATTCCCCCCGACGGCGGTACCGTGAGCGCGACCTTCCCAGCCAACCGACGGAGGTACGGGTTCCGTGCGCATGGCCAAGCCGGTCCGGGCCGAGCTCGACCGCTACGCGTGGGGGCGGCTGCGATGCGGATGCGGTGAAGGCGCGGAGCACGTGCCCGATCTGTTCCGGCGGGTGCTGGAGGCGGAGACCTACGCGGAGATGGCCGACGCGGACCTGGACGGCCACCTCATCGACCGGGGAGGGCTCTTCGAGGCGGCGGTGCCCGCCGTCGGTGTCATCCTCGCCGCGCTGACGGAACCCCTGTCGGACCACGCCCGGGCGTATCTCGTGACGCTGCTGTGGCACCTCGTGGCCGGGGACCCACACCCCTCCGAGGAGGCGTACGGCCGTGCGCACCTGGACGGCGAGTGCCGGATGCGTGCCCGGGAAGGCCTCGCCCTGATCCTGCGTGAGGCCGTCTCCGGCGAACGCGAGACGGCGATCGACATCCTGGAACTGATCGACGTGGACGGCGAGCGGGTCGAGCACTACCGCCGGTTCGCGGCGAAGAGGCGCGCGGCTCGGTGACGCCTCACGCACGTCGTTTCGTTTTCCGGACCACCGGGGCCGCATGTCTTCGTTCCAGGGGCTGCTGCGCACGTGGGGCGGGGGCAGAAGCCCGGTGACCAGTGGCCGACTAAGCAAGGACCGGGCCCAGCATGCGCCAGCCAGAGGACCCCGTGCGCAGGATGATCGATCTGCAGGAGGAAGTCGAACAGCTGAGGCATGCCGTCGTCTCCCACGCCGTGGTCGACCAGGCCATCGGCGTGGTGATCGCCTACGGGGGACTGAGCCCCGACTCGGCGTGGGACGTGCTCAAGACGGTGTCGCAGCACACGAACACCAAGCTGCGGGAGGTGGCGGAGCACATCGTGCAGTGGCCCCGCTGCCAGTGGCTGCCGCCTGAGATCCGCCACGCGTTGAACACCGCGCTGGAGAGCCGTCAGGGACCTGGGGAGGGTGCCGTCGTCGGTTGATCGCGGCCCGTGCCGTGGCTCAGCCGCGCAGGGTGTCGGACGGGCTGGTCCCGTAGGCCTCGCGGTAGAGCGCGGCGAACCGGCCGGGATGGGCGAAGCCCCAGCGCGCGGCGATGTCCCCGACGGTGGTCCCGCCCAGCGGGTGGGCGGCGCGCAGTTCCCGGTGGACCTGCGCGAGGCGGACCCGGCGCAGGTAGGCGAGCGGCGTGGTGTCGAGGTGACGTCGGAAGGCGTACTGCAGGGCGCGGATCGTGACGTGGGCGGCGGCCGCGATGTCGGCGACCGTGAGGGGCTGGTCGGCGTGGTCCTCGATGTACGCGACGGCCCGTCTGAGGGTGGCCGGGTGGGCGTCCGTGCGGTCCTGCGCGGTCGGGTCCGTGTGCGCGGTGTTCGGGAAGGCGGCCAGGACGCTCGCGGCGAGCAGCTGGCCGCTGGCCGAGGCGATCAGCGGCTGACCCGCGGCGTCCGGGTCGCCGAGGACGTGGTCGCGCAGGTAGGTGATGGTCTGCTTCAGGTGCCGGGCCGCGGCCGGCGAGTGCGGACGGTGCCCCGTCAGCCGTACCGGCTCCCGGAGCGGCTTCGGCCCGGTCGCGGCGACCTGGTCCAGCAGGCCGGGGTCCAGCATCGTGATGTTGTAGCGGGCGGAGCAGATCCGGCCGGCGTACGGCAGGTCCGGCGGTGCGAAGAGGACCATGTCGCCGGGGCCGAAGGAATCCCGCACGCCCTGGAACACGTGGTCCTGGACGGTCCCCTCATGGACCAGGCACAGGCATATCCTCCCCAGGGGCTCCACCGCGTAGCTCATGTCGAAGCCCAGGTCCAGCTCGTCGACGCTGACCGAGGGCATGGTGTCGCGGCGCATGCGTGCCGTGTTCCCCTCCGGGCTGCCGCTGCCGATGGTCATGCGGGCGTAGGCCCGGCAGAGGAATTCCTCGGTCTCCTCCAGGTCATCGCTGTCGAACACCAGCGAACTCATCACGGCACCGTCCCGGCGATCGTCTGCAAGTACTGGTGACCGTACCCCGAGCAGCGGTTTCCACTTCCGGGCGGCAGCCCTGCGAACCCGTTGTCAGTGCCCTCCTCTACAGTTCCCGTCACTTGATCATCGCGGGTGCGGGAGGCACACGAATGGGGTGGGTGTCGGCGGGCGGCTATGAAGTCGCCCTTGACGACGGCAAGGTGGTGTGCCGCAACGCGGCCGGGCGGCGGCTGAAGTCCGTACCGCCCAAGATCGCCGACGATCCGGCCGTGGTGGGGCTGCGGCAGCTCGCCGAGTGGCTGGAGCGGCACGAGCGGCAGTGCCTGGCCGACGTGGAGCGGTGGATGGTGCGCTCGCTGCCGGTGCCGTTCGCCGTCCTGGCGCGGGTGTGGCCGGACCCGGCCTGGCAGGCCGCCCTGCGGGACCTGGTGGTCACGGGGGCGGACGGCACGGTGGCCGGGTTCCTGCGGGACGCCGACCCCGAGCGCGGCCTCGGCCTGGTCGACCTCGACGGCGACACCGTCCGCATCACCCCCGATCTGGTCCGCCTGCCGCACCCCGTGCTCCTCGACGACCTGGAGGAGCTGCGGGAGTTCGCCGTCGAGCTCGGCGTCGAGCAGCGCGCCCAGCAGCTCTTCCGCGAGGTGTGGCAGCGGCCCGCGGCATTGGACGCCGAGGCGACCTCCGTCGAGGACTACGCGGGCGGCGCCTTCAAGGAACTGCGTTTCCTGCACGGCCGGGCGACGCAGCTGGGCTACCGCGTGCGCGGCGGCAACGCCGTGTGCTCCGTGCTGGAGGCCGGCCGGGGCGTCGAGGCCCGGGTGTGGGTCGGCGACTACGACGGCTACGAGGAGACGGAGACCGGTCCCCTGGTCTTCACCGACCAGGCGGGCCGGGTGCTGAAGCTCGGTCTGGTCGGCCCGGTGGCCTGGTCGGAGGGCATGCGCATGGCGGCCGCGCTGTACGCGGGACGCGACATCGAGGACGAGGAGCGTGCGGCATGACGGCGTACGGCACAACCGTGTACGACGAGACCACTGTCGCCGCGCTGCTCGACGCCGGCGCCGTCCTGCCCCCGGGCACCACGGACCGGGAGGACGCCGACGTCCTCACCGTCCGCGCGTACACCCACCCGGCGCTGGACGAGCGGACGGTCGCACGGCTGGTGCCCGGCACGCTCGGCGAGGCGGAGGACCTGGCGATGGACTTCCTGGGGCTCGCCCGGGAGCCGGAGCCGCGCGAGGTCGGCCAGATCCGCCGGGAGGCCCTGGGCTTCCCGGCGTGGGCGCTGGTCAACGACCCGGCGAACGGGCACCACGCGCTGGCGCTGGTCAAGGACGTCGAACGGCTCGCCCGGCAGGCCAAGTCGCGCCCCGGCACCGCGAAGGAGGGCTTCGAGGCGCTGGGCGAGCGACTCGGCCGGGCCGTGCCGCACTTCCTGCCCACGTTCTACGAGCAGGCCGCCCGCGTCTTCCTCCAGCACGAGAACACCACGTACGCGGCCGCCTTCTTCGGCAAGGCCCGCGAGGCGGAGCGGGTGCACGCGCTGACCGTGGACGAGGAGCGGCAGCGGGCCGTGTTCCTGGAGTTCGCGTTCGCCGGGGCGCTGACGGTCAAGGCGCTCAAGGAGCACGTCAAGGACCTGTCGGCACGGCTGGCCCCGGCGGAGGCCTGGGCGCAGTTCCGGCAGCTGACCGTGGAGCGCTGCGCGGGCGGGATGCCGCCGTACGCGTCGCTGCCGCAGGACGCGCGCGCCCTGATCAAGGCGGCGGGCCTGGACCGGGTCACGGAGGAGTGCGCCCTGGTCGCGGACCTGCTCGCGTCGCCCGCGGCGGTCCGGGCGCCCGCGTCCTTCTGGAACTCGTACCGGGCGACGCTCGTCGTCCTGGCCGAGAGCCGGCCCGCCGTCCGCGTCCGGCTGCTGGAGATCATGCCGGCGGGACTGGGCCGCTCCACGGAGGACGACGAGTTCTGGCTGGCGCTGCTCGCCGAGACCGGCGCGGACCGGCTGCTGACCGGCGAGGCCGAGGCGGCGGACGAGGTCGACGCGGCGGCCTGGCTCGGCCGCTGGGCGCTGCACCGCAAGCACGGCGGCACGGTCAGCGACCGCTCGCCGGCCACCCTCGCGCTGGTGGAGCGCATGGCCCCGCGGCTGCGCGCCCAGGGCCGACCGGTGGACCTGTTCACCGGCCGCTGGCACGCGGGCGCGGACCTCGACCTGTTCGACCTGTGTGCGGCGCTGGACGTCCCGCTGGCGCTGCCCGCGCCCGACGAGGACGTCTTCCTCAACCTCAACCGGTGGCTGGAGGAGATCCGGCCCGGGCGGCGGGACCTGACCGCCCTCGCGGCGGACCCGCGCTGCCGGCGTCTGCTGTACGCCGCCGTCGGCAATCTGAGCGGCCACCGTTCCGGCTCGGAGATGGTGGAGGAACTGGCCGCGCACCCCGTGCTCGCCGACGTGCTGCGCGAGTGGCTGGACGACGCCGCCGCCGAGCTGGACGGCGCGGCGGGACTGCCCGACGCACGCGTCGCGCTGCAGCGCATGCGGCCGTTCCGTACCGTCGCCGCCCGGGTCAGCCCGCAGGCCGTGGCCCGTGCGTCCTCGCTCGACGTGGCGCCGCTGCTCGGCCGCACCCTGCGCGGCGGTGTCCTGGACGAGCTGGGCTGGCCCGCCCTCGACGAGGCGCTGCGGCGCCTGGACGCCGAGACGCGGCGCGACCGCGACCGCGACCGCGACGACACGCTCGCCGTTCAGGAGGCCTGGCCGACGCTGATCCTCTCCCGCCGGCACAAGGCGATCGTCGTGGGGCCGGAGGACATCCTGCTGGAGCACGACCTGCGGCTGCCGGTGGAGCTGGACCGCTGGCAGCGGCCGTCGTTCCGGTACACGGACGGCGAGCTGCTGGTGATGTGGCGGCACGACGGCAAGCAGCACGGCTACTGGTCGGCCCGCCCGTCCGAGGTGTTCCCGCTCGGCGGCGAGCGGCTCCCGAACTGGTACGGCAGCGGCGATGCCGGTGAGACCTCCATCCCGCTGCCGGGTGGCGGCCGCGCCACCGGCGGGCGCGCCCTGCACGCCGGGGACACGGTCGTGCCGCCCGCCCGCCGCATCCTCGGGGACGGCACCTCGTACTGGCGCCAGGGACGGCAGGGGCGGCAGCAGGTGTGGCTCGAGTACGACCCCGCCACCGGCACGCACGGACGTGCCTCGCTGCCCGCGTTCCTGCGGTCCGGCATCCGCGAGGACACCGCGCTGCTCCAGCAGCACTGCACGGTGCTGCCCTTGCAGCCCGGCCTGGAGCACAGCCCGTTCGGCACGGACGGCACGGTCCTCGGCCACTGGGTGCGCGCCGAGGGCGAGGGTGAGGAGGCCCGCACCACGGCCGGCACGCCGGACGGCCGGACCGTCACCCTGCCGACGGCACAGGGCCGGGTGCCGGGTGTTCCGGTCGGCGCGCTGCGGCTGCCCGGCGGCGCCGAGCCCGTCGTCGTCGCCACGCACCGTCAGGTCGCCCTGTACACGGTCGACGAGACCGGCGTGCGGGAGTCGGGCCGGGTGACGGCGCTGGAGCGCGGCGGCGAGTTCGCCGCCGGGACGCGGCTGGTTCCGCCCCTCCACTTCTGGCACGCGCTGCGGCCGCGCGACGAGGGCGCGTCGGCGCTGCTGCGGGCGCTGAGCGACGAGCAGGCGGAGGAGTTGCTGCGCGCCGGGGCCCAGGCGCTGGCGGAGTGGCAGGCGCGGGCAGCGGAGGCGGCCGCCCGGGCGAAGGCGGCGGAGGCGGCGGCCGGGGCCGGGAACACGGCGGGGGTCGGCGCCGGCAGTAACGCTGCGGGGACCGGCGCCGGCGGGAACACGAAGGGCGCCGGTACCGGCCGGCCCGCGCTTCCGAGCGCCGACGAGGTCCTGCGGGACACCGTCGCGCGTCTTCTGCCCGCCCTCACCGAGCCTCATGTGCTCACCGGTGTCGCCGCGCTCGTGCGCGCGGTGCTGCGGCTGGCGGAGTCGGTCGCCTCGTTCGTGGCGCCGCCGGTGGAGCCGTCGAAGGTGGAGCGCAAGCGTGCCGACGGGATGTTCGCCGACTACCGTCCGGAGGACGGCGACGACGAGACCCTGCGCGAGGCCGTCTCCGGCCTCGCCGACCTGCACGGTTGGTGGGGCGGCGACAAGCGCTGGTCCGCGCTGCGCCAGATCCGCGCCGTGAACCACGTGCTGTCCGGGAAGCCGGCCGACGGCAAGCCCCTGCCCGAGTCCGCCCGGCTCGCCGGGGCCGCCGACGGGTGGCGCAGCGACGAGGGCACCGTGCCGGGCATCGGCGCGATGTGGCCGTCCGTGCTGGACGTGCTGCGCCCGCTGGCCTACCGCGCCGCCTCGCCCGCCCTGCCCGAGGCGCAGCGGCAGGCACTGCTGCTGCTGTTCGAAGCCGTCGCGGAGGGCCCGCTGGCCGTGCCCGGGGGCGCGCTGCGCGAGGTCGTGCTGAGCGAGCCGCACAAGGGTCAGGAACGGGTCGGTCAGGTGCTGCGCCGCGACGGCCGCACCGTCGTCGTCCTCGGCTGCCAGAACGTCGACCGCCGCGCCGGTCGGGTGCACTGGCTGGCGCTGGACCACGACCCGGCGGGTGAGTTCGGCGCGGTCGCGCACTTCACGTCGGCGTCGGAGACCGCGCACCCGCCGGTGTTCCCGGCCGACGCGCTGGCCGCGGTGACCGGGCTGATCCGGGACAAGGGTGCCGCACCCTGGCAGCCGGGAGCGCCGGCCGCCCTCGTCGCCGCGACGCGGGACGGGCTCGGACCCGTGCAGGCGGCCCTGCTCGTCGCCGGGCGGCCGTCCCAGCTCACCGACGAGGTGATCGCCGCCACCGGGCTGAAGCCACGGCAGAAGGAGCTCGGCGACGCGCTGCTGGCCTCGCTGGACTCCGGCGACCGCGCGGCGCTCGTCGGCGCGCTGCTGCCCGACGACCCCGCCGGCCTGTGGACGGCCGGACCGGACACGGACGCGGCGGGACGGCTGTGGGCCGAACGGCTGGCCGGGGTCGTCCGCCTGCCCGAGGACCTCGCCGGGGAACTCTCCGCGGCCGGCGTGCCCACCGGCACCGCCGAGGGCGTCCTCAATCCGCGCCGTACCCCGTGGCTCAGCCGCACCACGGTGCTGCGGCCCGACAAGGACGGCAACCTCGTGCCGGACGACCCCCGGGCGCTGCCCGGCCGGTACGAGCTGACGCGTGCCGTGGCCGCCCTGGCCGGGCTCGCGTACGCCCTGCCGTACGGGCACTCGCTGCGCGCCGTCCTGCCGGAGGGGCTGGCCGCGCTGCGCCGCCGGGTCGCCGACCCGGGGCTGCTGCTCGACCTCGACCTGGCGTGGACGGAGAAGGGCTCGTCGACCGCGGTGGAACTGCGCAAGGCGTACGGGATGCCGGCCACCGGCGGTGCCGACGCGCACGGCCTGACGCGGGTGGGCGAGGCGCTGGTGCTGCGCCCCTGGTACGGCGACCAGGAGACCGTCCTGGTCCGCACGGGTGCCCTCACGGAGGCGGACGACCCGGTGTTCGGCCTGGTCGACGGACTCGTCGGGCCCGCGCGGGGCGACGGCATGCGGGCGCTGCGGACGATCCTGGGCGACGACCTCGCCCACGCGCTCGCGGCCGGATCGGATCCCGCAGGGCCCACCGGGTACGCGCAGGATCCGACGGTCAGCGTGCCCGGCCTGGTCGCCGAGGTCGCCGAGGCCCACGGTCTGAGCGCGGACGCGGCGGCGCTGTACCTCCAGCTGCTGGCCCTGCCCGACCCGACGGACCGCAACTGCGTCCGCTGGACGGGCTGGAAGCCCGCCCGCGTGAAGAAGGCCCGCGCGGAGCTCGCGGCCACCGCTCTGGTCGTCGAGGCGAAGCGGGCGCGCGCCGGGCGCACCCTGTTCCTGCCGGGCGGCTGGCTCGACCTGAAGTCGCCCGCGCTGCCGGTGGAGATCTGGAAGCAGGGCCTCTACCCGGTCGGCGAGCACTCCCGCGCGGTGCCGCTGATGCCGGTGCCCGAGCTGTTCGCCCGGGCGTGGGACCGCGTCCGCGCCGGTGACGCCCCGGCCTACGAGGAACTCACCACCCGCGCCACCCGCAAGGGGCGCCGCCGATGACCACCGCCGACCCGCACCTGGAAGAACCCGTGCCGATGTCCACCACCCTCTCCCCCGCCCCGGCCCGCCAGATCGTCCCGCCGGAGGACCGGTACGCGACCGAGCTGGCCTTCCTCGCCGCGTACGACGACGGGCCGCGCCCGCCCGCGTGGCGGCTCACTCCGCGCGCGGTCGTCACGTTCGTCATGGGCAGCGACGGCCGCGCCCTGAAGCTGCCCGACGGTGCCGAGGTATCGGACGGCGTGCCGCGCCGCCTGGTGGTCGAGGGCAAGTTCGTCGGCGACCGGGCGCTGGTCGAGCGGTGCGTGGTGACCCTCGCCGGGGAGCGCGGTCTCCTGCTCGTCGGCGAGCCCGGCACCGCGAAGTCGATGCTGTCGGAGCTGCTCTCCGCCGCCGTGTGCGGCACCAGCGGTCTGGTCGTGCAGGGCACGGCCGGCACCACCGAGGACCAGCTCAAGTACGGCTGGAACTACGCCCTGCTGCTGGCGCAGGGGCCCACCCGGCAGGCGCTGGTGCCCTCCCCCGTCCTGACCGCCATGTCCCGGGGTGCCATCGCCCGTGTCGAGGAGGTCACCCGCTGCCTGCCCGAGGTGCAGGACTCGCTGGTGTCGTTGCTGTCCGAGCGGCGGATCGCGGTGCCCGAACTGGCGGGCACCGACGACGCGCTGGCGCACGCGGCGCCCGGCTTCAACCTCATCGCCACCGCCAACCTGCGTGACAAGGGCGTCTCCGAGATGTCCGCTGCCCTCAAGCGCCGGTTCAACTTCGAGACGGTCGGCCCGATCGGGGACCTCGACGCGGAGACGGCGCTGGTGCGCAGTCAGGCGCGGGCGTCGGTGGAGCGGGCCGGGGCGCCGTTCCAGGTCGACGAAGCCGTGCTGGAGGCGCTGGTCACCGCCTTCCGGGACCTGCGCGAGGGCCGGTCGGCGGAGGGCTGGGAGGTGGAGCGGCCGTCCACGGTGATGAGCACCGCGGAAGCGGTGTCCGTCGCCGGGGCGCTCGCGCTGGCGGCGGCGTACTTCCCGGGCGACCGTGACGTGCTCGGGCTGCTGCCGGGGCACCTGCTGGGTGTGGTCCGCAAGGACGACCCGGCCGACGCCGCCCGGCTGCGCGGCTACTGGGACGGTCCGGTCCGGCGCCGCGCCGAGCAGGGTTCCGCCACCTGGCGCACCCTGTGGGACCTGCGTACGGTCCTGGAGGGATGACGGCCGTGTCCCACTTCCCCGGGTCCGTCCCCGCCCCGCCCGACGAGGCGCTGGCCGCCCTGACCGGACCGTCCGCGCCCTATCTCGTCGGCGTACGGCACCACGCGCCGTCGCTGGCCGCCGCCGTACCCGCGCTGCTGGACGAGGCGAAGCCGGACGTGCTGCTCGTCGAACTGCCGGCCGAGATGCAGGAGTGGCTGCCCTGGCTGGGTCACGAGGAGACGCGGGCGCCGGTGGCGCTCGCCGCCGCCCCCGCCGACGGGGGAGGCGGTGAGGGGCCGGCGTTCTATCCGTTCGCCGACTTCTCGCCCGAACTGGCCGCCGTGCGCTGGGCAGCCCGGCACGGCGTGCCGGTGATCGCCTGCGACCTGCCGCTCGCCGACCGGGCGTGGGGCGAGGGACGCCGGGCCGCGGGGCCGCGTTCCGGTGGTCCCGGTCTCGGCGACGCGCTGCGGGCCCGGCTGACGGGCCGCCCCGGGGACGACTTGTGGGACCGGCTCGTGGAGGCCACCGCCCCCGGCTCCCCGCCCGAGGCGCTGCGCCGGGCGGCCCTGCTCACCGGGTGGGCGCTGCGCGAGGACGCGGTCGCCTCGGGTGGGGTGCCGGAGCTGGACCTGCGGCGCGAGCACTGGATGCGGGCCCGGCTGGCCGAGGCGAGCGCGCGGGGAGAGCGGGCGGCCGTGGTGGTCGGCGCGTTCCACGCCCCGGCGCTGGTACGGCCGGACGCCGGCGGGGAGGCGGGAACGGCGGCCGGCTCCGGCGTGTCCCACAGCCCCGCGCACGCCGGGCGGGACACCGGCACGAACGACGGTGTGACGGGCGGCGGGCGGCGGCCCGGGTGGACGACCTCGCTGATCCCGTACACGTACGCGCTCCTCGACGAGCGGTCCGGATATCCGGCGGGCATCCGGGATCCGGAGTGGCAGGACATGGTCCTGCGCGCGGCGGGCGATTCGGAGGCGCTGGAGGAGGCGCTGACCCGGGCGGCCGTGGCGATCTGCGCCGAGCTGCGGTCCCTCGGCCACCCTTCGGGGCCCGCCGACGCACGGGAGATCAGCCGCCTCGCCTCGGACCTCGCCCGGCTGCGCGGCCTGCCCGCGGCGGGCCGGGGCGAACTGGTCGAAGCCGTGCAGACGGTGCTCACGCAGGGTGAGCCGTACGGGCGGGGGCGGGCCGTGGCGCGGGCGATGGAGCGGGTGCTCGTCGGCACCCGCGGCGGGCGCCCCGCCCCGCAGGCGCCGCGCAGCGGTCTCGCCCCCGCGGTCGAGGCCGAGGTGGCGCGACTCGGCCTGCCGGGTCCGGACGGAGGCGGCCCCGGCGTGTCGCGGGACCTGCGGCTGGACCCGTTGCGGTCCGGCCTCGACCGGCGCCGGGAGCTGCTGCTGCGTCGGCTGACGGTGTGCGGGGTGCCGTACGGGGAGGCCAAGGAGGTCGTCGGCGCGGGCGGGGCCGAGGCCCTGACCTCCCGCTGGGAGGTGCGCTGGACACCCGCCACCGCGGCCATGCTGACCGCGGCCGGTGTGCGGGGGGTGACGCCCGCGCAGGCCGCCGAAGGTGTCCTGCGGGAACGGCGGCGCGGGGAGCGCGACGAGGGCGGGGCGACGGCCGCGCAGGCCCTCGAAGGGCTGGAACGGGCGGCGGAGTGCGGGCTGACCGTGCTCGCGGACGAACGGCTCGAGGACGTCGCCGAGGTCGTGCCCCGGTCCGGCACCCTGCCGGAACTCCTCGCCGGCCTGGCCCTGCTCGACCGGCTGCGGGCCGGTCATGTCCCGGGGCTCGCCGCCGAGCCGGGCCGGGCGGACCGGGCGGCCGCCGTCGCAGAACTGCTCACGACGGCGGCCGTGCGCCAGGTGGACGGGCTGACCGGGTCCGAGGACCCGGCCGACGCCCACGCCCTGCTCGAACTCGCCCACCGCGCCGACCTGTCGGGCGGCATCCGGCTCGCCGACGCCCTGGCCCGGCTGGCCGCCGGCGGCTCCCCGCTGATGCGGGGCGCGGCCGGGGCCGTACGCGTCCTGCTGGGGCAGGAGGACGCGCGGGTCTTCGGCGACCGGGTGGCCTCGTGGGTCGACGGGGCCACCGACCCCGACGCCCGCGCCGCGCTCACCGCGCGGCTCAGCGGCCTCCTCACCGCCGCGGGCCCGCTGCTGGAGGCGGCGGCGCCCGCGCTGGAGCCGCTGCTCACCCGGGTGTCCGAGCTGCCCGACCGGGAGTTCCTGGACCGGCTCCCCGCACTGCGAGGCGGCTTCGACACCCTCAGCCCCGCCGCCCGCGACCGGCTCCTCGCCGGCGTCGAGGAACGTCTCGACAGCGGGCGCGTCGCGGACACGCACGGCGTCGACCCGGCCGCGCTCGCCGCCTGGACCCGGGCGGACTTCGCGGCCCGCGAGACGCTGCGGACGATGGGACTGCTGCCGCCGGCGCCGGGCGGCGGCCCGGCGGGGCCCGTGCCGGAGAACGGCACGGTGGCGGACGACACCGCCGAGGCGCCCCCGACCCGAGCCGCGGAACAGGACACCGGGGATCAGGACGCCGAGGATCACGCCGGGAATCAGCCCGCCGGAGATCGGCACCTCGACCCCGCCGACCGCTGGCGTCTCCTCCTGGGCCGCCGCACCGACCGGCTGCCGTCGTCCGCCGCGCCGTTGGCGACCGCGCTGGACGAGTTGTACGGCAGCGGACGCGGCGAGGGCAGCCGGGGCGACCTGACGGGCCGGGGTGCCGGTGGTGGACGGGAGGCCCCGTACCCCGGGGTGCGCGAGTGGTCGGAGGAGCTGGCCGCGCTGTTCGGGCCGGGCATCCGCGAGGAAGTGCTGGCGGCAGCCGCCGCGTCGGGCCGCAAGGACGTCCTCGCCGAGCTGGACCCGGACAGTGCGCGGCCCTCGGTGGACCTGCTGCGCACCGTGCTGAGCCACGCCGGCGGACTGCCCGAGGCCCGGCTGGCCGCACTGCGCCCGCTCGTGCGGCGGCTGGTCGACGCGCTGACCCGGCAGCTCGCCACCCGCCTGCGCCCCGCCCTGCACGGCACGTCCCTGCCGCGCCCCAGCAGACGGCCCGGCGGCGGCCTCGACCTGCCCCGCACGCTGCGTGCCAACCTGGCGACCGCGCGCCGCGCCCCGGACGGCACCGTACGGGTGATCCCCGAGCGGCCGGTCTTCCGCAGCCGGGCGCGCCGGACCGCCGACTGGCGGCTGATCCTGGTCACGGACGTCTCGGGGTCCATGGAGGCGTCCACGGTGTGGGCCGCGCTGACGGCCTCCGTGCTCGCGGGGGTGCCGACGCTGTCCACCCACTTCCTGGCGTTCTCCACGGAGGTCATCGACCTCACCGGGTATGTGGACGACCCCCTGTCGCTGCTCCTGGAGGTCAGCGTGGGCGGCGGCACCCACATCGCGGCCGGACTGCGGCACGCGCGTGAGCTGGTCACCGTGCCGTCGCGCACCCTCGTCGTGGTCGTCAGCGACTTCGAGGAGGGCTATCCGCTCGGCGGGCTGCTCGCCGAGGTCCGCGCGCTGGTCTCGGCCGGCTGCCACGTCCTGGGCTGCGCGAGCCTCGACGACACGGGACGGCCCCGCTACTCCACGGGGATCGCCGGTCAGCTCGTCGCCGCGGGCATGCCCGTCGCCGCCCTCAGTCCGCTCGAACTCGCCCGCTGGGTAGGAGAGAAGATCGCATGAGTCCGGACCTGCCTCCGGTCGCCCCGTCCGTCACCGCCGAACTCGTCGGAGCGCTCTCGCCCCGGCTGCGCAAGCGGCTGGACGCGGGCATCGCCAAGCTCGTGGCGCGTCCGGTCGTCCGTGACGGCGACACCGCTCGGATCGCCGTGGACGACGAGACCGACGTCGTCCTGGACGCGACCGGCGGGGCGGTCACCAGCGCGGACGCGATCCGCTGCGGGTGCCTGCTCGCACCCGACTGCCTGCACCGCGCGGCGGCGGCCTCGGCGGCGCCGGTCGCGGAGGAGACGGGGGAAGCGGAGACAGAGGAGGGGGAGGCGGAGGAGACACGGGCGACGGAGGCGCCGAGCCCGGCGGCTCAGCCCGGACCGGCCGCACCGACTGCTCAGCCGCGCCCGGCCGAACCCGCGGCTCCGGCCGGACCCGCGGCCCCTGCCGAGGCCGAGGAGCGTGCCACCGCCGAGCAGCGCGCCGCCGCCCGAGCGGTGTACGACGCGGCCGCCGCCGTCCTGGAGGCCGGCACGGACGGTGCCGGCGCCGTACTCCAGGCGGAGCTGCTGCGCGCCGCGCACACCGCGCGGCTCGCCGGTCTCCCCCGGGCCTCCGCCGCGGCCGTCTCCGTGGTGACCGGGGTGCGCGCGGCCCGCTCCGCCGACCCCGGGTACCGCCTCGCCGACCTGGCCGAAGCGCTGGTCGCCACCCTCGGGGTCGCTCACCGCGTTCCGGACGCCACCGGCCCTGACCTGGTCGCGCTGCGCGGCACGGTACGGCAGCCGTACCGCCCGGACGGCTCCCTGCGGCTGTACGGGCTCTTCTCCGAACCCGTGCTCACCGCGACCGGCTACGCGGGCGCGGTCACCTGGACCGCCGACGCCGACGGACGCCTGTACACGGTGTCGGACGTGGCGCCCGGCGGCCCGGCACGCGCGACCGGGGCCGCCGACAGGGCCGTAAGGATCGGCGACACCGCCCTGACCCACCGTGAACTGTCCCGTGCGGGCCTGGCGGTGTCCGGTGCCACCGTCTCGCCGACGGGCCGCCTCGGCGCGGGGGCCTCGGTACGGGCGGTCCGCGCGTCCGGCGCGGCCTGGCGCGACGAGCCACTGGACCGGCTGTGGGCGGTGCCCGCCGCCGAGCAGGTGGTCCGGGCCCTGGACGGCGGGCAGGACCTGCTGTTCCTGGAGGTGACCCTGATGGGCACGGTCCGGGAGGCGGCGGGTGACTGTCTGCTGGCCGACTGCGCGGGCGTGCCCGTGCGTCTGGCGACGGCCCACGACGATCCGTCGCTCCCCTACCGCGACAACCTGCGCCTCCTCGCCGCCGCGGGCGGCAGCCGGCTGCGGATCGTCGCCCGGCTGGTCCCCGGACCGCTCCCCCGCGCCCTGCTGCTCGCCGCCGAGCACCCCACCGACCCCGCCGCCCGGGTGGACCTGGGCCTGGACCGCCTGCAGCAGGCGGACGTGCCCACCGGGACACCCCTGCCGGCGCCCGCGGTCGCCGCCCCCGGGGACGAGGCGCCTCTGCACCTCCTGCGCCGCCGCGTCCACCAGACGGTGTCCGCGGGCCGCCGTGTCCTCGCGTTGCCCGGGAGCGGGTCGGGCGACGGCGCCCGCCTGCGTCGTCTCGGCCTCGCCACGGCGGGCGACCTGCTCGACGACCTCCAGTCCGCCGCCGCGGACCGCTCCCGCGACGCCTTCGGCCGCCTGCTCCCCGCCGACTCCGACCACTTCGCCCGCGCCTGGCTCGCCGCCGCCGTGTACACCGACGCGGTCGAGGCGGCGCTGTGCGCGGGCGCCTGGGGGACTCCGGCTTGATAGGCAAGTCTCCACTTGCCTATCGTGGTGGTCATGGCGGAGGATGTCTTCAAGGCGCTGGCCGACCCCACCCGTCGGCGCATCCTCGATGAGCTGGCGGAGCGCGACGGGCAGAGTCTGTTCGAGATCTGCACGCGGCTGGTGACCAAGCACGGTCTGGGGCTGTCCCGTCAGGCCATCAGTCAGCATCTGGCCGTACTGGAGTCCGCGGGTCTGGTCGTCTCACGGCGCCAGGGCCGCTACAAGTTCCACGACCTGAACACCGAGCCTCTCGAGCGCATCATGAACCGATGGCTCAGGCCCGGGGAACCGGAGAGCACCCCATGAAGATCCACCTCACCAGCGTCTTCGTCGACGACCAGGAGAAGGCCCTGCGCTTCTACACCGACGTGCTGGGCTTCGTGAAGAAGCACGACGTCCCGCTGGGCGCGGATCGCTGGCTGACCGTGGTCTCACCGGAGGACCCCGAGGGGACCGAGCTGCTGCTCGAGCCCTCCGGGCATCCCGCCGTTCAGCCGTACAAGACGGCGCTGGTCCAGGACGGCATCCCGGCCGCGTCGTTCTCCGTGGACGACGTGCGCGCGGAGTTCGAGCGGCTGCGCGAGCTCGGGGTGTACTTCACCCAGGAGCCGGTGGAGATGGGCTCGCTCACCACGGCGATCCTGGACGACACCTGCGGCAACCTGATCCAGATCGTGCACAGCAAGTAGGGCGCGGTCTCAGACCCGCACTTCGGTGTTCTGGCACGCGTGCAGCAGCCAGCGCCCGTCGTCCTGCTTGGTCATGACGTAGAGCGGCGTGCCTTCCGAGTCCCCCTCCGGTTCCGCCTCGCCCGCAGCCGGGTGATAGACCTGCCGGACCTTCACCGCCGCCACGTCCGGGCGCAGGAACCGCGTGTGGACCGCCTCGTAGGTGACGTCACCGTCCCAGGTCGCGGAGGGCAGCGCCGCGCGGGTGAACTCGGCGATCGCGTCGAAGCCGATGAGCACCTTGCCGTGGCCGGTCGTCCAGAGGGCGTCCGGGTGGAAGAGCGCGAGGAATCCTTCGACGTCTCTGGCGCGCTGGGTGCGGTCGACGGCGGCCACGACCTGCTCGATGGCCTCGATGTCCGCGGTGCGGGTGCCCGTTCGGGTGTTCGCCTGGGTGTTCGCTCGGGTGTTCATGCGGATCACCCTGAGGCCTCAAGTGCGCTTGAGGTCAACTCCCGCCTTTGAGGCGTTCCAGGTCGGACGGGCGGACCTGGATGACGAGGAGGGCGGTCACCGCGGCGATCACGGTGAAGACCGCGGCCATGACGAAGGCGGCGGATATCCCGGAGGTGAGGATCTCGTCGGCCCAGGGATCGGGGAGCTGCCCCGTGCGCTGGAAGCGCAGCCGCTCCGCGGGGGTCGCCTCGGCCAGGAACGCGGGGATCTGCTTCTCGGCCTCGTGGTTGCCGGCCGTACCGAACACCGTGACCAGGATGGACAGTCCGAGGGAGCCGCCCACCTGCTGGGTGGCGTTGAGGAGGCCGGACGCCGCGCCGGTCTCGGGGGTGGCCACGTTGGACAGTGCCATCAGGGTGAGGGACACGAACTCCATGCCCATCCCGAGGCTGTACACGAGGATCGGGCCGAGGATGCTGCCCGCGTACGTGGAATGGACGTCGGTCTGCGTCAGCCAGGCGAGGCCCGCGGCGGCCAGGACGGCGCCGGTGACCATGAAGGGCTTCGGTCCGAACCTCGGCAGGAGCCGGGACGCGAGCCCCGCGCCCACCGCGATGACGGCGCTCACCGGGAGGAAGGCCAGCCCGGCCTGGAGCGGGCTGAAGTCCAGCACGTTCTGGACGAAGAGCGTGAGGAAGAAGAACATGCCGAAGATGGCGGCGGCGAGGCTCAGCATCATGCCGTAGGTGCCCGCCCGGTTGCGGTCGGCGAACATGTGCAGGGGCGTGATCGGCTGCCGGGAGCGGCGCTCGACCGCGACGAACACCAGCAGGAAGACGACGGCCGCCCCGAACGCGGCGAGCGTGTACGGGTCCCGCCAGCCGTGCTGCGAGGCCCGGATGAACCCGTACACGAGGAGCACCATGCCGGCCGTGGAGGTCAGCGCTCCGGCCAGGTCGAAGTGCCCGGGGTGGCGTTCGGACTCCCGGATCCAGCGGGGGGTGGCGAGCGCGATGAGCAGTCCGATGGGAACGTTGACGAACAGCACCCAGCGCCAGTTGAGCCACTCGACCAGCATGCCGCCCGCCAGCAGCCCGATCGCGCCGCCGCCCGCCGACACCGCGGCGAAGACGCCGAACGCCCTGTTGCGTTCGGGTCCTTCGCGGAAGGTCGTGCTGATCAGGGCGAGGGCGGTGGGGGACGCGATGGCGCCGCCGACGCCCTGGAGGGCGCGGGCGGCGAGGAGTTGCCAGGAGTTCTGGGACATTCCGCCGAGCAGCGAGGCGAGGACGAACAGCAGCACGCCGAAGACGAACACGCGTCGTCTGCCGAGGATGTCGCCCATGCGGCCGCCGAGCAGCAGCAGTCCGCCGAAGGTGAGCGTGTAGGCGTTGACGACCCAGGACAGGCCCGTCGTCGAGAAGCCGAGCGCGCGCTGGATCTCGGGCAGCGCGATGTTCACGATGGTGATGTCGAGCACCACCATCAGCTGACAGGACGCGATGACCAGCAGCGCCATGCCGTTGCCCCGGCCATCGCGCTGTTCCTTCCGCTGCGGGATGGCCCGGGCTTGGGGGGTCGGCTCCGGATTGCTCATTGCATCGCGCCGTCGGACGGGAGTCAGGGGCTGGTTCCCGCCACGGTTCGACCGTACGCCGCCCCTGGCAGGCGCTCCACTCGATCTCCGCCCCCCCGGAACGGTCAGCGTCGCGCCGGGGTGCCGAAGCGGGCCGCCCAGTACGCGGTGCGGTCCAGGTACGCCGTCTCCGCGGCCGTGCCGGTGCGGCCGTAGGCGCCGTCGTAGGTGCGGTAGCCGTGGCCGGCGGGCGGGGTGGAGTCGGCCGGTTCGATGGAGCTGCCCTCGTGCCACTCGTTGAAGGAGGTCACCGACACCCAGGTCGGTGAGCCCCCGACGGCCGGATCGAGGGCGTTGGACCACTGCCGGTCGTAGGCCGCGCCGTCGGCCCGGTCCACGGTCGGCGTGGAGTTGCCGGGCACCGCCCGGTCGTCGAGGTAGCCGGGGGCGACGGACGGGGCCCAGATCAGGCCGTGGGCGCGGGCGTGGTCCCCGGCCTGCTTCCAGCCGGGGGCGGTCGCTCCGGCGATGCCGTCGTAGGTGTACATGCCGGAGAAGTGGGCGATCTTGGTGGTGTCGGTGGTCTGCGCGAGCACGATGCCGGTGTCCGTGACCCGGTCCAGCGCCGACCAGTCGGTGATGTCCAGGCTCTGGAAGACGTAGAACGCTCCCCGGTCGCCGTGTTCGGCGGAGCGGTAGAACGCCGGATGGCCGCCGTAGGTGGTGTTGATGTACTCGATGTCGGCCGCGGTGGACGCCGCCGTGCGGCCCGCGTACGGCTCCAGGTGCCAGGCCACCTTCACGCCTTCCCGCTGCGCGGCGTCCAGGATGCCGCGGGCGAGCCGGTCCTCGTAGCCGCCCCTCCCCCACCAGCTGGTGACGATGACGCCGGCGCCGGACCGGGCGACCCATTTCATGTGCTGGGCCACGACGCCGGTGAAGTCGCCGGAGTCGTAGGGGCCGAGCGTGGGGTGGAAGTCGGCGCCGATGTCGTCCGGCGGGGTGTGGCCGCCCTGCTGCCAGTGCCGCCAGCCGCCGTTGACCTGCGGACTGCCGTACCACGGGTAGTAGAACAGGTGCACGTCGGAGTTGAGGGTGGCCGTCCCGGGCCGGGTGCTCAGGGTGAAGGTGTCGATGTCGAAGAGGGCGCCGGTGCCGCCCGTGAATCTCAGGACCAGAGGGCCGGATGCCGCGGTGGTGGAGAGCGTGGCCGACACCGTCGTGAACGTCTCCCAGCCGCCGGTCACCGGCACGCGCACCGAGCCGAGGAGGGTGCCGGTGGCCGAGCCGGAGCGGATCTCGATGGTGCCGCCCGCGCCGGCCGAGGAGACCTTCGCGGTGAAGGCCGAGGCGCCGGCCGTGGGCACGGAGGCGTACGCGGCCCAGTCGCCGTTGTCGATGTAGCCGAGGGTCCGGCCGCCGCTGGCCGGGGCGTGGGCCGCGGCCTGCACACCGGAGCCGGAGCTGTACGACTCCGCCTCGACCTGGCTTGTGCCGGGCGGGGCGGTGCAGTCGGCCGGTACCTGCCCTGCCGCGTAGCGCACGGCGCCCAGGAGCAGGGCGCGGAACGCCGGGTCGCCGTAGGACTCGGCGGTGTGGCCGAGGCCGGTGTAGACGGAGCGTCCCTCGCCCTGGGTGTGGCACCAGGTGATGGGGTGGTCGGCGCCCATCTCGCCGCCGGTGTAGGTGTTTTCGTCGAGCGTCTGGAGCACGCGCACACCGGGGCGCGGGTTGGTGCGGTAGTCGTACCACTCGTCGGTGCGGGTCCAGGTGGCGCCGAGGTGTGCGGTGGCCGGGTGGGTGCGGTCCTCGTTGCGGACGGTGGCCTGCTGGATGGCGGGGTGGCTCTTGAAGCGGGCGCCGACGAGTTCGCCGTAGTAGGGCCAGTCGTACTCGGTGTCGGCGGCCGCGTGCACACCGAGGAAGCCGCCGCCGCCGTCGACGTAGGACTCAAGGGCGCTCTGCTGGGCGGTGTCGAGGACGTCTCCGGTGGTGTTGAGGAACACCACCGCCTCGTACGAGGCGAGGTTCGCGGGGGTGAAGGCGGCCGCGTCCTCGGTGGCCGTGACGGAGAAGTCCGCCTGCGTGCCGAGGGAGCGCAGGGCGTCGATGCCGGCCGGGATGGAGTCGTGGCGGAATCCGGCGGTCCGGGAGAACACCAGGACGTCGAAGGCGGCTTGCGTGCCGTCCTGTCCGGCCTGGGCGGGTCCGGCGGGTGCGGCGAGCGCGCAGGCCAGGGTCAGGGCGAGGGCCGCGGGGCCTCGAGGGGCCCACCGTTTCGGGCTGGGCATGGTCATCGTCCCTTTCGTGCGGCGGCACCGGTGAGGGTGAAGGTGTCGATGTCGAAGAGGGCTCCGCCGCCGCCCGTGAAGGTGAGGACAAGCGGCCCGGAGGCGGTGCCGTCGAGTGGGGTGGTGACCGTCGTGAACGTCTCCCAGCCGCCGGTCACGGGTACGGCCACCGACCCTAGGACGGGGCCGGTCGCGGAGCCGGAGCGGATGTGGAGCGTGCCGCCCGCGCCGGCCGAGGAGACCTTCGCGGTGAAGGTCCGGGCGCCGGCCGTGGACACGGAGGCGTACGCGGCCCAGTCGCCGTTGTCGATGTAGCCGAGGGTCCGGCCGCCGCTGGCCGGGGCGTGGGCCGCGGCCTGGACACCGGAGCCGGAGGTGAAGGACTCGGCTTCCACGGGCCCGGTGCCGCCGGTGCCGGTGTGGAGGGTGAACGCGTCGACGTCGTAGAGGTTGCCGCGGCCGGTCGGTCCCCGGAAGACGAGGTACAGCTCGGTGGTGCCCGAGGGCGCGGCCGACAGGCCGGTGGAGACGTCGGTGAAGGTCTCCCAGCCGCCGGTCACCGGTACGGTCGCGGTGCCGAGCAGGGTGCCGGCCGGGGAGCCGGCGCGGACCTCCAGGGTGCCGCCGGCGCCGGCGGAAGAAACGCGGGCGGTGAGCCTGGTCGCGTCGCCGAGCGCGTACGGCTTGAAGGAGATCCAGTCGCCGTCGTCGGTGAAGCCGACCGTCCTGCCGCCCTCGGCGGGGCCGTGCGCGGCGGTCTCGATCCCGGACTGGGCGGTGAAGTGCTCGGCCTGGCGGTGGCGGGGCTGGAGGGTACGCACCGAGTGGCTGGTCAGACCGCCGCTGTCGGTGTACTCGGCGTCGAGGACGCCGTACAGGTTGGCGGCGCTGTCGTGTTCGCCGTCCTGCGGGACGGTGATGGTGCCGGTGCAGCCGTTGGCGGAGGTGATGGCGTGGGTGTGGCTGTCATGGCCGAGGAGGTAGGTGACCTTGACCTTGGCGCAGTCGACGGTGCCGTCCTCGGGGTCGCCGGCCTGGACCCGGAAGGGCACGGTGTCGCCGAAGGAGAACAGCCGGCCGTCGGCGGGCGTCTGGAGGGTGACGGTGGGCGCGGTGTTGCCGACGGTGACGACGAGACTGGCCGTGCCGGTCAGCCCCTCGGGGTCCTTGACGGTGAGGGTGGGACGGTAGGTGCCCTTCGTGATGTACGTGTGGCTGGGGTCGGCCTGCGTGGAGGTGGAACCGTCACCGAAGTCCCAGGAGTACGTCAGGGGCCGCCCCTCCGGGTCGGCGCTGCCCTGGGCGGAGAACCGGACGGTCAGCGGCAGGGCACCGGAGGTCTTGTCGGCGGCGGCCTTGGCGACCGGGTTGCGGTTGCTGCCCGCGATGTACTCGATGCGGTACAGCGCCTGGTTGTTGCTTCCGGTGCCGTAGTCCAGGACGTAGAGCGCGCCGTCCGGGCCGAAGTCGGTGTCCATCACCTGGGTGCCGTTCCAGGGGAAGTCCTCGATCGTCCCGTAGGAGCCGTCGGCCTCGACCTCGACGGCCTTGATCCACTGGCGTCCGTACTCGGCCGCGAGGAAGCGTCCGTCCAGTGACGCGGGGAACTTGACGGGCGAGTCGAGGCCGGGGTCGTGGCGGTAGACCTCGCCGCCCATCGGGGACTCGGAGCCGCCGCCGAACTCCGGGGGTGATCCGTCCAGGCCGTATTTGATCCAACTGGGCCTGGCCGGCGGCAGCTTCGAGTGGCCGGTGTTGCGGAAGGAGTTGTTCGTCGGCCCGCCCGCGCAGTCGTACTTGGCGCCGGAAGGGCCGCTGGGGAAGGTGTACTCGTTGTACGTCTCGGCGGTCGTGTTGGTTCCCGTGCAGTAGGGCCAGCCGTAGTTGCCGGGGCCGGTGATCCGGTCGAACTCGACCTGGCCGCCGGGGCCGCGGTTGGGGTCGGTGCCGCCCGCGTCGGGGCCGTAGTCGCCGACGTACACGGTTCCGGTGGCGCGGTCGACGGACATCCGGAACGGGTTGCGGAAGCCCATCGCGTAGATCTCGGGGCGGGTTTCCGGGGTGCCGGGCGCGAAGAGGTTGCCGGGCGGGACGGTGTAACCGCCGTCGGCGGTCGGCTTGACGCGCAGCAGTTTGCCCCGCAGGTCGTTGGTGTTGCCGGAGCTGCGCTGGGCGTCGAACTGCGGGTTGCGGTCGGCGCGTTCGTCGATCGGGGCGTAGCCGGCGGAGTCGAAGGGGTTGGTGTCGTCGCCGGTGGTCAGGTAGAGGTTTCCGGCCGCGTCGAAGTCGATGTCGCCGCCGACATGGCAGCACTGGCCGCGGTCGTTGGGTACTTCGAGGACGACTTTCTCGCTGGCCGGGTCCAGGGTGTTGTCGGCCTTGAGCGTGAAACGCGAGAGGTTGAGATGCCCCTTCCAGGGCGCGAAGTCGGCGGCGGTTCCGGTGACGGGGGCGTCTCCGGCGGGGGTGGAGAGCCTGGGCGAGTAGTACAGGTAGATGTGCCGGTTCGTCGCGAAGCCGGGGTCCGCGGCGATGCCTTGGAGGCCTTCCTCGTCGTGGGTGTAGACGTCGATCCTGCCGGCCACCTTGGTGTTGCCCGCGGCGTCGGTGTGGCGGACCGTGCCGTCCCGCGCGGTGTGCAGGACGGAGCGGTCGGGCAGCACGGTGAGCGACATGGGTTCACCCAACTCCGCTGCTCCGGTGGCCAGTTGGACTTGCTGGTAGTCGGCGGGCGGGATGTCCTCGGGGACCGCCGCCGCGACGGGGGGTGGGGCCAGGGCCGTTCCCGACAGGAACAGGGCGAGGGCGGTGAGCCGTCCGAGCCCTGGGCGAGGGCGCTGAGACATGACGGAGCTTTCCTTCCTGACGGTGGGGGATGTCAGGCAAGGCGCGCGCCGGCCGCGCTTGCCGCGTGCGTCAGCGGTGCTCTTCCGCGGTGCGTGCTCCTCCGCGGAGCCTTTTGCGGAGTAATTGCGTGAGTCGCGCGTCGGATTGCGTGACCCTGAGAGTCACTTGCACTGTCTCGGCGCCCGGTGGATTTGTCAATGCCCTGTCAGAATGTGCACGGAGCAGGGCGGGTCGGACCACCCTGCTCCGTACGGCGCCGAGACGCGGCGGCGCGGATCAGGACACGTTGTCCCCGTGGGTCAGCGTCTCCCAGGCGACGAAGAGGTTGTTCGTCCCCATCGGACGCCGGGCCAGGGTGTACGCCTCGGTGTTGGTCATGGCGTGGCCGAGGCGGTTGTGCAGGGCGTTGTAGCCGACCTCGGCGACCGGGCCCAGGCCGCGCTTGACGGCGCCGCCGCACAGCCACGACGGCGGGTTGTTCAGTTCGTACGTGGCGTGGAGGCCGAGGGCGTGCCGGATCCTCTCGCCGAACTCGGGATAGAGGTCCTGACCCTGGATCCGTGAGGTCTCGGCGACCTGGGCCATGGCCGCGATGCCGTAGCCGGTGTGGGTGAAGTCCCGGCAGGTCTCCTGGGAGAGGCCGTTGACGAAGGTGGTCTGGTTGTGCCAGTAGGCGATGATCTCGTCCCGGGTGTCACGTCCGTCGCCGGGTTTGGTGCGCGGCAGAGCGCCGTCGGACGTGAGGTAGACGTACGCGGGCACGCGGTTGCGGTAGAGCGCGACGGCGCGGTCGTAGACGGCCTTGTCGTCGAGATGGACGCCGATGCCGATGATGGCCTGCGTCATGCTCAACTCCCAGTTGCCGTTGGAGTTGGAGCCGTTCTGGATCTCCGGGTAGTAGACGTTGCGGAGCATGCCGGCGAAGCGGCCGGAGTTGGGCCAGTTCCCGTAGGCGTGCTTGATGATCTCGGCGGCCTTGGGCCAGGTGGACGCGGCCCAGGCGGTCTGGAGGGGCGCGTTGCTGTTGGTGTGGTCGCGGACGGTGGCCGACCAGGCGTCCATGATCTGGATCGCCTTGGCCGCGTGCGCGGTGTCGCGGGTGACGTACCAGGCGAGGGCGTGGGTGTACGCGGCGATGGCGTCCTCCCGCTCGTCCGTGCAGCCGTAGTCGGGGTTGGAGTACGAGCCGCACTCGACGACGGCGCGCGGGTGGGGCGTGTAGGAGAGGGAGGCGTACCGCGAGTTCATCATCTGGCCGAAGGCGGCGGCCTGCGGGGCGGCGCCCGCGTTCACCCTGGCGCGCATGGTGTCCAGTTGGGCGCGGCTGACACCCACTCCCGGGTGGGTGAAGACGGCGGGGGCGGCTTGCGAGGCGGGAATGGCGGCGTCGGTCGCGGCGGTGGCGGACCGGCCGGCCGTGGCCGGCGTCGCGAGGACGCCGGCCAGGAGTGCGCCGACCGCCGCGAGGAGGGCGGACTTCAGGACTCTGCTTCGCATGGGGGGTGGTGCCTTTCTGCCGACACGAGCGTTCAGTGTTCACGTATGTGTTCAGCTCTCGCCGACGTGAATCACTGTCGATGCCGGGAAGGTAACGACGCCCCATGGACACGTCAAGGTCTAGACCTACGCCGGGGTCATCGGGCGGCGAAGGCGTCCGCGTGCTCGGTGGCCCACTGGGCGAAGGTGCGGGCGGGTCGGCCGGTGACCTTCTCGACGGTGTCGACGACGGTGCGGCCCACCTCGGGCGTGTTGCCGTACATCTCCAGCAGGAAGCCGATCACGTCCTCCGGCCGGCCCTCCGCCCGCCACCGGGCGACCGCCTGTTCCTCCGTCAGCTCGACCAGCGCGATCTCGCGGCCGCGCGCGGCGGCGATCGCCGCCACCTTGTCGCCGACGGTCAGCAGCTCGGGACCGGTGATCACGTACTCCCGTCCCCCGTGGCCCTCCTCGGTGAGCGCGACCGCCGCCACGGCACCGATGTCTCCTTCGTGGACCATGGCACTGAGCCGGTCGACGAAGGGCTCACGGACCTCACCGGAGGCCACGATCCCGTCCGCCCACTCCAGGGCGTTGGCCATGAACTCCACCGGCATGAGCACGGTCCAGTCGACACCGTCGTCGGCGCGTACGGCGTCCTCCAGCGGGGAGGGACCGCCGCCGTGCAGCACGGTGACCCGGCGCACGCCGGCCGCCTCGGCCCGTTCCAGGATGCGGGGGCCCGTCTCCAGCGGGCCGAAGTAGGCCCCGCCGAACGTGATCAGGTGGAGGCCGGTGACGCCCTCCAGGGCCGGGACCAGACTGTCGGGTTCCGTCAGGTCGCCCTGGACGACCTCGACGCCGGACGGGAGGTCGGCCGTGGCCGCGTCGCGGGTGAGGGCGCGGACCGCGTGGCCGCGGGCGAGCAGTTCGGCGACGACCTGACGGCCGACGGTTCCGGTGGCGCCGGTGACAAGGATGTTCTGCGCGTTCGTCATGGCACGACCGTAGGGAGACTTGCGGTCAGCTTCTGTCCGCAACCATCGGCTCCCGGAGTCACTGCCCGGAGATCAGGGCGTCGGCGAGCCGTGCGGCCGGGTCACCGGTGAGGTGACGCAGGGAGCGTCCGGTCGGCCAGGTCGAGATTCCGTCGTCCGCCCACCGCGGAACGACATGGAAGTGAAGGTGTGGCACCGACTGTTCCGAGCCGGAGCCGCTGGCGTTGAGAATGTTCACGCCCGTGGCGTCCAAGGCGCTCCGCATGGCCTCCGCCACACGCTGGACCAGTGTCATCGTGGCTGCCAGGGCCTCGGGTGGGGTCGTGAAGACGTCCGGGAAGTGGAGTGCGGGAACGACGAGGGTGTGCCCCGGCGCCAGCGGGTCCAGCGGAGTGAACGCACAGGCGTCTGAGCCACGGGCCACCCAGCTCGCTGCGTCGTCACGGATGAGCCGGCAGAAAATGCAGTCCATGCGCGCCGACTCTGCCACGCCGCGATCGCGCGGGACGACGAGCCCTCCGCGTCACTCGACCGGCCAGGTGTGCGCCGGAGCGTTCATGTGCATGTAGTCGATGTACTGCTGGGTCATCCGCCGCAGCGCCTCGTGCCGGTCCGCGTGGGCCGTGTCGTAGAGGTGGTGGAACATCTCCGCCTGCCACACGGCGCCGTTGCGGCCGCTGACGCAGCGCTGCTCGATGATGCCGAGCAGCGGTTCCCGCCAGGCCGCGTCCATGCCCGCTCGTTCGAGTCCGCGGTGTGCCAGCGGCAGCAGGCGCCGCAGCACCAGCTCCGTCGCCGGGACCTCGCCCATGCCCGGCCAGTACAGCTGCGCGTCGATGCCGTGCCGTGCCGCCGCGTGCAGGTTCTCCTCCGCCACCGAGAACGACATCCGCGACCAGACGGGCCGGTCCTCCTCGACGAGGGCACGCGTCAGGCCGTAGTAGAAGGCACCGTTCGACAGCACGTCGGCCACCGTGGGGCCCGCGGGCAGCACCCGGTTCTCCACCCGCAGATGCGGTACGCCGTCGACGACGGCGTACACCGGGCGGTTCCAGCGGTAGATCGTCCCGTTGTGCAGGGTGAGCTCGGCCAGTGCGGGGATGTCGCCGCGGTCGAGCGTCTCCCGCGGATCCTCGTCCTCGCACAGCGGCAGCAGCGCCGGGAAGTACCGCACGTTCTCCTCGAAGAGGTCGAACACGGTGGTGATCCACCGCTCCCCGAACCAGACCCGGGGCCGCACTCCCTGCACCTTGATCTCGTCCGACCGGGTGTCGGTGGCCTGCTCGAACAGCGGGATGCGCGTCTCGCGCCACAGCTCCTTGCCGAACAGGAACGGGGAGTTCGCCGCCAGGGCGACCTGCACCCCGGCGACGGCCTGCGCGGCGTTCCAGTAGGGCGCGAACTCGTCAGGTGACACCTGGAGGTGGAACTGGGTGCTGGTGCAGGCCGCCTCCGGTGTGATCGTGTCCGCGTAGGTCCGCAGCCGCTCGACCCCGTCCACGGAGATCAGCAGGTCCTCGCCGCGCGCCGAGAAGATCTGCTCGTTCAGCAGGTGATAGCGCGGGTTCTCGGACAGGGAGGCGAGCCCCACGTCCTTCATCTGCAGCGTCGGCAGGATCCCCACCATGACCAGGTGCGCGCCGATCGGCGCGGCCTTGCCCTCGGCGTGGTTGAGCGCGTCCCGGATCTCCCGCTCCCAGGAGTCGGGGCCGCCGGCGGTGAGCCGGCGCGGCGCGATGTTGATCTCCAGGTTGAACCGGCCCAGCTCGCTCGACCACGACGGGTCGGCGATCGCCTCCAGGGCGTCCGTGCTGCGCATGGCGGGCTCGGCGGCGGCGTCCACGAGGTTCAGTTCGATCTCCAGACCGACCTGCGGCCGCTCGAAGTCGAACCGCGACTCCCGCAGCATCCGCGCGAACACGTCGAGGCAGGTGTGCATCTTGTTCCGGAACTGGCGACGGTCGTCACGAGTGAACGCCAGCGCCGGGACGTCTCGTCCCATGCGGCCCTCCCGAGTCTCCTCGACGCGGATCCCATCTCTCAGCGTCCCACTCCCCGAGTACCCCAACCACCGACGCCACCGCGCCACCAGTGCGGGCCCGGCGCGGGCCCGGCACGGTCACCGCATCGGCACGGCACGTGACCGGCCGGACCGTACGCCGGGCCCGTCCGGCCTACCGGCTGAACCGTACGGGCAGGCTCCAGGGGCCGCGGATCATCAGCCCCGGGCGCCAGGTGATCGCCGCCGGGTGGATGTCCAGGGAGAGTCCGGGACAGCGGTCCAGCAGGGTACTGATGGCGATGCGCGCCTCCAGACGGGCCAGTGGCGCGCCCAGGCAGTAGTGGATGCCGTGGCCGAAAGCCACATGGCCGCGGGCGTCCCGGGCGATGTCGAAACGGTCGGGTGCGGGGAACCGCGCGGGGTCGCGGTTGGCGTCGGCCAGCGCGACGAGGACCAGTTCGCCGCCTCCGGGGATGACCGTGTCGCCGATCGTCAGAGGTCCGGTGGTGAACCGGTACGTGGGGGTCTCGACCGGGCCGTCGTAGCGCAGCATCTCCTCGACCGCCCGGTCGATGAGGGACGGGTCCGCGCGCAGGGCGGCCAGTTGTTCGGGGTGGGTGAGCAGGGCGAGGACACCGTTGGAGATGAGGTTCACGGTGGTCTCGTGGCCCGCGACCAGCAGCAGCCAGGCCATGCCCATGAGTTCCTCGTGGGACAGCCTGTCACCGTCGTCGTCCGCGCCGTGCATCAGCGCGCTGAGGAGGTCGTCGCCGGGGCGCTGCCGCTTGCCGTCCACCAGCTCCGCCATGTACCGGGCCATCGAGGCCGCCGCGGCCTTGCGGAGTTCGGGATCGATGGCGCCCAGGGCGTCGTTCGACCAGGTCCGGAAGGAGTCGCGGTCCAGGTCGGGGACGCCGAGGAGTTCGCATATCACCGAGATGGGCAGCGGGAAGGACAGCGCCTCGACGAGGTCGGCCCGCCCGTCCGGGGCGGCGAGCATCCGGTCCAGGAGTTCGTCGGTGGTCTTCTGGATGCGCGGCGCGAGTTCGTCCACGCGGCGCGGGGTGAACTGGCGGGCGACCAGCTTCCGCAGCCGTGTGTGGTCCGGCGGGTCGGCCCTGAGCATGTGGGGGCCGGAGGAGACGGCCCCCAGCGGCAGAGCGGGTGACGCCTTGCTCCAGTCCTTGGTCAGCCGGGAGTCCGCCAGTGCGGCGCGTCCCGCTTCGTAGCCGACGACGAGCCAGGCCGAGGCGCCCCCTTCCGGCATCCGGATGCGGTGCACCGGACCCTGGGCCCGTAACCGGGCGTACACGGGGTAGGGGTCGCGGGTGAACGACTCACCGAGTGCGGCCAGGTCGACGACGTTCATGGGGAACCACCTCACTGGGCTGGTTGCGGGCCTGGGGACATCGTGCTCCCTCGCTCCGGCCGTCACCGAGGGGCCTGCCAATCGGTTTTCGCCAAGTTGCGCGAGTGCGAGGTCACGCCCGGACGGTGACACTTGACGGGCCGTGATCCGGCTCGCGCTCGGGCCGTGACATCCGCGTACGAAGGGAACTCGTCCGCCCATGCACATCGACCTGACAGGACGCACCGCACTGGTCACCGGATCCACCCAGGGCATCGGTGCGGCGATCGCCGTGGCCCTCGCCCGGGCGGGGGCCCGCGTGGGTGTCAACGGCCGCGACGAGCGGCGGGTGGCCGAGAGCGTCGAGAAGCTGGCCGGCGAGGCGCCCGGCGCCGACCTCGTGCCGGTGGCCGCCGACGTGTCGACCGACGAGGGCGCGGCCCGGGTGGCGGAGCTGCTGCCCCGGGTGGACATCCTGGTCAACAACCTGGGGATCTTCGGTTCCGCCGACCCGCTGGAGATCACCGACGACGAGTGGCGGCGCTACTTCGAGGTGAACGTCCTCGCCGCCGTACGGCTGACCCGGTTGTATCTGCCCGGCATGACGGAGCGCGGCTGGGGGCGTGTCCAGTACGTCGCCAGTGACTCGGCGGTCGTCATTCCCGCGGAGATGATCCACTACGGGATGTCGAAGACCGCCCTGCTGGCGGTGAGCCGCGGGTTCGCCAAGAAGGCGGCGGGCACCGGCGTGACGGTGAACTCCGTCATCGCGGGGCCCACGCACACCGGCGGTGTCGAGGACTTCGTGTACGAACTCGTCGACCGGGACCTGCCCTGGGAGGAGGCGCAGCGCAGGTTCATGCGCGAGCACCGCCCGCAGTCGCTGCTGCAGCGGCTGATCGAGCCGGAGGAGATCGCCCACATGGTCGTCTACCTCAGCTCCGAGCAGGCGTCGGCCACGACCGGGGGCGCCCTGCGCGTCGACGGCGGGTACGTCGACTCGATCCTTCCCTGACCGGCTCCGTCCCTCCCTGACGGCCGAAGCCCCCTCGCCCGGAGCCTGGAGAGCCCTGGACGAGGGGGCGGAGCCGGGTCAGGGACCGACGGTGATCTGCTGTGACGGGTCGGTCGTGTCGGTCACGGTGTACGCCAGGTTGACGGTGGAGCTCGTCGCGCTGGTCGGGCAGCCGAAGGTGCCGGTGACGGTCACGGGCACGACGGCGTTGACGAGGGACAGCCCGGACGGCGCCCCGTTGGTCCACGAACCGGAGATGGCGGCCGGGCCGTTGGGCGCGGAGACGATGGTGCAGCTGGCCAGGCCGGTGGTCTTGACGACCAGCCCGCCCTGCGGGACGGTCAGCGCCGCCGTGGCCGGGGAGCCGTTCTGGACCGAGATGCCCCACGTGCCGCTGGTGGTGACGGTGGGGGTCACCCCGGGCAGGCTCGAGGTGCAGGAGCTGAAGGCGGGAGCGGCCATGGTGGAGGACACCGGGCCCGCGGCGTTGTGGTTGGCGGGAGCGGCGGGGACCTGTCCGGTCGTGGTGGAGACGGAGCAGGTCAGGGTGACAGAGCCGGCCTTGAAGGTGGCCTTGCCGGACAGGGTCGCCTTGTAGGCGTGCCCGGCCGGGGTGACGGTGGTCGACTCGGCGGCCGTGCGGGCCTCGGCGGTGGAGCCGGCGACCAGGAGCGCGGCGGTCGCGGCGGCGCCGGTGGCGGTGGCGAGCAGGGCCCGCACACCGTGGGGACGCGGTGGCATGTCTTGCCCCTTTCAGTCAGTACGTGTCGACGGACGGGGTGTGAGCGGTTGGTGCGTCGTCGTGCCGGGTGGTGCCTGTGGGGGGTGGCGTACGGGAGGGCGGTGGCGTCGGCTCGGCGGGCGCCGGCAGCGGCTGCCAGGCGAAGATCATCGAGCCGCCGACGATGCCCAGGAAGGTGCCGAGCAGGAAGCCGCCCAGGTTGGACATGACGAGTGCGGCGACGGCGAGGAGGACGGTGACCACGCCGGCCAGGCCGCGGTAGTGCGGGGCGACCCAGGCGGACAGGCCCATCACGATCATCATCAGGCCGAGCAGGACGGACGGGAGTCCGGCGATGCCCTGCTGGAGCATGACCTCGAGCGGGGCCAGGGGCAGGATGCTGATCTCGGTCCCGGCGAGGACGGTGACCAGCCCGCCCCAGAAGGGCCGGCCGCGGCGCCAGGCGCGCCACGCGTGCCGGCTCAGAAGCATTCCGTCTTCCCCTTCGTGATCTTCATCTTGAGCCCGGACAGCTTGAAGGTGCCGGCGTTCGCGGCCCAGGCGACCTGCTTGAGGTCGGTGATGCTGAAGTCGTCGGCCTGCTGGGAGAAGGCGTCCTGCATGCCCTGGGCACCCTCGGGGCCCTTGTCGAGCGTGGAGGCGTCCCGGCCGATCTCGATGTTGCGGAAGGAGGCGTTGCCTTCCAGCTGGGTGGCGTCGAGGAAGAGGTTCTCCGCCTTCACGGGGGTGTCGCCGGTCCCGGCGGTCAGGTTCAGCGAGACGTCGCCGAGCACGGGGAGGCTGGTGACCACCGACTGGCAGAGGCTGTCGATCGTCGCGGTCCTGATGCCGACGGTGGCGACGGGGAGGAGGTCGTTGCGCGCGTTGGTGTCGATGTTGCCGTACTGGGCGAAGCCCTCGCCGGTGAGACGGTCGGCGGAGACCTTGAACTGCTGGCCCGAGACGGCGAACGAGGCGGCCATGGCGCCCTGCGCGAGCGCGATCCCCAGGGCGGCGGTGGCCGCGCAGCCGGGGACGGCGAGCAGCGCGAACCGTCTCCATCTGATCCGGCCGACTAACTGTCTGCCTTGCTCGTCTTTCATCCTCTTTGTTCCTTTCGATGACAGAAAAGAGCACCCGGCGGGTGAGAGGCATGGTTGATCGAACGGCGTGAACGGACGCGCGCGAACGGCTGCGCCAGGGTCATGCCGTGGCAGGTGGTACGGGGTTACTGACGAGTCAGGTTAAAGGCGCCAGCGGGTGTTGGCATAGTTGCTTGACGAACACTGTTTCGGTCATGTTTCAACTGCCCGAACGAGCGGTGAACCGCTTTCTTCCGGCCGCTCAGGGCGCCGATGCCCCCGTGGTCGACCATGGCCGGTTCGCTGCGCGCGGCACCGGAACACCTCGCCGAGGCCCGGGCCGTCGGGGAGTGGCGCGGACGGCGAGGGCGATCAGCGGGAGCAGCGTGAGAGCGGCGATGACGGTACCGACCAGGGGCGGTCCCGTCAGTCCGAGGGCGGAGTCCAGGGCCGTGCCCGCGAACCACGATCCGGCGGCGATGCCGGTGTTGAACGCGGAGGTGGTCAGCGCGGAGGTGAGCGTGGCGGCGTCCCCGGCGAAGCGGACGGCCAGCGCGGTGACGACCGGGTTCACCGTGAAGCCGGTCAGGCCCATGAGGAAGACCAGGACCGTGGCCGTGACCGGGTTCCCCGACAGCGGGATCATCAGCAGCAGGACCAGGGCCGTGGCCGCCGCGGCGGTGATGGTGGTGGCCATCGGGTGACGGCCGCCCAGGCGCCCGCCGGTGGTGGTACCGCCCAGGGCTCCGGCGCCGAACGCGACGAGGACCAGCGGTACGACGCCTTCCGGGACTCCGGCGCGGTCGGTCAGCAGCGGGGCGATGTAGCTGTAGGTCGCCAGGACGCCGCCCATGATCAGCATGGCGGCGCTCAGCGCCAGCCAGAGCCGGCCCTGGCGCAGGGCGCTCAGCTCCGCGCGCACGGAGACGGTCGTCTGCTGCCCCTGGGCGGGGATGAAGCGGCCGATCAGGGTCGCGGCGAGCGCGGAAAGCGCTGCCAGTGCCCAGAACGGGCCGCGCCAGCCGACGAACTGGCCGGCGAACGAGCCGACGGGCACGCCGACCACGTTGGCGAGGGTCAGACCGCCGATCATGACGCCGATGGCGCGCGTGGCGGCTGCGGGGCCCGCCGCGGTGGTGGCGACGACGGCGCCGACCGACCAGAACGCTCCGGTCGCCAGAGCCGTGACGACACGGGCGACGAGGACGACGGTGAAGGACGTGCTGAGGGCCGCGACGACGTGCCCGAGGCTGAAGACGACCAGGGCGAGGACCAGCGTGCGGCGCCGCGGCAGGCGCAGGGTGGCCATGGCCATGGTCGGCGAGCCGATGATCATGCCGAGGGCGAAGGCGGTGATCAGCAGGCCGGCCCGGGAGACACCCACTTCGAGGTCGGCGGACAGCGCGGGCAGAAGTCCGGCGACGACGAACTCGGTGGTGCCCATCAGGAAGGTGCCGGCGGCGAGCACCCAGACGACGAAGGGCAGCTTGCCGGGTGCGGTCCTGGACGGGGAGGACATGCGTGCGGTCTCTCCTGGAGTGGAGTGGAGTGGAAAAGGAGCAGGTGAGGGCGTGACCGACCGGGGCCGGGACCGGGTCTGGAAACCCGGCCCCGGTCCTGGGACGGTGTGGTCCTGAGTCGGTGTGGCCCTGGGACGGGCGCGGGCTCAGGGCTTCAGAAGGGCCTTGATGGCGCGGCGCTCGTCCATCGCCTTGTAGCCCTCGGCGACCTGCTCCAGCGGCAAGGAGAGGTCGAAGACCTTGCCCGGGTGGATCCGGCCGGTCAGGACGCGGTCGATCAGGTCGGGCAGGAAGCGGCGCACGGGGGCGGGGCCGCCGCGCAGGCCGACGTGGGAGTAGAACAGTTCCTCGCCGTCGACGGCCACGTCGTGGGGGACGCCGACGAAGCCGACGTTGCCGCCGGGGCGGGTGGCGTGCAGGGCCTGCCGCATGGCTTCGGGGGTGCCGACGCACTCCAGGACGGAGTCGGCGCCGATCCCGTCGGTGAGGTCCTTGACGTGGGCGACGCCTTCCTCGCCGCGTTCGGTGACGATGTCGGTGGCGCCGAACTCCAGGGCCAGCCGCTGCCGGGGCGCGTGCCGGCTCATGGCGATGATCCGCTCGGCGCCCAGTTCCCTGGCGGCGATGACGCCGCACAGGCCGACCGCGCCGTCACCGACGACGACGGCGGTGGAGCCGGTCCGGACCTCGGCGGCGACGGCCGCGTACCAGCCGGTGCCCATCACGTCGGAGACGGCGAGCAGGCTGGGCACCAGATCGCCGCCCGGGTGCTCGTCGGTGGCGACGAGGGTGCCGTGGGCGTTGGGGATGCGGATGTACTCGGCCTGGCAGGTGCTCATGAACTCCCGGTGCAGACAGGAGGACTGCCAGCCGTTGAGACAGTTCGGGCAGGTGTTGTCCGAGGTGGCGAAGGAGCCGACCACGAACTGTCCAGGGGTGACGGAGGTGACGTCGTTGCCGACCTCCTCGACGATGCCGACGTATTCGTGGCCCATCGGGTGGGGCTCGTCGACCGGGTTCAGGCCGCGGAAGTCCCACAGGTCCGAACCGCACACGCAGGTGGCGACCGTGCGGATGATCGCGTCGGTCGGCTTGACGATCTTCGGGTCGTCGCGCTCCTCGAGACGTACGTCTCCGGGAGCGTGGATCACTGCGCCGCGCATGGTGGTGCTTCCTTCGGTGCGGGGACGTCTTTCGTGTTCGAGCCTCACACGCGGCCACGGGTGGGAAAAGCGGAGGGATACGTCCTGGGAGAAGCACATCCTGGGAGAAAACTCTCCCCCCGTGTCCGGGCGGCATCGATGCCATGCTGGGAGGCATGACCAGCAATCTTCCCCTCAATGAGCTGGGAGAATTCCTCAAGAAGCGGCGTGCCGAGCTGAGCCCGCGCACGGTCGGGCTGCCGGACGCGGCGGGGCCCCGCAGGGTCACCGGGCTGCGCCGTGAGGAGGTCGCCCACCTCGCGTCGATCAGCACCGACTACTACACGCGGCTGGAGCAGGGCCGCATGCAGGCGTCCGCTCCCGTGCTGGACACCCTCGCCCGCGTGCTCCACCTCGACGACGACCAGCGGGCGTATCTGTTCCAGCTGGCCGGCAAGACCGCGCACCGCACCCGGCGGCGCGGCCGGCAGAAGGTGCAGCCGCAGCTCCAGCGTGTGCTCGACGACCTCACCGCCACCCCCGCGCTCGTGCAGGGGCGGCGCGGGGACATCCTGGCCTGGAACTCGCTGGCCGCCGCCCTGGTCACCGATTTCTCCCGCGTCCCGGAGAAGCAACGCAACTATCCGCGTATCCAGTTCACCGATCCGGCGATGCGGACGCTGTACGCGGACTGGGAGGCGTCCGCGCAGATCTCCGTGGCCCAGCTGCGGATGGAGGCGGCGAAGTACCCGGACGACCCGCGTCTGATCGAGCTGGTCGGTGAACTGTCCATGCGCGACCAGCAGTTCGCCCAGTGGTGGGGGGAACACCGGGTCGCCGCCCGGACCGTGGGCACGAAGACCCTCAATCACCCGGTCGTCGGTGAACTCGTCCTGGACTGGGACACGCTGACCGCGAACACCGACCCCGACCAGCATCTGACCGTCTGGACCGCCGAGCCCGGCTCACCCACCCACGAACGGCTGCGCATCCTCGCCTCGTGGGCCGCCGACCAGCACGTGCCGGCCTCGTCCTCCGTCGGCTGACGCGGACGCGGACGCGGCCGGCACGTACGTGGGCCGCCGCAGCGGCCGGCCGGTCAGGCGCGTGCGGGTGCGCCGTCGGGGACCGGCTGGGCTCGGCGCTGCGGGCGCCAGGTGCTCACCAGGGCTCCGGCCAGGAGGAGTTCGGCGATGTCACCGCCGTAGTACATGATCTCCGCGGCGGCCTTGACCTCGGGGATGGGGGCGCGGATGTCGACCCGGTAGCCGCCGTACATCAGTTGCGAGATCACGGCGTGCGCGGCGATGGCGACACCGATGTGAACGAGCCGTGTCCGTACGCCGGGCCGGGCGGGTGCGGGGTCGGGGCCCGCGATGACATGGGCGAACAGGCAACCGGCCAGCAGGAAGTGCGCGTGCAGCAGCCAGTGCCCGGCGGGATGGGCGGCGGTGGCGTTGTACAGCGGGGTGAAGTACAGCACCGCCAGGCTGCCGGTGGTCAGCGCCAGGGCCACGGTCGGACGGGTCAGCAGCCGCGCGGGACGGCTGTGCAGCGCGGAGGTGATCCGGCGGGCGCCGGCGGCGGGCAGCGTGCGCAGCAGCAGGGTGACCGGGGCGCCGAGCACCAGGGCGAGCGGTGCGTACATGCCGATCAGCAGGTGCTGGACCATGTGGCCGCGGAAGTCGGTGTGCGCGGTGGACGCGACCGGCGGCAGCAGCGCGATCCCCAGCAGGAGCAGGCCGGTGAGGAAGCTCGCGGTGCGGCGGTGGCTCCAGCCCCGCACCGGGTTGCGGTCCCGCGCCCGGTGGGCCAGCCACAGGTAGGCCGCGGCGCACACCAGCACGGCGAGCGCGGGCAGTGCCGTTCCCACGAGGTCCGGCAGCCCGCCGTCCGCGCCGTGGCCGGGCACGGGGTGCTCGTGTTCCGTCATGCGTGCCGCCGTGCCCGCCCGGCGGACGGGGCGTCGGGGTCGAAGGGACGTCCGCCGCGCTGCAGCAGCCAGCCGCCGGCCACCAGCAGCGCGCCCAGCAGCAGGAAGCCCAGGTCCCACCAGATCTGGCCGTCACCGGCGTAGACGTGGTGGATGGCGAGGATGTGATGGTCCAGGACGCCTTCCACCAGGTTGAACAGGCCCCAGCCCACCAGCGCCCAGCCCCACAGCACCCGGGAGGTCCACACCCGGCGCCGGTCGTGGGTGACCCGCGAGTACAGGATGGCGAGGCCGGTCAGGACGGCGAGCCAGCAGACGACGTGGAAGACGCCGTCCCACAGCGTGTTCATCTGCAGCCCCGGGACGGTGTCGGGGTCGTAGTACTTCACGCCGATACGGTCGTCGTTCGTGCTGGTGAGCATGTGGTGCCAGCGCAGCAGCTGGTGCAGCAGGATGCCGTCGGCGAACCCGCCGAGCCCCACCCCCAGCACGATCCCCGGCAGCTGCAGGCTTGCCGGAGCCGCGGTGGCGCCGGCCTCGCTCGTTCTCGTAGCCATGACCCGTTCTCCGTCCCGTCGCTGACTGGCGGTGCAGGGTTTCCCCGAGCCGGTCTTCCCTGCGGGACGGCGCGTATCCACACGGATACGGCCATTCCTACCAGCGGTTATGCGTCACGGCGGGCATGCTCGGGAGCCACCCCGGTCGTCCGTCCCCGTGCGGTCCGGCCGTCGGACGATCTCCGACCGCACGGGATCGGCCAACGCGCGCGGCACGGCCACCAGCCGGATCGACTCGGTGGACGGCCGGCGCGTCAGGAGGGCGCCGGGGACAGCGACGCCGGGTCGGTCTCGGGGTTTCCGTCGCGGCACAGCGCCTGCCGGTACAGAGCCAGCAGGGCGCCGTCGATGGGGTGGGGCCGCGGCTCGCCCGCGGGATCCAGGACGTCGCGCACCTCGGCGTACACCCCCGGTACTCCCGCGCGGTGGACGGCGTCCAGGGCGGAGTTCAGCTTCGCGGGAGCGAAGCCGGTGCTCGTACTCCTACCCGTGCTCGTGCTCGTACTCGTGCACTCGCGCATAACGCCAGCCGGTTCTTCAAGGCGTATGTCCTTTCGGCATCAGGGATGGGTGGCGACCATCCTCACGGCCGGCCCCCGGCGCGGCACCCGCCATCCGTCGCGCATCCGGCCCCGATCACGCGCCGACCGGCGGCCCTGTCCCGCGGCCCGCCCTCCTATCCTTCTGCCATGGAGGCACTGGCCGTTCGGCTGTCGGGACTCGATCCGTACGTCGATGGCGCGATCCGCATCGTCGCGTTCTACGACACGCTGATGCGCCGCCGCGTGGACGTGCCGGCGCTCGCCCGCGCCTCGGCGGGCCTGGCCGAGTGCGTCGCCGGGATCCGGCTGCACGGCACGGGGCGGGCGATCCGCGTCTCGCCGCACGGCACGGAGGCGTCCGCCCCGCAGGCACCCGCGTCGACGACGGTGCCGATCACCCTCGACGACGAGGAGATCGGCACCGTGTGGCTGGAACGCTCCGGCTCGCCCAACCCGCTCGACGAGATCCTTCTCGACCGGCTCGCCATCGCGACCGCCGCGGCCGTCGAACGGTACGGACCGGCCCGCACCACGATGGCCGACCCCGCCCTCGTCGAACTGGTGATCAGCGCCGACAGCGACGAGGCGGCCAGGGCCCGGGCGCTGCGGCTGCTGGGCTTCGCGCCCGACCTGCCGGTCCACGTGGCCGCCGTGCGCTCCCGGCTCCCCCTCGACCGGATCGGCGCACTGGTCTGCCCGGCCCGCCCGGTGAAGGCGGCACCGCTCTCCGACGTGGGCGTCATCCTGGCCACCACCATGGACCCGGCCCGGTTCCCGGCGGACGTCCGCGCCGGCATCGGCGCCGCCGGCCGCCCCGACCTGTCCTGGCGGCAGGCCCGCACCGCGCTCCGCTTCACCACGCCGCGGGAACCCGTCGTCCGCCACAGCGACCTGGGCGCGCTGGCGCTCCTGGCCGAGATACCGGGGAGCACCGCACGGGACAACGCCGACGTGGCCGCCATCGGCCGTATCGCCGGCAGTCCGGAGGACATGGAGACCCTGGAGACCTACTGCGCCACCGGCTCCCTGCGCCGGGCCGCCGACCTCCTCCATCTGCACCACAGCAGCGTCGCCCGCAGGCTCGAGCAGATCGCGAAGGCGCTGGACATCGAGCTGACCGTGCCGGGCGGACTGCTGCGGGCCAGGCTGGCGCTCACCGCGTGGCGGCTGCTCGACGACTGAGGCCCGTCCGACGTCACATTCCGGGCATGTGGTGACGGCGATCGCGCGAGATGGCTCACACGGAGAGCCGGGAAGAAGGGCTCCGGAACGGGCAGGCGTGCCTGGACATCCGCGGTTTCGCTGCAGTATGCAGCAAATTGCATACGCAACGTAAGCGGCCGAGCGGCGCCTATGGTCGCTTTTCGGCCCGCCCGACAGCGCCGCCGCGCGGACCCGTCCCTGTCCCCGTCGAAAGGTAGGCGAGCGAAGTCTTGTCGACTGCCTCAGTCGCCGCTCCCCCGGCCACACCCGAGATCCGTTCCGCGCCGGCCCCCGAGGTCACCGTCACCGACCCCGCGCTCGTCAGGCGCGCCGTGAAGGCGGCGGCGCTGGGCAACGCCATGGAATGGTTCGACTTCGGTGTCTACAGCTACATCGCGGTCACCCTCGGCAAGGTCTTCTTCCCGTCGGGCAACCCCACCGCTCAGCTGCTCTCCACGTTCGGCGCCTTCGCCGCGGCCTTCCTGGTCCGGCCGCTCGGCGGCATGGTCTTCGGACCGCTCGGCGACCGCATCGGCCGCCAGAAGGTCCTCGCGCTGACCATGATCATGATGGCGGCGGGCACCTTCGCCATCGGGCTGATCCCGTCGTACGCGGCGATCGGTGTCGGCGCGCCCGTCCTGCTGCTGGCCGCACGCCTGGTCCAGGGCTTCTCCACCGGCGGCGAGTACGCCGGTGCGTCCACGTTCATCGCCGAGTACGCCCCCGACAAGCGGCGCGGCTTCCTCGGCAGCTGGCTGGAGTTCGGCACCCTCGCCGGGTACATCGGCGGCGCGGGACTGGTCACGCTGATGACGGCGCTGCTGTCCACCGAGGACCTGGTGTCCTGGGGCTGGCGCGTGCCGTTCCTGATCGCGGGCCCGATGGGCATCATCGGCCTGTACCTGCGTACCCGCCTGGAGGAGACGCCCGCGTTCGCGGCCGAGGTCGAGAAGGCGGAGGCCGCCCGGCCGAAGGTGCCGCTGCGAGAGATGATCACCGGCCAGTGGCGGGCGCTGCTGCTCTGCGTCGGCCTGGTGCTGGTCTTCAACGTCACCGACTACATGCTCCTGTCGTACATGCCCAGCTACCTGACCAGTGAGCTGCACTACGACGAGACGCACGGCCTGCTCGTGGTGCTCGGCGTGATGGCGCTGATGATGATCGCGCAGCCCTTCGTGGGCGCGCTGACCGACCGGATCGGACGCCGCCCGGTGATCGCGGCGGGCTGCGCGGGCATCCTGCTGCTGTCGATTCCCGCCCTGCTGCTGATCCGCGAGGGCAGCCTGGTCGCGGTGGCGCTGGGCATGGGCGCGCTGGGCCTGCTGCTGGTCTGCTTCACGGCGGCCATGCCGGCGGCGCTTCCGGCGCTGTTCCCGACCCGGGTCCGCTACGGCTCGCTGTCGATCGGGTTCAACGTCTCCGTCTCGCTGTTCGGCGGCACGACCCCGCTGGTCGTCACGGCCCTGATCGGCGCCACCGGCGACATGATGATGCCCGCCTACTACATGATGGCCGCCGCCGTCATCGGCGGTTTCGCGGTCTGGCGCATGGCCGAGTCGGCCGGACGCCCGCTGCCGGGTTCGGCTCCGGCGGTCGCACCTCCGGGGCACTGAGCTCCGCATCGCATCAGCTGCGCACGCCCCGGGCTGGGTCCTACGACTCCGGCCCGGGGCTGCGGGCTGTGATCACGCGTCCGGGGTGGCGACCGGCGACATCCCGTGGCCCACCCCCAAAGACACCCACACCCAGCCCGCCTCCGGCAAGGCCCCGCCCCCCCGGGCCAGAATTGGCCCGATGGCCGAGATCACGCGCCGGGCACCGAGCCCGGCCGGCCCCTCGCCGGAGCCGGTGCAGCCGATACGCGCCAATACCGCCGCCGGAGTGCCGACGTGGCGGTGGGGGCGGTTCCGCCTTCTCGACGGTCGGTCACACCGCATTCACCGTGCGTGTTTGCCGTCCGCGACCGGGCATCACACTTCCGCCGCACCACCTTCACGCAACGCACACTTTCGGTCGCGGCCGCTTCCGGGCGCCGGTCCGGGGGCAGACGCGACGGCCGCCCCGTGCCTAGCCTCCCGGGCCATGCGATCACCCTTGATGAGACGTCTCGGTCTCACCGCCGTCCTGGCCCTCTTCCTCGCCGTCTTCGGCCTCGCCCCCGCCGCGAGCGCGGACCCCGGCCCCGCCGAGCTGAAGTTCACCACCGACGCCGCCACGACCACGCCGGGCGGCACCGTGAACCTGTCGATGACGCTGACGAACAACAAGACCTACGACCTCTGGTTCGTCTACCAGACCATCGACCCCACCTGGCTGACCACCCAGCGCCCCGACCTGAAGTACTCCTTCACCGGCTGCACCCTCACCACGGCGAGCGGCAGCACCTCGTGTTCCGGCACCGGCCCCGCCAACCTCGGCGCCAACTACGGCGCCCCCATCCCGCCCGGCCAGAGCCGGACCGTGACGCTGACCCTGCAGATCGCCCCCGACTCGGGCTGCAACGGCAACATCGGCTTCTACTCGTACTTCTACGCCGAGTTCAGCGACAGCACGAACACCAGCGGCGGCCCGGTCTACACGCCGGAGACGCGCGTTCTGTGCTCCTGACGGTGTCCGCCGGATAGGGCCGTGACCTGAAACAGGCCCCAGGAGCGTCCGGCTATCGGTCTACACCAATGACAGCCCCACCGGCGGGCCCCCGGGCCCGCCGGTGTCCTGCATCCCCTCGCCCACCTGGACGGAAGTACCCGATGCGGGCCGCCGGGGCGGCGTCCGTGACGGGCCGCCCAAGCGGCGTGCGCCGGGTGACCGCCGGGCGCACGCCCGCGTTTTTCCGTCAGGTTTCGCAGCAAGAGCACGAAAGCTCCACAGACACCTCACTATTTGACGCGACGGAAGCGTCGACGACCGGTCTCTGAGGGGGAAGCCGGCGTCACGCGAGGGGGTGCGTCCGCTCCGCGGAGCAGTACTCACCCCTGCCCTGGGAGGGGACAGCACCGCATGAAGCGGACCATACGCACGACCTTGCTCACGACGGGCGCGCTCATAGCGGCCCTCGGTGTTCCGGCCACGGCGGCGCACGCCGACCCCGCTCCCCGCGTCGACCTGCGGGTGCTGGTCGTGAGCGACGGCGGCCCGTCCACCGACGCGATCGCGGCGGAGCTGGAAGCCGCCGGAACTCCGTATACGGAGATCGACCTCACGCGCTCCGACCGGCCCGTGATCGACGCCGGTTATCTCGCCGACACGGTGGACGGCCGGGACCGGGCCCGCTTCCAGGCCGTCGTCCTGCCCAACGACAACCCTTTCCCGGCGAACTCCGCCGAGATGGCCGCGCTCGTCGCGTACGAGAAGGCCTACGACATCCCGCAGGTGGACGCGTACACGTACGCCCGCCCCGAGGCAGGACTGCAGTACCCGGTGTACGGCGGTTACTCCGGCAGCGTCGACGGGGTGCGGGCCCAGGTGACCGACGCCGGCCGCTCCGGGCCGTTCGGCTACCTCGACGGGCCGGTGCCGTTCGAGGACAACTCGCCGACCGTGGGTGAGAGTTACGCGTACCTGTCGACGCCGACCGCCGGTGCCGACTTCACCACGTACGTCGACGCGCCGATCCCGGGGTCGGCCAAGCGGGGCTCGCTGGTGGGCGAGTACCGGCACGACGGACGGCGCGAACTCGTCGTCACGTTCGTCTACAACCAGTACCAGCAGCAGTTCCGGCTGCTGGCCCGCGGCATCGTCGAGTGGATGACCGGCGGGGTCCACCTCGGCGCCTCCCGCAACTACTTCGCGGTGCACGTCGACGACGTCTTCGCGGCCGACGACCGCTGGAACTCCACGCTGAACTGCACCCCCGGCGACGTGGACTGCACGGACCCGAACGCCACCCCCGACCCGATCCGGATGACGGCCGCGGACGTCGACCACGCCGTCGCCTGGCAGCGCGAACGCGGCTTCACCCTGGACTTCGCCTACAACGGCGCCGGCAGCGTCGACCACCGCGAGGACAACGGCGGCGCCGACCCGCTCGCCGACAGGCTCGTCGCCCGGCGAGGCGAGTTCCGCTGGATCAACCACACCTACACCCACGCCTTCCTCGGCTGTGAGCAGGACACGACGGTGGTGCCCTGGCGGTGCGCCACCAACGCGGACGGCAGCACCAAGTGGGTCAGCCGGAACGACGTCTCCGACGAGATCGCCCACAACCGCGTGTGGGGCGAGCTCGCCGGACTGCCGCTGGACGACGACGAGCTGGTCACCGGCGAGCACTCCGGGCTGCGGGTGCTGCCCCAGCAGACCGCGGACAACCCCAACCTGGCGCTCGCCCTGGCCGACAACGGCATCACCTGGCTGGCCTCGGACAACTCCCGCGAGCCCGACCAGCGGCGGGTCGGCCCCGCCACCACGGTCCCCCGCTACCCGATGAACATCTTCTACAACGCGGGCCGGGCGGCCGAGCAGGTCGACGAGTACAACTGGATCTACACCAGCCGCGCGCAGGGCGGCAGCGGCATCTGCGAGGACAACCCGGCGACCACCACCTGCCTGCCGGCCCCCCTCGACCTCACCACCGGCTACCAGGAGCACATCGTGCCGCTGGAGCGGCGGATCGCCCTCGGTCACGTCCTCGCCAACGACCCCAAGCCGCACTTCATCCACCAGTCCAACCTCGCCGAGGACCGCATCGCCTACCCGGTCCTCGACGGCGTACTGGACACCTACGCCACGCTGTTCGCGGAGAACACCCCCGTGGTCAACCCGCGGATGAAGGACATCGGCGTCGAGCTCCAGCGGCGCGCCGCGTGGCGGGCCGCCGTACGGGACGGCCAGGTCACCGCCTACCGCGTCGGCGACACCGTCACCGTCGAGGCCCCGGACGGCGTGGCCGTCCCCGCGACCGTGCCCGACGGCACCACCCGGGCCGGCGCCGCGTTCGGCGAGGCCTACGCGGGCGAGCGGTCCGGGTGGACGGCCGCGTCGGCCGCACCGCTCACCCTCACCCTGCCGGCGTCCGCCGCCTCCTCCACGGCCCCCGGCGCGGACGGCTCCACCCCGGCCACCGGCCCGGCGCCGGCAACCAGAGTGCCCGCGGGCGTGACCGACCCGGTCTCCCCCGGCACGGGGAGCTGACCGGCGTACCGGCAGTGAGGTCCCGGCCGCGCGCCCCGCGGCCGGGACCGGCACCCCCTCCCCACACCTCGGCCGTGGAGCACATCGATGCACGTTCACCACGGCGCGCGACGCTCCGGCGCTCCGCGCGTCACCCTGCTCACCGAAGGCACCTATCCGCACAGTCACGGCGGTGTGAGCGTCTGGTGCGACCAGCTCGTCACCGGCATGCCCGACATCGACTTCGACGTCATCGCCGTGACCGGCACCGGCCGCGAGCCCGTCGTGTGGGACCTGCCCGGCCATGTCTCCGGCGTCCTGTCCGTGCCCATGTGGGGCACCGCCCCGCCGGGCCGCCCGCCCCGGGGCCGCTCCCGCAGGCGGCTCGCCGGCGCCTACGAGCGGTTCCTGACCGCGCTGGTCGACCCGCGCGCCGAGGACGGCTTCGCGCCCGCCTTGCACACCCTGGCGCGGGCGGCGGCGGACGGAGAGCTCAGCCCTTTCCTGCGGGGCGACACCGCGATCAGGGCCCTGACCGCCGTATGGACGCGTCCCGGGCTGGCCGTGCGTGAGGCGCGGCCGACGCTGCACGACGCGCTCACCGTGACCGCCCTCCTCGAACACGCCCTGCGCCCGCTGGCCGCGCCGCCGCCCGAGAACGGGGTCGCGCACGCCGTCAGCGGCGGTGTCGCCGTCCTGCCGGGGCTGGCCGCGCTCGAACGGCACGGGGTTCCGCTGCTGCTCACCGAGCACGGCGTCTACCTGCGCGAGCGGTACCTCGGCTACCGCACCGCGCCGTACCGCTGGCCGGTGAAGGCGGTGATCCTGGGCTTCTTCCGGCTGCTGGCGGAGGAGACCTACCGGCGGGCCGCGCTGATCACCCCCGGCAACCGCTACAACCGGCTGTGGGAGGAGCAGGGCGGTGCCGATCCGGCGTCGATCCGCACGGTCTACAACGGCGTGGACCCCGCCGCCTTCCCGCCGGCCGGGCCGGAGCCGGAGGCCCTCACCCTCAGCTGGGCGGGCCGGGTCGACCCGATAAAGGACCTGGAGACCCTGATCCGCGCCTTCGCCCTCGTCCGGGACCGGCTGCCCGACGTGCGGCTGCGGCTGTTCGGCGGGACGCCCCGGGGCGGGGAGGCGTACCGGGAGCGCTGTGAGGCCCTGGCCGCCGAGCTGGGGCACGCCGACGCGGTGACGTTCGAGGGCCGCGTCGACGACATCAAGGACGCCTACGCGGCCGGGAACGTGGTGATGCTGTCGAGCATCAGCGAGGGTTTCCCGTTCACGCTGATAGAGGCGATGTCGTGCGGACGGGCGACCGTCTCCACGGATGTGGGGGGCGTGCGGGAGGCCGTCGGCGACACCGGTCTCGTGGTGCCGCCGCGCGATCCGGCCGCGATGGCCGCCGCCGCGCTGGAGCTGCTGGGCGATCCCGCCCGGCGCCGGGCGATGGGCGAGGCGGCCCGGCTGCGGGTGATCGAGCAGTTCACACTGCGGCAGACCATCGACACGTTCCGCGCCATATACCACGAACTGTCCACGGGCGGACGGGAGTCGACCGGCCGGATCGTCCTGCCCGCCCCGGCGGTCACCGGCACGGAAAGCCTCACCGGATGAGCGGGCCGATGTCCCTCGAACCCGGCGGCGCCGAGCAGGACACGCTGGCGCTGCGGCTGGCCACGCCCCGCCCGGCGCGCCGCCGCCCCCGCTGGGCCCTGGACGACACCACGCTCGCGATCCGGCTGCCCCGGCGGGGTCCCGACGAGGAGGCGGTCAGCGAGCTCGCCGCCGAACTCGCCGACCGGATCGGACCCGCCGTCCACCCCTACGAGGTGGCCGCGCTGCTGGAGGCGGAGGGCCTGTCCGCCTCCCTGATCAAGGAGCGGTACGGCCATCCGAACCTGTTCTCGCTGGCGTCCGCGCTGTACGCGAGGGCGCCCCGGACCTTTCCCGAGCCGCCCGCAGCGGCCGACCCCTGGCGGCCCGACACGATGCGCTGCCTGCTGCGCGGAATCCTGTTCGCGCTGCCCGCGCTGGCCTATCTGCTCACCGCCCCGCTGTGGCGCGTCGACCGGCACGCGCCCGTCCTGATCGTGGCGGGCGTCGTCTCCTGGGCGTGGGGGCAGGCGCTGGGCCACCGGGCGCACCTGCGGCTGGTGGCGGGACGCCGGGAGGCCGCCGGCACCCTGCTGTCCGGGTCCCTGCTGGGCGCGGCGGTGGCCACGGGGCTCGCCGCGGTGCCCGCCGGGGGCGGCCCGGTCACCATGGTGGCGGCCGCCCAGTCGCTGTATCTGGCGGCGGCGGGCGTGTTGCTGGTCCTGGGCCGGGAGCGGCTGCTGCTGGCCGCGCTCAGCCCGTTGATCGCGGGCGCCGCGCCGCTGCCGTGGTGGGAGCCCGGCCCTGTGCCGCGGGTGGGCCTGCCCTTGCTGGCGCTGCTGGCGACGCTCGCCGCCGCCGGCGCGGTCCTGCGGGCGGGACTGGCCGGCCCGGCCGCTGCCGACGGGCCCCGGCCGCGGCCGGTCTCGTCGCTGCCCTACGGCCTGTTCGGACTGGCCGCTGCGGTCCTCGTGATGCTGGAGGGCCGGCGGCACCCGTACGCGGTGATCGCGCTCACGCTGAGCATGGGCCCGGCCGAGTGGCTGCTGTACCGCTTTCGCGGCTGGTCGGTCGCCGCGCTGCGGGTCAGCGCGACGCCCGCGGGCTTCCTGCTCCGCTCGGCCGCCGTCCTCGGTCTGTGCCTGTCCGGGTATCTGCTGCTGTTGCTGCCCGCGGCGCTGCTCACCGGCGCCGGCCCGGCCGCGCTGCTGCCGCTCGCGGCGGCCCTGTGGACCGCCCTGCTCCTCCAGGCGTTCGGCGTGGCCTGGCCGCCGGCCGTGATCTGCCTGCTCGCCGCCGGCGGTGCCGGCGCGGTCACCTGGCTGGACCTGCCGCCGGGCCCGGCCGTGCTGCCGCTCGTCTGCGCCGTGGCCGCGGCCGGTCTCGCGGCCTGCGCGATCCATCTGCTCGGCAGGCCCTCCCCGCACGCCTGACGAGCCCGTCCCCGCTCCTCGAAGCGACCCGCGGCACCGCCGCCGTCCAACCGACGAAAGGATCCCCAGAGTTGACCTCCGCACCGCTCGCCGCCGTCACCGGAGCCGAAGGGTTCATCGGCTCGCACCTCACCGAGGCGCTCGTCGCCTCCGGCCATCGGGTGAGGGCCATGGCCCAGTACAACTCGTTCTCCTCCTACGGCTGGCTGGAGACCCTGCCCGCCGACGTCCTCGACCACGTGGAGATCGTCCTCGGCGACGTCCGCGACCCGGGCTCGGTGCGCGGCCTGCTCGACGGCGCCGACTGCGCCTACCACCTGGCCGCGCTCATCGCCATCCCGTACTCCTACCAGGCCCCGCACAGCTATGTGGACACCAACGTCACGGGCACCCTGAACGTGCTGGAGGCGGTGCGCGCGCTGGGCACGCCGCGCCTGGTGCACACCTCGACCAGCGAGACGTACGGCACCGCGCAGACCGTACCGATCACCGAGGACCACCCCATCAACACCCAGTCGCCGTACGCCGCCTCGAAGGCGGGCGGCGACCGGCTGGCCGACAGCTACCACGCCAGTTTCGGCACGCCCGTGGTGACGCTGCGGCCGTTCAACACCTTCGGCCCGCGGCAGTCGATGCGCGCGGTGATCCCCACCGTCATCGGCCAGGTCGCGGCCGGGCAGCGCACCATCACCCTCGGCGACCTGCGCCCCACCCGGGACTTCACCTTCGTCCGGGACACCGCGCGGGCGTTCCTCGCGGTGGGCACCGCGCCGGCGGAGCAGGTGGTCGGCCGTACGTTCAACGCGGGGACCGGCGGGGAGATCTCCGTCGGCGACCTGGTCGCGCTGATCGGCAAGGTCATGGACGCCCCGCTCGACGTCCGCGAGGACTCGGAGCGTCTGCGGCCCGCGAACTCCGAGGTGATGCGGCTCGTCGCCGACGCGACGCGGCTGACGGCGGCGACCGGCTGGCGGCCCCGCCACACGCTGGAGGAAGGGCTCGCGCGGACCGCGGAGTGGTTCGTCGACCCGGCGAACCTGGCCCGCTACAAGACCGGCATCTACAACATCTGACCCGACCGGCAGCAACCGCAGGAGGTATGCCATGCACGCAGTGATCCTGGCCGGAGGTAAGGGCGTCCGGCTGCGGCCGTACACCACCGCGCTGCCCAAGCCGCTCGTCCCCATCGGCGACCAGCACGCCATCCTCGACATCGTGCTGCGCCAGCTGTCGACGGCCGGTTTCACCCACTGCACCATCGCCATAGGCCATCTGGGCGAGATCATCCGCGCCTACGTCGGTGACGGCGCGCAGTGGGGCGTGAGCGTCGACTACGCCGTCGAGGAGAGCCCGCTCGGCACCATGGGCCCGCTGCTCACCCTCCGCGAGCGGCTGCCGGAGCACTTCCTGGTGATGAACGGCGACGTGCTCACCGACCTCGACTACGCCGACGTGCTGCGGCGGCACGAGGCGTCGGGCGCGCCGCTGACCATCGCCACCTACGCCCGCAAGGTGCACATCGACTTCGGGGTGCTCACCACGGACGCGAGCCGGGTGGTCGCCTTCACCGAGAAGCCCAGCATCGACTACCGGGTGTCCATGGGCGTCTACGGCGTCTCGCGGGCCACCCTCGCCGACTACACGCCGGGGCTGCCGCTGGGCTTCGACGAGCTGGTGCTGGACCTGCTCGCGGCGCAGCGGCCGCCGCACGCCTACGAGTTCGACGGCTACTGGCTGGACATCGGCCGCCCCGACGACTACGACCGGGCCAACGCGGAGTTCACCAGCCGCAAGTCACTTCTGCTCAAGGGAGCCTGAGCACGTATGCGCATCCTGGTTCTCGGCGCCACCGGCTACCTGGGCGGGCACGTCGTGGCGGGGCTGCGTGCCCTGCCGGACACGCGGGTGCTCGTCGCCGGCCGCTCCCCCGGCGCCGACGTCGCCGTCGACCTCGCGGCCGACCGACCGCGGGACCTGGCGCGGGCGCTGGAATCGGCCGCGCCGGACGCCGTCGTCAACTGCGCGGGCGCGACCGGCGGTGACGCGGTCACCCTCGCGGAGGTGAACGCCCGTGGCCCGGCCGTGCTGTGCGCGGCGCTGCGGGAGGCGGCCCCCGCGGCGCGCCTGGTCCATTTGGGCTCGGCCGCCGAGTACGGCCCCGGCACACCGGGTGAACGGGTGCCGGAGTCGGCGCCGACCCGTCCGGCGGGCCCGTACGGTGCGACGAAGCTGGCGGGCACGGTGGCGGTGACCGCGTCGGGGCTGGACGCGGTGGTGCTGCGGGTGGGGAACCCGGTCGGTCCGGGAGCCCCGCCCACCGGGCTGCCCGGCCGGGTCGCCGCGCTGCTCGCGGACGCCGGGGACGATCCGGACGCGGTGCTGCGGCTCGGTGACCTGTCCGCGCACCGCGACTTCGTCGACGTACGCGACGTGGCGGAGGCGGCCCGGCTCGCGGCCACCGCCGCCGGGCCGCTCCCGCCGGTGCTCAACATCGGCGGCGGCGCCGCGGTGCCGGTGCGTGAGCTGGTGCGGGCGCTGGCGGGCGTGGCGGGTTTCCGGGGCCGGATCGTCGAGGCGGGCGGGGGCGGGTCCGCGCGGTCGGCGCAGGTGTCGTGGCAGTGTTCCGACATCACCGCCGCGGGTGACGCCCTCGGCTGGCGGCCGTCCCACTCGCTCGACGCGTCGGTGGCGGCGCTGTGGGCGGCGGCGGCCGCCCCGGCCCGCGCCGCCGAAGGGGTACCGTCGTCGTGAGCCTGCTGATCCCGCTGTACGTCCATCCCGCCGAGGATCCCGCGGCGTGGCACCGGCTCATCACCTGCGCGGCGCGGACCTACGGCGTCGTGCTGAACCCCGCGAACGGGCCGGGCGAGGCCCCGGATCCGGCGTTCGTCGCCGCGGCGGGGGCGCTGCGCGCGGCGGGCGCCCGGCTGCTCGGCTACGTCGACACGGACTACGGGGCGCGCGACGCGGTGCGGATCACCGCCGATCTGCGCCGGCACCAGGAGTGGTACGGCGTGGACGGCTGCTTCCTCGACCAGGTGACCGCGGCGCCGCACGGGTTGCCGGCCTGTCGTCGGCTGGTGCGTTCCGTCCGCCGGCTCGGTGTCTCGACCGTGGTCCTCAACCCGGGCGTCCATCCCGCTCCGGGCTATGCGCGGCTCGCCGACCTGACCGTCACGTTCGAGGGTCCCTGGTCCACGTACGTGTCGACGTTCAGCCGCCCGTCGTGGACCGCGCGGCAGCCGCCCGAGCGGTTCTGCCACCTCGTGTACGGGGTGCCCGAGCCGCTCGTGCCGCTCGCCGTGCGCACCGCGAGCGAGCGGGGCGCGGGGGTGTGCGGGCCGGTGACGGGAGAGCCGCCGAACCCGTGGTCGCGGCTGACGCCCGCGCTGGCCGAGGCCGAGCGGTGAGGCGGCTCGTCCCGGCCGTCGTCGCCCTGGTGCTGCTCGCCGTCCTCGCCGCGTGCTCGGGTGGCGACGACGGCGGTGACGGTGGTGACGGCGCTGGCCGCGCGGCCGGACCCGTCTGGCAGCCGAGTCCGGGGCTGGCCTGGCAGTGGCAGCTCGACGGCAGGGTCGACCCGTCCGTCGACGTGCCCGTCTACGACATCGACGGCTTCGAGAACTCCGCCGCCGACGTGGCCCGCCTGCACCGGGACGGCCGCAAGGTGATCTGTTACGTCAACGTCGGTGCCTGGGAGGACTTCCGGCCCGACCGGGACGACTTCCCCCGTTCGGTGCTGGGCGAGCCCAACGGCTGGCGCGGCGAACGCTGGCTGGACATCCGCCGGCTGTCGGTGCTGCGTCCCATCATGGAACGCCGGTTCGACATGTGCCGGGAGAAGGGCTTCGACGCGGTGGAACCGGACCTCGTCGAGGGCTACGGCAACGACACCGGCTTCCCGCTCACGGCCCGCGACCAGCTCCGGTACAACCGGATGATCGCGGACATCGCGCACGAGCGGGGTCTGGCCGTGGGCCTCAAGAACGACCTGGCGCAGATTCCGCAGCTGCTGGACGACTTCGACTTCGCGGTCAACGAGGAGTGCGCCCAGTACGGCGAATGCGCGCTCCTCGAGCCGTTCGTCGCGGCGGGCAAGGCGGTCTTCCACGTCGAGTACGCGGAGCCGCCGGCCCGTTTCTGCCCGGTGGCCCGGGAACTGCGGTTGTCGTCGATGCTCAAGAAGCCGGAGCTGGACGTCTGGCGCAAGCCGTGCTGACCGGCCCGGCACCCCGGTCAGCTCACCGCCCGCTTCACCAGCGCGCCGATCCGCGCCTCGTCGGCGGCGGTCAGCTCCCGCAGGGCGTAGGAGGCCGGCCACATGGCGCCGTCGTCGAGGTTCGCCTGGTCGCTGAAGCCGAGCGTCGCGTACCGGCTCTTGAACTTCTGCGCGCTCTGGAAGAAGCAGACGACCTTGCCCTCCTTGGCGTAGGCAGGCATGCCGTACCAGAGCTTCGGCCTGAGGTCCGGGGCGCTCGCCTTCACCACGGCGTGCAGCCGTTCGGCCATGGTGCGGTCCGCCTCCTCCATCTCGGCGATCTTGGCCAGCACCGCGGCCTCGTCCTCCGCCGCCTTGTCGGCGCGCGAGCCACGGCGGGCGGAGGCCTTCATCTCCTTGGCGCGCTCCTTCATCGCGGCGCGCTCCTCGTCGGTGAATGCCTGGAAGGACTTGTCGTCGGTGGTGGCGGTCCGGTTCTTCACAGCGGGTCTCCTGACGGTCTGCGGATGGTCGAGTGTGTGGAGGCGCGGGGGTTCAGCCCCAGGCGCCGGCGATCTGACGGGTCGTGGCGTTGAGCCGGTTGAACAGGTTGGTGACGCCGATCATCAGGACGATCGAGGCGAGCTGCTTCTCGTCGAAGTAGGTGGCGGCGGTGTCCCAGACCTCGTCGCTCACCGCGTCGGGACGGTCGGCGAGCCGCGTCGCGGCCTCGGCCAGCGTGAGCGCCGCCCGCTCCTCCTCGGTGAAGTACGGGGCCTCCCGCCAGGCGGCGACCGTGGCCAGCCGCTCGTCGCTCACTCCGGCCTTGCGGGCCGTCTTCGCGCCGCCGTCGACGCAGGCGCTGCAACCGTTGATCTGGCTGACCCGAAGGTGCACCAGCTCCAGCGTCTGCGCGTCCACGCCGCCGGAGTGCGCGGCCTTGAGGAGCTGCTGGATGGGCTGCATCGCGTCGGGCAGGACGACGGCGGGGTTCTGCATACGGGACTGCATGGTGTCGGTACCTCTTTCGGTCGGTGCCCCGTTCCCTCGGGGCGTGACTCCATGACAGCCGAGCCGGCGTGCCGCGACCACGGCGATGGGACACCGTGGGACAGCCGAAACAGCCTTGACCAGCGGCGACTTGGCTGGCAAGACTTCTGCCGCGACGGGACGGAAAAGCGGGGGAACAGTGGACGACGTGCAGGGACGGGCGGCGCAGGCCGGCCCGCAGGACGAGCTGGCGGCGCGGCTGCGTCTGCTCCAGGAACTGTCGGGGCTCGGCGTACGGGCGCTGGCGCGGGACACCGGCCTCAGTTCGTCGTCGCTGTCGCGCTACCTCAACGGGCAGACCGTGCCGCCCTGGCCCGCCGTGGTCGCCCTGTGCCGTCTCGTCAAGCGTGACCCGCGCCCGCTGCGGCCGCTGTGGGAACGCACCTCGAACCCGTTGCCGGCGCCGCCGCGGAGCAGCCGCCAGGCCCGGCCGGTGCCGCGCAACGACCTGCCGCGTGACGTGCCCGACTTCACCGGGCGCGAGGAGCGGCTGGCCGCCGTGTTCGCCGCGATCGAAAGCCACCGCGCCGTCTCCGTCGACGGGATGGCGGGCGTCGGCAAGACCTGTCTCGCGGTGCACGCCGCGCACCGGCTCGCCGCCGACTTCCCGGACGCCCAGCTCTACGTGGATCTGCACGGGTTCACCGAGGGCCGGCCCCCGCTCGACCCGGACGCCGCGCTGCGGATGCTGCTCGGCGCGCTCGACGTCCCGTCCGAGCGGGTGCCGCAGGAGGGCGGCGAGCCGCTGGCCGCGTGCTGGCGGGCGGAACTGGCCCGCCGGCGGGTCGTCGTGGTGCTCGACAACGCCGCCGACGCCGGCCAGGTGCGTCCGCTGCTTCCCGGCGCCGGCCCTTCCGTCGCCCTGATCACCAGCCGCAACCGGCTCGTCGGGCTGGACGAGGTGCCCCCGGTGTCGCTGGACGTGCTGACCGAGCAGGAGAGCGCGGAGCTGCTGGCCCGGGCCAGCGGTGACTCCGGCGGCCCCGACGGCAGGCTCGGCCGCGACCCGCGGTCCGCCGCCGAGGTGCTGCGGCTGTGCGGCCGGCTGCCGCTGGCCCTGCGGCTGGCGGCGGCTCGGCTGCGGCACCGGCCGGGCTGGACGGTGGGCGTCCTCGTCGAGCGGATGGCCGAGGGCGCGAGCGAGTTCGACACCGCGTTCGCCATGTCGGTGCGGCAGCTGAACCGGTCGCAGGCCCGGCTGTTCCGGATGCTGGGTCTGCTGCCCGGGGCGTCCTTCGACGAGTACGTGGTCGCGGCGCTGGCGGACGTACCGCTGCGCGATGCCCGGGCGATGCTGGAGGACCTGCTCGACGCGCATCTCGTCCAGCAGCCGACGGCGGACCGCTACCGGCTGCACGACCTGGTGCACCAGCACGCGCGCCGGACCTCGGCGGAACAGGACCCGGCGGCCGAGCGGGAGCGGGCACTGCGCCGGGTGCTCGACTACTACGTGCACGCGGCGGCCGCCGCCGACGCCGCGATGCCGTTCGTGTCGACGGGCCGGCCGCCCTCCGCCGGACTGCCGCCGGCCGCGCTGCCGCGGTTCCGGGACAAGAACACGGCCTTCGCGTGGTTCACCAGGGAATACGGCAACCTGATCGCCGCTTTCGAGACGGCCGCCGCCGTGGGCGCGGACGAGCATGTGTGCGAGCTGCCGCGTTTTCTGCGGGCGTACTTCGCGCGGCGCTGCGGCACGACGCATCTCAACGTCCTCTTCGAGCGGTCGCTGGCCGCCGCCGAGCGTCTGGGTGATCCGCTGCGCCTGGCCGAGGCCCACAGCGACCTGGGTTTCGCGCGGTACAACGCGGGCCGGATGGCGGAGGCCACCGCCGCGTACGAGGCGGCCGCCCGCGCGCTGTCCGGGACGCCGGACACTCCGGCGGAGGCCGAACTGGCCATGCGCCGTGGCTATCTGAGCTGGGACGCGGGACACGTGGAGGAGCCCCTGGAGCTCTTCCGGCTGGCGGGCCGGCTGTACGGGAAGGCCGGTTCCCCGGCGGGCGCGGCCCACGCGGCGGCGGCCGAGGCCTGGGCGACGCTGCAGCTGGGGCACCGGGAGGAGGCGGCGCGCCGGGCCCGGGAGGTGCTGGCCGTCCCGCACACCGACCCGGCCTGGCCGCCCGCGCTGACGGCCCGGATCACGCTCGGCGTGGCCATCGCCGGGGAGGAGCCCGACGAGGCGGCGGAACACCTGCGCCGGGCGCTGGCCATCGCCCGCGACGACGGTCACCTCGACAACCAGGCGTGGTGTCTGAACTGCCTGGGCGTGGCGCAGCGGCAGATGGGCCGGTACGAGGAGGCGCTGGCCAGCCACCGGGAGGCGTTCACGCTGCTCGACGAGCTGTTCGAGGAGCACTGGAAGATCCACTACCTGAACGGCTACGCCGAGACGTGCCGGCTCGCGGGCCTGCCCGAGGAGGCCCTGCGGCTGCACCGGGAGGCACTGGAGCTGGCCCCGAGGCTGGGCAACCGGTACGCGGAGGCGCTGGCCCACGAAGGCATCGCGGCGTTGCAGGCGCATGCCTGATCGTCCAACTCGGCGCTGTGGAAGACTGCTTGGCGTGCCTACCTGGATAACCCCGCGCCGTCTGGGCGCCGCCGCCGTCCTGTACGCCGTGTTCGTCGGCGGCTGGTACCTGGGTCAGCCGCTGCCCGGTGTCGGCTGTGACGTCCCGGAGCCGGGTGCCGTGGCCGACGGCCCCGTGACGGTCGGGGAGCCCGGTGACGTCACCGGCGACCTCGACCGCACGTTGACGACGATCGCGACCACCCGGGTCTTCACGATCGAGGCGGTGCGCTGCGACGGCGAGTCCGATCCGCGCCTGCTCGCCTGGCTCACGGGCGACTGGCGCTGACGACGTGGAGGACGCGCCTCGTCACGTCCTCCCACGGCGCCTCAGGCGCTCCCCGAGTGCGCCTGGCACGCCCTCCCCTCTGTCGTCGGCCGCGCCACATGCTTGTTCCCGGGACCGACCGACCTTCGCCCGGGAGCAGCGTCATGACGAGCACGGATCAGCCGCCGGTGGACGAGGGCGGGCGCGCTGCCGGCGCCGTGGCACCGCCCGTGCTGGAGAGCGCCGCCCGCAGCGTCGCCAAGGCCACCCTCGTACCGCTGGACGTGCCGGTCTCCGATCCCGGCCGGGCACTGGCCAAGCGGGGGTTCGTGCGGCAGCTGGGGCTGCGGCCGGGCGAGGTCGCGGCGGCGGGGCGGCTCGGGCGGGTGTCCGAGGACGTCCTGGAGGTGCTGAGCACCTACGAGACGGAGCCCGGTGAGACGGCCCCGCCGGGAGCCGCCCTGGCCGGGGTGGACGTGGCGGAACTGCGCGCCTTCGGCGAGGCGTTGACGACCGTACGGACGAGTGCGGCGGGCGCACGGGCCGCCCGGGTGACCGCCGCCGCGCTCGCCGGGCTGGCCGCCAACACCGCGCGGTCCCCGCTCGGCATGCTCAACCTCGAACGGCTGGAGATGGCTCCCGCGGGCATCGAGCGCGGTGAGCTGATCGCCACCGTTCCGCTGGCGCCGCTGGAGGAGACGGCGGTCGTCGAGAAGGAATGGTCGGTGCAGAGCAAGGAGTTCACCTCGATCGTCACCGACTCGCTGGAGAACGTCAGCGAGACCGGCGTCACGGACAACACGGAGCTGTCCCAGTCGGTCACCTCGCAGCAGCAGCACTCGAACCAGTTCAACGTCACGGGCACGGTGTCCGGCGGCATCCCGGTGATCTCCGGCTCCGCGAGTTCCGGGTTCACCTCCCAGAGCTCCGAGTCCCAGTCGGCGAACGACAGCCGCAAGCACGCGACGGAGCTGACCCGGAAGGCCTCGTCGCGGTCGAAGCAGGAGCACAAGGTCACCATCTCCGTGAAGTCGGTGAGCGGCAGGGAGGAGACGGTCACCCGCAGGCTGCGCAACCCCAGCACCACCGACCCGATCCGGATCGACTACTTCAGCCTGATGCGGAAGTGGCGGGTCCGGCTCTACCGGTACGGGCTGCGGCTCACCTACGACATCGTGATCCCCGAGCCCGGCGCGGCGATGCGCCGGGCGCACCGGGAACTGGAGCAGCTCAGGAACAGGCTCGGCCCCTTCACCTTCAACGTCCCGCACAGCGACATCACCGAGGAGGTGCGGGCCGGCGAGACCCAGCCGCACTACCTGGTGCTCGCGGACGCGTACGGCGCCCAGAACGTGCCGCTGCCGCCCCGCTTCCACGCGCCGAAGACGTTCCGGGCGCACGACGGCGGCCTGCCGAACGACCGTGCCGTCACCAGCCGCACGCTGGATCTGCCGGACGGTCAGGAGGTCGTCGACGTCACCATCGCCGGCCGGATGACCCGGTACAAGGACAAGATGGGCCGCTTCACGATCGAGGGCACGACGCTGCCCTTCGAGGCGTTCTCCAGTGACGAGAAGGCGTTCGACCCGGGTGAGGTGCTGAAACGGGACGGGGACGGCGGCAACTTCCTGGAGGGCGTGACCGGATCGCCGGTCGTGGTGTTCTTCTGGGACGAGGTGTCGGTCCAGTCCATCCAGCTGACCGTCCGGCTGCGGCCGACCGCGGAGGCGTACGCGCAGTGGCGTTCCGACGTGTGGAACGCGCTCTACAACGCCGCCCAGACGCGCTACTTCGTGGAGCAGCAGGACATCGCCGCGCGGATCACCGCTCTGGAGGACCGGCTCGCGGGGGTCGACACGCTGACCCTGCGCCGGGAGGAGAGCGACGAGGTCATGAAGGCGGTGATCCGGTTCATCGCCGGCGTGTCGTACGCGTACATGGACGACACCACGATCGGCGCGTTCGCCGCCGCGAGCGAGGACACCCGGTACGGGATCGGCTTCACCGCGAACAGGCTGGAGCTGACGGAGACCCAGCTGGCGGCCGTCACCGCGCACGAGAACGCCGTACGGTTCGTCAACCAGGCCATCGAGTGGGAGAGCGTCGTCACGTTCCTGTACTCGTACTTCTGGGACACCCCGGACAGCTGGGACTTCGTACGGTCGGTGCAGCACCCGGACCCCACCCGGCAGGCGTTCCTGCGGGCGGGCAGCGCCCGGGTCGTGCTGACCGTGCGCAAGGGCTGGGAGACGCGCTGGCTGCGCTTCGCCGAGAGCGGCTTCACCGACTACGACCACGACCCCGGCGAGCCCTATCTGACCATCGCCCAGGAGATCGCCGCCTACGACGACCGCCACTACCCCGGCATCCCGCCGGCGAACCCGGGCGCGGACACCCACCGGCCCGCCGACGCGGTCGTCACGCGGTCCACGTCCACGGCCGGCCCGAGCCGGCACCCGGTGACGCTCAAGGTGGAGTCCGTCACGGGGTTCCGGGTGGGGGCACGGGTCGTCATCGGGGCCTACGCCGGGCCGGGCACACAGGAGACGCAGACCGTCACGGCGGTCGTCGGCACCGACCGGATCATGGTGCAGCGGCTCGACCACGCGCACGACGGCTCCACCGTCCCGTTCCCCGTCGTGCTGCCCGGCGAGAAGGGCACCGTGATCGCCGAGTGGTACGAGTACACGCCGAACTCGGGTACCGACATCGCCGTCGGCTCCCCGCTGGACGGGATCGCCTGATGACCACGCCCCCCGCGGTGGCGTCGCCGGTCGCGGGGGACGTCTCCCGGACGCTCGCCTACTTCGAGCACGCGGTCGGCCTGGCCAGGGGCACCCGGGAGATCCGCGACCGGGCGAGACCCACCGTGCCGTACGCCGACATGGTGGCGGCGCACGAGATCGCGGTCGAGGTCCGGCAGCGGGTGCGCGCGTGGCACGCCCGGGCGTCCATGACGCGGTGGCCGGCGTTCGTGGCGTTCGGCGCGCAGGGCCTGGTGGACGCCGCGGCGTCGGCGGCGTCCCGGTTCGAGGTCGAGACCCGGCTGCTCGCGGAACGCGGCCGGGAGGGCGGGGAGGTGCCCTCGGCGCGGGGCGGCTGGCCGCCGGTGTGGGTGCGGAGCATGAACGCCGCGCGGGAGCCGCTGGAGATCATCGCCGGGGAGCGGGCCGCGGCGGACGGCGACCTCGCCATCGCCTCCGAGCTGACGTACGAGGAGATCCACGATCATCTCCTCTTCGTCCCCGTGGTCGGGGAGGTCGTGCTGGCGCTGGACGTGATCAGCGGGCGGAACGTGATCAGCTGGCGCCGGCTCAGCGCCACCGAACGGGCGCTCGCCGCGCTCGGGATCGTGCTGGCGCCCGTGCTGGCCGCGGGCGCGCGTGTCGCCCTGCGGGCCACGGTGATCACCCGGCGGGCCGTGCTGCTGGCGCTGGCCGAGCGGGGCGTCTTCGCGCAGATGCCGGCGGCGGCCCGGCGCGGGGTGTCACTGCAGATGGCGATCGGTCTGCGCATCCTGCCGGAGGCGGACTTCGCGCAACTGCTGACCGTGCTGCGGCGCGTCGGGCCGATGACGAAGAAGGAGTACGACTTCGTCAACTTCGTTCTGGCGCGCGTCACTTACCGTTCGAGGCACGCGATGTGGCTGTCCATCGCCCGCAAGCGGATCGGCAGGCTGCGGAAGGGCACGTTCTATCCGCAGCTGTCGACGGCGCACGAGCCGCACGAGCTCGCGGCGATGCAGCGGCTGGCCGACGCGAGCGGTGAGACCGTGGTCGCGCTGCCCACGGTGCTGCCCGAGCACTTCGGGCTGCCCAGGCCACCGGAGATCAAGACGGTCACCTACCCCGACGCGGTCTGGGGGGACGAACTGTGCGAACTGATCCGGGTGGAGGGGAAGACCGCGGAGAACGCGCTCAAGAAGCTCGGGGACAAGGGGCTCCAGGCCAACACGGTGGTGGTCACCGTCCGTGAGGGCGTGTCCTTCACGCTGGCCGACGTCGAGAAGGAGATCCCCCGCCTGTGGGGCAAGCCCGAGCGGGCGTACCTGGACCGGGTCGTGCTGCTGAGCGACACCACGTACAAGGTCATCACCCGCCCCGACCGCTATCTGGTGCCCCTGGTCCACTCGCTCACCCGGGGCACCGTGCCGCACGGCGAGCAACTCGCCGACATCGCCGACGCGGTGTTCGCGGAGCCTGACCCGATCACCGCGCCGAGCCGCTGAGCCGGAGCGGCCTGGAACACCCCGGCTAGGACACGCCGTCGGATGGCCTATCCGGGCTGTTCACCGTCTATCGGATTCTATGGTGCGGAATATGACGAAATGCCATATCGCGTACCTGGCGTGCACCGCGGCGCTCATCGGGGCGGGGGTCGGGGCCGCACCGCCGATCGCCGTCCCCGAGACCCATCTGGTGTTTCCGGGGCAATCGATCCAGAAGGCCGTCGACAAGGCGAAGGCGGGCGACACCGTCCTGGTGACCCCCGGCGTCTACCACGAGAGCGTCACGGTGAACACGCCCCGGCTGAAGCTGCTCGGGATGGGCCGCAGCACGGTGATCAAGCCGAGCCGGGAGAAGGCGGAGGAGCGCAGCTGCGCCGGAAACGGCAACGGCATCTGCGTGGTGGGCGCGAAGGACCGCAAGCTCGAGGGCGTCACCGTCGGCCACCTGACCGTCACCGGCTTCACCAGGGCCGGGATCTTCGCCCTCTCGACGGACCGGCTGACCGTGCGCAACGTGACGTCGGTGAAGAACGGGGTGTGGGGCATCGCCCAGGAGCGCTCTGTGCGCGGCGTGTTCCTCAAAAACACGGCCCGGGAGAACGGCGACGCCGGCCTGTTCCTCGCCAACACGATCAAGGCCGAGGAAGGCGCGGCGGACACCCAGGGCGCGGTGGTCGAGCGCAACCGGCTGGAGGACAACCGGATCGGTCTCACCGTGCGGCGGCTGCGCAACCTCACCGTCGCGGACAACCAGGTGACGGGCAACTGCGCGGGCGTGTTCGTCGTCGGGGACGAGAACAAGCCGCGGGCCGGCGCCCTGACCGTGCGCGACAACCGCATCGTGGCGAACAACAAGTCCTGCCCGAAGACCGAGCGGCTGGACGCGCTGCAGGGCTCCGGCATCGTCCTGACCGGCGCCGAGGACACCCTGGTGACCCGGAACGTGATCAGGGACAACGCCGGCAGCTTCTCGATGTCGGGCGGCATCGTCCTGGTCAAGAGCATGGTGGGCGCGCCCAACGAGCGGAACCGGATCACCGGCAACACGCTGGAGAACAACTCCCCGGCGGACCTCGTCGACGCGGACACCGGCCGGAGCAACACCTTCGAGAGCAACTCCTGCGCGGCCTCCAAGCCCGCCGGACTGTGCTGACCGACCGGCCGAAACGATCCCCTAAACCCCTGTGAGGAAGGAAGGCGGCACATGACGACCGCACAGTCCGCCCCACCGCCGTCCATGCGGCTGAGGGAGCTCGCGTTCGGGGCGGCGTGTGCCGCCGCCCTCCGCGCGGCCGCCCGGCTGGGCGTCGCCGACGCGCTCGGTGACTCCCCGATGCCCGTGGAGGACATCGCGAAGGCGGTGAAGACCGAGCCGCGGCCGCTTCGCCGGCTGCTGCGGGCCCTGTCCTGCTACGGCGTCTTCACCGAGCAGCGGGACGGGACGTTCGCGCACACCGACATGTCCCGGCTGCTGCGCGAGGACGACCCGAACAGCCTGCGCTACATCACCCTGTGGTGCACCGAGCCGTGGACCTGGGACGCGTGGCCGCAGCTGGACGAGGCGGTGCGCACCGGCCGCAACGTCGTCGAGGGCCTGTACGGCAAGGAGTTCTTCACCTACCTCAACGAGGACGCCCCGGAGTCGGCGGACGTCTTCAACCGCGCGATGACGACGTCGAGCATGCAGTCCGCGCGGGACGTCGCGCAGTTCCTCGACCTGTCGGGGAGTTCCTCGGTCGCCGACATCGGAGGCGGTCAGGGGCATGTGGTGGCGAGCCTGCTGGAGAAGTACCCCTCGCTGCACGGGACCCTGCTCGACCTGCCGCGGGTGGTGGAGAACGCCGACCCCCGGCTGCGGGCGGGCGGTGCGCTCGCGGACCGGGTGCGGATCGTGCCCGGCGACTGCAGGCAGGAGGTCCCGGTCCAGGCCGATGTGTACATCATCAAGAACATCCTGGAGTGGGACGACGAGAGCACCTCGCGGACCCTGCGCAACGTCATCGAGACCGGCGGTCCCGGAACGCGGGTGGTGGTGATCGAGAACCTGGTCGACGACACACCCTCGATGCGGTTCAGCACGGCGATGGACCTGCTGCTGCTCCTCAACGTCGGCGGTGCCAAGCACACCACCGACAGCATGATCGCCCGGCTCACCGAGGCGGGCCTGGTGATCGACGACGTGCGGCCGGTCAACCCGTATCTGCACGCGTTCGACTGCACCGTCCCGGGCGGCGCCGCCCGGTGAACGGCGTCCACAGGCCGCCGGCCGCCGCGCACGCGCGTCACGCGTGCCCGGCGGCCGGCGGCGAGCCGGACGGTTCAGCCGGTGGCGTCCCGGTCCCAGCGGTAGAAGCAGTGCGCCATCGCGTCCTTCGGCGAACGCCAGGTCGCCGGGTCGTACGCGGAGACGTACGCCGACAGCCGCTCGCTGATGTCCCTGAACTCGGGGTGTCCCGCCACCTTGGCGATGGCGGGTCCGGGGTCCTGCTCCGACTCGATGAGGTGCAGGTACACATCGCCGAACTGGAACAGGCTGCGCCCCGACACCCCGATGAGGTGCGGGAGTTCGCCTCGGTCCGACTCGGTGAAGATCTTCGCGATGTCGGGGGCCGACCCCGGGGACATGCGGGCGACGATCAGGGCCTGGTGCATCGTGCGGTTCTCCGTCCCACTCAGTCGGTCAGGCTCGGCACGGGCTCGCGCTCGCCGGCGGCCTGCTCGATGCGGTCCCGGATCAGGGCCATCTGGACCTTGGAGTTCCGGTTGATGTTGTCGGTCATCCAGACGTCGTCGACCGGGGCATCCGGCTTCATCTCGAAGTCCTGGGTCCACACCATCCGGGTGCCCTCCGGAACCTCCTCGTACTGCCAGCGGATGTTCATGTACGCGAAGGGTCCGGTCTCGACGCGGCGAGCCGTGACGGACAGCGTGTCACGGTCCGTCTCCCGCTCGGAGACCCAGCTCCACACCTTGCCGTTCTCGTCGGGGTGCATGGTGAGCCGGAAGGTGGTCTTGTTCCCCTCCCGGGACAGGATGTCCGCGGACGCGTACTCGCTGAACAGGTTCGGCCAGTTCGCCACGTCGTTGGTCATGTCCCAGACGAGGTCGACGGGTGCGGCGATCGTGATCTCGTTCTGCGTGTGCCCGGCCATGTCAGGCTCCCGCCGGCAGCGCGCTGTTGACGAGGTCGAGGAACTGCCGGGGCGTCTTGGAACGCTCCGCGTCCGGCGGCATCGGCGTGCCGTAACGATTCTCCAGCTCGCCTACGATGCCCAGCAGACCGAGCGAGTCGATGCCGAAGGCGTCGAACCCGGTGTCCTGCTGCTCGCGCAGGTCATCCGGGGCGACCGTGATTCCGGCGGCCTTCTTCATGAGCTCGGCCAGCTCCTCCGCCGTGATTTCGTGACTCATGCGTATCCTCTCCTTTTGCTAAGTGACGCCTCACCGCGAGGCGTCCGTGGTGCTGTGCCGCAGCACCAGCGCCGAGTTCGACCCCATGAGTCCCCGGCTGAGGACCAGTGCCGTGCGCGGCTCGGCGGCACGCGCGCGGCCGGTCACGAGGTCGAGGTCATGGCAGATGTCGAACACGTTGGGGGTGGGTGGGATGACCCCGTGCTCCATCGCGAGCACCGCCGCCGCCGCGTCCAGCACGGGCGCGGCGCAGTAGCCGCGGCCGATACCGGTCTTCGGCGCCGTGACGGGTACGCGCCCGCCGCGCGGGCCGAGGGCGTCCACGATGGCCAGGGCCTCGGCACGGTCCGCCTCGGGCACGCCCAGGGCGTCGGCGAAGACCACGTCGATCTCCTCCGGGACGCAGCCGGCCTCGTCCATCGCGCCCTTGATCGCCTGGGCCAGCCCCTGCCGGGACCGCTCCCAGTCGGAGGCACCGGTGAACGTCGACGCGTGCCCCGCGACGAAGCCCCGCACCTCGGCGCCCCGCTCCCGGGCCGAGGTCTCGTCCTCCACGACGAGCATGGCGCCGCCCTCCGCCGGCACGAAGCCGCAGGCCCCGGTGGTGAACGGGCGGTAGGCGCGCGCGGGGTCCTCCTCCGTGCTCAGTTCGCGGTAGCCGAGCTGGCAGACCACCGAGTACGGGGCCAGCGGCGCCTCGGTCGACCCGGCCACGATCACATCGGTGCCGCGCCGCACGGCCCGCGCCGCGTGCGCGAGGGCGTCCAGGCCGCCGGCCTCGTCGGCGGCGACCACACCACACGGCCCCTTGAAGCCGCGGCGGATGGAGATCTGGCCGGTGCTGGCGGCGTAGAACCAGGCGATGGACTGGTACGGGCCGACGAAGCGGCTGCCCTTTCCCCAGAGCTGCTGGAGCTCCCGCTGCCCGAACTCGCCGCCGCCGGAACCGGCCGCGGTGACCACACCGACGGAGAACGGCGTGCCGTCGGTGTCGGACCGGGGCAGGCGGGCGTCCTCGAGGGCGAAGTCGGCCGCGGCCATGGCGAAGTGCGTGAACCGGTCGGTCTGCACGAGGAAACGCTCCTCGATCGCCGCCGACGGGTCGAACTCACGGATCTCGCCGGCCACCCGCAGCGGCAGGTTCTCGCATCCGTCGCGGGTGACCCGGTCCAGGACGCTGAGGCCCTCCTTGGTCGACTTCCAGAAGGTCTCGGTACTGGTTCCGTTGGGCGCGACCACGCCGATTCCGGTGACGGCCGCGCGCCGTCGATGTGGTTCGCTCATGGTGTCTTCTCCCTCGGCCGGGTCAGGATCACCGCGGACTGGAAGCCACCGAACCCGCTGCCCACGGAGAGCACGCTGTTCAGTCGTGCCTCGCGGGCGACACGCGGGACGTAGTCCAGGTCGCATTCGGGGTCCGGGGTCTCGTAGTTCGCCGTGGGCGGTATGACCTGGTGGGCCAGGGCCAGCACACAGGCGACGACCTCGATCGACCCGATGGCACCGAGGGAGTGACCCACCATGGACTTGATGGAGCTCATGGGGGTGTCGTACGCGTGCTGCCCGAGAGCCCGCTTTACCGCGGCCGTCTCGTGACGGTCGTTCTGCTGGGTGCCCGACCCGTGCGCGTTGACGTAGTCGATGTCCGTGCCGTCGAGCCGTGCGTGGTCGAGTGCCAGCTCGATGGCCCGGGCCATCTCCAGGCCCTCCCGGGTCAGCCCGGTCATGTGGTAGGCGTTGCCGAAGGTGGCGTAGCCGCCGATCTCGCAGTACACGCGCGCGCCGCGGGCCCGGGCGTGTTCGAGGTCCTCCAGGACCAGTACGGCACCGCCCTCCCCCATGACGAACCCGTCGCGGTCCGCGTCGAAGGGACGCGAGGCGTGGGCGGGGTCGTCGTTGTTGGAGGACGTGGCCTTGATCGCGTCGAAGCACGCCATCGTGATCGGCGAGATCGGCGAGTCGGAGGCGCCGACGATGCACACGTCGGCCCGGCCCTCCTCGATCGTGTGGAAGGCGTACCCGATCGAGTCGAGCCCGGAGGTGCAGCCCGTCGAGACGGTCTGCACGGGTCCGCACGCCCCGAACCGCTCCGCCACCGTCGACGCGAGCGTGCTGGGCGAGAAGGCCCGGTGCAGATGCGGCTCGGCCTCCCGGTGGTCCACGTCCCAGCGCCGGCCGCCATGGCTGACCAGGACGTAGTCGTGCTCCAGCCGGGTGGTGCCGCCGACCGCGGTGCCCAGGGAGACCCCGACCCGCCAGGGGTTCTCCCGGGCGAGGTCGATGCCGGCGTCCCGTACCGCCTCCTCCGCGGCCACCAGGGCGAACTGGATGTACCGGTCGCACCGGTCGACCTGGTCGGCGTCCAGCCCGTGGGCCGCCGGGTCGAAGTCGCACTCGGCGGCGATCCGCGAGCGCAGTCCGGACGGGTCGAAGAAGGTGATGCCCCGCGTCGCGGTACGCCCGTGGGACAGCAGGTCCCAGAACGCCGGTACGCCGATACCGCCCGGGGCGACGATGCCTATGCCGGTGACCGCGACACGCCTGTTCATGACCGCACCTGTCGTTCCGAGACCGGCGCCTCGCCCACGGGAACCGGCTCCGCGGCGACCGCGACCGTCTCGGTTCCCTCGGTGTCGACATGGCCGAGCGGCGGGCTCGGGGCCAGCGGGCCGAGGTGGAAGACGATGCGGGCCTCCACGTTGCCGACGTTGCGGAAGCGGTGCCGTACATAGGCGGGGATCATGAGCCCCTGCTCGGGCTGGAGCGGATGGGGATCTCCGTCGAGGTCCACCTCCAGCTGCCCGCACACCACGTAGACGAACTCCTCCGAGTAGGGGTGGTAGTGCTCGGCGATGCGGTCGCCTGGCTGCACGATGGCCACGCCCATGAAGCCACTCGTGGAGCCGACCGTGGCGGGAGTGAGCATGGCGCGCAGATCGCCGCCGCGCCGGGTGTTGGGCTCGACCTCGCTCAGGTGCACGATGCCGGGATTGGCTTTGGTCACGACTTTCCTCCGATCGGGTGCCGTATCGACACGGCGGCGTGGCCGCTACGGTCCGTGGGCTGACGATTCAGGCTTCCGGCGCGCAGCGGTCGGTGACGAGTTCCATGCGGGCGAGTGTGAGCAGGCGGGCCGCGTCGCCGTCCGCGAGCGCGGCGGCGTCGGTGCCGAGGGCCTCGACGTCGAGGAGCGATGTCAGCTCCGCCATCCGGTCACGGTCGCCGTGGCCGAGCACCGTGGTGGACTCGCCGTCGAGCCCGCCCTGGACGTCGATCAGCCGCATCACGACGTCGTCGCGCTGGAAGATGGTGCTGCACAGCACGGGGCCGCGCGGATCGTCCACCGCTGCCTCGTCCTGCTGGGCGAGCAGTTCGGCCAACCGCATGCCGCAGCCCTCGCGAGCCGGGTAGTACAACGCCTGCCGCACCGCGTCGGACATCTTCCGCGCCGCCGTCACGTGGTGTACGGCCGGCAGGGCGGCCCGGGTGAAGAACGCCCGCGCGGACGCGGGGTCGTCGAGGTCGCGCTGCTGCTCTAGATAGGGGTTGATGGCCTCCTCGACGGCCCGCACCTCGGGCTGCCGGGCGACGTGGCGCAGTGCGGCCAGCAGGTCGCCCCGCACCTCGATGGCCCGCACCACCCGGTTGCCGTGCATGAACAGGGAGGTGCGGCACAGCCGGGTGTCGTCGTCGACGCGCGGCTCCGGCGAGGTGTAGCCGGAGAGGATCCGGGCGACGGTCTCCTCGCTGCCCGGCTTCACCGTGAAGGTGAGCGCGTGCCTGATGACGCCGTCGCCGATCCTCGGTGCCGCCTGGAGCCGGCGCTGTCCGGAGTCGACGCCCGCCGCCGGGCCGCCGGTCTCCCGGACGATGTGGAAACGCAGCGACCTGGTGTCCCGGACGCAGTTGTGCAGCGGTGCCACCATGTCCACGTGCTCTTCGCTGTTCACCCAGGTGAGGAACGGCGGGGCGCTCTCCCATTCGCTGGTGATGAGCCACTGGGAGGGGTTCTCGATGGACTGGCACAGCTGGTCGCTGACATGTCCGGGAACGGACGCGACCTGGTGGCACAGGTGCTCGTAGGCCTCCAGGAACTCCTGCTGTGCTCCGTCGTAGACGTCGACCAGCAGGACGACACGAAGTCTGGAACCGTCGAACACGGACTGGGAGACACGCTGTGACACCTGTTGTGTCAGCGGTCCCGAAACTCGGTCGGACGTGGTGGTCATCCTGCGCACAGCTCCTTCGTCGGGGGGGCGGGGTGAACGTCGGTCACGGTGATCGACGTCGGCGTTCCTCGATCCTGTGCCGGTCCTGTGAAGAGCGCGACTCGTATGAACTACGTGGGTGACCGGAGGCACCTCAGATGAGGTGGGCGAAGACCACGAGGTTCTCGGTGTAGTCCCGCGCCGTACGGTCGTACTCACCCGCACAGGTGATGAGGCGGACCTCGGCCCGGTCGGCGTCTCCGTAGACGCGATCGTCCGGGAAGTGGTCCTTTTCGAACGTCTCCACGTCGTCGACCACGAAGGACGCCTTGCGCCCGTCGGCTCGCAGGACGTGGAACTTGTCGCCCTTCTCCAGTTCCCCGAGGCCCACGAACACGGCGGGGGACGTCTTGGTGTCGACGTGCCCGGCGATGATCGACGTACCGATCTCGCCCGGCGAGGGTCCCTTCGCGTGCCAGCCGACCAGGTTGATGTCGTCCGGCGGCGGGGCCTCCAACTGCCCCTTGGGGCCGATGGCGAGGTCCGTGAACGGGGCGTCGACCGAGATCTCCGGGATGCGCAGCCGCACGGGCTTCGATCGCGGCAGATGGCGGGTGCTCTTCTCCGCCGGCCGTTCGACCGGCGGCGCCGACACTCCGACCGGCGCGGCGCGCGGCGGGGCCGGGACGTCGGACGGCGGGCTCTCGGTGCCGAACAGACTCACGACGAAAAGCAGGACGGCTACAGCGCTCGTCATCAGGGCGCCCGCGCGGGAACTGTCCTCGGTGGAGGCCGGCTCGTCGGCGGCGGGCGGGGAGGGCGGAGCGGCTGCCACGGAAAGCACCTCACTGGGGAACGGCAGGAGATCGGACGGGTGGGCGGACGGGGTACCGGGAGGGACCGCCGGGGCCGCCACGCGGCGCGCGCGTGGCGGCCGCAGCGGCTATCGCATCCGGCATGGGTCAGACCGCGCTTCCGGCCGACTTCCTACGCCGGGCCGTGTACAGACCGGCGCCGGCGAGAGCCAGCACCGCCAGACCACCGGCGGTCGCGGTCGGAGCGGCGAGGGCGCCGCCACCGGTGTGCACGCCACCACTCGGCTTGTCGTAGTCGCTGCCCCACGAGTCCTTGTTCTCGTCGTCCTTGCTGTAGCCCGAGTCCTCGTGCTTGTCCTTGTAGCCGTGCGAGTCCTCGTCCTTGCTGTAGCCCGAGTCCTCGTGCTTGCTGCCCTTCTCGGAGCCCCAGCTGTCCTCGTTCAGCAGGGTCAGCGCACCGCCGCCCGTGTGAACGCCGCCGCTCGGCTTGTCCTTGTCCTCGTCCTTGTCTTCCTTCTTGTCGTAGTCGTCCTTCTTGTCGTAGTCGTCCTTGTCCTCGTGCTTGTACGAGTCCTTGTCGTGCTTGTCGTAGTCCTTGTCGTGCTTGTCGTAGTCCTTGTCGCCCTTGTCGTAGTCCTTGTCCTCGTCCTTGTACGAGTCCTTGTCCTCGTCCTTGTACGAGTCCTTGTCCTCGTCCTTGTACGAGTCCTCGTCCTTGCTGTCCTCGTTCAGCAGGGTCAGCGCGCCGCCGCCCGTGTGAACGCCGCCGTTCGGCTTGTCCTTGTCCTCGTCCTTGTCCTCGTCCTTGTCCTCCTTCTTGTCGTAGTCGTCCTTCTTGTCGTAGTCCTTGTCGTAGTCGTCCTTCTTGTCGTAGTCCTTGTCGTAGTCGTCCTTCTTGTCGTAGTCCTTGTCGTGCTTGTCGTAGTCCTTGTCGCCCTTGTCGTAGTCCTTGTCCTCGTCCTTGTACGAGTCCTTGTCCTTGTCCTCCTTGCCGTTCTCGTCCTTGCTGTACTCCTCCTTGCTGTAGGAGGAGTCCTCGTGGTCCGAGCCGACGGCCGCGTAGGCGCCGGGGACGCCGATCGCGAGGGCGGCCGAAGCCGCCGAAGCGGCCAGAAGCATACGAGCAGAGCGCATCTGACTTTCCTTTCGTCGACGCCGAGCAGCTGGCACCTAGTCAGCTGATGTACTCGGCCCCGACGTGATCCACCGTCAGTCAGCTTCGGGCGCGCCGCTACTCGGGACGGGCAGTCGGGTGAGGGGGCCGCCCCCCGCTCCCGCCCAAACGAAAGCCGCGCAGGGCGAGATGTCGCCCTGCGCGGCTGTGCGCCATACCCGGTCAGGCCACTGCCAGCACCTCGGCCAGGACCTTCCCCAGGACCGCCACGGGGTCCTGGACGGAGCCCGGCGACCGCCACGCGACGAACCCGTCCGGGCGCACCAGAACGGCGCCTCCCGGCGTCGTGCCGTGCAGGGCGGACCAGTCCGCGTCCGCGTCGGGCGCCACCTCGGCATCCGGTCCGGTACCGACCCGGTACGACGTCAGCGGCACGGACATCTCCTCGGCGAGGCGGACGGCCGCCTCGTGCCACCCGCTCGCCTCACCGGCGTCGCTGAGCAGGACGAGCGAGCGCTCGTACAGGTCGAGTGTGGAGATCCGCTCGCCCTTGCGCCGGAGCCACATGTGGGGCGCTCTGCTGCCGGGCTCACCGGTCAGCTCCAGGCGCTCCGGAACCACCGGGACCGTCGGGTCGGCGCCGACCACGGCGCCGCGCGGGTAGCGGTATCCGAGGGCCACGTTGAGGATGCCGCGCTGAGGGGCGCCCGCGGACCCCGGGGGCGGGGCGAAGCCGGGGTGGCTGTGCTCGACCGACCGGACGGCGGCCCGGGCGCTGGTCGCCTCCGCGACGGGGCGGCGCTCGGCGTCGTACGTGTCCAGCAGGCCGTCACCCGCCCAGCCGCCGAGCACCGCGGCCAGCTTCCACGCGAGGTTGTGGGCGTCCTGGATGCCGGTGTTGGAGCCGAAGGCCCCGGTGGGTGACATCTCGTGGGCCGAGTCGCCGGCGAGGAAGACCCGTCCGACCCGGTAGCTGCGGGCGACACGCTGGGCGGCGTGCCAGGGTGCCCGGCCGGTGATCTCGATGTCCAGGTCCATGTCCCCGACGGCTCGCCGGATGTGCTCGGCGCACCGCTCGTCGGTGAACTCCTCCGTGGTCTCGCCGTTCTCGGGGTGCCACGGGGCGTGGAAGACCCAGTTCTCGCGGTTGTCCACGGGCAGCAGCGCGCCGTCGGCCTCCGGGTTGGTCAGGTAGCAGACGATGAAGCGGCGGTCGCCCATGACGTCGGCGAGGCGACGGGAGCGGAAGGTGATGCTGATGTTGTGGAACAGGTCGCCGGGACCGCTCTGGCCGATGCCGAGCTGTTCGCGGACGGGGCTGCGGGGGCCGTCGGCGGCGACGAGGTAGTCCGCGCGGATGGTGGTGTGCTCGCCGGTGTCCCGGCTCTTGACCACCGCGGTGACGCCGTCGGGGTCGGGGTCGAACGACATCAGTTCGGTGGAGTAGCGCAGATCGCCGCCGATGCGGCCGGCGTGTTCGAGGAGGACCGGCTCGAGGTCGTTCTGGCTGCACAGGCACCATGAGCTGGGGCTGAACCGGGTGAGTCCGCCGCCCGGGTCGATCTCCCGGAACAGCCACTCCCCCGCGTCGCCGACGAGGGTCGGCGTCTGCAGGATGCCGTGGTTCTCGGCGAGCGTGGCGGCGGCCTGCCGGATGCCCTGCTCGACGCCGGCCACCCGGAAGACCTCCATGGTGCGTACGTTGTTGCCCCGGCCGCGGGGGTGGATGGAGGTGCCCGCGTGGCGTTCCACCAGCGTGTGCCGTACCCCCAGTCGGCCCAGGAACACCGAGGTCGACAGGCCGACCAGGGAGCCGCCGACGATGAGCACCGGGACCTTGTGGGTGGTCTGGTCGGCCTGTTCGGCCCTTGGGTTCATGACTCGCCTCCAGCGCGTAGCGTGCACAGTTCCCGGCCTGTTCCGGCCGTGACCTTCATGCATGCCCGGCCTGGCCTGCCGCGACAGGACCACGGCGCACGCTTCACCCGCTTAACCCGCCCGTTTCGCCGTGTCGGCGGGCAGGGCCCCGCGCCCGACCGGCCTCGCCCGCACGGGCGACGGCCGGACGGCGGTGCGGGCGACGGCCGTACGGCGGTGTCGGCGGCCGGGGCGGCCCGGGGTCCCGGGGTGTGCCGGTGACCGGGCCGCCTCGGCCGGACGGGGGACCGCGTCGTCAGCCGACCTGGGCCGCGCGGTCGGTGTCGCTCGGGGTGGCGCCGCCCGTCCGCGCGGACTCCTCGGCGAGGCGCTCCATGCCGCTGGTGGTCTTGAGCGGCTTCTCCTTGACGAAGAGCACGGCGACGAGGGCGAGCAGCGCGAACGGCGTGGCGACGAGGAAGAGGTCGGCGGTGGCGACCCCGTAGGCGTTCTCCACGATGGCCCGCATGGGCGCCGGCAGGGTGGCCATGTCGGGGACGCCGTGCCCGGCGGACTGTCCGCCGGCGGCGCCCGCCTCCGCGACGCTCTTGGTGATCTCCTCCGTGACACGGTTGGCGAGGATCGCGCCGAGCACGCTCGTGCCGATGGTGCCGCCCATGCTGCGGAAGAAGGACAGCACGGAGGTGGCGGCACCCAGTTCGGCGGCGGGGACGTCGTTCTGGGCGGCCAGGACCAGGTTCTGCATCAGCATGCCGACGCCGACGCCCAGGACGGCCATGTAGAGGCTGAGCAGGGCGAAGTGGGTGTCGCGGCCGATGGTGGAGAGCAGGGCGAGGCCCGCGGTCATGACGGCGGCGCCCGCGACCAGGTACACCTTCCACTTGCCGGTGGCGCTGATGATCTGCCCGGCGACCGTGGAGGACACCAGCAGACCCAGGACCATGGGCAGGCTCATCAGGCCGGCGACGGTCGCCGACTTGCCGAGGGAGACCTGGAAGTACTGCGAGAGGAAGACGGTGCCGCCGAACATCGCCACACCGACGAGCAGGCTGGCGACGGTGGTCAGCGTCACGGTGCGGTTGCGGAAGATGTCCAGCGGGATGACCGGTTCGGCGGCGCGCGACTCGACGTAGACCGCGACGGCCAGCAGGACGGCGCCGGTGCCGGTCAGCGCGGCGGTCTGCCAGGAGGCCCAGTCGAACTGGTTGCCGGCGAGCGAGACCCAGATGAGCAGTGCGCAGATCCCCGCGACGATCAGGAAGGCACCCAGGAAGTCGATCTTCACTTCCCGGCGGCGGACTGCGGGCAGCTTCAGGGTGCGCTGGAGCAGCACGATGGCCAGCAGCGCGAACGGCACGCCGATGAAGAAGCACCAGCGCCAGCCGAGCCACGAGGTGTCCACCAGGACGCCGCCGATGAGCGGGCCCGCCACGGTGCCGACGGCGAAGACGGCGCCGAAGATGCCGGAGTACTTGCCGAGCTGCCGGGGCGGGATGATGGCCGCCATCACGACCTGCGCGAGCGCGGTGAGACCGCCCGCGCCGATGCCCTGCGCCACCCGGCTGAAGATGAGCAGGCCCACCTCGTGGGAGAACCCGGCCAGCAGCGAGCCGACCACGAACATGCCCAGGGAGAGCTGGAGCAGCAGCTTCTGGTTGTAGAGGTCGGACAGCTTGCCCCACAGCGGGACCGTCGCCGTCATGGCCAGCAGTTCGGCGGTGACGACCCAGGTGTAGGAGGACTGGCTCGCGCCGAGGTCGGCGATGATCCGGGGCAGGGCGTTGGACACCACGGTGCCCGCCAGGATGGCGACGAACATGCCGGCCATCAGTCCGGACATCGCCTGCAGTATCTGCCGGTTGGACATGGCCGCGGGCGGCGCCTGTTCGGGCGCTGGTGTTGCGTTCACGAGGTCTCTCTCAGATCGGTGGCGGATCGCATACGTCGACGTCCCGGCTCGGGCCGTACCGAAGGGCACCGGGGACATACGGGAGTGGGGCCGTCACGGCGGGGCGGCGGTGGCGGCGGGCCGTGCGGGCGGTGTCAGGGGCGGGCGGCCTGCCTGGGCGGCTCGGAAAGGCCGGCGGCGAGGTGGTCGAACGTCTCGTGGAAGACGTCCAGGAAGGCCCGTTCCTCCTGCCGTACGCACCAGTGCTCGACGGCGACCCGGACCGCCGTGATCCCGACGGCGGCGAGCAGCTGCGGGTAGAGGCCGAGGGCCAGCCGCCGGCCCTCCTCGTCGGCGGGGGGTGCGGCGCGGTCGCCCGCCGGGGGCGGTGTGCCCGCGCCCAGGCGTTCGGCGAGCGCTTCCGCCAGGCCCAGTTCGTCGGCGGTGTGGACGTGGTGGCTGCGCACGAGCAGGCGCGGCGACCGGCGCAGCACCTCCGCGTGCAGCCGCCACAGCTCGTGGTGCTGCTCGACCTCCGCCAGCTCGGCGGCCATGGCCTCGCGCAGGGCTTCCAGCGGGGAGCGGCCGGACGGGGCGTCCAGCACCGCCTGCCGGATGCGGGCGCCCGCCTCGGCGCCGATCATCAGGAAGACGTCGTCACGCGAGTCGAAGTAGTTGAAGAAGGTGCGGGGGGAGACCCCCGCCGCCTCGCTGATCGCTTCGACCGTGACGTTCTCCGCCCCGTGCCGGGCCGCCAGCCGCACCGCCGCTTCCACGAGCGCGGCACGTGTGGCCCTCTTCTTGCGTTCCCGCAGCCCGCCCCGCTCGGGGGCGCTCCCCTCTCCCACGATGTGCATGTTACGCAAACATGCAGAGCCTGCAAAATATGACCACGACTCGGTGATGCGGTGATCCGGTGAGCCGTGATCCGGTGACGCAAGGTCGGGCGAGGTCAGGCGAGGGCGACCAGGTCCCGGTAGTCCTCGTTCCACAGGTCCTCGTCCGCGTCCGGCAGGAGCAGCACGCGGTCGGGCCGCAGGGCGTCGATGGCACCTTCGTCGTGGGTGACCATGACGATGGCGCCGCCGTAGGAGCCGACTGCGGCCAGGACCTCTTCACGCGAGGCGGGGTCGAGGTTGTTCGTCGGCTCGTCCAGCAGCAGCACGTTGGCGCCGGAGTGCACCAGCCCGGCCAGCGCCAGCCGGGTCTTCTCCCCACCGGAGAGCACACCCGCCGGCTTGTCGGCGTCGTCCCCGGCGAACAGGAACGCGCCGAGCACCCGCCGTACCTCGCCGTCGGTCAGATGCGGGGCCGCCGCGGCCACGTTCTCCCGGACCGTGCGCCGCACGTCGAGCGTGTCGTGCTCCTGCGCGAAGTAGCCCAGCCGGAGCCCGGGGCCGTGCACGACGCGTCCGGCGTCGGGCCGTTCCGCGCCGGCGAGGAGGCGCAACAGGGTGGTCTTCCCCGCGCCGTTGAGGCCGAGGATCACCAGGCGGCTGCCCCGGTCGACGGCCAGGTCCACACCGTCGAGGACCCGGTGGCCGCCGTAGGACTTGGCCAGGCTGACGGCGCCGAGCGGGATCCGGCCGCACGGGGCCGGCTCGGGCAGCCGGATCCGCGCGGTCCGCTCGGTGCGCCGGGCCGGCTCCAGCTCGGCCAGCATCCGGTCGGCTCGGCGGACCATGCTCCTGGCCATGACGGCGGTGGCGGAGCGGGCCTTCATCCGGTCCGCCTGGGCGTGCAGGGCGGCGGCCTTGCGTTCGGCGCCCGCCCGCTCGCGGGCCCGGCGCCGTTCGTCGGCGTCCCGCTGGGCCAGGTACGCGGCCCAGCCGGTGTTGTGGACGTCGATGGTGGCGCGCGTGGCGTCCAGGTGGAAGACCCGGTTGACGACGTCGGCGAGCAGCGCGGTGTCGTGGCTGATCACCACGAGTCCGCCCGGGTGGCCCTGGAGGAAGCCGCGCAGCCAGGCGATCGAGTCGGCGTCCAGGTGGTTGGTCGGTTCGTCGAGGAGCAGCGGGCCGTCGTGTCCGGCGAACAGGATGCGGGCCAGTTCCACCCGGCGCTTCTGCCCGCCGGACAGGTCGCCGACCGGCCGGCCCAGCACCCGGTCCGGCAGGCCCAGTCCGGCCGCCACCCGGGCGGCCTCGGCCTCCGCGGCGTAGCCGCCGCCGGCCTGGAAGGCGGCGTCGGCCCGGGCGTAGGCGTTCATCGCCCGCTCCAGTTCCGCCGGGGTGCCGGCGTCGGCCATCGCGGCCTCGGCCCCGCGCAGTGCGCGCAGCGAGCCGTCGAGGCCGCGGGCCGACAGGATGCGGTCGGTCACGGTGACGGTGGGGTCGGCGGCACGGGAGTCCTGGGCCAGGAAGCCGACCGGGCGGGTGCGGGTGATGGTTCCCGCGGCCGGCCTGGACCGTCCGGCCAGGGCGGTCAGCAGGGTGGTCTTCCCCGCGCCGTTGCGGCCGACCAGGCCGATCCGGTCGCCCGGGGAGACGGTGAAGGAGATGTCGGACAGCAGCAGGCGCGCACCGGCGCGCAGCTCGACACCACGAGCAGTGATCATTTGATGACGCTCCGAAATAGCGAGAGGACACACTTCTGGCGTGGAAGCGGGTCCTCGGCTAGGAGATTCGGGGCGTCGGCATGTGGTGCACCGTAGCGCGGACGGCGAGCGGCACGCGCGGCATTTTTTCGACCAGGAGGCCCTACGGGAGTTCCTGCTCGGCCCAGATGATCTTGCCGTCGGTCGTGTACCGGGCTCCCCAGCGGTGGGCGAGCTGGGCGACCAGGAACAGGCCGCGCCCGCCCTCGTCCGTGCTGCGGGCGTGCCGCAGCCGTGGGGCGGTGCTGCTGCCGTCGGCGACTTCGCAGGTCAGGCGGGAGTCGCGGAGCAGCCGCAGACGGATCGGTGGTTCGGCGTAGCGGATCGCGTTGGTGACCAGCTCGCTGACGATGAGTTCCGTCGTCATGGCCAGTTCCTCGAAACCCCAGGCCTGCACCTGGTGCGTCGCGCGGGCCCGGACGTCGCCGACGGCGGCGGGGTCCGCTGGTACGTCCCACGCGACGACCTGGTCGGTGTCCAGGGCCTGGGTGCGGGCCAGGAGGAGGGCGACGTCGTCGGACTGCGGGGCGGACACCAGCCGCTGCACGGCGGTCGCGCAGAGCGTCCCGAGGTCGGGGGCGGACTCGGCCAGGAGCTCGCCGAGCCGGGACATCCCCCGCTCCATGTCGCGGTCGGGACCCTCGATGAGGCCGTCGGTGTAGAGGCCGAACAGGCTGTTCGCGGGCAGCTCGATCTCACCGGCCTCGAACGCCACCCCGCCCAGCCCGAGCGGTGGCCCGGCGGGCAGTTCGGGGAAGTGGGCGTGCCCGTCCGGTGTCACCACGACGGGCGGCGGATGCCCGGCCCGGGCCATCGAGCAGCGCCGGCTGACCGGGTCGTAGACCGCGTACAGGCATGTGGCGCCGAGGAACGCGGTGGTGCTGTCGGTCTCCTCGTCGGCGCACCTCTCCTCGCTGAGCCTGAGCACGAGGTCGTCGAGGTGTGCCAGCAGTTCGTCGGGGCGCATCTCCATGTCGGCGAGCGTCTGTACGGCGGTGCGCAGCCGGCCCATCGCCGCCGCCGCGGTGATGCCGTGGCCGACGACGTCGCCGATGACGAGGCCGACGCGGGCGCCGGACAGCGGGATCACGTCGAACCAGTCGCCGCCGACGCCGCCCGTCGGGTCCGCCGGCAGATAGTGGGAGGCCACCTCCAGTGCCGTTCCGCCGCTCAGGGCATGGGGCAGCAGACTGCGCTGGAGGGTGACGGCCGCGGCGTGTTCCCGGGTGTAACGGCGGGCGTTGTCGACGCACAGCGCCGCCCGTGCCACCAGTTCCTGGGCGACGAGGACGTCGTCGGGCTGGAAGGAGACGGGGTTCAGCGACCGTACGAACGTGGTGAGTCCGAGGACGGTGTCCCGCGCCAGCATCGGCACGGAGATGAGCGAGTGCAGCCCGAACTCGCGGATGCTGGTCGCTCTCTCGGGCTGCTCGGTGACCCACAGTTCGTCGGTCGGGTCGAGGACCGGGACGAGCACCGGCTCGCCGCTCATCAGCGGGTTGATGTCGCGCGGCGGGGGGATGAAGTCCACCCGGTCGCCGATCCGCGCCACGGCCTCCGGGCAGCCCTCCCGCACCGAGCTCATGCCGGCGCGGCGCATCTCCGGGCCGGCGGAGGCCGGTCCCGCGTCGGTCAGCCACGTTCCGTGCCCCGATGTGCTGAGCACGGGTTCCAGGAGGTCGACGACGACGAAGTCGGCGAAGCGGGGCACGACGAAGTCGGCGAGTTCCTGAGCGGTGCGCAGCACGTCCAGCGTCCTGCCGATCCTGGTGCCGGCCTCGCTGACCAGTGACAGCAGCTGGCGGGCGTTCCAGCGTTCGGTGACGTCCAGGACCATGTAGCAGACGCCGGTGATCGACTCGTCCGCGTCCACCAGGGGGAAGAACGAGGTGGAGTAGGCGTGTTGGCGGTGCGGATCGGCCCAGCTCCAGCCGGCGTACTCGTAGTCGGTGACCGGAACGCCGGTGTCCAGCACCTTCCGCATCAGGCCCTCGATGGTGTCCGCCTGGAGCCCGGGCAGCAGTTCGCTCAGGCGGCGTCCCAGCCGCTGTTCGCGGGGCACCCCGCCGAAGCGCTCCAGGGTGTCGTTCACCCAGACGTAGCGCAGTTGGGTGTCCATCACCGCCATGCCGACCGGCGCGCGGGTCAGGAAGCCGTCGAGGACGGAGGCGCCGACCGTCCACTGCTGCCGCTCCTCGCGCGCCGAGACGAGAAAGCACACGTGGTCACCGACCCGGAAGGAGGCCGACACGCGCAGATCGACGTCGACGCGGCTGCCGTCGCGATGGCGCAGGGAGAGGGAACCGCTCCAGCCCATCCCGGCCCGGCACCGTTCGGCGACCCTCCGCGCCCGTACGGGATCCGCGGGCATCGCCACCAGCGGCGCGGCGGAGCGGCCGACGACGTCGCGCGCGCGGCGGCCGAGGAGTTCCTCGGCGCCCCGGGTCCAGCCCAGTACGACGCCGTCCGCGGTCAGCACGGCTGCCGCGTCGGTGGACGCGTCGAAGGAGTCCCGCCGCCCGGCGGACGCGGGCGGATCGGAACCTGCTCGCATGGAATCCATCGGTCCCATCCTTTACAGGACTATGTTCCTGCTAGTCCGGCCGATGTGCACGGGCCCGGAAGGCCGGGGTCGTCCCCCCGGGTACCTCGGGTGGGGCCGGGATATCCCCGGCGGGGCGCTTCGCCGGTCCGGCCCGCGCCTCGCGTCGTCGCAGATCAGCGGTGGGTACGCCGCCCGGACGCGCGCGGGCCGATCACCGGGACTGGGCAACGCGCGGGACCGGATGCAGCATGGAAGAGCCGGTCCTGACAGCCGTACGGCGATGCCGGCACAGGCCGGCCGACCCTGCCGGCCGGTCAGGAGGATCAGGGATGACAGCCGAATCCTTCCCCCCGTCCAAAGGTGACCTGTACGGCTCCGAGTCGTCCGGCCGGACCACCCTGCTGGACGTGCTCAGTGTGGCCGCGCTGGTCCTGGACACCGAGGGGCGCATCGTGTTCTGGACCCCGCAGGCCGAGGACCTGTTCGGATACAGCGCGGAGGAGGCGCTGGGCAAGCCCGCGGCGCGCCTGATCATCCACCACGAGCATCTGCAGGCCGTGGTGAAGCTGTTCGCGGAGGTGCTGGAGACGGGGCGGAGCTGGGCCGGTGCCTTCCCCATCCGGCACAAGGACGGCAGCACCCGGCTGATGGAGTTCCGCAACATGCGGCTGCTGGACGACCTCGGGGACGTCTACGCCCTGGGCCTGGCGGCGGACCACACCCTCCTCCAGCGCGTCGAGACCGATCTGGCGCTGTGCGAGCGGCTGATCAACCAGTCCCCGATCGGTCTGGCCCTGATGGACCCCGAGCTGCGGTACCTGCTGGTCAACCCGGCGCTGGAACGCATCGACGGAATCCCCGCCGAGGACCACATCGGCCGTCACCTGAGGCAGACCCTGCCCTTCCCCGACATGGACACCGTCGAGTCGTGTCTGCGCCAGGTGCTCACCACGGGCACCCCGCTGCTCGACCAGTACCACGTGGGCCGCCCGCCCTCGGAACCCGACCACGAGCACGCCTGGTCCCTGTCCTTCTACCGCCTGGAGGATCCCAGTGGGCGGGTGCTCGGCGCGGCCATGTCCGTCGTCGACGTCACCGAACGGCATCGTTCGGCGATCGAGGCGGACCGGGCCCGGCGGCGCCTGGCCCTCATCGCGGAGGCCTCGACGCGGGTCGGCACCACCCTGGAGGTGCAGCACACCGCCCGGGAACTGGCCGAGGTCGCCAGCCCCGAACTCGCCGACATCGTCGCCGTGGACGTGCTGGACTCCGCCCTGGCCTGCCGCCGCACGCGCAACGCGGACAACGGCCCGGAGCTGTTCCGCGCCCTCGCCATCAAGGCGGCCCACCCCAGTGTGGCGCTGCGCGCCGCCGACCCGCCCGGGGACCTGGCCTCCTACGAGGGCGACCGCCTGGTCACGCTGTGCGTCCACACCGGCCGGCCGGTTCTGGTCCGGCACGCCGACGAGAACGATCTGCGGCGTATCGCCCGGGACGCCGAGGCCACCGCGTTGCTGGCCCGCGCCGGGGTCCACTCGTATCTCGCCGTGCCGCTGATCGCGCACGGCGAGGTGCTGGGCGCCCTCGACCTCAAACGCACCCGGAACCCGGCCCCGTTCGACGACGACGACGTCGTCCTCGCCACCGAGCTGGCCAGCCGGGCCGCCGTGGCCATCGACAACGCCCGCTGGTTCCAGAGCGTGCGCAACACCGCCCTGACCCTCCAGCGCAGCCTGCTGCCCGACCATCCGCCGCACCACACGGGTCTCGAACTGGCCTCCCGCTACCAGCCCGCCCAGGCCACCAGCGAGGTCGGCGGCGACTGGTACGACGTCATCCCGCTCACCGGCGACAAGACCGCCCTGGTCGTCGGCGACGTCATGGGCAACGGCATCGACGCCGCCGCCACCATGGGCCGGCTGCGCACCGCCACCTGCGCGTACGCGGACCTGGACCTCGATCCGGGCGAGGTGCTCCAGCACCTGGACAAGATCACCTGCGACCTGGAGCACTACATCGTCACCTGCCTCTACGCCGTGTTCGACCCCCACACGGGCAAGTGCCGCATGGCCAACGCGGGCCACATGCCGCCCGCGCTCGCCCGCCCCGGCCGCGACCCGGCCCTGCTCGACCTGCCCACCGGGGCCCCGCTCGGGGTCGGCGGCGTCACGTTCGAGACCACCATGACCGAGCTGGGCGCCGGCGATCTGCTGATCCTCTACACCGACGGCCTCGTCGAGACCCGCCAACACCCCATCGACGAGCGTCTGAACGCCCTCCTCAGCTTCCTCGACGAGCCCGAGCGGCCGCTGGAGGAGACCTGCGACCTCCTGCTGTACGGCCTGCGCCACCCCGACGACCACGACGACGTCGCGCTCCTCGTCGCCCGCGCGCTGTGAGCCGGCACGCGCGAGACGGCCGGGGTGCCGCCGTCGGGCACGCGATCAGTGCCCGGACCCGGCCGCCAGTTCCCCGAGGAGTGCCCAGGTGCGCCGCCGGTCGGCCTCCCCCGCGATGTCCGTCCCGGCGAACACCACCTCGGTGGCCCCGGCGTCCCGGTACCGCCGCACTTCGGCCGCGATCGTCTTCTCGTCGCCGATCACCGCCACGTCCGCGGCCCGCCGGCCGCCGGAGAGTTCGATGACGCGCGCGTAGGACGGGATCTGCTCGTAGAACGCGAGCTGCCCGGCGGCCTTCTCCCGTACGGCGTCGACGTCGTCGGTGACCACGCCGTGCACCAGTGCGACGATCCGGGGCGCGGGCCGGCCGGCCGCGCGCGCCGCCTCCGTCACGGCGGGGACGATGTGCTCGCCCAGCGCGCGCGGCCCGGCGAGATAGGGCAGGATCCCGTCCGCCAGCTCACCGCTGACGCGCAGTGCCTGCGGGCCCATCGCGGCGACCAGCAACGGCACTCCGCCCTCGGCGCCCGGCACGCGCGCGGGGATCGGGGTGGCCGCGGTGAGCAGTTCGCCGTGGAAGTCGGCGGACCCGTTCTCGGTGAGCTGCCGCAGCGCGGTGAGGAACTCGCGCAGCAGCGCGACGGGCCGGGTGAAGGGGATGCCGAAGCCCGCCTCGGTCAGCAGCTTGGTGCCGAGGGCGAGTCCGAGGTGGTAGCGGCCGTGCGTGGCCGCCTGGGCCGTCTGGGCCTGGCTGGAGACCAGCAGGGGGTGGCGGCCGAACACGGGGATCGCGGACGTGCCCACGTGCAGGCCGGGCACCTCACGTCCCACGATCGCCGCCAGCAGGGGTGAGTCCGCGCCGAAGGTCTGCCCGAACCAAGCCGATCCGAGTCCTGCCTCCGCGGCTTGGCGCGCGAGCCGCACACTGGCGTCGATCTGGTTGTCGGAACCGGTCGCGTCGAGTGTTACTCCTATAGCCATGTCTATGCCAACCAGCGGCGTTCACGGGTCCATTCCGGTTCCCGTGTGACGTCTGCGTGTCAGTCGTGTGATCCCGGTTCGCCCATCGTCCGTACCGTCGTTCCCTTGACCCTCACACCGTGTCAGGCAGTCAGCTCGGAGACATCATGTTCACCATCGGAGACTTCGCCCGGCACGGCCGCGTGTCGGTCCGGATGCTGCGTCACTACGACGCGACCGGGCTGCTGCGCCCGGCCCATGTCGACCCGGCCAGCGGCTACCGCTACTACACGGCGGCCCAACTCGCCCGCCTCAACCGCGTCATCGCCCTGAAGGACCTGGGCTTCACGCTTCAGCAGGTCAAGGACATCGTGGACGAGAAGGTCGGCGCCGAGGAGCTGCGCGGCATGCTCCGGCTGCGGCGGGCCGAGCTGGAGACGGCGGTCGCCGCCGCGCGGGCGCGGCTGGTCCAGGTCGAGGCGAGGCTCCGAGCGATCGAGAGTGAGGGACACATGTCCACGAACGACGTCGTCCTCAAGAGCGTCCCCGCGGTCCGGGTGGCGGAACTCACCGCGACCGCCGAGAGTTTCGGGCCCGAGGACATCAGCCCCGTCATCGGTCCGCTCTACGACGAGCTGTTCCGGCGTCTGGAGGCCGCGGCGGTCGCCCCCTCGGGCCCGGGGGTCGCCTACTACGAGGACGCCCCGGAGGGCGCCGGCCGGATCACGGTCCATGCCGCCGTCCAGGTCTCCGCCTCGCTCCAGGACGGCGCCTTCCGCGTGCTCGACCTGCCGTCGCTCGACCAGGCGGCGACCATCGTGCACCGAGGCTCGATGGACGGCGTGCTGCCCACGGTCCAGAGCCTGGCTCACTGGATCGACGCCAACGGCTACCGGTCGACCGGGTACCCGCGCGAGATCAACCTGGAGTGCCCCGAGAGCCGCGACGACTGGGTGACGGAACTCCAGAGCCCGGTCACCCCGGCCTGACCCGTCACAACGCGCAGTCGGCCGCCGGGTACCGGCTGATGCCCGGCGGCCGACTACGCGGCAGGCTCAGCCGGTTGAGGCGACGCAGGCATATCGGGTCCCGCGCCCACTTGCCGCCCGGCCGGTGATTCGAGCCTTGCCCGAAACCTTGCCACTGCCACCGCCTCCCCCTATCCTCGCGGAGCGGAAAGCGCTTTCCCACTGCACAAGGGTCGCTTCGACAGAAGCGACCATCGCGGCATTCGCCGCCCCCGCGCACCAGAGCCGCCACCGATCCACGCGTGGGCTCCACCCGGCAGCCGACGCGCCCACGGAACGAAGGGTGCACGCCACGACGACGCCGCACCGCACTGCCCGACGCTGCCCCGACAGCGACGGCATCCAGGCGACAAACCGCTGATCAGGACACTGATCACAGCGGCGGTCGGCTACGCGGTGACAGCACCGCTGGCGCCCTTCGGCCGGAGCGGTCCGAAGCACACGGCCACGGTGACCTCGTGGCCGACGCCGACGACCCCGAGCCTCCCGGCCACGGCGGCGGAGCCGCCGACTCGCGAGCACTTCGGCGAGTCGAGAACAGAACGCGCTTGCCGTCAGCCCTGCCGTCGGCGGCGCGCAGCAGGAAACAGAAACGCTCAGTGGGAAACAGCAACGCTCAGCATTCAGGGACGAATGGGGAGACGACGATGAGACGACCAGTCGCAGTGCGACTCTACGCGGCGCTGGCCACGATGGCCCTCGCGGTCGGGACCGGCGCGGCGCTGTCGGCACCGCAGGCCTCGGCGGCGACCGCCGGCGCCACCGGCTACGCGACCCAGAACGGCGGCACCACCGGCGGCGCCGGCGGTCAGACGGTACGCGCCACCACGGGCACCGCGATCCACCAGGCCCTGTGCGGCCGGGCAAGCAGCAGCACCCCGATCACCATCCAGGTCGAGGGGACCATCAATCACGGCAACACCAGCAAGGTGTCCGGCGACAGCTGCAGCACCGCCGACGGCGTGATCGAGCTCAAGCAGATCAGCAACGTCACCATCGTCGGGGTCGGCGGCGGTGCCGTCTTCGACCAGCTGGGCATCCACATCCGCGAGTCCAGCAACATCATCCTCCAGAACGTGACCGTGCGGAACGTCAAGAAGTCGGGCTCGCCCACGTCCAACGGCGGTGACGCCATCGGCATGGAGAGCGACGTCCGCAACGTCTGGGTCGACCACGTCACCCTGGAGGCGTCGGGCGGGGAGTCGGAGGGCTACGACGGTCTCTTCGACATGAAGGACAACACCCAGTACGTCACCCTGTCGTACAGCGTTCTGCGCAACTCCGGCCGCGGCGGGCTCGTCGGGTCCAGCGAGAGCGACGTCTCGAACGGCTTCATCACCTACCACCACAACCTGTACGAGAACATCGACTCCCGCGCTCCCCTGCTGCGCGGCGGCGTCGCCCACATGTACAACAACCACTACGTGAGCCTCAACGAGTCCGGCATCAACTCCCGGGCCGGCGCCCGCGCCAAGGTGGACAGCAACTACTTCGAGGACTCCAAGGACGTCCTGGGCACCTTCTACACCGACGCGGCCGGCTACTGGCAGGTCAGCGGCAACATCTTCGACAACGTGACGTGGTCCAGCCCGGGCGAGGACAACAACCCGGCGGGCCCGGACCCGCAGTCCAACACCACCGTCGGCATCCCGTACTCGTACAGCCTCGACGGGGCGAGCTGCGTGCCGGCCATCGTGAGCCAGACGGCCGGCGCCAACAAGGGCCTGAAGGTGTCGGACGGCAACTGCACCCCGCAGACCCCGACCCCGACGCCGACCCCCACCGACCCCACCCCGACCCCGACCGACCCCACGCCCACGCCGACCCCGACGCAGCCCGGCGGGACCAACCTGAGCATCGGGGCGGGCTCCGACGGCTCCAGCAAGGCGAGCGGGACGAGCTACGGCTACGTGCGCGACGGTGACATGGGCACCTACTGGTCGCCGGCCGGCGCCACCGGCTCCGTGTCGATCAAGTGGGGCTCCGCCACCGCGATCTCCAAGATCAACATCCGGGAGGCGGCCGGCGCCACCGGTCGCATCGGGTCGTGGCGGGTCGTCAACGCCGACACCGGCGCCGTGCTGACCACCGGCACCGGCGCGGGGGTCATCTCCTTCCCCCGGACCTCGCTCGGCAAGGTCACCTTCGAGATCACCGGCTCCTCCGGCACCCCGCGGATCGCGGAGTTCGAGACCTACGCCGGCTAGGCTCTGTCGTTTGGATCAGCCCGGCTGTGAGGGACGGTGCGTCCCGGCCGAGTCGAGCGGGGTCTGGTGCGTGCAGCTGCAAGGCGGAGGAGGGAGTCGACGCGGCGCGTCGGCGACTGACGACTACGCGGCAGATGTGCGTGCCGGACCCCGCGACGCCGGGATGATCCAAACGACAGGGCCTAAGGCGGGTCCGCCGGGTTCCGTGTCCCCGCGTGGGCACGGAACCCGGTCGTGGGTCCGGCCCCTGTGGCACGATGCTGCGGGTGAGCAGCAGTTCCCCCACCCCCACTCCCCCGCACCTGAGCGACCTCGCGCGGCTGCGCCGGGTGCGCGACCGGATCGACCGGGAGTACGCCCGGCCGCTGAACGTCGAGGCGCTCGCGCGCGACGCGCACATGTCGGCCGGGCATCTCAGCCGCCAGTTCAAGCTCGCCTACGGGGAGTCGCCGTACGGCTACCTCATGACGCGGCGGATCGAGCGCGCGATGGCGCTGCTGCGCCGCGGCGATCTCAGTGTCACCGAGGTCTGCTTCGCGGTCGGCTGCCAGTCGCTCGGCACCTTCAGCACCCGCTTCACCGAGCTGGTCGGCGTGCCGCCCAGCACCTACCGGCGCGAGGCGGCGGACGCGACCGAGGGCATGCCGTCGTGCGTCGCGAAGCAGGTGACCAGGCCGATCAGGAATCGAGAAGCGCGGCCGTCGGGCCGCGGCTAGCGTGACGGCCATGGACATCACGATTCACGCGAGTTTCCTCCCCCACGACGACGCGGACGCCGCCCTGGCCTTCTACCGCGACACCCTCGGCTTCGAGGTCCGCAAGGACGTCGGCTACGGCGGGATGCGCTGGATCACGGTCGGCCCCGTCGACCAGCCCGGCACGTCCATCGTCCTGACGCCCCCGGCCGCCGACCCCGGCGTCACCGACGACGAACGCCGCACCATCGCCGAGATGATGGCCAAGGGCACCTACGCCGGCATCCTCCTGGCCACCCGCGACCTCGACGGCGTCTTCGATCGCGTGCAGGCCACCGGTGCGGAGGTGGTGCAGGAGCCGACCGAGCAGCCGTACGGCGTCCGCGACTGCGCCTTCCGTGACCCGGCGGGCAACATGGTCCGCATCCAGCAACTGGACTGAGCACACCCGGATCCGCCACGCGCCGCGAACGGCGCGGCCCTGACGAGGGCCGCGCGCACGGAGACCGCCCGAACGCGGTCCGCCAGACAGATGGAGAAGGATGACCATGGCCACGAGGCCCCAGCCGCAGTCCCCTGCGTCGCACGCCGCCGACAGCCACGATCTGATCCGCGTGCACGGGGCGCGCGAGAACAATCTCAAGGACGTCAGCGTCGAGATCCCGAAGCGCCGGCTGACGGTGTTCACCGGCGTGTCCGGCTCGGGCAAGAGCTCGCTGGTCTTCGACACGATCGCCGCGGAGTCGCAGCGGCTGATCAACGAGACGTACAGCGCGTTCGTGCAGGGGTTCATGCCGTCGCTGGCGCGGCCCGAGGTCGACGTGCTCGACGGGCTGACGACGGCGATCATCGTGGACCAGCAGCGGATGGGGGCGGACCCGCGCTCCACGGTCGGCACGGCCACCGACGCCAACGCGATGCTGCGCATCCTCTTCAGCCGCCTCGGCGACCCGCACATCGGCCCGCCGAGCGCGTACTCCTTCAACACCGCCTCGGTCCGGGCGAGCGGCGCGATCACGGTGGAGCGCGGCAGCAAGAAGGCGGTGAAGGCGACCTACGAGCGCACCGGCGGCATGTGCACCCGCTGCGAGGGCCGGGGCACCGTCTCCGACATCGACCTCACGCAGCTCTACGACGACTCGAAGTCGATCTCCGAGGGCGCGTTCACCATACCCGGCTGGAAGTCGGACAACGTGTGGACCGTGGGGCTCTACGCCCAGTCCGGTTTCCTCGACCCGGACAAGCCGATCAGCCGGTTCACCGAGAAGGAGATGCGGGACTTCCTCTACGGCGAGCCGACCAAGGTGAAGGTCAACGGCGTCAACCTCACCTACGAGGGCCTGATCCCGAAGATCCAGAAGTCGTTCCTGTCCAAGGACAAGGAGGCGATGCAGCCGCACATCCGGGCGTTCGTGGAGCGGGCCGTCACCTTCACCACCTGCCCCGAGTGCGACGGCACCCGGCTCAGCGAGGGCGCCCGGTCGTCGAAGATCAAGGGCGTCAGCATCGCCGACGCCTGCGCCATGGAGATCCGCGACCTCGCCGAGTGGATCCGCGGCGTCGAGGAGCCGTCGATGGCCCCGCTGCTGACCGCGCTGCAGCAGACCCTCGACTCGTTCGTGGAGATCGGTCTCGGCTACCTCGCGCTGGACCGGCCGTCGGGCACCCTGTCGGGCGGTGAGGCGCAGCGCGTCAAGATGATCCGCCACCTCGGCTCCTCCCTCACCGATGTCACGTACGTCTTCGACGAGCCGACCGTCGGTCTGCACCCGCACGACATCCAGCGGATGAACGACCTGCTGCTGCGGCTGCGGGACAAGGGCAACACGGTGCTCGTCGTGGAGCACAAGCCGGAGGTGATCGAGATCGCCGACCATGTCGTCGACCTGGGCCCCGGTGCCGGTACGGCGGGCGGCGCCGTCTGTTTCGAGGGCACCGTCGAGGGGCTGCGGGCCGGCGGCACCATCACCGGCCGGCATCTCGACGACCGGGCCCGTCTCAAGGAGTCGGTGCGCGAGCCCACCGGCGCCCTGGAGGTCCGCGGCGCGTCGGCGAACAACCTGCGGGGCGTCGACGTCGACATCCCGCTCGGGACGCTCGTCGTGGTCACGGGCGTCGCCGGTTCCGGCAAGAGCTCGCTGATCCACGGCTCGGTCGCCGGGCGGGACGGCGTGGTGGCGGTCGACCAGACGCCGATCCGCGGCTCGCGCCGCAGCAACCCGGCGACGTACACCGGGCTGCTGGACCCGATCCGCAAGGCGTTCGCGAAGGCCAACGGCGTCAAGCCGGCGCTGTTCAGCGCGAATTCGGAGGGCGCCTGCCCCACCTGCAACGGCGCCGGGGTGATCTACACCGACCTGGCGATGATGGCCGGGGTCGCCAGCCCGTGCGAGGACTGCGAGGGCAAGCGGTTCCAGGCGTCGGTGCTGGAGCACCGTCTCGGCGGGCGGGACATCAGCGAGGTGCTCGCGATGTCGGTGACCGAGGCCGAGGAGTTCTTCGGCGCGGGCGAGGCCCGCACCCCCGCGGCCCACCGGATCCTCGAGCGGATGGCCGACGTCGGGCTCGGCTACCTCACCCTCGGCCAGCCGCTCACCACGTTGTCGGGCGGCGAGCGGCAGCGGCTGAAGCTGGCCACGCACATGGGTGAGAAGGGCGGCGTCTACATCCTCGACGAACCGACCACCGGCCTCCACCTCGCCGACGTCGAGCAGTTGCTGGGCCTGCTGGACCGGCTCGTCGACTCCGGCAAGTCGGTCATCGTCATCGAGCACCACCAGGCGGTCATGGCGCACGCGGACTGGATCATCGACCTCGGTCCGGGCGCCGGCCACGACGGCGGCCGGATCGTCTTCGAGGGCACCCCGGCCGACCTCGTCGCGGCCCGCTCCACCGTCACCGGCGAGCACCTCGCGGCGTACGTCGGGGCCTGACGGGAGGGGGCTTCAGCCGGCCCGCGCGGCCGGCTGAAGCTCCGCTCATCCTTGTTCCCGCTCCACCGGCAGCCACAGCTCGGCGTCGGCCTCGCTGCCGTCCGCCGACAGGCGGGTGCGCAGGATCTCCGGGCCGGGGCGGCCGCGGTACGGGTTGGACGGGAACCACTGGGTGAACACGTCCCGCCACAGCGTCTGGATCGCCTCCGGAGCCGGTCCGGAGACGGTGAACACGGCCCAGGCGCCGGACGGAACGGCCAGGGTCGTGGTGCCGTCGGGGGCGGCGGCGGTGGTGATGACGCCCTGGTAGTAGTCGAGTTCCGTGCCCTCGGCGCGGCTCGGGTCCAGGTCGTCGCAGACGGCGACGATGCCCTGCGGCTCCTGGTCCGCGAGCTTCTCCAGACGCTCCAGGGCCTCGCGGTCGAGACCCCGCACGAAGTCGATGATCGCCTGGTTCGGCCCCGAGTGCACCAGGGGCACCCGGGTCTTGAAGCCGACGACGGTGAAGTCCGGCCGGTCCACGACGCGGTATCGCATGCTGCTGTTCCCTTCGACGGTGAGGCGGAAGGTGAGCCGTGGCTGGGCGACGAGCGCGGCGCCCGTGCGCCGGGCCTCGCCCGGGCCGACGCCGTGCATGACGCGGAACGCCCGCGCGAACGCCTCACCCGAGCCGTAGCCGTAGCGGACCGCGGTCTCCAGCAGCGACTCGTGTCCCGCGAGCACTTCGGCGCCCGCGACCGTGAGCCTGCGGCGCCGGATGTACTCCGACAGCGGCATGCCCGCGAGCGCGGAGAACATCCGGCGCAGGTGGTACTCCGAGGTGGCGGCGGTCCGCGCCAGCCCGGCCACGTCGATCGACTGGTCGAGGTGGCCCTCGATGTGCTCCATGACCTGGTTGAGCCGCTCCAGCACGCCCGGCCCCCTTCCTTTTGACGTTCACCACGCTATGAACGGCCCGCCCCGCCCGACCCGACATCCTGTGCCCGATCGGGTCGGGTGCCGGGTCGGCCTCACTTGTGGTGCCGCGCGGGGGCGGCGCGGCGCCCCCGCGCGGCGAAGGTGGTCCGGACGCGGATCAGACGCCGAACGCCGCGGCGTAGCGGACGGTTCCGCCGGGCAGCGGGTGGCCGGCGTCGAGGGTGAGGGCCATCAGCGCCTCGTCCGGGACGTCGAAGGTCACGCCGATGCCGTGCGCGGAGGCGCGGCCGAAGCCGAACCGGGGGTAGTACTCGGGATGTCCCAGGACGACGACGTGGTGTTCGCCGGCCTCCTTGGCCGCCTGGAGGGCCGCGCGTACGGCCGCGGCTCCGGCGCCGTCGCGTTGCCGCTCGGGCCGGACGGCGACCGGGCCCAGGCACAGGGCGGGGACGTCACCGATGTGACAGCGGGTCAGGAGCGCGTGGCCGACGAGGTGTCCGCGTTCGTCGGCGGCGACGAGGTTCAGCCCGTCGATCCACGCGGTCGGGTCGGCGCGCAGGGCGTCGACGAGGTCGGCCTCCAGCGCCGTCGGGAAGGCGGCGAGGTCGATCTCACGGATGGCGGGGATGTCGGCGCCGGTCTCGGCGCGCGTGATCCAGTGGTTTCCCATGATGGATGAGGATCCGTTTCGATGAGACGTTCGTGTGGACGCCTCGCGAGCTCACGCTCCCGGCGAGGGCGGAGGAGATGAGGTCAGGCCACGACCGGGGACGTGAGGGAGACCCGGACGCTGTGCGTGGTGGCCTTGAGCGCGGTCATCGACCTCACCTCCCTGATGTCTCGATCTGCGCCGCTGATGCGGCATGTACACGAACGGATGTCAGCCTACACCCGATGGCTCGGGGCGGACCCGGACGGATGCTCTCCCGGTGGCTGTGCGCTACGTGGGGGCGGAGCCGGCGAGCGGCCTGTGGGCCGTGGCCGCCGGCCGCCTCGCGACGGTGCTCCTGCTTCTGCCGGGCACGGCAGGCGCGGTGGTGCCGCTCAGCCCGGGGTGCCCTGACGGCGCGTCATGTCACCGGGGCGGGCCGGGGAAGCCCAGCTGGCCGGGAAGGCCGGAGGCGGGGCTCGGGGCGACGCGCATCACGGCCTCCAGGTCGCGGCGTATGCGGTCGGCCTCGCTGCGCACCTGAAGGGGGATGTCACCGCGTTCGGCGATGAGGCGGCTGTAGATCGGGGTCTCCTGGAACACGGTGGGTCTGCTTTCCTCTGCTTCGTTCGGCGGCGGTGGCGCGGGCTGGGTGTGTGACGGGTGTGCGGTGATCAGTATCGCCGACCCCCGGCGGGCGCACCGGCCCGGGCCGGGACCGGCCGCTCCCACGATCGTCCCTTCCGTCGGTCGTCACCCCGGCCACCGCGAGATCATCTCACTCACCGCACCCCGCCCGCGGGTGCTTCCGGCATCATGGGAGCGCTCCCGCACCGCGGCCCCGCCCGCATCGCCCAGACCCGGACGTCCGAAAGCGTGCCCTCATGCAGAGCCTGACCAAGCGCCGCGTCTCTCCCGACGAGCTCGACCGGCTGCTGCGCGCGGCCACCGGCACGGGGTGCCGGGTGCAGCGCGAGCTGACCGACGGCTGGTTCAACACGGCCTACCGCGTCCTCCTCGACGACGGCAGGCCGGCCGTCGTCAAACTCGCCCCGCCCGCCGACGCCGCGGTCCTGCGCTACGAACGCGGCATCATGGCGACGGAGGCCATGGTCTACCGGCGTATCGCGGACCTTCCGGGCGGTGGCGTGCCCTCCCCCGCGCTGCTCCACGCCGGAGAGGACTTCCTCGCCCTCTCGGTCCTGACGGGCCTGCCCTGGGACCGGGCGGCCGCCCGGCTGTCGCCCGGCACCGAGGCGGCACTGCGCCGGGAACTGGGCGCGATCACCGCCCGTCTGCACACCCTGACCCCGCCGGACGGCCGGTTCGGCTACCCGGCCGCCGAGTCGGCGCTCTCGGCCCCGCGCTGGCGAACCGCCTTCGCCGCGATGGTCGACGCGCTCCTCGACGACGCCGGGCGCTGGCGGTCCCCGCTGGACGTGCCGCCCGACCGGATACGCGCCCTGGTGGCCGAGGGCGGGGACGCGCTGGACGAGGTCACCGAGCCCCGGCTGGTCCACTTCGACCTGTGGCCGGGCAACATCTTCGTCGCCGGCGCCGACGACGGCGGGCCCGCCGGGATCACCGGGCTCATCGACCACGAGCGGGCGTTCTGGGGAGACCCGGCCGCCGAACTGGTCTCCTTGGCGTTCGGAGGCGACACCGGCCCGGACAGCGATCTGGTCGCCGGCTACACCGAGGCCGGCGGCACCCTCGACTTCACCCCGGCCTTCCGGCACCGCCTGGCCCTGTACCGCCTCTACCTGGGCCTGCTGCTCGTCGTCGAGTGCGGTCCGCGCGGGTACGGCGCCGATCATCTGGACTTCGCCCGCCGCAGCCTCACCGAGGCCGCCGCCGGGCTCCGGTCGCTCGGGTAGGGCGACGGCGAGCGGGAGGCCCGCCGCGGATCCGGCTGCATTCATCCCGGCAGATGTGGCACCTGGCTCCTGATGCAGGGATTTCGACGAGCTCTACAGGGTGTCCCGCGCGGTGTGCGGGCGGTCGGCGAGGCGCTTCGCCGGGCGTGGACGGAACCGGGCCGGGAACGCGACCTGGCGGTACAGGCCGGCAAGGCGGCGCTGGCCGCCTGTCTGGCCTGGGCTGTCGCGGGCTGGTGGCTGGGCGCGCCGATGGCGTTCGTCGCGCCGTGGGTGGCGATCGTGCTGGTGGAGTCGACGGTGTACCGGTCGATCGCGCACGGCCTCCAGCAGGTGGCGGCCATCGCCACCGGGACGGTCGTGGCCACCGGCACCGCCCTGCTGCTGGACTCCACGATGTTGGCGATGGGCTTGGTGCTGCCGGCGGCGGTGCTGCTGGGGAACTGGCGGCGGCTCGGCAGCCAGGGGATCTACGCGGCCACCGGCGCCCTGTTCGTGCTGACCATGCAGCCGGTCACGATCGCCGGTTCGGCGGCCCGGATCGCGGAGGCGGTCTTCGGCGCGGTCGTGGGCATCCTGGTGAACGCGCTGGTCCGGCCCCCGGTGTATCTGCGCAGCTCGCGGGCCGCGCTCGAGGACGCGGCCCGCGAGGCGCAGGAGATCCTCGACTCGGTCGCCGACGGGCTGGCCGCCGGGGACTGGGACGCGCAGGCGGCCGGTGCCGCGCACGAGCGGGCGCTGCGCCTGGGCCGGCTGGTGGAGCAGGCGCGTTCGGCGGTCGGCTGGAGCCGGGAAAGCCTGTGGGCCAACCCCCGGCGCCGTGACCGTGGTACGGCCTCGCCCGGACCGGAGGACCACGACGACGCGGTCACCGTCCTCGACCACGTCGCCGTCCACACCGCGGGCGTCACCCGGGCGGTGCTGGAGTCCTGTGACGGCGAGCGGGGAGCGCCCCGGCCGGGCCCGCATGTCACCGAGCCGTACGCCGAATTCCTGCGCCGCAGCGCCCGGGCCGTCCGGCTCTACACCACCAGCCGGTTCGCGCCGGGCGGGGCGGACCGGCGGGCGGACCGGGAGCTGCGCGAGGTGGTCGAGGAGCTGGACCGCACCCTGGCCGGCCTGCGGCAGCGGCTGCTCGGCGCGGTGCCCGACGACCCGGACGCGCTGGCGACGTACGGCACGCTGCTGACCCAGGCGCGCCGGCTGGCCGACCAACTGGTCGGACGCTGATCGGGAGGTGGGCGGCGGACCGTCCGGGGTACTCGCGCACTCGGCGCGGGACCGAGCGCGGCGGCACGGCCGGTCCCGGACACGAGACCGATGGGAGGTGATCGCCGTGTTCAGTACGCGGTCGCATCGCACCGCACCCGGCCAGGAGGCACAGCACCCCGGCCAGGAACCGGTGAGCGAGCTGGTGCAGCGGGCGTCGCAGCAGCTGACGGAGCTGGTCCGCGGCGAGCTGCGCCTGGCGCAGGCGGAGATGAAGGAGAAGGGCCGGCGCTACGGCAAGGGAGGCGGACTGTTCGGCGGCGCCGGCGTCGTCGGCTTCCTGACGCTCCAGGCGCTGGTCGCCACGGTGATCGCGGCTCTGGCGATCCCGCTGCCCGTGTGGGCGGCGGCGCTGATCGTGACCGTGGTGCTGGGTGTGATCGCCGCGGTCATGGCGATGAGCGGCAGGAAGCAGGTGGGCCGGGCCGCGCCGCCCGTGCCGGAGCAGACGATCGAGAACGTGAAGGCCGATGTGGCCGAGATCAAGGAGAGCGCGCACCGATGAGCGAGCCGTCCCACGGCAAGAAGACAGCCCCGAGCCCCGAGGAGCTGCGCGAGCAGGTGGCGCGGACCCGGAGCGAGCTCGGGGACACGGTCGAGGCGATCGCGGCGAAGAGCGACGTGAAGAGCCGCGCGCAGGAGAAGGCCGCGGAGGTCAGGGAGCAGGCCGCGGCGAAGGCCGGTGAGCTCCGGGCCAAGGCCGCCGAAGTGGCCCACCAGGTTCAGGACAAGCTGCCCGAACCGGTCAAGGACAAGGCCTCCCAGGCAGCCGGGCAGGCCCGGGAGACGGCCGCCCGGGCCGGTCGGGTGTGGGAGGAGAAGGCACCCGAGCAGGTGCGGCACACGACCGCCGAGGGGACCCGGCTGGCCCGGGACCACCGCACGCTGCTGCTGGCGGTCGCGGGCGCGGCCATGGCGGTCTGGCTGGTCTGCCGCCGGAGCGGCGGCGGGCGGGGCTGACAGCGCGTACCGACCCGGGCGGGCACCTTCCGTGGGCCCTCCCGGGTCGGCGTGCTGTCAGGAGCGCAGCCAGACGGCGGTGTCCTGGGGCAGCCGTGCGTCGCCGTCGAGCGGTCCGCTGGCGAGCAGGAGGGCGCTGTGGGCGGGCAGGTCGACGGGGGCCGCCGAGAGGTTGACCACGCAGGTCAGGCCGTGCGGGCGGGCGAAGGCGAGGACCCCGTCGGGGGCGGGGAGCCAGGTGAGGGGGCCGTCGCCGAGGCCTTCGGTGGCGCGCCGCAGGCGGATGGCCCGCCGGTAGAGGGTGAGCATCGAGTCGGGGTCCGCGGCCTGGCGGTCGGCCGCGTAGTTAGGCCAGGTGTCCGGCTGGGGCAGCCAGGGCGGTGTCTGCGCGCCGAAGCCGCAGTGCGGTTCACCGGCGGCCCAGGGCAGGGGTACCCGGCAGCCGTCGCGGCCCGGGTCCGTGCCGCCGGAACGGAAGTGCATCGGGTCCTGGACGCGGTCCAGGGGGATGTCGGCCTCGGGCAGGCCGAGTTCCTCGCCCTGGTAGACGTAGACCGATCCGGGCAGGGCCAGGGTCAGCAGGGCGGCGGCGCGGGCGCGGCGGGTGCCGAGGGTGAGGTCGGTCGGGGTGCCGAAGGCCTTGGTGGCGAAGTCGAAGGCGGTGTCCGCGCGGCCGTAGCGGGTCACCGTGCGGGTCACGTCGTGGTTGCACAGGACCCAGGTGGCGGGGGCGCCGACCGGGGCGTGTTCGGCGAGGGTGTCGTCGATGGCGCGGCGCAGCCGGTCCGCGTCCCAGGGGCAGGTGAGGAAGTTGAAGTTGAACGCGGTGTGCAGTTCGTCGGGCCGGAGGTAGCGGGCGAAGCGTTCGGCGTCGGGCAGCCACACCTCCCCCACGAACACGCCGCCGAACTCGTCGGCGACGGCCCGCCAGGAGCGGTAGATGTCGTGGAGTTCGTCCCGGTCGATGAACGGGTGGGGGCCGGTGCCCTCCTGGAAGTCGGGCAGCGCGGGGTCCTTCGCGAGGAGGGCGGCGGAGTCGATGCGGACGCCGGCGACGCCGCGTTCGAACCAGAAGCGCAGCACGTCCTCGTGTTCCTGCCGGACGGTGGGGTGGGCCCAGTTGAGGTCGGGCTGTTCGGGGGTGAACAGGTGCAGGTACCACTCGCCGTCGGGGACGCGGGTCCAGGTGGGTCCGGCGAACTGGGACGGCCAGTCGTTGGGCGGCAGTTCGCCGTTCTCGCCGCGTCCGGGCCGGAAGTGGAACAGTTCGCGTTCTGGGCTGCCGGGGCCGGCGGCGAGCGCGGCCCGGAACCAGGGGTGCTGGTCGGAGACGTGGTTGGGGACGATGTCGACGATGGTGCGGATGCCCAGTTCGCGGGCTTCGGCGATCAGTTTCTCGGCCTCGGCGAGGGTGCCGAAGGCGGGGTCGATGGCGCGGTAGTCGGCGACGTCGTAGCCGCCGTCGACCAGCGGTGAGTGGTACCAGGGGGTGAACCAGACGGCGTCCACACCGAGTTCCGCGAGGTAGGGCAGTCGTGCCCGGACGCCCGCGAGGTCCCCGGTGCCGTCGCCGTCGCCGTCGGCGAAACTGCGTGGGTACACCTGGTAGATGACGGCGTCGCGCCACCAGTCGTCGGTGCGGTGCGGGTTGGGGGCTGCCACGTGACGGTCCTTTCGGGCAGGGTGGATCTTCGCCGCCGGCCCGGAGGCGGGGCGTCGGACGGGCCGGCGGCGAAGGCTTCGGGTGAGGGGTGGGGCGGCGGGGCGTCAGCCCTTCAGGCCACCCGCGGTGAGGCCGCTCATGATGTTGCGCTGGAAGAGCAGGAAGATCAGCAGCGTGGGCAGCGAGGCGATCGTCAGCGCCGCGATCAGCACGTTGACGGGGACGCCGTTGGAGAGCGAGTAGATACCGACGTTGAGGGTCTGCTTGCCCGGGTCGGGCAGGGTGAGCATCGGCCAGAGGAAGTCCTTCCAGACGCCCACGACCGCGAAGATGGACACGACGCCGAGGATCGGCCGGGAGACCGGCAGCACGATCGACCACAGGGTGCGCATCGGGCTCGCGCCGTCCATCGACGCGGCGTCCAGGAGTTCCTTGGGGATCGAGTCGAAGAAGCGCTTCAGCAGGAAGATGTTGAAGGCGTTGGTCACCGAGGGCAGCCAGATCGCCCAGGGCGTGTTCAGCAGGTTGCGTTCGAAGATCGGCACGTCGAGCACGGTCAGGTACTGCGGTACGACGAGCACCGTCGCCGGGATCATCAGGGTCGCCAGCATCAGGCCGAGGATCGCCTTGCCGAGGACCGGGCGGAGCTTGGAGAGCGAGTAGGCGGCGGCCACGTCCAGGACGAGCTGGAAGGCCAGGGCGCCGAACGCGTAGTAGAGGGTGTTGCCCAGCAGCTTGGCCAGGTCCATGACCTCCCAGGCCCGGCTGTAGTTGTCGGGCTCGAAGGAGCCGGGGACCAAGGTCGGCGGAGTTTGGATGACCTCCTGGGAGTCCTTGAATCCGCTGGAGATCATCCAGTACAGGGGGCCGAGGAACACCAGGGTGAAGAGCGCGACGACGACGGTGAACGTCACCCAGTACAGGACCTTGCCGCGGGGCCGGGCGAGCTGCGCCGGTGAGATGAGGGTGCGTGTGGACATGCTGGTCTCCCGGTCCTACTCGTCCTCGGCGCGGCTGAGCTTGACGTACGCCGCCGAGAACCCGGCGAGGAGTACGAGCAGGAGCAGGCCGAGGGCCGCCGCGGCACCGTAGTTGTTGAAGTTGAAGGCGTACTGGTAGATGAGGTACACGACCGTCGTCGTGGAGCCCTCGGGGCCGGCGCCGCCGGTGAGCAGGAAGGGTTCGACGAAGACCTGCATGGTGGCGATGATCTGCATCAGCAGCATCAGGGACAGCACGAGCCGGGTCTGCGGGATCGTCACGTGCCAGAGCTTGCGGAACAGTCCGGCTCCGTCCAGTTCGGCGGCCTCGTACAGCTCGCCGGGGATGCCCTGGAGGGCGGCGAGGTAGATGAGGGCGGCGCCTCCCATGTTCATCCAGGTCGCGGCGATGACGACGGAGAGCATCGAGGTGTCGGGGTCCTGGAGCCACTGCTGCTCGGGCAGTCCGAAGAAGCCGAACAGCTCGTTGAGGAGCCCGTAGCCGGGGTCGTAGAGGTACTTGAACAGCAGCACCGAGGCGACCGGGGGCAGCATCACCGGGAGGTAGACGAGCAGCCGCAGATAGCCCTTGCCGTGCCGGAACTCGTTGATCACCACGGCGACGACGAACGGTACGACGAAGCCGAGGAGCAGGGCGAGGACCGTGTACAGCAGGGTGTTGCGCCAGGCCTGCCAGAACGCCGGGTCGTTGTAGACGGTGGTGAGGTTGTCCAGGCCGACCCAGGTGGTCCGCCCGCCCTCGGTCTGCTGGAAGGCGAGGAGGAACTCCCGGACCATCGGGTACCAGGAGAAGAACCCGAAGCACAGGACCGCGCCGATGAGGAAGGCGTGGGCGGTGAGGTTGCGTCGCACGCTCCGGGCGAGGCGGCTGCCACCGCCGGGCGGCACGTCGCCTGCCGTGCGAGGCGGGGTGCGGCGGCTCCGGTCCGCCTTGCTCTGGGTCAGGCTGGGGGCCGACATGGTTGCTCCTCGGTACTGGTCTGCCGGTGTGGGTCCTGGCGGTGCCGTCCGCGGCGGGGACGGACGGGTGCGCCCGTCCCCGTCCGTGCACCGGTCACTGGTTGGCGAGGACCTGGTCGACCTGCGTCTTCGCGGTGGAGAGCAGCTTGTCGACGTCGGCGTCCTCGTTGGTGAGGATCGCGGACATCACGTTGTCCAGGACCTTGTAGACCTCCTGCGCCTTGGGCGGCTCGGCCTTGCCGGGGACGGGGTCGTCCATGAACGTCTTGAAGTTCTCGACCGGCATGGTGGCGTGCTCGGCGCGGGCGGCGTCGTCCTTCTTCTTGGACTCGTTCAGCCAGAAGTTGGGCTGCGGGACGCCGACCGGCAGTCCGTCGGCCTTGGCGCGCGCCCAGTCGAACTGGCCCTTGCCGACGGTGAGGTTCTTGAAGTTGAGCCAGGCGATCGCGGCCTTGATCTTGTCCGGGGAGATGCCCTTCTTGATCATGTAGCTGTTGCCGCCGGCCAGGGTGTTCCGCCGGCCCGGGATCGGTCCCATGCCGAAGTTCTCGTACTCGGCGCCGAGTTGCTGGACCATGTAGGCGATGTCGTCGGGTGCGGCGAGGAACATGCCCAGCTTGTCGGTGGCGATCTGCTTCTGCAGGTCGCCCCACTTCAGCAGCTGGGTCTTGCCCATGCTGTCGTCCTCCCAGCGCATGGCGTGGAGGTTCTCGGCGACCTGCCGGCCCAGCTCGTTGTCGAAGGCCGCCTTCTTGCCGCTCGCGTCGACGATCTCGCCGCCGACGCTGTACATCTGGGCGGTGAAGTGCCAGCCGCCCTGGTTGCCCGCGCTGTACTCGCCGAAGCCGGCGATGCCGTCGCCCAGGCCGGCGATCTTCTTCGCCGCGGCGCGGACCTCCTCCCAGGTGCGCGGGGGGCTGTCCGGGTCGAGACCGGCCCGCTCGAAGAGCTTGCGGTTGATCAGCAGGCCCATCGTGTAGTTGCTGGTGGGCAGGCCGTAGAGCTTGCCCTCGTGCTTGAGCGAGCCGAGGACGTCGGGGTCTATGTCCTTGAGCAGCGGCACGGTCTTGTCGTTGACGTACGCGGTGATGTCCTCGGCGCCGTCGTTGTCGAGCACCTGGGGCAGGTCGGTGAAGTACGTGTAGAAGACGTCGGGCTGGGACTTGGCCTTCAGCATGGCCGTGAAGCGCGGGGGTTCCAGACACTGGCCCGGTGTGGAGCGGCCCTCGATGGTGACGTTGGGGTAGGTCTTGTTGAACTCGGCGACGTCCTGCTTCCACTCCTTCAGCTCGGCCGCCTTGGCCGCGGGGGGCATGCAGTCGATGGTGAGGGTGACCTTCGTCTTCGGGTCCAGCGGGGCGGCGGGGTCGGAGGACCCGCCGCTGGAGGACTGTTCGCCGTCGTCGCTGCTGCTGGTGCCGCAGGCGGCCAGTGCGGTGAGCGCGAGGGCGGAGACGAGGGTCAGGGCGCCGGCCCTGCGGACACGGCTCAACCGGGCACTTCTCATGGGTGCACCCCTTCGGGCGTGAACGTGGAAGGCGCCCCACCGCCGATGCGTTGTGGGGCGCCGCACACTCAACCACCGCGAACAAGTGGACGCAATATCTCGCGCTGATTTCGTAAATATTTGACAGGCTGATGACTCGGGTCGGTCACGCCCCCTGCACCTGCGCGGTGGATCCGCGGACGACCAGCTCCGGCTCGAAGAGCAGCTCGTTGTGGGGCACGTCGCTGCCCTGGATCTGCGCGTTCAGCAGCTCGACCGCGGCCCGCCCCATCGCCTCGATCGGCTGGCGGACCGTGGTCAGCGGGGGCTCGGTGCAGGTCATGAAGGCGGAGTCGTCGTACCCCACGACGGACACGTCCTCGGGCACGCGCAGACCGCGCCGGCGGGCCGCGCGCACGGCGCCCAGGGCCAGCGGGTCGCTGGCGCAGACGATGCCCGTCACACCGCGGTCCAGCAGCCGGGAGGCGGCCGCCTGGCCGCCCTCCAGGGAGAACATCGAGCGCTCCACGAACTCGTCGGCCGGCGAGCCGCCGGCGGCCGCCCGGGCGGCCCGCAGCCGCCGCCCGGAGGGGATGTGGTCGGCGGGGCCCAGAACGAGACCGATGCGCTCGTGCCCGAGGGAGACCAGGTGCCGCCACGACTGCTCGACGGCGACCGCGTCGTCGCACGCCACGCACGGGAAGTCGAGCCCCTCCACGGCGGCGTTGATGAGCACCACCGGGATGCGGCGCTGGGCGAGCAGCTCGTAGTGGTCGTGCGGGGCGTCCGCCTGGGCGTACAGGCCGCCGGCGAACACCACGCCGGAGACCTGCTGCTGGAGCAGCAGCTCGACGTAGTCGGCCTCCGACACCCCGCCCTTGGTCTGGGTGCACAGCACCGGCGTCAGCCCCTGCTGGGCCAGCGCGCCGCCGATCACCTCGGCGAACGCGGGGAAGATCGGGTTCTGCAGCTCGGGCAGGACCAGGCCCACCAGCCGGGCCCGCTCGCCGCGCAGCTGGGTGGGCCGCTCGTAGCCCAGGACGTCCAGCGCGGTCAGCACCGACTGCCGGGTCGCCTCCGACACTCCGGGCTTGCCGTTGAGCACCCGGCTGACCGTGGCCTCGCTGACCCCCACCTTTTTCGCCACTTGAGCAAGTCGTCGCGTCATGAACGCAAGCGTAGCGCAAACGCTGCAAGGCGCTTGCGCTACGCTTGCCGATCCGATCGGCCCGGCCCGCTCCTACGGGTTCTGGACGATCTTGAAGGTGGATGTCGTGTTGCGGATGTCCACGGCGTTGTCGCCGAGCTTCAGCCCGTTGAAGACGACCTCGCCGACGGCCGGGCCCTGCCCCGGTTCCGGCATCTCGTTGGCCCACACACCGAAGCCCGACTTGGCGTCGAAGGCGTCACCGCTCTTGCGCGCCCCCGAGATGCTCACGTCCGTGAAGACGGTGTCCTTGATCGGATACTGCGGCTGACCTCCCACGTAGTTGGTCTGGAACATGATTCCGCTGTACGTCGGGTCGACGATGTCCACGTTGTTGACGCGGATGCCCTGGAACACCTTCGACGCGGAGAAGACCCAGATGCCGGGGAAGGTCTGGTTGCCCCAGAAGTGGCCGCCCGCGCGGACGATGGAGACGTTCTCGAAGGTCGTCGGGTCGGATCCGAAGCCGTTCATCGGATAGCCGAAGTCGAGCGACGAGATGGTGATCCCGGAGTACACCAGGGTGTCGGCGATGTGGATGTTGCGGAAGGTGTTGTTGTACCCGCCGTACACCGCGACGCCCGCGGCGCGCCAGGTCAGCGTCGAGGTCAGGTTCTCGTAGACGTTGTTCTTCATGTCGGCGCCGCCGGCGTCGATCGCCGAGAACAGCGCGAAGCTGTCGTCGCCGGTGGCGCGGGCGTCGTTGTTGGACACCAGGTTGTCCGTCGACCCGTTGGTCATGTTGATGCCGTCGGCGAACATGTCACGGATCCGGGAGTTCTTGATCGTCATCCGGTCGGTGTTGGCCCCCCAGTACAGGCAGACCATGTGCTCGTTCCAGATGTTGTCGATCACGATGTCCGACACGTTGGAGAAGTCGAACACCTTGCCGGGGCCGTCGATGCGCGAGGTGTAGTTGCCGAAGTAAGCGAAGTTCGCGAACGAGGAGCCCTTCGCGGACGCCTCGGCCCGGAAGCCGATGTCCGTGTTCTCCTGACCGGCCGGCGCGTGGAACTTCGTGTACCAGGGCCCGGCGCCCACGACCTTCACGGCCTTGCCGTACACCTGGAACTTGCCCGACGTCTGGTAGTCGCCGGGCGGCAGGTACACGCCGACCAGATTGCCGGTGCCGTCCATGCGGACCCGGTCCAGGGCGTTCTGCACGTCCTGGTGGGTGAACCCGGCGGGCACGGCGTACGCGGCGGGGTCCGGGTTGCCTACCGGCGCGACCTGCTCCAGGTTGACGAAGTCGATGGCGTACGTGGAGGTGTTCGCCGCGTCCTTCTGCAACCTGATCTTCGAGCCGGCGGGGACGGTCTCGCCCAGCATGATGTGCGCCTCGTCGTAGATGTGGCGCGGCGCGCCCGAGCCGGGCGAGTTGCCGGGCGATGCCTCCGCCCCGTACAGCCAGGCGTAGCGGGAGGTCAGCGGCAGGGCCTTCTTGAAGACGCCGTCGACGTAGACGTTGATGGTGGAGTCGATTCCTCCGCCGCCCGGCGCGTCCGGGATGGAGAACCGGGTGACCAGGGTGTTCGTGCCGGCTCTGGTCGTGAACTCGACGTACTCGCCGGTGGCGTCCAGCTGGACGGCCTTGCGGCCGGACGCCTCGCCCGCGAGGTCGCCGACGGTCCGGTTGGGTCCGAGGACCTTGGCGCCGCCGCCGGTCGCGGCGTCCTCGGCCTCGTACATGTCGTACGGCATGTCGGCGCCGCGTCCGACGAACAGCCGCTGGGTGGAGGTGTTGTTCTCCCGCTTGGCCGGCGGCTCGTCGGCGTCGGGCGCGACCGTGACCTTGGCGGTGTAGGAGCCGTTGGCCGCCGTCCAGGTGCCGAGGGTGACGGCCGGTGTGGTGGCACCGGCGGCGATGCTGCCGGTGTGCGTGCCCTTGAGCGTCTTGACGGTGCCGCCCTTGGCGTCGGTCAGGGTGAGGGTGACCTCGTGGCCGCCCGCCGACGACGCGGTGGTGCCCTGGTTCCTGAGGGCGGCCTTGAAGGTGACGTCGTCGCCGGCGGCCGGGGAGGACGGGGAGGTGGTCACGGCGCCGGCGACCAGGTCCGGGCCCGGCACCGGCTTCACCACCAGGGGGTCCGGGCTGGTGAGGGTGTTGTTGGTCTCGTTCTGCTCGATGACCGCGTTCGCCTCGTCGGCCACCGCGCTCAGCTGGTACGAACCGGCCTCGCGGGTCCCGAGGGAGGCGCTTACGGTGGTCCGCTCGCCCGCGCCGAGGGCCGGGACGGAGGCGGTCGCGACGGTGCTGCCGCCGAGCCGCACCGCCACCTTGCTCGCCGGGGCGCCGGCCGCACCGCTGTTGCGGACCGTGGCGGCGACGGTGATGTCGTCGGACTCGACGGGCGCGGCGGGTGACGTGGTCAGCTTCGTCACCTCCAGGTCGGGGTTGGGCGCGGGCACGCCCATCACCTGGAACTCCGCGACCTGGCCCGCGCCCGCGCCACTGTTGGCGGTGAAGCGCAGCTGCACGTCGGCGACCCGCTCGCCGACCGGGATCGACACGCTGTTCGATCCGTTCGCCGGGTCGAAGACGTACTCCTCGGCCTGGACCAGCGAGGTGAACCCGGACGCGCCCTGTTCCCGGCCGAGGACCTGGACGGTCTGCGTACGGCGGCCCCAGTCGGGGTTCAGGCGCAGCACCACCCGGTCGACGTCGGCGTTGGCGCCCAGTCTGACGGTGAGCGTGTTCGGATAGGTCCCGGCGCCGCCCTCCCAGTAGGTCGACGTGCTGTTGTCGTTGGCGTTCTCGGCGACGTAGGTGTGGACGACCGAGGACGCGGAGATCGGCTTGCCGACGGCGAGGTTGGAGTCGGCGCCGGTGCCGTTGCGGGTGACGGTGTTGCTGTCCGGGGACTGGTTGCCGGCCGCGTCCCTCGCCCGTACGTGGTAGCTGACGGTCGCGGACGCGGGCTGACTGTCGGTCCAGGTGGTCACGTCGCCCGCGACGGACGCCCGCTTGGTGTTGTTGGCGTAGATGTCGTAGCCGGTGACGCCCTTGTTGTCGACGGACGCCGTCCAGGTCAGCTTGATCCGCCCGCCCTCGGGCTCGGTGAGGGCCAGGTTCGCGGGGGCGGTGGGCGCCTGGGTGTCCCCGGTGTCGCCCTCGCGGGTCACCGTGTTGCTGTTCGGGGACTGGTTGCCCGCGGCGTCGCGGGCCCGCACGTGGTAGCTGACGCGGGTGCCGGCCGGGCGGGTGTCGGTGTAGGCGGTGACGTCGCCGCCGACGCTGGTCAGCAGGTCGCCGTCGGCGTAGATGTCGTAGCCGGTGACGCCGGTGTCGTCCGTGGCCGCGTCCCAGGTCAGCCGGATCTGTCCGGTGGCGGGTTCGGTGAGGGCGAGGTTCGCCGGGGCGGTGGGGGCCTGGGTGTCGCCGCTCGTGGGGCCGTAGACCTCCAGCTCGGATATCTGGGCGGCGGGCTGAACGGTGTTGGCGGAGACCCGGACCCGCAGGTGGCGGGTGGTGGCCGCGTCGAAGGTGATCGTCGCGGAGTGCTCGCCGGCCGCGTCGAAGCTGTACGCCTTCTCGGCGGTGAGGTCGGTGAAGTCCGTGCCGTTGGTGCTGCCCTGCAGCTTGAGGGTCTGGCTGCGCGCGGGCCAGCCGTCGGGCAGCCTGAGGACGACCCGGTTGACGCGGACGGCGGAGCCGAGGTCGGTCTGGAGCCACTGCGGGAGGTCGTTGTTACGGCTCTCCCAGTAGCTGGCCCTGTTGCCGTCGCCCGCGTTGCCCGCGGTGTAGACCTCGGTGTGGCTGCCGGCGGTGAAGGCGCGTCCCCGGGCGAGGTTGACGGACGACTCCCCCGCGGCGTGCACCTCCAGCTCGGACAGCTGGGCGGCCTGCCAGCCGGTGTTGGCGGTGATCGCGATCCGCACGAACCTGGTCTGGGTCGCGGGGAAGCCGACGGTGACGGTGTTGCCGCTGCCCGGGTCGAAGGAGTAGGCGGCGGAGGCCTTGAGGGTGGTGAAGCCGGTGCCGTCGGCGCTGCCCTGCACGGACAGGGTCTGGCTGCGGCGCTCCCAGGAGGCGGGCAGTCTGAGGACCACCTCGTCCACGCGGTGGGTGCCGCCGAGGTCGGCCTGGACCCACTGGGGCAGGTCGCCGCCGGCGCTCTGCCAGTAGGTCGCCTGCTGTCCGTCGGTGATGTTCGCGGCGCGGTACTCGCTGTGCGAACTGCTCGCCGCGGCCGGGTCGCCCGCGGCGATGTCGGGCCCGCCGGCCGCCGACGCGATGGTCGGCCACGGCCCGGACAGGGCCAGGAGGCCGGCGGCCAGCGCGGCGCCGAGGCCTCGTGAGAGGCGTCTTGGGGTGCTCATACGTCCCCGATCTCGTGCCCCGCCGACGGGGCGGCGGGGCACGGCTGATGTCGGATGAAGGGGGTGGGTGCGAAGGAGGTCAGTCCCGCTGCGCGGCCGAGCCGGAGTTCGCTGAGCCGTTGAAGACGAACTGGGAGCCGGGCTCCTTCACGACGTCGCCCTCGGCGGAGCCGGTGATGGTGACGTCCGTCAGGGTCGCGCTGCCGCGGGCACCGCCCATCGCGAGGATGCCGGAGCCGTTGTTCGACTTGTCGATGGTGACGTTCCTGATCTGGACGCCCGGCATGGCGCCGCCGCCCGTCTTGAACTGGATGCCGTCGTAGGTCGAGTCGTGGATGTCGGTGTCGCGGATGGTGACACCGGGGATGTCGGGCCCCTGGGCGAACAGGGTGATCGCGCCGAACTCCTGGGCCTCGCCCCAGAAGGCGCCGCCCGTGCGGTACAGGCCGTTGCCCGCGATGAGGGTCTGTCCGGAGAAGGGCAGCGGGTCGTGGTCGGTGGCGAGCATGATCCCCGGGTAGTTCATCGTGTCGGAGATCAGGTTGTTCTCGACGGTGTTGCCGTAACCGCCGTAGACCGCGACGCCGTTGGCGCGCCAGGGCAGCTGGATGGTGTTGTTGCGGAAGTGGTTGTCGTGGCCGATGTCGACCGAGGTGTCCTTCACGTACTTGCTGGCCCACACCGCGAGGGCGTCGTCGCCGGTGTTGCGGAAGGAGGAGTTGAACACGGTCGAGTTGCGGGTGCCGTTGGCGAAGTTGACGCCGTCGGCGTAGGTGTTGCGGATGCGTACGCCGTCGAACTCGACGCGGTCGCCGGGGCCCCACAGTTCGGGGATGTTGGAGTAGTCGCGGCCGACCCAGGCGCCGACGTTGGCGTGCTCGATCCACACGTCGGTGATCTTGGTGTCCTTGCCGAAGCGGCCGTTGAGCGCGACTCCGCCCTCGGCGCCTCCGTCGCCGCCCCGGATGGTGCCGGAGCCGAAGATGGCGATGCCGGAGATCCTGGTGTTGTCGTCGATGTCGAAGCCGAAGTTGCCCTCGTGCGGGTGGTTGATACCGCCGGCCTGGTGGGGCGGGGTCAGCGAGTAGAGCTGTGAGTGCCACATGCCGGCGCCGCGGATGGTGACGTCGCGGATGCCGACCTGGTTGTATTGCCCGCGGTTCTGCGGGTCGTCGGTCAGGATCTTCTTCTCCTGCCGCCACTGGCCCGCGGGGATCCAGACGCAGGGGATCTCGCCCTTCTGGTCGGCGGTGACGGCGCGCTGGATGGCGTCCGCGTCGTCGATGCCGTCGTTGGGGACGGCACCGTAGGCGGTGATGGAGGCGCACTCGGCGGGCTTGGCGGCCGGTGCGGCGACCTGCTCGAGGTCGATCAGGTCGATGACGTAGAACTCGGCGTCGTCACCGGCGTCGCGCTGCAGCCGGAACTCGGTGCCCGCCGGGTAGGTCTCGGTGAGGAGGGCGTGGGACTCGTCGAACAGGCGCCGGGCGTCGCCGCCGGGCCGGTTCGTCAGACCCTCCGGGTCGTCGGTCGTGCCGTACAGCCAGCTGTGCTTCGAGGACAGGGTCAGCTTGCGGACGAACTCGCCGTCCGCGTAGAGGCTGATGGTCGCCTCCCGGCCGCCGCCGCCCGGCGCGTCGGGGATGGAGTTGCGGACGACGATCGAGTTGGCCGGGCTGGTGGAGGTGAACTCCACGTACTGGCCGGTCGAGTTCAGCCGCACGGACTCGCGGCCGGAGGACTCGGTCGCGAAGTTGGTGTGGCCGAAGGTGCGCTTGGCGTCCGTCTTCAGCAGGGTGCCGTCGTACCGGCCGTCCTCCGCCTCGTACTCGGCGTACGGCACGGCGGCGCCGCGGCCGACGACGAGCGAGCGGGCGAAGACGTTGTTGTCCTCGTTGGTCTCCCGGACGATCCCGGTGGCGTCGGCCGTCGCCGTGAGGGTGGCCCCGCCGCTGGTGGCGGTCCAGCTGCCGGCGACGGCCACGGTGCCGGAGCCGCCGGCCGGGATGCCGCCCGTGGTGCCGTTCAGGGTGGTGTCGCCGACCGTGAGCCGGGTGACGGAGCCGGCGGGCACCGCGCTCGTGCCGCGGTTGCGCACGGCGACGGTGAAGGTGACCTTGGCGCCGACGGCCGGGCTCGCCGGGCTGGTGGTGATGCCCGTGACCTCGAGGTCCGGTCCCGGTGCCTGCCCGACGACCAGCTTGGTCGCGGCGTTGCGGCCGTTGTTGCTGTTGTCGAGCTCGGCGACCGTGTCGGTCGGGTCGACGACCGCGGACACGGTGTAGCTGCCCATGGGCCGCTTGCCGACGGCGACGGGCACCTTCACGGACTCGCCCGCGTCGAGCGCGCGGACTTCGGCACTGCCCGCGACGGTGCCTTCCAGGCTGACGTCGACCGTGGTCGCGGGTGAGGCCGCGTTCCCGGTGTTGCGGACGGTGGCGCCGACGGTGACCGGGTCCGTCTCGGACGGTGCGGCGGGCGACCAGTCCAGTTCGGTGACGGTCAGGTCGGGGGCGGGTGCCGCCGCGCCGACGACCTGGAACTCGGCGACCTGTCCCCCGCCGGCGCCCGTGTTGCCGAAGAACTGCAGACGTACGTCCGCGTAGCGGCCGGAGACCGGGATGGTCACCGTGTTCTTGTTGCCGGACGGGCTGAAGGCGTAGTCGGCCCGGTCCTTCAGGGAGGTGAAGGCGGACTCCCCCGCCTTGCGGCCCAGCACCTGGATGCTCTGGGTGCGGGCGCTCCACACCGGGTCGGGGTTCAGCTTGAGGACGACGCCGGACAGGTCGGCGTCGGCGCCGAGCTTGACGGTGAGGGTGGCGGACTGGCCGCTCGCCTCCCAGTAGGTGCCGGTGCTGTCGTCGTTGGCGTTGGCCGCGACGTAGTTCTGGGTGGTCGAGGACGCCTCGATCGGTTTGCGCAGGGCGAGGTTGGTGCCGGCCGGCGGCGGGTCGCCGGGGTTGCCGCCGCCGGCCTCGCCGTAGATCTCCACCTCGGACAACTGGGCCGCGTTCCAGCCGGTGTTGGCGCTCACCTGCACTCGCACGTACCGCGTCTCGGCGGTGACGCCGAGGGACACGGTGTTGCCGGACGACGGGTCGAAGGTCCTGCTCGCGGACGCCGACAGGCTGCTGAAGTCCTTGCCGTCGGCGCTGCCCTGGAGGCTGACGGTCTCCTCGCGGGTCTCCCACGAGGCGGGCAGCTTGAGCACGACCTCGTCGACGTCGACCGTGCCGCCGAGGTCGATCTGCACCCATTGCGGTAAGGAGCCGGCCGGTCCCTCCCAGTACGACGCCTGGCTGCCGTCGGTCACGTTGCTCGCCGGGTAACCGCCGTGCGCCCCGCTGGTGGTGACGGGTCTGCCGAGCGCCAGGTTCGGCCCCTCGGCCGCGGCGTCGGCGGCGTGGGCGGTGGCGGGCAGTGGCCCGACCACGATCAGACCGGCTGTCACCAGTCCGGCGAACGCTCGCCGGCCGTGATGTCTCCGTCTCATGGTCCCTCTCGTTCCGTTGACGGGTGTGGGGGGCTCACCAGGCAGGGCTGGGCAAGGGTGGTGCCGGGTGGTGAGGAGTCGTCTCCTGGTGAGGCCGAAACGCTGGCAATCCAAATCTTGAGTGATTTCGTCAATCTTTTGCAGCGCCGAGGTGACAGGTTTCTACCAGGTATGGACTTTGTCAACGGCTGAGGCACGGGCGCATGAGAACGGCCCGGCGGCGTCGAGGTGTTCTCGACGCCGCCGGGCCGTGGCGGGGCGGGGTGTGCGGTCAGTCGTCGGAGCGGGCCGCGCGGACCGAGGGCGAGCGGCGCATCAGGGCGGCGTACGTCAGTGCGGAGACCACGACACCCGCGGGGAGGGCGATGTCGACGCCGTGCAGGGCGGTGGCGATCGGGCCGGTGTAGAGGGTGTTGACGGAGAGCGCGGAGACGGTGACGCCGGCCGCGAGGGCGAGGGCGCCCGGCCAGTTGACGCCGGCGGTGTACCAGAAGGGGCCGGCCGGGGTCTCGTCGGTGAGCGCGTGGCCGTCGTAGCGGTTGCGGCGAAGCAGGATGTCGGCGGCGTAGACCGCCATGGCGGGGCCGAGCAGGACGACGGTCAGCTGGAGGACGTCGGAGACGGTGTCCAGGAAGTCGGAGACGAGCAGCGCGTAGAGCGTGAGGGCGACGGCGACGGCTCCGTCGGCGAGCACGCTGACCGTGCGGCGGACGCGGAGGCCGACGGCCTGGAGGGCGAGTCCGGCGCTGTACGCGGTCAGCGCGTTGATGGCGACGGTGCCCAGCACCAGGGCGAGCAGGAAGACCGGTTCGAACCAGCCCGGCAGGATCCCGGCCAGCGCGGACTGCGGGTCGGTCATGTCCACCGCCGTCGCGGCGAGCGCGCCGAGCGAGCAGACGACGACGCTCGGCAGGAACGCGCCGCACGCGGTCCAGCCGGCGATCGCCTTCGCGGAGGCGGTGCGCGGCAGATAGCGGGAGAAGTCGGCGCTGGTGGTGTACGACAGCGGGCCGGACGCGGTGAGCGTGACGCCGGCGAGGACGGTGGCCCACAGGTCGGTGCCGGTGAGGGGCGCGGCGGGGGCGTACCCGAAGTCGGCGTGGTCGACGACCGCAACGCCGACGACCGCGAAGACGGCCGTGAGCGCCAGGGTGATCGGCAGGTACAGCCGGACGATCAGGGCGTGGCCGTAGACACTGATGGTCAGGGTGAGGGCGGCGACGACCACGACGACGGCCGCCTTGACGCCGGTGTTCGCGGTGATGCCGGCCTTCTCGACGAGCGCGAAGGCGGCGGTCGCGGCGGCGGCCAGGTTGAGCGCGAAGTAGCACACCGAGATCAGCCAGCCGGTGACCGCGTTGTTGACCCGGTTGCCGCGGATGCCGTAGACGGCCCGCGTGATCACTTCGCTGGGCGCGCCGGCGGCCGGTCCGGAGATCGCGAGGAGGCCGGTGAGCAGCCAGAACAGGTTGCCGACGACGATGACGGCGACGGCCTGCCACAGGCTCAGGCCCATGAGGACGAGCGCCCCGCCGATCACCAGGCTGAGGTAGTTGACGTTGGCCGCGGCCCATACGGAGAACAGTTCCCGCGGCCGTCCGCGGCGCTCGGTGTCGGGGACCAGGTCGATGCCGTGGGCCTCGATGCGGACCGGCCCGTCAGGGCGTGCGGCCGGACGGCCGTCGACAGCCTGGTGCGGGTCGGGGGTCGTGGACACCATGCGTCCTCCGGGGCTGGTTCGTGCCGACCTACTGCTATTGGCCGTACACCCAATAGTTGCTTATTGGCCGCACACTCAATAGCATCCGGGGTATGTCGTCAAGCGTTCCGCGCAAACGAATCCGCAAAGACCCGGCCGCCCGGCGTGCCGAGATCGTCGACGCGGCGGCCGCCGTGGCCCTGAGCGAGGGACTGGAGTGCGTCACCCTGCGGCGGATCGCCGAGGAACTCGACGTGCGTCCGGGCCTGATCAGCCACTACTTCCCGTCCGTCGAGGACCTGGTAGCCGAGGCGTTCGGCAGCGCCGCGAGCACCGAGATCGACGCCCTTCTCCCCGAGGAGCGGCCGGAGGGCACTCCCACCGAGCACCTGGCCCGGTTCCTCGCCCACACCACCGGCGAGGCGTACGACGCCATCAGCCGCCTGTGGATCAACGCGCGGCACCTCAGCCGCTACCGGGAGGTGCTGCGCGACCGCGTCTCCCGGCAGGAGGCCGCCTGGCGCGCACGGCTGGAAGGGCTGATCCGGCAGGGCGTCGAGAGCGGTGAGTTCCGCACGCCGGACCCCCTGGTGACCACCCTTCAGATCCTCGTCGTCCTCGACGGCCTCGGCGTCGACGCGAACATCGGCGACGAGGACCTGCCGGAGGCCGTGACCCGCATGGCCTTCGTCACGGCCGAGCGTGAACTCGGCCTGGAGGCAGGCACGTTGAGCCGTCCCGCTGACGCCTAGTCGTCGGCGCCTCCGGCGTCCTGTCGCCCCTCATGCCGCACCACCGTTTCGCAGCAAGGAGCCCTTGTGACCACCGACCTCGTTCTCCTCTCCGCCCGGCTGCTCGACCCGGGCACCGGGGAGTTGCTGCCGCACACCGCGCTCGCCGCGGGCGGCGGCCGGATCACCCGTCTCGGCGACGACCGCGAGCTGCGCGCGCTGGCCGGACCGGCGACCACGGTGATCGACCTCCGGGGGGCGGTGGTCACCGCCGGGTTCACCGACGGGCATCTGCACCCGGTGTCCGGCGCCGAACGCACCATGGGCGTCGACCTGTCCGGCTGCCGGGACCTCCCGGCCGTGCGGGCCGCCCTCGCGAAGGCCGTCGCGGCGCTGGAACCCGGTGCCTGGCTGCGCGGCTGGGGCCTGGACCCGAACGCCTTCGGTGACCAGCCGGTCGGCTCGGCCGCTCTCGGCCCGGTCCTCGACGGCGTCCCCGCCCTGCTGGACCTCTTCGACGCCCACTCCCTGGTGGCCAGCCCGCGCGCTCTGGAGCTGGCCGGTGTGACCGGCCCGCGCCGGTTCGAGCAGGCCGCCGAGATCGTGTGCGACGCCGACGGCCGGCCCAGCGGTCTGCTGCTGGAGGACGCCGCCTGCGAGCTGGTCGAGGCCGTCGCCCCGCGCCCCACCGAGGCCGCGCTGCGGGCCCGTACCGCCGAGGTGCTGCACGGCATGGCGGCGGCCGGGCTGACCGGCGGCCACGCCATGGACGCGAACGGCACGAGCCTGGCGACCCTGGCCGCGCTGGAGGACGAGGACGCGCTGCCGCTGCGGCTGCGGGTGGCACCGTGGTGCCAGCCGGGCGCCGACGCCGACGCGGTGCGGGAACTGATACGGCTTCAGGGCACCGGCGGGCGGCTGTGGCGGGTCGCCGGGGTGAAGCTCTTCATGGACGGCACGATCGACAACGGCACCGCCTGGCTGGAACGCCCCGACTGCCACGGCGAGTCCACCCACGCCTTCTGGCCCGACCCGGAGCGGTTCGCCCAGGTCGTCGCCGAGCTGCACGAGGCGGGGGTGCCCACCGCGACCCACGCCATCGGCGACGCGGCCGTACGCCATGTGCTCGACTGCGTGGAGAAGGCGCGGGCCGCGCACGAGCGGCCGGTGCGGCACCGGGTCGAGCACATCGAGACGGTCCCGGACGACACGGTGCGGCGGTTCGCGGCGCTCGGCGTGGTCGCCTCCATGCAGCCCACCCACTGCTGCGAGTTCACCCGTGCCGACCACACCGACAACTGGTCGCGGCGGCTCGGCGAGGAGCGGGCCTCGCGGGCCTTCCGCTGCCGCGACCTGTGGGAGGCCGGCGCCCGGGTCGTGCTCGGCTCCGACTGGCCCATCGCGCCGTTCCCGCCGCTGGGTGTCATGGCCGGCGCCCGGCATCGCCGCCCGAGCGACCTGTCCCTGCCGCCGCACGGCCCCGAGCAGGCGCTGACGCCGCTCCAGGCGCTCCAGGGCGTCACCGTGAACCCGGCCTGGGCCGCGGGCGAGGAGCACACGGCCGGCCGTGTGGCCGTCGGACACCGTGCGGACCTCACCGTCCTCGCCGACAGTCCGCTCGACGTGGCCGACACCGAGCTGGCCGGACTCCCCGTGCGGCTCACGGTCGTCGGCGGCCGGCCCACGTACCGGGCGCCGGAGCTGTGACGTGGGGGCCCGTCACGGCGACGGGCCCCTTACCGCATTCGCACCGCTCCCTCCATCCCCACCAGGGATGATCCGTCACGCGTTTTCCGCGCCCGGCTGTCCACCCGCGGTATGAACCTCGCGCGCACGGCCAACGCACACCGCGCACTTCGCCTCTTGCACGGCGCAACCCCCCACCACAGAAGGGAACCGCCGTGCGCTCAGGTACGCGCATACCAGTCCGGCACACGATCCTCGCCCTCGCCGCGGCGGGATCGGTGCTGGCGACACCGCTCTCACCGGCCCACGCCGCAGGCCCGTCCCCGTCACCCGACCTGCGCGCGGACGTGAACCGCGACGGCACGGTCGACGTGACGGGCGGCAGCGACAAGGCCGGTGAGGACGGCTGGACCGTCGGACGCGGCGCGGTCCACCTGCCCAACCTCGACGACGACACCAAGCGCTGCCCGACCACCGGCCCGGACGGCAGACCGCTGTCCGACGCCAAGCTGGCCGCCTGCGACGACGCCTCCGACAGCAAGGTCAACGGCACTGCCGACGCCGCCGACCTCGCCCGGGTCCGTTCCGTCCCGATGAGCGGCGTCGCCGCCGACGCCAAGGGCAGTGTGCAGGTCACGAAGCGCGCCAAGCACACCCATGTGTTCCTCAAGCGCTCCGGCAAGTGGGTCCTGGTCACGCCCGACACCCGGCTGACCGCGGCCGAACTGCGCTCCGGGGTGGAGTTCGGCGTGGAGGCCACCGATGTGATCCGGGACAGCGCGAAGTGGGACGGCCGCGCGGTGATCCGGCTGACGGTGTCGTCCGGCGGCCGCAGCAGCTCCGACTCGGTCACCCTGCGCGTCGCCCCGCTCCTCACCCACCACCACCTGCAGAACACCCAGCAGGTGATGGTCACCAAGGTGAACGGGGCGGGCGAATACGGCCGCCTGCAGCGGAAGTTCGTCAAGGACCTGGCGAAGGAGGTCGAGAACGCCGGCATCACCAAGCCGCTGGTGACGTTCGAGAAGTACGGGGACCCGTGGGCGCAGGACTTCGTCGAGCCCGCGTACGTCGGCATGACGGGACCCGGCGGGCGGCGGCACGTGATGCGGGTGATGCTGCGCTCGGCCCAGCTGGACCGCGAGGCGGGCCGGGAGCTGTTCGAGAAGGTGCGGGGCCGTGACGTCGGCGTCGTACAGGTCTCCGACCGCGCGCAGCCGGACGACTGGTCGCTGAACTCCATGGGGAACCTGGAGACGATCCCGCCGTACGCGCACGGCGGCCGTTCGTTCCCGGCCGGACGCATCATCATGGGCTGGCGCAAGGACACCGGCGAGCGGCCCTCGCCGGGGATGCGCACGCTGCTGAAGTCGCAGGGTCTCCAGGACCCGCTGCTGCTGGACACCTCGTGGCTGGGTGTCGGCCACGTCGACGAGTTCGTGCAGTTCCTGCCCGCCGACACGCCGCGCGGCTGGCGGATCGGGGTCGCCGACCCGCGGGCCGGCCTGCAGTTGCTCCGTGACGCCCAGCGGGACGGCCACGGCGCGACGAAGATGTTCTCCGTGCCGGGCCTCGACGGCGCACCGGCCCCGAAGGAGACCATCGACCAGGCCCTCGCCTCCCGGCACTTCGTCGCCGACAACACGATGGCGGCCGAGCGCATCGCGGCGAACCTGGAGATCCTCAAGCGGGAGACGGGCGTCACCGACGCCGAGATCGTCCGCGTGCCCGCCCTCTACACGCGCGAGGCCGAGACGCGGGCGGCCGACGGCGAGGAGGTGCCGATGCCGCGGCTGACGCGCCTCGGCGGCGGCTCCTCGCTCGCCGGGACGTATCAGGACCACGGCCAGCAGAAGTGGCTCGCCGAGGACGGCGCACGCTCCTCCAAGGCTCCTCGGGAGACCGTCATGACCAGCGCGTACGTCCCCGGCGCGGTCAACGGTGTGCTGCTCGCCCGCGACCGCTATCTCGCCCCGCGCCAGTGGGGTCCGGTCATCGGCGGCAAGGACGTCTTCACCGAGGCGGTCACCGCCGTGTACCGGAAGGCCGGCCTGAAGGTGTCGTACATCGACGACTGGTACACGTACCACCTCGGCATGGGAGAGGTGCACTGCGGCACCAACACCCTGCGGGACGCCTCGGCCGCCTGGTGGGCGAAGCCGGTGCGTTGACGCCCCGTCCCCTCAGGGGCCCTGGGCCGGCCCGCCGGATCAGGGCGGGGACTTGTCAGGTCAGGGACTTCCCGGAGGGGACGACGATCCCGTAGAGGTCGCCGATGGCCGCGAGGGCGCCCTGGTGGACCTGGGCGGCGGGTACTTCGGTGCCCGCCGCCGGAAGGGCCCGCGTCGCGCAGGCGTCGGCGACCACGGTGGGCCGGTTGCCGCGCAGGAAGGCGCCCTGGGCGGTGGCCAGCACGCACATGTGCGTCATGAAGCCCACGACGACGACGTCCTTGCGGCCGGCGGCGTCGACGAGGTCGCCCAGCTCGGTGTCGGCGAACGAGTTCGGGAGCTTCTTGACGACCACGGCCTCGCCGTCGGCCGGCGCCACGCTCGGGTGGATCTGACCGATCTCGGCGCGGATGTCGTAGGGGGTGCCCTCGCCGCCGTCGTTGACGACGTGGACGATCGTGGCGCCCGCTTCCCGGGCCCGGCCCAGCAGCTCGGCGGCGGAGTCGAGCGCGGCCCGCCAGCCCTCCAGCTCCATCACTCCGCCGGCATAGGTGTTCTGGTAGTCGACGAGGATCAGGGTCGAGTCGGCGAGCGACGCGGGCGTGTCGTCGAAACCGCTGAGTGCCCGCAGAGTGGTCGTGGCCATGGGAGTACCCCCAGATGTCTGCATGCCAAGTGCGCTGACTGGCTCGGTGTGTGCGGCCCGTCCGTGCGGTGAGGGGCCCCGCGCAGAAAGCTACGGCTCCGCTCGACGCGTCGGCAATGTCATCTAACATGCAGATCCGGACATCGCTGCTGCCGACCGGGCGGAGGCCCCTTGAGCACCGTCGAACGACTCGTCGTCATCGTCCTCTTCGAGGGCGTCGACCTCCTCGACGTCACCGGGCCGCCGGAGGTGTTCTCCCTGGTGCGGCGCGAGGTGCCGGAGACGGCGGGCTATCGGGTGGTGCTCGCCGCCGAGACACCGCGACCCGTGACCACCGCCGCCGGGGTGCGGGTCCTCCCCGACCTCACCTTCGACGAGGTGTCCGCGAAGAGCATCGACACCCTCCTGGTGCCCGGCTCCGTCGAGATCGACAGCCGGCGGCGCGTGCACGCCCTCACCGACCCGGCGGTGGTCGCCCGGGTGAAGGAACTCGCCGGGCGGAGCCGCAGAGTCGCCTCCGTCTGCGTCGGCGCCCACATCCTCGCCGCCGCCGGCCTCCTCGACGGCAAGCGCGCCACCACGCACTGGTCGACCGCGCAGCAGCTCGCCGCCGACCACCCGGCGGTCGAGGTCGACGCCGACCCGATCTTCATCCGCGAGGGCGACGTGTGGACCGGCGCGGGCATCAGCGCCTGCCTCGACCTGTCCCTCGCCCTCGTCGCCGACGACTTCGGCGAGGCGGTCGCGCTGCGCGTCGCCCGGCAGCTGGTGATGTACCTGAAACGGCCCAGCGGGCAGAGCCAGTTCAGCGTTCCGCTCGAACCGGTCTCCACGACCCGCCGGGTGGAGGACCTGCGTCACCACATCATGCGGAACATCGCCGAGCCGCTCACCGTCGCCGATCTCGCCGAGTACGCGCATCTCAGCGAGCGGCAGCTGACCCGGGTGTTCAAGGCCGAACTCGGCATGACCCCGAGCGCCTACGTCGAGTCCGCCCGCGTCGAGATGGCCCGCAACCAGCTCGAGTCCACCGACGCGACCCTCGAACGCGTCGTCTCGGCGTGCGGCTTCGGTACGACGGACACCCTGATCCGGGCGTTCCGCCGCAGGCTGAACACGACACCGACGGAGTACCGGCGCCGTTTCCGGGCCACGTCCGGCTGAGCGGGGGCCAGGGGCGGACCTCGGCGAGTTGACCTTCGACTTGGTCGAGACCCGAGGATGACCGGGTGCCGAATTCCGAGTTGATGCCGATCGGGGTCTTCGCCCGCCGCAGCGGTCTGACGTCGAGTGCGTTGCGGTTCTACGCCGACGCGGGGCTGCTGTCCCCCGCCGAGGTCGACCCTGCCTCGGGCTACCGCTACTACAGCGCCGACCAGGTCGCACGCGCCACGCTGCTGCGCGGGCTGCGGGAGATCGGGATGCCTTTGAGCACGGTGCGGACGGTGCTCGACGCCGCGCCTGCGGACGCGTCCCGGCTGATCGACGAGCATGTCGCGTCGCTCCTCGCGGACGCGGCGGCGGCACGCCTGACCGCGACGGCGATCCAGGGCGCGCTCGCCACCGGGCCGGGCCTGCCGCTCGCGACGCTGAAGGGTCCGGTGCTGGCGGACGCCGTGGAGCAGGTCCTCACGGCGACGGCCCATGACGTGACTCTGCCGGTGCTGGGGGGACTGCGGGTCGAGGTGACCCGGGAGGCGATCACCCTCACCGCGACGGACCGGTACCGCCTGTCCACGCGGACCCTGGTGCCGGCCGAGCCCGCCGGCACGGTGTGGGCCGCCACGGTCGACGGCGACGATCTGCGGGCCGCGGTCGCCGAGCTGCGCCGCAGCGCGGTGGTACGCCTGGAGGCGACGCCGCACGGGCTCCGCCTGCGTGGCACGGGCCAGGCGGGCCGGCACTGCCGGGTGCTGGCGGAGGAGTTCCCTGACATCGGGCTGATGCTCGACTCGCTCGACGAGGTCACCACCCGGGTGGCGGTCTCCAAGGACGTGTTCCTGCGGGCTCTGGAGCAACATCCCGGCGACCGGATCACCCTGCGCGCGACCGACCGCGGCCTGGCGGTCCTCGCGGCCGACGGCACGTCCCGAGATGCCGGCCTCCCGGCGCGTGTGACGGGGCACGACCTGCGGATCTCCTTCGAACTGACCACGCTGTACCCGGCCGTCAGCACCGCCGTCGGCCCGGACCTGCTGATCGACCTGCGGGGCACCGCGCAGCCCGCCACGATCCGCTCCGCCGACCGCGGGGACCTCACCACCTGGGCGATGCCGGTGAGAACCGGCTGTTCCGGATGACCACGACACCCCATGAGTACGACGACGAAAGGGCCCCGAACCATGACCGCACCGCCGACCGCACCGGACTCCCCGGACGCCCCGGACGCCCCGGACTCACCTGACCACACCATGGAAGCCATAGCCCGAGCCGTCACCGAGGGCCGCGCGGGCCGTACCGCCGACGCCCGTCGCGAGTTGCTGGCGCTGTGGTCCTCGATCGGCGTCACCGGCGACCCGCTGCACCGCTGCACCCTCGCGCACCATCTGGCGGACCTGTACGAGGATCCCGCCCAGGCCCTGGCCTGGGACGTCCGCGCGCTGGACGCCGCCGACGCCGTCACCGAGCAGCGCGCCCGCGAACATCACGCGGACCTTCGCATCGCCGGTTTCTACCCGTCCCTGCATCTCAACCTGGCCGACGACTACCGCCGGCTGGGCGCGTGCGGGGCCGCGGCCGACCACATCGACGCGGCCACGAAGGCCGGGCCCGGCCTCGGGCAGGACTCCTACGGCGACCTGATCCGGGGCGCGGTCCGCGAGGTGGCGGAGGCCATCGCCCGGCGCGACACGGCGCCGCGCGCCTCCGCCCCCGGCGCCACGGTCTGACACCGGACGCCGGACGCCGGACGCCGGGCGAGGGACTGGAACAGTGCCCCGCCCGGCGTCCGGAGCGTCAGAAGGTGAGCTTCCAGCTGTCGATGTAGCCGGTGTCCTGTGCGGCCACGTCCTGCACGCGCAGCCGCCACGCGCCGTTCGCCGTTTCGGCGGAGGCGTTGACGGTGTAGGTGGCGATGACGTTGTCCGCGGAGTCGGAGCTGCTGGAGTTCTTCAGCCGGTAGGCCGTGCCGTCGGGGGCGAGCAGGTCGACGACCAGGTCACCGCGCCAGGTGTGCTTGATGTCCACGCCGACCTGGAGCGTGGCGGGCGCGTTCCCCGCGCGGTCCGTGACGGACACGGTGGACGTCACCGCGGCGCCGTTGTCCGGGACGGCGACGTCGGTGGTGTTCTCGTACGTCGAGCCCGGCGGCGTGGAGGTCGTCGTGCCCAGGGTCCACACGGCGTGGGCGAGGGCGTCGCTGTTGCGGTCGAGGGCCGTGTCGTTGATGTTCGTCGTGGTGTCGCAGGAGGAGTGGTAGCAGCGGTCGAAGGCCTGGCCCGCGGTGCCGCCCCACTTGGTGGCCTGCGCCGCCGTCTTCGTGCGGCTGGCGCCGGTGAACAGTCCGCCGACGGGTATGCCGGCGTTCTTGAACGAGGCGTGGTCGGAGCGGCCGTCGCCCTCGGTCTCGATCTCCGTGGGGACGCCGATGCCCGCGTACCAGTCCTTGAAGACCTTCTCGATCGCGGGGTCGTCGTCGTAGACGAAGTAGCCGGGGTTCGGGGAGCCGACCATGTCGAGGTTGATGTAGCCCGCGATCCGTGAACGGTCCCCGGTGGCCAGGCTGTTGACGTAGTACTTGGAGCCGACCAGGCCCAGTTCCTCGGCGCCCCACCAGGCGAACCGCAGGTGCCTGGTGGGTTGCAGCTGGGCGCGGGAGACGGCGAGCGCGGTCTCGAGCACGGCGGCGGAGCCGGAGCCGTTGTCGTTGATGCCGGGGCCGGAGGAGACGGAGTCGAGGTGCGCTCCGGCCATGAGGACCTGGTTGGGGTCGCCGCCGGGCCAGTCGGCGATCAGGTTGTAGCCGGTGGCGCCGGAGGAGGTGAACTGCTGGACGGTGGTGGTGAATCCGGCGGCGTCCAGCTTGGCCCGTACGTAGTCGAGCGAGGCCTTGTAACCGGGGCGGCCGTGGGCGCGGTTGCCGCCGTTGGCGGTGGCGATCGACTGGAACTGGGTGAGGTGCGCCTTGACGTTCGCGAGGGGGATGTCGGGGGCCGCGAGGGCCTGCGGAGCGTCGGGGGCGCGGTCGCGGGCGGTCGCCGAGGTGGCGGGCACGGCGGCGAGCAGGGCGGCCACGGCCAGGGTGGCCACGGTCGCGGTGCGTCTGCGGAAGGGTCTGGGCAGCGTGGACCGGGGAGTCGTCATGTGGGGGGTCCGCACTTTCTCGTCTAGGGGTGGGGTTCCGGACGGTGTCTGAAGCGGGGGTGCCAGAGCTGTGCGGGTGCTGTGCGCTGCCTGATGTTCAGTGAGATGTCGGTGTCCCGTCAAGAGGTTTTCCGGACGCGGGTGTTCGCTCAGCGGACATCAGTGGTGCGGCCCGGCGTTCTCGTCGAGCGTCCAGCCGTGCGGATCCACCCCGGCGACCTCGCGGAACTCACGCGTCGGCGCCGGTTCCGCACATGCCGTCTGCGCGACTGCCCCCGGATCTCTGCGTGTTCGGCGTTTTCTGACGCTCGCTCAGTCTCCGCGGCGCGCCTCTTCGAGCGTCAGCCCGGCAGCTGGTTCGTCGTCCGGCGGCCGTGCCGCGTCACATGCCGGCGGTCAGGCCTCGTCCCCGACCCGCAGCACGGCCAGCGTGATGTTGTCGGGGCCGCCCGCCTCGATGGCCGCCTTCCACAGCTCGAACGCCGCCCGGCCGTCGTCGTGTCGGCTCAGCACGTCCTCGATGACCTCCGGCGGCAGCGGGTCGGTCACGCCGTCGGTGCAGACGAGATAGCGGTCGCCGGGCGTCAGGGGCACGGGGGCCACGTGCGGCCGCACTGCACGGTAGAAGGGGCTGCCGCCGAGGCACTGGGTGACGATGGAGGTGGTGCGGTGCCCCGGTTCCAGTGGCGGGCTGTCGTCGACGCTGAGCTGCCGCAGCCCGTCCCGGTCCATGGCCAGGACCCGGCTGTCGCCCACGTTGAACACCAGCAGTGAGTCGTCCCGTACGACGACGCCGGCGACCGTCGTGCCCATGGTGGCCAGCTCGCCGCCGTCGTCGCCGCCGGCGGCCTCGTAGACCTCCCGGTTGCAGGCGTCGAGGACGTCGCGTATCGCGTCCTCGCCGGTCAGGTCGGTGCCCACCGCGGCGATCCGCTGCACCACCAGGGAGCTGGCGATCTCCCCGCCGGGGTGCCCGCCGAGGCCGTCGGCGACGGCGACGACCAGCGGGCCGCCGAGCGGGAAGACCAGTGTCTGCGGGCTCTCGGTCACGGTGGCGCACAGCGTCCACGGGCCGATGACCAGGCTGTCCTCGTTCCGCGACCGCAACAGCCCGGGGTGGCTGAGCGCACTCACAGCGACGTAGGGCATGGGGCGGCACCGCCTTCCGTACCGGCCGCGTCGGAGGGACCGGGTTGCTTCCAGTCTAGGAAGCGCGGCTGCTTCGCGGCGGTCCTCGGACGGGCGGCACCACGGTCTCCGGCACGCGCCGGGTGAGTCCGCCGCACCGCGGAGACGTTCACGTGAGGGTGCGAAAGACTGGGGGTGTGAGCGTATGTCTCACCGCGCGGCCGGCAGGGTGCCGGCCGGCGCCGACCGGGAGGGATCAGCGACGTGATCATCTTCGGTACCAAGGGGTATCTGTACCAGCTCGCGATACTGACGCTGGTGTGCGGCCACTGCCGCAATCCGGCCGCGCACACCCTCAGGAAGCGCGTCACGAAGTTCACGCTGTTCTTCGTCCCGCTGTTCCCGGTCTCGACGAAGTACATGACGCAGTGCACGTTCTGCGGCGCGGAACAGAAGGTCACCCGGGAGCAGGCGGAGCAGCTGCGGGCGCAGGCCGTGGCCGGCCCGCCGTACGGGCAGGGCGACACGCTGGACGCGCGCCGGTGACGGCGTACGACACGCTGGTGCGGGCAGTGCCGCCGCCCGCGGAACCCGTCGACGCGCGGGGCGACTGGACCGCTGTGGAGGCGCGCCTGGAGGTGCGGCTGCCGGACGACTACAAGTGGCTGGTCGAGACCTATGGGTGGGGCGAGTACTGCGACTTCCTGTACCTGCGGACCCCCTTCGGCACCAGCCGGCACAACGGCCTCCAGTGGCGGCGCGGCCACGGTCCGGGCACGGACAGCCCGCACGGCCTGCTGATCTGGGGGACGACGATGGACGCCGACCGGTTGTGCTGGCGTACCGACGGCGAGCCCGGGGACTGGCCGGTCGTGGTCTGGGGCGAAGCCCGTCAGTCCGAGGAGTTCGCCATGGGGGCGCTCGAGTTCGTCGACGGCTGGGCCCGGGGACGGCTCGACTCCCGGCTGCTGGGCCGCATGGAGCCGGACCTGGCGCCGTGGTTCAACGCCTTCCGGCCGCGTGTCCACCGGTGCCTGGTGCTGTCCGAGGGACCGCACCCGTACGCCGATCGGCTGCGGATCCTCCGGGAGGCGCTGGCGCCCACGGCCGACCGGGGCAGCTGGACGTCGGAGCGGGGCGAGTCGGGACAGGACCACTTCGCCACCGTCGACTCGGACTGGCTCCTCACCTACGACCGGACGAACCCGCACCAGATCCGCGTGGGATTCCCGCCCGGGGACAAGGCGGAGGTCCGCCGCCGTCTGTTCGCCGCCTTCCGCCTCATGGGCTGCGAGGTGCTGGCGATCAGGACGGCGGCGGGCTCGCCGCTGACGTCGTGGGAGGCGGAGACCGCGGAGGACCGCGAGGAGTGAGGACGCGCGTCGATGGTCACCTCACCAGGCACGGGCGCTTGTTGTCGAACCGCCAGTCCTTCACCAGGTAGCGCATGCCGATGGCATCGTCGCGGCCCGAGAGGCCCTGCTCGAGGTACAACTCGTGCGCCGCGAGCAGACGTTCCCGGTCGAGCCGGAGGCCGAGGCCGGGGGTGTCGTCGACCGCGACCTCGCCGCCGACGATCCTCGGGGGTGCGACGGTGAGCCGTTCCGTGCCCTCCTGCCAGATCCAGTGGGTGTCCAGGGCGTTGTAGTCGCCGGGTGCGGCGGCCCCGCAGTGGGCCATCATCGCCAGCGAGATGTCGAAGTGGTTGTTCGAGTGGCAGCCCCAGGTCAGGCCCATGGCGTTGCAGAGCTGGGCCACCCGCACGGAGCCCTGCATGGTCCAGAAGTGCGGGTCGGCGAGCGGGATGTCGACCGACTGGAGGGCCAGGGCGTGGGTGAGCTGGCGCCAGTCGGTGGCGATCATGTTGGTGGCGGTGGGCAGTCCGGTGGCACGGCGGAACTCGGCGAGGATCTCCCGGCCCGAGTAGCCGTCCTCGGCGCCGCACGGGTCCTCGGCGTAGGCGAGGGTGCCGAGCAGGGGCCGGCACAGTTCGACGGCCTCCTTCAGCGACCAGGCGCCGTTGGGGTCGAGGGTGATCCGGGCCTCGGGGAAGCGTTCCTTCAGTGCCTGGACCGCCTTGACCTCCTCCGCGCCGGGCAGGACACCGCCCTTGAGCTTGAAGTCGCGGAATCCGTACCGCGCGTAGGTGGCCTCCGCCTGGCGGACGATCGCCTCCGGGGTCAGCGCCTCCTCGCGGCGGACGCGGTACCACTCGACGGCGGCGTCGGGCTCGCGGAGGTAGTCGAGGTCGGTGCGGTCCGGGTCGCCGACGTAGAAGAGGTAGCCGAGGACCCGTACGGAGTCGCGCTGTCTGCCGTCGCCGAGCAGTGCGGCGACGGGGACCTCCAGGTGCTGCCCGAGCAGGTCGAGCAGCGCCGACTCGATGGCCGTGACGGCGTGCACGGTCGTGCGCAGGTCGAAAGTCTGCTCGCCGCGGCCGCCGTCGTCGCGGCTGCCGAACCGTTCCCGCACGGTCCGCAGGACACGCTGGTGGTCGCCGAGGCGGGCGCCGACGACGAGGGGGCCGGCCTCGCGCAGGGTACGGGTGATCTCCTCGCCGCCCGGTACCTCGCCGAGTCCGGTGCGGCCCTCGGAGTCCTCGACGACCAGGATGTTCCGGGTGAAGTAGGGGGCGTGCGCGCCGGAGAGGTTGAGCAGCATGGAGTCGCGGCCTGCCACCGGGTAGACGGTGAAGCCGGTGACGACGGGCTGGGTCATGGAGCGAGTCCTTACAGGGGTAGTGGGATGTTGACCGGGTTCACAGGCTCAGGGCGTCCAGGACGCGTTCCAGGGCCAGGACACCTCCCAGGCCGAGGACGGCGAGCACGGTCGTGTACGTGGTGCGTGCCTTGATCGCGTCGAGGACCGACAGGTTGAAGTACTCCTTGAACATCCAGAAGCCGGGGTCGTTGACGTGCGAGAAGGCGATCGAGCCGCAGGAGACGGCGAGCACCATGATCTCGGGGTGGATGCCGCTGCCCGCGACCAGCGGCAGGACGACACCGGAGGCGGTGACGACGGCGACGGTCGCTGAGCCGAGGGCGACCCGGAGGATGGCGGCGACGAGCCAGGCCAGGATGATCGGCGAGATCGACCAGCCGTGGGTGGCGTCCTTGATGTACTCGGAGATGCCGCCGTCGACCAGGACCTGTTTGAAGGCGCCGCCGGCCCCGATGACCAGCAGGATCATCGCCATGGCCTGCGCCGCGCCCTTGCAGGAGGCGCTGACCTCGGCGAGGCTGCGGCCGATGCGCGGCCCGAAGGCCCAGATGGCGACGAGGAGCGTGAGCAGCAGCGCGACCGGGGCCGAGCCCAGGAACTCGACGGCGTGCACAACCTCGTTCCTGGTCGAGGTGGCCATGTCGGTCACGGCGGCGCCCGCGATGAGCACCACCGGCAGCAGCGCGACCGCCAGCGCCCAGCCGATGCCCGGCATCTCGTCGTCCTCGAAGACCCGGTCGCTGACGAGGCCCTTGGGAAGGGACGGGTTCATCGCCCGGACGAACGGCAGCCGGGGCCACACCAGGGCGACGAGCGCCCCGGCGGGGACGGCGACGAACAGGCCGTAGAACAGGGTGAGTCCCACGGAGGCGTCGAAGGTGGCGGCGACCGCGGTGGGGCCGGGGTGCGGGGGCAGGAAGCTGTGCATGGTGGACAGGGCGATGGACATCGGCAGGCCCACCCACAGCAGGTTCGACCGGGTGACGCGGACGAGGGTGAAGGCGACGGGCACGATGATGACGAAGGCGACCTCGTAGAACATCGTGACGCCGATGAGCATGGCCGTCAGCACCATGGCGATCTGCACCCCGCGCGGCCCGCAGACGTCCAGCAGCCTGGTGGCGATGCGCTGGGCCGCGCCGGAGTCCCCCATCACCCGGCCGACCATGGCACCGAGGCCGATGGTGAGCATGGTGTCCCCGATCTGGCCCCCGATGCCCTCGGCCAGGACGTCCGGGATCTCCGCCGCCGGTATCCCGCGCACCAGGGCCACGCCGACGGCCACCAGGAGGAGGGCGGCGAAGCCGTTGAGCCGGAGCTTCGTCATGAGGAGGAGCAGGACCAGGACGCTGATCCCGACGACGACAAGTGGCATGGAGCAGTTCCCCTTTGAACTGTGCTGGTCGGTCTCCGCCGCGGTGTCAGCGCTCGGCGCCGACCAGGTCGAGGCCTTGGTCGAGGAGCTTGCGGAGGTCGGTGAGGTCGTCGGGTCCGGGGTCGGTGAGGGGGGCGCGGACCGGGCCGACGGGCAGGTCGCGCAGCCGGGCCGCCGCCTTGACGAGGGAGACGGCGTAGCCGGGACGGCGGTCGCGCAGTTCGACGAAGGGGACGTAGAAGCCGCGCAGGAGGTCGTCCATCCGGGCGGTGTCGTCGGCCTGGAAGGCGGTGAAGAAGGCGAGGGCGATCTCCGGGGCGAAGGCGTGGACGGCGGACGAGTAGGCGGGGACGCCGACGGCTGCGTAGGCGCGGGCCTGGATCTCGGCGGTGGCGGCGCCGTTGAAGAACAGGAAGTCCTCGGGGGCGGCGAGGGTGAGGCGGCGCAGCCGGTCGAGGTCGCTGTGGCCGTCCTTCAGGCCGATGACGCCGGGGATCGCGGCGATGCGGCGCAGGCTGCCGGCGGTGAAGGCGACCTGGTCGCGCTGGTAGGCGACGAGCGGGAGCCGGGTGCCGGCGGCGATCCTGCGCAGCTGCTCGACCAGGCCGTCCTGGGGTGCCCGGAGCAGGTAGTGCGGGAGGACGAGCGCGGCGTCGGCGCCCACGTCCTCGGCGACCCGGGCGAACCGCAGTGCCTGGGCCCAGCCGTAGCCGATGCCGGCGACGACCGGGAAGCGTCCGCGGGTCACCTCGACGGCCGTGCCGACGACGGTGCGGTACTCGTCCTCGTCCAGCGCCGTGAACTCGCCGGTGCCGCAGGCGGGGAAGACGGCGCCCGGCGCGGTGGCGAGCTGGTGCTCGAGGTAGGCGCGGTAGGCGCCCGGGTCCAGGTCGCCGTTCTCGCGGAAGCTGGTCAGGGGGAAGGACAGTACGCCTCGCGTCATCCCCTCCCTCAGCCGGCCGGCGACGGCGGCGGTGCCCCGCGCGCTCTGCGAGTCCTGCGCGCTCTGCGAGTCCTTCGTGTCCGTCCTGTCCGTGTCCACTTGTCCACTCCCATGGATAGCGTCTCCATATGAAGACGACGTCTACGTATAGAGACGGAGGCTAGATACGTAGACGCGCGAGGTCAATGGGTAGGCAGGAGGGAATGCGCCGATCCGGAAGGAGCTGACGGCGCGGAACGGGGGCGCGGACGCGGTCGTCCGCGCCCCCGCACCACCTTGTGGCGGTCACCCGGGCGGGTACCCGGTCAGTACGGAGCACGAAGGGCTTCGTTGTACCAGCGGGCCCGCCGCCCGAGGCCGGGTCCGGCACGGCGCGGGACGCGGCCGTGCGGGTGAACCACGAGGAGAGACGATGAGTACGAAGGGCCCCGGGACGCGGACGGAGCGCGCGCGGTCGGTCGAGGTGGACGGCGCGCGGGTCGCGTGCTGGGAGTCGGGACCGTCCGACGGCGAGCCGGTCCTGCTGCTGCACGGTTACCCGGCCAGTCACGCGTGCTGGCGCCACCAGGTCCCGGCGCTGGCGGCGGACCACCGGGTGATCGCACCGGATCTGCTGGGCTGGGGCGGGTCGGACCGGCCACTGCACCTGCGCTTCGACTACGACACCGAGGTCGCCCGGCTCGGCCGGCTGCTCGACGCGCTCGGCTGCCCCACCGTCAATCTGGTGGGGCACGACTACGGCGGGTTCGTCGCCCTCGGCTTCGCCCAGGCCCGGCCCGGCCGGGTGCGTCGGCTCGCGCTGCTCAACACCCGTGCGCACGGCACGTTCGTGCCGCGCTGGAAGGCCGCGTTCGGGCTGATGACGATCGCGGGCCGGACGCCCGTGCTGCGGCCGGCGGCGGCCCGGCTGCCCCTGGGCGCCCTGCACCGGCGGTCGCTGGGCTCGCTGGTCCGGCGCGGCTACCTCGACGAGGAACAGCTGACCGACTACATCGGCTGGATGGACACCGCCGAGGGCCGCCGCTGGCTGCTGCACTACTTCGCGCAGTACCGCGTCGGCGTCCGGCCCGAACTGCGCCGTCGGCTCGGTGACATCGCCTGCCCGACGGCGGTCGTCTGGGGCCGGGCGGACGGCTACCTCAGCCCGGTGATCGCCCGGGAACTCGCCCGGAACATCCCCGGCGCCGAACTGACGATGCTCGACGACGCGGGCCACTGGGTCATGGACGAGCGGCCCGCGCAGGTCACCAACGCCCTGCGGAACTGGCTCAGCCGGGAAGCGTGACGTCCCAAGACGGTGCGGCGGCCTTGGCGAGGGCGAGGGCCTGGGTCACGGCGGCGGGGATGTCGTGGACGGGGAACAGGGTGTGCCGTATCCGCCGGTCGGGGCCGATGACGAGGATCAGCCGTTTGACGCGCAGATCCTGCCCGGCGCGGAAGACGGGCAGGCGCAGGGCGGCGGTGAGGTGGAGCCGGGTGTCGGAGAGCAGGGGGAACGGCAGTTCCTCGGCGCGGGCGAAGGCGGCCTGTTCCGCGGGCGTCTGGGTGCTGACGCCGTGGACGGCGACCCCGGCGGCCCGGAACTCCTCCCAGGCGGCGCGGAACTGACGGTTCTCGAGGGTGCAGCCGGCGCTGCCGGGGACCGGCGGTTCCGCGGTGCCGGCGGGGAGGCCCGGGATGCCGGTGGCCGGGTAGGCGAACAGCACCGTGGCCCGGGCGTCGGCGGAGACGGGGTCGTGGTCGCGGCCGTCGGTGCCGGGCAGGCGGATTCCGGCGGGGACGGGCTCCCCCACGAGGGCGGCGACCCGGCGGGCCTCGGCGCCGTCGTCGGGGGCGTGGCCGGTGAGGGTGCCGTCGCCGAGGAGCCAGCGGTCGGCCCAGTCCTGAAGGGCGACCAGGACGGGCAGCAGGCCGCGGCCCTGCTCGGTCAGGACGTACTCGTGGCGCGGCGGCCGCTCCTGGTAGAGGCGGCGTTCCAGCACCTGATGCTCGGTCAGGGCGCGCAGCCGCTCGGTGAGGACCTTGCGGGAGACGCCCAGTTCCTCGGCGAGCCGGTCGAAGCGGACGTGGCCGCGGGCGATCTCCCGCAGGACCAGCAGGCTCCACCAGTCGCCGACGACCGCGGCGGCCTGCGCGATGCCGCAGGCGTCGTCGGCTTCGCGCCGTGGACTCATCGCCGTACTCCTCACCGAAACCGATGGCCGGGTGTCGCCGCCCCATAGTAGGTTCCCTTTCAAAACCTAGTGAGTATCGAAAGGGAACCCACTGTGTCGCAGCAGACCTGGACCGCCGTCGACGACTACTTCAACGGCTTGCTGGTGGACGAGGACGCCGCGCTCATCGGGGCCGTCGCGGACAGCGACGCGGCGGCGCTCCCGCCGCACCAGGTCGCCCCCAACCAGGGCAAGCTGCTGCACCTGCTCGCCCGGATACAGGGCGCCCGCACGATCCTCGAGATCGGCACGCTCGGCGGCTACAGCACGATCTGGCTCGCCCGGGCCCTGCCGGAGGACGGGCGGCTGGTGACGCTGGAGGCCGACGAGCGGTGCGCGGCCGTCGCGGAGCGGAACCTCGCCCGCGCCGGCCTCGACCACCTCGTCGACGTGCGCGTCGGGAAGGCGCTGGACACGCTGCCGTCACTCGAAAAGGACGACGCCGGCCCGTTCGACCTGGTCTTCATCGACGCCGACAAGCCGTCCAACCCCGCCTACCTGGAGTGGGCGCTCCGGCTGACCCGGCCGGGCAGCGTCATCGTCGGGGACAACGTGGTCCGGGACGGCGCGGTCACCGACCCGGCCGACACCGACCCCCGCGTCCAGGGCGTACGCCGCTTCACCGAACTCATCGCCGAGCACCCGCGGCTGACGGCCACCACCCTGCAGACCGTCGGCGCGAAGGGCTACGACGGTTTCACCCTCGCCCTGGTCACCGACTAGCCGGGTCGTCGCGCCCGGTGCGTCGCCTGGTACGGATCTCCGCACGCCGCACCTCCGCCTCCGCTGCGCGTGCCTCCCGTTCGGCGTCGCCGACGGCGTCGACGGCGGAGCGGTGCAGTTCCCCGGCCTCGCCTCGGGCCCGGTCGGCCTCTTCCAGTGCCTCGCGCGCGGCGCGCAGCCGGCGCTCGGCGGCGTCGACCTGCTGCCGGGCCTCTTCGTGGGCCGCGCGGGCCCCTTCCAGCGACTGCGCCGCCTCCGCCAGACGTTCCCGTCGTGCGCGCAGCCGCTCCTCGGCCGCCTCGGCCTCCGCGCGCGCCTTGTCCAGCTGCTCCTGCCGGGCGCGTCGGCGTTCGGCGAGTTCGTCCTCGGGCGGCTTTCCCGGTGCCGCCTTGGCGGGCTTCCCGGACGGGGCCGGGGACGGTTCCGTGCGGTCCGGGGTTCCGAAAGTGGACGGCGGGCTGAGCGCGCCGGTCAGCCGGCCGGTGGCCCACTGTCCGGCGGCGTCGGCGTCGGCGAGCACGGCGTGCAGGGTGGCCGCGACGTCCTGTTGCGCGGCGGCGGACAGCCGGTTCCCGGCCTCGTCGGCGAGCCGTGCGGCCTGCCGGGACAACGCGGCCACGACCTGCCGTCGTCGAGCGGTGAGTTCCTTCATCGCGGCGGGGTCGTCCAGTGTCCGGTAGGCCTCGCGCAGGGCCTCGCCCAGCTCCAGCAGCCGACCGCTCTCCTCCGGCTCGGCGCGCCACAGCAGGTTCGCCGCCCAGGCCGCCAGCGTGGGCCGGCGGGCGGCGCGGATCCGCCGGGCGTCCTCCGCACGCCCCGCCGTCCTGGCCGCGGCCGCCAGTTCCTCCCGGCGCGCGACGAACCCGGACGGAGGCGTGGCGTACAGCTCGTCGAGGACCGCCTCCGCGTCGAGCCGCCCGTCGTCCCGGCCGCGTCCGCCCTTGCGTGGCATGGTCCCCAGCCTGCCTCCGGACCCCCGGTCACGCACGTCGGCCGGTGCGGGGCGGGGCGTTGTCAGACCCGTCTGCGAGGGTGGGCGCACGGAGCGGCGCGGATGCCGCCCGCGGCAAGACCGAAGGGGGCATGGTGACAGATCGGAACGACGGCTGGGCAGGCGTGCGCTGGGACAGCTGGAAGGACTACGACGACATCCGCCGGCGGCTGGACGAGGGCGCCGATCCCGATGTGTGGGGCACGGGACGGCCGCTGCACCGGGCGGCGCTGTTCGGCTCGCCGGAGGTGGTCGCGGAGCTGGCCCGGCGCGTGACGGACGTGGACGCCATGGAGGACGGGTTGACCGCGCTGTGGGAGGCCGTCCACGCCGACCGGACCGAGAACGCCCGGGCGCTGGCCGAGGCCGGCGCGGACCCCTGGCGGCCGCTTGTCGGCGGCTGGTCGGCGGGGCGGCTGAGCCTGGCCGGTCCGACGCCCGGCCTCTTTCCGCTGCCGGAGGGCGAACGCGGGCTGACGGACGCGGAACGCGCGGCGGCCGAGGAGGGCAGGCGCCTCGTCGCCGCGCTGGGCAGGTTCCACTCCGAGGGCATCGGGCTGGCGTGCGTCGCCGGAATCGACGCCGAGGAGGCGATACGGCGGCTGGAGGCGACCCCGGCGGACGGCGAGCAAGTGGACGAACTCGTGGAGGATCCGTACTCCTACGACCTGGACGAGAGCCTCGCGCTCGTCGGCGTCACCACCGTGCCGGGCGGCTGCGTCGTGACCCAGCCGTGGGGCTACGCGCCGTCGATGCCGGGCGTCCACACCCGGCTGTCCGTCGGCACCGTGAGCTACGGCCTGTACGCCAACCCCAAGAGCGGCAACCAGGGCAGCACCGCCCGGGACGGCGTCATCGAGGGCTGGGACCTCCACCCGGGCGGCGGCCCCGGCCCGGACCCGACCTCCGAGGAGGTCCTGTTCTCCTACCTCTACCGCCACAACGCCGTCGCCTACTCCTGCGCGTACACCGGCCTCCGCCCGACCGACGCCCGAGCGATCGTCGGCCCGCCGGACGTGTGGGTGGAACTCCCGGAGCGGGACTACTGGTCCCGCTGACGATGGTCACCCCGATGCCCCGCCCCCTTCTCCACCTGGACGTCGACGGACCTCTCAATCCGTACGCGGCGAAGCCGCAGCGCCGACGGCGGTGGAACCGTTGCGGGTGTGGCTCAAGACGGCTCACGGGCCTCGGCTCCTGGAGCTGGGCGAGAGGTACGAACTGGTGTGGGCCACCACGTGGGGTTCGGAGGCGAACACCTTCATCTCGCCCGTGCTCGGGTTGCCGGAGCTGCCGGTGGTGGCGTGGCCCGTGATGCACGACGCCGGGCCGGACCCCCGCGTGCCGAAGCCGCCGCCCCGGAGGGAGCGGCGGCTTCGGTCGTTGCCGGTTCTGGCGTCACGGTGTGGCCAGTAGCGCTCCCAGAGCCTCCGCGGTCCGCGGGTGGCGGGTGAGGAGGGCCGCGCCGGACGGGGCCGGGGCCGTCGTCTGCCAGGTGTCGTCGCAGCCGAGCAGGTTCGCGACCGCGTCGCAGGTCGCGGGGTGCGCGGCCAGCAGGGGCAGGCCGCGGGGGCCGGCCGAGCGGTCACGGGACGGGCGGGTGGCCGCCGGGTCCGGGTCGGCGCGCCACGGCGGGACCCAGGTGTCCAGGTCCGCCAGCCGGCCGGGGAAGACCCGTCCGGCCTCGCGGATCAGCAGGGGTGCGAGGTCGGCGCCGCCGGAGCGGAGGCTGGTGATGAGGGTCGGCAGCCAGGGCAGCAGCACCGGGTCCGGCAGCCGGGCGAACGCGTTGGACACGGCTTCGACGACGAAGTCGGCCAGCCCGGGCACCGGTTCCAGCGCGTGCAGGAACCCGCTGAGGTAGCGCGGATAGGCGGGGACGACCAGGGGGTTGCCGAGCAGTTCGTCGCACCGCGCCCGCAGGTCGGCGCGGGACAAGTGGCCGAGCTGCGTCTTGGCCGCCCACAGCAGCGCCGTCTTCGCCGGGTCCTCCGGATGCGACTGGGCGACCGCCAGCTCCAGCTGGTTGCGGTCGCAGCCGAGCGACAGGGCGAGGCTCTCCATGCTGAACAGGAAGCCCAGCATGGCCGCGACCTGCCGGACGCTCGCGTCGTCGTCGGTGAACGCCGTCGGCAGCAGGGTGCAGTAGTGGGCGTAACCGGTCTTGACGAAGGACTCGATCCACGCCGGCAGGGACGGTTCGCTGGTGCGGTAGTACGCCAGCAGTCCGCGCACCCGGCGCAGCACTTCCGGTGCGCCGTCGACGCTGCGCTCGGTGGCCAGCACCTCCAGGGCGTGCCGGCCGAGTTCTTCGGCGAGGCGGCGGCTGCCCAGGTGGAGCGTGGCGTCCTCGACGGCCTGGAGGACGGTCGCCGTGGTCGCCTGCGGCCCGTACGCGGTGCGCCGCAGCCGCTGTTCGAGGACCTGCTCGATGCTGACGCCCTCGTAGCCCAGCTCGATCAGGGCCCGCTGGTGGGTGCCGAGGGCCAGGTCCCACGACTCCTGGATGGAGCGTTCGCCGAGGCGTCGTTCGCCCATGATGGGGCGTGCGGCGCCGTGCGGCATCAGGTACCGCAGCATCCACAGCACGTCGGAGCACTGCTCCAGTTCCGGCCGGGACGCCATGTCGAGCAGGGCCCGCTGGACGCCGCGCTGCTGGAGCTTCAGGTTCAGCGGGGCGAGCCGGTCGTGCACGTCGCGGGCGAGCGGCGGCAGGGCGTCGTAGCCGACCTGGCCGATCCGGTCGCCGCCGAGCATGATCTCCACGAGCCGGCGCACATCGCGCCGGCCGGGCACGGTGTCCTTCTCGATGCAGGTGACCGCCGCGTCCTGGAAGTCGTACGGCGTGGGCTTGGCCCGGTCGCGCATCCCGGCCAGCAGGATCGACGTCTCGAACACCGCGATGGCGTCGGCGGTGGAGGCGAGGTAGCCGTTGCGGCGGGCGGCGCGCACGATCTCCACGGACCAGCCGAGCAGTTCCGCCTCGTCGAGGCGGTCCAGCACGGGCGGCCGTCGCAGGAACCCGGTGAGCCTGTCGGAGGCGGCGGCCTCCTCGGCGCGCGCGGGGACGGGGGCGGGAGCGGTCTTCGCCGCCTTCTTCGGCGTCTTGGTGCCCGCCTGCCCGGCGAGCCGGTACGGCTTGACGCGGGTGCGCTTGAGGTTCTTCGTCCACTGTGTCGCGGCGATGGACACCGAGCCGGCGGCGAGGCCGAACTGTGCCTCGATCGCCGCGTGGCTGGAGGGGATCAGCCCGTGCTGCCACTTGGTGGCGCTGGGCGGGCTGATCTCGAAGGTGTCCGCGCCGTGGACGCCGAACTCCTCGACCCGGCTGGCCGCGTGGAAGGCGCCGCACACGTAGAGGGCGTCCGCCGGGTCGGTGCCGGTCGCCGCGAGGTGCCGGCGCATCCGCGTCCACATGTACCGTTCGCGGTCCTCGTCGACGCGGACCCGGTGCGGGTCGCCGGGGGCGAGGCGCCGGAACAGGCTGCCGATCAGCAGCATGACCTGGCGGTAGGTGTCGTGGTCGCTGTCGCCGAGCGGCAGTTCGACGTACTGGTGCCACCACTCCGACCAGTGCCGCACCCGCCCGTGCCGCAGCAGGTGCTCCTCCAGTTCGGCGAAGCGCGGGCGCAGGTCGCCGATCTCCACGCCGACGGCGTCGCCGTGCAGTGCCGCCTCCTCCTCGGCGGGCGGCGCGTCCGGGTCGGCGGGTCCGGCGGACTCGTCCTTGGTCTCCTGCCACTGGAAGACGTGGTCGGAGGAGCGGTCGACGAGGACGAGTTCGACGCCGGGGGTGTCCAGGGCGTAGGCGATCGCCTGGTACTCGGCCGACGCCTCGGTGATCGGGGCGACGACCGACAGCGGCGCCCACTCGGCGGGGAAGCCGTCGACCTCGGTCGCGAACGCCTGCACCGCGACGGGCAGCCGGCAGTTGCGCAGCTCGGTCAGGAGCGGGGCCATGTCCTCGCAGAGTTCCAGGTAGACCACCTTCGGCTGCTTCTCGCGCAGCCGGCGTGCCATGGCGAGCGCCGAGGCGGGCGAGTGGTGGCAGACCGGGAAGATCTCCAGTGGTTCGCGCACCGCGCGGTCGACGTCGTCGACGATGCCGAGGAGGATGCCCTCCAGCGCGTCGGGCCCGTCGGCGAACGCGGTGGCGGCTTCCTGGAGCTGGCTGCGCAGGGCGGTGAAGGTTCCCTCGTTCACGGCGCTGTCCGTGCTGGTCGGCGCGCTCACGACAGGGTGGCGATCGCGTCGCGGCCGCCCTCGAGGAACTCCGGCCAGGAGCCGCCCTCTTCCTTGCTGCGCGGCTCGACGACGCCGTGCAGGTACTTGTTGAGGATGGCCAGGTCCTCGGGCTCGCGCCGGGCGAGCGAGCCGACGAGCGAGGAGGCGAGGGTGCGGGCGGTCAGGGAGCGCTCGCCGAAGAAGTTGCTGTGCAGGATGGCGTCCTCCAGGACGCCGATCTGCTCGGCCGTGGACAGCGCGGACTCCAGCTTCTCGTCGTCGCTGGCGGCCGCGGCCGCGGAGGCCCGCAGGTCGGAGAAGCTCTGCAGCAGCACGTCCAGCAGGGTGGGCGGCACGTCCAGTTCGATCTGGTGGCGGCGCAGCAGTTCCTCGGTGCGGAAGCGGACGATCTCGGCCTCGCTCTTCTTGTTCGTCACGACCGGGATGCGGACGAAGTTGAAGCGGCGCTTGAGCGCGGAGGAGAGGTCGTTGACGCCCCGGTCGCGGCTGTTGGCGGTGGCGATGACGGAGAACCCGGGCTTGGCGAAGACGATGTTGTCGCTGTCGAGTTCGGGGACCGAGATGTACTTCTCGGAGAGGATGGAGATCAGCGCGTCCTGGACGTCGCTGGTGGAGCGGGTGAGTTCCTCGAAGCGGCCGATGACGCCGGACTCCATCGCGGTCATGATCGGCGAGGGGATCATCGACTCCCGGGACTGCCCCTTGGCGATCACCATGGACACGTTCCACGAGTACTTGATGTGGTCCTCGGTGGTGCCGGCCGTGCCCTGCACCACCAGCGTGGAGTTGCGGCAGACCGCGGCGGCCAGCAGCTCGGCCAGCCAGCTCTTGCCGGTGCCGGGGTCGCCGATCAGCAGCAGGCCCCGGTCGGAGGCGAGGGTGACGATGGCGCGCTCGACGATGCTGCGGTCGCCGAACCACTTCTGGGAGACCTCGCGGTCGAGTCCGTCGGCGCGCTCCGACCCCAGGACGAACAGCCGGATCATCTTGGGCGACAGCCGCCAGGAGAACGGCTTGGGGTTGTCGTCGATGGACTCCAGCCAGTCCAGTTCCTCGGCGTACTTGATCTCGGCGGGGGCGCGCAGCAGGTCGGACATGGGAGGGCCTTTCGGTGAGAAAAGAGAAGAAAGATGAGAAGACGAGCGAGATGCGAGTGAAGGAGGGTCGCCCTAGGCGAGGAACGTCTTCAACTCGTGGACGAGCTTGCGGATGTGGCCGGAGATGACCGGCGTGCCGAGGTCCTTGAAGCGGTCCCGGAACCACGGGTTGACGCTGCCGCGGCCGGAGCTGGTGACCGAGCCGACGGGGATGAACTTGGCCCCGGAGCGGTGGATGGCCGCCATGCTCTCGAACAGCGGCTCGGACCGCCATTCGTAGAAGTCGGAGATCCACACCACGACCGTGTTGCGCGGTTCGGCGATCTTCGGCTGGGCCAGGGCCATGGCGACCGTGCCGTCGGTGCCGCCGCCGAGGTTCGTCCGCAGCAGGGTCTCGAAGGGGTCGTTGACCCAGGGGGTGAGGTCGAGGGCCTGGGTGTCGTAGGCGATCAGGTGGACGTCCACCTTGGGGAGTCCGGCGAAGATCGACGCCAGGATGGTGCAGTTGACCATCGAGTCGACCATCGAGCCGGACTGGTCGACGACCACGATCAGCCGCTGGGGTGTCGTCTTGCGGACGGTGTGCCGGTAGTAGAGGCGGTCGACGTAGAGCCGTTCCTCCTCCGGGTCCCAGTTGGTGAGGTTCTTCCAGATGGTGCGGTCGACGTCGAGGTTGCGGAACACCCGCTTGGGCGGGATCGACCGGTCCAGGGTGCCGACGGAGGCCTTCTCGACCTGGGTGCGCAGTACTTCCGCGACCTCGTCGACGAAGCGGCGGATCAGCGCCTTGGCGTTGGCGAGGGCCACGCCGGAGAGGTTGTTCTTGTCGCGCAGCAGCTGCTCGATGAGCGACATGCTCGGGGTGAGCTGTGCGGCGAGCTGGGGGTCGGCGAGGACCTCGCGCAGGTGCATGCGCTTGACCAGGTCGGCTTCGAGGGCGCCGAGTTCGGGGCCGATCGCCGGGATGAGCGTGCCGAGGTCGGGCGTCGGGAAGCCGGCTCCGGTGCCGGTCGGGCTCACTCCCCCGCCGGCGCCGCGGCCCCCGCCGGCGCCGCGGCCCGCGCCGCGTCCGCCGCGCAGCTCACCGGGCTTGCAGCCGAGGGCCCGCTCCAGCCATCCGGCGTCGGACTGCCAGCGGGCGAGCTGCCCGGCGGTGACCGTGCCGGAGCCGGTGGTGAAGACGTTGAGCAGCACCTTGGACACCAGCGCGGCGCGGCGCACCTCGGCGGCCCGGTCGCGGTCGTCCTCGTCGGGTTCGGGCACCATCAGGCCGTCGAACTCGGCGGCGAGTTCGGGGTGGCGCTGCACGATGGCGTCGACGGAGGCCTGCGGGTCCAGCAGCGCGGGCGGCAGTCCGAGGTCCTCGACGACGGCGAGGGAGGCGGACTCCAGGGTCGCCTGTTCCTCGTGGTCGAAGAGGCGGGCCAGCAGCCGCCAGTACAGGACCTGCCGGCGGTTCTCGTCCGCGTCGGGCAGGGCGGGCTCTTCGGTGGTGTGGTCGGTCATTTCCGCAGCAGCCTTCCGGCGCGTTCGCGCAGCACGGCCACCGCGTCGGTGGCGGCCTTCTCGGCCTTGGCCCCAGCCTTGTCGGTGGTGCCGCCGGCCCAGGCGCCCGCGTGCACCGCGACCGTCTTCTTCCGCACGGTGGTCTCCACGGCGAGCGGCTGGACGACGAACCGCCCGGCGTCCCAGCGGAGCAGCCCTATGCAGGCGCCGGACGCGGCGACGGCCTTCGGCGTGAGCGGTCCGGCGATCGGTATGCGGTCGGTGTCGACGGCCAGCCGGTGTCCGGCGAAGGTGAACGTCACCGTCTCGTCCTCGTCCTGTTCGGCGGCGTAGCCCTCCAGGAACACGGGCTCCGCGAGGCGCACCGGGTGGCGGTCCAGGGGTGCGGTGGGCGGCGTCGTGGCGGTGGGCAGGGCCACGCGGGCGGTGGCGAAGGCGTCGGCCGGCTCGCCCGGGCGGGCGTGGTCGTCCTGCCAGATCAGGTCGCCCTCGGCGGTGACCGGCATGTCGGTGAGGTCCATGGCGCGGCCCTCGCCGGCAGCGGCCAGGAGCGACATGTGGGGGCGCAGCAGCTGCCAGACGCCGGCGCCGAGGACCGTGTCCGGCTTCGGCACGGACACGCTCGCCCGCACCAGCCGGGGCGTGCCGCCGCCGGCCGGTTCGAACACGGCGTGGACCTGGGCCTGGGCGGCGGTGGCGTGTTCCTGGACGTCGACGCCGAGGGGCAGCAGCCGGCCCGTGACGGTGTCGGTGGCGGGCGTGGCGGCCGCGCCGGGCAGCGTCAGGAGCATCCCGCGGGCCCACAGATCGGCCCAGCGGCGTACCGCTGTCCGGTCGAGGGAGGCGCCGGGGCAGGACGCGGCGAGTTCGGCGGCGAAGCCGTCGACGAGGGTCGCCAGGCGGCGCAGCGCCGGGTCCGGGAGCATCGCGGAGACCACCTGGGCCGAGCCGGAGACCACGTCGTGGTCGAGTCCCTGCCAGCCGTTGCGGGCGAGGTCGCTCAGCCAGGAGCGGGCGGCGGCGAGCAGGTTGGGCGCCTGCTCCTCGGCGGCGGTCGGGGCGGGTGCCTCGTCGCGGGTGCGGCCGGTCGCCTCGTCGGCGCGGGCGGTGAGCGCGTCGTGCACGGAGCCGAGGAGGGCGGTGCGGGCGGCGGCGAGCGCGATGAAGTGGTCCTCGCTCGCGGCGCCCGCGGCGGCCTTCTCGGCGGCCTCGGCGACGCGGGCGGCGAGCGGGCTTCCGGTGACCGCGTCGGCGAGCCCCAGCAGGCCTTCGGCCTGGTCGGGCCGGGGCCGCAGCAGGCCGCCGACCAGGGTCCGGTCGAAGGCGTCGACGGCGGCCAGGGCCTCGTCGAGGCCGTCGACCGGTTCGGTGAGCAGGTCGAGCCGCATCAGGCCACCGTCCTCGTGGGCGGGAACCACTGCATCTCCGGCAACGGCGCGGTGGTGGGGGCGAGTTCGAGGTAGGCCAGATGGCGCAGGAACCGGCTGAAGACCGACGCGGCAGCCTTGCTGTCCGCCGGGGACGGGCGGGTGCCGCGCATGGTGAAGGCGATGGTCGGGGCGGTGACCTCGTCGTCCCCGACGTCGACGCGCAGGTAGCGGGCGACGCGTTCGGCGCCGTACTGGAGAACGGCCTCGTTGATCAGCGCGCCGATGTGGTTGCAGAAGCCGCCGCGCGCGCCGCCGCAGGGCCGGTTGTTGTTGGTGCTGCACGCGTACGCGTACGTCCCGACGGCGACCGACGAGACGTAGACCCGCCCGATGTCCGAGCCGCTGGAGACGACGCCCTGGAGGCGTCCGTCGGCCAGTTCCACGAACGGGACCTTGGCGAGCTTGCGCGGCCGGGCGGGCGGGATCACCCGCGCCGTGCTCGACCTCTCGAAGTCGGACAACGCACCATCTCCTTTGCAGCACGAGGGAAGCCCTCGCCGGACCGGCGGGACACTGAAGAACTTACTGGCGACCACTGACAACGCCCCTTCGCGGGACGGTCGGCGGCCTGCGCCCGGTGCCTGCCGGCCTCGGTGAATGGCCGGTTGGACCCGTCTCCCCCGGTGGTGGGGGCTCGTTCACGAGACGAGGGCGGGACGAGGGTCGGCCCGCCGGAAGGGGTGCTCGTGGAGAAGGACCACTGGGAGGTCACGGCCGGACTGGCGGCGTTCCTGGACGAGGCGGCCGCCCATCTTCCGGCCCAAGAGCGTCGGCTGCTGCAGGTGTTGAAGATCGGGGAGGAGTTCGGTGAGGCGGCCCAGGCCGTGATCGGCGCGACGGGCACCAGTCCGCGCAAGGGCGCGAGCCACACCTGGGACGACGTGACGGCGGAGATCTGCGACGTGATCGTCACGGCCATGGTGTCGCTGCACCGCCTCGGCGTCCCGGACCCGGCCGCCGTCTTCGCCGAGCATCTGCGCGGGGCCGCGGCCCGCACGCTGGCCGCGAGGAGGGACTGACATGACCGGCGGCTGGATGCCGCGCGAGGAATGGGTCAAGACGCAGCCCCGGGCGCTCGTCGCCTCGTGCGTCCTGCTCTACGACGGTCAGGGGCGGTTGTTGATGGTGCGTTACGGGCCCGACGAGCCGAACGCCGGTCACTGGTGGCTGCCGGGCGGGATGCTCGACCACGGGGAGGATCCGTGGACGGCGGCGCGGCGGGAGGCGCTGGAGGAGACGGGCGTCGACATCGGGCACGAGCCTCGGCTGGTCGGCATCGACCACCGCGTCGACGTCCTGGGCACCGGCCCGGTCCTCGACTGCTACTTCCACGGCGGCACTCTCGCCACCGGCCGGCGGATCCGGCTGAGCCCGGAGCACGACCGGTACGCGTTCGTCCCGCCGGACGAGTTGACGGAGCCGTCGCTCGTCGCGCACCGGTCGACCATCGCGGCGCTGCACGCGGCCGCGCGGTCGGCCGACGTGGTCTGCCTGCGGGAAGGTCAGCCCTGGTGACGGGCGATCCGCGGGAGCCGGCCGGCGCGCCGACCGGCCGGCTCCGCCCACCCTTGCGCCCCGGCTCCCCCGTGCCCCATGGTTGACGCGCGTCACACGGCTCTTCCCACAGCTCTTCACGTTCGGCAGTGGCTCACCTCACCACCGGCCTGGAGGTCGCATGCTCAGACGCACGGCACGACTCGTCGCCGCACTTGTCATGATCCTGTCCGGCGCGTTCGCCGGTACCGTCGCCACGGCGGGCACCGCGCACGCCGACGGCTGTTACACCTGGACCCGCACCCTCACCCAGGGCGCCTCGGGCGCCGACGTCACCCAACTCCAGATCCGGCTCGGCGGTTACGCGGGCTACGGCGCCGCCCTGGCCGTCGACGGCAGCTTCGGGCCCGCCACCGAGGCCGCCCTCAAGCGCTTCCAGTCGGCCTACGGCCTGTCCGCGGACGGCGTCGCCGGCACGAACACCTACAACAAGCTGTACGCCCTCCAGGACGACGACTGCACGCCGGTCCACTTCGCCTACAGCGAGCTGAACGACTGCAACTCCACCTGGTCCGGAGGCGCGGTCAGCGCCGCCACCGCCAAGTCCAACGCCCTGCGCACCATGTGGAAGCTGGAGGCGCTGCGGCACGCGCTCGGCGACCAGCCGATCACGGTCACCAGCGGTTTCCGGTCCTACGCCTGCAACGACGCCGTCGGCGGCGCGAGCGACAGCCGTCACCTCTACGGCGACGCGGCCGACCTGGGCGCCGGGCCGCACTCGCTGTGCACCCTGGCCAAGCAGGCCCGTTACCACGGCTTCCGGGGCATCCTCGGCCCCGGCTACCCGGGTCACAACGACCACACCCACGTCGACCACCGCGCGAGCCAGTACTGGTCGGCGTCCACCTGCGGCATCTGACCCACCCGCCCCGAGAGCGACACGCGCACGACGGAGCCGGGTGCCCCGCCACGCGGGGGACCCGGCCCGGTCACGCCTCCGGTGCCTCACTCACGGAACGCGTCCTTCACCTTCTCCTTCGCCTGGCGCAGGTCGCCCTTGGACTTCTTCGTCCGGCCCTCGGTCGCCGTGCTCTCGTCGCCGACCGCGCGGCCGGTGGCCTCCTTGACCTTCCCCTTGGCCTGCTCCATCTTCGCCTTGGCCTTCTGATCGCGCGCCACGTTCGCTCACTCCCTGCGGCAAGGTTCGCTTTCCGGATCGACGCCCGAGTGACCCCGTCGCCGGGCGCCAAACGCGGGTCGGCCGGTACGCCCGCCGCCGTCGGCGTCCGCCCTCCTCCGGCCGCCGTCAGATCGTCCGGGGCCGCAGCGGACGTACCGCAGGACCCTGCAGCACGCTGCCGTCGGGTGCGAAGCGGGAGCCGTGGCAGGGGCATTCCCAGGCGCCCTCGGCCCGGTTGAAGGCGACCAGGCAGCCCATGTGGGTGCACCGCGCGGCGACCGCGTGGAGCTGCCCGCTCTCGTCACGGTGGACCGCCACGTGCCGGCCGCCGACCAGGACGACGACGCCCTCGCCCGGCGCGAGGTCGTCGACCGGTGTACGGCCGCCGTGCGGCAGCGAGGTCAGCCGGTCGCCCACGAAGTGCCGGGCGACCTTGGCCTGGTGCTTCAGGAACTGTCCGCTCTCACGTACGACGGAGGCGATCCGGCGCGGGTCGTACAGGCCGCTCCACGGGTTGTCGCGTCCGGTGATCTGGTCGCACAGGAGCCGGCCCGCCATGATTCCGCCGGTCATCCCCCAGCCGCCGAAGCCGGTGGCCACGTAGACGTGGTGGGCGGCGGGGTGCAGGGGTCCGACGAGCGGTACGGAGTCGGTGGAGTCGTTGTCCTGGGTGGCCCACCGGTGGGTGATCCGCAGTTCGCCGAAGTGGCGCGCAGCCCAGCCGGTGAGCGTGGCGAACCGCTCTTCCACGTCCCGTCCGGTGCCCGGGGTGAAGTGCTCGCCGGTGATGATGAGCAGCCGCCGGCCGTCCTCGTACGGCGCGGTGCGCACCGACCGGGTCCGGTGCTCGGGTGTGATGTACATGCCGTCGGGGGCGTCGGACGCGTCCACCGGGGCGGCGACGACCAGTTCCCGGCGCGGGGAGAGCCGTGTGAAGAGCAGGGCCCGGTCGAAGACGGGGTAGTGCGTGGCGACGACGACGTCCCGGGCGGTGATCCGCACGCCCCGGTCCGTGGTCAGCACACAGGGTTCCCCCTCGCTGAGCCCCACCACGCGCGTGCCCTCGTACAGCTGCCCGCCGCCGCGGCGGATGCCGTCGGCGAGCGCCAGGAGGTATTTGCGGGGATGGAACTGCGCCTGCTCGGAGACCCGGACCGCGCCCGCGACGGGGAACGGCAGACCGGTCTCCGTCACGAACTCGGCCGGCAGACCCGCCGCCCGCGCGGCCTCCGCCTCGGCCCGCAGCTCGGGGACCCGGTGGCGGCCCTGCACGAACGTGTACGAGGCGGTGTCCTCCCAGTCGCAGTCGACACCCAGCTCATGGGCGATCTCCGCGGCCCGGCGGATCGCCTCCGTCTGCGAGCGGGCGTACAGCCGCGCCCCCTCCTCGCCACGGCTGCGGCGCAGCCGGTCGTAGATGAGGGTGTGCTGCGCGCTGAGCTTCGCCGTCGTGTGCCCGGTGACGCCCGCCGCGATCCGGTCCGCCTCCAGGACCGCGACCCGGCGTCCGCGCCGCACCAGCTCCCACGCCGTGCTCAGCCCGGCCACCCCGGCGCCGACGACCGCGACGTCGACCGTGAGATCGCCCTCCGGCGCGGGGGCCGGATCACCGGGCGGCAGCGTCTGGAGCCAGTACGACCCGAGGATGCCCGCCTGTTCGCTCATGAGCGCCGAGTTCCCGCGCGGCGGGCGATCACACGGGGTGGCCGGGGGGGGGCGGGGCAGGGGGGGTGTCGCGGGGGGCGGCACGGGGGCGCCGTCGGGGCGGTGTTGCGGGGGCGCGGCGAAGCAGTGGCGGGAGGGCGAGGGCGCGGGGCGCGGGGCGCGTGGGTGGGCCCAGAAAGGGCGGCCAGGACGGCGGCACGGGGCGTGGGGCAGAAAGCGCGTCTCGGACGGCGACACGGGACGCGGTACAGGGTGCGGGATCACGCGGGCGCCGCAGGGTGTGCGGCACCGGGAGCGTCGGGACGATGTCGCAGGGCGCGGCACTGCGAGCGCCGGGACGTCGTCACAGGAGCGCGGCACAGACAGCGCGGCGAGGACCCAGTCGCGGGTGCGCGGCGCAGACAAGGCCGGGACGACCGCACCACCGGGGGCGCGGCAATGCGAGCGCCAGGACGTCGTCACAGGAGCACGGCACAGACAGCGCGACAACCCAGTCGCGGGTGCGCAGCACGAGGAGCACCAACCAGGACGACGGCACCGCCGGGGGCCGCAACGCAGGGCGCCCGGCCCAGAGAGCGCCGCGCGCACGGCCGGAACGGCGCCGCGCGGACGCAGCACGGGGAACAGGGTCACGGCAGCACCGCCGCAGGACGCGGCACACAGCACCCGGCCAAGAAGGCGCCGCGCGCACGGCCAGAAACGTGCCGCGCGAGCGCGGTCAGCCCCGCGTCGCCGGTTCCGCGAGGGTGCGCAGTTCGTCGAGTATGCGCCCGGCGTGGCGGACCCGGTCCGTGTGGTCCTCGTCCGGGAGGCCGGCGCCCTCTTCGAGCAGGCGGACGGCGAGGGCGCCGGCCTGGTCTCCGGGGATGTGCCCGGTGCTCGTCACGCCGAGTCGGGCCAGGCGGAGCCGGTTCTCCAGCCCCTCCTGGCGGTTGCGGCGGAACAACCCGCGCCGGGGGAACCAGGGGCGCTGCCGCGACCCGCGCAGCAGCCGGCGGGTCTCACCGTCCAGCCCGAAGGGGAAGAACCACGTCTCGTCGTCTCGGCCCGGCGTGTCCATGCCGATGGGATACCAGAGCCGGCCCCCGGCGAAGCGAAGGACGCGGTCCCTACGCGCGCCGCAGTCGCCAGACGTTGTCCTCGCGGAAGCCTTCGACGCCGTCCGGGGAGTTGTGCGGCCTGCGGACGGCGTCGGCGGTGACCACGGTCCACTCCTTCTCGGGCAGGGCGAGTTCGCCGAGGAGGCCGTCCAGCGTCGGGAAGTCGGCCTCGAAGGGCGGCTCGTGCTGCCAGCTCGGCCAGCTGCCGTGCAGGCCGATCAGCAGCGTGCCCCCGGGTGCGACGGACGCGGCGGCGCGGCGCAGGATCCGGTACAGGTCGAGTTCGACCGGGGACTGCAGGAACTGCGCACTGACCAGGTCGAAGGTGCCGTCGGGGAAGCTCACGCCCAACTCGTGGCGCTCCCAGGCGATTCGCTCGTCGACGCCGGCCTCGGCGGCGTGCCGGGCGGCGCGCTCCAGGGCCGTGGCGGAGATGTCGACACCGGTGACCCGCCAGCCGCGGGAGGCCAGCCACACCGCGTCCGCGCCCTCTCCGCAGCCCAGGTCGAGCGCGGCACCGGGGGACAGTTCGCTCGCCTCCCGCACCAGCAGGGGGTTCGGGCGGCCGCTCCAGATGCGGTCGCCGTTGCGGTAGAAGCCCTCCCAGAAGTCGGCGGGGCGGTCCGTCGCGGGGGTGTGGGTCATGATGCGTCCTCCTGTGTCGGTGCGGCCTGTTGTGCCGGGCGGGGCCCTGTCGTGCCGAGTGCGGCCTGTCGTGCCGAGTGCGGCCGGAAGCCGTCGAGTCGAGCCGTCGAGTCGAGCCGTCCCGGGCGCGGCCCGCACCCCCGAGCCTGGACCGGCCCCGGACATGCGGCAAACATCTTTGCCGATTCGGCAACAGGAGGACCTGGCACGGCCGGTCGTACGCTGGTGGCCGTGCGTGAAGTGGACGGAGAGTACGAGCCGGCGGACGTGGCGGCGCGGTGCACCGGCCGCGCGGTGACCGGGACGCGCGCGGTGTCCGGGGCGCTCGCCGAGGCCGCCCTCGACGACGGCCGCGTGGTGATCGTGAAGCGGCAGGACGCGCCGGGCGGCGCGCGGTCGGAGGCGGCGGGCCTGCGGTGGCTCGCGGAGGCGGGCGCGGTGCGGGTGCCCGCCGTGCACGGGCACGACGGGCGGTGGCTGGTCGTCGACCGGGTGCCGGACGGGCCGCCCGCAGCGGACGCGGCGGCCCGGTTCGGCCGGGAACTGGCCGCGCTGCACGCCGCCGGCGCGCCCGCTTTCGGGGCGCCGCCGCCTGGCGGGCCCGAGGAGGCCGCCATCGGGGCGGCGCCGATGCGCAACGTCCCCGGCGCCGACTGGGCGCGCTGGTACGCCGAGCACCGGGTGCTGCCGTATCTGCGCAGCGCCGTGGACGACGGCACTCTGCGCTCCGGCGAGGCCGGGGTGTTCGAGCGGGTCTGCGAGCAGCTGCCCGGTCTGGCGGGGCCGGACGAGCCGCCCGCGCGGCTGCACGGCGACCTGTGGAACGGCAACGTCCTGTGGGGCGCCGACGGGCGGGTCTGGCTCATCGACCCGGCCGCGCACGGCGGGCATCGCGAGACCGACCTGGCCATGCTGCGGCTCTTCGGCTGCCCGCATCTCGAGCGGATCCTCGACGGCTACCAGGATGCGACCCCGCTCGCCGACGGCTGGCGGGACCGGGTCGCCCTGCACCAGCTCTTCCCGCTGCTCGTCCATGTGGTGCTGTTCGGGCGGTCGTACGCCGACCAGGCGGTCCGGGCCGCCCGCACCGCCCTCTCCGGCTGAGCGCGGGCACCGGCCGGCCACCCCGGCGGCCGTTGTCGGTGGCCTCGGATACAGTGGCGCGCCTGAACGTGAGAGGGGACGGGAACGTGCTGGTCGGGGTGGGGAGAACGGGGCGTGCCATGGCCGTGGCCGCCGTCGGTGTCATGGTGTTGACGGGGTGTGGGGAGGCCGCCGAGCCGGACGGCACGGCGTCGCCGGGCGCGTCGGCCGGTTCGTCCTCGGACAAGGACCCCGCGGTCGCGAAGCGCGGCGGCAGCATAGGCGCCGCCGGCTCCGCCTGCGAACTGCCCGTCACCTTCGACATCGCGGAGGACTGGACGGCGGAGGCGATCGACGCGGCGGAGGCCGCGGCCAAGGTCGACGAACTGGAGGCCGAGAGCTCGGCCGACCCGGACGACCTGGGCAAGGAGGTGGCCGCCGAGCTCGCCGACTCGATGCTGCGGCAGGGCCCGGTCACCGCCGCCTGCGAGGTGGACGCCAAGCCCGCCGGGAACATCGGCTTCCTCCGCGTCTGGACCGGCGAGCCGGGCGACGACGACGCCCGGACCGTCCTGGAGGGCTTCGTGACCGCGGAGGCGAGTGACGTGGTCAGCCTCGACAAGCAGCGGTACAGCGCCTTCCGGTCGGGCGACGTCGACGGCGTCGAGGTGGCATACCTCCGGACCAGCGAGATCCTTGAGGAGTCGAGCAAGGAGCGCGCGCTCGCCGTCGTCACGCCGGACGGACCGGTCGTCCTGGCCCTGGGCGGGCTGGACGACGAGGAGCACGAGGCGATGCTGCCCGCGTTCGAACTAGCCAAGCGGACCCTGCGCGTCCCCTGAGCCGTGGGGACGGCCGGGCGGCGGGGGCGCACGCCCGCGTGCGGTGGGCGGCCGTCCTGTCGCATCCTTGCTGTGTCGCCGCGCGACGGCGCGCAGGGACGGGGTAGGACCGATGACTGGGAGCGGCGGGGTCCGCAGCGGGACCCATGGACGGCTGACCGCGCTGCTCACCGACGCCGCGATCCAGGCGATCGACGCCGTCGGGGCCCGCGCCGCCGGGGTGTACGTACGGTCCGGGTCGCCCCGGGTGCTGCGGCTCGCGGCCCTCGCGGGACTGCCGGGGGCGCTGTACCGGCCCTGGTGGCGGGTGCACGCGGACCGGCGCTTCCCGGTCACCGACGCCTACCGGCTGGGCCTTCAGGTGGTGTTGCCGAACGCCACCGAGACGATGCGCCGCTACCCCCAGTTCGCGGCGGCCCTGCCGTTCCCCATCGGGTCCGTCTGCGTGCCGGTCGCCGGGGCGGCCGGCCCGTTCGGCGTGCTGACCGCGCTGCGGCCCGCCGTGCCGGACGCCGCGGAGCTGCTGCCCGCGCGGGACCGGCTGGCCGGGCTGGCCGACGAGCTCGGTGCCGCGGTACGTCTGCTGGAGGCCGACGGCACGGCCCTCACGTGGGACGAGGACCCGGTGTGCGTACCGCCCCCGGCGACCGGTCCGGCGACGCTGCGGGTCGGCCGGTTCTCCTGGGACCCGGTGGCGGACGTGGTCACCGCCGACGACACCCTGCTGACGCTGCTCGGCCTGTCCCCCGGCGAGCTGCCGGGCGGTGTCCGCCATCTCGTGCGGACCCTGGCCGCGGACGACGCGCGGCGGGTGCTGAGGCTGCTGCGGGAGACCGCCGACCGGGGTTCCCGTCCGGCCGCGCCGCTGCATGTGCGGACCGCCGAGGGCACCGCGCTGCGGGTGGAGCTGTGGATGCCGTCCGGCGTGGACGGCGCCGTCGTCGACGCGGGCTCGGTGGCCGACACGGCGGCCGACCTGCTGCCGCAGGGGCTGTTCTCGCTGGACCGCCTGGGCCGGATCGTGCACGCCAACCCGCGCGCCGCCGAGCTGCTGGGCGAGCCGCGGGCCCGGTTCCTCGGGCGCCCCCTCTGGGAGGGCGTGCCGTGGCTCGGCCAGCCCGCCTTCGAGGACCATCTGCGGGCGGCCCTGCTCGCCCCCGAACCGGTGCACTTCCACGTCCGCAGGCCGCCGCTCGAGGAACGGGAGAACGCCGCCCGCCGGCACCCGCCGGGCGAGCTGTCGCCGTCGTACGACGGTGACTGGCTGTCCGTCTCCGTGCATCCCGGCCCCGATGTGCTGACCTGCGCCGTGGCGCTCTCGACGGGCCCGGAGACCGCCGCGGTGCCGGCCGCCGAGCCGCCCGTGCAGGAGGTTCCCGAGGTCGCGGCGGCCGCGGCCTCCCCGGTGTACCGGCCGATCGTGCTCGCGCTGGCGCTCACCGAGGCGGTCACCGCCCGGCAGGTGTCCGCGGTGGTCATGCAGGAGCTGCTGCCCGCCTTCGGCGGCCGTCGGCTCGCGATCTACCTGCTCCAGGACCGGCATCTCTATCTGGCCTGGGAGACCGGCTTCCCGCCGGGGTTCCTGGCGCCGTTCCAGGGGGTCGGCCTCGACGCCCGGCTTCCGGGAGTGGAGACGCTGACCACCGGCCAGCCCCTGTTCTTCGACTCGATGCAGCAGCTGGCGGCGGCCTATCCCGGCATCCCGCTGGACGCGGCGGAGGGCTCCCGCGCCTTCCTGCCGCTGATCGCCTCGGGGCGGCCGGTCGGATCCTGCATCCTGGGCTTCGACCGGGCCCGCAGCTTCGGCACCGAGGAGCGCACCGTGCTGACCGCGCTCGCCGGGGTGATCGCGCACGCGATGGAGAAGGCGCAGCGCTACGAGACGGAGGCCGCGCTGGCCCGGGGCCTGCAGCGGGCCCTCCTCCCCCGCCGGCTGTCGGTGCACCCCCGGGTGGACGCCGCGGGCCGGTATCTGCCGGGCACGCAGGGGATGGACGTCGGCGGGGACTGGTACGACGTGGTGGCGTCCGGTGACGGCGTGTCGCTGGTCATCGGCGACGTCCAGGGACACGGGGTGCAGGCGGCGGCCACCATGGGGCAGCTGCGCAGCGCGGTGCGGGCCTTCGCGCTGGACGACCGGCCGCCCGACGAGGTGCTGAGCGGCACGAACCGGCTGCTGATCGACCTGGACCCGGGCCAGTTCGCGTCCTGCTGCTACGTGCGGCTGGACCCGCTGACGGGCGTCGCCCGGTTCGTACGGGCGGGCCATCCGCCGCCGCTGCTGCGTCACCCGGACGGCCGCACCCAAGTGCTGGACGTGCCGGGCGGGGTGGTGCTCGGGGTGGACACGCACGCCGACTACCCGGTGTCGGAGCTGCCGATGGCGCCCGGCGCGCTGCTGGCGCTGTACACGGACGGACTCGTCGAACGGCCGGGGGGCGACATCGACGACGGCATCGGCGCGCTGCGGCTGGCACTGGCCGAGGCCGGCGCTCCGCCGCCGCAGCCGGGCGGCCGCTGGCTGGCGGAGGTCGCCGACCGGCTCACCACGACCGCCCGGCACGCCGTCGACCGGCCGGACGACATCGCGCTGCTGCTCGCGTTCCGGCGCGGCGCGCCCGGCGAGGCGCCGTGAACGCGGCCCGGACGGACGCCGCCCCTGGTGACGCCCTCGCCTCGCCGGGCCGGGGAGTGTAGACAGAGCACATGGTCCGACATTTGGGTCGCTCCCGGTCTCGGTCCACCGGACCGCCGGGCACCGTGCGTCCCCACCGCGTGCCGCGGGCGTTCGCGGAGGGCGAGCCGGGGGCGCGGCGGGGCCCGGACGGGCGGGGTCCGGGAGCCGGGCTGCGCTCGGTGCTGAGCGGGCGCAGTGTCGCCGGGCAGGTCTTCGTGCTCCAGGTCGTCGTCGTGCTGGTGCTGGTCGCCGCCGCGGTGACGGCGCTGGTGCTGCAAGCGCGCTACGACAGCACCCAGGAGGCCCGGAACCGGTCGCTGTCCGTCGCCGAGACCTTCGCCAACGCGCCGGGCACCCGGGCGGCGTTGAACAGCCGGGATCCGACGGCCATCCTCCAGCCGCAGGCGGAGGCGACACGCGAGGCGACGGGCGTCGACTTCATCGTCGTCATGAACACCGACGGCATCCGCTACACCCATCCCCTCCCCGACCGCATCGGCAAGCGGTTCGTCGGCACCATCGAGCCCGCCCTGCGCGGCAAGTCGGTGACCGAGGAGGTCGAGGGCACGATAGGGCACCTGGTGCAGGCGGTGGTGCCGGTCGAGGCACCCGACGGGACGGTGGTCGGGCTGGTGTCCGCCGGGATCACCACCGAGCACGTGGGCGGCGCCGCCGACCGGCAGCTGCCGCTGGTGCTGGTCGCCGCGGCCGCGGGGCTGGCGGTGGCCACGGCGGGGACCGCGCTGGTGAGCCGGCGGCTGCTGCGGCAGACCCACGGGCTGGGGCCGCGCGAGATGACCCGCATGTACGAGCACCACGACGCCGTGCTGCACGCCGTCCGGGAGGGAGTGCTCATCGTCGACGGCGACGGCGCGCTGCTGCTCGCCAACGACGAGGCGCGCCGGCTGCTGGACCTGCCGGACGACGCGGAGGGGCGGCATGTGCGGGAGCTGGGGCTCGATCCGGCCACCTCGGAGCTGCTGTCCTCCCGCCGGGTCGCCACGGACGAGGTGCGGCTGGTGAAGGACCGGCTGCTGGCGATCAACCAGCGGCCCACGGACCTGGAGGGCGGCCCGCCCGGCAGTGTGGCGACGCTGCGCGACTCCACCGAGCTGCGCGCCCTGTCGGGCCGGGCGGAGGTGGCGCGGGAACGGCTCGACATGCTGTACGCGGCCGGGGTGGGCATCGGCACGAGCCTGGACGTGACCCGTACGGCTCAGGAGCTGACGGAGCTGGCGGTGCCGCGGTTCGCGGACTTCGTGACCGTCGACCTGTTCGACGCGGTGCTCGCCGGTGAGCAGCCGGAGGCCGGCCCGGATCTGCGGCGTACGGCCTTCGGGGGGATCCGGGACGACGCGCCGCTGTACCCGGTGGGGCAGCGGATCCGGTTCGTCGCCTCCTCGCCGCAGACGCGGAGCCTGCGCGCCGGGCAGGCGATCCTGGAGCCCCGGCTGAACAAGGCGCCGGGCTGGCAGGCGCAGGACCTGGAGCGCACCGCGCAGGTGCTGGAGTACGGCATCCACTCGCTGATCACCGCGCCGCTGCGGGCCGGTTCGCTGATCCTGGGTCTGGCCAACTTCTGGCGGGCGCGCAAGCCGGAGCCGTTCGACGCGGAGGATCTGGCGCTCGCGGAGGAGCTGGTCGCGCGGGCCGCCGTCTCCATAGACAACGCGCGCCGCTACACGCGCGAGCACACCATGGCGGTGACCCTGCAGCGCAGTCTGCTGCCGCGCAGGCTGCCCGAGCAGAGCGCGCTCGACGTCGCCTACCGGTATCTGCCCGCGCAGGCCGGGGTCGGCGGTGACTGGTTCGACGTGCTGCCGCTGCCGGGCGCCCGGGTGGCGCTGGTGGTCGGTGACGTCGTCGGGCACGGGCTGCACGCGGCGGCCACCATGGGCCGGCTGCGGACCGCCGTCCACAACTTCTCGACGCTGGACCTGGCGCCGGACGAGCTGCTGACGCTGCTGGACGAGATGGTCACCCGGATCGACCAGCACGAGTCCGAGGAGGGCGGCAGCGCCCCGGTGACGGGCGCGACCTGTCTGTACGCGATTTACGACCCGGTCTCGCGGCGCTGCGCGATCGCCCGCGCGGGGCACCCGCCGCCCGCCGTGGTGCGGCCGGACGGCTCGGTGGAGTTCCCCGACGTGCCCGCCGGTCCCCCGCTCGGCCTGGGCGGCCTGCCGTTCGAGACGGCCGATCTGGAGCTGGCGGAGAACAGCCGGCTGGTGCTGTACACGGACGGGCTGGTCGAGGACCGGGGACGGGACATCGACGTCGGTCTCGAACTGCTGCGCGACGCGCTGGAGCGGGCGGGGCCGTCGCCGGAGGACACCTGCCGGGCCGTCGTGGACACCCGGCTGTCGGCCCGGCCCAGCGACGACATCGCGCTGATCGTGGCCCGTACCCACGCGCTGGGCCCGGACCGGGTCGCCTCCTGGGACGTGCCGTGCGATCCGGCGGCGGTGGCGCGGGTGCGGTCCTCGGTCACCCGGCGGCTGGCGGAGTGGGGGCTGGAGGAGCTGGCGTTCACCACGGAGCTGGTGCTCAGCGAACTGGTCACCAACGCCATCCGGTACGGCGGCGCGCCGATCCGGGTACGGGTGATGCGCGACCGCAGCCTGATCTGCGAGGTGTTCGACAGCAGCAGCACGGCGCCGCATCTGCGGTACGCGGCGATGACGGACGAGGGCGGTCGCGGGCTGTTCCTCGTCGCCCAGCTCGCCGAACGCTGGGGCACCCGCTATCTGCCCGGCGGCAAGGTGATCTGGGCGGAGCAGCCGCTGCCCTGAGCCGTTGGCCGGGCCGCGCTGTCAGCGCATCTCCAACCAGTACAGGGCCAGCCCCGTGACCAGCAGGAACAGCAGCCACACCCCGGCCGCGGCGACCGGTCCGCCGAGCAGGTGGCCGTAGCCGACGGCGGGAATGGTGGCGATCACGGAGGTCAAGGCGAGGGCGCTCCACGAGCCGAACGCGCCGGGCAGCTCGCGTGCGCCGCGGCGCAGCACGACCACGCCCGTCCCGGTGCCGTACAGGCCGGCCGCGAGCAGGGCGAGGGCGAGGGCCGTGGCGTACTCGGAGAGCTCGCGGGGCGCGCCCGTGGTGTCCTGGCGCACGCCCTGCCGGGCGATGCCGGTCGCCTCGCCCCGCCAGATCGTCACGTCGACCCGGAAGCCGGGGCGCAGCTCCGTCAGCAGCGGCTCCGGGTCCTCGAGCGTGACCTCGGCGGGCACCGGGCGGGGGCCGTCGAGCCGGAGCACGTGCCTGCCGTCGGCGCTCCGGGTGTCCCGGACGGTCGCCGCGACGGTACGCAGGCAGTCGGTGCCGGCGCCGTCGCACGGCTCGGCGGCGCGGAACTCCCGCGAGGCGTCCGCGGCGCGTGTCACTTCCACCATCCGGAACGCGCCGGTCGCCAGCAGGGCGATACCCACGAGCAGGGCGCCGACCGCCCACGCACGCCGTCGCCGCAGTCGGGCGCGGCGCCCCAGTTCCACCGAGCTCACCCCGGTGCGGCGCCTGCGCTCGGCCTCCAGCCGGGAACGGCGTGCGGCCCGCACCCGGGCTTCGCGCCTGCGGATCTCCCGCCTGCGCTCCCCACCTCCCGGCGTCCGCTGTGATCCGGTCATCGCCCCGACTCCCCCCGTCGTGACCGCAGAGACCCGCGGAGCCCCCGCGGAGCCCCTGCCGCGTCCCTCTTGAGGGTCTATGAGGGCACGAAGGGAGACGTTCCGGCTACCCGCGCGCGGCCGCCGGGGACAGCGCGAGGCCCGGCCCCCGGGCGTCGCCCGGGGGCCGGGCCTGGTGGACGAGTGCCCGTCAGCCTTCGCTCAGCCGGGCCCGCAGCAGTTCCTTGCCCAGCTCGGCGCCCTTGCGGCTGTCCGACTGGGCCTTGCGGAACAGCTCCGCGACCTCGGTGTCCTTGGCGCGCTCCGCGTCCTGGATGTAGCTCTCCAGGCGCAGCGCGTTGCTGAGGCACGCCTCCACGTACCAGATGAGGTTGTAGTCCTTGTCCGCGGTGCCGGTCACGTCGCCGGTCTCGGTGCTGCTGGTCACTCGGGCCTCCTCCTTCGTCCGGTGAATGTCTCGCGATTGTCGCTGCGAGCCGGGTACCCGCCTCGCCCGGGGACACACCAGGACAAACCACTCAACAAGATCGCCGATCCGGCGAGTGACACGGCATGCGTGAAGGGCCGATTCCGGCTGGTGCGGCTTCGCCGTGACGACCTGGACGCGTTGTTCCCCGGCCTGCTCGACTCCGTACCGAACGGAGCTCGCCACACACCCGGCCGTGGAAGGCTGAGGGGCGCGGGCCTGAGGCCCTGTCACGCGATCAGGCGGTCGCTTCCGCGGAGGCGCGACCGGTCCCCCGTTCCGGTCGCGCCGTCCCGGTGTCTGGAAACCTACGTGCCGGGCGGAGCGGTTGGGAACCGCGTCGGTGCCCGCTTCGGCGGGCGGAGGACTCACCCGTGCACAGGTGAGTCCGGATTGTCGCCGTCTGCCGTGTGCAGGGCGGGCACGGGCAGGTCGCCGAGCGCCAGATGGGCGAGGACGACGTCGTACAGGTCGCTGCCCCCGGCGAGGAGCTGGCGTTCCAGTACGGGTTCGGCGGCGCGGACGTGCTCGCGGACGGTCTGCGCGTGGACGCCCAGGTGCTGGGCGGCGCGTTCGGCGTTGCCGCCGGCGGCGATCCAGGCGCGCAGGGTGCGGCGCAGCGCGCGGCCGTCCGTGTCGAGCCGGGCCAGCAGGACGCTCGCCCAGCTCCGCACCGCCGGCCCGGCCAGCAGGTCGCCGAGCCGGGTCCGGCCCGCGCCGGCGTGTCCGTCGGGGCCGTCGCCGAGGCCGGCCTGGGTGTTGAGGGCGAGGTGGACGGCGGCCCGTACGGCGAGGTCGGAGAAGTCGGTGCGCAGCAGGCCCTCCACGCGTTCCATGCGGGCGCGGACGGTGTTGCGGCTGACGCCGAGCACCTTCGCCGTGCTGACGGCGGTGAACTCCAGGCCCAGCCGGGTGGTGGCGAGGAGTTCGGCGCGCGCGTGGTGGGCGAGACGGTCCAGGGGCGTCAGCACGGCGAGGGTCCAGTCGCGCAGCGCCTCCGGGTCCATCAGGCGTTCGGGGTGGGTGCGTTCGGCGTAGACGGCGGCCCGGTCGGACCGGAAGTGCGCGACGGCGAGGGCGCTGACCGCCTGCCCGTAGGCCGCGGCGGTCTGGGCGAGCGACTGCCGGGCGCTGCCGCCGAGGTAGGTGTCGGGGCGGCCGTCGATCAGCGACCGCAGCGCGGCCGCGGCCGGGTCGCCCGGGGTGACGACGATGACGTGGCCGTCCACGGCGGGACAACGCACCACGAGGGCCCGCTCCTCGGTCGCGGCCAGGCACGCCTCGGCGAGCCGGTCCCGCTGTTCGGGGCGGCACTCGGCGACGTAGACGCAGGCCGTGTCGGTGTCGAGGAGGCCGGGCCAGAGTCCGGCGGCGCCCGGCGGGCGGAGACGGTGTCCTCGACCATGAGGAGTTGCAGGATCGCCAGCCGCAGGTCGGAGGCGGCGCGTTGCAGCCGGTGTCCGGCGACGGTGGTCTCGTGGGCGCGCAGCAGCAGTTCGAGGACCCCGGCGGTGTGCGTGACGATGTCGGCGGTACGCCGGTCGAAGGGCATGGCGCGGGCGACGGTGAGGACGGCCGCCACCGCGGGCGGCGGCAGGGCCACCCGGATCAGCCGCAGATGGCGTCCCCGGTCCTCCAGGGCGGCGGAGGCGATCCGGCCGGCCGCGATGTCCGCGACGAGCGCCGGGTCCGCCGGGGGGACCGGCCGCCCGGCGAGCGGGGTCCCGGTGCCGTCGTGCAGGCAGACGTCGGCCGCCGCGGTCTCCGCGAGCCAGTCGACGACCCGGCGGGGGTCGCGACCGGTGGGCCGCAGATGGTCCAGGAGTTCTTCCGCCCAGGTCGGTGCGGCGGTGTGTGCCGCGGTGCCCATGACGGCCTCGTGTGCCCGGCCGGCCATGTCGGCTTCTCCTCGTTCCTCGTGCTGCCTCGGCTGGTTCGTCGGGACGTTACCCCACCGGCGGCGGCCGCACGGCGGGGCGGCGGCGCCCGGATCCGCCGGGGCGCCGCCGCCTTACGTCAACGTGCCGGTGCGGTACGGCAGTTCAGTGCCGGGACGGCTTTCCGCCGGTGCGGAGACCGAGTGCGGCGAGAGCCGCGCCGACGAGGCACAGGACGCCCGTGACCACGACGGCCGCGTGCACGCCGTTCATGAAGGCCGCGCCGCTGCCCTCGACGACGGCCGCCCGCAGCCGCTCGGGCATGTCGCCGGAGACCGGGGCGACGCCCATCGCGACCGCGTCCTCGGCCTCCTGGAGCCGTTCGGCGAGCGCGGCCGGCACCCCGGCGCCGGTGAGTTCGCCGCGCAGGGTCCCGCCGGCCTTGGCGCTGATCACCGAGACCAGCACCGACGTGCCGAGGGCGCCGCCGATCTGCAGGGTGGTGGCCTGCAGCCCGCCCGCCACTCCCCCGTCCTGGACCGGCGCGTTGCCGACGATGGCGTCGGAGGAGGCGGACAGCACCATGCCGACACCGAGGCCGAGCGCGATGAACGGCGGCCACATGGTGGCGTACGAGGAGTCGGTGGACCAGGTCAGCATGCCGAAGCAGCAGGCGGCCTGGAGGACCATGCCGAGCGGCATGGTGAAGCGGGCGCCCAGCCGCTGGGTGAGCGCGGCGCCCAGCGGGGACGCGACCAGCGAGGCCAGGCTGAGCGGCAGGGTGCGGACGCCGGCCTCGACGGGGCTGCAGCCGCGCACGTTCTGCAGGTACAGCATGATGAAGAAGATCGCGCCCAGCATCACGAAGAAGTTCAGCGCGGTGACGACCGCGCCGACCGTGAGGGCGCGGCTGCGGAACAGGCTCATCGGCAGCAGCGGGTGCTCGATCCGGGTCTCGTACCAGCCGAAGACGAGCAGGATCAGCACACCGGCGAGGACGGCGCCCCAGGTGCCGGCCGAGGTCCAGCCCCAGGTCTCGCCCTTGACCACGCCGAAGACGACGGCGAGCAGGCCGAGGGCGAGCAGGACGACGCCGGGCACGTCGAACCGGTGGTGTCCGGTGGAGGTCCTGGACTGCGGCAGGACCAGCGCGCTGAAGAGGAACGCGACGACTCCGATCGGCGCGTTGCTGTAGAACACGGACTCCCAGCTGACGTGTTCGACCAGCAGGCCGCCGACGATGGGGCCGAGGGCGGTGGAGACGGCGGAGACCATCGCCCAGATGCCGACCGCCATGCCGAACCGGCGCGGCGGGAACACGGCGCGTAGCAGGCCGAGGGTGTTGGGCATCAGCAGACCGCCGAAGAAGCCCTGCAGGGCACGGAAGACGACGACGCCCTCGATGGAGCCGGCCAGGCCGATGGCGACGGAGGCGACGGTGAACCCGGCGACACCGACGAGGTAGTAGGTGCGGCGGCCGAAGCGGTCGCCGAGCTTGCCGCCGAGGATGAGGGTGGCGGCGAGGGCCAGCAGGTAGGAGTTGGTCACCCACTGCAGTTCGGCGGTGGAGGCGTCGAGGTCGCGGCCGATCCCGGGGTTGGCGATCGCCACGACGGACGCGTCGAGCTGGACCATGAACAGGCCGAACGCGACGGCGCACAGGGTGAGCCAGGGGTTGGACCGCAGCCGGCTGGCGGCGGTGGGACGCGGCGGACGCGGACTCGGGCGCGGGCGCGGACTCGGGCACGCCGGAGGGATCCACGGCGGTGGAGGGCATGGGAAAGCCTTGTCTGTGCGGGAGTGTCTACAGCGGGAGGAAGGGGAACGGCCCAGCCACGGACAGGGCGCAACCAGGCCTCACCGCCGTATGGACGCACGATCGCGCCCGGGTACGGCGGTTGAGATCCACGAACGCGGCGCGGAGCCGTCGGCCCGACGCGGCGGCGCTCATGCCCTCCCGGTCGTCGGCGGGAGGGCGGCCGTCAGCGGGTCGCGGTGGGTGCGGAGTGGAGGTGACGGGCCAGCGACTTGAGCGCGCCCGTGGCGGAACCGAGGGCGTCCATCTCGCCGTCGGTGAGGGCGGCCAGCGCCTCGCCGAGGTGGGCCTCCTCGAGCGCGCGGACCTCGGCGAGGCGGCGCCGGGAGGTCGCGGTGAGGTGGAGGTGGGCGACGCGCTTGTCGGCGCTGTCCTGCCGGCGCTCCAGCAGCTGCTGCTCGGTCATCTGGGAGACCAGCGCGCTGACGTTGTTCGGCTTCATCAGCAGGGCCTCGGCGGCCTCGCGGACGGTGCAGCCCTCCTGCTGCGCGACGAAGCGCAGCAGCATCAGCTGCCCCTCCGGCGGCTTCGGGTGGGGGAAGTCCCCGGCGATCCGCCGGTCCAGCGCCCGGTACAGCACGGGCAGGCAGGCCGCGAGCTCGGAGGCTACGCGGGCGGTGCGCTGCGCGGGTGCGCCGGTGTCGGACATGACGTCCAGGATAGGTATCGAGGCATACCTACGTCAAAGGCCGTTCAGTCCGCCCCTCGCCGCCCTGCAACGGGATCAGCGGTGCGCCGACCAGCAGCAGCTCGTCCAGCATCCTCTTCGCGGAGGCGTCGACCAGCTCACCGCCGCGGAAGGCGCCGTCCTCGTCGACGTACCGGTCGGCCGACGGGATCGAGACCGTGTCCGTGACGGGCACCATCCGCAGCGCGCCGGTGACCTGCCTGAGCCGCTGCACGGCACGCGGACCCGCCGAGACACCGCCGTACGCCACGAGGCTCACCGCCTTGTACCACCACTCCCGGTCGAGGCGGTCGAGGGCGTCCCGCAGAGCGGCCGGGCAGCCGTCGTCCTCCTCGGGGGTGACCAGGACGAAGGCGTGGGCGCGCCGCACGCGGGCGCTCCACCGCCGGGGGTGTTCGAGGAGCGGCGGGCCGGCCTCGGCCAGGTCGACGACGTCGACGTCGACGTCGAAGTCGCCGTGGGCGCGGGCCGCTTCGGCGATCCAGCCGCCCACCGCGGCACCGACCCGGGAGGGGCGGCTGTCGGCGACGATGATCTGCAGGACGGGCTTGAACATCTTGGACATGAGGACTCCGTATCTGTGGCTGTCTTTGTCTTCCCGTATCTGTGTCTGTCCACGGAATGTCCGTCGGACCGTCCGATGGACACCCCATGGATTCCCATGGATGTGGTAGCAGAGCCCCGGCGGCGCGGTGTCCGGCGCCTCGCCACGCACCCCGGACTCCGCGCGGCCGACCGAGCGGGGCATAAGCTCAGCGGATGGCGAAGTACTACGACGTGCACCCCGAGAACCCCCAGCCGCGCGCCGTCGCGCAGATCGCGGACAGCCTCCGTTCGGGTGCGCTCATCGCGTATCCCACGGACTCCTGTTACGCGCTGGGCTGCCGGATCGGCAGCCGGGACGGCGTGGACCGGATCCGCTCCATCCGCCGGCTGGACGACCGGCACCACTTCACGCTGGTGTGCCAGGATTTCGCACAGCTCGGCCAGTTCGTACGGGTGGACAAGGACGTCTTCCGGACCGTCAAGGCGTCCACGCCCGGCAGCTACACCTTCATCCTCCCCGCGACGAAGGAGGTGCCGCGCGCTCTGATGCACCCGAAGAAGAAGACGGTCGGGGTACGCATCCCGGACCACGTGGTGACCCAGGCGATCCTCGCGGAGCTCGGTGAACCGCTGCTGTCGAGCACCCTGCTGCTGCCCGACGAGGACGAGCCGCTGACGCAGGGCTGGGAGATCAAGGACCGGCTCGACCACGCGGTGGACGCGGTGGTGGACTCCGGCGACTGCGGCACCGAACCGACCACGGTCATCGACCTGTCGGGCGGCGACGTGGAGATCGTCCGGCGCGGAGCGGGTGACACCGACCGGTTCGAGTAGCGCCGGGGCGGCGACGGCGCCCGGCGTCCCGCCTGCCACGATGGCCGGACCCGGCCGACCTGCCGGGCATGACTTCGTCGAGCCGTACAGAGAGGCGGCCGCAACCCATGACCGCCGTACAGGGAACCGCCGTCGACGTCCGCACCGAGGACGGCGCCGCCGACGCCTGTCTCGTCCACCCGGAGGGCGGCGGCCCGCACCCGGCGGTGCTCCTCTACATGGACGCCTTCGGGCCGCGTCCGGGGCTGCGGTCGCTCGCCGACCGGCTGGCCGCGGCCGGGTACACGGTGCTGCTGCCCAACGTGCTGTACCGCAACGGGCCGGCACCGGTGGTGGAACTGCCCGAGTTCATCGACGACGAGGCGCGCGGGAGGCTCTTCCGGCACCTCGGACCGCTCGTGCACGCCCTCACGCCCGACGACGCCATGCGGGACGCGGACGCCTATCTGAGGTACCTCGCCGACTGCCCGGCGGCGGCGGACGGCCCGGTCGCCCTGGTCGGCTACTGCATGGGCGCCCGGCTCGCCCTGTACACGGCGGGCACCTATCCGGACCGGGTCGCGGCGGCGGCCGGGTTCCACGGCGCGCGGCTGGCCACGGACACGCCGGACAGCGCGCACCTCCTCGCCGGACGCATCACCGCCGAGCTGTACTTCGGGCACGCCGACAACGACCCCGCCCTGCCGCCGGAGGAGGTCGAGCGTCTGGAGAAGGCGCTGACCGAGGCCGGTGTGCGGCACCGCTGCGAGGTCTACCCGGGCGCGGAGCACGGTTTCACGCAGGCCGACACGTCCGCGTACCAGGAGGAGGGCGACCGGCGGCACTGGGCGGCGGTGCTGGATCTCCTGGGCCGTACCTTCTGACGCCTCCTCACTCTCCCGATCCGTCCGGCCACGCCGCGCTTATTGACATGAGCGCGGCGCGGCGCCACATTGAGAGCGCTCTCAAGACTGGTACGGACCAACTCCCACCAGGTCCGGTCCGTGCCGGAATCCCCCCACGGCGCTCCCCACGGCGCTCCCCACACGGAGGTGAAGCGTGCTCACCCACCTCAGGCACACCCGTTTACCGGCCCTGGCCGCCGCCGCGGCGCTGCTCGGCGCCCTGCTCACCCTCGGTTCGCCGCCGGCCGCCGAGGCCGCGGTGCCCGCCACGATCCCACTGAAGATCACCAACAACTCCGGCCGCGGCGACCAGATCCACGTCTACGTCCTCGGCACCTCGCTGACCACGGGTCAGCAGGGCTGGGCGGACGCCGGCGGCACCTTCCACCCCTGGCCGGCCGGCAGCGTCCCGCCCGTTCCCGCGCCGGACGCCTCCATCCCCGGGCCGGCCGCGGGCCAGTCGACCACGATCCGGATCCCCAAGCTGTCCGGCCGGATCTACTTCTCCTACGGCCGCAAGCTCGACTTCCGGCTCGCCACCGGCGGCCTGGTGCAGCCCGCCGTGCAGAACCCGAGCGACCCCAACCACGACATCCTCTTCAACTGGTCCGAGTACACGCTGAACGACTCCGGGCTGTGGCTCAACAGCACCCAGGTCGACATGTTCTCCGCGCCGTACTCGGTCGGGGTGCAGCGCGCCGACGGCAGCACGGCGAGCACCGGGCGGCTCAAGTCAGGCGGCTACAACGGGGTGTTCGCGGCACTGCGGGCCCAGTCCGGCGGCTGGGGCGGGCTGGTGCAGACGCGGTCCGACGGAACCGTGCTGCGCGCGCTCTCCCCGGCGCACGGGGTCGGCACCGGAAAGATCCCGGCGTCCGTGATGGACGACTACATCAACCGCGTATGGCAGAAGTACGCGACGACGACGCTGACCGTCACGCCGTTCGCGGACCGGCCGCAGACCAAGTACCAGGGCCGGGTGTCGGGCGGTGTGCTGCGCTTCACCAACAGCGCGGGGGCGGTCGTGACCAGCTTCCAGAAGCCGGACGCCGACAGCGTCTTCGGCTGCCACAAGCTCCTCGACGCACCCAACGACGAGGTCCGCGGACCGATCTCGCGGACGCTGTGCGCGGGCTTCAACCGGTCCACCCTGCTCACCAACCCGAACCAGCCGGACACGTCGTCGGCCGCGTTCTACAAGGACGGGGTGACCAACCACTACGCGCGGATCATCCATGAGCGGATGGCCGACGGGAAGGCGTACGCGTTCGCCTTCGACGACGTCGGGCACCACGAGTCGCTGGTCCACGACGGCGATCCGCGCCAGGCGTATCTGACGCTGGATCCGTTCAGCTGACCAACTCGTCCGCGTACGGCGCGAGATGGGCGGCCCGTCTGTTCCCGGTCTCCCTCTCGCGCCGTTTCGATCATCATTACGATGCACGGGTGTCTGACTCCTCACGTGATTCCGCCGAGGGCGCCGGCTGGCGCGCGCCCGAACCCGGCGACTACCGGCGGCTGCTCCCGGCCCAGGGCAGGAAGCTGTCGTGGCTCGACCCCAGGACGCTGTGGCTCGCCCGCAACGGCATGCTGGCGTCCTGGTTCGGGGACCCCACGGGCCGTACCCGCAGCCGCTGGGTGGCCCAGCAGGCGGCGGCCGGGGCGCCCGCGGACAAGGTGATCCGGCGCCCCGGCCCGGACCGCTTCGCGTTCCTGGTGGCCGGGGACACGGGCGAGGGCGGCGAACCGCAGTACGCGGTGGTGCCGGGCCTGCTGCGGGTGGGCCAGGGCACCCAGTTCATGATCATCGCGAGCGATGTCATCTACCCGGTGGGCGCCACGGACGACTACGGCGACAAGTTCTTCCGCCCGTACCAGGACTATCCGGCGCCCATATACGCCGTCCCCGGGAACCACGACTGGTACGAGAACCTGGACGGCTTCATGCGCGTCTTCTGCGACGACGCGCCGCCGCTGCCGCCCGCGCCCCGGTCGCGCCCGCTGACCCGGGCCTGGCTGCGCGACCGGCTGTGGCACCGGCCGGGCCCGGCCGACGAGGCGGCATTCGCCCAGGCCCGCAAGCTGCGCTCAGCGTCCGCCCAGATGTCCGTCCAGCCGGGCCCGTACTGGGCGATCGACGCCGGGCCGATCCGGATCGTGGGCATCGACACCGGGCTGCTCGGCACCGTCGACGCCGAACAGGGCGCCTGGCTGCGCGAGGTGTCCCGCGACCCGCGCCCCAAGATCCTGATCACCGGGCGTCCGCTGTACGTCAACGGCGAGCAGCGCCCGTGCCCCATCGAGGGCGGCGGCACGGTCGACGAGATCGTCCGCGACCCCGCGCACCGCTACGTCGCGGCGATCGGCGGCGACATCCACAACTACCAGCGCTATCCCCTACGGGTGGACGGGGACCGCACCGTCCAGTACATCGTCGCGGGGGGCGGCGGCGCGTTCACGCACGCCACCCACACCATCCCCCCGGTCCATGGGGACGGCCTGACGGAGGACGACTTCCGCTGCTATCCCCTGCGCGGCGACTCCCTGGCCTTCTACAGCCGGATCTACGCCCGCCGCACCCGGCTGCGGCGCTTCTTCACCCTCACCGAGGCGGAGGCCGCGGCCGTCGTCGCCGAACGCCTCGGAGACCGGCCCGCCCGCACGCCCGGCACACCGGCGCTCGTCACCCGGCGCACCCGCCTGGTCGCCGCCCTCCTCGGTACCGGCCGCCGCCCGGGCCGTGCCGCCCGCTTCCACCTGCCCCTCCGCAAGCTGTACACCGGCCTGCTCTCCCCCAGCTGCGCCACCCACACCCCGCCGTTCTTCAAGTCGTTCCTGCGCATCGACGTCACCCCCGACGCCCTGCGCCTGCGCTGCCACGCCGCGACGGGCAACCTCGCCCAGGAACTCGACCCACCGGTGGAGGACGAGGTGACCATCCCGCTGGCCTGATTTCCCCTGTCCCCACGCGCCGTCGGCGGGGATCATCCCCGGATGGACGAGATCATCCTCATGTCCGACCCCAGGGTGGCGGCGATCCCCGTACGGGACGACGGGCAGCCCCTGGTGGACGTCGAGCAGGACGGCACCCTGCTGGTCGACGCCCGCAGGCGCGACCCCGCGGGCGCCTTCGCCCTCCTGCGCCGGGGTGTGCTGGAGCGGCTGCACGCGGCGCAGGGGCTGCTGCCGCCGGGATTCCGGCTGCTGTTCGTGGAGGGCTACCGTCCGCTCGCGCTCCAGCGCGCGTACTTCGAGGAGTACGCGGCCGGGCTGCGAGCCGCCCACCCCGACTGGCCGCGGGAACGAGTCCACTCGGCGGCGAGCCGTTACGTGTCGCCGCCCGGTATCGCCCCGCACAGCGCCGGAGCCGCCGTCGATCTCACCCTCGCGGACGCCGACGGCACCGAACTCGACCTGGGCACCCCGGTCAACGCGAGCCCGGAGGCCAGCGGCGGTGCCTGCTACACGCGGGCCGCCGGCATCGGCGGCCGGGCCAGGGCGCACCGCGAGGTGCTCGGCGCCGCCCTGACCGCGGCCGGGCTGGTCAACTACCCCACCGAGTGGTGGCACTGGTCGTTCGGGGACCGCTACTGGGCGTTGGCGACGGGCGCCGACACCGCGCCGTACGGCCCCCACCCGGGGCTTTGAGGGCCGACGCCCTCATCACACCCTCACCATCGCCCCGGCGCGCTCCCCACGATCGCCTCGGACGGCCTGCCGTCCACCCCCACCGGCACGTCCCCCGCCAGCATCACCCGGTGCATGACGCGAGGGAAGTCGAGGTGGGCGTTGTCGCTGGGGGCGAGGTGGATGGTGGCGCGGTTGTCCCAGAAGGCGACGCTGCCGGGCTGCCAGCGGAAGCGGACGGTGTACTCGGGGCGGGTGGCCTGTTCGAGGAGCAGGTCGAGGAGGTGGGCGCTCTCCGCGCGGGAGAGGTCGGTGATCTGCTCGACGTAGTAGCCGTTGACGTTGAGGACGCGCTCCCCTGTTTCCGGGTGGACGCGCACGAGGGGGTGCCGGGTGGCGATCTGGTGGTCCAGGAGGTGGCGGACGTACGCGTCGTCGCCGGGGCGCGGCTGGTAGCCGACGCCGAGCCGGTGCTCGGCGCGCAGTCGGGAGACGAACTCCCGCAGCGGGGCGGAGTCCGGCGTACGCCGCCGCCAGGTTGGACCAGGTGGTGTCGCCGCCGTACGGCGGTACGGTGTCGGCGCGCAGGATCGTCGCGGCGGGCGGGTCGATCCGGGCGCCGTGGTCGCAGTGCCAGCCACGCAGCAGGGTGTGCCTGCGGCGCCGCAGCCACTCGTCGTGGTCCATCCCGAACCGCCCGCCCAGCTCCAGCCGGTCGGCGGTGGTCTCCACCTCGGGGACGTCCGGCGGCGAGGCCGAGCCGCGCCGCCGGAGCACCACCGGTTCGCCGAAGCGGCGGGCGAACGCCACATGGGCGGCGTGGTCCAGCTTCTGGTCGCGGAAGAACACCACCTTCCAGCGCAGTACCGCCGCCCTGATCGCCGCCACCTGGGCGTCGTCCGGTTCACCGGCCAGGTCGACGCCCGTGATCTCGGCTCCGATGTGGCCGGCGACGGGGCTCACCTCGATCCCCGCGGCCCTGTCCGTGGTCATACACGCGCTCCCGTCGGTCGTCCGTAGCGGCTCCAGGAGAGATCGTGTCAGGGCCTGCCCGGCCTGGCGACAGGGCCTCACGCGCCGGAGGCGGCCCTCAGACCGTGAACTCCCGTATCACCGTGTTCCGGAACACCGCCCGTCCGTCGATGGTGAACAGCGCGAGCCGCGTGTCGATGAGGTACGGGAACACCTCGGAGGTGTGCACGTACCGGCCGTCGTCCACGAACATCTCCACCGACGTCCGGTCGACCAGGATCCGCAGCCGCACCCGCCGCGCCGACGGGTCGAACGGGCTCTTGCTCTCCTGCCAGCGCCCCGAGGCGTCGGGGTTCACGGTGGGCCGGCGGTTGAGGAAGGCGTAGTCGCGGTAGACGCCGGCGTCGATGTGCCGGACCCCGTCGTTGGAGCGGCGCAGCTGGAGGCCGGCGCCGGTCAGCTGGTCCCAGGTGATCTCGCAGCTCACCTCGTAGGCGGTGCCGCGGTAGTCGAGGACGCGGGTGCCCTCGACCTCGAGGTCGCCGAGGTTCACCGTGCGGGAGACGTACCGGTCGAGGGCGGCGACCGGGCGGGAGGCGAGGTAGTGAGTGCCGTCGGCGGCCCGCTTGAGGGTGATCTCGCGGACGATGGAGTCGGTGCCGTTGAAGCCGTCGGTGTCGATGGTGGGCGTGGTGTTGGCGTAGTCCCAGTTGTTCAGCCAGCCGATGGCGTAGCGGGCCCGCTCGTCGAGGGCGCCGGTGGTGCTCCGCTTCTCGAAGGTGACGGCGCCGTACCAGTCCCAGCCGTGGTCGAGCCACTGCGGTTCGGCGGCGTCGGGGGTGAAGTCGCTGCCGTCGAAGGCGCCGGTCCAGTAGGCGTAGGTGTTGGGCAGCCCGGAGCCCTTGCCGTTGGCGCTGACCGCGAGCACCCACTTCGCGGTGCCGTCCTCGGCGGTGATGCGGAACAGGTCGGGGCATTCGAGGACGCCGATGCCGTCCTTGACGAAGGCCCCGGCGTACTTCCACGCCTTGAGGTCGGGCGAGTGGTAGATGCCGACCTTGTTGTTCTCGGCGAGTGCCATGACCCACCGGTCGCGTTCCTCGTCGCGGATCACCTTGGGGTCGCGGAAGTCGCGGACGCCGGGGTTGGGCAGGACCGGGTCGGTGCCGTGGTGGCGGAAGGTGCGGCCGCCGTCGGTGGAGTAGTACAGGTACTGGGCCTGGGTGTGGGCTCCCTCCACCGGCTCCATGGTCGCCAGCACGACGACCGCTCCCGCGCCGAAGCCCGCCGTGTTCCGCGTGTCCACGACCGCCGAGCCCGACCAGACGTCACCGTTGGGCGTGGTGTCCTTGGGCACGGCGATGCCCCGGTCGGTGAAGCGCACGAGGTCGGTGCTGGTGACCCGGCGCCAGGCGGTGCCGGAGGTGGTGCCGCCGGTGAAGTAGTCCGGGTTGTACAGGTAGTAGTAGTGGTACTCCCCGTCGATCCAGACGGGGCGCTGCGGGTCGTTCTTCCACTGGTCGGGGACGGTGAAGTGGTACGCCGCCCGGTAGCGGGCGCAGTCCGCGGCGGCGGGGCGGGGCTTCGCCGCGGCGGGTGCCGCGGCCGGCAGCAGCGCCGCGCCGGCGCCCGCGGCCGATCCGGCGAACAGCGCTCTTCTGGACAGTCCACGCATCACACATCGTTCCTCTCGTCGAGTCGAGCCCGGCAGAAGGCGGCTCGGAACGGCGGCTCATGTGGACCAGGACTGTAGACCTAACTCGTTAAAGGTCAAGAGACCTAACTCGTTAAAGGTCAGTGGTTCCCGACTCTTGACAGGGGTGTGACGCGGTTCTCATCATCGTCGGCATCAGCTCTCGACTAACACGAGTTAGGCCCGCCCGATGACCGACTCGCACTCCCGCCGCAGCCTGCTGCGGTACGGCGCCTACGGAGCGGCGGCCGCCGCGCTGGCCGGCACCGCCGCCTCCTGGGACCGGCTCACCGGAGCCGACATACCCGGCCGCGACGACGGCTCCCTCGTCGTCGCGACCCTCGGCCCCGCCTACGGCCCGGCCGCCGTGCGCACCCTCACCGAGGGCTTCGCCGAGCAGCACCCCGACATCAAGCTCCGGATCAACGCGGTGCAGGCCGTGGACTGGTCGGACTTCTTCGCGAAGATCCTCACCCAGATCGCCGCGGGCACGGCTCCCGACCTGGTCTACGTCGCGACGGAGGGCGTGCAGCTGTTCGCGCGGCGGCTCGGGGTGCCGCTGGACCGCTGGGTCCGGCGGGACGCCGCCGAACTGCGCGAGTACTTCGCCGACGTCCACCCCTCGCTGGTGGAGTCGATGATGTACGAGGGCAGCCTCTACCAGCTGCCCGTGGAGTACAACGCCGCCGACATCTACCTCAACCGGCAGGTGCTGGACCGGGCCGGCGCGGACCATCCGCCCGCCGACTGGACCCGCGACGACTTCACCGCGCTGCTGCGCCGTATGAAGAAGTCGAGCGACTCGCACTTCACCCCGTACTTCTGGACCAACCGGCTGTGGGGCGGCGTCGTGCCCTGGCTCTTCGCCAACGGCACCAATCTGCTTGCCGAGTCCAAGGCGCCCGGCGGCGACTGGCTGTGGGACACCTTCTACCCGGCGGACCAGCGGCAGGGCCGCGGCGGCGGCTACCGCTGGACGACGCCGCAGGCGACCGGCGCCCGCTTCGAGGAGACGTACGAGTATCTGGCCTCCCTCATCGAGGAGGGCCTGTGCACCCGCCCCGAGGGCGGCAACGGACAGAACCTCGTCGGCGTGTTCTCCACGGGCCGGGTCGGTGTCACGCCCGCGGGCGGCTTCTGGGCGGGCGGACTGCACCAGGCGGGCATGCGGGCCGACGCGTACGACGTGCAGTACTTCCCGCGCTGGCGCACCCAGCGCCATCAGTTCGGCGCGGCGGGCTACGCGCTGCTGCGCACGTCGAAGCGGCAGGACGAGGCGTGGGAGTTCATCAAGTACGCCGCCCGCAAGGACACCCTGACCCGGCTGTTCACCACCAACCAGACGACCCCGGCGCGCCGCTCGATGCTGACCGCGCGCCGCTACCGGGAGACCGGCCCCGACCACTGGCCGGTCTTCTACGACACTCTCGACCGGTTCCCGGACACGGGTCCCATCCCGGCACCGCCGCAGGTGGCGGAGGTCGAGCAGGTGCTGCTGAAGCACACCGGTACCGCCCTGGCCTCCCCGCGTTCGGTGCGCCCGGCGCTGCGCCGGCTCCAGGGCGACCTGGAGAAGGCCATGGAGCGTGACGTATGACGAACACCCAGACCCCGCCGGTGCGGACGCGTCCCGTGCCCCGGACGCGCCCGGTCGCGGCCCGGCCCCCGGCCCGGGAGCGCGGCACGCGGCTGCTGGCCACCCTGTTCCTGGCGCCGACGATCGTCGGCATCGTCGTCTTCACGGTCGTCCCGATCGTCGGCTCGGTGGTGCTGAGCCTCTTCCACTGGAACGTGATCGACGACCCGCGGTTCGCGGGGGCCGCCAACTACGGGGAGGTGTTCCGCGACTCGACCGTGCTGGTCTCCTTCGGCAACACGCTCCTGTTCATGGTGCTGGCGGTCACGCTGCAGCTGCTGATCGCGCTGGTGCTGGCGATCACGGTGAACGGGCGGATGCCGGTGTGGCTGCGGTCGGTGTTCCGGTCGGCGTTCTTCTTCCCGCTGGTGCTGTCCGCCGCGTCCATCTCGGTGGTGATGAAGTACCTGTTCAACCAGGACTTCGGGGTGGTGAACTGGCTGCTCGGACTGGTCGGGATCGCGCCCGTGCCCTGGCTGACCTCGGAGAACGGGGCGATGGCCGCGGTGATCCTGGTCTACGTGTGGCAGCAGTTCGGGTTCTCCTTCCTGTTGTTCGTGGGCGGTCTGAACAACATCCCCAAGGAGGTCCACGAGGCCGCCGCCCTGGACGGCGCGACGGGACTGCGCAAGCACCTGCACATCACGCTGCCGCTGCTGTCGCCGACGCTGCTGGTGGCGTCCGTGGTCGGCATCATCAACGCCCTCCAGGTCTTCGAGCAGCCGTACGTGCTGACCAACGGCGGGCCCGGTGACTCCACCCGCACCGTCGTGATGGTCATCTACGAGACCGCCTTCGAGCAGCTGCGGTTCGGTACCGCGTCCGCGGTGGGCGTGCTGCTGTTCGTGCTGATCATGGCGGTGACCGCCCTCCAGTTCCGGCTCAGCCGGCGTTTCGTCCACTACCAGTGAGCCGGGTGAGTCCCATGAGCCACACAACCCTGACCGCCGGCCGGGTGCGGCACTCCCTCGCGCCCTGGGCGCGGATCGCCGGTCTCGCCGTCTGCGCGCTGCTGACCCTCGGTCCGGTGATCTGGACCGTCTCCACCTCGCTGCGCGTCCCCGCCGAGTCCTTCGACCTGCCGCCGCGGATCGTCCCGACCGAGCCGACCGCCGAGGCGTATCGCGGGGTGTTCGAGCAGATCGACGTCTGGCTGCTCGCCCTGAACTCGACGCTGGTGACGGCGCTGATCGCGGTGGGCCAGATGATCACGGCGGGGCTCGCCGGTTATGCCTTCGCCCGCCTGGAGTTCCGGTTCAAGAAGCCGCTGTTCGCGCTCGTGCTGGCGACGATGATGGTGCCGTTGCAGGTCACCATCGTGCCGGTGTTCCTGGTGCTGAAGTCGATGGGGCTGACCGACACCCTGCTCGGCCTGATCGTCCCGGCGTTCCCGACCGCGTTCGGCACCTTCCTGATGCGCCAGTACTTCCTGGGCATGCCGAAGGACCTGGGCGAGGCGGCCATGCTCGACGGGGCGGGCCCGTGGCGGGTGTTCCGGTCGGTGTACGCGCCGCTGGCGGCGCCCGGTCTCGCGATCGTCGGCGTACTCGCCTTCAACTACCACTGGAACGAGTTCTTCCGCCCGCTGATCCTGGAGACCTCCGGCCAGAACTACACGCTGCCGCTGGGGCTGGTCTCCCTCCAGGGCAACCTCGGCACCGGCTCCGTCTCGGTGGTGCTCGCCGGTGTCGTGCTGTCCATGCTTCCCGCCGTCGCCGTGTTCGTCGTCGGCCAGCGCCCTCTCCGCGAGGGCATCACCTCCGCAGGAGTCAACCGTTGAGCCTCGATCCCAACGCCCCGCGCTTCCGGGTCCGTCCGCCCGCGAACTGGGTCAACGACCCGAACGGCCCGTTCCGTTGGCGTGACCGCTACCACCTCTTCTACCAGTACAACCCGGCCGCGCCGGTGCACGCCGACATCCACTGGGGGCACGCCTCCAGCCGGGACCTGGCCCGCTGGGAGCACCACCCGATCGCGCTCACCCCGACGCCCGGCGGCCCCGACGAGGCGGGCTGCTGGTCCGGCTGCGTGGTCGACGACGACGGGGTGCCGACGGCCGTGTACACGGGCATCGACCGCGACCACACCGGGCTCGGCGCGATCTGCCTGGCCCGCGCGGCGGACCCCGACGACCCGGCGCTGACCGAGTGGAAGCCGCTGCCCACCCCCGTGGTGTCCGGGCCGCCCTCCGGTCTTGACGTGGTGATGTTCCGCGACCCGTTCGTCTTCCGGCACGCCGGCCGCCGCTGGGCGCTGGTCGGCGCGGGCCACGCCGACGGCACCCCGTCGGTCCTGCTGTACGACTGCGACGACCTCGCCGGCTGGCGGTTCGCCGGGGTGCTCCTGGACGGCAACGACCCGGTGGCCATGGACGCGTTCGGCGACAAGGCGGTCGGCTGGGAGTGCCCGCAGCTGCTGGTGACGCCCGGCGGGGACTGGGTGCTGGTGGTGTCGCTGTGGGACGGCGATCCGTGGACGACCGGCTACCTGACGGGCGCCCTGGAACCCGCCGCCGACGGGAGCCCGGCCTTCCGGCCCCGCGTCGGCGGCCGCCTCGACCACGGCCGCGACTTCTACGCCCCCGCCGTCCTCCAGGAACCGGACCGGGCACTGATGTGGGGCTGGTCGTGGGAGTCCCGGGCAGAACAGTCCGGCTGGGCCGGGGTCCTCACCGCGCCGCGGGTCGTCGACGTCCACGCCGACGGCACCCTGCGGGTCGCACCGGCACCGGAACTGGACCTGCTGCGCGCGCCCGAGCCGTTCGTCACCGGTCCCGGCGAGGGCACACGGCTGCCGGACGCGTACGACCTGACGGTCACCGCGCGCACGGTCACCACGGTCCGCCTGGGCGAGGGCCTGACACTCCGCGTCGACCCCGCCGAGGGCAGCCTCACCGTACGCCGCACCGGACACCCCGAGCCGGTGACCGTACCGCTGCCGCACGACGGGGAGCCGACCGTCCGCGTCCTCGTCGACGGTTCCCTGTACGAGGTGTTCGCGGGCGACCGGGGCATGGTGACCGAGCGGGTCTACCGCGGTCCCGGTGACGTGCCGGAACTGGCCGTCACGGGTGAGGGGTCCGCCGTCCGCGGCTGGGAACTGGTCCCGTCGGCGCTCGGCTGACCAACGGGCGGGCTGAGCGGGCGGGTGAGAAACCCTGCCCGCCGTTCCTCGGCTCGCCCGATGCCCTACTCCGAGTGCTCGTCCAGCACGCGGCGGATGTCCGCTGACACTTCGGTACGGCCCATCGCCTCCAAGACGTCGGCCCACGTCTCGGTGGCTCCGACGAGATCGCCGCCGAATGCTCCGGGATCATCGGTGGCGAGTCTTCCGAGGATGAGCAACGCCTCCCCCACCGCGTCCAGTGCCCGCGGCAGACCGGTGTCCGCTTCGAGTCGCACCCACGCCAACGACCACAGGGATCTGGCGAGGGATGCCTCATGGGCCGCCGGATCGGCATCGGCCAACCGGCGCCAGATGCCCAGAGCCTCCTCGGTGGTGTCAAGGGCCTCCTCCCGCCGCCCCGCTTCGCACAGATCGGTGCCGAGGCCGGACAGCGCCAGCGCGAGGCCCGGCTCGTGGGCCGCCGGGTCGGAACCGGCCAGCCGCCTCCGGATCTCCACGGCTTCTCCCGCGACAGCAAGCGCCTCATCCACGCGCCCCGCCGCCCCCAAGTCGACGCCCAGGCTGGACAAGGAGAGAGCGAGGTCCGGCTCGTAAGTCACCGGATCGCGCCCTGACAGCCGGCGATAGATCGCGACGGCCTCCTCGGCGGCGGAAAGTGCCTCCTCCTGCCGTCCCATGTCCCGCAGACAGAAGGCGAGCCGGGACAGCGAGAGAGCGAGGCCGGGCTCGAACCTGGCCGGCTCGGAGTCGGCCAGCCGGCGCCGCAGCTCCACCGCCTCCGTGATGCAGACCATGGACTCCTCCTGCCGTCCCATCTCCCAGAGCTCTACGCCGAGTTCGGAGAGGGAGGTGGCGAGGTCGGGCTCGAATCTGGCCGGATGGGCGTCGGCCAGCTGACGCCGCAACTGCATCGTCACCGCGGTGACGATCACGGACTCCTCCCGCCGACCGACTTCCCGCAGGTCGATGCCGAGGTTGGCCAGGGCGTCGGCGAGTTCGGGCTCGTACCTGGCCGGATCGGCGTCGGCCAGCCGATGCCACAGCCCGACCGCTTCCCTTGTGCTGGTCAGCGCCTCCTCCCACAGGCCCGCCTCCGAGAGCCGGGTGCCCAGATTGCCCAGCGCGGACGCGAGATCCTGCTCGTAGGCAGCCGGATTGTCCCCGGCCAGCCGACGGTAGACCTCGACGGCCTCCTCGGCGGCGGCAAGCGCCTCCTCCCGCCGTCCCACGTCCGACAACGGGTCGCCGAGATTGGTCAGTGAACGAGCGAGGCCCGGCTCATGGGCCGCCGGGTTGGTCCTGGCCAACAGCCGGTAGAGCCCGACGGCCTCTTCGGCGGCGATCACGGCCGCATCCCGCTGCCCGGCTTCCGACAGCCGGACGCCGAGGTTGGTCAGCGCGTCGCCGAGCCCGGGTTCGTGGGCGGCCGGGCGGGACCCGGCCAAGGGGCGCCAGATCTCGACGGCCTCCTCGGCGGCGGAGAGAGCTTCCTCGCGCCGCCCCACCTTCGACAGGAAGACGCCATGGTTGGACAGCAGGCGAGCGAGGTCCGGTCGGTACTTGGCCGGATCGTCGCGAGCCAGTCGGCGGTAGACCTCGACGGCTCCCTCGCTGGCGATCACAGCGTTGTCCCACCGCCCCACCTCCGCCAGGGAGACACCGAGGTTGGACAGCGACAGGGCGACGTCCCACTCGTAGGCCGCCGGGTCGGCCTTGGCCAGCCGGTACCGGATGTCCGCGGCCTCCTCGGCGGCGGCAAGCGCCTCCTCCCGCCGTCCCACCTCTGACAGGTAGTGCCCGAGATGGGACAGCGAGAACGCGAGGTCCGCTTCGTACGACGGGTTCGTGCGCGTCAGCTCACGCCATGCCGACAACGCCTCCCGGCCCGCGGTGAGGGCTTCGTCTCGCAGGCCGGCGTAGGACAGGCGTTCCGCGAGGCGGTCCCGCAGACGAGCGTGCCAGACGGGGTCCTGAGTGGCGGCGAGGCGTTGGTGGGCCAGGCGCCGGACGACGGCCGCGACGCCCAGGTCGAGCTCGCTGTGCGGGCCCGAGGGAAGGTGGGGTTCGATCGCCTCCAGGACGGTGATCACCCCGTCGAGGCCGGCCAGGGCCGCGAGGGCCGTGCCACCGGCCTCCAGGGCGAGCCGGGGGTTCCGTTCCAGCAGGGGATAGAGCTGGCCGCTGGCGATGTGCGGCCAGCGGCCGGCGGTCTCGATGAGGACGGTCAGCACGTTGCGGACCCAGGGGGCGGAGTCGGAGTCGGCGAGCAGGCGTTGGGCAGCCTGGTGAGCCCAGTCGTCGGTGACCGTGCCGGGCGGGGGGTCGTTGCTGCCGTCGGGGTCGGGGATGGTCAGGCCGAGGAAATCCTCGCCGAGGCGGTCGGGGTAGAGCGGTTCCAGCACCGTGTCGCGACGGGTCGGCGGGTAGCAGTACTGGTGGTCGTCCAGGAGGGAGTTCGCGGCCTCGGTGGAGTCGGCCAGACCGATGCGGCGCAGCGCCGTCCAGCCGTGGGGGCGGGCGATGGCGCCGGTGAGGGTGGCGGTGAGCACGGTCCGGCCCATCGTGGTGGGCGTGGCGCCCAGGGGGTCGACTGCTCGCTCGTGCAGGGCCGCCCAGTGGGCGCGTTCGCGTTTCAGGAGGTAGGCCGAGGCGCGCGCGGGATTCGTAGGGGTGCGGTCGTCATGGAGGCGCGCGTCGACGGCCGCCAGGGCGGCGATGTGGATGGTCAGGATCTGGGCGTAGTCCTCGTCGGTGTCCAGCGCGGAAGGTGCGGTGATCCGACGCGCTTGCTCGACGGGCAGGCTCAGGTGGTGGGCGAAGCGATCGCGGGCCTGCCCGAACAGGTCGTGACGGGCCTGCGGGGTGTCGGCCAAGGGCCGCAAGGGGTGGGCGTGGGCCGGGGCGTCGAGGGTCTCGTCGACCCAGGTGGCCAGGCCGTCCCACCAGGCTCCGGCCGGCCGGGCCAGGAGCAGGACGCGCACCGGTGCGGAGCCGCGGGACAGGAGCGGTTCACGCAGCAGGGTGCGCAGGTCGGGGATGGGCCAGCGTTCGGCGTAGTCCACGACCAGCAGCACCCCCGCGTCGGTTCCGGGGGCCGGTGAGGTCTGCGGGGGATCGGTGTCGGCTCCGTTGACCGATGCCTGCCACACCGTCCACCGGGCCTGGCGGCTCAACTCCGCGAAGTGCGCCGCCAGACGGGTCTTGCCCTGCCCGCCGGGGCCGTGGACGAGCCGCACGGCCAGCGTCTCCTCCAGGTCGTCACGCCATTGGGACAACTCCTGGAGGTCGTCGTGGCGGCCGGTGAACGGCACCACCTGGTGCACGGCTCGCAGCAGCCGGGAGGGCTGCTCGGCCGGCACGCGAGACCGCACCGGCCGGGGGCCTGCGGGGAAGGACTCGATCCGGTACGCCGGCTTCCACTGGTAGACGAACTGGACCTGCTGCGTGCTGTAAGCCCCGGTCTGAATCGCGGTCGGTCCGTGGAAGGTGCCGTCGCGCACTCCCTCGCTGTCGCCCGTGCCAGGAGCGGGCCTCGTCATGACCCGGTGCCGAAGCGTACATCCTGCCGGTTGTGGTGTCCGGTCTGTACGACGGTGGGCCCGTGGAAGGTGCCGGTCACCGTCCCTCCGCTCTCCTCGGCAGCGGCAGGCCCGACCAGGTCCCGCAGCTCCGCGGCGGCCCGTGCCCGCTCCTGCTCCCGCAGGCTTTCCAGCATCATGGCGAATCGGGCCTGCCAGGCCTGCTCCTGATGGGCCCTCAGCCGTTCCGCGTCGGCGCCGCCCTCGGCTGCGGTCAGTTCATCCGCAGTGGCCTCCAGTCGCTCCAGCTCGTCGCGCTCTCGCGCCGCGTCCCCCCGTCCGAACCAGCCGGCCACCCGATCGCGCAGCGTCGCCCACGCATCGGTACCGGCCGCCTGCACCACCGCGGTACCACCCGCCGCCGCCAGGGCCGTCAATCCCTCCGCCAGCATGCCGCCCCCCTCACGCCATTGTCGGCTCGTGCCGACCGGACTGCGACCGTAGCGCTCTACCGGCAGGTAGGCAGCGGTTCCGGCGATGCACGGTCAGCGTCGCCCGGCACTTCGGCAGCGGGCCGGGACCACCTGCGTGGCAGGACGGTCAGAGCGCGGGGGCCCGGCCCACCGACGCCCGGCTCACCACCGGGCAGGCCAGGCGGCGGACCGTGGCGGGTGGGGTGCGGCCGGTGGTGATGGCGTCCAGGAGGAGGCGGGTGGCGGTCTCGCCCATCTCGCGGTGCGGCAGGGCGACCGTGGTGAGCGCCGGGGTGAGGAAGGCGGCCATGTGCTCCTGGTCGTCGTAGCCGACCACGGAGAGATCGCCGGGGACGGCGATGCCGAGCCGGGTCGCGGCGTGCAGGACGCCCGCCGCGACCCGGTCGTTGTAGGCGAAGATCCCGGTGGGGCGGCGTGCCGGGTCGGCTCCGTCGAGCAGCCGCACGGCGCCTTCGTGGCCGCCGGCGATCTCGCCGCCGGTGCGTACCACCCACTCCTTGGGGACGGTGATCCCCTCGGCGCGCAGCGCGTCGCGGAAGCCGCGCAGCCGCTCCACCGACGCGATGTCGTCCATGCCCCCGACGTGGGCGATCCTGCGGTGCCCCTGGTCGAGCAGCAGCCGGGCCGCCGTACGGCCGCCGGCCCGCTCGGCGGGGACGACGGCGGGCAGCGAGTCGTCCTCGGGCAGGCAGTTGGCGAGCACGGAGTGGGTGCGGTGCAGTCCCTCGGGGACACGGACGCGGCGCAGGGACATGGCGGCGTAGATGATGCCGTCCACCCGCCGGTCGAGGAGTTCGGCGACGGCGGCGTCCTCCTTGGCCGGGTCGCCGCCGGAGTCGATGGTGAGCACCAGGTGTTCGCTGTCCCAGGCGGTCTCCATCGCGCCGCGCAGCAGCCGGCCCGCGAACGGCGATGACGCGATCTCGTCGGTGACCAGCCCGATCACGGCCGTACGGCGGCGGCGCAGGCCGCGGGCGACGGGGTCGGGGCGGTAGCCGAGCTGGGCGGCGGCCTGCCGGATGCGTTCCTGGGTGGCGGGAGAGAGGTTGCCCGCGGCGCGGCCGTTGAAGACGAAGGAGACGGCGGTGTGCGACACGCCTGCGAGCCGGGCGACGTCCCGTGACGTGGGACGTCCGGGTCCCGTCGTGTGCTTGTCCTCGGCGCTCGTCATGCCGTCCGCTGTCCTCTGCTTCCCCCACCCGTACGGTTGATCACTGCTCAGCCTAACGGCGACCGCGCGGTGCGCGTCCGGCCGTGCGGGCACTCGGCGGACGGGTTCAGGCGCAGGTGGAAGGAGTGCCCGGTGGCGGAGCGGGAGGACCGGCTGCGGGTGTACCGCCACGACCGCCAAGGGCGGCCCGTCGAATTCGGGAAGTCGATCGAGCGCGGGCACGCCTCGTTCCGGCTGAAGGGGTCGAAGCTGCACGGCGAGTACGCGCTGACCCGGTTCCGCGGCGGTGACGAGCACGCGTGGCTGCTCGTGAAGGCGGGCCGGTCACACGGGCGCGGCACACCGGATCCGCGGCGGGCACGGTCGGTGCGCAGCGGCCGTACGCTCGCGCAGGTGGCGCGCGAGGAGTCCTGACGGGTTCGGTCGGCGCAGGGGCAGGTGGACGGGGTGTGGCGGGTGGGGGCGGCGGGCGTCCTCGTCTCGGTGAACGCTTCGCCACGCGGCAGCACGCCCCTCAGTGTCGCGCCGCCCCTCCCGTCGTCGGCACGGAGTTCAGGCGCGGTGGGCGCGGAGGGCGGCGAGGGCGCGGTCGGCGTGGGTGTTCATCCGCAGTTCGCTGCGGACGACCTCCAGGACCGTGCGGTCCTGCCCGATCACGAACGTGACGCGCTTGGTCGGGGCGAGGCTGAATCCGCGCTTCACGCCGAAGCGTTCGCGGACCGCGCCGTCGGCGTCGGACAGCAGCGGGATGCCGAGGGTGTGCTTGCCCGAGAACTCCTGCTGGCGCTCCACGGGATCGCCGCTGACGCCGACCGGGCGGGCGCCGACGGCGGCGAACTCGGCGGCCAGGTCACGGAAGTGGCAGGCCTCGGCCGTGCAGCCGGGGGTGAGGGCGGCGGGGTAGAAGAACAGCACCACCGGCCCCTCGGCGAGGAGTTCGGTGAGGCTGCGGGTGACGCCGTTCTCGTCTGGCAGGGAGAAGTCCTCGACCTGGTCGCCGACGTCGACACGGGCGCTCACGACACCCCCTGCGCGTTCTTCGCGACGCTGCGGGCCCACAGGACGAGGGGCAGTTGCAGCGGCAGCCGTCCGTAGGCGGCGGCCTTCTGCGGGGCGGGGCGGTGCCGCCAGTCGACGGCCATCTTGACGTTCGCGGGGAACACGCCGACGAAGAAGGCGGCCGTGGCGAGCGCGGCGGTCCTGCGGGTCCTGGGCAGCGCGAGGCCGGCGGCGAGCGCGAGTTCGACGGCTCCGCTGACGTGCGTCCACGTCCTCGGCTCACCGGGCAGGGCGCGCGGGACGATCGCGTCGAACTGGCGTGGTGCGGCGAAGTGGGCGGCGCCCGCGGTGGCCAGGAGGCCGGCGAGCAGCAGGGGCGAGCGTGCGGACCGTGACACGGTTCCTCCTCGGTGGGGGCTGCCGCCGGATGCTACCCGACGGTAACGCGTCGGGCGGCGCCGCCCCGACGGCTCTCAGTCCCCGCGCTGGTGAGTGCCGGGCGTGCAGCCGAAGGAGCGACGGAAGACGTCGATGAAGGCGCTCGCCGAGGACCAGCCGCAGCGGTGGGCGACGGTGGTGACGGGCAGACCGTCGGCGAGCATCCGCAGAGCGTGGTAGAGCCGGGACTGGGTGCGCCACTGGGGAAAGGTCATGCCGAACTCGCCGCGGAACAGCCGGCTGAGGGTGCGTTCGCCGGTACCGGTCGCGGCGCCGAGGTCGGCGAGGGTGCGGGGCTCGGCGGGGTCGGCGTGCACCAGGGCGCAGACGGCGGCCAGGCGCGGGTCGGCGGGGGTGGGCAGGACCAGGGGCTGTTGCGGCGAGGCGCGCAGCTGGTCGCGCAGGACGGCGAGCAGCCGGCGGCGCTCGGGCCCGGTGTCCTCGGGGTCGCGCGTGTAGGCGCGGATCAGCTCGCGCAGCAGCGGGCCGACGGTGAGGACCGTGGGCGCGTCCAGGCCGAGGGGGTTGTCGTCGGCGGGCAGTCCGACCAGGTGCAGCTCCAGGTGGCCGTGGGCGCGATGGGCGTGGACGGTGCCCGCCGGGACCCAGATGGCGCGGGTGCCGGGGGCGAACCAGATCCCGGCGTCGGTGGTGACGGCGAGGACGCCGGAGCCCGCGTAGACGATCTGGTGCTCGTCGTGCCGGTGCGCGTCGATGCGGTCGCCCGCGGCCAGGCGCTGGGCGCGGGTCGGGGCCTTCGGCGTGTGGCGGACAGCGGGGGTCTGGCGGACGTCGGGGGTCTGGCGGACGTCGGGGGTCTGGCGGGTGGTCCGGCGGACCGCATGGCGGGTATCCGGCATGATCGGGCAGTTTATCGAAAGCGCGACAGGGTGCGGGGGCATGACGATCGCACGGTGACCGAACAACAGACCGAGCGGCGGTCCTCGCCGCGTGCGCGTTCCCGCCCGATCATGCTGATGTCCCTGGGCCACGCCTGCGTGGACGTGTACCAGGGCGCCGTCGCGGCGCTGGTGCCGTACTTCGTCGCCGAGCGCGCCTACACCTATGCCGCCGCCTCGGGCGTCGTCCTGGCCGCCTCGCTGCTGTCGTCCGTGGTGCAGCCGCTGTTCGGGGCGCTCACCGACCGGTGGGCGATGCCGTGGCTGCTCCCGCTCGCCGTGCTCGCGGGCGGCGCCGGGGTCGCCCTCAGCGGCCTCGGCGACTCCTACGCCCTCACCCTGGCGGCGGTCGCGCTCTCCGGTGTGGGCGTCGCCGCCTACCACCCGGAGGCGGCGCGCGTGGCGCGGCTCGCGGCGCGGGGCAGCCACACGGCGATGGGCTGGTTCTCCCTGGGCGGCAACGGCGGCTTCGCGCTCGCGCCGCCGCTGGTGGGGGTGGTCGTCGCCACGGGCGGCCTGGGGGCCACTCCCCTGCTGGCGGTTCCGGCACTGCTGGGGGCGCTGTTCTGTGCGGCGGCGGTCCGTGCCGTGCGGGCCCGGCCGCAGGGGGCGGGTGACGGGCGGGTGGGCGGCGGTCGCGACGACTGGCCGTCGTTCCTGCGGCTGTCCGGCGCGGTGGTGTGCCGCTCGATCGTGTTCGTGGGGCTGAGCACCTTCGTCGCGCTGTACGTCCGCCAGCGCACCGGCGGCGGCGAAGCCGCCGGCACGGCCGCCCTGTTCGTGCTGTACGCCGGGGGCGCGGTGGGCACGATGGTGGGGGCGCGGCTCGCCGAGCGGTACGGGCGGCTGGCGGTGGTCCGGCGCTCGTACGCGCTGACCGTGCTCGCCGTGGCGGGGGTGGTGCTGGCGCCCGGCCCGGCGGTGTACGGGTTTGTCGCACTGGCCTCGGCCGGACTGTACGTGCCGTTCGCCCTGCACATCACGCTCGGCCAGGACTACCTGCCGGGCCGGATGGGCACCGCGAGCGGCGTCACCCTGGGCCTGACGGTGAGCATCGGCGGCCTCACCGCACCGGCCCTGGGCACCCTGGCCGACGCGACGTCCCTGCGGACCGCACTGCTCCCGCTCGTACTGCTGCCCGCCGTGGGCGGACTGCTGCTACGGGGGTTGCGGGAGCCCTGAGGGGGCGGCTCGGGGGCCCATGCTGCGGGCCCGCTCAGCGGCGGGTGGCCTGCGCGGCACGGCTTGCGCGGCGGGCGGGTCAGGCGCTGCGCGCCTTACACACGGGCCCGCCGCGAGGAGACGGCGGGCACCTGCGGCTCAGGCCACTCAACAGCGGGGGCCGCGCGGCAAGACTCGCACGACGGCCAGGACAAGCACCGCCCCCGCACTCGGGCCCAGCCCGAGGAAACGGCGGGCACCCGCGGCTCAGGCCTCCCGCCAGCGGACGACCGCGCGGCAAGACTCGCACGACGGCCAGGACAAGCACTGCCCCCCGCATGCGGGTCCACCGCAAGGAGACGCCGGGCACCTGCGGCACAGGCCTCCCGCCAGCGGACGACCGCGCGGCAAGACTCGCACGACGGCCAGGACAAGCACTGCCCCGCACTCGGGCCCAGCCCGAGGAAACGGCGGGCACCCGCGGCTCAGGCCACTCAACAACAGGGGGCCGCGCGGCCAGACTCGCGCGGCCGGCAGGACAAGCACCGCCCCGCGCTCGGCCCGCCGAGTGGAAACGGCGGGCACCCGCGGCTCAGCCCTCCCGCCACGGGAAGCCACCCGGCAAGCCCTGCCCGACCGGCAGACCAGACGATCACCCGCAGCTCAGCCCCCACCACGACAAGACGCCCGCGCGGCAGCGCCGAACGGGTGACGAGACAAGTGGTCACCCGCGACTCAGCCCTCTCAGCAGCGAGCAGCCACCCGGCAACTGCTGCGCGACGGGCGGGTTAAGCGATCGCCTGCGGCTCGGGCCCGCCACGACAAGACGCCCGCCCAGCAGCCCCCAGCGCGTGACGAGTCAGGCGGCGGCGCACCGCGCCACGAACCCGCCGCGACAAGACCGCCGCTCAGCCGAGGCGCCAGCCCAAGCAGTGCCACACCCCGGCCCCGCCCCCAGCAATCCGCCCCCCGGCTGCACACCCCCAGTACAACGCCCCCAGCGCAACACCCCCGGCAACACCCCTCACGCCGAAGCCCTCGGCTCCCCCTCCTCCTCCGCCGCGTGCGCGAGGAAGTCGTCGACCATGCGGTGGAAGAGCGTGGCGAGTTGGCGCAGTTCCTCCGGGGACCAGTCGGCGAGGGCGGCCTGCATGCCGCGTGCCCCGGCCTGGCGGACCCGGTCGATGGCCTGGCGGCCGGCGTCGGTGAGGCGGATGCGTTGGGCGCGCCGGTCGTCGGGGTCGGGGACGCGGGTGACGTATCCGGCCTTCTCCAGTTGCTGCGCGGTGCGGGTGACGTGGGAGGCCTCCACGCCGAGCCGCTGGGCCAGTTCCCCCGGGCGCTGCGGCTCGCTGTCCGCGATCTGGCGCAGCAGCGCCACGGCGGCACGGTCCAGCGGCACGTCGGCGACGGCCATCAGCCGGTCGTGCTGCCGGGCACGGGTGCCGAGGTAGGTGATGCGGCTCAACGCCCGCTCGATCTCGGCCACTTCGGGGGACGCGGGGACGTCGGGGAACGGCGGTGTGGGCATGCATCCGACTTTACCATCTCATTGCCTAACTCAAGTAAGCGGCCTCGCAGTCCTCGCGTGGTCAGACGCGCCCCGAACTGCGCTCCCCGCGCAGCAGCCAGGCCACACCACCGTCGCGGCCGCGACCGCCGTGGCGCTCGCCGCCTGCGGCACCGTGGTCCTGTCCGGTACCGCCGTGGCGGCGAAGAGCGGCGAGCCGGCCGTGACGACCGCGCCGCTCGTGCGCGGCCTCTACCAGTCGGCGTACTCGGAGCGCAACGACGCGCTCTGGGTCACCGTCGCCGTGGGCCGTCCGCCGGTCACCTCCAGCAGCCTGTTGAAGGTCGACCCGGACACCCTCGCCGTCGAGCAGACCATCACCCCGCCGGTCACCGACGGGACCACCGGTGCCAAGGAGGCGGTCTACGGCGTCGCGGTGGACGACGAGCACAACACCGTGTGGGTGACCAACCACCCGCGACAACATCGTCGCCGTCTACAGCCGGAAGGACGGCGCGCACCTGGCGACGCTGCCGGACGTGGCCCACGCCCGGGAGATCGTCGTCGACGAGAAGCACGACACCGTGTGGGCGTCCGCCTTCGAGTCCGCGCGACCCTGGTCGCCTACGACTCGAAGACCTTCGAGGAGAAGCGCCGCGTCACCGTCGAGGGCAGCAGCCCGACCGGCCTCGCGGTCGACGAGCGCACCGGCACGGTCTACGCCGCCGACCTCAACGGCGACCGGCTGATCGAACTGGGCCGCAAGTCCGACACCCCGCGGTTCATCACCGTGGGCGACGGCCCGATCTCGGTGTCGCTGTCGAAGAACGGCAAGGTCGCCTACACCGCCGAGCAGACGTCCGGCACCGTGTCGGTCGTCGACCTCAGGACGGGACAGGTGACCAGGACCGTCACCACCGGCGCGGGCGCGCTGTCGGTCGGGACCGACGCCCGTTCCGGCGACATCGTGGTCGTCAACCGGACCGCCGCCGACGTGACGGTCGTCGACCCGCGGACGGGCACCGTCGAGGCGACCGTCGCGACCGGCGCCAACCCGAACCACGTGGAGATCGCCGACGGCACCGCGTACGTGGTCGACAAGTCCGGCGCGGGCGCGGGCGGTGAGGACCTGCTGACCGGTATCCGCCTGGCCGGCTGAGCCACCGGACACCGGCGCCCCCGTCACGTCCGGGGGGCGCCGGTGTCCAGGGCGTCTCACGCCTCGTCGTCGACCGTGATCACCTCACTCGGGCACATGGCGGCGGCATCGCGGACCGCGGCGTGCAGCCCGTCCGGTGGTGTGGCGTCCAGGAGGACGACGGTGGCGTCGTCCTCTCGCTGGTCGAAGACTTCGGGTGCCAGCAGCACGCACTGTCCGGACCCGCAGCAGCGGCTGTCGTCGACGGTCACCTTCATGCTCGTCCTTCCGGGACGGATGGTCGGTCACCCCCCGCGGGTCAGCGCCCGTGGGTCACCGGCGCCAGCCACATACCGACGATAGCGTCGATCAGTCCGGTCGCCGCGTCATGCCAGTCGGCGCGCGGCGTGGGGGTGTGCTCGGCGAGGGCCCGCTCCCGTTCGGCGCAGGTGTGCGCGATCAGCTGGCGGGCCATGGCGGCGCGTTCGGCGCCCACCTCGGCGGGCAGGTCGGGCAGGCAGCGGCGCAGTCCCTCGACGACCTGCCGCAGCGCCGGTGAGGACAGCGACTCCTCGACCATGATCCGGTGCAGGGCGGGGTCGGTCATCACCTGGGCGCCGAACCGCGCGTACCAGGTGGGGCTGCCGAGTCTCGCCAGATGCTCCGTGACCGGCCGTACCAGGCAGGCCACCCAGTCGCGTACGTCGGCCGAGTCGCCGGTGTCGGCGAGCATCCGGGCGCGGATCTCCTCCATCCGGGTGGTGTGCTTGCGGGCGATGGCGCGGACCAGGTCGGCCTTGGTGCCGAAGTGGTAGCCGACGGCGGCGTTGTTGCCCTGGCCGGCGGCTTCGCTGACCTGGCGGTTGGAGACGGCGTACACGCCGCGTTCGGCGAACAGCCGTTCCGCCGCGGTCAGGATCTGTTCCCGGGTCTCGCTCACCTGCTGGGCCCGCACCGACGCCCTGCCCGCCATGGTCACCACCGCACCGGGACTTCGCTCAGCCCGCCGACGGCCAGTCCCTCGAGTCGTCGCGGCTCGGCCGCCGGGGCGGCCGTTCCAGTGACGGAAGCCTACGCAAACACGCCGCCGGGTGCGGGCGGCGCCGTTCAGGGGAAACCGTCGCCCGGCACGCGTGACGGTCCCGGGCGGCGTCGACATCTCAAGCCGTGACCCTCCCGCTGATCGCGCCCATGCTCGCCACCCCCGGCACCCTGCCGCCCGCCGCCCAGGACGCGCGGTGGGCGTACGAGACCAAGCAGGACGGCCAGCGGGTGGTGGTGTACCTCGCCGGGGACGGCGGTGTGGTGCTGCGCGCCCGCTCCGGGGAGGAGATCACCGCCGCGTACCCCGAGCTGCACGCCCTGGGCGGCGCGCTCGGCGGCACGCCCGCGGTCCTCGACGGCGAGGTGCTGGCCCTGGACGAACAGGGGCGCGCCGACTTCCAGTTGCTCCAGTCCCGGATGGGCCTGGCCCACGCGCCCGCCCGGGCGGCGCGCCGGGCGGCCCAGGTTCCCGTCCACCTCGTGCTGTTCGACGTGATGCACCTGGCGGGCCGCTCCCTGATCGCGCGGCCGTACACCGAGCGGCGCGCGCGACTGCTCGAACTGGAGCTGCGGGGGCCGTACTGGTCGACGCCGGGCGCGCTGTTCGGGCACGGCGAGCAGGCGCTGCGGGCCACCCGCGAGCACGGGCTGGAGGGGCTGGTCTGCAAACGGCTCGACTCCGTCTACGAGCCGGGGACGCGGTCCCGGGCCTGGATCAAGATCCGCAACATGGTCGGCGAGGACGTCATCGTGGGTGGCTGGCTGCCCGGCAAAGGGCGGCTGACCGGGCTGCCGGGCGCCGTGCTGGTCGGTCAGCGCGCCGCCGGGCTGCTCCGCTACGTGGGCAGCGTGGGCACCGGCTGGAGTGAGGCCGAGCGGACCGAGCTGGCCGCGCTGCTGGCCGGCCTCGCCACCGACGTCTGCCCGTTCCGGCCGCGGCCGTCGGCGCCGGGCGCGCACTGGGTGCTGCCCCGGCTGGTCGGCGAGGTGCGCTACAGCACCCGGACCCGGGCCGGTCTGCTGCGTCAGCCGTCGTGGCTGCGGCTGCGGCCCGACCTCACTCCGGAGGAGTCCGCGGCCGACCTGCCGGAGTCGTCCGGCCCGCCCGCTCCCGGAGTCTGACGGCGCGTCGGATTCTGCCGGCTGTTCACGGGCGGGACATCTGCGCCTCTTGGCTCGGACGGTGTTTCCGGGGATCCTGAACTGCCTTTCCCCCCACAGCCGTTGGGCTGCGCCCGGATTCCGGAGGAGGACGCAGTGTCGTCACAGAAGTCCGTATCGCACCGCAGGAGATGGCTCACCGGCCTCGCCGGGGCCGCCGCCCTCGTCGTCGCCTTCCCGGCCACCGCCTTCGCCGCCCCGCCACCGGCCCTGCCGGCCAACGCGGAGGCCGCCGAGCGGACGTACCAGCCCGCGTTCGACTACGACACGGACGGCTGTTACGCCACGCCCGCGATCAGCGCCGACGGCACGGTCAACGGCGGGCTGAACCCGACCGGCGCCCTCAACGGCAACTGCCGGGACGCCTCCGACCTGGACAACACCAACAGCTACTCCCGCTACAAGTGCAACAACGGCTGGTGCGCCTACCTGTACGGCCTGTACTTCGAGAAGGACCAGGCCCTCCCCGGCAGCAGCCTCGGCGGCCACCGGCACGACTGGGAGCATGTCGCGGTGTGGGTGCGGGACGGCCAGGTGCGGTACGTGTCGACCTCGAACCACGGCTCGTTCACCGTGACCGCCGCGTCCGGGGTGCGCTTCGAGGGCACCCACGCCAAGGTCGTCTACCACAAGGACGGCATCAGCACGCACTGCTTCCGGCTCGCCAACTCCAACGACGAGCCGCCGGAGAACCACAAGGGCACCTGGCAGTACCCGGCCCTCGTCGGCTGGAACGGCTACCCGGCGGGCATCCGGGACAAGCTGAGCGCCCACGACTTCGGCAGCGCCCACTTCGGCCTCAAGGACGCCTCCTTCGCCGGCCACCTGGCATCGGCGAAGCCGTCGGGGATCGCCTTCGACCCCTACGCCTAGGGGAGACACCCAACCACCCCCTGGCCGGTTCGCCGGTCGGCCCCGGGACCTAGGACCCGCGCGGTGCCGTGGGTCCTCCCCGGGGCCGATCTGCCGTCGCCGCCCGTGTCGTAGCGTCGCTGTCATGACCACGAGTGATACGAGCGGACGGCTCGACGAGGCCTTCGAACGGCTCCACATCTCCGGCCCGGAGTTCCGGGGCTGGCTCAGCAACCACGCCCCCATGGTGGTCGAGTCGCTGGCCGTGCACGGGCAGGCGGGGGCCGTACACCGCTGGCTGGACCTGTACAGCGACCGGCTGGAGGAGTTCCCCACCCCGGTCGAGCGCGTCACCGACGCCAACTGGCGCGAGGCGCTGGGCGATCCCCGGCGGGCCGCCGACTGGATCGACCACTTCACCCGCGCCGTCGCCGAGCGCCCGTGGCGCGCCGTCCTCGCCGAGTGGTGGCCCCGTCTGCTGCCCGGCCTGTACGGCGCCGCGACGCACCCCGTCATCCGCGTCGGCCACGCCGTGCGGGCGCTGCGGACGGAGGAGACCGGACCGCGGCTGACCGAACTCGCCCACGCCCTCGGCTACTGGGCGGCCCGGCACCATCCCGTCTCCGGGGTCGCGACACTGCCCGGAGCGGACACGCCCGACCGGACCCTCGACACCGTGCCGCCGGTCGAGACCGCCGAGGCCGGGTACCTCGGGCGGCTGGCCGCCGTGCGGGCCCTGCCCCGCTGGGCGGACGACGTGACCGACCCGGACACCGCGCGCGCCCGGCTGGTCGAGCTGGTCCGGGCCGCCACCCACCGCTACGCCACCCACGGCCACGGCGAGGAGACCATGCTGGTGCACGCGGCCACCGCGCCCAACGCCGTGCTGCGCACCCTGGACGCGCTGCCCCGCGAGCTGTGGGCGCCGAGCCTGCACGCGGCCTGGACGGCGTCCGCGGCGGTCACCGCGATGTACGCGCCGGACGAGCCGGTCGACTACGTGCCGCCCGCCCGCCTCACCGCCGAGGAGGTCGTCGAGCAGGCCCTCGCCCACGGGGACGAGCACGTCATCAAGCTCACCGACACCGCGCTCGACGTGGGCGACGAGCGGGCCCTCGCCGCGGCGCTGCGCTCGGTCGAGCTGAGCGACCCTCTGGTCTGAGCGGGCCCGCACGGTCGATGATGGCCGAATGGATCAAGCCCACGCGCTCCCGCCGGCGGTCGACACGGACGCCCTGCTCGCCCTCTCCGACGGCCACCACGCCCGCACCGCCCGCCCGTTGGGCACCCGGGAGGCCGCCGGGCACCTGGTGAAGACGTACGCCCTCCTGGCCCCGGGCCGCACGGTCGCCGAGGGCGACGTCGACGCGGCGCTGCGGATCGCCGAGGGCCATCTGGCGCTCGGCCGGCAGCGGGGCTCCCTCGGACTGTCCGTGCTCGTCGTGCACGCGGGCGGCGACGGCGACTACGTGCTGGTCCACACCTGGATCGAGGGGCACATGTCGGATCTCGCCGTGTTCACCGGCCCGGCCGGGCGGCCCGGACTGCTGCGGCCCGGACGGGCCGGGCTGGCGCCGTGCGTCTGGGAGGCGGCGCTGCTCGCGCACGAACGGGAGGCGTTCTCCCGGCACGTCCTGGACGGCACCGGCACGCTGCCGGACCGGCTCGCCGCGTGGAGCGCGGACACCGTCGAGGGGACGGTGCGATGACCGCGGCACCCGTGGTGCGGCACGCCCGGCCCGCCGATCTGCCCCGGGTGGCCGAACTGGCCCGGCTGCACGCCGAGTACGAGCGGGCCGCCCCGCCCGCGCCCGACCTCGCCGGACGCCTCGGCACGCTGCTGTTCGGCACGGCGGCCCCGCGCCTGCGCTGCCTGGTCGCCGAGGCGCCCGACGGCGAGGTGGTCGGCTACGCCACCTGCGCGCCCGAGCTGTCCACCTGGGACGGGTGCGAGTACCTGCACATGGACTGCCTCTTCCTGGTCCCCGGCCACCGCGGTCTGGGGCTCGGCGCGCTGCTCATGGACGCGGTGACCGGGGAGGCCCGGGCGCTCGGACTCTCCGAGGTGCAGTGGCAGACCCCCGTCTGGAACGACGGGGCGATCCGCTTCTACGACCGGCTCGGCGCCCGCGCCAGGGACAAGGTCCGCTTCTCGCTGCTTGTGGGAAAGTGAGGCCCACCGCCGGGACTCGAGCCGGAGGGTCTATCGTGTCCGGCATGTCCGTTCCGGAACTGATCCGTATCGTCTCCCGCGACTCACCCATGGCCCTGGCCCAAGTGGAGCGGGTCCGCGCCGAGTTGACCGCCCTGTACCCCGGCGTGCGCACCGAGGTCGTGCCCGTGAAGACCACGGGTGACAAGTGGCTGGGCGACCTGTCCCAGGTCGAGGGGAAGGGCGCCTTCACCAAGGAGGTCGACGCGGCGCTGCTGGCCGGCGAGGCCGATCTCGCGGTGCACTGCGTCAAGGACGTGCCCGCGGACCGGCCGCTGCCGGCCGGCACGGTGTTCGCCGCGTTCCTCGCGCGGGACGACATCCGTGACGCGCTCGTCCACCCCGGCGGCCGCACGCTCGACGAACTGCCCGCCGGCACCCGGATCGGCACCTCATCGGTGCGCCGGATCGCCCAACTGGCCGCCACCCACCCGCATCTGGAGTGCGTGCCGTTCCGCGGCAACGCCAACCGGCGGCTGGCGAAGCTGGCGGCGGGCGAGGCGGACGCCCTGCTGCTCGCGGTGTCCGGGCTGGAGCGCATCGGCCGCCGGGACGTGATCAGCGAGGTGCTGTCGCCGGAGACGATGATGCCGCCCATCGGCGCGGGCATCCTCGCGCTGCAGTGCCGCGAGGACGACACGGCGCTGATCGACGCGGTCAGCGCGCTCGGCGACCCGGCCACCCATCGCGAGGCGACCGCCGAGCGGATGTTCCTGCATGTGCTGCAGGGCCACTGCAACAGCCCGATCGCGGGATACGCCCGCGTGGACCGGGGCGGCGAACTGTCCCTGCGGGCCTGTGTGTTCACCCCGGACGGCAAGACTCGGCTGAACGCCCACGAGTGGGCCGGCCGGCTGGACGCGGCCACGCTCGGCACCTCGGTCGCGGTGGCGCTGCTGCGTCAGGGCGCCCGGGAGATCATCGACGGCATCCCGCACTGACCGTCCGTCAGGCGGTGCCCTCCTCCGCCTGGTCGCGCAGGAAGTTGCTCACCTGGTGGGCGAGACTGTCGCGGCCGGCGGAGGGCTGCGCGCACGCCGTCCCCTCGGGCAGGCCGATGCCGCCCGACCACATCCGGCGGTCGGCCCACTCGTCGTCGACCCGCAGCTGGATCTGCACGTCGACCCGGCTCAGCGCGGCCTCCGGTCCGGCCGCGTACAGCACGGCGGTGGCGCGGCGCAGCGGGTACACGTCGTAGCCCTCGATGAACTGCGAGTTGCGCCAGTCCATGAAGGCGCTCTCGCCGTCGGCGCCGATGCGCACGTCGATCTGGCCGTCCTCGAGGTGGACGCAGAACCGTTCGGTGCCGCGGTTCTCGACGGTGACCCGGAGCCGGAAGTACGTCAGCCCCTCGGCCGCGTCGTCCCGGCCACGCGGCGGCTCGGCCTGTTCCAGTCTGTGGACGCGCAGCCGCAGACCGGAATGCTCGTCGTACTCCTGCCAGTCACCGACCACGTTCGGCTCGTACACACCGCACCTCTCGACCTCTAAGAGCTGCTTCCTATCCGTGGCCTGAGCGCACTGTCAAATGAGCAGAATGGGCTGTTGCCGGTGATGTTGAAGCTTTGATCGGTGATCAAGCCGTGGGCAGGAGGAATCCGCCGCGGGGCGGTCCGGGCGGCAGTCGGGCGTGCCGTACATCACTCTGCGGGACTAGCGGGAGCCGTGTGGTCCGGGACCGAGTCACCGGGAAATTTCACGGATGGCGTTTCGTCCGGTTTTGCCCAGGGAATCGGCATAGGAGTGCTTCGGACAGGAGGCACGTCCGTGGGAGTCCCGCACAGCGGTCCCCGGCGTCCTGAATGCCTGTGCCCGCATGCGCCTCTCCCACGGTGTCCGTCCCCAACCGGCATCCCCTGAGGGAGGCGCGCACACGATGCGTACGGCCGGCAGAACGAAGCAGCACCCCCACGACGACGCCCCCGACACCGCGGAGGCGTTCGAACGGCTCCACCGGCTCCCGGAGGGCAGCCCGGAGCGCAAGGCCCTCAGAGACGAGCTGGTACGGCTGTGGCTGCCCATGGCCGAGCGGATCGCCGTCCGCTTCCGCGGGCGCGGCGAGGCCCTGGAAGACCTCTACCAGGTGGCGGCACTCGGACTGGTGAAGGCCGTCGACCACTACGACCCGTCGCGCGGCCGCGCCTTCGAGGCGTACGCCGTGCCGACCGTCACCGGCGAGATCAAGCGGCACTTCCGGGACCACATGTGGACCCTGCACGTGCCCCGGCGCGTCCAGGACCTGCGCAACCGGGTGCGGCGCGCCTCCAAGGAACTCTCGCAGACCACGCCGGGCAGGCCCCCGACCATCGCGGAGATAGCCGAGCACGCCCAGCTCAGCGAGGCGGAGGTGGCCACCGGAATGGAGGCGCTGGAGTGCTTCTCCGCGCTCTCGCTGGAGGCCGAGATGCCGGGCACCGACGGTTACGCCCTCGGTGACGCGATCGGCGGGCCCGACCCGCGTTACGACGTCGTGGTGGACCGAGTGGCCGTACGACCGTTCCTGGAGGCCCTGCCGGAACGCGAGCGGACCATCCTCTACCTGCGCTTCTTCCGCGGCATGACCCAGAGCACGATAGCCGAGCAGCTGGGCATCTCCCAGATGCACGTCTCCCGCCTGCTCAGCGCCTGCTTCGAACGTCTGCGCGAGGAGCTGCTGGCGGAAGCGCGTTAGGCTCTGTCGTTTGGATCAGCCCGGCTGTGAGGGACGGTGCGTCCTGGCCGAGTCGAGCGGGGTCTGGTGCGTGCAGCTGCAAGGCGGAGGAGGGAGTCGACGCGGCGCGTCGGCGACTGACGACAACGCGGCAGATGTGCGTGCCAGACCCTGCGACGCCGGGATGATCCAAACGACAGGGCCTAGGCGCCCTCGGGGGGTGCTCCCGGGATCTGGGTCGGACCGTGACGGTCGAGGGCGTCCTCCAGCTCGGCGCGGATCTCCGGGGGCATCTCACCCTGCCGGCCCCAGATCAGGATCAGCTCGGCGACCGTGCGCAGCTTGATGTTGGTGTGCTGGGAGACCTCCTTCAGCACCATCCAGCCCTGGTCCGGGGTGACCCGGCCCAGCGCGACCATCATCCCGATCGCCTGGTCGATCACGGCATGGGAACTGACGGCCTCCTTGAGCTGGGCCACTTCCTCCTGCAGTGCGGCGATCCGGTCCGTGTCGTCGGCCGGCTCGCTCGGTGTGTGTGCCACCCGTCCATCGTGCCACCGCGGCCGCCCGGCGCCACCGCGACGGCCTGACACGACGGGACTGCGTGGTGCCTCGGGGGTACTCGGCAGGCGCCGGAAGCGGTTCCGGTTGGACACTGGTCTCGGGCCGGTGGCCGCCGGCCCCACGAACCCAGGGAACGACTGCCATGACACAGCACCCGACACCCGCCCGCCCGACGGAGGTCGTCTCCACCGATTCCGTCTTCGGCGCCCCCTGCTGGGTGAGCCTGACCAGCCGTGACCTGTCCGCCACGGAGGCGTTCTACACCGCCGTGCTGGGCTGGCAGTGGCGGTCGGGCAAGCTGGGCGACCGGTTCCGGATCGCGGTGGTGAACGGGACGCCGGTCGCGGGGATCGCCGGGATGGCCGTCATGGGCCACGCGGCGGTCGCCTGGACGCCGTACTTCGCCGTGCGCAGCGCCGACGCGGTGGCCGGCCGGGTGCAGGAGCGCGGCGGCACCGTCGCGGTCGGCCCGATCTCCTTCCCGCCCGGCCGCGGGGCGCTGCTGGCCGACCGGGACGGGGCCACGTTCGGGATCTGGGAGGGCAAGCTGTTCACCGACTGGGAGACCTGGCGGCGAGCGGCACCCGCGTTCATCAGGCTCCACACCCGGGACGCCTTCGACGCGGCGATCTTCTACGGCGAGGTCCTCGACTGGGCGTCGGCGACCCCCGGCTGCTGCGAGGTGCGCTACGAGGGCGAGGAGGTCGTGCTGCGCAGCCACGGCGACATCGTCGCCCGGATCGAGTCCGGCGCCGTCGAGTCGGCGCCGGACCCCACCATCCGGCCGCACTGGCAGGTCCACTTCTCGGTGACCGACGTCGCCGCCTGCGCCCGCGCCGCCGAGCTGAACGGCGGCAGCGTGCTGCGCGAGGCCCCCGAGGAGGCGATCCTGCGCGATCCGGACGGGGCGCAGTTCACGGTGACGTCCCGGCTGGAGCGGTAGGACGCCCCCTGGGGGTTCCTCCGAGGAGGAACCCCCGGCCTCCGAGGAGGAACCCCCGGCCCCTCTCGGCCCGTCAGCGCGGCGGCCGGGACAGCAGGACCAGGCTGCGGCTCTCCACCGGCAGCACCGTGCCGGCCTTGTGCTCGGTCTCGTCCGGGCTGTCCGGGGCGCCCGGGACCGCCGTGTCGAGGACCGTCGTCCAGCGGTCGCCGTAGGCGGCGTCCGGGAGGCGGAAGTCGACGGGCTCCCAGTAGCTGTTCAGCAGCAGCAGGAAGGAGTCGTCGACCACCGGACGGCCCTGCGGGTCCGGCTCGGCGATGGCGTCGCCGTTGAGGAACACGCCGACGCAGTGCGCGTCGGAACGCTCCCAGTCCTGCTCGCTCATCTCGCTCGCGTTGGGCAGCAGCCAGACGAGGTCGGGCAGCGGCTGGTCGGCGCGGACGGCGGTCTCGCCCCGGAAGAAGCGGCGCCGCCGCAGCACGGGGTGCGCCGCGCGCAGGCCGATCACGTACCGGGTGAACTCCAGCAGGTCGCGCTGTTCGTCGGTGAGCCGCCAGTCGATCCAGGAGACCTCGTTGTCCTGGCAGTACGCGTTGTTGTTGCCGCGCTGGGTGCGGCCCAGCTCGTCGCCGTGGCCGAGCATCGGGATGCCCTGCGACAGCATCAGCGTGGCCAGGAAGTTCCGCTGCTGCCGGGCGCGCAGCTCGCGCACCTTCGGATCGCGGGTCTCGCCCTCGGCCCCGCAGTTCCAGGACCGGTTGGAACTCTCGCCGTCCCGGTTGCCCTCGCCGTTGGCCTCGTTGTGCTTGTCGTTGTACGAGACCAGGTCGCGCAGGGTGAACCCGTCGTGCGCGGTGACGAAGTTTACGCTGGCGCGCGGCCGGCGCCTGCTGTGCTGGTAGAGGTCGGAGGACCCGGTCAGCCGGGAGGCGAACTCGCCGAGCGTGTACTCCTCGCCCCGCCAGAAGTCGCGCACGGTGTCCCGGTACAGGCCGTTCCACTCCGACCACAGCGGCGGGAAGTTGCCCACCTGGTAGCCGCCCTCGCCGACGTCCCACGGCTCGGCGATCAGCTTGACGCGGCTGATCACCGGGTCCTGCTGGATCAGGTCGAAGAACGCCGACAGCCGGTCCACCTCGTGGAACTGCCGGGCCAGGGTGGCCGCGAGGTCGAAGCGGAAGCCGTCGACGTGCATCTCGGTGACCCAGTACCGCAGCGAGTCCATGATCAGCTGGAGCACGTACGGGTGCCGCATCAGCAGGCTGTTGCCGGTGCCGGTGGTGTCGTAGTAGTGCCCCCAGTCGCCGTCGACCAGGCGGTAGTACGAGGCGTTGTCGATGCCCCGGAAGGACAGCGTGGGGCCCTTCTCGTTGCCCTCGGCGGTGTGGTTGTAGACCACGTCGAGGATGACCTCGAGACCGGCCTCGTGCAGCGCCTTCACCATCGCCTTGAACTCGGCGACCTGCCGGCCGCCGGTGCCGTCGGCGGCGTAGGCGTTGTGCGGGGCGAAGAAGCCGATGGTGTTGTAGCCCCAGTAGTTCGACAGGCCGCGGTCCTGGAGGACCCCGTCCTGTACGAACTGGTGCACGGGCATCAGCTCGACGGCGGTCACGCCCAGCGAGGTCAGATGCTCGATCACCGCCGGGTGGGCGAGCCCCGCGTAGGTGCCGCGCAGTTCGGGCGGCACGTCGGGGTGGTTGCGGGTCAGGCCCCGTACGTGGGTCTCGTAGATGACGGTGTCCGCGTACGGCCGTCGCGGCGGGCGGTCGTCGCCCCAGTCGAAGTACGGGTCGGTGACCACGCCGAGCATGGTGTGCCCGGCGCTGTCCGCCGGGTCGGGCCCGGTGGCCGACCGCTCGTACAGCGAGGGGTGGTTGTCGATCTGCCCGTCGACGGCCGTGGCGTACGGGTCGAGCAGCAGCTTCGCCGGGTTGCAGCGCTGGCCGAGGGACGGGTGCCACGGACCGTGCACCCGGTAGCCGTACCGCCGGCCCGGCCCGACGCCGGGCAGGTAGCAGTGCCAGACGAAGCCGTCGACCTCGTGCACCGGCACCGTGCGGTGCCGGCCGTCGTCCTCGACGAGGACGAGTTCCACGCGTTCGGCGACCTCGCTGAAGAGCGCGAAGTTGGTGCCCTGACCGTCGTAGGAGGCACCCAGCGGATAGGGGTGCCCGCTCCACACGGGCACCCCGGCGTTCCGGTGCGTTTCCTTCGTCACCGCGCGTCCTCCAGAGCACCGTCGGCGGTGGCCGCCGGGGCGGCCACGGTGACGACCGGTTCCTCGCGCGGCACCTGCAGTCCCTCGCGCAGGCTGGGCGCCGGGGCGGTCGGGACCAGCGGGGCGCGGCGGCCGGCGCGGGCGCGCTGGGAGAACCAGATCACCTTGCTGCCGGTGTCGGTGGCGCAGCAGCCCCAGCCGTCGCTCGTCGCGGCGATGTGCTGGAGGCACGCGCGCAGGTCCTGATCCGGGCGCAGGTCCCGGTCGTGGTCCCCGACGGCGGTGATCAGGTGCTGGCCGTTCCACCACATCTCGATCGACGTGTTCTTGTCCGTGGCGTGCTCGTCGATGGCGTTCAGCAGCAGCTCGGCGCCGCTGCAGACGGGCTCGACCAGCGTCTCGAGGTCCCAGTACCTGAGGTGAGCGGCCAGGATGCGGCTGACCTGTCCCACGCGTTCCGGACTGACTTCCACGTCGAGGTGGTAGTAGCAGGGCACTGCGGTCTTCATCGTCGTTGGCTCCTCACCGGCGAGGCTCTGGCTCCTTTCCTCGCCCTAGCGGGCCGAATCCCCCGACACGAAGCGTGAGCACTGATCGCTTCTGAGTCACATCAACAGTGCGGCTGCTAGCCCATTCGTGCAACACGAGCGACACAAGTGATGTGGTTGAAGCTCTAACAAGACGCTGGGTCGCCGTGCGTGCACCATGAGTGAAGGCCTCGATCGCCGTAACGGAACTCCGTGCCCGCAGTCGTGCACGGCCACCGGCCCGACCGTCGGGAACGTGTCCATCGAGTGCCCCGGAAGGTGAACGGCGCCATGCTGCTACCCGCCAGAGCCGAAGTGGCCCGGCAGCTGCGGCGGTACCGGGCGTGGGAGCGGATGATGCTCGCGTCCCCGGCCGACCGCGCCGTACGGGCGACTTTCGAGAACTCGGGATACACCCTGTGCGTGCTCATGGGGAAGCGGTGTGCGCGGGAGGCCGCCGATGCGGCCGAGCGGTTTCTGCGCACCACCCCGACCACCTATTTGCAGGAACAGGACGACCGGCCCCTGAGGACCGGAGCCGCCCGGCGGAATCCTCCGGCGGGTGTCCGGTCCCGGGTGGCCAGGTAGTTCCACCCTTTCGGCGCAGCAATCCCGAGCCGGGCCACGACGGCCCGGCTCCGAGTACGGCGGAGGTGAGACCCATGAGTACGACGGTGGCCATCGGGCGCATCCCGGTGCGGGACGTCCAACCGGCGGTGGAGGGCGGCAGACGCCCGGCGAAGGCGGTCACGGGCGAGACGTTCCAGGTCACCGCCACCGTGTTCCGCGAGGGGCATGACGCCGTCGGAGCCAACGTCGTGCTGCGGGATCCCGAGGGCCGGCCCGGCCCGTGGACGCCGATGCGTGAACTCGCCCCCGGCACCGACCGCTGGGGCGCCGAGGTCACCCCGCGGGCGCCGGGCCGCTGGACGTACACCGTGGAGGCGTGGAGCGACCCGCTGGCCACCTGGCGGCACACCGCCCAGGTCAAGGTGCCGGCCGGGATCGACACGGGGCTGGTCCTGGAGGAGGGCGCCGACCTGTACGAGCGGGCGGCCGCCCAAGTACCCCCCGAGGCGGTGCGCGCGGTGGTCCTGGCCGCCGTCGCGACCCTCCGCGACGACTCCCTGCCCGTCGCCACCCGGCTGGCGGCCGCGCTGACGCCCGAGGTGGACGCGGTGCTCGGCCGGTATCCGCTGCGGGAGCTGGTCACCGCGTCCGAGCCGCTGCCTCTGCTGGTGGAGCGGGAACGCGCCCTGTTCGGTTCCTGGTACGAGTTCTTCCCGCGCTCGGAGGGCACGGCGGAGCGTCCGCACGGCACGTTCCGCACGGCCGCCCGGCGGTTGCCCGCGATCGCGCAGATGGGGTTCGACGTCGTCTACCTGCCGCCCATCCACCCGATCGGCACGACGTTCCGCAAGGGCCCCAACAACACCCTCTCCGCCGGTCCGCAGGACGTGGGGGTGCCGTGGGCGATCGGCTCGCCGGAGGGCGGGCACGACGCGGTGCACCCGGACCTGGGGACCATCGAGGACTTCGACCGGTTCGTCGCGCGGGCCGGTGAGCTGGGCCTGGAGATCGCGCTGGACTTCGCGTTGCAGTGCTCCCCCGACCATCCCTGGGTGCACAAGCATCCCGAGTGGTTCCACCACCGCCCCGACGGGTCGATCGCCTATGCGGAGAACCCGCCGAAGAAGTACCAGGACATCTACCCGATCGCGTTCGACCGGGACATGGACGGCCTGGTCGCCGAGACCGTGCGCATCCTGCGGCACTGGATGGCACACGGCGTGCGGATCTTCCGGGTCGACAACCCGCACACCAAGCCGGTGGTGTTCTGGGAGCGGGTGATCGGGCAGATCAACGAGAGCGACCCGGACGTGATCTTCCTGGCGGAGGCGTTCACCCGCCCGGCGATGATGCACACCCTGGCCCAGATCGGCTTCCAGCAGTCGTACACGTACTTCACCTGGCGCAACACCAAGCAGGAGCTGACGGAGTACCTGACCGAGCTGTCCGGGCCGGCGGCGGCCTACATGCGGCCGAACTTCTTCGTCAACACCCCGGACATCCTGCACGCCTACCTCCAGCACGGCGGCCGCCCCGCCTTCGAGGTCCGCGCCGTCCTAGCCGCCACCCTCTCCCCCACCTGGGGCGTCTACTCCGGCTACGAACTGTGCGAGAACACCCCGCTGCGGGAGGGCAGCGAGGAGTACCTCGACTCCGAGAAGTACCAGCTGCGCCCCCGCGACTGGGACAGCCCGGACAGCATCGCCCCCCTCATCACCCGGCTCAACACCGTCCGGCGCCGTCATCCCGCGCTGCGCCGACTGCGGAATCTGTGCTTCCACGGGACCGACAACGACGCGGTGATCGCCTACTCGAAGCGGTCCGGCCCCGACACGGTCCTGGTGGTCGCCAACCTCGACCCGCACCACACCCAGGAGGCCACGGTCACGCTGGACCTGCCGCGACTCGGCCTGGACCCGCACACAGCCGTGTCGGTGCACGACGAACTGACGGGTGAGACCTATCACTGGGGCAGCACGAACTACGTGCGTCTGGAGCCCGGCCGCGCGCCGGCCCATGTGCTCCACGTTCAGCGGTCCCCCGCCGCGCCGCAGATCGGAGGGTCAGCAGCGTCATGACTGTCAACGAGCCCGTCCCGGACACCTTCGAGGACACGCCCGCCCAGGACCGGGACCCGGACTGGTTCAAGCGTGCCGTCTTCTACGAGGTCCTCGTCCGCTCCTTCCAGGACAGCAACGGCGACGGCGTCGGCGACCTCAAGGGCCTGACCGCCAAACTGGACTACCTCCAGTGGCTCGGCGTGGACTGCCTCTGGCTGCCGCCGTTCTTCCAGTCCCCGCTCAGGGACGGCGGGTACGACGTCTCCGACTACACGGCCGTGCTCCCGGAGTTCGGTGACCTGGCCGACTTCGTGGAGTTCGTCGACGCGGCGCACCAGCGCGGCATGCGGGTCATCATCGACTTCGTCATGAACCACACGAGTGACCAGCACCCGTGGTTCCAGGAGTCCCGCCGCGACCCCGACGGCCCCTACGGGGACTACTACATGTGGGCCGACGACGACAAGCAGTACCAGGACGCCCGGATCATCTTCGTCGACACCGAGGTCTCCAACTGGACCTTCGACCCGGTCCGCGGGCAGTACTACTTCCACCGGTTCTTCTCCCACCAGCCGGACCTCAACTACGAGAACCCCGCCGTGCAGGAGGAGATCCTGGCGGCCCTGCGGTTCTGGCTGGACCTCGGCATCGACGGGTACCGCCTGGACGCCGTGCCCTACCTCTACGCCGAGGACGGCACGAACTGCGAGAACCTGCCCGCCACCCACGACTTCCTGAAGCGCGTCCGCCGCGAGATCGACGCGCTGTACCCGGACACCGTGCTGCTGGCCGAGGCCAACCAGTGGCCCGAGGACGTCGTCGACTACTTCGGCGACTACGGCGTCGGCGGCGACGAGTGCCACATGGCGTTCCACTTCCCCGTCATGCCCCGCATCTTCATGGCCGTACGACGGGAGTCCCGCTACCCCGTATCGGAGATCCTGGCGAAGACCCCTGCCATCCCGTCCGGCTGCCAATGGGGCATCTTCCTGCGCAACCACGACGAGCTGACCCTGGAGATGGTCACCGACGAGGAGCGCGACTACATGTGGGCCGAGTACGCCAAGGACCCGCGGATGCGCGCCAACATCGGCATCCGGCGCCGTCTCGCGCCCCTGCTCGACAACGACCGCCACACCATCGAACTGTTCTCCGCCCTGCTGCTGTCCCTGCCGGGCTCGCCGATCCTCTACTACGGCGACGAGATCGGCATGGGCGACAACATCTGGCTCGGCGACCGCGACGCCGTCCGCACCCCCATGCAGTGGACGCCCGACCGCAACGCGGGCTTCTCCACCTGCGACCCGGGCCGCCTCTGTCTGCCGACCATCATGGACCCGGTCTACGGCTACCAGGTCACCAACGTCGAGGCGTCCATGGCGTCGCCGTCGTCGCTGCTGCACTGGACCCGGCGGATGATCGAGATCCGCAAGCAGAACCCGGCCTTCGGCCTCGGCTCGTTCCGCGAACTGCAGTCGTCCAACCCCGCCGTGCTCGCGTTCCTGCGCGAGTACGAGGACGACCTGGTGCTGTGCGTGAGCAACTTCGCGCGGTTCGCCCAGCCGACCGAGCTCGACCTGCGCGAGTTCGCCGGCCGTCACCCGGTCGAACTCTTCGGCGGGGTCCGCTTCCCCGCCATCGGTGAACTTCCGTACCTGCTGACCCTCGGGGGCCACGGCTTCTACTGGTTCCGGCTCGTCCGAGTCGCATCTCGCATCGGCCGACGGCTGTGAGGCCGACGACCGTGAGCATGCGCCGACGAAAGGAGGCGTCACCATGACGAAGACCGCATCCCTCCGACCGAGCGACAGCGGACGGGCCGGGCTCACCCGGCCCATGGCCTCGCTCGACGGGCTGTTGCGGGCGTGGCTGCCGAGGCAGCGGTGGTTCGCCGGCAAGGACCGTCCCGTCACGGACCTGAGCCTGCTGTCCCTGACCGAGCTGTTCCCGGGCTGTCTGCACCTGCTGGTGCACGCCGGTCACGCGGGCGGCCACGGCGGCCACGCGGGCGTCCCCGCCCCCGGCGGCACGCCCCCGCCCGGGGACATCTACCAGCTGTTCCTGGGCGTCCAGGAACATCCGTCGCCGCGCCTGGGCCGGGCCCTGATCGGGCGCGCGCAGGACGGTCCGCTGGCCGGTCTGACGGTCTACGACGCCCTCCTGGACCCCCGTTCGGCGCAGTTGCTGCTGGAGCGGCTGCGGCACCCGGGCTCGGCGGGCCCGCTGCGCTTCGAGGCCGACCCGGCCCAGCCGGTGCCCGCGGGGCTGGTGCCGCGGGTGCTGGACGCCGAGCAGTCCAACTCCTCGCTGGTGTACGGCGACGAGTTCATCCTGAAGGTGTTCCGGCGCATCCAGCCGGGCGTCAACCCGGATCTGGAGGTGCCGGTGGCGCTGGCCGGGCAGGGGTGCGAGCGGGTGCCCGCGCCGGTGGCGTGGTTCCACACCGCCCAGCCGCAGCCCGCGACGCTGGGCGTGCTCCAGCCGTTCCTGCGGGACGCCTCCGACGGCTGGACGCTGGGCCTGCACGCGCTGGCGACCGGCGCGGACTTCACCGGGCACGCCCGGGAGCTGGGCCGGGCCACGGCGGACGTCCATCTGGCGCTGGCCGCGGCGTTCCCGACCGGCGCCCCCGGCGAGAACGGGCGGACGGCGGCGGCGATGGCCGAGCGGCTGGACGCCGCCGCGCACAGCGTGCCGGCGCTGCGGCCGTTCGTGCCGGGGCTGCGGGGCGCGTTCAGCGCGCTCACGACCTGTGATCCGGGGCCGCCGGCCCAGCGGATCCACGGCGATCTGCACCTGGGTCAGGTGCTGCGGGCGGGGCGGGAGTGGTTCGTCATCGACTTCGAGGGCGAGCCGTCCCGGCCGCTCGCCGAGCGGCGCAGCGCCCAGTCCCCGGTCCGGGACATCGCCGGCATGCTGCGCTCCTTCGACTACGCGGCCCGGCAGCGCCGGCCCTGGCGCCCCGAGTGGGCGCGCCGCTGCCGGGAGGCGTACTGCGCGGGCTACGCCGCCCGGGCCGGGTGGGATCCGCGCAAGAAGCACGGCCTGTTGCGCGCCTATGAGACGGACCGCGCCGTGTACGAAGTGCTCTACGAGGCCAGACACCGTCCGGACTGGCTCCCCGTGCCGATGGCGGCGATCGAACGACTCGCCGTGAGAGGAGACTGACACCGTGGCGCTGCGCGACACCTCACTCCCCGAGGCCTCCGGCCCGCTCCCGCCCTCGCACCGGCCGGGCGGGGCGGCCCCGCCGCTCGACCCGGCCGACCGCGGCCGGCTGCTGTCCGGGTCCCATCACGACCCGCACGCCCTGCTCGGCGCGCATCCCGTGCCGGGCGGGTGCGCCGTGCGGGCGCTGCGTCCGTTCGCGCAGTCGGTGACCGCGCTGGTCGGCGGGGAACGCCATCCCCTCGTCTCGGAGGGCGACGGCCTGTTCTCGGTCGTCCTGCCGCACGAGGAGATCCCGGCGTACACGCTGCTGGTGTCGTACGGGGACGGCGAGCAGGAGACGCACGACCCGTACCGGTTCCTGCCGGCGCTGGGCGAGCTGGATCTGCACCTGATCCGCGAGGGCCGGCACGAGCAGCTGTGGAAGGCGCTCGGTGCCGAGCCGATGACCCACCAGGGCGTGACGGGCACCCGGTTCACGGTGTGGGCGCCGAACGCGCGCGGGGTGCGGGTCGCGGCGGACTTCTGCCACTGGGACGGGACCGCGTTCCCGATGCGGTCGCTGGGCGCGTCCGGGGTGTGGGAGCTGTTCCTGCCGGGGGTCGGCGAGGGCACCCGGTACAAGTTCGAGATCACCTCGCAGTACGGCGGCCGGTTCCTGAAGGCCGACCCGATGGCCCGGGAGGCGGAGGTGCCGCCCGACACGGCGTCGGTGGTGACGTCGTCGCGCTACGAGTGGGGCGACCAGGAGTGGCTGGCGCGTCGCGGGGACCGGCCGGTGCACGAGGCGCCGTTCTCGGTGTACGAGGTGCACCTGCCGTCCTGGCGGCCGGGGCTGTCGTACCGGCAGCTCGCCGAGGAGCTGCCCGCCTACGTCAAGGACATGGGGTTCACCCATGTGGAGCTGATGCCGGTCGCCGGGCATCCGTTCAGCGGGTCCTGGGGCTACCAGGTCACGTCCTACTACGCGCCGACCTCCCGGCTCGGCAGCCCGGACGACTTCCGGTACTTCGTCGACTCCTGCCACCGGGCGGGCATCGGCGTGATCATGGACTGGGTGCCGGCGCACTTCCCGAAGGACGACTGGGCGCTGGCCCGGTTCGACGGGGACCCGCTGTACGAACCCGGGAACGCGCAGCGGGCGGAGCACCCCGACTGGGGGACGTACGAGTTCGACTACGCGCGGACCGAGGTGCGCAACTTCCTCGTCGCGAACGCCGTGTACTGGTGCGAGGAGTTCCACATCGACGGGCTGCGGGTGGACGCGGTCGCCTCGATGCTCTACCTGGACTACTCCCGTGAGGACGGCCAGTGGAGCGCGAACGCCTACGGCGGGCGGGAGGACCTGGCCGCCATGGGGTTCCTGCAGGAGATGAACGCGACCGTGTACCGCAGGGTGCCGGGCGTGGTGACCATCGCCGAGGAGTCCACCGCCTGGGGCGGGGTGACCCGGCCGACCGACAGCGGCGGGCTGGGGTTCGGGCTCAAGTGGAACATGGGCTGGATGCACGACTCGCTCCAGTACATGAGCAAGGAGCCCGTGCACCGCAAGTACCACCACCACGAGATGACCTTCTCGATGGTCTACGCGTACAGCGAGAACTACGTCCTGCCGATCTCCCACGACGAGGTCGTCCACGGCAAGCAGGCCCTGGTCTCCAAGATGCCCGGCGACTGGTGGCAGCGGCGCGCCAACCACCGCGCCTACCTCGGCTTCATGTGGGCCCACCCGGGCAAGCAACTGCTGTTCATGGGGCAGGAGTTCGCGCAGGGCGGCGAATGGTCGGAGCCGGACGGCCCCGAGTGGTGGCTGCTGGACCCCGGCTACTGTGCCTCCGGTGACCACCGGGGCGTGCAGGACCTGGTGCGGGACCTCAACGCGCGCTACCGGCGCAGTCCCGCCCTGTGGGAGCGCGACACCGATCCGTCCGGCTTCCGGTGGGTGGCCTGCGACTCGGCCGACGACAACGTGTTCGCGTTCCTGCGCTTCGCCGCCGACGGCAGCCCGCTGCTCGCGGTGAGCAACTTCTCCCCCGTCGTCCGCCACGACTACCGCCTGTGGGTGCCCGAAGGCGCCGTCGCCTGGGAGGAGGTGCTGAACACGGACGCGGCCCGCTACGGCGGCGGTGACGTCACCAACCCGGGCCCGGTCAAGCCCGAGGACGGCCATCTGCCGCTCACCCTGCCGCCGCTGGCCACGGTGTGGCTCACGCCCGCGGCGGTGTGAACCCGCGCCGACGGGGCAGTCGGGGCGTACGAGGGGGCGGGCCCCTCGTCCCTCAGGGGCCTCGAAAGGCGGGCACAGGTTGCGCACCGTGGGTGTGGAGGAGGAACTCCTCCTGGTGGATCCGGAGACCGGAGAGCCGCGGGCGCGTTCCGCGGCCGTGCTCGCCCGGGCGGAGCACGAGGACGCCGGACAGGACGTCTTCGAGAAGGAACTCCACGAGCAGATGCTGGAGTTCGCCACGCATCCGCAGTCGGAGATGGCGGCGCTGGGCGCCGAGATCGCCCGCTGCCGCCGGGAGGCCGCCCGGCACGCGGAGGACATCGGCTGCGCGGTCGCGGCGCTCGCCACGTCCCCGCTGCCGGTGAACCCGTCCGTGGGCGCCAACCGCCGCTATCAGTGGATGGAGCGGGAGTACGGGATAGCCACCCGGGAACAACTCGTCCTCGGCTGTCATGTGCATGTGGCGGTGGAGTCCGACGAGGAGGGCGTGGCGGTCGTGGACCGGCTGCGGCCGTGGCTCGCGGTGCTGGCGGCGCTCAGCGCGAACTCCCCCTTCTGGCAGGGCAAGGACACCGGTTACAGCAGTTACCGCAGCCGGGTGTGGCAGCGCTGGCCGTCGGCCGGCCCGACGGAGGTGTTCGGCTCGGTCGAGCGGTACCGGCGGCGGATCGCGGACATGATGGCGACCGGCACCCTCCTCGACGAGGCGATGATCTACTTCGACGCCCGGCTGTCGCGGAACTATCCGACGGTGGAGCTACGGGTCGCGGACGTCTGCCTGGACGCGGAGACCGCCACACTGATCGCGACCCTCGCCCGCGGGCTGGTGGAGACGGCCGCCCGCGACTGGCGGGCCGGACAGGCCCCGGCCGACCCCGAGGTGAGCGTGCTGCGCCTGGCCGGCTGGCGGGCCGCCCGCTCCGGGCTCACCGGCGAGCTGCTGCTCCCCTCGACCATGCGTCCCGCGCCCGCGGAGACGGTCGTCGAGGCGCTGCTGGAGCACGTCGGGGACGCGCTCCGGGACAGCGGTGACCTGGACCGGGCGCGTGCGGGCTGCGCCCGGCTGCTGCGGGACGGCAACGGCGCCCGGGTGCAGCGCGAACTGCTGGCCCGCACGGACAGTCTGCGCGAGGTCGTCGCCGCCTGTGTGCGCCGCACGCAGGGCGCTACAGGATGAGCACCAGGGCGTAGGCCAGGAAGAACGCCGCGATCAGCACCACCAGGACGATGATCAGCGTCAGCGGTCCCTTGGCCCAGCCCTTGGGCGGGTTGTGCGTCTCCCGGGGCCCTGCCTCGGGCATGCTGCTCTCCGCGGGCGGCGTCTCCCCGGGGGGTACGCCACCGCCCGGTTCGAGGCCCGACGTGCGCTCGGGTTCCGGGTCGGGATTGATGTGAGTCATACCGTCCGAGTCCCCCGATCCCGCCGAGATCATCGAACCGGGATCACTTCGGCTGTCCGGGCACCATTCGGGCTCCAGGCCCGATACATTCGACCACCGCCGCCGACGGTTCGCGTCGGCGCAGTCACGGCCCGTACACCTCAGGAGCAGCGCATGCGCGACCTCGCACTCGCTCCAGCGACCACGCCGACCCCGCTGACCGGAGGACTCGCCGACAGCCTCTTCGAACGCGCCGAGCGCGACCCGACCCTGCCGCTCGCCGCGCACCGGCCCGACCCGTCCTCCGACCGGTGGGAGGAGGTGACCGCGGTGGAGCTGCGGGACCAGGTGTCCGACCTGGCGAAGGGCCTCATCGCCTCCGGGATCTCACCGGGCCGCCGGGTCGCGGTCATGGCGCGCACCCGCTACGAGTGGACGGTGTTCGCCTACGCGCTGTGGACGGTGGGCGCGGAGATCGTGCCGGTGTACCCGAGCGCGTCGCGCGACCAGGTCGAGTGGATCCTGCGGGAGGCCGGGTGCGTGGCCGTGGTCGTCGAGGACGAACACGGGGCGATGACGGTCGGCTCGGTGTGCGCGGGCCTGCCGGCGCTGCGGCACGTGTGGCAGCTGGACGCCGGAGCGATGGAGCAGCTGGCCGCGCGGGGCGAGGTGATCCCGCAGGAGACGGTCGACTCGCTGCGCCGGATCGTGCTGCCGGGCTCCACCGCGGTCATCGCCTACACCTCGGGCACCTCGGGCCGTCCGCTGGGCTGCGCGCTCAGCCACCGCGCCCTGGCGAACCCCTGCGACACCCTGCTGGCGGGCTGGGGCCACACGGCCGCGGCGCCGGGCGAGCAGGGCAGGGTCCTCGCCTTCCTGCCGTTCTCCCATGTGTACGGCCTGATGATCCAGGGCCTGTGCGTGCGCGGCGGCATCGTGCTGGGCCATGAGCCCGAGGTGGGCGAGGCGGCGCTGGCGGCGGCGCTGCGCTCGTTCCGGCCGACGTACTTCTACGGGGTGCCGTCGGTGTTCGAGAAGCTGTACAAGACGTGGCTGCGCACCGCGCAGCGGTCGGGGCGCGGGGCGCTGTTCGAGCGGGCCGCCGAGACGGCGCGGGCGTTCGCCGCGGCCTGCGAGCGGCAGCGGCTCGGCCGGGGATCGGGACCCGGCATGGAGCTGCGCCTGCAGCACGCGCTGTACGAGCGCACCGTCTACCGGCGGCTGCGGGCCACGCTCGGCGGCCGGGTGGGCCGGGCGACCTCGGGCGGCTCGTCGCTCAGCCGTGAGCTGTCCCTCTTCTTCGAGGGCATCGGCATCCAGGTGCACGACGGGTACGGGCTGACGGAGACCTGCGGCGGCATCACCATGCAGCCGCTGGGCCGGGAGAAGTCCGGCACGGTGGGGCAGGCGCTGCCGGGCACGGAGATCCGGGTGGCCGCCGACGGGGAGATCCTGGTGCGCGGGCCGTCGCTGTTCCACGGCTATGTGGGCGACGAGACGGCGACCCGGATGGCGCTGCGGGGCGGCTGGCTCGCCACCGGGGATCTCGGCCACCTGGACTCCGAGGGCTATCTGACGATCACCGGGCGCAAGAAGGACGTCATCATCACCAGCAGCGGCAAGAGCGTCGCCCCGGGGGCGCTGGAGCAGCGGCTGCGGCTGCATCCGCTCATCCATCAGGCGGTCGTGATCGGCGACGACCGTCCCTGCGTGGGCGCCCTGATCACCCTGGACCCGGAGTTCCTGGTGCACTGGCGGGCGGCGCTCGCGCTGCCGCGGGACGCGCCGCTGCGGGAGGCGCGGGAGGAGAACGCGCTGCGCGAGGAGGTGGCGCGGGCGGTGGCAGCGGCGAACAGCGCGGTGTCGCGGGCGGAGTCGATCCGGGTGTTCAAGGTGCTGCCGGAGCCGTTCGACGTGGCCGGCGGGCTGCTGACGCCGTCGATGAAGCTGCGCCGGGACGCGATCGTGCGGCATTACGCGCAGGACATCGACGCCATGTACGCGGCACGCGCTCCCCTGCCACGGCTCGGTGCCACGGCTGAGCCGGACGGCTGGGAGGACTCCGACGACGTGTTCCGCTGAGCGCGTCGGTCCGGGCCGCATGGGCCGTGCGCCACGGGGAACTCGCCCACGTGCCGTAAGCAGGGGATGGCTACGAGCCCTGCGAAAGCTACGCGGGAAATGGCGACATGACGACCGACCCGGGGTGGGACGACCGACTGGCTGCCCGAGGAATCCCCAGCCGAACCATCGGCTTTCCTGGTGAGCCGCGCGACGTGACGGGCGCGCGGCTCGCCGCCGAGGGCTTCCTGCGCGACCTCGCGCAGGTGGCGCCACCGGCCTCACCCGAGCACTGGGACGACATTCTGCTGGTGGTCACGGAACTGGCCGCCAACGCGGTGCAGTACGCCCCCGGGCCCTTCCAGCTGAGAATGCGCCGGACCTTCGACGGGGTGCACGTGACGCTGCACGACACCAGCCCCACCCCGCCGGCGCCGCGGCCGTTCCGGCCCAGCACCGGCGGCGGCGGGATCGGCTGGCATCTGCTGCACGCCCTGTGCGACCAGGTCAGCGTGGTCACCGGGGACCGCGGCAAGGACGTGCACACGTTCCTGCCGTGGTGACGGCCGCGAGATGAGGCATGCGGGCCGGGATCGCCGGTTCGTCTGCATGCCGCGCCCGACTGGCGCAACGGACTTCGACACGGTGGGATCGATGCGTAAACCGCGGAAGGGATGAACGACGTGACACGACCCAGGATCCTGGTGGTGGGCGCGGGCTTCGCGGGAGTGGGGTGCGTACGGCGCCTGGAACGCAGGCTCGGCCCGAACGAGGCCGACCTCACTCTGGTGACCCCGTTCTCCTATCAGCTCTATCTGCCGCTGCTGCCACAGGTCGCCTCCGGGGTGCTGACGCCCCAGTCGATCGCGCTGTCCCTGCGCCGCAGCCGCAAGTACCGCACCCGGATCATTCCCGGCGGGGCGATCGGCGTGGACCTCAAGGCGAAGGTCTGCGTCATCCGCACCATCACCGACGAGATCGTCAACGAGCCCTACGACTACATCGTGCTGGCGCCGGGCAGTGTCACCCGCACCTTCGACATTCCCGGGCTCACCGATCACGCGTTCGGCATGAAGACCCTCGCCGAGGCCGCGTACATCCGCGACCACGTGATCTCGCAGCTCGACCTCGCCGACGCCAGCCAGGACCCCGCGGAGCGGGCCTCCCGGCTGCAGTTCGTGGTCGTCGGCGGCGGCTACGCGGGCACCGAGACGGCGGCCTGCCTGCAGCGGCTCACGCACAGCGCGGTCCGGCGCTATCCCCGCCTGGACCCGCGTCTGATCAAGTGGCACCTCATCGACATCGCGCCGAAGCTCATGCCCGAACTGGGCGACAAACTCGGCCGCAGCGCCCAGGAGGTCCTGCGCCGGCGCGGCATCGAGATCTCGCTCGGCGTGTCCATCGAGAAGGCGGGCCCCGAGGAGGTCACCTTCACCGACGGCCGGGTGGTCCCCACCCGCACCCTGATCTGGACCGCCGGCGTGGTGGCGAGCCCGCTCATCGCCACGCTGGGCGCCGAGACCGTGCGCGGCCGGCTGGCGGTCAACGCCGAGATGAACCTGCCCGGTCACGACGGGGTCTTCGCGCTCGGCGACGCGGCCGCGGTGCCCGACACGGCCAAGGGCCAGGAGGGCGCCGTCTGCCCGCCGACCGCGCAGCACGCCATGCGGCAGGGCCGCAAGGTCGCCGACAACGTCATCGCCACCCTGCGGGGCGCGCCCATGGAGCCGTACGTCCACAAGGACCTCGGCCTCGTCGTCGACCTGGGCGGGAAGGACGCGGTCTCCAAGCCGCTCGGCGTGGAACTGCACGGGCTGCCCGCCCAGGTCGTGGCGCGCGGCTACCACTGGTCCGCGCTGCGCACCAACGTGGCCAAGACCCGGGTCCTGACCAACTGGGTGCTCAACGCGGTCGCCGGCGACGATTTCGTCCGCACCGGCTTCCAGGCCCGCAAGCCCGCCAAGCTGAAGGACTTCGAGTACACCGACTCGTATCTGACGCCGGAACAGGTGCGGGAGCAGGTCCAGCGGACGTCCTCGGGAACACCCTGATCACGGATGACGCGGTTGGGGGCCGGTCCTGAGGACCGGCCCCCATGTCGTCCCCCGGAGAACGCGGGCGTGAACCCGGGTGTGAACCCGGACGTCAGCGGCGCTTGCGCCGCCCGGTGCACGACCCGGTCGCGCGGCCGGTGCCGCCGCGCGCGGCGCTCCGGCGGCCCAGGGCCTCGTCGCGCACGCGGGCGCAGCTGCGGCTGATGAGCCGGGAGACGTGCATCTGGGAGATGCCGAGCCGGTCGGCGATCCTGCTCTGCGTCATGTCCTCGAAGAAGCGCATGTAGAGGATGGCGCGTTCACGTTCGGGCAGGTTGCGCAGGCACTCCTTGGCGGACTCGCGGTCCACCACGACGTCGTACGAGGAGTCCGGGGCGCCGAGGGTGTCGGCGAGGCTGTAGCCGTCGTCGTCGGAGGACAGCTCCGCGTCGAGGGAAAGGGTGCTGAAGCTCTCCAGGGCCTCCATGCCCGTGCCGACCTCCTCCTCGGTGAGGCCGGTGTGGGCGGCGATGTCGGCGACCGTGGGCTCACGGGTGCCGGGGCTCTGGGCGAGTTCCCGTCGGGCCACTCGCACCTTGTTGCGCAGTTCCTGGACCCGGCGCGGCACTCGCAGCGCCCACATCCGGTCACGGAAGTGGCGCTTGACCTCGCCGGTGATGGTGGGGACGGCGTAGCTCTCGAAGGCTCCGCGTTCGGGGTCGTAGCGGTCGACCGCCTTCACCAGCCCGAGGGCCGCCACCTGACGCAGGTCCTCCACGGACTCGCCCCGGTCGCGGAACCGGCCCGCGATCCGGTGGGCCATGGGAAGCCAGGCGGTGACGAGTTCGTCGCGCAGGGCGTCCCGCTCGGGGCCGTCCGGCAGTTCGGCCAGCCGGGCGAAGAGTTCGGCGGTCTCGGGGGCGTCGTCGTGGGTCCGTCGGTTCTGCGCGGTGGAGGGCCCGGAGGTGGTGGTGCTGCTGGTCGACATGTCGATGCGCATGCGGAATCGCTCCTGAACGGTCTTCTCAGCGACTGTCACGGGACTGAACTGACCGCGGGAAAAGTGCTGGTCCGGCCGACCTGACGGCCCCGGAGCACACAGCACTCCCCGCTGGCGCGCCTCCGGTCCGAAGCACGAAAATGCGCCTGCCCTGCCGTCGTGAGAACAAACACGGGCCGTTCACGGGAAGCCCGCGCACCGTTCGGAAGAGGCCTCGCGCAGGGCGTCCGTGAGAAGACGAGCGGTCTTCAGAAGACGTCCACCTCGGCGGTGATGCGCTTGCCGCCCGAGGGCAGGCCGGTGACGCTGACGTCCCGGGACAGCCGGCACACGATCGGCCAGCCGCGGCCGCCACTGCGCCGGCGCCCGCGCGCGTCGAGCGCCGGCCTCGTCACGGGCCGCCGGTCGCTGCGGTCGCTGACCGACACCCGCACTCCGCGTTCGACGACGTCGACGGCCACGTCCGTGACACCGCCGCCGTGCAGGATGGCGTTGGTCGTCAGCTCCGAGGCGACGAGCAGCGCGTCCGCCAGGCCGTCCTTGTCGCACCGCGCGCCGGTGGCCATGCAGCGCCGCGCCACCGCGCGCCGGACGGCCCCGCGCACATCGGCGGGGAGACATCCGCCCGCGCGGACGGGTCCGATCGGACCGGAGGTCTCGCCTCGGGGTTCGGTCGAGTGCTGGATGCTCACGTTCCTCGCTCCCTGAGTGTTTCGAGGATGGATGCCGGACGATTCCGCCCGATTCCCCCCACTTTTCGGCTCACCCTTGACGGGCGGCGCAAACCCGTTGTCGCCGTTTCCGGCCCGCCATCGACGCCTTCTGCCGGGGTACGCGGACGCCATGACCGATGTCGTGGACTCAGACGAACTGGTGCGGCGCATCCAGCGCGGCAGGGCGTGGGCGCTTCGGGAGCAGCGCGCGTGGCGGCAGCGCGGTGACGCCCTGGGGCCGGACGAGCCGGACGGGGCCCGTGAGGCCGCCGTGCGCGCCCTGGCCTACGAGACGGTGGTCGGGGTGCTGGACGAGATCCTCACGCCCGGCAAACACGGAGAGGAGCGACCGCCCGAATGACACGCGCCGGCGCCGGGCACCCGTAGGCCATGTCAGTCGATCACACCCGGGCGCCCGTTCTGGAGGCCCTCGGCGAGTACCGGAGTTCCGGCCGTCTGTCCTTCACGCCGCCGGGACACAAGCAGGCCCGCGGGGCGGACCCCGAGGTGCGGGAGGTGCTGGGGGACGCCGTGTTCCTCGGCGACGTGCTGGCCTCGGGCGGTCTCGACGACCGGCTGAACCGTGGCCAGGTCCTGGAGCGGGCCCAGGAGCTGATGGCCGACGCGGTGCACGCGGACCACACGTTCTTCAGCACGTGCGGCAGTTCCCTGTCGGTGAAGGCGGCGATGCTGGCCGTCGCCGGCCCGCACGAGAAGCTGCTGATCGGGCGGGACGCGCACAAGTCGGTGGTGTCGGGGCTGATCCTGTCCGGCATCGAACCCGTGTGGGTGGAACCGCGCTGGGACGTCGAACGGCGTCTCGCGCATCCGCCGTCCGCCGCCGCGTTCGACGAGGCGTTCGCCGCGCATCCGGACGCCAAGGGGGCGCTGGTCACCAGTCCGACGCCGTACGGCGGGTGTGCCGACCTGGGGGCGGTCGCCGAGGTGTGTCACCGGCGCGGGGTGCCGCTGATCGTCGACGAGGCGTGGGGCGCCCATCTGCCGTTCCATCCCGAGCTGCCGTCGTGGGCGATGGACGCCGGGGCCGACATCTGTGTGACCAGCATCCACAAGATGGGCAGCGGGCTCGAGCAGGGCTCGGTGTTCCACCTCCAGGGTGACCGGGTCTCCCCCGAGCTGCTGGGGATGCGGGCCGGCCTGCTGAGCACGACCAGTCCGTCGGTGCTGATCTACGCCGGGATGGACGGCTGGCGCCGGCAGATGGTGCTGCACGGCCGGGCGCTGATGGGCGCCGCGCTGGAGCTGGCCGCCGAGGTGCGGGCGGCCGTCGAGGACATCGACGGCCTGCACGTCGACGACCGGGCCGACTACTGCGGGCCGGGTCTGGCCGACGACTTCGACCCGCTGCCCTGCGTCATCGACGTCACCGGGCTGGGGATCACCGGGTACCAGGCGGCGGACTGGCTGCGTGAGCGGCGGAACGTGGAAGCCCATCTCACCGACCACCGCCGGATCGGCGTACAGCTCACCCACGCCGACGACCGGGAGACGGCGGGCGAGCTGCTGTCCGCGCTGAAGGAGCTGGTGCGGGCCGTGCCGGAGCTGGGCGAGGCGCCCCGGGTGGCGGTGCCGGAGCCGGCCGAGCTGCGGATGGCACAGGACATGCTGCCCCGGGACGCGTTCTTCGGTCCGGCCGAGGCGGTGCCGCTCGGCGAGGCGGACGGCCGGATCGCCGCCGAGATGATCACGCCGTACCCGCCCGGGATCCCGGCGGTGCTGCCGGGTGAGCGGCTGCGCGAGCCCGTTCTGCGGTATCTGGCCACGGGACGGGAGGCGGGGATGAACCTGCCGGACGCCGCGGACCCGTCCCTGAGGACGATCCGCGTGGTGGCGACCACGTGAAACGCGGGTAACACGGCTGCAACACGAGTGAAACAGGTCACGTGGCCCGCTTTGGGGTACGGGGAACACCCAAAGATGGTTTATCGTTCATACATACGTGGTGACGGGGTCGATGGCATCCTCCTCCGCCACCGCTACGGCCCTGGCTGGTGTCCCCCGTCCAGCCAGGGCCCTTTTATGTCTCCCCGGCGGAAATCCCCGGTCCGCCAAGGTGCTCCCGGCGGCCGCAGCGGCTGAAATGGGCGTAGGCAACGCACCCGAACCGAGCGCCGGCGAGGAGCACCGCGTCATGACGAGAGCGACGAAACTGCTGACCGCCCTACCTCCGCCGCAGCGGGCGCGTCTGATGACGCTCGCCCGGGAGGTGTCCTTCCCGGAGGACACCCGGATCTTCGAGCCGGGCGGCATCGCCGACCGGTTCTGGGTGATCCGTTCCGGCGCGGTGTCACTGGACCAGCGGGTGACGTCGCTGCAACGGGTGACCGTGGCCAGTCTCGGCGCCGGCGACCTGCTCGGCTGGTCCTGGCTGTTCCCGCCGCACCGGTGGGACTTCGGCGCCGAGGCCTTCAGTCCCGTACGCGCCTACGAGTTCGAGGCGGAGCCGGTGCTCGCGCTGTGCGAGGAGGATCCGCAGCTCGGCATGTCGCTGGTGCGGATCGTCGCCGAGATCCTCGCCCACCGGCTGGAGATGACCCGGGGCCAGCTGATGGAGCAGTACACCATGCGCCGGCGGTAGTCCCGGCCCTCAGACCCGGTGGCGGCGCAGCGCCGGACTCACCGCGGCCAGGGCCAGCATCACCACGACGACGAGGAGACCGCCGCCCGCCACGGCGGTACGCGGGCCGAAGGCGGAGCCCGCGGTGCCGTGCAGGACGTCCGCGAGGCGCGGGCCGCCGGCCACGACCACCGTGAAGACGCCCTGCATGCGCCCGCGCATCTCGTCGGTGGCGGCGGACAGCAGGATCGCCCCGCGGAACACCATCGAGACCATGTCCGCGACCCCGGCCAGCACCAGGAACGCCACCGCGATCCACAGGCTGCGGCTCAGCCCGAACCCGGTGATCGCGACACCCCAGGCGACCACCGCGCCGATGACCATCAGCCCGTGCCGGCGGGCCCGGGAGAACGTCCCGGAGAACAGCCCGCCCGCCACCGCGCCGACCGGGATCGCCGCGAACAGCAGCCCGAGGGCCAGGCCCTCGCCGTAGGAGCCGTAGGTCTCGGCGGCGAGCTGCGGGAACAGGGCCCGGGGCATGCCGAGGACCATCGCGACCATGTCGGCGAGGAAGGACAGCAGCAGGACCTTGTGCAGGGCGATGTACCGGAACCCGGCGGCTATCTCCCGCAGCCCCGCCCGCCGGACGGCCGGGCCGCCGAGCGGCGGCAGGGCGGGCAGCCGCACGACCGCCCACACGGTGACGCAGAGCGCCACGGCGTCGATCAGATACAGCTCGGGCAGGCCGACCACCGGGATGAGGGCGCCGGCCAGCAGCGGCCCGGCGACCAGTCCGGTCTGTGTCACGGTGGAGCCGAGCGCGTTGGCGGCGGCCAGTTCCTCCGCGGGCACCAGGCGGGCGATGGACGCGGTGCGCGCCGGGGAGTTGAGCCCGAAGAACGCCTGCTGCAGGGCGAGCAGCACCATCAGCACGCCGACCGACTCGAAGCCGGTCACCGCCTGCACCCAGAACAGCAGCGAGGTGACGGCGATGCCGGAGTTGGTGACCAGCAGCAGCTTGCGGCGGTCCACGCTGTCGGCCACCGCGCCGCCCCACAGCGCGAACACCACCAGCGGCAGCAGCCCGGCGAGGCTGGCGTAGCCGACCCAGGCGGAGGAGCCGGTGATGTCGTAGATCTGCTTGGGCACGGCGACGGCCGTCAGCTGGCTGCCGACGGCCGTGACGATGGTCGAGGTCCACAGCCGGCGGTAGGCGGGGCGGCGCAGCGGGCGGGTGTCCATCGCCCAGCGGCGCCAGCCCCGGCGGGGTGGCTCGGCCGAGGCCGGGGCCGGGGCCGGGGCCTGAGCTTGGGCCTGGGCATCGGCCCGGTTGGAAGGTTGCTGATCGGTGCTGCTCTCGCCGGTGTCCACTGGGCCCCTGGTTGTCGACTACATCTTTCTTTGCTCGGGGTCACTATTCCAGCCCTGGACTGGACGAGTGTCCGGCAGGTGATCTCAGCTTCCGGCGATGAGCGAGACACCCAGGACGATCATCGTCGCCGCGACCAGCCCGTCCAGCACCCGCCACGCGGTCGGCCTGGCCAGCCAGCGACCGAGCAGGCGCGCCCCGAAGCCGAGCGCGACGAACCAGCACACGCTGGCGAACGCGGCCCCGACGCCGAACGTCCAGCGCAGCGGCCCCTGGTCGGCGGCGATCGAGCCGAGCAGGAAGACGGTGTCGAGGTAGACGTGCGGATTGAGCCAGGTCATCGCCAGGCAGGTGAGCACCGCCCGGCGGCGCGAGGTCGCGGCCTCCCCCTCCGTGCGCAGCCCCGCCGTGCCGGGACGCAGCACCCGCCGGGCGGCGAGTGCGCCGTAGCCGAGCAGGAAGGCGCCGCCGGTCCAGCCCACCGCGGTCAGCGCGCCCGGCCAGGCCACCACGACCGCCCCGACACCGCCGACGCCGAGCGCGATGAGCAGCGCGTCGGACAGGGCGCAGATGCCGACGACGGCGAACACCGCCTCCTTGCGCACGCCCTGGCGCAGGACGAAGGCGTTCTGGGCGCCGATGGCGACGATCAGGGAGAGGCCGGTGCCGAATCCGGTGGCGGCGGCGGTCAGAGCTGCGGACATGACGTCGACGCTAAGCAGGGCCCGGCCGTGCGTAAAGCTAAAGATTCTTACGTATCTTTAGCAGGTGTGAAGACCTCACCACTGTCGCCCGGAATGCCGGAACTCCCCCTCGACCAGGTGCGCACCCTGCTCGCCGTGGTCGACGAGGGCACCTTCGACGCGGCCGCCGCCGCCCTGCACGTGACGCCGTCGGCGGTCAGCCAGCGGGTGAAGGCGCTGGAGCAGCGGACCGGGCGGGTGCTGCTGCTGCGGACCAAGCCGGTGCGGCCCACCGAGTCCGGCGAGATCGTCGTACGACTGGCCCGGCAGCTGGTCCGGCTGGAGCGGGACGCCCGCGCCGAGCTGGGTCTGAGCGGCGCCGGGGAGCCGACCCGGGTGTCGGTGGCGGTCAACTCCGACTCGCTGGCGACCTGGTTCCTGACCGCGCTCACCCGGGTCCCCGAGGACCTGCGGCTCTGCTTCGAACTGCGCCGCGAGGACCAGGACCACACGGCGGTGCTGCTGCGCGAGGGCCTGGTGATGGCGGCGGTGACCTCGTCGTCCGAGCCGGTGACGGGCTGCTCGGTGCGGGCGCTGGGCACCATGCGGTACGTCGCCGTGGCCCACCCCGCCTTCGCCGCGCGGCATCTCGGCGGGCCGCTGCACGAGACGCTGCCGGAGGCGCCGGTCGTCGTCTTCGACCGGCGCGACGACCTCCAGGACGGGTTCGTGCGGCTGCTGCGGCGCGGCCGGGCCGGCGCCGGACCGCTGCGCCACTCCGTGCCGACCTCGGAGGGGTTCGTCGAGGCCGTCGCGTCCGGACTGGGCTGGGGCATGGTGCCGGAGGTGCAGGCGGAGCCGCTGCTGCTGAGCGGCCGTCTGACCCATCTCGCGCCGGACCGGCGGGTCGACGTCCCGCTGTACTGGCAGCAGTGGAAGCTGGACTCCCCCGCCCTCGCCGCGGTCGCCCGCGCGGTGACCGCGACGGCCGCCGAGGCGCTGCGGCCTCCGTGCTGAGCGCACTGCCCGCGTTTCACTCCGTGCCCACCGGTGACCCGGGACCGAGCACAGCAACGACATGGACGACTACAGCCGACTTAGATCATGGGTGACGTCATGACCAACTGGCGCAATCAGGCCGCATGCCGCGACGAGGATCCCGATCTGTTCTTCCCGATCGGGACCTCGGGACCGGCGCTGGTGCAGGCCGAGCAGGCGAAGGCGGTCTGCCGGCGGTGCCCCGTCCGCGAGCCGTGCCTCGAGTACGCGCTCGACTCCGGGCAGACTCTCGGAGTGTGGGGCGGCACCAACGAGACCGAGCGCCGGGCCCTGCAACGACGCGCGGGCCGCCGAGCCTCGCGCTGAGGAACGTCAGCCGTGGGCCCCCCTTCGCAGGGGGCCCCACTCGTGCTCCTGCCGGGTCACCTCCTCGCGTGCCTCCTCGATCACCCGGTCGTCGAGGCGGCACAGCGGGCGCACCTCTCGCACGAGGGGTTCGTTGTCGGGACCCCGCCCGCTCTCCTCGCCCGCGAGCACCCACGGCCGGACGCCGGGGCCCTTGTCGTGCGGCAGATGGGAGTAGTCGTACAGTCTGCGGGCCACCCACAGGCGTACGGAGCGGTCCTGCCACCAGTCCTCGACGTCGAGCGGGTTGGCCGACAGTCCGGGCATGGGCACGCCGGTCAGTTCATCGGTGCTCGACACCTCGGCGAGATCGGCCTCGGGCCCCCTGGACCAGCGGACGTACAGCCCGCCCTGCCGCTGTTCGACCAGCCCGGTCAGCTCGGCCAGCGTGCGTACGACCGGCAGGTCGTCCCAGGCGCTCATGGCGTGACCTCCCTCTTCGCCGTCAGGCGAACGGGGTACCCCGCTCGGTGCGACCGGAATCGGGCGGATGATCCTCTCCCGGGTTACGCTCCCGGCACAGCCGTCACCCGAGGGAGGTCCGCGCGTGAGCGTGCGTGTGCGTCGTGTCTACGAACCGCAGGACCCCGACGACGGCGTCCGCGTCCTGGTCGACCGGCTGTGGCCGCGCGGCCTGGCGAAGGACGCGGCCGGGGTCGACGAGTGGCCGAAGGAGCTGACCCCGTCCGCCGAGCTGCGCCGCTGGTACCACGCGGGCGAGGGATCGTACGAGGAGTTCGCCCGCCGCTACGAGGCGGAGCTGGCCGCACCCGAGGCGGCCGGCCTCCTCGACCAGGCCCGCGGGTGGGTGCGCGAGGGACCGGTGACACTGCTGACGGCCGTCAAGACCCCCGAGCACAGCCACGCCGCGGTGCTGGCCCGGCTGCTGGAGCGATGAGGGCGGGTCAGCCGGTCTGCTCCGCCGCCGCCCGGCCGGCCGCCCGCCCCGAGAAGAGGCAGCCGCCGAGGAAGGTGCCCTCCAGCGCGTTGTAGCCGTGCACGCCGCCACCGCCGAACCCGGCCACCTCGCCCGCCGCGTACAGGCCCTCGACGGGCGTGCCGTCGGTGCCGAGGGCGCGGGAGTCGAGGTCGGTCTGGATGCCGCCGAGCGTCTTGCGGGTCAGGACGTGCAGCTTGACGCCGATGAGCGGGCCCGCCGCCGGGTCGAGCAGACGGTGCGGGGTGGCGACCCTGCCGAGCCGGTCGCCGATGTAGCGGCGGGCGTTGCGGATGCCCTGCACCTGGGCGTCCTTGCCGTAGGGGTTGGTGATCTGCAGGTCGCGGGCCTCGATCTGGCGGCGGAGCGCGGCCGCGTCGAGGAGCGGCTTGTCGGTGAGGCCGTTCATCTTCTCGACGAGCTGTTCGAGGGTGGGCGCGGTGACGAAGTCGGCGCCGTGCCGCACGAAGGCGTCCACCGGGCCGGGCGCGCCCTTGCCGAGGACGCGGTCGCGCAGGAACGCCTTGCGGTCCTTGGCGGTGATGTCGGGGTTCTGTTCGGAGCCCGACAGCGCGAACTCCTTCTCGATGACCTTCCGGGTGAGGACGAACCAGGAGTGGTCGTACTCCGCGATGTCCTCGGTGGTGCGCAGGTACCGCAGGGTGCTGAGGGTGTCGTAGCCGGGCAGGCACGGTTCGGGCAGCCGGCGGCCCAGGGCGTCGAACCACATCGAGGACGGGCCGGGCAGGATGCGGATGCCGTGGCCGGGCCAGATCGGGTCCCAGTTGTGCAGGCCCTCGGTGTAGTGCCACATACGGTCGCGGTTGACCAGGCGTACGCCGGCCTCGGCGCTGATGTCGAGCATCCGCCCGTCGACGTACGCGGGCACGCCGGTCACCATCCGGGCCGGGGGTGTGCCGAGGCGTCCGGGCCAGTGGCGGCGGACGATGTCGTGGTCGGCGCCGATGCCGCCGGTGGTGACGATGACCGCCTGGGCGGTCAGCTCGAACTCGCCGGCGCTCTCACGGCTGGAGGCGACACCGCGCGGGGCGTCGTCGGGGGCGAGGACCGTGCCGCGCACCCCGCGTGCCGTGCCTCCCTCGACGACCAGCTCGTCCACCCGGTACCGGTGGTGGAAGGTGAGCAGCCCGTCGCGGGCGGCCTGCCGGGCGTACGCCACGAAGGGTTCGACCACGCCGGTGCCGGTCCCCCAGGCGATGTGGAAGCGCGGGACGGAGTTGCCGTGGCCGTGCGCGGTGAGGTCGCCGCGCTCCGCCCAGCCGACCGTCGGCAGCAGCTTGATGCCGTGCCCGTCGAGCCAGGACCGCTTCTCGCCGGCCGCGAACTCGACGTAGGCGCGCGCCCAGCGCACCGCCCAGGAGTCCTCGTCGTCGACCCGGTCGAAGCCCGCGCTGCCCTGCCAGTCGTTCCAGGCGAGGTCGAGGGAGTCCTTGATGCCGAGGCGGCGCTGTTCCGGGGAGTCGACGAGGAACAGCCCGCCGAACGACCAGAACGCCTGTCCGCCGAGGTTGGCGGCGTTCTCCTGGTCGACGAGGGCCACCCGGCGGCCCCGGCTGGTGAGTTCGTGCGCGGCGACCAGGCCGGCCAGGCCCGCTCCGACGACGATGACGTCGGCATCCATGGCGATCGTCCCTTCCTGACTCAACGGGGTGGCTCAACGGGGGGTGACTCATCTGGGGTGACTCATCGGGGGTGGCTCATCGGGGGGTGCCGCTGCCGTCCGTCAGCAGCGCGGTGAGCAGCTGTTTCAGCCAGGTCCGAGCGCTTTCGACGTCCCGGTCCAGCAGCAGCTGGGTGGTGACCCCGTCGTAGGCGGCGACCACCGCGTGCGCGGCGGCGTCGCTGTCGCCGAACACGGCGGGCAGTTCTGTGTGGCCCTGGGCGCGGGCGAGCCGTTCGGCGATCGCGCCGCGCAGCCGGGCCCGGTGTTCCAGCAGGGTCTCGGCGACGGCCGGCTCCCTGGCGGCGTGCACCAGGAAGTCGGTCTTCACCAGCAGCCAGTCCAGGTCGAGCAGCAGCACCTCGGTGACCCGGTCGACGGCGGCGGGCACGTCCAGGTCGGGGCCGTCCTGGGCGAGGGCGCCGGAGACCTGTTCGGCGATGAGGTCGGCGCGCTGCCGGTAGAGGGCGAAGAACAGCTCGTCCAGGCTGTCGAAGTTGGAGTAGAAGGCGCCCCGGCTGTAGCCGGCGGCCTCGCAGACCTCCTCGATGGAGACCCGCCCGAAGCCCTTGGCGGCGAACACGGTGAACGCGGCGTCGAGCAGGTTGGCCCGGGTCCGCACCCGGCGCCGGGTCACGCGTGGGGTGGTGCGCTCCGCTGCCATGGCTGCGACCTCCGTTCGATACGCGAATGTATCGGATACACCGATGTATCGAAAGGGCTCGACCGGACACGCGCTCACGCGCCAACAGCCGGGGGAACACATTTTCGATTAGCGGGTTACGCTGGAGACATGCACCTCCAGGGCTCCCTCTTCGACCAGACCGACCAGCTGCGGCTCGGGCCACTCGACGGGATCCGCCGGACGCACCTCGGCTCCGGCGCCTGGATCGACGTACTGCCCGGCTGGCTGACCGGATCCGACGCGCTGTTCGAACAGCTGGCGGCCGAGGTGCCCTGGCGGGCCGAGCGGCGCCAGATGTACGACCACGTCGTGGCCGTCCCCCGGCTGCTCGCCCACTACCGCGCGGGCGAGCCGCTGCCGCACCCGGTGCTGACCGAGGCGCGCGACGCGCTCAGCGCGCACTACGCCGACGAGCTGGGCGAGCCGTTCACCACGGCCGGGCTGTGCTACTACCGCGACGGCCGGGACAGCGTCGCCTGGCACGGCGACCGGATCGGCCGGGGCGCCCGCGAGGACACCATGGTCGCCATCCTCTCCGTGGGCACGCCGCGCGATCTGCTGCTCCGTCCGGCGGGCGGCGGGGAGACCGTACGGCGGCCGCTCGGACACGGCGACCTGATCGTGATGGGCGGCTCCTGCCAGCGGACCTGGGAGCACTGTGTGCCGAAGTCGAACCGGGCCGTGGGGCCGCGCATCAGCGTCCAGTTCCGGCCGCACAACGTGAACTGACCCCGCCGCGCCGGGAGGCGGGCCGCGCGGTCTGCTTTGCTGTCTCCCGTCGGGTACGGACCTCGAGCACAACGGGACGGTCATGCGGGCAGATGTGCGGCACATCGCCGACGGCACCTATCTGGTGCACGGCAGCAACACCAACTGGGTCATCCTGACCGAGGGGGACGCCGTCACCCTGGTCGACACCGGGTACCCCGGGGACCGCGAGCTGGTCCTGGACTCCCTCGCCGCGGTGGGGAGTTCACCGGAGGCGGTCGCGGCCGTGCTCGTCACCCACGCCCACAACGACCACCTGGGGTCCGCCGAGTACCTGCGCGCGACGTACGGCACACCGGTGTACCTGCACGAGGCCGAAGTGCCGCACGCGCGCCGCGACTTCCTGCACCAGGTGTCGGTCGGGCAGGTGCTGCGCGAGGGCTGGCGGCCGGGTGTGCTGCCGTGGGCGGTGCACGCGCTGCGCTCCGGCGGCACCGCGCACGTCCCGGTCGCCGCCCCCGAGCCGTTCCCGGCGGCGGGCGCGCTGGACCTGCCGGGGCGGCCCGTGCCCGTGCACACCCCCGGCCACACCCTGGGCCACTGCGCCTACCACCTGCCCGGCGCCGGTGTGGTGATCTCCGGTGACGCCCTGGTCAGCGGCCATCCCACGAGCCGTGCCGAGGGCCCGCAGCTGCTGCCCGACATGTTCCACCACGAGCGGGCCCACGCGGTGGCCTCGCTGGACGTGCTCGCCGGCCTCGCCGCCGACGTCCTGCTGCCCGGCCACGGTCCCGTCCACCACGGTCCGGTGCGCGACGCGGCACTCCACGCCAGGGAACGCGCTGCCTGAAGTGATCGCGGAAGAGGGTAGGTTCGATCCCGTCCCGTCGGAGATCGGGCCCGGACCCAGACGTGAGGGAGCACTTCGCATGGCCGCCATCCACCACACCACCATGACGCCCACCAAGCTGGAACTGCTGGCCGGCTGGCTGCCGAAGCAGAGCTGGTACGTGGGCCACGCGGGCACGCCGGAACCGGTCAAGGCCGGCGGGTTCCGGCTGGACGACCCGGAGGGCGAGGTCGGGATCGAGTTCATGGTCGTGGCGGACGCCGGCGCACCGGAGCCGGTGGCGTATCTGGTGCCGATGGGCTACCGCGGCGCGGCGCTGGAGGGCGTCCCCGGCGAGGCGCTGATCGGCACCTCCGAGCACGGGGTGCTCGGCACCCGGTGGATCTACGACGGCGTCCACGACCCGGTGGTGACGGCCCAGTTGCGTGCCCTGCTGCGGGGTGAGGCGGTGCCGCAGCACCAGAACGAGAGCGACACCCCCGACCCGACCGTCACCGTGCGCGGAACCGGACCCGGCGACGGGTTCGACGTCCGGCTCAACCGCGTTCTGCGGCCGGCGGAGGACGAGCCGGAGGCTTCCGGACAGCTCGTCGCGGGATGGACCTGGCCGGACGGCACGGCCACGCGGGGCGTACTGGCGACCATCACGCCGCGCTGAGACGGCTCCTCCGGGTACGTCGCGCACCGTCTAAGGTCAGGCCATGGCTTTGCACATCAGCGCCACGAACCCGGAGCACCCGGCGCTCCTGCTCGAACTGCCCTGGCAGCTCCCGCTGGAGGAGTGGCCCGAGGAGTACCTGGTCCCGCTGCCGCGCGGCATCTCCCGGCACGTGGTGCGCTACGCCCGCGCCGGCAGCGAGGTGATCGCCGTCAAGGAGCTGGCCGAGCGCCCCGCCCTGCGCGAGTACGAGCTGCTGCGCGACCTGGACCGGCTCGGCATCCCCGCGGTGGACGCGCTCGGCGTGGTGACCGGCCGGGAGGACGCGGACGGCGAGCCGCTGGAGCCGGTGCTGATCACCCGGCATCTGGGCGGTTCGATGCCGTACCGGTCGATGTTCGAGACGACCATGCGTCCGGCGACCATGCACCGGCTGATGGACGCCCTCGCGGTGCTGCTGGTGCGGCTGCACCTCGCGGGGTTCGCGTGGGGCGACTGCTCGCTGTCCAACACCCTGTTCCGGCGGGACGCCGGCGCCTACGCCGCCTACCTGGTGGACGCCGAGACCGGCGAGCTGCACGCGCGGCTCAGCGACGGGCAGCGCGACTACGACCTCGACCTCGCCCGGGTCAACATCAGCGGCGAACTCCTCGACCTGGAGGCGTCCGGGGCGCTGCACCCCTCCGTGGACCCGATCGCGTTCGGCAACGAGATCTGCGCCCGCTACCAGGGGCTGTGGCAGGAGCTGACCCGCACCTCCGTCTACCCGGCGGGCAAGTACCACTACATCGAGCGCCGGATACGGCGGCTCAACGACCTCGGTTTCGACGTGGCCGAGATGCAGATCGACCACTCCTCCAACGGCGACACCGTCACCTTCGTGCCGAAGGTCGTCGACGCCGGCCACCACCAGCGGCAGCTGCTGCGGCTGACCGGGCTGGACACCGAGGAGAACCAGGCGCGGCGGCTGCTGAACGACCTGGAGTCCTGGATGGCCACCCAGGACGACTACGCCCCGGGCGACCCCCTCGCGGCCCGGCCGGAAGTGCTGGCCCACCGCTGGGTGCGGGAGGTGTTCCGGCCGACCGTGCGGGCGGTGCCGGTCGAGCTGCGCGACGGCATCGACCCGGCCGAGATCTACCACCAGCTGCTGGAACACCGCTGGTACCTCTCGGAGCGGGCCCAGCACGACATCGGGCTCGACACGGCCGTCGACGACTACGTCCGCAACATCCTGCCCCGCGCCCGGAAGACGCTGGAGACCCCCGGGCCGGAGTGACCGCACCGGCGGCCCCGCGCCGGAGTCACCCGACCGGCGTCCCGCGCGGCGGTGATCAGGCCGGCGGCACCACGGCCACCGGGCACGGCGCGTGGTGCAGCACCCCGTGGGCGACGGACCCGATCCGGGCGCCCACGGCGGTCCGCCGGGCGCGCCGGCCGACGACCACCAGCTGGGCCCGCGCGGACACGTCCAGCAGGACCTGCCCCGCGCTGCCCATCTCCACGTGCTCGGTCACCGGTACCTGCGGGAAGCGCTCCCGCCACGGCTGGAGCGCCTCGCCCAGCGCCTTCTTCTCGTACGGCTCGGGGCCGCCGGCCTCATCGAGGAGCTTGAGCGAGGCCGGGCTGTAGGCGAAGACGGGCGGCAGCGTCCACGCCCGCACCGCGCGGACGGTCGCTCCGCGCGCCGCCGCCGTCTCGAAAGCGAACCGCAGGGCGGCGGCGCTGTCCTCGGGGGCGCCCTCCTGGCCGACGACGATCTCCCGGCCGGCCACCTCGGCGGAGGCCTGGTCCCCGGAGCGGACCAGGACGACGGGGCGGGCGGCCTCGGCGATCACCTGCTGGCCGACCGAGCCGAGCAGGAAGCCGACCACCCGGCCGTGGCCGCGCGACCCGAGCGCCAGCAGTTCGGAGTCGGCCGCGGCGGCGGCCAGCGTGTCGACGGCGTCGCCCTCCCGGACGTCGGTGGTGACGTCCAGGCCGGGGTGGCGGCCGGTGATCTCCCGGACGCCCTCCTCCACCGCCTCGCGCACCCAGTCGGCCTGGGTGTCCCGGTCCCCGTCCACCGCCTGGTCCGGCTCGAACCGCCAGGCGTGCACCACGCGCAGCGCCAGCCCGCGCCGGACGGCCTCCCGGGCCGCCCAGGCCAGCGCCGCGTGGCTCTCCTCCGATCCGTCCACCCCTGCCGTGATGGGACGTGTCATCCGGCCGCCTCCTCTTCTCGCCGTCATGGCCTTTTCGATCAGTTCCGGTCAGTCTTCCCTACGTCGCCGGCGTGAGCCGCGTCCGGGGGCGGCCGGCCGTGGACGCCGCCGGCCCCGCCGCCGCGCGGACCGGCTCCTGACCGGGCCTTTCGCATACCTGAGCGAAGTCGGGCGATCGAACATACGATGGCGTGAGCCGGGGCGGTGACGACGGGGACGCCGCGCCCGATTGTCCGACCACTCGGGGTGGAGACGTATGGCACAGGCCGCCGACGCAGCGCGGACCGTCATTCTGACCGTGGACGACGACCCGGGGGTCTCGCGCGCGGTCGCCCGTGATCTCAGACGGCGTTACGGGGCGTCGTACCGGATCGTGCGCGCGGAGTCCGGCGAGTCCGCGCTCGACGCGCTGCGCGAACTGAAGCTGCGCGGCGACCTCGTGGCGGTGATCCTGGCCGACTACCGGATGCCGCAGATGAACGGCATCGAGTTCCTGGAACAGGCCCTGGACGTGTATCCGGGGGCCCGGCGGGTGCTTCTGACCGCGTACGCGGACACCAACGCGGCGATCGACGCGATCAACGTGGTGGACCTGGACCACTATCTGCTCAAGCCCTGGGATCCGCCGGAGGAGAAGCTGTACCCGGTCCTGGACGATCTGCTCCAGGCGTGGCGGACCAGCGACCACCGGCCGGTGCCCAGCACCAAGGTGGTCGGGCACCGGTGGTCGGCGCGTTCCTCGGACGTACGGGAGTTCCTGGCCCGCAACCAGGTGCCGTACCGCTGGTACTCCTCCGACGAGCCGGAGGGCCGCCGGCTGCTGGCCGCGGCCGGGGCGGACGGGACCCGGCTGCCGCTGGTGGTCACCCCGGACGGGACGCCGCTGGTGGAGCCGGACGCACCCGAGCTGGCCGCGCGGGTGGGGCTCGCGACCACGCCGACCGCCGAGTTCTACGACCTGGTGGTGATCGGCGGCGGCCCGGCCGGGCTCGGCTCCGCGGTGTACGGGGCCTCGGAGGGCCTGCGGACGGTGCTGGTGGAGCGGTCGGCGACCGGCGGGCAGGCCGGGCAGAGCTCGCGGATCGAGAACTACCTGGGCTTCCCCGACGGAGTGTCGGGCGCGCAGCTCACCGACCGGGCCCGGCGGCAGGCGGCGAAGTTCGGCGCCGAGATCCTGACCGCGCGTGAGGTGTCCGGGCTGGAGGTGAACGGCGCCGCGCGGATCGTCCGGTTCTCCGACGGCTCGGCGATCGCCGCGCACACCGTGATCCTGGCGACCGGTGTGTCGTACCGGCAGCTCCAGGCGCCCGGCTGCGAGGAGCTGACCAGCTGCGGCGTCTTCTACGGGTCGGCGCTGACGGAGGCGCCCTCCTGCCAGGGCCACGACGTGTACATCGTCGGCGGCGCCAACTCGGCCGGGCAGGCGGCGATGTATCTCGCCCGGGGCGCGAAGTCGGTGACGCTGCTGGTGCGCGGGGAGTCGCTGTCGGCGTCGATGTCGCACTATCTGATCCAGCAGATCGAGGAGGCGCCGAACATCTCGGTGCGGGCCCGCACGGTCGTCGAGGCCGCGCACGGCTCGGGCCACCTGGAGCGGCTGACCCTGCGGGACGTGGACACCGGGCACACCGAACAGGTCGACGCCCAGTGGCTGTTCGTGTTCATCGGGGCGGCGCCGCTGACCGACTGGCTGGACGGCACGGTGCTGCGCGACGAGCGCGGGTTCATCCTCGCCGGGCCCGACCTGAGCCCGGACGGGCGGCCGCCCGCCGGCTGGGAGCTGGACCGGCCGCCGTACCACCTGGAGACCAATGTGCCGGGCGTGTTCGTGGCGGGCGACGCGCGCGCCGAGTCCGCGAAGCGGGTCGCGTCCGCCGTCGGAGAGGGAGCCATGGCCGTGATGCTCGTGCACCGCTATCTGGAGCAGTCGTGAGCGGGCAGCCGGTGCCGTGCAGCCCGCGGGAGATCGGCTCGCTGTTCCTGTTCGAGAAGCTGAGCCCCGAACAGCTGGGGCGGCTGTGCGCCGAGGGGCGGGTGGAGCTGTTCGAACCGGGGCCCGTCTACACCGAGGGCGAGCCCGCCACCTGCTTCTACGTGATGATCGAGGGCACCGTCGTGCTGTCCCGGCGGGTCGGCGGCGACGACGTCGAGGTAACCCGGACCTCGCAGCCCGGGGTGTACGCCGGGGCCATGCAGGCGTACATCGGCGACCGGGTGCGGCAGGTCTACAACAACTCGATGCGGGTCACCGAGCCGACCCGGTTCTTCGTGCTGCCCGCCGACACGTTCGCGAGCATCATGCAGGAGTGGTTCCCGATGGCGGTCCACCTCCTGGAAGGGCTGTTCTTCGGGTCGAAGAACACCCAGCGGATGATCGGGCAGCGGGAGCGGCTGCTGGCGCTCGGCTCGCTGTCCGCCGGGCTCACCCACGAGCTGAACAACCCCGCGGCGGCGGCCGTGCGGGCCACCGCCGCGCTGCGCGAGCGGGTGGCGAAGATGCGGCACAAGCTGAGCGTCATCTCGGCGGGCCCGTATCCGCGCGAGGACCTGGCGCAGCTCATCGAGATCCAGGAGCGCACCGCCGAGCGGGTCGCCAAGGCGCCCGTGCTCAGCCCGCTGGAGGCGTCGGACCGCGAGGACGAGGTCGCCGACTGGCTGGACGACCACGGCATCCCGGACGGCTGGCGGCTCGCGCCCACCTTCGTGCAGGCCGGTCTCGACCCGGACTGGCTGGACCAGGTGGCCGCGGCCGTCGACGAGGCGATCCTGCCGGGCGCGATCGGCTGGCTCAACTACACGGTGGAGACCGAGCTGCTGATGGACGAGATCGCGGACTCCACCACCCGCATCTCGCACCTGGTGGACGCCGCCAAGCAGTACTCGCAGCTGGACCGCGCGCCCTACCGGATCGCCGACGTGCACGAACTGCTCGACAGCACCCTGCTGATGCTGTCGGGGAAGATCGGCGAGCGGATCGAGGTCGTCAAGGAGTACGACCGGACGGTGCCGCCGATCCCCGCCTACCCGGCGGAGCTGAACCAGGTGTGGACCAACCTCATCGACAACGCGGTCTCCGCCATGGCCGGCGCGGGCGGGCAGGGCACGCTGACGGTGCGGACCGCGCTCGACCACGACCGGCTGCTGGTCGAGTTCCGCGACACCGGGCCGGGCGTGGCACCGGAGATCCGGGACCGGATCTTCGACCCGTTCTTCACCACCAAGCCGGTGGGCGAGGGCACCGGGCTCGGCCTGGACATCTCCTGGCGGATCGTGGTGAACAAGCATCACGGCAGCATCCACGTGGAGTCCGTGCCGGGAGACACCCGGTTCCAGGTGCTCCTGCCGCTGACCGCGGCGGAGGAAGAGACGTCCCCCGAGTCCACCGAGTCCACCGAGTCCCTTGAGGAGCCCGCATGACCGAAGAGACGGCGATCGACGCCCAGGTGCCGCCGAGCGGCCCCGGCTGCGCGGACTGCGACGCGGAGGGCGGCTGGTGGTTCCACCTGCGGCGGTGCGCGTCCTGCGGGCACGTCGGCTGCTGCGACTCCTCCCCCGCCCGGCACGCCACCGCCCACTACCGGGCCACCGGGCATCCGCTGGTGCAGAGTTACGAGCCGGGCGAGGACTGGTTCTGGAACTACGACACCGAGGCCCTGTACGACTCCGGCCCCGCTCTCGCCCCGCCGTCCAGCCATCCCGAGGACCAGCCGGTGCCGGGCCCCGCGGGGCGGGTGCCGGCCGACTGGGCGACGACGCTCCGCTGAGGCGGCCCCCGCCCAGGCCCGGACGTCCGTCGCCCCGGGCCGGAAATCCGGGCCGGCCGGGTCCGGCGCGCGTGTCAGGATGGGCGCGTGTCGCACAGCTCATTCACCACGCCGCTGACCGGCCGGGACGACGAACTGGCCCGGCTCGCCGGGGTGCTGGGGCGCGCCCGGGAAGGTGAACCCCGGGCGGTCCTGGTCGCCGGGGACGCGGGCGTCGGCAAGACGCGGCTGCTGGACGAGGCCGCCGCGCGGGCCACGCGGGCCGGGATGACCGTGCTCACCGGGCACTGCGTCGACCTCGGCGACGTGGGCCTGCCGTATCTGCCGTTCACCGAGATCCTGGGCGCGCTCGCCGCCGACGAGCGGTTCGCCCCCGTGCTGGCCGCGCATCCCGTGGTCGAGCGGCTGCTCGGCGGCGGGCCGGACGCCGAGCGGGAGGTCGGCGGGCGGCTGCGGCTGTTCGAGGGTGTGGCGGCGCTGCTCGCCGAGGCGTCGGAGACCGCCGCACTGCTGCTGGTCCTGGAGGATCTGCACTGGGCCGACCAGTCGTCGCGGGACCTGCTGCGGTTCCTGCTCAGCCGGGGTGTGCCGCAGCGGCCGGCGGGCGGGGCACCCGGCCACCGGCTCGCGGTGTTCGCCTCCTACCGCGCGGACGACCTGCACCGCCGTCACCCGCTGCGGCCGCTGCTGGCCGAACTCGTGCGGCTGCCCGCCGTCGAGCGGCTGGAGCTGCGCCCGCTGCCCGACGCGGAGGTGGCCCGGCTGGTGCGCCAGCTGCGCCCGGAACCGCTGCCGGAGGCCACGGTCCGCCGGATCGTGGAGCTCGCCGAGGGCAACGCGTTCTACGCGGAGGAACTGCTCGCGGCCGGCGACGAGGAGCCCGGCGGTGTGCCGAGCGGCCTGGCGGACCTGCTGCTCATCCGGTTCGAGCAACTGCCGGACACCGCGCAGCAGGTGCTGCGCACGGCCGCCGTCGCCGGGCGGCGGGTCGAGCACGATCTGCTGCGGGACGCGGTCGCCCGCTCCGAGGCCGAGCTGGAGTCGGCGCTGCGGGAGGCCGTGGGGCGGCAGTTGCTGGTCGCGGGCGACGGCGGCACGTACGCGTTCCGGCACGCGCTGATCCGCGAGGCGGTGTACGCCGATCTGCTTCCCGGGGAACGGTCGCGGCTGCACGGGTCGTTCGCCCGGCTGCTCACCGGCCGGGGCCGTACGCCGGAGAGCGCCGCCGAGCGTGCCCACCACTACCGCGAGAGCCACGACCTGCCGGAGGCGCTGGGCGCGTCCCTGGAGGCCGCCGACCACGCCCGGCTGCTGGGGGCGCCCGCCGAGGAGCTGCGGCACCTGGAGGCGGTCCTCGACCTGTGGGGGACGGTGGACCCGGCGGCCCGCCCCGCGGGCGACGGTGCCGACCGGGTCGCGCTCACCCTGCGCGCCTCGGCCGCCGCCGCGCACGCCGGGGAGTCGCACCGCGCGGTCGCCCTGACCCGGGCCGCCCTGGACGGCGTCGGCCGGGACGCGGACTCGGAGCTCGCCGCGCGGGTCCGCTACACGCTCGCCGGGAACCTGCTGAGCGTCGACAACCTGGCTGCCGCGTACGCCTACAGCAGCGAGGCGCTGGCGCTGATACCCGCCGAGCCGCCGTCGCCGACGTGGGTGTGGGCGGCGGCGACGCACGCGATGGCGGCGCGTCAGATGGGCGAGGGCGAGACCGCGTCGAGGGTGGCGCGTGAGGCGCTGCGCGTCGCCGAGCGGCTGGACGTCACCGACGCCCGCGCCGATCTGCTGATCTCGCTGGCCGCCCTGGAGGGCGGCGGCCGCCGCACCCCGGAGGGGCACGCCCGGCTGCGGGAGGCCCTGGAGCTGGCCCGGCGGGCGGGCAACACGCCCGTGGAGCTGCGCGCGCTGCTCAATCTGGCCATCTCCTGCTTCGAGGCGGGCGAGCCCGAGCAGTCCCTGCCGTGGCTGACGGAAGGCCTGGACCGGGCCCGTCGCGCGGGCCTGCTGTCGTCGCCGTATCCGCTGGAGATGCGCTACATGCGGCTGCTGGTGCTCTACGTCGTGGGCCGCTGGGACGAGTGCGTGGCCGCGGCGGCGGCCGACACGGCGGTGCTGCCGGTGACGGGCGGTTACGTGAACGGTCCGGCGCTCCTGGTGGGCCTCGCGCGGGGCGAGGCGGACATCGAGCAGCGGGCGCGTGCCCTGCTGGACGGGCCGTTCGACTGGATGGCCGCGTTCGTCGCGGGCATCGTGCTGACCGACGCCGCCGCCCGGCGCGGCGACGCCGAGGCGGCCGTGGAGCGGGTGTGGAGCACGGTCGGGACGCTGACCGACGACTCGGGGATCCGGCCGGACGCCTCCGTCCGGCTGGCCGCGCTGGCGCTGACCGCGGTGGCCGACCGGGCGGCGGAGCTGCGGCTCGCCGGGGACGAGGCCGGGGCGCGGCGGTGGGCGGACACCGCGGTCGAACTGACGGAGCTGGCACGGTCCGTGGCCCGGCAGGGCGAGGAGGGCATACCGCACGGGCCCGAGGGGATGGCGTGGCTGGCGCGGGCCGAGGCGGAGTGCGCGCGGGCGGGGTCCGGCGCGGAACCGGCGGGCTGGGAGCGGGCGGTCGCCGCCTTCACCGGTCTGGGGGACGTGTACGAGACGGCTCGCTGCCGGCTGGGCCACGCCGAGGCCCTGCTCGCCGTCGAGCGGCGCGAGGAGGCGGCCGCGGCGGCGCGCGCGGCCCGGGAGACGGCCGTGGCGCTGGGCGCCGCAGGGCTGTCGGAGCGGGTGGACGCCCTGGTGCGGCGCGGCCGGCTCGCGGACCGGCCGTCCGGTGCGGCGGGCGCGTCGCCGCTGACGGCCCGGGAACGGGACGTGCTGGGTCTGCTCGCCCTCGGCCGCAGCAACCGGCAGATCGGCGAGGAGCTGTTCATCACCGGCAAGACGGCGAGCGTGCACGTGTCGAACATCCTCGCCAAGCTGGGCGCCGCGAGCCGTACCGAGGCGGTGGCGATCGCGCACCGGCGGGGCCTGCTGACGTCCTGGCCGGCCGACGCCCGCTGACTCGGGGCGCGTGTCACGTCATCCGGTGATCCGGGCGGCCGGACTGTGTGTCGCCGCCGGAGGACCGGGCCGGGTGCGAGAAGGTGTCCTCGCCTTCGAGGTGCCCGGTGTCGTACGGACGCCGGGCGGGCGCGCGTGGAAGAGGGACCGGATGGGCTCGGCGACGGTACGCGGCGGTTCGGTGATCGGGGCGGTGGTGCTGTCCCTGCTGGCGGTGCCGGCACCCGCGATGGGCGGGGAGGCCCCGGCGGCGCGGACCGCCGGACTGCGCGCACCCGATCTCACCGGAGTGCGCGGGGTGTTGCGCGCCGCGGGGCGGCAGGGGGCGCCCGGCGCGATGGCCCGGATCGACGACCGGGGCGGTGTGCGCCGGGCTGCCGTCGGCGTCGCCGACCGCGGGACCGGCCGGGCCCTCGCCGACGAGGACCGCTTCCGCGTCGGCAGCGTCACCAAGACCTTCACGGCCGTCGTCCTGCTGCAACTCGTCGACGAGGGAAGGCTGAAGCTCGACGACCCGGTCGAGCGCCATCTCCCCGGGCTGCTCCCCGACGACCGGATCACCGTGCGGCACCTCCTGAGCCACCGCAGCGGCCTGTACGACTACACCAACGACATGTTCGAGAAGACGGTCCCCGGCTTCGAGGCGGTCCGGGACGAGGTCTTCACCTACCGTCAGCTGGTCGACCGCGCGCTGCAGTACCCGCCCACCGACGCGCCGGGCGCCGCCTACCGGTACTCGAACACCAACTTCGTCGTCGCCGGCATGCTCGTCGAGAAGCTGACCGGAAACAGCGTGGCGGCCGAGTACCGGGACCGGATCTTCGGGCCGCTGGGCCTGCACGACACCTTCTACGTCCATCCCGGCACCCGCGTCCCCGGCCGGCACGCGCGCGGATACCTCACCCCGGACGAGGCGGGCGCGCCGCTCGTGGACTCCACCCGGCAGACCGTGTCGTGGGCGCAGAGCGCGGGTGCCGTCATCTCCACCACGCGTGACCTGAACACCTTCTACTCGGCTCTGCTCGGCGGCCGGCTGACCTCCGCGGCGCGGCTGGCCGAGATGACGAAGTGGGCGAAGGTCGGCGACTCGCAGGCGTACGGGCTGGGGCTGCGGCGGCGGGACCTGTCGTGCGGGGTGTCGGTGTACGGGCACACCGGAGCGGTGCAGGGCTACTACACGTACGCGTTCACCACCGAGGACGGCAGCCGCAGCCTCACCGCGCTCGCCAACACCTCCAACAACGGCACCGTCCTCAACACCATGCTGGGGACCCTGGAGTCGGCGTTCTGCGGCACGAAGGGGAAGGCGCGCGGCGGGTCCGGCGAGTCCGTGGAGCGGTACGAGGACGTCGCCCCGCAGGTCGCCGTCGGGGAGCCCGCCGGAAGCTGAGTGGCACTGCCGGGCGCGGGAACCTTCCGTGTCCCGGCGGTCGTTGTCCGGTCCGAGAACCCTTTGACAGCAGGGCGGCGCCATGAGCGAGTTGGTCCCCGGTGGCAATCTGCCCCTGCCGGGCGGCCCGCTGACCCTGCGGGTGCCCGGGCCGTTCGACGTCTCCGCGCTGATCACCGACGACGGCGGCAGGGTCGGCGGCGACGGCGACTTCGTCTTCTACAACCAGCCGTCGGCGCCGGGCGCCCGGCTGCGCGGCGACACGCTCACCCTGGACCCGCCGCGGCTGCGCGCCGGAGCGACCCGGGTCACCGTCGTCGTCAGCCCCGCCGAGCCGGGCACCGACCTGGGCCGCCTGCCCGCCCCGGCCCTGCGGGTCACGGACACCGGCGGCCGTCAGCTGGCCCGTTTCACCCCGGCGCGTCCGGACCGGGAGACGGTGCTGCTGCTCGCCGAGGTCTACCGGCGCGGGCCGGGCTGGAAGCTGCGCGCCCTCGGGCAGGGGTACGCGGACGGGCTCGCCGGGCTGGTCCGTGACTTCGGGGTGGACGTGGTCGACGACGCGCCGCCCGCGCGAGTGCCGGCGGCGGTCGTCCCTCCCCGGCCGGCCGCCGAGCCGGACGACGACGGTTTCCTCGGCCTGGTCAACTCCGCCCGTGCGCGGGCTGGTTCCCCGCCGGTCGCCCTGGACGGCCGGCTGGCCGGCGCGGCCCGCGAGCACGCGGCGGCGATGGCGGCGGCCGGACGGCTCGGGACGGAGGGCCGGGACGGCGTCTCCCTCTACCGGCGCGTCACGGCCGCCGGATACGTGTATGTCACGGTCGGCGAGCACCTGGTCTCCGGGCCCCGCACGCCCGCCGACTTCGTCGCGTACTGCCTGCGCAACGACGGCCCCCGCCGCACCCTCCACGACCCCGCGTTCAGCCACGCCGCCGTCGGTTCGGCGCGCGGCGGCCGGTCGGGCGACGTCTACTGGACGGCGCTGTGGGCGCGCCCGCTCACCCCCGGCGATCTGGCGCGGACCACCGCCGAGGTCGTCGGCCTCACCAACCGGGAGCGCGCCCGTGCCGGCCTGCGCCCCCTGGCCGGGGACCCCGCGCTGACCGCGGCGGCGCAGGCGCACAGCGCGGACATGGTGGCCCGGGACTTCTACTCCCACACCTCGCCCGACGGCAGCCGCCCCTGGGACCGGGCCGCCGCGGCCGGCGCCGACCGGCGTTCGATCGGCGAGAACATCGCCTGCGGCCAGCGCTCCCCCGCCGAGGTGGTGACCGGCTGGATGAACAGCCCCGGGCACCGCGCCAACATCCTCAGGCGCGAATTCACGCACATCGGCGTCGGCTTCGCGGGCGGCGGGCGCTCGGGGACGTACTGGACGCAGGTGTTCGGTGGCTGAGGTGGCTGAGGTGGCCGAAGGCGCTGGACCCCGACGAGCAGGCTTGGCGGAGGGTCCTCCTCCGGCCCAGGATGCCCGCATGAAGGGTGACCTCTTTTCCAGCGAGCACATGGTGCGGCCCGCCTCCGGGCCGGGCATGACCGTCGAGAACGCCAAGTGCGTCCGGTACACCGTCGACGGCGAGATGCTGGCCCGTCAGGGCGCGATGATCGCCTACCGCGGCGACCTCGCCTTCGAACGCAAGGGCCAGGGGGTCGGCGGCATGCTCAAGCGCGCGGTCACCGGCGAGGGACTGCCGCTGATGACGGTGCGCGGGCGGGGCGAGGCGTGGTTCGCGCACGAGGCGCAGAACTGTTTCGTCGTCGAGGTCGGCCCCGGTGACGAGTTCACCGTGAACGGCCGCAACGTCCTGTGCTTCGACGCCACCCTCGCCTACCGCATCGCCACCGTGAAGGGCGCGGGCATCGCGGGCGGCGGCCTGTTCAACAGCGTCTTCACCGGCCAGGGCCGGCTGGGGCTGGTCTGCGAGGGCAATCCCCTGGTGATCCCCGTGACGCCCCGGCTTCCCGTCCACGTCGACACCGACGCGGTCGTCGGCTGGACCGCGGGCCTCGCGACCTCCCTGCACCGGTCCCAGACCATCGGTTCGATGCTGCGCGGCGGTTCCGGGGAGGCGGTCCAGCTGAAGCTGGAGGGTGAGGGCCACGTGGTGGTGCGGCCCAGTGAGGCGACCGCCGGCCGGCCGCAGCAGCACTGAGCGGGGCGTCCCCGGCGGGATCGTGTTGACCACCGGCCTCCCGGCGGGTGAGGGTCGACGCGGCGCGGATCACCGGACCGCCGCGCCGGAAGGATGAGTGAGTTCCTTGATCGGCATCTCGGACATCGAAGCCGCCGCCGGGCGGATCGCCGGCCATGTCGTCCGTACCCCCACCGTGTCGAGCCCCGGTCTGTCGGCGCTGCTCGGCGTCCCGGTCACCACCAAGCTGGAACTCCTCCAGCGCACCGGTTCGTTCAAGGCCCGCGGGGCGACGGCGAGGCTGCTGTCGCTGAGCGAGGCCGAGCGGGCGGCCGGGGTGGTCGCGGTCAGCGGCGGCAACCACGGCATCGCGCTCGCGGTCATGGCCGCCGCCCTGGACGTGAAGGCGACGGTCGTCATGCCGCGCTCGGCGCCCGCGCGGTCGGTCGACATCGCCCGGGAGGCCGGTGCGTCGGTGCGGCTGACCGACGGGATGGCCGAGGCGTTCCGCCTCGTTGAGGTGCTGCGCGACGAGGGGCTGACCCTTGTGCACCCGTTCGACGATCCGTTGGTCATCGCCGGACAGGGAACCGTGGGTTTGGAGTTCGCCGAGGACGCGGGCGAGCTGACCGACGTGCTGGTCAGCATCGGCGGGGGCGGGCTGATCGCCGGAGTGGCGGCGGCGCTGCGCGCCCGTCGCCCGGCGGTGCGGATCTGGGGCGTGGAGACCGAGGGCGCCGAGGCGATGTCCGCGGCGCTCGCGGCCGGCGGTCCGGTGCCCGTGGAGCTGTCGTCGATCGTGTCCACGCTCAGCGCCCCGTCGGTGTCCCCGCTGACGTACGAGCATGTGTCCGCGCTGGTCGACGAGGTGCTGGTGGTGCCCGACCGGGAGGCCGTGCGGGGCTGCCAGGAGCTCGCCGAGCACGCCAAGCTGTGGACGGAGCCGGCCGCCGGCTGTCTGCTGCCCGCGGCCCGGCGAGTCCTGGAGCGGGTCGGGGACGAGGCGCGGCTCGGGCTGGTGGTGTGCGGGGGCAACGCGCCGACCGGTGACCCGCGGTCCTGGGCGGAGCGGTTCGGACTGAGCTGACGTGCCCGGCACCGGCCGGCACTGACGCAACGTCAAAAATAGCCCGGAGCGCGGAATACGCGCCCGCGTGTTGAACGCCCGCCGTCGCGGCCCTCGTACCACTGGGAAAGGGTGAGAACCGGGCGGTCAGCGAGGGATGACATGGGCGAGGCGTACGTCGGCGCACACGAGGCGGTCGCGGGGAGATACCGGCTCCTCGACGTCGTCCACCGTGAGACGAACCGCGTCTGCTGGTACGGGGAGGACGTCGAGGCCGGGCGTCCCTGCCTGGTGACGGAGATCCGGCTGCCGGAGGGCGCGGGCGAGGAGGGCACGCGGCGGCTCGTCGGCCGGGTGGTGCGCACCTCCGAGACGGTCGAGCGGCTGTGCCCCGGCCAGGTGGCCCCGGTGCTCGACGCGGTCGTGGAGGCGGGCGTGCTGTGGACCGTCACCGACTGGGTCGGAGGCACCCCGCTCGGCGAACTCCTCACCGAGCGCGGCCCCGTGCACTACGTGCGGGCGGCGCGGATCGGGCTGGAGCTGCTGGACGTCCTGGAGGCGGCGCACGGCGCGGGCATCACGCACGGCGAGCTGAGCCCCGGCCAGGTCGTCGTGCCGGAGCGGGGCCCGGTCGTGGTCGCCGGTTTCGGCCTGGCCGGGACGACCCTCGCGCCACGGCTGACGGCACCGTCGTACGCCTCCCCCGAGCAGGCCCGGGACGAGCGGATCGGCCCGGCGGCGGACCTGTGGGCGCTGGGCGCCATCCTGTACACCCTGGTGGAGGGACGCCCCCCGTTCCGTGACCGGGACCGGCCGGAGGTGACCCTGCGGGGCGTGGACCGGCTGCCGCTGCGCACCCCGATGCGGGCCGGGCCGCTCGGCCGGGTGGTTCAGGGGCTGCTGCGCAAGGACTCCCGGGAGCGGCTGACGCGCCCGGTGGTCCGCGAGGCGCTCACCCGGGTACTGCACGAGGACACCGCCGACGCCCGGCCGGCCGCGCCGCCGCCCCGGCTGCGCCGCGCCTACACCGCCGTCTGCCATGCGGCGCCGGGCTGGAGCGGCCGTGCCCTGGCCGTCGGGACCGCGCTCGCGGTGGTCACCATCGCCGTGGCCGTCCTCGCCACGACGAGCCTGCCGGCGGGCGGCGACTCCACCGCCGCCTCGGACGCCCCCTCCCGGTCCCCCGCGCCGGGCGGTCCCGCCACCGGCGCCGACGGTTCCCCGGACACCGGCCCGACCGCGACGGAACCGGGCCGGACCGCGCCGGCACCGCCCGATCCGACGCGCACGTCCACGCCGGACCCCTCCGGCCTCCCCCGCGGCTTCCGCACGTACACGTCCCCGGAAGGTTTCTCCGTCGCCCTCCCCGAGGGCTGGCGTCCGCTGCGCACCACCCGCGACTCCGGTCTGGCGTACCGCGTCATCCTCGGCGCGGAGGGCGACGAGCGGGAGCTCGCGGTGACCTACAGCGAGCGGCTGGGGCCGGACCCGGTCGCCGTGTGGCGGGACGACGTGGAGCCGGGGCTGCGGGACGCGGGCGGATACCGCCGGCTCGGGGAGATCCGGGCCACCACGTACCAGGGCCGCGCGGCCGCCGACATGGAGTGGGTCACCGCCGTCGACGGAACGCAGTCGCGCACCCTCGGGCGGGGTTTCCTGCTCGGCGGCGGCCAGGGCTACTCGCTGCGCTGGACGACCCCGGCCGCCGTCTTCGACGAGCCCGCGAACCGGCGGGCCCTGGACACCGTCCTGCGTACCTTCCGGGCGCCGTCAGGCTGACCGCGGGCGCGGGGCGCGCCGGTTGCGCAGCGGGCCGGAGTGCAGCGGCTGGGTGTGCCAGCGGGCCGTGAAGGCGCGGTCCGGGAGGGAACAGGTGATCAGCAGGTGGTGCGGGGTCTCCGTGAACACCACGTCCAGCGTCAGCGTCCCGGCGTCCGTCCAGCCGCCGCTCACCGCGGCGGGGACGGGCTCGTCGACGGCGGTCCAGCCGTCCGGGCCGTGGAGGGGCAGCACGAGGTCGTGCCCGTCCTCGGTGAGGGTAGCCGTCCAGCCGTCCGGGCCGTCGCCGACCGCGACCGCCGACAGTCCCGGCTGGTCCGCGCAGACACCGCCGGCCGGGACGAACGGGGCGGCGGCCCAGTCGTCGGCCCGCCCGGGAGGGGCGGCCCGGCCCGGGACCGGGGGCAGCGCCAGCCCGGCCAGCCGCTCGCGCAGGGCGGCCTCGGCGTCCTCGCGACCGGTCAGCGGTCCGGGGTGGAGGGCGGGCAGCAGATGCTCCCAGACCAGGTTCAGCAGCTCCTGCATCCGCTCGGTCGCGGCGGTCGTCACGATCACCGTGTCGTGCTCGGGCAGGACCAGGCAGAACTGGCCGTACGCGCCGTCGCCGCGGTAGCCGTGCCGGGACATCCAGAACTGCAGTCCGTAGCCCTGGTCCCAGTCCTCGCGCTCGGTGTCGCCCATGCCGCCGGCGGTCGGGATGTGGGCGCGGGCGGCGTCGGCGACCCAGCCCTCGGGCAGCAGCCGCTCGCCCTGCCAGACGCCGTCGCGCAGATACAGCTCGCCGAGCCGGGCGACGGCGTCGGTCGTGGCGTGCAGTCCGCTGAAACCGATCTCGCGACCGGTGCGGTCGCGCGCCCAGGACACCTCCCCGATGCCGAGCGGGTCCAGCAGCCGCGGCCGCAGGTAGTCGGTGAGCGACTGTCCGGTGACGCGCTGGACGATCGCCGCGAGGGTGTAGGTGGTGGGCTGGTTGTAGGCGAAGACGGTGCCGGGGTCGCGGTCCGGGGGCAGCAGCAGGAAGCCGCGTACCAGGTCGGCGCGGTCGAGGGCGCGGGCCGCGTCGAGGGTCTCGGCGAGATGGCCGCTGGACATCGTCGCCACGTGCCGGACCAGCATCGCCCGGCTGCGCGGGTCGGTGACGTCGGCGTCGGACTCCGGGAAGTACGAGATCACCGGAGCGTCGAGGTCGAGCAGTCCCTCGGCGGTGGCGAACGCGGCGGCCGTCCCCGTGAAGCTCTTGCTCAGCGAGTACAGCAGCTGGGGGCGGTCCGGGGTGTACGGCGCCCACCAGCCGGCGGTCACGACATGTCCGTGCCGCAGGATCATCAGGCTGTGCGGCTCGATCTCGGGGGCGGCGTCCAGCGCGTCGAGGAGGGCGAGGACACCGGAGGCGTCCACGCCCTGGGCGGCGGGCGGGCTGCTGGGGAGGGGTCGCACCTTCATACGGTCATCCTGCCCCGGTGATCACCCGGGTAGCGAGGGGTTTCACGCAGGTCGCAGGGGCGCCGTTTTCACCGCTCCGAGCCGGGGACTCGCCCGTTATGGCGCAAATCGGATACACGATGATGACCGAGCAGGCCGGCCCTCGTGACCTCGTCGACCATGTGGCACGGGCCGAGGAGGTCGGCTTCGACTTCTCGGTGACCTCGGACCACTACTTCCCGTGGCTGCGCGCGCAGGGCCACTCCCCGTACGCGTGGAGCGTGCTGGGCGCGGCGGCGCAGGCGACCTCCCGCATCCCGCTCATGACGTACGTGACCTGCCCGACCTTCCGCTACCACCCGGCGGTGGTGGCGCAGAAGGCGGCGACGATGCAGCTGCTGTCGGAGGGCCGGTTCCGGCTCGGTCTGGGGTCGGGCGAGAACCTCAACGAGCATGTGGTGGGCGGCGGCTGGCCTCCGGTGGAGGTGCGGCACGAGATGCTGGAGGAGGCCGTCGAGATCATCCGGGCACTGTTCGAGGGCGGGCACGTCAGCCGTCGCGGCACCCACTTCGACGTGGAGTCGGCCCGGCTGTGGGATCTGCCGGACGAGCCGCCGCCGATCGGCATCGCCGTCTCCGGCGACCGCTCCTGCGAGCTGGCCGGCCGCCTGGCCGACCTGGTCATCGCCACCGAGCCCAAGCCGGGACTGCTGGAGGCCTTCGACCGGCACGGCGGCACGGGCAAGCCGCGCGTGGGCCAGCTGCCGGTCTGCTACGACACCGACCGGGACGCGGCCATCAAGCGGGCGCACGCCCAGTTCCGCTGGTTCGGCAACGGCTGGAAGGTCAACTCCGAGCTGCCGCACCCCGACTCCTTCGAGTCGGCGACGCAGTTCGTCACGCCGGACGACGTGGCCGCGTCGATCCCGTGCGGCGACGACCCGGACGCCTTCGTCGAGGCCGTACGGCCTTACGCGGAGGCCGGTTTCACCGAGATCGCGCTGGTGCAGATCGGCGGGGAGTCGCAGCCCGAGTTCCTGGACTGGTCGGGGAAGACGCTGCTGCCGGCGCTGCACGACGCGCTGGACTGAGCGGGCCGGGGGTGCGGATAGGATTCCGGTTTGTCGTTTTCGCAGTCCGCGCCCCGCCCAGGAGAGTCACCGTTGAGCCCAGCGATCGCCCCGGTCGAGTCCCCCACCGTGTCCGCCGACGGGTCCGAGCTCGTCGCGCGGGACGCGCGTGAGTTCGGCGCCTACGCGCGTACCGGCGGATGGGCCTTCGGGCTGAAGGTGGCGCGCAGCGTGCGGCCCGGCGGGCAGGCCGCGGAGGGCACGCCGAAGGTGTCCGCGAAGGAGTTCGCGGAGCTGGCCGGCTGCTCCCCGGAACGGGTCATGCGCTACTACCGGGCCTGGGACCGGGCCGCCGACGACGGCCTCGTGCCGCACTTCGAGGCGCTCACGCCGGGCCAGGAGGTCGAGCTGCCGGACGCCGACGTGTGGCTGAGCTACTACGTCGCCCGTTCCAGCGCCGCCTCCGAGCGCGGCACCGCCATCGCCGAGGCCGCCGAGGCCGAGGGCATCCGCCCGACCAAGGCGCTCGAGGTCGCCGAGAACCCCACCGCGCTGCGCGCCGCGATCCTCGCCGACCCGTCCACCGCCCGGGCGGCCCGCCGGGCCCTGCTCGACCGGGTGCGGGAGGACCCCGAGCTCCAGGCGGAGCTGGCCCGGGACGTGGTCCGCACCGACGACCTGAAGAAGGCCGTGGCCACCGAGAGCCGGTCGGCCGACCGCATCGGCTACGTCCGGCAGATCGCCGAGTCCGGAGTGATCCGCACCCCGGCCGGGCAGACCGTCGACGCGCCCGCCGAGCTGCGCCGGGAGGCCGAGCGGCATCTGTCGCTGATCGACGAGCTGGAGGAGGACGAGGACGCCGGCGAGTGGGCCACCGAGGCCTACGACACCCTGCGGTCCCTCGTCGTCGAGACCGTGGAGGCCGACCCCGAGCTGCGCGTGCGGGAGCGGCGGACGAAGTTCTACAGCAGTCTGCAGAAGGCCACGAAGGCGTTCGAGGAACTGACCTTCGACGACGCCCGGGACTTCTACGAGGACGACATGGTCCAGCGGCTGGAGGAACTGCAGCGGGCCATCGGCGGCTGCCTCACGGCGCTGCGCGGGGCGCGGGAGAATCACCCGGAGAGCTGAGCATCTTGTGCGGAACGGGGGTACTGGAAGGCTTTACGTCCGTTCTCCCCGGAGGCCTTCTGGTGAACAGCTTCGTGCACAGGACCCTGGTCATGCAGCTCCAGGCCGGCACCTCGGACCGTTTCCCGGTTCTCGCCCACCTGAGGTACGACGCCGAGGACCCGTTCGCCGTGACCATGGTGTTCAGCCACGACGGCCGGGTGCTCGCCCGGTGGCGGCTGGACCGCGAGATGCTGGCCGACGGGCTGTGCCGGCCGGTCGGGGTGGGTGACGTCCGGATGCGTCCGGCGTCGACGGACCGCTGGGAGGAGCTGCGGCTGGACTTCTTCGGCGACCCCCGGGCCGACGGCGGGCACCATCACGCGACGGTGTTCGCCTGGGCCCCGGCGGTCGCGGCCTTCCTGCGTGACAGTCACGCCGTGGTGGCGCCCGGCCGGGAGCGGATCCGGGTGGACGACTTCCTGGCCGAGGTCATCGCCGAGGGCTGAGCGGCGGCTCCCCGCGGCTGGTGTACCGGTGCCGGGTCCACAGGGGTATCCCGAACCAGCACAGCAGGTACCACAGCAGGACACCGGTGACCAGCCACGGGACGAAGTCGTCGTGGGTCGCCACCCGCAGTATCAGCAGCAGCGAGGCGGTCGTGGTGGCCAGCAGCAGGATCAGGCCGACGATGGTCATCCGGGAGGCCCAGCTGACCGCCTGCGGCTTGATCCGCCGGCCGGAGACCAGCCGGTGCAGGGAGACCGGTCCGATCAGGGCGCCGGTCGCGGCGGCCCCGAGGACGACCGTGACGATGTAGATGGTGCGGTCGGTGTCGGGCAGTTCGCGGTACACCGGGGTGAAGACGACGGTGAGCAGGAAACCGAACAGGATCTGGACGCCCATCTGGGCCACGCGCACTTCCTGGATGAGCTCGACCCACATCCGGTCGGCTCTCTCCTCCTCCGTCTCGTTGCGCCCTCTGGCCCTCTTCGCGCTGTCTTCGCCGGCCGTCACGACTCCGCCTCCCCTTGGGAACGATCCACTGTCCTTCCCCTCCGGGTTCCCCCTCGGCGGCAGAAGTGTCCCCGCCGAGGGGTTTCGGTGCGGCGACGGCTGCCGGCGTCCTACCAGCGGCCCTCGACCTGGTCCTTGATCCGCCGGTCGTACAGGTCCCGGATCGCGTCGAGGGTGGCGTCGGGGAGCGGCGGCAGGTGTGCGGCGGCCGTGTTGGCGCGGGCCTGCTCCGGCGAGCGGGCGCCGGGGATCACCGTGGTCACGCCGGGCTGCTGGGCGATCCAGCGCAGGGCGAGCTGGGCGGGGGTGTATCCCTCGGGGGCGAGCGCGGCGAACTCGGCGGCGGCCTCGACGCCGGTGGCGAAGTCGACGCCGGAGAAGGTCTCCCCCTGGTCGAAGGACTCGCCGTGCCGGTTGTAGGTGCGGTGGTCGTTCTCGGGGAAGACCGTGTCCTTGGTGTACTTGCCGGACAGCAGGCCGGAGGCGAGCGGCACCCGGGCGATGACGCCCACGCCGGCCTCGCGCGCGGCCGGGAGGACCTGGCGCAGCGGTTTCATGCGGAACGGGTTGAGGATGATCTGCACACTGGCCACGCCGGGCCGGGCGATCGCGGTCAGTGCCTCCTCGCAGGTCTCCACGCTGACGCCGTAGGCCGCGACGCGCTCCTCCGCCACGAGGGTGTCCAGGGCGTCGAACACCTCGTCCGAGGAGTAGACGGGGGTCGGCGGGCAGTGCAGCTGCACCAGGTCGATCCGGTCGACGCCGAGGTTGCGCCGGGACCGGTCGTTCCAGGCGCGGAAGTTGTCGAGTACGTAGTTCTCGGGGATCTGGTCGACGCGGCGGCCCATCTTGGTCGCGACGAGGACGTGCAGATCGGGACGGCCGCTCAGGAACGCGGCGATGGTCTGTTCGCTGCGGCCGTCGCCGTACACGTCGGCGGTGTCGAAGAAGGTCACCCCCGACTCGGCCGCAGCCTCCAGCACCGTGAGGGCTTCCTTGTCGTCGACGTCGCCCCAGTCGGCGCCGAGCTGCCAGGTCCCCAGGCCGATGACGGACGCCCGCTGACCCCATCTGTCGAATACACGCTCTTCCATGGCGTCAGTCTGTCACCCGCCCGTCCCTGCCCGGAGCCGACGCCTCCGGTCCCGGTTCCGCGGTTCTGTCACCCACACGTGTGATGCGTGGCGAGCGGTCACCGGGCGCCGGGCGAGCGGCCCCTAGCGTGAGCGCGTGACCGATCCCTGGAGCCGGCGCGGCTTCCTGCGCACCACGGCCGCACTGGCCGCCGCCCCCGCCCTGGCCGTCGCCGATCCGGCGGCCGCCGCCGAGGAGTTGCCGGGTTTCCCGGCGGAAGTGCCCCTGTACCGCACCGGATACCGCAACTGGACGGGCGAGATCACCGCCACGGGGCTGTGGGCGTGCGCCCCGGCCCGGGCGGAGCAGGTGGCCGAGGTCGTCAACTGGGCCTGGCGCGCGGGCCGGCGGGTCCGCGCCCGGGGTGCCTCGCACGGCTGGTCGCCGCTGACGATCCCGGAGGGGACGCCTCCCGACGCCCCCGTCCTGCTCGTCGACACCGCTCCGCACCTCACCGGCCTGGCCCTGGAGTCTCCTTCCTCGGTCCGCGCCGGGACGGGCGTCACGCTGGAGGCGCTGCTCACGTTCCTGGAGGAGCACGGGCTCGGCCTCACCGCGGCCCCGGCGCCCGGGGTGCTGACCCTCGGCGGAGCCCTCGCGATCGACGCGCACGGCACCGCCGTACCGGCCGACGGCGAGGCGCGCCGTGACGGGCACACCTTCGGCTCGCTCAGCAACCTCGTGCTGTCGCTGACGGCGGTCGTGTGGGACGAGGCCGGCGGGGCGTACCGGCTGCGTACGTTCCGGCGGGACGAGGCGGACTGCGCGGCGCTCCTCGCCCACCTGGGCCGCGGCTTCGTCACCGAGGTGGTGCTGCGGGTCGGCGCCGACACCCGGCTGCGCTGTGTCAGCCGGACGGACATCCCGGCCGGGGAGCTGTTCGCGGCGCCCGGCCGGGGCGGGCGGACGCTGGCGAGCTTCCTGGACCGGTCGGGGCGGGCGGAGGCGATCTGGTTCGCCTTCACCGAGCATCCGTGGCTGAAGGTGTGGAGCGTGGCGCCGACCCGCCCGGCCGGGTCGCGGGAGGTTACCGGGCCGTACAACTACCCGTTCTCCGACAGCCTTCCGACGCCGGTGGCCGATCTAGTGGGGCGGCTGGTCGCGGGGGCGGCCTGGTATCTGGCGCCGGCGCTCGGCGTAGCCCAGTACGAGGCGGCCGTGCTGGGGCTGGCGGCGACCGGGTCGGCGGACATCTGGGGGCCGTCGAAGAACACGCTGCTGTATCTGCGGCCCACCACCCTGCGGGTGCACACCGACGGCTACGCGGTCGTCACCGAGCGGGCCCGGGTGCAGGAGGTCGTCGCCGGGTTCACGGCGTACTACCGCGGGCTGCTGACGGCGTACGCCGCCCGCGGCCGCTTCCCGGTCAACGGCTCGGTGGAGATCCGGGTGACCGGTCTGGACGATCCGGCCGACGCCGGCGTGGACGGCGCCCGCGCCCCGCTGCTGTCGGCGCTGCGGCCGGTGGCGGGGCGGCCCGAGTGGGACACGGCGGTGTGGCTGAACGTGCTGACCCTGCCGGGAACCCCGTCCGCGGAGGAGTTCCTGCGGGAGCTGGAGCGGTACGTGCTGGGCACGTACGACGGCGGCGGCACCGGGCTGGCCCGGGTGGAGTGGTCCAAGGGCTGGGGCTACACCGGGCGGGCCGCGTGGAGCGATCCGGAGGTCGTGGAGCGGGCCGTGCCCGCCTCGTTCGGGGACGGGGCGTGGACGCGGGCGGCCGGGATCCTCGACCGGCTCGACCCGCACCACGTGTTCGGCAACGCCTTCCTCGACCGGCTGCTGCCCTGAGGGCTCAGCCGCGCGAGGCCGGCGCGCGGGCGACCTTGCCGTCCGGCGGCTACGCCGTTTCACGCCACTTTCCCGGCGTGAGCCAGGCCACGGGTGGCGCGCGCCCGCGCGAAAGATCACGGATCACCCGGCGGCCACGGCAAGGAATTACCCGTTCCGGGGTCACGCGGGGCACTCTCACGGCAAGATCATCTTTGTTCAATACTGCACGACATGTAGGCAATTGTCCGGATCGGAGCCAACCCCTCTCGGCGGATTTCTCCCGCTTGTGACCGGGCCGATAGGCATACGGGGTCGTCAACCACACGCACCCCGGAGGTCCGTATGCCGGAACTCAGCCGTCGCCGCGCGCTCACCGCCGCGGCCGCCCTCACCGCCGCCGCCGGCGGCGCCACGGCGCTCGGCGCCGCACCCCAGGCGATCGCCGCCGACCACGGCGACCACGGCGCCCCGCAGTCCTTCGACGAGGTCTACAAGGGCCGCCGGATACAGGGCAGGCCGGCCGGCGGGGGCCATCAGCACCACGGCGGCGGCTACGCCGTGTTCATCGACGGGGTGGAACTGCACGTGATGCGCAACGCCGACGGCAGCTGGATCAGCGTCGTCAGCCACTACGACCCGGTGCCCACCCCGCGGGCCGCCGCACGCGCCGCGGTCGACGAGCTCCAGGGCGCCCGCCTGCTGCCGTTCCCCGCCAACTGAACCACCCCGCAAGCCCTTTGGAGCACGCAAGATGACCGTCCGGAAGAACCAGGCGACGCTGACCGCCGACGAGAAGCGGCGCTTCGTCGCCGCCGTCCTGGAGCTCAAGCGCAGCGGCCGCTACGACGACTTCGTCACCACGCACAACCAGTTCATAGTCTCCGACACCGACAACGGCGAGCGCACCGGCCACCGTTCGCCGTCCTTCCTGCCCTGGCACCGCAGATACCTGCTGGAGTTCGAACGGGCCCTGCAGTCCGTGGACGCCTCCGTGGCGCTGCCGTACTGGGACTGGTCCACCGACCGCACCGTGCGGGCCTCGCTGTGGGCGCCGGACTTCCTCGGCGGCACCGGGCGCAGCACGGACGGCCGGGTGATGGACGGGCCGTTCGCCGCGTCCGCCGGCAACTGGTCGATCAACGTCCGCGTCGACGGACGGACCTACCTGCGGCGTTCGCTCGCCACCTCGGTGCGGGAACTGCCGACCCGGGCCGAGGTGGAGTCGGTGCTGGCCATCCCGACGTACGACATGGCGCCCTGGAACAGCGGCTCGGACGGCTTCCGCAACCACCTGGAAGGGTGGCGCGGCGTCAACCTGCACAACCGGGTGCACGTCTGGGTCGGCGGGCAGATGGCCACCGGGATGTCCCCCAACGACCCGGTGTTCTGGCTGCACCACGCCTACGTCGACAAGCTGTGGGCCGAGTGGCAGCGACGCCACCCGGACTCCGGCTACCTGCCCGCCGCGGGCACGCCGAACGTGGTCGACCTCGGCGAGAAGATGAAGCCGTGGAACGACACCGCCCCCGCCGACCTGCTCGACCACACCGCCCACTACACCTTCGACACCGACTGAGGGCATCGCCGCCGAGGTCACGGGTACTCGCGCCGGACCTGTCCGACGAACGACGAAGGAGTGATGCGCGCATGTCGCAGGTCGAGGAATCCATCGAGGTCGCCGTCCCCGTGCACACCGCCTACAACCAGTGGACCCAGTTCGAGACCTTCCCCGAGTTCATGAGCGGGGTGGAGCGCATCGAGCAGCGCACCGACACGCTCACCCACTGGGTGACCAAGGTCGACGGGGTCCGGCGGGAGTTCGACGCGGAGATCACCGAGCAGCTCCCGGACGAGCGGGTCGCCTGGACGACCGTCGCCGGGGACGCCCGGCAGGCCGGCGTGGTGACCTTCCACCGCCTCGACGACGACCACACCAAGGTGATGCTGCAGATGGAGTTCCATCCGGACGGCGTCGCCGAGACCGTCGGTGACAAGCTGGGCTTCGTGAAGCGGCAGACCAAGGGCGACCTGGAGCGCTTCAAGCGGTTCATCGAGGAGCGCGGCCAGGAGAGCGGCGGCTGGCGCGGCGTGGTGTGAGCGTGCCGCGCCTCACCCGGCGGCCGCGGTGCGGCACTCCGGGTGGCCCCAGCCCTGCGCGTTCTTCGCGATGGGCTCACCGGCCGCGTAGGAACGGCCGCACAGGCAGCGGCCGGGGAACTTCGCCTTGATCGTGCGCGAGGAGCCGCCGCTCTTCTTCCGGGCCGCCGGGGAGCGGCGGCCCGGCGCCTTGGCGGGCGGGGCGTCCGGGGCCGACGGCGGCTCCGGGGAGCCCAGGCCGCTGCCGGCCGGCTGCTGGACGGAGGCGGCCTGGCTGGCGGCGCGGTCGGCGAAGTCGTTGAGCGGGTCGCCGTCGACCTGGTGGGCGGGGACGTAGCGGAACTCGACCGAGCGGCCGTCCAGCAGTTCGTCGATCCGGACGACCAGGTCCTGGTTGGCGACCGGCTTCCCGGCGGAGGTCTTCCAGCCGTTGCGCTTCCAGCCGGGCAGCCAGGTGGTGACGGCCTTCATCGCGTACTGCGAGTCCATCCGGATCTCCAGCGGCACGGCCGGGTCGGTGGCCGCCAGCAGCCGCTCCAGGGCGGTCAGCTCCGCGACGTTGTTGGTGGCCCGGCCCAGCGGGCCCGCCTCCCATCGGTCCGGCGTCTCCGTCTCGTCGGCGACGACCCAGGCCCAGCCGGCCGGTCCGGGGTTTCCCTTCGAAGCCCCGTCGCACGCGGCCACCACTCGTTCACGCATGTGCCCGATGATGCCATGGACGGGCCGGGACGCCGGTCCCGGGAGTCCTCAGGAGACGTCGGTGAGCTCCGGCATGTCGCCCTCGGTGGTCTGGGTGTCGATCACCGAGAAGTTCGCGCCCTGCGGGTCGGTGAGCGCGGCGAACCGCCCGAAGGGGCTGCTCATCGGCCCGAACCGGAGGACGGCGCCGAGCTTGGTGGCCTTGGCGACGGCCTCGTCGCAGTCGGCGACGCTGAAGTAGACGTTGATGTACGGCGGCACCTCGGGCGGGAAGTCGTCGGTCATCCGCATCCGGCCCAGCACCGGGGCGTCGCCCACGTTGAAGATCCGGAAGTCGACGCCGTCGTCCTCCATCTGCCGGGCCGTGTACGGGAACACCGCCGGGAAGAACGCGTCGGACTTCTCCGGCTCGCGGGTGAAGACCTCCGCCCAGCAGAACGCGCCCGGCTGGTCCATGGGCGCCTGGAAGCCCTCGTGGCTGCCGGCCTGCCACACGCCGAAGACCACGCCTGAGGGGTCACGGGCCAGGCACATGGTGCCGTAGTCGCCCACGGTCATCGGCTCCATCAGCAGCTCGCCGCCGTTGTCGCGGATCTTGGCGGCGGTCGCGGCGGCGTCGGGAGAGGCGAGATACAGACACCACTGCGACTGCTCGTCCTGCCCCTCCTGCCCCGGCGTCGGCGGGACGATCGCGGCGACCGCCTTGCCGTCGCGGTAGGCCTCCGTATAGTTGCCGTGCTCCGACGACGACTCGCCGAAGGTCCAGCCGAGGACCTCGCCGTAGAAGCTCTTGGCCCCTTCGAGGTCGGTGAACATCGCGTCGGCCCAGCAGGGGTGGCCCTCAGGTTTCACGGCCATGATCGCGGCCCTCTTCCGGTTCTCGGTGGATGGTCCGGTCTTTCACGCTAGCCATCAGGGGGCGGCCCCGCGCGCCGGACACACCCGTGAGCCCCAGGGGGCTGCCGTGCGCCGTGTGCGCCCAGGGCACGAGCCGTACACACGCCTCGCGCCACACCTCCCGAGAAGCAGGCCGCCTCAACCGGGGGTTTGCGCCTCCGGGGTGCGCAAGCCGACCCCTTCACGCCGTACCCGTCACCGGCGGCCGCTGTTTGGCTTGATCCCGCGCACGACCGCGTGCCACCTCCGGCCGTTCCGCTCACGCCTGTGCATCCCAGGAGGGAATGTGTCCACGCCCGACAGCGCCACCGGTCCCGCCACCGACGAGCCCGTCCCCGAACCCACCAGCCTCAGCACCCTGGCCGCCCGCCAGCTCACGACGACCACCAAGTCCGAACCGCAGATGCAGGCCATCACCTCGCGGTGGCTGCTGAAGACGCTGCCGTGGGTGGACGTCAAGGGCGGCGCCTACCGGGTCAACCGGCGTCTGCAGCTGCGCCTCGGCCGGGGGCGGGTGCAGTTCGAGCAGAACGGCGCCGACGACGTCCGGGTCATCCCGGAGACGCTGACCGAACTGCCGGTCCTGCGCGGCTACTCCGACACCGAGGTCCTCAGGGGGATCGCCACCCGCTTCCAGGTGCGCGAGGTCCGGGCCGGCGAGGTCCTGTTCGAGGCCGGGCAGCCGGTCACCGAGGCCTATCTCGTCGCGCACGGCCGGTTCACCCGCTACACGACCGGCAAGTACGGCGGGGAGGAGGTCATCGACGTCGTCACCGACGGCGAGGGGCTGGGCGACGAGGCCGTCGGCCGGGACGACCCGCTCTGGCTCAGCTCGGTGCGCGCCGACACCGCGGGCACCGTGCTCGCGCTGCCCTGGGACACCCTGGAGGAGTTCGCGGACCGCGCCCCCTCCCTCGCCGCGCATCTGTCGGCCTACGCCGAGCGGCAGAGCAGGCCGATGAACCGCAAGGGCGAGGCCGACGTCCCGGTGCAGGCCGGCCACGTCGGCGAACCCGTGCTGCCGGGCGGCTTCGTCGACTACGAACTCACCCCGCGCGAGTACGAGTTGTCGCTCACCCAGACCGTGCTGCGGGTGCACACCCGGGTCGCCGACCTCTACAACGACCCGATGAACCAGACCGAGCAGCAGCTGCGGCTCACCATCGAGGAGATCCGCGAACGCCAGGAGTGGGAACTGGTCAACAACCGGGAGTTCGGACTGCTGCACAGCGCCGACTACGGGCAGCGGATCAGCACCTTCTCCGGGCCGCCGACCCCGGACGACATGGACGAGCTGCTGTCGATGCGCCGCAAGACCCGCCTGTTCCTCGCCCACCCCAAGGCGATCGCTGCGTTCTTCCGGCAGTGCAACCGGCGCGGTCTGGTGCCCGGCACGGTGAACGTCGACGGGCACGAGGTGCCCGCCTGGCGGGGTGTGCCGATCTTCCCGTGCGGCAAGATCCCGGTCAGTGAGCGGCACACCAGCAGCATCATCGCGCTGCGCACCGGCGAGGCCGACCAGGGCGTGATCGGGCTGTACCAGACGGGCATCCCGGAGGAGTACCAGCCCGGTCTGAACGTGCGGTTCATGGGCATCGACAGCACCGCGATCATGAGCTACCTGGTGACCGCCTACTACTCGCTCGCCATCCTGGTGCCCGACGCCGCGGGCATCCTGGAGAACGTGCAGATCGGGCGGATGCCGGAATGAGCGGATCGCCGCCCGTGACCGGCCCCTCCCCGTTCCGGCCGCCCGGCCCGCCCAGCCTGGCCGCGACCCTGCGGGCCCGGCGGACCGGGGCGATCCCGGGACTGCGCCACCGGCCCGCCGTGCCCGCCGACCCCGAGAAGGCGGCGGAGGTGGACCGCAGGCTGGAGGCCTGGGCCCGGGAGCTGGAGCTGTTCCCGCCGGAGTGGACGGGGGACTTCACCGGGTTCCAGTTCGGGCGGGCGGTGGCGCTCCAGCATCCCGGGGCGCTCGACCTGGACCGCCTCACCGCGGCCGGGAAGCTGCTGCTCGCCGAGAACATCGTGGACGACTGCTACTGCGAGGACCGGGGCGGCTCCCCGCGCGGCCTCGGCGGGCGGCTGGTGCTGGCCCAGTCGGCGCTCGACCCGTATCACGGCACCCCGGAGCTGGAGGCGCGGTGGCGGCACGGCATGGAGGCCGACGGTTCGCTCCGCTCGTACCACTGGGCCCTGAAGGACTACGCCGCGTTCGCCACGCCCAGCCAGGTGTCCCGGTTCGTGCACGACGTCGCCCGGCTGCACCTCGGCTATCTCGGGGAGGCCGCCTGGGCGGAGACCCGGTATGTGCCGCGAGTGTGGGAGTACCTGGTGATGCGGCAGTTCAACAACTTCCGTCCCTGTCTGTCGATCGTGGACGCCGTGGACGGCTACGAACTGCCCGAGGCGCTGTACGCCCGCCCCGAGGTCCAGCGGGTGACCGCGCTCGCCTGCAACGCCACCACCCTCGTCAACGACCTGTACTCCTTCACCAAGGAGCTGGCCAACGACCCGGACCATCTGAACCTGCCGCAGGTCATCGCCCGCAACGAGCGGTGCGGGCTGAAGGCCGCCTATCTGGAGGCGGTCGAGATCCACAACCGGATCATGGACGCCTTCGAGGAGGAGTCCGCCGCGCTCTCCGCCGGCAACCCGCTGCTGGCCCGCTATCTGGCCGGGCTCGCGGCCTGGGTGTCCGGCAACCACGAGTGGCACGCCACCAACACCCACCGCTACCACCTGCCCGACTACTGGTAACACCCGCACGACCGCGCCCTGAGGAGTCACCGTTGACCATCGCGCCCCACACCCGCACCACGACGGCGGTGCCGACCCAGTCCACGTACCAGAACCGCGTCGCGGAGTACTGGAACGCCGAGGAGAACCCGGTCAACCTGGAACTCGGCAAGATCGACGACCTCTACCACCATCACTACGGCGTCGGCCAGGCCGACCGCTCGGTGCTCGACGAGCCCGACCCGGACCGGCGCCGTGCCCGGGTGACGGCCGAACTGCACCGGCTGGAGCACGCCCAGGCCGAACTCCTCGCCGCCCATCTCGGCCCCCTCTCCCCCACCGACCGGGTCTTCGACGCCGGCTGCGGGCGCGGCGGTGGCAGCGTGGTCGCGCATCTGCGGTACGGCTGCCACGCCGACGGCGTCACCATCTCAGCCAAGCAGGCCGAGTTCGCCGGCGCGCAGGCCCGCAAGCGGGGCATCGACGACAAGGTGCGCTACCACCACCGCAACATGCTCGACACCGGCTTCCCGTCGGGCGCGTTCGCGGCCTCGTGGAACAACGAGTCCACGATGTACGTCGAGCTGGACCTGCTGTTCGCCGAGCACGCCCGGCTGCTGCGCCGCGGCGGCCGCTACGTGGTGATCACCGGCTGCTACAACGACACCTACGGCCAGGCCTCGCGGGAGGTGTCGCTGATCAACGCGCACTACATCTGCGACATCCATCCGCGCTCGGCGTACTTCCGCGCCCTCGCCCGCAACCGGCTCGTCCCCGTGCACGTCGAGGACCTCACCGAGGCCGCCATCCCGTACTGGGAGCTGCGCAAGGAGGCCGACCATCTGGTCACCGGCATCGAGGACACCTTCCTGACCGCCTACCGCAACGGCAGTTTCCAGTACCTGCTGATCGCGGCCGACCGCGTCTGACGCGGGTCTTCCCCCCGCCGCCGGGCTGTGCTTGCCTGGTGAGCTCTGTCGGTGGCGGGGCGGGAGCGGCCTGATGCGCGGACGGTGGGTGGCGGGGTGGACGCTGGCCGGTGCGATGCTGCTCGGCGGGTGCGGCGACCCGACCGGGGACCCGACCGGGGACCCGCCGCGACCGCCGGCGGCACCGGTCGCGCCCGGGACGTCCGTCACCCCCGAGGCGTCGGCCCCCACCCGGCAGCAGGCGCCCGCCGCCCCCGCGCGGCCACCGGTCGTGCTGTATCTCGGCGACTCCCTGGCGATGGAGAACCAGCGGGTCCTCGGCCGGGAGCTGCGCCGGGACCTGCGGGCCGACTACACCAGCGCCCCGTACTCGGGCACCACCCTGTGCGACTACCTGGAGGGCACCGGCGAGCGGTCCCTGGTGCCGGACGCCGACAAGGCGGCGGCGCTGGTCCGGTCGGTGCGGCCGGACGTCGTGGTGCTGCAGTTCTGGGGGAACGCCTGGGGTTACACGCCGTGCATGGACGGGATCACCTACGGCGCCGCCCCGCAGCGCTATCTGGAGCGGTACACCGCCGACGCCCGGCGGCTGGCGGGGCAGATCACGGGCGCCGGGGGCCAGTCGCCGCCGGCGATCGTGTGGGTGCTCCAGGGCCCGGATCCGATCACCCCGGAGCGGGTGCGGAAGGTGAACGCCGTCTACGAGGAGCTGGCGGCCGCCTCGGGCGAGCCGGTGGCCGACGCGGGCCGGGCGGTGAGCCCCGCCTCCGGCCGCTACACCTGGGCCCGGTTCCTGCCGTGCACCGCCTGGGAGCGGGCGCACTCCGGCTACTGCACCGAGCCGGGCCGCGACCGGACCGCCCTGCACCGGGACGACGACCACCTGCACTTCTGTCTCGCCCCGACGACGTCCACCCCGAAGCCGTGCCCGGTCCGCTCCCCGGGTGTGCTGCGCATCGCCCGGGAGATCACCAGGGTGGTCGGCGCGGCGGCCCGGGGCGGCGGCTGAGGCGTCACTCGCCCGCGTACGCCCGGTCCAGGGCGGCGATGTCGAGCTTGCCCATCGCCATCATCGTCTTGGTGACGCGGGCCGCCTTCTCGGGGTCCGGGTCGCCGATCATCGCGGTGAGCCGCTCCGGGACGACCTGCCAGGACACGCCGTACCTGTCCTTGAGCCAGCCGCACGGGCCGGGCTCGCCGCCGTCCTCGGTCAGCTTGGTCCAGTAGTGGTCGACCTCCTCCTGGTCGGCGCAGAGGATCTGGAAGGAGATCGCCTCGTTGAACTTGAACTCGGGTCCGCCGTTGAGCGCGACGAACTTCTGGCCGTTGGCGGTGAACTCGACGGTCAGCACGGTCCCGGCGGGGCGGAAGCCGCCCTCCGGGTACCGGGTGACCTCGCCGACGCCGGAGTTCTTGAAGACCGAGACGTAGAAATGGGCGGCTTCCTCGGCCTGGCCGTCGAACCAGAGACACGTGGTGAATCCGTCGGTGGTCATGGGCACCTCCTGGGTAGGGAACGCGGTCAGGAGTGTCGACCGGCGTCCGCCGGGAAACTCATCGGTCCGGCCGGGACGAAATCCGTACGGCCGTGCCACCGCACGCGTCTAGCATCCCGGGCATGATCACGTCCTCGCCTGCCGATGCCCCGCGCCCCTTCCGTCTCGCCGTCCCGGACGGCGACCTCGCCGACCTCCACGACCGCCTCGACCGCACCCGCTGGCCGGACCAGCTGCCCGGGGTGGGCTGGGCGTACGGCGTGCCGGCGGACTATCTGCGGGAGCTGGTCCGGTACTGGCGGCACGAGTACGACTGGCGGGCCGCCGAGGCGCGGCTCAACGAGTGGCCGCAGTTCACGACCACGATCGACGGGGCGAACGTCCATTTCGCGCACATCCGTTCCCCCGAGCCGGACGCGACCCCGCTGATCCTCACGCACGGCTGGCCCGGCTCGATCGTCGAGTTCCTCGACGTGGTCGGCCCGCTGACCGATCCGGCGGCGCACGGCGGGGACCCGGCCGACGCGTTCCACGTGGTGCTGCCGAGCATCCCCGGCTTCGGGCTGTCCGGGCCGACGACGGAACCCGGCTGGGAGGCCGGGCGGGTCGCCGACGCCTGGGCCGAGCTGATGCGCCGGCTCGGCTACGAGCGGTTCGGCGCGCAGGGCGGCGACTGGGGCGCGGCGATCTCCCGCGAGCTGGGCCGCGCCCGTCCCGACCGGGTCGTCGGCGTCCATCTGAACCTGCTGCCCGGCGCGCAGGCGGTCACCGAGCCGACCGAGGAGGAGCTGGCGGCGCTCGGCCCCGAGGAGCGGGAGCGCACGCTGACCTCCTGGCGCCGGTGGGACGCGTGGTCGCGCGAGGGCACCGGGTACGCCGTGCTCCAGGCGACCCGGCCGCAGACCCTGGCGTACGCGCTGACCGACTCGCCCGTCGGTCAACTCGCCTGGATCACGGAGAAGTTCCGGGAGTGGACGGACTCCGAGGAGCTGCCGGAGGAGGCCGTGGACCGGGACCGGCTGCTGACCAACGTGATGCTGTACTGGCTGACGGGGACGGCCGGTTCGTCGGCCCGCGTCTACTACGAGCGGGCGCACGCCACCGGCCGCGCCGCCGCCCCCGCCGAGCCGTCCACGGCGCCGACCGCGGTCGCCCTCTTCCCGGCCGAACTCCAGCTCCCGCTGCGGCACAAGGCCGACCGCACCGAGAACATCGTGCGCTGGACGGAGTTCGACCGGGGCGGGCACTTCGCCGCGATGGAGGAGCCGGACCTGCTGGTGGCGGACGTACGGGCGTTCTTCCGGCAGCTGCGCGAGACGGGCTGAGCGCCGCTCTGCCCACGGCGAATCTGCCGCGGGCAGAGAAATCACCGGCGGCCCGCGTCCGGGGGCAAGGGTGGAGTCGACGGCGTTCCGTACGACGACAAGGAGAACCGATGACTCAACTCACCGTGCTCACCCCGCGGGCCGAGGAGAGCGACACCCCTCGGACGCGGTTCGACGACCACCTCGCCGCGCAGCTGCTCGGGCAGCGGATCGTGCTGCTGGGCACCCAGGTCGACGAGGTGTCCGCGAACCGGGTGTGCAGCCAGCTGCTGATCCTGTCCGCGGAGGACCCGCGGACCGACATCAGCCTGTTCGTCAACAGCCCCGGCGGCTCGGTGCACGCGGGCCTCGCCATCTACGACACGATGCGGCTCATCCCCAACGACGTGTCCACGCTCACGATGGGGTTCGCGGCCAGCATGGGGCAGTTCCTGCTGAGCGTCGGCGCGCCCGGCAAGCGGTACGCGCTGCCGAACGCGCGGATCATGATGCACCAGCCGTCCGCGGGCATCGGCGGCACCACCGCGGACATCGAGATCCAGGCGGACAACCTGGAGTTCACCAAGCGGACCATCGAGCGGATCACCGCCGAGCACACCGGGCAGAGCCCGGAGACCATCTCCCGGGACGGCGACCGCGACCGCTGGTTCACGGCCGAGGAGGCCCGGGAGTACGGCATGGTCGACCGGGTCGTGGAGTCCTTCACGGACGTCCTCCCGGCGGCGACGCGGCGACGGACGGGGCTGTAGTCATGGGGAGTTACACGATTCCGCACGTGGTCGAGCGGACCCCGCAGGGCGAGCGGTCGTACGACGTGTTCAGCCGGCTGCTGTCGGAGCGGATCATCTTTCTCGGCACCGAGATCGACGACGGCGTCGCCAACGTCGTCATCGCGCAACTCCTCCATCTGGAGTCGGCGGCACCGGAGAACGAGATCTCGGTGTACATCAACTCGCCCGGCGGCTCGTACACCTCGCTGATGGCGATCTACGACACCATGACCTTCGTACGGGCGCCGATCTCCACGTTCTGCGTCGGCCAGGCGGCGTCCACGGCGGCCGTGCTGCTGGCCGGCGGGGACGCCGGGCGGCGGTTCGTGCTGGACCACGCGCGGGTGCTGCTCGGGCAGCCCGCCAGCGGCGGGCGGCAGGGCACGGTCTCCGATCTCGCCCTCCAGGCCAAGGAGATGGTCCGGATCCGGTCACAGGTGGAGGAGGTGCTGGCCCGCCACACCGGCCACGACATCGCCACACTGCGCGCGGACATGGACCGGGACAAGGTGTTCACCGCGCGGGAGGCGGTGGCGTACGGGCTGGCCGACGAGGTGCTGAGCCGGCGCCTCGTGACGGTCTGAGACGCCGGCCGTGCACCGGTCTCAGGCGGCCAGGCAGAGCCCGTCGTACGACGAGCCCGCGGGCCGGCGCCCGGTCGTGGAGTGCCGGGACGTGACCCGGACCAGCTCCCGCTGGGCCAGTCCCAGCAGGTCGCCGAGGCCGAGTCCCAGGGCGTGGGCGGCGGCCGCCAGGACCTCCGAGGAGGCCTCCTTGCGGCCCCGTTCCACCTCCGAGAGATACGGCATGGAGATCCGGGCCGCGTCGGCGACGTCCTTCAGCGTCCGCTCCTGCGCGAGGCGTTCCCGCCGCAGGACGTCACCGACGAGGTCCCGCCACAGCGGCTCCTTGGCGGCCGGCTCGCGCGGCGGCGCGGGCCGGGCGGGCGCGGGTGACGCGGTGCCGGCTGCCGGCCGCGCGGGGCGGGCGGTGCGGGGGCGGAGAGGGATGACACGGGCTTCGTTCGGCGCTTGGTTGGTCACCTCCTCAGCCTAGGAGCGGGGACCGGGACGGGAAGGGTCCGGCGTTCCGCCCTCGGTGGAATCGGACGAAACGCCCGGGGGAACCGCCGCGTGCCGTCCGCGTGCGGCGGACGCGGCGCCATGGGAAGGTGCCTCCGGGAGGAGGCCCGCACCGATCGTTTCTCGCCGCTCCGGCACATGGAGTGCATGCTCCGCCACTTGCCGGGTACCCGCACCGATGCGTCTCCGTGACGCCAGGACAACTCAACGCCAGCACGACACCCGAAAGAGGCATTCGTCGCACCATGACTTCCGTGGGAGAGGCAATGGACACCGCCACCGCCGTGACCGGGTCTGACGCACCGCTCGTCGAGGAGAGCGCGCGCGCCGGGACGACGTCCGAGCCGGAGCCGGCGGTAGTGGACCCGCGGTCCGTGGCTCCTCGGGACGCCCGTGAGTTGTCCCGCCAGTTCTTCCGCCGGCTGGCGGAGCTGGAGGAGGGCACGCACGAGTACCAGTACGCGCGCAACACGCTCATCGAGATGAACATCTCGCTGGTGCGCTTCGCGGCCGGCCGGTTCCGGGGCCGCGGGGACGACATGGAGGACATCGTCCAGACCGGGATGATCGGCCTGATCAAGGCGATCGACCGGTTCGACCTGTCCCGCGAGGTCGAGTTCACCTCGTTCGCGCTGCCGTACATCGTGGGTGAGATCAAGCGGTTCTTCCGGGACACCACCTGGGCGGTGCACGTCCCGCGCCGGCTCCAGGAACTGCGGGTGGAGCTGGCCAAGGCGCGCGAGGAACTGGCCAGCCGGCTGGACCGCGAGCCGACGGTGGCGGAGCTGGCCACGCTGATGAACATCTCCGAGGACCAGGTCATCGAGGGCCAGATCGCCGCCAACGGCTACAACTCCTCGTCGCTGGACGCCGCCCTCACCGGGGACGGCCCCGAGGACGGCGAGGCGGTGCTGGCCGACTTCATCGGCGTCGAGGAGCACGGGCTGCGGCTCGTCGAGGACTTCCAGTCGCTGGCGCCGCTCATGGCCGAGCTGGACGAGCGCGACCGGCGGATCCTGCACATGCGGTTCGTGGAGGAGGCCACCCAGGCCGAGATCGGTGAACAGCTCGGCTGCTCGCAGATGCATGTGTCGCGGCTGCTGAAGCGGATCATCGTACGGCTGCGGGAAGGCATGCTCGGCGAACTGGACCGCGTGTGAAGGCTTGACGCCGGGACCCGGCCCCGCTCGCGGGGCCGGCTCACCCGTAGGTGTAGCGCGATTCACCCGTCCGCCAGCGCGACGACCGCCCACACCCGCTTGCCGACCGGCACCCGCTCGACGGCGACGCGGTCGGCCAGCGCGTGGACGATCTCCAGGCCGTGTCTGCCGATGCGTTCCGGGTCCCGGGGGAAGCGCCGGGGCAGGGCGTCGCTGCTGTCGTAGACGGAGACCGTCACGGACCCGTCGGTGCCCGAGAGGTCGAGGATGTAGGGCCCCTCGCTGTGCCGGTCCGCGTTGGTGACCAGTTCGCTGACCACCAGCAGCAGGGCCTCCTCGGCGCGCGCGCCGATCGCCGCGCACCACTCGGTCCTGAGCTGGTTCACGAACTGCGCGGCGAACTCCCGCGCCTCCGCGATGCATCCGGGTTCACCGGTGTAGTGCGCCGTCCGCCGAAGCGGTTCCACGGGCACGTCGATACTCGTTGGTACGACCGTGCCGTCCCGGTGCTCGATCATGCTGTCTCTCTCCCACGCCGGCCTGGCCGGATACTGCTGCACCAGTCCTCGTACCCCGAGTCGCGCGGCACAGTCCCCGGTGCAGTGGGCGTCACACCGAGGGGACGGAGGTGCCCGGTACCGGCAGGCTCGTCGGCGGCGTCGACTGGGTGATCGAGTCCGGGACGTCCGGCACGGAGGTGGAGGCCGGAGGGGACTGCGGAGGTTCGGACGTGGAGGTGTCGGGGGACGTGGGCGGGCTGGGCGGTGGCGGGGTCGGCGACGAGTCCGGACGCGGCGAGCTCTCGGACGACGGCTTCTCACCCGTGGGCGAGCCGGTGTCCGGCGACGGCGGCCGCGGGGAGATGTCCGTCGGCGTGGGCGGGATTTTCGGCGGCTTGGTCGGTACGTCCCGGTCGCCGTCGTCGCCGCGGGCGCGGGCGACCCAGCCGCCGTTCTCGATGTCGCGGAGCACGAAGGTCTTCACGGGCTCGGCGGCGGGCAGGATCACGATGACCTTCGCGGGGTCGAACGACGGCCAGGAGTCGCCGATCCGCTCGTAGCCGGTGTGCTGCTGGAGCGGGTTGGTCAGCGGGTTGCCGCAGGCGCAGCGCACGCGCGGCAGCCCGCGGTCGTTGACGAGGACCGCCGTGCCGGACTGGAGGATCGCCTGGTACGGGTCGGCCTCGCCGTCGCGGTAGCCGTGGTTGGTGACGCGGGTGTCCATGCGCAGCAGCACCGGTGTGAGGCCGCGGAGATAGGCGGGGACGTCGTCCGGGTCCAGCTTCAACGCGGCGGCGAACGCCCGGTTCCGGTCCGGGTTCTCCCGCAGGTAGGTGATCTGCAGCTCGACGTCGCAGGCGGCCACGTCGCGGGTGCCGCCGTAGACGCCGGGCGTGCCGCCGTTGTAGCCCCGCACCCTGTTCTCACCGGCGGTCACGGTCTCCGACGGGGTGAGCGCGGTGGTCGGCGGCGTCGTCGGGGTGGCCGGCGAGGTGCTGGTCCCCTGTGCCGTCGAGTCGGTGAAGGGGTCGGGGCCCCGGCTGTTCGCGGCCTGGAGGAAGACCTCGCGGCTGCCGCCGGTGCCGCTGTCGCCGCGGGTGAGCAGGACGCCGACGGTGGCGAGCGCGGCCACGACCACGGCGATCGTCGCGACCCGCGGTACGGACTTCCACCAGGGCCGGCCGGGTTCGCGGGGTTCGTGGTCCGGCGCCGGGCCCCGGCCCGGAGGTGGGGGCGGGGGCGGGGGCGGCGGACCGGAGGGTGGCTGTGCGCGGCCGGACAGGGGGCCGGACGGCGGCCCGGTGGGGCGACCGGAGTTCGGCGGTTCGACGCTCACGAGCTGTGCTCCCGTCGTGGAGTGCCGGCGGCCCGGAGTCTTGCGTTCGGCCGCTTTTCGTGCCCCTTGTGACCATTGTGTGCTCCGGTGCGCCACGGCCCGCAAGCCGACGCGGACGGCTCTCCCGGCGGGCGAGGGCGCCGTGTGCTGATTAGCGTGGCCATGTGAGCCTGCGTATCTCCGTCGGCCAGGCCGTCGCCCTCCGCGGGTGGGTTCGGGCGCTGGCCGTGACCCTCGCCGGGGCGCTCGCCATGGCCGTCGTCGCAGCGCTGGGCCTGTGGGCGGCCGGGGCCACCGACGTGCCCGACGGCGCCTATCCCAAGGTGGTCGCGGCGACGGTGGTGACCGCCGTCGGCGGCAGTGTCGAGTTGTCCGGGAGCGCCGGTGAACTGGCGGGTGTCGAGGGCGGCCTGACGGTGATTCCGCTGTCCGTGACGCTCGTCGGCGCGCTGGTGTTCGCCGCCGGCTTCCTGTGGCCGCTGCGGCACCGGGCCGTCGCCGGGGCCGGGGAACTGCTGGGCTGGGCGGCGCGGATCGCCGTGCTGTGGCTGCTGGCCCTGCTCGGGCTGGCCCTCGCGGCCCGGCACACCTTCACCATCTCCCTCGGCGAGGGCGCGATCAGCGACATCGGCGAGCTGTTCGGCATCGAACCGAAGGTGGGCTTCACCACCGATGTGCCGGTGACCCTGGTGTTCGGGTTGCTGTGGCTGGCCGGGGTGCTGGTGCTGGCGCTGCTGGTGTCGCGCGGGGCGCCGCTGCCGGGGCGGCTGCTGCGGTTCCAGCAGTCGGTGCGTCCGGCGGCGTACGCGATGGTCGTGCTGCTGCTGGCGTACGTGGTGCTGGGCATCTTGATCGGCCTGGTCGTCGCGGTGACGCGGGGGCACGCGGCGGAGACGCTGGCGGTGATCCTGCTGGGGGTGCCGAACCTGACGTGGCTGGCGCTCACCATCGGACTGGGCGCCACCTGGGACGGCCATGTGGAGGGGCCGTTCGGGCTGCCGATGCCGAACGTGCTGGACCAGGTGATGCGCTCCGCGGACGTCAGCACCGTCAACCTGGGCACGCTGTCCGAACACGACGGCCGGGTGTGGTGGCTGGTGGTGGTGGACGCGGTGCTGCTGATCGCGGCCGCGTTCGTGATGGCGGCCCGCTCCCCCGCGCGGGTGCGCGCCTGGCAGCACGCGCTGCACATGGCGGTCGCGCTCGCCCTCACCGTTCTCATGATCTGCCTGGTCTGCCGGATCGACGCCGCCTTCGGCCTGTCGGTGCTGGGCATCGGCGACCTGGGCGGCGAGCTCTCCGGTGAGCTGTTCCTGCATCCGCGCCTGTGGGGCGCGCTGGGACTCGCCCTGCTGTGGGGGCTGGTCACCGGTTTCCTCGGCGCGCTCCTCGCCCGCCGGGTGCACCGGCACGGCGAGGTCCCGGACGACGTCTAGCCCGGCTGTGCCCTGGGCGTCCGGTCAACGACGTCTAACCCGGCGTCCGGTCGCGGTGTCCGAACACCGGGTCGGCCCAGGCGGGCGGCAGCTTGGGCCTGCGGCCCGGCTGGGCGGCCTCGGGTGCGGAGTCCGGTGCGGGCCGTGCTTCCACGGCGGTGGCCGGGCGCCTGGCCTCGGGGCGGCCGCTGAGCGCGCCGCGCAAGGCGGCGACGAAGGAGAGGCAGGAGTCGTACCGGTCGTCGGGGCTCTTGGCGAGGGCGCGGGCGAACACGGTGTCGACGCTGGACGGGAGGTCGGGGCGGGACTCGGTGAGCGGGGGCGGTTCGTCGTGCTGGTGGGCCCAGAGCAGGGCCATGTCGTCGTCGCGCAGGAACGGCGGGCGGCCCGCCAGGGTCTCGTAGGCGACGCAGGCGAAGCCGTAGACGTCGCAGCGGCCGTCGACGGGGCGTCCGGAGATCTGCTCGGGGGCGACGTAGTCGAGGGTGCCGACGAACTGGCCGACCGTGGTGAAGCCGGTCAGCGACAGCGACTTCTTGGTGAGGCCGAAGTCGGTGAGGTAGGCGTGCTCCGGGTGCTCGCTGTCGGTGCCGCGGGCGATCAGGATGTTGCCGGGTTTGACGTCCCGGTGGACCAGCCCGTGCTCGTGGGCGGCGTCCAGCGCGGAGGCCACCTGGACGGCGATGCGGGCGGCGGTCGGCGACGGCAGCGGGCCCTCCCGGTCGAGCAGGTGCCGCAGATCGCTGCCCTCGACGTAGCGCATGGCGATGTACAGCACGCCGTCCGTCTCGCCCGCCTCGAAGATCGGCACGATGTGCGGGTGGTCGATCGCGGCGGCCACCCGGGACTCGTGGGTGAAGCGTTTGCGGAAGGTGTCGTTGCGGGCGAGTTCGGGGGCGAGCAGCTTCAGCGCGACGGTGCGGTCCAGCCGCAGGTCCCGCGCCCGGTAGACGACGGCCATGCCGCCGCGGCCGATCTCGCGCTCGATGCGGTATCCCGCGACCTGCCGGCCGATCAGCTCGGCGGGGCGTCCGGAGAACGCGGTGGTGTCGCGCGCCATCACCGTTCACCGTCGCGGGTGACCAGGCGGGTGCGGACGTACCCCGGGTCGTCCTCCGAGGACCGCGGGGACTGCCGGGCCTGCGGGCCCTCGTCCACCGCGTAGGTGTCCAGGTGGGTGCCGTCGCAGTACGCCCAGCGCTCCCGCTCGCCGTCGTACAGCCACATCGACTCGCCGTCGACGACCACGCCGATCCGCAGGCCGCGGGTGCGGTCCCGGAACGACTCGGCGTCCAGGTCGCCGGCCGTCAGTTCGTCGACGGCGGCCCGGTAGCGGGCGACGGCCTGTTCGGCGCGGGCCAGCAGCGGGCGGGGGTCGGCGCCGGGGCTGAGCCGGCGCTGCTCGGTGGGCGGGTCCTGCGGTACGGCGACCAGCCGGCGGCCGTCGACCCAGGCGGACCAGCCGTTGGCGCACCGGATCCGGCCCCAGTCGCCGCGCCGCTCGGTGAGCTGGACCGGCAGCAGCGGGTCGAGGGGCACGGTGGGCCGGTCGAAGTCGGGGGTCTCCCAGGCGGCCATGCCGTGCCCGGGGACCACGTGTGTGGGCCGGAAGCCGGGGGCGGTCATCGTCGGCGCCTACTTCCGCATCACGGCGGGTTCGCGGCGCCGCAGCAGACGGGACACCACCCAGCCGAAGATGAGCGACAGGACGAGCAGCATGCCCATGTTGCGCAGCCACACGTCCGCCGTGTGGGCGAAGAGCGGGTCGCTGCTCAGATCGCCGGGCGAGAGCCGCCCGAGGTCGAGGGTGCCGGCCATCGCGGCGAACCCCCAGCGGGACGGCACCAGCCAGGCCAGCTGCTCCAGCACGAGCACGCCGTCGACGTGGAGCATGGCGCCGCAGAAGACGACCTGGACGATGGCGAGCAGCACCAGCAGCGGCATGGTCACCTCCTCCTTGCGGACGAGCGCGGAGACCAGCAGGCCGAGCATCATCGCGCTGAAGGCGAGCAGCGCGACGGCGATGGTGATCTCGATCAGGGGTGGCATGAGCACGCCGTCGCCGCCGGGCACGTTGAGGTCCACGCCGACCAGCGCGACCAGCGTCAGCACCACCGCCTGGAGCACGGTGACCGTGCCGAGCACGACCACCTTGGACATCAGGTACGCCGATCTGGACAGGCCCACTGCGCGCTCCCGCTGGTAGATCACCCGCTCCTTGACGAGTTCGCGCACCGCGTTCGCGGCGCCCGTGAGGACCGCGCCGACGCACAGGATGAGCAGGGTGTTCATGGCGGACTTACGGGTCAGCTCGCCGCCCGCGAGGGCCCGTGCCATCGCGCCCATCACGAACGGCAGCGCGATCATGATGGCGAGGAAGGTGCGGTCGGCGGCGAGCGCGGCGGTGTAGCGGCGGATGAGGGTGCCGAGCTGGGCAGCCCAGCCGCGGGGCCTGGGTGGCGGGCCCATGATGACGGGGCTCTGGCGGGGCAGCTGGGGCTGGGTGCCGGCTTCGGTGACGTACCGCCGGTGGAAGGGCGAGTCGCGGTACTCCCCCGCCCAGTCCCGGTCGCGGTCCTGTTCGAACGCCTCGAAGGCCTCCGGCCACTGCTCGAAGCCGAAGAAGGCGAGCGCGTCGCCGGGCGGGCCGTAGTAGGCGACCCTGCCGCCGGGGGCGAGGACGAGGAGGCGGTCGCAGACGTCCAGGCTGAGCACGCTGTGGGTGACGACGATGACGGTCCGGCCGTCGTCGGCGAGGCCGCGCAGCATGTGCATCACCGAGCGGTCCATGCCGGGGTCGAGGCCGGAGGTCGGCTCGTCGAGGAAGAGCAGTGAGGGCCTGGTGAGCAGCTCCAGCGCCACGCTGACCCGTTTGCGCTGCCCGCCGGACAGGCTGTGCACGGGCTGCCCGGCCCGCTCCTGGAGGCCGAGTTCGCGGATCACCTCCTCGACCCGGGCCCGGCGTTCGGCCTTGGCGGTGTCCTGCGGGAAGCGCAGTTCGGCGGCGTAGGTCAGGGCGGCGCGGACGGTCAGCTGGGTGTGCAGGATGTCGTCCTGCGGGACGAGTCCGATGCGCTGCCGCAGTTCGGCGTAGTCGTGGTACAGGTCGCGGCCGTCGTAGAGGACGGTGCCGTGGTCGGCGGGCCGCTGGCCGGTGAGCGCGTTCATCAGGGTGGACTTGCCGGCGCCGCTCGGGCCGACCACGGCGAGCAGGCACTTCTCGCCCACCGGGAAGGACACGTGGTCCAGGAGGAGCTTGCGGCCCCGGTCGACGGCGACGGTGAGTTCCTGGACGTCGAGGGAGATCTCGCCGGTGTCGACGTACTGCTGGAGTTCGTCGCCGACGAGGCAGAAGTCGGAGTGGCCGATGCCCACGATGTCGCCGGGGCCGATGTCGGCCGCCCCGTCGACCAGCACGCCGTTGAGGTAGGTGCCGTTGTGGCTCTCGAGGTCGGCGATCTCGTACGTGCCGTCGGCGTGGATGCGCAGCTCGGCGTGGTGCCGGGAGACGATCAGGTCGTCGACGACCAGGTCGTTGTCGGCGGCACGGCCGATGCGGAAGGTGCGGGTGGGCAGCGGCCGTACGGAGGTGGGGTGCCGGAAGGTGCCGGTGAGGGCGGGCCGGGAGACCCCCGAGGGGCGTTCGGGCTCGGCGACGGTGAGGCCGGTGAGGATGGCGCGGGGCCCGTCGTCGGGGTTGCCGAAGTGGATGACGGTGCCGGGTCCGACGTTCCGGTCGTGCACGCGGCGCCCGTCGGCATAGGTGCCGTTGGTGCTGTGTTCGTCGTGCAGCGTCCAGTGGTCGGCGTCGGCGTGGAGCACCGCGTGGTGCCAGGAGACCCGGTCGTCGTCGAGGACGATGTCGCTGAGGGGGTCACGGCCTACGTGGTAGTCCCGAGCCGGGATCATCACCGTGACGCCCGTCTCGGTCTCCAGGACGAGTTCGGGTGCCGTGGAGTCGGCCTGCCGCTCCGCCATGCCAGCGATTCTACCGATTAGCCCACTCGTGTGCTTATCGTCCGCTTTTGCCCGGTATCCGGTCAGGCCACCGGCATCACCAGCGCCGGGATGGTCCGCTGCATCCGCAGGGCGTCGACGGACTCCGCCAGCAGCTCGTACTCGGTGGTGTCGTCCTGGACGGCGATCCGCACCAGCCGCCCGGCCGCCAACTCGTCGGCCATCAGCTCCTGCCGGTCCGCGTCGGCACACCAGGAGCGCAGCACGGCGGGCACGTCGGTCACGCTCTCGCCCACCGGTATCAGCGCGTTCGGCGGGTAGAGCTCACCGCCGGGCTGGGGGTCGAGCCGTTCGGCGATCCAGGTGGCGCGGTCCCGCAGCCACCACAGCGCGAGGGCCAGGGTGGGCGCCCGGTAGGTGCCCAACGGCACTCCGATGCGCTGCCCGTCGCAGGCGCCGTAGGCGGTGACATGGCACAGGAATTCGTCGTGCACGTTCTCCTCCCCCGCGCGGTGAACTGGCCCTGGCGTCGAGTATCTTCACTCTTGAACCACTGTCACCATGGCTTTCCGGCCAGTCTCCTGGCATATTCCGCCGCGTCGATTGGCCGGAATACGACGGCCCGCCGAGTTTCACGGCGGAAAAGGTGGACGTGGAATTGCCCGCGGGCCTGGACACAGGCCCGGACCAGGCAGCGGGGCCTCTCGGGTGCGGCCGGGGTCTGGCCGGAAAAGGGGCGCTAATTTCCGCACCCACGTATTGATCGAAAAGCCGGATGCCCGGAGACGGCGGCCGTCCCCGGGCATCGAAAAGATCCTTTACGCCGTGACGACCGCGTCGATACGGGCCAGCTCCTCCGCGTCGAAGTCGAGATTGCGGATTGCGGCGACGCTGTCCTCCAGCTGCCGCGGGCTGCTCGCGCCGACCAGCGCGGAGGTGACCCGGCCGCCGCGCAGCACCCAGGCGAGGGCCATCTGGGCGAGGGACTGGCCACGGGACTTGGCAATCTCGTCCAGCGCCCGCAGCTTGCCGACCAGCTCCTCGGTCAGCGCGTCCGAGTTCAGGAACGGGCTGTCGCTCGCGGCCCGCGAGTCCTCCGGGATGCCGTCGAGGTAGCGGGCGGTGAGCACGCCCTGCTCCAGCGGGGAGTAGGCGATGGAACCCACCGCCAGCTCGTCCAGCGCGTCCAGCAGGCCGTCCTCGGGGCGCCGGTCGAGCATCGAGTAGCGCGGCTGGTGGATCAGCAGCGGGGTGCCCAGCTCGCCGAGGATCCGGGCGGCCTCCCGGGTCTGCTCCGGGGAGTAGTTGGAGACGCCGACGTACAGCGCCTTGCCCTGCTGCACGGCGGAGTGCAGGGCCCCCATCGTCTCCTCCAGCGGAGTCTCCGGGTCCGGCCGGTGCGAGTAGAAGATGTCGACGTAGTCCAGGCCCATCCGCTTCAGGCTCTGGTCCAGCGACGACATCAGGTACTTCCGGGAGCCCCACTCGCCGTACGGGCCGGGCCACATCAGGTAGCCGGCCTTGGTGGAGATCACCAGCTCGTCGCGGTACGGCGCGAAGTCCGCCCTCAGTGCCTCGCCCAGCGCGGACTCGGCGGCGCCGGGCGGCGGGCCGTAGTTGTTGGCCAGGTCGAAGTGGGTGACACCGAGGTCGAAGGCGCGGCGCAGGATGGCGCGCTGGGTCTCGACCGGCCGGTCGGGGCCGAAGTTGTGCCACAGGCCGAGCGACAGCGCGGGGAGCTTCAGGCCGCTGCGGCCGGTGCGCCGGTAGGGCATGTCGGCGTAGCGGTCGGGGTGTGCGGTGTACAACGCGACTCCAGAGGGGTTGGCACACGGATGGCGGCTCCGGGACCGGAACCGTCCCCCCAACTCTGTCGTGACCTGCGGCCAGTGGTCCAACAGAAGAATCCGATGGAATTCAGCGACTACGCTTCTCGGTCATGGAACTGCGCCAGCTCAGGCACTTCCTCGCGGTCGCCGAGGACCAGCACTTCACCCGCGCGGCCGAACGGCTCATGGTGTCCCAGTCGGGCCTGTCGGCCTCCATCCGGGCGCTGGAGCGGGAGCTGCAGACCCCGCTGTTCGTGCGGACCACCCGCCGGGTGACGCTCACCGAGGCGGGCCGGGCGCTGCGCGTCGAGGCGGAACGCGTCCTCGCGCAGGTGCGGGCGGCGCACGAGGCGGTGGCCGCGGTGCAGGGCGTGCTGCGCGGCACGCTGGCGCTGGGCACCGAGCAGTGCATCGCCGGGGTGCCGGTGGCGGGGCTGCTCGCCGCGTTCCGGCGGCGCCATCCGGACGTGGAGGTCCGGCTGCGGCAGGCGGGCTCGGCGGCGCTGACCGAGGAGGTGGCCGCGGGGCGGCTGGACCTGGCGTTCGCGGTGGGGACGCCCGCGGACACCGAGCAGTTGCGGTCCGTGCGGCTGACCGGCGAGCCGATGACCGTGCTGTGCCATCCGAGCCATCCGCTGGCGGCGGCCGGGGCGGCCGTCACGCCGCAGGACGTCGGCGGGGAGGTGTTCGTCGACTTCCACCCGGACTGGGGGCCGCGCCGCACCACCGACGCCGCGTTCGCCGCCGCGGGCGTACGGCGGACCGTGGCGCTGGAGGTGAACGACGTGCACAGCCTGCTCGACCTGCTGGACGAGGACCTGGGCATCGCGGTCGTCCCGCACCACTTCCGGCACAAGCGCCCGTCGCTCACCGCGCTGCCGCTGAAGGGCACCGGCGAGGCCGCGTACGAGACGGTGGCCCTGCTGCCGCCGCCGGAGGCGACCAGTCCGGCCGCCCGGGCGCTGATGGCGCTGCTGGAGACGAGGGGCGCGTGAGCGGCGTCCGCGCGATGGTGGACGTATGCACGCGAAGGACATCCTCATCGACGGCTACGGCCGCATCCGGGAAGAAGTCCATGCCGCCGTCGAGGGCCTGACGGCCGACGAGCTGAACGCCCGGCCCGGCCCCGACGCCAACTCCGTCACCTGGCTGGTCTGGCATCTCACCCGGGTCCAGGACGATCACATCGCGGACGCCGCCGAGCTGGAACAGGTGTGGCTGACGCAGGACTGGGAGAAGCGCTTCGGCCTCGGGCTGCCGCGCCGGGACACCGGCTACGGGCACAGCTCCGCGAAGGTCGCCAAGGTCCGGGTGGACTCCCCCGGCCTGCTGACCGGGTACTACGACGCCGTGCACGAGCAGACGCTGTCCTTCGTGCGCGGGCTGACCGCCAAGGACCTCGAGCGCATCGTGGACGAGCGCTGGGATCCGCCGGTCAGCCTCGGCGTACGGCTGGTGAGCGTCCTGTCCGACGACCTTCAGCACGTCGGACAGGCCGCCTATGCGCGCGGGCTGGTTCAGAGCGCGGCGGCGTAGCCCGGCAGCACGACGTCGTCGATGAGGGCCTTGCGCTCGTCGAACGGGATGAACGCGCTCTTGACGGCGTTCACGGTCACCGTGCGCAGGTCCTCGACGGTCCAGCCCGCCTGCTCGACCAGCAGCGACATCTCGCGGGTCATGGTCGTCCCCGACACCAGACGGTTGTCGGTGTTGAGGGTGACCCGGAAGCCGAGGTCCTTGAGCGCGGTGATCGGGTGCTCGGCGATCGAGGTGGCGGCGCCGGTCTGCAGGTTGGAGGTGGGGCACATCTCCAGGGCGATCCGGCGGTCGCGGACCCAGCCGGCCAGCCGGCCGAGCTTGCCGTCGACGATGTCCTCGGTGATGCGCACGCCGTGGCCGATGCGCTGGGCCCCGCACACCTGGAGGGCCTGGTGGATGCTGGGCAGGCCGTGGGCCTCGCCGGCGTGGATGGTGAACGGCACGCTCTCGTGGCGCAGGTGGTCGAAGGCGGCGAGGTGGTCGGCGGGCGGGAAGCCGTCCTCGGCGCCGGCGATGTCGAAGCCGACGACGCCCGCGTCGCGGTAGGCGACGGCCAGGTCGGCGGTCTCCTTGGTGCGGTCGAACATCCGCATGCCGCACAGCAGGGTGCCGACGCGGACCGGGGTGCCGGCGGCCGCGGCCTTCGCCATCCCCGCCGCGAGGCCCTCCTGGACGGTCTCGACGACCTCGGCGAGCGTCAGACCGCCCTTGAGCATCAGCTCGGGGGCGTAGCGGACCTCGCCGTAGACGACGCCGTCCTCGGCCAGGTCGAGGACGTACTCCTCGGCGGTGCGCAGCAGGCCCTCGCGGGTCTGCATCACGGCGAGGGTGTGCTCGAAGGTGGCGATGTAGCGGACCAGGTCACCGGAGTTCGCGGCCTCGAAGTACCAGGCGGCCAGCTCGTCGGGGTCGTTCGTGGGCAGGCTGTGGCCGGCCTCCCGGGCCAGCTCCACGACGGTGGCGGGGCGCAGGCCGCCGTCGAGGTGGTCGTGCAGGACGGCCTTCGGGAGGCGGCGGAGGACGTCGGCGTCTATGCGCGTAGATGACATGTCTGGTGGTTCCTCGGCGGGTCGGTGAGTGGAGTTCGGGGTGAGTCAGGAGGCGGCTGGCTGGAGCAGGTCCCAGCGGTTGCCGTACAGGTCCTGGAAGACGGCGACCGTGCCGTACGGCTCGTGCCGGGGTTCCTCCAGGAAGGTCACGCCCGCGGCGCGCATCCGGGCGTGGTCGCGGGCGAAGTCGTCGGTGTGCAGGAAGAAGCCGACCCGCCCGCCGGTCTGGTCGCCGATCCGGCCGCGCTGGGCCTCGCCCTTGGCGCGGGCCAGCAGCAGGGCGGTGCCGGCACCTTCGGCCGCGGGCTCGACGACGACCCAGCGGGAGCCGTCCGGACGCGGGGCGTCCTCGGCGAGCCGGAATCCCAGTGCCTCGGTGTAGAAGCGGATCGCCTCGTCGTAGTCGTCGACGACGAGGGTGACCAGGGCGATGCGTCTCATCGAAGCCTTTCGGGAGGTGTGATTGACCGGAGAGGTTATACGTAAAACTTGGCGGATGCCAGTCCCGGGTGCCGCTCGGACAGCCGCCACCCGACGCCCCGCGGGCGCGGCAGTGTGCCGGGGGCGGGCCCCGACCTAGGCCCTGTCGTTTGGATCATCCCGGCGTCGCAGGATCTGGCACGCACATCTGCCGCGTTGTCGTCAGTCGCCGACGCGCCGCGTCGACTCCCTCCTCCGCCTTGCAGCTGCACGCACCAGACCCCGCTCGACCCGGCCAGGACGCACCGTCCCTCACAACCGGGCTGATCCAAACGACAGAGCCTAGGCCGAAAGCCCCGTACGGCACTCCGCCCCCGGTCCGACGTGGCGCCCGCGCCCTGCCGCTACCGTCGCCGCATGAAGATCACCAAGGCCCCGCGCACCCCCGCGCGACGCAAGCAGGACGTCCTGGACCGGCTGGAGCGGGAGCAGGACGTGTGGGTGGCGTCGGCGAGCGGTGACGGGACGCCGTGGCTGGTCGCGCTCTGGTTCCTGTGGGACGGGGAGACGGTGTGGCTGGCCACCCGGACGACCAACCCGACGGGCCGCAACCTGCGCGACGGCCGGCGGGTCCGGCTCGCGTTCGGGGACACGCAGGACGTGGTGCTGATCGACGGGGACGTGGAGACGTTCACGCGGGACGAGATGGCGGCCGCGACCGTGCGGGCCTACGTCGACAAGTACGGGTGGGATCCCGGCCGGGACGCGCCGTCGTACGCGTACTTCCGCGTCCGCCCGCGGGACGTGCAGGCCCTGCGCGGGGAGCACGAGATGGCGGGGCGGTATGTGATGCGGGACGGGGTGTGGACGGTCTGACGGCACGCGCGGGTGAACGGCCCGGCACCGCGCAGGTGTTGACGGCGAAAAGGTCTGCGACCCGGGCGTACCTCCGCACGACATTCTTTTCCCGCACGGTGGTTACCTGAGAGTAATTCCCGGTGGTTTGATGTGCGGCGCCACTCAGCCCCCTCACCCACAGGGAGACCCAGTGCCGTTCCCCACCGCGCGCCGCACCCCGGCCGCAGCCGTGCTCGCCCTCGCCCTCGCCACCGCCGGGCTCGCGGGCACGGCACCCACCGCCACGGCCGCCGAGCAGGCGCCGCCGGTGCGGGTCCTGTCGTACAACGTGTTCCTGTTCAGCAAGTCCCTCTACCCGAACTGGGGTCAGGACCACCGCGCCGCCGAGATCGCGAAGGCGCCGTTCTTCCACGGCAACGACGTGGTGGTGCTCCAGGAGGCGTTCGACAACTCCTCCTCGGACGCGCTGAAGCGGGCCGCCGCGGGGGCCTACCCGTACCAGACGCCGGTGGTCGGCCGCTCCAAGGACGGCTGGGACGCGACGGGCGGCGCCTATTCGGCGACGACGCCGGAGGACGGCGGGGTCACCGTGCTCAGCAGGTGGCCGATCCTGCGCAAGGAGCAGTACGTCTTCGAGGACGCGTGCGGGGCGGACTGGTGGTCCAACAAGGGCTTCGCGTACGTGGTGCTGAACGTGAACGGGGCCAGGGTGCACGTCGTGGGCACCCACGCCCAGTCGACCGACCCGGGCTGCGACGCCGGCGAGGCGGCCGCGACGCGCAGCCGGCAGTTCAAGGCGATCGACGCGTTCCTGGACGCGAAGAACATCCCGGCCAGCGAGCAGGTGCTGGTCGCCGGTGACCTGAACGTGGACTCGCACAGCGCCGAGTACGCCTCGATGCTCGCCGACGGCGGCCTGGCCGGCGCCGAGGCCCGCACCGGGCACCCGTACTCCTTCGACACCGAGGACAACTCCATCGCCCGCGACCGCTACCCCGACGACCCGCGCGAGGACCTCGACTACGTCCTGCACCGCGCGGGCCACGCACGTCCGGCGGTGTGGAAGAACGACGTGGTGAAGGAGACGTCGGCGCCCTGGACGGTGTCCAGTTGGGGCACGTCGTACACGTACACCAACCTGTCGGACCACTACCCGGTGACCGGCCACGCGGGCTGAGCGGCGGGGTCGTCGTGAGCGCGTCCTCGTCGAGCAGCAGGATCATGGGACATGCCATGATCGGCACGCAGTGTGCCCCGACGACGAGGATGCGCTTCCCATGCCTGTGCCCGCCGACCCGACGGTTCTCCGTCCGATGCCCGAGCAGCCGCGGGTGGTGCTGCTCAAGCCGCTGGTGAAGTCCCCGCTGATCGAGGTCGGAGAGTACTCCTACTACGACGACCCGGACGACCCGACCGCGTTCGAGACGCGCAACGTGCTCTACCACTACGGGCCGGAGAAGCTGGTCATCGGCAAGTTCTGCGCTCTGGGAACGGGCGTGCGGTTCATCATGAACGGCGCCAACCACCGGATGGACGGCCCCTCGACCTTCCCCTTCCCCACCATGGGCGGCTCGTGGGCCGAGCACTTCGACCTGTTGACCGGCCTGCCCAACCGCGGGGACACCGTCGTCGGCAACGACGTCTGGTTCGGCCACGGCACCACGGTGATGCCCGGTGTCCGGATCGGGCACGGCGCGATCATCGCCTCCGGTGCCGTGGTGACCGGCGACGTACCCGACTACGGCATCGTCGGCGGCAACCCGGCCCGCCTCATCCGCACCCGCTACGGCGCCGAGGACGTCGCCCGGCTGCTGGCGGTGGCCTGGTGGGACTGGCCGGCGGAGCACATCACCGAGCACGTGCGGGCGATCATGTCGGGCAGCATCGCCGATCTGGAGGCCGCCGCGCCGGGCAGGGCGGCCGGATCCGCCCCGTGACGTGCGGACCTCGGGCCCGGGGGCGCGGCGTGTGCGGCGGGGCCGGTAGGGGAACTCGGCGTGGCATGGTCGGGGACACGGACGACGACATCGCGGTGCGACGGCGAGGTTCGAGCGGTCACCGGGCGTCCGGGCACACGGCCGACGTACGGATCGAGGCATGGGGCGCCGATCGGGAGAGCTGCCTGCTGGAGGCCGTACGGGGCATGGTCGAGTGCTTCGTGGACGTGACCGGTGCGCATGCTACCTCCGTGGCACGGGTACGGCTGCCCGACGAGGGCGACGAGGAACTGCTGGCGGCCCTGCTGGACGAAGTGGTCTACCGGCTGGAGGTGCGCGGCGAGATCCCGGTGGACGTGGCCGCCGCCCCCGCCGACGGGGCGCTGGAGGTGCGGTTCGCCATGGCGGAGCTGAAGAGCGTGGAGATCACCGGGGCCGTGCCGAAGGCCGTCGCCTGGCACGAGCTGCGCATCCGGCCCGACGCGTACGGCTGGTCGTGCGCGGTGACGATCGACGTGTGAGCGGCGGGTCCGCCGGAGCAGCGCGAGGTTCTCAGCCCTTCACCACGCCCAACGGCACGAGCCGCGCCACGGTCCGGCACAGTCCCGCGCCCTCGCTGGCGGCGACCACCGCGCCGACGTCCTTGTACGCCTCCGGGGTCTCCTCGGACAGGCCCCGCCACGAGCGGGGGCGGACCGCGATGCCCGCGCGTTCCAGGCGGGCCCGCAGCTCTCTGCCGGTGACCGTGCGGGCGGCCTCGTGGCGGCTCATCCGGCGCCCGGCGCCATGGCAGGTGGAGGCGAAGGCGTCGCCGCCGGTGACCCCGGCGAGGACGTAGGAGGCCGTGCCCATGGTGCCGGGGATCAGCACCGGCTGGCCCGACTCGCGCAGATCGGCGGGCAGCTCGGGGTGGCCGGGCGGGAAGGCGCGGGTGGCGCCCTTGCGGTGCACGCACAGCGGGCGGGGCCGCCCGTCGACGTGGTGGGTCTCCAGTTTGGCCAGGTTGTGGGAGACGTCGTACACCAGGGAGAGGTGGGCGCCCGAGGCGCGGCGGAAGACCTTGCGGGCCGCGTACGAGAGCAACTGGCGGTTGGCGCGGCCGTAGTTGGCGGCGGCGGCCATCGCGCCGAGGTAGGCGCGGCCCTCCGGGGAGTCCACCGGGGTGCAGGCGAGTTGCCGGTCGGGGACGGTGATGCGGTAGCGGGCCATGGCGCGGTCCATCGCCCGGACGTGGTCGGTGCAGATCTGGTGGCCGAGGCCGCGCGATCCGCAGTGGATCATCACGCACACCTGTCCGGCGGTGATCCCGAAGGCCGCGGCGACCGTCTCGTCGTAGACCTCGGAGACCTCCTGCACCTCCAGGAAGTGGTTGGCGGAGCCGAGGCTGCCGACCTGGCCCAGGCCGCGTTCGCGGGCCCGCTCGCCGACCTCGCGCACCTCGGCGTCGTCGACCGCCCCGCCGTCCTCGCAGCGGAGCAGGTCGCGTTCCTCGCCGTACCCGTGGCCGACGGCGTAGCGGGCGCCGCCTTCGAGGATGCGGTCGAGTTCGCCGGGGCCGGGCCGCCACACCCCGCCGGGTCCGGCGCCGCGCGGGATCGCGCGGTCCAGTCCGTCCATGATCGCGCCGAGCGCCGGGGTGAGTTCGGTGCGGTCGCGGTCGGCGGCGAGCAGCCGCACCCCGCAGGAGATGTCGAAGCCGACGCCGCCCGGGGAGATCACCCCGCCCTCCTCGACGGCGGTCGCGGCGACGCCGCCGATGGGGAAGCCGTAGCCCCAGTGGATGTCGGGCATCGCGTAGGAGGCGCTGACGATCCCGGGCAGGGTGGCCACGTTGGCGACCTGTGCCAGGGACTGCCGGGCGTCGGCGAGCAGGTCGCGGGAGGCGAAGACCACGCCGGGCACCCGCATGGCGCCGTGCGGGTCGAGGCGGAAGCGGTGGGGGGTTTCCTCGACGAGTTCCATGGCTGGTTCCTCGCGGTCCGGGGTGCCGGGGGCGCGCCGGGTCACCGCCCCTTGCGGAGGAAGCGGCGCAGCCGGGTGAGCGGCCAGGTGTTGATCACGTCGTCCTTGGTGAGCCAGCCGCGCTGGGCGGTGCCCACGCCGTAGCGCAGGTTGTCCAGGTGGGGCACGGCGTGGGCGTCGCTGTCGACGGCGAACTTAACCCCGTGCCGCCGGGCCCGCAGGATGTCCTCGTCGCGCAGGTCGAGCCGGTCGGGGTGGGCGTTGATCTCGAGGGCGGTGCCGGTTCGGGCGCAGGCGGCGAAGACGGCGTCGAGGTCGGCGTCGATGCCGGGCCGCTTGCCGATGATCCGGGTGGTGGGGTGGCCGATGACGTTGACGTACGGGTTCTCGCAGGCCCGTACGACGCGGCGGGTCAGCGCCTCGCGGTCCTGGTTGAAGTGGGAGTGCACGGAGGCCACGCACAGGTCGAACCCGGCCAGGAAGCCGGCGGGCCAGTCGACTTCGCCGTCGGGTCCGATGTTCAGCTCGGCGCCGTGCAGCAGCCGCATCCCGCCCTGCTTTCCGGTGGCCTCGCGCCGGCCGTGCCGGTCGTAGGCGCCGTCCAGTTCGCGCATCTGCTCGCGCTGGGCGAGCATCCGCTCGTCGGTCATGCGCTGCATGGCCATGTCGGGGCCGTGGTCGGTGACGGCGTAGTAGGCGTAGCCGCGCGCGGCCGCCGCGGCGACCATCTCCTCCAGCGGGGCGAGGCCGTCGGTGAGGTCGGTGTGGGTGTGCAGGTCGCCCCGGACGTCCCGCTCGGTCACCAGCTCGGGGAGTTCGCCGTTCAGTCCGGCCTCGATCTCGCCGCGGTCCTCGCGCAGGGTGGGCGGGATCCACGGCAGGCCGAGCCGGTCGTACACGTCCTCCTCCGTCTCGGAGACGATCTTCTCGCCGCTCTCGGCGTCGAACAGCCCGTACTCGGAGAGTTTCAGGCCCTGGTGCACGGCCAGCTCGCGGGTGCGGATGTTGTGCGCCTTGGAGCCGGTGAAGTACTGCAGGGCCGCTCCCCAGGAGTCCGGCGGGACCACCCGCAGGTCGACGGCGAGCCCCTTCGCGGTGCGCACGGAGGTCTTGGTACGGCCCCGGGCGATGACCTCGGTGACGTACGGCAGCTCGGTGAACGCCCGGGTCACCGGTGCCGAGTCCTCGGCGGCGACCAGCACGTCGATGTCGCGGATGGTCTCGCGTACCCGGCGCAGGGAGCCCGCGTAGGCGCAGCGGCGGCAGCCGGTGGCGCCGGAGAGCTCGCCGACGATCGTCTCGGCGGCGTCCATGGCGATGTCGATGAGGACCCGGCCGCCCGCGGACTGGAGGAGGCCGATGCCGTGGAGGATGTTCTCCTCGGTCCGGGGGCCGAAGCCCTTCAGGTCGCGCAGGCGTTCGGCGTGGATGGCGTCGACGAGTTCGTCTACGGAGGCGATGCCCAGCTCCTCGTAGAGCACATGGGCCTTCCTCGGGCCGAGGGTGGGGATGGCCGTGAGGCGGCGCACGCCGGCGGGGATCTTCGCCCGCAGCTCCTCGACGGCGGGGACGGCGCCGGTGCGGAAGTACTCGACCACCTTCTCCGCGACCGACCGGCCGACGCCGGGGATCTCCTGGAGCCCCTTCACGTCGAGGCCGGACACATCGGCGTGGTGGCCGCCGATCGCCCGGGCGGCCTTCTCGTAGGCGCGTGCCTTGAACGCGTCCCCTCCGGTGATCGAGATCAGGTCCGCGTACTCGGAGAACAGCGCGGCGACCTCGTCGTTGGAACGAGCCACGCTTCCAGGGTAGGCGCGGCGGCGGCACTCATGCCGTCATCGCCATGTCGGCGGCGTCCCGGTAGCGCAGCACCACGCCGATGCCGTCCGTCAGGGGCACCCGGTCGGACGGCGGCACGATCAGCTCGGCTCCGGTGCGCACGGCGGCGGCGAGCAGCGCCGCGTCGGCCGGTTCCTCGTGGACGGAGAGCGTGCCGTACGCCTCCAGCTCCGCCGCCGACACGGCGATCTGCGTCGGATCGGAGCCCGTCCAGAGCCGGTCGGGCAGCCGCAGCGCGTCGGTGAGCAGCACCGCCCGCGCCTGCCGGCGCTGCAGGGCGGTGACGGCGGCGGCGACGCCCTCGGACTTCGGCCGGTGCCGGGCGCGTTGGGCGAAGAAGGTGTCCAGCTGGTGCTGGTCCGCCGACCTGAGCCGGCCGCGCAGCAGCCGGGCGAGGTGCGGGTGGGGCGTCTCGGGGCGCAGGGTCCCGGGCTCCTCGTCGACGGTGGTCAGCTTGTTCTGGAGGTGGATGGGCAGCCGGTTGACGAGCACACCGGACAGCCAGGGATCGCCCGCGTCACGGCAGACCAGGACCACCTCCGCCGCATGCCGGTCCGCCAGCTCGGTCAGCTCCCGGGCGAGGCGCGGGGCGGCCCGCTGCCAGTCCCCCACGGGGACCCGGCGGCTCAGTCGCGGCCCCGGCCGGACACGGCCGACGGGCCAGTGCGCGGTCTCGCAGGTGAGGAGGATGTGGGGGGTGGGGTCGGGGGCGCCGGGGGCGGTGTCGGCGTCGGGCTCCTCGTGAGGCGCGTATGTGTCGTACGTGCCGTACGTGCCGTACGTGCCGTCGTATCCGTCGAGTTCGTCCAGACCGTCGTACTCGTCGTGTCCGTCGTCGGGTGGGGGTTCCTCCTCCGGCGGCGGCTCCCGGCGCGTGATCGTGATCGCGGCGTACGGGATGTCCGGCGCGTGCCGGACGGCGAGCGGGAGGGCGTCGGGCAGGTCGTCGAAGCGGGCTCGGTCCTCGTCGGGCGGGTCGGGCAGGTCCGCCGCCAGGACGAGGTGTCCGTGCGCGGCGAACAGGGCCTGCCCCGGCGCGTCCGTCGTCCCCACGGCCGTCTCCAGTGCGGAGACGGTGGCCTGGTCGGCGCCCTGGGCGAGCAGGGTGTCGAGCACGGCGCCTGGGGCGCGCGAGCTGTCGAGGTAGGCGGTGGCCCAGGGGCCGGGGGTGGCGAAGAGCGGGTCGAGGAACGAGAGCTTCATGGTCGGCTCGGGGTGGTGGTGCCGTACGGTGTTCCGCGCCCGGACGAGTACCCCCACCCCCTGGCGCCATGCGACGCCCCTCGGCGGCGCCGGCCTGCCCCCGTCCCCCGGCCGGATCAGCTCAGCGGCTTCTCCAGCACCGCCTTGCGGTGGCTGAAGGTCTCGATGGAGTAGCGGCCGTGGTAGCTGCCCATGCCGCTCTCCCCCACCCCGCCGAACGGCAGGTCGGAGACGGTGAGATGGGCGAGGGGCAGACCGTGTCCGAGGCCGCCGGAGGAGGTCTCGGCGGCGATGCGGGCCCGGGTGTCTTCGGACTCCGAGAAGACGTACAGGGCGAGCGGCTTGTCACGGTCGTTGACGAAGGCGATCGCGTCGTCGAGCCCCGGCACGGTGACGATGGGCAGGATCGGCCCGAAGATCTCCTCCCCCATGACCGGCGACTCGGGGTCGACGTCGGCGAGGACGGTCGGCGCGATGTACTTGGCCGTACGGTCGCGGGCGCCGCCCACGACGACGCGGCCCGAGTCGAGCAGGCCGGCGAGCCGGTCGAAGTGGCGCTCGTTGACGATGCGGCCGTACTCGGGGGACGCGGACGGGTCGGTGCCGAAGAGGGCCTCGACCGAGCGGGCCAGCGCCGGTTCGAGGGCGGCGGCGGTCGCCGGGTCGGTGAGGACGTAGTCGGGGGCGACGCAGGTCTGGCCGGCGTTGAGGAACTTGCCGCGGACGAGACGGTCGGCGACGACGTCGAGGTCGGTGTCGCGGTCGACGAACGCCGGGGACTTGCCGCCGAGTTCCAGGGTGACCGGGGTGAGGTGCTCGGCGGCGGCGCGCATGACGATCCGGCCCACGGTGCCGTTGCCGGTGTAGAAGATGTGGTCGAAGCGCTCGGCGAGCAGCGCGGTGGTCTCCGGCACGCCGCCCTCGACGACCGCGACCGCCTCGGTGTCCAGGTAGGCGGTGACGAGGCGGGCCAGCACGGCGGAGGTGGCGGGCGCCAGCTCACTGGGCTTGGCGACGACGGCGTTGCCCGCGGCGAGGGCGCCGATCATGGGGGTGAGCAGGAGCTGCGCCGGATAGTTCCAAGGGGCGATCACCAGGACGACGCCGAGCGGGTCGTACTGCGTCCAGGCGCGGGCGTCGGCGCCGAGGTACGCGGGGACCGGGGCAGGCTCGGGGTGCAGCCAGCCGTCGAGGTGGTCCAGGGTGTGGTCGATCTCCCGGACGGTGAAGTCGATCTCCGTGCGGTACGCCTCGGTGCTGCTCTTGCCCAGGTCGGCGTGGAGGGCGGCGGCCAGCTCGGGGCCGTTCTCCGTGATCATGTCCCGCAGCCGGCGCAGCTGGGCGGTGCGCCATTCGACGGGCTTGGTACGGCCACTGCGGAAGGTCCGCCGAAGACGGGCGACGGTGTCGGCGGGCTTCTCGAACCGCTCGGACGGTTCGGACAGCTCGGACAGCTCGGACAGCTCGGACAGCTCGGACAGCTCGGACAGCTCGGACTGCTCGGGGCTGGGGTGGTTCACGGTGCCTCGCTGGGATGGACGCGGGCTGGTGGGCCCGGGGTGATGGTCAATGTCGATGTATACGCCAACCTTTCAGGTACCAAAATACATTCCGGCGGGAGCGGGTGACGAGGCCGGACACCAGGAGCGCCGGCGACGCGCCCGCCGCGGCAGCGCCTGACCCGGCAACGGTCAGGAGGCGTCGGACATTGGAGGGAACTCGGCTCCGGAAGCCCGAGCCGTGATCTCCCCCTGATTCCCATTGTGCTGGTCTATGTCCCGGTATCACCGGCACGCGCACGCGGCCGATCAGCGGAAGGGACATGTTCATGAGCCGAAGAAGGATCGGGACGGCGGACCGGAGCGGCAAGTGGCGGCTGCGGGCATGGTCCGCGCTCGGTGTGACGGGCCTCGTCGCAGGGCTCGCCTCCGGCATGCCGGCGTCGGCGGCGGACGATCCGCACGGAAAGCCCGCGGCACGACCCGTCGCGTGCCGCGGGCAGGTCTACGTCTCGTTCGGGACGCCGACCAACGTGTTCGCCAAAGCCGTCAGCAGCCGTGGAGCGGTCGAGTTCAAGCCGCTGTCGGCGCAGACGACCCTCTACAACGCCCTCGGACTGAACCCCCGCGACGGGTTCGTCTACGCGACCACGTTCGGCAGCGGGGGCAACATCCTGCTCCGGTTCGGCCGCGACGGAATCTCGCACCCGCTCGGCCCCATCGCCGGCCTGCCGCCCGCCCTCTACATCTCGGGCACGTTCGACGACGCCGGAAACTACTACGTCCTGGCCGACGACACCGGCGAGATCTACCGGATCGACGTCAGAAGCCGTTCCGTGACGGGAGTCGTCGACGTCCCGGAGCTGGCCGACCCGGAGCTCGACATCTTCGACATCGCCTTCCGCGACGGCTTCCTCTGGGGCTCGACCGACTCGGGCGCCATCACCCGGATCGACATCGCCGAGGAGAGCGTGGACTTCTTCCCCGGTGTCCTTCCGGGAGGCTCGGACTTCGGGGGCGTCTTCGTCCACGGCAACGGCGATCTCGGTCTCTTCCGCAACGCCGGGCAGCTCTTCCGGGTGCGCGTGCGGGACGCTGCCGGGTCCGACCCGCGTTTCACCGTCGTGTCGACGCAGACCGCGCCCGCGACGACGAACTTCGACGCCACCTCCTGCTTCCCGAAGTCGTCCGGCCACTGAGCGCGTCGGGACCGGGACGCCTCCCGGTCCCTTGTGTACAGGCTTGTGTACGGGCTCGGACCCGGAAGGCCTACGCGACGTTCTCCCGCGGCACGCACGCGTAGGTCACCCGGGACGGGCCCGTGCATCTCTTGTCGGACGACGACTGAACGCCCCGCGCCGCTCCCGCCGGTCGGCTCAGCTCACCGTGCGCCCGGCCGCGCCCCCGCGTCCCCGCCGTCCCGGCTCCGGGCGAGCCGTCCCGGCCACCAGGCGCGTGGCCCGATGTCCCGTACCAGCGCGGGCACCAGCAGGGACCGTACGACGAGGGTGTCGAGCAGCACGCCGAAGGCGACGATGAACGCGATCTGCGTGAGGAACGCCAGCGGGATCACCCCGAGGGCGGCGAAGGTCGCGGCGAGCACCACGCCGGCGGAGGTGATCACCCCGCCGGTGCTCACCAGGCCCCGCAGCACGCCCTGGCGGACGCCGTGCCGCAGGGACTCCTCGCGGACCCGGTCCATCAGGAAGATGTTGTAGTCGACGCCGAGGGCCACCAGGAAGACGAACCCGTACAGCGGCACGGACGGGTCGGTGCCGGTGAAGCCGAGCACGTGCTCGAAGACGAGCGCGGAGACTCCGAGGGTGGCGAGGAAGTTGAGCGCCACGGTCGCCACCAGCAGGGCCGGCATCAGCAGGGAGCGGAGCAGCACCGTGAGGATGACGAAGATGATCGCCAGCACCACGGGGACGATGAGGGACCGGTCCCGCTCGGCGGTCCGCAGGGTGTCGTACTGCTGCGCGGTGTAACCGCCGACCTCGGCGTCCGCGCCGGGCACCGCGTGCAGTGCCGTGCGCAGCCGGGCGACGGTGTCCTTGGCGGCGTCGCTGTCGGCGGCGGCCCGGAGCGTCACGTCGACGCGGACGCGGCCGTCGACGACGAGGGGCGCGCCGCCGGGGCGTCCGCTCTCGGTGGCTCCGGCCGCGGCGGCGACGCCCTCGGTGTCGCGTGCGGCGGCCAGGACCCGGGGCAGCCGGTCGGCGTCCGCGATGACCACGGTGGGGTTGCCGGAGCCGCCGGGGAAGTGCCGGCCGAGCGTGGCCTGGGCGGCGACGGAGGGCGCGTCGTTCACGAACGTCTCGTCGAGCGGTACGCCCTTGGAGGTGAGGGCGGGCGCGAACGCGGCGCAGGCGAGCAGGCCCGCGAGCGACAGCGCCCAGATCCGGCGCGGGGCCCGGTCGACCAGGGCCGCGACGCGCTGCCAGATCCCGGTGCCGCTGTTCGGGTCCTGTGCGGGGCGCGGCTTGGCGGGCCAGAAGGCGGCGCGGCCGAGCAGGGCGAGGACGGCGGGCAGGAAGGTGAGGGAGCTGAGGACGGCGCAGCCGATGCCGATGGCGCCGACCGGGCCGAGTGCCCGGTTGTTGGTGAGGTCGCTGATCAGCAGGGCGAGCAGGCCGAGGGCGACGGTGGCGGCGCTCGCCACGACGGCGCCCCAGGAGCGGCGTACGGCGGCGATGACGGCCGCGTACCGGTCGGCGCGGGCGGCCAGCTCCTCGCGGTAGCGGGCGGTGACGAGCAGCGCGTAGTCGGTGGCCGCGCCGATGACGAGGATCGAGAGGATGCCCTGCACCTGTCCGTCGACGCGCAGCACGTCGCGGTCGGCCAGCGCGTAGACGACGGCGCAGGCGAGTCCGAGCGCGAACACCGAGCCCAGGATGATCACCAGGGGCAGGAGCACGCTGCGGTAGACGAGCAGCAGGATGACGAGGACGGCGGCGAGCGCCACGCCGAGCAGCATCCCGTCGATGCCGGCGAAGGCGTCGGACAGGTCCGCCTGGGTCGCGGCGGGTCCGGCCAGCTGGACGGTGGTGCCGGGGACGCGCTCGGCGGCGGCACGGATGCGTTCGAGGGTGCCGGGGAGTTCGTCGGCGAGGTCGGGGCGCAGCGGCACGACACCGCGGAGGGCCTTGCCGTCGTCGGAGAGCAGGGCCGGGGAGACCTGGCCGGCGACGCCGGGCGCGTCGGCGAGTCCGGTGAGCGCGTCCGCGGCGGCTTCGCGCCGGTCCGCCAGGGGCGCGTTCCCGTCGTCGGTCCAGACGACGACGGCGGGCAGTGTCTCCTGCTGCCGGAAGGCGCGCTGTTCCGCGATGACCTCGGTGGATTCGGCGCTGCGCGGCAGGAAGGCGGCCTGGTCGTTGGTCGCGACCTCGCCGAGCCGGCCGGCGAAGGGGCCGAGGGTGCCGCCGATGCCGAGCCATACGGCGAGCAGCAGCAGGGGGACGAGCAGTCGGGCACGTCGGGGGCTGGGTGACATGTTCTCCGGGCTCCGCATGGGTGGACGGGCGCATGACGGTAGCTCAATAGAAAAGAATCTTAATCATTGAGCTATCCATGGCCCGTGATCGTAGACCACCTGACCTCTTCGTGGTGGAGGCGGGCCCCGGATGCGGCGGCTCGCCGGATGACTGACCGTGCGGCTCGCCCGTTCAGCGACCGTGCGGCTTGATCCCGGACAGTTCCTCGTTCAACGCGGCGAGGAAACGCAGTACCACGGCCAGTTCGTCCTGGTCGAAGCGGTCGGTGGCGGCCCGCGTCGCCTCCGCCAGCGGGCGGAAGTACACGCGGGCGGCCGGGCGGGCGTCGGCCGCGTAGTGCAGGTGGACCACCCGGCGGTCGGCGCTCTCCCGGACCCGGCGGATGTGACCGGCGCGTTCGAGCCGGTCCACGCATGCCGTCACGGCACCGGAGGTCAGGCCCAGGTGCTCCCGCAGCCGCCCCGGGGTCATCGGCTCCTCGGCGTCGAGGATCGCGGCGAGCGCGTGGACGTCCGTGGCGTGCAGCCCGTGGTCCCCGGCGAAGCCCTGCATCAGGCGGTTGAGTTCGCCGTTCAGCCGCCGCAGGTGGACGGCGAAGGAGGACAGGTCGGACCCCGCGGGGGGTTCCGGGCGGCTCGTCGGCTGCTCCCGGTCTTCTGCTGTGGCCACACGATCAGCCTATAGAAGGCGCGCCGGCCTCGGACGTCCCGGCCCCGGGCGCCCCGGCCCCGGAGTCCGCCGTTCGGGGCACACCGCGTCCGAAATCGCCCCCGGCGGGAAGTCTTGGGCAGCGGCCCGGCGTGGAACCCGTCGGGGGCGATCGCGCATTCCGAGGGAGCGAGCTCCGATGAACGCTGACGACACGCCCGGCGAGCCCCCGCGCTGCCTGGTGACCGGTGCCACGGGTTACATCGGCGGCCGGCTGGTGCCGGAGCTGCTGGCGGCCGGGTACCGGGTGCGCTGTGTGGCCCGTACGCCCGGCAAGCTGCGCGACCATCCCTGGGCGGCCGACGTGGAGATCGTGCGCGGGGACGTCACGGACGACGCCTCGATGGCCGCCGCCCTGCGCGAGGTGGACGTGGCGTACTACCTGGTGCACGCGCTGGGCTCGGGCAAGCGCTTCGAGGAGACCGACCGGCGGGCGGCGCACGTCTTCGCCCGGCAGGCCCGCGCCGCGGGTGTGCGGCGCCTGGTCTACCTGGGCGGACTCACCCCGGCGGGCGTGCCCGAACGGGAGCTGTCGCCGCACCTGCGGTCACGGGCGGAGGTGGGCCGCATCCTGCTGGGGTCCGGCGTCCCCACGACCGTGCTGCGCGCGGCGGTGATCCTCGGCTCCGGCTCGGCCTCCTTCGAGATGCTGCGGTATCTGACCGAACGGCTGCCGGTGATGGTCACGCCGAGCTGGGTGCGCACCCGGATCCAGCCGATCGCCGTCCGGGACGTCCTGCGGGCCCTCGTCGGCAGCGCGGACATGCCCGCGGAGGTGAACCGGGCGTTCGACATCGGCGGCCCGGAGGTGCTGACGTACCGGGACATGATGCTGCGGTACGCGCGGGTGGCCGGTCTGCCGCGCCGGCTGGTCGTGCCCGTCCCGGTGCTCAGCCCCGGGCTGTCGAGTCAGTGGGTGGGCCTGGTGACGCCGGTGCCCGCGTCCCTGGCCCGGCCGCTCGCCGAGTCGCTGCGCCACGAGGTGGTCTGCCGCGAGCACGACATCGCCGCGTACGTCCCGGATCCGCCGGGCCATCCGCTCGGCTTCGACGAGGCGGTGCGGCTGGCGCTGCAACGGGTGAAGGACGCCCAGGTCACCACCCGCTGGTCCAGCGCCTCCGTCCCCGGCGCCCCCAGCGATCCGCTGCCCACCGACCCGGGCTGGGCGGGGGGCAGCCTGTACACGGACGAGCGGGAGATCACGGTGAACGCGTCGCCGCAGGCGCTGTGGCGGGTCATCGAGGGGATCGGCGGGGAGAACGGCTGGTACTCCTTCCCGCTCGCCTGGGCGGTGCGCGGCCGGCTGGACCGGCTGTTCGGCGGGGTCGGCCTGCGGCGCGGACGCCGGGACGCGCAGCGGCTGCGGGCCGGTGACTCGCTGGACTTCTGGCGGGTCGAGGAGATCGAACGCGGCCGGCTGCTGCGGCTGCGGGCGGAGATGCGGCTGCCGGGTCTGGCGTGGCTGGAGATGTACGCCGAGCAGAACGGTGACGGACGGACCCGGTACCGGCAGCGCGCCCTGTTCCACCCGCACGGTCTGCTCGGCCAGGCCTACTGGTGGGGTGTGTCCCCGTTCCACGCCCTGGTGTTCGGCGGCATGGCCCGCAACATCGCCCGCGCGGCGGCGCGGACCCCGGCGCCGGTGCCGCCGCCCTCGGGAGCCACGCCGTGAACGCGGACGTCTCGGTCGTCCTGTTCACCTGCGATCTGCGGCTGCACGACCATCCGCCGCTGCGGGCCGCCCTGGACGGCGCCCGCCGGGTGGTGCCGCTGTTCGTGCGCGACCACGCGGTGACCGCCGCCGGGTTCGACGTGCCGAACCGGCGGGCGTTCCTCGCCGACTGCCTGGCCGATCTGGACGCGGGCCTGCGCCGGCGCGGCGGGCGGCTCGTCGTCCGGTCGGGCGACGTGGTGCGGGAGGTGTGCCGGGTGGCCGCCGAGGCGGACGCCGCCGAGGTGCGTGTGGCAGCCGACGTCAGCGCCTTCGCCCACCGCCGCGAGGAGCGGCTGCGCCGGGCCCTGGAGGCGGACGGACGTCGGCTGCATGTGCACGACGCGGTGAGCTGGGCGGTCGCACCCGGCGCGGTGACGCCGTCCGGCTCCGATCACTTCGCGGTGTTCACCCCGTACTTCCGGCGCTGGTCGGAGCATCGGCTGCGCGATCCGCTCGCCGCGCCCCGGGCGGTACGGGTGCCCGACGAGGTCGGCTCGGAAGGCGTCCCCGCCCGCGACGAGGTCGCCGGACGGTCGCCCGGCCTGGCCGTCGGCGGGGAACAGGAGGGCCGGCGGCGGCTCACGGCATGGCTGCGCTCCGGGCTCGCCGAATACGCCGACCGGCACGACGACCTGGCCGGTGACGCCACCTCCCGGCTGTCCCCGCATCTGCACTTCGGCACCCTCTCCCCCGTCGAGCTGGTGCACCGGGCGCGCCGCGCGGGCGGTCCGGGCGCCGAGGCGTTCGTACGGCAGCTCGCCTGGCGCGACTTCCACCGCCAGGTGCTGGCGGCCCGGCCGGACGCGGCCGGCGCCGACTACCGTACGCGGCACGACCGCTGGCGTTCCGCAGGTGCCGCGCACGACGACATCGAGGCGTGGCGGGAGGGCCGTACCGGCTACCCGGTGATCGACGCGGCGATGCGCCAGCTGCGCCACGAGGGCTGGATGCACAACCGGGGGCGCCTGCTGACGGCGAGTTTCCTGACCAAGACGCTGTACGTCGACTGGCGGGTCGGCGCCCGCCACTTCCTGGACCTGCTGGTGGACGGCGATGTGGCCAACAACCAGCTGAACTGGCAGTGGGTGGCCGGAACCGGCACCGACACCCGCCCGAACCGGGTCCTCAACCCGGTCGCCCAGGGCAGGCGGCACGACCCCGACGGCGACTACGTCCGCCGCTGGGTGCCGGAACTGCGGGACGTGGCAGGGGCCGCGGTGCACGAGCCGTGGAATCTCGGGCGCGAGCGGGCCGCGCTCGGCTACCCGGACCCGGTCGTCGCCCTCGCGGACGGGCTGGCCCGCTTCCGGCGGGCCCGGGGGCGCGACTGACGGTCCGCCCCGTGGTGTCCGAGCGCCACGACAATGGCGTCATGACCACCACACCGCATCCGCTCGTCGCCCGTGCCCACCGGCTCGCGCGGGACCTCCTCGCCCCGCAGGCCGAACGCGTGGACCAGGAGGGCGTGCCCGCGAGTCATCTGGCCGCGGTCCGGGAGTCCGGGCTGCTCGGGGTGAGCGCGCCGGAGGAGTACGGCGGCGCGGGCGCCCCGGACGCGGTCGCCCGGGAGATCCAGGAGATCCTGGCCGGGGCGTGCGGCTCGACGTGGTTCGTGCAGACGCAGCACCACACGCCGGTCCGGCTCCTCGCCCGCACCGAACTTCCCGTGCGGGAGCGGCTGCTGCGCCCGCTGGCGACCGGTGAACTGCTGGCGGGCATCGCGTACGCCCATGTGCGGGCCTTTCCCCGGGTCCCGGTGCGGGCGACGGCCGAGCGGGGCGGCTGGCGGTTCGACGGCAGGGTGCCCTGGTACACCGGCTGGGGACTGAACGACGTGATGCTGCTGGCGGGTGTGACGGAGACGGCCGAGGTGGTGTTCGCGTTCACCGGCGCACGGGAGCAGCCGGGGCTGCGCGCCTCGCCGCCGATGCGGCTCGCGGCGCTGACCGCCGCCCGGACGGTGTCCCTGGACCTGGACGGACTGCGGGTGCCCGGCGAGTCGGTCGTGCTGCACACGCCTCGGGAGCGGTTCGCCGCGACGGACATCCCGCGCAGCGCGAACACCTCCCCGGCCGTCTTCGGGGTGGCGTACGCGGCCCTGCGGTTGCTGGACGACGCGGGCGGCGCCCGGGAGACGGCGGACGCGCTGCGCGCCCGGCTCGACGAGGTGCGCCGACGGGCGTACGCCCTCGCCGACCATCCGGTGCCGCACGAGCACGTCGAGGAACGGCTGGCGCTGCGGACCCGGGCGTACGACCTGCTGCGGGCTGCCACGACCGCCGCGGTGGTGGCCGGGGGCGGCCGGGCCATGAGCCTGGACAGCCCGGCCCAGCGGCTGGCCCGCGAGGGGATGTTCCTGCTGGTCCAGGGGCAGACGGCGCCGGTGCGCGAGGCACACTTGGCGGCGCTACACATAAAGACGAAATAAGCGCATTATGAACTTACACCGCGCTTATGGCATACCACACCAGACGCGGTCAGGCCTGCCAGTCAAAGGAGACGAGTCATGGCCAACGTTTCCCCCACCCGAGGTGACATGACCGGCCACCCCGATGTGCACGAGATGCGGGATCGGTACGCCCGCATGCTCGGCGGTCGCGATGTGGCGCTCGTGGACGGGCCGGTGTTCCTGCTCGGCCTGTACTGCGCCGTATCCCCCTGGATACTCCACTACTCGACCAGCCAGCCCTCCCTGATGCCGCACAACCTGATCATCGGGCTCGCGATCTGCGTACTGGGCCTCGGCTTCACCCGGGCCCCCGAACGCATGTACGGCCTGAGCTGGGCGTGCTGCGCGCTGGGCGTGTGGATGATCATCTCGCCGTGGATCGTGGGCAGCAGCCCGGACGCGGGTGTCGTGTGGAACAACATCATCATCGGCGCGCTGGCCCTGATCCTGGGCATGGTCTGCGCCGGTACGGCGATGAAGAGCGCCCCCAGGCCGTGAACCGCCGCCGGAGGAGGCGGCGCGAGGAGCGGTGAGGCCGGTCGTTCGGACCGGCCTCACCACCGTTTTCGCCCCTTCACCCGCTTTGCCCCCGGAGTGGTCCGCGACCTGGCGGGCACCCGCACTCCAGCGGGCGACCCTTCACAAGACCCCGGCAATCGAAGGACTCGAAGGAGCGGACATGGAGATATCGGGCATCATCAGTGCCCTCGTCATCGGCATCGTCATCGGCGTGCTGGGCCGGCTCGTCGTGCCCGGCCGGCAGCGGATCGGGATCCTGTGGACCATCCTGGTCGGCATCGTGGCCGCGCTGATCGGCTCGGCGCTCGCCGCCGCGCTGGGCGTGGGTGACACCGACGGCGTCGACTGGGTGGAATGGCTCATCCAGATCGCCCTGGCCGCGCTGGGTGTGGCCGCCCTCGACCGGTCGAAGGTGGGGCGCTGACGGGCCCCGACGGGCGCTGACGCGGGCCGGCCGCGCGTAGGCTGGCAAGATCACGTCACGTTCGCGTCGCGGAGGAGACTCGTACACCATGGCCGTGAAGGACACCGAACTGCCGTATCTGCGGCGCTGTGTGGAGCTGGCGGAGGCGGCGCTGGAGGCCGGGGACGAGCCCTTCGGGTCGGTGCTGGTCGGCGCGGACGGCACGGTGCTCGCCGAGGACCACAACCGGGTGGCGTCCGGCGACCGCACCCGGCATCCGGAGTTCGAACTGGCCCGCTGGTCGGCGGCCAGGCTGTCGCCCGAGGAGCGGGCGGCGGCGACGGTGTACACCTCCGGCGAACACTGCCCGATGTGCGCGGCCGCGCACGCCTGGGTGGGTCTGGGACGGATCGTGTACGTGGCCTCCTCCGCACAGCTGACCGAGTGGCTGGCGGAGCTGGGGGTGCCCGGGGCGCCGGTGCGGGCGCTGCCCGTTCAGGAGGTGGCGCCCGGGGTGACAGTCGACGGCCCGGTGCCCGAACTGGCGGACGCGGTACGGCGGTTGCATCACCGTTTCCACGGCCGCTGATCCTCAGCCGAGGCGGTCGAGCAGCGCGTCCAGCCCGCCCGGCGGCGCGAGGACGCGGCGGCACCACATGACCCTGAGGCCCTGGGCATCCCTTGACGCAAGGGAACCACTGGCGCAGAGTCGCACATATACGCCGTAAACGTACGGCTTCGACGTACAGCGACTGGGACCGTCCCGACGCGGCGATTCCCTTGCTGCCGGTCGACCCCACGACCGGGCGGGGGCGCCGCACCCAGCGCATGCGGCGCCCCCGCCCGCGGCTCCGCCCGGCACGTCCGTCCGGCGTCCACGCAGGAGCGGTGGAACGGAGGAAGGCCCTGCCCGGCGGCTGCCGGCGGGGCCTTCCGTCGGTGGGGGTGCGGTCAGCGGGCGTTTCCCGGCCTGGCCCTGCGGTAGAGCGCGGCGCCGCCGAGGACGAGGGCCGTCGCGCCGACGGCCGCGGGCAGCATCGCATCGCTGCCCGTCACGGCGAGGGCAGGCGTCGTGGGCTGCTCCGGCGCGTGCGGGGCGGGCCTGGGGACGGGGGTGGTCTCGCCCGTGGGCGGCGACTCGGGCTCGGGGCGCGGCTCGGTGGGCTCTTCGGGAGTGACGGGCGGCTTCGGCTTGCCGGGCGCCTCCGGCTCCTCGCCCGGGGTGTTCACGGACTCGTTGCCGGTGACCGGGTTGCCGACGCCGACCACGTTCACGGAGTTGCCGCTGACGTTGACCGGCAGATCGACGGGGAGCTGCACTCCGTTGCCGGAGATCACCCCGGGCGAGTCCGTCGCGGCGCCTTCCGCGTGCGCCCCGCCGCCGGAGACGCTGGAGGCCTCCTCCGAGGTGCCGCCGCCCTTGTTGGCGCAGCCGTTGCCGACGGCGGGGTTGAGGAGCCCCACCACGTTCACCGTGTTCCCGCACGCGTTGACCGGTACGTGCACCGGGAGCTGGATGGTGTTCCCGGAGATCACCCCGGGCGAGCCGGCCGCGCCGCCGTCGGCCTCGGAGTCGGCGTGCGCCGGCAACGTCAGTGCCATCGCGCCGGACGCGGCGGCGACGGCGAACACACCGTTACGGGTAGCCCGTCTCATGGGTCTCTGCCTTCCAGACATGGTCACGGGCCCTCGCCCGCACCGGATCAGCGGGTGCTCACCCGCAACGGATAAAACGCGGGCGACCCGTCCGGGTTATGGCTTGTCCCCCGTTCACCCCATCGAGTGGGTCCGCGGTCGAACTGGCGACAGGACGTCCGCGCCGGAAGTGAGAGCGGGCGAAGGGTACTCCCTCCCGGCCGCCCGCGCCCGCCCGGAGGCGGCCCTTCCGGCAGCCGCCTATCGTGAGCGAGGGTGCTGGTCACCGGTCCGCGGCCTGGCGCCCGTGGAGGCATCGATGCCGGCAAAGCCGTCGACGTGGCCCGCACTGCGGCGCCGCGCACTCATGGGGGCCGTCTCCGTGTCGTTGCTGTGCGCGGGTCTTCCGGCCGCGGCGGCGGACGACGGCCGGCCCGATCTGTCCCGCTTCTACGACCAGAAGGTCGCGTGGGGCCCGTGCGAGGGCCTGCAGATGCCGCAGGACCTGCAGTGCGGCAAGGTCACGGTCCCCCTCGACTACGCGCGGCCCGAGGCCAAAACCCTCGACCTGGCGCTGGCCCGCTACCGGGCCAGCGGCGACAGACGCGGCTCGGTGGTGCTGAACTTCGGCGGTCCCGGCGGCGCGGGCGTCACCGAACTGGCCCACAGCGGCAAGGAGTTCATGGACCTCACCGACACCTACGACGTGGTGAGCTTCGACCCGCGCGGCGTCGGCCGGTCCTCCCCCGTCAGCTGCGGCGGCTCGTACGCGACGGCCGGCGACGACACCGACGACGTACTGCGCGATCCCCGGGACATGCTGAGCCGGCTGAAGCGGGCGGCCGACGCCTGCGCGGAGCACTCGGGGCCGGTCCTGCCGCACATCGGCACCGTGAACGCCTCCCGCGACCTGGACGTCATCCGGCAGGCGCTGGGCGACAAGAAGCTCAACTACCTCGGCTTCTCCTACGGGACGCGGCTCGGCGCGGTGTACGCGGCACAGTTCCCGGACCGGGTGGGCCGGCTCGCCCTGGACGGCGTGGACACCCTCACGGCACCCCTCACCGAGCAGGGGATCGCGGGGGCCCGGGGCCAGCAGACGGCCCTGGAGGACTTCCTGGACTGGTGTGTCGAGGACATCGCCTGCCCGTTCGGGCAGGACGCGCGCACCGCGCGGGAGGAGGTGCTGCGGCTGGTCCGCTCGCTGGACCAGGATCCGCTGCCGACCGACTTCGGCTACGAGTTCACCGGCCAGGACCTGGTGGGCGCCATCGGACAGGCGCTCTACAGCCGGGAGTTGTGGCCCATGCTGGAGCGGGCGCTGGCCTCGCTGGTCGAGGACGGCGACACCCGCCGCATCGAGGCGTTCGTGACGGGCGGCTACTCGGTGCCGGGCGTCCCGGGTGTGCCGGGCGTCCCGGGTGTGCCAGGTGTACCGGGCATCCCGGGCATCCCGGGTGCCGGGGAGCGCCCGGACGCCGAACGCCCGCGGGAGACCGGACCGGAGACCGACGGGGGCCTGACCGACGAGGAGGACATCCCCCTCGACAACCTCGCCGCGGCGCTGATGGCGATCAACTGCGCGGACGATCCCGATCGCCCCACGGCCGACCAGGTCACCCGTGACCTCGGCCGGCTGCGCGCCGCGTACGAGCAGGCCTCGCCGGTCTTCGGCCGGTACCGGCTCACCGAGGTGCTGCTGTGCTACGGCCGCCCCCGGGGCACCGATTACATCCGCGACGAGGTGAAGGACGTCGACACCCCGAAGCTGCTGCTGGTGGGCACCCGGGGCGACCCGGCGACGCCGTACCGCTGGACCGTGGAGACCGCGGAACGGCTCGGCTCGTCGGCCGTCGTCCTCGACAACAGGGCCGACGGGCACACCGGGTACGGCTCGTCGAAGTGCGTGCACCGCAAGGTCGACGACTTCCTGCGGTACGGCTCGCTGCCCGCGAACGGGAGTTCGTGCGGCGCTGAGGAGCGGCAATGAGCGTTGAATCCTCCCCGAATGCCCGAGATGCCGATCGGTCCTATGGTGCTGTCATGGAGCACGCACTCAGTCCCACGACCCTCGCCGAGCTGCGCCGCCCGCGCCCCTACCCCGCGGTGTCCGTGCTGACCCCGACGCACCGCCGCGAGCCGGAGAAGACCCAGGATCCGGTCCGGCTGCGCAATGTCGTCGCCGAGGCGAAACGGCAGCTGGAGCACGATCCCGCCATCCCCCGCGACCGGCGCGTCGACGTCGAGGCCCAGCTGGACCAGGCGCTCGCCGAGGTCGATCTGACGCACGCCGAGGACGGCTTGGTGATCTTCGCCGCGCCGGGTGAGCACCAGGTGTGGTCGGTGGCACGGAGCGTGCCCGAGCGCGTGGTGCTCTCGGACACCTTCCTGACCCGCAACCTGGTCTCCGCGCAGGCCGCCGAGCGGCCCTTCTGGGTGCTGTCGGTCGCGGCGGACCGCGTCACGCTGTGGAGCGGCGGCGCGGACCGGGTCGTCGAGGAACGTTCGGGCGGCTTCCCGCTGCTGCGCGCCAACCCCAACTTCGACCCCGAGCGGCAGGAACGCCTCGGCGACATGCCGAGCACCTACCGCGACGAGGGCACCCGGCACTTCCTGCGGGAGGCGGACCGGGCGATGGGCGCGGTGCTGCGCGGCAGCCCCCGCCCGCTGTACGTGACCGGCGAGCCCGCGGCGCTGTCCCTGCTCACCGATGTCGGAGAGGCCACCAAGGCCGCGACGCAGGTCCCGCGCGCGGGCCTGGCGCACGCCGGCCCGAACGAGGTCTGGCTGGCAGTGCGGCCGCTGATCGAGGCCGAGGAGGCGCGCGGCGTGGACAGCGTGGCCGACGAGCTCGAAACGGCGCGCGGGCACAAGGAGTTCGTGGCCGGTGTCGACGAGGTGTGGCAGAACGCCATGCAGGCCCGCGTCCGGCTGCTCGCCGTCGAGGAGAACTACCGGGTGACCGTGCGCGACGACGGCGCCCATCTGGTGCCGGCCGACAGCGGCGACCTCGACGCCCGCGAGGACATCGTCGACGAGATCGTGGAGAGGTGCCTGGACACCGGTGCCGAGGTGCGTTTCGTCCCCGACGGCACGCTGGGCGAGGCGGGCGGCATCGCCGGGGTGCTGCGCTACTGACGGCTGCGCCGCTGACCGGGCCCGCGGCCCGACCGTACGCTACGCCGGGAGAGTCGGCGACAAGGGAGTACGGGCGTGGGTGACCTGCTGGGCGTGGCGGTGCTGGGCGCGGGACACATGGGGGCCGATCACGTACGGCGGCTCGACCGGGTGGTGAGCGGCGCCAGGGTCGCCGCGGTGGCGGACCCCGACTCCGACCGTGCGAAGGAGGCGGTGGCCGGGCTGGACGGGGCCACGGCGCACACCGAGACCGAGGCGGCGCTCGACGCGCCCGGGGTGGACGCCGTACTGATCGCCTCGCCGGGCCCGGCGCACGAGGAGGCGCTGCGCGCGGCGTTCGCCCGCGGGCTGCCGGTGCTGTGCGAGAAGCCGACGGTGCCGGAGTCCGAGGGGGCGCTCCGGGTGGTCGAGGCGGAGGCGCGGCTCCGGCGGCGGCTGGCGCAGATCGGGTTCATGCGGCGCTACGACGCCGAGTACCGGCGGCTCAAGTCGGTGCTGGACGGCGGACGGCTGGGGCGGCCGCTGATGCTGCACTGCGTGCACCGCAACGTCTCCTCCCCGCCGGACTTCACCAGCGCGATGCTGGTCGACAGCTCGGTGTCGCACGAGATCGACGCGGCCCGCTGGCTGCTGGGGCAGGAGCTGACGGCCGTGACCGTGCTGCGGCCGCGCGCCTCGGACCTCGCCCCGCGGGGGCTGCAGGACCCGCAGTTCGTGCTGTTCGAGACGGACGCGGGCGCCCTGGTGGACGTGGAGGTGTTCGTCAACTGCGGCTTCGGCTACCAGGTCCGCTGCGAGGCGGTCTGCGAGGCGGGCAGCGCGCGGATCGGCGAGGAGCACACCATGGTCGTCACCTCCGGCGGGGAGGCGCGCGAGGAGGTGCCGCAGGACTATCTCGTGCGGTTCGCGGACGCCTACGACCGCGAGGTGCAGGCATGGGTCGACGCGACCCGGCGGGGGCGGGTCACGGGGCCGAGCGCCTGGGACGGGTACATGGCGTCCGTGGTCGCCGAGGCGGGCGTGCGGTCGCTGGCGGGCGGCGGCCGGGTGACCGTGGAGCCGGCCTCGCGTCCGGCGCTGTACGACGACTGCGGGGGCTGACTCACACCTCGTCGAACAGGCTGCTCAGCCCGCGTTCGACGGCCGCGCCGACGTCCTCCCGGCCGGGTGCCACCACGGCGTGGGTGCGCAGCAGGAAGCGGCGCAGGGCGGCCGTGTCGAACTTCAGCAGCGCGAGCCCGAACGGCGAGTGGAACTCCACGACCGTGTCCTCCTCGCCGCACGGCCACAGCTGCACGTCGCCGCCGCCGGCGGGCCCGCGCAGCCCTTCCTCGAGCAGGGCGCGGGCGAAGGTCCAGGTGACCGGCTCGCCGTCGAGGGCCGCCTGGGGCGGGAAGTCGAAGTACACCGCGAACGGGTCGTCGGCCCGGTACCGGAGGACGGCGGGCACGGGCTTCTCCCGCTCCTCCTCGGTGATCAGACAGGCGCGAGCGGACTGCCGGAGGGTGAGGTCCATGCTCGGTCTCCTTGCGGTGGGCGACTGGTCCGGTGTGCCAGTACGAGCACGCACCGGCCCCGCACATTCTGTGAGCTGCGTCACCCCTGAGAACACCTACCGACGGGTAGACGACGGGAGCCCCGGAAGGGCCGCCGCACCCACTGGAACAAAGGCGCGTCGAACAGGAGAATGAGTGCGACACGACAGGCCCGACGGTCCGTCAACTCACGTATGGCTTCTACGACTTGCCCCACCGGCGACGTACGTTTCAGGTACGCCGCAACCACTCCGGGAAGACTGTGGCATATGCCAGAAGCACCACCGTATCGTGTGTTGCCGAATCCCTTACGGGGCGTCTCGGGCTGTGCAACAGTCATAGCGGTCCCACCGTCCCGCCCTGGCCGAACCGTCCCCTCATCGGAGTGCGTCATGCCGTCCCATCTCTCCGCGGACCGCCCAGCCGCCCAGCCACCAGGACGCGGTCAGGTCGACGCGCTCATCACGCAGACGCGGCGGCTCAAAGGGGACGTGGACGCCGTACGACGGGACGCGCAGGACGCACAGGACGACGGTACGGACCCGCACGGCCGCTGGCAGCGCGCGCTCTACGACCTCGCGCTGCACCAGCTCAACGACCTCGACGAACACCTGGCCCAGCTGCGGGACGGCCCGCCGGCCCCGCCGGTGCCGCCCGCCCCCCGCACGGCACCCCGGGCGCGCGAGGGCGGCTCGCTGCTCAGCCGCGTCGGCAGCGCCGAGTGGAACCTCCTGACCGACGAGGCCAGTTGGTCCGGCGAGCTGTACGAGATCCTGGGCCGGGACCGGTCCGCTCCCCCGCTCACCCTGGACGAACTGCCGTCCCTGGTGTTCGACGAGGACCGGCCCAGGCTGACCGCGATGGTCACGGACTGCCTCATCGACGCCAAGCGCATCGACGGCGAGTTCCGGATCGTCCGCCCGGACGGCGAGGTCCGCACCGTGCACATGATGGGCGAGCCCGTGCTCGACGCCGACGGCGGCACCGCCTCGATGTGGGCCGTGCTGCGCGACGTCAGCGCACTGCGCCGCAGCCAGCAGGCGGTGAGCGAGACCCGTGACTCGCTCCAGCGCCACCGGCACCACGCGCAGACCGAGCACCGGCTTGCGGTCGAGCTGCAGGAGGCCGTGCTGCCGCCGTGGCGCGGCACCCTGCGGCTCCCGCACCAGGGCCCGCAGACCCTGGACCTGGCGGGCCGCTACCTGCCCGCGACGGCGAGCCGACTGGTCGGCGGCGACTGGTACGACGCGCTGGAACTCTCCGACGGCGAGACCCTGTTGAGCGCCGGCGGCCTCACCGGACACGGCCCCGCGGTCACCTCGGGCATGGCGATGCTGCTCGGCGCGCTGCGCGGCATGGCGATGGCCGGGACCAGCCCGGGCCCGCTGCTGGCCGGACTCAACCAGCTGCTGGACGCCACCGTCCAGCCGGCCCTCGGCAGCGCCGTCTGCTGCCGCTACCGGCCGCGGACCCGCACGCTCGTGTGGGCGCAGGCAGGACACCCCGCCCCGCTGCTGTTCCGCGACGGGACGGGGCGCAGGCTGAACACACCGGACGGCGTCCTGCTCGGCGCCACCTCGGGTGCCGCCTACGGCGAGGCCGAGGTGACCCTGGAGGTGGGCGACGTACTCCTGCTGCACACCGACGGACTGGTGCCCGCCGGCAAGGGAGGACCGGCCGTCGGCGAGCGCCTCCTCGGCCTGGCCCCGCGGTTCGCGGCGGCGCGCGGCGCGCAGGACTGCGTGCGGACGGTCGTGGAGGAGTTCGGTGACACCGAGCGCGAGGACGACGCCTGTGTGCTCGTGGCCAGGGTGACCGCGTGAGCCGCGAACGCTCTGACTCCCCCTCTGCCTGACTCTGCCGATTCCCGGTGCTACGCCTGGGCGGTACTGCCGCCGCCCAGCTTCCTGGCCTGCTCCTTGGGCAGCGCCAGCTTGATCTCCTCCCGCAACTGGTGGATCTTCGGGTAGGTGGCGTACTCGGCGGTGAGCCGGTACATCTGGCGCAGCCGGTCCCAGGTGCGGCGCGAGGAGTTCTGCCCCATCGACACCAGGGCGAGGCGCGCGAACCGGTCCGCCTGTTCGGGATCGTCGGCGATGAAGCAGGCGGAGGCCATGGACAGGAAGTCGAAGATCTTCGACCGCTCCTGGGCGTCGATGCGCAGGGCCAGCGCCTTGTCGGCGTAGTGCTGGGCGTGCGCGGCCGCACCCGGCTCGAACTCGGCGAGCGTGCGGTACGCCAGGGCCTGCATGCCGTACAGGTCCGCCTCGTTGAACAGCTGCATCCAGCTGGGCGGCGGCACGTCGCTCTTGTCGGAGACGAAGAGGTCCTCCGCCTGGCCGAGGGTGCGGCGCATCGCCTGGCCCTTGCCCATGGACGCCTGTGCCCAGGCCTCGATGGTGTGGAACATCGCCCTGGTGCGGGGCAGTACCTGCTCGCCGGAGCCGGACTGGGCGAGCTTCATCAGGTCCAGCGCGTCGTCGGGCCGGCCCAGGTGCACCATCTGGCGGGCCGCCCGGGAGAGCGCCTCGCCGGCCCGGGGCCGGTCGCCGCCCTCTCTCGCGGCATGGGCGGCGATCACGAAGTACTTCTGGGCCGTGGGCTCCAGGCCGACGTCGTGCGACATCCAGCCCGCGAGGACGGCGAGGTTGGCCGCGACGCCCCACAGGCGCCGCTGGAGGTGAGGTGGATGGTGGTAGGCGAGGATCCCGCCGACTTCGTTCAACTGGCCCACGACCGCCTTGCGCTGGAGCCCGCCGCCGCGGGCCGCGTCCCAGGCGCGGAACACCTCGACCGAGCGTTCCAGCTCCTCGATCTCCTGCGACCCGATGGGGGCGGCCTCGTAACGGTCGAACCCGGCGGGGTCGGCGTGCAGGGGGTCGTCGAAGTGCGGAGCGTCGGCCGCCAGGGCCGGGTCGGTGTGCAGCCAGTCGTGCATGGCGCTGCTGAGTGCGGATCCCGCGGCGAGCGCGGCGCCCGCGCCCACCAAGCCGCGTCGGTTGAGCATGAGGTCCATTCCCGTGAATTCGGTGAGGACCGCGGCGGTCCGCTCGGGCGCCCACGGCACTCCGTCGGGATGTTCCACATTCCCGCCGCCCTGCCGTTTCCCCGCACGCCCGTGCCGGACCAGACCGAGATCCTCAGTGGTCACGACGCGGCCGAGACGCTCGGTGAACAGAGCCGCCAGCACCCGCGGCACGGGATCGCGCGGGATCTCTCCCATGTCGATCCACCGCCGCACCCGCGAGGTGTCGGTCGCCAGCTGGGGGTGGCCCATGGCCGCCGCCTGCCGGTTGACCAGCCTCGCGAGCTCGCCCTTGGACCAGCCGGCCAGGCCGAACAGGTCCGCCAGGCGGGTGTTGGGTTGTCCGCTCACGTAAGCCCCCAGGTTCTCGGCTGACTTGACAGTAGCCCGGTGCGAGTTGCCGGGCGACTATTCGCCAGGGTTCGCCAGGGTCCGCCAGATGGTGTGCCACTGGGCATCGGGTGTCAGGTAGGAACGCGCCACCCCGACCCGGTCGCCCTGTGATCGAACCGGTGCATTCCCCAGGGTGTACCCGGGCGACCGGGACGGGCGGCGCGCTGACCTCGCAGGCACAGGAAGGGATCTGTCTCGCCCATGTACGCAGCATCGTCCTCCGTGTCCGCTCCGCCCCGGCCGCTGCACCCCCGCCCGGGCGGCGGCGGCCCCTACCTCGCCCCGGCGCGCCCGGCCTCCCCCGTGCTCGGTGCGGGCACGGCGCGGCGCGCCGGGGGGATCGGCACCCAACCGCTCAGCGGGAGACTCGACTTGTCCGGCCCTCAGGGCACCCAGCTGCGCACGGCGATCGCGTCGGTGCACCGGATCTGTCCGGAGTTCGCGCCGGTGCAGGTGCTCCGCCGCAGCGGGCGGTCCGTGCTCCTGGTCGGGACGACCGGTCGCAGCACGGCCGTCGCCAAGTGTTTACTGGACCACTCGCCGGTGTGGGCCGAGCAGTTCCGGCACGAAATAGCTGCATACCGCTCGTTCGTCCGGCACCGCCCTCCGGTGCGGGTGCCGAGGCTGATCGCGGCGGATCCGGACAACTGCACCCTGGTGATCGAGCGGATGCCGGGGCGGGCGGCGGCACTGCAGCGGCACCCGGTCGAGGCGCCGCCGCGGGCGGACATCAGGGCGGCGCTCGGCGCGATCTGCCGGCTGAACGCCTGGCGGCCGCCGGCGGGCACCTTCGACGCGCCGCTGGACTACGCGGCCCGCATCAACCGGTACCACGAGCTGGGCCTGCTGACCGACCGTGACCTGGGCGATCTGCAGAAGCTGCTGCACGGCATCGCGATGGCGGCCGGGCGGCAGGGCATGGGCCAGTTCTGCCACGGGGACGCGCTGCTGTCGAACATCCTGGTCTCACCGGCCGGTCCGGTGCTGGTGGACTGGGAGCACGCGGGCTGGTACCTGCCGGGCTACGACCTGGCCACCCTGTGGTCGGTGCTCGGCGACGCCCCGGCGGCGCGGCGGCAGATCAGCCAGATCGCGCAGTCCGCGGGACCGGCCTCGCGCGACGCCTTCCTGGTGAATCTGATGCTGGTGCTCACCCGGGAGATCCGTACCTACGAGACGGCCGTGCAGCGTTCGATGCAGGACACGACCCCGGCGGCACCGGGCATGGCCCACCCGGGTGCTGCGCCGTCCGGCGAGGAGCAGCGGCTGCTTCTGCGGCGGCTGCACGACGACTGCCACATGGCCCGCCGGGCCGTGCGCGCGGCGGTCGGCACTCGCTGACGGGGATGGCGGTCCGCGGCGCGCCGACGACGGCGGCGCGCCGCGGACCTTCCATGTCTCCCCACTTCGCTCCCCACTTTTCTCTCTCCTCTCTTCCCCTCATTGGTGTACGCCACTGACGCCCCGCAGGCCCCGCCCCCGCCGCCACGAAACTCCGGGAACCCCGCGCTGACGTGGGAAATCGCAGCCCGTCCCGCATGATTGACGGATCGTCGGAGAGCCGGTACCACTGTCACGCCCGGCCCCGCACGGCTCATCGCACCCGATCCGTCCCTGGAGGCTGCCTTGCCCGTCACCGATTCCAGTAGAGCCGCCGGGCCGAGACGCGGACGGCGTGTCGCCGGTGCCGTGGCCGGCGCGGCGCTGTTGCTGCCGCTGCTGGGTGCCGCCCCGCCCGAAGCGGCTGCCCCGGCCGATCTGCAGCAGGCGTTCGCGGCGGCAGCCGCCGAGTACGACGTGCCGCAGAGCGTGCTGCTCGGCGTCTCCTATCTCCAGTCCCGCTGGGACACCCATGCGGGCGCGCCGAGTGTGACCGGCGGCTACGGCCCGATGCACCTCACCGACGCCCGCACGGCCCTGGCGGCGGCGCCCCCGCATCACAGCGAGGGCACGGAGGACCCGCGCGGCGACGACTCCCGCGCACCGCTGATCCCGACGGCGCAGGCGCCGGAGTCCGCGCAGCTCCCGGCCCGTCTCACGACGCTGCCGAAGGCGGCCGCGCTGACCGGCCTGGCGCCCGAGCGGCTGCGCACCGACCCGGCCGCCAACATCGCGGGCGGCGCGGCGCTGCTCGCCGCCGCGCAGCGGGAGCTGGGCGCCCCGGCGAGCGACGACCCGGCGGACTGGTACGGCGCGGTGGCCCGCTTCTCGGGCGCGGACGACAGCGCGACGGCCGCCGCGTACGCGAACGACGTGTACGACGTGCTGCGGACCGGCGGCGAGCGGTTCACGGACTCCGGACAGCGGGTCGCCCTGGCCGCGCAGCCGGACCTCGTCCCGGACACCGGCCGGCTGCGGCAGGCGGGGTTGCGGACCGTCGACGCCGAGGGCACCGAGTGCCCGACGACGGTGTCCTGCGAGTGGATCCCGGCGCCGTACGAGGAGTTCGGGGGCAACGACTACGGCAACCACGACCTCGCCGACCGGCCCCGTTCGCAGGACATCGACTACATCGTCGTCCATGACACGGAGGGCCGCTGGGAGGGCGTCCTGGAGATGGTGCAGGACCCGACCTATGTGTCCTGGCACTACAGCCTGCGCTCCACCGACGGTCACATCGCCCAGCACGTGAAGGCGAAGGACGTGGCCTGGCACGCGGGCAACTGGTTCGTCAACGCGAAGTCGATCGGCCTGGAGCATGAAGGTTTCCTCGCCTCGCCGGACGCCTGGTACACGGAGGCGATGTACCGCTCGTCGGCGCGGCTGGTGAAGTACCTGGCGAAGAAGTACGACATCCCGCTGGACCGGCAGCACATCCTGGGCCACGACACCGTGCCGGGCCCGACCACGTCGACCGTGCCGGGCATGCACACCGACCCGGGCCCGTACTGGGACTGGCGGCACTACTTCACCCTGCTCGGCCGCCCCTTCGAGCCGGCGGCGGGCCCGGGCTCCGGGGTCGTGACCATCCGCCCGGACTACGCCGGGAACCGTCCGGAGTTCACCGGCTGCACCGCCCCGGGCGAGCCGTGCCCGGTGCACGGCTCCAGCGCGGTCCGGCTGTACTCCGGTCCCGGTGAGGACTACCCGCTGGTCAAGGACATCGGCACGCATCCGGGCAGCGGCGACTCGACGACCGGCGTCAACGATCTCGGCTCACGTGTCTCCACCGGTCAGCAGTACGCGGTGGCGGGCCGTGACGGCGACTGGACGGCGATCTGGTACCTCGGTCAGAAGGCGTGGTTCAAGAACCCGAAGAAGAGCCCGGCCGCCGTCCCGGCCAAGGGGGTCGTCGTGACTCCGAAGAAGGGTCTGACCAGCATCCCGGTGTACGGCCGCGCCTACCCCGAGGCCGCCGCCTACCCGGCGGGCGTGCCCGCGCAGCCGGTGTCGCCGCTGCCGTACCGGCTGCCGGAGGGACAGAAGTACGTCGCCGGGGACCGGCTGCCCGGCCAGTACTACTACGCGGTCACCTTCGACACCGCCTCGCACCGGGTCGTGACCGGTGAGGATCTCTACTACGAGATCCAGTACGGGCACCGGGTGGCGTTCGTCCGCGCGGCCGACGTCGATGTGGTGCCGTCGGCCGGTTAGGACCGCGGGGGGCCTCAGCCCTGCTGGAACAGTTCCGCCGGGAGCGGCTTCAGCAGGGCGTACAGGTCGTCGGTGATGGGGCGGTCCCAGGCCGCGATGGTGACCAGGACGTTGTCGCTGCGGTCGAACTGGACGCAGGAGATCCGGCTCTCGGAGAGCTTGATGCGGCGCACGATCAGCAGGTTGTCGCCCTGCATCACCGGCACGTCCTCGGTGCCGACGACGGTCACCTCCTCGTCGTTCTCCAGCGCCAGCAGCAGCTGGGCCACCTCGAAGGGGACCTGGCCCTCGGCGACCTCGCGGGCCGGGGAGCCCTCGGGGAGGTTGCCGATGATCATCGCGGGGCCGCGGCCGCCGAACAGGTCGTAACGGAGGAAGACGCCCTGGCAGCTGCCGTCGGGGGCGGGCAGCAGGCCCGCGCCCAGGTTGCCGGGCCAGTCGCCCGGGTCCATGGCCAGTACGTCGAAGTCGGGCCCGGCGGGAGTGGCGCTGCGGCGGCGGAGGAACGACATGTCGCCATGGTACGTGTCCCGGGGGCGTCGGCGCCGGGCGGGAGGCGTCGTGCGAGCCCTACGCCGTCCCGCGGTGCCGTTCGTGGTGGCGGGCGACGCGGGCGCGGTTGCCGCAGGACGGTTTGCACCACTCCTGGCGGGGATGCTCCTTGAGGAAGTACCGCACGCAGCGGGGCGCGTGGCAGGCCCGCAGCCGGTGCCGCTCGGGGCTTGCGAGGAAGGCGATCGCGGCCTGTGCGAGGACGGCGGTCAGCGGCCCCGCGCCGTCCGTGGCCCGCCGTCCGGCGACGGGCTCGGCGCCCTCCGGCCAGTCCAGCCGGGGCACGGTGGGCATGCGGGCGGCCGCGGCGTTGAGGCGGGCCAGGGCTTCCGGCACCGGCAGCAGACGGGCCGCGTCGGCGGGGCTCGGCTCGGCGGGCCGTACCGCGCGGGCGAAGAGGGCGCGGACGGCGGCCCGCAGCTCACGGACGGCGGTGAGGGCGGCGGCGTCGGCGGTGAACCCGGCGGGGTCCGGGACGGTCGCGGGGTGCGCGTGGACCCAGGCGGTGAGTCCGGCGGGCTCGGTCAGGTCGTCGGCGACCCCGCCGTCGCCGTCGTGGCGGATGGTGAGGGCGAGGTCGAGGGCGAGCCGGGCTTCCGGGCTGATCGGGTCCTGCGTGGGCATGCGCTAATGATACGAGCGCACGTTTCCATTAGGTTCACCGCGTTCACCGCTCCGGCGGCGCGGGTGGGACCACCGCGACGGGGCTCGCCGCGTGCAGCAGGACTGCGTGCGTGACCGAGCCGATCATCCGGGCCGGGGCGAGGAGGCGGCGGCGGTGGCGGCCCACCACGGTCAGCTCGGCACCCCGGGCGGCGTCGACGAGCCGGCCGGCCGCGTCTCCCGGGGCGACCGACGGTTCCGCCCGGACCTCGGGGTGACGTGCGCGGTGCGGTTCCATGAGGCCTTCCGCGAGGACGCGGACCTCGTGTTCGACGGCGTTCTGGTCGATCCCGGGGGGCGCCAGCCCGCCCGGCGCCTCCGCCCACAGATGCACCGGCCACGGATAGGCGGCGACCACCTGGAGGCGGGCGCCGCGCGCGGCGGCCTCGGCGAAGGCGAAGCCGAGCACGGCGTCGTCGGCGCTGTCCACGTCGAGGCCGACGACCACCCGCGGTCCGGGCGGAGCCGCCGGGCCTCCTTCCCCCTCCCGTCCGGGGCGGGGCACCACGACGACCGGGCAGTCGGCGTCGCGTGCGGTGGACAGTCCGGTGGAGCCCAGCAGCAGGCTGGCGAAGCCGCCCCGACCGCGCGAGCCGAGCACCAACAGCTGGGCCTCGGAGCCCAGTTCGGGCAGCGCCGCGCCGGGCGCGCCCTCCGTGGCCACGTACTCCACGTCGGCGGAGACGGCGCGTTCGGTGACGTGGAGGCGTGCCTGGCCGAGCACCGGGTCCTCCGCGGCGAGCGGGGGCACCGGCACCGGGACGCCGGCCGGTGCCCAGGCCGCGTACTGCCGCACATGGACCACGCGCAGCGGCGCCCGGCGCCTGCGGGCGGCGTCGAGGGCCCAGTCCAGGGCGCGCAGGCTGTCGTCGGAACCGTCGAACGCCGCGATGACCGGCAGGGTACTCATGGGGTCCTCACCTCCGGAATGCGATGCACCGCTTCCCGGGCCCAGCCTGACTCAGGCGGTGGCCGCGGGACGCCGTACGCCATCGCGTGTCCGGAAAAACGGGCGGTAACCCCCCGGATCGGCTGCCGGGCCCGCCGCGCGCCGCCCCGTCAGGTCAGGTCGAACTCCCCTTCTCGGGCCCCCGACACGAACGCTCCCCACTCCGCGGGCGTGAAGATCAGGGACGGGCTCTCCGGGCGGTCGCTGTTGCGCATGGCGACGAACCCCTCGACAAAGGCGATCTGTACATCCCCCAGTCCTCGGCTGCTGGACTGCCACTGGGCCCGGCTCAGGTCCAGCTCAGGCTTGTCCCAGCCGGTGAGCGGCTTCTGCTGGGTGGTGCTCTCGGCCACGTCCGTGCTCCTCCCGATTCGTCGTCCGCGGCCAGCCTAGCGACCGGTTCCCATGGCCGACAGGCCACGTGTGGGGGACCTTTCAGGAGTCGGGTGGCCGGTCTCCGACGAGCCACATGCCGAAGAACTGCGAGCCGCCGCCGTAGGCGTGGCCGAGGACCCGGCGGGCGCCGTCCACCCGGTGCTCGCCGGCCTGGCCGCGCACCTGGAGCGCGGCCTCGGCGAACCGGATCATGCCGGAGGCGCCGATGGGGTTGGCGGACAGCACTCCGCCGGACATGTCGACGGGCAGGTCGCCGTCGAGTTCGGTCACCCCGGACTCGGTGAGCTTCCAGCCCTCGCCCTCGGCGGCGCAGCCCAGGTTCTCCAGCCACATCGGCTCGTACCAGGAGAACGGCACGTACATCTCGACGGCGTCGATCTCCCGCCGCGGGTCGGTGATCCCGGCCTGCCGGTAGACGTCGGCGGCGCGGTCCCGGCCGGCGCGCGGGGAGACGAAGTCCTTGCCCGCGAAGAGGGTCGGTTCGCTGCGCATGGCCCCGCCGTGCATCCAGGCGGGCGGGCGCGGCGCGCGGGCGGCTCCGGCGCGGTCGGTGAGGACCATCGCGCAGGCGCCGTCGGAGGAGGGGCAGGTCTCGGAGTAGCGGACGGGGTCCCAGAGCATGGGCGAGGCCTGCACCTTGGCCAGGGTGATGTCGTGCTCGTGGAGGTGTGCGTACGGGTTCCGCAGGGCGTTGCGGCGGTCCTTGCAGGCCACGAGCGAGCCGATGGTGTCGGGCGCGCCGCTGCGCCGCATGCAGGCGCGGACGTGGGGGGCGAAGAGGCCGCCGGCACCGGCCGGCAGGGGCTGCTGGAAGGGGATCGGCAGGGACAGGCCCCACATGGCGTTGGACTCGGACTGCTTTTCGAAGGCGAGGGTGAGGACCGTGCGGTGGACGCGGGAGGCGACGAGGCTCGCCGCGACCAGGGCGGTGGAGCCGCCGACGGAGCCGGCGGTGTGCACGCGCAGGAGGGGTTTGCCGACGGCGCCGAGCGCGTCGGCGGGGTAGAGCTCCGGCATCATGACGCCCTCGAAGAAGTCCGGCGCCTTGCCGATGACGACGGCGTCCACGTCCGCCCAGTCCGACTCGGCGTCGGCGAGGGCGCGCCGTGCGGCCTCGCGGACCAGTCCGGCGATCGAGACGTCCGGGCGGGCCGCCACATGCCTGGTCTGGCCGATCCCGACGACGGCCACCGGTTCCTTGCTCATCGTGGATCCCCTTCGAGTACGGCGACCAGGTTCTGCTGCAGGCAGGGGCCGGAGGTGGCGTGGGCGAGGGCGCGGTCGGAGGCGCCGCGGTGGATCCGGGCGGCCGCCTCCCCGACACGGATCAGCCCGGCGGCCATCATGGGGTGGGCGGCGAGGGCGCCGCCGGAGGGGTTCACGCACACGGTGTCGTCGATCCGCAGCGCCTTGCGCAGGACGAACTCCTGGGCGGTGAACGGCGCGTGCAGTTCGGCGGTGTCGACGGGCCGTTCGAAGGCACCGGCGCGTTCGGCGGCCAGGCGGGTGGACGGCGAGTCGGTGAGGTCGCGCACGCCGAGGGAGTGGGCCTCGACGCGGTGGTCGACGCCGGTGATCCAGGCGGGCCGCTCGCACAGCTCGCGGGCCCTGTCCCCGGCGGCGAGGATCACGGCGGCGGCGCCGTCCCCGATCGGCGGGCAGTCACCGGTGCGCAGGGGCCGTACGACGTAGTCGCCGTGCGGGACGGGACCGCTCAGCTGGGCGTGGGGGTTGGCGCGGGCGTCGGCCCGGCTGCGGGCGGCGACCGCGGCGAGGGCGGGTTCGTCGGTGTCGCCCGCGTGTCGCCGGTGTGCCCGACGCGCGCTGGGGCAGCCGGGTGGCGGCGGTGGTGCAGCTGCGCGAGGGCGCGCCGGGGCTGACCCTGGAGGACGTGCAGGCCCACTGCCGGTCCCGGCTCGCCGGGTACAAGATCCCCCGTCTGCCGGTGCTCACGGACGCCGTCCGCCGCTCGCCGAGCGGCAAGGCGGACTACCGGTGGGCGCGGGCGGCGGCGGCATCGGGGGCGGAGAGGAACGCGTCGACCCGGTCCGTGAACCACTCCGGGTCGTCCAGCCACGGATAGTGCCCGGCGCCCGGCTGCACCACGCACTCCGCGTGCGGGAAGACGGCGCCGGCGCGGTGGGCGAGGGCGGGGCGGGGGCCGCCGTCGAGTTCGCCGGCGAGGACGAGCACGGGCGCGGTCAGCCGGGCGAGGGCGGCGCGGGTCGCGGGCGGGTCGTAGGCGCCCTCCGAGTGGTACCGGTCGGCGGCCTCCTCGTTGGTCTCCGTCTCGTCGCGGGCGGCGTGCGCGGCGGCCGCCGCGTCCCAGCGGCCGTAGAAGAACGGCAGGACGGCGGGGTCGTGGTCGCGCTCGCCCGCCAGCCAGCCGGCGAACGCGGGGAACGCCTCCGGGAACCAGGGCTCGTCCGCGCGCAGGCGGGCCGCCGCGAGTCGGTCCTCGGGGGTCGCGGGCATGCCGAGGGCCCAGGGCGTGGCGGTGATCAGGGCGAGCCGCGCCACCCGTTCGGGGTGGCGGGCGGCGTACAGCATGGCCAGGCTGCCGCCGGCCGAGTGCCCGAGCAGATCGACGCGGTCGGCTCCCAGTTCGCGCCGCAGTGCCTCGACGTCGTCGACCAGCCGGTCGCAGCGGTACGACGCCGGGGCGGCGGGCGCCTCGGACGCCCCGGTCCCCCGCAGGTCGAGCAGGACCAGCCGCCGGCGGCGGTCGAGACCGCCCAGGTCGCCGAGGTAGGCGGAGGCGCGCATGGGACCGCCGGGGAGGACGACGAGGGGGGCGCCTTCGCCGCGCAGGTGGTAGGCGAGGCGGGTGCCGTCGGGGGCGCTGAAGGTCGGCATGACGCCGATCATGGAACGGGCCGGTCACGGGCCGCAAGGGAATTGGCGGAGGTCCAGAAAGTGCGGGCCGACCCCTTGCGGTCGTCCCGGCGGAGCTGGATTACTGATCTCCGAGGAATCGACCGAATGATCGGTCGCCCGGATTGATGCGGTTGGCGAGGGAGTAGTCCGCATGGCGGAAGCGACGGAGTGGCTGGACGCGGGGGAACGGCTCGACCCGGAGGCGCTACGGGCGCTCCAGCTCGAACGGCTGCGCGCCTCGCTGCGGCACGCGTACGCCAACGTGCCGTTCTACCGGCAGGCCTTCGACAAGGCCGGGGTGCACCCCGACGACTGCCGCTCGCTCGCCGACCTGGCCCGCTTCCCCTTCACCACCAAGGCGGACCTGCGGGAGAACTATCCGTACGGCATGTTCGCCGTGCCGCAGGACCGCGTCCGGCGCATCCACGCGTCGAGCGGGACCACCGGACGGCCCACCGTCGTCGGATACACCGAGCACGACCTGTCGATGTGGTCCGACATGGTGGCGCGGTCCCTGCGCGCGGCGGGCGCCAGACCCGGCGACCGCGTCCATGTGGCCTACGGGTACGGGCTGTTCACCGGCGGGCTCGGCGCCCACTACGGCGCCGAACGGCTCGGCTGTACGGTCATCCCCGCGTCCGGCGGGATGACCGCCCGTCAGGTGCAGCTGATCCAGGACCTCGGGCCCGGCGTGATCATGGTGACCCCGTCGTACATGCTCACGCTGCTGGACGAGTTCGAACGGCAGGGCGTCGACGCGCGCGCCACCTCGCTGCGCGTCGGTGTGTTCGGTGCCGAGCCGTGGACCGAGCGGATGCGCCGGGAGATCGAGGAGCGGTTCGCGATCGACGCGGTCGACATATACGGCCTGTCGGAGGTGGTCGGGCCGGGAGTCGCCCAGGAGTGCGTGGAGACCAAGGACGGCCTGCACATCTGGGAGGACCACTTCTACCCGGAGGTCGTGGACCCGGTCACCGGCGAGGTGCTGCCGGAGGGCGCGGAGGGGGAACTGGTCTTCACCTCGCTCACCAAGGAGGCGATGCCGGTCGTGCGTTACCGCACGCGGGATCTGACCACGCTGCTGCCGGGCACCGCCCGGGTGTTCCGGCGGATGCGGAAGGTCACCGGACGCAGCGACGACATGGTGATCCTGCGCGGGGTGAACCTCTTCCCCACCCAGATCGAGGAGATCGTGCTGCGCACCCCGGGCGTGGCCCCGCACTTCCAGCTGCGGCTCACCCGCGAGGGCCGCCTGGACGCCCTCGCGGTGCTGGCCGAGGCCCGGCCCGACGCGGGCCCCGAGGTGCGGGCGGCCGCCGCCCGGTCGATCGCGGCGGCCGTGAAGGACGGGATCGGGGTGTCGGTCACGGTGGAGATCGTCGACCCGGAGTCACTGGAGCGGTCGGTGGGGAAGATCCGCCGGATCGTGGACCTGCGTCCGCGCTGACGTGCTCGGTCAGTCGCTCTCCTTCCAGACGAGCGCGGTCAGTACGGCCGTCGAGACCGTGACCGGGGTGTCCTGGGCGTTGAGCAGCCGCACGCGCATCCCGCGCCCGGCTCCGATGCGCTTCACCAGGGGCAGCACGCCGAAGGTGTCGCCGCCGGTGCCGACGAGTTCGTGGACCGGGTGGTCCTGCACCAGTGTGTCGCCCGCGTACTCCGACATGCGGGCCTGCACGGTCTGCCCGGGCCGCAGGCCGGCGACGCGCAGGCTCAGGGAGCCGGAGAAGCGGCACGCGCCGCGCGCCCACACGCTGCCGTCGGTGGCGTGGTCGCCGGTCTCGTCGGTCCACTCGCGGGAGAACTCGATCGAGTCCCAGCCGCCGGGGTCGAGGCGGTAGGCCCGGCCGATACCGAGGTTGACGTACTGCGGCATGGGGTCGTCCCCTTCCCACTGTCCCGCCCGGAGTGCCAGGCAGGCCGCCAGGTCACGGCGGAAGTCCTTCATGTCGAAACCGCGGGGGTCCGGCTTCCAGTCGGACCACTCCAGGTGGCCGATCGCGCTCTTCGCGCTCCAGCCGTGAGCGCGGCAGACCGCGGCGGTGGCCTTGACGATGGCCACGTACTGGACGCGCGGCCACGGGTCGGTGCCGTCGCCCTTGTTGGCGCACTCCCAGCCGTAGAACCGGGCGTTGCCGTCGATGGCTCCGGAGGAGTCCTGGTGTTCGTGTGTCGGGGGCGGGTAGTCGCCGTAGGACTCGTTGACGACCGCGTCGAGGACGTCCGGGTCGCCGCCGCCCGCGTGGTTTGCGCGGCCGTTGGCGGTGAGGTGGACCCTGCCGTCCTTGGTGATGCAGCCCGTGGCGAGCGGGCCGGGGAGGGTGGAGTGTCCGTCGTAGATCAGGTCGACGACGTCGACGGCGGGGCCGGTCGCGGTGTGATGGACCATCACACCGTGCACGGGCCCCCAGGCGCCCGCGTGGTTGCGGTTGTGGGTGCGCCAGGAGCGGACCTCCCGGACGGCGCAGCCCTCGGCGCGCAGCGCGGCCAGCAGCCGGTCGGCGGCGAGCGGCGCCGCCATCACACTGGCTCCGGTGGCCGGTACGGGACGGTTCTGCCAGGGGTGGGGACCATGGTCAGCCTCCGATCGGTGCTGGGCGGGCCACGCACAGAAGCGCTGATGGTGCGATACCCAGGAGGCGGCATGGCGTACAGGCTGTTTTCGGTCAGAGTCTCACTCGCCGCCGAAGCGGTCCCGCAGCTCGCGCTTGAGGATCTTGCCGCTGGCGTTGCGGGGCAGGGTGTCGACGAAGACGATCCGTTTCGGCACCTTGAAGGGCGTCAGCCGTTCGCGGGCGTGGGTGATCAGCTCCGCCTCGGTGACCTCGCCGCGCCGGACGACGAAGGCGGTGATCGCCTCGATCCACTTGTCGTCCGGCAGGCCGACGACGGCGGCCTCGGCGACCGACTCGTGCGTGTACAGGGCGTCCTCGACCTGGCGTGAGGCGACCAGGACGCCACCGGAGTTGATGACGTCCTTGACCCGGTCGACGATGGTGAAGTAGCCGTCCGCGTCGCGGACCGCGAGGTCCCCGGAGTGGAACCAGCCGTCGCGGAAGGCGTCGGCGGTCTCCTCGGGCTTGTCCCAGTAGCCCTCGCACAGCTGCGGCGAGCGGTAGACGATCTCGCCGGGGGTGCCGTCGGGCACGTCCTTGCCGTCCTCGTCGACCACGCGCGCGTCGACGAAGAGCACCGGCCGGCCGCAGGAGTCCAGGCGTCCCTCGTGCTCGTCGGGGCCGAGCACGGTGGCGAGGGGGCCGATCTCGCTCTGTCCGAAGCAGTTGTAGAAGGCGAGTCCGGGCAGCCGGGCGCGCAGGCGTTCCAGTACGGGCACCGGCATGATCGACGCGCCGTAGTACGCCTTGCGCAGGCCGCTCAGGTCGCGGGTGGCGAAGTCGGGGCGGCCCGCGAGGCCGATCCACACGGTGGGCGGGGCGAACAGGCTGTCCACGCGGCCGGCCTCGACCAGGTCGAAGAGCCGGTCGCCGTCGGGCGCGTCGAGGACGATGTTCGTCGCGCCGACCGCCAGGTACGGCAGCAGGAACACGTGCATCTGCGCGGCGTGGTAGAGCGGCAGCGCGTGCGCCGGCCGGTCCCCGGCGCTCAGGTCGAGGGCGGTGATGGCGCTCAGGTACTCGTGCACCAGCGCCCGGTGGGTCATCATCGCGCCCTTCGGGAGCGCGGTGGTGCCCGAGGTGTAGAGCAGCTGCACCAGGTCCTCACCGGCCGCCTCGGGGCCGTCGTACGGCGCGGTCGTGGCCAGCAGGTCGAGCAGTGAGCCGTCGGTGTCCCGCAGCGGCAGCGCGGGGGTGCCGGCGGGCAGCCGGTCCGCGAGGCCGGGGTCGGCGAGGACCAGGGAGCTGCCGGACTGGCGGACGAGGTACGCGAGGTCGTCGCCGGTGAGGTTCTGGTTGACGGGCACGTGCACCAGGCCGGCGCGGGCGCAGGCGAGGAAGCCGATGAGGTAGGCGTCGGAGTTCCGGCCGTAGGCGCCGACACGGTCGCCGGGGGCGAGGCCGCGGTCGAGCAGCGCGCTCGCGGCGCGGGAGACGGCGTCGTCCAGCTCCTCGTAGGTCCAGCGCCGGTCGCGGTACTCGACCGCGACGCGTGCCGGGGTGCGGCGGGCGCTGCGCCGCAGCACCCCGTCGACCGTGCTGCCGTGTCCGGGCGTCATGGCTCCCGATCCTGGATCGGCGGGAGGCCCGGGTCAAGACGCCTCACCACACCGGTGCCCTGGACACATACCCGTTGGTACGCTCAACCGCCCCTTCCCCCAATGATGTTGGGAGGCACCATGCGCATCCGCTGGAGACGGCTCGCCGTCACGGCCGTCGCCCTGTTCACCGCCGCCGCCACGCTGCCCGCGGCCGCCGCCGAGCGGCACGGCCGCGAGGACCGTCCCTCGCACGGCGGTCTGTCCGCGGTCATCCGCTACACCGAGTACGGCATCCCGCACATCACCGCGCGCGATTACGCCGGCCTGGGTTTCGGCACCGGCTGGGCGCAGGCCGCCGACCAGGTCTGCGTTCTCGCCGACGGCTTCGTGACCGTGCGCGGCGAGCGGTCCAGGTTCTTCGGAGCGGACGGCCCGTCCGACGCCGCGCTGTCCTCGGCGGGCACGAACCTCGCCGGCGACCTGTACTTCCGCGGGGTGCGGGAGGCCGGCACGGTGGAGAAGCTGCTCGCCGAGCGCGCGCCGGCGGGCCCGAGCCGGCCGGCGATGGACCTGATGCGGGGTTACGCGGCCGGGTACAACGCCTGGCTGCGCCAGAACCGGATCACCGACCCGGCGTGCGCGGGCGCCGCCTGGGTGCGGCCGGTGACGACGCTGGACGTGGCGGCGCGCGGGTACGCGCTGGCCGTGCTCGGCGGCCAGGGCCGGGCGGTCGACGGCATCACGGCCGCGCAGCCGCCCACGGCGTCCACCGCCACCACGGCACCGGACCCCGAGGACACCGCCCGTGCCGCCCGTGCGCTGTTCGCGGCGCACGACTCGGACATGGGCTCCAACGCCGTCGCGTTCGGCGGCGCGACCACCGCGAACGGGCGGGGGCTGCTGCTGGGCAACCCGCACTACCCGTGGCAGGGCGGCCGCCGGTTCTGGCAGTCGCAGCAGACCATCCCCGGCCGGCTGAACGTGGCGGGCGGCTCGCTGCTCGGCGCGGCGACGGTCTCCATAGGCCACAACGCGCATGTGGCGTGGAGCCACACCGTGGCGACCGGCGTGCCCCTCAGCCTGCACCAGCTGACCCTGGACCCGGCGGACCCGACGGTCTACGTCGTCGACGGCGAGCGGCACCGGATGACGAAACGTACCGTCACCGTCGCGGTGAAGGGCGGCGCGCCCGTCACCCGCACCCAGTGGTGGACCCGCTACGGCCCGGTCGTCACCTCGCTCGGCGCCGGTCTGCCGCTGCCGTGGACCGCGACGACGGCGTACGCGCTGAACGACCCGAACGCCGCCAACCTGCGCGCCTCCGACACCGCGCTCGGCTTCTCCACCGCCCGCGGCACGGACGACGTCCTCGACGCGCTGCGCCGCACCCAGGGCCTGCCGTGGGTGAACACCGTCGCCGCCGACTCGGCGGGACACACCCTGTTCACCCAGTCGCAGGTCCTTCCGCGTATCACCGACGACCTGGCCCAGCGCTGTTCCACCCCGCTCGGCAGGGTCACCTACCCGGCGTCGGGGGTAGCCGTGCTGGACGGTGCGCGCGGCGACTGCGCCCTCGGCCGGGACGCCGACGCCGTGCAGGAGGGTGTGTTCGGGCCCGCGCGGATGCCGACGCTGAAGGACGCGCCGTACGCGGAGAACTCCAACGACAGCGCGTGGCTGGCCAACGCGGACCGGCCGCTGACCGGGTACGAGCGGATCTTCGGCAACGTGGGCACCCAGCGTTCGATGCGGACCCGCGGGGCGCTCGAGGACGTGGCGGCGATGGCCGAGCGGGGTGAGCTGACCGTGCGGGACCTCCAGCGGCAGCAGTTCGCCAACCGGGTCCCGGCCGGTGACCTGGCGGCGGCCGACGCGGCTAAGGCCTGCGCCGGCCTGCCCGGCGGCACGGCGACGAGCGGCAAGGGCACGCCGGTCGACGTGACGGAGGCCTGTGAAGTGCTCGCGGCCTGGGACCGCACCATGGACACCGGCAGCCGGGGCGCGCTGCTCTTCGACCGGTTCTGGCGGAAGCTGACGGCGTCGGTGCCGGCGGTGCAGCTGTGGAAGGTGCCGTTCTCCGCGGCCGACCCGGTCCGCACGCCGCACACCCTGAACACGGCGGCGCCGGGCTTCGCCACGGCTCTCGCGGACGCGGTCGCCGAGCTGCGCGCGGCGGGCATCGCGCTCGACGCGCCGCTCGGCGAGGACCAGTTCGTGGTGCGCGGCGGTGAGCGCATCGCGGTGCCCGGCGGCACCGAGTCCCTCGGCGTGTGGAACAAGATCGAGCCGGTGTGGGACCCGGCACGCGGGGGCTACACGCAGGTGACCACGGGGTCCAGCTACATCCAGGCGGTGGGCTGGGACGGCGGCCGGTGCCCGGTGGCCCGGACCCTGCTGACCTACTCGCAGTCCTCTGACCCCGACTCGCCGCATCTCGCCGACCAGACCCGGCTGTTCTCCGGCGAGCGGTGGGTGACGTCGCGGTTCTGCGAGAAGGACATCCTGTCCTCGCCCGCGCTGCGAGTGGTCCGGGTGCGGGAGCGCTGAGCCGTCGCCGGGCGCGTCACACCGGGCGCGTCCGGCCCGCCCGGTAGGGGTCCCGCAGCCGCCGCTTGCAGAGCTTGCCGTTGGGGTCGCGGGGCAGCTCGGTGACGAAGTCGACGCTCCTGGGCCGCTTGTAGCCGGCCAGGTGTTCGGCGCAGTGGTCGAGGAGGGCGGCGGCGAGGGCCGGCCCCGGCCGGCGGCCGGGCGCCGGTTCGACGACCGCCTTCACCTCCTCACCCCAGTCGTCGTGCGGGACGCCGAACACGGCGGCGTCGGCAACGGCGGGGTGGGCGAGCAGGACGGACTCGATCTCGGCCCCGTCGTCGTCGAAGATCGCGAGTTCGCTGATCGGCCAGGCCTTGCCGACCGTGCCGGGTCTCTTCAGGCAGTCCTCGGCGGTGGCGAAGGCGCCGCCGCCCTCGCCGGCCGCGTAGTACTCCTCCACGCAGGGCCCCACCAGTCGAGCATGGCGCGTTTGACGTGGTCGGGGCAGGGGGCGGCGCCGTGGATCGCGTGTCGCATGGACGACACGTCGTACGCCTCCCTGACGGCCCGCGGCAGGGCGAGCAGGCGGTGGAACTGGGTCGGGACCATGCGGGTGTGGGTGCAGCGGTGGGTGTCGATCAGGCGCAGCATGTCCTCGGGCGTCCACTTGTCCATGACGACCAGCCGGTGCCCGATGTGCAGGGACGCGCCCGCGAACTGGAGCACCGCCGTTCGACGTCGGCCTCGGTGACGCCCTCGACCTTCTTCGCGGGCATGACGACGTCCAGGCCGTAGGGGCGGCCCTCGGTGTGCGCCTCGATCCAGTCGAGGTCGCGTCTCAGCTCGCCGGGGGCGGTGTAGCGGACCGCGCCGAGCACTCCGAGGCCGCCGGCCCGGCTGATGGCCGCGGCGACGGCGGGGAACGGCGTGAAGCCGAAGACGGCGTGCTCGGCTCCCAGGGTGTTGCTCAGCTCCGTCTGCATGGGCGCAGGATGCCGGAGTCCTCCGGAGGACGGAAGGCATTGTCTGACGGTTCGTCAGGCCAGTTGGCCGGGAGCCGCGGACGAGCCTTCCGGAGGGAGCGCCTGTTCGGCCCAGATGGTCTTCCCGGTGCCGCTCGGCCGGGTGCCCCAGCGCTGGGTGAGCTGGGCGACGAGAAGCAGTCCGCGGCCGCCCTCGTCGAAGGTGCGGGCCCGGCGCAGATGCGGGGAGGTGCTGCTGGCGTCGGAGACCTCGCAGATCAGGGCGGCCTGGTCGCGGATCAGACGGAGCTGGATGGGGGCGCCGCCGTACCGGATGGCGTTGGTGACCAGTTCGCTGACCACCAGCTCGGTGACGAACACGGACTCCTCCAGCCCCCACCGCTCAAGCTGTTCGGTGGCCTCCTGCCGGGCGGTGGCGACCACCGCGGGGTCGGCGGGCAGGTCCCACACGGCCACCCGGTCGGCGTCCAGGGCCCGGGTGCGGGCGATCAGCAGGGCCACGTCGTCGACGGGGGTGTCGGGGAGCAGCGACGCGAGGACGCGGTCGCACAGCAGGTCGATCGTGTCGGCGGGTTCGGCGAGCGCGGCGCACAGCGCGGCGGTGCCCGCGTCCACGTCCTGGTCGCGGCCCTCGATCAGCCCGTCCGTGTAGAGGGCCAGCACGGCGCCCTCGGGCAGCTCCCGCTCCGTGGCCTCGAACGGCAGCCCGCCGACGCCGAGCATCGGCCCGGCGGTCATGCCGACCACCTCGACGGTGCCGTCGGGCAGGCGCACGACGGGCGGCGGGTGGCCGGCGGCGGCCGTCGTGCACCGCCGGGTCACCGGGTCGTACACCGTGTACAGGCAGGTCGCCGCGATCTCCCCGGGTGCCCGCTGCCCGTCGCCCGCCAGATGGCCGACCAGGTCGTCGAGATGGGTGAGGAGTTCGTCCGGCGGCAGGTCCACGTCGGCGAGCGTCCACACCGCCGTACGGAGCCGTCCCATGGTCACCGAGGCGTGGATGCCGTGGCCGACGACGTCCCCGACGACCAGCGCCACCCGGGTGCCGGAGAGCGGGATGACGTCGAACCAGTCGCCGCCCACGCCCGCCTGGGAGATCGCCGGCAGATAGCGGGAGGCGCACTCCACCGCCGCCTGTCCGGCCACCGCCTGCGGCAGCAGGCTGCGTTGCAGGCCGAGCGCGGTGGCGCGTTCCCGGGTGTAGCGGCGGGCGTGGTCGACGCAGACGGCGGCGCGGCCGACCAGCTCTGTGGCCAGGGAGAGGTCGTCGTGGTCGAACGGGTCGGGGTGGTCCGGGCTGAGCCGGCGGACGAGGACGGCGACGCCGAGCGTGGTGCCGCGCACCGCCAGCGGGACGGCCATCAGGGACAGTTCACGGGTGCCGGACGCGTGCAGGGCCGCCGCGCGGGCGTCGTGCCGGTCCAGCCAGCGGTCCAGGGCGGGGTCCCCGGTGCGGGTGAGCACGGGCTCGCCGGTGGCGAGGGCGCGGGCCGGTGGTGACTGGGGCGGGTAGGCGTCGTCGGCGCCGAGGTGGATCGTGGTCTCCGGCACGCCCGGCGTCAGGGAGTGGTGGGCGACCCGGCGCAGCGTCAGAACCCCGTCGGACAGGCCCACGACGGGCTCCTCGCCCTCGATGACCGAGTCCAGCAGGTCCACGCTGGCGAAGTCGGCGAGCCGGGGCACCACCAGCTCGGCCAGTTCCCGGGCGGTGTGGACGACGTCGAGCTTGGAGCCGACGCCGACGGCGGCCTCGTTCAGCATCGCCAGCCGCTGCCGCGCCCAGTGCTGCTCGCTGCTGTCGAACGCGGCGAGCGCGGTGCCGATCAGCTCCCCGGACGCCTCACGCACCGGCCACATCTCCATGTTCCAGGCGTGCGCGCGCCGCCCGGACGGGGAGCGGGTCCAGCTCTCGTACCGGGCGGGCCGCCCGGTCTCCGCGACCTGTCCGAGGTGGTGCAGGAAGCCGCGGCCGTGCTCGGCGTCCGCCGCGGTCTCCGGGTGGTGGCGGTGCCGGAGCTCGTCCTCCGGCCGGCCCATCACCCGGTACGCCTCGCCGTTCATGCGCAGGCAGCGCTGTTCGGTGTCGAAGACGGACATCGGCACGGAGGCCTGCCGGAACGCCAGCTCGCACAGCAGTCCGTCCCGGGCGTCCGGGGCGGTGCTGATCACCCACCCCTGGGGCCGCCCCTCGGCGCCGGCCAGCGGACAGGCCCGCAGGGTCAGGTCCAGCCGGCGGCCGTCCTTGTGCCGGAGCGGCACGACGGCGGTGCCGGTGCCGGTCAGCCGGTGCCGGGCGGTGCCGGGGTCGCCGTCGACGAGGTCGGCGGCGCGGCGGCCGGTGACCTCCTCGGCGGCGTAGCCCGTGAGGACGCGGGCACGGTCCGTCCACCCCGTGACGATCCCTCGCGCATCGACCACCGCCAGCGCGTCACCGGCCGTGGCCGCTCGCACGTCATCGCGCGGCGCCGTCACCATGTGTACGAGCATCGCGCGCGCGGCGAGCGGCATCAACCGGAGGCCGTCTCGCCCTCCAGCACGGCCATCGCGGCGTTGTGGCCGGGCACTCCGCTGACTCCGCCGCCGCGCACGGCGCCCGCGCCGCACAGCAGGACGTTGCGGTGCCGGGTCTCGACGCCCCAGCGGCCGGTGCCGTCCTGGGCGTGGGGCCAGGACAGGGCGCGGTGGAAGATGTTGCCGCCGGGCAGCCCGAGGTCGCGCTCGAGGTCCAGCGGGGTCTTCGCCTCGATGCAGGGGCGGCCGTCGGCGTCCTCGGCGAGGCAGTCGGCGAGCGGTTCGGCGAGGTGGGCGTCGAGCTGGGCGAGGGTGAGTTTCAGCAGTTCGTCGCGGACGGTGTCGTGGTCGTGGGCGAAGAGCCGGGCGGGGGTGTGCAGGCCGAACAGGGTGAGCGTCTGGTAGCCCTGCTCGGCGAGGGCGGGGGCGAGGATCGTCGGGTCGGTCAGCGAGTGGCAGTAGATCTCGGAGGGCGGCGCGGCGGGCAGTTCGCCGGCGGCGGCCTGGGCATGCGCGGCGGCCAGTTGCCGGTAGCCCTCCGCGATGTGGAAGGTGCCGGCGAACGCCTCACGCGGGTCGACGTCGGGGTCGCGGAGCCTGGGCAGCCGCTTCAGCAGCATGTTGACCTTGAGCTGGGCGCCCTTGGCGGGTTCCGGCGGGGCGTCGCCGGTGAGGGCGGCCAGCTCGCGCGGCGCGGCGTTCACCAGGACGTGCCGGGCGGCGGCGACGCCCTCGCCGTCGGCGGTGCGGTAGGTGACCTCGGCGGTCCGGCCGTCGGTGGCGATGCGCACCGCCTCGTGCCCGGTGGCCAGGACGGCGCCGGCCGCGCGGGCGGTGGCCGCCAGCGCGTCGGTCAGGGCGCCCATGCCGCCGACCGGGACGTCCCAGGCGCCGGTGCCGCCGCCGATCACGTGGTACAGGAAGCAGCGGTTCTGGGCCAGGCCGGGATCGTGGGCGTCGGCGAAGGTGCCGATCAGCGCGTCGGTGAGGACCACGCCGCGCACCAGGTCGTCCGCGAAGTCGTCCTCGATGGCCCGGCCGATGGGCTCCTCGAAGAGCATCCGCCAGGCGTCCTCGTCGTCGACGCGGCGGCGCAGCTCCGCCCGGCTGGGCAGCGGTTCGGTCAGGGTCGGGAACACCCGCTCGGCGACCCGCCCGGTCATGCCGTAGAAACGCTGCCAGGCCGCGTACTCCCGGTCGTCGCCGGTCAGCCGGGCGAACGCCTCCCGGGTGCGCCGCTCGCCGCCGCCGACGAGCAGGCCGGTGGGGCGTCCGCCGCGTTCGGCCGGGGTGTACGAGGAGACGGTACGGGTGCGTACCCGGAAGTCCAGGTCGAGGTCCCGGACGATCTTCCGGGGCAGCAGGCTGACCAGGTACGAGTAGCGGGACAGACGGGCGTCGACGCCGGCGAAAGGACGGGTGGAGACGGCGGCGCCCCCGGTGTGGCCGAGGCGTTCCAGCACCAGGACGGAGCGTCCGGCGCGGGCCAGGTAGGCGGCGGCGACCAGGCCGTTGTGACCACCGCCGACGATCACGGCGTCGTAGGCGCGCTGCGGCGCGGGTGCGGGCATGGTTCTTGGTAACACGGGTGATCCGCCGCCGCCAGAGCCCCGCCGCGGGCTCCGCTCCGCCCCCGCCTCAGACGCCCTGCCCGCGCAGTTCGGCCGCTCGGCGGTACAGCTCCACCGCCTCCGGGCCGCGGCCGAGCTGTTCCAGGCAGTGGGCCTCGTCGTTGCGGCTGGTGAGGGTGTCGGGGTGGTCGGGGCCGAGGACGCGCTCGCGGACGGCGGCGACGGTGCGGTACTCGGCGAGGGCGTCCTGCCAGCGGCCGAGCCAGCCGAGGCCGACCGCGACCTCGCGGCGGCTGACCAGGGTGTCCGGGTGCTCGGGGCCGAGGACGCGCTCGCGGATCGCGCACACGTCGCGGGCCTCCGTCAGGGCCTCCTCCCAGCGGCCGAGGCGGCCGAGGTTGACGCCGAGGCCGTGGCGGGCGCGCAGGGTCTCGGGGTGGGCGGGGCCGTGCACACGGACGCGGTCCTCGACGAGGGCGCGGTAGAGCCGCAGGGCGTCCGCGCTGCGGCCGAGCCGGCCGAGGCTGATGCCGACCTCGTAGCGGGCGGCGAGGGTGTCGGGGTGGTCGGGGCCGAGTGCCCGGGTGCGGGCCTCGGTGACCTCGCGGTAGACGGTCAGCGCCTCCGGCCAGCGGCCCAGCTGGCCCAGGGCGTAGGCGACTTCGTACCGGGTGACCAGGGTGTCGGGGTGCTCCGGTCCGAGCACCCGGGCGCGGTCCCCGGCGACCTCGCAGGCCATCCGGTAGGAGTCCTCCAGCCGGCCCAGCCGGCCGAGGTTGAAGGCGAGGTTGTGGCGGCAGCGCAGGGTGTCGGGGTGGTCGGGGCCCATGGTGCGCTCGCGGACCGCGAGCACCGCCCGGTACACCCGGTCGGCGTCCAGCGGACGCCCCAACTGGCCGAGCACGTACGCCATCTCCTGCCGGGCGGCGAGGGTGTCCGGGTGGTCGGTGCCGAGCAGCCGGGTCCGCACCCGGGCCACGTGGGTGTACTCGCGCAGCGCGTCGGCGGCGCGGCCGGTGCGGCTGAGGGCGAAGGCCACCTGGTGGCGGCTGTCGAGGGTGTCCGGGTGTTCGGATCCGAGCAGGTGCTCGCGTTCGGCGGCGACCGCCCGGTGCACCTCGCCCGCCTCCGCCCAGCGGCCGAGCCGGCCCAGGCTGAGGCCCGCGTTGTGGCGTGAGGCGAGGGTGGCGAGCACCGCGGGCGGCGGCACCGACCGCTCCCGCGGCGCGGGTTCCGGGACCTGGCCGGTGACGGGCCGCGCGGTCCAGCGGCCGGAGAGCCCGGCCCCGGCGTCCGGGGGTGTGCCGCGCGGCCCGGTGCCGGCCGCCTTGTGGCCGGTGGTCATGCCGCGGGTCCAGTCCGGCAGCCGCGGCTCGGCGGCCGCCGCGGTGGTCCCGGCGTACGGTGCCGGCCGGGGCGCCAGGACGGTCGTCACGTACGACGGGGTCGCCCGGGCCGCGCTGATCCGCCGCCCCACCTCGCGGGCGTCGCCGGGCCGTTCCTCGGGCTGCTTGGCGAGCAGGTCGAGGATGATCCGCTCCAGGTAGGCGGGCAGTTCGGGCCGGTGGCCGCGCGGGGGCGGCGGGGGTGTGTCCCGGTGGCCGACGAGGATCGCCCAGGCGTCGTCGAGGTCGAACGGCGGTACGCCGGTGGCGATCTCGTACAGCACGCAGCCCAGCGAGTAGAGGTCGCTGCGCTGGTCGACGCCGTCCCCGCCGATCTGTTCCGGTGACATGTAGTGCGGGGTGCCCATCGCGATGCCGGTGCCGGTCAGCCGGGACGTGAAGCCGATGTCGTGGCCGAGGCGGGCGATGCCGAAGTCGCAGATCTTCACCGTGCCGTCGGTGAGCCGCACGATGTTCGCGGGCTTCAGGTCGCGGTGCACGATGCCCTGCTGGTGGGTGTAGGCGAGGGCCGCGGACACCTGGTCGGCGATCTCGACGACGTCGTCGACGGGGAGCGGGTGGTGCTTGTTGTCCTCCAGGAGCCGGCTGAGGTCGCGGCCCTGAAGCAGCTCCATGACGAGGAAGAGCACCCCGTCGGACTCCCCGAAGTCGTGCACGACGGTGATCCCGCGGTGCTGGAGGGCCGCGGCGGCTCTCGCCTCCCGCCGGAACCGCTCGCGCAGCACCCGGGTGAACGACTGGTCGTGCTGCTCGCGGAGCGGCTTGAGGCACTTCACGGCGACCTGCCGCCCCAGCGACTCGTCGCGCGCCCGCCACACCTCGCCCATGCCGCCGCGCCCGATCAGATCCAGCAGCCGGTAGCGGCCCTGGATCAGTCTCGTCTCCCCCATCGCTCGCCGTCGCCCCCGTCGGTGGTCCGCGCCCTCCCCTGGCCGGGTCCAGTATGGCGGGCTATGGGCCGACTTTGTACGGTGCCGGGCGTGCGCCCCCACCGCGCCCCGCCATCGCCCGAAGGATGCGTTTGGGCGGCGGTCGCCGCCGTGGACGTGCGGGAACGGCGCGCGGGACGGTGCCCGTCAGGCACGGCCGCCGGGTGCCGGCGGCGGATGCGGGGACCGGTCTGCCGTACGGCGTATGGGCGCACGGGGGCAGGCGGGCGTACGCCGACTGCGCCACGCGCCGTCACCGCGCGGCGCGCGCCCGTACGAGTCGGGGGTGCGTCCGCGGGCGAGCCCGGTCCCGGCGTGCCTCGGAGCCGTACACCTTGACGGCGGAGGCGTCCTGCGGGGTGAGGGTGCCGTGCTGGAGGGCGGCGACCATCTGCCGGTTGAGCAGCTTCAGCGCCTCCAGCCGGGCGTGCGTCCGCGCCAAGCGGTGGCGTACCCAGGGCAGGTCGACGACGCGGCGGCCGTCGGCGAGCTTGGTGCCGGCGGCCCAGCGCTGGACGTCGTGGAGGGCGCGGATCGCCATGGTGCCGTGGGCGGCGAGGGTGCGGATGACGGTGCACGAGTAGCCGGGGTCGGAGGTCGGCACCAGCAGCATGGTGATGCCCCGGTGCGGCGGGGCGGCGGGGTCGGTGCGGACGGCCGGCCAGACCCAGTCGGCGGTGTCTCCGTTGGTGGTCCAGATCTTGTGGCCGTCGACCACGTAGTCGTCGCCGTCGCGCACCGCGCGCGTCTTGAGGGCGGCGAGGTCGGTGCCCGCGTCGGGCTCGCTGTAGCCGATGGCGAAGTCGGTCTCGCCGGCGAGGATCCGGGGCAGGAAGCGCGTCTTCTGCTCCTCGGTGCCGTACCGCATGAGCGTCGGGCCGACCGTGTTGAGCGCCATGAGCGGCAGCGGGACGCCCGCCTCACCCCGAGCCAGCCGTCCGCGCCGAGGCGTCGGATGGTGCGTCGGTAGAACCGCTTCTGCTCGGCCGGGTCGGCGTGCCGGGCGGACGCGCCGTCCGGCACCAGACCGGCGAAGTAGGCGCGCAGTTCGCTGCGCAGCCGCTGCTGCTCGGCGTGCAGTCGAGGTGCACGGCGCCTCCAGGCTCCCCAAGGGCGGTCCTGACGGCGCACACGGTAGAACGTGTTACAGAAATAGGGAATGCCGGGTGCGGCAGCGCCGGGCCGGGGTTCGCGGTCCGGCCCGGCGCCGGTTCGCGGTCCGGCTCAGCCGAGGCTGCCGAGGAAGTCCGTGCAGGCGCGGGCGCAGCCACGGCAGGCCTCGGCGGCCTCCTCCGCGCCGGCCCGCTTGTCGAAGACGTGCGCGGACTCCAGGCAGACCGTCCGGCACCACTCCAGCTGGACCCGCAGGCCGGCCTCGTCCAGCTGGCTCTGCTCGGCCAGCATCCGGCAGGTGGCGTCGCACACCTCGGCGCACATGATCCCCTTGCGGCGGACGAGCTCCTGCTCCGGCGTACCGTCCGGATCCACCAGGCTCGCGCGCAGCGCACAGGCCCGCGCACAGTCCGTGCACGCCTGCGCGCAGACGAACCGGTCCTCCAGGAACCGGATGAGTTCTGCTTGCGATGGCGTCGTAGTCACATCGCTCCGGGTAGCCGCCGGGCGGTCCGCGAAACCCCCCGGGGGGGCCGGGCCGCGGCCGGTTTTCCGCCCTCCGCCCCGGGCACTCGTGCGGCGCCGGACACACCCGCGCCGAAGGAGGTGGGACACATGCCGGGACGAGAGGAACTGCCGTCGACGCTGGAGCGTTCGCCGCGGGACGCCCAGCGCACCTGGATCAAGGCGCACGACTCGGCGGTCGAGCAGTACGGCGAGGGCGAGCGGGCGCACCGCGTCGCCTACGGCGCGCTGAAGCACTCGTACGAGAAGGTCGGCGACCACTGGGAGCGCAAGGAGGGCGGCCGCAGGGGTCCCTCGGACCCGCGGTCGGCACGGCCGCGGCAGGTCGGCGGACGCAGCGGCGAGGGCGTCGACGAGAACGCCTCGAAGGAGCATCTGTACGACCTGGCCAGGCGGCTCGACGTGGACGGACGGTCCCGGATGTCGAAGGCCGAGCTGCTGGAGGCGATCCGCAAGGCCAACCGTTCCAGGACGCGCGAGGCCCGCTCGGAATGAAACCGCAGCCGACGGTGAGACCCGGAGCGATCGGGTTCATGTCCGTTTTGGGGGGTATTCGCACCGTATGAGTACCGCAATGATGCAGTTGGCCCAGCCGAGCGGACTGCTCAGCATCGCGATGTTCGTCGTGGGCATCGCCGTACTGGCGCTCCTGCTGGGCGGCTTCTGGCTAGGCACGCGTATCAGGCTCCGCGAATCGCCGCGTCCGCGGCCCGAGGAGCAGCCGCACCTGCCGCCGGGCGGCGCGGTGCATGAGGTCAGGGAGACCCGGGAACCCCTCGAAGTGCCCAAGATGCCGAAGGGCGGCCGCCCGCTCCTGCCGCACGAGATGGGCAGCTTCGGCAACGCGCGCACACGGACCGGTTCCGACCAGTCGCGGCCGCGCTGGTCCAAGGGTTCCAGCGGTTCCTGGGGCGGAGGCGGCCCCGGCTGACCACCCGCACACCTACGGAGGAAGTGAGATCCATGGCCGACGGCCGCAGCGCACTGCCCCTGCCCGACTACGACCACCTGCCCATCGGCGGGCTCGAGAGCCGGGTGCGCTCGCTGAGCGCCGAGGAGGTGGAGGAGCTGATCGCCTACGAGCGGACGCACGCCGACCGGCTACCGGTGACCGAGCTGCTGACCGCGCGCCTGGAACAGCTGCACGCGGGCGCCGAGCCGACGGGCGGCGATCCGACGGCGCTCCGCCCCGAGCAGGGCCAGGGCCACGCCGGTTCACCGGTGTCCCCGGCAACCGCGGGCGAGCCGCTCAGCCCGCCGCCGCACGGCACCCCCGACCAGCGGGGCAAGCCGAAGGGCGACCGGATGTAGACCGATCTCCGACCGACATGCCGGTGCGCAGGACCAGGACGTGGTCCTGCGCACCGGCATGTCGTCGTCTACCGGCTGCTGCGGTCGTCGTCCAGGCCGGCGACGCGGGACACGTTGCCGCGGTCCTCGGGGTCCTCGCTGGGCGTGCCCGTGAACCACGCGTCGAGGATCTCCTTCAGCAGCGGTTCCGAGGTCAGTCGCAGGCTGAGGGCCAGCACGTTGGCGTCGTTCCAGCGGCGGGCGCCGTCGGCCGTGTAGGCGTCCGTGCACAGGGCGGCCCGGACGCCGGGCACCTTGTTCGCGGCGATCGACGCGCCCGTGCCGGTCCAGCAGCAGACCACGGCCTGGTCCGCCGCCCCGTCGGCCACGTCCCGGGCCGCCGCGGCGGAGCAGACCGCCCACTGGGGGTCGTCCCCGGGGCGCAGCGCGCCGTGGGTCAGCACCTCGTGGCCGCGGCCGCGGAGTTCGGCCACCAGCAGTCGGGCCACGGGTTCGTCCATGTCGGAGGAGACGGCAATCCGCATGTCCTGGAGACTACCCCCGCGCCCGGAGCCCGGGCGCGGACGCGGTCCGGGTAGGGGTTGGGGCGGCGCAGGAGCCCCTGGGCCGCGGGCGGCAGCGGGGGCTTGGACATGCGGGTCTTCCTCTCGGGTCAGGCGTCGGGCTGCTCGTCGAAGCTGGCGAAGTACGCGGCGGCCATGTCCTCGTGGGCGTGGCCCTGCGCGGCGGCGCGTTCCAGCCGGGCGGCGCTCGCGGCGGCCACGTCCAGGCGGACGCCGTGCCGCTCGCCGGCCTCGACGATGAGCCGGGCGTCCTTGGCCGCGGTGCCGACCGCGAACTGCGCGGGCGAGAGCCGGTCCTCCAGGATCAGGCCCGCCTTGGCGTGCAGATAGCCCATGTCGAGCGGGCCGCCCGCTATGGCGTCGAAGAAGCCCTGCGGGTCCACGCCGAGTGCCTGCGCCAGGGCTAGGACCTCGCCGGTCGCGGCCGTGGCCGCGAGGACCCAGCTGTTGGCGACCAGCTTCAGCCGGGTCGCGGTGGCGGCGGCGCTGTCGTCGCCGGTCCACACCGTGCGGGCGCCGACCGCGTCGAAGACGGGGACGACCCGCTCGCGGTGCTCGACGGGTCCGGCGGCGAGCACCAGGAGCTGTCCGGCCTCGGCGGGCGCGCGGGTGCCGAGCACGGGGGCGTCGTAGAGCACGAGACCGTGCTCGTCGGCGAATCCGGCCAGGCCGGCCATGGCCTCCAGGCCCGCGGTGGTCGACTGCGCCCAGACGGTGCCGGGGCGCAGGGCGGGCGCGGCCTGGTCCATCGTCTCCAGGACGGCGGCACCGTCGTGGAGCATGGTGAGGACCACGTCGGCGTCCCGCACCGCGTCGGCGGGGGTGCCGGCGATGTGCACGCCGTCGGCAGCGAGGGGTTCGGCCTTGGCGCGGGTGCGGTTCCAGGCGTGGACGGTGTGTCCGGCGCGGGCGAGGTTGCGGGCCATCGCGGCGCCCATGATGCCGGTGCCGAGGACGCTCACGGTGAGCTTGGTGGTCATGACGTCGACTTCCTGATCCATGCGGTCTTGACGGGCGAGGCTGTGTGACGGGTGGTCCGAAAGATCGTCGTTCCGACGATGCCACCCGGCGGGCACGGCCCGCACGGCGGGGGCGGCGGTCAGGCGGTGAGCTCGCCGGAGGCGGCGCGGATCAGCCCGTCCAGCCGAGTACAGCGTGCTCCCCCGGTCCCTGTGCGCGGAGCGCCCCGACCCCGACGTGCTGCGCGTCCGGGACCGTCTGCGGCGGGCCGCCCGGTCCTGGTGAGGCGGCGGGTCTCGCTCAGTCCGGCAGCACCAGCCTTCCCGTCTCCCCCGGCTGGAGCCGTACCGAGCGGTCCGGGAGGCGGACGTCGATCGGGGTGGTGTCGGAGGCGGGGAGGGTGATCTCCAGCTGGGAGTGGCGCAGCCGCAGCCGCACGCCCCAGTTGCCCTGGTAGCGCAGGGAGAAGCCGTAGGTGGACAGTTCGGGGAGCGGGACGGGGTCCAGCCAGAGGGCGCCCTGGCGGGTGGTGAGGCCGGTGAGGCCGCGCTGGACGAGGTCCAGGGTGCCGGCCATGGCGCCGAGGTGGATGCCCTCGCCGGTGGTGCCGCCCTGCACGTCGGCGATGTCGCCGCGCAGCGCCTCCTGGCAGAACTGCCAGGCCTCGGCGCGCCGGGCGCGGGCCAGCACCCAGCCGTGGACCAGGCCGCTGAGGGTGGAGCCGTGGCTGGTGCGGTGCAGGTAGTAGTCGACGGTGCGGTGCCAGGTCTCGTCGTCCAGCCGCAGTCCCAGCCGGTCGAAGAGGCCCTGGAGTTCGGGCGGTGAGAAGAGGTAGCCGAGCATCAGGACGTCGGCCTGCTTGGAGGCCTGGTAGCGGTTGACGGTGTCGTCCTCCGCCTCCAGGATCCGGTCCAGGCGGCGGATGTCGCCGTACTGCGCCCGGTAGCCGGCCCAGTCGAGTTCGGCCAGCTCGCCGTAGCCCTCGAACTGGCTGATCACCCCTTCGTGGAAGGGCACGTGCAGGGTGCGGGACACCTCCTCCCAGCGCTCCGTCTCGTGCCTGTCGAGGCGGGCGCGTTCGGTGAGTTCGCGGCGGCGCGGCTCGGGCAGGGAGGCCAGCAGTTCCAGGGTGCGGGTGAGCACCCAGGCGGCCATGACGTTGGTGTACGCGTTGTCGTCGAGGCCGGGTTCGATCGCGTCCGGGTAGGCGTCGTGGTATTCGTCGGGTCCCATCACGCCCTTGATCCGGTGGCGTCCGAGGTGCTCGTCCCAGGTGGCCGAGTCGGCCCAGAACCGGGCGATCTGGAGCAGCATCTCGGCGCCCTTGGTGTGCCGGAACTCGGTGTCGCCGCTGGCCTCGCAGTACTCCCACACGTTGTAGGCGATGGCCGATCCGACGTGGTACTGGAGGTGCGAGTGGTCCGGCAGCCAGCGCCCGGAGCGCGGGTTGAGATGCAGTTGCTGGGTCTCCTCGCGGCCGTCGCTGCCGCTCTGCCACGGGTACATCGCGCCGCGCCGGCCCACCTCGCGCGCGGCGGTGCAGGCCTGCTCCAGGCGCCGGTGCCGGTAGTGCAGCAGGGCCCGGGAGACCTCCGGGAAACGCAGGTTGAGATACGGCAGCACGAACAGCTCGTCCCAGAAGACGTGCCCGCGGTAGGCCTCGCCGTGCAGCCCGCGCGCCGGGACGCCGACGTCGAGGTCGGCGGTGTGCGGCGAGAGGGTCTGCAGGACGTGGAAGAGGTGCAGGCGCAGGATGCGGCCCGCCTCCCCCGGCACGTCCAGGTCGGCCCGCCGCCACAGGTGGGACCAGGCGGTGCGGTGGGCGGCGAGCAGGTCGTCGAAGTCGGGGGCCCGGCCGACCCGGGCGATCGCGGCGTGCAGCGGGTCACTGATCGCCGGGTCGCGGGAGGTGTGCAGGGCGATGGTCTTGTCGACGGTGACGGGGGCGCCGGGTGCCAGCCGCAGCCGGATCCGCTGGGTGGTGCGGGGGCGGGCGTGCCGGACGGTGATGCTCCCCTCGCCGGTGAGGCGGGAGGCCATGCCGACCCGGATGTCGGAGGTGCGGGTGCGGCAGCGCAGCCAGGCCGTGTCGCCGGCGGCGGTGCCGGTGTGCGCGTGGGTGAGGTGCCTGCCGTCCAGGTCGCGGTAGCGGGGGACGCCGGCGTTGGTGACGCCGGCGTCGAGGGCGGCCTCGACGTGGAGTTCGCCGCCGAAGCCCTCGGCGGTGAACTCGGTGCGCAGCGCGGCCAGATGCGGGTCGGCCATGTGCACCAGGCGCTGCTGGCGCACCGTCAGGGAGCGGCCGTTGCCGAGGCCGTAGCGGGTGACGCGTTCGAGGGTGCCGACGTCCATGCGGAGGACCTGTCGGTGTTCGAGGACGTTGGCGGTCTCGGGGGTGAGCCAGGGCCGGCCGCGCAGCCGGAACCGCAGCGGCAGCCAGTTGGGCAGGTTGACCAGGTCCTCGTTGTCGACGCTGCGGCCCGCCACATGGGAGGTGAGCCGGTTGTAGCAGCCCGCCACATAGGTGCCCGGGTAGTGCACGTCGTCCGCGACGCACTCCGGGAGGGCGCCGCGGGTGGCGAAGTAGCCGTTGCCGAGTGTGCACAGCGACTCCCGCAGTCGCTCGTCGGCGGGCTCGTAGCCCTCGTACGTCCAGGTCCAGCCCGTCACTTCGGTGCTCCTCCCGCGTGCGGCGCGCCGACCCGCGGGGTACGACGGGTCGGCGCCGTGCGGCAGCAGTCTCTCCCCGCGGGCGGGTCCGGCCGTGCGGTCCACGCCGGGCGGGGGGCGAAGCGGCGGATTCGCCGGGACTCAGCAGGGTGCGGCGGTGCCCGCCGGGTCGCGTGGGAGGACGGTGACCCGGCGGAAGTTGCAGCCGCCGGGTGGCAGGTCCTCGGGGGCTGGGCCGCCCTGATGGGCCTTCAGGGCGACGCTGACCAGGCTCTGCAGCAGGTCGACGTCCGCGTCGCAGTCGAGGTGGACGGTCACCCAGCGGGAGCCGGGCACCAGGCGGATCGCCGTCGACTCCCCGAGGTCGGCGGCGAAGCGCCGCAGGGACCGGCTGGTGAGGTGGAGGTCCACGTCGTGGTCGGAGTGGAAGTGGGCGATCTCGCTGTGGACGGTGCGAAGTGCCCGCCCTGTGCCGCAACTGGCCGGTGCCGACGTGAGGTCGGGCCAGGCCTCGAGTTGCTCCAGGGCGCGCTGGGCCAGAGTCATGGGCCCATCGTCACCTCCTCACCGCGCTGATACCAGGGGTTGCGCGTTTCGTAACCCAGGCGTGAGGTTCGGCTCCCGGTCTGCCCTGGGGGGTGTCTGGTCCCCTAGGCAGGCAGCCGCCGTTCGGGTGCCGGGTCGCGGCGGGCGGCCAGGGCGTCGAGGTGGGCCTGGATGTACGGCACGGCGACGAGCGGGAGTTCGCCGTCGACGAAGGCCGGCTGCACGTTGACCTCGAAGACCACCCCGCCGTGCTCGATCGCCAGGTCGACGCCGGCGAACGGCAGGCCGACGGAGGCGGTGGCGTCGACGGCGAGCCGGGTGAGGGACGCGGGCAGGTCGGCGGGGGCGATGGGGACCGGGGTGGCGCCCCGGCAGGTGTTGCAGGGGGTGTCGGGCTCGTCCTGGATGTGCTCGCGCGCGTGGACGACCCGGCCGTGCAGGACGAAGACGCGGAACTGGTGGCGGCGGCCGTCGGGCAGGACGTTGCCCGCGTCCCGGGACAGCAGCCAGTCGGTGCCGCGTTCGGCGTAGTAGGCGGTGGCCCGCTCCAGCTGCTCCTCGGTGGTGACGTGGAAGGTGTCGTCGCCGCCGGTGCCGACGACGGGCCGGGCCCAGGTGTCCCGGCCGAGCTTGTCGAAGGCGGCGGCGGCCTCGTGCGGGGCGGGCCGGGACAGCACGGCGGTCTCCATGTGGGCGATGCCGTCGCGGCGGAAGCGCTCCACGGTGCGGTCCTTCTCGGTCGCGGTGCGCCAGGCGGCCGTGCCGGTGCCGAGGGTGACGACGTCGTACTGCTGGAGCAGCCGCTGGAAGGCGGCGAGGGAGCCGCGGCGGTGCGGCGGGATCTCGTACAGCACGACCACGTCGGGCACCACGTCCAGCCGTTCCTCGGGCACCCACAGCCGTAACCGGTCCCCGGCGCGGGTGGCGCGGCCGGAGCCGCCGTCCGCGAAGTGCCGGGAGTCGATCCGCACCGGCGGTGCGCCGGTGAGCAGTTCGACGGCGCGGGCGAGGTAGTCGGCGCAGCCCTCGGGCGAGCTGGGATCGGCGATCAGGGCTATGCGGGGTCGGGACACGGCGGCCTCCAGTGGTTCTCGACGCGCACGGTGCCGCGCGCACTCGGTCGCGCGGCACCGAGCGAACTCACGGGGTGGTGTCAGGCGTACGGGCGGTCGTCGGCCCGTCGCTGATGCTGCCGGCTGCTCCGCCCGTGCCGGACGGGCGGAGCGAGGCCGTGGCGCCACACTGTAGGCGCCGGGCGGACGGCCGGGACAGGGCGCATGCGTCAGCGGTCCCCTGCTCCGGTCTCTGCGCCCTCCGCCCCCGAGCGTGCGCCGTCCCACGCCTCGCGGCGGGTCAGGGCCGGGGCGCCGGTCCCGTGCTGCGGCGGACGACGAGTTCCACCGGTACGACGGGCTCGGTCCGGGGTTCCGCGACCTCGTCGATACGGTCCAGGAGCAGCCGGAGCGCGCGGCGGCCGATCTCGCCGAAGTCGGTGCGCACGGTGGTCAGCGGGGGCAGCAGATGGGCGGCCTCGGGGATGTCGTCGTAGCCGATCACGCTGACGTGGTCGGGGACCCGGCGGCCGGCCTCGTGCAGGGCGCGCAGCAGGCCGAGGGCCATCTGGTCGTTGGACGCGAACACGGCCGTGACGTCGGGCCGTTCGGCGAGGCGGCGGCCGAGCCGGTAGCCGGAGTCGGCGCTCCAGTCGCCGAGGAGCGGGTCGGGCACCTCGGCGCCCGCCTCGGTCAGGGTGGCGCGCCAGCTGTCCAGCCGTACCTCGGCGGACGTCCATCCGGTGGGGCCGGCGATGTGGTGGACGGTGGCGTGGCCGAGCCGCAGCAGATGGCCGGTGGCGGCGCGGGCGCCCGCCCGGGAGTCGGCGGTGACCAGCGGGGCGCGGCCGCCGAGGTCGTTCTCCAGCACCACCATGGGGGTGTCGAGGCGGGTCTCGGCGAGGGCGCCCGCGACGCCTCGTTGCGGGGCGATGGCGATGACGCCGTCGGCGCCCTCGGCGGACAGCGTGTCAAGGGCCCGCAGGACGGTGTCCCGGTCGGCGGTGCCGAGGGCGATGGAGCTGACCAGGTAACCGGCGCTCTGGGCGGCGGTGTTGATCGCGGTGAGGATGGAGGCGGGCCCGTAGCGGGCGGCGTCGAAGGAGATCACGCCGAGCATCCGGGTGCGTCCGCTGGCCAGCGAGCGGGCGCTGCGGCTGGGGCGGTAGCCGAGGGTGCGCATGGCCTCGACGACGGCGGCGCGGGTCTCGGCGCGGACCGCCGGATGGTCGTTGAGGACCCGGGACACGGTCTGCTTGGACACTCCGGCCAGCCGGGCCACGTCGTCCATGACGGGGCGGGTGCCCGCGAAGCTGCGCCGGCTGCGTGCGCGCTGGGCCGGACCGTCGGCGGGCTTGCGGGTCATGGCGGGGGGGTGGTCCTTCGGTGTGGGTCGGGGCGGTGCGGTCCCGCCCGGCGGATCCACAGGATAGGCCGGGCGGGCGGGGGCGGCGTCATGCGGTGCCGACGGTCCAGGTGCGGCTGGTGCGGGCGCCGGCGCCCCGGATCGCGGCCGCGACGGCCTCGCCGGGGGCTCGCCCCGGCAGGTGCACCGGGGCGTCGGCGGCCAGCGGCAGCACCTTCAGCCGCAGGCCGTGGGCGCGCAGCGCCTCCCGCGGGAGCCGGTCGAGGGCGATCTCCCAGGGGCGTCCGTGGAAGAACTGGTCGGCGACGAGGACGTCCCCGACGTAGGCGCGGGCCACGTCCCCGGTCCAGTCGAGGCGCAGGATCGTCCGCCCCTCGCGGGCGAGGAGGTCGTCCGGTACGTCGACGCGGTACTCGGCGGCGACCGTGTCGAAGTACTCGTCCGCGGGGACGCTCGCCCGCCCCTGGACGCCGGTGACGGGCCGGGGCGCGGGGCCCGCGGCGCGGAGCGGGGTGACCGGTACGGCGGTCTCCGTCTCCGGCTCTGATTCGGCGGCTTCACCGAGGCGTGTGTAGCGGGTGAAGACCCCGTCCTGCGTGGCCTTCGTGCCCGTCGGCGCCCGTTCGGGTGCCGGGAGTACGGCGAACGACGGCTGGGCGGCGGTGCCGTGCACCCTGATGCCGTCGCCGTCGAAGACCACGCCGTCGGCGCAGAGAACCAGCCGCTCGGCGCCCCAGGCGGCGCCCCGGTAGGCGGTGCGGGCGGTCACCGCGTCCAGGACCAGCAGCCCGACCCGGCCGCCGTCCGCCGTGACCGCCTCGACCAGCGCGTCGGTACCGGGGCGCAGCCCGGTGACCAGGACGCGGTCGCCGGTGGTGACGGTCTCGCCGGTGGGCGTGCGCACGGACGTCACCGTCGTCGCGTCGAAGGCGAGTTCGGGGGTGATGCCGTCGGTGGCGGCGAGCACGAGGACCGTTCGGCCCGCGTCGTCGACCGTGCACACCGGCTGGGCGGTGGCCCAGTCGAGCCGCAGTCCGCCGGCCTCCAGGCGCAGCGGCCAGCAGAAGTAGGCGCCGGAGGGGACGGTGACGGGAGTGCTGGGCAGGGTGAGGGCGGGCGCGTCGGGGAACTCCACGGTGAACGTGGTGTCCGGGTGGGCGGGCAGCGGCTCGTGCGGCTGGTGGTTGTTGACGAACAGGAAGCCGCAGTCGCCGTCGGCGCGCACGGCCCAGCGCAGGGTGTCGCGGTCGTGCCGGCCGGCCGGCTGCCGGTCGGGCAGCACGGACCGCATGGGGGCGATGCGGTCGCCGAAGCCGGCCAGCAGCAGGTGCTGGAGGCGCAGTTCGTGGTACGAGGGCCGGATCTGGCCGTACTCGCCGAGCGGTGCCTGGAAGTCGTACGTCAGCGGCGGGAGGTCGTTGGGGTAGCCGGTGGCGTGCGACTCCTGGAGGGTGGTCAGGTCGCCGGTGGGGTTGGTGCCGCCGTGGAACATGTAGTAGCCCTGCCACACCGAGCCGCAGCCGATCTTGGTCAGGCCGAGGGCGCCGATGTCGGCCGCGTCGAGCCGTGGTCGCCGGTGGTAGGCGACAGCCATGCCGCCGCCGAGTTCGCAGGTGGCCCAGGGGAAGCGGTCGGTGGGGGCGGGGTCGCCGCCCCGGACGGTGGTGGGGCGCAGGTCGGCGCCGATGCCCTCGTCGTCGCGCTGGTGGGTGAAGAAGTAGTGCTTGCGGCAGGTGTCGGGCCAGCCGCCGTCCCACTCGGTCCAGAACGCCTCGGGGTAGCCGCCGTACAGGGGCAGCAGTTCGTCGGGCGGGAGCCGGACGCCGCCCCAGGCCGTCGACGTCCACAGCGGGGCGCCGAGTCCGGCGGCCTGCGCCGTCCGCTTGAGGGTGAGCAGGTGGCCGGGCTGGTCGTACAGCTCGTTCTCGATCTGGATCGCGACGATCGGGCCGCCGTGCGCCCGGTCCAGGCCGCGCAGCTGTCCGGCGATCGCCGCGTACCAGGCGCGTACGGGTTCCAGGTAGGCCGGGTCGTCGGTGCGGGGCGCGCAGTCGCGGGCGAGCAGCCAGTCGGGCAGGCCGCCGTTCCGGACCTCGGCGTGCACCCAGGGGCCGATGCGGGGGATGAAGCCGAGGCCGTGGCGGGCGCACAGCTCGGCGAAGCGGCGCAGGTCGAGGTCGCCGTCGAAGCGGACGCGGCCCTCGGTCTCCTCGTGGTGGATCCAGATGACGTAGGAGGCGACCACCGTCACTCCGCCGGCCTTCATCTTCAGCAGTTCCTCCTCCCACTCCCCCGCCGGGTGGCGGGAGTAGTGGAACTCGCCGGAGACGGGGAACCAGGGGCGCCCGCCGCGGGTGAGCCAGCGGCTGGTCACCTCGATCGGGTCGGGGACGCCGGGCGCGTCGGTGAAGGGCAGATGGCCGGCGCGGGGCGGTGCGGCGGGGGCGGGGACGCGGAGCCGGTGCGGGTGGGTCATCAGGGCTTCTCCGGTCCGAGGTCGGGGGTGTCGGTGAGCCGGGCGCGGCCGGTGGTGGTGGCGTGCAGTTCGAGGAGGAGCAGTTCGTTGCGGCCGGGGCGCAGGACGGGGGCGGGGACGTACAGGGTGCGCTGGGGGCCGCGGTTCCAGTAGCGGCCGAGGTGGAAGCCGTTGATCCAGGCCTGGCCCTTGGTCCAGCCGGGCAGGGCGAGGAAGGCGTCGGCGGGGCCGGCGAGCTCGAAGGTGCCGTGGTGGAAGGCGGGGCCGGCGACCGGGGCGGTGCCGAGGGGCAGGTCGTGGAGGTCGTTCAGGGGCAGCGGGTGGCAGTCCCAGCCGTCGAGGTCGGTGCCGTCGAGGGCGACCGGGCCGAGCAGGCCCTTGGGGGCGCCGATGCGGGGACCGTAGTTGACACCGCCCATGTTCTCCACCAGCACCTCCAGCGTGGCGCCGGGGCGGGGCACGCGGACGGGCAGGCTCTCCTCGTGGCGTTCGCGTTCCAGTACGCCGGCGGGGGCGCCGTCCAGGAAGACCTGGGCGCGGTCGCCGACGCCGCCCGCGAAGTGCAGCACGCCGTCTCCGGCGGTGGGGACGGTGGTGCGGTAGAGGACGTACCCGGCGCGCAGGCCCAGCTCGTGCAGCGTGCGCGGGGCGCCGGGGGCGGCCACGGGCTCGGTGCGGGCGGTGGCGTACGGCAGGAGCGCGGCCCGGCGGTCCAGTGCCACCTCCGTGGGGGCGAGCTTGCGGCTCGGGGCGGGGGCGGGCTCGTCGGGGACCGGGGCGTGTCGGGCGATGACCTCGCGGAAGGCGTGGTACTTCGGGCCGGGGTCGCCGTGCTCGGTGAGGGGGGCGTCGTAGTCGTAGGAGGTGACGACGGGGGCGTAGGCGTGGTCGTGGTTGGCGCCGTTGGTGAAGGCGAAGTTGGTGCCGCCGTGGAACATGTAGATGTTCACCGACGCGCCGGCGGCGAGCAGCCGGTCGAGGTCGGCGGCGGCGTCGGCCGCGTCCCGGGTGTGGTGCGGCTCGCCCCAGTGGTCGAACCAGCCGACCCAGAACTCGGTGCACATCAGCGGCCCTTCGCTCTGGTGGGCGCGCAGCCGGGACAGGTTCTCCTCGATGCGGCTGCCGAAGGTGCCGGTGGCGAGGGTGCCGGGCAGGCTGCCGGCCGCCAGGTGCTCCGGGTCGGCCTGGTCGCAGGTGAACAGCAGTTCCTCGACACCGCGCGAGCGGAAGCCCTGGTGCAGGTGCTTGAGGTAGGCGGTGTCGTCGCCGTAGGCGCCGTACTCGTTCTCCACCTGCACGGCGATCACGGGCCCACCGGCGGCGGCCATGTGCGGCAGCAGCGGGGGCAGCAGCTCGTCGAGGTAGCGGTCGACGGCGTCGGTGAACCGCGGGTCGCTGCTGCGCAGCCGGATGTCCGGGTCGGCGGTGAGCCAGGAGGGCAGGCCGCCGCCGTCCCACTCGGCGCAGATGAACGGGCCGGGCCGGAGCAGCACGTGCAGGCCTTCGGCCCGGGCGAGTTCCAGGTAGCGGGGCAGGTCGAGGATGCCGTCGAGGACGACGGGGCCGTGCGGGTCGGGCTGGTGGAGGTTCCAGGGGACGTACGTCTCCACCGTGTTCAGGCCCATGAGGCGGGCCTTGCGCAGGCGGTCCGCCCACAGGTCGGGGTGGACGCGGAAGTAGTGCATCGCGCCGGAGATGATCCGCAGCGGCGCGCCGTGCAGCAGGAAGCCGTCGGCCGTGGTCGTCAGGGCGGGCATGGGGCGGGTCCTTTCAGGCGGGGCGGTCGTGGGTGGGGCGGGGCCGGGTGGCGTGGATCAGCCGGAGCGTGACGGCCAGGCACACGGCCGAGACGCCCGCGAGCAGCAGGGGGACCGCGCGGGTGCCGGCCTCTTCGATGGCCTTGCCGAGGGCGGGGCCCATGGGCGGGAACGAGGGTCACGACGAGTGTTACCGGTAACATCGCACGCGTCAAGATCCACGCACACCTTTGTGAAAGGGCTTTCCCAGGGGCCGGGACGTGCCCCGAACGGGCCAGCGCGGGCAGCGGCCCGGCGGTGAGGGGGTACGGATAGCGCACCCGTCCCGAGGAGGAGGCCGACCTTGCAGCACCCGAACCAGCCCTCCGGTCCGCAGCGGCTGCCCTACGGCGCGGGCTCCGCCACGGACGCCCCGCCGGCCGCTCCCCGGCTCGACACCGCCCGGCTGTGGGCGGGAGGCATCATGACCGCCGGAGTCGCCGGACTCACGGCCGTGGTCACCCTGCTGCTGGTGCGCGGAGTGCTGGACATCCCGCTGTTCGCGCCGGAGCGCGAAGGCGCCGTGGGCGACGTCTCGACCGGGATGCTGGCGGGCGGCGCGGCGGTCGTCACGCTGGCCGCGACCGCGCTGCTGCACGGGCTGATCCTCAGCACCCCGCAGCCCGGCCGGTTCTTCAGCTGGATCGTCGCGCTGGTCACGGCGGCGATGGTGCTGCTGCCGTTCCGTACGGGCGCGGCGATGGACGCCAAAGTGGGCACCGGAGTGGTGTATCTGGCGGTCGGCGCCGTCATCGGCTCCCTGCTCTCGGCGGTCGCTCGGGGGGCCACCCGGCGTGTCCGCTGAGACGGGCGCCGCGGCGCCCGCCGCCGCCGAGCGCACCCTGCGGGCCACCCTGCTCACCCCCGGCTACGCCCGGCTGCTGCTGCTCAGTCTGCTGCTCGGCATCCCCATCGCGGCGTTCTGCTTCTTCTTCGTCGGCCTTCAGCACCAACTCGAGCACTGGGTGTGGGAGTCGCTGCCCAAGGCCGTCGGACACGACAGCGCGCCCTGGTGGTGGCCGCTGCCCGCCCTGCTGCTCGCCGGGCTGATCCTGGCGCCGATCGTGACGCGGATGCCGGGCGCCGGAGGCCATGTCCCGGTGCACGGGCTGAGCGGCAAGCCGGTCCGTCCGCGGGAGGTGCCGAGCGTGGTGCTGGCGGCGCTGGGCACCCTGCCGCTGGGCGTGGTGCTCGGCCCCGAGGCGCCGCTCATCGCCGTGGGCAGCGGGCTCGCCCTGCTCGCCCTGCGCCGGAGCGCGGCGGCCAGGGATCCCCAGATCGTCGCCGTGGTCTCCACGGCCGGCTCCACCACCGCGATCTCCACGATCCTCGGGGGACCGCTCGTCGCGGCGGTCATGGTCGTCGAGGCGGCGGGACTGGGCGGCACCCGGCTGGTGATCCTGCTGCTGCCCACGCTGCTCGCCAGCGCGGCGGGCTCCCTGGTCTTCACCGGGTTCGGCGGCTGGACCGGGCTGAACGCCGGCGGACTCACCCTGCCGACCGTCCCACCCGCCGCCACGCTGGACGCGGGCGACTTCCTGTGGGGCGTGCCCGCCGCGGCGCTGATCGCCGTGCTCGCCTCCCTGGCGCACGAGCTCGGCCTGCGCACCGAGCGGTGGACCCAGCGGCACACCGCGGTCCGTACCGTCGCCTGCGCCGTCGCGGTCGGCGTCTGCCTGACGGCGTACGCGCTGCTGACCGGACGTTCCCCCGAGGAGGCGGCGCTCTCCGGTGAGGCCACGCTCGTCCGGCTCGCCGCGGATCCGCAGGCCTGGCCGGTGGCGGCGCTGATCGCGCTGGTGGTGTGCAAGGGGCTGGCCTGGGGCATCGCGCTGGGCAGTCTGCGCGGCGGCCCCATCTTCCCCGCGGTGCTGCTCGGCGCGGCCGCCGCGCTGGCCTGCTCCGGGCTGCCGGGCCTCGGCACCACTTCGGCCCTCGCCCTGGGCGTCGCGGCGGCCACGGCCTCGGTGACGGGCCTGCCGCTGACCAGCGGGGTGCTGACGGCGCTGCTGCTGGGCAAGGACGCGTACCAGCAGATGCCGCTGATCGTGACCGCGTCGGTGGTCGCGTTCATCGTGACCCAGTTGCTGCGGCGTGACGGGGCGAAGAAGCGCTGAGCCGGACGCGGCCGCCGGGAGACACCGGGGCACGGGGAGGGCTCCCCGGGGGAGGCGGGGAGCCCTCGGCTCGGTCAGTCGGCCCGGTCGGCCGCCGACCCGGCCCGTGCGCGCCGGTGGACGAACCAGCCGGTCGCGATGAGCAGCGCGGCCGGCGCGGCTGCGGTGCCGACGGTGGCGCCGGTCGCGGCGAGGCTGCCGCCGCCCGCGGTGGTGGCCGTGGTACCGGTGGCGCCGGTCGCGCCCGAGGTGCCGCCGGAGGTGCTGGTGCCGCCCGACGTGTTTCCGCCGGTCCCGGAACCGCCCGTGCCGCCCCCGGTCTCGTCGTCGGTGTCCACCGGGTCCTGGCCGACGAAGCTGACGGGGACCTTTACGTCCTGGGAGCGGTCGCCGGAGAGGGTGTGGTCGGCGCGGGTGGCCAGGACGCACTCGGCCTTGAAGCAGTCGGTGAACTCGTCCTTGGCGTCGACGGTCAGCTCGACCTCGAAGCTGCCCTTCCTCCCGTACGGGATCGCCAGGTCCTTGCCGTAGTCGGGCGGGTTGGAGGAGATCCACGCGGAGGAGTGGGACGTGCCGGTCATGTCGACGCCGCCGACGCAGGGCGTGGGCAGTTCGCCGTCGCCGTTGTCGACGCACAGGGCGACGTAGACGCCCTTGTCGACGTCGTACCCGGAGCCGGTGACCTTCAGGGTCTGGTCCTCGGTGGCGAGGTGGTTGACCGGGGTGACGGTGAGCTTCTGGCCCTCGGGTCCGGTGACGGTCTTGCTGCCGGACGGCTCGGCGTCCGCGCCGCCGTCGCCGCCTCCGTCACCGCTGCCGTCGCCGTCGCCGTCGGGCTCCGTGACCGTGAGGGTGACGGGCGTCGTACGGGTCGTGCCGACGGCGTTGGTGAACTCGGCGCGGTAGGCGTAGCCGTCCTGGGAGGTTCTGGCGGTGAAGGAGTACGCGTTCCCGGTCGCGCCCCCGATCCGGGACCAGGTCTGGCCGCCGTCGGGGCTGACCTGCCAGCGCACGGCCGGCTGCGGGGTGCCCTCGGCCGCGGCGACGAAGGTGACCTCGTCGCCGGGGGCGGCGGACCGGTCGGTGGGCGCCTGGGTCACCCTGGGGGACATCCGGAGGTCGTACTTGACGACCTTGCTCTCCGCGGCCTTGGTGAGGTAGACGGACGTGGCGCCGGGGGTGACGGCGACCCCCGCGTAGGTGCCCACGCGGACGCTGCCCGGCAGGGCGACCGGTTCCGCGGCGGGCCGGAAGGTCGTGCCGTCGAGGATCTGCAGGGAACCGGTGTTGTCCGTGGTGCCGTCGGAGACGTCCTCGCGCAGCACGAAGGCCCGCCCGGTGGTCCTGTCGAAGGCCGCCGCCATGGCCCGGTCCTCCCCCGTCAGGGTGGCGACCGGCTTGGCGTCCTTGTCGAAGACGAGCACCGAGTCGCCGTTGCCCACCCAGACGTTGCCGGTCGCCGGGTCCGGTTCGACGAAGGTGAGGACGTCGGCGGGGAGTCCGGCGGTGGCGGTGACCTCGAAGGTCCGGGTGTCCACCCGGCGCAGCACCGGCTTGCCCCCGGCGGTGCCGACGGACCAGGCGGTGTCGTGGGCGGCGTCCACGCCGAGTTCGCCGGCGCCCTCCAGGGCGGCCGTCCGTTCGACGGCGCCGGTCGTGAAGTCGGTCCGGCGCAGCTCGCCGCCCGCCGCGACCAGGACGGTGGAGGCGTCGGAGTCCTGGCCGATCCCGGTGAAGGAGGCGCCGTTGAACCAGACGCCCCGCGCGACCGTGTCGCCGTCCTTCGCCGTGCCGATGCCGCGCAGCGGGTAGTGGAAGACCACACCGTCGCCGGGCAGCGCGGCGGCGATCCGGCGGACCACGCGCGGCCCCATCGCCCCGTTCAGCGCGGGGGCCTGGGCGATGTGGCTGAGCACCTTCCCGTCCTCGGGGTCCAGGGCGTACAGGCCCTGCTCGGCCACGTCGGCGGTGTCGGGGATGTTGTCCGAACCGACGTAGAGCTTCCCGGAGCCGGGGTGCAGCAGCAGGTCGAGAGGACGGCCGGCGGTGGTGAACTCGGCGGCCCGTACGTAGCTGAGGGTGCCCGGCGGTACGTCCACGCCGTCGCCGCCGTCGCCCGGGTCCTGGCCCTCGAAGGTGATCGGTATGCGGACGTCCTGGGAGCGGTCGCCGCTGCCGTTGTGGTCGACCCGGGTGACGACCGAGCAGGCCACCTCGAAGCAGTCGAGGCCGCTGTCCTTGGCCTTGACGTTCAGTCGGACGTCGAAGGTGCCGCCCTCGCCCCACGGGACGGCGACCGCCCCCGCGCCCTCGTCGGGGGCGCCCTCGGGGACGATCCACGCCGAGGAGCCGCTGCTGCCGCTCTGGTCGGCCCCGCCGAGGCACGGGGTGGGGACGCGGTTGTCGCCGTTGTCCTTGCAGACGGCGACGTAGACGCCCTTGGTGTCGTCGTAGCCCTCGCCGGTGACGCGCAGGGTCTCGCCGTCCGGGTCGAGGTTCGCGGAGGCGGAGACGGTGAGTTTCTGACCGTCCTTGCCGAGCGCCGTCTTCGGCGTGTCGGCGGCCTGGGCGGGCGCGCCGGCGGTCACGGCGGTGGCTCCGGCGGCCACCAGGGCGGCGGCGCCGAGCAGGGCCGCCGCGGGGCGTCTGGTCCGGCGTGCGGCCGGGGCGTGCGGCCGCTCCGGGCGGTTCGTGTCGTCTGTCATGGCGGGTTCCTCGGTGGGCGGAGGGTCACGGGACGCGCCGGAACGGGCCGGCCGGACGGATGGCCGGCCCGTGGACCCGTCGGAGCTGCGGGCGCTTACTGGAAGGTGACGGGGACGTGCACGTCGTACTTGCGGTCGCCGCTGTCGAAGTGGTCGGCGCGGGTGACGATCGCGCAGTCCACGTCCTGGCCGCAGACGCTGCCGTCCTCCAGCGTGGCCTTGACGTAGATGTTCACGCTGAAGGTGCCGCCGGAGCCGAACCTGGAGCTGTTGGCGAAGAGGCCGCCGAAGGTGTTGTTCACCCAGTGCGAGGCACCGGTGGAGCCGCTTTCGTCCTGGCCCCCGAGGCAGGGGGTCGGCTTGTTGGCGCCCTGGGTGCCCTCGACCACGCAGAGGCCGACGTAGACGCCCTGGGAGGGGTTGTATCCGGAGCCGGAGACCGTGATGACCTGGCCGGCCGCGGCGGCGGTGCCGGGTGCGGTCAGCGACAGGTTGTAGGTGGTGCCGCCGTCGGTCACGGTGCGGGTCGAGGTGGCGGCGGAGGCGGAGCCCGCCAGGCCGACGGTCAGCGCGGCGGAGGCCGCGAGGGCGAGGGCGGTACGGGCGGTGTTCCGGGCGGAGAGGACGGATCTCATGTGGGAGAAGCCTTTCTCTAATTATGATCTTCGTGTTTTTGTCAACGAGTGGCCGGCGAGTTCAATCGCCTTGAAGCACCGAGAAGCGCGCCTCGGCGCCACCCCGCCCACCGGCCACGGTGTACAGCTCCACCGTGTGCTCGCCCTCCGTGGCGTTGGCGTACACGGGGAACGTCCGGGCGACCCGGCCCCGCGCGTCGGCGACCACCTGGTAGCGGGTGTCGCCGTCGACGGCCACCAGCACGACCGCGCCGGGCTCGAAACCCTCGCCGGTCACCTCCTGTTCACTCCCGGCGGTCAGCACGGGACGGGCGACCGTCGCGGCGGGGGCGGATTTCTCCGCGCCGGTGGGCTGTTGGGCGTCGGCGGGCCCTTGCTCGCCCGCGGCACCGCCCTGCTCCTGTGACGGTTCGGCCCCGGTCCCCACCGTCACGTCCAGCACGCCCAGCGCGTCCCCCGCCGCGAACTCCTGACCGCTCCAGGCGGACAGCAGCCGGGCACCCTCGTCGGTGAGCGTGGCCCGCAGCCCGGTCCAGGTCACCCCGGCCGCGCGTACGGCGGGGGCGGCGCCGTCGGCCCCGAGGCCGGCCAGCTCGATGTCCCGTCGTTCCCCGCCGAGTTCGGTACGGACGTGCAGCGTGCCGCCCGCGTCCGTCAGGCGCAGCCGGAGCGCGTCGAGGAGCAGCGGCTCGGCGGGATTCGCGGCGCGGGTCAGACGGGCGGTGCCGTCGAACGCGACGTCCGCCTCGCGCGTTCCCGGGTCGGCGCCGCCGCCGGAGGCCGGGAACCAGGTGCGGTGCGCGCCGCCTTGAACGGCCCCCTCCCCCGCACTCAACTCGACCCCGCGCTCGGCCGGTTCGTCGGAGCCGGTCGTCCAGCTCGCGTAGCCGCCGGTCACCTCACGGGGCGGCTCCCGCCCGTCCTGCGCGACCGCCGCCCCGGGGGACAGCAGCGCGACCAGGGCGCTGCCCGCGAGCACGGCGGCCGCGGGTCTTCTTCTCGCCTTCACTTCACGCCTCTCGTCGAACGTCTCTCATGTCAGCGGAGTTGTCAGGGCACTTCGGTCTCAGCCCGGCTGCCCCGCCCGCCTGCGGCGCGCCCAGAGCCAGACGCCGGTACCGGCGGCGACCAGCCCCGCCGAGGCGAGTCCGAGCGGCAGCGCGGCCTCGGATCCGGTACTGGCGAGCGGACCGCCCGAGGACTGCCGGGTCTCACCGGCCGAGCCGGTGCCGCCGGTGGTGGAGCCCGCCGCCGGGGTGGCGGCCGGCGCGCCGGGGGCCGCGGACGCGGTCGCGGTCGCGGTCACGCCGGACGACGCACCGCTGCCGCCGTCGCCGTCACCGCCGCCGAAGGTCACCGGGATGCGGACGGTCTGGCTCTGGTCGCCGCCGCGGGTGTGGTCGTTGCGCGTGATGACGGCGCACGTCACGCCGGACTTGGTGCAGTCGGTGTCGGCGTCCTTGGCGCGTACCTTGACGCGCACGGAGAACGAGCCCTTGTGCCCGGTGCCCTGGTAGGGCTCGGCCAGCCCTTCGCCGTACGACGGCGGGTTGGACGAGACCCACGCGGACGCCCCGGACTCCCCCGACATGTCCACTCCACCGACACAGGGCGTGGGTGTTCTGCCGGGTCCGTTGTCGACGCAGAAGGCGACGTAGATGCCCTTCTCCGTGTTGTAGCCGGTGCCGGACACGGTCACCGTCTCGCCCGCCGGATCGAGGCCGGACGCCTTGGAGACGGTGAGTTTCTGCCCTTCGGGTCCGGTCGCCGACGCGCCCGCGGCGACGGCCGGGGGCTGGGCCGCCAGGACCAGCGCGACCGCCAGCGCGGCCGACGCCGCCGCCGCGCCGGCTACGGCAACTCCTCGAACACGTACGCCACTTGGCAACAGCATGGGAACACCCCCACCACGGATAACTTAGGGAAGGCTAACCTAAGATACAGATCAACTGAGTGCCAATCCGCGCCAACCTGAGGGAGACAGCGAGCATGCGCCCACCGGAGAGACCGCGTCGTCGCGGTGTCGTCGTCCTTGCCCTGGCCGTGGCACTGCTGACCGGTGCCTGCGGCAGCGCCGACGGCGGCGGGCCGGACCGGGCGCCGGTCTCCACGAGCGAACGGGCCGCCGCGGCGGAGAAACGGCTCGCGGCGAACACCCTCGTACCGCTCGAGGGCGAGGCTCCGAAGCCGAAACTGCCGGTCACCGTCGACTCCTCCGACGGACGCCGGGTCACCGTGCGGGACGCCTCGCGCATCCTGCCGCTCAACGGCGGCGTCGCGGAGATCGTCTTCACGCTGGGGCTCGGCGACCGGGTCGTGGGCCGGGACGTCACCGCCACCTTCGAGGAGGCGAAGAAGCTGCCCCTGGTCACCAAGGCGCACGACGTGAGCGCGGAGAGCGTGCTCTCCCTGCGCCCCACCGTGGTGCTCGCCGACACCGACACCGGACCGTCGGAGGCCATCGACCAGATCCGCGGCGCCGGGATCCCGGTCGTCGTCCTCGACCCGGCCACCGAACTCGCCGACGTCTCCACCCGGACCACCCGGATCGCCGACGCCCTGGGCGTCCCCGCCGCCGGGAAGGCCCTGAACGCGCGGATCGCGAAGGACCTGAAGGCCGCCCGCGCCGCGGTGCCCGAGGGCAGCCGCCCCAGAGTGGCCTTCCTCTACATGCGGGGCAGCGCGGCCGTCTACCTGATGGGCGGCGACGGATCGGGCGCCGACTCGCTGATCGCGGCGGCGGGCGCGGTGGACGCCGGAGTCGAGGCGGGCCTGGACAAGCCCTTCACCCCCCTCACCAGCGAAGCCCTCGTCAGAGCACAGCCGGAGGTGATCCTGATGATGAGCAAGGGCCTGGAATCCGTCGGCGGCGTGGAGGGCCTGATGGACGTACCGGGCATCCGCGAGACCCCGGCCGGGGCGGACCGCCGGATCGTCGCCCTGGAGGACGGCGTACTCCTCGGCTTCGGCCCGCGGACGCCCCTCGTCATCGACATCCTGGTGGACCGTGTCCACCGGGTCTGACGGACCGCCCCCGGTGCCCCGTCCGGCGCGCGCTCCTCCCCCTAGGGGGCGTCTCGTCGATCATGCCGGGCTCGCGGCGCCTGGCACCGCGCCTCGCCGCGTTGTCGTCACTCGCCGATGCTCCGCATCGACTCCCTCCTCCGCCTTGCGATGCACGGCACCAGACGCCGCTCCCTGATCCGGCCTGATCGACGAGACACCCCCTAGGTGTATTGGCCTGGAGCGTTGTTCACTCGGCTGATTGGCGATTGGCCTGCGAGTGCGGTGTGGCAGCGGTGGTGGTTGTAGGTGTGCAGGAAGTCTGCCAGGGCTGCCGTGCGTTCGGTGTTGCTGGTGTAGGGCCGCTGGTAGGCCCACTCGTCGAGCAGGGTGCGGTTGAAGCGTTCGACCTTGCCGTTGGTCTGTGGCCGGTAGGCGCGGGTCAGCTTGCGGCTCGCGCCCAGGTCGGCCAGGGCCTGCTGCCAGGCGAAGCTCTTGC
>NZ_LIVZ01000011.1 GCF_001905845.1 Streptomyces sp. TSRI0107 | reverse complement strand
GCACGGCACCAGACGCCGCTCCCTGATCCGGCCTGATCGACGAGACACCCCCTAGTTCCAGCTCCGCGACCCCACCTGTCCCGGCCGAATCGGCCGGGACCGTTGACGCGCTCCCGCACCACCTCTACCTTCTGGTCGACCATTCGTACGACGTTCGAGATCTCGAACAACTTCATTCCATGAGTCGGACCACACAGCCGAATCACTCCGCAGAGGAGCAGCACATGGCACCGCCCCTCTCCCGCCGAGCCCTTCTCCGCACCACGGTCCTCGCCGCGGCGACCCCCGGCCTGGCGACCGCCGCGGCGACGGTCCCGGCCTCCGCCGCCGACCTCCCCGCGCCGGACGCCTGGACCCTGCGCCCGTTCCGCCTCAAGGACGTCACGCTCGGCGACGGCCTCTTCGCCGTGAAGCGGCAGCTGATGCTGGACCACGCGCGCGGTTACGACGTGAACCGGCTGCTCCAGGTCTTCCGCGCCAACGCCGGCCTCCCCACCGGCGGCGCCGTCGCCCCCGGCGGCTGGGAGGGCCTGGACGGCGAGGCCAACGGCAATCTGCGCGGCCACTACACCGGGCACTTCCTCACCATGCTGTCCCAGGCCTTCGCGAGCACCGGCGACCAGGTGTACGCGGAGAGGATCCGCACCATGGTGGGCGCCCTCACCGAGGTCCGCGAGGCACTGCGCCGGGACCCGGTCGTCCTGTCCACGGACGGCAGGTTCGGCACGGCGGCGGAGCAGGTACGGGGCTCCTACCAGTACGTCGACCTACCGCCCACCACCCTCGCCGCGAGCCCGGCGATCACCCTCGCGGCCTGGGCCAGACCCAGCCACGACAGCACGTGGGCCCGGGTCTTCGACGTCGGCGACGACACCACCCGCTACCTGTATCTGACCGCCCGCAACGCCGACGGCGTCCCCCGCTTCGCCCTCACCACCGGCGGACCCGGCGCCGAACAGGGCCTGAACGGCACCGCTCCCCTCCCCCTGGACCGGTGGAGCCATCTCGCGGTGACCATCGCCGACGGCACCGGCACGCTCTACGTCAACGGCACCGCCGTCGCCCGCGACACCGCCATGACGCTCACCCCGGCGAGCCTCGGCACCCCCGCCCACGCCTGGCTCGGCCGCTCCCACTTCCCCGCCGACCCCGTCTTCGCGGGCGCCTTCGGCGGCTTCGACGTCTGGTCCCGCGCCCTGACCGCCGCCGAGATCACCGGCCTGCAGAGCAGCCGCGCCGCCGATGCCCCGGCCGGACGCGGCGACCTCGCGTCGTACGCCTTCGACGAGACCGCCGGATCCGCCTTCGCCGACACCTCCGGCCGCAGGCTGACCGCCACCCTGCGCCGTGCCTGGGGCGGGCCGAGCCACCCCGGGTTCCTCGCCGCGTACCCGGAGACCCAGTTCATCCAGCTGGAGTCGATGACCAGCGGCGACTACACCAGGGTCTGGGCGCCGTACTACACCGCGCACAAGATCCTGCGCGGGCTGCTGGACGCCCACCTCGCCACCGACGACGAACGCGCACTCGACCTCGCCTCGGGCCTGTGCGACTGGATGCACTCCCGGCTCTCCCGGCTGCCGGACGCCACCCTGCAGCGCATGTGGGGCATCTTCTCCAGCGGCGAGTTCGGCGGCATCGTCGAGGCGATCATCGACCTGCACGCCCTCACCGGCAAGCCCGAGCACCTGGCACTCGCCCAGCTGTTCGACCTCGACCGGCTCATCGACGCGTGCGCCGCCGACACCGACGTCCTCGACGGGCTGCACGCCAACCAGCACATCCCGATCTTCACCGGGTACGTCAGGCTGTACGACGCGACCGGCGAGGAGCGTTACCTCACCGCCGCGAAGAACTTCTGGCGGATGGTCGTACCGCACCGCATGTACGGCATCGGCGGCACCAGCACCGGCGAGTTCTGGAAGGCCCGGGACGCCATCGCGGGCACGCTCGGCGCCACCACCGCCGAGACCTGCTGCGCCTACAACATGCTGAAGCTCAGCCGGACCCTGTTCTTCCACGAGCAGGACCCCGCGTACATGGACTACTACGAGCGGGCCCTTTACAACCAGGTCCTCGGCTCCAAGCAGGACGAGCCGGACGCCGAGAAGCCGCTCGTCACCTACTTCATCGGGCTCACCCCCGGCCATGTCCGCGACTACACGCCCAAGCAGGGCACGACCTGCTGCGAGGGCACCGGCATGGAGAGCGCCACCAAGTACCAGGACTCGGTGTACTTCGCGCAGGCCGACGGCAGCGCCCTCTACGTCAACCTCTACAGCCCCACCACCCTCACCTGGGCGGAACGGGGCGTCACCGTCACGCAGACCACCGACTACCCGCGCGAACAGGGCACGACGCTGACCGTACGCGGCCGCACCGGCGCGTTCGCCCTGAAGCTGCGGGTGCCGTCCTGGGCGACCGCCGGATTCCGCGTCACCGTCAACGGCCGCCCCGTCGACGGCACCCCCACTCCCGGTGGCTACTTCACCGTGCGGCGCACCTGGCGCAGCGGCGACACGGTCCGGATGAACATCCCCTTCCGGCTGCGCGTGGAGAAGGCCCCGGACGACCCCTCACTCCAGACCCTGTTCTACGGACCGGTCAACCTGGTCGCCCGCAGCTCTTCCACGGACTACCTGGAGTTCGGGCTGTACCGCAACGCCGCGCTCTCCGGCGACCTCCTGCCCACCTTCACTCCGGTGGCCGGGAAGCCCCTCCACCACACCCTCGACGGCACGGAGTTCGCCCCGTTCTTCGAAGGCACCGAGGACCCCACGCACGCCTATGTCCGGCGCTCCGAGCCGCGCGTGATCCTCGGCGGCACGGACTCCGGCGTCGCCAACCCGGCCAGGCCCGACGGCACGACCCTGCTCGACGAAATCTGGGCAGGGGCGCCGTTCGCGGGCAAGGGCGCGCTGGTCACACGGGTGCGGACCACCGTCAAGGCGTGGGTCGGGGCGGGGCTGCTGAGCGGGGCGGACGGCGAGCAGATCGTCGCTACGGCGCGGAAGGCGTCGTACGTCTCCTGAGCTGCCGGCCTTGGGCGCCGCGCCGTTCGCCTAGGGGGTGTCTCGTCGATCAGGCCGGATCAGGGAGCGGCGTCTGGTGCCGTGCATCGCAAGGCGTAGGAGGGAGTCGACGCGATGGGGGTCCCCCCTGCTCGAGCGGAGCCGAGAGCTTGGGGGAGTCGGGGACCGACGACAACGCGGCGAGGCGCGGTGCCAGACGCCGCGAGCCCGGCATGATCGGCAAGACACCCCCTAGGACCGGCGGCGCGGCTTGCCCCGGCCCTTCGCGCCGCCCTTGGGGGCACCCTTGGCGCCGCCCTTGGCCGCACGGGCGCCGGCCGGGGGCTTGCGGCGGGCCGCGGCCTCGGCCCGGCCCTTCCCGCTCTTCGCGTCCTTCTCGGTCTTCGCGGTCTTCCCGGCCTGCTCGGACTGGGGGCGCGTCCGGCCCCTCGTGCTGTTGACCGTCCGGCCGCGCACGATGCCGATGAAGTCCTCGACCAGGTCGGTGGTGGCGTCCTCCGGCCAGGACAGGGCGACGCTCGACTGCGGGGCGTCCACGAGCGGCCGGTAGGTGAGGTCACGGCGGTGGTGCAGCCGGGCCAGCGACTGCGGCACGACGAGGACGCCCACGCCCGCCGCCACCAGCTCGATCGCGTCGGCGGTGGTGGCGGGACGCTCGACCGCGGGCTTGCCGGGCAGCCGCTCCCACTCCAGCACGTCGTCCAGGGGCTGCCAGACCACGTCGTCCGCGAGGTCCTCGGTGGAGACCTCCTCCGCGGCGGTGATCAGGTGGTCCTTCGGGACCACGACGACCGTCGTCTCGGTGTAGAGGGGGATGGCGCTGAAGACCGTACGGTCCACCGGCAGCCGGACCAGGCCCGCGTCGGCGGCACCGTCGCGCAAGACGTCGGACGCCTCCGCGGCCGGGACCGAGAGGAGGGTCAGCGGGATGTCGGGCTGGCGCTCGTTCCAGATGCGGACCCACTTGGCGGGCATCACCCCGGGCACGTACGCGAGCCGGAACGAGGGGGAGTCTTCCGAGCCGGTCACCCCGCCAGGTTACCGGCTGTGGTCGGACGTCTCCGCCGCGGCCGATAGTCTGGACTGCATGAAGTCGCACCAGAGCACCCAGACGATGAAGCCCGCGACCGCGGCGAAGAAGCTGGGTGTGTACCTCCCCGCCACCCCCACCGAGTTCCAGGAGGGTGTCGTCTCGCGCGCCGAGCTGAACGAGCTCCAGGCCAACCCGCCGGAGTGGCTGCGGGAGCTGCGACGCAACGGCCCGCACCCCCGCCCGGTGGTCGCGGCGAAGCTCGGCGTCTCCATCGCCGGCCTGGCCCGCGGCGGGGTCACCGAGGCGCTGACCACCGAGCAGATCGACGCGCTGAAGCAGGACCGGCCCGAGTGGCTGGAGAAGGAGCGCGCCACCCAGGCCGAGGTCCGCAAGGAAGCCGCCCGGCTGAAGCAGCGCGACGCCGAGCGCGCGCAGCAGGGTGACGCGGGCGCCTGACACACCCCTGACAGCCGGCTGCCATCGCACTGCCAACCTCCCTGTCATCCGCACCGGGCCGACGCCCGGGGTGGAAGGTTCGGAACCGTCCTGTGACGACCCGTTCCGATGGGAGTATTCGGATGAAGGCACTGCGCCGTGTCCTGGTCTCCGCCGCGCTGACCCTGTCGCTCGGCGGTCTGCTGGTCCCCGAAGCCGTCGCCGTCCCGGCGGCCGTCGACGTCGTGGCGGCCGCCGCGCCCAGCTGCCGCGCGGGGGACAATCTCGACGAGGTGGCCGCCAAGTTCATCTCCCGCTGTAAGAAGGGCTCGATCCGCCGCGAGTTCCCCAGTGACCGCCTGTCGCGCACGCTCGGCCAGATCTACGACGGGAAGCTGCGGGGCGACCGCGACGACGTGAAGGCCTGGAAGCTGCTGAACGACCGCCGCTTCGACAAGTAGACAAGGCGACATCGGGCACAGCCGACCTCAAGCAAGGCGACAAAGCGACACTCTGGAGCCAGCGTGACCGAGCGACACGGCATCGACCAGCCGACCGACCTGCCCTTCGTCGCCCTGGTGGTGATGGAGGCGACCACCGCCGAGGCGGGCTCCCCTGAGGGCCCCCTGTACCAGGAGAACTTCGTCCTGGTGCACGCGCCCGACGAACGCTCCGCGCGCGAGCGGGTCGAACGACGGGCGCGGGACGCGGAGACCAGCTACCTCAACGACCGCGGGCAGACGGTCACCTGGCGGCTCAAGGCGGTCGTCGACGTCAAGGAGGCCGAGGACACCGACCTCGCCAAGGACGCCGACCTGTACACCCGGCACTTCCGCGACTGGGCGGCGTACGCCCGGGTGGAACCGCTGCTGCCGCGGGACGGCGAGCCCGCGTAGGCCGCGCGGCTGTCGTGCGCCGGGAGCCGTGAACCGGGCCGGTGGGTACCGCTACGTACCGGGCATGCGACACGACACGACAGCCGCCGCCCCCGCCGGGGCGGGACGCGACCGCCCCGCGCCGGTCCGGGACAACCCCTCCCTGGCCACCGTGACCGGCACGGAGCTGGCCCGGCTCCGCCGGGGCTTCCTCGCCTGGTACCACCTGCTCGCCCCGGTGATCATCACCGTTCCGCTGTTCCTCGGCGCGCTCGGCTCCTCCGAGGCGAAGGCAGGCCAGACCTTCGAGGTGTTCCGGAACGTCACCCTGGAGTTCTGGGGCGTCCTGGTCCCGATGACGGCCGGGCTCGCCGCGGCACTCTCCGTCCGCGCGGACCAGGACGCCTGGCGGCTCCTGTTCTCCTACGGCGTCCCGCGCGGCCGGTACTTCATGGGCAAGGTCGCCGCGCTGGGCGTGCTGGGCTTCGTCTCCGCCTCCGTCCTGCTGGTCATGCTCGCGTTCGGCGCCATGCTCAGCGGCCGCTTCCCGGCGGCCCTCGGCACGGTCGCCGCGGCGGTCTATCTGCCCTGGCTGGTCGGTCTGTCGATGACGGCGCTGGCGACGCTGGTGGCGATGGTGTGGGGCATGGGCCCGAGCATCGGCGTCGGCGTGGCCGGGCTGCTGTGCGGGGCGCTGGTGTCGGACAAGGCGTTCTGGTACCTGGTGCCGTTCGCGTGGCCGATGCGGGTGGTGCTGCCCCTGGCGGGCATCGGGCCGAACGGCGTGCCGCTGCCGGAGGACAGTCCCGTCACCGACCCCGGGGCGATCCCGGTGGCGCTGCTGCTCGCCGCGGGCCTGACCGTCGTCCTCCTCCTCGTCGGCCGGCTCCACATGATCCGTAAGGAGATCTGAGATGGCCCAGGCCCAGACGCCCGCCCTGCTCATCCGTGATCTGCACAAGCACTACGGCGCCCACCGCGCCCTCGACGGGGTGGACCTGACGGTCGGGACCGGTGAGGTGTACGGCCTGCTCGGGCCGAACGGCGCGGGCAAGACCACCCTGATGAAGGCCCTGCTCGGCCTCCAGCGGCCGACGGCCGGCACGATCGAGATCCTCGGCCGCCCCGTGGGCCGCGACAGCCTCGCCGAGGTCGGGGCACTGATCGAGGTGCCCGGCCTGTGGCCGCAGCTCACCGCCGACGAGACGCTGCGCATCCACGCCCGGCTGCGCGGGGTGCCGTTCGACTGGATCGACCCGGCGCTGGAGCTGGTCGGCATGACCGGGGCCCGGCAACGCAGGGTCCGTACGTACTCCCTCGGCATGCGCTGGCGTCTGGGCATCGCGGTCGCCCTGCTGGCCCGGCCCCGCCTGATCGTCCTCGACGAGCCGACGAACGGCCTGGACCCGGTCGGCATCCGCGAGATGCGCGGCATCATCCGCTCCCTCGCCGAGCAGCAGGTCGCCGTGCTCATCGCCAGCCACCAGCTCGCCGAGGTCGCCCAGGTCTGCGACCGCGTCCAGGTGCTCGTCGCGGGCCGCACCCGTTATGAGGGCTCCGTGGACGGACTCGCCGTCGACGGCGATGTCGAAGCGGGCTTCTTCCGACTGGTGGAGACGGCGGACGCGGGAATCCGCTGAGGAGTGGGTGGGACAGGCGGGGGTGGCCTTCCCGGCGGGGGCGGCCCAGGAGGGTCGCCCCCGCCGGCGTCAGCCTGCCCTGCGGATCTGGGCTCCCGGCCCCCCTCCGTCGTCCACCAGTCCCAGCTCAGCCGCGCGGGCGAGCAGCGCGCTGCGGCCGGAGACGCCGAACGCGTTGTACAGCTTGCGGATCCGGCGGTACATGGAGCGCTCCGAGCAGTAGGTGCGGCGGGCAATCTCCGAGACCGTCGCGGAGGAACAGAGCATGCGCAGCAGGTCGGTGTCGTATCCGGCCGGCACGACGGACGCGTGGGCCGCGGCCGGTGCGGATAACGCGCCATCGGGCAGCGCACACAGCCGCGTCTCGGAACGCCGGGCCCCGGGCGGGCGGTGGGCTCTGAACTGGGCGAGCAGCAGATCGATCTGCCGTTCGTCGGTGATGGCGAGGTTGAACGCGAAGTTCGCCCCGGCCCGGATGGCCTGGTAGGTGAGATGCCCGGAGACGCAGTCGGTGACCGCGACCAGCAGGGCCGCCGGATGCCGGACGCGCAGCGCCCGCAGCCGGTCGGCCTGGAGTTCGCTGAACACCGGCATGAGCACGGGCAGCCGGGGATCACCGGGCGCGGCGAGCTGGACGTCGTCGACGAAGTCGACCCGGTCGAGGCTCGCGAGCAGGGCACTGAGCGGTGTCCCCGGTGCGGAGCAGGGTGCCTCCAGCCCGTAGTGGGCGAGGACATGAAGACGGCTGTTGACGATGAGTTGCGGCAAAGCGTCGATCCCCCGTGGTGCGCGTCGCCGGACCGTACGGCTGGTCCGGCGAGGTGGTAGCAGGAACCGCGCCGCCCTCGAACGCTGCGGCGCGGTGCTGAAGGCAGCGGTGGTCAGCCGGCGGCCTTGCAGAGTTTGAGCGTCTTGGTCAGCAGCGACCCGAGGCTGATCGGATCGCCGTCGTCCCCGGCGGCCCGCAACGGCTCGATACTGCGGTATCCGGCGTCGCGCGCCCGGTCGTTGAGCGCGTAGGTCGTGCCGTCGGGAGCCGTGAAGACGGCTTCGTTGTCCCCGCGGCACTCGGCGGTGCCGTGGTCGACGGTCAGCGGCCAGGTGTAGCCGAGGTTCTTCTCACTGATCTCCTGGGTGGCGGAGGTCGGGCTCGGCAGTGGCTCCGGGTCGGTGGTGGCCGGGTCCGAACGGCCGCTGCCGCCGCAGGCGGTGACGAGGCAGCAGACGATCAGCGCGACACCCACCAGGGCGTGCGGGCCGGACGGTGCTGTGCCGCGGGTGCCGTCGGGGCTTCGACTGTGGTCGGGGCCTCGGGTGTGGTCGGGCTGGGCCTTGTCGGAGGTCCGTGTGGACGGTGGACAGCCGGGGTCTTGCGTCATCTGCTGGCTACCTCGCTCTCGGAAGAATCGGAAGAGTCGGAAGAGGTGGACGGTCCGGTGGTCTTGAGGAGGGCCGCGTAGCCGTCCTCCAGGGTGGGCTGGACGGGCCGGGCTCCGGGCGGTGGCGCGGAGGCGACGACCCGGTACTCGGGTCCGTCGGCGGTGGTGACCGCGCTGACCACGTCGGCTCCGGGCGGCGGTGCGGGGGTGCCGGCGGGCAGCAGATAGGTGCAGCCGGCTGCCTGGCTGACCAGGGCCGCGGTGCTGTCGTGGAAGACGAGCCGGCCCGCGGTGAGGACGGCGACCTCGGGGCAGGTCTGTGCGACGTCGTCGAGGATGTGGGTGGAGAGCAGCACGGTGCGGTCACCGCCGAGCGCGGCGAGCAGGGCGCGGAATCGCATCCGCTCGTGGGGGTCCAGTCCGGCGGTGGGTTCGTCCACGATCAGCACGCTCGGGTCGCCGAGCAGGGCCTGCGCGATGCCGATCCGTCGCCGCATGCCACCGGAGAAGCCGCCGAGCCGCTCGTGGCGCAGGTCCTCCAGGCCGACCTGGGTGAGCCGGGTCTCGACCTGCCGCCGCCGCTCGCGCCGGTCGTGGATCTCCTTGAGGACGGCGATGTAGTCCAGGAACTCACGGGCGGTCAGGTCCGGGTAGAGGGAGAGTTCCTGCGGGAGGTAGCCCAGGGTGCGTTTGACGGCGGTCAGGCCCGCGCTGGTGGCCAGGTCGTGGCCGGCGACGACGACCCGGCCGGAGGTGGGCCGCAGGACGCCGGTCAGGATGCGCAGCAGTGTGGTCTTGCCGGCCCCGTTCGCCCCGAGCAGGCCGACGGTGCCGCCCTCGATGTGCAGGTCGACGCCGTCCAGGGCGCGCCGGCCGCCTGGGTGGACCTTGGTCAGTCGCTCCGTCGTGATGTTCATCGCGGTCAGGCTCCGTGTCGTCGGGGGCGTGCGGCGAGGTGGCCGAGGGCGTGGCAGAGCGCGGCGGTCAGCAGCACGAGGGCGAGGTTGAGCAGGGCGGAGGTGCCGGTGACGTCCGGGCGCAGCGGACCGGTGCCGCCGCGGGCCGCCCAGATGCGGGGGGCGTCGGCCCAGGCGACCAGGGGGTAGCCGCCGAGCGGCGAGAACACCGTGCCGGTGGGGGTGGGCAGCGGTGAGAAGCGGGGCGGGAAGTGGGTCGCCCACAGCCATACCGCCACGACGACGGCACGGGCCGCGGCGACCGGCATCAGCAGCCCGAGCAGCCCGGCGAAGGCGGTGGCCAGCAGGGCGGCGGGCAGCACGGCCGTGCCGAGCGCGATCAGGGCGGCGGTGAGGGGTCTGCCGCTGGTCTCGGCGAGCGAGAGGACCGCCCCGTAGAGCAGCAGCAGCGCGGCGACGGGGCCGAGTGCGGCGAGCAGCGGGCCCAGGAGGGCTCCGGTGCCGCGGGGCAGCCGGCCGACAGCGGTGGCGGCCAGCAGCTCCGGCATGCCGCGCGCCTCCACACCGCGGCGCAGCCGGTCGGTGAGGGCGAGCGCCAGTCCGAGGGTGCAGAAGGTGTTGGCGAGGACCGCGGTGACGCCGACCCGGACGGCCGGGTCGGCCGGTCCGGTGACCACGGGAGACGTGACCGCGAGCAGCAGGGTCAGCGCGGCGAGCGGCAGCACCGCGGTCCAGACGACACGCCGCCTGACCGCCATCAGCGCCTCGTAGCGGATGGTCCACAGCAGCGCGGTCATGGGGCTCTCCAGGGTCGGTGGTTCGGTGCCGGTACGGCACGGCTCGGCGGCGTACGCCCCATCAGCCGCCCTCCTCCCGCTCGTGCGTGAGAACGCCGGAGCGTTCGGCGTCGGTGAGGATGCGGAGGGCGCGGGCGGTGAGCGCGACGCCGGCCAGGGCCGCGGCGATGCCCTGCGGGGCGCCGTGCGGGGCGACCCGGTCGAGGAGGAGCAGTTTGGCCAGGCAGACCGCGGTGACCAGGCCCGCTCCCGCGCCGGAGGAACCCGCGCGTGCGGTGGACCAGAGCGCGCAGCCGGTCAGCAGCACGGTGAGGCCGGCCAGTTCGACGAGGACCGCGGCGGGGCGGATGCCGCGGTCCGCGGCGGTGAGCGCGCCGACCAGGGCCGCCGCGGCGACGGCGGTCGACCCGGCGGGCCAGCACAGCCGGCGCAGCACGGTGCGGGGGTAGTCGGTGGGCAGTGTCAGATGCAGTTCCGTCATCGCCTCGCGGGCGATCACTGAGCCGCAGGCCAGGGCGGTGGCGGCGGGCAGCGCGGTGCTGAGCAGGGCGCGGCCGAGCAGGCCGCCGCCGTGCGGCCCGGTGGCCATCGCCGCCCAGGCCGCGAGCGCGGCGAGCAGCGGCAGGACCAGGGCGCCGCGGCCGCAGCGCCGGGCCTCGTACGCCCACCATGAGCGCCAGGGCACGGTGGTCATGGCTCCTCCCTGCGACTCGGTGAGGCCGCCGGCTCCTCGCCGGATCGGGGGGTACCCGGACGAGGAGCCGGCGGACGACAGGTACGTAGCGGTGGGACGCGGAACGGTTCACGAGGTCTTCCGTGGGCGCCGCGGCGCGTCCCGTCGGCCGCGGCGTCATGTGCGGGACGGGTGACCGCGCATCGCCGTCGTGGCCCAGGCGATCAGCAGCGCGGAGGCGGCCACCGTCCACGGCGTGGTGGACAGCAGGGGTCCCAGGGCAGCGCCGACGGGCGAGGTCAGGAAGCCCTGGGGGCCCGTCAGCACGCCGAGCAGCCACAGGGATCCGCCCGCGGCGGCTCCGGCGGCCGGTGCCACCCGCACGGCGAGGGCCAGGGCGAGCGACGAGGCGAGCAGCGCCTCGCCGAGCCAGTCGGTCACCACCGGCCACCACCCGGGCCCGCCGACCAGCGCCGAGGACACCGCGGCCAGCGCCAGGTCGGCGCCGAGGACGACGGCGAGCCGGGCGAGGAACACGGTCCCGGGTGACACGGGGAGCGCGAAGTGCAGCTCCCGGCGCGGGTCCCGGCGGGGTGAGGCGACGACGAGGGAGGCGAGCAGGACCAGCAGCACGCAGGCGGCGCCGAACAGCCGCTGCCCCAGCCGCTCGGCGCCCAGCAGCGGCGCCACGAGCGCGGCCGCCACCAGGCCGAGGGCGCTGAGGGGCGCCCACAGCCGGGGCAGCAGGGCGGCCTCGGTGCGGGCGAGTTGCCAGGCCAGCCGCCATGGCACCGGTGGGCGGGCGGGTGTGACGGGGCGGACCGGGGTCACGGCGGGCGCGTCCGCGGGGTCCGCGGTGAGACGGGCGCCGAGGAGGGCGTCGAACGAGGGCGGGACCAGGTCGGGTGCGCTCTCCAGGTCGCGGGTGGCGCGGCCGATGGCCCGCCAGTCCGCCAGCCTGGCACGGCAGCCGGGGCAGCCGTCCAGGTGGTGCCGTGGGCCGGGTCCGGCGGGGGTGCCGCGCACCAAACAAATCAGCTGTTCGTCGGCGAGGTGTCCGGCGGAGTGTTCGGCGAGGTGTTCTCTCATCGTCGTCCCGTTCCTTCCAGCCGCGAGGCGGCGAGCATGCTGCCCAGCCGCCTGCGCGCGTGGGACATCCGGCTCTTGACGGTGCCCACCGGGATGCCCAGCACGGCGGCCACCTCCGGGTAGGCGAGTTCGTCCACGAGGACGAGGCCCAGTACTTCACGCAGGTGCTCGGGAAGGGCGCGGACCGCCGCGCGCAGCTCGGTCCGCTCGGCCGCCAGGATCACCTGTTCCTCCACTCCGGGGTCCGGGTGCGGTACGTGCTCGGCCTCGGCGAGGTCGGTGAGCTGCGGCCGCGCCCGGCGGAGCTGGTTGTGCGCCTGCCGCCGGGCCACTCCCAGCAGCCAGCCGCGGACGGAGGACTCGCCCCGGAACCCGGCCGCGGACCGCCACACCGCGAGCCAGGCCTCCTGGAGGATCTCCTCCGCCACCGCCGGCTCGGAGGTGAGTCTGCGGATCAGGCGCAGCATGGCGGCCGCGTGCCTGTCGTACAGGGTCCGCAGGGCGGCCTGGTCGCCGTGGGCTGCCGCGGTCAGCAGGGCTTCGTCCGAACACACACGACGTACGTAGCCGTCCGCGGGGCGGCGGTTCATCCGCTCCCGCGGATGATCCCCCCTACGAGCGAATCGGGCCCCGGCCCGGGACCGGGCTGCCGCCGGCGGCCGAATACTGCGTTCCGCCCTGCCATTGCACTGCCATTACTGCCAGCCCTTCGGGAAGCCGTTGAGCCCGTCGTGGCGCACGTGGTTGCGTGCTGCACGGAGAGATCCAGCGAGCACCACCCGAGCATCCATCCGCCTCTCCCGAACGAAGGAGCCTCACATGGGCACCCACGGACCCGCTCAGTACGACGACGCGGACCTGTTCGACCTCGACCTGGAGATCGGCGTCGAGAAGTCGGTCGCGGGACCGGCCATCACGTCCGTCTCCTACTGCACGCCGGGCTGCACCAGCGACGGCGGCGGTTCGGGCTGCAGCCACTGCTGCTGAGCCCACCGTCCGGGTGGCCGGCCGGCCCCGGAGCCCGGCCGGCCCCCGGACGGCGCCGGTGACATCGACAACGACACGGCATCGACATCGACATCGACCGATCGACGCGCGCGGAGACCGCGGCAGGACGGCGGAGGGGGAGCAGGCCTTGGAAGACACGGTGTTCCGCGCGGCCGACGTCTTCCTGCTCCGCGCCCCGGTGGCCCCGGCCGCGCCGGGCCTGCCGCTCCCCGAGGACGGCGTCACGCCCGACGATCCCGGCGCCTGCGCGGCGCTGCTGTGCGCGGCCGCCGCCGATCCGCTGCTGGACGAGGCCCTCGCCCTCGCCTCACCGGCACTCAGCGCGCTGGTGCGCCGGGTGGCCGCGCGGAGCACCGAAGGGCTGACGGCCCGGCGGCTGCGGCGGGCGGCGCTGGCGGTGCTGCGGTACGACATCCGGATGCGGACGCGGCCGACGCCGTTCGGTCTGTTCGCGGGCGTGGCCGTGGGCGAGTTCGACGCCACCGCGAAGGCAGTCCGGGGAACGGCCCATCGGACCCGCACCCACGCGGACGTCCAGTGGCTCACGAAGGTGACGCACCGTCTGGAACGGGATCCGGCGGTGCTGGAGGCGCTGACCGTGCAGGCGCACCAGGCGCTGACGGTGCGCGGCGACCGGCTGATGCTGACCGCCCCCTCGGCACGCGCGGCGGCGCCCACGGCGGACGGCGCGGGGCGGGCCACCGTGTCCGTACGGCACACGCCGGTCGTGGCGCGGGCGGTCGCCGAGGCCCGTGCCCCGGTGCCGTATCCGGTGCTCGTGGACCGGCTCACGGCCGCCTTCCCGAAGGCGCCCGGTCACCGGCTGCGCGCCCTGCTGGCGGAGCTGGTCGGGCAGGAGATCCTGATCACCTCGCTGCGCCCGCCGCTGGACGGCGGTGATCCGCTGCGGCACGTGCGGGCGGTCCTGGACTCGGTGGCGGCCCCCTCTCCCGCCACCGAGCAGGTCCGCGCGGCGCTGCACCGCCTCGACCGGGACCGCGCGGACTACGACGCCCTGCCTCCGGGCGCCGGGCGGGAGCGGCTGCGGCGGCTGCTGGCGGACGCCCGTGCCGTGGCGGCGGACGACACGCCGTTGCACGTGGACACCCGGCTGGACGTGGAGCTGCGGCTGCCGTACGCCGTGCGGGAGGAGATCGAGCGGGCGGCGACGCTGATGCTGCGGCTGTCGCGGCCGAAGCGGGGTCTGCTGGCGCTGCGCGACTTCCACCGGCGGTTTCTCGACGTGTACGGCGCCGACCGGCTGGTGCCCGTGCTGGAACTGCTCGATCCGGCTACCGGGCTGGGGGCGCCGGCGGGGTACGGCTGGCCGAACAGCGAGGCCGTGCCCGCCCCGCCCGAGGAGCCGCGCGCGGTCGCCGTCGACCGGGCGATGGCGCGGCTGGCGGCGACGGCGGTGCGCGAGCGGCGGCGCGAGCTGGTGCTGACCGACGCCGAGCTGGCGGAGCTGTGCCCGGACACGGCGGACACGGCGGACGCGGCGGACACGGCGGACACGGGCGCTGTCGGCGCCGTCGCGCAGAATTCGTGCGAGGTCACGGTGCAGGTGGTGGCCGCCGACGTGGACGCGCTGACCGGCGGGGAGTTCCTGGTCTTCCTGTCCCCCTCCCCCGGCTCCCACCGGGCGGGTTCCACCCTTGCGCGGTTCGCCGACCTGGACCCCGGCTGGCGGGAACCGTTCGCCGCGCTGCACCGGGAGACGCCGGTGCACGTGGCGGGGGCCGTGGCGGTGGACCTCGCCTTCCGGACCCGGTCGGGCCGGGCGTCCAACCTCGCCCACACCGTGCCCGCGACGGGGCGGCGGATCTCCGTGGGCGTCCCGGACGCGGCCGGTGCCGAGGAGTTGCGGCTCGCGGACATCGGCGTCGGAGCCACCCTGGACCGGTTGACGGCCGTGCACCTGCCGACGGGCCGGGAGATCGTGCCGGTGCTGGGCAACATGGTGAGCGCCCCCGCGCAGGCGCCCAACGCCGCCCGGCTGCTGTGGGAGATCGGCCTGGAGGGGCAGCGGCTGTGGGAGCCGTGGAACTGGGGTCCGCTCGCCCAGGCGCCGTTCGTGCCGAGGATCCGCTCCGGCCGGTTCGTGCTGGCCTGTGCCGTGTGGCGGCTGGACGAGCTGCGGGCCGTGGCGCCGGGCGCGACCGGGGCCGTGTGGGACCGGGAGGTCGCCGCCTGGCGCGAGCGCTGGGACGTTCCCCGGCTGGTCCTCGCCGTCACCGCGGACCAGCGGCTGCTGCTCGACCTGGACCGGGCGTGGCACCGCGAGCTGCTGCGCGACCGGCTCCCCCGGCACCCCGACCTGATCGCCCAGGAGGTGCCCGGGGAGTACGAAGGCCTGCTGGACGGTCCGCTCGCCGGGCACACCACGGAGATCGTCGTTCCCCTCACCCGCCGCCCGGCACCGCCGGCGTACCGCCCCTACACGGGCCACCACACCGCGCGGCGCGCCGTGCACGGGCTCGGCGGCGACTGGCTGTCGCTGAAGGTGTACGGCTCCGCGCGCGGCCAGGACGAGCTGCTGCGCACCGCGCTGCCCGGGCTGGTGGAGCGGGCCCGGGAACGCGGCGTGGACCGCTGGTTCTTCCTGCGCTACACCGACGACGCCGGGCACCACCTGCGGGTGCGGCTGCACGGCGAGCGGTCCGATCTGTGGGGCGCGGTCGCCCTGGAGGTGGGTGGGCTGCTGGCCGAGTGGCAGCGGCGGGGGCTGGTGCGCGGGCATGCGCTGGCTCCGTACGACCCGGAGGTCGAGCGGTACGGCGGCGCGGGCGCGCTGGCGGCGGCCGAGGAGGTGTTCCGGTGCGACAGCGAGGCCACCGTCGCGCTGCTGCGGCTCGCCCACGAGGTCCGGCACGCCCCGCCCGCCGGTGTCTGGTCAGGCGTCCGGTCCGGCCCGGCCGGGATCCGGGCCGACGACCTCGCCGTGGTCTCCTGCGCCGCGCTGGCCCACGCCTTCGGGGCGCCCGCGCCCGGGCATCCGCTGCTCGCCGAGGACTGCGGGGACGACGGCGCGGCGGCTTGGCTCGGCATGACCGGCTCCCGGCGGGACCTGCCCGACGCCTTCCGGGAGCGGGCCGCCGGCTGGCGCCGGCTGGTCGATCCGTACGGCGGCTGGCCCGCGCTGTCCGCCGACCCCGTCGGCGCGCGCGTGCTGGCCGCGCTGGGCGAGCGGGACGCGGCCGTGCGGCGACTGGCGCGGGCGGCACGGGAGGGCGGCCGGACGCCGGAGGGCCGGGTCGTGGGCAGTCTGCTGCACATGGTGTGCAACCGGCTGCTGGGCGGCTCCACCGCCCAGGAGACGGCCGTGCTCGGCATCGCCCGGGGCGCCGTACAGGACCATCTCTACCGCCGGAGGCACCTGTCATGAGTTCCGTCGCCCTCGGGCACCGCTCCCCCGCCTTGGCGGCGGCGGCCGAGCGGGCCGTGGCGCTGGTCGCGCGGCGGCTCGCGGATCCCGACGCGGTCGCCGCCGTGGCGTCCCGCGAGGAGAACCGGGACCCGGTGTACGACGCCGTGATGTGGGGGCCGCTCACCCTCGCCAACGGTCTGCCCGGCACCGCGCTGCTGTACGGGGAGCTGGCCCGCGCGGACGCGTCGTGGCGTGCGGTGGCGCACCGTCATCTCGCCGCCGCCGGCCGGGCGGTGGGCGCCGTGCCCAGCCGCGGCCTGTTCTCCGGTCCGGCCGCGCTGCTCGCCGCCGCCCAGACCTGCGCGGGCGGCGCGGGCCATTACGCGTCGCTGCGGCGCCGCCTGGCGCAGTGGGTCGCGCGGGAGCAGCGGGAGCGGCTCGCCGCCTTCCAGGAGCGCGCGGGGCGGGGCGGGCAGGGTGTGGACTGGGCGTCGTACGACCTCGTCAACGGGTTGTCGGGGACCACGCGGATCCTGCTCGACTCGGCGGAGGACCCGGCCGAGCGGTCCCCGGAGGTGGCGGAGACGCTGGCGGCGTCGCTGCGGCACCTCGTCGCGGTCAGCGAGCCGGTCACGGTGGTGGGGCCGGTGCGGCGCACGGTGCCCGGCTGGTGGGTGCCGGCCGATCTGCAGGTCAGTGAGCGGGACCGGCGGACGTATCCGCGGGGCGACTTCAACCTCGGTATGGCGCACGGTATCGCCGGGCCGCTCGCCGTGCTGGCCGCGGCCGCGGAGCGCGGGCACGAGGTGCCGGGGCTGGCGGAGGCGGCGCACCGGATCGCGGGCTGGCTGCTGGGCTGGACGCTGCACGACGAGGCCGGGCCGTACTGGCCGGCGCGGGCGGGCTGGGACGACGAGACGGCCGCCGACCGGCCGCGCGCCCTGTTCACCCGTACGGCCTGGTGCTACGGCACGCCGGGGGTCGCGGCGGCGCTGCACCGCGCGGGGCGGGTGTTCGGGCAGCCGCGCTGGCGGGCCGCCGCCGTCGAGGGGCTGCGCGCGGCGCTGCGGCGGGACGAGCACCGGTGGGCGGTGGACGGGCCGACCGTGTGCCATGGCTTCGCCGGGCTGCTCGCGGTGCTGTCACGGGTCGCCGAGGCGGAGCCCGAGCCGGTGCTGCGTGTGGGCCGCGACCGGCTGACGGGGATGGTGCTGGCCGCTCTCGACGAGGAGGCCCCATTCGGGTTCCGGCATCTGATGCGCTTCCCGGCGGCCGCGCACTCGCCGGTGCCGCACCGGGCGCTGGACGTGGCCGGGATGCTGGAGGGCGCCGCCGGGGTGGCTCTGGCGCTGTCGCCGGTGCCGCACGGACCGCTGCCGTGGGACCGCTGTCTGGGGCTGGCGTGAGCGGCGGGGCCGGAGCGGCGGGCGGAGCCGGGGTGCCCGCGTACGAGGTGCGCGGGCTGGTCGTGCGGTACGGGAAGGTCACCGCCGTGCGCGGGGTGGACGTCTCCTCGCCTCCCGGGCGGATCACCGCGCTGCTCGGGCCCAACGGGGCGGGCAAGTCGAGCCTGCTGCGGGTGCTGTCCACGGCGGCCCGCGCGGACGCGGGCTCGGTGCGGATCTTCGGCCATGACGTGCGCCGCTCCCCCATGGCCGCCCGGCGCGCCCTGGGCCTGGTCTTCCAGGAGCGCACCCTCGACAAGGAGCTGTCCGTCGAACGGAACCTGTGGTTCCACGCGCGGCTGTTCGGGATGCGGCGGGCGGACGCGCGCGGCCGGATCGCGCTGATGCTGGAGCTGTTCGGGCTCCAGGACCGGGCCCGCCGGCCCGTCGAGGAGCTGTCCGGCGGTCTGGCCCGCCGGGTGGAGATCGCCCGCGCGCTGCTGCACCGGCCGGGGCTGCTGCTGCTCGACGAGCCGACCAACGGACTCGATCCGAGTGCCCGGAGCGCGGTGTGGGCGGACCTGACCAGACTGCGGGACGAACTGGGCGTGACGGTCCTGTACTCCACGCACTACATGGACGAGGCCGAGTACGCCGACGAGATCGTGATCATGCGCGACGGCCGGGTGGTGCGGCAGGGCAGCGCCGCGCGGCTCAAGAGCAGCCTGGACTCCTCGCGGATCGTGGTGGCCAGCGCCGACGACGCGCTCGCCGCCGCCCAGTTGCGCGCGGCCGGGTTCGCCCCGCTGACCGGGCCGGACGGGGTCGCCGTGCACTGCCCGGACCCGGAGAGCCGGGTCGCCGACGTGGTCCGCGCCCTGGACGTCCCCGGGCTCACCCTCTCGGTGCGGCACCCGTCGATGAACGACGTCTACCTGGCCGCGGCCGCCGACGGGCAGGTGAGCACACGGTGACCTACGCGGCGGCGTTCGGCCCGGACACCCCGACACAACGACTGGCGACCGGCCTGCGGGCCGTCGCGGTCATCGCCCACCGGGACCTGCTGCGCCAGGTCATCCGGCCGGGCATGCTGGTCAGCCAGGCCGTGCAGGTCCTGTTCTTCGTGCTGGTCTACGCCGTCGGCTTCGACGGCATGATCGGCTCCGTGCGTCCCGGGGTGCCGTTCAGCGCGTACGTCTTCCCGGGGCTGATCGCCATCCAGGTGGTGTCGGTCGGCATCGCCTCCGGGCAGACGTACGCCTGGGACCGGGAGTACGGCGTGCTGCGCGAGCTGCTGGTGGCGCCGGTGCCGCGGATGTGTCTGCCGCTCGGCAAGGTGGTCGCGGGTGCCGGGACGGTCACGGCGCAGAGTGTGCTGATGCTCTCCTTCAGCCCGCTCGCCGGGGTGCCGCTGACGCCGTCGGGATTCGTGGCGGCGGCCGCGTGCTACGCGCTGAGCGCGGCGGTGTTCAGTGTCATCGGGCTGTGTCTGGCGACGCTGATCCGGCGGGTGCAGACGCTTCAGGCGGCCGTGCAACTGGCCATGTTCCCGCTGCTGTTCCTGTCCGGTTCGGTGTTCGCCCCCGAGGACGCGCCGGGCTGGCTGGCCGCGGTGATGCACCTCAACCCGATGACGTACGCGGTGGACCTGGCCCGGCAGAGCCTGCTCGGCGGCCCCGGGATCCTGCCGTGGTGGGCCGATCTCGGGGCGCTCGGCGCGGTCCTGGCGCTGGCGTTGACGCTGCTGCGGCTGCGGAGCGGCCGGTGAGGGAGACCGCGGTCCGGGTCCTGGAGGGGGTGACCGGCTGGCTGTCCTCGCAGCTCGACTGGTTCGACCCCGGCGAGTGGGAGCGCCGGCTGCCGCGCCGCCCCTTCCGGCCGGGTCCGCTGCTGGAGCTGCTGGGGTTCCTGCGTCTGCTGGACCGGGTGCCGGGGCTGTCGGTTCCGGCGTACTCCGAGCTGCGCGCCCGGGCGCTCGACCTCGCCGAGCGGATCGTCGACGAACCCGGGTTCGTGACCGGGCTGCGTCGCGCGGACCCGTACTTCCCGTACCACCTCAACCTGGTGGCGCTGCTGGAACTGCTGGGCCGCCCCAGACCGGAGCTGCGGCGGGACTGCCGGGCACTGCTCGCGGTCGGCGCGGGCGGGCACACCCGCCCCCACAGGCCGGTGGCGAGCCGGCTGGAGCTGCGCTGCTTCCTCGACCGCTGCGGCCTCCCCGCCCCGCCCGAGCTGCCGGACCGGACGTCCCTCTACCGGCAGAGCCTGCCGGGGCTGGGCGCGGACCCGCTGACCCTGGACGAGAGCGAGGTCTACGCCTTCACCCACGCGCTCTTCTACGCCACCGACTTCGGCGCCCGCCCGCTCCCGCCGGACGTGCCTCTCCCGCGCGACGCCGTTCACGTACTGCTGGCCGCGCAGCTCGCCCTCGGCCACCTGGACCTCGTCGCGGAGCTGCTGGTGTGCGCGGAGCTGGCGGGCGATCCCGACGACCGGCTCAGGTCCGCCGGCTGGGCCACCCTGGCCCGCTCCCAGCGCCCCGACGGGGCGGTCCCCGGCCCGGTGCACCAGCCCGCTCTGCTGACCGGTGCGACCCCTCTGACCGGCGAGAACGCGACGGCGTACCTCTTCGGCACCTGTTACCACACCACGCTGGCGACAGGGCTCGCGGCGGCGGTGCATCTGGGCTCACCGGCACCGGCCGACAGCCGCGCGGACGACCCCCGGCACCCCACACCGCCCGGCACAGGGTCAGGCGGCGCCACCCCATCGCCCTCGGCATCCGCCGAAGTCGACAGCGGCAGTCGCAGCACCGACCACTCCCGAGAACCGGCGGCACAGCCACCACCCCACGCCGGAGCCGACGGCACCCCACGCCGCACAACCCCGCCATCACCCCCCGACGCCGGTGACGCCGACGCGGTGTGTCGCTGGGCCGACGCGGTGCGGGGTGGCGTAGGGGCAGCGTCCGACGGGGAGCGGGCCGCGTGGAGTGCTTGTGTCGAGCCGCTGCTCGTCGTGTGTGCGTGGCGGCGGGACCGGGCGGGGCTCGCGGCGGTGCTGGCGGTGGCTCATGTGCTGGGGCGGGGCGACACGGCTCTGGCGCGGTCGGCCGCCGCGCTGCTGGCCGCGGGGTGGTGCGACTCGCATGAGGCGGGGCCGGACGGGTACACGGGGGGACCGACCGGGACCGATCGGACCTCGGGAGGAACACGATGAGCGAGCAGACACCGTCCCAGGCCGAGGGCGAGCGGGACGACGCCACCGACACGTACGACCCGCCGCGCACCACTCCCTCCCAGGCGGAGGGCGAGCGTGAGGACGACGTCGAGGACGTGCCGGAGACGGATTACTCCCGCGCCCTCGACGAGGAGGAGCCGGGTTCCCACTCCGGTCTGGAGAGCCAGCCCCGTGAGCCGGAACCGCCGGGCACGGCGACCGGCGATCCGCTGACCGGTGTCGAGGGAACGGCGGACGACGAGCGGAGCCGCTGACCCCGGCTCGCCGGCCTCGGCCCGTCGGCCCGTTGGCAGGGGCCGGCCCTGCGGAGGGCCGGGGTTCGGCGTGCCCGCCGTCGATGCGCGACGCACCCGGAGGTGAGGGCGGATGAACTCCGAGGCGGTGACGGTGCCCGCCGGTGAGGTGGAGCTCGCGGGCGATCTGGTGATGCCGGGCGGTGAAGTCCCGGCGGTGGTGCTGTTCGCGCACGGCAGCGGCAGCTCCCGGCACAGCCCGCGCAACCGGGCGGTGGCCGAGGCGCTGAACCGGGTGGGTCTCGGCACGCTGCTGCTGGACCTGCTGAGCGAGCGGGAGGAGTACGAGGACGCCGCGACGGGCCGGCACCGTTTCGACATCGGTCTGCTGGCCGGGCGGCTGGTGGCCGCGGTCGACTGGCTGGAGCGGCGGCGCGGCACCGAGAGCCTTCCGGTGGGGCTGTTCGGGGCGAGCACGGGCGCGGCCGCGGCCCTGGTGGCCGCCGCCGAGCGGCCGGGACGGGTGTACGCGGTGGTGTCGCGGGGCGGGCGGCCGGATCTGGCGGGCGACTGGCTGCCCCGGGTGGAGGCTCCGGTGCTGCTGATCGTGGGTGGCGCCGACGAGACGGTGCTGGGTCTCAACGAGGATGCCGCCGAGCGGCTGTCCGTGCCGTACCGGCTGCATGTCGTGCCGAACGCCACGCATCTGTTCCCGGAGCCCGGGGCGCTCGAGGAGGTCGCCGAGGCGGCCGGTGGCTGGTTCCGGGAGCGGCTGGCGCAGCCTTCCGGCTGAGCGCGCCGCCGTCAACGGGTCGGCGTTGAAAATCTCTTTGTGTGCTTCACCGTGCTCCCGTGCGCCCCTGTGGAAAAAGGATTCCGCAATCCGCGACCAGGTTGAACTGGGCAGGACTTGGTTCAAGTGCCCATTCGGTGGGTGATCACCGAATTTCGCGTTTCGACTGAGGCGGGTGGTATCCGATGAACGGTTCCGCAACGGAACCAGAACAGGCATGGACAGCGGGTTCCGCGCCGGGCGCAATCCCACTGCTCGGCCACGGTATCGCCTTGTTCCGCCGGCCGCTGGCGTTTCTGAATATTTTGCCGGCATACGGCGATTTGGTGGAGGTGCGACTGGGACCCCGGCGCGCATGGGTGGCCTGCCACCCGGAACTGGTCCACCGGATACTCCTGGACGCACGGACGTTCGACAAGGGTGGCCCGCTGTTCGACAGGCTGCGCGGGCTGATGGGCGACGGCGTCGTCACCTGCCCGTACGAGCCGCACCGGCGCCAGCGCAGACTGCTCCAGCCGGCCTTCCGCCCCTCCAGCGTGGCCGGCCACGCGGAAGTGATGGGCCGGGAGGCCGAGTCGACGTCCACCTCCTGGCAGGCCGGACAGCTGGTCGACGTCAGCGCGGCAATGATGACGGTGACGGCGCGGGTGATGAGCCGCGTGCTGTTCTCCGATTCCCTCGACGCGTCGGCTCACGCCGAGGTGCGGCACTGCCTGGCCGAGGTGGTCCGTGGCCTGTTCGTCCGGACCATCGTGCCGTTCGACGCCCCGTTCCGTTTCCCCATACCGGCCAACCTCCGCTACCGGCGCGCCGTCGACCGGCTGCACGCCATCGTGGCCGCGGCCGTCGCCGAGCGGCGGCGGGCGGGCGACCACCGCGACGACCTGCTGGGGTCGCTCCTGCAAGCCGCCGCGCTCGACACCGGGCCGGCCGTCACCGACCAGGAGGTCCACGACCAGCTGATCACCCTGCTGCTCACCGGCGTGGAGACCACCGCCCTGTGCCTGGCCTCCGCGTTCGACCTGCTGGCCCGCAATCCGGCGGCGGAGCGCGCGCTGCACGCCGAGGTCGACACGGTGCTCGGGGGGCGGCGGCCCGGCGCCGACGACCTGCCGCGCCTGGAGCAAACCCGCGCGGTCGTCACCGAGACGCTGCGCCACTCCCCGCCGGGCTGGCTCTTCACCCGCGTGACCACGCGGGACACGGAGCTGGCGGGACGCCGTCTCCCGCGTGGGACGACGGTGCTGTACAGCCCGTACCTGCTGCATCACGACCCCGCGTCGTTCCCCGAGCCCGAGCGGTTCCTCCCGGAGCGCTGGCTGCCGGGGCGGGCCCCCGCCGGGCGGGAGCACGCCATGGTGCCCTTCGCCGCGGGGAGCCGGAAGTGCCTCGGTGACGGCTTCGCCATGGCGGAGGCGACGATCGCCCTGGCGGTCGTCGCCGGCCGCTGGCGGCTCCGGCACGCGGCCGGTCCCGCCGAGGAGTCGCGCCCCGCGGTGACGCTGGGCCCGAGGGCGCTGCGGATGATCTGCGTGCCGCGTACCCGCGAGCGGGTCGGCACGACGCACCGTACGACGTTCCGTGAACCGGACTCCCGAACGGCAGGTGACAACGGTGTCGACGACGCATGAGGAAATCACGGTTCCCCGGCAGGGCGGAATTCACAGTTCCAGCCTCAGGGAGCTGATCGACGCCCATCTCTACATGCCTTTCCCTTTCCAACGGAACCGGCATGAGGCGGAGGCCACGGCGGGCGTGGAGAAATGGCTCCGGGAGTGCGGACTTGCCGACGAGCCGGGCGTGCTGAACATGATCGCGTACACGCGTCCGGCTGAACTGGCGTCGTTCAACAGCCCGGCCATGGACGCCGAAATCCTGCAGATCATGGCCAATCAGATAGCGTACCAATTCGTCTACGACGACCGAGCGGAGGAGGTCGGCCGCCATTGGCCGGAAGGGCTGCTGCCGATGCTCTGCGAGAGCATCGCGATCCTGCGGGACGACGCGGCCCCCAGTACCGCGCTCGGCTCGGCCCTTGCCGACCTGTACCGCCAGGTCCGGGAACGGTGCACGCCCGCCCAGGCGGCGCGATGGGCCTGGAAGAGCCGTGAGTACGTCCATGGCCTGCTGTACGAGGCGGTGGCGCAGACCCGTTCGGCGCCACCGCCCATCGAGCTGTGCACCTCGGTCCGCTCGCTCACCGCGGGTGTGGAACCGTTCTATCCGCTGTGCGAGGCCTCGCACTCCCAGGAACTGAGCGCCGCGGAACTGCACCACCCCGTCATGCGACGCCTGGAACGGCTGTCCGCCGACGCCGCGGTATGGATCCCCGATCTGTTCTCCGCCGTCAAGGAGCAACGGGCGGGCGAGATGATCAACCTGGCGCTGGCCCACCAGTACACGGACCGGTGCTCCCTGCCGGTGGCGGTCGCGCGTGCCATCGGGCAGATCAACAGCACCATCAGTGAGTTCGAGGGGCTCCACGCGCAGATCGAGCCGGAGCTGAGCCCGGCCGGCGTCTCCTACGTGGAGGGCATGATCGGCTGGATGCGCGGTTGCTACTACTGGTCCCGCACCGTCCCCCGGTACGCGGAGGCGACCACGGCAGCCGTGCTCCAGTGAACTCCGGCGATTGGCCCTCACTCCGAGGGCCAATCTTGCTTGATTACCAGACAGGCGGGTGGTCAAACCAACAGAGTCGTCGATTCACCCATCCTCGTTCTCGTTCTGTATCAATGCGGCCGATTGGGGGACGTTGAGGGCGTACGCTCGGCGCTGCCTGCGAACCAGCGACAGGAAGCGGTAAGGCACATGGCGCCTGAGTCACGGCAATCGACCACCCCGTCCCGGCCGTTGTTCGAACGCCAGAGGGAACTCGACGCGCTCGACGCCGCCATGTCGGAACTGCGTGCCTCTTCACAGAGCGGCGCGCCCGGTCACGGCGGTCTGCTCGCCTTCACCGGTCCGGGCGGCCTCGGGAAGACGGCACTTCTCTCCGCGGCTCGCGCCCGGGCCACGGCCCACGGGTTGCGAGTGCTCTCGTGCCGGGGTGGCGAGGCGGAACAGGAGCTGGCGTTCCGTGCCGTCCGCCAGCTCGTGCAGCCCACTCTGGCCGCAATGGACGAGTCCGCTCTTCACAAGTTCATGGGGAGTTGGTACCCCATCGTCGCCACCACCCTCGGTCTGGAAGCGGCACCCGATGGTCATGTGCCGGACCCGACCGGGGTGCGTGACGGTCTGGACTGGGTGATGACCAGGCTCACGGCGACGAAGGGGCCGCTCGTCCTGCTCCTCGACGACTTGCACTGGGCCGACCTGGAGTCCCTGAGCTGGCTCACCTCGTTCGCTCCCCGCGTCGCAGACCTGCCCGTCCTGATCGTCGCCGCCTACCGGCCCGCCGAACTGCCGCCCGAGGCGGCGGCGTTCCGCGCTCTGATCGAGGACCACGGCCGCCGTCCCTACTCGCTGGCCCCGCTCACCACCGCGGGCGTGGCACGGATCGTGCGGGACGTGGTGGGAGAGCAGGCCGACGACGAGTTCTGCGCGGAGTGCTGTGCGGCCACCGGCGGCAGTCCGTTCGAGACCGTGGAGCTGGCCCACGGGCTCGCCGAACGCAAGTTGAAGGGCACTCGGCAGGACCTCCCCGCCATGCGGGACATCGCGGCGGCGGTCAAGGGCCCGGGACTGCTGGAGCGTCTGCGGGGGCTGGGCACCAGCACCGTCCTCTTCACCCACGCGGCGGTCGTCCTGGGCTCGCCGTTCTCCCCCGAGCTGGCCGCCACGCTTTCGTCGGTCGGCAGCCAGGCCGCTGCCGAAGCGGTCGAGAAGCTGCGCGCCGCCCGCATCGTCGCCGAGGGCCAGGCGCCCGGAGGCGGACTGGACTTCGAGCACCCGATCATCGCCAAGACGATCTACCGGTCCATCTCACCGGCCTTCCGCAGCGGGCTGCACAACGCGGCGGCGGTGGCCGTCCGCGCGGCGGGGCACGGTCCGGCGGCAGCCGCCCGCCACCTGCTCGAAGTGCCTTGCGAAGGCAAGCCTGAAGCGGTCGACAGCCTGCGGGAGGCCGCGCACGAGTACCTGCGCGCAGGGGCGCCGGAGGCGGCCCGGCGGCTGCTGAACCGGGCCTTGCAGGAGCCGCCTCTTCCGGAGCAGCGTGCCGCGCTTCTGCACCAACTCGCGTGTGCGACGTTCCTGATCGAGCCGACAGCCACGGTGCATCATCTGCGGGAGGCCCTGGCGGAGCCCGGTGTCGACCCCGAGCTGCGCGCCTCGATCGTCTACCGGCTGACCCAGGCGCTCGCCCACACCGACCGGATGGCCGAGGCCGCGACGGTGGCCGCCGAGGAGGCGCACAAGGCGGCCCATCCACGGATCCGGCTGCGGATGCAGGCCGACCATTTCGTGTGGAGCATGTTCCGCACCGACGAGACCGACTCGCCCGCGCGCTCGCGCCGGTTGACCCGGCTGGCCGAGCGGCTGCCCGGACGTGGACCCGAGGAACGCTGGATTCTGGGACTGCGAGCCTGGGACGCCCTCCTGCGCGGAGAGCCCCAGAAATCCGTCCTGCGCTACGCCGAGGAAGCCCTGCGCGACGGCATGAGCTGGACCGACGAGAACCGGGGCTTCGAGGTGCCTGTGTCGGTGGCCCTGGCGTTCATGTACTGCGACCGGCCGCGGCGGGCCGAGGAACTGTTCACCAAGGGCATGGCCGAGTGTGAGTCGAAGGGCTGGCGCGGCTCCCACCTGGCCCTTGGACAGACCCTGTTCGGCTACATCCGCTACCGACGTGGCGACCTCATCGAAGCGGAGGAATGGGTCCGCGGAGGCCTGCGCACCGCCGAGCGGGTCGAAGGAGCCGTGCCCGCGCAGTGGTTCGCCATCGGCATCCTCATCCAGACGCTGCTGGCCCGCGGCCGGACCGCCGCCGCGCGCCGGGTCGCCGACGAGCACCACTACGGCGAGGTGGTCCCCAACGCCGTCATCTACCCCGATCCGCGTACGGTCTACGCCGAGCTGCTGCTGGCGGAGGGGCGCCGGGCCGAGGCGGAGCGGTTGCTGACCAAGGTCGGGAAGTGGCTGGACGGGCGGGACTGGCGCAACCCCGCCTGGTGCCCCTGGCGGATGGATCTGTCGACCGCGCTCGCCCGGTCCGCCCCGGAGCGGGCGGTGGAGACCGCCCGGGAAGCCGTGGCGCGGGCCCGGGACTTCGGTGCGGCGTCCGTGATCGGCCAGGCGCTCCGCACCGAGGCCGAGGTGACGGGCGGGCCGGCGGCGCTGGTCGGACACGGCGCCGCGCTGGCCCGCCACGGCCGGCTGCAGGATGCCGCCGACCGGCTCTACCAGGGGCTGGAGGTGGCCGTCCACTGTGGTGCCACGGCGTTGGCCGCCCAAGCCAGGGAAGAGCTGTCGACCGCCGGGCTGCGGCCGTTGCCGTTGCGGTACACGCAGACGGACTCGTTGACGGCGCACGAGCGGCGGGCCGCCGAGCTGACGGCGCAGGGGCAGCCGGCGTCGGTGGTCGCGAAGGATCTGCGGCTCACGGAGCAGGGGGTGCGGCAGTTGCTGTCGGCCGCGTACCGCAAGCTCGGCACCGACCCGGCGGGGCTCGCCGAGGCGCTGGGGGCTTCGCGGGCGCGTCCGTGACGGGGGTTCACTCGTGTGGCGCGGGCGTGGCAGCGGGGTGACGATGGTGGTGTGGATGGCGCCTGGACCTGCGAGAGCTGTGGCCGAGAGGCACCCGCCAGCGCGCAGAAGTGCCGCGTCTGCGGATCGTGGCTGCCGCCTTTCCTGAACGAGGACGAGCGGCCGTGGTGGCGGCGTCGGCGCCGGCGGTCGACCTGGACGGAGCCGCCTCCGGAGAGCACGGTCGGCCGGCCCGTCGTCCGTGACCCGACCGTCGTCACGGAAGACCGGACGGACACGCGGATGAACACGCGGACCGATGACCGGTCCGTGGAACCGCCGCCGCGCCCCGTGAGGCAGCCTCCCCCGTCCCTCGTCCACACCGGCGGCGGCACCATCGAGGGCGTGGCGCAGAACGTGCGGATGCGCACCGAGGTCGACGAGGGTTCCGGCAGCACGGTGGTGTGCGACTTCCGGGTGGAGATCCAGGAGCGGCGGAGCGGTACGCCGCTGCGGCTGGTGGCCGTGGAGATGCGCGGCGACCGGTTCGACGGCGCCGTCCACGACGGCGACTGGGTGCGCGCGACGGGTGAGTTCAAGCGCGGGACGCTGCGGGTGCGGCGGCTGCGGAACCTGACGACCGGTGCGGAGGTGTCGGTCGGCCGGACCAACGTGGTCGCCATCACGGTGATCCTGGTGCTGTTCGTCGCCTACATGGTGTTCCTGTTCGGGTTCGTGGGCCGCTGACGGGGTGTCGTCGGTCACCGGCGGCCGTGGATGGGGACGCGGAGGTCCACCAGTCGGAAGTCGCCGTCGCCGCGCGGCTCGACGTAGGCCAGTGGCGCGTAGTGGTAGTGGACTCCGTGGGGGCGGCGTGGGAGCGGGCGGCCCCCACGGCCGCGGGGCCATTCGACGTCGCCGGTGAGGACTCGGGCGGGGATGAGCCAGTGGTCGCCGTGCCGGTAGACGCGGGAGCGGTCCTCGCCGGGTTCGAACCAGATCTCCACACCGTCCTCCAGGGGCAGCCATTCGGCCTCCCGGACGGGTAGGCCTTCGCCCTGTTCGTCGCCCCAGGCGTTGGTGCCGTGGTCCCAGCGGCGCAGCAGCGGGTGGTGGCGGGCGGACTGGCCGGCGGTTCGCAGGTAGGGGTCGTGTTCGGGTTCGGCGTCGAGGCGGACCTCGTGGCCGCCGTAGTCGATCTCCTGGACGGTGTAGAGCCGGCAGCAGCCCTCGTCGGGGTAGTCGGCGGCGCCGCGGCTCACGGTGGCGTCGTCGACGATCTCCACGACATCGCCGGTGTCCACGCCGAGCTTGTCGTCCCGGCCGAGGGAGTCGAGCAGGACCGTGGGGCCCTGGATGTCGCGGATGGGCAGGACGACGGAGCCGTTCTCCCGTGACCATTTGAAGGTCGCCGTGCCCTCGGTGCCGCCGCGGTGGATCTCCACCCGGTACAGCTGGTTCTCGGGGGCGCGGTAGCCGGAGGACGCGGGCAGGGCGCCGGGGGCGAGGGTGGTGGTCTCCTCGGGGCGCCGGGTGCGGGCGGCCAGCGCGCCGCGTGGCTCGAAGCGCCGGCGGATGCGTTTGCGTACGTAGCGTGCGGCGTCGTGCGCGTCGGGGGCGGAGCCGCCTTCCATGGGGAGCGGGCACAGCTGCCAGACGACGCGGGTGCGGGCGGTGGTGTCGGGGCTGTCGGTGCCGAGGGCGACCTCGCGGATCCAGGGCGCCTCCAGCGCGGTGACGAGGCGTTCCCACACCCGCAGGTAGATCAGGAAGGGGCCGGAGGGGAGCCGGTCGTCGTCCCGGCTGGGGTCGAGGTGGCCGTCGGGCTGCTCCCAGTAGTCGGTGCCGTCGCACTCGCAGAGGATGCCGTCGACGTACATCCGGCCCGGTGCGACGGTGAAGGTCTCTCCGTCGCACCCTTCGACGCCGAATCCGCCGATGCCGTCCGGGTCGTCGTCGGGCGGGTAGGCGGCGGGGCCGAGGACGTCGGCGGCGAGGGTGCGGACGTAGTGCAGGAGGATCGCCGTCTGTTCGTTGAACTCGGCGTCGAGCTGGACGCGGCCCTGCTGGGAGAGCACGGCCGAGAAGCGCTGGGCGGGGTCGAAGGTGACGCGGGAGAAGTCGCCGTGCATGGGGGATGTTTCCTGCCTGTGGGGGGTGGGCCGTGCGGCGGCTGTCAGGTGACGAAGAAGATTCCGGTGTCGCAGCCGGCGGGGGTGTACTCGGCGAGCCGGGTGCGCAGGTTGTCCTCGCGCTGGGGCTGGAACAGGTGGTGCAGGGCGCCGGGTTCGCCTCCGTCGTCGGCGCCGCGGCGGATCTCCTCGGCGCAGCCGTCGGCGAGCCGGACGTAGTCGGGCAGGCCGTACCGGGTGCCGGCGAAGCGCAGCCGGACGCGGTCCGGGTCGCCCGAGTGCTCGGGTTCGCAGCGGAAGCGGGGCGGTGTCCGTGAGCCGTCGGGCACCCAGCAGTGGCGGACGGAGCCCTGGTCGTCGCGGGTGATCCGGACGTCGCCGTCGAGGAGGGAGTTCTCCAGCACGTCGACGGCGCGGGCGCGGACCGCTCCGATGACGGTGGTGCGCCGGGCGGTGAGGAGGACGTCGGCGGGGCCGCCGTGCGGGGCGGAGAGCGCCGTCGCCTCGCGGTGGGTGGCGTCGAGGACGGTGTCGTGGAGGGTGATCCGGCAGGGTGTGTCGCGCCCGGTCACGGTGATGGCGCCGAGGACGCTGTGCCGCACGTCGACCCGGTCCGGGCCGTCGTCGATCTGCAGGGCAGGCGCGTCGGGTGCGAGGGGGGTGCCGTCGGAGGTGACGGCCCAGCCCGGTACGAAGGTGCAGTGCCGGACGGTGAGACGGCTGACGCGGCCGGTGACCCGTACGCTGCCGCCGGTGATCAGGAGGCCGTCGAGGACGATCCGGGCGCCGGGTGTGCCGGGGTGCCCGTGTTCGCTGCCGGTGATCCGCAGGGACCGGGGTTCGGCGGCGTGCCGCCGGGTGAGGCGGACGACGGGGCGGACGCCGTCGGCGGCGCGCAGGGTGAGGTGGTCGCCGGGGTCGAGCCGGATCCGGGTCAGGTCCTCGTGGACGTCGTTGGCGGTGATCTCGACGATCGCCTCGGTGTAGCCGCGGTCGCCCTGTTTCTCGGCGCGCCAGCGTTCGAGGGCGTCGGCGATGCTGTGGTGGTCGTCCGGGTCGGGGCCGACCCGGTAGGTCGCCGTCTTGCCGCTGGTCTCCGTGTCCGGGCGGGGGTATTCGCCGCCGCCGAGGTCGCCGGAGAAGGCGTGGTGGTAGGTGACCCGGACGCCTTGGGCGGGGGCGGCGCCGGTGGGCAGGGCCAGGCGGCCGAGGACGGGGTCGACGGCGACGCGGCCGGGCCGGGGCCGGTACCGCCAGTCGGAGAGGTCGGCGGCGACGATCCGGTCCGGCGCCACCAGGTCGTCGCCGGTCCACACGCACAGGCTCTTGCCGGGACCGTAGAAGTCGTACGGCCGTTCGGCCAGAGCGCGCCGGCCGATCGGCTCCGGGACGTTCGTCTCGTCGGCGACATGGCCGCTGGACGGCTCGGGCACCGGGGACGTGTACAGAGGCGTGTCGAGGGCGAGCACGTTGAAGGTGTAGCAGGCGTCGTCCCGGTCCAGGCAGTACGCGGGGGCGCGTGTCACGGAGTAGGTGCGCAGCCGCCACACGTGCAGGCCCACCGACTGGAGGCCGTACCGGCCGGGGCGGCGGACGGAGCCGGGGCGGGGTACCTCCACGGTGCGGGCCAGCGGGTCGAACGGGCCGCCGACGGAGTCCAGGGCGGCGGCCCGCCGTACGTCGGCCAGGGCGCCGTGGGCCGCTCGGCGGCGGGCGTCGCGGTCGTCGGAGGTGTACCGGCGCACCGGCTGGGTGACGGCGAGCGCGTGGCGGTACTCGACGACCCGGGCGGGCCAGCCGGCCACGCCGGACGCCAGGTCCTCCAGGAGGGCGAGGGTGCCCTTGCGACGGCGGTTGGCGACGGTGTCGGCGACGTCCCGCCGGGGTACGGCGGCAGCCGGCAGGCCGGTGGCGCGGGCGGTGTCGTCGGAGAGTGCGGCGGCGATTCCCGGCAGGACCTCGTAGCCGACGAGGTCGCCGATGTAGGGCGCCACCCAGTCCTCGCAGGTCTCGATGAACCAGTTGTCGTAGAGGCGTTCGATGTCCTCCTGGAGGACGCGGGCCTGTTCGGCGACGACGGTGAGCAGCGCGTGGAGGGGGCGGCCGCGTTCCTCGTCGTGGCGGCGGTGCACCGCGGGCAGCAGCGCGTACAGCTCGTCGGGGGTCATGGGATCCTCCGCAGGATCAGGGTCCCGGGCACGGCGGGGTCCAGCAGGACGAGTTGGGCGGGGCGCAGCAGGGTGCGCGCGGCCGGGCCCGTGGTGCGCGGGCGGGCCGGCCGCGGCCGTCCGGGCCCGTCGAGGACGACCGTGGGGGCGTACGCGGAGTCGACGACGGCGGAGGTGCCCTGCGGGCTCGACGTCTCGCGTACGGCGCGGGGGCCGGCCGGCAGGCCGGGCACGACGGAGACGGCGGACGGGTGGGTGGCGAACCGGGCCACCTCGGCGGCGGTGGTGCCCTCCGGTACTCCGCCGAACGCGTCGACGTCGACGAAGTCCACGCCGGGCACCGAGTGGGCGGCGGCGACCACGGCGCTGAGGTACACGGGCTGGGCCAGGCGGGCCGCGTCGAAGCCCAGCCGGGCGGCCAGCGCCTCGCGCACCCGCCGCTCGACCCGCTCCGGGTTGTGGCCGGGCAGCGTGCGGACGCCGAGGACCAGGACGAGCCGCACCCGTTCGCAGGGCTCGACCCGGACCGGCAGGCCGGGGTCGCCGTACCGGCGCAGTGCGGTGCGCAGCGCGGTCAGCAGGGGTGCGGCGGGGTCCAGGGGGGCGTCGTCGGCGGCGGCGACGGTGATGTGGACGAGTGAGCGGTGGTCGTCGGTGACCCGGCGGGCCACGGCCTTGCCGACGCCGGCGAAGGCGCGTGCGAAGGACTGGTAGTCGCGGACCGAGACCAGCCGGTCGAAGGCGGCGAGCCGCAGCGGGATGGCCTGCCGCAGTTCGGCCGGGCCGTCGGCGTCGGCGCCGCCGGTGGCGGGCAGCGGGTTGGTGACGCCGCGGACGCCGAGCGGTTGGGTGATCACCTGGCTGATCCGGCCCGCCGGGACGTTCCCGGCGCGGCCGCCGCCGATGCGGTAGCGGGCGGTGACGTTCTCGCTGCCGGTGGGCAGGCGCGCGCCGTGCCGGCCGTCGCCGAACTCCACCACGGCCTGGCCGTCGACGGCGGCGGCGAGCCGGTACACGGGGTCGGCCGGGCCCGCCTCGCCCAGGTCGGCGGTGCGCCGCCACGCCACGTCGTCGACGCGGACGGTCAGCGCCTCGTCGCCGCCGTCGGCGGTCGCGGACGGCAGCCAGACGAGCGGCCCCTGCCTGAGCGGCAGCGCCTGCCCGGCCCGGCCGGCGTCACCGCTGCCGAGCACCTCGGTGACGGTCTCCCCGGCGGTCGCCTGGACGACGTTGCCGTGCACGACGGCGGTGTCGCGCCGGTAGCGGTGCGCGAGCGGGGCGGTGAGCAGCAGCGTGGTGCGCACCCGGGCGTCGGCGGAGGTCCCGTCGAAGGCGTGCCGTACCCCGGCGAGGACGGCGAGTTCGGCGCCGGGGACGCCCGGACGGGCGCCCGGGGCCGCGCCGTCCTCGGGCACGATGTCGGTGCGTTCCCCGGCGACGACGACCAGCCGTCCGGGGGCCAGTCCCTCGAAGGTGCCGTCGAGGTCGACGGCGTCGCCCTGGACGTCGGTGAGGTCGGGTGAGGGCGCGAGGACGAGGGGTGCGGGCGCGGCCCACACGGTGGTGGCGCGGCGGGCGGCGACGTCCTCGGCGTCCTCGGTCCACGGTGCGTCCAGGCGCAGCCGGGTCACCCGTACGGCGTCCTGTTCGTTGGCGACGGCGATCCGGTCGGCCTCGGTGACGCGCAGGACACGGGTGCGGGAGCGGCCCGCCACGCGTACCGCGATCCAGCTGCCGGGCTGGATCTCCTCGTACACGGCGTCGAGCAGCAGGACGCGGGCGTCGAGCGCGGCGTCGCCCTCCGCCGGGGCGGGTACGGCGGCGCGCAGCAGGCGTTTCACCCGGGCGTCGTCCGGGACGGCGGCGCCGAGCGGGGTCGTGGCGAGCCGGAAGTGCCAGACGCCCGGCGCCGGTCCGGCCGCCGGGGTGACGGCGGCCAGCGCCTCGTACAGGGCGGCGGTGAGGCCGGGCCGGTTGCCCGCGAGGAGGCGGGGCAGCGCGTCGGAGCCGGGGCCGAGGACGTCGCGGACGGCGGGCGGGCCGCCGGGCGGGGGTCCGCCGCGGCGAAGGGCCTCCAGCAGCGGGCCGACGGTGTGCAGGACCGGGCGGTCCGGTGTCTCCAGGTCCCGCAGCAGCGCGTCCCGCTCGGTCCCGGCGGTCGGCGCCTCGGGTTCCCGGGTCAGACGGCGGACGGCGTCGCGGACGGTGGCGAGGCGTACGGCGGCCCGCTCGGCGAGGGCGTCGGCGTCGAGTTCGTCGGCGGCGGCGGACAGCCGCTCGCGCAGCCGACGCAGCCTGCGGTCGAGGCGGTCGGCGAAGGTTTCCGGGTCGTGCAGTTCCCCGGCGCGCTCGCGGACGTCCCGCAGCAGGTCGAGCAGTTCCTCGAAGGGGCCCCGGGAGCGGGCCCGGCCGGCCGCGTCCTCCATGTCCTCGCGCAGGGCGTCGACCGCCACGTTCAGCTGCCGGGACGGGTCCGGTACCCGCAGCCGTACGGTGGTCCGTCCCAGCGCGGGGTCCCGCTCGACGTCCGCCACCAGGCGGGTCTGGTTCAGCCGGCGGTCGGGGTAGGTGAACAGCAGGCGGTCGCCGGGGCGTACGGGGTGCTGGACGCCTTCGACGTCGACGGCCGCGGTGCGGACCGCCGCGTGCGGGGCGAGCGAGGCCGGGCGGGTGGTGCGGACGGGGAGCCGGTTCCACTCCGCCCTCGCGGTGAGGTCCTTGGCCGTCTCGAACGTCAGGGGCAGGCCGCCCGGTTCGGGCTCGCTCCTCACCTGGGAACCGGCCGGCAGCACACAGGAGGCGCCGGGGTCGAGGGTGTACGCGAGGTGGGTGGCGGCGGCGAGGGCGGGGCGGGGCCGGTGTCCGACGAGCCGGCCGAGCCGGACCAGGGAGTCGTGCTCGGTGGCCGTGCGCAGGAACCCCTCGTTGGCGATCCGCTCCTGGTAGAAGGTCAGCACGTCGGCGACGACGGCCCAGGCGTCGAGCAGGGCGATCGTGGGGTCGTCCGGTTCCCGGGTGGTCAGCGCGGCCAGGGGGCCCTCACGGGACGTTGCGGAGGCGTGGCCCGCCGCGGGCAGCCCCGTTTCGGCGGGGTCGCCGTCCACCAGGGGCAGCCGGGCGAGCATCGCGTCGAGGAACTGCCGGTGGGTGCCGACGCGGTACGACAGGGCGGGCAGCCCGGGCCGGTTGCGCGCCGGGGCCGGGCCGTCGGTCGGGGAGGTGGTCATCGTCCTCCTCTCAGGCGCAGGGTGAGCCGGCCGTTCTCGGGCCGGGTGACGTCACCGTCGAGCCGGGGAATCTCCAGGGGCCGCATCCGCAGCTCCCCGGAGGGCGGCACGTCCGGGACGCGGAGCGCGTCGTCGTGGACCCTGCGCAGGCGGACGACCTCGGCGTGCCGCACACCGGGGACGTCCATGCACAGGGCGACCAGGACGCTGGTCCGCACCGGTGTGCCGAAGGTGAGCGCGGAGGGGTCGAAGAACCCCGGCCGCCCGCCGGAGCCGCGTCCCGGCAGCAGCAGCCGCAGCAGGGCCGCGCGGATGTGGCCGGTGAGGTGGTGCGGGTCGACGAGGACGTCCAGCGCGATGTCGAGGGGCACGAGCAGGGCGGGCCGGGTGACCACGTCGTGGCCGATGCGCCGGTAACGGCACAGGTCGTCGCGTACGTCCTCCAGCAGCCGGGGCGACGGGGCGGTGGCGCCGTCCGGGTCGAGGGCGACGTCGGCCTCGTACCAGCTGCCGGTCCAGCGCAGCGAGGCGGCGGCGCGCTGGACACCGGGCCGCTGGGCGGCGAGGGTGGCGTAGTCCTCGGCGGTGACGGCCCGCAGCAGGGTCCGGAACGGGGCGCGGGGAGCGGCGAGGCGGACCTCGGCGACCGGCTCCGGGTCGGTGCCGCCGCTCGCGGGCAGGGGGTTGCGGACGCCGGTGACGACGCCCCACAGGTGTGTACGACGGGCGGCGATCCGGTTGACGGCCTCCCGGCCGGCGTTGCCGGAGCGGCCGTTGCCGACCCGGTAGACGACGCTGAGACTGCGGCCCGGCTGCGGGGCGCGCCCGCACCGCCCGTCGCCGAAGCGCAGCCGCAGTACGCCGTCGTCGTCGGTCTCGGCCGTCACGTGGCGGTCGCGGGGGCCGCTGGAGAGGAGGTCGCGGCGGGGACGCCACTCGGGTTTGGCGGTGCGTCCGCTCCTCCGACGCCCACTCCCGTCCTCCCCGCGTCTGTTCTGCTCCGCGCGTCCGCTCTCCTCCTCGATGAGGCGCAGGGTGGGCAGGGCCTCGCGGGGGTCGGGGCGCAGCGCGGTGGCCGCCGGGCCGTGCAGGGCCGGGTTGGCGGGATCCAGGGACGCCGCGGCAAGGCCCCGCCAGGTCCGGTCGAACCCCTCGCCCACGTCCGCGGGGTCGAGGACGTACCCGGAGCGGGCCCGGCGGACGAGGCGTTCGACCTGGCGCAGCCTGGGCCGGAGCAGCTCGTCGAAGCGCGACCGCAGGCGCGGCACGAGGCGTTCGGAGTCGGGCCCGCCGGTGAGGGAACGGCCGAACAGGGCGCGGAGGAAGTCCCGGTCCTCGTCGGTCGGCGCCGTCGCGTCGATGGTGCGCAGCCGGTCGCGTGCCTCGGCGGCGAGGTCGAGGAGCCGGCGGGCCTGGGCGGCGGCCACGTCGGCGGGGCGGGGGTACGGCGGTGACCAGGTGACGGGGCTGCCGCTCAGCGTGGCCGTGAAGGGGCGGCGCCGGCCGCGGTCCGGCTCGGGGTCCGGGTCCGGGACCGTGTCCGGGTCCGGGTCCGGGTCGGGGTCCGGGACCGTGACGATCTCGGCGGTGGCCGAGGGCAGCCAGGTGTTCTCCAGGCCGTGCTCGACGAGGACGGCGTTGCCGCACGCCACGGCGGTCCTTCCCGGTCGGCCGTCGCCGTCCGGCGGGTTGCGCAGGGTGAGCGGGAAGGTGAGGGCGTCCTCCTCCGCCCAGGCGATCTTCAGAACGGGTGTGCCGGTGTACGCGTCGACGTCCCTGTCGACCCGGGTGAGCCGGACCGCCTGCCGGTGCGCCGGGTCGGGCGGGCCGCCGTCGGGCCCCTCGGTCTCCTCGATGACGACGAGGTCGCCCGGCACGAACTCCAGTTTCCGGTCCGGGTCGTACAGGGCGGCCCGGGTGGTGCCGACGGGCAGCGGGAAGCCGTCCTGCCCCCAGGCCCACAGCGGGACGCGGTTGTGCTGGGGCCGCAGCCGCAGCTTGTAGTGGCCGAGTGGCTGGTAGACGGGGTGCGGGCCGGCGATGAGGGCTTCGGGGGTCATCACCGGGCCGCTCGCTCCCGTGAGTTCGTCCTCGGGGAGCGCGGTGAACGCCAGCTCCTCGGTGTGCAGGTCGTTCACGGCCGAGGCCGCCTCCAGGCAGACGACCGTGCGGGCGGCGCAGCCGTCGTGCATCGGGTAGCCGACGAGCCGGGCGTGCCGCCGCACCGAGGTGCGCAACCGGGCGGTGTCCAGATAGGCCTCGGTGGCCACGGCGTCCTGCTGGTAGCTGAGCCGGTCCCCGACGTGGGCCAGGATCTCCACCAGGGTGATCCAGAGGTCGGGCACGTGACGTTCGGTCCACTGCGGCATGGTGAGCGACATCCGCTCCAGCAGCAGCCGCCGGAAGCTCGCGTAGTCCTTGGCCAGGTAGTCGATGGCCGGCGCGGGCCGCGGGGGCGGCGCGCCGACGGGCTCCGCCGCGGGTCGCTCCTCCGGGCGGGCGGTCGGCCGGAACGTGAACTCGGCGCGGTCGCGGCCGCCGTGGAAGCCGGGGCCGCGCACCCGCAGCCGGTAGGTGGACTCGTCGCCCGGCCGGTCGAGGGTGAGCCTGAGCCGTCTCGCGGTCCGGTCGCCTCGGGCGTCTCCGTGCCCGTAGCGGTCCTCGCGGTCTCGCCGGTCCTCGCGGTCCCACCGCTCCTCCCGCTCCTCCCGCTCCTCGCGTTCCTCAAGCCCCTCCCGTGCCTCGCGTTCGTCGCGTTCGTCGCGCTCCTCCGTGACGCGCAGGACGCGCAGTCCGACCACGCGGCGGCCGCCCTCGATCAGGAAGTCGTCCCGGCGGAGGAGCCGTGGGGGCGGTCCGGAGAAGGTGACGGTGAGGGTGCGCCGGTCCGGGTGCGCCGTCACCTCTTCGACGCTGACAAGGCCGACGAGACCGGCGCGGTCGGCGGGCCGGCGCAGGTCCAGGTCGTGGAACTCGGTCATGCGACCACTCCCCCGCTCACCATGACGACACGGCTCTCCCCGGTCGCCTTGAGGACGTACGCGACCCGGACCCGGAGGGTGGCCTCCTCCGAGGTCACCGTCAGGGACTCCACCTCCAGCAGGTCGCCGAGCCAGCGCTGCAGGGCCGCCTGGGCGGTCATCTCCAGGGTGGCGGCGAGTTCGGGGCTGTTGCCGGCGAAGACCATGTCGAGGAGGTTGCAGCCGAAGTCGGGCCGGTTGACCCGCTCCCCGGGGCTGGTGAAGAGGACCTGCTCGACCATGTCGCGGACGTGGCCGGGGTGGTCGACGGTGGCCGTGCGGCCACGGGCGTCGACGCGGTAGGGGAAGTCGATCCGCATCCCGGTCACATCCCCCGCACCCGCAGCTGCATGGCCAGCACCATCGGGGGGTTGGGCGGCGGTGTGCCGATGCCCATGGCGGGGGCGGGGCTGACCGGCGGGCTGGGCTGCAGCAGCACGGGCAGGCCGTTGACCAACACGCGGGTGGAGGTGTGCAGCCAGGTGACGCTGGTGCAGGGCGGCGCGCCCGCGGTCATGGCCGGGAACGTACAGCCTGCCACCAGGAACACGTCGGCGCTGGTGGCGACCGGTTGCGGCCCGACGAGCACACGTTGCTGCACGGGGGCCGGGATGGTGACGAGGCCGGGCGGATGGGCGCACATCATCATGGCGCCGAAGTGCATCAGCAGTCCTGGCATGGCGTCCTCACAGTCCTCACAGCCCTCACAGCACCGTCAGGGCACCGCTGTTGACGGTGACCTGGGGTCCGACGAGTTGGATGGTGGCGAGCCCGGGGCCGCAGGACAGCTCGATCGACGTCTCGTTGATCTTGAGGTAGGGCCCGGTGTCACCGTGCAGTTGCAGCTTGATGCCGCCCGCGGGTCCCGGCAGGTCGCTGATGACGAGCGCGTTCCCGGTGGGGGTCGCCAGCACGATCTGCGGGATGCCGGGCGGGGTGGACTTGGCGGCGGGCGGTACGTCCCCGGATCCGCCACGCCGGAACCCGAGCCACACCGGCCGGTCGGGGTCCCCGTCCAGGAACCGCACCCACACCCCGGAGCCGGGGGGCGGCACCACGTACATCCCGCAGTCCCGTCCGGCCAGGGGGGTGAGGGGCGCGGCCCACACCGGGTTGTCGTCGCCCAGGACCTCGGGGACGCGCACCAGGAGCCGGCCGACGCCGGTCGGGTCGACGGCGGAGACGACGACGCCCTCGTACATGCCGTCCCACTGCCTGGCCCGCGCCGGGGTCGTGCTCCCTTGTGCGCCGGTCGTGTCGATCTCGGATGCGGTCATACGGTCACCACCTGGATGTCGGCGCCGAGCCCGTCGCGGACCAGCGTGAAGTGCTGTCGGTAGGTGTCGCGGGTGAGATCGTGGGTCACCGCGGCCACGAGGTACCGCCCGTCGTAGGCCTGCCCCGCCCCACGCACCCCGACCAGGGCGTGCGGGCTGAGGACATGGCCGTAGCGCAGGACGTCGACCGTGCCCCGGCCGGTGACGGGGTCGGCGGCGACGGACCGGCCGAGCCCGGCCAGCAGGGTCTGCGGCAGGGACCGTCCGGTCTGGCCGCGCAGCGCCTCGACGCGCAGGGCGGGGGCGGGGCCGGTGGCGAGGCTGCCTCGCAGCAGCCGGGTCTCCGGGGCGGTGACCTCGGAGGAGGACGCCGACGACCCTTCGAGGCGGTGGGTGCCGTGCCCGGACGCGGCGAGCCCGTCGAGGGCGAACGTCAGCTCCTCCACGTTGTCCGCCGCTCCGCAGCCCGTGGTGAGGGCCGGCTGGAGGGCTCCGTCGCGCTTCTGCGGCCCCCAGTAGGCGGTGCTGACGCCGGGGGCGGGGCCCGGTTCGAGGTGGAAGACGTGCCCGACGTCGGCGGCCATGGAGCGCAGATAGTCGAGGTCGGTCGCCGACTGCACCGGGATCTCCACCAGCGGGTTGGGCTGGTGGGTGAGGACCGGGGCGACGCACCGGGGCGTGATGCCGTACTGCGCGTACCCGGCGCACACGGTCGTCGCCCGCAACTGCGACGGCAGGCCCGGGAAGGCGCGGCGGACGTGCCGGAGATCCATGAGCAGGGTCAGATCCTCGCCGGTGACGACGAGATACGACGAGCCGGGCGTCCGGCCGGCGTGCAGCTCCTGCCGGGTGATCACGCCGTCGACGAGCACATGGCAGCGGCCCGCGAGCACGACGGCCAGCACGACCCGCTTCTTCGGGTGCAGTGTTCCGCCGGGCAGGACCGCGCGGTGCAGCGGTGAGCCGGGGCTGCTCGCGAAGGTCAGCTGGAAGCCGCTCGTGGTGCCGCCGGCGGCGGTGACCCGGGCGCCGTGCAGGGCGTCGATCAGCGCGGCGGGGGCCGGGCTCGGCACGGTGTCCCCGAGGAGCAGCATCAGGTGCAGGCTGTGCGTGGTCACCGGGCCGGCCCGCCCGCGACAGGCGCCGCCGACGCCTCGGCCGGCAGGGTGATCCGCAGCCGGCGGCCGGGCACGGCGGTCAGATCGTCCGGCCGTACCGCCCGGTTGGCGTCCGCGATCCGCCAGGACTGCTCCGGATCGCCGTACCAGCGGGCCGCGATCCGGTCGAGCCGGTCCCCCGCGACGACGACGTGCTCGCCGATCACCGCCAGCTCCTCGGGCTGCGGCAGCAGCCGGCGGCGCAGGTGGGCGACGGTCCGGCCGTCCGGGAGGGTGTGGACGGCCGTCGGGATCCCGCGATATCTGCTGGTGGGCTCGAACATGTCCGATCTCCTCGCTCAGCGGCCCGTGTAGCCGACCGCGCCGGGGCCGTAGCCGACGAGCGCGGCGAAACGTTCCCTGCTCTGCTGGTACTGCAGATAAAGCCCGCCCGCCTTGTGCCGGTGGCCGACGTCGTCGACGGTGAGGATCCGGACGGTGAGCGTCACCCGCGCCCGGATGGGGTTGAGTTCCCCGTCGTACGTCTCCTCCGTCACGTCGATGTCCAGCATCCGCACCGGCAGCACCCGGTGCGGGCCGAGCACCAGCACCGGCAACGGCCCCTGCACCGGGGCGACTTCGAGCATGCCGCGGGCGGCGAGGTCGTTCTGCTGGGTCAGCTGCGCGCCGGTCGGGCAGACGGCGGACTCCAGCGCGGACAGCATCCCGAACAGCCCGCTGCCGACCGGCGGCGCGCCCGCCGGGGCCGTGCCGACCTGGTCGGTCGCGTCGAACTCCGCGTCGATACGGAACGTCTCCCGCGGCGGCCCCTGCAACCGCAGCGCCTCCAGCCGGTCCCCGGCGTCGGCTCCGATGCCGCGCGGCCGTACGGCGCGGGTGATGGTGTCGGGGTTGTACTGAAAGGGCACGACGCGCAGGACGCGCCCCTGCTCGGGGTCGAGGAAGACGAAGCCGCCACGCCGGGGGGCTGCCGGAGTGCTCATGACGCCGCCCCGCCACCTTCCATTTCTCGGGCCCGCAGCGCGGCGTCGTACACGGCACGGGCGATGTGCCGGGCGAGGACGGCGGCGTGGGGATTGGCTGGGACGGTTCGTACGGCGGGTGGTGCCGCGGTTGGCACGGGGGCTGGAGCGGCTGTGCGGGCGCCCGCCGACGTGCCGTCGAGCCCGAGCAGTACGGCCAGCTCGGCCTCGACGGCCGCGCACAGCGCCGTCGGCGACAGCCCGACGTGCGCGTCCGGCTCCAGCTCCAGCCGCCGGATGCGCAACTCGACCCGCGTGCCCGTCATGTGATCACCACCGCCGCCTCGGGGTCGAACCGCTCGGCCCGCTCGTCGGTCAGCGGACTGTCCACCCCGTCGACGCGCAGCCGCAGCGGATACCGGCCGGGCCGCGCGCCGTCCAGCTTGAACCGCAGCTTCCGGGTGGCCTTCTTGGCCATGGGCTCGGCGGGCACCGGCAGATCCCCGACGAGCAGTTCGGCCCGCTGCCCGGGATGCACCGCCGGGACGCAGTCCACGGAGAGCAGCACGGCCCCGGCGCGGTCCCGCTCGACCGTGAGCGGCAGAGCACTGGTGATGCGCGGCGCGATGTGCAGAGGCCGGGGCCCGGTGGTCCGTTCGCTGCCGTCGGGCGCGGCGAGCACCACGACCGCAGACCAGCGCCCCGCGCCCAGCTCCTCGCCCACGGTGGCCGTCACGGTGCCGCCACCGTCGGCGCGCGCGGGCAGCACCACCGGGCCGCCGAGCAGCGGATGCGTCAGCCGCACACTCGGCGTACCGGCGTCGAGCCCCGTACCGCTGAGCACCAGTTCCGCACCGGGGGCGGCCACCGCGGGCCGTACGGCGTGCAGCACCGGCCACGGGACGGTTGCCGTCCCCGGCGCGGCCTCGGGGCCCCGCCCGGAGTCGCCGCGCCGCAGGACCGGCAGCGGCGTCCGCCCCGGCACCGCGCTGTCGATGAACACGACCCGCGCCTCATAGGCCGCCGACAACCGGTAGACGTGGCCCAGCGCCTCCCACAGGCGGTACAGCTCCTCGGCCGCCGGCTCCGCGGGGGTCACCCTGACCGGCTCCCGCTGCAGATGCAGATCGCTGAAACCCGCGGCGGCCCGCAGCTCGGCCGCTCGCAGCACCGGCCGGTCGTGCAGCGCCGCCATCGCCGCGCCGAGCAGCCGCTCCGGGAGCGCGGCGTCCTCGGCCGGGGCGGCGTAGCCGGTGAGCAGGTAGTGCAGTACGAGGGGCAGCGCGGGCTGCCGGGTCTCACCGGGGTGCGTGTTGACCGGGTCGGTGTTCCGCCAGGCGGCGTCGATCGACGTCCGGTACAGGAAGACGTTCAGCGCGGCGGCGACGCCGTCCTCGACACCGGCAGCCTCCGGATGCCGCGCGGTCACCACCGCACCGGGCACAGCCCGCCGCACGGCGTCCTCCAGCACCGCCCTCAACGTCTCCGTCACCGCGGCGACGGCCAACGCGTCACTCACGAGTGCCGCCTCCCCAGGTAGTCGTCGAGGCTCAGGTCCGGGCGGCGGGGAGGGGCGGGGGGTTCGTCGGGGGGTGGCGGTGCGGGGGTGGTGCGGACGACCAGGCGGTCGATGGTGATGCGTACGACTGTTTCTTGGGGGGTGGGGGTGGGGGTGGGTGTGGGTGTGGGGGTGGCGGAGAGGGTGGACGTGGGCGTGGGGGTGGGGGCGAGAGTGGGGGTCGGTCGAGACAGGGGGCTGCGGGAGGGGGCGGTGGGTCTACCGGGGAGGGGGGCTCGTGAAGCGTGTGCAGAGGGGGCTGGTGCGGGTTCGTGTGACCGAGCCGGGGGCGCGCCGGGGGTGGTGGTTCGGGAGGCGGGTGGGTTGGCAGAGGCAGTGGGTGAGGGGTGGGTCGAGTGCCGGGGCGGCGCGTCTTGGGGGCCCGGCGCGGGGGCGAAGGTGTCTCGCGGAGGCATGGAGGAGGAGGTTCGGGAACGGGAGGAGTCGGCTGGGGCGTGCGTCTCGGGAGAGGGGTTCGCGGGTGGGGCGGCGGGCTCCGGCGAGAGGATTGGGGCGGCGCGTCGGACGGCTTCAGCTCGGGGGCGCGGGCCGGCGGAGGTGTCCGCCGAGAGGTCGGCACGGTCCGGCGTGGGGGCGACGGCCTGCGGCGCTGAAGGCGGGAACGACGTGGGCGCCGGGGAGGTGGTGGCGTAGGGCTCGGACGGTACGCGTGAGCGTGAGGACAGCTGAGGCAGGTCGGACCGCGGGGGCAGGTCGGTGGACTTCGGCGGCATGCCTGTGGGTTTCGGCGGCAGTTCGTCAGTTGCCGGCCGCTTCGCTGCGGGCCTCGGCGAGTGCTCATCGGATGCCGGCCGCATCTCTGAGGGGCCCGGCGAGAACTCGTCTGACGCCGACCGCATCCCTGAAGGCTTCTGCGGCAGCTCAACGGACGCCGGCCGCCTCTCTGAGGGCTTCCGCAGCGGCTCGCCGGACACCAGCCGCTTGCTGGATGGCTTCCGCGGCAGCTCAGCAGGCGCCGACGGCGCGTCTGAGAGCGTCAGCGGCAGCTCGGCAGCCGCAGGCCGCTCGTCTGAAAAGCTCGGGGGAAGCTCACCTGACGGCATCAGCGGCAGACCGTCAGCCCGCGACAGCACGCCTGACGGCCTGAGCGGCGACTCGCTCGGCGCCAACGGCGTGCCTGAGGGCTTCGGCGGCAGCCCACTGGACGCCAGACCCTTCTCTGAGAGCCTTGGCGGCAGCTCAGCCGCCCGCTCGAAGGACAGCGCTTCAGCCCCTGACAACGCATCACCTGCCGACCTCAGCGGCAACTTCCTCGGCGGCGACGGCCTGCCTGAAGGCTCCGGCGGCAGCCCACTGGACGCCAGACCCTTCTCTGAGACACCCGGCGGGAGGTCGCCCGACTGCTTCAGAGGCAGTTCGTCAGCCCCCCACAATGCATCTGACGGCCTGAGCGACGGCTCCGCCGACGCCGACGGCCTGCCAGAAGACTTCAGCGGCATCTCGCCGAAAGCCAAACCCTTCTCCCGGGAGCCCGGCGGAAGTTCACGCGCCCGCTTCAAGGGCAGCTCGTCACCCCCCGACAGCACTCCTGGCCGCCTCAGCGGCGTCTCCACCGAGACCGTCGGCTCGCCTGAGGGCTTGTCCGGAGGGCTCACCGGCTCGGGCTGCGTAGCTGCGGATTGCGTCGACCGGCGGTCCGTCCTCAGCCGCGCGGCTGAGGACCCCGCCGACAGATCGTCGCCCTCGGGCCGCAGAGCTGCGGACTTCGGAGAAGTTCCCTCGGATTGCGACCGCACTGGGGCAGATGGCTGCGAGAAACCCTGGCGCTCCGATCCCGCCGCCGCAGCCCTCGGCGACAAATCCTCTCGCTCAGGCTCCGCAACCACGGATCCCGGCGGCAGGCCCTTGGAAGCCGACCTCACTGGGACAGGCCCCGGCGACAGAGCATCGCCCTCTGGCTTCACAGCCGCAGCCCCCGGCAAAGGCCCCCTGGACTCCGACCCCACAGGCAGGCCACCAGGCCCCGGCCCCATAGGCGCAGTTCCCGGCGACGAGCCCTGGCGCTCCGCCTTCACCGCCGCAGACCCGGGCGACGAACCCTGACGCACCGATTCCACCGTCGCGGATCCCGACGACGTGCCCTGACGCTCCGACCCCACCACCGCGGCCCCCGGCGCCAAACCCTCCCGCTCGGGCTGCACCACCGTGAACCCCGGCGTCAGGCTCGCGGACTCCGACCGCACACCGACCGACCCCGGCGGCAAACCTTCACCCTTTGACCCCGCCGCCCCCGCCCCCGGCGAAGGCCCCCCAGCCTCCGTCCCCGCAGCAGCGATCCCCGCAGGCGGTGCCTCAGCCTTCGCCCCCACATCCCTGAGCCTCGAAGGCGCACCCTCACTGTCCGACCCCACTGCCGCAGAACCTGACGACGAGCCCTCTGGCTTCGCTTGTTCAGCTGCGGGGTCAGAGGAAAGACGACCGAGCCCCGGCTGCCGCCCGGCCCCAGACGTCGGCGACGGACCGCGAGACGGCAGCGACTCCGCCGAAGCGGTCCGGTGCTGAGCGGCGGCTTCGTCGGCCGGTAGTGGGCCGAGACTGTGTGATGCCGTGGCCGACCCGTGCGGCAACGGGCCAGAGGACGAATCGTCGTAGGAGCCAGACGGCCCGTCCGCCGCACTGGGTACCGGACCGGCGACCGTGGAAGCCTCTTCCGCCGGACGCGCCGCGCCCTCTCTCTCCCGCACCTGACCAGGCCGCGACGGCGTTTCCGAGCCGCCCACACCGCCCCGCGGCAACACGTCCGACCCCGGCAGACCCCACCCGGGAGTGGCTGACCGACCCGCTTCTCCACCCGCCGAAGGCATCGTGACCTCGCCTCGGCCGACGACGCCTGCTCCGGTCGTACGACTGTGCGGTTCCCTTCCCGGAACCTGCCCCGGCGTCATCGCCTGCCTCTGCCCACCACCCCGCACGGCGTCCGACGCGGAATCCCCGGCTCCCGCCGCACTCTCACCATGCCTCGGCGCGTCCCCGGCACCGCCGAGCCGACGAGTCCCACCCGGCGCCGCCGGGCCCATGGGTTCAACCTCTCCCTCACCCTCATCACCCCCCGGCGTCCACATCGACTCCAACTCAGACACGGCCGACACCACACTCCCCGCAGCCCCCGCCACAGCCGCGGTGCCGCCGACGACCTCCACCCCCCGGCCCGCCGATCCCGATGTCAATCCCCGTCCCGCTTCCGCTTCGCTCTCCTCCCACCCCTCATCAACCACCTGCCCACCGGGCAACCGCGGTGCCGCGGGGTCGAAGACGTTGGGTGCCAGGGGCCGCAGCCACGGTCCCGGTGCCCCGAGCAGCCGGGCCACGAAGTCGCTCATTCCGCGGTCGCCTCCAGGTAGAACTGCCGCCGCACCGGGCTGACGGCCAGCGCGTCGGCCTCCGACCAGCCGTAGGCCCGGGCCAGGGCGTGCACCTCGTGCAGCAGCCGGTGTGCGTAGCCGCTGACGTCGGTCCACAGGTGGTCGGCGATGTCGAGCGGCGCCTCCCACCGGTGCTCGCACTGCGGGCAGTCCAGCGTGAACAACGGATCCGCGCCGGGGTCCAGGCCGGGCAGCCTGCGGGCGATCTCCTCCAGGACCTGGTCCGGGATCTCGCCTTCGCTCGGGGAGACGTCGACCACGCAGCGCCGCAGCAGCAGCTGGCGGGCGCGGGGCGCGGCGGGGTCGACGGACCGTACGTCGCGGGCGGTGAGCGCGCGGAAGGTGATCTCCATGCCGTGCGCGGTCAGCGTCGCCGTGGCGGGTTCGGCCCGTTCACGGGTAGCCGGGGCGGCCCGTGAGGCCCACTGCGCCCACAACTCGCCCGTGGAGACGGTGACATCGAGGCTCTCACCGCACTGGGGGCAGTCGGTGACGCAGGGCAGCCGGTGGCCGAACGCACCGGACCGCAGTTCCAGCAGCAGGGCGTTGAGGGCGCTGAGCGGCAGGTCCGCGACGTCGTGACCCGCGGGCGCCGCCATCGAGGCGAGCAGCAGGGCCCGGACCGCCGGCGTGCGGCCGAGCCCGCTCTCCCACACGTCGAGGACGTTCGCCTCCGTCAGCGACCGCGGCACGGCTCATCACCCGGCGATGTCGGTGAACTGGGAGTCCTCGGGTGGGCTGGTCTTCTCCCGCACCCAGCCGTGGTGCTCCACGGTGATGCGTTCGAAGGCGACCCCGGCGGACCCGGCGTCGAGTTCGGGCAGTCCCTGGTACTCCGACACCCAGGCCTCGCGGACGGAGTAGGACAGCACCTGCTTTCCGGCCTCGTCGAAGACGTCGATGATGAGGTCCCGGCGGAAGTCCTTGAGGGAGGTCTCCAGGCCGCCGGCGGAGTTGCGGAGGCTCCAGATGCGGTTGGCCCACTCCTCGAAGGCGGTGTCGACGGTGCATCCGCGTTCCAGGGTGATGGCCTCGTACTCGGTGCGGCCCGGCAGTTTCCGGCTGGTGCCGGGGTCGCCACCGTCGCGGTGACGGATGACCTCGGTCGTCCGCTTGAGCCCGCTGACCTTGCTGATTCCCGCGATGTAGGCGGTCTCCCCGCTGAACTTGACCTTGAAGCGGAAGTTCTTGAAGGGGTCCCGGCGCGTCACTTCCGGCATCGTCGTCCTCCTAGACCTGGATCTGGCCGGCGAGCTGCTGGATGTGGACGATCACGAACTCGGCGGGCTTGAGCGGTGCGAAGCCGACCTGGATGTTGACGATTCCGCGGTCGATGTCGTTCTGCGGGTTGGTGTCCTTGTCGCACTTGACCAGGTAGGCCTCCTGGGGGGTGCGGCCCTGGAAGGCGCCCGCGCGGAACAGGGAGTTCATGAAGGCGCCGACGTTGAGGCGGATGGACGCCCACAGCGGCTCGTCGTTGGGTTCGAACACCACCCAGTGGGTGCCGCGGAACAGGCTCTCCTCGATGAAGAGGGCGAGCCGGCGCACCGGGAGGTACTTCCATTCGTCGGCGAGCCGGTCGGCGCCGCGCAGGGTGCGCGCTCCCCAGGCGACCGGGCCCGCGGCGGGCAGGCGGCGCAGGCAGTTGACGCCGAGCGGGTTGAGCCGGCCGATCTCCAGGTCGGTCAGCGGCACCTCGAGTTCGCTGACGCCGTTGAGTGAGGCGTCGGTGCCCGCGGGCGCCTTCCACACTCCGCGCTGGACATCGGTGCGGGCCAGCACGCCGGCCATCACGCCGGACGGCGGGAAGGCCCGCAGGGCGCCCTGGCGCAGGGGGTCGGGGGCGAGGATCTGGGGGTAGTAGACGGCGGCGTTCTTGCCGGAGTCCCCGACCTCGACCGCGTCGATCTTCTCCACCACGAAGCTCACGGCGTCGGCCGAGGAAGCGGGTTGTGCCGGGTCCCATGCGGGTGGCGGGTCGACCAGCAGAATGGCCCGCCGGTCGACGCACAGTTCCAGCGCGGCTGTCCGGAGATCTTTCGTGTCGCCGCCCTTGACCGCCAGATGCTGGGCGAGCCAGTGCATGTCGGGAAGGCAGAGGATGTTGAAGATGTCGGTCTTCAGGAGCTGGTGCAGGCCCGTCTTCTTCTGCGGGCTGCCCAAGTAGTCGGTCAGCCCCAGGGAGGTCCGCTCGTCCTCTTCCGGCTTCCGTGCGGTCTCCTGTTCCGGGGCGTAGTACAGCGGCCGGGTGTCACCCCGTGCGACCTGGTTGGACTCCAGGCTGAACGGGTCGACGCCTGCCTTCTCCGGCAGCCCGTTCGCCTCGGGAATCGCGTCGAGCGGGGCGTCCGTGTCGACCCGGACCAACCGCGAGGTCTTCAGCAGGTCGGCGAGGTTACGGGGGTGGTCGGAGCGCACGCTGACGTTGAGGTACCTCTCCTCGGCGCCGGTCTCCATGTCACGGACGGTCAGGTTGAACAGTTCCCGCCGGGCCTTCGGGAGGTCCGGTCCTTCGGACGTGTCGTAGTCGACACGTGCCCGCAGACTCCGTCCCCACCGCCCGGGCGAGGCGGCGACGAGGCCGGGCGCGGTGGAACGGGGCCGGTTGCCGGAACGCTCGGTGGCGGCCGTCTCTCCCGCTCCCTTTCCGCCCTTCCTCTTGTCATCGGCCGCCGCGTCTCCGCCCTCGCCTTCGGCTGCTGCGTCCCCGCCGTCGTTCCCCTTGGGGGGCGCGGCGGCCGGGCGGGCCGGGGTCTCCTTGGGGGACGTACTCGGCCCGAGCGGCAGACGGACGGGCTTCTCGTCCTCCTTGACCACCCGGACGATCTCGGCCTCACTGCCCCCGTTCAGATAGAACTGGTAGACGGCGTAGCTCATCGGGCAGTTGGCCTGGAGCCCGCCGAAGGCGGCCTCGTAGTCGGCCCAGCCCGTGATGTGTACGGGCCGGTCGGCGGGACCGCGTGGCGCGTAGCCGACGAAGGCGGCGACCGATGTCGGTACGCCCGTGATCGTCCGTACGGAACTCTTGACCTCGTCGATGTAGACGCCCGGGTAGGTGACGTTCACGGGCATGCCAGCCTCTTTCTCTCCACGCCGAACGGGAGCGACGCCGCTCGTGGTCCACGATCACCGTATGCAGACAATCCGGACATCGCGCTCCGGGGAGCGGTCCGACTGCTTCGATCAGGTGAGGATGATCGTCTGATCAGACCGGTCTGGGCGGGGCAAGGCAGGGCAGGGCATGACCGCCGTGCCCGCGAATTCGGCGCGGGACGCGTCGAGCGCGCGCCCCGCACCCCTCGTCAGCCGAGGAAGCTGAGCCGGACCTTCCGGTTCGGGTTGTCCCGGTTGGTGTCCACCAGACACACCGACTGCCAAGTGCCCAGCTCCAGGCGGCCGTCGAGCACCGGCAGGGTGGCGTGCGGCGGGACGAAGGCGGGCAGGACGTGGTCGCGGCCGTGGCCGGGGCTGCCGTGGCGGTGCTGCCACCGGTCGTCGGCGGGGAGCAGGGTGTGCAGGGCGGCGAGCAGGTCGTCGTCGCTGCCCGCGCCCGTCTCGATGATCGCGATGCCGGCGGTGGCGTGCGGGACGAAGACGTTGAGGAGGCCGTCGCGCCCGGCGGCCGCTTCCTGGAGGAAGGCCTCGCAGTCGCGGGTGAGGTCGACGACGGTCTCCGCGGAGCCGGAGGCGATGTTCAGCACTCGGGTCGTGAACGCATCTGACATGCCCCCATCCTGACCCATCCGCCCCCCATCCTGACCTATCCGCCCCGCGCCCGTGCCCCACGACCGCCCCAGGACCACCCGGCTTCCGATATCGCGAGTCCAGCGAGCGAGACGTCCGCCGACCGTCGCAGCTCGGCCTCCTCGACGCCCTGGGCCGGGAACGGCGCGGGGCCCCGATGACCGGCCGAGACCACTGCGGGAAGATCCATGACCTCACCCCTGTTGGTAGAAGCGTGAACAACACACGCGAGGTCGAGGTAGTCGTCATAGGCGCAGGTCAGGCCGGACTTGCCGGCGCCTATCACCTGCGCCGGACCGGTTTCGAGCCGGACCGCGACTTTGTGGTGCTGGACCACTCCCCCGGCCCGGGCGGCGCCTGGCAGTTCCGGTGGCCGTCCCTGACGTACGGCAAGGTGCACGGGATGCACGCGCTGCCGGGGATGGAGCTGACGGGGGCCGATCCGGCGCGGCCGTCGGCGGAGGTCATCAGCGAGTACTTCGCCACGTACGAGCGGGCCTTCGACCTGCGGGTGCGGCGGCCCGTCGACGTACGGGCCGTCCGGGAAGGCCCGGACGGGCGGCTGCTGGTGGAGACCTCGGCGGGGACCTGGGCGACGCGGGCGCTGATCAACGCGACCGGCACCTGGGACCGGCCCTTCTGGCCGCGCTATCCCGGCCAGGAGTCCTTTCGCGGGCGGCAGTTGCACACCGCTCAGTACCCGGGGCCCGAAGAGTTCGCCGGGCAGCGGGTGATCGTGGTCGGCGGGGGCGCCTCCGGCACGCAGCATCTGCTGGAGATCGCGCCGTACGCGGCGGCCACCACCTGGGTGACGCGGCGGCCGCCGGTCTTCCGGGAGGGGCCGTTCGACGAGAACGCGGGCCGCGCGGCAGTCGCGCTGGTCGAGGAGCGGGTGCGGCAGGGGCTGCCGCCGAAGAGTGTGGTGTCGGTCACCGGGCTCCCGCTGAACGACGCGATCCGGCAGGGGCTGGCCGACGGGGTCCTCGACCGGCAGCCGATGTTCGACCGGATCACCCCGGACGGGGTGGCGTGGCAGGACGGGCGGCACGTGGAAGCCGACGTGATTCTCTGGGCGACCGGGTTCCGCGCCGCGATCGACCATCTGACGCCGCTGAGACTGCGGGAGCCGGGTGGCGGCATCCGCGTCGAGGGGACGCGCGCGGTCGTCGATCCGCGCGTTCATCTGGTCGGCTACGGTCCGTCGGCGAGCACCATCGGCGCCAACCGGGCGGGCCGCGCCGCCGTACGGGACATCAGGAGACTGCTCGACGGGGAACCGGTCCCGGCGTGATGTCCCGCCGGGCGCCGGCTCACCCGTTCGGGCTCTGGCTCTTCCGCGCGGCATCGGCGCTCTTCCGCCGCGCTTCGAACTCGGCCAGATTGCGCTGGTGCTCTTCGTACTCGGCGGTGAAGCGGGTGTCGCCCGGCTTGACCGTGACGTAGTACAGCCAGTCGCCCGGCGTCGGGCTGATCGCGGCCCGCACCGCCTCCTCGCCCGGGTTGTCGATCGGGGTGGGCGGCAGGCCCATGCGCTGGTACGAGTTGTAGGGGCTGTCGATGCGGGTGTCCTCCAGCGTGGTCGACGCCGGTGCCCGGTCGAGGGCGTAGTTGATGGTGGAGTCCATCTGCAGGGGCATGCCGCGTTCCAGCCGGTTGAAGATCACCCGGGCCACCTTGCCCATGTCGGCCTTGGTGGCGGCCTCGGCCTGGACGAGGCTGGCGATGGTGACGGCCTGGTAGACGTTCATGGCGTTGCGCTGGGCGCCGGCGGCGATCGGGGCGCCGTTGAACTTCTTGTTCCCGGTGTCGACCATCGCCGTCAGCAGTTCCTCGGGCGTGGTCTTCTCCGCCAGCGGATACCTCGCCGGGAAGAGGTAGCCCTCCGGGTTGCCCTCGGCGTCGATCGGCAGCTTGAGGTCGGCCTTGTCCAGGGACTTCTTGGTGGCGCCCGGGGGCAGTTCGAGGGCCTTGTCGACGGCCGCGTAGACCTGGGCGGCGCGCCAGCCCTCGCGGATGACGAGGGAGGTGGGCTTCTTCTCCTCCTCCTGGTCCTGGACGGTCAGCAGCGGCACCGCCACGGCGGTGCCGGCCACGACGGCTCCGGTCGCGATGAGGGCCAGGCGGCCCCGGCGCGTCAGTCGGATCGTTTTCCGTGACGGAGTGTTCATCTGCATGCGGGCACGGTAACCCGCACATCGTCACAAACCCGGCATACTCCGGCATATCTTCATCTTGTCGGCTCCAGTTGGGCGTCCCTGCGCACCAGCGCCGCGTAGCGCCCGTCCAGCGCCAGCAGCTGCTCGTGCGTGCCCCGTTCGGCCGCGCGGCCGGAGTCGAGCACCACGATCTGGTCGGCACCCCGGACGGTGGACAGGCGGTGCGCGATGGTGAGCGTGGTACGGCCCGCCGAGAGCGCGTCGATCGCCTGCTGCACCGCGTGCTCGGTGCCGGTGTCCAGGGCGCTGGTCGCCTCGTCGAGGATCAGCACCGGCGGATCGCGCAGGATGGTGCGGGCGATGGCCAGCCGCTGCTTCTCGCCGCCCGAGAACCGGTGGCCGCGCTCGCCGACCACGGTGTCGTACCCGTCGGGCAGGGCCGCGATGTGGTCGTGGATCTGGGCGGCGCGGGCCGCCTCGTGCAGTTCCTCGTCGGTGGCGTCGGGCTTGGCGAAGCGCAGGTTGTCGGCGACGGTCGCGTGGAACAGGTACGTCTCCTGGGAGACCACGCCGACCGCGCGGGCGAGGGTGTCGAAGTCGAGGTCGCGCACGTCGACGCCGTCGAGGGTGACCCGGCCGCCCGTGACGTCGTACAGCCGGGGCACCAGGTAGCCGAGGGTGGACTTGCCGGCACCGGTCGGGCCGACGATGGCGAGACTGCCGCCGGCCGGGACGGTGAGGTCGATGCCGTCGAGGACGGGGGCGCCCTGGTCGTCGTAGCGGAACTCGACGTTCTCGAAGCGGACCTCGCCCTTGACCTTGTCGAGACGGACCGGGCTCTCCCGCTCGGTGATGTCGATCGGCAGGTCGAGGTACTCGAAGATGCGCTGGAAGAGCGCCAGCGAGGTCTGGATCTGCACGCCGGTGCCGAGCAGGCTGACCGTCGGACGGAACAGGCCCTGCTGGAGGGAGACGAAGGCGACGATCGTGCCTAGGGAGACGTCCGGACCGCCGAGGGCCAGGGCGAGGCCGGCGGTCCAGTAGATGACGGCGGGCAGGGCGGCCATGACGATCGTGATCACCGCCATCCGCCAGCGGCCCGCCATGTTGGACCGGACCTCCAGGTCGACCAGGCGCTCCGACTCGTCGGCGAACGACTTCGTCAGCGACTCCGCGCGGCCCATGGTGCGGCCGAGCAGGATGCCGCTGACCGACAGCGACTCGGTGACCGTGGCGGCCATGGTGGCCATCTGTTTCTGGCGCTGGGTGGTGATCTTCCGGCGCTCGTTGCCCACCCGGCGGCTGATCCACACGAAGACCGGCAGCAGGATCAGCGAGACCACGGTCAGCCGCCAGTCCAGGGCGATCATCGCGACGATCGTGGCGATCACGCCGGTGAGGTTGGAGACCAGCGAGGTCGCGGTGGAGGTGACGGTGGCCTGCATGCCGCCGATGTCGTTGGCGATGCGGGACTGGACCTCGCCGGTGCGGGTGCGGGTGAAGAACGCCAGCGACATACGCTGCAGGCGGCCGTAGACCGCGGTGCGCAGATCGTGCATGACCCGCTGCCCGACCGTGGTGGAGACCAGGGTCTGCAGCACGCCGAAGACGCTGGTGAGGACGGCGCTGAGGATCATCCCCAGCGCGAGCAGGGTGAGCAGGCCGGTGCGCTGCTGCGGGATCGCGACGTCGAGGATCGCCTTCAGCAGGAACGGCGTGGCCACCGAGACCACGGACGAGGCGCCGACCAGCAGGCCGACGACGGCGAGACGGCCGCGGTAGGGGCGGAAGAGCGCGAGGATGCGGCGCACCTGCCGGGGTTGTTCCTTGGCGTCGGCGGTCGGGCTCCAGGCGGGTTCGTTGTCGGGGTGCATGGGCTCCTACGGAGGGACGGGACCGATTGAGGATCGTAGCTCATTGTTACCTATACTCACAATGAACGGTGTCCTGATATTGTTCCCGTATGACCACGCCCGATCCCGACGCCCTGCTCGCCGAGCAGCTGCTGCGGCTCACCCGCCGGGTGCACCGCATCCAGAAGCGTCATCTGGAACAGCGCGGCCTGGGTATCACCCCCGCCCAGTCCCGGCTGCTGCGCACGCTCGCGCACTATGGCTCGCCGCCCCGCATGGCCGACCTCGCGGAGCGCCTGGAGGTCGTGCCGCGGGCCGTGACGACGCTGGTCGACGGGCTGGAGGCAAGCGGCAAGGTGCGCCGGGTGCCGGATCCGGCGAACCGGCGGGTGATCCGCATAGAGCTGACCGACGACGGCCGCGAGGCGCTGCGCGAACTGCGGGGCGCGCGGCGTTCCGCGGCCGACGAGATCCTGGCGCCACTGTCGGATGATCAGCGGAGCATGCTCGAGGGGTTGCTGGACACGTTGGTGGACGGGGGCGGCGAGCGGAGCTGCTGAAACCTTTCTCGCTCGTCTCGGCAGCTTCGCCTCAGCAGTCGGCCCGGTCCTCCGTGAGCACGCCCTGAACGGTCGTGAGCGTACGGCCGTAGCACCCGGACCGGCCCGCCTGCGATCCGTACAGCCGGTAGCGCTCGCTCGTCGTGCCGACCGCGTGCCGCTGGTCGCGCGGTACGTTCGCGGTGTAGGTGGCGTCACCGGTGTAGGTGTCGTCGAGCCGTGACCAGGCGGTGCGCCGGCCGCCCTGCGCGGTGACGGCCGTGGCCCGGTCGCCGAGGGTCAGCACGGTGCGGAGCCGGTCCCCCGCGCCGAGCGTGGTCGTGCCGTCCATCGTGTACGTCCGCTCGGTGCGCGTGGAACGGGCCGGTCCGCGTCCGTCGACGGTCACGGTCTCGGCGTCGCTCCACTCGGCGTCGAGCGCGTCCGTGCTCTCGCCGTCGGTCCAGCGGTGCGTGGAGGTGTGGGCCAGGGTGCGGCTGACGGTGGTGGTGACCCGGCCGTGCGAGGTGTCGACGTACCCGGAGACGGTCAGCCGGCCGCCGCCCACGGTGTCCACGCGGTGCTCATGGTCCTCCGAACCCGGCGTGTACGTCGAGGAGTTCACCGGAGCGCCCGCCTGGGAGGTGACGAGCCCGCCCGGCACGTGAGCGCGCTTCTCGTCCTGCCAGACCAGGACGTTGACGGGGGTGCTCCAGCCGTCGCGGCCCTCGGGCAGGCCGGCGACGGAGACCTCGATCCGGTGCGGGCGGCCGTCGTTGAGGAGTCCGGCGAAGGGGGTGAGGTCGTAGGTGAGGGGCTTGACGTCGAAGGCGCGCGGGCCCGGGACGACGTACCAGAGGAAGGGGTTGGACCAGCCGCCGGTCCACACGGTCGGGAACGGCGCGGCGATTCCGGCCGGTTGCCCGTCGACCCGGATCCGCACCTCGCGGTACGGGCCGTCGTCGGCCTGGCAGGAGTAGGGCGCGGCGGGCGGCACCGTCAGGTACCAGTACTCCTCGCAGCCGCCGCCGGAGCCCGTGGCGTACACCTCGGCGATGACGCGTTCGCTGTTGCGCGGGGTGGTGAGGGTCGAGTCGGCGCTGAGGGTGAGGACGCGGTCGGGTATGCCCCGGTCGGCCACTGCCGGTTCGGCGGGGCCGGCGGTGTGGTCGTCGCGGCCGTCGGCGTAGAAGGTCAGCGTGACCTCGACGTCGATGACGCCCGTGTACGTGTCGTCGACGACGTTGCCGATCAGCATCTCGACGTCCTGGGCGCGGCGGAGGGTGGGGGTGTAGCGGGTGACGTCCTTCTCGACGGACCACTCGATGCCGTCCGGTGACGGCTGCGGGGTCGAGGTGCGGAAGATCTCGACGCCACCGACGCTGACGTATCCCAGACGGTCGTACTGACGGCCTTTCACGTTGCCGTCGAGGCGCAGGACCACCTTGCTCCAGCGGTCGCCGCAGTCGTCGGGCGGGGTGTAGGTGCCGCGGTAGGGGGTGAAGTCGCGGAACCGGGCCTCGGCGAGGGTCACTTCGCAGGACTTGGTGTCCGGCCTGGGGACGGGCGGTGCGGCGGTGACCGGGTCGTGCCAGTCGGTGCCGAATTCGGCGGGCACGTCGGCCGCCCGGGCACCGGTCGCGCCGACCAGGGTGCCGGCCAGGAGGGCCGCTCCGGTGAGCATGGACATGATAAACCGGCTTCTCATGGCGGGTGTTCTACGGGAGTTCGGCGGCACCCCGCAACGAGGCCCCCTCGGCCACCCGTCGGCCACCTCCCGCCCCTCCCGCCACCACCCGCCACTCATCACCCGGCCACGGGTTGCCTGTTTCGTGCGCTCCGGTGGAAAAGCGCTTGCTATCGGCCTGCGCCGGACGTCAACCTTGCACGGTTTGCTGTCGCCGTTCATCCCTTGACACGAGCCCCTGGGACGTCATGCAGATCCAAGACCTTCCGTTCCCCGACCCGGGTGTGCCGGACGCGCGCTCGGGGCCCCGATTCCTGTGGTGGCTCGGCCGGAACCAGCTGGGCGGCCAGCTGAAGTCGCTGGCCTGGGGCCTGTTGCACTTCCTCTCCGTCTCCATGCTGCCGTTCTGCGTCGGGATCGCCGTCGAGGCCGTCGTCGACCGCTCCGGCTCCCGGCTCGCGCTCGCGGGCGGACTGCTGGCGCTGTGCGGGATCGGCGTCGCGGTCGGCGACACCTTCCTGCACCGGGCCGCCGTCACCAACTGGATCACCGCGGCCGCCCGCGTCCAGCAGCTGCTGGCCCGCAAGGCCGCACAGCTCGGCTCGGCACTGACCCGGCGGGTCGCGGCCGGTGAGGTGGTGGCCGTCTCCACCGGTGACGTGGAGAAGATCGGCTGGTTCGTGGAGGCCGTGTCCCGGTTCACCGCCGCCGCCCTCACCGTCGTGCTGGTCGCCGTCGGTCTGGTCGTCTACCAGCCCGCGCTCGGAGTCGTCGTCGCGATCGGCCTGCCCGTGTTGGCACTCGCGGTACTGCCGCTGCTCCCCCGCGCGACCCGACGGGCCGACGTCCAGCGCGAGAAGGCGGGGCGGGCCACCGAACTGGCCTCCGACACCGTGGCGGGCCTGCGGGTGCTGCGCGGCATCGGCGGCGAGGAACTGTTCCTGGACCGCTACCGCCGCGCCTCCCAGGAGGTCCGCCACGCGGCCGTGCGCAGCGCCCGCATGTGGTCACTGATCTCCGCGATCCAGGTGCTGCTGCCGGGACTGCTGCTCGTCACGGTCGTCTGGTACGGCGTCCACCTGGCCCGTGAGGGCCGGATCAGCGTCGGCGAACTGGTCACCGTCTACAGCTCCGTCATGATCATGACCTACCCGCTGCGGCACTTCGAGGAGATCGCGATGGCGTACTCCTTCTCGCGCCCCTCGGCCCGGCGGGCCGCGCGCGTGCTGTCGCTGGAGCGGGCCACCGACACCGAGGGATCACGCGCCGCCGAACTGCCGGCCGGAGACCTGTACGACCCGGTCACCGGTCTGCTCGCCCCCGCCGGCCGGTTCACCGCGGTGGTCTGCGGCGACCCGGACGCGGCCGGACGGCTGGCGGAGCGGCTGGGCGGGCACTCCTCCGAGGCGGGCACGTCCGCCCTGCTCGGCGGGGTGCCGCTCGACGAACTGCCGCTCGACTCCGCCCGCACGGCCGTCCTCGTCCAGGACAAGGACCCGGTGCTCCTCTCGGGCACCCTGCGGGACCTGCTCGACGTGCCTGCCTCGGGCGTGGTCGGCGCCGCCGCGGCGCTGGCGGCCGCACAGTGCGAGGACGTACTGGCCGCCCTCGTGCAGGGTTCGCTCGGAGCCGACGACCCGATGGACGCCCGGATCACCGAACGCGGCCGGTCCCTGTCGGGCGGCCAGCGCCAGCGGCTGGCACTCGCCCGGTCGCTGCTCACCGACCCCGAGGTGCTGGTGCTGGACGAGCCGACGTCGGCCGTCGACTCCCACACCGAGGCGCGGATCGCCGAGGGTCTGCGGGACCTGCGGGACGGCCGTACGACGGTCGTGTTCACCTCCTCGCCGCTGCTGCTGGACCGCGCGGACCGGGTGGTGCTGGTGCACGAGGGCGAGGCCGCGGCGGTCGGGACGCACCGGGAGCTGGTGCACGAGGAGCCGCGGTACCGCGCGGTGGTGACCCGCGAGACGGACGAGGAGACGGACGAGGAGCAGGCCTCGGCCGGTGACGTCCTCGACGAGCTGGATGAGCTGGACGAGTTGAACAAGTTGAGCAAGTTGGACGAGCTCGAAGAGATCGAGGAGACCGCATGATCGGCGTGGCGCCACCGGCCTACGACCCGGCGGCCCCGACGACGGCGAACACCCTGCCCGTCGGCGCCCCCGCGACCGTCCGCGCCTACGTGGCCGAACTGTTCCGCCGGCACCGCCGTGCCTTCCTGCTGCTCATCGGCGTGAACACGGTCGCCGTGGTCGCCTCCATGGCGGGCCCGTACCTGCTGGGCGGGCTCGTCGAGCGGGTGTCGGACGGCGACCGGGAACTGCGGCTCGGGCTCACGGCGACGCTGTTCCTCGTGGCCCTGCTCGTGCAGGCCGCGTTCGTCCACCAGGTACGGCTGCGCGGAGCGATGCTCGGCGAGCGGATGCTGGCCGATCTGCGCGAGGACTTCCTCGTCCGCTCGGTCGGCCTGCCGCCGGGCGTCCTGGAACGGGCCGGCACGGGCGATCTGCTCTCCCGGATCACCACCGACATCGACCGGCTCGCCAACGCCATGCGCGAGGCCGTGCCCCAGCTGGCGATCGCCGTGGTGTGGGCGGTTCTGCTGCTCGGCGGACTGGTCGTCACCGCGCCCCCGCTGGGCGCCGCCGTGCTGCTCGCCCTGCCGCTGCTGGTGGCCGGCTGCCGCTGGTACTTCCGCCGGGCGCCCTCCGCCTACCGCTCCGAGGCCGCCGGGTACGCCGCCGTGGCCGCCGCGCTCGCCGAGACCGTGGACGCCGGCCGCACCATCGAGGCGCACCGGCTGGGCCGGCGGCGCATCGAGCTGTCGCAGCGGCGGATCCGCGAGTGGACCGCCTGGGAGCGGTACACCTTGTGGCTGCGGTCGGTGCTCATCCCGGTCATCAGCCTCACCCACGTGACGATCCTCGGCTCGGTCCTCATGGTCGGTGGTGTCTTCGTCCTGCAGGGCTGGATGGGCGTCGGGCAGCTCACCACGGGCGCGCTGATCGCCCAGATGCTGGTCGACCCGGTCGGGCTGATCCTTCGCTGGTACGACGAACTCCAGGTCGCCCAGGTTTCGCTGGCCCGGCTGGTCGGGGTCCGGGACATCGAGCCGGACGCCGGTGACGCGTCGGTGGTGCCGGACGGCCGCGACGTGCACGCCGACCAGGTGCGCTTCGGCTACCTGGAGGGCGTCGACGTCCTGCGCAAGGTGTCCCTGGAGGTCGCCCCCGGCACCCGGATGGCACTGGTGGGCCCCTCGGGCGCGGGCAAGTCCACCCTGGGCCGGCTGCTCGCCGGGATCTACGCGCCCCGCGACGGCCGGATCACCCTCGGCGGCGCCGAGCTGTCCCGGATGCCGGCCGAGCGGGTCCGCTCCCACGTGGCCCTGGTCAACCAGGAGCACCACGTCTTCGTGGGCTCCCTGCGCGACAACCTGCTGCTCGCCCGCACGGACGCCGCGGACGCCGAGCTGTGGGCGGCGCTCGGCGCGGTGGACGCCGACGGGTGGGCGCGGGCCCTGGACGACGGCCTGGACACCGAGGTCGGCTCGGGCGGACTCGCGCTCACCCCGGCGCAGGCCCAGCAGATCGCCCTGGCCCGCCTGGTGCTGGCCGACCCGCACACACTGGTGCTGGACGAGGCGACGTCCCTGCTCGACCCGCGCGCCGCCCGCCACCTGGAACGGTCCCTGGCCCGCGTCCTGGACGGCCGTACCGTCGTCGCCATCGCCCACCGGCTGCACACCGCCCACGACGCCGACGTCATCGCCGTCGTCGAGAACGGCCGTATCAGCGAACTGGGCAGCCACGCGGAACTGGTCGCCGCGAACGGGGCGTACGCGGCGCTGTGGAGGTCCTGGCACGGGTGAGCCGCTCGTCCCACGGGGCGTCCCACGGGGGCTGAGCCCCATCACGTCCGCCGGGGCTGGGGCTGCCGGTGCCGGGGCGTTCGTATCCGGTGCAGCCGCGTTCCGAGCGGCCGCGTTCGGTGCCGGCCGGCGTGCCGACCGGGTGGCCGGCCTCAGCTCGCCGAGCGTGCGGGGAACCGTCCTGGAGCCCCGGCGGCCGCCTCCCGGCCCCTTGCCGTTGCGCGGTTCCGAACAGGGGTGGAAGGCTGGATAGCGGCGGCACCGGCTCGGGGGCACGCTCGCGGTCCCCGGCGGGCAGAGCCTGTGCCCCCGGCACGGACGGTCGCGGTCCGCCGCCCGACGCGGTGAGAACGACCCCGTCCCCACCTTCTGGAGGTTCCCGTGAACAGCGCCGACGGATGGGGAGACGACGTCTACCAGCCCGACGCGTCCGACCAGCGCGAGGACACCGGGCTGCTCGACGCGGAGGACACCCTCGAGTACGACGGTGTCGAGGATCCCCTCGACCGGGGCTGGTCCCCTCCGGAGCGGCCGTGGGCCGTGGAGCACACCGGTGTCACGGCGGCCGAACGTCAGGCCGGTGAGACCCTGGACCAGCGGCTGGCGGAGGAGCAGCCCGAGCTCACCGCCCCGGACGGCGACGGCCTCGGAGACAGCACGGAGACGGACGGGGAACTCCTGGACAACGAGGTCGGTGCCGCCCGCTCGGGCCGTCTCGTCGCCCCCGACGAAGGCGCGCACGAGGACGAGGAGGCCGCGCTGGTCGCCACGGACGTCGGTATCGACGGCGCCGCCGCCTCCGCCGAGGAGGCCGCGGTGCACATCGTCGACGAGGAGTCCCTGTCCGGCTGACCGACCGGCCGACCGGCCGGCCGCCCCCGCCGTCCTCGGCCCCTCTCCCCTGCCACCGCCCCACCAGGAGCAGCCATGCAGCAGGACAAGCACCCCGAGTACCACCCCGTCGTCTTCCGCGACCGGGCCGCCGGCTACGCCTTCCTCACCCGGTCCACGGCGACCAGCGACCAGACCATCGACTGGGACGACGGCGAGACCTACCCGGTCGTGGACGTGGAGATCTCCTCCGAGAGCCACCCCTTCTACACCGGCAAGGCCCGCACGGTGGACACGGAGGGCCGCATCGCCCGCTTCGAGCGGCGCTACGGCGAGAGCACCGGGCAGAGCTGAGCCGGACGCGTCGGCCCGCCGGGCGGCGGCGCGCCTCGGATGACGTTGAGTGCGGCGGCGCCGCCCACTCCCCCGAGCAGCATGAACGCCGGCATCAGCACCTTCAGCTCGACCCAGCTGCCCGCCCGGAAGCGCATCGCCCTGGGCGGGCCCACCGGGTACCAGCGCTTGCGCCCGATCGGGATGGGCCACAGGATCGGGCAGCCCGAGACGGTCAGCGCGTCCCCGATGTCGTGCACCAGCGCGCCCAGCACGATCGGCAGCCCCAGCCACAGGTACTCCTGACCGGGCCCGGTGAACAGCCAGTCCGACCCGTTGCCCGGCTTGTCCAGCACCCCGGCGAGGATCCACGCGCTGGTCGCGGCCAGCAGCCACACCAGGACGTCGCTGCTGGATCCCCGGGCCGCCCGCCACAGCAGCCCCTCGATCGCCAGCACCATGTGCACGAAAAGCAGCGCCAGCACCGCCCAGCGCCCGCCGGTGATCGCCAGCGCCGAGGCGCCACCGCCGATCAGCACCGCCCACACCCAGGTGTGCGTCAGCGTGCGGTGCCCCCCGGAGCGACGCGGGTCCCCCTGCTTCCTGGTGGACTTGTAGACCGCGTACGACAGCTTGTCGACGATCTCGCACAGGCCGCGTGAGAGGGGGCCGAAGGCGCGTGAGATGGTCGCCGCCTTGTGGTCGAGGTCGGGGGCGAGAGCGGCCCCGGCGCAGATCAGCGCTCCGGCCAGCAGCACCGGCCAGGGCATGGTGTGCCCCGCTGCGGCGGCGGCCGCCCCCACGCCGAGCCAGGCCGCGGCACCGGAGAGTGAGTGTGCTGGTCCCATCATCGCCGTTGCCCGCCCTGTTGCTCGTGTGCCGCTGTCCAGTTGACCCGCCGCGCTGACGCCGCGTCGGCGACACAGCGTAGCGTTCGCGATCTTCGTACGGGCATCCGATTCCCGCATCGAGCGGGAGGCCAGGCAAGATGGGGGCGTGACCCTCATCGATCAGCTGCCGCCGACCGCCGACCCCGACGCCCTGTACGAAGCCTTCGAGTCGTGGACTCAGGAGCGCGGTCTGACCCTCTACCCCCACCAGGAGGAGGCGCTGATCGAGGTGGTCTCCGGCGCGAACGTGATCGTGTCGACGCCCACCGGCTCCGGCAAGAGCATGATCGCCGCCGGTGCCCACTTCGCCGCGCTCGCCCGTGACGAGGTCACCTTCTACACGGCCCCGATCAAGGCGCTGGTCTCGGAGAAGTTCTTCGAGCTGTGCAAGCTGTTCGGCACCGAGAACGTCGGCATGCTGACCGGCGACGCGTCCGTCAACGCCGACGCCCCGGTCATCTGCTGCACCGCCGAGGTCCTCGCGTCGATCGCGCTGCGCGACGGCAAGCACGCGGACGTCGGCCAGGTCGTCATGGACGAATTCCACTTCTACGCGGAGCCGGACCGCGGCTGGGCCTGGCAGATTCCGCTCCTGGAGCTGCCGCAGGCTCAGTTCATCCTGATGTCGGCGACGCTCGGCGACGTCTCGATGTTCGAGAAGGACCTCACCCGGCGCACCGGCCGGCCGACCTCGGTGGTCCGCTCGGCGACCCGCCCGGTCCCGCTGTCCTACGAGTACCGGCGCACGCCGCTCACCGAGACCCTGACCGAACTGCTGCAGACCCAGCAGGCGCCCGTCTACATCGTGCACTTCACCCAGGCGCAGGCGGTGGAGCGGGCGCAGGCGCTGATGAGCATCAACATGTGCTCGCGTGAGGAGAAGGAGCAGATCGCCGAGCTGATCGGCAACTTCCGCTTCACCACGAAGTTCGGCCGCAACCTCTCCCGGTACGTGCGGCACGGGATCGGCGTGCATCACGCCGGCATGCTGCCGAAGTACCGGCGTCTGGTGGAGAAGCTGGCCCAGGCCGGTCTGCTGAAGGTCATCTGCGGCACCGACACGCTCGGCGTCGGCGTCAACGTCCCCATCCGCACGGTGATGTTCACGGCGCTGACCAAGTACGACGGCAGCCGGGTGCGCACGCTGCGCGCGCGGGAGTTCCACCAGATCGCGGGCCGTGCCGGGCGCGCCGGTTTCGACACGGCGGGCTTCGTGGTGGCGCAGGCCCCCGAGCACGTCATCGAGAACGAGAAGGCGCTCGCCAAGGCAGGCGACGACCCGAAGAAGCGCCGCAAGGTGGTCCGCAAGAAGGCGCCCGAGGGGTTCGTGGCGTGGTCGGAGGACACCTTCGAGAAGCTGATCGCCTCCGAACCGGAGCCGCTGACGTCCCGCTTCCGGGTGACGCACACCATGTTGCTGTCGGTGATCGCGCGGCCCGGCAACGCCTTCGAGGCGATGCGTCATCTGCTGGAGGACAACCACGAGCCGCGCAAGCAGCAGCTGCGGCACATCCGGCGCGCGATCGCGATCTACCGCTCGCTGCTGGACGGCGGCATCGTCGAGAAGCTGGACGAGCCGGACGCCGAGGGCCGCATCGTGCGCCTCACCGTGGACCTGCAGCAGGACTTCGCGCTGAACCAGCCGCTGTCCACCTTCGCGCTCGCCGCGTTCGAGCTGCTGGACCCGGAGTCGCCGTCGTACGCGCTGGACATGGTGTCCGTGGTGGAGTCCACGCTGGACGACCCGCGGCAAATCCTCGTCGCCCAGCAGAACAAGGCGCGTGGTGAGGCGGTGGCCGCGATGAAGGCGGACGGCGTCGAGTACGAGGAGCGCATGGAGCGCCTCCAGGACGTCACCTACCCGAAGCCCCTGGAAGAGCTGCTTTCCCACGCGTACAACACGTACCGCAAGAGCCACCCCTGGGTCGGTGACCATCCGCTGTCGCCGAAGTCCGTGATCCGGGACATGTACGAGCGGGCGCTGTCCTTCACGGAGCTGGTGTCCTACTACGAGCTGGCGCGCACCGAGGGCATCGTGCTGCGGTACCTGGCCGGTGCCTACAAGGCGCTCGACCACACCGTCCCCGACGACCTGAAGTCCGAGGACCTCCAGGATCTGATCGAGTGGCTGGGCGAGATGGTGCGCCAGGTCGACTCCAGCCTGCTCGACGAGTGGGAGCAGCTGGCCAACCCGGAGGAGATGACGGCCGAGGAGGCCCAGGAGAAGGCCGACCAGGTCAAGCCGGTCACCACCAACGCGCGGGCCTTCCGGGTCCTGGTCCGCAACGCGATGTTCCGCCGGGTCGAGCTGGCCGCCCTGGACCGGATCGACGAGCTGGGCGAGCTGGACGCCGAGGCCGGCTGGGACGCCGACGCCTGGGGTGAGGCGATGGACAAGTACTGGGACGAGTACGAGGAGCTCGGTACCGGTCCGAACGCGCGTGGCCCCAAGCTGCTGCTGATCGAGGAGGAGCCGCAGAACGGCCTGTGGCGGGTCCGCCAGATCTTCGACGACCCGAACGGCGACCACGACTGGGGCATCAGCGCCGAGATCGACCTCGCCGCGTCCGACGCCGAGGGCCGCGCGGTGGTCCGGGTCACCGACGTCGGCCAGCTGTGAGCGCAGGAGAACGACACCCATGACGAACCCCGCCGAAAGGCTCGTCGACCTGCTCGACCTTGAGCAGATCGAGGTCAACATCTTCCGTGGCCGCAGCCCCGAGGAGTCCCTGCAACGGGTCTTCGGCGGCCAGGTGGCCGGCCAGGCGCTGGTCGCCGCCGGCCGCACCACGGAGGGCGACCGACCGGTGCACTCGTTGCACGCGTACTTCCTGCGCCCGGGCCGGCCGGGCGTGCCGATCGTGTACCAGGTCGAACGGGTCCGCGACGGGCGGTCGTTCACGACCCGCCGGGTCACGGCCGTGCAGCAGGGCCGCACGATCTTCAATCTCACCGCCTCCTTTCACAAGCCTGAGGAAGGGAGCTTCGAGCACCAGTTGCCGCCGGCCCGGAAGGTGCCGGTCCCGGAGTCTCTGCCGACGGTCGTCGACGAGATCCGTGAGCATCTGGGCGCGCTGCCCGAGCAGTTGGAGCGGATGGCACGCCGCCAGCCGTTCGACATCCGCTATGTGGACCGGCTGCGCTGGACGCCCGACGAGGTCGAGGGGGCCGAGCCGCGCAGCGCGGTGTGGATGCGGGCGGTCGGTCCGCTGGGGGACGATCCGCTGGTGCACACCTGCGCGCTGACCTACGCCAGTGACATGACCCTCCTGGACGCCGTCCGCATTCCGGTCGAGCCGCTGTGGGGCCCGCGGGGCTTCGACATGGCGTCGCTGGACCACGCGATGTGGTTCCACCGGCCGTTCCGCGCGGACGAGTGGTTCCTGTACGACCAGGAGTCGCCGATCGCGACGGGTGGCCGGGGCCTGGCCCGTGGCCGGATCTACGATCTTCAGGGCCGTCTGCTGGTGTCCGTCGTCCAGGAGGGGCTGTTCCGGGCTCTGTAGTTCAGGAGCTTCTGCGGCGCAGCCATCGAAGCAGGCCGCGCTGCCGCTCCGGCTCGCACGCGGGCTCCGGCTCGCACGCGGGCTCCGGCTCGCACGCGGGTTCCGGCTCGCGCTGGTCGGGCTCGTGCCCGGGGTGGAGGGGCGCGGGCGGTGTCCGCCGTGGTGCCGGGCGAGGTGCGGGTCGCTGTTCGCGGGCTTCCGCCAGGGCCTGGGTCAGGTCGGCGCGCAGCCAGGCGATCTCGTCGGGGTCGTCGGCCGTCGCGATCCGCGCGGCGAGCTGGGCGGCGGGAGAGCCCGGTGTGCTCTGCCCCGGAGGATCCGGCCGGAAGCGGTTCAGGTGAGCGCGTTCGTACGGGTCCTTGACGAGTTCCGCGATCTGGACCGGGTCGAGCAGGGCGGCCGGCGCCGCGGCCCGCTCCCAGGGGTCGTGGGCCTGTCGCAGCAGGAACCCCAGGTGCCGTCCCCGCCAGTTCCGGGGCCGCAGGTCGAGCCCGGCGTTCAACTGGTCCCGCAGGCCTTCGGGTACGCGGCCCTTCAGCAGCGCGGTGTTCTCCTCGTCTGCGGTGAACTGCCGTAGCTCGTCGGCCAGATAGAGCCATACCAAGGCTCGATAGCGGTTCACGTAGAAGCGCACCGGCGCCACCAGCCCCAGGCGTGCGAGGCGGGTGAACCTGGTCTCCGTGATGCCCATGACGGCCGCGGCCTCGCGTGTGCCCACCGTCCGCAGGCTGTCGAGGAGCGCTTCGGGGAAGCCCTCCGCCGAGCGCAGCCGGTCGATCTCGGCGTGTGGGACACGGAGGCCGCCGCCCCCTTCGTCGGGCACCGTGCGGATGCGGCCGAGGTGCACCGCGAGGTCGAACTCGGTGCGCTTGAGGCCCAGTTCGCGGGCGGCGCGGCCCGGTGCCCAGGTGAGGTGGTCCGTCGTGGTGATGGTGTCGCCTGACATCGATGGTCTCCCCCGTGGAGTCGTCCGCTCACGCTCCGTGCGTTCGCGGTGACACAAAGGTATCCGGAACGGCCGACAGCGCGGCGAGCCTGTGGATAACTTCGCGGAGGAGGTCGAACGCGCAGGTCAGCGGTCGACGGCAGGGGCCCGTTCCGGTAGGCGGGCGTCCACGCCGAGGTGTTCTCCGACCCGGTTGACGAGCAGTGTCATCTCGTACGCGATCTGGCCGATGTCGGCCTCCGCGCCGCTGAGCACGCACAGACAGCTGCCGTTGCCCGCGGCGGTGACGAACAGGACCGCGTCGTCGAACTCCACCATCGTCTGGCGGACGCCGCCCGCGCCGAAGTGGCGGCCCGATCCCTTGGCGAGGCTGTGCAGTCCGGACGCGACGGCGGCCAGATGTTCGGCGTCCTCTCGCCGCAGTCCCGTGCTCGCGCCCGTCACCAGTCCGTCGTTGGACAGGACCAGTGCGTGCCGCACTTGTTCGACGCGCTCGGTCAGGTCGTCCAGCAGCCAGCCAAGTCCCCGGTTCTGCGCCATGATCCGGTCTCCCCGTGTGATGTCTCCCCCTGGCCGGAGGATCTCTCCGCCAGCCTTCCCCAGGAGCGACGCGCGGGCAAGGAGGATGGCGGCATGGCACACAAGATGACCGACACGCAATGGCGGGAGTTCGTCTCGCACGGCACCCGCACCGGAAAGCTGTCGACCGTCCGGGAGGACGGGAGCCCCCACGTGGCGCCCATCTGGTTCCTGCTGGACGGCGACGAGGTGGTGTTCACCACGGGCAAGGACACCGTGAAGGGGCGCAACCTGGCCCGCGACGGCCGGGTCGCCCTCTGTGTGGACGACGACCGGCCGCCCTTCGCCTACGTGGTGCTGCGGGGCCGCGCGCGGCTGTCGGAGGACCTGGACGAGCTGCGGCACTGGGCGGCGCGGATCGGAGCGCGGTACATGGGCGACGACCGCGCCGAGGAGTACGGAGCGCGCAACGGCGTACCCGGCGAGGTCCTGGTGCGGGTCACCCTCGACAAGGTGCTGGCGGAGGGCGGCGTGGCCGAGTGACGCCGGCCGTTCGCCACGCCGCTCCGGTCAGCTGACGGAGTCGAGCAGCCGGGCGGTGTGCATCCGCCCGGCGTACTCGACGAGCCGGATCAGCACCTCCTTGCCGGAGTCGCGGTCGCGGGCGTCGCAGAGCACGACGGGGGTGCCCTGGTCCAAGTCGAGGGCGCGGGAGACGTCGTGGCCGCCGTAGGTGCGGGCGCCCGCGAAGCAGTTGACGGCCACCACGAACGGGATGTGCCGGTGCTCGAAGTAGTCCACCGCGGGGAAGCAGTCCTCCAGGCGGCGGGTGTCGGCGAGGACGACGGCGCCGAGGGCGCCCTGCGACAGCTCGTCCCACAGGAACCAGAAGCGGTCCTGGCCGGGTGTGCCGAACAGGTAGAGGGACAGTCCCGACCGGATGGTGATGCGGCCGAAGTCCATGGCGACGGTCGTCGTGACCTTCTGGTCCACTCCGTCGGTGTCGTCCACCAGTTGTCCGGCCTGGCTGAGCAGTTCCTCGGTGCGCAGCGGCCGGATCTCGCTGACCGCGCCCACCAGGGTCGTCTTGCCCACGCCGAAACCACCGGCGACCAGTATCTTCAACGCCAGCGCGGTGTTGTCGCCGCCGAGGGCGTCGGAGTTATCGGAGACCATCGATCACTTCTCTCTGGTGTGCCGGCATTGTCTGACGACCGTGCGTCTACAGGGCTCGCAGTCCTTCGATCACCTCGCGCAGAATCCGCTCGTCGGGCAGCTGCGCGGGGGGTACGGGGCGGCTCACGGTGACGCGGCCGAGTTCCAGCAGGTCTCCGAGGAGCACCCGGACCACCCCGACGGGCAGGTCGGCACCCGCGGCGAGTTCGGCGACCGACTGGGTCTCCGCGCGGCACAGCTCGATCAGGGCGCGGTGTTCCGGTCCGAGCATGCCGTCGCCGTCGGGGCCGGCCGCGCCCGGGTCGAGCGTGACGAGGGCGATGAGGTCGAAGGGGACCCCTGTGGGGCCGGGTTTGGTGCGCCCGCCGGTCATGGCGTACGGACGTACCAGGGGCCCTGCCTCGTGGTCGTACCACTGACTGTCCCGCTCGCTCGGGGCGTCGGCCGTGTCGGGCCTGTCGGGCCTGTCGGTCGTCTCGGTCGTGTCCTCGGTCATCGCTGCGGACCGCCCTTTCGGCTCATCCGGCGGCGGGCGGCCGCGCGGAGGCCCGCGGTGGTGTGTACAGGTGCTCGCCGACCCGCTTGACGAGCCGGGCCATCTCGTAGGCGACGAGGCCGATGTCCGCGGTCACGGCGGTCATGACGGCGAGGCAGGTGCCGTCGCCGGCGGCTGCGACGAACAGGAAGGCGTCGTCCATCTCGACCATGGTCTGGCGTACGCCGCCGACGCCGAAGTGCCGGCCGGCGCCTTTGGCCAGGCTGTGGAAGCCGGAGGCGACCGCGGCGAGGTGTTCGGCGTCCTCGCGGCCCAGGTCGCTGGAGGCGCCCACGGCGAGTCCGTCGTTGGAGAGCACCACGGCGTGCCGTACCTCGTGCACCCGCAGCACCAGGTCGTCGAGCAGCCAGTCGAGTTCGCCGGACCGCTGGGCGGCCCTCGGGTCCTGGATCATGCGGGGTCTCCTTCACTGCTGTCACGGCCGGGGCGCCGGCCGCCGCCTCGGGCCCAGCCGTCGCGGTAGGCCGTCATGCGGTCCCGTACGAGTTCCGGGGTGCGCGTCTCGTCGCCGTGCGGCCCTGGCGGTCGGGCCGGTTCCTCGGGGCGTCGGTCGCGCAGTTGGGGGACGAGATGGGTCTGCCGTACCCGGCGGGGGAGGTCGTCGGGGCTTTCGGGAGTGTCGGGCGGTCGGTGCAGGCGCAAGGCGGTGACTCCCGGGGGCGGGGGTTCGGGGCTGTGCTCCGCCACGGCCGGGGCGGGGGCTGGGGCCACCAGCACGGGCCGGTCGGCAGTTGCCGGAACGGCTTGGACGGACGCCTCCTGGTGGCCCGAGCCGTCGGGCACGCGCGCGTAGGCGCGTTCGGTGTCCTGTTCCGCGGTGGCCGGCTCGTCGGGGGCGCGTTCCGGCGCGCCGTTGTGCAACAGCGCTTTCGGCAGCAGGACGACGGCCGTGGTGCCGCCGTAGGGCGAGGTCCGCAGGTGGACCTTGATGTCGTGCCGTGCCGCGAGCCTGCTGACCACGAAGAGGCCGAGCCGGTCGCTGTCGAACAGGTCCAGCGCCTCCGACTGCTCGATACGGCGGTTGGCCTCGGCCAGGGTCTCCGGGCCCATGCCCAGGCCGCGGTCCTCGACCTCGACGGCGTATCCGTTGCCGACGGGTTCGCCGGTGACCCGCACGCGCGTGTGGGGCGGCGAGAACTGGGCGGCGTTCTCGATGATCTCGGCGAGGAGGTGGGTGAGGTCGGCGACGGCGGCGCCGATGACGGACGCCTCGGGGAGTTGCCGTACCTCCACGCGCGCGTAGTCCTCGATCTCGGACACGGCCGCGCGGACCACGTTGGTCAGGGACACCGGCATGCGCCAGGCCCTGCCGGGGGCGGCGCCGGAGAGGATGATCAGGCTCTCGGCGTGCCGCCGCATGCGGGTGGTGAGGTGGTCGAGCCGGAACAGGTCGCTCAGCTCGTCGGGGTCGTCGGAGCGGCGTTCCATGCTGTCCAGGAGGCTCAGCTGCCGGTGGACGAGGACCTGGCTGCGGCGGGCGAGGTTGACGAAGACGCCGGAGATGCCGCTGGCGAGTTCGGCGCGTTCGACAGCGGCCCGCAGCGCCGCGCGGTGCACGGTGCCCAGTGCCTCGGCGACCTGTCCGGTCTCGTCCTCGGCGGGTGGTCCGGGCGGGGCCTCCGCGCGGATGTCGATCTCCTCGCCGGCCCGCAGTCTCAGCATCGCCTCGGGGAGTTTGCGGCGGGCGATCTCCAGGGCGCCGTTGCGCAGGCTGACCAGTTCGACGACGAGGCCGCGGCCGATGCGCACCGAGATGACGAGGGAGGCGGCGACGGCCGCGAGGCCGAGGAGGACGGCGGCTCCGGCCGGGGTGAGCAGGCCGCGGGTGAACGGGTCGGCGCGGTCGGCGACGCCGCGCGCCGCGTCGCGCTCGATGGTCCGCATACCGTCCTGGACGTGCCCGTGCGCCTTCTGCCAGGCGGCTTCCGGTGCCGCCGCGACCGCGCGGGCGCCCGCGCTGCTGGCCAGGACCCGGTCCTCCAGAGCGCCCACGGCGGCGTAGTCGGCGCCTTCGGCGAGGTCGAGCCAGGCGGTGCGTTCGTCGCCGCGCAGGTCGGCGACGGCGGCCTCGGTGAGGGTGCGCCGGGTGTCGACGGCGCCGGTGAACAGCCGCAGCCGCTCTCCGGTGAGTCCGTCGGCGAGGCGGGCGCTCGCCAGCAGGACGTCCTCCTGCGCCAGGGCCTCGCCCGCGCGGGAGAACTCCAGCAGCACGCGCGCGTCGGAACCGAGTTCGGCGTCCTGGACTCCGGTGAGCGCGCCGGTCACGCCGAAGGCGTGCGCGATGGTCTCGGTGTACCGCTCGTACGTCTCGTTCCAGCCGGTGCGGTGGTCGAGCACGGCGGTGCGCAGCGGGCGCAGCTCCCCGGCCTCGGTGACGAACGCGACGAGGCGTCGGGCGACCTCGGCGGGCAGTTCCTGGCCGTCGGCGACGGTTCCCCGCTCGCCGAGGCGGAGTCTCGCCACCGCGCGGTCGGTGTGTTCCGCGAGCCGGTCCAGGTCGCCCCTCCCGCCGGCCGACGGGTCGGTCGCGTACCGCACGGCGGCGGCACGCTCGGCCTGAAGGGCGGCGACGGCGTCCGCGACGGGGGTGCGGACCTCGGCGTCGACGCGCTGCAGCTGGCGCAGCCGGGAGATGTCCTGGGCGGTGGTGACGGTGGCGTACGCCCACAGCGCCAGCAGCGACACGACGGGCACCATCAGCAGGCAGATGATCTTGGCGCGAACGGTACGGGGCCGTATCCGCCAGCGTGTGTCACGCGTGCCCGCGCGGTCCGCCGGTATGCCGGCGGCGTCCGGGCCCTCGTCCGCCGGTGGGCCGGCGTGCGCGCGGCGGCCGCGCACCGCGGGCCGGGGGGTCTCGGCGCCGGCCGTCGGGGTCCTTCGGGATGTAGGCATGGCCTCCTGCCTCGGCAAGGGGGTTCGGGCGGTTCAGCGGGCAGCGGTCTCGACCGGTCGCTGTGCGGAGGCGGAGGCCTCGCGCTCCCCCGCCGTCGGCGACAGAGCGACGAATGCCGAGGTCAGGAAGAGATAGGACCCGAGGCCGACGGCGAGGGGGAAGACGAACTGCATCGCCGTGGCCCCGGGCAGCGGATCGCCGGCGGGCGTGACCCGCACCTGGACCGCGAGCATGCCGGTGTAGTGCATGCTGCTGACCGCCGCGCCCATGACGAGGGAGGCGACGGTGACCGCGGCGGGCGCCTTGATGTTGAGCGCCGCCCAGAGGGCCGCCGTCGCCGCGACGACGGCGATCAGCACGGAGAGGCCGACGAGCACCGGGTCGTAGGTCACGTCACCGTGCAGTCGTACGGCGGCCATGCCCAGGTAGTGCATGCTGGCCACGCCCAGTCCGGTGGTGAGTCCGCCGAGCAGGAGGGCGCGGGTGCGGTCACGGCCGTAGCCGACCGCGAAGACGCCGGCGCAGACGACGATCATGGCCACCAGCAGGCTGAGCACGGTCGGTGCGACGTCGTAGCGGATCTCGGTGCCGCTGACGCGGAAGCCCAGCATGGCCACGAAGTGCATGGTCCAGATGCCGGTGCCGATGGCGGAGGCGGCGGTGATCAGCCAGTTGCGGCGCGAGCGCCCGGTGGCACCGAGGGCGCGCACGGTGCAGCGCAGCCCGAGGGCGGCGCCTACGCAGGCCATGGCGTACGACAGCACGGGGGTCAGCCAGCCGAAGGCGGCGTGGTCCAGGTGTCCCATGGCCCCGGGACGCTAGCCGGGGCACAGGCGCACGAAGGGGGCGCATTTCGAAAGCTGTTGGAATATGACACACAGAGGTACCTGAACGATCGCGTCCAGCTCGAACATGCACACCGCGACGTCATCCGTGCCGGTGAGGGATCATGCGGAACATGAGCGACGACCGTACGCACGTCCAGGAGTTCTTCACCGCCCGCGCCGCCGACTGGGACAGCCGCTTCCCCGACGACGGCCCGGCCTACGCGGCCGCGGTCGCCGAGCTGGGACTGCGCGCGGGCGACCGCGTCCTCGACGCGGGCTGCGGCACCGGACGCGCCCTGCCGCCGCTGAGGGCGGCCGTCGGGCCGTCCGGAGTGGTGCTCGGGGCCGACCTGACCCCGGCGATGCTCCAGGCGGCCGTACGGGCGGGCAGAGGCCGGGACGGGCTGCTGCTGCTCGCGGACGTGGCCGCCCTGCCGCTGCGGGCCGAGGCGCTGGACGCGGTCTTCGCGGCGGGCCTCATCGCCCATCTGCCCGATCCTGCCGCGAATCTGCGGGAGCTCGCGCGTGTCGTGCGCCCCGGGGGCCGGCTCGCCCTGTTCCATCCGATCGGCCGCGCGGCGCTGGCGGCCCGCCACGGGCGGCGGATCACCCCGGACGACCTCCGCGCGGAGCCCAATCTCCGGCCCCTGCTCGCCGGTTCGGGGTGGCGGATGACGTCGTACGTCGACGAGGACGCCCGGTTCCTGGTCCTCGCCGATCGCGAGGGCTGAGCCCTCACATCCGCCCGGCGACCGCCGCCGCGAAGGCGTCGGGGTTGTCGAACATGACGTTGTGCCCGGCTCCGGGCACGGTCACGACGCGTACCCCGGCGGCCTCCAGCGTCCGCCGCCCGTCGAGCTCCCCGCTCAGCTCGCCCTGCAAGTAGACGCGGTCGACGGTCAGTTCCTCCAGGATGGCGCGCATCATGGGCTGCGATCCGCGGCGCAGTCCGACGGCGCTGCGATGCAGGGCGCGCGGGTCGGCGTGCCGCATGGTCGACGCCCACAGGGGACCCACTTTCTCCAGCACGCGCGCGTACCCGCCGTCGACGAAATCGTCCTCCTCATAGGAGGCGATTCCGCTGCTGCCCGCGGTGGGTGGCGGGAAGGCGTCGAGGTTGGCTTCGGTGAGGACCAGCCGGGAGACGAGGTCGGGCCGCCGGTGGGCCAGCACCAGGGCGACGGCGCCGCCCATGCTGTGCGCGATCAGTTCGGCGCCGCCCACGCCCGCGGCGTCGAGTGCGGCCGCGAGGGCGGCGGCGTGCTCCTCGAGGCTGTAACCGAAGCCGGCGGGCCGGTCGCTGATGCCGTGCCCGGGCAGGTCGACGAAGAGGCTGCGCCGGCCCGCGAGTTCCGGCCGGGCCGCGATATGGGCGTGATAGGCGGCGGAGGCCGAGCCGAGCCCGTGGACGTACACCCGCGCGGGTTCCGCCCCCGGTGTCTCCGTCCACCGGATCCGGCTGCCCTCACCGTCGAACTCGGCTTGCCGCATGGCGCCTCCCTCATTGATCCACCGTCGTTGTCGGCTCACCCAGGAACATACATCGGTTACGAGGTATAGAGAAGCCGGGGTATGACTCAGGGGTAGTACTCCAGATCAGATGTACAGCGGGATTGGAGTGCGCGAGAATGCCGCCATGCTGGAGCTGGCCATCCTCGGATTTCTTTACGACACCCCGCTGCACGGCTATGAGCTGCGCAAACGCATCACAGCGCTGACGGGCCACGTGCGGCCGGTCGCGGAGAGCACGCTGTACCCCGCGATCAAGCGCCTGGAACAGGCGGGCCTCCTGGAACGGGCCACCGAACCCGGATCGGTGGCCGCGCCCCGGCATGTGCTGTCGCTGACCGACAAGGGCAAGTGGGAACTGCGCCGCAGGCTCGCCGAGCCCACCCGGCGTGACATCACCGACGAGAACCGCTGGTTCACGGTGCTCGCCTTCCTCCGCCACCTGGACGACGCCGGCGCCCAGGCGGCAGTACTGCGCCGCAGACTTGCCTTCCTGGAGGAGCCCGCGAGCTTCTTCTACGACGGTGACCGGCCGCTCGCCGCGGAGGAACTGGACGACCCGTTCCGGCAGGGCATCCTGACCATCGCCCGCGCCACCTCGCGGGCCGAACTCGGCTGGCTGCGCGCCACCCTGGAATCACTCGGCGACTGACCCCTGCGCACCACCCGGGGCGACGCCGGTCCGAAGCGCTTCACCGCGCCGTCCCTGCGCCCTTCCTCTTCTGCCGCCGAAGCTTCAACTCTACGTTGAAGGGCAACGTTTGTACGATCAGCGACGAGACCTCACAGGGGGAAGGCGGTCGGCATGTTCGGCAAGATGCGGGAGTCCTGGAGCAGATTTCGCGGTGCGGGGCGGGAGGAGCGGGCCGCCACCCGTGACGCACGGACGCACAACCTCTTCGAGGCGGCCGCCGTCTATGTGGCGGCCAACGCCGAGGACGACCAGGACCGGGTCGACGAGGCGGCGGGCTGGGTGTCGCCGGAGGCGTTGTCGTTCGGGGTGAACGAGCTGGCGTGCCGGGCCGTGATCGCCCTCGCGCGGGAGCGCGGCGAGTCGCCACAGGCCGTCGCCCGAGACCTCCTCGGGCTGCCTGCGGCCTGAGGCGGGTCGCCCCGGGTGGTTGATTCGTCCGGTCTCCACCGGATCACCGCAGCTCCGCGCGGCCGACGGAGTCGTGACAAGGGGCTCTCGGTCGCACTACGGTGCGCGCCGTTGGGACAAACCCCTGGGGAGGCTGTGATGGCCGGAACGGACGAGTACGCCGTCACCGCCACGGACGACGCGCTGTATGTGCTCACAGCGGTGCTGCTGACACCGGCGAAGTTCCCGAGCGTGCTGGGCGACGACTACCCGGAGGCCTGCGCGGCGCTCGGCCTCGCCCCGCTCGCCGACGGGTACGGCCTGGTGCTGGGCCAGGACGGCGACGGCGCGCGGTGGACCGCGGTCACCGACGACGTGTCCCTGGTGGCCGTCGCGATCGCCTCCTGGGACTGCGGCATGGAGTACGACCTGTCGCCGGACGAGCGCAGTGTGGTCGCGGCGCTGCCCGGCTGGCCCCTGGCGGTCGCCGTGTCGGCGCCCGGTGTGCCCGCGCCGCACGACCCCGATCCCTCGGTCGACGACCGTCGCCCGCTGGCGCCCCCGGACACCGATGTCTGGGGTCCCGCCCAGCGCCGCCTCGGCGCAGACGAGATCGCGCTCCAGTGGGCGCAGTGGCGGGAGCAGATCGACGACGCCGAGTTCGTCACGGCCGGCGCCGGCGAGGCCGGGGAGGGAGCCGAGGCGGGCACCGGGCGGGCCGGTGTGCGGCGTGTGCTGGCCGAGGCACGCGCGTACGTGGACACCCCGCCGCCGCTCGGCCGGGTCCGCTCGTCCTTCGCGCCGGGCGACGCGCGGACGCTGCGCGCCGACGGCCCCGGCTGGTCGATGGTGGCCAGGACCGACGACATCGCGTTCGTGCTGCTCGACGAGGCGCCCGGGGAAGTCCTGCCGGTGGGACGCGGTCCGGAGCTGCCGGGGCTGCTGGAGGCGCTGGACAAGATGGCCGTACGGCCGACCTGAGCGGCCGGGCCGGGCCACGGCGCGTGCCGCGGCCCGGCGGGTGGGTGTCCCACTGAGGTCAACCGGCTTCACGGAGGCGCGGGCGCCCCCTAGGGGGCGTCTCGTCGATCAGGCCGGATCAGGGAGCGGCGTCTGGTGCCGTGCATCGCAAGGCGGAGGAGGGAGCCGATGCGGCGCATCGGGGACCGACGACAACGCGGCGAGGCGCGGTGCCAGACGCCGCGAGCCCGGCATGATCGACGAGACACCCCCTAGCGGCCGAGCTCCTTGCGGGTGACGCGGCGCAGCCGGCGCCGCTGTGACGGGTCCAGGGCGAGGTACGCGGCGGCCGGGACGCCCAGCACGATCAGCAGCGCGGCCCACCAGGGCAACCAGATCAGCAGAATGAGACCGGCCGCCACACCCCCTGCGGCGATCTTCGCGTTCTTCGACATGTGTGTCGCCTCCTTCGCGGCCACTGCCGCTCTCTGCTGTGAAAACGGCCCCGCGCCCGCGGCGGTTCCGTGCCGCGCCCCTGAGACATCCCTGACGCGCACCCCTTAGGGATTCCCCCACAGCCCGAATTCAGTGACTCAGCTCACACCCATTGCATGCGAGGTCGACCGGCTCCGTCCTGTACCCTCGGCCGCTCACCCTCCAGGTAGTCAAATTTGAGGAATGCGACCACACTGTGCAGAGCACTCCCCCGGCAACCTCCTCCGACATCCACGAACTGGCCCACTGCTGCGCGGTGTTCGTACCGGGCGACCCGGCCCGTACCGGCGGGGTCGCCTTCTGGCGGCCCGACGGCGAGGCTCCGCCGGCTGTCGCCGCAGGGGCCCTCACGGACCTGACTGTCATCCTCCCCGGTGAGACCGGCGTCGAGCCGGTCACCGTGCCGGCCGTCGTGCTCCCGATGGGCGCGGCCCTGCCCGTCCTCACCCACGCACGGACCGCCGGACAGGGACATCGCGCGGCCGTGTTCTGGGGCGCGGCGGCCCTGCTGGCCCTGCACTTCACGGCACGCGGTCTGCTGCTGCCCGGCCTGTCCACGGGCGAACACGACGCCTGGCGTGTGGGACCGCTCCGCTCGGAGGACACCGAGCGGATCCGCCGGCTCGCCGCCGCGATGCCGCCCGAGGCGCACGCCGTCGCGCCGGACCTCACCGAACCCCTGCGGCTGCCCGACCCGGAAGGGCTGGTGCGGGCCTTCCTGGACGCCGTCGCCGACACCCTGCCGCGCTCCCCCGCCGCCCCGCTCGTCACCGGCGGCCCGGCCTTCGCGGCACCGGAGCCGCAGCACCGGCCCGACCTGCGCCCCTGGGCCGCGGACATCGCCGCCGGGCACGACGCGGGCGTGCGGATCTCGCTGCGGATCGAAGTGACCGGCCTGACCGACGCGGCGGAGGAGGCGACACCCGCGTTCCGGGCCGTCCCGCAGGTGCACCTGGCCGGCGACCCGTCCGTCGTCGCGGACGCGGCCACCGTGTGGGCCGCGTCGGACGCCACCGGCAGGGCCTTCGGGCCGGGTGCCCGGATGGACACGCTGGTGGCACTGCGCCGCGCGGCACGCGCGTGGCCGGCGCTCGGCCCGCTGCTGTCCGCCGCCGTGCCGGACGCCGTTGAACTCGCCGATGAGGAGGTCACCGAGCTGCTGGGCGAGGGCGCCGCCGCCCTGGCGGCCGCCGGGGTGGATGTGCACTGGCCCAGGGAGCTGGCCCGCGAACTGACCACCCGCGCGGTCGTCGGTCCGCCGGACGACGAGCCGGACCCGGGCAGGCTCGCGTCGGACACGCCGTCCTTCCTGTCCGCCGACGCGCTGCTCGCGTTCGACTGGCGGTTCGCGCTCGGCGACCGGCAGCTGACCCGCGAGGAGCTGGACCGGCTCGCGGAGGCCAACCGCCCCGTGGTCCGGCTGCGCGACCAGTGGGTGCTGCTCGACCCCCGGGAGGCGCGTCGCGCCCGCGAACGGCAGGACCACAAGGTCACCCCTGTCGACGCGCTCGGCGCGGCGCTCACCGGCTCCACGGAGGTAGACGGCCACCGGGTCGAGGTACATCCGACCGGGTGGCTGGCCGCGCTGCGCGAACGGCTGTCCGAGCCCGAGGGGCAGGATCCGGTGGCCCAGCCGGCCGCCCTCGCCGCCGACCTGCGGGACTACCAGCGGCGTGGTCTGAACTGGCTGGCCCGGATGACGTCGCTGGGGCTGGGCTGCTGCCTGGCCGACGACATGGGCCTCGGCAAGACCATCACCCTGATCGCCCTCCATCTGCACCGGCAGACCGACCCGTCGTCCGCCGGTCCCACCCTGGTGGTCTGTCCCACGTCCCTGATGGGCAACTGGCAGCGGGAGATCGAGCGGTTCGCGCCCGGCACGCCGGTACGCCGCTTCCACGGCGCCGGGCGCGACCTGGACGGGGTGACCGACGGGGAGTTCGTCCTCACGACGTACGGCACCATGCGCCTGGACGCGCGCCGGCTGGCCGGGGTGCCGTGGGGCCTCGTGGTGACCGACGAGGCGCAGCACGTGAAGAACCCGTACTCGGCGACCGCGCGGGAGCTGCGTTCGATCGGCGCTCGCGCACGTGTGGCGCTCACTGGCACCCCGGTGGAGAACAACCTCTCGGAGCTGTGGGCGATCCTCGACTGGACGACCCCCGGGCTGCTGGGGCGGCTGGGCACCTTCCGCGCGAGGTACGCGCAGGCGGTCGAGGGCGGCCAGGACCCGGCGGCCGCGGACCGGCTGGCCCGGCTGGTGCGCCCGTTCCTGCTGCGCCGCCGCAAGTCCGACCCCGGTATCGCGCCGGAACTGCCGCCGAAGACGGAGACCGACCGCGCGGTGTCGCTCACACCGGAGCAGACGGGTCTCTACGAGGCAGTGGTGCGCGAGACGCTCGCGGAGATCGCGGGTGCCGACAGCATGGCGCGGCGCGGGCTGATCATGAAGCTCCTGACGGGTCTGAAGCAGATCTGCAACCACCCGGCGCAGTACCTCAAGGAGGAGCGGCCCGTGATCGCCGGGCGCTCCGGGAAGCTGGAATTGCTGGACGAGCTGCTGGACACGATCCTCGCCGAGGAGGCGGGCGTCCTGGTCTTCACCCAGTACGTGCAGATGGCCCGGCTCATCGAACGGCACCTCTCCGCGCGGGGTGTGCCCTCGCAGTTCCTGCACGGCGGAACGCCCGTGCAGGAGCGGGAGGCGATGGTGGGGCGGTTCCAGGACGGCGAGGTGCCGGTGTTCCTGCTGTCGTTGAAGGCGGCGGGCACCGGTCTCAACCTCACCCGCGCGGAACACGTCGTGCACTACGACCGCTGGTGGAATCCGGCCGTCGAGGCGCAGGCGACCGACCGCGCGTACCGCATCGGGCAGACGCGGCCCGTGCAGGTGCACCGGCTGATCGCGGAGGGGACGATCGAGGACCGCATCGCCGGGATGCTGAGCCGCAAGCGGGAGCTGGCCGACGCGGTGCTCGGCGCCGGCGAGGGCGCGCTCACCGAGCTGACGGACGCCGAACTGGCCGATCTGGTGGAACTGCGAGGGAGCACGCGATGAACCGGTACGACAACGACACCGAGCGCACCTTCGCCGCGCTGCCGCCCGCGCGGGGGCAAGGTTTCGCCCGCACCTGGTGGGGTCAGGCCTGGCTGAGGGCGCTGGAGGACGCGGCTCTGGACTCGGGGCAGGTGAAGACGGGCCGCCGGCTCGCCCGCGCGGGCGCGGTGGGCGCGGTGTCGGTGCGGCCGGGGCGCATCACCGCGGTCGTCCAGGACCGCGACCGCACGGCGCACCGGGCGGACGTCCTGCTGGAGGAGCTGTCCGCCGAGCAGTGGGACCGTTTTCTGGAGCTGGCGGTCGAGCGGGCCGGGCATGTCGCGGCGCTCGTCGACCGGGAGATGCCGCCGCATCTCGTGGAGGACGCGGCGGTGGCGGGCATCGAGCTGCTGCCGGGGCTGGGCGATCTGGAACCGCGGTGCGACTGCGGTGTCTGGGATCACTGCGGGCACACGGCCGCGCTCTGCTACCAGATGGCGCGGCTGCTCGACGAGGACCCCTTCGTTCTGCTGCTGATGCGGGGACGCGGTGAACGGGCCGTCGTCGACGCGCTCCAGGCGCGTGACGCCGCCTCCGCCTCCGCCCCCGCCGAGCAATCCGGGGCTCCCGTCGGCGTGGACGCCGCGGAGGCGTACGCGGCCGGCGACATCCTGCCGCCGCTGCCTGCCCCGCCCGAGCTGCCCGAGCTGCCCGGACTGCCGCCGTCCCTGGACGCCGAGGCCCCGCCCGCGCCCGGGGTCGACCCGGCCGCCCTGGAGTTCCTGGCGGCCAGGGCGGCCGCGGCGGCGCACCGCATGCTGGCCGAGGCACTGCGGCCCGACGCCGACGTGTCCCGACCCGAGCTGACGGTCGGGCAGGACGCGGTCCGGCTGGCCGCGGGCGCGCCCGAGCGGGCGGTGCTGGAGCGGCTGGCCGACGGCTCGGGGCGACGCCGGGAGGACCTGGCGGCCGCCGTACGCGCCTGGGACCAGGGCGGGCCGGCCGCGCTGGCGGTCCTCGAGGAGGAGTGGACGGTCGAAGGTGACGCCCTCGCACGCGCGCGAGCCGCCCTCGAAACGGCCTGGGACGAGGAGGAGCGCCCGGCGCTGCGTGCGCGAGCCAACCGGTGGACGGTCGTCGGCACCTCCAGCCAGCTGCGCCTGGGCCGCGACGGACGCTGGTGGCCGTATCGCGAGGAGTGTGGCCGCTGGCTGCCGGCCGGCGGCCCGGCGCAGGATCCGGCGACCGCGCTGGCCGCAACGCGGGCCGTCCCCGAGGAGGAGACCTCCTGACGCCGGCGTGCCCGTGACGTGGGTGTGCGTCGCCCGGCATCGGCGACGCACGCCCGCGTGTGGGCCGACCCACACCCACGTGCGCACGGCTGCCGTGCGACCGCGGCTGCCGTACCGACCCTTATGCCGCTCCCGCGCGGCGTAGGGGTAATGGCCACCGTCGCACACCGCTAGGGCAGTCAACCCTCCCCAAGGGACGGAATCAGCGATTCCAGCCCACTGGGGAAGTGGCTGGGGATGCCGCCGGGAAGTTCGCTCGGGAAGCCGCTCGGCAGCTCGGTGGGAAACCCGCTGGGAAGCCCGCTGGGGAACTCCGACGGCCGCGAAGGCAGACCACTGGGCAGCCCGCTCGGGAGCCCGAACGACCGTGTCGGCGAAGGATCGGTGCCGCTGCTGCTGCCCGGCTCGCCGGACGGCCCCTCGTCCGGCGTGTCGTCGCCCGCGAAGGCCACCACCCACAGGACCGCGGCGACGACGCCGACGGCCAGCAGTGCGGCCAGGGCGACGAGAGCCGGGCTGCGCCGCCTCGGCGGGGGCCCGGCGTCTCCGGGCGGCGGCGGTCCGAACCCGCCCGGCGGCGGTACGCCGGGCGGCTGAGGCGGTGGGGGCGGCGTGGCCATACCGCCCAGAGTCGCGCGTTCCGGCCCAATACCGCGACCCCCGCGCGGAGTTCGGCACGGACTCATGGCGTGGATCGCATGATTCCGCGACATACCGCGCGGGGGTCGTCCTACTGGGACCGGGCCGCCGAGGACAGGTTCAGCCGCGCGCGCCCAGCAGGTGGTCCATGGCGAGCTGGTCCAGGTGCTCGAAGGCCATGCCGCGAGCGCCGGCGGCGTCGACATCGAAGTCCTCGAACGCGGTCGGGTCGGCGAGCAGGGCCTGCAGGCCGTCGGCGGCGGTGGGCTGGGCGAGCTCGTCGAGGCGGGCGGCACGCAGCGCCTGCTGGACCTCGGGGTCGGCGCGGAAGGCGGCGGCGCGCTCCTTGAGGATCAGGTAGTTGCGCATGCAGCCGGCGGCGGAGGCCCACACGCCGTCGAGGTCCTCGGTGCGCGGGGGCTTGAAGTCGAAGTGGCGCGGCCCGGTGTAGCCGGCGCTCTCCAGCAGGTCGACCAGCCAGAACGCGGAGCGCAGGTCGCCGGCGCCGAAGCGCAGGTCCTGGTCGTACTTGATGCCGGACTGGCCGTTGAGGTCGATGTGGAAGAGCTTGCCCGCCCACAGGGCCTGCGCGATGCCGTGCGGGAAGTTCAGCCCGGCCATCTGCTCGTGCCCGACCTCGGGGTTGACCCCGTACAGCTCGGGGCGCTCCAGGCGCTCGATGAAGGCCAGCGCGTGGCCGACGGTGGGCAGCAGGATGTCGCCGCGCGGCTCGTTCGGCTTGGGCTCGATGGCGAAGCGCAGGTCGTAGCCCTGGGCGGTGACGTACTCCCCGAGCAGGTCGAAGGCCTCCTTCATGCGGTCCAGGGCGGCCCTGACGTCCTTGGCGGCACCGGACTCCGCCCCCTCACGCCCGCCCCAGGCGACGTAGGTCGTCGCGCCCAGCTCGACGGCCAGGTCGATGTTGCGGATGGTCTTGCGTAGCGCGTAGCGGCGCACGTCGCGGTCGTTGGCGGTGAACGCGCCGTCCTTGAACACCGGGTGGTTGAAGAGGTTCGTGGTGGCCATCGGCACGGTCAGGCCGGTGGCGTCCAGCGCCTGGCGGAAACGCTTGACGTGCGACTCGCGCTCGGTGTCGGTGGACCCGAACGGGATCAGGTCGTCGTCGTGGAAGGTCACGCCGTAGGCGCCGAGCTCGGCCAGGCGCTGCACCGTCTCGACCGGATCCAGGGCACGCCGGGTGGCGTCACCGAACGGGTCCCTTCCCTGCCAGCCGACGGTCCACAAGCCGAACGTGAACCTGTCCTCGGGGGTGGGCTGGTAGCTCATGCCGCGACTCCTTGCTCGCTTGCTGCCGACTATTTCGTCATGGCCGTTTACAAATTAGTATGCGGTCGCGTCTCTGGGAAGAGACAAGGTGCCCCGGATCACAATCCACCACATATCCCCGCTGAGCCGCGGAAGAGGGAGAGCCCCGATGTCAGCAGCCGAGGGTCCGCTCGTCGTCGGCGTGGACACGTCCACGCAGTCCACCAAGGCGCTCGTCGTCGACGCGGCGACCGGGCAGGTCGTGGCGAGCGGCCAGGCGCCGCACACCGTCACCTCCGGAGCCGGCCGCGAGAGTGACCCGCGTCAGTGGTGGGAGGCGCTGTGCGAGGCGTTGCGCCAGTGCGGTGACGCGGCCCACGAGGCCGCCGCCGTGTCCATCGGCGGCCAGCAGCACGGCCTGGTCACGCTGGACGAGCGGGGCGAGCCGGTCCGCCCCGCGCTGCTGTGGAACGACGTGCGCTCGGCGCCGCAGGCCCACCGGCTGACCGAGGAGCTGGGCGGCGCGAAGTTCTGGGCCGAGCGCACCGGCTCCGTCCCCGCCGCCTCCTTCACGGTCACCAAGTGGGCCTGGCTCGCCGAGCACGAACCGGAGGCGGTCCGCGCCACCAAGGCGGTGCGCCTCCCGCACGACTACCTGACCGAACGGCTCACCGGCCAGGGCACGACCGACCGCGGCGACGTCTCCGGCACCGGCTGGTGGGCCTCGCGGAGCGAGCAGTACGACGCCGAGATCCTCTCCCACGTGGGTCTCGACCCGGCGTTGCTGCCCCGCGTGGTGCGGCCCGGCGAGGTGGCCGGCACCGTCCGCGACAGCCACGACCTGCCGTTCTCCAAGGGCACCCTGGTCGCGGCCGGCACCGGCGACAACGCCGCCGCGGCGCTGGGCCTCGGGCTGCGCCCCGGCACCCCCGTGATGAGTCTCGGCACCTCGGGCACGGTGTACGCGGTGTCCCGGCACCGGCCCACCGACCCGACCGGCATCGTCGCGGGCTTCGCCGACGCGCGCGGTGACTGGCTGCCGCTGGCCTGCACCCTGAACTGCACACTGGCCGTGGACCGCGTGGCGGCGCTGCTCGGGCTGGACCGGGAGGCCGTCGAGCCCGGCACGACCGCCACCCTGCTGCCGTACCTGGACGGCGAGCGCACCCCCGCCCTGCCGCACGCCTCGGGGCTGCTGCACGGCCTGCGGCACGACACGACCGCGGGGCAGCTGCTGCAGGCCGCGTACGACGGCGCCGTGCACTCGCTGCTCGGCGCGCTCGACCTGGTCCTCGACGAGGACGCGGACCCCTCGGCTCCGCTGCTGCTGATCGGCGGCGGCGCCCGCGGCACGGCCTGGCAGCAGACCGTACGACGGCTCTCGGGACGCCCGGTCCAGGTGCCCGAGGCGAGGGAGCTGGTCGCGCTCGGCGCCGCGGCGCAGGCCGCCGGGCTGCTGACCGGCGAGGACCCGGCCGCCGTCGCCCGGCGCTGGGACACCGCGCGGGGCCCCGTGCTGGAGGCCGTGGAACGGGACGAGGAGACACTGGCCAGGATCGCCGGGGTACTCTCCGACGCGGCCCCGCTGCTGGAGCGGGGCCCACAGAGCCGCTGAGGACGGACGGAGGCATGACCGCACCCCCGCACGACACCCACCCGGCAGGCCCCGGGCGCGCGTTGCCAGACACCCAGCAGGGCATGCGCCGCCGCAACCTCGCCCGGGTGATGCACACCGTCAGCGCCGAGGGGCCGATGTCCCGGGCCGCCGTCGCCTCGCGCATCGGTCTGACCCGCGCGGCCGTGTCGACGCTGGTCGACGAGCTGATCCGGTCCGGTCTGCTCCAGGAGCTGGGGCCCGAGCGGCCGGGCCGGGTCGGCCGGCCCGGTTCCGCGCTCGCGGTCAGCTCGCACGGCCCCGCCGGGCTCGGCGCGGAGGTGGGAGTCGACCATCTCGCGGTGTGCGCGGTCGACCTGCGCGGAGAGGTCCGGGCCCGCGCGGTGCGGCACGGCACGAACCGCGGCCGCGCGCCCGAGCCGGTGATCGAGGAACTGACAGGACTCATACGGCAGGTCGTCGCCGAGGCGGAGGGCGAGGGACTGCGTCCCGCCGGGCTGGCGGTCGCCGTGCCCGGTCTGGTGGCGCGCGACGCCCGTACCGTCGTCCGCGCCCCGAACCTCGACTGGCACGACACCGACCTCGGCGCCCTGCTGCCCTTCGGGTTCGAACTGACCGTGGACAACGAGGCGAACTTCGGCGCCCTCGCCGAACTCTGGCTCGGCGAGGGCACACCGCCCGACTTCCTGCACGTCTCTGCCGAGATCGGCATCGGCGCGGCCGTGGTCGTCGGTGGTGGCCTGCTGCGCGGAACGCGCGGATTCGCGGGCGAGCTGGGTCATGTGCCGGTCCGCCCCGACGGGCCGGAGTGCGCCTGCGGCGGGCGCGGCTGCCTGGAGCAGTACGCCGGTGAGGAGGCGGTGCTGCGGGCGGCCGGCCTCGAGCCGGGCGAGGACCGGGTGGGGATGCTCGCGGGGCGCGCCGAGAAGGGCGACGAGGACGTACGGCGGGCCCTGCGCGACGCGGGGGAGGCGCTCGGAATCGCGCTGACGGGGGCGGTCAACCTCCTGGACCCGGAGAGCGTGGTGCTGGGCGGCGCACTGGCGGGGCTGGCCCCGTGGCTGCTGCCGTCGCTGCGCTCCGAACTGGCGCGGCGCACGGCGGGGCCGCCCTGCCCGGTCTCCGTCTCCCGGTTCGGGCCGGAGGGGCCGTTGCTGGGTGCCGCGCACTCGGTGATCCGGGCGGTGCTGGACGATCCGGCGGCGGTGGCCGAGCGGGCCTGACCCCGCCTGGTCGCGGGCCCGCCTCCGAGCCCGCGATGGCCCGAGGGCGGCCGGACTCGGCACGCCAATCACCCGTGTGAGTGAGCGAGTTGTCCACAAAGGCGCGCTCGTCCACGGAAGATCGCCCGATCCTTCTGCCGGTCACCGAAGCCCCGTACCGTGAATCACGTGACATGCAGTCACGCAGTCACGCAGTCACTCGTCCACGCAGTCACTCATTCACTCATTCACGCAGTCGAACGGGGGAAACAACCATGTCCACGCGCACCCTGAAGGTACGGACCCAACCAGACGAAGGTGCCCGGGCGTTCGGCCCGGCGTGCGACACGAACCACACCCGCGTGGCCGAGCTCCGCGAGAAGTGGCCGCCCGCCCGCGAGACTCACCGCGGACCGCACGCCCGACTGTGCGAGGCGACGGCGATACCGCGGCGCTGAGACCGCACGCCGCCACTTCCCCGCGCAGATCACCCGAAAGGCACCTCCATGGAACGGGCACGACCGCTCCCCGACCGGCGACGGATCCTGCAAGGCGCCGCCCTCGCCGCCGTCCCGTACACGCTGCTGCCCGAGACACGGGCAGACGCGCAGACCCAGGCTCCCGACCAGCCGTCGGCGGTCTGGCATCCCGCGCACACCGCCAACTACACGCCGGCGAACCGCCCCAGGAGCCATCCGGTCGACTTCGTGGTCATCCACGTCACCCAGGCCAGCTACTCCACCACGCTGGGCGTCTTCCAGAACCGCAGGAAGCAGGTGTCCGCGCACTATGTGCTCCGCTCGTCCGACGGCCACCTCGCCCAGTGCGTACGCGAGTCCGACATCGCCTGGCACGCGGGGAACTGGGACTACAACACCCGCAGCATCGGGATCGAACACGAGGGGTGGGTGGACCGGCCCCGGTACTTCACCGACGTCCTGTACGAGCGTTCGGCCCGGCTCACCGCCTCGATCTGCGCGAAGTACGACATCCCGAGGGACCGCTCGCACATCATCGCGCACTACGAGGTCCCTGGCTCCGACCACACGGACCCCGGACCGCACTGGGACTGGGAGCGGTACCTCCGGCTGGTCCGAAGAGCCTGACGGACGCCGGGCCGCACAGAACCGTTCGGGTGACCCCGGTCGAAACGGTTGTCCGCGCGCACGGCGGGAGTGACGATGTTCCGGGCCGTGCCGCGCCGTCCCTCCCCCTGCGGCACGGCCGGGCCGCACACACCAGCCGTATCGCCTGCCGGGAGGCCGAGGTGACCGATCCCTGGGTGGCTCTGGAGCCGGGAGCCGACCCCGCGGAGCGCGCACGGATCCTGCGTCGCGCCCACGAGACGTTCACGGAGGCGGGCACGGTGTCACGGCCGGTGCGGGCGGTGGTCGCCGACTCGTGGCGGCGCTCGGCCCGGGCCGGCGTCGGGCCGGACGGCGCAGCGAACGTGGAGCTGATGGACGGCGACCTCGGTGCCTACCGGGCGGAGCACCCGCTGTCCCGGGTGATGCCGCTCTGCCGTGAACTGATGGGCTCCTTCGCGGTGGACGGGGAACACCTGCTCGCGGTGTGCGACGCGCACGGCCGGCTGCTGTGGGTCGAGGGGCATCCCGCGACGCGGCGCCAGGCGGGGCGGATCAACTTCGTGCCGGGGGCCCGGTGGGCGGAGAGTGCGGTGGGGACCAACGCCCCGGGCACGGCCGTCGCCGTCGACCGGCCGGTGCAGGTGTTCGCGGCGGAGCACTTCGTCCGCCGGGTCCAGCCCTGGACGTGCGCGGCGGCCCCGGTGCACGACCCACGCACCGGCCGGGTGCTCGGCGCCGTGGACATCACCGGCGGGGACGGGCTCGCGCATCCGCACAGCCTGGCGTTCGTGCAGGCGGTCGCACGAGCCGCCGAGTCGCAGCTGGCGTTGCTCGACCCGGGTCAACCGGTTGGGGAGGTCCTGGAGTTGAACGCGCTCGGGCGCAATGAGGCGACCGTGCTCGCCGGTGGCCGGCGGATCCGGCTGAGCCGTCGGCACAGCGAGATCATGGTGTTGCTCGCCCGGCACCCGGAGGGCCTGACCGGGGACGAGTTGCTGTGCGCCCTGTACGACGACGAGTCGGTGACCCCGGTGACCCTGCGCGCCGAACTGGCCCGGCTGCGTGGGGTGCTGGGACCCGGGCTGCTGGCCTCCCGCCCCTACCGGCTCACCGTGGGCGTCGAGTCGGACGTCTCCGTCGTGGAGCGGCGGCTGGAGTCCGGGGCGGTCACGGCGGCCGCGACGGCGTACACCGGACCGGTGCTGCCGGCCTCCCGCGCCCCGGCGGTGGTCCGGCTCAGGCACCGGCTCGCGGACGGGCTGCGTACGGCGCTGATCGCCCGCCGCGACCCGGACCTGCTGGCCGACTGGGCGCACGCGCCGTGGGGTGAGGACGACCTGGAGATATGGCAGGCGCTGGCGGCGCTTCGTCCGACGGCCGCGGTCCGGGCACGCCTTGCGGCGCTGGACGCCGAGCTGGCGGCGCCGCGCGGGGAGATGCGGCCGGTGACGCTGCCGGGTCTACCGCTCCAGCCAGGTCCGTCGGGTCCGTCGGGTCGGCCGGGTCAGCCGCGGCAGCCAGGCCGACGCGGAACAGCGGGGAGTCGGCCGGGTCCGTCACCGGGGTACGCCTGAGACGTCCGGCCACCCCTCCCCCGGCCCCACCACGCTGCCGGCCCGCAGCCCGAACCCAGTCCCAGCCCAGCGCCGCGTGCGACGTGACCGCAACGTCCGCGTCCGTACCCTCGCGCACCTGGAGCCGCCCGACGGCGGGCGGCGCTGCCACCTGGAGGCTGGACCAGCATGACCCGTTACGCGGCACCCGGCACGCCCGGGGCGATCGTCTCCTACCAGTCGCGCTACGACCACTTCATCGGCGGCGAGTACGTGCCGCCGGCTCGCGGTCGGTACTTCGAGAACCCGAGCCCGGTGACCGGGCAGCCGTTCGCGGAGGTGGCGCGGGGCACCGCGGAGGACGTGGAGCGGGCGCTGGACGCGGCGCACGCCGTCGCGCCGGCATGGGGCCGCCGTTCGGCGACCGAGCGCTCGGACATCCTGCTGAAGATCGCCGACCGGATGGAGGCGCACCTGGAACAGCTCGCGGTCGCCGAGAGCTGGGAGAACGGCAAGCCGGTCCGTGAGACGCTGGCGGCGGACATCCCGCTCGCCATCGACCACTTCCGCTACTTCGCGGGCGCGATCCGCGCGCAGGAGGGCTCGCTCGCCGAGGTCGACGACGACACGGTGGCGTACCACTTCCACGAGCCGCTCGGCGTCGTGGCGCAGATCATCCCGTGGAACTTCCCGATCCTGATGGCGGCGTGGAAGCTGGCCCCGGCCCTGGCGGCGGGCAACGCGGTCATCCTCAAGCCCGCCGAGCAGACCCCGGTCTCCATCCACTACTGGCTGAGCCTGGTCTCCGACCTGCTGCCGCCGGGCGCGGTGAACATCGTCAACGGCTTCGGCGAGGAGGCGGGCAAGCCGCTGGCGTCCAGCCCGCGGGTGGCGAAGATCGCCTTCACCGGTGAGACCTCGACGGGGCGGCTGATCATGCAGTACGCCGCGGAGCATCTGAAGCCGGTCACCCTGGAGCTGGGCGGCAAGTCGCCCAACATCTTCTTCGACGACGTCTGGGAGAAGGACGACGATCTGCGGGACAAGGCCCTGGAGGGCTTCACGATGTTCGCGCTGAACCAGGGGGAGGTGTGCACCTGCCCGTCGCGCGGGCTGATCCAGCGCGGGAACTACCCCGACTTCCTGGAGGCGGCGGTCGCCCGCACCGAGTCGATCAAGGCCGGGCACCCCCTGGACACGGACACGATGATCGGCGCCCAGGCCTCCGGCGACCAGCTCGCGAAGATCCTCTCCTACCTCGACATCGGCCGGCAGGAGGGCGCGAAGGTCCTGACCGGTGGTCAACGCCTCGAACTGGACGGCGAGTTGAAGGGCGGCTACTACGTCCAGCCGACGATCTTCGAGGGCGACAACCGGATGCGGATCTTCCAGGAGGAGATCTTCGGTCCGGTGGTGTCGGTGACGTCGTTCGACGACTTCGACGACGCCATGAAGATCGCCAACGACACGCTGTACGGCCTCGGGGCGGGCGTGTGGACCCGCGACATCAACACCGCGTACCGCGCGGGCCGCTCCATCCAGGCGGGCCGTGTCTGGACCAACTGCTACCACGCCTACCCCGCACACGCTGCATTCGGCGGATACAAGCAGTCGGGCATCGGCCGCGAGACGCACAAGATGATGCTGGAGCACTACCAGCAGACGAAGAATCTTCTGGTGTCGTACTCGCCGCAGAAGCTGGGCTTCTTCTGAGCGCCGAAAAGACCTCTTTTCATTAGGCCGGAGATCCCCGTTCAGGTCCGAAAAGGCCTCAGCACGCCAAGGCGTTGCAACTCCAGAATGTGTTCGGCGGCACGTCGCGGTGCTTCCCCACCAGTGACCAGCACACCGGCCTCGATGTTGCGTCGAGCGGCGGACTCGGTCAGGTTGGCGCTGCCGAGGAAGAGGGTGCGGCGATCGGCGACGGCCACTTTGGCGTGCTGGCGTGAGCGGGCCTGTCGGGCCGGGTCCCGGGCCCAGGCCCACAGGTGCAGTCCGGGCACCGACGCGAACGCGGCGGCGGGCTCCTTCCCGGAGAGGAGTCCGCCGGCGCCGGCCAGGGTCTCGACTACTACGTGCGTCCGCACGCCCCGGTCCGCAGCCTCTGTCAGGGCCCGTGTCATGGCGGGGTAAGGACGAGCCGCGTAGGTCATGGCCAGCAGTTCGTGCTGGGCCGCACTGATGACCTCGACGAGCACCTGGGCCGTGGCGCGGACGGGTACGGCAGGCGTCGACGGCCCACTCCACACCGTGCGGACCTGGACCGCGTCCCGGGCCCGCTGCCGGGCGGCAACGTAGCCGCGCAGATAGGCAGCCGCCTCGGCCGGCGGCACAGACTCCGACTCGATCGCATCGCACAGTCGCGCGACAGCCTCGCCGACTCCCGGTGTCGCCAGTTCCGTCAGTATCCGTTCCCTGGAGCGTGCCTGGGCGAGCAGCCCGGCGAGGTCCTTGCTGCGGGAGACACCGAGGGTCTCGACGGCAGCCTCGGCTGCGGCCTCGAACGCGGGTCGGCTCACGGCAGTAGGCCAACCGGCGTCAACACGGGTTCCTTGTCCCCAGCCAGCGGGACGAGGAAACGACGGTCCAGGAACCGGTTGCCTCGTTCGCACGTCGTTTCCGACACGAACAGACAGACGTGGCACGCCGCTCCATGGAGGAAGTCGGCCGGGTCGTGCGGCAGCCGCTCGGCGCAGAGCGGATCGGCCGAGCAGTGACCGGCGTCGGTCAGGGCCCGGTGCACGATCCGGTCGAACTCGCGTTCTTCAGCGAGGGAGACCAGACCGCCCAGGGTGCCCTCGGAGTCGGGAACGGCGGTGTAGATGAGGATGCCCGTTCTGGGATTCTGTTCGTCTCCGGCGTAGATGCGTTCGGCGAGCGAGGCGGAGTTGTAGCCGCATTCCAGAGCGATGGTGCGGATCAGCAGGTGGGAGAGGGTGTGCAGAGCGATGTACCGTGCTCCGGGCCAGCCGTAGTAAGGATCGAAGTCGCTCGTCTTGCGGTCCGACTTCCGGTTGGCGCGGAATCGCGCGTACGCCTCTCTGTGCGCCTCCATCTGCGGAGACTTCTCCATCCGGACCACCCATGCGGCCATCAGGCCGTCCCGTACGCGCAGGAAGACACCCTCGCCGCGTACCTCGCTCGCCGGCACCCAGTTCCTGGCCCCGCGGGACAGTTCGACGCGCGTGGCGATTTCCGGAGACTCCGGGTCCGGAGCGTCGAGCCGGGTGAAACCGATCAGCGCTCGCGCTTCGCGCAGCCGCTCGACCTGCCTGATGTCGGCGAAGAGTTCGTTCAGACGGACCGGCACCGGGACCTGCCGCAGCGCGAAGTCGTCGCTGGGAGCGGGAATGGGTCCGGAGAGCGCCTCCCATTCCGGTCCGAAAAGGTCGGCCTGGATGTCAGGCGCGGAGGGAGCCGGTCCGGTCGTGCCCTGCTTGCGCGCTGAGATGGCGGCGACCACCGCCTCGGCGTCGAACTCCTTCAGGAAGCCGAACTTGGGCATGCGTGCCATGAAGTCGAACTGACCTCGCTCCTCGACGAGTTCAAGGTCAGGCCAGTGGTCGTCGAGCAGCTTGTCGATGTCTCCGCCCTGCCCCTTGGGCAGGGCCAGGGCGCTGAGGGTGAGCGGGAACCACTGGTTGGACGCGCCTGCCACCATCAGGACTGGCTCCTGTGCGCAGCCATTCGACTCGTAGGTGCCGAGGTGCGGGTGCCGTCCCCGGCACGAAGGCAGGTTGCGGCGGCCCCGTTCGCCCATGGCTTCCCGGATGTTGCGCTTCACACCGCAGGCAACGCACTCGATGGTGACGTTGGCGGCCTGGTTGCCGCCGTGGTCCTTCATGCGCAGCTTGGGGCGCGGCGTTTTGCCGCAGGCCTGCCCGTGGTGGACGTACGCGGTGTACGGGAACTCGTCGAGATGGCCGGCGGTGCAGACCAGGGTGAAGCGGGCGGCCACGGCAAGCGGTTTGCCTCGCTTGCAGTCGTGGACGAACTTCGCCTCGTGCGGTGTCCGTGGGTTGGAGTTGACGAAAGCGAACTCACCGGAGTCGATGGCGGCCAGGACATTGCACGCGGTGCAGCGCAGCCACTGCGGGAAAGGGGTGACAGGCACTCCGACTCCCTGGGCCGCCCAGCCCTTCGGGTCCGTGTCGGCGCCCTCGAGCCAGGGGGCGGCACGCAGCTGCTCGACCTGTCCGCGTCCGTAGCGCTGAAGGGAGCGGTTGACGGCGGCACGGAGCCGGGGCTCGTCAATGTCGTAGTCAGTGACGCCGGAGTGGCTCCAGGAGTCGATCCCCCGGATGAGGACGGAGAAGTTGGGCAGGTCGACGAGGGCGCCGACACCGGCGGTGAACATGAGGTGGCTGGGGCGTACGGCACCGACCCTGCGGTTGTTGCCATGGGTGCTCATCGCTGTGCCTTCCTGAGCGTGTCGGCCGTGACGGGTCCGTACTCGTCGCTGTCCACGGTGCTCACCGTGTCGGGGTCGGTGTCGGAGTCGGAGTCGGAGTCGGCCGCGGGCGTGCCGAAAATCCAGTCGGGACCGCTGCCCGAGGGCTCTTCCAGAAACGCCCCGCCGCCGGGCAGGAGTAGGTTGATCTCGTTCTCCGTCTCACGCATCGACATGCCGACGGTGAGCTCGGTCCACCGGGATCCGTCCGCCCGCCGCAGCAGTCCGTTCACGACGGTCGTCTTGTGCTTCTCCTTGCGGTAGCCGAGCGCCGAGCTGCTCTCGTCTCGCTTGCGGCGCCATTCGTCCTTCAGCCGGTCAAGCCGTTCGCTCAGGTACTGGCGGGGCCGGTCGCCTCCCACTCGCTCGGCCCGTTCCAGAAGCCGCCGTTCCACGTTCTGCGCGAGCGGTCCGTCGAGGTCGACGTGGTGGGCGTCGAGGTTGCGGGAGGTGTCATAGGCGGCGTGCCGCAGCGCGGCGACGTAGGTGGCGGCGACTCCGCGGTCGAGCGCGCGGCGGGTGTACGGGGTGACGGAGAGGGCTTCCACCTGGCGGTAGAACGTCGCGTGATAGTGCTCGAAGTCCTCGTAGTGCGCGAGGTCGCGAGGGCGCGACCAGTTGTAGAGGGTCACCACCAGACCCGGGCGCGCGGCGTCGCGGCCCACCCGGGAGGACGCCTGAATGTACTCGGCGGTGTTCTTCGGCTGGCCGACGACCAGCATCAAGCCGAAGCGGGAGACGTCGACGCCGACCTGCAGCATGGAGGTGGCGAGCACGACGTCGACGGCCTGCCGGATGGTCGGCGTCATGGAGGCGCGGGGCTCTCGCTTCTCTTTCATGGCCGCCGCGTACTCGCGGAGGAAGGCACGCCGTCGCACCGAGGTGTCACGCTCGGGGTCGAACTCGATCTCCAGCCGCTTCAGGGCCGCCCCGATGTCCGCGGAGGAGATGCGTGAGGTCAGCTCCTGGATGCTGAGCATCCCCGCTCTGCTCACGATGCGGTCTGACAGCGTGTCCTGTCCCTTGCGGCTGCCGTTGGCCCGCACACGGGTGGTGATGTCGTCGTCCATGTACCGTCGCATGCCGGCGAGTTCACGGGTCGCGTTGAAGTAGCCGACAAGAGTCATGTACGGGTCCGCCGGCCTGCCGTAGTCGTCGAAGAGCTGCTGTCCCGCGAGCAGCAGGATCTCCGCGACGCGGATCTCGGCGGCCTTCAGTCGCGTGCCGTGCGCGCATACGCCGAGGTAGCGACGGCCTGGGTTCTCCCGACTCAGTTCCACCTGGCGGGAGAAAAACGTGTCGCCGACGTCCAGCACCTGGGGGGGAAACACGGCGACCTCGCGGCCGAAGACGCCGCGCACCTGGTCGGCGGCCCGCTTGGTGGTCGCGGTGGATGCGATGATCTTGGGGCCGGTTTCCCGGCTTTGGCCTTGGTCGTCGGTGAAGCTCCACGTGCACAGCTGGTCGATGGCGGCCTCGAAGAGCCCCACCGTGGTGCCGAGCGCTCCGGAGATGAGATGCAGCTCGTCCTGGATGATCAGGTCAGGGGGACGCAGCCGGGTGACGGGCTGGGCGGTGACGCCGGGCAGTTCACCCCGTGCGTTGTGCCGGCCCCCGCAGCCGGTCTTGGCGTCCAGGTCGTCATGACGGTAACCGTGGCGAGGGCAGAGCTCGGTGACCCGGCCGAACAGCAGGCCCGCGTAACCGTTCCACGGGAGCTGGGCGAACTTGTCGACCGTGGCGATCAGCAGCGAGGGCGCCAGCCGGTAGATCTCCTCGTCGACGGTGAGTACAGGGATGCCCTCGCCGAGCGCCTCGCGACGGGAGAAGGGGCAGCGGTCCTCTCCCTCCCCGCGCGGGCAGTACAGGACGATCCGGCGGCGTGCTTCGTCGTATTCCATGTGGGAGCGGGCGGTCAGTCCGCTCCCACACCAGGGACAGGTGAGGACCTGCAGGACGCGGGCGTGTTTGTCGCTGGCGTTCTCCTTGGCCTCGGCGATCTGTTCCTTCGCCTCCTCGAACCAGTTCGGCGAGACGGACGTACCCACCCAGAGCCCGATGCGGAACGGAGTGGAGCCCCAGCGCCGGTCCCGCGCGAACTCCTCGCGGCGCAGGACCTCACAGGCGCTCACCAGGGCGGCGGCCCGCTGGAACTGCTGGGCGGTCAGCAATCGCAGGGTGTAGCGCATGAGCACGCCCACCCCGGCTTCGCCGCTGCGGGCCTCGGCTCCCGATCCGATCGTCCCCTGCAGGCGCCTGAGCGCGAAGGTATAGGCGGCGAGGCCGAGATACGCCTCGGTCTTGCCACCGCCTGTCGGAAAGAACAGTAGGTCGACGAGGGCTTTGCGGCCGGTGCCGCGGTGCGGGTGTCCGGGCTGGGTGAGGGAGGCGATGTTCAGCAGGACGAAGGCGAGCTGGAACGGACGCCAGCTGGCTGCCTCCTTGCCCTTGCCGTGGACCTCCTCCCGGGCCTCCCGGTAGGAGAGGGGGTCGTTCTCACGTCCGGCGCGGGCCGCCGCGATGGCGGTGTTGCGCCTCTGCAGGGCCATGGCCCGGTTGGCGAACCGGAAGGCCGTCAGAGCCGTGTCGTCGGCCACGAGCCGGTCGATGCCGAGGGTGATGCGGTCGCAGACCTCGAGCGCCTGGTCGATCGCGACCTCGGCCGATCGGCGCAGGTCGTCGGGGAGCGAGCGGGCGGCGTAGCGCTGCTGTTCCAGCCAGGTGCCGTACCCGTCGGCCAGCGGCGCGAGGGCCGCGCTGAGTTCGTCCCGGCGGTCGGGCACGGCGAGCGCTGCCAGTTCGTCCATGCCCAGTTCCAGCCCATGGAGCAGGTCCTGTTGCTCGAGTGTCGGCGCGGTGGTGGCCCTTACGTCGTACTCAGGCAGCCAGACGGTGGTCAGGCGGTGGGCGTTGCGTTCGCCGTCCCGGACGTATGCGTGCACGGCCACGTTGCGTCCCTTGGCGTGGCTGAGGCTGTCCCGGTAGAGGAGGCGCAGCCGCCGCTCCTCGGGGTCCTCGGGCGCGCTGCCGGGGCCCGCCGGGTCGAGAGGATCGTCAACCGGCAGGAAGACCGCCGCCTGATCGTCGGGAAAGGCGGTGACGTCGATCTCGGTCTGGAAGAGCCAGTGGGCGTCGCGTGCGTCACGGCTGTCCAGCTGCCGGTTCACCAGGGCCAGCTCGACTATGCGCAGATCCTCACCGCTCGCGCGGTTGGTGTGCCGGCGTACCTGCACGTCGAGGACGACGGATTCGCCGTCGAGTTCGACGGCCCGGTCGGCCGCGCCGGTCACGTCGATGTCCACAAGACGCTCGACGGGCTCACGCGACCAGAGCCGTCGGGTCGTCCCCCGGTCGGTGGCTTCCTCCGACTGTGTGTAGCGCCCCCAGCGGACGGTGGCACTGAGTGTGCCGACGGAGGCCGGGACGGTGAAGGACAGCCCCATCGACGACGCCCAGATGTGCCCGGCGGCCTGCGGGCTCAGCCGGTCCTGCAGGGCGCTGTCGTCGCCCTCCTGCTCGTCCCCCGACTCTCCGTCCGCGCTCTGTGCGGCCGCACGGGCGATCCGGTCCGTGGTGACGGGCTCGGGGCGCGGGCCGAGCATGCCGACGAGGTACCGGTCACGCGGCCCCGAGGAGGCACTCGGCAGGGTCTCCGTCTCACCGTCCCAGGGGCCCAGCAGATCCCTGCGGATGTAGGTCACGAGTGCGTCCCGGACCTCGTAGGAATCCCCCGCGCGGAACGTCTGGGGAACTTCGTCGAGCGGGTGCGGGACAGCGGCCTGGGCAGGCTGGGCCGGCATACGGTGGTCCTTTCGGACAGGTCCGTCGGAGCACGGGCGTGCGCCGATGGGGTGACAGACACCAGAAATATAGTGCGTTGACTGAGTTCACACAATGATTCTCGTGATCTCCATCCCGCGACATCCTGATCAGTCTCTAATCTGGTGCTCGCCCGCCGCCGCCCGACCCGAGGACGCCCATGCCCCGTCTCGCCCTCTCCGACGAATTCGTCGCGGACCTGATCTCCTTGCAGAGACCGGTCCAGAAAGAGGTCAACGACGCCATCCAGATGTTCCGGAGCCTGACCGTGCCTCAGCTGCACGCCAGCAAGGGGATGCATCTGGAGAAGCTCGAAAGGGCACGCGACCCCCGGATCCGCACCATCCGAATCACCAGGTTCTACCGGGGGGTTCTCCTCGCACCGGACGACGGCAGCGAGCTGTACACGCTGCTGCGGGTCGCTCCGCACGACGAGGCGATCAGCTGGGCCTGCAAGCGCGCCTACTCGGTCAACGGCGCCACCGGCGGTCTGGAGGTCCGCAATGTCGAGGCCCTCGAACAGATGGAGACCTACTTCGAGACCAAGGCGGTCGAGACCCCGACGCGTCTTTTCGCCCGGCACTCCGACACCGTGCTGCGTGACTTGGGCATCGACGAGCAGGTCCTGCGGCTGGCGCGCGTGTGCGTCACGGCTGACGACCTGACGGTCATGGCGCCGCCCATGATGCCCGCCGACCAGTACGAGGTGCTGGAGTACCTGGCGGCCGACTACTCCACCGAGGACGTCTGGGAGCAGCTGATCGCTCCGCGCGGGCAGACGGTACGGACGGCCGAGGACCGGCCGGCCGTCACCCTCAGCGAGGCAATCCTCAACACGTCCAACCACATGGTGGAGGTCACCGGCCCCGGTGAGCTGGAGAGGATTCTCACCGAGGACTTCACCCGCTGGCGCGTCTTCCTGCACCCCGCCCAGCGCCGGTACGCCTACCACCCCGGCTTCAACGGACCGGCCCAGGTGACGGGTGGTCCCGGCACCGGCAAGACCGTCGTCGCGCTGCACCGGGTGCGGCGTCTGCTGCGCACCGGGCACGAGGGCGACCGGATCCTGCTCACCACCTTCACCAACGCCATGGCAGCCGCCCTGCGCGACAGCCTGGCCCTCCTGCTCGGCGACACCGACGCCCACCTGCTCGACCGGGTCGACGTCACGACGGTGGACTCGCTGGCCGCCCGGATCATACGGGAGGCGCGGGGCAGCTCACCGAAGCCGTTGTCGGCGGCAGCCGAGAAGAGCGCCTGGACCCGTGCCACCGCACGCGAGGACCTGCCCTGGTCGGAGCGCTTCCTGTCCCAGGAGTTCCGCAACGTCGTCCTCGCTCAGGGGTTGCGCACTCCCGAGGAGTACCTGCGGTGTGTGCGCAGGGGACGCGGCACGCAGGTGGGACGCGTGCAGCGGGCGCGGCTGTGGCGGGTCATGGAACGGTTCACGGGAGATCTCGCCTCGCGTGACTCGGCGACCTACACCATGCTCTGCGATCAGGCCGCCCGGATTCTGGCCGAGAAGGGGCCGCGCTACCGTCACGTCGTGGTGGACGAGGCGCAGGACCTGCACCCGGCTCAGTGGCGGGTGCTGCGCGCCTGTGTCGCCGAGCAGGCAGACGACCTGTTCCTCGTCGGCGATCCCCACCAGCGCATCTATGACTCCCGGGTCTCGCTTCGCTCGCTGGGCATCAATGTGCGTGGGCGCACGTCCCGGCTGCGCGTCAATTACCGCAGTACGGAGGAGATCCTGCGCTGGTCGGCATCGCTGCTGGACGGTCAGCCGGTGGGCCGGCTCGGTGAGGACGACGACGATGAGTGCGGCCAGGACTCGCTGCGGGGCTACCGGTCCGAGTTGCACGGCCGCATACCGGTGGCACGGGGCCACGCCAGCCAGGACGACGAGCTGCGCGCACTGGCGGAACAGATCAGGGTCTGGGTGGACCAGGACGGGGTCAAGCCGTCCGAGGTGGCGGTGTGCGCCCGGTTCAATACGCTGGTCGACGCCGTCATAGCGCGGCTGCGCCGGGATGGCGTCCCGGCGGTCGCGGTCAAGGACGACCCGGGGCCCGAGGTGTCGGGTGTGCGCGTGGCGACGATGCACGCGATGAAGGGACTGGAGTTCCGCTGTGTGGCCGTCGTGGGCGTGACGTCGAGCGTGCTTCCCTTCGCTCCGCAGGTGACGCCCGCCGACGAGGACGCCGTGCAAAACCGCTCGGACCTGCTGGCCGAACACTGCCTGCTCTTCGTTGCCTGTACGCGGGCGCGTGACGCGCTGGCGATCTCCTGGAGCGGTGAGCGGAGCCGCCTGCTGGACCCGGTCGCCGGCTGAGGCACGCCGGGCCCTGTCACCTGGACCGTGCGGTACGCGTGACAGGGCCGGTTGCCGCCATGTTCAGATGCGGATCTGCCGGACGACGACCGTGCGCTTCTTACCCTGCGAGGCGTCGTACGAGACCTCGCGTCCGGCGGGCTGCCACATCAGCGCATGCCCGAGGGGAGACGACGGAGAGACGATGTCCGCCTCCTCGGTGGGCAGTTCGGCGACGGTGTACAGGGTGTCTTCGTCGATCTCGCCGTCGAACTCCAGGACCAGCAGCGCGCCCGGGATCACGACGTCCGGGACTACCGGTTCCCGCCCGACGCCAACGGCGTCGAGGAACGTACGCAGGAAAGCGAGGCGCTTTGTGCGCCGGTCACGCCGGTCGGCCTGGCTCTTCCTGAGAAAGACGAGCTGTGCCGCATCCGCGCCGCTGGGTGTCTCCTCGGGAGCGTCGAGGGCGGCCTGCAGCTGCTGCACCTCGCGGACCAGCCGCTGGAAGGCCGCTGCAGGGATCTCCCGGACCGGCATCGAGCCCCGCGCGACGGTCGGTGCCGCCTCGGGCTGCGCCGGCCGGGCCGGGCCGGCGGAAGGTCCGGCGGTGGCTCGACTCTCCGAAGGCACCGTACGCGGATTCCCCGCGGCGGACTTCGGCTCCCGCGTCGGCCCAAGCAGCGAGTCGCGCGGATCGGCGGGCTTCGGCGCGGTCACCGCCTCAGGGACGGCGGCAGTTGCAGTCACCGCCTCGATGCCGCCCCTTTCCTCGCCCTGTTCGCTCCACCGCTCGGCCGCCACGCCCTCAGCGGCTGGCTCCGTACCCGTGCGCTCGATGTCGCCTGCGGTGCCCGGCTCCTCCGCCTCCTCCCGCACCGGTTCAATGCCCAGGCGTTCCAGCTCGGCCCAGAGCGGCGCCAGCGCCTGCTCACGGTCGAGGTGGAACCGGCTGCCCCGGATCCGGACGAACGTCCAGTCGACGCGTTCCAGGTCACGCTGTCTGGCCGCCGCGGTGGAGGCGTCCTCACCCTCGGCGAAGGCGTCACCGTCACAGGCGACCGCGAGCCGGCGGGTCCCGCCCTCCACGACCAGGTCGAGGGTGTGGCGACCCACCTTGTATCCCGGACGGACCCGATAGCCCCGCGCCGTCAGTTCCAGGTACACCTTCTGCTGGAACAGGCTGTCGAACGCTTCGTGCCTGACATCGGGCAGGACCTCGCCCTCGACCGCGGTGGTCTCGTCCTCCGCGGGCCGGGTCAGGTGGTCGAGCCACCGCCGGCGCAGGTCGTTCTCGTGGAACTGCTCGACGCGCGCGCTGTGGAACACCCACACCTGGTCCTGGGCGCGGGAGGCCGCCACGTTGATCCGCTGCTCGTAGGTCTTGCCGTTGAAGCCGCCCGGGACCGATCCGGCAGCGGTGGACGGCGAGTTGACGAAGGAGACGAACATGACGTGCCGCTCGTCGCCCTGGAAGTCCTCGGCGTCGCCGACCCGGATACGCCGCTCCTCGCGCTGCTCGTAGTCGAGACGCTCGGCGAGCAGGTTCTCCAACTCCGTCAGATGCCCCTTGCTGGCGCGCAGGCTGATGACGCCCATGGTCTTCCCGTCGTAGGCGGGGTCGGCGCAGCAGCGCACGATCGCGTCGACGAGGGCCTCGGCCTCGGTCGGATTGGTCAGCCGGGAGTTGGCGCCGATTGCTTCACCATGCTCGATGTGCACCGTGCGGACCGGGGGCAGCCGGTCGGCACCGTACTGCCGCAGGGGCAGCAGATCACGGTTGTAGCAGAGGTCGTTGGAGAACGAGATGATCTCCGGCATGCACCGGAAGTGCTCCTTGAGCATGAGCGTGCCGCGGCCCGCCGACAGCGCCTCGGTGAGGTCGAAGAAGCTGGACTCGGGGCCGAACAGGCTGCGGATGTCCGGCTCCAGCGCGGTGAGCAGGCGATCTCTGAGGTGGAAGTACTCGTCCTGCTTGAGGCCGACGTTGGACGGGCTGACCTGCTTGCTGTCGCCGACGACGACCATCCGGTCGGCGAGCCAGCTCAGCAGCATGGCCTCCAGGCCCGACTGGCTGGCCTCGTCGACGATGACGACGTCGAACATGCCGGGCCGGTCCATGGGCACCGTCTCGGCGACCTGGTGCAACGGCATGATCCAGGCCGGCACCGCTGTCTGCGCTTTGCGAAGGGCGGCTTGCGCGTCGCGCCGGTAACGGTGCTGGTACTTGCCCTTGATACGCCGGGCGGCCTGCTGGTAGGCGCTCAGCGCCCGGGACTGGTCGCCGGTGAGCAGGCCGAGGCAGCGGTGCCAGGCGCGGGCGGCGGCAAGTCGGGCGAGCATGATGCGGGCTTCGTCGTCGGCCTCGGTCAGACGCTTGCGCAGGGTGCGCTCGGCCTCGGGGTCGGTGAGTCGTTCCATGCGTTCGCGCCACGCGGACCAGGCCCAGGCCTCGGCGAGGGCGTGCAGCCTGGTGTCCCAGGCGGTGTCCTCGTGTGTGTCGGTGATGCGCTCGGCGAGGGCCGGGAAGGCCTCGCGGACACGGGTGAGCGCCGCGTCCTGTTCGGCCCGCAGCCGGGCGGCCTCACGCACCTCGGCCATCTCGTCACTGAACGAGCGATAGCCATCGGGATCCCAGCCGCGCACGGCCTCGCCTGCGCGGACGACCGCGGGTGCGACACCGGGCCGGTCGCTCCAGGCCCGCAGCAGTTCCTCTGTGCCCGCGATGACCTTGCGGGACTCTTCGGCCGCACGCAGCGTGGTCGCCGCGCGCAGCAGACTGCGTACGGCGGTCTCGACGGACGCGTCATGCCAGGTGGCGACGGCGAGTGCCGGCGAGGTGGCCGCGGCGGTCAGCACGTCGGTACGCGCGGCAGCGACGGCGAGCAGCGCGTCGAGCACCTCCGCGTCCTGACGCAGCCGTGCGAGGCGCGGCCCGTGCCCCTGCCAGGCGGCGACGGGAGTGCCCCACTCGGACTCCACCTGTACAAGACGCAGTTCGAGCTGGACGCGGGCGAGGATGACGGCAGCCGTCGCGACGTCCTCCGGGGTCCGTCCGTCGACCCGTACGGCATCCACGAAGGCGCCGACCGTTTTCGCCAGCTTGGAGCGCATGCCGAGGGGCCCGCGCAGCTTCTGGCCCTGGCCGAGTCCGTCGTGCAGGGCGGTGACCTGGGCGAGCGCTGTGGCCGGGTCGTACTGCTCCAGGCCGCTGACCATGGCCGTACCCAGCGTGGCGAGCGAGGCGTCGACGGCTGCAAGGGCTTCGGTGACAGCGGCCCGGCGGCTGCGTGCCTGCCAGTCCTGGCCCTCGGTCACCTGCTTCAGGAGCGCTGTTGCCCAGTCGCCCGCCGGTGCGGCGAGGGACGCGGCACGGGCGCGTGCGGCAGAGAAAGCATCGAGGGTGGAGGACAGCCGCTGCTGTTCCGTCTCGCTCAGGCTCCTGACGGCCGTGTCGTACTCAGCGCACAGGGGATCCTGGCGCGCGGCAGCGTGCGCTTCCTCGGCCGACCGTACGACCCGCACGGCCTCCTCGAAGTCACCGGGGCCCGGCAGTTCGGAGGGTCCGGGCACTTCGGCGGCCAAGGCCTGGTGATGTGGGGTGTACGCACGGGTGGTGTGCAGCAGCCGCAGAGCCTCGCCAGCGCTCAGGGTAGGCTGCTCCTGCGGGACCGGGCCGAGCCAGTCGTGTCGTTCCGCCTCCGCGGTGAGGCGCTCGGCGATCTCCTGGAGGCTGCCGCTGTAGTCGCCGATCTGCGCATCGAAGCGGTGGGTCTCCTGCTCGCGCAGCACCGCGAGGTCGCGCAGCATGGCCTGCTGGGCGGCGCGGGCCTTGGCGAGGCGTGCCTGTAGGGCCTTGATCGCCTTCCGGGAGGCCTTCTCGTCGTAACCTGCGTACTCGCTGAGGATCCTGTGCACGGACGCCTCCAGCTCCCGCTGGGCCGCGGCGCCGTCCTCGGTTCGGCTCACACACAGGTCGCGGATGGACTCCGGCAGCTTGTCCCGCAGCACGCGCAGGGCGCGTGGTGTGTGGCTGGTGATGAGGACCCGCTTGCCCTGGGCGAGCAGGTCCGTGACCAGGTTGGCGATGGTGTGCGTCTTGCCGGTGCCGGGCGGGCCCTGGACGACGACGAGCCGGTTGGCGCGCAGACGTTCGGCGATCGTGCGCTGTTCCTCGTTCGCAGGCAGCGCGAAGTACATCTCGTCGCTCTCGTTGACCGTGCCGTCCTCCGCCGCCGCGAGGTCCGCCGCGGTGAGCGCACCGTCCCGGCCGGCGATGTAGCCGAGCAGTTCGGTGGGCGGGGTGCCCGCATCGATCTGCCGGGCGATGGCCTTGAGCGCGTCCATGGTCGAGCGGCGGCTGCGCTCACGCAGGACGAGTGCGGGGGTGAGTCCCACCTGCGGGATGTCGAGGCTGCGCGGCTTGGCACGCTCCACGGTCGGTGCGTAGCTGCCGGCGCTGTGTGCGGCGTTGACCCAGCTGCGCAGGGCGGTGTGCACGGCGTCGAGGTGTGCGGGATCCGTCACGTCCGAGGCACCTTCCAGCACCTCGACGATCTTCTCCCGTACGGGGCCCGGCACGTGCTGGGCTCCTTCGAGCATGCCCTCTTCGAGTTCAAGGCCGGCACCGGTCGGGTCCGGGGCGGCGGTGAGCGTGCCGGTGGACGGGTCGAGCCGGAGAGTGGCCCGGTGGGTGACGAGGTGCCGTTCGACCCGCTGCCCCGAGGGCGTCTGCCAGGTCAGCCGTCCCAGGCCGAGCACGAGTTCGTAGGCCTCACCGAGGTTGGCGGCGTCCTCGTGCATCTTGTGCAGCCGGTCGTACAGCCTGACGAGGGGGTCGATCGCGCGGCGCCGCTCCGCCCAGGCGAGCCATTCCTGTTCCCACGCGGAGTACAGCTTCTCGATTTTCTCCCGCTGGGGGTGATCGTCCAGCTCGTGGTAGGTCTTGTCGAGCGGGATGCCCTGCGACCAGTCGGGAAACTCGGGATCGATGCGTCGACGCAGGTGCGGGGCGTGGGTCTGCTTGAAGTCGCGGATGCGGCTCTCGTCGACCCAGGGGGCGAGCAGGGCTCTGGGGTGTGGCGCGTCCTCGCGTTCGGGGCGGGCGACGGTCAGCCAGGCCGGTTCGTCGGTGCCGAGCACGCCGTCGATCATCACGTCGACGCCGTCGTCGTCCGGCAGTTCGTCGAACCACACGGTGCCGGCCGCACCGTCGAGCGTGCGCACGGGGCGCGTCTTCGACTCCTCCGCCTCGGCGAGGAACCGGAAGATCTGCCGCACGCGTGTGGCGTCGAGCTCGTCGGCGGACAGCTGCGGAGCGTGTGACTGCGTGGCCTGCCGCCGGGGACCGGCCGACTGGGCCGGGACGGCGTCGAGCGTGGCACGGCCGGTGTGGTGCTGCCCGGCTCCGCCGACCGGGCCGCCCAGGTCACCCACGGGCTGGGCCGCCGAGCCCCCGTCCACGAACAAGGACGCCGCTCCGGTGCCAAGGGAGGTCGGCACGGCGGTCGCTGCGGTGGTGAAGGCGACGCTCTCCCGGTCGTGCGCGCCCCGGAAACGGACCTCGATGTCCAGATCGCCGGCGGTGCCGGCCGGAATGCTATAGGCCCACGTCGCGGAGGCCCTGCGTCCCATGCGCAGGGTGCCCTCCAACTCGTCGTCGAGCACGTCACTGCGGTAGTCCTGCACCTGACGGCCCGTCTTGCCGTACGGCCCACCCCGCACCAGCAGAGTGATGCCGTCCATGTCCACGGGCCGCCCGGTGCCGTTGCTCAGGTGCAGGGTGCAGCGCACCAGGTCATCGCCCGGCCGGTAACCATGACTGTCGTCGGCGTCGGCCAGTTCGTACGGCATGACTTCGTCCACCCGTACGTACAGACCGTCGTCGTATTGGTAAACGGAACCCACCGGCCGCGAACCGCCGCTCAGCCTGTTCTCATCCTGACTCACACGCCCCACCCCACTGGTGCTGAGGGGCCATCTTGTGCCCCGTTCAGTGACATCGCCCGGCCACCCCAAGTCGGCCACAAGGCGCCCCCCGGCGCGCTGACTTGAGTGTGAACTGAGCACACGCAGCGAGCGTATCAGCAAGCTCTGACACTCGCCCCACTCTGACACCCCGCAGGCACACAACAGTGCTGATGAGTGATCAAGCAGCGCCTCGAAGCAGCCTCAGACATCACCATAGAGGTCACGCCAACTGAAGGATAGCCATTGACTCAGTTCACACGAGCACGGCAGGATCCTCATGGCGTCACCCATGCAGTAACCGCGGCGCCGTTCCTGGAGGAAGGTAATCGCGCATGCACATGCAAGTGGTCGACGTGTCGCCCCAGTTGGCGGCGGAGTGGCTCACCCGCAACACCAGCAACCGGCCGCTCAGCAAGGGCACGGTGCAGCAGTTGGCCGGCCAGATCCAGCGCGGTGAATGGCAGTTGACTCATCAAGGTATCGCCTTCGACGAGGACGGCGTTCTCATCGACGGACAGCACCGCCTGGCGGCCATCGTCAAGGCGGGCGTCACCGTGCAGCTGACCGTCACGCACGGCGTGCCGCGCACGGCGTTCACCGTGATGGACACCGGCCGCAAGCGCACCGGCCGCGACGCGCTCGCCCTCGCGGGCGAGACCAACGCGACCCATCTGGCGGCCGCCCTGCGGGGACTGCACCTCTACCGCAACGCTCCCAACTCCTCGTGGAGCGGGGGATCGTCGGTCACCAGCAACGACCAGCTCCTGGACCTGCTCGGCAAGCACCCCGGCATTCGCGACGCCCTGCAGCACGGCATCGCGTTGAACCGCGGGTGCCGCATCACGGTCACAGCCGCGACGATCGGCTGGTACGTCACCACCGAGGCCCGACCCGACATCGACCAGTCCGCCTGGGAGGAAGGGGTCGTCACCGGCGCACGCCTGGAGCCGGGCGACCCGCGCCTCACGCTGCGCAACACCATGCTCAACCTGGCCCTCGGCAACGCACATCGGCGCCGTGACGACTCGCGCGAGCACCTGCTCTACTACCTCAAGGCGTGGAACGCGTGGGTCGAGGGCCGCAGCATCAAGTTGCTGCGCCGCTCCCCCAACGAGACGATGCCGCGCATCTCCAGCCGGTCAGTCCTGACATCGGCGGACAACAAGGCCTGAAAAGGCATAGATTCAACGGACAGCCGCCCCCTAGCCCTGAAACACCACGCATGGACGTGCCAGGCCCGTGCACCCGGCAGGGATGCCCCCGTAGGAAAGGAGGCGCATGCGCGCCCAGGAAATCACCTTCCTCAAGCTCGTCCAAGGGGACAAGCAGTTCCAGGTGCCGCTCTACCAGCGCACGTACAGCTGGGGCAGGGAGCAGCTCCAGCGGCTGTGGGAGGACGTCGGGGAACTCGTCGAGCAGCAGCTGGCCGGTGAGACGGCGGCTCCGCACTTCCTCGGCTCGGTGGTGCTCGCACCGGGCCAGATCCAGGCGGGCGGGGTGCAGCGGTGGCTGGTGGTGGACGGACAGCAGCGGCTGACCACGCTGATGCTGGCCTTCGCGGCGCTGCGCGACCATCTGAAGGAGACCGGTGACGCGCGCGGGGTGGACCGGGTGCACCGCCAGATATTGGTCAACGAGTTCCACGAGGGGGCGGACCACTACCGGTTGCTGCCCACGCAGGCGGACCGTGAGGCGTACACCGCCTGTGTCCAGTCCCGGGCCGACGCCGGCGGCGGCGACAACATCGGGGCTGCCTACCGGTTCTTCCGCGGTGCGCTGGCCGAGGGCCACGAGACGGGCGACGAGCGGTGGGCCGCCACGGTCGAGACGGTCCTCAAGGATCTGCTGTCCATCGTGGAGATCACCGCCGAGTCCGGAGACAACGTCTACCGGATCTTCGAGTCGATCAACAACACGGGTGTCGGGCTCAGTCAGAGCGACCTGTTGCGCAACTACGTTTTCATGCTGCTGCCCAGGCGAGGCGAGCGGATCTACCAGGAACTGTGGCTGCCCATGCAGCAGAGCCTCGGCCCGAAGAACCTCGAACTGCTGGTCTGGCTCGACCTGGTGGTGCGCGGCCACTACAAGACCAAGCAGAGCGAGATCTACCGCGAGCAGCAGAAACGGCTTCAGCCGCTGGCCGGTGACGAGGACGCGCTGCAGCACGAGATCGAGCAGCTGGCCGAGCGGGCCGGGAGGCTCCTCCGCATCGTCGACCCCGCGCGCGAGCAGTCCCCCGCCCTCCGCGCGGTTCTGGAGCGCCTGGCCTCCTGGGGTGGCCAGACCCACTACCCGCTCGCGCTGCACCTGCTGGATCTTGTCGCGGCGGGCAGTACGACGCCCGACGACGCGGCGCAAGCGCTGGGCTACGTCGAGTCCTACCTGGTACGACGCCTGATCTGCCAGACGCCGACGACCGGCCTCAACCGGATCTTCATGGAGGCACCGAAGGAGCTGGAGACCGATCGGCCGGCTGCCGAGGCGGTACGGCGCTTCCTGTCCGGCCGTCGCCGTCGCTGGCCGAGCGACGAGGAACTGCGCGAGGCGATCCGCACCAAGCCGTTCTACTGGAGCGGGCGCCCTCCGCAGCGCAGCTACATCCTGCGCCGCCTGGAGGAGAGTTACCGTGCCTCCGAGCCCGTGGACTTCGCAAAGGCCTCTCTCAGTGTGGAGCACGTACTCCCGCAGCGCCCCGCTCCGGCGTGGTTCGACCTGCTCGCCGAGGAGACCGAGCCGAACCAGACTCCGCAGGAACTGCACGACCTGCTGGTACACACACTGGGCAACCTGACGCTGACCGGTGACAACGCCAAGCTGTCCAATCACCCCTTCGAACGCAAGCAGCAGATCCTCGACTCCAGCGCCCTGCGCATGAACCTGGAGATCGCCTCGGCACAGCGCTGGGGCAAGGCGGAGATCCTGGCGCGGGCGGACCGTCTGGCCGAGCGCGCGGTGGAGCTGTGGCCCGGTCCCATCGGCGGGGTCAAGCCGGCCGGTGAGGAGTCTCCGGGCTGGGCCGAGCTGCGGGCCGCGCTGGTGGCGATGCCGAGCGGCACATGGACGACGTACGGCGACGTCGCCGAGCTGATCGGCAGTCACCCGGTGGCTGTCGGCGCCTACCTGGGTGCCAACCCGACGGTGATCGGTGCCTACCGGGTTCTCACCGCGGAGGGCAAGATCTCACCTTCCTTCCGCTGGGCGGACGGCGACGACCGGCAGCCGCCGCAGGAGCTTCTTACCAGCGAGGGAGTGCGCTTCGACTCTTGGGGCCGGGCACACCGCTCGCAACGCCTGACCGCCGCGGAACTGGCCACCTTGCTGGGAAAGGACGTCACTCAGCAGGTCTCGCACGATCCGCTTCCCGAGGGGGAGGATTCGGCGGCGGCCGAGCGCTTCCGGGCGCAGTTGCAGGAACACTGGCCGGACGCGCATCCCGGTGTCATCGCGGCCCTCGACTTCTGGCGCCGGCAGGGCGGTTACGTCAGCTACGGCCGGTACGAGGAGACCAGTTGCTTCCCGATGCTGGACGCCGGGACGAGCCGTGGCCCGCACCTGCTCTGGCCGGTCGGGATCTACCCCGTGAGCGGCACGGTCGAGGTGGTCTTCCAGTACCTGAAGTCCCGCGCCCCCTTCGACGACACGGAGCAGCGCCGGGAGTTGCTGAACCGCCTGAACAAGATCGACGGCATCGACCTGCCCGAGGCCAAGCTGGAGCTGCGTCCGTCCTTCCCGGTGAGTGTCTTCGCGGAGCACGGTGAGGAGATCTGCGAGGTGCTGGACTGGTTCGTGGGGGTGGTGGCGCTGGATCTGGCACGGCGGGACTGAATGCGGTCGGACATGTCGAAAAAGGGGGAGATGACTCGTGCAGCTTTTGACCGACCTGGTACTGGTTCGCGACGACGGAACACGCAGAGACAAGACAGGCACGACTTGTTCCGGCGTGATGTCCCGAGCGAGCGCCATCGAGTGGGAGCTACGGCTCCCCGGGCAGCCCACGCTGACGGTACACGACAACCATTGGGTGACCGGCGAGCGGGATCTGGTGCTCTACAAGCCCACGGTCGTCCCGGAGATGCCCGCCGCCCTCTCCAACCTGCACAACAGGCTGCGCTCGGGAATCTCCGCCGGCGCGAAGCATGGGGAACGGCGCGTCATGGTGTTCCCAACGTACGTCGACACGCATGACAGGCCACGGATCAAGAAGTCGCTGACGACAGCCGATCTGGCGGACCAAGTGGGGCTGCGCCATCTCAGAGAGCTGACCGCCCGAGAGGGGGTCAGGCTGGAAAGCGCGTTCGACCGGCCCGATCTACCTCTGGTGGACCTGAACAACCCACAGAACGAGAAGTCGCTTCAGCACGCCTTGTTCTTTCCCGCCGCGGATGACGAGACACCGGTGGTCGCCTTCGTCTGCTTCCGGATCGTGCCCGTGCTGCGGCACATCGGCTGGCTGTCGCCGGACGACGCCTGAGGGAGGGGGCAGCTTTGCCAGGCCGATCATGCACAGGAGCAGTTCGCGGACTCAGGGGCCAGACCATCTGCTTCACGGGCCGTGTTCTCGTCGACGGCGCGTGGACGGTCAGAACGGACTGCGCCAAGAGAGCAGGACAACACGGAGCGATTCCCAAGACGGACTTCTCACGGAAGGTCACCCTGGTTGTCTACGGCGATCTGGCCAGCAAGGTCGTGACCGACGACCGTCGCGCCTACAGCAGTACGCTCGTGGACGCCGAGGCCGAGCGCAGCCGGGGGCGGCACGTCTGTGTCGTGGACGCAGACGGCTTCTCGAAGCTGCTCAAGGGGCGTCCCGCGCCGTGCCTGGAGTTAAAAAGGGCAGGCGCCGGACGCGTTCGTCCCGTCGCAGCTGCTACGGCCGAGGGCCGCATTCTCGGCCGCCCCCTCCAAGTGAGACGGACGGGCCGACGACTGTCCGGTGATCTCACGCTGGACCTCAGCCGCCTCGACCAGGCGACGACCGCGCACGAGGCGACAATCGGCGCGCTCATCGCGCACCTGTCGCGCCAGGACATCGAAGCATGTACGTACGCTCCGGGCGCTCCGGAGTTCGACGCCGGCTGGTCACGCGGTGAGGAGGTGTTCGTCGCCGAGATCAAGAGCCTGACCGGGGCACGTGAAGACCAGCAGATCCGCTTGGGCATCGGCCAGATCCTCGACTACACCCACCAGCTACGGACCGCGTTCCCCAGCACCGTCATACGTCCGATCCTTGTGCTGGAGAAACCCCCTTCTGATGCCCGGTGGGCGGCACTTGCGGACAGCGTCGGCCTGCGACTCACCTGGGCCCCCGGCTTCTCCGGCATCTGATCGACCGGCTTAGGGGGCGGTGCCGCGCCTGACGCTCGGGGTGCGGCGCCGGACGGCGGCTACAGGTGGCAGAGGAACCGTCAGCCTGTGGCACATGCACTAAGTTCACAACGTTTTCTTCAGAGATGGACACCCGGGGCTGTCGATTGGCACACAAAGGCATAGGCTCGCCTCGCACGAAACCGGCAGCTGGGGAGGGGACCGCTGATGCGGAAGGGCAGTGTCGAGTACGAACGGGCTTTGGACGCTCTGGTCGAGATTCTGCGCGATCGGGCGCGCCAAGGGGCGAAACCTCTGCAGTACGGCCAACTGAGCATCGAACTGGCGCAGCTCGGCCATCACGTTCCACCCCACGAGGGACCGATGCCCTACCTGCTGGAGGACGCCTCCGCTCAGGGAAGTCCGGACGGATCGCTGCCCCTGCTGTCAGCCCTCGTGGTGCTGAAGGAGACAAGCGTGCCGTCCGCGGGCTTCTTCAAACTGGCCCGCCGTGCCCCGTATCAACGCCCCGGCGACGACACAGAGATCTGGATCAACGAGTTGAAGGATCTGGCGAAGCATTACGCCGACCGTTGACGCCGTCTGCGTCAGCACACCTGAGCGGGTTTCGCCCCGTATAGCACTCTAGTTCTAGTGAGACCGCCACGGCGGTCGCGCGCTGCCGAGTCACCCCAGTACCGCTGGAAGAGGACGGCTGCCCGCCGGGGCTTGTGCCACCCGCTCGGAGCATCACGGCACGGCTGCTCGCCACAGCCGAACCGTACACGCCTGATAGGTCTGCTCGCCCGATGCCTTCGCCCTCCTGACTCATCTCCCCTTGTCACACGCCTCTCTGTTCAGGCGCCCTCTCAGTTCAAGGAAGTACTCGTGAGCGCAATTGGCTCCGGCGGAAGAGTCCAGCCGGCCCGCCCCGGCGACCCCTCCCGCATAGGCCCCTACCGCATCGTCGGCCGCCTCGGCGCCGGAGGCATGGGCACCGTCCACGCAGGAGTCACCTCCGACGGAATGCGCGTGGCGGTGAAGGTGATCCACCCGGAGCAGGCCCAGGACCCGGAATTCCGTGCGCGCTTCAGGCGCGAGGTCGAGCTGTCGTCGCGCGTCACCGGTGCGCACCTCGTCCCCCTGCTCGCCGCCGACCCGGACTCGGAGACGCCGTGGCTGGCCACTGCCTACGTTCCCGGGCCGACTCTGAACCAGCACGTGACCACCCACGGACCGCTGACGGAGGCAAGCCTGTACGCCTTCGCGTCCGCCACGGCACGGGCGCTGGCCGAGATTCACGCCGCCGGCGTGGTGCACCGCGACGTGAAACCGCAGAACATCCTCCTCACCCCCGTCGGCCCCCGCGTGCTGGACTTCGGTATCGCCCACGCCGCCGACGGCACCAGCGTCACTCGTACCGGGGTGATGACGGGCACCCCCGGCTGGATCAGCCCCGAGCAGTACCGCCAGGGAACCGCCGGCCCGGCGGGTGACATGTTCGCGTGGGGAGCGCTCGTGGCCTACGCCGCCACCGGACGGCTGCCATTCGGGACCGGCGCGCCCGACGTGGTGGCCTTCCGGGTGATGTCGGGCGAGGCGGATCTGGACGGTGTCCCCGGGCCACTGCGCGGCATCGTGGAGAAGGCGCTGACTCAGGACCCGGGTGACCGTCCCTCGGCCGCCGAGGCCGCCCAGGAGTGCACCGCCCTGCTGGCCGCCCAGGTCACCCAGGTGGTGGGTGCCGACGCGATGCCGCCCACGGCGGTGGATATGGTCGCGGCCGTCTGGGACGTACCGGCCGGGTACGACCCGACATGGCACCTGCCCGCAGGTCGCAGCCGCTCGAAGAAGCAACTGGTCGGCGCGGTCGTCCTGGCCGCGGGCGTCATCGGCGGCCTGGCCGGAGGAATGGCAGCGCTGCTGCCCGGGAACACCGGGAACGGCCGGCACACGGCCTCGCCCACAACGTCGGCCACACCTCTCACCTCGGCCAGCTCCGGGCAGCCCTCCGCGAACACCGCGAGCGGCGACACGGCGGCGAAACAGCAGACCACCAGCGGCGGTTCGGCGACTGCGGAAAGCTGGGCCCAGACACGAGCGGCGCAGGGCGCGGGCGAGCACGACGTGGCACGCGCAGTCCTGCACGACGAAGGCGTCCTCGCCCAGGATCTGAGCGACGGTGCCGACTTCGCCCCGAAGACCGTGCGGTTCCACGAGTCGCGCCGCGAGATCTACCTCTCCTACACGCTGACCTCGGACGAGCAGGGGGCGATGTACGCCGAGACGGAGATCGCCAGGAACATGTGTCTGGCGGTTCGGGATGTCGCTCTCCGCCTGCACCCGGATCTTCCGTACCGCAAGTACGTCATGGTCAAGGAGGAGACGGGCCGCGCTCCCCAGGTGACGTGGCGGGACGACTTCGTCACCAACACCCGGTGCCAGTCGGCCGCTGACAGCGGCACCGGGCAGGACTCGGGCGCCGCCACGCAGGACTGGCAGCCGGACGAGGACGGCCTCGGGCAGGCGATGATCCCCAGCACCGACAGCGCCGAGATCCGGGTCGCGGACGGTGCCGCAAGAAAGATCATCGAGGGCACCAACGGAATGCGCGAGAGCCTCGGCACCGATCGCGAACTCGGCAACGGGCAGATCAAGGTGGGCTTCGACCCGGCCAGTTCGGCGATGTACGTCTGGTCGGACTACCTGGAGTGGAACCAACAGCAGGTCGAGTCCTGGGCGGACATGGCCGCCGGCGAGGCATGTCGGTCCCTGGTGAGCGAACGGGAGAGCGCGGGCGACGCATGGCCGTACTCCCGTTACGCCGTGGCGGAGATCGGCGGATCCGGCTACCTGATGATCCGTTGGGGTACGGCCACCACGAGGGCGGACTGCCCTTCCTGAGGAGAGACTCGGACGCAGCTGCGGGTTGACCCTCGACCTTGTCGAGTGCTCAGAGATCCAGGTGTGGAGAGCGAGATGCGCAGCATCGGGGAATGGCCCGGGACAGTGGGCTGAGCGTGAGTGCACTCCGGTTCTACGACAACGCCGGTGTGCTGGTCCCCGCTTGGGTGGACCCGGTCAGCGGCTACCGCTGGTACGAGCCCGGGCAACTGGAAGAGGCCCGGTTGCTGGCCTGCCTGCGCCGGGCCAGCATGCCCCTGGCGGACATCCGTCTGGTACTGGCCGGCTGGTCCAACGCGGACCCGGACCTGGTGCGCGGGCTCCTCAAGGCGCACCTGCGTCGACTCGAACGGGGCCTGGCCGAGGCCCGCAGCGACTTCTCCACGCTCCGAGCGCTGATCGACCATCGGGAGAACCCCATGGCTTCGTCCACCGCCACCACCACCGTTGAGCTGTCCGTCCCCGCACCGGTACTGGCCGCCGCGCTGAACGCGGTCCGTTTCGCGACCAGCACCGATCCCGAGCTGCCGATGCTCGGCGGGATCTGTTCGACATCGAGAACGAACACCTCAACCTCGTGGCGACCGACCGCTACCGGATGGCCGTCGCGCAGGCACCCACACTCGGGTACCGCGGACCTCGGACGCAGGTCGTCGTGCCGCCGCTCGCCGACGCGATGCGGGCGCTGCTGACCGGCGAGGAATCCGTCCAGGTCTCGGTGGACGGTGACCGTGTGAGGCTGGAGACCGGAGACCGGCAGGCTGGTGGCCAGAGCCTCGGCAGCGACTTCCCCGACTACCGTCGTCTCGTCCACCTGCCGGCGGTCGCCGGGCACGTGTCGATACGTCGGCCTTCGCGGAGGCGTTGCGGATCGGTCCCGTCCGCGCGAGCGAAACGCGTGAGCAGGACGACGAGCCGCGCGACCTCAGCGTGCTCCGGGTGACGGAGAACGGGACGGTGATCGTGTGCGATGACGGTGACGACGACCAGGACAACGTGGCGGTAACCGCGAGTTCCTGCTGCACGCGCTCGCCGCCGGGGCCCGGGACGAGCTGATCCTGGAACTGGGCGCTCCCACGGCACCGCTCGCGATCCGCCGGATCGACGACGAGTTGACGTTCTCAATCCTGATGCCGGTCCGTCTGGAGAACTAGCGCAATCGGTTCGACGACGCCGCCGGCATCGAGAAGCACGGCACACCAGTAGGTGTTCGTTGACCTCGAGCCGGAATGTACTGACGTCTCAAAGTCCGTTCGCCGGGCGGTCGATCACGGTAAAGCCCAGTTGTCGAAGCAGCGAGACGGCATGGCCTTCTCCCCCGGAGAATTCGCTGGAGCTCAGCACCTCGTGCCCAGCCGCGTAGCCGTGGGCGACGCCCAAGATCGCCTTCGAATCGTAGAACTTGCCGTTGTGCTGCAGGAAATAGCGGCGGGCACGTCCGAAGCCGTGTTGTTCGAGAAAGGCGTCGCGCCCCAGTCTGTCGAACTCTTCGATCGCCTGCACGACGTTGGAAGCGGTGATGTCCGTGAGTGCCATGGTGGGAACGATAGGTTACGCCGCTGACAGCGGAGGTCCGGGGCTCTTCGGTCGCCCTTAGCTGTGTCACGGCGTCACCATGGGCGGGCCCTGGTTGGCCTGCGCGCGAGGCCACTCACCAGGACTGGCCTTCACCGCTTCCAGCTCCACCCGACCAGTACCGGGCCCGACCCAAGTACAGCGAGCCTTCGCATGCCCACGCTTCGGCTCGATCACCTACTGGCCATGACCGGGAAGAGGCCGGGCGCCGTTCATCGGGCTCTTCTGCCGCTTCTTCCCACTCCTGACCCGGCCGCGAGTCGAGGCCTTCGCCGCTTGCTCGGCCTTGGCCTTGGCCTTCGCCTTCCGGACTCGCTTCGCTCCCTTCTTTTCCAGGCGACTCCGGAGCCAGTTCCGCGCATCGATCATCTCGGCACGCAGCTTGGCGCTCTGGGCCCGAGACAGCCGGGGAATGACTTCCTCCCCCTCTTTCAGCAGGGCGGCCACCAGTCTGACCGCTTTGTCGTTCCTGGCCATCACCAGGTGTCGACGAAGCGCCTCCGAGCGGTGCAGTTCACGGGCCTGGCGTTCCGACACCTGGGAAAGTCCGCCTCTGCTGTGCACAATGACGCGGGGCTGCTGAGCCGGAGCACTGTCCGGAGCGAAGTGACCGTCCCGATTGATCTCCAGGCGGGCCGGAGGCGTGCGGGGCGAGTTCCCGTAGAGCGCGAAGGCACGATCCACCTCGCGCTGGCACCAATGCTTCAGAACGGCAGCTGTCGCGGGTGTTCCACATCCGACTGACGCGATGACGCGCCCCAAGTAGACCGGCGTACCGCCGTCGTCGGTGCGCAGCAGGGCCGAAAGCAGTGGACTGCCGTCTCTTCCCGCTGCCTCGTCGACTTCCGACAGGAGTCGTACCCGCTCCGCGTCGGAGATCGCCGACAGATCCCGGCCAACAGCTCTGGACAGGGATGTCCACGTCGGGCGTGTGCGGAGCCTCGCGGCAGTCATGAGCGCTGCTCGAGCGGCGACGACTTGCTCTTCCCGCGAACTGGGCCCTCGGACGTCGCCTGGGGTGGAGACCTGCGGCTCCGACCGGGCCGACCGGGTGCGGCGCCGAGGCGCCATGCCCGGTAGTCGCAGGCCCTCCGGCGTCATCACGCACGCGTCCAGCGGCACCCACTCGGTGCTGCGCCGCGGGTCCTCCGCACGAAGGCGGACACGGCGCGCCGCCCCCTGCGTCTCACAACGGAACCGGAACAGGTAGCCGTGCTCGTCGTACAACTCCTCCATCGTCTCCGGGTGAGCCGCGCCAGGTCCGAAGACCCAGTCGAGGGTGGCTGAATCCCGGCTCAGTCGCTGCTGGTCCACCGCCCATTCCACATGGGCCAGCTTGCGGAACTGGAACCGCACGTGCTGGCGGACCTCACGAGTCCGGAAGTCGACGGCGTCCCCCGGACCGGTCCCCAGGTGACGCAGTGAGGCGCGGGCCGCCAGCCGCTGCCGACTGGCCCAAGCGGTCAGGTCACCCTTGACGAAGAGGTGGTCCGCGCTGCTCGCGCCCGTCGCCGTGCGGTGACAGGAGGTGTGGGGGTGGTGAGCAAAGTGGCAGACCTTGTCCCGGTAGAGGCGGTCGGAGAGTTCGTTGCCACAGCCGCCGAGGAGCGTGCCACACCAGTAGCTGCAGTCGGGGTGCCGACGGCGCCACCGGGCGAGTTCGTCGGCATCCGTCGGCAGGATGATGGCGCGGTCGGACCCTCTGTTTCCGATCACCGCGGTCTGCACCAGCCTGCCATCCGCGTACGTCATGTGCCCCCCTCAACGCCTCGGGCGACGAGCGAGCCGCCTGACGTCAACAATCGCAAGTATGTTGCTCGTGCGCTGAGTTCACAAGGGTTCGAGTGCCTTTCTGACGTCAAGGGCAGGCAACTCCTCCACGGTGGCACTGGGGGCGCACAGCTGCCTGGGATGCACTCCTGCACGCGCCTCCCCCTTTGACATGTCCTGACTCATACTGCGCGATGAGGGCCTGGCCTCGTCTTTCGTCCGGGCTCCGGGGGGATCGGGGGGAATGAGCGATGGCTGACGCACGTCTTCAGTGGCTCCAGGAGGCGGTCTCCGCTTTCGGCGCCGAATGCAAGCGGAACCTGACGGGCCCAGGTGACCGCGAGGCAGCGATCCGTGGCCCTCTGGAGCAGCTGTTCCGCACGATAGCCGAGCACCACGCAATGGCCGAGGTCAGCTGGCACCCGGAGACGCGCATCCCCCACCTCGGGGTACGCCCCGACTACGCCGTACGCGTCAATACGGACGTGACCGGCTACATCGAGGTGAAGCGCCCCGGAAAGAACATCGACCCGGACTCCTTCACGGGCCACGACAAGAGGCAGTGGGAACGGCTGCGTGACCTCCCCAACCTGCTCTACACCAACGGCACCCACTGGCGTGTCTTCCAGTACGGCGCGCAGATCGGTGAAGAGGTCGTACTGTCGGGCGCCCTGAAGAGCGCCGGGGAGAAGCTGACAGCGGGCAACATCGCCGCCTTCGACGCCTTGGCCCAGGCCGTGCTCTGCTGGGAACCGCCGAAGATTCGGCGCGTCTCGGTACTCGTCCAGCACATCGCACCGCTCTGCCGCCTGCTCCGGGAGGCCGTACGGGAACAACTGCGGGCCGAGACCGGGCTGGACGCGACCGACCCCACGGCCGACCGCCCCTTCACCGGGCTCAGAAGCGACTGGCGACGGCTCCTGTTCCCCACCGCGGACGACGCCACCTTCGCCGACGGCTACGCCCAGACGGTCACCTTCGCGTTGCTCCTCGCCCACACCGAGGACATCCCGCTCACCGGCACGAGCTTCCACGAGATCGGCCGCCGCCTCAACGCCGGCCACGCCCTGATGGGCAAAGCCCTCCAACTGCTCACCGACAACGTCACCGAGCGGTTCGAGGTGACCTTGAACCTCCTCGCCCGTACCGTCGCGGCCGTCGAGTGGGACGTCATCCGCCGGGGCAACCGGGACGCCTACCTCCACCTCTACGAGTCGTTCCTGTCCGTCTACGACGACAGCCTCCGCCAGCGCAGCGGTTCGTACTACACCCCCCACCAGGTGGTGGAGGAGATGGTCCGGCTCGCCGAAGAAGTGCTGCGTACCCGCCTGGGCAAGGCACGCGGCTACGGCGACGAGAGCGTGCACATCGTCGACCCGGCGATGGGTACCGGCACCTACCTGCACACCATCATCGAGCGGGTGGCGCGGCAGGCGGCCGAGCGGCACGGCGACGCGATGGCACCCGACGCGATCGGCCGGCTCGCCGAGCGCCTGTACGGCTTCGAGCTCCAGATGGGCCCGTTCGCCGTCGCCGAGTTACGCACGGCCGACCTGCTGAAGAAGCACGGGGCTCAACTCCCGCCGGGCGGCCTCAACCTCCACGTCACGGACACGCTCGACGACCCGTACGTCCAGGAAGAGCAGCTGGCCTCGACGTACGCGGCCCTCTCGGTGTCCCGCGCCCGCGCCAACCACGTCAAGGCCAACGTGCCCGTCACAGTGGTCATTTCGAACCCGCCGTACGACGACAAGGCCGAGAACCGGGGCGGTTGGATCGAGAAGCGGGTGAAGGGCCAGGGCCGTCCACCCCTGGACGACTTCCGGCATCCGGGCAACGGCCGCTACGAGCACGCCCTGAAGAACATGTATGTCTACTTCTGGCGCTGGGCCACCTGGAAGGTCTTTGACGCTCATCCGGACGACCGGCATGGCGTCGTCTGCTTCATCACGCCGTCCGCGTTCGCGACCGGTCCGGCCGGGCGGGGCATGCGCGACTATCTGCGCAGGACGTGCGACGAGGGCTGGATCATCAACCTGTCTCCTGAGGGGCAGCGGTCGGACGTGGCGACCCGAGTGTTCCCGCATGTCGCGCAGCCGCTGTCGGTCTGCGTCTTCGTACGGCGGGCGGATCACGACTCCGACAGGCCGGCGCGCATCCATTACCGGGCACTGCATGGCAGGAGGGCGGAGAAGTTCGAGCAGCTTCGCGGGGTACGGCTCGATGACGAGGGGTGGCGGGATGCGCACTCGCAGGGGGTGCGGCCGTTTACGCCGGCGACCTTGTCGGGGTGGGACGACTACCCGGCGCTGGAGGATTTGTTACCGTGGGGAAGCCCCGGCAATAAGACCAACCGGTCGTGGGTGACCTCCCCGTCCGACGCCGTCCTGCGGCGACGGTGGTCGCGTCTGGTCGCTGAGGCGGATCCCGAGGTGAAGGCTCTCCTCTTCAAGGAAACCGACAGCCGCAGTCTCGATACGCGGCCGCCAAGCCTGCCGGGATTCCCGCACACCGACCGAAGTCTGCGGAGCGAATTGCAAGACCGACCCCGGCTCTTACGGATCGGACTCCGCAGTTTCGACCGCCAGTGGCTCATTGCGGACCACCGTGTCATCGACCGGCCGCGGGCAGAGCTATGGGAAGCGTTACAGCCGGGGCAGTTGTTCCTCAACCAGCAAAGCAGCCACGAGATCAACAGTGGTCCGGCGCTGGTGGCGACCGCGCTGTTACCTGACACTCACCACTTCAACGGCAGAGGCGGAAGGGTACATCCCGTTCTCCATCCCGACGGGAGCGCCAACGTTCCCACAGGCCTTCTCCGGTACCTGGCCGGCGCCCTCGGTCTGGAGCAGGTGACCGTGCACGACCTCGCCGCATACGCCCTGGCTGTCGCCGGACACAGCGCCTTCACCGAGCAATTCGCCGAAGAACTCCTAACCCCCGGTGTCCGGTTACCGCTCACCCGCGACCCGGAACTATGGCAAGAGGCGGTACGCGTCGGCCGCGAATTCCTGTGGGCGGCGACTTACGGCGAGGTCGGCTCCCCACCTGATGCGCCGGCGTCCGGCCAGGACGGTGTCGGATTTCCGTCAGGCGACCCACGGCAGGTGCGGTACACGGCCCCGATCGGCTCAGCCGTTCCCGACACGCTCACCTACGACAAGGAGACCAGCACCCTGCACGTGGGACCGGGCACCTTCACCGAAGTCCCGCCCGAAGTCTGGAACTACGAAGTCGGCGGCATGCACGTCATCAAGAAGTGGTTCGGCTACCGGAAGGCCTCCCCCACCAGCCGGAAGACAAGCCCGCTCGACGACATCCACGTCACGGCCTGGCCGCGCGAGTGGACGGAGGAGCTGATCGAGCTGTTGTCCGTCCTGCGGCGGCTGGTCGACCTCGCACCCGTGCAACAGGCGCTCACCTCGAAGATCGTGAGTTCGCCGGTCATCACGGTCGCCGACCTCACGTCGGCGGGAGTTCTCCCTCCGCAGCCTGGGGCAACTCGTGCCCGCCGCCGCGTCGTCCTGGACTTCGGCCAGGCGGACGAGTCATGAGGGGCGGGTGTCACCCACGAGACCAGTACGGACGTAGGACTCCGCCTGCTCCAGGGTCCACGTGCCTTCGGCGAGCCGTTTCAGGGCATGCCCGGCGACGCGCGGCGGCGCACCCCGGGACACGGTGTCAGCGAAGGACGCCACCGCGCTCAGGCGGGCCGTCAGCTCGTCACACTCCGCCTCGCGCAGGGCCGCCGCGCCGAGCGGGGTGAGCGCGAGGCTGCCTCCGTCGTCGCCCCGTCGCTCCACCAGTCCGGCCCACTCGAGGGTGGGTAGAGCGTCACGGACCTCGTCCGTGTCGAGATCGCGGGCGAGGTAGGGCTCCGGTGCCCGTTCGGGAGCCGGCAGGTCACCTAGATCCAGTTCCTGCAACAGATGTTGTTGGAGCGGCGAAAGCCGACCGCTGGGAACGAGCATGCCCCCAGTATGACCCGCGCTTCGTGTAACGACCGTGACGACGGTCAGAACCACACGCGACTGCTCACCGCTGGCTCTTCGTCGGTCCAGCGTCACCGACCCCGGCAGTGGGCGACGATCCCTGCTGCGAGTGGGCCTTCTTCTCCTGCTACGCCTTCTCGGCTCGGCACCGACTGTGCCCGCCGCAGTGGTAGTCGTGTCCGCCGCCTTCTTGGCGCATCGGCTCTGCCTCCGCTTCCGCACCGATATGTCCGGTCGGCTCCCCATCCGGCGGCGGTGCCGCCGACTCGACGACCACCGGGTGCGTTGCGATTCCGGCGCTCATTCAGCCTTCCTCGTCGCGTCCCTCCCTGTCCCCGCGCCGACGGCGCGCCCGCTCGGCGATTTCGCCGGCAAGCCTGCCCTTGACCGAGCTGGCCCGGTCGAGGGTCTCGTTTCCGAGACTTCTGGCGGCATCGACACCCTTCGCTCCCGTCTCAAGCGCCTTGTCCCTCACCTCCGCTACCGCGTCCACCCATCGTCTCGCCTCCGATGACCGGCGACCGGACTCAATGCCGAGCCGTCCGTGGAGGTCATGGACGCAGGTCGCGACATGATTGCTCGACTGGACCACAGCCGGGGACTTGGTCGGGTGCAGCAGCACCTTCGCGTTGGCCGTGCCGGCAACAGCATTCATCCGGGCCACCAGACGCTCGGTGCTCAGCGAGATGAGTTCCAGCCGGTCCTGCCGGGCAGCCTTCAGTCCGAGGCGATGCCCGTCCAGCTCCTCCGGAAACGCGTCCAGTACCCGGTCGAGTTCGAGCACGGCGATCGCGTCCTGCAGTTGGAAGCAGCGAGCCAGAACAGCGAGCCACTCCCGAACCGCGGACTCGGCTTCCTTGGCCGTCCCGGCGAGATCACCGATCTTGGACTGCCGCTCCATCTTTTCCGCGATCGCGTCGAGTTGACGCAAGGCGTACACCTGGGTCTCCGCGATCGCCGTCGGCGCGTCCTGCACCTTCGACCACATGATGTCGTCGACCCTGCCCCTCTTCTCACGGATGGTCATGGTCTCGTCGATGACGAGGCCCACTCCGATCATGCGGGACAGCGCAGTGTCCTTCTGGGCGCGCAACACGTCCTCGACCTTCGCGTCGATCGCGGCGAGATAGTCGGTGATCTCGTCCATGCTCTGTTGCATCGCGACCTGCGACATGAGCTTCGCGGCATTGGCGAGAGCCGCCGGGTTGGTCAGAAACGATCGGGGTCCCTTCACAAACTCTACGAATCCCCTGATCTGACCCTTCTGCCCCGTCACCACACCCGTGCTGAAACCGGTCTTCGAGCTTTCCCTCAGCCCGTACTTCTTGACGAGCTGCGCCGACTTCGGAGTCAGCTTCACCCAACGGCCGGAGTCGGCGGCGAACTCAGAACCTGCCTGCGCGACCGCGGCACCGGCACCGGCACCGAAGACGGACTTGAGCCATTGCGGCCCGAGATCCTTCGACGACGACAGTCCCTCCGCGATGAGGAAGCGGTCGACATCCGCCGCGCTCCCGATGACCATCAGTCCATCATCGTCACTGATCAGCTGAATCTCGTTGTCCATCGCCCGCTCCTGAAGTGGCTTCTGGCAGTTGTTGGGTAATCGGGGTGCGCGCGGCGATCGCCGGGCAGGGGGCCGAGGTTTTCCGATGCCGGGAGAGAGCGGTGCCGATCCGGACAGGACCAGGGGGCACTGCTCTTGCGCCGCTGTGAAGCCGGCATCCGAGCCCGGCGCCGATTCTGCGTCATCGGCGACGCGGTGAAGGCTAGCCCTTCGTTGGACTGGTAGGAGGTCGAGGTCTCCTGACGATCGGGACCCTGCCTTCCTGGCCTGATGCGTCGTGGACCTGAAGTCGCGTGAAGGCGGTCCGCGCCAGACTGTCGTCTGGGCCGCTCACGCACGCCCCCCGGCCACGCGTGCCTGCCTGTGGAGAAGGCGGGCGGTGATTGATCGCTGCCAAGTATGCAGTTTGTGCGCTGAGTTCACAAGACACAACGTCCACTTAGCGCATTCGGGACAACGTTCGGGCGGCCAGTGGCACACGCTTGGCAGTCATCGGAATCCAAGGTCGGGAGGTCGCCCAGATCCGTATCCCGCAACAGGCCTGCTGGAGCGGCGAAAGCCGCCCCCGGCACAAGCATGCCCTCGGAATGGCCGCGTTGTGCGGCTCGCCGCTCACCATGGACGGTTGATCCTGCCCTGCGCAACACTCGGAACGTGCAGTCAGCCAAGGTGGATCTGATGCCCGCCCGAACCACTTTTCCGGACCGTGACGAGGTGCTCGGTCAGGCAATTCCGTTCGACCGGGCTCGTTGGCTGCCTCTCCTGCCCGGTCCGGACTGGTGGCCCGCTGAACTCGACGCCTGCCCGACGGCGGCCGGCCGACCGAGGGTCGATCGGCGCACGGTGTTCGGCATCGCCCGCCGCTCCGACACAGCAGAAGGCCGCCGACACCTGCTGACCGCCGCGCTGGTCTGGGGCACGGGTACCAAAGCGCGGACGGTCGCGCGGCGCGCACGCATCTTCGCCGAGAACTCGGCCGGGGACATCGACGCACGTCTGGAAGCCGCGCTGGGCGTACTCCGGGAGGAGGGAGCCGTCGCCGCGTACTACACCTTCAACAACGACAGCCGGATCAAGTTCCTCGGCCCGGCGTTCTTCTCCAAGGTGCTGTACTTCGCCGGTCATGAGCAGTGCGTGGGGGCGTGGCGCCCGCTGATCCTTGACCGCTACGTCGCGCTGGCACTAAGGGCGGCCGACACCGGCGAGAAGTGGCACACGAGCGGTTGGACAACGCCGTGCTACGGCCGGTACCTGTCTCTCGTCCACGACCACGCGCGACGAGTGGGGGTCCTCCCGGACCAGGTGGAGGCCGCGCTGTTCGCCTATGGCAGGCGGCTGGCCTGACGTGGGTGACGTAACGCGGACCGGGCGCTGACCTGTCATGCCTCGTATGACGGATGGTCGGTCTTCGGCGGGGCGTGGCCGTTGGTGTGGATCTCCGCCCAGACCGTCTTGGTGTACGCGTCGTTGACCGTGCAGCCCCAGCGGTTCGCGTAGGCCTGGACGAGGAGCAAGCCGCGGCCGGAGGTGGCGTCGGTGGGCAGGAGCGGGGTTGCCGGGTTCGGTGGCAGGCGCTCCGGGCGGGTGTCCGTCACCTCGATACGGAGTCCGTACGGCAGGAGGAGCAGCGCGAGTCGGAAGTCACGGCCGGGGAGGCTGCCGTGGCGGATCGCGTTGGCCGCGAGTTCGGCCGTGACGAGGGCGACGGTTCGGGCGGGGTCCGAGTCGTGCGGGAGGCCCGTCCACTCGGTTAGTTGCTGGACGGAGAGTCGGCGTGCCAGGCGGGCGCCGCGTCTGGTGCTGCTGAAGCGCAGGGTCAGGTGGTGGGTGGGGGTGTGGGGCGGGCGCGCCTCGTCGGTGAGCTGATGTTGTGTCACGGGGCAAGCCTGGGCGGGCGTGTGGTCCGCTGACCAGGTACGACGGCCGTACGTCGTCCTTGTCGTACGGGGCGGACGGTGGGCTGTTGGCTTGGTTGTACGGGCGTTGTACGGGTTCTGGTCGTGTCTCCCTTGCTCCGGGTCCCGTTGAACATGGCCCGGTGGCGTGCCGGGTGGACGTCGGCACGGAAGGGCGTGAGCGTGTGAAGGCGGTACGGGACGGGCGGAGCGGTCGGGCGTCGAAGGTCAAGGAGGAGACGCCGGAATTGCCGGGGGTGTGGTCTGCGTACGGAGTACTGCTCCAGCATCTGCGGAAGCGGGCGGGGTTGAACCAGCAGCAGCTCGGGGATGCCATCGGTTACTCCCTGGAGCAAGTCGCCTCGGTCGAGCAGGGGCGGCGTCCGGCGAAGGTGGCATTCACGGTGGCGGCAGAGCGGGCGTTGGGGGCCGGTGGGGTTCTGGAGGTGCTCCAGGACAAGGTGGACCTCGCGAAGTTGCCGAGGTTCTTCAGGAACGTAGCACTCCTGGAGGCCGACGCGTTGAGCAGGTTCTCGTACGATCCCCTACTCATTCCTGGGCTGTTGCAGACCCAGGCGTACGCACAGGCACTCCTGGAAGCACACTTCCCGCCGCTGGATGAGGAGGTCGTCGAGCAACGTGTGGCAGCGCGACTCGCGCGACAGGCGCTGCTGTCCCGGAAGAATCCGCCCGTGGTATTCGTGTTCATCGTGGAGGAGGACGCGCTCCGGCGAAACGTATGCAGCAATGTGGTCATGCGCGATCAGTTGGAGCACCTGCTTGAATGCGCGCAGATGCGGAACATCGAGCTTCAGGTCATGCCGACTTCCCGAGGTGCCCATAGTGGACTTAACGGGCCCATGGTCTTGCTGGAGTCGACGGACCGCAAGCGGCACGTTTACGTCGATGCTCAGGGTGTGGCGACCGTCAGGTCAGATCAGGACGAGGTCAGCGAATTCTGGCTGCGGTATGGGATGCTGCGCACGCAGGCCCTCAACACCGAGGAGTCCTCCCGTCTCATCGAGCGCATGGCAGGGGAGCTATGAGCACCGACCAGCACACTCGTCAGGCCGCTGAACTGGAGTGGTTCAAGAGTAGTTACAGCGGGACGAACGGTGGCGACTGCCTGGAGGTGGCCGCCGGCCTGGACGCCGTGTACGTAAGGGATTCGAAGGCCACGGGCGATGGGCCGGTGCTGCGGGTCGGCCGGGGTGAGTGGGCAGCGTTCGTGACGCTGGCGGCGCAGTAGAGCCAGGCGAAGCTTCTTGGCGAAACAACGGGCTCGCCCGCGTAACTTGGGGTGACGCAGCCAGCCCGTTGTCATGCCGCCGACTCAGAACAGGGCGCCCTCGGCGCCCTCACCGAAATCCGACCCACCTCGCGCAGCCAGCTGCTCCTTGCGCTTCCGGATGGCTTCGGGGGAGGGCGGGGGCAGGTCGGGGTGCTTCTCCCTCGCCTTCTTTTCGGTCACACCCTTGTGCAGTCCGAGGTGGACCTCGTCGGCGTAGGCCTGGTGGTTCAACTGGCGCAGGCGGTCGATGATCTCGGTTCGGGCGAGGAGACCGATGGTGTAACGCTGGCCCTGGTCAGTGTCGTGGAAGCCATGGTCCAGCGGAACCCGCTGGTGTGCGGGGTCGGTAGACCAGGCTGGGCCGACTTCACCCAGCAGGTCAAGCCAGCCATAGGCCTCAATAGTCGCCTTGTCAATCTCTTCATGAATGCGACGGAGTTCGACGATGTCGGCATCCTGACAGCTTTCATCATGAACGAGGTTGTAAACTCCTGTCAGGCCGACATCCCGACGGTGCATTAGTTCCCGGCGATGGCTATCCAGACGAATACCAGCGACGCGTAGACGGTCAGCGAGCGGAGGTCGAACGAGGGTTTGAAAAACGTCCGTAGGGCTGTAACTGAGATCCGTCCTCATAGTCCCGCTACGGTCTAGAGCCCACCAGTAGTGCACTGCACTACTGAGAAAGGCAAACGACGCGAAGTCATCAAAAGCGAAGACCACAAGCTTGTGGCTAAACACTTGACCAGTGGGCACAAGTACCGGCATCACCGTCTTGCTGACCTGAGCAAGAACGATACACTGCTCGAACGCGCTTATTGCTCCATGGAGATCTTGCCCAAGTCGATTAAATCGCCACCAATATTCACGCTGCCTTCTATCTTTACTCGCAACCCGTTCCGGCTTGACATCTCGAACGACTTTTTCGTAAGCCTTACGGTAAACCGCAGCCTCACTTTCAGGCCAGTCGCGGAAATTAATGACCCACCGATCCGTACCATGTTGCACGTCTTGATTGACGTCTTGACCGCTGAGGTAAGGAAAAAGGACTTCCGAGTATCGGGGATCTTCGGCCAACCAGTCGCGAGCTTCGCTCTCAGGGAGAGTAAAGCCAAGACCCAGCACCACACTCCCCTGGAAGGAGAGGCCCCTATTCTTGATCAGCGGCATCGCCCATGATGTAACTCTCGTTCCCGGCCCAAGTGAACTGTTAATGCCATTAAGCACGACTTCATCTGCAAGCACACAGTCAGCCGTCTCGCCGAGAGTTGCCCGCGATGTCCAGACAGAACAGTACTCAAGATTGGCTGACCTCGATGGCCACTTGGCACTTTTAACCGCCCGCCGGATTTGCACACCTTCCCGAAGAATCCGATCAAGGGCAACTTCTCGCGTGTCCCCTTGCGCCAATGTGTTCGTGGCTACGACACCCGTCTGACCTTCCCCATTCACCAGGGCGTGCGCTCGAAGCTCGAAATAGGCAACCAAATCGGCATTACCCCGCGCCCCCTCCGCCGGAAACTCCACCAGATATTCCCTGTATGACTGCCCCAATGCTGGTGTGATCTTTTTCCCTCCCAGGAACGGAGGGTTGCCGACGACGGCATCGAACCCACCCCGGCGGGAAAACACTTCCGGAAAAACCAACGGCCAATGCACCGGCCGTCGCTCCAGCGCATCCGCGGGCAGTTCAGCCCTCAGCCACACCTCCGCCGTAGCCCCAGCCTCCCGCACCACCTCGGAGTCGTCCTCGACCCCCTCCTCCACGATCTGCCGCACAATCCAAGCAGCCCGAGGAAACAGATCCCGAACCCGCTCCCCACCGTCCTCCTCGTACCAAGGCACCCGCCCCGAAGCACAAGTAGCCAGCGCAGCCCCCGCAATAAGGTCCCCCACCAGCCGCAGCCGCCGTGAATGCCGGTTGACCTCCTCCAGCCGCTCCCGCTTCTCCTGCAACGCCGGCAGGTCAACGCCCTTGATCGCGGTGATCGCCAACCGCTCCCGCGTCAGCTGATCCACCAACTCCCGTGCCTGCTCGGCAAGAATGTCGGCCTGCTGCCCCGGCTTCATGTGCACGGACTGGATCTGCTCCATGTTGTGCACACCGAGCAGCGAGTCCCCGCACACCAACCGGTCGTCCAGGAACGTGAACGGCCGCCCCGGGTCCATGGACACCAGCCACAGCGACAGCTTGGCCATCTCCACGGCCATCGGGTTGATGTCGACGCCGTACAGGCAGTGCTCGATGATCTGCCGCCGGGCCTCGATGACCACGGGGTCCTGCTCCGCGTCCGCCGCAGTCACCGCGTCCACGGCCCGCCCCGCGCGGTACGTCATCGCGTCCGCGCGGCCCTCGGACTCCCACGCCTCGATCAAGCGGTCTGCCAGATAACGGCATGCCGCCACCAGGAACGCCGCCGACCCCATCGCAATGTCCGCGACCTTGAGGTCGAGGATCTGCTCGGACGACTTCAGCCGCCACTCCCCCGTGTCCGCCGTCTGGAGCGGCCCCGGCTCGTACACCAGAGGCTCCAGTGCATGCAGCACAACCTCCTCCGCCAGGAAGCGGGGCGTGTAGTGCGTCCCCGTGTTCTTCCTCAGGGACGACTCGGTCACGTACAACGCGCCGTTCGGGATCACCGTCGGCAGGCCGCGCAGGTCATCCCGCAGGATGCCCACGAACGGCAGCAGCCTCTCCGTGAGCGCCGCGTCCTTCGTCACCGCGTTCAGCCGGCGCCGTGCCTCCGCCGCAGCCTCCGCCCCCAGCGGAGCCAGCTTCTTCTCCAGTTGCCCAGCCGTCGCCGGGGGCTTCGGGTCCTTCCACTTCTCGTGGATCGCCTTGGCCAGCGCCTTCACCGAGGTCCCCGACGATGTGGCCGCCTTCGCCGCCAGTGACTCCAACTCCCGCAGCGGCACCTCGTGTTCCAGGCCCTCGGGGCCGATCAACCCCACCATGTGCTCAGTCGCCCGGCGCCCGTCGAACGACAGCAGGCCCTCGTACACGTACCCGATCTGTTCGACGTCCAGCGCCCGGAAGCTGAGCGTGCGGACCTCGCGGTCCTTGCCCTTGCCGACGCGGACCTCCTGCACGGCCTGGAGCATGTGCAGGACCGTGCGGTCGTCGATGGGGAGCAGGGGCGTGGTGCGCTCCAGCCACGGGTACTTGTCAGGGTCGAAGATCGAACCGTCGTACGCCGGGAGGTGGAAGCCCGAGCCCGGGTGGTCCACTCCCCCGTGCACCGCGTGGAACAGGGCGATCAGGCGGTGCCAGGCCGACGTCGTGTGCTCCAGCGACGTCTCGCCCTCCTCGTCCGCCCGCGCCTTCAGCTCATCGCGGAGGAAGCGCGCCGAATAGGACCGCGCATACACCTCGTTGTCCGCCGGCAAGAGCCCCCGTTCCTCCGCGAACAGCAGGAACACGACGCGCATCATCACCGCCACCGCGCCCCGGTAGACCTCGCCCGCGCTCACGCCGGACGCGTGCAGGCCCGGCGCCCCGTGCTCGACCGCCCGCACATCGGCCCGCCCTATTGCGTCCACCAGCAACTCGACCGCCTGCCGGACCTGGATACCCAGCGCCTCGGTGACGTCCTCGCCCGCTGCCAGGCTGGCCTTCAGCAAACCCACCAACGTTTCGGCGTCGTCGTACTCGAAGAACCGGCGGCGGCGCAGCAGCGAGACGAACGCGCGCACGACGTTGCGTTCCGCCGCCTCGTTCCAGCCGATCGCGTCGAAGACGGCCGTGGTAGTGACGCCGCCCAGCGGTGCCCAGACCAGGCACCACCAGCGGCCGTCGGTGACCAGGCCGAGCGGTACGCCGTGGTGGCGCAGGAGGCGGGCCAGGCGGTCGGCTGGGGCCGCGGACCAGTCGCCGCCACCGCCGACGCGGGCCGTGGGCGCCGTACCGGCCGGGACGGTCATGCCCAGCAGGCGTACTCGCTTCGCCGCCGACTCCACGTCCGGCTCGGCAGCCAGGTCCGTGCCCGGTTCGACCAGCGCGAAGTCGGGGCGTACCTCGGTGTTGTGTTCCGCGACCCGCAGGGTCAGGCGGTCCAGGCCGTGGTGTTCCGACTCGCCGTGGCGGAACGCGAGCGCATCGCCCCACTCCAGCAGGCGGCCCAGCACATATGCCACCCACTCGTCACGGCCCGCCGTCGTGTCCGTCTGCCAGTCGGCGTGGCGGGCGCGGAGCCTCGCCCGCTCGTCCTTCTCCAGGGCGTCCAGCTGGGGCCAGGCGCGCAGCAGGACCGGCATGGTCAGGAACGGGCCCGAGACCTCGGTCAGGTCCAGCCACTCCTGGTGCTGCCGGCGGCCGTCGGTGGCCTGGGCCTTGGCGGCGGCTGCTCCACGGGTCATGGTGCGGCGGGGGCTCATCGGCGGGCTTCCTTTGCGGGGATCACGAAGACGACGGCGGCGGGAAAGAGGTGGGAGCGGGGCTCGCGGTAGCGGGCGGCGATGGCGGCGAGTTCCCGTTCGCGCTCGGCGGGGAGCCCCTCCAGGCGCTCCTGCCAGCGGCGGCGGTCGTCCTCGAACTGGCGGCGCTCGTGACCGGTCAGCTCGTGGGTGGAGAGCAGAGCCAGCTGCTCGCCTTCGCCGTCTCCCTCCTCCTTGAGTTTGGCGCGCAGGGTGGCCTCGAAGCGGTCGAGGGTGGCCGTGATGCGGCGTTCCTCCTCCGCCCGGCGGTCGGCGAGCCTGCTCTCCAGCTGGCGGCCGAGTTCGGCGGCTCGGGCCTCCAGGGAGCGGTAGAGGGGGTCGCGCAGCTTCGACCAGGCCTCCGTCAGCTCCTTGCGCAGGTGCGGGGCCGCCTCGATGCCCTCGGTGAGTGCCTGGGAGAGGACCCTGCCCTGCTCACCCACCGACTCCCAGCGGCGGAAGCGGCCGGTGTCACCGAACCAACCGCCCGCGTACAGGACTTCCTCGTGCAGGCGGGTGCCGTCGGTGCCGACGAGGACGTAGCGGGCGTACGCGGAGACCAGGGTGGTCGTGACGGCCGGGTCGTCGGAGACGACCGCCGTGACGCGGTTGAGGCCGATCGAGTCGGCGTTCCAGACGGCTGCCGTCAGCAGGCGCGTGGAGAGCGCCACCAGTGGGTGCTTGAGGTGGGCGAGGACCACGTCGTCCTTGGCCTCCGCGGCCACCAGCGGGGAGAAGGTGAGCGGGCGCTGTTCGCCCTCGCGGAGCTTGTGCGCGAGGCCTCGGGTGGCCCGCTCCCAGCTTCCCGACAAGGGCTGGACCTCGAACAGGTCGCCCGGCTCGAAGTCCTCCGCCCGGACGGTGGAGGGCAGGAGCGGGGGCTGGTTGTCCAGGGCCAGGGCCGTGTCGACGACCCGCTTGACGTTCGCCGGGGTCAGGCCCAGCGCGGTCACCGTCTCGTCGTACTGGTCGGCGAGCCGCTTCGTCTGCGCCGTGACGTTCTGCTCCGGTGCCACCTCGCCGCCCGTGCGGCGGCCCTTGATCGGCTTGGGTTTGGCGTTCTCGATGTCGACCGGTGCCGTGTCGCCCGTCATGCGGCGCTGTACGGCGTCGGCGAGGACGGCGTTGACGGAGCCGAGGTCGTGCTCCATGCGCGCGACCTTCTTGGCCACGCGGGAGAGGAACTCCAGGTCGGCTTCGTAGGAGCCGGCCTGGGCCTGCTGCCAGCCGGAGCCGATGAAGTGGGTGATCTCGGGGTCGTGCTTCTGGCCCCAGCGGTCGATGCGGCCGATGCGCTGTTCCAGCTTGTTGGGGTTGAAGGGGATGTCGTAGTTGATGAGGCGGTGGCAGTGGTTCTGGAGGTCGATGCCCTCGCCGGCGGCGTCGGTGGCGAGGAGGATGCGGACCTTGCCCTCCTCGCGGGACGGGTCGGACTGGAAGCCGAGGCGGATGCGCTCGCGCTCCTCGGCCGACAGGCCGCCGTGCAGGCGCTCGACGCGGCCGCCGTCGGTGAGCTCCTCCTGCTGGAGGAGGTCGTACAGCCACTCCTGGGTGTCGCGGTACTCGGTGAAGACCACGACCCGTTCGTTGGTCCACTTCCTGCCGTCGGGGCGGCAGATGGCCTTGAGGGTGCGGATCAGGGTCTCGGCCTTGGAGTCGGGCGCCGCCTCGTGGGTGAGGGCCCAGCGTTCCATCTCCTGGAGCAGGTCCAGTTCCCGGCCGTCCTCCGCCGGGGTCAGCGAGGTGGAGCGGGTCAGCGCGTCGTCCTCCGCGTCGACCAGGCCGGTGTCGTCGAGGTCGGCGACCAGGTCGGCGAACTCCTCCAGCCACTCCGGGACTTCGGCCGCCGCGGAGCGGCCCCGCGCGGGGCCGGTGTCCTCCAGGTGGGACAGGTAGACCTGGACGGTGTGCAGGAAGGCCGCCGGGGAGGAGAACAGGCGCTTCTTGAGCAGGAGGGTCACCAGGTCGGCGGCGCGGCGTCCACCGCGAGCGTTCGGGGTGAGCTTCTTGCGGCGCAGCTCGGCGAACTCCCCGAGGAGCTGGTGGATCTCGCGTTCCTGCGGTGTGTAGTCGACGGCGAGTTCGAGGGTCTTGCGGGTACGGAAGCGGGGCGTGCCGTCCGCGTTGGTGACGGTCGACTTCAGGCGTCGTACGACGGTGTCCTTGAGCGCTTCCTTGTCGGGGTCGACTCCGCGTGCGAAACGCTGGTCGTCGATGAGTTCCAGGAGCGCCGTGTACGACTCGGGGTAGCCGTTGTGCGGGGTGGCGGAGAGGAAGAGGCGGTGCTCGAAGTGCGGGACGAGGCGCCGGATCAGCTTGGTCTGCTGGGAGTCGACGGCGTACACCTGCTTGGGCGCGGCGGGCGCCACGTGGTGGGCTTCGTCCAGGACGAGCAGGTCGAAGAAGCGCTTGTGCTCGCCGTCGGGGCTCTCCTCGGGCGCGCCGATGACCTCGTCGAGGAGGCGCTGGGCCTTCTGGCCGCGCAGCCAGGGCAGGGAGACGATGGTGAGGGGGTGGACGCGGAAGGGATTCGCCGCGGTGCCGTGGGTGCGGCGCAGGCGGGCGCAGTGTTCGGAGTCGACGATGGTGAACTCCAGGCCGAACTTCTCGGCCATCTCGTCGCGCCACTTGAGGGTGAGGCCGGCCGGGCAGACGACCATGGTGCGGCGGGCCCGGCCGCGCAGCAGGAGTTCCTGGACGACGAGGCCGGCCTCGATGGTCTTGCCGAGGCCGACGTCGTCGGCGAGGAGCAGGTTGACGCGGGGTGCGCCGACGGCGCGGGAGACGGGCTCCAGCTGGTACGGCTCGACGGCGACGCCGGAGCGGAAGGGGGCCTGGAGGGTCTTCGCGTCGGCGGAGGCGACGGCGGACCAGCGTACGGCGTCGAGGAACGCGGCGAGGCGGTTCGGGGAGTCGTAGGTGCCGGTGGAGGCGTCGGGGAGTGAGCCGGCGGGCAGCACGCGGCGGCCGGGCTCGACCTCCCAGATGACGGAGAGGGTGTCGCCGAAACGGCCGTCGGCCACGGACTGGAGGTGGACCAGGGTGGCCGGGCGGCGGTTGTCGTGGCCGTCGGGGGCGGGCGGGGATGGCTCCACGCGGGCGACCACCCAGGACTGGCCGCGCACCTCGACCAGGTTGCCCTCTTCGGGGAGTGCCTCCGTCCCCGTTCGCCCCGTCTCGCGTTGAGCTGCTTGTGTCATGGGCGGTGTTCCCCTCGGTGTGTCCTGCCGCCGTCCGTAGACAGTGTCCTGCCTCCCCTCCGGAGCGGTGCGACGGCAGGCTAACACCCGCGCATCATCTGTGAACAGAGCTTACAAAACTATGGGTGGGTGAGGTGCTCAGCCCATCCGGCGCAGCCGCTCCAGCAGCGCCCGGCTGCGCCCGTGCCCGGCGCCGGAAGCGGGCAGGCCCCTGTCCTCTTCGTCGGCCAGGCGGCGCAGCAGTTCCCCGGCGGCGTGCCGTTCTCCGGTGCGGATCAGCAGGACGGCGATCTCGTAGCGGGTGTCCAGTACGTCGGGGTGGCCGGGCCCGAGCAGGCTGCGCTGCTCGGCGAGGACCGACTTCAGCTCGTCCAGGGCCTCCCGGGTGCGCCCGAGCGCGGCCACGCACAGGGCGCCTCCGGCTCGTGCGGCGAGCAGGCCCGCCCGGTCGATGCCGGGGGCGGCCATCAGCTCCCGGTACTCCTCCAGGGCACGGGCGGGGCGGCCGGCCCGGCGCAGGGCCTCGATCTCCGCGAGGCGCGGGTGAGCGGGCGCGGCCCCGAAGGCGGGAGCCGGCCGGGGCGCCCAGGCGTCGAGGAGGGCGGCCACCTCCGCGGCTGAGGCGGGCCGGTTCTCCGGTTTCTTCTCCAGCAGCGACTCGACCAGCGTCCGCAGGCCGTCCGGTACGTCGGGGCGGCGGTCGGCGAGCGGCGGGACGGGCTCGTTGGCGTGCCGGTGGTAGAGCATGAAGGGGCTGCCGTCGGTGAAGGGTGGTGTCCCGGTGAGCAGTTCGTACAGGACGCAGCCCAGCGAGTAGAGGTCACTGGCGGGCACGGTCTGGCCCACCGCCTGTTCGGGCGCCATGTAGACGACCGTGCCGGGGGTGGCGTTGGAGGCAGTGAAACGGGTCTCTCCGGCCTGGGGCTCGAGAGCGGCGGCGACCCCGAAGTCCAGCACCTTGATCTCTCCGTCGGGGGTGATCATCAGGTTGGACGGTTTGAGATCTCGGTGCACGACGCCCTGACCGTGGGCGTAGGACAGCACCTTGGCCGTGCGGCGGGCGACGTCCGCGGCCTGTGCGATGCCGAGCGGGCCGTCGTTCTTGAGGACGGCGTCCAGAGCGCGGCCCGGGACGAGGTCCATGACCAAATACAGCTCGCCCTCGTGGTTCCCGTGGTCGTGGACCGCCGGGACACCCGGGTGGCGCAGGCGGCCGGTCAGTCGGATCTCGCGCAGGAAACGGCGTTCCAGCGTGCTCAATTCTGCGGCCCGGCCGCGGGTGGCTAGTACCTTGACAGCCACATCCCGGTGGTGGTCACGGTCGCGTGCCGCCCAGACGACTCCCATGCCGCCCCGGCCCAGTTCGTGCCTGAGCTCGTACCGTCCAAGGCTTCGCCGCATCGCGCCCCGTCCCCAGTCCCGGCGCCTGCCGCGCCCGTCACCGCCCCGCGGCCCGGAACCTCACGGCACCCGGCCGACGAACCATTCTCTCACTGGTCACGGCAGTCCCGTACCTCCCCAGGCCAGAAAGGTGGCCCTTGCAATCGCCTCTTCGCTGCCGCCGGGGACGGGCGGCCCGACTCACCAGGGCACCGGGCCCTGCGGGACCAGGAACGGGCGGCGGGGGTCCTCGGGCACAGTGCGGGTGGCGGCCAGCTCGGGGCGCGGCTCCGGCAGGTGGGGCGCGAGAGCCGCGTAGACCTCGGCGGCGGAGGAGGGGCGGTCGTCGGGCCGCTTGGCGAGCAGGGCCGTGATCAGGTCCTGGAGGTCGCCCGGCACGTCGACCCCGGAGTCGGCGACGAGGGGCGGGGGCGTAGCGAGATGGTGGGAGGCCAGGAGTGCCGGCTGATGGGTGGGGAAGGGCGTCTCCCCTGTCAGCATGTGGTGCAGCAGGCAGCCCACGGCGTACAGGTCACTGCGGCCGTCGAGCTGGTCCCTACCCGACAGCAGCTCGGGGGAGGCGCAGAGGAGGTTGCCGATGCCCTCACCGGTCGTCGTCAGGCGGGGGTCGGTGTCGCTGAGCAGTTTGACCAGTCCGAAGTCCAGGATCTTCACGATGCCGTCCCGCCGGACCATGACGTTCTGCGTTTTCAGGTCGCGGTGGACCAGGCCGGCCGCGTGGACGGCGGACAGTCCCGCGCACAACTGGGCGGCGACGGCGACCGCCGATGGGATGCCGAACCGCCCCTCCTCCTGCTGATCGAAGAGGTACTCGAGAGTGGTGCCCTCGATCAGCTCCATCACCAGCCAGCAGGTGTCGTCCACGAGCGACGCGTCGAAGACGGTGGCGACATTCACGTGGTCAAGGCACGCGGCCGCCCGCGTCTCCCTGTCGAACCGCCTCAGGGCCGCCTCGCGGCTGTTCGGCACGGCCAGCAACTCCGTGGCGACGGTCTTGACGGCCACGGGCCGGTTCAGGGGCAGGTCGCGGCCCTGCCACACGTGACCCATCACACCTCTGCCCAGGACCGACTCCAGTCGATAGCGGTCACAGAGCACCAATCCCGGCGCGGGACCCGGCATCTTTCTTGACCTCCACATTCTCCACACATCAGGGTGGAACGCGAACCCTGTGAACAGAGTCAATGAGCGTAGTAGCCTTCCCAGCAATACGGCCGCTGGGACGCCGACCAGCCCAGCCGCCCAGTACCTCGGAGACTGATCGATGAGTACCCCCGACGTCGTACCCGTCAGCCTGGCCGAGATCGCCCGGATCGCAGGCGTCGGGCGAGCCGCGGTGAGCAACTGGCGCCGCCGCCACGACTCCTTCCCCACGCGGATCGGGGGCACCGACGTGAGCCCGCAGTTCTCGCTGGCCGAGGTCGAACAGTGGCTGCGGGACAACGGGAAGCTGAAGGACATCGGCGGCCGAGAGCTCCTCTGGCCGCGCTTCGAGGCGCTGGGCAGCAGGAACGAGTCGGGTCTGGCCGTCGCCGAGGCGGCTCGCCGGATGCGTTCCTCCACAGCAGAGATCACCCGCCCGGAACTCTCCGCGCAGGCCCGGGAACTCGTGGCCGAGGCAGCGAAGCTGGGGCGTGCGGGGGGGCCGCGCGAGACCTTCGAGTTCCTGTTGCAACGGTGGCTGGAAACTCATGTCCGGCAGCTCAGCACCACACCGCCACAACTGGCCGCGCTCATGGCCCGGATCGCCCTCGCCGTCCGGCGCGGCACTGGGGAAGGCGGGCTGACCGTCCTCGATCCGGCGTGCGGTACGGGACACCTGGCCGCCGCGGCCACTCAGGAGTACGACCGTCCGGGTTTGGAACTGCTCGCCTGTGAACTGGACGCCGCGCTGGCCGCGCTGGCATCCGCTCGTCTTGAGTTCATCGCGGAGGACCGTGACATCCGTACCCGTGTCGCTACGGCTGACGCGCTGCGGGAAGACCCCTTCGCCGGCACCAAGGCCGACATCGTGCTCTGCAATCCCCCGTTCAACGAACGTGACTGGGGCTACGAGGAGCTCGCCACCGACCAGCGCTGGACGCATGGGCTGCCCCCACGAACCGAACCCGAACTGGCCTGGGTGCAGCACCTGCTCTCCCACCTCAAGCCCGGCGGGGCCGCCGTGGTCGTTCTTCCGCCTGCGGTCGCGTCGCGCAAGGCGGGCCGTCGTATCCGCGGTTCACTGCTGCGCACCGGTGTGCTCCGGGCGGTTGTGTCCCTGCCGCCCGGCAGTGCCCAACCGCACAGTGTGTCCTTGCAGTTGTGGATTCTCCAGGCAGCGGCGGACGGCTTCGCCGCCGCACCCGCGAGCCAGGACGCCCTCCTGGTTGACGCCACACGCTTCGCACGACCCGGATCACGCGAGCCGAGTCCCGACTGGGACGCTCTCGGATCATTCGTCCTCACCGCGATGGCGACCTTGAACCACCCGACCCAGGACCTGCCGGAGGGGGCGGTTTGCGTCCCCTTGCTGGACCTGCTGGACGACGAGGTGGACGTCACCCCGGGTCGCTACACCGCGGCGATGACGGAGCCCTCCCCGAAGGAGCTCGTCGCTAAATGGGGCGAGTTCGGGGCGCTGCTGACGGATCTGGCCGATCACGCTCAGCACCTGTCCGGACTCGACTTCGAGGCCGCGGCTCCGCAGACCACCGCGACGGTGGGAGACCTGGTCAAAGCGGGCGCCCTGACATTGCGCGCCGGGCAGCAACCGCTGGAGACGGTCACACCGGCTCGCGGGGCCGCCATGCCCCTCCTCACCATCGCCGACCTCCTGCACGACGGCAGTCCGGGCGGCCTCCTGCCCACCGACTCGGCCCACGCCATCGCCGAGGAGGGTGACGTCGTGGTCGCCGGAGTGATCCGGGCCTTCAAGGCGTGGGTCCACGAAGGGCCACCAGTGGCTCTGGGCCCTCAGCTCTACGCCTTGCGGGTGGACCCCGAGAAGCTGGATGCCCACTTCCTCGCCGGATGCTTGCGCGCACCAGCCAACGGGCGCCAGGCAGGCACCCACGCCTCCAGTTCGTCCCGAGTCGACATCCGACGTCTCCAGGTACTGCAGCTTCCCTTGGAGAGACAGACGGTGTACGCCGAGACATTCCGTCGCCTCAAATCCTTCGAGGCACTCGTCATCAAGGCTGAGAGCGCCGGTAGTGGGTTGGTGGGCGACATGAGTGATCGCCTCGCGGCAGGCGGGCTGGCCGGCTGACGCTCACGGGCCGAGGTGGTTATTGCCCTGTGAGGTCGGGCGGACACATTTCAGGCTCATCACGTAGCGCATCCATCAAGATCCGGACCATTTCAGGTTCTGCCTGTGTACCAGCAGCAGACGAAGAATCTGCTCGTGAGCTACTCCGCGAAGAAGCTGGGCTTCTTCTAGGCGCGACGGCCGGCGGGCGCGTGAAGACGCCCGCGCCGGGTACCCGGCGCCACATGCTCAAGCGCGCTCTGTGGCAGGGTCTGCTCGCGGGTGGCGTCGGGGGTGTGGTGATGACCCTCGGCGAGAAGATCGAGCAGAGGGTCACCGGCCGGCCCGATTCGCATGTGCCCGCGCGGGTGCTGGAACGCCTGACCGGTCTGCCGGAGCGCCCGGGAGCCCAGCCGCCGGTGGTCAACTGGGCCATGCACTACGGCCAGGCCGCCCTGCTCGGCGTACTGCGCTCGGTCATGGCCCAGGCCGGTCTGCGCGGACCGCTGGCGTCGGCGAAGTTCACGGTGGTCCGTCTCACCAACGACCAGATCCTGGAGAACGCGACCGGCGTGGGTGCTCCGCCGGCCACCTGGCCGCGCGGGGAGCTCGTCCTGGACGTCCTGCACAAGGCCGTGTACGCCTTCACCACCGGCGCCGTAGCCGATGCCCTGGCCGCCCGCAGCGGGCCCGGCCCGGGGCAGAGGCACGCAGCCATGCGTCCCGGCCGCCGACCCGATGTCGGGCCCCTGCCCCGCGGGAACGCCCACGGCCGGTGAGAGCACCGACCGGCGAACAGCATTCTCACCGGCGGCGGGCGGACCGCGTCCTCATCAGCGGCCGAATCGCCGGCCGGCCCGCGAGCCGCGGTAAGCGGCGCGGCGGATGGCGGACAGCGCGGGGCCGGGGGTGAAGTCGCGCGCTTCGTGGGCGTAGATGTCGAAGTCAGCGCTCTCCGTGGGGCGTACGGGCAGCGGCGTGTGGACAGTCAGTACGGCGAACTCGCGCCAGCGCCGGTCGTCGGTCGCCTCGGCGCAGAGGTCGAAGACGAGCGGTCCGGCGCTCAGGGCCCGGCTCAGGCTCGCCGGGTCGCCATGCACGGGAGCATCGCGAGCCCCGCGAGCGTCGCGTGAACGACGGGGGAAGGCTGCCAGGACGGATGGACGGCCGGCGATCCGGTAGGAGAGGAGGCTGGAGTACGGTCCGCCCAGGGCGTCGGCGCGTGGCAGCGGCAGGTGCCGGGTCAGCCGGCCCCGGCCGCTGCTCGTGAGCAGCAGATCGAGGACGTTGCCCGGGCCGTCGGCCTGCTCCACGCGCACCGCGAGACCCAGCCCGTCGGGCAGCCGCCGGGGCAGGCCGGCCGCTCGGGACAGACGTACCGTCGCCTCGTAGCGACCCGGTGTGTCCAGCCACGGCACGTCCCAGCGTTCGCCGCCGTCCATGACTCGCAGCTCGGCCGCGCACGTCAGCCCGTCCGGATGCAGGGCCGGAGCCCCGCGCAGGCGAGCGAGCAGGCGGAAAGCCGCCTCGACCGCTCTGACGTGCCGTGATTCCGCCGGTGTCGCGGACCGGGCCGTCCGCACCAGGCCCCTCACCGGCCGCACCCGCACGCCTGCCTGCGGGACGGTGTCCCTTTCGGGCCGGTGGTGCGCAGCCAGGCAGCGATCCAGCCTGCCTGCATCACGGCGTCCAGCAGGTACGTGGGCCGGATCCGGCCTTTCGGCACATAGGTCAGATCGACGGCCAGCAGGGTCAGCGCGGTGCCCAGGCCGATGCGGCGGGCATGCGAAGGGCCCTGTGGGTCCGCCGCCGCGGCGAGCTGCGCGAGACCCGCGGAGGCGAGCAGTCCGCCCGTCGTCATCTGCAGCCACACATCGGTCTTCGGTCCGAAGACCCACTCGAAACTGCGCAGGTGCGCGAGCGGCCACAGCCCGCCCACGGTGTTGAAGGCACCGTGCGCGACCGCGACGCCGCGCGCGGGCTCCCGTAGTGTCGTGCCGCCCATGGCGCCTCCCTTCCACTCCACGGCTCGCCGGGTACCCCTCGGACCGGCTCCCTTCACTCCGCTTCGAGCGCCACCGTCGTGGTGACCCGGACGAGCGCGGGTCGCCTCGGCACGGAACCGAAGCCGAAGCGCACGGGCGGTTCGACGATCGCCATGACACCGAGGTCGGCGCCCGCGAAGGACGCGGAGACGGCCCGGATCGGCCGCAGGTCCTGTGCGCCGTACCACTCGCGGCGGCCCGCGCGCGCACTGCCGCGGGTCCGCACTCCGGGCAGCAGCAGGCGGGCCGGCCAGTACGTGAACGCGCTCCACGCCGGACGGCGGGCGAGCGCGCCCGGCACGGTCCGCAGCAGGCAGCCCAGGGGCCCTCGCCGCCCGGTGAGGAAGCGCAGCTCGAGCGGGCCCGCGGTGACGGTCCAGGTGCGGTCCGCGACGCCGACCCGCACGGGGACGACGCGGACCGTCTCGAAGACGTAGGTGCCGCCGATGAAGTCGGCCGTCTCCTGTGTGGGGGCCAGCAGCAGCCGTTCCCCGTCGGCCCGTTCCAGCATGACGTCGCTGAACGGGCCGAACGGTGTCCGCTGCCAGTGGCCGAGTACGACCCGCGTACCGGACGAGGTGCCCAGGCCGGCGATCCAGCCCTCGAAGCGCAGTTCCGGGCGCCGTACGGCCGGCTCGGGAACCGGCGGCACCGGCGGCCGTACCCGCTGCTCCGCTCCGTGCTCCGCCACAGGCGGCGAGTCCCCCTCGCCCGGGAGCCGGAAACGGGCGGGGCGGGCAGGCGTCGGCGGCACATGGCCCCGGCGCGGATCGGCGGGGCTGAACAGCCGAAGGGGCTGCTCGAACGGAGGGCATGTCCCGGCGTCCGGGCGTGTGAGGTGGCCGCGGTGGCGGGCCGGCTGAAACATGACGGGCGTGCCCCGGCGCCGCCACGCAGTGCGGCGACGGAGGCACTTCGCCCGCCCGGCCGTCACGAGGAGCGCTCCCCCCATGACCTTCAATCCTCTGGAGCAGCGGGGCATCCCGCTGGACCGTCAGCTGCGCAACTGGCGAGAGATGAACGTTCAGCCGATCGATCCGGACCGCTGCGACCCCTACACCCGCTGCCGCGTCATCACGATGAACGGCATCGAGGTGGAGGCGATCCTCTTCAGCCACCAGCTCGCCCGCAACACGGTCGACCCCGAGGTCAAGCGGCAACTGGCGCGTACCCGCTACATCGAGGCCCAGCAGCAGAAGGTCGTCAACTGGCTGCTGCCCGGTGTGTCCTCGGTGCTGGAGACGACGATCGCCTACGAGCAGGTGGCGGTGGACCTGACGTCGTGGGTCGCGCGCATGGAGCCGGACCCGTACCTGAAGCAGGCGTACGAGTTCGGTGTGCTGGAGGACTTCGACCACCTGTACCGGTACGCGAACCTGTACGAGATGATCGAGCACCGCAAGGCGGAGTCGATCGTCGACGGGCTGACGGAGGTCATGCCCGGCCGGCCGACGAAGTTCCACCACCGGGACCCGTACGACAACGTGCGCGACCCGTACGCCAAGGACGAGACGAACCCGCTGTCCAAGCTGCACGCGCTGACGATCATGTCCGCGGAGCAGCAGACCATGAACTTCTACATGAACACCGGCCCCACCTACATGGAGCCGATCGCCCGGCAGCTCTACCAGGAGATCGGGCTCATCGAGGAGGAGCACGTCACCCACTACGAGTCCCTTGTCGACCCGGGTGAGACGTGGTGGGAGCAACTGGTCAACCACGAGTACAACGAGTGCTACCTCTACTACTCCTTCATGGAGCAGGAGAGCGATCCCAAGGTGAAGGCGATCTGGGAGCTGCATCTGAACATGGAGCTGGAGCACCTGCACACCGCCTGCGACCTGATGCGCCGCCACGACGGCCGGGACCCGCAGGAGGTCTTGGCGCCGGAGCTGCCGAACGTGCTCACCTTCGAGCCGAACAAGCAGTACCTGCGGGAGCTGCTGGACACGCAGATGGACCTGACCACGCTGGGTGCCGGTTACGTCCGCGAGGCCCACGAGCGGTTCGAGAAGATGCAGGAGCAGATCCATGGCGGCGAGCAGCCGCCCAGCGAGCGGGTCATGGCGGAGCACGACGAGATGTTCGGCCGCGAGTACCGCGTGCAGTCCGAGGGTGAGCACCCCGACCCCGCCATGCGCGAGAAGTGAGGGGCCGAGATGAGCGAGCTGCGCACCCCGCAGGCCGGAGACGACCGGGCGAGGGACATCGACGTGGTGGCGCTGCTGATGCGCCAGCACGGTGACATCCGGAATCTGTTCGACGAGGTCGAGGCCTCAACCGGTGAGGAGCGCCGCGACGCCTTCCGCCGGCTCGTGCGGCTGCTGGCCGTGCACGAGACCGCCGAGGAGGAAGTCGTCCACCCCTTCGCGCGGCGGGCGACCTCCGGTGGCGGGCAGGTCGTCGAGGACCGCCTCGCCGAGGAACGCGCGGCGAAGGAGACGCTGGCCGCCCTGGACGAGCTCGACACCGACGACCCCACGTTCATGCCGCGGCTGATGAAGCTGCGCACGGACGTCCAGGAGCACGCGCGGGCGGAGGAGCGCTACGAGTTCACGCACATCCGCCGGAGCACCGACGTCACCAACCTCGCCGCGATGGCCCAGGCCGTGAAGGCCGCCGAAGCCATGGCGCCCACCCGCCCGCACCCGGGTGTCGAGTCGGCAGCGGCGAACGTGGCGGTCGGGCCGATCGCCGCTCTCATGGACCGCACCAAGGACACCGTGCGCAAGGCCATGGGCAAGGACGGCTGACAGGCGGGCGGCAGCCCGGTCGTCCGGCCTGGGCTGCCGCTGGGGCTGCCGCTAGGTCTGCCGCTCGGTCTGCCGCCGGGGCTCCGCGACGGTTTTGCGAAGCGGTGACCGTGGCACTCGGGGCTCGCCGAGCGAAGGGCGAGCGATGGCGACGGTCGGCGTGGAAGAGGAATACCTGCTGGTCGATCCGGTCACCGGCATTCCGGTGCCGTATTCGGAGAAGGTGCGCATAGCCGCTGACCTGGCCTGTCACATGAGCGGGCGGGAAGTGCAGTGCGAACTGCTCCAGTCGCAGGTGGAGGTCGCCACGCCGGTGTGCGACACCCTCGACGAGGTCGGAGGGCACCTTCTGCGGCTGCGGCATGCCCTGGCGACCGGCGCGGGGGCACATGGCTGCCGTATCGCGGCCGTCGCGACTCCGCCGCTGCGCGACACGGATCATCCGGTGGCCGTCACCGACCACGCCCGTTACCGGGCCATGCTCGCCCAGGCACCCCAGCTGGTGGCGGAGCAGGTGGTGAACGGCATGCACGTGCACGTGGCCGTGCCCAGCCGCGAGGCCGGCGTGCAGGTGCTCAACAGGCTGCGGCCGTGGCTGCCCACGCTGACGGCGATGTCGGCGAACTCCCCGCTGTGGGACGGCCACGACACCGGCTTCGCCAGCTGGCGCACCGTGATCTTCGGCCGCTGGCCGGTCGCCGGTCTGCCCCCGGTCTTCCAGGACGTCGAGGACTACGAGCGGCGCGTGCGGCGGCTGCTGGACTGCGGTCTGATCTCGGACACCGGCCAGCTGTACTGGCAGGCCCGGCTGTCGGACCGGTACCCCACCGTCGAGGTGCGCTGCCCGGACGTACAGCTGCGGGTCGACGGCGCGGTCATGTTCGCCGGTGTCGTCCGGGCGCTGGTGGAGACGGCGCTCGCCGAGGCGGCCACGGACGCGCCCCCGCCGGACTGCGCCCCGGAGTTCCTGCGAGCCGTCATGTGGCACGCGAGCCGTCACGGCCTGACCGGCACCCTGATCGACCCCAGCGGCACCGTGCGGAGCGCCGGCGACATGGTGCGCGCGCTGCTGCGGCACATCGCAGCCGCGCTGGAGGCGTCCGGCGACACGAGCAAGGTCACCGCCCTGGTGAACCGGCTCCTGCGGCAGGGCACCGGCGCGGACCGGCAGCGCGCCGCCCTGGCCGCGGGCGGTGAGCGAGCGGTGATCGACCTGATCGTCGGCGAGAGCACCGCTGGCTGAACCGAGTGCCGGATCGGCGGCCGGGTACTCGCGCTGTACCGGTCTCGGGACCGTCCCTCGGCGTCGGGCGTGCGCACACAGGCGGCGGAGAGAGACGATGAGAGGACCGGGGCACGGAACCGGGCTGCCGTTCCGCGGACGGCATGCCGGATCGGCGGCCGGAAGGAGCCGGGAATCATGGGTGCGACCGAACCCTTCCGGGACGATCCCGGCACGTCGGAAGTGGTTCCGTCCAGCCCCGGCGGCCTGCTGGACGTGCTGAACGTGGCCGCCGTCCTCGTCGACGCCCAGGGGAAGATCGATCTCTGGAGCCCGCAGGCCGAGATCCTTTTCGGCTACAGCGCCGAGGAGGCGCTGGGCCGGTACGCGGCCCAGCTGCTGATCGACAAGGAGCACCTGGACTCGGTGCTGGCGCTGTTCGCCCAGGTCATGGAGGACGGCGAGAGCTGGGCCGGGGTCTTCCCCATCCGGCACAAGGACGGCAGCACGCGCATGGTCGAGTTCCGCAACATGCGGCTGCAGGACGACCAGCGCGAGTACTGGGCGCTGGGGCTGGCCACGGACCAGGTCACGCTGCGCCAGGTCGAGCGGAACCTGTCGCTGTCCGCCCAGCTGGTGTCCCAGTCACCGATCGGGCTGGGCATGCTGGACACCGATCTCCGGTACGTCTCCGTCAACCCCGCGGAGGAACGGATGAACGGCGTGCCGGCCGCCGAGCACATCGGCCGCCACGCCCACGAGGTGCTGCCCTTCCTGGACGATTCGTTCGAAGCCGCCATGCGCGAGGTCCTGACCACCGGCGTGCCGATCCTGGACCACTACATCGTTGGCCGCACGGCGGCCGACCCGGACAACGATCACGCCTGGTCGATGTCGTTCTACCGGCTCGAAGCGTCCAACGGGAAGGTGCTGGGAGTGGCCACCTCCAGCGTCGACGTCACCGACCGGCACCGCGCCGTGGAAGAGCAGCGCCGCACCGCCCTCACCCTGCAGCGCAGCCTGCTGCCCCACCCGCCGCCGCGGCGACCGGGCCTCGACATCGCCTTCCGCTACCGCCCCGCGCAGGCGACCATCGAGATCGGCGGCGACTGGTTCGACGTCATCCCCCTGGCCGGCGACAAGACCGCCCTGGTCGTCGGCGACGTGATGGGCAGCGGCGTCACCGCCGCGGCCGCCATGGGACAGCTGCGCACCGCCGCCAGGACCCTGGCCGACCTCGACCTGACCCCCGCCCAGGTCCTGCACCACCTCGACCACATCACCGACGGCCTCGAGACCATCGCCACATGTGTCTACGCCGTCTACGACCCGCACGCCGCACAGTGCCGGGTGGCCCTCGCCGGGCACCTGCCGCCCGTCTTCCTGGGCCCGGACGGCGACAGCCGGCTGCTCGACCTGCCGACCGGCGCGCCCCTGGGCGGCTGCGGCGTCGCCTTCGACTCCACGACCATCGGCTTCGGCCCGGGCGACCAGCTCGTCCTCTACACCGACGGCCTCGTCGAGACCCGCGATCAGCCGATCGAGACCCGCCTGAACTTTCTCGTCGACATTCTCGACGGCTCCGACCCCTCACTGGACGCCACCTGCGACCGGCTTCTGAACACCCTGCGCTCCGAGGGCGACCACGACGACGTGGCACTGCTCATCGCGCAGGCCGCCCACATCCCCGCGGAGGAAGCGCTCACCGGGGCCGAGAACGCGGGTGGAACCGCGCAGGGCCTCCGTCGAGCCGCGCCCGGCTGGGGTCCTGACCGGCCATGACGGCAGCCCCGGAACCGGTCCACAGACGGGAGGTTGCTCACCATATGCCTGAGTACTCTGGCTTTGTGGAGCCGTATCCGACGCCTCCGGGCAGCGATGACGGCGACCGGTCGCTGCCGATCGCCGGACTGCGTCCGGAGATTCTCGCTTCCTGGGAGCGCTCACTCTCTCTCGGCATCGACCGCGAGGGGGCGGCCCTGCCGATCGAGAGCGACCTGGATCCCGACTCCCGGCTGATCAGGGCTGCCACGCCGGTGCTCGACCGCCTGTGTGAACGGTTCGCGGGCCTATCGGTGACCGTGGCTCTGGCCGACTCACGGGCGAATCTCGTGGGCCGGTGGGGCGATCCGGCGGGGCTGAGTCTGATGGACGCCGCCTCCCTGGTGCCGGGCGCCAATGTCGACGAGCGGTTCATGGGGACCAGCAGCGTCAGCATGGTGCTGAGCACCAGGGCGCCGTTCGTGGTCGTCGGCCACGAACACTTCCTGCACGGCCTCAAGGAGCTGACCTGCATGGCCGCGCCGGTACGCGACCCGGTGGGCGGCACGGTGCGGGGCGCGGTCAACCTCGCCGTGCCCCGGGCGCTGGCCGACCCCGGCATGGCGCTGGTCCTCCAGGACGCCACCGAACGCATCGGGGAACGCCTGCTGGAGCTGAGCACGGCCCGCGAACGTGAGCTGATGCGCTCCTTCCGCCAGGCCAGGGAGCGCGGCGGGCATGCCGAGCTGAACCTCGGCTCGGGAGAGCTGTCCCGGCTCGGCGGACCAGCGCCCCCGCTGGCCTCGCAGGAGCGGCTGACACTGCTGGAGCGTGCCGTCGAGTTGATCTCCTCGACCGGTGAGACGTTCGCCGAGGTGCCGCTCGCGGGCAGTCGCGTGGCCCTGCTGCGCCGCCGAGAGCTGCACCACGGCGACGCGGAGGGCGCGGCGGTCGAGGTCAGCTTCGAGGAGGCCGGTGGCACGCGGACACCGGGCCCCGCCACCGTCTCCGCCCCCGACGGCCGGCATGTGCCGCTCCTGAACTATCCCGCCGCGGCGGCGGAGGCGAGTACGCCCGACGCGACGGCGGAACCGGACCCCACCGCACCGACCGACGCGTGGCTGCTGCTGGTGGGCGAGCCCGGCGTCGGCCGGCTCGCCGCGGAGGCGCGCGGGCGGCTGTCCCTGCTGAACGAGGCGGGCGGCCGGCTCGGCACCACCCTGGACATGTGGCGCACCGCCGAGGAACTGGCGGAGATCGCCGTGCCGCGCTTCGCCGACCTGGTCGTCGTCGACCTGGTGGAGAGCGTCCTGGCGGGCGAGGAGCCACCGCCGGGACGGGTGCGCCCCGACGTGGCACTGCGCCGGGTGGCCGCCCGGACGAGCCTGGCCCGGACGGACGAGGCCCGGACGGACGAGGACTCCCGTGGCGCCGACTTCGGCGGCGTGAACGAGCCGGTCGGCTATCCCGCCGGTACGCCCCAGGCCCGCTGTCTGGATTCCGGGCAGCCGGTCATGGACTCGGTGCTGACCACCGCCCTGGCCGGACACCCCGCCGACAAGGTGCACCCCGTCGACCTGCTCGGCGAGGGCGTGCACTCCTACCTGGGCGCTCCGCTGTCCGCGCGGGGCTCCGTGCTCGGCATGGCGGGGTTCTACCGCCGTGGCAGGACGCGGCCGTACGAGGAGGACGACCTGACGCTGGCGGGTGAGCTGGCGGCCCGGGCCGCGATCAGCGTGGACAACACCCGCCGCTACTACCGTGAGCATCACGCCTCCCTCACCCTGCAGCGCAGCCTGCTGCCGCATGTCCTGCCCCAGCTGAGCACCGTCGATCTCGCCTCCCGCTATCTGCCCGCGGACGCCAGGGCGGGTGTGGGCGGGGACTGGTTCGACGCGATCCCGCTGTCCGGGATGCGCGTGGCGCTGGTCGTCGGGGACGTGCCCGGCACCGGTCTGCAGGCGGCGGCGACCATGGGCCGGCTGCGTACTGCGGTGCGGACGCTGGCCGGGCTGGACCTGCTGCCCGAGGAGGTGCTGGCCCATCTGGACGACCTGGTCAGCCGCACCCCCGACGAATCGGCCGACGAAGAGGACCCCGCGACGGGGACGACCTGCCTGTACGCGATCTACGACCCGGTGTCGTGCCGCTGTACGGCCGCCCGGGCCGGTCATCCGCCGCCCGCGCTGCTCACGCCGGACGGGGAGGCGCGGCTGATCGACCTCCCGGCCGGTCCGCCGCTGGGGCTCGGCGGCATCCAGCCGTACGAGTCCGCCACCTTCGACCTGCCGGCGGACAGCCTGCTGACGATGTACACCGACGGCCTGCTCAAGGAGAGCCGCGGCTACGGGGACACCGACGCGCGCACCGGGCAGCTGCTGGCCTCGCTGGACCTCGCCGGTCCGGAGCTGGAGGACATCTGCGACCGGGTCGCGGACACCCTCCCGCCCGGCGGCCCGCAGGACGACGTGGCCCTGCTGCTGGCCCGGGTGCACGCGCTGCCCGAGGACCGGGTGGCGTCCTGGGAGTTCCCGTCCGACTCCTCGGTCGTGGCGCGGGCCAGGGAGCTGACCCGCGCCCAGCTCGCCGCCTGGGACATGTCGGAGTTGGACTTCAACACCGGGCTGGTGGTCAGCGAGCTGGTCACCAACGCCGTGCGGTACGGCGGCTCCGGGCCGGTGGGCCTGCGGTTGCTGCGCGACGACTCACTGATCTGCGAGGTCTCCGACCGCAGCAACACCTCCCCGCGCATCCGCCGGGCGGCCACGACCGAGGAGGGCGGGCGCGGCCTGTTCCTGGTGGCGCAGTTCACCAAGAGCTGGGGCGCCCGCTTCATGCCGCAGGGCAAGACGGTGTGGGCCGAGCAGCTTCCGCAGCCGGAGCAGCCCGCGTCGGAGACGGACGAGGAGGCGCTGCTGGCCATGTTCGACGACCCCGGCTGACCCGTCCGCTCCGGGGCCGGGCCGCTCCGGGGCCGGATCACCGAGCTGTTCGCATGCCTAGAGCGCCTTCTCGATCCGGGCCACCCGGTCGGTGCCGTCGCCGGTCAGGACGGCGAGGCCGGTCCGCCACACACCGGCCTTCGCCCGCAGCTCCGCGTACTCGTCAGACCGGTGCCCGTCAAACGGGTGCCCGCCGACCGTCGCCCCATCAGCCGCGTCCCCGTCGCCCAGCGCGAGCACCGCCGTCACCGAGCGCCGCGCCTCGCCGAACGCCACCGCGGAGCGCCTGCCGGACGGTGCCGCGCTGCTGACCACCGCGAAGGACGCCTTCACCGCCGGGCTCCAGACGGCCGCCACCGCGAGCGCGGCCTTCGCCCTCGCGACGGCGGCCCTGGTGGCGGCACTGCTGCGCCACGCCCCACCGATCGGAGCGACCGCCCCGGCTGAGAAACCGGCGGCGCTCAGCCCTGGTCGGCCGAGCCGCTGAGGATCTGCTCGCGAAGGATGTCCGCGTGGCCGCAGTGCTGGGCCAGTTCACGCAGGGCGTGGAGGTAGACCCAGCGCAGCGGCAGCGGGCCCCGGCGGTTGCCCCGCAGCAGATCGTCCAGCGTGAGCTCCGCCGTGGCCCGCCGGGACGCCTCGCAGGCCTGCCGATAGGACTTCTGGACGGAGGCGATCGTGTCGGCGTCGTCGAGGTCGAACGACTCGTCCGGTGTCTCGGGAATGCCGATCTCGGCACGGGACCGGCAGGTGATCGCCTCGTCGAACCAGACCTTCTCGACGAACGTGGCGTGCTTGACCAGGCCCAGCAGTGTGGTCTTGGAGGCGACCAGCGACCGGCGCGCCTGTTCCTCGGTCAGCCCGTCGAGACTGTCGTGCAGCGCGGACCGGTGCTCTTCGAGGAACGCCTCGAACTGCTCACGCAGCGTCCCGTGGAAGACGTCGGGCTCTAGTGACGGATGGGAAGTCATGGCCGCCACGATAAGCCCGCCCATACGGAGTTTCCTATGTTTATAGGCCCAACTCGCTTGACACAGAAGGCAACTGACTCGCCCTTAGACTCTGCGCATGGCTGAGCTCATCTACAGTATGCGTAAGGCGCGCAAGGCGCACGGTGACAAGGTGATCCTCGACGACGTCACCCTCGGGATGTACCCAGGAGCGAAGATCGGCGTCGTCGGCCCGAACGGCGCCGGCAAGTCGACCGTGCTGAAGATCATGGCCGGCCTGGAGCAACCGTCCAACGGCGACGCGTTCCTGTCCCCCGGTTACAGCGTCGGCATCCTCCTCCAGGAGCCGCCGCTGAACGAGGAGAAGACGGTCCTGGAGAACGTCCAGGAGGGCGTCGCGGAGATCTGGGGCAAGGTCCAGCGCTTCAACGAGATCGCCGAGCAGATGGCGACGGACTACTCCGACGCGCTGATGGACGAGATGGGCAAGCTCCAGGAGGAGCTGGACCACGCCAACGCCTGGGACCTCGACGCCCAGCTCGAGCAGGCCATGGACGCCCTGGGCTGCCCGCCCGGCGACTGGCCCGTCACCAACCTCTCCGGTGGTGAGCGCCGCCGTGTCGCGCTGTGCAAGCTGCTCCTGGAGCAGCCCGACCTGCTGCTGCTCGACGAGCCCACCAACCACCTCGACGCCGAGTCGGTGAACTGGCTGGAGCAGCACCTCGCCCAGTACCCGGGCAACGTCGTCGCCATCACCCACGACCGGTACTTCCTCGACAACGTGGCCGAGTGGATCCTGGAGCTGGACCGCGGGCGCGCGATCAGCTACGAGGGCAACTACTCGACCTATCTGGAGACGAAGGCCTCCCGTCTGAAGGTCGAGGGCCAGAAGGACGCCAAGCGGCAGAAGCGGCTCAAGGAAGAGCTGGAGTGGGTCCGCTCCAACGCCAAGGGCCGCCAGGCCAAGTCCAAGGCGCGTCTGGCCCGCTACGAGGAGATGGCCGCCGAGGCCGACAAGATGCGGAAGCTGGACTTCGAGGAGATCCAGATCCCGCCGGGCCCCCGTCTGGGCAACGTGGTCGTCGAGGTCAGCAACCTCAGCAAGGCCTTCGGTGGCAAGGTCCTCGTCGACGACCTCAGCTTCACCCTGCCGCGCAACGGCATCGTCGGCGTGATCGGCCCGAACGGCGCCGGCAAGACCACGCTGTTCAAGATGATCCAGGGCCTGGAGGAGCCGGACTCCGGGTCGATCAAGGTCGGCGAGACCGTCAAGATCTCGTACGTCGACCAGAGCCGCGAGAACATCGACCCCAAGAAGACGCTGTGGGCCGTCGTCTCCGACGAGCTGGACTACATCAACGTCGGCCAGGTCGAGATGCCCTCGCGGGCGTACGTCTCGGCGTTCGGCTTCAAGGGCCCGGACCAGCAGAAGCCGGCCGGTGTGCTCTCCGGCGGTGAGCGCAACCGGCTGAACCTGGCGCTGACCCTCAAGCAGGGCGGCAACCTGCTGCTCCTCGACGAGCCGACCAACGACCTCGACGTCGAGACGCTGTCCAGCCTGGAGAACGCGCTGCTGGAGTTCCCCGGCTGCGCCGTCGTCGTCTCCCACGACCGCTGGTTCCTCGACCGCGTCGCCACGCACATCCTCGCCTACGAGGGTGACTCCAAGTGGTTCTGGTTCGAGGGCAACTTCGAGTCCTACGAGAAGAACAAGATCGAGCGGCTCGGCGCCGACGCGGCCCGCCCGCACCGCGCCACCTACAAGAAGCTCACGCGCGACTGAGCATGTCACGCGGTCGGCCGCCGTGCGTACACCTCTATCTCGATCCTCATCCGGGGATCGGCGAGACCGCACACGAGCATCGTGGCGGCCGGCCGCACGTCGCCGAAGCAGCGGCGCAGGACGGGCCAGCAGGGCTCGAAGTCCTCGCGGTCGGGCAGCAGGTAGCGCACCCGCACCACGTCGGCGAAGGTGCACTTCGCCTCGGCCAGCGCGGCCCCGATGTTGCGCAGGCACTGTTCGGCCTGCTCCACCACGTCGTCGGAGATGGTCATGGTGGTGTAGTCGAACCCGGTCGTCCCGGACACGTGCACCCAGTCGCCGTCCACCACGGCACGGGCGTAGCCGATCTGCTCCTCGAAGGCCGAGCCACTGAGGATCGCGCGTCGCTCTGTCATGCGCCGCACGCTAGGTGACCAGCGGGCATACGTCTAATACACGCCCAGGCATGAGTCGATACCTCCGAGCGTATGGAGGCCGACGCCGTCGGGCGTGTGGCCCTGGCCGCGGCCGGGCACTCGGGGCTGGTTCGCGGGAACCCGGAGGACGGGAGGGCGGTCACGGTGGAGGACGAGCGGTACGACGACGAGGGTGGTGTGCCCCTCGCGGGCTACGCGGGGCTGATGGGCGGCTTCGCGGCGGGTGCGGCGGCGTACACGGTGGTGTTCCGGCTGCTCGGCCGGCGGCCGCCGGAGCAGGTGCCGCCGTGGGACGTGGCGTTGCTGGGTACGGCGACGTTCAAGGTGGCGCGGCTGCTGTCCAGGGACAAGGTGACGGGCGTCGTGCGGGCGCCGTTCACCCGCCGCGAGGGGGAGGGTGAGGCCGCCGAGGTCATGGACGTGCCCCGGGAGGGCGGTACGGCCCGGCGGGCGATCGGTGAACTCGTGTCGTGCCCGTTCTGCATGGCCGCCTGGGTGGGCGCCGGACTGACCGGCTACTACGCGTGGGCGCCGCGGGCCGCCCGCCTGGTGTGCGCGGGACTGAGCGCGATCACGCTGGCGGACTGGCTGGAGTACGCCTGGACCGGGACGCAGCAGGCCGTCGAGGGCTGACGGGCGAGTGAGGACAGGAGTGCGTATGTCCATGTCTGTGTCGCTGCCGTTGACGCTGGACGCCCGGCAGCACGGGCTGGTCGGGGACGGGGTCACCGACGACCAGCCGGCGTTCGCGCGGCTGGTGGACATGGTGGGCGCGGCGTGCGCGGCGGACGGCCGGCCGCGGACCATCGAGGTGCCGGCCGGGCGGTACGTGATACGGGACCGGCCGACCGTCTGGCACAGCGGGGTGTCGCTGATCGGGGCGGGGCGGGGTGCCACCTGCTTCGTCCTGGAGAATCCCGGCGCGCCGCGCACCCCGGTGCCGCTGGCCTGGTTCACGACGGCGCAGCACGGCGCCGGCCGGGACCGTCACATCGCCGACGTCACCTTCGCGCACTTCGAGATCGACGGGTCGGGGGTGCGGACGGAGGAGTACGAGGTGCTGGCGAAGGGGCTGGGGCTGCAGTACGTGCTGCGGGGGCGCTTCAGCGACCTGTACATCCACGACACGGCGGCGACCGGGTTCGGCTGCGACTTCCTTCAGGACACGGTCGTGGAGGGCGTGCTGGCCGAGCGGTGCGGACGGCAGGACCCCGGGGAGAAGATGGGCGGCGCGGGCATCGGGATCGGTGTCGGCGGATGGGGGCCGAGCGAGCGTCTGACGATCACCTCGTGCACCGCGGTCGGCAACGGCACCAACGGCATCTTCCTGGAGTTGCAGCAGGAGCACTGGACGCCGCCGCGGGGCATCCGCATCGTCGCCTGCCACTGCGAGGACAACCGGTTCGGCATCTCCGACTGGGGGGCCGACGGACTGGTGGTGTCCGCCTCGACGATGATCGGCAACCACGAGGCGGGCTTCGACGTGTCGTCCCAGGGCACCACGAGCGTCGGCGGGCGGGGCGGCATCGTCACCGGCTGCGTCATCGACGGCAACGTCCGCGACGGTGTCGGGTTCGGCAACTCCCCCGGCCCGTACGCCTTCCGCGGCAACCGGATCAGCAACAACGGCCGGTACGGGTACTGGGATCACAACCTGGAGGGCGGGGACCAGGAGCCGGCGATGGACGTGGTGCTGGAGTCCAACGACATCTGCGGCAACGCGCTCGACGGCGTCCGCGTGGACGCCGGGCTGCGCGACTCGGCGCTGCTCGGCAACCGGATCCGTGACAACGGCCGCCGTGCCGCACCGGCGGCCTCGGGCGGCGGCGACGGGGTGCGCTGTTCCCCGTTCACGCTGGTCGACGAGGGCGCGGCCTGGCCGCCGGACGGCCATCGCGGCAAGCTGGTGACGGTCGGCGAGCAGAGCGCGCGGGTGGTGTACAACACGGGGACGGAGCTGGGGCTGGCGCCGTGGCGGCCGGGCGCGCCGACCGCCTGGCCCGACGGCACTCCCGCGCCGGGCTCGGGGTATCGCCTGCCCGGCTGTCCCGCCGTACGCGCCGGGATCACCGTGGACTCGCCGGTGTCGCGGCCGCAGCTGACCGGCAACCGGGTCTGGGACGACCGGCGGCCGCAGACGCAGACGCACGGCCTGTGGATCACGGCCGACGGCCGTATGACGGGCGGGCGGGTCACCGACAACGACTTCTCGGGCAACGCCTCGGCGGCTACGCGGTTCGACACCGCGCCGGTGGGCGGGCGGTGGCAGGACAACGACGCGTGAGCAGGAGTCAGCCCGGCTGCCGGGTGGGCGCGCCCATGCCGAGGCGCAGCCGCGCGCCCTGGCGGAGCAGTTCCTCCTGGACGAGTTCGGCGGGCACCTCGCGCGGGGTGCGGCCGTCACGGGTGGCCAGCGCGGCGCAGACCCCGGCGGCCTGGCCGGTGGCCATGGCGATGGGCATGACGCGGTACGAGGAGTGCGCGACGTGCGAGCCGGAGATGCAGCGGCCGGCGACGAGGAGGCGTTCGGTGTCGCGGGGCAGCAGGCAGCGCAGCGGGATGTCGTAGAACCGTCCCTGGGGGACGCGCATGAGGACGGTACCGGAGCCCTTGGGGTTGTGGATGTCGACGGGGTAGGCGCCGTGCGCGATCACGTCGGGGAAGGAGCGGGCCTCCATGATGTCGTGGCCGGTCAGGTGGTAGTCGCCGAGGACGCGGCGGGTCTCGCGGACGCCGATCTGGGTGCCGCTCTGCACGACGTACGACTCCTCGAAGCCCGGCACGCGCCGGCGCAGGAAGCGTTCGATCTGCTCCAGCTGCCGGCGGGCGGTGTACTCGGCGCGGGTGAGGTCCCACACGTCGATGCCGAGCGCCCCGGTGACGCGGGTGCTGTTGACGCTGACCTCGCCGGGGTGCGGGGTGCCGAAGAACAGCATGTCCTCGCGGGGCAGGTCGAGTTCGCCCGCCTTGGTGGCCTCCTCGACGAGGTCCCACAGGCCGTGCACGCCCTTCCACTGGTCGGGGTGCTCGCGGACGTACTCGGAGAAGCGCGGCCGCAGGAAGTCCACGACCCGGAACATCAGCGTCATCGGCTGCACCAGCCCGTCCTGGGGGCGGCCGATCTCGCAGGGCGCGCCGCAGGCCACGGCCACGTCGCCGTCGCCGGTGCCGTCGACGACGATGCCCGCGTCGATGACGACGGGGCCCGACTTGCTCTCGAACACCACCCGCCAGCCGTCGTCGAGGGGCAGCGCGGTGGAGGCGAAGGCGTGGAACAGCATGCGCACGCCGGCCTCGTCGAGCAGGTCGAGGAGGACGAGTTTGTAGATCTCGGGGTCGAACGGCACGGTGTAGCCGGTCTTCAGGGACGGCTGGACGCAGCCGCCGCGGGTGCCGAGCCGGTCCAGGAGCTGCCACAGGAACCCGGCGACCACCGCCTCGCCCTCGCCGTGGTCGGTGGGCAGGAGCTGGTCGCCCTGCTGGCCGGGCTCGGTGAACACGGCCTGTTTTCGCTCGTTGTGGAACGACATCAGCGGCATGACGAGGGCCGCGGTGGCGTTGCCGCCGAGGAAGCCGTAGCGCTCGACGAGGACCACCTCGGCGCCGGCCTCGGCCGCCGCGCAGGCCGCGGCGGTGCCGGCCGGTCCCCCGCCGACGACCAGGACGTCCGTCCGGCCGCCGTGGCGGGCGGGGCGCGGCGGCAGGGTGACGGTCCGGGACTGTGCGGGTGGTTCCAGGATCGGCATCGCTTCTTCCCGTCGGCAGGTGGATCCGGTGCGGAGGGCCCGGCGTCCGGCGCGGCGGGGCGGCGTCCGGGACGACGGCGGGCCGTCCGGGCGTCAGGTCGCGGTCCCGGTACCCGGCCTGAGCAGATGCAGGCCCGGCTCGCCGACGTCCGCGACGCCCGCGATGCCGGTGTCGAGGGAGTCGAGTACGGCTCCGACCCGGGCGCAGGTCTCCCGCGCCCGGCCGCGCAGCCGCCGTACGCGCTGTTCGAAGTCGTCGCGCCGGTCGGGGAACTCGTCCCAGAGCCGGTCCACCTCCGCCAGCAGCAGCCCGGCCTGCTCGCGGGCGACGCCGACGAGGGCGGGGGCGCCGAGGCGGCGGGCGAAGTCGAAGACCTTGCCGGAGTAGGGCAGCGGCAGCACGGGCAGCCCGGAGAGCGCGGCGAAGATCAGGAAGTGCAGGCGCATGCCGACGACGAGGTCGAGGTGGTTCATGAAGCCGAGGACCTGGCCGGGGCTGTAGACGCTGTGCAGGATGCGGCCCCGGTCGGGCGCGGTCATCCGGGAGAGGACGCCGTGGGCGTGGTGCACGTCCTGGCGTTCCATGGGGACGAAGACGACGTGGGCGTCGAGTCGTCGTACGAGGAAGTCGGCGACGTCGGCGAGGAGGGCGTGGTAGTCGCCCTCGTCGAGTTTCTCGGCGGCGCGCCCGGGTTCCCGGACCGACATGCCGACCAGCCGGTTGGCGTCGGCGGGGATGCCCTCCTGGCGCATCATCTGGTCGGTGAACGGCTCCGGCGGCAGCAGCAGGGCGGGGTCGGCGGTGACGGTGATGTCCCGGTCGACGCCGGCCTCCTCCAGCACGAGGTGCGACTCCTCGTCGCGGACGACGACCTCGTCCATGGCCGTCAGCACCGAACGCACCGCCTCCCGGTCCTCCGCCTCGCGCAGCGGGCCCGCGCCGATGGCGTAGGCGAAGGTGCGGACGCCCCGGGCCTGGGCGGCACCGGTCACCCGCAGGTAGCGGCGGGCCTCGCCGTCGTAGAGGATGCCGCCGCCGCCGAGGACGAGCAGGTCGAGGCGGGACAGCACGTCGAGCACCTGCCTCTGCGGGACGCCCTCCCAGTCGACCACCTCGTCGAGGGTGGGGTGGTGGGCGCGGGTGTGCTCCGCGTTGCGGCTCAGGGCGATCAGCCGCGCCTGCGGCCGGTGGGTGCGCAGACAGCTCAGCATGCAAGTGAGGATGGCCTCGTCGCCGAGGTTGTAGCCGCCGTAGGAACCGAGCAGGCCGATGCGCGGGCTCGTCCCGGTGGCGCGGGGAGGCTGTGCGGTGGTGGTCATCCGGAACTCCTGTCCGAGGCGGGTCGCTGCCGCGGGTTCGGGCCCGAGTTGCCGTCACAAGTCGGGAGAAACCCCTGCTGAGGCACTTTTCGGCGGACGGTGTCCGGGCTGGTCCGTGAGGGCGGCGGACGGCCGGGACGCCGTCGATGTCATGCGCACAAGGACCGCGAGGTGCGTCGCGGCGGAGCCCGTGACCGCCGGGACCGGGCCGGGCGGTCCTGCTCCGGAACCGGACCGGCCGCCGGTCGGCGGCCGACTCCCGGCGCCCATCCTTCCACGGGACCCGAAGGGCCACCATCGCAGCGGACCGGCCCCGCTCGGCCGCGTGTGCGGTTCCCGGCACGTGCCGGTGCCAGGCGGGGAGCCGGGGCCGCGTCCCGCGCCGTCCGGCGCGGCACGGAGCCCGTCACGCTCCGTACGTCACTCCGATGCCGTACACCACCGAGCCCCGCGGGCCCGGGCGTCGGAGGCTGTTCGGGTGTGGGCGGTCCGCCGCCGCACCCCTGCCGTCCCTCTGACGAGGAGGCCTGAATGAGCAACCCTTCTTCCCGCACTTCCCGCACTTCCCGCACTTCGCGGACCTGGCGGACCTCGCGGACCTCGCGGACCTCGCGGGCCGCCGCGGAGACTTCCCCGCGGGCCTGGCGGCACGCGGTCGTCACCGGCGGCGCCGGCTTCGTCGGCTCGCACCTGTGCGCCGCGCTGCTGGAGTCGGGCGCCGCGGTCACCTGCGTGGACGACTTCAGCACGGGACGGCCCGAGAACGTGACGCCGCTGATGGACCGGCCCGGGTTCACGCTGGTGCAGGCCGACGTGTCCGAGGGCCTGCCCGTCGACCGGCCGCCCGACCTCGTCCTGCACTTCGCCTCCCCGGCGTCCCCGGCCGACTATCTGCGGCTGCCGCTGCACACCATGGACGCCGGCAGTCTCGGCACCCGGCACGCCCTGGAGCTGGCGCACCGCTTTGGCGCCCGCTTCCTGCTCGCCTCGACGTCCGAGGTGTACGGCGACCCGCAGCAGAACCCGCAGGACGAGCGGTACTGGGGCCACGTCAACCCGGTCGGCCCGCGCAGCGTCTACGACGAGGCGAAGCGCTTCGCGGAGGCGCTGACCACCGCGCACGCGGACGGCGAGGGCACCGACACCTGCATCGTGCGGCTGTTCAACACCTACGGTCCCCGGATGCGCGGCCACGACGGCCGGGCCGTGCCGACCTTCGTCCGGCAGGCGCTGGACGGCGAACCCCTCACGGTCACCGGCGACGGCGGCCAGACCCGCTCCCTGTGCTACGTCGACGACACCGTGCGTGGCATCCTCGCGGCCGCGGCGCACGGGCTGCGCGGCCCGGTCAACATCGGCAACCCGCACGAGATCACCATGCTCGACCTGGCCCGCCTGGTGGTCGAACTGACCGGCTCCGCCTCCGACATCCGCTTCATCGAACGGCCGACCGACGACCCGGCCGTGCGCTGCCCGGACATCACGCTGGCCCGCGACAAGCTCGGCTGGGAACCGGAGGTGGACGCCGAGGAGGGCCTGCGGCGGACCATCGCCTGGTTCCGCTCCGGCGCCGACCACTGACCCGTCGTCCCTCCCCGGGAAGCCGACCGCCCCTTCGCCGAAAGGCCTGGCATCCATGCGCATCCTCGGAATCAACGCCCTCTTCCACGACCCCGCCGCCGCCCTGGTGATCGACGGCCGTACCGTCGCCGCCGCCGAGGAGGAGCGGTTCTCCCGGCGCAAGCACGGCAAGCGGCCGGTGCCGTTCTCCGCCTGGGAGCTGCCGGAGAAGGCCGCCGCGTGGTGCCTGCGCCGGGCGGGTCTGCGCCCCCAGGACCTGGACGCCGTCGCCTACTCCTACGACCCGGCGCTCGCCCGGCCCGCCTCGGACATGGGCCTGGACGATCCCTGGGACCACCTGCGGCAGACGTACGCCCGGGAGGCGCCGGGCTTCCTGAAGGCGGCGCTGCCGGGCCTCGACCCGGACATCGTGCGGTTCGTGCCGCACCACATGGCGCACGCCGCGTCCGGCGCCTACTGCGCGGACGGCGCCGAGGACTCCTCCGTGCTGGTCCTGGACGGACGCGGGGAGCGTGCCTCGCATCTCGCCGCGCGCCGGGTCGGGGACCGGCTGGAGGCGCTGTACGCGCAGGAGCTGCCGCACTCGCTCGGCCTGGTCTACGAGGAGCTGACCGAGCATCTCGGATTCCTGCGCTCCTCCGACGAGTTCAAGGTGATGGCGCTGGCCTCGCACGGCACCCCGCGGATGCTGGCGGAGCTGCGCCGGTACGTGCATCCGACGGGTGACGGCGGGTTCCGGGCCACCGGGGTGCCGTGGCACGAGTTCTGCCCGCGGCGCGGCGCTGAGGAGCCGTGGACCCAGGAGCACGCGGACGTGGCCGCGAGCGCCCAGGCGGTGCTGGAGGAGACGCTCCTCGATCTGGTGCGCTGGCTGCACGGCCGGACCCACGACAGCGTCCTCACGCTCGCCGGGGGTGTCGCCCTCAACTGTGTCGCCAACTCCCGCATCGCCCGCGAGGGCCCGTTCTCCCGGGTGTGGGTGCAGCCCGCCGCCGGTGACGCGGGCACCGCGCTGGGCGGCGCGCTGCTGCTGGCCGCCGGGAAGGGGGACTCGCCGGAGCCGATGACCGGCGCGGACCTCGGCCGGGACTGGTCGGACGCTGAGCTGGGGGCGTGGCTGAAGACGGCCGCCGTACCGTTCGAGCGGCCGCCGGACATCGCCGGGACGGTGGCGCGGACGCTCGCGGACAACGGGATCGTCGCCTGGTTCCAGGGCCGCTCGGAGTACGGCCCCCGGGCGCTCGGCCATCGCTCGCTGCTGGCCCACCCCGGGCACGCGGGCAACCTGGAACGGCTCAACGACGTGAAGGGCCGCGAGCAGTTCCGGCCGGTGGCGCCGATGGTGCTCGCGGATCGCGCCGCCGAGATCTTCGACGGGCCGCTGCCGAGCCCGTACATGCTGTTCGTGCACGACGTGGCACCGGCCTGGCGGGAGCGGATCCCCGCCGTCGTGCACGTGGACGGCACGGCCCGGATCCAGACCGTCGACGCGGCGCGGGAGCCGCTGGTGGCGCGGATGCTGAGCGAGTTCGAGAAGCTCACCGGGCTGCCGGTCGTGGTCAACACCAGCCTGAACACGGCGGGGCGCCCCATGGTGGACGACCCCCGCGACGCCCTGGAGTGCTTCGGCTCCTCACCCGTCGACCTGCTGGCCATCGGCCCGTACGCGATCCGGCGCGGCGACTTCTTCCGCGCCTCGGCCGAGGGGCGGGTCTGATGAACGGGCAGTACGTCACCGGGGAGCCCGGCGAGACCACCGGGTACGCGATCGTCGTCCCCACGGTCGGCCGGCCCAGCCTGCGCACGTGTCTGCGCGCGCTGGCCGCCGCCGGTGGTCCCCCGCCGGCGCGGGTGGTCCTCGTCGACGACCGGCCCGCGACGGCCGGCGGCGCGCCCCTCACGGACGTCGTCCCCGAACCGCTGCGGCCCCTCACCACGGTTGTCGCGGGCGGCGCCCGAGGGCCTGCCGCGGCCCGCAACGCCGGGTGGCGGGCCGCCGGACCGGTGCCCTGGGTCGTCTTCCTGGACGACGACGTGGTGCCCGGGCTGACCTGGGCCGCCGATCTCGCCCGCGACCTGGCCGCGGCGACGCCCCGGACCGCCGCGGTGACCGCGCGCATCCACGTGCCGCTGCCTGCCGACCGGCGCCCCACCGACTGGGAGCGCAACACCGCCGGGCTCGCCACCGCCCGGTGGATCACCGCCGACATGGCGTACCGGCGGACCGCGCTGGAGGCGGCCGGGGGCTTCGACGAACGGTTCCGGCGGGCCTTCCGGGAGGACGCGGACCTGGCCCTGCGGGTGACCGGCGCCGGATGGTCGGTGGCCGAGGGGTCCCGTACGACGACCCATCCGGTGCGGCCCGCGGACCGCTGGGTCTCGGTACGGCTCCAGGCGGGCAACGCGGACGACGTGCTGATGACCCGGCTGCACGGCCGCGCCTGGTGGCGCCGGGCGGACGCGCCACGGGGGCGGCTGCCCGGGCATCTGGCGGTGACCGGGGCGGCGGTGGCCGCGCTGACCTGCGCGGTGCTGCGCAGGCCCCGGGCCGCCGCGGTGTGCGGCGGGCTGTGGCTGGCCGGGACGGCCGAGTTCGCGCTGGCCCGGATCCGGCCGGGGCCGCGCACCCGGGACGAGATCGTGACGATGGCGCTGACCAGCGTGGCGATCCCGCCCGCCGCCGTACGGCACTGGCTTCGGGGGTGGTTCGCGCACCGGCGTACGCGGCCGTTCGACGCGTCCCGGGTCGCGGGGCCGCCGTCGGCGCGGCCGGAGCCGGAGTGGGAGCGGGTGGGGTCATGAGCGACCGCCCCTGGCTCTTCGAGGGCCGCCCGCGCCAGTCCGAGGGGCCGGCCCCGCCCGCCCGCTCCCCCGCCGGCGCCCTGCCCGCCGCCGTGCTCTTCGACCGCGACGGCACCCTCGTCGTCGACGTCCCGTACAACGGCGACCCGGCGCGGGTCGAGCCCATGCCGACGGCGCGCGAGGCGGTCGACGCCGTCCGGGCGGCGGGGATACCGGTCGGCGTGGTCAGCAACCAGTCGGGGGTGGCACGCGGGCTGCTCACACGGCCGCAGGTCGAAGCGGTGCAGCGCCGGGTGGAGGAGCTGCTCGGTCCGTTCGACGTGTGGGCGGTGTGCCCGCACGGTCCCGACGACGGCTGCGGCTGCCGCAAGCCCGCGCCGGGACTCGTCCTGGCCGCCTGCGCCCGCCTCGGCGTCGACCCGGCCCGCAGCGTCGTCGTCGGCGACATCGGCGCCGACCTGACCGCGGCTCGGGCCGCGGGCGCACGGGCCGTACTGGTCCCCACACCGGTGACCCGCCCCGAGGAGACCGCCCTCGCGGAGGAGACGGCGGAGACCGCCGTGGACCTGCTCGGGGCGGTACGGCTGGTCCTGGGCACGAGGCCCGCGGACGCCGTGGCCCGGCAGGAGAGGGCGCCACGTACCCCGGCCGCCGCCCGCACACCGGGCCATGAGGCGAACGGCTCCTGCCGTCAAGCGACGCGAACGGCGGCCCCGTCATGACCGCCGCCCCCCGCACCCTCGTCGTCCGGCTGGACAGCGCCGGTGACGTGCTGCTGGCCGGGCCCGCCGTGCGGGCGGTGGCGGCCGGTTCGTCGTACACGGCGATGCTGTGCGGGCCGCAGGGTGAGCAGGCGGCGCGGATGCTGCCGGGCGTGGACGAGGTGCTGGTGCACGACGCGCCGTGGGTGGGGCTGGAGCCGGCGCCGGTGTCCCGGGAGGAGACGCGGCGGCTGCTCCAGACGCTGGCCGGGCGTCGCTTCGACCGCGCCCTGATCCTGGTGTCGTTCCATCAGAGCCCGCTGCCCGCGGCCCTGTTGCTGAAGCTGGCCGGGGTCGGCTGGGCGGCGGCGGACAGCGTGGACTATCCGGGCGCGCTGCTCGATCTGCGCCACCGCCGGCGGCCGCACCGGCACGAGGCGCTGGCCGCCCTGGACCTGGCGGAGGCCGCCGGGTTCGCGCTGCCGGCGGGTGACGACGGCGCGTTGCGGGTGCTGCCGCCGCCGGACACGACCCGCCTGACCGGCCCCGAGCCGTATGTGGTGCTGCATCCGGGTGCCGCCGTGCCGGCCCGCGCCTGGAGCCCGGACCGGGCGGCGCGGGCCGCGGCGGCGCTGGCCGCCGAGGGCTATCGGGTGGTGGTGACCGGCGGTCGCGGGGACCGGGAGCTGACCGCGCGGGTGGCCGGTTCGCACGCTCTGGACCTGGGTGGGGTGACGGATCTGCGGCAGCTGGCGGGGGTGCTGGCCCGCGCGCGGGTGGCGGTGACCGGGAACACCGGCCCCGCGCATCTGGCCGCGGCGGTCGGCACGCCGGTGGTGTCGCTGTTCGCGCCGGTGGTGCCGGCCGAACGCTGGCGGCCGTACGCGGTGCCGTCGGTGCTGCTGGGCGACCAGGAGGCGGCCTGTGCGGGGACCAGGGCCCGGCGTTGCCCCACGCCGGGACATCCGTGTCTGGACGGGATCCGCGACGCGGAAGTGCTCGCGGCGGTGGCCGCGCTCAGCACCGGAGGAAGGGCGGACCGAGGGGAAGACCGACCGGTCGGGATGAATGACTTGACTGAGACAAGGAAGACGGCGGACCGGACAAACGAACCAAAAGGGGCCAGTGAGCGAGGAGTGGCGTGGTGAACATTCTGCTGTGGCATGTGCACGGCTCCTGGACGACCGCGTTCGTCCAGGGTCCGCACACCTACCTCGTCCCCGTGCTCCCCGACCGCGGCCCGGACGGGCGCGGCCGGGCCCGGACCTTCCCCTGGCCCGCCTCCGTGCGCGAGGCGACCCCGGACGAGCTGCGGGACGCGGAGGTCGACCTGGTCGTCCTCCAGCGGCCGCACGAGATCGAGCTGGCCGAACGCTGGCTCGGCGGCCGCCGCCCCGGCCGGGACGTCCCCGCCGTCTACCTGGAGCACAACGCCCCGGACGGCGACATCCCGAACACCCGGCACCCGTTCGCCGACCGCGACGACCTGACCCTCGTCCACGTCACCCACTTCAACCGGCTGTTCTGGGACAACGGCGGCACCCGCACCGAGGTCGTCGAGCACGGCGTCGTCGACCCGGGCCACCGGTACACCGGCCGGCTCGCCCGCGCGGCCGTCGTCGTCAACGAGCCGGTACGGCGCGGCCGCCACACCGGCACCGACCTGCTGCCCGCCCTGGCCGAGGCGGCGCCCCTGGACGTCTTCGGGATGCGCACCGAGGGCCTCGCCGCGCACCTCGGCCTGCCCGAGGAGCGGTGCCGGTCCGCGGACCTGCCGCAGAGCGAGCTGCACGCCGCGATGGCCGAGCGGCGGCTGTACCTGCACCCGGTGCGCTGGACCTCGCTCGGGCTGTCCCTGCTGGAGGCCATGCACCTGGGCATGCCCGTGGTGGCGCTCGCCACCACGGAGGCGGTGGAGGCCGTCCCGCCCGGCGCGGGCGTGGTGTCCACCCGCCCGCGGGTGCTGGCGGAGGCCGCCCGCCGCTATCTGGCGGAGCCCGACGCGGCGGCCGAGGACGGGGCGCGGGCCCGCCAGGCGGCCCTCGGACGGTACGGGCTGAAGCGCTTCCTGAACGACTGGGAGCGCGTGATGACGGAGGTGCGCTCATGACCGCATCGGTCGGTTCCCTGACCGCCGCCCCGGACGCCGGCCACCCCGGCTCCCTCGACATCGCGCTGGTCTCCGAGCACGCCAGTCCGCTGGCCGCGCTCGGCGGCGTCGACGCGGGCGGGCAGAACGTGCACGTCGCCTGTCTCGCCGGCGCCCTCGCGGACCGCGGGCACCGGGTCACCGTGCACACCCGCCGGGACGGCCCGGACCTGCCCGACCGGGTGCCGCTGCGCGACGGGGTGGAGGTCCACCACGTGCCCGCCGGGCCGCCCGAGCCGCTGCCGAAGGACGAGCTGCTGCCCCACATGGACGAGTTCGGGCGGCAGCTGGTCCGGGCCTGGCGGGGCCGGCCGCCCGACGTGGCGCACTCGCACTTCTGGATGTCCGGGCTGGCCTCGCTGCACGCCGTGCGCGCGCTGGACCTGCCGCTGCTGCACACCTATCACGCGCTCGGCACGGTCAAGCGCCGCCACCAGCGGCTCGCGGACACCAGCCCGCCGCAGCGCGTGGCGCTGGAGACCGAGGTGGGCCGGGGCTGTGACCGGGTGATCGCCACCTGCCGGGACGAGGTCGTCGAACTGACCCGGATGGGCATCCGCGCCGACAAGGCGAGCATCGTGCCGTGCGGCGTCGACACCGGCCTGTTCACCCCGCAGGGCCCGGCCGCCCCGCGCGGCCCCCACCCCTACCGGCTGCTCCAGCTGGGCCGACTGGTGCCGCGCAAGGGCGCCGCCGTGTCCATCGCCGCGCTGGCCCTGCTGCCCGACACGGAACTCGTCGTGGTCGGCGGCCCCCCGGCGGACCGGCTGGACGCGGACCCGGAGGTGCGCCGGCTGCGGGAGATCGCCCGCCGGGCCGGGGTCGCCGACCGGGTCCGGTTCACCGGCGGGGTGCCCAGCGAGCAGGTGCCGCCGCTGCTGCGCGGCTCCGACGTGGTGCTGTGCCCGGCGGACTACGAGCCGTTCGGCATCGTGCCGCTGGAGGCGATGGCCTGCGGCGTCCCGGTCGTGGCCAGCGCGGTCGGCGGCCAGCTGGACACCGTCGCGGACCCCGGCACCGGACGCCTGGTGCCGCCGCGCGACCCGCGGGCCCTCGCCCGCGCGGTCGCCGGCCTCCTCGCCCACCCCGAGACCCGTCGGGCGTGCGGCGCGGCCGGGCGCCGCCGGGTGCTGCGCCGCTACACCTGGGCGCGGGTCGCCGCCGAGACGGAGGCGGCGTACTGCGCGGTCCTGGAGGCCGCGCCGGCCGTGACGGGGGTGGTGTGAGGCCGTCCGTCCCCCCGTCACCGCTGCGAGCCCCGACGTTCGAAGGAGGTGCGGGTCCCGCCGCCGTCGCCGCGACGCGGTACGCCCGACCAGCATGAGCGAATCCCCTGCACTCGCCGCCGCCCGGCTGCACTGCCGTTCCCTGGAACAGGCACTCGTCCGGCTGCGCACCGACGGCCTCGGCCGGATCGCGGACTGGGGCGACCGGCTCGCCGCCGTCCTGCCGACCGGCGGAAGGCTGCTCGCCGCCGGCAACGGCGGCAGCGCCGCCCAGGCCCAGCACCTGACCGCCGAACTCGTCGGCCGCTACCGGCAGGAACGGCCCGCGTTCTCGGCGATCTCCCTGCACGCGGAGACCTCCAGCCTGACCGCCATCGGCAACGACTACGGCTTCGACCAGGTGTACGCCCGTCAGGTCGCCGCCCACGGCCGGCCCGGCGACGTGCTGATGCTGATGTCCACCTCCGGGCGCAGCGCCAACCTGATCAGCGCGGCCGTCGCGGGCCGCCGGGCCGGGCTGCGGGTCTGGGCGATGACCGGACCGGCGCCGAACCCGCTCGCCGAGGCCGCCCACGAGGCGCTGTGCGTCGACGCCGACACCACGGCCACCGTGCAGGAGACCCATCTGGTCGCCGTGCACCTGCTGTGCGAGGGCTTCGACGCGGCCCTCGGCACGCCGGCCCCCGTCCGGGACCGGGCCACCGCCGCCGGGAGGGTGTCGTGACCGGGCCGCGGCCGCTGGTGGTCGTCGGGGACGTGCTGCTCGACGAGGACGTCGAGGGTGTCGCCACCCGGCTGGCCCCGGACGCGCCCGCGCCGGTCGTGGACGTCACCGACGACCGCCGTCACCCCGGCGGGGCGGGCCTCGCCGCCGCGCTGGCCGCCCGGGGCGGACGCGAGGTGGTCCTGGTGACCGCGCTCGGCGACGACGCCGCCAGCGAGGCGGTACGGCGGCAGCTGCGCGGCCGGGTGCGGCTGGTGGAGATCCCGCTGCGGGGCAGCCTGCCGGTGAAGACCCGGGTGCTGGCGAGCGGGCGACCGCTGGTCCGCATCGACCGGGGCGGCGGCGAGCCCGGGGAGCCCGATGAGGCGGTGCGGGACGCGCTGACGCAGGCCCACGCCGTGCTCGTCGCCGACTACGGGCGGCACACCGCGGGTGCGGTACGGCAGCACCTGGAGGCGGTCGTCCCGCGCACCCCGCTGGTGTGGGACCCGCACCCCAGGGGCGAGGCCCCGGTGCCCGGCGCCCGGCTGGTCACGCCGAACGCGGCCGAGGCGCGCAGCCTGTACCCCGGCGACGGGGGCGAGTCGCTGCGCGCGTACGCCGAGCGCGGGGCGCGGCTCGCGGACCTGTGGCAGGCCGCGGGTGTCGCCGTGACGCTCGGGGAGCGCGGGGTGCTGCTGACCCGGCCCGCCGCCGGTACGCCGATGCTGGTGCCGCCGCCGTACCGGGCGAGCGGCGATCCGTGCGGTGCGGGCGACTGCTTCGCCGCGACGACCGCCACCGCGCTCGCCGACGGCGCGCTGCCGGAGGAGGCGTTGCAGCGGGCGGTCGCGGAGGCCGCCGCGTTCGTGGCGGCGGGCGGTGCCGGGAATCCGGCGCTGTGGCGGACCGAACCCGACACCCCCTCCGGTCCGGCGCCCGGCGCGGACGCGTTCGCCCTCGCCGAGCAGGTGCGGGCGCGCGGCGGCACGGTGGTGGCGACCGGCGGCTGCTTCGACCTGCTGCACGCCGGGCACGTGGGGCTGCTGGAGAGCGCCCGGCGGATCGGCGACTGTCTGATCGTGTGCCTCAACTCGGACGACTCCGTGCGCGGGATCAAGGGCCCCGGCCGCCCCATCAACACGGTGGCCGACCGGGCCCGGGTGCTCCAGGCCCTCGGCAGCGTCGACGCCGTCGCGGTGTTCGACGAGGCCACCCCGCAGGCTCTGCTGAGCCGGCTGCGGCCGGACGTGTGGGTGAAGGGCGGCGACTACTCCGTGCAGGAGCTGCCCGAGGCGGAGACGCTGCGCGCGTGGGGCGGTCAGGCGGTCGTCCTGCCGTACCTCGACGGCCGGTCCACCACGCTGCTGGCCCGGCGGGCGGCGCGCGCCGCGGTGCCGCTGAAGCCGGGCGGGACGGCGGCGTGAGCGGGGACCCCGCCCGGTCCGCCCGGCCGGGTGTCCTGGTGCTGCGCGCGCTCGGCCTCGGCGACCTGCTGACGGCCGTCCCCGCCCTGAAGGCGCTGCGGCGGGAACTGCCGGGCCACGAGCTGGTGCTGGCCGCGCCGGGGCGGCTGGCCGGGGCCGCGGCGGCGACCGGCCTGGTGGACCGGCTGCTGCCGGCCGAGGCGCCGGGACGGGCCGTACCGTCCGGGCTGGCCTGGTCCGGGCCGCCGCCCGACCTGGCCGTGGACCTGCACGGCAACGGCCCGCCCAGCCACCTCCTCCTCCAGCGGCTCGCACCGCGCCGCCTGTTCGCGTACGCGCATCCGGGGACGCCCGGCATCCCCGGCCCGGTCTGGCGGGAGGACGAGCACGAGCGGGAACGCTGGTGCCGGCTCCTCGCCTGGTACGGCATCCCCGCCGACCCCGCGGACCTGACGATCCCGGCGCCCGCGGCGCCCTCCCCCGCGCCCGGCGCGGTCGTCGTCCACCCCGGCGCGGACGCCCCCGCCCGGTGCTGGCCGAGCGAGCGGTTCGCCGCCGTGGCACGCGCGCTGCGCGAGGCGGGTCACCGGGTCGTGGTGACGGCGGGCGCGGGCGAGGCGGTACTGGCCCGGCGGGTCGCGGAACGGGCGGGGCTGCCCCCGTCCGCAGTGCTGGGCGGCACCCGTGACGTGCCGTTCGACCGGCTCGCGGCACTGGTCGCCGGCGCGCGCTGCGTGGTGGTCGGCGACACGGGCCTGGCTCACCTGGCCACGGCTCTGGGCACCCCGTCGGTGATCCTGTTCGGCCCGGTGGCCCCCCGTCTGTGGGGCCCGCCCCCCGACCCCCGGCACCGGGCGCTCTGGCATCCCGGCGACACCGTCTCCGCCCGCCCCGGGGACGCCCACGGACGCGAACCGGACGAACGGCTCCTGCGGATCTCGGTGCGGGAGGTCCTGACGGCGGTACGTGACCTCCCGGTCGGCCGGGCATCCCGGACACCCGGACACGGTTCGACCGACCGGGCCCCGGCGGAAGCACGGCTCCGCCGCTGAGAAGGAACAGAACGAGGGTGCCCGCGACGCCGCCCACCTCAGCCGCGATCCACGCGAGCGAGCCGACGCCCGCGACTTTGCCCGGCCACGGCGGCCCGAGCCCGGCAAGCCACCGACCGCAGCTCCGCCGCGGCGCCCAGGCCGGCCCCGGCCCGCGCGGCGGCTCAGGCCGCGGTTTCCAGTTCCGCGTGCCGCTCCCCCGTACGCAGTGGTGTGACCGGCAGCGCGGTGCGGCGTTCGCGGAGGAGGTGGCCCGTGCCGATCGCGCCCGCGATGATCAGGCCGCCGGCGACGAGGGCGCCCCGGGCGCCGGCGAGTTCCATGAGGAGGCCGAGGGCGGGCGGGCCGGCCAGGCCCCAGCCGGTGCTGATGCTGCCCCACACGCCGAGGACGCGGCCCCGCATGTGGGCGGGCGGGTCGGTCTGCAGCACGGTCGTCCCGGCGGTGTCGGAGACCGACTCCACGACGGCCATGGGCAGGACCAGGACGAGCAGCACGGCGAGCGACGGCGACAGGCCGGCCACCACCTGGAGCAGCCCGCCGGTCGCGGCCAGCGCGCCCACGAGCCGCACGGACGGCTTGCGCAGCCGGGCGCCGAGCACCGCGCCGACGATGCCGCCGACGGCGAGGACGGTGGAGACGGTGCCGAAGGCCCCGGCGCCGCCCGCGAGCGGACCGGTGACGAGTACGGCGAGGGTGAGGCCGTAGTTCCGGCCGAAGACCGCGCTGATGCCGGTCACGCCGGCGAGGGCGACCAGCCGGGGCCGCCGCGCGAAGAACGCCAGGCCCTCGCGGACGGTCAGGTCGCCGTCCTTGCCCCGCGCGCCCTTCGCGCGCGAGCCGCGCCGGGCGGGGACCCCGGCGCGCGTGGCCGCTCCGGCGACGGGTTTGAGGAACGGGACGACCGAGGCGACGAAGAGGAAGGACAGGCCGTTGGCGGCGTACGCGGCGCCGGTGCCGAGGAAGCCGACGGCCACTCCGGCGAGCCCGGTACCGGCGAGCCGTCCGGCGCTGTGCACGAGGGAGCCGACGCCGATGGCGGAGGGCACGTCCTCGGGCCGCACCAGGTCGTTGCCGAGCAGCGCGCAGGCGGGCCCGTCCACGGTGGCGATGGTGCCGGTGACGGCGGCCAGCACCAGCAGGACGGTCAGGTCGAGCCGGTCGGTCGCCACCAGCACCGCCGTGATCAGGGCGACGACGCCGAGCAGCGCCTGGCTGACCATGGCGGTCAGCTTCCGGGGCCAGCGGTCCACGGCGGCGCCGCCCGCCAGGCTGACCAGCAGCGCGGGCGCTGCCTGCACGGACACGGACAGGCCGGTCGCGGCGGCGGACCCGGTGATCTGCAGCACCAGCAGGTTCTGCACGGTGAGCTGCATCCACGTGCCGGCGTTGGACACGAAGTTGGCGAGGGACCACCAGCGCATGCTGCGGTAGCGCAGGGACCGCCACGGTGAGCTGGACGCGTCGGGCGGCGGGGGCGCGGAGGTGGCGGAATCAGGCACGGCGGAGGAATCAGGCACGGCGGTTCTCGGCAGGTGTCCGGGGACTCGGGGGATCGGGAAATCCACGGGAGTCGGGATCACCGGCTGCACTGCGCGGTCACTCCACGGGATCTTCGGGACGAGCGCCGCCCATCGTGGCAGACGGGCCGCCCGAGTCCTGACCGGGCGCCCTCGTCGCGGGTGGCCCGAATGGGGCAAGTTCCGCCCCCGCCAATCGACTTGCCGCATCCTGTGCACTTGCTCACAGGCGCTCCGGGGACCCCCGCATTCCCACCCGTACGGCCGCGTTACGCCCCGCCCCGGCACGGGCACCCGGGAGTCCGGGACGGACGGACCCCTCCGAGGGCCACCGCAGCGACGATGGAGGTACGACATGGGACATGGAGGAAACGTCATCGACGAGCTGATGACGGACCACCGCGAGGTGGAGGAGCTCTTCGGCAAGATCGAGGGCCTGCCGATGGGCTCCAAGGACCGCAAGGTCTACGCGGACCAGGTCACCATGGAGCTGGTGCGTCACTCGGTCGCCGAGGAGGCCCACCTCTATCCGGCGGTGCGCGAGCACCTGCCGAACGGGGACGCGCTGGCCGACAAGGAGATCGAGGACCACTCCAAGGCCGAGCGGATCGTGAAGGACCTGGAGGGCTGCGAGGCCGACGACCCCGAGTTCGACCGGCTTATGGGCATGCTCATGACCGAGATCCGCTCGCATGTGGCGGACGAGGAGCAGAACCTCTTCCCGATGCTGCGCGAGACGTGCCCCGCGGCGGCCCTCGACGAGCTCGGGGACAAGGTGCGGCAGGCGAAGAAGATGGCGCCGACGCGCCCGCACCCGGCCGCTCCCGACAGGCCCCCGGCCGACAAGCTGCTCGCACCCGGCATGGGACTCGTGGACCGGATGCGGGACGCGCTGACGGGCCGTGGCAAGAAGGACTGAACCGGTCCTTCGCCCAACCCCCCACACATCCTCGACGCCATGGAGGAATCATGGCCGGAATCACCCCTCCCGACCTGCAGAAGGCCCTGTCCGGCGCGGAGTACCCGACGGACAGCAAGAAGCTGGCGAAGGTCGCCCGGGACAATCACGCGTCCAAGGAGATCACCGACCGGATCGAGCACCTGGGCAAGAAGGAGTTCCAGAACCCGGCCGAGGTGAGCAAGGCCGTGTTCCGCGAGGAATGACCTCCCGCACACCGCGGACGGCGGCCGTGGCGCGCAAGCGCCACGGCCGCCGTCGTCATGTGATCTCTCAGCCTCAGCCGATGTACCGCCGCGCGGGCGAGGACCGCCGGGCCTTCTCCAGCGCGACCAGCCGCGCCTCCAGGTCGGGCGGCACGGGGTCGCGCTGCCGCAGCACCCAGGGCAGGCCGGCCGCCGCGTGCGCGAAGGCCCGCGCCGAGGCGCGGTCGTGCGGGACCGTGCGCAGCAGGTACCAGGTGCGGCGCAGCGCGGACGGCCAGGGGCGGCGCAGCCAGGTGAACCACAGGGTGTTGCGCAGGCCGAGGACGCGCCGGTGGGTGCTGTCGCGGACCGGGGAGGCGGCGTGATGGATGGTCAGCTCGGGGGCGTAGCTGAGCCAGTGCCCGCGCCGCAGCAGGTCGGTGGCGAGCAGTTCCTCCTCGCCGCCGAGCCACAGCCCGGGGTGGAAGCCGCCGACCGCGCGGAAGGCCTCGGTGCGCATCACGGTGGCGGCCGCCAGGAAGGAGCCGAGGGCGGGTCCGGGCAGCCACTCGGGGCCGCTGAGCGGCGAGTCGCGCAGTTCGGCGACCACCGGGTCCTCCTCCCCCGACGGTTCGACGAGGATCCGGGCGGTGACGGCGGCGAGCCGGGGCCGCGTGTCGAGGAGGTCCGCCGCCCGGCGCAGTGAGCCGGGCTCCCACCAGGTGTCGTCGTCGCAGAAGGCCACGTAGGGCGTGCGGACGCGCCGGACGGCGAGGTTGCGGCCGACGGCGCCGAGGTTGCGGCCGGGGCGCAGCAGCAGCACCTCCGGGTGGTCCCGGGCGACCGCGTCCGCCGTGCCGTCGGCCGATCCGTTGTCGGTGACGATCACGGGCGGGCGTTCCGGCAGGTCGCGCAGGGTGCGCAGGGTGCGCAGCAGTTCGGGGCGGCGGTCGCGGGTGATCACCACGACGGTGGTGCGGTCGTCCGGGCCGAGCGTGTCGCCGGTCATGTGTGCCTCCCGTCCAGGAGCCGGGCCGCCCGTTCGACGCGGCCGGGCAGCGGTGCGCGGTGCCTGAGGGCCGCGGGGAGCCTGGCGAGCGCCCCGCGCAGCGCCGCGGCGGCCGCCGGGTCGCCCCGGGCGGCGTCGGCGGCGAGCCGGGCGGTGTCGCGCAGGGCGACGCCGGCCGGGCGCCGCAGCCAGGCGGTGAGCAGCGCGTTGCGGCGTTGCACGGCGGAGCGGCCGGGCCGCCGGCCGGGGTCGGGGTGGTGCAGGGCGGTCACCTGGGGCACGTAGGCCACGCCCCAGTCGCGGGCCGCGAGATCGTAGGCGAGCAGGGTCTCCTCACCGCCGAAGAACAGCACCGGGTGGTAGCCGCCGGCGTCGAGGAAGGCCCGGCGCCGCACCACGGCCGCGCAGGCGAGGAAGCCGAGGACCGGGGGGCCGGGGAGCCCGGGGTCGGCGGGCAGCGGGGAGCCGGCGAGGACGGCGTTCAGCGGGTCCTCGGCGGCTTCCGGGCCGACCAGGGTGCGTGCGGCCAGCAGCCCCAGGCGGGGGTGGGTGTCGAGGACGTCGGCGGCGGTGGCCAGCGCGCCGGGCGCCCACCAGGAGTCGTCGTCGCTGAAGGCGACGTAGGGGGTGGTGGCGTGCCGGACGGCGAGGTTGCGGCCGAGGGCCCCGGTGTTGCGGGGCAGGGCGATGACCCGCGCGCCCACCGGGTGGGCGCGGGCGGCGGCGGCCGTGGCGTCGGCGGAGTCGTTGTCCACGACGATCACCGGGGGCCGTTCGGGCAGCGCGGCCAGCCGGTCCAGGGTGCGCAGCACGCTCTCCCGGCGGTCGCGGGTGATCACGGCGACGGTGATCCGGCCCGGCGCGGGGGTCCGGGCCGGGGCCTGCTGGGTCAGTGGCTGCTTGCGCACGGGCATCGCCTCATGTCCTTTCGTCGAGCAGCCGGTGCACGGCGGCGGTGACGTCCCGGGCGGTGCCGTGGTCCGGCTCCAGCAGGACCCCGGGCACGCCGTGCGGGCGGCGCGGTCCGTCCGGCGGGGCGAGCGACACCACCGGTGTGCCGGTGGCTGCGGCCAGCTGGGCGGGGCCGGGGGCGCCGGTGACGGCCACGTCGGCGGCGCGCAGTACCCCGGCCAGCCGCCGGGCGTCGGTACGGCCGCCGAGGTCGACGGCGGTGTTCCCGCTGACGTACCGGGTCAGCGCGCTCTCCGCCGGGTCGCCGGTGACGACGACACGGTGTCCGGCGTCGGCGAGCGCGGCGACCGCCGCGGCGCAGCGGTCGGGGTCCCAGGCGCCGTCGGGCGGTGCGGCGCCGGGGTGGACGACGACGTAGGGGCCGTTGCCGGTGAGGGCGGCGGTGTCCGGGGTGGGCAGCACCCGCAGGCGTCCGTCGTCGCCGGGGCGGGGGCGGAAGCCGAGGGCGGCGGCGGTGTCGAGGGCGTCGTCGGCGCCGGGGCCGCCGCAGGCGCCGACGCGGCCCACGCGGGCCTCGCGCAGCAGTCGCCCGGCGGAGTGGGGGCCGGGCCCGTCCGGGTCGAGGACGAGGGCCACGTCGTAGGCGTCCGCCCGCAGCCGCCGTACCAGCGCCTCGTCGTCCGCCTCCGGTGTGCCGGGCGGGTCGCGTACGACGATCTGGTCGACGTGCGGCAGCAGCCGGGCGGCGGGGGCGCCGCCGGGGCCGCACAGCACCGTCACCGGGTTCGCGCGGGTGGCGAGCGCGCGGACCGCCGGGCCCGCCAGGAGCACCTCGGCGAAGCCGTCGAGCCGTACGACGAGTGCCTTCACAGCCACCCCACCCCCGGGCAGCCGGCCGGTGTCCGCTCGGTGAAGTGCGCGATGGTCCGCTTGAACCCCTCTTCCCACGGGACCCGGGGCCGCCAGCCGTACAGCTCGCGGGCGAAGGTGGTGTCGGGCCGGCGCCGGGCGGGGCCGCGGGCCCGGCCGGGCCGGTACTCCAGGCGGGAGGGGGAGCCGGTCAGGTGGATCACCCGGCGGGCGATCTCCTCGACGGTGGCCTCGTCGTCGCCGCCGATGTTCACGGGCCGTACGGAGCGGCTGGCGGCCACCAGCAGCACGCCCTCCACGATGTCGTCGACGTAGGCGAGGGACCGGGTCTGGCTGCCGTCGCCCTCGACGGTCAGCGGGGCTCCGGCGAGCGCCTGCCGGACGAAGGTGGGCAGGACCTGCCGGCCGTCGGCGCGCATCCACGGACCGTAGGTGTCGAACACCCGCACGATGCCGGCGTCGGTGCCGTGGGCGGTCGCGCAGGCGGTGGTCAGGGCCTCGGCGAAGCGCTTGGCCTCGTCGTGGGCGCTGCGCGGGCCGACCGGGTCGACATGGCCCCAGCAGTCCTCGCGCTGCGGATGCCCGGCCGGGTCGCCGTAGACCTGGCAGGCGGAGCCCAGCAGGAACCGCGCCCCGTCCCGTTCGGCGACGGCGAGCGCGTTGCGGGTGCCGGGTCCGGCGGCGTCCAGTGCGGCCAGGCGGCGGTCCCGGCAGTCGGCAGGTGAGGCGGGGCCGGCGAAGTGCAGGACCAGGTCGTAGGGGCCGGGCAGCGCGTCGCGGCAGCCGGGGGCGCTCACGTCCTGGCGCAGGAACCGGAATCCGGGGCGTCCGGCCAGCCGGCGGACGGTGTCCGCGGAGCCGGTCGACAGGTCGTCCGCACAGTCGACCTCGATCCCGTCACCGAGCAGGCGTTCGCACAGATGGGAGCCCAGGAACCCGGCGCCCCCGGTGACCAGGGCGCGCCGCCAGCCCGGCCGGGACAGCGGCAGCGGTATCGCGGAGTACGCCGTCGGCGTCATGAGCGCGGCCTCCCTTCCGCCGAATGGTGAAGCACTTGCCGTTGAGGAGGGGTGGTCGGCGACCGGCGCCCGAGTGCCCCGCGGGGCCGCATTTCATACTGCGCCGTCCGGGGCGGGTGTGCCACATGGGTCCGCCGAGGCTGCTGTGATCGCTCACCGACCGCCCGCCGGGGGTTCCGTCTCGCCGGCCCGACCCATGTCCCGCCGCCGGCCCGACCCCGGCCCGCCGCCGGCCCGACCCCGGCCCGCCGCCGGCCCGTCGCCGGCCCGTCGAGTCCCGCCACCCGATCGGACATCGCCGTCTGGTGCACTTCCCGTCGTTCCTGGGACAGTTGACGGGACCTCAGGGGGGAAGTGTGACGCTTCGTCAAAGGCGGTTCCACGCAGGCAGAACGGTTCTGGCACTCCTCATGACCCTCGGCTCGCTTGCCGGTGCGGCCCTCGCCGGGGCGGCACCGGCCGGTGCCGTTCCCACGGCCGTCGACCTCGCACCGGGCGTGCGCTACGAGGAGTTCGACCTCCAGGCGGCGGGCGGCCCGGCCCGCGCGCACGTGCTCGACATCGACCTGAGCGATCCGAGGGTGCGCCTGGACCTGCTGTATCCGGGGGCGGTGGCCGCGCGGTCCGCCGTGTCCCGGCTCGCCGACGCCCAGGGGGCCGTCGCGGGCGTCAACGGCGACTTCTTCAACATCACCGAGACCCAGCACCCGGGCGTGGAGGCCACCGGCGCGAGCGTCGGACCCGCCGTCGCGAACGGCCGGACCCTGAAGGCGGCCGTGCCGGACGGGCAGCGCTTCGGCCCGGCGCTGCCGCCCGGCACCTCCACCCGTGACGTGTTCGGGGTGGGCGTCGACCGGCGCGCCCGGCTGGACGGCCTCGCCCTGGACGGGTCGGTCACCACGGCGCAGGAGGTGCTGCCGCTCGGCGGCCTCAACCAGTACGCGCTGCCGGTGGGCTCCGTCGGCGCGTTCACCGCGGACTGGGGCAGCGCCTCCCGGGTGCGCGCCACCTGCGGCACGGACACCGAGCGGGCCGCGCCCTGCAGCGCGGACACCTATGAGGTGACGGTCCGCTCCGGCCGCGTGGTGGCGGCGGCACAGACCCCGGGCCGCGGACCGATCGCCGCGGGCACGACCGTGCTCGTCGGCCGGGAGGCCGGGGCGCGGTGGCTGCGGGGACTCGCCGTGGGTGAGGCCGTACGGGTGCGGCACCGGCTGGTGGCGGCCCGGACCCGGGTGCCGTACCGCTTCGCCGTCGGCGGGTATCCGGTGCTGTCCGGCGGGCGGGCGCTGCCGGGCCTGGACGACCGGACCACGGCCGTGCGCTCCGCGGCGGGCCTGGCGGACGGCGGGCGGCGCGTGCTGCTGCTCTCGCTGGACGGCGCGCCCGAGTACCGCACCGGGCTGACGATCGCCGAGCTGGCGGCCGTCATGCGGCGCCTGGGCGCGGTCGACGCCTTCAGCCTGGACGGGGGCGGCTCCTCCACCCTGGTTGCGCGGGGGCCCGGCGAGACCGCCGTGACCGTGCGCAACCATCCGGCGGGCGGCGCCGAGCGGCCCGTGCCGAACGGGATCGGGGTGTTCTCGAGGCGGTGACCCCACGGCCCTTACGGCGGGCCGCCCTTACGGCCTGAGGCTGCTGACGATGTCCGCCGTCGCCGTCAGTCCGCTGTGGATCGTCGGGGCGATGCTCGTGCTCGCCAGGTAGAAGCCGAGCAGCAGGCAGACCAGCGCGTGGGAGATCTTCAGACCGCCGTTGCGCAGGAAGATCACCGCAAGGACCAGGAGCAGCAGCACCACCGAGATGGAAATGGCCATCGTCAACCTCCTCCGCCACGCCGTCACGCGTCCGGTTCACGGCGTTCGGCCGCAAGTGTGGCGTAGCGGAGGGTTCGTCCGGGCGGCTGACCTGTCCGCCGAACGTGTGGTGTCTACGCGGGCCGGTGAGCGTCGAGGAAGGCTTCGAGGCCGGCGAGGTCGTCGGTGTTGAGGTGGTCGACGCCCGCGGCGAGCAGTTCGGTCCACACCGCGTCGCGCTCCGGGCCGGGCTGGTCGGGGGTGGCCCAGAACCGCACCCGCTGCCCGCGCGCGTGCGCCGCCCGCACGATGCCGTGCAGCTTGTCCCGCTCGGCCCCGGGGAAGGCACCGGCGCCCCGCCAGGTGAACTGCTGGGTCCAGTTGTCGCTGATCAGCGGCGCGAAGGAGGCGGGTGCGGGGCCGCCGAGGTCGGTGAGCCGGCCGTCGTAGAAGGCCCGGCGGACGGTCTGGGCCTCCATGGGGGCGCGGGCCGCGCGGTCGCCGGAGATCACGGCGGTGACCGGGCCGGGCAGGACCCGGCCGTGGGCGTACGTGGTGAACAGGTGCCGGTAGCGGCGCAGGTGGCGGTCCAGTTCCGCGTAGGTCGAGGAGCCCTCGGTCTTGAGGTCGACGAGCAGCTGGAGGGAGCCCCGGTGCCCCCGGTACACGGAGCCCTTGTGGGCGCGGACGCGGGCGGCGAGCGGGTCGAGGTACAGGGATTCCAGGGTGCGGGCCGGGTCGAGGTCCTGCGGGTCGTGGGCGACGAGGAGCTGGTCGCCGACGAGGAAGATGTCGGCCTCGACGCTGCCGAAGCGGTGGTCGAGGGCGTCGAGCAGGGGGCGGGGGTGCTCGTAGTCGTTGTGGGCGTGGGCCCGCCACAACGGGCGCGGCCGGTGCCGCCGTTCACCGGCGAGGGCGCTGCCGGCGGGCAGGGCGGCGGTGCCCGCGAGGGCGGCGCCGAGGGTGGTGAGGGCTCTGCGGCGGGTGGTGAGGGCCATGTGCGCTGCCTCCCTTGAGGTGCCGGACGGATCGCAGTGAGTATGCGGTCGTCGGGGGCTCAGGAAGCAGTGCCGTGCGGTGAGTTGGCCGGAGTGCCGTCAGGTGTTCACTTCGCCGGGGCGGCGCGCACGGAAAAGCCCGCCCCTGGTGGGGCGGGCTTCTTCCAGGTGTCCGTCAGGGGGCCTGGAGGTCCACCAGTTCGGCCAGCGCCGCGCGGTGGGCGCCCGCGGTGCCGTAGGCGATCGAGTCGGCCTTGGCGCGCTTGAGGTACAGATGGATGGGGTGCTCCCAGGTCATCCCGATACCGGCGTGCAGTTGCAGTGCCTCCTCGGCGGCGTGCACGGCGACCGGGGCGGCGTAGGCCTGGGCGACCGCGACCGCCACGTCGGTGTCGGCGCCGGTGGCGAGCGCGTCGGCCGCGCCGCGGGCCGCGGCCCGCAGGTTGACGACCTCCAGCCACAGCTGGGCGAGCCGGTGCTTGAGCGCCTGGAAGCCGCCGACGGGCCGGTTGAACTGCTTGCGTTCCTTGAGGTAGCGGACGGTCTCGGTCAGCGTCCAGTCGGCGACGCCCAGTTGCTCGGAGGCGAGCAGACCGGCCGCGGCCCGCAGGGCCCGGCGTACCGCGGGCTCCGCGTCGCCCAGCCGCCGTCCCGGCGCCCCGTCGAGGACGACGGTGGCCACCGGCCGGGTCAGGTCGAGGGAGGGCTTCGCGGTGACGGTCGCGGCGCCGGCGGCCACCGCGTACAGGCCGCCGTCGTCCGCGGGGACGAGCAGCACGTCGGCGGCGGCCGCGTCCGCGATGCCGGTCAGCTCCCCGTGCAGGGTGCCGTTCTCCACCCGTACGGTCCGGAAGGCGCCGCCCGGGGCCGTGCTCAGGGCGACGGCGAGGGCGCCGATCGTGGTGGCGGTCGCCAGCTCGGTGAGCAGGTCGTCGGCGCCGCACTCCAGCAGCGCCTCGGTGGCGACGACCGCGCTCGTCAGGTACGGCACGGGCGCGACCGCCCGCCCCAGTTCCTCCAGGACGACGGCGGCCTCCCGGTGGGTGGCGCCCTGGCCGTCCAGCTCCTCCGGGATCAGCAGGCCGGCCAGGCCCATCCCGTCGGCGAGCGCCTTCCACAGCGCGATGTCGTGCGGGGTCTCCGACTCGGTGCGCGCGATGACGCCCGCCGGGTCGCAGTGGTCGGCGAGCAGACCCCGGACGGCGGCGCGCAGCGCCTCTTCCTCCTCGGAGTACAGCAGGTCGAGGTCGGTCATCGGGCGAGGTCCTTCCAGGCGACGTCCTTGTCGGTGCGCGGTTCGGAGGGCAGGCCGAGGACGCGCTCGGCGACGATGTTCAGCAGGACCTCGCTGGTCCCGCCCTCGATGCTGTTGCCCTTGGCACGCAGGTAGCGGTATCCGGCGTCCCGGCCGGTGAAGTCGACCAGTTCCGGCCGGCGCATGGTCCAGTCGTCGTACAGCAGGCCCTCCTCGCCGCGAAGTTCCACCTCCAGGCCGCTGATCTCCTGGTTGAGGCGGGCGAAGCCGAGCTTCATGCCGGCGCCCTCCGGGCCGGGCTGCCCCGCGACGAGCTGCTGGCGCAGGCGTTCGCCGGTGAGGCGGGCGACCTCGGCGTCCACCCACAGCTTCAGCAGCCGCTGGTGCAGGTCGTGGGTGCGCAGTTCGGGGCGTTCGCGCCAGGTCTTCGCGACGGGGCCGATCATGCCGCCCTCGCGGGGCAGCCGCATGCCGCCGATGGCGACGCGCTCGTTGTTCAGCGTGGTCTGGGCGACCCGCCAGCCGTCGCCGATCTCGCCGAGGCGGCAGGAGTCGGGGATGCGGACGTCGGTGAGGAAGACCTCGTTGAACTCGGCCTCGCCGGTGATCTGCCGCAGCGGCCGGACCTCGACGCCGGGGTCCGTCATGTCGCAGAGGAAGTAGGTGATGCCCTTGTGCTTGGGCACGTCCGGGTCGGTGCGGGCGATGAGGATGGCCCAGCGGGAGTTGTGCGCGCCGGACGTCCACACCTTCTGCCCGTTGACCACCCAGTCGTCGCCCTCACGGACGGCCCGCGTGCCGAGCGCGGCCAGGTCGGATCCGGCGCCCGGCTCGCTGAACAGCTGGCACCAGACCTCCTCACCGGTCCACAGGGGCTTGAGGAAGCGCCGCTTCTGCTCCTCGGTGCCGTAGTGGAGGATCGTCGGTGCGGCCATGCCGAGCCCGATGCCGTTGCGGCGCGCGTCGTTGTCGGGAGCGCCCGCCGCCTCCAGTTCGGCGTCGACGACGGCCTGGAGGGAGCGCGGGGCGCCCAGTCCGCCGAGGCCCTCCGGGAAGTGCACCCAGGCGAGTCCGGCGTCGAAGCGGGCCCGGAGGAATTCCATCCGGTCGGTGTCGGCGGGCGGGTGCGCGGCCAGCAACTCCTGGGTGCGGCGGCGCAGTTCGGCGGCGTCGGTCATCGGGCCTCCTCCATCACTACGGCGATCCGGCCCGTGCTGCGGCCGTCCGCCACCTTCTGCACGGCGGCCGCGGCCTCGCCCAGCGGGACGCGCTCGCTGATCAGCGGCTTGATCGCGCCCCGGGCGGCCAGGTCGGTGAGCTGGTCGTGGCAGTGCCGGACCAGCTTCGGGTTCTTGGTGTTGTACAGGCCCCAGTGCAGGCCGAGGATCGAGTAGTTCTTCACCAGGGCGTGGTTGAGCGCGGGGCTGGGGATGGTGCCGCTGGCGAAGCCGACGACCACGATCCGCCCCTCGAAGGCGACGGTCTTGGCGGACTGGGCGTAGGCGGCGCCGCCGACCGGGTCGTAGATCACGTCGGCGCCCCGGCCGCCGGTGGCCTCCTTGACGGCGGCGACCACGTCCTCGGCGTGCCGGTCGATCACCACGTCGCAGCCCAGCTCGCGGGCGACGGCGGCCTTGTCGGCGCCGCCGACGACGCCGATGACGGTGGCGCCGGCGGCCTTGCCGAGCTGGACGGCGGCGCTGCCGACGCCGCCCGCGGCGGCGTGCACCAGCAGGGTCTCGCCGGCCTCCAGACCGGCCCGCCGGTGCAGACCGAACCAGCCCGTCTGGTAGCCGATGTGCAGGGCGGCCGCCTCGGCGTCGTCCAGCGACTCGGGCGCGGGCAGCAGGGCGGCGGCGTCCGCGACGGCGTACTCGGCGAAACCGCCGTACGGCAGCGCCGGGTTGCCGATCACGCGGCGCCCGTCCTCGGTCTCGCCGCAGATCTCCACGCCCGGGGTGAACGGCAGCGGCGGCCGGATCTGGTACTGGCCGCGGCACAGCAGCGCGTCCGGGAAGTTGATGTTCGCGGCGCGCACCCGCACCAGGACCTGGCCGTCTCCGGGCGTGGGCCGCTCGACTTCCGCGAGGCGCATCACCTCACTCGGCTCGCCGTTCTCGTGCACGTGCCATGCCTGCATGCGCTGCCTCCACGGGACTGCGTCGTCTGACCGGGGTCGACGGCATACTAAGCGGTCGCTTGCCCATCAGGGAACAGTTGCGTGGGTCACCCGTTCGGTGCGCTCTTCGGCCGTGCCCGCACATGCATCCGCTCGCCCTGCGGCCCGAAGAGACTGAGGAACTCCACCGGGCCCTCCCCCGTCGACCCGAACCAGTGCGGCACCCGGGTGTCGAACTCCGCCGCCTCGCCGGCCGAGAGCACCACGTCGTGCTCTCCCAGCACCAGCCGCAGCTTCCCCGAGAGCACGTACAGCCATTCGTAGCCCTCGTGGGTGCGCGGGTCCGGCTCCTGTCTGCGCTGCGGCTCCAGCACCTTGAACGCCTGGAGGCCGCCGGGCTGCCGGGTGAGCGGCCAGTGGGTGCGCCCGCCCCGCGTCACCGGCTTCGCCCGCACCCGCGGGTCGCCGACCGGAGGGGCGCCCACCAGCTCGTCCAGCGGCACCTGATGGGCCTGCGCGATCGGCAGCAGCAGCTCAAGCGACGGCTTGCGCAGCCCCGACTCCAGCCGCGAGAGCGTGCTGACCGAGATGCCGGTCGCCTCGGAGAGGGCGGAGAGGGTCACCTCCCGCTCCTTGCGCAGCCGCCGCAGCCTCGGACCCACACCCGCCAGCACGTCATCGGTACTCATGACCGCCATTGCAGTTTCGGCAAACATGTTTGTCAATACGGCACCGCTTCGGCGACCGTCGGGCGTGGAGGTGGTCACCATGACCGAGAACACCGGGAACACGGAGAACACCGGGAGCACCGAGGGTGCGAGCGACCGGTACGAAGTGATCGTCGTCGGCGGCGGCGCCGCCGGCCTGTCCGCCGCGCTGGTGCTGGGCCGCGCCCGGCGCCGCACCCTGGTCGTCGACGCGGGCGAGCCCCGCAACGCCCCGTCCGGCCACATGCAGGGCTATCTGACACGGGACGGCATGCCGCCCGCCGAGTTCCTGGCGGCCGGCCGCGAGGAGATCGCCCGTTACGGCGTCGAACTGCTCCGGGACCGAGTCGTGGACGCCGTCCGCGACGGGGACTTCGCGGTGACCCTCGCGGGCGGGCGGACCCTGCGCGCCCGGCGTCTCGTCGTCACCACCGGCCTCAAGGACGAGCTGCCCGACGTCGAGGGCGTCGCCGAGCGGTTCGGACGCGATGTGCTGCACTGCCCGTACTGCCACGGCTGGGAGGTGCGCGACCGCGCCTTCGGGGTGCTGGCCGCCTCGCCGCTGAGCGTGCACCAGGCGCTGATGGTCTCCCAGTGGTCCGACGACGTGACGTTCTTCCCGCACACGGTCACCGAGGGGGACCTGTCCGACGACGACCTGCGCCGCCTGGCCACGGCCGGCGTGAAGGTGGTGCCCGGCGAGGTGGCGGGCCTGGTTGCCGAGGACGACCGGCTCACCGGGGTACGGCTCGTGGACGGCACGGTGCACCCCCGCGAGGTGCTGTTCGTCTCGCCGCGCCCGGTGCCGCGGACGGGGCTGCTGGAACGGCTGGGCGCCGAGCTGCACGACACCCCGTTCGGCAGCTACCCGGTGGTCGACGCGACGGGCCTGACCAGCGTGCCCGGCGTGTGGGCGGCGGGCAACGCGGTCGGCTTCGCCGAGCAGGTCGTCCACGCGGCGAGCGGCGGCTACCGGGCGGCCGCCACGATCAACGGGGAACTGCTGATGTCGGACCTGGACGCGGCCGTGGGGGTGTAGGCCCGACGCCGCCGGTGCACCCTGAGGGCATGCTGCTGGCCAGGCTCGCCCAGGTTTCCCGGGAGGTCGCCGCCACCTCGGCGCGCTCCCGCAAGACCGCCCTGCTCGCCGAACTGTTCCGCGAGGCGGAGCCGGACGACGCGCCCGTGGTCATCCCGTATCTGGCGGGACGGCTGCCCCAGGGGCGGCTGGGCGTCGGCTGGAAGGTGCTCGGCCGCCCGGTCGCCCCGGCCGCCGGACCCACCCTCACCGTGCGCGAGGTGGACGCCCGGCTCACCGAACTCGGCAAGGTGTCCGGGCCCGGCTCGCAGGCGGAGCGGGCCCGGCTGGTCGGGGAGCTGATGGGCGCGGCCACCGAGGAGGAGCAGCGGTTCCTGCTGGGGCTGCTCACCGGGGAGGTCCGGCAGGGCGCGCTGGAGGCGGTCGCCGTCGAAGGCCTGGCGGAGGCGACCGGCGCGCCGCCGGAAGACGTGCGCCGCGCGGTGATGCTTGCCGGCTCGCTGCAGACGGTGGCCGAGGCGCTGCTCACCGAGGGTCCGGCCGCCCTGGACCGGTTCCGGCTCACCGTCGGCCGCCCGGTGCTGCCGATGCTCGCGCACAGCGCGTCCTCGGTCGCGGAGGCGGTCGGCAGGCTCGGCGCGTGCGCGGTGGAGGAGAAGCTGGACGGCATCCGCGTCCAGGTCCACCGGGACGGCGACACCGTACGGCTCTACACCCGCACCCTCGACGACATCACCGACCGCCTGCCGGAGGTGACGTCCGCCGCGCTGGAGCTGCGCGGATCGCGGTTCGTGCTGGACGGCGAGGTCATCGCGTTCGACGGGGCCGGCCGGCCGCGCTCGTTCCAGGAGACCGCCGGGCGTGTGGGCTCCCGGGTGGACGTGGCGACCGCCGCCGAGGCGGTCCCCGTCTCCCCCGTCTTCTTCGACGCGCTCTCTGTCGACGGCCGCGACCTGCTCGACCTGCCGTTCGCCGAGCGGCACGCCGAGCTGGCCCGGCTGGTGCCGGAGCCGATGCGGGTGCGGCGCGCGCTGGTGTCCGGCCCCGACGACCTGCCCGCCGCCGAGGAGTTCCTGGCCGGGACGCTGGCGCGCGGCCACGAGGGCGTGGTGGTCAAGGACCTCGCCGCGCCGTACAGCGCGGGCCGGCGCGGCGCGTCCTGGCTGAAGGTGAAGCCGGTGCACACCCTCGACCTGGTGGTGCTGGCCGCCGAGTGGGGCCACGGCCGCCGCACCGGCAAGCTGTCCAACCTGCACCTGGGCGCCCGCCGCGAGGACGGCTCGTACGCCATGCTCGGCAAGACCTTCAAGGGCATGACCGATGTGATGCTGGCCTGGCAGACCGAGCGGCTGCGGGAGCTGGCGGTGTCCGACGACGGCCATGTGGTGACCGTCCGCCCGGAACTGGTCGTGGAGATCGCCTACGACGGTCTCCAGCGCTCCACCCGCTACCCGGCCGGCGTCACCCTCCGCTTCGCCCGCGTGATCCGCTACCGCGAGGACAAGCGGCCGCAGGACGCCGATACCGTCGAGGCCCTGCTGGCCGCGCATCCGGAGGTACGGCGGTGACCGGGCGCCGCAGCGCGGGGCTGCTGCTGTTCCGCCGCACCGAGCGGGGGCTGGAGGTGCTGCTCGGCCACATGGGCGGCCCCTACTTCGCCCGCAAGGACGCCGGGGCGTGGACGGTTCCGAAGGGCGAGTACGAGGCGGACGAACCCGCCTGGGAGGCGGCCCGCCGGGAGTTCCGGGAGGAGCTGGGGGTGACCCCGCCGGACGGGGCGGCCGTACCGCTGGGGGAGGTCCGTCAGACCGGCGGCAAGACCGTCACGGTGTGGGCGGTGGAGGGGGATCTGGACCCCGGCTCCGTCGTCCCGGGGACGTTCACGATGGAGTGGCCGCCGAGGAGCGGCCGCACCGCCGAGTTCCCCGAGCTGGACCGGGTCGGCTGGTTCGGCCTGGACGCCGCCCGGGCCGTGATCGTGCGGGCACAGGCCGCGTTTCTCGACCGGCTGGCTGAGCACTCGCCCTGAGGAGGCGCCCCGCGTTGCGGCCCCCGCCGCCGCGCGCGAAGGTCGAAGCACAACCCTTGCCAGGAGGTCAGCCATGCCCATCGCGACGGTGAACCCGGCGAACGGCGAGACGGTCAAGACGTACGAGGCCATGGGCGAGGAGGAGATCGAGCGCCGGCTCCAGCTCGCCGAGGCCACCTTCCGCACCTACCGGACGACCGACTTCGCCGAGCGCGCCCGGCTGATGCACCGGGCCGCCGACCTCCTCGACGAGGACCAGCAGGACATCGCCCGGGTGATCACCACGGAGATGGGCAAGCCGGTCAGGCAGGCCCGCGCAGAGGCCGCGAAGTGCGCCAAGGCGATGCGCTGGTACGCCGACCACGCCGAGGAGCTGCTGGCCGACGAGGAGCCCGCCGAGGCCGATGTGAAGGACTCCGGCGCCTCCCGCGTCCTCGTCCGCTACCGGCCGCTCGGGCCGGTGCTCGCGGTGATGCCGTGGAACTTCCCGCTGTGGCAGGTGATCCGGTTCGCGGCGCCCGCGCTGATGGCGGGCAACGTCGGGCTGCTCAAGCACGCCTCGAACGTGCCGCAGACCGCCCTCTACCTGGAGGACCTGTTCCACCGCGCGGGCTTCACCGAGGGCTGCTTCCAGACCCTGCTGATCGGCTCCGCCGCGGTGAACGACATCCTGCACGACGAGCGGATCAAGGCGGCCACCCTCACCGGCAGCGAGCCCGCCGGCCGCGCGGTCGCCTCCACCGCCGGCGAGATGATCAAGAAGACGGTGCTGGAGCTGGGCGGCAGCGACCCGTTCGTCGTGATGCCGTCCGCCGACCTGGACCGGGCCGCCGAGGTCGCGGTGAACGCCCGCTGCCAGAACGCCGGGCAGTCCTGCATCGCCGCCAAGCGGTTCATCGTGCACACGGACGTCTTCGACACCTTCGCGGAGCGCTTCGTCGCCGGGATGCGGGCGCTGAAACTCGGCGACCCCACCGACGAGGAGACCGAGGTCGGGCCGCTCTCCAGCGAACGGGGGCGGACCGACGTGGAGGAGCTGGTGGACGACGCGGTGCGCGGCGGGGCGACCGTGCTGTGCGGCGGGGAGCGCCCCGACGGGCCCGGCTGGTACTACCCGCCGACCGTGCTCGCCGGGATCACCCGGGAGATGCGGATCCACCGCGAGGAGGCGTTCGGGCCGGTCGCCACGCTGTACCGGGCGGGTGACCTGGACGAGGCGGTGCTGATCGCCAACGACTCGTCGTTCGGGCTGAGTTCGAATGTGTGGACCCGGGACGAGAACGAGGTCGACCGGTTCGTCCGGGACCTGGAGGCGGGCGGTGTCTACGTCAACGGGATGACGGCCTCCCACCCGGCGTTCCCGTTCGGCGGAGTGAAGCGGTCCGGGTACGGGCGTGAGCTGTCCGGGCACGGAATCCGCGAGTTCTGCAACATCACCACGGTTTGGCACGGTGCGTGAGGGCCGCACGGATACGATCCCGATTGTGAACCGCGAAGTGACTCTGCCTCTGATCGTCGACGACCGCGGGACCCTTCAGGTGGCCGCGGCCGATGTGAGCAAGCTGCTCCGCGTGGTGGGCGGGCGGTGGCTGCGTCTTGTCGAGGCCGGTGAGGAGGGGCTCGACGAGGACACCGTCGCGGCGCTGACCATCGAGCTGGCGAAACTGGCCGATCGCATCGACGTGGCCTGCATCGCGCACAGCAGCGGGGCAGGCGTGGACTGAGCGGCGGACTGAGCGCCTTTCAGGCGCGACGCCTCGCCCGGCACTCCTTGTGGAACTCCCGGACGATCCAGACGCCTGCCGTGAACACGGTGAGCAGTACGGCGACGCCGCCCAGGAACGGATAGATCATGCCGTCAGCATGACAGACGTCCGTCCCGGGCGGCGCACCGGATTCCCGCTAGCGGATCGGCATGCCCGACAGCGTCCGGGCGATCACCAGGCGCTGGATCTCGCTCGTACCTTCGAAAATGGTGTAGATGGCGGCGTCGCGGTGCATGCGCTCCACCGGGTACTCCCGGGTGTAGCCGTTGCCGCCGAGGATCTGGATGGCCTGGGCGGTGACCTTCTTCGCCGTCTCGCTGGCGAACAGCTTGGACATCGAGCCCTCGGCCGCGGTGAACGGCCTGCCGTTGACCGCCATCCAGGAGGCACGCCACACAAGGAGGCGGGCGGCGTCGATCTGGGTGCGCATGTCGGCGAGCTGGAAGGCGACGCCCTGGTTGTCGATGATCGGGCGGCCGAACTGCTCACGGGTCCGCGCGTAGTCGAGGGCGACCTCGTACGCGGCGCGGGCGGTGCCGACCGCCATCGCGCCGACCGCCGGGCGGGACGCCTCGAAGGTGGCCATGGCGGCGTTCTTCACGCGCTCCCCGCCGGCTTTGGCCTTCTCGCGGGCCCGTGCCAGCCGCTCGTCCAGCTTCTCCTTGCCGCCGAGCAGGCAGGAGCCCGGGACGCGCACGTTGTCGAGGATGACCTCGGCGGTGTGCGAGGCGCGGATGCCGTGCTTCTTGAACTTCTGCCCCTGGGAGAGGCCCGGGGTGTCCGGCGGGACGATGAAGGAGGCGTGGCCCTTGGAGCCCAGCTCCGGGTCGACGACGGCGACGACCACGTGGACGTTGGCGATGCCGCCGTTGGTCGCCCAGGTCTTCGTGCCGTTGATCACCCACTCGTCCTTGGCCTCGTCGTACACCGCACGTGTGCGCATGGAGGCCACGTCGGAGCCGGCGTCCGGCTCGGAGGAGCAGAACGCGGCGACCTTGACGTCGTTCGCGTCGCCGTACATCTGTGGGATCCAGGTGCCGATCTGCTCGTCGGTGCCGTTGGCGAGGACGCCGACGGCGGCGAGGCCGGTGCCGACGATGGAGAGGGCGATGCCGGCGTCGCCCCAGAACAGCTCCTCCATGGCCATGGGGATGCCGAGGCCGGTGGGGTCGAAGTACTGCTGGGCGTAGAAGTCGAGGGAGTAGATGCCGACCTTCGCGGCCTCCTGGATGACCGGCCAGGGAGTTTCCTCACGCTCGTCCCATTCGGCGGCCGCGGGCCGGATGACATCGGCGGCGAAGCCGTGCAGCCAGTCCCGGACCTCCTTCTGTTCGTCGTTGAGCTCCATGGTGAACTCGGCCATGTCCCCTCCAGCGGCGCACATGCGTGTTACTTGCGGTAACCGCAGTCTGTTACCGGCGGGTAGGAAAAGTCAACTCACCGGCTGCCCCCGGCAGCCCGTTCGATGCCCGGCCCGCGTTGAGTGTTAGTTTGCGCAGGCGTCACCGAATGAACACGGGTGGGGAGAGCACATGGACACCACGCAGCGGACCGAGCAGCAGCGGTCCGCCGACCGCCGACGGCGCGAGCTGCTGGAGGCCGCGGACCGGGTCGTGCTGCGCGACGGCCCACAGGCGTCCATGAACGCCATCGCCGCGGAGGCGGGCATCACCAAGCCGATCCTCTACCGCCACTTCGGTGACAAGGGAGGCCTCTACGCGGCGCTCGCCAAGCGGCACACCGACGCCCTGCTGGACTCGCTGCGGGCGGCCCTGGACGCGCCGGCCGACCGGCGCGAGCGGGTCGAGGCCACCCTGGACACCTACCTGGCGGCCATCGAGGCACGTCCCCAGGTGTACCGGTTCCTGATGCACCCGGCGGAGGGCGGCCAGGCCGGCGACCAGGGCTTCGACGTCGGCAAGCACTCGGCGCCGGTGCTGCGGCGGATGGGCGAGGAACTGGGCAAGGTCATCGAGGAGCGGCTGGACCTCGGGCCGGGCAGCGAGCAGCTCGCCAGGGTGTGGGGCCACGGCATCGTCGGGATGATGCACGCGGCCGGCGACTGGTGGCTCGGGGAGCGCCCCTGTTCCCGGCAGGAGCTGGTGCGCAGCCTGGCCGACCTGCTGTGGGGACGGCTCGCCGCGGCCGGGGACAAAATGGGAGGTCCGGGGTTCTGAGGCGGTCTCCCGCTCACCGGCGCCAGGGAGCTCTGGCCACCTGGCGCATCAGCCGGCGGTGGCGCCGGCCCGTCAGACGGTCGGCGTACACCTGGCCCTCCAGGTGGTCGCACTCGTGCTGGAGGCAGCGCGCGAAGAACCCCGTGCCGTGGATCGTGACCGGCTCGCCGGTCGCCGTGAACCCCTCGACCACGGCGTGGTCGTAACGCTCCGTGCCCGCCTCCAGCCCCGGAAGGGACAGACATCCCTCGGGTCCCCGGACCACGAGTCCGTCCGTCTCCACCAGCCGGGGGTTCACCACATGACCGAGGTGCCGCACGTCCTCGTCGTCCGGGCAGTCGAAGACGAACACCCGCAGCGACTCCCCCACTTGGTTCGCGGCCAGGCCCACCCCCTGGGCCGCGTACATCGTCGCGAACAAGTCCTCCACGAGCCGGGACAGTTCGGGACCGAAGTCGGTGACCTCCGCGCAAGGGGTGCGCAGAACGGGGTCGCCGAGCAGGGTGAGAGGCCGGACGCGCCCGTGGGCGCCCGGGATCGAGCCGTGTCGCATGGGCGCAAGGGTACGGTTCCCTCAGCCCGCGCAGGTCGCCCGGGCATGGGCCGGGATTCGGGAGTGCGAATGGATCTCGATAGGCTGACCACCACCACGTTGCCGGCAGGCCCCAGGCACGGCGCGTACGCAAGGAGGATCGAGAACTGATGGCAGGCAACTCGGACCCGCTCACGCCGCGGGCCAAGCTGGCCGTGACCGCGGGCAAGGCGGTCGCTGCGGCATCGCGCGCCGCGGGACGCGGCAGCGGTTCGGTGATCGGTGGCCGGGTGGCACTCAAACTCGACCCCGACCTCCTGGCCAGGCTCGCCCAGAACCTGGACGTCGTCCTGGTCTCGGCGACCAACGGCAAGACCACCACCACCCGGCTGATCGCCGAGGCCCTGCGGGCCGCGGGCCCGGTGGTGTCCAACGCGCTCGGCGCCAACATGCCGGCCGGCATCACCTCGGCGCTCGCGGGCGGCTCGGACGCCCGGTACGGCGTCATCGAGGTCGACGAGAAGTACCTCGCCGGCGTCGCCCGGGACACCGACCCCAAGTGCATCGCGCTGCTGAACCTCTCGCGCGACCAGCTCGACCGCGCCGCCGAGACCCGCATGCTCGCGGAGAACTGGCGCGAGGGCCTGGCCGGGTCCAAGGCCGTGATCGTCGCGAACGCCGACGACCCGCTGGTCGTGTGGGCGGCGTCGTCGTCCCCGAATGTGATCTGGGTCGCAGCCGGGCAGATGTGGAAGGACGACGCCTGGTCCTGCCCCGCCTGCGGCGGTGTGATGCAGCGCCCCGGCGACGACTGGTTCTGCGGTGAGTGCGGCTTCCGTCGGCCCACCCCGACCTGGGCGCTCTCCGGCGACCATGTCCTCGACCCGCACGGCTCCGCCTGGCCGATCCACCTCCAGCTGCCGGGCCGCGCCAACAAGGCCAACGCCGCCAGCTCGGCCGCCGTCGCCGCCGTGTTCGGCGTGCCGCCGCAGGTCGCCCTGGAGCGGATGTACCAGGTGCAGGCCGTGGCCGGCCGCTACGACGTCGTCCAGTTCCAGGGCCGCGACCTGCGGCTGCTGCTGGCGAAGAACCCGGCTGGCTGGCTGGAGACGTTCTCGCTGATCGACCCGCCGCCCGCCCCGGTGATCCTGTCCGTGAACGCGCGCAGTGCCGACGGCACCGACACCTCGTGGCTGTGGGACGTCGACTACACCCGGCTCACCGGCCACCCGATCTTCGTCGTCGGCGACCGCAAGCTGGACCTGGCGGTGCGACTGGAGGTCGCCAACCAGCACTTCCAGGTGTGCGAGAACCTCGACCAGGCCGTGCAGATGTGCCCGCAGGGCCGGATCGAGGTCATCGCGAACTACACCGCGTTCCAGGATCTGCGCCGCCGCGTCGGCAACTGAGTGAGTCGGAAGGACAGTGACTATGAGCGACAACGGTCTGCGGATCGTCTGGATCTACCCCGACCTGCTCAGCACCTACGGCGACCAGGGCAACGTCCTCGTCGTGGAGCGCCGGGCGCGGCAGCGGGGCCTGGACGTGGCCCGGCTCGACGTGCGCAGCGACCAGCCGATCCCGACCTCCGGTGACATCTACCTGATCGGCGGCGGCGAGGACCGGCCGCAGCGGCTCGCGGCCGAGCGGCTGCGCCGCGACGGCGGTCTGCACCGGGCGGTGGGCAACGGAGCGATCGTCTTCTCCGTGTGCGCCGGCTACCAGATCCTCGGCCACGAGTTCATCAACGACCTCGGCCAGCGCGAGCCCGGCCTCGGCCTGCTCGACGTGGTCTCGGTGCGCGGCGAGGGCGAGCGGTGCGTCGGTGACGTGCTCGCGGACATGGACCCGCGTCTCGGGCTGCCGCCGCTGACCGGCTTCGAGAACCACCAGGGCGTCACCCACCTCGGCCCCACCGCCCGCCCGCTGGCGCAGGTGCGGCTCGGCAACGGCAACGGCACCGGCGACGGCACCGAGGGCGCGTACAACGACACCGTGTTCGGCACGTACATGCACGGCCCGGTCCTCGCCCGCAACCCGCTGATCGCGGACCACCTGCTGAAGCTGGCCCTCGATGTGAACGCGCTCCCGCCGGTGGACGACCGCTGGTACGACGCGCTGCGCAACGAGCGCATCGCGGCCGCGCAGCAGCCCGCGTGAACCGGGAGTAAACCCGCGGTTCACCAGCCCGTCTGACGGTACGTCCGCACAGGTGAGCGGGGTCGTCCAGCAGGCGGACGCCTGCTACGGCCCCGCCCCCCGAAGCCGCTAGGGTGGCGGGGATTCCAGCCGGACAACGTGGTCCGGTCCCCGGCCCACGTTGAGAAGGTATTTCGGGCTATGCGCATTGGTGTCCTCACGTCCGGCGGCGACTGCCCCGGCCTGAACGCCGTCATCCGGTCCGTCGTGCACCGTGCCGTCGCCGACCACGGCGACGAGGTCATCGGTTTCCGGGACGGCTGGAAAGGCCTCCTGGAGTGCGACTATCTGAAGCTCGACCTCGACGCGGTCGGCGGCATCCTGGCCCGCGGCGGCACCATCCTCGGCTCCTCCCGGGTCCGTCCCGAGCACCTGCGGGACGGCGTGGAGCGCGCCAAGGGGCACGTCGCGGAGCTGGGCCTCGACGCGATCATCCCGATCGGCGGTGAGGGCACGCTGAAGGCGGCCCGGCTGCTGTCGGACAACGGCCTGCCCATCGTGGGCGTGCCGAAGACCATCGACAACGACATAGCGGTCACCGACGTCACCTTCGGCTTCGACACGGCCGTCGGTGTCGCCACGGAGGCGCTGGACCGGCTGAAGACCACCGCCGAGTCCCACCAGCGGGTGCTGATCGTCGAGGTCATGGGGCGGCACACCGGCTGGATCGCGCTGCACTCCGGAATGGCGGCCGGCGCGCACGCCATCGTCGTGCCGGAGCGGCCGTTCGACATCGACGAGCTGACCGCGCGGGTCGGCGAGCGGTTCGAGGCTGGCAAGCGGTTCGCCATCGTCGTCGCGGCGGAGGGGGCCAAGCCGAAGCCCGGCACCATGGCCTTCGACGAGGGCGGCAAGGACATCTACGGGCACGAGCGGTTCGCCGGGATAGCCCGTCAGCTCTCCGTCGAACTGGAGCAGCGGCTCGGCAAGGAGGCGCGTCCGGTCATCCTCGGACACGTCCAGCGGGGCGGTACGCCGACGGCGTACGACCGGGTGCTGGCGACGCGGTTCGGGTGGCACGCGGTGGAGGCCGCGCACCGCGGCGAGTTCGGGATGATGACGGCCCTTCGGGGGACCGACATCGTGATGGTGTCGCTGGCGGAGGCCGTGGAGTCGCTGAAGACCGTGCCGGCGGAGCGGTACGCGGAGGCGGAGACCGTGCTGTAGCGGGCGAGCGTCCGATCCCCTGCCCCCGGTCGAAAGCTCGGCCGGGGGCAGCTCTACTCTTGTGGGCGGACATCAGCACAAACCCCCCACGAATCAGGAGCCGGCGGATGGATCACAGCGGGCACGGCATGATGACGGATCTGCCGCCGTTCACGCTGGGGCGAGGGCTTCAGTGGTCCGCGGACCCGTTCTTCCTCGTCGCGTGTCTGCTGGGGCTGGCGCTCTACACATGGGGCGTCGTCCGGCTGACCCGGCGGGGTGACAAGTGGCCGGTCGGCCGGACCGCCTTCTTCTTCGCCGGTGTGCTGAGCATCGGGCTGATGATGAACACCAAGCTGAACGACTACGGAATGGTCATGTTCAGCGTGCACATGGTGCAGCACATGGTGATCAGCATGCTGTCGCCGATCCTGATCCTGCTCGGTGCTCCGGTCACGCTGGCGCTGCGCGCGCTGCCGCCGGCCGGACGGGGCCGCAAGGGGCCGCGCGAGCTGCTGCTGATGCTGCTGCACAGCCGGTACATGCGGATCATCACCCACCCGGTGTTCACGATCCCGCTGTTCATCGCCAGCCTGTACGGCCTGTACTTCACCCCGCTGTTCGACTTCCTGATGGAGTCCAAGCCGGGGCACATCGCGATGATGGTGCACTTCCTCGCCGTCGGCCTGGTGTTCTTCTGGCCGATCATGGGCGTGGACCCGGGTCCGCACCGGCCCGGCTATGTGATGCGGATGCTGGAGCTGTTCGCGGGCATGCCGTTCCACGCGTTCTTCGGCATCGCGCTGATGATGGCCTCGCAGCCGATGGTCGGCACCTACACCGACCCGCCCGCCTCGCTCGGCATCGACGCCCTCTCCGACCAGAACGCGGCCGGCGGCATCGCCTGGGCGTTCAGCGAGATCCCGTCCGTGCTGGTGCTGATCGTGCTGCTGTTCCAGTGGTACGGCTCGGAGCAGCGGCAGGCCAAGCGCAAGGACCGGGCCGCCGACCGGGACGGCGACAAGGAACTCGAGGCTTACAACGCCTATTTGGCCTCACTGAACGCACAAAGCCGCTGAACTTCTTTTCCGGTCGGTTCGGTTCAGTAGCATGAAACCCGTCGGGGGGACCGCCGGGGGGAGCGGTGATGACCGTTCGTGTTTTCATGCGCAGGACCGCGATCGCGCTGGTATTCGTACTGGCATTGGGCGGATGCGATCGCGACGCACAGGTGTTCGTGGTGAAGGCGGTGGCGGCGGGTGTGCCGTCCACCGCGCCGTTCTTCGACGAGGACGCGGGGCTCGGGCATGACGCCGACGTGCGTTCACGACCGGCGCCCGGCGGGCTTCAGCAGGGGGACGCACCGGGTCTGTACGGCGGTACGAAACAGCCGGAGATCTGTGATGTGGAGCGGCTGGAGGAATTCCTCACCGACCCCGGTAATGACCGCAAGGCACAGGCCTGGGCAACCGCGCTGGACCTCACCACCGGCGAGATACCGGATTTTCTCGACCGGCTGACACCGGTTCTTCTCCGTACCGACACGCTCGTGAAGAACCACGACTACAAGAAGGAAAAAGCGGTTCCCTTCGACGCGCTCCTCCAGGCCGGAATAGCGATCCTCGTCGATGAGCGGGGACTTCCGGCGGTGAAGTGCTCGTGCGGTAATCCGCTGCGGCCCTTCGAAGGAGACGCCCGGAAGATATCGGTCCGCTTCGAGGACGGCAACGACGAGTGGCGGGACTTCGACCGCTCGTCGGTGGTCGCCGTCCGGCCCGCTCCACAGGTGCTGGACCGGCTGGTGCTCGTCGACGTCGAGGACCCCGGCCGGGGCATCCACCGGCCCGCCGGCACCACCGGCGAGGACGACTCCTCCTTCGACGCGCGGGGCTCGCGCACCGTGCCCGACGTGTCCGGGACGACCTTCGGGCGGGCGAGCCGGCTGCTGGCGGGGGCGGGGCTCGCGGTCTCGGTCGGCGGGGGCGGGGGCGGGCTGCCGCCCGGCGACGCCCGGGTGACGGGGTCGGACCCGGCGGCGGGGACGAGGCTGCCGTTCGGGGAGTACGTGACGCTGAGCGTGGCCGGGGGCGGTACGGGGAGCGGACCCGGTACGTCCCCGGCGGCACCGGACTCGCCGACGGACTCGGCACCCGGCTCGGCGCCGGGCTCGCCGCAGGAGCCGGGGGTCACGGGTTCGGGCGGCTCCGCGCCGGCGGGGGGATCGTCCGGCCCGGTGTCGACGCCCCCGTCGGAACCCGGGTCCCCGTCCTCGTCCGGGCCTCCGGCGTCCTCGTCCTCCACGGCCCCGCAGGAGCCGCCGTCACGGCCGCCGTCCTCGCCGGACCCGGCGGACCCGTCGTCACCGCCGCCGTCCACCGACGACCCGGCGCCGAGCGATCCGCCCGCAAGCCACAAGCCCACAAGCCAGGCGCCCACGAGCCAGGCACCCACGAGCCAGGCACCCCCCAGTCAGCAGCCCACGAGCCAGGCACCCCCGAGCCAGCCGCCGCCCAGCCAGCAGCCCACGAGCCGGCCGCCGCCCGGCCAGGCCTCTTCCCCCGCCCCGCCGAGCGGCCCGGGGACCAGCGGTGTGCCCGTGCCGGGCACCCGGCCCGGCACCGCCGGACCCACCGCCACCGCCACTCCGTAGTCCTCCGCCAAACCGGGAGTCACCGGATGCCCTCAGGATCACCGACGCCGGGAGTGGGCCGGGTCATCGCCGGCCGTTATCTGCTGCTGCACCGGCTGGGCAGCGGCGGGATGGGACATGTGTGGCTGGCCCACGACCAGAGACTGGTCTGCGAGGTGGCGCTCAAGGAGATCGTGTTCCGGGATCCGGCCGAGGCGGACCACGAGCGGGAGGCGCGGGTCGCCCGGGCGCGGGCGGAGGCCCGGCACGCGGCCGGGCTGCGGGGACATCCCCACGTGGTGACCGTGCACGACGTGCTGGAGCACGAGGGGCTGCCGTGGATCGTCATGGAGTACGTGGCGGGCGCCGTCGACCTGCGGGACCTGGTCGCCCGGCGCGGGCCGCTCGCCCCGGCGGAGTGCGCCCGGATCGGCCTGGCCGTGCTGGACGCGCTGACCGCCGGGCATGAGCGCGGCGTCATGCACCGGGACGTGAAACCGGCGAACATCCTGCTCGCGCCGGACCGCACGGGGGCGCCGTACGGGCGCGTCCTGCTCACCGACTACGGCATCTCGGTGCAGCCGGACGCCGGTGAACCGCGCTACACGCTGGCGTCCGCGCTGGTGGGCACCGCGGGCTATCTGGCGCCGGAACGGGCCACCGGCGGGCCGCCCACTCCGGCGGCCGACCTGTTCTCGCTGGGCTGCACGCTGTACCACGCCGTCGAGGGGTGCGGGCCCTTCGAGCGGGAGTCACAGCTGGCGGAGCTGGCCGCGGTCGTCGCCGAGGAGCCGCGGCCGCCGGTGCGCGCGGGCGCCCTGGAGCCCGTACTGCGGGAACTGCTCGCCAAGGATCCCGCGCGGCGGACAGGGGCACCGGAGGCGGAGGCGGCGCTCGCCCGGATCGTCACGCCGGAGCCGGCGGGGTACGGCCGGACGCAGACCGATCTCGGATCGCAGCCACCGTGGAGCCCGGCGCCGGACGGCCCCGGGTCCGGGCCCGCCGAGCCGGCGCCGCCCGCCCCGTCCGCTGCGCCGCGCAGGCCGCTCCCCCGGGCCCTGCGGGCGGCGCTCGCGGGCGGGCTGGGGACGGTGCTGGCGCTGGGCGGGGTCTGGTACGCGACCGCCGACCGGTCCGCCGCGGGACCGGGCACGGCCTCGGCGCCGTACGGCGACGCCGTGGGGCTCGCGCGGGCGCTGCGGGACGGGGACTGTGTGCTCGCGGACTGGCCCGGCGCGCGGTTCACCGGCACGCCCCGGCTGGCGCTGGACCCGAGCTGCCGGGACTCGGTTCCGGACGGGCAGGTGATGGGGTTCGTCCCGGCCGCGTCCGCCGCCGAGGCGCGGGAGCTGGGGCCGCAGCGGTGCGAGGAGCTGACCCGGGAGACGCGTCAGCGGCTGGCGGACGTGCGGAGCCTGGCCGTCGTACCGGCCGAGGACGGGTTCGAGGCGGCCGGGCGGCGCACCGCGTGTCTGCTGCTGGGGGCGCACGGGCCGGTGTACGGGCCGATCGGCGGGCACCGGAAGCCCGGGGCGGCGTTCACGGACACGGCGACCATGCAGAAGCGGGACTGTCTGCGGGTCCGCTCGCCGCGCGACGTGCGGCTGGTGGCGTGTACGGGGCGTTACGACGAGCAGGTGCTGGGATTCACCCGACTGGACGAGGGCGTCACGCTGGCCCAGGCCCGCACCCGGTCGGACGCCGCATGCGCCCGGGACGTGCCGCCGAGCGACTACGGCTTCGACCCGTCGGCCTACGAGGCGGGGTCGTGGACCGGCCAGGGAGCCTGGAAATCCGCCACTCATTTCGTCGTCTGCACCGTACGGAAGCAGAACGGGGGCACCATGGAGGGGGACGAACCATGAGGAGGGTGTTGCGATGCCCGGTTCAACGGACGGCTCCACGAAGACCATGGGGGTGCTCACCGTCGGTGGGCTCGTCATGGTGACGGCCTACACGGTGGCGCTCGGCAGCAACGGCTGGCTGTGGTTCGGCTGGGTCGTGCTGGGCCTGATCACCCTGGGCATGGTGGCCACCCGCAGCACCTGACCCCGACCCGCTTCCCTACTCGCGGGCCAGGCCGCCCGCCGAGTGGACGCCCGGCTGGTACTTCGGCAGCCGGGCGGTGACCTTCATGCCCGCGCCGACCGCGGTCTCGATCACGAGGCCGTGGTCGTCGCCGTACACCTGGCGGAGCCGGTCGTCGACGTTGGACAGTCCGATGCCGCCGGACGGGCTGACCTCGCCCGCGAGGATGCGGCGCAGCAGTTCGGGGTCCATGCCGGCGCCGTCGTCCTCGATGACCACCAGGGCCTCGGCGCCCGCGTCCTGGGCGGTGATGCCGATGCGGCACCGGCCCGCCTTGCCCTCCAGGCCGTGCTTGACGGCGTTCTCCACCAGCGGCTGGAGGCAGAGGTAGGGCAGGGTGACGGTCAGGACCTCGGGGGCGATCTGGAGGGTGACGGAGAGCCGGTCGCCGAAGCGGGCCCGGACCAGCGCCAGATAGTGGTCGATGGCGTGGAGTTCGTCGGCGAGGGTGGTGAAGTCGCCGTGCCGGCGGAACGAGTAGCGGGTGAAGTCGGCGAACTCCAGGAGCAGTTCGCGGGCGCGCTCGGGGTCGGTGCGGACGAACGAGGCGATCACCGCGAGCGAGTTGAAGATGAAGTGCGGGGAGATCTGGGCGCGCAGGGCCTTGATCTCGGCCTCGATCAGCCGGGTGCGGGAGCGGTCGAGGTCGGCGAGTTCGAGCTGCACGGAGACCCAGCGGGCGACTTCGGCGGCGGCCCGGACGAGCACGGCGGACTCGCGCGGGGCGCAGGCGACGAGGGCGCCGTGCACCCGGTCGTCGACGGTGAGGGGGGCGACGACGGCCCAGCGCAGCGGGCAGTCGGGGGTGTCGCAGCCGAGCGGGAAGGCCTCGCCGCGGCCGGTCTCCAGCGGTCCGGCGAGCCGCTGGAGGACCTCGGCGCGGTGGTGTGCGCCGAGGCCGTCCCAGGCGAGCACCCGGGTGTCGTCGGTGAGGCAGAGGGCGTCCGTGCCGAGCAGGGTGCGCAGCCGGCGGGCCGACTTGCGGGCCGTCTCCTCGGTGAGCCCGGCGCGCAGCGGGGGCGCGGCGAGGGAGGCGGTGTGCAGGGTCTGGAAGGTGGCGTGCTCGACGGGTGTGCCGAGGCCGCCGAGGTTCTGGGTGCGCGCGGTGCGCCGCCCGAGCCAGTAGCCGGCGGCGAGCAGCGGCAGGATCGCCACGCACAGCCCGGCGAGGAATCCGCTCACGCCTTCACCTCCGTGCGCAGCTGCTCCGGCAGGTGGAAGCGGGCCAGGACGGCCGCCGTGCCGGGTGGGACGCGGGCCGGGGTCGCCAGCGACACCAGGATCATGGTGAGGAAGCCGAGCGGCACGGTCCACAGGGCGGGCCAGGCGAGCAGGGCGTGCAGCGGGCCGCCGCCCGGGAAGCCCGCCATGGTGGCGGCGACGGCGGCGAACGCGGAGCCGCCGCCGACCAGCATCCCGGCCGCGGCACCGGGCGGGGTGAGCCGCCGCCACCAGATGCCGAGGACGAGCAGCGGGCAGAACGAGGACGCCGAGACGGCGAAGGCGAGTCCGACCGCGTCGGCGACGGGCAGTCCGCCGACCAGGACGCTCGCCGCGAGCGGGGCCGACATGGCGAGCAGCGTGCCGAGCCGGAAGTGCCGTACTCCGCGGGTGGGGAGCACGTCCTGGGTGAGCACTCCGGCGACGGCCATGGCGAGTCCGGAGGCGGTGGACAGGAAGGCGGCGAAGGCGCCTCCGGCGAGCAGCGCGCCGAGGAGGTCGCCGCCGACTCCGCCGATCATGCGGCCGGGCAGCAGCAGGACGGCCGCGTCGGCGTCGCCGGTGAGGGTGAGTTCGGGGGCGTAGAGACGGCCGAGGGCGCCGTAGACGGGCGGCAGCAGGTAGAAGGCGCCGATCAGGGCGAGGACGGCGACCGTGGTGCGGCGGGCGGCGACGCCGTGCGGGCTGGTGTAGAAGCGGACGACGACGTGCGGCAGGCCCATGGTGCCGAGGAAGGTGGCGAGGATCAGCCCGTACGTGGCGTACAGCGGGCGGTCCTCGCGGCCCGCGGCGAGGGAGGTCGACATGCCGCCGTTGCTGCCGCGGTCGGCGGCCGGGACCTCGGTGCCGGGCGCGAAGGTGAGGCGGGTGCCCTGGTCGATGCGGTGGGTGCCGGCGGGCAGGCGGGCCTCGGTGTCGTCGTAGGCGCGGCCGTCGACGGTGCCGTCGACGGTGACCGTGAGGGCGCGGTCGAGGCGCAGGTCGAGGGTGGCGTCGACGCGGACGGCGCGTTGTTCGCGGAAGGCGGCCGGTTCGTCGAAGGCGCGGTGCGGGCCGCCGTCGGCCTGCCAGGCGAGGACCAGGAAGAAGGCGGGGACGAGCAGGGCGGTCAGTTTCAGCCAGTACTGGAAGGCCTGGACGAAGGTGATGCTGCGCATGCCGCCCGCGGCGACGATGGCCACCACGACGACGGCGACGATGATCCCGCCGAGCCAGTCCGGCGCCCCGGTCAGCACGGTCAGGGTGAGTCCGGCGCCCTGCAGCTGGGGCAGCAGGTACAGCCAGCCGACGCCGACGACGAAGGCGCCCGCGAGCCGTCGTACCGCCTGCGAGGCGAGCCGGGCCTCGGCGAAGTCGGGGAGGGTGTAGGCGCCGGAGCGGCGCAGCGGGGCGGCGACGAAGAGCAGCAGGACGAGGTAGCCGGCGGTGTAGCCGACCGGGTACCAGAGCATGTCGGGGCCCTGGACGAGGACGAGGCCCGCGATGCCGAGGAAGGAGGCGGCGGACAGGTACTCGCCGCTGATGGCGGCCGCGTTCAGGCGGGGGCCGACGGTGCGGGAGGCGACGTAGAAGTCGGAGGTGGTGCGGGAGATGCGCAGGCCGAAGGCGCCGACGAGGACGGTGGCGAGCACGACGAGGGCGACGGCGGGGACGGCGTAGGAGGAGTTCACGGCAGGTGTTTCCCGGTCTCAGCGGTCCTCGACCAGGCGCACGAAGTCCCGTTCGTTGCGTTCGGCGCGGCGCACGTACCAGAAGCCGAGCAGGACCAGGGGCGCGTAGAGGCAGAAGCCGAGCACCAGCCATTGCAGGCGGCCGGCGTTCGGGGCCGAGGCGAAGACCAGGGGCAGCGGGCCGACGAGCAGGACGAGGGCGGCGCACACGGTGAGGGCGGCGCGCAGCTGGCTGCGCATCAGGGAGCGGACGTAGGTGTGGCCGAGGGTGGTCTGCTCGTCGATCTCGGTGCGGGGGCGGTAGGAGGCGGGGACGCGGCGTGCGCGGCGGGGCGGGCCGGTGACGACGACCCGGCGGTCGGCGGGGCTCTGCGGCACGGCTCACGGCCTCCTCATCAGCAGGTCCCGCAGCTCACGGGCGTGGCGGCGGCTGACCTGGAGTTCCTCGGAGCCGACCAGGACGCTGACCGTGCCGGCGTCGAGACGGAGTTCGCCGATGTGGTGGAGGGCGACCAGGTGGCGGCGGTGGATGCGGACGAAGCCGCGGGCGCGCCAGCGTTCCTCGAGGGTGGACAGCGGGACGCGGATCAGGTGGCTGCCGCCCTGGCCGGTGTGGAGGCGGGCGTAGTCGCCCTGGGCCTCGACGTGGGTGATGTCGCCGACGGCGACGAAGCGGGTCACGCCGCCGAGCTCGACGGGTATGTGGTCGGGGTCGGGTTCGTGCACGGGGATGCGGGGGGCGGCGCTGCCGCGCTGTTCGGCGGCGCGGCGGACGGCCTCGGCGAGGCGTTCCTTGCGGACGGGTTTGAGGACGTAGTCGACGGCCTTGAGGTCGAACGCCTGGACGGCGAAGTCCTCGTGGGCGGTGACGAACACGACCAGCGGGGGGTGGGCGAAGCCGGTGAGCAGCCGGGCGAGGTCGAGGCCGTCGAGGCCGGGCATGTGGATGTCGAGGAAGACGACGTCGATCGCCTCGGGCCCGTCGGGGCCGGACTCCAGGGCGCGGTTGATGCGGCGCAGCGCCTCGGTCGCGTCGCCGGCCCCCTCGGCGCTGCCGATGCGGGGATCGGCGTGCAGGAGGTAGAGCAGTTCCTCCAGCGAGGGGCGTTCGTCGTCGACAGCCAGGGCGCGCAGCATGAACCCGGAGTGTAGGAGTAATTCGTACGCCTGCACACGGGCCGTCGCACGGACGTTCCCGGGAGCTTCCCGGGACGCTCGCGGGACGTTCGCGCTGGATACAGTGCCGCCATGAACAGCAGGGCGGCGTCCTTCGACGATCTCGACCGGAAGATCGTCACCGCGTTGATGGCGAACGCGCGGACCAGTTTCGCCGAGATCGGCGCGGCGATCGGGCTGTCCGCGACGGCGGTCAAGCGCCGGGTGGACCGGCTGCGGGAGACCGGGGTGATCACCGGGTTCACGGCGACGGTGAAGCCGTCGGCGCTGGGCTGGCGTACGGAGGCGTACGTCGAGGTGTACTGCGAGGGCGCGGCGCCGCCGCGGCGGCTGGCGGAGGTGGTGCGCAACCATCCGGAGATCACCGCGGCGATGACGGTGACGGGCGGCGCGGACGCGCTGCTGCATGTGCGGGCGCGGGACGTGGAGCACTTCGAGGAGGTGCTGGAGCGGATCCGCACCGAGCCGTTCATCCGCAAGACGATCAGTGTGATGGTGCTGTCCCATCTGATCCCGGAGAGTCCTGAGGCGGGTGCGAACCAGCCCGCTCCGGACGGCGCAGGAGACGTGCGTCTGAGCTGATCACAACGCAGCGATCCTGCGTGAACACGCAGCTTTCGTTTCTTGTCGACCGTCCGGGGCCCTTTCTACCGTGGTGTCAACCCCCAGTCGACACCGCAGGAAGCGGAGGAACCCCTCTGTGTCCGAAAGCCGTGTGCCGCGCCGGCGGCGCTTCCTCGTCTGCGAACCCAGACACTTCGCCGTGCAGTACGCGATCAACCCCTGGATGCATCCCGACGTCCGGGTCGACGTCGACCTCGCCCAGGAGCAGTGGCGGGCGCTGATCGGCGCCTACCGGAGCCATGGCCACACGATCGACACGGTGGAGCCGGTGCCGGGCCTGCCGGACATGGTCTTCGCCGCGAACTCGGCGGTCGTCGTCGGCGGCCGCGTCTTCGGCTCCCTCTTCCACGCCCCCGAACGCCGCCCGGAGTCGTCGCACTACGAGACCTGGTTCAAGACGGCGGGCTACGCCGTGCACCGGCCGGAGTCGGTGTGCGAGGGCGAGGGCGACCTGGTCTGGACGGGCCGGTACATGCTGGCCGGCACCGGGTTCCGGACGACCCGTGAGGCGCACCGCGAGGCGCAGGAGTTCTTCGGCCACCCGGTGATCAGCCTGACGCTGGTGGACCCGTACTTCTACCACCTGGACACGGCGCTGTTCGTCCTCGACGACTCCGCCGACGGCAACAACGTCGTGTACTACCCGGAGGCGTTCTCGCCGGGCAGCCGCGAGGTGCTGAAGCGGCTGTTCCCGGACGCGGTGCTCGCCACCCGTGACGACGCGCTGGCGTTCGGCCTGAACTCGGTGTCCGACGGCCGTCACGTCTTCATCGCGCCGCGCGCCGAGGCGCTGGCCGCGCGGCTCGACGACCACGGCTATGTCCCCGTCCCCGTCGACCTGTCGGAATTCCACAAGGCCGGCGGCGGCATCAAGTGCTGCACTCAGGAGATCCGTTCATGACCGCACCCGCCCGCACCACCCGTGATTCCGCCGAGCTGATCGCCGCGGAGCGGCCCGTCCTCGCGCACAACTACCACCCGCTGCCCGTGGTCGTGGCGCGCGCCGAGGGCTGCTGGGTGGAGGACGTCGAGGGCCGCCAGTACCTGGACATGCTGGCCGGCTACTCGGCCCTCAACTTCGGCCACCGCCACCCCGCCCTCGTCGAGGCCGCGCACCGCCAGCTGGACCGCCTCACACTCACCTCCCGCGCGTTCCACAACGACCGGCTCGCCGGGTTCGCCGAGCGGCTGGCCGCGCTGACCGGCCTGGACATGGTGCTGCCGATGAACACCGGCGCGGAGGCGGTGGAGAGCGGCATCAAGGTGGCGCGGAAGTGGGCGTACGACGTCAAGGGCGTCCCCGCCGACCGGGCGACGATCGTCGTCGCGGCGGAGAACTTCCACGGCCGTACGACGACGATCGTCAGCTTCTCCACGGACGAGACGGCCCGCACCGGCTTCGGGCCCTTCACGCCGGGCTTCCGGATCGTCCCGTACAACGACCTGGCGGCGCTGGAGGCGGCCGTCGACGAGACGACGGCGGCGGTGCTGATCGAGCCGATCCAGGGCGAGGCGGGCGTGGTCGTCCCCGACGACGGCTACCTGGCGGGGGTGCGCGAGCTGACGGAACGCGCGGGCTGCCTGTTCATCGCCGACGAGATCCAGTCCGGCCTCGGCCGCACCGGCCGCACCCTCGCCGTGGAGCACGAGGACGTCGTCCCGGACGTGGTCCTGCTCGGCAAGGCGCTGGGCGGCGGCATCGTGCCGGTGTCGGCGGTGGCGGCCCGCCGGGAGGTGCTGAGCGTCCTGCGCCCCGGCGAGCACGGCTCCACCTTCGGCGGCAACCCGCTCGCCGCCGCCGTCGGCACGGCCGTCGTCGACCTGCTGGAGAGCGGGGAGTTCCAGCGCCGGGCCGCCGAGCTGGGCGTCGTCCTGCGGGGCGCGCTCACCGAGCTGACCGGCAAGGGCGTGGTCGGCTTCCGCGCCCGCGGGCTGTGGGCGGGCGTCGACATCGACCCGGCCATCGGCACCGGCCGGGAGATCAGCGAACGCCTGATGCGGGAGGGCGTCCTCGTCAAGGACACCCACGGCTCCACGATCCGCCTGGCGCCCCCGCTGACCATCACCGGCGAGGAACTGCGCTCCGCGATCGGGGCGTTGGAGAAGGTACTGGCACAGGGCTGAGTGCGGGGCTCTTCCCTTGGGTCGCCGTCTCTTCAAAAATGCGGGGAGCCCCTGACAGGGAGGAGCATCCCGTTGTTCTACCACCTGCTCAAGTACGTCCTGCTGGGCCCGCTGCTGAGGCTGGTGTTCCGGCCCCGGATCGAAGGGCTGGAGCATGTCCCGGCGTCGGGGGCGGCCATCGTCGCCGGGAACCACCTGTCCTTCTCGGACCACTTCCTGATGCCGGCGGTGCTGAAGCGGCGGATCACCTTCCTGGCGAAGGCGGAGTACTTCACGGGGCCGGGTGTGAAGGGGCGGCTCACCGCCGCGTTCTTCCGCAGCGCCGGGCAGATCCCGGTGGACCGCTCCGGGAAGGACGCGGGGCAGGCGGCGATCCGGGAAGGGCTCGGAGTGCTGGGGAAGGGGGAACTGCTCGGGATCTACCCGGAGGGGACCCGGTCGCACGACGGGCGGCTGTACAAGGGGAAGGTCGGGGTCGCGGTGATGGCGCTGAAGGCCGGGGTCCCGGTGGTGCCGTGCGCGATGATCGGCACCTTCGAGGCGCAACCGCCCGGCCGGAAGGTGCCCCGGATCCATCCGGTGGTGATCCGCTTCGGTGAGCCGCTGGACTTCTCCCGCTACGCGGGCATGGAGAACGAGAAGGCGGTCCTGCGTGCCGTCACGGACGAGATCATGTACGCGATCCTCGGGTTGTCCGGGCAGGAGTACGTCGACCGGTACGCGGCCGTGGTGAAGGCGGAGCACGAGGCCGCGGCCAGGGAACGCAGGTTCCGGCGGCTGCCGTTGAGCTGACCTCTGCTGTCGGCGAAGCCGCTGTGGCGTCCGGTCGTCCGGCGCGTACGGTCGCCGCATGAAGCGTGCTGTGGTGATCGGAGCGACAGGGCAGATCGGGCGTCCGGCGGTGGCCGCGCTGGCGCGGGACGGCTGGCAGGTGACGGCCGCGTCGCGCGGCGGCGGCCGGGACGCGGGCTGGCCCGACGGGGTGCGGCCGGTGCGGCTGGACCGCGAGGACGACGCCGCGCTGGCCGCGGTGGTCGGCGACGGCTGCGACCTGGTGGTGGACGTCGTCGCGTACGGCGCGCGTCACGCACGGCAGTTGACGGACCTGTCGGGGCGGATCGGCTCCGCCGTGGTGATCTCCACGGTGTCGGTGTACGAGGACGGCGAGGGCCGCGGCTTCGACACGATGGACCAGCCGGACGGCTTCCCCGAGTACCCGGTGCCGATCCGCGAGGACCAGCCGACCGTGGCGCCCGGCGACACCTCCTACAGCACGGGCAAGGCGGCCCTGGAGCGCGACCTCCTCGCGGCGGGCGACCGGCTGCCGGTGACGCTGCTGCGCGCGGGCGCGGTGCACGGCCCGTACAGTCCGCTGCCGCGCGAGCTGTACTTCGTGAAGCGGAACCTCGACGGGCGGCGCCGGCGGGTGCTGGCGTTCGGCGGGGAGAGCCGGTTCCACGGCGCGCAGGTGCGCAACATCGCCGAACTGGTGCGGCTGGCGGCGGCGCGGCCCGGTTCGCGGGTGCTCAACGCGGTGGACCCGGACGCGCCGACGGTGGCCGGGATCGGGGCGGCAGTCGACGCGGTGATGGGGGTGCGGACCGAGACGGTGTCCTTCGACGGTCCGCCGCCGGGCCCTGCCGTCGGCAAGTCGCCATGGTCGGCCGAGCGGCCGGTGGTGTGCGACATGTCCGCCGCCGAACGGGAGCTGGGCTATCGCCCGGTGGTGTCTTCCTACGCCGAGGGCCTGCCCGAGACGGTCGAGTGGCTGGCGGGGCGGCTGGCCGGCGGACGGGACTGGCGGGAGGCGTTCCCGCTGCTGGCCGGGGTCTACCCGGACCTCTTCGACTACGCGGCGGAGGACGCCTGGCTGGCGGCCCGCGCGTGAGCGGCGAGGGGCGGGCCGCATCTGGCGCCGGCCCGCCCCTCACCTCGTACGCGTGCCGTCTACGGCTTGGGCGTGGCGTGCGGTGCGCAGGTCACGTCCTCGGCGTCCAGCTCGCCGGTGAGCAGGTAGGCGTCCACCCGCTCGTTGACGCAGGAGTTGACGAGGCTGGTCACACCGTGCGAACCGGCGTTCTTCTCGGTGATCAGGCGGGAGCCCTTGAACCGCTTGTGCAGTTCCAGCGCGCCGCCGTAGGGGGTGGCCGCGTCCCGCTCGGCCTGGACGATCAGCACCGGCGGCAGGCCCTTGCCGGTCTTCACGTCCACCGGGGTGCGCTGCTTGACCGGCCAGGTGGCGCACGGCAGGTTCATCCAGGCGTTGGACCAGGTCAGGAACGGGTAGTCGCGGTGCAGCCGGGTGTTGTCGCGGTCCCAGCGCTGCCAGCTGGTGGGCCACTTGGCGTCGGCGCACTCGACGGCGGTGTAGACGGCGTTGCCGTTCTCGGAGGCGGCGTTGCCCGCGGTGTCGGACAGGTCGGGGGCGGCGGCGTCGACGAGGGCCTGGGTGTCACCGGCGACGTACTTGCTGAACACGGTGGCGACGGACACCCACGCGGAGTCGTAGTACGGGGCGCTCTGGAAGAAGCCGATCAGCTCGGCCGGGCCGACGACCCCGCCGATGGGCTCCTTCTTCGCGGTGGCGCGCAGTTCCAGCCACTCGGCCTGGACCTCGGCGCGGGTGGTGCCGAGGTGGAAGGTCGCGTCGTTCTTCGCGACCCAGTCCTGCCAGTCCCGCCAGCGCGTCTCGAAGGCGACGTCCTGGTCCAGGTTGGCCTGGTACCAGATCTTCTCGCGGGACGGGTTGACCACACTGTCGGTGATCATGCGGCGGACGTGGCCCGGGAAGAGGGTGCCGTAGACGGCGCCGAGGTAGGTGCCGTAGGAGACACCGAGGAAGTTGAGCTTCTTCTCGCCGAGCGCGGCGCGGATGACGTCGAGGTCGCGCGCGGTGTTCGGGGTGGTCATGTGCGGCAGCATCTCGCCGCTGCGCTCGTAGCAGCCCTCGGCGTACTCGCGGGCCAGCTTGCGCTGGGCGAGCTTGTCGGCCTCGGAGTCGGGCACCGGGTCCATCTTGGGCGCCTTGACGAACTCCTGCGGGTCGACGCAGGAGATGGGCGCGGACTTGCCGACGCCGCGCGGGTCGAAGCCGACGAAGTCGTACGCCTTGGCCACGTTCTGCCAGACCGGGGCGTTGGTGGTGACGCGGCGCGGGAAGCGCAGGCCGGAGCCGCCGGGGCCGCCCGGGTTGTAGACGAGGGCGCCCTGCCGCTCTGCCTTGCTCCCGGTGTTGCCGATGCGGTCGACGGCTATCTCGATCTGCTTGCCGTACGGCTTGGCGTAGTCGAGCGGCACGGTGACCCAGCCGCACTGGATCGGCTTCTCCAGGCCCCAGTCGGCCGGGCAGTCCCGCCAGTCGACGCCCTTCTTCGCGGCGCGGGCGGCGGCGATCTCGACGCCGCGCGCCTCACGGTCCTGACCGTGGCGGGCCTCGGCGGCGCCGCGAGCCTCCACGCCGGCGGTGCTCGCGCTGGCCGAGGGCGCCGCGACGGCGCCGGCGATCAGGGTGGCCGCGACGAGCACACCGGCCGATCCGAGCGCAGCCGTCCGCCTGTTCGGTCTGTTGTCCCTCAAGTGGGGCCTCCCCCTGCGTGGTTGCGTGGTCAGGGGGGATCCTGACTGCTGCGGGGTGGCCGGGAACAGGGGTGGCGGGGCTTTCTTTGCCAATCCGATAACCGGATAAGCCCATCCCGCTGAGCGGGGCGCTATCCCAGCTCGGCCAGCGCCCCGTCCAGCAGCCGCCGCAGCCGCAGCGCGTCGGGCGCGACCGCCGTCACCAGCGCGGCGGGCCCGGCGAGCGGCATCAGCGCCGCCCCCTCCCCCAGCATCCGCGCCACCACCGGCCGCACCGCGAACTCCGGCCGCACGACGACCAACTGACCCACGGCCCGGTGACCCCCGAGCCCCGCCGGACCGTCCCACCCCCCAGGCGCACCGGGCCCGCAGGCAAGCTCCTGGTCGAGCACGGCCCGCCCCCCGACCCGCACGGTCAGCCGGCTGGTCAGCCGCCCGGGCTCCTCCCCCACCCGCCCCAGCACCTGCTCCTCACGCAGCACCAGCCGGCTCGTCACACCCAGGTCGACGCTCGTGCGCACGGTCAGCTCACTGCCCGCCGCGCAGATCAACTGCTCGGGCAGCCAGTGCAGTTCGGCGTCCTCCGCCACCGTGAGCCGCACGTCGTAGCGGGCCTCGCCCTTGGCCTGGCCCGGCAGGGCGATGGTCGCCGCGGCCGAGCCCACACACAGCCGGGCGTTCGCGGCCACGTCCGCCTCGACGGCGAGGTGGTCGCCGCCCAGCGGCCCGCTCATCGCCCCGACGAGCATGACGCGGGCCTCGGCACCGCTCCCCCGGGTGCGCCGCAGCGCCAGCGGGCCCTCACCCGCCAGCACCGGCAGCGCCGTACCGCCCCGCCCGTCGTCGACGGCCCGGATCCGCGCCGTGGCCCGCACGCCGGCGGCCGGGCTCATGCCGTCCACTCGGCGAGCCGTGCCCGCACCCAGCCGGCCACGTCCGCGACCCCGGTCTCGCCGCGCAGCGACTGGAGGACGACCGGCAGCTCGCCCCGCTGTGCCTTGGCGTCCGCCGCCATCCGGGCGAGGTCGGAGCCGACGTGCGGCGCCAGGTCGGTCTTGTTGACCACCAGCAGGTCGGCGGTGGTGACTCCGGGTCCGCCCTTGCGCGGGATGTCGTCGCCGCCCGCCACGTCGATCACGAAGATCTGCGCGTCCACGAGCCCCTTGGAGAAGGTCGCGGTGAGGTTGTCGCCGCCGGACTCCACCAGGATCAGGTCCAGCGGCCCGACCTCGTCCTCCAGGTCCTCGACGGCCTCCAGATTGGCGGAGATGTCGTCCCGGATCGCGGTGTGCGGGCATGCGCCCGTCTCGACGGCGGTGATCCGCTCCGGCGGCAGCACGGCCTCCCGCAGCAGGAACTCGGCGTCCTCACGGGTGTAGATGTCGTTGGTGACGACGGCGAGGGACAACTCGTCGCGCAGGGCACGGCAGAGCGCGGCGACGGTGGCGGTCTTCCCGGACCCGACGGGCCCGCCGAGCCCGATCCGCAGGGCCCGCCGAGCCCCGTCGGGCCGACGCGCGTCGGCGCTGACGGCGGTGGGGCCGGGGTGGGAGTGGTCGAGATGCATGGCAGCTCCAGTTCTAGAGGGTCCCTTGTCAGCCCGGCCGGGCATCTCTCAGCCCGTCCGGCGCTTGAGGACGAGGCCGTTCAGGCCGATAGGGGGGTCTGGGGGGCAAACCCCCCAGGGTCGGGAACGGGAAGGGGCGGCGGGGGCGAGACCCCTCTCAGGACGCGAACAGCCGCACAGGCCACCCGGCATGCGCTTCCGCGGAGATCTCCAGCAACGGCGCCGACACGGCCGGCAGCACGTCGACCCCCTCGTCGGCCACCCTGAGAGCCGCCCGGACCGCCTGATCCACGACACGATCCAGCTCCGGCGCCAGCCGCGCCAGCACCCCGCTCGCGTCGAACGGATCCAGACTCAGCAGCCGCACCACCGCACTCGCGGGCCCGCTCACACTCTCGTACGCCGCACAGTACGCCGCGTCGACAGCCTCCAGCCCCGCCGCCCGGGCCGCCAGCCCGAGCACGACGGGCTGGTGCGCGCCCTTGGGGAACTCCAGCGCGACGGCGTCGAGTTCACCGGACGGCCAGGTCGCCCGGGCCGCCCGCATGAGCTGGCGCCCGAGCTTGCGCGCCGCGCCCCGCAGCGCGGGCGACGGCGTGCGCGCGTCCGCGGCGGCGTCGAGCGCCGCGGGGTCCACGCCGAGCACGGCGGCCGCGGCCAGGGCCGCGGACACCAGACCGGTCGTGTGCAGCCGCCCCCGGCAGAACTCCGCCAGGCTCCCCGCTTCCGTGATCCGCCCGGCCTTGACGGCGGCCTCGGCCCCGCCGGAGTGCGCGTGCCCTCCGGCGGGGAACCGGCCGTCCGCGAGGACGAGCAGTGCCGCGCGCGACATCAGAAGAGGAAGTAACGCTGGGCCATGGGCAGTTCGGCGGCCGGCGTCGCCTCGACCAGCTCCCCGTCGACGTACACGGCGAAGCTGTCGGGGTCGACCCGCACGGCGGGCCGGGCGTCGTTCTCCCGCATGTCCGCCTTGGTCACGCCGCGCGTCGACTCGATCGCCACGAACCGCTTGCCGAGTCCGAGCCGTTCCGGCAGCCCGTCCTCGAGGGCGAGCGGCGCCACGAAGTTGACCGAGTTGGCGGCCGGCGCCCGTCCGATCGCCCCGTACATCGGGCGAGGCAGGATCGGCTGCGGGGTGGGGATGGAGGCATTGGCGTCGCCCATCTGCGCGTAGGCGATCTGCCCGCCCTTGAGGACGAGGAGCGGTTTGACGCCGAAGAACGCCGGTTCCCACAGCACCAGGTCGGCGAGCTTGCCGCTCTCGACGGAGCCGATCTCGTGGGCGAGGCCCTGCGCGAGCGCGGGGTTGATCGTGTACTTGGCGACGTACCGCCGCACCCGGTGGTTGTCCGCGCGCCCGTCCCCGGGCAGGGCTCCCCGGCGTCGCTTCATCACGTGCGCGGTCTGCCAGGTCCGCAGGATCACCTCGCCGATCCGGCCCATGGCCTGGCTGTCCGAGGAGATGATGGAGATCGCGCCCAGGTCGTGCAGGACGTCCTCGGCACCGATGGTGGAGGGCCGGATCCGGGACTCGGCGAAGGCCAGGTCCTCGGGGACGGCCGGGTTCAGGTGGTGGCACACCATCAGCATGTCGAGGTGTTCCTCGGCGGTGTTGACGGTGTAGGGGCGGGTGGGGTTGGTCGAGCTGGGCAGCACGTGCGGCTCGGACACCACGGTCATGATGTCCGGCGCGTGCCCGCCGCCCGCGCCCTCGGTGTGGTACGCGTGGATGCCGCGCCCGCCGATCGCGGCGAGCGTGTCGCCGACGAACCCGGCCTCGTTGAGGGTGTCCGTGTGTATGGCGACCTGGATGCCCGTCCGGTCGGCGACGGTCAGCGCGGCGTCGATGACGGCCGGGGTGGATCCCCAGTCCTCGTGCAGCTTCAGGCCCAGCGCGCCGCCCCGGATCTGGGACAGCATCGCCTCGTGGGAGACGGTGTTGCCCTTGCCGAGGAAGCCGATGTTGAGCGGGTACTGCTCCATCGCCTCCAGCATCCGGGCCAGATGCCAGGGCCCGGGGGTGACGGTGGTGGCCTTGGAGCCCTCGGCGGGGCCGGTGCCGCCGCCGACCAGCGTGGTCACGCCGGAGGCGAGCGCCTCGTCGGCGACCTGCGGGCAGATGAAGTGGACGTGCGCGTCGACGGCGCCGGCGGTGACGATCCGCCCGTTGCCGGCGATGATCTCGGTCTCCGGGCCGATCACCAGGTCGGGGTGGACCCGGTCCATGGTGTCGGGGTTGCCCGCCTTGCCGATGCCGGTGATGCGGCCGTCGCGGATGCCGATGTCGGCCTTGACGACGCCCCAGTGGTCGACGATCACGGCGCCCGTGATGACGGTGTCCGGGGTCCCCTCGGCCCGCGTGGCCCGTGACTGCCCCATGGACTCGCGGATGACCTTGCCGCCGCCGAACACCGCCTCGTCACCGGCGAGTCCGGGTCCGCCGGAGCGGTCCTGCTCGATCTCGATCAGCAGATCGGTGTCGGCGAGCCGGATGCGGTCGCCGGTGGTCGGGCCGAACAGGTCGGCGTAGGCGGCGCGTGAGATCTCAGCCATCGAGGGCTCCTCCGGTCTCCCCGCGCAGCCCGGGCACCACGCGGGCGCCGGCGATCGGGACGAGTCCGACGTCGACGGGGATGCCGGGCTCGAAGCGCACGGCGGTGCCGGCTGCGACGTCGAGCCGCTTGCCGCGCGCGGCGGCACGGTCGAACTCCAGGCCGGGGTTGGCCTCGGCGAAGTGGTAGTGGGAGCCGACCTGGACGGGCCGGTCGGCGGCGTTGAGGACGGTCAGCCGGGTGACCTCACGGCCTTCGTTGCAGGCGATCGGGTCCTCGGCGAACAGGATCTCCCCGGGAATCATCGACGCCCCCTCAGACGATCGGGTCGTGGACGGTGACCAGCTTGGTGCCGTCCGGGAAGGTCGCCTCGACCTGGACGTCGTGGATCATCTCGGGGATGCCCTCCATGACGTCGTCCCGGGTGAGCAACTTGCGTCCGGAGGCCATGAGTTCGGCGACCGTACGGCCGTCCCGGGCGCCTTCGAGGATGTGCGAGGTGATGAGGGCGACCGCCTCGGGGTGGTTCAGCTTGAGGCCGCGGGCCCGGCGCTTCTCGGCGACGTCGGCCGCCACATGGATCAGCAGCCTCTCCTGCTCGTGCGGGGTCAGTTGCACGTCCCACCTCATTCCTCGCTCCGGGCCGTGCGGGACCCGGTTGCCGCGGCCACCTGCGTAGAAAAACCCCTGGTGGCGTGGATGGGCAGGCTAGTTCGCCGGAGTTTCAACGACGTTAACCAGACTTTGAACGCCTCATGACCCGGCGCTGGGCTGCCCCATGCTCATCAGCGCCCGAAGTCCGTTGCGCAGCACCTCGACCGGCACCGGCCCGAACAGCGACTGCTGCACGATGAATCCCTGCACGGTGGCGATCATCGTGCGGGCCACGTCGTCCGCGGGCAGGTCGGCCCGCATCATCCCGGCCTCCTGGTAGGCCTCGACGACCTTGGTCCAGGCGGCGCGCACCGCGCCGTAGCCTTCCCTGAGGACACCCGCCAGCTCCTCGTTGCGCACGATCTCCGTCCAGACCGTGACGATGAGGCGCGGGAAGGCCGGTTCCCCGTCGACCGAGAGGTACCCGCGCGCCTCCAGAGTGTGACCGAGCACCGAGGCGACCAGGGCGTCCGGCGGCGGGGGCGGGCTCTGCCGGGTGGCCTCCTCGAAGGCGGCCCTCACCTCCCCCAGCACCTCGGCGACGATCGCGGCGATCAGCTCGTCCTTGCCGCGGAAGTAGCGGTAGACCGCGCCCGCCGACAGGTCCACCTCCTTGAGCACGTCCTGCATGGAGGTGGCGTGGAAGCCGTTGCGGGCGAAGCAGAGCGCGGCGCCGTCGAGGATCTGCCGGCGGCGGGCGTCGAGGTGTTCCTGGGATACGCGGGCCATGGCCCAGAACGTAAAACGAACATTCCTTCTTGACAAGGCGGGGCCGCGGCGGGACGGTGGTGGCGAGCTTAAAACGAACGATCCTTCTTTTTACCGCCCCGGGAGACCCCCATGTCCGCCACGCGCCCCATACCCACGGCGCGCCGCCTGCTCGCGGTCGTCGTCCTCGTCCCGCTTCTCGCGGCTCTCGCGCTGTGGGCCTTCGCCTGGCCCGCCGCCCGCACGGCACCGCGCGACCTGCCGCTCGGCGTCGCCGGGCCCGCCGCCGCGGCCGCGCAGGTCGAAGAGCGGCTGAGCCGGCGGGACGGCGCCTTCGAGATCCACCGCTACGCCGACGAGACGGCCGCCCGCGACGCGATCGAGGACCGCGAGGTCTACGGCGCGGTCGTGGTCACCGAGCAGGGGCCCCGGCTGCTCACCGCGTCGGCGGCCAGCCCGACGGTCGCCCAGCTGCTGCGACAGGCGGTGAACGGGCAGGCGGCCGCCGAGGGCACGCAGGTCCCGACGGTCGACGTGGTGCCCGCCCCGGAGAACGACCCGCGCGGCGCGGCCCTGGGCGCGAGCGTGCTGCCGCTCACCATGGCCGGGATGGCCGCCGGCGCGGCGGTGACCCTGCTCGGGATGCGCGGCACGCGTGCCGTGACCGCGCTCGTCGGCGCCTCGGCGCTGGTCGGCCTCGCCGCGGCCGCGATCGCGCACAGCTGGCTGGGGGTCCTGACCGGCGACTGGTGGGCGGAGGCCGGGGTGCTCGGGCTGGCCACGCTGGCGGTGTCCGGTGGGGTCGCCGGGCTCGCCGCCCTGCTGGGCCCCGCCGGGATCGGCCTCGCGTCGGCCGTGGTGATGCTGCTCGGCAACCCGTTCTCCGGCGCCGCGGGGGCGCCGCAGCTGCTGCCGGAGCCGGCCGGGGCGATCGGCCAGTGGCTGCCGCCGGGCGCCGGGGCGTCCCTGCTGCGCTCGGTGTCCTACTTCGACGGAGCCGCGGCGACCGGCCCCCTCCTGACCCTCGTCTGGTGGGCGGCGCTGGGCCTGGGGGCGGTGCTGCTCGGCGCGGCGCTGAAGTCCCGTGCCCGCGAGGCCGAACCGGCCGCCGGCCGGGAGCCCGCGCTCGCCGGCTGACCACCCGCCTCCCAGGGGCCCGCTCTCGTCGTCACGACGGGGCGGGCCCTCGGTGTTCCGCGGCGATGCCGAACCGCTGCTGTTCGCGGGGAGCGGACGCGACCTCGTGGACCCGGGAGACGGCGCTGATCACCTGCTCCTCCTCGGGCTCCCCGGACTCCTTGGACTCTTCGAGTCGCTGCAGGTCAGCGGCGGAGACGAGGGCGACGAGGGGCTTGCCGTGACGGGTCACGACGACACGCTCGCCGCCGTAGACCACCCGGTTGATCAAATCGGCGAGCTCAGCCCTGGCTTGCGTCACCGGAATCTCGTAGGCCATGGTCTCCACATTACGTCATGTACGTCCTGTACATTTTTTACGGAGACAGCTCCGCTGTGAGGAGGGGTCCGTATGACCCGAGAGCCCGCCCCGCCGTCCGCCCGTCACGTCCTGCCCGAGTTCACCGAACGCACCAGCCTCGGCCGCCGGACGACGGATCCGTACTCGAAGCTGCTGGAGGAGCGCATCGTCTTCCTCGGCACCCCGCTCGACGACGCCTCGGCGAACGACGTGATCGCCCAGTTCATGCACCTGGAGTACCAGGCTCCGGACCGGGACATCTCGCTGTACATCAACTCCCCCGGCGGCTCGTTCACCGCCATGGCGGCGGTCTACGACACCCTCCGGTTCGTGACCTGCGACGTCGAGACGATCTGCCTCGGCCAGGCCGGCCCGTCGGCCGCCGTACTGCTGGCCGCGGGGACCCCGGGCAAGCGCTGTGCCCTGCCGGGCGCCCGGGTGATGATCCATCAGCCCGCCGTGCCCGAACCGGTGCACGGTCAGGCGAGCGACCTCGCCGTCCAGGCCGAGGAACTGACCCGCGTGCGGGGCCGCCTGGAGGAGATGCTGGTACGGCACACCGGGCGCACTCCGGAGCAGGTGAGCGCCGACATCGAGCGGGAGAAGATCCTCACCGCGCGGGAGGCGCTGGAGTACGGCCTGGTGGACCGGATCGTCACCGGCCGCAAGACGTCGGCCGCCGCGCCCGGCGCGAGGTGAGCCGCCGATGCTGCCGCCGGAACTGCCGCCGCTGCCCGCGCTCACCCGGGCCGAGAGCGAGTTGATCGACCGTTACCTGGAGGCGGTGGACCTGCTCGGCCGGATCAACCCCGGCCGGGAGGGTCACACGTATGGCGGACTGCGCGCCGCCCAGGCGCTGGTGGCCAAGGCCGTGGCCCTGCGGGACGCATTGGCGCTGATGCACCAGCGGGGCGAGACCGAGCTGCACGCGCCGACTCTCGCGCGGGCGCTGCGCGTGCTCGACGGTGAACGCCGGACGGCGCGCGTCAGCCTTCCACCGCTCTCCGACAGTTGACGCACGGCGTGCTTGGCCCGCGTCTCCGGCGCAGGTGACGGGGCGTCCGCGGCGGGGTTGAAACGGACTGAACGGATTACCCACCATCGGCGTATCCAAGGGTCCTTTTTCGGGGTGGCCCAGGTTGCGCCGAGGGGGGACCTTCAGGGCGGAATCGAGCGTTCCGCCGCTGGTCCGGGGGGCTTTGACGGTCTTGACACCCGACGCGTCGTCAGGGTGTCCACCCGAACGGATGAGTGGTGAGGAAGACCACAAATCCCCGGTTCCGTTGGGATTTTCGGACATGTGTGAGTCAAGATCCCTGTCTGACGACAAGACCCCGCCACCGCGGCGGGGCGATCCGGGCGGACGCCGAGTCCTGCCGCCGCCCGGATGACCGGTCGACAGGAGTGGATCGGCAGGAGTGGAGGACCCAAGCACGACGGGTCGCCGGAACGGTCACGCCACGACCGGGCCGAGCGGTCCTTGGGGTGAAGCCGCGGCAACGCGGCCGGGCAACTTCGCCAGCCCGAATCCGACAGGTCATCCTTCACAGGCGGCTGACGAAGGGTTGCGCATGACCGCGCTCAATCGTGTCCCGTCACTCATGGCCCGGGCCGGTACGGCCTCGGCCCTCACCCTCGCCGCGGTGGGCGGCTCCATGATCGCCCCTGGCTTCGCCCAGGAGGCCGCGGCCGCCACGCCGGCGAAGAAGGCGCTCCAGGTCGCCGCCTCGAAGAAGGGCTCCCCGTACAAGTGGGGCGCCACCGGACCGTCGAGGTTCGACTGCTCGGGACTCACGCTCTACTCGTACAAGAAGGCGGGCAAGACCCTGCCGCGTACGGCCGCTCAGCAGTACAACAAGACGCGCCACGTCTCGGCCGCGAACCGCAAGGCCGGGGACCTGGTGTTCTTCCACTCGGGGTCCAGCGTGTACCACGTGGGCATCTACGCCGGAAAGGGGAAGATCTGGCACTCCCCGAAGACCGGGGACGTCGTGCGGCTGCAGAAGATCTGGACGAAGAGCGTCTGGTACGGCCGGGTGAAGTAGTGACGGTCGACTGATCACGAGCCGGGTCCGACCGCGTACGCGCGTGCGGGCCCGGCCGCTTTCCGGGGTCAGGGCTCCGGCTGCCCCGCGACCGGCACCGGCCGGGACGGGACCGTCCACGGCAGTTCGATGGCGACGGTCTTGCCGCCCTCCCGGGTGGGACGGACTCTCAGCCGGCCGCCGCACTCCGCGGTCAGCCAGCGGATGATCACCATGCCCCGCCCGTTGTCCTGCTGCACGGCGGCCGGCAGCCGCTTCGGGAAGCGCGGGTGACTGTCGGTCACGCCGATCCGCAGATGTTCGTCACGTTCGAGCTCCACGTCCACCGTGAAGGTGGGTGACTGCCCGAAGGTGTGCTGTACGGCGTTGGTGGCGAGCTCGGAGACGATCAGCCGGACGGTGTCGGCCACCTCCGTGTCCGACGGCAGACCCCACTCCGCCAGGGTGCCGACCACGAAGACGCGGGCCGCGGAGACCGATGCGGGATCGCTCGGCAGAGTGACGGATGCTTCCAGATGGTCTGCCATGGCGATGTCGTCCCTTTCCCAGGGGACCGCGGACCGACACGAAGGCGGATGGTTCGAGTACGGTCCCGGACTGGTGCTTCGCCGCCAGACTGCCACCAGTGCACCGATCCAGGTGGCGATCCACCAAGATATGCATATATCTGTCGCTCGAAGCGGTGAACTCTGCGACGGGAAACCGTGCTCGGACGGCTCGGTTGGAGTAAGGAGGAGCCCATGCAGCACGGTCCCGCGGTGCGCCGCCGGAAACTGGGCGCCGAACTGCGTGCGCTGCGCACGAACGCGGGGCTCACCAGTGGCGAGGCGGCCCGGCTGGTGGGCTGGCACCAGTCCAAGGTGAGCCGGATCGAGACCGGCGCGAGCGGGGTGAAACCGGCCGATGTGCGGATACTGCTCGACGCCTACGGGGTGCGGGACCCCCGGCTGCGCGAGCTGCTGCTGGCCCTGGCCGGGTCGGGCGGCGTGCAGGGCCGGGACCACTGGTGGCACGCCTACCGCGGGGTGCTGCCGCCCACGTACCGGGACTTCATCAGCCTGGAGTCCCAGGCGAGCGCGATGCGCACCCTGGAGACCTCGGTGGTCCCCGGCCTGCTCCAGACCCCCGACTACGCCCGCGCGGTGACCCGGGCGGCCGTGGAGGGGCTCGACGAGGACGGGCTGGACGCGCTGGTGGAGGTACGGCTGGCCCGGCAGGACGTGCTGCGCTCGCAGCCGCCGCTGAGGCTGTGCGCGGTGCTGGACGAGGCCGTGCTGCGGCGCGAGGTCGGCGGTCCGGACGTGATGCGGCGGCAGCTGCACCGGCTGCTGGAGGCGGCGCGGCTGCCCCAAGTGCGGCTTCAGGTACTGCCGTTCTCAGCCGGGGCCCACATCGGAGTCACCGGCCCTTTCGTTGTTTTCTCATTTTCGAACACTTCTGATCTGGATGTTGTTGTTCTCGACCACTTGACGAGTAGCCTCTATCTGGAAAGGAAAGAAGATGTTGAGGCCTACACCGAGGCCTTCGACGCTCTTCGCAGGAATGCCCTGTCACCCGAGGAATCGTTGGACTACATCGCCGTGATAAGTGACGGCGCGTAGGGAGGCATCCATGACCGCACTGCCTCGGAACGTACCTTCCGGCACCGATCTGCACGACGTGCGCTGGCTGCGCAGCAGCTACAGCACGGGAGCCAACAACTGCGTGGAGACGGCCAGGCCCCGCTCGGGCGCCGGCGCCGGGCTGCTCGCCGTGCGCGACTCCAAGGACCCGGCCGGGCCCGCGCTGCTCTTCTCCCCCGAGAGCTGGGCGTTCTTCACGGCCGCCGTCTGACCCACCGTCCGCCAGGTGCGACGCACGGCCGTGGACGCCGACTTACGGCCGCGTTTCGCCGATGACCCGTACAGCGCGTTCGATCTGGTCCCCGGAGAGGTCCGCCCGGGCGGTCAGCCGCAGCCGGGACACACCGTCGGGCACGGACGGAGGGCGGAAGCAGCCCACCGCGAGCCCGGCGGCCCGGCAGTCGGCCGCCCAGCGCACGGCGCTCTCCGGGGACGGCGCGCGCACCGAGACGACCGCCGCGTCCGGACGGACCGCCGCGTGGCCGGCCGCCGTCAGCCGGGCGTGCAGCTCGCCCGCCACCGCGCGCGCCCGCTCCGCCCGCTCCGGCTCGCGGCGCAGGAGCCGCAGGGCCGCCAGGGCGGCGCCCGCGGCCGCGGGGGCGAGGCCCGTGTCGAAGATGAACGTCCGGGCCGCGTTGACCAGGTGGTCGATGACCCGGGCCGGGCCGAGCACCGCGCCGCCCTGGCTGCCCAGCGACTTCGACAGCGTGACCGTCACGACCACGTCGTCGGCGCCCGCGAGGCCCGCCGCGTGCGGGGCGCCGCGGCCGCCCGATCCGAGCACGCCGAGGCCGTGCGCGTCGTCGACCACCAGGCCCGCCCCGTGCTCCCGGCACGCCGCCGCCAGCTCCGCCAGCGGAGCCGCGTCGCCGTCCACCGAGAAGACCGTGTCGGAGACCGCCACGGCGGGTCCGTCGTGCGTCCGGAGCGCCTTGCGCACCGCGTCCGGCTCGGCGTGCGCCACCACCTGGGTGGTGCCCCGGGCCAGCCGGCAGCCGTCGATCAGGGACGCGTGGTTGCCCGCGTCGGACACGACCAGCGAGCCGTGCGGGGCGAGCGCGGTGACCGCGGCGAGGTTGGCCGCGTAGCCGGAGGAGAAGACCAGGGCCGCCTCGAAGCCGCAGAAGTCGGCCAGCTCGCGTTCGAGTTCGTGGTGCAGTTCGGTGGTGCCGGTGACCAACCGGGAGCCGGTCGAGCCGCCGCCCCAGACGCGCGCCGCGCGGGCGGCGCCCTCGGTGACCTCCGGATGCCGGGCGAGGCCCAGGTAGTCGTTGCTCGCGAGGTCCAGCAGCGGCGAGTCGGCGGGCCGGGGCCGCAGCGTCCGTACCAGCCCGGCCCGGCGGCGCAGCTCCGCCTGGTCGTCGATCCAGCCGAACGCCATGGGTCCTCCGGGGATTTTGTAGGCAGTGCACAGACACTAGCGGCCTGGCCCGTCGGCCAGGATGTGGCAATCCACACACGGCGAAGTGGCGCTCTTGTCCGAACTCTCCTTGGCCCGGAGCACCTCCGTAGGACAGGATCGGCTTTCATGGACCTGCTGAACACGCTGGTGGACAAGGGGCTTCGGCGCGAGCTGCCGACCCGCGAGGAGGCGCTGGCCGTCCTCGCGACCTCCGACGACGAACTGCTCGACGTGGTGGCCGCGGCCGGAAAGGTACGCCGTCACTGGTTCGGCCGACGGGTGAAACTGAACTATCTCGTCAACCTGAAGTCCGGGCTGTGTCCGGAGGACTGCTCCTACTGCTCCCAGCGGCTCGGCTCCAAGGCCGACATCCTGAAGTACACCTGGCTCAAGCCCGACGAGGCCTCCCAGGCCGCCGCCGCGGGCCTGGCCGGGGGTGCCAAGCGGGTCTGCCTGGTGGCCAGCGGGCGCGGGCCGACGGACCGGGACGTGGACCGGGTCTCCGAGACCATCAAGGCCATCAAGGACCAGAACGAGGGCGTCGAGGTGTGCGCCTGCCTGGGCCTGCTCTCCGACGGCCAGGCCGAGCGGCTGCGCGAGGCGGGTGCCGACGCCTACAACCACAACCTCAACACCTCCGAGGGCACCTACGGGGACATCACCACCACGCACACCTACGCCGACCGTGTCGACACCGTGCAGAAGGCCCACGCGGCGGGTCTGTCGGCGTGCTCCGGTCTCATCGCGGGCATGGGCGAGAGCGACGAGGACCTGGTCGACGTCGTCTACTCGCTGCGCGAACTCGACCCGGACTCGGTACCGGTGAACTTCCTGATCCCGTTCGAGGGCACCCCGCTGGCCAAGGAGTGGAACCTCACCCCGCAGCGCTGCCTGCGGATCCTCGCCATGGTCCGGTTCGTCTGCCCCGACGTCGAGGTGCGGATCGCGGGCGGCCGCGAGGTGCACCTGCGCAGCATGCAGCCCCTCGCGCTGAACCTGGCCAACTCGATCTTCCTGGGCGACTACCTCACCAGTGAGGGCCAGGCCGGCAAGGCCGACCTGGAGATGATCGCGGACGCCGGGTTCGAGGTGGAGGGCGCCGGCGAGGTGACGCTGCCGGAGCACCGGGCGGCGGCCGGAGGCGGCTGCGGCTCGCACGCGGGCGCCGGGTGCGGTTCGCACGAGGGCAGCGGGTGCGGTTCGCACGAAGGTGCCGGGTGCGGGTCGCACGAGGGCGGCGGGGTGTGCGGTACGGCCGGTACGGCCGGTACGGCCCCCGAGGTGCCGGCCAACGAGCCGCGCACCGATCTGGTCGCGGTGCGCCGCCGGGGTGCCGGAACGGACCTCGCGCCCAATGCGTGAGCTGACCGCGCCGGAGCTGCTCGACCTCGACCGACGGCATGTCTGGCACCCGTACGGCCCGATGCCGGGCCGGCAGGAACCGCTCGTCGTGGAGTCGGCGAGCGGGGTGCGGCTGAAGCTCGCGGGTGGTTCCGACGAGCTGGTCGACGGCATGTCGTCCTGGTGGTCGGCGATCCACGGCTACAACCACCCCGTGCTGAACGAGGCGGCGCGTGAGCAGCTGGCGCGGATGAGCCATGTGATGTTCGGCGGGCTCACCCACGAGCCCGCCGTCCGGCTGGCGAAGCACCTTGTCGACATGTCGCCGGACGGCCTGGAGCATGTGTTCCTCGCCGACTCGGGCTCCGTGTCGGTCGAGGTCGCGATCAAGATGTGCCTGCAGTACTGGCGTTCTCTCGGCCGTCCCGGGAAGCACCGCATGATGACCTGGCGGGGCGGCTACCACGGGGACACCTGGCAGCCGATGGCGGTGTGCGACCCCGACGGCGGCATGCACGAGCTGTGGACCGGGATCCTGCCCCGCCAGGTGTTCGCGGACCCGCCGCCCACGGAGTACGAGGAGTCGTACGCGGACCGGCTGCGCGCGCTGATCGCCGAGCACGCGCACGAGCTGGCCGCGGTGATCGTGGAGCCGGTGGTGCAGGGCGCGGGCGGGATGCGGTTCCACTCCCCCGCGTATCTGCGGGTGCTGCGCGAGGCGTGCGACGCGCACGACGTGCTGCTGGTGTTCGACGAGATCGCCACCGGGTTCGGCCGTACCGGCGCGCTGTTCGCGGCGGAGCACGCGGCGGTGACGCCGGACGTGATGTGCGTGGGCAAGGCGCTGACCGGCGGCTATCTGACGATGGCGGCGACGCTGTGCACGGCGCGGGTCGCCGACGGGATCTCCCGGGGCGAGGTGCCCGTGCTCGCGCACGGTCCGACCTTCATGGGCAACCCGCTGGCCGCGGCGGTGGCCTGCGCGTCGATCGAACTGCTGCTCGGCCAGGACTGGCTCGCCGAGGTCAAGCGGATCGAGGCGGGGCTGCGGGACGGGCTCGCCCCGGCCGCGGAACTGCCGGGCGTGCGGGACGTGCGGGTCCTCGGCGCCATCGGGGTCGTCCAGCTCGACCATCCGGTCGACATGGCGGCGGCCACGGCGGCGGCCGTCCGCGAGGGCGTGTGGCTGCGGCCGTTCCGGGATCTGATCTACACCATGCCGCCGTACGTCACGGGCGACGCGGACGTGGCGCGCATCGCGCGCGCGGTGTGCGCCGCCGCACGGGAGGGATGACATGCCGATCCTGGTGATCACTGGAACAGGCACGGAGGTCGGCAAGACCGTCACGACGGCCGCCGTCGCCGCGGCGGCCGTCGCGGCCGGGCGGTCGGTGGCCGTGCTGAAGGCCGCGCAGACCGGCGTACGGCCGGACGAGCGCGGGGACGCCGACGAGGTGGCGCGGCTCGCCGGCGCGGTCACGGCCGGCGAGCTGGCCCGCTATCCCGAGCCGCTGGCTCCGGGGACGGCGGCGCGGCGGGCCGGGCGGGCGCCGGTGCACCCGCGGGACATCGCCGAGGCGGCCGCCAAGCTGGCCACCGAGCACGATCTGGTGCTGGTGGAGGGCGCGGGCGGGCTGCTGGTCCGCTTCGACCCGGCGGGCGGCACGCTGGCCGACGCGGCGGAACTGCTGGGGGCGCCGGTACTGGTGGTGGCCTCGGCGGGCCTGGGCACGCTGAACACGACCGAGCTGACGGCCCGTGAACTGCGCCGTCGCGGAGTCGAGCTGACCGGCGTGGTCATCGGCAGCTGGCCCGCCGAGCCGGACCTCGCCTCCCGCTGCAACGTCGCGGACCTCACGGACGTCTCCGACGCCCCCCTGCTCGGCGCCGTTCCCGAAGGCGCCGGCGCCCTCGCCCCCACCGACTTCCGCACGACGGCCCCGAGCTGGCTGGCCCCCCGCCTGGACGGCACCTGGGACGCGGAGGCGTTCCGGGTACGGGCGGCGGCGGGACGGTAGGGCTCCGCTTGCGCCGGTGGCGGATGAGGTCTCGCCCCGCCACCGGCCGCAGGGCCCCCGCCTCGGCGATCCCGGCCTCTCTGTTCCGGTGAGGGTGCATGACGGGCCGGGCGGGGGAGAATCCCGGGAGGAGCTGTCCGCCTAAGGAGGTCTCCATGGCCCTGCGGTTCGCCGGTGCCGGCAAGGTCGCGCGGGATGCCGTGCACCATCCGCTGTTCGCCCGCTACTACGCCCGGATCAGCGTGTCCGCCGAGACCCGGATGGGCATGGCGCAGGTGCGCGAGCGGCTGCTCGCGGGGCTGTCGGGACGAGTGCTGGAGGTCGGGGCGGGCAACGGCCTGAACTTCGCGCACTATCCGGGGACGGTCGCGGAGGTCGTCGCGATCGAACCGGAGCGGCTGCTGCGGCAGTTGGCCGTGGAGGCCGCGCTGCGCGCCGAGACGCCGGTGGACGTGGTGCCGGGGGCGGCGGAGGCGCTGCCGGTGAAGAGCGAGGGCTTCGACGCGGTGGTGCTGTCGCTGGTGCTGTGCAGTGTGCGGGACGTGCCGCGGGCGCTGGGCGAGGTGCGCCGGGTGCTCAGGCCGGGCGGCCAGGTGCGGTTCTTCGAGCACGGCCGGGGCGGCGGCCCGGCGATGCGGCTCTCGCAGCGCGCCCTGGACCGTACGGTGTGGCCGCGGCTGAACGGCGGCTGCCACCTGGGCCGGGCCCCGGTCGCCGCGCTGCGCGACGCCGGGTTCGAACTGGGCCCGTACCGGCAGCTGCTCATGCCGGAGCGGGGCCCGGTGCTGCCCGCCTCGTACTGCGTCCTGGGCACGGCCTGGCGGCCGACGGCGTAGGTCCGGCCCGGTTGCCTACCGGCACCACTGGCGCAGTTCGCGGGCGATCTCGTGGACCGACGCGTCGCCGTTCTTCACCAGCCGGGCCAGGTCGCGGACCTGTTCGGGTGAGGTGACGACCTTGAAGCCGCTGGCGATCAGGTAGGCGTAGGCGACCGCGGACGCGAACAGGGCGTTCGAGCGCTCCAGGGCCGGGATGTGGATCAGCTGCTGGAGCAGCGCGGCGGCGCGGGCGTGCGGGGTGTCGTAGACGGGGACGTCGAATATCTCGGCCTGGTGCCGGGCGACGGCGGCGACGAGGGCGCCCCAGTCGGTGACCTGGGGGTCCCCGGGGGTCTGCCGCTCGGCGAGCATCAGCAGCCAGGCGAGGTCGATGCGCAGGTCGCTCAAGGGTCAGCGACCGCCCTCGCCGAACTCCTCGGCGAACACCTTCTCGTACTGCTGCATGAAGTCGGCGGCGGCCTCCACGAAGGTGTGGCCCACCTCGCCGGCGTCCTGCCGGACCAGTTCCTCGATGTAGCGGTTCACGCTCATCCCGCGGGCCAGGGCGCGCTCGCGGGCGGCCCGGGCCGTGTCCTCGTCCACCCGCACGTTCAGCTGGGTCTTCGCCATACCTCGACGCTAGCGCCGAGCCGCTAGCACCGGCAAGGGCGCACTTGGCGGATACCAGGTGTGGGCCGGATCACATTACGCTCGGCCGGGACGAGGAAGTGCGCTCGGCCGGCACGGGGAACCGCGTTCGTCCGAGCTCGGAGACCGAGCCAGGAGGCAGTCGTGTCCACACCAGCCGCGGAGCACGCCCCCGGTCTCGCGTCCACCGACGGGGTCGCGGCCCGCGCCCGCGGGCTGACCAAGGCGTACGGCTCGGGCGAGACGACGGTGCTCGCCCTGGACTCGGTGGACGTGGACGTCGTACGCGGCCGCTTCACGGCCGTCATGGGGCCGTCGGGCTCCGGCAAGTCCACGTTGATGCACTGCCTGGCCGGGCTCGACACGGTCTCCGCCGGGCAGGTGTGGCTCGGCGACACCGAGATCACCGGGCTGAAGGAGCGGGAGCTGACCCGGTTGCGCCGGGACCGGATCGGGTTCATGTTCCAGTCGTTCAACCTGATCCCGACGCTCGACGCGCTGGAGAACATCACCCTGCCCATGGACATCGCGGGCCGCGCACCGGACCCCCGCTGGCTGGACCAGGTCATCGACACGCTCGGCCTGCGGGACCGGCTGAGGCACCGGCCGTCGCAGCTGTCGGGCGGGCAGCAGCAGCGCGTCGCCTGTGCGCGGGCGCTCGCCGCGCGCCCGGAGCTGATCTTCGCGGACGAGCCGACCGGGAACCTGGACTCGCGGGCGGGGCTGGAGGTGCTGGGGTTCCTGCGGGAGGCCGTCGACGACCTCGGGCAGACCGTCGTCATGGTCACCCACGACCCTGGCGCCGCCGCCCACTCCGATCTGGTGCTGTTCCTCGCGGACGGCCGCATCGTCGACGAGATGGCGCGGCCGACGGCGCAGAGCGTGCTGGAGCGGATGAAGCGCTTCGACGTCACCCGCGGCCCGGCCGACCGGGCTCCCGACCCCGGCCGGGCTCCCCGCGAGGGCTGACCCGTGCTCAAGGCGACGCTCAGAAGCTTCCTCGCGCACAAGGGCCGGCTGCTGCTCTCGGCGCTCGCCGTGGTCCTGTCCGTGGCGTTCGTCGTGGGCAGCCTGATCTTCTCGGACACCGTCGGCCGCACATTCGACCGGCTGTTCGCCTCCACCGCGGCCGACGTCACCGTCAGCCCCAGGGAGACCCTCAACGAGACGGTGCCCTCCGGTGCGACGGCCTCCCTGCCCGCCGCGCTCGCGGACCGGGCCGCGCGGATCGACGGGGTGGCCGCGGCGCGCGCGGAGGTGGAGGTCCACAACCTGACGGTCGTCGACGCCGCGAACAAGTCGGTGAGTCCCACGACCGGCGCCCCCACCATCGGCACCGCCTGGAACCCGACCGACCGCAGCCCCGTGGAGCTCACCTCCGGGCACGCCCCGCGCGGGCCCGCCGAGGCGCTGCTCGACTCGGAGACCGCCGACCGCGCCGGCGTCTCCATCGGCGACACCCTGACCGTGATCGCGCCGCCGGGCTCGTTCAAGGTGGAGGTCGTCGGCATCGTCACGTTCACCACCACCAACCCGGGCGCCGCCCTGCTGTTCGTCGACACGCCGACCGCCCAGACCAGGCTGCTGGGCCGTCCGGGCGCCGCCACCAGCATCACGGTCGACGCGGCGGAGGGGGTCGCCGACTCGACGCTGAAGGGGCGGGTGGCCGCCGCGCTGGGCGCCGACCGCTACGACTACCGGACCGCCGCCGAACAGGCCAAGTCCGACGTGGAGCAGCTGGGCGGCTTCCTGGACGTCATCAAGTGGGTGATGGTCGGCTTCGCGGGGATCGCCGTGCTCGTCGGCGTGTTCCTGATCGTCAACACGTTCTCCATGCTCATCGCCCAGCGCACCCGCGAACTGGGGCTGCTGCGCGCGCTCGGCGCCGACCGGCGGCAGGTGCGCCGCTCGGTGCTGACCGAGGCGCTGCTGCTCGGGCTGGTCGGCGCCACCCTGGGGCTGGTCACGGGCATCGCCCTGGCCGCCGGGCTGATCGAGCTGATGGGCCTGCTCGGCATGAACATCAAGGCCACCGAGATGGTGATCGGCTGGGTGACCCCGGTGACGGCGTACGTCGTCGGCCTCGGCGTCACCTTCGTCGCGGCCTACCTGCCGGCCCGGCGGGCGGCGGCCGTGTCGCCGATGGCGGCCCTGTCGGACGCGGAGGTCGCCGGGGTGGGGCGGCCGCTGCGGACGCGGGCGGTGGTCGGCGCGGTCGTCGGCGCGGCCGGGGCGGCGGCGCTCGCGGGGTGCGTGGTGTCGTCCGAGACCGGGTCGGCGGCCTCGCTGCTGGGTCTCGGGGTGGTCCTGACCCTGATCGCGACCGTGATCGCCGGTCCGCTGCTGGTGCGGCCGGTGATCCGGGTGCTCGGCGCGGCCTTCCCGGCGCTGTTCGGCCCGGTGGGGCGGATGAGCCAGCGCAACGCCCTGCGCAATCCGCGCCGGACGGGGGCCACGGCGGCGGCCCTGATGGTGGGTCTGGCGCTGGTCGGCGGGATCTCGGTGGCCAGCGCCTCCATGACCGAGTCGTTCGACGGGCAGATCGACAGGACGCTGGGCGCCGACTTCGTCGTGCAGAACACCAACTTCTCGCCCTTCCCCCGGGAGATCACCGACGCGGTGCGCGGCACCGAGGGCGTCGGGCTGGTGGTGCGCTCCAAGCTGACCCCGCTGGCGGTGCGGCTGCCGGACGGCGACCGGGTGGAGACGACCGCCGCGGCCTTCGATCCGGGGCTCGACGAGGTCGCCAACATCACCTATGCGCGGGGCGGCACCGCGGCCGCGCTCGCCGACGGCGGGATCGCCATGGACGTGGACTTCGCGCGCGACCACGGGGTGCGGATCGGCAGTGTGCTGCCGGCCGAGTTCCAGGGCGGGCGGACGACCGGGCTGACGGTGCGGGCGCTGACCGACCAGGACGCCGCCGAGGGGTTCGGCACCACGGGCGGGATGTACTTCGGGATGGGCACGGCCGGGCGGTACGCGCCGGGCGGCCAGGACTCCGCGGTCTACGTGAACGCCGCCGCGGGCACCGACGCCGGCGAGCTGCGGGCGGCGCTGGAGCGGACCCTGGAGCCGTATCCGCAGGTCCAGGTGCGGGACGTGGCGGACTACAAGCAGCTGGTCCGGGACCAGATCGCCGTGCTGCTGTACCTCGTCTACGCCCTGCTCGGGCTCGCGATCGTCATCGCGGTGCTCGGCGTGGTCAACACGCTCGCGCTGTCGGTGGTGGAGCGGACGCGGGAGATCGGGCTGCTGCGCGCGATCGGGCTGGGGCGGCGGCAGCTGCGCCGGATGATCCGGCTGGAGTCGGTGGTGATCGCGGTGTTCGGGGCCGTTCTCGGGCTCGCGCTGGGGCTGGTGTGGGGCCTGTGCATGCAGCAGGTGCTGGCGTTGCAGGGCATGACCGCGCTGGCGATCCCCTGGGGCACGATCGTCGCCGTCGTGATCGGCTCGGCGGTGGTGGGGGTCGTGGCGGCGCTGCTGCCGGCGTTGCGTGCCTCACGTATGAACGTACTGGCGGCCATCGCGCACGAGTGATGGCATCGTGGCCCGTGCACTCAAGTCGTCGTCCACCGAGGAGAGTTCATGCCGCGCCCGTTCCGTTTCGGTGTCAATCTGCTGACCGCGGCGCCCGCCGCCGAGTGGCGGGCCAAGTGCCGCCGGGCCGAGGAACTGGGCTACGACGTGCTGCTCGTCCCGGACCATCTGGGGATGCCCGCGCCCTTCCCCGCCCTGGTCGCGGCGGCCGAGGCGACCGAGCGGCCGCGTGTGGGCACGTTCGTGCTCAACGCGGGGTTCTGGAACCCGGCGCTGCTCGCCCGTGAGGTGGCCACGACGGACGCGCTGACCGGCGGCCGCCTCGAACTGGGTCTCGGCACCGGCTATGTCCGCGCGGAGCACGAGACGGCCGGGCTGCCGTGGGGCTCGCCCGGCGAGCGGGTGGACCATCTTCGGCGCACGGTCGAGGAGCTGGACCGGCTGCTCGGTTCGGAGGAGCACCAGCCGCGGCCGGTGCAGCGGCCCCGCGTGCCGCTGCTGATCGGGGCGGGCGGCGACCGGATGCTGCGGCTGGCCGCGCGGCACGCGGACATCGCGGCGTTCACCGGGGCGCGCGCGGTGCCCGGGAGCACGTCCGGGGAGCTGCTGCCGGTCACGGCGGACGAGCTGGACGAGCGGGTGGGCCTGTACCGGCGGCTCGCCGGGGGCCGGAAGGAGCCCGCCGAGCTGAACCTGCTGATCCAGCTGGTCGCCGTCACCGAGGACCGGGAGGCGGCGCTGAAGCCCTTCCTGCCGTACGTGCCGCATCTGAGCGCCGAGCAGGCGCTGGAGCTGCCCGTCGTGCTGGCGGGGAGCGTGGAGCACATCGTGGAGCAGGCGCTGGAGCGGCGCGAGCGGTACGGGTTCTCGTATCTGACGGTCCTGGAGCCGTCCATGGAGGCGTTCGCCCCGGTGATGGCGGCGCTGCGCGGCCGCTGAGCGTCCGCATCCTGGAATCCGCCGTGCCGCCCGCCGGACCGTGGTGGGATCACGGCATGACCGACCTGCGGATTCGGGCCGCGACGCCCGACGATCTCGACACCGTCCTCGGCTTCTGGAAGACCGCCGCCGAGGGCACCAGCATCAGCGACGACCGGCAGGGGGTGGAGCGGCTGGTCGCCCGGGACCCGGAGGCGCTGCTGCTGGCCGAGCGGGCCGGTGAGCTGGTCGGCACGGTGATCGCCGGGTTCGACGGATGGCGGTGTCATCTGTACCGGCTGGCGGTGCACCCCGAGCGGCGCCGGCAGGGCATCGGCTCGGCGCTGCTCGCCGCGGCGGAGGAGCGGTTCGTGCGGCTCGGGGGGCGCCGCGGGGACGCGATGGTGCTGACCCGCAACGAGACCGCGCACCACGCCTGGCGGGCGGCGGGGTACGGGCCCGAGGAGCAGTGGCGGCGCTGGACGAAGCCGCTGAGCGGGGACTGAGCGACCGCCCACCCATTTTGCCCACCCTTTACCCTTGGAGGGTTACTCGGTCCTCGTACACCGCCGGATCCCCACCGGATCCCGCCGGGGCCGAACCTCCGAGGAAAGGTGTGAACGTCCGCCCATGGGCGAGCCTCCCAGTGCCCGACACCGCGCGATCCTTCCGGCCCTGCCCGACCATGGGACGGAGGTGAACCGATGATCGAAGTGCTCCTCCTGCTGGTGGCCGTCGTGCTGTCACTGATCTGCGGCGCCTTCGTCGCCGCGGAGTTCTCGCTGACCACGGTCGAGCGCGGCGAACTGGAGAGCGCCGTCGAGCGCGGCGAGCGCGGCGCGGCCGGCGCCCTGAAAGCCGTCCGCAACCTGACGTTCCAGCTCTCCGGCGCGCAGCTCGGCATCACCGTCACCAACCTGGTGGTCGGCATGCTCGCCGAGCCGTCGATCGCCCGGCTGATCGCGGGCCCGCTGCGCGCCCTCGGCGTGTCCGCGTCCGCGGCCTCCTCGATCGCCCTGGTGATCGGTACGGCGCTGTCGACGGTGTTCCTGATGGTCGTGGGCGAGCTGGTGCCGAAGAACTGGGCGATCTCCTCCCCGCTGGCCGTCGCCAAACGGGTGGGCAACGCGCAGCGCTGGTTCAGCGCGCTGTTCCGGCCGTTCATCACCCACCTCAACAGCACCGCCAACCGCGTGGTGCGCCGCTTCGGTATCGAGCCCGCCGAGGAACTGGCCTCCGCGCGCGGTCCGCAGGAGCTGGCCGCGCTCGCCCGGCACTCCGCCCGCGAGGGCGCGCTGGAGCCGGACACCGCCGAGCTGTTCGTGCGGACCCTGAACCTGGCCGACCTCACCGCGGAGAACGTGATGACACCCCGCGTCCAGGTCATCGCCCTCGACGCCCAGGCGACCTGCGAGGACGTGGCCAACGTGACCCGGGCGACCGGTCTGTCCCGGTTCCCGGTCTTCCGCGGCAGCCTCGACTCCGTCGTGGGCACCGCGCACGTCAAGGACATCCTCGCCGTCCCCGCCGCGCGGCGGCCCCGCGTGCCCGTCTCCGAGCTGATGCGCGAGCCGCTGCTGGTGCCGACGACGCTGACCGTGGACCGGCTGCTGGACCGGCTGTCGGGGCGGCGGACGATGGCCGTGGTCATCGACGAGTACGGCGGTACGGCGGGCGTCGCCACCCTGGAGGACATCGTCGAGGAGGTCGTCGGCGAGGTGCGGGACGAGCACGACCCGCACGAGACCCCGGACCTCGCCCCCGCCGGGACCGACGAGGACGGCCACGCGCTGTACTCGGCCGACGGGGCCGCCCGCACGGACCAGCTGGTGCGCGTGGGCCTGCGGACGCCGGAGGGGCCGTACGAGACGCTGGCCGGGCTGGTCGCCACCGAGCTGGGCCGCATTCCCGCCGTGGGCGACACGCTGGAGGTCGCCGGCTGGCGGCTGGAGGTCGTGGACGCCTCCGGGCGCAGGGCCGCCCGGGTGCTGCTGCACGCGCCGCTCGACGACCAGGGAGCCCGGACATGACCGCCGTACAGCTGCTGATCGGTCTGGCGACGCTCGTCGTCAACGCGTTCTTCGTCGGCGCCGAGTTCGCGCTGATCTCGGTGCGCCGCTCGCAGATCGAGCCGTACGCCGAACAGGGCGACCGGCGCGCCAAGGTCGTGCTGTGGGGGCTGCGGCACGTGTCCGCGCTGATGGCGGCCGCGCAGCTCGGGATCACCCTGTGCACGCTGGTGCTCGGTGTGGTCGCCGAGCCGGCGATCGCGCATCTGCTGGAACCCGTCTTCCACGCGATGGGCGTGCCGAGCGGGGCCGGACACGCGGTGTCCTTCGTGATCGCGCTGACCCTGGCGACGTATCTGCACATGCTGCTCGGCGAGATGGTGCCGAAGAACATCGCGCTCGCGGAGCCGGTGCGCAGCGCGCTGCTGCTCGGGCCGCCGCTGGTCACGCTGTCGCGGACGCTGCGGCCGGTGATCTTCACGGTCAACGCCTTCGCGAACGCGCTGCTGAAGATGCTGCGCATCGAGACCCGGGACGAGGTGACGGCGACCTTCTCCGACGCCGAGCTGGCCCGGCTGGTCAAGGACTCCGGCGCGGCCGGCCTCATCGACGACCGGGCGCAGGAGCGGCTGCGCGACGCCCTGGAGCTGGGGCGCCGCCCCGTGCGCGACGTCGTCCTGCCGCTGGAACGCGTGGTCTACGCGCGCGTGGGCGTCACCCCCGAGGAACTGGAGCGCCTCTCCGCCGAGTCCGGCTTCTCCCGCTTCCCCGTGGTGGACGAGGGACGCCGGATCGTCGGCTACCTGCATGTGAAGGACGCCCTGGACGCCGCCTCGCGCGACGTGCCGTTCCGGCTGCGCGACATGCGCCGCATCGCCCGCGTCCGCGAGACGACCCCCCTCGACGACGTCCTCACCGCCATGCGCGGCAGCCGGACCCACCTGGCGGCCGTCCTGGGCTCCGACGGCCGGCTGGCCGGGCTGGTGACGATGGAGGACGTGCTGCGGGAGCTGTTCGGGCAGCGGGCGTGACGGGCGGCCGATCCGGGGGGACCGACCGGCGGGTATGTGCTTCGGGATACCATCTGTGGCGTCATGCAGAAGAATGCCTCTCCCACGCACGCCAGCCTGGTCGCCGTCGGTGATTCCTTCACCGAGGGCATGTCGGATCTGCTGCCCGACGGTTCCTACCGGGGCTGGGCCGATGTGCTCGCGGCGCGGATGGCCGCCCGTACGCCCGGCTTCCGGTACGCCAACCTCGCCGTGCGCGGCAAGCTGATCGGGCAGATCGTCGCCGAGCAGGTGGACGTGGCCGCCGCGATGGGCGCCGACGTCATCACCCTGGTCGGCGGCCTCAACGACACCCTGCGTCCCAAGTGCGACATGGGCCGGGTGCGGGGGCTGCTGGAGGAGGCCGTGGAGCGGCTGGCGCCGGCCTGCCGACAGCTGGTCTTGATGCGCAGCCCCGGCCGCCAGGGGCCCGTCCTGGAGCGGTTCCGCCCGCGCATGGAGGAGCTGTTCGCCTGCGTCGACGAGCTGGCCGCCCGGCACGGCGCGCTCGTCGTCGACCTGTACGGCGCGCCCTCCCTGGCCGACCCCCGGCTGTGGGACGTGGACCGGCTGCACCTGACGGCCGAGGGCCACCGCCGGGTCGCCGAGGCCGTCTGGCAGACCCTCGGCTACGAGCCCGAGGACCCGGACTGGCACGTCCCGCCGCCCCCCACCGCACCGCCCGGCTGGGTCGGCCGCCGCGTCGCCGACGTCCGCTTCACCCGGCAGCATCTGCTGCCGTGGATCGGACGGCGGCTCACCGGGCGCTCCTCGGGGGACGGCCGCCCGGCGAAGCGGCCCGAGCTGCTGCCGTACGAGGCGGTCGCCGACGCCGGCGCGTGACGCCCGTCTCGTAGCTTCCGCCGAACGGTCCCTTGGCGCTGGCCTGCACGAACCGCCAGTAGAATCTGGACACGTGACTTCTGCGCCCGCCAAGCCCCGCATCCCCAACGTCCTCGCCGGACGCTACGCCTCCACCGAGCTCGCCACGCTCTGGTCGCCCGAGCAGAAGGTGAAGCTGGAGCGTCAGCTCTGGCTCGCCGTGCTGCGGGCCCAGAAGGACCTCGGCATCGAGGTGCCGGACGAGGCGATCGCCGACTACGAGCGTGTCCTCGACACCGTCGACCTGGCCTCCATCGCCGAGCGCGAGAAGGTCACCCGGCACGACGTGAAGGCACGGATCGAGGAGTTCAACGACCTCGCCGGGCACGAGCACGTGCACAAGGGCATGACCTCCCGCGACCTCACCGAGAACGTCGAGCAGCTGCAGATCCGGCTCTCGCTGGAGCTGATGCGCGACCGCACGGTCGCCGTGCTGGCCCGCCTCGGCAAGCTGTCCGCCGAGTACGGCGAGCTGGTCATGGCCGGCCGCTCCCACAACGTCGCCGCCCAGGCCACCACCCTCGGCAAGCGTTTCGCGACCGCCGCCGACGAGCTGCTGGTCGCCCACGCCCGCGTCGAGGAGCTGCTGGGCCGCTACCCGCTGCGCGGCATCAAGGGCCCGGTCGGCACCGCCCAGGACATGCTGGACCTGCTCGGCGGCGACGCCTCCAAGCTCGCCGACCTGGAGGGCCGGATCGCCGCCCACCTGGGCTTCTCGCAGGCCTTCACCTCGGTCGGCCAGGTCTACCCGCGCTCCCTCGACTACGAGGTCGTCACCGCGCTGGTGCAGCTGGCCGCCGCGCCGTCCTCGCTCGCCAAGACGATCCGGCTGATGGCCGGGCACGAGCTGGTCACCGAGGGCTTCAAGCCGGGCCAGGTCGGCTCGTCCGCGATGCCGCACAAGATGAACACCCGCTCCTGCGAGCGCGTCAACGGCCTCATGGTCATCCTGCGCGGCTACGCCTCGATGACCGGCGAGCTGGCCGGCGACCAGTGGAACGAGGGCGACGTGTCCTGCTCGGTGGTGCGCCGCGTCGCGCTGCCGGACGCGTTCTTCGCGCTGGACGGCCTGCTGGAGACGTTCCTGACCGTGCTGGACGAGTTCGGCGCCTTCCCGGCGGTCGTCGCCCGGGAGCTGGACCGCTACCTGCCGTTCCTCGCCACCACCAAGGTGCTGATGGGCGCGGTGCGCGCGGGCGTCGGCCGTGAGGTCGCCCACGAGGCCATCAAGGAGAACGCCGTCGCCTCCGCGCTCGCGATGCGCGAGCAGGGCGCCGAGCGCAACGAGCTCCTCGACAAGCTCGCCCTCGACGAGCGCATCCCGCTGGGCCGCGCCGAGCTGGACGCGCTGATGGCCGACAAGCTGTCCTTCACGGGCGCCGCCGCCGACCAGGTCGGTGTGGTGGTCGGCCGGATCGAGGAGATCGTGAAGCAGCGCCCGGAGGCCGCGGGCTACACGCCCGGGGCCATCCTCTGACGCCCGTCACAGGATGACCCGCTTCACCCCGGCGGAACTGGAGGCCGCCCGCGACCGTCTGGTACCGGACGTCGTCGCGGACGGCCTCCACGTGCTGTTCTGCGGAATCAACCCCGGCCTGATGACCGCCGCGACCGGCCACCACTTCGCCCGCCCCGGCAACCGGTTCTGGCCGGTGCTGCACCTGTCCGGTTTCACGCCCCGGCTGCTGAAACCGGCCGAGCAGCCGGAGCTGCTGTCGTACGGGCTCGGCATCACCAACGTGGTGGCGCGGGCGACGGCCCGGGCGGACGAGCTGAGCGCGGACGAGTACCGCGAGGGCGGGCGGCAGCTGGCGGTCAAGGTCGCGCGGCTGCGGCCGCGGTGGCTCGCGGTGGTCGGCGTGACCGCCTACCGGGCCGCGTTCGACGACCGGAAGGCCCAGGTGGGGCCGCAGGAGCGGACCATCGGGGACACGCGTGTGTGGGTGCTGCCCAATCCGAGCGGGCTGAACGCGCACTGGACCGCGCAGACGATGGCGGAGGAGTTCGCCCGGCTGCGGGCGGCCGCCGCCGAGGGCTGACCGGTTCCGGGTCAGGGCGGGTCCGTCTCGGTGACCACCGCCAGCAGCCGTATCGCGTCGGACGGGTCCCGGTCGGCCACGCCGAGGGCGACCCAGCGGCCGGTCCCGTCCGCCTCCCAGACGTACGCCTCGTCCACCAGGTGACTGAGGCTGCCCCACGGCTCGGGTATCTCCTCGCCGCGCAGGCCGCGCACCCGTAACGTCAGCGTGCCCCATGGCCGCACCGGTCCCCACCGCCGGTGCAGCACCTGGGCCACGGCCTCCTTGTGCGCGTCCACGTCCTCGGCCGCCTGCTCCCGTGCCGCCGGCTCCCCCTCCCCCGCGAGCAGTTCCGCCATGAAGTAGCCCGGGCCCGCCCGGCCCGCGTCCGACCAGCCGTGCTCCGCGGGGAAGGGGCGCAGGCACAGCCGGTCGATCGTCTCCAGGCACCGTGCGATGTTCATGCCGCCCAGTAAACCCGCCCCCACTGACAATTGGCGTGGCGTCAGGCGTCCCTGCGCCGCACGCTCCACGCACCCGCCGCCACGACGGCCGCCGTCCACAGCGCCGTCACGGCGAGCCCGGTCCACGGGCCGAGGGAGCCGTCCGGGTCGGCGTGGAGGACGACTTGGCCGGCGCGGTCCGGCAGGTACTCGGGCAGACCGCCGGTGGAGGTCCCGATGACGAACGACACCACCAGCAGGAAGGGGACGAGGATGCTGAGCGCGCCGACGGCGCTGCGCAGCAGGGCCGTGAGTCCGGCCGCGAACAGGGCCATCAGCGCGAGGTAGACGCCGCAGCCGACGACGCCGCGCGCCTGGAGGCCCGCGGTGAGCCCGGCCGCCGCGTCGCCCATGCCCGCGCGGGCGACGGCGAGCGAGGCGGCGCCGGTCACGAGTCCGACGAGGAACACCGGTACGGCGACGGCGGTCAGCTTGGCCGCGAACCAGCGTCCGCGCCGTGGCACCGCGGTGAACGCGAGGCGCAGTCCGCCGCCCTGGAACTCGGAGGAGACGGCAAGGGCGCCGAACGCGATGGCCGCGATCTGGCCGGGCGCGGTGCCGAGGAACGCCGTGAACAGCGGGTCGAATCCGGGGTCCGTGGTGCTGCCGGTGGCGGCGATCGCGGAGAACGCGGTCGTCACGGCGAAGAGGGCGGCCAGTGCGCCGTACAGGGAGCGCAGGGTGCGGATCTTCAGCCACTCGGCGTGCAGGACGGGGGTGAACGCCACGGTCAGGCCTCCTGGGGCTGGGCGGTGAACTCGGTCTCGGCGGCGGTCAGGTCGAAGTAGGCCTGCTCCAAGGTGCCCTCCTGGGCGGCGAGTTCGAGGACGGGCAGCCGCGCCTCGGAGGCGAGGCGGCCGATGTCCTCCACGCGCGCGTGGTCCACGATCCAGCCGCCCGACTCGCCCGGGGCGGCCTCGTAGCCGTGGCGGGCGAGCAGGTCCCGCAGCGCGGTGTCGTCGGTGGTGCGCACGCGGACACGGGGCCGCACGCGCGCGTCGATGAAGTCGCGCATCGGCATGTCGGTGAGGAGCCGTCCCCGGCCGAGGACGACCAGGTGGTCGGCGAAGGACGCGGTCTCGTTCATCAGATGGCTGGAGACCAGGACCGTGCGGCCCTCGTCGGCGAGCCGGCGCAGCAGCCGGCGGATCCAGACGATGCCCTCCGGGTCCAGGCCGTTGGACGGCTCGTCCAGCATGATCACGGGCGGGTCGCCGAGCAGGGCCGCCGCGATGCCGAGGCGCTGGCGCATTCCGAGGGAGTACGTCCTCACCCGGCGGCGCGCTGCGCCGGCCAGGCCCGTCTCCGCCAGCACCGCGTCCACCCGCGACACCGGGACGCGGTTGCTCGCGGCGAGGGTGCGCAGATGGTCGCGCCCGGTGCGGGAGCCGTGCGCGGCCTGGGCGTCGAGCAGGGCGCCGACCTCGCGCAGCGGCTCGCGCAGGGTGGCGTAGGCGCGGCCGCCGACGGTCGCGGTGCCCGAGTCCGGCCGGTCGAGGCCGAGCACGAGCCGCATGGTGGTGGACTTCCCGGCGCCGTTGGGGCCGAGGAAGCCGGTGACCCGGCCGGGCTCGACGGTGAAGGTGAGGTGGTCGACGGCGCGCCTGCCGCCGTACTCCTTGGTGAGGTCTCGGACGTCGATGCTGGTCATGGCCCCAGACTGGCCGTCGTCCCGGCGGGTGCGCCTCCCCTGTGCGTGGAGGCCGTCTCCCCCGCCCGGGGGAGGCCGGTTGTCGGTGGCGGCTGGCACGATGAGGCGATGATCCGCTTGCTGCGCCCGCTCCTGCGCGGGACGACGTACACGCGCCTGCTGCATCTGTGGGTTCCGATGCTGCTGGTCGCCGTGTGGTTCTTCGTCGACATGGAGCGGTGGTGGATCCCCGCCCTGGCGCTGGTACCGGTCGCGATGATCCCCGCCGTGCGGCGCGGCGAGGGGCTTCAGGCGCGGTTCATGCTGCTGCAGGACGCGTCGGACTCGGGCATCTCCACCGCGCCGTCGGCGACTTGGGGCGACCGGTGGCGCACGGTCCTGTGGCTGCAGGCCCGGCTCGTCCTGGGGTCGGCGACCGCGTTCACGACCGTCTGGATGCCGGTCTGCGCCATCGACCTGATCGAGGCGTCGCTCGGCCGGGAGCAGCACGACACCCCGATCCTGCAGATCGACGAACCCCACTGGGGTTACGCCCTCCTGGCGCCCCTCCCCCTGATCGTCATGGCCGCGGTGGTGGTGGCACTCGGCGAGCTGATCACCGTGCTCGCGCGCGGGCTCCTCGGGCCGTCGGCGGCGGAGCGGCTGGCCGCGCTGGAGGAGCGCACCGAGCGGCTGCTGGAACGCAACCGGATCGCGCGGGAGTTGCACGACACGATCGGGCACGCGCTGACGGTGGCGGTGGTGCAGGCGGGTGCCGCGCGGGCGGCGGGCGATCCGGCGTTCACGGACCGGGCGCTCGCCGCGATCGAGGACACCGGGCGGGCCGCGCTGGAGGACCTGGACCGGGTGCTGGGCGTCCTGCGCGAGGCGGAGCGTCCGGTGAGCGCGCGTCCGACGCTCACGGAGGCGGACCGGCTGCTGGCGTCCGCGCGCGCCTCCGGGACGAAGGTCGACGCCGAGTTCGCGGGGCCGCTGGCGACGGTGCCCGGCCCGGTCTCGCGGGAGGGCTACCGCATGCTCCAGGAGGCGCTGACCAATGTGCTGCGGCACGGGGACGGGGCCGCGGCACGAGTCCGGGTCGCGGTCGCGGACGGCCGGCTCGACCTGGAGGTCCGCAATCCGCTGCCGGCGTCGAGACCCGGGCCCGGCCGGGGCAGCGGGCTGCGCGGCATCCGGGAGCGGGCCGCGCTGCTCGGCGGCCGGGTGCACACGGGCCCCGACGACGGCGACTGGCAGGTGCGCGTCGAACTGCCGCTCGGCTGATCTACGCTGGGCGGGTGCCGCCGATCACCGTTCTCCTCGTCGACGACGAACCCCTTGTCCGCGCGGGGCTGCGCGCGGTGCTGGAGGCGCAGCCCGACCTGGAGGTGGTCGGGGAGGCCGCCGACGGGGCCGCGGTGATCCCGCTGGTGCGGCGACTGCGGCCGGACGTGGTCGCCATGGACGTGCGGATGCCGCTGCTGGACGGGATCGAGGCCACCCGCGCGGTGCTGCGGACCGTGCCGGACCCGCCGAAGATCCTGGTGGTGACGACGTTCGAGAACGACGAGTACGTCTACGAGGCGCTGCGGGCGGGCGCCGACGGGTTCCTGCTGAAGCGGGCCCGGCCGGCGGAGATCGTGCACGCGGTGCGGCTGGTCGCCGAGGGCGAGTCGCTGCTGTTCCCGGCGTCGGTGCGGCAGTTGGCCGCCGAGTACGGCGGCGACGGCGGCGGGAACCCGGCGGCACGGACGGTGATGGACCGGGCGCAGCTGACCGAGCGGGAGGCGGACGTGCTGCGGCTGATGGCGCGGGGGCTGTCGAACGCGGAGATCGCCGGACAGCTGGTGGTCGGCACGGAGACGGTGAAGTCACACGTCAGCGCGGTGCTGGCGAAGCTGGGCGCGCGGGACCGCACCCAGGCGGTGATCGCGGCGTACGAGTCGGGGTTCGTCTCACCCGGCTGACCGGAAGCCGGGGGCGGCCGTCGGGGGCGGGCGCGCTCGCCGGGGTCGACGGCGCCGAGTACGATCCGGCCAACACGCGCACGAGCTGGGAGGACGGGACGTTGGCGGGGCTGACCGGCGGGGATCCCTCGCTGCTGCGAAGGATCAATTCCGCGGTGGTGCTGCACGCGCTGCGTGCCACGGACTGCGCGACGCTGACCGAGATCACCCGGGTCACCGGACTGTCCCGGCCCACGGTCGAGGGCGTCGTGGAAGGGCTCATAGAGGCCGGGCTGGTCGTCGAGAAGGCCGCCGAGGAGGGCGCCGCCCGGCGTCAGGGGCGGCCCGCGCGGCGGTTCCGGTTCCGCGCGGAGGCCGGTCATCTGCTGGGCCTGGAGATCGGTCCGCACCGGGTCGCCGCGCTCCTCGCCGACCTGGACGGCCGGGTGCTGGGCGCACAGGCCAAGGACGTCTCCGAGACCGCGCCGGCGGACGAGCGCCTGGAGCGGCTGCGCACGGCGGTCGCCGAGCTGCTGCGCCGGGCCGGGGTCGCCAGGGGCTCGCTGCGCGCGGTGGGGGTGGCCACGCCGGGCATCGTCGAGGCGGACGGCACGGTACGGCTGGGCACGGCGCTGCCCGGGTGGACGGGGCTGCGGCTGGGCGAGCGGCTCGGCCGGTCCTTCAAGTGCCCGGTGCTGGTGGAGAACGACGCGAACGCGGCGGTCGTCGCCGAGCACTGGAAGGGCTCGGCGACCGAGTCCGACGACGTGGTGTTCGTGCTGGCCGGGCTGAGTCCGGGGGCCGGCGCGCTGATCGGCGGGCGGCTGCACCGGGGGTACGGCGGGGCGGCCGGGGAGATCGGCGCGCTGCATCTGCTGGGCCGGGAGGCGAAGCCGGAGACGCTGCTGTCCACCACGGACGAGCCGCTGCACCCGCTGGACGAGCGGCAGGTCGCCGAGGTGTTCGCGCGGGCCCGCGAGGGCGACCGGCGGGCCCGCGCGGCCGTCGACCGGTTCATCCAGCGGCTGGTGCACGACGTGGCGGCGCTGGTGCTGGCGCTCGATCCCGAGCTGGTGGTGATCGGCGGCTGGGCGGCGGGCCTGGACGGGGTGCTGGAGCCGCTGCGCCGGGAACTGGCGCGCTACTGCCTGCGCCCGCCGAGGGTGGCTCTCTCCCTGCTCGGGGAGGCCGCCGTGGCGACGGGCGCGCTGCGGCTCGCCCTCGACCATGTGGAGGAGCAGCTCTTCGCGGTCGAGGGGACGGTGACGGCACGGCGCTGACGGCGACCTGCCGTCGGCGACCGTGCCGTCGTGTGCCGTGCCGTCGTGTGCCGTGCCTTCGCTGACCGCGCCCAGGCGCCGCGGGATGGTGCGGCGGGCTCAGGAGGCGCGGCGCTCCGGGTCCTCGTGGATCTCGACGGCGCCGAAGTCCCCGAAGGTCAGCCGGCAGGTGTCCGCGCGGTAGGTGGCGACGGAGAGCGCGGCGGTGCGGCCCTCGGCGAAGAAGCGGGTGGTGACGACGAGGACGGGCGCGCCCGGCAGCCGGTCCAGTTCCTTGGCGTCGTCCGCGCGGGCCGAGCCCAGCTCGACCGCGCTGTCCCGCCCCTCCAGTTCCAGCCGCTGCAGCTCGCGCAGCACCGCACGCGCGCGTGCCGCTCCGGAAGGGGCGTCGATGGCGGTCAGGTCGGGCACCGAGGACGCGGGGATGTAGAGCAGTTCCGCGGCGACCGGCTGCCCGTGGGTCATCCGGGTGCGGCGGACGGTGTGCACGGGTTCGTCACGGCCGGTCTCGAGAGCGGCGGCGACGGCGGCCGGCGGGGCGGCGGCAGTGCAGTCGGCGGCCTGCCAGGCGTCGTCGCCCGCGCCGGGCCAGGAGTGCCGCTCGGTGCCGACGGCCACTCCCACGCGGGGCGGCGCCACGGTCGTGCCGACGCCGCGGCGGCGCTGGAGCCTGCCCTCCAGTTCGAGCTGCTCCAGGGCCTGGCGCAGGGTCGCGCGGGCGACGCCGAAGCGGGCGGCGAGCTCGCGCTCGTTGGGCAGGATCTCGCCGACGGAGAACTCCGAGTCCAGTGCCTCGGTGAGCACGGTCCTGAGATGCCAGTACTTAGGTTCCGGCACCGATTCCAGCTGCGTGGTCCCCACCCTGTCCTCCGCAATCGCCGGTGATCCCGCGGCGTTTTAGCGCCCTTGTTTATTAAAGGTTGTTGCACTTGTCTGCGACCATAGGGCGGCCCTCACCCTTGGTCAAGACCAATCCTCGATCCCCGGCACGGCGCGCGGGAGCGCCGCGGTGGAGCGTTCATGAAGCGTTCGTACGGGCGCGTGTCCGTGACATGACGGCAAAGCCCCCGTCGCGGGACGGGGGCTTCGGCGGTGGTGCGGGAGCGGTCAGCCGGCGGCCACCGACCGCAGCTTGTCCGGGTTACGGATGATGTAGACGGCCTGGACGCGTCCGTCGAGGACGTCGAGCTGGAGGACGGAGTCCGGTCGGCCGTCGTCCGTCACGAGGACCGCGGGGCCGCCGTTGACCTCCAGGAAGCGGAAGGACACGGAGCCGGTCTGCGCCGCCGCGCCGATGAGGAAGCGGCCCACCTTGTCGGCGGTCTCCAGCTCCCGCAGGGGCGCCCGGGACTTGCCGCCGCTGTCGCCGACGAGCCGGACGTCGGGGGCGAGCAGCGCCATCAGGCCCTCCAGGTCGCCCTCCGCGGCGGCGTTGAGGAACCGTTCGGTGAGGTCGCGGCGCTGGGCGGGGTCGACGTCATAGCGCGGCCGGCGTTCGTCGACGTGCTTGCGGGCCCGGCCGGCCATCTGCCGTACGGCCGGTTCCCCGCGGTCGAGCAGGGCGGCGATCTCGGCGTAGGGGTAGCCGAAGGCCTCGCGGAGCACGAAGACCGCGCGTTCCAGCGGCGACAGCGACTCCAGGACGACGAGGACGGCGAGGGAGACGGAGTCGGCGAGCACGGCTCGTTCGGCGGTGTCCGGAACCGCTTCCTCGTGGGCGGTGACGTACGGCTCGGGCAGCCAGGGGCCGACGTAGGTCTCCCCGCGTGCCTTGATCTGGCGGAGGCGGTCGATGGCGAGGCGGGTGGTGATGCGCACCAGGTAGGCGCGGGCTTCGCGCACCCCGCTCCGGTCGGCGCCGGCCCAGCGCAGCCAGGCGTCCTGGACCACGTCCTCGGCGTCGGCCACGCGGCCGAGCATGCGGTAGGCGACTCCCAGGAGGAGCGGGCGGTGCTCTTCGAAGACGTCCGTGGCGGTGTCGGTGGTCACGGGCCCATCCCAGCCGACGCGCGCGGTGGTGTCCAGGCGAAATCCGGTGCGACGCGCGCCGTTCGCGCGGGGGCGCGCGATCGGGCGCATTCGGGGGCTACCCGTCGGTAGCAATTGCTGACAGGGTGTCTACGCAAAGTCCCCGGCGCAACCACGAGGAGCAGCATGTCCGCCTCCGTCTCCTTCACGGTCCCCACCCCCACCGGGCCGCGGCAGTTGACCGTCTCCTACGCGCGCGAGGGCGACGGCGAACCGTTGCTCCTGCTGCACGGCATAGGCCACCACCGGCAGGCCTGGGACCCGGTGATACCCGTGCTGGCCAAGGAGCGTGACGTGATCGCCGTGGACCTGCCCGGGTTCGGCGAGTCGCCGGCGCTCCCGGACGGGCTGCCGCACGACCTGCCGACGATGACCACCGTGCTCACCGCGCTGTGCGAGGCGCTGGGCGTCGAACGGCCCCATGTGGCGGGCAACTCGCTGGGCGGGCTGCTGGCGCTGGAACTCGGCCGCGCGGGCCGGGTCCGCTCGGTCACGGCGCTGTCCCCGGCGGGGTTCTGGTCCGAGGCCGAGCGGCGCTACGCGTTCGGGGTGCTGCTGACGATGCGGGAGATCGCCCGCCGCACCCCCTCGTCGGTGGTGGAGCGGCTGGCGCCGTCGGCGGTCGGCCGGACGCTGCTGACGAGCACCATCTACGCCCGCCCGGCCCGGCGCGCGCCGGAGGCCGTGATCGCCGAGACCCGGGCGCTCGCGCACGCCGAGGGGTTCTCCGAGACGCTGCGCTCGGGCCGGGGCGTGCGGTTCAGCGAGGACGTGCCGGGGCTGCCGGTCACCGTCGCCTGGGGCAGCCGGGACCGGCTGCTCGTGCCCCGGCAGGGCGTCCGCGCCAAGACCGTCATCCCGCGGGCCCGGCTGGTCCGCCTGCCCGGCTGCGGACACGTCCCGATGAACGACGACCCGGCACTGGTCGCGCGCGTGCTGCTGGACGGCAGCCGGTAGCGGGCCCTAGAGGGTGTCTCGCCGATCATGCCGGGCTCGCGGCGTCTGGCACCGCGCCTCGCCGCGTTGTCGTCGGTCCCCGATTCCCCCAAGCTCTCGGCTCCGCTCGAGCAGGGGGGACCCCCATCGCATCGGCTCCCTCCTCCGCCTTGCGATGCACGGCACCAGACGCCGCTCCCTGATCCGGCCTGATCGACGAGACACCCCCTAGGGGTTCAGTCCGCCAGTGCCGTCAGCATCAGGTTCAGCACGGTGGGGTTGTACGGCATGCTCGCGTGCGGGGTGCGGTCCTCGGGGTCGAAGTCCTGGAGGACCAGGTTCCGCACGTAGTGCCCCGGTGTCTCCTTCAGGGCGCACGACTCGTACGGGGTGACGACGTCGTCGTACCGGGTGGCGATGACGGTGTAGCGGACGCTTTCGCTGGTCTCGCCGAGTTCGCCGAGTTCGCGGATGAACTCGCTGTCGGACTGGAGCTGCGGCCAGGCCGGCACGGTCAGGTGGACGGGGCCCTGCTCGACCAGTTCCCTGGCGCCGGGGATCTGGCGGGCCAGCCGCATCAGGCCCTGCGCGGTGACGCCGCGGGTGCCGGGCGCGATGCCGACGAGGTGGTGCACCTTCGGGGCGCCGCCCAGGGCCTGGATGTAGTAGCGGGGCATCATCCCGCCCTGCGAGAAGCCGACCATGTCCACCTGTGCGGCGCCGGTGCGCCGCAGCACCTCGTCGACGAACTCGCTGAGCTGCTGGGCGGACTGCCTGATGTCGCCGAGTCCGAACAGCACGGGGTTGAGGTGCTGTCCGTAGTCGGGGCGGAAGATCCGGTAGCCGTGCTGCCGCAGCAGCGGGGCGGCCTGGGTCCAGGTGTAGCCGCGGTTGCCGAAGGTGCCGTGCACGAGCACTACCGGACGCGGATGCTCCGGCAGCAGCGGCAGGTCCCAGTCGTCCAGTCCGGCCTGCACGTCGACCGCGGCGATGATCCCGGCGGTGCCGGCCTGGCCCAGGGCGGACAGCCGGTCGGGCGTCGCGGCGATGTCCGTGAAGACGTTCTCGGAGTTCAGGCCGGGGATCTTGGGCAGCTCGGGGTTGGGGAACATGCTCATGGCGGTTCTCCTTTCAGACGGCCGGCCGGGGTACCAGCCGGGCGCTCGCGGTGCGCAGCAGTCGTACGTACGGCCCCCAGCGCACGGGACGCGCCACCCGCCCGGTCAGGGCGTGCTCGGCGCGGTCGAGGCTTCCTCGGAACGCGGCGTCGTGCAGCGGGCGGAAGAACAGCAGCCAGCCCAGCCAGCGCACTCCGCGCGGGCGCAGCACGAGGGTGTTGCGCAGCACGGTGCGGTGGTCGTCGAGGCGTTCGACGCTGAACTCGTGGAAGCCTTCGAAGCCCTTCGGACCCGTGAAGCGGAAGCGCACCCACTGCCCCGGAACGTAGTGGCTCACCACGTACCGCACGGGGCCGTGTCCGCCGGAGACACCGACGGCGAGCGGCCCTTCGAACCGCACGGGCGGCCACTCCGGCGGCCACAGCCGGTCCTTCTCGCCGCCGAGGGAGTCGATCAGCGCGCCGACGGCCTCGGGCGGGGCGGGGAGCGGGCGTTCGTGGACGTTCAGGACAGTGAGCATGACTTCGTGCCTCGATGGTGCGGGGTCGGGGAGCGCGTGTGGCGCTGTCCCGAGGCTGCCAGCCTCCCTGGCGCCGGGGCACTCCCCCGATCGAAGCCTCTCGGGGCACTCGGATGTGCGCGGGACGGGTGGCGTGCCGCACGTGCTCCGTGCCTTCGCGACAACGCGCGTGCGGGAAAGCGGAGTCGGTCGCGTATCGGCGGCCCGGTGGCCGCCAACGGCCGGTAATACTCCCTCTTCTGTGGTCCGCCTAGGTGAATTCCCCTGGTTGCAGGGCGAGTTTGCGACCTGTTCGTAGACGAAGACCGGCCAAGGTGCGAACCGGCCGCGGGACACGGGAGGGGAAGCGGAATCCGGAGCGTAAAGAGAGATGAGACAGGCGCAACCAGCACGCCGCATATGCGAGGGGGTGGGGTATGTCCACGTGGCTGCCCGACGCGGATGGGTCCGGGCCCGGTCAGGGCGACCGGTGCGACGATCCGGCCGGGCCGCTGCCGGACGCCTGGCGTCCGCTGATGGCCGAGCCGGGCCTGGCGGAGCTGTGGGGGGACCCGCTGGCGGACGCGACGCTGCGGGAGCTGCCCCGGCTGGTGCCGCCGCGCGGCGCGCTGCACTCGCTGCGGACGTTCCTGCTGGCCGACGCGTGGGCCCGGGCCCGCGGGACCGGCTACGACCGGGCCGGGCTGCTGGCCGCCGCGGCGTTCCACGACACCGGGCTGACCGACGGCGCGCCCCGGGTGCGGGGCGGGTTCCCGTGCCGTTCGGCGGCCTCGCTGGACCGGTTCCTCGCCGGGCACGGGGTGGCCGAGGCGCGGCGTGCGGCGCTGACCCGCGCGGTGCGCGAGCACATGCGGCCCTTCCCGGCCCGGGACGCCGGTGCCGAGGCGCGGCTGCTGCACTTCGGTGCCTGGCTGGATGTCACCGGGCGCGGCTTCCGCCGGCTGCCCGGCGAGCGGGGCCGGCTGGCCGCACTGGCGCCGACCCCCTGGTTCGCCGTCTCGTTCTCCGCCCGGGTGGCCGTCTGCGGGCTGCGCCGGGTCCTGCCGGACTCCTCGGCCGTCGCGGGCTGAACTCCGGCTCGGCCACTCGCTCCTCCGTCGCGAAAGGACCGTAGACATGACCGTAGACACGACCGCCGGCATGACCGACGACAGGCAGGACGACCAGCGTGTGTTCGACGTCGCCATCATCGGGGGCGGCATCGGCGGGACCATGCTCGGGGCGATCCTCGCGCGCCACGGCGTGCGGGTGCTGCTGCTGGAGGGCAGCGGTCATCCCCGGTTCGCCATCGGGGAGTCCACCGTTCCGGAGACCACGTTCGGCCTGCGGGTACTGGCCCGCCGCTACGACGTCCCGGAGATCGAGCACCTGGCGACCAACGGGGCGCTGCGCCGCCATGTGTCGTCGAACTGCGGGGTGAAGCGGAACTTCGGCTTCGTCTACCATCGGGAGGGCGAGCCGACCCGGGCGAAGGAGTGCACCCAGTACCCGACGTGGGGGCCGCCGCTCGGTCCCGACTCGCACTACTTCCGGCAGGACGTGGACGCGTACATGTTCCACGTGGCCGTCTCCTACGGCGCGACCGCGTACACCCACACCCTCGTCGACGACGTGAAGTTCGAGGAGGACGGGGCGACCGTCGTCACCCGGGAGAAGGGCACCTTCCAGGCGTCGTACGTGGTGGACGCCGGCGGGATGCGGGCGCTCCTGCCCGAGCGGCTGGGGCTGCGGCAGGAGCCGCCGTACCGCACTCGGTCGCGCACGATCTTCACGCACATGGTGAACGTGCGCCCCTTCGACACCGTCGCGCCCCCGCGCGAGGAACACAAGATGCCGAGCCCGTTCAGCCAGGGCACGCTGCACCACCTCTTCGAGGGCGGCTGGTTCTGGGTCATCCCCTTCGACAACCACGCGAACGGCACCAGCGAGCTGTGCAGTGTCGGCGTCAACCTGGACCTGGAGCGGTACCCGCGGCCCGACGGGATGTCCGCGGAGGAGGAGTTCTGGAGCCACGTCCGGCGATTCCCCAGTGTGGCCCGGCAGTTCGAGCACGCGCGGTCGGTACGGCCGTACGTCTCCACCGACCGGACCCAGTTCTCCTCGCAGACGGTGGTCGGCGACCGGTGGTGCCTGCTGCCGCACGCCAGCGACTTCATCGATCCGCTGTTCTCCAGCGGCCTCGCGGTGACCGTCATGTCGCTCAACGCGCTCGGCCACCGGCTGATCGACGCGGTGCGGCAGGACGACTTCGCCACCGAGCGGTTCACGTACCTGGAGACGTGGATCAAGCGGATGTTCCGGTTCTACGACGACCTGGTGTCGTGCAGCTACATCTCCTTCGACGACTTCGAGCTGTGGAACGCCTGGAACCGGGTGTGGACCATCACCACGCTGTACGGGACGAACGCGCAGAACCAGGTCGCGGTGAAGTTCGAGAAGACGCATGACCGGGCGGTGTTCGACGCCTTGGAGCAGCCTCCCTACCGGGGCCTGCAGGGGATCGACAACCCGTGGGTCGAGCGGCTCTTCAACCAGTCGCGGGACGCCGTACTCGCCTACCGCGACGGTCAGTTGACGAAGGATGAGACCGTCGCGCGGATCTTCGAGCTGCTCCGCGAGAGCGAGCTGTGCCCGGACGTGTGGGGCACCCTCGACCCCGAGGACCGCTGCCCGGCGGGCGTGTTCACGCTCTGGCCGCTGATGCGGATCCTGCTGTGGGGCAAGTTCCGCTCCCCACGGCACGTGCGGGGCGCCTACTTCACCGGCGGGGCCCGGATGATCGGCCGGGAGGCGGTCGAGGCCGGCGCCACGGACCTGCGGCGCGGCACGTCGCTCGTGCAGCAGACGGTGCGGGACATGTGGGTCAACTGGAACCGGGACTGGACCCGGCGGCCGGCTCCGCGCACGGTGGAGCCCGAAGGGCGGCAAAGCAAATGAAAAATCATTCCTGCTGATTCGGAAACGCACCGTTCCGGTTTGCCGCCCCGGAGCCTCGGGTAGGAAAACCATACGGCCGAGAGAAAATGGAATCCGGCTGCCATTCCCCCTGCCTGATCGAGAGACAACGGGCTGCAATTCCCATGGTGCTACATTCCACCTGCCAATCGCCCGCAGCTTGCTCCTGGGAAGACATCTTCCAGCATCAGGACCGCCTCATGCGGCTGGTTCGACGCAGACTTCCGAGTTATCAGGACGCCGAGGACTGCGTTCAGGAAACGATGGCCCGGGCCGCGGCGCACACCGCCCTGGACCGTAATCGCCTGGGCCCCTTCCTGACCTCCGTGGCCCTCCGCCTCTGCATCGACTTCTACCGTGACATGGAGCGACGCAGGCGTCTGCTGCAACGTACGGCCTTTCTGGACGATCCCGGCACGACCGAGGAAGACGTCTGCGACGAGGATTTCGGCCGGTGGTTACTGACCCAGGTCCACCAGCTTCGCGGCCGCGAACAGGAAGTGATACTCGCCCGCGCGGCGGGAATTTCGACCGCTGAATTCGCGCGGATGAACAACATCTCCGTAAAAGCCGCCGAATCCGCATTCACCCGAGGTCGGGCGCGCTTGAAAATGGCCTGCGTAAAGGCCTTGGACGATCGCGTCGGATAGGACGGCAGCGCCTGCTGCCGCATCGCACAGACAGCGAAAGGAAATCCTTCCATGGGCAGCAACAAGAACATCCAGGACATCATGAAGGACTTCGTCGGATCGGTGACCGACGCCTGGAAAGACATGATCGACGACCTCATCAACAGGCCGGACAGTTCCACGTCGACCGCGGCCTTCAACCCGGCCCAGGCTCTGGCCGGCCTGCCCGTGAACGCGCTGGGCACACTCTCCCAGGCCCTCAACCCGGCCGCCGCCGCCCAACTCCTGGGCGGCGTGGGCAATCCGCTCGCCGCCCTGGGCGCGCTCGGCGGGGGCGGTGCCGCCGCCAACCCGCTGGCCGTGCTCAACGCGCTCACCGGCGGAGCCGCCGCCGCCAACCCGCTCGCCGCCCTCCAGATGCTGGGCGGCGCGGCGGGCGGGCTCGGCGGACTCGGCCAACTGGCGGGCGGCGTGGGCCAGCTGGCCGGCGGCGTCGGACACGCGGCGGGCGGCATGGGCAACGTGCTCAACACGGCCGCCGCGCTGCCGGGTCAGCTCGGCCAACTGGCCGGTCTCCCGGCCCAGCTCGCCCACGCCGTCCCCGGCGTCGGCCAGGCGGCCTCCGGGATCGCGGGAGCCGTCCCCGGCGTCGGCCAGGCGGTCTCGGGGCTCGCGGGGGCCGTCCCCGGCGTCGGTCAGGCGATGTCCGGGATCGCGAGCGCCGTCCCCGGCGTCGGCGGGCTGCTCGGCGGCGGGGCCCCCGGCGGGGGCGGACCGGCCGAGCGGGGCGCGGAACCCCACAAGCCCTGACCGCACTTGGCCGGTCGTCCCGCTCTGAGCGGCCCCGGCGCCTGCCGCTCCGAGCGCACCCGATCCGGCACGCTCTGAGCACACCCGGCACCCACCGCTCCGAGCACGCCGGGCGCCCGCCGCTCCAAGCCCACCCCATCCGCCCCGCTCCGAGCGCTTCCGGCGCCCGCCGCTCGGAGCCCACCCCCACCCGTCACGCTCTGAGCACACCCGGCACCCACCGCTCGGAGCACACCCGATCCGTTCCGCTCCGAGCACGCCGGGGGACCGCCCCTCCTAGCCCACCCCATCCGCCCCGCTCCGAGCGCGTCCGGCGCCCGCCGCTCGGAGCACACCCCCACCCGTCACGCCTCTGAGCACACCCGGCACCTGCCGCTCCGAGCCCACCCATCCAGCACGCTCTGAGCGCAGCCGGCGCCGGCCGCTCCGAGCGCTCGCCCGATCCGTCCCGCTCCCCGGTCGCGGCCGCCGCCGGCGCCGACGGCGGTGGACCGCGGTTTCCGACCGACCGTAAAGGATCCCTCGCGATGGCGTCTGTCGTAGGTGACCGCCTGCGTCTCGTGGTCAAGGTGCTGGGCAGTCTCGTCGCCGACGAGGTCGGTCAGGCCACCCGGTTGCGCAGGAGCACGAAGCGGGACGACTGGTCTCCGGCGGAGGCGGCCGACGCCTCCGCCGGGGCCGAACAGCGCCGCGCCAAGGCGGTGCGGCACGCGCTCGAAAGCCTCGGCCCCTTCTATGTGAAGCTCGGCCAGATGCTCTCGACCCGGCCCGACATGGTGCCCCAGTCGATCCGGGACGAGCTGCAGAACCTGCACGACGAGGTCGACGTCCAGCCGTTCTCGGCGTTCGAGCCGGTGCTGGCCCGCGATCTCGGACCCGACTGGAAACTGCGCTTCGACGACATCGAGACCGTCGCCCCGCTCGGCGCGGCCTCGCTGGCCCAGGTGTACCGGGTGACCCTGCCCGGCGGGCGCCCGGCCGTGGTCAAGATCCAGCGGCCCGGCATCCGCGAGGGCGTGCTCGCCGACATGGCCCTGATGCGCCGGGCGTCGAAGATCGTGGCGAAGGTCGCGCCCCGGTTCAACGAGGTCATCGACATCGAGGCGATGCTGGGCTCGGTCTTCGACGCGATGGAGCCGGAGCTGGACTTCACCGGCGAGGCCCGCAACATGGACGAGGCCCGGGAGAACATCCGGTCCTTCCGCAGCCTCCAGGTGCCGCGGGTGCTGCACGCCAGCCCCCGGGTGCTGGTCCAGTCGATGGCGGCCGGCACCTCGGTGCGGCATCTGGACCGGCACCACTTCACCGACGACGAGCGCATGGAGATCGGCCGGGATCTGCTGCGCTTCATGTACCACGGTTACTTCGTCCACCGCATGTTCCACGCCGACCCGCACGCGGGCAACGTCTTCGCGGTCCCCGGCGGTCCCGCCACCCTCATCGACTGGGGCATGGTGGGCCGCCTGGACCGGCGTACCAGTCTCCAGCTGCTGCCGCTGTTCATGACGTTGGCGCAGAACGACGGTCCGGGGCTCGCGCACCACTGGGCGGAGATGGGCCGGCTGACGCCGTGGGCCAACATGCCCGCGTTCGCCGCCGACATGGCGGCGTTCGTGCCGAAGGTGTCCCATCTGTCGCTGGAGGACATGAACTTCGGCGTGTCCCTCACCACCGTGCTGGCGAAGGCGACCAAGCGGGGCATCGGCTCCCCGCCGGCCGTCTCGCTGCTCGGCAAGTCGTTCGCCAACCTGGACGGCTCGGTGCGCTGCCTCGCCCCGGAGATCACCCTGCCCGAGGTCTTCCAGGGCGAGGTGCCGAAGATCCTCCTCGCCCTCGGCCGCGAGTACCTGGGCCGCAACCAGTTCGCCCGCAACTCCATGGAGCTGCTGCTCGCCGCGGTCACCAGCCCCGAACAGATGCGGGGGGTACTGGCCGATCTCGCCAACCGCCGCTTCGCCCTGCATGTGCACGAGCCCCGCACCCCCGCCGCGATGGGCGGACAGCGCCCCACCCGCCCGTCCGGCGGTCTGCTGGCCCTGGGCGCGCTGGCCTATCTGCTGGGCCGCCGCCGCTGACCCCCGCCGTCCCGGATCAACGCGCTACGGAGGTTTCCATGCCGGACACCGCTCCACCCGACTCCCCCGCCGCCCCGGCGCACGGCGTCTCACCCGCCGCCCCGGCGCACGGCATCTCGCCCGTCGCCCTGTGGACGGCCGCCGCGCACGCCGCCGAGCAGGGCCGGCCCGCGCCCTACGTCCGCGATCCCTGGGCCGCCGACTTCCTGCACACCGCCGGGTTCCGGGGCGGTCCGCCCGGGGACGGCCCGCTGCAGCGGCTGCTGCCGGACTGGGCGGTGGTGCGCTCCCGGTTCTTCGACGAGCAGCTGCTGGACGCCGCCCGGTCGGGCTGCCGCCAGGTGGTGCTCCTGGGCGCCGGGCTCGACACCCGCGCCTACCGGCTGGACTGGCCGACGGGGGTGCGGGTCTTCGAGGTCGAGGAGCCCGCCGTACTCCGGTTCAAGGACCGGGTGCTGGACGGCTCGCGGCCCGCCTGCGGCCGCCGTACCCCGGTCGCCGCGGACCCGGCCGGAGCCGGCCTGCGGGATGCCCTGCTCGCCGCGGGCCTCGACCCCCGGCGGCCCACCGCCTGGCTCGCCGAGACGCTGCTGTACCACCTCCAGCCGGCGGCCGTGCTGGCGCTCGTCGGCACGATGACGGAGCTGTCGGCGCCCGGCAGCTTCCTCGCCGCGGAGTGCGTGAGCGCGCGGGAGGCGGCGTCGGCCTTCGTGGCGCCCTTCCTGGACGCCCTGTCGGCCACCGGCATCCACTGGCACTGGCAGCTCGCCGAACCGGAGGAGTGGTGGGCGGGGCAGGGCTGGGACGCACACGTCGCGGACCTGTTCACCCTGCCGTACGTGATCGAGCGGCTCTCCCCCTATCTGCCGCTGCTCACCGAGGCGGCCGCCAAGTGCGTGTTCCTGACGACCGGGACGCTGCGCGGCTGACCGCGCGGCCCACGCACGCGTGGAGCCCCGGACCGCACGGTCCGGGGCTTCGGCACTCGGGCGGATGCCCGTGTCACCCCCGCTCCAGCTCCAGCAGCACGTCGAGCCACAGGTCGGGGAGTTCGTCGGCGGTGGCCAGCGCCTCGTCGTGGACGACGGTCAGACAGGTGGTCCCCTGCTGGCTGGTCAGCGTGATCAGGCAGCGGATGCCGGAGGCCAGCCCCGAGAAGACGACGGCGCGGCGCGAGGCGGTGCCCTGGTGGACGAGCGGGTCGCCGAAGTTGACGCTGCTCACCGGTCCGGCGACCGTCGCCCCGTTGACCAGCCGGGTGCCGACCCGGGCGCCCAGCTCGCGCGGGCCCGCGGCCAGCAGCAGCCGGAAGGCGTCGCGCTGCCGGCCGTCGCGCAGCCGCGCGGTGCGGTCCATGACCCGCGCGAGGGCGCGCTGGGGTGACGGCTCGTCACAGGGCAGCAGCACGCGCGCGACGACCATGTGGTTGCCGGGGGCGCACTCCTGTCCGGCGCCGCGCAGCGACATCGGCACCGCGACCGGCAGCGGCGGGTGGACGTCGCCGGTGGCCTTCAGATGCCAGCGGTGGACGGCGTGGGCGTACGACGCGAGGAAGATGTCGTTGACCGTCCCGCCGTACGTCCGGCCGAGCGCCCGCAGCCGGGCCAGCGGGACCTCCGCGTGGCACACGCCCAGCCGTCCGCTGAGCGGCCCGTCGAACGCGGGTTTGGGCGTCGGGCGCAGGGAGGCCGCCACGTCGCCGAGGGCGCCGGTGAAGCCGCGCGGGGCCGGCCAGGCGGGGCGGTGCGGTGGCGGGCCGCCGACGGGGTGGTCGTCGAGCAGGGCGCGGGCGGTGTGCGCGGCGCCGACGCCGTCCTGGATGGTGTGGTCGTTGCGGTAGCAGAGGTGGTAGCGCCCCTCGGGGCCGTGGATCAGCCACACGTCCCACGGCGGCCGGTCCCCGTCGGTCAGCGGCCGGTTCGCCATCAGCCGCCCGGCGCCGGTGCCGTCGTCGTCCGCGGGCAGCCGGGCCTCGTGCACATGCTGGTCCACCGCCATCCGGTCGACCCGCCGGAACACCTTGCGGTCGCGGACGATCCCGTAGCGCAGCACCGGGATGCGGTGGGCCCGTTCGGCCACGCGCGCGCGGACCGCCTCCAGGGACGGCGCGCGGCCCGTGAAGTCGAACAGGAAGGCGGCCGTCAGCGGTCTGCCGCCCATGACCCGGTGGTAGGCGGCGTCCGCGGCGCCCATGGCGACGGTGTCGGGCAGCCCGTCGGAGCCGAGGTGGGGTAGCAGCATGGATTCTCCCTGTGACGTGTGACGAGAGGCCGGGCTCAGCAGGCGCGCCGGGTGACCCGGCCGAGCGTGTCCAGGTAGGCCCGCAGCAGCGGGCGAGCGGGTCCGCGGACGGGCAGCGGCGGGGCGGCCGAGCGGTGCCAGGGCAGCGGGTCGTCCTGGTGGCCGAGCAGGGCGCCGGCCACATGGGCGCCGTGGGCCACGGACAGCGCGAGGCCGTGCCCGCAGCAGCCTCCGATGTACCAGACGTCGGGGAGGCCGCGGACCGGGCCGACCACGGGCAGGCCGTCGCCGGTCATGCCGACGCGGCCGGACCAGCGGTGGGTGACCGGCACGTCGGACAGCTCCGGGTGCAGGCGGCGCAGCCACCGGCCCAGCCAGTCCCAGGCCCGCCCGCGCAGGGCCTGGAGCCGGGGCGCGGGGAGTCCGGCGGGGAGGGTGACGGTGCCGCCGCCCGCGACGAGGCTGCGGTCCGGGAGCAGCCGGAAATACGGCCCCATCGGCAGCGCGTCCACCACGGCCCGCCCCTCGGGCCCGCCCAGCGCCCGGTAGGCCGCGAGGCTCAGCGGCGCGGTGGCGACGGCGTACACCTCCAGCGGCAGCACCGTGCCGACCGGCAGGTCCAGGTCCCGGGCGGCGGAGTTGACGGCGAGGACCGCCTGCCCGGCGTAGAGCCGGCCGTGCGGGAAGACCAGTTCCGGGCCGATGAGGTCGCCGGGCCGTACCGCGCGCAGCGGGCTGTCGCCGTAGAACCGGACGCCCTTGGCGGCGCAGGCGCGGGCCAGGGCGCAGGTCAGCGCGGCGGGGTCGAGGGTGGCGGCGGTGCGGTACAGCAGGCCCCCGGTGTACGTCACCCCGACCCGATCGCGGATGTCCGTCTCGGACAGCACCGGTACGTCCAGGCCGAGCGCGCGGTAGGCGCGGGCCTGCCGGGCGAGGGAGGACAGGCCGGCGGGGGCGCGGGTCGCCATGATCTGCTCGCCGCGCCGCAGTCCGACGGACGTGTCCAGCCGCCCGCACAGGTCGAGCACCGTGTCCACCGCCCGTACGCTCGCCAGGTGCATACGGCGGGCCTCACGCGGCCCGAACCGCCGGACCGCGCGGTCGACGGCCGGGCCGGCCCGCGGCCCGAGCAGGCCGGTGCCGCGGCCGCTGGCCCCGGCGGCGGGGTACCCGGCGTCGACGACGGCGATGTCGAGGCCGGGCACGTTTTCCGCTAGGTGGTAGGCGCAGGACAGGCCGGCGAGTCCGGCGCCGACCACGGCGATGTCCGCGGTGACCACGCCGTGCAGCTGGGGCTGCGGCGGCAGCTCCGCCGGCTCCCAGGCGGGGCTGCCGGCCGCCGGCTGGGTCCTCATCCCGTGCCGTCCGGGACGAGTTCGGTGAGGGAGCGGAACCGGCGGTCGTGCCACAGCAGGGGCCGCCCGCCGCCCACGTGCACGGCCGCGAGCTGGCCGACGACCAGCTGGTGGTCGCCGTACCGGCGGACGTCGGTGAGCAGGCACACCGACCAGGCGAGCGCGCCGGCGAGCACGGGGACGCCGAGGACCTGCCGGGTGCCGGTGCCCGCGAACCGCTGGCCGGCGGTGGTGGTGGGCCCGGCGAACCGGGTGGCCAGCTCGTGCTGGTCCTCGCGCAGCAGGTGGACCGCGAACGCCCCGTGGGCGCGGATCGCGGCCAGGGTGCGGGAGCCGTCGCGCAGGCAGGCGAGCAGCAGCGGCGGGCGGGCCGACAGGGAGGTGACGGCGGAGACGGTCATGCCGAGCGGGCCGTCCGCGCCGCGTGCGGTCACCACGCTGACCCCGGCGGCCAGCTTGGCGTACAGGCCCAGGCAGCGGGCGATGTCGGGGCCGGGCTCCGCGGACAGCGGGTCCGGGGCGGGCGTGTCCGTGCCGGGCCGGTCAGCCGCGAGCGGGGGCGACGGCGCGTTCATCGGTCACCTCCGTGCCGCGCGTACCGGATCCGTGCAGGGGCACCGGAGGGGCGTCGACGACCTTGGCGTCGACCAGGCCGGCCAGGATCTGGGCGATGTTGGTGCGCAGGGTGGACTCGGCGACCGGGTCGAGGATGTCGGCGAGGGTGGGGATGCCGAGGTCGAAGGCGGCGGTGAAGGTGACGAGGGTGCCCTCGTCGTGCGGGGCGCAGCGCCAGCTGCCCTCGAAGGTCTGGAAGTCGCCGCTGAGCTGTTCGAAGGTGAGCGAGTCGGTCGCGGGCGACAGGGTGTCGCGTTCCCGCCAGCGCATCAGGCCACCGCGGAACAGCACGGTCCAGTCGGACACCACCGAGCCGTCGGGCAGGGTCTCGACCTGCACGTCCTGGACGGTCCCGGTGAGTTCGGGATATCTGCGGAAGTCGCTGATGCGCTGGTAGACGGCGTGGGGGGTCATGCCCTGGGCGAGCGCGTGCAGGACTACGTGGCGCATGGTCGGTTCGGTTCCTTCCGTCTTGTGGCCAACGGTTCCGGGCGGTCGGGGGTCACCCGGCGATGCGGGTCACCCGGCCATCCGGGCCGTCACGGTGTTCAGCGCCTCGGCGAAGGTGGTGAGGAACCTCTCCAGCACGGCGTCGTCGACGACGGCGGGCGGGGTCAGGCGCAGCACCCGGGTGGAGTTCAGGGAGTGGTTGACGAGCACGTCGCGGGCGATGAGCTCCAGCAGCAGCTCGCCGACGGCCTGTTCGGCGGTGAACTCGACGCCGATCAGCAGCCCCCGGCCGCGCACCTCGTGGACGAGGCCGCCCGGGTGGGGCGCGCAGACGGCCCGGACTCCGGCGAGGATGCGCGGTCCGAGGGCGGCGGCCCGTGCCACGGTGTCCTCGCGCTCCATCGTCTCGACGGTGGCGAGGGCGGCGGCACAGGCGATCGGGGAGGCTCCGAAGGTGGAGGTGTGCAGGTAGGGGTCGCTGCTGAAGGGGGCGTACGCCTCCTTGGTGGCGGCGATCGCGGCGATCGGTACGACGCCGCCGCTGAGCCCCTTGCCGATGAGCATGATGTCGGGGCGCACGCCCTCCGCGTCCACGCCCCACCAGGTGCCCAGCCGGCCCATGCCGGTCTGGATCTCGTCGACGACGAGGAGGGCGCCGTACTCCCGGCACAGCGCGGCGACCCGGCCGAGGTAGCCCGGTTCCGGGATGCGCACCCCGGCCTCGCCCTGCACCGGCTCCAGGATGACGCAGGCCCGGTCCCGGCGGTCCGCGAGGACGCGTTCGAGGTCGTCCGCGTCGCCGTACTCGACCTGCGCGACGTCCGGGACGAGCGGCTCGAACGGGGCCTGGTAGAGCGGGTTGGCGGTGACGCTGAGGGCGCCGAGGGTCTTGCCGTGGAAGCCCTTGCGGGTGGTGACGACGGCGTTGCGGCCCTGGGCGCGGGCCAGCTTCAGGGCGGCTTCGGTGGCCTCGGCGCCGGAGTTGACGAAGTGGACGTAGTCCATGCCCTGCGGGGTGTGCCGGGCCACCGCCTGGGCGGCGCGCGCGGCGACCGGTTCCAGGAAGACGCGGCTGGCCAGCGGGTGGGTGTCGAGCTGCCGGTGCACCGCCTCGACGACGGCCGGGTGGCGGTGGCCGAGCAGGAAGACGCCGTAGCCGCCGAAGTCCAGGAAGCGGCGGCCGTCGTCGGTGTGGATCCAGGGGCCCTCGGAGAAGACCTCGGCCATGCCGCCCATGACCCGGCCCATGACGGCGCGGCCGGTGCCGATGTGGCGCTGGTAGAGGTCGACGACGCCGGTGCCGGGGTCGGTGGGCAGGGGCGGGGACATGGTCATGACGCGGCCTCCGTGGGCATCGTGGTGATCGGCCGGCTGCGGAGCCGGTTCAGCGTGCCGGCCTGGCCCTCGGCCCAGCTCTCCAGGTTGCGGACGAGGGCCGCGCGGATGTCGTCGTGGCTCGGCCGGACGCCGCAGTGCGGCTCGCCGAGGGAGGAGTCGAAGGGCAGCTCGCTCTGGAAGACCAGCAGCAGTTCGGCGTAGTAGCGCAGGCGCCGGCGCATCGAGCCGGGCAGGGCGGTGCCCTCCAGCATCGGCAGCAGCAGCCGGTGCACCGCCTCGACCGGGATCAGCCGGGGCCGGTCCGGTTCGGGCAGGCCGTGGCGCACGGCGAACTCGGCGCAGACGTCGGCGACCTCCCGCAGCAGGATGGCCTCCTTGCCGGCGGTGAGCCAGTACTCGCCGTTGCCGACGCCGCCGCGGACCAGGTCGCCGATGGCCTGGGTGACGTAGTCCTGCGGGACCATGTCGACGCGGGCGTCGGGGGCGCCGGGCAGCACGGGGACCTGGCCCAGCACCATGGAGCCGATCGCCTTGGTGAGGCCCTGCTCGTCGGCGATCCGTCCGGTGGCGGAGTCGCCCATCACCACGGAGGGCCGGACGAGGGCGCCGGGCAGGTCGGCGTCGCGCCACAGCTGCTCCGCCGCGGCCTTGGAGACCAGGTAGGCGGCGGCGCCCGGGAAGCGCTCCTCGTCCTCCGTGGTCGGGGTGTTCACCACGAACGCGGTGCTCACCAGGTACATCGGGGCGTCCGCGCGGGCGGCGAGGTCGAGCATGGTCTCGGTGCCGAGGGTGTTGGTGCGCACGATGTCCTCGGGCCGGGTGCGCCAGTTGGTCTCGGCGGCGGAGTGCAGCACCACGTCCACCTCCAGGGCGAGCTGGTGCCACTCCAGGTCGCTCAGCCCGAGGCGCGGCGCGAGCAGGTCGCCCTTCAGCTCGCGCACCCTGGGGTCCCGCAGCGGCCGGTTGCGGCGCAGGCAGAGCAGGTCGAAGTCGGGGTGCAGCTCGTCGATGAGGGCCCGGCCGAGGACGCCGGAGCCGCCGGTGAGCAGCACGGTGGGCCGGTCGCGCGGGGCGGGCGCGGGCGTCGGCGCCAGGACGGTCGATCGCAGGGTGTTGCGTGACATGGGTGGTTCCCCCAACGGGTGTCGACTGCCGTACGCGGTGGGCGCCCAGGGCAGGGACGTACGGCGATGACGGTGACGCGGACACGGACGTACGGCGGTGTCGGTGCCCCGGGCCCGGACGTACGGCGGTGTCGGTGCCGCGGGCCCGGACGTACGGCCGTGGAGAAGGCCGGCAGGCGCCGGTGTTCCGGCGGCGGTCGGCGGCGTGCGGCGTGCGGCGTGCGGCGTGCGGCGTGCGGCGTGCGGCGTGCGGCGTGCGGCGAGGTCAGGCGATCATGAGCGGCTGGTCGGCCAGGTACGCGGCGAGCGGGCCGGTCATCCGGGAGCGGGACGGCGGGTGCAGGGCGAGGCCGTTGGCGCAGGCGGCGAGGTGGCCGACCTCGTCGGACGTCATGAAGTTCAGCCCGCCGAGCAGTTCCACCGCGCGGGGCACGATCCGGGCGAGGGCGTCCTGGACGCCGTAGCGCACGTACAGCGACTGGGCGAGGGTGGACTCGTCGAGGTCGCCGTCGTCGACCCGGCGGGCGACGCCCTCCGCGGTGGCCATCGCGGCCTCGGTCTCCACGTGCAGCCGGACCCGCTCGTGCTCGGGGATGCGGTCGTTGAGCAGCACCCGCTCCACCAGGGCGCTCGCCGCGCCGAGGTAGCTGCCGGTCATCAGCACCTGGAACCAGATCAGCCCGGCGGTCTGGAGTTCGTCCAGCTGCTGTCCGGTGGGCGTCGCGGTGCGCAGCAGCAGCTCCGGTGGGACGAGGACGTCGGTGAGGGTGACCTGTTCGCTCTCCGCGCCGGCCAGGAAGGTGCTGGACCAGAAGCCGCTGACGCTGAGTCCCTCGCTCTCGGCGGGCACCAGCGCCACCGCCAGTTCCTCGCCCTGGCCGTCCTCGCGGGGCACCAGGACGCTGGCGGTGAGCAGGTCCATGGAGCGGGCGAGGCTGCACGGGCGCTTGACGCCGTTGACGCGTACCCCGTCCTCGGTGACCGTGGCCGTCATCGACGGTTCCAGGATGCCCGCGCCGCTGCGGCCCTCGGCGAAGCCGGAGGCGATGATGCGGTTGGCGGCGGCCACGCCCTCGATGAGCATCCACTCCAGTCCGTCGCCGAGGGCGCCGAGGCCGACCAGGGTGGCCATCGAGAAGTGGTGCATGGTCGTCGCCACGGCGAGGGACGGCGAGCGGCTGCCGATGGCCCGCTGCACCCGCAGCGCGTCCAGCGCGCCGGCCCCGCGGCCCTGATGGGACTCGGGCACCAGCAGGCCGGGGCCCCCGCAGTCCCGGAAGAGGCGGATGCCGGGGCTGCCCGGCCGCTCCAGCTCCATCAGCGGGATCTCCCGCAGGGCGGGGTCCAGGTCGGGCAGCAGCTTGGCCAGCGTGGCGCGTTCACGCTCGAGGAATCTCATGGGCGTCCAGTCCTCCAGGAGTCGGGTCGGTCAGACGGAGTTGGTGGCGCGCAGCAGCTGCCAGACGGCACCGAGGCGCGGCCTGCCCTTGAAGGCGATGTACTCGGGGAGGACCGCGTGGGGGGCCCATTTCTCCTTGTATTCGAGCTGGGAGGCGGCGGGGTAGATCGCCTGGCCGTGGGTGGCGAGCAGCCGGGCGAACCGGGCGAAGGACCGGCTGGCGCCGGGCACTTCGTGTTCCTCGGCGAGCGAGGTGAACGGGGTGAAGCCGAAGTGCAGCCACTGCGCGCCCTCGCCGGTGAGGCGCTCGATGACGGTGGCGTTGAGCGCCTCCATGACACCCGGCGGCGCGTCGGGGCGGCGCCGGCTGAGGTCGTGCAGCCAGCCGGGGCGGCTGCCGTAGACCGGCGAGTAGTTGATGTAGCAGACGATCTCGCCCTCGATCCGCCCGACGAAGAGCCGGCGGTGGGACTGCAGCGGTCCGGTGCGCTGTCCGACGAGGAACCTCAGTTCCTTGACGTGCCGGCCCTTGTCCCGCAGCCAGTCCTGGTCGAGCCGGTCCAGCGCGGCGCAGTCGGCGCCGGGTTCCGCCTCGGTGATCTCCAGGCCGGCCCGCCGGGCCCGCGAGATCTTGTTGCGCAGCCGTACGAACCGGGAGCCGCGCAGGGTGAACCGGGCGAGGTCGATGGCGTACGAGGCGCCGAGCTGGTTCACGGTGAAGCCGTGCCGCGCGTACAACTCGGCGTCCTCGCGCTGGAGCTGTACGGCGACCAGGCGCCGCCCGGCGTGCTCGGCGAAGGCGTCGAGCAGCTGCTCGCGGTGGTCCGGCGCGGCGAACGGGCCGCCGAACTGGAGGGTGTAGCGGCCCGACCGGCGATAGGCGCAGGCGCCGGCGAACCGGTCGTCCCGGAAGAATTGGTTGCCGCTGTTGAGTGCGAGAAACGAGCTGGGGTTGTCGCTGTATTCGGCGAGTGTGTCAAGCGCCGACTGCATGTGCGCCCTCCCTCGGCGTCCGGGAACCGCCCGCGGCCGTGGCCTCGTACTGCTTCTGGAACTCCCGGTAGGCCGGATCGGTCTCCGGCTCGAAGGCGACACCGAAGGGCTTCAGCGAGTTCCCGAACAGCGCCCGGTCGCCCATGAGGTGGATGGGCAGCGCGAGCAGGGCCCACTCCGGTTCCACGAACCAGGCCCACGCTCCGGCCAGTACGAGGGCCGTGACGAGGCTGTGCATCACGTTGTAGGCCACGTAGTAGCCGCGCGCGACGCGCCGTTCGGGACTGCGCCGGAACGCGATCGCCCCAGGGACGTATCCGATGAGGTCGATCACCACGAAGAAGGCCGCGAACACGCCCCAGCGGATGTCGGAGAGGTGCTGGTAGGCGAGTACGAGTGAAATGACCAGAAAGGCCAGCCATTCGAGTCGGGAGAACGCGAAGGTGGTCTTGGTCTCGAACCGGTTCTTGGCATCCACGGTCGGCCTGCCCCCTCACTGTGGTCTGTCACTCCTGATTACGCGCGAGCGGGCGCGACCCCTCGTAAACAGGAAGCGACTGCCGCCGCGAGGCCCGCTTCAGTGCTCCGGAGCCCAGGGCGACTCCGGCGCCGACCAGGGCACTGCCGACGGCCTGGGCGGGGCCGTAGGAGCCGGTCCCGACGAGCGGGGCGGTGCAGGCGGCGGCAACGGGGATCAGCCCGGAGAAGAGGGTGGCGCGTTCGGCGCCGATCCGCTGCATGCCGATGTACCAGCAGACGAAGCCGACGACGGTGACGATCGCCGCCTGCCACAGCAGGGCCAGGGTCTCGGTGGTGTCGGGCCGGCGCAGCCAGGCGGTGCCGTCGAGGAGCAGGCCGGCCGCCGCGGACTCCAGGGCGGCGACGCCGCACACGGTGGCGGACAGCAGCCGCGGGCCGAGCGGGCGCAGCACGGGTACGGCGAGGACCGCGAAGCCGACCTCACCGGCGAGCGCGCACACCGACCAGGCGAGACCGGCGCCGTCGGTGCGGCCCCAGCCCTGGACGGCGAAGGCGCCGACGGCGACGAGTGAGGCGCCGTACAGCACGGTGCGCCGGGGGCGCCGGCCCTCCAGCATGGGGACGAGGACGGCCACCACGACGGGCGCGCAGCCGACGAAGACGCCGGGCACTGCGGGTTCGGCGGTGCGCTCGGCGGCCAGGATCGCCAGGTTGAAGCCGACCATGCCCACGGCGGCGAGCAGCGCCAGCCGCGTCCACTGCCGGGCGTTGAGAGCGCGCAGCCGGGCGGCGGCGCCGGGTCCGGCCAGGGGTACGAGCAGCAGGCAGGCGAGGGCGTAGCGCAGGAACTGACCGCCCGCGTACGGGTAGTCGCCGAGGACGCTGTTGGCGGTGAAGGATCCTCCGACGAGGACGCAGGCGAGCGCGGCGAGCAGGGAGCCGCGGGTGGTGGTGGCGTTCATGGGACTGACGCTAGGAACGGCGGCGGCCCGGATTAAGGTCCACTTCCATGACGGTGTCCCGGACCAATTCGACTTTCCCGCAAGGCACGGACGACACGGACGGCACGGACGGCACGAGCGGCATGGACAGCACGGGAGGCACGGGCGGCACGGACGGCACGGACGACGGGGACGGCAAGGCCGGCTCGGTCGCCTGGGAGGTGCTGCTCCCGGCCGCGTCGGCGCCGGCCCGGTCGCGCGGCAGGGCGTTGCAGGCGGCGCTGAGGGAGGCGGTGCGGGCGGGGCGGCTGGTGCCGGGGACCCGGCTGCCGTCGAGCCGGGACCTCGCCGCCGACCTCGGGGTGTCGCGCGGGCTGGTCACGGAGGCGTACGAGCAGCTGACGGCGGAGGGCTATCTGCGCAGCGGACGCGGGGCGGGCACCTGGGTGGGGGACGCCGTACGGGCCGCCCGTCCCCGTGTGCACGACCGCGCCCCGCGCTCGCCCGGCGCGCGCGCCGACTTCGTGCCCGGCACCCCGGACCTGTCGCTGTTCCCGCGCGCGGCGTGGGCGGCGGCGCAGCGGCACGTGCTGGCGGAGCTGCCGCACCACGGGCTCGGCTATCCCGACCCGCGCGGCCTGCCCCGGTTGCGGACCGCGCTGGCCGAACTGCTGGCCCGCCGCCGGGGCGTGGTCGCGGACCCGGAGCGGATCGTGGTCGTCTCGGGGGTGACGCAGGCGACCGCCCTGCTCGGTTTCGCGCTGCACGCGCGCGGGATACGCGAGGTCGGTGTCGAGGACCCGGGCAGCCCGCAGCACGACGACGTGTACGCCTCGGCCGGGGTGACCACGGTGCCGCTCCCCCTGGACGCCGACGGCCTCGCCCTCGGCCCGCTGCGGGCGTCGGGTGTGCGGGCGGTCGTGACGACCCCGGCCCACCAGTACCCCACCGGCATCGCGTACTCCGCACGGCGCCGCGCCGGACTCCTCGACTGGGCGAGGGAGGTGGACGGGATCGTCCTGGAGGACGACTACGACGGCGACTTCCGCTACGACCGCGCCCCCGTCGGCGCCCTCCAGGGCCTGGACCCCGAACGGGTCGCCTACACCGGCTCGGTGAGCAAGGCCCTGGCGCCCGGGCTGCGGCTGGGCTGGCTGCTGGTCCCCGAGTGGCTGGCGGAGGAGGTCGTCACCCGCAAGCGGACCATGGACCTCGGCCATCCCACCGTCGACCAGGCGCTGTTCGCCCGCTTCCTGGAGCACGGCGACTACGACCGTCAGCTGCGCCGCTGCCAGCGCGCCTACCGGGAGCGGCGCGACGCGCTCGTCACCGCTCTGGCCGAGCACTTCCCCGGCGCCGAGGTGTCCGGCATCGCGGCGGGCCTGCACGTCATCGCCACTCTCCCGGCCCGCTACGGCCCCCAGGCGGGCTTCCTCGCGCGGATGGCCGCGGCCGGTGTGGCGGTACGTCCGCTGTCGGACTGCACGCACACGCCCGCCGGCGGGGAGGAGGAGCAGGCGGTGCGGCTGGTGCTGGGCTACGCGCATCTGCCGCCGGGACGGATCAGGGAGGGCGTCCGGTCGATGGCGGAGGCGGCGGCCGCGGGAGACCACGCTCGCCCCGCCCCGTCGTCGATGTGACCGGCACGGCGGTTCCCGCCGCGTACGGTCAGTTGTTCACTTGTGGTTTCCGTGTGCGCTGCGACGCACCAGTAGTTGTGGCTTCACACACCGGCCGGATTCCGTCCTGGAGGCCCCTTCATGTCACACCGCCCGCTCCCCGACCGCCGTACCGTGCTGCGCGGCTCGCTCGCCGCGTCCGCGGCCCTGACCCTGCCCGTCGGCCTCGGCGCGGCCCCCGCCCTCGCCCTGTCGGGGCGCCCGCGGGCGGGCTGGGGCGTGCAGACGGGCGACGTGACGACGGACTCCGGGCTGGTGTGGGTGCGCTCCGACCGGCCCGCCCGGATGATCGTGGAGACGTCCGCGACCGAGTCGTTCCGCAATCCGCGCCGGTGGCACGGCCCGCTGCTGGGCGCGGACAGCGACTTCACCGGCACCACCCGGCTGCGCGGGCTGCCCCCGGGCGAGCAGATCCACTACCGGGTGCTGCTCGCCGACCCGGACGACCCGCGCCGCACCGGCGAGCCGGTCACCGGCACCTTCCGCACCGCGTCCGTGCGGCGGCGTGACGGTGTGCGGTTCGTCTGGTCCGGCGACCTCGCCGGGCAGGGCTGGGGCATCAACCCGGAGATCGGCGGCTACCGCATCTACGACGCGATGGCCGCCCTGGACCCGGACTTCTTCATCTGCTCCGGCGACAACGTCTACGCCGACGGCCCGATCACCGGGTCCGTGACCCTGCCCGACGGGCGGATCTGGCGGAACGTCACCACCGAGGAGAAGTCCAAGGTGGCCGAGACGCTGGCCGAGTTCCGCGGTAACTTCCGCTACAACCTGCTCGACGAGAACCTGCGCGCGTTCAACGCCCGGGTGCCCTCCGTCATCCAGTGGGACGACCACGAGGTCACCAACAACTGGTACCCGGGCGAGATCCTGGCCGACAGCCGGTACACGGAGAAGAACGTCGACGTGCTCGCCGCCCGCGCCCGGCAGGCGTTCTCCGAGTACTTCCCGATCTCGACGCTGCGCCGCCCCGACGGCCGGGTCTACCGGGTGCAGCACCACGGTCCGCTGCTGGACGTCTTCGTGCTGGACATGCGCACCCACCGCAACGCGAACTCGGCCGGCGACCAGACCCGCGACCCGCAGGGCATCCTCGGCCGTGAGCAGCTGGAGTGGCTGAAGAAGGAGCTGTCGCGGTCCCGCGCGGTGTGGAAGGTGATCGCCTCCGACATGCCGCTCGGCCTGGTCGTGCCGGACACCGGGGACGGCAAGCCGAACATCGAGGCCGTCGCCCAGGGCGACCCGGGCGCTCCGCTCGGCCGTGAGCTGCAGATCGCGGAGCTGCTGCGGTTCGTCAAGCACCGGCGGATCACCGGCACGGTCTGGCTGACGGCCGACGTGCACTACACCTCGGCCCAGCACTACCAGCCGTCGCGGGCCGCGTTCACCGACTTCGAGCCGTTCTGGGAGTTCGTCTCTGGTCCGCTCAACGCCGGGGCGTTCCCCGCGAACACGCTGGACGGCACGTTCGGCCCGGAGCGGGTGTTCCTCAAGGCGCCGGCCCGGGCGAACGTCTCGCCCGCCGAGGGCTACCAGTTCTTCGGCGAGGTCGACATCGACGGCGACACCGCGGAACTGACGGTCCGGCTGCGCGAGCAGGACGGCACCGTGCTGTTCACGAAGGTGCTCCAGCCGGGGCTGGTCGGGCAGTAGATCCCGTACCCTCGTTGCCGTGTCGCGCACCGCCGTCATCCCGCGGTGCGCGGCACGACAGCTGCGAGGCCGAACATGCACCGGCCACATTGAACGGTCAATTGAACCGTAAATGGGGCAGAAGGCCACTTTACCCATCAGTCACACACCGTTTGTGATCACGCAACACCGTTCCTTCACAGTGGGTGCATGAAGCGGAAAATGACTGATGTGACGCGCGCGAAGCACGGGCGTCCCGTCCACCACTGGCGACGGGACGTCGTCGAACTCGCCGCGCTCTTCACCGCCGTAGCGGTGGCCGACGCCGTGGCCAACCTGATCGGGCACGGGCCGGACGGCCCCGCACTGCTGGTGATCTCCGCGATCGCGCTGCTCGCGACCGCGGCCTTCCACACCTGGTGGGCACGCCGCCACGGCCACGCCCCGCCGGTCTCCGATACCGGCGCCCGGCCGAGCTCCACCGAGCGGCAGGCCGGGCCGTCCGAGACGGCGGAGCGGAACCCGGAGGCCGCCTCCGGGGGAAGCGTGCTGTGGCGGCTGCGGACGACGGTACGGGACGAGCCGGGATCGCTGGCGGCGCTGTGCACCGCCCTCGCCGGCCACCAGGTCGACATCCTCAGCCTGCAGACGCACCCGCTGGGCCACGGCACGGTGGACGAGTTCCTGCTGCGCGCCCCCGGGACCCTCACGGCCGGTGAGCTGACCCGGGTGGTGTCGCTGGCCGGCGGCACCGGCACCTGGATCGAGCGGGCCGACGCCCACGACCTGGTGGACGCCCCGACCCGGATCCTCGGCCTCGCCACCCGCACCGCCCTCGACGCCGCCGAACTCCCCCTCGCACTCAGGCAGTTGCTCGGCCGTTGCACCATCCGCCAGCTGCCCGCCGCCCCGGCCGGCCGCTCGGGCGGCGGTGACGCCGTACCGGCGGAGGGCGTCCTGGAGGACACCGTGATGCGGCTGCGGGCCCCGGAGGGCGGGGTGATCACCGTCGAGCGGCCGTATCTGCCGTTCACTCCGACGGAGTTCGCGCGGGCCCGGGCCCTGGTGGAGCTGGACACCCGGCTCGGTCCCCGCGTCCCGCGCAGCGAGGACGTGCTGACCCTGCCGGAGGGCAACTCCATCACCGTGCACCGGGCGGACACCAGCGACCTGGAGGCGGCGAAGGAGATGCACGAGCGCTGCTCGAAGCGCACCCTCGCCCTGCGCTACCACGGCCCGGTCGCCGACGCGGACCGCTATCTCAACCACCTGCTCTCCCCGCGCTTCGGCCGCACGCTCGCCGTGCGGACCGCCTCGGGGCGGATCGTCGGCCTCGGTCATCTGCTGTGGGACGGCGACGAGACCGAGGTCGCCCTGCTCGTCGAGGACACCTGGCAGCGGCGCGGCATCGGCGCCGAGCTGCTGCGGCGGCTGGTGGCGATGGCCGCCGAGGCGGGCTGCGAGAGCGTGTACGCCGTCACCCAGGCCTCGAACACCGGCATGGTCGCCGCGATGCGCGGGCTGGGCCTGCCCCTCGACTACCAGATCGAGGAGGGCACCCTGGTGATCACCGCCCGGCTGGCGGCGGCCCCGGTGGCCGGCCGGCTGCCCGTCCGCGACTGACCCGCGACTCCCCCGATGAACGGCCCGGCGCCGCCGGGCCGTTCGCGTGTCTCATCCCAGGGCGCGGTCCAGGTCGGCCCACAGGTCGTCGACGTCCTCCAGGCCCACCGACAGCCGCAGCAGGCGGTCGCTGACGCCGGCGCCCCGGCGGTCGTCGGCGGCCACGATGCGATGGCTGATGGACGCCGGGTGCTGGATGAGGGTGTCCACGCTGCCGAGGCTGACGGCCGGGGTGACCAGCCGGACACCGCCGATCACCGCGTGCGGGTCGCCGTACACCTCGAAGGCGATCATCGCGCCGCCGATGCGCGGGTAGTGCACCCGGGCGACCCGCGGATCGGCGGCGAGCCGGCGGGCCAGTTCGGCGGCGTTCTCCGACGCGGCCCGCACCCGCACCGGCAGGGTGGCGAGGCCGCGCAGCAGCAGATAGCCGGCCAGCGGGTGCAGGACACCGCCGGTGGCGAACCTGACCTGCCGCAGCCGCCCCGCGAACTCCTCGTCGCAGGCGACCACTCCGGCCAGCACGTCGCCGTGGCCGCCGAGGTACTTGGTGGCGCTGTGCAGCACCAGCCGCGCCCCGTGTTCGACGGGGCGTTGCAGCACGGGGGTGGCGAAGGTGTTGTCCGCGAGCAGCGGCACCGAGCCGCAGGCGTGGGCGACCGCCGCCAGGTCCAGCTCGGCGAGGGTCGGGTTGGCCGGGGACTCGACGACGACCAGCCCGGTGTCCGGGCGCAGCGCGGCCGCGATCCCCGCCGGGTCGGTCCAGGTGACCTCGGAGCCGAGCAGCCCGGCGGTGAGCAGATGGTCGCTGCAGCCGTACAGCGGGCGCACGGCGACGACGTGGCGCAGTCCGAGGGAGGCCCGGACGAGGAGGACCGCGGTGAGGGCGGCCATGCCGCTGGCGAAGGCGACGGCGGCCTCGGTGCCCTCCAGCCGGGCGAGGGCGGTCTCGAAACGGGCGACGGTCGGGTTGCCGAGGCGGGCGTAGACGGGCGGGCCGTCCGGTTCGGCGCCGGTGGTGGCGAAGGCGTCGATACGGGCGGCCTCGCCCCGGCTGTCGGCGGAGGGGTAGGTGGTCGACAGGTCGATCGGCGGGACGTGCAGGCCCTGCTCGGCGAGGTCGTCGCGGCCGGCGTGCACGGCCTCGGTGGCCAGTGCTCTGGGACGGGTGGGTATCTGTGTGGGCGCTGACTCCATGGCGGAGAGGGTGAACACCGGCCGGGGTCGGATGCGGAAACCCCGTGTTACGTTCGGCCAGTGGCCGAATCTGTCGTACTGGATCCGGTGGACCTCCATCTGCTGCGGCTGTTGCAGAACGACGCCCGGACGACGTACCGGGACCTCGCCGCGCAGGTCGGGGTGGCACCGTCCACCTGCCTGGACCGGGTGACCCGGTTGCGCCGTGCCGGCGTGATCCTCGGGCATCAGCTGCGGCTGGATCCCGCCAAGCTGGGGCGTGGCCTGGAAGCGCTGCTGTCCGTGCAGGTCAGGCCGCACCGGCGGGAACTGGTCGGCCCGTTCGTGGAGCGGATCCGGGCGCTGCCGGAGTCCCGGACCGTCTTCCACCTCACCGGGCCGGACGACTACCTCGTCCACGTCGCGGTCGCCGACATGGCCGACCTGCAGCGCCTGGTCCTGGACGAGTTCACCGCCCGCCGCGAGGTGGCCCGCGTCGAGACGCGGCTGATCTTCCAGCAGTGGGACTGCGGTCCCCTGCTGCCTCCTTCGCCCTCGGCGCAATACGGGTGACGGCCCGCGGGCCGTCGTACGAGGATGGGCCGCATGTCAGAGACCAAGAGCCAGCTGCCTCGCGAAGTCGCCGACGCCTACGTCGACGAGCTCGTCGCCCTCGACCCGGTGACCGGTACCTACCTAGGTGTGAAGGAGAGTTCGAGCCGGCTGCCCGACACCTCGCCCGCGGGTCAGGAGGCGCTGGCGGAGCTGGCGCGCCGGACGCTGGCACGGCTCGACGAGGCCGAGCGCCGGCCGGGCGCGGACAGCGACATCGAGCGCCGCTGCGCCCGGCTGCTGCGGGAGCGGCTGACCGCCGAACTCGCCGTGCACGAGGCCGACGAGGGGCTGCGCGCGGTCGGCAACATGGGCACCGCCGCCCACCATGTGCGCGAGGTGTTCACCGTGACCCCGGCGGACACCGAGGAGGACTGGGCGGCGATCGCCGAGCGGCTGCGCGCGGTGCCGGCCGCGCTCGGGGGCTACCGGGAGTCCCTCGCCCTCGGCCTGGAGCGCAAGCTGTACGCGGGCCCGCGCCCGACCGCCGTCTTCATCGAGCAGCTCGGCGAATGGGCGGACACCGACGGCTCCGGCCGCGGCTGGTTCGAGGACTTCGCCGCCGCCGGCCCGGACGCCCTGCGCGCCGAACTCGACGAGGCCGCCCGGGCGGCGACGACGGCCGTCGCCGAGCTGCGGGACTGGGTGCGCGAGGTGTACGCGCCGGCCGTCGAGGGCGCCCCGGACACGGTGGGCCGCGAGCGCTACGCCCGCTGGTCGCGCTACTACAACGGCACCGACCTCGACCTGGACGAGGCGTACGCCTACGGCTGGTCGGAGTTCCACCGCCTTCTCGGCGAGATGCGGAAGGAGGCGGAGAAGATCCTGCCGGGCGCCGGGACGCCGTGGGTGGCGCTCGCGCACCTCGACGAGCATGGCCGGCACATCGAGGGCGTCGACGAGGTCCGGGACTGGCTCCAGGGCCTGATGGACCAGGCGATCGACGCGCTCGACGGCACCCACTTCGAACTCGCCGAACGGGTGCGGAAGGTGGAGTCGCGGATCGCCCCGCCCGGCAGCGCGGCCGCGCCGTACTACACGGCTCCGTCGGAGGACTTCTCCCGTCCGGGCCGCACCTGGCTGCCGACCATGGGCCTGACCCGGTTCCCGGTCTACGACCTGGTGTCCACCTGGTACCACGAGGGCGTGCCCGGCCATCACCTCCAGCTGGCGCAGTGGGCGCACGTCGCGGAGAACCTGTCCCGCTACCAGGCCTCCGTCGGCATGGTCAGCGCCAACGCCGAGGGCTGGGCGCTGTACGCGGAGCGGCTGATGGACGAGCTGGGTTTCCTCACCGACGCGGAGGTGCGGCTCGGATACCTCGACGCGCAGATGATGCGCGCCGCCCGGGTCATCGTCGACATCGGCATGCACCTGGAGCTGGAGATCCCGGCGGACTCGCCGTTCCACCCGGGCGAGCGGTGGACGCCGGAGCTGGCCGAGGAGTTCTTCGGCGCGCACAGCAGCCGTCCGGCCGACTTCGTGTCCAGCGAGCTGACCCGCTATCTGACCATCCCCGGCCAGGCGATCGGCTACAAGCTGGGCGAGCGGGCCTGGCTGCTCGGCCGGGAGAAGGCGCGCGAGCGGCACGGGGACGCCTTCGACCTCAAGGCCTGGCACATGGCCGCCCTGTCCCAGGGGTCGCTGGGCCTGGACGACCTGGTGGACGAGCTGGCCCGGCTCTGACCGTGTCTCAGCGCCGGAAGCCGCCCTCGGAGTCGATCACCTGACCGGTCACCCAGTCCGCCTCGTCCGTCGCCAGCCAGGCGATGAGGCGGGCCGGGTCGTCCGGCATGCCCCAGCGTCCGGCGGGGAAGCGGGCGGCGATCCCGTCGTAGGCGTCGCCCGTCAGGTAGCCGGTGTCGACGGGCCCCGGGTTGACGGTGTTCACGGTGACCGCCTGCTCGGCGAGGGTGGTGGCGAGGGAGCGGGTGATGGAGGCGAGGGCGCCCTTCTGGAGGGCGTAGGCGATCTCGCCGGGCATTCCGCCCGCGATGTCCTGGCCGGAGGTCATCATCACCACCCGTCCGCCCGGGGTACGCGGCGGCAGTCCGGCGCGCAGCCCGGCGTACGCCTGCGTCAGCAGCAGCACCGAGCGGGTGTCGACCGCCCAGTGGGCGTCGAGCATCGCGGCGTCGATGGTGTCGAGGGTGCCGTCGGAGCCGCTGAGGGCGTGGTTGGCGACGAGGATGTCCAGCCGCCCGCCGAGCGCGTCGGCGGCGCCGGCGATCAGCTTCGCGGGGGCCGCCGGGTCGGCCAGGTCGCCGGGGCCGTGCACGACCCGCGCCCCGGGGTCGCCCAGGGCCTCCCGGACGGAGGCGGCCACCTCCTCCGGCTCGTCGGCGCCCCACGGCTGGGCGGAGTCGTGCGGCACGTGATGGTGCAGGTAGACGCTCGCCCCGTAGGCCGCGAGACGCCGGGCCACGGCGTGCCCGATCCCACCGCGCCTGCTGGCCCCGGTGACGAGCGCGGTCCGACCGCGCAGGGGCAGGGGGTCGCGACGCAGTTCTTCGGGAGCGGGCTGCGGAAGTCGGGCCATACAGATCATGATGCGCGCCACACGAGGACCACGTCATCCCCGGGGCTCCTGTCCAGACGGGGGCGCAGCGCAACCCCCCAAGGGGCGCGGGGAACTGCGCGCCCAGCCCCCCACGACCCGCACTCGCCGAACGACAGAACCACGCACCACCCCAGGCGGTCTTCTCCACCAACCGCCGGAGGCCTCAGCAGCCGCAGTCCTCCGAGTCCACCGGCGCCGTCAGCGGATCCGCGACGCGCCGCTCACGCCCCTCCCAGGTCTCGAACTCGAATCCCTCACGCACCCAGTACTCGAACCCGCCCAGCATCTCCTTGACCTGGTAACCGAGTTCGGCGAGCGCGAGCGCGGCCCGCGTCGCGCCGTTGCAGCCGGGCCCCCAGCAGTACGTCACGACCGGCACCGACTTGTCGAGCAGCTGCTCGGCCTGCTCGGTGATGAGCGCGGTGGGCAGGTGGATCGCGCCGGGCACGTGTCCCTGGTCCCACGCCGCGGTGGAACGCGAGTCCAGCACCACGAACCCCGGATCGCCGCCGGAGGCAAGCGCGGCGGCCACGTCCGAGACGTCGGCGTGGAAGACGAGGCTGGCCCGGAAGTAGGCGGCGGCCTCGGCGGGGGCGGCGGGCGCGACGCGCAGGACGGGGTTGGCGGCGGTGTCGGTGGCGGCGTTGGCGGTGGCGGCGGTCATCGCGAACCTTTCTGGTGGTGTCCGATGACCGGAAATCTACGGTCGTTGATCATCTTCCTGAAGGGCCGATCCCCGGCGTGAAGCTTGATCGGCGGGGGATTCCCCTGCTATCCCTCGCACATGACCACGTTTTCCCCGGACGCCACCGACTGGCGCATCCTCGACGTCCTCCAGCGGGAGGGCCGGGCCAGCTTCGCCGAGCTCGCGCGGGCCGTCTCCATGTCCCCGAGCGCGGTGACCGAACGGGTCCGCCGGCTGGAGGAGGCGGGCGTCATCCGGGGGTACGCCGCCGTCGTGGACCCGGACCGGCTGGGCCTGCCGATCCTCGCGTTCGTCCGGCTCCGGTACCCGAACGGCAACTACCGGCCCTTCCACGACCTGGTCGCGGTGACCCCGGAGATCCTGGAGGCGCACCACGTCACCGGTGACGACTGCTTCGTCATCAAGGTCGCCGCCCGCTCGATGCGGCACCTGGAGGAGGTCTCGGGGCGGATCGGGGCGCTGGGGTCGGTGACGACGAGCGTCGTCTACTCGTCGCCGCTGCCCCGGCGGCCCCTGGCTCAGTGACCCCGCTGCCGCAGGGTCGACCCGGATCTTCCCTTGACGACCTCCAGCTGTGCGTGGATCCGCCGCCGCAGGTCGGCGACATGGCTGACGATGCCGACGCTGCGGTCGCGTTCGCGCAGTGAGTCGAGCACGTCCAGCACCTCGTCCAGCGTCTGGTCGTCGAGGCTGCCGAAGCCCTCGTCGATGAAGAGGGTGTCCAGGCGGACCCCGCCGGCCTCGTCGGTGACGACGTCGGCGAGGCCGAGGGCGAGCGCGAGGGAGGCGAAGAACGTCTCGCCGCCGGACAGCGTCGCCGTGTCCCGCTCCCGTCCGGTCCAGGCGTCGACGACGTGCAGCCCGAGCCCGCTGCGGCCGCGTCCGGCCCGGTCGTCGGAGTGCACGAGGGTGTAGCGGCCGGACGACATGCGCCGCAGCCGTACGGTCGCGGCGGCGGCGACCTGTTCCAGGCGGGCGGCGAGGACGTACGCCTCCAGGCGCATCCTGCGCTCGTTGTCCGCGGAGGTGCCGGCCGCGAGACCGGCGAGCCGGGCCACCCGGTCGTACTCGTCGCGCAGTGGCGCGAGCCGGCGTACCCCGGTGGCCGCGCGGGCGGAGAGCCGGTCCAGTTCGGTGCAGCGGCGGGCGGCGGCGTCCCGCGCGGAGGCGGCCTCGCGCACCCGTCGTTCCGCCTCGGCGGCGGTCCGTTCGGCGGCGGCGAGGTCGGCGGGCGGCCGCTGCGCGGCGGCCGCGGTGTCGGCCTCGGCGAGCACCGCGCGGACCGCGGCCTCCTCGTGCTGCCAGGCGTCCAGGCGTCGTTGCAGCTCGCGGTGGGCGGTGTCGTCCAGGAGGGCGGCGGCCGCGTCCCGCGGGGTGTCGAAGCCGGCCCGGTAGGCGGCGTCGGCGAGCCGGGCGTCGGCCTCCTTCAGGCGCTGGGCGGTGTCCTCGGCGGCGCGCGCGGTGTCGGCCGCCTCGGTGAGCCGGGCGGCCCACCGCTCCAGCTGGGCGGCTCGCGCGGCCACGCTGTCCGCGCCGCCGCGTGCCTGTGCCAGCTCCTCCTCGAGGGTGGCCCGCTCGCTCTCCAGGCGCTCCCGGTGGCCCACGCGGGCGGCGGTGCGGACGGCGGCCTGCTGGCGGTCGGCGGTGCGCCGCTCGTGCTCCCGCTCGGCGTGGCGCAGCTCCTCGTTGGCGGCGTGCAGCGCGGAGGCGGCGTCGCGCGCCTGCCGGTACTGCCGCTCCAGCTCCTCGGCCTCGTGGGCCAGTCGTGCGGTCGGCAGGTCGCCGGCCTCGGCGGTGGCGGCGGCCAGCGCCTCCCGTACGGCGCCCAGGCGGCGCTCGTCCTCGGCGCGCTGCTCGTCGGCGCGCTGGTAGGCGGCCAGGGCGCGTTCCTCGGTCTCGCGGCCGACGTGCCCGGCGACCTTGCGGGCGGGGGCGGGGTGGTCGGTGGCCCCGCAGACGGCGCAGGGGGCGCCGTCGACGAGGTTCGCGGCGAGTTCGGCGGCGATGCCGTCGAGGCGCTGTTCCTTGAGGTCCAGCCAGTGGGCGCGGGCGTCCACGGCGGCCGTGGCGGAGGTGAGGGCCTGCCGCTCGGCGTCGTCCGCCTCCCGGGTGAGCCGGTCCCGCTGCCGGGCCGCGTCCAGCCGCCGCCGGGCGGGCTCGCGCTGCGCGGCGAGCTGTTCGGCGCGGCCGGCGGCCTCCTGCGCGGACTCGATACGGGCCCGCAGTTCCGCGCGGGTGGTCTCCCAGTCGGCGAGCCAGGACTCCGCCTCGTGGAGGATCTCCTCGTCGGCGCTCTCCTGGCGGTCCAGGTGGGCCCGTTCGGCGACGAGGTCGGCGAGCCGGCGTTCCGCGCGGCGGGCGGACTCCAGGCCGCCCAGCTCCTCGGCGGCCCGGCGGGCGTCGGCCGCGAGCCCGGCGGCACCGGCGTCGGCGTACCGCTCCGGCAGCTGCCCGCGCGCGTGCGCCTCGGCGGCGGCCGCGCGCCGGTGTTCGGCCTCGGCGGAGTCCCGCAGCTCCAGGGCGGGCGCGACGGCCTCGGCCTTGCGGGCCCGCTCCATCCGGGTCTGCGCCTCCCGGTGGGCATCGGCCCGCTCCTCCAGCAGCACCGCCCGCTGCCTTGCCTCGGCGAACCGCCGCTGCAACCGGGCCAGTTCCCGTACGTCGTCCAGGGTTCGGTCGGCGGCGGCCCGCGCGGACTCGGCGGCGGCGAGGCGGCACTGGGCGACGGTCAGCTGTTCGCGGGCGGTGCTCCGGGCGACCGCGGCGGCGGTGAGCACGGCGTCGGCCAGGCCGGGGTCGCCGGGGGTCAGCTCGGGCAGCTCCATGGCGCCGCCCGCCGCCTGCTGCATGCGGTGCGCGTCGGCGAGCAGGGCCGCGTCGCCCTCGCGGACGTCGGCCTCGGTGGCGCGGCGGCGCTCGGCGAGCCGCTTCTCGACCTCGGCGAAGCGGTGGGTGTCGAAGAGCCGGCCGAGGAGTCTGCCGCGGGCCTCGGCGTCGGCGCGCAGGAAGCGCGCGAAGTCGCCCTGCGGCAGCAGCACCACCTGGCAGAACTGTTCGCGGCTCATGCCGATCAGCTGGGTGATCTCCTCGCCGATCTCCTGGTGGGAGCGGCTGCGGTCGGTCCAGGCGCCGGCCGTGGCGTCGTACTCGCGCAGCCAGGTCTGGGCCTTGTCCAGGGTGGTGCCCTTGCCGCGCTTCTTGGGGCGCTCCCAGGGCGGCTGGCGGGTGATCTCCAGCCGGCGTCCGGCGACGGTCAGTTCCAGGGTGACCGTGGTGCGGGTGCCGGGTGCGGCGTGGTCGCTGCGCAGGCCGGTGCCCTGGCCGCTCTGCCGGGCGCCCGGCACGGAGCCGTAGAGGGCGTAGCAGACCGCGTCGAGCACGGAGGTCTTGCCTGCGCCGGTCGGTCCGTGCAGCAGGAACAGCCCGGCGGCGGACAGCGCGTCGAAGTCGACGCTCTGGGAGCCGCCGAAGGGACCGAAGGCGGTGATGTCGAGCCGGTGCAGCCTCATCGGGCGACCTCCGTGAAGTGGGCGCGTGCCGTCACCGGGCCACCTCGCGCACGGTCTCGTCCGCGCGGACCGCGTCGAACGCGTCCCGCAGCACGGCCCGCTCCCGTTCGTCGGGGCCGGCGCCGCGGACGTGGGCCACGAAGTCCTCGGCGATCTGCTGGTCGCTGCGGCCGGCCAGGCGGCGGGCGTAGGACACGTCGGGGTCGTCCTGGGCGCGGTCGGGGTCGAAGACGAGGCTGAGGGTGTGCGGGAAGCGCTCGGTGAGCCGGGCCATGGGCTCGGTGGGGCGGACCGCGTCGGTGAGGGTCGCCTCGACCCAGGCGTCCTCGTGCGGCGCGAGGTCCGGGTCGGCGAGCAGGTCGTCCAGGGTGCCGCGGACGCGGGCGAGCGGCCGGGGCACCGGGCAGTCGACGCGCTCGGCGGTCACCGCGCCGTCGGCGTCGAGGTCGACGAGCCACATGGTCTTGCGGTGCGCGGCCTCCGAGAAGGAGTACGGCAGCGGGGAGCCGGAGTAGCGCACGCGCTCGGTGATGGTCTGGCAGCCGTGCAGATGCCCCAGGGCGGCGTAGTCCACACCGTCGAAGACGCCGGCCGGGACGGCGGCGACTCCGCCGACGGTGATGTCCCGTTCGCTGTCGCTGGGCTCGCCGCCGGTGACGAAGGCGTGGGCGAGGACGACGGACCGGGTGCCGGGCGGGCGGCCGGCGAGGTCGGCGCGGACCCGGTCCATGGCGGCGGCCAGCACGGTCTCGTGCCCGGGCCTGTCCACCCCGAACTCGTCCTTCACCAGGGCGGGTTCGAGGTACGGCAGCCCGTAGAAGGCCACCTCGCCGTGCGCGTCCCGCAGTACGACGGGGGTGCCGCACGCGGCGGGCTCGGTCCGCAGGTGGATGCCCGCCCGCCCGATCAGCCCGGCGCCCACGCCGAGGCGGCGGGCCGAGTCGTGGTTGCCGGAGATCATCACCGTCGGCACACCGAGGTCGGCCAGCCGGTGCAGGGCGTCGTCGAACAGCTCGACCGCGGCGAGCGGCGGCACCGCGCGGTCGTACACGTCCCCCGACACGACCACCGCGTCCACCGCGCGCTCGCGCACGGTGGAGACGAGGTGGCCGATGAACTCGGCCTGGGCTCCGAGCATGTTCACCCGGTGGAACGCCCGGCCGAGATGCCAGTCGGAAGTGTGCAGCAGTCGCATGAGCCCCGAGACTAACGGCCGGGTCTGACATCACGGCCGGTTACTCCTGTATCGCCCGTCATGCCCGCACGACTATCTACCGGTTACAACCTCTTGGCCCGATTTGTGCGCCGCGAATCACACATCTCCGTAGGCCTCTCCGCCCAGTTCGAACCCGGCGGTCCCGGCGGTGGCGTCGGCGAGCCAGGCACGGAAGGCGTCCACGTCGGCGTCGGGCAGGCCGATCTCGATCGTGACCTCCTCCCCGTAGCGCACGTCGCGGACCTCGCGGCCGGTGGCCCGCAGATCGTTCTGCACCTTGCCCGCGCGCTGGTGGTCGACGGTGACGGTGGCCAGCCGGAAACGCCGCCGGGTGATCGTGCCGAGCGCGTCCAGGGCCTCGCCGACCGCTCCGCCGTAGGCCCGGATGAGTCCGCCCGCGCCGAGCTTGACGCCGCCGTAGTAGCGGGTGACGACGGCGACGACGTACCGCATGTCGCGGCGCAGCAGCATCTGGAGCATGGGGACGCCCGCGGTGCCGCCGGGCTCGCCGTCGTCGCTCGCCTTCTGGATCGCGGCGTCGGCGCCGATGACGTAGGCCCAGCAGTTGTGGGTGGCGTCGGCGTGTTCCTTGCGCACGGCGGCGAGGAAGTCCTGGGCCTCCCGCTCGGTGGCCGCCGGTGCGAGGGCGCACAGGAAGCGGGAGCGGTTGACCTCGGTTTCGTGCACGCCCGCGCGGGCGACCGTGCGGTACTCGTCCTGCATCCGGCCAGCCTATGCGGCGGCTACTCCTTCTTCCCCCTCGGTACCGTCACCCAGGTCAGCAGCGCCGTGCCCGCGCGGAGCGCCGCCCAGTCGGTGCTGTGCCAGGCGAGGGCGGCGAGCGCCGAGGTCGGGAACTTGCTCCGGACCCGGTCCAGGGTGTCGTCCAGGCCGTCTCCGGCGAGGGCGAGGACCAGTTCCTCCAGGCCGGGGTTGTGCCCGATCAGCAGCAGGGTCCGCACCTCGGCCGGCACCTCGCGCACGACGGCGATCAGCTCGGGCACCCCGGCGGCGTACAGCCGCGGCTCGAAGCGTACCGGCGGCGGGGTGCCCCACTGGGCGGCGGCCAGCTCCCAGGTCTGCCGGGCGCGCAGGGCGGTGGAGCACAGGGCGAGGTCCGGCAGGCAGTCGGCGGCGGCCAGCGCCTGCCCGGCGGCGGGGGCGTCGCGGCGGCCGCGCGGGGCGAGCGGCCGGTCGTGGTCGGGCACGTCGAGCGGCCAGGCGGACTTGGCGTGCCGCAGGACGACCAGGCGGCGCAGCGGGCCGGCCTTCGCGCGCCTGATCATGACGGGGCCCCCAGGTCACCGGCGAGGTCGAGGCCGAGCAGCCGGTCCGCGTGGACGTACGTCTCGAAGCGGGCGCCGTCGGGCAGCTCCGGCTCGGTCTCCACCCACCGCAGGACGCTCAGCACGCCGGGCACGTCCAGGTCGTCCTCCCACGCGGCGCGCAGCCGTCCGCGCACCTCCTCCGGGATCGGCCGGGACGGCTGCCGCGCCCACCCCGCGACGGCCCGCCGCCAGCCGGCCACCGCCTCCCGCGCCTCGGCCAGGGCGTCGGCGTCCAGCCGCACCGGCTCGCTGCGGCGCCGGGACAGCAGCGCCAGCCGCAGCGCGCCCGGGTCGGTGTCGTCCACGGGGAAGCCGCCGGGCGGCCCGACCGCCGCCACGGCCACCCGCACCCCGCCGTCCGGCACCGGGGTGCCCTCCGCGGCGACGTGCAGCACCTGCCGCTCGCCCAGCCCCGGCCCGGCCGCCGCGCGGTCCTCCAGCGGCCGGACGCCGAGCGCGGCGGCCGCCGCCCGCAGCTCCGTCTGCTGCCGGCCGGCGCGGAGCAGGCCCCAGACCGGTGTCCCGCCGAGTTCGAGGGCGCGCACGAGGACGTCGGCGACGAGCAGGACCCGCAGGGCGGTGGTGTCGAGGGCCGGCGCGTGCGCCTCGACACGGGTGAGGCCCCGGCGGGCGGGGGCGGCCTCGACGGCTTCGCCGGTTCCGGCGTCGATGATGCGCAGCACGGTGCGAGCGTAGGCCGAGGCGCGCCCGTACGCAGGCCCGCGGCGCGGGAATCTTCGCCCGCCGCCCGCCGTTCTCATGATCGGACGGCAGTGCGAGGCGATCAGGCCCGAGGAGGCCCAGGGTGTACGGCGACGAAGCGACGGTCCGCAAGATCCTCACCGAGAGCGGCGACACGTGGGCGGTGGTGGGTCTGTCGACGAACCAGCGGCGCGCGGCCTACGGCGTGGCCGCGGTGCTGCAGCGCTTCGGCAAGCGGATCGTGCCGGTGCACCCCAAGGCGGAGACGGTGCACGGCGAGCCGGGCTACGCCTCGCTCGCCGACATCCCCTTCGACGTGGACGTCGTCGACGTCTTCGTCAACAGCGACCTGGCCGGGGCGGTCGCCGACGAGGCGGTCGCGAAGGGTGCGAAGGCGGTCTGGTTCCAGCTGGACGTCGTCGACGAGGCGGCGTACGAGCGCACCCGCGCGGCCGGTCTCGACATGGTCATGGACCGGTGCCCCGCGATCGAGATACCGCGCCTCGGCTAGGGCCTGTCGTTTGGATCATCCCGGCGTCGCGGAGTCTGGCACGCACATCTGCCGCGTTGTCGTCACTCGCCGACGCGCCGCGTCGACTCCCTCCTCCGCCTTGCAGCTGCACGCACCAGACCCCGCTCGGCTCGGCCAGGACGCACCGTCCCTCACAGCCGGCCTGATCCAAACGACAGGCCCTAGCCGGCGGCCGCGGCCCCGCCCCTGGCACCGCCCGCCCGCGGGGCGCCGCCATAATGCTCGGATGTCTCTCTCCTCCCCCCACCGCAACTCCCCCACTCCGCAAGGGTTTCCGGTCGTCATCGTGGGCGCCGGGCCCGCCGGGCTGACGCTCGGCAACATCCTGCGGGCCGCCTCCGTGCCCTGTGTGGTGCTGGAGGCGGAGAGCAGGGAGTTCATAGAACGGCGGCCCCGGGCGGGGGTTCTGGAGGAGTGGGCCGTGCGCGGCCTGGAGCGGCGGGGGCTGGCCGGGAACCTGCTGGCGCGGGCCCAGCGGCACACGGAGTGCGAGTTCCGCTTCGGCGGGGAGCGGTACCGGCTGCCGTACACCGAGCTGACGGGACATCACCACTTCGTCTATCCGCAGCCGTTGCTCGTGACGGACCTCGTGCGGGAGTACGCCGACGTGCGCGGCGGCGACATCCGGTTCGGGGTGCGGGACGTCCGGCTGCACGATCTGGACACGGACCGCCCGTCGGTGTCGTACGACTGCCCGGAGAGCGGCCGGCGGGAGGTGATCCGCTGCGACTTCGTCGCGGGCTGCGACGGGGCGCGCGGGGTGACGCGTGCCGCGGTGCCGGACGCCCGGACGGCCCGCCACGACTACGGCGTCGGCTGGCTGGCGCTGCTCGCGGAGGCGCCGCCGTCGTCGGACTGCGTGGTGTTCGGCGTCCATCCGCGCGGGTTCGCCGGGCACATGCCCCGCAGCCCCGAGGTCACCCGCTACTACCTCCAGTGCCCGCCCGGCGACGACCCGGCGAACTGGCCGCACGAGCGGGTCTGGGAGGAGCTGCGCCGGCGGCTCGGCGCGGCGGACGCCCCGCCCCTGACGGAGGGGCGGCTGATCGAGAAGCGCGTGCTGGACATGCACAACTACGTCGTGGAGCCCATGACGTACGGGCGGCTGTTCCTGGCCGGTGACGCCGCGCACCTCACCGCGCCGATAGCGGCGAAGGGCATGAACCTCGCGCTGCACGACGCGTTCCTGCTCGGCGACGCGCTCGTCGACCACCTCGTCCGGGGCGACCGTACGGGGCTGGACGGGTACTCGGCGGCCTGCCTGGGGCGTGTCTGGGACTACCAGGAGTTCTCCCAGTGGCTGTCGGAGGTGTACCACGGGGCGGCCTCGGACGATCCGTACCGCGCGGGCACCACGCTCGCCCGGCTGCGCCGGCTGTTCGACTCCCCCGGTGCCGCGACGGTGTTCGCGGAGCGGTATCTCGGCAAGACCGCCCTCACCTCGTGGTGACCGCCGAAACCGGCACCTGATGCGCGGCTGCGTATCCTGCGCAGGTGACAGGTGCATGCGTGCGCTCTTACGCACATAATGGCGGCGGAGCATCACGCGCCACGCGCCCTCCGGCGCGCGCACCGGAAGGAGACCCCCGTGAGCGACCGGCACGGACACACCCACCGGCACGGGCCCCGGCCCCGCGATGACCATCACCACGACCATCACCACGACCACGGGTCCGATCACCCCGAGCAGCCCGGTCACCACCACGAGCCCGGCCGCCTCCGCGGAACGCGGCACCGGCTCGCCCACCTCCTCACCCCCCACTCCCACGACACCGCCGACAAGGTCGACTCCGCCCTGGAGTCCTCCGCGCGCGGCATGCGGGCCCTGTGGGTCTCGCTCGCGGTGCTCGGGGCGACGGCGATCGCGCAGGCGGTCGTCGTGGTGGCGTCCGGGTCGGTGGCGCTGCTCGGCGACACGGTGCACAACGCCGCGGACGCGCTGACCGCCGTACCGCTCGGCATCGCGTTCCTGCTCGGCCGCCGCGCGGCCACCCGGCGCTTCACCTACGGCTACGGCCGTGCCGAGGACCTCGCGGGGATCGTGATCGTGCTGACCATCGCCGCGTCGGCGGCCTTCGCCGGGTGGACGGCGGTCGAGCGGCTGCTCGATCCGCGCCCGGTGGCCCACGTCCCGGCGGTGGCGGCGGCCGCGCTGGTCGGCTTCGCGGGGAACGAGTGGGTGGCCCGGTACCGGATCCGCGTCGGCCGGGAGATCGGCTCGGCGGCGCTGGTCGCCGACGGGCTGCACGCCCGCACCGACGGGTTCACCTCACTGGCGGTGCTGCTGGGCGCGGGCGGAGCCGCGATGGGCTGGCGCCTGGCGGACCCCGTCGTCGGGCTGGCGATCACGGCGGCGATCGTCCTGGTGCTGCGGGACGCGGCGCGCGAGGTGTTCCGGCGGGTGATGGACGCCGTGGATCCGGCGCTGGTGGACCGGGCCGAGCACGCGCTGCGGGCGGTGCCAGGCGTGCGGGAGGTCGGCGAGCTGCGGCTGCGCTGGATCGGGCACCGGCTGCGGGCCGAGGTGGCGGTGGTCGTGGACGGCGACGTGACGGTCCGCGAGGCCCACGCGATCGCGGTGGACGCCGAGCACGCCCTGCTGCACACCGTGCCGCGGCTGACCGCCGCCCTGGTGCACGCCGATCCGGCGCCGGTGCCCGGTGAGGCGGACCCGCACATGGCGCTGGCCCACCACGCGACGGCCTGACGTCACACCGGGGCGCGGATCGGCAGGCCCGGCGGGCTGGTTCGGGGGCCGCCGCCGGCTCTAGGGGGTGTCTCGTCGATCAGGCCGGATCAGGGAGCGGCGTCTGGTGCCGTGCATCGCAAGGCGGAGGAGGGAGCCGATGCGGCGCATCGGGGACCGACGACAACGCGGCGAGGCGCGGTGCCAGGCGCCGCGAGCCCGGCATGATCGGCGAGACGCCCCCTAGACCGGGACCCCCAGCCCATCCAGCACCACCGCGCCCGGCAGTTCCGCGAACGCCTTCCCGGGGACGAGCAGCTTGCCGCGCCGCCGTCCGCTGCCGACCAGGACGTACGGCAGGTCGACGACGGCCGAGTCCACCAGCACCGGCCAGTCGCCGGGCAGGCCGACGGGCGTGATGCCGCCGTACTCCATGCCGGTCTCCCCGGTCGCCGTGTCCATGGGCGCGAAGGAGGCCTTGCGGGCGCCGAGCTGGCGGCGTACGACACCGTTGACGTCGACCCGGGCGGTGGAGAGCACGACACATGCGGCGAGGGTGCTCTCGCCGCCGCGCTTCCCGGCGACGACCACGCAGTTCGCGGAGCGCTCCAGCAGGTCCCGGCCGTAGTGCTCGACGAAGACGGCGGTGTCCGCCCACCGCGGGTCGGTGTCGACGTAGAGGATCTGCTCGGCGGGGACACCGCCGCGCCACTCGCGTACGGCGTCGGCGACGGGGCGGGTCAGCTCGTCGAGGCAGTCGGGAGCCGGGGTGGCGTGGTCGAAGTCTCCGATGGGTGCGCGCATGGCCGCACGGTAACAGCCGCTCACTGGACGGGCGGCACCGAGACGGCCATGACCATTTCCATCGGTACGGTGCCCTGGTTGCCGTAGGTGTGCGGGCTGTTGGCCTCGAAGGACGCGCTCGCGCCCGCGGGGACGAGGTAGTCCACGCCGTCGACGGTCAGTGTCAGCTCGCCGGCCGTGACGTGGACCAGCTCGACGGTGCCGCCGGGGTGCGGTTCCGACGGGCTGTTCTCGCCCGGCATCAGGCACCAGTCCCACATCTCCAGCGGACCGGGGGCCTCGGCGCCCGCGAGCAGCCGGTTGTAGCTGCCGGCCTCGGTGTGCCAGAGCCGCACGGCCCGCTCGGCGGGGACGATCCGGACCCTGGGTCCCCTCTCGTAGTCGAGCAGGGTGGTGATGCTGACGCCGAGCGCGTCGCCGATCTTGACGATGGTGCCGATGCTCGGGTTGGTACGGGCCTGCTCGATCTGGATGAGCATGCCCCGGCTGACCCCGGCACGGGCGGCGAGCACGTCGAGGGTGAAGCCGCGCACGGCACGCCAGTGTTTGACATTGCGCGCCAGGGACTGGGTCAGCAGGTCGAGATCCGACACGTTCCGTCCACCATCAGAGTCTTCGGAGTCCAATATTATGGATGACAGCGTGCACTTCACTGAACTACCGTGAGGTGCACCCGACCGTTCCCGATCGTTCACCGAACTGTACTGCGAGGCCCCCGTGACAGCACTCTTCGCCCTGGCCACCAGCCTTCTGTGGGGCCTGGCCGACTTCGGCGGCGGACTGCTGACCCGGCGCCTGCCCGCTCTCACCGTGGTGGTCGTCTCGCAGTCGATCGCCGTCCTGGTCCTCGGTGCGATCGTGGTCGCCACCGGCGGCTGGAGCGAGGCCGGGCCGCAGCTGTGGTTCGCGGTGGGCGCCGGTCTGGTGGGCCCGGTGGCGATGCTCGCCTTCTACAAGGCGCTCGCCCTCGGACCGATGGGCGTGGTCTCACCGCTCGGCTCGCTGGGCGTGGCGGTCCCGATCGGCGTCGGGCTCGTCCTGGGCGAACGCCCCGGGCTGGTCCAGCTCGCGGGGATCGCGGTCGCCGTGGCGGGAGTGGTGCTCGCGGGCGGACCGCAGTTCAAGGGCGCTCCGGTACAGCGGCAGGCGGTGCTGCTCACCCTGCTCGCGGCGTTCGGCTTCGGCTCGGTGATGGCGCTGATCGCCGAGGCGTCGACCACGCTGACCGGCCTGTTCCTCGCCCTGTTCGTGCAGCGGGTCACCAACGTGGTCGCGGGCGGCACGGCTCTGTACGTCTCCGTGCGGCGCGGCTCCCCCGCACTTCCCGCCGACGGCTTCCCCTGGCGTGCGCTGCCCGCGCTCGCCTTCGTCGGACTCGCCGACGTCGCCGCCAACGGCACCTACTCGATCGCCGCCCAGCACGGCCCGGTGACCGTGGCGGCAGTCCTCGCCTCGCTCTACCCGGTGGTGACCGCGCTGGCAGCGCGCGGCTTCCTCAGCGAGCGGCTGCGCGCGGTCCAGGCCGCGGGCGCCGGACTGGCGCTGGTCGGCACACTGATGCTGGCCGGCGGGTGAGTCAGGGCTCCGCGTCGGCCCCGTCCAGCTCCAGCCGGGCCACGTCCGGCTCGTCCAGCTCCGCGAGCCGGGCCACCGCCGCCTCGTCCAGCTCCGACAGCTTCACCAGCTCGTCGGAGGTCACGCCCTCCGGTATCGGCACGGGCGCCGGGGTGCGCAGCGGCGGCTGCCAGCCCTCGGCGGGCGTCCAGCGGCGTACGACCTTGGCGGGCGCGCCCGCCACCACGGCGTGGTCGGGCACCGTGCCGCGCACCACCGCGCCGGCCGCGACCACCACGTTCCGCCCGATCCGGGCCCCCGGCAGGATCACGGCGCCGGTGCCGATCCAGCAGCCCGGCCCGATCTCCACGGGCTCCATGCGCGGCCACTGCTTGCCGATGGGCTCGTGCGGGTCGTCGTAGGAGTGGTTGGTGGAGGTGACGTAGACGTACGGTCCGAAGTAGCAGTCGCTGCCGATGGTGACCGTGGTGTCCGCGATGACATGGCTGCCGCGGCCGAGGACCACACCGTCGCCGATGCGCAGGATCGGGTCCGGGCCGAGGTCGAGGTCCGGCATCAGACCGGCCGTCAGGGTGACCTGCTCACCGACGATGCAGTGGGCGCCGAGGTGGATCCAGGGTTCGCCGAAGACCGTGCCGAGCGGGAAGGCGAGTCTGGTGCCGGTGCCCATCGAACCGAAGCGGAACCGTCCCGGCCGCTCGGCGGTGACCGAGCCGGTGCGCTGCACCCAGGCCCAGCCCGCGTGGACCGCGCGCTGCGCCAGGCGGCGGCGCCATGATGAGAACGTGTTCTTGGGCTTCGGCACCCGCTCACGGTACTCAGGGCGTCACAGGGCCCGGGGACCGGAGGCCTGTGATCTTCGCCCTACCGGGTGGCGTACGGTGCGGGGGTAATCGACGACAAGGAGGCGACGATGGCTCACCAGGCGCTGATCACGGGTATCGGCGGCAAGGAACCGGCCGTGGACCCGGAGGCGTTCGTGGCGCCGACGTCCACGGTGATCGGGGACGTGACGCTGGGGGCGGGCGCGAGCGTCTGGTACGGGGCGGTGCTGCGGGGCGACGTCGAGCGGATCTCGGTGGGCGCGAGCAGCAATGTGCAGGACAATTGCACGCTCCACGCCGACCCCGGCTTCCCCGTCGCCGTCGGCGAGCGCGTCTCCATCGGGCACAACGCCGTCGTGCACGGCGCGACCGTCGAGGACGACTGCCTGATCGGCATGGGCGCCACGGTGCTCAACGGCGCGGTCATCGGCGCGGGTTCCCTGGTCGCCGCGCAGGCGCTGGTGCCGCAGGGTATGCGAGTGCCCCCGGGCTCGCTCGTCGCCGGCGTACCGGCGAAGGTCAGACGGGAGCTGACCGCCGAGGAGCGCGAGGGCATCACGCTGAACGGGACGATGTACGCGGAGCTGGCGAAGGCGCACCGCGAGGTGCACACCGCCCGCTCGTAGCGCTCGGCCGCAGGGCTCAGTCGGTGGCCGGGACCGGGTCCGGCTCGGCCACCTGCTGCTGCGTCGCCTGCTTCGCCTTGCGCTTGATGATCAGCATGGAGGCGAGGCCGACGCACACCGCCAGCACCAGGCCGACCCAGGAGAAGCGCTTGAGCCAGGCCTCGGCCACCACGCCGACGTAGTAGATGACCGCGGTGGTGCCGCCGGCCCAGACGATGCCGCCGAGGACGTTGGCGATCAGGAACTTCCAGTACGGCATGCGCAGCACACCGGCGAGCGGGCCCGCGAAGATGCGCAGCAGGGCGATGAAGCGGCCGAAGAAGACGGCCCACATGCCCCACTTCTCGAAGGAGCGCTCGGCGGTGGCGATGTGTCCCTCGCTGAAGTGCCGGGGGAACTTGTTGCCGAGCCAGGCCAGCAGCGGGCGTCCGCCCTTGCGGCCGATGGCGTAGCCGATGGAGTCGCCGATGATCGCGCCGGCGGTGGCGCAGGCCCCGAGGATCACCGGGTCGATGTCGCCGTGCTGGGAGGCGAGCAGCGCGGAGGAGACCAGGATGATCTCGCCCGGCAGGGGGATGCCCAGGCTCTCCAGGCCGATGACCACTCCCACCAGCGCGTAGATGCTGACCGCGGGTACGGTCTCGAGCCACTCCTGGACGTGCACCGCAGCTCCCCTCTCGTCTCTCGTCGCCTCACCGGCATGCGCCCGGCGGGCGCATGCCGGTGCAGCCTACCGGGTCACGGTCCGGCGGCGGTGCCCGCCGGGGTGACCCCGTGCGGCCGGGAAACGGCGTCAGCCGAGGAGTGTGGCGGCGTCGGCGGCGACAGCGACGGCCCGCACGGGCGGCGCGGCCTCCTCGGCCCCTGGGTGAGAGGCCCCGTCGGCCCGCTCGCTCGCCGGAAGGGGGCCCGCGTCGATCCGCCCGGCCTCCGGCAGCAGATCCGCGTCGACCGGCTCGCCCGCGGGCGGAAGGTCCACGTCGACCTGCCCGATCCCGGGGACCGATCCCTGCCGCCCGCCCGCGTCCCGCCGGGGCCTGTTCCCGCCCGGCCCGTCGTCCACCGGCTCGACCTCCCAGCGCTGTGCCGCCGAGCCGTCCCGGCCGGTGACGACGACGTCCGCGCCGGAGCCCGCGGCGACGGCCCGTCCGCGGTGCCGGCGGGGCAGGATTTCGCCGCGCACGGTGAGGTCGTACCGCGTCCGTCCGGCGGGCTCGGCGCACTCGGCGAGCACCACCGTCCGGTCGCCCGCGTCGAGACACAGCGCCGGGTCGGTGGCACTGCGCAGCAGTCCGTCGCCCCGGTACGACCACTGCCCGGCGGAGGAGCACGCCGCCAGACCGGCACGCGCCCCCGCCTCGGGCGCGCCGCCGGTGTCGAGGCACCGGCCGGCGTCCAGGTTGCGCAGCCGGCCGCCGCGGACCTCGTCGGCGTGGTCCGCGGGGTCGGCCGAGGGGAGCTGAGGGGTCGGGGTCGGGGCCGGCCGGACCGTGTGGCCGCTGGGCGCGCCCCAGGTGGCGTGGGTGCCGGGGGCGACACCGTTGTCACCGGACCAGCCCCTGACCACCAGCAGGGTGGCGAGCAGGGCGAGGGACGTGACGCCGACGAGGAGGGCGGCCTTGGCGGGCCGCCGGGACAGGGCGCGCCGGCCGCCGCGCACGGCCGTGACCCGGTGCCGGCCACCGCCGGCCGGGCGGGTGCGGGCGGTGTGGGGTGCGTCGGCGGTGCCGGCGCGGCCGGGGCGGGAGTCGAGGTAGCGGCGGGCGCCCCAGCCGAGCACGGTCTCCGCCAGCAGCACGCCGAGCGAGCCGTCGAAGTGGGCGAGTTGTTCGGCGGCGTCCCGGCAGTACCGGCATTCCTGGAGATGGCGCCGCACATCGGGCAGCAGGGTGCCGCCGCGGCGCATCGGGATGTCGAGGAGCCGGTTGTGGAAGCGGCATTCCTTGGTGGGGGCGAGTTCCCGGTGGGCCCGTACGCAGCCCGCCCGGAATTGTTCCCGGGCCTGTTCCAGCACGGTCGCGGCGGTGAGCGTGTCCACTCCCGACAGACCAGCCGGTACGGATATCGGCTCCGCCTCCACCTCCGTGTGCCACAACAGACATTGGGAGGCGGCCGGGAGAGTGTGGAACGCGCGCTCGGCGAGGCGCCTCCGTTCCGGTGTGGCGGGCCGGGCGGCACGCAGTCCGCGGCCGCCGGTGGGCTTTCCCAGATCCGGCAGCAGGGACGTCAGTACGGCGTCGGCGGCCCAGTCGGCGACCGTCTCCCGTACGGCCGCGAGCAGCCGTGGGCGCAGGGCGCCGCCGGCGGCCGGGGAGCCGACGAGCACCTGACGGAACGCGGCGGCGGTCACCATCGCCGCCGAACTCGCCTTGCTTGCGAGGCAGATGGCGGCGTACTCGTGGACCGCCCGCCAGTGCCGGGCGAGCAGCAGGGCGAGGGCCCGGGAGTCGTACTCGGGGCCGCCGAGGCGGGCGACGAGCTCGCGGTCGGAGAGCCCGGGACCGGATCCGGGGTGGGGCGGGTAGGGCGGACGTGGGGGGTAAGGAGGTTGCACGGAAAACCATTTCCTTCCGCACTTATGTGCCTGGCATTTGCCTTCCCGCGGGGGGCATACCCTCGCACACACGTCTCACAGGAAACAAGAAGTCCGACTGAGCGGGAATCAGTTGACCGGAAATGCCGTGTCGTTACCGCCGGTATCCGTACCGGCATTCGAAATTACTCGGCCGCGGGCGACAACTTGTGCACGGACAAAGCCGGTTGGCGCACCAAATCTCCGATTTCCCCGCACGGTTCCACAGCGTTCTCCCATGCGGTTCTCGGCGTGCTCTTATCCCGGTGCCCCAGCATGGCCGCATGAGCGCCCTCCACACTCAGGTCCGCAAGGCGGTCGTCCCGGCCGCCGGCCTCGGCACCCGCTTCCTGCCCGCGACGAAGGCGACACCGAAGGAGATGCTTCCGGTCGTCGACAAACCCGCCATCCAGTACGTCGTCGAGGAGGCCGCCGCGGCCGGGCTCGACGACGTGCTCATGGTCACCGGGCGGCACAAGCGGGCCATCGAGGACCACTTCGACCACGCCGTGGAACTGGAACGCGCCCTCGCCGCCAAGGGCGACACCGTACGGCTGGACGCGGTCCGCGACCCCGCGCGGCTGGCGAACATCCACCACATCCGCCAGGGCGAGCCGCTGGGCCTCGGGCACGCGGTGCTGTGCGCCCGCCGGCACGTCGGCGACCAGCCGTTCGCCGTCCTGCTGGGGGACGATCTGATCGACCCGCGCGAGTCCCTGCTCGCCCGGATGCTGGAGGTGCGCGAGCGGCACGGCGGCAGCGTGGTCGCGCTGATGGAGGTGCCGCCGGAGCAGGTGCACCTCTACGGCTGCGCGGCCGTCGAGCCGGCCGGCCGGAACGGGATCGTCCGGGTCACCGGCCTGGTGGAGAAGCCCGCCCGGCAGAACGCGCCCAGCCGGTACGCGGTCATCGGCCGCTATGTGCTCGACCCCGCCGTCTTCCCGGTCCTGGAGCGCACCCCGCCCGGCAGGGGCGGCGAGATCCAGCTGACCGACGCCCTCCAGGAACTGGCCGCGGGCGGCACGGTGCACGGAGTGGTCTTCACCGGGGCCCGCTACGACACCGGCGACAAGGCGGACTATCTGCGCACGGTGGTCCGCATGGCCTGCGAGCGGCCCGACCTGGGGCCCGGGTTCACGGCCTGGCTGCGGGAGTTCGTCGCGGGGCTCGACGGCACGGCCGCCGCCCGGGGCATCGCCGCGGCCTGAGCGCATGCCGAGGGCCCCGGCCGCGACGCGACGTCCGGGGCCCTGACGGCCGTGGGAGCCGTACGGCTCAGCTGTTGGGGCGCAGTGTCCAGACGACGGTCATCTCGCTGGTGACGGCGCCGTCCTCGCGCTGGATCGCCACGCTCACCGGGAACTCGGGGCGCTTGCCCGCGTCGAGTTCGGCGACGACGTCGGCGATCGGACGGCCGAGGGTCGCGGTGGCCTTCACCGGGCCCAGGGCGATCTTCTTGAACGCGATGTCGGCGTGGACGGGGAGCGGTACGGCGCGCGAGAGCTGGTCCCCGAAGGCGGCCAGGACGATCGCGCCGCTGGCCGACTCGCCGAGGGTGAACATCGCCCCGGCGTGCGGCCCGCCGACGTGGTTGCGGTACTCGCTCTGGTCCGGGAGGGCCAGCACGGCCTTCTCCGGAGTGGTCTCCAGGTACTCCAGGTTCAGGGTCCGAACCATCGGCACCGTGGCGGCGAGCAACTCGCCGATCGACATCTGATCTGCGCTCATGACCGCATGTTACCCATGAGTAGCCAAGCCTGACCAGACTCGTACGATGATCGCCGTATCCTTGCGGCCCATGTGGCATGGAGAGCAGCCGCCGACGAGCGGTCCCGATCCGCACGACCCGCAGAACAACCCCTACCGCCAGCCCGCTCACCAGCAGACCGGCCCCTCCGCGCACAGCCCGCGCCCCTGGGACGCCCCAACCCTCCCCGCCGCGCCGCCGAGCGGCGGCGGCGACGCGGGGGGCGGGCGGCGGACGAGGATGATCGCGATCGGCGCGGCGGCGGCCGTCGTGGCGGCCTCCGCCGTGACCGGCGCCGTACTGCTCGGCGGCGACGGCGACCAGGCGCCCGCCCCGGCGCCGAGCACGTCGTCGGCGGCCCCCTCCGCCACCGGCAACCCCCGCGACGGGGACGGCCCGAAGCCGACCGTCGCGGGCTGGAAGGTCGTCGTCAACCCGGACCTGGGCGTCGCCTTCGACGTCCCGGCCGAGTGGGCGCCCCAGTCGCCGGACTGGGTCAGCTACGTCACCGAGGACGACGACCCGCTGGAGAAGCCGCTGGTCGCGATGAAGGCACCCGCCCTGCTGAAGGAGAAGTGGTGCTCGTCCGACGACGACCGGGACGGCACCGCCGACGACACCCCGCTGGCGAGCGCCGGCACCCGCGGCAACAACGGGGCCCGCGATCCCGGGGAGGCCGCCCGCGCGGACTCCGCGAACTGGGTCTACGGCCTCTACACCCAGCCGGACCGCGCGAAGGTCACGACCGGCCCGGCGACCTCGTTCACCACCGACTCCGGTCTCGACGGCACCCTCGTCACCTCGTCGTCCTCCGGGGTCGAGCGGCGGGAGAAGTGCGACTCGGACGGCAAGGCCACCACCTTCGCCTTCGAGAACGGCGACGGTGACGTGGTGTCGTGGTCGTTCGTCGGCGCGCACGAGGTGGGCGAGGAGGTACCGGACGCCACGGTGAAGGAGATCGCCCGGACGGTGCGCCTCTACACCGTGCCGTCGGAGTCCTGAACACGTGCACGGTTTCGCTACCGCCCTGACAAGGGGCGGTGACCGAATCGTGTCGTGAACACCACTAGGGTTACCGCTCATGTGGCCAGGACAGCAGCAGCCCGGGGGCGAGCAGAACCCGCAGGGCCAGAACAACCCGTACCAGCAGCCGGGGTACCAGCAGCCGAATCCCTATCAGCAGCCCGGCTACCAGCAGCCCAACCCGTACCAGCAGCAGCCGCAGTGGAACACCCCCGCGCCCGTGGGTGCCCCGCAGCCGGCGACCGACGGCGGTGGCGGTGGCGGCGGTGGCGGCAACCGGACGAAGCTGGTCGCGATCGTGGCGGCCACGGCCGTGGTCGTCGCGGCCGGCGTGACCGGGTTCCTGGTCCTCGGCGGCGACAAGGACGACCAGGCCGACGGCGGTTCCAAGACGAAGACCAGCCAGTCGCCCGCGCCGCCCGCGGAACCCACCGCGAGCTCCTCCGGGACGGACGACAACCCGCGCGACGGTGAGGCGGAGAAGCCGACCATCGCGGGCTGGAAGGTCGTCGTCAACCCCAAGTGGGGCGTCGCGTTCGACGTGCCGGCCGACTGGGAGGTGCAGGACCCGGGCATGCTCATCGCGTTCGAGGAGGAGAACGCGGACGAGCTCAAGCCGCTCGTCACCATGACCGGCACCGCCATCTACCAGTCCAAGTGGTGCACGTCGGACGACGACAAGGACGGCAGGAGCGACGACGTCGAGCTGGCCGCGGTCGGCACCAAGGGCGCCGACGGCGCCAAGGACACCGACGAGGTGGCGATCAACACGGTCGCCTGGTGGGTCTACGGCGGCTACACCCAGCCGGACAAGAAGAGCATGGTCTTCGAGGAGAAGGCCGAGCCCTTCACGACCGCCTCCGGCATCGAGGGCAGCGTCGCCTGGGCCGAGTCGAAGGACACACCCCGCAAGGGCAAGTGCGCGAGCGACGGCAAGGCGATGACGTTCGGCTTCCAGAACTCCGCGGGCGACTACGTGGCATGGAACTTCTTCGGCGCCAAGGGCGTGAAGAAGGAGGTCTCCAAGGAGACCATCATGAAGATCGCCGGCACCATCCGGCTGCACGGCGAGCCCACGGGCGGCTGACCTGCGCCGACGGGCGGCGGTCATACGGTTTGGCAAGTCGGGCCCCGGCCGGTGATAGTCAGCCGGTGAACTCCGCCGACGACCTCACCGCCGCCTCCGGCCGCCGCCCGCGCAGACCCTCCTGGGCGGGCCGCAACTACAGTCTGCTGACCGCCTCCGCGGTGGTCACCCACCTCGGCAGCCACGGTGCGCTGATCGCCGCCGCGTTCGCCGTGCTCGAAGCCGGCGGCGACGGCGGCGACGTGGGGCTGGTCGCGGCCGCGCGCACCCTGCCGCTGGTGCTCTTCCTGCTGATCGGCGGGGCGCTCGCGGACCGGCTGCCCCGGCACCACGTGATGGTCGCGGCCAACGCCCTCAACTGTGTCTCGCAGGGACTGTTCGCCCTGCTCGTACTCACCGGCGAGCCGCAGCTGTGGCAGATGATGCTGCTGACCGCGCTGGGCGGCACCGGCCAGGCGTTCTTCAGCCCGGCGGCCGAGGGGATGCTGCTCTCCTCCGTCCAGGGCGAGCAGGCGGGCCGGGCGTTCGCGGTGTTCCGCATGGCGATGCAGGGCGCGGCGCTGGGCGGCGCGGCCCTCGGCGGCGCGATGGTCGCCGCGATCGGGCCGGGCTGGGTGCTCGCGGCGGACGCGGTGGCCTTCGCGGTCGCCGCCGCGCTGCGCTCGTTCCTCGACGTGAGCGGCGTCCCGGCGCGCACGCCGGGCGGCGGGATGCTCGCCGATCTGCGGGAGGGCTGGCGGGAGGTCGCCGGGCGGCCGTGGCTGTGGGGCATCGTGGTGCAGTTCTCGATCGCCAACGCGGTGGTCGGCGCCGCCGACGCGGTCTACGGCCCGCTGGTCGCCCGCGACCACCTCGGCGGGGCGGCGCCCTGGGGTCTGGCGCTCGGCTTCTTCGCCGCGGGCACGGTCGGCGGCGCGCTGCTGATGACCCGCTGGAAGCCGCGCCGGCTGCTGCTGGCGGGCACGCTGTGCGTCTTCCCGCTGGCCCTGCCGTCCGCGGCGCTGGCCGTGCCGGTGCCGGTGGGGGTGCTGTGCGCGGTGATGTTCCTGACCGGGGTGACGCTGGAGGTGTTCGGCGTCTCCTGGATGACCGCCCTGCACCAGGAGATACCGGAGGACAAGCTGTCCCGAGTCTCGGCCTACGACTGGTTCGGCTCCGTCGCGATGGTCCCGCTGGCGACGGCGCTGGCCGGGCCCGCGGAGCAGGCGTTCGGGCGGACCCCGGCGCTGTGGGGGTGCGCGACGCTGGTCGTGGTGGTCACGGCGGCCGTGCTGTGCGTACCGGACGTGCGCAATCTGCGGCGCCGGACCAAGGAGGTCGCGGTGGCGGGTGCCCCGGCCGTGCCCGGCGCGGACAGCGGGTCAGCCGATGCCGAACGCCCCGTCGGGGGGCTCGGGTGACGGTACGGCGTCCTCGTCGCGGACGGGACGGGCGTCGCCGGTGAGCTCCCGCAGGGCGGCCCCGTGCTCGACCCGGGCGGGGAAGACGTCGGCGGCGGTGCGGCGGGCCAGTGCGGCGATGTCGACCGGCCGGTGCGAGGCGACCAGCACGGCGTTGCCGAAGCGGCGGCCCCGCAGCACGGCCGGCTCGGCGATCAGCGCAAGCTCCTCGAAGACCGCGGCGAAGGTGGCCAGTTGGGAGCGGAGGAAGGCGAAGGGCGCGGCGTCGGCGAGGTTCGCCAGGTACACACCGTCCGCGCGCAGCACCCGCTCGGCCTCGCGGGCGTAGGCGAGGGAGGTCAGATGGGCGGGGACCCGCGAGCCGCCGAAGACGTCGGCGACGAGGACGTCCGCCCGCCCGTCGGGGACCCCCGCCAGCCAGGCCCGGGCGTCGGCGGCGTGCAGCGCGATCCCGGCGCCGGCCGGCAGCGGCAACTGCTCGACGACCAGGTCCAGCAGCGCCCGGTCGGCCTCGACGACGTCCTGCCGTGAACCGGGCCGGGTCGCGGCAACGTAGCGCGGCAGGGTGAGCGCCCCGCCGCCGAGGTGCACCACGTCCAGCGCGCGCCCCGGCTCGGCGAGGGTGTCCAGCACGTGGCCGAGCCGCCGTGCGTACTCGAACTCCAGGTGGGTCGGCTCGTCGAGGTCGACGTAGGACTGGGGCGCCCCGTCGACGGTCAGCAGCCAGGCCCGCTCCCGGTCGACGTCGGGCATCAGCTTGGCGGTTCCCTGGTCGACGGCTCGGCTGACGGGGATGGGCTCGTTCACGGGTCCATTGTGCGGGCGGCCGGCGGCCCCCCGTTCACCACCCGTCGCACCCAGGCCTCCGACAGCCCCAGCCGTGCCGCCAGCGTCTCCACCGGCACGCCGCGGGTGTGTGCGGCCCGCAGGGCCGCGTTCCGGCGTCGCTTCAGCCGTTCGTTCGCGACCTCACCGGCCACCGTGCGCTCCAGCACGACCGCCAGCTCGACCAGCAGCCGTGCCGCCACGCCCCGCAGTCCGTCCACCGGCCACCCCCTCGTGTCCGCTCCGTCTCCCCGCCCCCACACCACGGTCAGGGGTCGACAAAGCCACCACAAGGGCGTGTATCAGGCGCACTGGCGACAGACCGGCCCGAATGTCACCCGCCCCACACCTTCGCGACCTCCTCCGCGTGAGCGGGCGCCTGCGCGTACCCGGCCCGCGCCGCCGCCGGGCGGACCGCCGGGTCCGCGGGGTTGCGGCCGAAGGCCTGCTTCGCCGCCGCGGACGGGGCGAGCACGACGACCTGGGCGCCCTGGGCGGCGAGGCGCGCGCCCTGGGCGGCGGCCGAGGCCAGCGGCCCGCCGCCGGCGGCCATGGGGGCGAGCACGACGACCCGGTCGTACCCCGCCGCCAGATGGGCGTTGGCGGGTGAGTGGATGCCGCCGTCCATCCAGCGCCGGCCGTCCAGGGCGACCGGCGGCCAGATGCCGGGCACCGCGCAGCTCGCGGTCAGCGCGTCGAGGAGCGGGACTCCGCTGTGCCGGTCGAAGACCCGCAGTTCGCCGGTGGCCGTGTCGACGGCGGTGAGCCGCAGCGGGCGCTGCGGCCAGTCGGCGGACACCAGCCGGCTCTCGATCGCCGCCCGGCGCGCCGCCGGGTCCGGGGTGCGGGCCGCGAGGGCCATCCGGCCGACCTTGCGGCCGTACGCCTCCGGGGTGCGGGAGGTGAGGGTGGCCCAGGCATAGCGCAGGATCGTGCCGGCACCGAGCCGGCCGCCGATCTCGCCGGCGGGCTCGGCGAGTTGCCGCTCGTAGGTCTCCGCGAGGCCGCTCGCCAGCAGTTGCGCGCCGACGGTGCCTCCGGCCGACGTACCGATCACCACCTCGGCGTCGCCGAGGTCCACGCCCGCTTCCCCCAGGCCGTGCAGCATCCCGGCCAGCCAGCCGGTGCCGCCGCTGCCCCCGCCGCCGAGCACGAGTGCCTTGCCGCCCATGGTGTCCCCGCCCTTCTCCGACCATGACCGTCCGCGGCCCAGTGTCCCGCATGGCAGCGACAACGCGACGCCGGGGCCCGCCCCGGGCCCCCAACGGGCGGACGGGGCCCGCCTCTTGGCATGTGCTGAGGCGGGCCCCGCCGGTCAGCCGACCGTCGTGACCGTGCCCGCGCCGACCGTGCGCCCGCCCTCGCGGATCGCGAAGCCGAGACCCGGCTCCAGCGGCACCTCGCGGCCCAGCTCGACCGTCATCGTGACGGTGTCGCCGGGACGGGCGACAGCCGTCTCACCGAGGTCGACGGCGCCGACCACGTCCGCGGTGCGGATGTAGAACTGCGGCCGGTACCCGGTCGCCACCGGCGTCGTACGGCCGCCCTCGCGGGCGGACAGCACGTACACCCGCGCCGTGAACCGGCTGCTGGGCACCACGCTGCCGGGCGCGGCGGCGATGTGCCCGCGCCGGACCGCGTCGCGCGGCACCCCGCGCAGCAGCAGCGCCACGTTGTCCCCGGCCTGCGCCTCCTCCATGCGCTTGCCGAAGGTCTCGAGGCCGGTGACGACGGACTCCAGTCCGGCGCCCAGCACCTCGACCCGGTCGCCGAGGCGCACCGTGCCCCGTTCGACGGCGCCGGTGACGACCGTGCCGCGGCCGGTGATGGTCAGCACGTTCTCCACCGGCAGCAGGAACGGCGCGTCCAGGTACCGCTCGGGCATGGGCACATAGGTGTCCACTGCGTCGAGCAGCGCCTCCACGGACGCCGTCCAGCGCGGGTCGCCCTCCAGTGCCCGCAGCCCGGAGACCCGTACGACGGGTACGGCGTCGCCGCCGTAGCCGTGCGCGGTGAGCAGGTCGCGGACTTCCAGCTCGACCAGGTCGATCAGCTCCTCGTCGCCCGCGTCGGCCTTGTTCAGGGCGACGACGATGTGGTCGACGCCCACCTGCCGGGCGAGCAGCACGTGTTCGGCGGTCTGCGGCATGATCCCGTCGAGCGCGGAGACGACGAGGATGGCCCCGTCGAGCTGTGCCGCGCCGGTGACCATGTTCTTGACGTAGTCGGCGTGGCCCGGCATGTCCACGTGCGCGTAGTGCCGGGTGTCGGTCTCGTACTCGACGTGCGCGATGTTGATGGTGATGCCCCGCGCGGCCTCCTCCGGGGCGCGGTCGATACGGTCGAACGGCACGAAGGTGCCGGTGCCGCGCTCGGCGAGGACCTTGGTGATGGCGGCGGTCAGGGTGGTCTTGCCGTGGTCGACATGGCCCATGGTGCCGATGTTGAGATGCGGTTTGGTGCGGACGTACGCCGTCTTGGACATGGCAATACCTCGAAGCCTCGGCGAAGTGGATCGGGACCCCCGGGAGTTGCCGACCCTCCCCCTGCGGGGTCCGCCGGACGATCCGGAGAGGGTCAGCTTCGGGCGCCGTCGGCGACGGCCGTGAGCACGACGACGGCAGCCTTCGTGGCATCCGCGACCGCGGATGCTGCGAGGACGAAGGCGTGCCGGAACATGAGGTCGATCATCGCCGACGCGTCACCGCGCGTCGAATGGTTTTCGCGGCACCGCGCGGAGGCGGGACCCCGGTCCGTGGCGGAGGCGGGACCCTGTCTGCGGCGGAGGCGGGGCCCGTTTTGTGGCGGAGGCGGGGCCCGTTTTGTGGCGGTCCTGAGACGCACCACACGGCGATCACACACCTTCGTCGGTTACTGTCGCCGGATGCTCGATGCCACCACCCGCTCTGGGGGCACCGCCACGGCCACTCCCCTGGCCGCCTCGGAACTCGCCGTCGCCGCCCCCGCGCCCGTCGGTCTCCCCGCCCGCTGCGCGCGGGCGCTGCTCTCTCCCTGGGCCCGTTTCTCGCTGCTCGTCGCCCTGCTGGCGGGGGCGGCGGTCTCGGTGCTGCTGTTCGAACCGCAGCGGTTGCTCGCGCACGGCTGGCCGCCGCAGCTGAGCGGTGCCGCGGCGGCGCTGGTGTTCGCGGTGGCGTACGGCCTGTGCACGGTGGCCTTCGTACCGCGCCCCCTGCTGAACCTGGCGGCGGGCGCGCTGTTCGGCTCCCAGCTGGGTCTGGGCGCGGCGGTGGCGGGCACCGTGCTGGGCGCGGGGCTCTCCTTCGGGCTCGGCCGGGTGCTGGGCCAGGACGCGTTGCGTCCGCTGCTGCGGGGCCGGGTGCTCACCGCGGTGGACGGGCAGCTGAGCCGGCACGGGTTCCGCTCGATGCTGGCGGTGCGGCTGTTCCCGGGAGTGCCGTTCTCGGCGGCGAACTACTGCGCCGCCGTCTCCCGGATGGGCTGGCTGCCGTTCCTGCTCGCGACGGCGCTCGGCTCGGTCCCGAACACCGCCGCGTACGTGGTCGCCGGCGCCCGCGCCTCGACGCCGACGTCGCCGGCCTTCCTGATCGCGATGGCCTGCATCGCCGTACCCGGTCTGGCCGGTGCGGTGGTGGCGTGGCGCAAGCGCCACCACCTGCGGGGCCGCTGATCCGTCAGACGCTCTCCAGGATCATCGCGTTGGCGAGCCCGCCCGCCTCGCACATGGTCTGCAGGGCGTAGCGCGCGCCGCGGGCGCGCATGGCGTGCACGAGGGTGGTGGTCAGCCGGGTGCCGCTGGCGCCGAGCGGATGGCCGAGGGCGATGGCTCCGCCGTGCACGTTGACCTTGGCGAGGTCGGCGCCGGTCTCCTGCTGCCAGGCCAGGACGACGCTGGAGAACGCCTCGTTGACCTCGAACAGGTCGATGTCGTCGAGGGCCAGGTTCGCGCGGCGCAGCACCTTCTCGGTGGCGGGGATGACGCCGGTGAGCATCAGCAGCGGGTCGGAGCCGGTGACGGCGAAGCTGTGCAGCCGGGCCAGCGGGCGCAGGCCGAGACGGGCCGCGGTCTCGCCGGACGTGATGAGCACGGCGGAGGCGCCGTCGTTGACGGGGCTGGCGTTGCCCGCGGTGACGTTCCACTCGATCTGCGGGAACCGCTCGGCGAAGCCCGGGTCGTGGTAGGCGGGCTTGAGGCCGGCCAGGATCTCGGGGGTGCTGCCGGGCCGTACGCACTCGTCGCGCGTGACGCCGTCCAGGGCCGCCACCTCGGCGTCGAACAGCCCCTGGTCCCAGGCGGCGGCCGCCTTGCGGTGCGAGGAGACGGCGAAGGCGTCCATCTGCTCGCGGGTGATCGACCACTTGGCCGAGATCAGCTCGGCGCTGATGCCCTGCGGGACCAGGCCCTCCGGGTAGCGCTCGGCGACGCCCGGGCCGAAGGGGTCCTTGCCGGGCGGCACGTTGGACCACATCGGCACCCGGCTCATGGACTCCACGCCGCAGGCGACGACGAGGTCGTACGCGCCGGACATGACGCCCTGGGCGGCGAAGTGCACGGCCTGCTGCGAGGAGCCGCACTGGCGGTCGACGGTGGTCGCGGGGACCGTCTCGGGGAAGCCCGCCGACAGCACGGCGTAGCGGGTGGTGTTCATGGCCTGCTCGCCGACCTGGTCGACGGTGCCGCCGATGACGTCGTCGATCAGCGCGGGGTCGACGCCGGAGCGCTCGACGAGGGTGCGCAGGGTGTGGGCGAGGAGTTCCACCGGGTGGACGTGGGCGAGGGAGCCGTTCGGCTTGCCCTTGCCCATGGGAGTGCGTACGGCTTCGACGATGACTGCGTCGCGCATGCTGCGGGCCTCCTTGGCCGCCGGAGCGAATACCAGTGAGTAGGAAATCTGGACTCACCATAGCCGCATGAGTTGGAAAATCAAACCCTCTAATAGACTGGGCGTCATGGCCGCACCCAAAGACCCGCGCCCCTGCTCGATCGCCGACGCCCTGGCGCTCGTCGGCGAGAAGTACTCGCTGCTCGTGGTGCGGGAGGTGTGTCTCGGCAACGGCCGCTTCGACCAGCTGGTGCGCAACATCGGCGCGCCGCGCGACATCCTCGCCACGCGGCTGCGCCGGCTCGTCGACGCCGGCATCCTCACCAAGCGGGCCTACAGCGAACGCCCGCAGCGCTTCGAGTACCGGCCCACCCAGGCGGGCCTGGAACTGGTGCCGGTGCTGCTGACCCTGATGGAGTGGGGCAACCGCCATCTGCGCCCCGAGGGCGACCGCCCGATGGTCAACGAGCACAGCTGCGGCAACGAACTGGTACCGGTCGTCACCTGCCAGGCCTGCGGCGAGGCGGTCCATCACCAGGACCTGACGGCCCATCCGCAGTCCCCCGGCTGGACGGTGGCGGGCCCGACGGCGGCGTGAAGGCGGACCGGAGCCAGCCGCCGCGCCCCGACCTCAGCGTGCCCCTGACACAATGCGCGGGTGGCCATCGAGATCACGTTCTTCCTCGCCCCGGACGACGACACGGCCGCCGCGACCCGCCGGACCGGGCCGGGCCGCGCGTTCACTTCACTGGACTGCCGCGACTTCTGTCCCGACGACGCCGTCGTCGAGTGGGAGGCCTGCTTCGACGCCCCGTCCGAGGACCTGCCGGCGCTCGATCGGCTCCACGCGCGGGAGTGGCCCCGCTATGTCGCCCCGATCGTCAACGACGGCACCGGCGTGTTCGCCGTCCCCGAGAAGCTGACGCGCACGCTCGCCGCCGCGGGTCCCGACGAGCTGCGCGCCTGCGCCGCTCGCTGGGCCGAACGGCTCCGGATCACGGACGGGGACGACATGACGGACGACGACCCTCCGACCGTCCTGGAAGGCGTCGCCCGGCTCGCACGGACCGCCTCGGACAGCGGCGGCGCGTTGCGTCTGTACTGCTGGCATTACTGACCGAGGACAACGCAAGGCCTGACCGCCGGGCGGATCACGACCGGTAGACGTCCAGCCGCCCGCACATCCCGAACCGCCCCCGCGCCAAGGGCTGTTCCGCGCGTACGGCGGCCTCGGCGAGGTGGGACGCGTCGCCCTCGGCGAGCCGGTCGAGCCGGTGCCCGGTCGCCGCCGCGGCGGCGGCCCGGTGGAAGGCGGCCGGCGCCTCGGGGCCGCCCGCGCGCAGCTCCCGGTAGCCCTCCAGGGCGAGGTCGCGCCGGGCGCGGGCGATCCGTTCCTGCTCGGCCTCCGGCGCGTCCGCCGGGATCGTGGTCGCGGCGGCGTATGTCTCCGGGTCCGCGAGGTGGCGCGGCGGCAGTGTGAGCACCGCGTCACCCGCCTCGGGCAGCCCGCTGTTCTGCATGAGGACGGTGATGCGCAGACCGCCCTCGTTGACGAGCCGGTGGACGGTGCCGGGCGTGAACCAGGCGACCGTGCCGGGCGCGAGCGGCGTGACCTCGTACCCGGACGCGGTCAGCGTCTGCACCGCGCCCCGCCCGCCGGCGACGACGTAGGCCTCGGAGCAGACCAGGTGCGTGTGGGGAGTGCCCCCGCACACGCCGTCCGCCGCGGGCCAGTCGTACACGGACAGCCCGGAGACGCCGACCCCGCCGGGCAGCCCGCCGTGGAACGCGCTCACCACGGGTGCGCCCCCAGGTACCCGGCGATCTCCTCCCGCTCCCACGCCCCGTCGGCGACGACGACCCGGTAGCGGCGGGTGAGGGTGTCGCCGGGCGCCAGCTCCAGTTCGTCGAAGAACGCCCAGGAGGGCGCGACCGCCGCGAAGGGTTCGTTGCGCACGAACCAGTGGGCGGGGTGCGCGCCGTGCACCCCGGCGTGGTCGTTCTCCGGCGCGTGCGCGAACACCAGGGTGGCGTGACCGTCCATGCCGTCGTGCTCGCCGGAGTAGGCGAGCCAGGGCGCCTGCGCGCCCATCAGGCCCGGGCCGTCGCCGTCCGGGCCGGTGATCCGTCCGTCCCGGAAGGCACGCGGGCCGCGCCAGAACAGACCGGTGTAGCCGGCCATCTCGCGCCCGGCGGTGGTCGGGCTGCCGAACCGCAGCGGCTCGGCGCGCCGGTTGGTGATGGCGCTCGTCCAGGTCAGCGCCCACGAGCCGCCCGCCGGATCGACGTCGTGCACCTCGATCCGCCGCCGCTCGTCCGCCCACAGCTCCCCGCCGTGCGGATGCCAGGTCAGCCGCTCGGCGATGACCACCCGCTCCCCGTCGGCGGTGACCTCGTCGAACGCCACGTGCGCCATCGACCCGACCCGTTCGGGAAGCGCCAGATAGCCCTCGCCGTGGACGTAGGAGTTGCCGCCCCACAGGTTCGCCCCGGACAGGTGGGACGCCGTCATCTGCATGCCCTTGTGCCAGCGGTGGTCGTTGGGCCGGTAGTCGGTGACGACGGCGCCGGACAGGGTGCGCAGCGGGTGGAGGTACGGCTTGGGCGCCTCCCAGGCCGCCTCGGGCCGGTAGACGTAGGCGAGCAGTTCCACACCGGTCCGCGGATCGGTGACGGTGACACGTTCGCCGTGGACGTGCGTGACGCGCGGGCCGCCGGTCACGCGGGCACCTCCTGGCTCTCGGCGGACGCCGCGGACCCGGCGGCGGGTGCCCAGCCGGGCGCCCCTCCGTGAAGCTCGGTGTAATAGGGGTCGCCGGGGCCGATCTCGCCCCGGCGCACGGTGGTGTCCGTGAACGCCGACTTGTACAGCGCGGTGACCAGCTCCAGGCTCTTGCGCCCGTCCGGCCCGCTGCTGCGCGGCCGCTCCCCGGCGCGCATGGCGGCGACCAGTTCGCGCAGCTGGGCCAGGTGGGAGCTGGGCACGTCCGCCCCGAAGTCCTGCCAGGCGGCGGCCTCGGCCTCCGGCACGTCCGGCGCCGGGGTGATCCGCCAGGAGGCGTTGCTGTACCCGTAGAGGTGGGTCAGCTCGATGGTGGCGCGCTCGCAGTCGACGCGGATCCGGCTGACCTCGTCGGGGCTGAGCACGCTGTTGACGACGGTCGCCAGCGCGCCGCTCTCGAACCGCACGAGGGCCGTGGAGACGTCCTCGGTCTCCACGTCGTGCACCAGCCGCCCGGCCATGGCGCGCACCTCGCTCCACGGGCCGAGCACGTCGAGCAGCAGGTCCATCTGGTGGATGCCGTGGCCCATGGCGGGGCCGCCGCCCTCGGTCCGCCAGCGCCCGCGCCAGGGGACGGCGTAGTAGGCGGTGTCGCGGTACCAGGTGGTCTGGCAGTGGGCGACCAGCGGCCGGCCGAGGGCGCCCTCGGCGAGCAGCCGGCGGACGTGCGTGGCACCGGAGCCGAAGCGGTGCTGGAAGACGATCGCCGCGTACGGGCCGCCGTCCGTGCCCTCCTCCGCCTCGACGGCGGCGAAGTCGGCGAGCGAGGGCACGGGCGGCTTCTCGCACCACACCCAGGCCCCGGCGCGCAGCGCGGCGACGGTCTGCTCGCGGTGCAGGGTGGGCGGCGTGCAGATGCAGACCAGGTCGGGGCGCTGCTCCCGCAGCATCCGCTCCAGGTCGGTGTAGGCGTGCGGGATCCCGCCCTCCGCGCAGAACGCCTCGGCGGCGCCGGCGTCGATGTCGACCGCCGCGACCACCTCGGCCTCGCCCTCCTCGGCGAGCCGGGCGAGCGCGGGCAGGTGCGAGCCCCGGGCGATGGCGCCGGTGCCGATGACGGCGGCGCGGACGGGGCGGCCGGCGAGGGAAGCGGACGTGGACATAGGACTGATCAGCACTCCTCCGGGGTGACGAGCCAGGACAGCACCGGCGATAGCAAGCGCTTTCCCTCGCCTGGCAACGTAGGTGCCCGCACACCGGCCGGTCAACACCCCGGGGCGATCGCCGCGGATCCCCTGCGAAACCCCTGTGTCGGGTCCGTCATCCCGGGGCGCTACGCTGCCCCCTGCACACCTGATCACCGCGCGGCGGGACGGTGTGTCCGTCGTCCTTTCCACGATCGGCACTTGGACTCCGTAACTTCCATGTCTTGGTTCGAATCACTCATCCTCGGACTCGTCCAGGGGCTGACCGAGTTCCTTCCCGTGTCCTCGAGCGCGCACCTGCGACTGACGGCCGCGTTCTCCGGCTGGGACGACCCCGGCGCCGCCTTCACGGCGATCACCCAGATCGGCACCGAGACCGCCGTGCTGATCTACTTCCGCCAGGACATCGGCCGGATCCTGTCCGCCTGGTTCCGCTCGCTGTACGACAAGACGTGGCGCAAGGACCACGACGCGCAGATGGGCTGGCTGGTGATCGTCGGCTCGATCCCGATCGGCGTGCTGGGCGTGACGCTCAAGGACCAGATCGAGGGGCCGTTCCGCGATCTGCGGGTCACGGCGACCATGCTGATCGTCGTCGGCGTGGTCATCGGCATCGCCGACCGGCTGGCCGCGCGCGACGAGACCGGCGGACGGCACCGCGCGGTCAAGGAGCGCAAGGGCCTGCAGGACCTGAGCGTGAAGGACGGCCTGATCTTCGGCCTGTGCCAGGCCGCCGCGCTCATCCCGGGCGTCTCCCGCTCGGGCGCGACGATCAGCGGCGGCCTGTTCATGGGCTACCAGCGCGAGGCCGCGGCCCGCTACTCGTTCCTCCTCGCCATCCCGGCCGTGCTCGCCTCCGGCGCGTTCGAGCTGAAGGACGCGATGGAGGGCGGCCATGTGTCCTGGGGGCCGACGATCTTCGCGACGATCATCGCCTTCGTGACCGGCTACGCCGTCATCGCGTGGTTCATGAAGTTCATCTCCACCAAGAGCTTCATGCCGTTCGTCTGGTACCGCGTGGCCCTCGGCATCATCCTCATCGCCCTGGTCACCTTCGGCGTACTGAGCCCGCACGCGGCCGAATCGGCACACTGAGCCACCGCTTCCGGGTCCGGTTCAAGCCGGTCGGACCTACGAAGGCCCCCGCAGACGACATCTGCGGGGGCCTTCCGCTGCCCGGGGCCCGATCCGGGGCTTACCCGGGACGTGGCCGAATCGGCGTACTGACGCCGGGAGTTGGTCCATACGCCGAGCGTGACCGACTCCATACGGAACGAGTAGCCGCGCGGTAGCGCAGTGTCAGTGACAGCGCCTAGGCTTGCCCGCATGTCCCCTGATTCCGTTGCCCCTGGTTCCGTGCGGTCCGCGGCCGAGGTGAACGAAGAGATCCGGGCCCTGTGGCTGCGCGCGGGCGGCACCCTGTCCGCCGAGGAGCGCGCCGAGTACGAGCTGCTGGTGGTCGAGTGGGCGGCCGCCGTGCGGTGCGAGATCATCGAGGCGGCGTGAGAGCGGCGGTATGCGGCATCTGACCGGCGTACCGCCGCGCCGCGGCCGCGTCATCCTGCTCAACGGCACGTCGAGCTCCGGCAAGTCCAGCATCGCGGCGGAGCTGCTGCGCCTGCTGGACGAGCCGTGCTTCCACATGCCGGTGGACGCCTTCCACGCCATGCGCTCCCCCGTCCCCGTTCCGCCGGAGCGGCTGGACACCGTGCTGCACCGCACCTGGCAGGGCTATCACCGCGCGGTCGCCGGCATGGCCGCCGCGGGGAACGACGTGGTGATGGACCATGTGCTGAGCGCCGAGTGGCGGCTGGCGGACTGCCTGTCGCTGTTCGTCCCGCAGGACGTGGTCTTCGTCGGCGTCCACTGCCCCCTGGAGGAGCTGGAACGCCGGGAGCGCGAGCGCGGCGACCGGCCACCGGGGCTCGCCGCGCGGCAGCTGCGCCAGGTGCACGCGCACGGCGTGTACGACATCGAGTGCGACACCGCCACCGACAGCCCCGCCGAGTGCGCCCGCCGGATCAGGGACTTCCTGCCCGCCCAGCCCACTCCCACCGCGTTCGAGAAGCTGCGCGGCACGGACTGAGCGGCGGAGGACGCCTGAAACCGCCCGTTTTGCGGCGGGTTGTCTTGATCACGCAGTGGGCCGTTGCTAAGCCTTGGGCACTCGACTCCAGGGAGCACACTGTGCATCGAGAGCCCCCTCTTCCCGTTCCTCGGCGTTCACGTGTCCGGGGATACATCTGCGCCCTCGCGGCCACCGCCCTCGTGACGGTCACCGCCGCGACGAGGCCCCCCGAACCGGACACCCGGACCACCGCGGACCCGGCGGCCGTGGTCCGCGAGTGGAACGCCCTCACCATCGACACGATCAAGACCAGTCTCGGCCCCCGCCCCTCCGGGCAGGTGGCGATCTGGCAGGGATTCGTCTCCGTCGCCGTGTACAACGCCGTGGTGGGGATCGAAGGCGGTTACGCCCTGTACAAATGGCGCGAGCGCGGTCCGGCCAGGGCGTCCTCCGCGGCGGCCGCCGCCACCGCCGCCCACGACGTGCTGCTCGCCTACTTCCCCGCCTTCAAGGAGCGGCTCGACACCGCCTACGCGGACTCGCTCGCCGCCCTTCCGGACGGTCAGGCCAGAGACCGGGGTGTTCACTACGGACGGCGCGCCGCCGCCCGCCTCATCGAACTCCGGGAGGGCGACGGCAGGTTCGCGGACGTTCCCTTCACCGCCTCCCCGGCGCCGGGGGTCTGGCGGCCCACCCCGCCCGCGTTCCAGCCCTTCATCGACACCTGGCTCGCCAGGCTCCGCCCCCTCCTGCTCACCTCCCCGCAGCAGTTCCGCCCCGGCGGACCCCCCGCCCTCTCCTCGGCCGAGTACGCGGAGGACATCCAGGAGCTGAAGGTCATGGGCGCGAAGTCCGGTTCGGGCAGGAGCGCGCAGCAGACCGAGACCGCCCTCTTCTTCAGCGGCAACCTGGTCGAACAGGTCCAGACGGCCGTACGGGACCACGCCGCCCGGCACCGGCTCGGCATCGCCGAGACGGCCCGGCTGTTCGCCGCGGTGAACGCGTCGGCGACCGACGCCGTCGTCACCGCGTGGGACGCCAAGCTCCACTACGCGTCCTGGCGGCCGATCACCGCCATCCGCCTCGCCGACACCGACGGCAACCCCGCGACGACGGCGGACCCGGCCTGGGAGCCACTGCTCCCCACCCCGCCGCACCCGGACCACATCGCCGGCCACACGACCGTCACCGCTGCCGTGGTGCGCGCCCTGACCGGCGTCCTCGGCACCTCGCGCATCGACCTCCGCGTCCCCTCCGAGGTCACCGGCACCACGCGGTTCTACGGGTCCGCCGACGACCTCAACCGGGACGTCGTCGACGCCCGTGTGTGGGGCGGCGTCCACTCCCGTACAGCGGACGTGGCCGGCTGCCGGGCCGGTACCCGCGTGGCCGCCTGGGCGCTGGACCACTACTTCCAGCCGGTCGCCGAGGACGGCACCCGGCAGTCCCCACCGAAGCGAACGGCTCGGCAGGACGGGCTTTCCGAGCCGGAGTGCGGCGGCGGCACCGGCGGACGGTGAGCGTGGTCTCCGGGTGGCGGGCACGGACGCGGAATCGCGGTTCCGGCTGATCGGGGCGAGCGTTCACGGCGATCGCCCTCCGCCCGTGCCACCCACTCGGAGCCACCGCGCATCCCGGCCCGCACGCCCCCTTGGCGGGACCGGTCCGGTGCCCAACACTGAGCCGATGACGCAGCGCGTGGAGCTCGCGACCGTGTTGGACCGGCTGGCCGTGGACGGTCTGATCACCGACTACGCCGTGGCCGTCGACGACGGCGACTGGGAGGCGTACCGAGAACTGTTCACCCCGGACGGGCGGGCGGACTACCGCTCGGCCGGCGGGATCGAGGGCGAGGCGCGGACGGTCGCCGTATGGCTCGCCGAGAATCTGGGCGTGTTCCCGATGCGGCAGCATCTGATCGTCAACCGCCGGGTGCGGTTCGGGGTTCTGGAGCGGGACACCGGGGACACGGCACGGGTCCAGGCCGACTACGTCAATCCGATGGGCTTCGCCGGCTCCGACGGTGCCTCGGCCCCGCCCGACCTGGTGTGCGGCGGCCGGTACGCGTTCGGGCTGCTGCGGACGGACGAGGGCTGGCGGCTGCGCGAGGTCGTCGTGCACGAGAAGTGGCGCCGTGCGCCCGCCGGGACCGGGGCGGCGGTGACCGGCTGAGCCGAGGCCCCCTGTACCGAGATCGTCCGCAGCGCGCACACTGGACGCACGGGTGATCGAGGGGCAGGAGGAGGCGCCGTGACGAAGACGCTCGGGCAGTGGCTCGACTCCCCGTGGCGGCGGTCGCTGCTCGGCGTCGCCGCGGGCGCCCTGCCGATGTTCGCCTTCCCCGGCCCGTCCCTGTGGTTCTTCGCCTACGTCGCCCTGGTGCCGTGGATCCTGCTGGCCCGCACGGCGCCGACCGGACGGCGGGCGGTGTACGACGGCTGGTGCGGGGGGTTCGGGTTCGTGCTGGCCGTGCACCACTGGCTGCTGCCGAACCTGCATGTGTTCACGTTCGTCATCGCGGGCCTGCTCGGCGCGCTCTGGGCGCCCTGGGGCTGGCTGGTGCGCCGGTTCCTGGCCGGCGGCGCCGCACCGGGCCGGGTCGCGGCGGCGCTGCTGGTGCTGCCGTCGGCCTGGCTGGCGGTGGAGCTGGTGCGCTCCTGGCAGGGGCTCGGCGGGCCCTGGGGCATGCTGGGCGCGAGCCAGTGGCAGGTGGAGCCGGCGCTCCGGCTGGCATCGGTCGGCGGAGTGTGGCTGCTGAGCTTCCTGGTGGTGGCGGTGAACGTGGCCGTCGCCGTGCTGGTCGCGGTACGAGCGGCGCGGGTGCCCGCGCTGGCCGGGCTGCTGGCGACGGCGGCCGCCACCTCGGCGGCCTGGTCGTGGTCGCCGCGCCCGGAGGTGCACGGACAGGCACGGGTGGCGGTGGTCCAGCCGGGGGTGATAGCGGGCCCCGGCCAGCGGTTCGACCGGGAGGAGCGGCTGACCCGGCAACTGGCCGGGCAGGACGTCGATCTGATCGTGTGGGGCGAGAGCAGCGTCGGTTTCGATCTGCCGGCCCGGCCCGACGTGGCGCGGCGGGTCGCGGAGCTGGCCCGCGTGACGGACACGCCCGTCCTGGTCAACGTGGACGCCCGGCGCTCGGACCGGCCGGGCATCTACAAGAGTTCGGTGCTGGTCGGGCCCGACGGTCCGACCGGCGACCGGTACGACAAGATGCGGCTGGTCCCGTTCGGCGAGTACGTTCCGGCACGGTCGCTGCTCGGCTGGGCCACCTCGGTCGGCGAGGCGGCGGGCGAGGACCGGCGGCGTGGCACCCAGCAGGTGGTGATGGACGTCGGGGGCGGGCTGCGGGCCGGGCCGATGGTCTGTTTCGAGTCGGCGTTCCCCGACATGAGCCGCAGGCTCGCCGAGGCGGGTGCCGATCTGCTGATCGCCCAGTCGGCGACCTCGACGTTCCAGCAGAGCTGGGCGCCGGCGCAGCACGCGTCGCTGGGCGCGCTGCGCGCCGCGGAGACCGGCCGCCCGATGGTGCACGCGACGCTGACCGGGATCTCGGCGGTCTACGGCCCCGAGGGGCAGCGGATCGGCTCCTGGCTCGGTACGGACGAGAGCGCCGCCGAGGTGTACGAGGTGCCGCTGGCCGCCGGGACGACGCCGTACGTCCGCTTCGGCGACTGGCCGGTGTACGCGGCGCTGCTGGTGCTCGCCGGGTTCGCGGCCGCCGAGGGGGCGCGGGTGGTCAGGCGGCCGGGCCGGAGTACTCCAGCACCGCGTGTACCACCCGCTCGCACAGCTCGTGAGTCGCCAGCGCGTCCCGGGCGCTGAGCACCTTGCCCGCGCGGACGGCGTCGAGGAAGCCGAGGACGGCCTGCTCGATGCCGCGCTGCCGGGCGACCGGCACCCAGTCGCCGCGCCGCCGGACGGTCGGCTGGCCCTTGTGGTCGATCACCTCGGCGAGGTTGATCACCTGCCGCTTGGTGTCCTGCCCGGAGATCTCCAGGATCTCCTCGCCCGAGCCGCTGAGCCGGTTCATCACGCCGAGCGCGGTGAAGCCGTCCCCGGCGAGCTGGAGCACCACGTGGTGCAGCAGCCCGTCGCGGAGCCGGCCGCGCACCGTGACGTCGTCGACCGGTCCCGGCACCAGGAAGCGCAGGGTGTCCACGACGTGGACGAAGTCGTCGAGGATCATCGACCTGGGCTCTTCGGGCAGCCCGATCCGGTTCTTCTGCATCAGGATCAGCTCGCGCGGATGCTCCAGGCACTGCGCGTAGGCGGGCGCGTGCCGCCGGTTGAAGCCGACGGCCAGGCTCGTGCCGCGTTCCTCGGCGAGCGTCACCAGCCGCTCGGAGTCGGCGAGTTCGTACGCGAGGGGCTTGTCGACGTACGTCGGTACGCCCGCCTCCAGCAGCCGGGTGACGATCTCCGGGTGGACGGCGGTGGGCGCGTGCACGAAGGCGGCGTCGAGGCCCTGCGCGAGCAGGGCGTCGAGGTCGGTGTGGCGCTGCCCGGCGGGCAGGTGCAGGGTGTCGGCGACCCGGGTGAGCGTCGCGGGCGTACGGGTCTGCAGGTGCAGCTCGACGCCGGGCAGCACCCCGAGCACCGGCAGATAGGCCTTCTGCGCGATGTCGCCGAGTCCGATGCAGCCGACCTTCACGTGTTCTCCCCTCACCGCGTCCCCGTGTCCGCCTCGACGGAAGCATACGGGGGCTGCGGGGGCCGCCAGTCGGCGATGCCGTCGAAGCCGCGCAGGACGAGCGCGGGTCCGGCTTTGGACAGGCCGGCGATGAGCGTGTTCCGTACGGCCATCAGGGCCCGGTTGCCGGTCATGTTGAGCCGGGCGACCCTGACGGCCTGGCGGGCAACGGCGGTGGTGCGCGGCAGGCGGGCGGCGGTGTAGGCGGCGAGGTCGCCGCAGTGGTGGGCGAGGACGACGGCGTCCTCGACGGCCTGGTTGCCGCCCTGGCCGAGCGTGGGCGGCATGGCGTGCGCGGCGTCGCCGAGCAGCGCGGCCCGGCCGTGGTGGTAGGCGGGCAGCGGCTGGGCGAGGTGGAACACGTCGTGGCGCAGGACGTCCTCGGGGCGGGCGGCGGCGAGCACCGCGGGGACCGGGTCGTGCCAGTCGCCGAAGCGACGCAGCAGTTCCGCCTTCTCGTCACCGCCGCGCCCGCCGGCGGGGGTCATGGCGGCGGCGTAGGCGTAGACCCGGCCGTCCTTGAGCGGATGCGTGCCCCAGATGCGGCCCCGGCCCCAGGTCTCGTGCGAGGCGAACTCCACGCCGGGCACCGGGATCACCACCCGCCAGGTGGTGAAGCCGGAGTAGACGGGCCCCGGGTGGTCGGGGAACAGCGCGCGGCGCACCTCGGAGTGGATGCCGTCGGCGCCCACGACCAGGTCGGCCTCCAGCTCGCCGGCGGCGGTGCGCACGACGGCCGGCCGGCCGTCGTCGCCGGGGTCGGCGAGGGTGGCCTCGGCGGCCGTGCGGACGGTGCCGTCGGGGAGCAGCGCGGCCAGGTGGCCGATCAGGGTGGCGCGGTGCAGCAGGACCAGGGGTCCGCCGAAGCGCTCCTGGGCCGCGGCCGCGCTGGAGCGGGACAGCCAGCGCCCGCTCGGGGTGCGCAGGCCGCCGTCGCCCTGCCAGGCGGCGAGGTCGCGGACGGTGTCGCCGAGGCCGATGACGTCCAGGGCGCGCAGGGCGTTGGGGGCGAGCGAGATGGCCGCGCCGACGGGCTCCAGCGAGCGGGCCCGTTCCAGCACGGTGACCCGCCACCCGCGCTGGTGCAGGGCGGCGGCCGCGGTCAGTCCTCCGATGCCGCCACCGATCACGACGGCCCGCCTGGACGCTGTCATGGCTCCTCCTCGCCCCGACCCGTTGACTACAGCTGTAGTCCCCGACCGGTCCCGACTGTACTACAGGTGTAGTGAGGCGAGGAAGCGGGAAGAAGCGGGCCGGTAGGTTGATCCCCATGTCCGTACGCACCGCCGGCGGCGCCTCCCGCGCCGATCTCGTCGCCGACACCGCCCTCGCCCTGCTCGCCGAGCGCGGGATGCGCGGGCTGACCCACCGCGCGGTCGACGAGGCCGCAGGCCTCCCCCAGGGCTCCTCGTCCAATCTGGCGCGCACCCGGCAGGCGCTGCTCGAACTGGCGGTACGGCGGCTCGCGGACCGGGAGGCGCGGGTGCTCGCGCTGGACGAGATGCCGGACCCGCGCGGCGGACTCGACGCACTGGCGGACGGGCTGGCCCTGGCGACCCACCGCGCCCTGACCCACCACCGCGAACTCACCCTCGCCCGCTACGAACTGGCCTTGGAGGCGACCCGGCGCCCCGAACTGCGGACGTACTTCGACGCGACGGGCGCCCGTTTCCGCGAACGGCTCTCCGACCTCGTCACCGCCCTCGGCTCCCCGGCCCCGGACCGCCACGTCCTGTCCCTCGTCGCCTGGGCGGACGGCCTGATGCTCAGCTGCGTCGCCGGCTCCTTCAGCACCCGGCCGCCGAGCCTGGAGGAGGTACGGGCAGGGCTGCGGGAACTGCTGAACGGAATGCTGGGCGGCGCGGACGCGCGCGGCTGAACGTCACCCGCGCGAGCCGGGCGCCCTCCCTGCGGGGACGGAGATCACCCGTACGGCGTAACGTCCGCCGGTCCGCCGTGCCCGGGCGGGCCCGACGCAGCATTGTTGCGCGGGTGCACCGAACGACGACCACCGCAACGCTCCTGGTCACCGTGGCCGTCACGGCTCTCTCCGGCTGTGTGACGGTCCAGCGCCCGCCCGCGCCCGGGCCGCCGGCGGCGCCGTCCGGGCCCGTGGCCCCGCGCCCCGACCGGCGGGCCGAACCACAGATCGTGCAGGCTCCGGCCCGTGAGGCCCTGGAACTCGTCGGCCCGCCCCGCCGGCCGGAGCACCCCGCAGCCGAGCCGCGCCGCCCGCACCCGCGAACCCCCGCGCCCGCCGCCCAGCCGCCGAAGCCGCGCACCGCTCCCCCACCCGAGCAGCCGCCTGCCCGGCGTCCGCAGTCCCGCCCCGCGCACCCGCCCCGGACGAACGCCCCCGACATCCCGGCACCCGTGCGCAAGGACATCACGAAGGACGTCCCCAAGGGCCCGCAGGACGTCTGCGCCCTCGGCAGGACATACGGCGGCTGGCGCGCCGACAGCCCCGAGGCGACCATCTGCCGCGGGACGTACGGCCACTGAGAACGCGCTCGGGGTCAGGTTGTCGGCGGCGTCTCGGGGCCGCCGGGCCGCTGCTGCGGCGGCCCCCACGTACCGCCGCCCCGGGAGCCCCCGTCGAACTCCCCGTCCCCCAGTGCCGACTCCAGCCGGCCGATCGCCGCGCGCACCCCGTCGCCGTAGCTGTCGTCGGCGAGGACACCGGCCGCGCCGCGGGCCCGGCGCAGATGGATCCGGGCCGCCTCGCGACGGCCGAGCTTGACGTAGTCGGCGGCCAGGTTGAGGTGCAGGGAGGGGTAGAGGGCGCGCACCGCCAGGGTGCCCTCGCGGGCGGCGAGACGGTCGTCGCTCACCTCCTCCGCGGCGGTGAGGGCCCGCAGGTCCCAGGCCAGTTCGTCCGACGGGTCGTCCTGTGTGTCGGCCAGGTAGTGGGCCAGCGTGCAGCGGTGCAGCGGATCCCCGTGCTCCCCGATCTCCGCCCACAGCTGCAGCAGCCGCCGCCGGGCCTCCTCGCGGTCGCCCGCGTGATGCAGCATCACGACCTGCCCGATCCGCCCCATCACCGCGTCCGGAACCGCCTGCTCCTGCCGTTCCACCACCACGCCCTCCGCCCGCTCAGCGTCGATCCCGTCCCTCCCGACGCTAACCGCCCCCGCGGACAAACCGGACGAGGCAGCTCCGTACGACAGGAACGGGATCCGACGCGGCCGGACCGGCGGCGCCGGCCGGATCCGGCCGGGCCGGGGTCAGCCCAGGTTCGGGATGCGCCAGTCGATCGCCGTGTGGCCCTGCCGGGCGATCGCCTCGTTGATCTGGGTGAAGGGGCGGGAGCCGAAGAACTTCTTGGCGGAGAGCGGGGACGGGTGGGCGCCCTTGACCACGACGTGCCGGGTCTCGTCGATCAGGGGGAGCTTCTTCTGCGCGTAGTTGCCCCACAGGACGAAGACCGCCGGGTCGGGCCGGTCGGCCACCGCGCGGATCACCGCGTCGGTGAACTTCTCCCAGCCCTTGCCCTTGTGCGAGTTCGCCTCGCCCGCGCGGACGGTCAGCACCGCGTTGAGCAGCAGCACGCCCTGCTGGGCCCACGGCATCAGATAGCCGTTGTCCGGCACCGGCAGGCCCAGCTCCTCCTGCATCTCCTTGTAGATGTTGCGCAGCGACGGCGGGGTCTTCACCCCGGGGCGGACCGAGAAGCACAGACCGTGGCCCTGGCCCTCGCCGTGGTACGGGTCCTGGCCGAGGACGAGCACCTTCACCTGGTCGTACGGCGTGGCGTCGAGCGCGGCGAAGACCTCCTCGCGCGGCGGGTAGACGGGACCCTTCGCCCGCTCCTCCTCCACGAACTCCGTCAGCTCCTTGAAATAGGGCTTCTGCAGTTCGTCGCCCAGGACCCCGCGCCAGGACTCGGGCAGCATGGCGATGTCGGTCACGTCAACTTCCTTACGGTGTGCGGTCGCTTCCAGGACTCAGAACCTACAGGCGACCACTGACAACGCACCGCGCGGGCCGCGTGGGACCGGCCTCACCAGCTGGTCTTCCGGTCCAGCTCCCACATCATCATGATCGTCGACGGGTCGAGGGCCCGCTCCCCGCCGGAGATCTCCTCGCTCGCCGCGACGAACTGCTTGCCCTGCCACAGCGGCAGCAGCCGCACGTCGTCGACGAGGATCTGCTGGGCCTCCTCGAACTCCCGCTCCACCTGCGCCCGGTCGCTCTCCCGGCGGGAGCGGGGCAGCAGGTCACCGGTGATCTCCGGCGCCGGGTAGGGCGTGCCGAGGGCGTTCTCCTTGCCGACGAACGGCGCGATGAAGTTGTCGGCGTCAGGGAAGTCGGGGAACCAGCCGCGCCCGAACACCGGGTACTCGCCCTTCTGGTAGCCCTCGACGTACGTCTTCCAGGGCCGGCTCTTCAGGGTGATCTCGAACAGGCCGGACGCCTCCAGCTGCCGCTTCAGCTCCTGGAAGAGCACGGCGGTCTCCGAGCCGTAGCGGTCCGTGGTGTACCAGAAGGTCAGCGGGACCGGGTCGGTGATCCCCGCCTCGGTGAGGATCGCCTTGGCCTTGTCGGCGTCGGGGTCGCCGTAGTCGTCGAAGAAGCCGGTGGTGTGGCCGTTGATGCCGTTCGGGACCATGGAGTACAGCGGGTCCACGGTGTCCTTGTAGATCTTGTGGGCGATGGTCGGCCGGTCCACGATCTGGGCGACGGCCTTGCGCACGGCGGGCTTCCCGGCCCACGGGTCGTCGGGGTTGAACACCAGGTAGCTGATGTCGATGCCGGCGCCCTCGACCAGCTGCAGGGTCTGGTCGGGGTCCCTGGTCTGCAGGTCGACGATGTCGTCGGCGGCGAGGCCGCGGTAGGTGAGGTCGATCTGCTGGTCCTCGAGGGCCTTCACCATGGCCTTGGAGTCCTGGAAGTACCGGATGGTCACCGCGTCGTTGCGGCGCTCCGCGAAGCCCTCGTAGTGGTCGTTGCGGACCAGTTCGGCCCGGTCGTTCTCCTTGTACGACTTGAGGGCGTACGGCCCGGACCCGGTGACCTCGCCGCCCTCGCGCAGGGCGTCGGCGGGGTAGCTCTCGGGATCGACGATGGACATCGCCGGCGTGGCGAGCACGAACGGGAAGGTGGCGTCGGCCGTCTTGAGGTGGAAGACGACCTCGCGGTCACCGCGCGCCTGCACCCGGCTCAGGCTGCCCAGCAGCCCCGCGGGCCCGGAGGGCGCCTTGATGGCCAGGATCCGGTCGATCGAGTGCTTGACGGCGCGCGCGTCGAGCGGGCTCCCGTCGGAGAACTTCAGCCCCTTGCGCAGCTCGCACCGGTAGGTGCGGTTGGTGGTGTCGGTGAACTCGCAGCTCTCGGCCGCGTCCGGCTGGGGCGTGGTCGAGCCGCTCGGGTAGCTGAGCAGCGTCTGGTAGATGTTCCGGAACAGCTCCCAGGAGCCGTCCCAGGACGCGGCAGGGTCCAGGGTGCTGGGCGCACTGGTGGTCCCGACGACGATCGGGCCGCTCTCGGCCTCGTCGCCGTCCGAGAACAGGCCACAGCCGGCCACCAGGGATATGGAAGCGATCGCCGCCACTTGCCGCAGGCATCGGTTCCGGTTGAACACGCGCACGCTCCTCGATCTGCCATACCAAAGGTCGGCAGACACTACCGCAGCAACACGCCGCGTGGACCGTCCTTGCGGGAGGTGGTTGATCACCTTTCCGATGACGACGTTGTCAGCCTCCTTGCGAGCCTCAAACATGGGCACGGGCGCCGTTTCCGTCAACACCGATCGCGTCACGCGCGGAGCACGAAAAGGTATCGACGGGAAACGACGCCCGTGTGGCGGGCCCGGCGACCGCCGGGCCCCGGCGCGTCAGGCGACGCCCGCGTTGAGGAAGATGCCGCCGTCCACGACGAGCGTCTGACCGGTGACCCAGTCGGACTGCTCGGAGGTCAGGAACGCGGCGGCGCCACCGATGTCGGAGGGCACGCCGAGCCGCTTCAGCGGGTACGCCGCGGCCGCCTCCTCCTCACGGCCCTCGTAGAGCGCCTGCGCGAACTTGGTCTTGACCACCGCCGGGGCGATCGCGTTGACCCGCACCTTGGGCGCGAACTCGTGCGCCAGCTGGATGGTCAGGTTGATCATCGCGGCCTTGCTGACGCCGTACGCGCCGATGAACGGCGAGGGCGCGAGGCCCGCGACGGAGGCGATGTTGACGATCGCCCCGCCGTTGTCCTTCTGCCAGGCGTGCCAGGTCCGCTGGGCGAAGCCGAGCGCCGAGATCACGTTGGTCTCGAACACCTTGCGGGCCACGTTGAGGTCGAGGTCCGCGATCGGCCCGAACACCGGGTTGGTCCCGGCGTTGTTGACCAGGTAGTCGACCCGGCCGAAGGCCTCCATGGTGCGTTCGACGGCGAGCGCCTGGTGGGCCTCGTCGTGGGCCTTGCCCGCGACACCGATCACCCGGTCGGAGCCGAGCCTTTCGACGGCCTCCTTGAGGGCGTCCTCGGTGCGGCCGGTGATGCAGACCCGGTCGCCGCGCGCGACGAGCGCCTCGGCGACGCCGTAGCCGATGCCGCGGCTGGCGCCCGTGACGAGCGCGACCTTGCCGGAGAGTTCAGTCATGGTGTCGTGATCCCTAGTCGAGCGGTCCGCCGGCGACGTACAGCACCTGGCCGGAGACGAAGCCGGCCGCCTCGCCGGTGAAGAAGGCGATGGCGTTCGCGATGTCGTCCGGCTCGCCGACGCGCTGCACGGGGATCATCGAGGCGGCGGCGGTCTTGAAGTCCTCGAAGCCCATGCCGACCCGCTCGGCGGTGGCGGCGGTCATGTCGGTGGCGATGAAGCCGGGGGCGACGGCGTTGGCGGTGATGCCGAACTTGCCGAGCTCCTTGGCGAGGGTCTTGGTGAAGCCCTGCAGACCCGCCTTGGCGGCCGAGTAGTTGACCTGGCCGCGGTTGCCGAGCGCGGAGGACGAGGAGAGGTTGACGATCCGGCCGAAGCCGGCGTCGACCATGTGCTTCTGACAGGCCTTGGACATCAGGAAGGCGCCGCGCAGGTGCACGTTCATGACGGTGTCCCACTCGGACACGCTCATCTTGAACAGCAGGTTGTCGCGGAGCACGCCCGCGTTGTTGACGAGGATCGTGGGCGCGCCCAGTTCCTCGGCGATCCGCGCGACGGCCGCCTCGACCTGCGCCTCGTCGGAGACGTCGCAGCCGACCGCGAGGGCCTTGCCGCCCGCCGCGGTGATCTTCTCCACGGTGTCCTTGCAGGCGGCCTCGTCGAGGTCGATCACGGCGACCGCACGACCCTCGGCCGCCAGTCGTACGGCGGTGGCGGCGCCGATACCGCGCGCGGCACCGGTGACGACCGCGACCCGCTGCTCAGTGGTGGACATTGCTGCTTCTCCTCGCCCTTGGGATGCGGCTCCTGCGGTACGCCCATTGAGTGAGCGACCGCTTAGTACCTTCAGCAGACGTGACGCTAGAAGCCCTGGCACGCGGTGTCAACGCCCGATCGGGTGCGTGTGATCCATTACCCCCGCGCCATCCGATCGGCCTACCGCCACGCGCCGCCGCGCCGCCCGGCGCCTAGCGTCGAGGAGCGAGCCATTCGTGGCCGGAAAGGAGGCGCTCCATGCGCCGTCGCACCGGTGCCGTGGGCACGCTCTTCGCGCTCGTCGCGATAGTGCCGGCGGCCGGCCCCGCTCACGCGCAGGACCTGGACTGCACCCATTTCGCCCACCAGGAGGACGCGCAGGCCGTCTTCGACGCGGACCCGAGCGATCCGCACGGCCTCGACGAGGACACGGGCCCGGACGACGGGGTCGCCTGTGACGTGCTGGCCCGCCGCGGCGGCGACGACACCGGCGACGGTGACCTCGGCGACGGTGACATCTCCGCCACCACCCGCCCCAGACAGCCCGCGACACCCACGGCGCCCGCGACCCCCGGGGTGCCCGCCCCCGCGACCACCCTCGCCGCCCCCACGACCGCCGCCCCCACCCGCGGCGTCGCGGGCGGACTCGGCGGCGCGACCACCTCCGGCCCGAGCGGCTGGGACCTGACCGCAGGCGCCCTCTTCGTCGCGGCCGCCGCGCTCACGACCGGCTACGTGGTACGCCGGAGGAGACGCTGACCTGCGGGGAGCCCGCGCGGGACTGACGCAATGGCACACAGCTGCCCTGCTGCGGAACCGGCCGCTCACCAGCTTCGGCGACCGCACCACCGGCAACTTGGCGGCCGACGCAACAGCCGCTTCGCCGGGGACACCCGTCCCCGCACCGGCGGTTCACCAGCTGCCACCGGCGCCTTGCAGCACACCGCAGAAAATGCCCGGCCGAGGGCCCGAGCCCAGCATCCGCCGCTCGCCACCGGCAACCCGAGGGACCGGGGCAAACCGCCCCGCCAGGAACACCCGTCCCCACACCGACCGCCCACGGCCACCACCCGCAGCCCTTGATGGCGCGCCGCAGAAACTGCCCCGCCGAGGACCCGGCCACCGCACCCGCCGATCGCTGTCGGCGACCCTGGCACCCGGCCGCAGAAGCAGAGCGTCAGCGTCCCAGCCACCGCACCACCGGCAACCCTGGCGCACCGAAGCAACAGCCGCCCCACCGGGGCCACCTGCCCCGTACCGGCCGTCCACAGCCCCCACCCGCAGCCCTTGAAGCGCGCCGCAGAAACTGCCCCGCCGAGGACCCGGCCACCGCACCCGCCGATCGCTGTCGGCAACCCCGGCACACCACCCCGACAGCAGACCGCCGGTGGCACCTTCACCGCACCAGCAGGTCCAGCAAGCGCTCGGTCTCCGCGGTCGGGTCGGTCGTCAGGCCCGTGTGGACCGGGCCCGGTTGGACGATCGTCGAGCGGGGGGCGATCAGCCAGCGGAAGCGGCGGCCGGGGTCGTCGCCCGCGGCCTGTCCCGCCGCCTCGCCGCCGCCGCAGACGCTCTCGACGGCGCGCAGCGCGGCCCGGACGCCGGCCACGTCGGTCCGGGGGTCCAGGGCCAGCAGCCGGGCCTCGTCGAGGTGGGTGCGGGCGCCGACGTAGGCCTTGGCCCGGCAGTAGACGAGCACGCCCGCGTTGATGCACTCCCCGCGTTCGACGCGGGGCACGACCCGCAGCAGGGCGTACTCGAAGACGTCCCGGTCGCTGCGCCGGCTGCCCTTGATGATGTGGCGCTCGGTCACTTGGTCCCCTCGATGCCGTTGACGCGGTCGTGGATGACGGCGGCGCGCGCCAGCAGCGGCCGCGCGTACGCCCTTCTGAGGTCGTCCGGCGAGTCGAAGCCGGGCTCGTCGGCCAGCCAGGCGTCCGGGATCTCGGCGGTGACCTCGGCGAGCAGATCCTCGGTGACGCGCGGCGCGAGCTCGGCGGCGGCCGCGCGGACGTCCGGGGCGAACGGCCGCAGGGCGTGGTCGGAGGCGTCGTACGGGCGGGCGGCGGAGGCCTCGGCGGACGGCCAGTTGTGGTGCCAGATCATCGTGGCGCCGTGGTCGATGAGCCACGGCTCGCCCCGCCACATCAGCAGGTTGGGGTTGCGCCAGGAGCGGTCGACGTTGTTCACCAGCGCGTCGAACCAGACGATCCGCCCGGCCTCCTCGGGGCTCACCCGGAAGGCGAGCGGGTCGAAGCCGAGCGCGCCGGAGAGGAAGTCCATGCCGAGGTTGGTGCCGCCGCTGGACTTCAGCAGTTCCTGCACCTGCTGGTCGGGCTCGCCGAGCCCCAGGTCGGGGTCGAGGTCCAGCGTCACCAGCCGGGGCACGCGGAAGCCGAGGCGGCGGGCGAGTTCCCCGCAGACCACTTCCGCGACGAGGGTCTTGCGTCCCTGACCGGCTCCGGTGAACTTGACGACGTACGTCCCGAAGTCGTCGGCCTCGACGAGTCCCGGCAGCGAGCCGCCCTCACGCAGCGGCGTGATGTAGCGGGTCGCGATGACTTCCTTGAGCATCGCCCCAGGCTACTGGGGCGTCGGGGGCGGCCTGACGCGGCCCGGCCCAGCCCTGGGCCTCTTTGGGGTGAAGACCCGCGTGGCGGCTGAACCGGATCCGCTCCGGGGCCGTACTGCTGGACATCACATGCAGCCGACCGCACACGAAGTCCGCAGAAGGGAACCTCAGGATGCCCACGGAATCGCTTCAGCCCGGGTCGGGTCCGGCCCGTCGTACCGTCCTGGCCGCGGCCGGAGCGGCGAGCCTCGCCGTCACGCTGACCGGCTGCGGCTCGGAGGACGGCGGGAACGGCGGGAACGGCACGGACGCCGTAGACGCCGGAGACGGCGGTGACAGCGGCGCGACCGGCGCCGTGCTCGCCGCGACCACGGAGATCCCCCAGGGCGGTGGCAAGGTCTTCGCCGACGAGGGTGTGGTGGTCACCCAGCCGGCGGCGGGCGAGTTCAAGGCGTTCTCGTCGAAGTGCACCCACCAGGGCTGCGCGGTGCGGGACGTCAAGGACGGGCTGATCATCTGCCCCTGCCACGACAGTCATTTCTCGGCCACCGACGGCAGCGTCAAGAAGGGCCCGGCGACCAAGCCCCTGCCGCCCGCCGAGATCACCGTGCAGGGCGAGGAGATCAGGCTGGCGTGAGTGCGAGGGGCCAGTCCCGGCGCGCGCGTCCGAGGTGGCCCAGCACCTCGTCGGTGGTCGTGAGCGTGGCGACCAGGGCGAGGGTGTGCCGGATCATCGTGGGGGTGCAGTCGTCGGGCACCCCCGCGATGGCGTCGGTCGGCACGACCACGGTGTGGCCCAGGTTCACCGCGTCGAAGACGGTGTTGGGTATGGCCACGTTGGCGGAGACGCCGGTGACGACGAGGGTGCGGCAGCCGAGGTTGCGCAGCAGGGTGGGGAGCTCGGTGCCGTGGAGGGGCGACAGGCCGTGCAGCCGCCGTACGACCAGGTCTTCCTCGGTGACCTCGATCGGGGCCGCCACCCGGACCGCGGCGGTCCCGGCGAGCTGCCGGACCGGCAGCCGTTCGGCGGCGCGGAAGAGGCGGGCGTTGCGGCTCGGTCCCCGGCCGTCGGGGCGGCGCTCGGCGACGGCGTGGACGACCTGGACGCCGCTGCGGTGCGCGGCGGCGACCAGCCGGGCGACACGGTCGAGAGCCCCGGAGACGCGGGCGGCCCGGGCGAGTTCGGGCAGGGCGCTGTCCGGGCCGAGAACCCCCTGCTGGCATTCGACGGTGAGCACTACGGTGGTGGCGGGGTCGAGGGGCGCGCCGGGACCCTCGTACGACGACGTCATGGCGACCTCCACCGTTGCGCGGGGACGGGAGAGGGCCCATTCTGTTCTGACGCATCGTCAGACACCAGTCGGCCGAGGGGAATTCCATGTCCGTCACGCAGCGCCGGGGCCGGAAGATCATGATGACGCCCGGCGAGCTGGACGCGTTCCTGGCCGCCGAACGCACCTGCCGTGTCGCCACCGTCTCCGCCGACGGGACCCCGCATGTGAGCCCCCTCTGGTTCGTCTGGGACGACGGCTCGCTCTGGCTGTACTCGATCACCCGCAGCAAGCGCTGGGCGGACCTGCGCGGCGACGCGCGCCTCGCCGTGGTGGTCGACGCCGGCCGGGAGTACGACGAGCTGCGGGGCGCCGAGCTGTCCGGGACCGTCGAGTTCGTCGGCGAGGCCCCGCGCACCGGCGAGCCGCACCCCGGGCTGGAGCGGGTCGAGCGGCTCTTCGCCGGGAAGTACTTCGGCCTCGATACCCTGCCGCACGACGGCCGTCACGCCTGGCTGCGGCTGGCCCCGGACACGATCAGGTCGTGGGACTTCCGGAAGCTGGCGCTGCTCTAGGGGAAACGTCCGCCTGTCCGGCGACCCGCTTCCCCGCCGCGCGCAGCGCCCGCACCGCCGCCCGTATCGACGGCCGCCGGTCGGCGTCCACGCGCCAGACGACGTACACATGGCGGCGCACCCGCTGCCGCAGCGGGACGGTGACGACGCCGGGCGGCATCGGATGGCGGCCGAGCAGCGGCACCACGCACACCCCGAGTCCGGCGGCGACCAGCCCGAGCTGGGTGTGGGTCTCGGCGGCGCGGTGGCTGAGGGTCGGCTCGATGCCCTTGGACCGCAGGGTGAACATCAGCCACTCGTGGCAGAACTCGCCCTCGCCCCAGGTGATCCACTCGTCCTCGGCGAACTCGGCGAGGTCCACCTCCTCCCGGCCGGCCAGCGGATGGCCGACGGGCAGGGCGACGTCCGCGGGGTCCTCCAGGATGGACGCCTTGACCAGGCCGTCGGGCAGCGGCATCGGCTTGTTGTACCAGTCGAGGACGACCGCGAGATCGAGGTCCCCGCGGACCACGCCCCGGATGCCGTACTCGGGTTCCAGCTCGCACGAGCGCAGGCGCAGCGCGGGATGCTCGGCGCGCAGCGCGGCGAGCGCCGTGGGGAAGAGGCCGCGCGCGGCGGTCGGGAACGCCGACAGCCGCAGCTCCCCGACCACCTGACCGCGCTGCGCCTCCAGGTCGGACTGGGCGAGCTCCACCTGTGACAGGATCCGCGCCGCGTGCTCGGCGAGCAGCCGCCCCGCGTCGGTGAGGCGGACGCCTCTGCCGTGCTTCACCAGCAGCCGCTGGCCGACCTCCCGCTCCAGCTTGGTCAGCTGCTGCGAGACGGCCGAGGTCGTGACATGCAGCCCCTCGGCGGCACCGCTCACCGAGCCGTGCCGGGCGAGGGCGTCGAGGGTGCGCAGCCGGTCGAGGTTCAGCATGGACGCGATGCTACGACCGGGCGGTTAAGGCGACGGTTAAGCCGTGCTACGAGATATCCCGTGCGAATTCTCGATTGTGCTACGAGATCGACTCCCGCATCGTGGGCATCATGACCACCGCCGCCTCCACCACCCGCGCCCCCTCCGCCGCCCCGCCCCGGCCCCGCCGTGCCGTCGACTGGCGTGTCCGCTTCGCCGCGCTGTCGCTGATCTGGGGCTTCAGCTTCCTGCTCATCAAGGTGGGCACCGGGGCGTACGCGCCGTTCCAGGTCACGCTCGGGCGGCTGGTGTTCGGTACGGCGGTGCTGGCGGCGGCGATGGCGATGAAGCGGCAGCGGCTCCCGCGCGGTGCCCGCACCTGGGCGCACCTCACGGTCGCCGCCTTCCTCCTGAACGCGCTGCCGTTCTCCCTCTTCGCCTACGCGGAACTGACCATCCCGTCGACGCTCGCCGGCATCTGCAACGCCACCTCGCCGCTGTGGGGCATGGCCCTGTCCCTGGTCGCCCTCGCCGAGGACCGTCCGACCCGGCTGCGCGTCGCCGGTCTCGGCATCGGCTTCCTCGGCGTCCTCACCGTGCTCGGCGCCTGGCAGGGCTTCGCCGGACTGGACGCCACCGGTACGGCGATGGCCCTGCTGGCCTCGCTGAGCTACCCGATCGGCTGGATCTACGTCCGTCGCACGCTCGCCGGGGCGCCCGACTCCCACCTGTCCCTGACCGGCGCGCAGTTGCTGCTGGCCACGGTGCAGCTGGCGATCGTCACGCCCCTGTTCACCAGCGCGCCGACCGCGTTCCCGCTCGTGCCGCTGCTGGCCGTCGCGGCCCTGGGCGCGCTCGGCACGGGCGTCGCCGTGCTGCTCCAGTACGGCCTCGTCGCCGAGGTCGGCCCGACCACCGGCCAGATGGTCACGTACTTCATCCCCGTCATCGCCACCGCCGCCGGTGTCGCCCTCCTCGGCGAGCCGCTCGCCTGGTCGACGCCGGTCGGCGCGGCCATCGTGCTGGCGGGAGCGGCGCTGACCCAGGTGCGGCCGAAGGCGCGGGAGTAGCGGCGCACCCCCTGCGCGAGCAGCGGCGCCTCCCTGTGCGCACCGCCTCAGACATACCCCCGCGCCGGCGCCGGCCTCACCGCCGACGCGATCGCGTCCGCCAGCGGCTCCGTCTCGGTGCCGGTCAGCGCCGAGACGGTGACGCGGATGCCGGGCGGGGCGCTCATCCGGAAGCGGGCGCCGGGGGCGACGGCCCAGCCCGCGTGCAGCAGCCGGGCGACGGCTCCGGTCTCGTCGGGCACCGGGATCCACACGTTCATCCCGCTGCGCCCGTGCGCCGCGATCCCGCGTTCCGCGAGCGCGTCGACGAGCGCGTCGCGGCGACGCCCGTAGGCCTTCGCCACCGCCCGCGCGTCCACCGCTCCGTCGGTCCAGAGCCGGACGACCGCGCGCTGCACGATCCGGCTGACCCAGCCGGGCCCGAGCCGCTGGCGGCCGACCACCCGGTCGACGGTGACGGTGTCGCCGGTGAGCACGGCGAGCCGCAGGTCCGGGCCGTAGGCCTTGGCGACCGAGCGCACGAAGGCCCAGCGGCGGGTGGCGCCGGCCAGCGGGTGCAGCGGCAGGTCGACGATCCGGTACCCGTGGTCGTCCTCGATCAGCAGGGTCTCCGGGTGGTCGCGGAGCACGGACCGCAGGGCACGCGCGCGTGCGGCGGTGACCGCTGCGCCGGTGGGGTTCTGGGCCCGGTCGGTGACGATCAGGGCACGGGCCCCGCCGGCGAGGGCCGCGCGGACGTCGTCCGGGAGCGGTCCGTCGTCGTCGACGCCGACGGGCACCGTGCGCAGCCCGAGCGCCGGGACGAGGTCGAGGAGGCTGCCCCAGCCGGGGTCCTCGACGGCGACCGCGTCGCCGGGCTTGAGGTGTGCGACGAGCACCCGCTCGATCGCGTCGAGCGAGCCGGAGGCGACCGCGACCGGCCCGTCCGGCACCCCGTCGGCGTCGAGGTCGGCGCGGGCGATCCGGGCCAGCTCGGGCTCCACGGCCGCCTCGCCGTACAGCACCGGATGCCGGTCGCCCTGTCCGGCCGCCGCCGCGAAGGCCGGGCCGAGCGGTGGCAGCAGCGCGGGGTCGGGGTTGCCCGCGGCCACGTCGCGCACCCCCTCCGGCACCTCGACCCGGATGTACTCGCGTCCGGTGGTGGCCGGTTTGGCGCGCACCCGGCTGCCCCTGCGCCCGTCGGTCTCGATGACCCCGCGCTCGCGCAGGGTGCGGTAGGCGGCCGCGACGGTGTTCGGGTTCACTCCGAGCCGGGTCGCCAGCTCCCGCATCGGCGGCAGCAGCCGGCCGGGTTCCAGGTCGCCGGAGGCCACCGCCTCCTCGACGCTCGCGGAGATATCCGCTGCGCGCCACCCTCTGATCGGATATTCTCCTAGCACAAAGACGATTATGCACTAGTGCAATGGAGAGCGCCAATGCAGGCCACCCGGCAGACGGATGAGTCGCCCGCCGCCTACACCCCGACCGACCGCACCGTCCCGACCCGCTCGGCCGACCGCGCCCGGTACGACAGGGAGCTGGTGCACTCGATACTCGACGAGGGTTACGTCTGCCACCTGGGCTTCGTCCGCGACGGCGCCCCGGTCGTACTGCCGACGCTCTACGGCCGGGTCGGCGAGCGGCTGTACGTGCACGGCTCGACGGGTTCCCGCCCGCTGCGCATGACCGGCCAGGCCGACCCGGGCCTCCCGGTGTGCCTGACGGTCACCCACGTCGACGCGCTGATCCTGGCCCGCTCGGCCTTCCACCACTCGATCAACTACCGCTCGGTGGTGGTGCACGGCCTCGCGTACGACGTCACGGACCCCGACGAGAAGCGCGAGGCCCTGGACGCCCTGGTGAACCACGTGGTGCCGGGCCGGGCCGAGGACTCCCGCCCCGCCAACAAGAAGGAACTCGCCGCCACGGCCGTGATCCGCCTCGACCTGAACGAGGTCTCGGCCAAGCTGCGCACCGGCGGGGTGAACGACGAGCCCGAGGACCTCGACCTCCCCCACTGGGCCGGCGTCGTCCCGCTGCGCAAGGGGTACGACACGCCGGTCGCCGACGCCGCCCTGAAGCCCGGCACGCAGCTGCCCGGCTACCTCGCGGCGCTCTGACCCGGCCCGGGTCCGGCGTCCACCCGCGCCACCGCCGCCAGCAGGTGACGCAGCGGCGCGGAGGGCGGGCCCGGCGGCACGGCGAGCGAGGTGACGAGCGCCGGCCCGGCCAGCGGCCGTATCGCCACGCGCGGCACCGACGGCAGTCCGGCCACCTCGTAGAAGACCGTCCAGGAGGGGCTGCCGGCGCCGATCTCGGTCAGGGTCTCCTGGAGGGTCGTGAACGGCGGCCCCGGCACCGGTTCGGCGCCGGCCGCGCGCAGGGCGCCGGTCACCAGGTCGTGGAAGGGCGGGTTGCGCTCGCGCGGGGCGAGCCGCAGGGGCAGGTCCGCCAGCTGCTCCAGGCGCGGGGCCGGCCCGGCCGACAGCGGATGGCCGGCGGGCAGCGCCACGTACAGCGGGTCCTCCCACACCGGCAGGAAGACCGGCTCCGGCGCGGTCAGCGGCCCGCGGACCAGCGCCGCGTCCAGCTCCCCGGCCCGCACCGCGGCCAGCCGGTCGGCGAGGGGGAGCCGCCGCAGCCTGACCTTGAGCCGGGGGGCCACCGCGGCCAGTCCGTCCAGCAGGCGGTAGATCCGGTCGCCGGGGCCGTGCACGCTGCCCAGCCGCAGCACTCCGTCCGCCCCGGACACGATGCCGGCGGCCACCTCCCGCACCCGCCGCGCGGCGGCCAGCGCTGCCCGCGCCTCGGGCAGCAGCCGCTCACCGGCACCCGACAGCCGCACCCGGCGCGTGGAGCGATCGAACAGCGGCACACCGAGCTGCCGCTCGAGGCGGCGGATCTGCTGGCTCACGGCCGACTGCACGATGCCGAGCCGTTCCGCGGCCCGGCCGAATCCGCCCTCCTCGGCCACCGCCACGAAGTACTCGAGCTGCCGCAGCTCCACAGCTCCCCCATTCATCACGAACCGTGATCACCACCAGCGCCAACCGCCGCTGGTTCACGGTCTGTTCCCGCGTTCGAATGGAGACCCGGCCCGGCACACCCCGACAGGAGCCACGAGACATGACCCGGCGCACCGCCACCACCCACGACCCGCTGATCGTCCGGCCCGAGGAGGCCGAGCACGTGCCACTGCCGCACGGCGGCGGCTTCCGGCTGCTGGCCGACGCGAGCGCCACCGGCGGCACGCTGGGCGCCAACCGCCTCACCCTTCCGGAGGGCGCCGACGGAGCCCGGCCGCACCACCACGCGGCGTCGTCCGAGCTGTTCTACGTCCTCGACGGCACCGTGGACTTCTTCCTGGACGGGACGCTGACACCCGTCGGACCGGGCGGGCTGGTCGTCGTCCCGCCGGGGCTGCCGCACGCCTTCGGCGCCGCCCGCGGCCACAGCGCCGACCTGCTCGTGGTGCTGACGCCGGGCGTCGACCGGTTCGACTACTTCCGCGCCCTCGGCCGGATCGCCCACGGCGCCGGCTCCTTCGACGCCCTCCTGCCCGAGCAGGACCGCTACGACGTGCACTTCCTCGACCCGTCGGCGTGGGAGGCCGCCCGGGCCCGCTGACGGGTGCCGGGGCCCCGGCCGGGCGTCAGGTGGCCGTGCCGCGCGCGGACAGCTCCCGTTCCGGCGCGCCGCCCGCGACCGGCTCCGCGGCCCCCTTGGCCGGCGTCGAGGACTGTGCGATGAACGCGCCCACCAGGACCACCGCGCCGCCCACGACCTGCGGGGCGGACAGGTGCTCGCCGAGCAGCACCCAGGCCAGCACGGTGGCGATGACCGCCTCGAGGCAGGCCACGACCCCGGCGACCTGCGGTGACAGCCGGCGGACGGACAGCACGCCGGTGATGTAGGCGACGACCGTGGCGACGAGCACGATCCAGCCGAGCAGCAGCCAGGCCGCGACCGGGGTGCCGTCCATGCGCGCGGTGCCGGTGAGCACCGACCAGTCCATGCCCCAGGGCCGGGCGACGACGGTCAGCACGGCGGCGCCGACCAGCAGGCCGTAGGCGATGACGCCGAGCGGGTCGGGCGCGTCCTCGCCGGAGTCGCTGCCCTGGTCGGACAGGACGAAGTAGCCGACCTGGCAGCAGGCGGCGCCGAGCGCGAGCAGCAGGCCGAGCGCGTCGAAGCGGAGTCCCGACCACACCTCGACGACACAGGCGAGCCCGCCGACCGCGAGGACCACTCCGAGCGCCGCGGCCCGGGTCACCGGCCGCCGCTGCACGAACCGCACCCAGCCGAGGACCAGGGCGGGCGCCAGGTACTCGACGAGCAGCGCGACCCCTACGGGGATCCGGGATATCGCGGCGAAGTAGCAGGCCTGCACACCGGCCACGGCGAGCAGCCCGAACCCGGCGAGCAGCGCGGGCCGGCGGCGCAGCAGCGCGCGGTGGCGCACGGCGAGCGGCAGCATCACCAGGGCCGCGCCGGTCACCCGCAGCCAGACCACGTGCAGCGGGTCGAGGCCCGCCTCGATCAGCGGTTTGGCCGCGACTCCGGAGCCGCCGAAGGCGACCGCCGACGCGAGCGCGAGACCGAGGCCGAGGCCCTTCCCGCGGCTGCTGTGACTGCTCTCAGACGTATGCACCGGCACATGATGACAGGCGACGACATGACCGTCATCCCCGTTGACACCTGTCTCACCGGCTGGACCTCAGAGCCCGGGTTCGCCGCCCCGCACGTACGGCCGCGGCGCCCCCTCGAACAGCCGGCCGTCGAGCGATCCGTCGTCGAGAGATCCGCCATCGAGTGATCCGTCGGCAAGCGATCCGCCATCGACTGATCCGTCGGCGAGCGATCGACCGTGGAGTGATCGACCGTCGAGTGATCGGTCGTCGAGTGATCGGTCGTCGAGCCGTGTGCGCAGCTCCGCCACGTCGATCCCGGCCCGGCCCAGCACCTCGACCGCCCGTGCCCCGGGATCCACGACGATCCCCGCGAGCAGGTCGACCCCGCGGGCGGTGCGGTCGCCGCGCCGCTCGGCCCGGCCACGGGCGTACGACAGCGCGGCCGCGGCCACGGGCGAGAAGCCCTCGCAGCCGGGCACGACCGGGATCGCGCCGGAGTCCTCGACGCTGCCGTGCCAGCGCAGGCCGTAGCCGATGCTGCGCTGCACGAGATAGCCGAGCAGCCGGGCGAGCCGGGGGCCACCGCTGAGGGCGGCGCGGACGTCGGAGTCGTACTCCAGGAGCGAGTGGAGGAGATGGGCGGTGTCGATCTGCCCGTCCCCGTCGCGTACGGCCCTTCTGCGGGCAGCGGCGAGCACCGATGCCAGCTCGGCACTGAGCCCGGCATCGTCGTCCACGCGGTGGGCGCCGAGGTCATGGCCCGACTGCCGGGGGAAACGGGGTCGCACATCCCCCACCCCATCAGCCCTCGCCGATCGGGGCATCCCCGGCAGGACGCATCTTCGCGTCCCACGCGGAGCGGACATCCCTGGCCGGAATCTCCTCCTTACGGATGAGATCACGCACGCGGAGTGGAACGCCACCCACACCGCCTTCCCGCAGGGCGGCCCCGCGAGCCTGGAGGTGGGCGCGACCTTCCAGGAGAACATGAGGCTCGTGGGCTTCCCCGCCGAGGTCGAGTGGACCGTCGAGGAGGTGACGCCGGCCCGGGGGCTGGCGATCCGCGGCAAGGGTCCGATGGCCGTGACGGTGGCCACCCGCTACACCCTGACGCCGACCGGGGGCGGCACGGCGATCCGGATCGACGGCGAGTTCACCGGCGCCGCGGTGTCGTTGATGGCGGGCAAGCTGACGGACTCGGCGACGGCCGCGCTCCACGAGTCGCTGCGCAAGCTGGGCGGACCGGTCGGCTGACGGGACAGCGGCGGACGCCCGCCGGGCACGGGAGAGCGCCCCGCGGGGTGTCCGCGGGGCGCTCTCGTCGCCGTAGGGCCTGCGCAGCCGCTCAGTCCTCGTCGGCGAGGATGAGGTACAGCTTCTTGCGGGCGTCGTTGATGACGGCCAGCGCCTTCTCGCGCTGCTCGGCGCTGCCGGTCTTCCAGACCTGGCCGAAGGCCTCCATCAGGCCGAACCCGGCCTGGCGGATGTCGTTCAGCGCCTCCCAGTCGACCCCGCGCGAGGCCTCCTCCCAGGGGGCGTCCGGGCCTTCCTCGGCCGCCGTGCGGCCCGTCTCGGTGAGCGAGAACAGCTTCTTGCCGCCCTCGGACTCACTGACGATGAGACCCTCGTCCTCCAGCAGCTGAAGGGTCGGGTACACCGAGCCGGGGCTGGGCTTCCAGGCGCCGCCGCTGCGTTCGGCGATCTCCTGGATCATCTCGTAGCCGTGCATCGGCCGCTCCTTCAGCAAGGCCAGGATCGAGGCCCGTACGTCACCTCGCCGCGCCCTGCCACGCGGTCCGCCGCGCCCTCGGGGCCCCCAGGGGCCCGCACCGAATCCCGGTCCGCCGAAGCCGGGACCACCCGGCCCGAACGGGCCGAAGGCCGCACGCCGCCCCTCGAAACCGGCACCGAGGCCGCCACCGAAACCACCCCGGCCGTGACGGCCGGAACCACCGTGTCCACGCTCGAATCCGTGGGTACGCATGATCATCACTCCATTCGATCGCTGATCTGTCGCGTATCGCTCGCGATGCCTCAACGATATATCGGAACGATGCTTACGGCAAGGGGCTCGCTCGCTCAGCCTCCCGCCGGCGCCATGGAGATGCCCCAGAACTCGGCGTAACGGCCGCCCCGGCGCAGCAGCTCCTCGTGGCCGCCCTCCTCCACCACCCGGCCGCCGTCCAGGAACACCACGCGGTCAGCGCTTTCGACGGTCCGCATCCGGTGCGCGACCATCACCACCGTCCGGCCCGCCATCAGGCGCTCGATGCCCTCGTGGACGGCCGCCTCGTTCACCGGGTCGAGCGCCGAGGTCACCTCGTCCAGCAGCACGACGGGCGCGTCCTTCAACAGCGCCCGGGCGATCGACACGCGCTGGCGTTCACCGCCCGACAGCAGTGCGCCGCCCTCGCCGACACGCGCGTCCCAGCCGCCGGGCAGCCGCTCGATCACCTCGTCCAGCCGCGCCGCGGTGGCCGCCTCCCGCACCTCGGCGTCGGTGGCGTCGGGCCGGCCCAGCCGGACGTTCTCCTCGATCGTGCCGTCGAAGAGATAGACGTCCTGGAAGACGATGGCGATCCGGGCCATCAGCACCTCGGGGTCGATCGAGCGCACGTCCACGCCTCCCACGCGCACCGCGCCCCCGTCCACGTCGTGGAACCGCGCCGGCAGGTGCAGCAACGTGCTCTTGCCCGCGCCCGACGGTCCCACGACGGCGAGCCGCTGACCCTCCGGGACGGACAGCGAGACGTCGTCGATCACCGTGCGATCGCCCTGCCGGAAGACGACCGACTCGAACTCCAGGCCATGGCCTCGCGGCTGGACCGGTTCGGCGGCTTCCGGCAGCGGGGCGGTGCCGAGCACCGCGTCGAGCCGCGCCAGCACGGACCGGGCGCCGCGCAGCTTCCCGGCGATGTCCGTCAGCGACAGCAGTGGATCGGCGCAGCGGGCGGCCAGCACCAGGATCGTCAGGAGCTCGGCCGCACCGATGCTTCCGTCGAGCGCGCGGTAGGCGCCCAGGGCCAGCAGTCCGGTGAACGCGGCCTGCACGGTGAGCGTCAGGCCCACCGCGCCGGGCAGCGCCGAGAGCGTGGACCGGCGGGACGCTCGCTGGACGTCCCGCAGCGCGTCGTCGAGCAGCCGGAAGCGTTCGGTGGTCCGGCCACCGGCCCGCAGCACCGGCTGCGCCTGAAGGAACTCGATGACCCGCCCGGTGGCCTCGTGGTCGCGTTCCTCGCGGCGCGCGTCCTGAGCGGCCGTCGCGCGTGCCGTCCACACCTGGATCGCCGCCACGACCGGTACGGCGGCCAGCGCGGCCAGCCCCATCTGCCAGTCGAGCACCAGCATCACGACGACGATCGTCAGCGGGGTCACACCGGCCGAGACGAAGGGTGCCAGCAGATGCGCGATGACGCTCATCGCGTCCAGGACGCCACGACTGGCCAGGACGGACACCTCGCCGAGGCGACCCGAGCCGTACCAGCCGAGGGGAAGCCTCGCCAGATGGTCGCCGAGCCGGTGGTACATGCCGCGCAGCAGCGCGCTGCCGACGTGGAAGCCGGACAGGTCGCTGAGGTAGCGCAGCGCCGCGTAGACCGCGAACGCGATCCCGAACGCGGTCAGCCAGGGCCAGGCGTCCCCGGGCGTGCTCCCGAACAGCTCCCGCAGCACGGGAGCCAGCAGCGCGTAGGACAGGCCCTCGGCCACCGCGGTCGTCGTCATCAGAGCCACGGTGCGGCGCAGTGGCCGGGCGTACGCGCGGCCTAGCACGCGCAGCAGCATTCGGATCATCGGGAGTCGTCTCCTCGCGGTACGTCACCGTGGGCTTCGTTCTCGTCGGCGGTCGTTGATCGGTGGGATGGCCGGAGCGCGGCCGAACGATGGGACTGCCGGAGCACGGCCGATCGGTGGGCCTGCGGGATCCCGGCCGAACGATGGGACTGCCGGAGCGCGGCCGATCGGTGGGCTTGCCAGAAGTCGGCGAATCTGCCGTTCCGAGCCAGCAGTTCGGCGGGCGTGCCGCGCTCGACGATCGCCCCGTCCTCCAGCATCACGACGGTGTCGGCGTCGGCGATCGTCTCCAGGCGGTGGGCGATGACCAGAACGGTCCGCTCGCCGTGAAGCGTCGCCAGCGCCCGGCGTACCGCCTGCTCGGTGCGCGGATCCGCGAACGCGGTCGCCTCGTCGAGCACCAGCACGGGCGTGTCGGCGAGCAGCGCGCGGGCGAGCGAGATCCGCTGTGCCTCGCCGCCCGACAGGCCGGCGTCCTCACCGATCACCGAGTCGTAGCCGCGGGGCAGTTCGAGGACGCGGTCGTGGATGTTCGCCAGCCGGGCCGCGCGCACCACGTCGTCGAGGTGGGCGTGCGGTACCGCGAGGGCGATGTTGTCCGCGACCGACGCGCGCAGCAGCCGGACGTCCTGGAAGACGAAGGAGACCGCCCGGTACAGCTCCCGGCTGCCGAGGTCGCGCAGATCGACGCCGCCGAGCAGGACGGACCCGTGGGTGGGGTCGAAGAACCGCGGCAACAGCTGCACCAGCGTCGACTTCCCGCTCCCCGACGGTCCGACGATCGCAGTGACCGTGCCCGGCTCCAGGACGAGGTCGATGCCGCGCAGCACCTCGCGGTCGGCCGTGTAGCCGAAGCGGACGTCCCGCAGTTCCACCCGCCGCCCCTGGGGCGCCACCGGGCGCGCGGGCTCCGGCAGCGGCTCCGTCGCCAGCACCTCCCGGATCCGGCCGACCGCGCGGCGCGCCGCCTGCATCTCGTCGAAGCCGTGCCCGAGGGCGGCCACGGGAGCGGTCAGACCCAGTCCGAGCAGCAGGAACGGCAACAGGTCGGCCGGCGCCAGGTCGCCGTTCGTGATGAGGGCCGTACCGCCGGTCAGTACGACCAGCAGGACGAACGGCGGCGACAGCGCGAGCTGCATGCCCGCGGCGATCCTGGAGAGGCCGTGCACCCACCGGCCGAAGGTCTCGACGAAGTCGTCCGCGGCGGTGCGGAACGCGCGGTGGGCGCGCCCGGTCCCGCCGAACGCCTTGACCACCGAGATGCCCTGTACGAACTCGACGACGGAACCGGAGATCCGGGCCATGGCCCCGTCGAACTCCTCCTGCTCACGCAGCCGGGCCGGGGTCATCATCAGCGGGACCAGCGCCACGGCCAGTACCACCGGTACCAGGGTGATCAGCGTGAGCCGCCAGTCGACGGTGAACAGGTAGACCAGCGACGCCGACGGCACCACGAAGGCGGAGACCAGCTCGCCGGGGGTGTGCGCGATGAACGGGTGCACGGCGCCGACGTCCTCCCCGACCACCTTGGCCAGTTCACCGGTCCGGCGCCGGGCGAACCAGCCGATCGGCACACGCCCCAGCCGCGCGGCCAGTTGCCTGCGGAAGGTCAACTGCACCTTGCCGTCCAGGAGATGGCCGATGCCGGACGACGCCGCCGTGAACACCAGCCGGACGAACAGGCCGACCGCGCCCGCGATCACGACCGTCCGGACATGGTCGCGGTCGACCGGTCCGGGCTCCAGCAGGGTGCGCCCCAGCTCCACGACCGCGAGCAGCGGCGCGAGACCCGCGAGAGCGCCGATCACCTGAAGGATCACGACGGCCGCGAAGGTCCGTGCATACGGGCGCAGCAGCCGCCCCATGCTCTCTTCCACAAAATCGCTCTTCGTCTCGGCGGTCACCACCGCCTCACCCGGTGAGGGCACGGCGCAGGGCGCCGCCGATCTCGGCGAGCTGTCGCTGCGAGACCTCGGCGGACTGGATCGCCAGCGACCCGTGGAAGGTGCCCGGCCACTGGTGCAGCTCCACCGGCACGCCCGCCTGGAGCAGGCGCAGCGCGTACTCGATGCCTTCGTCGCGATTCGGATCGAACTCCGCGGTGGCGACGTAGGCCGGCGGCAGACCGGTCAGGTCGTCGGCCCGCGCGGGTGCGGCGTACGGCGTGGCGGGCTGGGAGCCCAGGTAGTGCTCCATCGCCGCGACGCGCACGGCACGGGTGTTCCAGGGCGTGTCGGTGAAGTTCCGCGCCGACCACGTCCGCTGCCGGTCGTCGAGGGTGGCCTCGTTGAGCAGCTGGAAGCGGATCGGCGGCCCCTGCTCGTCGCGGGCCCGCAGGGCCACCGCGGCCGCGAGCGCGCCGCCGGCGCTGTGACCGCCGACCGCGATCCGGTCCGGGTCGACGCCGAGCTCGGCGGCGTGCCGGTGCGCCCAGGTCAGTACGGCGTGGACGTCGTCCAGGGCGGCCGGGAACCGGTGCTCGGGCGCCAGGCGGTAGTCGACGCTGATCACGACGGCGCCGGAGAGTCGCGCGATCGGGGCGGCCCAATGGCGTTCGGTGTCCAGGTCGCCGACCACCCATCCGCCGCCGTGCAGCCAGACGACGGCACCCCGCGCCTGGTCCGGGCGGTAGATCCGCACCGGCACGTCCGGATCGGCGGGCACCGTGCGGTCCTCGATCTCCAGTCCCGTGGTGTCGGGTTCCGGCCTCGCGGCGGCCAGCTCGGTGTAGGTCTTGCGGTAGGCGACCGGATCGGTCAGGTCGAAACTGGGGAGCAAGGGGATGAAGGCTTCGAGTTCGGGATCCATGCCGGTCATCCTCACCGGCACCGGCCCCGAGGGTCATCCGCCAACCGTCGGGCAACTGGCCCTGCCGGCGCGCCGATTGGCGCCACGCTCGGCGCGAGGAGCCGGACCGGGGACCACCACCGCCCGCGAAATCAATCCAACACTCGCGAATTGGCCTTGGTCCGCGGCTCCACCGAACCCCTAGCGTCATGCCATGCGGATTCGAATCGTCGACGCCTTCACCGACCGTCCCTTCGCCGGCAACCCGGCGGGGGTCCTGCTCCTCGACGCCTACCCGGACGACGCCTGGCTCCAGAACGTGGCCATGGAGGTCAACCACGCCGAGACCGCCTTCGCGCACCGCCTGCCCGAGGGCGGCGAGGCCGACTGGGCGCTGCGCTGGTTCACCCCCGTCTCCGAGGTCGCGATGTGCGGCCACGCCACACTCGCCACGGCCCACGTGCTGCACACCACCGGCGCCCACGAGGGCCCCGTCCGCTTCGCCACCCGCAGCGGCGTCCTCATCGCGACACCCCGCCAGGACGGCTCGATCACCCTGGACTTCCCCACCGCCCCGCTCACCCCCGTCGACGTGCCGGACGGGGTCGCCGAGGCCCTGGGCGCGGTACCCCGCGCGGCCTTCGACACCGGCCCGAACGTCGGTGACCTGCTGCTCGAACTCGCCGACGAGAAGACGGTGCACGCCCTGGCACCCGACCACAAGGCGCTCGCCGCGTACTCCCGGCGCGGCATCATCGCCACCGCCCGCGCCGACGACCCGGCCCGCGGCCACGACTTCGTCTCCCGCTGCTTCTTCCCGAACGTCGGCATCGACGAGGACCCGGTGACCGGCAGCGCCCACACCGCGCTCGCCCCGTTCTGGTCCGAGCGCCTGGGCCGCACCACGCTGACCGGCCTCCAGGCCTCACCGCGCTCCGGCCGGGTCCACGTCGAACTGCGCGGCGACCGCACGCTCCTCAGCGGACACGCGGTCACCGTGATCGAGGGCGAACTGCACGCCTGAGGAAGGCGAGAAGAGGACACGAGAAGGGGGCGTACGAAGCAGCCGTACGCCCCCTCCCCCAGCCCGGTCGCTCACGCCGTCGGCAACCAGTCCACCCGGCCGGCCAGCAGCGCGTACCCGACGAACGCCCCGATGTCGAGCAGCGAGTGCGCCACCACCAGGGGCCCCACCCGGCCCCAGCGCCGGTACAGGTGGACGAAGACGACGCCCATCACCAGGTTGCCGATGAAGCCTCCGATGCCCTGGTAGAGGTGGTACGAGCCGCGCAGGACGGAGCTGGCCATCAGCGCGCCGCCGGGCGACCAGCCCAACTGGTTCAGCCGGCGCAGCAGATAGCCGACCACGATGACCTCCTCCACGACGGCGTTCTGCACCGCCGAGAGGATGAGCACCGGGTACTTCCACCACACGTCGGGCAGCGCCTCGGGCACCACGGTGAGGTTGAAACCGAGGCCGCGCGCGGCGAGGTAGAAGGCGATGCCGGTACTGCCGATCACCGCGGCGATCGCGGCACCCCGGCCCAGGTCCGGCCAGGGCCGGGTGCGGTCGAAGCCCAGGGTGCGCAGGCTCTCGCCCTCGCGCAGCAGGAAGTGCGCGACGAGGGCGACCGGCACCAGCGCGGTCGTGATGCCGAAGAGCTGCCAGGCGAGGTCGAGCCAGGGGCGGCCCGGCGCGGCCGAGGCGTTGAGCGTGGCGGCCTGGTCCTTGAGGCCGCCCGGTCTGGTCACCGAGCCGATGAAGCTGATCAGCGCGGAGACCCCGCTGGCGCCGAGCGAGAGCGCCAGTACCAGCAAGGTCTCGTCCCGCAGAACCCGCCGCCCGGGCCGCTCCAGCGGGGAGGAACCAGCCACCGCGTCCGAGTCCGCCTGCACTCTGCCTCCCGTTGCCTCACACCCGCCACACCCGCGACGGCTGGAGACAGAGCTTACGAACCTCCCCACCTCACCGAGCCCTCGCCCTCCCACCACCCCTGACCGGTGCGCCGAGAGGCCCCGTCCGCCGCGCACGCAGTGACCCGGCCCTCGACCGAACGGCTCCCCCCGCTCAGCCGGCCACCACTGGCTCCCGCAGCCCCACCGGCCACAGATGCACCGGCTCCCCCTCCCGCATCAACTCGGCGTACCGCCGCGTCGTCGCGGCCAGTGCCGCTTCCCTCGACAGCCCCGCCTCCAGGGCCCGGTGGAACGTCGCGACCTGCCAGGACGCGCCGTTCACCCGGCGCCGGCACCGCTCGTCGATCACGCCGAGGTAGAAGTCCCGGTCGGCGGGCTCCACCCCCCACGCGTCCAGCCCGGCCGAGGCCAGCGGCAGCAGTTCGTCGCGTACGAGGCTCACCGCGTCGACCTCGGTGAGGCCGCCGTAGCGCCCGCGCCGCGGCCAGGTGAAGCGTGCCTCGATGCCGTACCGGCACGCCGCGTCGAAGTTGGCCGCCGCGTCCTCGAACGGCAGCCGGGTCCACACCGGCCGCGCCTCCTCGGCCAGCGCGCGGACCAGGCCGTAGTAGAACGCCGCGTTGGCGACGACGTCGGTCACGGTCGGCCCGGCCGGCAGCACGCGGTTCTCCACGCGCAGATGGGGGACGCCGTCGGCGATGCCGTACACCGGCCGGTTCCAGCGGTACACCGTGCCGTTGTGCAGCACCAGCTCGGCGAGCTTGGGCACGCCGCCCGCGTCCAGCACGGCCAGCGGGTCCTCGTCGTCGCAGATCGGCAGCAGCGCCGGGAAGTAGCGCAGGTTCTCCTGGAACAGGTCGTGCGCGGAGGACACCCACCGCTCCCCGAACCAGGTCCGCGGGCGCACGCCCTGGGCCTGGAGCTCGGGCGGACGCGTGTCGGTGGACTGCTGGAACAGCGGCGGCCGGGACTCCCGCCACAGTTCCCGTCCGAACAGGAAGGGCGAGTTCGCGCCCACGGCGATCTGCGCGGCCGACGCCGCCTGCGCCGCGTTCCACACGGCGGCGAAGCGGCCCGGGGTGACCTGGAGGTGCAGCTGCACGGAGGTGCACGCGGCCTCGGGGGCGATGGACTTGGACGTGCAGACGAGGTGTTCCACGCCGTCGATGTCGAGCGTGAAATCCTCGCCGCGGGCGGCCACGATCTGGTCGTTGAGCAGGGTGTAGCGGTCGACGGCGGAAAGGTTCGTGGAGACCAGGTCGTCGCGTTCCAGGGTCGGCAGAATGCCGATCATCACGATTCCCGCGTCGACCTCCCCGGCCTTTCGGTGGGCATATGCCAGCGCGGTACGGAGTTCCTCGGCGAGCTGGTCGAATACCCGCGCACCCAGCCGGTGCGGGGCGATGTTCACTTCCAGGTTGAACATGGCGAGTTCTGTTTGGAAGTCGCGGCTGGCGATCCTTTCGAGGACCTCGCCGTTCAGCATTTTCGGCATGCCGTCGCCACCCGCGAGATTCAGCTCTATCTCCAGGCCCATGAGATTCTTCGGCCGGTCGAACCGCTGCTCCTCCAGGAGTCGCTCCAGCCCCTTCAGGCACTGCTGGAGCTTGTCGCGGTAGCGCTGCCGATCGGACAGGTCGAACGCGCCTGCCACGACCTTCTCCCCCATCGAAGCGTCCCTCCTTCGGCGGGCAGGCCGGACGGTCCGGCCCCCGGTGTCCGGTGCAGGGGGGATGATGCCCAGCCGAAGCGATCCATAACGTCCCCGGCCGAGGCCCCGGACGGCTACTCTGGTCACGCCGACCGGAATGATCGACGGCACATTCATCAGGCATGACGCAGAAGGCAATTTCCGGCACTCCACCCACTCGTGAAAAACGCCGACGACAATGCGCCGACCGCAGCGCCGCTATTAGCCGAGGTCACCGCCGCGCAGCCGGCCCGGAATCGGGATGATTCCACATGTATCGTCGCCGCCTCACCGGCTGAATGACACCTTGCCGGAGTGCCCTGAATCAGCTAGATGAAACAACGAGTGAACAAGTGTCGTATAAACTCCGCGAACAAGGCAGAGAAGGTTGGCGCCCGGCCTCCGGAGCCTGCCGCCGATACCCCGCGGCAGCCCCCGTACACACACATCCCTCGTGCACGGACCCCGGCCCGCCTCTCTGACCTTCATGAGCTGACAGCGCCGTCCGCCCAGCCCTGCCCTCCTCGCGCCACCGTGCCTGTCGAATGAGAGGCGACCCACCATGCCGCTGCATGTCCCCCCGGCTCCCGCGCCCGCACTTCGCTCCGTCCTCACGGCACTCGGTTCCCCCACCGCGGTCCGCGAGGCTCGAACTCCCTCCCTGCGCGCCGTGCAGGGTCCCGTCACTCCCGAGCTGCCCCTGCCCGTCCACGTCCTCGACAGCGTCAGCGCCAAGGGCGTGGCAGCCACCCGGCTGGCCGGCTGGCGTTTCCTGATCCGCTCCGGCGACCGGTCCGTGGCCGCCGCCGAGAGCCGGCTGACCCCCGACGGGTGGGCGTTCTCCCACTTCTTCGAGGGGCCGTACATCCCGTCCACCGAGCGCGCGCTGGCGCAGGCCGAGACCCTGCCCCAGGCCTACCAGCCGCGTCTTCTGTCCGTACCCAGCCTCTACATGCTCACCCTCTGGCTGCACGGCGACCCCACCGCGGACGGCGCCGCCGGCCACCCCGCGGCCACCGACCTGCTGGTCCCGCTGGCGCCCGCCCCGCCCGGCATCGCGGCCCACCGCCCGCACCGGGTCGCCGATCTGCTCCCGGTGCTGACCCTGCGGGCGACACCGACACCGCTGCTGGGCTCACCCGCCTGAGGTCGCAGATCGAAGACAGCGCGTTCCGTACCCCGTCGCGGCGACTCCGCGGCGGGGTACGGCCGTTCGCCCCGGCCCGCCCGCCGAAGGCACCCCCCTTCCGGACTAGCCCCTTCCGACCACCCCGAACCACCCAAAGGGACAGTGCAGTTGGGATGAACCGTCCGCGTGGGTGACGCGTCATGAACCTGTGAGAAGCGGTGCTGCGAAATCCCTGCGGATCGACGCCCGCGGGGCAACACTGGGTTCCGACCGACTTATCCAACGGGGGCGGCCATGAACACGACAGAGCGAGAGACCTCACCAATGTGCCAGCACCAGCCACCGTGCCCGACCGCCGACTCCGCCGACCGGGAATCCGCCCGACTCGTGGCGCACCACCCGGAGCAGGGATGGAGCCTGCTGTGCAACGGCGTCGTCCTCTTCGAGGACACCGGTGAGCTCCTGCCGGACGGCCGGATCATCGCCCCGCACCGTCCGCAGGACACCGGTCAGGTGATGACAGCCGCCTGAGCGGCACGGTTCGAACGGGGCCGGCCCACGGACCGGCCCCACCTCGCGCCGGGTGCCCGTCAGTCGCCGGCCCGGTAGTCGAACCAGTCGAACGCCGCCCGTCCCTCGGTGGCGTACATCCCGATCACCCGGCCCGTGAACCCGCCGGCGACCTCGGTGGACAGATAACGCCCGTCCAGCTCAGCGAGCGTCACGGACCCGTCCGGGCCCTCGACGGAGAAGGCGAGCGTGTCGGGCCCGCCCGACCGCAGCCCCGGGCTGTCCTCGCCGGGCAGTACGGCCGTCGGCGGACGTACGCCGGTCGTGCGGATGCCGACGGCGAGGGTGACCGGCCCCGGCGGCACCGGATGCTCCGCGAGGACCTGCCGGACCGGACCGATCCGGGCGATCACGCTCGCCACCCCCTGGGCGACCTCCAGGTCGTAGTGGTGCGCCTCGTCCAGCCGGACCGAGAGCCCGGCCCGCGCGTCCGCCGGGTCCAGCCGTACCGCCGCCCGGCAGTCGTGATGCTGCTGCCGGCGTCCGACGAAGGTGTGACCGGGGCGGTCGAGGCTGTCCCCGGTCGCGGTGAGCGTCAGCCACCCAGGCCGCTCGGTCAGCGACCAGGAGCCCTCGGCGCGGCGGCGCGGGGAGATCCAGTAGGGGGCGAGTGCGGTGCCGTCGAAGTCGTCCCGCGCCGGGTCGGCCGCCTGCGGGTGCCAGGCCGCGGGCGCCGGATGCCGATCCCGTACGGGGCCCACCCGGGGCCAGCCGTCGACCCACTCCACCGGCGCCAGGAACGTCTCGCGGCCGAGGACGTGGAACTCCGGGAAGTAGCCGCGCGGCCGGGTGCCGAGCAGCACCATCCACCAGCTGCCGTCGGCCGCCTCGACCAGGTCGGCGTGCCCGGTGCACTGGACCGGCTCCCGGGTACCGCTGTGGGACAGGACCGGGTTGTGCGACGCCGGTTCGTAGGGGCCCAGCGGGGAGCGGGCGCGGGCGACGGAGACGGAGTGGCCGCGCGCGGTGCCGCCCTCGGCCACCAGCAGGTACCACCAGTCCCCCACCCGGTACAGGTGCGGCCCTTCCGGGTCCCGCTTCCCCGACCCCGACCACACCGGCACCGGACCTTCCAGCACCTTCCCCGTCGCCGGCTCGATCCGGGCCAGACCGACCCCGGCCAGCGCGACCCAGCAGGTGCCGTCGTCGTCCCAGGCCAGGTCGGGGTCGATGCCGGGCAGGTCGATCCAGACCGGGTCGGACCAGGGGCCCTCGGGCCGCTCGCTGGTCACGATGAAGTTGCCCCCACCGCCGACGTTGGTGGTGATGACGTGGAACCGGCCGTCGTGGTGGCGGATCGTCGGCGCGTAGATCCCGCCCGACGCCGGGACCTCGTCCGGCACCGGCAACTGCTCCGGCCGGTCCAGCACGTTGCCGATCCGCCGCCAGTGCACCAGGTCGCGGCTGTGGAAGACCGGTATGCCGGGGAAGTACTCGAAGCTGGAACAGACCAGGTAGTAGTCCTCGCCGACCCGGCACACGCTGGGGTCGGGGTGGAAGCCGGGGACGACGGGGTTCTCGTATGTCCGCATGCGTAGCAAGCCCTTTCTGAAGTCACCCCAAGCCTGCGACGCCGGCGACCCGGGCAAACCCGCGTCAAGAAACTCCCGCCGACCCGTCAGAGTCACGTCAAGCCGCGCCGTCCACGCCCGCCGGGACCCTAACGTCGAACACATGACGCCCTTCGACAGCGCAAGAGGCGAACTGTCCCGCTTACCCGAGCGGCACTCCGGCCCCACGGCCTCCGACCGTCACTGGACACGCCACCGGGGCAGCGCCCTGGCCTGTGCGGCCGCACTTCTCTCCACGCTGATCCTCACCGACTGGGCCGCCGGCACCCTCGCTCCCTGGCGCGGCGTGATCTGGCTGACCCTGTCCGCGCTGCTCTTCCTCATGCTGTGCCCACCCCGCGTGACGGCCGGACCGGGCTGGCTGGAGACACGGTCCCTGCTGCGCACCCGGCGGCTCCGCACCGATCTGCTGGTCACCGTGCGCTGCCACGGCGGCGTCGCCCAGCGCGTCATGCTGCGTGACGCGTTCGGCGACTGGGTCGAACTCGACCCCCAGGTGCTCGTCGACAACCCTGACCTGTGGCGCCACCTCGACGCGGGCGCCCACCACTCCGAGAGCACGGGCACCCTGCGGTGCGGACGCTCCGCGCTGCGCCGCCTGATCCGGCACGTCGACCACGAGACCGCCCTGGCCGTGTTCCGGGTGTCGGGCCTGGAGGAGCCATGACCTACCTGGTCGAGGCGTGACCTACCTGGTCGCGGGTGTCGGTCGACCGCGAGGCGGCCCTATCGTGACGGACATGCACTCCTACACGATCGGTCAGGCCGCGCGACTGCTCGGTGTCAGCCCCGACACCGCACGCCGCTGGGCGGACGCCGGCCGGTTCGCGACCCACCGTGACGACACCGGGCGGCGGCTCATCGACGGACGGGACCTCGCCGCCTTCTCCGTCGAACTCGCGCAGTCCGGCAACGCCGAGGAGGAGACCCCGTACACCTCGGCCCGCAACGCCTTCCCCGGCATCGTCACCGCGATCAAGCTCGGCGACATCGCCGCCCAGGTCGAGATCCAGGCCGGCCCGCACCGCCTGGTCTCCCTGCTCACCCGAGAGGCGGTGGAGCAGCTGGGCCTGGAGGTCGGCATGGAGGCCACCGCGCGGGTGAAGTCGACGAATGTCCATATCGACCGCACCTGACGTCCTGGCGCCCCCTGCCCGCTGACACCGGCGCACAGTCGCCGCCGTACACCCGCCCGAGACGCGGTGAGGGCTCCGCTTCGGCCGATCGGCCGAAGCGGAGCCCTCACCGTGCGGGAACGATCAGTCCTCGTACGCGTCCAGCGGCGGGCACGAGCACACCAGGTTCCGGTCACCGAACGCCTGGTCGATCCGGCGCACCGGCGGCCAGTACTTGTCGGCGACCGAGACCCCGGCCGGGAACACGGCCTCGTCACGGGCGTACGCGTGGTCCCACTCCCCGCCGACCGCGGCCGCGGTGTGCGGCGCGTTGCGCAGCGGGTTGTCGTCCGCGGGCCACTCGCCGGAGCCGACCTTCTCGATCTCCGCGCGGATGGCGATCATCGCGTCGCAGAACCGGTCGAGCTCGGTCAGGTCCTCGGACTCGGTCGGCTCGATCATCAGCGTGCCGGCCACGGGGAACGACATGGTCGGCGCGTGGAAGCCGTAGTCGATGAGCCGCTTGGCGACGTCGTCGACGCTCACGCCGGTCGCCTTGGTCAGCGGACGCAGGTCGATGATGCACTCGTGCGCGACCAGCCCGCCCGGGCCGGTGTACAGGACCGGGTAGTGCGGCTCCAGGCGCTTGGCGATGTAGTTCGCGCTGAGCACGGCCACCTGCGTGGCCCGCTTCAGGCCCTCGCCGCCCATCAGCCGGACGTACGCCCAGGAGATCGGCAGGATGCCGGCGGAGCCCCACGGCGCCGCCGAGACCGGGCCGACGCCCGTCTCGGGACCGGCGGCCGGCTGGAGCGGGTGGTTCGGCAGGTACGGCGCCAGGTGCTCGCGGACGGCCACCGGACCGACGCCGGGACCGCCGCCGCCGTGCGGGATGCAGAACGTCTTGTGCAGGTTCAGGTGCGAGACGTCACCGCCGAAGTGCCCCGGCTTGGCCAGGCCGACCAGCGCGTTGAGGTTGGCGCCGTCGACGTACACCTGGCCGCCGGCCTCGTGGACCTGCGCGCAGATGTCGGAGACGTGCTCCTCGAACACACCGTGGGTCGAGGGGTACGTGATCATCAGCACCGACAGCTCGTCGCGGTACTGCTCGATCTTGGCCCGCAGGTCGTCGACGTCGATCTCGCCGTCCTCGGCCGTCTTGACGACGACCACCTTCATCCCGGCCATGACCGCGCTCGCGGCGTTCGTCCCGTGCGCGGAGGACGGGATCAGGCACACGGTGCGCTGCTCGTCGCCGTTGGCCCGGTGGTAGCCGCGCACGGCCAGCAGACCGGCCAGCTCGCCCTGCGAACCGGCGTTCGGCTGCAGCGACACCTTGTCGTAGCCGGTGACCTCGGCGAGACGTTCCTCCAGCTCGCGGATGAGCGTGAGGTACCCCTCCGCCTGCTCGGCGGGCACGAACGGGTGCAGCTGGCCGAACTCCGGCCAGGTGACCGGCTCCATCTCGGTGGTCGCGTTGAGCTTCATGGTGCAGGAGCCCAGCGGGATCATGCCGCGGTCGAGCGCGTAGTCACGGTCGGCGAGCCGGCGCAGGTAGCGCAGCATCGCGGTCTCGGAGCGGTGCTGCTGGAAGACGGGGTGGGTGAGGTACGCGTCGGTGCGCAACAGCGCGCCCGGCAGGGCGTCCTCGGTGGCCGCGTCCAGCGCCTCGACGTCGCCCTCGACGCCGAAGGCGGTCCATACGGCGGTCAGCTGGGCCCGCGTGGTGGTCTCGTCGCAGGCGATCGACACCAGGTCGGCGTCGACGAGCCGCAGGTTGACGCCGTTCTCGCGCGCGGCGGCCACGACCTCGGCGGCCCGGCCCGGCACGCGCACGGTCAGCGTGTCGAAGTAGGCGCCGTGAACGATCTCGGCCCCGCCGTTCGCCAGGCCCGCGGCCAGGATCGACGCGTACCGGTGGGTGCGCCGCGCGATGCCCTTCAGGCCCTCGGCCCCGTGGTAGACGGCGTACATGCCGGCCATCACGGCGAGCAGCACCTGCGCTGTACAGATGTTGCTGGTCGCCTTCTCACGGCGGATGTGCTGCTCACGGGTCTGGAGCGCGAGGCGGTACGCCTTGTTCCCGTCGGCGTCCACGGACACGCCGACGAGCCGCCCGGGCAGGCTGCGCGCGAACTTCTCGTGGACGGCCATGTAACCGGCGTGCGGCCCGCCGAAGCCCATCGGCACGCCGAACCGCTGCGTCGTGCCCACGGCGATGTCCGCGCCCAGCTCACCGGGCGACTTCAGCAGCGTCAGCGCGAGCAGGTCGGCGGCGACGGTGACGAGCGCGCCCCGCTCGTGCGCCTGGTCGACGATCGGCTTGATGTCCCGTACGGCACCGGAGGCGCCGGGGTACTGGACGAGCACACCGTTGATCTCGCGGCCGTCCAGCTCGGCCGGGATGCCCTCGGAGAGGTCGGCGACGACGACCTCGACGCCGGTCGGCTCGGCGCGGGTCTCGATCACGGCGATGGTCTGCGGCATCGCGTCCGCGTCGACCAGGAACAGGCCCTTCTTGTTCTTGCCCATGCGCCGGGACAGGGCCATCGCCTCGGCGGCGGCCGTGCCCTCGTCCAGCAGCGAGGCGCCGGAGGTCGGCAGCCCCGTCAGATCGGCGACCACGGTCTGGAAGTTCAGCAGTGCCTCGAGACGCCCCTGGGAGATCTCCGGCTGGTACGGCGTGTACGCCGTGTACCAGGCGGGGTTCTCCATCACGTTCCGGAGGATGACGGGCGGCGTGAAGGTGCCGTAGTACCCGAGCCCGATCATGGAGCCGAGGACCTGGTTGCGGTCGGCCAGCGACCGCAGCTCGGCCAGCACCTCGGCCTCGGTGCGCGCCCCCGGCAGGTCCAGGGCGTCGGCGTTCTTGATCACATCCGGGACCGCGGCGGCGGTCAGCTCGTCCAGCGAGCCGTAGCCGACCTGCGCGAGCATCTTGGCCCGAGCCTCCAGGTCGGGCCCGATGTGGCGCTGCTCGAACGGGATGCCCTGTTCGAGCTCGGAGAGCGGAATGCGGGGGGCGGTCATTGCGGAGGCCTCCTGGTCTGACGCGACCTGCGAGGGGCACCACGGCGCGGGTGCCCGGACGGCCTCCCCCTCTGTCATCTCAACCTGAGAGTTTCACCGGACCACCCGAGGGGACCCGGCTTTCACCGTCGGTGAGAGCGGAAGCCGTCGACACCCGCCCTGCTTTCCAGAGTGACCTCGTCCGTGCGGTACATGGGCCTGAGAGATTCCGGGGAGGATTTGCTCCTTCGGCGCCTCCGATGGTGTCCGGAGGACTCTCCCGCACGGGGTCAGCAGCCGTTTGCCAGCGTACCAGCGAGGTCAACGCCCAGGCGTTCGAGTGGCCGGGTTCACCATTGTGCTCTTTCGTAGTGCTTACGGATGAGTTGCGACCACGTGGAGGGCCCGTGCAGACCGATATCGATCCGCGCAACCTGATCGGCCGCAAGGCGTTCGACCGCAACGGCACCAAGATCGGCACCATCGACGAGGTCTACCTCGACGACGCGACCGGCGTGCCGGAGTGGGCCGCCATACGCACCGGCCTGTTCAGCAGGGACGCCTTCGTCCCCCTCGAACCCAGCGAACTGGTCGAGGGCAGCCTCCACGTCCCCTTCGAACGCGCCCTGATCAAGGACGCCCCCGACTTCGGCGTGGGCCGCCACCTCTCGCCCGAACAGGAACTCCAGCTCTACCACCACTACGGCCTCGACATCGCGCCCCCACCGGTCCTGCCGGACCACGACTTCGGGAAACTGGCGGGCACGGACGAGACCTGAGCCCCCGGGGTGAGCGGCCACGGCAAACCCGAACCGCGCACCCACCGGCTTCACCCACCGAGCCGGTTCGGCACAACGCCACTCAGCCACTCACCCCGGGCACCACCTGAGCACCACCCCTGGCGACGTCCCCGGCGGCTTGGCCGCACCTGACGGCTTCTGAGCCCCCGGTCGCTCGCCCCTCCCCGGCGGCTTCCGAGTTCCCGGCATCTGCTGAGTCCCCGGCCGCTTGGCCATACCTGACGGCCTCGCCTTCCCCGGCCACTCGGCCCTGCCCGGCGGCCTCTGAGTCCCCGGGCGTTTGGCCTTCCCCGGCGCTCTCCGAATCCCCGGCAGCCTCTGAGCCCCCGGCTCCTTGGCCCTTGGCCATACCTGGCGGCCTCGCCCTTCCCGGCGGCCTCCGAGTTTGCGGCGGCTTCTGAGTCCCCGGCTGCCTGGCCATCCCTGACGGCCTCGCCCTCCCCAGCCACTCGGCCCTGCCCGACAGCCTCCGAGTTCCCGGTCGCTTCTGAGTCCCCGGCGGCCTGCCCGCACCTGGCGGCCCCCAAGTCCCCGGTCGCTCGGCCCTCACCGGCGGCCTCCGAGTTCCCGGCATCTGCTGAGTCCCCGGCTGCCTGGCCATCCCTGACGGCCTCGCCCTCCCCAGCCACTCAGCCCTACCCGACAGCCTCCGAGTTTGCGGCGGCTTCTGAGTCCCCGGCCGCTTGGCCGTACCCGGCACTCTCCAAGTCCCCGGCGGCCTCCGAGTCCCCGGCTGCCTGGCCATCCCTGACGGCCTCGCCCTCCCCAGCCACTCGGCCCTGCCCGACAGCCTCCGAGTTCCCGGTCGCTTCTGAGTCCCCGGCGGCCTGCCCGCACCTGGCGGCCCCCAAGTCCCCGGTCGCTCGGCCCTCACCGGCGGCCTCCGAGTTCCCGGCATCTGCTGAGTCCCCGGCCACTTGGCCGTACCCGGCACTCTCCAAGTCCCCGGCGGCCTCCGAGTCCCCGGCTGCCTGGCCATCCCTGACGGCCTCGCCCTCCCCAGCCACTCGGTCCTGCCCGACAGCCTCCGGGTTCCCGGTCGCTTCTGAGTCCCCGGCGGCCTGCCCGCACCTGGCGGCCCCCAAGTCCCCGGTCGCTCGGCCCTGCCCGGCGGCCTCCGAGTTTGCGGCATCTGCTGAGTCCCCGGCCACTTGGCCGTACCCGGCACTCTCCAAGTCCCCGGCGGCCTCTGAGTCCCCGGCTGCCTGGCCATCCCTGACGGCCTCGCCCTCCCCAGCCACTCGGCCCTGCCCGGCGGCCTCCGAGTTTGCGGCGGCCTCCGGGTCCCCGGTCGCGTGCTGTTCCCCGGCAGCCTCGCCATCTCCCGCCGCCCGGCCCTCCCGGCCGCTCGGCCATCCCTGGCGCCTCGCCATCTCCGACTGGGGCCTTCCCCGGCCGCCTCATCGTCCCGGCACCCCGGCCGTCCCCGTCGGCTTCGCCATCCCAGCGCGCATCGCCTTCCGGGGCAGCCCCGCCGTTTCCAGGCGCTCCGCCGTCCCCGCCCGCTCGGCCATCGCTGGCGGCTGCACCATCTCAGGCGGCTTGGTCTGGCCTGGCGGCCTCACCGTCCCCGGCGGCTCGGCCTTCCCCAGCAACGTCGATGTCCCCGGTGGTTTCGCCATCTGCGGGCGCTTCGCCTGCCCTGGCAGCGTCGGCGCTTCCAGGCGCTCCGCAATCTCCAGAAGCTTGGCCATCGCTGGCGGCCTCGCCATCTCCGGCGGCTTGGCCTTCCCTGACGGCCTCATCGTCCCGGGCAGCTTCTTCCTCCCCAGGGACGTCTGTGGCCTCGCTATCTCCCAGGGCTTGGCCTTCCCCGGCGGCCTCGCCATCTCCGCGTACCCGGCGATCCTCTGCGGCCTCGCCATCCGGGGGGGCTTCGCTGTTCCCAGCAGCTCGGTCTTTCCGAGCAGCCTCATCATCACCGACGGCCACGCGACCGCGTCCGGCGGCTTCCCCTTCCCAGGTGGTCTCGTCGGCTCCGGGCGCTTCGCCGTCCTCGGCGGCTCGACCTTCCCTGGCGGCCTCGCCACCTCCGGCCACTCGGCCGTCCCCGGCGACCTTGCGACCCCCGCCAGCCTCGCTGGCTCCGGGCGCCTGGCCGTCCCCGGAACCCTCGGTGCCTCCGCGACCCCCATCGGCTCCATCCCCGACGGCCTCACCGACCCCGCATACCTCGCGGCCCCCAGCCACCTCGTCTCCCGAGAGGCCGCCAGGTCTCCGCGCAACCAGCGGCAACGGCTCAGCCGGCTCAAGGGCCGGATCGTCGATCCGGAACGTCCGCACGCGCCCCGGCTCCGAGTCCGGCCTCTCGAATCGCACGGTCACCCGCCCTAGCCCACTGCCCTGCACCCACCCGTGCCCGTACTCGGCGTGCCGCACGTCGTGACCCGCCCGCCAGTGCCGCTCGGCCGGCTCCGCCTCCCCGGGGACGCGCACGTCGACCGCCTGGTCCTCCTCGTCCTCCTCGCGCTCCCCCGCCGCCTGCGCGAACAGGTCCTCCTGCGTGTAGTCCGCGAGCCCGCTGACCCCGACGCCGAGCAGCCGGACACCGCCCGTCGTGTCCACGGAGTCCAGCAGCCGCGCCGCCGCCTCCCGCACCACCGCCGGGTCGTCCGTGGGCCCGCGGAGGGTCTCGGAGCGGGTCAGCGTGGAGAAGTCGTACCTGCGTACCTTCAGCACGATGGTCCGCCCGGACAGCCCCGCGCCGCGCAGCCGCCGTACACACCGGTCCGCCAGCCGCCGCACCTCCAGCCCCACCCGGAGCCGGTCGTGGATGTCCACGTCGTAGGTGTCCTCGACCGACACCGACTTGGCTTCCCGCTCGGCCACCACAGGCCGGTCGTCCCGCGCCAGCGCCATCGCGTGGAGCGCCTGCCCGTGCGCCTTGCCCAGCAGCCGCACCAGCTCGTCCTCGCCGGCCTCGGCGATGTCGTCGACCGTGGTGATGCCGGCCCGCCGCAGATGGTCGCCGGTGGCCGGGCCCACCCCGGGCAGGGTCCGCACGGACATCGGCCCGAGCAGCGCCCGCTCCGTCCCCGGCGGGATCAGCACCAGCCCGTCGGGCTTCGCCTGCTCGGATGCGATCTTCGCGAGCATCTTGGATGCGGCCAGCCCCACCGACCCCGTCAGCCCGGTCACCGCCCGGATGTCCGCGCGCAGCTTGGCCCCCGCCAGCCGCGCCGACTGCTCGTCCCAGGCCGCTCCCCCGGCCTCCAGGTCCACGAACGCCTCATCGAGGCTCAACGGCTCCACCAGCGGCGACAGCGCCCTGAGCAGCGCCATGACCTGCTCGCTGATCGACCGGTACAGCTGGAAGCGCGGCACGAGATACGCCGCGTTCGGCGCCAGCCGCCGTGCCTGCCCCATCGGCATCGCGGAGTGCACCCCGAAGACCCGTGCCTCGTACGACGCGGTGGCGACCACGCCCCGCGGCCCCAGCCCGCCCACGACGACGGCCTTCCCGCGCAGGCTCGGCTTCGACGCCTGCTCCACCGAGGCGAAGAAGGCATCCATGTCGAGATGCAGGATCGTGGGCGCGTTTCTCACATCTCCGATGCTGCACCACACCACTGACAATGGGCCCGCACGAACGGACCGCGACAGCGACAGCGACGGCCGCAGCGGAGCGGGAACGCTCCCATACGCCACTCGCCGCTCCGGAAACACGTTTCAGCAGCCCTCACAGCCGCTGTGACGCCCCTTCCGGTACCAGGGGGCCCACGAGTCCCCACCCGAGGCCCACCGGCACTCCACGACAGCCCCGTGACCGTCTCCGACCACTCCGCTGCCGCGCCGGACCTCTTCGCGACCGGCTCAGACAGCCCGGTTGCGCCGCCGGGCCAGTTCGTCCGCCGGATTGTGCCCGACGAGCGTCTCCCCCGTGTCGATGCGCTCCCCGTGAAGCTGAGACAGCGCGTTCTCCACATCCCGCCAGACCACACCGACCGCGATCCCGAAGATCCCCTGACCGCCCTGGAGCAGCGCGTGCACCTCGTCGGGCGACGTGCACTCGTAGACCGTCGCGCCATCGCTCATCAGCGTCATACGCTCAAGATCACGGAACCCGCGTTCCCTGAGATGCTGGACGGCGGTGCGGATGTTCTGCAACGACACCCCGGTGTCGAGGAACCGCTTGACGATCTTCAGGACGACGACGTCCCGGAAGCTGTAGAGACGCTGGGTGCCCGACCCGTAGGCGGGCCGCACGCTCGGCTCGACCAGCCCGGTGCGCGCCCAGTAGTCCAGTTGCCGATAGGTGATGCCCGCCGCGGCACACGCCGTCGGGCCCCGGTAGCCGACCTCCTCGGCCTCCTCGGACGATGCCCCTCCGCCGCCGGGCACAGCCGTCGGCCGCTGCGCAGGGTGATCGGCCGCCCGCCCAAGCGGGTACGGACCGCTCTCCCCGAAACTGCGTCCGGGGGCACCCCCAGCCGTACCGTCGCCGCTGTTTCTCACGCCGACCTCCGTCCTTGACCTGCCTTCTCGACGGTAGGCAGTCACCAAGGGTGCGTCAACGATCGCCACACTCGGCACGCCGAGTGATAATCACCCTAAGAGTGGTTTCCCGTGCCCCACCGCGGGGAAAGGCTAGCCGAATGCTCTCGGCGGAAGCCGCAGGACGCTCTCACTCGCCGCCGGCAAATGCCCACGGCGTCCTGTGACAGGCGCGGCCCGGCCGAGGTCCGCCGGACCGCCCCGACTCACTGGCTGCTGGTCCCGAAGTCCTCGGGCGAGATCTGGTCGAGGAACTCCCGGAACTTCTCGACCTCGTCCTCCTGCTCATCCGGAATGGCGATACCCGCGTCGTCCAGCACCCCGTCACTGCCGTAGATCGGCGTTCCGGTGCGCAGGGCCAGCGCTATGGCATCGGACGGGCGGGCGCTCACCTCGACCCCGCTCGCGAAGACCAGCTCCGCGTAGAAGACGCCTTCACGCAGATCCGTGATGCGTACTTCGGTGAGCTCCTGGCCGACGGCCTCCAGCACGTCCTTGAACAGGTCGTGGGTCAGCGGTCGTGCGGGGGCCATGCCCTGCTGGGCGAAGGCGATCGCCGTCGCCTCCCCGGGCCCGATCCAGATGGGGAGGTAACGGTCGCCTCCCACTTCGCGCAGGAGCACGATCGGTTGGTTGGAGGGCATCTCGACCCGGACACCTACGACATCGAGCTCGTTCACACAGCAACCCTAGGCCGTGCTCGGGACGTTTGGGTAGTCGGGCCGACATCAGGTGCCCGATCCCGGCCGTCCCGGCCCCCTCGGACACCGTTCGCCACCCCGGCCGAGCGGGGCCCGCGGGCAGCGCGTCCCAGCTCAGGGCAGGCGCACCCCGAGCGCGGTCTGCACCAGCGCCGAGTGCAGCCTCACCGCGAGACCGGCCAGTTCCTTGGCCCGCGCTTCCGCGTGCGCCCTGGTCTGCGGGTTGCGGTGGCGCCTCAGCGGGGCCACCACCTGGTCCACCAGCCCGGCCTCTCGGTCGGCCGCGGCCTTCATCGAACGCAGATGACGCGGCTCGATCCCGAACCGCCCCAGCTCCGCGACCAGCGTCGCGACGGTGACGGTCTCCGCGTCGTACACCCCGTCCGACAGCGCCGTGACCAGCCCGTACGACTCCCACTCGGCCAGCTGGAGCTCGTCGATCCCGGCGGCGGCCAGCAGCTCGGCCCGCCCGATCCGGGCCGCCGTGGGCCCCTCGGCCGGCTCCAGGACGGCCTCGCCGTCACGTTGCCGGCCGAGCACGGGAAGGCGTACGTCCTCGCCCCGCTCCAGCGCGTCGAGGTGTTCACGGATCACTTTGAGCGGCAGATAGTGGTCCCGCTGCATCCTCAGGACGTGACCGAGACGCTCGACGTCACCGGCGCTGAACTTGCGATACCCCGAGGGGGTCCGCTGCGGCTCGATCAGTCCCTCCGACTCCAGGAAACGGATCTTGGAGATGGTGACTTCGGGGAACTCCTCGCGCAGCAGGTTCAGCACCATGCCGATGCTCATCAGCCCACTGTCCGCGGCGGCGGTACCGTGCCCGGCACCGCCGCTCGGTGTTTGAAGCATGGACCTTCCCTGGGGTTTCCCCCGGACTGCGTCTGGGGGAGGGTCAGATGCCCTGCCGGCTGGCGTAGAAGACCAGTCGGTACTTGCCGATCTGTACCTCGTCGCCGTTCGCCAGAGCGACCTGGTCGATCCGCTCACGGTTGACGTAGGTGCCGTTGAGGCTGCCCACGTCCGCCACCGTGAACGAGCCGTCCGGGCTGCGCCGGAACTCCACATGCCGCCGGGAGACCGTCACGTCGTCCAGGAAGATGTCGCTCTGCGGATGACGCCCGGCCGTGGTCAGGTCGCCGTCCAGCAGGAAGCGGCTGCCCGAGTTCGGACCGCGGCGCACCACCAGCAGCGCGGAGCCCAGCGGCAGCGCGTCGACGGCGGCCTGCGCCTCCGGGGAGAGCGTGGGCATCGGCGTCTGGCCGGTGGCCTCGGCGTCGTAGGCCTCCAGACCGCTGATGGAGATCGTGGAGGTCGTCTCCGACGGACGCTCCGCCGCCGCACCCGCCCGCAGCGGCGCACCGCAGTTGGAACAGAAGCGGCTGCTCTCCGCGTTGCGGTTACCGCACCTCGTACACACCAGGACCGACATCGACGGATCCTCCTGCCGCGGCTGCCCCGCCGGCGCATTGGACGCGTACGGACCAGAGGAGAACCCTCCACCCGTACTTGAGGTTGACGGTTGCCCGAAACCTATGCCGCCGGACTGGGCAGGGTCAACAGACGGCGCGCCCTGACCTCCCGAAATGTCACCGCCCGGACCAGCCACCTGGTCCCGGAACAGCGGGCGCTGGCCCTCCGCGTCAGGCTGTGCGCGATGACGAGCGGTGGCGTTGTTGTCGCTACCCTCTCGCGCGCTCTTGCCGAACAACTTCGCAAACAACTTCACGGGCGATTCCCCTTGACCGAAACAGACCCGCCCGTGGGGCAGGACGAACCCTGATTGCACACACTGGCCGAGCCGGACATCTTCACAACGTCCGTGTCCACCAGACAGTTTCCACCACGCACCACCCAATCGGTGCGGCGACCCCCCGCAAGCTCATGCCCCCGCCGGACGTCCCCCATGCACCGCCGGTTCACTGGGAGGACGACCGAGCGTAGTCAGGTCGCTTCGCAGCTCGCAAGGCGTCCACGACGATCTTGTCCGACCGCTCGACGGTCACGGTGGCCTGCTCCTTCTCAAGCGTCTGCACCACGCCTCCAGGGATGTTGAGCGCCGGTTCGAGGTCCTGCGGCTTGCCGATGACCTTGAAACGATAGGGCGCGTTGATCTTGTTCCCGTCGACGGCCACGCTTTCGCCGGAATCCGTCAGGAACGTGCTCGCGACCACCCGCACGCCGTTCACCTGGATCGCCTCCGCGCCCGCGGCGCGCAGCTCCTGGATCGCGTCGAGCAGCATGTCCGCCTCGACCGTTCCCTTCGGGGCCTCGATGGTCATCGTGATGCCGGTGCCCTCCGCGGCCACCGTGCCCGCGAGGACACCGAGTTGTCTCTCCTTCTCGATCGTCTGCCGACGGGCCTCCTCAGCCTGGTTCGAGCTGTTCTCCAGCTCGTCCCGCTGCGTCTCGAGATCCTGCTTCTCGTCTTCAAGACGCTGTGTGCGGTCGTCGAGTTCATCGAGGATGCGGACCAGATCCTCCTGCCGGGCTCCGCGCAGCGCGCTGTCCCCGTCGCTGTTCGACGCGACCTGCACGGCCAGCCCGAAGCCGAGGCCGAACAGCAGCACCGCCACGATGAGTTGGGCTCGCGTGACGCGCGGCGGCCACAGCCCCTGCACCAGCCGCTGCCGACCGGTCAGCGCGGGCTCGGCGGGCTCCTCGGGCTCCGGCGCCGGCGCTGGAATCGCCGGCACCTCCTCGGGCAGCTCCTTGCGCAGCCTGTTCTCGCCGGTCTCGTCCTGGGTGCTCATCGGCCTCACGCCCGGAACACGTGCCGGCGGATCGCCGCGGCGTTGGAGAAGATCCGGATGCCGAGGACGACCACGACTCCCGTGGACAGCTGGGCCCCCACGCCCAACTTGTCGCCCAGGAACACGATCAGCGCGGCGACGACCACGTTCGACAGGAACGACACCACGAAGACCTTGTCGTCGAAGATGCCGTCGAGCATGGCCCGAAGACCACCGAAGACGGCGTCCAGCGCCGCGACGACGGCGATCGGCAGATAAGGCTCGACGACCGCCGGAACCTCGGGCCGGACCAACAGGCCGGCCACGACTCCCACGACGAGGCCCAGTACGGCGATCACGATGTGCCTTTCTCAGTTCTCGGCTGTGCTGACTCGGATCTCGGCTGTGCGGTGCGCACGGTCACACTCGGCGCGGCCGGAAGCCGGAGATCGTCCTCCGCGGAGATCCCGGTCCGGATGCCGAAGTTCTCCTGCAGCGCATGCAGGTACAGCCCGTCCGCGCTGTTCTGGAACCGCCTGCTCAGCGTTTCCCCGTCCCCCACCGCGAGCACCGTGTACGGCGGCACCAGTGGCCGGTTGTCGACCAGTATGGCGTCACCCGCGGCCCTGATCGCCGACAGCGCGGTCAGCCGCTGCCCGTTGATCGAGACGGCTTCGGCGCCCGATTCCCACAGCCCGTTGACCACGCGCTGCATGTCGCGGTCGCGCACCCGTCCCGTGTCGGAGAAACCGGAGGTCCCGCGCGGGTCGGCGTCGCCGCCCACGCCGGCTTCCTTGGCGTCGTTGACGACCAGCTTCACCCCGGGCCCGTGCACCGCGGTGGCGCCCGACAGGATGCCCATCAGCTCCGTGCGCTCGCCCTCGCCGGTGTGCTTGAGGGCCTCGCGCTGCCGTGCGCCGACCTCGTTGCGCAGCTCGTCGACATCGTTCTCCAGCGCGTCGGCGGCCTCGGTCTCCCGGTCGATGCGGTCGATCAGCTCCTCGCGCTCCTTGGCGAGAGCGGGAGCGGCCACCCGCGCCTGCGCGGCGCCGACGGTGACGACCAGGGCGGCCAGCACCAGACCGACGGCCAGCCCCAGCCGGGCCCGGAGCGTCTTCGGCATGCCGGCGGCCCCGACGGCCTTCTTCCGCTCCGCCGCCTCGGCGTACCCGTCGTCGAGGCTGTGGTCCATGACGTTGTTGAGCAGCGACATGGACGCGTCCGGACGCGCGGGCGGTCGCGTCGATGTGCTCCGAACGGGGGGCGGCTGCGGCATGCCGCACATCGTCGCATGTCGCGCCCAGTACCTCCGAATGGCCCCACCGACGTGCCGGACAGGCCCCCTTGGAAGGCACATGTCCGGCACGCGCGCGTGGAGGGTTCTTTACCGTCCGGCGCTGTCCACGACCGCCGACCACTCGTCGAGCAGGGCCTGCGCGGACGCGTCGTCCGGGCCCTCCGCCCACAGATGGGTGACCGCCTCCGCAGGGTCGGGCAGGACCATCACCCAACGACCGTCGGCCTCCACCACGCGGACACCGTCCGTGGTGTCCACGAAGCGCTCTCCGGCCGCCTCGACCACCCGCCGCATGACCAGACCCTTGACGGCCCACGGAGTCGCCAGATCCCGCTTGAGGACGTGCGCCCGCGGAATCCGCGCGTCGATCTGGCTGAGCGTGAGCTGTGTCCGCGCCACCAGCCCGATCAGCCGTACGAAGGCCGCCGTGCCGTCGAAGACACTGCTGAACTCCGGAACGATGAAGCCGCCCTTGCCGTCACCACCGAAGATCGTCGACTCCTCGGCCCCGACCCGCGTCAGATCGTCGGGCGAGGTGGTCGTCCACTCGACCTGGGTCCCGTGGTAGGCCGCCACCTGCTCGGCGATCCTCGTGGTGGTCACGGGCAGGGCCACACGCCCACTGCGCCGCTCCGCGGCCACCAGGTCGAGCATCACCAGCAGCGCCCGGTCGTCCTCGACGATCCGGCCCTTCTCGTCGACCAGCGACAGCCGCTCGCCGACAGGGTCGAACCGCACACCGAACGCCGCCCGCGCGGACGCGACGATCTCGCCGAGCCGCACCAGGCCCCGGCGTCGGGCCTCCTCCGACTCCGTCGGCCGGGACTCGTCCAGACCGGGGTTGATCGTCAGCGAATCCACGCCGAGCTTGCCCAGCAGGCTCGGCAGCACCAACCCCGCACTGCCGTTGGACGCGTCGACGACGACCTTGAGCCCGGACTCCGTGATCCCCGTCGTGTCGACGTTCCGCAGCAGCGAGCCCGTGTACGAGTCGAACACGCTCGCCGGGAAATGCAGGTCCCCGATCTCTCCGGGGAACGCCCGCCGGTACTCCTGCCGCGCGAACACCCGGTCCAGCTTCCGCTGGCTCGCCTGGGACAGATCCGCGCCCTGGCTGTCGAAGAACATGATGTCCACGGAGTCCGGCACGCCGGGCGTGGTCCGGATCATGATGCCGCCGGCACTGCCCCGCGCCGTCTGCTGCCGCGCCACCGGGAGCGGTACGTTCTCCAGGTCCCGTACGTCGATGGCGCTCGCCTGCAGCGCGGAGATGACCGCCCGCTTCAGCGCGCGAGCACCCCGGGAGTGGTCGCGGGCCGTGGTGACCGTCGAGCCCTTCTTCAGGGTGGTCGCGTAGGCGCCGGCCAGCCGGACCGCGAGCTCCGGGGTGATCTCGACGTTCAGAATGCCGGAGACGCCCCTGGCCCCGAAGAGATGCGCCTGGCCCCGGGATTCCCAGATGACCGAGGTGTTGACGAACGCACCGGCCTCGATCGTCTTGAACGGGTACACCCGCACGTTGCCCTGCACGATCGATTCTTCACCGACCAGGCATTCGTCGCCGATGACCGCGCCGTCCTCGATACGCGCGGCACGCATGATGTCGGTGTTCTTCCCGACCACGCATCCCCGCAGATTGCTGTGCTGCCCGACATACACGTTGTCGTGCACCACGGCCTTGTGCAGGAACGCCCCGCTCTTGACGACCACGTTCGAGCCCACGACGGTGTCCTCGCGGATTTCCGCGCCGGCCTCCACCTTGGCGTAGTCGCCGATGTAGAGCGGACCTCGCAGTACGGCGTCGGGATGCACCTCGGCACCTTCCGCCACCCACACACCCGGAGAGATCTCGAAGCCGTCGATCTCGACGTCGACCTTCCGCTCCAGGACATCGGCCTGGGCCTTCACATAGCTCTCGTGCGTGCCGACGTCCTCCCAGTAGCCCTCGGCGACATAGCCGTAGATCGGCTTGCCCTCCTTCATCAACTGCGGGAAGACATCGCCCGACCAGTCGACGGGAACGTCGGCCTCCACGTAGTTGAAGACCTCGGGCTCCATGACGTAAATGCCGGTGTTCACGGTGTCCGAGAAGACCTGCCCCCAGGTCGGCTTCTCGAGGAACCGCTCGACCTTGCCCTCTTCATCGACGATGGTGATGCCGAATTCCAGAGGATTGGGCACACGCGTCAGACAGACCGTGACCAGCGCGCCCTTTTCCTTGTGGAAGTTGATCAGATCGGTGAGGTCGAAGTCGGTCAGCGCGTCACCGGAGATGACGAGGAACGTGTCGTCCTTCAGCGCCTCCTCAGCGTTCTTCACGCTTCCCGCGGTACCGAGTGGCTTCTCCTCGTTGGCATAGGTGAGCTCCATTCCGAGCTCTTCGCCGTCACCGAAGTAGTTCTTGACCAGCGAGGCAAGGAACTGCACAGTTACGACGGTCTCGTTGAGCCCATGCCTTTTGAGCAGCCTCAGAACGTGCTCCATGATCGGCCGGTTGGCCACCGGCAGGAGCGGCTTGGGCATGCTTGAGGTCATGGGACGAAGGCGTGTGCCCTCGCCACCGGCCATCACGACGGCCTTCATGTCGGAAGCGTCCTCCTCGAAGAGACGACGGTCTAGCCGACTTCACCCGTCCGAAATTGTCGCGCACTTTTCCGCTGCGGGCCATCGCGCCGTTGCGACCGCACCATTCGGCGAGCTCAATCGGCCATGTCCGCCCGAACGAGACGGCGGACTTGTACCACGTAGAGGACTCCTGCCCACCAGTACAGCGTTGTACCCCATCCGGCGAACGCCCATCCGAAAATGGCAGCGAGTGACGAGAGCCAGCCAGTCCCGTCACTGAGCAACAGCAGCGGGAAGGCGTACATCAGGTTGAAGGTGGCGGCCTTGCCGAGGAAGTTCACCTGCGGCGGCGGATAGCCGTGCCGCCGGAGGATGCCCACCATCACCAGCAGAACCAGCTCTCGCGCCAGCAGTACAGCGGTCAACCAGATCGGCAGAATCTCGCGCCAGGTGAGCCCGACCAGGGTCGAGAGAATGTACAGCCGGTCAGCCGCGGGATCGAGCAGCCGGCCAAGGTTGCTGATCTGGTTCCAGCGCCGCGCCAGCTTGCCGTCCAGATAGTCGCTGACGCCGCTCAGGGCCAGTACCAGCAGCGCCCAGCCATCGCTCTTCGGACCGCCGAACTCCGGCCTGAGGATGAGCCACAGGAAGAGGGGCACGCCGACGAGTCGCGCCATGCTGAGGATGTTCGGGATGGTGAGGACCCGATCTGTCTGAACTCGGGTCTCCTGGACCTCCACCCGGGGGCCTCCTGTGGGAAAACGTGCCAACGATGCCCCCCGACCTTACCTCAACGCAAAAAAGCTCTGGCTCTTGGGCTGTCTGCCCAAGAGCCAGAGCTCTAAAGGGAGTTCGGCGGCGTCCTACTCTCCCACAGGGTCCCCCCTGCAGTACCATCGGCGCTGT
>NZ_LIVZ01000010.1 GCF_001905845.1 Streptomyces sp. TSRI0107 | reverse complement strand
GACTCTATCAGATCTTTTCTCGATCCGATTTCCTCGGTGCTTTCCAGGTTCCCGCTCTCGCGTTTCCCTTTCCGGCGCTTCCGACTCTATCAGATCCTTTCGGGCCTGACTCCCAGTCAGAGGGGGTTGTCTTCGCGGCTGTTGGGCCGTTCCGACGAGTGAGACTTTAGCGGATTCCTGGCTCCCGAGCTAATCGGGGGCTGCGTCCTTTCGAACGCGGATTCCTCATTTCGCGAATACGCATGCCAATGGCACGACAGCAGATCGACTGCTCGTCGAGAGTGGCTTGGTACTTGCGGAATGGCTGTCCGGGGACCGACCGGAGTCGGCGCTCACGTCGGACAACCCGGAGAACAGTACGGATCGGTGGGGGCCGTGTCAACCCCGGTACGGGAGACACCCCTGCGGCGTATCGTGGATGCCGTGACTACGCGTACGTGCACCCAGCAGTGGTGGGCCGCCTGACGGCGGCCGTACTCACGTATGCACTCGACGGCCGCCGCCCATGGCGGCCGTAGTCGTATCTCCCTCCGGGGGCGGTCGTCGGTGAAGGCGGCGGTCCCGACCAGGAGGTGGAGAGATGAAGCGGGTCTTCAGCGGGGTCAAGCCGACCGGGCATCTGACGCTGGGGAACTACCTGGGGGCCGTGCGGCGGTGGGTCGCGGTGGACCAGCATCAGGCGGACGCGCTGTTCTGCGTCGTCGATCTGCACGCACTGACCGTCGACCACGATCCGGCGCGGGTGCGGCGGCTCAGCCGGCAGGCGGCGTCCTTGTTGCTGGCGGCGGGGCTGGACCCGGAGCTGTGCACCGTCTTCGTGCAGAGCCATGTCGACGAGCACGCTCGGCTGTCGTACCTGCTGGAGTGCGTGGCGACCGACGGTGAGATGCGGCGGATGATCCAGTACAAGGAGAAGGCCGCGCGGGAGCGGGTGCGGGGCGGGAGTGTGCGGCTGTCGCTGCTGACCTATCCGGTGCTGATGGCGGCGGACATCCTGGCGTACGGGACCGACGAGGTGCCGGTCGGTGAGGACCAGAGGCAGCATGTGGAGCTGGCCCGGGATCTGGCGGTGCGGTTCAACCAGCGGTACGGGCACGCGTTCGTCGTGCCCCGGACCACGTCCCCCGGGGTGGCTGCGAGGGTGATGAACCTGCTGGAGCCGACGTCGAAGATGGGGAAGAGCGACGACGTCGGGCCGGGCATCGTCTATCTGCTCGACGAGCCGGATGTGGTGCGGAAGAAGGTCATGCGGGCCGTGACCGACAGCGGGCGGGACGTCGTGTACGACCGGGAGGAGCGGCCGGGGGTCGCGAATCTGCTGGAGATCCTCGCGGCTTGTACGGGTGGGAACCCGGAGGCGCTGAGCGGTGTGTACGAGTCGTACGGCGCCTTGAAGAAGGACACGGCGGAGGCCGTGGTCGAGGTTCTGCGGCCCGTGCAGCAGAGGCACAAGGAGTTGGTCGCCGATCCCGGCTATGTGGAGGGGGTGCTGCGGGATGGCGCGGAGCGGGCTCGGGCGATGGCCCGGCCGACGGTGGATGCCGCTTATCGCGCGATCGGGTTGCTGCCGGCCTCCTCTGATACGGGGGCCGAGGCGGAGGCCGTGCTGAACGCGGCGCGGTAGGCGCGTGGGCTGGTGGCGAGGCGCGATGCGAAGTGCTGGCGCATCGTGACCTCGCTGCCGAAGCCGGCGCGGCGGGCGACCTCGGGCATGGGGAGGTCGGTGCGTTCGAGGAGTTTCTGGGCGGCGGCGATGCGCTGGTCGAGGAGCCAGCGCAGGGGGGTCGTGCCGGTCTCCGCGGTGAAGTGGCGGGCGAAGCTGCGCGGGGACATGCCGGCGTGGGCGGCCAGGTCGCCGATCGTGAGCGGTTCGTGCAGGTGGCGGAGGGCGTGCTCGCGTACGGCGGCGAGGGTGTCGGCGTCACGGTCCGCGCGTGGGGTGGGGTGCTCGATGAACTGTGCCTGGGTTCCGGTGCGGAAGGGGGCGGTGACCATGGAGCGGGCGATGGTGGCGGCGGCCTCGGCCCCGTGGGTGCGGCGGACCAGGTGGAGGCAGAGGTCGATGCCGGCGGCGGTTCCGGCGGCGGTCCAGATGTTGTCGTCCTCGACGAACAGGGCGTCGGGGACGACGGTGACGTGGGGGTGGAGGGTACGGAGGTGGTCGACGAGGTTCCAGTGGGTGATGGCGCGGCGGCCGTCGAGGAGGCCGGCCTGGGCGAGGGTGAAGGCGCCGCCGCAGAGGGCGGCGATGGTGGTGCCGCGGGCGTGGGCCCGGCGGAGGGCGTCGAGGACGGGGGCCGGTGCGGGGGTGACGTGGTCGTCGAGGCCGGGGATCAGGATCAGGTCGGCTCGGGACAGCCAGGTGAGGGTGCGGTCGGGAAGGAGGGAGAGGCCGCCGCGCATGGGGATGGGGGTGGTCGTGTCGGTGGCGACGCGGCGCAGGTCGAAGGCGGGCGCTCCGCGGTCGGTGCGGTCGGCGCCCCAGACCTCGGTGATGACGGAGACGTCGAAGGCGCGGATGCCGGGGAAGGCGACGAGGGCCACGCGGTCCATGGGTGGCAGTAAACCATCGATCGATGACTTTCTCGCCTCTGGGGCGGGTGGCCCTGCGGCGGGATGCTCGTGGGCATGGAGATCGCGGAGAACGCAGCGTTGGTGGTCGTCGATGTGCAGCAGGGCTTCGAGGAGTCCGGGTTCTGGGGGCGGCGCAACAATCCCGGGGCCGACGAGAACATCGCCTCGCTCATCGACACCTGGCAGACGACGGGGCGGCCGGTCGTCTTCGTGCGGCATGACTCGGTGAAGCCGGAGTCGCCGCTGCGGCGGGGTTACTCGGGCAATGACTTCAAGGAGTACGTGCGGGAGCGGCTTGGGAAGGGGGCCGGGGCGGAGCTGCTGGTGACGAAGACCGTGAACTCGGCCTTCCTGGGGACGCCGGATCTGGGCGCCTGGCTGAAGGCGGAGGGGATATCGCAGGTCGTGGTGGTCGGGATCCAGACCAACATGTGTGTGGAGACGACCGCGCGGATGGGCGGGAACCTGGGGTTCGACGTGGTGGTGGCGTACGACGCGACGTACACGTTCGATCTGACCGGGCCGTTCGGCTGGCGGCGGAGTGCGGACGAGGTGGCGCAGGCGTCGGCGGTGTCGCTGCACGGGGGCGGGTTCGCGCGGGTGGTGCTCACGAAGGAGGTCGTGGACGCGGCGAGGTGACCGCCCCCGGCGGGCGGGTCAGCTGTTGCCGGAGGCGAGTTCGCGGCTGCGGTCGCGGGCGGCTTCGAGGGCGGCGATGAGGGCGGCGCGTACGCCGTGGTTCTCGAGTTCGCGGATGGCGTTGATGGTCGTGCCCGCGGGGGACGTGACGTTCTCGCGGAGCTTGACCGGGTGTTCGCCGCTGTCGCGGAGCATGGTCGCGGCGCCGATCGCGGACTGGACGATCAGGTCGTGGGCCTTGTCGCGGGGCAGGCCGAGGAGGATGCCGGCGTCGGTCATGGCTTCGACCAGGTAGAAGAAGTAGGCCGGGCCGGAGCCGGAGAGGGCGGTGCAGGCGTCCTGCTGGGACTCGGGGACGCGGAGCGTCTTGCCGACGGCGCCGAAGATCTCCTCGGTGTGGGCGAGGTGGTCGGCGGTGGCGTGGCTGCCGCCGGAGATGACGGACATGGCCTCGTCGACGAGGGCGGGGGTGTTCGTCATGACGCGGACGACGGGGGTGCCGGCGGTGAGGCGGTCCTCGAAGAAGGAGGTGGGGATACCGGCGGCGCCGCTGATGACCAGTCGGTCGGCGGGGATGTGGGGGGCGAGTTCGTCGAGGAGGGTGCCCATGTCCTGGGGCTTGACCGTGAGGATCAGGGTGTCGGCGGTCTTGGCGGCTTCCGGGTTGGTGACCGGGGTGACTCCGTAGCGGGTGCGGAGTTCTTCGGCCCGCTCGGGGCGGCGGGCGGTGACCAGGAGGTCGGCGGGGGTCCAGCCGCCGCGGATCATTCCGCTGAGCAGGGCTTCGCCGATCTTGCCGGTGCCGAGGACTGCGACTTTCTGGCTCATGACTGCGGTGCCCTCCGGGTTGTGCGTCGTCCAGGGCCATCCTCGCACTCGGGGGTGCGGGGAGGGGGCTGGTGTCCGGTGGGCGGACGCCTCGTCGTCAGGTCGTTCGGCGTCGCAGGGTGGCGGCGCCCAGGGTGAGGACGAGGAGGGCGCAGCCGGCGACGATCAGGGCGTCGCGGACGAAGGCGGCGGTCATGTCGGTGTGTGCGAGGACCTCGTTCATGCCGTCGACGGCGTAGGACATGGGCAGGACGTCGGAGATGGCTTCGAGGACGGGGTGCATGTTGTCCCTCGGGGTGAAGAGGCCGCAGAGGAGGAGCTGGGGGAAGATCACGGCCGGCATGAACTGGACGGCTTGGAACTCGGAGGCCGCGAATGCGGAGACGAAGAGGCCGAGGGCGGTGCCGAGCAGGGCGTCGAGGAGGGCGACCAGCAGGAGGAGCCAGGGGGAGCCGGTGACGTCGAGGCCGAGGGCCCACAGGGCGAGGGCGGTGGCGAGGGCGGACTGGATGATCGCCAGGGCGCCGAAGGCGAGGGCGTAGCCCGCGATGAGGTCGCCTTTGCCGAGGGGCATGGCGAGGAGGCGTTCGAGGGTGCCCGAGGTGCGTTCGCGCAGGGTGGCGATGGAGGTCACCAGGAACATGGTGATCAGCGGGAAGATCCCGAGGAGTGAGGCGCCGATGTTGTCGAAGGTGCGCGGGCTGCCGTCGAAGACGTAGCGCAGCAGGAACAGCATCACGCAGGGGATGAGGATCATCAGCGCGATCGTGCGCGGGTCGTGGGCGAGCTGGCGCAGGACGCGGGCCGCGGTGGCGGTGGTGCGGGAGATGTTCAGGGCGCTGGTGGGGGTCGGCCGGAGTGCCGTGGTCGTGGTGGTGCTCATCGGGTGGTCTCCTTCGCGCGGTCGGCTGCCTCGTCGACCAGGTGCAGGAAGGCGGCTTCGACGGTGTCGGCGCCGGTGCGGGTGCGCAGGGCGTCGGGGGTGTCGTCGGCGAGGATCTCGCCCTCGCGCATGAGCAGGAGGCGGTGGCAGCGCTCGGCCTCGTCCATGACGTGGGAGGAGATGAGGAGGGTGGCGCCGCGGGTGGCGGCGATGTCGTGGAAGAGGTTCCACAGGTCGCGGCGCAGGACGGGGTCGAGGCCGACGGTGGGTTCGTCCAGGACGAGGAGTTCGGGGGTGCCGAGCAGGGCGACGGCGAGGGAGACGCGGCTGCGCTGGCCGCCGGAGAGGGTGCCGGCCAGGGCGTCCGCGTGGCTGGTGAGGTCGACGTCGGCGATGGCCCGGGTGACGTCGCGGTGGCGGTGTCCGGCTGCGATGGGGGTCCCCCCGCGCGAGCGCGTTCGAGCGTGGGGGAGGCCGGGGCTGAGTATCGCGGCGAAGTAGGCGAGGTTCTGGCGGACGGTCAGGTCGTCGTAGATGGCGGGGGCTTGGGTGACGTACCCGATGCGGGTGCGCAGGGTGGGGTGGCCGGCGGGGTGGCCGAGGACGTCGAGGGTGCCGGTGACCTTGGCCTGGGTGCCGACGATGGCGCGCATGAGGGTCGATTTGCCGCAGCCGGAGGGGCCGAGGAGGCCGGTGATCTGGCCTCGGGGGACGGTGAAGGCGAGGTCGCGCAGGACGGTGCGGGGGCCGCGGGTGACGGTGAGGCCGGCGGCGTGGACGGCGGGTTCCGCGGTGGGGCCGGAGGGCTGTGGGGCGGTTCCGTCGGGAGGCCCGGGAGGATTATTCATCACGTGATGAATAATCCTCCCGGCGTCGGGGTGCGTCAAGCGACGGCGGTGGCGATCAGGAGTTCCACGTCGTAGACCTCCTCGACGACCGCGTCGGGGAAGCGGCTCAGCAGGTGGGACCGCTCCTCGGCGAGGAAGGCGGCGCTGCGTTCCGGGCCGTGGACCAGGAAGACCGAGTGGCTGCCGAGGTTGGCGAGGTGGGTGTCGAGCGGGATGCGGCGGCTCCAGCGGACGACCTCGCGGACGCAGTTCAAGGTGATGCCGTCGGCGGCGTCGGCCGCGGCCGTGAAGTCGGGGAGGGAGGTGGTGTGGGGGCCGCGGACGCCCCAGGAGACGATCACTCCCTCGCCGTAGTGCCGTTTGACGCGGTCGGTCTGCTCGGCGATCCAGGGGATGTCCTGGGCGTCGCGGTTCCACCACAGCGCGAGCGTGCCGCCCGGCCGCAGCACCCGGAAGGCCTCCGGCAGGGCGCGTGCGGGGTCGGTCCAGTGCCAGGCCTGGGCGTAGGTGACGAAGTCGGCGCAGGAGCCGGCGAGGGGGAGGGAGTTTCCGTCGCCGCGGACGAGCGGGATGCCGGGGTGGGCGCGGCGGAACTCGGCCGCCATGCCGTCACCGGGTTCGACGGCGACCACGTCGGCGCCGCGCTGGTGCAGCAGGGCGGACGCTATGCCGGTCCCGGCGCCGATGTCCGCGACGCGGGCGCCCGCGAGGGGGCGGCCGGCGATCCGCTCGATCGTGTCGAAGAGGGCGGGCGGGTAGGAGGGGCGGTTCGCGGCGTACTGGGCGGCGACGGCGTCGAAGGACCGGGCGCGGCGGGCCAGGGGTGAGCCGGGCTGGGCGGGGCCGGCGGAGTCGGGAGGCGGGAGTGGGCGTCGTGGAGTCGGCATACGGCCATGGTGGCCGCCGGGCAGTGAGCGGTGACGGGGATTTCCGGGGGAGCCCGGTGGGGCGGGTCAGGCGCGGCGGCGCTTCTTCGACGGGTTGCCGGTGCGGCGGGCGGTGCGCTTCTCGTGCTGCTCGCGGGCGGTCTCGTACTCCTCGCGGTGCAGTTTCTCGCCCGGGGCCTCGGTGAGGGAGCGGAAGAAGTAGGCGAGGAGGGAGCCGACGAAGCCGATGGTGAGCAGGCCGCGCAGGGAGGACTGGCGCTCGGGGTCGGGCCGCTTGCCGAAGCCGTCCCAGGTGTGCCGGAAGGCGAGCGCGCTGCACACCGCGAACATCACGACGACGAGCAGGGAGACCAGGTTGCCGGTGTTGGCGAGCGTCAGGCCCTCGTAGGCGAAGCGCAGCACCAGGCAGGCGGCGACGGCGGCGGCCAGGGAGCCGGCGGAGACGCCGAGGCGGCGCCAGGCGTAGCCGTTGTCGTGGTGCAGCCAGGTGGTGCCGAAGAAGCGGATGGGCTCGGGGCGGGGGCCCGAGGTGGGCTGGGGGCCCGAGGTGGGCTGGGAGCCCGAGGTGGGCTGGGAGCCCGCGAGGGTCGTCGGGGTGCCGGATTCGTCGCTCACGCGTCGATTATGGCTCCCGTGTGCCGACGGCCCGGGTCGCGGGCTCCCGGTGGTGTCAGAGGCAGCGGGAGGCGACGTAGCCGTCGCTGCCCGTGTTCACGTACGCGTCGGAGATGTACTCGCCGTTGCTGATGTTGTCCCAGATCTTCGAGGTGCCGTAGGGGCCGGTGATCGTCTCGCCGGGCCGCTGGCAGTAGATCGGGACGCGCGCGCCCTCGGGCAGTACGCGGACGATGTCGTAGTTGGTGCCGGGCCCCCGTCGCACATTGACCCGGACGCCCGGGGCGACCGCGTAGTAGCGCAGGGCCGTCGTCGTGACGCCCTCCGCCGCCGTCACGGCCGCGCCGTCCCCGGCGCCGTCGACGCCCTCGGTCTCTTCCACATGGTTCACGGCCATGGCCGAACCTCCCCCGTTGACCCATGGCCCGGACGGCCATGGGGTCGCCTTCATTCCCCGGAATCGCGCGGCGAAACATATGTGCGCAACTCGCACACGGAGGCTAGCAAGCCGCCTCGGTCTCGTACGAGTCATCGACTAGGCTCCGTGCGTCGCGCGCGCGGACGAGAGCACGGGGGTGGTCCATGGCGCCACAGCGCAACACCGGAGCGGGCGCGGAAGCGGAACTTCCCGCATACGTCGGCCACTACCGTCTGGAGTCCTGTCTGGGCTCCGGCGGCATGGGCGTCGTGCACCTGGCCCGCAGTGCCTCCGGGATGAAGCTCGCGGTGAAGGTCGTCCACGCGGAGTTCGCCCGGGACCCCGAGTTCAGGGGCCGGTTCCGGCAGGAGGTGGCGGCGGCGCGGCGGGTCAGCGGCGCGTTCACGGCGCCGGTCGTCGACGCCGACCCGGAGGCCGAGCGGCCCTGGATGGCCACGCTGTTCATCCCCGGCCCCACCCTGGCCCAGCAGGTGAAGCGGAACGGGCCCATGCCCGCCGCCCAGTTGCGCCGGCTGATGGCCGGGCTGGCGGAGGCGCTGCGCGACATCCACCGGGTGGGTGTGGTGCACCGCGATCTGAAGCCGAGCAATGTGCTGCTCGCCGAGGACGGGCCGAAGGTCATCGACTTCGGTATCTCCCGGCCGAAGGACAGCGAACTGCGCACCGAGACCGGGAAGTTGATCGGGACGCCGCCGTTCATGGCGCCGGAGCAGTTCCGGCGGCCGCGCGAAGTGGGGCCCGCCGCCGACATCTTCGCGCTCGGTTCGGTCATGGTGCACGCGGCCACGGGGCGCGGGCCGTTCGACTCCGACAGTCCGTACGTCGTCGCCTACCAGGTCGTCCATGACGAGCCGGACCTGACCGGCGTACCGGAGGGGCTTGCTCCGCTGGTGCTGCGCTGTCTGGCGAAGGAGCCCGAACAGCGGCCCAGTCCGGACGAGTTGATGCGGGAGCTGCGGTCGGTCGCGGCGTCCTACGACACGCAGGCGTTCATACCGGCACAGCGGGTGCTGGCGGAGGAGGCGTGGGGCGGACAGGAGCCGGGCGGTGCCCAGGGCACGGGGGCCGAGGGGGCGGGGTCTGAGGACACTGGGTCCGAGGGCGCGGAGGCCGAAGGCGGTGGGTCCGCGGGTGGTGGGTCCGAGGGCAGTGCGTCCGGGGACGGTGCGTCCGGGGCCGGTGCGGTCGTCAAGCGGCTTCGGTCGAAGGGGCGGGCCGGCGGGCGTGCCGAGGGCCGCGCCAACGGGCCTGCCGGCGAACCGGCGTCCGTCGTGCGGCGGGCGCGCCGTCGGCGTCTCGTGCTCGCCGGGCTCGCCGCCGCCGTCCTCGTGGGCGGTGCGCTCGCGTCGGTGCGGCTGCTCGGCGGGGCCGACGGGGCGCCGGAGGACGCCACGCCCCGTACGGCGACGGCCGGGTTCAGCGCGTGGGCGGCGAAGCCCACGACGGGGGGTGGCGCGGTACCGCAGTGCGCGTACGGCGCGGAGCTGCTGCTGTGTTCGCGGCCCGGGCAGGTCTTCGCCCTCGACCCGGCCGACGGCACGCGCGCGTGGACGCGTTCCGCCGCGACCGGCCGGACGAGCGGACCGCCCGTCGTCTCGGGCGGGCTGGTGCAACCCGACACGGACGGCGGACGGCGGCTCGCGGCCCTCGACCCCGCGTCGGGCGCCGAGGTCTGGCACCGGGATCTGCCCCGGCACGCCGCGACCCGGTACGCCGGGGGCATGCTGCTGGTCACCGGGGCCGACGGAACGGTCACCGGTGTGGACAGCACGACCGGCGAGACGAGCTGGGAGCGGCGGATCCCGGGCCACGCCATGCCGTACTTCACGGCCTTCGCCGGGGACCCGCTGGCCTACGCGGCCACCCCGTCCGACGACGGCTCGGGCACCCGGGTCAGCGCGGTGGACCCGGCCACCGGCGAGGTGCGGTGGACGGCACTGCTGGAGGGCACGCTGGAGCCGGTCGGCTCGGCGGACGGCGGATCCGCATCAGGGTCCGGCTCCGAATCAGGGTCCGGGTCGGCGTCCGAGGGCGAGGGAACGTCCGGGGCCGTCTACTTCACCGCCGTCGACGCCGTCTACGGCGACACGGACGCCGTCGTCCGGTACGACCCGGCGTCCCGCGCGGTGGACCGGGTGGCGTTGCCCGTGCCCCGCCAGGACACGCAGGCCGCCGTGCACGGCGATGTCGTGTACGTGCTGGCGGCCGGCGGTTCCCTGGAGGCCTTCGACTTGGCGCGGGGGAAGCGGCTGTGGCATCTGGAGACGTCCGTGAGCCGGGGCTCGGCACCGGTGGCGGACGGCCGGCAGGTGTACTTCACCGCCGCGGACGGGCGGCTGATGGCCGTCGACGGCCGCGGCGGGCGGCTCGTCGGGCAGACGCCCGCCCGGCTGGGCACGGATTCCGGCAAGGTCAGCGGTGAGGTGCCCGCGCCGGTGCTGGTGGGCACGCGGGTGTACGCGGCCGCGCCGGACGGCACGGTCTTCGGTGTGGACGGGCGGGCCCCGGGCGACTGGTGAGCAGTGAGCGGCCGCCCCCTGAAGGAGGCGGCCGCTCTCAGTCGCGAGGGCGCGAGGGCGAGGCGTACGCGCTCAGCCCAGCTTGCTGACGTCCCGCACCGCGCCCTTGTCCGCGCTGGTCGCCATCGCGGCGTACGCGCGCAGGGCGGCCGAGACCTTGCGGTCGCGGTTCTTCGGCGCGTAGACGCCGTTCAGGGCCTGCTCGCGGCGGGCCAGTTCGGCGTCGTCGACCAGCAGCTCGATCGAGCGGTTGGGGATGTCGATGCGGATGCGGTCGCCGTCCTCGACGAGCGCGATGGTGCCGCCGGACGCCGCCTCGGGGGACGCGTGGCCGATGGACAGGCCGGAGGTGCCGCCGGAGAACCGGCCGTCGGTGACCAGCGCGCAGGACTTGCCGAGGCCGCGGCCCTTGAGGAAGGACGTCGGGTACAGCATCTCCTGCATACCGGGGCCGCCCTTCGGGCCCTCGTAGCGGATGACGACCACGTCGCCGTCGGTGACCTGCTTGTTCAGGATCTTCTCGACGGCCTCCTCCTGCGACTCGCAGACGACGGCCGGGCCCTCGAAGGTCCAGATCGACTCGTCGACGCCGGCCGTCTTCACGACGCAGCCGTCGACCGCCAGGTTGCCCTTGAGGACGGCGAGACCTCCGTCCTTGGAGTAGGCGTGCTCGGCGGAGCGGATGCAGCCGCCCTCGGCGTCGGTGTCCAGGGCCTCCCAGCGCTCGGACTGGGAGAAGGCCTCGGCGGAGCGGACGCAGCCGGGGGCCGCGTGCCACAGTTCGACGGCCTCCGCGGACGGGGAGCCGCCGCGCACGTCCCAGGTCTTCAGCCAGTCCGCGAGGGACGGGCTGTGCACGGCGTGGACGTCCTCGTTGAGCAGGCCCGCGCGGTGCAGTTCGCCGAGCAGGGCGGGGATGCCGCCCGCGCGGTGCACGTCCTCCATGTAGTACGTGCGGTCCTTGGCGACGTTCGGCGCGACCTTCGCCAGGCAGGGGACCCGGCGCGAGACCGCGTCGATCTCCTGGAGGCCGAACGGGACGCCGGCCTCCTGGGCGGCGGCCAGCAGGTGCAGGATGGTGTTGGTGGAGCCGCCCATCGCGATGTCCAGGGCCATCGCGTTCTCGAAGGCCGCGAAGGTGGCCACGTTGCGGGGCAGGACCGAGTCGTCGTCCTGCTCGTAGTAGCGGCGGGTGATGTCCATGACCGTGCGGGCGGCGTTCTCGTAGAGCGCGCGGCGGGCCGTGTGGGTGGCCAGGGTGGAGCCGTTGCCGGGGAGGGAGAGGCCGATGGCCTCGGTCAGGCAGTTCATCGAGTTGGCGGTGAACATGCCGGAACAGGATCCGCAGGTCGGACAGGCGTTCTCCTCGATGCGGAGGATGTCCTCGTCCGAGATCTTGTCGTTCACGGCGTCGGAGATCGCGTCGACCAGGTCGAGCGTGCGGACGGTGCCGTCGACCAGGGTGGCGCGGCCGGACTCCATGGGGCCGCCGGAGACGAAGACCGTGGGGATGTTGAGCCGCAGCGCGGCGTTCAGCATGCCCGGGGTGATCTTGTCGCAGTTGGAGATGCAGATCAGGGCGTCGGCGCAGTGCGCCTCGACCATGTACTCCACGCTGTCCGCGATCAGGTCGCGGGAGGGCAGGCTGTAGAGCATGCCGCCGTGGCCCATCGCGATGCCGTCGTCGACGGCGATGGTGTTGAACTCGCGCGGGATGCCGCCGGCCTCCTTGATCGCCTCGCTGACGATCCGGCCGACCGGCTGGAGGTGGGTGTGGCCCGGCACGAACTCGGTGAAGCTGTTGGCGACCGCGATGATCGGCTTCCGGCCGATGTCCGCACCGGGTACACCGGAGGCGCGCATAAGGGCGCGGGCGCCCGCCATGTTGCGGCCGTGGGTGACTGTGCGGGACCTCAGCTCGGGCATCGTCGCTCGCTCCTTCAATGATCTCTGCCAGAGAGTTCTGGATGAAACAGAGAGTTCTGGATGAGTCGAGCGTACGCCGGGGGTGCGACAGCCCGGGAAGGCTGTCCGGAATGCGGGACGGGCGTCTCAGGAACCAAGGGTGGCCTAACCGGCGACCAAGGGTCACCGAACCGCCTCAGGGGCCGGTCAGATGCCCCTGCACCACCGGCGCGACCCGCTTGACGATCGCTTCGACGTCCGTCGACGCCAGCGGCTCCAGCTTGATCACGTACCGCATCACGGCGACGCCGACGAGCTGCGCCGCCGCCAGCTCGGCGCGCAGTTCGGCGTCGGGCAGGCCGAGCCGGCCGGCGACCCTGCGCAGCAGCTGGCCGGCGATCAGGCGGCGGAAGACGGCGGCGGCGATCTCGTTGGTGAAGGCGGACCGCAGCACGGCCAGCAGCGGCGTCCGGGTCACCGGGTTCTCCCAGACCCCGAACAGGAACCGTGCGAACCGCTCGCCGATCTCGTCGTCCGGCCCTTCGAAGATCACGTCCGGCGCACTGAGGGCGGGTGCGAAGACGGTCTCGACGGCCGCCTGGAAGACCTGCTCCTTCGTGCCGAAGTAGTGGTGCACCAGCGCCGGGTCCACACCGGCCGTCTTGGCGATGCCGCGCACCGAGGTCTTCTCGTAGCCGCGCTCGGAGAACTCCTCGCGGGCCGCGGCCAGGATGCGGTCGCGGGTGTCGGCGGATCCGGCCTCCGTACGGCGGGGGCGGCCCCGGCGGCGGACGGTCTCGTCGGTCATCGCCGCGGCACCCGCGCCCCGGACGCCAGATGCAGGCGCGTGAAGGCCAGGGCCTCCGCCAGGTCGGCCTCGCGCTCGGCGCTGGACATGGCGCGGCGGGTGTTGACCTCGATGACGACATGGCCGTCGAAGCCGGTCGTGGCGAGACGTTCCAGCAGCTCGGCGCAGGGCTGGGTGCCGCGGCCGGGGACCAGGTGCTCGTCCTTGCCCGAGCCGCCGCCGTCGGCGAGGTGGATGTGGCCGAGGCGGTCGCCCATCCGGTCGATCATCTGGAGGGCGTCCGTCCGGGCGGTGGCGGTGTGGCTGAGATCGATCGTGAAGTGACGGTAGTCGTCCTTGGTGACGTCCCAGTCGGGGGCGTACGCGAGCATCTCGCGGTCGCGGTAGCGCCAGGGGTACATGTTCTCGACGGCGAAGCGCACATCCGTCTCGTTCGCCATCCGCCAGATCCCGGCGACGAAGTCCCGGGCGTACTGGCGCTGCCAGCGGAACGGGGGGTGCACGACGACCGTGCTCGCGCCCAGCTTCTCGGCGGCCACGCGGGCGCGCTGGAGCTTGGTCCACGGGTCGGTGGACCAGACGCGCTGGGTGATGAGCAGGCAGGGGGCGTGTACGGCGAGGATCGGGACGTGGTGGTAGTCACTGAGCCGGCGCAGCGCCTCGATGTCCTGGCTTACCGGGTCGTTCCACACCATGACCTCGACCCCGTCGTAACCGAGGCGCGCGGCGATCTCGAAGGCCGTCGCCGTCGACTCCGGATAGACCGAGGCCGTCGACAGGGCGACCTTCGCATCCGGGATGCGCACCACTGGTTCTGCCACGAGGGACAGGGTACGGGGCGTCGCTCGGCACTGTTGTGTGAGCCGCCGTGCGCCCCCTGTGAGGGCATGGCATTCGGCCAGGTCCCGCCGCCCCGGCGGACCGCTCACTCCCCCGGCATGTGATCCAGCCGACGCAGGATGATCCCCTCGCGCAGCGCCCAGGGGCAGATCTCCAGCGTCTCCACGCCGAACAGGTCCATCGCGCCCTCGGCGACCAGCGCGCCCGCGAGGAGCTGGTTCGCGCGGCCCTCGGAGACGCCGGGGAGTTCGGAGCGTTCGTCGGTGGTCATGGCGGCGAGGCGGGGGACCCAGGACTCCAGCGACGCGCGCTTGAGCTCGCGCTGGACGTAGAGGCCGTCGGCGGAGCGGGCGGCGCCGCCGATGCGGGCGAGCTGCTTGAACGTCTTCGACGTGGCGACCACGTGGTCGGGCGCGCCGAACCGGCTGAACTCGCCGACCGTGCGGGCGATCTGCGCGCGGACGTGGCGGCGCAGGGCCCGGACGTCCTCGGCGTCGGGCGGGTCGCCGGGGAGCCAGCCGGAGGTGAGCCGGCCGGCGCCGAGCGGCAGGGAGACGGCCGCGTCGGGCTCCTCGTCGATGCCGTAGGCGATCTCCAGGGAGCCGCCGCCGATGTCCAGGACCAGCAGCTTCCCGGCGGACCAGCCGAACCAGCGGCGGGCGGCGAGGAAGGTCAGCCGGGCCTCCTCGGCGCCGGTGAGGACCTGGAGCTCGACACCGGTCTCGTCCTTCACGCGCGCGAGGACGTCGTCGGCGTTGCTGGCCTCGCGCACGGCGGAGGTCGCGAACGGCAGCAGTTCCTCGACGCCCTTGTCCTCGGCGGCCTGGAGGGCGTCGTGGACGACGGCGATCAGCTTGTCGATCCCTTCGGGCCCTATCGCCCCGGCGTCGTCGAGGAGCTGGGCGAGCCGGAGCTCCACCTTGTGCGAGTGCGCGGGCAGCGGGCGCGCGCCGGGGTGCGCGTCCACCACCAGCAGATGCACCGTGTTCGATCCCACGTCCAGGACACCGAGTCTCATGTACGGCACGCTACTGCCAGCTGGACCGCCTACCGCCCCCGGTGCCGGGCTCGATCCGGTCCCGGCACCGGCCGCGGGCGACTTACTCTGGATCCGTGCCAAAGACGAAAAAGGCGAAGGACGAAAAGACGACCAAGAAGGCCAAGAAGGACAAAAAGGTCCTGGGTCCTTCGCAGGCGTCAGCACCGAAGGGCGCCCCGGAGCGGGCGCGGGAGGACCTGGCGGCCGACGAGAAGGGCCTCGACTTCGCCCGCGCGTGGGTGGAGTTTCCTGATCCGGCAGACGACGAGCAGGTCTTCCGGTGTGATCTGACATGGCTGACCTCTCGCTGGAACTGCATCTTCGGAAGCGGCTGCCAGGGCATCCAGGCGGGCCGCGCGGCCGACGGCTGCTGCACGCTGGGCGCGCACTTCTCCGACGAGGACGACGAGAAGCGGGTCGCCGAGCATGTGGCGAGGCTCACGCCGGAGATCTGGCAGCACCACGACGTGGGCACGCAGACCGGCTGGATCTCCGAGGACGACGAGGGCTCCCGGCAGACCCGGCCGTACCAGGGGTCGTGCATCTTCCAGAACCGGCCCGGCTTCGCGGGCGGCGCGGGCTGCTCGCTGCACATCCTCGCACTCAAGGAGGGCCGCGAGCCGCTGGAGACCAAGCCGGACGTCTGCTGGCAGCTGCCGGTCCGCCGGACCTACGACTGGATCGAACGGCCCGACGACACCCGGGTGCTGCAGATCTCGATCGGTGAGTACGACCGCCGCGGCTGGGGTCCGGGCGGTCACGACCTGCACTGGTGGTGCACCTCGGCGACGTCGGCGCACGGCGCGGGCGAGCCGGTGTACGTCTCCTACCGCGCGGAGCTGACCGAACTGATGGGCAAGGCGGGCTACGACCGTCTGGTCGAGCTGTGCGAGCAGCGGCTGGCCTCGCAGCTGCCCCTGGTCGCACCCCACCCCGCGGACCCGGTGGCCTGACGGCGACGCGGTCAGGACGTGCCGGGGCTCGGGTCGCCGCTGTCGCCGGACGGCGGCGTAGAGCCCGCCGGGTCGGTCGGCGTGGACGCGCTGGGCGTGGGTTCCGGGTCGGGTGAGTGGGGCGGGCTGCTGCCGGCCGGGGGCTCGGTCGGCGCGGTGGGCGTCGGCGTCGGGTCGGGGTCGGGCGGAACCGGGTTCGTGGGCGTGCCGGTCGACGGGGCCGGTCCGGGGCGGGACGGGGTGGGCGCGGTGCCGTAGCCCGCGATGGAGACGACGGCGCCGGCGGGTGAGATCGCCACCCGCGCGGTCCAGTACCCGGACGGCTCGCGCAGATGGTCGACGTACACCTTGATCGTCAACGACTCGCCGGGGCGCAGGGTTCCCGAGGACTGGCTGAGGTACAGCCAGGGCGCGCCGGTCGAGGCGGACCAGCGCACCGGGGACGCGCCGGATGCGGTGAGGGTGACGAGTGTGGTGTCGCCGCTGTGGCCGGCGGTGACCTCCAGGCGGCCCGTGCCCTGCCGCCCGGCTCCGGCGACGCTGACGACCTCCACGGAGACGTCGGGCGTGTTGCCCTGGGAGAAGCGGCCGCCGGGCCGGGTGCTGGCGTTGCCGGTGTTCTCGTAGCCGTTGCCCGCCGCCTCGCCGGCGATGCCGCCCGCGCTCTCGTCGCGGCTGGCGGTGGCCCCGCGGCCGTCCTCGCCCTCGCCGGTGACGGGCGCTCCCCGGTAGGCCGACCACAGGGCGATCACGGGGGCTGCGACGACGGTGGCGACGACCGTCGTGGTGACGGCACGCGCGCGTAGCCGGTCCCGGCGGGCGACGCGGTCCTTGGGGTCCAGGGGGAAGCCGCGCCGGTCGAAGCGGGGCGCGGCGGCACCCCGCACGCGCGGGTGGTGCGCCATGGCGGTGTGCAGGGCCGCGCGGGGCGCCTCCAGGACGGGCAGCGCGGCCGGGGTGACGGAGGCGCCGGGCCAGCGGCCGGGGACCGCGCGTTCGGCGCCTCGGCGGCAGCGCGGACAGTCGTCGACGTGCCGGACCAGTTCGCGGCGCAGGGCGGGGCTGAGCACGAGCTGGTGGTCGCCGGTGAGGCGGGCGACGCTCGGGCAGGTGCCGGTCTCGACGACGGCGAGGGCCGCGCGGGTGCGTTCCACCTCGCAGGCGGCGACGGCCAGCAGGTCGCGGGCGGCGGCGGGGGCCATGCCGAGCACGGCGGCGACCTCGTGGGCGGCCAGGTGGTGGCGTACGGCGAGTTCCAGCGCCTCGCGCTGTTCCGGGGTGGTGCCGGCGGCCTCCGGCCACGCCAGCAGGGCGAGTTCTCGCCTGCGCCGCTCCTGGACGTCGTCGGGGACGGCGGGCGGGGCGGGCGGCTCGGACCGCCGGCGGCCGGGACTGTGACGGCCCGCCGCGTGCGTGGCCTGACGTTTCTGCTTGGCCTCGGCCAGCTTGCGCAGGCAGGCCCAGCGGGCCAGCGCGTACAGCCAGGCCCGGCGGTCCGCGGCGGCCTCCGGGGCCCGCTGGCCGCGCCGCTCGGCGACGACCAGCACCTCGCCGAGGGCGGCGGTCGCGGTGTCGTGGTCGCAGAGGACGGAGAGGCAGTAGGTGAACAGTCCGTCGAGGTAGGGCTCGTAGCGCGCGGGCGGTCGTTGCGCGAGCGTGCGCGCCGCAGCGCGGTCTCGCGCATCACGGTGCGCACGGTGTGCGCCGGCGGTGCGGGTCGAGGTGTCCGGGCTGCTGCTCATCATCCGGCGACGGTAGGGGGCCGGGCGCGGCGCCTTCCGCCCGCTTGAGCGCTTTTAATCCATACGGGTGAAACGATCCCTCATAAGGGGACAGGAGCGGTTCGTTCCGCGTCTCGTTCCCGACGGAACCGGCCGGTTCTCGCCGGTTCGGGCCGGTTCACCTGGGGTGCGAGGCCGGTCCGTCCCGCGTTGTCAGTGCCGCCGGTTACCGTTTCGTCCATGGCTGCCCGTACGAAGACCACCAAGGACCGTCCGTCCTACCGCTGCACGGAGTGCGGCTGGCAGACGGCGAAGTGGCTCGGCCGCTGCCCCGAGTGCCAGGCGTGGGGGACGGTCGAGGAGTACGGCACGCCCGCGGTGCGGACCACGACGCCGGGCCGCGTCACCACCTCCGCCCTGCCCATCGGCCAGGTCGACGGCCGCCAGGCCACCGCCCGCTCCACCGGCGTGCCGGAGCTGGACCGGGTGCTCGGCGGCGGGCTGGTGCCCGGCGCGGTCGTGCTGCTCGCGGGCGAGCCCGGCGTCGGCAAGTCGACGCTGCTGCTGGACGTGGCGGCCAAGGCGGCGAGCGAGGAGCACCGGACCCTCTATGTGACGGGTGAGGAGTCGGCGAGCCAGGTCCGGCTGCGCGCCGACCGGATCGGCGCCCTCGACGAGAACCTCTACCTCGCGGCGGAGACGGACCTGTCCGCCGTCCTCGGCCACCTGGACGCGGTGAAGCCCTCGCTGCTGATCCTCGACTCGGTGCAGACGGTGGCGTCCCCGGAGATCGACGGGGCGCCGGGCGGCATGGCCCAGGTCCGCGAGGTCGCCGGCGCCCTGATCCGCGCCTCCAAGGAGCGCGGCATGTCCACGCTCCTGGTGGGCCATGTCACCAAGGACGGCGCGATCGCCGGCCCGCGTCTGCTGGAGCACCTGGTGGACGTCGTCCTGCACTTCGAGGGCGACCGGCACGCCCGCCTGCGCCTCGTCCGGGGCGTCAAGAACCGCTACGGCGCGACGGACGAGGTCGGCTGCTTCGAACTGCACGACGAGGGCATCACGGGCCTCGCCGACCCAAGCGGACTTTTCCTGACACGTCGTGACGAACCGGTCCCCGGTACCTGTCTGACCGTCACCCTGGAGGGCCGCCGCCCCCTGGTCGCGGAGGTCCAGGCGCTCACCGTCGACTCCCAGATCCCCTCCCCGCGCCGCACCACCTCCGGCCTGGAGACGTCCCGCGTCTCGATGATGCTGGCCGTGCTGGAACAGCGGGGCCGTATCAGCGCCCTGGGCAAGAGGGACATCTACTCCGCGACGGTGGGCGGCGTGAAGCTCTCCGAGCCGGCCGCCGACCTCGCGATCGCGCTCGCCCTGGCGTCGGCCGCGAGCGACACCCCGCTGCCGAAGAACCTCGTCGCGATCGGCGAGGTGGGCCTCGCGGGCGAGGTCAGACGGGTCACGGGGGTGCAGCGCAGGCTCGCCGAGGCGCACCGCCTGGGCTTCACGCACGCCCTGGTGCCGGGCGACCCGGGCAAGATCCCGGCGGGCATGAAGGTCCTGGAAGTGGCCGACATGGGGGACGCCCTGAGGGTCCTCCCCCGCTCCCGTCGCCGAGAGGCCCCCCGGGAGGCGGAGGACCGCCGGTAGACTTTGCCCTGGTCTCGCCCGTCCGTACGAACCGAGTGCGCGTTGCGGGAGCGCCCCAGAACCTGCGACCGGAGGAGTGCAGTGGCAGCCAACGACCGGGCAGCAGCTCCCGGAAAGTCCGGTGGGAGTTCCGGCGCCGATGGCCTGATGCGCGCCTCACTGAGCGCCGTGGCACCCGGTACGGCCCTGCGTGACGGCCTCGAGCGGGTGCTGCGCGGCAACACCGGCGGCCTGATCGTGCTCGGCTCCGACAAGACCGTCGAGTCGATGTGCACGGGCGGTTTCGTCCTCGACGTCGAGTTCACCGCGACCCGGCTGCGCGAGCTGTGCAAGCTGGACGGCGGCATCGTGCTCTCCTCCGACCTGTCGAAGATCCTGCGGGCGGGTGTGCAGTTCGTGCCCGACGCGACGATCCCGACCGAGGAGACCGGCACCCGGCACCGCACCGCGGACCGGGTCTCCAAGCAGGTCGGCTTCCCCGTCGTCTCCGTCTCCCAGTCGATGCGCCTGATCGCCCTCTACGTCGACGGCCAGCGCCGCGTCCTGGAGGACTCGGCGGCGATCCTCTCCCGCGCCAACCAGGCCCTCGCGACCCTGGAGCGCTACAAGCTCCGCCTCGACGAGGTCGCGGGCACGCTGTCGGCGCTGGAGATCGAGGACCTGGTGACGGTCCGGGACGTCTCCGCGGTCGCCCAGCGACTGGAGATGGTGCGCCGGATCGCCACCGAGATCGCCGAGTACGTGGTGGAGCTGGGCACCGACGGCCGGCTGCTCGCCCTCCAGCTGGACGAGTTGATCGCCGGCGTGGAGCCGGAGCGCGAACTGGTCGTGCGGGACTACGTGCCCGAGCCGACCGCCAAGCGTTCCCGCACGGTCGACGAGGCGCTGTACGAGCTGGACGCGCTCACCCACGCCGAGCTGCTGGAAATGCCCACGGTGGCGCGCGCGTTGGGTTACACCGGCTCGCCGGAGACCCTGGACTCCGCGGTGTCGCCGCGCGGCTTCCGGCTGCTGGCCAAGGTGCCGCGGCTGCCCGGCGCGATCATCGACCGGCTCGTGGAGCACTTCGGCGGGCTGCAGAAGCTGCTCGCCGCGAGCGTGGACGACCTGCAGACCGTGGACGGCGTGGGCGAGGCCCGGGCGCGGAGCGTGCGCGAGGGGCTGTCGCGGCTGGCCGAGAGCTCGATCCTGGAGCGGTACGTCTGACCGACGGCCACAGACGAACGGAGGAGGGCCGCACCCCTGCCGGGTGCGGCCCTCCTCCGTTCGTCTTCTCAGTCGGCGTCCAGCACGAACGACGTCTGCACCTTCGCAAAGCCCGCCGCCTTGGCCTCCAGCAGGTACGTGCCCGCCTTGGCCGAGCCCGCCGGGGGCGTCCCGCACTCCGGGGCGCTGGGCTTGCGGTCCCACTTGACGGTGTAGCCGATGCTGCTGCCGGCCGGCACCCGGTACAGCAGGCTGGCCGCGCCCTTGGGGCAGTCCGCGGACGACCAGTACGCGTCGTCGCCGTCGGCCTGAGTGATCGTCAACACCGCGCCGCGCGGGCCGAGATCGACCTTGCAGTCGCTTCCGGAGGTGTTCCGCGCGATGATCCGGAAGGCCGGGGTCTGGTCCGGCGAGTAGGAGTTGCGGACGCTGCGCACGCTCAACGTGACGGCGTTCGCGGTGCACTTGGGCAGTTCGGAGCCCGCGGGCAGCGTGTCGCTCGCGCCCACGGAGATGGCGGGGGCACCGGAGCCGGACCCGCCCGCCGTGCCGTCCGACCCGTCCGTGCCGCCCGCTCCGCCGGCGCCCGAACCGGTCCCGGAGCCGTCGTCCGATCCGTCGCCGGTGCCGCCGGAGCCGCCCGCTCCGCTGGAGTCTCCGTCGCCCGACTCGTCGCGTCCGCCCGGGTGTTCGGTGATCGCCGGGCCGGAGCCGGACGGTCCGGGGGTGATGGTCGAGGGTGCCGGGTTCTTGTCGTCGGACCCGTCCGCGCCGTTGGTGCCGCCGCCGTCGCCCGAGGTGACCACCCAGGTGATCAGCAACGCCAGCACGGCGACCACGGACGCCAGGATGACCCTCCGTCGCCAGTAGATGGAGGAGGGAAGCGGCCCGACCGGATTGCGCAGAGATCCCACGGCGCAAACTGTACGAGAGATCAGCGCATTAACTGGCCCCACCCGCCGCCCTGAGCCACAACTTTTCCGGATCATCATCACGGAACCTGCCGTTCCGCTCTCCTGCGCGCCGGTCGGGCGTTCGCAGTCGCACGCCTTGCACCTCTGGCCATGGCTCGACGGTCGGCTCCGCCACACCCCGGCAGCCCGGGAACCCCGTCGCCGCCCCTCGGCGTGGCAGGATCGGAACCGTCATGACTGCGCCCACGAAACCCCTGCCCGGCAGCCCCGCCCCCGGCGACCCCGACCGCACCGCCGGCACCGCCCCCGGCGAGCAGCTGCACGCCCCCGTCATCGCGTGGTTCGACGAACACGCGCGCGACCTGCCCTGGCGGCGCCCGGAGGCCGGGCCGTGGGGTGTGATGGTCAGCGAGTTCATGCTCCAGCAGACGCCGGTGAGCCGCGTCCTGCCCGTCTACGAGCAGTGGATGGCGCGCTGGCCCCGGCCCGCCGACCTCGCCGCGGAACCGCCCGGCGAGGCCGTCCGCGCCTGGGGCCGGCTCGGCTATCCGCGCCGCGCCCTGCGGCTGCACGGCGCCGCGGTCGCCATAACGGAACGGCACGGCGGCGACGTACCGTCCGATCACGCGCAGCTGCTCGCGCTGCCCGGCATCGGCGAGTACACGGCCGCCGCCGTGGCCTCGTTCGCGTACGGCCGGCGGCACGCGGTGCTGGACACCAATGTGCGCCGGGTCTTCGCCCGCGCGGTCACCGGTGTGCAGTACCCGCCGAACGCCACCACCGCTGCCGAGCGCCGGCTGGCCCGCGCGCTGCTGCCCGAGGACGAGGGGACCGCCGCGCGCTGGGCCGCCGCCTCGATGGAGCTCGGCGCGCTGGTGTGCACCGCCAAGAACGAGACCTGCCATCGCTGCCCGATCACCGCACAGTGCGCGTGGCGGCTCGCGGGCAAGCCGGAGCACGACGGCCCGCCGCGCCGCGGCCAGACGTACGCCGGCACCGACCGCCAGGTCCGCGGCAAGCTGCTCGCCGTGCTCCGCGAGGCGCACGCGCCGGTGCCGCAGGCCGTGCTGGACGGTGTGTGGCACGAGCCGGTGCAGCGTGCCCGGGCGCTGGACGGCCTGGTCGCCGACGGCCTGGTGGAGCCGCTGCCGGACGGGATGTACCGGCTGCCGCTGAGCTGACGGCCGTTACGGAACAGCCGCGCCGGCACGGGGATCGCGACAGAGAGGGGCGCCGAGAACAACGGGCCAAATCACCCCGTACCCGAACCAACAGGGCGGTCGCTTTACCCCGTTCCTACTTTCGTTACACAACCGACGGACAGCCGATTGATAGCCGCAGGCTGCTTCGGACAGCCCCGTGACAACGCCTCCGTAGCTTCATTGCCGTGCCCGACAGGGGCGGCACAGAGCACGGAACAACGGGGAATTCGGAGGCGGTTGATCATGGCGCAGGGCGAGGTGCTCGAGTTCGAGGAGTACGTCCGCACCCGGCAGGACGCGCTGCTGCGCAGCGCCCGGCGCCTGGTCCCGGACCCGGTCGACGCGCAGGACCTGCTGCAGACGGCGCTGGCCCGGACGTACGGCCGCTGGGACGGCATCGCGGACAAGCGGCTGGCGGACGCCTACCTGCGCCGAGTCATGATCAACACGCGGACCGAGTGGTGGCGGGCGCGGAAGCTGGAGGAGGTGCCGACCGAGCAGCTGCCGGACGCCTCGGTCGACGACTCCACCGAGCAGCACGCGGACCGCGCCCTGCTGATGGACGTCCTGAAGGTGCTCGCCCCGAAGCAGCGGAGCGTGGTCGTGCTGCGACACTGGGAGCAGATGTCCACGGAGGAGACGGCCGCCGCCCTCGGTATGTCGGCCGGAACGGTCAAGAGCACGCTGCACCGGGCGCTCGCCCGGCTCCGCGAGGAGCTGGAGGCCCGCGATCTGGACGCACGCGCGCTGGAGCGTGAGGAGCGGGAGCGGTGCGCGGCCTGACCGGCGCGGGATCGAGTGATCAGAGCTTCCAGGCGGTGAGCAAGGCGGCGGTCTTACTCGCCGCCCTCGGCCTGTTCCTGACCGCCTGCGCCACCGGCGGCACCGGGGCGCGGGACGAGGGACCGGCGCACGTCGGAGTGGGGGCGGGCGCGCCGTCGGCCCAGCCGTCGCCCTCCGCCACCCCGGACAGGATGGACGCGGTCCGGCTGGTGCGCAGCGATCCGCGGGTCTCGGCGGCGGTCAAGCGCGAGCTGAAGCCGTGCGTGCCCGACGAGTACCCGGTCGACGTGTCGTACGGCGACCTGACCGGCGGCTCCGCGGACGACCTCGTGGTCAATGTCCTGACCTGCGGTGACGCGGTCGGGGTCGGGTCGTACGTGTACCACCGCGTGGACGGGCGGTACGAGAATGTCTTCGGGGCCGAGGAGTCCCCGGTGTACGCGGAGATCGACCGCGGCGATCTGGTGGTGACCAAGCAGGTCTACGACGAGGGCGACCCCGTCTCGAACCCCTCCGGCGAAGTGGTGATCACCTACCGCTGGGCGGGGAGCCGCTTCGCCGAGGAGTACCGCGCGCACAACGAGTACGGCGGCGCCGTCGGGGAGGGAGAGCCCGCCCCGGCGCCCGAGAGCAACTGACCCCAGCAGCCACTGATCAGCATCGACGGAGCATCCGGATGGCAGACCAGACCCACGTCCTGTTCGTCGAGGACGACGACGTCATCCGCGAGGCCACCCAGCTCGCCCTGGAGCGGGACGGCTTCGCGGTCACAGCCATGCCCGACGGGTTGTCCGGTCTGGAGGCGTTCCGCGCGAACCGCCCCGACATCGCCCTGCTCGACGTGATGGTGCCGGGCCTCGACGGGGTCAGCCTGTGCCGCCGGATCCGCGACGAGTCGACCGTGCCGGTGATCATGCTGTCCGCGCGGGCCGACGCCATCGACGTCGTCCTCGGACTGGAGGCGGGCGCCGACGACTACGTGACCAAGCCGTTCGACGGGGCCGTGCTGGTCGCCCGGATCCGCGCGGTGCTGCGCCGCTTCGGCCACGCGAGCGGCGGCGACCGGGGCGAGGAGCCGGGTGCCGCGGCGTCCGGCGGGGTGCTGACCTTCGGCGAGCTGGAGGTCGACACCGAGGGCATGGAGGTGCGCCGGGCCGGGCAGCCGGTGGGGCTGACCCCGACCGAGATGCGGCTGCTGCTGGAGTTCTCCGCCGCGCCGGGCACCGTGCTGTCGCGGGACAAGCTGCTGGAGCGGGTCTGGGACTACGGCTGGGGCGGGGACACCCGGGTCGTCGACGTCCATGTGCAGCGGCTGCGACACAAGATCGGCCAGGACCGGATCGAGACGGTCCGCGGCTTCGGTTACAAGCTGAAGGCCTGAGCGGGGGCGGTCGACGTCATGCGGGGGATCACACGCCTCGCCGCGGGGCGCGGCGGCGTCCGCGCGCGCCTCGGCGGGAGGCTGGACGCAGGTGTCGCGCGGCTCGGCGACTCGGGGCTGCGCACCGGTCTGCGCTGGAAGCTGAGCGCGGCGATCGCGCTGGTCGGCGCGCTGGTCGCGGTGGCGCTGAGCCTGGTGGTGCACAACGCCGCCCGGGTCTCGATGCTCGACAACGCGCGCAACCTCGCGGACGAGCGCATCCAGATCGCCCAGCGCGACCTCGCGGACGTGCAGATCGCCCAGCACACCTTCGACCTGTCCAACCGGGCCAACTTCGCCAACGTCAAGATCGACGACCCGAACCTGCCGGCCGAGCTGCGGGCGAAGGTGGACGCGGGGCGCCGGGCGACGTACGTGGCCGACAGCCCCGGCGGCACGCCGGACATATGGGCCGCCGTACCGCTGGCCGACGGGCATGTGCTGTCCCTGCACACCGGACTGACCGAGCGCAGCACCGACATCCTCAACGACCTCGACCAGGCGCTCGTCATCGGCTCCATCGCGGTCGTCCTCGGCGGCAGCGCGCTCGGTGTGCTGATCGGCGGGCAGCTGTCGGGCCGGCTGCGCAAGGCGGCGGCCGCCGCGAACCGGGTCGCCAAGGGCGAGACGGACGTACGGGTGCGGGAGGCGATCGGCGGGGTCGTCCGGGACGAGACGGACGATCTCGCGCGGGCCGTGGACGCGATGGCGGACGCGCTCCGGCAGCGGCTGGAGGCCGAGCGGCGGGTCACCGCCGACATCGCGCACGAGCTGCGCACCCCGGTGACCGGGCTGCTCACCGCCGCCGAACTGCTGCCGCCGGGCCGCCCGACCGAGCTGGTGCTGGACCGGGCGAAGGCCATGCGCACGCTGGTCGAGGACGTCCTGGAGGTGGCCCGGCTGGACGGCGCGTCCGAGCGGGCCGAGCTGCAGGACATCATGCTGGGCGAGTTCGTCGCCCGGCGGGTGGCGGCGAAGGACCCGGACATCCTGATGCGGGTGGTGCACGAGTCGGAGGTCACCACCGACCCGCGGCGCCTGGAGCGGGTGCTGTTCAACCTGCTCGCCAACGCGGCCCGGCACGGCCGGCCGCCGGTCGAGGTGACCGTCGAGGGCCGGGTCATCCGGGTCCGCGACCACGGGCCGGGTTTCCCCGAGGACCTGCTCGCCGAGGGGCCGAGCCGGTTCCGCACCGGCAGCAAGGACCGCGCCGGGCGCGGCCACGGTCTGGGGCTGACCATCGCCGCGGGTCAGGCGCGGGTGCTGGGCGCCCGGCTGACCTTCCGCAACGTCCGGCCGCCGGGTGCGCCCGAGCACGTGCCCGCCGAGGGCGCGGTCGCGGTGCTGTGGCTGCCGGAGCACGCGCCGACGAACACGGGCAGCTATCCGATGCTGCCGCTGCCGTCGGAGGGGTGACGCCCCGGGGCGCCGAGCGGGTGAGGCCGGTGCGGGCCTTGCAGCGGGGGTGACCAACGACCCCGGGCGCTGGGGTGCGCCCGGGGTCGTGGAGGTCAGCCGGTGTGGCGTCAGAGGGAGAGGCCCTGACCGCGGAGGAAGGCGATCGGGTCGACGGCCGTGCCGTAGTTCGGGGTGGTGCGGATCTCGAAGTGCAGGTGCGGACCGCTGGAGTTGCCGGTGTTGCCGGACAGGGCGATCTGCTGGCCGGCCGCGACGACCTGGCCGATGCGCACGTTCACCTTGGACAGGTGGGCGTACTGGGAGTACGAGCCGTTGCCGTGCTTGATGACGATGGCGTTGCCGTACGCGGGACCGTCACCGGCGCCGTTGCCGCCGGCCTTGACGACGGTGCCACCGTGGGCGGCGACGACCTTGGTGCCGACCGGCACGGCGAAGTCCTGGCCGCTGTGGGTGGACTGCCAGCGGGCGCCGTTCTGGGCGAAGCTGGCGGTCTTGGTGTAGCCCTTCACCGGGGCGACCCAGGAAGCGGCCTTCTTCTTGGCGGCGGCCGGCTTGGCCTGCTTGGCCTGCGCCGCCTTCGCGGTCGCCGCCTTCTTGGCCAGCTCGGCGGCCTTCGCCTGGGCGGCGGCCTGCGCCTGGACGGCGTGGGCGGAGCCGGAGACGGCGGTGGTGGCGGCGGTCGTGGCGGTGGGGGTGGCGGCGGCCGCGACCCCGGCCCCCAGCACAGCCGAGGCACCCAGGCCGGCGGCCAGGACGGCCGCGCGGGTGCGGAGCAGGGCCGTACGGGAAGAACGGGACGTGACACGCGGGGACATTCGCTACCTCGGAAGGTCGGGGACAGAGAGAACCACCCGGCGCACTGGGCATCGGCTCCGGATGGCCAGTCCTTGGTAACCCGCGGCTCCGCAAAGCCTCAAACCCCCCTTCTACGACCCAAGCTAGTAATTGACCCTGAAACCTCATGACTCTTGACAGAGCCCTCATTCGGGACGAAACACCGCATAAGGTCGATTGCCGCCAAAGGGTTCAGGGGCGTAAGTCCCTTTTTGTCCGGATCGGCGTATCCACTATTCCGGCTAGTACCGGACAAATCGCCTGTGCGGCATGTCACCGGAGGACGAGATCCACGGACCCTGGAATGTGACGGGCGCTACGCTGCTGGTCAGACGGGGTGTCGACGGTTTTCGGGGGAGGCCGGGGTGGAACCGACCGCCATCGGGGTCAGGCTGGCGACCGGCGTTGTGACGCCGCTCATACGAAAGCTCTTCGTTACGGAGGGGCCGGGCGCCGGGCTCGTCGACCGGCCGGTGCGGATCTCCGGCCGCGTCTCGTTCCGGGGCGAGAAGCGGCGGCTCGGCCGGACGGACGTCGCACGGCTCGCCGCCGAGCTGGTCCGGCAGGCCCTCGGGAGCGGCGAGCGGCCCCTGCCCGCCGACGAGGAGCAGGCCGTCGTACACGCCCTCGCCGACACCCTGTACGCCCTCGGCGACCTCACCATGACCGACGTCCAGGCCGTCGAACTGGGCCCCGAGGCCCTGGCCGCCCGGCTGCGCGCCGCCGCCGGCGACCCGGCCCGCCACCTCTCCCGCGACGCGAGCCTCTTCCTCGACCGGCTGCTCACCACCGCCTGCCTGCACATCCTGCACTTCTTCACCCAGCGCTCGGCCTTCGTACCGCGCACCCTGGTCGAGCAGACCCGCCGCCAGCGCGAGCTGCTGACCAAGGTCGACACGCTGATCGCCCGCACCCCGCCGCCCGACGGCCCCGACTCGGCCTTCGAACAGCGCTACCTCGCCTACGTCGCCACCCACCACGCCCACCTCACGATCTACGGCATCGACCTGGTCGACTCCCCCGACCGCTGGCCCCTGGACGCGGCCTATCTGAGCCTGACGGCCCTGCACCCCGACGCCGCGGACGAGCCCGTGGGCGACCCGGACGAGCAGCCCGTCGCCGCCGCCACCGCCCTGCCCGCCGACCGGGCGCTCGCCGAGCACGACCGGGTGCTGCTGCGCGGAGTGGCCGGCTCCGGAAAGACCACGCTGGTGCAGTGGCTCGCGGTCAGCACGGCCCGCGGCGAACGCGACGACCCGGACCCGGACGTCCCCGGCGGCCGGATCCCGTTCGTGCTCCCGCTGCGCACCCTGGTCCGCCGTCCCGACGGTCTGCCCGCGCCCGGCGCCTTCCTGGCCGCCGTACGCGTCCCCTTCCACGACACCCAGCCGGACGGCTGGGCCGACCGGGTCCTGCGCGACGGCCGCGGGCTGCTGCTCGTCGACGGCATCGACGAGATCCCCGAGCGCGAACGCGAACGCACCCGGCGCTGGCTGCGCGACCTGCTGGACGTCTATCCCGGCAACTGGTGGCTGGTCACCTCCCGGCCCTCCGCCGTCCGCACGGACTGGCTCGCCGCCGACGGCTTCACGGAACTCGCCCTCAGCCCCATGAGCGACGACGACGTGGCCGCCTTCGTCACCCGCTGGCACACCGCCGCGCGGGCCGGCGCCCGCGACCCGGAGGTCCTCGACGGCTACGAGCGCTCCCTCCTCGACGCCGTCCGCACCAAGCCCGACCTCGGCCGCCTCGCCACCAACCCGCTGATGTGCGGTCTGATCTGCGCCCTCCACCGCGACCGGCGCGGCTACCTCCCGCACGGCCGCCAGGAGCTGTACGACGCCGCGCTGTCGATGCTGCTCGCCCGCCGGGACGAGGAACGCGACATGATCACCCCCGGTGAGGGCGTCCACCTCACCGAGCTGCCGCAGATCCAGCTCCTCCAGCGCCTCGCCTACTGGCTGATCCGCAACAACCAGTCCGAGATGGACCGCGCACGCGCCGTCCGTATCGTCGCCGACGTCCTCCCCGCCCTCCCGGCCGCCGCCGCGCAGGGCGACGCCGAGCGGATCCTCGGCCATCTGCTGCTGCGCAGCGGCCTGCTGCGCGAACCGTCCGCCGGGACCGTGGAGTTCGTGCACCGCACCTTCCAGGACTACCTCGGCGCGCGGGCCGCCGTGGAGGACGGCGATTTCGGGCTGCTCGTGCGGGGCGCGGCGGACGAGCAGTGGGCGGACGTGATCCGTATGGCCGTCGCCCACGCCCGGCCCCGGGAACGCGCCGAGCTGCTGCGCGGCCTGACCGAGACGGCGGACCGGCTGGAGGGGGCCGCGAGCACCCGGGTACGCCTGCTGGCGCTGGCCTCGCTGGAGCACGCCACGGAACTCGACCCCCGGGTCCGCGCCGAGGTCGAGCGGCGGGCCGCCGTACTGATCCCGCCCCGCACCACCCAGGAGGCGCGGGCCCTGGCCGAGGCCGGGCCGCTCGCCCTGGAGCTGCTGCCCGGGCCGGACGGACTGAGCGCGGAGGAGGCGCGGGCGGTCGTCGTCACGGCGTCGCTGATCGGTACGGACGCGGCGCTTCCGGTGCTGGCCAGGTTCCGCGACCACCCCCGCCTGGACGTACGGGCCCAGCTCACCTGGACCTGGCACCGCTTCCCGGTGCGGCGGTACGGGGAGGAGGTCATCGTGCACCTGAACGAGTACGGGCTGTTCTTCGCCGCTCACTCCGCCGACCAGCTGCGCTTCCTGCGCGAGCTGGGCGGGCGCCGGGCACTCCAGCTGGCCGGGGACATCCCGGCGGACGCGATCGCGGAGGGGCTTGTTCCGGAGCGCACGAAGGAGCTGGTCATCCGGGGCAACGACGAGCTGCGGGACCTGAACTGCCTCGCCGGCCTGCACCGGCTGAGCTACCTCGACCTGAGCAGATGCCCGTACGTGGACGACCTCGCGCCGCTCGCCGGGCTGCCGCTGTCCTGGCTGTCGCTGGACCTGCTGCCGGGCCTGGAACGGCCGGGCGCGCTGGCCGTCCTCGCCGGATCACGGACGCTCGACCAGCTCGACCTGGGGGTGCCGCTGGAGGCCGACAGCCTCGACGAGGCGATCCCGCCCGGCCTTCCGCTGCGCTATCTGCGGTTCACCAAGAAGGCGCTGTGGCACACCGGGCTGCGCGGCCTGCACCGGTTCCGCTCGCTGCGGCAGCTGAGCCTCGCCTCGCTGTACGGCGAGCTCGCCCCGCGGGACTACGAGGAGATCGCCCGGCTGCCCGAGCTGACGGACCTGCGGATCAACTGGCGGGTCGTCGGCTGGCAGGGCCCGCCGCTGCCCGGTGTGACGAGCCTGCGGCTGAACGACTTCCACGGCAGCGAGGACCTGTCCCGCGTCCCGGAGCTGTTCCCCGGCCTGCGCACGGTTGTGATCGTCCCGGCGCCGGACGTCTCCGAGATCCCGGACGACGTCCTCGCCCAGCTGCCCGGCACGCCCAGCGTGCTGAGGGTCCGCGCGGTGGTGTGAGGCACGTGCTCCCATGTTCGTCCGCGCACACCTCTAGCCACCTACCGTCCGGTAACCCTACGGTTCTCCTCGCGTCACCCTCACCTACGAACATGCACACGACACGTGGCAGCACCGATGTGAGAGGACCCCCACACCCATGACGAGCAGAGCCGGGATCCGCCGTACGGCCACCCTTGCCGTCGCCGCGGCCGCCCTCGTGACCGTCGCCGCCCCCGCCGAGGCCGCGACCGGTACCACGACCACCACGGTCGCCACCGCGACCGCCACCGCCGCGGCGGACGTCGACTACGCCACCTGGCAGAAGGACTGCCAGGCCGTGATGGACCAGGCACTGCCGTACCTCAAGCAGCGGATCGCCCAGCAGAAGCCGGGCGAGAAGCAGGCGATCGTCTTCGACATCGACAACACCACCCTGGAGACCGACTTCGGCTTCAGCTACCCGCAGCCGGCCAACCAGCCGGTCCTCGACGTCGCCGAGTACGCCCAGCAGCACGGCGTCGCGCTCTTCTTCGTGACGGCCCGGCCGGGCGTCATCTACGCGCCCACCGAGTACAACCTGGAGAAGGTCGGCTACGAGGTCGCCGGGCTGCACGTCCGCGGCTTCCTCGACCTCTTCAAGAACGTCGCCGACTACAAGACGGCCCAGCGGGCCGCCATCGAGTCGAAGGGCTACACGATCATCGCCAACATCGGCAACAACACCACCGACCTGTCGGGCGGCCACGCCGAGAAGGCGTACAAGCTGCCGGACTACGACGGACAGCTGTCGTAACACCGCGGGCATGTGAAAGGGCCGGTGCCCCGGGAGGCACCGGCCCTTTCACATGCCGTGGCGCTTACGCGTCCTTGCTCAGGTTCGGCCCGGCACCGCCGGCCGCCTGCTCGATCGGCGGGACGTCCGGCAGCGCGGACTTCTCCTCACCGCGGAAGGTGAAGGTCTGGGACTCACCCTCGCCCTCGGTGTCCACGACCACGATGTGACCGGGGCGCAGCTCGCCGAAGAGGATCTTCTCCGACAGCGTGTCCTCGATCTCGCGCTGGATGGTCCGGCGCAGCGGCCGGGCGCCCAGCACGGGGTCGTAGCCCTTCTTGGACAGCAGCTCCTTGGCGGACTGGGAGAGCTCGATGCCCATGTCCCGGTCCTTCAGACGCTCGTCCACCTTGCCGATCATCAGGTCGACGATCCGCAGGATGTCGTTCTGCGTCAGCTGCGGGAAGACCACCACGTCGTCGACGCGGTTGAGGAACTCGGGGCGGAAGTGCTGCTTCAGCTCGTCCGACACCTTGTTCTTCATGCGCTCGTAGTTGGTCTTCGTGTCGCCCGCGGCGGCGAAGCCCAGGTTGAAGCCCTTGGAGATGTCCCGGGTGCCGAGGTTGGTCGTCATGATGATGACCGTGTTCTTGAAGTCCACGACCCGGCCCTGGGAGTCGGTCAGGCGACCGTCCTCCAGGATCTGCAGCAGCGAGTTGAAGATGTCCGGGTGGGCCTTCTCGACCTCGTCGAAGAGGACGACGGAGAACGGCTTGCGGCGGACCTTCTCGGTCAGCTGGCCGCCCTCTTCGTAACCCACGTAGCCGGGGGGCGAACCGAAGAGCCGCGACACCGTGTGCTTCTCGCTGAACTCCGACATGTCGAGGGAGATCAGCGCGTCCTCGTCACCGAACAGGAACTCGGCGAGCGCCTTGGACAGCTCGGTCTTACCGACACCGGACGGACCGGCGAAGATGAACGAGCCACCCGGACGCTTCGGGTCCTTCAGACCGGCGCGCGTACGGCGGATCGCCTTGGACAGCGCCTTGACGGCGTCGTCCTGGCCGATGACCCGCTTGTGCAGCTCCTCCTCCATGCGGAGCAGGCGGCTGGACTCCTCCTCGGTGAGCTTGAAGACCGGGATGCCCGTGGCCGTGGCCAGCACCTCGGCGATCAGCTCGCCGTCGACCTCGGCGACGACGTCCATGTCGCCGGCCTTCCACTCCTTCTCCCGCTTGGCCTTGGCGGCCAGGAGCTGCTTCTCCTTGTCGCGGAGGGAGGCGGCCTTCTCGAAGTCCTGCGAGTCGATCGCGGACTCCTTGTCCCGGCGCACGGCGGCGATCTTCTCGTCGAACTCGCGCAGGTCCGGCGGCGCGGTCATCCGGCGGATGCGCATCCGGGAACCGGCCTCGTCGATCAGGTCGATCGCCTTGTCCGGCAGGAAGCGGTCCGAGATGTACCGGTCGGCCAGGGTGGCGGCCTGGACCAGCGCCTCGTCGGTGATGGAGACGCGGTGGTGGGCCTCGTACCGGTCGCGCAGACCCTTGAGGATCTCGATCGTGTGCGGCAGCGACGGCTCCGCGACCTGGATGGGCTGGAAGCGGCGCTCGAGGGCCGCGTCCTTCTCCAGGTGCTTGCGGTACTCGTCCAGCGTGGTCGCACCGATGGTCTGCAGCTCACCGCGGGCCAGCATCGGCTTCAGGATGGAAGCGGCGTCGATGGCGCCCTCGGCGGCACCCGCACCGACCAGCGTGTGCAGCTCGTCGATGAACAGGATGATGTCGCCGCGGGTGCGGATCTCCTTGAGCACCTTCTTCAGGCGCTCCTCGAAGTCACCGCGGTAGCGGGAGCCGGCGACCAGCGCGCCGAGGTCCAGGGTGTAGAGGTGCTTGTCCTTGAGGGTCTCGGGCACCTCGCCCTTGACGATGGCCTGGGCGAGGCCCTCGACGACGGCGGTCTTGCCGACGCCGGGCTCACCGATCAGGACCGGGTTGTTCTTGGTACGGCGGGACAGCACCTGCATGACCCGCTCGATCTCCTTCTCGCGCCCGATGACCGGGTCGAGCTTGGACTCACGAGCGGCCTGGGTGAGGTTCCGGCCGAACTGGTCGAGGACCAGGGACGTGGAGGGAGTGCCCTCGGCGGGACCGCCGGCGGTGGCGGCCTCCTTGCCCCCGGAGTAACCGGAGAGCAGCTGGATGACCTGCTGCCGCACCCGGTTGAGATCTGCGCCCAGCTTGACGAGGACCTGGGCGGCGACGCCCTCTCCCTCGCGGATCAGGCCGAGCAGGATGTGCTCCGTGCCGATGTAGTTGTGGCCCAGCTGAAGGGCCTCGCGGAGCGACAGCTCCAGGACCTTCTTGGCACGGGGGGTGAAGGGGATGTGGCCCGAGGGCGCCTGCTGGCCCTGGCCGATGATCTCCTCCACCTGCTGGCGGACCGCCTCGAGCGAAATCCCGAGGCTCTCAAGGGCCTTGGCGGCGACACCCTCACCCTCGTGGATCAGGCCCAGGAGGATGTGCTCGGTGCCGATGTAGTTGTGGTTGAGCATCCGGGCTTCTTCCTGAGCCAGGACGACAACCCGCCGCGCGCGGTCGGTGAACCTCTCGAACATCGTTAATCGCTCCTCAGAGCGGTCAGGCAGTAAGGGGAACTTCCCCTCCCTGTCCTTCCGCAGCTTAGTCCCGCAAGCGGGGACCGCTCATTCCAACTGCCGACACCGTCCTTGGCCTCCTGACCCCGAACGCCGACATCTGCTCCAACCCGATGGTGCGAGACGATGTTCCCGCAGGCCAGGCAGTTACCCTCACCATCAGTACGCCGATGGCGAACGCGAGACGGCCTTGCCTGCGTGTCGCCCCCTCCCACTAGGGATGTCTTACCCGCCCGCACTGACAGTCCATGCCGCGCGCACCCTTTCCCTCCGCTACGGGCGAACAACCTTGCGCCTCCCCGTGCCCCCGCACGCCCCCCGATCCGACACTCTTCGGGATTGTTTGAGCACGCACCGTAACCTCGGAGGCGTTTCGGCGGTTGCGCTGGGCATGGTCGGCGCACCCCCACAGCTCCCTCCCCCCGTCGCCCTGCCGGTCCCCCGTCGGCCGCCCGTCCCGAGCGATCGGCTCCGGGCCTGGTACGAGAACGATCTGGGGTGGCCCACAGTGCCCGGCAGGCCGCTTCGGCTGGTCGTGGGCCCGCGCTTCGACGTCCTGGACGTCCCCGCCCCCGCGGGGCGCGCCGCGCTGCGGCATCTCGCCCCCGCCTCTCCGGTGGCCGCCCAGGGGGACCGGATGCGGATCCTGATGGCCCCGGGCAGTGCGCAGGAGCTGCCGGGGCTGCTCGACTGGCTGGAGTGGGGCTCGCTGGAGCTGGACCTCACGGTCCTCCGCGAGGGGGCGCTGACGGATGCGCCGGACATGGGCGCGGAGTGGTCACCCGGTGGTCCGCCGGTGACCGCGCGGTGGGGGGAGGGTGGGCCGCCGGTCACCGTCGGCGGCGTCGGCTCTGTGCAGGGGGCCGCCGTGTGGGTGCGGCCCCCCGGGCCGGTGCGCGAGGTCGAGGCCTCGCTGCCGACGCTGTCGGCGCTGGGGGGCGGTGGGGGCGCCCCCGATCTCGTACGGGTCGTGGACACGGTGGCGACCCAGTGCCACCGGATCCGGCTGCACGCGTGCGCTCAGCCGTTGACCTTCTCGTAGGCCTCGCGAATGGTCGCCGGAACACGGCCGCGGTCGTTGACCTCGTAACCGTTCTCCTTCGCCCAGGCACGGATCGCGGCGGTGTCCTGGCTGCCGCCGGAAGCGGCCCGCGCCTTTCCACGCCCGCCCGAAGCGCGGCCCCCGGTACGACGACCACCCTTCACATAGGGCTCGAGAAGGCCGCGAAGCTTGTCCGCATTGGCAGTCGTCAGATCGATCTCGTACGTCTTACCGTCCAGTGCGAACGTCACCGTCTCGTCCGCCTCGCCGCCGTCGAGGTCGTCGACAAGAAGGACCTGAACCTTCTGTGCCACCGGATTTCCTTTCATCGATAACGTGAGGACCTGGGGTCCGCGGCGTCCCGCCGTTTCGCCGCCCCCTGTTATATGCAGTACTGCAGTACGTCGGAAAGCAAACCGCTTTTGCTGGAAAAACACAAACCCCTGGGAGAGACCTACAGCCCGCCTCCGGCCCGGAAACGTACGCGTTTCGGACATAGGGCACCCGGGCAGGGTCACCGCGGCGGAATAACGTCGATCACAGATGCAGAAGCATCCGGCTGTTGCCCAAGGTGTTCGGTTTCACTCGTTCGAGACCCAGGAACTCCGCGACGCCCTCGTCATAGGAACGCATCAGCTCCGCGTAGACATCGGTGTCGACCGGTGTCTCGCCGATCTCCACGAAGCCGTGCCTGCCGAAGAAGTCCACTTCGAAGGTGAGGCAGAAAACCCGGCGAACGCCGAGCCAGCGCGCGGTCTGCAGCAACTTCTCCAGCAACTGGTGGCCGACGCCGGCGCCCTTCAGGCCGGGCTTCACCGCGAGAGTGCGGACTTCCGCGAGGTCTTCCCACATCACGTGCAGTGCGCCACAGCCGACCACCTCGGCGTTGTCGTCACGTTCCGCGACCCAGAACTCCTGGATGTCCTCGTAAAGGGTCACCATCGCTTTGTCGAGCAGGATGCCGTGCCGGACGTACGCGTCAAGGAGTCGGCGGACGGCCGGGACATCGCTGGTCCGGGCCCGGCGGACGGTGAGGGCTTTAGCGCTGACTTCGGGGTTCTCGGCGGATGGGCTCTCTGCTGACATGTGCGGACGCTATCGCCCGCCGCGCTCCGGCGCCGAGCCGGGGTTGTCGGGTGCGGCGTCCGGTTCTTCTCGCCGCCGCTCCGGTTCCGGTTCGGGTGTTTCCGGGCCCTGGACGATCCGTACGGCGTCCCGGAGGGCATGTCGCTGTTCCTCGCTCATCATGCCGAAGAAGGCGACGAGTGCGGCGGCGGGGTTGTCGCTCTGCGACCAGGCGTCGTTCATCAGGGCGGCGGCGTAGGCGGCGCGGGTGGAGACCGCCTCATATCGATAGGCGCGGCCTTCCGCCTCACGGCGGACCCAGCCCTTCTGATGGAGATTGTCCAAAACGGTCATCACCGTGGTGTAGGCGATGGACCGTTCCCGCTGAAGGTCTTCCAGGACTTCTCGAACGGTCACCGGGCGGTTCCACTTCCACACCCGCGTCATGACCGCGTCTTCGAGTTCTCCCAATGGGCGAGGCACAGTTTGAACAATAGTGGGAGATCCCGGCATTGGCGTGCCGGACTGGCCCTTCCCCTGCAAACAGGAGCAAAAAGGACGCCCGCGCGTGTGCGCGGGCGAATGGTGGAGCAGTGGGGTGAGCGGGCGGCTCAGGCCTCCGTGGAGGGCGACGCGGAGGGCTGGCGGGCAGCCTCCGCGCGGGCGAGCGCCGCGTCGACGGCCGCGTCCTCCTTGGCCTTGTTGGCCCCGCCCTGGGTCTTCACGATCACCCTGATCACGCTGATGAAGAACACGGCCATGACCACCGGGGGCAGAAGCGCGGAGACGTAGTCCATGGCTCCAGGGTAATCGTGGGGGAACGCGGACCCGGGGCGGGGGGCCTCAGCCGACGGCCAGCTGCCGCGGGGGGTTCGCGGGGTCCTGGGGCGGCTTGCGGCGGGGGAAGACCTCGCCCGGGGTCGGGATCGGGCGGCGGGACGGGGACTGCGGGGCGGACGGCGAGGGCGCCGGCCCGGCGGGCTTCTCCGCGGGCTTCCGCTCCGGCTGCCCCGCGGGCCGCTCGTCGGCGCCGCGGCCGCCGGGAATGGCGAGGAGGCGGGTGCGGGACACCGGGACGAGGGGGTTGGCCCGCGCGGCCTCCGGCGCACGGCCGGCGAGGCGGGCACGGACGTCCTGCTCGGCGAGGGCCTGGCAGTGGTCGAGGAGGGCCGCCGCCGCCGGGTTGCCGCGCAGGGCGCGCAGCGCCGCGAGGTCGTCGGGGGTGGGTCGGTGGCCGGCACTCAGGGCCTCCTCCAGCAGCGGGAGGTAGCCGGCCGCGGCGCCGGGGAGGGCGGCGCGGTAGCGGGCGAGGTCGGCCACGAGGAAGGCCCGCAGGCGGGCACCCTCGCGCATCGCCTCGTCGAGCGAGTCGGCCAGGCGAAGACAGTCCTGGACGTCCTCGGCGCGGGCCTGGCCGGGGTGAAGGGCGAGGGCGAGGGCGCGGCGGAGCACACGCAGCTCCTCCACGCCGAACGCCATGCCGCCGCGGGATCCGTATGGCGTGGGCATGCGGCGACGATACGCGCTAATCGGACAAACTTCGCATAGCGAATGGGTGTGGCGTGGGGGAGCCACCCGTATGCGCGTGTCGGGGTGCGGGGGCGCGGCCTGGGCTGGGCTGGGCTGGGCCGGCCAGCGTCACCGGGCCGGCCCTCGGGGGTCCGTTGCGGTGACGATCGCGCCGGTGGCGGGCGGGACGTCCGGGGTGCACGGCGGCGGACGCAGGCACCTGGGGCGGGGTGGCTACGGGCGGGCGTGGCTGCGCCGACTTGCTGCCGGCCGGGCGTGCCGGGTGCACTGCGCGGGCGTGGGCGGCTGCGGCGGTGCGGCTGCGGGTCGTCGCGCCCCGCCGCACCGCGGCCGACGCACACGCCTGTGGCGGGGGCGGTCAGGCCTTCCCGGCGCCCCGGAGCCGACGCGGCTGCGGGCTGGTGCCGTCGCCGCGCGCCGGCGCTGTCCGTCAGCCCCGCTCCGGGCAACCGCGCCCAGCCCGAGCCGGGTCGTGCTACATGCGCGCCACGTTCCGCTCGTAGACCAGGCGGAGGCCGATCAGTGTCAGCCACGGTTCGTGCTCGTCGATCACCGATGACTCGCCCAGGACCATGGGTGCCAGGCCGCCCGTCGCGATGACCGTGACGTCGTCGGGGTCGTCGGCGAGTTCGCGGGCCATGCGGTTGACGACGCCGTCGACCTGGCCGGCGAAGCCGTAGACGATGCCCGCCTGCATCGCCTCGACCGTGTTCTTGCCGATGACGCTGCGCGGCCGGGCCACCTCGATCTTGCGGAGCTGGGCGCCCTTGACGCCGAGCGCCTCGACGGAGATCTCGATGCCGGGGGCGATGACGCCGCCGACGTACTCGCCCCGCGCGGACACCGCGTCGAACGTCGTCGCCGTACCGAAGTCCACGACGATCGCGGGGCCGCCGTAGAGCTCGACCGCGGCGACCGCGTTGATGATGCGGTCCGCGCCGACCTCCTTGGGGTTGTCGGTGAGGATCGGCACGCCCGTCTTGACACCGGGTTCGACGAGGACGGCGGGGACGTCGCCGTAGTAGCGGCGGGTCACCTCGCGCAGCTCGTGCAGGACGGACGGCACGGTCGCGCAGATCGCGATGCCGTCGATGCCGTCGCCCAGTTCCTCCCCGAGGAGCGGGTGCATGCCCATCAGGCCCTGGAGCAGCACCGCCATCTCGTCGGCGGTGCGGCGGGCGTCGGTGGAGATGCGCCAGTGTTCGACGATGTCCTCACCGTCGAACAGTCCGAGCACGGTGTGCGTGTTGCCTACGTCGATCGTCAGCAGCATGGCCGGTCCCCGTCCCCCTACTCCGCCGCTCGCAGGTCCAGGCCGATGTCCAGGATCCGCGAGGAGTGGGTCAGGGCCCCCACGGCGAGGTAGTCGACGCCCGTGTCCGCGTACGCCTTGGCGTTCTCGAGGGTGAGCCGGCCGGAGGCCTCCAGCGCCGCGCGGCCGTGCACGAGGGCCACCGCCTCCGCGCACTCGCCCGGCGTGAAGTTGTCCAGCAGGATCAGGTCGGCGCCCGCGTCGACGACCTCGCGCAGCTGGTGCAGCGTGTCGACCTCGACCTCGATGGGCACGTCGGGGAAGCGTTCGCGGACCGCCTGGAAGGCCGGGGCGACGCCGCCCGCGGCGACCACGTGGTTGTCCTTGACGAGGGCCGCGTCGGAGAGCGACATGCGGTGGTTCACGCCACCGCCGCAGCGGACCGCGAACTTCTCCAGCGAGCGCAGACCGGGGGTCGTCTTACGGGTGTCACGCACGCGTGCCTTCGTACCCTCCAGAACGTCCGCCCACGCGCGCGTGGCCGTGGCGATGCCGGAGAGGCGGCACAGCAGGTTCAGGGCGCTGCGCTCGGCGGTGAGGAGGTCGCGGGTGCGGGTGGTGACGGAGAGGAGCTTCTGGCCCGCCTCCACGCGGTCGCCGTCCTCGACGTGGCGGTCCACCTCGAACTCGTCCTCGCAGACGATCGACACGACCGCCTCGGCGATCCGCAGGCCGGCCACGACGCCCGCCTCGCGGGCGACGAAGTCGGCGGTGGCCACGGCGTCCTCGGGGATGGTCGCGACCGTCGTCACGTCCACGCCGCCCGCCAGGTCCTCCTGGATGGCGACGTTGGCGATGTCCTCGACCTCCACGGGGTCGAGGCCTGCGTCGGCCAGCAGCTGGGCGAGCGCGGGGTCGAGGCCGCACTCCAGGTAGGCGTCGCCGTCGGTGTCCGCGCCGCAGGCGCAGCCGTCGCCGCAGCCGCCGTTGCCGTTGCCGGCAAGGGGAAGGTCGGGGGTGCTCACTGCTCTCACTGCTCCTGGGGACGGTGCGCCGGAGGGTTCGGCCGGGTCGGGGGAAAGTCTGGGGTGTCCGTGGTGCGCACGGCGAGCGTGCGGTCCGGATTCAGCCGTACGACGATGTGGCGGCGCCACGCGGTGTCGTCGCGGTCGGCGTGGTCCTCGCGCCAGTGGCAGCCGCGGGTCTCGTCGCGCAGCCGGGCGGCGGCGACCAGGACGCGGGCCACGCACAGCAGGTTGGTGGCCTCCCAGGTGTCGACGCCGGGCTCGGCGGTCTTGCCGTTCTCGGTGAGCGCGTCCCGGGCCTCGGCGTGCAGCTGCTGGAGCCGGTCGGCGGCCTGGGTGAGGGAGTCGGCGGAGCGCAGCACGCCCGCGCCCTCGGTCATGATCCGCTGGATGGTGAAGCGGGCCTCGGGGGCGAGCAGCGGGTGGGCGGGCACCTCCGGGTAGGGCACCGGCTCGGGCACGCGCGCGTGGAGGCCGCTCTCGGCGTGGGCCGCCGCGATGTCGGCGGCGATGCGCTCGGCGTAGACCAGGCCTTCGAGGAGGCTGTTCGAGGCGAGCCGGTTGGCGCCGTGCACGCCCGTGCAGGCGACCTCGCCGCACGCGTACAGGCCGGGGACGGTGGTCCGGCCGTGGGAGTCGGTGCGGATGCCGCCGGAGGCGTAGTGGGCGGCCGGGGCGACCGGGATGGGCTCCCGGACGGGGTCGATGCCGTTGGCGCGGCAGGCGGCGAGGATCGTCGGGAAGCGCTGCTCCCACATCTCGGCGCCGAAGTGCCGGGCGTCGAGGAACATGTGCTCGGCGTCCTGCTCCTGCATCCGCCGCGTGATGCCCTTGGCGACGATGTCGCGGGGCGCGAGCTCGCCCAGCTCGTGCTGGCCGGCCATGAAGCGCACGCCGTCGGCGTCGACCAGGTGGGCGCCCTCGCCGCGGACCGCCTCGGAGACCAGGGGCTGCTGGCCCTCCGCGTCGGGGCCGAGGAACAGCACGGTCGGGTGGAACTGGACGAACTCCAGGTCGCTCACCTCGGCGCCCGCGCGGAGCGCGAGGGCCACGCCGTCGCCGGTGGAGACCGAGGGGTTGGTGGTGGCGGAGAAGACCTGGCCCATGCCGCCGGTGGCGAGCACCACCGCGGGGGCGTGCACGGCGCCCACACCGTCGTGCTGGCCCTCCCCCATCACGTGCAGGGTCACGCCCGCGGTACGGCCGTCGGCGTCCGCCAGCAGGTCCAGCACGAGGGCGTTCTCGATGGTGCGCACGCCCCGCGCGCGGACCGCCTCCACCAGCGCGCGGGAGATCTCCGCGCCGGTCGCGTCACCGCCCGCGTGGGCGATGCGGCGGCGGTGGTGGCCGCCCTCACGGGTGAGCGCGAGGCCGCCTTCGGAGGACTCGTCGAACTGGGCGCCGGTCTCGATGAGCCGGCGTACGGCGTCGGGGCCCTCGGTGACGAGGATCCGTACCGCCTCCTCGTCGCACAGGCCCGCGCCCGCCACCAGGGTGTCGTCGAGGTGCTGCTCCGGGGTGTCGCCCTCGCCGAGGGCCGCGGCGATGCCGCCCTGCGCCCAGCGGGTGGAGCCGTCGTCGAGGCGGGCCTTGGTGACGACGACCGTGTTCAGGCCGGCGGCCTCGCAGCGCAGGGCCGCGGTCAGGCCGGCGACGCCGGAGCCGACGACCACCACGTCCGCGTCGATGGACCAGCCCGGAGCGGGCGCGTGCAGTCGTATGCCTGTGCTGGTCACGAGGCGGCTCCGAAGGTGAGGGTGACGTTGTCGATCAGCCGGGTCGCGCCGACCCGGGCCGCGACGGCGAGGACGGCCTCGCCGGTGTAGTCGTCCGGGACCTCCGTGAAGTCGGAGGGGTCGACCAGGGCGAGGTAGTCCAGGGCGAGCGGCGGGTCGAGGCGGGCGGCCTCGTCGAGGACGAGCCGGGCCGCCGCGCGGACCTCCGCCGGGCCGCCGGGGGCGGCCTTGGCGACGGCGTGCGCGTCGGCGGCCGCGCGGGACTCCCCTATGGCGCTCAGCGCCTCGGCGCGCGCCCGCGTGGAGGGCACTTCCCGGGCACGCGCGCGCAGTGCCTCCAGTGCCACGTGCCGGTCCTGTGCCGCGAACAGGGCGCGGGACAGCGCGAGGGCGGTGCGCCGCTCCTGGGGGGCGAGGTAGCGGTTGCGGCTGGACAGGGCCAGGCCGTCCTCCTCGCGGACGGTCGGCACGCCGACGATCTCCACGCCGAAGTTCAGGTCCCGCACCATGCGCCGGATCAGGGCGAGCTGCTGGGCGTCCTTCTGCCCGAAGAACGCGACATCGGGGCGGGTGAGGTGGAGCAGCTTGGCGACGACGGTGAGCATGCCGTCGAAGTGGCCGGGGCGGGAGGCGCCCTCCAGGCGCTCTCCCATGGCTCCCGCGCGGAGGGTGATCTCGGGCTTGCCCGCCGGATAGACCTCGTCGACGGACGGGGCGAACACGATGTCCGCGCCGGCCTGCTCGGCGGTCTTCAGGTCGGCTTCCAGGGTGCGCGGATAGCGGTCCAGGTCCTCGCCTGCGCCGAACTGGAGGGGGTTCACGAAGACGGTGACGACGACGTAGCCGTCGCGTCCCACGCGCTCCCGCGCGGCCCGGATCAGCGTGGCGTGCCCCTCGTGCAGCGCGCCCATGGTCATCACGACGGCGGTGCGGCCGGGCACCGAGAAGTGGTCCAGGGCGTAGCGGAGGTCGTCCAGGGTGGGGACGAGTTCGAAGTCGCGGCTCATTGGTCTTCCCCGTTCTCGGGCAGGGCCGCGCCGTCGGCGAGCACACCCAGCAGGTCTTCGGCGAGTTCCGGCTTCAGCAGGCCGTGGGCGAGGGCCCGGTCGGCGGTGGCGCGGGCCATCGCCAGGTAGCCGGCGACGGTCTGCGGGGCGTGCGCGCGCAGCTCGGCGACGTGCGCGGCGACGGTGCCCGCGTCCCCGCGCGCGACGGGGCCGGTCAGGGCGGCGTCGCCGGAGCGCAGGGCGTTGTCGAGGGCGGCGCCGAGCAGCGGGCCGAGCATCCGGTCGGGGGCCTCCACGCCGGCCGTGCGCAGCAGTTCCATGGACTGGGCGACGAGGGTGACCAGGTGGTTGGCGCCGAGGGCGAGGGCCGCGTGGTAGAGCGGCCGGTTCCGCTCGGCGATCCACTCGGGTTCGCCGCCCATCTCGATGACGAGGGCCTCCGCCGCGAGGCGCAGTTCGTCGGGGGCGGTGACGCCGAAGGAGCAGCCGGCGAGCCGCTGGACGTCCACGGGGGTGCCGGTGAAGGTCATCGCCGGGTGCAGGGCCAGCGGGAGGGCGCCCGCGCGGAGGGCGGGGTCCAGGACCTTCGCGCCGTAGCGTCCGGAGGTGTGGACGAGGAGCTGGCCCGGCCGGACGGCGCCGGTCTCGGCGAGGCCGGTCACCAGGCCGGGCAGGGTGTCGTCGGGGACGGTCAGCAGCACCAGGTCGGAGCGCTCCAGCACCTCGGCGGGCGGCACCACCGGTACGTCGGGCAGCAGCGTCGCGGCCCGGCGCCGGGAGGCGTCGGAGACCGCGGAGACGGCCACCGGGCGGTGCCCGGCGAGCTGGAGGGACGCGGCGAGCGCGGGGCCCACGCGGCCGGCGCCGACGACGCCGACGGTGAGCCGCGCGGGGCGGTCCCTGGGATCTGGCTGTTGGCTTGTACTCACGCGACGGCGGCCTTCCCGTTCCAGTCCGCTCTGGGTACCGGACGATTTCTCGTCATGTTAACGCGATCGGTTCGAGGGGCGTTCGGTTGTCCACAGGCTGTGGGTTTCCGTCCGCCGTTCGGACGGGCGCCGAGGGTCCCCGCGGACTCGGGGTTCCCGGACGGCGCGTGAGGGAAAAGCGCGTGCCCGCGCGGGGCGCCGCGCGCGATCATCGCGTCCATGAGCGACACGGCCGGCCGAGGCACACCGGACATCCTGACGGACGAGGACACCCTGACGGACGAACAGGACGAAGAGCGGCGCAAGCGGCGCCGGGAGCGGCGCCTCGGCGCGAGCCGGAGCGCGCGGCGCATTCTCGCGCGCCCGAGTTATCTGCTCACCCTCCGCGAGCGCCTGGCGCTGCTGGACACCGGGACCGAGGTGTACGACCTGGACGAGCCGGTCGACCTCTACGGCAACGGCGTGGTCGAGGCCTTGGAGGAGAAGGTCGCCGGGCTGCTCGGCACCGAGGCCGCCGCGTTCTTCCCGACCGGCACGATGGCGCAGCAGGTGGCGCTGCGCTGCTGGGCGGGCCGCACCGGGAACACGGCCGTCGCCCTGCATCCGCTCGCCCACCCCGAAGTGCATGAACGCCATGCGTTCAGCCAGGTCGCCGGGTTGCGTCCGGTCCATGTGACCGGCGAGCCGCGGCTGCCGACCGCCGACGAGGTACGCGGTCTCGCGGAACCGTTCGGCGCGCTGATGGTGGAACTGCCCCTCAGGGACGCCGGTTTCGTGCTGCCCTCCTGGGAGGAGCTGACCGAGACCGTGGCGGCGGCGCGCGAGCGCGAGGCGGTGGTGCACTTCGACGGCGCGCGCCTGTGGGAGTCCACCGTCCACTTCGGCCGCCCCCTGGAGGAGATCGCGGGCCTCGCGGACAGCGTGTACGTCTCGTTCTACAAGTCCCTCGACGGCTTCGGCGGTGCCGCGCTGGCCGGCCCGGCGACGCTGGTGGAGGAGGCGAAGACCTGGCGGCACCGCTACGGCGGCACGGTCTTCCAGCAGTTCCCCACCGTGCTGTCGGCACTCGTGGGCCTGGAGCGGGAACTGCCCCGGCTGCCCGCGTACGTGACCCACGCGCGCGTGGTGGCCGCCGCGCTGCGGGAGGGCTTCGCGGCCGCCGGGCTGCCGTGGTCGCGCGTCCACCCCGAGGTGCCGCACACCAACGAGTTCCAGGTCTGGCTGCCGTACGACGCCGACGTGGTCGCCGAGGCGGCGGTGCGCGCGGCGGAGGAGACCGGCACGGTCCTCTTCGCCAACGCCTGGGACGCGAAGGGCCCCGGCCTGGCCATGACGGAGGTCTACGTCCGCGCCACCGGCCTGGAGTGGACGGCGGCCGACGTGCGGTCCGCGGTCGCGGACTTCGCGGCACGGCTGGCCGAGGAGGCCGCCGGCGGGGCGGGCGCCCAGGCCCTGACCTGAACGGCGGGGTGGGCGCCCAGGCCCTCACCTGAACGCCAGGGCGAGCCTAGAAGCGCGGCCGCAGCCGCAGCCACCTGCCTAGGGCCTGCCGCGTCCGCCCGTGGACGGGACGGCCCGTGAGGACGGCCCGGAACTCGCGGCGGTCGCGCCACTCGCGGACGACCTGCCAGTCGTGGGCGCCGGGCTGCGGCGGGACGGTGTCGCCGAGGCGCTGGGCTCGGTAGGTGTCGAGGAGGTACTGCTGGGTGACGCTCATGACGGTTCGCCTCTTCGGGACGTCGGGACACAGGGGATTCCGGAAGGCTCCGCGGCTGCCCCGGTGTCCTCAGCCTGCGCCCGGCGGGGCGGCGTGTCCCGCCGATTGGCAGCTCCCGTCAATCGACGGGGCGTTGTCGGTGGCCGGGTGCACCATGGGGTCATGAGCGTGAGCATCGACATCACCGGGCTGCCCCAGGAGCGGATCTCCTTCATGCCGTCGCCGCTGGCCGAGCTCGGCATGGCCCTGCACGCGCTCGCCGAGCCCGGACACCACCCGGGGCTCCAGGGCTGGGCGACGGCGGTCTCCTCGCAGCTCGATCCGGGCCTCGCGGACCGGCTGTGCGAGGCGGACTTCCTGTGGCGCACGACGTTCTCCGACGTCTTCGCGCCCTTCGCCGGCCTCCCCGGCACGCACACCCTTCCGGGCGGCACGCTCGCCGAGGAGCTGGACCTGCTGGACAAGCTGACCGACCAGCAGTTCGTGCACGCGGCCCTGGAGTTCACCTGCCAGATCAGCTACGACACCGAGAGCGCCGGCCCGCTGGAGGACGAGACCGTGCGCCGGCGCGCACTGGACATGGCCGCCGCGCGGGGCTGTGTGCAGGAGCGGTTCACCCGGCGGCTGCTCGATGACCCGCCGGCCGTGCGCGCCTGGTTCCGTCAGCTGATGCTGGACTGCGACGAGGCGTTCTTCGCGGACGTCTGGGCCCGGGTCCAGCCGCAGCTGGCCGCCGACGCCCGGCACAAGACGGAGCTGCTGCGCCACAAGGGCCTCGGGGACGCCCTGGCCGCGGTGTCGTCGGCGGTGTCGCTGGACGAGGAGGCCGGGCTCGTCACGGTCGACAAGCTGATCGTGGGCCGCACCGCCACGGGGGACGGCGGCCTGGTCCTGGTCCCGACGAGCCTGGGCTGGCCGCATGTGATGGTGCTGCACCGGTACGGCTGGCAGCCCGCGATCACCTACCCGGTCAGCGGTTCCGCGCCGCAGGCCCCGTCCGTCGAACAGCTCACCCGCCGGCTGGACGCGCTGGCGCACCCGGTGCGGATGCGGCTGTGCCGTCATCTGGCCCGCGCCCCGCACACCACCAGCGAGCTGGCCGACGCGCACGGCATGTCGGCGCCCGAGATATCCCGGCACCTGAGCGTGCTGAAGAAGGCCGGTCTGATCACCACGCGCCGCCGCGGCCGTTACGCGCAGCACCAGCTGGACCTGTCGGCGGTGGCCCGCCTGGGCAGCGACTTCATCGAGGGCGTCCTGCGCTGACCGCGTGGGGAGCCCGTGCCGGGACCGGCCCGGGCGAGCGCGTCCCGGGCTCCGTCAGCCTTGTCCGCCGGCCCGTACCAGTCCCGTCTCGTACGCGAGGACGACGACCTGCACCCGGTCCCGCAGCCCGAGCTTGGTCAGGATGCGTCCGACGTGCGTCTTCACGGTCGCCTCGGACAGCACCAGCCGGGCGGCGATCTCGCCGTTGGACAGGCCCTGCGCCACCAGCATCATGACCTCGCGCTCCCGGTCGGTCAGCCGTTCCAGCTCCTTGTGCTGGGGCTCCTTGCCGGCGCTGGGCAGCATCGGCGCGAACCGGTCCAGCAGCCGCCGGGTGGTCGAGGGCGCGACCACGGCGTCGCCGCTGTGCACCGAGCGGATCGCGGCGAGCAGTTCGCCGGGCGGCACGTCCTTGAGCATGAACCCGGAGGCGCCCGCCTTCAGCCCGGAGAAGGCGTACTCGTCGAGGTCGAAGGTGGTCAGGATCAGCACCTTCGGCGGGTTCGGCTCCGAGCAGATGCGCCGGGTGGCCTCCACGCCGTCGAGCTTGGGCATGCGGACGTCCATCAGCACGACGTCGACGGCGGTCGAGCGCACCACCTGAAGGGCCTCGACGCCGTCCCCGGCCTCCGCGACGACCTCCATGTCCGGCTGGGCGGCGAGCACCATCCGGAACCCGGTGCGCAGCAGCACCTGGTCGTCGACGAGCATCACGCGGATCGTCATCGGGGCCTCTTCCGTGTCCATGGTCGTTGCGGGGGGTGTGACAGGTGTCAACAGGGGGCGTGCGCGGGCGTCAGTGCGCTGGTTTGAGCGGCAGCAGGGCGCTGATGCGGAATCCTCCGCCGGGGCGGGGACCGGCGTCCAGGGTGCCGCCGACCATGCCGACCCGCTCGCGCATGCCGATCAGGCCGTGGCCCTGTCCGTCGGCGCCGCCCTCCTCGTACAGCTCGTGCGGGGCGCCCTTGCCGTCGTCCTCCACCAGCAGGCCGAGGCCGTCGTCGAAGTAGACCAGACGCACGCTGGCGCCCGCGTTCGGGCCGCCGTGCTTGCGGGTGTTGGTCAGCGCCTCCTGCACGATGCGGTAGGCGGTCAGCTCGACGCCGCTGGGCAGCGGGCGCGGGGTGCCCTCGACCTTGAAGTCGACCGGCAGCCCGGACACCCGGCACTGCTCGACCAGGTCCTCGATCTGCTCGACGTCGGGCTGCGGGACGTACTCCCCGCCCTCCTGGTGCTCGCCGGTGCGCAGCACGCCGAGCAGCCGGCGCATCTCGGCGAGCGCCTGCCGGCCGGTGGAGGAGATGGTCTCCAGGGCCTTCTTCGCCTGGTCGGGCGCGGCGTCGAGGACGTAGGCGGCGCCGTCGGCCTGCACCACCATCACCGACACGTTGTGCGCGACGACGTCGTGCAGCTCGCGGGCGATCCGGGCGCGCTCGGCGGCGACGGCGACCTTGGCCTGTGCCTCGCGCTCCTTCTCCAGGCGGGCGGCGCGCTCCTCGAGCTGCGCGAAGTAGGCGCGGCGGGTGCGGATCGAGTCGCCGAGCACCCAGGCCAGCGCGAACGGCACGGTCGTGAAGACCGTGCCCACGATGTGTCCCGCCGTGCCGCCGTCGGGGGACGGCCAGCGCAGCTGCGCGAGCGGTGCCGCGACCAGCGCGGCGATCAGCGCGAACCGGGAGGCCCAGCGCGCCCCCGTCGCAGCCACCGTGAAGACGATCACCAGCATGGCGAAGTTCGCGGGCGTCGTGGCGACGTCCAGCACCAGCTGCGCCACGCCCACCGCGGCCGCCAGCAGCAGCATCTTCTCCGGCATCCGGCGACGCAGCGCGACCACCAGGCTGAGCAGCACCACGACGGGCACCCACAGGACCGGCAGATCCGTGCCCCGGTTCTCCTGCTCGACCTGTCCGCCCACAAGGGAGATCCCGAGGAGGATCACGGCCCAGAAGCCGTCGACCCATGTCGGGTGCCTGCGGAGGAAGTCATAGAGGCGTTGCACGTAACCCAGCGTAGGGAAGCGTGATGCGTGCGGGGGTCAACCGGAGGATCGATACGGAGCGGGCCCGCGTACTCCCCAAGGTGGAGGAGCCGTTCTCCTGTGCGCCTAGCCTGGCGATGTGACGCACGATGTGACCGGTGACGAGCCCCGCGATACGACCGGCGACGAACCCGGCGATGTGACCGGCGTTACGGCTGCCGGGGCGCCGGGTGACGGTCGGCAGGGGTGGCGGGCGGCGGCCGAGGCGGCGCTGTACGGGCCGGGCGGCTTCTATCGCAGGCCCGAGGGCCCTGCCGGGCACTTCCGTACGTCCGTGCACGCGTCGCCGCTGTTCGCGCGGGCGGTGGCCGCGCTGCTGTGCCGGGTCGACGAGGCGCTGGGCCGCCCGGCGGCGCTCGGTTTCGTGGACATGGCGGCGGGGCGCGGCGAACTCGTCACCGGTGTGCTGGCCGCGCTGCCCGCCGAGGTGGCCGCCCGCACGCGCGCGTACGCCGTCGAGATCGCCGACCGTCCGGACGGGCTCGATCACCGCATCGAGTGGCGGTCCGAGCCGCCCGCGGGGCTCACCGGGCTGCTGTTCGCCAACGAGTGGCTGGACAACGTGCCCGTGGAGGTCGTCGAGACGGACCGCGCGGGGGTCCCACGGCGGGTGCTGGTGCGGGCGGACGGGACGGAACGGCTCGGGGAGCCGGTCGCGGGCGCGGAGGCGGCGTGGCTGGAGCGGTGGTGGCCGCTGCCCGGCGAGGAGGGACTGCGGGCGGAGATCGGGCTCCCCAGGGACACCGCGTGGGCGTCGGCCGTCTCCTGTGTGGAGCGGGGGCTCGCGGTGGCCGTGGACTACGCGCACACGGCGGACACGCGCCCCCCGTTCGGGACGCTCACCGGCTTCCGGGAGGGACGGGAGACGGCGCCGGTGCCGGACGGGTCCTGCGACATCACGGCGCATGTGGCGCTGGACGCGTGCACGCTCCCCGGGGGGCGCGTACTGCGGCAACGCGACGCCTTGCACGCCCTGGGGGTCGCAGGCGCACGCCCCCCGCTCACGCTCGCCTCCACGGACCCCGCGGCCTACGTGCGCGCCCTCGCGAGCGCCGGCGAGGCGGCGGAGCTCACCGCGCCGGGCGGCCTCGGCGACTTCGGCTGGCTGGTGCAGCCGGTCGGCATCCCGGACCCACTGGCCGGGACGGCGGCGGGCGAGCGCTGACCGTCCGCCCGTCCCGCCCGTCCTGTCTGCCTACTTGTCGATGTCCCCGACCACGAAGAACATCGACCCCAGGATCGCCACCATGTCGGCCACCAGCGTGCCCGGCAGCAGCTCGGTGAGCGCCTGGATGTTGTTGTACGAAGCCGAGCGCAGCTTCAGCCGGTACGGCGTCTTCTCGCCCTTGCTGACGAGGTAGTAGCCGTTGATGCCGAGCGGGTTCTCGGTCCACGCGTAGGTGTGCCCCTCGGGCGCCTTCAGCACCTTGGGCAGGCGCTGGTTGATCGGCCCGGGCGGCAGCTCGGTGAGCCGGTCGAGACAGGCGTCGGCGAGGTCGAGCGCGTTGTGGGTCTGCTCCAGCAGGCACTCGAAGCGGGCGAGGCAGTCGCCCTCCCGGCGGGTGACGACCTTGAGGGTGTCCTGGAGCTCGCCGTAGGCCAGGTACGGCTCGTCGCGGCGCAGGTCGAAGTCGACGCCCGAGGCGCGCGCGATGGGGCCGCTCACGCCGTAGGAGTGCACCGCCTCGGGGGTGAGCGCGCCCACGCCCCGCGTGCGCCCCCGGAAGATCTCGTTGCCGAGCACCAGGTCGTCGTAGACGTCCATGCGTGAGCGCACCGCGGCGACGGCGGCACGCGCGCGTGCGGTCCAGCCGGCCGGCAGGTCCTCCTTGAGGCCGCCGACGCGGTTGAACATGTAGTGCATACGCCCGCCGGACACCTCCTCCATGACGTTCTGGAGGACCTCGCGCTCCCGGAACGCGTAGAAGACCGGCGTGATGCCGCCCAGCTCCAGGGGGTAGGAGCCGAGGAACATCAGGTGGTTGAGCACCCGGTTCAGCTCGGCGAGCAGCGTGCGCGTCCACACCGCGCGTGCGGGCACCTCCATGCCGAGCATCCGCTCGACGGCCAGGACCACCCCCAGCTCGTTGGAGAACGCCGACAGCCAGTCGTGGCGGTTGGCGAGCATGATGATCTGGCGGTAGTCGCGCGCCTCGAACAGCTTCTCCGCGCCCCGGTGCATGTAGCCGATCACCGGCTCCGCGCTCGTGATGCGCTCGCCGTCCAGGAGCAGCCGCAGTCGCAGCACACCGTGCGTGGACGGGTGCTGAGGCCCGATGTTGAGCACCATGTCGGTGCTCTCCGCGGCGCCGCCGATCCCGACCGTGGTCTCCGTCGTAGGAGTCATGGCCCCAGTCTCCCCTACGTACGCTGGCCTCATGGAAACGGGGAGCCCACGGGGCACGGAGGTGACGGGGGCCGAGCCGGTGTGGACCGGACTGCCTCCGGGGCTGCTGCGGATGCGGCGGCTGTTGCTGGTGGTCTGGCTGGGAGTGCTGGCACTGGGCGGCGGACTGACGCTCTGGCTGCTGGTGGGGCCCGCGTGGGCGGCGTTCGCGCTGCTGCCGCTGGCCCTGATGGCGTGGGGCTGGGTCCTGGCCGACCGCAACTGGCGCTCCTGGCGGTACGCCGAGCGCGCCGACGACCTGCTGATCAGCCGGGGCGTGCTGTGGCGTGAGGAGACGGTCGTGCCGTACGGGCGCATGCAGCTCGTGGAGGTCACCTCCGGCCCGCTGGAGCGGCACTTCGGGCTGGCCAGCGTGCAGCTGCACACCGCGGCCGCCGCCACCGACGCGACCATCCCCGGCCTCGACCCGGCCGAGGCGGAACGGCTGCGCGACCGGCTCACCGAGCTGGGCGAGGCCCGATCGGCGGGGCTGTGAGCACGCCGGACACCGACGACGCCGTACGCCGCGACCAGACCGTGAGCGAGCGGCGGCTGCATCCCGTGACGCCGTTGCGGCGGGCGTGGGCGCCGGTCGCCGTGCTGCTCGGCTGGGCGGCGCACGACCCGGACCAGGCGCAGCGCCAGCTGGCCCGGCTGACCACGACCACCCTGCTGATCGCGCTCGCCGTGCTCATCCCGGCCGCCGCCCTGTACGGCTTCCTCACCTGGTGGTTCACGCACTTCGCGGTCACCGAGACGGAACTGCGCATACGCACCGGCCTGATATTCCGGCGCACCGCGCACATCCGGCTGGAACGCATCCAGGCCGTCGACGTCACCCAGCCGCTCCTCGCGCGCGTGGCGGGCGTCGCGAAGCTCAGACTCGACGTCGTCGGGACCGGCAAGAAGGACGAACTCGCCTTCCTGGGCCAGAGCGAGGCGCGTGCCCTGCGCGCCGAGCTGCTCGCGCGGGCGGCCGGTTTCGCGCCCGAGACGGCGCACGAGGTCGGCGAGGCGCCGGCGCGTCAGCTGCTGCGCGTGCCGCCCGGCGTCCTCGCGCTCTCCCTGTTGCTGACGGGCGCCGCCTGGGGCTCGCTGGCCGCCGCGCTCGTCGTACCGCCGGTCCTGTGGTTCACCACCCACAACCTGTGGACGGTCCTCGCGACCGCGCTGCCGCTGCTCGGCGCGGCGGGCGCGACCAGCGTGGGGCGGTTCGTCGCCGACTACGACTGGACGGTCGCCGAGTCCCCGGACGGACTGCGGGTCGACCGCGGACTGCTCGACCGCGTCCACGAGACGGTGCCGCCGGGGCGCGTGCAGAGCGTGCGGATCGTGGAACCGCTGCTGTGGCGGCGGCGCGGCTGGGTCCGGGTGGAGCTGGACGTGGCCGGGTCGTCGAACTCCGCGCTGCTGCCGGTGGCCCCGCGCGAGGTCGCCGAGTCCCTGGTCGAACGCGTGCTCCCCGGGGTGACCGTCCCGCGCGGGCCGGAGCTGTCGGGCTCCCCGCGCCGCGCGGGCCGCTGCCTGCCGCTGTGGTGGCGGGGCTACGGCTTCACGGTCACCGACGCCGTCTTCGCCGCCCGGCGCGGACTGCTGGGCCGCAGCCTCGCGCTCGTCCCGCACGCGAAGGTGCAGAGCGTACGGCTCACCCAAGGGCCCTGGGAGCGCGTGTGGGGCCTCGCGGACGTGCGGGTGGACACCGGCGCCGGGCACACCGTCACAGCGCGCCTGAGGGACGCGGAGGAGGCCGCTCGGCTCCTGCGGGAGCAGGCGGAGCGGTCACGGACGGGCCGGAGGGACGCGCGGCCGGACCGGTGGATGGCGTAGCGCCCTCGGGCGCTACGCCATCCACCGGCGGTGACCTCAGGAGGCCGCGCTGCGCAGTCCCTGCAGGTCGATCTGCTCCGTCTCGTCGTGCGCCGTGAGGTCGATGACGTGACCGACGGCGGGCTCGGCGGCAGCGGCCTGCCCGGGACCGTCCTCGGACGCGTCCCCGGCCTCGGCCTGGTGCTCGTCCAGCGCCTCCTGGCCGACGACGTCGGCCAGGTCCTCGTTCTGCACGGCCTCCAGAGCGGCGGAGTCGGCGGCCTTGTCCTTGGTGCCGAAGAAGTCGAATCCGCCCTCGATCGCGGGACGCCGCGCGGGAGCGGCCGGTACGACGGCGACCGCGGTCGGCACGGTGAAGTGCCCCGCGGGCTGCTGCCCGGCGGGCGGCTCGGCGGCCGGGTCCGTGGAGGCGGCGGCCGCGTGCTCCTGCCCGGCGGCCGCCTCGGGCTTCCCCTGTGCCTCGTCCTCCGGCGCGGCCTCCGTCTCGGTGGGGCGCGCGGCGTCCGGCGCGGCGGCCTGCCGCGGCACGGAGGCACCGGACCGGTCGGAAGCCGTCGCCGGGTCGGTCTTGATACCGGAATCAGAGGCCGCGTCAGCCTTGCCCGCGTCCTTGGTCACGTCATTGGCGGCACCCTTGGGCGCGTCCTTGGGCGCGTCCTTGGCCTTGCCCTCGGCCGCCACGTCGGCATCGGTGTCGAGCCGGGCCAGTGCCGCGCCGGCCCGCAGGAACAGCCGGGAGCCCTCCGGGGAGAAGAGCGCGGGCACGCCCGGCTTCTCCTCGGCGGCCTCCGCCGCCTGCTCCGACATCCCCGCCGTCTCCGCCTGCTCCGGCTCCGACTCGCGCACCGGCACCGGCGGCAGCGCCCGCGCGGGCACCGCGGCCTCCAGTTCCAGCAGCCGCCGGCCTTCGAGGGCGCTCGCCCGCTCGGTCTCGGCCGTGGCGTACCGGCGCAGCAGGGCGGCGTGCTCGTTGCGCAGACCGGCCAGTTCGGTGCGCTTGGCGCGCAGCCGCTGCTCCAGCTTGCGGCGCAGCTCGCGCGACTCGTCGAGGTCGGCCTCCAGTTCGGCGACCCGCTCCTCGAAGCGCCACTCGTCGCTCGCCCGCGCGCGCGTGAGGTCGGCGACGCGTTTGCCCGCCTGGGTGTCCCAGCGCCGCATGACGACCGCGCCGACCGCCGCCGTCACCGCGGCGGCCGCGGCCAGCCCTCGCAGCACCATCGGTTCCGTGAACACCCAGGGGCCGAGGGCGCAGACGAAGGAGACGCCTGCGATCGCCGAGGGGGGAAGCATCCTGTGCAAAGGAGGGGAATGGCGGTGACGTCCACGTGGCATGGCCAGAAACTTACCGCGCGTAGGCGAATCGTGGTGCCCTGGGCCGCAAAAAGAAAGCGAAGCGGAAGGGTTCACAGCGCATCAGGAAACCCGGCGGGGAGTGAATGCCCCCGTCTCCGAATTCCACAAGATCATTTCCGACCCGGAGTCCTTTGAACGCGCTTGCCGTAAGGAGTGAACCTCCCTTCCCAAGACACCGTCCTAGAGGGCGCAATGTCGCCGGATGCCCGAATCGGCACCGGAGTCGAGGTCTCGCGCGGAACTACGGGATGCGATGTCTGTCAGGGAAGATGGGGAAGTGCCGGGCCGGGTTCCGGGCCGGCCGAAGCGCACGCGGCGACTCCCGCGCGGGCCGCGGCCGGAGTCCGTACCGGCCCTCGTCGCCAGGGCCTGCGCCCTCGTGGGGCTCCTGGACATCGCCGCGGGCGTCTTCCCGCGCTTCAGGCACAGCCGTATGCACGCCCTCGCCGAAGTGCTGCCCGGCGCGCTCGGGCCGTTCGCGGCCGCGCTCTCGCTCAGCGCGGGCGTGCTGTTGCTGCTGCTCGCCCACGGCCTCAGGCGGCACAAGCGGCGCGCCTGGCGGGCCGCCGTCGGTCTGCTGCCGGTCGGCGCGGTCGCCCAGTTCACCTACCGGCACTCCCTGCTGGGCGTGGTCATCTCGCTCGCCCTGCTGACGTTCCTGCTGCGGCACCGCGACCAGTTCGCGGCCCTGCCCGACCCGCGCAGCCGGTGGCGCGCCCTCGCCAACTTCGTTCTCATGGGCGCCGGTTCGCTCGCCCTCGGACTGGTCATCGTCAGCGCCCACCCCGGCCGTATCGTCGGCGACCCGAGCCTCGCCGACCGCATCGCCCATGTCCTGTACGGCCTGTTCGGCCTGGAGGGGCCCGTCGGCTACCGCGGCAGCACCTCCTGGACGGTCGCCTTCTCCCTGGGCGCCCTGGGCCTGCTCACCGCCGTCACCACCGTCTATCTCGCCCTGCGGCCCGAACACCCCGCCGCGCGGCTGACCGAGGAGGACGAGACCCGGCTGCGGGCCCTGCTGGAGAAGCACGGCGGCCGCGACTCGCTCGGCCACTTCGCGCTGCGCCGCGACAAGGCCGTCGTCTTCTCGCCCAGCGGGAAGGCCGCGGTCACCTACCGCGTGGTGTCGGGCGTGATGCTCGCCAGCGGTGACCCGATCGGCGACGTCGAGGCCTGGCCCGGCGCCATCGAACGCTTCATGGACGAGGCCCGCGCCCACTCCTGGACCCCCGCCGTCATGGGCTGCTCCGAGACGGGCGGTGAGGTGTGGACCCGCGAGACCGGCCTCGACGCCCTCGAACTGGGTGACGAGGCGGTGGTGGACGTCGCGGATTTCTCCCTCGCCGGCCGCGCGATGCGCAACGTGCGCCAGATGGTCAAGCGCATCGAGCGCGCCGGTTACCAGACCCGGGTACGACATGTCCGTGACCTCGGCGAGGCCGAGCTGGAGCGGATCCGCCGCGCCGCCGACGACTGGCGCGGCACCGACAGCGAACGCGGCTTCTCCATGGCGCTGGGCCGCATCGGCGACAGCGCCGACGGCGACTGCCTGATCGCCACCGCGCACAAGGCCGACGCCGAGCCGGGCCCGTACGGCGACCTGATGGCCGTCCTGCACTTCGTGCCCTGGGGCCCCGACGGGGTCTCCCTGGACCTGATGCGCCGCGACCGCTCGGCGGACCCCGGCATGAACGAACTGCTGATCGTCGCCGCCCTCCAGGCCGCGCCGAAATTCGGCATCACGCGCGTGTCCCTCAACTTCGCCATGTTCCGCGCCGCGTTGGCGCGCGGCGAGAAGATCGGCGCGGGGCCGGTGCTGCGCGCCTGGCGCGGGCTGCTGGTGTTTCTGTCCCGCTGGTTCCAGATCGAGTCGCTGTACAAGTTCAACGCGAAGTTCCGGCCGCGCTGGGAGCCGCGTTTCGTCGTCTACCGCGCGTCCGCCGACCTGCCGCGGATCGGCTTCGCGGCCATGCAGGCAGAGGGCTTCCTGGACCCGGCCCGGCTGCTGCCGCGCCGGCTGCGCCGCCGCCGGCCCGCGCCGCGCCCGTGCGCCCACGCCCTGCCGGAAAGGAACGTCCGCGCGGCGTGACGCCCCGGCCGGGCCCGGCCGTACGCCGCGTGGAGAGGCGCAAGCCATCGGGGCCTACGCTGAACGTATGAGCAACCAGAGCGGACGCGGACACATCGCGGGCCTTCCGGAATGGGACCGCTGCGCGGTCATGGGCGTCGTCAACGTGACGCCCGACTCCTTCTCCGACGGCGGCCGCTGGTTCGACACGACCGCCGCGGTCAAGCACGGCCTGGAGATGGTCGCCCAGGGCGCCGACCTGGTCGACGTCGGCGGCGAGTCCACCCGCCCCGGTGCCACGCGGGTGGACGAGGAGGAGGAGCTGCGCCGCGTCATCCCCGTCGTCCGCGGCCTGGCCTCCGAGGGCGTCGTCATCTCCGTCGACACCATGCGCGCCTCGGTCGCCGAGCGGTCCCTCGCGGCCGGCGCCGCGCTCGTCAACGACGTCAGCGGCGGCCTCGCCGACCCGGCGATGATCCCGGTCGTCGCGGACGCCGGAGCGCCCTTCGTCGTCATGCACTGGCGCGGCTTCCTGGAGGGCGGCAACGTCCGGGGCGTCTACGACGACGTCGTCACCGAGGTCGTGGACGAGCTCCACGCGCGCGTGGAGGCCGTCATGGAGGGCGGGATCCCCGCCGACCGGATCGTCGTCGACCCGGGCCTCGGGTTCTCCAAGGACGCGGATCACGACCTGGCCCTGCTCGCCCACCTGCACCGGCTGCGCGACCTCGGCCACCCGCTGCTCGTCGCCGCCTCCCGCAAGCGGTTCCTCGGGCGGGTGCTCGCCGGCCCGGAGGCCGCCCCACCGCCCGCGCGGGAGCGCGACGCCGCGACGGCCGCCGTCTCCGCGCTCGCGGCGCACGCCGGCGCGTGGGCGGTGCGCGTGCACGAGGTGCGCGCGACGGCGGACGCGGTACGGGTCGCGCGCGCCGTGGAAGGAGCGCGGTGAGCGCCCCGCACACCGACGTCGAGCAGGTCGAGCTCGCCAACACCGCCTTCTACGAAGCACTGGAACGCGGCGACTTCGAAGCCGTCTCCGGGCTCTGGCTCACGCCGTCCGACCTGGGCGTCGACGAGACCTACCACGACCCGGCGGACACCGGCGTGGTCTCCTGCGTGCACCCCGGCTGGCCGGTCCTCACCGGCCGCGGCGAGGTCCTGCGCTCGTACGCGCTGATCATGGCGAACACCGACTACATCCAGTTCTTCCTCACCGACGTGCACGTCTCCGTCACCGGCGACACCGCCCTGGTCACCTGCACCGAGAACATCCTCAGCGGCGGCCCCGCCCCGGCGGAGGGCGACGAGCTGGGCCCGCTCGTGGGGCAGCTCGTGGTCGCCACCAACGTGTACCGGCGCACGCCCGAGGGGTGGAAGCTCTGGTCGCACCACGCTTCCCCCGTCCTGACCGAAAGCGACGACGAAGAAGGCGACGACACCCCCGCCTGAGTGGGTAGGCGGTCCTGCGGAAGCCGGTGCCCACACCGGTTCGCGCACCGGAAGGGGCCCGAAGGAACCAAGGAGTGGCTGGAATCACGGACGCCCGGGCGGAGGCGGCCACCGGCCCGTGAGCCACCGGGCTCTCCAGGGGAAACGCCCGATGAAGACCTCCCGGCTCCTGCCCGGACCCACGCCCCGTGGCCCGGTCCTGTCAGTGTCCGCAGGTAGATTCGTCCGAGGCCGGTGCGCCGTCCGCACACGGCACGAACCGGCCACAACCGACGATTGCAGGAGTGATTCGCGTGGATCGTGTCGCGCTGCGCGGCCTGAAGGCCCGTGGACACCACGGTGTGTTCCCCAAGGAGCGCGAGGAGGGCCAGACCTTCATCGTGGACCTCGTCCTGGGGCTGGACACCCGACCGGCCGCGGCCGACGACGACCTGGCGAAGACCGTGCACTACGGCATCGTGGCGGAAGAGGTCGTGGCGGTCGTCGAGGGCGAGCCGGTCGACCTCATCGAGACGCTCGCCGAGCGCATCGCCCAGACCTGTCTGAAGCACGAAGGGGTCCAGGAGGTGGAGGTCTGCGTCCACAAGCCGGACGCGCCGATCACGGTGCCCTTCGACGACGTGACCGTCACCATCACCCGGAGCCGAGCATGACCGCGTCCTTCACGCAGGGTCCCACCGACCCGACCGTACAGCCGGTGCCCGCCTCCGTCGTCGAGAAGGTCGACGCCGCCGACACCACCCTGCACAATCCCAAACTCGCCGTGCTCTCCCTCGGCTCCAACCTCGGCAACCGCCTGGAGACCCTCCAGGGGGCCGTCGACGCCCTGGAGGACACCCCGGGCGTGCGGATCAAGGCGGTGTCGCCGGTGTACGAGACGGAGCCGTGGGGCGTCGAGCCCGGCAGCCAGCCGTCGTACTTCAACGCCGTCGTGGTGCTCAAGACGACCCTGCCGGCGTCCTCGCTGCTGGAGCGGGCGCACGCGGTCGAGGAGGCGTTCCACCGGGTGCGGGACGAGCGCTGGGGCGCGCGCACCCTCGACGTCGACATCGTCTCGTACGCCGACGTCGTCTCCGACGACCCGCGGCTCACCCTCCCCCACCCGCGCGCCCACGAGCGTGCCTTCGTCCTCGCCCCGTGGCACGACGTGGACCCCGACGCCCAACTGCCCGGCCGTGGCGCCGTCGCGGACCTGCTCGACGCGCTCACCCGCGAGGGCGTGACGGCCCGCGCGGACCTGGAACTCCGGCTGCCCGAGTAGTCGTTAAGGTCGAGACGACCGTCATCGGGAAGATCCGCCAGCCGGAGACCCGGGAAGCCGAAGGGACACCGTGAGAGAGCTGCGCATCAGGGTGCTGGCCGGCGTGTTCGCCGTCGCCGGGGTGCTGTCCTGGGCGGGCGCCCGCCTGTGGAGCTCGCTGGGCACCCTGCCGAGCGTCCCGCTGGCCGCCCCCATCGTGCTGGCGCTGATCGCCGCGGTCCTGCTGGCCACGGCGCTCTCGCTGCGCTCCCGGCTCAGGGCCCAGCGCGAGCGCCGCCCCGGCGCCAAGGGCGTCGACCCGCTGATGGCGGCCCGCGCGGTGGTCTTCGGCCAGGCCAGCGCCCTGGTGGCCGCCCTCGTCGCCGGGATGTACGGCGGCGCGGGCGTCTTCCTCCTGGAGTCCCTGGACATCCCGGCCCGCCGCGACCAGGCGATCTACGCCGGTTTCTCGGTCGTGGCCGGCATCGCCGTGATAGCGGCGGCGATCTTCCTGGAGCGGGTCTGCAAGCTTCCGGAGGACGACGAGAACGGCGGCCCAGGCGCGGCGTCCACGGCCTGAGCCGGGGCCGCCGCCCGTCAGTGGGCCATGATCAGGCTCATCGCCTCGTTGCGGGTGGCCGCGTCCCGCAGCTGACCGCGCACCGCCGAGGTGATGGTCTTGGCGCCGGGCTTGCGGATGCCGCGCATCGACATGCACATGTGCTCGCACTCGATGACCACGATCACACCGCGCGGCTCGAGGATCTCCATCAGGGCGTCCGCGACCTGCGTGGTGAGTCGTTCCTGCACCTGCGGACGACGGGCGTAGACGTCCACCAGCCGGGCCAGCTTCGACAGACCGGTGATCTTGCCGCTGGTGGACGGGATGTAGCCGACGTGCGCCACGCCCCGGAACGGCACCAGGTGGTGCTCGCAGGTCGAGTACACCTCGATGTCCTTCACGAGCACCATCTCGTCGTGCCCGAGGTCGAACGTGGTCGTCAGCACGTCCTCGGGCTGCTGCCACAGGCCGGCGAATATCTCCTTGTAGGCCCGCGCCACCCGCGCCGGCGTCTCCCTCAGCCCCTCGCGGTCCGGGTCCTCGCCGACCGCGATCAGGAGTTCGCGTACGGCGTTCTCGGCGCGCTTCTCGTCGAACTCGCCGATGGTGCCCTCGCCGTCCAGCGTCACGGGGTCGGTCATGTGTGGTGCCTCGTTCCTGTGTGTCGTGCGTGCCTGGCAGCCCGAGAATGGCGGAAAGCCGCGCCCCCCAGGTTAGAACCAGGGGGGCGCGGCATCCATTCCGGGCCTGGTGGGGCCGCCAGGGGCGGACACCGGTGTCCGGGTCAGCTGTCGGAGCGGTCCTCCTGGACCGGGTCCGGGACGGACTCCGTGGCCGTGGACTTGGCCGTGAGCGCCGCCGTCGCGCCGTTCGCGCCGTTCGTCAGTGCCAGCTCCTTGGGGGAGAGCACCGGCGGGCGGGTCGACGGGGTGCGCCGCGAGGAGCCGGTCCACGCGGGCCGCGGCGGGCGCTTGACGATCGGGGCGAAGATCTCGGCGATCTCCTCCTTGCCCAGGGTCTCCTTCTCCAGGAGGGCCAGGACCAGGTTGTCGAGCACGTCGCGGTTCTCGACCAGGATCTCCCACGCCTCGTTGTGCGCGGTCTCGATGAGCTTCTTGACCTCTTCGTCGACCAGCGCCGCGACCTCCTCGGAGTAGTCGCGCTGGTGCGCCATCTCGCGTCCGAGGAACGGCTCGGTGTTGTCACCGCCGAACTTGATCGCGCCCAGGCGCTCCGTCATGCCGTACTGCGTGACCATCGCGCGGGCCAGGTTGGTGGCCTTCTCGATGTCGTTGGCGGCACCGGTGGTCGGGTCGTGGAAGACCAGTTCCTCGGCCGCGCGGCCGCCCAGCATGTAGGCCAGCTGGTCGAGCATCTCGTTGCGCGTGGTCGAGTACTTGTCCTCGTCCGGGAGCACCATCGTGTAGCCGAGGGCGCGGCCGCGGGACAGGATCGTGATCTTGTGGACCGGGTCGGAGTTCGGGGAGGCCGCCGCGACCAGGGCGTGTCCGCCCTCGTGGTACGCGGTGATCTTCTTCTCCTTGTCCGACATGATCCGGGTCCGCTTCTGCGGGCCCGCCACGACGCGGTCGATGGCCTCGTCGAGCATCTTGTTGTCGATGAGCTTCTGGTCGCTGCGGGCCGTCAGCAGGGCGGCCTCGTTGAGCACGTTCGCCAGGTCGGCACCGGTCATGCCGGGCGTACGGCGGGCGACGGCCGACAGGTCGACGTCCGGGGCGACCGGCTTGCCCTTCTGGTGGACCTTGAGGATCTCCAGACGGCCCTGCATGTCGGGGCGGTCGACGGCGATCTGGCGGTCGAAACGGCCGGGACGCAGCAGCGCCGGGTCGAGGATGTCCGGGCGGTTCGTGGCGGCGATCAGGATGACGCCGCCCTTGACGTCGAAGCCGTCCATCTCGACGAGCAGCTGGTTCAGGGTCTGCTCGCGCTCGTCGTGACCGCCGCCGAGGCCGGCGCCGCGGTGGCGGCCGACCGCGTCGATCTCGTCGACGAAGACGATCGCCGGGGCGTTCGCCTTGGCCTGCTCGAACAGGTCACGGACCCGGGAGGCACCGACACCGACGAACATCTCGACGAAGTCGGAACCGGAGATCGAGTAGAACGGCACGCCGGCCTCGCCCGCGACGGCACGCGCGAGCAGGGTCTTGCCGGTACCGGGAGGGCCGTAGAGCAGGACGCCCTTGGGGATCTTCGCCCCGACGGCCTGGAACTTCGCCGGCTCCTGCAGGAACTCCTTGATCTCGTGCAGTTCCTCGACGGCCTCGTCGGAGCCCGCGACGTCCGCGAAGGTCGTCTTGGGGGTGTCCTTGGTGATGAGCTTGGCCTTCGACTTGCCGAAGTTCATCACTCGGGAGCCGCCGCCCTGCATCTGGTTCATCAGGAACAGGAAGACGACGACGATGAGGACGAAGGGGAGCAGGGAGAGCAGGATGCCGACGAACGGGTTCTGCTTCGACGGCGAGACGGTGTAACCGTCCGGGATCTGCTTCTCCTGGTACTTGTTCTGCAGCGTGTTGGCGATGTCCACGCCCTGGTCGCCGATGTAGCTCGCCTGGATCTTCGAGCTGTCCTCGACCTTCACGCCGTCCTTGAGCTGGACCTTGATGATCTGCTCGTCGCCGGTGGTGAGCTTGGCCGACTCGACCTTGTTCTCATTGATCGCCTGGACGACCTGGCCGGTGTCCACCGTCTTGTAGCCGCCGGACGAGCCGACGACCTGCATCAACACGACCACGGCAAGGACGGCCAGCACGATCCACATGACCGGCCCACGGAAGTATCGCTTCACGTCCATCCATACGGAGCGGTGCCGCCCCGTCCCTCCTGCCATAGTGAGTTTGATAAGACAGTTCTTCTGACGGTACCCCAGCATTGTCGCCCGAAGCCGCGCAGTAGGGCTGGCAATCCCGTCTGCATGCTTCAACGGCGCGAGTCCCGCCGGGGTTCCCGCTCCCCCTACGAGGGCCGCTCCACTGGCTCAGCCGCCGTAGACGTGGGGCGCGAGCGTACCGACGAACGGCAGGTTGCGGTACTTCTCGGCGTAGTCCAGGCCGTAGCCGACGACGAACTCGTTGGGAATGTCGAAGCCGACCCACTCGACGTCGATGGCGACCTTGGCGGCCTCGGGCTTGCGCAGCAGCGTGCACACCTTGAGCGAGGCGGGCTCGCGGGAGCCGAGGTTGGAGATCAGCCAGGACAGGGTCAGGCCGGAGTCGATGATGTCCTCGACGATGAGGACGTGCTTGCCCTTGATGTCGGTGTCGAGGTCCTTGAGGATCCGCACGACGCCGGAGGACTGGGTGCCCGCGCCGTAGGAGGACACGGCCATCCAGTCCATGGTGACGGGGGTGGACAGCGCCCGCGCGAGGTCGGCCATGACCATCACCGCGCCCTTGAGGACGCCGACGATCAGCAGGTCCTTGCCCGCGTACTCCGCGTCGATCTTCGCGGCCAGCTCTGCCAGCTTGGCGTCGATCTCTTCCTTGGTGATGAGTACCTGCTGGAGGTCGGCACCCATGTCTTTCGCGTCCACCCGCATCACTTTCGGTCGTCCCACCGGCTGCCCGCCCCCGGAAGGGGGCCGGGATTCAGCCTTGCCGAATCACCAGTCTGCCACCCTGCCGCTGGGCGACGACTTTGCCGGGGAGGTTGATGGCCCCCTGACCACGCCAGCCGGTGATCAGCCGGTCGACTTCCTCGATGTGGCGGGCGAAGAGGGAGCCGGCCGGGGCACCGGCCTCGATGGCGGCGCGGCGCAGGATCCTGCGGCGTACGGCGGGCGGCAGGGCGTAGAGCTTGGCGCACTCCAGCAGGCCCGCGGCGTCGCGGACGGTGGCCTCGGCCTGGCTGGCCCAGGCGTCGAGGGCGTCGGCGTCGTCGCGGGAGAGCTGGGCCGTCCGGGCGAGGGCTTCGACGACGCCCTTGCCGAGGGCCTTCTCCAGGGCGGGCAGGCCCTCGTGGCGCAGCCGGGAGCGGGTGTAGGCCGGGTCGGCGTTGTGCGGGTCGTCCCAGACGGGCAGCGACTGGACCATGCAGGCCTTGCGGGCGGTCTGCCGGTCGAGCTCCAGGAAGGGGCGCCGGTAACGGCCGCCGGCCCCCGAGACCGCGGCCATTCCGGACAGGGAGCGGATGCCGGAGCCGCGGGCGAGTCCGAGCAGAACGGTCTCGGCCTGGTCGTCGCGGGTGTGGCCGAGCAGGATCGCGGCGGCGCCGTGGCGTTCGGCGGCGGCGTCCAGGGCGGCGTACCGGGCGTCGCGGGCGGCGGCCTCCGGTCCGCCGTCACGGCCGACGGTCACGGCGGTGGACTCGACCGGGTCGAGGCCGAGGCCGCGCAGGCGCAGGACGACTTCCTCGGCGCGCAGGTCGGAGCCGGGCTGCAGCCCGTGGTCGACGGTGACGCCGCCCGCGCGGATGCCGAGCTTGGGGGCCTCGAAGGCGAGGGCGGAGGCGAGCGCCATGGAGTCGGCGCCGCCGGAGCACGCCACGAGGACGAGCAGCGGGGGCGTCGGCTCGTCGGTGCCGGCATCGGGGGAGGCGTCGGGGGTGTGGTCGTTGAGGAGGTCGTGGAGGACGCGGCGCACCGCCAGGCGTATCGCCGCGACCGCAGGATGGGGACCCATGTCCGGTTCCCTTCATGAAGTTTTTCGGGGGGTGAGCCCGAGACGGTCACTCAGAGTGTGTAGATGGTGACAGAACCGGGCCGTTCCCCGAGCATTGCACGCCTGTGCACGGCTCACGCTCCCTCGGACGGGTGATTGGAGGGGCGTTCGCCTGCCGTCGGCCGGATTCGGTTCACGACGTCTCACCCCGATGTCATGTTTCGCTTCGGCGGTGCACCCTCGCGATCCAGTCCGCCGGTTTGGCGATCTCCGACTTGGTGGGGAGGGTGTTCGGCGAGGTCCACACGCGGTTGAAACCGTCGACGCCGACCTCGTCGACGACGGCCCGGACGAAGCGCTCGCCGTCCCGGTACTGCCGCAGCTTGGCGTCCAGCCCGAGGAGCTTGCGCAGGGCGAGATCCAGACGGGAGGCGCCCTTCGCGCGGCGCTGCTGGAACTTCTCGCGGATCTCCGCGACGGACGGGACGACGTCGGGTCCCACGCCGTCCATGACGAAGTCGGCGTGGCCCTCCAGCAGGGACATCACGGCGGTGAGGCGGCCCAGGACCTCCCGCTGGGCGGGCGTCTGCACCAGTTCGACGAGGGACCTGCCGCCGTCGTCCTCCTCGCCCTCGGGCCGGCCTCCGGCCAGCGTCTGGGCGGCCTCCCGGACGCGTTCCAGGACGGTCATAGGGTCGACGTCGGTCTCCGCCAAGAACGACTGGATTTCGCCCTCGAGGTGGTCGCGGAGCCAGGGCACCGCGGTGAACTGCGTGCGGTGGGTCTCCTCGTGCAGGCACACCCACAGCCGGAAGTCGTGGGGCTCCACGTCGAGTTCGCGCTCCACGTGGACGATGTTCGGGGCGACGAGCAGCAGCCGGCCGCCGCCGTTCGCGCCGGCCGGGAGGTCGCGGGTGGCGGGGGCGAAGGTCTCGTACTGGCCGAGGACGCGGGAGGCCAGGAAGGACAGCAGCATGCCCAGCTCCACGCCGGTGACCTTGCCGCCGACGGCGCCGAGGACCGCGTTGCCGGCGCCGGTGCCGCGGCGCTCCTGCATCTTCTCCAGCAGCGGTTTGAGGATCTCCCGGAAGCCGGCGACGTTCGCGCGGATCCAGCCCGGGCGGTCGACGACGAGGACGGGCGTGTCGTGGGTCTCCTCGGTGCCCAGACGAGTGAAGCCCCGGACGTGTTCCTCCGAGGCTTTGGCGTGCCGGCGCAGCTCCGCGACGACGGCGCGGGCCTCGTCGCGGCTCACCTCGGGGCCCGGCCGCACGAGCCGGGTCGCGGTCGCCACCGCGAGATTCCAGTCGACCATGCCGGATGCCGTGCCACCGATGCTCGTCATGTGTCAACCGTACGTGAGGGGTCCCCGCGGGGGCAGGGCGTGCGAGGGGCCGACGGGTCCCGCGGGCGGCCGCGCGGGGCGGTGGTGCGGGTGGCCGGATCTCAGCCGCAGCCGCATGCCGCCAGTGCCGTGGCCGTGCGGTCCAGGGCCGTCTGGGCGGCGGCCGGGTTCGTCGTGTCCGAGGCGAGGAGCGCGAAGGCGAGGACTCGGCCGTCGGCGTTCACGACGGTGCCGGCGAGGGTGTTGACGCCGGTGAGTGTGCCGGTCTTGGCGCGTACGACGCCGGCCGCGCCGTCGCCGTAGCGGCTGGTCAGGGTGCCGGTGAAGCCGGCGACGGGGAGGCCGGTGAGGGTGGGGCGCAGGTCGGGGCGGTCGGGGTCGGCGGCCTTGGCGAGGAGGGCGGTGAGGAGGCCGGCGGTGAGCTTGTCCGCGCGGTCGAGGCCGCTGCCGTCCTTGATGACGACGCCCTTCGTCGGCAGTCCCAGCTTCTTCAGCTGCGCCTCGATCGCGCGGCCCGCCCCGTCGAAGTCGGCGCTCTCGCCCGTCGCGATCGCGGTGTGCCGGGCCAGGGCCTCGGCGATGTCGTTGTCGCTGTTGGTGAGCATCCGCTCGACGAGGGCGGACAGCGGAGGCGAGGAGACGGCGGCGAGGGTGTCCGCGCGGCCGGTGGCCTTGGACGGCCCGGGGGGCGTGGTCTTGATGCCCTCGGCCTGGAGGAAGTCCGCGAAGGCGCGGGTGGCCTCCGCCGCGGGGTCGGCGAAGCGCGGCGCCGGGCCGCTGGTGGAGTCGTCGGTGCGGGCCTCGTCGGCCATCAGGGCGGTGACACGGGCGAGGTTGTCGTTGACCCCGATGGGGTGAAGATCGGAGCCCGCGTACAGGGTGGTGTCGTACGACAGGGTCACCGCGCGGACGTCGCGCTTCTCCAGTGCGGCGGCGGTCTCGGCGGCGAGGGCGCGCAGACCGGCCCGGCCTTCGGCGTCGCGGTCGGCGGTGAGGGTGGGGTCGCCGCCGCCGACCAGGATCAGCTCCTTGGTGTCGGGTTCGAAGACGGCGCGGGTGGTGAGGCGGTGGTCGGCGCCGAGGGCGGACAGCGCGGCGGCGGCGGTGGCGATCTTGGTGGTGGAGGCCGGGGTCAGCGCCTCCTCGGCGGCGCTGCCGTACAGCCGCTCGCCCGTGGCGATGTCGACGACGGCGGCCGCGCGGCGCCCGCCGAGCGCGGCGTCCTTCAGGAGCGGGTCGAGGGCGGCGGCGAGGGCCTTGGCGTCCGGCGCCGGCCGTCCGCCGCCCGTCGCGCCGCCCAGGCCGGTGAGCACGGACGCCGCGCTGGGGGCGGGCCTGGGGCCGCCGGGCGCCGTTCCGTTCGCCCCGGCCCTGCCGGACGTGCCGTCGTGAGATGCGCCACCCCGCTGTCCGGCGGCAGCGGCGCGATCCCGCTCGGCCGTACGCTGACCCGTGGAGTCCCAGGGGCCCGCGGCGGTCACCACGCAGGCGGCCAGCGCCAGACCGGCGGTGGCGGCACCCGCGGTGTACTGCCAGGTCTTGGCTCGCGTGATCCGTGCGACCTGCGGTGACGCGGCCCGCGCCAGCCGCGCGACCCGCGGCCTCGCGGCCGTGGCGGCACGGGCGAGACGGGGACGTACGGCGTTCGCGACCCGCGTCAGACGCGGCCTCGCGGCCCGCCAGGGCCTCAGCTCGGGCACGACGACCAGCCCCTTTCGCGATCACACACCTGCGTGAGGGACACTTAATCACCAGAACTGTGTGTTGATCATGGAGGAGCCACCGGTGGAGTTCGACGTCACGATCGAGATCCCGAAGGGTTCGCGCAACAAGTACGAGGTGGACCACGAGACCGGTCGGATCCGCCTGGACCGCCGCCTGTTCACGTCGACCGCGTACCCGACGGACTACGGCTTCGTCGAGAACACCCTCGGCGAGGACGGCGACCCGCTGGACGCGCTGGTCATCCTGGACGAGCCGACCTTCCCGGGCTGCCTCATCCGCTGCCGCGCGATCGGCATGTTCCGTATGACCGACGAGGCCGGCGGCGACGACAAGCTGCTGTGCGTCCCGGCGACGGACCCGCGCGTGGAGCACCTGCGCGACATTCACCACGTGTCCGAGTTCGACCGCCTGGAGATCCAGCACTTCTTCGAGGTGTACAAGGACCTGGAGCCCGGCAAGTCCGTCGAGGGCGCCAACTGGGTGGGCCGCACCGACGCCGAGGCCGAGATCGAGCGGTCGTACAAGCGCTTCAAGGAGCAGGGCGGTCACTGACCTCCCGTGCCTGCCGGAACGGGCCGTACGCGCTTGCGTGCGGCCCGTTCGGCATGTGTGCGCGGATACTGCGCATACTGAGGGCACCGGAGGTGTCGTACAGGGAGCGCTACGCAGGTGACGGACGCGGAGGACCGCAAGCCGCAGTCGGACGAGGCGAGGATGGCCTTCACGCCGCCCGCCGGTGTCGAGGTCGGGGAGAGCGAGTCGGAGACCACCTCCGAGTTCGCCCTGCCCGTCGGGCTGGACGTCCCGCAGCCGCCGGGCGCGGAGCCCGAGGGGTCGGCGTTCAGCACGCCGAGCGCCTACAGCGCGCGGGAGGCGCCGCCCGCGTTCACGCCGCCGAACGGGATACCGGCGGTCAGTCTCACCAAGGACGCGCCGTGGCAGGACCGGATGCGCACCATGCTGCGCATGCCGGTGACCGAGCGGCCCGCGCCGGAGCCGGTGCACAAGACGGAGGAGGGCGGCCCGGCCGTCCCCCGCGTGCTCGACCTGACGCTGCGTATCGGCGAGCTGCTGCTGGCGGGCGGTGAGGGCGCGGAGGACGTCGAGGCGGCGATGTTCGCGGTGTGCCGCTCGTACGGGCTGGACCGGTGCGAACCGAACGTCACCTTCACCCTGCTGTCGATCTCGTACCAGCCGTCGCTGGTGGACGATCCGGTGTCGGCGGCGCGGACCGTACGGCGGCGCGGTACGGACTACACGCGGCTCGCGGCCGTCTTCCAGCTGGTGGACGACCTCAGCGACCCGGAGACGCAGATCTCGCTGGAGGAGGCCTACCGGCGGCTCGCGGAGATCCGCCGCAACCGGCACCCGTATCCGACCTGGGTGCTGACCTCGGCGAGCGGGCTGCTCGCGGGCGCGGCCTCGGTGCTGGTCGGCGGCGATCTGATCGTGTTCGTCGCGGCCGCGCTGGGCGCCATGCTCGGGGACCGGCTGGCGTGGCTGTGCGCGGGGCGCGGGCTGCCGGAGTTCTACCAGTTCACGGCCGCCGCGATGCCGCCGGGCGCGATCGGGGTGGCGCTGACCGTCGCCCACGTGGACGTGAAGGCGTCCGCCGTGATCACCGGTGGGCTGTTCGCGCTGCTGCCCGGGCGGGCGCTGGTGGCGGGCGTGCAGGACGGGCTGACCGGGTTCTACATCACCGCGGCGGCGCGCCTGCTGGAGGTCATGTACTTCTTCGTCGGCATCGTCGTCGGCGTGCTGGTGGTGCTGTACTTCGGCGTCCAGCTGGGGGCGCAGCTGAACCCCGAGGCGGCGCTGGGCAGCAACGAGCAGCCGGTGGTGCAGATCATCGCGTCGATGCTGCTGTCACTGACGTTCGCCGTGCTCCTGCAGCAGGAACGATCCACCGTGCTCGCCGTGACGCTCAACGGAGGTGTGGCGTGGGTGGTGTACGGCGCCATGCACTACGCCGGTGACCTGTCGCCGGTCGCCTCGACGGCGGTGGCGGCGGGCCTTGTCGGGCTGTTCGGGCAGCTGATGGCGCGCTACCGGTACGCGTCGGCGCTGCCCTACACCACCGCGGCGATCGGCCCGCTGCTGCCGGGTTCCGCGACGTACTTCGGGCTGCTGGCGTTCGCGCAGAACGACGTCGACGGCGGGCTGACGTCGCTGAGCAAGGCGGCGGCGCTGGCCATGGCGATCGCCATCGGGGTGAATCTCGGTTCGGAGATGTCGCGGCTGTTCCTGCGGGGCGCGGGGCGCGGGCGGAAGGCCGCCAAGCGGACGCGCGGGTTCTGAGCACCCGCGCGGCCCGCGCCGCCCACGTCCCCGGCCGGGGTCCGGCTCAGTAGCCCTGGTTCTGGTTGTCGTACGGGTACTGCTGCCGCGGGTGCTGCTGGTTTCCGTACGGCTGCTGGTTGTCGTAGCCGCCCTGGCCATAACCCTGGTCGTAACCGTTCTGGTCGTAACCGTTCTGGTCGTAGCCGTACTGCTGCTGGTCATGGCCGTACTGCTGCTGGTCATGGCCGTACTGCTGCTGGTCGTAGCCGTACTGCTGCTGGTTCTGCGGGGGGTAGGGCTGCTGCTGCTCGGCCGGCGGGATGCGGCGGAGCTGGGTGGTGGCGTCGTCCATCACCGGATACGAGGGCTGCTGGGCCTGCGGCCGGGCCTGCTGCGGCTCCGGCTGCTGCTGCGGGGCGTTCTTGCCCTTCGAGCGGGCGCGCCAGAACTCGATGATGATCGGCACGACGGAGATCAGGACGATCAGGATCAGGATCGCTTCGATGTTCTGCTTGACGAAGTCGATGCCGCCCAGCCAGGAGCCGAGCAGGGTGACGCCCGCGCCCCAGAGGATGCCGCCGAGGATGTTCCAGATGAGGAAGGAGCGGTACCGCATGCCGCTGACGCCGGCGATGATCGGCGTGAAGGTGCGGACGATGGGCACGAAGCGGGCCAGGACCAGGGACTTCGGGCCGTACTTCTCGAAGAACTCGTGGGCCTTGGTGACGTTCTCCTGCTTGAAGAGGCGGGAGTCGGGGCGGGTGAAGAGCGAGGGTCCGACCTTCTTGCCGAACATGTAGCCCGCCTGGTCGCCGAGGATCGCGGCGAGGCAGATCAGGACGATGGCCGCCCACAGGGGGAAGTCCAGCTCCCCCGAGGTGATCAGCAGGCCCGCGGTGAACAGCAGCGAGTCACCGGGCAGGAAGAAGCCGATGAGCAGGCCGGACTCGGCGAAGACGATGAGGAGGAGACCCCAGATCCCGAAGGTGTCGAGCAGGTAGTTCGGATCCAGCCAGCTGGGTCCGAGAGCAAGCGTCGTCACGGTTCCGGGCTCCTGAGGGGTGAGGGAAGTACGGCGTCCGGTTCGGCCGGACAAAGCTATCAACGCAGTGTGCCTGGCCCAGGTTCCACCGGAGTCCTCAGGATGCCCTGTGTGCCCGCTGGGACAAAGCCGTGGGCCCGGGGTACGGTCCCCGGGCCCACGGATCAGGAGGAGTGCCGGGCCGCGTTCGCGACGATCGCGTCCCTCAGATGCTCGGCGAGGCCGGGGCGCATCGCGTCGTAGAACGCCTTGAAGCGCTCGTCGGAGACGTACATCTCACCCAGGCCCTGGTGCATCTCGTAGCCGCACTCGTAGAACCAGCCGCAGATGTGCCGGCGGTGCTCCTCGGCCATCTCCATGGCGCGCTCGCCGGCCGGCGGCTCGCCGTCGGCCATCAGGGCGGCGTAGCGCTCGCTCCAGTCGGCCACCTCGGCCTGCATCCGCTGCCAGTCCTGCTTGGTGTAGCCCGCGGCGCGGCGCTGCGACTCGGCGTAGGCCTCCGTGCCGCCCCAGCGGGCCTCCGCCTCCTCCGCGTACTGCTCCGGGTCCTTGTCCCCGAAGACCTCGAACCGCTCCTCGGGCGTGAGGTCGATCCCCATCTCGCGTGCCTCCATGGCGTGCTCCACGGCCGCCGCCATCTTCCGCAGCTTCTCGATCCGGGCGGTCAGCAGCTCGTGCTGCCGGCGCAGGTGGGCCCGCGGGTCCGCGTCCGGGTCGTCGAGCAGGACGGCGACCTCGTCGAGCGGGAAGCCGAGCTCGCGGTAGAACAGGATCTGCTGCAGCCGGTCGAGGTCGGCGTCGCTGTAGCGCCGGTGTCCCGCGTGGCTGCGCTCGCCGGGTGCGAGCAGGCCGATGTCGTCGTAGTGGTGCAGTGTGCGCACCGTGACTCCGGCGAAACCGGCGACCTGTCCCACGGAGTAGCTCACTTCTTCCGCTCCCTTCTGTGACGCCCTCCACGGTGCGCCCTCACGTCACGTGAGGTGCAAGCCGCCTTCCTAGGGCCCGCCGCTACTTGCTCAGCCGCCCGAACCTGCGTACCGCCAGTGGGAAGAACACCGCGAGCAGACCCACCGGCCAGGCCACCGCCGCCCAGAGGTGGCCCGAGTCGGCCGTTCCGCCCGCGCACAGCTCGCGTACCGCGGTCGCCGTGTGGGACAGGGGGTTCCACTCCACGATCGTGCCCAGCCAGCCGGGCATGGAGTCCGGGGTGGCGAGCACGTTGGAGAGGAAGCCGATCGGCCAGACGAGGATCTGGACGGCCTGGACCATCTCCGGCCGGCCGGCGAGCAGGCCGAGGTGGATGCCGATCCACAGCATGGCGAACCGGAACAGCAGAAGCAGTCCGACCGCCGCGCCGAAGTTCGCGAGGCCGCCGTGCACCCGCCATCCGACGGCGTGGCCCACGCCCGTCAGCGCGGCCAGCACCAGGGCCGACTGGAGCATGTCGGCGGCGGACCGGCCCACCAGTACGGCTGCGTCGGTCATCGGCATGGACCGGAACCGGTCGATCACCCCCTTGTTCATGTCCTGTGTGACGGCGATCATCGTGCCCTCCAGGCCGAAGGCCATGGTGAGGGCGAGCATGCCGGGGACCAGGTAGTCCACGTAGGGGCCGCTGACGCCCCGGCCGCCGCCGATGAGGTAGCCGAACATCAGCATCAGCATCACGGGGAACACCAGGTTCACCACGACCTGCACCGGTTGCCGCGCCCAGTGGGCGAGTTCGCGGCGGGTCATCGTCCAGGAGTCGGTCAGGACGTAGGTGTTCACACGGCCTCCTTCTCGCGGCGCTCGCCGCCGGTGAGGTGCAGGAAGACCTCGTCGAGCGTGGGGCGCCGAAGCGCGATGTCCTCGGCTTCGATGCCGGCCTCCTCCAGCGCGCGTACGACGCCGGTGAGGGCCGTCATGCGGTCGGTGACCGGGGCGCTGAGCAGCCGCCGGTCGGCGTCGACGCGGACGGTGTCCTCCGGCACCGGCAGCAGGGCGGCGGCCGCACCGAGCCGGTCCGCGTCGCGCAGGACGACGTCGATGCGGTCGCCGCCGAGGGCGGACTTCAGGTCGTCGGGGGTGCCGTCGGCGACGACCCGGCCGGAGTCGACCACCGAGACGCGGTCGGCGAGCTGGTCGGCCTCCTCCAGGTACTGGGTGGTGAGCAGGACCGTCGTGCCGCCGCCGACCAGGGAGCGGACCGCGGCCCAGACCTCCGCGCGGCCGCGCGGGTCGAGGCCGGTGGTGGGCTCGTCCAGGAAGAGCACGTCGGGGTCGGTGACGAGCGACGCGGCGAGGTCGAGGCGGCGGCGCATGCCGCCGCTGTACCGCTTGACGGGCTTGCGCCCGGTGCCGGTGAGGTCGAAGCGCGCCAGCAGTTCGTCGGCGCGTGCCCGCGCGCGGCGGGCGCCCAGGTGGTGGAGGCGGCCGAACATCTCCAGGTTCTGGCGGCCGTCCAGTTCCTCGTCGACGGCCGCGTGCTGGCCGAGCAGGCCGATGCGGAGGCGGACCTCGCGCGCCTGGGTCACCACGTCGTGTCCGGCGACCTCGATCCGGCCCGCGTCCGGCCGCAGCAGCGTCGACAGGACGCGTACCAGGGTCGTCTTCCCGGCGCCGTTGGGGCCCAGTACGCCCTGGACCGTGCCTCGCGGGACGACGAGGTCGAGTCCGTCCAGCGCCTTCTTGTCCCCGTATGCCTTGCGTGCGCCGTCCACGGCGATCGCCGTATGGGTCACAGGCCACCCACTTCCTAGCTAGTCAAACTTGACTAAGACCGGAAACGTAATGCCCGTCCACTCATTCGTCAAACTTGATTAGCCGATCTTTTCCGGCCGTCAGCCGGCGTCCTCCGGGTGCCGCTCCCCCGTCGCGTACGGGTTGTCCTGCCCCTCGGCGAGGACGCCGACGAAGGGATCGCCCTCTCCCTCGAAGGTGTAGGCCCCGCCCTCGATCCGCTCGATCAGCCCACGCGTCCAGTCGGCCTCCGCGTCGGCCGTGTGGAGCCACAGGTTCATGATCTCGCCGATGTGGCCCAGCTGGCCGGGGCCGTTCTCGGGCACGTAGTGCTCGGTGACGGCGCCACGCCATTCCTCGATGCGGCGGATGCGCTCCTTCAGCAGGGCCACCGCCTCGGCGCGCGGCAGGTCGACCATGAAGCCGATGGCCGCGGACTTGATGTCCATCTTCTGGTCGTAGCTGGTGAGCGCCTCGCGGACCATGCCGAGGTACTCCTCCACACCGAGGTCGGTGATCTCGTACTCGGTGCGCGGCGGGCCGCCCGCCGTGGAGGGGGCGATCTCGTGCGCGTGCAGCAGCCCTTGCTTCGCCATCTGCTTCAGCGCGTGGTAGATCGAGCCGGGCTTGGCGTTGGACCACTCGTGCGCACCCCAGTACTCCAGGTCGTTGCGCACCTGGTAGCCGTGGGCCCGTCCGTGCTGGCGGACGGCGCCCAGCACCAGGAGTCGGATCGCTGACATGCGGTCCACATTAGGGCGTGTCGCCGCTCCCGTTCCCGGCGAGGGCGACCAGCTCGAAGGCCGTCCTGCCGTCCAGCGACTCGCGGATGATGTCCGCGTGGCCCGCGTGGCGGGCGGTCTCCCGGATGAGGTGGAGGCACAGCCAGCGCATCGAGACGGTCCGCTCCGGGAACCACGGCTCGTCCGGGAGCTCGAAGGTGTCGTCCAGGCTGGGCACCGCGCGGACGAACACCTCCGTCTCGGCGGCGACCTGCTCCCAGTACGCCAGCTGCGAGGCGACGCTCTCGTCGCCGACGAGGCGGAAGGTCTCCTGCCAGTTGGTCGCGTCCCGCTTGACCGCCGGGGGCTCGCCCTTGGCCCGCGCGACCCAGCTCTGCTCCACCTCGGCGACGTGCTTGACCAGCCCGGCGAGGCTCAGCTCGCTGGCGCTGGGCGTGCTCGACGCCTGCTCGTCCGTGAGTCCCAGCACCGCCCGCCGGATGCCGCCGCGCTGCTCCGCCAGGAAGGAGAGCAGCGCGCCGCGCTCGTCGCCGGGGGTCTCCGCGCGCACGTGGGTGACCATGTCGACCGCCTTTCATCGGGGGGCTTTCGCCTGACACCGATGAAGGTAGGAGGCATCGCGGTCAGCTGCTGTCCTAAAGGCGGGGGCGGCCCGGAAATCCCTCAGAAGGGGAACCCGCTCCTGCCGTGCTGCACCGAGATCCACTTCAGGGTCGTGAACGCGTCCAGCGTCGACTCCCCGTTCAGACGGCCGACGCCCGAGTGCTTCTCGCCGCCGAAGGGGACGAGGGGTTCGTCGTGGACGGTGCCGTCGTTGACGTGAAACATGCCGGTGTCGACGCGCCGGGCGAAGCGGACGCCGCGTTCGACGTCGCCGGTGTGGACCGCCCCGCTGAGGCCGTACGGGGTGTCGTTGACCAGGCGTACGGCCTCCTCCTCGCCGTCGAAGGGGATGAGGAAGGCGACCGGGCCGAAGATCTCCTGGTGCAGCAGCGGGGAGCCGGCGGGTACGTCGGTGAGGACGGACGGCTCGACGAGGTTGTCCCGGACGGCGCCGCGCAGCAGCGCCGTGGCGCCCTCCGCGACCGCCTGCTCGACGGCGCCGGAGACGGACTCGGCCTGGGAGGCGTTGATGACCGGGCCGATGACGGTCTCCGGGTCGCGCGGGTCGCCCGCCTTCAGGGACTTCACCTTGGCGACGAACTTCTCGGTGAACTCGCCGGCGATCGAGCGGTCCACGAGGACGCGGTTGGCGGCCATGCAGACCTGGCCCTGGTGGACGTAGCGGGAGAAGACGGCCGCGTCGACGGCGTAGTCGACGTCGGCGTCGTCGAGGACCACCAGCGCGCTGTTGCCGCCGAGTTCGAGGATCGCCTGCTTGAACTGCCCGGCGCAGACCGTGGCGACATGGCGGCCCACCGTGTCGGAGCCGGTGAAGGAGATGACCTTCGGCACCGGGTGCTCGATGAAGGCGTCGCCTATCTCGGCGATGTCGGTGACGACCACGTTCAGCACACCGGCCGGCAGGCCCGCGTCCTCGAAGAGCTTCGCGACGAGGGTGCCGCCGAGGACCGGGGTGTCCTGGTGCGGCTTGAGGACGACGGCGTTGCCGAGGGCCAGCGCGGGCGCGACGGACTTCAGGGACAGCAGGAAGGGGAAGTTGAAGGGGCTGATGACGCCGACGACGCCGACCGGGACCCGGTAGAGGCGGTTCTCCTTGCCGGGGTCGGGCGAGGGGATCAGCCGGTCCTCACGGCGCGTCGCCAGGGCGGCCGCCTCGCGCAGGAACTCCTTGGCCAGGTGGAGTTCGAAGGCGGCCTTCACGCGGGTGCCGCCCAGTTCGGCGACGATCGCCTCGGCGATCTCCGCCTCGCGCTCCTCGACCAGGCGCAGCGTCTTCTCCAGCACCGCGCGGCGGGCGAAGGTGCCCGCGCGGTCCCACTCCGGCTGGACGCGGGCGGCGGCGCGGTAGGCCTGATCTATCTCGCCGGCCGTGGCTATGGTGATCGAGGCCAGCTTCTCGCCGTCGTACGGATTGAAGTCGATGATGTCCCAGGAGCCGGTGCCCGGACGCCACTCGCCGTCGATGTACTGCTGAGCCAGGTCGGTGAAGTAGGACGACATGTGATCCCTCAATCCCTGCCGCAGAAGCAGACGGACAGATGTGCCTGATCGCCCGTCATCCTACTGGCCGGTTCTCCAACTTGGCCTTGGAGTCAGGAGAGTTGGAGGAGACCCCTGAGGAGATCGCGGCTCTCCGCCGGTCCCGGGCTGTCGCGCTGCAGCTCCTTGAGGGCGCTCTCGTACTGGGCGACGTCCTCGTGCTTGTCCAGGTACAGGGCGCTGGTCAGCTGCTCGAGGTAGACCACGTCCGAGAGGTCGGACTCGGGGAAGCTGAGGATGGTGAAGGCGCCGCTCTCGCCGGAGTGCCCGCCGAAGCCGAACGGCATGATCTGCAGCCGGACGTTGGGCCGCTCGGAGATCTCGATGAGGTGCTGGAGCTGGCCGCGCATCACCTCGCGGTCGCCGTAGGGGCGGCGCAGGGCGGCCTCGTCCAGGACGATGTGGAAGTCGGGGGCGTTCTCCGCGACGAGGTGCTTCTGCCGCTCCAGGCGCAGCGCCACGCGGCGTTCGACGTCGGCCTCGCTCGCGCCCTTCATGCCGCGCCGCACCACCGCGCGGGCGTACTCCTCGGTCTGCAGCAGGCCGTGCACGAACTGCACCTCGTAGACGCGGATCAGGGACGCGGCGCCCTCCAGGCCGACGTAGGTCGGGAACCAGCTGGGCAGCACGTCGGAGTAACTGTGCCACCAGCCGGCGACATTGGCCTCGCGGGCGAGCGAGACGAGCGAGTTGCGCTCGGTCTCGTCCGTGATGCCGTACAGCGTCAGCAGGTCCTCGACGTCCCTCGTCTTGAAGCTCACCCGGCCCAGCTCCATCCGGCTGATCTTCGACTCGGACGCGCGGATGTGGTAGCCCGCCGCCTCGCGGGTGATGCCACGCGCCTCGCGCAGCCGCCTGAGTTGCGAGCCGAGCAGCATGCGCCGCACCACCGATCCGGGCTCTCCCGCGCTCACGTTCGCCAGCCTCCCCAACCGTCTTAGGGCCCGCAGTCTGCCACTAAATCACTCCGAGCTGTACTCGTCCGATTACACAGACGGAAAGAAGCCAAAGATTCCGGGCAGGGGCGCGCAGCCGGACGACCGGAAGGCGACCGGCGGACGACGAGAAGATGGCGGAAAAAATGGCCAAGAAGCGGTACGGGAGGGTCGATTTCGGTCGCGTGCACGTGCATCTGCCCTTGCATCTGCCCTGCGCATCCGAAACCATGGTCCCGCGCCACCGCTGCATCGCAACGACCGCGAATTCCGGGAGTGCCCCGCATGGCAACGAATGGATCGACCATGCTCGAGCCGTTACGGCAGGGCCTTCCCCCACTCGATCCCGCGGCCGTCTCCAGCGCCGCCTCCTGCGCCCTCCCCGCCCGCTACGAAGCGGTGGGTGACGCACGCCGGTTCACCCGCGGCACCCTCGACCAGTGGGGTCTCGGCGAACGGTTCGACGACGTCTGTCTGGTCGTCTCGGAACTCGTCACCAACGCCCTGCGGCACGCCCTGCCGGACACCGCGCGGGCGTCGGACCAGGACCCGCAGGTACGGCTGCACCTGATGCGCTGGACCGAGCGGCTGGTGTGCGCGGTGCGCGACCCGAGCAACGACAGCCCGGTCGCCCGTGAGGCGGACGACTTCTCGGCGGAGTCCGGCCGCGGGCTGTTCCTCGTGGACTCCTTCTGCGACAGCTGGGGCTGGCACCCGCTGGCCGGCACGCTCAGCGGCAAGGTGGTCTGGGCGCTGTTCCGGCTACAGCCCGCCGAGTGACGAACCGCGGCACGCGCGCGTGCCGCGGTTCTACGCGCGTCGCGGCGAAAAGCGGGGCCCGCTTCCGGAAATTCCGGCGGACCCGGTCCTCAGCCCGCCACCAGGTGGTCGAACTCGCCGTCCTTCACCCCGAGCAGCATGGCCTCGATCTCCGCCCGGGTGTACACGAGCGCGGGCCCGTCGGGGAAGTTGGAATTCCGTACGGCCACCCGCCCGCCCGGCAACCGGGCGAACTCCACACACGAACCCTGCGAGTTGCTGTGCCGACTCTTCTGCCAGGCCACACCGCGCAGCTCGGTGGCGGCCATGCCGTTGTACACGTCGTGGTCCACAGGTCGCTCCCCGGTGGTGCACTGGCTGTCTGGCCATAGGTGCAGTGGTCAACTGTGCCGGATCATAACCCTCTTCATCTGCAGTTGCATGAGCAGATGCACGTGCACGCGGGGTGTTCCCGTGACTACAACTTTGCCCCCGCTTTACCGGAGTGGTTCCGGTACTAGGAACAGACGCTCGCCAACAGCTTTGTGTTCCATTGAACTTCCGTGAACTTCCTTATTTCCCAGGAGATTTGACACGAACGCCGACGAGCCCCGCCTCCGGTGAGGCGGGGCTCGTCGCGCGGGGAGCGCGGGGAGCGCGGGGCAGGCGGGGCGTCAGCGACCGGCGTACGGCAGCAGGGCCATCTCGCGGGCGTTCTTGATCGCGCGGGCCAGCTGCCGCTGCTGCTGCGAACCGACCCGGGTGACACGGCGGCTGCGGATCTTGCCGCGGTCGGAGACGAACTTCCGCAGCAGATCGGTGTCCTTGTAGTCGACGTACGTCACCCCCGCCTCGTCCAGGGGGTTCGGCCGGTTCTTGGCGGGCTTGCGGTCGGGCTTGCGGGGCATGCGGGTTCAGACCTCCAGAAGGGTGTCGAAGGCGGGCGGCAGCCGCTTCCAGGCGTCCCGCCCGGCGGCGTACTCGGCGTCGGTCAGCAGACAGGACTCCAGCAGCCGCCGCAGGTTGTCGCGGTCGAGGCCGGGCGAGATGAAGACCAGGTGCTGGCAGCAGTCGCCGTGCTCGGGGTGCCAGTCGAGCGCGGCGGCGGCGCGGCGTATCGGCGGCAGCATCTCCCAGGCCGCGTCGGGCAGCGAGGCGAGCCACGGGCCGGCGCTCTCCACGCACAGCGCGCCGCCCGCCGCGTCCCAGTGCAGCAGGGTGTCCGGCCTGTCGGCGAGCCAGAACCGGCCCCGGCTGCGCGCGGCGGCGCAGGTCAGGTCCTCCAGCGCCTGGTAGAGCCGCTCCGGGTGGAAGGGGCGGCGCCGGTGCCAGACGAAGGTGGTCACGCCGTGCGCGTCGGCCTCGGCGGGCAGCAGCGCGCACGCCGGGTGCTGGGCGGCGGCGGCCGCCTCGACGTCGAAACCGGCGAGTGCGGCGCCCGCCAGGTCACCGTGGCCGATCGGGACCCGGCGGGCGGTCGGGTGCAGCTGGGCCAGCAGCTCGCGGTCCTCGTCGTCGGCCTCCTCGGAGTCGGCGACGGCGAGGACGGGGGCGTACTCCAGCTGGCGGGCGAAGGTGTCGGCGACGGTCCGCTGGTCGGTGGCGGCCGCGGCGAGCCCGGCCTCGGCGAGGTCGTCGCCGTTGCCGAGGTACGGCAGCAGCAGCGCCGGGTCGACGGCGGTGAGCACACCGGTGACGGTGAGGCCGCCGGCGGTGACGACCTCGGCCATCGCCTTCGGCTCCACGGAGTCCCACAGCTCGACGACCGCGAGCCGGGTGTCCCCGGCGTCGGCGAGGCTCCGCAGCTCGGGCACCAGGTCCTCGCGCAGGGCGCAGCACGCGCAGTCGTTGACCAGCGGCGCCTCACCGGCGTACCGGACGCCGTCGGCGTCCCGGACGGTGCGGACGACGGTGCCGGCCGCGGCCGTCGTCAGGTCGTGGTGGAGGGCGACGCTGCCGGGGACGTCGGCGAGCAGCCGCGCGACGGCCGCCTTGCGGGCGTCGGAGTGCAGCCCGCCGACGATCACGACGGAGAGGTCGGACACGGTGTCAGCTCCGCTTCCCGTACCGGCGCTCGAAGCGCTCGACGCGGCCGGCGGTGTCCAGGACGCGGGCCGTGCCCGTGTAGAAGGGGTGGCTGACGTGGGAGATCTCGACGTCGACGACCGGGTAGGTGTTGCCGTCCTCCCACTCGATGGTCTTGTCGCTCGTCATCGTCGAGCGGGTCAGGAAGGCGTAGTCGGCGGCGCGGTCGCGGAAGACGACGGGGCCGTAGTCGGGGTGGATTCCCTGGCGCACGGCTGCTCAGCGCTCCTCTCGGAAGTCGACGTGCCGGCCGGCGACCGGGTCGTACTTGCGCAGGGTCATACGGTCCGGGTCGTTACGGCGGTTCTTGCGGGTGACGTAGGTGTAGCCGGTGCCGGCGGTGGACCGGAGCTTGATGACCGGGCGGAGTTCGTTGCGTGCCATGCTGCTATGTTACTGAAAATGAATTCCATTACGAACTCGATCGAGGAGAGGTGCGTCACCCCGTGTCCGCCCACTGCATGCTGACCGGCACCCGGCCCGGCTTCGGCAACCGCGTCTCGCACTCACACCGGCGCACCCCGCGCCGCTTCGACCCCAACGTCCAGTCCAAGCGGTACTGGCTGCCGAGCGAGAACCGGTACGTCCGGCTGCGGCTGAGCACCAAGGGGATCAAGACCGTCGACACGATCGGGATCGAGGCCGCCGTGGCCCGGATCCGCGCGCGGGGGGTGCGGGTCTGATGGCGAAGAAGAGCAAGATCGCGAAGAACGCGAAACGGCAGGAGACCGTCGCGCGGTACGCCGCGCGGCGCGCCGAACTGAAGGAGATCATCCGCCGGCCGTCCACCAGCGACGCGGAACGGCGGGCCGCGCAGGCCGAGTTGCGCGCGCAGCCACGGGACGCGAGCGCCACCCGCGTGCGCAACCGGGACCAGGTGGACGGGCGCCCGCGCGGCTACCTCCGGGCGTTCGGGCTGTCGCGGGTGTCGCTGCGGGAGCAGGCGCACGCGGGGTATCTGCCGGGGGTCCGGAAGTCCTCCTGGTAGTTCCTACTTCCTGGTAGCTTGCTGGGGCGTACCGTCCGGTCTGATCCCTGGGGGGCTCGCAGTGACTTCGGCGACGTACGCGCGCGGGGCGCGCGGGCGGACACGGATCTCGGCCATGGCCGCGGCCGCGGGGCTGGGCGGCGTGCTGCTGCTGAGCGCGTGCAGTGACGACGGCGGCTCCGAGGACGCGGTCACGCCCACCTCCTCGGCGTCCGCCCCCGCCTCGCCATCCGCCTCCGCCCCCGAGAGCGCGGGGCCGTCCGGCGCCGGACGCGCGGAGCTGCAGGGCAGCTGGCTCGCCACCACCGGCGGGCAGGCCGTGGCCCTGGTGATCACCGGCGACGACGCCGGGCTGTTCGCCAGCAGGGGCGCGGTGTGCAGCGGGCAGGTCGGCGAGGCGGCCGGAAAGCCGACGATCCGGCTGCGCTGCGGCGGCGGGGACGAGGAGCGGGGCACCGGGACGGTCGACTCCGCCACGGCGACCGCGCTGGAGGTGACCTGGGAGGGCACGGTGGGCACCGAGACGTACACCAAGGCGGAGGGCGGCAAACTGCCGTCGGGGTTGCCCACGGCGCCGTAGCGCCCGCCGGCGGTTGGGGCGGGGCCGGTCAGCCGACTGCTTCCCGGTCGCCGTCCAGGGCGTCGGACAGCTCGGTCAGACAGGCCAGCATCAGGTGGGCCGCCTGACGGACGTAGAGGGCTTCGCCCGCGGGGTCCGTCGGGGACGGGTCCGGGACAGCGGGCTGCTCCGGTTTGGGCGGCGAGTCCGTCCAGGACGGGTCTTCGAGGGTCGCCCGTACGGTGTCCCAGTCGGGGACGCGGCGGTCGCGTACCGCCTTCGCGCCGTGGGCCGTGGCCTTGCGCAGGGCGTCGGCGAGACGGGCGGCGGGTGGGAGCGGCGGGGCCGCGTGGTCCGGAAGGTGGGCCTCCAGGAGCATCGCCACGCGGCCCATCTGGGTCAGCGCCTCCTCGGCGTCGTCCGCCGTGACCCGGGACAGACCGCGATGGCGTACGGGTTCGCTCTCCGCGCGGGCGACCGCCGTGTGCCAGGCGGCACGGGCCGCGCGGGCGGTGAGCAGGGCCGCACGGATGTCGTCGGCGGAGGTGTTCGCGGGGTCCGCGTGGTGGCGCAGGACCGCGGCGGCGTACCCGCCCTGGGCGGCCAGCCAGTCGGCGAGACGGGTGCGCAGGCGCGGTGTCTCCCACGCCGGGTAGACGGCGTACGAGAGCATCGCCAGCAGCCCGCCCAGCAGGGTGAGCAGCACGCGTTCGGGCCCGGTCCGGGTCCACTGCTCGCCCGCCATGCCGAGCAGGAAGACGACGTACGCCCCGATGCAGGCCTGCGCGGCGAACTGGCCCATGCGCATCACGAGGTACAGCAGGGCGGCGCTGACCACGGCGAGCGCGGCGGACAGCCAGACGCCGGGGTGGGTGAGCTGCACGATGGCGGTGGCGACGGCGACGCCGAGGACCGTGCCGGCCAGGCGGGCCACCGCGCGGCTGTACGTCTGGGAGAAGTCCGGGCGCATGACCATGACCGCGGTGAGGGGCGCCCAGTAGCCGTGGCCCAGGGGGAGGGCGGTGCCGAGGAGGTAGCCGGTGGTGGCGACCGCGGTGACCCGGACGGCGTGCCGGGTGATCGGCGAGTCGTGGCGCAGCCGCAGTTCGTCGCGCATCGCCCGCAGTACGACGGGGACGAGGCGCGGCAGGGTGGGGCGCGGCAGATGGGGGGCCGGTTCGGCTGCGGGGTTCGCGCGTCCGCCCCGTCGGGGCTCCGCTTCCGCGGTCTCCACCACGTCCGCCAGCAGGCGGGCCAGCCGGGTGGCCGCGCGCTGCGGCGGGCCGGTGAGGACCGCGCCGGTGTCGGGGGTGCGCAGGGCGGCGGTGGCGGGGGCGGGGAGGGTGACGGGCGTGCCGTGGCGGACGGCGTGGGCGGCGGCGTCGAGGACGGTGGCCGCGGCGGCGAGGAGTTCGCGGACCCGGTCGCGGGCGCGGCCCTCCGGCGGGACGCCGAGCGCCGGGTCGGCCAGGGAGGCGAGGACCGGGCGGATCCGTTCGGCGAGGCCGCGGGTGCCGTGCAGTTCGGCGGGGCGTCGGCGGGCCTGGCGCGGGGTGACGGCGGCGGCGTTCCGGGCCTCCATCAGCGGGAGCGGGTCGAAGGGGGCGACCGGGTCGTGGCGCAGGCGGCGGGCGTAGTCGGCCTCGGCGGCCAGGGCGTCGGCGAGCGCGTCGCGGTGCGGGCCCCAGCGGCGGACCGGGAACAGGACGATGAGCGCCGCCTGCACGGCTCCGCCGGCGATCATCATCACGGCGTGCGCGGCCGCCTGGGCGACGGAGGCCGGCAGGGTGACCGTCACCAGCATCATCGCCACGTTGGAGGAGGCGATCAGGCCGGTCGTGGGGCCCGCGGCCCAGCTCAGGCCGGCGGCGAAGGTCCATACGGCGAGCAGGGCGAGGAACAGGGCCAGGTGCGGGATGGTGAGGTAGCCGAGGAAGGTCGAGACGGCGAGACTGGTGCCGGAGGCCAGCGCCAGCTCCGGGCGTGGCCGCCAGCTGCGCTGGAAGGTGGCGATCGCCGCCTGCAGCGCCCCGAACGCCGAGCTGGCCGCCGCCTCCGGGCCGAGCGCCCACAGACTCACCCCGATGGTGATCGCCAGCCCGACCGCGCCGCGCAGCGCGATCAGCGGTTCCAGGGGCTTGCGTTGCACGACGAGCCCCGAGCGCGCGGTCTGCCTCAGCGCCCGGAACCAGCTCATTCCGTCAGCGTACGGGACATAAAGGGCGGGCTGTGGGTGGGGTGGCCGCACGGCGAGCGCACCGCCGTGGGTGATGATCTCTCCGGCACCGTCACCGTCCCAGGGAGTCCGCTCATGCGCGCCAAGTCGTTCACCGCCACCACCGGCACCGTCGTCGGCGCGCTCGCCGCCGCGCTCGTGCTGTCCGGGTGCGGCGGGGAAGCGGAGGAGAGCCGCGAACAGGAGACGGGCGGCGGCGGTGTCTGCGCCGGTGCGGACATCGGGGTCGAGTACGGACCGGTGGACGCCGCGCCGGCCGCCGGGGACACCGGCAACGTGACCGTGACGCTCACCAACCGGGCGGGCGCCCCGTGCACGCTGGACGGTTTCCCGGCGGTCGAGTTGGCGGCCGGGGACACCTCCGTCGCCGTGCGGCCGGACGACGCCGCGTCGGCGCGGAAGCTGACCCTCGCGGAGGGCGGCACCGCGCTGTTCACGCTCACCTACACGCGCGGAGAGGCCGGCGGGGAGCGGTCCCTGGCGGTGCGGACGCTGAAGGTCGGCCTGCCGGACGACACGGTGACGCACGATCTCCCGTGGTCGTACGGCGAGGTCGCGCTGAAGGGCGAGGCGGAGGCGGAGGCCTCGGTCGGCCCCTTCCAGCAGCCCGTCGGGGACTGACGCCGGGGGCGTCAGCCGAGGCGGCGGCGGTGCTTCATCTGCGCCCGGTCCGCCGCGCGGGCGCCCTCGCTCCAGCCCGCCGCGTCGCTGACGCCGCGCAGCCGGGTCGTGGTGGTCTCCGGGAACATGCGCTCCGCGCGGTCGGTGACCGCGACGTCGCGGGAGGCGAGGACGGGGAGCAGATCGTCGGTCACCTGCGTCTCGGCGGCGGCCGCGAGGCGGGTGCCGATGCGGTGGGCGTAGGCGGCGAGGAAGGACTGCCGGAACGTTTTCGTGCGCTTGCGGCCGCCCTTGCGCTGCGCCGCCTCCGCCTTCGTCATCGCCGTCGTGGCCTGCACGAGCAGTGAGGTGTAGAGCAGTTCGACGACCTCCAGGTCCGCGTCGAAGCCGACGACCGTGGAGAAGCCGAGGGGTTCGTTCCACACCGCCCGGCAGTGGTTCGCGGTGGCCACCGCGTCCAGCAGGACCGCCTTGGCCTGCTCGTACGGCGCCTCCACACCGATCCGGCAGGCGCCGGGCGCGTCGGCGGCGGCAGCCGGGGAGCGGGCGGCGAGCAGCGCCTCGTCGATGCTGTGCCGGGCCATCAGCTCCTGCGCCTTGGCGCTCAGCGCCTCCGCCTCCTCCGGGTAGCCGGTCGCCTCCGCCTTGGCGAGCAGCGCGCGGATCCGGGCGAGCATGCGGGACTCGGCGGGCGCGTCCCGGCGTACCGGCTCGTGCTCGTCGAGGGGTTCGAGGGCCGGCAGCCGCAGCAGGAGCCGGTACAGCTCCAGGAGGGCGGTCGCGCGCGAGAAGCGGTCCGCGCGGGGCGGCTCTCCGGCGGGCAGGCCGTCGAGCTGGGCGGCCCAGCGGCGGCCGCGCGGGCGGTCGTCGGGGGCCTGCGCGCGGATCAGCTCCGCCACGAGGTGCACATGGACGTCGTCCAGTTCCCGGCGCACGATCCGTACGACGTCGGCGGGCTGCCAGCCGCGCCGCCAGGCCGCGGCGACGAACTCCCGGCCGCGCCGCCCGAGTTCCGCGTCGGCGTCCGGGTCGGCGGCGAGCAGGGACGCGCCGGTGTCGAGGCCGGTGTCGTCGGCGGCGTAGAGGGCGGCTTCGAAGGCGCGGTCGACGGTGCTGGGCGTACTCACCCGCCGATGGTGTCACGCGCGGGTCGGGACCCTCACGCGCGCGTGGGGACCTCGTTCCGTCTCACTCCCCGGAATTCGGTCGCCCGCGCGGGAGGGCTGTTTCGAGCATGGACCCATGGTGGACATGCATCTGTACGCGGCGTTCCTGATCGCCGCCTTCGCGCTCTGTGTCACTCCGGGACCCGACATGATGTTCATCGTCGCCGTGGGCGGGAGAGGCGGGCCAGCGGCGGGGGTGATGGCCGCGTTCGGGGTGGCCTGCGCGATGCTCGTGCACGCGGTGGCCGCGGCACTGGGCCTGTCGGCGCTGTTCACGACGCTGCCGACGCTGTATCACGTGCTGCGCTGGGCGGGGGCGGCGTATCTGCTGTATCTCGCGGTGAAGGCGTTCCGGGACCGTTCGGTGCCCGGTGAGGAGGGCTCGCCGGGGGCCGGGGCGGGGCTGCGGCGGGCGTTCTGGCAGGGCGCGATCACCAATCTGCTCAATCCGAAGGTGATCCTGTTCAACGTGGCGTTCCTGCCGCAGTTCGTGGACCCGGACCTGGGCCATGTGCCGGGGCAGTTCATGGTGCTCGGGGTGACGATCGTGGTCATGGGCTTCGCGGTGGACGGCACGATCGGGCTGCTGTCCGGGAAGCTCTCGGCGCTGCTGCGGCGCAGCCGGCGGGTGGCGCGCGGGCTGAACGTCTTCAGCGGGACGGTGTTCACGGCACTCGCCGTCAGGCTGTCAACCGAAGGTTGACAGTCCCAGGAGCGCAACCTACGGTTGACACATGACGACGAACTCCAAGATCACGTCATCCGTACGCCTCGACGACCTCATCGAGGCCATCAAGACGGTCCACGACCAGCCCCTGGACCAGCTCCAGGACGCGGTCATCGCCGCGGAACACCTCGGCGACATCGCGGACCACCTGATCGGCCACTTCGTGGACCAGGCCCGGCGTTCCGGCGCGTCCTGGACGGACATCGGCAAGAGCATGGGTGTCACCCGGCAGGCGGCACAGAAGCGGTTCGTGCCGAAGGAGTCGGCGGACCTGGACCCCAGCCAGGGCTTCAGCCGCTACACCCCGCGCGCGCGGAACGTCGTCGTGGCCGCCCACAACGAGGCCATCGCCGCCCGCAACGCCGAGGGCCGGCCGGAGCACCTGATCCTCGGGCTGCTCGCCGAGCCGGAGGGCCTGGCCGCCCACGCGATCACCGCGCAGGGCGTCACCCTGGACGAGGTGCGCCAGGCCGCGACGGCGGCGCTGCCGCCCGCCGCGGACGAGGTCCCCGACCTCGTGCCCTACGGCCCCGACGCCAAGAAGGCGCTGGAGCTGACCTTCCGCGAGGCGCTGCGCCTCGGCCACAACTACATCGGCACCGAGCACCTGCTGCTCGCCCTGCTCGAGTTCGAGAACGGCGAGGGCCCGCTCTCCGGCCTCGGCATCACCAAGGAGAAGGCCGAGCAGTACGTCACCGAGCTGCTCGCCCGGTTCCTGAAGACGAACAAGGGCGCCGGCGCGGAAGACGGCGAGGGCGGCGCGGAGGCCTGACACCGGGCCGTTGTCAGACCCGGGTGCCACACTCGCTTGCATGACCGACCGGTGGGCGCTCGCAGCGGCCGAGGGCGGCGGCGTGGAGCTCGCCCCCCTCGGCCCGGACGGGCTGCCCTCCGGGCCGGTGCTGCGGGAGGCGGACCTGGCGCGGGCCGTGCGGGAGCGGCCCGAGGTGACGCGCTGGGTGTGGCGGTCCACCCACGAGGTCTATCCGCGTCTGCTCGCCACGGGGGTGCGAGTGGAGCGGTGCTACGACATCGAGGACGCCGAAACCCTCCTCCTGGGCCACGAGGGGCGGTACGGCGAGCCGCGTTCGGCCGCCGCCGCCCTGGCCCGGCTGCGCGGCGGGCCCGTCCCGCCGGATCCGCCGCAACGCGCGGCGGAACCCGGCGCGCAGTCCCCGCTCTTCGAACCGCAGGACCGCCCGCTGCCCCTGGCCGACCTGCTCGCCGTCTACGCCGAGCAGCAGCGGCGGCACGACCGTACGGCCCACCCGGACCGGATGCGGCTGCTGACGGCCGCCGAGTCGGCGGGCATGCTGGTGGCCGCCGAGATGAACCGCGCGGGACTGCCGTGGAGTACGGACGTCCACCGCGCGGTGCTGCACGACCTGCTCGGCGAGCGGTACGCGGGCGGCGGCGAGCCCCGGCGCCTCGCCGAGCTGGCCGACGAGGTGTCCGCCGCGTTCGGGCGGCGGGTGCGGCCCGACCTGCCCGCCGACGTCGTCAAGGCGTTCGCGCAGGCCGGGATCAAGATCAGGTCCACCCGCCGGTGGGAGCTCGAGTCCGTCGACCACCCGGCCGTGAAACCGCTGCTGGAGTACAAGAAGCTGTACCGGATCTGGGTCGCCCACGGCTGGTCCTGGCTCCAGGACTGGGTGCGCGACGGGCGGTTCCGGCCCGAGTTCCTCGCGGGCGGCACCGTCACCGGGCGCTGGGTCACCAACGGCGGGGGCGGCCTGCAGATCCCCAAGGTGATCCGCCGGGCCGTCGTCGCCGACCCCGGCTGGCGGCTGGTCGTCGCCGACGCCGACCAGATGGAACCGCGCGTGCTCGCCGCGATCTCCCGCGACCCCGGTCTGATGGAGGTCGCGGGCCGCGAGAGCGACCTCTACCAGTCGGTCTCCGACCGCGCCTTCTCCGGCGACCGCGCCCAGGCCAAGCTCGCGGTGCTCGGCGCGGTCTACGGACAGACCTCCGGGGACGGCCTGAAGAACCTCGCCGCGCTCCGCCGCCGCTTCCCCAGGGCCGTGGCGTACGTCGACGACGCCGCCCGCGCCGGTGAGGAGGGGCGGCTGGTGCGCACCTGGCTCGGCCGGACCTGCCCGCCGGCGGCCCGCACGGGCGACGACGCGGCGGAGGAGGCCGGCATCCCGGCGCCGGACGAGGACGGTGACGACCGGCAGTGGGTGCCGGGCTACGCCTCGACCGACGCCCGCGCCCGCGGCCGGTTCGCCCGCAACTTCGTGGTCCAGGGCAGCGCCGCCGACTGGGCGCTGCTGCTGCTCGCCGCGCTGCGCAGGGCCTGCGCCGGCCTGGCGGCCGAGCTGGTCTTCTTCCAGCACGACGAGGTGATCGTGCACTGCCCCGAGGAGGAGGCGGAGACGGTCGTCGCGGCGATCCGGGAGGCGTCGGAGCTGGCGGGGCGGCTGACGTTCGGGGAGACGCCGGTGCGGTTCCCGTTCACCACGGCGGTGGTGGAGTGCTATGCCGACGCCAAGTGACCGGCCGGGCCGTCAGCGGCGGGCGTCGGCGCCGGCCAGCAGCGCCCGCAGCTCCGCCGTCACCGCGCTGTCGTCCGTGCCGTCCAGCGCGGCGAGAGCGGTGCGCCACTCGTCGTACGCCCGCTCGTGCAGACCCCGGGCGTGCAGCAGCAGACCGTTCTGGTGGCGGGCGAGACCGCCGGTGTAGTGGTCGGCGCGGGCGTCCGCGCGGCGCATCAGTTCCGCGCACTCGCTCGCGGCGCGGTCCGTGAGACCGAGCTGACGCAGGGCGCGCACCAGGCCGAGCCGGGTCTGGGACTCGCCGTGCCAGTCGCCGCGGCAGCCGAGGATGCGCAGGCTCTCCTCGAAGTGCCGGGCGGCGGCGGCCGGTTCGCCGAGGCTGAGGTGGGCGTAGCCGATGTTGCAGTGCGCGGAGTGCTGCACGATGACCGCGCCGATCGAGACGCCGATCGACAGTGAGCGCCGGTGCTGTTCGATGGCGGCGCGCGGGTCGGTGTGCTCGTAGAGATTGCCGAGGTGGCTGTAGGTGACGGCCTCGCCGTGCGGGTCCCGCAGCTGCCGGGAGTAGGTGAGGCTCTGGCGCAGGGCGGCCTCGGACTCGGCGTACCGGCCGAGGCCTTCGAGGAGCAGGCCGCGGTTGTTCAGGCAGCGGCGGATCCAGGAGACGACGCCGAGGCGCCGCCAGATCTCCAGGGCGCGGTCGTTGAGGGCGAGGGCGTCGCCCTGGCGGCCGGTGAGGAAGTGCAGTCCGGCGAGGTCGCCGAGGGCGTACGCCTCCGCGGCGGGGTCGCCGAGGCGGCGGGCGGCGTCGAGCGCGGCGCCGCCCAGCACCTCCATCTCGGCGACGCGGCCGCTGCGCTGGACGTACGGGAAGAGGAGGCGGATGAGGGTGGAGACGTAGGCGGCGGTGCGGTGGTCGTGGGCGGGGTCGCCCGCGTGCCGCTCGACGAGGGTGACGATGTTCGGCAGTTCCAGGTCGCCCCAGGCGAAGGCCGCCTTCGCGGAGCGGAAGGGGGTGGTGGCGGCGACGTGGGCGGCGTGCTCGGGGGGCTGGGCGGCGGTCGGGCGGCGGCGGTCGTCCTGGTCCAGGCCGGGTTCGACGATGGCGGTGAGGGCGCGTTCGGCCACCGCCGCGTACCAGTGCAGGGCGGTCTCCACGGCACCGCTCGCCTCGGTGCTGGGGTCGTCGGCGCGGCCCGGCGCCGACGGGGTGCCGCCCGTGCCCGCACCCGTCCGAGGGAGTGCCCGCGCCTCGGCGTCGGCCTCCCCTTCGCTCACCGGTGCCGCCTCGCCCGGCTCTGCGCCGGTCTCCCCGCTGTCCGCCCCTTCGTGCTCCCCTCCCACGTCCGTTCCCGACGCGCCCGTGCCCGTCTGCTTCTCCGCCAGTTCCCTCGCGAAATCCCGTACCAGGTCGTGCGGCTCGTACCTGCCGTACGCCGTCTCCTCCAGCAGTGCCACGTCGACCAGGCGGTCCAGCGCGGCTTCCGCGCGGCGTTCGTCGGTGCCGGTGAGGCGGGCGAGGAGGGGGGCGCCGTAGGCGGGGAGGTCGAGGGCGCCGATGCGGCGCAGGGCGTGGGCGGCGTCGCGGTCGGCCTCGCGGGAGGACGCGGCGAGCGCGTCGTGGGCGACGGCGAGGGAGCTGCGCACGCTGAGGTCGTCGTACTCCAGGTGGTGCAGTCGGCTCCCGGTGGCGGCCAGCTGGTCGGCGAGGACGTCCGGGGTGAGGGCGGTGCGGGCGGCGAGCCGGGCGGCGACGACGCGCAGGGCGAGCGGGAGGCGGCCGGTGAGGTCGACGAGCGGGTGGGCGGCGTCGAGGCCGTCCCGGCCGGAGACCGCGCGCAGCAGTGCCGCGCTGTCCTCGCCGGTGAGCGGGGCGAGCGGGAAGCGGCGGGCGCCGTCGAGGGCGGTGAGCGGGGAGCGGCTGGTGACGATGACCGCGCAGCCGGGGCCGCCCGGCAGCAGGGGCCGGATCTGGGCGGCGTGGGCAGCGTCGTCGAGGACCAGGAGGGTGCGGGTGGGGGCGAGCAGGGAGCGCAGCAACGCGGCGGCGGCGTCGGGGTGCTCGGGGATGCGGCGGGGCTCGGCGCCGAGGTCCCGCAGCAGGGCGGCGAGGGCCTGGGGGGCGGTGAGGGGGGTCATGCCGGGGGTGGCGCCGTGCAGGTTGATGTAGAGCTGGCCGTCGGGGAAACGTTCCGCCAGAGTGTGGGCCGCGTGCAGGGCGAGGGCGCTCTTGCCCACCCCCGCCATCCCGCTGACCACGGCCACGGCACCGGGTTCCAGCAGCGCCCGGCACAGCTCGTCGCGGGCGGCGGTACGGCCGGTGAAGTGGGGCGGTGGCGGCGGGAGCTGCGCGGGGCGGGGGGCGGACAGAGCCGCCTCCGCGTCGGTCTCCGCCGCGGTGTCCGAGGGGGCCGGCTCGGCCGCGGGCTCGGTGCGCGGCAGCGCGCGCAGCACCTCCAGGTGCGCCTCCCGCACCGCCGGGCCGGGCTCCACGCCCAGCTCCTCCAGCAGCCGGGCGCGCAGGTCGCGGTGGACGGCCAGGGCTTCGGCACGGCGGTCGGTGCGGTGCAGGGCGAGCATCAGCTGGCGCTGGTAGGCCTCGCGCAGCGGGTGCTCGGCGGCCAGTTCCGCGAGCTCCGGCACCAGTTCGCCGAGCCGGTCCCCGCCGACGGCCAGCTCGGCGTCGTAGCGCCACTCCAGCAGGAGCAGCCGGGCCTCCTCGAGACGCTGGACGAAGGCGTAGCCGCCGAGCTCGGGCGGGAGGCCGCACAGCGGCGTGCCCCGCCACAGCGCGAGCGCGGCCCCGGCCTCGCGCACGACCCGCTCCCAGTCGTGGGCGGCGTGCGCGGTGCGCGCGGCGGTGGCATGGTGCTCGAAGACATGGACGTCCAGTTCGAACGGCTCGACCCGCAGCACATAGCCGGGCGGCACGGCGCGCAGCCGGTCGGGGTCGTCGAGCAGGCGGCGCAGCCGGGTGACGTGGTTGTGCAGGGAGGCGTGCGCGGAGGCGGGCGGCGCGCCGCCCCACAGGGCGTCCTTGAGGGAGCCGACCGGCACGACCCGGCCGGCCTCCAGCAGCAGCACGGCGAGCAGGGCGCGCGCTTTGGGACTGCGAATGGTGCGTACGAAGGTGCCCTGGGGGCCCTGGGCCGCACACGGCTGGTAGAGAACGGGCGGCCCCAGCAGTCCGAACCGCATCACACTCTGGCGCATTTCCGCCCTCATCACGACGGTTTCCCGCCACCCGCTCACTGCCGGTTCCCGGCGGGATCCGCTACCGTTCCGGCCGTCTCCCGGTGTCGGCCCGGTGGCCGGAGGGCGACTTCGCGCCAACCGCCGGGCAGGTCCCCGGAGAACCGTTGGCCACATGTTAGCGATCCGTTGGCGCGGTCTGATGTGATCACTTCATCGGAACCGGCCCGTCGGTGCGCGCGCGTGAACGCGTTGCTCGGGGGAGTGTCGCCGCCGCGGCCGGATCCGGGACGCCAGTGGGCCCCGGCCGTCAGAGGTGAACGACCGGGGCCCGCGTCGCGTCCCCCGCCGGGGCGAGGACACTACTGCCATGCGACTGCGCTGCGCCCTCCTCGACGACTTCCAGAACGCCGGCACCTCCGCCGCCGACTGGTCCCCCGTGGCCGACCGGGTCGACGTCGTCCCCTTCACCGAGCACTTCGACGGCGAGGACGAACTCGCCGCCGCTCTCGCCGGCTTCGACATCGTCGTGACCCTGCGCGAACGGGTCCCCTTCCCCGCGTCGCTGCTGGCGCGGCTGCCCCGGCTGAGGCTGATCGTCGCCACCGGCATGCGCAACACGGTGATCGACCACGCCGCCGCCCGGGCCCACGGCGTCACCGTCTGCGGCACCGAGAGCTCCTCGACCCCGCCGGTGGAACTGACCTGGGCGCTGATCCTCGGCCTGGCCCGCGGCCTGGTCCAGGAGAACACCGGCCTGCGCGAGGGCGGCCCCTGGCAGTCCACGGTCGGCGCCGACCTGCACGGACGCGTCCTCGGTCTGCTCGGCCTCGGCAAGATCGGCAGCCGGGTGGCGGCGATCGGGCAGGCCTTCGGCATGGACGTCGTCGCCTGGAGCCGCAACCTCACCGACGAACGCGCCGGCGAGGCCGGCGTGCGCCGGGCCGCGAGCAAGGAGGAGCTGCTGGCGCGGAGCGACGTCGTCTCCGTGCACCTGGTCCTCTCCGACCGCACCCGCGGCCTGCTCGGCGCCCCCGAACTCGCCCTGATGAAACCGGACGCCTTCCTGGTCAACACCTCCCGCGCGGCCATCGTCGACCAGGACGCCCTGCTCGCCGCGCTGCACGAGGGCCGGATCGCCGGGGCGGGCGTCGACGTGTTCGACGTCGAACCGCTGCCCGCCGGCCACCCGATGCGCACCGCCCCCCGCCTGCTGGCCACCCCGCACCTCGGCTACGTCACCCGCGCCAACTACGCCCGCTACTACGGGCAGGCGGTCGAGGACATCCGCGCCTACCTGGACGGCGAGCCGGTCCGGCTGCTCGGCTGAGGGGCCGCGGCCGGGTCGCGCTCGGCCAGGTGCCGCTCCCACCAGGCGCGGTTGTCCCGGTACCAGTCCACGGTCGCGGCCAGGCCCTCGGCGAAGGAGTGCCGGGGGCGCCAGCCCAGCTCGCGGCGGATCCGGCCGGAGTCGACCGAGTAGCGCAGGTCGTGGCCCTTGCGGTCGGGCACCCGCTCGATCCGCTCCGGGCCCGCGCCGAACGCGTCCAGCAGCAGCCGGGTCAGCCGCAGGTTGGTCAGCTCGGTACCCCCGCCGATGTTGTAGACCCGCCCGGCGCGGCCCGCCAGCAGCACCCGCAGCAGGGCCCGGCAGTGGTCCTCGACGTGCAGCCAGTCCCGCACGTTGCGGCCGTCGCCGTACAGCGGCACCCGGCCGCCGTCTAGGAGCAGGGTGGAGAAGCGCGGGATGAGCTTCTCCGGGTGCTGGTAGGGGCCGTAGTTGTTGGAGCAGCGGGTGACGCGGACGTCCAGGCCGTGGGTGTGGTGGTACGCCAGCGCCAGCAGGTCGGAGGAGGCCTTGGCGGCCGCGTACGGGGAGCGCGGCGCGGGCGGGCAGTCCTCCGTCCAGGAGCCCTCCGCGATCGAGCCGTAGACCTCGTCGGTGGAGACGTGCACCAGGGTGCGCCCGTGCCGCAGCACCGCGTCCAGCAGCACCTGGGTGCCCAGGACGTTGCTGGAGACGAACTCGCCCGCCCCGCCGATCGAGCGGTCGACGTGTGTCTCGGCGGCGAGGTGCACCACCGCGTCGTGCCCGCCCACCAGTTCCTCCACCAGCGGGCGGTCGCGGACGTCGCCGTACACGAAGTCGTACCGGGGGTCGCCGGCCACCGCGTCCAGCCGGGTGAGGTCCCCGGCGTAGGTGAGGGCGTCGAGCACGGTCACGGCGGTGGGGCGGGACCCGGGGTCCGGGCCCAGCAGGAGACGGACGAAGTGGGAGCCGATGAAGCCGGCTCCGCCGGTGACGAGGATGCGCACGGGTTTCCTGAGGGTCGGGGATCGGTGCGGTCGCGGGTCGGTGGGGGCAGGGGCAGGGCGTCGGGGGGAGGGCGTCGGAAGGGGCGTCGGGGGCGCGGGTCGGTGGCCCGGGGTCAGTGTCCGATGTGAACGCTGCTGTGGTCGCCGAGGACAAGCCGGTGGGCGGTGGACACATGATCGGTGCTGTGCACGCTCGCGTGCCGCCCGACGAGCGAGGCCTCGACCCGCCCGACCCCCGCTATCTCCGCGCGGCTCAGCACGATCGAGTCGGCCACCCCGCTCCGCACGACGCGGCAGCCCTCCGCCAGCGCGGTGTACGGCCCCACGCACGAGTCGACGACCTCCGCCCCCGCGCCGATCACCGCGGGCCCGACCACCCGGGACCGCACCACGCGGGCACCGGGCTCGACCCGCACCCGCCCGCTGATCACGCTGCCTGCGTCGACCGAGCCGCGCACCTCGGGGGTGAGGCCGTCGAGCACGGTGCGGTTGACGGCCAGCAGGTCGGCGGCGGTGCCGGTGTCCTTCCAGTACCCCTTCACCAGCGTCGGCCGGACCACGTGCCCCTGGTCGATCAGCCACTGCAGGGCGTCGGTGATCTCCAGCTCGCCCCGCGGGGACGGCTCGACGGCGCGTACGGCCTCGTGGATCGCCGGCGTGAACAGGTAGACGCCGACCACCGCGAGGTCGCTGCGCGGCTCGGCCGGCTTCTCCTCCAGCCGGGCCAGCCGCCCGTCGGGGCCCAGCTCGGCGACCCCGAACGCGGACGGGTCGGGCACCCGGGTCAGCAGCACACCGGCGTCGGGCCGGGCGGCGCGGAAGTCCGCCACGACCTCGTCGATGCCGCCGACCAGGAAGTTGTCGCCGAGGTAGAGCACGAAGTCGTCGTCGGCGAGGAAGTCGCGGGCGATCAGCACGGCGTGGGCGAGGCCGAGGGGACGCTCCTGCCGCAGGTAGGTGACCCGCGCGCCGAACCGGCCGCTGTCGCCGACCGCCTCCCGGATCTCGCGGTGGGTGTCCCCCACCACGATCCCGATCTCGGTCACCCCGGCCGCGACCAGCGCCTCCAGGCCGTAGAAGAGGATCGGCTTGTTGCCGACGGGGATCAGCTGCTTGGCCGCCGTGTGGGTGAGCGGACGCATCCGGCTGCCGGTGCCGCCGGCGAGGACGAGGGCTTTCATACGGTCCTTCAGGGAAGCGGGTGCGGGCGTACGCCGGTCGGGGCGGGCCCCGCGGTCAGTCCGGTACGGGCCTCGGCGGACGCGAGCCGCGCCCTGTTCCAGGTGTCCGTGCGGGTGTCGTCGATGCGCAGCTGCTGGTAGCCGACCGGTACGGCCTTGACGGCGGCCCAGCCCGACTCCCGCACGCCGAGGGGGAGCCGGTGCGTGAGGTCGACGATCAGCGGGTCGGCGCCGTCGGTGACCATGGCGCGGACGAGTTCGTCGGTGGAGACCCGCCGGGCGGCGGGGTCGCCGGGACCACCGGGACCGTCTTGGGCGAACGCGTCGGTCCAGGCGCGGACCCGCGCGTACCCCTCGGGGGAGGCCAGGAACCGCAGCCGGTCGTCGTCGTCCCGCACGGCACCGCCCGGCCACCGGTCGGCCCGCTCACGGGCGACCAGCGCGGCCGACCGGATCTGCAGCGCCTCCTGGAGCGCGCCGAGCAGGCGGCGGGCGGGGTCGTCGGAGGCCTTGCAGCCGAGGGTGGCGAGCGGGTGGGGCCCGGCCTCGTCGACGACGACGCCGATCGCGCAGGCCACGCCCGGTACGCCGGTGGGCACTTCCGCGAGGACGGCTTCCAGACCGGCCTGGGCGGCGCGGCGCAGGAGCCGGGTCAGCGTGCGGTCGGTGCCCGGGTCGGCCACCCGGACCGGGCGCAGGTCGCGCTCCCACGCCACCTGGAAGGCGTCCCGCTCCACCGTCTCCAGCAGGGCCGAACGCACGGCCGCCGTCCAGCCCTCGCCCGCCGCCGCGCCGGACGGCGACGGGTCGAAGCCGTCCGCGTCGGGGCCGGTCAGCGGGTAGTCGACCAGGGCGCTCGGCACCAGCACGGTGGCCCCGTCGCGCAGCCGCGTCGCCGGGTACCAGGTCAGTTCGCGGTCCGTCGCGGCGCCCAGGGCCACGTCCGGGCCGTGGAAGCGCTGTGCGCGCGAGCCCAGCCCGGCCGCCGTCGCCCGGACCGCCCCGGCGGGCGCCGGGCCGTCGGGGTGCAGCGCGTACCGTTCGACCGCCTCACCCACGCCGCGCAGCATCGCGTCCGTACTGGAGTGCCCGTGCGCCCCGGCCAGCCGTGCGCTCAGCACGCCGCCCGCCCGGTCCGGTTCGGCCCGCGCCAGCTCGACCGTGCACCGCCACAGCAGGTCGGCCGGGGGTGCGGGCGGACTGATCCGCGACAGCGTGACCAGCCCGGCGCTCGGCTCCAGGGCGGGGAGGACATCGATCATGGGTGGGCTCCCGGGGGCGGTCGGGTGAAGGGGCCGGGTCAGGAAGGCGGGGGGACGGCGGTCGGCGGTCGGCGGACGATCGCGGGGCCGACGGCGGTCGGCAGTCGGCAGTCGGTCGCGGCGACGGTCGGCGGTCGACAGACGGCGGTCGGCGGTCGGCGGTCGGCGGTCGGCGGTCGGCAGACGGTCGCGGCGACGGTCGGCGGTCGGCGGTCGGCGGTCGGCGCACCGCACACGGCTGACGGTCGCAGCGGCGGCGGACGCCGGCCACCCGAAGCAACCACGGCGGACGCCGAACCCTCCAAGCAACCGCAGCCGACGCCGGCCGCTCACAGGAACGGCAGCCGCGGCACCCGCCCACCGACCGCCGCGTCCAGTACGGCGAGCACGCCCGCCCCGCCGGTCGCGAAGTCCGTCGAGACGCGCAGGTTCTCCCGGCCGAGGAAGGCGGGCCGGCCGTCGTGCGGGACGACGTGCAGGCCGAAGGGGTCGAGGAGGCCCTGGGGGTCGCCCGCGGCGCCCAGCCCCAGCCGTACCGCGAGCACTCCGGCACGCCCGTGGAACACCCCGGCCTGCGGGGCGAAGTGGCCCTCCGTCAAGGCCATTACGGCGTCCCGCGCGGCGGTGAAGTCCGGGTCCTCGCGGTGCCGCAGCCAGGCCTGGAGGACCAGTGCCGTGCCGCCGCTGCCCGTGGAGATCAGCGGCAGCCGTCCCACCGACTCCGCGCCGAAGCGGCCCTCCTCCGAGGACCAGCCGAGCGCCGCGAGGTCGGCGCGCAGGGCGGTCCCGGCGCGGTCGAGGAGCGCCGGGTCCCCGGTCCGCTCGTACAGCCGTATGAGGAACAGGGCGGTGCCGGAGGCTCCGTGCAGGAGGCCGGGAGGCCGGCCGGTGTCGGGCGTTGGCGTGATCGTCTCGGCGAGGCGGACGGCCGCCTCCAGGTGGGTGTCGCCGAAGTGCAGGGCGGTGAGGCCGAGGCCGGACACGCCGTCGAGCAGGCCGCCGCGGCGGGGCCGTACCGTCTCGTCGAGGGCGCGGTCCACGAGCCGCCGGGCGGTGTCGGCGCGGCCGAGGCGGTCGAGGGCGTACGCGATGCCGGCGAGCCCGGTCCAGAAGCCGGGCTGCGGCTCGTTCAGCTCCAGCGCGGCCTTGGTCAGCCAGTCGGTGTGGTCCTCCGGGACCGGCACCCCGGCCTCCGCGAGCGCCCAGAGCACACCCGCCGCGCCGTACGCGAAGCCCACCCCGCCCTCGGGGGCGAAGAACTGCTCGGCGTCGCCGGGGAAGAGCCGGTCAGTACGGTCGGGGGTGGCCGTACCGGCGATGCCCTCGGCGAGCGCGTCCCGCAGCCGCGGCCATTCCGCCGGGTCGCCGTGCCAGACGCCCGGGGACGGCTCCCCCGGCGTCTCCGGCAGCCCCAGGTCCCGCCGTACCGCCTCCGCGAAGTCCGCCGGCACCGGGAACCGCCCCCGGATCAGTTCCAGCGCCTCCGTCACCTTCTCCGGTCCCCACGGCAGCACCGCCGCGACCGGCGCGAACAGCGCGAGCCGCAGGCAGCCGAGCGCGTACCGGTCGACGGCGGCCCCGCGTACGCCCTCCGGCGCGGCGAAGCCGACCGCCGCCATGGTCTGCGCGGCGTCCGCGTCGACCGCGCTGGCGGTCTCGAAGTCGATGAACCGGACCGTGCCGTCGTCAAGGACGAGGACGTTGCCGGGGTGGAGGTCGCCGAAGACGACGCCGCGGCCGTGCATCGCTGTGACGCCCCGGTCGATCTGCTCCAGCACGTCCAGCGCCCACGCCGCGTACTCCGCGCGGGCCTGCGCGGAGGTCTCGCCGAGCAGCAGCGGGTTGCGCCGGAGCGTCTCCTTGGACAGCGAGCGGCCCTCGACGTACTCCCGCACCAGGAAGTAGTGCTCGTGCCCGATGCGGTAGTCGACCAGCCGGGGGATGCAGTCCAGCCCGTCCAGCCGCCGCAGCGCCCAGTGCTCGCGTTCGTGCCGGGCGACGGCGTCGCGGCCGTCGCCGTCCAGTCCGGCCAGCGGCCGTGCCTCGCGCAGCAGGACGTCGGCGCCGGTGCGGGTGTCGACGCCCCGGTAGACGCCGCCGCCGTTGGAGAAGTGCAGGGCCTGGGTGACCCGGTACGGGAAGTCCTTGAGGGTGCCCGCGTTGCGGGCGGCCAGCGACTCGGCGAGGCAGTCGGGCAGCGTCACCCACTCCGGCGGGCGGAAGCCGGGGCCGCGCCGGTCGGGGACGAGGCGGCCGTCGGGGTCCTCGACGCAGTACACCTGCTCGCCGGTGTCGGTGCGGGCGGTGCGCAGGGCGAAGCCGCCGTAGCGGACGTACAGCGGGCCGGGGCCCCAGCGCAGGTCGCTGAGGATGTACGGGCCGGGCTGTCCTTCGAGCAGGCCGCCGAGTTCGCGCAGGATCTTCTCGAACCGCGCCTCGTCGGCGGGGTAGAGGGTGACGAACTTGCCGCTCGCGCTGCGGTCGCCGTACTTGCCGTTGCGCCGCCGCAGCACCGGCAGGCTCCGGATGAACTTGAACATCACGCGCTCGGCGACGCAGTACTTCACGACCGTGTCGAGGATCGCGGGCGCGCTGTCCGGGGTGGCCGAGGCGTGGATCTTCCAGCCCTGGAGGGGGATCTCGACGCCGTCCGGCGCCCACTGCACCCACTCGCCGCCGACCTTGCGGCTCCAGCCGGCCGGCAGGGCGTCACGCACCGGCCCGAAGTCGTCCGCCGGGTCGGGGGCGGAGGCCGGTGCGTCGAAGAAGGGCGTGCCCGGTGGGCAGAAGTGCAGATGCCGAACGATGTCCATTGCTCATCCCCGTCGGTGTTCCATCAGGTGTCAGCGCCAGACCGGCGCGACGTAGGAGAGGTACAGCCACTCCCCCAGCGGCCGTTCCCCCGCGTCCACCCGGGCCAGGCCCGCGTGGTCGTCCGTGCCGCCGTCGAACGCCAGCGGCACCTCGTACGCCGGTACCGGCAGCTCGTCGCCCTCGCGCACCGGCACGAACGCCGACAGCGGCGCGGTGCCGGGCTTCGCCCCGCCGGTCACGGTGGCCGTGCCGAGGTCCGTGCGCAGCACCAGCCCGCGGCGCTGCAGGGTGACGGCGGCGCCCTCGCGGACGGCGGCCCGGTCGGCGGCGTCCGACAGCACCAGCCGGGTGCGGCCGTCCTCGGAGACGAACCCGCCGGTGATCGTGTACGGCACGGTGACGAAGGCCAGCGCGGCGCCGAGCCCCGCCGCCGCGACGGCGCCCGCGAGCAGCAGCCGCCAGATCCGGGCGCCCCCCTTGCGGGCCTCGCGGACCAGCAGGGAGGCGCCCTTGCCGGCCCGGTAGCCGAGGTAGGCCAGCGCGGCGAGGACCACGGAGGCACCGATCACGCCGAGCCCGGTGAGGATGTCCAGCCACAGGGTGAGGGCCAGCCCGATCAGGTAGAGCGGGAAGACCATGCAGGCCAGGCCGAACGCCGGGGCCCAGCGCAGCGCGGGCAGCTCCCGTTCGTAGCGCCGGCCGCCGAACAGCACCCGCGCCACCAGGCGGCGCGCGTCGGTCATCGCGCGGTCCCGCAGGTGCGAGGTGTCGAGGTGGCTCATCAGCGCCAGGTAGCCGTCGAGCTTCACGAACGGCAGCAGGTTGAGGACGCCGGTGACGTACGTGGAGACCGCGAAGACGGTCAGTCCGGCGCGCAGCGTGGGCGCGCCGCCCGCGAGGCCGGTGGCGAGCGCCGCGAAGGCGGCCGTGCCGGCGACCACCGCCTGGGTGACGATCCCGGCGAGCGCCACCCGCACCCGCTGCTCGCGGTGCGGCAGCCGCCAGCCGTCGGAGACGTCGCAGAAGAAGGCGGGGGTCAGGTAGAAGAGCATCACGCCCATGCGGCTGGGGCGTCCGCCGTAGTACGTGAGGACCGCGCCGTGGCCGATCTCGTGCAGGGCGGTCGTCACGGTGGAGCCGAGCGAGACGCCGAGCAGCACGGCCAGCGGCAGCGGCTCGCCCAGCGCGCCGGCGAGGGCGGGGCCCTGCGCGACGAGCGCGAGCAGGCCGCCGAGGGCGAGGACGGCGGCGACGACCGCGCCGGCCCGGTTCGCGAGCCGGTCGACCAGCGGGGCGAGGGCGTTCAGCAGCCGCTCCGGCTTCAGCAGGGTCAGCTGGAAGGTGAGCGGCGGCACGAACTTGAACCAGGTGCCGCTGTGCCGTTTGCGGCTGCCGTCGTCCAGCAGGCCCTTCTCGCCGAGGCTCGCCACCGCCCGGCCGACGGCCTGCTCGGTCCACGGCGGGCCGAGCTCCGCCACCAGACCGGCGTGGCCGCGCTCGCCGTCGAGCACCTGCAGCAGCCGGGCCAGGTCGGCGCCGACCCGCAGGTACTGCTGGCTGCCGCGCTGCACCACCCAGGGCGCGCCGGTGGCCAGCGGGGCGTGGACGCGGACGTCGGGGGCGAGGCGGGGGCGGGTGAGGTGGTCGGCCGGGGCGGGGGCGGGGCTCCGCCGCCTCTCCAACAGCTGGAGCGCGCGCATCAGTTCAGGTCCCGCCGGGTGAACAGCCGCCGCCCCACGAACCCGGCGAGCGCCAGCCACACTCCGATGACCAGCAAGGCGACCGGGACGGAGAGCAGTTCGGGCTTGCCGTCGCGGTAGACGGAGCTCATGGCGATGGTCATGGTGAACCGGCCGGCGTCCGGCACGAGCCGCAGCAGCGACTCGTCGACGAGCAGCGTCAGCACCAGCAGGGTGCCGACGGCGGCGACCTGGTTGCGCAGCACCCAGCCGAGCAGCACGCCCCAGGGGGCGCCGAGCACGGTCACGGTGAACACGCCGAGGAGGGTGAGGGTGGTGTCCCCCGACCATTCGGGGGACTCGCCGATGCCGGGCAGGAAGACGTACGGGCTGGCGGCGGCGAGGCCGGCGGCCAGGGCGGCGTACAGCACGCCCATCGCGGTGCCGACGATCAGCTTGGCCGCGAACAGCCGGTCGCGGGTGCCGCCGAGCAGCACCGAGCGGTGGATGGCGCCGGAGCCGAACTCGCGGGTGACGAGGACGGCGCCGAACAGGGCGGAGAAGAGCAGCAGCATGAACCAGGAGCGGACCATCTCGTCGGTGACGGCGACGAGGTCGGTCTGCCGGTCGGCGAGCTGCTCCTCCGCCTGGGCCGCGTAGCCGCTGCTCGCGAGGACGGACAGGAAGACGCCGCACAGCGGCAGCAGCCACCAGGCGGAGCCGGTCCAGGCCTTGCGCCACTCGGCGGCGATGACGTTACGCATGGACGACTGCTCCGTTCCCGCCGCCGGCTCCGGTGCCCACGAGCTCGAAGAAACGATCCTCCAGGGCGTGCTTCCCGTCCTCGGTCAGCTCGGCCAGCGTCCCGCTGTAGCGCAGGGTGCGCTGGAGGACGACCACGTCGTCGACCGTCTGCTCGACCTCGGCCAGCAGATGGCTGGACAGCAGGATCGTGCGGCCCTGGTCGGCGAGCGACCGCAGGAAGGTCCGCAGCCAGCGGATGCCGTCCGGGTCCAGGCCGTTCGCCGGCTCGTCGAGGACCAGCAGCTCGGGGTCGGCGAGCAGCGCGGCGGCCATCGCGTGCCGCTGCCGCATACCGGTCGAGTAGCCCTTGATCTTCTTGTCGGCGGCCCCGGTCAGGCCGGTCTGCTCCAGCACCTCGTCCACGCGCGAGGCGGGAAGCTCCAGCATCCGCGCCCAGATGGACAGCTCCCGCCGCCCGGTGACGCCGGGCAGCGTTCCGATGCCGTCCATGCTGACGCCCACCCGGCGCTCGGCGCCGGGGAGTTCGGCGTACGGCCGCCCGAACACGGTGGCCCGGCCCGAGGTCGGCCGGGTCAGTCCGAGCAGCATGCGCAGCGAGGTGGTCTTGCCCGCGCCGTTGCGGCCGAGGAGACCGACGATCCGGCCGGGACGGACCTCGAAGGACACGTCCTCGACGGCCGCCGTGTCACCGAACCGCTTCGTCACGCCGTCGAAGCGGGCAACGGCCGTGTCGGTCACCGTCCGCCTCCCGAACGGGCGTTGAGCCCGATGCGCAGCAGCACGGCGATCAGGGCGGCGGCACAGAAGACGGTCAGCCCGTCGGCGGCCCAGCCGTCGAGCGACACCTGACTGACGGCGATGCCCGCCACGAGGACCGGGATGACCAGCGCGAGCTTCGCGTTGGCCGCGCGCCAGGACTCGTTTTCCGACATGTGATTCCTTTCATCGTGGCGGACACATGGGCACCGGCCCCGGAAGGTCATGAGTCGACCGGGGCCGGCACTCCGCAAGCGGAACAAATTTCAACTACGTACGCTCATCGGAAAGTTGTCCGGGAAATTCGCTCGCGGGATCCTACAGTGCGCCGGAGCGCACCCCTCCGGTCGACGGATCAGGTCGCGGAGATCGCGGAGGCCACGCCGCCGTAGACCGCGCTGACGGCCACGGAGACGGAGACGCCCTCCTTGAAGTTGCTCCAGAAACCGGGGGCCTCCATGGCCTCCAGCTCCTGCATGCCCAGCTCCAGGGCCGGCATGTCGTCGAGCGAGAACGGAGCCTTGGTGTCCTGCATGGAACACCTCCTTCTCATGTCGTTCGGTGAAATGTGATCGATTCCGGATCAGGTCGCGCTGATCGCGGTGGCGACGACGGAGTACGTCACCGCGCCACCGACACCGGCGCCGCTGATGTAGCCGGTCACCGACCACCAGCCCGGGGCCTCCAGGGCCTCCAGCTCCTGCATTCCGAGTTCGAGCGCGAATTCGTCCTGCTCACGAACCTCGACAGAGTGCAGCATTTCTTCTCCCCCTTTCATGGTCATTTTTCTTTTGTGCATCCGTGTTTCCGTGGGCCGACCGGTCAGGCCGTGACCGGAAACCCGGAAGTCTGTGTGCGCTCGACGAGCCGCGCGATGTCCGCGCCGCGGAACGCGCCGAGCATCGGCAGCCCCGAACCCCAGGCCCGGACGCTGCGCCGCGCGACCTCCTCGGCCACGCCGGGCGCCACGATCCGCCGCCCGACGCCCCAGCCGTCGATCAGCGCCGCGATCCCGTCCGCCGGATCCCCCGGCAGCCGCGGATCGGTCGCCCGCAGCCGTTCCCACAGCGCGTGCAGGCGGCGCGCGGAGCCCCAGCGGGCGTCCCCGTCGGCGACCGCCCGCCACAGCGGCGGCAGCAGCGCGGCGACGGCGGTCATCTTCCGCACCCCGCACACCGAGGCGAGCTCGTTGGCCACGTACCAGCCGCGGCAGCAGTACGGCTCCCGCCCCAGCACGCTCCAGCCCTGGTGGCTGAGCCCGCTCAGCTTGGCGATCTCGGTGCGCAGCGCGGCGTCCGGCGCCCGGCCCGCCGCGTACGCGTCGCGCGCCGCGTTGCCGTACCGCACCGCCGCCTCCGCCATGGCCACCGCCAGCGCGTCCTCCGTCGGCAGGTCCCGGTGGTCGCCGACATACAGCCCGGCGACCCGGAACAGCACCTCCAGCACGCCCTCGGCGACGAGTTCGCGCGGCAGCGTCGCGGTCGCCGCCGGGTCCAGCAGGGCCACGTCCGGCTGGAGGGCGTTGCCCAGCACCAGCCGCTTGCCGCCGTCCCGCGCCAGGCAGGCGACCGGGCTCAGCTCGGTGCCGGTGCCCAGGGTCGTGGGCACCGCCACCAGCCGTGCCGTGCGCCGCAGATCGTGCGGCAGCGCGGTCAGCCCGCCGCGCTGGGCCACCGCCAGGCGGGCGCGGGCCGCCGGGTCGCCCAGCAGCGCGGCCAGCTTGGCCCGGTCGAGCAGCGAGCCCCCGCCCACGCCGACCACCAGGTCGGTGCCGGCCAGCCGGTCGGCGAGCGCGACGGCGGACGCCAGGTCGCCGGTGCCGGCGACCGTCAGCACCCGGTCGGTGCGGCCGGCCTTGGCGATCTGGGCGCGGACCAGCGCGGTGATCTCGCCGTGCGCGACCGCCGGGTCCGCGAGGACGGTCACCGTGCGGACGTCCGGCTGCTCGGCCAGCCACACGGACAGTCCCTCGTGGCCGGCGATCAGCATGGTCGGGCAGTGCCAGCCGAGGCTCATACGGCGGCCCCCGCGGTCGCCACGTACGCGGCGATGCCGTCGGCGACCCGGCACATCAGCTCGTCCAGCTCCGCGTCCGAGTAGGTCAGGGCGGGGATGAGCTGGATGCCGGACGGGCCCGGGTGGACGACCGCGCCGGCCTCCCGGATCGCCGCGACCAGCTCCGGCACCCGCGGCGCGGGCAGCGGCGTGCCGTCCGGCCCGGACAGCCGGACCGACCGGAACAGGCCGGTGCCGGTGGTGCCGGTGACCGCGGGCTCCTCGGCGACCAGCCGGTCCAGCGCGGTGTCGAGCCGGGCGGCGAGCCGGCGGCCCGCCGCGATCGCGTCCAGCCTGCGTGTCTCCTCGACGGTGGCGAGGATCGCCGCGCACGTGGCGGGCGTGCCGGCCTGGGTCTCGGCGTGGGTGAGCACGGCCCCGGCGGTGTCGAAGGCGTCCGCCACCGGCCGCGCGGCCACCACGGCGGCCGCCGCGCAGGTGCCGTTGGTGAGCCCCTTGGAGACGATCACCAGGTCGGGCGGCGCGGGCCAGCCCTGCGAGGCGAGGAACGTGCCGGTCCGCCCGAACCCGGTCGCGACCTCGTCGGCGACCAGCAGGAATCCGTGCTCGTCCCGCAGCCGCAGCAGCTCGGCCACGTACTCGGCGGTGAGCGGTACGGCGCCGGAGCCCAGCACCGGCTCCACCACCACGGCCGCGATCCGCGCGCCCTGGCGGTCCATCAGGGTGGCCAGTTCGCCGAGGTCGTTCGGTGTGACGTGACGGATCTGCCGCTGGTCCACGCCGTACAGCTGCTGGCCCAGGTCCTCGCCGGTCAGGGCGAGAGAGCCGTAGGTCAGACCGTGGTAGCCGCCGCGCAGGCCCACCACCAGGGTGCGGCGGGTCTCGCCGCGCAGCGCCTGGTAGTGCCGGGCCAGCTTCATGACGAGGTCGTTCGCCGCGCCGCCCGAGGTGGAGAACAGGACCCTGCCGTACGTCTCGGCGCCGCACAGCTCCACCAGTGCCTCGGCGGCCCGGCGCGCGTAGTCGTTCTCGTACCGGAACACGCTCAGGTACGAGGCCTTCAGCAGCGCCTCGTGGACGGCGGCGGCGACGGCCTCGTTGCCGTAGCCGAGGTTGGTGTTCCACAGTCCGCTGGTGCCGCACAGCCGGGTGCGGCCGTCGGCGAAGGTCAGCCGGACGCCGGAGGCGGCGACCGCGCACAGGTCGGGACGGCCGTGGTCGGCGGGGGCGAGCAGCGACGGCCACAGGGCGTTGCTCATGCGGTGCCCACCTCCAGCAGCACCTCGCGGTGCCGGGGTCCCCCGCCCGGCAGGGCGTGCCGGGCGCGGACGACGAGTCCGGCGCCGGTCAGCTCGGCCGCCAGCAGGTCGGCGGAGACGACCCGGACCGTGGAGACGCAGACGTCGACGGGGCCCTCGGCGGGCGGGTCGGCGGGCAGGACGGTGACCGTGCGGGTGGCCGCGGCGGGCGGCCAGTGCTCGACCATGCGGTAGCGGCGGCCGGTGGCGCCGGTGACGGCGAACTCGGTCTCGGGGTCGGCGACCTCCCCGGGAGCCGGGTCGATCACCGACACCAGGAAGGAACCGCCGGGCAGCAGATGCTCCCCGACCGCCCGGTACAGGCCCGCCCGCCCGTGCTCGTCCAGCAGCGACACCGACGTCGTGCCCAGCACGATCGCGCCGAACCGCCGCCCGAGCGCGAAGCGGCTCATGTCGGCCCGCACCGGCAGGCACCGCTCGCGCAGTCGCGCGGGCGCCTCGGCGAGGCGGTCGGTGAGCAGGCGCAGCATGCCCGGGGACAGTTCCAGGGCGGTGACCTCGCGGCCGGTGGCGAGCAGCGGGAACGTCAGCCGGCCTGATCCCGCGGCCAGTTCCAGCACCGGGCCCTTGGTACGGCGGACCAGGTGCAGGATCTCCCGCAGTTCGGAGGTGTCGGCGGCGCACAGGTCGTCGTAGACGCCGGAGCCGGTGTCGTCGTACAGGTCGTGGAGGCGGGCGCGGCCGCCGAGTTCCCTGACGAACTCGCCCGCCCGGCCCGGCACCTCCAGGGTGGTCGTCACGCCGGGGTCACCGCCCGGAGCCGTACACCGGCGGCGGTCAGCAGCCGCTCGGCGCGCAGCAGCCCGTCCCGGTCGGCGTACCCGGCGGCCGCGTCGACGGAGCCGCACACCAGCAGCGCCTCGAGCAGCGCGCCGGCCGCGTGGTCGACGCGGAAGGTGCGACGGTCCCCGGCGAGGTGCACGTACGCGGCGTCGTCGGTCCACAGCAGCAGCGGTACGCCGGTGTCGTCGCCGTCCGGCAGCCCGGCCAGGGCGGGCGACAGCCGGCCGCCGAAGCCGGAGACGCGGATGTCGGCGATGCCCCTCGCGTGCAGTTCGCGCAGCGCGTCGACGGCCGCGAGGTAGCGGCCCAGCCAGGGCCGGCCGGCGGCCGCGGCCTGGCCCGCCGCCGCGGGCACGGCCCGGCCGAGGGCGACCGCGCAGGGGTGGACGGCGTCCTCGCTGAGCCGCCGCCACCGGGCGTCCAGCGCGTCGAGGCCGTCGGCGATCGTGCCGAGCGGGGCGCCCCACGGGGAGACGGCGGCCGTGCCGTCCGCGTCCACGTAGAGCCGGGTGCGCGGGCCGTCCTCCGCCGGGCCGGCGCCGAGCGCGGCGAGGTCGGCGAGCTGGACGGCGGGGCTGGTGACGTGGGTCGGGAAGGTGCCGTCGGCGCGGGCGCGGTCCGCGTCGTCGAGGAAGGCGTCGAGGTCGGCCTGCTCCACGACCCGGACGAGGGTGGCGCCGATCACCGACATGTAGCCGGCGCTGGCGTAGTCCTGGGTCTGGAGGAAGAACTCGTCGTCGACGGAGAGGTCGCCGCCGGGCTCGGCCAGGGAGCCCTCGTAGCCGACGACACCGGCGACGCCGGCGACGTCCTCGCGGGACTCACCGGGGCTCAGCACCAGGGTGGAGCCGCCGACGAGATCGGAGGCGAGAAGCGCGTCGAGATGCTCCGCGTCCTCCAGGACGACGGTGAGCGAGCCCTTCCCGGCGGGTGTTTCCAGCGGCTGGACCCGACCGGTTCCCCAGGAACTGAGGTGCTTCTTCACACTCGATATCCGAGTGGCAGCCATATGCGTTCTCCCCCTTGTCACGCGGCCGCGGCCAGCAGTTTCCTGAGATCGGCCATGGCCGCCTGCGGGCCGTACAGGTTGTACACGCCGGTCAGATTGAGGATCACCTCGTCGACGCCGATCTCCCGATAGGCGTCGAGTTCCGCCCGGATCTCCTCCAGGCCGCCGTAGAGAAATGCCTTTCCATGCAGCATGGTTTTCGCGTCGGCGACCGAGGCGTCTCCGGCGAGTTCGATTCCCGCCTTTTTCAGCATGTCGATGTAGTGCGGCGCCTGCATATGTGCCGCATTGCTCGCCAGCACCAGTTTCTCCGGGTCCCGGTCGGGTCCGGCGAGCGCCAGCGGCACCATCGCGGTCAGCCGCGGCGTCGGTCGCCCGGCCCGCGAGGCGCCCTCGCGCAGCGCCGGGAAGATCACGTCCCGCAGATAGCCGGCCGGGGTCAGCCAGGTGATGCCGACGTCGGCGACCTCGCCCGCGAGCCGGGCCATGCCCGCCCGCAGCACCCCCAGACCGAGGTCGACGCGGGGGTGGATCGCGGGCGGCATCGCCCCGTGGCAGGAGAAGTACTCGCCGTCGAAGTCGACCGCGCCCTGCTCCAGCAGGCCCCGCACGATGGTCAGATACTCCCGCGAAGCGGTCAGCGGACTGGCGTACGGCCTGCTCAGGACGCTCTCCTGGAACTGCCGGCCGCCCGGTCCGAACCCCGCGACCACCGGCTCCCCGGTGGCCAGGGCCAGCGAGCGCACCTGGTGCGCGGCCTCGTAGGGGTGGCGCAGCGCCATCAGGGTGACGCCCACGCCGGTCGGCACCCGGAAGCCCGCGCCGGCCGCCGAGGCGAAGCCCTGGAACGGCTCGATCAGCATGGCCTGGCCCTGCCAGAGCCGCCGCGCGGCCGTCCACTCGACCAGCGCCGCGTACGGCAGCAGCTGTTCCGGCCTGCGCGGCAGAAACGGCACGAGCACCGAATACGCGGTCATCAAATCCCCCGTGAAGCCATTCCGTTGTCTTTACCCGGAGGCTACCCATCCATTACCGATGGTCAGTCAGAATGGATTTCGCTCGGCGGCCTCCCGGCAGGGAAGACGGTAACCCGGCCCTCCAGGTTCCAACCCCCGCCCTGAGGAGAGTCTTCTCCCCCGTCGCAGGACGGGGATTCCCCGCACCACAAAGGGATTCCTGGACAGACTTCCGGCCCCGCACCTTTTATGTACGGGTGATTTCCTTCCCAGGCCCGCCTTCGGCTTCGGCTTCGACTTCGGCGAATCTAGGCGCGCCCCGCCATGTGCCGGCCCGCGTGAATGACCGCGACCAGTTGCGACCGGTCCCGGCAGCCCAGCTTGCGCAGCACGTTCGACACATGGAACTTCACGGTGCTGAGTTCGACGGTCAGTTCCTCGGCTATCTCGAGATTCGACAGACCCTCCGCGACCAGCAGGGCGACATCCCGCTCCCGGCCGGTGAGCCCGCCCTCGCCCAGCACCTGGGCCGACCGCTGCCGCGGAGCGCGCGGCGCGCCGCCGCCCAGGACGTACGGCACCAGCTCCGGCGACAGCCAGCCGCGCCCGTGCAGCACCTCCCGCACGGCGGAGACGAAGCCGTGATCGGGGTCGTCCCGGTCGACGACGCCCACCACCCGGGCCGGTCGGCGGGCCTGCCAGAACGGATCGTCCAAGCCGCTGACCAGCGCGATCAGCGGAACACCGGCCTTCGTGTCAGGCGCCGCGGCGGTCGGCAGGACGGCGGAGTCCACCACGGCGGCGTCCACGCGGGCGCTCTCGCCGAGCGGGGACGTCCCGTCCCAGAGGAACACTTCCCAGCCGGAGGCGGCGAGCGCCTGGCTCACCCGTCTCCGCAGCGAAGGAGAACTGATGGCGACGACGACTCGACGCATGACATGACTCCCCGTTAAGTCAACTCGCGGGGAGGCTCGGGCTTGTGGCCCCGTCCGGGGCGATGGTCGGTCGCCCGGCATTTCCCCGCAATGTCCGTGCAGTTGGAGGGGAACGTAACACACGCCTCCGTTTGCGTTCGCCGACCGGCCACCCGCGCCCAACCCCCCGGTCACCCCATCCGGACACGGCCCTCGCGGGCCGGTTCACCGCCGCTCGCCCGGCGCTCACAGATGTTCCCAGACGCAAAGAGGAGCCGCGTTGCCGCACACGACGGTGATCTGCCCCGCCTACAACCGGGGCCGGGCCATCGTGCCCACCCTCGAATCGGTGTGCCGCCAGACCATGACGGACTGGGAGCTGATCGTGGTGTCCGACGCGAGCAGCGACGACACCGACGACCGGGTGCGCGAGGTGGCCGCACGCGACCGCCGGGTCCGGCTGCTGCGCACCCCCCGCTTCGGCTCCCAGTCCGGCCCGACCAACCTCGCGCTGGCCGAGGCGTCCGGCGCGTACATCGCCTACCTCGACCACGACGACCTGTGGGAGCCCGGCCATCTGCGGCTGCTCGCCGAGGCGTTCGACGCGGGCGCCGAGTTCGTGGCGACCCGCACGGTCGACGTCGACGCGACCGGCGCCGTGCACGCCGTCACCCCGGCTCTCGCCATGGTCTGGCATCCCGAACTCCAGCTGATGAGTCCCCTGTTCGAGAACTCCTGCGCCGGACACGTCGCCGGGCTCGCGCAACGCGTCGGCGGCTGGCGGGAGTCGGCGGTCGGCCTGGAGGACTGGGACCTGTGGCTGCGGTTCGCCGACGCGGGCGTCCGCTGCACCACCCACCTCGACAAGACCGTCCGTGTGCTGCAGGACCCCGGCACCCGCCAGCACAGCATGCCCTGCGACCACCGGCACGAGATCGCCCGCTTCGACAGCGTGCTCGCGGCCCGCGCGGCCCTGCGCACCCTGTGCGACCCCGCCCTCGCCGCCGCCGAGCGGGAGGCGACCAGGAAGGACGTCGTGCACTGGTACACCGCGCTCGCCGAACGCGGCGAACTCGTCTTCCCGCACGGCTGGCAGGGCGGCGCGGACGCCCTGCCGGCCGCCGTCGACGCGCAGCTGCGCGGCTCCGCCGACAAGTGGCGCGGCCTGGTCGTCGAACGGCACGCGGACCACGTCTCGCTCAGCCAGCTGCTGCCCACCATGACCGCCGAACACGCCGCCCGCTACTCGGCGTTCTTCCGCCGGACCATGCGGCACCAGCAGGACTTCCTGTGCGAGGTGCTGCCCGAGGGGAGCGTGGTCCGGTGAGTCTCGACGCGTTCCACGCCACCCTGGCGGCCACTCGGGAGCGTGTGCACACGCACACACGGCCGATTCCCCTGGATGCCCTGGACGACTGGCGCACCGACCCGGACACCGGCGCGCTACGGCACCGCAGCGGACGCTTCTTCAGCATCGAGGGCGTGCGCGTCCGGCTCGGCGACCGCGACTGGCAGCAGCCGATCATCGTGCAGCCCGAGGTCGGCATCCTGGGCCTGCTCGCCCAGCGGACCGGCGGGGTGCGCCGCTTCCTCGTCCAGCTCAAGCCGGAACCCGGCAACCGCAACGGCGTCCAGATCTCCCCCACCGTCCAGGCCACCCGCAGCAACTACACCGGCGTCCACCTCGGCTCGGCCGTGCCCTACCTGTCGTACTTCCGCGACGCCGCCCGGCACCGGGTGCTGCTCGACGTCCGGCAGTCCGAGCACGCCTCCTGCTTCCTCGGCAAACGCAACCGCAACATGGTCGTGGAGACCACCGACGACATCGCCGTGCGCCCCGGCTTCTGCTGGCTGACCCGCGCCGAACTGGACGCGCTGCTCGGCGAGGACGACCTGGTCAACATGGACACGCGGTCGGTGCTGGCGTGCCTGCCGGACGAGAACCCCGTCACGGACCGGCCCGCGCACCCGCTGCCCGAGCTGCTCCGCTGGATCACCGACGTCCGCAGCCTCACCGAGGTCACCGTCGAACGCCGTCCGCTGCACGGCCTGGCCGGCTGGCGGCGCGACCGCGACCGGATCTCCCACGACGAGGGGCGCCTCTTCGACGTCATAGGCGTCCAGGTCGAGGCGGCCGGCCGCGAGGTCGCGCGCTGGAGCCAGCCGATGCTCGCCCCGCGCGGCCCCGGTCTGGTCGGCCTCCTCGTCACCCGTGTCGAGGGCACCCCGCACGCCCTGGTCCGGCTGCGCGCCGAACCCGGCTGCGCGGACGTCGCCGAACTCGCGCCGACCGTGCAGCACGCGATCGGCGACCCGGTCGAGCCGTCACCGCTCCTGGACGAGGTGCTGGGCGCCGCCCCGGACACCGTGCTGTTCGACGCGATGCTCTCCGACGAGGGCGGCCGCTTCCATCACTCCAGCAACCGCCACCTGATCGTCGAGACGCCGGACGCGCGCCCCGAACCCCCCGGTTTCCGCTGGCTGAGCCTCGGCCAGCTCACCGAACTGCTCCGCCACAGCTTCTACGTGAACATGCACACCCGTAGCCTGCTGGCGTGCCTGCGCGCGGTGGAGGCGGGGCGCGGGGGGCTCGCCGGGGTCGGGGCCGCGACCGGGGTGGGGGCCGCGACCGCAACCGGGGCCGGGGCCGGGGCCGTGTCCGGGGGAGCCGCCGTATGAGACCGCTGATCACCGTGCTCGGCGCGTCCGGCTTCATCGGCTCCTCCGTGGTCGCCGCCCTCGCCGGGCGCGGGGCGCGGGTGCGGCCGGTGGGACGCCGGCAGGCGGACCTGAGCGTCCCCGGCGCCCTCGCGGCCGCCGTCACCGGCTCGGACGTGATCGTCCACCTGGTCGCCCACACCGCGGGCACCGGCAACTGGCGGAACCCGGAGGCGGACCCGCGCGCCCGGCACCTCAACGAGGGCCTGGCCCGGGAACTCGTCGACGTCGTACGGGCGCAGCGGCGCGACCGGCCGCCCGTGGTCCTGTTCGCCGGTACGGCCCACTCCGCCGACAGCGCCTACGCCCGCCAGAAGCTGGCCGCCGAGCAGACCCTGTGCGCGGCCACCGAGGACGGCGTGCTCATAGCCGTACCCCTCCGCCTCACCACCGTCTTCGGCGTGGGCCGCGACCGGGGCGTCGTGTCGACGATGATCCGCCGGGCGCTCGCCGGCGAGCCCCTGACCATGTGGCACGACGGCAGCGTCGAACGCGACCTGCTGTACGTCACGGACGCGGCCGCCGCCTTCACCGCCGCGCTCGACCACGCCGACGCCCTCGCCGGCCGCCCCTGGACGGTGGGCGGCGGCACCGGCGTCCCCCTCGGGGACGTGCTGCACGCGATCGCCGAACGGGTCTCCCACCACACCGGCCGCCCCCCGGTCCCGGTCGTCCGGGTCGACCCGCCCGCCTACGCGACGGCCGCCGACTTCCGCCACGTCCGCGCGGACGTCGCCCCGTTCTCCGCGCGCACCGGCTGGCACCCGGCGACGGACCTGCGCACCGCCCTGGACCACACCATCGCGCAGCTGAAGAACGAGCAGCTGAAGAACGAGCGGCTTGAGAACGAGCAGCCGAAGAAGACCGAGAAGGAACCGTCATGACGATGTACGTCTGGGACTACCTCCGCGAGTACGAGGCCGAACGCACGGACCTGCTGGACGCCGTGGACACGGTGTTCCGCTCCCGGCGCCTGGTGCTCGGCCCGAGTGTGCGCGGCTTCGAGGAGGAGTTCGCGGCGTACCACGGCACCGCGCACTGCGTCGGCGTCGACAACGGCACCAACGCGGTGAAGCTCGCCCTCCAGGCCCTCGGCGTGGGCCCCGGCGACGAGGTGATCACGGTGTCCAACACCGCCGCGCCGACCGTGGTGGCCATCGACGCGGTGGGCGCGACCCCCGTCTTCGTCGACGTCCGCGTGGACGACCACCTCATGGACACCACCCTGGTCGCCGACGCGATCACCGACCGCACCCGCTGCCTGCTCCCCGTCCACCTCTACGGCCAGTGCGTGGACATGGACCCCCTGACGGCGGTGGCCGAGGCGCACGGGCTGCCCGTCCTCGAGGACTGCGCGCAGGCCCACGGGGCCCGCCGGCACGGCCGCCTCGCGGGCACGTTCGGACGGGCGGCGGCCTTCTCCTTCTACCCGACGAAGGTGCTGGGCGCGTACGGCGACGCCGGCGCGGTCCTGACGTCCGACCCCGGCGTCGACGGGGCCCTGCGCCGGTCGCGCTACTACGGCATGGCTGAGCAGTACCACGTCGTCGAGACCCCCGGCCACAACAGCCGCCTCGACGAGGTGCAGGCGGAGATCCTGCGCCGCAAGCTGACCCGCCTGGACGGGTACGTCGAGGCCCGCCGCCGCGTGGCCCGCCGCTACGAGAAGGCGCTGGCCGACGCCCCCGGCCTGACCCTGCCCCGCACCACCCCCGGCAACGAGCACGTCTACTACGTCTACGTCGTACGCCACCCCCACCGCGACGACGTCCTGCGGCTCATGGCGGAACGCGGCATCTCCCTGAACATCAGCTACCGCTGGCCGGTGCACACCATGACCGGCTTCGCCCACCTCGGCGTCCCGCGCGGCTCCCTGCCGGTCACGGAGCGGCTGGCCGACGAGATCTTCTCGCTGCCCATGTACCCGTCCCTCACGGGCGCGGACCAGGACCGGGTGATCGGCGAACTCCTCGACGTCCTGGGGAAGCTGTGAGGACACGCGAGCTGGCGGTGCGCGGGGTACTGGAGTTCACCCCGCAGGTGTTCCCGGACGAGCGGGGCACGTTCACCTCGCAGTTCCAGCTGCCGCACTTCGAGTCGGCGGTGGGAACCGGCTTGTTCCCGGTGGCCCAGGCCAGCCACAGCGTCTCCCGCCGCGACGTCGTCCGCGGCGTCCACTTCACGACCGGCACGCCGGGCACCGCCAAGTACGTCTGCTGCCCGCACGGCGAGGTGCTGGACATCGTCGTCGACCTGCGCGTCGGCTCGCCGACCTTCGGCGCCCGGGACTCCGTCCGGCTCGACCAGCGGACCTCCCGCGCGCTGTACATCCCCGAGGGCGTCGGCCACGCCTTCGTCTCGCTGCGCGACGGCAGCGTGATGTCGTACCTGCTCTCCCAGGGCTACGACGCGGAACGCGAACTGGCCGTCTCGGTCCACGACCCGGCGCTGGCACTCCCCCTCCCCCCGAACCCGATCCTCTCGGACCGCGACCGCCGGGCGATGACGCTGGCGGAGGCGGAGGAGGCGGGCGTACTGCCCCGCTTCCAGGAATCCCTCGATCACTCAGGACGCTGAACTGCGATGACCACCACCACGACGACCGTGCCCCACGTCTGCCGCGTCTGCTCGGGCCCGCTGACCCCGTTCCTCGACCTGGGCCGGCAGCCGCTCTCCGACGCCTTCCGCCTCCCCGACGACCCGGCGGAGGAGTTCTTCTTCCACCTCCGTGTCGGCGTGTGCGGCGACTGCGCCATGGTGCAGCTGCTGGAGGAGGTCCCGCGCGACCGCATGTTCCGCGAGGACTACCCGTACCGCTCGTCCGGCTCCTCGGTCATGCGCGCCCACTTCACGGAAACGGCCCGCCGGCTCCTCGCGACGGAACTGCGCGGCGACGACGCCTTCGCCGTCGAACTGGGCTGCAACGACGGCGTGATGCTGCGCACCGTCAGCGAGGCGGGCGTACGGCACCTGGGCGTGGAGCCGTCCGGCGGGGTGGCGGAACTGGCGCGCGGCAAGGGCGTACGCGTCCGCACGGCGTTCTTCGAGGAGGACACGGCGAGGGACATCGCGGCGACGGAAGGCCGCGCGGACGTCGTCTACGCCGCGAACACCCTCTGCCACATCCCCTACCTGGACTCGGTGTTCCGCGGCCTGGACGCGATCCTGAAGCCGACGGGCGTGTTCGTCTTCGAGGACCCGTACCTGGGCGACATCGTCGACCGCACCTCCTTCGACCAGATCTACGACGAGCACTTCTACTTCTTCACCGCCCGCTCGGTCCGCGCCCTGGCCCGCCGCCACGGCTTCGACCTGGTCGACGTCGAACGCCTTCCCGTGCACGGCGGCGAGGTCCGCTACACCCTGTCCCGCACGGGCACCCGCACCCCGTCCCCGGCAGTGGCGGCCCTGCTGGCGGAGGAAGAAGGAACCGCCCTCCACGACCTGAAGACCCTCGAATCCTTCGCGACCCGCGTCGACGGCGTCCGCGCCGACCTCCACGCCCTCCTGACCCGCCTCCGCGCGGAGGGCGCGTCGGTCGTGGCGTACGGCGCCACCGCGAAGAGCGCGACGGTCACCAACTACTGCGACCTGACCCCGGCCCTGATCTCCCGGGTCCACGACACCACCCCCGCCAAACAGGGCCGCCTCACCCCGGGCGCCCGCCTCCCCGTCCACCCGGCCTCCGACTTCACCGCCCCGTACCCCGACTACGCGCTCCTCTTCGCCTGGAACCACGCGGAGGAGATCATGGCGAAGGAGACCGCGTTCCGCGCGGCGGGCGGCAAGTGGATCACGTATGTGCCGGAGGTTCGCGTCCTCTGAACGAGAAAACCCCAGGCCAATGGACACGTGGCCTGGGGTTTTTCAGAGCCGCTTTCGGGATTCGAACCCGAGACCTACGCATTACGAGTGCGTTGCTCTGGCCATCTGAGCTAAAGCGGCGCGTCGCCCGCACTATGGTGCGATCGGCGACGTCGGTAAGTCTACACAGTTTCCGGGGGTGCTTCGCACCAGCCCCGGGGCGGGGGCGCCGGGGCCGGTGGGGAGGGCCGTGCGGTGTTATGAGCAGCGCTTCCCGTCGGCGGGCGGGGTGCCGCGCAGGAGGTAGGCGTTGATCGTGCTGTCGATGCAGTCGCTGCCGCGGCCGTAGGCGGTGTGGCCGTCGCCGTCGTAGGTGAGGAGGCGGCCGGAGGAGAGCTGGCCGGCGAGGGCCTGGGCCCAGGGGTAGGGGGTCGCCGGGTCGCGGGTGGTGCCGACGACGACGATCGGCTTGGCGCCCGGCGCCTCGATGCGGTGGGCCTCACCGGCGGGGGCCACCGGCCAGTACGTGCAGTTCAGCGCGGCCCACGCCAGGCCCTCGCCGAAGACCGGGGACGCCTTCTCGAACTCGGGCAGCGAGTTGCGGACGTCGTCGGGGCCGGTGAAGGCGGGCGGCAGGTCGAGGCAGTTCACGGCGGCGTTGGCGGACATCAGGTTCGAGTAGGCGCCGTCCGCGTCGCGCTCGTAGTAGCTGTCGGACAGGGCCAGCAGGCCTGTGCCGTCGTTCTCGTTCATCGCCGAGGTCAGCGCCTCGCGCAGCTGCGGCCAGGCCGTCTCGTCGTACATCGCCGCGATCACACCGGTGGTGGCCAGCGACTCGCCGAGTTCACGCCCGTCCGGGTCACTGGTGGGGACCGGCTTCGCGTCCAGCCGGCCGAAGAACGCCTTCAGGTTCTTGCCGACCTGCTCGGGCGGGGTGCCGGGCTCGCCGAGGGGGCAGTCGGGCTGCCGTACGCAGTCCTTCGCGAACGCCTGGAACGCGGTCTCGAAGCCCGCCGTCTGGTCGACGTTCAGCCGGCGCGCGGACAGCGACGGATCCATCGCGCCGTCCAGCACCAGCCGGCCCGCCCGGTCGGGGAAGAGCCCGGCGTACGTCGCGCCGATGAGAGTGCCGTACGACGCCCCCACGTACGTCAGCTGCTCGTCGCCCAGCACCTCCCGCAGGATGTCCATGTCCCGCGCCGCCTCGACGGTGGAGACGTGCCGCAGCAGCTCCGGCGCGTCCGCGCCGCATCCCTCGGCGAACTTCTTGTACGCGTCGACCAGTCCGGCGCGCTCCCGCTCGTCGTCGGGCGTGGTGTCCGTCTGCGTGTACGTGTCCATGGCCGGCCCGTCCAGGCATTCGACGGGCTCGCTGCGGGCGACCCCGCGGGGGTCGACGGCCACCATGTCGTAGCGGGCGCGGACCTCCTCCGGGTAGCCGAGCGCCGCGTAGTTCTGGAGGTAGCCGATCGCCGAGCCGCCCGGCCCGCCCGGGTTCACCAGCAGCGAGCCCAGCCGCTCACCCGGCCCGGTGGCCTTCTTGCGGGCCACCGCGAGCCGGACGTCACCCTCGCCGGGGGCGGCGTAGTCGAGTGGGGCGCGCAGGGTGGCGCATTCGAAGCCGGGGGCACCGCAGGCGCGCCAGCTGAGCTTCTGCGCGTAGTACGGCGCGAGCGCGGCCGGGGTGGCGCGCGGCAGGGCGGTCAGCGTGGCCTGGCCCGCCTGTGCCGCCCGCGCCGCCGAGGTGGCGGAGCTCGTGGAACTTCCGGTGCTGCAGGCGGAGACGACCAGCGCGGCGGCGGCGAGGAGGACGGCTCCGGTTCGGGACCTGGACCTGGACCTGCGGTGGGGGCGCCTTGAGTACATTCAGCGAGCGTAACCCTGCGCGACCGTTCGTACGCTCTGTGTGGCGGGCGTGCCACGGATGGGTGGTGGTTGTCCGACGGAAGGGGGACGCCGTCGAACGACGAACCTCGACGGACGACGTACGTACCTCGACGGACGACGGACCCCGTCGATACGGTCCGTCAGCCCGCTCTCAGTGCCATCGTCATCGCCTCCACCGCCAGCAGCGGCGCCACGTTGCGGTCCAGGGCGTCCCGGCAGGCGGCGATCGCCTCGATCCGGCGCAGGGTGGTCTCCGGGGAGCTGCCGCGGGCGATCCGCTCCAGGGCGTCCTCGGCGTCGGTGTTGGCGAGGGCGACGCGGGAGCCGAGCTGGAGGGCGAGGACGTCGCGGTAGAAGGCGGTGAGGTCGGTCAGGGCGAGGTCGAGGCTGTCGCGCTGGGTGCGGGTGCGGCGGCGCTTCTGCTTGTCCTCCAGGTCCTTCATCACGCCTGCCGTGCCGCGCGGCATCCGGCCGCCCTGGGCCGCTCCGAGGGCCGCCTTCAGCTCCTCGGTCTCCTTGGCGTCGACCTCCTCGGCGAGCTGCTTGGCGTCCTCCGCGGCCGCGTCCACCAGCTCCTGTGCGGCCTTGAGCGCGCCTCCGACGTCGTCGATGCGCAGCGGCAGCTTCAGCACGGAGGCGCGGCGCTCCCGCGCGGCCGGGTCGGTGGCCAGGCGCCGGGCGCGGTCGACATGGCCCTGGGTGGCCCGCGCGGCCGCGGCGGCGACCTCCGGCTCGACGCCTTCCCGGCGGATCAGCATGTCGGCGACGGCGTCCACGGACGGCGTGCTCAGGTTCAGGTGCCGGCAGCGGGAGCGGATCGTCGGCAGCACGTCCTCGATGGAGGGCGCGCACAGCAGCCAGACCGTGCGGGGGGCGGGCTCCTCGACGGCCTTGAGGACGGCGTTCGCCGACTTCTCGTTCAGGCGCTCGGCGTCCTCGACGAGGATGATCTGCCAGCGGCCGTTCGCCGGCGAGGTGAACGACTTGCGGACGGTGTCCCGCATGTCCTCGGCGAGGATCTGCGTGCCGACGGCGGCCACCGTGGTGACGTCGGCGTGCGTGCCGACCAGGGCCGTGTGGCAGCCGTCGCAGAAGCCGCAGCCGGGGGCTCCGCCCAGCGCGCGGTCGGGGCTCACGCACTGCAGGGCCGCCGCGAACGCCCGCGCCGCCTGGGCCCGGCCGGCGCCCGGCGGGCCGGTGAACAGCCACGCGTGCGTCATCTTCGACGCCTCCGGCAGCGGCTCGTCGGCCGCGACCGCGGTGACCAGGGCGTCGGCGTCCCGAGCCGCGGCCTCCAGCTGCGCGCTCACCCGCTCCTGCCCGACCAGGTCGTCCCAGACCGCCATGGGCCACCGTGCCCTTCCGTCACATTCCGCGTTACGCCCTCCATTGTGGGGGCGCCCACTGACAGCGAGCGGCGCCCGCCGGCTCCGCCCGCCGCCCGTGGGCCGGGCCGGGGCTCAGCGGCCCCGGTTCCGCCCGCGGCGTCCCTCGTCGCCGTACTCGTCCTCCCGCGGGCCCAGCAGTTCGTCCGCCAGCGTCGGCAGGTCGTCCAGCGGGGTCTCCTCGGCCCAGTCGGACCGCGGCCGGCGCGGGGCGTCACCCTCGGCGGTCTCGGCGTCGACCTGGGGCAGCTCGCGGGTACGGGTACGGTCGTCGGTCCCGTCCGGCTCCTTGCGGAAGAAGCCCTGCGGCACCCGGTCCGCGGGGGCCTCGCCCCGCACCGGGGGCAGCACCGCGGTCTCGTCCGCCGCGTCGGTGACGGGCGGCAGCACCGCCGTCTCGTCGGCCGCCCCGGGCACCGCCGGCAGCACCGCCGTCTCGTCCACGGCACCCGGCGCGTTCGGCGCGGTCGGCGGCTGCGGCAGCTCGGCCGTCACCTCGGAGTCGGGGTCGGGGCCCTTGGCGCGGTCCTCGCGCACCGGGCGCAGTACCGTCGTGGCGTCGTCCGCGGCTCCCGCCCGGCCGGCCGGCTCGCCGTCGGACTTCGCGCCCGGCGTCCCGTCCGGCCGCACGACCGGCGTCGGCACGGTCAGCGCCTCCGAAGGAGCCACGGTCCCGGCGGCGCCGGGCGCGGCAGCCCCGGGCGCGGCCGGCTTCGGCCCGGCCTGGGCCACGGCCGCCGCCTGCTCGGCCGCCCGGCGGGCCTCCTCGGCCCGCAGCAGGGCCTCCTCCGCCTTGCGCTGCTTCTCCACCCGGCGCGCCTCGGCCTCGGCCCGCAGCCGGGCCTCCTCCTCTTCCTGGCGGCGGCGCCGCTCCTCCTCGGCCTTGCGCCGGGCCTCCTCCTCGGCGCGGGCCTTCTCCTCGGCGAGCAGCCGCTGCCGCTCCTCCTCGGCCCGGCGACGGGCTTCCTCGGCCCGCTGCCGGGCCTCCTCCGCCTGCCGTTCGGCCTCGCGCCGCTGGGCCTCCTCCAGCTCGCGCCGCTTGCGCTCCTCCTCCTCGGCGCGCAGCCGGGCCAGCTGCTCCTGGCGCTCGCGCTCCAGGCGCTCCTCCTCGGCCTTGCGGGCGGCCTCCTCCTCGGCCTTGCGCCGGGCTTCCTCCTCGGCCTTGCGCCGGGCCTCCTCGCGGGCCTCGATCTCGGCCTGGGACAGCGGCAGCACCTGGTCGAGCCGGGCCCGGATGACGGTGGTGACGGCCTCGGGCTCCTGCCCGGCGTCCACGACGAGGTACCGGCCGGGGTCGGACGCGGCCAGCGTCAGGAACCCGGACCGCACGCGCGCGTGGAACTCGGCGGGCTCGGACTCCAGCCGGTCCGGCGCCTCGGTGAACCGCTCGCGCGCGGTCTCCGGGGCGACGTCCAGCAGCACGGTCAGGTGCGGGACGAGACCGTCGGTGGCCCAGCGGTTGATCCGGGCGACCTCCGTCGGGGACAGGTCGCGGCCGGCGCCCTGGTAGGCGACGGACGAGTCGATGTACCGGTCGGAGATGACGACCGCGCCCCGCTCCAGCGCGGGCCGCACCACGGTGTCGACGTGCTCCGCGCGGTCGGCGGCGTACAGCAGCGCCTCCGCGCGGTGCGACAGTCCGGCGCTGGACACGTCGAGCAGGATGGACCGCAGCCGCTTGCCGACCGGCGTCGCGCCGGGCTCGCGGGTCACCACGACCTCGTGCCCCTTGGCCCGGATCCACTCGGCGAGCGCCTCGGCCTGGGTGGACTTCCCGGCGCCGTCGCCGCCCTCCAGGGCGATGAAGAAGCCGGTCGCGGCGGGCGCCTGCACCGGGTCGTCGCCGCCGAGCACCGCGTCGCGCAGGTCGTGCCGCAGCGGCACGCCGGAGCGGTCGTCGAGCTTGGCGAGGACCAGCGCGGCCACCGGCAGCAGCAGCGCGCCGACCAGCATCAGCGTGAAAGCCGCCCCGCCGTGCGCGAAGACGAACTTGCCGCTCTCCAGCCGGTGCGGCCCGATCAGCGCCGCCACCAGGGGCGCGATCAGCGCGCCGAGCGCGACGAAGACCCGGACGACGGCGTGCAGGTGCTCGGTGGTGCGGGGGCGGCGGAAGTCCTCGGTCTCCTGGTCGAGCAGCGCGTGCCCGGTGTTGGCGGCCATGCCCGCGGCGACGCCGGCCAGCGCGGTGATCAGCAGCACGGTGGTGACGTCCGGGACGAGCCCGGCGGCCAGCAGCGCCACGCCGGTGACGGCGACCGACAGCGCCAGCATCCGGCGCCGCGACAGCGACACCAGCACCTTCGGCGCCGTACGGATGCCGATGCCGACCCCGCCGGTCAGCGCGAGCACCAGCAGGCCGAAGGTGACCGGGCCGCCGCCCAGGTCCTTGGCGTGCAGCACGGACACGGCGACGGCGGCGGCGACCGCGCCGGCGACGGCGGCGCAGGCGAGCACGAGCAGCGGGATCGCGCCGGTACGGCCCTTGTCGGCGCCGGTGCCGGTCTTCGGGCGGCGCAGGCCCTCGAGCGGCGACCGCGCGCGGGGGGTGCGGGTGCCGGGCAGCTCCAGGAAGGTCAGCACGGACAGCGAGGCGGCGAACAGCCCGGCCGCGACGTACGAGCCGAGGGCCGCCTGGTGCTCGGCGAACCAGGCGATGCCGGCGCCGAGGAGGTTGTTCAGCAGGGAAGCGGCGACGAGTACGGCGGCCGCGACAGGTACCGCCAGGAAGGCGGTGCGCAGCGCCAGGCGGCGCAGGGCGTCCATGTGGTCCGGCAGCGGCCGTACCGTCGCGCCCTCCAGGGGCGGGGCCGGCAGCAGCGCGGGCGCGGCGCTCTCCCGGCACACCGTCCAGAAGCGCTCGGCGACGCCGGTGACGAAGACGGTGACCAGGAGGACGGCGAGCGCGTCGTCCGGCGTCCAGTCGATCCACAGCGGGGCCACGATCAGCAGCGCGGCCCGCAGGCCGTCCGCGCCGACCATGGTCCAGCGGCGGTCGAGCGGGCCGTCCTGGGAGGTCAGTGAGGTGAGCGGGCCGAGGAGCACCGCGCCGAAGAGCAGGGTGGCGAGGATCCGCACCCCGAAAACGGTCGCCACTGCGAACGCCACGCCCCGGTAGCCGCCGCCGAAGGAGGCCTCGGCGATGGCGGTCTGGAGGACGAGGAGGACCAGCACGAGAAGAGCGAGGACGTCACCGACCCCGCTCACCAGGTGCGCACTCCACAGGCGCCGCAACTGCGGCTGTCGCAACAGGGAACGGACAGCGCGCTCGCGGGAGTCCGCGACCAGCGCGTCGTCGGGGTCCGGGTGAGGGGCCGTTGGCTGCTCGGCTCGCGTCATGCTTTCAGCCTATCGGGCCCCGCCGACACTCCGGAGCAGTGCCCGAACGCCCGCACGCCCCGGCACCCGAACGGTGGCGAGGCGTTGGTTTCGCGAACGCCGGACGGGGGCACCCGCCCGGCGTTCGTCTTGGGGCTCAGTCCTCGGACGCCGTCCTGGACGCCGTGGTCTTCTTCGCGGCCGTCTTCTTCGTGGCGGTCGCCTTCGCGGCGGTCGCCTTCGTGGCGGTCGCCTTCGCGGCGGTCGCCTTCGTGGCGGTCGTCTTCTTGGCCGCGGTCTTCTTCGCGGCCGTCGTCTTCTTCGCCGCCGTGGTCTTCTTGGCGGCGGTCTTCTTCGCGGTCGTGGTCTTGGCGGCCGTGGTCTTCTTCGTGGCCGCCTTCTTCGCCGTCTTCTTGGCGGGGCCCTTCGCCCGCTTCTCGGCGAGCAGCTCGAAGCCACGCTCGGGCGTGATCGTCTCGACGCTGTCGCCGGAGCGCAGGGTCGCGTTGGTCTCGCCGTCGGTGACGTACGGGCCGAAGCGGCCGTCCTTCACCACGACCGGCTTCTCGCTGACCGGGTCGGTGCCCAGCTCCTTCAGCGGCGGCTTGGCGGCCGCGCGGCCACGCTGCTTGGGCTGGGCGTAGATCGCCTGCGCCTCCTCCAGCGTGATCGTGAAGAGCTGCTCCTCGGACGTGAGCGACCGAGAGTCCGTGCCCTTCTTCAGGTACGGGCCGTAGCGGCCGTTCTGCGCGGTGATCTCCTGGCCGTCGGCGTCGGTGCCGACCGTCCGCGGCAGCGACATCAGCTTCAGCGCGTCGTCGAGGGTCACCGTGTCCAGCGACATCGACTTGAACAGGGAGGCCGTGCGCGGCTTGACCGCGTTCTTGCCGGTCTTCGGGGTGCCCTCGGGGAGGATCTCCGTGACGTACGGGCCGTAGCGGCCGTCCTTGGCGACGATCTGGTGGCCGGTGGCCGGGTCGGTGCCCAGCTCGAAGTCGCCGCTCGGCTTGGCGAGCAGTTCCTCGGCCAGCTCGACGGACAGCTCGTCGGGCGCCAGGTCTGCGGGGATGTCGGCCCGCTGGTGGCCCTCGGCGTCCTTCTCACCGCGCTCGATGTACGGCCCGTAGCGGCCGACGCGCAGCACGATGTCGTTGCCCACCGGGAACGACGACACCTCGCGCGCGTCGATCGCGCCCAGGTCGGTCACCAGTTCCTTGAGGCCGCCGAGGTGGTCCCCGTCGCCGTTGCCGGCGTCGGCGGCCACGCCCTCGACGGTGCCCTCGCCGAAGTAGAACCGCTTCAGCCACGGCACGGCCCGCGCCTCACCGCGCGCGATGCGGTCGAGGTCGTCCTCCATCTTGGCGGTGAAGTCGTAGTCGACGAGCCGCCCGAAGTGCTTCTCCAGCAGGTTGACCACGGCGAAGGACAGGAAGGACGGCACGAGCGCCGTGCCCTTCTTGAACACATAGCCGCGGTCGAGGATCGTGCCGATGATCGACGCGTACGTCGACGGGCGGCCGATCTCGCGCTCTTCCAGCTCCTTGACCAGCGAGGCCTCGGTGTAGCGGGCCGGGGGCTTGGTCGCGTGGCCGTCGGCGGTGATCTCCTCGGCGCTCAGCGGGTCGCCCTCGGCGACCTGCGGCAGCCGGCGCTCGCGGTCGTCGAGCTCGGCGTTCGGGTCGTCCGCGCCCTCGACGTAGGCCTTGAGGAAGCCGTGGAAGGTGATGGTCTTGCCGGACGCGCTGAACTCGACGTCCCGCCCGTCGGCGGCGGTGCCGCCGATCTTGACGGTGACGGAGTTGCCCGTGGCGTCCTTCATCTGGGAGGCGACGGTCCGCTTCCAGATCAGCTCGTACAGCTTGAACTGGTCGCCGGTCAGACCGGTCTCCGCGGGCGTGCGGAAACGATCACCCGAGGGGCGGATCGCCTCGTGCGCCTCCTGCGCGTTCTTGACCTTCGCGGCATACGTCCGCGGCTGCGGCGGCAGGTAGTCGGCGCCGTACAGCTGCGTGACCTGGGCGCGGGCGGCGGCGATCGCCGTGTCGCTCAGCGTCGTGGAGTCCGTACGCATGTACGTGATGTAGCCGTTCTCGTACAGCTTCTGCGCGATCTGCATCGTGGCCTTCGCGCCGAAGCCGAGCTTGCGGCTGGCCTCCTGCTGGAGGGTCGTCGTACGGAACGGGGCGTACGGCGAGCGGCGGTACGGCTTGGACTCGACGGAGCGGACGGCGAACCGGGTGTTCTCCAGCGCGGCGGCGAGCGCGCGGGCGTTCGCCTCGTCGAGGTGGAGGATGTTCGCGCTCTTCAGCTGCCCCAGGGAGTCGAAGTCGCGGCCCTGCGCGATACGCCGGCCGTCGACCGTCTGCAGCCGGGCGACCAGCGACGACGGGTCGGACGGGTCGCCCGCGCGGCCGGTGGCGAAGGTGCCGGTCAGGTCCCAGTACTCGGCGGAGCGGAACGCCATGCGCTCGCGCTCCCGCTCGACGACGAGCCGGGTGGCGACGGACTGCACACGGCCCGCCGACAAGCGCGGCATGACCTTCTTCCACAGCACCGGCGAGACCTCGTAGCCGTAGAGGCGGTCGAGGATGCGGCGGGTCTCCTGGGCGTCGACCAGCTTCTGGTTGAGCTGGCGCGGGTTGGCCACGGCGGCCTGGATCGCGGCCTTGGTGATCTCGTGGAAGACCATCCGCTTGACCGGGACCTTGGGCTTGAGCACCTCCTGGAGGTGCCAGGCGATGGCCTCGCCCTCGCGGTCCTCATCGGTGGCGAGGTAGAGCTCGTCGGACTCCTTCAGCAGGTCCTTGAGCTTCTTGACCTGGGCCTTCTTGTCGGCGTTGACCACATAGATCGGCTGGAAGTCATGGTCGACGTCCACACCGAGGCGGCGGACTTCGCCGGTGTACTTCTCCGGCACCTCCGCGGCGCCGTTGGGAAGGTCGCGGATGTGCCCGACGCTCGCTTCGACTACGTAGCCGGGGCCCAGGTAGCCCTTGATCGTCTTCGCCTTGGCAGGCGACTCGACGATGACGAGTCGGCGGCCGCCCTGTGCGGTCTCGCTGGTCGGGGACAACTTCGCTCTTCTCTCCGGTCGACGCTGGGGCCTCCCCAGGCCTTCGTTCCCGGGGTCGGGTCATGGTGACGCTGCGGAGTGTGACGGTACATCCCGCCCCCGTGTCAAACGGGAAAAGCCCGCAACGGCCACTCGAACGGTAACCCGACTTCCGCCATTCCTGCCGCACGGAGTGCCCAGAGCCGTTTTCCGGCCGATCCGGAGCGTGATCTCCCGATTACTGCGGAGGGAACCCTTCCGGAGTGCTCAGACCCGTGTGAAGCACCATGCCCCGACCACCAGCGCGAGCACCGCGGCGACGCTCGCGAGAGCCGCCGATGCGACCGGACTCACACCGTGGGCGACGGGCTGCCGCTGCCGCGTCCGCACTCCGATCCACACCAGCAGTCCGCCCCCGAACAGGGCGAACACCAATCCCGCGAAGATCGCCGGCCCGCTCTCCATGGCTCCCCGTGCCCCTTTTCTACGTCCACGCGTGCCCCGCCCTCGGGAGGTTGACACGCGCGGGCTGCGGCCAGGCGAACCCCGGGTGAACGCGAGACCGCCGATCGGTCCGGGCGGGGCGGGCAGGGGGTCAGACGGCGCCGGGCGCCGATATCTTTCCGGTCGTCTTTTCGTTGTCGGCGCGGCTCACCGTGCAGACCACCTTGGTGAAGCCCTGCTCCCAGTCCTCCTCGTCGGCGATCCAGCCGTACACGGTCCGCTCGGAGCCGGGCGCCCAACTCGACTCGAACTTGTTGCCGCACAGCTTGGTCGCGTTGTCGCCGCCCTTGTCGTAGCTCATCCCGTCGGGGGCCTGCGCGGTGCCGACGACCTGGTCGGTGTGCGGTTCCGCGCAGTCGACGAGCGAGGCCCGGTAGCCGTCGTCCAGTTCCTCGTAGTCCCAGCAGTCGCCGACGCTCATCTGCCCGACCCACAGGTCGGTGCCGGTGTCGCGGAAGCGGCCCACCTCGCCGCCGATCGCGGCGTGCCGGCCGAGGACCAGACAGGCCGTGCCACCGTCGGCCTCGGCGAAGCCCTCCCTGGTCGGCAGGACGGCGTAGCCGCCCGCGTCGGGCAGCGCGTCGACGACCGAGCGGGTCTGGTCCGCGCACCGCCGCGCCCCGTTGGCGCGGGCGTCGGCGTGGTCGGCCGCCGTGTCGACGGCCACGACCTGACCGTCCGGCCAGTCGTCGGCGCAGTCCACGACGCCGAGGTTCGGCGCCGACTCGAACGGCGTCCCGGACCACACCGCCTTCACGCAGTCCCCGGCCGCCAGCGGCTCGCTCAGCCCGACCGCCTCCCCGTACGGCAGCACGGGCCCGGCCGGCGAGGCGGAGTCGTCGACGGGGCTCGCCGACGGCGACGTCCCTAAGGCCGTGTCCTTCTTTCCGGGTCCGTCGTCATCGGTCAGCGACACGGCCGCCCAGCCGCCGAGCCCGACCACGAGGACGACGGCCAGGGCGAGGGCGACGAGGAGGGCGGGCTTGCGGCGGCCGGGGCCGGACGGGGGTGGGAGGTTCGTGCCGGATCCGTACGGCGGCCGGCCCGCACCGCCGCTCGCGTAGGCCGCCGCGTACGGCGCGGCCTGCGTCTGCGCGTACGGGTTGCCCGGTAGCGCGGGGCCGCCCGTGCCGAAGCCGGCGGGCGCGCCCGCCGGGGTGTGCGGGGTCTGCGGGGTGTGCGGGGGCTCCGGGGGGCCGGGTGGGACTGCGGCGCCGTAGGTGCCTGGAGTCGCTGGTGCTCCCGGAGTTCCCGGAGTTCCCGGAGTTCCCGGAGTTCCTGAAGTTCCTGGAGTTCCTGAAGTTCCTGCCGGTGCTGGAGTCCCCGGTGTCACAGCGGCCAACCCTGGCGTTCGCGGAGTTCCAGGAGTTCCCGGAGTTCCTGGAGTTCCAGGAGCCCCCGGCGTCACAGCCGCACCCGGCGTCTCCGGCGTACCCGGTGTTCGCGCCGCCGCCCCGAACCCCGCGGGCGGCGGCCCGAATCCCTGCGGCGCGGCGCCGAACCCACCGGCGTCCCCGGCCCCGGTGCCCCGCCCCGCCACCCACTCCAGCCCACGCGCCACCGTCTCCGGTGCCGACCTGCGTACCGGGTCCTTGACCAGCAGTCCCTGAAGTACCGGTGCCAGTTCCCCGGCCCGTGCCGGCGGTGTCGGCTCCTCGCCCAGCAGGGCGGTCAGCGTGGCGTACTCGCCGTTGCGGTCGAAGGGGCCGCGGCCCTCGACCGCCCAGTACAGCGTGGCGCCGAGGGAGAAGAGGTCGGCGGCCGGGGTGGGCGGCTCGCCGCGGGCCCGCTCCGGGGCGAGGTAGCCGGGCGTGCCGAGGATGCCGGCGGTGGCGGTGAGCCGGGGTTCTCGGGACTCGGGCCGGAGGGCGATGCCGTAGTCGGTGAGCAGCACGCGCGCGTAGGGGTCGCCCGAAGCGTCCGGGGCGAGCAGGATGTTGGCCGGCTTCACGTCCCGGTGCAGGATGCCGATGCGATGGCCGGCGGCGAGCGCGTCCAGCACGGCCAGCCCGATGCGGGCCACGTGCGCGGGCGGCAGCGGCCCGGACCGCCGTACGACCGCCTGGAGGTCGACCGCGTCCGGCACGTACTCCATGACGATCCACGGCAGCCCTTCGTGCACCACCACGTCGTGCACCGTCGCCACATGCGCGTGCCCGCGCAGCCGGGCCGCGTGCCGGGCCTCGCTGCGCGCCCGCGCGATGCGCTGGGCGATCTCGCCCTCGTCCGCCGGCGCGTCCGAGAGCGCGATCTCCTTCATCGCGACATCGCAGGCCAGTTCGTCGTCGTGGGCGAGCCATACCCGACCCATGCCGCCCGCGCCGAGCGCGCGCAGCAGCCGGTAGCGCCCGTTGATGATCCTGCCGTCGCCCTGATCCGGCGTCTCCCCCGCCATCCCGCCTCCCCCGAGGACAGCGCGCCTCCCCCGAGGACGCGTTGAATCTGTTCCCTTGAAGGTAGCTTCGCACCCACCACTGACAGGAGCCCTTTTCCGGATCAATCCAGTCAGATGGGACGCTTGCGCCCCACGGGCCCCACAGGCCTCAGGGGTGACGGCGGGATCACGCCGGTTCGAGGAAGCCCTGCTCCACGAGGAGCCGGATCTGCGCGGGCGTGCGGTCACGCAGCAGGACCGGGTCCTCGCCCACGAGTTGGGCGATCGCGTCGAGGATCCGCCCGGCGCTCAGCGACCCGTCGCAGACCCCGGCGAAGCCGGCGCCCACCGTGTCGACCTTCGTGGCGCGCCGCATGCCGCGGTTCTGGCGCAGCACGACGTGCTCGGGGTCCTCGGCGCCGGGCAGCCCGACCTGTTCCTGGACGACTTCGTCGGCGAGCCGGAAGCGCTCCGCGAGCAGGGCGGCGTCGTCCCGCGCGCGGAGGTAGTCGAGGCGGGCGAAGTGTGCCCGTACCGTTTCGCCGAGCGGCTGTTCGACCGGGTGCGGCCATTCCTCGACGGTGACGGAGGGCTCGGCGGAGGCCGTCCTGCGCAGGGTGATCCAGCCGAAGCCCACGCCCTTCACCTTGCGGGCCTCGAACTCGTCCAGCCAGGCGTCGTACCTCGTCTGGTACTCGGCGGTGTCGCCGCGGTGGTCGCCGGCGTCCCGCAGCCACAGCTCGGCGTACTGCGTCACGTCCTGCACCTCGCGCTGCACGATCCACGCGTCGCACCCGCGCGGCACCCACGACCGCAGCCGGTCCTGCCAGTCCTCCCCCTCCACGTGCTGCCAGTTGGCGAGGAACTGCGCGAACCCGCCCTCGTTCAGCCGCTCCCCCGCCTGCCGAACGAGCGTGCGGCACAGATCGTCGCCGCCCATGCCGCCGTCGCGGTAGGTCAGCCGGGCGCCCGGCGAGATCACGAAGGGCGGGTTCGAGACGATCAGGTCGTACGTCTCACCCTCCTCGACCGGCTCGAACAGCGAGCCCTCCCGCAGTTCGGCGGCCGGGGCGCCGGACAGCGCGAGGGTGAGCGCGGTGATGTGCAGGGCGCGCGGGTTGACGTCCGTCGCGGTCACGCGCGTGGCGTGCTGGGCGGCGTGCAGCGCCTGGATGCCGGAGCCGGTGCCGAGGTCGAGGGCCGAGGTGACGGGCGTCCGTACGGTGATCCCGGCCAGCGTCGTCGAGGCGCCGCCGACCCCGAGCACCACGCTCTCGTCCCGGCGCCCGATGCCTCCGGCGCCGCCGACCGCGCAGCCCAGGTCGGACACGATGAACCAGTCCTCGCCGCCGGGTCCGCCGTACGGCCGCACGTCCACGGTGGCCGCCAGTTCGTCCTGGCCGGCCGGGACCAGCCAGCCGCTCTCCAGGCACGCCTCGACCGGCAGCACGTCCGTCACGCGCGCGTGCGGCACGGGCTGCTGCAACAGGAACAGGCGTACGAGCATCTCCAGCGGCGTGTCCCCGCGGGTGGCCCGGAGCGCGGGCACGGTCTCGCTGCGGGCCAGCGCCGCGTACGCGGGGGCACCGAGCAGTTCGAGCAGTCCGTCGGCGGTGAAGGAGGCCCCGAGCAGGGCCTCCCGCAGCCGGGCGGCGACCTCGGGGCGGTCGGTGGCGGGCAGGGGGGACGGCGAGGAGAGGCTGGCGTTGCTCACCACCCCATTGTGTCGGCTCCCACCGACACCGCACGCGCGCGTGCGTTCCGGCCGCGTCCCGGCCGCATCCTGAGCCCCGCGCGGGCACCGCTTTCAGCCCCGCGCGGACCTCCCTTTCGGCCCGGTGCCCTACGCGGCCGCCGGCGACCCCGTCGCGGACGCCGACTTGCAGCTCTCCTGCTTGCCCATCGCCTGGCCGACCTCGCCCTCCTCCAGCGTCTTGAGCGCGTCGTTGCCGCTCTTGCTGAGCTTGTCCAGCTCGGTGGCGACGTCCTTGAGGCCGTCGGCGAACTCGGCCTGGTCCTTGGTGTCGAGCCCGTCGACCTGCTTCTTCAGGGAGGCGTAGGAGGCGGAGATGGCGTTGAGCTCCTTGACCGCGTCCTGCTGCTTCTTCTCGCCGTTCTCCACGTTCGGCGCACCGGCCTTGGTGATGGCCGTACCGATCGCCTTGTAGGCGTCGGACATGTCCTGGAAGGCCTTGGAGTCCGCCTTCTGGACCTCTTCCGGCGTGCTGTTGTCCGAGGTCTCCTTCTGGATCGAGGCGTTGGCGGCCTTGATCTTCTGCGCCTGAACCTGCACCGAGTCGCACACCTGCTTGGCCCAGGCGTCCAGCTTCTCGTTGCCTTCGTCGTCGCTGCTGCATCCGGACAGCGCCAGTACCAGTACCGCACCGCCGGACAGTGCGGCCGCGAGCTTCTTGTTCACCGGATTGGTCCCTTCCATGGCTCTCGGCCCCGGAACATACACGCCAAGCGCACGACAATCGCACGATGAGCATCCCATATGAACCGTTTATAACCATTTGCATCAAGCGAGAGAAGGCTCACGGCGAAAGCGGGCACACAAGCGGGGCGGGCGGGTAGCGCGCCAACGCGCGCCGCCCGCCCGCCCCTTGGGACGAACCGCTGCCGACCGCCTACGAAACCGCCGCCGCATCGGGCGACTTGGAGCCCGACCCGGCATCGTCCTCGTCGCCCATGGCGATCCCGCGCCGCTTGGACACGTACACCGCGCCCAGGATCACCAGGAAGGCGATCACGGCCACCAGCACCCGCACTGCGACGTTCGCGTCGTCGCCGTAGGAGAACTTGATGACCGCCGGCGCGATCAGCAGCGACACCAGGTTCATCACCTTCAGCAGCGGGTTGATCGCCGGGCCCGCGGTGTCCTTGAACGGGTCGCCGACCGTGTCGCCGATCACCGTCGCGGCATGGGCTTCACTGCCCTTGCCGCCGTGGTGACCGTCCTCGACCAGCTTCTTGGCGTTGTCCCAGGCGCCACCGGAGTTGGCGAGGAACACGGCCATCAGCGTGCCCGCGCCGATCGCGCCCGCGAGATAGGCGCCGAGCGCGCCGACGCCCAGCGTGAACCCGATGAAGATCGGCGCCATCACGGCGAGCAGACCGGGCGTGGCCAGCTCCCGCAGCGCGTCCTTCGTACAGATGTCGACGACCTTCCCGTACTCCGGGGTCTCGCTGTAGTCCATGATTCCCGGCTTCTCACGGAACTGCCGCCGCACCTCGAACACCACCGAACCCGCCGACCGCGACACGGCGTTGATGGCCAGTCCGGAGAAGAGGAAGACGACCGCCGCGCCCGCGATGAGACCGACGAGGTTGTTGGGCTGCGAGATGTCCATGGCCAGCGTGAGCGGCGCGCCCTCGCCGCTGAGCTTCTCGCCGACGTCGCGTGCGCCGGTGGTGATGGCGTCACGGTACGACCCGAAGAGCGCCGCCGCCGCGAGCACGGCCGTGGCGATGGCGATGCCCTTGGTGATGGCCTTGGTCGTGTTGCCGACGGCGTCCAGGTTGGTGAGCACCTGCGCGCCCGCCCCCTCGACGTCGCCGGACATCTCGGCGATGCCCTGGGCGTTGTCGGAGACCGGCCCGAAGGTGTCCATCGCGACGATCACTCCGACCGTGGTGAGCAGGCCGGTGCCGGCCAGCGCCACCGCAAACAGCGCGAGCATGATCGACGTACCGCCGAGCAGGAAGGCCCCGTAGACGCCGAGGCCGATCAACAGGGCGGTGTAGACAGCCGATTCGAGGCCCACCGAGATACCGGCGAGTACGACGGTGGCGGGACCCGTGAGCGAGGTCTTGCCGATGTCCCGCACCGGGCGGCGGGTGGTCTCGGTGAAGTAGCCGGTGAGCTGCTGGATGACGGCGGCGAGCAGGATACCGATCGCCACCGCGACCAGCGCGAGGATCCGCGGGTCGCCGTCCTTCGCCAGGATCGCCTCGTCGGTGACCCCGTCCAGCTCCGAGTACTTCCCCGGCAGATAGACGAACACCGCGACCGCCACCAGCACCAGCGAGATCACCGCGGAGATGAAGAAACCGCGGTTGATCGCGCTCATCCCGCTGCGGTCGGCGCGCCGCGGGGCGACCGCGAAGATGCCGATCATCGCGGTGAGCACGCCGATCGCCGGGACGAGCAGCGGGAATCCCAGACCGGCGTCGCCGAACGCCGCGGTGCCCAGGATCAGCGCGGCCACCAGGGTCACGGCGTACGACTCGAAGAGGTCGGCCGCCATGCCCGCGCAGTCGCCGACGTTGTCGCCCACGTTGTCGGCGATGGTCGCGGCATTGCGCGGATCGTCCTCCGGAATGCCCTGCTCCACCTTGCCGACCAGGTCGGCGCCGACGTCGGCGGCCTTGGTGAAGATGCCGCCGCCGACTCGCATGAACATCGCGATGAGCGCCGCGCCGAGACCGAAGCCCTCCAGCACCTTCGGCGCGTCGGCCGCGTACACCAGCACCACGCAGGAGGCGCCCAGCAGACCGAGCCCCACCGTGAACATGCCGACGACGCCGCCGGTACGGAAAGCGATCTTCATCGCTTTGTGCGCGACGGCGGTGAGATCCTTTTCCGGCTCACCCGGCGCGGGCGTCGCTTCCCGGGCCGCCGCGGCGACCCGCACATTGCTGCGCACGGCGAGCCACATGCCGATATAACCGGTGGCCGCCGAGAACGCGGCACCGATCAAGAAGAACACCGATCGTCCGGCACGCTGATTCCAGTCGTCCGCGGGCAGCAGCATGAGCAGGAAGAACACCACGACCGCGAATACGCCGAGGGTGCGCAACTGCCGTGCCAGATAGGCGTTCGCGCCCTCCTGCACCGCTGCCGCGATCTTCTTCATGCTGTCGGTGCCCTCGCCGGCCGCGAGCACCTGCCGCAGCAGGACTCCGGCGACCAGGAGCGCGGCCAGTGCCACGACCGCGATGACGACCACCATGGCCCGGTTGCCGTCGGTGAGAACCGCGGCCGCGAGGGCGGTGGAGTGATCCAGCTGATCGAGCTGATCTGGAGAAGAAAGCCCCGCCATTCGTCCTCCTTGACGCTTGGGCTGAGCTCAAGATGTGGACGGATTCTAGAGATCTGTTCCGGATCAAAACAGTACGCGGGAAACGGAATCAGTACACCCCGGTGGGCCGCCGGTAATGCCTCGAAAGCATTCTGGGGACGCTGGTCCATTCGGGTGATTGGGTGATCGGAAATTGATCGTGAAATGCTTCACGAATTCCCGGGACGCGTCGCCGCTCCCGTGCCCCCGTGCCCCCGTGGGCAAAAACAGCGAGGGCCCTGCTGAGCAGGGCCCTCGGAGTTCGTGCGAGCGGGTGCGCGCGTCAGGGAAGTACCACGGTCGGCGGGGGCGTGGTCGGCCAGGTCATCCGGATCTGCCCGCCGTCGGCGCCGGTGTTGACCTCCACGTCGTCGACGAGGCCGCTGATGACCGCGAGGCCCATCTCGTCCTCCTCGGCCTCCGCGTCGGCGTCGTCGGACGCGCCGGGGGCACCGCCGGACACCGGGTGCGGTGCCTCGTCGCCGACCTCGATGGAGAACTGCTTCTCGTCCTCGATCAGCAGCACCCGCACCGGCGCGGTGATCCCGCTGTTCTGATGCAGTCCGACCGCGCGGGAGCAGGCCTCACCGACGGCGAGCCGGACCTCGTCGAGGACGGCCTCGTCCACTCCGGCCTTGCGGGCGACGGAAGCGGCCACCAGTCGGGCGGTCCTGACATGTCCGGGGACCGCACTGAAGCGGAGCTCAACGGTGGCCATGCACATCCCCCTCGGAGCTACGGGCGTACTGTCGGAGGGCCGGGCCGCCGAAGCCCAGCCCCCCTCGGTTCACTCTGTGCCGTCCGGGCACACGCCCGGACCGACGGGTCAGTCGGTGGCCGCCACCGCTTCCTCGACCGAGGTGTGAATCGGGAACACCTTGGTGAGGCCGGTGATGCGGAAGATCTTCAAAATGCGCTCCTGGTTGCAGACCAGGCGCAGGGAGCCCTCATGGGCACGCACGCGCTTCAGGCCGCCGACCAGCACGCCGAGCCCGGTGGAGTCGAGGAAGTCCACGCCCTCCATGTCGACGACGAGGTGGAAACTGCCGTCGTTCACCAGCTCGACCAGCTGCTCGCGCAGCTTGGGCGCGGTATATACGTCGATTTCGCCACCGACCCTGACGATCGTGCGATCGCCCATGGTCTCGGTCGACAGGGACAGGTCCACGGATCCTCCAGCACCTTGCTATCGAGCGGTCGCCCTCGGGACATCTCGGCTTTCAGCCCCCAGGACGGTTCGCCAGCCGCGATGGCATTCAATCACTTACCGGCAGGCGTGCACGACGCCTTGGTCCCATTGTCCGTCACGCCAGTGACACACTCGGTGCCGATGGCCAAGAATCACCGATCCGATCGACACTCGTCGGAAGCCGTGTCCCGCCTCGCGCCGGGCACGCTCCTGGACCGGCTCGCCTCGGGACCGAGCCGGGCTTCGCGCATCACTCATACGGAGCACTTGCCCCCGCGCGCGGGTCGCCATGCCGTCTGGCCGGACCGGATCCGTCCGGAGGTGATCGCCGCCGTTCAGGCCGCCGGTATCGAGCACCCGTGGGCCCATCAGGCCCGCGCGGCGGAGCACGCCCTGGACGGCGACTCGGTGGTGGTCGCCACCGGCACCGCCTCCGGCAAGTCGCTGGCCTATCTGGTCCCGGTGTTTTCCACTCTTCTGGACGGCTCCGAGGCTCCGAACGGCCGAGGCGCCACCGCCCTCTACCTCGCGCCCACCAAGGCGCTCGCGGCGGATCAGTGCCGATCGGTGAAGGAACTTTCACAACCTTTGGGACAGGCCGTTCGGCCGGCCGTGTACGACGGTGACACTCCGTACGAGGAACGCGAGTGGATCCGGCAGTACGCCACCTACGTCCTCACCAACCCCGACATGCTGCACCGCGGCATATTGCCGTCCCACCCGCGCTGGTCCTCCTTCCTCAAGGCGCTCAAGTACGTCGTGATCGACGAGTGCCACACCTACCGCGGCGTGTTCGGCTCCCACGTCGCCCAGGTGCTGCGCCGGCTGCGCCGGCTGTGCGCCCGCTACGGCGCCGACCCGGTCTTCCTGCTGGCCTCCGCGACCGCCGCCGAGCCCGCGGTCGCCGCCGGCCGCCTGACCGGCCTGCCGGTGGTGGAGGTCGCCGACGACGCCTCCCCGCGCGGGGAGGTGGTGTTCGCCCTCTGGGAGCCCCCGCTCACCGAGATGCAGGGCGAGAAGGGCGCCCCGGTCCGCCGTACGGCCACCGCCGAGACCGCCGACCTGCTCACCGACCTCACCCTCCAGGGCGTGCGCTCCGTCGCCTTCGTCCGCTCCCGGCGCGGCGCCGAGCTGATCTCCGTCATCGCCCAGGAACGGCTCTCCGAGATCGACCGCTCGCTCGCCCGACGGGTCGCGGCGTACCGGGGCGGCTATCTCCCCGAGGAGCGCCGCGCCCTGGAGCGCGCCCTGCACTCCGGCGAACTCCTCGGCCTGGCCGCCACGACCGCCCTGGAGCTCGGCGTCGACGTCTCCGGGCTGGACGCGGTCGTGATCGCCGGCTACCCGGGCACCCGCGCGTCCCTGTGGCAGCAGGCCGGCCGCGCGGGCCGCTCCGGGCAGGGCGCCCTGGCCGTCCTGGTGGCCCGCGACGACCCGCTGGACACCTTCCTCGTCCACCACCCGGAGGCCCTGTTCGACCGTCCGGTGGAATCCACGGTCCTCGACCCCGACAACCCCTACGTCCTAGCCCCGCACCTGTGCGCGGCCGCCGCGGAGCTGCCGCTGACCGAGGACGACCTGGAGCTGTTCGGACCGGAGACGGCAGGGCTGCTGCCGCAGCTGGAGGCCGCGAAGCTGCTGCGCCGCCGCACCCGGGCCTGGCACTGGACCCGCCGCGAGCGGGCCGCCGACCTCACCGACATCCGCGGCGAGGGCGGGCGCCCGGTCCAGATCGTCGAGTCCGGCACCGGCCGGCTGCTCGGCACGGTCGACGAGAGCGCCGCGCACGCGTCCGTCCACGAGGGCGCCGTCCACCTCCACCAGGGCCGCACCTACCTCGTCCGCTCCCTCGACCTGGACGACTCGGTCGCACTGGTCGAGGAGGCGAACCCGCCGTACTCCACGGTCGCCCGCGACACCACGTCGATCTCCGTCCTGGAGACGGACGTCGAGATCCCATGGGGCGACGGCCGCCTCTGCTACGGCTCCGTCGAGGTCACCAACCAGGTCGTCTCCTTCCTCCGCCGACGCCTGATCACCGGTGAGGTGCTGGGCGAGACGAAGCTCGACCTCCCTCCTCGCACACTGCGCACCCGCGCGGTGTGGTGGACCGTCACCGAGGACCAGCTCGACGAGGCGCGCATCAACCCCGAGATCCTCGGCGGCGCCCTGCACGCCGCCGAGCACGCGTCGATCGGCATGCTCCCGCTGTTCGCGACCTGCGACCGCTGGGACATCGGCGGCGTGTCGGTCCCGCTGCACCCCGACACCCTCCTGCCGACGGTCTTCGTCTACGACGGCCACCCCGGCGGCGCGGGCTTCGCCGAGCGCGCCTTCCACACCGCCCGCGCCTGGCTCACCGCGACCCGCCAGGCCATCGCGTCCTGCGAGTGCGACGCCGGCTGCCCGTCCTGCATCCAGTCCCCCAAGTGCGGCAACGGCAACGACCCGCTGCACAAGAGGGGCGCGGTCCGGCTCCTCACGGTGCTGCTTCGGGGGGCGCCGGAGGAGAAAGAGGCTGTGGAGGAGGGGGCGGCGGAGGCTGCGGATGCGGCGCAGGGCCCGCCCTCGGGAGCGCAGGCGACGTAGCGCCGGGAGGTTCCACGGAGCCGGGAGGCCCCGCGGAACCGGGAGGCCCCGTGGAGTCAGGACGAGTCGCGGAACCGGGACGCGCCCGAGCGGGTGACGGAGCCGGCGGACCGGGTGCCGTGCCCGCCGGGCCCGCCCGTGCCCTGACCTCCGCCGCGAACGGCTCCTTCCCCGCCGCCACCGACACGTCGGAGATCTCGCCCACGAGCACGCACCGCACCAGCCGTGTGCCCTGCGCCCGCGCCACCTCCTCCGCCCGGGCACAGGCCTCGGTACCGCCGCGCGCCCAGTGGTCCGCCGAGGCGAGCGCCGCGAGGTCCGCGCCGCCGGCCGCGCGGTGCCGAGCCACCACCGCCTGCCCCAGGGCGAGCCCGACCCCGAACACCACGCACAGCACGGCGATCACCCCGACACTCCACACGGTGGCGGAGCCCTGATCGGCGCCCCGCGACCGGCGCCGCCCGCGCGTCACGGGCACCGGCCCTCTCATCGCGCACCCTCCACCGACGCCACGGCCTCCTCGCGCACCTCGAACGGCAGGCCGTTCAGGACCGGCGGCCGGGCGGTCACCACCACCCGCACCCGGTCCCCCTCCCGGGCGACCGCGACCTTCGCGCCGCGCGGTGCCGCCTCGCGGGCCGCCGCGACGACCGCGTCGGCCGGGTCCTGGCGGGCGGCCGCGCGGGCGCCGGTGCGGGCCGCGTCCACGCACTGGATCTGGGCGGCCACCACCAGCAGCCCCCACACCAGCGCCATCGCGACCGTCACCAGCACCGGCAGCACCACGGCCGACTCCGCCGTCACGAACCCCTGGTCCCGGCGTGCCCACCGCCGCTCACATCCCCGCATCGAGGGCCTGCTTCACGATGCTGTGCAGCTCCGCACTGACCTGTCCGCTGGTCACCACCTTGTAGAGCACGACCGCGAACGCCGCCGCGGCGATGATCCCCACCGAGTACTCGGAGGTGACCATCCCGGCGTCCTCCCGCCCGCCACGCATCCGGCCGACCAGCACTCGTACCACCCTGTTCATCCCAACTCCTTCGATCGCATTGCCTTGATTTGTCCACGTGTCGTCTCGGTCCGGTCCCGCCTCATCCAGCCCTGCCTCATCCACCACCCCGTCCCATCACCTCGCCCGCCATCCCGATCACCACGGGCAGGACGCCGACCGCGATGAACGCGGGCAGGAAGCACAGCCCCACCGGCCCGGTGACCAGGACCGCCGCCCGCCGCGCCCGCACCGTCGCCGCGCGCGCCCACTCGGCGCGGGCGTCGGCCGCGAGCCGGGCGGCCGGTCCGGCGGCCGGCAGGCCCGAGACGTCGGCCCGTTCCAGCAGCCGCGCCAGCCCTCCCGCTCCCGGCACCGCCGCCAACGCCCGCCAGGCCTCACCCGGTTCGCCGCCCAGCCGCACCTCTGCCGCGCCCCGGGCCAGCGCCTCCCCGACGGGTCCGCCCAGCGCCTCGCCGACGGCCTGCGCGGCCACGACGGGCCCGGCGCCGGCCGCCACGCAGGCGGCCACCAGGTCGGCGGCGAGCGGCAGTTGCCCGGCGGCCACGCGGGCGTCGACCACCTCACCGGCGGCCGTCCGCCGCAGCCGCTGCCACTGCCGCCACCGCCGGAACGCCACGGCGCCCAGCAGCCCCACGACGAGCCCCGCGAGCCCGCCGACCAGCACCCACCCGGCGCTCGCCACGGCCAGCTCGGGCACCAGCCGTCGCACGGCGTCCGGTACACCGACGTGCCGCTTCGCGTCCCGGACCTCCCGGGCCGACAGTGCGGCCAACCGCCGTCGCAGCCGGCGTTCGCGCCGCACCGCCGCCGCCCGCAGCAGCAGCCACCCGAGGAGCAGCGCCGTCCCCAGCGAAACCCCCAGCCTGTGGACAACTTCGGCGCTCATGCGGCCCCCTCCGCCCCGCGCACGATCCGCAGCACCCACCACAGCCCCACGGCCTCCAGCACCGCGCCGACCAGCAGACAGCCCAGCCCCGCTCCGGTGTGCAGCAGGACGTGCAGCGGGTCGGCGCCGAGGGCGGCGCCCAGGAGGATGCCCAGGGCCGGGAGGGCGGCGAGCATGGCGGCGGTGGCACGGGCGCCCGCCAACTGTGCGCGCACCTCGGCCCGTTGATCACGTTCCGCGCGCAGGGCCGCTTCGAGCCGGTCGAGCCCGGCCGCGAGGCCCGCGCCGTGGTCGACGGCGACCCGCCAGCAGGCGGCGAGCCCCAGCAGCCCGCCGGCCCCCGGTTGCCGGGCCGCGGCCGAGAGCGCGCCCGGCACCTCCCCGCCGAACCGGGCGGCCGCCAGCACCGCCGCTTGCGCGTCGGCGAGCCCTCCGGTGTCCCGCGCGGCCCGCAGCAGCGCCTCGCCCGGTTGCCGTCCGGCCCGTACCTCTCCGGCGAGCGCCCCGCACAGCGCGATCACCGCGTCGCCCCGGCGCTCCCGAGCGCGCCGCGCCTCCCGGGCCAGCCGCGCCCGCCGCAGCAGCGGCACCCCGGCCGCTCCCGCGAGGACCGGCAGCACGGACGAGCCCAGCACTGCCAGCACCAGCCCGGCGACCGGCGCCCACCACTCGGCCCGCGTCCGCCCGCGCAGCCGCCGCAGGGCCTCGGCGCACCGCCACGGCACCGGCGGCCCGGTGCCCACCCCTTCGCCACCCGCGAACAGCAGCCGCGCCCGGCGTGCCCCGGAGTGCGGGCCGCCGATCACCCAGGCCGCCGCCCCGGCGCACAGCACCGCCGCGCTCGTCGCCGTATCCACCACCGCCGTCTCACCCATGTCCGGCTCCCCCGGTCCGCTCGTCGCTCGCCTCGTCGCCCCACTCGTCGCGCAGCAGCTCGCGCAGCCGCTCCCAGCCCCGCTCACGGGCGAACGCCCGCGCGTCCCAGCGCAGTGCGGGCACCGTCCGCACCAGCCCGCCGGAGTCCCGCTCCAGCACATGCACCTCGGCGATCCGGCGCCGCCCCGTCCGGTCGCGCACCAGGTGCAGCACGACCGACAGGGCGGCCGCCAGCTGGCTGTGCAGTGCGGCCCGGTCGAGTCCGGCGGCGGTGCCCAGCGCCTCCAGCCGGGCCGGCACGTCGGCGGCCGCGTTGGCGTGCACGGTGCCGCAGCCGCCCTCATGGCCGGTGTTCAGCGCGGCGAGCAGATGGACCACTTCGGGCCCGCGCACCTCGCCGACGACCAGCCGGTCCGGCCGCATCCGCAGCGCCTGGCGGACCAGGTCCTCCAGGGTCACCAGGCCCGCGCCCTCCTGGTTGGCGGGCCGGGTCTCCAGCCGGACGACGTGCGGATGGTCCGGCCGCAGCTCGGCGGAGTCCTCGGCGAGCACGATCCGCTCCCCCGGCCCGACCAGTCCCAGCAACGCGCTCAGCAGGGTCGTCTTGCCGCTGCCGGTGCCCCCGCTGATCAGGAACGACAGCCGGGCCCGCAGCAGCGCGCGCAGCACCCGGTCCCCGCCGGGCGGCACGGTGCCCGCCGCTACCAGCTCGTCCAGCGTGAAGGCGCGCGGCCGGACCACCCGCAGCGCCAGGCAGGCGCAGCCGACCGCCACCGGCGGCAGCACCGCGTGCAGCCTGGTCCCGTCGGGCAGCCGGGCATCGACCCAGGGGCGGGCGTCGTCGAGGCGCCGGCCGGCCACCGCGGCCAGCCGCTGCGCGAGCCGTCGTACGGCGCCCGCGTCGGCGAAGGTGACGTGTGTCAGCTCCAGTCCGCCGCCGCGGTCCACCCACACCCGGTCAGGGGCCGAGACCAGCACGTCGGTCACCGACGGATCGGCGAGCAGCGGCTCCAGCGGTCCGCTGCCGACCAGCTCGGAACGCAACCGCTCCGCCGCGCCGAGGACTTCGGCGTCGCCGAGCACCCGCCCCTGCTCCCGCAGCGCCTGTGCCACCCGGGCGGGAGTGGGCTCGGCCCCGCTCTCGGCCAGCCACTGCCGTACGCCGTCCAGCAGCGGCACGGGCAGGCTCGGCGCGGCTCCGGGATTCCGGCCGTTCATGCCGCGCCCGCCTCGACCAGTGCCCGCTCCCAGAACTCCTTGCAGAACCGCGCCAGCGGCCCGCGCCCGCCCGCGCCGGGTGGTGCCTTGCCCTCGCCGGGGCGCGACAGCGCTGCCTCCACGGGCAGTTCTCCGGCCAGGGGCAGGCCGAGCAGCCGGGACACCTCGCGGTCGTCGAGGCCGGGGGCGTACGGCCCGCGGACGGCGATCCGCAGATCGCTCAGGACCATGCCGACGGCGGAGGCGATCCGGCCCGCCGCGGCGACGGCGCGCAGTTCGGCGGGGACCACGAGGAGTCCGATGTCCAGCTGGGCGAGCGCTTCGGCGACCCCGTCGTCGAGCCGGCGCGGCAGGTCGACGACGACCGTGCCACCGCGGCGCCGTGCGGCGGCGAGCACCGCCCGTACGGCCTGCGGGGCGATGGCGAGGCAGTCGCCGCGGTCCCAGCTGAGCACCCGCAGCGCGTGCAGTTCGGGCAGCGACTCCTCCAGGGCGCCGCTGCCGACCCGGCCGCGCGAGGCGGCGAATGCGGGCCAGCGCAGGCCCTCCGCGGTCTCGCCGCCGAGGAGGACGTCGAGGCCTCCGCCGAGCGGATCGGCGTCGACGAGCAGGGTGCGCAGGCCCTCCCGCGCGGAGGTGACGGCGAGGGCGCAGGCGAGCGTGGAGGCTCCGGCGCCGCCCCGGCCGCCGACGACGCCGACGGTGAGCGCGGGCCGCCCGACGCCTTCGGCGACGTCGGCGATGCGGTCGACCAGCCACTGCTCGCCGTCGGGCAGCATCAGCACATGGTCGGCGCCGATCTCCACGGCGCGCCGCCACACTCCTGAGTCGTCCTGGTCGCGCCCGACCAGGACCAGCCCGCCTCTGCGCGGGGCGCCGCGCAGCCGCCGCGCCGCGTCGTCGCCGACCAGGACGAGCGGGGCGGACTCCCAGCCGCCGCGCTCGGGCGGGCCGTGGTGGACCTCGGGTGTCGCTCCGGCCGCCGCGCACAGGCGCAGCAGGTCGTCGAGGAGATCGGCGTCCTCCGTGACGATCAGCGGCCTGCCCTGGCGTCCTCCGGCGGCGGACGACTGGTCCTGTGTGATGGTTCCGGCCATGGCGGATGTCCCCCTTCGCTGCTGACTTCTTCGCTCGCGGGCCTCGGACGGCGCGCGTTCCGCGACGGATGAAGAACCGGTGACGGGGCCGCCCATATGAGCGGCCGCCGAAAACCGGCCATACGCGCCCGGCAAACGGAACCGGTCATGAACTCGTCGGAGCGAGGCGCGTGGGAATCACAGTGCAGCGAACGCGGAAATGATGTGGATCTTGGTGGATAACTGTGGACAACCGGGCACCTGTGAATATCGCCGTCACCCATACCGGTGAGCGCGGGACGGCTCCACGCCATCTCCTGTGCGACTTCCGCAGAGCAGTCCGACAGCTACCCAGAGTGACGGATCATGAGTAAGCGAAAGGGGCGGCCGCGGCCGCCTCGAAACGGCTCCGACGCCGCGCCGTGAAGGGGAAAACGCACCCGGACATGCGACGACCCCCGCCGGGGGGGAGAGCGGGGGTCGTCCCCACGGCCGACTCGGGGGGGGAGGAGTCGGACCGGGTTAGCACGGTCGCGAACGATCCGTGACTTCCATGGTGTACCCGAGAGCCCTCTCAGGCAAACCCACGCGCCCCACCTTACGCCGAATGGGCTGCGCCTATGCTCTGCCTCGTGGAAAACCACTCCTTGCCCCGCACAGCGGCCTTCTTTGACCTGGACAAGACGGTCATTGCGAAGTCGAGCACGCTCACCTTCAGCAAGTCCTTCTACCAAGGCGGCCTGATCAACCGCCGGGCCGCCTTGCGTACGGCGTATGCCCAGTTCGTCTTCCTCGTGGGCGGTATGGACCACGACCAGATGGAGCGGACCCGCGAGTATCTGTCCCGGCTCGTCCGCGGATGGAATGTCCAACAGGTCAAGGACATCGTCGCCGAGACCCTGCACGACATCATCGACCCGCTCATCTACGACGAGGCCGCCTCGCTCATCGAGGAGCACCACACCGCCGGCCGTGACGTGGTGATCGTGTCCACCTCGGGAGCGGAGGTGGTCGAGCCGATCGGCGAGCTGCTGGGCGCGGACCGGGTGGTCGCCACCCGGATGGTCGTAGGCGAGGACGGCTGTTTCACGGGCGAGGTCGAGTACTACGCCTATGGCCCCACCAAGGCCGAGGCGATCAAGGAACTGGCCGAGTCCGAAGGCTATGACCTGGCGCGTTGCTACGCGTACAGCGACTCGGCAACCGATCTGCCGATGCTGGAGTCCGTGGGCCGGCCGCACGCCGTGAACCCGGACCGCGCGCTGCGCCGGGAGGCCGTCGCGCGTGGCTGGCCGATTCTCGACTTCCACCGCCCGGTCCGGCTCAAGCAGCGCATCCCCTCCTTCTCCGTACCGCCGCGGCCCGCACTGGTCGCGGCGGCGGCGATAGGGGCGGCGGCGGCCACCGCGGGCCTCGTCTGGTACGCCAGCCGGCGCCGCGCGGAGACCGCCTGAGCGCGCTTTTCCGGCCTGTTTGAACTTAAAAGTAAAAACTAGAGCCAGCACTTCCGCTTACCTTTGCGCAGGAGTACAAAGGACTCAGCGGCCCGCGAGACCAAGGACATCCGAAAGGATCACCTTAAATACGCACATTGGCCCCACGGACCGATGCATGAGCACCTGGCACCCACGCGACGTCGACCCGTCGATTACGGGCCAGCCGCACCAGGTGACGGGCAAAGACCCCGACCTGATGGGCGACATATCGAGGACGCTTGGTAACTGGGCGCGCATGCCAGCGGCGGTACGAATCCTCGTACCGCCGCAACCCTTTCAGGGCCCCCCGGGGGCCCTTTTTCACGCGGCTCCGCGCTGGAGCGCCTCACACACCGCCGTCGACTCGCGCACACCCAGTTCGATCGCCTTGCCGCAGTGCGCGATCCAGGCCGCCATGCCCTCCGCGGTGCCGGACAGATAGCCGTCGAACGCCGCCAGGTAGGCGGACCGCCCCAGCTCGGCGTGGCCGACCTCGGCCGGGCAGATCGACTTCGGGTCCAGGCCGCTGCCGACCAGGACGATCCGCTCCGCCGTACGCGCGATCAGACCGTTGTGGGAGACGAAGGGACGCAGCGCGAGCAGTTCACCGTGCACGACGGCGGCCGTGACCAGGGCGGGCGCCGAACCCCCCGCGATGATCAGCTCGGACAGTCCGTCCAGACGCCCCGCCACCTCGGCGGCGCTCGGCAGCGGCTGCTCGACCAGCGGTTCGTCGACCGGCTCGCCCTGCTGCCGCGGCCGCCCCACCTCATCGGCGTTGGTGGCCGCCGCCACCAGGTGCAGCCGGGCCAGCACCCGCAGCGGCGACTGCCGCCAGATGGACAGCAGCTGCCCCGCCTCGGCGGTCAGCCGCAGCGCCGCGCCCACGGTGCGGGCCTCGTCGTCACCGCTGAAGTCGGTGCGCCGGCGCACCTCCTCCAGGGCCCAGTCCGCACCGGACAGCGCCGCCGAGCCGCGGGCGCCGCGCAGCGCCGCCTCGGAGGTGATCGCGTTGCTGCGGCGCCGCATGATCCGGTGCCCGTACACGCGGTCCACTGCCTTGCGCACGGACTCCACGGACTCGGCCACGCCGGGCAGTGCGCCCAAGGCCGCGAGGGGGTCGGCGGTCGCGCCTGTCGTACTCATGGGTACGACATTACGCACCCCGGGCCCGGACCCCACGAAGGAGTGGTCTTCTTCACGTCGGGCCCGCCCGCGCCATGCTCGCGCCACTACGCTTACTGAACATGAAAATTGCTTTCGTCGGGAAGGGCGGGAGCGGCAAGACCACCCTGTCCTCCCTGTTCATCCGTCATCTGGCAGCCACCGGCGCACCGGTCATCGCGGTCGACGCCGACATCAACCAGCACCTGGGCGCCGCGCTCGGTCTCGACGAGACGGAATCCGCCGCGCTGCCCGCGATGGGCGACCACCTTCCGCTGATCAAGGACTATCTGCGCGGCACCAACCCGCGCATCCCCTCCGCCGCGACGATGATCAAGACCACGCCGCCCGGCGAGGGCTCCCGGCTGCTGCGGGTACACGAGGACAACCCGGTCTACGACACCTGCGCCCGGCCGGTGGAACTCGACGGCGGCGCCGTCCGTTTGATGGTCACCGGCCCCTTCACCGAGGCCGATCTGGGGGTCGCCTGCTACCACTCCAAGACCGGAGCGGTGGAGCTGTGCCTGAACCACCTGGTCGACGGCCGCGACGAGTACGTCGTGGTCGACATGACCGCCGGCTCCGACTCCTTCGCCTCCGGCATGTTCACCCGCTTCGACATCACGTTCCTCGTCGCCGAGCCGACCCGGAAGGGGGTCTCCGTCTATCGCCAGTACAAGGAGTACGCCCGTGACTTCGGCGTCCGTCTGAAAGTCGTCGGCAACAAGGTGCAGGGCCAGGACGACCTCGATTACCTGCGCGAGGAGGTCGGGGACGACCTGCTCGTCACGGTCGGGCACTCGGACTGGGTGCGCGCCATGGAGAAGGGCCGCCCGCCCCGGTTCGAGCTCCTGGAGGACGCCAACCGCCGCGCCCTGCTCACCCTGCAGTCGGCCGCCGACGCGACGTACGACGGACGCGACTGGGAGCGCTACACCCGCCAGATGGTGCACTTCCACCTCAAGAACGCCCGGTCCTGGGGCAACGAGCGCACCGGGGCCGACCTCGCGGCGCAGGTCGACCCCGCCTTCGTGCTCGGTGAGAGCGTCGTGGCGAACGCCTGACGCAGCCGTCCGCCACACGGGCCGCAGGGCCGGTCCGCCCTATCCCTTGTTCGCCGGCGCCCCGGGCACGCCCTTCGGGGCGGGGGCCGGGCGTCCCGACAGGAAGGACGCCCAGCCCTGCTTCGGGGCCTCGCCGACCTTCAGCGTGCGCAGCTTCGCGAGCGTCTGCGGGTCCTGGGCGTCCAGCCAGTCGGCCAGCTGGCGGAACGACACACAGCGCACCTCGGGCTTGGTGCACACCTGCTCGATGACCTCCTCGACGGCACGCATGTAGGTGCCGCCGTTCCAGGACTCGAAGTGGTTGCCGATGATCAGCGGCGCGCGGTTGCCGTCGTAGGCCCGCCGGAAGCCCGCGAGCAGACCGTCGCGCATCTGGTCACCCCAGCGCTGGTACTTGTCCGGGTCGCCCTGGGTGGTGGTGCCGGACTGGTTGACCATGAAGTTGTAGTCCATGGTCAGCTGCTCATAGGTGTGTCCGGGGAACGGCACCAGCTGCATCGACAGATCCCACAGACCGTCCTTCTGCTCCGGCCAGACCTGGTTGTTCACGCCGCTGGTGTCGTAGCGGAAGCCCAGGTCCCGAGCCGCCTCCATGAAGTTCTCCTGCCCCTCCAGGCAGGGTGTGCGGGCGCCGATCAGCTCCTTGTCGTAGTCGAAGGGCAGCGGCTCGGCACCGGTCATCCCGGCATTGGTCTTCCAGGACCTGACGAATCGTTTCGCCTGGGCGATCTCGTCCTTCCACTCCTGTACCGACCACTCGCCGACACCGCCGCCCTCGCCGCAGAAGTGGCCGTTGAAGTGGGTGCCGATCTCGTTGCCCTCCAGCCAGGCCAGCCGCAGTTGCTCGACGGTGTCGGCGATGCCCTGCCGGTCGTTGAAGCCGATGTCGGAGCGGCCCGGTGAGTGCTGCGGCGGCCTGTAGAGCTCGGCCTTCTCCTCCGGCAGCAGGTACACCCCGCTGAGGAAGTACGTCATGGTGGCGTTGTTGGCCCTGGCGACCTCGCGGAAGTGGGAGAACAGCTTCTGGCTGTCCTCGCCGGCCCCGTCCCAGGAGAACACCACGAACTGCGGCGGCTTCTCCCCCGGCTTCAGCCGCTCGGGCTCGGGCAGACGCGGCTGTGCTCCGGTGAACGCCGTGGAACCGTCGCCGATCAGCCGATAAGGGCCGTTGGGGGCCAGGGCCGCCTCCGCCTTCTGCGGTCCGGGCGCGCCCTCCGTGCCGGTGTCGGAGCCGAACGAGCAACCGGCGAGCGACGCGGCACAGGCCGCGGCGGCCACGGCGCCCGCGGCGATTCTCTGGGTGGCGGCCATCTTCCGCCCACCTTCTTCCTTCTCTCGGGCCAACGCCGTTGGGGCGTTTCGGGCGATGCACAGCGATATGCGGCGGTGTGCAGGCAGGTGCCTGATGCGCCGGAAAAGCCGACAGCGCCGCCAAGGTCGCATGGGGCCGAGAAGGAATTAGTACGACAAGCCGATCAACTGCTCACTTCACTCTTCGGAGTGATTCTTTGACCCATTTGCCGGGAAAATACATGCTTGACCTTTACTCTTGATTACGATCCGTTTACTGAGAGTTGATGCATCCCGCCACTGCATGCCGTGACCCACGGCCGCGACCGACCCGCTGCCCGGCGGGACCGTCCTGTTCCGCGACCGCGCTGCCCCGGAGGAGACGGGAAACATGTCAGCCTGCGTCCCCACTCGCCCCACCGACCCCCACCAGTCCAACCGCAGTCACCAGCCGCACAGCCCGCCATCGCGCGGGCCCCTCCGCTCCCGGATCGCCGGGGCGGATGTGTCGGCTTCCATCGCGGTCTTCCTGATCGCGCTGCCGCTGTCCCTCGGAATCGCCCTCGCCACCGGCGCCCCGCTCCAGGCCGGCCTCGTCGCCGCCGCCGTGGGCGGCATCGTCGTCGGGCGGCTCGGCGGCTCCCCGCTCCAGGTGAGCGGCCCCGCCGCCGGACTCACGGTCGTCACCGCCGACCTCATCCACCTCTACGGATGGCGGACGACCTGCGCCATCACCGTCCTCGCCGGCCTGTCCCAACTGGGCCTGGGCTGCCTGCGCGTGGCCCGCACCGCCCTCGCGGTCAGCCCCGCGATCGTGCACGGCATGCTGGCCGGCATCGGTGTCACCATCGCCGTCGCCCAACTGCACATCGTGCTCGGCGGCACCCCGCAGAGCGCCGTGCTGGACAATCTGCGGGCGCTGCCCGCCCAGCTCGCGCAACTGCACCCCGCCGCGCTGTCCATGAGCGCGCTCACCCTGACCCTGCTGTTCGTCTGGCCCCGGCTGCCCGGCCGGGCCGGACGTCTGCTGCGCAAGGCGCCGGCGCCGCTCATCGCCGTCGCCGGGGCCACCTCGACCGCCTCGCTCGCCGGGCTCACCCTGCCCAAGGTGGATCTGCCCTCCTGGAGCAACCACGCGCTGGCCGGGCGTCCGGAGGGGCCGGTGCTCGGCCTGATCGCCGCGGTGCTCACCATCACGCTGGTGTGCAGTGTGCAGTCACTGCTCGGCGCGGTCGCGGTGGACAAACTGGCCGCCGCACGGCCTGGGCTCACCGGGCGGGTGCCGCGCTCCGACCTGGACCGAGAACTGCTCGGCCAGGGCGCGGCGAACATGGTCTCCGGCGCCCTCGGCGGACTGCCGGTGGCGGGCGTGGCGGTGCGCAGCACGGCGAATGTGAACTCGGGTGCGGTGAGCCGGAACTCCACGATGCTGCACGGCGTTCTGGTAGTAGTCGCCGCGCTGCTGATGGTTCCGCTCCTGGAGCTCATCCCGCTCGCCTCGCTCGCCGCCCTGGTGATGGCCGTCGGCATCCAGATGGTGTCCCTGCACCACATCCGCACGGTGACCCGCCACCGAGAAGTGCTGGTGTACGCCGTCACCACCCTCGGCGTGGTGCTCTTCGGCGTCCTGGAGGGCGTGGCCCTGGGGATCGCCGTGGCCGTCGCCGTCGCCCTGCACCGCCTGACCCGCACCCGTATCACGCACACGGAGGAGAAGGGAGTCCATCACGTCCATGTACGCGGCCAGTTGACGTTCCTCGCCGTGCCCCGCCTGAGCCGGATGCTTCACCACGTGCCTCAAGGCACCGACGTGGTTGTGGAGTTGGACGGCTCGTTCATGGATCACGCGGCGTACGAGACCCTTCAGGACTGGCAGAACACACACACCGCGCAGGGCGGCACCGTCGAGCTGACCGGCCGCCGCGCCGGAATCCGCATCGCCGAACCGGGCGCCCCGTCCGAACCCCACACCGGTACCGACGCCGACGACCCGGAAGGCGCCGGCGACTGCCGATGCCGCCCGTGGACGGCCTGGCGCAACCACCAGTGCGAGTGGGAGCGGCCGGTGCCGGAGCCGGCGGCGGATGCCGGAACGGGCAGGGTCCGGGGCGACGGTCCGGACGGATCCGAGGACGCCGACATCACCGGCGGCACCGAGGACTCCGGTGGCACCGGTGACCCGCGTGGCCCCGGCAGCTCCGGCCAGTCGGCCGCCGGCGTGACGGGCCCGGCGGACCCGGAGGACCCGGGCAGCCCCGACGGCTCAGGACGCCCCGGAGGCACGGGACGACCCGGAAGCTCAGGACGCGCCGAAGACTCGGACAGCCCGAGAGCCCGGCAAAACCCCACCGGCTCCGCCCCGTCCGCCCCGTCCGCCCCGTCCACCGGCTCCGCGTCCGCCGACAGCCCAGGCGGTCACCACCTCGCCCGCGGCATCAGCGCGTTCCAGCGCAAGACCGCCCCGCTGGTGCGAGGTGAGCTGGCGCGGCTGGCCAGGGAGGGGCAGCGGCCGGTGCAGCTGTTCCTGACCTGCGCCGACTCACGGCTCGTCACCTCGATGATCACCTCCAGTGGTCCGGGTGACCTGTTCGTGGTCCGCAACGTGGGCAACCTGGTGCCGCTGCCGGGCGAGGAGAGCGGTGACGACTCCGTCGCCGCGGCGATCGAGTACGCGGTGGACGTGCTGGAGGTGCGGTCCATCACGGTGTGCGGGCACTCCGGGTGCGGAGCGATGCAGGCACTGATCAACTCCGAACCCGGCGGCGCGCAGACCCCGCTCAAGCGATGGCTGCGGCACGGGATGCCCAGCCTGGAGCGGATGGCCGACACCGAACGACCCTGGGCGCGGCTCGCCGGACGGCGGCCGGCCGACGCGGTCGAGCAGTTGTGCCTGACCAACGTCGTCCAGCAGCTGGAGCACCTGCGCGCCCACGAGTCGGTGGCCCGGGCCCTGCGCGAGGGAGCGCTGGAGCTGCACGGGATGTACTTCCACGTGGGTGAGGCACAGGCCTACCTGCTCACCGAGGCGGCCGGGGCGGAGGTCTTCGACCACGTGCCCGACGCCGAGGATCTGCGCAGCCCGGCGTAGCGGGATCCCCGCTCAGCGGAGGCCGGACGTCTCCGCCGGGCGGGGTTCCGGGGCGCGGACGGGATCGCACGGGGCGATCTCGCCGCGGACCCCGTAGAAGCTGACGACCCGCTGTCGGCTGCCGTCCGGCTGCGGCTGAGCGGTGCTCTCGAAAGCCAGGGAGTCCCCGCGGCGCAGGGTGATCTCCCAGCCGACCGCGCCGTCCTCCCCCCGGGCGAACGGGCCTGGAAGGGCCTCGCCGCGCGGGTGGGTGCACTCGTATCCGACGGGCAGGTCGTCCACGGACACATGGATGCCCTGCCGCTTCAGCCGCTCGGCGAGCCCGTCCTGCAAGCGGCCACCGAGCGCGATGTCGTTCAGGGTGAGGGTCACGCTCCCGTCGGGGTGCGATTCCAGTGCGTAGGCCGGGGTGTCGGCCGGGGAGCCCGGTGCCAGCACCCACGCGGCCCCGGCGGCGACGCAGGCCAGAGCGACGAGGCCGAGCCTCGGCGCCGTGACGGCCCTGCGACGGCGTCCCGGAGCAGGCATCGGAACCGCTGCAGGCGTCGGGCCTGCAGGCGTCGCCACCGCTGCGGACGTCGGAACGGCCGCGGATGTCGGAACGGCCGCGGACGTCGGAACAGCCGCGGACTCACTCGCGCGCGCTTCGATCTCGCGGCGCAGTTCCGCGAGCAGCCGGTCCTCGAAGGTCGTCCTGGTGGTGCCGCTGGTCATGCCTCTCCCCCGTTTCCTCCGGTGACGTATGACAGAGATGTGCCGTGCGCTCCACCCCCCGGCGGGACGGGCTCCGCGCGCCCCGCCTCCTCGTGCCCCGCCTCCGCCCGCAGCGCCTCCGCCCGCAGCGCCTTCCGCGCCCGGTGCAGCCGGACCCGTGCCGTGACCTGGCGGATGCCGAGCGCGGTCGCCGCCTCGGTGACCGTGAGCTGGTCGACCACGATCAGTTCCAGGACCGCGCGCTCGCCCTCCGGCAGCCGTTCCAGCGCGGCGAGGGCGCGGCGTCCGGGGGACTCGGCGTCGAGCTTGTCCTCCAGGCGGGCGATGTCGTCGGCGTCCAGCAGCCGCCGCCCGGAGATCAGCCGGTCGCGCCGTCTCTCGCGGTCCAGGCGCCGGTACTCCGAGGAGACGACGTTGCGCGCGATGCCGTAGAGCCAGGCGCGTTCGCCACCGCGCCCGGCGCGGTAGGTGTGGGCGGAGTCGAGGACCGCGAGGAAGACCTCGGCCGTGAGGTCGGCGACGGTGTGGGCGTCGGCGACACGCCGGGCCACGAAAGAGGTCACGGCGTCGACATGGCGGCGGTAGAACTCCTCGAAGAGCCGAGGGTCCCGTACCGCCGCCGCGGGCCCGCCCCGTATGCCGTCCACTGGCTGTCCCCTCTCACCGGATCTCGTCTGTCTTCACCTGTACTTGGGCGGAAGTGTGAGAGGCGTTACAACAGCTGAACTCCGCTGGCCCCGCGTCCGTGGGTACGGATGACCCCGACCCGCAGTCGATCACCGAATAGGTCTAAACCAATTTCCCAACGACCCTTGTCATCGGCCCCCCGGGTCTGATGAGCTGTGGCCTGGGACACAACGGACACCCTGGGAAAGGGAGATGTCGTGAGCAACGAAAGCCTGGCCAACCTGCTGAAGGAAGAGCGCAGGTTCGCGCCCCCCGCCGACCTGGCCGCGAACGCCAACGTCACCGCGGAGGCGTATGAGCAGGCCAAGGCTGACAGGCTCGGCTTCTGGGCCGAGCAGGCCCGACGGCTGACCTGGGCCAAGGCACCGACCGAGACGCTGGACTGGTCGAACCCGCCGTTCGCCAAGTGGTTCAAGGACGGCGAGCTGAACGTCGCGTACAACTGCGTCGACCGCCATGTCGAGGCCGGGCACGGCGACCGGGTGGCCATCCACTTCGAGGGCGAGCCGGGCGACAGCCGCGCCATCACCTACGCCGAGCTGAAGGACGAGGTGTCCCGGGCCGCGAACGCCCTGCTTGAGTTGGGGGTCCGCAAGGGCGACCGGGTCGCCGTCTACATGCCGATGATCCCGGAGACGGCGATCGCCATGCTGGCCTGCGCCCGGATCGGCGCCGCGCACTCGGTGGTCTTCGGCGGCTTCTCGGCGGACGCGCTCGCGACCCGCATCCAGGACGCGGACGCCAAGGTGGTCATCACCTCCGACGGCGGCTACCGGCGCGGCAAGCCGTCCGCGCTGAAGCCGGCCGTCGACGACGCGATCACCCGCGTCGACAACGTGGAGCACGTGCTCGTGGTCCGCCGTACCGGCCAGGACATCGCCTGGAACGACGAGCGCGACGTGTGGTGGCACGACCTCGTCGGCCGCCAGAGCGCGGAGCACACGCCGGAGGCGTTCGACGCCGAGCACCCGCTCTTCATCCTCTACACGTCCGGTACGACGGGTAAGCCGAAGGGCATCCTGCACACCTCCGGCGGCTACCTCACGCAGACGGCGTACACCCACCACGCGGTCTTCGACCTCAAGCCGGAGACGGACGTCTACTGGTGCACCGCCGACGTCGGCTGGGTCACCGGGCACTCCTACATCGTCTACGGGCCGCTGGCGAACGGCGCGACCCAGGTGATGTACGAGGGCACGCCGGACACCCCGCACCAGGGCCGGTTCTGGGAGATCGTGCAGAAGTACGGGGTCACGATCCTCTACACGGCGCCGACGGCCATTCGCACGTTCATGAAGTGGGGCGACGACATCCCCGCGAAGTTCGACCTCGGCAGCCTGCGCGTGCTGGGCTCCGTGGGCGAGCCGATCAACCCCGAGGCGTGGGTCTGGTACCGCAAGCACATCGGCGCGGACCGGACGCCCGTCGTGGACACCTGGTGGCAGACCGAGACCGGCGCGATGATGATCTCGCCGCTGCCGGGCGTCACGGAGACCAAGCCGGGCTCCGCGCAGCGCCCGCTGCCCGGCATCTCCGCGACGGTCGTCGACGACGAGGCGAACGAGGTGCCGAACGGCGGAGGCGGCTACCTGGTCCTCACCGAGCCGTGGCCGTCGATGCTGCGCACCATCTGGGGCGACGACCAGCGCTTCATCGACACCTACTGGTCGCGCTTCGAGGGCAAGTACTTCGCGGGTGACGGCGCGAAGAAGGACGACGACGGCGACATCTGGCTGCTGGGACGCGTCGACGACGTCATGCTCGTCTCCGGCCACAACATCTCCACCACCGAGGTCGAGTCCGCGCTCGTCTCGCACCCCGCCGTCGCCGAGGCGGCCGTGGTCGGCGCGGCGGACGAGACCACCGGCCAGGCGATCGTCGCCTTCGTGATCCTGCGCGGTACGGCGGCGCAGACCGAGGAGCTGGTCGCCGAGCTGCGCAACCACGTCGGCGCCACGCTCGGCCCGATCGCCAAGCCCAAGCGGATCCTGCCGGTGGCCGAGCTGCCGAAGACCCGCTCCGGCAAGATCATGCGCCGGCTGCTGCGCGACGTCGCCGAGAACCGTGAGCTCGGGGACGTCACGACACTGACCGACAGCACGGTCATGCAGCTCATCCAGTCGCAGCTCCCGGCGGCGCCGAGCGAGGACTGAGCTCACCGTGTCGAGGGGTGCCCGGCGCCGGACGTGCCGGGCACCCTTCGCGCGCCTAGGGTGGACGGTGGTGGACCCGCCCACCGTTCCCCAGGCGAAGCCCCTTAGGTAAAGTAAATAAAAAGGTGCGCCGGGAAGTCTGGTCGGCAAGCGATTCGCGCTGCCCACCCACCGGAGGTCCCCGTGTCCGCCCCCCGCACCCCCCGCAAGGTCTTCGGCCGGCTCTCCCTGCCCGAGCGGACCTACGTCGCGGACGCGCTGCGCACCGAGACGGTCGGCGGCGTCCTGCTGCTCGTCGCCGCGATCACCGCCCTGATCTGGGCGAACGTTCCCGCGCTGCACGGCAGCTACGCATCGGTCAGCCACTTCCACTTCGGTCCCGAGGCGCTCGGCCTGAACCTCTCCGTCGCGCACTGGGCCGCCGACGGACTGCTCGCGATCTTCTTCTTCGTCGCCGGCATCGAACTCAAACGCGAACTCGTCGCCGGTGACCTGCGTGACCCCAGGGCCGCCGCCCTGCCGGTCGTCGCCGCGCTGTCCGGCATGGCCGCACCCGCGCTGGTCTACACCCTCACCAACGTCGCCGGCGGCGGCTCCCTGGCCGGCTGGGCGGTGCCCACGGCCACCGACATCGCCTTCGCGCTGGCCGTGCTCGCGGTGATCGGCACGTCCCTGCCGAGCGCCCTGCGCGCCTTCCTGCTGACCCTCGCCGTCGTCGACGACCTGTTCGCCATCCTGATCATCGCGGTGTTCTTCACCGACACCCTGAACTTCGCCGCCCTCGGCGGCGCGGTGGCCGGCCTCGCCGTCTTCTGGCTGCTGCTGCGGAAGGGCGTACGCGGGTGGTACGTGTACGTCCCGCTGGCGCTGGTGATCTGGGCGCTGATGTACAACAGCGGCGTCCACGCCACCATCGCCGGTGTCGCGATGGGTCTGATGCTGCGCTGCACCACCCGCGAGGGCGAGGAGCACTCCCCCGGCGAGCACATCGAGCACCTCGTACGGCCGCTCTCGGCGGGCCTCGCCGTGCCGCTCTTCGCCCTGTTCAGCGCGGGCGTGTCGGTGTCCGGCGGGGCGCTCGGCGAGGTGTTCACCCGGCCGGAGACCCTGGGGGTGGTGCTGGGTCTGGTGGTCGGCAAGACCCTCGGCATCTTCGGCGGCACCTGGCTGACGGCACGTTTCACCCGGGCCTCGCTCAGCGACGACCTCGCCTGGCCGGACGTGTTCGCGGTGGCGACCCTGGCCGGCATCGGGTTCACCGTCTCGCTGCTCATCGGCGAACTGGCCTTCGAGGGCGACGCGACGCTCACCGGCGAGATCAAGGCCGCCGTGCTGACCGGCTCCCTGCTCGCGGCGGCCGCGGCGACCGTGCTGCTGAAGATCCGGAACGCCAAGTACCGGCGGATATGGGAGGCCGAGGAGCGCGACGACGACCTCGACGGCATCCCGGACGTCTACGAGGAGGACCGGCCCGAGTACCACCTGCGGATGGCGGCCATCCACGAGCGCAAGGCCGCGGAACACCGCCGGATGGCCGAGGAGAAGGCCGCCGGGCGCGATACGACTGCCGAAGTGGCGGGCGGGGCAGGCGCGGAGAACGACGGTCCGGCATGATCTGACGAGACGGTACAAATGACGGGACCGTCACCAGTCAGGCAGAAGAGGGAGACCGCGATGAGCGCACCCGACGGCAGCCCGGTCGGCGCCGAACGCAGCATCGGCCAGCTGTTCGCCACGGCGACGACCGAAATGTCCGCGCTGGTGCACGACGAGATCGCACTGGCCAAGGCCCAGCTCCGACAGGACGTCAAGCGGGGCGCGACCAGTGGCGGCGCCTTCATGGCGGCCGGCGTGCTCCTGCTGTTCTCGCTTCCGATGCTCAACTTCGCGCTGGCGTACGGCATTCGGACCTGGACCCACTGGAACCTCGCGATCTGCTTCCTGCTGTCCTTCGCGGCCAACGTGCTCGTCGCGGGCGTCCTCGCGCTGATCGGCGTGGTCTTCGCGAAGAAGGCGAAGAAGGGCCGCGGCCCGCAGAAGGTCGCCGCGTCGATGAAGGAGACGGCGGGCGTCCTGCAGAACGCCAAGCCGCACCCGCGTCCGGAGCTGCCCGCCGACCGCGTGCCCGCGGCCATCGAACCTGTGGCACGCTCGTCGTCATGACGGAACCCGACACTCCACCGGCCCAGCCGGCCTCGGTCGTACGCCTCGGCCTGCCCGGCGGGCACGAGGTGATCCACCGGGACGTGGCCGCCAACGGCGCCCGCTTCCACATCGCGGAGCTGGGCGACGGGCCGCTGGTGATGCTGCTGCACGGCTTCCCGCAGTTCTGGTGGGCCTGGCGGCACCAGCTGGTGGCGCTCGCCGACGCCGGGTTCCGGGCCGTCGCCATGGACCTCAGGGGTGTCGGCGGCAGCGACCGCACGCCGCGCGGGTACGACCCGGCCAACCTGGCCCTCGACATCACCGGCGTCGTCCGCTCGCTCGGCGAGCCGGACGCCGCGCTCGTCGGGCACGACCTGGGCGGCTACCTGGCGTGGACGGCGGCCGTGATGCGCCCCAAGCTGGTACGGCGGCTGGCGGTCGCCTCGATGCCGCATCCGCGGCGCTGGCGCTCGGCGATGCTCTCCGACCCCAGACAGACGTCCGCCGGCTCCTACATCTGGGGCTTCCAGCGGCCCTGGATCCCGGAGCGGCAGCTCGTCGCGGACGACGGGGCGCTCGTCGGGCGGCTGATCCGGGACTGGTCCGGGCCGCGCACCCCGGACGACGAGGCGGTGGAGACGTACCGGCGCGCGATGTGCATCCCGTCGACCGCGCACTGCTCCATCGAGCCGTACCGCTGGATGGTCCGCTCCCTGGCCCGTCCCGACGGCTTCCAGTTCAACCGGCGGATGAAACGGCCCGTTCGGGTGCCGACGCTCCATCTGCACGGTTCCCTGGACCCGGTGATGCGCACCCGCAGCGCGGCCGGTTCCGGCGAGTACGTCGAAGCCCCGTACCGCTGGCGGCTCTTCGACGGGCTGGGCCACTTCCCGCACGAGGAGGACCCGGTGGCGTTCTCCAACGAGCTGATCGGCTGGCTGAAGGACCCCGAACCCGACCGGTGAGCCCGGCGGACGACCCCGAAGACTCCGGCGGATGACCCCAACGAGTGACCGCACAGATGCGCCCGGTATCCGGACGTGAACATCTGTCCTACGAACGGCCACATGCCCGGCGCATAGGCCAATTGAGGGCCCGCGAGGCGGTTATCGACCATGGGGTGGGGGCACACGTCGGGGTATGGGCTGGACGCACGACTACAGTGACGCAGCACGCGACCGCCGCTCGGGCGACACCCTGAGCTCTCACCAGCGGGGTACGCCGCAACTGGCGGCCGGCGACCCGAGGGTGGGCATTCCGCGCATCCTGCGCCGCCGGGCCCGCTGGGTCTCGGTACGCCTGCGTCACCCGCGAGGCTGACGCCGCGCGCGTCACAGCGCGCAGCTGTCGGTGCCCACCTGCTGGTTGGCCGTACGTCCCGCGGTGATGTCCTCCCGGATCTCGTCCACGGTCAGCGCGTACCCGGTCTCGGCGTCGTCCAGTGACTTGGCGAACACCACGCCGTAGACCTCGCCTTCCGGGGTGAGCAGCGGGCCGCCGGAGTTGCCCTGACGGACGGTCGCGTACAGCGAGTACACGTCGCGCCGGACGGTGCCGCGGTGGTAGATGTCCGGCCCGTTGGCGGTGATGCGCCCGCGCACCCGCGCCGAGCGCACGTCGTACGCGCCGTTCTCCGGGAAGCCGGCGACGATCGCGCCGTCGCCGCTCGCGGCGTCGTCCTCGGTGAACTTCAGTACGGGCGCCCGCAGATCGGGCACGTCCAGTACGGCGATGTCGCGCTCCCAGTCGTAGAGCACGACCGTGGCGTCGTACTTCTTGCCCTCCCCGCCTATCTGCACGGTGGGTTCGTCGACGCCGCCCACCACGTGGGCGTTGGTCATGACGCGACGGTCGCCGAAGACGAAGCCGGTGCCCTCCAGGACCTTGCCGCAGCTCTGCGCGGTGCCCACCACCTTGACGATGGAACGCTGGGCGCGGGCGGCGACCGGGCTGCCCGCGAGCGCCGGGTCGGGCGGCTGGACGTCGGTGATCGGCTCGTTCGCGAACGGGCTGAAGACCTGCGGGAAGCCGTTCTGCGCGAGCACCGAGGAGAAGTCCGCGAACCAGATGTCGGCCTGCGCGGGCAGCGCCCGCGACACCCCGAGCAGCACCTTGGAGTTACGGACCTCCTTGCCGAGCGTCGGCAGCGTGGTGCCCGCGAGGGCGGAACCGATCAGCCAGGCGACCAGCAGCATCGCGACCACGTTGACGAGGGCGCCGCCGGTGGCGTCCAGGGCACGGGCCGGGGTCCAGGTGATGTACCGGCGCAGCTTGTTGCCGAGATGGGTGGTCAGCGCCTGGCCGACGGAGGCGCAGACGATCACGACGACGACCGCGACGACGGCGGCGGTCGTGCTGACCTCCGCGTTGTCGGTGAGCAGATCCCAGATGAAGGGCAGCGCGTAGACGGCGACGAGGCCGCCGCCCAGGAAGCCGATCACCGACAGGATGCCGACGACGAAGCCCTGGCGATAGCCGACGATCGCGAACCACACGGCCGCGACCAGCAACAGGATGTCCAGCACGTTCACCGATTCAGGCCTCGCCTCGTCATTCTCCGGTCCCGCCGACTCGGCCGGGGGTCCCGGGGTCGTCCCCCGGGGAAACACAGCACGGGGGCCACCCTGTCATGCACGCCAGTCGAGCGGGACCAGCTTCTCGCGGTCCCAGGGGCGCTCCCAGCCGGCGTAGTGCAGCAGCCGGTCGATGATCCCGGCGGTGAAACCCCAGACCAGAGCCGATTCGACCAGAAATGCCGGACCTCGGTGGCCGCTGGGGTGGACGGTCGTCGCGCGGTGGGCGGGGTCCGTGAGATCCGCCACGGGCACGGTGAACACGCGGGCGGTCTCGTTGGGGTCGACGACACCGACCGGGCTCGGCTCGCGCCACCAGCCCAGCACCGGGGTCACCACGAAGCCGCTGACCGGGATGTACAGCTTGGGCAGCACGCCGAAGACCTGGACGCCGGAGGGGTCGAGCCCGGTCTCCTCCTCGGCCTCACGCAGCGCGGCCCGCAGCGGGCCGTCGCCGTGCGCGTCGCCGTCCTCGGGGTCCAGGGCGCCGCCCGGGAAGGACGGCTGCCCCGCGTGCGAGCGCAGGGTGCCGGCGCGCTCCATCAGCAGCAGCTCCGGTCCGCGCTCGCCCTCGCCGAACAGCACCAGGACGGCGGACTGGCGGCCCGCCCCGTCCTCCGGCGGCAGGAAGCGGCTCAGCTGGAGCGGCTTGACGGTCTCCACGGCCCGCACCACCGGATCCAGCCAGCCGGGCAGCCCTTCCCTGCTGACCACGACCGGCCCGCCCTGCGTCTCGCTCGCCCGCCTCATCGCCACCCCCGTCGCCTTGCCGTTTCCAACGCCCGAGACACCTGAGATCGTTCCGCGCGCACGGGTGGGCCCGGTGGTGTCGGCGCGGACGTGTGGGGGCCGCGCGCCCCGGCGCGGGGCTCGTGCACCGCCGCGCCCCTCATCCGGCCCCCAGCGGCGGGGCCGGCTTGCCGCCCGCGTCCAGGTAGGCCTGCGGCGGGTTCAGGCGCTGGCCGGGCAGGCCGCCCTTCTCGTACTTCAGCAGCTTCCTCGCCTTCTCGGGGTCCGTCTCGCCCTCGCCGTACGCCGGGCAGAGCGGGGCGATGGGGCAGGCGCCGCAGGCGGGCTTGCGGGCGTGGCAGATGCGGCGGCCGTGCCAGATGACGTGGTGCGAGAGGTCCGTCCAGTCGCTCTTCGGGAACAGCGCGCCGACGGCGGCCTCGATCTTGTCCGGTTCGGTCTCCTCGGTCCACTGCCAGCGCCGTACGAGCCGCTGGAAGTGCGTGTCCACGGTGATGCCGGGACGGCCGAAGGCGTTGCCGAGGACCACGAAGGCCGTCTTGCGGCCGACGCCGGGCAGCTTGACGAGGTCTTCGAGACGGCCGGGGACCTCGCCGCCGAACTCCTCCGTCAGTGCCTTGGACAGCCCCATCACCGACCGGGTCTTGGCCCGGAAGAACCCGCAGGGGCGCAGGATCTCCTCGACCTCCTCCGGGTTGGCGGCGGCCAGTTCCTCGGGGGTCGGGTACCGGGCGAACAGCGCGGGGGTTGTCTGGTTGACGCGCAGGTCGGTGGTCTGGGCGGAGAGCACCGTGGCGACCAGGAGCTGGAAGGGGTTCTCGAAGTCCAGCTCGGGGTGGGCGTATGGGAAGACCTCGGCGAGTTCGCGGTTGATCCGGCGGGCCCGGCGGACCAGGGCGACACGGGACTCCGCGCGGGGCGGCTTCGGCGTGATCGTCTTCGCGGGCGCGGCCTTCTCGACGGCGGCGGTGGCCTTCTTGGGGGCGATCTCGGCCTTCTTGACAGTGGCTTTGCGGACGACGGTGGCGGCGGTCTTCTTGGCGGGCGCCTTCTTGGCGGCTGTCTTCTTGGCCGTGCTCTTCTTCGCGGGCGCGGACTTCCTGGCCGTGGCTGCGGTGGCCTTCTTCGCCGGGGCCGACTTCTTCACAGCCGCCTTCTTCGCCGTTTTTGCCGTCTTTGTCGCCTTTGCTGTTTTTCCCTCACCACCGGGACTCTGTTCGCCCACAGCGGAATCGCAACGTACAACCACCCGTGCAGCCCCCTAGGCCTGTGCTCTCACCGGCGTTTTGGACACTCGGCCAGCCTACGGCCCCGCACTGACATCCGCCCCGGACCTCGAAGATCGGCGCCCAATTGGACCCCTGCCGCTTACCACGGGACACCAGTGCGGCATCCTTGTGACAGATCACACTGTTTGGACCGTCCGGCAAAATGGGCACCACGGTCCCCTGGTACAAGGGGGAGCAAGATCCCCTGAGCAGGTCGACAAGGAGAGAACTCGTGGACGACGTTCTGCGGCGGAATCCGCTCTTCGCGGCGCTCGACGACGAGCAGGCCGCGGAGCTGCGTGCCTCCATGAGTGAGGTGACCCTCGCGCGTGGTGACTCCCTGTTCCACGAGGGCGACCCGGGCGACCGGCTCTACGTGGTCACCGAAGGCAAGGTCAAGCTCCACCGCACGTCGCCGGACGGCCGCGAGAACATGCTCGCCGTGGTCGGCCCCGGCGAGCTGATCGGCGAGCTGTCGCTCTTCGACCCGGGCCCGCGCACGGCGACCGCCACCGCGCTCACCGAGGTCAAGCTGCTCGGCCTCGGCCACGGCGACCTCCAGCCCTGGCTGAACGCCCGCCCCGAGGTGGCCGCCGCGCTGCTGCGCGCCGTCGCCCGCCGGCTGCGCAAGACCAACGACGCCATGTCGGACCTGGTCTTCTCGGACGTTCCGGGCCGTGTCGCGCGTGCCCTGCTGGACCTCTCGCGCCGCTTCGGCGTGCAGTCCGAGGAAGGCATCCACGTCGTCCACGACCTCACCCAGGAGGAGCTGGCCCAGCTCGTCGGCGCCTCCCGCGAGACGGTCAACAAGGCGCTCGCCGACTTCGCCCAGCGCGGCTGGCTCCGCCTGGAGGCCCGCGCGGTGATCCTCCTGGACGTCGAACGCCTGGCGAAGCGCTCGCGCTGACGCCGGTCACCGGACCACCGCCGACGGGGTCCCGCCTCTTGGGGGGCGGGGCCCCGTCGGCGCATGGTGGGCGGGTGTCCGAAGCCGTTCCGCCGAAGGGCGTCGGCTCCCAGGGCCGGCTGACGCGTGACGGCTCGCTGGAGCGCGTCCAGCCCGCCCTGCTGGTCGCCCTCCGCGCGGAGGGCTGGGAGGCCGGGGAGGCCGACCGCGCCGCCGCCGACCGGCTCGGCGCGGAGCTCGACGCCGAGTTCGCCGAGATCGACGGCGTCGGCATCCTGCTCCACAGCCGGGCAGGCTGGAGATGGCGGAGGTGTTCGCCGCTCGCCGGGGAGTACGCGTGCGTGCACGGCGTCGAAGCGCCGAGGCCCTAGAAGCCCGCCCTCGACGACTTGTGCGCGCCCGGGCCCTAGATGAGCCCGTGTTCCTCCAGGTACTCCAGCTGCGCCCGGACCGACAGTTCCGCCGCCGGCCACAGGGAGCGGTCCACGTCGGCGTAGACGTGGCCGACGACCTGGGCGGCCGTACGGTAGCCGTCCTCGACGGCCGTCTCGACCTGGGCGAGGCGGTGGGCGCGGTGGGCGAGGTAGAACTCCACGGCGCCCTGGGCGTCGTCCAGGACCGGCCCGTGGCCCGGCAGGACGGTGTGGACGCCGTCGTCGACCGTGAGGGACCTCAGGCGGCGCAGGGAGTCCAGATAGTCGCCGAGGCGGCCGTCGGGGTGCGCCACGACCGTCGTACCGCGGCCGAGGATCGTGTCGCCCGTCAGGACCGCCTGGTCGGCCGGGATGTGGAAGCAGAGGGAGTCCGCGGTGTGGCCGGGGGTCGGGACGACGCGCAGCTCCAGGCCGCCCACGCGGATCACGTCGCCGGCGGCCAGGCCCTCGTCGCCGAGGCGCAGCGCCGGGTCGAGGGCCCGTACGCGCGTGCCGGTGAGTTCGGCGAAGCGGGCAGCGCCCTCCGCGTGGTCGGGGTGGCCGTGTGTCAGCAGGGTCAGGGCGACGCGCTTGCCGTCCTGCTCGGCGGTTTCCACGACGTGCTTCAGGTGGCCCTCGTCCAGCGGTCCGGGGTCGACCACGACGGCCAGGTCGGAGCCGGGTTCCGACAGGATCCAGGTATTGGTGCCGTCCAGGGTCATCGCGGACGGGTTGGGGGCGAGGACGTTGACGGCCCGCGCGGTGGCGGGTCCGGAGAGGACCCCGCCGCGCGGCTGGCCGGGAAGGGCGCTTGCGTCGGTCATGCGGGGGCTCCCCCGGTCGGGATGTGCTTGGTGAACTCGTCGTGGCCCGGCCAGGAGAGCACGATCTCCCCGCCCTCCAGACGGGCCTGTGCGAGGACGGGAGCGAGGTCCCGGTCCGGTGCGGCGGCCAGCGTCTCGGCGGCCGTGCCGTAGGGCGTCAGCTGCCGCAGGGTGGCGATGGTGGGCGGCATCATCAGCAGTTCGCCCTTGTCGTACGCCGCCGCGGCGTCCGCGGGCCGGATCCACACCGTGCGGTCCGCCTCGGAGGAGGCGTTGCGGGTGCGCTGGCCCTCGGGGAGCGCGGCGACGAAGAACCACGTGTCGTAGCGGCGGGGCTCGAACTCGGGGGTGATCCAGCGGGTCCAGGCGCCGAGCAGATCGGAGCGCAGCACCAGGCCGCGGCGGTCCAGGAACTCGGCGAACGACAGCTCGCGGGCGACGAGCGCCGCGCGGTCCGCCTCCCAGTCGTCGCCGGTGGTGTCGCCGACGACGGTGTCGGGTGCGGGTCCGGCCAGGAGGACGCCCGCCTCCTCGTAGGTCTCCCGGACGGCGGCGCAGACGATCGCCTGGGCGGCGGTCTCGTCGACGCCGAGCCGGTCCGCCCACCACGCGCGCGTGGGGCCCGCCCAGCGGACGTGCCGGTCGTCGTCCCGTGGGTCGACGCCGCCGCCCGGATAGGCGTACGCGCCTCCGGCGAAGGCCATGGAGGCGCGTCTGCGCAGCATGTGGACGGCGGTGCCGCTGTCGGTGTCCTTCAGGAGCATCACCGTGGCCGCGCGCTTGGGGGGCACCGGGGTGAGGGTGCCGTCCGCCAGCGCGCGGATGAGCTCCGGCCACTCAGGGGGGTACCACTGACCGTTCGCCATGGCCGGAGGCTATCCCGGAACGCGCGCATGTTCGAGAGGCAAACGATCACCGCCGCGGTGGAAGGGCGAGGCGACGGGCCTACGCCTCCGTCAGCTCCACCTGGATCTCGACCTCCACCGGCGCGTCCAGCGGCAGCACCGCGACGCCGACCGCGCTCCGCGCGTGGACGCCCTTGTCGCCCAGCACCTCGCCCAGCAGCTCGCTGGCGCCGTTGAGGACGCCCGGCTGGCCGGTGAAGTCCGCGGCCGAGGCCACGAAGCCGACGACCTTGACGACCCGCGCGACGCGGTCCAGGTCACCGACGACGGACTTGACGGCGGCGAGCGCGTTCAGCGCGCAGGTCCGGGCGAGGGCCTTGGCCTCCTCGGCCGTGACCTCCGCGCCGACCTTGCCGGTGACGGGCAGCTTGCCGTCCACCATCGGCAGCTGGCCGGCGGTGTAGACGTACACGCCGGACCGCACGGCCGGCTGGTAGGCGGCCAGCGGCGGGACGACCGCCGGCAGCGTCAGGCCCAGCTCGGCGAGCTTCGCCTCGACCGCGCTCACGCCTGCTTCTCCCGCTTCAGGTAGGCCACCAGCTGCTCGGGGTTGTTCGGGCCGGGCACGACCTGGACGAGCTCCCAGCCGTCCTCGCCCCAGGTGTCCAGAATCTGCTTCGTGGCATGGACGAGCAGCGGCACGGTTGCGTATTCCCACTTGGTCATGGGGCGACTGTAGCCGCTGTCGCGGCGGGCTCCGGCGGACGGCCCGGCGACGGCGGTGACGGGCTCCCGCGGACGGCCGCGGGCGGCCAGGGACGACAGTTGTCCACAGCCTCCGGATTGCGTCGGGCGCGGACTGGTTACGCTCGAAGGCGTGAGCAGGCTCCAGGTCGTCAGCGGCAAGGGCGGGACCGGAAAGACGACGGTCGCCGCCGCCCTCGCGCTGGCCCTCGCCACGGAGGGGAAGCGGACGCTCCTCGTCGAGGTCGAAGGCCGGCAAGGCATCGCACAGCTATTCGAGACGGAGGCGCTGCCCTACGAGGAGCGGAAGATCGCCGTCGCTCCCGGGGGCGGGGAGGTGTTCGCCCTCGCCATCGATCCCGAACTGGCCCTTCTGGACTACCTCCAGATGTTCTACAAGCTGGGGAGCGCCGGACGGGCCCTGAAGAAACTCGGCGCCATCGACTTCGCCACCACCATCGCGCCCGGCCTGAGGGACGTCCTCCTCACCGGCAAGGCCTGCGAGGCGGTCCGGCGCAAGGACAGGACCGGACGGTTCGTCTACGACTACGTCGTCATGGACGCGCCGCCCACCGGGCGCATCACCCGATTCCTCAACGTCAACGACGAGGTGGCCGGGCTCGCCAAGATCGGCCCGATACACAATCAGGCGCAGGCCGTGATGCGGGTCCTGAAGTCCCCGGAGACGGCGGTGCACCTGGTGACGCTGCTGGAGGAGATGCCGGTCCAGGAGACCGCCGACGGCATCGCCGAACTGCGCGCCGCCCGGCTGCCGGTCGGCCGGGTCGTCGTCAACATGGTCCGCCCCGAGCTGCTCGACGCGGCCGACCTGGACCTCGTACGGACCCTTCCGCACGCCGAACTCGCCCGTTCCCTGTCGGCGGCCGGGCTGGGCGGCGCGCGCCGCGGCCAGCACGCCGAGCGGCTGGTGGACCCGCTGCTGGGGCAGGCCGACGAGTACGCCGCGCGGTACCAGCTGGAGCACGAGCAGCGCGCCGTCCTCGGCGAACTGGACCTGCCGCTGCACGAGCTGCCGCTGCTCGCCGAGGGCATGGACCTGGCGGGCCTGTACGAACTCGCCACCGAGCTGCGGAAGCAGGGGATGACATGAGTCCGGACCCCACCCCGACCCACCATCACCTCGCCCCCGCGCGCGTGCTCGACATCGACCCGCTGCTCGACGACCCGCGGACCCGGATCGTGGTGTGCTGCGGCTCGGGCGGCGTCGGCAAGACCACCACGGCGGCGGCGCTGGGCCTGCGCGCGGCCGAACGCGGCCGCAAGGTCGTCGTGCTCACCATCGACCCGGCGCGCCGGCTCGCCCAGTCGATGGGCATCGACTCCCTCGACAACACCCCGCGCCGGGTGAAGGGCGTCGAGGGCGACGGCGAGCTGCACGCGATGATGCTCGACATGAAGCGCACCTTCGACGAGATCGTCGAGGCGCACGCGGACCCCGACCGGGCGGCCGCGATCCTGGGCAACCCCTTCTACCAGTCGCTCTCCGCCGGCTTCGCCGGCACGCAGGAGTACATGGCGATGGAGAAGCTGGGGCAGCTGCGGTCGAAGGACGAGTGGGACCTCATCGTCGTCGACACGCCGCCCTCGCGCTCCGCGCTGGACTTCCTCGACGCGCCGAAGCGGCTCGGCTCGTTCCTGGACGGGCGGCTGATCCGGCTCCTGACCGCGCCGGCCAAGCTGGGCGGCCGCGCGGGGATGAAGTTCCTGAACGTCGGGATGTCGATGATGACCGGCACCCTCGGCAAGCTGCTCGGCGGTCAGCTGCTGAAGGACGTCCAGACGTTCGTGGCCGCGATGGACACGACCTTCGGCGGGTTCCGCACCCGCGCGGACGCCACCTACAAGCTGCTCCAGGCGCCCGGTACGGCGTTCCTGGTGGTCGCGGCCCCGGAGCGGGACGCGCTGCGCGAGGCCGCGTACTTCGTGCGGCGGCTGGCCGCGGAGGACATGCCGCTCGCCGGGCTGGTGCTCAACCGGGTCCACGGCAGCGGCGCCGACGGGCTGTCGGCCGAGCGGGCGCTCGCCGCCGCGGAAAATCTTGAGGAGACCCGCATTGTGGATCAGGGGGGCGGGAAAGCTGGACTTCGTAACTCCCCCGACACACGCGGCAGTTCGGTTTCCGACGAAGGCTCCCCCGCCGACCCGGCCGAGGCCGCCGTACCGGACGCCGACGGCTCCCCCGCCGCACCGGGCCTGGAAGACACCGACGAGGAACACTCGGCAGCGGAGCGCACGGCTGACGAGCGCGCCGACGAGGAGCGGTCCGTCGACCGCATCACCGCGAGCCTGCTGAGGCTGCACGCCGAGCGCATGCAGCTGATCGCCCGTGAGCGGCGCACCCGTGACCGCTTCATCGCGCTCCACCCCGAGGTGGCGGTGACCGAAGTGGCCGCGCTGCCCGGCGACGTGCACGACCTCGCGGGACTGCGGGACATCGGAGACCGGCTGGCCGCGTACCGGCCGGAGCCGACGGAAGACGAGCCGGGAGGCGAATGAGAGCGTTCGCCCTGACGGCGCGTGCGCGGTTACTGCCCTGAACTGCGACGCGCCGAATCCGTGCTCCGAGCCACAGCACCCGGACCCTCGGGGTCCGAGTCCTCAACGCGGCCGAGTCGCGACGCGGCCCGAGCCTCCAACGGCCGACGGTGGCTTCCCGGCCCCCGCCGGCCTGAGCCCCGCGGGGCTCAGCTCACCGCCGCGTAGTTCTCGTACACCTGGTCGTCGTCGAGAGGCACCAGCCCGGCGCCCCGCTCGTACTCCGTACGAGCCGTCTCCAGCAGCCGGCGCCAGGAGGTCACGGTGGGCCGCCTGCGCAGCAGTGCGCGGCGCTCCCGCTCCGTCATGCCTCCCCACACGCCGAACTCGACGCGGTTGTCGAGCGCGTCGGCAAGGCACTCGGTCCGCACCGGGCATCCGGTGCACACCGCCTTGGCCCTGTTCTGCGCTGCTCCTTGAACGAACAGTTCATCCGGATCGGTAGTGCGGCAGGCCGCCTGCGCACTCCAGTCGGTTACCCAGCCCATACCGGCGCCGTCCTCTCCCGAATCGAGGCTCCCCCACGGCGGCAGCGGCATATTCACCGCCGCCAGTTGAGGACGTTACGGAAGGTGGGCACAGCGCAACACCCCCTTCGGGCCCAATCTTGAATGGCCCGAACGGACTATGCGTAAGCGGCAGATCACCCGGGGGAGTGAGCCTGCGACATGCACGGCAATCCCGGCATTCCGGGATGGTTCAGTTGCGTCACAACGGACGCCAGGTGACACACAAGGCGGATTCGGACACGAACTCAACACGCCCTCGGACATACCTCCGAGAACTCGCTCCACAGATCCGGAACGATTCGCGGTCGCCGGACGTATTGATACGTGGCCCCACTGCTGTGACAGTTGAGAGCAGCTTAGGCCAAGGCATATACGCGTGTCCGGCGAATGAGAACGTAGGCTGCCCTCATGGCAAACAAGCGCTCGGGCGGGGGTCTGTCGCCAACGCAGCAGGCCGCCAAGTTCCTCGGTGTCAGTGTGCTCGCGGGAGCGGTCATGGCCGGCATCGCGCTGCCCGCCGTGGGCGCGCTGGGGCTCGCGGCGAAGGGGTCGGTCGAGGGATTCGACGAGATCCCGGCCAACCTGAAGACGCCGCCGCTCAGCCAGCGGACCACGATCCTGGACTCCGCGGGCGGCACCATCGCCACGGTCTACTCGCGTGACCGCACGGTGGTCGACCTCAAGGACATCTCGCCGTACATGCAGAAGGCGATCGTCGCGATCGAGGACGCCCGCTTCTACCAGCACGGCGCGGTCGACCTGAAGGGCGTCCTGCGCGCCCTCAACAAGAACGCGCAGTCCGGCGAGGTCGCCGAGGGCGCCTCCACGCTCACCCAGCAGTACGTGAAGAACGTCTTCGTGGAGGAGGCCGGCGACGACCCGACGAAGGTCGCGCAGGCCACCCAGCAGACCCTCGGCCGCAAGATCAAGGAACTGAAGTACGCGATCCAGGTCGAGCAGGAGCTGGGCAAGAAGAAGATCCTCGAGAACTACCTGAACATCACGTTCTTCGGTCAGCAGGCCTACGGCGTCGAGGCCGCCTCCCAGCGGTACTTCTCCAAGTCCGCCAAGAAGCTGAACCTCCAGGAGGCCGCCCTCCTCGCCGGCATCGTCCAGTCGCCGAGCCGGTACGACCCGGTGAACGACGAGGAGGAGGCCACCAAGCGCCGCAACGTCGTCCTCCAGCGGATGGCCGAGGTCGGCGACATCTCCCAGGCCGACGCCGACCGTGCCAAGGAGACGCCGCTGGAGCTGAAGGTGAGCCGGCCGAAGAACGGCTGCATCACCGCGGTCAAGGGCGCCAGCTTCTTCTGCAAGTACGTCGAGAAGGTCTTCCTCAACGACCCGGTCTTCGGCAAGACCAAGGAGGAGCGGGCGAAGGTCTGGAACCAGGGCGGCCTGACCATCCGCACCACCCTCGACCCGCAGGCCCAGGAGTCGGTCCAGGACTCGCTCAAGAACCACGTCAACAAGTCCGACTCGGTCGCCGCGGCGGCCACCCTGGTCGAGCCCGGCACCGGCAAGATCCTCGGCATGGGCCAGTCCAAGCCGTTCGGCTACGGCGACAACGAGACCGAGATCAACTACTCGGTCGGCAGCACCATGGGCGGCTCGAACTACGGCTTCCCGACCGGTTCGACCTTCAAGCCGTTCGTCGCCGCGGCCGCCCTGGAGGAAGGGCGCCCGCCGACGCAGGAGTACGCCTCGCCGTACGAGATGCCGTACCCGGACCCCGTCCAGACGTGCAGCGGCAAGCCGTGGGTGAACACCACGTCCGAGCGCGTCGAGAACGAGGACGAGTCCGAGGTCGGCCCGTACCGGCTGAAGGAGGCCATGGCGAAGTCGGTCAACACCTACTTCGTCCAGATGATCTCCGACATCGGCCTGTGCCCGGTGATGAAGATGACCGACGCGCTGGACGTGGTGCAGGGCAACGGCGAGAAGCTGCCCGAGGTGCCGGCGATCTCCCTCGGCTCCAGGGGCATCACGCCGCTGACCATGGCGACCGCGTACGCCTCGTTCGCCGCCCGCGGCATGTACTGCACGCCGATCGCGATCGAGGCGATCACGCAGAAGGTCGGCGACCAGCGGAAGTCCCTCGAGGTGCCCAAGTCCACCTGCTCGCGCGCCATGTCCGAGAAGACCGCCGACACGGTCAACACGCTGCTGCGCGGCGTGGTCGACTCCGGTACGGGCCAGCAGGCGGGCCTCACCAGCCGCGAGAGCGCCGGCAAGACCGGTACGACGGACGAGCGCAGGAACGCCTGGTTCGTCGGCTACACGCCCAACCTCTCCGGCGCGGTCTGGGTCGGCAGCGCGACCCAGCAGGTCAAGATGGTCAACATCAACATCGGCGGCCGCTGGCACAGCAAGGTCTACGGCGGTGAGGTCCCGGGCCCGATCTGGCGGGACGCCATGTCGGGCGCCCTCGCAGGCAAGGAGGCCCCGTCCTTCAGCCTCGTCGACATCCCCGACGCCGAGGACCGCGACCGGGACGACAAGGACGACCGGGACGACCGGGGCCGTGGCCGGGGCGACAACGACAACGGCAACGGTGACGGCGCCATCGGCGGCCTGTTCGGCGGCCTCACCACCGGCGGCACCACCGGTGGCACGACCGGCGGCGCCGAACCGTCACCGTCCTTCTCCATCCCCGAGGGCTGGTTCGAGGGCAACGACAACGGCGGGAACAACGGGAACGGCAACGGCGGGAACTGGCCGTAGCCGACCGCGAGCGTGTGGCTCACGACGACGGGGGCGCCCCTGCGCAAGAGGGGCGCCCCCGTCGTCGTAGCTGTACAGGTGGGCGAATGCCCTGTTGTACGTGGGCGAAGGCCCTGCCGCCCGGCCCGGCCAAGCCGGGGAACCGGAGAGCCGGCCAAGCCGGGGAACCGGCCTGGTCAGCCCGCGAGGAGCTTCTTCACCGCGGCGGCGACCCGCCCGCCCTCGGCCTGCCCCGCGACCTTCGGGTTCACGATCTTCATGACCGCGCCCATGGCCCGCGGCCCCTCCGCACCGGCGGCCTTGGCCTCCTCGACGGCCTGGGCGACGATCTGGTTCAGCTCCTCGTCGCTGAGCTGCTTGGGCAGGTAGTCGGCCAGCACCTCACCCTCGGCCTTCTCCCGCTCGGCCTGCTCGGCGCGGCCACCCTGCGCGAACGCGTCGGCCGCCTCCCGCCGCTTCTTCGCCTCGCGGGTGATCACCTTCTGCACCTCGTCGTCGGAGAGCTCGCGCTTCTCCTTGCCCGCGACCTCCTCCTTGGTGATCGCGGCGAGCGTCAGCCGGAGCGTCGAGGAGCGGAGCTCGTCGCGCTCCTTGATCGCGGCGTTGAGGTCTTCCTGCAGCTTCGACTTGAGCGTGGTCATGGGCTTGATTGTCGCAGGTGTACGACGCCCGACGCCCGCTCATTTATGCGGCCGACGCCCGTCGCATGGGCGGACCGCCGGGTCTGACACGATGGGCGTATGCGCGCGCGATACGGAGTTCCCCTGGGAATCGCGGCGGTTGGCGCCGCCGGACTGCTTTATTCGGCGGGCTTCGAAGCCCGCTCCTTCCGACTGCGACGGGTGACCGTCCCGGTCCTGCCCCCGGGCATGGGCCCGCTGCGGGTGCTCCAGGTCTCCGACATCCACATGGTCGGCGGGCAGCGCAAGAAGCAGCGCTGGCTGCGCTCGCTGGCCGGCCTGCGCCCGGACTTCGTGATCAACACGGGCGACAACCTGTCCGACCCGGAGGGCGTCCCGGAGGTCCTGGACGCGCTCGGCCCCCTGATGGACTTCCCGGGCGCCTACGTCTTCGGCTCGAACGACTACTACGGCCCCAAGCTCCGCAACCCCGCCCGCTACCTGATCGAGAAGGTCCAGGGCCGCCACGGCCTGAACGGCAACCCGCCCGCAGTGGGCGCGGTCCACAACCCCTGGGAAGACCTCCGTGACGGCTTCGACGCCGCCGGCTGGCTGAACCTGACCAACACGCGCGGCACGCTGAAGATCGACGGGGTGTCGGTCGAGCTGACCGGCCTGGACGACCCGCACATCAAGCGCGACCGGTACACGCAGGTGGCCGGCGGCCCGTCGGGCACGGCGGACTTCTCGATGGGCGTCGTGCACGCCCCCTACCTGCGCGTCCTCGACTCCTTCACGGCCGACGACTACCCCCTGATCCTCGCCGGCCACACCCACGGCGGCCAGCTCTGCATCCCCTTCTACGGCGCCCTGGTCACCAACTGCGACCTGGACACCGACCGCGTGAAGGGCCTGTCGACCCACACCGTGGACGGCCGTACGTCCTACCTGCACGTCTCGGCGGGCTGCGGAACGAACCGCTACACGCCGGTCCGCTTCGCGTGCCCGCCGGAGGCGACGCTGCTGACGCTGGTGGAACGCAAGCGGGCTTGAGCCGGAACTAGGAACCAGGAGCCGGGCGCCGGGAACCAGGAGCCGGGAGCCAGGACAAGGGGCGGACGAAGATGGATGACCGGGGATAACCCGCTCGGCCCATCCAAATCGCCCCTTTCGCCTGATCTACCTACCTTGAGGGCATGACCGCCCCGATACCCAGGGACATCCCGGACCTCCCAGCGATCCCGGGCATACCCGGCCTGCTGCCCGCTCCCGTCCCGGCCGCGGCAGTGGTGGCGCCCGCACGCCGCCCCCTGGCCGCCGTGTTCCGCCTGCTCACCGCCCTCACGGCCCTGGCCGGCGTGACGATCCACCTCATGCTGGGCAGCCCGCTGAGGGTCCTCGGCTACTTCACCATCCAGAGCAGCATCCTGCTCGCACTGGTCCTGCTGCTCTCGGCCCGCCGCGCCTGGACCGCCCGCAACCCGCTGCCGGGCACCCTGACAGGCGCGGTGCTGGTGTACGCGGTGATCGCCGGCCTGGTGTACCACCTGCTGCTGGCGGACACGGCGACCCCCTTCACCATGACGGACCAGGCGACCGCCTCCCCCACCCTGTGGCACACGGCGGCCAACCATCTCCTGCACACCGTGGTCCCCGCCGCGGCCGTACTGGACTGGCTCCTCCTGACCGCCCCCGGCCGCCTGCACCTGCGCCAGGCCCCCGGCTGGATGCTCTACCCCCTGGCCTATCTGGCCTTCTCCTTCATCCGCGGAGAACTCCTCATCCCCGGCACCCAGGCCCGCTACCTCTACCCCTTCCTCGACGTCGAGGCCCACGGCTACAAGGGCGTCCTGGGCAACGCCCTCCTCCTGGGCCTCTTTATGTACGCCCTCGCCGTCCTCCTCGTGGCCCTCGACCACGCGCGCCCCAACCCGATCCGCCACCGCGCGAAAACCGGATTTCGTCTCCAGCCCCCGGTGGGCTAAAGTAAACGTCGTCGCCGCGACAAGCAGCGACACCGGGGTGTAGCGCAGCTTGGCAGCGCGCTTCGTTCGGGACGAAGAGGTCGTGGGTTCAAATCCCGCCACCCCGACGCTGGTCAGAGGCCACATACCAAAATTGGTATGTGGCCTCTGTCATGCCCGGGGGGCCAAACAGGGGGCCAAAGACTTTTGATCAAGCCTCGCAGGCGGTCACTTCGCGACGCTGGGCAAAGATCACGTCCATGGCTTCCGCGCCCTCGGTGATGACCGGTCGGAGCTGCTTCCGGTAGACGGCCTCCGTCGTCGCCTGACTGGTGTGCCCGACAAGCTGCGCGATGCGCTCCAGCGGGATGCCATGGTCCGAAAGCAGCGAGACGAAGCTGTGCCGCAACTCGCGCGGCGTCCACTCAGGAGCCAGCCCCGCCTTCTTCACGATGGCTTTGAAGTCGCGCCGCACATTGGCAGCGTCAAGCGGCTCACCGGACCGCGTCGTGAAGACGCGGCCGGCCGGGCTCCACTCCATCCCTCGGGACGCCCTCTCCTGCTTCTGCCACCGCTTGTGTTCTTCGAGGACGTCGACCACCTGCTTCGGCAGAGCGATGGTCCGTCGGCTCTTCCTGGTCTTGGTCTCGCCATGCTTGCGCACTGATCGCCATACGGCGACGTGAGGCGGGGTGCCGTCGTCCGTCTCCAGGAAGACGTGATCCCAGGTGAGGGGCCGCGCTTCCTCCGTGCGTACGCCGCTGAGGAGTGAGAGCACGAGGTAGGCGTACAGACGCGAGGGGCGAGCCGCGGCGAGCACAGCTTCCGCCTGCTTCAGGTTCAAGGCCTTGCTCGGGCGCCCCGGTCGTCCTTCCGGAGCGGTGACGAGCAGGGCGACGTTCCGCGCTGCCTTGTCCCTGCGCTGCGCGTGCTCGATGGAGCGGCGCAGGATGGCAAGCAGGTCGCGGAGGCTGCGCGTCGCCAGGAATTCGGCCCTACCTTCCAGCCAGTCGTCGACGTCGTCCGCGCTGAGGTCTTTCAGCTTGGCTTTGCCGATGAACGGAAGCAGGTGCTTGTTCGCCATCGAGCGGTTCTTGCCGATGGTGCCCTTCTCGTCGCGCCCCTTCAGGCCGCGCTCCAGCCAGTCGTTCACCGCGTCGGCCACGGTGTAGTTGGCCGGCGTCTTCACGCCCGACTGCACTTCCTTCTTCAGGTCCCGGATCTTCTGGCGGACCTCGGTCTTGGTCTTGCCGTAGACCTTCGGCCGGCGGCGTTTGCCGTTAGGGGCGTATCCAAGGGACACGGCTCCCACGTAGCGATTCTTCGCAGCGTCCCAATAGATCGTGTCTTCACCGTGGCCAGCCCTGCGGGCGCGCTTCGGGGTTTCGCTCATGTGGTGTTCTCCGAGAGAGCGGGCCGCGCCCGATGGGGGCGGCCCGGTTGATGTGGACGAACGGAGGCGGGTCAGGCGGCGGCTTCCGCCTCGCGCTTGAGCAGTTCGACGTACTGCGCGATGTACTCGGGCGGGATGAGTCGCCGACGGCCGATCCGAACCGTCTGGAGACGTCCAAGGCGGATCTCTTCGTAGACCAGCGAGCGGCCGATGCCCAAGGCCGCCGCTGCTTCTTCCGGTCGGTACAGGACCCGCTCAGCGGGAGAAGCAAGGGTGATGCTCATCCGGGGTGTCTCCTCGACTGGTGTCCAAGGCCTTCTGGGAGGTCCGCTGCGTCCGCCACGCCTGAAGTGAGGCGTGGCGGCGGTCCGCTCTGTCCGAGGTGCAGATTTCTGCGTCACCGCGTCACCTGTGTCATCCATGGGCGCTGACCTGCGGTTTTGTGTGACGCGGAGGTGTCGGGGTACGTCACCCGGTGACACAGGCTTCCGTCACCGGGTGACGCGGGTGACGCGGGATGACGCAGCCACCGTCCGTCTGCGTCACCGCTGTATCGGCAGGTCATGAGCCGTTTGCCGTGCGCGGGTGACGCAGGTGACGCAGCGTCTTTCCCCTTCGGACAAAGAGGGGGGTGTCTGTTGTGGTGCGCGGCTTAGTGCGTGAAGAGGGGGCCGCTTCGCGGCGCGTCCATCGCAGGGCGGCTCCGCCGCCGAACAGGCAAGAAGAGCACGCGCCGCGCGGGTGCTCTTCTTGCTGGTGCGGGCGGGCGTGGTGGCGCCGGTCAGAACGCCGGTTCCTGCTCGTGCGGCGGCGGGGCCGGGGGGCGGGTCATCTCGATGTAGCGGGCCGTTCGGGTGCGGCCCCAGTCGATGAGCACACCTCGGGCGGCGAGGGTGGGCTGGAGCCGCTTGAGGCGGTCGGAGAGGACTTTGCCGGTGGTGGGCCAGCCCTTGGGCAGGGGGCGGAAGTCCTCGCCGCTGTACAGGCCGCTGAGGCAGTGCAGCCACTCGGCGGACGTCATCCGCTGCTCGGTCCCCGGCTCGATGCCGGCGGCGTGCTTGAGCACGGTCTGCGCCAGGAGGTCGCCTTCGATGACGTCGTCGTTGAGGTCGTCCAGGCTGGCCCGGTAGGCGGCGAGCGCTCCGAGCCCGGTCGCCGCGTCGAGCTGCGCGCACAGGTGCGCGAAGTCGGCCATGCGCAGGTCGGTCGGGATCTCCGCCTCAGCCGCGCGCACCTGCACGGTGAGGTCAAGGAGAGACCCGAGAACGACCGGCAGAACCTGCTCGTACTCCGCCCACAGTTCTGCTTCGGTGCGCCGGACCTTGGGCCGCTCCAGCCGCAGAGGCAGGAGCCGTTCGGCGAGGTCGGGGCGGATGACTCCGACGTCGATACCGGTCAGGAGCAGGGGGCGGCGGTAGCGGGCGCGGAAGACGTCTCCGTCGGTGAAGAGAGCGCGTTTGACGTTCTCGGCGCCGGTGACGATGCAGCACATGGCGTCCGAGAGGTCTGGGGTCATGTGGGAGAGGTTGTCCAGGGCCGTGACCCATCCGGCGGCCACGGCCGCGATCAGGTTCTCTTCGTCCTTCGGGGCCCGGCGCAGGTCGCCGCTCATGCCCTCGATGATCCGCACGAGCATGCGCCCGCCGGTGGACTTGCCGGCGCCCTGGGGGCCGGTGAGGAAGGGGGCGGGGACGGGCACGGACGGCCCGAGGCATCCGATGAGCCAGGCGATGGCCAGGCACTCGGTCTCGGCGTTGGCGAAGTTGCACAGCCGCAGCAGGAGATCGATGCCCTTGCCGTCGGTGTCCTTGGCGGGCAACGGCAGCTCGCCGGTGAGCTGGGTGCGCCGCCAGCACACCTCACGGGGGTCGGGCACGGCGATGTCCCAGCCGGTGGGGTGGATGCGGACGGACTGCCCGTCGGCGCGCCCCAGGTCCAACCAGGTCGCCCCGTCGAATCCGGGGGCGACGCGGATGTGGACGGGCTGCACGTCCTCGGTCAGCGCGAGCGCTTCGATCAAGTCCAGCGCCTCCTTGAGGGCGGTGCCGTTGAACACGCCGCGTCCGTCGCGGAAGAGTCCGACCATGAGTTCCTGGCGGTGGCTTCCGGTGGTGCCCTGGGAACGGATTGGGCGGGCCACGGGGTGGCCGTTGCGCTGCGCGTATACGGTGCCGTCGGCGGTGCGGAAGTACCGGAAGTGGGCTTGGGCGTAGTCGGTGATGATCTCGCGGGCCGGGTTCTTCTCGTCGTCGGCCATGGTCACAGTCCCAACCGGGTGCGGGCGTTGGTCCACGCGTCGGTGCAGTGCCGCAGGGTTTCGCCCTTGGTCTGCGCGGCGGTGAACAGCCGCGTGATGTGTGTCTCGGTGAGGCAGCCGCACCGGCCGTGCGTGGACAGCACGGCGAGGAAGGTGCGGTAGACGGTGGCGTGCACCTGGCTGCGGGCGTCGGTGATGCGCTGCTCGGCCATCGCGATGCCGCGCTCCAGGAAGGCGGGCGTACGGTGGGGGCACTCTCCGCCGCCGGATGGTGCGGGCAAGGGGCTGGCGTGCGGCGCGGGGCGGACGGGTGCGGGTTGCCTGACGGCCAGCGCGCGCACGGCGGCCGGCAGGTCGGTCATGGTGCCGGTGCCGGGCCCGAGGTAGCGGGCGTAGGCCATGGTCGACTTGATGTCGACGCCGGGCCGGACAGCGTTGTGCGACGACATGGCGCCCCGGTAGATCCAGTGCTCACCCCGCGTCGTCGCCACGGTCAGTGTGGCGGGCAAGGTAGTACGGGCCCAGTCGACGGCCGCCGTGTCGTCCAGGTCGACCACGGTCAGGCCGGCGGCGCCGGGGTGGTAGGCGACGCAGACGGCCCGCCGCCACGCGGTCAGCCACAGCGGAGAGGTGAGAACGGTCGGATCGGTGGTGGCGGCGGCCCATGCGTGGCAGACGCCGGGGCAGTCGCACGATCCGGCGGTCTTCATGTTCGGCCGGCCGCCGCACGCGTTGTGCGCGCACTGCGGGCAGTTGCCGAACGGCGCCTTCCCCGCACGCAAGGGCAGCACCGGCACACCCGTGGCCGCCAGCTCCAGCGCGATCCGCAGCGGTTCGGGCAGCGTGCTCACGCGGCCACCCCCAGCGTCGGCGCGAGGGTGGCGAGGAAGGCGCGGGCGATCCACTGGGTGTAGGCGGGCGGGAGCGCCTCCCGCAGGCGGAGGTGATCGGTCGACCAGTCGATGCCCTTGGCCGTGCGGATCTCCTCCACGGTGGCCTTGCCGCCGCCGGCCCCGTACGCGGCGACGTACGGGCCGTTGCGGTAGACGCCGTGGCGCCAGCCACGCACGTAGCCCCGGTGTCGGGGGTGCGCTGGCTGGACGGTGGTCCAACCGCCGAGTTCGAAGTAGCGGTGCATGATCACGCCGAGGCCGAACATCTCGCCGCACAGGCGCAGGTCTTTGCGGACCTCGGAGCCCGCCACGTTCTCGATCACGTAGGGCCGTCCGGCGGCTTCCAGCGCGGCGCGGGTCGGTGCGATGAGCCGGGGGTAGGTGCGGCCGATCTCGGCGTTGCGGCGCGCGTTGGTGCCCTTGGTGGGGGCGCCTTCTCCCTGGCAGGGCGGGGAGGCGTGGATGAAGTCGAATTCGTGGCCGTGCGCGCGGATGAACTCGATCGCGTCGCCCTGGTGGAAGGCGTCGCCGCAGTAGTCCGGCTGGGCCTGGATGTCAACGCCGGTGACGTGCACGCCGGGGATGGCCCGCTGGATGCCCTTGGTGGCACCGCCGACACAGCAGTAGGCGTCCAGCACGCGGAAAGGGCGGAACGGGTCCGGCACTCGCCGGATGACGGTGGGTTGCGTCATGCTGGGAGACCTCCACAGGTCTGTTGATGGCAGGTGGACAAGGGCGGCCCCGCGTTCTTTGGCGAGAGGGGGGCCGCCCTTGGCGTAGCTAGGTGTTCTTGCCGCGGGCGAGTCGCAGACCGATGCCGCCGACGCCGATCGGCCCGGCGGCGCCCGCGATGGCGACGGCGGTGTGGACGGCGAAGTCGAGCAGCGCGAGGAAAGCGGCCACGAGACCGAACACGCCGATCGCCCCGGCACCGGCGACGGCGACCGGGAGCAGGTAGTGCCGCAGGGGCTGGCCGGTGCGGTCGGTGGTGTGGACGACGATGACGACGGGGGCGCCGGTGGTTTCGGCGCGGCGGTAGGCGTCGGCGGGGATGTGCGGGGCGATGATCCCCGGCGGGTCGCGGTGGGTCATCAGAGCCTCCCTCGGGTGCGCTGCGGGCCCGCGCCGGTGCGCGGCGCGGGCCCGTGCGGGTGGGTGTGACGGTCGGGTGTGACGCGGGTGTGACGGGCCGCTGTGAGGGCGCGTCACACCCGCGTCTGCCTAGGGTTTTGGGTGTGACGGGCCCTTCGCATGTGACGGGTGTCAGGCGGCCGTGAGGGCGGGGACGATGCGCCACCGGCCGGTGGTGTTCGTCGGCTCCAGCCGGCCGTCGAGGGCGGCGTCCTTGAGCCGCTTGGACACCCAGGACCGGGACAGGTTGTGGCGGTCGCACCAGTCGGTGAAGTCCTTCGGGCCCACGACCATGCGGCCTTCCTCCTCGAACTCCTCCAGCGCGCGGGCGAATAGCTCCCGCGCTTCCTCCGGGGACGGCTTGCGGCCGCTCTCCTGGCCGAAGATGGGGGCGTCGTCGCCTTCCTCAGTCCCGGGCAGGTCCGCCTCCGGGTCGATGTGCTGGTCCTCGGGGTCGACCAGCAGCCCGCCGTGGTTCATGTCGTCCTCCTCGGTGACGGCCCGGAGCGCCGTCGGCTGCGGTCCGTCGGGCGCGGTGCGGCCGGTGTAGGCGTTGCCGGCGACGCTCGCGGCGGCCCCGGCGGTGACCGGGTCGGCGGTGGCGCCGTTGCGCTGTGCCCAGGTGGCCAGCAGCTCCATGACCGGCACGGCCCGGTGCGTGAAGCGGCGGGTGCGGCCCGGGGAGGCGTAGCGGTCCTCGGGGATGCCGGGCGAGACGACGTAGCAGTAGCCGGGCCTGCGGTTGCCCCACGCGCCGGGGTGGGCACCCGCGGCCAGCACCTCATCCGGCAGCGAGAACCCTTCGTCGCGCGGGTCGCAGCCGAGCGCGATCACGGACGGCAGGGAAGCGCGGGTGGAGGTGGACATCTGGTCGTAAGAGGGCCGCTGGAGCGACACGATCAGCGAGATGCCCGCGGACCGTGCTTCCTGCGCGATGCCGGTGAAGGCGTCGTCCCCGAGCGCGCGGAGGGTGTTGGCGGCTTCCTCGAACCAGGTGACCAGGAACGGCATGCCGGGGCAGCCGCACGGCCGGCCGTCGGGTCGGCAGGTGTGCTCCGGGTCGTTCTGCGGCTCGGCCGCAGCCGGTACCCACTGGCGGTAGCCGTGGGCGCCGAGCCAGCGCGTGCGGGCGGGGATGACCTCCTGGACGGCGGCGACCATGACCTCTGTCTGCGTGCCGCCCTCCGCAGCCCAGTCCAGACCCGGCCGCAGCGGCGCGAAGTCCTGGAAAGCCTTGGGGTCGGAGAACCACACGATCACGTCCCGGCGGGACAGGATCTCGGTCAGGAGGTTGAGCGCGGTGTCGCCCTTGCCGGAGCCGGTACCGCCCGCGATGAGTCCGTGGGTGGAGTTGCGGCCGATCTCCGGATCTCCGGGCAGCCACATCACCAGCAGGGAGCCGTCGTCGTAGCGGCCGATGACCAGCGGCTCGGCGATCGAACCCCCGAGGTTCGACGGCCCGTCCCACTCCACCACCTCGGCCAGCATGTCTTCCGGCACGATCACCAGCTCACCGCGCCGGTTGGAGCCGGGGTCGGGGGTGTAGCGGACGGCGTTCTTCGGCAGGTCCAGGGCGGAGGCGAGGTTGCCCAGTGCCTTGGTCATGTCGTCGTTGGTCTGCTCCCCGGCGGCGAGGGCGACCGGGGCGGTGACCCGGTTCGGCTCCACCTTCGCCTCCCCGATCTGGGCCCGCGCGAGCCCGACCTTGGCCAGCAGGCCCTTGTCCGAGTCCTCGCCGGACGGGTCGGCGTTGTGCCGCAGCACCATCCGCACGTTCCACGACAGGGCCACGACCGGGCCGCCCATCAGGTACAGGTCGTCCAGCGGCCCGGCGGTCGGACCGGCGAGGCAAGCGGCGGTCACCCACATGGAACCCGCGGCCACGGTGATGGCGGAGTGCAGGCGCCGCTGTGAGCTGGTCGACTTGCCCGCCCACCAGGTGACGCTGGTCAGCGCCACCGAGGCGAGCGTGAGCCCGACGCCGGCCGCGGCGCTGTCGCCCCACCGCCAGTTGCCCAGCGCACCGGCCACGCCGGTCGCGCCGACGGCGAGCCACGGGGGCAGGTGCGGCTTGGCCCGGTGCAGCAGGTAGCCGCGGACGCTGCCCCCGCCGCCCTCGCCGGGCAGGAGACCGGTGCCGGTGTATTGCGCGACCATCCCGTTGTCGAGGAAGTCGGTGTGCCGCACGCGGCGGCCGTTGTTCCTTGCCATCAGCCAGCCCTCCTCTACTGCTGCGCCCAGTTCATGACCGGCTGCTGCGGGCGCCGGGCCCGGTGGCGGACCCGGTTGATCTCCTCCTCGTACTCCTGCTGGAACGCGGAGTAGCAGGCGGCGGCGTTCTTCGCGGCGTCCCGCAGCGCGTCCGCGGATCGCTGCATCTTTCGTGCCACCTTCGCCGCCCTCACCCGGGAGCCGAACGCCCGCCCCTGCGGGTCCGGCACGGCCGCGAGGACGCCCTTGAGGATTTCGGCGCCCATCGCCACCTCGATCGACAGGGTGACGGCGGCGGCCCGCAGGGTGTTGCAGTAGTTGCGCACCTGCGCCGGGGAGGTGAACTCCGGGGACGGCAGCAGGGAGTCGGCGTGCGAGCGGGAACCGCTGCCCTTGTTGTTGTTCACGGTCACGTTGACCGGCGGGACGAACGAGCCGCCCAGCGCGCCGACGAAACCGCCTGCGGCGGCACCGGCGTTGGCGAACTTGTTGCCCTTGTCAGCACCCGCGGTGCCGTTACGCGTCGGGGTTGCCATCGGTCGTGTCTCCCTCGGTTCAGTGGGTGCGGCGGACGATGAGCCAGGCGGTCTGAGCGGTGATCAGGGTGAGCAGCCACCACAGCTCCAGCGCCCCGGCGAGGGGACCGAACCCGGCGGCGGTGGCGAGCCAGGCGAGCGCGGACGACGCCAGCACGGCCAGACCGGTACGCCAGGCGAGCACGGTGCCGGTGGCGGGGCGGCGGCGCTGCATGAGCAGCAGCCACAGCAGCGGACCGGCCGCCATCGGGGCGAGCAGCAGACCGGACCACCACGCGATGACGTGCAGCAGAGCGGCCACGACCAGCGCCAGCACCGCCAGCCCGGTCGGGGCCAGCGCGCGGCGAGAGCGCCACAGCAGCCCGCCCAACGCGGTCAGCGCCTCGCGGGTCAGCGAGGGGCGTTCGGGGACCACGACGACGAACGGGGCGCTACCGCGGCGGCCACGCTGGCGGGGGATATGGACGGTGTGAACACCCGCGGCCGTCTTCACGCCGCGGGCACGGGTACGACTGGGCACAGCGAAACTCCAGGGAAGTCGAAGTGAGTTCAGGCGGCGCGCTGTTCGTCGGGGAAGGCGCAGGTGGCGCACATGCCGAGCGAGGCCGGGATGACGTATCCGGCATCGCGCCGGCACTCCGGGCACAGCCGGCGGGTGGCGTTGGCCTTGGCGAGAGCCGCCCACTTGGCCGGGGTCATCGGCCGGACGGGCTTGGCCTGCTCGATCGAGTACAGGTAGGCGACCAGCGGGCCGCGTCGGCGCCGCGGTCGCTCGATCTGCGCGGCCACGTCCTGCCCGCCGGGCCGTAAGCCCAGGGCCCGGAGCTGCCGACGGGTGGCCAGGCCGTCAGGGGCGAGCCGCCACCGGTAGACCGGAACGGCGACCATCACACGGCGGCGCTGTCGACGGCCCGCAGAAGGGGCCGAGCCTGCTCCTCCTCGTCGCGGACGGCGAGGATCTGCTTACGCCCCCACGACTCGCTCATGCCGAATGCCTCACCCAGCGCACGGGCGCTGAGCGGGCGGCCCGCCTGTGCGGACTCGGCGTACACACGGCGTGCGTCCTGCCGCATCCGCTCCAGCTCCGCTTCCTCGAACTGCGCCTGCCGCAGCGCGTCAACGGCATTCTCGGCGTCAGGCGTGCGGACCGGGTGCGGGGTGTGCGGGTCGGTCGCCTGCACGGCGTCCGCACGCCCGTTGACCAGAGCGGGTACCGGCGGCGCGGGCACCTGCGGCACCTCGTCGACAGCGTCGGGGAGGGAGGTGTGCGGGAGGGGTGCGGGTGTGTCCGCACGCTGCCCGTCCACCGGCTCCCGAGCGGGACCGGGGCGATGGTGCAGCACCTTGGCGACCAGGTCGGACCCGAAGTAGATCGACCCGACCGGCAGGGAGGTGGCCAGCAGGACCAGAGCCCAGTTCGCCGGGTCCCAATCGGCCAGCTGGCCCCAGTCCACCGTGTGGCCGTGCAGCTCGGGGACCAGCCCGTGCACGTAGTTCAGGACCAGCGAGGCCAGGGTGTAGGCGGCCAGTACCCGCAGCGCGAACCGCTTGGCGCGGGCGTCGGTCAGCACGAGCGTGGCGACCAGCGCCAGCGCCATCAGGCCGTCGACCACGAACGGATACAGCGTCGCCGCGGTCGCATCAGCACCCACCACGCGGGCAACGTCCCGCAGCGCGTTCCAGGAGACCCGGAAAGCCATGGCGACCACGGCGACCAGGGCCAGCACCAGCAGCGTCTTCCCGGAGCGGTTCACGCTGCACCTCCCGCTGGCACGGAGGCCGGGGTGTAGGTGGCGTAGACGTGGAAGTCGATGCCATAGGCAGTCGCCGTGAACTCCAGCGACGGCCGGTCCCCGATCCGGTCGGCAACCACCCGCTCCGGGGCGACGTCCAGCGCCTCCCGCCACGCCTCCACCGCAGAGGGGTCGCGGAGCTGCACGCTCACCTCACGCGGCGAGTGCCCGCTGATCGTGATGTAGGCGGCCGGCAGCGCGGGGCGGCCGACCGCGAGCCCGGCCAGACACGTGAAGGCAGCCGCTTGCGCGGCCAGCGTCTCGGCACTCACGCGCCCACCCCCAGGGCCGTGGTCGCCTGGTTGGCCAGCTCCACCCGGGCGGCCAGCGCCCGGCGGCGGGCCCGGCGGAGGCGGCGGGCGTCCAGCTCGGTCGGCGTGCGGTCGAGGGTGGTGATCTGCGCGTCGAGGAGGTCGACGTCCGCCAGGATGACGGGCATCTCCCGCTCGATCGCGTCCAGCTCCGCGTCCGTCGGCTCCATCCAGTCGGCGAACGCGGTAACAACGTCCTGAACAGTGACGATGTGCCTCATGGGTCGTGGTCTCCCTAGCAGGTGAAACGGCCCGAACAGCGGCCCCGGGTCTAGCCACCCGGGGCCGCGCGCCGTTGAAGTCGGTACATCCGGCTCCCCTCAGCGCCGCACGTGCGAGACGTGCAGCGGAGGCAACCGGCCGCAGCCGTGAGGGCTGCGGAGAGGTCGAATTGCGCTGTACCGCACACGGAGATCCCGTGTGGCCGCCTACTTGGCCGAGGAGAGGCGGCGTGATCCCCATTCAGTTGTCAAAGAGCCGGCGCTTCCTTCGAGCCCGTTTCACGGAGCCCTCCGGGCGGCGGACACAGGTGTGTCGAGGTGTCCGCCGCTCAACCGATCCGAACGGCGGGCACATCCCTAAGGTTCCCTAGGGTTCCCTGTGGTGTCAAGCGGTAAGCTAGGGAACCTCAGGGAAGCCACGACAGGGAGCGGGTGACATGGCAGGCCAGGCCGACAATCGGGCCCCATACGCGAAGATTGCCGCCCACTACGCGGAGCTGATCACGTCTGGTCAGCTACAGCCAGGCACCCTCTTGCCGAGCATCAAGAACCTCTCGGAAGAGTGGAAGGTGAGCACCGCGACAGCGGAGAAGGCCCTGCGCAAGCTGCGCAACGAGGGCCTTGTTCGCGGCATCCACGGCATCGGTACCGAAGTGCTGGACCAGCCCACTCCGATGTCGTCCGGGGCTCAGCGGCTGGACCGGGGTCGCCGTACTGGGTCCAGCTGGGGGGCGGGCGAGCGGTCCGACTCGCACCAGGCGGCCGTGGTGCCCGCTCCCGCTGAAGTGGCGCAAGCGCTGGACATCCCGCCCGGCTCCGACGTGGTGCGCCGTAGCCGCGTGTACCGGGACCGGCATGGCATCGTCGCTCACAGCACGTCATGGATTCCCGCCCGGTACGGGAAGCTGATTCCTCAGCTAGCGGAGAGTGAGCGCCTGAAGGGAGGAACGTCGCTCCAGCTCATTGCCGAAGCGACCGGCCACCCGATCAGCCACCGCATCGACACCGCCTCCGCCCGCCTGCTGACGCCGGAGTATGCGCGGCTCTTGGAACTGGACCCTGAGAATCCGCCGGCGGACCCGGTGGTCGTGATGACGGCCAAATTCGTGGACAGCGAAGGCAACATCGTGGAGTACGGCGTGGACCTGGGGGGTCCGGGCCGAACGTGGCGCACAGAATCGGAGGTCTCACCGTGACGGTCATGGATGACACGCTCGTGAGCGTGCTCGAAGACCGCCTAGATACCCTGCTTGCGGCCCGCAGGACTGGGGCAAGCACGCCCGAAGCCGAAGCAGAGATGGCTGCCATCTCCCGAACCATGACGGGACCAATGCCCCCACGCCCGCCGTTCTGTGTCCTGATGGCCGGCCTCCCCGGCTCCGGCAAGACGACTCTTTCCCGCGCCCTCACCGCCCGTGGGTTCACACGACTGTGCCCGGACGAAGAGATGTTCCGCCGGCACGGCGTCTATGGAGTGGACTTTCCCCGTGGCGTCTTCCCCACCCTTGAGCGGCCCGTCCTCGAAGACGTGGCGGTCGACCTCCAGAAGCAGCTCCGAGTCGGTCACGACGTCGTCGTTGACCACGGCTTTTGGACCCCGGAGGACCGGTCTAAATGGCGGGCGATCGCCACCGACGCCGGCGCGACCCCTGTGCTCGTCTACCTCGCCGCCAGCCATGACGAGCTGTGGGCGAGGATCAGCAAGCGCAACGAATTCCACGCGGACGATCCCAACTCGATCTACTTCTCCGAAAGCGACCTACAGCGGTACCGCAGCCGGTTCGTACCTCCCACGGCAGACGAACCGCACCTGTTGTACGGCGGTGACCCTGCGGCTGTGATCGCACTACTGGAAGCGTCTGGCCTCTGATGCTTCCAGTGCAGATTGGCAGCGCCGTAGCTGCTGACACGCTCGGAAGTTGCCTCTCCGCCGCCTCGCCGCAGCACGGTACGTCTTGCCGGCACCCAGGCACTCGGCGATCTGTCCGCCCGAAGCGAGAACGCCCCTCAGTGACAATCGTCCTTGCGCGACCGGTTGACGTCACCAAGCTGCTCTCCTTCCGTGAAGAGGCGGCGGCTTGACTCGCACGCCTCGCACAGACCGTAATGGGCGTCGGCAGCGTGAGTGTGCCGCGAACCATGCCGTGCGGCCTTGTCTCGACGGCATAATCGCTGCGTGGATTCGGGGGGAGTGGCCTTCGTCGGGGCTATCGCGGCGGTCATAGGAGCAGCGGTTGGCGCAGGCGGAGCGATCGCAGCCGCTGCGGTAGCTGGTCGCGGACAGAACAAGCAGTGGCGTCGGCAAACCCGACGGGACGCCTACGTCGCGTTCCTGGGTGCTGCGCTCGCAACCCACCAACTGCTTGCACAGGTGGGACGTGAGATGACACGCGGCAATCACACGGACGTCGAGCGAGCCGAGCGCATCAAGTCGCTCCGCAGCCAGATCGGGAAGCTTGAGTCGGCGCGCATCGTCGTGGACTTGGAGGGCCCAAGAGCGGTCACGGAGGCCACCTTCGAGGTCGTACGCTCATGCAGCGAGTGGCTGAAGGAAGTGCGCAACGCGGAGCCGCTAGTGGGCCTCAATGATACGGAAGCGGGCCTTCGCGCCTGCCAGCATGATGCGGAACAGTGCCTCGAGGACGCCCACGCAGCATGCCGGGCGGACATGGCTTAATGACACTGGTGCCGTCGGCGGCGAGGGCTCAGGCGTTACTCCATGCCTCAAGGAATCGCTTGCGGTCGTCTTCTGTCTCGTTCCTCCGGCGACTAGCGAGCAGGACATGCCAAGCAGTGGTCTCCGCGTCACGCAGCCACAACTTGCCAAGGTATGGGCCACTCGCTACGAACGTGCCGTGCTTCAGTGCGCCGCCGATCACTCCGCCCACGGCGTCACGCTGCTGATCGGTGAGCTTCCCCAGGAAGTCGAGTACACGGCTGGCGATGCCCGCTTCGTTCCCGTGAGTCAGGTAATTGAAGAAAGGACCACCCGCGTTGGCGGGGTCAATGTACAGGGCGGCATCACCTCCCACGTCCCTCAGTGCAGCCCAGAACTCCTCCCCCTCGGTGGTGCCTGGCAGAGGGAGCGCGGCGAAGAGGTCAACCAAATGACCGTTGGCTGCATGGTTGTATGACACGTCGCAGGCTGCCGCAGAAGCAATCCTCGCGACGAGCTCGGTGTCCAACCCTGCGTCCTCTGGCCAGTCCAGGGGAGTGTTGAGTTGGTGGGTGAGGTGCCGAGCCAGTTCGTCATTTTCGTCCAGGTGACGCCGAACGATCACAAGCTCCCCCAGTTCAGGACCAGTTGGCACACGACGCGGCTTTCTCCAGAGTAGAGCAGGACTAAACCATCTACTGCGCAAGACCAACCGTTGGCGAAATCCGTAGCTCGACGACCTGTCCACGACCTCACGAAACCGCCCCTTTCACCGGGCACGCGGTCCGGTCGTCCGGAGGCGGGGCCAAACAGGGGCCAAGCAAGGCAGCCGCACCAAGACGCTCCCGGACGGCGGTGGACTGTTCTGGAGGCGGATGAGCTGATCAGATGGCCTCGAGCCATGGTCGCTGGGGGGCGCATCGCGTTCGGGTCGAAGAGGGGGCATACCCTCAGCACGCCGGCGCCATGCGCCCGCATGGGCCTTCCCGAGGTCAACCCGCGGACCAACGCGCCGAGATCATGCGACCCAAGACATCGACCCATCAGGCAGACCCATATCCGCGGGTCCTAATTTGCCCTCCGCGGATGGCAGTTGAGGATCCGCGGCCTTGCTTCGCTTGACCGCGGTGCGCTACGTTGCATCCGCGGTTCGATCTCAGGGATCGTTCCTGTCGCCCATGGGGGGTTCCATGTCTGTCTATCCCGTCCTGCCTCCTGGCCTTCCCGGTCAGGTTCTGCCGTGTCTCGTGGTCGATGAGCACCGGGCGCTCATCACCCCGTCCCTGAATCAGATGGAGGCGTTCGTCGTCGACCCCACGCTCACCGAGGACCCGAAGCGAGTAGAAGCCGACCACCGAGTCCGGGAGGCGTACGAGGTCCGGAAGAAGGTGCAGCGGCTGCTGTCGGGCAACAAGGGCAAGCGCGAGAACATCCCCGCATATGCCAGGTACTTGACCGCCGGGATCGTGAAGGGGGAGCCCTACGTAACGCCGCCTCAGAGCCTCGTGTTCACGACGAAGCTCAACGTCTACGTGGCCAGCGAGGCCATGGGCGCCGCCACGTTCCTGCACGTCCCGCCCGGTGTGAAGGGCACGCACGACGACGGCGAAACGCAGTACCTCGCCCGCCTGTCCGTGCGCAACCAGCACCCCGACACGGGCGACGTGCCGATGGCCGTAGTGGTCGACCACGGCCGCTCGATCGAATGGGGCGGGCAGGCTTTCCACGACCTGAACTTGCTCGGTGTCCCGATGTCCGCAGCCGTCGCCATCGCGGCCGACAACCGCGACCCTGCCACGAAGATGGCGAAGGAGATGGCAGAGACGGACCCCGTGCTCGTCGGACGGGTGTCCTTCGACGCGCGGCAGGTCAGTGCGAAGAGCGGCGCGGTGATGACGATCACCACGCTTCGCCGGGCGACGGTGGCCAGCTTGGTGGGCCGTAAGGTGTTCGCGCTGGGCAACAAGCCTCTGGACGAGGACATCGCCGAGCAGGAAAAGCATGACGTTCCGCTGGTCTGGCGGCAGGTCTTCCACAGGTTGCAGCCGCACCTGAATCACAACACCGTGGTCGGACTCCCGGTCGTTCTCACCGCCATCGGTATCGGCATCTTCGAGGCCCGGGCGAACGGCGAACTCGATGCGTTCATCAGGAGCCTGGACACGATCCTGTGGGACAAGTCCTCTGAAGACGGCGCCAAGCGCTGGGCCGGCATCGCTGGCAAGCTCACGGACACCAACAAGTTCTCCTCCGCCGGCGGCGTCAAGGACCTCGGGCATCGCACGTTGGACGCCCTCACCAAGCCGGACAGCGACGACTACAAGCGGATCCGCGGGATCGTGCAACCGGCGGAGTGAGGGGGCCAAAGAGGGGGCCAAATGAGGCAACTGCCTCCGTACCGTCTTGGACAGTAGTGGACTAGCTCACGGCCAGTACCGACAGGTCGGTGCGCTCAGGGCACCTCTGAGAGAGGCCTGATCGCGTTCGGGACGAAGAGGTCGTGGGTTCAAATCCCGCCACCCCGACAGCCAAGCAGTAGGCCAGAGGGCCCTTACCGATTCGGTGAGGGCCCTCTGGCTTTGCTGAGTTTCACCGCCGGGGGAGAGATCAGGGCATGGACACTGCCGCGCCGCGTGGTTCTGATGGCTGCTCGGTCTTCGCTGTCGCGGTGGCCGCAGCCGTCCTCACCACCGTGTGGTGGGGGCTCACCGCGCTGCTGTCCGAGAACTTCGGGAACGACTGCCTCTTCTACTTCGGCGTCGACGGACCGCGGGCCGAGCACTGTTACCTGGTCAACGACCGGGCGGAGGCATGGCTCCCCCGGCTGGTGTCGGCCGCGTGGATCAGTGCGGTGCTGGTGCTGTGCCTGCCGCGCCGGTTTCCTCTGGGGCGGCGCACCGCCGTCGGCGTCACCGTCGCCTGCCTGATCGCCGCCGTGGTGCTCGGGGGCCACGCGGTAGCCGTTTCCTCGCCGTGAGGGGCCGCCGGAAGGTGGTCGCGGTCTTGGAGGGAGTGACCGGGCCGGGGGCGCAGTGGCGCCCGGCCCGGTCAGACGATCGTTCAGATCGCGCAGGCGTTCAGGCGGGTACGCGGCCCGCGAAGCCGTAGCCGGCTTCGTCGACGGTCTTGGCGATCAGCTCGTCGAACGCCTGGTCCGCCTCGGCGGCGGTCGTCACGGTGACCAGTCCGGTCCCGATCTCGACCTTCACGGAGGTCACATCACCCAGCGCGCTCACGGCATCGGTGACGACGCCCTGGCAGTGCGCACTGCCGATGCCCTGGACCTTGTAGACGACCTGCGTGGCGGCGCCGGTGTGGCAGCTTCCGTTCGGGGTGCAGCAGCCCGACATGAGATTCTCCTCGATCGCTCATTCATATACCCCCAGGGGGTATCTCGGTGAGACATGTATACCCCGTGGGGGTACATCCGGCAAGGGAGTCAGAGCGGCTGCGTTCTTCGGCCTGGCGGTGCGGGCCATTGGGTGGCGCCACTCGGCACCACGTGACGCCATATGGTGCCACGCGGTGCCATGCGGTGCCATGCGTGCCACGCGACGTCAGCTGTGCGTTTCCGCAGGTGGGAAGGCTGGCAGCGGGCCCGTGCTACTCGTGGCGCCGCCTGGGGTTGCGCGTGGCGCCATCATGGTGCCATCATGGCGTCATGGACCTCACCCCGTACGTCGACTCCCTCCGCCGCGAACTCGCGGTGGCCGCCGAAGCCGGCGGTGATGAAGCTCGCGAGCTGGCCGAGAGGCTCACCGCTCCTCTGGAATCGGCGACTCGGCTGACCATGCTCAACGTGCTCTCCGCCGCGATGGACGAGATCACCCGCGAACTCGCCCCCGGCTCCGTCGACGTACGGCTGCGCGGGCTCGACCCCGACTTCGTGGTGACCCGGCCGCCCACCGACAGCGGCACCGCCGTGGAGCCGAGCGCGCCCGTCGAACCGTTCAGGGCCCCGGCCCCGGTGCCGGCCGAAGGTGACGAAGGCGGTACCGCTCGCGTCAATCTGCGGCTGCCGGCCCACCTCAAGGCGCGTGCCGAGGAGGCCGCCGGCCGGGAGGGGCTGTCGGTCAACGCGTGGCTGGTGCGGGCCGTGTCGGCCGCGGTCGACGGTGGTGCGCGGCCGCGTACTCCGGAGAAGACCCAGAACGTCGGACAGAGCTTCACGGGCTGGGTGCGCTAGCCGCACCCCCGCCCGCACGGCACTGCACCGGACTCCACCGCACCGCACCTGAACTCGCACTGCAACCGCAGCACTTCATCCACACCACGTCCCACCAGCGGGGACGCCCTGAAGACCCAAGAGGACGGGACAGCCATGCCTTCTTTCGACACCGCCGCGCCGATCTCCGTCACCGCGCACGTGGACGCCGGTTCCATCCAGTTCACCGCGGGCGACCGCGCCGACACCGTCGTCGAGGTGCGGCCCCGCGACCCGAAGAAGGATCTGGACGTGCGGGCAGCCGACCAGACCCAGGTCACCTACGTCGGCGGCGTACTGACCGTCAGGACGCCCAAGCCCAACCTGTTCGGCCGCACCGGCACCGTCGACGTGACGGTCGAACTGCCCACGGACTCGCGCATCGACATGACCGGCGCCTGGGCCCAGGTGCTCGGCGAGGGCCGGCTCGGCGAGGTCCGCGTGAAGACCTCGTCCGGTGACGTCCGCTTCGACACGACCGGCCCGCTCAGGCTGACCGCGTCGCACGGCTCGATCACCGTGGACCGGGTCGAGGGCTCGGCCGAGATCACCACCAGCTCCGGCAGCATGCGCGTCGGCCTCCTCGACGGCCCCGCCGTCCTGAAGAACTCGCACGGCACCACGACTGTCGGCGCCGCGACCGGCGAGCTGCGGGTGAGCGGTGCCAACGGCGACATCGAGATCCGGCGCGCCGAGGACTCGGTCACCGCCACCACCGCCCACGGCACGCTCCGGGTCGACGACGTGGCCCGTGGCACGGTCCAGTTGGAGACCAACTACGGCGCCATCGAGGTCGGCGTGCGCGAGGGCACGGCCGCCTGGCTCGACGTCAGCTCGACTTCCGGCCAGGTGCGCAACACGCTCACCGCGTCCGAGACCCCGGACGCGACCGAGGACACCGTCAAGGTCCGCGCCCGCACCAAGTACGGCAACATCGACATCCGTCGCGCCAAGGTCTGAGCGCCGCACCCCGAGCGCCACTCCCCCATCGCCGCATCGCCGAATCTCCGCATCGCCGCGCCCTGAAGCGCCTCACTCCAGCGCGGTTCAGCCCACTTCAGCCTTCAAACGGAGGGCCCTATGCCTTCTTCTGTCATGCCCATGCCCACTCCCCGACAAGGTGACGGTCAGCCCTCGCCGGTCGCCGTCTCCGCCTCCGGGCTGCGCAAGTCCTACGGCGACAAGGCCGTCCTCGACGGCATCGATCTGCGGATCCCGGCCGGCTCCGTGTTCGCGCTGCTCGGTCCGAACGGGGCCGGCAAGACCACCGCGGTGAAGATCCTGTCCACGCTCATCACCGCCGACGGAGGGCAGGCCCAAATCGCGGGCCACGATCTCGCCGCCGACCCGCAGGCCGTGCGTGCCGCGATCGGGGTGACGGGGCAGTTCTCCGCCGTCGACGGCCTGATCACCGGCGAGGAGAACATGCTCCTCATGGCCGACCTGCACCACCTGTCCAAGCGTGAGGGACGCCAGGTCGCCGCCGAACTGCTGGAACGCTTCGATCTCACCGACGCCGCGAAGAAGCCCGCCTCCACCTACTCCGGCGGCATGAAGCGCCGCCTGGACATCGCCATGACCCTGGTCGGCAGCCCGCGGATCATCTTCCTCGACGAGCCCACCACCGGCCTCGACCCCCGCTCCCGCCACAACATGTGGCAGATCATCCGCGAACTCGTCACCGGCGGCACCACCGTCTTCCTCACCACCCAGTACCTCGAAGAAGCCGACGAACTCGCCGACCGCATCGCCGTCCTCAACGACGGCAAGATCGCCGCCGAAGGCACCGCCGACGAACTCAAGCGGATCGTCCCCGGCGGACACGTCCGCCTCCGCTTCACCGACCCGACCGCCTACCACCACGCCGCCGCCGCACTGCGCGAAGCCTCCCGCGACGACGACTCCCTCGCACTCCAGCTGCCCAGCGACGGCAGCCAGCGCGAACTGCGCTCCATCCTCGACTGGCTCGACTCCGCCGGCATCGAGGCCGACGAACTCACCGTCCACACCCCCGACCTCGACGACGTCTTCTTCGCCCTCACCGGCGGCCCCGCCGTCATCCCCACTGCCATCCCCGCCCAGTCCAAGGAGGACGTCCGATGAGCTCCCTCTCCCTGGCCGTGCGCGACTCGTCCACGATGCTGCGGCGGAATCTGCTGCACATGCGGCGCTATCCGTCGCTGACGCTGAACCTGCTGCTCACGCCGGTCATGCTGCTGCTGCTCTTCGTCTACATCTTCGGCGACACGATGAGCGCGGGCATCGGCGGCGGTGACGGCGACCGGTCCCAGTACCTCGCGTATCTCGTCCCCGGCGTCCTGATGCTGACCATCGGCGGCACCACGATCGGCAGCGCGGTGTCCGTCTCCATGGACATGACCGAGGGCATCATCGCCCGGTTCCGCACGATGGCGATCCACCGCGGGTCGGTGCTCATCGGGCACGTCGTCGGCAGCGTGCTGCAGTGCGTGATGAGCGTGATCCTCGTCGGCGCCGTCGCCGTCGCGATCGGGTTCCGGACCACGGACGCCACGGTCCTCGAGTGGATCCTGGCGGTCGGGCTGCTGACGCTCGTGTCCCTGGCGCTCACCTGGATCGCGGTCGGCATGGGCCTGTCCAGCCCGAACGTCGAGGCCGCCAGCAACAACGCCATGCCGCTGATGATCCTGCCGCTGCTGTCCAGCGCCTTCGTGCCGGTCGACGCGATGCCGGGCTGGTTCCAGCCGGTCGCCGAGTACCAGCCCTTCACCCCGGCCATCGAGACCCTGCGCGGCCTGCTGCTCGGCAGCGAGATCGGCAACAACGGGTGGCTGGCCGTGGCCTGGTGCGTGGGGCTGGCCGCGCTCGGCTACGCCTGGTCCAAGTCGCTGTTCAACCGGGACCCCAAGTAGGGACCGAACTCGAAGTAGGGACCGCACCCGGCGGCTCGCCCCACCCCGGGGCGAGTCGCTACCGTGTGCGTCCATGAGCGGGGGATCAATACGTACGGCACCTTGCACGTGGTGCGGAACGCCGGTGCCGCAGCCACGGCGCTGGCGCACTCGGCGGTACTGCAGCAAGGCGCATCGCCGCAGGAGCCGGATCGTGGAAGCCATCGGCAACTTCCTGGACAACATCAGCTCTTAGGCCCTGTCGTTTGGATCACCCCGGCGTCGCGGGGCCTGGCACGCCCATCTGCCGCGTTGTCGTCGGTCCCCGACGCTCCGCGTCGACTCCCTCCTCCGCCTTGCAGCTGCACGCACCAGACCCCGCTCGACTCGGCCAAGACGTACCGTTCCCCACAGCCGGCCTGATCCAAACGACAGGGCCTAGCGCGGCAATGTCCGGGCCGTCGGCGGTCCGCTGGGCCAGGCCGGGGCCGCTCGGCTAGGCTCCTCAGGCATGTCTCACCCTGACGACCTGCTCCTCGGCATCGCCGAGGCAGTGGAGGCGCAGCACAGCAGTCGGATGTCCCTGACCGTGGTGGTCCCCGGAGCCGTCATCACGGGGCGGCTGGCGCCGGAGGACATGTGGAAGGAACGCGTGGCGGAGGTGCTGCGGGACTCGGAGAACCTGCAGCCTTTCGCGGGTGTGTTCGCCCGGTCCGGCGGCGGTTCCACCGATCGGCGCCCCACCCATCTCCACTTCCATCTCGCCCGCATCCTCCAGGGCAGCTTCGGCATCCCGGACACCGGCGGCATGTACCGCGTCGCCATCCAGGATGTGAGCGCCTGGACCATCGGGGACATCGGCTACTCGGATCAGTGAGCCCCCTCCCCGTGCCGGCCGACCGGCCACGGATGTGACGCGGGACACATTTTCCGGGCGATGAGTTCCGGCGCGGTCCGCGGTCTTCAACAACGACAGCGCCGCACGCGGACGACAGCGCCGCACGCAGAGGGGATGCCACCGCCATGACCGCAGCCGCCGTGAAGGGTCCCGCCAGCTACTTCCCGTCGATCGAGAAGAAGTACGGCCGTCCGATCGCCGAGTGGAAGGAGGTCATCCGCGCCTCCGGCCTGACCCGGCACATGGAGCTCGTCGGCATGCTCAAGACCGAGCACGGACTGGGCCACGGACACGCCAACGCGCTGGTCGCCCACACCCTCGCCGAGGGGCTGTGATCAGTCCCCCGTTGGCTGTGCTCAGGCCCGTTCCTTCCCGACCGCCTCGCGTACGGCCGGCGCGATCTCCTGGGCCCAGCGGGCCAGAGTCGTCGGGTCGGCGGTGCCGTGGTCCGCGGCGAAGAGGGTGAAGCCCGAGGCGCCGTGGTTCAGGACCGCGTCCGTGAGTTCGTCGGTCCACTGGGCGACCGAGCCGCCGAGCCAGCGGCCGTCACCGTCGCGTGGAGCGGCGACCGGGTGGTCGGTGATCCGGCCGGGCAGGTTGAAGATCGTGCGGATGGCGGCCGGGTCGCGGTCCGCGGCGCTCGCAGCCTCGTCGACGACCGGGCGCGAGGTCCGGTACCGCTCGCTGCGCCAGTCCGCCGCGTGGCCGGGGATCCAGCCGTCGGCCACCCTGCCGGTCGCGGCCAGCGACTTGGGGCCGACCGAGCCGGTCCAGATCGGGGGCGCGGGGACGGGAGCCGGATCGATGCCGTTCACCTGGTAGTGGCGGCCCTTGAACGTCACCGGGTCGCCGCCGCCCGACAGGAGCTTGACCAGGATCATCGCCTCCTCGAATGCCTCGACCGCCGCCCCCGGCGACAGGCGGGGCACGCCCAGGTCGGCGATGCGGTCCCACAGGCCGCCGGCGCCCATGCCGAGGACGACGCGGCCGCCGGAGATCGCCGAGAGGGAGGTCACCGCCCTCGCCAGCAGGGGTGCCGGGCGGCTCGGCAGGTTGGTGACGTTGGCGAAGCCGGCGATGTGCCGGGTGCGGCCGAGAAGGAAGCCGAGGGCCGCGTACGCGTCGGTCCGGTCGCCCAGGTAGGGGTGGTCGGAAAGGGAGAAGTGGTCGAGGCCGTCGCGGTCGGCCTGCTGGACCAGGGTCAGCAGCCCGGCTGTGTCCGCGATGCCGGTCGGGGCGCCGAAGCCGAAGACGACGGGTCGAGCGGAGATGTCGGGTCGAGCGGAGATGTCGGTGCCGGATTCCTCGTATGCCGGTTCGAACGTTTGCTGGTCGTCGCGCATCGCCAGTCCTCCCCCAGGAACACCAATAGGTTCGCACCACGAACCATATTGGTTCGTGGTGCGAACTTCAATCGGCGTCCCGGATGCGATCGTCGGCACCGGTCCCTCCCCTCGTGGGGACCGGTACCGGACGATCGGGTTCCGTACTCGCGCTGAGTGGTGGAGCGGCTACTGTGTCGGGTTCGGTCGAGATCCTGCCATTCAGTGGCTCCGAGGAGGAGGTTCCGGTGCCGGAATCCCGGCTAAGCCGCAGGTCAGACGTATAGAGTGAGTTTTCCGGTCCGGATGTCCCAGGTGGCGGAAGTAAGGGGTGAAGGCCTTGGGTTCCGACTCAGGGGCGGCACGCACAGCCTTCGCTGAACGGCTCGCGCTGCTGTACAGAGAGGCCGGCAATCCGCCACTGAAACGGGTCTCCGAGGCGGTCGCCCGACTGGAGCGGATCGACGAGCGGGGGCGGCCCGTACGGGTGTCCGCGCAGCGGATCAGCGACTGGCGGCGGGCGAAGAACGTGCCCGCGCAGTTCGCGGCGCTGGCGGCGGTGCTCCAGGTGCTGATCCCGCAGGCCCGCCGGATACGGGCCGTCCCGGTGAGTCCCGGGCTGTACGACGTGGCCGACTGGCAGCGGCTGTGGGGGCGGGCGGTGGCCGACCCGGTCGCCGAGCGGCCCGAGGACGCCGGGGAGGCCGGGGAGACGGAGGAAGCGGCCCTGCCGGGCGGTGTGTGCCCGTACCGGGGGCTCGCCGCCTACCGGCAGGAGGACGCCAGGTGGTTCTTCGGGCGGGAGCGCAGCACCGAGACGCTCGTCGCCCGGCTCGACGCCCTGGAGAAGGCCGGTACGGGCGGCCTGATGATGCTCGTCGGTGCCTCCGGCGCGGGGAAGTCCTCGCTCCTCAACGCCGGTCTGGTGCCGGCACTGCGCGACGGGCGGACCCGGCAGGTGCTGCACCTCGTACCGGGCCCGGACCCGCTCGGCGAGCTGTGCTCGCGCGTCCCCGGGCTCGCCGCGGTGCTGGGACGGGTCAGCGGGGCGGCGGGCGGGGCCGACGCCCCGGACGGGAGCAGCGCGCCCCCCGCCGAGGCCGACGGGCCGGACAAGGGCACCCGCACTCCGCCCAAGCCCGGCACGCCGAGCACACCAGACACGCCCAGCACGCCGAGCACACCAGATACGTCAAGCACATCAGACACACCGAGCACACCGAGCGCCGACACAACCACCCCCCACTTCCCCCATGCCGTCCGCCGCGCCTTCGCCGAGTGGGCGGAGCCCGGGGCCCGGCCGGTGGTGATCGTCGATCAGTTCGAGGAGGCGTTCACGCTCTGTCCCGACGAGGGTGACCGGCGCGCCTTCGTGCGGGTGCTGCACGCCGCCTGCTCCCCGGGTCCCGGGCCCGGCGGGTCGCCGCCGGTGCTCGTCGTGCTCGGCATAAGGGCCGACTTCTACGACCAGTGCCTGCGTTACCCGGAGCTCGCGGACGCGCTCCAGCACCGGCATATGGTGCTCGGGCCGCTGACCACCACCGAGCTGCGGGAGGCGGTCACCGGGCCGGCGAAGGCGGTGGGGCTGGAGCTGGAGCCGGGGCTGGCGGAGCTGATCGTGCGGGAGGTCGGCGCGGACGGGGCGCGCGCCCATGACGCGGGCGTGCTGCCGCTGCTCTCACACGCCCTGCTGGCCACCTGGCAGCGCCGCAAGGCGGGCCGGCTGACGCTGGCCGGGTACCGCGCCGCGGGCGGCATCCAGGGCGCGGTGGCGGCGACCGCCGAGCGGGCCTGGTCCGGGCTGGACCCGGCGGCCCGGACGGCGGCGCGGTTATTGCTGCTCCGGCTGGTCCGGGTGGGCGAGGACACCGCCGCGACCCGGCGGCGCGGCACCCGGCGGCAGCTGGCGGACGAGTCGACGGACCCGGACAAGACGGAGGAGTCGCTGGAGGCGCTGGTGCGTGCCCGGCTGGTGACCCTCGACGCGGAGACGGTGGAGATCACCCACGAGGCGCTGCTGCACGCCTGGCCCCGGCTGCGCGACTGGATCGACGAGGACCGGGGCGGCAATCTGCTGCGCCAGCGGCTGGAGGAGGACGGCCGGGCCTGGGAGGAGTCGCACCGGGACTCGGCGCTGCTGTACCGGGGGTCGCGGCTGGAGCAGGCGGACAGCTGGGCGAAGTCCGCCGGGGACACGTTCCTGACGCGCGGCGCGGTGGAGTTCCTGGCCGCCTCGGTGCGGCTGCGCCGGCGGACCGCGTGGATCAGCCGGGGGGCGATCGCGGCGCTGGTGGTGCTCGCGCTGGTGGCGGTCGGGTCGGCGCTGGTGGCCTGGCAGCAGCGGGACGACGCGGTGTTCGAGCAGGTGGTCGCCGAGGCCGACCGGGTCCAGCACACCGACCCGTCGCTGTCCGCGCAGCTCGACCTGGTGGCGCACCGGCTGCGCCCGAACGACGCCGGTACCAACAACCGGCTGCTCTCGATCGTGAACGCGCCGCTGGCCACGCCGCTGCTCGGCCACACCGGCGCGGTCTACCTCACCTCGTTCAGCCCGGACGGCCGTACCCTCGCCACCGCCAGCTACGACCGGACCGTACGGCTGTGGAACGTCGCCGACCCGACCCGGCCGGAGCCTCTGGGCAAGCCGCTGACCGGGCACTCCAGCTGGGTGAGCAGCGCGGTGTTCAGCCCGGACGGCCGCACGCTCGCCAGCGCGGGCGACGACGGCACCGTCCGGCTGTGGGACGTACGGGATCCCGCTCACCCGCGCCCGCTGGGCGAGCCGCTGACCGGGCACGAGGGCACGGTGTACCTGCTGGCGTTCAGCCCGGACGGCCGGACCCTCGCCTCCGCCAGCGAGGACCACACGGTCGGTCTGTGGGACGTGCGGGAGCCGGGGCGGGCGCGGGCGCTCGGGAAGCTGTCCGGGCATGACGCCGCCGTGCGGTCGGTGGCGTTCAGCCGGGACGGGCGGGTCCTGGCGGCCGGCGGCGACGACACCACGATCCGGCTGTGGGACACCGCCGACCCGCGCCGCCCGAAGCCGCTCGGCCCGACGCTGACGGGGCACACGGACACCGTGCACTCGGTGGCGTTCAGCCCGGACGGCCGGACGCTGGCCAGCGGCGGCGCGGACGACACCGTCCGGCTGTGGGACGTGGCCGACGCCGGGCACGCCGCCCGGCTCGGCGCCCCGCTCACCGGGCACACCGGCCCGGTCTGGTCGGTGGCGTTCAGCCCGGACGGCCGGACGCTCGCCGCCGCCAGCGCGGACAGCACGGCCAGCCTGTGGAACGTCAGCGACCGGGAGTACCCCGCTCAGGTGGGGGAACCGCTGGCGGGCAGCAGCGGGGAGATGTACGCGCTCGGGTTCAGCCCGGACGGGCGCACCCTGGCCACCGGCAGCGGGGACAGCAAGGTGCGGCTGTGGTCGCTGCCGACCTCCGACATGATCGGCCGCAGCGGGGCGTTCAGTCCGGACGGGCGGTTGCTCGCCACCGCCGCGCGTGACGGCAGGGTCCGGCTGTGGGACGTACGGCGGACGCACCGGCCGGTGCGGCTGGGCGAGCCGTTCGTGCCCGGGGACGGCGGCGACCGGTCGCTGGCGTTCTCGCCGGACGGCAAGCTGCTGGCGGTGCTGACGGCGAAGCGGTCGGTGTACCTGTGGAACGTCGCCGACCCGGAGCATCCGGTTCCGGCGGGCCCGCCGATCACCCTGCGCACCCGGTTCATGGGACCCGACGCGCTGGCCTTCGCCCCGGACGGGCGCACCCTGGCGACCGCTTACGACGACCGGACCGTCCGGCTGTGGAACATCGCCGACCCGGCCCGGCCCCGGCCGCTCGGCACACCGCTCACCGGCCACCGGGGGTACGTCAACGCGCTGGTGTTCAGCCCCGACGGCCACACCCTGGCCAGCGGCAGCGCGGACGGCACCTTACGGCTGTGGGACGTGACCGACCCCGCGCGGGCCACCCGGCTCGACGCACCGCTCACCGACCACCGCGGCCCGGTCAACGTGCTCGCCTTCAGCCCCGACGGGCACACCCTGGCCAGCGGCAGCGACGACGACACGGTGCGGCTGTGGACCCTCGACGACCCTCTCGAGGGCGCCCGCCCGGCCGCCACCCTCACCGGGCACACGGAGGCGGTCGTGTCGCTGACGTTCAGCGGCGACGGCCGGACCCTGGCGAGCGGCGGCAACGACAACACGGTCCGGCTGTGGCACGTCGCCGACCCTGGGGACGCCGAGCCGATCGGCCAGTCCATGAGTCCCAACGGCAAGACCGGCAACTTCCTCTCCTTCAGCCCCGCCGGGAACATGCTCGGCGTGTCCAGCGGCACCGACACCGTGCGGCTGTGGAACCTCGACGTCGACCGGGCGATCGAGCACATCTGCGCGACCACGCGGGGCGTACTGACGCGCGAGAAGTGGGCCGAGTACCTTTCGCGCCTCTCCTACGACCCGCCGTGCGACGGCTAGTCGAGTGATACCGCTCACAACCCTTCGGCGGTCTGAGGCAGTCGGGTCCCGTCGTGCGGGACGCCTTGTTAGGCTGGGTGTCAGCCCGATCGCTGGTGTATCCCCCGTCACCAGCGATCGGGCACTTCCATGTCCGGCGCAGCCGGGCGGATCGCCGCCCTCCGCATAGGCTGGGGCCGTGTCCCAGGCGTACGAAGAGACCACGGACCCACGGCGGCCCGGGCGCACCCCGGCCGTCCGTGACAACAACCGCCACCAGTGGGAGAAGGACCGCGCCCGGCAGCCGCGGGCCGCCCGCGCCCGCACCGGCGCCACCGAGCGGGACACCGGAGTCCACACCGGCGACCTGGAGTTCGTCGCCGCCTACCGGCGGACCGCGGCGACCGCGGAGCTGGCCGAGGCGTTCGGCGTCCCGGAAGGCACTCCCCTGCTGGAGCGTGCCTACCGCACCCGGCACGCCGGCGAGGCCGCCCCCTTCAGCATCGTCACCTCCTACCTGCGCCGCGATCTGATCGACGGCAACCCCGACCTGCTCGACGAGACCAACGAGCCCTGGCCGGGCGGCACCCAGAGCCAGCTGCACTCCGTCGGCATCGAGGTGGACCGGGTCGAGGAGCGCGTCACCGCCCGCCCGGCCCGCCCGCTGGAGGCCCGGGAGCTGGACCTGCCGCCCGGCGCGCCGGTGCTCCGGCTGCGCAAGACGTCGTACGACATCCACGACCGGGTCGTCGACGTGTCCTTCCTGACGCTGCCCGGCGACCGTACCGAGCTGCGTTTCACCACTCACCTGGAAAGGTGGTGAGCGCGCCCGTGAGCCGGCGCATCACCGTCGTCACCGCCGTGCACGCCCCGTCGGCCGGCTTCCTGTCCGAGGCGTACGTGTCGCTGCGCGCCCAGCGGCTGCCCGAGGGCTGGGAGTGGCGCTGGCTGGTCCAGGAGGACGGCGAGACGGACGCCGTACGCCCGCACGTCCCCGACGACGAGCGTGTCACCTTCCGGCAGGGGCGGCCCGGCGGGCCCGGTGTCGCCCGCACGATCGCGCTGGCGCACGCCGACGGGGAGTACGTGAAGGTCCTCGACGCCGACGACCGGCTCACGCCGGGCGCGCTCGCCCGTGACCTGGCGGCCCTGGAGGCGGATCCCGGCCTGGGCTGGGCCACCTCCCGCGTCCTCGACCTCCTCCCCGACGGCTCGACCGTCGGCTTCCCCGACGATCCGGAGGAGGGCCCGCTGGAGCCCGGCACCGTCCTCGCGCACTGGGCGTCGAACGGCTACCGCGCCCCCGTCCACCCCGCCTCCCTGTTCGCCCGCCGCGACCTGCTCCTCGCGCTCGGCGGCTGGATGGCGCTGCCCGCCTCCGAGGACACCGGGCTGCTGCTCGCCCTGGACGCGGTGAGCCGCGGCTGGTTCACCGGGGAGGCCGGTCTGCTCTACCGCAAGTGGGAGGGCCAGGTCACCGGGCAGCCGGCGCACACGGACACGGCGGAACGGCAGGCCCGGATGGCGGTGGTGGAGGCCCGGGCGCGGGCGCTGGCGGGGTGCGGGTGGCGGTGGCCCGTCACCCGGTGAGGGTGATCGCCTGGGACGGGCAGCCCTCGGCCGCCTCGCGCACCCTCGGGTCGTCGTCGGTCTCCTCGCGGCCCGGCAGCACGGCGCCGAAGCCGTCCACCGCGGTGAAGACGTGCGGCGCGCGGTACACGCAGTCGCCGGAGCCGTAGCAGAGCTCGGGGTCGACGCGGACCTTCATATGCCCTCCAGGCGGTCGCGGATCAAGCCGGTCGTCATCGCTGAACTGCCCGGCGGGCGCCGCCCCGAACCCGGTCAGCCGGCGGTACCGGCCGTCGTCAGCCACCCGGCCAGGCGGCGGACCGTGGTCTCGTCCAGCCGGTCCACAAGGGTGTGGACGGCGGTCCGGTCGTCGTCCGTGAGGTCGTGGAGGCCCGCCATGCCGAGGCCCGCCATCAGGACCTGGTGGCGGCGGTCCGTCATGCGCTCCGCCGGCTTGGCCGGCTCCGGCCGGGGGGCGGTGCCGGTGGCGGCGGGCGTCCGGGCGGGGGCCCCGGTGTCGTAGCGGTGCCAGGCGCCGTCCTTCGGGCCCCACAGGGCGACGGCGGTGTTCTCGCCGCGGGCCCGCAGCGTCTGGGTCATCTCGCCCGGCGCGTACCGGACCGGTCCGCGGTACGGGGACTCGGCGCACACCCGCCAGGAGGCCGAGGCGGGCTGGTGGATCAGGAGGACCCAGCGGGCGGGCCGGGGGGCCGGTGGTCTGTCGGCACGGCGCTCATCCCTTCACGGACGGCTTGGCGCGGCGACCACAGCTGACGGAGCATCAGTTCTCCAGAGATATCCGGTCTCCGGCGTTCACGTACCTTGATCGGATGAACTCGCAGAGCTATCTGTCCGACCTGTTCTCGCTCGACGGCCGCGTCGCCCTCGTCACCGGCGGCAGCTCCGGGATCGGGCGGGCCATCGCCGGGGCGCTGGCGCGGGCCGGCGCGCGAGTGGTGGTCGTGGCGCGCCGGGAGGCGGAACTGCGGGCGACCGTGGCGGAGCTGACCGCCGACGGCTGCCGGGCGGACTGGGTGAGCGCGGACCTCGGCGACCGGCGGGCCGTGCGGGAGGCCGCCGACCGGGCCGCGGCCGTCTTCGGGGAGCCGGACATCCTCGTGAACTCCGCGGGCGTCAACCTGCGCCCGCCGCTCGGCGAACTCGGCGACGACGTCTGGGAGACCACCATCGCCGTCAACCTGGAGGCGCCCTTCCTGCTCGGGCAGCGGTTCGGGCCCGGCATGGCCGAGCGGGGCTTCGGGCGGATCATCCACATCAGCTCGCAGCAGGCGCACCGCGCGTTCGTGCAGAGCGGCGCGTACGGGGTGTCCAAGGGCGGACTGGAGTCGCTGGCCCGGTCGCAGGCGGAGGCCTGGTCGCCGTACGGCGTCACCTGCAACACGCTCGTGCCGGGCTTCGTGATGACCCCGCTCAACGAACGGCTGTCCTCCGACCCCGCCAAGGTCGCCGAGCTGGCCGCGCGCACGATGACCGGCCGCAACGGGCTCGCCGAGGACTTCGAGGGCGCGGCGGTGTTCCTGGCGAGCCGCGCCTCCGGGTACATCACCGGGCAGTCGCTCTTCGTGGACGGCGGACTGTCCGTGCACTGACCCCCGCCGGCCCCGCGCCGACCGCACTGACGTGTGATCAATTGCTGGAACCGGCAACACCTTTGGGGCAGTGTTTCCTCACATGGGGAGCGTTCCGAATCAGGGTCTGCCGGGTGATGCGACCGCGCACATGGTGGTGTGCGGCGACGACGGACTCGCGCACCGGCTCGCCGCCGAGCTCCGGAGCGTCTACGGCGAACAGGTCACGCTCGTCGTGCCGCCCTCCGGCCGCCGGGTGCGCCAGCCGGTCGTCGGGCGGGCCCGCGCCGCGTCGGCCGCGCTGCTCGACCGGATGGTGAACGCCGCCGTGGGCCGGGGCAACGGCAACGGCAACACCAGCGGCACCCCCGAACCCTCCGGGGCCGAACGGGTCGTCGAGGCGCCCGAGCTGACGGAGGCCGTGCTCGCCGAGGCGGGCGTGGAGCGGGCGGCCGCGCTGGCGCTGGTGTACGACGACGACGAGACCAACATCCGTGCCGCGCTGGCCGCCCGCCGTCTCAACCACCGGCTCCGGCTGGTGCTGCGCCTCTACAACCGGCGGCTCGGCCAGCACATCGAGGACCTGCTCGACCAGGCCGCCACCCTGGCCCTCGGCGACGGCGCCACCGGCTTCGACGCCTCGACGACCGTGCTGTCCGACGCCGACACGGCCGCGCCCGCGCTGGCCGCCACCGCGCTCGCCGGGACCAGCAAGGTCCTCCAGACGGACGGGCTGCTGCTGCGGGCGGTGGAGCGGCAGCCGCCGGCGCCCGGCGAGGTGGCCGACCCCGGCCTGGCCACACTCGCGTTGCTCTCCGCGACCAGCAACGACCCGGCCGGCGCCGACGGCTCCGAGGGCAGCGGGGAGCAGGGGCCGCAGCTCCTGCCGGACGCGGCGACGGTGCGGGCGGCGACCGGGCGGGGCGCGGTGGTGCTGGAGCAGGTGTCGTACTCCGGGCCCGCCCAGAGCACGCGGAGCGGCGGTGCGCTGCCGTTCGCCTCGCTGTTCTCGCGGCGGCTTCGGTGGTCGCTGTTCGGGCTGGTGGCGTGTGTGATCGCGCTGGCCGTGGCACTGAAGGTGGTGACCGGCGAGCACCTGCTCTACGCCACCTACGTGACACTGCTCGACCTGTTCGCGATCAACGAGCCCGCGCTCCAGCAGTCCACCGCCCGGCAGGTGCTGCAGCTGCTGTCGGGGCTGGTCGGGTTGCTGCTGCTGCCGGTGCTGCTGGCCGCGGTGCTGGAGGGGCTGGGCACCTTCCGGAGCGTGTCGGCGCTGCGCAGGCCCCCGCGCGGGCTGGGCGGGCACGTGGTGCTGCTCGGGCTGGGGAAGATCGGGACGCGTGTGCTGACCCGGCTGCGGGAGCTGCACATCCCGGTGGTGTGCGTGGAGTCCGACCCGGAGGCGCGGGGGATGGCCACGGCACGGCGGCTGCGGGTGCCGGTGGTGCTGGGCGATGTCACCCAGGAGGGCGTGCTGGAAGCCGCCAAGATCCATCGCGCGCACGCGCTGCTCGCGCTGACCAGCGCGGACACCACCAACCTGGAGGCGGTGCTGTACGCCCGCTCGGTGCGGCCGGATCTGCGGGTGGTGCTGCGGCTGTACGACGACGACTTCGCGACCGCCGTGTACCGGACCCTCCGGGCCGCGCATCCGCACGCACTGACCCGCAGCCGGAGCGTGTCCCATCTGGCGGCGCCCGCGTTCGCCGGGGCGATGTTCGGGCGGCAGATCCTCGGGGCGATCCCGGTGGAGCGGCGGGTGCTGCTGTTCGCCGCGGTGGACGTCGGCGGGCATCCCCGGCTGGAGGGGCGGACCGTCGCGGAGGCGTTCCGGCCGGGGGCGTGGCGGGTGCTGGCGCTGGACACGGGGGTGGCCGAGGACCGCGCGGCGGTGGACGACGGGGACGGCGACGCCGCCGCCGCGCGGCCGTCCGGGCTGGTCTGGGACCTGCCCGACGGCTACGTCCTCAAGGACGGCGACCGGGTCGTGCTGGCGGCGACCCGGCGGGGTCTCGCGGAGCTGCTGGGACGGCGGGGACGGGAGCGGGCGGGCGCCTGACGCCGCCCGGGGGCCCCGCCCCGCCGTCCTTCTCAGCCCTTCTTGAGTCCTTCTCAGCCCTTCTCAGTCGCCTTCTCAGGCACCCGACAGGTGCCGCTCCGCGAACTCCAGCTCCAGCCGGACCTGCTTGATCCGTTCGTCCACGACCAGCGAGCCGTGTCCCGCGTCGTAGCGGTACACCTCGTGGTCCGCGCCCCGGGCCTCGAGCCGCTTGACGTAGTTCTCGATCTGGCGGATGGGGCAGCGGGGGTCGTTGACTCCGGCGGAGATGTAGACCGGGGCCTTGACCTGGTCGACGTAGGTCAGCGGGGACGACGCCTCGAACCGCTCGGGGACCTCCTCGGGGGTGCCGCCGAGCAGGGTGCGGTCCATGGCCTTCAGGGCCTCCATCTCGTCGTGGTACGCGGTGACGTAGTCCGCGACGGGGACCGCGGCGATGCCCAGCGTCCAGAAGTCCGGCTGGGTGCCGAGGCCGAGCAGCGTGAGGTAGCCGCCCCAGGAGCCGCCGGTGAGGATCAGCCGGGCGGGGTCGGCCAGGCCGGAGGTGATCGCCCACTCCCGGACCGCCGCGATGTCCTCCAGCTCGATCAGGCCGACGCGGTGCTTCAGGGCGTCCGTCCAGGCGCGGCCGTAGCCGGTGGAGCCGCGGTAGTTCACCCGCACCACCGCGTACCCGTGGTCCACCCAGGCCGCCGGGCCGGCCGCGAAGGAGTCGCTGTCGTGCCAGGTCGGGCCGCCGTGGATGTCGAAGACGGTGGGGAGCGGGCCGGTCGCGCCGGCCGGCTTCTGCACCAGGGCGTGGATGCGGCCGCCGGGGCCCTCCACCCACACGTCCTCCACGGGCACCGAGCCCGGCGACTTCATCCCCGGCGGGTCCAGTACGACCCCGCCGCGCGTGGAGCGCACCGCGGACGGCTCGGCGGCCGACGACCACAGGTACTCGACGCTGCCGTCGGGGCGGGGCGTGGCGCCGGAGACCGTGCCGGGCGGGGTCGGGATGCGCTCCAGGCGGCGGCTCGCGAAGTCGTACCGGAACAGTTCGCTGCGGGCCTCGAAGCTGTGCCCGATGAGCAGTCCCGAGCCGTCCGGGTACCACTCGGCGCTGACGTCGCCGGGCAGCTCCAGGGCGAGGTCGCTCTCCTCGCCGGTCGCCACGTCCCACACCAGCGGTTCCCAGCGGCCGCGCCGCTGGTGGCCGATGAGCAGCCGGGTGTCGCCGTCGACCGGGGCGAAGCCCAGCACCTCCAGGCCCAGCTCCTCGCTGCCGCCCTTGGTGTCGTCCAGCTCGGCGACCGTGCTGCCGTCGGTGCGCAGCACGCGCAGCGCCGAGTGCATGGCGTCTCCGTGCTCGGTGTGCTCGACGGCGATCAGCGTCCCGTCGTGCGAGAGGTCGCCGACGCCCGCCGACTCGCGGTGCCGGTAGATCTCCACCGGCGCCTCGCCCTCGCGGGCGAGGTGGATCGTGGTGCCGTCCTCGTCGGTGGAGCGGCCGATCACCGCCGTACGCCCGTCCCGGCCGAGGGCCAGGCCGGCCGGGTAGGACGGGTCCAGGCCGGGCACCGCGAGGTCGTCCTCGCCGCCCTGGAAGGGCTGGCGGCGCCAGACGCCGAACTCGTCGCCGTCCTTGTCGTCGAACCACCAGATCCAGGTGCCGTCCGGGGAGAGCACGCCGTCCGTGGTGCCGTTGGGGCGGTGGGTGACCTGGCGTTGCTCGCCGGTCGCGCGGTCCCACGCGTACAGCTCGTACGTCCCCGTCGCGTTCGACACGAACAGGGAGCGGTCCGGGGCGTCCTGTGCCCAGTCGGGCAGTGACACCCGCGGTGCTCTGAAGCGCTTTTCCCAGTCCGGCATGTCCTCGGTCCGCCGGGTCGCGGCGACCGCGTTGCTCTCAGTCATGACCCCATACTGCCCGTCCCCGCCGACATTCCGCGGGCAAGGCCCCCAGCCTGTGGAAAACTTCCGGATCATGTCCGCTCACCAGCCCTCTTCCGCCCCGTCGGCCCCGCCCGCCCCGTCCGGCCAGGGCCCCGTGCGGAGCCGCTGAGCCCCGACCCCACCGGCGGGCCCCCGCCACCGCCCCCGTACCTTTGAAGGCGTGTACCGGTTTCTGCTGACGCCCCGCTGGTGGGGCATCAACGTCTTCGTGGCGCTCGCCATCCCCTTCTGCGTGTTCATGGGGTCCTGGCAGTTGAGCCGGTTCGAGGACCGGGTGGACAGCCATCGCGGCGCGGACGCGCGGGCCGCGCGGGACCAGCGGGAGGCGGCCCGTCCGCTGGCCGAGCTGCTGCCGGTGACCAAGGCGACCGCGGGCAAGCAGACCACCGCGACCGGCACCTACGGCAAGCAGCTGCTCGTTCCCGACCGGGAGCTGGACGGCAAGCGCGGCTACTACGTGCTGACGCTGCTGCGCACCGACGGCGGCGAGGCGCTGCCGGTCGTGCGCGGCTGGCTGCCCGGCACCGCCGACCCGGCGCGGGCCCCCGCCCCGCCGGCCGGCGAGGTCACGGTCACCGGCGCGCTGCAGGCGTCCGAGAACCCGGGTGAGAACGGGGTCAGCGCGGCGGGCGGACTGCCGTCCGGGCAGACCGCCGCGATCAGCGCGGCCTCGCTGGTCAACCTGGTGCCGTACGACCTCCACGACGGCTGGGTCACCCTCAACGAGGCCGACTCCGGCATGAAGACGGTCCCCGTGGCGGTGACCCCGGACACCGGTCTCGACCTCAAGGCGTTCCAGAACCTCGGCTACACCGGCGAGTGGTTCGTCTTCGCCGGCTTCGTCGTCTTCATGTGGTTCCGGCTGTTCCGGCGCGAGCTGGAGTTCGCCCGGGACGCGGAGATGGGGATCGCGCCGGACGAGGAGGAGCGGGTGTCCGCCCCGTCCGGCAGCCGAGCCGGGTGAGCCGCGCGGGCTACGAGGCGGACAGCATCCCGGTGCGGTAGACGGTCCCCGCGCACGCGTTGGGCACGGTGACGCCGGTCGACGCTCCCGCGTCCGCGGTGTACGACACGGCGACGCTGCCGTCGAGGGTGCCGTCCTCCCTGATCAGCTGGGTGGTCGTGCCGGTGTCGCCGCCCGTGGAGGTGCCCTCGGGCGTGGTGCCGCTCGTCTCGGTGGGCGTCGGGTCGGGGCTCGGGTCGGGGCCGCCCGTGCCGCCGCCGTCGGTGCCGCCGTCGCCGCCGCCGGTGGGGCAGGTGTCGGACGGCACCCAGGCGAACTTCACCTCGTACGCCGCCCCGGGCAGCAGCACCAGCTGCGGCACTTCCAGGGACGGGTCGGGCAGGCCGGCCGCCGGGTCGCCGGCGGTGTGGGAGACCAGGCTGATCCTGGCGGGGTCGGCCGCGCCCTGGGCCAGCGGGACCAGGCTTCCGGGGCCGCTGACGGTGCAGCTGCCGCCGGAGATGTTGGTGATCCGGAAGGTGCCGTAGACGGTGCCCATGGAGTCCGGGGCGTCGACGCCGCCGGTGGCGCCGAGCTGGTCGGCCGTGCACACCGCGGTGGTGTCGGCGCTCGGCGCCGACGGGTCGGCGCTGCCGCCGGACCCGCTCTCGGTGCTGCCGCCCTTGCCCTTGTCGGGGTTCTTCTCGCCGTCCTCGCCCTTCTCCTCCTGCTTGCCGGAGGAGCTGCCGGAGCTCTCGCCGCCGCCCGCGGTGCTCTTGCCGTCTCCGGTGCCGCCCTGGGCCTGGGAGCCGTGGCCGGCGATGGAGGGGTTGGCGTCGGGGCCGGTGGCGTTGGAGACGTGCACCAGGGCCGGGACGGCGGTGCCGACGAAGAGCGCGGCGGCGGCCATGCCGACGACGGCCTGCCGCTTGCGCGCCCGCCGGGCGGGGACCGCCCGCCGCAGGTGCTCCAGGGTGCCGTCGCGCGGCGCGATGTCCTCGACCGCGCCGTGCAGCAACCGGCGCAGTGCCAGCTCGTCCGAGTCGAGCCCTTCGGGGCTCTGTTCGTCGGGGCTGTGGTTCACGGTTCCGTTCCCAGCGTGCGTTTGCTTCGGCTTGTGCTCGGGCGCCTCGGTCGGCTCGGGCACCCCGGCCTCGGTCGGCTCGGTCGGCTCGGGCGCCCCGGTCGGCTCGCGTGGTTCTCCGGTCATGCCGGCGCCTCCATGGCGACCCGGAGGGCGGCGATGCCACGGGACCCGTACGCCTTCACCGAGCCCAGCGATATGCCGAGGGTCTCGGCGACCTGGGCCTCCGTCATGTCCGCGAAGTAGCGCAGGACCAGGACCTCGCGCTGGCGGCGCTGGAGGCCCTTCATCGCCTGGATGAGGTCGCGGCGCTCCAGCTGGTCGTAGGCGCCCTCCTCCGCGCTCGCCATGTCCGGCATCGGCTTGGAGAGCAGCTTCAGGCCGAGGATGCGGCGGCGCAGGGTGGAGCGGGACAGGTTGACGACGGTCTGCCGGAGGTAGGCGAGCGTCTTCTCCGGGTCGCGGACGCGCTTGCGCGCGGAGTGGACGCGGATGAACGCCTCCTGGACGACGTCCTCGCAGGAGGCGGTGTCGTCGAGGAGGAGGGCTGCGAGACCCAGCAGGGAGCGGTAGTGGGCGCGGTACGTCTCGGTGAGGTGGTCGACGGTGGTACCGGCGGCCTGCGTCTCCTCGGTGTACTCGGCACCGTCACGCTGACTGGGTATGCGGGCGGGCCGCGCTGCGGGCATGGGCGCGATCACCGGCATGCCGCCGGGCGCGCCGGGCATGCGGGTGCGAACCGGCCGGCGGGGCGGCCGGAGAGCCGTGCCGCGGGTCGGCGCTGGGAAGTCGAGAACCTCTGCCACGCCAGTTGGACACGTTCACCCCCGGCATGGTTGTACGTGCCGAGCGTCACGTTCGATCTCGCGTCAGGCAGCACAGCCGACGGTGCCTCAAATGCCCTCATGCGTCCCGCTCTTCCCCTATGTCCCTTGTTGAACGAAGCGTCCCCACGCCTCGCCCACGGCTCCCCCCACCCCGGAAGGGTGACCGCATAGACGCTCCCCGCCCTCCGCTCGGTTGCGGAGGACGGGGAGCAAATCTCTCTTACGCAGATCCTACAAACGCATCAAGCCACTGCCAGGATCTTTTCCGTGAGGGGAAGCTCTCACGAGAAGCTCTCACGAAAACTCCGTGGCCACCAGCTCCGCGATCTGCGCCGTGTTCAGCGCGGCACCCTTGCGCAGGTTGTCACCGCAGACGAACATCTCGAGCGCCGTCGGGTCGTCCAGCGCCCGCCGCACCCGGCCCACCCAGGTCGGGTCGGTGCCCACCACGTCCGCCGGCGTCGGGAACTCCCCGGCGGCCGGATTGTCGTAGAGCACCACGCCCGGCGCGGTGGCCAGGATCTCCCGCGCCCGGTCCACCGTGACCTCGTCCTCGAAGCGGGCGTGCACGGTCAGCGCGTGCGCGGTGACCACCGGCACCCGGACACAGGTCACCGCGACCGGCAGCCGCGGCAGCCCGAGGATCTTGCGGGACTCGTCCCGCAGGGTCATCTCCTCGGACGACCAGCCGTCCTCGCGCAGCTCCCCGGCCCACGGCACCACGTTCAGCGCCACCGGCTCCGGGAACGGCCCGGTCCGCTCGCCGACCGCCCGGCGCAGATCGCCGGGGCTGGTGCCCAGCTCCGTGCCGGCGACCAGGGACAGCTGCTCGCGCAGCGTGTCCACGCCGGCCCGGCCCGCCCCGCTGACCGCCTGGTACGACGACACCACCAGTTGGCGCAGCCCGAACTCGGCGTGCAGCGCGCCCAGCGCGACGATCATCGACAGGGTGGTGCAGTGCGGGTTGGCGACGATCCCGCGCGGCCGGATGCGCACCGCGTGCGGATTGACCTCGGGTACGACCAGCGGCACGTCCGGGTCCATCCGGAAGGCGCACGAGTTGTCGACGACGACCACGCCCTTGGCGGCAGCGATGGGAGCCCACTGCGCGGACACGTCGTCGGGTACGTCGAACATGGCGACGTCGACCCCGTCGAAGGCTTCCTCCGACAGGGCCACGACCTCGACCTCCTCGCCGCGCACGGCCAGCTTGCGGCCGGCCGAGCGCGGTGAGGCGACGAGTCTGATCTCGCCCCAGATGTCCGCGTGCTGGGACAGGATCTGGAGCATGACCGCACCGACGGCCCCGGTCGCTCCCACGACCGCGAGCGTCGGTTTGCCGGTCATCGGCCGGTGCCTCCGTAGACGACGGCCTCGTCGCTGTCGGAGTCCAGCCCGAACGCGGTGTGCACGGCGCGCACGGCCTCGCTGACGTCGTCGGCGCGGGTGACCACCGAGATGCGGATCTCGGACGTCGAGATCAGCTCGATGTTCACGCCCGCGTCGCTCAGCGCCTCGAAGAACGCGGCGGTGACGCCCGGGTTGGTCTTCATACCGGCGCCGACCAGCGAGATCTTGCCGATCTGGTCGTCGTAGCGCAGCGAGTCGAAGCCGATGCCGGACCGGTTCTTCTCCAGCGCGTCGATGGCCTTGCGGCCCTCGGTCTTCGGCAGCGTGAACGAGATGTCCGTCAGGCCGGTCGACGCGGCGGACACGTTCTGCACGACCATGTCGATGTTGATCTCGGCATCGGCGATCGTGCGGAAGATGGCGGCGGCCTCACCCGGCTTGTCGGGCACACCGACGACCGTGATCTTGGCCTCGGAGGTGTCGTGCGCGACACCGGAGATGATGGCCTGCTCCACCTGCTTGTCCCCTTGGTTGATCGGCTCGCTGCTGACCCACGTGCCCTGAAGGCCGCTGAAGCTGGAGCGGACGTGGATCGGGATGTTGTAGCGACGGGCGTACTCCACACACCGGTGGAGCAGCACCTTGGACCCGGAGCTGGCCAGCTCGAGCATGTCCTCGAACGAGATCCAGTCGATCTTCCGGGCCTTCTTCACCACGCGCGGGTCGGCGGTGAACACACCGTCGACGTCGGTGTAGATCTCGCACACCTCGGCGTCGAGCGCCGCCGCGAGAGCCACCGCCGTGGTGTCGGACCCGCCACGCCCCAGCGTGGTGATGTCCTTGGTGTCCTGGCTGACGCCCTGGAACCCGGCGACGATGGCGATGTTGCCCTCGTTCAGCGAGTCCCGGATGCGGCCCGGCGTGACATCGATGATCCGCGCTTTGTTGTGGACCGAGTCGGTGATGACACCTGCCTGGCTGCCCGTGAACGACTGGGCGCTGTGGCCCAGGTTTTTGATCGCCATGGCCAGCAGGGCCATGGAGATCCGCTCTCCGGCGGTCAGCAGCATGTCGAGCTCGCGCCCGGCAGGAATCGGGGATACCTGCTCGGCGAGATCGATCAGCTCGTCCGTCGTGTCGCCCATCGCGGAAACCACGGCCACCACCTGGTGGCCGTTCTTCTTCGCTTCCACGATCCGCTTGGCGACGCGCTTGATGCCCTCGGCATCGGCTACGGAGGAGCCTCCGTACTTCTGCACGACAAGGCCCACGTGCGCTCCTCGCTCGATGTGTGTTCGTTCCGCATATACGACGGTGTACTGCGGGTCGGCTCAGTCTAACGAGCGTCCGAAATCCACCTCTGCGCTCCCGCATGGTGAGACGTCGGCGTCGTCCAGGACAGTCCCTGCCCAAAGTCGGGGATTCGATGCGCACGGGTCACGCGGCGAGGAGCGGGGCGAATTCCTGCCGGAGCCCGCGGACGTACGGAGTGTCGCCGAGCAGTCGCTCCCAGTCGGCGAGGAGGGGGACGGCGATCTCGCGGGCGCGGGCCGGGTCGGCCGCCATGTTCCAGAGGAACCTGACGAGCAGCGTGCGGGACTCCAGGACGATCCGGTCCGCCGGGCCACGGCGGCGTATCTCGCTCTCGACGAACTCCTCGTACAGGGCCGCCGCTCCCGCGATGTCCCCCGCGGACCTCCTGGCCCACACCAGCATGATCCGGATGCTGCCGCACACACCGCTGTCCCGGCCGGTGGCGGCCACCGCCCTGCGCAGCAACCCCTCCATCGCGTCGCACGCGGGCTTCGCGAACCGGGCCGGGTCCGTCTTGGCCAGCTCCCCGAGCGCCGAGGCCCAGGCCGCCCGCGCCAGGATGGCCTGTTGCGCGTCGCGGCCCAGGACCCGCTCCGCCTTCCGGGCGTTTCTGGCCGCCGGCGCGAGCGCGCTCCGCGCACGTCCGGACCTCACCAACTGCTCGATCACCTCGTTCCGCGCCTCGAACGTCCGGGGATCACGGCGTCCGAAGGCCCGCACATGCTCGGTCACGTTCCGTTCGAGCAGTTCGATCGCGCGCTCCCCGTCGCCGGCGGCACGGCAGGCCTGGGCCAGTCCGGCGCGCACGGCCACTGTCAGCGCGTGCCGGGATCCGCAGGCCCGCTCGGCCGCCGCCAGGGCTCTTTCGCTCAGGCGGATCGCGTGGACGGCGTCGCGGTGGGCGTATCTGATCCCCCCGGGCCAGAACAGCATGGCCGCGCCCTCCGCGTCGTTCTCCGGCCTCGTGCACGAGGCCAGCGCCTCCAGGTGGGTGAGCCACCGCTCCTCGTCCGCGGCGTCGCCAAGGTGCAGGCCGGCGCCGGCCAGCAGCCGGGCCGCCCTGTCGGCGTACACCTCCCCCTCCGACCGCGCCACCGCCTGCACCAGCCGGTGCACCGAGATCGTGCCGTCGTCGTGCAGGCTGATCATGCTGTGCGCCGCCAGGCGCCGGATCGCATCCGTCACCTCTGGCGGGCTGCCCAGCGGCTCCAGATACGCCCGGGGGATCCCGTCGGGCGCCCACCAGGCGACGGTCCGCAGAACGACCCCCGCTAGCGGCGTGTCCGCCAGCCGGTCCAGGGTCACGCGCCACACCCGGGCCACGGTCCGCTCGCTGCTCCCGCCCTCCGCCGCGCTCGCGAACATCCGCTCCGGATAGCGCGCCAGCAGTTCCGCGTACTCGTCCGCCGTGATCCCCGCCTCCGCGCAGTACGCGGCGGCCTGCTCCACGGCGAGCGGAAGGCACCCCAGCTCGCGGCACAGCCCCTCGGCGTCGGCGGCGGCACCGCCCTGGACACGGGCGAACAGCTCGGTCGCCTCGGCGAGTTCGAGCACGTCCAGCGACAGCGGCTCGGCGATGCCGTGCCACCCGGTGGCCCGCCGCGTCGTGATGAGGAAGCGACCGCCCGTCGCCCGGGCCAGCAGAGCCTTCACGTCCGTCGGCGACGAGACGTTGTCCAGCACCAGCAGCCAGCCCTCGTGCGCCGCCAGCCACCGCACCGCCCGCTCCCGCAGCGCCTCCCGCGAGAGTACGTCCCGCAGCGCGGGCTGCAACGCGATCGCGAGGTCGGCGAGACCGGCGTCGAGTTCGGCGGTGGTCTCGGCGTTGATCCACCACACCGGGTTGAAGACGTCCGTGCGCTCCGCCGCCCACCGGGCCGCAAGCGTCGACTTGCCGATGCCGCCGAGGCCGTGCACGGCTTGCACGACGACCCCGCCGGTGGCCTGGAACGCCTCGTCCAGCAGGGCGAGTTCCCGCTCCCGCCCGACGAACAGCCCGGCCCGCTCCGGCAGGTTGACCAGCCCGTCCGGCGCCGCCTCCGGCATCGCGAACGCCTCGGCGGGCAGCGTCAGGGCCGTCTCGGCGTACATCCCCACCGAGCCGTCCCCGCTGATCGCCTGACGGATGGACCCACCCGCCGCGATGGAACGGTCCCCGGACGCCTCCGCCGAAGCGGTCACGCGGTGGGACCGTCGCCGGTCTGCGCCTGGTGGATGTCACGCCCGGCCGCGACGGACCGGTCACCGGAGGCCGTGACGTTCCGCGCCGACGGTTCGCCGGGGGCGGGAGCCGCGGGCGCGGGCGGGTTCGGCGGCGCCACGATGTTGCCGCTGCCCGTCGACACGAACCCGATGTCCCGCCCGGCGGCAACGGCCCCTGGACCACTGGCCGATACGTCGACCCTGGGGGGCGCGTCGGCACCCGAGGCCCCGTCCGACCCGGAATCGCCCCGCGTCAACGCGAAGATCGTCACCGCCAGCCCCAGCAGTCCCGCCACCCCGCCGGCCACGCTCGCCCAGGGATCCGCACCCTCGACATCCACCACAGCCCCGACGACCAGCCCCACCGCGCCCAGCACGCAGAGCCCGATCCCGGTGCCCATCAACGCCTTTGTCCGTGAGGTCATATGGCCATGATGGCGCCGGGGACGGTCGAGGGGCAGGGGTTTCGAGTCAGTCCGCGAACTCCTTGAGGGCCTCCGTGTCGAGGACGAAACTCACGGGGTCGGGCAGCTTCACGGCCGCGCCGAACGGGAGCTTCTCCTCGTGCCGGTAACGCCCGTCCTCAGGCTGGTTGAAGACGACGACCGAGCAGTCGTCACGATCGATGAGGAGGTAGACGGGAATCCTGGCCGCCGCATAGCCGTCAGGTTTCTCCACTCGGTCTCGCTGATTCGTGTCGGAGTCGTAGGACGTGATCTCGACAGCCATCAGGACGTCCTCGGTATCCGACCATTCGCCTCGTCCCTTGAGACCTCCCTTGGGCACGAGGACGGCGTCCGCGCGAGCCCGCCCCTTTCGATACGTCTCCGTCTTGAGGCCGCGCTCGGGATGGAGCCGCAGGTCGGGGCGCGCCTGCATACAGCGCTCCAGAAGCCACATGTAGATCTCGCTGTGGTTGCCGTCCGGCATCGGCTTGACCTGGACCCTTCCCCCAATGAACTCCAGCCGCACGGTCTCCGGGGCGTGGCGTTCCAGCTCCTCGAACTCCTCGACGGACATCTGCGGCCGGTGCTGCTCGGTCCTGGGGGTCATGGCGTCGCCTCCTCGACTCCATGGTGCCCTGACCGGTACTTCCTGCACGCTCACAGCAGGCCCGCCGCGCGCCGGAGGGCGTTGACCTTCTCCGTCACGTCGATGACCTCGTCCGCGCCGGGCAGACCGCCGGCGTCACGCTGGGCGGGCAGGAAGGTGTCCGGGACGTGGCCGTACGCCGGTCCCTCCGCCTCGATCAGCGCCAGGCACTCGTCGCACAGCCCGCCCGAGATCTTCGTGGTCCGCTCGTCCGCGTCACACAGACCGCAGACCATGATCACTCGGGAGACCCGGGCCCGCCGGGCCGCCTTCTGCCGGATCTTCGCCTTCTTCGGGGGCATCTTGCTCTCCAGTCGTTTGCGGGCGAGACCGCCCGGGTTGGTGACGGCAGGCGGCAACCCGGCCGTCAGGGCCTTGGTGATGTCGTCCGGGGTCGCGCCGCGCGTCAGCCACTCCGCGACCAGGGGTTCGAGGGACCGGCAGTCACCGTCCGACAACGGCATACGGGTGTCGGCGGACCGGACCTCGGCGAGCGTGCGGTAGGCGGTGCTCGGGTGTTCGGCGGCGTCCTCCGGTTCCGGGGCCGGCTGCTCCTCGGCGTTCTCCACACGGGCCAGCCCCGGCATGTGGTCCTCGGTCACGTCCTTGCCGTCGCGCTCCCGCACGAAGTCCGCCCACCACTCCTCCGACCTGCGGGTACGCGACCAGTACGTCCGCGTCACCCAGCGCATCGAATCGTCCTCGACGGTGATGTGCTCCCTGATCCAGCGCAGATGACCCGCGAGCACGATGCGGCCCAGCGAGGTGCGCACGGCCTGCTGGCCGTACCGGGGGTGTTCCGCCGCGATGGCCTTGTAGCCCATCGCGTGGCCCTCTTCGAGGTGGTCGACGAAGACGGCGATCTCACGGTCCCGGGCGCTCAAGTGTGCGAAGTCCGCGTCCGCGTGCGGGTCTTCGTCACCTGCGGGGCGCTTCCCGTACCCCGTTTTGGCCATGGGGTGGGACGGGGACGGCAGGGCAGGGCTAGGGTAGGCGCAAGCCACCATCGAACTGTTCCTTCGATGCGTAGGGCGAGGCCCCGGAGCCGGTGTTCCAGCACCGACCGGGGCCGATCTATTTGCCGCGAACCTAGAGCGGCTTTACGTTCCGGCGCAAGCCGATCACGGAACGTCACTCTTTCGAGGTAGGCCGCCTTAACTCACGTTCAGACTTGGTTGGTTGGGAGGTTTCCCACCCGATCCAGAACCCATGGAGGGGCTCGGAGCTCGGGGCTCAAGCCTCGGGCTGAACTGCGGAAATGAACGCCGCCCAGGCGGGGGCGGGGATGTGGAGGCGGGGGCCGGCGGGGTTCTTGGAGTCGCGGATGTGGACGCGGGGACCGAACGCGACTTCGACGCAATCGCCGCCCTCGTCATCGCTGTAGGTCGATTTGAACCACGTCAGCTGGTCACTCATGCCTGGTCCACCATCCGCTCGATGAAACGGGCCGTCTCAGCGGGGCTGAGGGCCTGCGCCCGGATGATGCTAAGCCGCTCGGTGACACGGCTGACAACCTCCGGGTCGGCCGAGAGTTCGCTGGCGAACGGGCCTTCCGTGAAGGCGTACCGCTCGTGGTCGCGGGTCTCCAGCAGCACCATGGGCCCTTGAAGGGCGGCAGTGATGGCGCGCTCGAAGGGGAGCACCTGCAACGCGATGTTCCTCAGCCGGCCGACCTCCAGCAAGCGCCGCAGTTGCTCGGCGTCCACCTGGGGGCTGCGCAGCACGGCCTCGTAGAGCACGAAGCTCAGGGACACCAGCGGTTTCCGCTCCGTCAGGATGGCCTGCCGTTCCATTCGCGCCGCGATGCGCTCCTCGACCGTCTCCTCGTCCAGGGCCGGAAGGCGGTTCTCGATCAGCGTCCGCGCGTAGCCCTTCGTCTGCAGCAGCCCGGGGATCAGCGCGACGCCGTACGACCAGCGACTGATCGCCTCCTTCTCCCGCTCCATGAACTCCCGCGCCCGCGCCGGAAATCTCTCCCGGCTCAGATACTCCTTCGCCGCACTCAGCAGCCCCTCCGCCCCGCACAACCCGTCGGCCACGTCGAGGACGCGGGCCGTCGGCATCCGCACCCCCTGCTCCATCGCCTTGATGGTGTCCGGGGAGTAGTTCGCGGCGACAGCCAGTTGCTCCCGGCTGATGTTCGCCTTCGTGCGCCAGCGCTTCAACTGGTTGCCGGTGAAGCGCCACATGACGGGCGACTGGGACACAGCGCGCACCTCCGACCGATACACAGCAGCGTGTATCACCTGAGTCACTACCGAGCGTATCGCCACCATCGCCATCGTGTGACCATGACGAACGCGATCAACCGCCGCCCCGACTGGATTCCGGCCTCCGGTCACCAACTCCGCGTGACCGGCGTCCACTTCGACGCCGTACGGATCGAAGGCGTGAGAGGGGAGCGCGTCGCCGAACGGCTCGTCGAGGTCACCGACGGCGACGCGGGGCCGATCGTGTGCGAGGCGAGCGGGTTCCGGTGGATGTACTTCCTGCTGGCGCCGGGGGAAGTGCGGCGGCACAGCTGGCCGTTGGGGGTGCAGCAGTTCGGCGGGCGAGGGGTCCGGACCGTCACCTACATCGGCATTCCGGCGCTGGAGGGGAACACCTGGCCGTTGCAGTGGTACAGCGAGCCGACGGCGGGGTGCCCGTACGTCGATGCCAGAGGTCTCCTCGACACGGTGTGGGGCGCTGGATCATTCGGTCTGTGACAGACCTTCTTCTCTTCGGGATCGTGCTGCTCGGCTCGTGCGTGCAGTGGCTCACCGGCATGGGCTTCGCGCTTGTCGCCGTGCCCGCGTTGGTGTGGGTGCTGGGGCCGGTGGAAGGGGTCGTGCTCACCAACTGCGCCGCCGGGGCCATCTGCCTCGTCGGGCTGGTGAGCGGGTGGCGGCGGGTGCGGCTCGCGGCGATGGGGCCGCTGTGCGTGGCCGCCGTGTGCACCGTGCCCGCCGGGGCCTGGCTGACGCGGCAGCTGCCGGAGCGCGTGCTGTTCGTGGTGATGGGCGGGCTGGTGACCGTGGCGGTGCTGCTGGTGATGCGGGGCGCTCGGGCCGCCGCGCTGCGCGGGCGGACGGGCGCGGTCGTCACGGGGGCCGCCGGCGGGTTCATGAACGCCGCGGCGGGGGTCGGGGGGCCGCCCGTGTCGTTGTACGCGCTGAACGCGGGATGGACCGTACGGGAGTTCGTGCCCAACGCGCAGTTCTACGGCGTCGTCGTGAACGTCGTGTCCGTGGCCGCCAACGGGGCGCCGCGGCTCGGCGCCGAGCGGTGGGGGTGGGTGGTGGCCGCCATGGTCGTGGGGGCGGGCCTGGGGCGGGTGCTGGCGCGGCGCACGCCGGAGGTGTGGGCACGACGGCTGGTGCTGGGGCTGGCGCTCGCCGGCGGGGTCAGCGCCATGGCGAAAGGGGTGTGGGGGGCTTAGGCCCTGTCGTTTGGATCATCCCGGCGTCGCGGAGTCGACTCGGCCAGGACGCACCGTCCCTCACAGCCGGGCTGATCCAAGCGACAGAGCCTCGCTCCCCACACACACCACGAGGCCCCACGCACGGGCGTCGGCCGCCGGGCGCTACTGGACGCGCAGGCCCAGCGGCCCGGCGATCTCCTGCTGCATCACCTTTCCGGCCTCGAACTCCAGCGTCTCGTCGCCGAGGCTCTGGTCGGTGTCCAGGCCGTCCAGTTCCTCCAGGGGCTGGTTCAGGCGGACGTGGGCTACCACCGACTGGAGGGCCCGCAGGGTGGCCGACGCCGTGCCGCCCCAGTTGGAGAAGTACGAGAACTGCCACCACCACAGGGCTTCCGTGGTGCGGCCCGCGCGGTAGTGGGCCATGCCGTGGCGCAGGTCGGTGATGACGTCGGTGAGGTCGTCCGAGATACGGGCCGGGACCGGGGCCTTGCGGGGCTCGTAGGGGTCGAAGACCTCGGAGTAGACGTCGATCGGCTCCAGCAGGCGGGCCAGGTTCTCGCGGAGCTCGTCCACGTCCGGCTCCGGGCCCGGGTCCGGCTCGTAGCGCTCGTCGGGGACGATGTCCTCGTGCGCGCCGAGGCGGCCGCCGGCGAGCAGCAGCTGGGAGACCTCCAGGAGGAGGAACGGGACCGCCGAGTCGGGCTCGTCGCCCTTCGCGACCTCCGTGACGGCTACCAGGAAGCTTGCGATCTGGTCCGCGATCTGGACCGCGAAGTCGTCCGGGTCCTGCGTCGTGGAGTGCAGCGTGGCGTCAGACATCTAGGAGTCGTCTCCCCTCGAAGGCGCGGCCGAGGGTCACCTCGTCCGCGTATTCCAGGTCACCGCCCACCGGGAGGCCGCTGGCCAGGCGGGTGACCTTGAGGCCCATGGGCTTGATCATCCGGGCGAGGTACGTGGCGGTGGCCTCACCCTCCAGATTCGGGTCGGTGGCCAGGATCAGCTCCGTGACCGTCCCGTCGGCCAACCGCGCGAGAAGTTCTCGTATACGCAGGTCGTCCGGGCCCACACCCTCGATCGGGCTGATCGCCCCGCCCAGGACGTGGTAGCGGCCGCGGAACTCGCGGGTGCGCTCGATCGCCACGACGTCCTTCGGCTCCTCCACGACGCAGATGACCGACGGGTCGCGTCGCGGGTCACGGCAGATCGCGCACTGCTCCTCCTGCGCGACGTTCCCGCACACCGCGCAGAAGCGGACCTTCGCCTTCACTTCCAGCAGGGCCTGGGCGAGACGGCGTACGTCCGTCGGCTCCGCCTGGAGGACGTGGAAGGCGATCCGCTGGGCGCTCTTCGGACCGACGCCGGGCAGCCTGCCCAGCTCGTCGATGAGGTCCTGGACCACGCCTTCGTACAACGGACTGCCGTCCTTCCTGGGGTGCCTTCAGTACGTACGGTAGAGGGCCCGTGCCTGTCTTCGAAAGGCAGGACGGGGATCGGAAAGGTCAGAAGGGCAGGCCCGGGATGCCGCCGCCGCCCAGCCCCTGGGCGAGCGGGCCGAGCTTCTGCTGCTGGAGGGACTGCGCGTTCTCGTTGGCCGCGGCGACGGCCGCGACGATCAGGTCGGCCAGCGTCTCGGTGTCCTCGGGGTCCACCGCCTTCGGGTCGATGACCAGGCCGCGCAGCACGCCGGCGCCGGTGACCGTGGCCTTGACCAGGCCGCCGCCCGCCTGCCCGTCGACCTCCGTGTTCGCCAGTTCCTCCTGGGCGCGGGCCAGATCCTGCTGCATCTTCTGGGCCTGCTGGAGCAGCTGCTGCATGTTGGGCTGGCCACCACCGGGAATCACGATCAGCTCCTGCTTTCGTATGTGTTTTCCGCCTGGCACGAGCCTACGTGGTCCGTGCGGGCAACGCCCCAGCACTCTTTCGAGTGAGTTGTCACGGTGGCCTATACCTGACCAAGACCCTCTTCCGGGCGGAAAAGCGATGAAAGGCTCACCTTCGCCACCCATTGGGCGGTAGGAAGGGTCCCGCACGTCAACGTCCATCTCGTCCATAGGGAGTGCCGGGTGGGTCAGCCGGAGATGCAGCCCGAGAGGCCGCCTCAGGACGGGCGGGGCGAGGGGGCGGCCGGGCTGCGGCCGGGCGATCTGACCGGGCGGGCGTTCCCGCTCGGCGACTGGGCCGAGCCCGCCCAGCGCCTGGACGAACTGTTCCGCTGGGTGGAACGCGGCGCCCTCGACACGGCGGCCTGGTATCTCGCCGACCGGGTGTGGAAGCGGCGCGGGGCGCGGGCACTTCGCGGTGGCGCGGCGGCCGGGGCGGTGCTGGGGGCCGCGCTGCCGCTGCTGGATCTGACCGGCGTGGTGGGCGGGGTCGCCCCCTGGGGGTACCTGGCGCTGATGCTGGCCGTGGCGTGCGTGGGCGTCGACCGGTTCTTCGGGGTCACCTCGGGGTGGATAAGGGACGTGGCCACCGCGCAGGCCGTCCAGCGCAGGTTGCAGGCGTTGCAGTTCGACTGGGCGTCGGAGAGCGTGCGCGAGGTGCTGGGCCCGGCCGAGGGGACGGCGAGCGAGGCGGCCGAGCGGTGCCTGGGGGTGCTGCGGCGGTTCTGCGAGGACGTGACCGAGCTGGTGCGTACCGAGACCGCCGACTGGATGGTGGAGTTCCGCACCGGGTCCGCGCCGCTGGGCATCCAGTCGGCGGTCTCGGCCGGGCCGCGCGTGGACCCGGCCGGTGTGCACGGGCGGTTCCCGATGCCGCCCGGTCCCGCCCGGCCGAACATGCCCCGGCAGCGGCCGCCCGAGCCACGCTGACAGCAGGGGCTTCACTGCCGGGTGTACGTCAGCTTCTCCCCCGTGCTCGTGTTGATGCGCTGGAGCGCGTCCGCCGAGACGAGGGTGATCTCCGTGGCGCCTCCGGGCGTGCAGGACGTGGGCGGCTCGCCGACCGTCACCGTGGACGGGCCGATCCGCAGCGGGCCGTCCGGGCCGGGCTCCTCGCTCAGTTCCGCCTCGAAGACGCAGCGGTAGTCGGCGCCCTCGGCGGTGAGCGACAGGACCGTGTCGCCCGGCTCGCCCTGCTGGATGGTGAGGCGGCGGGTGTGCGTGCCGTCCGCGTTGTCGATGGTGGTCGCCCAGGTGCCCAGGTACTCCGTCGGTATCGCGCCGTCCTGCTCGGTGGAGGCGGACGGGGACGGCGTGACCGGGCCGGAGCTCGTCGGGCCCGGGGTGGTCGGGGCGGCGGAGGAGGACCGGCTCGGGGTGGGCGACGGGGACGCCTCGGGGTCGTCGTCCCCGTTCATCAGGGCGTACACCGAACCCCCCGCCCCCAGCGCGACGACCACCGCCACGGCTATGAGCAGCGCGGTGGCACGGCCGTTCCTGCGGGGTGGTTCCTGGGGCGGGGTGTACGGCGTCGGCGTGTACGACGGGGTCGAGCCGGGGGGCGCGGCTCGGTCGCCGTAGGGGTTGGGAAGCGGTGGCGGGTATGCCTGGCCGGGCGCCTGGGGATAGCCGTACGACGGACCGGGCGGCTGCACGTAGCCGCCGCCGTACGCCGGCTGCACCGAACCGCCCGCCGGGCCGTGCCCCGGCGCGGGGAAGCCGTAGCCGTGCTGCGGATGCCCATGGGGGACGCCGGGGACCGGCGGGACACCGTCGGCGGGGTGAGCGGGCGGCTGCGGGGCCGGGTGGGCGGGTGGTGGGGTTCCCGGTGCGGGCTGGTGGGTCGGCGGTGGGGTCGCCGGGTGACCGGGCGGCGGGGTTCCCGGCGATGCCGGGTGACCGGACGGCGGGGTTCCCGGCGATGCCGGGTGACCGGACGGCGGGGTTCCCGGCGATGCCGGGTAGCTCGGCGGGGGCGTGCCCGGGGGCACGGGCTGACCGGCGGTGACCGTCGGGAGGTTGTTCAGCGGCGCAGCCGGACCCGGGCTGCCGGATCCCGGCGCGACCGCACCCGGTCCGGCGTGACCGCCCGGGACACCGTGACGTCCTGGCTCACCCGGGCCACCCGGAACACCCGGGCCGCCCGAGGCGCCGGGACCGCTCGGGGCACCCGGAACACCCGGCGCACCCGGGGCGCCCGGAGCACCCAGGCCACCCGGGGCGCCCGGAGCGCCCGAGACGCCCGGAACACCCGGAGCACCCAGGCCACCCAGCCCACCGGAAGCACTTGGAGCACTGGGAACACCCGAGACGCCGGGAGCGCCAGGACCAGCGGGAACACCGGGAGCACCCGAGACGCCGGGAGCGCCCGGAGTGCCGGGAGCACCCGAGACGCCCGGAGCACCCGGACCGCCGGGGGCACCCGGAATACCCGAGACGCCGGGAACGCCCGGAGCACCCGAACCACCGGGACCACCCGGCCCACCCGAGACGCCGGGAGCACCGGGACCGCCAAGGGCACCCGGAACGCCCGAGACACCGGGAGCGCCCGGACCACCCGGACCACCCGGACCACCCGGAGCACCCGGAGCACCCGGAGCACCCGGAGCACCGGGAGCACCGGGAGCACCGGGACCACCCGACCCACCCGAGACGCTCGGAGCACCCGGACCACCGGGGGCACCCGGAACGCCCGAGACGCCGGGAGCACCCGGACCACCCGAGCCAGCGGGCCCGTCCTGGCCGCTGCGACCGCCCGAGCCACCGAAACCACCGGCCCCGTTCCCACCCCCCGGCGTACCCGCCTCATCCACCGTCGTCCCGTGTTCCGGGGACGCCGTCCGGGCCGGGGGCGCGGACGGGTCCGTCGGGTTCGTCGGTGTCGGTGCCTCCGGGTTCTCCGTGTCCAGGAGTCGTACCGCGTGCCGGCCGAGTTGGGCCACCAGGGCGCTCGGCAGCCAGGGGTCGAGGGCGCGGCCGTCGGCGACGGTGTCGTCCGCGCCGGTCTGCCGCAGGACGTCGTCGAGAGAAGGGCGGGCGGCGGGGTCCTTGCGCAGGCAGTCGCGGACGAGGTCGGCGATGCCCTCGGGGACCCGCTCCAGGTCGGGTTCCTCCTGGGCGATGCGGAACATCAGGGCGTGCACCCCGCTGTCGGCGCCCCCGAAGGGAAGCGCGCCGGTGGCGGCGTAGGCGAGGACGGAACCCAGGCAGAAGACGTCGCAGGCGGTGGTGACGCGGTCCCCGCGCACCTGCTCGGGCGCCATGAAGCCGGGTGAGCCGATGACCGCGCCGGTGCTGGTCAGCCCGCCGTCGGTGACGGTCTCCAGGGCGCGCGCGATCCCGAAGTCGATGACGCGCGGCCCGTCGATGGTCAGCAGGACGTTGGACGGCTTGAGGTCGCGGTGGATGATCCCGGCGGCGTGGATGTCCTTGAGCGCGTGCGCGAGCCCGGCGGCGAGGATGCGCACCGTGCGTTCGGGCAGCGGCCCGTGGTCGTGGCCGACGACCTGCTGGAGGCTGGGTCCGGCGACGTACCCGGTGGCGACCCACGGCACGGTGGCCTCGGTGTCGGCGTCGAGGACGGGCGCCGTCCAGTGGCCGCCGACCCGCCGCGCGGCCTGCACCTCGTGCCGGAACCGCGCCCGGAACTCCTCGCGCGCGGCCAGTTCCCCGCGGACCAGTTTCACGGCGACGGTCCGGCCCCGGTCCGACCGGGCCAGGTAGACCTGTCCCATGCCACCGGCGCCGAGCCTCCCCAGCAGCCGGTACGCCCCGACGTGCCGCGGGTCCCCGGGCCCCAGTCTTTCCATCCCCACCGCCTCCCCCCAGGTGAGCAACAGGCCGAGGATAGTGCGGCCCTCAGGGGAGTCGTGCGGGCCCCCGTCTACGGTTCCGTAACAGGAGGTGCCGGCCGAGCGGGCGGCCCCAGTTCGTCGAGCACCTTCGACAGGCGTTCCAGCGCCTCCACGGCGGCGGCGAGTTCCGCTTCCCCGAGCGCCCGCGCGAGCCGGTCGGCGTACTCCGCGTGCCCGGGGTCGATGCGGCCGACCGCGGCGAGGCCCTCCTCGGTCGGCGCGAGGAGCTTGGCGCGGCGGTGGGCCGGGTTGGGCCGGTACTCGGCGAGGCCGCGTTCGACCAGCAGGTCGGCGATGCGCTGGACGCTCTGCCGCGTGATGCCCATGGCGCGGGCGATGCCGGCCACCGGCAGCGGCTCGCGCAGCACCGCGCCCAGCACCTGCCACCAGGCCGCGGTCAGTCCGGCGGGCCGGGCCAGTTCCTCGGCGACCGCGAGGAACTGGCCGTTCAGCCGGAACACCCCGAGCGCGCTCCGGCTGAACAGGTCCTGACGGGCGCGGCTCACAGCGCGCCCGCCTTCTCCAGCACGGCGTAGGCCGCCGCGTCGGAGTCGTGGAACAGCCGGTACCAGGCGTCCAGCACCTCGCCCTCGTACACCCCGAGCAGCCGCAGGATCTCCCGGGCGAAGGCGACGGGTTCGGTGGGTCCGGCGGTGATCAGCGCGCCGTCGGTGACGGCGTCGGCGTCGACGTACCTGTCGCCGCCCCGGTAGCCGGTGGCGGCCAGGTAGAAGGAGACGGCGCTGGTGTGGGCGCGGTCGTCGAGCAGGCCCTCGCGGGCGAGTCCGGCGGTGGCGCCGCAGATCGCGGCGACGGGGACGCCCGCGGCGAGGAATTCGCGTGCCTTGCGGGCGAAGGGGGCCAGGTCGTCACCGGTGTCCCAGAGGTCCGCGCCCGGCAGGATCAGCAGCGCGCTGTCCTCGGGCCGTACGTCGTCCAGGGCGAGGTCGGGCTGGACGCGCAGGCCGCCGAGGGTGCGGACCGGGGCGGCGGTGGGGCCGACGGTGCGGATCTCGTGGCCGGCGCGGGCGAGGTGGGCCGTGGCGTGACCGGGCTCCCAGTCGGCCAGGGTGTCGTAGACGGCGAGGTGGACGGGCTTGCGGCTCATGGTTCCTCCTCCAGCGGTTCCTCTTATGACAGTAGGCTGTCATTTAGGCAGCATGCTGTCAACACTCGGCGGCCTCCGTCCGTCGACAACCTGTCGCGGAAAGCCCCTGACCACAGACAGGACGCCGATACCGCGTCCGCATCGCGGACATTTACGCTCGCCCGCATGACCCCTCATCCCGACCCCCAGGCCGGCGCCGCCGTGAAGGCGGCCGACCGCGCGCACGTCTTCCACTCCTGGTCCGCACAGGAGCTCATCGACCCGCTCGCCGTCGCAGGCGCCGAGGGGTCGTACTTCTGGGACTACGACGGCAAGCGCTACCTGGACTTCACCAGCGGCCTCGTCTACACCAACATCGGCTACCAGCACCCCAAGGTCGTCGCCGCGATCCAGGAGCAGGCCGCGAAGATGACCACCTTCGCGCCCGCGTTCGCCGTCGAGGCCCGGTCGGAGGCGGCCCGGCTGATCGCCGAGCGCACCCCGGGCGACCTGGACAAGATCTTCTTCACCAACGGCGGCGCCGACGCCGTCGAGCACGCGCTGCGGATGGCCCGGCTGCACACGGGCCGCCCCAAGGTGCTCTCGGCGTACCGCTCGTACCACGGCGGCACCCAGCAGGCGATCAACGTCACCGGCGACCCCCGCCGCTGGGCCAACGACAGCGGCACCGCCGGAGTCGTGCACTTCTGGGCGCCCTTCCTCTACCGCTCCCGCTTCTACGCCGAGACCGAGGAGCAGGAGTGCGCGCGGGCGCTGGAGCACCTGGAGACGACGATCGCCTTCGAGGGGCCGCAGACCGTCGCCGCGATCATCCTGGAGACCATCCCCGGCACGGCCGGGATCATGGTGCCGCCCGCCGGTTACCTCGCCGGGGTGCGGGAGATCTGCGACAAGTACGGGATCGTGTTCGTCCTCGACGAGGTGATGGCGGGCTTCGGGCGGACCGGCGAGTGGTTCGCGGCCGGCCTGTTCGACGTCACGCCGGACCTGATGACCTTCGCCAAGGGCGTGAACAGCGGCTACGTACCGCTGGGCGGTGTGGCGATCTCCGGCGCGATCGCCGAGACCTTCGCCAAGCGGCCCTACCCGGGCGGCCTGACCTACTCCGGGCACCCTCTCGCCTGCGCCGCCGCCGTCGCGACGATCAACGTCATGGCCGAGGAGGGCGTCGTCGAACACGCGGCGCGGCTCGGCGCGGAGGTCGTGGAGCCGGGGCTGCGCGAGCTGGCGGAGCGGCACCCGAGCGTCGGCGAGGTGCGCGGCGTCGGCATGTTCTGGGCGCTGGACCTGGTCAAGAACCGGGAGACGCGGGAGCCGCTGGTGCCGTACAACGCGGCCGGGGAGGCGAACGCCCCGATGGCCGCGTTCGCCGCTGCCGCGAAGGCGCACGGCGTGTGGCCGTTCGTCAACATGAACCGCACCCACGTGGTGCCGCCGTGCAACGTCTCCGAGGCCGAGCTGAAGGAGGGCCTGGCGGCGCTGGACGCGGCGCTCACCGTGGCGGACGAGCACGTGACGGCGTAACCGCGTACGCGTCGGCGCAGCCGGTTACCCCCGGTGGGGGGACCGCGTAAGGTGACGTGCTCACAGGCACACCTGTGCACACCACTCGAACGCGACAAGGGAGTCCCCCCACCATGCCCGGCATCAGCGGCAACAGCGCTGTGACCCGAAGCACCCTGCGGCAGCAGATCGCGGACGCGCTGCGGGACGAGGTGCTGGCCGGACGGCTCCAGCCCGGGCAGGAATTCACCGTCAAGGAGATCGCCGACCAGTACGGCGTCTCCGCGACCCCGGTCCGCGAGGCGCTGGTCGACCTGTCCGCGCAGGGCCTGCTGGAGGCCGACCAGCATCGCGGCTTCCACGTCCGCGAGTACTCCCTCGACGACTACCGGGGCCTGGTCGAGGCCCGCAGCCTGGTCACCGACGGCATGTTCCAGGCCCTCGGCGAGGGCCACCGCGGCTTCCGCGACCCCGACGACCCCCGCACGTCCGCCGCGCTCACCGGTGTGCGCCGGCGCGGCGAGGAGGCCCAGCGGGCCGCCACCGCCGGCGACCTCACCGTGCTCATCGGCTACGACCTGCGCTTCTGGCGCGAGCTGAGCGGCCTGTTCGGCAACCCGTACCTCTCCGACTTCCTGCACCGGCTGCGGGTGCAGTCCTGGGTGTGCGCGGTGCAGCACCTGCGCCGGCTGACCGACCTGCGCGGGCGGCTGTGGGCCGGGCACACCGAACTGGTGGACGCCCTGGTGCGGCGCGACACCGACGCCGCGCGGTCGATCATCGCCGCGTACAACGCGCACTCCGTCGCGCTGATCGAGCGGCTCGCGGGCAGCTGACGGCCCTTGTGGGTATGGGACCGGTACGGGAGGGGACCCGTGCGGTCCTCACCCATTACGCTTCCCTGACCACTGTGCGTGCGTAGTATCCGAGGAGCCTCTTTTGGCCTGTGACCTGTGGCTGGTCCCGCTCGTCGACGTGTTGTGCCACACGCCGGACAACCCCTTCGCCGAGGAACTCGCGCAATACGACAAGGCTCTCGCCGAGGCCGGGCTGCCGCCGGTGCCGGTGTACCAGTACATGCCGGGCCTGTCCGGTGAGGTCGCCCCCGTCGCCGGATTCGACTACGACGCCCTGCACTTCCTGCGCCGCGCCTACCTGTTGCAGGTCTGCGGCCTGCCGGTGACCCCGGTCGACGAACTGGGCGGCGACTACGAACAGCTCCTGGAGATGTTCGAGACCACCGCCCAGCAGTCCCACCTGGTCTGGCACTACGACCACGCGGGCGCGTACGTCCCGGTCGACTTCCCGCACCCGCTCTCCAACGAGGAACTCCTCGCCGGCGGCGGCCCGTTGGGCTCCTCCCACGCCCTGCTGCGGGAGCTGGAGTCCGTCGCCCCGGCCATCGGCATCGACCCCGCCAACCCGCCGGCGGCCCCCCAACCCCCGCTCGGGCCGACGGAGTTGGAGGAGCCCGCCGTACCGGCCCCGTACGACCCCAGCCCGTTCGCCCGGGAACGGCACGTCTGGCTGGGGCTGCACGCGGCGGCGACGCGGAGCCTGGCGCAGGGGTCGATGATCGTCTTCAGCTGAGTCAGGCGCCGGCCGACGCCCGGTGCGCCTCCAGCGCGGCCCGCACCCCCGATTCGAGTGCGCCCTCGATCCAGGACGGCTTGACGGAGGTGTGGTCGCCCGCGAAGTGCAGCGGGCCCTCGGCGGACCGGATGGCCTGGAGCAGTTCCGTGTGCTGGCCGGGCAGCAGCACCGAGGCCTCCCCGTAGGCGTACGGGTCGCGCAGCCAGCTCTGGGTGCGGCCGGCACCGGTGTAGAAGACCTCCACCCGCTGGCCGTACACCTGCTGCAGTCCCCGCAGGGCGTGCGGATAGCGGGCGTCGTCGTCGAAGGAGTCCCAGCGGGAGGCGTCGTCGGCCCAGCTGTAGGAGGCGAGGACGACTCCGCCGTCGCTGCCGGGGACCGGGTGGGAGGGGTGGATCAGGAACCGGTTGGAGTTGTCGGCGACCGATCCCCCGCCGACGACCCGCGCGGCCTCCGGCTGCTCCCGGGTGTCCCAGCGGTTGGCGGCGTAGTGCGCGCGCTGGGCGTCACTGATGTGGCCCTTCGGGACGGACGGGTGGGCGCCGAGCAGACTGCCGTCGTCGGGCGCCTTCCCGGACCGGTACTGCTCGTACAGCCCGGGCCGCACCGCGTCCAGCTCCTTCCTCCACTCCTCCTCGCCGAACTCCCACCAGCGGCGGCTGAACTCGAGCAGCACCTTCGTCGCGCTGTCGTAGTGCAGTTCGGCGACCGCACGGCGTTTGCCGTACGACATCAGCGGGCTGATCTGCACCTGGCGCAGACCGGAGAACGGCACGGTGACGATCGCGAGGTCGCCGGTGAACCGCTCGCGTTCCACCTTGCCGTCGCGGCCCTCGGACACGGTGTCGACCGCGACCCGGGGCCCGTCCTCGTCGCGGTACTCGATCCGGGTGGCGCGCCGGTCGAGCCGCAGCACGTCGTCCACCCGCTCCAGCAGCGCGTCCGGCAGCACGGCGGTGCCGCCGACCAGCTCCCAGAACTCGGTGTCCGGGCTGATCAGCGACTGGCTGATGAAGCTGTGCACGAAGGACAGCGGCAGCCGGGACGTCAGGTTCTCCAGGGTGCCGACGAGATCGATGGTGCGCTCGTCGAACCCGGCCTCCTCGGTCAGGAAGCGGAACATCGACCAGTCGCCGTACTTCTGGATCACCCGGGCCCAGCCCCGCACCCGCTCCGGCATCGGCTTGTCGACGCGCTTGCCGTCCGCGCCCACCGTGCTGAACTCGTCCCGTACCGGGTCCAGGGCGCGCCGCAGGATCGTCGACGAGGGCGTGTCCCACAGCTCGCGCGGCACCCCGAACGAGCGGTTGATCCGCCGCGGCGCCCGCGCGTACGCCGACCGGCGCATCCGCACGCCGTTGACGTAGAGCCAGCTGTTGTTGACGGGCTTGCCCTCGCCGTCGACGTCGACGAGGTGGAACCTGCGCCGCTTCACGCCGAGTTGGTCGATGAGCTGCATCACCAGGGGATGGCTGCCGGGGATGCGCATCGCACCGGCCTCCGCGTACTGCAGGGGGTCGGCGAACGGCTGGGCCGCGTTCTCGTGCCCACCGGTGCGGAAGGTCTTGATCCGGCCGCCGACCCGGTTGCCGTTGGCCTCGATCAGGGTGACCCGGTGCCCGGCCCGCTTCAGCAGCCAGGCGGCGACGAGCCCGGCGGGCCCGGCGCCGATCACCAGGATCTCCTTCGTCCCGCCGCGGCCCTTCGGCAGCCCGGATTCGAGGACGCGCTTGTACTCCGGCACCAGCGGCCGGTCGTCCTCGTCGACCAGCAGTAACGCCCGGGCCACCGCGAGGCAGGTGTCCCAGTCGGCGGTGGAACGCGGGGCCGCGGGGGCCGCAGTGGGCGCGCCGGGCGCGACGGCGGGAGCCGCCGCGGCGGTCTGGGCGGTCAGACCGAGCAGGGCGGGGGTGGTGACCGCGGCGGCGGTCGTGAAGCGGCGGCGGGAGAAGGACGTGCGGTCGTCCTGGAGATCATCCATGGTCTCTGGATACGGGGCGCCACCCGGCCCGCGAGGCGCACCGGCCCCTCCCTCACCTGATCGTGCAAGCGCACCGGCGCGCGGGGGCGCGGGCCCGCGCCCCCGCGCGCCGGGCGGACGCCCCTACCCCGCCTCGGGGCCCGCCGGGGTCAACCGTTCGGCTGACAGTCCCCTCACCCGTTGCGGCCGCCGGAGGCAGCCGGAACACCGACGGGCCGGGCCCCTTCGCGGCACCAGCATGGAGGACATGCAGCAGCACAAGAAGATCTCGAAGCGCGCCCGTGTCATCACCGGCGGCACCCTCGTCGCCGCCGTCGCCCTCGGCACCTTCGGCGCCGTCGCCGCCAACGCCGACTCCCCGGCCCAGGGCGCCCCGGCCGCCGTGCGGGCCGACGTGAAGAACCCCGACCTCGTCCAGTCCACCCACCTCACCGTCGACGCCGCGACCGAGGCCGCCCAGGCCACGCTGGACGCCGCCGAGAAGGACGGCCAGCGCGTCTCCGTCGCCGTCGTCGACCGCAACGGCAACACCATCGTCACCCTGCGCGGCGACGGCGCCGGCCCGCAGTCCTACGAGTCCGCCGAGCGCAAGGCCTTCACCGCCGTCTCCTGGAACGCCCCCACCTCCGAGCTGGTGAAGCGCCTGGAGCAGGCCCCCAACCTGAAGGACATCCCCGGCACCCTGTTCCTCGGCGGCGGCGCCCCGGTCACCGCCAAGGGCGCGCCTATCGCGGGCATCGGTGTCGCGGGCGCCCCCTCCGGCGACCTGGACGAGAAGTACGCGCGGGCCGGCGTGGCGGCGCTGACCCGCTGACGTGACACCTTGAGGACCACGTCCCTCCGGACCCCGGCGGCGCACGCGACCCCCCGTGGCGTGCGCCGCCGGCTGTTCTCCCCGATCCGCCCCAGGAGCACCCCCATGACCTCCGCCGACCGTGCCCTGCTGACCGCCGCCGAGGCGGGCGACACCGACGCCGTCCGCGCCGCGCTCGCCGCCGGCGCCGACCCGGAGGCCCGCGACGCCCACCGCCGCACGCCCCTGCTGCTGGCCGCCCTCGGCGACCACGTGGCCACCGCCGAGGTGCTGGTCGCCGCGGGCGCCGACGTGAACGCCGCCGACGACCGGGCGGACAGCCCGTGGCTGGTCACCGGTGTCACCGGCAGCGTCCCGATGATGCGCACCCTGCTCCCGGCGGGCCCGGACCTGAAGCAGGTCAACCGCTTCGGCGGCGTCTCGCTCATCCCCGCCGCCGAGCGCGGCCACGTCGCCTACGTCCGTGCCGTGCTGCGCGAGACCGGCATCGACGTCGACCACGTCAACCGCCTCGGCTGGACCGCGCTGCTGGAGGCGGTGATCCTCGGCCACGGGGACCGCGCCCACCAGGAGATCGTGGAACTCCTGATCACCGCCGGGGCCACACCCGGCCTGCCCGACGGCGACGGCGTCACCGCCCTGGAGCACGCCGAACGGCGCGGGTTCACCGAGATCGCGGGACTGCTGAGGGCCGTACGGTGAGGCGGGCGGCCCTGGCCGTGGGCGCGGCCCTGACGGCGGCCGTGTCGCTGTGCGCGGGCTGCACCGGGGGTGCCGGGGGCATCGGGGACAGCGGGGCCCGCCCGGCGGCGTCCGCCTCCCCGACGCCGACCGCTTCCCCGGCTGCTTCCCCCGCGTCCTCCGGGCCGCTCCCCGACGGCACCCTCCTCGTCGCCGACTTCGGCTCCGACACCGTGAGCTTCGTCGACCCCGAGAAGGGTCCGCTGGACTCCGTACGGGTCGGCACCGCCCCCTACGGGCTGGTGGTGGACGGGCGGGGCCGGGCCTGGGTCGCCACGGCCGAGGGCGTCGCCGTCGTCGACACCCGCACCCGTGCCCGCCTCGGTCTCGTCCCCTACCGGACGAGGAACCTGGGTCCCGTCACGGACGGCGAGTACCGGGGCGGCGGCATGGGCATCGCGCTCGCCCCCGACGAGAGACACGTGTACGTGGGCGTGAACGTCCCGTCCGGCGACGGCACGCTGGAGACCATCGACACCGCCACCCGCGAGGTCACGGACACCGCGCCGGTCGGCCGCCGCCCCTTCGACGTGGACGTCTCCCCCGACGGCCGCGAGGTGTACGCCACCGGCCACGACTCCTTCGACGTCACCGCCGTCCCCACCGAGGGCGACGGCGCCCCCCGCCGCATGGAGGTCGCCCCCTACGGCACCGAGGGCGGCCTCGGCTCCTGGCTGAAGCCGCACTACGCGGCCGTACGGCCCTCCGACGGCCGTCTGCTGCTGCCGTTCGAGGGCGAGCGGCTGGTCGTCCTCGACCCGGCCACCGGGCGCTCGACGATCGAGGACATGTCCGCGAACACCCACCAGCACGGCGCCGCGATCACCCCCGACGGCACCCTCCTCGTCGTCGGCACCGGCCCGATCGACCCGTCGTCGGACGACGGCCCGTCCCTGACCGTGCGCGCCCCCGACGGCGCCGAGACCGTCGTCCCCCTCGACGGCCCCCACGAGGACGTCACGGTCTCGGCGGACGGCCGCACCGCCTACGTCACCGGCGGATTCACCCGCGACGGTCACTGGGACGGCATCACCGTCGTCGACCTGGAGACACACGAAACCCGCCGGCTCGCGGCGGGTGAGAGGCCGCTGGGCATCGCCGTGCTGTGACGCACGACGATGCCCGGCGGCAGCCGATGCCCGGCGGGATCAGATGAACGAGTTGATCTCGATCGTCTCGTCCCGGCCCGGGCCCACGCCGATCGCGGAGATCGGGGCGCCGGACATCTCCTCCAGCGCCTTGACGTAGTTCTGGGCGTTCTTCGGCAGGTCGGAGAACGACTTGGCCTTGGTGATGTCCTCGGACCAGCCCGGCAGCGTCTCGTAGACCGGCTTCGCGTGGTGGAAGTCCGACTGCGAGTACGGCAGCTCCTCGACGCGCTTGCCGTCGATCTCGTAGGCGACGCAGACCGGGATCTGCTCCCAGCCGGTGAGCACGTCGAGCTTGGTGAGGAAGAAGTCGGTCAGGCCGTTGACCCGGGTCGCGTAGCGGGCGATCACCGCGTCGAACCAGCCGCAGCGGCGGTCACGGCCGGTGGTCACGCCCCGCTCGCCGCCGATCCGGCGCAGCGCCTCGCCGTCCTCGTCGAACAGCTCGGTCGGGAACGGGCCCGCGCCGACCCGGGTCGTGTACGCCTTGAGGATGCCGATGACCCGGCTGATCCGGGTCGGGCCCACGCCGGCGCCGGTGCAGGCGCCGCCCGCGGTCGGGTTCGACGAGGTCACGAACGGGTACGTGCCGTGGTCGATGTCCAGGAGGGTGCCCTGGCCGCCCTCGAACAGGACGACCTTGTCGTCGTCCAGCGCCTTGTTCAGGATCAGCACCGTGTCGGCGACGTACGGCTTGATCTGCTCGGCGTAGCCCAGCAGCTCCTCGACGACCTGGTCCACGGCGATGGCGCGGCGGTTGTAGAGCTTGGTCAGCAGCTGGTTCTTGACGTCGAGCGCCGCCTCCACCTTCTGCTGGAGGATCGACTCGTCGTACAGGTCCTGGACCCGGATGCCCACGCGGTTGATCTTGTCCGCGTAGGTCGGGCCGATGCCGCGGCCGGTGGTGCCGATCTTGCGCTTTCCGAGGAAGCGTTCCGTCACCTTGTCGACGGTGACGTTGTACGGCGTGATGATGTGCGCGTTGCCGCTGATCAGGAGCTTGGACGTGTCAACGCCTCGCTCGTTCAGCCCGCTCAGCTCGGAGAGCAGGACCGACGGGTCGACGACGACGCCGTTACCGATGACCGGCGTGCAGCCGGGGGACAGGATTCCGGAAGGGAGCAGGTGGAGGGCGTACTTCTGGTCACCCACGACTACCGTGTGGCCGGCGTTGTTGCCGCCCTGGTAGCGCACCACATAGTCGACGGATCCGCCCAGCAGGTCCGTCGCCTTTCCCTTGCCTTCGTCACCCCACTGAGCACCGAGCAGCACAAGTGCGGGCACGCGCGTACACCCCTTCCGGGCGGGGCATGTCCAAGGTCAGGGGTGTACACCACGCGTGTGCGGGTGGTACACCGGCGACCTTCGTTGGCCGCAACCCGTCGGACCGGATGCCCCGGAATAGACGAAGCCCCTGGCGCAATAGCGCAAGGGGCTCTTGCACAAAGATGCTACCCGAGGAAGCGAGGCATGACCGAGGTGGCGACTTCCGCGACGTCCGAGCAACTGTTGGTGATCATCGATCCGGTCGCCAGGCGAGTGGACTCGGAGTCGGCGCGAATCGCGAAAGACGTGCTCAGCGCGGGTGCAGCCACCAAGGTGTGCCTGCCGGACGGCCCCGAGGAATTCGCCCGGATGCTCGCCCGGCGCGGTTCCCGCCGACCGGTCGTGGTCGGTGACGACCACGCGCTGGTCCGGGCCGTGTCCCTTTTGCACCGGCAGCGGGAGCTGGCCGGATGTGTGCTGTCCATGGTGCCCGTCGGGGCCGGTTCCGGGGTGCTGTCGCTGGCCCGGTCCCTCGGGGTGCCGACGAGCGCCGTGGCGGCGGCACGGGCCGTCCTGGAGGGCTGCGAGCGGCGGCTGGACCTGCTCGTCGACGACAGTGACGGCGTGGTGGTCGGCACGGTGGGCATTCCGCCGCTGCCCGCCGGGCCGGAGCCGCCGGCCGGGGCCACCGCGGTGGGGCGGCCGTGGCTGCGGACCTGCCAGTCGCTGGTCCGGACGCTGGTGCCGACGCGTACGACGCGGGTGACCGCCGCCTCCGTGCCGAGCGCCGCCTCGGGGCCCGCCCGGCTGCGGGTGGAGGTCGACGGGGAGACGCTGGTGGATCTCGGCCAGCCGGTGGAGGCGGTGACGGTGACGCCCGGCGGCTCCGGCGCGGTCACCGTGGAGGTGCGGCCGCTGTCGGTCGGCGCCGCCGCCACGCCGCTGCGGGCGGACGGGCACCGGGTGACCGTGTCCGGGGCGGACTTCCGCTACCGGGCGGACGCGCTGGTGTCGGGGCCGGTGCGGCGGCGGACGTGGACGGTCCGGGAGGGCGGACTGGCGCTGACCCTGCCCAAGCCGTCGTAACCGTCGTAACCGTCGTGGCCGTCGTGGCCGTGCGTTCTAGTCCGTTCCGAAGAGCTTCCGGCGGTGGGCGCGCCAGCGCTCCATCATGCCCTCGACGTCCTTCTCGACGAACTCGAAGAAGGCCAGCGTCTCGGCGAGCCTGCGCCCGGCCGGAGTGTCCGCGCCGAGGCTGGAGACACCGTCGCGGAGGGCGTCCTCCCACCGCTTGATGATCGCCTCGCGGTTGGTCAGCGCCTCGTACCACTGGTCGCTGTGCACCCGGTACCGCTCCCGGCGCGAGCCCGGTTCGCGCTCCCGTGACAGCAGGTGCACCTGGGAGAGGTAGCGCACCGCCCCGGAGACCGCGGCGGGTGAGATCTTCAGCCGCTCGCCGAGTTCGGCGGAGGTGAGGGCGCCGGCGTCGGAGGCGAGCAGGGCCGCGAAGACCCGGGCCGGCATGCGCGGCATGCCGGCCTCGACGAGCTGCGCCGCGAAGTTCTCCACGAACCGCGAGACGGTCTCCGGATCGCGTTCCGCTTCCGCCATGCCCCGATCATCTCCCCAGGTCGAGCCGCCGCCCGCGAGTCTACTTGGGATTTATACGATTCCTTAACTTCACAAATTTCTGAAAGAAGCGTAGCTTCCAAACCATGACCAAGGCCATCACCGTCTCCGGACTGCACAAGTCCTTCGGCCGGACCCACGCCCTCGACGGCCTCGACCTCGCGGTGGAGTCCGGCGAGGTGCACGGCTTCCTCGGCCCCAACGGAGCCGGCAAGTCCACCACCATCCGCGTCCTGCTCGGCCTGCTGCGCGCCGACTCGGGTGCCGCGCAGGTGCTCGGCGGCGACCCGTGGAAGGACGCCGTCGAACTGCACCGCCGTATCGCCTACGTCCCCGGCGACGTCACCCTCTGGCGCAACCTCTCCGGCGGCGAGGTCATCGACCTCTACGGCCGGCTGCGCGGCGGCCTCGACCCCCGGCGGCGCGCGGAGCTGATCGAGCGGTTCGAACTGGACCCGACCAAGAAGGGGCGGACCTACTCCAAGGGCAACCGGCAGAAGGTCGCCCTCGTCGCCGCCTTCGCCTCCGACGTCGACCTGCTGATCCTCGACGAGCCGACCTCGGGCCTCGACCCGCTGATGGAGGAGGTCTTCCAGCGCTGTGTGACCGAGGAGCGGGAACGCGGGCGGACGATCCTGCTGTCCTCCCACATCCTCAGCGAGGTCGAGGAGCTGTGCGACCGGGTCAGCATCATCCGCAAGGGGCGGACCGTGGAGAGCGGATCGCTCGCCGAGCTGCGGCATCTCACCCGCACCAGCGTCACCGCCGAGCTGGCCGGACCCCCGAACGGCCTGTCCCGGCTGCCCGGCGTGCACGACCTGGACGTCCAGGGACGGCGCGTCCGGCTCCAGGTCGACACCGACAGACTCGACGCCGTCCTGCGGCAGCTGAGCGAGTCCGGCGTGCGCTCGCTGACCTCCACGCCGCCCACCCTGGAGGAGCTGTTCCTGCGGCACTACCAGGACGACCTCGCCGGGGAGGCGGCCCGGTGACCGCCACCGCCTTCGCCGTACGGTCCGGCGGCGCGCGCCCGCTGGCCGGCACCGGCACCCTGCTGCGCTTCGCGCTGCGCCGCGACCGGGCGACCATCCCGCTCTGGGTCGGCGTCAACGCCCTGATGGTGCTGTCCATGCCGAACACCATCAAAAGCCTGTACGGCACCGCGGCCGAACGCGCCGACCTCGTCCGCCAGATGGAGACCAACGCCTCCCTGCGCGCGATGGTCGGCCCCGTCCTCGACGACTCCTACGGCGCCCTGACGGTCTGGCGCGTCGGCGTGTACGCGGGGGCGCTCGCCGCCGTGATGAGCCTCCTCCTCGTCGTCCGGCACACCCGCGAAGAGGAGGAGAGCGGCCGCCAGGAGCTGATCGCCTCGGCGATGGTCGGCCGCCGCGCCCCGCTGACCGCGGCCCTGCTCACCGCCGCCGTCGCCAACGCCCTCCTCGGCGCGCTGATCGCCGCCGGGCTGGCCGGGCAGGGCGGCACCGGGGCACTGGCCTTCGGGCTCGGTGTCGCCGGGCTCGGCATGGTGTTCGCGACGCTCGCGGCGATCGTCGCCCAGCTCACCGAGAGCGCCCGGCTGGCCCGCGGCCTGACGGCGGCCGTGCTGGGCACCGCGTTCGTCCTGCGCGCGGCCGGCGACTCGGCGACCGACGACGGCTCGTCCCTGCTGACCTGGCTGTCCCCCATCGGCTGGCTGGAGAACCTCCGCCCCTACGCCGGAGAACGCTGGTGGGTGCTGCTGCTCCTCGCGGGCGCCGCGCTCCTCCAGGGCGTGGTCGCCTACGAACTCGCCGGACGCCGGGACATCGGCATGAGCTTCCTGCCGGCCCGGCCGGGACCGGCCACCGGTCGGCTGGGCAGCGTGGGCGCGCTGGCCTGGCGGCTGCAGCGGGGCGGCGTGCTCGGCTGGAGCACCGGCTTCCTGCTTGCCGGGACGGTGTACGGCGGGATGACGGAGGGCGCGGCCGACCTGGTCGGCGAGAACGACAACGCCCGGCGGATCATCGAGCGGATGGGCGGACAGGCCGGGCTGACCGACGCGTTCCTCTCGGCGATGATCGGGATGCTCGGACTGGTCGCCGCCCTGCACATCGTCGCGTCGGTGCTGCGGCTGCACGGCGAGGAGACCTCCGGCAGGGCCGAACCGGTACTGGCGAACGCCGTGGGACGGCTGCGCTGGGCCGCCGGCCATCTGGCGGTGGCGTTCGGCGGCACGGTCCTGATCATGCTGCTGGCCGGCCTCGGCTTCGCCGTCGGCTACGGCAAGGAGGCCGGGCCCGTCCTCGGCGCCTGCCTGGCACAGGTGCCCGCGGTGTGGGTGATCGGCGGCGTCGCGGTACTGCTCCACGGGCTGCTGCCGCGAGCCGCGACGGCGGCCTGGGCGGTCGCCGGGGCCGTCCTGCTGATCGGCTGGATCGGCCCCGCCCTGGACGTACCGCGGGCCGTCCTGGACCTCTCCCCCTTCGGGCATCTGCCGAAGCTGCCGGGCGGGACGATGGAGTGGACGCCGGTGCTGGTCCTCACCGCCCTGGCGGCAGCCCTGGTGACGGCGGGGCTGGCGGGCCTGCGACGGCGGGACCTGCTCACCGGCTGATCACCTACCCGACCCGCACCTGAAGCCCCTCCAGGCCGCGGATCACGAAGTTCGGCTTGCGCCGCGGCTCCGCCGCCAGGGTCAGCGTCGGGGCCCGCTCCAGCAGCGCCCGCATGGAGGCGGCCAGCTCCAGGCGGGCCAGCGGGGCGCCGATGCAGTAGTGGATGCCGGCGCTGAAGGAGATGTGCGGGTTGTCCGCGCGGGCCAGGTCCAGGCGGCCGGGGTCGGTGAACACCGCCGGGTCGTGGTTCGCGGAGCCGAAGAGCAGGGCCAGCTCCGCGCCCCGGGGGATCGTCGTCCCATCGATCTCGATCTCGTCCAGGACCCAGCGCTCGAAGAGCTGGAGCGGGGTGTCGTAGCGCATCAGCTCCTCGATCGCGGACGGGATCAGGGAGTGGTCCGCGCGGAGCGCCGCCAGCTGGTCCGGGTGGCGGAACAGCGTCCACCAGCCGCCCGCCGTGGCGTTGACCGTCGCCTCGTGGCCCGCGTTCAGCAGCAGGACGCAGGTCGAGATCATCTCCTGCTCGGTGAGCCGGTCACCCTCGTCGTGCGCCGCGATCAGGCCGGAGATCAGGTCGTCGCCGGGCTCCTTACGGCGCGCCGCGATCAGCTCGCGCAGATAGCCGGAGAACTCCACCGACGCCCGCACCGCCCGCTGTGCCGCCTCCTGCGACGGGTTCAGCTCGTACATCCCGCAGATGTCCGCCGACCACGGCCTCAGCGGCGCCCGGTCGGACTCCGGGACCCCCAGCATCTCGGCGATCACCGCCACCGGCAGCGGCTCGGCGATGTCGGCGAGCAGATCACCGCCGCCGCGCCGGACGAGCCCGTCGACCAGCTCCCCGGCCAGCCGCTCCACGTACGGCTTGAGCCGCTCCACCGTCCGCGGGGTGAACGCCTTCGACACCAGACGGCGGATCCGGGTGTGGTCCGGCGGCTCCAGGTCCAGCATCCCGTGGTCGTTGAGCGTGTGGAACGGCTCGTGCTCCGGCGGGGGCGGGGTGCGCCCGAAGTCCTCGTGGGTGAACCGGTGCTGGTAGGTGCGGCCCAGGCGACGGTCCCGGAGCAGCGCCGAGACGTCCGCGTGGCGCGGGACCAGCCACTGGTTCGTGGGCGCGTAGTAGTGCACGCGGCCCCGGGCGCGCAGCTCGGCATAGGCGGGGTACGGGTCGGCGAGGAACGCCGGGTCCCACGGGTCGAAGGCTGACATGAACGGACGCTAGCCCGGCGAACCCTCCTCTGACCAGGGCTCTGACCAGCGGCCCGGAATGACCGCCTCCCCCTTTACGATCACGCCCATGTCGATCACTCCGTCCGTCCCCGTCCTGCACGGCCGCAAGAACACCGAGCTCCGGTTCGACGGATCGGCGCTGCTCCTTCGCCAAGCGCACAAGGAGCACCACATACCGCTGGCGGCCGTCGCCCGGGTCCACGGCGAGCGGCGGACCGTCGAGGTCGTGCTGCGGGCGCCGGACGGGAGCCGTCCGGTGGTCCACCGGATCGAGGACGTCGGCGAGAGTGCCGCCACCGCCTTCGCCGGGGCCGTCAACACCGCCCTGGCCGACGTGTCCGACCCGGCCGCCGACGGCTCCGCCCTGGTCAGGGTGCGGACCCTCGACTCCGAGAACGCGCGGGCCAGGAAGCGGCGGTGGGTCTGGCTGGGCGCGCTCGCCTTCGTCCTGGTGCACGTCGTGGAAGGCATGCTCGTCACCGCCGCCGGCTCACCCGACCTCTCCATCCTGATCGGGCTGGGCGGCTTCTGCAGCGGCGCCCTGCTGCTCACGGCGACGAGCCTGATGCCGTTCGGCAAGCCGCAGTGGCGGTTGCACAAGGACGGCGTCACGGTGGTCGCGCGGTACGAGGGTCACATCGACGGGATGTACGTGTACAACTTCACCGCCCTCGACGGCCGGCCCTACGCGTACGCCCCCTACGACTACCGCGGCGAACAGGTCGAGCTGGTCTACGACGCCGCCGACCCCTTCAACGGTGTGGAGCGGCAGTTCGTCCTCGGGCGGGGAACCTTGCTGTTCCCGATGCTGCTCTTCGGCGTTCCCGGCCTCCTCATCTTCCTCGGCACCCTGACCCTCCTGTTCGCGGCCTGATCAGCCCGGCGTCACCAGCCGCGCCTCGTACGCGAACACCGCCGCCTGCGTCCGGTCCCGCAGCCCCAGCTTCACCAGGATGCGGCTCACATGCGTCTTGATCGTGGACTCGGCGACCACCAGCCGCTCCGCGATCTCCGCGTTCGACAGTCCGTGGGCGATCAGGACCAGCACCTCCGTCTCCCGGTCGGTGAGATCCCCGTACGCCTCCTGCGCCCCCGGCAGGGTCCGCGAGGCCTCGGACAGCTTGGAGAACTCCGTGATCAGCCGCTTGGTGACCGACGGCGCGAGCAGCGCCTCCCCGGAGGCCACCACCCGGACGCCCTCGGCGAGCTGCCGGGCCGAGGCGTCCTTCAGCAGGAACCCGGAGGCTCCCGCGCGCAGCGCCTGGTACACGTACTCGTCGAGGTCGAACGTGGTCAGCACCAGCACCTTCGCCGTGCCGTCCGCGGCGACGATCTCCCGGGTCGCCTCGATGCCGTTCAGCTCCGGCATGCGGATGTCCATCAGCACCACGTCCGGGGCGAGTTCGCGGACCCGGGCGACCGCTTCCCGCCCGTTGACGGCCTCGCCGACGACCTCGATGTCCGGCATCGCGTTCAGCAGGACCGAGAAGCCCTCGCGCACCATCATCTGGTCGTCGGCGATCAGGACGCGGATGGTCATGCGTCACCCTCGCTCGTCGCCGGGACCGGCAGGAACACCGTCACCTCGTAGCCTCCCTCGTCCGTCGGGCCCGCCGTCATCTCGCCGTTCAGCATCGAGACCCGCTCGCGCATCCCGGTGATGCCGTGCCCCGCGCCGGGCGAGGGCTTCACCAAAGACGGCTCCGGCGGCGCGCCGTTGACCACGCGCAGGCCCAGGCCCCCGAGAACGTAGCCGATCTCGACCCGCGCGCCCGCGCCGGGCGCGTGTCTGAGGGTGTTGCTCAGCGCCTCCTGCACGATCCGGTAGGCCGACAGTTCCAAGCCCTGCGGGAGTTCGCGGACCGCGCCGGTCACCGTCTTGCCGACGTCGAGGCCCGCGTCCCGCACATTGGCGAGCAGCGCGTCCAGATCGGCGAGGGTGGGCTGCGGGGCGTCCGGGGCCTCGTAGTCCTCGGCGCGGACCACACCCAGGACGCGTCGCAGTTCCGTGAGGGCCGCCACCGCGTTCTCCCGGATCGTCACGAAGGCGCGCTCCAGCTCCGGCGGCGGGTTCTCCACCCGGTAGGGGGCGGCCTCCGCCTGGATGGCGACGACCGACATGTGGTGGGCCACGACATCGTGCAGCTCGCGGGCGATCGTGGTGCGCTCCTCCAGCAGGGTGCGCCGCGAACGCTCGTGCGCGGTCACCGTCTGCTGGGCGGTCACCTCCTGCTCGGCGTCCCGGCGTATGTGCCACACGGTGACGGCGAGCAGGATCAGGGCCGAGACGACCATCATGGGGCCGGTGTTGGTGTTGTAGTGGCCCATGCCGAACAGGCTCTCGGCGAAGAGGCTGTAGACGCCGGTCAGCAGCCACATCCACGCCGCCGTGCGCGGCCGGGTGCGGATCGCGACGACGGTCAGCACCACCAGGTGGCAGGCGAAGGCGCCGGCCGGCCACGGCCAGTCCCACTGGCCGCCCAGCACGGTGGCGGCCAGGGCCGCGCCCAGCGACAGCCAGAACGCGACGACCGGCCGGACCATCGTCATCAGCACCGGGGCGAGGGCCAGCAGACCGATCAGCGGGCTCGGGCCGCCGCTGGTGGTCGTCGACGCGATCATCAGCACGAAGAAACCGGCCACGGCGATCATCGCGTGCGGGGTCCACGACACGTACTCCCGCGTCCGGCCGCGCAGCCGCCGGGTGATCGGCCCGTCGACGGCCATGCGGGGCAGCGGACGGTAGGCGAGGGCGTCGTGGAACAGGTCCTGCCGCAGCCCGCGCAGGGCGTCGGCGGCCAGCCGGTACTCGGGGCTGCGCGGCTTGTAGGCGGCGTACGCGGAGTCCGCGCCGCCTGGTGGCGTCGTGTGCGTCTGGGGCGTCTCGGTCACGTTCGAAACGTTAGGCCGGACGAGGCGTCCCCGTCGTCACCAGCGAGAGGGGTCCTGCGGCATCCGTCTCAGGTACTACGGGTGGCAGGTCAGAGGGCCGCGACGGGCTCGGCGCAGGGCAGCGACGGTCCCGCACAGGCCGCAGGACGGGCCCGGCAGGCCCGACGGCCTTTGGCTGGCCGCACGACGGGCGCGGCACAGGCCCGCCACGGTCCCCGGCAGGCCGCACGACGGCCCCCGGCACGGCCCGCCACGATCCCCACGCAAGCCGCACGACGGCCCCGGCACAAGCCCGCCACGGCCCCCTCGCAGGCCGCAGGACGGGCTCGGCAGGCCCGACGGCCTCCGGCTGGCCGCACGACGGGCGCGGCACAGGCCCGCCACGGTCCCCGGCAGGCCGCACGACGGCCCCCGGCACGGCCCGCCACGATCCCCACGCAAGCCGCACGACGGCCCCCGGCACAAGCCCGCCACGGCCCCCTCGCAGGCCGCAGGACGGGCCCGGCGCAAGCCGCACGACGGTCCCCGCGCAGGACCGCGACGATCCCCGTACAAGCCGCACAACGGCCCCGCCCAACCCCCTCAGTAACCCGCCGGCCGTACCAGGCCCGACTCGTACGCGAACACCGCCGCCTGCGTGCGGTCCCGCAGCCCCAGCTTCACCAGGATGCGGCCGACATGGGTCTTCACGGTCTGCTCCGCGACCACCAGTTGCCGGGCGATCTCCGCGTTCGACAGGCCGCGGGCGATCAGCGCCAGGACCTCGGTCTCGCGCTCGGTGAGGTCGGCGACGCGCTCCTTGAGGGGGGCGCGGGGTGCGCCGTCCAGGCGGGAGAACTCGGCGATCAGCCGCCGGGTGATGCCGGGCGCGAGCAGCGCGTCCCCGGCGGCCACCACCCGGACCGCCTCGGCCAGCTGCTCCGCGGAGGCGTCCTTCAGCAGGAACCCGGAGGCCCCGGCGCGCAGTGCCTCGTACACGTACTCGTCGAGGTCGAACGTGGTCAGCACCAGCACGCGGGGGGCCTGTGCCTCCGCCGTGATGCGCCGGGTGGCCTCGATGCCGCCGAGCTCCGGCATGCGGATGTCCATCAGCACGACGTCCGGGGCGAGTTCGGCGACCTGGGCGACCGCGTCCAGGCCGTCCACCGCCTGCCCGACCACCTCGATGTCCGGCATGGTGTTGAGCAGCACGGTGAAGCCCTGCCGGACCATCTGCTGGTCGTCGGCGATGAGTACGCGGATCGTGCCGCTCGTCATGGGGTCTCTTCTCCTGTCGGGGGGTCGCGTCTGGGCAGGGGTTCGGGGAAGACGTACTCCGGTTCCGGGATGCCGGGCACGCGCTCCAGGGGCAGGTTCGCGTAGTCGGTGGCACCGCCGTCCCTGGGCAGGAACGCCGTCACCTGGAACCCGCCGTGCAGCGTCGGCACGGCCGAGACGTGGCCGCCGAGCATCGCCGCGCGCTCACGCATGCCGAGCAGGCCGTGACCGGCGCCCGGGGACGGCGGGACGGGCCGCTCCGGACGGCTGTTGGTCACTTCCAGGACCAGGCCCTCGCGCCGGTGGCTGACCTCGACGCGGACGTCGGAACCCTGCGCGTGCCGCAGCGCGTTGCTCAGGGCCTCCTGGACGATCCGGTACGCCGACAGTTCCACCCCGGGCGGGTACGGGCGGCCGGGCTCGCCCCGGATGTGGGCGACGACGTTCAGACCGGCGGCCCGGGTGTTCTCGATCAGCGCGTCCAGGCGGTCCAGGGTGGGCTGCGGGGCGTCCGGGGCGGCACCGCCGCCGGGCCCCAGCCCGTACGGGTCCTCGGGGTTCTCGGAGCGCAGCACGCCGAGGACGCGGCGCAGTTCGGTCAGCGCCTCCAGGGCGTTCTGCCGGATGCCCGCCAGGTTCTCCTTCAGCTCCTCGGACGGGTTCTCCACCAGGTGCGGGGCGACCTGCGCCTGGATGGAGATCACCGACATGTGGTGGGCGACCACGTCGTGCAGCTCCCGCGCGATCCGGCTGCGCTCCTCCAGGAGGGTGCGGCGGGCGCGTTCCTCGGCGGTCATGGTGGCCTGCCGGCCGAGTTCGGCGCGGGCTTCGCGGCGGCCTCGCAGGGCCATGCCGAGTATCACGGCGAACGAGAACAGGCAGATCGCGAGGACACCGGTGCTCTGGTAGTCCGGCGCGCCCAGCACGCCCTGCAGGAGCCAGGTGATCCCCAGCGTCAGGAACAGGGCCTCTGCCGACACCCGGCTGGGCACGCGCAGCGCGAGCAGCAGCAGCACGAGCAGGTGGGCTATGAGGCCGGCCGACGTCCACGGCCAGGTGAAGTCGTGCGAGTCGCCGGACATCATCCGCTGCCGGACACCGAGCGCCCCGATCACCGTGGCCGCCGTCGACAGCCACCAGGCGGGGATCGGCCGCGACAGCGCGAGCACCACCGCGCCGGCCTTGGCCAGCCCGACCGGGAGGGCGTAACCGAGGGGCAGGCCTCCGTGGTCCTGGAGCTGCGCGACCTCGCCGAGGAAGATGCCCAGCGCGGCCAGGCACAGCACTCCGTGCGGCAGCCAGCGCAGCCATACGAAGGCGGGCAGCGGGTCCGCGCGGACCGTCCACAGGTCGTCCCGCAGCACGCCCAGCCAGCCCCGCAGCCGGCGCACCACCGGGTGCCGGCCCCTCCCCGTCTCCGTCACGCGCTCAACCCTAGGGGGCGTCTCGCTAGGCACGCCGGGCCTCCTTCGCCGCCGTGCCGGCCTCGGCCCGGTGCACGCGGACCACCCGGGACGGGCGCCCGCGCGGGGCCGGGCGCTGCTCGTGGGAGCGGAAGGCGACCCAGCAGACGGTCAGCGCGAGCGCGAACACCGGCAGCCAGGTCAGCCGCACGGCGATCCAGCCCAGGTCGTCGGGGACGGTGTGCAGACCGGGCAGCGGGCCCGCGAGGAGGGCGGTGGCCGTGGTGGCCATCAGGGCCGTCTGATGCCAGAGGAAGATCGTCATGGCGGAGAGGTTGACCAGGACGACCGCCGCCCAGGCGACCGGCCGGCGCAGCACGCGGCGCAGCGGCTCGCGCAGCAGCAGGGCCAGCCCGCACTGGGCCAGGCCGAAGGTGACGGCGGCCAGCGTGGGCGGGTTCAGGTTGGAGACCGCGGCGCCCGGCACGCCGACCATAGACGCCGGATAGCCCGCCCAGGCCACCAGCGCGGCCGTCACCGCCGCCCCGCCGGCCAGCAGGACCCATCCGGCGCGCCGGTGCTCCAGCTCGCCCCGGGTCCAGGCGGCGCCCAGCGTGTAGGGCACCAGCCAGCCGGCCGCCAGGTTGGCCCAGCCCAGCCAGGAGGGGCCGCCGAGGCCGAAACGCACCAGATCCACATGGAGTACGACGGCCAGCGGCCACAGCGGGTTGACCCTGGTGAGCAGCGGAGTCGCCGCCGTCAGCGCGGCGAGGACCAGCAGGAACCACAAGGGGGACAGGGCGAGCTTCACCAGGGTGCGCACGGTGGCGTACTCGGCGCCGGTCAGCAGCAGGCCCGCCGTGGCCACCGCCCACAGGGCGAGCAGGGCGGCCACCGGCGCGAACAGTCTGACCAGGCGGGCGCGCAGCCACTGCCCGTAGGTCACCCCGCGAGCCCGCGCCGACGCGTGGCTGCGGGTCGCCACGTGCCCGCCGACCAGGAAGAACACGGCGAGTGTCTGCAAGACCCAGGAGATCGGGGCGAGTTGGGGAAGGTGCCGCAGCGGGCTGTCGGTGCGCAGGGTGCCGCCGTCCGCGACCAGGGCGGTCACCAGCCAGTGGCCGAGGACGACGCCGAGGATGGCGAAGGCGCGCAGGGCGTCGACCGCGCGGTCACGGGTGACGGGGGTCGCCGCGTCGAGCCGCACGGCGCTCCGGATGAGGGGCGTCGGTTCACGCATGGGTCACCTCCGAGGTCCGGCCGAGCACGATCCGGGCGAGGTTCGCCAGGGAGACCGAGCCCGGCGCGAAGTAGTCGCTGTGGCCGCCGTCTCCGGCGGCGAAGACACGGGCGCCGAAGGCCGGGGACACCGGGTCGGTGCCGAAGCCGACGGTGGTGCCGAAGAGGTCCGCCTTCGCGTGCGGGACTCCGGCGATCCAGTCGTCGCCGCCGCGGGCCGCCCAGATCCGGGCGGTGGTGTGCAGCGCGGCGGCGGAGTCGGCGCCGGTGCCGGGGCTGCCGAGCAGGGCGAGGTCGGCCATCGGTGCGCCCAGGGCGGCGGCGCGGGCGCAGACAACCGAGCCGTAGGAGTGGCACACCAGGGACACGTGGGCGTCGCGGCCGGTGAGGGTGCGCAGCTGCCGCAGGAACCGGTCCAGACGCGGGGCGGCCTCGTCGGCGCGGCCGGTGGTGAGGACCGTGGAGCTGACGGTGCCGGGCGTCTCGTACCCGAGCCAGGCCACCACCGCCGTACGCGTGGACTCGCCCGCCTGCTCGGCGAGTTGGTGGTGGAGGGCGGTCGCGGTGGCGCGGAAGCGGCCGTAGGTGTCGAGGCCGGTGTCGGATCCGGGGACCAGGACGGCGACGTGGTCGGCGTGGTCGAGGTCGCCGAAGACCTCCGTGGTCTGGCCGGCCCCGCGCCCGTCGAAGGCGAGGAGCTGCCGGGACCGGCCGGCCAGGGCGCGGTCGGCCGCGGCGCGGTGGTGGTCGCCGTGGGCGGCGGCCATGCGGGAGGACCGCTCGGCGTTGGCGCGGTTGGCCGCGTACGCCGCGTCCAGGGTGGCCGCGGAGAGCGGGGGCAGCGCGGCGGGCGCGGGGGCGGGGATCTGCGGGCGGGCCGCGGCGGAGAGCGGCAGGACGACCGCGGCGGTGACGAGGAGGGCGAGCAGGGAACGCAGCCCACGGGGCGTACGGCGGCGGCCTGCCGTGGTCCCGTCCCCGGTGTCGGCGCACCGCGCAGCGGTCGGCTCCATGACTCGCTTCCCTCCCCGTCCGCCCGGCCATCGGGCTTCACTGATCGGGAAGTTACGGAGCGGGAGCCGTCGCCCGCGTCACGCCGGAGAGCTCTTCGCGGACGTAGCTCTCAGGTATGACGGGTATGACAGGGGCAGGCGGACAGGGGCAGGCGGACAAATCCCCAAGGGCCTCTGAGCGACGGAGTCCGCGAAGCCGCGAGGCCGCGGGCCCTCACCACGCCAGCTGTGCGATCTCCTCCGCCACCACCGCGCACGCGTCCGCCGCCGGGTCGATCAGCGGGAAGTGACCGACGTCCTCCAGCAGGGTCAGCCCGACGACCTCGCCCGCCTTCGCCGCCGCCTCCGCGTACGACTCGGCGACCGCCTGCGGCACGTCCAGGTCCGCACGACCCTGGACCAGCGTCGTCGCGATGCCCGTGGGCAGCAGCAGCGCCGGGTCGGCGTACGGCTGCCGGTCGGCGAACGCGTCCTCGCCGCCCAGGAGTTGCCGCACCGCTCCGCCGCACACGTCCAGCTTCACCGAGACCGCGAAGTCGGCGATCGGGGCGAGCGCGACGACCCCGCGCAGGGGTGCGGGACCGTCGGTGCGCCAGGGCGCGCCGGCCGGCAGGACGTGCCGGGCGGCGGCCCACAGCGCGAGGTGGCCGCCGGCAGAGTGGCCGGTGAGCACCGTACGGCGGGGGTCGGCCTGGGGAAGCGCCTCGCGGACGAGGCCGGGGAGGGCGTCGAGCGCCGCGGCGACGTCGTCGAAGGTGTCCGGCCAGCGGCCGGCGACGGGCTGGTCCCCGGCGCCGGTCTCCGTGCCCCCGCGCCGGTACTCCACGCTGGCCACCGCGAACCCCCTACGGGCCAGGAAGCCCGCGAACGGGCTGATGTGCCGGCGGTCGTACGGAGCGCGCCAGGCGCCGCCGTGCAGCACGACGACCAGCGGGGCGAGGACGGCCGGACCGGTGGTCCCGGCACCGCGCGGGGCGTAGAAGTCGATCACCTGGTCGGGGTGGTCGCCGTAGGAGGCCGTGGCGTCGGGGTCGACGGGCGGGTGCGAGAAGGCGGACTCCTCCTCGGCGGCGGCCCGTGCTGCTGCGACGTCGTCCGTCATGCTCAACCTCTCAGCGATGAAACGTAGGTGGCGGACCAGGTGGGACACGGGCCGTTGGCCGGGACGGTATCAGGACGATGACGTGCGGGGACATGGGGATGTCACGCTCGGTGAAGAGGTAAACGGTTCTGCTGTTTCGTTACCCTGGCGGGGTGACCCGTACGGGCACCAAGTGCACCCAGGAGGCCGATATGTCGACCGCCGAACCCGGCACCGTACGCCCCGGAGGGCGCACCGCGCGGGTACGCGCCGCGGTGCTGCGGGCGGCCGGGGACGTCCTGGCCGAGCAGGGGTTCGACCGGCTGGACCTCGCGGACGTGGCGCGGCGCGCGGAGGTCGGGAAGACCACCGTGTACCGGCGCTGGGGGTCCGTCACCGGACTCGTGGCGGACCTGCTCGTCGACATGGCCGAGCAGTCCTCGCCCCGGCAGGAGACCGGGTCGGTGCTCGGCGATCTGCGGGCCAACGCGCTGCTCGTGCAGCGGACGCTGGCGGACGAGCGGCAGGGGGCGCTGTTCCGCGCGGTGATCGCGGCGGCGACGTGCGACGAGCGGACGGCACAGGCGCTGCGGCGGTTCTACGAGGTGCGGGTGGCCGAGTGGGCGCCGTGCGTGGAGCAGGGCGTGGCCCGGGGCGAGTTGCCGGAGGGCACGGACGCCCGGGCGGTCGTACGGGCGGTGTCCGCTCCGCTGTACTACGGGTTGCTGACGTCCGGGGCGGTCCCCGACGCCCCCGCCGCGGAGCGGGCCGCGCGGGCCGCGCACGCCGCTGCCGTGGCGGGGGTCTTCGTCGGGGAGTGACCGGGTGCGGCCGGGCCACCGGCTACCGCAGGACCTCCGCCAGCACCCTCGCCGCCCTCTCCGCATCCCCGAACCCGACGTACAGCGGCGTGAAGCCGAAGCGCAGGACGTCCGGGGCGCGGAAGTCGCCGACGACTCCCCGCTCGATGAGCCGCTTCATGACGTCTCCGGCGTCGTCGCACCGCAACGCCACCTGGCTGCCCCGCTCCCCGTGGGGCACCGGAGTCACCGACTCCACGCGGCCCGCCGGGACGTAGGCGGCGACGCACTCCAGGAAGAAGTCCGTCAGCGCCAGCGACTTGGCGCGCACCGCCTCGATCGACACCCCGTCCCAGACGTCGAGTGCCGCCTCCAGGGCGAGCATCGACAGGATGTCCGGCGTGCCGACGCGCCCGCGCAGCGCACCCGGACCCGGCTCGTAGCCGGCCCGCATGCCGAAGGGCTCCGCGTGGGAGTTCCAGCCGGGCAGCGGGGAGTCGAAGCGGTCCTGGAGTTCCCGGCGCACGTAGAGGTAGGCCGGTGAACCCGGGCCGCCGTTCAGGTACTTGTACGTGCAGCCGACCGCCAGGTCCACCCCGTGCTCGTCCAGCCCGACGGGCAGCGCGCCCGCGCTGTGGCACAGGTCCCAGACGGCGATCGCGCCCGCGCGGTGCACGGCGGCCGTGAGGGCCGGCAGGTCGTGGAGGCGTCCGGTGCGGTAGTCGACGTGGTTGAGGAGGACGGCGGCCGTGCGGTCGCCCAGCACACCCGGCACCTCCGCCGGGACCACCGGCCGCAGGGTGCAGCCCGTCATCCGCGCCGCCGACTCGGCGATGTACCCGTCGGTCGGGAAGGTCGTCGCGTCGACGACGATCTCGTCACGCCGCCCGGGAAAGCCCTCGCTCCCGGAAGAGCCCTCGCCACCGGAAGCACCGGAAGCGCCGGAAGCGCCCTCGCCCCCGCCGGCACCCGCGTTCGCCATCCGTACCGCCGCCACCAGCGCCTTGAAGACGTTCACGCTGGTCGAGTCGCCGACGACCACCTGCCCGGCCGCCGCCCCGATCAGGGGCGCGATCCGGTCGCCGATCCGCTCGGGCGCGGTCCACCAGCCGCTCTCCTCCCAGGAGCGGATCCGCAGCTCGCCCCACTGGCGGCCGACCACGTCGGCGACCCGCCCGGGGACGGCCGCGGGCAGCGCGCCCAGGGAGTTCCCGTCCAGGTAGACGACGTCGTCGAGGACGAACTCGGCTCGCTTGCCCGCCAGTCCGTCCGCCCCGTCCAGCTTCTCCGCCCGCATCGCCAGTTCGGCCGTGCGCAGGCCGGCCGTACGCAGGTCGGGCGTCCCCGGCTCAGACATAGGACCTCGCCGTCCACAGCTCGGGGAAAACGTTCTTCTGCGCGCGCTTCTCCAGCCAGGCGACCCCGGCGGAGCCGCCCGTACCGGTCTTCGCGCCCATCGCGCGGCGGGTGGCGACCAGGTGGTCGTTGCGCCAGCGCCACACCAGTTCGGCGACGTCGGTCAGCGCCTCGCCGAGCCGGGCGAGTTCGTCGGACTCGTCCGCGGAGTAGAGGGCGGTCCACACCGCCTCCACCTCCGGCGACGGCTCGTAGCGCCGGGAGACGTCACGCGTGAGCACCGACTCGGGGATCGCGTGCCCGCGGCGTGCCAGCAGCGCCAGCACCTCGTCGTACAGGCTCGGCTCGTGCAGCGCCTTCTCCAGCTCCGCGTGGACGCGGGGCGCGCCCCGGTGCGGCACCAGCATCGACGCGGACTTGTCGCCGAGCAGGAACTCCATGCGGCGGTACATCGCGGACTGGAAGCCGGAACCCTCCCCGAGGGCTCCCCGGTACGAGTTGAACTGCGCCGGCGTGAGCTGGGCGAGCGGCTTCCAGGAGGCGTTCAGCGCCTCCAGCTCCCGGACGGAACGTTTCAGCGCGGCCATCGCCGTCGGTACGTCGTCCTCGCGCAGCGCCTTCGCGGCCGTCTCCCACTCGTGGACGATCACCGTGAACCACAGCTCCATGACCTGGGTCGTGACCAGGAAGACCATCTCTCCGGGATCGTCGGAGAGGGTGTGCTGGAGGTGGGTGAGGACGTCCGCCTTGACGTAGTCCTCGTACGGGGTGGTCCCCTGGAAGTCGAGATGCGGGGTCTCGGGCTCGTGGGTCGCCTGAGCCTCGTGGGACATCGCTGTCTCCTGTTGTTGCTCCGGGTAGCGGTCCGCCCCTGCCGTTACCGGCACGGGGGCCCCGGTCCCCACCCCGCATCCTCCGCAAAGCCCGGGAACATCGCAAGGCCCGCCTGATCACAGACGGGCCTCGCGGGGACGCACGCGGACGCGCGCGGGCGTCAGCCCAGCGTCTGCGCCGCCGTCGGCGACGAGTCCTTCAGGAACTGGGTGCAGCGCTCGTACTCCTCCTGCTCCCCGATCGCCTGCGCGGCGCGGGCCAGGGCGTGCAGGGCGCGCAGGAAGCCGCGGTTCGGCTCGTGCTCCCACGGCACCGGCCCGTGGCCCTTCCAGCCGTTGCGGCGCAGGGCGTCCAGGCCACGGTGGTAGCCGGTACGGGCGTAGGCGTACGACTCCACCACGCTGCCCCGCTCGAACGCCTCGTCGGCCAGCCGGGCCCAGGCCAGCGACGAGGTCGGGTACTTCCCGGCGACCTCGGCGGCCGGGGCGCCGCCCGCCAGCAGCTCGCGCGGCTCCGGGTCGTCGGGCAGGTGGGTCGGGGGCGGTCCCCCGAGCAGGTTCTCGTGAATCGTCATGGGTTCAGTCTGTCACCGGTGGGTGCCGTCGGCCGGTGGCCCTCCGGGCGCGGCCGACGGCTCCTCGCCCTCCAGCGGCGGCGCCGTCACCCCGCAGTGCGTACGGCACTGCGGGTGCCGGCAGCCCGGCGCGGGCCGCCGTACGGTCGCGAAGGCCAGCACGGCTCCCACCACCAGGACGCCCGCGCACCACAGCATCGCCCGGCCGAACGCGGCGTCGAAGGCGGACGCCGAGCGGTAGGCCTCCGGCCCCATCCCGGCGAGCAGCGGCAGCGCGGCCACCGCGACCAGGCCCGCCGCCCGCGCGGCCGCGTTGTTGATGCCGCTGGCCAGGCCCGCCCGCGCGGTGTCGACGGAACCGAGGACGGTTGCGGTCAGCGGGGCGACCAGGGTGACCATGCCGAGGCCCAGCACCAGCAGCGCGGGCAGCACGTCGACGACGTACGACGCGTCGGGCCCGACCCTGAGCATCAGCAGCATGCCCGCCGCGCACAGCAGCGGCCCCACGGTCAGCGGGAGGCGCGGCCCGGTCAGCTCGCCCAGCTCCCCGGACCGCGCGGAGAACAGCAGCATCAGCACGGTCGTCGGCAGCAGGGCCGTACCCGCGCCGAGGGCGGAGTACCCGGAGACGACCTGGAGCTGGATCACGACGAGGAAGAAGAAGCCGCCGAAGGCCGCGTACACGCACAGCGTGACCAGGTTGACCGCGGTGAACTGGCGGGAGGCGAAGATGTCCGGCGGCATCATCGGATCGGGCCGCCGCCGCTCCACCACCACGAACGCCACGGCGGCGAGCACGCCCAGGACGCCCGTCACGGCCACCGCCGGCGTGCCCGCGCGGGCCTCGATCAGCGCGTACGTCACCAGGGCGAGCGCGAGGGCGCCGAGCACCGCGCCGAGCACGTCGAACCGGCCGCGGGAGCCGCTCGCGGACTCCGGTACGTGCCGCAGCGCGACCGGCACGCACAGCAGGGCCAGCGGGACGTTGATCAGGAACACCCAGCGCCAGCCGGGCCCGTCCACCAGCCAGCCGCCGAGGAACGGCCCCACGGCGGCGCCGATGCCGCCGAAGCCGGACCACAGGCCGACCGCGCGGCCCCGGTCGTCGGGGTGGATGGACGCCTGGATCAGCGCCAGGGACCCCGGCGTGAGCAGCGCGCCGCCGACGCCCTGCAGGGCCCGGGCGGCGACGAGGACCCCGGCGTTCGGGGCGAGCCCGCACAGCAGCGAGGCGACCGCGAACCACGCGACGCCGAGCACGAAGATCCGCCGGCGCCCGTAGCGGTCGCCGAGGGCGCCGCCGAGCAGGATCAGCCCGGCCAGCGTGACCATGTACGCGTTGACCGTCCACTGCAGCACGGCGAGGTCCGCGTCGAGGTCGGTGCCGATGCGGGGCAGGGCCACGTTCACGACGGTCGAGTCCAGCATGGCCATGCTGGAGCCGAGCACCGTGGTGAACAGGACCCACTTGCCCTGGGGGGAGGCCAGCCGGACGTCGGGCATGCCCCCAGGTATACAGCGAGCCCGGTGCGGTGGCACCGGGCTCGCCGTGCGGACGTACGGGCGTACGGGTTACTTCAGCTTCGTACCGGCCGACCGCAGGTTCTTGCAGGCCTCGACGACGCGCGTGGCCATGCCGGCCTCGGCCAGCTTGCCCCAGGTGCGCGGGTCGTAGGTCTTCTTGGAGCCGACCTCGCCGTCGACCTTCAGGACGCCGTCGTAGTTCTTGAACATGTGGTCGGCGACCGGACGCGTGAAGGCGTACTGGGTGTCCGTGTCGATGTTCATCTTGACCACGCCGTTCTCCAGCGCGGTCAGGATCTCCTGCTCGGTGGAGCCGGAGCCGCCGTGGAAGACGAAGTCGAACGGCTGGGAGCCGGCGGGCTTGCCGTACTTGGCGGCGACGCCCTCGTTCAGCTCCTTCAGCAGCTCGGGACGGAGCACCACGTTGCCCGGCTTGTACACGCCGTGCACGTTGCCGAAGGACGCGGCCAGCAGGTAGCGGCCCTTCTCACCGAGACCGAGCGCCTCGGCCGTGCGGATCGCGTCGTCGACCGTCGTGTACAGCTCGTCGTTGATCTCGTGGGTGACGCCGTCCTCCTCACCGCCGGTGGGGGTGATCTCCACCTCGAGGATGATCTTGGCGGCGGCGGCACGGGCCAGCAGCTCCTGGCCGATGGCCAGGTTGTCGGCCAGGGTCTCCGCGGAGCCGTCCCACATGTGGGACTGGAACAGCGGGTTCTCGCCGCGGGCGACGCGCTCCTCGGAGATGGCCAGCAGCGGACGGACGTAGCCGTCCAGCTTGTCCTTCGGGCAGTGGTCGGTGTGCAGGGCGACCGTCACGTCGTACTTCGCGGCCACGATGTGCGCGAACTCGGCCAGGGCGACGGCGCCGGTGACCATGTCCTTGTTGTACTGGCCGCCCAGGAACTCCGCGCCACCCGTCGAGATCTGGATGATGCCGTCGCTCTCGGCCTCGGCGAAGCCGCGCAGCGCCGCGTGCAGGGTCTGCGACGAGGTGACGTTGATGGCCGGGTAGGCGAACTTGCCTGCCTTCGCCCGGTCGAGCATCTCGTTGTAGACCTCGGGGGTTGCGATGGGCATCTGTCCGCTCCTTGTATGTGCGGGTGGGCGTGTGGTGCGTTTACGGCCCTGACCTAGACCATGGGGGCGACGTCATCGTCGGCCCCATCTTTCCAGACTCGGCCGGAAGGTCCATGGGGCCGTCCGAGCCGTGGTCAGTCGAGACCCAGCTCGTCCTTGGAGTACGCGTAGAGGTACGGCACCCCCGCGCCGTCCTGGATCTTCTCGGCGGCGCCGGTGGCCCGGTCCACGATCGTCGCGACGGCCACCACCTCGGCGCCCGCCTCGCGCACCGCCTCGACGGCGGTCAGCGGCGAACCGCCGGTGGTGGAGGTGTCCTCGACGACCAGGACCCGGCGGCCCGCGATGTCCGGGCCCTCCACGCGCCGCTGCAGCCCGTGCGCCTTGGCGGCCTTGCGTACGACGAAGGCGTCGAGCCGCTTCCCGCGCGCGGCGGCCGCGTGCAGCATGGCGGCGGCGACCGGGTCGGCGCCCATGGTCAGGCCGCCCACGGCGTCGAACTCCAGGTCGGCGGTCAGGTCCAGCAGCACCTGGCCGACCAGCGGGGCGGCCTCGCCGTCGAGGGTGATGCGGCGCAGGTCGACGTAGTAGTCGGCCTCCAGACCCGAGGAGAGGGTCACCTTGCCGTGCACCACGGCCTTGTCCTTGATCTGCTGCAGCAGCGCCGCACGTACGTCCGTCATGCCGACCAGCTTAGAGCCGGGTCCAGCTCCAGGTCGTCGTGGCCTCCAGCGGCTCCAGCGGCGTGACCAGGCGCGGGCGGGTGTTCAGACCGTTGGGCGGGCCGGTCTGCGGCTCCACGCACACGGCGGCCTCCTGCTCGTCGTAGACGACGACCCACTCCTCGGAGCTGGTGACCTTCAGCCGGAGCGCGCCCGGCCAGGTCAGCGTCACGTCGACGCCGCCGGGCATGCCGAAGCAGTCGTCCCAGGGGCCGGGCTCCGGGTCGATCCGGTTGCCGGTGGGCAGGTGGTCGGCGCCGCGCTCCTCCTGCCAGGCGGGCTTGAAGTCGATCTCCGCGTCGGTGCCGCCGAGGTTCCGGTTGAACCACGGGTGCCAGCCGATCTGCGCCGGGAAGGACGACTCGTACGTCTCCACGGACATGGTCAGCGTCAGCGAGTCCGGCGTCAGCGCGAACATCTGGGTGACGCGGCCGGTGTACGGCCAGGGGTCGACCAGGTCGTACGTGAGGACCGCCTCGTCGGCGCCGGCACGGGCGACGCTCCAGGCGCCGTCGCGGGCGGTGCCGTGGATGGCGTGCGGGGCGGCGTTGAGCGGCATCTGGTGCTCGGTCGCGCCGTCCCGGAACCGGCCGTCGCGGATCCGGCCGCACCAGGGCACCATCGGGAAGCAGCCGAAGCGCTCGCCCTGGCGGAGCAGCTCGGTGCCGCCGACGCGCAGTCCTCCGACCCGGCCGCCGTTGCCGGGGTGCAGGGTCACCTCCGCGTCGCCCGCGGTCAGCGTGATGTCTTCGTTACTCACGGGACGACCCTACTGGCCTGATCAAGAGAGCGTTCGCGCCAACTGGCCGGACGTCGGCGAGGCACCCTCCGGGGGCTCTGCTAGCGGCGGCGGCGCAGCGCCCGGCCGACCACGATCGCCGAGGCCACGACCAGCGCCGCCGCGGGGGCGGCCCAGCGCAGGGTGCTGTTCGGGACGACCGTCTGCGGGGCGGGCACGGGGGCGTAGCGGCCGCGCGGCGGGGCGTGGTCGACCTCCTCCGCGCTGCGCCCGATCATCGTGCGGCGGGCGTGGGCGGCCTCGGCGGGGGGTGCGGGGGACTCGGCGAAGTCACGGGTGAGGGATGCGGCGTCGTCGCCGGTCGCCTCGTCCGGATTCCCGCCCGCCTCTTCGTCGGCCTCGTCGTCGGCGTCCCGGTCGAGGGACGAGGGCGGGATCTCGGTGTCGAAGACGGACACCGCCTCGCTCTCGGTCTCGGTCTCAGAGGTGTCCGCCGCCTCAGAGGTCCCCGCCGCCTCCGCCCCGAGATTCTCCCCGAAACGGTTCAGCAGGCGGCTCACCGCCGAGGCGACCGCCTCGGCCGGCAGCTCGGTGATCCGGCCGTCCGCGGCGGCCGTGCCCTCGAAGGCGAGGGCGGTGCCGTCGTCCTGGGTGCGCAGGCGGAGGATGAGGGCGAGCTTGACCGTGCCGGTGCCGCGGGTTTCGGTGCCGTCGCCGGCGACGGCGTACGAACCGTCGTCCCGCGCGGAGACCCGTACGGAACCCCGGTAGGTGATGGTGGTGCCGCCCGCCCGCAGCTTGAGCCGTCCGGCGACGGGCTCGGCGCCCGCCTCCTGCTGGAGCCCGGGAACCGCCCGGGCGACCCGCGCGGGGTCCGCGAGCGCCGCCTTCAGCCGGTCGGCCGGTACCGGTACGAACACCTCGTGCTCCATGTCGTCGCAGCCTACCCAGTGACGGCCGGAACACACCCCGCGCTGCGCCCCCTCGTCACCCTCGCGCGGCGCGGCCGTCAGCCGTGATACCGGGGGTGCACCAGGGTCGACGGCGGCAGGCCGGGCAGCCGGGCGGACGCGGCGGCGGACTCGGCGGCGGCCAGCCGGCCGGGGGTCAGCGTGAGCGGGCGCGGGGCGTCCGGGGAGGTGTCCAGCCGCAGCGGCGGACGGGTGCCGGGGGCGGCCAGGACGAAGCCCCGGTCACGGCCGTCGAGGTACGGGGTGGTGCGCAGTCCGGCGGCGTGCAGCGTGGCGTCGACCGTCCACAGGACGCGGGGGCGGGCGGCCGACGAGCCCGCGTGGGCCACCAGCCGGCCGCCCGGCGCGAGGGCGCGGCGGGCGAGGCCGTAGAACTCCTGGGAGTACAGCTTGGCGCCCGCCGTGCGGCAGGGCCCGGGCAGGTCCGCGATCACCACGTCGTACGCGGCGTGCGGCGCGCCGCGCAGCCAGCGGAAGGCGTCCGCCGTCGTCACCCGCACCCGCGGGTCGTCGTAGGCGTGCTCGTTCAGCGCGGACAGCGCGGGATCGGTACGCGCCAACCGCACCAGCTCGGCGTCGAGTTCCACCACCTCCACCCGCCGCACGCCGGGAAAGCGCAGCGCCTCCCGCGCGGCGAGTCCGTCGCCGCCGCCGAGGATCAGCACGCGCGTGCGCGGGCCGGTCATCGCGGGGTGGACCAACGCCTCGTGGTACCGGCGTTCATGGCTGCCGCTGACCCGCAGCCGGCCGTCGAGGAAGAGGCCGAGGGGCCGGCCGTCGGTGCCGCCGGTGAGGACGACCTCCTGGATGTCGGTGCGCAGCGCGACCCGTACGTCCGCCCCGTACACCGCGTGGCGGGCGGCCCGTTCGAAGTCGTCGACGAGTACGGCGGCCGCGGCGAGCACGGCGAGCACGGTGACGTTGACGGCGAGCAGCAGCAGCCGGGCGCGGCGGGTGAGGTCGCGGCCGAACAGGCCGAGCACCAGCGCGCCGCCCACGACCACGTTGACCGCGCCGGTGAGCAGCGCGCCGGTCAACTGGCCCATGAGGGGCAGCAGCAGGAAGGGGAAGGCGAGGCCGCCGACCAGCGCGCCGACGTAGTCCACGGCGAACAGGTCGGCCACCGCGCCGCCGGCGTCCTGGCGGCGGATGCGCTGGATCAGCTCCATCAGCAGCGGGATCTCGGCGCCGGTCAGCAGTCCGATGGTGAGGGAGAAGGCGACCATCAGCCAGCGCGGGCCGTCCTCCCACAGGCCGCCCCAGTCGCCGGTCCAGGCGAAGACGGCGTACAGCGCCATCGCGCTGCACCCGCCGACCAGCGCGAGCGCCGCCTCGATCGCGCAGAACCCGACGGCGGCGTGCCGGCGCAGGCCCTTCGCGACCAGGGAGCCGATGCCCATCGCGAAGACCATGACGGAGAGGACGATGGAGGTCTGGGTGACCGAGTCGCCGGTCACGTACGCGGCGAGGGCGACCAGTTCGAGTTCGTACACGAGTCCGCAGGCCGCGCAGACGAACACGCCGGCGAGGACGAGCCAACGTCCGGTTCCGGGACGGACGGGCAGCCGCGCGGGACCGCGCCAGGACGGCGGGGCGCCGGGACGGACCGGCGCGTGCGGATCGATCACGACAGTGACGTTACGTCAGGGGTGTGGTGCGCTTCGTCACCCACACGTGTGGATCTGGGTTTGAGAACGGCACCTCTGGTTCGAGGTGCCGTCAGGTGCTCGCCGCGCGGCGCGACCCGACTCTCGTCCGGGTCGCCACCAACTGCCCGTCCTGCGGGTACGCGTGCCAGGTCCGCCAGTGGACCTGCCCTTCGTGCCGCTGGGCCAGCATCGCGGTGAAGGCGTGCGGGCTGCCCGGGAAGACGCCGGCGAGACCGTGCGGATGGTCGGAGACGAGGGCGAGGAGTTCCTGGGCCCGGCCTTCGAAGGAGCCCGGGGACAAGTCCTCGACGCGGGCGGCGAATTCGTACTCCCAGTCGCCCACCCGCTTGGCCACGCCGAGCGGGAGCGGGGTGCTGCTGCCGGGGATGCACGCCACCGTCTCGGAACAGTTGGTCCGCTCGTCCTCCAGGAGCACCTGATGTGACGCGCCGAGCAGCCGTAACTGGAGTTTCGCACCGTCCAGTTGGAGGTCGAGGGTGGCGAGGGCGGGCAGCGGCTCACGGCCCAGGGCCCAGGCGAGGTCGGCCGCGCGCGTATCGGTATAGGAGGTTTTCAGGGTCGTGAGCATGGATCGGCTCCGCTAGCACGCAAAGAGAGAACGACGCCGGGAAGATCGGCCCGGTCAGCCCAGTCAGAAGGGGTGTCCGTCAGGACGTCCGAGGGGCTGCGTTGGTGTGTTAGAGGGAATCATGAACTGTGTCGCTGCCACAGCGCTTTTACCCAACTTCGGGCGGTTCTCATCCCTCAGGGGGCTCCTGGGCTCAACTGTTCAACTACGGCGTACGCCGGAGCGGGCCGGAGAAGGCAAGGCGCCCGCCGGTCGTTCCCGGCGGGCGCCTGTCGATGCGGTTCCCCCTTCGGAGCTCGGCTGCCCCGTGTCAGCTGCCTCCACCGCATCCGCCGCCGCCCCCGCAGGACGACGAGCTGCCCCCGCAGGACGACGAGCTGCTCCCGCAGGAGTGTCCGCCCGAGCTGTGGCCCGAGGAGGAGTCCGAGGACGAGGAGTCCGAGGACGACCCGCTGTCGCCGCCCGACACGTCCCCGCCTGCCCCCGCGACCACCCACCAGCTGGCGTCACTCGAGCCGGAGCTCGAGCCGGAGCCGGAACGGGCGCTTCCCCCGGAACCCCGGCGGCCCCCCGACCGCACAGGCCCCCGCGCGCCGGCCCGCCGTGCACTCCGGCTCGCCAGCACGCCCACCGCGACGACTACCGCGACGACCGCCAGGATGATGCCGATGACCATGGCGTCACCCTCCTTTCAGTTCCCCCGAAGCGGCCCCCCGTGGGCGCCTCGTGTGGTGCGTGAACCGGGGATGCCCGCCGTGCGCGACGGTCAAAGCAGAGTTGAGGAACTTCTGAGGGTCCTACCAGCGGGAAAGCCCCTGACCCGCGCTCAACTGCAGGTCGGGGGGACGTGCGTGACCGGCCGGCCGGGCGAACGCTGGTTGAGGAAGGCCGGGGCTTCGGCGCAGGATGGCCGGCATGACCTCCACCGAGCGCCCCTTCCTCAACCGCAGCCTCGCCGAGTTCGGGACCACGATCTTCGCCGAGATGTCGGCGCTGGCCCTGCGGACCGGGTCGATCAACCTGGGCCAGGGATTCCCCGACACGGACGGCCCCGAGGAGATCCGGGAGGCGGCCGTGCGGGCGCTGCGGGACGGGCGCGGCAACCAGTACCCGCCGGGCCCGGGCGTCCCCGAGCTGCGCACCGCGATCGCCGCCCACCAGCAGCGCCGGTACGGGCTGTCGTTCGACCCGGACAGCGAGGTGCTGGTGACGGCCGGCGCGACGGAGGCGATCGCCGCCGCGCTGCTGGCGCTGCTGGAGCCCGGCGACGAGGTGATCGCGCTGGAGCCGTACTACGACTCCTACGCGGCCTGCATCGCCATGGCGGGCGGGCGCCGGGTGCCGGTGACGCTGCGTCCCGACGGGTCCGCGTTCCGGCTCGACCTGGACGAGCTGCGGGCCGCCGTCACCGACCGCACCCGCCTGCTGCTGATCAACACCCCGCACAACCCGACCGGCACCGTGCTGACCCGCGCGGAGCTGACCGCGATCGCCGAGCTGGCGGTGGAGCGGGACCTGCTGGTGGTGACCGACGAGGTGTACGAGCATCTGGTGTTCGACGACGCCGAGCATCTGCCGCTGGCCGGCTTCCCCGGCATGCGGGACCGTACGGTGACCATCGGCAGCGCGGGCAAGAGCTTCTCGTTCACCGGCTGGAAGGTCGGCTGGATCACCGCGGCGCCCGCGCTGGTCAGCGCCGTGCGGTCGGCGAAGCAGTACCTCACCTACGTGGCGTCGGGGCCCTTCCAGTACGCGGTCGCGGAGGCGCTGGCGCTGCCCGAGTCGTACTTCGCCGGATTCCGCGCGGACATGCACGCCAAGCGGGATCTGCTCGCGGCGGGACTAGCGGAGGCGGGCTTCGGCGTCTTCCACACCTCCGGCACCTACTTCATCACCACCGACGTCCGCCCCCTCGGCGAGAGCGACGGTTTCGCCTTCTGCCGCGCCCTGCCGGAGCGGGCGGGCGTGGTCGCCATCCCCAACGCGGTCTTCTACGACCACCGCGACCAGGGGGCGCCGTTCGTGCGCTTCGCGTTCTGCAAGCAGACGGGGGTGCTGGAGGATGCGGCCTCCCGACTCAAGACGCTGGCCGCCTGACAGCCACGGACGTGCCGGCTACCCGAGCTGGGCTCCACGAAGAAGGTGATGTGCGGGCAGCAGCCCTCCTCGGCCAGCCAGGCGCGGGTCCGGCCTGGCCGAGTCCCTCGTCAGCGGGCGTCCGCCTCGGAGTCCGGGCGCGGGAGTTCGTCGAGGTCGAGGGTGAAGGTGCGGCCGTCTGCCAGGGGGATGGGGAGCTTGCCCGTGCCGTACTTGTGGGTGTGTGCGGCGATGTAACCGGTGGCGGTCGGCTGGGTGTGGAGGACGACTTCCTGGGCGTAGGGGTCCACCACCAGGTAGATCGGGATTCCGTAACGGCCGTACTTCGCGGTGCAGTCGTCGTAGTCCTTGCGTGCGGAAGAGGTCGAGACGACCTCGGAGATCAGCAGGACGTCCTCGAAGCTGTAGCGCTTGCCTTCCTTGCGTGCGTCCTCGCGCAGGATCGCGAGGTCGGGTGCGGAGTTCTCGTCGGCGGGGAAGTCGATGTAGACATCGGAGGTGACCTTCGCGTGACGGCCGAGGGCAAGAGCGGAGTCGATCTGCATCGACCTGATGGTGCTGGAGTGCTCTTCGCTCTGCGGGGTCATGATCACCTTTCCGTCGGCCCCGAACAGGACCGTGTACCCCTTGGGGAACTCGGTGTGCACGATCGCGTCGACGCTCATGGAACGGCTCCTTCCCGTGTGTGGTCAGGATACGACGGACAGTGCCGCGTCACCGAGCCCGTCGGTACGGCCGGCAGACCGGACGGACAGGTGGTGCGGCCCGCTCACTGTCGGTACCGGAGATCCGCAGCGGGGCCTGTCGCACGACATAGGAATGGGTAGGCCAACAAGACGTCGGCTGGATCACGGCGGGCGCCGTTCGTGCGCTTCGCGTTCTGCAAGCAGACGGGGGTGCTGGAGGAAGCCGTACGGCGGCTGAAGTCGCTCGCGGGCTGAACCACCGCACGTCCACGCGGTTGCCCGTCAGGCGGTTTCCCACAGGCTGTGGAAGGGCGGACGGCGCGCCGCCGCCCGCCCCGGTCCTCGCGGAGGAAGCCTTGACTACTCCTCGTCCTCGGGCTTCTCCGCGTCGTTGATGTCCTGCTCCAGGCCCAGCTGCTCGGCCAGCCACCGGTCGAACTCGATGGCCGCGCGCACCCAGCTGACCGTCGACGACACGAAGAACTCCAGGTTGACCCCGGGGCCGATCAGCATCTGCGCCTCACCGATGAGGCGGACGGTGCCGTCGTCGTGGGTGTGCGTGTAGACCTTCGGCCACAGGGTGCGCCGGTTCCAGTCGTCGATCGACTCCAGCAGCTGGGGCTTCTCGTCGATCTGGTGGGGGCGGTCGTAGAAGGTCCGCACCGAGAAGACCTGCTGGTCACCCTCGCCGCGGAACATGAAGTACGTACGGAACTGCTCCCACGGCGCCGCGAGGTCGCCCTCTTCGTCGACGACGTACTTCAGCTCCATCTGGTCCAGGAGCTGCTTCACAAGGTCCTGATTCGGGACGACGGGGCCCGCCGGTCCTTGGGGCTGCGGCTGGGGCTGGCCCCCGAAGTTCGGAATCGAGGACGGGTCGATGCTCACCGTGAATTTCCCTTCGTACGGATTCCGCCATCCTCCCCCATGCGGGGCGGGGGGTGGCAAGCCCTCGCCCCGCCTGTCGGGGGACCGTCGGCATGATCCGGCCGGTCGGGTCACACGAGCGGGTCAGAGCGTCTTGCCCAGGTCCGCCGGTTCCGGTGCCGCCGGGCCCACGAGGAGGCCGTTCTCGAAGGTGTCGACGCGGACCGTGTCGCCGTCCTTGATCTCGCCGGAGAGGATCTCCTTGGCGAGCCGGTCGCCGATGGCGGTCTGCACCAGGCGGCGCAGCGGGCGGGCGCCGTAGGCCGGATCGTTGCCCTCGTCGGCGAGCCAGGCCAGGGCCTCGGGGGTGACCTCCAGGGTGAGGCGGCGTTCGGCGAGGCGCCGGGCCAGGCGGTCGATCTGGAGGCGGGCGATCCGGGCCAGCTCGTCCCTGGTCAGCGCGGAGAAGACGACGATGTCGTCCAGGCGGTTCAGGAACTCCGGCTTGAAGGCCGTCCGCACCACCTCCAGGACCTGCTCCTTCTTCTCCGCCTCGGTGGTCAGCGGGTCGACCAGGAACTGGCTGCCCAGGTTGGACGTCAGCACCAGGATCGTGTTGCGGAAGTCGACCGTGCGGCCCTGCCCGTCCGTGAGACGGCCGTCGTCCAGCACCTGGAGCAGGATGTCGAAGACCTCGGGGTGGGCCTTCTCCACCTCGTCCAGCAGGACCACGCTGTACGGGCGGCGGCGGACCGCCTCGGTGAGCTGGCCGCCCTCCTCGTAGCCGACGTATCCGGGCGGCGCGCCGACCAGCCGGGCCACGCTGTGCTTCTCGCTGTACTCCGACATGTCGATGCGGACCATGGCCCGCTCGTCGTCGAAGAGGAAGTCCGCCAGCGCCTTCGCCAGCTCGGTCTTCCCGACGCCGGTCGGGCCGAGGAAGAGGAACGAGCCGGTGGGCCGGTCGGGGTCGGCGATGCCGGCGCGGGACCGGCGTACGGCGTCGCTCACCGCGCGCACGGCCTCCGTCTGGCCGATCAGGCGCCTGCCCAGCTCGTCCTCCATGCGCAGCAGCTTCTGCGTCTCGCCCTCCAGGAGGCGTCCGGCGGGGATGCCGGTCCAGGAGGCGACGACGTCGGCGATGTCGTCGGCGCCGACCTCCTCCTTGACCATGGTGTCCTTCGCGGCCCCGCCGGAGGACGTCAACGCCTCCTCGGCCTCCGTCGCGGCCTCCAGGTCGCGCTCCAGGGCCGGGATCTCGCCGTACAGCAGCTTGGACGCGGTGTCGAAGTCGCCGTCGCGCTGGGCGCGTTCGGCCTGGCCGCGCAGCTCGTCCAGCTTCTCCTTCAGCTCGCCGACCCGGTTGAGGGACTGCTTCTCCTTCTCCCAGCGGGCGGTGAGGCCGCGCAGCTCCTCCTCCTTGTCGGCGAGGTCGCGGCGCAGCTTCTCCAGGCGTTCGCGGGAGGCGTCGTCGGTCTCCCGGCTGAGCGCCAGCTCCTCCATCCTGAGCCGGTCGACGGCGCGCTGGAGCTCGTCGATCTCGACGGGGGACGAGTCGATCTCCATGCGGAGCCGGGAGGCGGCCTCGTCGACGAGGTCGATGGCCTTGTCGGGGAGGAAGCGGGAGGTGATGTACCGGTCGGAGAGGGTGGCGGCGGCGACCAGCGCGCTGTCGGCGATCTGGACCTTGTGGTGGGCCTCGTAGCGTCCCTTGAGGCCGCGCAGGATCGCGATGGTGTCCTCGACGGACGGCTCGGCGACCAGCACCTGCTGGAAGCGGCGCTCCAGGGCGGGGTCCTTCTCGATGCGCTCGCGGTACTCGTCGAGGGTGGTGGCGCCGACCATGCGCAGCTCGCCGCGGGCCAGCATGGGCTTGAGCATGTTGCCGGCGTCCATCGCCGAGTCGCCGCCGGCGCCGGCGCCGACGACGGTGTGCAGCTCGTCGATGAAGGTGATGATCTGGCCGTCGGAGTCCTTGATCTCGGCCAGGACGGTCTTCAGCCGCTCCTCGAACTCGCCCCGGTACTTGGCGCCGGCGACCATGGCTCCGAGGTCGAGCGCGACCAGCCGCTTGTCCTTCAGGGACTCGGGCACGTCGCCCTTCACGATCCGCTGGGCGAGGCCTTCGACGACGGCGGTCTTGCCGACGCCGGGCTCGCCGATGAGGACGGGGTTGTTCTTCGTACGGCGGGACAGCACCTGGACGACACGCCGGATCTCGGTGTCCCGGCCGATGACCGGGTCGAGCTTGCCGTCGCGGGCGGCGGCGGTGAAGTCGGTGCCGAACTTCTCCAGCGCCTTGTACTGGCCCTCGGGGTCGGCGGTGGTGACCCGGCGTCCGCCGCGCGCCTTCCGGAAGGCCTCCTGCAGCTTCTTGGCACTGGCGCCCTGCCGGCTGAGCAGGTCGGCGGCCTGGCCGCCCTTGGCGGCGATGCCGAGCAGCAGGTGCTCGGTGGACAGGTACTCGTCGCCGAGGTCGCGGGCGCGGCTCTGCGCGTCGGCGATGGCGGCGAGCAGTTCACGGTTGGGCTGGGGCGGCGCGACGGTGGACCCGGTCACGCTGGGCAGCCCGGCGAGGATCTTCTCGGCTCCGGCGCGGACGGCTGCCAGGTCGGCCTCGACCGCCGCGAGCAGGTCGGTGATGTTCTCGTTGTCCTGCCCCTGGAGCAGAGCGAGGAGCAGGTGGGCCGGGGTGAGGTCCGGGTGGCCCTCGGTCACGGCCCGGTTGCTGGCCGCGTTGATCGCGTCCCGGCTCCGGTTGGTCAGCTCGGCGTCCACGTTCGCGTTCTCCTCCTGGCGTCAGCCGTCATCCATACTGACGTGGGTAACGTACACAAAGTTGAGTCTATTCCACTCAAGGCAGTGAGGGGCAGTCCCATGGCCACCCATTCCGTAGACCCGGGTTCCCCCGACCCGGAGTACCTCGCCTTCTGGCGGGAGCGGCACCTGTGCACGCTGACGACACCCCGCCCGGACGGCAGCCCGCACATGGTGCCCGTGGGGGTGACCTACGACCCCGAGGCGCGGCTGGCCCGGGTGATCGCGAGCAAGTCCAGCAGGAAGGTGCAGAACGTGCTGGCGGCGGGGGCCGAGGGGGCACGGGTCGCCGCCTGCCAGGTGGACGGCAGACGCTGGGCGACGCTGGAGGGCCGGGCCTTCGTGCACACCGAGCCGGAGCGGGTGGCGGAGGCGGTGCGGCGGTACGCCGAGCGCTACGAGCGGACGCCGGGACCGAACCCGGAGCGGGTGGTCATCGAGATCGAGCTGACCCGGGCCATGGGCAGCAGGACCCGCTGAAGAGCCGGTTTCAGCCAACCGCCGATCTGTCCGAAACCCGCATATACCTGGCAAAACTGCAGCGGCGTCACCGTGTTCAGGTCACGGTGACGCCGCTGCGGGGGGAAGTACCTGAGCGATCTTTTACGACGGGGGAATCGCGTCAGGCACTGCGGGGGGTGGCCGAGATGGTCATGGGGTCCGGGGTCTCCGGCTCCGCCAACCGGTGGTCACGCTGGTCGAGATTCACAAAGATCATTCCGTACCGGATGGCGCACCGCACGGGTTGCGGCGCACCGCGAGGCCGACGCAGGCACCGGTACGCCCGTACGTCGCCGTCCTCGTCCCGGGTGACCACGACCGGCTCACCGAACACGGTCACCATGAGCGAGTCACCGTTGTGGGGGATTGCGGTGGCCAGGTCGATGAAGTGCCAGCCGGAACGGTACGCGGTGGCCATCTCACGCCGGAAGGATCGGTCGTCGGGTGGAGTGGTCATGCGTCCGCGCCCACCGGCTCCGACCAGCCGACGTCCTCGCCGCCGGCCACGACACTCCAGCCGACGTCGCCGGGCGTCGCCTCGACGGACCAGCCGACGTCCCCGGTCACGTCCGCCGCGCTCTCCACCTGGGCAGGGGTCCGCCAGCCGACGTCGAGAGGACCGGCCGCCAAGGCCAGCGCCGGAGCAACGACGGCAGTAGCAAGCACCGAGCGAAGCATTCTCTTATTCATGGTCGGCTTCGTCCTCACTTGATGGCTTCCTCTCCCCCGCGAAACAAGACGATGGCTCATTCAGGCACGTCAATGCCACCAGGGAGATGCATCATGTTCCTGCACGTTCAGGACCCTGGGGGGTGGAGATTTGTCACCGAAGAGCACAAACCCGACACATCCTCACGGCATTGCTGAGCTGTGCGCCGACGGATCGCGGCTGTACGCCGCCGCCCTCAGCTCCGGGCGGATCGCCCGCGACGAGGTCAAGCCCGCTCCCTGCCTGCTTGAGTTCGCTCTCCTCCACCCCGACCCGGATGACGCGAACTGGCTGCGCCCCGTTCCCCCGTCCATCGTGCTCGCCCAGCAACTCCAGCCCCTGGAACGCGAGATACAGGACCGTCGGCGGCTCTCCGTCGACCTCACGGACACCTTCCAGCCCTTCCTCGCCATCAGTGCCCAGCAGCCGGCGGCCACCCACGCCATCACCGTGCTGGAGGGCATCGACCGGATCCATGCCGCGCTGGACGTGGCGATAGCCGAGGCCCGCACCGAGGTACTGACCGTACAGCCGGGGGGCAGCAGGCCGGAGCACATCCTCAGTCAGGCGCTCAAGCGCAGCAAGCCGCTGATCGAACGCGGCATCTCCGTCCGCACCCTGTACCAGCACACCGTGCGGCACAGTCAGAGCACCTTCGCGTACATGGAGGGCATGGCCGGCGCCAAGGTCGAGATCCGCACCCTGGAGGAGCTGATCGAACGGCTCATCATCTGCGACTCCACGGTCGCCTTCATCCCGGCCCAGGACGACCGCCAGGTCGCCCTGGAACTGCGTCACCCCGGCCTCGTCCAGTACCTCATCCGGGTCTTCGAGCAGTTGTGGCAGCGGGCCGTGCCGCTGATGGAGGAAGTGCCCTACGAGTCCACCCCGGAGGGCATCACCGGCGTCCAGCGCTCGATAGCCAAACTGCTCATCGAGGGCCACGTCGACGAGGCCATCGCCCGCCGCCTCGGCATGAACGTCCGCACCTGCCGGGCCCACATCGCCAAACTCGCCGCCGCCCTCGGCAGCGGCAGCCGCGCCCAACTCGGCTACCTCATCGCCCAGGCGGGGATCCTGGACCGGGACCGCTGAGCCGGAGCGGGCCGCTCCCGGGAGCCGGGCCCCCGGCTCACCGCACACTCGGGGACTCACGCCCGGGAGCGGTCAGGCCCGCGGCCGGCGGCGGCCCGTCCAGGCCCACCTGGGCGATCCGCACCCCGAGTTGCGTCCGGCTCGCCGCGCCCAGCGTCTCGCACAGCCGGGCGATGTGGGCGCGGCAGGTGCGGACGCTGATGCCGAGCCGTTCGGCGATCACCGCGTCCTGGTGGCCCTCGGCGAGCAGCGCGGCGATGGACTGCTCGCGGTGCGAGATGCCCTCGATGCCGGTGTCGGGGAGCGCGGCGGTGAGCGGGATCGCGAGCCGCCACAGCCGCTCGAAGACGGTCACCAGGTAGGCCACCAGGCCGGGATGACGCAGTTCCAGGGCCATCGTCCGGTCGGCGTTGGCCGGGATGAAGGCGACCGTGCGGTCGAACAGGATCAGCCGCTCGATCACCTCGTCCAGGGTGCGGGCCTCCACCGCGTCGCCCATCAGGTCCAGGTAGTTGAGCAGGCCCTGCCCGTGCCGGGCCACGTGGTTGTACAGGTCCCGCATCCGTACGCCCCGCCCGCGCAGCGCCAGGGCCCGGTGCAGGCCCTCGGACAGCTCGTGCTCGCGCCGGATGCCGCCGGGCTGCACGGTCAGCACCTCGGTGGTGCAGGCGGCCGTCGCCTCGTCCAGCGCCGCCTGGATGCGGGCCGGCCCGTCGAGCACCCGGATCGCGGCGGTGCCCTCACCGGCCGCGGAGTCGGCCGTACGGCCGCCCAGGCCCGCGTACCACTCGAAGGCGGCCACCGCCGAGCCCACCCGGCGCTGGCTGGCGCTGATCTCGTCGTGGACGCCGCGCAGCAGCCGGGTCATGACCTCCTGCGGGGAGGTCGGCACCAGCCACTCCATGTCGTCCGGGTCGGGGTGCAGCAGGGCGAGGTCCAGCAGGCAGGGGGCCGCGGCGGCGTCACGGCGGGACACACGGCCGCGCCGCACGGCCCGGGAATACACCCGATCCCCGGCCTCGCACAGTCGGTCAGCACCGTGTGGATGCCCGTCCGTCCCGTGCCCGGCCATCGCCCATCCCACCCCCGGTTTCCACGTCTTCCGCAGCGCAACTATGCGCGGAGCGAACCTGCTCCGCAACACGCCTCTCTCCACGGTGACCGCCGGAAACCACCGGTATGCGGGCTTTCGCACCCGCCTCAGTCCGTCACATTCCGACAACGGATGGCAACCATTCGTTGCCGCCCTGCGCGATCCTCCCCCAAGTCCCCCGTTGAACGTTCACACATCGGAAACCCAGAAGGGGAGTTCGCGCCGATTTGGCGTGAACTCCCCTTACGGAACCCTTGGAAGCCCTGAGGACTTTCCGTCTACTTCAAGCCCAGCTCCGCGCAGGCCGCCTTGTACGGCGCGGTGCAGATCTCGGAGACCTTGTAGATGCCGTCGGAGACGACGGTCTGCTTGATGTTGTCCCGGGTCAGCGCCACCACGGAGACCAGCTGCGCGGGGATGTCCTGGTGGCTCGGGCTGTCGACCCGGTCCCGGGTCAGGGCGTCGAACTGGATGTCCTTGCCCTGCACCTTCGCCACGGCCATCTCGGCGGCGGCCTCGGCCTCGGCCGGGTAGGACTTGTAGACGCTCATGTACTGCTCGCCGCTGACGATCCGCTGCACGCCCGCCAGCTCCGCGTCCTGGCCGGTGACCGGCGGCAGCTTGGTCACGCCGGCGGCCTCCAGGGCCTTGATGACACCGCCCGCCATGCCGTCGTTGGCGGAGTAGACACCGGCGATGTTGCTCGCGCCGATCGCCGCGATCGCCTTGGCCATGTTGGCCTCGGCGTTCTCCGGCTTCCAGTCCTTGGTGTCGTAGGTCTGGGCGATCCGCACCTTGCCGTTCAGCTCGGACAGCGCGCCCGCCTTGAACTGCTTGGCGTTCGGGTCGGTCGGCGACCCGTTGATCATCACGATCTTGTCGGAGGTGTCGACGTCCGGGCCCATCGCGTCGAGCAGGCTGCGGCCCTGCACCTCGCCGACCAGCTCGTTGTCGAAGGAGATGTACGCGTCGATCGGGCCCTCGGCCAGCCGGTCGTAGGCGATGACCGGGATGCCCGCGTCCTTGGCCTTCTTGACCCCGTCGGCGATGGCGTGCGAGTCGACCGCGTCCAGCAGGATGACGTCCACCTGGTCGTCGACCATCTTCTGCAGCTGCTGGGCCTGCTTGCTCGCGCTCGCCTCCGCGTTGGCGTACTCGACCTTGCCCCGGTTCTCGGTGAGCTGCGCGACCTTCGCCCGGATGATGGGGTGGTCGAACTTGTCGTAGCGCGTGTTCGCCGTCTCCGGCAGCAGCAGACCCACCGTGATGTCGTTGCCCTTGGTCGGCGTCGCGTCGCCACCGTCGCTGCTCGCGTCGAGCACACCGCAACCGGCGAGCGACAGGGCCAACGAACACGTGGCCACGGATATGGCGATACGACGACGCATGGAGGGACTCACTTCTGATGTCTTCCGGACGTGGGTGCAGCTCTGCGACCCATGTGACTGAAAAGCCAACGCGGCGGCGGGCCCCAGCGTCAAGCAAAACTACTTAACGAGATGACAACACCACATTCCGCTTCGCCCCGTACAACCAATCACGTTCGGCACGTGTCGTGATCATGAGGACCCCGGCCCGGAGGTCCGATCCCGACCAGAGGACCGAATGAAACCAGCCAGACGCACCACCGCCACCGCCCTGGTACTCGCCACGGCGGGCGGGGTGCTCACCACGGTCGCGAGCCCCGCCGCCGCGACCACCGACTGCGCCTCCCCCGTCTTCAAGCGCCAGTTCTTCGCGAACACCACTTTCTCCGGCACTCCGAAGAAAACGGACTGCGACAGCGCGATCGACCAGAACTGGGGAACGGGCGCACCGGTCTCCGGCGTCCCGTCGAACAACTTCGGCGTCCGCTGGACCCTCACCCGCGACTTCGGCTCCGGCGGACCCTTCACGTTCACCGCCTCCGCCCAGGACGGCATACGCGTCTACCTCGACGGCACCCGCAAGGTCGACCTGTGGAAGAACGTGTCGACGACCGCCAAACAGACCGTCAACGTCACCATCCCCTCCGGCAAACACACCCTGCGCGTCGACTTCGTCAACTGGACCGGCACCGCGAACGTCAAGTTCGCCTACACCCCCCGCACCTCCGCCACCGTCGACAAGGTCAAGCCCCTCACACCCACCGGCGGCACCGTCACCTACGACAACGCCACCGGCAAAGCCAAGCTCACCTGGTCCAAGAACAAGGAAATGGACCTCGCGAACTACCGCGTCTACCGGCGACTCAAGGGCGCGTCCTACCCCGCCACCCCGCTCGCGACGACCACCGCCACCTCCTACACCGACTCCACCCTGCCCAAGACCGGCGCCTCCTACTACTACGAGGTCCGCGCCGCCGACAAGGCCGGCAACGAGTCGGGCGGGTCCGCTGACCAGCTCGTCACGACCGTCGACCAGACGCCGCCGGGCGTGCCCGCCGGGCTCGCCGTGGCCTCCGAGCAGGACGGGCTGCGGGTCACCTGGGACGCCGTCGAGGGCGCGGCATCGTACAAGGTGTACCGGGCGGCGACCGAGACCGGCACGTACACCGCCGTCGGCACCACCGGCCAGCCGTCGTACCTCGACGGCTCGGCTCCCGAGGACGCCACCTCCCACTACCGCGTGACCGCCCTCGACGCGGCGGGCAACGAGTCCGCGCGGTCCGCCGCCGCGAGCGGCAAGCGGAAGGACCTCACCCCGCCGTCCCCCGTCACCGGCGTGAAGGTCACCCCGACGGAGTACGGCTTCCACGTCAGCTGGGACGCCAACCCGACGCCGGACCTCGCGCGTTACGTGGTCCGCCGGGGCGAGCTGTGGGGGGACGAGGAGGAGAAGGTCTGCTCCCTCTACCCGGGCTACTACCTGTCGGCCGACACCACCTCGTACGCCTACACCACCCTGCCGGACGGCGAGGAGAGCTGCTTCATCGTCGACGCCGTGGACGACTCCTGGAACTCCACGTTCGAGGCGACCGGCGAGGCCGAGATCGTGACCGCGACCGAGCTGGACATGACGCCGGGCACGGCGACGCCCGAGGGCTCGCCGCTCACCCTGGAGGCGACCGGCGCGGAGGGCGACGAGGGCAACCTGCTCGAATGGCACGGACTGTCCGAGTCCGCGCCGGAACAGGCCGGCGGTTATCGCGTCTACCGCTGGAACCCGACCACCTCGGCGTACGAGAAGGTCAAGGAACTCGGTGCCGGAGCCTTCACCTACTTCGACACCGGCGCCCGGCGCGGCACCACGTCCTTCTACTGGGTCACGGGCGTGTCCGCCGACGGCACGGAGACCACGCCGGCCGGTGACTGGGCCGTGACCGCGCCGGCAACCGGCTGAGGTCCCGTACAACCGTTCGCGGTTCCGGGTGGTCCTGTTCGGCGATATCTGATCAAGCTGTCGCCGAACAGGACCGAAGGACCCATGAAACCAGCCAGACGTGCCACGGCCACCGCCCTGGTACTCGCCACGGCGGGCGGAGTGCTCACCACGGTCGCGAGCCCCGCCGCCGCGACCACCGACTGCGCCTCCCCCGTCTTCAAGCGCCAGTTCTTCGCGAACACCACTTTCTCCGGCACTCCGAAGAAAACGGACTGCGACAGCGCGATCGACCAGAACTGGGGAACGGGCGCACCGGTCTCCGGCGTCCCGTCGAACAACTTCGGCGTCCGCTGGACCCTCACCCGCGACTTCGGCTCCGGCGGACCCTTCACGTTCACCGCCTCCGCCCAGGACGGCATACGCGTCTACCTCGACGGCACCCGCAAGGTCGACCTGTGGAAGAACGTGTCGACGACCGCCAAACAGACCGTCAACGTCACCATCCCCTCCGGCAAACACACCCTGCGCGTCGACTTCGTCAACTGGACCGGCACCGCGAACGTCAAGTTCGCCTACACCCCCCGCACCTCCGCCACCGTCGACAAGGTCAAGCCCCTCACACCCACCGGCGGCACCGTCACCTACGACAACGCCACCGGCAAAGCCAAGCTCACCTGGTCCAAGAACAAGGAAATGGACCTCGCGAACTACCGCGTCTACCGACGGCTCAAGGGCGCGTCCTACCCCGCCACCCCGCTCGCGACGACCACCGCCACCTCCTACACCGACTCCACCCTGCCCAAGACCGGCGCCTCCTACTACTACGAGGTCCGCGCCGCCGACAAGGCCGGCAACGAGTCGGGCGGGTCCGCCGACCAGCTCGTCACCACCATCGACAAGACGCCGCCCGCCGCGCCGTTCGTCGAGTGGGACGCGTGCCCGCCCGACCAGCCCTACGCGGCCCCGCAGCTGGTCACCACCGCGGCGAACGCCGCCGACATCGCCTGGTACGAGATGCAGCGGCTCGACGCCGCCACGAACACCTGGAGCACCGTCTACTCCGGCGCCAAGGGCGCGATCTGCGACACCGGGTACCCGGCCGACGGCAGCAAGGTCACCTACCGGGGCCGGGCCCGGGACGCCGCCGGGAACTGGTCGGCGTACTCGGCCGCCACGACGTTCACCACCCCCGACCTGACCCCGCCGGCCCCCGTCACGGACGTCCGCGTCGAGTACCGGGAGGGCGTTCCGCACCTGGTCTGGTCGCCCGTCACCGGGGCCGCCTCCTACCGGGTCGTCCAGTACGACCCGGCGACCGGCGGTCATGTCGACGCGCTGCCCGGCGGGGGCACCACCACGGAGACCGACGTGGTGCCGCGCCAGGTGGCCGCCGTCGCCGACGGCTACCGGTACGCGGTGCGCTCGGTGGACGCCAAGGGCAACGCCGCCAAGCCGGTGGAGATCACGCTGAAGATGGCCGACCGGCCGGAGGCGATCCCCGCGTTCAAGACCACCGCCTACAGGTTCGGCGAAGGCGTGATGGTCTCCTGGAGCAGCGTCGACCCGTGGATCATCGACGAGGGGCCCTTCCCCAGGTACAGGATCGTCCGCACCGACCCGGCGACCGGCGAGAGCGCCGTCGTGGACCAGTGCAAGCCGAACTCCTCGTACGACAAGCCGCTGGAGGCCCCGGCCGTCTACGTGACGTGGGCGGACGACGACGCCCCCTACGCCGCCCGCAAGCAGATCAACGGCACCTGCTGGGACGTCCAGGGCAAGTCGGAGACGACGTACGAGTACCGCGTCGTGACCGTCGACCCGTACGGGAAGGAGTCGCAGCCCGGCCCGGCCGCCACGGCGACCACGCCGGACACCGTGCGCCCGGCACCGGTCGAGAACCTGGCCGCGGAGCACATCCCGCTCGGCGTCCGCCTGACCTGGACCCCGCCGGCCGCCGACGACGACGTCACCGGCTACCACGTGTGGCAGGGCGTCAAGGACCCGGACAGCGGTGAGACGGTCTGGGAGGAGAACTGCTGGAGGAGCAGCTCCATGGCCGCCACCGAGATCATCTGCCCGACGGTCCCCGACGGCGCCGCCCACGTGTACAAGGTGGCCGCCAGCGACGGCCGGCTCCAGTACGACGACGAGCCGATCGACGTCCTGCACCCCGCCGAGATCTCGGTGACGCTGCCCGACACCCGGCCGCCGGGCTGGACCGCGACCGACGTCACCGAGGACCAGTACCCGGAGCTCTACGTCCGCTGCGGGCAGACCATCTACGACATGCCCTGCGAGAACTACACGGACTACCGCTGGGAGAAGTGGGACCCGGCCGCCGGGACGTGGACCCTGTTCGCCACGGGCAAGGTCGACGACCCGCAGTTCCACATGGACCGGACGGTGCACGAGGACCGGCTCGGCCTGTACTACTACCGGGCGGTCTACATCGACCCGGAGGGCAACGAGAAGGTCGTCCAGGAGAACGCCTACGGCATCTGGGACGACTGGCTCTGACCGGACGCGAGAACGGACACGAACCGACCCGTCGCGAGACGGAAGAGGGGCCCGGAGGAACGTATCCTCCGGGCCCCTCGACGCGTTCGCCGCCCGTTCAGTCCGACTGCTGCTGGCGCTTCGGCCGCCACACCACCAGCGCGCTGGTCTGCTGGACCTCCTGGTACGGGACCAGGTCGCGCCGGTACGACGCGTGCACCGCGGCCTCCCGCTGGCGCATGGCCGCCGCCGCGCCGTCGAGCGCGGACTGCAGCTCGGCGACCCGGGCCTGCAGGGCCGCGACCTGGTTCTCCAGTTCGATGATGCGCTTGATGCCGGCCAGGTTGATGCCCTCGTCCTGCGACAGCTGCTGCACCTGGCGGAGCAGTTCGATGTCGCGGGCCGAGTAGCGGCGGCCCCGGCCCGCGGTGCGGTCCGGGGAGACCAGGCCCAGGCGGTCGTACTGGCGCAGCGTCTGCGGGTGCAGGCCGGAGAGCTGGGCCGCCACCGAGATGACGTAGACCGGGGTTTCGTCGGTCAGTTCATACGGATTGCGTCGACGGCCGTCCATCAGACTCATGCTCCCTTCGCGGCCTGGAACAGCTCCGCCCGCGGGTCCTCGCCCGCGGTCGCCTCGCGATACGCCTCGAGTGCGTCACGAGCCTTCCCCGACAACTCCGTCGGGACACTCACCTCCACGGTGACCAGCAGATCCCCGTGCGTCCCGTCCTTGCGGACCGCGCCCTTGCCCCGCGCCCGCATGGTGCGCCCGTTGGGCGTGCCCGGGGGCAGCTTCAGGGTGACGGCCGGGCCGCCCAGGGTCGGCACCCGCACCTCGCCGCCGAGCGCCGCCTCCGCGAAGGTCACGGGGACGGTGACGGTGAGGTTGTCGCCCTTGCGGCCGAACACCGGGTGGTCCTTGACGTGCACGACCACGTACAGGTCGCCCGCCGGGCCGCCGCGCTCGCCCGGCGCGCCCTTGCCGCGCAGCCGGATCCGCTGGCCGTCGCTCACCCCGGCCGGGATGCGCACCTGCATGGTGCGGGACGACTGCGCCCGGCCGCTGCCCTTGCAGACCTCGCAGGGGTGCTCCGCGATCAGACCGCGGCCCTTGCAGTCCGGGCACGGGTCGGTGAGTGAGAAGCCGCCGCCGGAGCCGCGCGCCACCTGGCCGGTGCCGACGCAGGTCGGGCACACGCGCGGTGTGCCGTTCGTGTCGCCGGTGCCGGAACAGGCCTTGCACGGTGCCTGCGAGGACATCCGCAGCGGGACGGTGGCGCCCTCGATCGCCTCGATGAAGCTCAGGGTGACCTCGGACTCGATGTCCTGGCCGCGCCGGGGCTGGGTGCGCGTGGTGCCCGGCCCGCCCCGGTTGAACAGGCCGCCGAAGACATCGCCGAGACCGCCGCCGAAGCCGCCGCCCCCGCCGCCGCCCTGGGCGCCGCCGAAGAGGTCGCCCAGGTCGAAGTTGAACGATCCGCCGCCGGCGCCGGGGCCGGGCCGGAAGCCGCCGTTGCCGAAGAGGGCGCGGGCCTCGTCGTACTCCTTGCGCTTCTTGGGGTCGCCGAGGACGTCGTTCGCCTCGGAGATCTCCTTGAAGCGTTCCTCGGCCTTGGCGTTGCCCTTGTTGGCGTCCGGGTGGAACTCGCGGGCGAGCTTCCGGTACGCCTTCTTGATCTCGGCCTCGGTGGCGTCCTTGGGGACGCCGAGGACCTTGTAGTAGTCCTTCTCGATGAAGTCCTTGGTGCTCATCCCCGACGTCCCTCCTCTCCTGCGTGCGTTATAACGTCAGCCCTCCTCCGGGCCACCGTTCTCCTTGTCGTCGGCCTTCTCCGCGCCCGCGCCGGACTCGGAGTTCTCGGCCTTGACCGTCTGCGTGCCCGGCTGGGGCTCGGCGACGGCGACCCGCGCGGGGCGGATGGTGCGCTCGCCGATGCGATACCCCGGCTGGAGGATCGCGACGCAGGTCGTCTCCGTGACGTCCGGCGCGTACGAGTGCATCAGGGCCTCGTGGATCGTCGGGTCGAAGGGCTCGCCCTCCTTGCCGAACTGCTGCAGGCCCATCTTGGCCGCCACGGTCTCCAGCGACTCCGCCACCGACTTGAAGCCGCCGACGAGTTCGCCGTGCTCCCGCGCGCGCCCGATGTCGTCGAGGACGGGCAGGAGCTCGGTCAGGAGGTTCGCGACGGCGATCTCCTTGACCGCGATCCGGTCGCGCTCGACCCGGCGGCGGTAGTTCTGGTACTCGGCCTGGAGCCGCTGGAGGTCGGCGGTGCGCTCGCCGAGCGCGGTGCGCACCTGGTCCAGCTGGGCCACCAGACCCGCGTTCTCGTTCGCGTCCCCGGCCGGGGCCGCCCCCTCCTCCGAGGAGGAGGCGGCCTTCGGCTCGGCGTCGTCAGGGGTGGCGCCGGAGGGGACGTCGGGCTTCTCCTCGAAGCCCGGGGTCTCCTCCGTCACGCGGCACCGTCCTTGCGCTCGTCGTCGACGATCTCGGCGTCGACCACGTCGTCGTCGGCCTTGGGCTGCTCGGCGCCGCCCGGGGCCGCCTGCGAGGCCTGGGCGTCGGCGTACATGGCCTGGCCCAGCTTCTGGGAGACGGCCGCGACCTTCTCCGTGGCGGTGCGGATCTCGGCGGTGTCCTCGCCCTTGAGCTTCTCCTTCAGCTCGGCGACGGCGGCCTCGACCTCGGTCTTGATCTCGCCGGGGACCTTGTCCTCGTTGTCCTTGAGGAACTTCTCGGTCTGGTAGACGAGCTGCTCGCCCTGGTTGCGGGTCTCGGCGGCCTCGCGGCGCTTGTGGTCCTCCTCCGCGTACCGCTCGGCCTCCTCGCGCATGCGGTCGACCTCGTCCTTCGGCAGCGAGGAGCCGCCGGTGACGGTCATCTTCTGCTCCTTGCCCGTGCCCAGGTCCTTCGCGGTCACGTGCATGATGCCGTTGGCGTCGATGTCGAAGGAGACCTCGATCTGCGGGACGCCGCGCGGCGCCGGCGGCAGACCGGTCAGCTCGAACATGCCGAGCTTCTTGTTGTACGCCGCGATCTCGCGCTCGCCCTGGTAGACCTGGATCTGCACGGACGGCTGGTTGTCCTCGGCGGTGGTGAAGATCTCGGACCGCTTGGTCGGGATCGTCGTGTTCCGCTCGATGAGCTTGGTCATGATGCCGCCCTTGGTCTCGATGCCGAGGGACAGCGGGGTCACGTCGAGGAGCAGGACGTCCTTGACCTCACCCTTGAGGACACCGGCCTGGAGCGAGGCGCCGATGGCGACGACCTCGTCCGGGTTCACACCCTTGTTGGCCTCCTTACCGCCGGTCAGCTCCTTGACGAGCTCGGCGACGGCGGGCATACGGGTCGAGCCGCCGACGAGGACGACGTGGTCGATCTCGCTGAGGGAGATGCCGGCGTCCTTGATGACGTTGTGGAACGGCGTCTTGCAGCGCTCCAGCAGGTCCGCGGTCAGCTGCTGGAACTGGGCGCGGGTCAGCTTCTCGTCGAGGTGCAGGGGGCCCTCGGCGGAGGCGGTGATGTAGGGGAGGTTGATCGAGGTCTCGGAGGACGAGGACAGCTCGATCTTCGCCTTCTCGGCGGCCTCGCGCAGGCGCTGGAGCGCCATCTTGTCCTTGGAGAGGTCCACGCCGTGACCGGACTGGAACTGCTTGACCAGGTAGTCGACGACGCGCTGGTCCCAGTCGTCACCACCGAGGTGGTTGTCACCGTTGGTGGCCTTCACCTCGACGACGCCGTCGCCGATCTCCAGCAGCGAGACGTCGAACGTACCGCCACCGAGGTCGAAGACCAGGATGATCTGCTCGTCCTTGTCGAGGCCGTACGCCAGGGCGGCGGCCGTCGGCTCGTTGACGATGCGCAGCACGTTCAGACCGGCGATCTCGCCGGCCTCCTTGGTGGCCTGGCGCTCGGCGTCGTTGAAGTACGCCGGGACGGTGATGACCGCGTCGGTCACCTTCTCGCCCAGGTAGGCCTCGGCGTCCCGCTTCAGCTTCTGCAGCACGAAGGCGCTGATCTGCTGCGGGTTGAAGGGCTTGCCGTCGAGCTCGATCTTCCAGTCGGTGCCCATGTGGCGCTTGACCGACCGGATGGTCCTGTCGACGTTGGTGACGGCCTGGCGCTTGGCCACCTCGCCGACCAGCACCTCGCCGTTCTTGGCGAAGGCGACGACGGACGGCGTGGTCCTGGCGCCCTCGGCGTTGGTGATGACGGTGGGCTCGCCGCCCTCCAGAACGCTGACGACGGAGTTAGTCGTGCCCAGGTCGATGCCGACCGCACGTGCCATGGTTGATTCCTCCAGCTGACTTGAGTGGAACAGGCTCAAGTGTGCACGACGACCCCCGCCGGGTCAACAGACCTGAGCCGAGTCGGCTCAACTCTTATCCGCCGCTTACACGCAAGAGTGAGCGCACGGCACCGGAGGCCGTGACGGCAGCGGACGGGAGCGGAAGGGAGGGGACGTGCGGGGCGGCAAATGCACTGCTTTGATACGAGTAACACCATCGGCGGGCGGAACACTTCCCCACGTTGCTGAGGCAACCCTGAGCGATTCAGATCACCTGGCGCCCGGCTACAGTGCGGCGGAAGATACGGGTAGTCTCAGACGGACTGCATAAGCTACCGCTCAGTAACCCTCGCAGGCCCGAGGAGCCCCCAATGCAACTCGCCGCGATCATCGTGTCGCTGGTCCTGACCGTGGTCGGTGTTGCGCTGCTCGCACGCGCAATCGGCCAGTTCGTCAGGTACTTCAAGCTGGGCCAGCCGGTTCCGGCAGGTACCCGGACGGACAATCCCTACCAGCGCAGCGTGACCCTGGTCCGCGAGTTCCTGGGGCACACCCGGATGAACCGCTGGGGCATCGTCGGTGTCGCCCACTGGTTCGTGGCCATCGGCTTCCTGACGCTGCCGCCGACCATCGTCACCGCGTACGGCCAGCTCTTCCAGGCCGACTGGACGCTTCCGGTCATCGGCGGCTTCCTGCCGTACGAGATGTACATCGAGTTCATCGGCTCGATGACGGTCCTCGGCATCGCCGTGCTGATGGTGATCCGCCTGCTGAACCTGCCGTCCCGGCCGGGCCGCAAGTCCCGCTTCGCCGGTTCGAAGATGGGCCAGGCGTACTTCGTCGAGTGGGTCATCCTCACCATCGGCCTCGCCATCTACGTGCTGCGGGGCCTCGAAGGCGCCCTGCACCACGTGGACCACTACGAGGCCGCGTACTTCGCCTCGTACCCGCTGATCCTCGCCCTGAAGGGCCTGAGCGTCGCGACGCTGCAGAACCTCGTCTACCTGTTCGCGATGATCAAGCTGAGCACGACCATGATCTGGATGATCACGGTCTCGCTCAACACCAACATGGGTGTGGCCTGGCACCGCTTCCTGGCCTTCCCGAACATCTGGTTCAAGCGCAACGCGACGGGCGAGACCGCGCTGGGCGGCCTCCAGCCCATGACGTCCGGCGGCAAGCCGATCAACTTCGAGGACCCGGGCGACGACGACGTCTTCGGCGTCTCCCAGGTCGAGCAGTTCTCCTGGAAGGGCCTGCTCGACTTCTCCACCTGCACCGAGTGCGGCCGCTGCCAGTCGCAGTGCCCCGCCTGGAACACGGGCAAGCCGCTCTCGCCGAAGCTGCTGATCATGTCCCTCCGGGACCACGCCCACGCCAAGGCCCCGTACCTGCTGGCCGGCGGCGGCAAGACCATGGAGGGCGAGGAGAAGGCCTCCGAGGAGCAGCTGGCCGGCGTCCCCGCCGCCGCTCTCGCCGAGGCCGAGCGCCCGCTGATCGGCACCGCCGAGGAGAACGGCGTCATCGACCCGGACGTCCTGTGGTCCTGCACCACCTGCGGCGCCTGCGTCGAGCAGTGCCCGGTCGACATCGAGCACATCGACCACATCGTCGACATGCGCCGCTACCAGGTCATGATCGAGTCCGCGTTCCCGTCCGAGGCGGGCACGATGCTCAAGAACCTGGAGAAGAAGGGCAACCCCTGGGGCCTGGCGAAGAAGCAGCGCCTGGAGTGGACCAAGGAGGTCGACTTCGAGGTCCCGGTCGTCGGCAAGGACATCGAGGACCTCTCCGAGGTCGAGTACCTGTACTGGGTCGGCTGCGCCGGCGCCCTCGAGGACCGCGCCAAGAAGACCACGAAGGCCTTCGCCGAGCTCCTCCACATCGCGGGCGTGAAGTTCGCGATCATGGGCGGGGACGAGAAGTGCACGGGTGACTCCGCCCGCCGCCTGGGCAACGAGCCGTTGTTCCAGGAACTGGGCATGGAGAACGTGATGGCCCTGAACACGGCGTTCGGCGAGGAGCTGGACGACGAGGGCAAGGTCGTCCCGGAGTCCGCGAAGCCGAAGTCGGCGAAGAAGATCGTCGCCACCTGCCCGCACTGCCTCAACACCCTCGGCAACGAGTACCCGCAGCTCGGCGGCGACTACGAGGTCATCCACCACACCCAGCTGCTCCAGCACCTGGTCGACGAGGGCAAGCTGATCCCCGTCACCCCGGTCGAGGGCATCATCACCTACCACGACCCGTGCTACCTGGGCCGCCACAACAAGATCTACACGCCCCCGCGCGAGATCATCGGCAAGGTCCCCGGCCTGCGCAACGAGGAGATGCACCGCCACAAGGAGCGGGGCTTCTGCTGCGGCGCCGGCGGCGCGCGGATGTGGATGGAAGAGCGCATCGGCAAGCGCATCAACAACGAGCGCGTCGACGAGGCCCTGTCGGTCAACCCCGACATCGTCTCCACCGCCTGCCCGTTCTGCCTGGTCATGCTGACCGACTCCGTCAACGGCAAGAAGAACGACGGCAAGGCCAAGGAGTCCATCCAGGTCGTCGACGTCGCCCAGCTCCTGCTGGACTCCGTCAAGACCCCGGTGGACCCGGAGGGCTCGGCGGAGACGGAGAGCACGCCGGAGCCGGAGCCGGTGAAGTAACCGTCCCGTTCGGTACGGCCTACGCCCCCATGTCCGTTGCGGATGTGGGGGCGTCGCCGTTCGCCCCACCGGAGCCGCCGTCTACGCCTCGAAACCGGGTTCGCCACCGTCGCCACGGCTGATCAGCGAACTCACGGGCCGTACTGCCTCGCAGGGCCGCACCGCTGCCCTCGACTCTCAGCGATGCGCAGAGCGTCACTCAGGGCCTCGGTCAGGCACTCGGCGAGGTAGCGCAGTTCGCCTGCCGGAGCTGCCGGAAGCAGGGCGTGCGCGTGGCCGAGGAGCTGGTTTCCCATACCGAGCCGAAGCTGCTTCAGGCCAGGCCTGCGCGGCCTTCGGCTCGGGCCGTTCGCCGTCCGCTTCCATCAGGCCACCTCCACGCGATGGGCCCGGTGCGACCCCAGCGACACCACCAGGTAAGGGCGTACGGCCACGGTGGCAGCGCCGTCGATGGTTAAGTCCAGGCCGTACGGGCTGCGGTGAGGAGGAAGCGGGGCCGGCTCGAAGAGCGGAGCAGGTGCCGTGGGGAGTGGTGTGACCGCCGGGCGGTGAGCCTCGCGAGGCTCGGCCAGTAGGCCCGCCCACACCGCCAGTCGACGAAGAAGGTCAGTCATGTCATCAGTTCCGATCGGGTCGCTGATGGCCTGGGAACACCCAACACCGAGACCGTATCGCTATTCGCGAATAGCAGCAAGGTACTCCTGGAGACCGAGAGCAGCCAGTCGCTTACCGTGTAAAGCGGCAAGGTCCATGCCGTCGCCACGCCAGGGGAGGACACCATGAGCACCAGCGGGTGGGTCAGCACCTCGATGCCGTACCTCATGCCGCGCGAGCAGGGGCAGGGCGACGCATGGGGCGCGGACGCGGCCGCACAAGGGCGCCGTGGCACCCAGCGCATCCTCCACGCCGGAGAGGTGCCCGCACCGGCCGAGGTGGCGCGGCTGTTCGGGATCCAGGAGGGCGAGCCGGTCGTCGTACGTCGCCGCCTGATCCTCCTCGACGACGAACCGAACGAACTGACCGACACCTACTACCCCGTCGACATCGCCCGGGGGACCGCCTTGTCCGGGACGGCCAGGATCAAGGGCGGAGCCATCACCCTGCTCACCCGGCTCGGCCACGTCGGCACACTGGTCCGTGAGGACGTGACGGCCGGAATCCCGAGCGAGGAAGAGAAGGACGCTCTCAGGACTGACCAGGGAGAACCAGTCCTACGGCTCACCAGGCTCACCCTCGATCGCGAAAACCGGCCGATCCAGGTGGACCGTATGGTGATGCCCGCGCAGCGACAGCGCCTGCGCTACGAGATCAGGATCGGATGACCGTGCCCAAGGCCGAACCGGACGCCCACGACCGTCGCTCGCTGCACGAACGCATCGCGGCCGACCTGCGCGACGACATCATGAGCGGCGAACTGCCGCCGGGCGCCAACGTGCCATCCACCACTCAGCTGAGGACCCGCTTCGAAGCGTCGAACGCGACAGTCCAGAAGGCACTGCAACTCCTCAAGGAAGAGGGCTTGGTGGTCGGTCGCGCGGGCGCGGCTGTGACGGTCCGTGAGCATCGCCAACGCACAATCCGCCCCGCCGCGTCCCTGACCCCGCCCACCACCGACGCGACATACCCCTGGCTCACCGAAGCGGCCAAGCACGGTGCCGACGCGCGCATCTCCCTCCTGGAAGTGGCCGAGACCCGCCCGCCGGCAGACGTACGCACCGCTCTCGGCCTCACCGACGAAGGCGTGGCCCTGGTCCGCAGCCAGCTCATCCTCATCGACGACGAACCGGCCGAGCTGGTCAAGTCGTACTACCCCTTGGACATCGCCCGTGGCACACCTCTGATAGACCGGCGGCGGATCAAGGGCGGCACCCCGGCCCTGCTGACGGACCTCGGCCATCCACCTCGCCGAAGCGTCGACCGCGTCTCGGCCCGCGTCCCCACCCAGGAACAGTTCCACGCCCTGCGCCTGCCCGGAAACCTGCCCGTCCTGTGCACCCTCCGCGTCGTCTACACGGACGACGACCGCCCTGTCGAGGCAACGTCCATGGTGAAGGCGGGACACCTCTACGAGTTGCAGTACGAGTTCGCACCCGAGTGAACTGGGCTCCTGGCTATTCCTGCAGACGGCCTGAGGACAGTGTCCGTCGAGTACTAAAGTTTCGACGTGCATTGAGTGTGCGGCGCGTCACACACGGAGCAACGAGCGGCGCCGAGTGGCAGGCGATCCGTGTCTGACGTGTGCCAGTGGGGTGGGGGTTATGTATCAATTGACCAAGGGTGGCAACGTAGGTCTGGCCACCCTCAGCGAAAGCGTCGAGTCCGTGATCGTGAGTCTCGACTGGACCAGCCCGACGGGTGAGGGTGACGCAGACGTCTCCGTGCTGCTGCTGAACGCGGACGGCAAAGTACGCAGTGACGCCGATTTCTACTTCTACAACAACCCGGTCGCCGCTGACGGAAGCGTGCAGCTGCTGGGGAAGGCCCCCACTGGGAGCGGCAATCAGGATCGGATCAGTTTCGACCTGACGGCGATTCCAGAGGACATCGACCGCATCGTGGTGGCCGCGAGCCGGTACGGCGGAGCACACTTCGGAGAACTGGACGACCTGCAGCTGACCTTGGCCGACAGCTCCGGCGAGAGCCTGCTCAGGTTCGCCATCGAGGATGCCGACGCGGTCAGTGCGTTCATCTTCGGGGAGCTGTACCGCCGCAGCGGAGAATGGAAGCTCCGGGCCGTCGGACAGGGCTACGACGCAGGTCTGGCCGGCCTGGCCACCGACTTCGGCGTCGACATCGAGGACGATGCCGCCGACGCGGAACTGGACAGCGCCAATAGCGAACCACAGGCGGAGCCAACAGCTGCGTCCGTGAGAGAACACAAACCGGCGGCACTGGAGGCTGTCCCGGCACCCAGACGGCCCGACACTGAGACGGAACCGAGGAAGGCACCTTCACGGCCGCGCACCGCCAAAAAGAAGGTCACCCTGCCGAAGGTGACCAAGAAGTCCTTGGCGGAGAACGACTCCTGGAAGGAGGCCAGGCTCTTTCCGGTCTCCGCGCTCAAGAGCGACCGAGATCGGGAGATGCGTGCGACCTCCGTGCTGCTGTCGGTGATGGCGCAGATTCCGGAACTCGGCAGGAGACTCACCGCCGCGTTCGGTGCGCCGGCCGGTCGCATGGAGACTTTCGCCGAGGTCTCCCTTCCGCATGGTGACACGCCTCGCCGACCGGACGGCGTGATCAGGGTCGAGAGAGCAGGCAAGCTGTGGACGGCACTGGTCGAGACCAAGACCAACGGGAACGCCCTGAAAGCCGAGCAAGTGCAGGCGTACATGGACATCGCCGCACGCAGGGGCTACGAGGCCGTCATCACATTGTCGAACGACGTCGCGTTGGAAGGCAGTCCGCTGGTCGACGTCAGAATCGACGGCCGCCGCAAACACAAGGTGGCGCTATGGCATCTGTCCTGGGCGGAAGTGGCCCATCAAGCGCAGATGCTGATCCGGCACGAAGGTGTGGGCAACGCGGCTCACGCCTGGCTGCTCCAGGAGCTTCTGCACTACCTCCAGCATGAGAATTCCGGGTGCCACGGATTTCAGAACATGGGTGCGGCGTGGGTGCCGGTCCGCAACGGCATCGACGACGAGACCCTCTGCCAGGGCGACCCACGGGCCCTGGACGTAGTGGAGAACTGGGAACGGCTGATCCGCCAGGTCTGTCTCAGGCTCGGTGGCGAACTGGGCCAGAAGGTTCTGCCGGTCAACCGGTCCAAGCGCGGAGTCGACCCCGCGACCCGGCGAGCCGGCCTGGCCGATCAGCTCTGCCTGGAAGGAAAGCTGCAGGCGGAACTACGCATCGACAGCACACCCGGCGTGCTCGCCATCACCGCCGACCTCCGTACCGGAAAACTTCGCACTTCGATCGATATCCCGGCACCGACGCAGGGCTACCCCCTGACCTGGGCGAAACGACTCGTCCGGCGTCTCGCCGAAGCTCCCGCCGACCTGCACATCGAAACGCTGGTCGAAGGCGAGGCGGGCGGGCCACGGGGCACGTTGGAACGGCTGCGCCCAGAACCGGGAGACATGCTGCCCAAGAACGGTGCACAGATCGCCGGCTTCCGCCTGTCCCTCTTCAAGGGCATGGGCAGCAGCCGCGGCAACGCCGAGTCGGGCTTCATCCGCAGTGTCGACGACGCCGTGCACCGGTTCTACGCCACGGTCGTGGCCCATCTGGAGAGCCCGGCGCCTCGACGAGCATCGTCAGCGGAAGCATCTGGCACGGCTTGAGATCTCATCGGAACGAAAGCGCCTCGCCCGGCTCTGATCACGTTGCGCCGGGCGAACCGCTCCAGCTCACACCGGCCCACGCATCACCGCGGGCAGCGGCGCCCGCGGCGGGCAAGCCCTCGGTGAGCAGTGGGCACTCGGGCACGGCCGAGGGGTGGGGCCAGGGCCAGCCAGCACCCCTCGGCTGACAGGGACTACTCCCCCTTCGGCGCCGCCTGCTGTGCCACCTCGAACGACCACAGCGTGGAGCCGGAGGCGGCCGGCTTCGGGCGTTCCGCGCCTTCGCCGCCGCCCTGGTGGGCCGTCTTCATCGGGCCCTCCATCCATGCCTGGAAGGACTCCTCGTCCCGCCACCGCGTGTACACGAGGTAGTTGTCGGTGCCCTCGACGGGGCGGAGGAGTTCGAACCACTCGAAGCCGTCGGAGGACTCGACCGCGTGGGCGCGGGAAGCGAACCGCTTCTCGAGGACTTCCCGCTGCTCGGCAGGGACAGTCAGCACGTTGATCTTCACCACACTAGGCACATGACACCTCTCAGGAAGTACAGGCAAGGCGCTGAACCGAGCCTTGATCACGTACGTGCAGTCTCTTACATCCGCCAGTCAAAACGGCGTGAGGACGACTCCCAGGCATCGCATGTGGCGCAGCGCGAAAGGTGCGCCTCGCTTATCGCGTCGAGGGGGTGGAGCGACGCGGGCAGCTTCGAGGACGTGGGCAAGTCCGGATGGGACCCAAACATCCAGCGCCCGGGGTTCGAAGAGATGATGACGGCCGTGCGCGGCGGACACGTGGACGCCGTGGTCGTCTTCTCGCTGTCCCGCCTGACTCGCCGTGGCGCATTGGAAGCCATGCGGATCACCGAAGAGCTGGAATCGCACGGCGTGCGTCTGGTCAGCGTCGAAGAGCCGTACCTCGACACGTCCACCCCGGTCGGTGTCGACATCCTCGCCATCATCGCGGGTCTGGCCCAGCAGGAGTCCGACATGAAGTCGGCCTATGTCTCCGTCACCAAGGACACGCTCCGGCGGGCCGGCAGCCACGTATCCGGCATCCCCCCGTACGGCTTCACGGCAGAGCGGGCGACCAGCGGCAAGCTGTCCGTCGTTCGGCTCGTCCCTGACGCCGTAGAGAGTTCGCACGTCCGGGACATGGCTCGGTGGGCGGCAGAGGGCTTGTCCGCCTCGCAGATCGCCAAGCGGCTCAACGAGAACGGCGTACCGACGAAGGCGGAGTCCCTGGGGAAGTCGGGGGCCAAGCGCCTCGCTTCGCGCCGCGCGCGCGGAGTCTCGGAAGCCGTGGAGCGGTCTGCATGGGTGTCGTCCACCGTCCTGCGCATTCTGAGGGACCCGCGCCTTGCGGGGTACGCGATCGAGTGGCAGGGACGGGTGCCGGCGAGCAAGGATGCCGACGGCAACCCAGTCCCGGGCAAGACAGGGAAGCGCGTCATCTTGCGTGACGACGAAGGGCAGCCCGTCCAGTCGCACGAAGCACTGATCCCCACGGAGGAGTGGTGGAAGCTACAGGATGTGCTGGACGGCCGGACGCAGGTCGTCGTGAGGGCGGGCCGACGCGTCCCGACCCTGCTGGCCGGGTGCGGACTTCTGTTCTGCGATGTCTGCGGATCGGTAATGGTGACCGACCGACGGGGCGGGAAGCTCTACTACAAGTGCAACCGGGCAGGGGGAGTCATCCCCGGCCACGGTGGTCTCGTCATCGGCCAGGACGCGGCGGACAACGAGACGGCCAGGCGGGTATGGGCCCGTCTCATGGCCATGGACCCCGACGACCCGGAAGATCTCGAATGGCTGGCCGAGGCGTCACGGCGCTTCGCCCGCCAACAGGACACGTCCCAGCGGGACGCCGAACGTGCGGCAGTGCAAGCTGAGCTGGAGCACGTACGGGAGTCTCGCCGCATCCTCCACGTGGACCGACTGGCCGGCGTCTACGAGGACGAGACAGGTGCGCAGATGTTCAGGGAGTCCATGGCGCGGTTGGCTGCTTACGAGGAGCGGACAGCCGAACGGTTGGCACAACTGAAGGCGACCGACAGCCGAACCATTCAGATCCCCAATGAGTGGACGAGCGTGGGGGGAGATCCCATCGGGGAAGGATCGACATGGGCGGCGTGGGACCTGGAAAGGAAGCGGGAGTTCCTGGCGCTCTTCATCGACTCCGTGAGGATCGCCAAGTCTGTCGGCAGGGGCCGGAACGCGAACACACGGGACCGTGTGCTCGTGCGATGGGCTGAGTCGCCAGAGCACGCGGACACCTGAGCCACCTGGCAGGTCTTGTATCGACCCGTTGCCGGTGACGCCCGCACTGACTGAACTGGCTGGCCCCCACGAGGCAGTGAAGGCAGCTACAAAGCTCCCACCCGAGCGGCACGCTCCGAACTCGGTGCCGTTCTTCGGGTCGCTGGCTCCCTGTCGGGCGAGACCGCCCCACAGTAGAGCGAGGAGGTGCTGAAAGTGGCGACTTTCGACAGCCCTTCAGTAGGCATATCTACCGGGTCCCTCTGACATTGGCGGCTGCCCGCTGTGCCCACCATGCTGGCAGCAGCCTCTCTGCGCAGTACAGGCACAAGGCCCCGATAACGCGGGTCGCGACGTCAAGCGTTGCCATGGCTTCATCGGAGCCATGCTCGATCCTCAAGTAGACACTGCCGGAGCGGTGTTCAAAGGCAGTCTCGGCGGTGCGGCCGCGCGTGCTCTTGGTCATGGACGCAGGACACAGCGTCTAGGGCAATCCGTCAAATCGTTCAAATGCGGACGTTCGAATGATCAGAACCGAAAGGAAGCCTGCCCTTTCGCCTACCCCATGCACCGCTGGACGTGATCCCCATGCCCAGACGACCCCGCCATCCCCGTGCTCTGTCCCGGTCTGACCCGAACTGATTATGAGCCCGCCCCGCCGGACCTCCCCCCGGTCAGGAGCGCCAGACCCAGCCCCAGCACGGCCAAGCCGCACCAGGAGGGGACCGGCAGCCGCTCGCCGAGGGCGGCGACGCCCAGTACCGCCGCCACCGCCGGCTCGGCGAGGGTCAGGGTCGTCGCCACCGACGCGGGTGTGCGGCGCAGGCCGTGGCCGTAGAGGCGGTACGCGAGGGCGACGGTGAACAGGGCGAGGTACAGCGCCACCGCCGCGCCGCGCGGTTCGGTCAGCCACCGCGCGTCCGTGCCCGCCACCAGCGGCAGCACGAGTACGCCCGCCGCCCCGAACAGCACGCCCATCACCGCGTCGGACTCGTGCCCGCCCGCGATGAGCCTGCCGCCGATCAGCGAGTAGACGGCGTACGACAGTCCACCGCAGGCGGCGAGCGCCACGCCGGTCATGTCCAGGGGCTCGCCCTCGCCGCTGAACCGCGGGCCCAGGACGAGCAGCGTGCAGCCGAGTACGGCCGCCGCCGTGGCGGCCGTCCAGCGGGCGGTCGGGCGGGACTGTCCCGTGGCCCAGGACAGCAGGCCGGCGAAGACGGGTGCGCTGCCCAGCGCGATCACGGTGGCGACGGCAACGCCGGTGCGGGCCACCGCCGGGTAGAAGGTGACCGGGTAGCCGGCCACGGCCAGGGCGCCGAGCGCGAGCAGCCATCGTTCGCCGCGCGTGCAGGCGGCGGGCAGGGCGCGGGCGCCGCGCGAGGTGACGTAGAGCAGGAGGCCGCCGAGGGTGAGGCCTGCGCAGCCGATGGCGGCCGCGGGAGCCGTCGCGGGAGCGAGGGCGCTGGCGGTTCCGGTCGTGCCCCACAGGAGGGCCGCGATCAGGATGGGGGTGGGGCCGCCGAGGAGGCCTGCGCGGCGCGGACGCGTGCAGGGGCGGGACCGCTGGTGCGTGGCAGGCGTGTTCGGGGAGGGCGTGCTGGTGGAGGGCGTGCGAATCGGCACTGGCGTGAGTCTTCCGTCGTCGAATGCGCCCGGGAATCCGGGAATCGGTAAGGGATTCGAGACGGGCGCACGACATCACCCCGTGACCGGGACCGCCCTGTGCGGGCCGGCCGGGGCCGGGGGTCGAACGGAAGTCGAACCGTCGGTGTCCGCGCCCGTCAGGCGCAGAGCGGCGGCAGAACGACGTGCCAGTAGGTGTTCACCCGGTGAGCGTAACACCGGGCCGGAGCCCAACCGGCGGCACAGGAACCGGCCACCGGCCAGGAACCGGCACAGGAATCCGGCACAGGATTCACAGCGGAGCGCGCCTCACAGGTACTCGAAGAACCTCGTCCACCACGTCGCCTCACCAGGCTGCACGGCGTGCGCCGCCATCCGCTCGTCGCTCTCGGAGTCCGCGAGCCAGGTCACGCCGTCGTACGGGCGGTGCAGCAGCCGTGCCGGCACCACCCGGTAGCCGAGGTCGGTCAGTGTGGTCTCGACGCGTTTGCGGTCCCCTTCGGACAGGGCGCCGGCCGCGACGGCCGCGTCCAGGTCCGGGTGGCTGTCCGGCCGGGGGGCGAGGATGACGGCGAGGTCGCCGTAGTTGCTGAGCCGTACGCAGATCCACTCGCCGGCCTCCGTCGCGCGCGGCGGGATGCGCAGGGCGAAGTAGTAGGAGGCGTCCTGGATGCGGTCGTCCAGCCGGACGGGGTTCTGGTGCTCCCGGCTGAACACGTCGTTCAGCCGTTTCCTGAGGAGTGCGGCCCGCATGCGGGCCTGGGCCAGGTCGAACCCGTCGGGGAATTCGAGGTGTTCCGGTCCGGGCAGGCGGTCCAGGGCATGGAACAGCTCGATGATGGAGCGGTCTTCGTCCATGGCGGACAGCGTAGGGCGCCGGACCCCCTGTCCGTGACGGCATCGCGCGATCTCGGCCGCCCTCCGCGAGGCCCTTCGGTGCCTTCGGCGGCCCTGCGTGGCAGGTCCGGCCCGTTCGGAGCAGCGCGTTCCAGTCAATCCGCGTCCCCGCGGTGTCCCCCGATCTCGCACGCGCGCGCCGGCGGCGCGCGTGAGCCGGCGGCGACGGGGCCACCGTCCCGCCGGGCGCCACCTTCCCGGCGCTCACTTCACTCTCGTACGACCATTCAGCTCCCGTAAATCTCTTCGAGTCTCTTTGAATCTCGTACAACCCTCCCGTCACTTCGTTGGTCTCCCCTTCGCCAACCGGACCGTGAACCCGAGGACAACTCCCGGCAAAGCAGGGACAACCCGGTGATCACGCCATCCGGCGCACCCATTGACTCCGGGACGCCCGCCGGGCATCCCCGCATGCCGCAGGAGATCCGCATGCAGCACACCCTGCGACTCGCCCTCGCGACGGCCACCGCGGCCGCGCTGACGGGCGGGCTGCTGACGTTCACGGCCGCGACGGCGACGGCCGCGGACTCGACGCACGTCCCCCAGGCCGACTTCAACGGCGACGGCATCGGTGACATCGCCTTCAGCGCCTCCGGCGCCTATGTGAGCGGCAAGCAGACCGCCGGCCAGCTCGTCGCCCTGTACGGCACCGCCACCGGCGTGTCCTCCGCCAAGCGCTCCGTCATCAGCCAGAACACCACGGGCGCCCCGGGCACCGCCGAGACCGGCGACGGCTTCGGCGCCGAGCACGCCTACGCCGACTTCAACGGCGACGGCTACGACGACCTCGCCGTCTCCGCCCCCTGGGAGGACGTCGGCGGCGACCAGGACGGCGGCGGCGTCGCCGTGCTGTGGGGCTCCGCCAAGGGCCTCACCGGCGCCGGTGTCACCGTCGCCGACCCGGCGCCCTCCGCGCACGACCTGTGGGGCAAGAACCTGGCCGCCGGCGACTTCGACGGCGACGGCAAGGCGGACCTCGCGGTCGGCAACAGCTCCAGCACCATCCACGTGTTCAAGGGTGGCATCGGCGCCACCGGCAAGCCGGGCCTCGGCCGTCAGACCGTCAAGCCGCCGATCCAGTCCGGCGGTACCGCCCGCGGCCCGCTCAACCTCACCGCGGGCGACGTCAACGGCGACAAGCGCACCGACCTCGTCGTGGACGGCTTCGAGACCCAGACCGACTACGGCTGGAACACCAACTACCTGCTGCCCGGCACCGCGAGCGGCCTGTCCACCGCCTCCGCGAAGACCCTCAAGGCGGGCGTGATCACCGCCATCGGCGACATCGACGCCGACGGCTACGGCGACATCGTCACCGGCATGTACTGGAACCGGACCGACGGCGACGGCCTGACCTTCCCCGAGGCCTCCGACGGCGGCAAGGTGTGGATCACCTACGGCGCCGCGAGCGGCACCGGCTCCACCACCGGCGTCACCCAGAACACCGGCAACGTGCCCGGCACTTCCGAGAAGAACGACTACTTCGGCTACGAGCTGGACCTCGGCGACGTCAACGGCGACGGCTACCAGGACCTCGTCGTCGGCGTGGCCGGCGAGAACATCGACGGCATCACCGACACGGGCATGGTCACCGTCCTGTACGGCTCGGCCTCCGGCCTGAACACCGCCTCCGGTGCCCAGTCCTTCGCCCAGAGCACGGCCGGCGTCCCCGGCGAGGACGAGAAGAACGACGCCCTCGGCGCCGACGTCAAGCTCGACGACGTCACCGGCGACGGCCGCGCCGACCTGATCGCCGGCTCGTACGAGAACGACGGCAACGGCGCGATCCTCTACCTGCCGTCCGACGGCACGAAGATCACCACGACCGGCAGCCGCACCGTCTCCCCGAGCACGAGCGGCGTCTCGACCACCGGCACCCCGTCCTTCGGCGTCAACATCGCCGACTGAGCCGTCGTCCGACCACCGCCGGGCCCGCACCCCCGGGGCCCGGCGGCCCACCCCACTCCTCCAAGCAGCCCCGCTCCTCCGACCAGCCCCGCCCCTCCGACCCGGAGCCTTCCTTGCGCAAGCGCAGCCTCCTCATCGCGGCCACCCTCGCCACCGGCCTGCTGACCGCCCTGCCCGCCACCCCGGCCGTCGCCGCGCCCTCCGGGCTCGCGAGCGACTTCAACGGCGACGGCTACCGTGACGTCGCCCTCGGCGCGATGGGCGCCGACGTCGGCTCCGTGCAGGGCGCGGGCGCGGTCGTCGTGCTGTACGGCTCGTCCACCGGCATCTCGGCGGCGAAGAAGACCGTGATCACACAGAACTCCACCGGCGTGCCGGGCGCCGCCGAGTCCGGCGACCGCTTCGGCAGCAGCCTCGCCGCCGGCGACCTGAACGGCGACGGATACGCCGACCTGGTCGTCGGCTCCGAGTACGAGGCCATCGGCGACCGCGACGGCGTCGGCTCGCTCACCGTCCTGTGGGGCGGCTCCGGCGGCCTCTCCGGCGGCGCGGGCCTGCCGCAGCCGGCCGACCTGCCCGAGTGGGGCGGCTACGGCGCCGCCGTCGCCACCGGCGACTTCGACGGCGACGGCAAGACCGACGTGACGGCCACCGGCCAGGGCCGCGTCCACCTCTACCGCGGTTCGTTCACCCGCACCGGCACCCCGCTGACCCACAACGACGTCGGCGAGCTGGGCGGCGCGTACGAGGTGATCGCGGGCGACATCAACGGCGACAAGAACGCCGAGCGCGTCTACCCGTTCCTCGTCACCGGCGACGAGCGCGGCCAGATCGGCTACTTCCGCCACGACCCCGGCAACATGGACCACCCCGAGTCGGACTACGCCCTCGTCGACCTGCCGAACGCCGACGGCGAGCACGGCACGATCGGCGACATCAACGGCGACGGCTACGGCGACCTCGTCCTCGGCGACTACGCCGACCCGCAGACCGGCGTCCCCGGCGGCCACAAGGGCGGCCAGATCAGCGTCTGGTACGGCGGCCCGAACGGCCCCGACCCGGCGCAGACGCCGACCGTCATCCACCAGGACACGGCCGGCGTGCCCGGCTCCGGCGAGACCGACGACGTCTTCGGCGCGTCGGTCGCCGTCGGCGACGTCAACGGCGACAAGTACGCCGACGTCGCGGTCGGCGCGCCCGGCGAGGACCTGGGCTCGGTGAAGGACGCCGGCGCGGTGACCGTCCTGTTCGGCTCCGCGGCGGGCCTGACCGGCACCGGCGCCAAGAGCTACAACCAGGACACCGCGGGCGTGCCCGGCTCGTCCGAGTACATGGACTGGTTCGGCGGCACCGTCCGCCTCGTCGACTTCGACAAGACCGGCAAGGCCGACCTCGTCGTCGGCGCCGCCTACGAGAACGGCACCGGCGCGATCACCACCCTGCGCGGCACCGCCTCCGGCCCGACCACCACGGGCTCCGTGTTCATCTCGGGAGCGAACGTCTCGCTCAAGGGGGACGCCAACTTCGCCTGGGCGATCGCGCAGTGACGCCGCGCGGCACGTGACCCCCAACACCCCGGCCCGCCCTGCCCCTTAGGGGATGCGGGCCGGACATCCGTAAGGGATGTCACAGCTCGGCCGCAAAGCCGGGCCCGGAACCCCGGGCCCGGCACGTCACTCTCCGGGACCAGGTACGTTCGATGACGTGGCTGGATTCAGGATCGGACGCGGCGGCCGGGAGAACCGCGCCCCGCACACGCGACCGCAACACCCCCCGTACGGACAGCAGGCGCCCCAGGGCCCGTCCTACGGCCAACCTCCGGCGCCGCAGCCGCACCCGTACCCGGGTCAGCAGAGCTACGGCGGTGGCAGCGGCGGCCCGTGGCCCCCGTCGAACGGCGGGCACGGGGGCTACGGCGGGCACGGCGGCCGTGGCGGACACGGCGGACACGGTGGGCACGGCGGAGGGGAACCGGAGTACTTCGGCGACGACGGCTCCTCGTACCCCCACCCGGGCACCGCGGACCCGTACGCGGCCAACAACCCCGGCCACACCCAGGCGTTCGCCATCGGTGAGGACCCCTACACCCACAGCGACACCTACCGCGCGGGCTCCACGGCCCCGTCCGGCCCGATCGGCCCGCGGCTGCACTGGAAGGAACTGCTGAAGGGCGTCGTCCTCGCCCCGAACCAGACCTTCCTCCAGATGCGGGACTACACGATGTGGGTCCCCGCCCTCATCGTGACCCTCCTCTACGGCCTGCTCGCGGTCTTCGGCTTCGACGGCGCCCGCGAGGACGCGATCAACGCGACGCTCTCCAACGCCGTCCCGATCGTCCTGACGACCGCGGTCGCCATGGCGGTGAGCGCCTTCATCCTGGGCGTCGTCACCCACACCCTGGCCCGCCAGCTCGGCGGCGACGGCGCCTGGCAGCCGACGGTCGGCCTCTCCATGCTGATCATGTCCATCACGGACGCGCCCCGCCTGATCGTCGCGATGTTCCTCGGCGGCGACGCCCCGTTCGTCCAGATCCTCGGCTGGGCCACCTGGGTCGCGGGCGGCGCGCTCCTGACCCTGATGGTCTCCCGGTCCCACGACCTCCCGTGGCCGAAGGCACTGGGCGCGTCGGCGATCCAGCTGATCGCTCTGCTGTCGATCGTGAAGCTGGGCACGTTCTAGCAGCCGTCGCACGGCTCACGGAAACGGCAAAGGGCAAAGAGAAAAGGGAAAAGGGAAAAGGGAAGGGCCCCTGGCACGACGCCAGGGGCCCTTCGCCCTTTCTCATGAACAAACCGGGCTCAGGCGTCCAGCACCTGCCCGCTCCGCTTCACCACGGGCGGCTCGACCGACCACGGGAAGTTGATCCAGTCGTCGGTCCGCTTCCACACGTACTCGCACTTCACCAGCGAGTGCGACTTCTCGTAGATGACCGCGGAGCGCACCTCGGCGACGTGCTCCAGGCAGAAGTCGTGCACCAGCTTCAGGGTCTTGCCGGTGTCGGCGACGTCGTCGGCGATCAGCACCTTCTTGTCGGTGAAGTCGATCGCGTTGGGGACGGGCGCGAGCATGACCGGCATCTCGAGGGTCGTGCCCACGCCGGTGTAGAACTCGACGTTGACCAGATGAAGGTTCTTGCAGTCCAGCGCGTAGGCGAGGCCGCCGGCGACGAAGACGCCGCCGCGGGCGATGCTGAGCACGATGTCCGGCTCGTAGCCGTCGTCGGCGATGGTCTGCGCGAGCTCGCGGATCGCGGTGCCGAACCGCTCGTAGGTCAGGTTCTCCCGTCGTACGTCGCTCACGCTGCTCACACCTGCGTCCTGTGGAAGTTGAGGAAGGAACGGGAGGCGGTGGGACCGCGCTGCCCCTGGTACCTGGACCCGTACCGCTCGCTCCCGTAGGGGGCGTCGGCCGGCGAGCTGAGCCGGAACATGCACAGCTGGCCGATCTTCATGCCGGGCCACAGCTTGATCGGAAGGGTGGCGAGGTTCGACAGCTCCAGGGTCACGTGCCCGGAGAAACCGGGGTCGATGAACCCGGCGGTGGAGTGCGTCACCAGCCCGAGCCGCCCGAGCGAGCTCTTCCCCTCCAGCCGCGAGGCGAGATCGTCGGGAAGCGTGATCACCTCGTACGTGCTGGCCAGCACGAACTCACCGGGGTGCAGGATGAACGGCTCGTCCCCCTCCGGCTCCACGAGCCGCGTCAGATCCGCCTGCTCGACGGAAGGGTCGATGTGCGGGTACCGGTGGTTCTCGAACACCCGGAAGTAGCGGTCCAGCCGCACGTCGATGCTCGACGGCTGCACCATGGATTCGTCGTAGGGATCGATCCGTACCCGCCCGGCGTCGATCTCGGCCCGGATGTCCTTGTCTGAGAGAAGCACGCCCCGAGGATACGCAAGGCGCGCGGAGCCCCCACAATCGCGACGACTCCACGCGCCCATGCCGTACCCGGATGCCTCGGACCGGCTACGACCGACTACAGCCGGTCACCGGCAGCCAGTGCCGGTCGGTGCCGGACGTGCCGGCTAGTGCTTCTCCAACGCCACCGGCACGACGCTCCGCAGCCGCGCACAGCGCGGACAGCGGACGAGCCGCCCCGGGCCGAGGCGCTCGGCCTGCTGCATCGGGAACGAAGCGGTGGTGAACACGTGCCCATCGGCACAGCGGACGACGGTGCGCTCCATCAAGTCCTAGAGTCCCTTCCCCAAGAGCCGCGTCTGGCTACTGCTTGCCTGACGACAAAAGCCACACTACGGGATCAAAGGGAAGCCCCTCCAGGCGGCACTCCGGTCCCGCCCGCCCCCTCTCCGTACCCCAAAGGTACGCCCCAACTCCCGCTCGCCGCAGCCGCCTCACACCCCTGAAACACACTCAGGCCCCTCGGCGAGAACACCGGGAGCCTGCGGTTTGGTACAGTGGGCGAGCGTTCGGACACCGGCTCTTCGGTCGGCGTCTTACGCGGGTGTAGTTTAATGGTAGAACATCAGCTTCCCAAGCTGAGAGCGCGAGTTCGATTCTCGTCACCCGCTCCACGAAGAAGGCCCAGGTCGGAGACCCGGGCCTTTTTGCTGTCCTCAGTGATCACTCGCCGCGTGCCAGATTCGTGCCAGAAGGCTTGTCGGCGGCCTTCTTCGCGGCCTCGGCGCGAGCCTTCCGCACGGTCGCGTCGAGGCCAGCCGCCACCTCTTCCTGCCGCTCCTCGTCGGAGTGCTGGTAGATCAGCGCGGCCCACTTCCGCCCAAAGGTGCTGCGCCGGAAGGGAGCCCCTTTCTCGCCGACGAAGATCAGCCCGTCCGACCCCGGCTCAACGTACGACTCCGAATGCCGGCCTCGGTAGGATTCCTATTGCTTGGGTGGCATCCTCACGGATCGGCTGTCATGGGATGCCCTGTGGTCGACGGCCGATAGCGTGGCTGAGGCCGGTGGGGGTGCAGCGAGGCATACGCGCGCCTGATCAGTTGACGCAACCGCCGTCGTGGCTAACTTCGTCGGCTGAGCTTCGCTCCACTTTCGTGCCAGAGCAGGGGTCAGCCGTGGTCATGAGGGTGCCTGGCAGACGAGTTGCCGGGGGACCAGATAAAGCTACCGAGCGTGCTCGCAGGGTTCCTCACGAGAATCGTCTAGCAATGCCGATCACGGCCGGCTTGCCGCCGGGGCCAGAGAGGGGACCTCTCTCCCCGGCCCTTCACAGCTCAGGTGTGGTGGCACGACAGGGCTGCCAGCGGCCGACTGCATCGAGACTCACTGGGTGACCGCCTCGGCCGTAAACCCCGCCCGTTTCGGGGCATAGCTCGAACCGATAGCTGCACCGCGACGAACTGCACCGGGGCCGTTGGCTAGTGACGGCTCTCCTGCGGTATCACTTGCGGTACTTGCCTAGGATCTGTCGCAGGCCGACGATCTAGGCTTTGTCGTTTGAATCAGCCCGGCTGCGAGGGACGGTGCGTCCTGGCCGAGTCGAGCGGGGTCTGGTGCGTGCAGCTGCAAGGCGGAGGAGGGAGTCGACGCGGCGCGTCGGCGACTGACGACAACGCGGCAGATGTGCGTGCCAGATCCTGCGACGCCGGGATGATCCAAACGACAGGGCCTAGCTCCGCTGACCGGACGACAAATAGACAGCAATCACCTAGAACCAGGTTTCGACCGCGCCGACCTCGATCCCGGAAGCGCGCAAGTCGTCTTGGATGTCCGAGTAGATCTGGTCAAGCAGATCGGATTCTGATCCGTTATAGCCGACCGGAATTTGGTCGTAGTTGTTGACCTTGTAACTGAGTCGATAGCCGGGCGCCTGACTGTCGTCACCGTCATGCCAGTCAAATTGAACGTCGATCGTCGTGTTTCCAATCACGTATTCGTCCGAATTCTCGTCGCCCGTTCGATCGATGATGTACTCGATTGGATAAGTGAAGTAATAGCAGTCGTCACGCTTCATCGAGCGAATCTCGTCATAGTCACTCGTGTCGAATGCCATCAAGCCCTCCGTGCGCTATTCAGAGAACGGCCTCGGGTCATGCTGATCCATGGAAGTCTTCGTGGGAGTCGTAGATATTGTCCCTCGAAATACTGTTCTTGTGTCCACACTCTTCGCACTTCCACGTGTAACGATGGTCATCGAAGCCAGCTTGATCGTTTAGGTGCTCTCCGCACCTGTCGCAGTATCAGTCGACGTCTGGAAAGCGTTCGCTCATTAAGTCCTCAGTTCCCCGATGGTGTCGTCGGTCTCCGGTTCAGGAGACTCGATCTTTCTTGACGATCGCGCCGCAAATGGAGCCAGCGAACAGGTACTTCGCCGAACAGAACCGTAGCCGCGGACGCACAGGAATGACGCCAAGATCGGAATCCGGCTGTACTGACAAAAGCCTTCCTCGACAGCGGGATCTGCGCCGCTTGGGTCGGAAGCCGCGGCCACCTCGGCCAGGTGTCGAAGCTGCTCCACTTACATCCAACGCTGACATCAACGACCCCGGACGGCGGCGGCACACGTCATCCACATGTGGCAGCGGTAGACGAGGCAGGTGCCGACCAGGCCGAGCTTAGATCGAACTCCTAAAGCGAGTGTCGAGGGCTGATGTCATTCCTCGCGGTGCTGAGCGAACACCTGCTGCTGCTCGTCCCGCCAGGTCCAGTTGGCTGGGCGGGAGAAGGGCAGGTTTCGAGCAAGGCTGGAGAACTGGTCGGATGGCTCCCGGCTCGCCTTGTTCACCACGATCGCCGAAAGCATCGGTGCTCGTCCGTCCTCATTACAGTGGAGGCATACATCCTTGAGCAGGTAGGTCATAACTCCGCGGTGAGGTGGAATGGAGTCGAAGCCCCGTGCCTCCAACTCGGCGCTCAACTCCCCGTACGTGATGGTCTGTCCCCGACGGGCCCACTCCCGCAGGATCTCCACGGCCGCTTCGACCGCTGCCGGGTACTCCGGGTCTTTGATCCTCATTGCCCCTCCCCCATCGCGTGGCCACTGCCCAGGCTTCGCAAACCGGTCGGGCACCGGCCCGGTACTGCTACAAGCAGACGAAGAGATCGTGCCAGAACCGTGCCAGATCGTGCAGGGAACCACGGGGAATGGCGGTGACCAGGGGCCAGCCTGTCAGGCTCCGGGGCCGCTCCACCGCAGGTCAGCTCGGCGACCACTCCTAGACAACCTCAGATTCCCAAGCTGGGCGCGCGAGTTGATTCTCGTCACCCGCTCCATGACTACGTCATCGCTCGAATCGTTGACCGGGTCGAATCGGAGCCCGACCTGCTGAGTCGGTCGATCCAGGCCATGCACGGAAGCCGAACTCGATCCGGAGATCCTCAGCGAGCTCGGTCCGCTCGAAGCCGATTCAAGCGTCGTGCGCCAAGTGAACAAGCTGAGCCGGGCCACGGTGACGAAGTCGACCGACATCGAGCCGGAGGCATTTAGACAGGGTGCCCCCCAGCCGGCCTGCCGCCTGGGCAGGAGACCGCTGAGCCAGAGCCGCGTCCGCGCGGCGAGCGCCGCTTCTGCAAGGCGGCGCGGCTCAGACCTTCTCGGCGCTCAGGCGGGGATGCTCGGCGGTGAGCAGCGCGATGTCTTCCACGTCCGAAGTCAGAATCGTCACCCGGCCGGGATGCTGCAAGGCGGTCGCGCACAGCATGGCGTCGATGGCGTACTTGTGGCCGTGCAGCCCCGCTGCCCGCAGCAAGGCGGCAGCGGATTGTGCGACGGCTTGGGTCACAGGCTCGACGCTCAGGCGGGACATGGTCCACTTCAGTGCGGCGTCGTTGATCTTCGGATGGATCACCTCGACCAACACTGCCGCCGAGGTGATCACGGCCAAGTCCGCGTCGCGAGCCGCCGTCAGCCACTCGTGGATCTCCCGATCCCGCTGTACGGCCTTCGCCAGGCCCTCGCTGTCCAGAACCAGGACACCGCTCACGCTGCCGCCCCTGCGTTCGGGGCGTCTCCAGTCAGCCGGGCACGCTTGGCCGCCACGGCCTCGGCGTCGGCCGGGCCGTGCACCTTGTCGAAGTCCGCGATCAGCTCGTCCAGCTTGTCGCGCTCGATCTGCCGCTGGGCCGCCTTCTCCAGGTAGGCCGAGACGCCTCGCTTGCCGACCCGCTCACGGATGGCCTGCAGAGTTCCGGCGGTCAAGGTGACGGAGATACCGCTGGTGGGGCCGTCGCCGGGCGGGAAGTCAACGTCGTCGTCAGTCACACTCCGAGTATGCCATTCGAAATGGCACAGCAGGCGGCGAGTGCACCGGGCGGACCGTGTGCTGCCGTCTCCTCAGCCCAGGGGGCTTTTTGTTGCCCCAGTGAGTTCGGCGGCGCCGAAGGAGACGTCGAATCGGTCGCACCAGATGGTGACGCTGCGGTATCGGGACGGGTCGATGTCTTCGGGGACGGGGTAGTTCTGGCTGCCCTTGTTGCCCTTGAGTTTGCCGAGGCTGACGTGGGTGCCGTTGTCGAAGACGTGCCAGCCGGCGCGGCCCTCCTTCACGGGGGCGTCGGTCAGCCAGACGCGCAGGTCGGGGCCGTTGCTGGTGTCGAGGTTCTCCAGGCGTACGACGTGGGATCCGTCTGCCAGGCGTATGAGCTTCACCGTGCCGGACGTCGTGTGCTCGTGGCTGATCAGGTCGCCGTCCGCCACCGTCGTCGGTGCCGCTTGGGCAGCCGGGGCGGTGGACGTGCCGGGCAGGGCTTCCTGGACCGTCTCGTCCTGCCACAGTTTCCACGGCTGGAACCAGTAGAGGCCGAAGCCGACGCCGATGGCCGTTGCCGCCAGCGCGCCGGTCGCCCACCGTCTCGTCCACGTGATCCGCGTCCGCCTCATGCCGTCCGCCTCCTGGGAGTCGCCCGTCCTCGCCTCCATTCAATGGGCGGGCGTGGCCGTTCGGGGCGGTCGGCGGGTGACGAAAGTCTTACGTCCGTCTCAGGCCTTACGGAGTCATGACGTCCGGGCGTGCTCCCGTGGTGCGGCGGTGGGGCGGGCCTAGCGTGGTCGTATGCGTGTACTGGTCACCGGCGGTGCCGGGTTCATCGGGTCCCATGTGGTCGAGGCGCTGGCCGCGCGCGGGCACGAGCCGGTCGTGTTCGACGTGCGGGAGGATCCCGGCGCCGACGTGCGGGATGCGGAGGCCGTCGGACGCGCGCTCGCCGGGGTCGACGCCGTCTGTCACCAGGCCGCGATGGTCGGGCTCGGCAGCGGGTTCGCCGACGCGGCGGGATATGTCTCGCACAACGACCTGGGCACCGCCGTGCTGCTCGCCGCCATGGCGGAGGCGGGCGTCGGGCGGCTGGTGCTGGCCGGGTCGATGGTCGTCTACGGGGAGGGGCGGTACGAGTGCCCGCGGCACGGGGTCGTACGGCCCGGGCCGCGTGCCGTCGCCGACCTCGACGCGGGCCGGTTCGAGCCGCCGTGTCCGGTGTGCGGGGCGGATCTGGCCCCGGGCTTGGTCGGCGAGGACGCACCGGTCGATCCCCGGAACGTGTACGCCACGACCAAGCTCGCGCAGGAGCACCTGGCCGCCGCCTGGGCCCGCTGCGCCGGCGGCTCGGCGGTGGCGCTCCGCTACCACAACGTGTACGGGCCCGGGATGCCCCGCGACACCCCGTACGCCGGTGTCGCCTCCTTCTTCCGCTCGGCGCTCGCCCGGGGCGAGGCACCGCGCGTGTTCGAGGACGGGCGGCAGCGGCGGGACTTCGTGCACGTGCGGGACGTGGCGGCGGCCAATGTGGTGGCGCTGGAGGCGGAGGCCGCTCCGGGTGTGCTCACGGCGTACAACACCGGCAGCGGTGATCCGCACACCGTCGGCGAGATGGCGCGGGCGCTGGCCGCCGCGTACGGCGGGCCCCGGCCGGTCGTCACGGGTGAGTACCGGCTCGGGGACGTGCGGCACATCACCGCCGACTCGTCGCGGCTGCGGGACGGGCTGGGGTGGAAGCCGGAGGTGGGGTTCGCCGAGGGCATGGCGGAGTTCGCGCGGGCCGGGATGCGGGGCGCGTAGGACCGCGGGGTCCACGGGGGAACGGGACCGGTGGTGCTGCCCGCGTTCAGGAAGCGGCGGCGGGCAGCACCACCTCGAAGCGGCAGCCGCCGGGGATGTTGCGTACGGTGGCCCGCCCCTGGTGTGCCTCGACGATGCCCCGGACGATGGCGAGGCCCAGGCCGGCGCCCGCCGGGGGCGTCCGCGCGTGCGTGCCGCGCCAGCCGGTGTCGAAGACGCGGGGCAGGTCCTCCTCGGGGATGCCGCCGCAGCCGTCCGTCACCGACAGCACCACGCCCTCGGCGGAACGCTCCGCGGCGACCGAGACCGTGCCGTCGGCCGGCGTCCGGCGAATGGCGTTGACCAGCAGGTTGCCCAGCACCCGGCTCATCTCCCTGCCGTCCACCTCCACCGGTACGGGCTCGATGTGGTCGCCCACCAGCCGCACCCCGTGCTCCCGGGCGAGCGGGTCGGCTCCCGCCAGCGCGTCGCCGACCAGGTCGTAGAGGGAGAGCCGGGTGGGGGTGAGGGGGAGCGTGCCGGCGTGGATGCGGGAGAGTTCGAAGAGGTCACCGACCATGTCGTTGAGGCGTTCGACCTCGGTGCGGATCTGCTTCAGGTAGCGGTCGGGGTCGGCGGCGACGCCGTCTTCCAGGGCCTCCGACATGGCGCGCAGGCCGGCGAGCGGGGTGCGCAGGTCGTGCGAGATCCAGGCGACGAGTTCGCGCCGGGAGGTCTCCAGTGCGCGTTCCCGTTCGCGGGATTCGGCGAGCCGGGCGCTGGTGGCCGCCAACTCACGGGTCAGTGAGTGGAGTTCGGCGGTCGTCGGGCCGTCGGGGGCCGCGAAGTTTCCGCCGTCGCCGAACGACCTTGCCGCGGCCGCGAGTTCGCGGCTGCGGGCCACCACCCAGCGGCCCAGGAGGAGTGCGGTGGCCATGGAGACCACGGCCGCCATGGCGACGACGGTCGTGACGACGGTCAGGTCGTGCGGGTTCAGGAACATCGCCCATGCCACGGCCAGCGTGCCCGCGAGCATGGCGACGACCCCGACCGCCGCGACCACCGCGAGCGACGCGGTGAGCGAGCGGCGCCGGATCAGGCGCAGTACGGCCGCCCCGGCCAGCCCGGTGGCGGCGGCACCGGCGAAGGCGTAGACCGCGATGAGAAGGGTGTCCCGCACGCTCACTCACCCCCCGGTTCGAAGCGGTAGCCCACGCCCCACACGGTCTGGATGAGGCGGGGCCGAGCCGGGTCGTCCTCGACCTTGCCGCGCAGGCGGCGCACGTGGACCGTGACGGTCGACAGGTCGCCGAAGTCCCAGCCCCACACCTCGCGCATCAGGTCCTCGCGGCCGAACGCCCGGCCCGGATGGCGAAGAAAGAACGAGAGCAGGTCGAACTCCCGGACGGTGAGGGGAATTTCGTTGCCGTTCTTGGTGGCGCGGCGGGCCGTCGGGTCGACCGTCAGGCCGGCCGCGGTCAGCCGCTGACCGGTCGCGGCGGGCCTGCTGCGGCGCAGCACCGACTCCACGCGCAGCACCAGCTCGCGCGGGCTGAAGGGCTTGGTGACGTAGTCGTCGGCGCCGACTTCCAGGCCCAGGATGCGGTCGTCCTCGTCGCCGCGGGCGGTGAGCATGATGACCGGGACCGGCCCGTGCCCCCGTATCCGGCGGCACACCTCCAGGCCGTCCATGCCGGGCAGCATCAGGTCCAGGACGACCAGGTCGGGCCGGTGGGCGGCGGCACGGGCGAGGGCCGTCGGGCCGTCGTCGGCGCGGTCGACCACGTACCCGGCGCGGTCCAGGTACCCGGTGACGACCTCGGCGACGGTCGGGTCGTCGTCGACGACCAGGATCCGGGAGGTCCGGGAGGTTCGGGAGATCCGGGAGGGTCCGCCTGCGGTCTCCTCGTGCTGATACGGCTGCTGCATGCCTCCCAGCCTGGCACCGGGCGTCCGCCTGCGCCGGGCCCGAGCGTCGCCGGCGCCTCGACGTCCGCGTTTCGTAAGGAGCGGACGTCCGTTATGCCCTGTTCGCGTTCGTAGGGTGAGACCGTGACGACGACACCTTCAGACGTCGACGTGGTGCTGCCCTGCCTGAACGAGGCCGAGGCCCTGCCCTGGGTGCTCCGGCGGATCCCGCCGGGCTGGCGCGCCCTCGTCGTCGACAACGGTTCCACCGACGGCTCCGACCGGGTCGCCCGCTCGCTCGGCGCGTCCGTCGTGCACGAGCCGCGCCGGGGCTTCGGCGCCGCCTGCCACGCCGGGCTGACCGCCGCCACCTCCGACGTGGTGTGCTTCTGCGACTGCGACGCCTCCCTCGACCCGTCGCTCCTCGTCCCCTTCGTCCGCGAAGTGCGGGACGGCGAGGCCGATCTGGTGCTCGGGCGGCGGCGTCCGCAGGGCCGGGGCGCGTGGCCCGCGCACGCCCGCGCCGGAAACCTCGCGCTCACGCGGATGCTGCGCCGCCGTACCGGGCTGCGGCTGCACGACCTCGGACCCCTGCGCGCCGCCCGCCGCGAGCCGCTGCTCGCCCTCGGCCTCACCGACCGGCGCAGCGGCTACCCGCTGCAGATGGTCGTCCGCGCGGCCGACGCCGGCTGGCGGATCGCCGAGCACGACGTGCCTTATCTGCCGCGTACCGGGGCCTCGAAGGTGACCGGTACGTGGCGGGGGACGTGGCAGGCCGTGCGGGACATGAGCCGTGTGCTGAGTGAGGCTCCGGCGCACGGAGGAGGAAGCGCCCGTTGAGTCCGTCGAACCCGTCGAGTCCGTCGAACCCGTTGCGTCCGCCGAACCCGTTGCGTCCGTTGCCTCCGTCGAGTGCGTCGAGCCCGTTGCGTCCGTTGCCTCCGTCGAGCCCGTCGCGTCCGTCGCGTCCGTCGCGTCGGCTGCCCACGCTCCTGGTCATCGCCAAGGAGCCTCGGCCCGGCCGGGTCAAGACCCGGCTCACGCCGCCGTTCACGCCGAAGGAGGCGGCCTCGCTGGCCGAGGCGGCCCTCGCGGACACCCTGCACGCCGTGGCGGCCACGCCCGCCTCCCGGCGAGTCCTCTGCCTCGACGGCACGCCCGGCCCCTGGCTGCCGCCCGGCTTCGACGTCGTACCGCAGTGCGCCGGCGGGCTGGACGTGCGGCTGGCGGACGCGTTCGCGCACTGCGACGGCCCGGCGCTGCTCATCGGGATGGACACGCCGCAGGTGACACCGGAACTGCTCACCGTGGACTTCGCCGACTGCGACGCGTGTTTCGGCCCCGCAGAGGACGGCGGCTTCTGGGCCCTCGGCCTGGCGGACCCCGACCCCGCGCTGCTGCGGGGTGTCCCCATGTCCACGCCCTCGACGGGTGCGGTCCAACGGGGCCGGCTCGTCGCCGCCGGCCTGCGGGTGCGCGACCTGCCGCGCCTGCGCGACGTCGACACCGCCGCCGACGCCCACGCGGTCGCCGCCCTGGCTCCGGAGGGGCGCTTCGCGGCACGGCTGGCCCGGTGTCCGACGGTCACGCCGCCCCACCCACCAGACCCCCGCCCGCACTCCCAACCCCCCACCCAGCCCAATCCCCGCCCGGGCCCGCCCCGATGAGCACCCCGTCCGCCACCACCCTCGCCTGGGCGGCCGCCGGCCCGTACGCCGCGGCCCTGCGCGCCGGTCGCGGGCCGCTGTTTCTGCGGCGGGACGACGGGTGGCTGCTGCCGTTGGAGGTGGAGCGCTGGTGTGCCCGGGCCGACGTGGTCGACCGGGAGGTGCTGGACCGGTGTGAGGGGGCCGTGCTGGACGTGGGGTGCGGGCCCGGGCGGCTGGTGGCGGAGCTCGCCGTCCGGGGACGGGCCGTCCTCGGCGTCGACGTCAGTCAGGCCGCCGTCGACCAGACGGTGCGGCGCGGGGGTCAGGCGCTGCGGCGCTCGGTCTTCGAGCCGCTGCCCGGCGAGCGCCGCTGGGGCACCGTCCTGCTCATGGACGGCAACGTCGGCATAGGCGGCGACCCGCGTGCCCTGCTGGACCGGGTCGCGGAGGTCCTGCGTCCCGGCGGCCTGCTGATCGCCGAGACCGCTCCGGTGGACGTCGACGAACGCGCCCGGGTCCAGGTCGTCGACCTCAGCGGTGCCGACGGAGCCGACGCCCCGTTCCCCTGGGCGCGGCTCGGCACGCGGGCGCTGCTGCGGTACGCGCGGGGCTGGGACCTGGCCGGTCAGTGGACGGCCGGCGGCCGGTGCTTCGCCGCTCTGCGCACGCGCAGCGCCAGCAGCAGTGCCGAGCCGCCGAAGAGGGCCGCGGTGATCAGCAGCCAGCGGGCGAGGAACACGTCCGCCGGCAGTGCGGTGCCGAGCCGGTAACGCCGCTCCACCGTGCCGCTGATCAGCGGGAACCACACGAGGAGGAGCAACCCGGACAGGGCCGCCGGCACGCGCACGTACGGCACCCACTCGCGGCGCCGGGCCGCGCCGAGCCCTCGTACGACCGCCTGGTCCAGGGCCGCGTACAAGGGCAGCACCACCAAGTCGTGCAGCAGCGCCGCGCCGACGAACCACAGCGCCACGCCGAACCAGTCGTCCGCGAGCAGCCGCACGCCCGCGTAGCCGGCCAGCGCGAAGGAGCAGCCGAGCAGCAGGAGCTGGAAGGGGCTTCCGACAGGGATGCGCAGCCGGCTCGTCGGCATCACAGGTCTCCGAACGTCAGGCGGGCCACCCACTTGGTGTTGAGCACACCGGGCGCGGCGGGCACGATGATCCGCGCCGGGTAGCCGTGGTCGGGGGACAGCGGCTCGCCGTTGACGTGGAGCGCGAGCAGGGAGCGCGGGTCGGCGACCTGGTTGGCGCGCAGGGCGGCTTGCCGGAAGGCACCGCGCTGCTGGAGGGACTCGACGAACACGTCCGGCGGGTCGTCCCCGTAGCCGACGAGCGCCGCCAGGTCGCGCAGCCGTACCCCGCGCCACCACTGGTCCGACGTCGACCAGCCCTCCACGCAGGCGATGGGCAACGCCGCGCTGTGCAGGGGGAGTTCGGCGAGCCGGGCTCGGCTCAGGCGGACGGTGCCCGTGCGTCCCGTCACGACGAGCCGCCATGTGTCCTCGACCGTCCGAGCCGCGTCGATCCCGGCGTACGCGGCGGTCTTGTTGATCTGGAACCCGTTCGGGCCGCTGCCGGGGTCGCCCCCGCCGTGCGGTGCGAGGAGGGCGGTGCGCCGCAGCGGGCCGTCGAAGTTCTGCCCCGCCGTCGTCGCGAACAGCAGCAGCGAGCCGCCCCCGACGAACCACAGGGCACCCCGGCGGGAGACGGTCGGTTCGGCGGGGCGCGGGGACACCAGGTCGCTCTTCTCCTCCACCGGTTCCCGCAGGTGCCGCAGGTTGCGCAGTGCCGTGGGCAGCTTCAGCAGCGCGTGGGCGACGAACGCGGCGAAGAACACCCACGCTCCGTAGAAGTGCAGCGCGTAGAAGGAGCCGGGGAAGACGTAGTCGAGCTGGATGTTGAGCACACCGGTGACGAACTCGAACAGCGCGCCGCCCACCAGAAGCAGCAGCGAGATCCGCTCCAGGGCGTGCGCGAGCGAGCGGGCCGGCGGCAGCGCGAACAGTCTCGGCACCACGGACCACAGCTTGGCGAGCAGGACGGGGATCAGGGTGATGCCGAGGGTGACGTGGACGCCCTGGTTGAGCCGGTACAGCCAGTGCGGATCGGTCGGCCAGGCGAAGAGGTAGAAGCCGAGGATCCCCTTGTCCGGTGTCTTGTCGTTGACCGGTGCCAGGTCCGGGTTGTAGGCGGCGTACGAGACGAGGCCCGTCACGAACAGCACGGTGATGCCGGCCAGCAGGACGATGCCCAGCACCGAGGTGAACCAGGGGCCGCGCAGCGGGCTGCGCCAGAAGCCGGGCGAGGAGGGGAGCCGTGGGGCGTCGGGGGCGTCGCGCATGTCCTGACGGTAGGCCGGAAGCACCCCGCGAAAGGGTGCTCGACCCATGACGAAACGCTGACGTCGGGCCCGGACGGCGGTCCGGGACCGGCCGCGCGGCCTAGCGTTCCGGTGTGATCCGCACCCTGCCCTCCGCCGAGCCCGATGCCGCTCGCTCCGGCGTGCCCCGCGGCCCGCGCCGCGACCTGTACGCCGCCGGGGCCGCCGTGCTGCTCGTGGCGGCGGCCGTGCTGACGGGCCGCCACATCCAGGGGACCAGCCACACCCTCTTCGTCGACTGGGCCCCGCTGCTGGCGTCCTGGGGGCCTCATCTGGGCCCCGGCACTCCGGCGGCCGTCCTGCTGGCCGTCGCCGTGGTGGCGTACGGGCCCGGTCTCGCGGCCCGTCTCCCCTGGCGGGCCCTGCTGCCGGTGGCCTGGAGCACGGCCACGGCGTGGATCTGCTCCCTCGCCCTGGTCGACGGCTGGCACCGGGGCATCGCCGCCCGGCTCACCACCCCGCACGAATACCTCCAGGTCATCGACCGCTTCCACGACATTCCCGCCGCCCTGCGGGACTTCACCCGGCACATCCTGGTGGGGTCCCCCGACAACTGGCCCGCCCACATCGCCGGCCACCCGCCCGGGGCCACCCTCACCTTCGTCCTGCTCGACCGGATCGGGCTGCGGGGCGGGGGCTGGGCCGGGGTGTGGTGCATCACCGTGGGGGCGACGGCCTGCGTGGCCGTGCTGGTCACGATCCGTGCCCTGGCCGGTGAGGCACTCGCGCGCAGGGCGGCGCCCTTCCTGGTCCTGGCCCCGGCCGCCGTGTGGATGGGCACCTCGGCCGACGCGTACTTCACGGCGGTGGCGGCCTGGTCGGTGGCGCTGCTGGCGCTGGCGGTCACCGGACGGGCCCTGTGGTGGGCGGCGGCGTCGGGGGTGCTGTTCGGCCTGACCTGCTATCTGTCGTACGGCCTCACGCTCGTCGCCCTGATCGCGGCGGCGGTCCTGGTGCTCGGCCGGGACGGCGTCCGGGAGCGGCCCGTCCTGCTGGTGCCGCTGCTCGCCGGACTCGCCGTGGTCCCCACGGCGTTCACGCTCGCCGGGTTCGACTGGTGGGAGGCGTACCGCCTGCTGGTCACCCGCTACCACCAGGGCGTGGGCGGCATCCGCCCCTACGGCTACTGGGTGTGGGCCAACCTGGCCTGCACGGTGCTGATCACGGGCCTGGCGACGGCGGCGGGCCTGCGGCGCACCGGCGCGGCGCTCCTGAGGCACCGGGGCGGCGCCGCCTCCCGGCGGGCCGCCGATGCCCGCCTCGCGCTCCTCGTGTCCGCCGCCCTGCTCGCCCTGCTGGCCGCCGACCTGTCCGGCATGAGCAAGGCGGAGACGGAACGCATCTGGCTCCCGTTCGCGCTGTGGCTGCTCCCGGCCTGCGCGTTTCTCACCGGCCCCCGCGCCTGGCTCGCCGGCCAGGCGGTACTCGCGCTGCTCCTGAACCATCTGCTGCGCACCGGGTGGTGACCGCTCGCGGGGCGCGCGGGTCGCTGTTAGGCCGAATGGCCGGAGCGGGGCGTGCCCGCGCGGGTGGTCGGGCACGCATGTTCCGTCCCGGAGTCCCGGACACCTCGGACCGCCTATCAGAGCCCATCGGGAGCCACGCGTGGAACCAGCCGCCACCCCGCGAATCTGTCCGTTCGACTATGCCGAGGCCCTCGAGTTCGACCCCGTGCTCCGGCAACTGATGACCGAGGAGCCCGTCTCCCGCATCCGGCTGCCCCACGGCGAGGGGGAGGCATGGCTGGTCACCGGTTACGACGACGTGCGCACGGTGACCACGGACCGGCGTTTCAGCCGCCGCGCCGTCATCGGCCGGAACTTCCCGCGCATGACCCCTGAACCCATCGTTCAGGACGAGGCGATCAATGTGATGGACCCGCCGGCCAGCAGCCGTCTGCGCAGCCTGATCTCCAAGGGATTCGCGCCCCGTCACATGGAACGCATGCGGGCCCGCACCCAGCATGTCGTGGACGAACTGCTCGACCGGATGGCGGAGCACGGCTCTCCCGCGGACCTCACCGAGCACCTCGCCGACCCGCTGCCCCTCGCCACCATCTGCGAGGTCCTCGACATCCCCGAGGCCGACCGGGCCCGACTGCGCGCCCACGCGCGGACCATGATGGACACCGGCATCGACAACCGGGACGACGCCGTACGGGCCAAGGCGGATCTGCGCGCCTACTTCCAGACGCTGACCAGGGACCGGCGCGAGAACCCGGGCGACGACCTGATCAGCGCGCTGGCCACGGCTCGCGACGGAGACGAGATCCTCAACGACCAGGAACTCACCGTCATGGCGATGGTCCTGCTCATCACCGGGCAGGACACCACCACCTACCAGATCGGGAACATCTCCTATCTCCTGCTCACCCGCCCCGAAGAGCTCGCCATGCTGCGCGCCGATCCTTCGATGCTCCCGCAGGCCATCGAGGAGATGCTGCGCTTCATCCCCTTCCGCAAGGGCGTCGGCATTCCCCGCGTCGCCCTGGAGGACGTGGAGCTGAGCGGGGTGAAGATCAAGGCAGGGGACATCGTGCACGTCTCCTATCTGACGGCCAACCGTGACGGACGGAAGTTCGACCGGCCCGACGAGCTGGATCTGCGTCGCTCCGGTCCGTCCCACATGACCTTCGGCTGGGGCGGACATCACTGTCTCGGTGCTCCGCTCGCCACCACGGAGCTTCAGGTCGCTCTCGGGACCCTCCTGGAGCGGTTCCCCGATCTCAGACTGGCAAAGCCGGCCGAGGAAATCCGCTGGAACAAGACGTCGATCTGGCGTTATCCGCTCGCCCTGCCCGTCACCTGGTGACCGCGGCGCCCCCGGATGCGCATGGAGTCCGTGCGCGTCCGGGGGCCACTCGTTTCCGGGGGTCCGCGCCGCGCGCACTCGACGTGCGGCCGTCACCCTCCCGTCGTAGCGTGGGTCAGACGGCTGACCAAGCCGTGGCGGATCACATCCGTCCGAACGGGGAGAACTCAGTCTTCGACGGTCCGTACCGACCGCGCCCGTGCCAGGGACATCGAAACCGGCGCCGGGGCCCACCGACGATCCGTTCCGCACCGTTTCCGCGCGGACGAATCCGGGTGGCTACCGCCGGAGGGTGAAATGCCCGACCTGGTCACGGTCTGGCCGTGCGGACCACGTGCGCTGGGAGGCAATCCATGGCGGTTCTCTGCAAGCCGGCGATCGAAGTGCCCGAGTACGTCATCACCAACGAGGAAACACTCGAGCTGGCGCGCCGGCTGCACGGCGACCACCCACAGCTCGGACTGGCGCTCAGGCTCATCGAGAACACCGGGGTGCGGAAGCGGCATCTGATCCAGCCCATCGAGAAGGTGCTGCAGCACCCGGGCGTGGACGCCCGCAGCGCCACCTACGAGGAGCACACCAAGGCCCGCGTGCCGGCCGTGGTGCGCCGCGCTCTCGAGCAGGCGGGACTGGAGCCGCAGCAGATCGACGTGATCATCTACGTGTCCTGCACCGGCTTCATGATGCCCCCGCCGACCGCATGGCTCATCGACACGATGGGCTTCCGTCCGGAGACCCGGCAGGTGCCCATCGCGCAACTCGGCTGCGCGGCGGGCGGTGCCGCCATCAACCGGGCACACGACTTCTGCACGGCGTACCCGGACGGCAACGCGCTCATCATCGCCTGCGAGTTCTGCTCGCTGTGCTATCAGCCCACCGATCTGGGCGTGGGGTCCCTGCTGTCCAACGGCCTGTTCGGCGACGGGATCGCCGCGGCCGTGGTCCGGGGCGACGACTGCGCCACCGGGGTCCGGCTGGAGCGCAACGGCTCGTACATCATCCCGGGCACCGAGGAGTGGATCTCCTACGCGGTCCGCTCCACGGGCTTCCACTTCCAGCTCGACAAGCGCGTGCCCGGAACCATGGAGCCGCTCGCCCCGGCCCTGCAGGCCCTCGCGGAGCAGCACCAGTGGAACGCCGGCAAGATGGACTTCTACATCATCCACGCGGGCGGTCCACGCATCCTGGACGACCTGAGCCGTTTCCTCGACGTGCCGCACGAGGCGTTCCGCTTCAGCCGCGCCACGCTCACCGAGTACGGCAACATAGCCAGCGCGGTGGTACTGGACGCCCTGGCGCGCATGTTCGACGAGGGATCGGCCCTGGAGGGCCACCGCGGCCTGATGGCCGGCTTCGGACCCGGCATCACCGCCGAGATGTCCCTGGGCACTTGGACCTCGGAGTCCGAATCCGAGTCGTGACGCCCTGAGCGCGGGCGGGAAGGCGGGCGGCGGTCTGGACCGCGTGGTCGAGGCCGTCGCCTGCTTCGGGGGTTGCCGGCTTCGGGGGTCGCCGGCGTCGGGGGGAGAGAACGCAGAACGGACAAGCGACAGGCGGGAAGTATCGCCATGCCGAAGTTCCTCATCCAGGCCTCCTACACGGCCGAGGGCACCAAGGGGCTGCTCGAGGAGGGCGCCGGCGGGCGCCGTGCCGCCGTCGAGCAGGTCGTCACCGGCCTCGGCGGGCAGGTCGAGGCCATGTACTTCGCCTTCGGGCAGGACGACGTCGTCCTCATCGTCGACTTCCCCGACCCGGTCTCCATGGCCGCCGTCAGCCTCACCGTCAAGGCCAGCGGCGCCCTGCACACGCGGGCCACCCCACTGCTCACCGTCGACGAGATCGACGAGGCCACCCGCCGGCAGGTCGGCTTCCGCGCCCCCGGCGGCCCTCAGGTCGAGTAGCCGGGGCCGTACCGCACCGCCAGCAGGGCCACGTCGTCGTCGTTGTCGGGCGGGCGGGCCCGGGCCAGCAGCTCGTCGGTGAAGGACTCCAGAGGGCGGCGGGCCAGGGCCCCGGCGTGGCGGCGCAGGCGTTCCAGGCCCTCGTCCAGGCTGTGGCCCGGGGACTCGATCAGGCCGTCGGTGTAGAGGAGCAGGGTCGCCCCGGGCGGCAGTTCCGCCGTCGCGTCGGGTCGGACCTGCTCGGGCGCGACGCCCAGGAGCATCCCGTGGCCGTCGGTCAGATAGCGGGCCACGCCCTCGCGGGTGACCAGCAGCGGAGGCGGATGGCCCGCGTTGGTCCAGGACAGCTCGCACTGGCCGGCGGCGTTCTCGCTCATACGGGCGAAGACCAGCGTCGCCATGGAGACCTCGGTGATGTCCAGGGTCGCCTGGTCGAGCCATTCCACGATCTTGCTCGGCGGCTTCTGCTGGGACACGGCGTAGGCGCGGAGCATGTTGCGCAACTGGGCCATGCCGGCGGCGGCCTCCAGGTCGTGGCCGACGACGTCCCCCACGGCGAGGGCGGTGGCGCCGTCCGCGAGGTCGAACGCGTCGTACCAGTCGCCGCCGACGTGGGAGGCGTCCGGCGCGGGCAGGTAGCGGACGGCCATGGCGCGGCCGGGCGAACGCGGGAGCTTCGGCAGCAGATGGCGCTGCATGGTCTCGGCGACCTGGCGCTGGCGCTGGTAGAGGCGGGCGTTCTCCAGGGCGAGGCTGGCGCGCCGGGCGATGTCCTCCAGCAGGGCGGTGTCGGCCGTGGTGAACCGGTCGGGCTGGTCGGCGCGCCCCAGGGTGAGGGCGCCCATCACGTCGTGCAGGCTGCGCAGGGGCACCAGGATGGCCGAGTGCATGCCGGTCGCCTCGAACAGGCGGCGCTGCTCCACCGCGATCCCGGAGTCGGGCGGGCCCTGGTACGTCTCGGGGCCGGCGAAGGAGGACGCGACGCCGCGCAGGGCGCGGGACAAGGGCATCGAGGACTCCTGCGGCACCGGCGGCATGGGCCCCTGGAGATCGTCCCGGAAGCGCACGGTGCCGCCCTCGGCATGGGCGACGGCGAAGCGCGAGACCTCGTCCCGGTCGCCGATCAGGTCGATGACGGCCCAGTCGGCTATGCGCGGCACGACGAGGCTGATCAGGCGGCGCAGCGCCTCGTCGATGTCCAGGGTGGAGGTGAGCAGGGTGGTCGTCTCGGCGAGCAGGGCGAGCCGTTCCATCTCGGAGAGCCGTCCGCCGGCCGGTGGCTGCCGGCCGGTGTGCCGGGGGTCCCCCGAGGAGTGGAAGAGGACGAGCGTGGCCGTCGTGCGGATGCCGATGTCGCAGGGGGTGGCCAGCCATGCCACCGGCAGCAGCGAGCCGTCTCCGCGTTCGAACCACTCGTCCTCACCCTGCCGCGTGCTCCCGCCGAGGAGGCTCTCCCGCATCCGGCACTGCGCCCTCGGCACGGGTTCGCCGTAGCTGGTGCGGTGCAGCAGGTCGTGGGCGTCCCGGCCGACCAGATCGGCGGCGGTGCGTACCAGGGACTGTTCGGCGCGCGTGTTGACGGCGACGATCAGACCCTGCTCGTCGGCCAGATAGGCGCCCGTGCCGAGGGCGTCGAGAGCCCTGGCCATCACGTGCCGCGAACCATCCGGGCCCATCATCGCCAGCCTTCCCGTCGCCGACAGACATGCCTCGCCCCGCCCCTGTGGTCCGGGTTCCCCGTGGGAGAGGAGTGACCCTCGCGGCAGGCCCGGCGGGAACCACGGTGAGAGCGAGTCATTCGACCGTCTCGACGGCGATCATCTCCGTGGGGATGACCTGCTCCGTCCAGATGGTCTTGCCGGTCGTCGTGTAGCGGGTGCCCCAGCGCTGGGCGAGCTGGGCCACGATCAGCAGGCCGCGGCCGCCTTCGTCGGTGGTGCGGGCGTGGCGCAGGCGCGGGGACGTGTTGCTGGCGTCGGAGACCTCGCAGATCAGGCCGCGGTCCCGGATCAGGCGGAGCGCGACCGGGCCGGCGCCGTGGCGGATGGCGTTGGTCACCAGTTCGCTGACGATGAGCTCCGTGGTGAACGTCAGCTCGTCCATGCCCCAGTCGGCCAGTTGCCGGCTCGCCAGGCCGCGGGCCTCCGCCACGGCGGTCGGGACGCTCGGCAGGTCCCAGCAGACGACCCGGTCCTGGGCCAGGACCCGGGTCCGGGCGAGGAGCAGGGCGGCGTCGTCGGACGGGGGGCCGGTCAGCAGGGCGTCGACCGCCTTGCGGCCGATCTCCTCCAGCGTCGTCGGTCCGGGCGCCGCGAGGGTGTCGCCGAGGCGGGAGAGCCCGACGTCGATGTCCCGGTGGAAGCTTTCGATGAGGCCGTCGGTGTAGAGGGCGATGAGGCTGCCCTCGGTCAGCTCCCGTTCGACGGACTCGAAGGGGAGGTAGCCGAGCCCGAGGGGCGGTCCGGCGGGCAGGTCCAGGAGGTCGGCACGGCCGTCCGGGTTGACGATCACGGGCGGGAGGTGTCCGGCCCGGGCCAGCGTGCACCGGCTGCTGACCGGGTCGTACACGGCGTACAGGCAGGTGGCGCCCAGGAAGGCGGCGCCCAGGGTCTCGTCCCCGTCCCCCGTCGGCTCGTTGCCGTCGTCCGCCCCGATGACGCCGATGACCAGGTCGTCCAGGTGGGCCAGCAGTTCGTCCGGCGGGAGGTCCAGGTTAGCGAGCGTGCGGACGGCGGTGCGCAGGCGCCCCATGGTGGTGGCCGCGTTCATGCCGTGGCCGACGACGTCCCCGACGACCAGGGCGACGCGGGCCCCGGAGAGCGGGATCACGTCGAACCAGTCGCCGCCGACACCGCTGGGGGCGTCGGCCGGGAGGTACCAGGACGCCACCTCGACCGCGGAGCCGCCCGTCAGCTTCTGCGGGAGCAGCGAACGCTGCATCGAACGGGCCGCGGTGCGCTCGCGGGTGAACCGGCGCGCGTTGTCGACGCTCACCGCCGCGCGGGAGACGATCTCCTCGGCGAGGCGTACGTCGTCGTCCTCGAAGGGCCCGGCGCGCCGGGACCGGGCGAACGTGGCCACGCCCAGGGTGACGCCGCGTGCCCGGACCGGGACCACCATCAGCGAGCGGAAGCCGAACTCGCGGATGGAGGCGCCCAGGGCCTCGTCCTCGGTCAGCCAGGGGCTGGCGGGATCCAGGGTCCGTTCGACCAGGGTCGTGCTCTCCAGCAGGCAGCGGGTCACGGGCGACGACGGAGCACGCCGTACCGTCTCTCCCACGGCCAGGCTCGCCTCCGGGCAGCCCTCGCGCACCGACTGCTGCCCCGCGCGGCGGATGACGGGCATCATGCCGACCGGTCCCGGCGCCGGTTCCTCTCCCCTCATGACCGTGTCCAGCAGGTCGACGGCGACGAAGTCGGCGAGGGACGGCACGGCCTCGTCGGCCAGTTCCTGCGCGGTCCGCGTCACGTCCAGCGTGCTGCCGATCCGGGCACCGGCGTCGTTCAGCAGGGCCAGGCGTTCCTGGGCCTCCCAGCGTTCGGTGACGTCGATGATCATGTACCAGACGCCCACCTGCCGGCCGTGGCGGTCCTTCATGGGGAAGAACGACGCGGAGTACGCCCGCTCCCGGTCCGGGTCGAGATGGCTGACGCCGCGGAACTCGTGGTCCATCACCGGGCGCCCGGTACTGAGCACCGTCCGCATGTGCTCCTCGAACGCCGCCGCGTCCGAGCTGGGCAGCACCTCGCTCGCCTCCCGGCCCAGCCGCCGCGCGAGCGGCACCATGCGGTCCAGCGGCTCGTTCACCCAGACGTAGCGCAGGTCCGCGTCCAGGACGGCGATGCCGACCGGTGCGTGGGTGAGGAACGGCGCCAGCACCAGCTGGTTCATCCCGCCGCCCGGCATCCGCCAGAAGGCCTGCTTCGGCGGGTGGCCGACGAATCTGCCGAAGACCAGCGCGGCGACCGTGGCGACCAGCACGCCCGGGACCATCTCGTAGATGCCCGACTCGAACCGCCCGAGCCGTGGGTTGATCTCGTCCCAGAGCAGTACCGTGGCCGCCCCGGAGACGATCCCGGCCATGGCCCCCGCCCAGGTCATGCGCGGCCAGTACAGCGACAGCAGGACGACCGGCCCGAAGGCCGCCCCGAAGCCCGCCCACGCGTAGGCGACGATGCTCAGCAGGCCGTCGGCTCTGAGCGCGATCCCGAAGGCCACCAGGATCACCACGACGACGGCGCCGCGCCCCACCCACACCAGCGCCTTGTCCGAGGCACGCCGGTTGAGGAACGCGTGGTAGAAGTCCTCCGTGAGAGCGACGGACGACACCAGCAGCTGACTGTCCGCGGTCGACATGATCGCGGCCAGTACGGCGATCAGCATCACCCCGGCGATCCAGGGGTTGAGCAGGGTCCGGCTCAGGACGATGTACACCGTGTCCGGTTCGGGGAGCGGCGAGCCGAGCCGTCCGATGCCGACGAGGCCGACGAGCGTGGCGCCGCCGAGCACGACGATGGCCCAGCCCGTCCCGATACGGCGGGCCGCGGGGATGGCGCGGATGCTGCGGATGCCCATGAAGCGGGCCAGGATGTGCGGCTGGCCGAAGTAGCCCAGGCCCCAGGCGAGCAGCGAGGCGATCGCGACGGCGCCGAGCGGCCCGTCCGCGAACCACTGGCCGTCCTCGTAGTGGACCTCGGCGCTCATCTCCAGCAGCGCCGGTGCCTTGGCGTCGAGGGCGTCGCCCAGCGCCCCGAAGCCGCCGAGCGCGACGATGCCGGTCAGCGGGAGCACGATCAGGGCCAGGAACATCAGGGTGCCCTGCATGACGTGCGTCAGGCTCACGGCGAGGAAGCCGCCCAGGCACGAGTAGATGACGATCACCAGGGCGGTCAGGGTCACGCCGAGCCCGAAGCGCAGGTCGAAGACGCTCTCGAACAGCAGCCCGCCGGCCACCAGCCCGCTGGCGACGTAGACGGTGAAGAACACCAGGGTGACCGCGGCCGAGGCCATCCGGAGCACCCGGGTGCGGTCCTCGAACCGCTCCTCCAGGTACGCCGACAGGCTCACGGCGTTCCCGGCCCGCTCGGTGTAGGTGCGCAGTCTCGGCGCGACGAACAGCCAGTTGAGGTAGGTGCCGACGACCAGTCCGACGGCGATCCAGCTGGCGCCGAGCCCGGCCGCGTACACCGCTCCGGGCAGCGCGACGAACAGCCAGCCGGACATGTCGCTGGCTCCCGCGGACAGCGCGGCGACGGGCGCGCTGAGCCTGCGGCCCCCCAGGGCGAAGTCGGCGAACGTGTGGGTGCGGGCGTACGCCCAGACACCCGTTCCGATCATGGCGGCCACGTACACCAGGAACGTGGCCACGATCGGCGCGCTCAAGTCGAACATCGGCCCTCGCCTGCGAGGCTCATGCGCGTCGGCGCGACCGTCGGCGCGCCTGGCAGCTGTGTACCCGGTCGTACAAATCTACACATTCGGGATATCGGAGGGCGACTTGGCGGATGGCGCGGCCCTGTCCCGACGTAAAGCCTCAGCGAGCGGCGGCATCGGTGGGCGAGCCGGCCGGCGGTGGGGGACCGGGCGGTGCCGCGGAACCGGCCGGCGGTGGGGAGGGGTCGTCCAGGAACTCGCGGATCGCGAGGGCCACCAGCGTGATCACCGCGGTCCACACCACGACCGCCGTGGTCGGGTAGTGCCAGGTGAACAGGACGACCGCCGCGACCACCAGGATGACGACGCCGATCCAGCGCTTGTGGCGATGGACGAACCGGCCGACCGGCCCCGTACGGAACCCGGCGGACGCCGCCACGTCGCGCAGGCTGCCGATGCTCCTGCGGCAGCCCGTGCGGGTGAGCACGGCGATCCGGGACGGGCCGGCGAGGAAGGCGCCGGCGGCGGTGAACAGGGCGGCGGCACCGAGCGCCCGCACACCGGCCCGCAGGAACTTGATCAGCGCGTCGTACACCGTTCCCGCGGCCGCCTGGGACGTGCCCGGCGGCAGGTGGTCGAGGTAGACGTCGCGGGCGACGGTGAGGGCGATGCCGAGGATCACCATGGCGGCGAAGACCGCGAGGGCCGCCCCGATCAGCGCGTGCCGGCGGTTGAACGCCACGTACACACCGGCGGCCGCCACCAGCAACGCGATCAGGGGCAGCCATCCGCCCAGGATCTCCAGCACCCTCACATACGTCTTGACCTCGCCGATCTCCTTCGACGCGAACACCACGAAGTCGGTGTGGACCTCCGGGATCTTCGCGGCGGGCGAGAAGCCCGCGTCGACCAGCCGGGTCTTGACCTGCTCGACGATCGGGCCGATGTCGATGACGACCTGGTTGTCCTTCAGCTGGACGGCGGCGTCGGACTGGCCCGTCAGCGCCTCGTCCAGCGCCGAGTGCGCCCTGCGGTTGGCCTCCACCCACACCTTCTCGAAGGCGCTGCTGGTGACGACCCGCTCCACCGCACCGCTGACCAGCTGCTTGAGCCCGCTCTCGATCGGGCCGTCCAGGTTCTTCAGCAGCTCGGCCGCCCTCGGCGGCACCCCCTGCTCCGACGCCGCGTCCGTGAGCTGGCCGACCAGCGCTTTCACGTCGACGTGCGACAGCACGGCGTCGGTGACCCGGTTGGTGACCGCCTGCTGTACGTCGGGGTCGCTCGCCAGCGGCCCGACGGTGGCGACGTAGCGGTCCGTGTCCTGCACGATGCTGTTCGCCCACACCGCGACGACGGACAGCAGCGACAGCAGCGCCGCGAGGAGGATCAGCAGCACCGAGCCGATCGAGCGGAACGGGTGATGCCGCCGCGGCGGCGTGGCGGCGCCCTCCAGGGCGGTCACCCGGCTCCGCAGTTCGTCCAGCTCGTCGCGCTCCCGGGCCGAGAGCTCTTCGTCACCGGTATCACTCATGGCCACCAGCAGATTGGCGCGGCAGGAAGTGCGCGACCCGGGCGTATCAAGCGGGTGAACGGCGCACCGGCGTGCGGACGCCGCGGGCCGGTGCTGCAATTGAGGCGAGGGGGGACGTCACTGGCGGCAGCCCAGGCGCACCAGAGGTGGCACCGTGACCGACGAAACAGCAGAAGTGGGCCCGATCGACTACCTCGTCGTCGAGTTTCCCGGCAACCGGATGACAGGCGAGGGCTTCCCCATCCTGGTGGACCTGGTCGACCGCGGCCTCATCCGCATCCTCGACCTGATGTTCGTCAGGAAGGACGAGGACGGAACCGTCACCGGCATGGAGATCGCCGACCTCACCGGTGACGGCGCACTCGACCTGGCCGTCTTCGAGGGCGCGTCGTCCGGGCTGCTGGGCCAGGACGACCTCGAGGAGGCGGCCTCCGTGCTGGAACCCGGCAGCTCCGCCGGCGTCCTGATCTACGAGAACGTCTGGGCCGCGCCCTTCGCCGCCGCCCTTCGCCGGGGCGGTGCCCGGCTGGTCGCCTCCGGGCGGATCCCGGTGCCCGACCTCCTCGCCGCCCTCGAGGCGACCGAGGCCGCGCAGTGAGCGCGGCCACCGATCACGGCTGACGGACGAGAGGGAAACTGCCATGCCAGGTCTTCTCCGCGGAGTGGCGCGCACCGCCGTCGTCGCCGGGACGGCGACCGCCGTGTCGAACCGTGTCTCCCGCAGACAGCAGGGCCGGTGGGCCGCACAGCAGTCCTACGCGTACGAGGCGCCCGCGCCTCAACCGGCGTCCTACGCCGAGCCGGCCGCTGCCCCGGCTGCCGCCCCGCCGGTCCCCGACATGACCGACAAGATCGACCAGCTGAAGCAGCTCGGCGATCTCAAGGCCCAAGGGGTGCTCACCGAGGCGGAGTTCGAGGAACAGAAGCGACGGGTCCTGGAAGCCTGACCTGGCCCGACCTCGGCCGGTCGGTCGTCAACGCCCGGCGTCGACGACGCCGGGCGCCGAGGCCGAGGGCGGCGTCTCCCCGGGAGTCCCCCCGGGAGTCCCCCCGGCGGCCGGTTCGACCGGCTCGGGCTCGGGGGCGCGCGCCGCGGGTATCACGGGAGGCGTGGGCAGGACTTCCACTTCGGGTACCGCATCGGGTACCGCTTCGGCTTCGGCTTCGGCTGCCCATCGTGCGGTGGTCCGGACGTAGCCGTAGATCATCGAGGCCATCGCCAGGACGAGGAGCGGTCCGAACAGCCACGGGAGCCTGGCCATCGCCGTCGGCAGGTAGCGGTACGACACCAGGAGCACCGCGAAGACCGTCGCGCCGTAAGCGACCAGCCGGGTTCCCGAGCGGTCCCAGCCGTGGTCGAGCGCGCGCAGGGCCGCCTCGATGGTGAGGACGAACACCACGCCGGCGACGAGGTCCACGCCGTAGTGGTAGCCGAAGCCGAGCGTCGCGCAGAGGGTGGCGACCAGCCAGAACGTTCCCGCGTGGCGCAGAACGCGTGAGCCCTTGCGGGTGTGGATGAAGATCGCGGCGGCCCACGCCGTGTGCAGGCTGGGCATGCAGTTGCGCGGGGTGGCCTCGTCGAACGGTATGGGGTGCGGGGTGCCGATCGGCGGCGGCGTCGTCGGCCAGATCTCGGCCACCGCCCACTGCCGGGTGGGCCAGGTGTCCGCCCACAGGCTGACCGACGCCCAGTGCTCGGTGCCGGTGCCGAAGGCGAAGATCGGTCCGACCACCGGGTAGATCATGTAGACGGCCGGTCCGAGGAGCCCGATCATCAGGAAGCTGCGGACCAGGTGGTGGCGGGGGAAGCGGCGCTCGATCGCCACGTGGCGCAGCTGGTAGAGGGCGACGATGACGGCGGCCACCGGGAGCTGGCCGTAGACGAAGTCGAGGGTGTTGAAGCCGATCGGGCCGGTGGCCTCGACGATCCGGCCCACCAGCCAGGACGGGTTGCCCAGTGCCTGGTCGGCGGTCGCCACGTACTCGTCGAGCACGGTCGGGCGGGTCTTCGCGGTGATGAGCAGCCAGGTGTCGCCGGTCTTGCGGCCGGTCATCAGCAGCAGGCCCAGCCCGACGCCCTTCAGCAGCAGCGCGCGTTCCCGGCCGGTGCGGCGGGTGACGGCGAGGACCGCGCAGCCCAGCATCACCAGCAACGCGCCGTTCCCGAAGGGATGACCCTCGGTGATCTTGGTGTCGGTCGCCCACCGGACGAGGAGGAAGGCGAGGTCGATGCCGATCGCGGCGGCGAGCGCGACGAGCCGCTGCCGCCAGGTGAGCACCACCATCATCAGCGCCATGCTGGCGTACAGCAGACCACCCGACTTGGGCGGGAAGATCACTTCTCGCGTCTGGTTGGTGATCGGCCCCGGCACGCCGTAATGCCGCGCGGCGACCTCCAGCGCGACGAGGAATCCGAGGGTCACCACACCCGCGGCGGCCCACAGGATCGTCCGGGGCCGACGCCACATGGAGGGCGCGCTTTCGCCGTCTGTTCGCGAAGACACCCGCGATGCTCTAGGTATCAATTGTTCGACCAATTTTCCGGTGAGCGACGGGCGATAACGGTGTTCGTCGCGAGTTCGAACATGCTAGCGGAGCGTGGTCGGCGTGGTGCGGGCCGACGGCTGAACACCCTGCCACGCCCGGCACGTCCCCGATGGCCGCGTCCCGGTGGAGGACCTAGCGTCGGACCATGCACCCGCCCCGCGGCGAGCCGGCCGGAGAAACGGTGCCCGGCCTGGGCGCCGGGCCGGTGGTGCTGGCCTGGCTGACACAGTTCCTGGTGGGGACCGACCTGTTCGTGGTGGCGCCGCTGCTCCCCCACATCGCCGCGTCCTTCGACGTCTCCACGGCCGGCTCCGGTCTGCTGGTCACGGCCTTCTCCGTCGCGTACGTGGTGGCTTCGCCGTTCGCCGGTTGGCTCTCCGACCGACGGGACCGCGCCACGGTCCTGGTGGTGGCCCTGGTGCTGTTCTCCGCGGCCAACGTCGGTACCGCGCTGGCGCCGGGCTTCGGCGCGCTGCTGGCGGCTCGCGTGGTGGCGGGCGTCGCGGCCGCGGCGACCGGGCCCACCGTGTACGCCCTGGTCAGCACCCGTGCGCGGCCGCGGGCCCGGGCGCAGGTGCTGGCCGTGGTGGGGTCGGGGCTGCTGACCGCCCTGTGGGTGGGCGCGCCGGCCGGGTCGCTGCTGGGGCGGTACGTGGGCTGGCAGGCCGCCTTCGTCATCCTCGCCGCCGGCACATTCGTACTGGCGTTCCCTCACGCGTTCGTCTGGCGGGCCCGCCCCGTCCCGGCGGACGCCGGCCCGCCGGGAGTGCCGCGGCGGGCCGGGCGTCCCGGGACGGGCGTCGCCGTGTCCGCCGTCGCGGTGACGGCTCTGTGGGCGTTCTCCGTGTACAGCCTCTACACCTTCCTGGCGGTCGCGCTGCACGCCGACGGCAGGAGCACCGCCGTGACCTGGCTGCTGGTCGTGTACGGCGTCGGTGCCGTCGTCGGCGGGCAGTTGGGCGGGCGGTTCGCCGACCGGGCCGGGCCCGTGCGGGTCACCAGGACCGCGCTGGCGCTGACGGCCGTGCTGGAAGCCGTCGTGGCCCTGGTCTTCCCCGTCACGTGGGCGCTGGCCTGCGCGCTGGCCCTGTTCGCACTGGCCGCCTACGCCTTCTTCCCCGCCCAGCAGCGTCATCTGGTCGATCTGTTCCCCGAGCGGGCGACGGCCATGCTGTCGTGGAACAACGGGGCGCTGTTCGTGGGCCTGTCCCTGGCCGGTGCCGTCGGCGGGCAGATCGTGCACGCCCTGGACTACCCGGCGCTGCTGTACGCCGGCGCCGCCGTGGCCGTACCGGCGTGTCTCGTCGCCCGCGGGAGGCCCGCTCGGGCCCGTGCGCGGGAGGAAGGGCCGTGACGGGCGGACCGGCCGCCGTCCGTCAGACGTCCGGCGTGGTCGCGCGGGCCAGCGCCACGCCCCCGATGATCAGGCCGAGCGCGACGACGCGGCCCAGGTTCACGGGGTCCTTGTGGACGACGACGCCCAGGGTGATGGCGCCGGCCGCGCCGATCCCGGTGAACACCGCGTAGGCCGTGCCGACGGGCAGCCCCTTCATGGCCAGGGACAGCAGGTAGACCGCGACGGCCGCCAGGGCGACGGAGACGAGCGTGGGCAGCGGGCGGGTGAAGCCGGCCGTGGGCTTGATGCTCTGCGACCAGGCGACTTCGACCAGGCCCGCGGCGACGAGCAGCAGCCAGCTCACAGCGACCGTCCGATGTCCCGGGCCGCGGCCAGCGCGGCGGCGTGGGACGCGTCGTGGGCCTCGCGGCGGGCGGCGAGCGCGGGATCGACCCGGGAGTTGACCAGTTCGGTGCCGAGGAAGGTCATCGCCTCGTCGGGCACCGCGAAGTGGCCGGTGAGGAAGTCACGCAGATAGCGCTCCTGGTGGTCGTGCGGGTGACGCGGGGTGCCGGGCCCGTACGCCCCGCCGCGCGCGTAGGCCACGACGAAGCGCCGTCCGGCCAGCGACATCTTCGGGAAGGTGACCTGGTCGATCCACGCCTTGAGCGACGCCGGGACGGAGAAGTTGTACATCGGGGTGGCGATGAGTACGGCGTCGGCGGCGACGAGTTCGTCGAGCAGCGGCTCCACGACGGCCCAGGCCTCGGCCTGGGCGGGGGTGCGCACCGCCTCCCGGTACCGCGCGATGTCGGTGATCCGGTGTTCCAGCACGTAGTCGCACAGCTCGGTCCACGCCTCGGCTATCTGGGGAACCGGGGCGAGCGCCAGGTCGCGGTGCACGTACCTGCCGTCGGGGCGGGACGACCGCCAGGCGGCGGCGACGGCGTCACCGAGCTCCCGGCTGAAGGACCGGCGGCGGGCGCTGGCGTCGAGGTGCAGCAAGGTCTGTGCGCGGGTGGCCATGGGATGACTCCTGCCTCATGGAGAAAACACGGAGCATTAACCGGACGGCGCGTCCGGTTGCGTGGACGACTGTAGCAACCGGACATCCCGTCCAGTTATTCCGGCGGGCTCACGTAGGCTGACTCCCGTGGAGACGAAGGAACGCGCGGACGCCGCACGGAACCGGGCCAAGGTGCTCGACGCGGCAGCCCGGTTGTTCGCGGCCGGGGACCCTCGCGCGGTCACGATGGAGGACATCGCCCGCGCCGCCGGCGTCGGCCGGGGCACGCTCTACCGGCGCTACCCGGACGTCACCTCGATCGCGGCGGCGCTCCTCGACGAGCACGAACGGCTCCTGCAGGGCGAGCTGTTGCAGGGAGCGCCCCCGCTGGGGCCCGGTGCGCCGCCGCGCGAGCGCCTGACCGCCTTCTTCACGGCCATGATCGATCTGCTGGAGCAGCACGGCCATCTCGTCCTGGGCGCCGAGGCCGGGGCGAAGCGCTTCGCCGTCGGCGCCTACGGCTTCTGGCGCGCCCACGTCCTCGCGCTCCTGCGGGAGGCGGGCACACCCGACCCCGAAGCCCTCGCGGACGCGCTGCTGGCGCCGCTGGCACCCGAGGTCTTCCTCCATCAGCGCGGCCAGGGGCTGTCGACCGACCGCCTCAAGACCGCGCTGACCCGGCTCGCCCACGCGGCCACGCCCTGACCGGCGGACCGCCGTACCGCCCGGCCGTCAGCCGGTGATCTCCACCCTGCCGTCGGCCTCGGCGGGCGTGCCGCCGACCCGGCTGGTGATGCCCCGGAGCAGTTCCGTGAGGTCGACTCCGGTGGTGGAGCCGAGGAGTTCGATGCCCTGGGCCACGTTGTCGGCGACGGTGCGCGTGACCCGGCTCGCCCCGTCGGTGGAGATGACGGTCATCTTGTCCACGGCGCTCAGCGGCTCCGACGCCTTGGCGACCACCTGCGGCAGCACCTCCACCAGCATCTGGAGCACGGCCGCGTCACCGTACTGCGCGAAGGCGTCGGCCTTCTTGCGCATCGCCTCGGCCTCCGCGGCGCCCCTCGCCCCGGTCGCCGCGGCCTCCGCCTCACCCTCCAGCCGGACCGCCTCCGCGATCGCCGCGCGCCGGGACCGCTCGGCCTCACCCTGCTTGAGCCCTTCGATGGCCTGGGCCTCGGCCAGCGCGCCGCGGCGCTGCTTCTCGCCCTCACCGGTCAGCCGGGCGCGCTCCGCCTCCGCCTGCGCCGCGGCGATGCCGGCCAGCCGCTCCGCCTCGGCCTGCTTGACCCTGGCCACCCTCCTGGCCTCGGCCTCCTGTTCGGCGGCGTACCGCTGGGCGTCGGCGGGCTTGCGGACCTCGGTGTCGAGCTGGCGGTCGGTCAGCGCGGCCTGCCGCTCGGCGACCTTCTCCTGCTCGGTGAGGATCTCCTGCTGCCGGGCGGCCTCCGCCAGCGGGCCCGCGGCGGCGGCCCGGGCCGCGGCCTCGTCGGTCTCGGCCTTGATCTCCGCCTGCTTGAGGTAGAAGGTCCGCTGGGCGACGGCGATCTCCTCCTCGGCCTTCAGCCGGGCCTGCTCGGCGGCGCGCCGGGCCACGGCCTCCGCGATGTCGGCCTCCTGCCTGGCCCGCGCGGCCTCGGACCGGCCCAGGTCCTCCAGGTAGGAGCCCTCGGTGGTGATGTCCTGGATCTGGAAGGCGTCCAGCACCAGCCCCTGCCCGGACAGGCTGGCCTCGGCCTCCTCCGCCACCTGCCCGGCGAACGCGGCCCGGTCCCGGATGATGTCCTCCACCGACATCCGGCCGACGATCGCGCGCAGCGCGCCGGAGAGCACTTCCTGGGTGAAGCCGACGATGCCGTCCTGCTGCATCAGGAACCGCTGGGCGGCGGCGCGGATGGAGTCCTCGGTGCCGCCGACCTTGACGATCGCCACACCCTCCAGGTTGGCCTTCACCCCGCGCAGCGTGACCGCGCCGCGCACGGCGACCGGGATGTGCCGTGAGGACAGGTCGAGGGTGAACCGCTGCTGCACGAACGGCACGACGAACACACCGCCGCCGACCACGACCTTCTGCCCGCTGTTGTCGGTGAAGACGCGGCCGGTCTCCGGATCGGTGGCCTTCTTGCCGCGCCGCCCGGTGACGATGAACGCCTCACTCGGACCGGCCACCTTGTAGCGGCTGACGACGACCAGTGCGACGAGGACGAGGAGTACGACCACTCCCACCACGGCGATGACGACTGAACTCATGACGGTTCCCCTCAGCCCTCCCACGGGGACGGCGAATCGACAAGGGTTGCGGACGGGCAGCGGAGAAGGACGCGCGTCAGCGTTCGACGAGGCGTACGGAGACCGCCGTGGCCGACAGCGCCTCCGACACCCAGACCTCGGCGCCGCGGGCCACGGGGACGGGGCTCCTCGCCGCGAGCTTCACCGGCTGCCCCGCCAGACGCACCAGCACCTCGCCGTAGCCGTCGGCCGGGATCGCGGTCACCACCGAACCGGAGGCACCGATCAGGTCGTCGTCGCGGAGCGCGGCCCCGGACCGGTCGTCCGTCAGCGCCCGGCCGAGGCGGTACGCGAACCATCCCGTGACGGCCCCCGCCGGCACCCCGGCCAGGATCGCGCCGGCCACGCCCCACCCGGTCGTACCCAGGGCGATCGCGCCGGAGAAGCCGAACATCGAGACGAACCCGGCGACGACGGGGAGGGACAGCAGCCCGTCGAGGAGCCCGTCCAGCACTCCGTCCAGGACGAGGGACAGCATGAGAAGGACGGCCCCCGTGATGCCGAGACCCAGAAACCAGGCCATCCGCGCTCACCGCCTTCCCATGCGGTCCCTGCCCTGCTCCCCCGTTGCGAACGCATGTTCACACGCCGGTGCCGCGGGCCGCATTGCCTGCTTCCGGCAACCTTCCGGTGCTTTTCATGCCGCCCGCCGACGCACCCCGACGTCGGCACTCGGCGTCCACACTCGGCGTCCGCGCACGGCGCAGGCATGGAAGCGGCTCGCAGGGGGACTCGTGCGGCACGTCAACAGAAAGGCCCATACGGCCCGTTCGGTCCGTGCCATCGACAATCGGGAGTATGCAATGACGAGTTACGGCAGTTCCCCGGCCGCGTCCTCCGGATCGCGCACCAACGGCCTGGCGATCGCGAGCCTGTGCTGCGGCATCGTCGGACTGTTCTTCCTGAACATCGTCCTGGGCCCCCTGGCCATCGTCTTCGGTGCCGTCGCCCGCCGTCAGGCAGCGGTGAAGAACGGCGCCGGAATGGCGAAGGCGGGCATCATCCTCGGCGTCGTCGACATCGTCCTCTGGCTCGTCCTCCTGGCCCTCGCCGCCAGCAACGACGGCTTCAGCTGGTACGTGGGCGGCTGACGGCCGCCGGTGACGTCCCGTCGGTCAGTACACGTCACGCACGTAGCGCTTGTCGGCGGCGAGCTGTTCGACGTACGCCGCCGCCTCGTCCTCCGCGAGGCCGCCGTGGACGACGGCGATCTCGCGCAGGGCGTCGTCGACGTCCTTGGCCATGCGGGAGGCGTCACCGCAGACGTAGAAGCGGGCGCCGTCCCGCAGCCACGACCACAGCAGCGGGCCGTGCTCACGCATCCGGTCCTGGACGTAGACCTTGGCGCGCTGGTCGCGGGAGAAGGCGGTGTCCAGGCGGGTGAGGGTGCCGTCCGCCAGGAAGGCGGCCAGCTCCTCCTCGTAGTAGAAGTCGGTCGCCCGGTGCTGTTCGCCGAAGAACAGCCAGTTCGGGGCGCGGTGGCCACGGGCCCGGCGTTCCTCCAGGAAGCCCATGAAGGGCGCGACGCCGGTGCCGGGGCCCACCATCACCGCCGGTGTGGCCGGGTCGGCCGGCGGGCGGAAGTGCGTCGCCCGCCGGACACGGACCGGCACCGGGGTGCCCGGCTCGGCGTCGGCGAGGAAGGGCGAGCAGACGCCCTGGCGGGGGCGGCCGGCCAGGTTCTCGTAGCGGACGACGGAGACGGTCAGCGACACCAGGTGGGGGTCGGTCAGCGGGCTGGAGGATATGGAGTACAGGCGGGGCTGCAGGCGCCCCAGCGCGTCCGCCCACTCCTGTGCCCCGGCCCGGATGCCGAACTCGGCGACCACGTCGACGGCCTGCCGTCCCCAGGACCAGCGGGCCAGCTCGCCCTTGTTGTCCGGGCGCAGCAGCTTGCGCAGCTCGCGCGGGTCGCGGGCGCGGTCGGCGGCGAAGCGCAGCAGGCCGGGTGTGACGCGGGTGATGTCGAGCCGGCGCAGCAGGGCCTCGCCGAAGGGCATGTCTCCGGCGTTCCCGACCCGCACGGCCGCGTCCGCGTCCAGGCCGGTGACGGCCAGCCACTCGGCCACCAGCTCCGGCTGGTTGGCCGGGTGCACGGCGAGGGCGTCCCCGGCCTCGTAGACCAGCGGGGTGTCGCTGTCCCTGGTGTCGAAGGTGAAGCGGCGGACCTCCTTGCCCGCGCCGGGCAGGCTGAGCAGGCGGTTGCCGGTGAGGCGGGCGGTGACGGGGGCGGGCCGGCTGGGCCGGGGGGCCGCCGGGGCCGGTGCCGGCAGTGCGGGGCGGCTGTCCGTCAGCGCCGTGCGCACCTGTTCGAGCCAGGCCTCGGCCTCGGTCTCGTAGTCCGGTTCGCAGTCGGTGCGCGGCGCCAGCCGTACCGCGTCCAGCTCCTCCATACGGCGGTCCAGGCGCCGTCCGTGGCCGCAGAAGTCGTCGTAGGAGGAGTCGCCGAAGGCCAGGACGGCGTACCGCCTGCCCTCCAGGCGCGGGGCGTCGGGCGCGGCGAGGGCGTCCCAGAAGCCGGCGCCGTTGTCCGGGGCGTCGCCGTCGCCGAAGGTGCTGGTGATCAGCAGCAGGTCGGCGTCGGACGGCAGCGCGGCAAGGCTCGCGTCCGCCATGGGCAGCAGGGCGGCGGGGTGGCCGTCCGCGGTGAGCCGTTCCGCCGCCGCGGACGCGAACTCCTCGGCGTTCCCGGTCTGCGACGCCCACAGGATCACGACCTGTCGGCGTGGGGCGGCCCCGGACGGGGCGGACGCCGACGGGCCGCCGCCGACGCCGTACGCGGGGGACGCCTCGGCCCTGGAGTACATCCCGGCCAGCACACCGTTCACCCACAGAGCGTGCTCGGGGCTGAACGGGGCGTCGGGTGGCAGCACCGGCACACCCGGGGCGCCCGAGGGAATGCCCGCCAGGAAGCCGGTCAGGTACCGGCGTTCGTGTTCGGCGAGGACCGGCGGCAGGGGCGCGGGGGCCAGCCCGAACGGCGCGAGCGCCGCCGTCGCCGGGGCCGGGACCGGAGCCATTGACTCGGCCGACGTGCCCGCCGGCGCCGGGACCTGAACGGTCACCGCCGTGGCCGTCTTCGTCAGCGACACCGCGCACACCTTGAACTCCGGCTGGTAGGACAGCGGGTCGACGGCGTCGCTCGTCACCGCGTTGACGCTCAGGTACTCCCCGAACAGGTCGTTCCAGTGGAACGGCGCGAAACAGCAGCCCGGCCGCACCCGGTCGGTGACCACGGCGGGCAGCACGGCCCGCCCGCGCCGCGAGGCGACCTCCACCGAGTCCCCGTCGGCGAGGCCCAGCCGGGCCGCGTCGTCCGGGTGCACCTCGACGAAGGGCCCGGGGTCGAGCTTGTTCAGCTTGGCGACCTTGGCCGTCTTGGTCAGCGTGTGCCACTGGTGCGGGAGGCGGCCGGTGTTGAGCACGTACGGGTAGTCGTCGTCGGGCATCTCCGCCGCGGGGAGGTGCGGGCGGGCGTGGAACACCGCGCGGCCGGTGGCGGTGGGGAAGACCGGCGCCCCGCCCGCGGTGTCCGCGTCGACGTACCGGACCGGGTTGCGGTCGGGGCCGTCGGGGCTCGCCGCCGGCCACTGCACGGGCGTCTCCCGCAGCCGCTCGTAGCTCACCCCGCGCAGGTCCCAGCCGGTCACCGGGTTCCAGGCGCGCTTGATCTCCTCGAAGATCTCCTCGGCGCTGTCGTACGCGAAGCCCTGCTCGTAGCCCATCGCGCGGGCCACGGCGGCGATGAGCCGCCAGTCCGCGGTCGCCTCGCCGGGCGGGTCGGCGGCCGGGCGGGCGAGGGTGAGGTTGCGCTCGCTGTTGATCAGGACGCCCTCGGTCTCGGTCCACAGCGCGCCGGGCAGGACGACGTCGGCGTACGCGTTCGTCTCCGTGTCGGCGAACACGTCCTGCGTGACGACGAACTCGGCCGCCTCCAGGCCCTCGATGACCGTCCTGCGGTTCGCGACGGACGCGACCGGGTTGGTGCAGATGATCCAGCACGCCTTGATGTCCCCGTCGGCCATCTTCCGGAACATCTCGACGGTGCCCTTGCCGACGCCGTCGGCGCGCAGGGTCCCCGGCTCCAGCTCCCACAGTTCCTCGACGAAGGCCCGGTCGGCGTCGACGAGGACGGAACGCTGCCCGGGCAGCCCCGGCCCCATGTAGCCCATCTCCCGGCCGCCCATGGCGTTGGGCTGGCCGGTGAGGGAGAACGGCCCGCTGCCGGGGCGGCAGATGGCGCCGGTGGCGAGGTGCAGGTTGATCAGGGCGTTGGTGTTCCAGGTGCCGTGCGTGGACTGGTTGAGGCCCATCGTCCAGCAGCTCGTCCACTCCCCCGCCTCGCCGATCAGCCGGGCGGCCTCGCGGATGTCGTCCTCCGGGAGGCCGGTGATCTCCGCGACGGTGGCGGGCGGGTAGTCGGCGAGGAAGGCGGGCATCGCCTCCCAGCCCTCGGTGTGCGCGGCGATGAAGTCCGCGTCGGTGCGGCCGTTCGCGTGCAGCAGGTGCAGCAGCCCGTTGAGCAGGGCGAGGTCCGTGCCCGGCGCGATCTGCAGGAACAGGTCGGCCTTGGCTGCGGTGGCGGTGCGCCGCGGGTCGACGACGATCAGCTTGGCGCCCGCCGACCTCACCCGCTCCATCATCCGCAGGAAGAGGATGGGATGGCAGTCGGCCATGTTGGAGCCGATGACGAGGAACAGGTCGGCCTTGTCGAAGTCCTGGTAGGAGCCGGGCGGCCCGTCGGCGCCCAGCGACAGCTTGTAGCCGGTGCCGGCGCTCGCCATGCACAGCCGGGAGTTCGACTCGATCCGGTTGGTCCGCAGGTAGCCCTTGGCCAGCTTGTTCGCCAGGTACTGGGCCTCCAGGCTCATCTGCCCGGAGACGTAGAGGGCGACCGCGTCGGGGCCGTGCTCGTCGACGATCGCGCGGAGCCGGCGGGCGGTCTCCTCGACGGCCACCGCCACGGACGCGGGGCGCGGCTCGTCGCCGCGGTCCGGCCGGACGAGCGCGGTGGTCAGCCGCCCCGGCGCGGCGAGCATGTCCGCGGTGGTGGCGCCCTTGGTGCACAGCCGGCCGAAGTTCGCCGGGTGCTCCTTGTCACCCGTCGCCTTCAGGACCGTACGCCGTCCGTCCGGTCCCGTGCCGACGTCGAGGACCAGGCCGCAGCCCACACCGCAGTACGAGCAGACCGTCCGCACCTTGGTCGTGCCCTCGCTCCGCGAGCCCGGCGCGGCCACGGGCGCCTCCCTTGCTGTGCCAGGGCCTGTCAGACAGGCCCTGGGTCCGATCCCGCCTGGCCCGACCGTACGAACCACGCATTACGCCGGTGTCTCCGCGCCCGATCAGCAGGGGTTACGCCCGTCGCACAGGAGCGGGCGGCCCGGTGTGAGCGGTGGCCGCGCCGGTCGGCGGCGGCTCCGCCATTCGGCGGTGTCCGGCTCGCGGGCCGCTCCGGGCGGCGGTGATGTTGGCACGGACGCGTGCCGTCGTCCGCACCGGAGTGGCGTCGGGCGCTCGGACGTGGAGGACGAGGCATGCACATATCCGGACTGGTGGCGGGCCGCCGGCGGACCCGTGCCGTGGCCATCGCCACGGCGGTGGCCTGTTCGATGGCCCTGGCCTGGCCGAACCTCGCCGCGGCCGGCGGGCCGACGCCCGCGGAGCCCGCGCCGGAACTGGGCTGGAAACCCTGCGTCCAGGGCAGTCCGTTCGACTGCGCGACCGCGAAGGTGCCGCTGGACCACCTCCACCCCGGCGGCCGCACCGTCGACCTGGCGGTCGTCAAGCGGAAGGCGACCGACCCCGGACGGCGCATCGGCACCCTGTTCTTCAACCCGGGCGGACCCGGCGGCCCGGGCACGGTCCAGATGCCGCAGGCGTACGAGAAGTTCCCGCGGGAGGTGCGGGAGCGGTTCGACATCGTCAGCTGGGACCCGCGCGGCGTCGGCAGCAGCACCGCGGTGAACTGTTTCGGCAGCGCCGAGGAGGCCGCCGACTGGGCCGTCGGCAAACCGGCGGGCGTACCGGTGGGCGAGAAGGAGCAGAAGGCGTGGACCGCCGCCTACCAGGACCTGGGCCGGCGCTGCGAGCGGCGCGACCCCGAGCTGCTGCGGCACGTGTCGACCGCCGACACCGCGTACGACCTCGAACACCTCCGCCGGGCGGTGGGTGACCCGCAGCTCACGTACCTCGGGGTCTCCTACGGGTCGATCCTGGGCGCCACCTACGCCAACCTCTTCCCCGGCAAGGTCCGCGCCATGGTCCTCGACAGCAACTGGGACCCGCGGGCGTGGACGAACCAGGGCTCCGACGACCCCCGGAGCGCGGCGTTCCTGCGCCTGGGCTCGGACCGCGGCGCGGCGGCGGTCCTGGACAAGTTCCTCGCCCTGTGCGGAGCCGCCACCACCGACCGCTGCGCCTTCTCGGCGGGCGGCGCGGACGCGACCCGGAAGAAGTTCGACACGCTGATGCGGCGGCTCCAGGAGCGTCCCGTGGGGCCCTGGACGTACGGACTCACGGTCAGCGACGTGGTGAACGGCCTCTATCTCGTCCAGCCCGGCTGGACGGACCTCGCCGGCCGGCTGCAGGCCCTGTGGCAGGGCCTGCAGCCGCAGCCGACCCCGCTTCCGCCCCCGCCGCCGGTCCCGAACCCGAACCCGTACCTCGGTGACGAACAGGCCGGCGCGGTGTTCTGCGCCGACAGCCCCAACCCGCGCGACCTCGGCGCCTACCGCGCCTTGGAGAAGACCGCCGCCGACCGTGCGGGGGACCTCGGACGCCACTGGGCCTGGGCCGGGGCGGCGTGCGCCGGGTGGCCGGCGGTCGCCGCCAACCGCTACCGCGGCCCGTGGGACAAGGCGACGGCGAACCCCGTCCTGGTGGTCGGCACCACCGACGACCCCTCCACTCCCTACGCGGCCTCGCAGGCCATGGCCGGGCAGCTGGCCGACGCCCGCCTGCTCACCAACAAGGGGTACGGGCACACCGCGCTGTACAACCCCAGCACCTGCGTCCGCACCCACGAGAGCCGCTACCTCGTCGACGGCGCCCTCCCGCCGCCCGGCACCACCTGCGAACAGGACACCCCGCCCTTCTCCACGTCCAAGCCGCAGGGCGGCGTCGCCACCGGCGGGGGCGGGACGGCCGGCGCTCCCTAGGGGGTGTCTCGTCGATCAGGCCGGATCAGGGAGCGGCGTCTGGTGCCGTGCATCGCAAGGCGGAGGAGGGAGCCGATGCGGCGCATCGGCGAGTGACGACAACGCGGCGAGGCGCGGTGCCAGGCGCCGCGAGCCCGGCATGATCGGCGAGACACCCCCTAATAGGGAGCGTCACGCGCCGGAGTGCACGATCGCGGGCGCGGCGGGTAACCGGACGGCATGGGTGACATCCTCGTGGGCACGTGCTCGTGGACCGATCGGGCGCTGGTCGGCAGCGGCTGGTACCCGGCGGGGCGGCGGGACGCCGAAGGGCGGTTACGGCACTACGCCGAGCGGTTCCCGGTCGTGGAGGTCGACTCGGCCTACTACGCCCTCCCCGGCGAGCGGAACAGCCGCCTCTGGGCGGAGCGCACGCCGGACGGCTTCCGTTTCGACGTGAAGGCGTTCTCCCTTCTCACCGGGCACCCCACGCGGAGCGCGGCGATGCCGGACGGCCTGCCCGCCGACAGCCGCGACCCGGGAGTGCTCGACGAGGTGTGGGCCCGCTTCGCCGCGGGGACCGAACCGCTGCGGCGGGCCGGACGGCTGGGGAGCGTACTGTTCCAGTTCCCGCCGTGGTTCCGCCCCGGCGCGCGGGCCGAGGCGTTTCTCGCGCGGACCGCCCGCCGCACGGAAGGGTGGCCCCTCGCCGTCGAGTTCCGGCACCCCGCGTGGTGGCGGGAGGAGCAGGCCGGGACCACGCGCGCGCTGCTCGCCCGGTACGGCATGGCCGCGGTAGCCGTGGACATGAACCGGTCCCTGCCGTCGTCGATACCGCCCGTGGTCCCCGTCACCTCGCCGCGGCTGTCCGTCGTACGGTTCCACGGACGCAGCGCCGCCTGGGGAACCGGCAGCAAGGAGGACCGCTTCCGCCACACCTACGACGACGCCGAACTCGCCGAATGGCTCCCCCGCCTGCGCCACCTCGCCGAGCGGACCGAACAGCTCCACGTCCTGTTCAACAACTGCTGCGCCGACGCGGCGGTACGGGCCGCCGAGGCGATGACGCGGCTGCTAGGGGGTCAGCGGTGCTCGGGATTGTCCGCGCCGGCACGGCAGCCCGCGTCCCATTCCGAGCGCTGATTGCCGTAGGCGGGGATGCCTCCGGCGCGCTTCAGCAGGGCCGCGACGTGCATCAGGTTCCAGGTCATGAAGGACGTGTTGCGGTTGGTGAAGTCGTTCTCCGGACCGCCCGAGCCCGGGTCGAGATACGACGGGCCGGGGCCGGCCGCGCCGATCCAGCCGGCGTCCGCCTGCGGCGGGATCGTGTAGCCGAGGTGCTGGAGGCTGTAGAGGACGTTCATCGCGCAGTGCTTGACCCCGTCCTCGTTGCCGGTGATCAGGCATCCGCCGACGCGGCCGTAGTAGGCGTACTGCCCCTGTGAGTTGAGCAGGCTGGAGCAGGCGTAGAGGCGTTCGATCACCTTCTTCGTCACGGAGCTGTTGTCGCCCAGCCAGATCGGCCCGGCGATGACCAGGATGTCCGCGGCCATCACCCGCTCGTACAGCGCGGGCCACTCGTCGGTGGCGAAGCCGTGCTCGGTCATGTCCGGGTAGACGCCGGGCGCGATGTCGTGGTCGACGGCCCGGATCTCGGACGTGGTGACCCCGCGCGACATCATGATCTCCGCGCTCTTGTCGATCAGGCCCTGGGTGTGACTGAGCTGCGGGGACGGTTTGAGGGTGCAGTTGACGAACAGGGCGGTCAGGTCGTCGAAGCGGTGGGGGTCGTCGGGGGAAGGTGTGCCTGTCATGGGTGCAGCGTCTCGCGCGGAGTCCGATTTGTGCCGTTTCGACACAGGTCGGCGGTCAGAGGTCCGGCATGGTCGTCGGAGTGCGGATCTGGAAGGCTGATCTTGGGCTGACGGCAGCCGGATCGTCGACACAGGGGGGATGCCGACACATGAACACGCCATCGTCGCGACTCGCGGCGGAACACGCCGACGCGTCAACCGTCAGGATCGGGGCTCTCGTTCCGCTGACTCCGCCCGGCTGGGTCGAGGCGGGCTGGCATCTGCTCGCCGGTCTCGAACTGGCCGTCGGCGAAGTCAACGACGCCGGCGGGATCGGCGGACGGCCGCTCGAGCTGGTGGTGCGGGACACCGCCGCCGATCCGCTGAAGGCCGCGGCGGCCGTGGACGAACTGGCCCGCCTGGGCGTGGCCGCGCTGGCCGGGGAGTACCACAGCGTCGTCGCCCGGGCCGCCGCCGCCAGGGCCGACGCGCTCGGCCTGCCGTTCCTGTGCTCGTCGGGGGTTCTCGACGCGCTCACCGACGAGCCGACGGACCGGGTCGCGCGCCTCGCCCCGGCGCAGTCGCACGGCTGGCGGCTCTACGCGGACTTCCTCCTCGGCGCCGGCCACAGCCGCATAGCCGTGGCGACCCAGCCGAGCGTCTACTGGGCGTCAGGAACCCGCATCCTCCGCGAACACCTCGCTCCGCGCGGCGGCACCGTCGTCGAACTCGACGCGAGCACCCTCACCCCCGCGGCCCTGTGCGATGCGCTCGCCGACAACCGCGCGACAGCCCTCCTGCTGCTGGTCGGCTTCCCGGAGCCGGCCGTGCCGATCGTCAGGGCCGTCCGCCGCGACCAGCGCCTCGCCGACGTCCTGCTGGGTGCTCCCGCCGGGCAGCCGGAGTTCTCCGAATGGGCGGCCCTGCTGGGCGACGACGGCGCCGGGGTCCCCTTCCTGCGCTACCTGCCCGAGCAGTTCGGCCCGCTCGGCACGCGCGTCGGGGCGGCCCTGCGTGAACGGCTGGCGGAAGCGCCCTCCTTCGTCGCGTTCGAGGGCTACGACACGGTCACCGTCCTCGCCGACGTGCTGCGTGCCCACGGCCCGGACCGTGCGCGCATCGCCGCATCCTGGCCGCGCGTCGCCGTCGAGGGCACCCGCGGGAAGATCCGGTTCTCCCGCACGCCCGGCATCAGCGTCTGGCAGTGGGCCTGGCCACCGGCCCAGGTCGTGGACCGGGACCCGGCACGTCCCGACCGCTTCCGGGTCCTGCACGCCGGCTGACCCGCGCCCCACGGCCGCGGACCGGCACACCGCCCCCCCGCTAGGCCCCCGCGTGCACGTACGCCGCCCAGATGTGCGGGCGGTCCGGGATCCGGCGGCGGAGCTGTCGGAGGGTGGTGTGCAGGGCGTGGGCGGGGGTCAGCGGGGCGGGGCCCGTCGTGTGCCGGTAGAAGGCGCGGGTCACGTGGTCGGCGTGGGTGCTGTCGATCTTCCACAGGGTGCCGACCGCTGCGGGGAAACCCGCCAGGAGGAAGGAACTGGTGATGTGGATGGCCTCGTCGGTCAGGCGCTCGGGGGTCCGGGCGGTGCCGCAGGCCGCCAGGAAGGCCAGCCGGGCCGAGCGCGGGCGGGCCCGGCAGATCTCCAGGACGGTGACGGACTCGCCGCCGGGGAGGTGCAGGAGGGCGCCGGAGGGTTCCGTCGGGTCGGTGGCGGCGTGGCAGCCGAAGTGGGCCCATGAGGTGTCGTGGAGCGCGGTGAGCACGGCCTCCCGGGTCGCCGCCGCGCCGATCAGCGGCCGCGGTGCGCCGAGGAGGGCGGCGGCGTGCTCGGTGGCCGCCGCGACCCCGGGGAGGTCGTCCTCCGGGGCGGCGACCAGGAGGGCACTGCCGTGGTCGGCCGTGTCGCGGTCACGGGCGCGGGCACGGGCGTAGGCCAGGGTCTGCAGGCCGGGCACGTACGACGACACCACCGCGTCGAGTGCGGCGCCGCACCCTTCGAGCGGGCAGTCGGGTGCCGTGCACTGGGCGGCGTGCAGGGGCAGGGCGCTGAAGGAGCCGGTCGGGACCCACCAGACGCGGGGCCACTCCGCGTCGCGGGCGACGGGGGCCGCGGAGCCGACCAGTTCCAGGACCGGCCGCACGATCTTGTGCCAGGTCCACGCCAGCGTCTCCCGGACCGTGTTCCCGGCGGCGACGAGCTGGAGCGGGGACGGCCGCGCCGTGCCCTGCGCGTTGATGGCGTCGACCGCGTCCCGCAGCCGCCGTGCCGTCTCGGCGATCTCGTCGGCCTCGGCTTCGAGGGGCAGGGCGGTGATCGCCCGGTCGGTCACGACGAGGGCGTGGCAGTAGCGGTTGCCGCCGTGGTTGAGGACGATCACGGGCCCGTCGGCCGCGAGCTCCCTCAACCGGTCGGCGACGAGGGGCCGTAAGAAGCCTTCGAAGCCGGGCAGCGTCCGGATGTGCTCGATGAGGGCGTCGAGGTCGCGGGAGGCGCGCAGGCCCGCCAGCCGGGCCCACTCGGCGCTTCCGGCGCCGGCCGTGCCGGGCCGCGCGTCCAGTTCCTCGGTGAGCCGCTCGAACTCGTCGGCGAGTCCGGGGTGCGCCGAGCGCAGGTCGCCGATGTCGGCGCGGGCCTCGATCCGCCGGGCGAGCAGCAGTCCGCGGCCGCGTTCCAGCAGCTCCAGGGCGCGGTCGACGTCCGGGCCTGCGAACGTGACGTCCAAGGCGCCCGGCGGTGCGGGCGGAACCCGGCCCGCCTCCGCCTCCCGCAGCGCCTCCTCCACGGTCTCCAGGTACGCGGGGAGCCGGGCGGCGTACTCGCGGCCCTGGAGCGTGCACAGGACCAGCTCGGTGATCGACCGGATGTCCCCCTCGAACGTCGACAGACCGTGCTCGGCGGAGGCCTGGTCGCTGCCCCGGTCGGTGAGACCGGCCATGGCCTCCACGCCCGCTTCGAGATGGTCCAGGGCCAGGCCGACACGGGGTCGTTCCCCGCCCAGCGCACCGGCCGCGGCGCCGATCTCGCCGTGGGCCCGCATCCACACCGGGATCCCGGGGTCGCGCCACGCCTTTGGGGACGCCATGCCGTCGAGGCGGGCCTTGAGAGGGCCGAGGAGCGCGGAGAGCAGGTCCTGCGAGGCGTCGTCCGCGCGGGTGCCGTCCTCCTCGGTGCCGGGCGCGTCCGGCGGGCGGGGTGCGGTGATCGCCTCCGGGAGCCGGCCCCGGCCGATCAGTTCGAGGAACGTCCGCATGGTGGCGCCCACGTCGACCGGAGAGCCCGGCGGCGTCTCCTCCGTGAGGACGCCTGTCAGCTCCTCCGCCTCGGCCACCAGGGCCTCGGCCCGCCGCGGTTCGGACGCGCGCAGTGCGAAGGCGCGCTGCGCGAGCGCCCGGCCGAGGGTCATCGCGATCATCGGCCGCATCGGGTGCCCGGGCCGGCACCTGGCGTAGGTCGCCCGGCACTGGTCGACCAGGGCGTCGGTCAGGTCCATGCGCGGGCCGCCGCCCGGTCCCACGGTCTCCACCAGGTCGGCGTAGGCGTCCCCCATCAGGTCGTACCAGGGCGTCTCGTCTCCCGCGGGCGCGGCGCGGATGACGTCCCGCATCCGGTGGGCGATCTGCCGGGCCTTCTCCAGCTGGGCCGGTTCATGGCCGAAGAGGTAGTTCTGGAGGGCGTTGTGCAACTCGGTGCGGGCCGCCATGAGTTCCAGGTCGGTCTGGGACACCGCCGGGTCGTCCGGTCCGGGCTCCCCCTCCACGGCCGGCAGGAGCGGGGCGCCGGACGCCGAGGCGAGCAGGTACGCCGCCTCACGCGCGCCCTCCGCGTCGAAGCCGCGCATCGACAGGACGGTGAGCGCGTCCGCGAGCGTCCGGTCCGAACCGGGCGGCAGGTCGGAGGCGTTGGCGCGGGCGTAGCGCATCAGCTCGACGATCTCTTCGAGCGTGGCGATGTCGGGGCGGACGGCGGCGCGGGCGGACAGGGCGTTGGCGAGCGCGGCGGCGAGGTAGGGGCGCATGGTCGCGTCCTTCTCGCCCAGGCCGTCGAGGAGTTCCCGGATGATCTCGATGTCGTCGTCGAGGGTGTCTTCGTCGAGGCGGACCTCGGCCGCGCGGAGCAGCCGCTCGACCGCCGCGCGGGTCTCGTCGTCCGGATCGCCGGTGCCGTCCGGGCCCGCCGCGCCGACCGCCATGACGGCGACGGGCAGCGCGGCCTCGTACATGCCGCGCCGCAGCAGGTCGGCGGCGAGGAAACCGTCCGGTGCGCCGTCCGTCGCCTCCCCGGTCAGCTCCCGGCACTCCGCCGCCAGCAGGTCGGCCCGCGCGGGCGCGCCGCCGCGCAGCGCCTTCGCCCGCATTCCGGTGAGCGCGGCCAGTACGGCGACGTAGGCGCGGCGGTTCGGGCGGTCGGCGGGGACGGCGGCGAGAGCGGTGCGGTAGCGGGCGATGCGCTCGTCGGCGGTGTCGTCGGGCTCGAACCCGGCGGCCAGGTCGGCGGTCTCGATGTCGATGTCGACGGCGGCCGGGCCGCCCTCGCCGTCGCCCTCGCGCGCGGTGTGCTCCCGGTACTGCCCGACCAGGCGCCCGATCAACGACCGTACGCGGTCCAGGTCGCCCGGGCCCTCGCTGCGGCTCAGCTCCTGCAACTCCCGGTAGGTGGCGAACATTTCCCGCTGCTCGTCGCTCAGCGCACCGGATGACGAAAGCAGTCCGGCCGCTTCGACAGCGGCCTCCTCGTCGTCCCGCTCCATCGCGAACGCCGCGAGCGCCCGGCCGAGGGCGGTGGTGACCGCGCGGTGCGCGGGGTGGGCGGCGGGGGTGCCGTCGAGGGCCGCGCGCAGCCGTCGTACCGCGCAGGCGATACGGCCCGCGTCGTGCTCGGCGATGCCCGCGTCGGCGATGGCCGCGCCGACGTGCAGGTCGCGTTCGCCGGGCCAGGTGAGGGGCTGGGCGGCCAGCAGGCGCAGGAAGCGCAGGCCTTCGGCGGTCTCGGGGGTGAGGGCGCCGTCCGGCGCGGCCCCGGCCACCTCTTCGACGAGGGCGAGCGGGGGCGCGCCGAGCAGCCGTGCCGCGTCGACCACCGTGCGCAGGGTCGCCGCGGCGACGTCCCGCGCCACGCCGGGTTCGAACAGGTCCGGTCCGGCGGTGGCGAGGCGCGTGCACACCGCCCGCCCGTAGCGGGCCGCGGCGGCCAGCCCGTCGGGGTCCGCCGCCCGCTGGAAGCGGGTCAGGTGGAGGTCGTGGGCGTGGACGGCCAGCTCCACGAAACCCGCGTCGTCCTCGGGACGTACGTACTCGAGTGCCGTGTCCGACCAGGCGAGCGCCGACTCCAGCGCGGCGTCCCGCTCCCGCTCCGGCCCTTCGGCCACGGCCTCGGCGAACACCGAGCTCATCAGGTGGGCGAACCGCGCGTCATGGGAAGGGTCGGCGGGATCGAAGCCCTCCCTCAGGTCCTCGGGCAGCCCGGTCGGGTCGGGGACCCGCGGGCACAGGAAGCCGAAGGTGCCGAACACGACGGTGAGGTTCCGTGCCGCGTCGGGGTCCTCGGCGCCCAGGTGACGGAACCAGAAGGTGAAGAAGACGGCGGCGAGCGGGTCGAGGTCGATCAGCTCGTCGGGCGACGGCGCGATCTGCCGCAGCAGGGCCAGCGCGTCGGCCACCGCCTCCTGATCGCGCAGGACCGCGGGATCGCGGGCGTTCTGAGCCGTGAGGATGCGTGCGACCACTCGTTCCCGAAGCTCGGACATCGTTCTTACATTAGTCTGACTGACTGTCAGAGAGCAGTGGTTCTCAGGACTTCCGGGAGGCCGTCGTGGCGGACGGGGCGAAGGCGCGCAGGGTGTACGAGGACGCCGTGGAATACCTGTGCCGCAACGCCGGGGAGCTGCGCCCGTTGATCGCCCCCGCCGTCTGGGAGTCGGCCTTCCCCGTCGTACGGGACGCCGACCCGGCCGGCACCGAGTGGCGGGACGCCGTACGCGCCCTGCACGACGCGGTCGAGTCGGCCGGGATCCCGAACGGGCTCGGGCTGCCCGCCACCATGGGCGTGGGCGACTGGCCCGGCGCCCCCACCCCCCGGTCGTCGGGCTGGGTCTGCCCCACGAGCCGCTGCGCCCGCGTCGAACTGCGGGACGGCGCCTCCACCCCGGCGCCGTCCTGTGCGCTGGGCGGGGGCCCGATGCGCCTGGTGGACGGCTGACGGCGATGGGACTCCTCGTCGAACTGCAGAAACGCATACCGGACCGCTGGTTCCTGCGGCGGCTGCTGCCCGCCGCCCTGTTCGTCGTGGTCGCGGTCGTCGGCGGCGGGGAGCTGGGCCACGCCCACTGGGACGACATCGCGCTCGCCCGCGAACGGATCGCCGACGCGCTGCAGATGGGCGGCGGCCTCTCCGCGGACGCCGTCGCCTCGATCGTGCTCTTCGCGGTGCCGGTGGTGGCGGCCGCGTTCGCGGTGCCCTACGCCGGCGCCGCGATCGGGGCGCTGGCGTCCGGGGCCTGGCCGTGGTGGCTGATGCCGGTGGGCCGGCGGGTGACGGCGTGGCGGGTACGCCGCTGGGTCGAACCGGACACCCTGGCCAGGGAGTCCGTGCGGGCGCGCGCCGCGGGCCGCGCGCTGCGCGCCGACCGGCTCGACGCGCGGGCGGCCCGCGCCCGGGCCGCCGGACCGCCCGGGTCGCCGACCTGGTCGGGGGACCGGTTCCGCCGCACCGAGGCGAACGTCGCTCAGGACACCGGCGGCGACGTCGTGACCGGCTGGACCGCGCTCCTGCTCGGCGCCCAGGACCCGCCCCGCGCCGCGCTGTCCGAGGCCCGCGACGCCTACGACGCCGCCTGCGAGGCGCTGGCCTGGAGCCTCGCGTTCACCGTGCTCGGCGCCTGGTGGTGGCCCGCCGCCCCGGCCGGCGTCCTCCTCGGCCTGGCCTCCTGGCGCTCGCTCCGCCACGCGGTGCAGGCGCTGTGCCGCGTGACGGAGGCCGCGTTCACCCTGCGGGAATCGGAGCAGCCGCCCTGCCAGGCCTCGGGCCGCGGCACCATCCAGCCCTGATTTCCGGGCCGTGCACGTCAGAGCGTCGCCTCGGCGGTCGCCTCGGGCCTCACCTCGGACCTCGCCCCGACCGGCGAACCCGTCCGGGCCGGATCCGTCACCACGGGGCGGCGGCGGCCCAGCACTCCGAAGGCCGGGTGGGCGACGGCCCAGGCCGCGCCCCTGCAGATCACTTCCTTGTAGAGGGCGGCGAGGCGGCCGGTGAGGGCCACGTCGACCGAACGGTCGTCGGCGGTGACGTACTGGATGAGGCCTTCCTTGCGGCCCAGCGAGATGCACTGGTTGAAGTAGCGCAGCGGCACGTTCGGCAGCTTTCCGCCGGTCAGGCGGGCCGCGATGGCGTCGGCGGCCTGCCAGGCCATGGGGGTGCCGGTGGCGCAGGACATGCGCAGCGGCTTGTCGCCGGGGCCCATCGCCATGGCCGCGTCGCCGACGGCGTAGACGTTCGGGTGGGAGACGGAGCGCATGGTCCCGTCGACCACGATCTGGCCGGTTCCGGTGACCTCCAGGGTGGTGGCGCGGGCGATCGGGTGGACGGCGAAGCCGGTGGTCCACACGGTGACCGCGGCGGGCAGGGACGTGCCGTCGGCGGTGGTGACGCGGTCGGCGCCGACGGCGGCGACGGCGGTGTGCTCGTGCGCGGTGATGCCGAGCTTGCCGAAGACCTTCCGCAGGTGGCCGCGGCCCTTGGGCGACAGCCAGGCGCCGAGGCCGTCGCGGGCCACGAGGGCGACGTCGAGGTCCGGGCGGGACTCGGCGATCTCGGTCGCGGCCTCGATGCCGGTGAGGCCGCCGCCGACCACGACCACGGGCTGTCCGGCGTCCAGGCCGGCCAGGCGTTCCCGCAGCCGGAGGGCTCCGGGACGGCTCGCGATCTCGTGGGCGTGCTCGGCGGTGCCGGGGACGCCCTGGTCGTTCCAGCCGCTGCCGAGGGCGTAGACGAGGGTGTCGTACTCCATCAGCTCTTCGGTGCCGTCCGCGTCGGTGACGGTGACCGTGTCGTGGTCGGCGTCGACACCGGTGACCTTCGCGAGCTTCAGTTCGACGCCGGTGCCGGCGAGCAGTTCGCTGAAGGGGCGCGGCCTGAGGTCCTGGCCGGCGGCGAGCTGGTGCATCCGGACCCGCTCGACGAAGTCCGGCTCGGCGTTGACGAGGGTGATGGCGACGTCCTCACGACGCAGCCGCCTGGCCAGGCGCCCGGCGACACTGGCTCCGGTGTATCCGGCTCCGAGAACGATGACGCGGTGCTGCATTTTCGGCTCCTGTCTGCGCGGGTCCAGCCCTTGTCGTGCGCGGTTTCGCCCCTTGAACCGGGCAGCCCGCCGTTTCCTGACAGGAAGGAGATGTGAAGCACATCACATGGCGGTCGGGCGGTCGCGCAGAACTTCAGAAGGCCGAGCGGAACAGCGGTTCGCCGTGGTCCGTGGCCGCCCACACCCGGGTCGCGCGTTCGAGCTTGTCGGGGTTGACCTGGTTGCGGAACCCGGCGATGCCCTCGGCCGTGACCTCCAGGCACATGACGCCGATGACCCGGCCGTCGAGGACCACGACGACGGCCGGGTCGCCGTTGGCGGTCGTGGCGTACACGTCGGGCGAACCGCCGACCAGGGCGCGCTTGGCCTTGCCGGGCTTGAACAGGCCCCGCATGAACTTCGCGACCGCGAGGGCGCCCTCGAACGCCTTCGCGCGGGCCGGGACCTTCCCGCCGCCGTCACCGATCGAGACGGCGTCGGAGGTGAGCAGCCGCACGAGCGGTTCGGTCTGCCCGCTGGTCGCGGCCGCCAGGAACTCCTCGACGATCCGCCGGGCCGCCGCCTCGTCGATCTCGGTGCGGGCCCGGCCGGCCGCGACGTGCTTCCTGGCGCGGTGGAAGATCTGCTGGCTGGCGGCCTCGCTGATGTCGAGGATCGCGGCGATCTCCCGGTGCGGGTAGTCGAACGCCTCCCGCAGGACGTACACCGCCCGCTCGTTGGGGGAAAGCCGCTCCAGCAGCGTGAGCACCGCGAACGAGACCGCCTCGCGCCGCTCTGCGGTGTCGGCGGGGCCCAGCATCGGGTCCCCGGCGAGCAGCGGCTCGGGCAGCCACTGGCCCACGTAGGTCTCGCGCCGCGCGCGGGCCGAGGTGAGCTGGTTGAGGCACAGGTTGGTGAGCACCTTCGTCAGCCAGGCCTCGGGGACCTCTACGCGGTCGACGTCGGCGGCCTGCCAGCGCAGAAACGTCTCCTGCACGGCGTCCTCGGCCTCGCTCGCGGAGCCGAGGAGACGGTAGGCGATGGCCTCCAGACGCGGCCTGGAAGCCTCGAACCGGTCCACGTCGTTCATGGTGAGGGCCATGGGTCGGATCCTAGGGGGTGTCTCGTCGATCAGGCCGGATCAGGGAGCGGCGTCTGGTGCCGTGCATCGCAAGGCGGAGGAGGGAGTCGATGCGGAGCATCGGCGAGTGACGACAACGCGGCGAGGCGCGGTGCCAGACGCCGCGAGCCCGGCATGATCGGCGAGACGCCCCCTAGGCCCTGTCGGCCCCCGGCGGTGGCGCCCGGCGGGGGGTGCCGGGCGTCTGACACGATCTGCGGATGCACGAGCAGACACTCGCCGAAAACGCGGACGCGATACCCGAGTTGGCCGCCGCCGAGGCCGGGCAGCCGGGAGCGGCCCGCACGTACGCGGAACTCCTGACCAAGCAGGGGCAGGTGGACCAGGCCCTGCCCTGGTGGGAGAAGGCCGCCGACGAGGGCGACGCCCAGGCCGCCCGCACCCTCGCCATCGTCCACCGGGACCGCTGGGACTTCGCGGAGGCCGAGCGGTGGTACCGCAGCGCCGCCGACCGGGACGGCGGCTGCGCGTTCGGGCTCGCGACCCTGCTGGAGGAGGCGGGCGACCACGCCGGAGCGCGGGAGTGGTACGAGCGGGGCGCCGAGCTGGGCAGTGTGGAGTGCCTGACCAACGGGGCCGTCCGGCTGGCCCGGCGCGGCGAGTGGGACGAGGCGGTGCGGCGGCTCGAGGAGGCGGACGAGCGGGGCGACCACGTCGCCTACCACGCCCTCGAAGCCGTCAACCGCATCCTCGAAGACCTCGGACAGCGGGAGGCCGACCTCGCGGAGGCCGAACGGGACGGCGACGCGGAGGCCGCCTACGACGCGCTGGGGGAGCTGACCGAAGGCGAGTACGACGAGGTCTTCCAGAACTATCCCGGCGCGGCCGCGGCGGCGGAGGCCCTGTTCGCCAGGGCCGCGGCCGTCGGCAGCGCCAAGGCACTGGTGGACCAGGCCATCCTCGCGGCCCGGGACGACAGCCGCTGGCCCGAGGCGCGTGCCCTCGCCGAGCGCAGCCACGAACTGGGCTACTCGGGTGCCGCTTACGTCCTCGGCGTCTGGTGGGAGCAGCGCGGCGAGCTGCGCGAGGCGGAGAAGTGGTACCGGGCCGCCGACGCGTCGGACGGCGGACACTACGTCGCCTGCGTCAACCTCGCCCTGCTCTGCGAGCGCCAGCTCCGGCTCGACGAGGCGGAGGAGTGGCTGCGCAGAACCGGTGTCGACGAGGAGAACCACGATCCCTGGGACGACACGCACACGCTGATCGTCCAGACGTACCAGGACATCGCCGAGGCCCGAGACAAGGCCGAGGAGCCGGCCGAGGCGGCGCTGCGGGAGCGGCTGCCGGAGCTGCTGGCCGCCGCCGGGGCGGACGGCGCCGGCCCGGCGGAGATGCTCGCGTGCGCCGACGCGCTCGACCGGCTCCGGCGGCTGCCCGAGGCCGCCGAGTGGTACCGCCGCGCGGGCACCCCGCAGGCGCTGCTCGCGCTCGGCCGCATGCTGTACGAGCGGGGCGGCGCCAAGGGCAGGCACCTCATCCACCTCTACGAGCCGGCCGCCGAGGCCGGTGACGCCGAGGCGGCCTACGAGATCGCCGAGATCCACGACCGGGCCAAGGACGCGCGTTCCGCCGGGCTCTGGCACCTGCGGGCGGCGCGGCTCGGGCACGGCCGGGCCGCCTGGGCCGTGGCCTGGGTCTCCCAGCAGCGCGGCGGCGACCCGCAGTTCGCGGAGCGCTGGTACGTGCGGGCGGCGGAGACCGGGCTGTCCCGGCCCGCCTACCTCGCGGGCAAGAGCATGGTGCGGTACGGGCGCCACGCGGAGGCCGAACGATGGCTGCGGCTCGCGTACGAGGACGGCATCGTCCAGGCGTCGTACGACTTGGGCCGCTCCCTGCGCGCGCAGGGACGGCGGGCGGACGCCGAGGAGTGGCTGCGGCTCGCGGTGGAGCGGCGGGACGAGTTCGAGCCGGAGTCGGACGGGCTGTTCCGGCGGCGGGCCGACCCGCGCCCGGAGCTGGCCGGGCTGCTCGTCGACGCGGAGCGGGACGAGGAGGCGGCCGGTCTGGTCGGGGAGATCCTTCAGCAGTATCCACGCCATGTGGAAGGCAACCGCCTCGCGGGCGTCCTGGCCCGCCGCCGGGGGGATCTGGCCGCCGCCGAGAAGCATTACGAGGTGGTCGCCGACTGGGAATCCGACGGCAGCGCCAAGATGACCCTGGAGGAGATCCGGTCCCTGCTCCGGCAGGTCCACCCCCGGCAATGAGACCACCGGCGGGCCGGCCCGGATGACAGGCTCATCGCCCGCGGCGCCGGGACGTCGTCCCGCGCAGGCCCAGGAAGACCAGCAGGCCGATCGGCGACAGCAGGATCGTGAGCACCAGCAGCGGCCCCATCAGCAGGGGGGAGATCCCCAGCCGCCTGCCCTCCCGGTACATCCACTGGCCGATCAGCAGGTCCCAGGCGATGACCTGGGCCCACAGGGCCCCGGCGCCGTCCGCGAGTGCCGTCAGGTCGCGGAAGGCGTCGAGGTCCGGGCTGCTGACCGCGGTCCACAGCTCGGGGAAGACCGGGATGGCGAGGGCGAGGTGGACGAGCAGTACGGGCGCCACGGTCCACGGTGACGCGGCGACGCGGGCGGTCGGGCCCCAGGCCGGCGCGAAGATCATGAGCAGCCAGACGGGGGCGGCCAGCCAGAAGGAGAGTTCGAAGAGGAAACCGGTCACGACACGAGCTCCTTCGCGGGAAGAGCGCCCTCGGTCCCGGTCGTCGCCCTGGACGCGAGCGGCGTTCGCGCCGCCCGCAGGGAGCCGTACGTGCCGAGCGCGGCGGCCGGCAGGATCAGCCCGGCCGTCCCGAGCGTCACGCCGTCCGGGCGGAGCAACGGCTGGCCCCTCAGCGCCTGCCAGAGAACCAGCACGAAGACGGCGGCGTAGGCACCGGAGGCGACCAGCACCAGGCGGATGCGGACCCGGTCGTCGGCGAGGCGGGCGAACCGCGGTGCGAGCGCGGCCAGCAACATCAGCAGCAACGGCAGGAGCTGCAGCGCGTGCATGCCGACGAAGTGCGGGATCCGCAGATCGCCGCCGGTGGTGGACCAGCCGGTCAGCGGCATCGAGGGACCGCCGTCCGGCACGCCCACACTGTGCGCGCCGACCACCTCGGAGGCACCGGGCCGCTGCCCCGGCGCGGGCCGGGTCATCAGGAAGCCGACGGCGGCGCCGGCCAGGGCGATGACGATGCCGGAGCGCATCGCCCAGGCGGACGCGCGGTCCGCGATCCGGGCGCGGAGCAGCAGCACGGCGATGACGAGGGTGCCGAGCCACAGGACGACGACCGTCGCGCCCATCGCGTCGAACAGCGCCTCGTCGAGCGGTGTCTCCTGGTTGAAGTGGCTGCGCCTGCCGCGCACCACCTGCGTGGTGATGATCACCATCTCGGCGAGGCTCGCCAGTGCCACGACGGTCCCCGCCCACCAGCCGACGCGCTGGCCCCTGGGCAGGAGCGACAGCATCCAGGCGAGGGAGAGGCAGTACGCCACGAACGAGACCGCGAACTTGAACGGCTTGGACCAGATCGGCGCCCCCACCAGGACCCGGTCGTCGACCACCAGCCCCACCGCGGACACGACCGCCATCACGGCCATCGCCGCGGAGAACAGGACGAGCGGCCGATGCCATGACCGGTACGCCGGCGCAGGTGAAGAGAACATGATGACCCCCATGAGTAGATAGTGGTGCTATCCGCTATCCGATAGCGCCACTATCTATGATGAGAGGCGAGCTGGCAAGCGCCGGCAGGGGCGAGCAGGGCGAGGGCCGAGGAGTGAACCGGCAGTGCGCATCGGAGAGTTGAGCAGCAGGACCGGGGTGCCGGTGCCGACGATCAAGTACTACGTCCGCGAAGGTCTGCTGCCTCCGGGCGAGCTGACCAGCCGCAACCAGGCCAGCTACGGCGAGGCGCACGAGCGCCGGCTCCAGCTGATCCGCGCCCTGCTCGACGTGGGCGGCATGAGGGTGGCCGAGATCGCGGAGGTACTGGCGGCCGTCGACGACCCGCAACGCCCGCTGCACAAGGTGCTCGGCGCCGCCGCGGACCGCCTCGGCGACGCGAGTGCCGAACGCGACGACGCCGAGTCGGCGGCCGCCCGTGCCGCCGTCGCCGATCTCGTCGCCCGGCGTGGCTGGCTGACGCACGAGTCCAACCGCGCCGCGGCCGACCTGGCCAAGGCTCTCGCCGCCATGGCCCGGCTGGGCCACGGGGCCTTCGTCGAATGCCTCGACGACTACGCCGAGGCGGCCGAGCGGGTCGCCCGGACCGACCTCGCGTACGTGGACCGGAAGGTGGCGGTCGAGGACATGGTGGAGGGGGTGGTCATCGGCACCGTCCTGGGTGAGGCGGTGTTCAGCGCGCTGCGCCGCATGGCCCACGTCGACGCCTCGGCGAAGCTGTACGGCACCGACGGACCGCGGCGGAGCGAGTCGGGCTGAGCCGGCCCGCGCTCAGTGATCGTGTGCCGTGTGGGAGCCCTCCGCCCCACCGGCGACGTCACCCGCGCGCCCGCCCTTCTCCACCACGACGAACTGGCCCATCATGCCCTCGTCCTCGTGGTACAGCAGGTGGCAGTGGTACATGTACGGCGTGTCCGGGTCGGCCGGGCCGTCGAAGCGCAGCGCGAGCTTCATCGTGGTGCCGTGCGGCAGGAACACCGTGTCCTTGGGGCCGCGCAGCTCCGGGGGCGGCACCTCGCCGTTCACCTCCAGGACCCGGAACTGCACGTCGTGGACGTGGAAGTTGTGCGGCATCCCGTTGGCGTTGCGCACCGACCAGGTCTCCGTGGTGCCCCGCACGACCGTCTCGTCCACCCGGTTCATGGCCATCTCCCGGCCGTTGATCCCGGACCGCTTCAGGTCGAAGTGGCGTCCGCGCACCGCGTCCGACTCCTTCGGCAGTTCCAGCCGGGCCAGTTCGCCGGGGACTTCAGGTGAGGGGCGCAGCCGGTCGGCGGCCCGCAGTTGCAGCACGTCGAACGCGTCGTCGCCGCCGTTGAACCGCTGCTGCCAGGCGCCCGCGTAGTTGTCCTGCGGGAAGCTGCGCAGCACGGTCCGCTCGCCGGGCCGCATCCGGACGACGACCTCGGCCCGCTCGCCGGGCGACAGCTGGATCCGGTCCAGCCGCGCCGGCCGTTCCAGGAGTCCGCCGTCGGTGCCGACGACGGCGAAGGCGCGGTCGTCGGAGAAGCCGAAGGAGTAGGTGCGGGCCGTGGAGGCGTTGAGCAGCCGGAGCCGTACGCGCTCGTCGGCGACCTCCTGGTAGGGGCTCAGGGTGCCGTTGACCATCGTGCGGTCGCCGAGGAAGCCCGCGTTCTGCATGAAGCCCTTGCCCTGATCGAACTCCGCGCCGTCGAACTTGACGTCCTGGACGATCACGGGCAGGTCGTCGACTCCGTACCGGTTCGGCAGATCCGGCTGCCGGGCGTCGTCGTCGACGATGAACATGCCGGCCAGGCCGCGCTGCACGTGCTTCTCCGTCGCCCCGTGCGGGTGGGGGTGGTACCAGAGGGTGGCCGCGGGCTGGTCGATCGTCCAGTGCGGGCTCCAGCTGCCGCCCGCGGCGATCATCTGGTGCGGGCCGCCGTCCATCTTCGCGGGCAGGTGCATACCGTGCCAGTGCACGGTCGAGGCCTCGTCGAGGCCGTTCGCTATCCGCACCCGGACCTTCTCACCGCGCTCGGCGCGCAGCGTCGGGCCCAGGTAGGCGCCGTTGAAGCCCCAGGTGGCGGTCTTGCGGCCGTCCTCGAACTCCTTCTCGCCGGCCTGCATGCGCAGGTCGAACACCCGCGTGCCGTCCTTGTCGAGCCGCGACTCGGCCAGGGGCGGTATCGCCAGCTTGTTCTCGAACGGCTCCTTGCCCACCGTGCTGACGTCGGTGCCGGTCCACAGCCACAGGAAGAGGCCGCCGACGGCGAGCGCCAGGACGGTGACGACCGATCCGAGAACGACGAGGACGCGCTTGATCCGGGACATGGTTCAAGGTTCGCCGCGCGACCGGTGTCCGGGCATCGGGGCATCCCCCCATCCGACCCCGGTCCGGCCCTGTGACGCCCTCAGGGTTTTCCCCCAGCGACTTCCGGTCACCACGGCGCCGCGGTCACGCCGACACGCTTTTCCTACAGGGATATTTGGCTTCTGAATGGCTCCTCGATCAAGTAATTATCCGGGCGCCCCTTCACTCATTTGCCGCGCATCCGTCGAAGTACGACGGCGTTAGTCGGGATATGAACAAGGCAGCCAAAGAAGGGCGCTACCGCCTCCTCGTGAAGCACCCCGCCGTCGCAACGAGTGAGCTTCCGGCCGTCGTTCAGGCGACCGAGCCCCTTCTGCGGGAATTCCTGGATCTGTTGAACAGACTAGAAGCTGATCTCGCTCAGCGATGGATCAAGGCCGAAGGTCGATAATCTTTCCGGGAGGGGAACGGATCGGAGCAATCAGGCTGCGTCATGTATGACGAAGGAACCGATCGCCTGGCGATGCACGACAAGGTGGGCAGGGGGCGGCACCGGGCTCCGACCGAGGCGTTCCCGGAACCCCTGTTACCCCCGGACGCGGCCTGGGATCCGGCCGAGGAACTGGCCTGGATGCTGCGGGAGGCCATGGAGGAGGAGCTTCCCAGAATCCCCTCTCCCCGCGACGAGGAATCAGTCACCGCCCCCGCCGGCGGCACACCCATGGGAAATCTTCAGGAGATCACGGCGGAACTGCCGCCGCTGAGGCACATCTCCCGGCGTCACCGCAGGGTTCCCGACCGCAAGCGGCCGAGCGCCCTGCAGACCACGAGCTACCTCGTCGCCGCGCTGGCGGCGGTCATCGCCTCCGCGGTCAGCTTCTTCAGCGGACTGGTCGCCTGCGATCCGCTGCGCGTCGTCGCCGCGACCCGCGTCCCGGGAGCCGTCGTCGCGTGGTGGCCGCTGCTGGTGTACGGGCCCTGGCTGGTCGCGTCGCTCTCCGTGCTGCGGGCCGCGCTGCATCAGCGCCGGGCGGTGCACTCCTGGTGCACGGTGGTCCTGTTCTCGGCGATCGCGGTCCTCTTATGCGTCGTCCAGGCGCCGAAGAACCTCCTCGACACCACCGCGGCCGCGCTGCCGGGACTCGCCTCTCTCGCCTGTTTCCAGCAGGCCGTCCGGCAGATCACCCTGACCCGGGCGCCCCGTAGATCCGCGCCGCGTCACCGGACACCGTGAGTTCGGGGCCGAGTTCGGGGATCTCGCTTTTCATGATCGCCGAATGCCACGGATCACGAACGGAGTCGAATTCCCGCCGCATTTCCGCCGCTCGAATCCGCCGGTGAAAGCGATATCTGCGGTGCGACCTCTGCGGTGCGACCTCTGCGGCGGTGAACGGGAAAAAAACCGGGGGTCTAGGCGCCGAGCACTTCGGGGGCGTGCGCGGCCAGGTGCCGTTCCGCGTACCCGGCGGTCAGGTCGAGCACGGCGGAGATGTCGTCCAGCGAGGTCGCCGGGTTGAGCAGGGTGAACTTCAGCCAGTGCCGCCCGTCGACCACCGTGGAGGCGATCACGGCCTCGCCGGCCGCCGCGAGCGCCTCCCGGGCGTGCAGGTTGGCGGCGTCCGCGAGGCCCGGCGGGGTGCCGGGGGCGGGGCGGTGGCGGAAGACGAGGGTGGACAGCTCGGGGCGGGTGGCGACCTCGAAGCGGGGGTCGGCGTCCAGCAGCCGCCAGCCCTGCAGGGCCCGGTCGACGACCTCGTCGAACAGTTCGCCGACCGCGTCGGGGCCCATGATCCGCAGGGTGAGCCACAGCTTCAGCGCGTCGAAGCGGCGGGTGGTCTGGATCGACTTGTCCACCTGGTTGGGGATGGCGTTCTCGGCCATCCGCTCGGGATTGAGGTAGTCCGCGTGGTAGGTGGCGTGAGCGAGCACCGCGCGGTCGCGGACCAGGACGGCCGAGGAGGACACCGGCTGGAAGAAGGACTTGTGGTAGTCCACGGTCACCGAGTCGGCCCGCTCGATCCCGGCCAGCAGACGGCGGCGGGTGGGCGACACCAGCAGCCCGCAGCCGTAGGCGGCGTCGACGTGCATCCAGGTGCCGTACCGCTCGCAGAGGGCGGCGATCCGGGGCATCGGATCGATGCTGCCGAAGTCGGTGGTGCCGGCCGTGGCGACCACCGCCATCACCGTCTCCCCGGCGCGCGCGCAGCGCTCCAGCTCACGGGTGAGCGCGTCGGGGCGCAGCCGCCGGGTGGCGGTGTCGACCGGTATCGGGACGACCGCGTCCGGGGCCAGGCCGAGTATGCGCGCGGACTTCTCGATGGAGAAGTGGCTCACCTCGGAGGTGAGGATGCGCAGGGTGGGCAGGAGGCGGGCGCGGGCGGCGGCCGGTCCAGCGGGGTCGCCCGCGCCGGCGGTCCGCAGTGCCTCCTCGCGGGCGAGCAGCAGGGCGTGCAGGTTGGACTGGCTGCCGCCGGAGGTGAAGATGCCGTCGGCGGCCGGTCCGAGTCCGATCCGCTCGGCGGTCCAGTCGATGAGCCGCCGCTCCATCAGGGTGCCGCCCGCGGACTGGTCCCAGGTGTCCAGGGAGGAGTTGACGGCCGCCATCACGGCCTCGCCGACCACGGCCGGTATCACCACGGGGCAGTTGAGGTGGGCGAGGTAGCGGGGGTGGTGGAACCAGACGGCGTCGCGCAGGTAGACCTGCTCCAGTTCCTCCAGCGCGGCGGCGGTGTCGCCGAGTGGCTTGTCCAGGTCCACGCCGTCCACGACGGGGGCGAGCTGCTGCGGGGTGACACCGGTGAACGGGCTCTCCACGGAGGCCAGTTTGCGCGCCACGAGGGAGGTGGTGAGGGTGACGTCGCGGTGGTAGCGCTCCGCCGTGGCGCTGTTGAGCAGGTGGGACCTGCTTCGCATGGGGTTTCCTCCCTGGAGGGGCGAATGAGGTCAGGCGGGGTGGGGCACCACGCGGCCGCGTCGGTCGATGAAGCCGTCTTGAGCCACTTCGGTCAGTGGGCGTGGCGCAGGGCCGCCGAGACCGGGTGGGTGCGGTACTCGGTCCGCGCGCGCTCGAGGATGTCACCGACGCGGCGGTCGACGTCCGTGGCGGCGACCGTGCAGAACCGGTTGAACAGGCGGACCACTTCGAACGAGTCGGCGGACTGCCGCCACCGGGTGCCGAACAGCTGGAGCACGTCGTGGTCGGTCTCCTCGAAGATGCTCAGGTTGCCGCGGGAGTAGGGCTGGACCCCGTCGACGATCTCGACCCACGAGCGTTCCACCCGGCTGTCGGCCACCGCGGCCGCCCTGGCGCGCGGCCGGCCGCCCTTCGGCAGGTAGTTGAACTCCGGCAGGCCGTCCAGTTCCTCCAGGCCCCGTTCGAGCGCGACCAGGCGCTTGACCCGCTCGTAGCCGTACGGCGAGAAGGCGGAGGCGCGATAGCCCTCCATGACCGACCCGAACTCCCGCACCACGAGATCCCGGAAGCTCAGGTCCAGGTCGACCGAGACGGAGCTGAACGCGAACGGCGAGTTGGCGACGACGCTCACGGCGTCCGGTACGGGAAGCTGCCGGCGCGTCTGGGACCGGATCACGACCTGCCGCGAGGCCAGCTCGGCGCTCAGCAGGATCGCGTAGACGACGAGCGAGATGCCCGGCTTGGTGACGCGGAGCCTGGCGCTGAGTTCGCCCAGCGTGCGGGCGTGCCCGGACGACTCCACGACGCCGAACGTCGCGGGCTCCGTCGAGGGGTCCTTGCGCAGGTTGGCCTCGGCGGCCCCCTCCAGCAGGCCCTGTACGACCGCCAGGTTCTCCTTCTCCAACTGCGCGTACTCGGGGGACCGCTCGGCTTCGAGGGTCTCGGCGACCCGGGCGCCGCGCGGCGCCGGGGTGCCGCCCTCCAGGAGCACGCGGTACTCCTCGCGCAGCATCTCCAGCCCCTGGCCGTCGACCGCCACGTGCGAGACGACGGCCCCGCCCATCCACCGCCCGCCGCGGTTGATGAGGAGCGGCAGGAAGGCCTGGCCGCGGCGCACGAACTCGCTCTGCGTCAGGGCCAGCACGCCCTCGCTGGTCAGCGGCGCGTCGGTGGAGTCCACCTCGATCGTCAGGGGACGGACGGGTGCGCCCGGGGACAGGGTCTGCCGCGGGAAGGTGGCCGGGTCGGCGAGTTCGAGACCGTCGCCCACCGGCTCGAAGGCGCCGGTCAGGACGTCGTGCCGGTCCGCCAGGCCCTGCATCGCCGCCAGCACGGAGTCCCGGTCGGTGTGACGTTCCTGCTCGTCGAAGACCGCGCTCAGCGGCCAGTGGACGGGGTCGAGCCCACGGCGGTGGAACATCTCGACCATGGCCGCCTGTCCCCACGTAAGGCTGATCCGTTCGCTGCTCACCTGGTCTCCCCGCCGTTCAACGCCCGTTCCCGGGCTGATCGTTCTCATGCTGATCGTTTTCGAGCCGATCGTAGATCCGCTTCACCAGCCGCCGACGCCGCAGAAGGCTCTCCACCGGCTCGCGCACCAGGTTGCTCAGGTACACGACCGCGAGCTCGCGGCCCGGGTCCGCGAGGACGAAGGAGCCCGTCCCGGAGTCGTGTCCGAGCGCCTCCCGGCCCGGGCGCTGTCCGAGCCACTGCGATCCCACGAGCGCGCCGTGCGAGAACGCGAAGGCGTGCTTGCCCTCGCCGTCGGTCGACAGACCGTCGCCGGCCGGCCGTTCGAGAAGGTCGGCGGCGGCGCGCAGCGGTTTCGGCAGGGCGTCCCGCTCCCCGCCGGTGGCGAGGGCGCCGAAGATCCGCATCAGGTCCTCCGCCCCGCCCCGGAACCCGGAGCCCGGCCAGGCGCGTTCCATGATCTCGGGCGCGTCGGCCCACCACAGGTCGGGCTCCCGGTCGCCCGTCTCGCGGTTCATGACGGGCAGCGGCGGCTGCTCGCCGGACGCCAGGGGCCCGAAGCCCAGGCGGGCGCCGAAGGGCTCGACGCCGAAGCGCCGCGCGAACGCGGTCCTGTCCAGCCCCGAGGCGTTCTCCATGGCGAGCGAGAGCACGTACCAGCCCGTCATCACGGAGTACGTCGGCCCGCGCGCCGGGTCGACGGGGGAGCCCGCGATCCACCGCTGGAAGCGCGCCTCGGACCAGCGTCCCGGTGTGGCGTCGCGGGTGATGCCGCTGGAGTGGGTCAGCAGGTCGCCGATGCGCACCGAGTCGAACCGCGGGCCGAACGCGGCCGGCAGGAAGGGCCGTACCGGGTCGTCGAGGGACACGTCGTCCCGGCCGAGCAGGAAGTTCAGCGCGGCGAGCGCGAAGACCGGCTTGCTGACGCACAGCAGCGCGAACGTCGCGTCCTTGTCACCGACGTGTTCGTCGTGGACGACCTCGCCCGCCAGCCGGACGATGATCCGCTCCGAGACCGTCGGCGGCAGCCGGTCACCGTCGAGCAGGCTCACACCGGCTCCTTTCGCGTGTCGGGGGACGGCCTGGCGGGCCGCTCGCGCAGCGAGGCGACCAGCGACGTGAGGGCGGGGTAGTCCACCTTCCCCCGGCTCGTCCGCGGGATCTCGGGCACCGGTACGACCGACAGCGCGGCCGGGGGCAGCCTGACCGCCCGCGCGGTGCGCGCGACCAGCTCGTGGGGGTCGCCCTCGTACTCGGCCACGCACAGGACGATCTCCGTGTCGGAGCCGATGACGGCCATGGTCCCGGCGTCCTGGAGGAACGCCTCGATCTCGTCGAGGCTGACGCGCCGCCCGTACTGCTTCACCGTCCGGCTCACCCGGCCGGTGATCCAGACGAACCCGTCGTCGTCCACCGTCCCGAGGTCGCCCGTGCGGTGGAAGCCCCGGGGGCGCTGCGCCCGCTCCAGGTCCTTGACCGCGCTCGCCGAGTCGACGTAACCCTGCATCACGCTGGGGCTGCGGACCACCAGCTCGCCGTCGTCGGCGGTCACCTCGATGCCGTCGAGGGGCACGCCGACCGATCCGAGCTTGTCGGGCCTGCGCGTCAGGTCGAAGGCGGAGATCCTCGTCATCAGCTCGGTCTGGCCGTACATGAGGAAGAACCGCGCGTCGTGCCGTACCGCCAGGTCCAGGTAGTGGCGCTGCAGCTCGGGCGCCAGCCGTCCGCCGGAGTGCGTCAGCTGCCTCAGGGACTCCGGCCAGCTCCTGGCGAAGAGGTCCCGCAGCAGCTCGTACATGAGGGAGACGCCGGCGAGGTGGGTGACGCCGCCCGTGGCGACGGCGGTCCAGAGTCTGCGCGAGGTGGGCCGGTGTTCCGTCACCAGCAGGCTGCCGCCGGCCGCGAGCACGGAGTGCAGCACCGACAGGCCGTAGGCGTAGTGCAGCGGGAGGCTGGTGATGCCGCGGTCGCCGGGGTGGAGTCCGAGCCGGTCGACGGTGGCGAGCGCGTTGGCCCGTACGCCCGCCTCGCCCAGCGCCACGCCCTTCGGGACCCCGACGGAGCCCGAGGTGAGCATGATCAGCTTGGTGGACGTGGTGCCGGACACGCCGTCGCCGCGGCGGACCCAGTGACCGGGCTCCGCCTCGCGGTACAGGTCGTCATCGAGCGAGCGGGCGCCGACGACGAGCTGCGGCTCGTACGCCTCGATGGTCTGCCGTACGCCGTCCGGGCCGGTCGTCGGGTCGACCAGCACGACCGTGCTCGGCGTCGCGTACGCCGCGAGGTACGCCACGACCGTGCGCAGGTTCCGCTCGGCGACGATCGCGACGAGCGTGCCCTCCCGGCCGAGATACCGCCGCGCGAACTCGTCGACCAGGCGGCCGAGTTCCCCGTAGGTGACCGTCTCGCCGCCGGCGACGACCGCCACCGAGTCCGGCTCGCCTCCCAGCAGCCACATCAGCGAGGCGTCCGGGCTTTGACCAGGTCGGAGATCTTCGCCGGGCTGCCGGCTTCGAACACCTCCTGCATCTCCAGGCGTACCTCGTACCGCTCGAATATCGCGGTCGACACCTCGATCAGGACCAGCGAGTCCGCGCCGAGGTCGAACAGATCGTCGTCGGCGCCGACGGCGGAGGTCTCCGTCGCCGCGGCGACGATCCCGCAGACGAACTCCTCGACCTCGTCGCGGGGGGCGGCATAGCGGGAGCGCTGCTCGGGTGCCGCCTGCTCGACGACGGCCGCCGTCAGCTCGCCGACGCTCGACGGGTCGGTCAGCACGATCGCCGGAGCGGTGCCGTCCGTGCCGAGGTGTTCCCAGATCAGGTTCCGGTACTCGACCGCGCCGACCGCGCCGTTGGAGCGGATCGCCACGATCCACTGCTCCTGCGAGAGGGCCGCGGCGCAGTCGTCGACGCCGGGGAGCGACCCCACGAACTTCACGAGATCCGCGGCCGCCGGGGTTTCTTCAGTCATCGGTACTCAATCTCTTCAGCTTGCCTGTTTCGGTACGGGGTAGCTCCGGTACGAACGTCAGCACGTGCGGCCGGGACGCCGGGGGCAGGCTCTGCCGGCAGTGCGCCTTGATCGCGGAGGCGGTCTCGCTCGTGGGCTCGTCCGCGACGACCAGCGCCTCGGCGATGCTGCCGAACGCGCGGTGCGGGCGGGGCCGCACCATCGCGTCGCGGACACCGGGGACTTCGAGGATCACGCGCTCCAGTTCGAGCGGGTAGACGTTCTCGCCGCCGACGGTGAACATGTCGCCGTCCCGGCCCACGAGGAACAGGTATCCGTCCGCGTCGAGGTGGCCGCGGTCGCCGACGGAGGCGTATCCGTCGGGGGCGCGCCGGACGCCCGGTGCCGTGTTCCGCGCGTGCGAGAGGCTGCGCATGTACACCTCACCGACGGTGCCGGGCGGCACCGGCCGCCCGTCCGCGTCGCGCACGCTGATGCGGGTGAGGTAGCCCCGCCCGACGGTGCCCGGGCGCTGCGTCCACTCCAGCCCGGTGCAGAAGGTGAGGCCGACCTGCTCGGTGGACGAGTAGAACTCGTGGACCCGCTCGCCCCCGACACGGTCGATCCAGCGGCGCTTCGTCTCGTGGTCGCAGGCCGCCGCCGTGTGCACCAGGCCCTGGAGGGAGTCCAGGCCGGCGGTGTCGAAACGCTCCGACCACGCCATCAGCCGCAGGTGCGTCGGCGTCGCGCAGAACCACTCGACGGACTCGGCGCCGATGACGTCGAGCAGTTCGTCGGGGTCGAAGCGCCGCCCGGTCACCGTGAGCCGGTGGCCGTCCAGCAGTCCGATCAGCGCGGGAAGCAGCCCGGCCGCGTGGTACAGGGGCAGTACGACGAGCTGGCGCAGGCCCGGGCGCCAGCCGGCCTGCCGGTACAGCCGCAGCATCCCGGCCAGCGCGGACGGCGAGACGTCCATGCCGATCAGCTTGGGCCGCCCCGTCGTGCCCCCGCTGTGCAGGAGCACCCGGTGCCCGGCGGCCCGCTCACCCGGCGCGCGCGTGCCGCGGGTGGCGAGAGCGCCCTCGTGCAGGACGCCGTCGAACCCGGCGGCGACCAGCTGCGAGCACAGCCGCCGCGACGACTCCGCCCAGGTCCCGGCCCTCACGAGGCACAGGCCCACCCCGGCGCGGGCGGCGGCGAGGACGCCGGCCAGCGTCCCCACCTCGTCGTGGACCTCGTGGACCACGACAGCGCGTTCGAGGCCCAGCTCCTCGACCCGCGCGAGCAGTTCCTCCGCGGCCGACGCCGTCCTGCGCTCCAGGTCGCCGAAGGTCACTCGGGTGCCGGACCGGAGATGGGCGATCGCGACGTCGGTGCAGGCCTCGTCCCAGGCGCGCCGCAGCGAGAACTCCTCGGCGGCGGGCGCGGCCCCGTTCGCCGCCTGGCTCGACCGCGCGTTCATGCGCCGGCGTTCCCCTCGACGGCGGTGTGCGCCCCGGCACCGAGCAGTGCCAGCACCTCGTCGTGCACGAGGCCGTTGCTGACGACGAGACCGCCGTCCGAGGCACGCCCCGGACGGCCGCCGTCGAGCGCCGTGGCGTGACCGCCGGCCTCGGACACGATCAGGGCGCCCGGCAGCAGGTCCCAGGCCTCGCCCCACGGCTCGATCGCCACGTCCACGCTGCCCTCGGCGACCCGGACGTGCTGGAGGAAGCCGCCCCGCGTCCCGTGCGGGTACGACGAGCGGCCCAGCACCGCCCCCAGGTCCCGGCCCGGCGTGCCCGCGGTCCACTCGGCGAAGCCCGCGAAGGCGACCTCCGAGTACGGCAGCCCGGGCCGGTCGCTCACCCGCGCGGACTTCCCGTTGACGCGGGCGCCTCCGCCGAGCCGCGCCCAGGCCCGCAGGCCGAGCAGCGGCGCCGAGATGACGCCGACGACCGGCTCGCCCTCGCGGAGATAGGCCAGCAGCGTGCCGAACTCCGGGTCGGCGCGGACGAAGTGGCGGGTGTGGTCGATCGGGTCCACGATCCAGCCGTCCACGTCCCCGGCGAGCAGCGCGCGCACGCCGTCCCGGCCCGAGCCCTCCTCGCCGAAGACCTCGGTGCCGGGCGCGAGCCGGGCCAGCGCGCCGCGCACCGCGTCCTCGACGGCGAGGTCCGCGCGGGTGAGCAGCGAGCCGTCGCCCTTCACGGACACCTCACGCGGTTCCGCGTTCAGGCGCTCCAGGATCGAGTCCGTCGAGTCCATGGCGCTGAGGGCCGCTTCGAGGAAACGATCCAGCTCAGCATCGACCGGCGACATCTGTCCCTCCTCCGACGAGAGCCCCGACCAACGGGCCCGGATTCAGCGGCTCTTGACCGTGTACTCGATCGCGGTCTTGGGGTTGTGCCAGAAGATCT
>NZ_LIVZ01000001.1 GCF_001905845.1 Streptomyces sp. TSRI0107 | reverse complement strand
ACTGACGAGTGTCAACAACGCTCGTGATCAATACACCTAGGGCGTGTCCGCAAAGTCCCGCCTGGCTCGCGACGCCTGGCACGCACGCTCGCCGCGTTGTCGGGCCGCCCGCGTACGCCCAGTACGCGGGCGGCCCTCCGCCTTGCGGCTGCACGCACCAGACCCCGCTCGACTCGGCCGGGACGCACCGTCCCTCACAGCCGGGCTGATCCGAACGACAGAGCCTGGGCCCGGTCGTTCCGGTCATTCCCGTGTGTCGCCGCACACCCGCAGGTTCTGTTCGACGCTGAGCTGATCCAGCTCGCGCAGCTGCTCCTCCAGGGCCTCCGGTTCGACGAGGTGGCGCAGTACCGCCTGGTGGAAGGCGTCCCGCAGGGTGCGGGGCATCGCGTCGGAGGCGTCCCAGCAGCGGGTGCGGCCCTCCTCGCGGAGGATGCCGCCGATGCGCCGCTCGGTCGCGTCCTGTCCGGGGTCCGGGGCCGACTTCTTGTTGGCGGAGTAATCGGGCAGCGGGGTCTCCGGGTCGGCCAGGTAGCGGATGAGCTCGCGGGCCTCCTCCTTGGGCGTCAGCAGGGCCGCGAGGTCGCCGGAGACCTCCCAGGCCCCGGCGTCCGGCCCGGCCTCGGGGATCACCTCGGCGGAGGGGACGTACTCCCCGCCCTGCCGCTGCCAGTGCCCGGCGCGGAAGGAACCCTGGTGTTCCAGCCGGCCGGTGCCCGCGCAGGGCGCGCCGAACCCGGTCGTCAGCATCCGCGCCACGCGGTCGGTGTCGCCCGCGCCGACCATCTCCCCCCAGGTCGTCCAGGCCTTGCGGACGCGGGGATCGGTCCAGGCCAGCTCGCCGTTCACCCAGTTCGCGTACGCGCGCGGCCCGGCCTGCTGGAGCAGGACGTCCTCCACCCAGTCGGTGCCGGGCCAGCCGGAGGTGGCGCCGTCCTCCAGGCCCAGGCACCACCGCTCCGGCGCGCCCGCCGACTCCACGGTGGGCTTCTCCCCCGTGTACCAGACCATGCTCTTCAGGCTGGTCTTGACGGGCAGCCAGTAGGTGTGGGTGCCGCGGCCCTCGACGGGCACCTCGGGTGCCCACATCTCGTCGTAGTCGCCGGTCTCGAACAGGCCGTCCAGCGGCTGCAGCCGGCCGGCGTCGGCGTAGGCCAGCAGTTCGCCCGGCCCGGGCAGCACCGCCACGTCCGGCGGGTTCCCGGCGGCCATGTCGGCGGCCAGCACCTGGCTCAGCGCGGAGCTGCCCTGGTAGACGACGTCGATGCCGTAGTCGTCCTCGAACTTCTGAAGGACCTGTTCGTCGAAGTCCTCCGCCTCCTGGCCGGTCCAGCTGGCGAGCAGGGTCACCGTCTCCTTGGGGCCCTGCGCCCAGCGCACCCCCGCGTACACACCGGCCCCCAGCAGGGCCAGGCACACGGCGAGGGCGACGAGCGTACGGGGTCGCGGGCGTCTCATCGCGGCCCCCGGAACCGGTACTCGGCGATGCGCGGCCACAGCCCCCACACCGTCAGTGCCATCACCACGGCCCCTCCCAGCAGCACCCAGTCCGACAGCGAGGCCCAGAAACCGGCGTCCGCCAGCGCCTCCTGCACCCGGTCGGCGTCCAGCGGGATCCCGTCCGGGTCGGCCTCCGGGACGCGGATCCCGTCGACGGAGCCGGTCATCGCGGACTGCGCCCTGCGGGTGATCCAGGCCAGCACCGGCACGCCGAGCGCGCACACCACGGTGGCGGCGAGCAGCCGCACCTGCACGGGACGCCGGAAGCGGCGCCGCAGGAACCGCTGGGTCTCCAGCAGTGCCGTGAACAGCGCGAGGTACAGCACGACGACCGTGCTCCAGCCGAGCCACAGCTGCCAGGGGAACGCCGCCTGCCGCTCGGCCTCGTCGAGTTGCTTGTCGCGCAGGGCGTCGAGCCGGCTCAGGACGTCCCCGTCGGTGCCGTCCTCCTCCTGGAAGCCGAGCACCTGTTCGGCGTAGTACAGGTAGGCGCCGTGCAACGCCTCCTGGTCCTCCCGGCCCCAGCGTTCCACCCAGCTGGAGTAGACGGCGATCAGCCCGGTGACGGTCTGCAGGTCGTGGCGGCCCTCCACGCCGATGACGTTCTCCGCGGCGGCCAGGGCGAGGCTCTGCTGGGCGACCGAGATCTGGGTGTGGAACTCGCCGCTCATGTCACCGCCCGGCCCGCTCGCGCGGACCACCTCGTGTGCCGTGCGCAGCGCGTTCTCCGCGGTGTCGACGGCGAGGATGCCGGGGGCGCTCGACGACGCCAGCGGCACGGTGTCGTCGTGCACGCCCCGGTAGGCGAGGAACAGCACGAGGGTGGTGGCCGCGCCCAGCGCCAGCAGCAGCCGCAGTCTCAGGGTCAGTTCGCGCCCGGTGGTGCTCACGGCCGCTCCTCGAATCGGTGGCCGCAGGCGGGGCAGAACCGTGCGCCCGCCGGTGCCTTGCTCGCGCAGACCGGGCAGGGCACGGTGACCCCGCCGGTTCCCCCGGCGCCGGTGGCGGCGCCCGTGCCGGTACCGGACGCGGGGCCGTAGGTGCTGTGGCTGCTCGCGGTGATCAGGTGCTGGAAGTCGACGGCCGTCACCTCGGGGCGCAGGGCGACCCGCCCGGCCGCCGCGTCGTCGACCCGCACCAGCCGGGCCAGCCGGCCGAGCTGTTCGTCGGCGCCCATCGCGTGGGCCAGCTGCACGGCCCGGCCGAGCTGGTGCTCCGCCAGGTCGCGTTCGCCGCGCCGGTGCGCGTCGGTCGCGGCGGCGACGGCCTCGCCGAGCCGCTGGTGCTGCTCGAAATGCTCGACCTGGGCGTCGGTCTGACGGGACAGGGCCGGGTTGTCCGTCCAGTGCACCAGGCAGGGCTGCGGCGTCGGCAGCCGCACCTCGCCGCCGGGCACGTCGACGGCCACCACGGCGAGCTGGAGGTCCTCCCGGCGCGGGCGGCCGGCCGGGTCGGCGGAGAGGCACAGCTGGTAGCGGCGGGTCTCGTCGCCCCAGGCGCGGGTGACGAACCGTCCGGTGCCGTCCTCGGCGGCCAGTTCCGCCTCGGTCGGGAAGACCTGTTTGAGGTAGCGCACCCCGGCCCCGGGCATCGGGGTCACGGAGATCGCCAGCTCGGGCACGGTCTTGGTGAGCAGACGGTCCATCAGCTTGGCGTACTCCCCCGGCAGGGCCTCCTCCTCCCGCACGGAGGAGGAACTGCCGTGCAGGCGGCGGGTGATGCGCAGCAGCTCCTGGCCGTCCCAGCCGTCTCCGATGCCCCACGCGTCGCAGACGAACCGGCCCGCGCAGGCGTCGAGCACACCGGCCAGCGGCATCCGCTCGTCGTGCTGGTTCTTGCCGTCGGTGAGCAGCAGGACGTGTCCGATGGGCGCGTCCTGCTCGGTCAGCAGCCGGCGGCACAGGTCCAGCCAGGCGCCGATGCAGGTGCCGCCGCCCGCGACCAGCTGGTGCACGGCCCGCTCGGCCCGCGCCCGGGTCCGGTCGGAGGCCCGGGCCATGCGCTGGGTGTCCGGATAGACCATGACCGCCTGCTCGTTGCCGCGGACCACGGCGAACGGGGTGCCGTCGGGCAGCTTGCGGACCGCCGCGACCGCCGCCTGCTGCGCGGCGTGCAGCTTCTCCGGCGGCCAGGTCATGGAGCTGGAACAGTCCACGGCCAGGACCTGCGCGAGCACCGGGCCGCCCACGCGGCCGCCGCCCTCGGTGCCGTCCACGCGCACGCTGAGGATGGCGTGCATCTGCGGGTCGTCGGCCTCGCCGGACAGGTACTTCCACTGGCTGATCTCCAGCCCGACGGTGACCTGCCCGGCCGTCCCGTCCGCCCCGGGCGCCGCTGTCTCCACGATGTCCGTACACCTCGCCCTCGTCGTCGCTGTGTCGCTGTGTCGCTCAGTCACCGTGTCGCTGTGGTGCGCCGTGGCGCGGTCATGCCGTACGCCACCGGCCCCGCAGCAGCTGCCGGAAGGCGGCCGGCTCGGGGAGCACCGCGTAGGCCCGGTCCAGCAGGTCGCCGCGCTCGCCTGCGCTGCCCGCCTGGTCCGCGAGCCGCTTCAGCGACCGGGACAGCAGCTCCGCCAGGGCCTCCTCGCCGTCCGCCGGGCCGAACAGGTCTCCCGCGGGGAAGCCGGTCCCCCATCCGCCGGGCGGACGGCAGCCGAGCGCGTGCTCCCTCAGTTCGGTGACCAGCCGGTCCCAGGAGCCGCTGCCGTCCAGGTGCAGCCCGGCCAGCCGGTCGGCGGCCGCGCGCAACTCGGCGGTGCCGGGCCCGGATCCGCCGGGCAGCCGGCCGGCCAGCACCCGGACCGCGGCGACCCGCGCGGCGTCGTAGTGCCGGGACGTCGTCGGCACCTCGTCCAGGACGGCGACGGCCCGCCGCCGGTCGCCGCGGCGCAGCCGGATCCGGGCCAGTCCGAAGGCGGCGCTGCCCTGGGTGCGGTCGCGCCGCCGGACGGCCTCGTAGTACTCCTCGGCCTGCCGCTCACGGGCCTCGGCGCGTCTGACCTGCTGTTCCTCGGCGCGCCGGATCCGGGCCAGGCCGGCCCCGGCGCGCGGCACCGTGATCTCCTCCGCCGCCGCGTTCCGCAGCGCCTCGGCCAGGTACTCCGAGCAGTATCCGAGGGCCAGCTTCGGCGCGGCCTCGCCCGGCAGCGCGGCGTAGGCGGCCATGAACTCGCCCTCCGCCGCCTCCACCCGGCCGCACGTCAGATGCACCAGGCCCCGGTGCCAGAAGATCCGCCAGTCGTACTCGCCGCTGCGCTCCTCGGCCCTCAGCACCCACGTCTCGGCCCGGTCCGCCCTCCCGGCGTCCAGATAGGCGCGGCACAGCCACAGCGCTGTCTCCACGGTGTCCAGCGCCGGGTCGCCCGCGGCCCGTTCGGCGATCCGGTCGGGGGTGTCGGCGGCGAGTCCGCCGAGCAGCACGGTGGCGGGGTCGGCGGGGTCGGGGAGCGGCACGGGCAGCGCGCGGGCCGTCTCCCGGGGGTCGGGGGCGCCGACGGGCAGCTCGGGGGCCCCGGTCCCGGTGCGGCCCGTCCAGTGCTCCAGTGCGGGGACCGTGCCGAGAGCGGCGCCGAAGACCGCGGCCGTCGGCTCGAACCGGGTGGACCGCTCCGGGTACGGCTCGTGCCCGCCGAGCGCCTGGTGCTCGCGCAGCACCTCCCACAGCTGGCGGGACATCTCGGCGGCCGAGCGGAACCGGGCGGCGGGCTCGGGGTGGGTGGCTCGGCGGATCAGCGCCTCGAAGGAGCGGGCGGCCAGTCCGGCGGGCGGGCCGGCCCGTTCGGCGAGGACCTTCAGGGTGCGGCCGACGGTGTAGAGGTCGCTGTCGACGTCGAGGCCGCGCTCGTCGCGTTCCTTCTTCGGCGGGGCGTAGCCGTGGGTGTAGACCAGCCCGGAGGAGCGGTCGTCGACGCGGCGGATGGCCCCGAGGTCGATGACCTTGATCTCACGCCCGTAGTGGATGACGTTCTCGGGCTTCATGTCGCAGTAGAGCAGTCCCTGGCCGTGCAGGTACTCCAGGGCGCCGAGGATCTTGCAGCCGTACGTGATCACGTGCCCGAACTCGAGGCCGCCGTCCCCGAACAGCCGGGCCAGTTCCTCGTCCGGGGCGAACCGGATCCAGGCGAGGGAGCGGCCGCCGACGTACTCCATCACGATGTAGCCGGTCGGTTCGCTGTCGCCGGGCGCCTGGTGCCGGACGTACGTGACGATGCGGACGATGTCGCGGTGGTGGAGCGTGGTGAGCGAGCGGCGCTCCTCGACGGCCGCCCGCCGCGCCACGGCGTCACCGGTGTTGATCAGCCCCTTGAGCACGACGTGCAGCCCCGGCACCCGGGTGTCCTCGGCCAGGTAGACCCAGCCGTGGCCGCCGACCGCGAGATAGCCCAGCACCTCGTAGTGCCCGGCGACGCGGTCGCCGGGGCGCAGTTTCGGCCGGAAGGAGTACTCCGCGCCGCACTCCGGGCAGAAGCCGTGGTCGGGTGCCGGGCCGCCGTCGTAGGACACCCCGATCGTGCCGGCGCAGTTGTCGACGCCGCAGCGCCGGCCACCGGTGGGCGGCCGGGCCGTGGTGTCGGCGGCCTCCGAGGGCTCCGGGGAGGGCAGGTACGGCAGGACCAGCAGGCCGTCGCGGTCCAGCTCGCCGGCGGCCGGGCCGGCGGGGCGGCGCGGGGGCTCGGCGGGGTGGGCGGGGGTCCTGTTCGTGGAGGGCACGGGTGCCGGGGGTGGTGGCTCGGGGGCCGCGGGGCGCCGGTGGCAGGTGTCGCAGAAGCCGGTCACCATGAGGTGGCCGCCCTGGCAGTCGGGTCTGACGCAGGCCGCCCCGCTCATACCGAGGACTCCGCGCCGCGCCCGTCGACCCGGCGGGTGTAGGCCTCCACCGCCGCCTCGGCCGCGCGTACGTCACAGGGTCTGCTCCGGAGCAGGTCGTGCGCCCGCAGATAGAGGGCGTCCACCACCGGGTCCTCCTCGCCTTGGGTGGAGTGCTGGTGTAGGACGTGGTAGCTGCGCAGCCGGCCGGTGAGTTCGTCGCGCCGGTCGCGCAGGCGGTCCAGCCGGCCGAGGGCCCTCGCCAGGCGGGCGGCGACCCGGTCGGCCAGCCGCTCGTAGCGGGCCAGGTCCGGGCCCTGGGCGGTGTCGCGGCCCGCCGCGCGGAGCAGGTCGGCCAGGGCGGCGTGGGCGGCCACCAGGTCGGAGTCCACGGGCCGGACACCGTCCGGGACCACTGCCGCGCGACGCTCGTACAGGGCCCCGGCGAGCGGTCCGGTGATCTCCTTCAGCCGTTCGACGAGCCGGGCGCGGCGCTCCTGCGCGGGCCGGGTCAGCAGCTGGTACCGGGCGCGGCGGTGGCAGGCGCCGGCGGTGCGGAAGACCAGCAGCAACCGGCTGCCGCCGGCGCGCAGCACTTCCAGCAGGTCCAGCAGGGCCGGCGGGTCGAGTGCCTCGTCGACGCCGACGACGACCAGGTTGAGGGTGACCTTCGCGGCCCGGATCCGGTCCGGCGCGGAGACCGCCGGCTGGTGCCACAGTCCCATGCGTTCGGCGATCCGCTCGGCGATCTCGGCGGCGGTGAGCCCGCCGGCGTGCACGGCGAGGTCGTGGCCGCCGGCCGACGGGACGGTGCCCGGCGGGTCGAGCGAGGCCCGGTCGACGGAGACGGCGGTGCGCAGCTCCCGGTCGGCGAGGGTGATGGCGCGGCGCAGGGTGGCGGCCCGGGCGGCGTCCTCGTGCCGGACGACGCTGATCTTCACCTGGTGGCCGTCGTCGCGGAACCAGGCGGCGAGGCGCTGGGCGAACGGCTCGTCGAGCAGGGCCTCGGCTGCGTCGTCGGCGGTGGAGCGCAGCCGGTCGTCGACTGCGGTGGGCCCGACGATGAACGGCTCGGCCTGCGGCAGGTGCCGGGCGATGGTCTCGGCCGGGCTCATGAAGGAGAACAGGTTGCCGTGCTGGTCCCGCTGGCCGGTGAGCACCATGCCGATGACCTCGCCGGTGAAGCTGTCGGCGACGCCCGCGCCGCTGCATCCCGGGCTGGCGAGTTCGCCGGGGCTGGTGGGGCTGAGCTGCACCTGCCCGTCGCGTCCGCAGCCGCCGACGACGGTGGCGCGGAACCAGATGCCGCCGTTGTGGTCGTACGGGAAGCCGTACATCCGCACCTCGCGGCCCGGCGTGGCCAGCCGGTGCAGCCGGACGGTGTCCTCGACGGGCCGGGGCCGCTCCAGCCGCAGCAGGGCGACGTCCCCGCTGGGGTCGCCGTCGGCGTCCTGGGTCTCCGGTACGTACGCGGTCCCGTCGACCCAGGCGGTGACCGCGGGCACGCTGTGGTCGGCCGCGCCCACGAACTCCGCGGTGACCCGCTCCGCGGCCCTGTCCACCACATGGGCACAGGTGAGGACCCGGTCGGGGCTCAGCAGGATGCCGGCCCCCGCGATCTCCCCGTCCGCTCCCCGGATCCGCACGGCCCAGCTCGGCGTCTCCATCGACGAGGCGGCTTGCACTCCCCCGGCAGCAGCCATATTCGGAACTATACGGGCGCTCGGTCCTGGCGCATACTGGTGCGACAAGGGAACAACGGGCCTTCTGAGGAGGCGAGTTGCCGGACGAACCGGGGTTCGTGGGACTGGCCGAGGTGATCCGTCAGATCCGGGGTGAACTGGAGGAGGCCCGCGTCGAGGCCCAGGGCCGGGCCCTGGGTTTCACCGTGGAGAACGTGAGCCTCACCTTCACCGTCCAGGTCCACCGCTCCGGCACGGGCCGGGGCGGTGTCCGGATCGGTGTGGTGACCGCGGAACTCGGCGGCACCGTCGACCGCCAGACGACCCATCAGGTCCAGGTCGACCTGAAGCCGGAGCTGGCGGGCGGGGAGCGGGTGAAGGTGAGCCGGTAGGGCCTCTCGCCCGGATCGCCCTGGCGCAGGCCCTGTCGTTTGGATCAGGGGCTGTGCGGTGCGGTACCTCTCGGCCGGCCCGAGCGGAGTCATGGGTCGGGCGCCTCCCCGGACAGGGAGGCGCCTGCACAGCCAGCTCAGTAGGTCAGCGTGAGTCGGCTCTCCCGCTTGGTGATCACGTGCCCCCCTCCGGTCACCGCGTCGGAGGAAATAGGGGTGACGGTCAGGCGCGGAACTGCGGTGCGCGCGCTGCCCCAGTCCTCGATGTGCGCGATGAGGTCTTGGGCCAGCTTCTCGGCCTGCGGTCCGTAGGAGGCTGCGCCGAGCCGGTGAGGGCGGTCCGGGTCGGCCCCTTCGCGGCGCACGATCAGGTAGGCGAGGGAGTCCCCGTCGATCAGGGCCGGGCTGCGGACGGGCATTGCGGGCCGGAGGAGGGGTTCCTGAGCCATCGCTTCAGGCAGGACCTGGAGGCGGCACACACGGTCGTCCGCGGCGGTGGCGCGCAGCCACACTCCGTCGAATGACTCCTCACCGCCGATTCGCTGCTCGGACATGACCTCGATGCCGGTGGTGGTGCTCAGGCTCTCGCGGAGCGCGACGGCGTCCACGGCCTGGTCCTCGTCGTGGATGACGCGGATCGTGTCGTCGGCGTTGAGCGCCGTGGTCTTCTCGCCGTCCTGCCCGATGACGGGGACGAAGCCGCACAGCTGCATGCCATGAGAGACAAGGTTGTCACCGTGGCGGATCAAAGCCACGGATCGGGTCTGGCCGCGCCACCGCAGTGGAAGAACGAGGCGTCCGCCCTCGGACAGTTGCTCCCACCACGTGGCGGGTACGTCCCACAGACCCACGGCGGCGAGCATCCGATCGTAGGGGGCGTTCTCCGGTGCGCCGATCAGTCCGTCGCGCTCCATGACGTGGACCTGCTGGTATCCGGCGCGGTCGAGCATGGTCCGCGCGTGCAGCGCCACGTCGGAGTCGATGTCGATGCTGGTGACGTGCCCGTTGGCGCCCGTCAGTTCGGCGAGCAGCGCGGCGTTGTAGCCGGTTCCGGCACCGATTTCGAGGATGCTGTCGCCGGGCTGAACGTCGAGCTGGCCCAGCATCATCGCCACGACGGAAGGCACCGACGCGCATGAAAGCGGTAGGGGACCACCGAGAGGGTTGTCCTTGATGGAGACGGCCTGGTCGGCGTAGGCCTCCTCAAGGCCGATGCCGGGCAGGAACGCCTCTCGGGGCACCTTGCGCATGACCCGCTCGACTTCGGCTGTCAGGCGTACGTCCCGGCGAATCAGGTCGACGAGGTGGTTGCGCAAGTGGTCGGCAGTGGGTGTCTGGCCCACGAGTCGGTCCTTTCGGATCAGTTCAGGAGGAGGCATGTATCCCACCCCAGGTCGGTGGGGCGGGGGGTGCTGAGGGTATGCAGCGTGAGCAGAACGCCTGCGTTGCCGGAGAGTAGACCGGCGTTCTGAGGTATCTCGTGCCGCACCATGTGCGCGCTGAGGTGTGAGCGCAGTGCGGGAAGTTCGTTGGTGATGGCGGGGGCCGCGGATTCGGCGGCGATGCGGTCACAGGTCAGAAGCAGCCCTGCCCAGCCGTGGCAGAGCGTGACGTCCTCAATTTGGGACAGGTGCCGAGGATCGGTGATCGAGCCGAGTACGACATGCTCGGCGAACTGGCGTGCCCGGTCGTTGCGGCGGGCGAGCGCAGCAAGTTGCAGGGCGCGGCCGATGCCGGGCGTGCCGTAGCACCAGGAAGGACGCCCGGGTTCGGTGCCGCTGACCGGACCATTCAGGAAGGCTTGCAGCGGCAGGAGTTCGGGCCATCCGATGGCGCCGTCACTGGACGGTTGCGCCCAGGCGGTGAGGAATCTGATGCCTTCGTCGAGAGCTCGGTCCTGGCCGTCGACCGTGACTCCGGCGCGGCTGGACAGTGCGAGGAGAGCGAGTGGGCCAGGCATTCCGTGCGCGATGCCGAAGTTGGCATGTCCGGTGGCGAACGCGCCGTTCTCCGGGAGGCCGCGCGGTCCGTCGATCGTCCACCATCCGGGGACCGGGTGGCCGGCGATGGTGAGCGGTTCGGTAAGCAGTCGTACGAGGTAGCTGAGGATGCGTTCGAGCGCGGTCTGCTGCTCTCGTCGCAGCAGGTAGGCGCCGAGCCCGGTTAGTCCGCTGATCAGGTCGTACTCGTCCATGCGGGGTGGACGCCCGCTGTCCATACGGCGCTGCGCGGCATCCACGCGGGCGGCGACGATCGCAATCGTTTCAGCGTTCAGCTCGGTGAGTGTCCACGAGGTGGCCGACGGCTTGCCGAAGTGCAGTGCGTAGGCGACGGCCGGGACGCCCCGGTACAGGCTGGCCTCGTCGGGATACGCAGCCAAGGGATGGGCGGTGATGGCCTGCACGGCGGTGCGGGCAGCGGTCCACGTGCCGCGGCTGTGAGCGGCCACCATCTCGTACAGAACGGTTCCGGTGAGGCCGCCCCCTAGGTCGTCGTGCCTCATGCGCCCTCCCAGACTGTCAGGGACCGGCAGGCCTGCCGTGCAGCGTGCCGAGAGACGGCCTCGCTGGCACGGTCGGGCCCCACCAGCCGGTTGTGATGCATGTGCAGCAGTGACTCGAGGACCTGCCCGAGGTGCTGGTCGTCGAGGCACGCCCGGTACCTCCCCAAGGCGTCGCGACGTTGTGCCAAAGCCGCCGTCAGCCGGGGGGAGGCTGCCAGCAGCGGCCGGGCACGCACCTGGTGCAGAGTGAGCCGGGTGATCTCGGGGCGTCCTGGGCCCAGGTCAGCCGCGGCGGCGAACCATCTCCGGCCTTCGCCGGTGCCGAGAAGCCCCTCCGCTAAGTCGATCATGCTGAGGGCGCACAACGCTTCCCTGTCCAGACGGGGCAGTTCGGTGAGCGCGTGGCGGGTCACCAGGCTGTCCGCGATGAACACCGATTCGGCGGCTTCCATCGCCGGGCCGGTGCCGTAGCGGCCGACTTCGGGTCGGTAGCCGTCGATGACTAGATGGGAGGCGAGCCGGTCGGCAGTGAGCTGTTCGGTCCACGCGGCCACCGTCGCCATCGTGTTGCCGCCTGCGGGCACGCGGATGCGCAGGTGATCGGTCTCGTGCAGCGACCGGTAGCGCACGAACCATGCCTCGGTCGTGCCCAGCTCCTCAAGCAACTCAGGCAGACGGCGCGTGATGATCTGGTCCATGGCCGTGGGGTGGGTGAACAGCTTGGCTTGCAGCCAGCGGTCGGCTCCGGGGCTCGGCAGGTCCTGGTTCGTGACCAGGGGGACGCTCGTCAGGTCCGGGTGCGGCAGCTGCGGGCCGGCGGTGGCGAGCGGCATCGTGATCTCGTGTGCGTGTCCGATCCACCCCAGGTCATCGCCGGACGCCGTCTCGCAGAGGACTGCCGACTGGCGACGTTGCAGGTGCTGGTGGATCAGGCGGGCGTGGAGCGATTCGGTCAGGTCGAGGCTCATGGTGCGGTCGTCGTCGTGGAGGTCCAGACGCGTCGGGCATCGCCATGTCGTGGCCCATTCGGTGAGTGCCGCCTGCCACTTCGGCGTGAACGGTCCGTCTGGCAACTCAGCGGCGGACAGCTTCCAGCGCGCCGGGGCCAGGATGGCACGGCGGTAGCGGATCCGTGGCAGAAACGGCAGGGCGACGGCGGCGGGACCCCAGTCGAACGCGGTCCAGGCGGTGATCGACCCCCGGCCGAGCATGGCCAGGAACCGGGCGATGGGCGGGGCCTGCTTCTCCAGGGCGAGCGGGTGGAGCACGAGCGGTTCCACCACACGACGGCGGGAGATGCTGACCAGGTGCAGATGGCTGGCCGTAGAGAAGACGGCCAGGTCGTCCAGATCGATGACGTGGTCGGCCGGCTCCTGGTGCTCACCGAGGCTGAGCACGTGGGGCACCACCGCGGGGATGCGGGCAACGTTCTCCCCATGCGGGAAGACGGGCATGAAGGAGAGCTGTGCGGGCAGTGCTCCGTCAACCACGGTCGGCAGCGCCTGATACAGCTCTGACAGCGCGGTGCCGAGGACGGCCGTGAACCGCCCCGACATGGCCCCCGCCGTCCAGGCCGGACGCACCTCAATCAGGAACTCACCACGGTTCAGCGCGCTGCAGCTGACGGACCGGACCCGGATTCCCACCTCGACATGCGGTGCCACCGGGCCGTCCTCGGCGCCATCAGCAAGGTCGTCGACGTCCGCGTCTGTAAGCACGATCTCGCGGGCGCCGGTCATGGCCGCGTGCAGGGCCTTTGCCGCCAGCTTCTCGTCGCGGGGCAGCACCGTGGGCGGCACCTCCGGCCACAGCGACATGGGATAGTCGGCGGGAAACCCGATGCCGGCGGCCAGATCGACAGCATCGCGGACGGGGACGAGAACCCCTGCGCCGTACCGCTCCCAAAAGTGCGTGGCGTACATAGCCCAGGCCGTCGACTCGCCGCGGGCACGGGTAAGCCGTACGAGTACATCCGCAGCGTGCTCCGCCTCGTCCAGGACGGGAGCGGGAACGCTCACACGGGCGTCGAGCCGCAGGTCGAGGGAGATGCGGCTGCGGCTGGCTGCGGGGGCACACCGCATCAGGCCATCGGCAGCCTCGCGCAGTTCATGGGCCGCAGTGCCAGAGGCCCGGTTGTGCGCTGCGAGGAGCTGTCCGGCCTTACCGAGTCGAGCGAGGACATCCCGGGTTGCTGCTTCGAGCTCCTCCTGATGGGGCGCGAGGGTGCGCAGAATGTGCCCAGCGGGATCGTCCACGGTCATGGGCGCTGAAAGGCTGCTGGTCAGATAGCCGTCAGAAAGGGCCCGTCCAATCAGGCACCTGGCTTGTGCGGGACTCCCGCCGACCTCAATGAGCAGCTGCTGCAGCTCCCGGCCGGTGGTGGGCTCCTGCGCAGCCTGGAGCAGGACGGACAGGGGGCGGCTGATCTTGGCGCTGGCGATACGGCCACCCGGCCGGGGCGCGTTGATGGTGTCACCGCGCAGAGACATTGCGCTGCTCGTCTGCATGATCAAGTGAGGCAGGACGTCGGCGCGGCCTTCCAGGTCTCTGCGTACGTGGTCGACCCATACGGTGTCTGGGCGTGCGATGGCTCGATGCGCTGTGCCGATCGCGGCGGAGGCGGCACCCACCGTGGCCAGGCCGACGCCGGCGAACAGGCCGATGGGCGTCGGCCGCCCACTGGCGCGCAGCACGTATCCAGCGACCGAGCAGGTAGCCTTGCCAATTCGCTTCGGCTCGATGGCATCCCCGGCAAGGATCCGTTCCACGAAGCCGACCAGGTGTGGGGATGCTGCACGAAGCGAGGCGACGAACGCGTCATCGTCCCACAGGCTCCCAAGCCAGTGACGACAGGCATCAGGGGAGCCGAGGGCGGGCCAGACGGTGGGACGGGCCGTAACAGGCATGACTGAGGCACGCAGGACCAGCACGTCTCCGAACCGCTGGTAGATCGGTCGAGTCACGAGTGTCCCTCCTCCCTAAGTGGTACGCCGGTGCGGACAGACACCTGCTCCATCCGCACCGGCCTGACGTGCTGATCAGCTCGAGGCGCAGGACGACGCGCAGGTCTTCTTGCAGCCGTCGCTGGTGTCGCAGGCCTCGACGATCGGCGTCGGAGAGTGCGTGATGGTGGTCTCCAGCTCCCACTCGTCGTCGGAGAGCGGAGCGTCGAGCGCCTTCGAGGCGAGTGGCGCGGTGACTCGGGCCATAGCTGGTCCTCCTTGATGAGTCGGCCGCCCGCGGGACGGGGCGGCGGGGTCCGCAGGACCCCTGGTGTGACCTGCCGACAGGCGAGTGCAGCTCACAACGCGGGCACCGCGTACCGAGGAGGGAAGGGCGGGCCGATAGGCGCGGACCGAGTCAAGGTCCGCTCCGGCACCGGCGACAACGGGAACGGCAGTCGAAGTCCTCATCACAGTGGCCTTTCAAAGGGACAGGCAGGGGGCTCCGGCGGGGGGGCGTATGAAGGCACACGGCATTCGACGCCGCGGAACTTGGACCCCGTCCGCGTCATCGTCTGGACTCGCCGAAGTGGACGGGGAGCTTCACCAACCTGAGTCGTCTTCGGTGGGCAAGAAAACGAGAAAGAGCCGGTGGGTGAACAGATCGGTGAGCACTGCCTCGTACTCACGCGGATCCGTGGTGATGGCTGGCCGGGCGATGGCGACGATGCCGTGCGCGAAGCCCTGCTTGGCGTGCTGGCAGGCGGCTCGCCAGCCGCTGCGCTCTCTGATGGGCAGCGGCTGGCCCGTGTCAGCGAACGAGACGGAGGTCACCTCCATGCCAGCTGCGATCACGTGCCTCGTGATCAGAGCGAGATCAGCCCGACGCTCCTCACCGGTGGACGCTAGAACGTATGGGGCGAGCCGCACCAGACGCCCACTGCCGGCGACGGAGGCGGTGATCGCCGCAATGTGCTCATACCTCAGGGCTTCCAGCCCGTCCGGGCGCTGCAAGGTGCTCCTTCGCTGGAGGCTCACGTCGCTGTCCCTCGGTGAAGGCCCAGCCGCCGCGTCCGTGTGGGAAGGAGGAAACCGCGATGGCCGGGAAGCGGGTGCCGCGTGTAGTGAGGGAAAGGGGGATGGCCCCACCGCAAGCGGAGATCAGGAGATGGTCCGGAGCATCGTGCCCAGGACCGCTGCGTGCGGTACCGGGCCGGGCTGGAACTGGTCGAGGCACTGCCGCAAGGGGCCTGGAGGAACTAGCCGATCACTACGCAGGCGCCTCAGCCAATACGGTCCGGGCGGCTCGGTCTGGTCCAGCGGCGGAAGCGCCAACTCGTATGGAGCGCCGAGAGACATCGCGTACCGATGGGACGCCCACTGGGCAGCGGTGCCCGGCGGCACGCACCAGATCAGCCAGCCCCGCTGAAGGTCTTTGATGACCGGCCCACAGGCGTCCGTAGCGTCACCGGGGCCCCACTGAAGGTCGTCCAGGAGCGTCACCAAGCCGCGTGCATTTACTCCGTTCGCGGTAACCACGATGTCGAAGTACCGGCCGCCCAACGGAAGGGCGAGCTGCCGACCGGCCGTGAGGTTCAACAGGCGCCACCGTCGATCAGCCAGAGTGACCATGTCCGCAGCCGGCTCACGACCGCCGTTCGGAAGGTTCGTCTCGCTGAAGGTTGCTGCGGGAGCAGGGCGCTGTTCGCCCCCGGTCTTGGACGCGCGTCGGGGCAGGGTGGTGGTCACGCTGCCTCCGTCTCCGTGACCGGCAGGAACGCCTTGACGGTCTTGCCCACAACAACGCCATCGTCGTCCTGTAACACGTGCCAGTCGAGTCTTGCCTGCTGGTGCTGCACGAAGCCGAGCCCGCACTGCACTCCCCGAGGCATCGCCTTCACCTCTTCGAAGCCAGAAAAGACAGGGTTGGCGTCGTCCACCCGGATCACGAGTTCCCCGCTCTCGGGGATCGTGCCGAGCCGCAAGATGACGCATCCGTTGAAGAACGGCTGACCGTGCTTGGCAGCGTTGTCGGCGAGCTCGGCGGCGATCCGTGCCGCAGTCTCGACGTTCCCCGCCCAGCGGGAAACCGTGAGACGCGTGCGAGTCCGCATACGAGCACCGCGCCGAATGTCGGCGTTCACCAGGAGCTCGACGCTCCACTCGGAACGGGGCACGCCCTCCGCCTGTAAGGCGGTGAGACACACGGTGGCACTCACCGGATGGACGAGGGCCAGGGGGGCAGCGGTCTCGGCGCTGGATACCGAGTCGGCGCACTGCTGCGTTGGCGGGTTCACAATGGCTCCCTGGTTGCTGTGCTCGGTCGTGCACTGTCTGCGAGGGCTGACCTTGAGCTTTGCAACGGCGTGCAGACGGATCTACCCCCGGACCAACCTCGGCTTACGGAGGAGAGTTGACGGGACCTCCTCGGACTCCCCCCGGACTTTCCTCAGAGCCACTAAGTACCGTCGCCAGAGGGAAGATTGGCCATGACAACGCTCTACTGTCTGATTACTGACGCGCTAGGCAGATGGCCGGGGAGGCAGCCGTGTTGTTCTTCCGACGGATCCTTCAAGAACGCGGCATCAGGAGTCCAGAGGATTTCCTTCCCGAGTACAGGAGAGTCGCGCAGCGTCTCGGCCTGAAAGACGTGGAACCAGCTTCCAAAACCGTCGAAGGCTGGTTGTACGAGGGGCGGAAACCTCAGCGAGCCTTCCGCCCGGTAATCGTAGAGATGCTGGGCCACACCATCGAACGGCTGTGGACCGAGATCGGCGAGGGCGATACCGACCCGTGCTTCGTTCCACTGGTCAGCGTGTCACCCGCTGAACTTCGAGCCGATCCCGGCATTGACCTGAACGAGATGAAAAGGACGGGCGCTATGGCAGTACGACGCGCGAAGGACTTTCTCCTTGGAGCCGACCGTCAGCGGGTGGGTGAAGACACTCTCGGCCTGCTCGATGATGAGGTGCAGCGCCTTGTCACTGAGTACCCGCGGGTGCCTCTGTCGGCCATATGGCCCGACCTTCTGGAAACCCAGGACCAGGTGTTCCGTCTGCTGGAGGGCGGCCGGGTCCGGCCGTCCCAGCTCCGCGATCTCAACGTCAAGGCTGCACTTCTGTCGTTCCTCGTAGCCAAGGGGTTCAACGACATGGAGGTGACCCACGAGGCCATGACGATGACCCGCGTGGCTGCTGCCTGCGCAAGGGACGCCGAGCACACGGGGCTCATCGCACTCACCGACGGTCTGAAGTCGCTCATCGCCTACTGGGCGGACAGGCCGGCCGATGCCTACCACTACGCCGACAAGGGCGCCACGACGGCCGCGAACCTGCACGGTACCGTCGGTCTATGGCTGCTCGGTCTCAAGGCGCGCGCTGCTGCCGTCCTCGGCGATGAGGAGACCGTGCGCATCGCGAATCAGCAGGCTGCGGATAGGCGGGAGCACGTCAGGCACGACGACCTCGATGAGCTCGGCGGCCTGTTTATCTACGCCTCGGAGAAGCAGCTCTACTACGAAGTGGAGTCACGCGCGCTCCTGGGCCACGGCGACGGACAGCTCGCCACAATGGCCGAAATCGCGGTGGCCGGTTTCAGCGATCCGAGCGCACCGAACTGGGCCTTCGGCGACCTTGCGGGTGCACAATGCGACCTGGCGCTCGTGCGGCTCTTCAGCGGGGATCTGGATGGTGCGGCCGATGCAATCCGCCCGGTTCTCGAACTGCCTCCTTCCCACCGTAATAACGGCATCGTTGTGTCCACCATGCGAGTGAAGAGCGCCCTGACAAGCAGCCCGGCCCGATCCGCTGTCACCGCTCGCGATCTGCGGGCGGAGATCGAAGCGTTCCCGACCAGCCGCCCCTCCGTGCCCCGCGGGTAGAGTCCCAGGCATGTATCCGATCAATCGTTCCAGCGCCCGTCTCACCCTCCGTGAACTGGACGTCGAGGACGTAGACGCAGTGCTGGCCATCTACGGCAGCCCGGAGGCGACGGAGCACCTGTCCTTCGAGCCGCGTAGCCGGGAACAGGTTGGTCAGATCGTGGCCCGGTCCATCACTGCGGCCGGAGAGACGCCACGCACGGAATACGCGCTCGCAGTCGTCGAGCAGACAACGGCCACGCTGGTCGGGTTCGGCCGCTTGGCCCTTGATCCTCACCAGCAGCGCGGAGCCACCCTCGGATTCGCGCTGCGACCGGAGGTGTGGGGCGTCGGCTATGGAGTTGAGCTGGTGCAGCTGCTTCTCAGTGTCGGCTTCGATGACTTGCAGCTGCACCGGATTTGGGGCGCGCGTTCTCCGCTGAACGAAGCGTCCGCCAAAACCATGGCAACAGTCGGCATGGTCGAGGAGGGCATCATTCGAGAACACGTGCTGAAGGCTGGTCAGTGGCGGGACTCCGTGGTGCACGCGATCCTCGACCGGGAGTGGCGCGCCACGTCGGCTGCATGAGTACTTGACGGCAACCGCATCTCCACTCGCTGGCGCCCGCGAACCAGATCGGCTCTGCTCCTCTGTCGAACGACGAATCAGGCTTGCGCCGGCGGACAGACGGCCGGTCAGTCACGGCCCAAGGTCCGATCCCGGCCCGAACGCTCTTCGGCAGCGCGGGTGCTGATGGCCCATTCCGCTGCCTCTTCTACGGATCGCACGGTCCGCGTGGCCTTGTCCGGGTCCTGGTGTGAGGTCCAGCTGCAGTCGAACACCTCGACGCTGCTCACGCCCGCTTGCCTGGTGCTGTTCAAGGTCCCAGCGTTGTAAGCGACGGCTGACTTCGCCAACGTCGCGGCCTCGGCCCACGCCCGGACAGCGACTCACGCCCCGTTGCGGTAGAAGACGTGATCCAGCTTGTGGTCGGCAGCCAGCCTGACGGCCAGGTCGGCTGCGGCATGCTTCGGCATCCCGCTGCCGGGGCCATCCCCGCGGGTGCGGGGAGCAGTGTGCAGGGGCGCGCGCCGGAGGCCGGAGGTTGGGGCCATCCCCGCACCCGCGGGGATGGCCCTTCCGAGCCGTCTCGAAGGTGCGCGCCCGCGGCGCCGATCTGGGGCTGAGTGTCGGCGACTACCTCGCCCGGCTCGTGCAGGACGATGCCAGCGGCCGGCGAGCCCGCGCGGTGGACGCGGGCGCCCGTTTCCGGGCCCCGAGCAGCAGGCCGTCTTCGATGAAGCCGAAGAAGCCCAGCAGACGCCTCGCAGAGCGCGCGCGGCCTGATGAGTCTGCACATCGGCGTCCCCTGGATCCTCCAGATCGGCGAGGCCACCGACGACTACGCGTCCCTGCCTCAGACGCCGAGACGCCGCGTGAGCGGTCGGCGGAACAGGAGCAGAAGCGCGCCGGTGGCGAGGGCCGCGGTGCCCAGGGCGAGGAACCAGCCGGGGCCGGGGACACGGTCGCCGGACACCTTCAGGGCGTTGCCGCCGAGGCCGCCGCCGAGCGCGCCCGCCAGCCAGAACAGGGCCACCATCTGGCTGACGAAGGTGGCCGGGGCGATCGCCGTGGTGGCGCTCATCCCGATCGGGCCGAAGGAGATCTCGCCCGCCGCCAGCAGCAGGAACGCCACCAGCAGCCACAGCGGCGACACCCGCGTGCCGTCGGACGCGAGCGTCGCGGCCGTCGCCATCACCAGGTAGGCGGCGGCGGTGGCGCCCATGCCCACCGCGTACTTCCCGACGGTCGGCACCCGGTCCCCCGCCCGGGTCCAGAGCCAGGCGAACAGCGGCGCCACCACCAGCACGAACAGCGGGATCGCCGCCTGGAACCAGCTGGCGGGCACGGTCCAGCCCAGCACCTCGCGGTCGGTGGCGTCCTTGGCGAACAGCGCGAAGGCCGAGCCGCCCTGGAGGAACAGGGCCCAGAAGACGGCCGAGGCGAGGAACAGCCAGACGTACGTGCGCACCCGGACGCGTTCCTCGGCGGTCAGCACCGGGTCGCGCAGCAGCCGCCAGAAGCAGACGATCGGCAGCCCCACGCACAGCAACCCGATCAGCGCCATCATGTGGCCGAGCTGGAAGGTGCCGAGCGCGGCGTCCACGCCGTACACGACGACGACCAGCGCCGTGGCGGCGAGGGTGCCGCGCAGCACGCGGGTGCGCTCGGCGGGCGTGGCGGAGCGTTCGGGAGCCCGGCAGACGTCGCCGAAGTGCCGGGAGCCGCGGACGTACTGGACCAGGCCGAGGCCCATGCCGACGGCGGCGGCGCCGAAGCCGAGGTGCCAGTTGACGCCCTCGCCGAGCGCGCCCACGACGATCGGCGCGATCAGCGCGCTGACCTGGACGCTCATGTAGAAGACGGAGAAGCCCGCGTCGCGGCCGGCCCGGTCCTCGCGGTCGTAGAACGCGCTGAGCAGGCCGGCCATGTTGGGCTTGAGCAGCCCGGTGCCGAGGGCGATGAACAGCAGGCCGGGGTAGAGGGACCAGGAGACGGGCACCGCCATCGACAGATGGCCGAGGCCGATCAGGGCGCCGCCGTACAGCACGGCGCGCTGGGCGCCGAGGACGCGGTCGCCGATCCAGCCGCCGGGCACGGAGGCCAGGAAGACGGAGGCCATGTACAGGCCGTACAGCAGCGAGGCGTCCCCGGCGGACATGCCGAGGCCGCCGCGGTCGGTGTCCTCGGTGGCGTACAGCACGAGGATCGCGGTCATGCCGTAGAAGCTGAAGCGTTCCCAGATGTCGGTGCCGAAGAGGGTGGTGAACCAGCGCGGGCGGCGCAGCAGGCCGGTGGCCGGGCGGGCGGGGGCGTCGGCGGTGGTGACGGGCCGCCGGTCGGCGGCGGACGGTTGGGTCGGGGCGGCCATGGCTCCTCCGGTGGACACGTCGAACGGGCGCACGCCGAGCCTCACCGGGGGCGTTCGGGGACCGCTCGAGGACCGCTCGGGCCCTGGGGGGGTGTCTCCGGCACGCGTACGGCGCCCGGCCGGGGGAAGTACCGGGCGCCGCGCGTAGGGAGGGGGCGGACCGGGCGCCGGGTGCGGCGGTGGCGACGGGGGACTGCCACCACGGCGGCCCCGGGGCCCGGCCCGGCTCCCGGCAGCGCTGCCGGGAGCCCTTTCCCCTCACCCACTCAGGGAACCGTCCGCCCCTAGGAAGCCGCTCGCGCCCCGCTCGCCCGCGAGCGGCCCCGGTTCGAACACCGGGACGACAAGGAGCCCGGGCGCGTCAGGACGCCCGGGCTCCGGTCTCGGGTGCGGCTGCCGTGCCGTCAGCCGTGCTTCTCGAAGTCCACCTCGGGCAGCCGGCGGTCCAGCGCGGCCGGGAGCCACCAGGCCCTGGGCCCCATCAGCTGGAGCGCGGCGGGCACGATGAGGCAGCGGATGATCACGGCGTCGACGAAGACCGCGACGGCCATGCCGAAGCCGAACTGCTGGAGCATCCGGTCGCCGCCGAGCATGAACGCGCCGAAGACGGCGATCATGATCGCGCCCGCGGCGGTGACGACCGAGCCGGTGTGCGCCAGTCCCTCGCGGATCGCGGTGGTGGCGTCCTGGGTGCGCAGCCACTCCTCACGGATGCGGGAGATGATGAAGATCTCGTAGTCCATGGAGAGACCGAAGACGATCGCGAAGATCATGATCGGCAGGTAGGCCTCGATCGGCCCGGGCTCCACGCCGAACCAGCCCTTCTGGAAGACCAGGACCATGGCGCCCAGCGAGGCCGCGATGCTCAGCAGGTTCAGCAGCGCCGCCTTGAGCGGCACCAGCACCGAGCGGAACACGGCGACGAGGATCAGCAGCGACAGGCCGACCACGATGGCGACGAACACGGGCATGCGGTCCGAGACGGTGTCGGCGTAGTCGATGACGGCGGTGGTGGCGCCGCCCACGAGGTAGCGGGCGCCGGTCTCCTGCTCCAGGTCCACCAGGACGTCGTCGCGCAGGGTGTGCACCAGGTCGGTGGTGCGCGCGTCCTGCGGCGAGGTCTCCGGGAAGGCGATCACGGTGAACGCCTTGCCGTCCTCGGCGGGGATCGGCTCGGTGGCGGCGGCGACGCCGTCGGTGCCGTTCAGCGTCCGGGTGAGCGCCGTGCCCGCCGCGTCGTCGCCCTCGGCGACCACCACGAGCGGGCCGTTGAAGCCGGGGCCGAAGCCGTCGGCGAGCAGGTCGTAGGCCTTGCGGCTGGTGCTGCTCGCCGGGTCGTTGCCCGCGTCGCCGAAGCCCAGCCGCAGATCGAGCGCGGGGACGGCGAGCGCGCCCAGCGCGACCACGGCCAGCAGCAGGGCGGCCAGCGGGCGGCGCTGCACCAGGCCCGCCCAGGCGCGCCAGCGGGCTTCTCCGCCGCCCACCTTGCCCTTGGCCTCCCGCTTGGCCGCCCGAGCCCGGAACTGGCGGGCGAAACGGTTGCCGAACAGGGCGAGCAGCGCGGGCAGCAGGGTGAGCGAGGCGATCATGGTGACCAGGACGGTGAGCGCGACGGCGACCGCGGTGCCCTGGAGCGAGCCGATCCCGAGGGCGACCAGGCCGAGCAGGGCCACGATGACCGTGCATCCGGCGAAGAAGACGGTGCGGCCCGCGAGGTCCAGGGCGCGCCGGCCGGCCTCCTCCGGGGTCGCGCCGCGCACCAGTTCGCTGCGGTAGCGGGCGAAGATCAGCAGCGCGTAGTCGATGCCGACGCCGAGTCCGACCAGCATCATGATGTACGGCGTGTAGCTGGCGATGGTGAAGACGTGCGACAGCAGGATGATCGCGCCGAGGGTGCTGCCGACGGCGAACACGGCGGTGACGACGGGCAGTCCGGCCGCGATGACGGTGCCGAACATCAGGCCGAGGATGACGAGCGCGGCGAGCATGCCGGCGCCCTCGGCGGCGCCGCCCTCCGGCTCGGCGAGGGTGCGCGCGGCCTCGCCGCCGAGTTCGACGGTGAGGCCGCCGGACCGGGCGGTCATCGCGGTGTCGTGGATCCGCAGGGTGTCGTCCCTGGTCATCTCCTCGGACCGGCCCTCCAGGACGACGGTGGCGTAGCCGACGGTGCCGTCCTCGGAGACGGCCTGTTCGTCCTGGTAGGGGCTGCGCACCTGGGCGACCTTGGGCAGGCCGGCCACCTTGTCCAGCATGGCCGTGACCCGGCGGCGGGTGTCGGCGCCGGCCAGGCCCGCCTCGTCGTGCAGCACGATGTCGAGGGTGTCGCCGGCCTGCGCGGAGCCGTGCTCGCGCATGGTCTCCAGGGCCTGCTGGGTCTCCGTGCCGGGCAGTGAGAAGTCGTCGCGGTAGGCGTCGCCGGCGGCGGTGGCGCCGCCCCAGACGGTGAACAGGACCACGACCCACAGCAGCAGTGCCGTCCACCGGTGCCGCTGGGCGAAACCGGCGGTGCGCTCCAGCAGGGAGCGGCGGTGTGGGGGTGGCGGCGGTGTGGGGGTGTCGCCCCGGACCGGTGTCATGGTCACCATGAACTCCTTGTTGAGACAGGACGTTCAGTGATGCCACAGCGGTGTCGAGCCCGGCTCGAGCCGCTGCCGAGCACGGCGGCGCGAGGGGCGCTCAAGCGGGACTCCAGGCATCCTCGACCACAACTCCCTTTCATCGTAGGTGAATTCACTACCCTGTCCCATATGTGGCTTATCGGGTTACTGGGGGCATTCGCCGTCATCGTCCTTCCCGCACTGCTCGCCCGGCGACTGCTCGGCATACGGGCCGGCGCGCTGCGGGTGGTGCTCGCCGCGCTGGTCGGCGTCTCGGTGTCCGGGACGCTCGTCGGACCGCAACTGCAGAACGCCGGGGGCGGCTGGGCACTCCTGCCGCTGATGCTCGGCATCGGACTGCTGACCGCGATGGTCTGCCTCGTCCTGCTCGACCTGATCGTGGCGGACCGCCGCGTCCGCCCGCTGGGCTGGGTGCGGGCCGTACGGGGGCGCCTGGCCCGCACCCGCCGCTACTCCGAGATCCTCGCCATCATCGGACGGCACGGCCTCGGCCCCTACGTCACCGGCCGGTCCCGGGGCGGCGGCACCCGCCACCAGCAGCTCGCCCACGAACTGCGCGAGGCCCTGCAGGCCGGCGGCACCACCTTCGTGAAGCTGGGCCAGCTGATGTCCACCCGCCGCGACCTGCTGCCCGAGGCGTACGTCACCGAACTCAGCCGGCTCCAGGACCAGGTGCCGCCCGCGCCCTGGCCGCAGGTCGAGGCCGTGCTGCTGGAAAGCCTCGGCGCGCCACCGCAGGAGGTGTTCGCCGAGTTCGACCCTGAACCGCTCGCCGCGGCCTCCGTCGCCCAGGTGCACGCCGCCGTGCTGCGCGACGGCACCCGCGTCATCGTCAAGGTGCGGCGCCCCGGCATCCGCGACGCCGTCGAACGCGACCTGGACATCGTCGGACGGCTCGCCCGCACCCTGGAGAACCGCACCGAATGGGGCCGCTCGCTGGGCCTGACCGAGCTCGCCCACGGGTTCTCGGTCGCGTTGCGTGAGGAACTCGACTTCCGGGTCGAGGCACGCAACCTCACCATGGTGCGGCGGGCCGCCGAGGAGCGCCGCGACGGCAGCGTCACGCTGCCCGCGGTGTACGAGGAACTGAGCACCGAACTTACCCTGGTGATGAGCCGCATCGACGGCGTACCGCTCGGCCAGGCCCGGCCGGACAGCCCCGAGCACGGGGCGAAACTGGCGCGGACCCTGCTCACCGCGCTCCTCGACCAGATCATGTACGACGGGGTCTTCCACGCCGACCCGCACCCCGGGAACATCCTGCTGCTGCCCGACGGGAGCCCGGCGCTGCTCGACTTCGGCTCGGTGGGGCGGCTCGACGGCGGGCTGCGCTCCGCCATGGTCGGCCTGTTCCTCGCCGTGGACCGCGGTGACCCGGCCGCCCTGCGCGACGCCCTGCTCGAAGTGACCGAGCGGCCCGAGGACGTGGACGAACAGCGGCTGCAGCGGGCGCTCGGCCAGTTCAGCGGCCGGCACCTCGCCCGGGGCGCCGCCCCCGACGTACGGATGTTCACCGATCTGTTCCGGCTGGTCGCCGACTTCCGGCTGGCCGTACCCCCCGAGATGGCGGCGGTGTTCCGGGCGCTGGCCACCCTCGAAGGCACGCTCAGCCGGGTCTCGGCGGACTTCGACATCCTCACCGCCTCCCGGTCGTACGCCTCGGCCCGGTTCAGCCGGCAGCTGGAACCCGAGACCGTACGGGACGCCGCGCGCGACGAACTCCTCACCCTGCTGCCGGTGCTGCGCCGCCTGCCCCGGCGCCTGGACCGGATCACCGGGGCGCTGGAGGAGGGCCGGCTCGGGGTGAACGTCCGCCTCCTCGCGGACGCGCGCGACCGGCGGGTGATCGGCGAACTGCTCAGCCGGGTGCTGCTGGCCGGACTGGGCGTCTTCTTCGGAGTGCTCGGGGTGCGGCTGCTCGGCCTGGAGGGCGGCCCGGAGGTGACGGCGGACCTCAGCCTGTACGCGCTGATCGGCTATCACCTGCTGGTGGTGTCGGCGGCGGTGGTGCTCCGCACGATCCATGTGCTGACCCGGCCGCTGTCCTGACGGCGGACGGGACCCGGACCCGCGCCCCTCACACGGAAACGGTGAGGGGCGCGTCCGCGTCCTTCGGCGGGAACGCGAGAACGGCCCGGGGAGCACCGCGGCGGACGACCCGGCCCCCGTCCATCACCAGCACCTCGTCCATCGCCTCCAGTCCCACCGTGCGGTGGGTGACGAGGATCAGGGAAGTGCCCCGGGTGGAGGCGAGCACGTCGGCCAGCACCGCGTCGGCGGTCGCCGGGTCCAGGCCCTCGGTCGGTTCGTCGAGCAGCAGCAGCGGCGGCGCGGCGAGCAGGGCGCGGGCGAGGACCAGCCGCCGGCGCTGGCCCCCGGAGAGCCGGTCCCCGTCGGAGCCGACCACCGTGTCGAGCCGTCCCGGCAACGACCGCACCCACTCCAGCAGACCCGCCCGGCGCAGCGCGTCGTGCAGCTGGGCGTCCGTGGCGCCGGGGCGGGCGGGCAGCAGGTTGTTCCGTACGGTGGTGTGGAAGACGTGCGCGTCCTGCAGCGCCCCGCTGACCGTGCGCCGCAGCTCCGTCTCGGACACCCGCGCCAGGTCCGCGCCGCCGAGCCGGATCTCGCCCCCGCACGGCACGGCGAACCGGGCGATCGCGGCGAGCAGCGTCGACTTGCCCGCCCCGCTCGCCCCGACGACGGCCACCCGCCGCCCGGGCGGCAACTCCAGATCGACCCCGCGCAGGGCGAGCGGCCCACCGGGGCGGTGACGTACGGAGAGGCCCCGGACGGAGAGATGCGCGGCAGGGGGCGTCCGGTGGGCGGCGGGGGCCGCGGGGGCCGGGGCGACGGCACCGTCAGGGGACGCCGTCGCCCCGGCGGTCGCGGGTGTCAGCAGGGCCTGGACGCGGCGGGCGGTATCCGGGAGGGCGGTGAGGTGCTGGGCTGCCGTGGGGAGGGGGGCCAGGACTTCGAAGGAGGCCAGGGTCAGCAGGGGCAGGGTCACCGACCACACACCGGGCACGGACCGTGCGCAGACCACGGCGACCGCGACGGTCGTGGCGCCCTGCACCACCGTCAGCGCGGCAGCGGCCAGCACGTTCAGCAGGGCGGCGCCCCGGTCGTGGGCGCGCAGGCGGCGGGCGGTGCCGACGGCCCGCTCGGTCTCCCGGTCCGCCGCGCCGAAGACCCGCAGGTCCGCCGCGCCGTCCAGCAGGTCGGCGGTCCGCACGGCGAGTTCCGCGCGCAGGGCCGCACCCCGCCGCGCGGCGCGGGCCGACGCGGCGGCGGTCAGCGCGGGCACCAGCAGTCCGCCGCACGTCAGGCCGAGCGCCAGGACGAGCGCGGCGGGCGGGGAGACCAGCGCCGCGCAGCCGACCGCGACGACGGACACCGCGGTCGCGGACAGCGCGGGCAGCGCCACCCGCAGCAGCGCGTCCTGGACCAGGTCGACGTCGGCCACCAGCCGGGAGGCGGCGTCGGCGTCCCGTACCGTGCGGGCGTCCTCGTGGGCGGGCCGGCGGGCCAGCGCGCCGAACACCCGGCCGCGCAGCCGGGCCACCGCGCGCAGGGCCGCGTCATGGCCGGCCAGCCGCTCCCCGTACCGGAAGAGACCGCGGGTGACGGCCAGCGCCCGCACCGCGACGATGGCCACCGACAGCGCGCCCATCGGGGGGTGCTGGGCGGCGCGCGCGATGAGCCAGGCGGCCAGCGCCATCAGCGTCACCCCGGCCAGGTCGGCGGCGAGCGCGAGGCCCGCGGCGGGCAGCAGCCGCCGCAGCGGTCCCGCCGTGCGCAGCACCGAGAACAACGCCCTCACCGGGCCACCTCCCTCTCGCGGACCGTCCCGTCCCGTACGTCGAGCCGGCGGTCGGCGCCGTCGAGGAGCCTCGCCCGGTGCGCGACCACGAGGACGGTCCGGCCGGTCATCAGCCGTTCACCGGCCGCCAGGACCGCCGACTCGCTGTCGGCGTCGAGGCCGGCCGTGGGTTCGTCGAGCAGGACGAGCGGCGCGTCCCGCAGGAAGGCGCGGGCCAGCGCGATCCGCTGCCGCTGTCCGGCGGACAGTCCGGTGCCGCGGGCGCCGAGCCGGGTCGCGTAGCCGTCGGGCAGCGCGGCGACGAAGTCGTGGGCGGCGGCGGCACGGGCGGCGCGTACGACGTCCTCGTCGGTGGCGTCGGGGTCGCCGAGCCGGATGTTGTCGGCGACGCCGCGGTCGAAGAGGTACGGCCGCTGCGGCACCCAGCCGATGCGCCGGCGCCAGTCGTCCAGGTCGAGCGAGGCGAGGTCCTGTCCGCCGACGAGGACGCGGCCCTCGTCGGGCCGCACCAGGCCGAGGAGCACGGCGAGCAGGGTGGACTTCCCGGCGCCGCTGGGGCCGGTCAGGGCGACGCGCTCGCCCGGTTCGACGGTGAAGGAGACCTGGTGGAGGACGGGCCGGGGTCTGCCGGGGAGCCGGACGGTGACGTTCTCGAAGCGGATGCGGACCGGCCCCTCGGGGCACTTCGCGGCCCCGGCGGCTCCGGCCGCTCCGGTGCTTCCGGCGTTCCCGGTGCCTTCCGCGTTCCCGCCCTCGGCGTCGAGCAGGGCGAACGCCTCGCGGGCCGTCGCCGTGCCCTCCGTACCGGCGTGGAACTGGCTGCCGAGCGCGCGCAGCGGCAGATACGCCTCCGGGGCGAGCAGCAGCACCGTCAGCGCGGTCGTCAGGTCGAGGGAGCCGTGCAGCAGGCGCAGGCCGACCGGGACGGCGATCAGGGCGAGCGAGAGGGTGGCGACGGTGTCCAGGACCAGGGTGGACAGGAACGTGATGCGCAGGGTGCGCATGGTGGCCCGGCGATGGGAGTCCGCGACACCGGCGACGATGTCCTCCTGGGCCTCGGCGCGGCCGAACGTGCGCAGGGTCGGCAGGCCGCGCAGGGCGTCGAGGAAGTGCCCGCCGAGCTGGGCGAGGGCCGCCCACTGGCGGGCCGTGGCGTCCCGGGTGTGCAGTCCGACGAGGGCGCCGAAGACCGGGATGAGCGGCAGGGTGACCAGCAGGATCGTCGCGCCGAGCGGGTCGTGCAGCAGCATCGCCGCCAGCACGGCGGGCGGCACCAGCGCGGCCACCAGGATCTGCGGCAGATAGCCGACGAGGTACGGGTCGAGGGCGTCCAGGCCGCGCGTGAGCAGGGTGCTGATCTCGCCCGTACGGCGGTCCTGGGCGTCGTAGCCGCTGCGGCGCGCGGCGGCCCGGAGCAGTCGGGTGCGCAGTTCGAGCTTGATCCCGGCGGCGGCCCGCTGTGCGGCGGCGGCCCGCAGCCAGCCGGCGAGGCCGCGTGCGGCGACCGCCACGGCGACCCAGGCGACGGCCGCGGCCGTGGGCCCGCGCCCGGTGAAGGTGTCGCCGAGCAGCCGGGCCAGCGCCAGCGCCTGTCCGACGGTGCCCGCCGCGCCGAGCAGCACCCCGGCCGCGACGAGCGCGCCCGCTCCCCGGACGCGGGGGGTCAGCCCGAGCAGCCGCGCCCGTACCGCCCGGTCACCGCCCGAGTCCGGCCGCCGCACCGCCCGGTCACCGGACTCGGCCACCGCGCTCCGCCGCCCCGTGCCGGGCGCCTCGCCGGCGCCGGAGCCGCCCGGCACGGTCCGCCGGGACGGCCCCGTGCCGGGCACCGCCCGGTCACCGGACTCGTCCCCGGCGTCCCGGCGCCGGCGCGGCCTGTCGTCCTGGAACCCGGTCACCACGTCTCCCCCGTTCGTCACCGGTTCGGCTCGCTCAAGGGGCGGCGCCCCGTCAGAAGTACGCCGGGGAACGCTCGTCCGCCTTGGCGCGGTGGGCCCACCACTGCATGGCCTGGAAGGCGAGCAGCACGGGCAGGACCAGCAGCACGACGGGGCCGACGACGCTGAGCGTGGAGGGGTCGGCCGCGGCGTCGGAGACCGAGACGTGCTCGCCGGTGCCGTGGCGGCTGACGACCACCTCGGGGAAGTGGGCGGCACCGAGCAGCAGTACCGGGGCCAGGGCGGCGAAGGCGCTGACGACGGGGGCCTTCCAGCCGGCGGACGACGTCAGCCGGGGGGCCAGCAGCAGGGCGGCGACGGCGGCCAGGAACAGCAGCACGGCGGGCAGCGGGTTGAGCAGTCCGTCGCGTGCGGTGCCGTCGGCGACGGCGGTGACCGCCGTGAGGGCGGCGAGGGCGGCCGCCCCGGGCGCCAGCCGGCGGGCGAGGTCCGCGGCCCGCCCGGAGACGGGCCCCTCGGTGCGGACCGCGAGGAACACCGCGGCGTGCACGGCGAAGACGGCGACGGCGGTCAGCGCGGACAGCACGGTCACCGGGCGCAGCAGCACCCCCGCGTCGACGGAGAGGTGGCCGTCCTCGACCGGTACCGCGCCGAGCAGCGCGCCGCCGAGGGTGCCCCACATCAGCGCGAGGACCAGGCAGGCGATCCGGACCAGGGCGTCCCAGCGGCGGTGCGCGCGCTCGCCGGAGACCCGGCGGCGGAACTGGGTGGCGGCCTCGCGCACCAGCAGGGCGGCGACGGCGAACACGATCACCGGGTACATCCCGCTGATGACGCTCGACTCCAGGCCGGGGAAGCCGCCGAGGGTGATGCCGGCCGCGGCGACCAGCCAGACCTCGTTGCCGAGGAAGAACGGCCCGGTGGCGGCGGCGACGGTGTGCCGTTCGGCGTCGTCACGGGCCAGCCACCGGCCGATGATGCCGGTGCCGAGGGTGATGCCGTCCAGGGCGAGGTAGCCCGCGAGGAAGAGCCCCAGCAGCGCGTACCAGATGTTGTGCCACACGATGAACTCCCAGTGCGTTCGGCGCCGTCGGGCTGTCAGAAGGTCGGGGCGGAGGACGAGGCGGAGGACCGGGCGGAGGCCTGCCGCGGGAGGTCCGGCAGGTCGGGGGCCTCGGCGGAGGTCTCACCGGGGGTACGGCCGAGGTGCGAGCCGTCGGGTCCGCGCCGCGCGAACCGCAGCAGCAGCGCCCAGTCCACGACGAGGAGGACGACGACGAGGGTGCCGAAGACGAGCAGCGAGGTGAGGACGGTGCCGTAGCCGAGTCCCGGGGTGACCGCGTCCTCGGTCTTCAGCAGGCCGTAGACGGCCCAGGGCTGGCGTCCCACCTCGCGGAAGATCCAGCCGGAGATGTTCGAGACGTACGGCAGGACGAGGGCGGCGGTGAGCAGCCACAGCAGCACCTTGCGGCGGATCAGGTTCCGCTTGATCATGAACAGCACGCCGATGACCGCGATCAGCATCATGAACAGCGCCGGGATGATCATCACGAATTCTGCGGTCTGGCTGAACCCGGGCGGGAAGTAGTTGTCGGGCCCGAACTTCTGCGTGAAGGTCTCGACCATGTCCTTGGCCCGTTCGGACCGTTCGCCGTACTTGGTCGGCGTCTGCTTCACGGAGTGCCCGATCTGCAGGCCGCCCAGCGAGGCGGTCACCAGGATGAACACCGGGGTGAGCGGCAGCGCCAGCTTCATCGAGGACCAGAAGAACTCGTCGTGGCCGGTGCGCTTGCGCAGGTGCCAGGCGCTGACGGCGATGATGAAGAACGATCCGGTGACCGCGGCGGCGGCGAGGATGTGGAACGCCGCGGACAGTGCGTTGGAGTTGGTGAGCAGGGCCGTGAAGTCGGTGAGGCGGGCCTCCCCGTCCTTCATCTCGTAGCCCACCGGGTGGTTGAGGAAGCCGTTGGCGGTGAGGACGAAGAAGACCGAGGAGTACGCGGTGAGCGCCACCAGCCACAGCATCACGGTGTGCGTGACCCGGCCCATCCGGTTCCAGCCGAAGATCCACAGGCCGAGCAGGGTGGACTCGGCGAAGAACGCGACGAGGGTCTCGATGGCCAGCGGGGCGCCGAAGACGTTGCCGACGAAGTGGGTCAGTCCGCTCCAGGTGAGCCCGAACTGGAACTCCATCACGATGCCGGTGCCGATGCCCAGGGCGTAGTTGATGACGTAGAGCTGGCCCCAGAAGCGGGTCTGCCGGCGGTGGGCTTCCTTGCCGGTGACCGCCCAGCGCGTCTGCATCACCACCAGGTAGGTGACCAGCCCGAGCGTCAGCGCGACGAACAGGAAGTGGGCGATGGCGGTGATGGCGAACTGGAGCCGTGCGAGTACGAGCACGTCGTCCACGATGGTTCCCCTCGGTCGGCTGAGCAGCCGTGTGTCGGTGGTGGCTTTGCGTCGTTCAGCGGGTGGATGGACGGCCTCCCCACTTCAGCCGAGCCGGCTGGAGGGGCGCTCGAGCGGTGCTTGAGCCGGGGGCCGCGGCCGTCCCTGACGCCGGGACGGCCGCGGCCGGTGCCGGACGGCCGGTCAGGAATGGCTGGAGTAGGCGAGTTCGTCGTGCTCGATCGCCAGCTCGTCGGTGTACACGAGGTCGAGGTAGCGCTCCCCCCGGTCGGCCAGCAGGGTCAGGACGCGGCTGGGGCGCGGAAGGTCGGGCAGCAGTTCCTCGACGGCGGCCACCACCGAGCCGGAGGAGCCTCCGGCGAAGATGGCCTCCTGGCGCAGCAGCCGGTGGCAGCCGCGGATGGCGGCGGCGTCGTCGATGTGCACCACCCGGTCGATCTCGGCGGGCGTGAGCAGTTCCGGCACCCGGCTGGATCCGACACCGGGCAGCATCCGCGGCCCCGGTGGTGTGCCGAAGATGACCGAGCCGACGGCGTCCACCGCCACCACCCGCATCCGGGGCCACACGCGGCGCAGGCCGCGGGCGAGTCCGTGCAGGGTGCCGGTGGTGCTGACGGCGGCCACCAGGACGTCGACGGGTTCCGGGCAGTCGTCGATGACCTCGCGGGCGGTGGTGACCGCGTGGGTCTCCCAGTTGAGGTGGTTGGCGTACTGGTTGATCCAGACGGCGTCCGGGTCCTCGGTCAGCAGGTCCTGCACCCGGGCGAGCCGGGTGTGCAGATAGCCGCCCGCGGAGTCGACCTCGCGGACCATCTCGATCTCGGCGCCGTACTGGCGGAGGATGCGCAGGTTGGTGCGGGAGGCGTTGGGGTCGACGACGGCGGTGAACCGCAGCCCGTAGCGGACGGCGACCATGGCGAGCGCCACGCCGAAGTTCCCGGAGGTGCTCTCGACGATGTGGGTGCCGGGGCGGATCATGCCGTCGCTGATGCCGCGCTCCACGATGTAGCGCGCGGAGCGGTCCTTGACGCTGCCGCCCGGGTTGAGCATCTCGAGCTTGGCGAGGACCTCGACGCCGTCCTGGGGGAAGAGCCGGCTCAGCCGGACGAGCGGGGTGCCGCCGACGCAGTCGGTGATGGAGTCGTGGATCACGCCGTCTCCTGGTGGGCGGTGGGGGCGCCGAACAGCGCGCGGCACCCGTCGAGTCCGTGGATCTCGGTGGTCACCTCGGCGGCGGGGCTCAGCTCCCACTGGGCGCGGGTCATGCGCCAGCGGGTGAGCACCACCGGTTCGCCCCGCCGGTCCTGCACCTCGATGCCGTCCGGCTGGTAGCCGAGCTTCTTGTTGACGCCGAGGGCGGCGGAGTTGTCCTCGTACACGGCGGAGGTGGCGTGCCGGGCACCCAGCCCCGCGAAGGCGAGGTGGAGTGCCGCGGCCCGCATCTCGGTGCCGAGGCCGCGGCCCTGGTGACCGCGGGCCAGCCAGCTCTCGCTCGCCGCTTCCCGCAGGCGGGGGAAGTTGCGGGCTTGGAGGCCCTGGACGCCGACCGGGCGGCCGTCCAGGAACACGGCGAGGCCGAGGTTCCAGTAGTCGGGGCGGCTCAGCGCGAGTCCCTTCCACAGGTACTGCAGGACTCGGCCCGCCACGACCTGCGGCAGCGCGTTGCTCCAGCCGCCCTGGAAGGGTGATGCGTCGGGGGCGTGGATGCCCTGGTCGGCGACGAGTTCGGCGAGCGAGCGCAGATCGCTCTCGTCGGGGACGCGCAGCTCCAGCCGCGGGGTGGTGAGCCGGAGCCGGAACTGGGGCGCCCAGACCGCGAGTGCGGCGCGGTGGCCGCCGGGGGCGGACGCCGATCCGTCGCGCGGTGCGCCCGGCATGGTCCGGGTGCTTTCAGCGATGTTCTCTGCCATGGGGGAATGCTCCGCAGGCGGTCTCAACGGGTGGTGGAAGACGTCTTGACGTGCGGACGGGCGGTGATCCCGGGCGCGGGCACGCGGATCTCCCGCCGGCGGCCGGACGTCAGCCGTACGACGCCGGTCACCAGGCCGGTCAGGATGATCAGCGGCCACAGCACGTCGGGCAGGGCTCCGACCGTCCCTCCGAGCCCGAGCAGCCCGAACGCCGCGGCGCGCAGCCGGCGCAGCCGGGCCGGTCCGGGCGCCGGTACGGCGAGCAGGACGCCGGCGACGAGCACGGCGCCGGCGGCCGCCGGGTCGAGGACGCCGAGCGCGTCGAAGGCGTCGCCGAAGGAGCCGCGCACGGCGGCCAGCGGCGGCACCACCCAGAACCAGGCGAGACCGGCGGCGGCGAGCGCGCCGGCGAACCGTTCGGGGGTGCCGTGCCACCGTCCCCGCATGCCCCGCTCGGCGAGGTCGACGGCGTTGAACGGGCCGTACAGGACGGGCCGCCGGCCCAGCAGCAGCACCGGCAGGGCGGCCAGTTCGATGCCGCCGTACCCGGCGAGCCCGGCGACCAGCACCGAGAACTCGACGTACAGGGCGACGCCCAGCGCGGGGCCGTCGGGCAGGACGCCGATCGGGTAGAGCAGCATCGGCAGCAGGAGCAGGGCGCCGCCCGGCCAGCCCGACAGCCCGTTGCGGGCGCCGCGTGCCAGCAGCGGCCCGAGCAGGACGAGGAGCCCGGTGTAGGCGGCGGCCAGGCCGAGGGCCGTACCGGCGGCCGCGAGGAGTTCGCCGCCGCCGTGCTCGGGGGCCTTGGTGGTGAGGATGTGGGTGAGGGCGGCGGCGCCCGCCGCGACGCGTACGGCCCGGCCGACCGGCCCGGCGTCCCGTCCGAGGACGAGGGCCCGGCCGCGGCCGGTGGTGCCCGCCGCGCTCACAGCTCCACCCGCACGCCGTAGCGGCGCAGCCAGTCGTTCAGGCCGAGCAGCATCTCGACGTTGGCCCGGGCGACCCAGGCGCGCATGCCGCTGTCCAGGACGGACGGGTCGTCGATGAGGGCCCGCACCCCGGCGGTGTCGGCGAGCGGCGCGGCCGGTGCGGAGGGGTCGGCGAGCAGGGCCGCCATGCCGTCGCACAGGGCGTGGCCGTAGGCCGGGTCCTGGGTGACGGGGTAGGGGCTCTTGGCGCGGTTGACGACGTCGTCGGGGAGCAGGTCGGCGACGGCGGCGCGCAGCAGGGACTTCTCGCGGCCGTCGAAGCTCTTCAGCGACCACGGCACGTTGTAGGCGTAGTTGACCAGGCGCCAGTCGCAGAACGGCATGCGGGTGCCGAGACCGGCCGCCGAGCCGAGGGACTCGTCGTGGCTGAGCAGGGTCTCCAGCCAGCGGGTGAGGTGGAAGTAGGTGATCTCCCGCATGCGCAGGGTCTGGCCGCTCTCGCCGTCCAGGCGCGGCACCTCGGCCATGCTGGTCGCGTACGCGTCGGCGCAGTAGCCGTTGAGGTCGAGCTTGCCGAGCAGGTCGGGGGCGAGCAGGTCGCCGCCGAGGCCGTGCTTGCCGCCGCCGAAGCGGGCCATGGCCACCCAGGGCAGGGTGGGGGCCTCGACGAGTTCCTTGTTGTGGACCCAGGCGAAGCCGCCGAACACGGCGTCCGCGATCTCGCCGAGCAGCACCGAGCCGACATGTTCGCGCACCGCCCGGCACAGCAGGTGCAGGGAGGTGTTCATGTTGCCGAGCGGGCTGGGCACGTCCTTGGCGCGCAGCACGGCCGCGCGCACCGCCGGGTCGATGATGTCGGCGGTGTCGAGGACGAGGTCGGTGTGCTCGGTGCCCAGGTGCCGGACGACGGACTGTACGAACGGCGCGTCGGGGCTGCCCCAGATCTCGTCCTGCTTGAACTCCTCGGCGGAGCCGAAGGAGACCGTGAAGGTGCGCACGGTGCCGCCGCCGCGCTCGGCGAGCGCCTGGTGGGCGAGGGCGGTGACGGCGCTGGAGTCGATGCCGCCGGACAGCAGGATGCCGGGGACGGCCCCGGTGCCCAGGCTGCGGCGGACGGAGGCGCCGAGCAGCTCTCGGATCCGGGCGATGGTCTCCGCCTGGTCGTCGGTGTGCTCCTGGGCGGTCAGCTGCCAGTACCGGTGGCTGGTGCGGCCGGCGCGGGTGAAGCGCAGCACATGGCCGGGCGGCACCTGGGCGAAGCCCTTGAGGATGCCGTGTCCGGAGGTGCCGGCGTAGGAGAACAGCTCGCGCAGGCCGTCGGCGTCGATGACCGGTTCGACGGCGGGGTGGGCGAGGATCGCCTTGCGCTCGGAGCCGAACAGCACGCCGGAGGCGAGCGGGTAGTAGTAGAGCGGCTGGTTGCCGAGCCGGTCGCGGGCCAGCACCAGTTCCTGGTCGCGCTCGGACCAGACGGCGGCGGCGAAGGCCCCGTCGAGGTGTTCGGCGAACCGCTCGCCCCAGCGCAGCCAGGCGCGGCCGACGAGTTCGGCCTGGGTGACGGGGCGGCCGGTCACCCCGAGGTCGGCGCGCAGGCCCTCGGCGTCGTACAGGGTGCCGGTGACGGCGGCGGCGAGCACGGTGCGCCCGCCCTCCTCCAGCACCCACGGCTGGCGCGGGGCGCCGGTGCCGTCCGCGTCGGACCAGCGGGCGCCGACGGCGGCGTGCTCGGCGGTCCACAGCTTCTCCCCGTCGGGGCCGCGCTGGGCGAGGGAGGCGGTCATGGCGAGCAGCGCGGGCCGTTCGCGCCGCAGATCCCGTTCGGGGTCGATCCATCCTGCGATTCCGGACACGGCGTGGGGCTCCTCTCGGTGGGAGCTCCGAACAGGCTGGGCGTCCGATCAGCGCGCGGCGGCCAGCCTGTTCGGAGCTCTACGGGAGCCACAGGCTGGCCGCGGTACCTCAAGTTTGACTGGACGGCCTCTCCAGCAGCCGTGCGGACGATGCTCCGCGGACGGGATCCGGTCGATCCGGGTCCGGCCGTTCGTACCGGAAGGGAGTGTGGCTGTGGGCAAGGAGCCCGAGGAACTTGTGGAGCGGTCCGAGGAGTCGACGGACGTTCTGATCGTGGGCGGCGGCATCACCGGACTGAGCTGTGCGCTGTTCCTGCGGCACCACGGGGTGCGGTGCGCGCTGGTGGAGCGGCACGCGTCGACCTCCGTCCACCCCCGGGCGTGGGGGTGGTACCCGCGGACGCTGGAGCTCTTCCGCTCCGTCGGGGTGGAGGAGCCGGTGCTGCGGGCCGCCGCCGGCTACGCGGAGCACCGCCGGCAGGCGACCGTGGAGTCGCTGGCGGGCCGGGAGCTGAAGGCGGCCATGCTGCCCGAGCCGGGCGATCTGAGCGCCGTGACGCCGTCCCGGCAGATCTCGCTGGGCCAGGACGTCATGGAGCCGATCGTCCGCGAGGCCGCCGACCGGGCGGGGGCGGTGCTGCGCTACGGCACCGAACTGACCTCGTTCGAGCGGCCGGAGGGCCCGGACGGCCCGGTCGTCGCCACGGTGAAGGACCGCGACACCGGCGAGGAGCGCCGGGTGCGGGCCCGCTGGCTGGTCGCCGCGGACGGCGGGCGCAGCCCGGTGCGGGAGACGCTGGGCATCCGCCGGGTCGGCCGGGGCACCCTCCAGCACCAGGTGAGCATCCTGTTCCGCGCGGACCTGAGCGGGCCGCTGGCCGGGCGCCGGTTCTCCATCTGCCAGATCGAGAACGCCGACATGAGCGGCGCGGTGCTGGGCCACGACGACACGCTGGGGCGCGGCACGCTGATCCTCCAGTACCGCCCCGAGCAGGGCGAGACACCGGAGGACTTCGGCACCGAGCGCAGTGTGCGGCTGGTCCGTTCGGCGATCGGCGTGCCGGACGCGCCGGTGGAGATCATCGGTGTGCTGCCGTGGGAGCTGGCCGCGCTGTCCGCGGAGCGGTTCCGGGACGGCTCGGTGTTCCTGGTCGGGGACTCCGCGCACGTGATCCCGCCGATCGGCGGCTACGGCGCCAACACCGGTGTGCACGACGCGCACAACCTGGCCTGGAAGCTCGCCGCGGTGCTGCGCGGCGAGGCGGGTGAGGGGCTGCTCGACACGTACGACGCGGAGCGCAGGCCGGTCGCGGAGGCGACCATCGAGCAGGCGCAGCTGCGGCTGCTGGTGCGGTCGGGGCGGGCCGGTGAGGAGCAGCGCCGGGCCACCGTGGACGTGCTGGCCGTGATGCTCGGGCACGCCTATCCGGCCGTCGCCGAGCCGGGTGTGAGCCTGGCCCGGTTCCGGGAGCCGGCGGAGCTGTCCGGGGAGCCCGGCACGCGTGCCCCGCATGTGCCGGTGCTGCGGCGCGACGGGGAGGTGGACCGGCCCGGCTCGCTGCTGGACCTGTACGGCTCGTCGCTGGTGCTGGTGTGCGGCGCCGACGGCTCGCCGTGGCGGCGGGCCGGTGAGGACGCCGCGCGCCGGGTCGGGGCGCGGCTGCGCACGGTCGCGTTCGGCGCGGAGCTGCGGGACGGGTCGGAGGAGGGCTGGCACCGGCGCTACGGGGTGAGCGCCGACGGTGCCGTGCTGGTGCGTCCCGACGGCTTCGTGGCCTGGCGTTCGGCCGGTGCCGTGGCGGACGGTGCCGCCGTCCTGGAGGCGGCCCTGCGGCGCACGCTGGTGCGGGACGCGGACTGAGCACGCGGAAGGGGCCGCCGTCCGGGAGGACGGCGGCCCCTTGGCGTTGCGGGGAGGCAACGGATGAACCGTGCTACGACACGCGGAAGTTGGCCATCATCGCCATGTCCTCGTGCTCGAGGTTGTGGCAGTGGAAGACGAACTTGCCGGTGTGGTCGTCGAAGCGGACCAGCAGGCTGAGCTTCTCGTTGGGCATCATGCGCGCCGTGTCCTTCCAGCCGACGTCCTCGGGGTTGACCGAGGTGGAGCCGCCGCGCTTGTACACCTGGAAGGGCGACAGATGCAGGTGGATCGGGTGGTGGGTGGTGGAGCTGAACTCCCAGATCTCGATCTCGCCGCGCTTGACGTCGGCCCAGCTGCGGTCGGTGCTGAACGGATAGCCGTTGATCTTGTAGACGTAGTGCCCGTTCTCCTGGTTGCGGGCGAGGGTGAAGGACCGGGTGCGGACGGCCTTCGCGGGGTCGAGCCGCTCGAGAGTCGACAGCGTCGCCGGCACGGAGGTGTTGTCCGTGATCCTGTCGCCGACCACGAACTGCATGACCTCGGCGGTGGAGCCGTCGCCGAGGCTGTTCTCCATGGTGACCTTGGTGCCAGGGGCGTACAGGCCGAAGTTCACGATCACGTCGAAGCGCTCGCCCGGCACCATGTAGACGGAGTCCATCTCCTGCGGCTTGGCGAGGAGTCCGCCGTCGCTCGCGACCAGGGTGAAGGGCTCGCCGGACGGGGGCTCCGGGTCCAGCTTGATCCGGTAGCGGCGGGAGTTGGAGGCGTTGACCAGCCGCAGCCGGTGGCGGGCGCCCGGCACCTGGAGCCGCGGCCAGGGCACGCCGTTGACCAGGATGACGTCCCCGGTCATGCCGTTGTGCGCGTCGCCGGTGACGCCGGGGGTGGTCTTCAGGGTCGGGTCGATGGACGGGTAGGACAGCGCGCCGTTGGAGTCGAAGGCCCGGTCCATGATCATCACGGGGATGTCGCGGTCGCCCTTGGGCAGCGGCAGCGCGTCCTCCTCCGCGTCGCGGACGATGTACAGGCCGGCCAGCCCGCGCCAGACCTGCGGCCCGGTGAAGTCCATCCGGTGGTCGTGGTACCAGAGCGTGGCCGCCCGCTGGGCGTTCGGGTACGTGTAGTTCCTGGTGCCCTCGGCGGTCGTGCCCTCCATCGCCACACCCGAGTGGTGCTGGTGGGCCGACGCGGTCCAGCCGGAGGTGGGCAGCAGCAGGTCGGTCGGGTAGCCGTCGCTCTCCGCCGGCGTCTTGCCGCCGTGCAGGTGGGTGACGATCGGCACGGGCAGGTCGTTGCGGGTCCGCACGACCGCCGTACGGCCCTTGCGGACCTCGAAGGTGGGGCCGGGGAACGTGCCGTTGTAGCCGAAGATCTCGGTCTGCACGCCGGGCAGGATCTCCACCTTGGCGGTGTGGGCCCGTACGTCGAAGTAGTCGGTGGTGCCCTCGGACGAGGTCGGCTTGATGACCGGCGGCCGTTTGAAGGCGAGGGTGAAGCGCTCCGGCAGCGGCACGTCCCCGGACTGTATGACGCCCTCGCCGTCGCCGCCGCTGTTGCAGCCGGCCGCGAACGGGAGGATCAGCCCGGTGGAGGTGACGCCCAAGGCGCCCAGGAATCGGCGTCGTGAAAGAGACATGTGCCTTCCTAGTCGATGACGATGAGCGAGCGGTCCAGCGTGGTCAGGAGCCGGTTGCCGTCGGACTCGACGACAAAGGGGTCCTCTACGTGGACGCCGCCGAGGCCGAACTCGTAGTACGGCGTCTCGGAATTGACGACGGTTCCCTCCTCGATCACGTCCCCGTTGCCGGGCGTGAGGAGGACCGGCTCGTAGATCTCCGCGCCGATGCCGTGACCGACGTGGTGCCTGCGGTAGTGCGGCACACCGGCCGCCCGTACCGCCTCCACGGTGCGGTCGAACAGCTCGCCGCCCGTCATGCCGGCCTTGGCGCCGTCCAGCGCGGCCTGCTCGCCCGCCAGCATCGCCGCGTACACCGCGGCCAGCCGGGGCGCGGGCTCGCCCAGGCAGGCGGTCCGGGCGATGTCGGACCAGTAGCCGCGCCAGGTGCAGCCCACGTCGAACCAGATCGAGTCGCCGCGCCGCAGCCGGGTGTCCGACGGCCGGGTCTGTCCCAGCACCCCGTCCCGGCCGAACTTGATCAGGGTGAACCGCGGGCGGCCGCCCGCCCGCGCGACGGCCGTCTCGAACTCCCGCACCATGTCCCGCTCGGTGACGCCCTCGGCGGCGATGCCCAGGGCGGCCCGGATCCCGGACTCCGCGATGGCCGCGGCCTCGGCGATCCGGTGGGTCTCCGCCTCCGTCTTGACCTTGCGGACCTGCTGGAGCACGGCCGCGGCGGGGCGCACCGCGGCGCCCGGCAGGGCCTCGGCGAGCCGGTCGAGGAAGCCGAGCGGGGCGGCGTTCTCGTCCACGCCGACCCGCGCGTTCGCCAGCCCGGCCTCGGTGAGGATCCGCACCAGGGCGCCCAGGGCGTCCGGCGCGGGCGGGGCGTCCACCCCGATCTCCTTGAACCGCTCCTCGCGCGGGGTGAGTTCCAGCCCCTCCGGAAGCTCGCGGTGGAACGTCCCGTAGGCGACGACGCCGCTCAGCGCGGTCGTGGCGTCCAGGAACTGGTCGACGTCGCCGCGCGAGCTGGCGAAGTACGGGGCGTCCGGGCGGTCCCGGGTCACCACGGCCAGCGCGCGGCTGCTGTACGGGTGGTTCTGGCCGCCGACGCTGGAGATCCCCGTCAGGTACAGCACGTTCTCCGCCGACGTGGCGACCAGGACGTCCAGGCCCGCCTCGTCCAGGTGCCGGGCGAGGCGCCGGGCGCGCGAACCGTCGGCGGTCACAGCGCGAGCCTCACCCGGTAGTGGTCCAGCCACAGGTTCAGCTGGAGCATCAGCTCCACGTCGGCCCGGGCCATCCGGTCCTTGGTCAGCCGCTCCAGGCTCGCCGCGACCGCACCGGCCGCCTCCACGTCCATGATCTGCCGCACCGGCGCGTCCGGGTCGGCGAGCACCGCCTTCATGGCCCGCTGCAGACCGGCCGGGTAGTCGGGGTGGTTCGACACCGGGGAGGCGCTGCGGTGCCGGTTGAGCACCGACTCCGGCAGCAGGTCGGCGACGGCCGCGCGCAGGATGCCCTTCTCGATGCCGCGCCGGTTGTGCATCTCGTTGGGGATGTTGTACGCGTACTGGACGAGCTCCGGGTGGTTGATCGGCGTACGCAGCTGGAGGCCGGCCGCCGAGTAGGAGCCCGCGTCGATGCCGAAGCGGGTGTTCATCAGGTAGGCGACGCGCCGCATGTGGCGCTGCCACTCGTCCTCCTCGGGCAGGTACTCGACCTCGGCGACCGCGGTGGAGTACACGTCGCGGTAGTACGTCGGGAAGTCGAGCGCGGCGAGCGCGTCGGCGTTGAACAGGCCGGTGCCGAAGCCGTTGGCGGCGCCGAACTTCTGGGCGAGCGCCACCCAGGGGAAGGTCCCGGACAGCACCAGGTCCTTGTGCGTGAACCAGGTGGCGCCCTGGAAGTACTTGTCGCCGCCGTACCCGGCGAAGACCACCTTGCAGCCCTCCTGCGCGGCGCGCTGCACCGTCAGGTACTGGGCGGTGTCCATGTCGTACTGGCGGGTGGGGAAGTCCTTCGACTTCAGCATCCCGACCCGCACGATCGGGTCGAGGATGTCACCGGTCTCCAGCTCCACCAGGGTGTGGTCGGCGCCGATGTGCGTGGCGACCTCGGTGGCGAACGGCGTGTCGTGGGTGCTGCGCATGACGTCCGCGCGGAACTCGCTGCTGCGGAACTCGATGGTGAACGCGCGCAGGCTGCCGCTCTGCGAACGGGCCAGCGAGTCCGCGGCCAGGCCCGCCACGGCGGAGGAGTCGGCGCCGCCCGAGAGCATCACCAGCATCTGGGACGGGTCCTCGGTCAGGTTGTCCTCGACGCTGCGCGCCAGGATCTCGCGCACCCGGGCGACGGTCGTGTCGTAGTCGTCGGTGTGCGGCTGGGTGCTGATGCCCCAGTACTTGCGGCGCTTGAGACCGTCGCGGCCCCAGCGGGCGATCTCGGCGGCGCCGACCCGGTCGAAACCGGAGAAGATGCCGCCGTGCGGCAGCGCCTGGGACACCGCCTCGCGCAGTCCGGCCGCGTCGACGACCGGGTCCACCTCGGGGTGGGCGAGCAGCACCTTGCGCTCGGAGCCGAACACCATGCCGGTGGAGGTGCGGGTCCAGTACAGGGGCTGGCCGCCGAGGTGGTCACGGGCGAGAACCATCTCCTCGGTGCGGCCGTCCCAGATCGCCACCGCCCAGGCGCCGGTGAGCCGGGGCAGGAAGCCGTCGCCCCACTCGCGGTAGGCGTGCGCGACCAGGGCCGTCGGCCCGGCCGACGCCGGCACCCGCACCCCGGCGGCGGCCAGGTCGGCGCGCACCGCCTCGGTGCCGGTCGGCCAGCCGGTGACACAGGCCACGATGTCGTGCTCGCCGGCGGGCAGCACGAACGGCTGCTCGTCCGTCAGTCCGTCGAGGTGCAGCAGCCGGGCGCCGAGCGCGGCGTGCTCGCCGGTCCACACCGCCTCCCCGTCCGGCCCGCGCTGCGCCAGCGTGGACGCCATCGCCGTGACGACCGGCCGATGCCTGCGCAGGTCCCTTTCGAAGTCGATCCAGCCAACGAGCCCGGACACGGCGTCACCTCTGTTCCCACGTGAAGTTGCGTTCTGACTGCGTCTGAAGGTCACCGGCAGCATCCGGGCGCACGGTCGCGCCCCGGACGCACCCCGCTAGAGCGGCGGTGGACAGCGCAGGCCGCGCGGCCGGGCCGTCGAACGATCCTCGAGCCGTCCTCCGTGGTTCCTGCGGACAGTGGCCGCGACCTCAAGTCGGACTTCCAGGAGGCGTACGTGACCACCCACCCGACCGTGCCGCGGAGCTCCTGGCTCGCGCTCGGTGCGGTCCTGCTCGCAGGATTCCTGCACACCTTCGACGTGACCGTGGTGAGCATCGCGGCACCGTCGATCCAGGACGGACTCGGCGCGTCCGACGCGGCCGTGCAGTGGCTGCTGGCCGGCTACAGCCTCGCCTTCGCGCTGCTGCTGGTGACCGCCGGCCGGCTGGGCGACGCGTACGGGCGCCGCCCCCTGGTGCTGTGGGGCATCGTCGCGTTCACCCTGGCGTCGGCGCTGTGCGCGGCCGCGCCGAACGCCGGGGTGCTCGTCGCCGCGCGTGTGCTCCAGGGGCTGTCGGCGGCCCTGCTGGCCCCGCAGATCGCCCCGGTGATCATCCTGTTGTTCCCCAAGGAGCGGCGCGGCCCGGCGTTCGGGGTGCAGGCCGCCGTGATCGCCGCCGCCACCTGCGGCGGGCCCGTGCTCGGCGGGCTGCTCGCCCACGCCGACCTGTTCGGCCTCGGCTGGCGTGCCGTGTTCCTCGTCAACCTGCCCGTGGGCGCGGTCGCCCTGGTGCTCGCCGCGCGCTGGCTGCCCGCCGAGCGGGCGCAGCGGGCACCCCGCCTGGACCTGGTCGGTGTGGCCGTGGCCACCGCCGGCCTGTTGCTGCTGCTGGTCCCGCTCGTGCAGGGCCGCGAGACCGGTCACCCGCTGCTGCTGATGCCGGTGGCCCTGGTCGGCGTGGGGGTGCTCGCGCTGCTGGCGCCGTTGCAGCGCCGGGCCGAACGCGCCGGACGCACCCCGCTGCTCGCGCCGGGCCTCTTCCGCGGGCGGGCCTTCCCGGCCGGCGCCGCGGTGAACTTCCTGGTGCTGGGCGCGGTGGCCTCGTTCTTCCTGGTCTACGTCGTCCATCTGCAGGACGGCCTCGGCTACAGCGCGAAGGAGGCGGGGTTCACCCTGCTGCCCTTCGCCCTGTCGGCGGCGGTCGCCTCGGGCGCGTCGGTGCCGCTGACCGGACGTCTGGGGCGCCCCATGCTGGAGTGCGGCGCGCTGCTGATGGCCGTGGGCACCACCGTCCTGCTCTGGCAGAGCGTGGACCGCGGCCTGGACCTGCGCCCGCTGCACATCCTGCCCGGCCTGGTGCTGTGCGGGGCGGGGATGGGCCTGCTGAGCCCCCCGCTGTACAACATCACGCTCTCCGCGATGCCCCACGGCGGCATCGGTTCGGCGAGCGGGGTGTTCTCCACGTTCGGCCAGATCGGCAACGCGTTCGGAGTCGCCCTGGTGGGCTCGGTGTTCTACGGCCTGGCGGCCGGCGCGACGGACTCCGTCCGGGCGGTGGGCTGGGCCCTCGGCTGCCAGCTCGTGATGTACGTCCTGGCGCTGGGCCTCCTGCGCTTCGGCCTGCCCCGGCCGGCCCGGCCCGCCGAGACCCCCGTCCCCCGGACGCCGGTACGCGAGCATCAGCCGCACTGAGCCCGCGGCTCCCGCCGCCCCCGGTCGTCGTCTTCGGCCGGGGGCGAAGCGCTGGGTTCGGACCGGCTGCGGGGTGCGGGTCGTGTGTGGCTGGTCGCGCAGTTCCCCGCGCCCCTTTCAGGCCGGGCCAGTGGGCCCACCTCAAGGGGCGCGGGGAACTGCGCGAACGCCCCCCACCGGCCCGCAGCCGCATCACACGCACACCCCCTACGGCGCTCCCCGCACGGCGAAGGGCGCCACCGCGAAGGATGTCCCTCGCGGCGGCGCCCTTCGGGGCCCGGCGTCAGGCCGGGGCGATCTCGCGGATCACCTCGGTGACGTGCATCGCCCCGCCCCTGCGGTACGGTTTCAGCTTCAGCCGGTGCGCCAGGTGCCGCTCGCTCACCTCGAAGGCGCGGAAGCGGTCCTCGGACGTCCAGTCGCTGAGCACCCAGTACACGCCCTCCTCCTCGGTGTCCCGCACCAGCGTCTGACCGAGGTTGTCCGGCTCCCGGGAGATCGACTCCCCCACCTCCCGCCACGTCCGTTCGAAGTCCATGGCCATCTCCGGGAAGACCTCCATGCGGAGGATCACCCTGTGCGTCACCGTCGTCCGTCCCTTCCCTCGTCGGTCGTCGCCGCGTTCGTGCCGTCCCGCCCGAGCAGCCGCGTCACGACCGCGCGCAGCGTGTTGCGGGCGAAGACCGGCGCGTCCGCGCAGCGCCAGGCGACGACCCCGTCGGGCCGTACCAGCACCGCGCCCTGCGCCGTCACGCCGTACCGCTCCGGCCAGCGGTCCTCGACATCGGTCAGCTCCGCGCCGATGCCGTACACCTCCAGCGGCACCCCCAGTTCGTGGGAGACCGCCGGGGCCGCCTCCCGCCAGGCCCGGTTGTCGGGCCCGGTGAGCAGCACCGGGCGGGAGCCGAACAGGTCCAGCACGGACAGTTCGGCGCCGCCCCGGCGCAGCCGCAGGTGCGGGGCCCGGCTGCCGGGCCGTCCGTCGTTCTCCGCGGACCAGACGCCGTAGCCGGGCAGGACGCCCTCGTCCCAGGCGGTCACGGCCGAGGAGCGGTACCGCCAGGACAGCCAGACGAGGGGGTCCTCGACGATGCCCGGATGCGCCGGCTGCCGCTCCCCGGGCTCGTCGGCGAGCCGCGGCCGGTCCTGGGAGCGCAGGACGGCCTGCTCGACGGTGGCCACGCTGATCGGCCGGCGTTCCTCGTCGTAGCTGTCGAGCAGTTCAGGACCGGCCCAGCCGTCGAGGACGGCGGCGAGCTTCCAGGCCAGGTTGTGCGCGTCCTGGATGCCGGTGCTGGAGCCGAAGCCGCCGCTGGGCGGCATGACGTGCGCGGCGTCCCCGACCAGGAAGACCCGTCCGTCGCGGAAGCGCTCCGCGGTGCGGGCGGCGCCCTCCCAGGGGGAGACGGACAGGATCCGGGGGCTGAGGTCCGGTACGCCGGCGGCGGCCCGGACGAGTTCGGCGCACCGCTCCTCGGTGTACGACTCCAGGTCGGTCACGGCGGGGTCGCAGGCGATGTGCAGCAGCCAGTCGGTGGCGTTGTCCAGCGGCATCAGGGCGCCGCGCACCTGCTCGTTGAACGTGTAGCACATCAGGAACCGGCGGCCGGCGAGCTGCTCGGTGAGGTCGGCCCGGAAGTGCACGTTGACGTAGTGGCCGAGTGCCTCTCCCTCGAAGGGGATGCCGAGCGAGTCCCGGATCCCGCTGTGCGCGCCGTCCGCGGCGACGAGGTAGCGGGCCTTGACGGTCCGCTCGGCGCCGGTGACGCGGTCCCTGACTCGGGCGGTGATCTCCTCGTCGGCGGGGCCGTCCTGGGTGAAGGAGAGCAGCTCGCTGTGGAAGCGCAGGGCGACGCCGAGCCGTTCGGCCCGGCCCCGCAGCACGTCCTCCAGTTCGCCCTGGTGGCACAGACACCAGCCGGTCGGGGACAGCGTGCCGACGTCGGCGCCGACGTCCATGACGTACTTCTCGTCGAGGGCGCCGAGTTCGGGTCCGGCCAGCGAACGGGCCGCGATGACGCCGGAGTTGCGGGCGAGGGTCCGGGCCGAGGGCATGGCCCGGATCTCGTCCTCGACGCCGGCGGCCCGCATCAGCTCCATGGCCCGCGGATGGACGCCGCGGGCGCGGGGGTGGCCGGAGAGCTCGGGCTGCCGCTCGATCAGCAGGCAGTCCACGCCCTGCTGGGCGAGGAACACGGCGGCCGAGAGTCCTGCGAGCCCCCCGCCGACCACCAGGACGTCGGTGTTCCGGAGCGTGCTCCGGGTGGTACTGAGCATGTCACCCTCCTTGCTCGGGCCGGTGTTCGACCAGGACGGAGGCGTCCTTGTCCCCGTCACCGGCGGCCAGTACCTGGGCGAACCGCTCCCGCACCGCGCCCAGGACGGGCATGACGGTGCCGAGCTCGGCGGCCGCCTCCATCGCGATCCGGATGTCCTTCTCCATCAGCTCGGAGCGGAAGAAGGCCGGCTCGTAGGTGCGCTTGAGCATCAGTTCGGCGCGGAACCGCATCACCAGGGAGCTGAAGCCGCTGCCCGAGACGACGCCGATCAGCTGGTCGCGGTCCAGGCCGGCCGCGGTGCCGTAGTCGACGGCCTCGGCGAGGGCGGCGACCTGCGCGCCGAGCAGCAGGTTGAGGATCAGCTTCATGCTGGCGGCGGTGCCGGGGGCGCCCAGGTGGACGACCTCGCTGCCGATGGCCTCCAGGACGGGCCGCGCCTCGTAGAGGTCCTCGGTGGTCCCGGAGACGAACACCCGCAGCTCGCCCTTGCGGGCCTGGAGCGGGTTGCCGACGACACAGGCCTCGACCCGGCGCAGGCCCTTGGCGGCCAGCCGGGCGGCGGCCTCGCGGGCGTAGCCGGGGGACACCGTGGAGGTGTCCACGATGACCGTGCCGGGGGCCAGGACCGGGACGACCCGGCCGAACAGGATCTCCTCGACGGCCGCTTCGTCGCTCAGGCTGAGCATGACGAGCTGGTGCCCGGCCGCCGCCCGCTCCGGGGCGTCGGCGAGCCGTGCGCCGGCCTCGACGAGCGGGGCGGCCTTGGCCGCGGTCCGGTTGAAGACGGTCAGGGTGTGCCCGGTGTCCAGCAGCCGCCGGGCCATGCCGCCGCCCATGTTGCCGAGGCCGATGAACGCCAACTGGCGGTCTGTCATGGTGGTTTACTCCTCGTACGTCGCTAAGCCTCAGGAACTCGTCTCGCGCCGGGCGCGCTTGTCTCAGTACGCCGCGTCGACCTCGTAGACGGCGAAGGGGGCGCCGCCGCGGTCGTCGCGGAACGGCCGCAGCGGCGCGGTGTCCTGGCGGTGGTCCGGGCCGGCCTCCCAGGCCCGGAACGCCGCCAGCGACTCCCAGCGGCTCAGCACGGCGAGCGCGGTGGGGTCGTGGGGGCTGCGCAGCAGCTCGTTGCCGAGCATGCCGGGCGCCCCCGCGAGCCGTTCGCTCACCTCGTGGTACGCGGCCCGGACCGCGGCGAGCTGTTCCTCGTCGTACGCGGCCTGGTACACCACGACCCGGACCTCGCCGCCGCCCGCGCCGCCCTCACCGGGCATCGGCGGCCGCCCTGCCCTCGATGCCGTGCAGCACCTCCATGACGTGGAAGGTGCCGCCCTTGCGGAACGGGTGGAGGGTCGCCCGGTGCTCCAGGTGGGCCGGGCTGTCCTCGAACTCGCGGAAGCGGGGCTCGTCCACCCAGTCGCTGACGATGACGTAGGTGCTGCCGGGGCCGTCCTCGCGGGACAGCGACTGCCCCAGGTTGGCGGGGTGGCCGGTGACCGCCTCGGTGCCCTCCAGCCAGGCCTTCTCGAAGTCGGCCTCCCTGCCCGGCTCGATCTCCATGCGCAGCATCACCCGGAAGGCCATCAGGAGATCCCCCCGTCGACGCCGATGGTGTTGCCGGTGACGTACCGGGACAGGTCGCTGGCCAGCCACAGGATCGCGCCGGCGACCTCGTCGGGGGTGCCGAGGCGGCCCAGGGCGGTCTTGGCGCCGTACCGCTCGGCCATCAGGCGCTGCTGCTCCTCGGGCATGGCGTGGAAGTTCTCGGTCTCGATGACGCCGAGCGCGACCACGTTGAAGCGGATGCCCTTGGGGCCGAACTCCTTGGCCAGGGAGCGGTTCAGGCCGACCAGGGCGGCCTTGGTGGTGGTGTAGTGGGCGCGCAGCGGTATGCCGGCCTCGACGGCGCGGGAGCCGATCGACACCACCGAGGAGCCCTCGCCGAGCAGCGGCAGCGCGTGCTGGATGACGAGGTGGGCGCCGGTGACGTTGGTGGCGAGGATGCGCTGCCACTCCTCGAGCGGCAGCTCGGCGTACGGGATGTGGCTGATCGCGCCCGCGTTGTTGACGAGCAGGTCGAGGCGGTCGCCGTGCAGCTCGCGGACCTTGGTCAGCAGCGCGGCGATCTCCTCCGGCTGGGACAGGTCGGCGCGCACCACGTGGTGGTCGCCGCCGGTCTCCTTCAGTTCCCGCTCCAGGGAGGCGACGTACTCGCTGTCGCGCTGGTAGCAGGTGACGACGTCGACGCCGGCGCGGGCGAGCGCCAGCACGACGCCGCGGCCGACACCTCGGGTGCCGCCCGTGACCAGGGCTTTCTTGCCCTTGAGGCCGAGATCCATGGGATACCTCCGTAGCACGTTCACAGGGTCGGAGCAGGTCAGAGCAGGAAGCCGAGCGCGGCGCAGTTGGCGACGAGCGCCGTGATGGTGAGCACGCTGCGGCGCTGGTTCCACGCGCCCCACTCGCGGCGCGGGTCCCGGAAGTCCTTCGGCAGGTTCTCCGGGTCGATGGTCCGCATCCACCGGTTGACCGGCGCGTTCTTGGTCACCGAGATCAGGGCGGTGGCCAGGGCGAGCACCCCGGCGACCGCGAACAGGGTGCGCGCCGCGGTGCCGGCCGCGCCGGCCGCCAGCACCACGTCGAGGACGACGGTGGCGAGCAGGCAGATCGGCATCGCCGGGTCGTAGCGCTGCCCGAAGAACGCGTGGGCGTGCACATAGCGGTCGGTGGGCAGCGACGCGAGATAGGGGAAGCCGCCGAGCTGGGTGCCGAAGAGGACCCCGGCGGCCAGGCCGTTGCAGAGCAGGAGCAGGGGGGCGAGTAGGTTCAGCACCGGTGCTCCTCAGCGGGTGAGCACGCGTGCCGCGGCCTCGACCCGCTCCTTGATGAGCGCCATCTGCACCTTGGTGTTGATGTTGAGGTGCTCGGTCATCGCGTCGTCGGTGGCGGGCGCCTCGGGCTTCATGTGGAAGTCCTGGACCCAGCGCATGCGCACCCCGCCGCCGGGCTCCTCGGTGTACTCCCAGTAGATGTTCATGAACTCGAAGGGGCCGGTCTCGACGCGCTCGGCGCGCACCGTGCGGGTGGCCGGGTCACCGGTCCGCCTGGAGACCCAGCTCCAGACGTTGCCGTCCTCGTCCGGGTGCATGGTGAGCCGGAAGACGACGGTGTCGCCGTCCCGCTCCAGCACCTCGGCGGAGGCGTACTCGCTGAACAGGTTGGGCCAGTTGGGGACGTCGTTCGTCAGGTCCCAGACGACGTCCATGGGCGCGTCGATGACGATGTGGTTGTCGGTGTGTCCAGCCATGACAACTCCTCGGTACGGAGGCTTTCGAAAAGCGGTGTCGGTCGGTTCAGCGGCCCAGCACCAGGGCCGAGGCGAAACCGCCGTGGCCGCGGGCCAGCACCAGCGCGTGCCGCAGCGGCAGCTCGCGCGGGGCGCCGGTGACCAGGTCGACGTCCAGGCCGGGGGCGACCTCGCGGATGTGGGCGGTGTGCGGGATCACGCCCTCGCGCAGCGCGAGCAGCGCGGTCGCCACGTCGAGCGGGGCGCCACCGCCGTACATCCGGCCGGTGAGGGTCTTCGGCGCGGTGACCGGGACGCCGTTCGGGCCGAAGACGGCGGCGATGGCCTCCGCCTCGTCCCGGTCGTCCTCCGGGACGCCGGAGGCGTCGGCGAAGACGACGTCGATGTCGGACGGGGTGAGTCCGGCGTCGGCGATGGCCTGTTCGGCGGTGCGGCGCAGGGCGCGCGGCCGGCCCGAGCCGGGGGCCGGGTCGAATCCGGCGGCGTAGCCGAGCACCCGGCCGTAGCCGGTGCCCGCGCCGCGCTCGGCGGCCTGCTCGGCGCTCTCCACGACGAGGATGGCGCCGCCCTCGCCGGGCAGGTGCCCGGAGGCCTCGGCGTCGAAGGGCAGGTAGGCGCGCTCCGGGTCCTGGACGGTGGACAGCCGGCCGGTGGTGAGCTGCGCGGTCAGGCCGTAGGGGCACAGCGAGGCGTCGGTGCCGCCGGTGACGACCAGCCGGGAGCCGCGGCGGACCAGCCGCCGGGCCTGGCCGATGGCGTCGAGTCCGCCGGCCTGCTCGCAGGCGAGCACCCCGCACGGGCCGCGCATCTTGTGCCGGATGGACAGCTGGCCGGTGGTGGCCGCGTAGAACCAGGCGATGGACTGGTAGGCGCCGACCCAGCTGGGGTCGTTCTGGTAGAGCGCCGTCATCTCCTTCTGCCCGAACTCCGTGCCACCGGAGGACGAGGAGGTCACGACGGCCATCTCGTACTCGGGGATGGCCGTGACGTCGGCGCCGGAGTCGGCCAGCGCGGCCTCCCCGGCGGCCAGCGCGAGATGCGTCCAGTGGTCGGTCTGCACGATCAGCCGGCCCGGCACGTTCTCGGTGGCGTCGAAGCCCGGCACCTGCCCGGCGTAACGCACCGGGTAGGGCGTCGGGTCGAAGCGCTCGATCCGTCCGATGGCCGACTTCCCGGCCAGCACCGAGGACCAGTGGGCCTCGACGCCGATACCGGTGGGCGCGCAGATCCCCAGTCCCGTGATGACGGGAGCGCTCGATGCGCTCATTCTCACTCCCCCCTCCCCGCGGCGGCGGCCGCGGTCCCGGGCCGGGCCAGCACCATCGCGCTCTGGAAGCCGCCGAAGCCGCTGCCGACGGAGAGCACCGCGTCCATGGCGTGCTCCCGCGCGGTGACCGGCACGTAGTCCAGGTCGCAGAGCGGGTCCTTGGTGGTCAGGTTGGCCGTGGGCGGCACCACCTGGCGGTCCAGCGCCAGGGCGCAGGCGGCCACCTCGATGGACCCGATCGCGCCGAGCGAGTGCCCGACCATCGACTTGATGGAGCTGACCGGGATGTCGTAGGCGTGCTGTCCGAGACTGCGCTTGAAGGCGGCGGTCTCGTGGCGGTCGTTCTGCTTGGTGCCGGAGCCGTGCGCGTTGATGTAGTCAATCGCGGTCGGGTCCAGCCGCGCCTGGTCCAGGGCGACGGTGATGGCCTCCGCCATCTCCCGGCCGTCCGGCTTCAGGCCGGTCATGTGGTACGCGTTGCTGCGGCCGGCGAACCCGGCGATCTCCGCGTAGATGCGGGCCCCGCGGGCGAGGGCGGCCTCGCGTTCCTCGACGACCATGACGGCGGCGCCCTCGCCGAGCACGAAGCCGTCCCGGTTGCCGTCGAAGGGGCGTGATGCGTGCTCCGGGTCGGAGTTGTTCGGGGTGGTCGCCTTGATCGCGTCGAAGCAGGCGGACGTGATGGGCGAGATGGGCGCGTCGGTGGCACCGGCGATCACGACGTCGGCGGAGCCCTCCTCGATGAGCTGCACCGCGTGCCCGACGGAGTCCAGGCCCGAGGTGCAGCCGGTGGAGACCAGCGCGACCGGCCCCTCGGCGCCGGTCTCCCAGGCGACCTCGACCGCCAGGGTGGACGGCACCATGTAGCCGTACAGGTGCGGTACGCCGTACTCGTGGTCGACGAGCCACTTGCGGCCGCTGTCGGAGAGGGTGACGTACTCCTCCTCCAGGCCGGTGGTGCAGCCGACCGCGCTGCCCAGGGAGACGCCGACCCGCTCGGGGGCGACGGCGGACAGCTCGAGACCGCTGTCCGCGACCGCCTCCCGGGCGGAGACCACGGCGAACTGCGCGGCGCGGTCCATCCGCCGGATCTGACGCGGGGTCAGTCCGGCGGCGGCCGGGTCGAAGTCCACCTCGGCGGCGACCTGCGAGCGGAACGCCGCCGGATCGAACAGGGAGATGCGCCGGGTGGCCGTACGGCCCTCGGACAGCGTCCGCCAGAAGGCCTCCCGGCCCACCCCGCCCGGCACGACCGCGCCGATGCCGGTGATGACGGCACGTCGGGTCACCGGGCACCGCCGACATCGGGGTTGGACTGCTCGGGGCGCTGGGCCGGCTCGGTGTCGACGTGGCCCAGCTCGGGGCGCGGCGCGAGCGGCGACAGGTGGAAGGCGCAGCGGGCGGTGGTCTCGCCGGTGTTGACGAGGCGGTGGCGGACGCCGATCGGCACGAGCAGCGAGTCGCCGGCGCCGAGGGCGAGGACGTCACGGCCGTCCAGCGTCATCTCCAGCGTGCCGTCGATGACGTGGATGAACTCCTCGGAGTACGGGTGGTAGTGCTCGGTCACCCAGTCGCCGGGCTCCAGGGTCATGACGCCGCCGAAGCCGGAGCCGCAGCCGACCGTCTTGGGGCTGAGGGTGACGCGGATGTCGCCGCCGCGCTTGGTGTTGGCCTCGACCTCGTCGGCGGCCACCTTCACGGTGCGGGTGATGGCGGTGGTCACTGGATCCGCCCTCCGTCCTTGGTCCAGATGTAGAAGGGCTCGGCCATCGCGTCCTTGGGCTCTTTCCAGTTCGGGTCGTAGGGCTCCACGCACTGGGCGAGCCGGGTGTTGATGTCGTCGTAGAGCGGGTGGCTGCGGGCCCGGTAGAGGTTGGCGTTGATGTCCTCGTCGGCCTCGACCAGGTGGAAGTAGAGGCCGTGGAACTTGAAGAGCGTGCGGCGGCTGACGCCGATCATGTGCGGCAGATCGGTGGAGTCGGAGTCCTCGAAGATCTTCGCGATGTCGTCCGTCTTGTCCGGCCGCAGCTTGGCGACGATCAGGGTGCGGTGCACGTCGTCCCTCCCATTCGGGTCGGTGTTCGGAAGGGAAGGTCGCACCGCGGTCTGGAGGGTGGCTCGAACTCCCCTCCAGTGAGGGGACCTCGAGCGGGGCCCTAGCCGGGCGGGCTGTGGTGGGCGGGGATCGTCCCCCGTCAGGCAAGAGGAGAGAGGGCACAGGCATGCCGTTCGCAGCCATCACGTACGACATCAAGCCGGGCTACGAGAAGGAACTCACCGAGATCTTCGGCAACTTCAGGCGGGTGCGCAGCAGCCGGGTCGACGACGCCTCGGGCGAGCAGGCCGGCACGATCCTGGCCACCGCGGTCTTCCTGCGCGACGACACCCTGGTCCGGGTCATCGAGTACACCGGCGACCTGGAGGCCGTCGCCCGCCACATGGCGTCCCAGCCGGGCGTGCAGGAGGTCGAGCGCAAGCTCAAGCCCTATCTGACCAAGCCGCGGAACACCGACACGGTGGAGGGCTTCGTGGCGACGTTCAAGCGCAGCCTGCTGACGACGGTGGCACAGATTTCGGCGAGGGACGTCCCGTCGCCGGCGTAAGGAGCGCGCCGGCGTCGGTGTCGGCAGGGGGGTGGGCTCGCAACCGGTGCCGGGCGACTGTGCCCACCCCAGGGGCGCGGGGCTGTATCTATGTGCGGCTCCGCCGCGTGGGCGCGACCAGCCACAAACCACCCGCACCCGGCAACGAACCTCCGCAGAACGCACGCCGAGGCCGCACCCCCCGGAAGGGAAGTGCGGCCTCCGTGTGCTGCCGTGGCGGTCAGATCGCCGTCAGCGCCGCGGCGTTCACCGCCAGGGCGACGACGGCCAGCACCGTGCGCAGATAGTGGTAACGGCGCCACAGCGGGCGGGGATCCTCCCAGTCCGCCGGGATGACCGCCGGGTCGGCGATGGCCTTGACGCGGCGGTTGATCGGCACGTTGCACAGGTGCGACACCCCGGACACCCCGAGCAGCAGCACCGCGCCAGCCGCGAACAGCGGCCGGGCGGCGCCGTCGGCCACCACCGCGAGCACCGCGTCGGCCAGCGTGCTGCTCAGCACGATGACCGGCATGGTGGGGTCCCAGTTCCGGCCGAGCAGCTTGTGCGCGTACACGTAGGTGCCGGTCTCCATCGCGAACAGCGCGGGCAGCACGCTCAGCGCGACGGCGAACAGCACTCCGGCGGTGACGCCGCTGCCCACCAGGGCAGCGACGCCCAGCACCTCGGTCATGACGCCGCGGCCCCCGCGGGGTGGGTGTCCACGGTCAGCTGCGCGACCCGCCGCATGGTGGCGTTGCGGAAGTACGCGGCGAACGCCTCCGGCGAGCTGGTGTCGCGCGGCTCCGCGAGGAACGGCTGCAGCCGGGCCTCCGCGGTGTGCACACCCTGCTGCGCGGCCATGTGCCGGCCGACGGCCGCGAAGTCGCCCTCGTAGTGGATGACCCGGACCACGACGTCGTCCTTGACGAACACCGCGGTGCCGAGCAGCCGGCCGGCCGGTGTCCCGCCTTCCCCCGCGAAGTCGGGGGTGTCGACCCGCTGGAACTCCTCGAAGATCTTCGCGACCTCGTCCTCGTGGCCGGGCTTGACCCGGTAGGTGATGGCTGCGTAGGGCATCAGATTCCTCCGTCGACTTCGATGGTGGTGCCGGTGACGTACGCGGCGGACTCCCCGGCGAGGAACAGCACCGCGCCCGTCACGTCCTCGGGCCGGCCGAGCCGTCCCAGTGCGGTGAGCGCGGCCAGCTTCTGGGCCACGGGCGGCGGCGGTCCGCCGTCCGGCTCGGTCTGCGTCACGCCCGGGGCGACCAGGTTGACCCGGATGCCGCGCGGCCCGAGTTCCTTGGCGAGCGCCCGGGTGAACCCGATCAATGCGGCCTTGGAGGCGCTGTAGTGGACGCCGAACGGGCGGCCCCGCAGCGCCACGGAGGCGCCGATGCTGATCACCGAGGCCCCCTCGGCCAGCGCGCCCAGCAGCGCGTGCGTGACCAAGTAGACGGACGTGGTGTTGTGGTCCGTGACCCGGTGCCACTCGGCGTCGGTCAGCTCCGCGAAGGGCTTGTGCCCGTCGACGCCGAGGTTGTTGACCAGGACGTCGAGGCCGCCCGCGCCGAACCGGCCGACGACGGCCCGGGCGAGCGTCTCGGCGCCCTCCCGGGTGGTCAGGTCGGCCCGCACGGTCTCGTGGTCGGCGCCCAGCTCGTCCAGTTCGGCGGCCAGGGACTTCGCCGCCGCGTCGTCATGGCCGTAGGAGACGACGAGCCGGGCACCGGCCCGGGCGAAGGCGAGTGCCGTCGCCCGGCCGATGCCCTTGGTCCCGCCGGTGACGACCACCCGCCGTGCCACGGCGGAAGCGGCGGAAGAGGTCACCGGACCGCCCCGGCGCGCGGCGCGACGCTGATCATCTGCAGCAGCATCCGCGGGGTCTCGGCGTCACCGACGGCGTCGTCGTCCAGCACGATGCCGTACTTGCGGTTGATCACGCTGGTGACCTGGAGCAGGGCGAGGGAGTCGTAGCCGAACTCCAGGAACGGGGTGTCGAGGGCCTCCTCTCCCTCCAGTGCCATGCCCTCCTCCGGGGCACCGACGCACTCGAGCAGCAGCTCTCCGAGTTCGGACAGGGTCATGTCGCTCACGATGCTTCCTCTCGCTTCCTTGACGGGTCAGTTGGCCCTCGCCAGTTGCGGGCCCGCGACGGTTGCCGCGGTGTCCAGGTCGAGCTGCGGCGAGGAGTCGAGCACCGCCCGGTGCAGATGCTCAACGCTGGGTGAGGGATCGAGCCCGAGGCTCTGGTTCAGGCAGCGGCGCAGCTGCCGGTAGACGGCCAGGGCGTCGCTGCGGCGCCCCACCCGGTACAGCGCGAGCATCAGCTGCTCGTGCACCGCCTCGTGCAGCGGATGGCGGGCGGCGAGCCCGGAGAGCTCGCCGATGAGTTCATGGTGGCGGCCCAGCCTCAGGTCTGCCTCGATCCGGCGCTGAAGGACGCTCATCCGCGACTCGTCGAGCCGGGTGGCCTCCACCTCCAGCAGCGGTCCGCACTGGACGTCGGCGAGCGCCCGGCCGTGCCACAGCGACAGCGCCCGGCCGAAGAACGAGGAGGCGTCCGTCCAGTCGCCCCGGTCCAGGGCCCGGTGCCCGGCCGACGACAGCGCGTCGAACTCGTGGGCGTCGAGCAGCCCCCCGTGGATGTCGAGGCGGTAGCCGCCGGGCTCGGTGACCAGGACGCTCTTGGCCCCGTGCGGGAGGCCGTCGCCGGCGCCTTCCTGGCCGAGCGCGGCGGCGATGGCGTTGCGGATCTGGAGTATGTACGTCTGCAGGGTGGTCTGGACGCTGCGTGGGGGGCTCTCCCCCCACACCTCCTCCACCAGCGAGGCCACCGACACGACCTCGCCCGCCTGGAGGGCGAGCAGTGCGAACACCTTGCGCGGCTTGACGGCGGTGAGACGCACGGGCACCCCGGTCAGGGTGGCCCGGAACGGGCCGAGCACGCTGATTTCCATGCGTGGATCTCCTTCGGTTTACGTGGGTCGGCCGGCCTGGTGGGGCGCCGCGCCGGGTCGCGCCGCCTCGGGTCCTGTCGCCTCGGACCGCAGGGCCTCCCCCACCGCGCGGGGCACGTCCCGGCCCCGTACGAAGAAGTGCGCGCCCTGGACGGTCCGGAACCGGAAACGGGTGGCGGTGCAGTGCTTCCAGGCGTGCACCTCGGTCGCGGAGACCAGCGGGTCGTCGTCGCCCGCGAAGGCGTCGAGGGGGCACGGCAGTGGGGTCACGGGCACGGAGCGCAGGCTCTGCGCGAGACGCAGGTCGGCCCGCAGGGTGGCGAGGGTGGCTCCGAGCCAGCCGGCCCGGCTGCGCAGCGGGGCGGGAATGCTGTCCTGGCCGCCCAGCGCCAGGATCAGCTCCTCGTCGGGGAGTTCGGGGCGGAGCAGGTTCTTCACCAGCGGCGCCGGGAGCTGCGGTGCCGCGCACGCGGCGACCGTCAGCAGCTCCGGCGGCCGCTGTCCGGCGCGCGCCCGGTGCTGGGCGAGCCGGTAGGCGACCAGCGCCCCGAGGCTGTGCCCGTAGAACGCGTGCGGCTCGTCCAGCAGGGTTCCGAGATCGCGCTGGAGTTCCTCGACCAGCCGGGCGCCGTCCGTGAGCCGTTCCTCCCCGCGCCGGGTCTCCCGGCCGGGCAGCCGCACCGGCAGGACGGACACTCCCGGGCCGACGCGCCGCTGCCACCCGGCGAAGGTCAGGGCGCCCCCGCCGGCGTGGTGGAAGCAGAACAGCCGGATCCCGTCCCCGCCGGGCTTCGGCCGGACCGCCAGATAGCGATGCACCCGGGCCCCCCTTCGTCGCCGCATCGTTTCGCCGCACCTTTTCGGTCAGATGCGCGATCCGAGCGTCACCGCAGGGGCTCGGTCACCGCTCAACTTGCGCTGGAGCGCGGATCGGAGAGCACCGGCAGCAGCGGCAGCACAGCGCCGGTCTCCTGCCGGTCGCCGAACCCGGGGTCGTAGACGGCGGCACTGACCGTGTAGGCGTCGTCCACCAGCCAACTGTGGAACGACCACTCCTCGCCGGTGCCCGGTGTGCCGTCGGGCCGCAGCATGCGCACCCCCGCGTCCCGCGTGCCGAAGCCGAACTCGGTGAAGCGGAACCGCAGCCCCTGGCCGATCGCCTTGCTGTAGGCCTCCTTCAGCGTCCACAGCCGCACCAGCTCACGGTTGCGCCGCTCCTCGGGCACCCGCTGCAACTCCTCCAGCTCGTACGGGGTGCACGCCTTGAGCTCGGTACCCAGCTCCAGCATCCGGCGGTCCGCCGGCTCGGTGTCCACACCGATCCGCCCGAACCGGGTCAGCCCCACCACCAGCAGCCCCTCCGTGTGGCTCAGCCCGACGTCCAGCTGGTCGATCCCCCGCAGATACGGCCGCCCGCCCGGCTTGTACGCCAGCTCCAGCTCCCGCGGCAGCGCCCCGAGCACGGCACTCGCCGCGGACTTCAGCAGCAGCCGGGAGGCGACGAACCGGTCCCGGTTCCGCGAGGCGGGCATCCGCACCAGCCTCAGATGATCCGGCCCGAGGTCGTCGACGAGCCCCGGTGAGTCCAGGTCGGGGGGCAGCCAGTCGTCGACGGCGGCGTACACGACACAGGTCCCTTCGTCCGCCATGGCCCGGCGAACGGCTTGCCACGAATGCGAGGGTCCGAGGTGCCGCAACGGCCGCATCATTTCCAACCTCCTCTACAGCGCGCCCCACAGGGGCGCGGGACTGTATCTATGTGCGGCTCCGCCGCGCGGGCGCGACAAGCCACGAACACGGCCGCGCCGCCCACCAACACAGCCCGGCACCCCAGTGGGGCGCACTACCGCCCGATCGCCGTCGCATACAGGTCATAACTGCGCGCGTCGTCGAACCGGTGCAGCAACTCGGCCAGCATCCGGTCGAGCCCCGCCGCGGGCACCCGCCCCACCGACTTGTCCAGCCGGCAGGCGATCCGCGTCAGCGCCATCGCCGCCCACACCGGATCGGCGAGGAACCCGCGCGCCGGCCGGTGCCGCCACACCCCGAGACACGCGGCCCCCGCGGCGAGCAGGGCGTACCGGTCCGCCAGCGCGTAGGCACGCGGGCTGACCGGACGCCCGGCAGGTCGCGCGGCGAGTTCCTCGCAGGCGTCGGACAGCGCCCGCGCATGCCTCACGAGGACCGCTGCCGCCTCCTCGAGCGGCCCGGCGGCATGCCGCGCCGACTCCTCCAGCGACCCGAGCAGCGAGTCCCGTTCGGGAGCGAGCGCGTTCTCCTCCGGCCGGCACGGCGGCAGCGCCGCGTCGAACGGCCGGAACAGTCCGGCGAACTCCTCGGTCCCGCCCGGCGGGGCGAGCGTCGGCAGCCGCAGCAGCTGTGCGATGATCACGGCCCGGCTGGCCGAGGCGCCCGCGCTGCCCAGGCCGATCATCGGCAGGTCGCGGGCGGTCTTCTGGAAGATCCCGTAACTGCCGCTCGCCGCGTAGGCCTCCGCGCCGAGCACGATCGACAGGTCGTCCATGGCCTCGTTGAGGATCGTCGGCAGCAGGTACTTCGCCACGGCGCCCAGGGTGCGGCTCTCCCGGGGCAGCAGATGCGGCGCCCGGGTCGCGACGAGCGACAGGCAGTCGCACACCAGCAGGTCGGCGAACGCGTCGACCAGCGCGGTGCGGGTGCGCGCGGAGTGCAGCGAGGCCCGGCTGCGGGAACGGTGCGAGCGGGCGAACGCGGTCGTGGTGCGCAGGGCGGTGTCGGCGCAGCCCAGCGCCATCGACAGCCCCGCGCTGCGGGTGAGCGGGAAGACCAGTTCGGCCAGCCGCGCCCCGCCGCCCGGCGCTCCGATCAGCGCCCCGGCGTCCAGCCGGTGTCCGTCGAGGGCGAGTCCCTGGATGGCGCACCCGCGCACCCCGACGGTGGGGCGGCGGGGCAGCAGCTCCAGGTCCCGGCCCGCGGGGTGCGCGGGGCCCGGTGACAGGAAGGCGCTCAGGCCGTCCGGGGTGTGCGCGAACATCACCAGGGCCCGCGCGTGGGCGGTGTTGTTGAGGGCCTCCTTCCGTCCGCTGACGCGGTAGCCGCCGGCGCCGTCCGGCTCCGCGGTGAGCCGGTTGCGCAGGAAGTCGTTGCCCTGCGGCGGCTCGGGATAGGCGCACGCCATCCGGCCGTCGTCGAGGAGCAGTTCGGCGGTGTCCCGGCGCTGGCGCGCGGTGCCGCCCGCCCAGACGACGACCGCGGCCAGGTACGAGGTCAGGCCGTAGCCCAGGCCGAGTGCCGCGTCGCGTCGGAAGACCGCGCGCAGCACCCGGGCCAGCGCGTCCAGCCGGTCGAGCCGGCCGCCCAGTTCCCTGGGCACGAACTCGGCGTTCAGCCCGAAGGCGTCGAGCAGCCGCTCGGCGGCCGGCAGCAGCCGCCGGTGTTCGTCAGCGGCGAGGAACTGCTGGGCGCCGAGCGGGTTGCCCGGGTCGTCGAGATCTCCGAAGTCGTGCTCGAGCCGGGCGATGCGTTCCTGTACGGCGGCTTCCGAGGAGTCCACCGTGTTCACCGCCGTTGTCATGGCATCCCTCCGTCCTCGTCCGGAACCTCACGGGCCACTGCTCGACCGGCACGGCTCAAGACGCGCTCAAGGTCGTCCGGCCAGACTCCGTCATGTCGCTTGGGCCGGGTGTGAACGCCGGGTTCAACAGCATGGGGTCCAGCGGGCTGTCGTAGCGGTACTGCTGCCAGAACGGGGTCTGGTCGCCGGGCAGCCAGAGGGACCCGTAGGCCACCAGTGAGTTCCATATCGGCCGCAGCAGGCGCTCGAGTGCGACTCGGGCGACGCTGCCGCCGCTGTGTGCGGTTGCGGGCATGTCGTGCCGTCCCTTCTGATATCGGGAAAGGCCACGATCGCCGCGGCTGCTCGGTGGTTCCTCGAGGAACTCTCGCGCGGGCGGGCCCGGGACCGTATTCGAGTGGGACTCGAGCGGTGTGTGGTCGGATGAACGTCAGGCATGCATGCCGGGACGAGGAGGGGGCCGGTCGGTGTCCCAGCGCGATGGCAACACAGAGCTGACCGTGGTCGAGCGCTTCACGACCACGTCGGCCCCCACCATGTTCGAGCGCGAACTCCTCGAATACGCCGTGTACCGGGAGTCCCGGAAGGGGTTCGTCAGCCGGGTGACCGCCGCTCTCACCGAACGTCCCGGCGGCTACGTGCATCTCGACCGGTGGACCGGCCTGGACCGCCTGTTACGGGTGGTGCACCAGGACCCGGCGGCGCCGGCCGGCCCGCGAGGGCTCGCGGCCACGCTGCGCGCGGAGGCGGAACTCCTGGTCAGTGTCGGGCGCATCACTCTGGACTGCGCTCCGGAGGACGCCGCGCGGCTGGTCCTGGTGCGGGCCGTGGTGACGGGCGAACCCGAGCGGTTCGAGCTGGACTTCGGCTCCCTGGTCGGGCAGTGCGTGGCCGACGAGGGCTTCGGCGGCAGCGATCTGCTGCGCTCGGTGGCCGACCCGTACGTCTACACCGGGCTGTTGTGGTGGCGGGACGCCGCGGCCTGCGAGCGGGCCCGCGCGAGCGCCGCCTACCAGGACAGACTGTCCAAGCTGGCGGCGACCGCCCGCTGCACCGAGGAACCGGCCCGCCCCCTCGCGGCCCTCTGACGCCCCGCGTCCGCCACCTCACCTCACCTCACGCGACCCTCACCGGCCCTGGCACGCCCTGCGCCGCGCCCTCGACGCCCCGCGCCTCACAGCCCCCCGAGCATCCCGAGCGCCCCGGCCCACCCCCGACCCGAGTACTTCTCGAGCGCCGGCGAGCACCATCCCCCCATGGACGAGCCCACCGAAGCACAGCCCGCCTTCGTCGTCGTGCGCGGGCGGCCGGACCATGTCGAACTGGCCGCTGTGACGGCCGTGCTCCTGGCCAGGCTGAGGGCACTGGCGGACGCGGAGGAGACGGACGGGGCGGATGACACGGCGCCCCGGGCCCCCTGGGGCCGGCCGCGGCGGTCCCGGCCGCGGGTCGGCTGGGCGGCGCCCCGCTGACGTACCGGCGCCGGGCGTCCCAGCAGCGGTCGAGTGCCCTTCGAGAAGGCACACATACCGTCTGGCACCGGGTGGAAACAGGCGCCGACGACGGGGAGGCGCCCGCGCCCGTACGACACGCAGGGGGTCCCACATGAGCGACTACCGGACGTTCACAGAACTGATGCTCGCGAGAGCGGAGGAGGCGCCGGAGCGCGCCGCTCTGCTTCTGCTGCCGGACAGCGACGACCGCGGCCGCCCCGCGACGGTCTCCTACCGCACGCTCGACGCCTCGGCCCGCCGCCTGGCCGGCCGGCTCCAGGCCGACGGTGTCGCCGGGGAGCCGGTGCTGCTGCTGCACGCCTCCCGGCGCCAGTTCGCCGTGTCGTTCCTGGCGTGTCTGTACGCGGGCGCGGTCGCCGTCCCGGTCCCCCCGTACGGCGGTCGCAGCCACCACGAGGAGCGGGTGGCGGGGATCGTCCGGCAGGCGTCCCCCCGCGCCGCCCTCACCGACGCCGCGCTGGCCCCGGACATCTCCCGGCTGCTGGCCCGGCACGGCCACGGCTCCATACCGTGCCTCGCCGCCGACGCGGCGCACGCGTCCACCGAGTGGCGGCTGCCCCCGCTGGACCGGGACACGCCGGCGTATCTGCAGTTCACCTCGGGCTCCACCGGCTGCCCGCACGGCGTGGTGGTCACCCACGGCAATCTGCTCGCCAACCAGGAGGCGCTGGCCGGGCTGCTCGGGGCGGGCCCCGGGTCCCGGATCGGCGGCTGGCTGCCCTTCCACCACGACATGGGACTGGTCGGGCAGCTGCTGCATCCGCTGTGGCTCGGCGCGACCGCCGCGGTGCTGTCGCCGGAGGCGTTCGTCCGCCGCCCGGCGCGCTGGCTGGAGGCGATCGGGCGGTACGGCATCGAGGTGAGCGGCGCCCCCGACTTCGCGTACGACCTGTGCGTGCGGCGGGTCACCGACGAGCAGCTGGCGGGGCTGGACCTGTCGGGCTGGCGGGTGGCGGTGTCCGGCGGGGAGCCGGTGCGCGCCGAGACCCGGCGGGCCTTCGTCGAGCGGTTCGCGGGCGCCGGTCTGCGCCCGGAGGCGATGCACGCGGCGTACGGCCTGGCCGAGGCGACGCTGCTGGTCTCGGGCGGTCCCGCCGGGGCCGGTGAGCGCACGGTCGACGCGGATGCCCTGGAGAAGGGCCGGCTGAGCGAGCCGCAGCCGGGCCGGCCCACGCACACCCTGGTGTCCTGCGGCACGGCGGCGGGCGCGGCCGGCCGGGTGCTGGTCGTCGACCCGGAGTCCCGACAGGTGCTGCCGGACGGGGAGGTCGGCGAGATCTGGGTGAGCGGTCCGGGCGTCGCGGACGGCTACTGGCGGGACCGGTCGGCGACGACGGAACGTTTCGGCGCCGTCACGGCCGACGGCGCGACGGGCCTGCTGCGCACCGGCGACCTGGGCGTCCTGGACGACGGGCGGCTGTATGTCACCGGCCGGCTGAAGGACGTGATCGTGATCGCGGGGCGCAACCTGTACCCGCAGGACCTGGAGCGCACGGTGCAGCGCGTCAGCACCCTGTTCGGCACGGGCAGCGCCTTCTCGGTGCCCGGCGAGCGCGAACGCGTGGTCGTGGTCCAGGAGTTGCGCACCCACCAGCGCTACACCCTCGATCTGGAGGAGCTGGCCAAGAACGTACGGCGGTGCCTCACCGAGGAGTTCGAGGTGGCCGTGGCCGGGGTACTGCTGGTACGGCCCGGCACCGTGCGGCGCACCACCAGCGGGAAGGTGGAGCGCGCCGCAATGCGCCGGCTGTTCCTGAACGGCGGGCTGCGGCCCGTGTACCAGTACCTCGACGACGACCTCGTGGCACCGGCGGGCCCGCACCGCCGGACGCGGAGCTGACGCACAGACGGACAGCCGGACAGCGACGGGGAACGGAAGGAAGGAGGCAGGACGTGAGCGCAGCGGCACCGGGCGACCCCGACGAGGGGGTCTTCGCCGCCTGGCTCGCCGAGCGGATCGGCGAGTACGCACGACGAGAGGTCCACCAGGACGAGGAGCTGTCCGAGTGGGGGCTCGACTCGGTCGCCCTGCTCGGCCTGTTCGGGGACATCGAGACGGAGTTCGGTCCGCTGCTCGACCCGGCGGACATCTGGGCCCATCCGACCGTCCGCGACCTCGCCCGCTATCTGGCGATGCGGCACGGCATGGGGCGGCACCCCGACCGGGTGCGGGCGGTCTTCGTGTTCACCGGGCAGGGCTGTCAGCATCCCCGGATGACCGCGGGCCTGCACGAGGCCCTGTCCGGGTACCGGCGGCATCTCGCCGAGGCCGACGAGGCGATCGGCCCCTGCCTCGGCCGGTCGGTCCGCGAGCTGATCCTCGACGGCGATCCCCGAGTGCACCAGACGGCGCTGACCCAGCCGGCGCTGTTCGCCGTGGGGTACGCCCTGGCGATGACGCTGCTGGAGGAGGAGGGGGTGCGCCCGGTGGCCGTGCTGGGGCACGGCACCGGCGAGGTCACGGCGGCGGTGGTCGCCGGGGCGCTGTCCCTGGAGGACGCCGCCCGGCTGGTGTGCTACCGCGGCTCCTACATGCAGTACCTGCCGTCCGGCGGCGGGATGATGGCGACCTGCGCCAGCCCGTTCGAAGCGGCGGACGCGGCGGCGGCGGAGCCGGAGGTGTCCATCGGCGCGTTCAACGCGGCCCGCGCCACCGTGCTGTCCGGCGCGGTCGACGGCCTGGAGCGGGTGCGGGAGCGGCTGGCGGCGGTGGGGATCGCCAGCACCTACCTGCAGGTGACGCACGCCTTCCACTCGCCCCTGATGGAACCGGTGACGCCCCGCTTCGAGGCCGCGGCCCGCCATCTGACGGGCGGGGCGCCCCAGCTGCCGTACTACTCCACGGTGTACGGGCGGCGGTACGCCGAACCGCTGGCCGGCGACTACTGGACCGCGCAGATCACCGCGCCGGTGCGGTTCGCCGACGCCGCCCGCCAGATGCTGGCCCAGCAGGCGCCCAGCCATGTCGTGGAGATCGGCCCGAAGGCGGTGCTCACGCCCTTCCTGCGGCGGATGTCCGGCGCCCGCGGCCCGGTGTGCCTGGCCGTGTGCCGCAGTCCGGAGACCAACGCGGTGGACCTGGCGGGCGTCCTGTCGAAGCTGAACGCTGGTCCGCTGGCGGAGATCTGACGCTCGCGGAGGGACGCCTACGGGATCCAGCCGGCTTCCTCCGCGATCCGGATCGCGTCGATCCGGTTGCGGGCGTTCAGCTTGTCCACGATGGCCGTGAGGTAGTTCCGCACCGTGCCCTGGGTGAGGAAGAGATGGTCCGCGATCTCCGCCGCGTCGGCGCCGCGCGCCGCCAGCCGCAGCACCTGGGTCTCCCGCGGGGAGAGCGGGTTGTCCGGCGCCTCCCAGGCGCTGAGCGCGAGTTCGGGGTCGATGACCCGCTGGCCGACGGCGACCGACCGCACCGCCTGGGCCAGCCGGGACGGGGGCGAGTCCTTGAGCAGGAAGCCGGAGACCCGCGCGGCCATCGCCCGGCGCAGGGTCCCGGGCCGGCCGAGGCTGGTGAGGATGAGGGTGCGGCAGCCGGGCACCCGGTCGTGGAGTTCGGTGGCGGCGGTGAGGCCGTCGGTGCCGGGCAGGTCGATGTCGATGACGGCGACGTCGGGGCGGGTCTGAAGTGCCGACGGCACGATCAGGTCGCCGCGGTCCACCGAGGCGACGACCTGCAGATCCGGTTCCAGCTCCAGCAGGGCGACCAGCGCGCCCCGGACCATGTGCACGTCCTCGGCAAGCAGGATCTTCACCAAGAGCATTCATTCCCCCGTTGTGTACGTGGCCGCTCAGACGGCGCGTCTGTCCGCCTGCCCGGTCCAGGTCGCCGCCGACTCGGCAACCGGTTGCCCCCGCGGCGGCACGAGCTCCGCGGCGTCTTTCTTGGGCGGGGTGGCCGGGGCCACCGCCGTCAGCCGGAACCGGTCGCCCGGGACGACGCCCGCGGTCAGCTCGCCGCCGATCGCGGCGAGCCGGCTGTGCAGGTTGCCGAGCCCGCTGCCCCGGTCCGGCGAGGCGGCCCGGTTCCCCGTCGTGACACCGTCGTTGACGAGGTCCAGCCGCACCGTCTCCCCCGTCGTCCGCACCTCGATGGTGCAGGACTGCACCTTGCTGTGCCGGAGGATGTTCGTGACGCCCTCGCGCAGCGCGGTCGCGAGCACGGTGTCCACGAGCGGGTGGAGTCTGCCGCACCGGATGTCCAGGCGGACGTCGACGTCGGCCGCCGCCATCACCTCGGCCACCGACTCGGCCTCCGCCTCCAGCGACATGTCCCGGTACCCGCTGGCCACCAGCCGTACGTCGGCGAGCGCCTGGCGGGCGACCCCGAGCACGGAGGCGACCTCGTCGCGGGCCCGCTCGGGGTTGACCGGGACCAGGCGGTGGATCAGCTCGCTCTTGAGTGTGATCGCGGAGAGGCTGTAGCCGAGCAGGTCGTGCAGGTCGCGGGCGAACCGCAGACGTTCCTGGGTGACGGCCATCCTGGCCATCTCGGCGCGGGTCTCGTGGACTTCGCGGACGAGCTCGGTGAGCCGGGTCAGGCCGTAGATGACGAGTCCGGTCAGGGCGGTGGAGATGGTGTAGTAGCCGGTGTCCCGGGCGGACAGCCCCTCGGCGAGCGACCAGCCGAGGATCACCAGCGGCATGGCGCTGTAGCAGAGCCATGCGATGCGGCCGGGGAAGAGCAGGAGAATCGATCCGGCGAGCGGTCCCGCCATGCTTCCCCAGATCACCCCCAGCCACACCATGGGTCCGAAGATGAGGGACGTCTGCGCGGCGAGCGTGAGCGCCTTGCGGCGCGTGGACCATCTGCGCGCCCCGCGCGAGGTGAGCAGCAGCTGGATGACGTACAGCAGGATCACCGCGGCCCAGCAGACGACCAGGCCGAAGGTCCCGGTCACGACCTCGTGCACGTTGAACAGGGTGACGAGGCCGTAGCCGGAGAAGACCGCCGCGCTGACACCGTGTGCGAGGCGGGGTGCCAGCAGGTCCCTTTGGGGCACGCCCCTCCCGGCGTCCGGACGCATACCCTCCGCTAAGCCGTTGCCGCGAAGGAGGTCGTTGTCCGATATCCGGAAACGGCCCGCCATGTGTCGACTCCTCGCGTGGAATTGGGGAGTTTGCGTGACCGAACTATAAGCCGACACATGCCGGGTTCGGGACCTGTACAGCACCTTCACGGGGTCTACAACATCAACGGCAGGGGGTTGAGCGCGTCGTAGCAGGTGGGACGGTCGAGAAGCCCCATGCTCACCGGCACCTCGTACAGCCGCCCCGGCGCGAATCGGGCGTAGAACGGGCGCAGGCCGGGCACCAGCACCTTCACCGCCGGGATCCCCACGTCCGGGCGGGTCTGGTCCAGCACCAGGAGCTCCATGCCGTGCGCCGTCACCAGAGCACGGATGTCCTCGATGTCGGCGAGCAGGTCGTCGTGGCGGCGGGGCCGCCGCCACGAGCCGGGCGTGCGCTCCGTCTGCCCGGGGTCGGGCAGCAGATACGGCAGGTCCTGGGCGCACGGCGTGGACCCCGCGGCCACGGCGGGCAGCATCTGCACCATCTCGGTCAGCGCCCGGCGCAGCGCCAGCCGCGGATCGAGGTGCGCCCCGAAGCCGTACACGGTCTGTCCGGCGCCGCCGTCCGCGCCGCGCGAGGCCGCCACGACGACGGGGATGCCGAGGTCCGAGGTGAGGTCGAGCGCCCAGACCCGGCGGCCAGCCCGGGCGAGGGCGTCCCGCAGGCCGGCGAGCCAGGGCTCGTCGAAGGCGTCGAGGTCGATGCCCGGCCGCCGGAGCCGGTTGTACCACCACAGGGCCACCGCGTCCCGCTCGACGAGTTCGAGGAAGCCCTGCACGACGGCGTCCTCCAGGCTGCTGCCGGCCGCGTTGCCGTTGGAGTCGGCCCACAGCCCGTCCGCGGCGCCGCCCGGCGCCGAGTGGAAGTACAGCGTGGAGGTGGGCAGCAGCCGGTGGGTGTGGCCGGTGAGGGACCACACCGGCGTCCACTCGGTGGCCGCTTCGGCGTCGAAGGGCGCGCTCACCTGGTGGAACGCGGTGTGGGAGGCGTTCCAGCGGCCGCGCTCGGCGTACTGCCGCTCGTGGTACAGCTGATAGGTGTTCGGGTGGACGGCCGCCTCACCGAGGCCGCTCAGCGAGTCGGTGATCGTCAGCTCGTCACCCTGACGCGCGGCGCAGTAACGTTCCACCGCCTCGCCCAGGGCACTGGCCCGCGCCTCGGTCGCCGTCGCGCCCTTGCCCGAGCTGCGCGCCCGCAGCACCTTCTGCACCCCGGCCGCCGAATGCCCGCTCAGCGCGAGATTGTGCCCGGAGTCGTAGGCGTGCAGGCCCTCGGGCAGCCCCGCCATGGGGCGTACGTCCGGCACGATGCCGGTGACCGGTCCGACGAGGTGGCCGTAGCGGTCCAGCAGCTGCGCGGCGGACAGCGCCCGGTCGTTGCTGCCGGAACCGCCGGCCTTGCGCCGGGAGACCGGCACCACCGGCCGCCGGGTCCGCTCGGCGACCAGCGAGGGGTCCCCGCACGACGGGCACTGCGGCCGCCGTCGCACCGGGTGGTGCGTGGTGTGCAGGGTGAGACTGTCCAGCACGCAGACCGCGCGCTGCTCCGGACACCGCAGCCCGGCCAGCCACTTGGCCGTCTCCAGCACGGCGCTGTGCACGCCCATGGCCCGGACCGCGGCCAGCGAGGGCGCCGGGGCGGGCGCGGGCCCGCCGAGGACGGCGGCCTGCCGCAACGACAGTTCGCCGCGGCGGTGCTCCCGCAGCCGGTGCGCCAGGCAGGACCAGCATGCGGCGTCCGAGCCCGGCTCGAAGACCGGCCCGGTCCACGGTTCGGCCGCGAACGGCCTGGCCAGCAGCCACGGCCGGCCCGCGGCCCGCAACCGGGCCGCGACGACGGCCAGTTCGGGCGACAGGTAGTCGTCGCACAGCACGAGGGCGAAGGGCGCGTCGGCGTCCGCCGCGACCGCGGTGATCCCGGAGGCGCGGCAGGCGGCCCGGGCCGCCTCGCCGTCCACGTCTCCGACACCGATCAGCGCCACCGGCGTACCGCGCACCGTGCCCTCGGCGACGGATCCGTCCAGACCGGCCCGGTCCCAGTACGCCTCGGCCGGCTCGCTCTCGCCCTTCGCACCCGGGACGCCATGGCGGTAACCCACCAGGTTGGCCTGGGCCAGGCGGCGCACCACCAGGCCCGCCTCGGCGGCGGGCATCGCCGCGGCGGCGTCCCGGAGCAGCTCGGACAGGGTACGGCTGCCGTCGAGCAGCGACACCAGGGCCTCGGCGCCCGCTCCCCGCACGGCTGTCAGGTCCTTGTCGGACCACATGAACACGGCCTCCCCCGGGACCGACACGGCCCGCACATGGCGCTTGAGCGCCACGAACGGGCCGTCGGCCGGAACGTGTCTTCCGGTCACGCACCCGCCTGGGTGAGGTCGCCGGCGAAGATGCACCAGCCGGCCTCCGTCACATCGGCGGCGGTCAGGCTCTCCACCCTGACGGACTCCCCGCCGGCCGGCTCGAACTGCGCGAGCAGCGCGTCGAGGTCAGCGTCCAGCCGCCCGCCCGTCCGGGTCTCCAGCCCGGTCCGCGCCGCGAGTTCCGCGAAGCGAAGGTCTTCTTCGGTGACGTTCATACCTACCCCCAAGAGATGAACAAGCCGATCACGAGTGAAATGCTGCCGAACGTACGCTGAGGTACAGCCCCGCGAGAGCCGCGGGGAAAGGAACCTGCCGACCGGATCGCGTCGGCGTCTGGGTCGGAAGTCTGCGTCCGGAACTCCGGCGTCCGTCAGTGCGACACTCACTGGCGACCCATGACATTTTCATGATTACGGTCGTGCTTCGCTCACTGGGCCGCGAACCGCCCGCGATGGGAACCTCGGGAACCTGAGTCCGCAAGGCCGCCATGGGGACGCCGGCGGCCGTGACCCAACGGGGAGAGGACACCGATGGAGATCCAGGTCCTGGGGTCGCTCGCCGCGCAGGAGCGCGGCGTCTCAGTGGTACCGAGTGCTGCCAAGCCCCGCCAGTTGCTGGCGCTGCTCGCCCTGCACGCCGACCGAGTGGTGTCGGTACCCACACTGATGGAGGAGATCTGGGGCGAGAGCATCCCCCGCAGCGCCTCCACCACACTGCAGACGTACGTCCTGCAGCTCCGCCGCAGGATCACCGCCGCGCTGGACGGTGACCCGCGGCACGCGAAGGACGTCCTGGTCACCCGGTTCGGCGGCTACCTGCTCCAGGTGCAGCCGGGCCGCGTGGACGCCCACGAGTTCGAGCGGCTCGCCGTGAACGGCGGCACCGCCTTCGAGCTCGGCGACTACCGCATGGCCTCCGACCTGCTGCGCCGCGCGCTCGCCCTCTGGCAGGGCCCGGCCCTGGTCGACGTACCGGCCGGCTCGGTGCTGGAACTGGAGGTGCTGCGGCTGAACGAGGAGCGCACCACCGCTCTGGAGCGGCGCATCGAGGCGGACCTGCGGCTCGGCCGGCACGCCGAAGTGGTGCCGGAGCTGCGGGTGCTGGCCGCCCGCCACCCGCTCCACGAGGGCTTCTGCGCCCAGCTGATGCGGGCCCTGCACCGCAGCGGCGGCAGCTGGCGCGCCCTGGAGGCGTACCAGCGCCTGCGCGGCTCCCTGGTCCGCGAGCTGGGCCTGGAGCCGTCCGCCACCCTCCAGGAACTGCACCAGGCGGTGCTCTCCGGCGACCCGGACCGCGCGCTGTACCCGGCCACGGCGGACTGAACCGGCCCTCCCGCCCGGCCACACCCCCGCAACCCCCGCACCCCCCACCGCACCACCCCCGCACGGCCGGTACGCGGCCCGAGCCGGGCCGTCCCCGATCAGGCGGGAGTCGAGCCGTGTTCGAGGAGACGTACCGAAGGGTTCGAGAGCGGACTCCTACGGTGCCGCAATGACGACCTTCGACGAACTGCTCGCCATCGCCCCCGCGCCTGATCTACGCCGCTCCACCGACGAGTTGACACGGCTGAAGGAGGAGCTGAGCCGCGGCCCCGACCCGGACGCCACGCGGCGCCAGCACGCCAAGGGCAAGCTGACCGCCCCCGAGCGCCTCCGGCTCCTCTTCGACGAGGGCACGTTCACCGAGATCGAGCCGCTGCGCCGGCACCGCGCCACCGGCTTCGGCCTGGAGGACCGCAAGCCGCACGGCGACGGAGTGGTGATCGGCTGGGGCCTGGTCCACGGCCGTACGGTCTTCGCCTACGCCCACGACTTCCGGGTCTTCGGCGGCGCCCTCGGCGAGGCCCACGCCCAGAAGATCCACAAGGTGATGGATCTGGCGGAGGCGGCCGGCGCGCCCATCGTCGGACTGAGCGACGGCGCCGGCGCCCGCATCCAGGAAGGCGTCACGGCACTCGCCGGCTACGGCGGCATCTTCCGCCGCAACACCCGCTCCTCCGGGGTGATCCCGCAGATCAGCGTCATCCTCGGCCCGTGCGCGGGCGGCGCCGCCTACTCCCCCGCCCTCACCGACTTCGTGTTCATGGTGCGCGGCACCGCCCAGATGTTCATCACCGGCCCGGACGTCGTCCAGGCGGTGACCGGCGAGAAGATCACCCACGACGGCCTCGGCGGCGCCGACGTGCACGCCGGACTGTCGGGCGTGTCCGGCTTCGCCTACGACGACGAGGCCGAATGCCTGGCCGACGTCCGTCACCTGCTGTCGCTGCTCCCGCAGAACAACCGCGAACTGCCGCCCGCCGTACGCTCCGACGACCCCGCCGACCGCCGCACCGACGCGCTGACCACCCTGGTGCCGGCGGACCCGCAGCAGGCCTACGACATGCGCACGGTGATCGAGGAGATCGTCGACGACGGCGAGTACTTCGAGGTCCACGAGGCCTGGGCGCGCAACGTGGTGTGCGCGCTGGCCCGGCTGGACGGCCAGGTCGTGGGCGTGATCGCGAACCAGCCCGCGGCGCTCGCCGGCGTCCTCGACATCCACGGCTCCGAGAAGGCCGCCCGCTTCGTGCAGACCTGCGACGCCTTCAACATCCCCCTCGTCACCCTGGTCGACGTGCCCGGCTTCCTGCCCGGTGTGGACCAGGAGCACGGCGGCATCATCCGCCACGGCGCCAAGCTGCTGTACGCCTACTGCAACGCGACCGTGCCCCGGATCTCGCTGGTCGTGCGCAAGGCGTACGGCGGCGCCTACATCGTCATGGACTCCCGCTCGATCGGCGCCGACCTCTCCTTCGCCTGGCCGACGAACGAGATCGCCGTGATGGGCGCGGAGGGCGCGGCGAACGTGGTGTTCCGCCGGGAGATCGCCGCCTCCGACGACCCGGAGACCACCCGCGCGCGGCTCATCAAGGAGTACAAGGCGGAGCTGATGCACCCGTACTACGCGGCCGAGCGCGGCCTGGTCGACGACGTCATCGACCCCGGCGAGACCCGCGCGGTGCTGATCCGCTCCCTCGCGATGCTGCGCGCGAAGCACGTCCCGCTGCCGGAGCGCAAGCACGGCAACCCGCCGATGTGACGGGCGGTGCCCTGTCCGGAAGTTGACCATGACACTCGTGTGCCCCTTACCCTGCCACCCGCCGGAGGTGGTGGCAGGAGGGGGGAACGATGGTGCAGGGACGCTACGACCAGCGGGTGCGCGTCTTCGTCGAGGTCAGGGGCGGGGAGGACGACTGGCAGGAGGCCGAGGACCGGTTCGCCCGGCACGACTGGCCGGTTCGTTCCCACCACCCGGCCGGGCAGGGCCCCCTAGGAAACGCCGTCGAACCCGACCCCGGCTCGCGCGTCTATCAGATCGAGGTACGTCTCTTCGGCATCGCGAGGGGATGCGACCGGGGCGCCGCCGAACGGGTCCGCAAGATGGCCCGCGCCGCGCGGCTGGAGGCGTACGTGCTGCGCGCCGAGCACCTGCACCGCGACCGGGAGACGCGCTCGGCGTGGCGGGTCATCGACGCGCGGCGCAGACGGCTCGCCCTGCGCTCCTCCTGGCGCAGGCACTTCGCCGGCTGGGCCCTGACGCGTGGCTCCTACGACGCCGGCGGCATGGTCACCGGCCCCGCGGGCCAGGCGCTGCGCCTGGCCCGCGCCGGGCACCAGGGGGACGACCCCTCCGCGGTGGCCGTGCGGCCGCTGGACGGCATGTGGAAGGACCCGGTGCGGCGGTGGCCGGAGGAGGAGGGCGAACGCCGGACCGTCCACGCGGTCGCGTGGGCCTTGGTACCGGCCCTGGCCCTGGTCTGTGCCTCCCACGCCATCCCGGCGAGCTGGTGGTTCTGGGCGCTGCTGACGGCCGTCGGCGTCGCGGGGACCGCACGGGCCGGCTGGCGGCTGTTCCCCGACGGCCGGATGATGGGCGCCGTCCTGGTCCTGGTCGCGTCCGGCTTCTTCACGGCGGGCGCCCTGGGCCTCGTCGGCGGTGAGGGCTGGCGGCCGTCGGACGTCTTCTACCTGGCCCTGGTCTCGGGCGTCGTCACCGGACTGTGGCTGCTGGTGCGGCAGTGGACGTGGGGCGAGTGGGTGGCGTGGGCCGTCCCGCTCGTGGTCACCGTGGTGGTGTCGAGCTTCGTGGCCGCGGGCTCCGTGCTCCACGCCCTGTACGCCGACGAGCTGGACCTGAGCACGAGCGATCTCGACGTCCCGCCCATCTGGCAGTTCCTCGCCGCGCTGAAGCTGCTGTCGATCCTGGCCTACGTGCTGCTGGTGCCCGCCTGGTGGGGCGTGGCCCGGCACCGCCACCACTTCTACGCGGCACCCGGCGAACGCACCAACGTCGTCCTGCACATGGCCGTCTTCCTCGCCATCCTGGCCGTCACCGGCGGCTACGCGCTGGACTCGGCGGGCAGGGCGGCGGAACGCACCAAGGCCGCCGCCGAGCGCGGCGGGACACCGCCCCCGTACTTCGGCGTCGAACCGTCCTGGACGTGCGTGCGCACCACGACCGCCCTGCGCGGCGTGGCCGGTGAGGGCCCCGCCCTGGACCCGGACCGCCCCTACCTGCTCATCAACGTCGCGGGCGGCACGGCCGTCCTGTGGGACCAGACCACCGACGAGCCGGTGAAACTGCCCGCGGGCAAGGCGTGGCTGGTGCCCGCGGAGGGGGGCGGGGACACGTGCCGGTGACCGCCGGACGTGCGCAAACCCCCTGAGAACAGCGGCGGTTGGGGGCACGGTGGTACACCCCGTGTACGCCGATGGTTGTATGGCGGGGGCTGTGAGCCGATTCCTAGGGTTGCGCCCGTGATCAATCTCAGTGGGCAAGCGATCGCCACCAGGCCGGCTCAAGTCCTGGATCTCCGCTGGCACGCCACGTGGCAGTCCCTGGCGGAAACGGTTCGCCTCTGTTGGCGGGAGGCACGACCGGTCGTGCAGGTGGCCTTCCTCCTGCGGTTCGTGGTGGGTGTGGTGTCGGCGGCGCAACTGCCGCACTCCCTGGTGCGGCCCGCCCTCGGCATGGTCTCCCTGTGGTGCGCGGTGGCCTGCGCGTATCTCCTCAACGGCGTCGCCGACGTCCACGAGGACCGGGCCAACGGCTCACAGCGGCCGATCGCCCGGGGCGACCTCCCCGAGCGCACCGCCGCCAACGCCACCGTCCTGCTGGCCTGCGCCGCCCTGTTGCTGGCCGGACTCACGGGGCCGGGCACCGTGGCGTGGACGGCGGCCTTCCTGGTGCTGGGCTGGGCGTACTCGGCCGACCCGGTGAAGGCGAAGTGCTCCAGCGGGCGCTGTGCGGTGGTGGTGTTCGGGCTGGGCGCGACCGCGTACGGGGCGGGTGTCTCGGCGTCCGGGAGCGGCTGGACCGCCACGGGCGTGCTGGTCGCCGGGGTGATGTCGGCCTGGATGGCCCTGGTGGGCGCCGTGGTCAAGGACCTGGGCGACGTCAGCGGGGACGCGGCCGGCGGCCGGCGCACCGTCGCGGTCGTGCACGGTCCGGGGGCCGCCCGGGCCCTGGCGGTCGCCGGTGCGCTCGCGGTCGGCACGGCCGCACCGATGCTGGCCCTGCTGTGGGCGCCGGCCGCCCTGGTGGTCGCGGTGCCGGTGGCGCTCGGGGCGGCGTGGGTGGTCGTCCGGGTGATGCGGGCCGCCCGCCACGCGCACGCCGACCGGCTGCGGCGGCGCGGCGCCTACCGGGCCTTCATGGTCACCCAGTACGTCGCGAACCTGAGCGCGATGCTCGGCCTGGGCCTGGCACCGGCCCTCGTCTGACCACCCGCCGGCCCCGGCCGCGCGACACCCGCACCATCTGTGATCACCCCGACCGCGCCGCACCGAGCGGCGCGGTCAGCTCTGTCCCGGGAACGTCTTGTTGAGGGCCTGCACCCGCGAGTTGATGCCCAGCTTGCGGTACGCGTTGTGCAGATGCCGTTTGACGGTCGCCTCGGTGATCTCGAAGCGCCGGCTGATCTGCCGGTTGGTCAGCCCCTCCCGCACCGCTTCCAGGATCTCCCGCTCCCGCAGCGTGAGCAGCTCCAGCGCCTGCGACTCCGCGTCCGCCGCGGGCGCGGGCGCCTCCCCGGATCCACGCTCCGGGCGCTCCGGTCGGTCCGCGCTCTCCGGCCGGCCGGCCGGGCCCGCCGGCCGTGCGGCCTCCTCGTATCCGCGGATCCCCTGGTAGAGACGCATCCCGGTGGCCGTACGGAAGGCGGTGCTGATCTCCTGCTGCACCGCGTGCCGTTCCCCGGGCGCCAGGGCCGCGGCCCGGGTGACCGCGTCCTGCATGGCCTCCCAGAGCACCTCCGCCGCCCGCACCGACTCGGAGACCGGGATCTGCTGGGTGACGCGGTGCGCCCCGAGGAGCCGGGAGTACTCCCCGACCCCCGTGACCTCCACCGGCCGGCCGGTCTCCAGCGACTGCGCGCACTCGGCCACGATGTTCCGGGCCTGGTAGCGGCACTGCTGCCAGGCGTCCTCACGCGTCGCGAGCGGGCTGCCCAGCCGCGTCAGCGCCGCGTGGTACGCCTCGACGATCTCGGCTGTGGCGGTTCGTAGTTGCTCTGCGGCTGCCTGACGGCTCAACGATGCGTCCTTCCCCCGGGTCATGATCGCGGAGAAAAGTAGCACCCGCTCGCAGCGGAGAGAACAGGCCGTTCGAGGGGCGAGAAGACAGCGGTCCGCCCCCCGGCCGGGAGGCGGACCCGCGCTCAGGACGCCCTGGCCCGTTGGGTGACGACGATGCAGGTGAGCACGATGACCGCGGTCAGCGGAACGGCCGCGCCGATCTCCTCACCGAGCAGCAGCACCGCCCACACGAGCGTCAGCAGCGGCTGCGCCAGCTGGAGCTGGCTGGCCCGGGCGACGCCGATGAGGCCCATGCCCTTGTACCAGACGACGAACCCGCCGAACTGCGAGACGGCGGCGATGTACGCCATGCCGACCAGCGCCTTGCCGGTGAGGTGCACCGGCTCGTGCGGCAGCGCCCACAGGGACACGGCCAGGTTGACCGGCGCGGCGAGCACCACGCCCCAGGCGATGACCCGCCAGCCCGGCATGTGCGCGGACAGCCGTCCGCCGAAGGCGTATCCGGCCGCACAGACCACGAGCGCGCCGAAGAGATAGAGGTCGGCGACGGTCGGTGTGCCGTGGTTCTGCGTGAGCGTGAAGGTGATCACGGTGGCCCCGCCGGTCAGGGCCGCGGCCCAGAACACCTTCGAGGGCCGGCGCCGGGTGAGGACCGCGGAGAACGCGGCCGTGGCCATCGGCAGCGCCCCGATGACGATCGCCGAGTTCGCCGTGGAGGAGGTCTGCAGGGCGAGCGTGGTGAGCAGCGGGAACCCGATCGCGCAGCCGCCCGCGACGACGGCGAGCGCGGGCCAGTCGGCCCGGGCCGGCAGCGGCGCCCGGGTGACCAGGAGGGCGATGAGCGCGATGACGGCGGCGAGCACCCCGCGCACCCCGATGGCGCTCCACGGCCCGAACCCGTCGAGGGCCCACACCGTGCCGGGGAAGCTGAAGGAGAAGCTCACCACCCCGAGCGCCGCGTACAGGGTGCCGCGCGGCACCACCGAGGGGGCGGGCCCGGCGGGGAGCTGGGCGGCGGGGGCGGGGGCGCTCGCCTTGGCGGTCGTGGTGGTCATCGGTCACTCCGGTCTCGGTCGGTCTCGGCAAGGTCTTCCAGTCGTACGGCGATGGCCTCGGCGAACCGCGCCGCGGAACCCTTCGCGAAAGGCATGCTCAACGACGGTTCGCACACCTCCAGTTCGAGGAGCACGGGCCTGCCGTCGCCGTCCCGGATGAGGTCGACGCGGCCGTACAGCAGCGGCCTGTCCAGCTCCAGGCGGTCCACCACCGCCGCCAGCGCGGCCGCGGCGACGGCCCGCTCGTCCTCGGTGGCGTCCCGCGCGGTGCGGGCGTCCTGGGTGGGGGCGTCGACGGTGCCGTCCGGCAGGAGCAGCGCCCGCTTGCGGATGGCGTGGCTGTAGACGCCGTCGAAGTAGACGAGGTCCGTCTCGCCGTCGCGGTCGATGGCGTCCAGATAGGGCTGGATCAGCGCGTCGCACCCCTGCTGGAGCAGTTTGGCGATGTGCCGGGTGGCGTCGGCCTCCTGGCCTCGGGAGTACCGCTGCACGTCCCGCGAGTAGGCGCCGACGGCCGGCTTCACCACGTACTCCCCCGCCTCGGGATGCCGTGCGAGGAAGGCGCGCAGTGCGTCGGCCGGATCCGCCTCGGGGGCCACGAAGCTGCTCGGCACGACCGGCACCCCGGCGGCGTCCAGATCGCCGAGGTAGCTCTTGTCCAGGTTCCAGCGCACCACCGGCAGCGGGTTGAGCAGGTGCGTCACGGCGGTGACGCGCTCGCACCAGCTCAGGAAGCGCGGCAGCTGCTCGACATAGCTCCACGGGGAGCGCAGCAGCACGGCGTCGAAGCCGCCCCAGTCGATCTCCGGGTCCTCCCAGCTGCATATCTCGGCCCGCAGGCCTCTGGCCTGGCACGCCTCCAGCAGCAGCGGCATGTCGTAGTCGATCGGAAGGCTGGTCATATCGGTGGCCAGGGCCACGTAATTGCCCATTGAGAGTTCTCCAGTGAATTACCAGGGGACGGTTTCGCCGCGGTGGGTGTAGGTGCCGGTCGGTCCGTCGTCGTCGAGCAGCGCCATCGCCACGCCGGTCCGCGCGCCGTCGGGTATCTCCAGCTCGCCCTCGCCGTCGTTCATGCCGGTCCTGGTGTAGCCGGGGTGGACGGCGTTCACCTTGACCGGGGTGTCGCGCAGCTCGTAGGCGAGGTGGACGGTCCAGGAGTTGACCGCGCTCTTCGAGGCGCTGTAGGCGGGGAGGGACTTGAACATGTCGCTGTAGGCGTAGGAGTCCGGGTCGCCGTGGGTGCCGATCGAGCCGAGCAGGCTGGACAGGTTGACGACGCGCCCGGCCGGGGAGCGCAGCAGCAGCGGCAGGAAGGCGCTGGTCACCTCGACGACGCCGAACAGGTTGGTGTCGAAGGTCTCGCGCCACTGGGCCAGGGGCTGCTGCGACGGCTTCCTGCCGTACTCCTCGACCCGGATGGCGGCGTTGTTGACGAGGATGTCCAGGCGGCCGTACGTCCGCTCCACCTCGGCGGCGGCCTCCCGGATGCTGTCGGTGTCGGTCACGTCGAGCACGAGCGGCTCCACCGCGAGGCCGGCGCCGCGCAGTTCCCCGGCGGCCGCGGCGACGGCTTCCCGGTCCCGTCCGGCGAGCAGCACCCGCACGCCCTCGGCGGCGAGCTGGCGTGCCGTCTCGTATCCGATGCCGCGGTTGGCACCGGTGACGAGGGCCAGCCTGGACGTCTGGTCGGACATGGCAGGTCTCCGTAGGTCTTCTAGGTCTTCGTAGGTCTTCGTAGCGGTAGGGCTAGAGCGTGGTGAGGAACTTGGCGACGGGGGTGCCGAAGCGGTCGATGTCGACGAGGAAGGCGTCGTGGCCCTCCTCCGACTCCAGGGCCAGGAACGCGGTGTCCGTGCCGCCGGCGGCGAGCCCGTCGGCGATCTCCCGCTGCTGCCGCAGGGGGAACAGGATGTCGGTCTCGACCCCGATCACCAGCGCCTTCTCCAGCCGTATCCGGGCGAGCGCCCGCGCGGTCGTGGTGGCGCAGGACTCGCCGAGGTCGAACCGGTCCATGGCGCGGCTGAGGAAGAGATAGCTGTTGGGGTCGAACCGGCGGGCGAACTTGCGGGCGTGGCAGTCGAGATACGCCTCGACCTCGAACTCCGGCCCGAACGGGTCGTCGTCCGTACGGCGATCGGCGGCGATGCGGCTGCGGCCGAAGCGGCTGTCCCACTCCCGGGCCGAACGGTAGGTCGTCATGCCCAGCTTGCGGGCCGTGAGCATGCCGCGGTGCGGATAGGTCGCGCTGTCGTACCGGCCCTCGTTCCACTGCGGGTCGAAGCGGATCGCCTCGCGCTGCAGCGAGCGGATCGCCGTCGCGAACGGCAGCGAGTTCGCCGCCCCGCAGATGTTCAGGTGGGCGCGGGCCAGCCCGGGGTGGCGGGCGAGCAGCGACAGCGCGCTCATCCCGCCCATGGAGGTGCCGACGACACACGCCAGCCGCTCGACGCCCAGGGCGCGTACGGTGTGGGCAGCCGCGTCGGCGACGTCCTCCATGGACAGTTCCGGGAAGTCCGGGCCGTACGGCCGCCCCGTACCGGGATCGGTCGAGGCGGGCCCGGTCGAACCCTTGCAACTGCCCAGCGCGTTCACGCAGATCACGAACCAGCGGTCGGTGTCGACCGGCTTGCCCGGCCCCACCATGGCCTCCCACCAGCCGGGGCTCGGGTCCTCGGGATGGGAGGCGACATGGCTGTCGGGAGACAGGCCGGTGAGGACCAGGACCGCGTTGTCGCGTTCCGGGGTGAGCCGTCCGACGGCCTCGTACGCCACGCGCGCGCCGCTCAGCGTCCCGCCGCGCCGCAGGGTGAACTCGGCGGGAAGGTCCGCGAACCGGGCGGCCGGGGGGACGAATTCCCTCATCACGTCAGCTCCCGGTGCCCAGCGACGCGAGCCACTCGTCGTCCGAGCCCTCGTTCACCCCTTCCATGAGGAACGTGGACAGATACCGTTCCCCGGTGTCCGGCAGCATCGCGAGCAGTACCGAGCCCTCCGGGGCGGTCTCCGCGACGCGCAGCGCGGTGGCCAGGGTGGCGCCCGCCGAGATGCCGGCGAAGATGCCCTCCTCCGCGGCGAGCCGGCGCGCGGTGTCGCGGCCCACCACCTCGTCGACGGTGACCAGTTCGTCGATGACGCTGTCGTCGAGGACGCTGGGCACGAAGTTCGGGGACCAGCCCTGGATCCGGTGGACGTTCCACTCCTTCTTGCCGAGGATCGCGGCGTTCTCCGGCTCGGTGGCGACCACACGCACCCCCGGGCGGGCGGTCTTCAGCATCTGGCCCACCCCGGTGAGGGTGCCGCTGGTGCCGAACCCGGTGACGAAGTAGTCCAGCCGCTTGCCCGCGAAGTCGGCGAGGATCTCCGAGGCCGTGGTCTCCCGGTGGTAGGCGGGGTTGGCCGGGTTGTCGAACTGGTGGGCCCGGAACCAGCCGTGCCGCTCGGCGAGTTCGTCGGCGATCGCGTTGCCGCCGCTGCTGCCCAGCTCGCCGGGGAAGAGGATCACCTTGCCGCCGTAGGCCCGGATCAGCTTGCGCCGCTCCTGCGAGTAGGTGTCGCCCATGACCGCGACGAAGTGGTAGCCACGCGCCGCGGCCACCATCGCCAGCGCGATGCCGACGTTGCCCGAGGTGCACTCGACGATCGTGTCCCCGGGCTTGAGCAGGCCCTTCGCCTCGGCGTCGAGGACCACGGAGAGCGCGAGCCGGTCCTTCACCGAGCCGCCCGGATTGAACGCCTCCACCTTGACGTAGACCGAGGTGTGGGCGGGTGCCAGACGGTTCAGCCTGACGATGGGCGTGCGTCCGACGGTGTCGAGGATGCTGTCGTACAGGGGCATGGGGAATCTCCTTGGGGAGTGGAGCGGGGCGGGCGCGGGGCGCGTACGGGGAGGGTCGGCCGGCGAGGGCGGGCGCGGGGCGCGTACGGCGAGGGGTCAGCCGACGAGGGCGGACGCGGGACGCGTACGGCGAGGCGTCAGCCAGCGAGGGCGGACGCGGGACGCGTACGGCGAGGCGTCAGCCGACGAGGGCGGACGCGGGACGCGTACGGCGAGGGGTCAGCCGACGAGGGCGGACGCGGGACGCGTACGGCGAGGCGTCAGCCGGCGAGGGTGGACGCGGGCTCGAAGACGGGCGCGGGCTCGAAGACGGGGGCGATCATGTCGAGGATCACGTCGACCGCCCGCTCGTTCTCCGCCTCGTCCGTCGAGGCGTTGAACTCGGCCAGTTCGACCCCGCGCAGCCGGTCCGCCGGGATCGTTTCGAAGACGGTGCGGATCTGTTCCGGGAGCAGTCCGTCCGGGACGGTGTAGTCGGCCGGCACATGGCCGGGCTCCAGGACGTCCCAGTCGATGTGCACCCACACGGGCCGGTCGCCGATGGCGTCCAGGATGTTCTCGGCCGTGGTCTCCTTCGGCGGGATCACCCGCACCCCGGCCCGCGCGATCAGCGCGGCCTCGGCCTCGTCGATGTCCCGCGCGCCCACCAGGACCGCCTGCGAGGCAGGCAGTCCGGCGCCGTGCCCGCTGTCCCACAGGCCGCACGCGGCGGCGAGGACCATGCCGCCCAGGTAGCCGGTGCCGGTCGTGTCCGGGGTGTTGAAGTCGCCGTGCCCGTCGATGTAGAGCACCACGGCGTCCGGGATCTCCCGGGCCACCACCGGCAGCGTGCCGATGCTCGCCGGGCAGGTGTTGGAGATCATGACCGTCCGGTGGCCGCCCCGGATGCTCTCGCCGACGGCCTGGCCCAGCGCGCCGAGCTGCTCCGCGGCCCGCGGCAGGCTCAGGCTCCAGTCGTCGTCGACAGCCGGTGCGGGCTCGCCGATCCAGCGGCCGGTGAGTCCGTGACGCCGCTCCAGGGCCCGCGCGAGACGGGCCGCGCCCTCGATCATGCGGGGCGCCCGGTCGGCCACCCGGCCTTGGGAGACGATGAGTTCGATCATGGGTCAGCGGGTCCTTTGCGTCTCTTGGGTCTCTTGGGTCTCTTGGACGTCTTCGGAGGAGGTGCGGGGGGTGAAGACGTCACGGGGCTCGAAGGGACAGCTGTCCGTCCGCTCGGCGTTCTCCTCGGTCAGGCCGTACTGCAGCCATTCGAGGTCGCCGACGCCGTAGGAGCCCAATTGCGGGGAGTGCGGTATTCCGTCGTAGCGGTGTATTCGGTTCCGGATGTTCGAGCGCACTCTCCGGCCGCTCGGAGTGTCCCCGGCGAAAACATCGAATCTTTCCCGCGGATTGATGACGAGCGCGAAATGGCTGCCCAGATTCCTGCTGCGCCGGATCTTGTGGGCGGGGTTGCTCATATTGCAGAACAGCGGCATTCCGGCGAAGCACATGGACCAGGTCGCGGAGTCGGGGCTCGACGCGACCTCGGCCGGCCAGGGGGCGGGGTCGACGCGGTGCAGTTCCTGCAGGACGTGCCAGCCGAAGGCATGGTGCCCGGCGACCGAGTCGGCGCTGACGGCATCCGGCGAGAACACCGCGACCAGCGGATACGCGGTGTCCAGCCGACCGTCCCAGGCCCTTGCCTGCTCGACGTACTCCGTGAGGGCCGCCGCCAGCACCCGGATGCCCTCGCTCCCGCCGTCCGCCACGAAGACGAATCTCAAGAGCCGCTTGCGGAAGGCGTTCCGCGAGAAGACACAGGGGAATTCCGGGTCGGCAAGACGCTCCGCGATCTCCTCGAACGCGATGCGCTGCCAGCCCTCACCCCCTTCCATCACCTGTTCCTGGGAAACAATCTCTGTGTTTCGTTGCGACGTGTGCACCTAGCCATCCGTTTCTGCGGTTCAGGGCCGTGGCGATGACCATCGTGCCCCCGAAAACGGAGCGTCACAACGATTTGAAACGAAGGGTTGAGCAACGAAGTACGGCTTCTACAACTAAAGTTGTAGGTGCTTTCCCTTTTCCTTTGCGGCAGCCCGGGAGGATGCCCGGTGATCACGTGCAACCGATCCCGCCGACACCGAGCTCCTGGTGAACCCCACCTACAAACCGGTCTGGGACCTGCCCGGCGGGATGGCGGAGGCCAACGAGCCGCCGGAGGACACGGCACGCCGTGAGCTGATGGAGGAACTCGGCATACGCCTCACGCTGCGCGGGCTGCTGGTGGTGGACTGGGTGGCCCCGCACGGTCCCTGGGATGATCAGCTCGCGTTCATCTTCGACGGCGGCACCCTGGACGAGGAGCAGGCCGACCGGCTCGAGCACGCCCTGAAGGCGCTGGACACGGGTCGACCAGTGTGGACCAGGGGCAGCGAGGCTCGCCAACACGCGAGAGAGGGCGCCTGACCTGCGTTTTCGCTGGCCAAAAGCCCTGAGCGGCAGACGAGTCGGGCTGTACGCCGGGTTCTGTTCCCCGGGTTCCTCGCGGAGCCCGGGGCGACGGCCATCCATCTAGGGCCGGCGTTGCCGCCGGCCTCGTGCGGTCTACCCGCGGACTCGGGCGGGCAGCCCTCGAACGTCCGCGCAGAGCGCTTTTGACGGCGCTCCTTTTGACCTTGCTCCGGGTGGGGTTTACCTAGCTGCCCAGGTCACCCTGGGCACTGGTGGTCTCTTACACCACCGTTTCACCCTTACCGAGGACGAAGATCCCCGGCGGTCTGCTTTCTGTGGCACTGTCCCGCGGGTCACCCCGGGTGGCCGTTAGCCACCACCCTGCCCTGTGGAGCCCGGACGTTCCTCGGGAAGCCCCCTAGGGGGACTCCACGCGGCCGCCCGCCCGGCTCGTCTGCCGTGCCGACCATGCTACCCGGCGGAAGCCGCCCTTCGGTGCCGCGGCCGTGGCCAGCACCGAGCCCGCCAGGATCAGGGCGAACGCGACGCCGATGCCGAGGGTCAGCTTCTCGTCCAGGAAGAGGGCGCCCGCGGCGACGGCGACCGCCGGGTTGACGTAGGTGATGACACCGGCCCGGGTCGGTCCGATCTCCTTGATCAGCTCCAGGAAGGCCACGAACGCGATCGCGGTGCAGACGACGCCGAGGCCGGCGAGGGCGGCCAGGACCTCGCCCGAGGGCATGGCGGCGGGCCGGGTCAGGAAGGCGGCGGGGGCGTAGACGACGGCGGCCAGCGTGAGGCAGGGGGTGATGAGCTGGAGGGTCGGGACGTCCTTGAGGTGCCGGGCGGCTATCAGCGGGGCGGCGGCGTAGCCGACGACCGTGACCAGCACCTCGGCCAGGGAGCGGGCGTCGCCGCCGGTGAGGTGCGGCAGGGTGAGGACCGTGACGCCCGCGAGGCCGAGGGCGAGACCCGTGATGCGGCGGGCGCCCACGCGTTCCTCGGCGCCGAAGAAGCGGGCCAGGAGGAGGGCGACGATGGGCACGCCCGCGATGAGCAGTCCGGCGGTCGAGCTGGACAGGTGGCGTTCGGCGTCGGTGAGGGTCCACCAGGGGCCGACGATCTCGATGACCGCGAAGGCCAGCATGGGCTTCCAGTGCGCCCGCACGGTACGGGCGAGCCCGCCCTGGCGCAGGGCGAAGGGCAGCAGGAGGGCGGCGCCGAGCGCGCACCGCGCGAACACCACGACGGACGGGGACAGCTCGTCCACCGCCACCTTGATCATCAGATAGGGGACGCCCCAGACGACTCCCATCAGGGAGAACAGGGCCCAGCCGCGTGCAGTCATGGAGACAGTCTCGGGGGCACCCTCATCCCCGGTCTTGAACGCTGTTGCGGTACGCCGCCGGGGTCACCCCCAGCACCCGCCGGAACCAGCGCGTCAGATGCGCCTGGTCCGCGAACCCGACCAGCGCGGCCACCTCCGCCGGCCGCAGCCCGCACTCCAGCAGGCCGCGCGCCCGGTGCACCCGGTACTGGGCGAGCCAGGCGTACGGCGGCACCCCCATCTCCGTGCGGAAGGCGCGCAGCAGCTGGTACCGGGAGAGGCCCAGGTCGGTGGCGAGGGCGGCGAGGGACGGCGGGTCGGTCAGCTCGTCGGCGAGGCGGTCGCGCACGGTGTGCGCGATGCCGTCGGCGCCGGGCACGATGTCGCTCGCGGCGCGGGCCGTGGAGTGCCGGCGGGCGAGCGCCGTGAGCAGCCACGGCAGCCGTGACTCGGCCTCCAGCGGATCGGGGCAGGCGCTCAGCTCGGTGTGCGTGCGCAGCAGGGCGGCGGCCAGCTCGGGGTCGTCGAGGACGGCCTCCCGGAAGTGCCGCACACCCGTGCCGACGGTGCCGTCTGCGAGCAGGCCGGGGGCGGCGTAGAGCGCGCGGTAGGAGTAGCCGCCGTCCGGCGTCGCGGGGCCGCCGGTGTGCATCTCCCCCGGCTCGAGGATGACGATCGAGCCGGGCCCGGAGTGGACGCGTCCGCCCCGGTAGTCGATGAACTCCAGCCCGCCGACGGTCACCCCGATGGTGAACTCGTCATGGGCGTGCGGGGCGTAGACGTGCCGGTCGAAGCAGGCCGTCAGCAGATCCAGCACCGGCCCGCACCGCCCGAGCCGTGCCCGCGCCCATCGGGCGTCCTCCCGTATCCGTACGCTCACCTCGCACCCCCCGGTGACAGGGGATCAGAGGAAGTCGCCGGTGTCCAGGTCGAATCCGAAGGGCTCGGGGAGGGTGAGGGCTTTGCCGAAGGGCCGGGTGCAGTGCTCGCGGTAGTCGTGCCCCTCCGGGTCGCTGAACAGCGTGACCGCCGTGGCGTCGCGGTCGACCAGCAGGTAGAGGGGAATGCCACCTCGGGCGTAGCAGCGGCGCTTGACCTCGCGGTCGGCGGCGGGCTTGGAGGAGGTGACTTCGAGCACCATGGCCACGCCGTCGCAAGGCATCCACGGCTTGGCGCCTCGGTAAAGCCGCCGCTCCTTGAGGGCGAACGTGCCGTCCGGGATCACGTGATCCTTGGGGCAGCCTTCCAGCTTGAGGCCCTTGTTCCCGGAGAACTGCATGTCGGCGCGGGACTTCCTGATCACCTGGGCCACGACCAACCCGATGCAGTCCTCGTGATCCCCGTCCGGCGGCGGTGTCACAACGATCTCCCCCTCGATCAGCTCCGCCCGGAAACCCTCCGGGGTGTCCAGGGCGAGAAAGCCCTCCAGCAGGACCTCTTCCTGCGTGAGCGGCTCATGGGCCATGGCAGTCATGTCACGCCCCTCCTTCGGTCGCTCGCCAGACTGGGACATCGGCTGACCACCTGTGCCTGAGATCGGGAACCGTTCCCTCGATCGTGGCACAGCCCGCGCCGCTACGCGGGCACGAACCGTACGGTCGCCCTCGCCGGGTCCGCCTCCGTCAGCCGCACCCGGAGCCGTTCGCCCAGCGGCAGCCGTTCGCCGTCGACGCGGCCGATGACGGCGGGGTCGGTGAGCTGGACCGTGCCGACGGTGGGGCGGTCGTCGTCGATGTCGACGACGCAGGCGTCGAAGGTCTCGCCGACCCGGCCGGACAGCACCGCCGCCTCGACAACGTTCACGCACTCGCGTTCCACCGTGCCCGCCCGGCGGGCGCCCGCGGTCATCTCGGCGGGGAGGGTGGCGAGGGCGGCGAGGACCCAGTCGGGCGGGTCGTCGCCGGAGGCCGCGGCCAGGCAGAGTTCCGTGGTGTAGCGGTCGGCGAGGCGGCGCAGGGGGGCCGTGCAGTGGGTGTACGGGGCGGCGACGGCGGAGTGCGTGGTGATGGGCGGGAGGGCGCCGTCGCGGAAGACCGTGTAGCCCGCGCCGCGCAGCAGCGTGGTGCATTCCTGGAGGAAGGCGGCGTGCCGCGGCCGGTGCGGGTCGAGGGAGCGGACCAGGTCGGCGTAGGAGACGTGGTGCGGCCAGTCGATGTGCAGGGCGTGCGCGGTGCGGCGCAGCCGGCCGACGGCGCCGTCGGGGGCGGCGGGCAGGGTGCGCAGGACGCCGGTGCCGTGGGCGAGCATCAGGTCGGCCGCGGCCATGCCGGTGAGCAGGGAGATCTGGGCGTTCCAGCCGTCGGCGGGGAGCGGGGCGCGGTAGACCGGTTCGTAGGTGCCGTCCCGCTCGACGATCTCCTGCTCGGGCACGCTGAGGGAGATGCCGCCGCGTTCGCTCTCCAGGCGTTCGCGGAGCAGCCCGACCGTCTTGAGCAGGGCGACCGGTTCCTCCGCTCGCCCGTCGTCGATCTGCCGCTGCACCCACGCGTAGTCGAGCCGGGCCCGGCTGCGGACCAGGGCGCGGCGGAGGTCGACGGCGAGGGTGCGGCCGTCCGCGTCGAGGTCGATGGTCCACAGGGCGGCGGGGCGGGGCCCGTCGGGGAGCAGGCTGGCGGCGGCCTCGCCGAGGGCCTCCGGGTGCAGGGGAACGCGTCCGTCCGGGAAGTAGAGGGTCATCACCCGCCGGTGGGCCTCGGCGTCGAGCGCTCCGCCGGGGGCGACGAAGGCGGCGACGTCGGCGATGGCGTACCGCACGCGGTAGCCGGTGCCCTGCCGGGCCAGGTGCATCGCCTGGTCGAGGTCTGTGGAGGCGGGAGGGTCGATGGTGAAGAGGGGGATGTCGGTCGCGTCGTACGGCGGGAGGGCGGGTGCCGTGGCCGCTCGTTCGGCTTCGGCCAGTACCTCGGGCGGGAAGCCTTCGGGGACTCCGAGTTCGGTGCGCAGCGCGGCGAGGGCGGCCCGCAGCGGTGCTTCCGGGGCGCCGGTCACGCGGAGGGGGCGGCGGGGCATACAGCGAGCGTAGGTCGCAGGGTGCCGGGCGGCACGCCGTACGCTGGCCGGGAGCTCTACCAGAAGGAGTACGTGTGCTGGTCCTGCTGCCGCCCTCGGAGGGAAAGGCCTCCTCCGGCCGGGGCGCCCCGCTGAAGCCGGAGTCGCTGTCGCTGCCCGCGCTGACGGACGCCCGGGAGGCCGTCCTCGACGAGTTGGTCGAGCTGTGCGCGGCCGACGAGGAGAAGGCGCGTGAGGTGCTGGGGCTGAGCGAGGGACTGCGCGGCGAGGTCGCGAAGAACGCGGAGCTGCGCACGGCCGGGGCGCGGCCCGCCGGGGAGGTCTACACGGGTGTGCTGTACGACGCCCTGGACCTGGCCTCGCTGGAGCCGGCCGCGAAGCGGCGCGCAGCGCGTTCGCTGCTGGTGTTCTCGGGACTGTGGGGCGCGGTGCGGGTGACGGACCGGATCCCGTCGTACCGCTGCTCCATGGGCGTCAAGCTGCCGGGGCTGGGGGCGCTGGGCGCGTACTGGCGCGCGCCGATGGCCGCGGCGATGCCCGAGGCGGCCGGGGACGGGCTGGTGCTGGATCTGCGGTCGGCGGCGTACGCGGCGGCGTGGAAGCCGAAGGGCGAGGTGGCCGGGCGGACGGCGACGGTGCGGGTGCTGCACGCGCCGACCCGGAAGGTCGTCAGCCACTTCAACAAGGCGACGAAGGGGCGCATCGTACGGAGTCTGCTGTCGGCCGGGGTGGCTCCGGCCGGTCCGGCGGAGCTCGTGGAGGCGCTGCGGGACCTCGGGTACGAGGTGGAGGCGCAGGCTCCGGCAAAGGCAGGGCAGGCGTGGGCGCTGGATGTGCTGGTGGAGGAGATCCACTAGGGCCGGGGAGATCCGCTGGCCGGGGAGATCGGCGTCCCACCACAGCGCGTTGCAGCATGCGCAACGCGCTTTGCACAGAACGCTTCGGCGAGGGCAGGATGAGGGCCATGACCCTGCCCTCGCCGTCTGCTGTGCCCTCTGTCCTGGATCTCGCGCCCGTCGTTCCCGTCGTGGTCGTCTCCGACGCCGCCGACGCGGTGCCGCTCGCCCGCGCCCTGGTCGCCGGCGGGCTGCCCGCCATCGAGGTGACGCTGCGGACGCCGGGCGCGCTGCCGGCGATCCGGGCGATCGCGGACGCGGTGCCGGAGGCCGTGGTGGGGGCGGGCACCGTGATCACGCCGGGGCAGGCGGACGAGGCCGTCGCGGCGGGGGCCCGCTTCCTGGTGAGCCCTGGCTGGACGGACGTACTGCTGGCGGCGATGCGCGGGTCCGGGGTGCCGTTCCTGCCGGGGGTTTCCACCACCTCGGAGGTCGTGGCGCTGCTGGAGCGCGGGGTGCGGGAGATGAAGTTCTTCCCCGCCGAGGCCGCGGGCGGTACGGCCTATCTGCGGTCGCTGTCCGGGCCGCTGCCGCAGGCGCGGTTCTGCCCGACCGGCGGGATCGGCCCGGCCTCCGCGCCCGACTACCTCGCGCTGCCCAACGTCGGCTGTGTCGGCGGCAGCTGGATGCTGCCCGCGGACGCGGTGGCGGCCCGTGACTGGGCGCGGATCGAACGGCTGGCCCGGGAGGCGGCCGGGCTCAGCGCAGGTGCGAGGTGTCGTTGAAGAGGCGGACGCTGGGGTTGCCGTCGGCGTAGTAGGCCACGACCGACAGGGAGGCCGCCGACAGCTCCATCCGGAACAGGGATTCCGCCGGGGCGTTCAGGGCGAGCCGGATCAGCGTCTTGATCGGCGTGACGTGGCTGACCAGCAGGACCGTGCGGCCCGCGTACGCCGCGACCAGCTTGTCCCGGGTGGCGGCGATCCGGGTGGCGGTCGCCGCGAAGCTCTCGCCGCCGCCGGTCGGCTCGGCGTCCGGGGAGGCCAGCCAGGCGGCCAGGTCGTCCGGGTGGCGCTCGTGCACCTCGGCGAAGGTCAGGCCCTCCCACGCGCCGAAGTCCGTCTCGCGCAGCCCGTCGTCGACGCCGACCTCCAGGCCGAGGCGGGCGGCGACGATCCCGGCGGTCTCGCGGGTGCGGGCCAGCGGTGACGACACGATCGCCTGGATCGTGCCCCGCCGGGCCAGCGCCGCCGCGACCCGCTCGGCCTGGTCCCGGCCGACGTCGGACAGGGACGGGTCGCTGCCGCCGCTGCCGGAGAAGCGCTTCTGCGGGGTCAGCGGCGTCTCGCCGTGCCGCAGCAGCACGAAGGTGGCCGGCGCGCCGAGGTCGGGCGCGGAGCCCCAGCCGACGGAGGGGGTGGCGACGGTGCGGGCGGCGCGCAGATCGGCGTCGGTCTTGGCGGCGGCACTCGGGGTGCCCGGGCCGGCGGAAGCGGCCCCCGCGTCCATCGCCTCGTTCGCCAGGCGGTCGGCGTGCTTGTTCTGCTCGCGCGGGATCCACTCGTACGTCACCCGGTCCGGCGGGAAGATGCGGGACGCCTCCATGGCCAGCGGCTTCATGTCGGGGTGCTTGATCTTCCAGCGGCCGGACATCTGCTCGACGACCAGCTTGGAGTCCATCCGCACGTGCACGCGGGCCGCCGGGTCGAGCCGGTGGGCGGCGCGCAGACCGGCCAGGAGTCCCCGGTACTCGGCGACGTTGTTCGTCACCACGCCCAGGAACTCCGCGGCCTCCGCCAGCGTCTCCCCCGTCGCCGCGTCGATCACCACGGCGCCGTAGCCCGCGGGCCCCGGGTTGCCCCGCGACCCGCCGTCGGCCTCGACGATGAACTCCCGCACCCCGCGGCCCCCTAGAGACCCGACTCGGCCGTGCGCACCAGGATGCGGCGGCAGTTCTCGCAGCGCACCACGGTGTCCGGGGCGGCCTTGCGGATCTCGTTCAGCTCGGTGATGGCCAGTTCCTGGCGGCAGCCCTGGCAGGTACGCGCGTACAGCTTGGCCGCGCCGATACCGCCCTGCTGCTCACGCAGCTTGTCGTAGAGCTTCATCAGGTCGGCGGGCACGGACCCGGCGACGACCTCGCGCTCCTTGGTGACCGAGGCCGCCTCGCCGTCGATCTCCTCGAACGCGGCGTCACGGCGCCCGGTGGCGTCGTCGATCTTCCCCTGCACGGAGCCGACCCGCTCGGTCAGCTCGGCGACCCGCGTCTGCGCGGACTCCCGGCGCTCCATGACCTCCAGGACGACGTCCTCCAGGTCGCCCTGCCGCTTGGCGAGCGAGGCGATCTCGCGCTGGAGGTTCTCCAGGTCCTTCGGCGAGGTGATCGCGCCGGAGTCCAGCCGCTGCTGGTCCCGGGCGGCACGCTGGCGCACCTGGTCGACGTCCTGCTCGGCCTTGGTCTGCTCGCGGGCGCAGTCGCTCTCCTCGGTCTGCGCGGCCACCAGCAGGTCGCGCAGCTGCGTGAGGTCCTTGGTCAGCGACTCGATCTCGGCGTGCTCGGGCAGCGACTTCCGCTTGTGCGCGAGCTGCTGGAGACGGACGTCGAGGGCCTGGACGTCGAGGAGTCGGATCTGGTCGGCGGGCTCGGCGTTCAGTTGGGGGCTCCTGCGGAATCGGAAGGGGCGCGCGAAGCGCTCGCTGGAAGGGTGGTGGTGGGCGACGGGTGGGCGGTGGACGCCTCGTGGGCGGTCCAGGGGTCGGTGACCGTCTTGGAGACGTGGACCCGGAGGCCCCATCCGTGGCGGTCGGAGATCTCGTCGAGCTGGCTGGCCGCCAGCTCGCACCAGGGCCACTCGGTGGCCCAGTGCGCCGCGTCGAGCAGCGCGAGGGGGCTTTGGGCCACCGCCTCGGAGGCGGGGTGGTGGCGCAGGTCCGCGGTGAGGAAGGCGTCCACGCCCGCCGCCCGGACGTGGTCGAACAGGCTGTCGCCGGAGCCGCCGCTGACGGCGACCGTACGGACGGTCGCCTCGGGGTCGCCGGCCACGCGGATGCCCTGCGCGGTGGCGGGCAGCCGGGCGGCGGCGCGGGCGGCGAGCTCGCGGACCGTCAGCGGGTGGTCGAGTTCGCAGACCCGGCCGAGCCCGCGGCGGCCCTCGGGGTCGGTGGCGTCCGGCACCAGGGGCCGTACGACGCGCAGGTCCAGCGCGCCCGCGAGGGCGTCGGAGACTCCGGGGTCGGCGGTGTCGGCGTTGGTGTGGGCGACGTGCAGCGCGATGTCGTTCTTGATCAGGGTGTGCACGACGCGGCCCTTGAAGGTGGACGCCGCGACCGTCGTCGTCCCGCGCAGGTAGAGCGGGTGGTGGGTGACCAGCAGGTGGGCGCCAAGCTTCACCGCCTCGTCGACGATCTCCTGGACGGGGTCGACGGCGAACAGGACCCGGGTGACCTCCTGGCCGGGGTCGCCCACGACCGTACCGACCGCGTCCCAGGACTCGGCCCGCTCGGCAGGCCACAGATTCTCCAGCGCGGCGATGACTTCTGACAGACGGGGCACGGGACACAGGCTACCTGCCTGGTCCGCGGGGCTGAACCGGCGCGGCCACCGCATCCGCTCATCACCACCTGGAGCACACGCGTCCCCGTTCCCTCAGGCGAATCGCCGCGCGGCCACCCGTATGTGTGAAGCGGCCAGCGGGCGGTCCCCCGTCTGTGCGTACGAAAACTAGCTTCCTCACTGGAGGTGACCGAACGATGACGGCCTGTGCGATCGAGACCGCGGCGGGAGACCAGGACGGCTTCTCCCCGCGGCCGGGCTGCGTGATCACGGTGGACGGCGGCTACGCCGCGCGTCTCGCCCGCAGCGGCGACTCCTGGTTCCCGGAGCGCTGGACCCTGGACGGCCCCGAGCCCTACGCGGTGCCGCTGCCCGGCAACCAGCCGGAGGAGCCCGGCACCGAGGTGCAGCCCATGGGCGACGGGCGGGTCCTCATCCGCCGCCACGTCGACGGGCGGCAGCTCTTCGCGCTGCTCTACCCGACCGGTCCGGGGACCGGCGAGCTGCCGCTGGGCGCGGTCGAGTGCGGGGACGCCGAGGTACGGCTGCTGGCGCCCGCGCCGGGCGGCGACCGCGCGTACGCCCTCGTCGTCGGCCCGCGCTCCAGCGCGGTGTGGCTGGTGGCCGGGGGCGCGTTCGGACCGGAGCACGTGGCCGTGATCCCGGGACGCTGCTCGGGCGGGGGGTGGCTGGACCGGGAAGGGCGGATGCTGGCGCTGGACCGGGAGCTGGACGGCCGCACCAAGACCGTCGTCGTCGACCTGGAGCGGGGCGGGGAGGTGTCCCCGCTGCTGCAGATCGCCGCCGACAGCGACGACCGGCTGCTGCTCGCCGACCCGGACAGCGGACTGCTGCTGATCCGTTCCGACGCGCCGTCGCCCGGTCACGCGCGGCTGGGCTGGGGGGTGCTGGGCAGCACGCTGCCGGTGCGGTTCCCGGAGTGCCTGCGGGTGTCGGCGGACTGCGCGGTGACGCCGTTCGCGATCCAGCCGGGGCTGGTCCTGACACCGGAGAGCTGCGGGGTGGCGCTGCGGGTCGACGGCCCGGGAGGCACCTGGATCGGCATCTGGCGCCCGGCGGAACGATGCATCAGGCATCTCCCGGCACCGGAGGGCTGGCTCGCCGGGGCCGGGCTGTGGACACGGGAGGGCGTCCTGCGCCTGCCGTACACCACACCGGCGACGCCGTGCGGGGTGGCGGAGCTGGCGGTGCCGGCGAGGGACGAACAGGCGAGGGACGAAGGTTTGGCGGAGACGGAGGGCGTGCGGGGGGTGGCGGGCGCGGCATGGCGCCCGGGGGCAACGGCGGCCGCACGAGGCGCCGGCCAGGCGGGGGACGCGAGGGCGGCGGGCATCGCACGGGTCGGGGATGCCGGCGGAGCGGTGGACGCGGGCGGCGCCGAGGGTCCGGGGCGGGACGGTGCGGCTTTCGTCCTGGGGAAGCCGCCGGAACCGGACCCTCGGCAACCGGGCACTTGGCAACCGGGCGCTTGGCAACCAGATCCGTCGCAACCGGACCCATCACAACCGGACTCCTCGGATCCGCGCCCCTCGGAACCGGAGCCTTCGGAACCGGTCCCGCTGCGGCCGGTGCCGTTGCAGCAGGCGCCGTTGGGGCGTCTTGTAACGAAGTAGCGGCGGTCGGCGTGGCCGCCTGGATTCGGCCCGAGGTGTGCCGGTTAGACTCCCCCGGCTGTAAAAGATCATGTTGACGGGGTGAATTCTTCCGATGAGCGACGCCAGCACGTCCCAGCCGCTGCCCGACGGCACCACGGAGCCCGGCCACGGCAAGCACCGCGGCCAGGTCTCGGCGCAGGAAACCGAGACGGCCCCCCGGGGCCGGCACCGCAGGCCGGTGGAGCAGCAGACCGAGACGGCGGCCTGACGGTACGTCATTCGGCACGGCACCTGGCCCCGTCCACCGCACGGTGGGCGGGGCCTTGTCGTGTTCCGCGCGAGGCCCGTCCGGACGGGCGCCGGCTACCCGCTCCTCAGCCCCAGCACCTCCGCCGCCGCGAACCTCTCCCCCGCCGGCCGCGCCGCGAAGTGCGGGGTCGGCAGCGCGTCCAGCTCCTCGTAGGTGAAGGTGTCCCGCTTGCTGTCGAACTTCTCCCGCACCCGGGGCCGTTCGACGACCGCCACCATCCCGCCGTGCACGACGAGCACCTGGCCGTTGATGCGGGCGGCGGCCGGGGACGCGAGGTAGCCGACGAGCGGGGCGACATGCTCGGGGGCCAGCGGGTCCAGGCCGCCCGAGGGCGGGGCAAGCCCCGCGAACACGTCCTCCGTCATCCGGGTGCGGGCGCGCGGACAGATGGCGTTGGCGGTCACCCCTAACCTGGCGAGGGCGAGGGCCGTGGAGGTGGTCAGCCCGACGATGCCCCCCTTGGCGGCGGCGTGGTTGGGCTGCCCGGCGGAGCCCGCCAGGAACGCCTCCGAGGAGGTGTTCACGATCCTGCCGAACACCGGCCCGCCCCGCGCCTTCGCCCGCTCCCGCCAGTGCGCGGCGGCGAACCGGGTGGTGTTGAAGTGGCCCTTGAGATGAACGCGGATCACCGGGTCCCACTCGTCCTCCGCCATGGAGAAGACCATACGGTCGCGCAGGATGCCGGCGTTGTCGACGAGGATGTCCAGCTCGCCGAACGTGTCGATCGCCGTCCGCACGAGCTGTTCGGCCTCTCCGAAGTCGGAGACGGCCCCGGTGTGGGCGAGAGCGGTACCACCCCGGGCCCGGATCACCGCGGCCGTCTCCTCGGCGGGGCCCGCGGACCGCCCGTGCCGTCCCGGCCCGGCTGCCCGAAGTCGTTGACGACGACGGCGGCGCCCAGCCGGGCCAGCTCCAGCGCCTCCGCCCGCCCCAGCCCGCGCCCGGCACCGGTGACGACCGCCGAACGCCCCTCCAGTGGCAGCGACATGAGAGCCCCCTCGAACTCCTCGGCGCGCCTCAGATCTCGACACACGTACGCAGTGCCGTACCGGTGCGCATCTGGTCCAGCGCCTCGTTGATCTCCGCGAGCGGTATCCGGTGGGTGATCAGACCGGCCAGGTCGATCCGCCCGGCACGCCAGAGGGCGATGGTCCGCTCGTAGGAGCGCAGCACGTCACCGCCGCCGTACAGGGACGGCAGTATGCGCTTCTCGTCGAAGAACAGCTCGAACATGTTGAGCTGGAGGAAGTCGTCCATGGCACCGGCGCCGACCACCACGAGGGTTCCGCCGCGCCGCGTGGTCTCGTACGCCGTCCGCGCGGTGGCCGACCTGCCGACGACCTCGAAGACGTAGTCGAAGCCCTCCCCGCCGGTCAAGGACTGCTTGGCGTCGGCCAGTTCCTCCGGCGGCACCGCGCGTGTGGCGCCGAACCGCAGTGCGGCCTCGCGCCGCCCGGCGACCGGGTCGACGGCGACTATCTCCGCGGCGCCCCGCAGCCGCGCGCCCTGGATCGCGGAGATGCCGACGCCTCCGCAGCCGATGACGGCGACCGACGAACCGGCCTCCAGGTCGGCGGTGTTGAGGGCCGCGCCGAGTCCGGTGGTGACGCCGCAGCCGATGAGGGCGGCGATGTCGTAGGGCACGTCGTCGGGGATCGGCACCGCGCAGCCGGCGTCCACGACGACCTCCTCGGCGAAGGTGCCGGTGCCGGCGAAGCCGAAGACGTCGCCGCCGGGGCGCCGGAAGTTGGGGGTGCCCGCGTTCATGAACCCGGCCAGGCACAGTTCGGTCTGCCCGCGTCCGCAGGCGGGGCAGGCGCCGCAGGCGGGCAGCCAGCAGACGACGACCCGGTCACCGGGCGCGAGCCCGACGACCCCCTCCCCCACGTCGACGATCTCCCCCGCACCCTCGTGCCCGGGCACGAACGGCGCCGGCTGCGGCAGGACGCCGCTCATCGCCGACAGGTCGGAGTGGCACAGCCCCGTGGCCCGTACCCGGATCCGGACCTTGCCGGGCCCGAACCCCGTCGCCTCGGCGTCGTCGACGACTTCCAGCTTCTCCTGGCCGGTCTCGTGCAGTACGGCTGCGCGCATGGTGCGGCTCCCCTCGGAAGGCTCGATGGCTCACGCGTGCTGGACGACGGTGTCGGCGAGGACCGGCGCGTCGCCTCTGTCGACGGCGCTCACGGCCACCCGGACGGCACCCTCCTGCCGCCACATCCGGACGCGCAGGGTCTCGCCCGGGTGGACGACCCCGGCGAACCGGGTGTCGTAGGACCGCACCCGGCCCACCTCCCCGTCGAGCAGGGTGTCGACGACGGCCTTCAGCGTGATGCCGTAGGTGCACAGCCCGTGCAGGATGGGCCGGTCGAACCCGGCGACCTTGGCGAACTCCGGGTCCGCGTGCAGCGGGTTCCAGTCGCCGGAGAGGCGGTAGAGCAGCGCCTGATCCTCGCGCACGGGCCGCATGACCGTCAGGTCCGGTTCCCCGGCCGGTGTGTCGAGCCGGGCGGACGGCCCCCGCTCACCACCCCACCCGCCTTCGCCCCGTACGAAGATCCGCGCGTCGTTGGTCCACAGCGGGCCCTCGGGGTCGCCGACGTCGGTGCGCAGGACCAGGACGGCCGCGGTGCCCTTGTCGTGGACCGCGGCGATCCGGGAGGTGGCCGTCGCCCTGCCCTCCGGGGGGATCGCGCGGTGGACGGTGAGGGACTGGCCGCCGTGCAGCACCCGGGCGAGGTCGACCTCGACGCCGGGCATGGACAGGCCGCTGATCACTCCGGGGCTGCCCGCGCCGGCGACGGTGGCGAAACTCGGCAGCACGTGCAGCCGGGACTCCAGGGTGTAGCGCAGCTCGTCCGGGTCGGTGGCGGGGATGCCGGCGCCGATGCCGAGGTGGTACAGCAGGACGTCCTTGGGGGTCCAGGAGATCTCGCCGGTCCGGGGTTCGGCGGCGAGGGCCTTGGCTGCGTCGATGGGCATGGGGCTCCTGATCACGGCGGGCGCGAGGGCGATGGCGTGGCGGAGAGGCTGACACGATGGAAACCCCGGTGCGACCGTCCGCACCGTCGACCGCACCGAGGTCGTCCCGAGCCGCGGAACCCGCCCTTCTAGAACGCGTTCCAGTACGGCGACCCTCTGTATAGCCCACCTCCCGACAGTTGTGAATACGTCCCGCAACAGCTGACTGACGGCGCGTCAAGTCGACAGCGCCCCCTCCTCGTCATCCCGGAATACACCCTTCCGGGGGCCGCCTCACCCACCCAAGATCACCACGCGCAGAATGACCCGTATGCCGATAATGAACACACCGCAGCCGACCACCGTCGACGACGCCCCGTTCATCAGCCGCACCCTCGCCCGCGCCTTCGACGACGACCCGATGATGCGCTGGTTCTTCCCCGACCCGGGCACCCGCGAGGCAGGCCTGACCCGGTACTTCACCACGCTCCTCACCCGGCAGTACGCACAGCACGGCCTCTGTGAGCACACCGGCGCGGCGGCCGCCTTCTGGGTCCCGCCGGAGGGGCAGGAGAAGGCCGTCCCCGACGCGGTGACGATCCAGCAGCTCCAGGAGATCCTCGGCGACCGGGCCCCGCTGTTCCGGGACGCCGTCGAGGCCGCGGCCGGGCACACCCCGCAAGAGCCGCACTGGTACCTGGCGGTGATCGGCGCCGACCCCGCCGCCCGCGGCCAGGGACACGGGGCCGCCCTGCTGCGCGCGGGCCTGGCCCGGGCCGACGCCGCGGGTCTGCCCGTCTACCTGGAGTCCTCCAAGCCGTCCAACGTCCCGCTGTACGAGCACTTCGGCTTCGCCGTCCGCGCCGAACTGCAGCTGCCCGGCGGCGGGCCCACGCTGTGGGCGATGCGACGGGAGCCGCACCGCCCGGCCGTCGCGTGACGCCCGACCGGAACCCCGGCCTGATCCGAACGACAGGGCCTAAGGAGCCCTAGTCCGCCAGCTTCGTCACCTCCGCCGACGCGTACTCCGTGCCCTTCGGTGCCAGGCAGACGAACCAGTCGACCGGGGAGTTCTCGGCGGGGCGGATGAAGGTCTGGCGGGTGGGCGCTTCCGCGTGCTCCGGGGCCCGGTCGATCACGGTGCTGGTGCCGTCCTTCCAGGTGCAGGTGACCTGGCCGGCGGCCCGGGTGACCTGGCCGACGACCAGCCGCTGCGGGCCGTCGGTCCCGGACTCCAGGGGAAGCGCGGCCGTCGTGAGGTTCTGCGGGGTGCCGCCGCCCTCGGAGAAGGCCGACCACAGGGCCAGCGACTCCTCCTCGCCGACGATCTTGTGCACGAAGTAGTAGCTGCTGCCGACCATCTGGTAGGCGTGCCGGACCTCCTCCGGCAGGTCCCCGTACTCGGCCATCACGTCCAGCTGCGCCTGCGCCTCCACCTCGTCGCGCGCGGCCGGCCACACATCGAGGACGACCCGCCACTCGGTGGGCCCGTCGCTGCCGGTGGCGAGCGTGGTCCGGTGCGGGGCGAGCGCGCTCGGGGCCGCGGACCGCGACTGGCCGGCCGGCGGTGCCACCCGGTCGCCGCCACCGCCCGGCAGTCCCGCGACCGCCAGCGCCGCGGAGGAGCCGCTGATCACCAGCGCCGCGGCCGCCGCCACCGCCCAGCGGCGGGCCTTGCGGCGGCGTCCGCCCCGCATCACCGTCTCGTAGGGGGCTATGCCGATCTCGACCTCGTCCGCGGCCTCGGCCAGCAGGAAGGCGATGTCCGTGTGCGACATCTCGTGGTTGCTCCCCTGGTTCGCGCCCATCACTTCCGCCCTCCGTTCGTCACCGTCTCGGCCAGCCCCGGTATGGCGCGGAGTTTCGCGATCCCCTTGGCCGCGTTGCTCTTGACCGCGCCCACCGAACAGCCCATCGCCTCCGCCGCCTGGGTCTCGGTGAGGTCCTCCCAGTACCGCAGCACCACCGCCTCCCGCTGCCGGGCGGGCAGTTGGGCGAGCGCCTTCAGCAGTGCGTTGCGGTCGTCCGCCTGGGAGATGCGGTCACCGGTGTCGGGCTGCTCGTGCGCGAGGCCCGAGTCGTCCTTCGGTGCCAGGAACTCCCGTAGGCGTCTGCGGTGTTTGCGCGCGTGGGCGTTGATCATCACGCGCCGTACGTACGCCTCCGGGTCGTCGGCCGAGCCGACCTTGCGCCAGGCCACGTAGACCTGTTCGAGCGTCGACTGGACCAGGTCCTCCGCGGCGTGCTGTTCCCCCGTGAGGAGAAATGCCGTGCGCATCAGCCGCGGCCAGCGGCCGATGACAAAGGCCTGGAACTCCTCGTCCCGGGCCTGCTTCCGATCCCCCATGGGCACCTCCTAGACACACAAAGGAGTCCATGGGGGTCGCGAACCGTTGCCTCCCCGTCAGAACTTCTCCCGCGTCACCGCTTCTCCCGCGTCACCACTTCTCCCGCGTCACCCCGGCTGCCGGACCGCCGCCGCCCCCTTCCCCGGCAGCCACGCCCTCATCACCACGGCCCCCGCCACCAGCACCGCCGCCGACACCCGGAAGGCCAGCGCATAACCCTCCGTCAGTTCCGCGGCGCCTGTGCTGTGGCCGGTGCGGGCCGCCGCGATCGTCGACATCACGGCGAGTCCGAGGGATCCGCCCATCGTGCGGGACGTGTTGACCATGCCGGAGACGAGTCCGGCGTCGCCGGGGTCCGCGCCGGAGGTGGCGAGGGAGGCGAGCGGGGTCGCGGCGAGGCCCGCGCCCAGCATCATCAGGATGCCGGGGAGCATGATCCCGGTGACGTACGCCTCGTCGGCGCTCATGGTGGACTGCCAGCCGAAGCCGGTGGCGGCGACGAGGCTGCCGAGCACGGCTACCGGGCGCGCGCCCAGGCGGCGCATCCAGCGCGGGGCCACCTTGGAGCCGACGACCACCGCGAGCGAGCTGGGCACGAGGGCGAAGCCGGCCTCCAGGGGGCTGTAGCCGAGCACGTTCTGCGCGTACAGCGTCATGAAGAACCACATGGAGAACATGGCGGAGCCGTTGATGAACATCGCCGCGTTCGCCGACGACACGGCCCGCGCCCGGAGCAGCCGCAGCGGCATCAGCGGTGCCGCCGTACGGGCCTCCACCAGCAGGAACAGGCCGATGAGCAGCAGTCCGGCGAACAGCGGGACCAGGGTGGCCGCGGCCGTCCAGCCGTCCGCCTCGGTCTGCGAGATGCCGTAGGCGAGCGTGCCCAGCCCGGCCGTCACCAGCACCGCGCCCGGCAGGTCGAGGCGGCGGCCCTCCCCGGCGCGGCTCTCGGTGAGGCCGCGCAGGGCCGCCACGAGGACGACGGCGCCGATCGGGACGTTGATGAGCAGCACCCAGCGCCAGGACAGCCCGTCGACCAGCGCGCCGCCGACGAGTCCGCCCGCGGCGCCGCCGCCCGCGCCGACCGCCGTCCAGGTGGAGATGGCCCGCGCCCGCGCGGCGCCCTCGGGTACGGCGGACGTGAGGATGGTGAGCGTGGAGGGGGCGAGGACGGCCGCGCCGAGTCCCTGCGCGGCCCGCGCGGCGAGCAGTTGCCAGCCCTCCTGGGCGAGCCCGCCGCCCAGCGAGGCCAGGGTGAACAGCGCGAGCCCGACCAGGAACATCCGCTTGCGGCCGTACAGGTCCCCGGCCCGCCCGCCGAGCAGCATGAACCCGGCGAAGGCGATGGCGTACGCGTTCACCACCCACTGCAGCCCCGGCCCGCTCAGCCCGAGGTCGGTGCGCATCGACGGCAGCGCCACGTTGACGACGGACACGTCGAGGACGACCAGGAACTGTCCGGCGCAGGCGAGCGCCACCACCAGCCAGGTGGGGGGCGTGGTGCGCCGGGTGGCGCGGTTCACGGTGGTGTCAGCGGCTTCGAGCATGAGTGCCATGGTCTCAATCGCCTGAGGCTTCGGGCATCGTTATTTCGTCCGAGGACGACCCGGTCGTACGACCCGGATGGGCCGTACGACCGAGCGGGGAGGCGGCTGCCGGGTCAGGACGCCGTGCAGCCGCCGATGACCGGGGCGGCCGAGTTGCCGTTCTTCATGACGGTGAAGCCGAAGCTGGTCGAGGCTCCTGCGGCGAGGCTGCCGTTGCCGTTGGGCCGCATCGTCATGACGTTTCCGCTGCTGTCCCAGGTGGGTGAGCCGTTCCAGGTGGCGGAGATCCGCTGGGGCGAGGTGACGGTGACCGTGGTGGTCCAGCCGGTGATCGCCGCGCTGCCCGCGGTGATGGTCACCTTGCCGTTGAAGCGGTCGCTCCACTCCTCCTGCTTGCTGTACGTCGCGGTGCAGGTGGCGCCGCCCGGGTTGCCCGGGTTGCCGCCGGAGGAGCCGCCCAGCGCGGTGAGCACGGCGCTGTACGCGGGCTTCTTGTTGTAGTTGCCGTCGAAGAGCAGCGGGGTGCCACTGGCCCGCCACGAGTACTTGTCCGTGATGCCCCAGACCGTGATGCCGGTACAGCGGCTGACGGCGAGACAGGCCTTGACGACGTTGCCGTAGCTGTTGGCCTGGGCGGTGCCGGAGCCCTCGATGTCCAGCTCGGTGATCTGGACGTCGACGCCGAGGTCGGCGAAGCGCTGGAGGTTGGCCTGGTAGTCGGAGGGGACCGGGGAGGCGCTGTTGAAGTGGGACTGGAAGCCCACGCAGTCGATGGGCACGCCGCGGGCCTTGAAGTCGCGGACCATGTTGTAGACGGCATTGCTCTTCGCGTTGATGCCGTCGGTGTTGTAGTCGTTGTAGCAGAGCTTGGCGGCGGGGTCGGCGGCGCGGGCGGTGCGGAACGCCTCCTCGATGAAGCCGTTGCCGAGCTTGTCCTGGAAGGGCGAGCTGCGGCGGGCTCCGCTGCCGCCGTCCTGGAACGCCTCGTTCACCACGTCCCAGGAGTGGATCTTGCCCTTGTAGTGGCCCATGACCTGGTTGATGTGGTTGTTCATCGCCGTCCTGAGGTCGGCGGCGCCGAGACCGCCGACCCAGCCCGGCAGCTGGGAGTGCCAGACCAGGGTGTGGCCGCGGACCTTCATGCCCCGGCTCTGGGCGTGGCTGACGATCCGGTCGGCGTTGCCGAAGCTGAACGAGCCGCGGCTGGGTTCGACGGCGTCCCACTTCATCTCGTTCTCCGGCGTCACCGAGTTGAACTCGGCGTTGAGCGTCGAGACGTACTGCGCCTCGCCCAGGTGGTTGGCCGCGACGGCGGTGCCGAAGTATCGGCCCTTCTCGGCTGCCGCGGCTCCCAGGGTGCTCGCCGCCTCGGCGGTTCCGGACGCCACGGTGACGCCGGCCGCGGCGAGCAGGCCCGCGAGACCCAGGACCAGTGCCCTTCGGGCACGGGAGGACGTGCTTGCGTGCATGAGTGCTCCCGAATGTTTCGTGGGGGTTTCCGATTGGCTGCGCAGACCGTACGGGCGCACTGAGGACGCGTCAACAGGGTGCGCACGAGCGAAACTTGAGAGTTGTCGGCCATCACATCAGCCCCTCAGCCGTGCGAAAGTTTCGAGGTGCAGCCCGACACAGTCGTCTTGCCTGATGGGGGATCAGATCACCATGAGCGGGTCAAGAATTCATTAGTTGCCCGAAGGATCGGAATAGTTGCCCAGGCGCACGGGGTTCCTCCTGCACACATCCGCCCGGCTCGCCCTCTCCTCTGCCCTGGAGGCCCTTCTCCATGACGCTCACGCCGACCGACCAGCCCGCCCGGAGCGCCGGCGGGGCCGTCGTCCCCGTCCTCGCCTTCGCGGGCATCGTTGTCGCGGTGATGCAGACCCTGCTCGTCCCTGTGATCAAGGACCTGCCGCAGCTGCTGGACACCGACGCCGGAAACGCGACCTGGGTACTGACCTCCACACTCCTGTCCGGAGCCGTGGCGACGCCCATCATGGGCCGGCTCGGCGACCTGTACGGCAAGCGCCGCATGCTGGTCACCAGCCTCGCGGTGATGGTCGTCGGCGCGCTGATCAGCGCGCTCACCAGCACCCTGCTCCCGATGATCGCGGGCCGTACCCTCCAGGGCTTCGCCATGGGAGCCATTCCGCTCGGCATCGGCCTGATGCGCGACATGCTGCCGCGTGAACGGCTCGGCTCCGCGATGGCGCTGATGAGCTCCTCGATCGGCGTCGGCGGCGGCCTCGCGCTGCCCGCCGCCGCGCTCGTCGCCCAGCACACCGACTGGCACGCCCTCTTCTACGGCGCCGCCGGCCTCGGCGTCCTCGCCATCGCGCTCACCCTGCTCGCCGTACCCGAGTCCCCGGCGCGCGCCCCCGGCTCCTTCGACCTGCCGGGTGCCGTCGGGCTGTCCGCCGGGCTCGTCCTGCTCCTCCTGCCCGTCACCAAGGGCAGCGACTGGGGCTGGTCGTCGCCCACCACGCTGGGCCTGTTCGGCGCGGCGGTCGTCGTCCTCCTCCTGTGGGGGCTGATGGAGCTGCGCCTCGCCGCGCCCCTGGTCGACCTGCGGACCACCGCCCGCCGCGAGGTGCTGCTCACCAACCTCGCGTCGATCATGGTCGGCGTCTCCTTCTACGTCGTCTCCCTCGTCCTGCCCCAGCTCCTCCAGCTCCCCTCCGCGACCGGTTACGGCCTCGGCCAGTCGATGGTCGTCGCGGGCCTGTGCGTGGCCCCGCTCGGCCTGACGATGATGTTCACCGCGCCGGTCTACGCCCGCCTATCGGCCAAGTACGGCCCCAAGGTCACCCTGATCGTCGGCCTGCTCGTCATAGCCGTCGGCTACGGCGCCGGCCTCGGCCTGATGGAGGCCGCCTGGCAGACCGTCGTCACCTCGGTCCTCCTCGGCGCCGGTATCGGCCTCGCGTACTCCTCCCTGCCGGCGCTGATCGTCGGCGCGGTCCCGGCCTCCGAGACGGGCGCGGCGAACGGCCTCAACACCCTGATGCGGTCCATCGGCACGTCCGTGTCGAGCGCCGTCATCGGCATGGTGCTGGCGAGCACGGCGAACGAGGTCGGCGGCGTCGAGATCCCGACCATGCACGGCTTCCGCGTGTCCTTCCTCATCGCGACCGCAGCCGTCGCCGTCGGCCTGGTCCTGGCCCTGTTCCTGCCCGGACAGCGCCCCTCCGGCAAGCCGCAGCTGCGGGCGAGCAGCGAGGAGGTGCTGCGCGGCTTCCGGGGGCGGGTGCTGGACGCCGCGGGCACGCCGGTGGCCCGGGCCCAGGTCACCCTGATCGACCGGCGCGGGCGCCGGGCGGGGGCGACGTTCTCCGGGGAGGACGGCGGCTACACCCTGGCCGTGCCGGCCGCCGGCCCGTACGTCCTCGCCGTGCAGGCCGCCGGGCATGGGCCGCTGGCTTCGTCGGCGACTCACTCCGGGGACGATCGTCCGGTTGAGATGGATCTGTCCCTGCCGGGCGAGACGGTCAGCGCGTAGCACTCCGCGACGTACCGCGACATGGCGTCTGCGGCGGTGTCGTGGCTGGTCGCGCGGTTCCCCGCGCCCCTGCAGGGCGTGTTCCGCACCCCCTGTCGTACCAGTGACCGGGGGTGCGGCAGCATGTGCGGCTGGAACAGTCGTACGACCGGAAGGACCCCCATGACCACGGCACCCGAGCCGGAGATCCTGGCCGCCTTCGAGGCCGCGAAGGGGTTCATGCCGGTCGACGAGGGGCTGGCGCTGTACGCGGCCGCCGCGGAGGCGGGGCGGCTCGGGCTGCCCCTGCTGGAGGTCGGCACCTACTGCGGCCGCTCCACGATCCTCCTCGCCGACGCGGCCCGCGCCGCCGGTGTCACGGCGATCACCGTCGACCATCACCGGGGCAGCGAGGAGCAGCAGCCGGGCTGGGACTACCACGACCCGGAGACCGTCGACCCCGAGCTGGGCCTGATGGACACCCTGCCGGCCTTCCGCCGCACCCTGCACAAGGCCGGACTGGAGGACCACGTGGTGGCCCTCGTCGGCCGCTCCCCGCAGATCGCCGCGCTGTGGAACACCCCCGTCGCCCTCGTCTTCATCGACGGCGGCCACACCGACGAACACGCCACCGCCGACTACGAGGGCTGGGCGCCCCACGTGGCGGACGGCGGTCTCCTCGTCATCCACGACGTCTTCCCCGACCCCGAGGACGAGTTCACCGGTCAGGCCCCGTACCGCGTCTACCTGCGGGCGCTGGAGTCGGGGGCGTTCACGGAGGTTTCGGTGGCGGGATCGATGCGGGTGCTGCGGCGGGTGGGGGCGGGGGTCTGACGGCCCTGTCCTGCCCGAAGTGCCCACAGCCCCAGGCGGAGGCGCGGATCGCCGCGGCGCTCGCGGGCGGCGGACGGCGGACGGCTGACGGCTGACGGCTGACGGCGGACGGCGGACGGCGGACGGCGGACGGCGGACGGCTGGTGGACGACGCCGACGCGCCGTCGAACCGGGTGCCGGCCGACCCCGAGGGGAACGAGGCGTGTGTCGGTGTGGCCGGTCCGCCCGACCCCGCCGCCGACCGCCCCGCCCGCTAGGGTGGCCCCGTGTCGTACGCAGGTCCGGAATTCGATCCTCCCCCCGCCCGTCGCCCGCGCCGCAGGCTGATCGCCGTGGTGGGAGCCGCGCTGGTCGCCGGTGCGCTGGCCGGATGGCTGGTCGTCGAGACCACGGGAGGATCGGACACCGGGGGCGGCCGTGCGGCGGCCTCCTCGACGGCGGGCACGCCCTCCGCCGAGGCGTCCACGCCCTCCGACGACGAGAAGCCGAGCCCGACGAGCCCCGCGCCGAAGGACACGAGCAGCGCTGCCTCGGGCCCGCTCAAGGGCAAGGTCGTCGTCATCGACCCCGGCCACAATCCCGGCAACTTCCGGCACGCCACCGAAATCAACCAGAAGGTCGACATCGGGACGAGCCGCAAGGAATGCGACACCACCGGCACGTCGACCAACGACGGGTACGCCGAGGCGAAGTTCACCCTCGACGTCGCCCACCGCATGCGCACCCTGCTCCAGCGGCAGGGCGCCACGGTGAAGCTCACCCATGACGCCGACCAGCCGTACGGCCCCTGCATCGACGAACGGGCCCGCATCGGGAACGAGGCGGACGCGGATGCCGTGGTGTCCCTGCACGCCGACGGATCGGGCGCCGGGAACCGCGGGTTCCATGTGATCCTGCCGGGCGAGGTGCACGCCGGTGCCGCCGACACCCGGCCCATCGTCGCGCCCTCGCGCGAACTGGGCGAGCGCATCGCGGGGAACTTCGTGCGCGTGACCGGCAGCGCGCCCTCCAACTACGTCGGCGACGGCACCGGACTCGTCACACGCGAGGACCTGGGCGGTCTCAATCTGTCAACGGTTCCCAAGGTGTTCATCGAGTGCGGCAACATGCGCGATAGCAAGGACGCGGCATTGCTGACCAGCGGTGCCTGGCGGCAGAAGGCGGCGCAAGGAATCTCTGAGGGAATCGTGAGTTTCCTGCGCGGGTGATGATCAGCGCACTGATCCGGGCGGACAGCCTCGGAGGGCGGACGATAGGGTCGTCCGTACGATGAGGGGCCACCCCCGCGCTTCACACCAGGGCCTGACGGCGACATGGTGACAGCGACGCCTCCAGCAATGCCGAAGACGAGACGACTGACGAAGGACAAGAAGTGAATATCCGCTCCCTCACTCGGGGCGATGGCGTGGTGATCGGAGCAGCGGTGTTGCTGTTCATCGCGTCGTTCCTCGATGTTGCCGACTGCGACGGCGCCTTCTGCGACGCAGCCGACCTCCCCAACGCCTGGGACCTCAGCCTCGGACTGGGGCTTGGCACGTACATGACCGGCGTGGTCGGTGGCGCGCTCATTGTCGTTGCTCGCCTGCTCCCCCAGCCGCGCAAGGTCGCCGGCCTGGATCTCGGCGCGCTCGGCGTCGCCCTCACCGTCGCTGCCGCATGGTCGCTGCTGTGGTGGACCATCGACGCCGACGGGGCCGGCACCGGTCTCATCCTCGGCCTGATCGTCGCCCTGATCCTGGCCGCCGCCGCCATCGCCACCCCCCTGGTCCCGGCCCTCAAGGCCGCCCTCGTCGGTGCCCCGCGTCCGGCCGCCCCGCAGCCCTACGGCGGGCAGCCGCAGGGCGGTTACGGCTACCCGGGCGCGCAGGGCGCCCAGCAGCCGCCGTTCGGTGGCCAGCCGCAGCAGCCGTACGGCGGTGGCGCGCAGCCTCAGCCGCAGCAGCCCCAGCAGCCGCAGGCCCCGCAGCAGCCGGCGGGCGACTTCTCCCCGTTCTGGTTCGCCGTCCCGGTGCCGCGTCCGCTGTTCGCGGAGGACGGTTCTCCGACGCCGATCGCCGAACTCGCCCCGGGTACCTGGTACCTGGCGGTCGAGCAGCGCGGTGCGACGCTGATCGCGCAGACGCAGGACGGCCGCCGTGGTGTGCTCCAGGACACCAGCGGTATCCAGCGCGGCTGACGGCCGGGCTCACACAACGCGCGTACGGCCCCTCGCCCTTCCGGGCGGGGGGCCGTTGTCGTACAGCCACCAGCCGAACAACCGGCAGCCCGTCAGGAGGGTCTGCGCACGCCGACGGAGCCGAACTCCTGACCGCCTACAGGAAGATCGCCACGGGGTTCAGGGACAGCTCCCCCGTCCGGCTGTTCCACGTCTGCACCTTGCCGAGGCAGCGGGCCTGGAACTCGCCGGTGAAGTACTCCGCGTTCTGGAAGCCCTCGCGGACGCCCGCCGCCTCGCAGGTGACGCGGACATGGGCGGGGTCCGGGCCGTCGCCGTAGGGGGCGCGCAGCACGATGTCGCCGCTCTCGGAGCGTTCGGCGGTGAAGCGGCCGGTGACGGAGACGAACGCGGAGACGACGGCGACGGCGGTCAGCGGGACGCGGTCGCCCCGGTCGCGGAGGGTGTCGGCGAGGCCCCGGTTGGGGACGATCAGGCCGGTGGTGAGGTCGGCGTGGACGACCACGTCCTCCTTGCGCATGGTGTCCATGAGGAGCCGTATCACGGTGATGGGCGTGCTCTGCTGGATGTAGGCGGTGACGCGTTCCTTGGTGACGTCCCGGTTGGCCTTGCCGCCGCCCCAGCCGAACTTGGCGCGCAGGCCGACGCCGCTGGTGACGTTGATCCGGTCGGCGACCTCCTGTTCGAGGGCGGCGGTGAAGCCGCCCTGCTGGTAGAGGTCCATCACCCGCTGCTCGTGCAGGAAGAAGCACATGCCGTGGACGGTGCGGCCGCCGCGCCGGCGGCGTCTGCGCAGCCAGCCGAGGCGGATCAGGCCGTAGCGCAGCAGGACGGCCCAGCAGGCCGCCGTTCCCGCCCAGACGACCAGCCAGGGCCACCACCAAAGGGCCCACCACTCACTGTCGATGACACCCACGGATCTCCTTGAACGCGTCGGAAAGGGAGGAGAGTCCGGCGTCGACCATCCGGCCGCCGGTCGCGTCGGCGGCCCGCCGCAGGGCGTCGGTGTCGGCCTCTCCGAGATGGACGGGGAAGGTGGGCACCGCCTCGGCCTCGGCGCCGAGGGCGCGGTGGCGGCGCAGGAACTCCTCGTAGGTGATGCCCGCGTTGTTCTCGCCGTCGGTCATCAGCACGATGGAGACGGGGCGGTGCGGGTCGTCGCGTACGGCGGTGGCGGCGACGCGGTAGCCGTGGTCGAGGGCCGTCCACAGGGCGGTGGCGTCGTCGTAACCCCCGTTCGCCACCAGGTCGTTCAGGTCACGCAGATCCTCGTCGTCGCGGACCGTCACCGTCCGCTCCTCCAGCACCCGGCCCCCGAACCGCACCACCGACAGCCGTTCCCCCCGGTGGAAGCGGGCGAACTTGCCTGTCGGGCTGTCGTCGGCGCCGCTCAGGCCGGCGAAGGCGGCGCGCAGGCCGGCCATGCGGGTGCCGCGCATGGAGGTGGAGAAGTCGAGGACGAAGACGACCTGGTCGGCGGTGCCGTCGGCCGGGTCGCCGTAGTCGGTGATCAGCCGCTCGACGACGGAGAGGCGGTCGGGGAAGGACAGGGCGTTGCCGACGGGGGTGCGCAGCGCCTCGGACGGTTCGACGTCCTGGTTGACGGGGCGCCGGTACGTCCGTTCCATCAGGGCGCGCTGGGTGTCCTCGGCGAGCAGCCAGTCGACGACCTCGCGGTACGCCGGCCGGGCGCCGGGGTCGAGCAGGAGCAGCGGGAAGTCGGAGAGGACCATGCCGTCGTCGGGGTGGACGATCTCCAGCGGGGCGCGCAGGTCGCCGGAGGCGTTGAGGGCGAGGAGTTCCGCCTCGTGCGCGATCAGCGCGTTGGCGTCGTCCTGCCGGCCGGGGTAGCGGGCCATGAGGTCGCGGGAGCTGGCGGCGGTGAGGGTCTGGCCGGAGCGGAAGCCGCGCAGCCGGTCGCAGGAGACGTCCTGTTCGCGCAGGGCGCTGCCGGTGCCGGCGGCGGCGGTGGCGACGCCGACGAGCGCGGCGCGGCCGGTGTCGCTGCGCCGCGGGTCGGCCATCCCGAACCGTACGGTGCCGTCGGCTGCGGCGTCGGCGACGTCCGCCCAGGAGATCCGCCCGCCGGGGGCGTCGGCGCGCAGCTTCCTCGCGGTGTCGGGGGCCAGGCCGACGACGACCGGCGAGCGCATGACGGCCGTGGACTCGGGGCGGGTCAGTTCGCCGTCGGAGTCCCGGACGCGCAGCAGGAAGGAGCGGTCCGAGGCGAGCCAGGCGAGGTCGTAGCCGGAGCGGCCGGCCGGGTACTGGCCGTCGAGGTCGGCGTCGGCCCGGTAATCGATGTCCAGCTCGATGCCGGTGTCCTCGGTGAGGTCGGCCAGCAGGGGGGCGACGTCGGCGAGTTCGGGGCTGGCGAGGACGCGGAGGGTGGTGGGGTCGTCGTCGGAGGTGCAGGAGGTGAGCGTGGCGCCGAGCAGGGCGAGCCCGAGCAGGGCGCGTGCGGCGGCCCTCACGGCGTCTCCTGGACGGGCGGCGGGCAGTCGCCGACGTAGTCGATGATCTCCTCCAGGACCTCCAGGTCGGGTTCGTAGACCTTGGTCTGGTCGGCGTTCTCCTTCGGCACCTGTATGCCGTGCTCGGCGAGGTGGGAGTTGAGCTGTTCGCTGGTGCCGTCGGCGCCGGAGAAGCGGACGCGGAAGCCGAGTTCGAGGGCGCGGCGGCGCAGCTCCTCGTCCTCCTGGATGATCCGCACGAGCCGGTCGCCCTTGTCGGTGAGGGAGATCAGCTGGGGTTCGGTGAGGGCGTAGGGCGTGGGGTAGAGCAGGACGCGGCTGGTGTCCTGGCGGCCGTCGCGGTCGTGGTGGGCGATCTGGTGGGCCAGGTACTGGTGCTCGTAGATGAGGGAGATCGGCGCGATGGACTCGCCCAGGTCGGAGAAGTAGCTCTCGGCCTGTTCGTCGGCCCACATGCCCTGGAGGTCGATGAGGGGTTTGATCTCGGCGGCGATCCTGGTGTCCTCGCCGTCACGCGTGCCGGGGGTGCGGTTCCCGTTGGTGACGAAGGCGAGGATGCTGAGGTAGGTGCCGGCGGCGTTGGACTCGCAGACGTTGGAGGTGCGGACCAGGACGCGGCCGCTGTTGCTGCGGCCGTCGCGGCTGATGTCGTCGTAGCCGATGCCGTTCCAGGTGTCGGCGGTGCGGCCGGTGCCGTCCTTGGGGTCCCTCGGGTCGTCGGCGCCGTCGAGGAGGCCGGTGAAGCGGGCCATGTCGAGGTCGTAGTAGAGGGTGTCGCCGGTCCCGTCCGGGGGCTGCTGCCGGGTGGCGACACCGGCTTTCACCAGGGTCTCGGCGTAGTCGCGGAACGTGCCGAGGACCAGGGGGCTGACGAAGGGGCGGACCGAGCGGACGGAGCGGTCCTGGCGGTCGAGGACGAGTTTGGCGGCCGGCTGCCCGGACGGGAAGACGACGTCCATGCCGTCCAGGGACTGGGTCGCGATGCCCCGGGAGCCGAGGCGGTGGATGTCGACGCGGATGCCGTGCCGGAGTAACAGCCGTTGCACTTCCGGGTCTCTGAAGTAGTCGGACTTGGAGGCCATCCGGGCCTCGATGGTGGTGATGTGCTCCAGGGGCCGCAGCGTGTTGCCCGACAGCAGCAGGGAGAACAGTCCGGCGACCGCGAACGGGAGAACGGCCAGTACGTGCCGGGGTGTGCGGCGGCGGTCGGTGCGCCGGGTGGTGAGTCGCGGTTCCTCTATGGCGGGTGCTCTGTCGTCGGACAACGGCCCTCCTGCCGCTCAAGGGGGCAGGATTATCGAGGACGGCGGGGAACGAGAGCCGGCGGAAGCGCCAACTCCAGGTAAAAACAGGGCACATGACGGCACACGGTTTCGACCCGCGCGAGAAGGCTACCCGGCGGGCATGTCCCCTCGATATCGCAGCGCCACCCAGGCCGGCCGGGTCATCGCGATCATCGCCGACATCATGGCCCTGATCCTGGGACTGTGGATCCTGATGTACCTGTTCGACGCCAACCGTGGCAACGACTTCGTGCAGTTCATCCACGACACGGCCCGCTGGCTGGCGGGCTGGTCGCACGACCTGTTCACGTTCGACGAGGCGTGGGCGCGGGTCGTGGCGGGTTACGGTCTCGCCGCGGTCGTGTACCTGGTCGTGGGCCACGCCATAGCGAACCGCATCTACCGCCACTGACCTTCGCTCAGTCCGCGCAGCACTCCGGGTCCTCCAGGCCTCTCGGCAGCAGTTCGCCGCCGAAGACCGCGCAGGTCGCCTCGTGGCCGCCGAGAGCGGCGACCGCGAGGAGCAGCGAGCCGGCCGTCCAGGTGGTCAGCTCGCGGGGCCAGATGGCACCGTCGTCGAAGACGTAGCCCGTCCAGTACAGGCCGGTCTCCGGGTCGCGCAGGTGCTGGATGGACTGGAGGACCTCCAGCGCCCGGTCGGACTCGCCCATCGCCCACAGGGTGAGGGCGAGTTCGGCGGACTCGCCGCCCGTGACCCACGGGTTGGGCACCACGCAGCGCACGCCGAGGCCGGGCACCACGAAACGGTCCCAGCTCTCCTCGACACGGGACTTGGCCTCGGCGCCGGTGAGGGCGCCGCCCAGCACCGGGTAGTACCAGTCCATGGAGTAGCGGTCCTTGTCGAGGAACCGCTCCGGGTGCCGGCGGATCGCGTGCCGCAGCATGCCGACCGCGAGCTCCCAGTCCGGCTGGGGCTCCTCGCGCTGCTCGGCGACGGCGAGCGCGCAGCGCAGCGCGTGGTGGACGGAGGAGCTGCCGGTGAGCAGCGCGTCGGCGGTGGCGGTGCCGTCGTCCTCGCGCTTCCAGCCGATCTGCCCGCCGGGCTGCTGGAGCCGCAGCACGAACTCGACGGCAGCGTGCACCACCGGCCACATCCGGTCGAGGAAGGTGTCGTCGCCGGTGGACAGGTAGTGGTGCCAGACGCCTACGGCGACGTAGGCGACGAAGTTGGTCTCGCGGCTCTGGTCGGTGATGTCGTCGGGGTCGCCGTCGGCGTACGCCGCGTACCAGGAGCCGTCCTGGTTCTGGTGCCGGGCCAGCCACAGGTAGGCCCGTTCGGCGGCCTCGTGCTCGCCGGCCGCGTCCAGGGCCATCGCGGCCTCGACGTGGTCCCACGGGTCGAGGTGGTGGCCGCGGAACCAGGGGATGGCCCCGTCCTCCCGCTGCACCGCGAGGATGCCGCGGACGGTCGCGGCGGCCTGCTCGGCGGTGAGCACGCCCGGCAGGACCAGGTGTTCCGTCCGGGGTGTCGTCACTTGGCGTCCACCCGGGGCAGGTGCGGCTTGGTCGCGTACGCCACGAAGCTCTTGCCGATCAGCGGGTTCAGCGCCTGCTCGGCGACCCGGGTGGCCAGCGGCTTCTTCATGATGTCCCAGACCAGCAGCTTGTGGTACGCCCGCACCGGCAGCGCCTTGTCGTTGTCGACGCCGAACGCGCACTTCAGCCACCAGTACGGGGAGTGCAGCGCGTGCGCGTGGTGGGTGCCGTACGGCCTCAGTCCGGCCTCGCGGATCTTCGCCAGCAGCTCGTCCGCCTTGTAGATGCGGATGTGGCCGCCCTCGACCTCGTGGTAGGCGTCGGACAGGGCCCAGCAGATCTTCTCGGGTCCGTAGCGCGGGACGGTGATCGCGATCCGCCCGCCCGGCTTCAGCACCCGCACCATCTCCGCGAGGACGCCCTTGTCGTCCGGGATGTGCTCCATCACCTCGGAGATGATCACGACGTCGAAGGACTCGTCGGGGAAGGGCAGCGCGAGGGCGTCGCCCTCCATCGCCGTCGCGGTGGCGCCCTCCGGGGCCTCCCCGGCCTCCTTCATCGCCGCGAACCACTTGGCGACCTCGCGGATCTCCTCGCCGTTCTGGTCCAGTGCCACGACCTGCGCGCCGCGCCGGTAACACTCGAACGCGTGCCGGCCGGCGCCACAGCCGAGGTCCAGGACGCGGTCGCCCGGGGCGAGCGGGAACCGGGTGAAGTCGACGGTCAGCACGTGGCCCTGCTTTCGGGGTTGGATCCAGCGGTTACAACTTCGGACGCCGCGGACGTCTCGGTCGCGGAGACCGTGGAGCGGCCGGTGAGCCGCTGCGCGGAGCCGGGCCGGCCCGCCGCGGAACGGCGCTCGCCACGGCCCGCGGACCCGGCGATGGCCTCGCGGTAGTGGGCGACCGTGCCCTCCGCCGCCCGCGCCCAGGTGAAGTGCCGCAGCACCCGCTCACGGCCGGCGGCACCCAGCCGGTCCCGCAGGTCGGCGTCCGCGAGCAGCCGCTTCAGCCCGGCGGCCAGCGCCTCCGCGTCGCCGGTCGGTACGGCGAGGCAGGTCTCCCCGTCGGGTCCGGCGACCTCGGGGATGGCCCCGCCGGTCGTGGCGACGAGCGGCGTGCCGGTGGCCATGGCCTCGGCGGCCGGCAGGGAGAAGCCCTCGTAGAGCGACGGCACGCAGGCGACCTGCGCCGAGCGGACCAGGTCGACGAGTTCGGCGTCGGAGATGCCCTTGACGAACTCGACGGCGCGGTCGAGCCCGTACCGCTCGATCGCCTGCGCGACCGGACCCTCGGCGGGCCGCTTGCCGACGACGACGAGATGGGCGTCGGGGTGCTCGCCGCGGACCTTGGCCAGCGCCTCGACGAGGAAGACGAGGCCCTTGAGCGGCACGTCCGCGCTGGAGGTGGTGACGATCCGGCCGGGCACCCGCGGCACCGACGGATCGGGCGAGAAGAGGTCGGTGTCGGCGCCGATGTGGACGACGTGGAGCCGGTCCGGGCGGACGCCGAGGTGGTCGACGATCTCCTGGCGGGAGGTTCCGGAGACGGTGAGCACGGACGGCAGCCGGCGCGCGACCCGCTTCTGCATCCGGGTGAACCCGTACCAGCGCCGCACGGAGTATCTGCGCTGCCAGCTCTCCGCCGCGTCCAGCTCCAACTGCCGGTCGACGGTGATCGGGTGGTGGATGGTGGTGACGAGGGGCGCGCCGAGGTCGCCGAGCAGGCCGTAGCCGAGCGTCTGGTTGTCGTGGACGACGTCGAAGTCGCCGCGCCGGGCGCGCAGATGGCGGCCGGCGCGCAGCGAGAAGGTCAGCGGCTCGGGGAACCCGCCGGTCCACATCGTGGCGACCTCCAGCGCGTCGACCCAGTCCCGGTACTCGTCACGCTTGGGGGTGCGGAACGGGTCGGGCTGCCGGTAGAGGTCGAGGCTGGGCAGCTCGGTCAGAGCGAGGTTGTCGTAGCCCTCGTCCAGGACGGGGTACGGCTGGGCGCCGATGACCTCGACCTGGTGGCCGAGGCGGGCCAGTTCGCGGGAGAGGTGGCGGACGTAGACGCCCTGGCCGCCGCAGAACGGGTTCCCTTTGTACGTCAGGAGCGCGATGCGCAGCGGTCGCTCTCCCGCAAGGTCCCGACTGGCCTCAGCGGTCACTCCGGGCCCCCTTCTCCCTGCACTGTCCCGCGAGATTATGCCGGGACGCTAACCTAGAACAAGTTTCAGACTTGATCGTTCAAGAGGCTCTGAATCTACCGGCAGGTAGCCGCGCTGTGAGAAGTGGATCAGGTGATTCACGCCACGACTGACGGCCCGCGGGAACCCTGTCATGCTGTGTGATCGCACGCCCTCACGGACTGTCACGGAACGGGACCCATGGAGAAGGTGGAAGCCGCCACCGCACGCCCCGCCTCGCCCCTCACCGAGCGGCAGGAAGCCCGGCGGCGCCGCATACTGCGCGCCAGCGCGCAGCTGGCCGGCCGGGGCGGCTACGACGCGGTGCAGATGCGGGAGGTCGCCGAGTCCTCGCAGGTGGCGCTCGGCACGCTGTACCGCTACTTCCCCTCCAAGGTCCATCTGCTGGTCGCGACGATGCAGGACCAGCTGGAGCACATGCACGGCACGCTCCGCAAGAAGCCCCCGGCCGGCCGGACGCCGGCGGAACGGGTCGCGGAGACCCTGATGCGCGCGTTCCGCGCCCTGCAGCGCGAGCCGCACCTGGCCGACGCGATGGTCCGCGCCCTGACGTTCGCGGACCGCAGCGTGAGCCCCGAGGTCGACCAGGTCTCCCGCCAGACCACGGCGATCATCCTCGACGCGATGGGCCAGGAACACCCCACCCCCGCCCAGCTCTCCGCCGTCCGCGTCATCGAACACACCTGGCACTCGGCCCTCATCACCTGGCTCTCCGGCCGCGCCTCCATCGCCCAGGTCAAGATCGACATCGAGACGGCGTGCAGGCTGATCGACCTGACGGAACCGGAGGCTCCCTGACGGGGACCGGCGTGCGAGGCCGCTCCGAGCCGCCGTGAAGCCAGGGGCGGGACGCGTACGCCCAGGACCGCCGCCACGAGCCACGGACGTCACGCCTCCACGGCGTTGAGGCACACCCGTCCACCGTACCGAGGTGAGGGCCCTCACTCCTCCGGCGGGAACACCACCTCCCCGCTCCCCGCCAGCGTGAGCGTGATCGCCTCGACCGGGCAGTTCTCGGCGGCCGTCAGGATGTGTTCGCCGGCGTCCGTGTCGGGGGTGAGGGGGCGGGACCGGCGGCCGGTGTCGAGGCGGAAGGCCTCGGGCGCGTGGTGGAGGCACTGCGCCGAGCCGATGCACAGGGAGCGGTCGACCTCGACGTACCAGCGGTCGCCCATCGCTCAGGCCCCCGCCGGGAGGTGGATCATCTTGTGCTCCAGGTATTCGCCGTATCCCTCCGGGCGCCTGGATCGCCATGCACGCCGCCGACGCCGACGTCGTACGCCGTACCCGCGAGGCCCGTCCCGAGCGCTGGTTCGCGTACATGGCGGCCAAGCTCCAGGCGGCCGGCGCACCCGAGGAGCACATCGCGCCCCTGCGCTCGCCCTGCCCGGCCTGTCCCCCGCCCTGCCCGACCGCGAGATCGTCCCCGGCGAGCTGCTGCCCCTCCCCGGCCGCCGCCTGCGCGCCGTCTGGACGCCGGGGCACACCCCCGGTCATGTCTGCCTGCATCTGGAGGAGGAGCACCCCGCGCGGCTCCCGGGCCGCGGGCGGCTGTTCTCCGGGGATCACCTGCTCCCCGGGATCACCCCGCACATCGGCCTGTACAAGGACCCGGAGGACACCACCGTCACCGACCCCCTCGGCGACTACCTCGACTCCCTCGAACGCGTCGCCCGCCTCGACCCCGCCGAGGTCCTGCCCGCCCACCAGCACGCGTTCACGGACGCGCCCGCCCGGGTCCGGGAGCTGCCGGCCCACCACGAGGCCCGTCTCACCGGCCTCCTGGCCCTCCTCGGCACCCCCCTCACCCCCTGGCAGCTCGCCGAGCGCATGGACTGGAACCGCCCCTGGCCCGAGATCCCGCCCGCCTCCCGCAACATCGCCGTCTCGGAGGCGGAGGCCCACCTGCGGCGGCTGGTGAAGCCGGGACGGGCGGAGCCGGTGGCGGGCAGCGAACCGGTGACGTACGTGGCGGTGTGAGCCGACGGACCGGGACGCCTGGGAGGGCCCTGTGTACGGGCCGGTAAAGTGGCCGCGTCGTCATCACACCCGTACAGGGGGAAGCCGGTGCAATTCCGGCGCTGACCCGCAACCGTGAGTCCGGCCCGCAGGGGCCCGGCGAGCCGGATCGCCCTGTGCGCACGTGAAACGGCTCAGCACCGTCGAGGTTCACGGAGCCGGGCCGCCCGGGTCCTCCCGTGCTGCCCGGCTCCCCACAGGGAGAGGGCATCCGCCGATCATGAACGTCCGCCGCAGCGCCGCGGCCCTGGCCGCCGCCGCAGTGATCGGCGTCGCCGCGACCCCGGTCGCCCAGGCCGCCGACCCGTCCCCGTCCGCCTCGCCGTCCGTGGCGATACCGTCCGGCCTCTACGGCAGCGGGGACCCGACCTACGACGGCGTGTGGCGGCAGTCCCTCGCCCTGCTCGCCCAGGACACCGTGGGTGTGCGGCCCGCCGACGAGGCGGTGGCCTGGCTGACCGGACAGCAGTGCGCGAACGGCGCGTTCGCCTCGTTCCGCGCGGACACCGCCAAGGCCTGCGACGCCAAGACCATGCTGGACACCAACGCCACCTCCGCCGCCGTGCAGGCGCTGGTCGCGCTCGGCGGCCACGACACGGAGACCGGCAAGGCCGTCGACTGGCTGAAGTCCGTGCAGAACGAGGACGGCGGCTGGGGCTACAACGCGGGTTCGCCCAGCGACGCCAACTCCACCTCGATCGTGATCGGCGCGCTCGCCGTCGCCGGCGAGAAGCCCGCCGAGGTCCGCGGCGAGGACGGCAAGGGCGAGTCGCCGTACGACGCCCTGCTCGGCTTCTCCGTCCCCTGCGACGAGGACGGCGGCGGCGCCTTCGCCTACCAGCCGGGCAAGAAGGGCGAACTCGCCGCGAACGCGGACGCGACCGCCGCGGGCGTGCTGGGCGCGCTCGGCAAGGGCCTGACCACCCCGGCGGCCAAGCAGGCCGACACCCCGGAGTGCGAGCGGGCGAAGACGCCCGAGCAGGCCGCCGCCAACGGTGCCGCCTACCTCGCCGGGGCCGTCGCGAAGGACGGCCACCTCGTCTCCGCGCTGCCCGGCGCCGAGGACCAGCCCGACTACGGCAACACCGCCGACGCGGTCGTCGCGCTGGCCGCGCAGGGCGGCGCCGAGCGGGCCGCGAAGCCGCTGGAGTGGCTGGAGAAGAACTCCGCCGACTGGGCGAAGCAGAGCGGCCCGGCCGCCTACGCCCAGCTGATCTTCGCCGCCCTGGCCGGGCAGACCGACCCGCACAACTTCGGCGGCGCCGACCTCGTCGAGCAGCTGGGCGCGACCGGCCCGGCCCCGCAGGCCGCCGAGCGCGGTGCCGAACCCGGCAAGCGGGTCGCCGACGAGGACGACGGCGGCAACACCGTCTGGTGGACCGTCGGCGCGCTGTTCGTCGCCGGCATCGGCATCGGCTTCCTGATCAGCGGCCGCAAGAAGGGGCAGCAGGGGTGAGGTTCCGCCGTGCCGCCGCGCTGCTCCTGGCCGTCCTGTTCCCGCTGCTGAACACCGGCCAGGCGCAGGCCACCGGTTACCGCTACTGGTCCTTCTGGGACCGCGACGGCGACCGCTGGACGTACGCCACCCAGGGGCCCGCCACCGCGCGCCCCTCCGACGGTGACGTGCAGGGCTTCCGCTTCTCCGTCAGCGAGGACTCCCAGGACTCCGCCCAGCCGCGCGGCACGGCGGACTTCGACGTCATCTGCGCCCGTACGCCCGCCCGGGACGGCGAGAAGCGCGTCGCCCTCGTCATCGACTTCGGCACGGCGGCGGACGCGCCGGCCGGCGAGACGCCGCCGGAGCGCCGTACCGCCTGCGCGCGGGTCGACCCCGACGCGACGACGGCCGAGGCCCTGGCCGCCGTGGCCAAGCCGCTGCGCTACGACACCAACGCCCTTCTCTGCGCCATCTCCGGCTATCCGCGGAAGGGCTGCGGGGAGCAGGTCAGCGGCGACAAGCGGGAGTCCGCCGCCCCCGAGGGATCCACCGCCCCGGAGGAGACCTCCGCCGAGGAGGACGGTGGCGGCCCGTCCGTCGGCCTCGTCGCGGGCGCGGCGGCGGTGGCGGTACTGGCCGCGGCGGCGGTCTGGCAGTCCCGGCGACGCAGGCATGACTGAGCGGTCCGCGCGGCCCACCCCGGCGGGCGCCCCCGCCACGCCCCGCCACCGGCGCGCCGAATCGCTCCACCCCGGCGCCTGGTGGCTGTGGTCCCTCTCCCTCGGCATGGCCGCCACCCGCACCACCAACCCCCTCCTCCTCACCCTGCTGATCGCGGTCTCCGCGTACGTCGTGGCGGCCCGCCGCCCGAGCACCCCGTGGGCCCGTTCCTACGGCGCCTTCCTGAAGCTCGCCCTCGCGGTCCTGCTGATCCGCCTGGTGTTCGCGGTCGCGCTCGGCTCGCCGATTCCCGGCACGCACGTGCTGCTGGAGCTGCCCGAGGTGCCGCTCCCGGACTGGGCGCAGGGCATCCGGCTGGGCGGCGAGGTGACCGCCGAGGTGCTCCTCTTCGCCCTGTACGACGGTCTGAAGCTGGCGGCGCTGCTGATCTGCGTCGGCGCGGCGAACGCGCTCGCGAGCCCGTCGCGGCTGCTGAAGTCGCTGCCGGGGGCGCTGTACGAGGCCGGTGTCGCGGTGGTCGTCGCGCTCACGTTCGCGCCGAACCTGATCGCGGACGCCCAGCCGCTGCGTGCCGCCCGCCGGCTGCGGGGGCGGCCGGACTCGGGGATACGCGGCCTGCTCCAGGTGGGGCTGCCGGTGCTGGAGGGCGCGCTGGAGCGGTCGGTCGCGCTGGCCGCCGCGATGGACTCGCGCGGCTACGGCCGTACCGCCGAGGTCCCGGCGGCGGTGCGCCGCACGACGGCCGTGCTGACCCTCGCCGGGCTGCTGGGGGTGTGCGCCGGGACGTACGGGCTGCTCACCGCCGAGGGCGGCACGTACGGGGTTCCGGTGCTGCTGGCCGGGGTCGGTGCCGCGCTCGCCGGGCTGTGGCTCGGGGGGCGCCGCTCGCCGCGCACCCGGTACCGGCCCGACCCGTGGGGGCCGCGCGCGTGGCTGGTGTCGGGCTCCGGCGCGGCGGTGGCCGTGTCCCTCGCGCTGGCCGCCTCCGCCGATCCGGCGGCCCTGCACCCGGGGGTGGTCCCGCTGACCGCCCCCGCCCTCCCCCTCTGGCCCGCGGCGGCCGTACTCCTCGGCCTGCTCCCGGCGTTCGTCGCCCCTGACCCGAAGGAGCCGTCGTGATCCGCTTCGAGAACGTCTCCGTGACGTACAACGGGGCCGCCGAACCCACCGTCCGCGACGTCGACTTCGAGGTGCCGGAGGGCGAACTCGTCCTGCTCGTCGGGCCGTCCGGGGTCGGCAAGTCCACCGTCCTGAACGCGGTCGGCGGGCTGGTCCCGCACTTCACCGGCGGCACCCTGCGCGGCCGGGTCACGGTCGCCGGGCGGGACACCCGTACCCACAAGCCGCGTGAACTGGCGGACGTGGTCGGCACGGTGGGCCAGGATCCGCTGTCCCACTTCGTGACCGACACGGTCGAGGACGAGCTCGCGTACGGCATGGAGTCGCTGGGTCTCGCCCCGGACGTGATGCGCCGCCGGGTCGAGGAGACCCTGGACCTGCTGGGTCTGACCGGTCTCCGGGACCGCCCGATATCCACGCTGTCCGGCGGCCAGCAGCAGCGGGTGGCGATCGGCTCGGTCCTGACCCCGCACCCGAGCGTCCTGGTCCTGGACGAGCCGACCTCGGCGCTGGACCCGGCCGCCGCCGAGGAGGTCCTGGCCGTCCTGCAGCGCCTGGTCCACGACCTGGGGACGACGGTGCTGATGGCGGAGCACCGCCTGGAACGGGTCGTCCAGTACGCCGACCAGGTCGTCCTTCTCCCCTCCCCCGGCGCGGCCCCCGTGCTGGGCACCCCGGCCGAGACGATGGCCGTGTCCCCGGTGTGTCCGCCAGTGGTGGACCTGGGCCGCCTCGCGGGCTGGTCCCCGCTGCCGCTCACCGTCCGCGACGCCCGCCGCCGCGCGACCGGCCTGCGGGAATGTCTCCGGGAGCACCAACCGGAAGCCGCCGCCCCGGAAACCCGCCGGCCCAAACCGTCCACTCCCGCCCCGCCGGAGAGCCCCCGCCGCTGGTTCCGCAGGGCCGAGCCCGCACCCGCGTCCCCCCACGTCGCCGAGGTCCGGGGCCTCGCCGTGCGCCGGGGCCGGGTGCCCGCCCTGCGGCACGTCGACCTCACCGTGTCCCCGGGTGAGACCGTCGCCCTCATGGGACGGAACGGCGCCGGCAAGTCCACCCTCCTCTCCTCGCTGGTGGGGCTGGTGGAGCCCGCCGCCGGGTCCGTGCGGGTCGGGGGCGCGGTGCCGCACCGCACCCAGCCACGCGAGCTGGTGCGCCGGGTCGGCCTGGTGCCGCAGGAACCCCGGGACCTCCTCTACGCCGACACGGTCGCCGCCGAGTGCGCGGCCGCCGACGCGGACGCGGGCGCCGAGCCGGGCACCTGCCGGGCCCTGGTCTCCGGCCTGCTGCCCGGCATCACCGACGACACCCACCCGCGCGACCTCTCCGAGGGCCAGCGGCTCACCCTCGCGCTGGCCGTCGTGCTGACCGCCCGCCCGCCGCTCCTCCTCCTCGACGAGCCGACCCGGGGCCTGGACTACGCGGCGAAGTCGCGCCTGGTCACGCTGTTGCGGGAGCTGGCCGCCGAGGGGCACGCGATCGTGCTGGCCACGCATGACGTGGAGCTCGCCGCCGAGATCGCCCACCGGGTGGTGCTGATCGCGGAGGGCGAGGTGATAGCCGACGGCCCGACCGCGGAGGTGGTGGTCTCCTCGCCGTCGTTCGCGCCGCAGGTGACGAAGATCCTGGCGCCGCAGAGCTGGCTCACGGTGAGCCAGGTGAGGGAGGCGCTGGCGTGAGCGGCGTGCAGCGGCAGGCCCGCGCGGTGCGGCTGGGCCCTCGCTCCCTGGCCGCGCTGGGCCTGGTGAGCGCGGTGGGGGTGGCGGCGGTGTTCTGGCCGTTCCTCGCCCCGCCGGCCTCGGCGGTCGCGGCGCACGCGCAGGACGCCCCGTGGCTGTTCGCGGGACTGCTGGTGCTGCTGGTCGCGGTGGTGGCGGCGACGATCTCCGAGTCGGGTCTCGGCCCGAAGGCGGTGGCGATGCTGGGCGTGCTGGCGGCGACGGGCGCGGCGCTGCGGCCGATCGGCGCGGGCACGGCGGGCATCGAGCCGATGTTCTTCCTGATGGTGCTCAGCGGCCGGGTGCTCGGACCGGGCTTCGGGTTCGTCCTGGGCTCGCTGACGATGTTCGCGTCGGCGCTGCTCACGGGCGGGGTCGGCCCGTGGATGCCGTTCCAGATGCTGGCGATGGGCTGGTTCACGATGGGCGCGGGGCTGCTGCCGGGCGCGGACCGGCTGCGCGGCTGGGGGGAGCTGGTGCTGCTGGCGGTCTACGGCTTTCTGGCGGCGTTCGCCTACGGGACGATCATGAACATGGCCGGGTGGCCGTTCATGGGTGCGCTCGCCTCGAACATCGCCTTCGACCCGGACGCCGCCGTCTCCGCCAACCTGGCCCGGTTCGCCGCGTACTGCCTGGCGACGTCCCTCGGCTGGGACCTGGGGCGTGCGCTGGTGACGGTCGCCCTCACGTTCGCCCTCGGTCCGGCGGTGCTGAAGGCGCTGCGGAGGGCCACGCGGCGCGCCGCTTTCGAGACCGGGGTCACATTCGAGGCCCCCAGAACCCGCTGAGGGCGTGAACCATCCCACAGGACGCACATCACTTACTAAGTGAAATAGGAGACAAAACGGACGCCATGTCCACGCCATTCAGGCGTCTGACCTGCGCGTTGAGAGCCACGTCACACAAACGACCTTCACCCCGAATGCGACCACAACTAGTAAAGGGGGTCATTGCGGACGGCTTTCCGGGCTGCTTCTCTGGATGACGTCGCACGGCGCCGACAAGCCCACGGGCCTCGGCGCCGACGCATGCCAGGCGCCCCGCACAGCGGGGTCACGGCACGCAGCGACCACACCGTCCCCGAAGAAAAAGGTTCTCCGTGACTGTCGCCCGCATCGCCCGCCGCATCGCGTCCCCGAAGAAGGCCCTCACCACCGCCGCCGTGGCCGCCGCCACCGCCGGCATGGCGCTGACCGCCGCTCCGGCGCACGCCGCGACGACTGCTTCGCCCTCCGAGGCGAAGGCGATCGCGAAGCAGCTGATCCCGAACGCCGCCCAGTTCAACGCCTTCAGCAAGATCGTCGAGCACGAGAGCGGCTGGGACGTCGACGCGACCAACCCGTCCTCCGGCGCCTACGGCCTGGTCCAGGCCCTGCCCGGCAACAAGATGGCCGCCGCCGGCTCCGACTGGCAGACCAACGCCAAGACCCAGATCAAGTGGGGTCTGGACTACATGAAGTCCCGCTACGGCAGCCCCGCCGGCGCCTGGAGCTTCTGGCAGGCGAACGGCTGGTACTGAGCCGAACCTGCCACCCGCAGCACGCCCGAAGGCGGCGGCCCCCGATCCCCGGGCCGCCGCCTTCGGGCGTTTCACGCCTCCACCCGCAACTCGTTCACCCCGTTGACCCACGCCGACCGCAGCCGCCGGGGATCCCCGGCGAGCCGCAGCCCCGGCATCGCGTCCGCGATCGCGTCGAAGATGAGGTCGATCTCCAGGACGGCCAGGGACTTGCCGAGGCAGTGGTGCGGACCGCCGCCCCCGAAGCCCAGGTGGGGGTTCGGGTCCCGGGTGATGCCGGACACGTCCGGGGCGGTGAAGACCTCGGTGTCGTGATTGGCGGAGGAGTAGAAGAGGCCGACGCGGTCGCCCTCGCGTATCCGCCTGCCGCCCAGCTCGGTGTCCTGGATGGCTCGCGCCCTGAAGCTGAAGCCGAGGGCGCGGATCGTGGCCCAGGCGCTGGTCGGCGCCGACCCGCACTTCCACCTGGACGGTCCGATCGACGCGACCAAGGCCGTGCTGGGCAAGGCGGGGATGTCGCTGCGGGACATCGACCTCGTCGAGATCAACGAGGCGTTCGCGTCCGTGGTGCTGAGCTGGGCGCAGGTCTTCGACCAGGACCTGGAGAAGGTCAACGTCAACGGCGGCGCGATCGCGCTCGGGCACCCGGTGGGCGCCACCGGGGCCCGGCTCATCACGACGGCACTGCACGAACTGGAGCGCGAGGACCAGGAGTTCGCGCTGGTGACCATGTGCGCCGGGGGCGGACTGGCCACCGGGACGATCATTCAGCGGTTGTAGACACCGGGAGACGGCTCCCGGCAGAGGCAGAGGGCGGCGGCTGGGATCAGCTGCTGTCCTTCTCCAGGGATCTCTCCCCGGAGTCGGGATCGGCGGCAGCCGATGTCCTCGGGCCCTGGAGGACGTACACGAGGCCGAAGCCGCCGAGGACGGCCGCCGCGCCGCCCACCGCGTCCAGCACCCAGTGGTTGCCGGTGGCGACGATGGCCATGACGGTGAACAGGGGGTGGAGGAGGCCCAGCGCCTTCATCCACGGCCTGGGGGCGACGATCGCGATGACCAGGCCGCACCACAGGGACCAGCCGAAGTGCAGCGACGGCATCGCGGCGTACTGGTTGGCCAGGGAGGTCAGCGTGCCGTAGTCGGGCTGGGTGAAGTCCTGGACGCCGTTGACGGTGTCGATGATGCCGAGGTCCGGCATCAGGCGGGGCGGGGCGAGCGGGTACGCCCAGAAGCCGACGAGGGCGAGGACGGTCGTCAGGCCGATCGTGGAGCGGGCCCAGCGGTAGTCGACCGGGCGGCGCCGGTACAGGACGCCGAGGACCGTCAGCGGGACGGCGAAGTGGAAGGACGTGTAGTAGGAGTCGAAGAAGCCGCACAGCCAGTCGGCCTCGACGACGGCGTGGTTGACGGCGTGCTCGATGTCGATGTGCAGGGCGCGTTCGATCGACAGGATCTGCTCGCCGTGCTGCTCCGCCCGCTCCCGGCCGCCGGAGACGGTGCCGCCGGTCGCGGCGAGCCGGACCTGGGAGTAGGCGGCGTAGGCGACGCGGATGAGCAGGAGTTCCAGGAGCAGGTTGGGGCGGGCCGGCACCCGGCGCAGCACGCGCGGCAGCAGCGGTAGGTGCCTGAAGCGGGACGTGGCCGGGGCGGCGTACTCGGTGGGGACGGGTGAGTCGTAGTACGGGGACGTCCGGGAGAGGAAGGGGACGGCCGTCGCGGCGAGGAGGGCCGCGACCAGGACCGTGTTGTCGCGCAGGGGGTGCAGGAACCCCATGTCCGGCAGCATCATCTCCGCCGGGAGGGTCATCACGAGGATGACGGCGACCGGCCAGACGGGGCGGTCCGCGGCCCGCTTGCCGACCCGGCCGACGACCGCGAGGAGCACCCACAGCAGCTGGTGCTGCCAGGCGGTCGGCGAGATCACCATCGCGGCGCAGCCGGTGACGGCGACGGCGAGCAGCAGCTGGCCGTCGTGCGCGTAGCGCACCGCGCGGCGCACGCCGAGGGCGGCGACGGCGGCGCTGAGGGTGAGGAAGAGGGCGATCTCCAGGGGGCCGGTCAGGCCGAGGCGGAGCAGGGTGCCGTGCAGGGACTGGTTGGCGAGGTCGTCCGCGCGTCCGCCGAGGCCGGCACCGGCCAGGTGGTGCACCCAGTAGGTGTACGAGTCGTGCGGCATCGCCGCCCAGGCCAGCGCCGTGACGCCGGCGAAGGCCGTGCCGAGGGAGGCGGCGGCGGTGCGGCGGCCGGTGAACCACAGCAGCGGCGCGAAGAGCAGCACGGTCGGCTGGAGGGCGGCGGCGAGGCCGACGAGGGCGCCGCTCGCGCGTTGCCCGCGGACGACGAAGCAGCCGACGAGGACGAGGAGCACCGGGATGATGCCGGTCTGGCCGAGCCGGAAGGCGTTGCGGACCGGCAGGGACAGCATGAGCAGGCTTATGGCGGCGGGGGCGGCGAGCAGCGCGGTGCGGCGGCTGACCGGCTGGGGCAGGGCGCGGGTGGCGACCAGGCCGAGGGCGACGACGAGGAGCAGGGTGCCGAAGGTCCAGCCCCAGCCGAGGGCCTGTTCGGCCGGACGGGTGAGGGGTTTGAGGACGAGGCCGCCGAAGGGGGTGCCGGTGAAGCGCGTGGAGTCGTAGAGGGAGCCTTCGACGTGCGGCACCAGCCGGCGGACGGCGAGGATCGCGGCGATCAGCCAGAGGCCCAGCCGGGCCGCGCGCAGGCGCGCTCCGGCCTCCCCGGCCGCCGTCGCTCCGATGGGTCCCGCCGGTCGCTCGGTGTGCTCCGCGTTCAACACGCCTCGTCGGCCTCCCGCCCCGTTCGTGACCCTGTGAGGGGCGAGCGGCGCCTCCGGAGGAAGACGCAGGCCATCCCCGCTTCACCCGACGTTCTATCCCTGTCTGTCCCTATTTATCCGAAAGGAGATATAGGGGGCGGTATTCGGCCGCTTCCGCGAGACGGTGTCGATCACCGCGCCGGAACCGGATCGAGCCACGTCACCGTCGGTAGTCCTGGACAACGGGAACGGCTCTATGGGGGGGTTACGGGGCATGGGCACAGTCCGGTCGCGGGCGCGGTTTCTCGCCGTGGTCGTCGCACTGCTCGGCATCCAGCTCGGCTCGCTGCTGATCGCGCCGGCATACGCGTGCGGGTGCGGGGCGATGCTGCCGGACGCTGAGCGGCGGGTGTCGGTGGGCCGCGAGGAGTCCGTCGTGCGGTGGGACGGGCGGCGCGAGCAGATCGTCATGAGCCTGACGGTCGGCGGGGACGCCGAGCGGGCCGCCTGGATCATGCCCGTGCCGAACCGGGCCACCGTGCGGCTCGGCGACCCGGAGCTGTTCGAGGAGGTGCGCGAGGCCACCGCGCCCGTGCACCGGGACCGGTACTACTTCTGGCCGCGCAACGGGGACTGGCCGCTGGTCGAGGACGACGACACGGCGGGCGCGCCGATGCCCGGCGACGCGGCCGGCGCCGGGGTCGGCGTGGTCGGGCGGCAGCGGCTCGGTTCGTTCGACGTGGCCCGGCTGACCGCGACCGACCCGGCCGCGCTGGACCGCTGGCTGCGCGACAACGGCTTCACCTTCCCGGCGCGGCTGCGCCAGGCGCTGGAGCCGTATGTGGAGCAGCGCTGGGAGTACGTGGCGGTCCGGCTCGCCCCGGACGCCGACGGCACGGTCCTGACCGGCACCCTCGACCCGATCCACCTGAGCTTCGCCGCCGACGCCCCGGTCTACCCGATGCGGCTGTCCCGGCTGGCCGCGGAGCCGCAGTCGCTGGGGCTGTACGTGCTCGCCGACCACCGCATGGAGCCGCGCGGCACCATCGGAGGGGCCGCGCCGCGGGTGACCTACGCCGGGCGGGTCGCCGAAAAGTCCGGGGCGCTGGCCCAACTGGCCGAGGGCACCCCGTACCCGACCGCAGTCACCCAGGAGTTCCCGGTGCCGTCGCGGATCTCCGGCGACCACCGGCTGGGGCGGGCGGCGTCGGACGCCACGTTCCAGGAGGTCGTCTGGACGGACAGGCTGCGCACGGTCGCCGGTATCCCGGCGTGGCTGCTGACCGTGGGCGGGGCCGTCGCGGCGGTGGCCGCGCTCGCCGTCGCAGGACGCCGGTCCGTCCGGCGCCGGTCCCGGCGTGCCGCCCTCGCGGGGAACACCTCGCCCGACTACCTTCGTTAGGGCATCTAGTTAGGGCTTCTAATTGACCTTCGAGGCAGGGAGCGCATGAGCGAGTCGCAGACCTGGCACGCCGTCGACGAGTACTTCTCCAGCCGTCTCTCCCCCGACGACGAGCCCCTCAAGGCGGCCCTGCGCGACAGCGAGGCCGCCGGACTCCCCGCGATCGGCGTCACCGCGCCCCAGGGCAAACTGCTCCAGTTGCTCGCCCAGGTCGCCGGAGCCCGCGCCATCCTCGAGATCGGCACCCTCGGCGGGTACAGCACCATCTGGCTCGGCCGCGCGCTGCCCGCCGACGGCATGCTGATCTCCCTGGAGTACAGCGCCAAGCACGCCGAGGTGGCCGCCCGCAACATCGCCCGCGCCGGTCTGGAGAAGATCGTCGAGGTGCGGGTGGGGGCCGCGCTGGAGACGCTGCCGCAGCTCGCCGACGAGAACCCGCCCCCGTTCGACCTGGTCTTCATCGACGCGGACAAGGCCAACAACGCCCACTACGTGGAGTGGGCGTTGCGGCTCACCCGCGCGGGCAGCCTGATCGTCGTCGACAACGTGGTGCGCGGCGGGCGGATCGCCGACCCGGACGACGACGAGCCCGACGTCCGCGGCACCCGCGCGGCCCTGGAGCTGATCGCCTCCCACCCGAGGCTGACCGGAACGGCGATCCAGACGGTCGGGCCGAAGGGGTACGACGGGTTCGCCGTGGCACGGGTGGTGGGGTGATCCTGCGCCGCGCCGGCCGTCAGACCTCGTGGTAGAAGCCCACGTTGACGCTGCGCGGGGCGGTGCGGTCCTGGATGACCACCTCGCCGTCGCCGCCGTGCGGCAGCGGCACGGTGCCGCCGTAGGGCAGCGGCTGCGCGTGCTCGCCGACCCTGAGCCGGACCTCGGAGGACGGCTCAGCCTGGGAACCGCGCAGCCACGTCAGGTGCCAGACGCCGTCCGGGCCGTACAGGAACTCCAGGTGCACCCGGGAGACGAACAGCCAGTCGTCGGGCGTCACCAGCCGGCACACCGACTTGTCGCGGCCCACCCGCAGCACGGCTCCCGGCTCGCTCGGCGCGTCGGCCATCAGCATGCCGGCCGTGGCTCCCGCGTCCGCCCCGGAGACGGAGGCCATGGTCAGTTCGAGCACGTGCGGCTCCTTCGTCCTGTAACGCCCTTGCGCGACGGCCGGATCGGCCGGTCGCCGCCGCATGATAAATCGCCCGGGGGTACGGCGTCCGGCACAATGGCCGCATGACCGAGCGAAAGCCACCCGGCGTGAGCTTCGAGTCCTGGACCGACAAGCAGATCCGTGACGCCGCCGCACGCGGCGAGTTCGAGCGGCTGCCGGGCGCGGGGAAGCCGCTGCCGGGCGATGTCGAGGCCGCGTACGACGAACAGTGGTGGATCAAGCGGAAGCTGGCCCGCGAGGGCGTCTCCGTGCTGCCGCCGACGCTGGCGCTGCGCAAGGAGGCGGAGGAGGCGCTGCTGGCGGCCGTCACCGCGCCCTCCGAACGGGCCGCCCGGAAGATCGTCGAGGCGGTCAACGTGAAGATCCGCGACATGATGTACAAGCCGCCGCCCGGCCCTCCGCTGGGACTCAAGCCGTACGACGTCGAGGACGTCGTACGCCGGTGGCGGGAGGGCCGGGCGGCGGACTGACCGGCGGGCCGGCGGGTCGCCCTGCGGCCGGGTCAGTGGTGCAGGAGCCGGTCGGCCAGCTCGCGGTAGTCCTTCAGCGCCAGCCGCAGGCGCTCGGTGTCGGACGACGGCGGGGTGGCCTCGTCGGTCTCCTCCCAGGAACGGCGCAGGGTGCGCCGCCGCTGGGTGACCGCCTGCGTGAAGCGGTCCGCGATCTCCTCCAGCACGTGGTCGGCCTCCTCCACGGCGGCCCGCGGGCCGTCCACGAATCCGGTCACCGCGTGCTGCAGCCGCTCCGCGAGCTTGTCCGCCTCACCGCGCGCCAGCAGCGGCGCCAGATGCGACGCCTTCTCCGCGCGCGGGGCCCCTGCCTCCACACCGGACTGCCGGCGCGCACCGACCGCGGTGGACGCCGGCGCCCCGGCGGGGGCTTGTGCCGGACCACCGGCGGGGGCTTGTGCCGGACCACCGGCGGGGGTCTGTGACGGCTGCCCGCCGGGGGGCTGCGCGGGCTGACCGGCGGGGGCCTGCGACCCCGGTCCGGCGGGCGGCTGCATCTCCGGGGGCACCTGCCCGCCGGGGCCCTGCGGCACCCCGCCCGACCCCTGCGGCATCCCGCCGGACGCCTGCTCACCCGGGACCTGCGGCATCCCGCCGCCGCCCGGCATCCTGCGCTCGTCCTCGCCGCCCCTGTGCGTGTGCGGCACCTCGGTCATATGGCTCAACTCCCCTTGGCGTGATGCCGGGTGAAGCCCCACGGCAGGTGGGACCGGCCGCGGCGGGCGTGGTGCGGCGGGCGGCGGTCGCCGGGCTCGTCGTGGTCCCGGCGGTTCGGGGACACCAGGTCCTCGAACAGCGCGCGGGCCTCGACCATCGCCTCGCGCATCTCCTCGGTCGTGCCCTGCTCCGCCTGCCCCGCTCCGCCGTCGGCGCGGGCCAGGCGGTGGACCCGCCGGTAGCCGTGGACGTGGGCGGCGTGGTGCACGGACAGCGCGGCGAGCTGCTCCTCGTACTGCCCGCCGTCCGGGAAGCCACGCGCCCCGGCCAGCTCGGCGAGCAGCAGGTCCGCCTCGGTCACCGCCTGCCGCGGCGAGTCGACGAACCGCTCCTGCGCCGCCTGCCAGCGCGCCTCGAACTCGCCGCGCTCGCCCGCCTCCAGCGGGCGCTCACGCAGGCCGCCGTGGCGTTCGACGCGTCCGGCGAGTTCCCGCTCGGCGGCCTTGGTGTCTCCGTCGTGCCGGGCGACGGTCCGCTCGTACTCGGGACCGAAGCGCCGCTTCAGGTCCCGCCCGCCGGTCGCGCCCCGGCGCTGCATCAGCAGGACGGCCGCGCCGATGACGACGACCGCCCCGATCACGATCAAAGCAACGATCAAGCCTGTGGACATTCGGTTGCCCTCCGGGTTCTCGGAACGCTGACCGGGTTGCCCGGGGGCCCCCGCCCAAACGGCGGGGCCGCGCACGAGAATGACCGTCATGCCGCAGCCGACGACGGCCTGGACCGTCACTCCCGAACCCGTCGACTCCCCTGTCGCGACCGCGCTCTGGCGGGCGTACTACACGGAGGTCAGCGACCGCTGGTACCTGCTGCACGAGGACCGCCGCACCGACCCGGACGAGCTGGAGCGGGAGATCGCGGCCGGGGCGTCGGGCGGGCTCACCCCGCCGGACGGGCGGCTGCTGGTCGCCCGGTACGGCGGCACGCCCGCCGGCACCGCGGGCGTACGGCGCACCGCGGAGGCGTCGGTGGCCGAGCTGACGCGGGTGTTCGTGCTGTCGGAGCTGCGCGGCAAGGGCGGTGCCGCCCTGCTGGTGGCCGCCGCCGAGGACGCGGCACGCGCGCTCGGCGCCCGTCGGCTGATCCTCGACACGCGCGGCGACCTGGTGGAGGCCCGCGCGCTGTACGCCCGCCTCGGCTACGCGGAGACCGCCCCGCACAACGCGGAGCCGTACGCCGAGCACTGGTTCGCCAAGGCGCTCAGCTGAACTTCGGCACCGGGCGCTCGTCATGCGGCTGTTCGCGGGTCGAGCCGCACAGTTCGCCGTTCAGTTCCCGCACCAGCTGGACGAGATCGGTCGGCCGGTCGGGCCCCCACCAGTCGCCGAGCAGTTCGGCCAGCGACTCCTCGCGCGCCTGTGCCAGCCGTTCGGCGACCTCGCGGCCCTGGTCGGTGAGGACGAGGTCGATGCCGTCGCGGACGGCGAGCCGCCGCTCCTCGACCTGGCGGGCGCCGTCCAGGACGATGCCCAGCGGCACGCTGGTGCGCTCGGCGAGCACGCCGGGCTCCACCCAGCCGTACCGTTTCATCCGCAGCAGCAGCCAGCTCGCCGCGGGCAGCAGGTCGTAGCCCGCCCGCGCGGTGATCTTCCGGTACACCTCGTGCCGTCCCTCGCGGGTGCCCAGCACCGACAGCGCCCGGCACACCTCGTCGTACGAGGACCGCTCGACCGGGTTGCTGGCCAGCGTCTCCGTCCCGTCGGGCGCGGTGACGGAGGCGCGCAGCCGGTCCTCCTTGAGGAACCAGGCCAGCACGAACCCGACGAGGGCGACCGGCGCGGCGTACAGGAAGACGTCGGTGATGGCCGTCGCGTAGGCGTGCAGGGCCGCCGGCCGCAGCTGTGCCGGCAGTTCGGCCAGGCCGCGCGGGTCGGCCTCCAGGCCGTTCACGGAGACGCCGGGCGGCAGTTCGGCGCCGCGCAGGGCGGCGGTGAGCTTGTCGCCGAGGCGGCCCGCGAAGATGGTGCCGAACACGGCCACGCCGAACGCGGCCCCGATCGACCGGAAGAAGGTCGCGCCCGAGGTGGCGACGCCCAGGTCCTCGTACGACACGGCGTTCTGCACGATCAGCACCAGCACCTGCATGACCAGGCCGAGTCCCAGGCCGAAGACGAAGAAGAAGCCGCTGATCTGCGCGTCCGAGCTGTGCTCGTCGAGTTGCCTGAGCAGCAGCAGGCCGAGCGTGGTGATGCCGGTGCCCGCGATCGGGAACACCTTCCAGCGGCCGGTGCGGCTGACGATCTGTCCGGACGCCGTCGACGCCAGCAGCAGGCCCAGCACCATCGGCAGCATGTGGACGCCGGACATGGTCGGTGAGACGCCCTGCACGACCTGGAGGTACGTCGGCAGGTAGGTCATCGCGCCGAACATGGCGAAGCCGACGACGAGGCTGATGACCGCGGACAGGGTGAAGGTGCGGATCCGGAACAGCTTCAGCGGCAGCACCGGTTCGGCCGCGCGCCGCTCCACCGCGACGAACACCACCGCGAGCACCACGCCGAGCACCGCCAGGCCGACGATCTGCGGCGATGCCCAGCTCCAGGTGGTGCCGCCGAGGGAGGCCACCAGGACCAGGCAGGTGGCGACCGCGGCAATGAGGAAGGTGCCGAGGTAGTCGATGACGTGCTTGGTGGCGCGGTGCGGGATGTGCAGCACGGCGGCGATCACGGCGAGCGCGACGACGCCGACCGGCAGGTTGATGTAGAAGACCCAGCGCCAGCTCAGATGCTCGGTGAAGAGGCCGCCGAGCAGCGGGCCGAGGACACTGGTCGCGCCGAACACCGCGCCGAACAGGCCCTGGTAGCGGCCCCGGTCGCGGGGCGGCACCAGGTCGCCGACGATGGCCATGGACAGCACGAGCAGTCCGCCGCCGCCGAGGCCCTGCAACGCGCGGAACGCGATCAGCTGTGGCATGTTCTGTGCGAGGCCGCACAGCGCCGAGCCGATGAGGAAGATCACGATGGCGGTCTGGAACAGCCGTTTGCGCCCGTACTGGTCGCCCAGCTTGCCCCACAGCGGAGTCGCCGCGGTGGACGCCAGCAGATAGGCGGTGACCACCCACGACAGGTGGTCCAGGCCGCCCAGCTCGCTGACGATGGTGGGCAGCGCGGTGGAGACGATCGTCTGGTCGAGCGCGGCGAGCAGCATTCCCAGCAGCAGCGCGCCGATCGAGACCAGTACGTCGCCGGAGACGTGTTCCCCGGTGTTCACCCCGCGCTGCGGGCCGCGTGTCTGGGCGGCGGGGCTGCGCGCATCCTCGGCCATGAAGACCTCCCGAGGGCTCGGCTGACACCTTTCCATCGTGATCGGTGTGACCCGTTATGGCCTGTCGAGTCGGTTTTGACCCCTGTCGAATACCCAGGCAGGCGACCTCAACCTCCACGGAATCTGCATAATCTCTGGAGTTCTTAGGGAGGGGACGGACGCGTGGCGGAGCCGAAGGGGCATGCGTGCCCGGAGTGCGGGGCGGCGCGGGGGGCGGACAACACGCCGTCGTGCGCCTGCGGCCGGCGGGCGTCCGACGCGCTGCGCGATGCCCGCACGGCGGAACAGGCGGCGGCGGAGGACTTCGACCCGCTGCGCATACGCCCGTACGTCGATCTGGACGGCACCGGCGAGCGCCCGGCGGACGCGGAGCCCGCGGACGCGGAGCCCGCGGACGCGGAGCTGACGATGCCGCTGCGCCCCGTCGAGCCCGAGCCGGTCACCACGGTGCTGCCCACCCCGCTGGCCCCGCCGCCCTCCGCGCCCAGCACGGACGACCTCGACCTGTTCGAGGACGCGCCGCGGCCGGAGACCGGCGGCCCCGGCCCGGAGGGGCCGCACGCCCGGCGCCGTCGCCGTACCGTCCTGCTCGGCGTGGCCGGCGCGGTGGTCGCCGTGGTCGCGGCGGCCGGGCTGGCGAGCGGCCTGTTCTCGTACGACAAGCCGTCCCGGGACACCGCGCTGCCGGAGGACGTGCGCGAGGCGGTGCCGGAGGCCCGCACCAGCGAGGCGTCCCGTCCGGCCACGGCGAGCACCGGCGCCTCGGCGTCGCCCGCGTCGTCCGCCTCGCCGTCCCCCTCGGCGAGCGCGAGCCCTTCCCCGTCGCCGTCCCCGTCCGCGAGCAGCGCCTCCCCCACGCCCACGCCGACCGAGACGCCGACGCCCAGCCAGTCCGCGACGACGGACCGCGCGACCGCGTCGCCCGCCCCGGAGCAGGGTCCCGTGCTGCGGCGCGGCGACCGGGGCCCGGAGGTCACGGAACTCCAGCTGCGGCTGCGCCAGCTGTACCTGTACAACGACGAGGCGCACGGCGTCTTCACCAGCCGCGTCGAGGACGCCCTGCGCAACTACCAGTGGTCCCGGGGTCTCCAGGACGAGCTGAACGTGTACGGGACGAAGACGCGGCAGCTGCTGGAGACGGAGACGCGGGAGCCGTAGGTCCCGCGGCGGGCCGAGCCGTCCGCGCTACGGGTGCATGCGGGCGCCCTTGAGGACCTTGTCCACGGCGTTGCGCGGCCCGTGCACGGCGATGCCGACGAGGTCCAGCTGCCCGCCCGGCACCGCGCGGACCGCCGCGCGGTTGTCGCGGTCGTTGCCCGTGGCGAACAGGTCCGAGGTGAACACGGCCCTGGGCAGGGCCCGCGCGAGAGCCCGCTCGTGGGCCGCGGTCAGCGTCTCCTTGGTTCCCTCGAAGACCAGCACGGGCTGGCGGAACATCGGCAGGTAGGGAGTGCCGTCGGCGTCGGCGTACGGCTCCCCGATCAACTCCGGCAGCTCCGAGCCGAGGCCGCTGACCAGGAACGCCGTCACGTTCAGCCGCTGCCAGGTCTCCAGGTCCGCGCGGAGCAGTACGGCGATCTTGGTGTCGAAGCGGACGGGGGCGGGGGCGGTGGTGTTCTCGGTCGTCATGGTCCCAGGCTGCCGACCGCGCCCGTGGGGCGTCTTGTACGTTGTTTGCGTGGTGGCCCGGCAGGAGATCTCGGCGTGGCGCCCGCCCGTCGCGGGCGTGGTGGAGGTGTTCCACGCCCGCTTCACCGAGCACGCCTACCCGATGCACGTCCACGACGCCTGGACGCTGCTGGTCGTCGACGACGGCGTCGTCCGCTACGACCTGGACCGCCGGGAGCACGGCACGCCGGACGGCACGGTCACGCTGCTTCCGCCGCAGGTGCCGCACAACGGGTCACCGGCCACCGCGGACGGCTTCCGCAAGCGGGTGCTCTACCTGGATCTGTCCCGGCTGGACGAGAGCCTGATCGGTCCCGCCGTGGACACGCCCGACCTGGCCGATCCGGTGCTCCGGCACCGGGTGGGACGGCTGCACACCGCGCTGCGGCACCGGGGCGACGAACTGGAGGCGGAGAGCAGGCTCGCGCTGATCTGCGAGCGCCTGCGCGGCCATCTGCGCCCGCGGTCTCCCGTGGCCCGCCCGGCGGTGTGCCGGGGAGTGGCGCACGAGCTGCGGGACCTGCTCGACGCGCGGCTGGTGCCGGGGCTGGCCCTGGAGGAGGCCGCCCGGCTGCTGCACGCGCACCCCGCCCATCTGGTGCGGTCCTTCACCGGCGCGTTCGGTATCGCCCCGCACCAGTACCTGATGGCCCGCCGGGTCGACCGCGCCCGCCGGCTGCTGCTCGACGGCCTGCGTCCGGCCGAGGTGGCCGGCGAGGCCGGCTTCTACGACCAGGCGCACCTCACCCGGCACTTCAAGCGCGTGGTGGGCGCCACCCCCGGCCGGTACGCGCGGGGCCGCGCGCTCTGAGCTGAGCCCGGCCCCGGTGGCCGCGTTCAGCCGACGTGCAGGCGGATCGTCCCGTCCCCCGCGTCCTCGACCCGCACCTCGGTCAGGTCCCGGACGTGGACGTCCGGGGCGTGGACGGCGGCGCGGGGGCCGACGCCCACCACGCGCATGCCGGCCGCGCGGCCCGCGGCGATGCCCGCGCCGGAGTCCTCGAAGACGACGCAGTCGGCGGGGGCGATGCCGAGTTCGGCGGCGCCCTTGAGGAAGCCCTCGGGGTCGGGCTTGCTGGCGCCGACGGACTCGGCGGTGATCCGGACGTCGGGCAGCGCGAGCCCCGCGGCGGCCATCCGGGCGGTGGACAGGCCGACGTCCGCGGAGGTCACCAGGGCGTGCGGGAGGCCGCGCAGGGCGGCCAGGAAGGCGGGGGCGCCGGGGACGGGGACGACGCCGTCCATGTCGGCGGTCTCCTCGGCGAGCATGCGCGCGTTGTCCGCGTGGTTCTGCTCCACAGGCCGGTCGGGCAGCAGGACGGCCATGGAGGCGTGGCCCTGGCGGCCGTGCACCACCTTCATCACCTCGTCGCCGTCGAGGCCGTGCCGGTCGGCCCAGCGGCGCCAGATCCGTTCGACCACGGCGTCGGAGTTGACGAGGGTGCCGTCCATGTCGAGCAGGAGGGCGCGGGCGGTGAGCACGGTGGTGGCCGTCATCGGCAGCTCCAGGAAGCGGGGCGGGGTACAGGGGTGGCGTCCCCCGGGGAAACAGAGCAGCCCCGCCCGCCGGTCAGGGAAAACGGGCGGGAGCCACTTTGTTCCTCCACGGTACAAAACAAATCCGGCATCCCGCCAGCGCCCCGGCGAAACCTTCACCTGCCGTTCAGCTCGCGAGCCGCCCGGCGCGGGCTCAGCCGGTCACCGCCTCCCACAGGCTCCACACGCCGAGCGCCAGCATGAGCATCGCCGCGACCTTGGTGATCAGCTTCAGCGGCACCCGCTTCATCAGGGCCTTTCCGCCGACGATGCCGAGCCCGGCCACCGCCCACAGCGCCAGCACCGCGCCCAGACCGACGGACAGCGGGTCGTCGTAGCGGGCCGCGAGGTTCGCCGTCATGATCTGCGTGAGGTCACCGAACTCGGCGACGAGGATCAGCATGAAGCCGGACCCGGCGACCTTCCAGAAGGACTGGTTCTCCGGCTTGCGGACCTCGTCCTCGTCCTCGTCCTTCTTCATCAGCAGCACCGCCGCGCCGCCCAGGAAGAGCACACCGGTGAGCGCGTGCACGATCTGCTGCGGCAGCAGGGTCAGCACGCTGCCGGCCGCGACGGCGAGCGCCACGTGCAGGGCGAAGGCGGCGGCGACGCCCGCGAAGACGTAGGAGGCGCGATAGCGGGTGCCCAGGACGAGGCCGGCCAGGGCGGTCTTGTCGGGCAGCTCGGCGAGGAAGACGACGCCGAAGACGAGCGCTGTCACGGTAAGGCTGATCAAGGTTCCTCAATCGGTCGGGACTGCCCCCACCGAGAGTGCCGAGCCCTTCGCGGCGACACCTCGGCAAGGACAGCACACGGCACCCGTGCCGTACGGCACGGGCGTGCACTGCTTGCCGAAGGTCTCGCTGGCGCGGTCCTGAAGGACCCGCCTCCGGGCGCCGGCCCAGCCGAGCTGAGCAGTATGTCGACGATCCGGCGAAGAGCTACTCCCCTTCTGCGCCACCCATCGTACGGGACAGGAAGTTCGAACCTGAACCTTGTTCTGTCATGTGCACGTCGCTAACTTCTCACCGAACGCACATCCGCCGGCAACAACCCACCGCGAGCATTCCCTCGCTCGCACGCCAACACCCCCACACTCCAAGGGAGTTAGCATGACCCGGTTCTACGCGCGTCGACGGCTGAGCATAGTCGCGGCGTTCAGCGCCCTCATCGCCTCCGTGGCGCTGTTCAACGCCCCCTCCGCCTCCGCCGCCCTCCCCACCCCCGTCAGCGCGGCCACCGCCCGCACCTACCTCGCCTCCCTCACCGTCGCCGCCGAGGACCGCACCGGCTACGACCGCGACCTCTTCCCGCACTGGATCACCCAGTCCGGCGCCTGCAACACCCGCGAGGTCGTCCTCAAGCGCGACGGCACCAACGTCGTCCAGGACTCCGCGTGCGCCGCCGTCAGCGGCAGCTGGTACTCCCCCTACGACGGCGCCACCTGGACCGCCGCCTCCGACCTCGACATCGACCACCTCGTGCCGCTCGCCGAGGCCTGGGACTCCGGCGCCGACAGCTGGACCACCTCCCGCCGCCAGGCCTTCGCCAACGACCTGACCCGCCCGCAGCTGATCGCCGTCACCGACAACGTCAACCAGGCCAAGGGCGACCAGGACCCGGCCACCTGGATGCCGTCCCGCACCGCCTACCGCTGCACCTACGTCCGCGCCTGGGTGCAGGTGAAGTACTACTACGGCCTCTCCGTCGACTCCGCCGAGAAGAGCGCGCTGCAGAACCACCTCGCCTCCTGCTGACCTTCCCGGCCGGAACCGCCGCGCCCGCCTCCGTCGTTCCGTACCGTACGGGGCGACGGAGGAGGCGAGCCGCGCCCCGGTGGTGAGCCGACCATGGAAAGGGCGGGCGATCACGTGGCGGAACTGCGCCTTGGGCCACTGCTGAGATACACCGACGGTTCGTCCGCGACCGTCTGGGTCGAGGCGAGCCGGCCGTGCACCGCCGAGGTGCGCTGCGCCGACGGCGCCCACGGCACCGCCCGCACCTTCCAGGTGGCGGGCCACCACTACGCGCTGGTGCCGGTGACCGGCCTGACACCGGGTACGGCGACGGCGTACGAGGTGACCCTCGACGGCACCCGGGTCTGGCCGCTCCCCGGCTCCGGCTCCCCGCCCTCCGTCATCCGCACCGGCCTCGCCGACGACCCGGTGCGCGTCGCCTTCGGCTCCTGCCGCTGGGCCGCCCCGCCCGACCACGGCAGCGACCCCGCCGGCCCCGACGCCCTCGACACCCTCGCCGCCCGTATCACCGCCGACCCCGAGGGCGAACGGCCCGACGTGCTGCTGCTGCTCGGCGACCAGGTGTACGCCGACGAGACCTCCCCGGCCACCCGCCGCTGGCTGGGCGCCCGCCGCGACCTGCGCGAACCGCCGGGCAGCGGGGTGGCGGACTACGAGGAGTACACCCGGCTCTACTACGAGTCGTGGCTCGACCCCGATGTGCGCTGGCTGCTGTCCACCGTCCCCAGCTGCATGATCTTCGACGACCACGACGTCATCGACGACTGGAACACCTCCGCCGCCTGGCTCGCCGACATGCGGGCCACCTCCTGGTGGCGGGAGCGGCTGCTGAGCGGGCTGATGTCGTACTGGGTCCACCAGCACATCGGAAACCTGTCCCCGGCGGAGCTGGCCGAGGACCCGCTCTTCGCGGCCGTGCACGACACGCCCGACGCCACCGACGTGCTGCGCGCCTTCGCCGCCCGCGCCGACGCCGACAACACCACCGCGCGCTGGAGCTACCGCCGCGATTTCGGCCGGGTCCGGCTGCTGATGGCCGACACCCGCGCGGCCCGCGTCCTCGACGAGGGCGCCCGCTCCATGCTCGGCCCCGGCGAGGCCGCCTGGCTGCGCGAACAGGCGCTGGACGACCCCGGCGGCTACGACCACCTGCTCATCGGCAGCTCCCTGCCCTGGCTGCTGCCGCATCTGATGCACGACGCCGAGGGCTGGGACGCGGCGCTGTGCCGGGGCGAGAAGGGCCCGCGCTGGGCCCGGCTCGGGGAGCGGCTGCGCCGGGCCGCCGACCTGGAGCACTGGGCGGCCTTCCCGGAGTCCTTCGCCGCGCTGGCCGAGCTGATCGCGGAGGCGGGCTCGGGGCCCGGGGCGCCCGCGACGGTGTGCGTGCTCTCCGGGGACGTGCACCACGCGTACCTTGCCGAGCCCACCTGGCCGGCCGGGCGCGGGCCCGACGCCCGGGTGCTGCAGCTGACCTGCTCCCCCGTCCACAACTCCATCCCGCGGCCGCTGCACCTCGCCTTCAAGATCGCCTGGAGCGGTCCGGCGCGGTTCCTGGGGCGCCGGCTCGCCGGGCACGGGCGGATCCCCCTCCCGCCGGTCGACTGGCGCCGCACGGGCGGTCCGTGGTTCGGCAACCAGCTCATGACGCTGACGCTGCACGGGCGTTCGGCGACGCTGCGGCTGGAGCACGCGCGGACGGACGGGCGCGGCCGGACGCGGCTGACGACGGTGGAGGAGTCGGTGCTGACCGGCCCGTGACGATCTAAGCTCTGGCTAAATGTTGAACTTGCAAGCACCGATTAGGCACACCTAACGTGGGAGCTCCACTCGGTTCTGTCCCCCACGGGTCCACCCGGCCCAGCCGACCGAAGGAGCCCCCCACATGTCCGCACGTCTCGACAGCGCACAGCCGTACGCGATCGGCCTGTTCCGCATCGTCGTCGGCCTCCTCTTCGCCTGCCACGGCGCCGCCTCCCTGTTCGGCGTCCTCGGCGGCGCCTCCGGCGGCGACGGCGGCACCATCGGCGCCGGCACCTGGCCCGGCTGGTACGCGGCCGTCATCCAGCTCGTCGGCGGCGGCCTGGTGATGCTGGGCCTCGGCACCCGCGCCGCGGCGTTCATCGCCTCCGGCTCGATGGCCTACGCGTACTTCGACGTCCACCAGTCCATGGCCCTGTGGCCGCTGGAGAACGGCGGCGAGGCCTCCGCGATGTTCTGCTGGGCCTTCCTCCTGCTGGTCTTCACCGGCTCCGGCGCCTTCGGCCTGGACCGGCTGTTCGCCAGGCGGTCCGGGACGGCGGAGCCGGCCGCGCGGAAGACGCCGGTGGCCGCCTGACCGTGAGCGGCCGCGGTGCGGCCCGGGGCGACACCCGGGCCGCACCGCGCCCCCGCCCTTGTGAACGCTCCGTGCCGAACGCACGAGCCCCCCGTGAACCCCTTGTCACACCCCAGGCGTAGGCTCGTGGAGCTTACGGGGGACAACGGGGAGTAACGGTGCTGGAGAGTGTGGGGTCGCTGACCGGCAGTCCATGGATCTACGCGGTGGTCGCCGTGTCGATCCTCTTCGACGTCTTCGTACCGGTACTGCCCAGCGGAGTGCTGGTCATCATGGCGGCGACCGCCGCCGCGGGCACCGGCGCGGCGACCGGCGAGGCCCCGCCCGACGTGCCCGACATCCTCGCCCTCACCCTCTGCGCCACCACCGCGTCCGTGCTCGGCGACCTCGCCGCCTACCGCCTCGCCTGGCGCGGCGGCGCGCGGCTGGACCGCGCCATCGCCCGCTCGCCCCGCCTCCGCCTCGCGCAGGAACGTCTCGGCACCGCACTGGCCCGAGGCGGCGGCGCCCTCGTCGTCCTCGCCCGTTTCGCACCCGCCGGCCGCTCCGTGGTCTCCCTCGGCGCCGGCGCCGCCCGCCGCCGCGCCCGCGACTTCCTCCCCTGGTCCGCCCTGGCGGGCCTGTCGTGGGCCACCTACAGCGTCGCCCTCGGCTACTTCGGCGCCCACTGGCTGGGCACCGCCTGGCTGGCGACCGGCGTGTCCGTGCTCGCGCTGTTCGCGGCGGGGGCGGCGGCCACGTATGTGATGCGGCGGTCCTGACGGCCGGAGGCCACCCCGCCCGTGACCTGAAGTGGCCGCTCGCTGACGGCGCGTGCACGATGGAAGCCCCGGCGAAAGGACCGATGGCATGAGTGCCCGTACGTCGAAGGAGACGAGACCACCGCGACGGGCGGCCCGGGCCGGCACCGCGGTGGCCGCACTGCTCGTCGCGGCCGCGAGCGCGGCGACGCTGGTCTCGTGCGGCGGGGACGACGGCGGCGGCGGTCAGGCCTCCCCCCGGCCGACCCCCACGGGCCCCTACACCGCCTCGTTCTCCGGCACCCCGGCCTCCGCCCTCGCCTCACTGGAGGAGTCCGCCCGCGCACGGGCCTCGGCCGCCGCCTCCTCCGCCTCCGCCCGCGCCTCGGAGTTCGAGGCGTCGGTCTCGGCCGAGGTCGCCCGCGCCAACGCGGCCGCCCGGCGGGAGCTGGAGAACGTCGACGGCCAGGGCAACGCCATGGCCGACGTCTCCCTCACCGGAAAACCGCGGGCCGACACGGGCGACCTGCTCGCCGTCGTCGTCAACATCACCAACAGCACGGACAAGACCGCGTCCTACGCGGTGCGGGTCGACTTCCGCGACTCCGACGGCAAGGTCGTCGAGACCCGCTACGTCGGCGCGGAGGACCTGGCCCCCGGCGCCAAGGAACAGCCGCTCGCCATCACCCGGACACCCGCCGGGCAGCAGCTGACGGCGGCGATCACCAAGGCCCAGCGGTACTGACCCGAGGGACGGCCGCGCGGCTCGCTACCCCGCCGTGCGGGCGGCCCGGCCCCGCACCTCCAGGCCCGCCAGCAGCTCGGCCGTGGCCTCGGCGATCGCGTCGACGGCGAGGTCGAAGACCTCCCGGTTGTGCGCGGCCGGCGCCCGGAAGCCGGACACCTTCCGCACGTACTGCAACGCGGCGGCCCGAATGTCCTCCTCCGTCGCCTCCTCGGGCAACACGGGCGGACGAAGCGTCTTGATACTCCGGCACATGGCTCCAGTCTCGCACCGTGAAACGGGCGGTACCGCCGATTCGCCCACCCTGCCATGATCACCTCACAGGCGGCCACCATCACGGGGCCGACCGACGAGAGGAGCCACACCATGGCACAGCCCGCTCCCCCTTCCCCCGCTCCCGCCTCCCGCGACGGCCTCACCTTCGCCGTCCTCGGCCCCGGCGGCGTCGGCGGCCTCCTCGCCGCCCTGCTCGCCCGCGCCGGCAACCGGGTGATCTGCCTGTCCGGCGAGGAGACCGCCCGCACCCTGCGCACCGGCGGCATCCGCGTCCGCAGCCCCCACTTCGGCGACTTCACCGCCGCGGTCGAGGCCGACACCCGGCTGCGCGAGGCGGTCGACGCCTGCCTGATCACCGTCAAGCACACCGCTCTCGACGCCGCCCTGGCGCGCGTGCCGGCCGACGCGCTCGGCGACGGACTGGTCGTCCCGTTCCTCAACGGCGTGGAACACCCCGCCCTGCTCCGGGACCGCTACCGCGCCGACCGGGTCGCCCCGGCCGCCATCCGTGTCGAGTCCACCCGCGTCGCCCCCGGCGAGATCCGGCACGCCAGCCCCTTCGCCGAGATCGACCTGACCGGCGACCCGGTCCCGCGCCCCCGTCTCGACGCCCTCGCCGCGGCGTTCACGGCGGTCGGCCCGGCCACCCGCGTACTGACCGACGAGGCGGCGACGCTGTGGGCGAAGATGTCGTTCCTGGCGCCGTTCGCCCTGCTCACCACGCGGTACGCCGTACCGCTCGGCGAGATCCGCACCCACCGCCGCGAGGAGCTGACCGCGCTGGTCGAGGAGACCGCCGCGGTGAGCCGCGCCTGCGGCGGACCGGCGGACCCGGCGCAGGCCCTGGCCCGCTACGACGCCTTCCCGGCCGCCACCAGGTCCTCCATGCAGCGCGACGCGGAGGCGGGCCGCCCGCTCGAACTGGACGCGATCGGCGGGGCCCTGCTGCGCGCGGCGGACCGGCACGGCATCCCCGTACCGGTGGCGGAGAAGCTGGTACGGGACCTGCGCGACGCCGGTCACTGATCCACACACACCCGTGGGCCCGCCTCCGTCACCGGAGGCGGGCCCACGGGATGTCTCACTCCTCTTCGTCCTCGTCGCAGGAGTTGCCCGTCGCCGGGTTGAGGAGCCCGATCACGTTGATCGAGTTGCCGCACACGCCCAGGTCCAGGTCGACCGGGACCTGGATGACGTTGCCGGACAGGAGGCCGGACGACCCGGAGGCGACGCCCAGGGCGCACGCGCCGTCCTCACAGACGTCGGCGACCGCGGCCGGGGTCCGGGTTTCCGCGGCGACGGCGGCCGTTCCGGTCAGGGCCAGGGCGGCTCCGGCGGCGGCGACGGTCGCGACGATCCTCGCAGTGATACGCACAGTGCTTCTCCTTTTGCGGAGGAAGGAAGTGATGTGACCTGATTCTGTGCAGGAAAATCGTCAACGCGCCGCCGCTGATACCCCGATAGAGGGAAGCCACTCGCGACCCAAAATCGAACAGGCGTAGCATTGCCGCGTGGCTACGACCTATGACTTCCCCAGCGACCTCCGCGCCGGCCAGGAGGAGCTGCATCAGGTCCGGGCCGAGCTGACGGCCCTGCTGAAGCGCCTCCCCTGGTCGGTCGAGCCGGTCGACGGCTTCAGCGACGACGGCGGCTGGCGCAAGCTGGAACGCCCCGCCTCCCCCGGCTGGACCTCCGACGAACAGGCCGAGGTGGAGAAGCTGCGCCGCCGCGAACACGAACTCGCCGTCTTCGTCACCACCCACCGCTACTGGTCGGAACTGACCGGCCCGGACCGGGTCGACGCCCGCTCCTCGCTGAAGCACGCGCACGAGGCCCCGGAGGGGACCGAGGAAGCCTGAAGGAGGCCTGAGGCGGCCTGGGACGACGAAGAGACCCCGGCCGGTGCGGCCGGGGTCTCTTCGTCATGTGTGGGCGCGGACGGTTTCGAACCGCCGACATCCTGCTTGTAAGGCAGGCGCTCTACCCCTGAGCTACGCACCCGTGAACGAGTCGACAGCCTACCTTGCCCGGGGCACTGTCCTGCAAACGCGTTCAGGGTGGCGCACCACCGGCCCGCTGGACCTCGCACCGGCGACCGCAAAGTCACGGTCCGTACGGCGAACTGACGGGCCCGTGTGTTCGTCCTTAACCGGTGGGAGAATGACACCGGGCAGGGCGGATGACAGCACGGGAGAGGGATGTGACGGCGACACCGCAGCAGCCGTACTCGCCGTCGATGCCGCGCGGGCACCACCGCGCCGCCCCACCGAGAGCCCCGCGCCGCGCCCGGCGCTCCGGCGCGGTCCGCGACACGCTCGCCCTGATCGCCCTGCCGCTGGTCGCCGCGCTCGCGCTGCCCGCCGCGTTCGCCGGCGGCGGCACCAGACGCTGGTTCGGCGGCCGGGCCGAGAGCCAGCGGGCGGAGGCGCAGGCCGCCAAGGACGCCGCCGCCGCCGCGTTCTACGAACTGGACACCGCGCAGCGGGACCTGCGCATCTCCATCGAGACCATCGCCGCCGTCGACGACTCCCCCGCCGCCCGCCGCGCGGCCGCCGACTTCCAGGCGCTCGGCGTGCGCATCGACGAGGCCAGCCACCGCTACATCCAGGCGGTCGACGCCCACGACCTCGACCGCGACGACCTGGAGGCCTCCGCCGCCACCCGGGCCCGCACCGAACTCACCGCCGCCCAGGACGAGCTGGGCCGCGTCAAGCAGGACCTGGACCGGTTCGCCGAGGGCCTCGGCCCGCTGCTCGGCAAGGCCGAGACCCAGCTGGCACGGCTCGCCCCCGCCCTCGAACGCGCCCGGCAGGCCCTGCTCGCCGCCTCCGACGCGCTGGACGCCACCAGAGGCTCCGGGCTCACGGCCGACGACCTCGCCGCCCGGCTCGCCGCCCTCGCCCCCGAGCTGACCAAGCTGAACCAGGGCGCCGGGCAGCACGGCGTCCCGCAGACCCTGGAGCGCGCCGAACGGGTCGCCCGGGAGGCCGAGACGATCCGCGCGGAGGCCGAGCGGCTGCCGGAGCGGGCCGCCGAGACGGACCACCGGCTGGTGTCCCTGCGGACGCGCGCGCAGGCCCTGACCACCCGGGCCGGCCAGGTCGAGCCGATCCTCAGCGAACTGCGCCGGCGCTTCACGCTCGCCTGCTGGCAGGACCTCCAGCGGGTGCCCGAGCAGGCCGCGGAGAGCATCCGGCAGGCCGAGGCCAAGCTCCGCGAGGCGCAGACCGCGCGGGACGCCCAGCGCTGGCCCGACGCGACCGCGCTGCTGTCGACGGCGCGTGCGCTGCTCAACTCCACCGACGAGGCGGTCTCCGCCGCGGGGGACCGGCTGCGGCGGCTGAACGCCGTACAGAAGGATCCCCAGCAGGAGATCGACCGCACCCGGTTCGCCATCCGGGACGCCCAGCGGCTCGCCATGGCCGGCCGCCACACCCCCGACCCGCGGCACGCGCGGCCGCTGGACGACTCCGTGGCCCGCCTGGAGCGCGCCGTCGCCGGGCTGGAGGGGCGCCACCCCGACTACTGGCACTTCCTCACGGAGACGGAGGCGGTGCGGCAGACGGTCGCGGAGGTGGTCGCCCTGATCCGCGAGGAGCGCGGGGCGGGCGCCGGCCACTGAGCTGTTTTGGTGGCGCGCGATCCGGGGCAGGCGGATATTGGTGAACGAAAGGGACGTATGAGTCGTCCGTCGGCCACGCACCAGCTCCCGGAGGGAGGCGGATATGGCCGCACACGCAGTGCACAAGGGATCGGGACGAGGAATCAGCTTCAACGACCACCTGCCTGTCGACCACCGACTGAACAAGGTGTACCGGATCGGCGCGGGCCTGATGGGTCTCGTGCTGGTCGCCTTCGGCATCCTCGGCCTGATCGGCCGGGTCGGCTTCTTCGACACGCGCGGTGACCAGGTCGTCGGCCTGAACACCAACGGCGCGCTGAGCGTGCTGTCGATCTGCGTGGGGCTGCTGCTGTTCGTCGGCATGGTGATCGGCGGCAACTTCGCGTCGACGCTCAACATGGTCGTCGGAGTCGCCTTCATCCTCAGCGGCTTCCTCAACCTCGGGCTGCTGGGCACCGAGAACAACTTCCTCGCGTTCCGCATCCAGAACGTGCTGTTCAGCTTCGTGTACGGCGTGGTGCTGATGACCTTCGGGATGTACGGGCGGGTCGGCTCGGCCTTGCCACGGGACAACCCGTACTTCCGTGCCCGCCACCCGGACCTGGCCACGGATGTCGACGAGGACCGGGTGCGGCGCGCGGAAATGCGGCCCGAGCGGCTGCAGCCGCCGGAGGCGGGCCGTTAATCTGGGCGCATGCCTCGCTATGAGTACCGCTGCCGGACCTGCGGCGACACGTTCGAACTGAGCCGACCGATGGCGGAGTCCGCCGATCCCGCGGCGTGCCCTGCGGGGCATGACGACACGGTGAAGCTGTTGTCGACCGTGGCGGTCGGCGGTTCCGCGTCGGCGCCCGCGGCGCCCCGCGCGGGCGGGGGCGGGTGTTGCGGCGGGGGTTGCTGCAGCTGACGTGCGTCGCCGGCCGCGGGTGGCTGGTGGGCTGGTCGCGCAGTTCCCCGCGCCCCTAGGGGGTGTCAGGACCCGGCGTCCCTAAGATCTCACCGCCCTCAGGAACTCCCTCAGTGTGCGTTCGCCCGCCAGTACGCCGCGTTCGGGCAGGGCCGTCACCGTGGGGGCGGTCCAGTCGGTGTCCGCGAGTTCTCCGTGGCCCGGGCGCCAGCCGCGGTCCGCGGCGAGCAGGAGGTCGGCGTCGAGGAGCGAGTCGCCGGCGGCCAGCGTCAGCTCGGCGCCGGTGCGGCGGGCCACCTCGTGCATGGCCGCGCTCTTGGTGAGCGGCTTCGGGACGGCGTAGAGCTTGCGGCCCTGTAGGGAGACCGTCCAGCCGCGGTTCTCCGCCCACACCGCAAGCTCCTTCACCCACTCCTCGGGCAGCAGCTCCCGCTCGACGACCAGGTAGGCGAAGAGGTCCTCGGCGATCCGGTGCTTGCGCACCCACACCGGGTCGGCGGTGGCCGCGAGGTGGGCCCGGATCTCGTCGAGGGAGGCGCACTCGTCGGCGAGGCGCGCGGTCACCCGGGCGTGCCAGGCGGGGTCGGAGACGCCGTCGACCAGGAGATGTCCGCCGTTGGCGCAGATCGCGTACTTCGGCGGCGGCCCCGGCAGGTTGATGCGCAGGTACTGCTTGCGCGTCCGGGTCGTGGTCGGTACGAACACCGCCGCGTCCCCGAGCTCGCCGAGCAGCCCTGCCGCGGTCTCGGTCATGTACGACAGCGGCTTGCTCTCGTGGACCTCGACGCACAGCAGCCGGGGCGCCCGCGCGTCCGGCATGGTCAGCGCGAGGGCCGCGGAGGAGTAGATCAGCGTACGGTCGAGGTCGCTCGCCACGAGCACCGGCATCAGAGGGCCACCGCCTTTCCGTCGGCGCCCGTCGCGCCGCGCGTGTACTGGGGATGGATCAGCCCCACGCAGGTGTAGGGCAGGTCGGCGACCTCCTCGACCGGCACCCCGCGCTGCTCGGCGAGCAGCCGGACGTGGTCCAGGTCGGCGCCGGCGCCGGCGCGCGCGAGGATCTTCCACGGCACGCGGCGCAGCAGTACCCGGGTGGTCTCGCCGACACCGGGCTTGACCAGGTTGACGTCGTGGATGCCGTACTCCTCGCTGATCCGTTCGACGGCCGCCCAGCCCTCCCAGGTGGGGGTGCGGTCGGCGGCCAGCAGTTCCTTGACCGCCGCGTCCACCGTGTCCCGGACCTCGGGGAAGCGGGCGGAGACCGCGTCGAGGAAGGCCACCGAGACGTCGGCGCCGGCGAGTTCGCGGTAGAACTTGGCGCCGTGGTAGTCGTGCGGGCCGACCAGGTCGGCACGGAGCACGGTACGCGAGATCAGCCCGGAGACCGTGGAGTTGAGGCACGCCGAGGGGATCAGGAAGTCCTCGCGCGTGCCGTACGTGCGGACGCAGGCGCCCGGGTCGGCGAGCACGGCGATCTCCCGGTCGAAGCCGGTGACGCCCTCGGCCCGCTCGAAATCGTCGAGCGCGGCGGCGAGTTCGCGGGTGATGGCGCCCTTGCCGGTCCAGCCGTCGACGAAGACGACGTCGGCCGGGTCGTGGTGGGCGGCCAGCCAGCGCAGCGCGTTGGCGTCGATGCCCCGGCCGCGCACGATGGAGACGGCGTAGTGCGCGAGGTCGAGGCCGTGCCGGTCCTGGGCCCAGCGGCGCATCAGCACGCCGACGGGGGTGCCCGCGCGGGCCAGCGACACCAGCACCGGGCGCGGGGAGCGTTCGGCGAGCACGGTCTCCGTCACCACGCCGACGGCGGTGGCGAGGCGGGCCGCGGACGCGTCCAGCGCGGCGTGGAAGAGCTGCTGGTACTGCTCGCTGGGCTGGTACTCGACCGGCAGCGACTCGGCGTAGTGCGCGCCGCCGCTCTGGATGGCCTCCTCGCGCTCCTCGGTCGGCGCCTCCAGCGTGACGTCCGACAGGTCCTGCAGGAGCCAGCCGACCTCGTCGGGCGCGTACGAGGAGAAGGCGGGGCCGCGAAGGGGCTCGGGCAGCATGGCGGGCCTTTCGGGGGCGGGCGCGGCCCCGGGGACGTACGAGGGGACGACCGTGAGCAGGACGTGCGGGGTGTGCCCGGCGAGCCGGGCGAGCAGGCCGTCGGGGGCGTGCAGTGCGGGGGTGTCGGCGGCCGAGTCGACGACGGCGACCACCGCGTCGAAGCCGGCGCCGGCCACGTTGTAGGCGTAGCGGTCGCCGGGCCCGTCGGCCGGGTCGTCGTGGGCGGGGAAGACCAGGCGGGTGCGGATGGCGTAGCCGGGGTCGTCGACGGCGAGGACGGGTGAGCGGGTGGTGGTGGAGAACCGTATCTCCGTGCCGTCGAGGAGCCGCTCCAGCTCGTGGGCGAGGCGCAGCGGGGTGTACATCAGCTCCTCGAAACCGAGGACGTGGACGCGGCGGGCGTCCTTCGGCAGCGCCTCGGCTATTCGCGCGGCCATGGCGGGCAGCGCGGCTTCCAGGCGGGCCCGGTGCCGGGGGGTGAAGCCGTGGCGGCCGCCGTCGGGGAGGCCGGGGGGCCAGCGCAGGTCGACTCGGGCGGCATGGCCGTCTGCGGTTGTTCGCGCCCACGCGCCGGAGCCGGACATGTCACTGCCCCGCGCCCCTGAGTGGGCTTCCTCGAACCGCGTCACCAGGTCCTGCCCCTTTTCCAGCACCCCCTCCGGCAGGCGCACCGTGCCCGAAGCCGTCGTCACCAGGTCCACCCGCGCGTCGATCTCCCGCGCGAAGTCGTCCAGGCGGCCCGCGTCGGCCGGGGAGCGCATGTCGACGAGGGCGACCACGACGTACCGCTTGCGCGGGTAGCGGGCGTGCAGGTCGCGGATGGTGTTCAGGACCGTGTTGCCGGTGGAGAACTCGTCGTCGACCAGGACCAGCGGGCCGTCCCCGGCGAGCAGGCCGGGGTCCTCGGGGAGCAGCAGATGGGAGGTGGCGTGCGAGTGGGACTCCTCGAAGCCGCCCGCCCGCGCGACCCCGGCGACCGGGCGGCGGGTGGAGTGCAGGTACGGCGCGAGGCCCACACCGTCGGCGACCGAGTGGCCGAGGCCCGTCGCGGTCTCCGCGTAGCCGAGGACGACCGCCTCGCGGGCCGCGTCGTCGCCCAGCAGTTCCCGCACCCGGCGGCCGAGCGCGACTCCGTGGCCGTAGACCACGGAGGGTGCCTGCGGTACGTGCTTGCCGAGCACGTTCGACACGAGCAGATGGGCCCGCTTGGGGTTGCGGCGCAGCGCCAGCCCGAGCAGGTCGGTCAGCGTGTCGTCGCCCGCGAGTTCGACACCCAGCCGCCGGGCGACCCAGCTGCCGGACCAGACCTCGTCGTTCACTGCCTTGTTCATGCGTCCCTTGAGTAGAGGTTCGTACGTCCCTTGCGGGGCCGGTTCAGGTCGGGATCCCGGCGGCCAGCAGATCCACGAAGCCGATGTCCTCGCGCGCCACGCCGAAGACCTCGGCGCGCAGCAGGGTCCGCTCGGCCCAGGCGCGGTGCGGCTTCACCTCGTTCATCTTGTTCGTGTACGCCGACCTGAGCACTCCCCCGCCGTCGCGCTCCGGCCGCAGGATGTCCTGCGCGTCGCTGAACTCCTCGTGGCTGACCACGGACAGCGCGTGCACGGGCAGCACATGGGAGGGGTGGATGCAGGTCTTGCCGAGCAGGCCGTTCGCCTGGTCCAGCGAGATCTCCCGCAGCAGCCCGTCCATGGCGTGCTCGATCAGTCTCGCGCGCAATTCCTCCGCCTGCCCCTCCAGGAAGGGGCTGCGCCGCAACTGCGGCTTGAACATGCGCTCCTGGACCCGGAAGTACTCCCACACCGGCCCGGTCACGGTGAAGCCGGTCCCGTCGGCGCGGGCCAGCATGTTCACCACGTCGGCGATCACGGAGGCGACGATCTGGACGTCGTACGCCGTCATGTCGGGGGCCCGGCGCAGGCCGTACGAGGAGCAGAAGTCGGTGACCCCGAGCCGCAGCGCGAGCACCCGGTCCCGGTACTTGTCGACGGCCCGGAAGATCCCCTCAAGGGTCTCCACCCGCGACTCCCGGTACAGCAGCTCCGGCGACTCCAGCACCGGCATCGCGAACAGCCGCCGCCCGCTCGCCGTGTCGGCCGCCGCCACGGCCTCCAGGAAGGGGATGCCGCGCTCCTCGGTGAACTTCGGCAGCACGAAGCCGGACAGCAGCCGCACCGCCGGGCCGAGCCGGCCGACCAGGTCGGGGATCTGCTCGGGGGTGCGGACGCGGATGAACAGCAGCGGCGGCTCGGCAGCGCCTACGCGGCCGGCGAGGTCCGTGAACTGCCGGACGAGGTTCTCCTCGCCCGCGGCGACGTCCGCGTCGTCGATCGAGTCCTCCAGGCACAGCACCATCGAGACCACGCCGCGTCCGGTCTGTTTCAGGATGTCGTCGGCGAGCCGCGGCCGGGTGGCCGGGCTGTACAGCGTGGCGCCCAGGGCCGCGGAGAGCAGCCGGGCCGGGGAGCCGGCGGTGAACTCGCACGGCTCCCGGTGGAAGAGGCGCTGCCGCACCTCAGGGGCGATGTGCCCGAAATGACGCATAGAACTCCCCCGTGGCGACGGTGGCTGTATCGGCAAAAGCGCTGATGGGTGGCCGGTAATAGTACGTAGAACTCCATGTCAGGGGTTCCCGATGGGCATGAATTTCAGGTAACGGGGTCCCACACGACGCGCTGTCCACACCCCACCCCGCGTTGTCGTGACCAGGACGGAGAAGGCAGGATGACGGCATGACGCACGCCATGCTGAAGGGGTCGAACGTCCCGCTCGAAGCCACGACGGTGCGCGCCGTGCTGCGCTGGACGCCCGGGCAGGGGGTCCCGGATGTCGACGCCTCGGCGCTGCTCCTCGGCCCCGACGGTCGTGTGCGCTCCGACGAGGACTTCGTCTTCTACAACCAGCCCCGGCACCCCTCGGGACAGGTCTGGCGGCTCGGCAAGAAGCGGGTCGCCGAGGGCCTGACCGATACGATCCAGACAGATCTGGCCGGTGTCGAGCCCGGCGTCGGACAGATTCTTGTCGTCGCTTCGGCGGACGGCGTCCCCTTCGACCGCGTACGGTCCCTGCGCATCCTGCTGTACGACGCCGCCGCCCCGGACGGGGAACCGCTGGCGTACTTCGACGTGAAGCCGGAGACCGGCGAGGAGACCGCGCTGATCTGCGGCGAGCTGTACCGCCGCGGCGAGGGCTGGAAGTTCCGCGCCCTGGGCGAGGGCTACTCCAACGGCCTGAAGGGCCTGGCGACGGACTACGGCATCTCGGTCGACGAGTCGGAGGCGCCGGAGGAGCCGGCGCAGACGCACACACCGCCGGAGGTGTCCCAGCCGCTGCCCCCCGAGCAGCCGACGCAGACGGTCCCCCCGCAGGCCGGCTACGGCTACCCGCAGCAGCCCCCGGCCACGGCCCCGGCCTACGGCTACCCCCAGCCGACCAGCGCCCCGTCGTACGGGTATCCGCAGCCGGCGGGCGAGTTCCGTATGCCGCCGCAGGGGCCGCAGTTCATCGGACGCTGAGGGAGGCCCGCCCGGGGGCGCGGGGAACGGCGTACACCTACCGTTCGGCTTTCGTCTTGTGCCCCCGCCCCCACTGCAGCCCCCACCCGTACAGCCGGTCCAGCTCCGCCTGGAAGCCGTACACGAACTTCACCTCGCGGCGCACGAACATCTCGCCCTTCACGTTCTCGATCATCACCACCGCGCAGGACCGTGCCTGCGGATGCCGCTCGTCGAGATGGATCTCCACGCGCGGCCCGCTGGTCGGGAACAGCGTCACGACCGCCTGTGTGCGGTCGAACGCCGGCGTCTGGTCGTAGATGTAGACGAACACCAGCAGCCGCTTGATCGACTCCCGGTGGTCGAGGTTCACGTACAGCGTCTCGCCGGATCCCGACCCGAACCGGTCGTCCCCGGTGAGCTTCACGTACGGCGCCGCGTTCACGTCCCCGAAGTAGCCGCCCAGCGGCTGCACCACGCCCTTGGTGCCGTCCTGCAGCTCGTACAGGCAGCCCAGGTCCAGGTCGACGTTGACCATGCTCTGGGTGTGCCCCATGACCTCCGGCGGCTTCAGCGCCTTGAACGGGTGCCGCAGCAGGCTCTCCCGCTGCGGTCCGCCGATGTCGGAGCTGCGCATCCGCCAGGCCAGGTTGATCCGCAGGTGGCCGGTGGCCGCGCCCTGCTTGGTCAGTGACACCTGGCTGTGCCGTTTGGTCAGCTCGATCGCGTTCGTGGCCGCGCTGCCCGAGTCGAACTCGGCCGCCCGCCCACGCCAGAACCCGTCCAGCAAGCCCATCTCCGCCCCCTGATCTCCCCCGGTGTCCCCACCTGTCCGACCCTGCGCCCTGCCCGCACAGCACGGCGGGGCGGCCACGAGGACGTCAGGTCCTCGACGACCGCCCCGCTCAGAGCGTTCCTCGACCGCGGGTGCGTCACACCCCGGACGACACCTCTGTCTTGTCCGAGCTGCCGTTGCCCTCGGCCGCCGCCAGTGCCCGGTTGCGGCGGACGGAGGACCAGAAGGAGGCGGCGATCAGGATGACGCCGATGGAGCCGGTGATCAGCTCGCTGATCTCGTACTGGATGGTGACCAGCAGGATCACGGCGAGGGCGCCGATCGCGTAGTGCGCGCCGTGCTCCAGGTAGACGTAGTCGTCCAGGGTGCCCTGGCGGACCAGGTAGACCGTGAGCGACCGGACGTACATGGCGCCGATGCCGAGGCCGAGGGCCATCATCACGATGTCGTTGGTGATGGCGAAGGCGCCGATGACACCGTCGAAGGAGAAGGACGCGTCCAGGACCTCCAGGTAGAGGAACATGAAGAACGCGGCGCGGCCGACGAGGACGATCGCCGGGCGCTTCTTGCCGGTGCGCTCGGCCTCCTCCTCTTCCTCGTGCTCGCGCTCCTCCTCTTCCTCGAGCTTGTCCTCGAAGTAGCCGGACAGGCCGCCGACGATCATGTAGGTAATGAGGCCGGCGACTCCGGCCAGCAGCACCGTCTCCGCCTTGTCCGCGGGGCCCGCGTGCAGGTGGGCGTGGGTGGCGAAGGTCATCGACGTGATCAGCAGGACGATCAGGGCGATGCAGACCGACAGCATGTCGACCTTGCCGAGCTTGGCCAGCGGGCGCTCGAGCCAGCCGAGCCACTTGATGTCCCGGTCCTCGAAGATGAAGTCGAGGAAGATCATCAGCAGGAACATGCCGCCGAAGGCCGCGATCGCCGGGTGGGCGTCGGTGACCAGCTCCTGGTAGCGCTCCTTGTCGGTGAGCGCGAGGTCGACGGCCTCGATCGGGCCCAGCTGGGCGCTGATGGCCACGATGACCACCGGGAAGACCAGCCGCATGCCGAAGACGGCGATCAGGATGCCGATCGTGAGGAAGATCTTCTGCCAGAAGGCACTCATCTTCTTCAGGATTCCGGCGTTGACCACCGCGTTGTCGAAGGACAGGGAGATCTCGAGGACGGAGAGGATCGCCACTACACCGAAAGCGGTCCACCCCCCGTAGAAGACCGCCGCGACGAGGCCGAGCGCGGTGACCGCGAACGACCAGCCGAACGTTTTCAGAACCACTGGCTACCCAACTCCTGTGTGTACGGGTCTCCCCCGCGCCGCACTCGGCTTTACGAAACGTTGACTCCGAAGTCTAGAGCGATCCCCCGAAGACCCGACGCGTACCCCTGGCCCACAGCCCGGAACTTCCATTCTCCCTGGTAGCGGTAGACCTCGCCAAAGATCATGGCGGTCTCCGTGGAGGCGTCCTCGCTGAGGTCGTAGCGGGCCAGCTCCACGCCGTCGGCCTGGTTGACGACCCGGATGAAGGCGTTGCTGACCTGCCCGAACGTCTGGCCGCGCTCGTCGGCCAGATGGATCGAGACCGGGAAGACGATCTTGTCGCACCGGTCGGGGACCTTGGAGAGGTCGATCAGGATCGACTCGTCGTCACCGTCGCCCTCGCCGGTGAGGTTGTCGCCGGTGTGCTCCACCGAGCCGTCCGGGCTCTTGAGCTGGTTGTAGAAGACGAACCACTCGTCGCCGAGCACGCGGCCGCCGCCGCACACCAGGGCGCTGGCGTCCAGGTCGAAGGGGGCTCCGGTGGTGGAGCGAGCGTCCCAGCCGAGCCCGATCATCACCTGTGTGAGGTTCGGTGCGGCCTTGGACAGGGAGACGTTGCCCCCCTTGGCGAGCGTGACGCCCATGATTGTTCCCTCCCCGGTGATGATGTCTCTCTGGCTGTCCTGCGCGTCCGGCGCCGCACGTAAACCGTGCGACGCCGGACGAGAACCTTCAGCTGGCTCAGACGTTCACGCCGAAGTCCTGCGCGATGCCGCGCAGACCCGACGCGTAGCCCTGGCCGATGGCGCGGAACTTCCACTCGGCGCCGTGCCGGTACAGCTCACCGAAGACCATGGCGGTCTCGGTGGAGGCGTCCTCGCTGAGGTCGTAGCGGGCGATCTCGGCGCCGCCGGCCTGGTTCACCACGCGGATGAACGCGTTGCGGACCTGGCCGAAGGACTGCTGGCGGTTCTCGGCGTCGTAGATCGACACCGGGAAGACGATCTTCTCGACGTCCGCCGGGACACCGGCGAGGTCGACCTTGATCTGCTCGTCGTCGCCCTCGCCCTCACCGGTGAGGTTGTCACCGGTGTGCTCGACGGAGCCGTCGGGGCTCTTGAGGTTGTTGAAGAAGATGAAGTGCTGGTCGCTGGCGACCTTGCCGGCGTTGTTCAGCAGCAGCGCGCTCGCGTCGAGGTCGAAGTCCGTGCCGGTCGTGGTGCGCACGTCCCACCCCAGACCGACGATGACCGCGGTCAGGCCCGGGGCCTCCTTGGTCAGCGATACGTTGCCGCCCTTGCTGAGGCTGACTCCCACGAGTCCTCCATTGGTGTTTTGGGGCGGGGAGCCCCGTCGTGCGTTGGTAACGGATCAAACGAGTCGATCCTAGTGACGGGTTCCCGCGCCCCGCAGGCCCTGGGTGCGAGAAATCAGAGGGTGTCGAGCGCCTTGACGTACTCGTTCAGGTCACGGGCGTCCGGCAGGCCGTTGACGACCGTCCAGCGGACCACGCCCTCCTTGTCGATGACGAAGGTGCCGCGCACCGCGCAGCCCTTGTCCTCGTCGAAGACGCCGTAGGCGCGGCTGACCTCGCCGTGCGGCCAGAAGTCGCTCAGCAGCGGGTACTCCAGGCCCTCCTGCTCGGCGAAGACGCGCAGGGTGTGGATGGAGTCGTTGGAGACGGCGAGCACCTGGGTGGCGCGGTCCGCGAACTTCGGGAGGTTGTCGCGCACCTCGCACAGCTCGCCGGTGCACACGCCGGTGAAGGCGAAGGGGTAGAAGAGCAGCACCACGTTCTGCTCGCCGCGGAAGTCCGAGAGCTTCACGGTGCGGCCGTGGTTGTCCTTCAGCTCGAAGTCGGGCGCCTTGTCTCCGACCTGGATCGCCATCTCGTGTCATCCCTTCGCGGTGGGCCGTTCGGACGGCATCCACCCTACGCAGCGGGCACGGAAGGCGGACGGACGGGCCGGGGTGACCCGGCCCGTCCGTGCTCGGCTGTTCAGCGGAAGGTCACCGCTTCGACTTGGCGGCCTTGGGCGTGGCGAGGCGGCTGCCGCTCCAGTCCTTGCCCACGCTGACGCTCTTGGACGCCGTCAGGCCCGCGGTCGTCGCGGCTTCCGAGATGTCGCTCGGCTCCACGTACCCCGAACGGCCGGTCTTCGGCGTCAGGAGCAGGATCGCGCCGCCTTCCTCGATGTACGTGGTGGCATCCACCAGCGCATCCGTCAGGTCGCCGTCGTCGTCACGGAACCACAGCACAACGGCGTCGGCCACGTCGTCAAAGTCCTCGTCCATCAGGTCGCCCTCGATGGCTTCCTCGATGGCCTCGCGGAGCTCCTGGTCGACGTCGTCGTCGTAGCCGATCTCCTGGACCACCTGCCCGGGCTGGAACCCCAGCCTGGCGGCAGGGTTCGTCCGCTCCTCCGCGTGGTCCGCGGTCGCGCTCACGGGTTGCCTCCTGATCATGTCTTGGGAATATCTCAGCCACGCGCGTGCGCGAAGCATTGGCCGTAGTCCACACGGGCGGGGCGGATCGCGCAAGTACCCGGCGGTTCAGACCGCCGAAACGGTGACGATCCAGGCCGTGTCGCCGCAACTCCAGGCACCCGCCCAAGGGCCAAGGTGACACACACCACACCTATCTGCCCTCTTTGTACGTTTGGGAACCACCCAAGGGTACGGGTTTCGAACGTACGGCGGTTACCTCACAGTAAAGGTGACGTTTGCTGCCGTGAGGTACACGATGGGGATCGGCGCAATCAAGCAGAAACAGCCCCAGCAGCCCTCAACAGCCCCTCTGACAGGTAAGGACCAGCGTGGCTTCCGGATCCGATCGCAATCCGATCATCATTGGCGGCCTTCCGAGTCAGGTTCCTGACTTCGACCCCGAGGAGACGCAGGAGTGGCTCGACTCCCTCGACGCCGCCATCGACGAGCGGGGCCGTGAGCGCGCCCGCTATCTGATGCTGCGGCTGATCGAGCGGGCCCGCGAGAAGCGCGTGGCCGTGCCCGAGATGCGCAGCACGGACTACGTCAACACCATCGCCACCAAGGACGAGCCGTTCTTCCCGGGCAACGAGGAGATCGAGCGCAGGATCCTCAACGCCACCCGGTGGAACGCCGCCGTGATGGTCTCGCGCGCCCAGCGCCCGGGCATCGGCGTCGGCGGCCACATCGCCACCTTCGCCTCCTCCGCGTCCCTCTACGACGTCGGCTTCAACCACTTCTTCCGGGGCAAGGACGAGGGCGACGGCGGCGACCAGGTCTTCTTCCAGGGGCACGCCTCGCCGGGCATCTACGCCCGCGCGTTCCTGCTGGACCGCCTCAGCGAGCAGAACCTCGACGCGTTCCGCCAGGAGAAGTCGAAGGCGCCGTACGGGCTGTCCTCGTACCCGCATCCGCGGCTGATGCCGGACTTCTGGGAGTTCCCGACCGTGTCCATGGGCCTCGGCCCGATCGGCGCGATCTACCAGGCCCGGATGAACCGGTACATGCACGCGCGGGGCATCGCGGACACCTCCAAGTCGCACGTGTGGGCGTTCCTCGGCGACGGCGAGATGGACGAGCCGGAGTCGCTCGGCCAGCTGACCATCGCCGCCCGTGAGGGCCTGGACAACCTGACCTTCGTCGTGAACTGCAACCTGCAGCGGCTCGACGGCCCGGTGCGCGGCAACGGCAAGGTCATCCAGGAGCTGGAGTCGGTCTTCCGGGGCGCCGGCTGGAACGTGATCAAGCTGATCTGGGACCGGACGTGGGACCCGCTGCTCGCGCGGGACCGCGACGGAGTGCTGGTCAACCGGATGAACACCACGCCGGACGGCCAGTTCCAGACGTACGCCACCGAGTCCGGCGCGTACATCCGCGAGCACTTCTTCGGCGACGACCAGCGGCTGCGCGCCATGGTCGAGAACATGTCCGACCACCAGATCCTGATGCTGGGCCGCGGCGGCCACGACCACAAGAAGATCTACGCCGCGTACAAGGCGGCCCTGGAACACAAGGGCCAGCCGACGGTCATCCTGGCCAAGACGGTCAAGGGCTGGACGCTGGGGCCGAACTTCGAGGGCCGCAACGCCACGCACCAGATGAAGAAGCTGACGGTCGACGACCTCAAGCGCTTCCGGGACCGGCTGCACCTGCCGATCGCCGACAAGGATCTGGAGAGCGGGCTCCCGCCGTACTACCACCCCGGACGGGACTCCGAGGAGATCCAGTACATGCACGACCGGCGCAAGGGGCTCGGCGGTTACGTCCCGACGCGCGTGGTCCGCTCGAAGCCGCTGGCGCTGCCGGACGACAAGACGTACGCGACCGTGAAGAAGGGCACCGGTCAGCAGTCCATCGCGACAACCATGGCGTTCGTCCGGCTGCTGAAGGACCTCATGCGGGACAAGGAGATCGGCAAGCGGTTCGTGCTGATCGCACCGGACGAGTACCGGACCTTCGGCATGGACTCGTTCTTCCCGAGTGCGAAGATCTACAACCCGCTGGGCCAGCAGTACGAGGCGGTCGACCGCGATCTGCTGCTGGCTTACAAGGAGTCGCCGACCGGGCAGATGCTGCACGACGGCATCTCGGAGGCGGGCTGCACGGCCTCGCTGATCGCGGCCGGTTCGGCGTACGCGACGCACGGCGAGCCGCTGATCCCGGTGTACGTCTTCTACTCGATGTTCGGTTTCCAGCGCACCGGCGACCAGTTCTGGCAGATGGCCGACCAGCTGGCGCGCGGATTCGTGCTGGGTGCGACCGCCGGGCGTACGACCCTGACCGGTGAGGGCCTGCAGCACGCCGATGGCCACTCCCAGCTGCTCGCCTCCACCAACCCGGGCTGTGTGGCGTACGACCCCGCCTATGCCTACGAGATCGCGCACATCGTCCAGGACGGTCTGCGGCGGATGTACGGCAGCAGCGAGGAACACCCGCACGGCGAGGACGTCTTCTACTACCTCACCGTCTACAACGAGCCGATCCAGCACCCCGCCGAGCCGGAGAACGTCGACGTCGAGGGCATCGTCAAGGGCGTCTACCGGTTCGGCGAGGGCACGGCCGGCCGGATCCCGGCGCAGATCATCGCCTCCGGCGTGGCCGTCCCGTGGGCGGTCGAGGCGCAGCGGATCCTCGCCGAGGAGTGGGACGTACGGGCCGACGTGTGGTCGGCGACCTCCTGGAACGAGCTGCGGCGGGACGCGGTCGCGTGCGAGCAGCACAATCTGCTGCACCCGGAGGAGGAGCAGCGGGTGCCGTACGTGACGCGGAAGCTGAGCGGGGCCGAGGGGCCGTTCGTGGCCGTCTCCGACTGGATGCGGTCGGTTCCCGACCAGATCGCGCGGTGGGTGCCGGGCACGTACCAGTCGCTGGGTGCGGACGGGTTCGGCTTCGCCGACACCCGCGGGGCGGCGCGGCGGTTCTTCCACATCGACGCGCAGTCGATCGTGGTGGCGGTGCTCGCCGAGCTGGCGAAGGAGGGCAAGGTGGACCGGTCGGTGCTGAAGCAGGCCGTGGACCGGTACCAGCTGCTCGACGTGTCGGCGGCGGATCCGGGGACCGCGGGCGGCGACGCGTAGCGCGTGAGCCGTGAAGGGGTGGTGGACCTGCGGGTTCACCACCCCTTCGCGCTTTCCTACGATGCCCGGCATGAAGGAACAGTCGGCGCGGGCCCGTTGGGAAGAGCGCACACAGAGACCCCTGATGGCGCTGGCCGTGGCCTTCGCCGTCGCCTACGCGGTGCCGATAGTGCACACCGCGGCGAGCGAGCCGGTGACGCTCGGGTGCGCGGTCGTCGAGTGGACCGTGTGGGCGGCGTTCGCCGGCGACTACACGGTGCGGCTCGTCCTCGCCGAGCGGCGCGGGGAGTTCGTCCGCCGGAACTGGCTCGACCTGTGCGCGGTGGCGCTGCCGCTGATCCAGCCGCTGCGGCTGCTGCGGCTGGTGTCCACGCTGCTGCTGGTGGGACGGCGGGCGCAGATGGCCTCGCAGATACGGTTGACGACCTATGTCGCCGGCGCCGTGGTGGGGCTGCTGATGTTCGGGTCGCTGGCCGTGCTGTCGGTGGAGCGGGAGGCGCCGGACGGGAACATCCGGACGTTGGGTGACGCGGTCTGGTGGTCCTTCACCACGATGACGACCGTGGGATACGGGGATCACGCGCCGACGACCGGCGTGGGGCGGTTGCTGGCGGTGGGCCTGATGCTGTCCGGGATCGCGCTGCTGGGTCTGGTGACCGCGAACATCGCCGCGTGGTTCATCTCGCGGTTCGAGAACGACGACGCGGAGGAACGGCGGCAGACGGAGGCGATCGCGGCGCTGACGGAGGAGGTGCGGGCGCTGCGCGCCCTGGTGGGCGCGCAACCCGGCGCCGCGGGGTGCCGCTGCGCCCACAGCCACGACGGCGATGGCGAGCCACGCGCGGTCCGGCCCGGTCCGTGACCCCCTCCGGCCACGTGAGCGGGGGCACCCGCGCGCTCCGTGTCCGGAGCTCGTCACCGTGGTGACCCGGGTACCCCCGCTCTGCGCCTCAATCCTGTCTGCCGGCGCGCCACCCCCCTCCAGCGGCGCGCCGCAGCCCAGGTCGCCCTCGTCCTCGTACGAACTTGCCAGCGGAACATGCCGTACGAAGGGCTTGACCCACTGTGACTCGCGGTGCGGGCGGGGTGGGAGGAAACGTTGGCGTTGTCACCCTGATAGGGGAACCCCGCCGCCGTCGACGGACCGTCAGATGTGCGCCGCGCCCGCTCCCGCCTGCGCGTTCTCGCCGCGCTTGGTGAGGAAGGCGACCAGTACGGCCGCCACCGCGACGGCCGCGGCGACCAGCGACGCCAGGGACATCCCGGAGATGAAGGTGTCGTGGGCGACGTCGGTGATCTTCGCGGCGATCTCCGGCGGGGTGCCCGGCGGCACCGGCGCCACACCGGCCTGGACGGCTTCGGCGGCCTGCTCCTGCTGCTCGGGGGTGAGCGGCGGGAGGCCCGCGTCGGTCCAGTTGCCGGCGAGGTCGCTGTCGACCTTGGAGACCATCACGGCGCCCAGGACGGCCGTGCCGAGGCTGCCGCCGATCTGCATCGCGGCCTGCTGGAGACCGCCGGCCACGCCGGACAGCTCCATGGGCGCGTTGCCGACGATGACCTCGGTGGCGCCGACCATGACCGGCGCGAGGCCGAGGCCGAGCAGGGCGAACCAGAGGGACATCACACCGCTGCCGGTGTCCGCCTTCAGCGTGGACATGCCCCACATGGCGAGCGCGGTGACCGCCATGCCGCCGGCCAGCGGGATGCGCGGGCCCAGCTTGGTGATCATCGCGCCGGCGAGCGGCGAGCCGACGATCATCATGCCGGTGAGCGGCAGCAGGTGCAGGCCGGCGTCGATCGGGCTCATGCCGTGCACGTTCTGCAGGTAGAACGTGACGAAGAACAGGCCGCCCATGAAGGCGATGGCCATGAGGACCATCAGGACGACACCCGCGGAGAGCGGGATCGAACGGAAGAGGGCCAGCGGGATCAGCGGCTCCGCGACCCGCGTCTCCCAGAAGGCGAACAGCGCGAAGCCGAGCACCGAGGCGCCGATGAAGGTCCAGGTCAGTCCGTCGCCCCAGCCCCACTCGGGCGCCTTGATGAGGGCCCAGACCAGGCAGAACATGGCGGCGGAGAGCAGCGCGATGCCCAGCAGGTCGAAGGAGCGCGGGGCGTTCTCGGCACGGTGGTCGAGCAGGATCATCGCGCCGAGGACGACGGCGAGGACGCCGACCGGCACGTTGATGAAGAACACCGACTGCCAGCTGACGTGCTCGACGAGCACACCGCCGAGGATCGGGCCGCCCGCGGTGGAGGCGCCGATGACCATGCCCCAGATGCCGATGGCCATGTTCAGCTTCTCGGCCGGGAAGGTGGCCCGCAGCAGGCCGAGCGCGGCCGGCATGAGCAGCGCGCCGAAAAGGCCCTGCAGGACCCGGAAGGTGACGACCAGCGCGATGCTGCTGGACATCCCGATGAGGCCGGAGGCGACGGCGAAGCCGACGACACCGATGAGGAAGGTCTGCCGGTGGCCGAAGCGGTCACCCAGCTTGCCCGCGGTGATCAGGGAGACCGCGAGGGCCAGGAAGTAGCCGTTGGTGATCCACTGGACGTCCGCGAAGCTCGCGTTCAGGTCCTCTTTGATGGCCGGGTTGGCGATGGCCACGATGGTGCCGTCGAGGGCCACCATCATGACCCCCACGGCGACGGTTATGAGGGTGAACCACGGATGCCCCCGCAGCCCCTTGGCCGGCGAGGGATCCGACGGGGCTGATCCGGCGTCGTCCCCCGGCCCCGTCTTGTCGATGGTGGTCTGACTAGTCATGCTTCGAGGCTAATGACAGCCACTGACAGTTGACAAACCATTTCACGTTTCGGTAACTGACACGTCACTCCCTTAGGGTCTGGACCGGGCGCACGGTTCAGAGAAGAGGTGCCATGGAGACAGCGTCGGGGTCCTCGCCCGGCCTGCGTGAACGCAAGAAGCAGCGCACCCGGGACGCCCTGCTGCGGGCCGCCCTCGAACTGTTCACCACCCAGGGCTACGAGCGCACCACCGTCGACGAGATCGCGGCGGCCGTCGACGTCTCCCAGCGCACCTTCTTCCGGTACTTCGCCGGCAAGGAGGACGCCGCCCTCGCCGCCCAGCGGCTGGCGGTGGCGCACTTCGTCGCCGCGCTGCGCGCCCGGCCCGCCGGGGAGCCGCCGCTGGAGGCGATGCGCCGGGCGGTGCTGGACGGCTGGGACACCCTGCACGAGGTCGTCGAGGCCGTCGTCCCGATCGACCTGTATCTGCGGATGTACCGGGTGATCGAGTCGACGCCGGTGCTGCTCGCCGCCTATCTGCGCAGCTCGGCGGAGATCGAGGAGCAGATCGCGCGGCTGATCGCCGAACGGGAGGGGCTGGACGTGGACGCCGACCCGCGGCCGCGGGTGGCGGTGGCCGTCTTCGGCGGGGTGATCCGGGTCACCGAGCGGCTGTGGAGCGCGGGCGACGACTTCAGCATGGAGGCACTGCGCGCGTTGACGGCGACGTACCTCGATCAGGTGGGCCCCTCCCTGGCCGGGGCCTGGCGGACCCCCCAGAGCTCCTAGATCCACAGCTCATCAGTCAAACGTGATGCCTGTCACACGCGTCACGCGAGACCCTCCCGTTCTCCTAGTGTGTCCTCCCAGTGACTTCCTTCGACTCCTCCCCGCAACTCGGTCTCTGGCGCGCGCTGCTCGCGCTGGCAGTCGTGTTCGTCATGCTGGCGACCACCGGCTGGACCGCCCTGAAGGGCCACCGGGAGACCACCCCCCTGCAGGCCTCCCTCGCCTCCTGGGAGCGGGGCCGGATCGACGGACACCGGCTGCCGGACCCGGACTCCGGCCCCACCCGGCTCGCCCGGTTCTTCGCCGCCCTCACCGACGCCCAGCGCGCGCGGCTCGCCAAGCGCTACCCGCTCGCGGTCGGCAACATGAACGGCGCCCCCGTCACCCTGCGCTACCGCGCCAACCGCATCGCGCTCGGCCAGGCCCGGCAGGTCGAGCGGAAACGGATGCGCGACAGCCGGCTCACCCCGGCCGGGCAGCGGGAGGCGGGCCTGCGGATGCATCGCTTCCGGGCGCTGATGCGCGAGGGGCGGCACATCCTCGCCTTCGACCCGGAGGGCTCCGGCCGGATCGCCGAGGTCTTCGGCGACCTCCGCAAGGCCGAACGGGTCTCCGTCGTCGTCCCCGGCGTCGACACCGACCTGCTCACCTTCCAGCGCAGCCACCGCGAGTACTCGGCGCCCGTCGGTATGGCGAAGTCCCTCTACGCCGCCGAGCGCGCCGTGAGCCCGGACACCCGGACCGCCGTGATCGCCTGGGCCGACTACACGGCGCCCAGCGGAGTCGGCATGGACGCGGCCACCGCATGGCGCGCCGCGGACGGCGCCGTCCGGCTGAACGCGCTGCTGCGCGCGCTGCCCGGCGACGCGCCGGTCTCGCTGTTCTGCCACAGCTACGGCTCCGTGGTCTGCGGGGTCGCCGCGCCCGAGCTGCCGGGCCGGGTCGCCGACATAGCCGTGGCCGGCAGCCCCGGCATGCGGGTCACCGAGGCGGCCCAGCTCCGCACGTCCGCCCATGTGTGGGCGATGCGGGACGCCGACGACTGGATCCAGGACGTGCCCTATCTGGAGCTGGGCGGCCTCGGGCACGGCGCGGACCCGATGTCCGCCGGGTTCGGCGCCCGGCTGCTGTCGGCACGGGAGGCCGAGGGGCACGCCGGGTACTTCGAGCCCGGCACCGACAGCCTCGCGAACCTCGCCGAGATCGGGGTTGGCGCGTACCGCGCGGTCGACTGCGCCGACGATCGGGGCATGTGCCGGGCGGGTTTGTCCGGGACGCCGGGCGCCGGACGCGCGTAGAGCCGGAGAAACTGCGGTTTGCGCAGGGAGGGGACGAAAGAGCGCGTGCCGCATACGATGAGCCGCATGGGTGACGTACTGGCCGGATTTCATGCCGCCTGGGAGTTCGAGTCCGACTCCGTGCTCATCCGTTACGAACGGGGGATTCGAACACCCAAGCTGTTCCAGGCGCTCGGCGAACGCCGGGTGCCGCTGGAGGCGTTGCAGGGGGTCACGCTGACTCCCGGCAAGCGCGGGACCGTCGTGCTGCGCGTGGAGGTGCGACCGGGGGCCGATCCGCTGCTGGAGGCGGCGGACGGGCAGCTCAAGGAGAACGGCGACCCGTACCGGCTGGTGCTGCCGGCCGCGCGGGAGACGCTCGCGGAGTACTACGCCGACGAGCTGCGGGCGCAGCTGACCGAGTCGGGACCGGCGGAGCGGTTCCTGGTGGCCGCGCCGAGCGCCCCGCAGTCCTTCAAGGCGTACGACGCGAAGGCGTCCTTCGACGGGACGACCGTGCGGTTCCGGTGGTTCTGGACCGGGGCGTCGTCGGAGAAGTGGAAGGCCGGGGACCAGAGCTTCCCCGTCGCCGAGCTCGGCGGCGTCGAATGGCGGTCGCCGGAGCTGTTCGAGGGGTACCTGCGGCTGCTGCGGCGGGACGGCGCGGAGCAGCCGGCGCAGGCCGATCAGGATCCGGCGGCGGTGGTGTTCGGGCTGGGGTACGGGCCCGTGCACGAGTCGCTGCCGTTCGCGGCGTCGGTGCTGGCGGCCGTGCGGGAGCGGGGGCCGGTGGCCGCGGTGGTCGCGGCGCACCGGCGCCGCGACCCCGCGGACATCGCCGAGCGGATCCGGCATCTCGGCGAGTTGCATCAGGCGGGGCTGGTCACGGACGAGGAGTTCTCCGTGAAGAAGGCGGAGCTGCTGGCGGAGCTGTGAGCGTCCGCCGGGTTCCCCGGCAGGTTGTCACTCGCGGCCCGCGGACGTGAACGTCATGTCCGGGTAGCGGTCGCCTGCCACCTTCGCCGCGATGGACTCCAGGGCCGCCAGGTCCTCCGCCGTCAGCGCGATGGCCGTCGCCGCCGTGTTCTCCTCCACCCGGGACGGCTTGCGGGTGCCCGGGATCGGGATGACCGGGAGGCCGCGGACCGTCTGCTGGTGGTGGAGCCAGGCCAGGGCGATCTGCCCGAGGGTGGCGTCGTGGCTGTCGGCGATCCCGCGGATCCGGTCCAGCAGGGCCGCGTTGGCCGCCGCGTTGTCGCCGGTGTAGCGGGGCTGCTGGCGGCGGAAGTCGTCCTCGGTCAGGTCCTCGGCGCGGGCGAAGGAGCCGGTGAGGAAGCCCCGGCCGAGCGGGGAGTACGCGACCAGGGCCACGCCCAGTTCGGCCGCCGCCGGCACCACGTTGGCCTCGATGTCACGGCTGAACAGGGACCACTCGGACTGGACGGCGGCGATCGGGTGCACCGCGTGCGCGGCGCGCAGTTCGGGGGCCGTGACCTCGCTCAGGCCGAGCTGCTTGACCTTGCCCTCGCGGACCAGGTCGGCCATGACGCCGACGGTCTCCTCGATGGGGACCTCAGGGTCGCGGCGGTGCATGTAGTAGAGGTCGATGACGTCGACGTCCAGGCGCCTCAGGCTCGCCTCGACGGCCTGGCGGATGTACGGCGGGTCGTTGCGGATGATCCGCCGGGTGGGGTCCTCCGGCGGGATGGACAGAGCGAACTTGGTGGCGATGACCACCTCGTCGCGGTGCGCCTTGAAGAAGGGGGCGAGGAAGGTCTCGTTGTGCCCGGCGCCGTACGCGTCCGCCGTGTCGTACAGGGTGACGCCGCGTTCGAGCGCCCGGTCGAGGGTGGCCCTGGACTCCTCGGCGTCGGCGGGGCCGTAGGCGAAGCTCATGCCCATGCAGCCGAGGCCCTGCACACCCACCTCGGGGCCTTCCGCGCCCAGCCGGACGGTGGGGATGGTGCTGTCGTTCATCGGGTCCTCTCCGAGTAGAAGTCGATCTTCCGGTCGAGTACGGCGAGCGTGTCCTGGAGTTCCGCGATCCTGGAGAGGACGTCCCGGCGGGTCGTCTCCAGCAGTTCCCGGCGTTCGTCGAAGGTGTGGTCGCCCTCGCGCACCAGCTCGGCGTACCGGACCATGTCGGCGACCGGCATGCCGGTCAGCCGGAGCTTGCCGACCAGGTCCAGCCAGTCGAGGTCGCGGTTGGAGTAGCGGCGCTGGCCGGTGTGCGAGCGGTCGATGTGGGACATCAGGCCGATCCGCTCGTACCAGCGCAGGGTGTGGGCCGTGAGGCTGGTGAAGGCGACGACCTCGCTGATCGTGTAGCGGTCCTGGCCGTCGGGGCGCGGGTGCCGGCGTGGCGCGGCTGAGCAGATGTCGGTCCTGGTGGGGCTGTCCTCGGTGGCCGCGGGCATGGTCTGCATCACCGTCATGGCCTCCACGCTATGACCTTGGAGTGCACTCCAAGCAAGCGAAAAGGCCGAGAATTCACGCGAGGATGTAAGTACCGTAGGCGGCATGAGCCTAGTACGCCGTGCCCTTCCCGAGGATGCGCCGGAGCTGCTGCGCCTGCGCCAGGTCATGATCGATTCGGTGTTCTCCGCGGACGGGGACACGGACTGGCACACCGAGTCCCTGCCGGTGCTGCGCAAGCGGCTGGCGGAGACGGACGGGGACTTCGCCGCGTTCGTGGTGGACCATCCGCGGCGGCCGGGAGCACTGGCGGCGGTGGTCGCCGGGACGGTGGACTACCGCATCGGCAAGGCCGGGAACCCGCACGGCCGGGTCGGCCAGGTGTTCAGCGTCGCCACCGACCCGGACGTCCGGCGCCAGGGCCACGCGCGCGCCTGCATGGAGGCGCTGCTGGAGTGGTTCCGGGAGCGGGGCACCGGGCACGTACTGCTCACCGCCTCCCCCGCCGCGGAGCCGCTGTACGCCTCGCTGGGCTTCACCCGGGACTCCGACCCCTCGATGCGGCTGCTCCTCTGAGGCGCATAGGCTCGGCGGCATGTCGCTGAACAGCCTCGCACTGATCGAGAACTGGCCGGTTACCGCCGCCGCGGCGGGTGTCGTACGGGCCGACGGCACGGTCCTCGGGACCCACGGCCCCGCCGACCGGCGTTTCCCGCTGGCCTCGGTCACCAAGCCGCTCGCCGCGTACGCGGTGCTGGTCGCCTACGAGGAGGGCGCGATCGAGCTGGACGAACCGGCGGGGCCGGACGGCTCGACGGTCCGTCATCTGCTCGCGCACACCTCGGGTCTGGCCTTCGACGAGCACCGGGTCATGGCCGCGCCCGGCGACCGGCGGCTGTACTCGAACGCCGGGTTCGAGCAGCTGGGCGACCATGTGGCGAAGGCGACGGACATCCCCTTCGCCGAGTACCTGCGGCAGGCGGTGCTGGAGCCGCTGGGCATGACGTCGACGACGCTGGAGGGCTCCCCGGCGAAGGACGGCGTGTCGACGGTCGGGGACCTGCTGCGGTTCGCCGCCGAGGTGCAGGCGCCGCGGCTGCTGGACCCCCGGACGGTGGGCGAGGCGATGAGCGTGCAGTACGCCGGGACCAAGGGGGTGCTGCCGGGGTACGGGCACCAGAACCCCAACGACTGGGGGCTGGGGTTCGAGATCCGCGACGGCAAGTCGCCGCACTGGACGGGGGCTTCTTCCTCCCCCCGGACGTTCGGGCACTTCGGGCAGTCCGGGACGTTCCTGTGGATCGACCCGGACGCGGGGATGGCGTGCGTGGCGCTGGCCGACCGGTCGTTCGGACCCTGGGCGATCGAGGTGTGGCCGGCGTTCACCGACGCGGTGCTGGCGGAGGCGCGGGGCTGAGCCGGCCCCGCTACGGGGCCATCTCCCAGATCAGCAGCTCCGCCCCGGTCAGGGCCTCCGCCGCCAGGTCCTTCGCGCCGGTGACGCGCGCCGCGTCGCCGGGGCGGAGGGTCTCGCCGTCCAGGCGCACCTCACCCCGCACGACGTGCGCGTACACGTACGCCCCGTCCGGCAGCGCCGTCCGCTCCCCCGCCGCCAGGCGGCGGACGTGCAGCATCGCGCCCGCCTCCGGGACCGCGTACGGGGTGGAGTCGGCGATGCCCGGCACGATCTCGTACGACGGGTCGCCGCCCGGGGCCAGGGGCGCCAGCCACATCTGGACGAAGGTGAGCGGCGTCACGCCGTCGTTGCGCTCGACGTGCCGGACCCCGGCCGCGGCGCTGAGGCGCTGCACGTCGCCGGGGCGGACCCGGGTCTCGTGGCCGGTGGAGTCGCGGTGGGTCAGCTCGCCCTCGACGACCCAGGTGACGATCTCGGTGTGGCTGTGCGGATGCTCGTCGAAGCCGGCGCCCGGCGCGAGACGTTCCTCGTTGCAGGCGATCAGCGCGCCGAAGCGCAGGTTTCCGGGGTCGTAGTGGGGGCCGAAGGAGAAGGCGTGCCGGGTCACGATCCCGGCCTCCGGGTCACCGCCGGGGTAGCGCTCGCCGGCGCGCCGTATGTCCATCACGGGTCCCACCGTAGACCTCAGTCCCGACCCGGCGGCGCACGGTCCGGGCCCGATAAGGCAGTCTTGTCCCCGTGCCCGAACCCGAAGCCAGCAATTCCGAAGCCGCAGCGCATGCCGTCCACCCGCACTCCGCGACCCTGAAGCGGCTGGAGAAGTCCTCCGGATCCCTCGCCGCCCAGGCCATCGCACGCATGGACGAGACCCTGCCGTGGTACCGGGCCATGCCCCCGGAGAACCGGTCCTGGATCGGGCTGGTCGCCCAGGCCGGCATCGCCGCCTTCACCGAGTGGTTCCGGCATCCGGACGCCCCGCAGGCGATCTCCACCGACGTCTTCGGGACCGCGCCCCGCGAACTGACCCGGGCGATCACGCTGCGGCAGACCGTGGAGATGGTGCGCACCACCATCGAGGTCATGGAGAGCGCGATCGACGAGGTCGCCGCTCCCGGGGACGAGAGCGTGCTGCGCGAGGCGCTGCTCGTGTACGCCCGGGAGATCGCGTTCGCCACCGCCCAGGTCTACGCCCAGGCCGCGGAGGCACGCGGTGCCTGGGACGCGCGGCTGGAGTCGCTGGTGGTGAACGCGGTGCTGAGCGGGGAGGCCGACGAGGGGGCGGTGTCCCGGGCCGCCGCGCTCGGCTGGAACGCGCCGGAGCATGTGTGCGTGGTGCTGGGCACGGCACCCGACGGCGACTCCGAGCTGACCGTGGAGGCGATCCGGCGGGCCGCCCGGCACGCCAAGCTCCAGGTGCTCACCGGGGTGCTCGGGGACCGGCTGGTCGTCATCGCCGGTGGCAGCGACAACCCGATCGCCGTGGCCAGGTCGCTGATCGGGCCGTTCGCCGCCGGGCCGGTCGTGGCGGGGCCGGTGGTGCCGGACCTGCTGGCCGCGACCCGGTCCGCGCAGGCCGCCGCGGCCGGGCTGAAGGCGTGTTCCGCCTGGCAGGACGCCCCCCGCCCGGTACTGGCGGACGATCTGCTGCCGGAGCGCGCGATCGCCGGAGACCCAAGCGCGCGCGAGCAGTTGGTGGAGGAGATCTACAGACCGCTGGAGGAAGCCGGGTCCGCGCTCCTGGAGACCTTGAGTGTCTATCTGGAACAGGCGAGCAGCCTGGAAGGCGCCGCGAGGATGCTCTTCGTTCACCCGAACACCGTGCGCTACCGGCTCCGACGTGTGACTGACGTCACCGGCTGGTCGCCTTCCGATGTACGCTCCGCTTTCACACTGCGGATCGCGCTGATCCTGGGGCGTCTGGCCGACGGGGATCTCCAGCCCTAGTCTTTTGTCGGGGGCCCACAAAACCCCCTGCTGTTCTTCGTCCTTGTCCCCACGGGCGGCCGCGCCCGTCCCCAAGAGAGAGTGTGAGAGTGCTCGTACTCGTCGCTCCCGGCCAGGGCGCCCAGACGCCCGGCTTCCTGACCCCTTGGCTCGAACTGCCCGGCGCGGCCGACCGTGTCGCCGCATGGTCGGACGCCATCGGACTGGACCTCGCCCACTACGGCACGAAGGCCGGCGCGGACGAGATCCGCGACACCGCCGTCGCGCAGCCGCTGCTGGTCGCAGCGGGCATCCTGTCCGCGACGGCACTCGGTGACATTGCGCCGGGCGCGGTCGCGGGTCACAGCGTCGGTGAGATCACCGCCGCCGCCTTCGCGGGCGTCCTCGACGACACCGCGGCGCTGTCCCTGGTCCGCAAGCGCGGCCTCGCCATGGCGGAGGCCGCGGCGATCACCGCGACCGGCATGTCGGCGCTGCTCGGCGGCGATCCCGAGGTGAGCGTCGCCCACCTGGAGAAGCTGGGCCTGACCCCGGCGAACGTCAACGGCGCCGGCCAGATCGTCGCCGCGGGCACGCTGGAGCAGCTGGCCGCGCTGAACGAGGACAAGCCCGAGGGCGTCCGCAAGATCGTTCCGCTGAAGGTGGCCGGCGCGTTCCACACGCACCACATGGCCCCGGCGGTCGACAAGCTGGCCGAGGCCGCGCGTGAGCTGACGCCGGCCGACCCGAAGGTCCCCTACGTCTCCAACAAGGACGGCAAGACCGTCACCACCGGTGACGAGATCGTCTCCCGGCTGGTCGGACAGGTCGCCAACCCGGTCCGCTGGGACCTGTGCATGGAGACCTTCAAGGAGCTCGGCGTCACCGCCCTGCTGGAGGTCTGCCCCGGCGGCACCCTCACCGGTCTCGCCAAGCGCGCGCTGCCCGGTGTGAAGACGCTGGCCCTGAAGACCCCCGACGACCTCGACGCGGCCCGCGAGCTCATCGCCGCCGCATCCGATGCTGCCGCCGACGCGGCGGGCGCCTGAGCCCTAAGGAGCCGACCGACACCATGTCGAAGATCAAGCCCGCCAAGGGCGCCCCGTACGCCCGCATCCTGGGCGTGGGCGGCTACCGTCCGACCCGCGTGGTGCCCAACGAGGTGATCCTCGAGAAGATCGACTCCTCGGACGAGTGGATCCGTTCGCGGTCCGGCATCCAGACGCGGCACTGGGCCAACGACGAGGAGACCGTCGCCGCGATGTCGGTCGAGGCGTCCGGCAAGGCCATCGCGGACGCCGGGATCACCGCCGAGCAGATCGGCGCGGTGGTCGTCTCCACCGTCAGCCACTTCAAGCAGACCCCGGCCGTCGCGACCGAGATCGCCGACAAGCTGGGCACGAACAAGGCCGCCGCGTTCGACATCTCGGCGGGCTGCGCCGGCTTCGGCTACGGCCTCACCCTCGCCAAGGGCATGATCGTCGAGGGCTCCGCCGAGTACGTCCTGGTCATCGGCGTGGAGCGGCTGAGCGACCTGACCGACCTGGAGGACCGCGCGACGGCCTTCCTGTTCGGTGACGGCGCCGGCGCGGTCGTCGTCGGCCCGTCGGACGAGCCCGCGATCGGCCCCACGGTCTGGGGTTCCGAGGGCGACAAGTCCGAGACCATCAAGCAGACCGTGCCGTGGACCGACTACCGCACGGGCGAGGTCGAGCGGTTCCCCGCCATCACGCAGGAGGGCCAGGCGGTGTTCCGCTGGGCCGTCTTCGAGATGGCGAAGGTCGCCCAGCAGGCGCTGGACGCGGCCGGGATCGACGCCACCGACCTCGACGTCTTCATCCCGCACCAGGCCAACGAGCGGATCATCGACTCGATGGTGAAGACCCTGAAGCTGCCGGAGTCCGTCACGGTCGCCCGCGACGTGCGCACCACCGGCAACACCTCGGCCGCCTCGATCCCGCTCGCGATGGAGCGGCTCCTGGCGACCGGCGAGGCGAAGAGCGGCGACACCGCGCTCGTCATCGGATTCGGGGCGGGTCTCGTCTACGCCGCGACGGTCGTTACCCTCCCCTAGGCACTCCGTGCCGGATCATTCGATCCGGTGCCGGAACGCAACCACCTGCCGCTGCCGCGGCGGGACGCCACACCCCCTGGAATATCAACGAAGGAGCGCCGACATGGCCGCCACTCAGGAAGAGATCGTCGCCGGTCTCGCCGACATCGTGAACGAGATCGCCGGCATCCCGGTTGAGGACGTCCAGCTGGACAAGTCCTTCACCGACGACCTGGACGTCGACTCGCTGTCCATGGTCGAGGTCGTCGTCGCCGCCGAGGAGCGCTTCGACGTCAAGATCCCCGACGAGGACGTCAAGAACCTCAAGACCGTCGGTGACGCGACCGACTACATCCTTAAGCACCAGGCCTGACCTCGAGGCTGTTGCCTGCCCCGCCACCCGGCGGTGGCGCCGCTGAATCCCTGTCTGGAGAAAGAATTCCCGTGAGCCCGACCAATCACACCGTGGTCGTCACCGGTATCGGCGCAACCACACCGCTGGGTGGCGACGCATCTTCCACCTGGGAGGGCCTGATCGCCGGACGCTCCGGCGTCAAGCCCCTGGACCAGGACTGGGCCGCCGACCAGGCGGTCCGTATCGCCGCGCCCGTGGCCGTGGAGCCGACCGAGGTCATTCCGCGGCCGCAGGCCCGCCGGCTGGACCGCTCGGCGCAGTTCGCGCTGGTCGCCGCCCAGGAGGCGTGGGCCGACGCGGGCTTCACCGGCAAGGCCGGTGAGGACGGCTCCGTCGACCCCGACCGGCTGGGTGCCGTCATCGCCTCCGGCATCGGTGGTGTGACGACCCTGCTGGACCAGTACGACGTGCTGAAGGAGAAGGGCGTCCGCCGCGTCTCCCCGCACACCGTTCCCATGCTCATGCCGAACGGCCCGTCGGCGAACGTGGGCCTGGCCGTGGGCGCCCGCGCGGGTGTGCACACGCCGGTCTCCGCGTGCGCGTCCGGTGCCGAGGCCATCGGTTACGCCATCGAGATGATCCGCTCCGGCCGCGCGGACGTGGTCGTCGCCGGCGGTACCGAGGCGGCCATCCACCCGCTGCCGATCGCCGCGTTCGGCAACATGATGGCGATGTCCAAGAACAACGACGACCCGCAGGGCGCGTCCCGCCCGTACGACGTGGCCCGCGACGGCTTCGTCCTCGGTGAGGGCGCCGGTGTGATCGTCCTGGAGTCCGCCGAGCACGCCGCGAAGCGCGGCGCCCGGGTGTACGCCGAGGCGGTCGGTCAGGGCATCTCCGCCGACAGCCACGACATCGTGCAGCCGGAGCCCGAGGGCCGCGGCATCGCGCACGCCCTGCAGAACCTGCTGGAGCGCACCGACCTGGACCCGGCGGAGATCGTGCACGTCAACGCGCACGCGACGTCGACGCCGGCCGGTGACGTGGCCGAGCTGAAGGCGCTGCGCAAGGTGTTCGGCGACGAGGCCGACCACTTCGCGGTGTCGGCGACGAAGTCGATGACCGGTCACCTGCTGGGTGGCGCCGGTGGCGTGGAGTCCGTCGCCACGATCCTCGCGCTGTACCACCGGGTGGCGCCGCCCACCATCAACGTCGAGAACCTCGACCCCGAGGCCGAGGCGAACGCGGACATCGTGCGCGGCGAGGCCCGGAAGCTGCCGGTCGACGGCCGCATCGCGGCGCTGAACGACTCGTTCGGCTTCGGCGGGCACAACGTGGTGCTGGCGTTCCGCTCGGTCTGAGCGGCACCCGCACGAACCTGAAGGGCCCCCACCAGGCGGTGGGGGCCCTTCACGTGTAAGAGGTCACGACTGTACGAGGTCACGCGCGTCGGCGGACGCCTCACACCACCTGGTGCAGCCAGCGGACCGGGGCGCCCTCGCCCGCGTAGCGGAACGGCTCCAGCTCGTCGTCCCAGGGCTTGCCGAGCAGCTTGGCGATCTCCGCCTCCAGGTCGGTCTCGCCGCGCTGGCTGCGCTGAAGGGCCGCGCGGAGACGGTCCTCGGGGATGAGGATGTCGCCGTGGATGCCGGTGACGGCGTGGAAGATCCCGAGGTCGGGGGTGCAGCTGTAGCGCTCGCCCTCGGCGGTGGGGCAGGGCTCGGCGGTGACCTCGAAGCGCAGCAGGTGCCAGCCGCGCAGTGCGGACGCCAGCTTGGACGCGGTGCCCGCCTCGCCCTGCCAGGAGAACTCCGAGCGCCAGGTGCCGGGGGCGGCCGGCTGCCGGATCCAGTCGAGGTTGACGCGCGTGCCGAGCACCCCGGCGACGGCCCACTCGACGTGCGGGCACAGCGCGCGCGGCGCGGAGTGCACGTACAGAACTCCACGTGTCGTCACCGGGACCTCCGGGCAGAGCGGGACAGGGGGCGGTCGGGCGGGCAGGTGGTGGCGCCGGGCGGGCCACTTGATGGCGAGGCTACCGTGCGGCGGCGCAAGGAGTGTGACGTACCGTCGGTCCCGGTGCCGGGAAACCTCCGCCTTTCACCCGGCAGGACGCCTGTGCGGGCGTGACCGGTCGCATGGGGTGCGGTGGGAACTCCGAGGCGTTGTCATGGGTGGGGGACCATGACACGACATCGAGGACGACAAGGGATGCGACAGGGCATGCGGAACCGACTCCACCGCTCTTGGGCCGCGCTCGCCGCCGTGACCGCGGCCGCCGTCCTGGGTGTCACCGGCTGTGACGCCGTGGGCGGTGCCTCCTCGGCGCCGGCCGGTGACGAGGCCGGGCTGGTGAAGCCGAGCTCGCCGCCCGCCTGGGACTCCACGCCGCGTTCGATCGCCGCCGTCGGCGACTCCATCACCACCGGGTTCAACACCTGTGTGGTGCTCGCGGACTGCCCCGAGGTGTCGTGGGCGACCGGCACCAGTCCCGACGTCGACAGCCTGGCCGTACGGCTGCTGGGGCGCTCCCGGGTGGCCTCGCACAGCTGGAACTACGCGGTGAGCGGGGCCCGGATGGCCGATCTGCCGGGGCAGATGGCGCGGGCGGCGGCCCGCGGACCGGAGCTGGTCACGGTGCTGGCGGGCGCGAACGACGCCTGCCGGACGTCGGCGGACGCCATGACTCCGGTGGCCGACTTCCGCGCCGGTTTCCAGGAGGCCCTGCACACCCTGCGCCACAGCGGCGCGCCGAAGGCACAGGTGTTCGTGGCGAGCGTGCCGGACCTGAAGCGGCTGTGGTCGCAGGGCCGGACCAACGCGCTCGGCAAGCAGGTGTGGAAGCTGGGCATCTGCCCGTCGATGCTGGACGACGCCGACTCCCTGGACGCGGAGGCGAACCTGCGGCGGTCGAAGGTGGAGAAGCGGGTGGAGTCGTACAACGAGGTGCTGCGCGAGGAGTGTGCGAAGGACCGGTACTGCCGCTTCGACGGGGACGCGGTGCACGAGTACCGCTTCGGCACCGGGCAGCTGAGCCGGTGGGACTGGTTCCATCCGAGCGTGGACGGCCAGGCGCGGCTCGCGGAGATCGCCTATGACGTGGTGACGGCTCAAGAGGCGCCGTCCTGACCGCGGTGACCTAGGGTTTCGCTCATGAACGAACACTTCGGCACACTTCCCGACGGCACCCCGGTGCACCGCTGGACCCTGGAGCGGGCCGGCGTGCGGGTGCGGGTGCTCTCGTACGGCGGGATCGTGCAGTCGGTGGAGGTGCCCGGCCGGGACGGCCGGACGGCGGACGTGGTGCTGGGGTTCGCGGAGCTCGACGGCTATCTGGAGAACCCGGGGCCCTACCTCGGCGCGCTCATCGGCCGCTACGCCAACCGGATCGCGGGCGCCCGCTTCGAACTGGACGGGCGGACGTACGCCCTCGCGCCGAACAACGGACCCAACTCGCTGCATGGCGGCGAGCGGGGCTTCGACCAGCGGGTGTGGGAGGTGACGCCGTTCGAGCACGGGCTGCGGCTGACCCGGGTCAGCCCGCACGGCGAGGAGGGGTTCCCGGGCCGGCTGGCGGTCTCGGCGACGTACACGCTGGACGCGGACGGCGCGCTGCGGATCGGGTACGAGGCGGTCACGGACGCGCCGACGGTGGTGAACCTGACGAACCGCAGCTACTTCAACCTCTCCGGGGCCGGGTCCGGCCCGGCGGCCGGGCACCAGCTGCGGATCGCCGCCGCCCGGTACACGCCGGTCGACGAGGAGTTGATCCCGACAGGGGTGGCGGAGGTCGCGGGGACGCGGTTCGACTTCCGCAAGCCGCGGCAGACGGGGTCCGGGTACGACCACAACTTCGTGCTGGACAAGGGGGTCACGGCGGCGGCCGAGGAGGTCGCCGAGCTGTACGACCCGGTGTCGGGGCGGGTGCTGACGGTGGCGACGACCGAGCCGGGCCTGCAGCTGTACACCGCCGACCATCTCGCCGCCCCGCTGTCACCGGGTGCCGGGATCGCGCTGGAGACCCAGCACTTCCCGGACTCGCCGAACCGGCCGGAGTTCCCGAGCACGGTGCTGCGGCCGGGCGACGTGTTCCGGTCGGAGACCGTGTACGCCTTCTCGGTCAGGGACTGAGCGGGACGAGCCCCGGTCCGGGGTCAGGGGCCGGACCGGGGCTGCTCGGGCAGGACGAGTCGTCCCGGGTCAGACGTTAACGGTCGCGGTGATCCTGCGGTCGGAGATCGAGCGTCCGGCCTGGATTTCGTACGAATCCTTCACAAACGACCATGAGTTGGTCAACTCCTCCCAGATCTCGAACGCCCGGCGCGGGATCTCGATCACGGCCTCGGCGCTCTCGCCGGGCCCCGCCCCGACGCCCGCGAAACCGGCCAGCCATCGCACGGGCCGGGCGGCGTCGGGCTCGGACGGGGCGAGGTACACCTGGACGACCTCGCGGCCGGGCCGTTCGCCGGTGTTGCGGACGCGGACACCGAAGGGCACCCGGCCCGCGGCTACTTCTCCGAGCGCTACACCCGGGTCCGCGAGAGCGTGGCGCGGGTGCTGCGTGCCGCCTACGGCGACCGCCTGCCGAACGGACTGACCCCGGAGCGCACCGCGCCCCTGCTGGTCGCCGTCATGGACGGCCTGCAGTACCAGTGGCTGCTGGACCCCGGGTCGGTGGACATGCCGGGGGCCTTCCGGGACTTCCTCAGCCTGCTCGGAGAGACCCCGCGGGGCGCGGGCTGACCGCGGCCACCACCTCGACCTCCACCCGCGCCTCGGGCCGGAACAGCCGGGACGCCTCGAACGTCATGCTGGTCGGCGGGGTGCCGGTGAGGAACTCCCGCCGTACGGCGGCGTAATCGGCGAGCTCGCCGATGTCCGTCAGATAGGTGCGGATGTTGATCACGTCCGCCATGGTCGCGCCGTGCGCCTTCAGCAGGGCGTCGATGGTCTCGAAGACGCCGCGGGTCTGCTCGGCCGTGGTCTCCCCCGCGGCGATCTGCCCCGAGACGAACAACAGGGCTCCCCCGTCGCCGTGTTCGACGCGCGCGACCTGGGAGTAGTAGGGGCTGAGCGGCTGCGGCGCGGACGCCGGGCTGTCGATGGTGACCTTCATGCCCACGACGCTAGAAAGCCCCGACCGACACGACAAGCGAATGTCTAGCATGGCCGCCATGCCGGAGCCGCATACCGACGTCCCCTCCCCCGAACTGTCGACCGTGTGGCTGCGGGTCTTCCTGGAGGTCGCCCGCCACGGCTCCTTCACGCTCGCCGCGCACACCCTCGGCTGGACCCAGTCCGCCGTGTCCCGCCAGATCTCCTCGCTGGAGGGCGCCCTCGGCGGCGGCCCGCTGTTCGACCGGCTGCCGCGCGGCGTGCGGCTCACCGAGGCCGGGCGGACCCTCGTCCCGCACGCCGAGGCCGTCGTCGAACGGCTGGGCCGGGCCGGGCGGGAGCTGGCCGCGCTGCGCACGGCGACCGGCGGGCGGCTGCGGTTCGGCGCCTTCGCCACCGCCGACGCGGCACTGGTGCCCCGCGCGATCGCCGCGTTCCGCGCCCGCCGTCCCGGCGTGCTCCTCACCCGCGAGGAAGGTCTCACCCCGGCCCTGCTGGACCGGCTGGCCGCGGGCGAGCTGGACCTGGCGGTCGTCTCCACGACGAGCCGCGCGCCGCTGGCCGCCTACGACCTGCACCACCTGCTCGACGAGTCGCTGTACGTCGCCGTCCCCGCCGGCCATCCCCTCGCCGGCCGCGACCGCGTCCCGCTCTCCGCGTTCGCCGACGCCGACTGGATCTCCGGCAGCCCCCGCCCCGAGGGCACCCTCCTCGACGCGGCCCTGGCCCAGGGATTCCGCCCGCGCGTCGCGCACGTCGTCGCCGAGTGGACCGCCAAGCAGGGGTACGTGGCGGCCGGGCTCGGCGTGACGCTGGTGCCGGCGCTGGCGGCGGCGTCGGTGCGGCCCGACGTGGTCCTGGTGCCGGTGCGGGACGCGCAGGTGCGGTCCGTGTACGCGGCGACCGTACGCGGATGGTCGCTGTCGGCGGCGGGACGGGCGTTCGTGACGGCGCTGCGGGAGGCGGCGGCGGAGGTACCGGGACATCCCGTACCGGAACCCCGTCCGCCACGGGACACGGCGTAGACCACACCGGTCACGGGGAGACTTCCGCCGTCCCGCACCACGCTCCCCACGGCGACGGAAGGACCTCAACTGCCGTGATATCCCTACGTGTCCGCATCGGCGCCCTCCTCGGGCCGGTGCTGGTGACCTGCCTCACCGCCCCGGCGACCGCCGCGCCCGCGACGAGTACCGCCACGGGTAACGCGACGAGTACCGCGACGAGTACCGCGACGAGTACCGCGACCGTCGAGGAACAGCGGCTCGACCGAGCCGTCCCGCAGGAGATCCTGCGCCGCTCCGGATTCGCCGACGCGGCACCGGAGTTCGCGCGGGCCCTGGGCGCGGCCCGCTCCTACGCGCAGGCCCGCGCCGTCGTCGTACGCGAGGGCTCGGCCCTGTGGCGGCGGGCGGTGGAGAGGGCGCAGGGGCGGGGCCCCGACGGAGGGGACCTGAGCCGGGACGACGACCGGCCGCTGTACTGGGCACGGCTGGGCATGACCCGCGAAGTGCGGGCGTACCAGCCGGGGTTCGCGCTCGACGACCGGCAGCGGCAGGCCCTGCTCGACACGTTGGAGCGGACCTCGCGCGGGCAGACCGACATCCGCCATCCGCACGGCAAGGGCGTCAAGCGGGTCCTGGTCACCGGCTTCGACCCGTTCACCCTGGACCGGGACATCCGTATCTCCAACCCGTCCGGCGCCTCCGCGCTCGCCCTCGACGGCACGGTGATCGAGACGGCGGACGGGCCCGCGCGGGTGGAGACCGCCGTGTTCCCGGTGCGCTGGCGGGACTTCGCGGAGGGCACGGTGGAGCGGACGCTGCGGCCGTATCTGCCGCGGGTCGACCTGTTCGCGACGGTGAGTCAGGGCCGGGTCGGCCGGTTCGACATCGAGCGCACCAACGGGGCGTGGCGGGGCGGCTTCGCCGACAACGAGAACGTCGGCCGCACGGAGACCGTGCCGGTCGCCGACCCGGCGACGCAGCCGCAGTGGACGTCGACGACCCTGCCGTACGCGGCGATCGTGGCGGCGGACACCGGCCCCTGCCCCGTCTACGACAACACCTCCGTGACCGAGATCCCGGCGGGCGGCACCGAGCCCGTCGTACGCCCGGACGGGCCGAGCCCCGGCTCGACGGCGCGGGCCGGGGGCGGCGGGGACTACCTGTCCAACGAGATCGCCTACCGGGCGACCCTGCTGCGGGACCGGCTGGGGCTCGGGGCGGTGCTGCCGGGCGGGCATGTGCACACGCCGGTGCTGCGGTTCGGCGCAGGGAACACCACCGAGGTCACCGACCCCGAGTTCGTGCGGAACCGGCTGGACATCATCGCCCAGGTCCGGTCGATCGTGGCCGTCGCCGTCGCGGGCTGAGCGCGGGTCAGGCGTCCTGCCGTTCCCGGTCGTCGGCGTCGACGGTCTCCTCCCCGTTCAGCTCACGGGCGAGCAGCGTGGCGCCGGCGACCACGCCCGGCATCAGGAAGACCGCCACGAAGGGGACCAGGAAGGCCAGGGCGAGGGGCGTGCCGAAGCCCCAGACGAGGGTCTTGCGGGAGCGGAGCAGGGCGAGCCGGTCGCGCAGGACCACACCCCGGCGCTGGAGGGCGACGGCGGCCAGTTCCTCGGTGAGGAAGAAGCCGGTGACGAAGAAGCCGAGCACCGGGACGGCGGTCTGCCCCACGACCGGGACGAACCCGAGCGCGAACAGCAGCACGCCCCACACGGCGGCCCGGACGACGATCCGCAGGCTGTCCCGGCCGGAGATCCACAGCTCCCGCAGCAGCGGCAGATCGGACTCGGGGGCGGTGCCGTCCGGGGAGACGTCCCGGTCCACCGCCTCCGACAGGCTCTCGTAGAAGGGCTGGCCGATCAGCAGGGTCACCGCGGTGAACGTGATGACGGCCAGCAGCAGCGACAGCGCGAACAGGACGACGGTGAGCAGCCCGCGGAACAGCCCGAGCCACGGGCTCGACCAGTCGTCCGCGAACGGCGTCGCCCAGCCGACGAAGTCGGCACCCCACAGCGCGAGCGCGACGAGCGCGGCGGCGTACAGCACCAGAGTGATCAGCCCGGGCAACAACCCGAACCCGAACTGCCTGCCGTGCCGGGCAACCCAGCGCTGCCCCTTGAACAGATAGCCGAAGCCCACCCCGAGATCACGCATGGCCGCACTCTACCGGTGAATATTCCCCCGGCCTGGTCGGGCATTGTTGACCATGGCAAGCACGGAGGTCGAGGAGAGCGGATGACACAGGAGATCCACGGCACGGTCGCCGGCGGCTTCGAGGGCGTGCGGGAGGAGTTCGCGGCGTTCGTCGCCCGGGAGCTGCGGGAACAGCCGGACTACGAGGGGCAGCTGTGCGCCTATGTGCACGGCCGTCGGGTCGTCGACCTGTGGACGGGCCCGGAGGTGACCCCCGGGTCCCTGTACGGCGTGTTCTCGGCCACCAAGGGCGCCGCGCACCTGGTCGTCGCGCTCCTCGTGCAGGACGGCACGCTGGAGCTGGACCGCAAGGTGACGTACTACTGGCCGGAGTTCGGCGCCGAGGGCAAGGGCGAGCTGACCCTGCGCGACCTGATCACGCACCGGGCCGGGCTGGTCGGTCTGGACGCCGGGTTCACCGACGAGGAACTGGCCGACGACCGGGTGATCGCCGAGCGGATGGCGGACCAGCGGCCGTTCTGGCGGCCGGGCACCGCGTTCGGCTACCACGCGCTGGTGATCGGCGCGCTCACCGGGGAGGTCGTGCGCCGGGCCACCGGCCGCACCCTTCAGGAGGTGTACGAGGAGCGGGTGCGGGCCGTCCACGGCCTGGACTTCCACCTGGGGCTGCCCGAGTCGGAGGAGCCGCGCTTCCGGTCCGTGCAGCCGATGGCGCCGACGCCCGAGCAGCAGGCGGTGCTGGACGGTCAGCCGACGGGGCCGCACACGCTCGCCTCGATCGCGTTCAACACGCATGTGCCGAACCCGGCCGGTCTGGTGGACCACGCCAACACGCGGCTGGTGCGCGCCAAGGGCCCGGCGTCCGCGGGCGGTGTCGCGTCGGCGCGCGGGCTGGCCGGGCTGTACGCGGCCGCGGTCAGCGAGGTGGACGGGCGTCCGCCGCTGCTGAAGCCGGACACGATCGCCGAGGTGGGGCAGCTGCACTCGGTCGGCTACGACCTGGTGACCCGCTCGCACCGGGCGTTCGGGCTCGGCTTCCAGGCGACGGCCGAGGTCTGGTACCCGTTCCTGGGCGCGGGGGCGTTCGGACACAGCGGCGCCGGGGGCGCGCAGGCGTTCGCGGACCCGCGCAGCGGACTGGCGTACGGCTACACGCGGCGCCGGTGCGCGTTCCCGGGCGGGGCGGCGCCGGAGAACGCGGCGTTCGTGCGGGCGGTGCACAGCGCGGCGCTCGCCTGACCTCCGCACGGCGAAGGCCGCACCCCACGTCCAGGGGTGCGGCCTTCGCCGTGCGCAACGAGTGCCTCAGACGAGCGTCACGGTGATGTTGCCGCGGGTCGCCTTGGAGTACGGGCAGACCTGGTGGGCCTGCTCCAGCAGGGCACGGGCGGTGGTCTCGTCGACGTTCGGGATGCTCGCCGAGATCTCGACGATGAGGCCGAAGCCGTCGTCGTTCTTGCCGATGCCGACCTTCGCGGTGACGGTCGAGCCGGAGATGTCGGCGTTCTGCTGGCGGGCCACGACGCCCAGGGCGCCCTGGAAGCAGGCGCTGTAGCCGGCGGCGAACAGCTGCTCCGGGTTGGTGCCGGCGCCGCTGCCGCCCATCTCCTTGGGCGGGTTGACGACGACGTCGAGCTTGCCGTCGTCGGTGGCGACCCGGCCGTCGCGGCCGTTCTCGGCGGTGGCGACGGCGGTGTACAGGACGTCGGACTGCTGAATGGACATGCGGTGGTCTTCCTCCTCGGTCCGCCGCGACTCGCGCCCACGATCGCCGACGGCTTTTCGGAAAGAAGTTACCGCATACCGGAAACTGATTGAAGCCTACAGCTTGACGATCATCTTCCCGGTGTTGTCGCCGCGCAGGACGCCGAGGAACGCCTCCAGGTTGTTCTCGATGCCCTCGACGACCGTCTCGCGGTACTTCAGCGCGCCCGAGGCGACCCACGGGCCGACCTCCTGGACGAACTGCGGCTGGAGGTCGTAGTGGTCGCCGACCAGGAAGCCCTCGATCCGGCCGCGGGTCTGGATGAGCCGGGCCAGGTTCTTCGGGCCGGGGGCGGGCTCGGTGTCGTTGTAGACGGAGATCATTCCGCAGACCGCGATCCGGCCGCCCTCGTTGAGGGAGCCGATCGCCGCCTCCAGGTGGTCGCCGCCGACGTTGTCGAAGTAGACGTCGATGCCGTCGGGCGCCGCCTCGCGCAGCTGCTCGGAGACCGGGCCGCTCTTGTAGTTGAAGGCCGCGTCGAAGCCGTACTCCTCGACCAGGAGCTTGACCTTCTCGTCGGACCCCGCCGAGCCGATCACCCGGGAGGCGCCCTTCAGCTTGGCGATCTGGCCGACCTGGCTGCCGACGGCACCGGCCGCGCCGGACACGAAGACGACGTCGCCCTCCTTGAAGGAGGCGGTGCGCAGCAGGCCGGCGTAGGCGGTGAGGCCGGTCATGCCGAGGACGCCGAGGTACGTGGACAGGGGGGCCGCGTTCGCGTCGACCTTCACGGCGTGCTCGGCGCTCACGGCGGCGTACTCGCGCCAGCCGAGGAAGTGCAGGACGTGGTCGCCGGGCTGGAAGCCCTCGGCGTTGGAGGCGACGACCTCGCCGACCGCGCCGCCCTGCATGACCTTGCCCAGCTCGAAGGGGGCGACGTAGGACTTGGCGGCACTCATCCGGCCGCGCATGTACGGGTCCACGGAGAGGTACAGGTTCCGTACCAGCACCTGGCCCTCGCGCGGGGTCGGGACCTCCGTCTCGACCAGGGCGAAGTCCTCGGGCTTCGGCCAGCCGACCGGGCGGCTGAGGAGGTGCCATTCACGGTTGACGGCGGGGAGCGTGGGGGTGTCGGACATCGAACCGGGCCTCTCAAGATGTTTCACTACCTGAAACAACCATGCGCCTGAATATTTCAGGATGTCAAGCAACCGGGTACCCTGGATTCCATGTCCGCCACCCCGAACCAGTCCCGCCGCCCCGACGACCTCACCCTGGAGGTCGTCGATCTGATCGGCTCGGTCGTGGCCCGCTACCACGAGGAATTCGAGGAGGCCGCCGCCGGGCACGCCCTCACCGGCGCCCAGGCGAAGCTGCTCAGCCTGCTCTCCCTCGACCCGCTGCCCATGCGCAAGCTCGCCCACAAGCTGAGGTGCGAGCCGTCCAACGTCACCGGCATCGTCGACCGCCTCGAAGCCCGCGGCCTGGTCGAACGCCGCCCCGACCCGGCCGACCGCCGGGTGAAGGTGGCCGCCGCCACGGACGAGGGCCGCAGGGTCGCCCGCAGCCTGCGCGAGTCCCTCCACTTCGCCCGCGAGCCGCTGGCCGCGCTCAGCGAGGAGGAGCGGCTGGCACTGCGGGACCTGCTGCGGCGGATGGTGGAGACGGGGCCGGAGACGGCTTAGGGAGTGCCGTCCGGATCAGACCGGCCGCGAGGAGGGGTGAGCTCGGCCGGGTCCGCCGACGGCAACGCGGCAGACGCCCGTGCCGGGCCCCGCGACGCCGGGCCGGCCGAACGACAGGGCCTGGAGGACGCCGGCGGCCCGGCGGCTCAGGTGCACCACCACAGGAAGCGGTCGCACGTCTCGGACGGCGAGGGCTCCGGGCCGGGGGCGGAGGTCGTGGGGTTCGCCGTGGGGGTGGGGGTCGGGCCCGCCGGGGGCGGGGCCGCCGTGGTGGCCGGGGAGGTCTGCCGCGGGGCCTGGGCGGTCGCGGACTGGGGGGACTTGGACAGGCTGGCCTCGGCGTCCGGGGAGGCCGAGTCCTCGGCCTTCGACGCGGACGGGGAGGCCGAGCCGGACGGGGACGTCGTCGCGCCGGCGCCCGCGCCGGGTGCCGCCGGGTCGGAGAGCGGGTCCGCCGCCTCCTCCGCCTCCTCGGAGCTGCCGCCGTCCGCCGACACGTCGCCCGCCGCCGCGGGCGGCCGGGAGGAGCCCGGGGCGTCCAGGCCGAGTTCCGCGAGACTGAGGCCGCCCGCGGCGAGCATGAACCCGGCGCCGATCAGCAGGACCCGGCGGCGGCGACGGCGGTGCGCGGCGGCCTTGCGGTCGCGCCGGCTGGTCTCGGACTGCCGCCCGCGCGCCCGCCGGCTCGCGGCCCGGCCGGGACGCTCGGCGGTGTCGGCGGTGCCGCCGGCGTCCGCGTCGGGCGCGGACCGTTCCTCGTGGTCGCCCCCGGGGCGTACGTCGTCCTCGTCCGCGTACGGGCGGAGTTGTTCGGCCGGTGTGCCGCACCCCGGGCATGCGAGGGCGCCGTTCAGGTGCCGTCGGCACGGGTGGCAGTAGTCCATGACGCGGGAAGACTAAATTCCGGGCCGGTGACGCGCCTAGTCGCCGCTGTGAATGTTCTGTGGGGAACGGGCCGTTCCGGTGTGGCGGGTTGAGGACAGTCTCCGCATGCCTCTCCCATCGGCCGAAAGCCACTCAGGCAGCGTCTTTCGAAAAGCGCCCCCGAAAGTGCCGAAAGCGTTATCCGCCTGCCCCATTGACACTCCCGCCGCCCGCTCCTTACTGTCACGCCAGCATTTCGAACGTGTGACGAAATTTCGAACAGAGCCGACGTTCACGAGGGGCAACAGACGTGCGCATCACCGGAATCAGCACACACGTGGTCGGGACGCCGTGGCGCAACCTGACCTACGTCCAGGTGCACACCGACGAGGGCATCACCGGAGTCGGCGAGACCCGGATGCTGGGACACACCGACGCCCTCCTCGGCTACCTGAAGGAGGCCGAGGTCAACCACATTCTCGGCTCGGACCCGTTCGCCGTGGAAGACCTCGTGAAGAGGATGAAGTACGGCGACTACGGCCGGGCCGGCGAGATCGTGATGTCCGGCATCGCCGTCGTCGAGATGGCGTGCTGGGACATCAAGGGCAAGGCGCTGGGCGTGCCGGTCTGGCAGCTGCTCGGCGGCAAGGTGACCGACAAGGTCAAGGCGTACGCCAACGGCTGGTACACGACGGAGCGGACCCCGGAGGCCTACCACAAGGCCGCCCAGGGGGTCATGGAGCGCGGGTACAAGGCGCTGAAGATCGACCCGTTCGGCACCGGCCACTTCGAGCTGGACCACGACCAGACCCTGTACGCGGTCTCCCTCATCGAGGCCGTCCGCGACGCCATCGGCCCGGACGCCGAGCTGATGCTGGAGATGCACGGCCGGTTCTCGCCCGCCACCGCGGTCCGGCTGGCCCGTGAACTCGCGCCGTTCAAGCCGGCCTGGCTGGAGGAGCCGTGCCCGCCGGAGAACCTGAAGGCGCTGGAGAAGGTCGCCGCCAAGGTCGACATCCCGGTCGCCACGGGTGAGCGCATCCACGACCGCATCGAGTTCCGCGAGCTGTTCGAGAGCCAGGCCGTGGACATCATCCAGCCCGACGTCGGCCACATCGGCGGCATCTGGGAGACCCGCAAGCTGGCCGCGACCGCCGAGACCCACTACATGCTGGTCGCGCCGCACAACGTGGGCGGCTCGGTGCTCACCGCCGCCTCCCTCCAGGTCGGGTTCACCTCCCCGAACTTCAAGATCCTGGAGCACTTCAACGACTTCGCCGACGCGGAGATCAAGAAGGTGGTCAAGGGGGCGCCGGAGGTCGTCGACGGCTACTTCCACCTCTCCGACGCCCCCGGCCTGGGTGTCGAGCTGGACGTGGACGCCGCCGCCGAGTTCCCGCAGCAGCAGGCGCGGTTCGACCTGTGGGCCGAGGGCTGGGAGCAGCGCAAGCCCAAGGGCACCAAGTGAGCACCGCCGTCGTGGTCGACTCCCCCGGCCGGCACCGGCTGGTGGAGCACACCCCGCGCGACCCCGGGGCCGGGGAGGCGCTGGTGCGGGTGCACGCCGTGGGGATCTGCGGCAGCGACCGCGAGGTGTACCAGGGCAACCGGCCCGAGGGGTACGTCCGTTATCCGCTGACGCCGGGTCACGAGTGGTCCGGGACCGTGGAGGCGGTCGGCGCCGGGGTGCCGGAGAGTCTGGTCGGCCGCAAGGTCGTCGGCGAGGGCTTCCGCAACTGCCAGGTGTGCCACCGCTGCCACGCGGGCGAGACCACGCTGTGCATGGACGGCTACGAGGAGACCGGCTTCACCCAGCCGGGCGCGATGGCGGCCACCCTCACCCTGCCGGCCCGGCTGCTGCACGTCCTGCCCGACGACGCGGACCTGACCGCCGCCGCCCTGCTGGAGCCGGCCGCCTGTATCGCGGCGGCGGCCCTGAAGGCGAACGCCCGGCCGGGTGAGCGGGTCGCCGTGGTCGGCACCGGGACGCTCGGCATGTTCGCCGTGCAGTTCCTGCGCGCCGGATCCCCGGCGGAGCTGCTGGTGGTGGGTTCCCGGCGGGACCGCGAGGAGCTGTCGCGGCGGTTCGGGGCGACCGACTTCCGGACCAGGGACCAGAAGCTGCCGGGCGACTTCGACGTCGTCATCGAGACCGCCGGGTCCGCCGACGCGGCGCGCACCTCGGCCGCGCTGCTGCGGCGCGGCGGCCGGCTGGTGCTGACGGGCATCCCGGCGCCGGGCGCGGACGGTCTCGACCCGACCGATCTGGTCGTACGGCAGCTGGAGGTGCACACCGTCTTCGGGGCGCCGCCGGACGCCTGGTCGCACACCGTGCGGGTGTTCGGGGCCGGGCTGCTCGACCCGGTGCCGCTGGTCACGCACGAGCTGCCGCTCGCCGAGTTCTCGCAGGCCATCGAGTTGGTGGGGGCCGGCGACCCGAAGGTGGGCAAGGTCCTGCTGCGCCCTTAGCGACCCCGAGCCGTACGCCGGTACGGGGGTGACCTGACGGCCCCCGTACCGGCGTACACCCAGCCCTTACGGCACGTACGCCTAGAGCCGCGAACTTCGTCCGAAATATCGAACACAAAGGACAGCTTGTGACCGACGCTTCCGCCCCGGCAGCCCGTCGACCCGGTGAGCAGGTGCTCGCCTCCCTCGGCCTGGGCGCGCCCGCCCTCGACCCCGCCGACGCCTCGCCGCACACCTTCCCCGGCGGCGGCCGCTGGCGCACCGAGATCCCCTCGTGCGAGGGACCCGAAGCGCTGGCCGTGGTCCTCAAGGAGTCCTCGCGCCTCGATGTGCCGATCCACCGGATCAGCCAGGGCAGCGGCGTGTGGATGCTGACCGACGCCGAGATCACCGAGATGGTCGAGGCGACCGCCGAACGCGACATCGAGCTCTGCCTGTTCACCGGCCCGCGCGGCACCTGGGACATCGGCGGCTCCACCCGCACCGACTCGCGCGGCGGCGGGCTGCGCGCCCGCGGGCACGACGCGGTGGCCGGCTGCGTCGAGGACGCCGTACGCGCCACCGAGCTGGGTGTGAAGTGCCTGCTGGTGGCCGACGAGGGCGTGCTGTGGACGCTGCACCGGGCACGCCTGGCCGGGACCATCCCCGCCGACACCACGCTGAAAGTTTCGGCGCTGATCGGTCCCGTGAACCCGGCCTCGTTCGCGGTGTACGAGCGGCTGGGCGCGGACTCGGTCAACGTGCCCAGCGATCTGACGCTGGACCACCTCACCGAGATCCGCCGCGCCTCCGCCGCCCCCATGGACATGTACATCGAGGCCCCCGACGACCTCGGCGGTTACGTCCGGATGTACGAGGTCGCGGAGCTGATCAGGCGGGGTGCGCCGCTGTACCTGAAGTTCGGCCTGTCCAAGGCCCCCGGGATCTACCCGTACGGCCACCACCTGCGCGACCTCACCCTGGCCACGGCCCGGGAGCGGGTGCGGCGCGGGCGGCTGGCGCTGGATCTGCTGGCCCGGCACGGCGCCGGCGGGGACATGGCCCCGCTGGGTTCGCGGCTGCCCGGAGACCTGCAGCGCTTCGAAACACGTTCATAAATTTTCCGACACGAGGCCTTCACAGAAGCAGACGCAGGCCAACAGAATCCGACACACCCGTTCGGCCCAGCCGTGCACCGACATCAAGGAAGATGACCATGCGCAACCGCAGAGCCGCACTCGCCGCGACAGCCACCGCAGCCTCCCTCGCCCTCGCCCTGACCGCCTGCGGACAGAACAGCGAGGGCGGCAGCGAGGAGGACAAGGGCAGCAGCGAGGGCGCCACCATCGGCATCTCCATGCCGACCAAGTCCTCCGAGCGCTGGATCGCCGACGGAAACAACGTTGTCCAGCACCTCGAGGACAAGGGCTACGAGACCAAGCTGGTCTACGGCGAGGACGACCCCGACCAGCAGGTCTCCCAGATCGAGAACATGATCACGCAGGGTGTGGACGCCCTGATCATCGCCGCCATCGACAACAAGTCGATGAACAACGTCCTCCAGCAGGCCGCGGACGCCGACATCCCGGTCATCTCCTACGACCGCCTCATCCTCGGCTCCGAGGACGTCGACTACTACGCGTCCTTCGACAACGAGAAGGTCGGCGAGCTCCAGGGCACCTACATCGTCGAGCAGCTGGGCCTGAAGGACGGCAGCGAGAAGGGCCCCTTCAACATCGAGCTGTTCGCGGGCTCCAACGACGACAACAACACCCGCTACTTCTTCCAGGGCGCGATGAACGTCCTGCAGCCGTACATCGACAAGAAGCAGCTCGTCGTCAAGTCCGGCCAGACCGAGCTGCCCCAGGTCACCACGCTCCGCTGGGACGGCGCCACCGCCCAGCGCCGCATGGACGACATCCTCACCAAGTCGTACAAGAGCGGCAAGGTCGACGCGGTCCTCTCGCCGTACGACGGCATCTCCATCGGCATCCTCTCCGCGCTGAAGTCGGACGGCTACGGCTCCAAGGACAAGCCGCTGCCGGTCGTCACCGGGCAGGACGCCGAGGTCGCCTCGGTGAAGTCGATCATCGCCGACGAGCAGTCGATGACCGTCTACAAGGACACCCGCGAACTCGCCAAGGTGGCCTCGAACATGGTCGACGCGGTGCTCAACGACAAGAAGCCCGAGGTCAACGACACCAAGACGTACGACAACGGGGCGAAGGTCGTGCCGGCGTACCTGCTGGAGCCGGTCGCCGTCGACAAGGCCAACTACCAGAAGGCCGTCGTCGACTCCGGCTACATCAAGGAAAGCGACCTCAAGTAGCCCGCCGGAACTAGTGATTGGAAGGCACGACCATGGCGGGACCCGTCCTGGAAATGCGCTCGATCGTCAAGACCTTTCCCGGCGTCAAGGCGCTGTCGGACGTCACCCTGACCGTCCGGCAGGGCGAGGTCCACGCCATCTGCGGGGAGAACGGCGCCGGCAAGTCCACCCTGATGAAGGTGCTCTCCGGCGTCCATCCGCACGGCAGCTACGAGGGCGAGATCCTCTTCGAGGGAGAGGTCTGCCGGTTCAAGGACATCCGGGCCAGCGAGCAGCACGGCATCGTGATCATCCACCAGGAGCTGGCCCTGGTGCCGTTCCTGTCCATCGCGGAGAACATCTTCCTCGGCAACGAGCACGCCGCCCGCGGGTTCATCAACTGGAACGAGACCCTGCGGCACGCCACCGAACTGCTGCGCCGGGTCGGTCTCACCGACCACCCGGAGACCCGCGTCGCCGACATCGGCGTGGGCAAGCAGCAGCTCGTGGAGATCGCGAAGGCGCTGTCCAAGAAGGTGAAGCTGCTCATCCTGGACGAGCCGACCGCGGCGCTGAACGACGAGGACAGCGACAAGTTGCTCGACCTGATCCTGGAGTTGAAGAACCAGGGCATCACCTCGATCATCATCTCCCACAAACTGAACGAGATCCGTAAGGTCGCCGACTCGGTGACGATCATCCGGGACGGCCGGTCCATCGAGACGCTGGACGTGCGGTCGGCGGAGACCACCGAGGACCGGATCATCAGCGGCATGGTCGGCCGCGACCTCGACCACCGCTTCCCGGAGCGCACCCCGCACCAGCCGGAAGCCGGCGCGGCCCCCGCGCTGGAGATCCGCAACTGGACCGTGACCCACCCGATCGACCAGCAGCGCAAGGTGGTCGACGACGTGACGATCAACGTCCGGCGCGGGGAGATCGTCGGCATCGCCGGCCTGATGGGTGCCGGCCGCACCGAGCTGGCGATGAGCGTCTTCGGCCGGACCTACGGCCGCTACGCGGGCGGCACGGTCCTCAAGGACGGCCGGGAGATCCGTACGAAGACGGTCGCCCAGGCGGTCGAGAACGGCATCGCGTACGTCACCGAGGACCGCAAGCACTACGGCCTGAACCTGATCGACACCATCAACCGGAACATCTCGCTGACCGCCCTCGGCAAGGTCGCGAAGCGGGGTGTCGTCGACGAGCACGAGGAACGGCAGGTCGCCGAGCGCTTCCGGAAGTCCATGAACATCAAGGCCCCCACGGTGTTCGAGCCGGTGGGCAAGCTGTCCGGCGGCAACCAGCAGAAGGTCGTGCTCAGCAAGTGGATCTTCGCCGGCCCGGACGTGCTGATCCTGGACGAGCCGACGCGCGGCATCGACGTCGGCGCCAAGTACGAGATCTACACGGTCATCGACAAGCTGGCCGCCGAAGGCAAGGCGGTCGTCTTCATCTCCTCCGAGCTGCCGGAGCTGCTCGGCATGTGCGACCGCATCTACACCATGGCCGCCGGGCGGCTGACGGGTGAGTTCTCACGGGCCGAGGCCTCGCAGGAATCGCTGATGCGCCAGATGACGAAGGACAAAGAGGTATCCCGATGAGCACGGATGTGACCGCCAAGAGCCCGGCCCCGGCGCCGCCGGGCGGCACCGGATCGGCCCCGGGCTCGGGCCTGCTCCAGCTGGTGCTGGACGGCCTGCGACGCAACATGCGCCAGTACGGCATGCTGCTCGCCCTCGGCCTGATCGTGGCGCTGTTCGCGGTGTGGACCGACGGCGACCTGCTGCTGCCGCGCAACGTCTCCAACCTGGTGCTGCAGAACAGCTACATCCTGATCCTCGCGATCGGCATGATGCTGGTGATCATCGCGGGCCACATCGACCTGTCGGTCGGCTCGCTGACGGCGTTCGTCGGCGCGTTCGCGGCCGTGCTGACCGTCCAGCACGACATCTCCTGGCCGGTCGCCGTCGTCCTGTGCCTGCTGGCCGGCGCGGTCGCGGGCGCGGCACAGGGCTTCTTCATCGCGTATCTCGGCATACCGTCGTTCATCGTCACCCTCGCCGGCATGCTGGTCTTCCGGGGCGTCACCGAGATCCTGCTGGAGGGCCAGACCCTCGGCCCGTTCCCCGACGGCCTGCAGAAGATGGGCAACGGCTTCCTGCCCGAGGCCGGGCCGGAGACCAACTACCACAACATCACCCTGCTGCTGGGCTTCGTCCTGATCGCCTTCGTCGTCCTCCAGGAGCTCCGGGACCGGAGGCGCCAGCGGGAGTTCTCGCTCGACGTGGTGCCGTTCAACCTGTTCCTGCTCAAGCTCGTCGCCATCGCCGCCGCGCTGCTCACGGTCACCCTGCTGCTCGCCAGCTACAAGGGCGCGCCGATCATCCTGCTCGTCCTGGGCGCGCTGGTCGTCGGCTACGGCTATGTGATGCGGAACTCGATCTTCGGCCGGCACATCTACGCGATCGGCGGCAACCTGCCGGCGGCCAAGCTGTCCGGCGTGAAGGACAAGAAGGTCACCTTCCTGGTCTTCCTGAACATGGGCGTGCTCGCGGCCCTGGCCGGTCTGGCGATCGCCGCCCGGCTCAACGCGGCGTCCCCGAAGGCGGGCCTGAACTACGAACTCGAGGCGATCGCCTCGGCGTTCATCGGCGGCGCGTCCATGAGCGGCGGTGTCGGCACCGTCCTCGGCGCGATCATCGGCGGCCTCGTCCTCGGCGTGCTCAACAACGGCATGAACCTCCTCAGCGTCGGCACCGACTGGCAGCAGGTCATCAAGGGACTCGCCCTGCTCGCCGCGGTCGGCTTCGACGTGTGGAACAAGCGCAAGTCCGGTTCGTAAGTCAGCCGGGGCCCCGCCGGAAGGCGGGGCCCCCTCCTTATCCGGGAGCCGCACATGCACAACATGGACATGAGCAGACGCACCGTCATCGCCGGGGCGGCCGCCGCCGGCGTCACCGCCGCGCTGAGCGGCACCGCCCACGCCACGGGAGGCAGGAAGCCGGTGAAGGAACTCTTCGGCAAGCTCGCGGACGGCACCAAGGTGTACCGCTGGTCACTGGAGAACGGCGGCACGCGCCTGAAGGTCCTCTCCTACGGCGGGATCGTGCAGTCCCTGGAGCTGCCCGACCGGCGCGGCCGGTACGCCAACGTGTCCCTCGGCTTCGACGACATCGAGGACTACGTCGCCTCCAGCCCCTACTTCGGCGCGCTCATCGGCCGCTACGGCAACCGCATCGCCAAGGGCCGCTTCACCCTGGACGGCAAGGCGTACCAGCTCTCCGTCAACGACGGCGAGAACAGCCTGCACGGCGGCGCGCAGGGCTTCGACAAGCGGGTGTGGGACGTCGAGCCGTTCACCCGGGGCTCCGACGTCGGCCTGCACCTGTACTACACCAGCGTCGACGGCGAGATGGGCTACCCCGGCACCCTGAAGTCCAAGGTGACGTACACGCTCACCCGCAGCGGCGACTGGCGCATCGACTACGAGGCCACCACGGACCGGCCGACCGTCTGCAACCTCACCAGCCACGTCTACTTCAACCTCGCCGGCGAGGGCAGCGGCTCGGTCAACGACCACGAGCTGAAGATCGCCGCGTCCCGGTACACGCCGGTCGACGCGGGCCTGATCCCCACCGGTGAACTCGCCCCGGTCGCTGGCACCCCCTTCGACTTCCGGCGCCCCAAGACCATCGGCGAGGACATCCGGGTCGCCCACCAGCAGCTGCTGTACGGCCAGGGCATCGACCACAACTGGGTCCTCGACAAGGGCATCACGCGACAGCCCGAGCACATCGCGACCCTGCGCGACCCCGCGTCCGGCCGCACCATGAAGATCGCGACGACCGAGCCGGGCCTGCAGTTCTACTCCGGCAACTTCCTCGACGGCACCCTCGTCGGCAGCGGCGGCGCGATCTACCGTCAGGGCGACGCGCTCTGCCTGGAGACCCAGCACTTCCCGGACTCCCCGAACCAGCCGTCGTTCCCGTCGACGACCCTGCGCCCGGGACAGACCTACCGCTCGACGACGGTGCACTCGTTCAGCGCGTGAACGCAGGCGTCGCTCACAGGAGTTGAACGCCGCCCCAGGCGCCTCCGTATGTAAGGGCGGCCCGTGCTCCCCCGCGCGGGCCACCCACAGACGGAGGTTCCCTTGGCTGACAACGTCACCTCGCTGTTCCGCGGTGGTGCCGCGCACAGCCCGTCGATGGCGGCGCTGACGCGGCACGGCGGTGGCGACGGAGCCGGCCCGGTGGACTTCTGCATCCCCTGCAACCCGTACTTCCCCACCCCCGCGATGTTCGAGGACATGGCGGCAAAGCTCCGGGACATCATCACGTACTACCCGAGCGGCGCCGACACCATCACCGCCGAACTGTGCGACCTGCTCCGGCTTCCGCCGCAGTGCGTGGCCATGGGCAACGGCTCCACCGAGCTGATCACCTGGATCGACCACCTCCTGGTCCGGGAGTCCCTGGCCGTCCCCGTCCCCACGTTCGGCCGCTGGACCGACCAGCCCATGGAGACCGGCAAGCGGGTCGACATGTTCCCGCTCCAGGAGTCCAGCGGCTTCGCCCTCGACCTCGCGCAGTACGCCGAGTTCATCCGCGCCCGCGGCACCCGGGTCGCCGTCCTGTGCAACCCGAACAACCCGGACGGCGGCTACCTCCACAAGCACTCGGTCGTGCAGTTCCTCGACGCTATGGCCGACCGGGACCTGGTCGTCGTCGACGAGTCCTTCCTGGAGTTCTGCGACGCCGAGGCCGAGCCCAGCGTCGTCCAGGAGGCGATGATCCGCCCCAACGTCATCGTCCTGCGCAGCCTCGGCAAGAACTTCGGCCTGCACGGCATCCGCTTCGGCTACCTGGTCGCCAACCCGGCGCTCGCGGGCAAGGTCCGCTCCATGCTCCCGAAGTGGAACCTGAACTCCTTCGCGGAGCACGTCGTCTTCATGCTGAAGGAGCACGGCCAGGAATACGCGCAGAGCCTCCAGCAGGTGCGCCGGGACCGCCTGGAGATGGCGAGCGCGCTGTCGGCCCTGCCCGGCCTGACCGTCTACCCCTCCCAGGGGAACTTCCTCTTCGTCCGCCTCCCCGTCGGCGCCGAGGGCACGGTGGTCCGGGACCGGCTGCTCACCGAGCACCGGATCCTGGTCCGCGAGTGCGGCAACAAGATCGGTTCGTCCAGTCGCTTCCTGCGGCTCGTGGTGCGCCCCCAGGTCGACGTGCGTCGCCTGGTGTCCGGCCTGGAACAGGTGCTCTACGGGACCAGGAGGGGAGCCGCCGTGCCCGAGCTCGGCACCGGGACCAGCTACAGCTCGGGCACGGCGGCGGTTGACCGACTGGTGGGAGCGACCAACGGCGCGGGGATGCAGCTCCCCGCGGGCCTCACCTCAGGACCGTCCACGGTTCCTTCCCCGGGGCTTCCCGCCGGGCTGACCGCAGGAGTGGGGGCCGGTGCGGCCATGTCCGGAGCGGGCATGTCCGGCGCAGCCCTGTCCGGAGCGGGCATGTCCGGAGCGGGCATGTCCGGAGCGGGCATGTCCGGAGCGGGCATGTCCGGAGCGGGCGCGACCGGCGGACCCGCCGGGGTGTCGATGCCCGCTCCCCAGCCGATGCCCGCGCCTCAACCGATACCCGCACCCCAGCCGATACCCGCTCCCCAGCCGATGCCCGTGCCGCAGCCGGCCCCTCAGCCCGCCCCCGAGCCGGTGCCCGTACCGGCCCCGGCGGCGGCGGCGGCGGTCGGCACCACCCCGCCCGGCGTCCCCGCCCGCGGCGGCCTCACCGCCGCACAGGTGCGCGGCACCGACGGCCTGACCCCGGCCCCGGCGACGGGCTGGCCGAACGCCAACGGGTGGCCGAACGCGGTCTGAGCGACGCTCAGCGCTCGCCGGGATGCAGCTCCGCCATCCGGTGGCAGTGCTCGCGTGCCTCCCCGATGCCGTCCCCGTCCGGGAGAAGGTTCCCGGCGGCGACCAGGGCCGCCCAGTAGGCGGCCGGGTCGCCGTCGTCCCTGACCCGCCGCCGGTCGGAGGCGAGCAGCAGATACGCCCGGGCCAGTTCGCCCGTACGGCAGAGCCGCCACAGACTGGCTCCGAGTCCGCTCGGGATGCCCTTCCCGTACGCCCTGACCGCCGCGCCCAGCAGATCCCTGATCCGCCGCTGGTGCGCATCGAGCTCCCGGTCGACGACGAAGACGAACGCGGCGTCCAGGAGCACGGCGACGTCCTCCTCCTCACCGGCCCCGAACTCCTCGAACAGCGACGCGACCGCCGGCTCCCCCAGCCGCCGCTCGGCCTCGGCGTGCGCGATCCCGAGGGCCAGGCAGGTGGCGAGTGCGGCGGCGCGCGGATCGCCGGTGCGCCGGGCGAGGTCCGTACACACGTCGACCTCGCGCCGGCCCGCGCGCAGGGCGTCCCGCGCCTCGTCGGTCGCTGCCTCCAGGCCGGTCCGCCCCACGCGTCTCGCTCCCCTCTTCGCAGCCGCACCGGATTCGGCCGCCACTACCGGCAGCCATTGTTCAGCCACGTCCACTGCCGTGCGCCACCAGGGCGAGCAGCGAAGGCCGGCGCGGCCGGCAGGGTCAGTAGGCGACGGGCCATCCGCTGCTCCAGTTCAGGAGGTTGACGCCGAGCTTGGGTGTGCCGTTGTCGTTGCCGTCGTAGTAGTGGTAGACGATCAGGTCGCCGTCGACGTCCTTCATGATCGACTGCCCGCCGGGTCCGATGACGCTGCCGTGCGACTCCAGCACCGGCGTCCCTCCGTTGTTCGTCATCGAGACACCGTTCTTGTCGTAGTACGGCCCGGTGACGGAGGTGGCGCGCCCGACCTTCACCTTGTAGGTGGAGCTGGTGCCGGCACAGCAAGTGTCGTAGGAGGCGAAAAGGTAGTAGTACCCGTTGCGCTTGACGATGAAGGGCGCCTCGACGGCCTTCGTCCCGGTGGGCCTGGAGGCGAGCGAGTACCGGGTGGTGTTGCCGGCGAGCTGCTTCCCGGTGGCCGGATTGATCTGGATCATCTTGATCCCGGTCCACCAGCTCCCGAAGGACAGCCACCACTTGCCGTCGTCGTCCACGAAGAGGTTCGGGTCGATGGCGTTGTAGTCGCCGGCGGAGTTCGAGGTGTAGACGATGCCGTAGTCGGTCCAGCTGCCCGGTCGGCCGGTGGTGGACCCGGCGAGTCCGATCGCGGAGGTGTTCGACCCGAACTTCGAGACGGAGTAGTACATCAGGTACTTGCCGCCGTGGTACGAGATGTCCGGCGCCCAGGCTTCCGGCACGGAGGAGTAGTTCGACCACCAGCCCGGGCGGGACGAGAACGCGTCGGCGCCCGCGCTGAAGGCGACGCGGTTGCTCGACGTCTTGCCGGCGATGCCGCCGCCGGTCGCGTAGAGCAGGTACTGCCCCGACGAGGTGCGGATCATCGTCGGGTCGTGCACGACGGTGGACCCGGTGACGGTCCCCGGGTTGGGGTACGCCGACGCGGTGGAGGGGATCAGGGCGAGGAGGGCGGCGGCAGGGAGGGCGAGGAGGGGGGTGCGGGTGCGGGCGCGTTTGGGGGTGCGGGTGCGGGTGCGCGTGTGAGTGCGGGTGCGGCTCATGTGGGGGACGCTCCTTGTTCCGTATCTCGAACAGCGATCGCCAATGCGAACGGGAACGTAGAATCGAACCCCTTGCGCGTCAACGGTCCGCGCAGACATCCGTCTGTCATGCGCGGAACAATCGAAGCCAACCCGGCAGATCGACCTCCGCCCGCACGGTCTTCCCGGGCGCCGGCGCCCGGTCCACCACCTCCCACCGATCAGCCAACGCGTCGACGATCACCAGCCCCCGCCCCGCCTCGCTCAGGCCATGCGGCGGCCGTACGTCACCAGGGCCGGGCGGGCATGGCGTGGTGCGCGTGTCGGCGACCTCGATCCGGACACTCCCGGGAACGAGAGCCAGCCGCAGCTCGAAGTCCCGCCCCGGCACCCGGCCATGGGTCACGGCGTTCGCCGCCAGCTCGGCGACGATGGCCGCGACCGCGTCGGAGGCGTCGGCGCCGTACGGGACACCCCAGGCGGCGAGTTGGCTCTGAGCGAGACGCCGCGCCAGGCGGGCGCCTCGCGGGGTGGCGCTCAGACGCTGACTGAACATACGTACGGTAATCGGTCGGCGGGGAGCCGAGGGTGCGCTCATGGGGCCAATGTGGCGCGCCGCAAGGGGGGTTCACCAGGTCAAGCGCGCGTACTCTCGCGCAGCGTACGCGATCACGATCTGGACAGTACCGGTGACTGCGCGTGAGCATGTGCGCGGGAGGTGACCTATGGTGGTCGAGGGTGCGGCGGGGATGAACTGCGAGCCCGAGTCGTCGGACAGCATGCGGACGTTCGGGGCGATGGTCCAGGCCCTGCGGGAACACGCCGGGTTGACCAGGGAGCAGCTTGGCAAATGTGTCGGCTACTCGAAACACACCGTGGCTTCGGTCGAGTTGGGCCGCCGCATGCCGGATCCCGCGTTCGTGGAGAAGGCGGAGGAGGCGACGGGGAACACGGGGGCGGTAAGGAGCGCGGCGGCACATCTGGCTCGGCAGCCGGGGTTGGCGGCGTGGTTCAGGCGGTGGGCGCGGTTGGAGACGACTGCGATCACGCTGTACACGTACGAATGCCGCATGGTTCCGGGGCTGCTGCAAACGGAAGCGTACGCACGTCAGTTGTTCGTGGACGAGCTGCCGCCCCTGCGCGACGAACAGATCGATGCCCAGTGGGCGGCTCGCGCCGAGCGGCAGCAATTGTTACGGCAACGGCCGAACACGACGTTCAGCTTCATCGTCGAGGAGCACGTGTTCCTACGGCATACAGGCGGCACAAGTGTGACCCGGGCGCTCATCGATCACCTGCTGGAGGGCGCGGCGCCAAGGAACGTCGAAGTCCAGATCATGCCGTTGGAACAGCCGTCTCATGCGGGACTGCATGGACCTCTCCAACTGCTGGAGACGCCCGACAACAGGTGGTTCGCGTACCTCGAAGGACAGCAGAGCGGTCAGCTCGTCACCGACCGGAAAGTGGTCAGCGTGCTGCAAGCAAGGTATGCCAGGATGCGGGCACAGGCTCTCTCCCCCTCAGACTCCGTGAGCCTGCTGCACCGCATGCGAGGAGACCTATGAGCACCAGTGAGCTGGCCTGGTTCAAGTCGAGCTACAGCAGCAGCGGCTCCGGCGACTGCGTCGAAGTCGCCCTCACCCCCGCCACCGTCCACGTACGCGACTCCAAGGACAAGACAGGCCCCCGCCTTGTCCTCTCCCCCACCGCCTGGGGCGACTTCCTCAGCCACACCCGCCTGGGCGGGGATACGCCGTAGCGACCAGCCTGGGCGCCCTGCGGGCCGGGTCCAGCCGGAGGACATGAACAGCCTTGTTGGACGCGCGGCCTTGGGCGTCGAGGCAGATCCGGCCGCTGGCGGCGTCCAACCGCAGGCTGAGGAACCCGGCGGTGACGGCACCGGTGCCGGGCACCTTGCCGGGATCGGCCATCCGCTGGACCGTCCGGGCCGCGGTCAGCGTCGAGTCGTACGCGGAGATGGCCTCGCCGTCGGTGAGGTCGACCGTGCCCAGCTCCGGCCGCAGGCGTTTGAGGACGTCCTTCAGTTCCTCCATGCCGTCCCCTTCCGTCTCGGGGTGGGCCCCGGCGGTGTACTCGACGGTGATGCCGGTCCTGTCCAGGGCGTCCCAGTCCAGCTCGGGGTCCTCGTGGAGGGCGGAGGCTTCGGAGCCGCTGATGACGGTGAATGTGCGAGACCAGCACGGCCGTCGCGCCAGCGCGTGAACGAAGTGACGCAAGTCCGCCGGGGCGCCGGCGAAGAGTACGTTCTCGACGGCGGCGGGCAGCGCGCACAGGTTCGCGGTGATGATCCGGAACTGCCGTTCCGTGACGTCCGCACCTCCGGCCGAGCTGTAGGGGGCCGTGTCGTGCAGGGCGTCTCCCAGCTGCTCACGGAAGGCGTCACGCAGGTCCTCCACATACCCCCGCTTGCGCGTGTCCTTGTCCTGGACGAGGACGCTGCGCCGCTCCGTGGCCACGTCCTTGTCCGCCGAGACCAGGGCGGAGACCTGATCCTCGGCGCTGGGCATGATCCACGCGACGCTGCCGTTGTCCAGCCCGTAGTTGCCCGGCGAGTTCGGCGTAAAGGAGCCGGCGACCGCGGGGATTCCCTCGTCGGTGACGTCCTTGACGATGTCACCAATGAGCGCCCGGTTCATGTCAAGTCCGACGACCCCGCGCAGGTTGTGCTCCTCCGACCGTGCCATGTCCACCAGCTGGTCGGCCATGCGCGACGGCTCGCCCGGATGGGCGAGCACGAGCCGGACGTACGGCAGAACGTGCGCGTCGTTGCTCAGGCGCTGCGCCGCGTAAGCGCCCTGGACCTGGTGCAGGATTCGTTTCTTGGCGGCGGCGTCGGCGGCGGTCAGCGGGGCGAGCAGCGCGATCGTGACGAACGGCTCGTCGTCGGGGACGCGGAGGTTGGCAAGCGCGATACGCCGGGAGACGCCGTTGAGTTCCGGCATGAAGGAGTGGATTCCGTCGGAAACACCCACGCATTCGCCCTCCACCTCCTTCAGCGCGCTCCCGCCGCCGCACGGATCGTCGGAGCCGCCGCCCAGCAACGCGCTCGGCGCGGCGACGAAGGGAAGGCTCACGACGGCCGCCATGACGAGCAGCGGGTGCAGCAGCCTGGCGAGGCGAGGGAAGACCGGGAGACGTACCGGAGGGGCCTCCTCCTCAGCCGGTACGCCCTCCTCGACGGACGGCGGCTCCTCCCACCGATTGCGCACGAGCGCGATCGCGTGGCCCGCGTTGCGGGCGCGCTGCTGCGGCGCGGGGATGCCCCTGCGGGCGGCGAGGCGGTCGCGGACCTCGGTGAAGAGGACGTCCATGGGCATCGGGTCGGGTCCGCCGGGCACGCCCTCCTCGATGACGCGCAGCAGCTCGCCGGTGAACGCGGTGTACTTCTCGCCCGGCGGCGCCATGGCCGGCTTGGTCTCGGCGGAGGACGTCATCACATAGGTGCCCTCGGCCATGGTGCGGTTGGCGATGCCAGTCGCTGCGCCCATGTAGCCGGTCAGCGCGCTGCCGCTGTAGCAGCAGTCCAGGATGACGACACGGGCGAGGGCCCGGCCCGTCTGCACGATCAGATCGCGTACGTCGTCGTAGGCCACGCCCCGGTACAGCCGGTCGGCATCGGTGTGCGGCAGGGCGAGACGGAGGCCGGCGTCCGCGGTGAGCAGGCCGTGTCCGGCGAAGTACACCAGCAGGGCGTCTTCAGCCTCTGTGGCGGCGGTGTGGACGGCGTCGAGGACCGCGTCCTTGCTGGTCGGGTTGGACAGCACGGTGAGGTGTGCCGGGGGTAGGCCCCAGACGTCCTCGGCGGTGAGGAGGGCGGCCAGCCGCTCGATGTTGTTGGCGACGGCGGGCAGATCCTCGAGGCTCTGGTACGTGTCCACGCCGATGATCACGGCACGGGAGGCCGAGGGGTCGGACAGGGGCATCAGTCGGTGCCTGGTCCGTCGGCGGGCGGTTCCTCGTCCCCTTCGCGCGCTTCCCGTTCCTCCAAGGAGGACAGCTCGGCCACGATCCGGCGAACCGTCTCCTCAGAGGCGTCATGCACAGTGAGGGAGCCGCCGTTCACGTGGATGGTAAGAGGCGGCGCGGAGTGGCGTGTCCTACGCCAGGCGGCGTACGCCAGCGCCAGGTTGAGGGCCGTGAGGCCCTGACCCACAACCAGCTCGATGACGTCGACGGCACCCATGGTCCCGCTGCCGGGCGCACTCGGCGCCAGCCCGACGGCCGCGTGCCGGTGAACGTCCGGGTCTCGACGCAGCCAGCGATATAGATCGATCAGCGCGGCTCCCTGCCCCGACTCCGCGCCAGCGACCGCGATCCGAACCTCCACAGGCGCCTCCCCCTTGCCCGGCCGATCTGCCGGCCTGCCGGCCTGCCGGTGCGACACGGTCCCAGTGTGGTCTCCATGCCCCGGAGGCACCACCGACTCCGCGAGTTTCCCTGTGCCGCAGGGGCGGCGTCTTCGGCACCGCCTGCTGATGAAGTGGCCGTGGGGCCGCCCGCTTCTTGGTCAGTGTCGCGCTTCCGCGCCCCGAGTAAAGGGCGCTTCACTCCGCTGCGCTGCGTTCCGCGTCGGCTCCGCCGATGGGCCTGCGGCCCACCCTTGACTCGGGCCGCTCCAGCACGGGTGAGAAGCGAGCGGACGGCCCGGAAAGACGGTGGCCCCCTGCCGGTCTCCGGCACCGTGGGCCGGCCGGTTGACCGGCGAACGAGGGGCGCGTCAGCGCCGCGGGGGCACGCCGGGGGCGGCTTAGCGGCTATCGGTGGGTGGGCTTCCCTGATGGGGGGAGGTTGGATGCTTTGGGCCAGTGGATGGGCGGGGATTGCGGGAGAGATCCTTGATGGGCACCGCGCCGAGGACGCCCAAAGCTTCCAAAGGCCTCGTCCTGAGCACCCGCCCCGTGCCCCCCCCCAACCGGCCATCAGCCGCTGAGCCCACCCGGCGTGCCGGCGAGGCGCTGACGCGCACCCCCAGCCCCCACCCACCGGTGGCCGCTCAGCCCACCCGGCGTGCCCCTGCGGCGCTGACGCGCCCCCGACCCCGGCCCGCATCCCAGCCAACACGTACGGTATCTCCCTGGGCCCCCGTCTTTCCGGGCCGCCCGCTCGCTTCTCACCCGGGCTGGAGCGGCCCGAGTCAAGGGTGGGCCGCAGGCCCATCGGCGGAGCCGACGCGGAGCCGTAGGCGTAGCGCCCTTTACTCGGGGCGCGGAAGCACGACACTGACCAAGAAGCGGGCGGCCCCAACAGCCACTTCGCAGCAGGCGGTGACGATTACGCCGCCCCCGCCGCCCGCAGTGCCTCCGCTGTCTCCGGGTGCCGGCCCTGGAGGGCCCAGGCCAGCGGGGTGAGGCCGGTGCCGGCGTCCTCGCGGAGGTTGGGGTCGGCGCCGTGGGCGAGGAGTTCGCGGACCGTGTCCGTGTGGCCCCAGCAGGCGGCTCCGCACAGGGGTGTGCCCTCGCTGCCGTGGCCGCTCTCCGCGTCGGGGGCGGCACCGGCGGCCAGGAGGGTGCGGACGATGTCGGTGGCGCCGTGGACGGACGCCGCGTAGAGCGGGGTGGTGCCCTCGGCGTTAGGGGTTCGCGGGTCCGCGCCCGCGCGCAGGAGGGTCTTCACGTCGGTGTGGTCGCCCAGGAAGGCGGCCGTCACCAGGCGTGCCGTCAGCTTCTTCTGTCGCCGTCTGTTCATCGCCGCCGAGGGTAGCTTCGGGGCGTGCTCACGCGCCGACCGTTTTCCGCTCCGGCGTTCGTCGCGACGATGACCCCGCCGACGGTACGCCGATCCGCGTGACGACCTTCCAGTCCACGGTGCCGAACCGCCAGTGCGCCGCCCCGAGTCACCCGCGTTCACTGCCGCAACCGCGGTCTCAAGTGAAACGTCTCCCCTCTATAGGGTCTCAGAGGCACACACGGCAGCCGGGGTACCGGGCTGTGCGAGGTACACGGGGGACGACACACGTGGGTTACACGATTCCGGGCTGGCTCGACGATGTCCTGGACTTCATCGGGATCAACTTCCCTAACGTGGACGAGGACGACTACCGCGAGATGGCCACGGCCATGCGGGACTTCGCGGAGAAGTTCGAGGGCCACGGCGGCGACGCGCACAAGGCGTTCACCCGGATCCTGTCCTCCTCCGAGGGCTGGGCCGTCGACGCGATGGAGAAGCACTGGGCGCAGGTGAAGTCCGGTCACCTGGAGAAACTCCCGGAGCTGGCCAGGCTGTTCGCGGACGCCTGTGACGCACTCGCCGACATCATCTACGGGATGAAGACCAAGGCCGAGATCGAGCTGGGCGTCATGGCGGCCTCGGTCGGCATCTCCGCCGGGCTCGCCGTGGTCACCGGCGGCCTGTCCGCGCTGATCGGCGCGGCCGAGGTCGCGGCGATGCGGCAGGTGGTCAAGCGGATCATCGACGAGGCCGTGGAGCGGATCGTCGACGAGGTGATCGCCAAGCTCACCGAGCCGGTGAACGCCAAGCTGGAGGCGATGGTCGAGGACATGGTGCTCGACCTGGCCGAGGGCGCGTTCTCCCCGCCGCCCGCGGACGGCAGCGGCGGCGACGGCGGCCACGGTGGGCACGGGGGCAAGGGCGGGATGCAGCTGGCCTCGGCCGGTGGCGGGGGCGGCGGGGGCGGAGGCGGCGGCCCGCAGAAGCGGACCCACATCGACCACTTCGAGTTCACGGACGGCGCCGGGAAGGTGTCGGGGCACGGCGGCGAACTGCGCACGGCCGCCTCCACGCACCTGGGCAAGGCCCGGAGCGCGTTCGGCCGGAGCAAGGGCCGGGACCCGTTCACCGAGGCCTTCGACAGCGTGCTGCACGGCGCGCTCAAGGGCACGGACAAGGCTCTGGCCAAGGTGACCAAGCACATCACGGAGACCGTTCCGGACCGGGTCAAGGCCACCTCGCGGCTGCACAAGGGCAACGACAAGGGCGTCGGCGACCAGGCCAAGGGCGTCGACGTCGGAAAGCACGGGGACGGCAAGGGCGGGGACGGGACGTCCGGCTCGGGCACCCGCCCCAAGGTCGACGCGGACGCCAAGAACGACCCGGACCTTCTCCAGCGTTCCAAGGACGCCCGTGCCCTGGCGGACAAGGAGACGTGCGGCGACCCCATCGACATGGCCACCGGCCAGATGGTGATGGCGCAGACCGACGTGGACCTGCCCGGCATCCTGCCGCTGAGGCTGCGCCGCACCCACCTGACCGGCTACGCGCACGGCATCGCCTTCGGCCCGTCGTGGGCCTCCACGCTCGACGAGCGACTGGAGAAGGACCGGGACGCGCACGGCGTGTGGTGGCGCCGCGAGGACGGCTCCAGCCTGTACTACCCGCGCACCCCGGACATCGTCGGCGACCGGGTCGACCCGGTGGCGGGCGAACGCCTGCCGCTGACGTACGTCTCCCAGGGCAGCTCGTACGTGCTGGTGGTGCAGGACCCGCACACCGGCCTGACCCGTTCCTTCGAACCCGCCGAGACCACCGAGGGCGTCTGGTGGCTGAGCCGGATCGAGGACCGCAACCGCAACCACATCACCCTCGAACGCGACACGGACGACGTCCTGTCGGAGATCGCCCACTCCGGCGGCTACCGGCTGACGCCGACCTGCGCGGCCGGCACCGGCCGGGTGACCGCCGTGCAAGCCGTCACCGAGGACGGCCCACTGCGCCTGCGCGCCTACCGGTACGACGACGGCGGCGACCTGCGGGAGGTCGTCAACGCCGTCGGCGCGGCGACCCGCTTCACCTACGACGGCGCGCACCGCGTCACCGGCTGGCACGACAGCAACGACACGGACTTCGCCTACGTCTACGACGACGGCGGCCGGGTGATCGCCACCCGAGGCAGCGGCGGCATCCTCGACTCGCGCATCGCCTACGCGGGTCCCGACGCCGACGGCACCACCACCGCCACCTACACCGACTCCCTGGGCCACGCCACCGTCTACCGTGCCAACCCGCGGGGCCAGATCGTCTCCATCACCGACCCGCTCGGCAACACGACCACCCAGACCTGGGACCACCGCGACCGCCTGCTCAGCCGCACCGACCCGCTCGGCCACACCGTGGTCCACCGCTACGACGACGCGGGCCGCCTCGTGGCGGTGGTGCGCCCCGACGGCGCCGAGACCACCGCGGAGTACGGAGCGTTCTCGGAACCCCTGAGCGTCCGCACCCCGGACGGCAACATCACCCGGCACGCCTACGACAACCGCGCCAACCGCACATCCCTCACCACGCCGGCGGGCCACACCACCCGGTTCGGCTACGACGAGGCGGGCCGACTCACCTCGGTCACCGACCCGCTCGGCAACGTCACCACGATCCGCTGCAACGCGGCCGGTCTGCCGCAGGAGATCACGGACCCGCTCGGCGCGGTCGCCCGTCAGACCCACGACGCCCTCGGCCGCCCCGTCACCCGCACCGATCCCACGGGCGCCACCACCCATCTGGAGTGGACCCCGGAGAACCGACTGGCCCGGCGTACCCTGCCCGACGGCACCCAGGAGTCCTGGACCTACGACGGCGAGGGCAACTGCACCACCCACGTCGATCCGCTCGGCGGCGAGACCCGCTTCGAGTACACCCACTTCGACCTGCTCACCGCCCGCACCACCCCCGACGGCGTCCGCTACGAGTTCGCCCACGACACCGAGCTGCGCCTGACCCAGGTCACCGATCCGCAGGGGCTGACCTGGAGTTACCGCCGGGATCCGGCGGGCCGCCTGCTCGCGGAGACCGACTTCGACGACCGCACCCTCGGCTATCGGCACGACGCCGCGGGCCGCCTGGTGGCCCGCACGAACGCCCTGGGCGAGACCACCACCTTTGAGCGCAACGCGCTGGGTCAGATCCTCCGCAAGGACGCCGCCGGCCAGGTCACCGCCTACACCTACGACAGGAACGGCCGGCTGGCCGAGGCGACCGGCCCCGACGGCACCCGTCTGGCCATCACCCGCGACCAGTACGGACTCGTCCGGTCGGAGTCCGTCGACGGCCGGGTACTCACCTACGCCCACGACGAGCTGGGACGCCGAAACGGACGTACGACACCCACCGGCGCGACGACCACATGGTCGTACGACGCGGCGGGCCGCCGCACCGGCCTGGTGGCCTCCGGCCGCTCCGTCGACATCGCGTACGACGCCGCGGGCCGCGAACTCACCCGGCACTTCGGCGACTTCCTCACCCTTCAGCACACCTACGACCCGCTGGGCCGGCTCGCCACCCAGTCGACGACGGGCGCGGACGGCCGCACCCTTCAGCGCCGCGCCTACACCTATCGCGCCGACGGCCATCTGACGTCCGCCGACGACCATCTGGACGGTCTTCGCCGGTACGAACTCGACGTGGCCGGCCGCGTCACCGCCGTCCGCGCCGAGAACTGGACCGAGACCTACGCTTACGACACCGCCGGCAACCAGACGCATGCCTCCTGGCCGGCCGCGCACCCCGGCCAGGAGGCCACCGGCGACCGCGCCTACACCGGCACCCGCATCACACGCGCCGGGAACGTCCGCTACGAGCACGACGCGCTGGGCCGGGTCACCCTGCGCCAGAAGACCCGGCTGTCCCGCAAGCCGGACACCTGGCGCTACGAATGGGACGCCGAGGACCGGCTCACCCGGGTGACCACGCCGGACGGCATCGTCTGGCGCTACACCTACGACCCGCTGGGCCGCCGTACCGCGAAGCTCCGCCTCGGGGCCGACGGCGAGACGGTCGTCGAGCGCGTCGACTTCACCTGGGACGGCACGACCCTGTGCGAACAGACCACGTGGGCCGCCGACCTGCCGAACCCGGTCACGCTCACCTGGGACCACCAGGGTCTTCACCCGATCGCGCAAACCGAGCGCGTCACGGCCGCCGACGCCCCGCAGGAGGAGATCGACTCCCGCTTCTTCGCGATCGTCACCGACCTCATCGGCTCCCCCCGCGAACTCGTCGACGAGAACGGCGACATCGCCTGGCGCACCCGCACCACTCTCTGGGGCGCCACCACCTGGAACACCGACGCCACCGCCTACACCCCGCTCCGCTTCCCCGGCCAGTACAGTGACCCCGAGACCGGTCTCCACTACAACTACTTCCGCCATTACGACCCGGAGACCGCCCGTTACCTCACCGCCGACCCCCTGGGGCTGGCGCCCGCGCCCAACCCGACGGCGTACGTGCACAACCCGCACACGTGGATGGACCCGCTGGGACTGGCGCGCTGCGAAGAGGACGCGATCACCGTCTACCGCAAGCAGACCGATCACCCGCTCAGCCAGCGCATCCACATCGGCGAGAACGGCGAGGTGACGATCACGGGGAACGGGAAGCTCTATCTGAACATGAGCGACGACATCAGGCACACCACCGAATTCCGCGGCGACGGCGGCCAGATCGTCTCCTTCGACGTTCCCAGGGAATACCGCGACTCGATCCGGGAATCGGCTCTGCCGCAGAACAAGGACGACCATCCGGACGGCGAGGCCTTCACCCGTCAGGAATGGAAGGAACTGCTCAAGGAATATCCGGAGATCTCCGATCCGACCAAGGGCCCGGACCTCTACGGAATTCCGGCAAAGCTCCTCGACGGGCTGCGGGACAAGGTCCTCCCCAACTCGGGGCGCGTGGTGCAGGAAGGGTAGGATCGCCGGATGATCCACAGCGAGGAGAGCGTCACCGCCGAACTGGACCGCGTGCGTCAGCGCCCGCCGGCCGAGTCCGCTCCACCGGTTCTGGCCACGTTCACCGCCCATGTCGCCGAGGGCTCCCCCGAGGCTTACACAGAGCGGGTGCGTCAGGTCCTTTCGGCCGCGCTCGAGCTGGCCTGCACGGCGGAGTTCGGCGACGAGGACCTGCCTGCGGACGAGTTCCCGGACTGGTTCACGGCAATTTCCACGCGTGACGGTGAGGACGTTCAGGATCTCACCCGGGACGGCCGCGCCTCGTATGTGAACCGCGGGGGCGGAAACCCCTGGACCTTGCAGAACTGGATCTTCCGATTCGACCCGGACGATGATTCACGCGGCTGGGAGTTCTGGGACGTCGTCCCGGTCGGCCCGTCGCAGGTCCGGGTCTGGGTCGACAGCTGGGGAGAGTCCTTCTTCGGATCTCTCGAACTGCTGTGGCTGCTGTACACGGCGGGTGCCGCGCACGTCGAGGGACCCGAGGTCCACAAGGCGAGCGCCTGGGTGTCCGAGGCGTACGAGCGGTGACGGAGAACGAAGATGTCCGCGTCGTGCGGGCGGCCTACACGGACTCCGTGATCACGGTGTACCAGGCGTATCCGCCCGAGATCGCCGAGTCCGCCCTGCGGGCCGGGACGTTCGTGGCACCGTTCAAGCGCGAACGCATGACGTGGATCAAGCCGTCGTTCCTGTGGATGATGTACCGCTGCGGCTGGGCCCGGAAGCCGAATCAGGAACGTGTCCTGCGCATCGACATCGACCGGGCGGGGTTCGAGTGGGCGCTGGAGCACTCGGCCCTCAGTCACTTCCAGCGGGATGTACACGCGGACCGGGACGAGTGGCGTGCGCAGGTCGCCGAGTGCCCGGTGCGCGTGCAGTGGGACCCGGACCGGTCGGTCCATCTGGAGCCGCAGCCCTGGCGTGCCATTCAGGTCGGCCTGTCCGGCGAGGCCGTGGACCGTTACGTGGACCATTGGATCGCGGACCTGGCGGACGTCACCGAACTGGCCCGGTCGGTCCACTCCGCCGTGCTGGACGGTCGAACCGAGGACGCGCTGGGTCATCTCCCGGCCGAGCGCCCTTACCCGCTTCCGGAGCATCTGCGCCGACGGCTCGGAGCGGACGGCTGACCGGTTGGCGTTCACCCACGCGTACGGACTGCGCATCGGCCCTTGGGGACTCGTCGCCCGCGTCTCCCTCGACGTCCAGCCTCTGGGCGAGCCGCCGGGCGAGGCGAGGCGGGTCGACGACTCGCCCGTCTGGTGGGTGCCACCGCCGGGGCTCGCCCCGGCGGACGAGGAGTGGATGCGGTTCGGCCTCGGGCTGGTCGCCGACCAGCTCGGCGCGGTGCTCGTGCGCGTGCTCGCCTGGGATGTGCCGATGCTGACGGACTACCAGGACGAGGTCGCCGCCGCGGCCCTCATCGAGTGCCTGCGGGACAACTGCGGCATCGGCGGTGTCGACATCGGCGTCACGTTCGACCGCGAACGGAACCGCTACGAGTTCACCTGGGGCGAGGGCGGAGAGCGGCCGGAGGCCGGCACCGGCTGAGGGGGCTCCGGCCGCTCCGTCGGGGTCAGGCGAGGCGGATCATGTTCCAGGACAGTGGTTCCAGTACGGCGGTCAGGTGGCCGTTCGTGAGGGTCGTGGTGTCGATGCCGTGGGGGGTGACGCGCTCGGGGTCGGTGAGGGTGTTGCGGGCGTCGGGGTCGGTGTCCGCGAGGGCGCTGTGTTCGACGACCCGGGTCAGGTCCAGGGCGCCCAGGGCTACCTCCAGGGGCAGCGCCTCGGTGCGGCTGCGGTTGACGGCGAAGACGGTGACGGTGCCGTCCTCGGCGCGTACGGCGGTGGCGTGCAGCAGGTCCGTCTCGCCGTATTTCTTCGTCTCGTACGTCGGGGAGTCGACGCGTACGTCGAGGACCTCGCCGCGGCCGTGCTTCGAGGCCTGGGCGAAGGGGAAGAACGTCGTCTGCCGCCAGGCGGGGCCGCCGGGCTCGGTCATGATCGGGGCGATCACGTTGACGAGCTGGGCGAGGCAGGCGACCGTCACCCGGTCGGCGTGGCGGAGCAGGGCGATGAGCAGGGAGCCGAAGACGACGGCGTCCGTGACGCTGTAGTTGTCCTCCAGCAGGCGCGGGGCCTCCGGCCAGTCGAGGGCGCTCACCTGCGCCTCGGTGCGGGACAGGTACCAGACGTTCCACTCGTCGAAGGAGAGGTTGATCTTCTTCTTCGACTTCAGCCGGGCGCCGACGTGGTCGCAGGTGGCCACGACGTTGTCGATGAAGGACTCCATGTCGACGGCCGACGCGAGGAACGAGTCGACGTCGCCGTCGAGCGGTTCGTAGTAGGCGTGCAGGGAGATGTAGTCGACGAGGTCGTACGTCTCCTCGAGGACGGTCGCCTCCCACTCGGCGAAGGTCTCCATGGCCTGGCCGGAGCTGCCGCAGGCGACGAGTTCGACGGACGGGTCGATCTGGCGCATGGCGCGGGCGGTCTCGGCGGCGAGGCGGCCGTACTCCTTTGCCGTCTTGTGGCCGGTCTGCCAGGGGCCGTCCATCTCGTTGCCGAGGCACCACAGGCGGATGCCGAAGGGGTCCTTGTCGCCGTGGCCGATCCGGCGGTCGGACAGCTCCGTGCCCGACGGGTGGTTGGCGTACTCCTGGAGCTCGATGGCCTCGGCGACACCGCGCGTACCGAGGTTGACGGCCATCATGGGCTCGGCCTGGGGGCCGACCTTCTTCAGGAACGCGATGTACTCGGACAGGCCGAAGCGGTTGGACTCCGTCGTGCGCCAGGCCAGGTCGAGCCGGCGGGGGCGCTGGTCGACGGGGCCGACGGAGTCCTCCCACTTGTAGCCGGAGACGAAGTTGCCGCCGGGGTAGCGGATGGCGGTGACGCCGAGTTCGCGGACGAGGTCCAGGACGTCCTGGCGCAGGCCCGCGTCGTCCGCGGTGGGGTGGCCGGGTTCGAAGATGCCGGTGTAGACGCAGCGGCCGAGGTGTTCGACGAAGGAGCCGAAGAGGCGGGGGTTGACCTTGCCTACGGTGAACGCGGGGTCGAGGGTGAAGCGGGCGGGGCGCATGGTCGCCTTTCCGTGTGCGGGGCTTGTGTTTCGTTGGCGGGTGCGGGTGCGTGGGGGTGTTCGCGCAGTTCCCCGCGCCCCTAAGCGGCGTTCGGCCAGCCGTCCTTCGTCCAGCGGAGCTTGTTCAAGCCCAGCTTTGGCGTGCCTTCGTCCTCGGCGTCGTAGTAGTGGTACGCCAGCCAGTCCTTGCCCTTGTCCCGGAACACCGACTGGCCGCCGGTGCCGATGAAGCGGCCGTGGCCCTCCAGGACGAGGTCGCCGCCGCCCTCCAGCATCGGCTTGCCCGTGCTGTCGGTGTACGGGCCGGTGATCTTCGTGGAGCGGCCGACCTTGATCTTGTAGGTGGAGTTCACGCCGGAGCAGCAGGCGTCGTAGGACGCGAAGAGGTAGTAGTGGCGGCCGTGCTTGACGATGTACGGGCCTTCGACGGCGTAGGGGGCGTCGGGGCGGGTCGCCAGGTGGTGGACGGTCGCTCCCGGGAGCGCCTTGCCGGTCTCCGGGTCCAGTTGCACCATGCGGATGCCGGTCCAGTAGGAGCCGAAGGACATCCACAGCCTGCCGTCGGCCCGGATGATCGCGGGGTCGATGGCGTTCCAGGTGTCGGTGCGTTCGGAGGTGAAGACCTTGCCGTGGTCGGTCCAGGTGCCGGGGCGGCCGGAGGCGGAGGTGGCGACGCCGATCGCGGAGTGGTTGCTGCCCCAGGAGGAGACGGCGTAGTAGAGCCAGTAGCGGCCGTCGCGGTAGGAGAGGTCGGGGGCCCACGGGTCGGCCTTGTCGTTGTACTCGTACCACCAGGCCGGCGGCTCGGCGAAGGCGTTGCCCGCGTCGGCCCAGTGCCTGCCGTCCGAGGAGAGGCGGGCGCCGATGATGCCGCCGGTGGAGTAGGCGACGTAGCCGCCGGACTTCAGGCGGGAGACGGTGGGGTCGTGGATGATCTGCCGGCCGGTGATGGGGCGGGGGTCGGGGTAGGTCTCCGCGGCCTGTGCCGTGTGGGGCAGCAGGGCCATGAGGGTCGCCGTCGTGACGGCGGTGAGGGTCGTGCGCACGGTCACTGTCCCGCCAATCCCGTGTAGGCGACGCCCGCCACGATCTGCCGCTGGAAGAAGACGAAGACGACGATCAGGGGCAGGCCCGCCATCAGGCCGCCGGCCATGAGCTGGGCCCACTGGATGCCGTAGGAGTTCATGACGGTCGCGATGCCGTTCGGCATGGTCATCAGGTCGGGGTTGTTGGTCACCATGTAGGGCCAGAGGAAGTTGTTCCAGGAGGCGATGAAGGTGAAGATGCCGACCGCGGCGAGGGAGGGGCGGGCCAGCGGGACGACGATGGTGAAGAAGACCCGCCAGCGGCCCGCGCCGTCGATGAACGCGGCCTCCTCCAGTTCGCGCGGGACGCCCTGGAAGAACTTGTAGAGGATGTAGACCATCGCGGCGGGCGCGCACTGCGGCAGGATCATGCCCCAGTAGGTGTCGACCATCCCCATCTGCTGGACGGTGGTGAACAGCGGGACGCCGAGGACCGCCGGGGAGACCATCAGGCCCGCCATGACCACGCCGAGCAGCGCGCTCTTGCCGCGGAACTCGGTGCGGGCGAAGCCGTATCCGGCGAGCGCGGAGACGACCAGCACGATGGTGGTCACGCAGACGGAGACGACGAGGGAGTTCACGAACCAGTTGGTGATGTTGCCGGTCTCGAAGATCGCCGACCAGGCCTGGCCCGTCCACTCCTCGGGCAGCCAGTGCGCCGGCACCGCGACCGCCTCGGTCTCCGGCTTGAGCGAGGTGAACAGCGCCCAGGCGAGCGGGGAGAGGAACACCACGGAGACGGCGGCGCCGAGGAGGGTGAGGACGATCTGGCTGGGTGTCCAGGCCCTGCGCGGTTTGACGCGGACCTGTGCGGCGGTGCTCATCGGCCGCCCTCCTCACGGTTGCGCAGCAGCCACATCCGCGCGATGGCGACGGCCGCGATGATCACGAAGAAGATGATGGAGACGGCGGAGGCGTAGCCCACGCGGTAGCTGGTGAAGCCCTGTTCGAGGGTGTACTGCACGAAGGTCCTGGTGCTGTTCTCCGGTCCCGGCCCGAAGTCCATCATCACGACGGCCTGGTCGAAGACCTGGAGCGAGGCGAGGATCTGCAGGGCGACGACGAGGCCGGTGATGTTGCGCAGCATCGGCAGGGTGATGCGCACCATGCGGTGCCAGGCGTTGGCACCGTCCAGCTTGGCGGCCTCGTAGAGGTGGTCGGGGATGCCCTGGAGGGCGGCGAGGTAGAGCAGGAAGCTGAAGCCGACCGTCCACCACAGGGTGGTGATGACGATGGCGAGCATGGCGTACGACTTGTCGAAGAGCCAGGGCGTCTCGATGCCGAAGACGTGGTTGATCATTCCCGTGCCGGGGTTGAACAGCCACTGCCACAGGTTGCCCGCGACGGTGGACGGCAGCAGGAACGGGGCGAAGAAGCACAGCCGCCACAGCCATTTCCCGCGTTCGATGTGGTGGGCGAGCATCGCGAGGAGGAAGGCGAGGACGGTGATGCAGGGGACCACCAGAAGGGTGAAGTACGCGCTGTGGCCCAGCGCGTCCCACATCAGCGGGTCCTGGAGGGCCTCGCGGTAGTTGTCGAGGCCGACGAAGCCCGCGCCCTCGCCGGAGATGTTGGCGTCCGTGAAGCTGAGCCAGACGCCGCGCAGCAGCGGCCAGATCACGAACAGCGCGAACAGTGCCAGGAACGGGGCGACGAACCAGCCGCCGTGCTGGAGTCCCTGCCTGCGGCGGACGGTGGCGCTCGCCGCGGCGGTCTTCGCGCGGGCCGGTGCGATGACGGTCTCTGCGCTGGTCGTCGTCATGCGACCGCACCTCCCTGCGCGGCGGTCCGGCCGTCCATGGGGTTCTTCATGGCGAGCAGTTCGGTGAGCGCGCTCTTCATGCGGCGGGCGGCGGTGTCCGGCTTGGCGGAGCCCATGGTCGAGGAGACGACGATCGGGCCGACGCGCTGGGCGAGGATGCCGGTGGAGCCGGCGAACCACACCTTCGGCTCGGTGGCCTGGTGGTCCATCGCGGAGACGTACTCGCTCTGCGGGTCGAGCTTCCGGTAGGCGGCCGTGGACAGGGTGGGCGTGTAGGCGGGGATGTGTCCGCCGGCGGCCCACTGCCGGGCGTGCTTGATGACGTAGGCGGCGAGCCGGTGCGCGGCCTCGTTCCCGGCGCCGCCGCGGCCGGCCTGGTGCGGGAGCACGAAGGCGTGCGACTCGGCGTGGGTGGCCTGCTTGCCGAAGACGGGGGGCAGCGGTGTGGCCCCGTACTCGATCTTCGCGTTGTCGAAGACCGGCACCGACCAGTTGCCCTCCCAGACGAAGGGGGAGCCGTTGAGGAACTGCTCGGCGCCCGCGGCGCCCGCGAAGCCCGGGTCGGCGTATCCGTCGGTGATGTGCCGCCGCAGGAACTCCAGGACCTGCTCGGCCTTGCCGGTGTCGAAGGTGACCTCGGTGCGGGCGTCGTCGAACCAGGTGCCGCCGAGCTGGGTGTAGAAGGCGACGAAGAACCACCACTGGAAGTTCTGGTCGTTGACCCACAGGCCGATGGTCTGGAGTCCCTTCTTCGCGGCCTTCCTGGCTTCCTTCAGCACGTCGAACCACTCGTCGGCGGACGTCGCGGAGACCATCCGCCCGTCGGCGTCGAGCAGGCCGGCCTTGCCCAGTACGTCCTTGCGGTAGAAGCAGAGCTGGACGTGGATGTCGAGCGGGAGGGCGTACAGCTTGCCGTCGATCACGGCGCGCTGCCACAGGGCGGGGTTGAAGTCCCGTTCGTGGACGCCGTACTCGGCGAGCAGGTCGACGTCCCACGGGTCGAGGAGGCGGCCGGGTGAGAAGCCGGTGACCCGCCCGAGGTGCATGACGCCGAGGTCGGGGGCCCGGTTGCCCGCCGCGGCCATGGCCAGCTTGGTGTAGAAGGGGCTGCCCCACTGGAGGGTGGAGTCCTTCACCGCGATGTCCGGGTGCTCCGCGCGGAAGGCGTCCAGCATCGCGATCATGTTGGAGCCGTCGCCGCCGCTGAAGAGGTTCCAGTAGCGCACCCGGGTGCGGGCGCCGGAGGCGAGGGCGTCGGCGCCGGTGCCGAGCGCGGCGAAGCCGAGGCTTCCGGCGACCGTCAGGCCTCCGAGTGTGGCCAGCAATTGCCTGCGGTTCAGGCCAGGTTGTCCCATTCCCTGCCCTTACTGTTCGAGGTTCCGTCGAGACACGTCACACGAGGTTTGAATACGCTTGTTCGAGATATCGGATGCCGCTCGTAACTTCGAACGGACCGTAAGGTGGGAGCGAGCGCACGTCAATGGGTTGCACACGAACTTCCGAAACAGCGTGGTCCTGCTCAGGACCGGCCGCGTACTCTCGGACCCGTCGCCGGACCGCGGTGAGGCGGCGGCGAGAAGGGAGCACGAGTGGACATCCCGGGCGCGCGGCAGAAGGCGGGCCGGATCGCCACGGCACTGCGGCGCGCGCGGACCGGCGCCGCGATGCGCGACCTGGCCGCCGAACTCCACACCGCCCTGCGGGACCGGCCCGCGCCCCCCGCCGACGTACGCGCGGTGTGCCGGGCCGTGTGCGAGGAGATGAGCGCCCGGCGCGACGGGCGGCCCGTGGAGCTGCGCTTCGAACGGTTCCCCGACGAGCTCGAAGTCACCGGTCTGTGGGTGGAGTTCCAGGACTTCGACCTGGTCATCGTCGAGGAACGCGCCGAAGCCCTTCAGCAACTGGTCATCCTGGGCCACGAGTTGTGGCACATGCACGCCGGGCACGGTCACCACCACCTCGGCGGCACCGCCGCCGCGCACGCCCTGGCCGCCGAGCCCGGCTGGCGCGACATCGCCCTCACCATCGCCGCACGCAACGGATCCCGGGAACGGCAGGAGGCGGAGGCGGACGACTTCGGGCACCGGCTGGCGACCGCGTTCCGGCCCCTGGTGACCGGCGGGGGCGGCGCCGACGCGCCCCTCGACCCGATGCAGAGATCCCTCGGTTACCGCGGCCGCCGGGGAGCGGTCCGGTGACGACCCCGGCCGCACCACTGGCGCTGAGCCCCGTGGAGTTCGTCCACGAGTTCTATCCCACCTTCTGGTGGATCCCCGCCGGGATCCTGGCCGCCGCACTGGCGATCAAGCTGCCCAGCATCATCCGGCTGTGGCGGGACCCGCTGATGCGCGCGGTCGGCGGTCTGCTGCTGCTCGCCTGCGCGGTGTTCGTCTTCGTCGCGCCGTCGACGATCGGCTGGGTCAACCGGGTCACCGGCGTGCCGAACATCTCGGCGCCCTGGGTGTACTCCCTGCTCACCGCGTTCTGCAGCTCCTGTCTGCTGCTGATCATCACCTGGCGCAACGGCCTGTCCGACCGCTCGGCCGACACCCGCCGCGCCATGCGCCGGGTGACCGTCGGCTACGCCGGGGTGATCGTGGCGATCTGGGTGCTGTTCCTCCTCGCGGACGTGCCGGAGGAGCGGTTACGGGACCTGGACACGTACTACGCCAACACGCCGTACGCCCGGGAGATGATCCTGCTCTACCTGCTCGCCCACACCGTGGCCGGGCTGATCATCAACGGGCTGATCTGGAACTGGGTCCGCACCGACGGCCTCGACGCCTGGCTGCACGCGGGCCTGAAGTTCCTGGGCGTCGGCTACGCGCTCCAGCTGGTCTTCGACGCCGCCAAGCTGACCGCCGTGGGCGCCCGCTGGGCCGGCCGGAACCTGGACTGGCTGAGCACGGCCGCCGCACCGCCCATCGCCTGCCTGTCCGCGGTGCTCGTCGCGGTCGGCTTCATCCTGCCGCACGCCGGACAGTACCTGCACGACCGCTGGCGGGTCCGGCTCGCCCACCGCGAACTGCGCCCGCTGTACCAGCTGATGAAGAGCGTCAACGGCGGCGGTCTCCCCCGCGTCCTGCGGTCCACCCCCGAACTGCGGCTGATCCGCCGGGAGACCTTCATCCGCGATGTGCTGCTGCCGCTGACCAGGTGCCTGGACGAGGAGCTGCGCGGGCGGTCGTACGCCGCCGCGCTCGCCCTCGGCCACCCGGCGGACCGGGCGAAGGCGCTGGCCGCCGCGGTGACGATCCTGGACGCCGTGGAGAGCCGCGGCCTCGCGCGGGAGCAGTGCGCCGGCGGCCCCTCGGACACCACGGACCTGCTGCGGGAGATCGGGGCCGTGTCCCGGGCGCTGAGGCACGAGGACACCGTCCGCGAGGTACGGGCCCGGGCGACCACTCCCGCGGCGGACGCCCCGGTGTGATTCGGCCATTGTTGTGCGAGCCCCTGACCGTCTTCCTCCATAACACCCGCATTCCTCCCGGCTCGCCTCGCACGCGAGGGCGCCGAAAGGTGGCTCAAGCCAGGCCGGTCTTGGCATGCTGCTGCATCGAACACCCGCGCAGCCACGGGGAGAACCGTGCGTACGAACAGGGAGATGCGTCGCCTCGCCGACGCCCTCGTCGAGCCCATACGCGTGCCGGTTCCCGCGGACCCCGAAGCGGTGTTCCAGGCCGTCGTCGAGTCGGCCATGAGGTGGCGGGGACGGAAGATCGTGGTCCACCGGGAGGTGTTCCCGCCGCACACCGCCAGCGGGCTCTGGCTGGAGGGCGAGAAGCACGACGACGTCGTCGTCGACAAACGGGCCGCCGTATGGCACCAGATCGTGATCTTCTGCCACGAGGTGTGGCACATGCACCAGCGGCAGACCGCCGACCGGCAGGACGGCCACCGGGCGGCCGCCGCGCGCACCGACTTCACCCTCGCCGACGAGCAGGAGGCCGACCGCTTCGGCATGCTGATGGGCCGTCGGCTGCGCGCCCTGCTCGAAGCCTCGGCGGACTCCGTGTACGCGGACCGGGGCGACGACACCCAGGACCTCGCCGGCCGTATCGGGGCCGCGCTCAACTACCGCGGGACCCGGAGATGAGCGCACTGACCAACTACCTCAGCGCCGGGCTGCTCGCCCTCGGCCTGCTGATGAAGTCGCCGGACCTGCTGCGCCACCGGCACGACCCCTACCTGCGGTCCATCTGCACGGTGCTGGGCCTGGCCGGCCTGTGCTTCCTCCTCGGCGCCCCGCCCACCGTCGGCGCCGTCAACCGGATCAGCGGCGTCCCCAACCTGGCGGCGCCGGTGACCTACGTGACGATCACCGCGTACAGCGCCGCCTCCCAGGTGCTGATCGTCCGCTGGCGCGGCGGGCCGGGGGTGCGGCGCACGACCCGGCGCTGGATCCTCGCGTACGCGTGCGTCGTCACCGGCATCGTGACCATGTTCGTGCTCGGCGAGGCCCCCGTGGAGCGCCGCACCGACCTGGACACCTACTACGCGAGCACGCCGTACATCCGCGAGATGATCCTGCTCTACCTGCTCGGCCATCTCACCGCGGTCAGCGTCACCACGGTCTCGGCGCTGCGCTGGGCCCGCCGGGTGCGCGGCTGGCTGCGGACGGGCCTGGTGACGCTCGGCCTCGGCACCCTGTGCGGCGCCGGGTACAGCGGGACCAAGCTCGTCGCCATGGCCGCCCGCTGGAGCGGCCGGGACTGGTCCGCGCTCGACCGGACCGTCTCACCGGCGGCGGCCGGGCTGGGCGCGCTCGTGACGGTCGCCGGCATCCTGCTCCCGCTCGCCGGACCCCGGCTGACCGAATGGCGCCGGGCCCGGCTCGCCTACGCCCGTCTCGAACCCCTGGAGCGCGAACTGGACGACATCCTCGCCCGCCGTGCCCTGCGCCTGCCGCGCCCGCGCTGGGCCTCCCCCACCACCCGGCTGGTGTGGCGCCAGACCAGCATCCACAACGCCCTCGGCTACCTGGACGCGTACGTCGACCGGGAGCTGTACGAGGAGACCCTGCGCACCGCGCTGCGCGCCACGGGCGATCCGGAGCGGGCCGCGGCCATGGCGTGGGCGACGGTCATCGCGGCGGCGGTGCGGGACGCGGCGGACGTGCCGGACGTGCCGGACGCGGCCCACCCGGCGGACCCGGCGGGCGTCCGGTACCCCGGCCCGTCCGGACGTCTCCCCGACCGGGCGCCCGAACCGGCCGCCCTCGGGGACATCGCCGACGCCCTGGTCACCGCCCCGCTCGGCCTCCACGCCGACCCGCCGCTGCCGGCCAACGCCGCCCGGAGCCACCCCGCATGAGCCTTGTCGTCTATCTGGCGGGCGGTGCGCTCGCCCTGGCCGCCGTCGTGCTGTTCCGCCGGCCGCGCACCCCGGCGCGCAATCCGCTGACCGTGTCCACCTGCGTGGCGATCCTGCTCGGCGCGATCGTGTTCTGCTGCTCCGCGCCGATGACCCTGGCCGCCGTGAACGACCTCACCGGCGTCCCGAACTTCGGCGCCCCGCTGACCTACGGCATGCTCTCGGCGTACAGCTGCTCCCTGCTGATCCTGCTGGTCAACTGGCGGGGCGGGGCCCGGGAACGGGTGCGGCGGCTGATCCGGCGCAGCATCGCCGCCTACGGCGCCCTCGTCGTGGCCATCGTCGTGCTGTTCACCCTCGCGGACGCGCGCACCGAGCGGCTGACCGACCTCGACACCTACTACGCGAACACGCCGTACATGCGCGAGATGATCGTGCTGTACCTGCTCGGACACACCGCCGCCATGGTGGCGATGTGCCTCGTGTGCCTGAAGTGGGGGCGCGAGGTCACCGGGCTGCTGCGGACCGGGCTGCGGCTGATCCTCACCGGGGCGCTGCTGGACCTGCTGGGCTTCCAGCTCGCCAAGTACACGGCGGTCGTGGCCCGTTGGACGGGGCACGACCTCGACTTCCTCTCCACCAGCGTCGCCCCGCCGATGGCCTCGCTCGGCGGCCTGGTCTGCTCCGCCGGGTTCGTGCTCCCGCGGCTGCTGCCCGCGGCCGTGGCGCACTGGCACGGGCTGCGGGACTACTGGCGGCTGGGGCCGCTGTGGAACCGGGTGGAGTTCGTCTCGACGGCCCCGAAGCCGCCCGCGTCCTGGTGGCAGCTGCCGCTGGAGCGGCTGCACTGGCGGGAGGTGGCCATCCACGACGCGCTGCTCGCCCTCGCCCCGTACTTCGACGACCGGGTGCGGCAGACGGCCCTGTCGGCCGCCCTGGGCGACGGCCGCCCGGCGCACGAGGCGCGGGTCGCCGCGGAGGCGGCCATGCTCGACGCCGCCGCGCACCGGGCCGCCGCCCGCGAGGAGCCGCTGCCCACGCCGAGCACCTACCGGCTGCACGCCACGGAGGTCTCCGGGGCGGGCGGGCTGGTCGAGTTGGCGCGGGCGCTCGGCGGAACTCCCGCCGCGGACACGGTGAGTGAAGGTACGGTGAGAGCCTTCCCTGACTGAATGTGTTCGGTCATGTGCCGTCACGGCCGAGCCTTCACGGCCGAGTGCGAGGAGCCACATGTCGCGTAGAGCTGTCGTCGTCGGTGCCGGCCTGGCCGGCATGCTGGCCGCGGCCACGTTGTCCACCGTCGTGGACGAGGTGATCGTCTGGGACCGGGACGACCTTCCCGACGGACCGGAGCACCGCAAGGGGCTGCCGCAGGGCCGCCACGCGCACCTGCTCATGGCCGGCGGCCTCGCCGCGATGGAGGACCTGGTGCCGGGCGTGAGCATGCGGGAGCACCTGCTCGCCGCGGGCGCCCGGGAGATCTCGCTCGCCTCGGGCATGGTGTCCCTGACCTCCGAGGGCTGGTTCCGGCGCTGGCGCAGCCCGGGGCCGCGGATGCTGACGTGCAGCCGGGCCCTGCTGGACTGGGCGGTACGGGACGCGGTGCTGGCGAACACCGGGGTGAAGCTCCGCAAGGGGCAGGTCCTCGAAGTGGCCGGAAACGCACGGCGGGTCGAGGGGGTGCGGGTGTCGACGCCGAGCGGCGACGAGGACATCGACGCCGATTTCGTGGTCGACGCGAGCGGTCGCGGTTCACGCGTGGACAAGTGGCTGGCGGCGCTCGGCGTCACCGGCGTCCGCGAGCAGACCGTCGACGCCGGACTGGTCAACGCGACGCGGATCTACCGCACACCCGAGGGGGCCGAGGACTTCCCCCTCACCATCGTGCACGCCGACCCCTACCAGGGCCGGCCGGGCCGCAGCGGGATGGTCCTGCCCATCGAGGGCGGCCGCTGGATGGCGAGCCTCGCCGGCACCCGGGGCGGCGGTGAACCGCCGTCCGACCCGGACGCGTTCCTCCGGTACGCGCTGGACCTGCCGCACCCCATAGTGGGGCGGCTCATCGCCGCTGCCGAACCGCTCACCGACGTGCACGTCAGCCGCAGCACCAGCAACCACCGGCGCTACCTGGAGAAGACCCGCCAGTGGCCCGAGCGGTTCGTCGTCCTCGGCGACGCGCTGGCCACCTTCAACCCCGCCTACGGCCAGGGCATGTCCGTGGCGGCGCTCGGCGCGCGGGTCCTGAGCCGGGAACTGGGCCGCGCCGGGCTCACCGGGCCCGGCCTCGCCCGGCGCGTGCAGCGCGGGGCCGCCGGCGCCGTCCAGGCCGCCTGGACCATGGCGGTCGGCCAGGACGTCTGGTACCCCGGGACGCGCGGCGGTGCGCCGGGGCTCGCGGACCGTCTGGTGACGCGGTACTCGCGCCGGATGATGCGCGCGACGACCGGCTCGTACAGCGCGGCGACCGCGGTGTGGGACCTCACCAGCATGACGGCGGGACCGGGACGGCTGCTGCGGCCCTCCGCGGTCCTGGCGGCGACGGTCGGCCCGGTCAAGCGCCCGCTGGCGGGACCGCCGTTGACCGCGGCGGAGCTGAAGGTGGCGGGGCTGGCGTAAGGGCGCCTCGGGCTACCCCTCGAACGCCGGCTGCGGCAGGCCCTGGCCGGCCCCCGGGATCACCAGCAGCGACCCCGACAGCGGGTGCGGTGCCGTGAGGCCCACGCGCGCCGTCGTTATGTACAGGTCCGTCAGGCCGGGGCCGCCGAAGGCGCAGGCCGTGACCCTGGGGGTGGGGAGGGGGAGCACCCGGTCCAGGTCGCCGGCCGGCGTGTAGCGGCGGATCGCCCCGCCGTCCCACAGGGCCACCCACACGCAGCCGTCGGCGTCGACGGTGAGGCCGTCGGGGAAGCCCGCGCCCTCCTCGATCTCCGTTAGGGGGCGGCGGTTGCCGATCCGGGGGCCGTCGACGTCGAACACGTCGACGCGGCGGGTCGGCGAGTCGACGTAGTACATGCGGCGGCCGTCCGGGCTCCAGCCCGTGCCGTTGCTCACCGCCACGTCGTCGAGCACGACGTCCACGGTGCCGTCGGCGCTCACCCGGGACAGCGTGCCGCCGCCCGGCGCCTCGTCGTAGCGCATCGTGCCCGCCCACAGCGCCCCGTCGGGGGCGACGGCGGCGTCGTTGGCGCGGCGGCCGGGGACGGGCTCGTGGTGCAGCCAGCGGAAGGCGCCGTCGGGGTCGAGGAGACCGACGCCGTCGCGGAGGTTGAGGACCAGTCCGCCGTTCGCCCGCGGCTTCACCGCGCCGACGTGCTGTTCCGTCGTACGGATGGTGCGGCGGCCGGTCGACGGCTCGTAGGTGTGGACGCGGGAGCCCAGGATGTCGAGCCACAGCAGGCGGCCCCGGGCCGCGTCCCAGGTGGGGCCCTCGCCCAGGGCCGCCTCGGCGCGGACCGCGGCCTCGTACGCCGTCATGCCGCACCCCGGTGGCCGAGCCGCTCGGACAGGTCGGCGGCGCCCTTGGCGGCGAGCTGCTCCAGTTCGGCGCGGCGCTCGTCGCTCCAGCGGATCATCGGCACCGAGATGGACAGCGCGGCCACGACCCGGCCGGTGCGGTCGTGGACGGGCGCGGCCACACAGCTGACGTCCGGGTTGGACTCGCGGCTCTCCACGGCGATGCCGCGGCGGCGGATTTCGGCCAGAGCCTCGCGCAGCGCCGCCGGTTCGGTGATGCTGTTCGGCGTCATCGCGACCAGTTCCGCACTGTCGGGGACGCGGGCCGCGAGTTCCTGCTCGGGGAGGGAGGCCAGCAGCATCTTGCCGACGGAGGTGCAGTGGGCGGGCAGGCGGCGGCCGGCCGCCGAGACCATGCGCACCGCGTGGGTGGAGTCGACCTTGGCGATGTAGATGACGTCGGTGCCTTCGAGGATGGCGACGTGCACGGTCTCGTCGCAGGTCTCGGCGACGGTCCGGGCGACCTGCTGGCCCTCGGCGGCGAGGTCGAGCTGTTCGGCGTAGCGGCTGCCGAGCTGGTACGGGCGTACGCCGAGCCGGTAGCGTCCGGGCTGGCCGGGCACCGCGGTGATGTACTGCCGGGCGGCGAGCGTGGTGACCAGCTCGTGGACGGTGGTGCGGGGCAGCTGGAGCTTGCGGACGATGTCGGGCGCGGACAGTGTGCCGTCCCCGTCGAGGAAGAGCTCCAGGATGTCGAGAGCCCGGGTCACGGCAGGTACGAGGCGTCCCACGACCGGCCCCCTCCCTGTGTTCGAAATTTCAACTGACGGTCGGAATAGCGAACACAGGCTACTCATGGACTCTTCGGCGGGGCAATGGTCCTGCGTCAGCCGTCCCGCAGGTACGCGAACGCCTCCTGGAGCAGGCCGTGGGCGGCGGCCGGGCCGCGCCGCTCCTCCGGGAGCGCGGTGTACGCGAACAGCGCCGAGCGCAGCGCGCCGACGGCCGCGCGGGCGAGCACGGCGGCGCGCAGCCGGCTGGCCGTCCGCGGGTCCTGCGCGGTCAGCCGCTCCAGCAGGGCTTCCGCGAGGCCGGTCTCGAACTTGCTCAGGACGGGCAGGAACTGCCGCACCTGCCGGCCGGGGAAGCGCTGCGGCGGCCCGCTGAACATCAGGCCGACACCGCCGCCGGCGGCGAGTTCCAGGGCCGCGCCGAGGACGGCGGCGTACGGGTCCTCCTCCGCGGGGCGGGCGACGACCTTGGCCCGGACCACCGGGATCAGGTCGAGGATCTCGTCGAGGACCAGGTCCTCCTTGGAGGGGAAGTAGCGGAAGAAGGTCCGCTCGGTGACCCCGGCCGCGGCCGCGATGTCCCGGACGGTCGTCCCGGCGTACCCGCGCTCCTCGAACATGCGGTGGGCGGCCTCCTGGAGGGCCTTCCGGGTCGCCGCCTTGTGCGCCTCACGCCGGCCCTGCGGCTCGGCGGCGGGGGTGTCGAGGGTTGCCATGCGGGGAGTATCGCAGGCCTGAAACCGACGGTAAAGAATCTGTCAGTCATGACACTTTGGCTATGCTGTCAGTCATGACACTTTTACGGAGGGGGCGCGTGTCCCGCAGAGCGCGCCTCGTCGCCCTCGCGGCGATCGGCGCGGTGCTGGTCACCGGCGGTGTCGCGGAGGCGGTGGCCCGCCACTACGCCGCGGACCGGTTCGCCGACCGGATGGAGAAGCGGCTGCACACCGGGCTCGACGTCGGCTTCGGCTCCACCCCGGTGACACTGCAGCTGGCGCGCGGCACCTTCCCGCGTGTGGAGGTCTCCGGCGAGGGCGCCACCTTCCGCCGGTTCAGCGGGGTCGACCTGCACGCCGAGCTGGCCGACGTCGTCCGTACCGGCGACGGCCTGTCGGTGCGGGACAGCCGGGTGAGCGCCGAACTGGCCGGCGAGGCCCTCGCGAACGCGGTGAGCACCATGACCGGCGGCGCTCTCGGCCAGGCGACCGTGACCCCGGACCCCGACGCGCAGGAACTGGTGGTGCACGCGGGGCCCGCCGGGCGGATCGCCATCGGTTTCCGGCCGGTCCTGGAGGGCGACGGCATCCGCTTCGAGCGCACCACCGTGCGGATCGGCGAGCGGGTCGTCCCGGACGCCCTCGCCGGTCAGCTGCTCGGGGACACCCCGCAGGAACTCGACCTGGCCGAGCTGCCGCTCGAACTGGCGCCGGAGCGCGTCACGGTCACCCCCGACGGGCTCCGGCTGGAGCTGGCGGGAGGCCGCACCACCGTGAAGGCCTGACCGACCGCACCCGAGCAACCCCCACGCCCCCACACCCCCGGCACCTGCCACTACTGCACGAGGAGCGTTTCCGTGGCGACTTGGCTCTATCGGCTCGGGCTCGGCGCCCACCGTCGCCGACGGCTGGTCCTGGCCGTCTGGCTGGCCGTACTGGCCGCCGCCGTCGGCACGCTGATGGCCGTCGGCGGCAAGCTCGACAACGAGTTCACCATCCCCGGCTCCGAATCCCAGCAGGCCCAGGACACGATGGCCGAGGACTTCCCGGCCGCCGCCGGCACCAGCGCCCAGATCGTGTTCACCGCGCCCGAGGGGTCCAAGGTCAGCGATCCCGCCGCGGCGCAGGCCGTCCAGCGCACCCTGGCCGCCGCCCAGGACGCCCCCCAGGTCGCCGCGGTGATCCCGCCCGACAAGGCCGGCACGGTCACCCCCGACGGCCGTACCGCCCTGGCCCAGGTCAACTACGACGTCACCCGCTCCGCCCTCGACGACGGCACGCTCGACGCGCTGGAGGAGACCACGAAGGCCGCCGAGGAAGCGGGCCTCGAGGTCTCCGTCGGCGGACAGGCGTACGGCAACGGGGTGCTCACCCCCAGCGTCCTCGAACTGCTCGGCGTCGTCGTCGCGCTGATCGTGCTCGTCATCACCTTCGGCTCGCTGCTCGCCGCCGGGATGCCGCTGATCACCGCGTTCGCCGGCATCGGCACCGGGCTGGTCGGGCTGCTCGCGGTCTCCTCCGCGGTGACGGTGTCGTCGACCGCGCTGAGCCTGTCGCTGATGCTGGGCCTCGCGGTCGGCATCGACTACGCCCTGTTCGTGCTCTCCCGGCACCGCACCCAGCTCGCCCAGGGCATGGACCCGCGCGAGTCGGCGGGACGGGCGGTCGGCACGGCGGGCAGCGCGGTGGTGTTCGCCGGGACGACGGTGATCATCGCCCTGGTCGGGCTGGCCGTCGTACGGATCCCGTTCCTGACGGTGATGGGGCTCAGCGCCGCGGCGACCGTGCTCATCGCCGTGCTCGTCGCGGTCACCCTGCTGCCCGCGCTGTTCGGCTTCGCGGGCGCCCGGCTCGCCCCGCGCCCGGGATCCCGGGCGGCCCGGCGGGCGGCCGGCGGCACGGACACCACGGAAGGCGCGGAGGGTGTGGAGGCGGAGTCCTCCGCCGAGGAACCCGCCGGGTCCTCGGCCCGGAAGCCCGCCGCCGAAGGGTCCTCCACCGCCGAGCCCCCCGCCGTCATGGGCCGGCGCTGGGCCCGGCTGGTCACCCGGCGCCCCCTGCTCTTCCTGCTCGCCACGGTCGCGGCCCTGGTCACGGTGGCCGTGCCCGCCGCCGATCTGCGGCTCGCGCTGCCCGACAACGGCACCGCCGCGCACGACACCCCGCAGCGCGAGACGTACGACACCGTCGGCGAGGCCTTCGGGCCCGGCTTCAACGGGCCGCTGCTGATCCTCGCCGAGGCGGACGCCTCCGGGCCGGAAGGGCAGCAGCAGGCCGGCGCGGTGGCCGCGCGGCTGAAGGAACTGCCCGGGGTGGTGAAGGTCGGACAGCCGCAGTACGCGCCGGAGTCCGGGCGGGCGGTGATCCAGGTGGTGCCCGACGGCGGCCCGCAGGACGAGGCCACCCAGGACCTGGTGGACGCGATCCGCGGGGACGCGGACGCGATCGAGCGGGAGACGGGCGCCTCGGTGTCCGTGACCGGCACGACGGCCATCGGCATCGACGTCTCCGACCGGCTGCGCGCGTCGCTGCTGCCGTTCGCGGCGGTGGTCGTCGGGCTCTGCCTGATCCTGTTGCTGCTGGTGTTCCGCTCGCTGGTGGTCCCGGTGAAGGCGACGGTGGGATTCCTGCTGTCGGTCGGCGCGTCGTTCGGCGCGGTCGTGGCGGTGTTCCAGTGGGGCTGGCTGGCCGACGCGCTGGGCGTGGCCCGGACCGGACCGGTCGTCAGCTTCCTGCCGATCGTGCTGATGGCAGTGCTGTTCGGACTGGCCATGGACTACGAGGTGTTCCTCGTGTCCAGCATGCGCGAGGAATGGGTGCGCACGCGGAAGGCCAAGGAGGCGGTGGTCGAGGGGGCGGGGCACGCCTCACGGGTGGTGACGGCCGCGGCGCTCATCATGTTCTTCGTGTTCGCCAGCTTCGTGACGACGGAGGACGCGATCGTGAAACCGATCGCCTTCTCGCTGGCGTTCGGGGTGCTGGTGGACGCCTTCGTCGTCCGTATGACGCTGGTGCCGGCGGTGCTGGCCATGGTGGGCCGCGGCGCCTGGTGGCTGCCACGCGGGCTGGACCGGGTGTTGCCGGACCTGGACATCGAAGGCGCGCGATTGCACGACGGCGCGCCGCCGGAAAAAAGTGAAACACCTCATGAGATGAAAGTGAGCCAGGTCACCGTCGACTGAAAACAAGACGCCACTGGCTGAATTACAGACCGAAATCGGGCCTGCTTTCCGGCGATCGCCGGAAGGCAGGCCGTCGTTTTTCGGCCGCCTATTGTTACCACTCAAGAAATTAACTCCGGAACATTTGATTCCACTCAAGAACCTGTGTTTGACTGAGGGCACGAAACATCGACAACCCTTCTGGCCTGCGCAAAGTCGCACAGAGCCGGGTTTCCCCGTTTCCCAGCGCTTCAATGCGCCTTCATGCACGATTCCCACATCCAACCCTCCTGCGGCCATTTTCCTATGCCCGAAGAAAAGGAATCAAGCATGCACATCGAAGAAAAGATTGCCCCTGCCCCGCGCGGCCTGCGTGCCGCCGCCCGCCCCGTCATCACCGGATCCTCCCATTCCTTTCCGGGGACTCGGAGCAGCCAGGACGAGCTGTGGCAGGACTTTTTCCACGAGCACTACGACGGTTATCCGCTGGCCCGGCGGATATTCCAGAATTCCGGAATCAGCTCCCGGTCCACGGCCGTCGACCCGCGTGCCGAGAAGGAAGTCTCCCAGTGGAGCACCGGCCAGCGGATGGCCCGCTACATCGAGGAGGCCGTCCCGCTCGGCAAGCGCACCGTCTCCCAGGCCCTGGAGTCGGCCGGCCTGGCCCCGCAGGACGTCGGCCTGCTGGCGGTGGCGTCCTGTACCGGCTACACCACGCCCGGACTGGACCTGAGGCTCGCCGACGAGCTGGGCATGAGCAGCAAGGTCCAGCGGCTGTTCATCGGCCACATGGGCTGTTACGCCGCCGTCCCGTCGCTCGGCGCGGTCTCCGACTTCGTCGCCTCGCGCGGCCGCCCGGCCGTGCTGCTGTGCCTCGAACTCACCTCGCTGCACGTCCAGCCGCCCAGCAAGGACATCGAACAGGTCGTGGCGCACGCCCTGTTCGCGGACGCCGCCGCCGCGGTCGTCCTGGAGCCCGACGCGGGCAGCGGCTACGAGGTGATCGACGTCGTCGCGATCACCGACCACTCCACCGCCGACCACATGAGCTGGCAGATCACCGACCTCGGCTTCAAGATGGGCCTGTCGCCCAAGGTGCCGGACGTGCTGGCGCAGTACGTCGGCGAGGTGGTCCGCGACCAGCTGCTCGCCCCGCACGGGCTCACCCCCGAGGAGGTCACCGGCTGGGCGGTGCACCCCGGCGGCAAGCGGATCCTGGAGGTCGTCGGCGAGCGGCTGAACCTGCCGGCCGGCGCCCTGGACGCCTCGTACGGCGTCCTCGACGAGTGCGGCAACTGCTCCTCCCCCACCGTCCTGATGGTGCTCCAGCGGCTGCCCGAGACGAACGGCCCCGTGGTCGCCATGGCCTTCGGTCCCGGTCTGACGCTGTACGCGGCCCTGCTGCGCCGCTCCTGAGGCGCGCCGCGCCCTTTCCGCTCGACCGCCCGACGGACCACCGCACCACGGACGCACGGAAGGAAACAGCTGCGCCATGTCCACCCAGACCCAGCCGGGCCAGGTCTTCGTCACCGGCACCGGACGCTGTGGCTCGACCCTCGTCTCGGAACTGCTGCGCGAGCACCCGCAGGTGCTCAGCCTGTCCGAGCTGTTCAACCACCTCACGGACATGTACCGCCTCACCGCCCGGGTCTTCCCCGAAGGCCCGATCACGGCGGCGGAGTTCTGGCGGATCCTGTCCTCCCGCAACACCGTCAACCGCCTGCTGACCGCCAACGGACTGGCCCCCAAGGAAGTCCTCTACCGCCCGTCGCCGGCCACCCGCTTCCAGGCCGACACCGGCATCCCGGCCGTCCTGCTGACCACCCTGCCGCACCTGAGCGAATCGCCCGACGAGCTGTACGACGAACTGGAGGCGGCCGTCGCCTCGTTCCCCGAGGCCGGCGTCGGCGAGCACTACCTGCGGCTGTTCTCCTGGCTGTGCGCCCGCTTCGGCAAGACCCTGTGGGCCGAGCGCAGCGGCGGCTCGCTGATCCTCGCCGGGCAGTTCCGCGACCACTTCCCCGACGCCCGCTACCTGCACATCGTGCGTGACGGCCGGGACACCGCGCTGTCGATGAGCCGGCACAACGGCTTCCGGATGGCGGCGGTGGTGATGGCCCTGCACCTCACCCTGGGCCACGACCCGTACGCCGAGGAGGCGAACGGGAACACCGAACGCGACCTCGGCTTCGTACCGGAGGAGCTGCTGCCGTTCCTGCCGGAACGTTTCGACGCCGAGGCGGTGCGCGACTACCGGCTGCCGGTGTCGCTGTTCGGCACCTACTGGGCCGACGAGATGAAACGCGGCATGGAGGCGATGTCCGCGCTGCCGCGGGAGAACGTGCTGCACGTCTGGTACGAGGACCTGCTCGCCTCGCCCGAGGAGTCGCTGCACCGGATCGCCGAGTTCCTCGGCCCGGACTTCGTGGACGCCGACTGGGAGCGCCTGGCCGCGGCCAAGGTGGGCGCGCCCTCCTCCACCTGGCGTGATCTGCCCGACGCCGAACGCGAGGAACTGGACCAGGCGTGCGCCCCCGGCTTCTCGGTGCTCGCCGCGCACGGCGTCGTCCCCACGACCGGCGCCGGTACGACGGACAAGACCGCCTCGACGGCAAGGAGTGGCGCATGAGCAGGCGAGCCCCCCTCACCCAGGGCGCCACGGTCTGGCTGACCGGGCTGCCCAGCTCCGGCAAGACGACCCTGGCGCAGGCCCTGGCCAGCCGCCTCACCCGGGAAGGACACCGGGTCGAGGTGCTGGACGGCGACGAGATCCGCACCTTCCTCAGCGCGGGCCTCGGCTTCACCCGCGAGGACCGCGACACCAACGTGCAGCGCATCGGGCTGGTCGCCGAGGTGCTGGCGCGCAACGGCATCCTCGTCCTGGTCCCGGTGATCGCCCCGTACGAGGACAGCCGCGAGGCGGTGCGCAAGCGGCACGAGGCGAGCGGCACCCCGTACCTGGAGGTGCATGTCGCCACCCCGCTCCAGGTGTGCGCGGTCCGCGACGTGAAGGGCCTGTACGCGCAGGCCCGCGCCGGGCGGCTGTCCGGGCTGACCGGCATCGACGACCCGTACGAGCCGCCGCAGTCGCCGGACGCCAAGGTGGAGACCCAGCTGCAGTCCGTGGGCGAGTCGGTGGACGTCGTGCACGCGCTGATGGCGGAACGGGGGCTGCTGTGACGGCGGTGGCGCCCCTCCTCACCCACACCGACGTCCTGGAGTCGGAGGCCGTGCACATCTTCCGGGAGGTGGCCGGCGAGTTCGAGAAGCCCGTGCTGCTGTTCTCCGGCGGCAAGGACTCGGTCGTCATGCTCCATCTGGCGCTCAAGGCGTTCGCGCCCGCGCCGGTGCCGTTCGCGCTGCTGCACGTCGACACCGGGCACAACTTCCCCGAGGTGCTGGCCTATCGGGACCGGGTCGTCGCCGAGCACGGCCTCACCCTGCACGTGGCCTCCGTGCAGGACTACATCGACCGCGGGGAGCTGCGCGAACGCCCCGACGGCACCCGCAACCCGCTGCAGACCAAGCCCCTGCTGGACGCCATCACCGGTGGCGGCTTCGACGCGGTGTTCGGCGGCGGGCGGCGCGACGAGGAGAAGGCCCGCGCCAAGGAGCGGGTGTTCTCGCTGCGTGACGAGTTCGGCACCTGGGACCCGCGCCGCCAGCGGCCCGAGCTGTGGCAGCTGTACAACGGCCGCCACCTGCCCGGCGAGCACGTCCGCGTCTTCCCGCTGTCGAACTGGACCGAGCTGGACGTGTGGCAGTACATCGCCCGCGAGCGGATCGAGCTGCCGGAGATCTACTTCGCGCACGAGCGGGAGGTGTTCCTGCGCTCCGGGATGTGGCTGGCGCCCGGCGAGTGGGGCGGCCCGAAGGACGGCGAGCCGGTGGAGAGGCGCCGGGTGCGCTACCGGACCGTCGGCGACATGTCCTGCACCGGCGCGGTGCTGTCCGAGGCGGCCGGAGTGGACGAGGTGATCGCCGAGATCACCGCGTCCCGGCTCACCGAGCGCGGTGCCACCCGCGCCGACGACAAGCTCTCCGAGGCCGCCATGGAGGACCGCAAACGCGAGGGGTACTTCTGAGATGACGGCAGACGTGTCGGCGTACGGCCACCCCCCGCATTTCACCGCCGCCCTCATGATGCGCGGCATCTTCCAGGAGGCCAGGTCCCGGCTGACCGCCGGATCCCCGGCTGCCGTACAGGAGGGACACCACAACCCCATGCCCCACCTCACGCAGGACCATGACCCGTCCACCGCCCGCCGGGCCACCGAGGCGGACCTGCTCCGCTGGGCCACCGCCGGTTCGGTGGACGACGGAAAGTCCACCCTGGTCGGACGCCTGCTGCACGACTCCAAGTCGGTCCTCGCCGACCAGCTCGAGTCCGTGTCCCGGCAGGGCACCCCCGACCTGGCCCTCCTCACCGACGGCCTGCGCGCCGAACGCGAGCAGGGCATCACCATCGACGTCGCCTACCGTTACTTCGCCACCCCGCGCAGACGGTTCATCCTCGCCGACACCCCCGGCCACGTGCAGTACACCCGCAACATGGTCACCGGCGCCTCCACCGCCGAACTGACGGTGATCCTCGTCGACGCCCGCAAGGGCGTGGTGGAGCAGACCCGCCGGCACGCGGCGGTGGCCGCGCTGCTGCGGGTGCCGCAAGTGGTGCTGGCCGTGAACAAGATGGACCTCGTCGGCTACGACGAGTCCGTGTTCGCGGAGATCGCCGGGGAGTTCGGGCGGCTCGCCGCCGGGCTCGGCATCCCGGAGGTCACCGCCATCCCGATCTCCGCGCTCGCCGGGGACAACGTCGTCGAGCCGTCCACCCGCATGGACTGGTACGGCGGCCCGACCGTCCTCGCCCACCTGGAGAGCGTGCCGGTCGCCACGGAGGTGACCGAGACGCCCGCGCGGTTCCCGGTGCAGTACGTCATCCGCTCCGGCGACGGACGCCTGTACGCCGGTCAGCTCGCCGCCGGCGTGCTGCGGGTCGGCGACCGGGTGACCGTGCTGCCGTCCGGGCGGACCACCACCGTCACCGGCATCGACGTGCTGGGCGAGCCCGCCGAGCTGATCGGCGCGCCCCGCTCGGGCGCGCTGCGGCTCGCCGACGACCTGGACGTCTCGCGCGGCGACGTCATCGTGCCGGCGGACACGCCGCCGACGGTGGCGCGGGACGTCGCGGCGGCCGTGTGCCATCTGCACGAGCGGTCGCTGCGACCCGGCGACCAGGTCCTGCTGAAGCACACCACGCGCACGGTGCGCGCGGTGGTCCGCCGGATCGGCGGCACGGGACGGCTGGACCTGAACGACATCGGGCAGATCGAGCTGCGCACCGCCGAACCGCTGGCGTTCGACCGGTACGCGGACAGCCGCCGCACCGGCTCCTTCGTGCTGATCGACCCGGCCGACGGCGCCACCCTCACCGCGGGCATGATCGGCACGACCGCTCCGGGGACGCCCGATGCGTCAGCCTGACCGGCGGCGCACGGGGGAATCCGGGCGCCCGGCGCGGCGGGGCCCCGGCCCCGCCGTCCTGGCGCTGCTCCTGCTGGTGCTCACGGTGGCGGGCTGCGGCTACGGGTCCCGGGCGCCGCAGACGGCGGCCGCCGCGCCGGCCGTCGGCAGCGGTCCGCCGCTGTCGGCGGAGTCGGTCACGGTCGGCTACTTCGCCAACGTCACGCACGCCACCCCGCTGGCCGGTGTCCAGGAGGGCTTCTTCACCCGGGAACTGGGCGGCACCCGGCTGCGCACCCAGGTGTTCAACGGCGGCCCGTCGGCGCTGGAGGCACTGAACGCGGGCGCCGTCGACATCGCCTGGATGGGCCCGTCGCCCGCCGTCAACGGCTACCTCCGCTCCGACGGCCGCAGCCTGCGGATCGTCTCGGGCGCGGCCTCCGGCGGCGTGTCCCTGGTCGTCGACAAGGACGTCGACGTGCGCGGCACCGACATCCGGGGCCTCAGGATCGCCACCCCGGAGGCGGGCAACACCCAGGACGTGGCCCTGCTGCACTGGATCCGCGAGCAGGGCTGGGACGTCGACCCGCACACCGGGCGCGGCGACGTCACGGTCGTGCGGCAGTCGTCGAAGGAGATCCCGACGAGCTTCCGGCGCGGCGCGATCGACGGCGCGTGGGTGCCCGAGCCGGTGGCCGCGCAGCTCGTCGCGGCCGGCGGGCGGGTGCTCGTCGACGAGGCCGACCTGTGGCGGGACGGCGCGTTCGTCACCTCGCTGGTGGTGGTCTCCCAGTCGTTCCTCGACGACCACCCCGACGTGGTGGAGGCGGTGCTGCGCGGCGCGCTGCGGACCAACAAGTGGCTGACGGAGAGCCCGGAGAAGGGCAAGGCGGGCGTCAACCGGGCCATCGAGGCGGCGACCGGCAGGCCGCTGCCGCCGGACGTCCTCGACGCGGCCTGGCGCAACGTCCGCCTCACCGCCGATCCGCTCGCCGCGACCCTCGCCGAGGAGGCCGAGCGGGCCGACCGGCTGGGGCTGCTGGGCGGGAAGGCCACGGCCCTGCGCGGCATCTTCGACCTTCGCGTGCTCAACGGGGTGCGCGCGGAGCGGGGCGAACCGGCCGTGGACGACGCCGGCCTCGGGGTCCCGAGCGGCACCTGACGCCGGCTTTCGACTACCAAAGGATTTGATCACATGTCAGAAACGGTGCTGCGGGCCGGCGCACCGGCACGCCCCCCGCTCGCCCTGGCCGGGGCGGAACCCCCCGCCGTGCGCCTCACCCATGTCTCCAAGTGGTTCGGCGACTCCGGGCGGCGGCAGGTCGTCCTCGACGACATCGACCTGACCCTGGACCGGGGCGAGTTCCTGTGCGTGCTCGGCGCGTCCGGGTGCGGCAAGTCGACCCTGCTGAACCTGGTGGCGGGCCTGGACCGGCCGTCCGCGGGGTCCATCGACGTGCCCGGCGGGCGGCGGGCCGCGCTGATGTTCCAGGACCACGCCCTGTTCCCGTGGCTGACCGCCGGGCGGAACGTCGAACTCGCGCTGCGGCTGCGCGGGATGCCCCGGCGGGAGCGGCCGGAGGAGGCGCGGCGGCTGCTGGACCTGGTGCGGCTGAAGGACGCGTACGGCAAGCGCGTCCACGAGCTGTCCGGCGGCATGCGCCAGCGGGTGGCGCTGGCGCGGGCGCTCGCGCAGGACGCGGACGTGCTGCTGATGGACGAGCCGTTCGCCGCGCTCGACGCGATCACCCGGGACGTGCTGCACGAGGAGCTGAGCCGCATCTGGTCGGAGAACCAGCTGTCGGTCGTGTTCGTCACCCACAACGTGCGCGAGGCGGTGCGGCTCGGGCAGCGGGTGGTGCTGCTGTCGTCGCGGCCCGGACGCGTGGTGCACGAGTGGACCGCCGACGCCCCCGGCACCCAGGAGGCCGCGCTGACGGCCCGGGTCACCGACGCCCTGCGGGAGGAGATACGCCGTCATGGGCGCCGGTGACACCATCACGACCCAACCCCGGCCGGGCGCCGAGACGGCGGCGGTCGGGGCGGGCCTCGACGCGCTGGACAGCGCCCCCGCCGGGCCCGCGCGGGCACCGCTGGGGCGGATCCTGCGGACGCGGGTGCTGCCGCCGCTCGTGGCGGTGGCGGTCGTACTGCTGCTGTGGCAGGCGGCGTACGCCGCCGAGCTGAAGCCGGACTACCTGCTGCCGTCGCCCGCGGACGTGGGGCGGGCCCTGTCGGACCAGTGGTACGAGGGCACGCTGTTCTCCACGGTGTGGACGAGCATGGAGCGCGGCGCGCTCGGCTTCGCGGCCGCCGTGCTGCTCGGTACCGCGCTGGGGCTGCTGCTCGGCGCGGTGCGCCCGGTGCGGGTGGCGATCGGGCCGGTGCTGTCGGGCCTCCAGTCGCTGCCGTCGGTGGCGTGGGTGCCGGCCGCGGTGGTGTGGTTCGGTCTCACCGACGCCACCATCTACGCCGTCGTCCTGCTGGGCGCCGTACCGTCCATCGCGAACGGGCTGCTGGCCGGCGTCGACCAGGTGCCGCCGCTGTACCTGCGCGCCGGGCGGGTGCTCGGCGCGACCGGCACGGCCCGCGTCCGGCACATCCTGCTGCCCGCCGCGCTGCCCGGCTACCTGGCCGGTCTGAAGCAGGGCTGGGCGTTCTCCTGGCGGTCCCTGATGGCCGCCGAACTCATCGCCAGCTCCCCGGAGCTGGGGCTGGGCCTCGGCCAGCTGCTGGAGAACGCCCGCTCCTACCAGGACATGGCGCTGGTGCTGGCCACCATCGGGGAGATCCTGGTCGTGGGCGTCGCCGTCGACCTGCTGGTGTTCGCTCCCCTGGAGCGCAGGGTGCTGCGCTCGCGGGGCCTGGCGGGCGCCCGCCCCTGAACCGCGCCCCGGACCGGTCCGATCCCCCCTGAGGACCGGCCCGGGGCGCAACCGGCTCTCTTGTCTCCCTCCCCCTTCCTCCCCCCTCTGCTCTACTGACGATTGTGACGAAGACCGCGGACTCCGCCCCCGGCTGGCTGCTGCGCCTGGCCCCCGAGGGGGTTCCCCCGGAGGCCGCCTGCCCGGCCGAGACGCTGGCGGCGGCCGAGGCGGAACTCGGGCCAGGCCCGGTCGGCTGGGCCGTCGAGGTCGCCCGGGACATGGCCGCGGACATCGTGCGGCAGGTGCCGGAGCACGGCGGCGCCGGGGCGTACCCGCCGTTCCGGCGGGCGGTGGAGGCGACGGTCCTGACCGCCCTGCGCGGCCTGCTCACCGAACCGCCGCCCACGGCCGAACTCGTGCCGCCGGAGGCCGTCGCAGGCAACGCCGAACTCGCCCGCCGCAACGTCCCCCTGGACCGGGTGCTGCGCGGGGTGCGGCTCGGCCACGCCCATCTGCACGCCCGGCTGATGGCGGCGCTGGACCGGGAGCCGGAGGAGACCCGGGCCCAGGAGACCCACCGGGTCAGCGAACTCCTCTTCGTCTACGCCGACGTCCAGGCCAGCCGGCTCGCCGAGGAGTACGTCGCCGAACGCGACCGCTGGCGGCGCAGCACCGAGGCGGCCCGCCGCCGCACCGTCGACGACCTGCTCGCCGGCCGCCCCGTCGGCGACACCGCGGCCACCCGCACCCTCGGCTACGACCTGGCCCGCCACCACGCCGCGTTCATCATCACCTCGACCGCTCCGGACCCCTCCGAGCGGGCGTCGCGCCTGCTCGCCGCGGAGCTGTCCCGGGCGGCGGGCGGCGAGCACCTGCTGACCGTCGCCGCGGGCGGCACGGAACTGTGGGCGTGGACGTGCTGGCCGTCCCGGCCGCCGCGTGACGCGCTCGGCCGCCTGCCCCGCCTCGTCCCCGAGCGCCGCCCGCTGCGCGTCGCCGTCGGCCCGGTCGGCTACGGCGCGGAAGGCTTCCGGCGCAGCCACCGCGGCGCCCGCGAGGCCGACCGGATAGCCCGCCTGGGCCGCACCGGCTGGCTCTGCGACTACACCGACGTCAGCACGGCCGCCCTGCTCACCGCCGACCCGGAGCACGCCCGCTGGTTCGCCGCCGGCGTCCTCGGCCCCCTCGCCGCCGACGACCCCCGGGTACGCGAACTGCGCGAGACCCTGCGCGTCTACCTCGCCGAGGGCCGCAGCCCCCAGAGCGCCGCCGAACGCCTCTTCGTCGCCCGCAACACGGTCACCTACCGCGTCCACCGCGCGATGTCCCTCCTGGGCCGCCGCCTGGAGACGGACGCGCTGGAGCTGCGGCTGGCGCTGGAGATCATGCGGCTGCTGGGGCCGCCAGAGGATCTTGGCTAGCGTGTGTCTCTACGGGGATGCGGGCCATACCGCTCCGAAGGCCGGTGCGTCGCCTGCCCTGCCCAACTCCTGGCCCGAAGGCTGCGGACGTCCGGCATCGCTGCCACAGCTGTGCGGTGACCTACTCACCGCGGCGGCCACGAGTAGCGGCTGGAAGACCTAGGTGTTGTCCGCGCCCCCGCCGATGCGCAAGTGGTGCAGCATCAGCAGAGCGGCGACGGCGTTCGCCGATCTGATCTCGCCGCGCGCCACCAGCTCGGGCACCGCCGCCAGCGCCACCCACTCCCGCCGGGCGGACTCGAAGCCGTCGCGTGGTTCCCCGACTCTCTCTGCGCGGTCGGACCAGTACACCCGGTGGTGACTGGTGGAGATCCCCGGCATCGGGTCGACCGCGAGCAGCAGCTGCATCGGCCCCGGACGCCAGCCGGTCTCCTCCTCGAACTCCCGCGCCGCCGCAGCCGCCGGATCCTCACCCACGCCCGTACCGCCCGACGGCAACTCCCAGCCCCAAGCGCCGGTGATGAACCGGTGTCTCCACAACAGCAGGGCTTCATTGGCCTCGTTGACCACGGTGGCCACCGCGACAGGGCGCAGCCGAATGACTGTGTGGTCGAGGTGCCGGCCGTCGGGCAGTTCCACATCGGCCATGTTGACCGTGACCCACCGGTTCTCGTACACGGTCCGCTCGGACAGATTGCGCCACTCGGACACCGGATCACCTCTCGTCGGGTACGCCATCCATCCCAGCACACCTGCTACAGCGGGATGCGGAGGGTGTCGTCGATCCGCTCGACGACTTCTGCGGTGGCGGTGCTGCGGAGTCCGGTCATGACGCGTCGCATTTTGACGAGGCGGTCACGCAGCCGCAGCGACTCCATGCCCTGCATGGAATCGAGGACCGTGGTCGCGGTGGCGGCGGCTTGCTCGGCATGACCAGCTCGCAACTGGCAGTCGGTGAGGGTGGCCAGCCTGTGCACGCGTCCCCGTTCGTGCGTCTGTGTGGCCACCGCCTCCGCGGCATAGGCCTGCGCGGGACCAGTGTCCCCGAGCCGCATGAGTGCGTCGGCTAGGTTGACTTCGAGGAGCCCCGGCTGCACGTAGCCCGTTTCGGCTGGCTCCTCGTCGGGCCGGATATGACTCGCAGCCACCTCGGCGGCGGTCATGGCGCGGCGGGCGGAGGCATGGTCGCCCATGCGGCTGAAGGCCTTGGCCTGCATCGCGTGCAGATCGCAGGCGAGCCCCGGCGAGATCGTATTCCCGGCGGCCCGCAGCCCGGCTTCGGCGAAGGCCACGGCCTGCCGGTAATCGCGCATGTAGAGGGCCTGGTTGACCAAGAGGGCGATGATGTACCCACCGAATGCCCGGTCCCCGCTCGCTTTGGCGAGCCGCAACGCCTGGTGGAAGTACCTCTGAGCGAGGCCCTGCGCGTCAGAGTCGTAGGAGCAGATTCCGGCGACAGCGACGAGGCCGCCGACAGTCCGGTGCAGCTCCCGCCCGGTGGCATCCGAGTAGGCGCCGCGCAGCAGCGGAGCCGCTTCCGTGTTCAGAAACCGGAGGACGCGCGCTTTGGTCACGACACCGCCGGCCCTCCGGTACATCTGCTCATAGTGGCCGCGGGCCTGGCGCAGCGACTCGACATCGCACATGACGACGCGGGGCGTTCCAGGGCGGGACACATCGGTGTCGTCCGGCGGGTTCTCCCACTCCCACACTGGTCCGACGGCAGGCAGTCCCGTGATGACGGGCGCCTGCTGCACGTCTCGACGCTGCTGCTGGTCGCTCCGCCACAGGGCAGCGGACCGCTCGATGAACCCGGCGAGCGGGGTGGACGCTGGCGCAGGCGTGTCGCCTCTGCCCATGCCGATGTCCTCGACGGTGAGGGGCCGCCCGAGCCGGGCGGAGAGAACGTCGCAAATGAGGTCCGGAACGACGCCACGTGGTCTCTGCCCCCTCAGCCAGCGGATCACAGAGCTGTGGTCATAGCGCATCGTCTTGTCATGGGCGGCGCCCGCCTGGTTGATGCGCGAGGCCAGCCCCTTACGGGAGATCCCAGCCTCGTCCAACAGCGCGTCAAGGAGGGTGTTCGGTTCCACGTGTGCCCCCGATTCGCTCACTCCGTGAAGGCTAACGACGACGTCCTCACACACTGTGTGAAACGACCAATGCCACTCACACTCCGTACACACTCCCGCACGAGGGGTTCAGACCGGCAGCATCTCCCCATGAAGTTGCACCGCAGTGCCTTGCAGCCGCGCGTGATCCAGTCCTCGTCCCGGCCAAGAGACTTGTGCACACCCGGGCCGCACGCGAGATCGCAGTGGCCACCTGGTTACTGAACTCCGCTGACGACCGAACGCAGGCACGCACCGAGTGGGACGACACCGGCCTCGCGCTCTTCCGGTGTGGCGGCCTCTTCACCGCCGTACGCATGGAGGCGGACCTCGTGCACGCCGCGGCAGGCACCACCGAGTCGGCAGGCGTTGACGCCTACCTGGACGCGGCCCTGCTCGGTGGCCCGGTGGTCGCCGACCGGCGCAGTGGCCGCTTCTACGCCCTCGTACCGCCGAGCGCGACGCGCCGCTCGGAGTGGGTCCAGGGCCGCCATTTCGGCGCGGCGTGCCTCGCCCCCGGCACCTATCTCGGTGTGCCTCGTCCCGACCTGGCCACGCCCGTACCGGCCTACCCGTCCTGGTGGTGCGTACAGATGGATGGTCCCGGAGTGCTGTGCGACGCTGACGCGGTCTCGCAGCTCTGTAGTTATGCCCGCTACCGGTTGGTGATGACGGAGGGCGCCGTGACGGGTGCAGCTGAGGCATCGCGGATCGATGTGGAGCTGATCCGGGATACATGCCAGCGGGCCCTCTGGGACCCGACGCCGAGCAGCCACGCGGAGATCGTGGGCCTCATCCAGGTGATCGAGGGCTACATCCGGCAACTTTCGCCGGTGGTTGCCGCTCTCGTACCGCGAATGCGCCGGAAGGCGAACCGGGAGACCGCGCTCGTCGTGCTGCGCCACGTCGATGAGGTGCTCGACGAGCGGCAGTCGCCGGTGGACGCGGTCCGCCGGCTCCACGATGTGGGCGTGGTCGCGCGGTCGCTGCTCGGGATGTACGAGCATCCCGGCGAGCTGTCACCGGTCCGTACCGCCTTGGCCTCGCTCCGACAGCCACTCCCCACGGAAACGACCGAGAACGAACGGAGCTCCCGATGAAGACCAAGGTGCACGACGAACGGATCGCCCCCTGGGGAGTCAGCCGTATGAAGCCATTCCCCGCGGCCGCGGTCCTGCCCGCCGCGCGCCCGGTCCTCAACGCCGCGACGCAGACCGCCGTATGGGTGCGGCCGGACGGAACCCCGATGCCGACGATGGACAGGCACAAGAGGTCGGAGACCTCGCAGGAGACGGCGACCAAGACCAGCCTGGACGGCACTCCGGACCAGGGCAGCGACCAGCAGGGAGACAACGACTGATGGCCGTGGCCGGGCCGCCCGTCCTCGTCGTGACCCGTCTGGACGACGCGACAGCAGACGAGGTGATCGGCGAACTCAACCGGCGCCGTGTGCCGGTGGTCCGCCTGGACCCCGGGGACTTCCCCACAGCCGTCACCGTCGCCGCGACCCTCGACGGCACTGGGGTCGCCGGCACCCTGACCACCGAAACCCGCGCTGTCGACCTGGACGGCGTGCGCTCGGTGTACTGGAGGCGGCCCACCCCCTACAGAGCCGACCTCGCCATGAGCGAGCAGACCGCACGCTGGGCCTTGGAGGAGGCCCGCCATGGGCTCGGCGGCGTCTTGGCCTCCCTCCCCGGCGCCCACTACCTGAATCACCCCTGGCGAAACCGGGATGCCGAATACAAGCCTGCTCAGCTGGCCACTGCTGCACGTTGTGGGCTGAACGTGCCTCCCACCCTCATCACCAACGACCCCGGCCAAGCCCGCGATTTCGTCAACACCCGCCGGCCGGTCCTCTACAAGCCCTTGCGCGACACCGAGTACGCCGACGCCGACGGCCGGTCCCTCACCGTGTGGATCGATGACGTCACCCCGGCCCAGATCGACGACCGGGTACGCCACACCGCGCACCTCTTCCAGCAGCGGGTGTCCAAGACGGCCGACATCCGCCTGACCGCCGTAGGCGAGTGCTTGTTCGCCGTCCGGATCGACGGCTCACCCGGCGTCGACTGGCGGCGTCACTACGACCGGCTGACCTACGCACCCATCGACGTCCCTCCTGGGATCGCCAAGGGGGTACGCGACTACCTCAACGCGTTCGGGTTGGCCTTCGGTGCCTTCGACTTCGGCTTGGACCCGGACGGCGAATGGCACTGGTATGAGTGCAATCCCAACGGCCAATGGGCCTGGTTCCCCGAACACATCACCTCGCCGATCACCGCCGCCCTCGCCGATGAGCTCCAGTACGGAGGCAACGCATGACCGCCGATCCTGCCCGGCAACTCCGCCACGCTCTCGCCGCGTCCGTTCCCGTGGAAGACCCCGCCTGGCGTGACGCCCTCGAAGCCGTTCCCCGCGAACTGTTCCTCGGCGAGGCCGTGTTCCGGCCGTCCGGCGTCCAGTGGGAGCCCGTGCACCGCCGAACAGTCGGACAGGAGGAATGGCTCCGGCTCGTCTACCAGGACACCACCTGGGTCACTCAGATCGAAGGCGTCACCGCCGTGGACGCTCCGGGTCCGATGGCCGGGCGGCCCACCTCCTCCAGCACCCTGCCGTCGCTGATCGTGCGGATGCTCGACCTCGCGAGCATCCGTGACGGGGACAGGGTCCTGGAGATCGGCACCGGGACCGGCTACTCCACAGCTCTCCTCTGCCACCGCCTCGGCGACAAGAACGTCTACTCCGTCGAGTACGACCCCGGGCTCGCCGCAGCCGCGGCCGACCACATCCACACCGCCGGCCACTCCCCGACGCTCCTCACCGGAGACGGACTCGCCGGCCACCGGGGCGGCGCCGAGTACGACGCGATCGTGGCCACGTGCGCGGTGCGGTACATCCCACCCGCATGGCCGCATCAGGTACGGGACGGAGGAACCATCACCACGACCATCAGCGGGTGGATGCTCGCCTCCGGTCTGATCCGCCTCACCGTCCACGACGACGGCACCGCCACCGGGCGCTTCACGGGCGACCAGATCGGCTACATGCTCGCCCGCCCCCACGAGCGACCGCCCCGGCCCGCTTTCCACCAGCGGCCTGGACAGACCAGCCCGGCCCGCTTCGACCCCGGTCTCCTCGACGACTGGACGGCACAGTTCGTCGCGCAGCTCGCCGCGCCCTCCGCCGAACTCATGACGACCAGTGACGGAGTGATCCTGGTGGACGTCGCGACCGGTTCACAGGCCTGGACCGAGATCACCGGGGACGGCTGGCAGGTGCACCAGCACGGCCCCCTACGCCTGTGGGACGCCGTGGAGGACGGTCTCACCGCCTGGCAGGAAGCCGGGGCGCCCCCGCAGTCCGCGTTCGGTATGACCGTCAACCACGACGGCACCCAGCACATCTGGCTCTCGGAGCCCACCGGACCGTGCTGGAACCTGCCTGTCTGACCCACCCCTCCACCGGCGCCGTGACGTACGATCCCTCCCGTACCGCATCGCATGGCGGCCTCCCGACAAGTGTTCTCTCCACCGGAGGCTCCGCATGCCCGAAGTGCGTCCCTTCCACCGTGCCGACCGCGACCAGTTGACCGAGTTGGTCAACGCGCATGTCGCCGCCGTCCTCCCTGGTCTCTCCGTGTCCGTGAACACGGTGCTCAGCTCGCTGGAACGGCAGCCGGACGAGTTCGTGACCGACCCGTGGGTCAGCGAGCGGGTCACGCTGGTCGCCGAGCAGCGGCGGTACGTCGTCGCGGCGGCCCACCTGCTGCGGTACCGCGCCGACGCGGAGGTCGGCGAAGGCTATCGGGACACGGGCGAGATCAACTGGTTCGTCTACCAGCCGCCGACCTCGCTCTTCCCGGACACCGAGGAGATCGCCGACCGGCTCATGAGCGCCTGCCTGGCCCAGCTGGCCCGCTGGAGCGTGCGCGCACGGCACGCCGACGGTGCGCTGCCCGCGCCTGGGGTGTACGGGCTGCCGCGCCCGTGGCCGCACATCCGGGCCGTCTACGAACGCGCGGGCTTCCGCCACACCGGCGATACGGAGGTGCTGCTCCTGGCCCGGGTCGCCGACCTGCCCCGGCCCGAGCACCGGGCCGGTGTCACGGTCGAGCGCACGCTCGGGGAATGCGGTACGCGCCTCACCGCGTACCTGGACGGGCAGGTCGTCGGGTTCGTCGAGGTCGATACGTCCCTGGCCCGGCCCGAGCGCCACCTGCGGGCGGCCGCCGGCCTCGCCGATCTGGGCAACCTGCACATCGCGCCGTCCCACCGCGATGACGGCTGGGACCGGCTTCTCCTGGCCCATGCCGCGGACTGGCTCCGCCTGGCCGGTGTGGAACGCCTCCTCGCCTACGAGTCCGCCGGCGAACCCGAGGCGATCCAGCGGCTGCTCGGCGCCGGTTTCCGCGAGCTGACGCGAACGGACCGCGGCTGGGAGCACCAAGCCTGACACCGTGACCGGCATCGCCGTTCGCGCGGATCCTAGACTCCCCGGATGACCGACAGACCCTGCCACTGCCTCCTCTGCCACCCCGCCGAAGGCGGCGACGCCGCCTGGGACGAGCGCGACGGCCGCATCGCGCGTGACGTCACCGCTCACGACTGGCACGCGATGGGCGTGCTCGGTGACGACGCCCCCGCCGACTGGGGCTACTCCATCGGCCTGTGGCACACCCTGCGCAGCCCCGAGGTGAGTGTCTTCGGCCTGCCCGCGCGAACGGCGCTGCACGTGGTGAACGCCGCCGGGACCGCGGTCCGCGACGGCGCGCCCCTCGCCCGCGACCAGCGCCGCGCCGACGTCCTGGACGGCCGGGAGGTGATCGTCCGCTCCGTCCACTCCAGCTGGTACCGTGACTTCTTCGGCGCGGGCATCGACTTCTACCAGCGTCCGCCGATGCCCGTCACCCAGTTGTTCTGGCCGGACAAGACGGGCCGCTTTCCCTGGGACGACGGCGTCGACGAGTACTGCCGCGCGAGCCAGCCGCTGCTGTGGGTCCCGAAGAAGGAGTCGGACGGGCCGTGGACCGAACTGTGACAGGAGTGCGGTACAGGGTCCGGGCCAGCTGTTCTTGCTGGTGATCGCCTCGACCGGCGTGGCCACGGTGTCGACCGTGCTGTGGGCCGTGATGCGCAAGGTGACCGGACGACGGGGGGCACGCCTCACCGGGCCGCCCGGAAAGCATGTGCGAACCAGGCGGCACACCCCTGGGGTGGCCGGGCCGGCTGCCCTTGTGAGGTTTCGGCGGCGGATAGCGCATCGCCGCGTCTGATGTCCCCCGATCCCAAACAGCGGCCGGAGTTTGGGCGGTGGGACCAAAGCCCGAGGGGCGTCCGCGCCGTTGACTGCTGGCAGGAACCTCACCTGTCGACGCGGCTTCACCGCGTACCCGCAGCCCGTACGTCCCTTCGTCACCTCGGGATTCGCCATGCCCAATTCCCCTGACGCATCCGTCACCCCGGTCGCTCACACCCGCCGGACCGTCCTGCGTACCGCCGCCGCTGCCTCGGGGCTCGGCGCCGCCGCCGCGTTGTCCCTGCGGCCCACGCCCGCCACCGCCACTCCCGCCAAGGGGGGCTCCCGCACGGAGCTGGTGCTGCTCGGCACCAGCGGCGGGCCCGTGCCCATGTACGGCAGGGCCGGGATCTCCTCGGCGCTGGTGGTGGACGGGCGGGTGTATCTGGTGGACTGCGGGCCGGGGGCGTTCGGCCGGTACGCGGAGGCGGCGCTGACCGCCGGCCAGCTGGACGGCGTGTTCGTGACGCACCTCCACTCCGACCACCTCGCCGACCTGTACGCCCTGCTGTGGCTGCGGTTCGGGGGGTTCCAGCCGCTGGGCGGGCCGGTGCACGTGTACGGGCCGGGGTCGGCGGGGGAACTGCCGGCGGTCCATCCGGCCGGGCGGTCGGTGGACACGGTCAGCCCGTCGTCCCCCGCGCCGGGCACGGCCGAGCTGCTGCGGCGGCACATCCAGGGCACGGCGTACGACATCAACGTACGGATGCGCAGTGAGGGATGGCCGGACATCCGCGACCTGATCGTGGCGCACGACATCCGGTTCCGGATGCCGAAGGGCGCCGGGCCGGACCGGCTGATGGCGCCGCCGATGAAGCCGTTCGAGGTGATGCGGGACGAGCGGGTGCGGGTGACGGCGACGCTGGTGGAGCATCCGCCGGTGTTCCCCTCCTTCGCGTTCCGCTTCGACACCGCCGACGGCTCGGTGGTGTTCAGCGGGGACACCGCGCCCTGCGGGAACGTGGCACGGCTGGCCCGCGGCGCGGACATCCTGGTGCACGAGGTGATGGACCTCGCCACGCTGAGGCTCGGCGGGCTGAAACCCGCCCAGCTGCGGCACATGGAGATCAGCCACACCGACGCGAGCAGGCTGGGGCCGCTCGCCGAGCGGGCCGGGGTGGAGACGCTGGTGCTGAGCCATCTGGTGCCCGGGGCGATCAACATCGTCCCCGACAGCACCTGGGACGCGAAGGTGCGGCAGGGCTACTCGGGGCGGGTCGTGGTGGGCCGGGACCTGGTGCGTCTGCCGGTGGGGCGGGCGCGGCGCGGCTGAGGCCCGCTGCGGCCGATCTCGCCGCGCAGCCGCTGCGCGCGCAGCACCAGCTCCAGTTCGAAGCGCCGGTCGGGGTCGTCGATGCCGTCGCCCCACAACTGCCGTATCTGTCGTAAGCGGTAACGGACGGTCTGCGGATGAACGCCGAGCCGAGCGGCCACCTCGGGCGCCCCGCCCCGGGTCTCCAGCCACGCCAGCAGGGTCTCCGCGAGCCGCCGCCCGTGGGTGGGCCCGCACGCGGCGAGCGGGGCGAGGCAGCGCGCGGCGAGGTCGTCGATCAGCTCCTCGGGCTGGAGCAGCACCAGCGCCTCGGTGTGCTCGGTGCAGAACAGCACCTCCCCGGCGGGCAGCAGCCGCCGTTCCATGAGGCGTACGGCGGCCTCGGCCCAGTTCAGGGACTTGGCGGCCTCGGCGAGCGGTACGGGCGGGCCGATGGCGCCGGCCCAGCCGGTCAGCGTGCGGTGCAGCAGTTCGGGCCGGCCGGCGGCGTCCGGTTCGGGCACGACCATGCGGGGCCGCTCGTACTCCATGTCGAGCAGCACGCCCTGCCCGACGGCGGGCGCGACCGCCTCCCGGGCGGGGCGCAGCAGCACGCCGACGGCGACCTTCTCGGGCAGTGGCCAGCCGATCCGCGCGGCCCGTTCGACGAGGGCGTCGGCGGGGTCGTCGCGGTGCGTCTCGGCGAGCAGCACCTCCAGCAGGCGGCGCTGGTGGCGCAGCCGTTCCCCGGCCTGCCGGGCGGCGGCCTCGGCGTAGCCGCGCACGGACTGGTCGACGAGGCCGTCGAGGTACTCGTAGCCTGCGTCGACGAGTTCGTACATCGCGGGCGGCGGGATCTCCACGCGCTGGCCGATGTCGGCGAACCGGCGCCAGGCCAGGCGTACGCCCATCCGGTAGATGGCCTGGAGGGAGTCCAGGCTGCGGCCGTTCAGTCCCTCGCCGCGGCCGAAGTTCTCGAAGAGGCCGGGCGGCACGGTGGGGCGGCCGGCCGCGTCGTGGACGTGCTCCAGGTGCTGCACGAAGCACTCGATGGCGCGGCGGATGCCGACCAGCGCCATCGGCTCGCCGTTCTCGTCCAGCACGACGGGCAGGTGCGGGTACTCGCGGCGGATCTCCCGCATGATCTCCTCGGCGAGCGCGGGCGCCTCGGCGAGGGCGATCGCGGAGAACCGGCGCACCTGCATCCGGGGCACGTCGTGCCAGGCGGAGCGCGGGGTGAGCGTCGCGGTCCGGTCGGCGGTCAAGGCCGGCTCCCCCGGCCCGCTTCCTCGTATGTGATCAGTGGGGTGTCCGGCTGGTCGGGGGTGGTTTCGAGCAGCGCGACGACGCCGAACGCGGCGGCGACGGCGAGGGTGGCGGCGGCCACGACGGTGACGGTGGCGGCGAGCAGTCTGGACATGCGGGGTCTGCCTCTCTGGTCCGGAGTCCGGAGATCGTCCGGAGGTCCTCCCACCCCGGGAGTCCCGCCCCTGCCTGTCGCAGCTCAGTGTCGACACGGCGGTCACACCGAGTCAAGGGAAGACTCCCGGCAGCGCTCACGAAATGACGTGACGTCAGCTACAACAACCGCCGAAATTGTCATCCCGGTGAGTAGCCGTGGCGATGCCCTGGGCCAAAACTGTCCACCCACCCCGGACACAGCGAGTCCACAGAGTCCCAGCGAGAAGCACCACCGGAACACCCCCTCCCCCACGCCGGGTTCCGCACCCCGAGACGAGTTGGAGCACCCATGCCCCAGCACGTGCCCCCGCTGCGCGCAGCACTCCCCGCGCCGCCGCAGCACCGCCCCACGGCGCTCCCCCCACCGCCGCGCCGCATCGTCTTCCTCGCCCACCGTGACCTCGGCAATCCCGCCGCCGGGGGCTCCGAACTGCTCGTCGACCGCCTCGCCGAGGGCCTGACCCGGCTGGGCCACGAGGTCACGCTGCTGTGTGGCGGGCCCGCGTCCTACCGCGACTACCGTGTCGTCTCGGTGGGCGGCCCCTACGACCACTATCTGCGGGCCCGCTCCGCCTTCGCCCGCCAGGTCGGTGAGACCGATCTGCTGGTGGAGGTGTGCAACGGGATGCCGTACCTCGCGCCGCTGTGGCATCGCGGCCCGACGATGTGCCTGGTCAACCACGTTCACACCGACCTGTGGAGGATGCGGTTCGGCGGCCCCCTCGCGCCCGCCGCGCGGATCGGCCGAAGACTCGAGCACTGGGCACTGACCGGGGCGCAGTCCCGGAGTCTGCTGGTGGCCGTGTCACCGTCGACGGCGCACGCGCTGCGCGCGATCGGCGTCGAACGGGACCGCATCCGCGTGGTGCACAACGGGGTGGAGGACCCGGGTCCGCGGGCCGACCGGTCGCCGGAGCCGCTGTTCGTGGCGGTCGGGCGGCTCGTCGAGTACAAGCGGATCGATCTGCTGCTGCGGCTGTGGGAACGGGTGCGGCCCGTCACCGGCGGCCGGCTCGTCATCGTCGGCGACGGCCCCGAACGGGACCGGCTGCGGCGGCTCGCCGGGCCCGGCGTCGAGTTCACCGGCCATGTCTCCGACGCGGAGAAGCACCGGCTGCTGTGCGCGGCGTGGCTGCTGCTGCATCCCTCGGCGGTCGAGGGATGGGGGCTCGTCGTCACCGAGGCGGCGGCGCGGGAGACGCCGGCGATCGCGTTCGACGTGCCGGGGCTGCGGGATTCCGTCGTGGACGGGGAGACGGGTGTGCTGGCGCACGGCGAGTCCTCGTTCGCGGCGGCGTGGTGCACGCTGGCCCTGTCGGGGCGGCGCCGGGAGATCATGGGCAAGGCGGCGCGGGATCATGCGGCGCGGTACCGGTGGGAGCGGACTGTCCGGCAGTTCCGGGTGGTCGCGTCCGAGGCGGTACGGGGTTGGGCTTCGTGACACGGCTGCGGGTTGTTCGTGGCTTGTCGCGCCCACGCGGCGGAGCCGCAAATGTCATAGCCCCGCGCCCCTGGGCGGCGTCCTTGCGCCAGTCCGTCAATCTGTTCCGTGCCTTTCTGCGAGAGCAGGAGGACCCGGACGGGTGTTACTCGCTGCTCGCCCGCCACTCCGTCGATCAGGTCGAGGCCTGCGACGGGCCCGTCGCCGGTCGCACGGTCGTCGACGTGGGCGGCGGCAGCGGGTACTTCACCGCGGAGTTCCGGCGGCGGGGCGCGCAGGCGTATCTGTTCGAGCCGGATGTGCGGGAACTGGGTGAGAAGCCGCCCGAGGGGGCGGTCGTCGCGGACGGGTATCTGCTGCCGTTGTCCGACGGGTTCGCCGACGTCACGTTCTCCTCCAACGTGCTGGAGCACGTCGCGGACCCGCAGACGTTCCTCAGCGAGCTGGCGCGGGTCACCCGGCCCGGCGGGCTGATCTACGTGTCGTTCACCAACTGGCTGTCCCCGTGGGGCGGTCACGAGTGGGCGCCCTGGCACTACCTCGGCGCCGACCGGGCCCGCGCCCGCTACCTGCGCCGCACCGGGCGGCCCGCCAAGCACACCCTCGGCGAGAACCTGTTCGCCGTGCACATCGGCCCCACCCTCAGGCAGGTGCGCGCCCGGGACGACGTCACGCTCGTCACGGCCCGCTCCCGCTACTGGCCGTTCCTCACCGAGGCGATCGTGAAGGTCCCCGGTCTGCGTGAGGTGGCCACCTGGAACCTCCTCCTCATCCTCCGGCGGTGTCCCGAATGACGACCACGGTCCAGGCCCCTCCCCCGGCAGCCGTCCCCACCTCCGCGACCACCGCGGGACCGCCCCACGGCCCCCGTTCGCGGCGCTGGCTGCTGGGGTTCTGGGCCGTGGTCTTCGTCGCGTTCCTGGCCGTTCAACCCGGCCGGCAGACCTTCGACACCAAGCTGGGGGTGACCGTCGACCCGGGGCGGTTCCTCGCCGACCTGGGCCAGCTGTGGCACGACCGGGGCGGGTTCGGCGGCATCCAGGACCAGTACGCCGGCTATCTGTGGCCGATGCTGCCGTTCCACTGGCTGTGCCGGACGGTGGAGATACCGGTGTGGATCGCCGAGCGGCTGTGGATGTCGCTGGTGGTGACCGTGGCCTTCTGGGGGGCGCTGCGGCTCGCCGAGCGGCTGCGGATCGGCAGCCCGGCGACCCGGCTGCTCGCGGCGGTGGCGTACGCGCTGTGGCCGGTGTTCACCACGGTCGTCGGCTCGACGTCGGCCGCCGCGCTGCCGGGCGCGTTCCTGCCGTGGGTGCTGCTGCCGCTGACGGACGAGCGGTACGGCGCCCGGGTGGCCGCGCTGCGCTCGGCGCTGCTGGTGCCGTTCATGGGTGGCGTGAACGCGGCGTCGACGCTGGCGTCGCTGCTGCCGGTGGGGCTGTATCTGCTGTCCCGCCCGCCGGGGCCCCGGCAGCGCAAGCTGATCGCCTGGTGGGTGCCGGGTGTGCTGGTGGCGACCGCCTGGTGGTGGGTGCCGCTGCTGCTGCTCGGCGTGTACGGGGAGAACTTCCTGCCTTACGTGGAGAGTTCGCAGACCACGACGGCCACCATGTCGGCGACGGAGGCGCTGCGCGGCGCCGGGAACTGGGTGGCGTATCTGCACTTCGGGGAGGCGTGGCTGCCCGCCGGGTGGACGGTCGCCGCCTCGGCGGTGGTGGTCGTCTGCTCGGCGCTCGCGGCCGGGCTCGGGCTGGCCGGACTCGCGCGGCGGGACCTGCCGGAGCGGCGCTGGCTGGTGCTGACGGTGCTGGTGTGCGCGCTGGTGCTGCTCGCCGGGTACGGGGGCGGGTTCGGGGCGCCGTTCCACGGGACCGTGCAGGACTGGCTGAACGGATGGCTGGCGCCCTTCCGCAACATCTACAAGTTCCAGACCGGGCTCGCGCTGGCCCTGGTCCTCGGGCTGGCGCATCTCGTCGCGGTCGCCGCCGAGCCGCGCGGCGCGCGCCGGGTGCCCGGCCGCCGGTACGCCCCGCTGGTCGCGGCGGTGCTGGTGCTGCCGGGGCTGGTGTGGCCGTACCTCAACGGGTCCATCCTGAACCCGGGGTCGTTCAAGGAGCTGCCGAAGTACTGGCAGGCCACGGCCGACTGGCTGGAGAAGTACTCCCCCGACTCCCGCGCCCTCGTCGTCCCCGCGACCGCGCACGGCCTGTACACGTGGGGCTCGACCATCGACCAGCCGCTCGACGTGCTCGCCGGCTCCCGCTGGGCGCAGCGCGACTACGTCCCCTTCGGCACTCCCGGCAACCGGCGCGCCATGGACGCGGTCGAGCAGGCGCTGGCGACGGGCGGCGAAGTGCCGGGCCTCGCCGACTACCTGAGCCGGGCGGGCGTCTTCCACGTCGTCGTCCGCAACGACCTCGACCCCGACCAGATCGGCTACACCCCGACCGCCACCGTCAAGCGCACCCTCGAACAGTCCGGCTACGAGCGGGTCACCGGGCTCGGCCCCGTCATGACCGGCGGCCGGATCGCCGACGACACCCCGCTCCAGGTCGAGGGCCTGTACCCGAGGCAGCGGGCGGTGGAGATCTACCGGCCCGCCGACCCGGCCGTACCGCGCCCCGGGCAGGCGGCGCTGCACCCGGTCGCCGACACCGCCCGGGTCTCCGGCGGCCCCGAGGCGCTGCTGCCGCTCGCCGCCGGGCTGCGCGGCCGGGCCACCGTCCTCACCGGCGACCACCATCCCGGCCTCGGCTCCCCGAAGCTCCAGGTGACCGGTGACGGGCTGCGCCGCGCGGACACCCGGTTCGGGCTGGTCAACGCCAACACGTCGTACCCGTACACCCGCGACGAGCGCAACGCGCCGGACGCCCACCAGGACGCGGGTGAGCCGCCGCACCAGATCCTGCCGGTGACCGGCCAGGACCACCAGACGGTGGCGGAGCTGCGCGGCGCCCGCTCGGTGACCGCGTCCTCGTACGGCAGCTGGTTCTTCCACCTGCCGCAGTTCGACCCGGTGAACGCCTTCGACGGCGATCCCGGCACGGTGTGGACGGAAGGCTCCGACGGCTCCCCGGACGGGCAGTGGCTGCGGATCGGGTTCACCGGCGACGGCTATGCGATGCCGTCCTCGTTCGAGGTGACCCCGCTGCCGCAGGAGGGAGTCCGGTCGGCGCCGACGCGGGTGCGGGTGGAGACCGAGCGGGGACGGGTGACGAGCCCGCTGCGGCCGGACGGGTCGACGCAGACCGTCAAGGCGCCCCGGGGCGAGACCCGCTGGATGAAGCTGACGATCGTCGACTCGGTGGCGCGGCGGGCCGGGCTGCTCGGCGCGGGCTTCGCCGGGATCGACCTGCCCCGGGTGCAGGTCACGCGGATGCTGCGGCTCCCGGCGGACGCGGCCCGCACGACGGCCGACACGGAGATCGTCTCCCTGCACCGCGTCGCCGACCCCGCCGGGATGTCCCCGACCGGCACCGAGCCCGGACTGCACCGCCGCTTCACCACGGGCACGGCCGGCACGTACGAGGTGACGGCGAGCGCGGTCGCGGTGCCCGGACCGGAGCTGGACCGGCTGCTGTACGAGGTCGCGCCCGAGCAGCAGGACCGCATCACCGCGACCGCCGACTCCACCGCCCGCCTCGGCACCGGACTGGCCGCCCGCAACCTCACCGACGGTGACCTGACCACGGCGTGGATCGCGGGCGACCGGCCGACGATCCATCTGAGCTGGCCGGACAAGCAGCCGGTGGGCGAACTGGTGCTGGCGGCGGCCGGCGGACTGTCGTCCCGGCCGTCCCAGGTCCAGCTCAGCTCCCCGGACGGCGCGGCGATCGCGTCGGTCGACGAGAACGGCTGGGTCCGCTTCCCGCCGATCACCACCGACCGCCTGGACATCACGATCACCGAGACGGCCCCGCTGACCCTCTACAACCCGGTCGTCGACGAGGACCTGCAACTCCCCGTCGGCCTCACCGAGGCCTACGTCCCCGCCCTCGACCGCTACCGCACCCCGCAGCCCGCCCCCACCCGCGCCTTCACCCTGCCCTGCGGCAAGGGCCCGGTGCTGGCCGTGGACGGGGAGCTGTACCGGACCGGCGTCAAGGGGACCGTGCGGGACCTGGTGGAGCGGCGGCCGGTCGACGTCACCCTCTGCCCGGCCGGCGGTCTCGAACTGACCGCGGGCAGCCACCGAGTGGAGGCGGGCGACGCCGGCCCGCTCGTCGTCACCGACGTCACCCTCACCCGGGGCACCGCCCCGCAGCCGGTGACCTCCGACCGTGACCTGCGGATACGGGACTGGCTCGGCGACCGCCGCGAACTCACCGTCGGCGCGGGCGCCGCCACGTACCTGACGACGTACGAGAACCACAACGACGGCTGGCGCGCCACCCTCAACGGGCGGGAGCTCACCCCGGTCCGCCTCGACGGCTGGCAGCAGGGCTGGCGGATCCCGGCCGGCGCGGGCGGCACCGTCCGCCTGTCGTACGAGCCGGCGACGGCCTACGACGCCGCGCTGATCGGCGGCGGCGTCGGACTCGCCGCCCTGGTCGGCCTGGTGCTGTGGCGCCGCCGCGCCGCCAACCCCGACCCGCCGCAGCCACTGCCGCCGACGCCGGGGCTGTGGCTGGGCACGGTGGCGCTGACGGTGGTGGGCGTGATCGTCGCCGGGTGGCCGGCTCTGCTGATCCCGGCGCTCGCCCTGCTGGCACACCACCGGCACGCCCTCCTCGTCCCGGTCGCGTTCCTGGGACCGGCGGGAGCGGGACTCATCGCCGCGGCGAGCGCCGGGGAGCCGGTGGGGGACGGGGGCGGCGCGTTCGGGCGTACGGCGCAGCTGCTGGCGTTGGTGGGGTTGTTCGCGGCGTTGGTGAGTGTGCGGGAGGGGGGCGGGGGCGAGTCGGGTGGCGGGTCCGGTGATACGGCGGTGATGCCGCCGGTGGCGGCGGGGGCGGGGGGTGACTCGGGGTCGGTACCGGCGGGTGGCTCGCCGTCCGTACCGGCCGGTGGCCCGGTCCCGCCCGGTGGCCCGGTCCCGGCCGGTGGTCCGGTCCCGGCCGGTGGCCCGCCGCCGAGCCCAGCCGGTGGCCCGCCATCCGGCGCCCAGGAACCGCCCACGGCCCCCCTCCCCCTCCCCCGCCCGGCCACCGGCCCGACGCTCACCGCGCGGGCCCCCGGCGGGAGTCCCCTGCCCGATCCGCCGCCCGCGCCGGGCCGGTTCCGGAAGCGGGGGGCGCCGGGTGAGGGCGTGGGCGGTGAGCGCCCGTGACCGCGGTCGGGCGTCCGGCGTGGCCCGGCGACCGGCCGGTGCGCCGCGTGCCGTTCCCGGTCGTGGACGAGATCGCCCGGCACTGCCTCCAGGACGAGGAACCGGAGACGGTGCACATCGAGGTGCGGCTGCCGGGCCCGGTCGACCCGGCACGGCTCACCAAGGCCTTCGGGGAGGCGCTGCGCCGGCATCCGCGGATCCTGATGCGTGAGGCGCCGGGACGCTGGTACCGGCGCCGCTACGAGTGGGAGCTGACGCCGGAGCCGGACGGGCCGGTGGTGGCGTTCCCGGCGCCGGGCCCGGACGCGGTGCGGGACGCCCGGACGCGGGCGCTGGCCCAGGCGCCGCCGCTGACGACGGCGCCGCCGGTGCGGCTGGAGGCGGTGCCGGAGGACGGCGGCGGCACGGTACTCGTGCTCACCGTCAACCACACCGCCCTGGACGGCCCGGCCTGCCTGCGGGTCGTCGCGACGGCCGCGGAGCTGTACGGCGGCCGGGACAACTCCCCCGCCGCACCGCCCGTACGGGCCGTCGAACCCCCGCGGGTCCCCGGCGACGCCCCGTCCAACTGGTCCCGGCCGGCCCGGGTCGCCCCCGGCACCCCGTCCACCACCCCCGGCAACGGGCTGCTGGTCGCGGAACTCCCGCTCCCGCACCGCCCGAAAGGCGCCCCGTACACGGTGAACGACCAGCTCATGGTCGCCACGGCGCTGACCGTCGCCCACTGGAACCGCGAGCACGGCGCCCGCCCACGCCCCCTGCGCATCACCATGCCCGTCGACGACCGCCCCCGCGACCTCACCATGCCCATCGGCAACGGCACACGGCTGGTCGAAGTGCCGTACAGGTGGGAGGAGTTGATGCACGACGGCGGCGACATGGCGGCCCTTCTGCACCGCACCGCCACCCGCACCCGTGCCCTGAAGTCCCTCCCGCGCCCGCAACTCGGCCACGGAGCCGCCCTGTTGACGGCGCCCGTCGTGCCCGTCGCCTGGCGGGCCGCGGCCACCCGTGCGCTGCGGCGGGCGGCGTCCCCCTGGACGTCCACGATCCTGCTCAGCAACATCGGCCGCATCCCGTACCCGCTGGACTTCGGCGCGGAGGCGGGCCGGGCGCGGGCGGTGTGGTTCTCGGCGCCCGCCCGGATGCCGCGCGGCCTGACGGTCACCACCGCCTCCACGGCCGGCCGGCTGCATCTGGCCCTGCGCTGGTCCCGCACCCTGCTCGGCGACGGCGACGGCGTACGGCTGCGGGACCTGTTCGCGCACCACCTGCACTCGACGGAGGTCCCCGCGCCATGACGACCGCGCCAGAGAAGCCCACCGGAACGCGCGGACTGCGCGACTTCTACGAGAACCCCGCCGTCCCCGTCGCCTCCGGCACCCCGCGCTCGCTGCGCCAGGCCCGCCTGCTGGCCGCCGCGCTCGGCCCGGCGGGCCCCGGCGGCGGACGCGTGATCGTCGACATCGGCTGCGGCGACGGCACCGCGGCGGCCACGGCGGCGCCCCTCCTGCCCGGCCACCGCATCGTCGGCGTCGACTGGTCCCAGGACGCCCTCGCCCGCGCCCGCACCCGGCTGCCGTACGCGGTGCGCGGCGAGCTCACGGACGGCGGGCTGCCGCTGCGCACCGGGGCGGCGGACGCCGTGCTGTTCAGCGAGGTCGTGGAGCACCTGGTCGACCCGGACGCCGCGCTCGACGAGATCCGCCGTGTGCTGCGCCCCGGCGGCCATCTGATGCTGTCCACCCCGAACCTGGCCGCCTGGTACAACCGCGCCCTGCTGGCCGCCGGGATACAGCCGGTGTTCTCCGAGGTCAGCCTGCGCGCGATCCACGGCAGACCGGGGCGGGAGGTGGTGGGCCATCTGCGCCTCTACACGGCCCGGGCGCTGCGGGAGTTCGTGACGGCGGCGGGCTTCGAGGTCGTACGTCTGACGGGGGCGCCCTTCCACGGCGTGCCGCGCCCGCTGCGCGCCCTGGACCGCCTGGCCTGCGTCAGACCGTCCCTCGCCTCGATCCTCCTGCTGCACGCGCGAAGGACGTAGCCCGTGTGGTGGGGAGTGGCCGCCGCCCTGCTGGCGAACGTCCTCTACAGCGGCGGCTTCGTACTGGAGAAGCGGGCGCTGGCCAGGCTGCCGCAGGTGACGGTCCGCGAGCCGGCGCGGCTGGTGCGGCTGGTGCTCGGCAGCCCTCTGTGGATCGCCGGATCGCTGGCGCTGGCCTCCGGGTTCGCCGCTCAGCTCGTCGTCTACCGCACCCTGCCGATCGCCGCCGCGCAGGGCATCTTCGTCTCCGGGCTCGTGCTGCTGGTGCTGCTGTCGGTGCGGCTGCTCGGCGAGGAGACCAGCGGGCGGGAGCGGTACGCGCTGGGGGCGATCCTCGCCGCGCTGCTGATGGTGGTGCTGTCGCTGGACGAGGGCACGGACACGGTCAGCCGGGCCGCCCCCTACCCCCTGCTCCTGCTGCTGTGCGTGCCGTCCCTCGCGGCCGGCGTCTGGCTGTACCGCTCCGCCGAACGCCGCGCCCTGCGCCGCCACCGGCTGCCGACGACCGGCGTCGAGTACGGCGTGGCGGTGGGCCTGCTGTACGGGGTCAGCTCGCTGGCGATCAAAGGCGTGTCGGGCTACTGGACGCCGGGCGACCTGCCCGGCTTCCTGACCGGCGTCCTGCGCTCGCCCTACCCCTACCTGCTGCTGTTCACCGGTGCGTTCGGCCTGGTCATGTCGCAGGCCGCGCTGCAGCGCTGCCGGGCCTCGCTGATCGTGCCGGTGTGCACCACGGTGACCAGCCTCCACACCGCCGTACTCGGCACGCTCTCGTTCGGCGAGGCCCTGCCGGACGACCCGCTGCGGCTGACGCTGCGGCTGACGGGCACGGGGCTGGCGGTCGCCGTGCTGCTGTCGCTGCCGAAGCACGACGCCGCACCCCAACCGACCCCTCTTCGTAAGGAGTTGACGCCACCGTGACCATGACCCCCGACGACCCCCTGATGAAAATCCTGGCGTGCCCGCTGGACAAGGGCCCGCTGCACCTGCTGGTACCCGATGACGCCCACGAGGGTGACGAGTCGCTGTACAACCCGCGACTGCGCCGCCGCTACCCGATCGTGGACGGGATACCGCAGCTGCTGCCGTCGTCCGGGGAGCAGGTGTCGGAGGAGGAGCACGAGGAACTGCTCAGGCGGACGACCCCATGACGACCCTCGCGGCCCGCCTGGCCCGTTTCCTCCCCGCGCGGCTGGTCGCAGCGGCCGCCCGCGCGGTGTACCCCCGCTTCGAGCCGGAGCTGGCGAGAATCGCCGACCTGTGCCCGCCCGACTGCGGCACCGCGGTCGACGTGGGCGGCTGGTACGGCCCCTGGACGCGCCGTCTCAGCCGCCGCGCCCGGCACGTGGTAACCGTGGAGCCCGTGCCGCACCTCGCGGACCTCCTCGCGGCGACCGCCCCGCCCAACGTCCGGGTCGTCCGCGCCGCCGCCGCGGACCGCCCCGGCACGGCCCGGCTCTGGCTGCCGCCGGACGACACGGGTGCGCGAGGCGTGTCCTCCCTGGTCCGCCGGGACATCCACGCCCACGCCGTGGACGTGGACTGCGTGGCCCTGGACGACCTGGCGCTCACGGATGTCGGCTTCCTGAAGATCGACGTGGACGGCAGCGAGCTGGCGGTCCTGCGCGGCGCGACGGCGCTGCTGACCCGCGACCGCCCGGCCGTCCTCGTGGAACTGGAGACCCGCATCCAGCCCGTCAAGCCGGTGATCACCTACCTGTCCCTGCTCGGCTACGCCGGCTGGGTCCTGCCGGCGCGCACCTGGGTCCGCCTCCCGGACTTCCCCCTGGAGGCCCACCAGGCGGCCACCTCCCACGTCGCCACCCACGGCCTCCTCCGCCGCGCCCTGCCCCCGGGCGACCGCACCCGCTACGTCAACTCGGTCCTGTTCCTCCCGGTCGGCCGCACACCGGGCGCCGGCGGAAACTCCGCCCGCCTCCGCAGGTCCCGGCGCTGAGCGGGAACCCGGGAGGGACGCGAGCCCTTGCCTCTCCTCACAGAACCGTCACGCCGCCATCACGTCACGGTCGGGCATCCTTCCCAGGGCACGGGGACGGCGTACCGCGTGAAAGTCTCTGCGCGTGACTGAGAAGCCTGAGACGACCAGTGAGACGACCCCGTACGACGCCGACCGTGCCCGTTTCACCCGTGAGTCGCTGGCCCGCCTGGTCCTCTGCGACCACGCCGTGGACGTGGCCGACAGCGCGAAGGGCCTGGTCGACACCGAGTACGACTCGGACACCGGCCCCGGAGGCCGGGTCAGCCAAGCGCTCCAGCTCGTCGAACTCGCCGAGCGCGCACTGGCCTCGGCCGTGATCTACGAACGCGAGCGGGGCAGCTCCTGGTCGGACATCGCCCGGTACCTCGGCATCGACGCGGCGGAGGCGGAAGGGCGCTTCACGACCGACCTCGACAGCTGGAACACGGCTTTCGACGTGCCCTACCGCCTCGACGAGACCGGCCTGAAGCGCATACCGCAGCTGCCCACGGCGGCGTACGACCCCGTATGCGCCTGCCGGCACCTGGACCTGTGGGCCTCCCTGGAACGCATCGGCGACGAGGCGGTGAGCTCCGGTCTGCGCATGGCCTCGCCGGAAGAGGACTCCTCGCACGACACTCCGTAGGACCTTCACAGGCGGAGCCGTCTGCGAGACTCACCCCATGAGCGGTACCGGGCGGCCCCCCTTCACCCCCCTCGACTTCCAGCTGGTCCTGCTGCGCCGCATGGCCGACCACAACGCCGACCTGGTCGCGGACGCCCGCCGCACCCTCGGCGTCTCCCTGACCGACATGCGGGAGGCCAACAAGCGCTGGCAGGCGATGCTCCGGTCCCCGAGGGCCAGGTCGGCGGCCGGCCGCTACCGCTCCGTGCTCGGCGCCCCCGAGTCCAAGACACCCCGCCGCATCGGCGACCTGGATTGCGAGGCCTGGCGGTGGCCGGTGCCGCTCTGGCCGGACCTGCGCTTCGAGGTACTGGTCGGGGAGGGCGGCGCGGTCTGGAACGAGTGGCTGGTACGGGCCCCGGGCGCCCCCGCTCCCACCCTCCGCACCCTCGCCGACCTCACCCCCTGGTCCTGCACCATCGACGAGGCCGCCCACGCCTTCGCCCCCGCCCGCCCCCTCCAGGGCACGGCACCGACCCGCTGGGGGCTGGTGCTCACGGGGCCGGACGGTCGTGAGGTGGTGGCGGAGTTCACCTGGGGGCTGTTCCAGCGGCTGCTGGACTAGGGCGTGTCGTTTGGATCACCCCGGCGTCGTGGGGGCTGGCGCGCACCGTCCCTCACAGCCGGCCTGTTCCAAACGACACGCCCGCCCTAGGACGCAGCCGGAGGCCGCGCCCGCCGCCCTTGGTCATCACTCAGGTATGGGCACTACCGTCTTAGTCTTCTCGTCGAAGCTGAACTTGAACACCTGACCGTCACTCGCGACGGCACGAGCGTTGTCCCAGAGCCGCTTCTGAGCGTGGCCGCGATAGGCTGCCACCGCCACCCCCCACGCACTGATCAGATCGGTCTGCTTCGAGCCGTAGAACCAGTCGATCCGGTCAGTAGCCGGCGCACCGGAGCCCGCAGCCGACGCGTGAGCGTCCAAGGCGTCGAAGAACGCGTTGTTGATCGAAGGCCAGCCACTGCGCGGAATGAGTATCTTCCCGTTCCAGCCGAGGAACACGGGCTTGCTCGCGCCATTCTGGAAATACTGCTGATAGTGACTCAGGTTACCGCCTGCGCAGATGTTGCAGCCGAAGCCGAAGACAAGCTTGCACTGCTTCCTGAAGGGCGTTGCGTCGACACTCACCTGTTCAGATGCCGTACCCGTCGCATGGTTGTACTCCTGGAAGCTGACCTTGCCGAGATCCGTGAAGTCGGCCACCCAGTTGGGATCCTCTTCCTGCCACCACATACGCTGCCCGCTCTGGTGCCCGGCGAGGTACACCACGTCCGGGGCACCGCCGACGACATCACCCATCCACCCCCGGAAAGCTTCCGAGAACTTCTTGCCCGCCGCTCCGGTACCGACACTGCTCTTCCAGGTGCTCAGCGTCAGGTCCAGGAAAGAGATCGTGGTCGTCCCCGCGGCCGAATGGCTGCGCACACCCCCCGGCACCAGGAGCGCACGAGGCGGGAAGACGTCCATAAGGTCCTGCCCGACAAGGGCACCGTCCAACGCTCTCTTCTTGAACCGGTTCGTTTCCACGAACGTACCGAAGTTGAACAGCAGAAAAGACGTCACGAACCGTCTCCTCCCGCCCTGTCGATACGGTCGAGACCATCGAGCGCCGCACTGAACTCGGAGAGCACCCCACGAATTGCTCGCGCTGTCGCTCCGAGGCTCTGCCAGTACGGGTCGAGATCACGACAGTCATGCGCCAGCGCCCACTCCCGCTGTTGCAGAAGGACCTGGCGCATACGCCTGTAGGGATCCACCGCCTCGGCGAACCCCGATTCATAGAGCGATCCGCGCAGCCGGTCCAGGCCCTCGCATGTCGCCGCGAGCGAGCGTGCCATGGTGTCCTGCACATCGGCGGACGAGGCCTGCTCGCCGGACGGTCGGGGGTAGCGCGAGGGGCGGGCTGCGGTGCGGGCGCGCGGGGGCACACGCCGTCGCTGACGCCTGCGGGCCGAGCCGTGCGACCTCGGCATGTCACTGCCTCCTCGGTGGCCTGTCGGCCTTCGTGTCGTCGATGGCCTGGTCCATGAGGCTGAGGATCTTCTCCAGCCCCACGCCGATGTCCGCCTGCTTCAGACTCAGCTGCACGTCCAGGTGGTGCGGGCCATGCACTTCGCGGCCCTGTGCCCCGGTGGTCGGCACGGGCCGGGCGAGCAGATCGACCTGCCGGCTCCCGAGCAGATCGACCAAGGACGGAGGGCCCGTGCGGTGCGTGTCCACCGGCCGCTGCCCGCCCTTCCCCGGTGTCGCGACGATCGCTGCCCGGAAGGCGATCCGGGCGTCCTCGACTTCCATGGCCGGAATCGCCAGCAGGGAGAGGACGGGTATGTGGGCAGTGAAGTCGGCCAGTTCCCCGTTCTCGTCACGCTTCCGGTAGCCGAACGCGGCCATGCGCAGCCGGCCGGCGGTGGCGTCGTCGGACGAGCGCACGAACCCGACCTGCTCGATGAAGTCCAGCGTGGCGCGGGCTGCGTGCGCGTCCGCGCGGACGACCGCGGACAGCGCGGCCCCGATGAACTCGTCGAGCGGCAGCGCCCGCAAGTTCCCTCCTGCCTCGGCCATAAGGCACCTCCGCCATCAGTACGAGGGCCGGTCACTCCGGCTGCAACCGGCGGTCGGGCCGCTCCCCGTCGCCGACGTCGACCCACGTGTAGTTGCGAATCTCCGTGACCAGTTCGATCCGGGAGAGCACCGCCTCGGGCACGTCCAGCAGTTCGCGCAGACTGACGGACACGTCGACGGCGCCTGCGGCTCCCCGCGCGGAGACCAGCGCGGCAGCCGCAGCGAACCCGGCGGCGCACTCGGCGGCGGCAGCGGCGATCGCTGCCCGTACGTCGGTGATCGACCGCGCGCGGGTCACCGCCCGGAGCCGTTCGTCGTCCACGAAAAAGGCCTCTGCCACCGCCTTGTTGAGTTGCTCCGCCAAGAGCTCGGGCCTCCCGTCCAGCGCTCTCCTCAGGGCCTCCGGATCGGCCCTGACCGCCTGGTCCACCGCTTGCACCAGCTCGGTCCGCATGGCATCCCGGTCGAGGCCTGCGGGCTCGACCAAGTCTTCGAGGATGCCTTGGACGAGGGCGGCCCCGTGTGTTCGGGCATGGACTTCGATCACGTCATCGAGTCGCGCGGTCCTCGGGTTGACGGCCGCGACCGCGAAGGCGAGCCCCACCGACGCCTGCCGTATGTCCGCGCGGGGAACCGGGAAGGCTTCCAGGATGGGGTCGGCGGCGTACTCCTTGCTGATGTCGCGGGAGAACAGGTCGCTGACCACCCTGGCCCGGGCGATGTCCCTGAGTACGGCCCCCAGCACGTCGGTGAGGTCTGCCATCAGCGGGTCCTTTCGTCTGCGGTCAGGGCGACCTGCAGGTCGAGCCGGTGGCGGGCAGACGGGGGCGCGGCGAGCAGCGAGTCCGTGTCGAGCCGGACGGGCCGGTCATGAGCGGTGAGAAATCCGCGAGCCTGACGCGGAGTCAGCGGCAGGTCGGGAGAGGGCAGGGGCCCGGTGGCCGACGCGTACGTCACGGAGAGCTTCAGCCACGCCGGGTGGAGTTCCACTCCCCGCGTTTCGACGGCGACGTCTCGCGGAAGGCGCAGGCGGATGTCGTCCAGCAGTCCCAGCACGACGGCGGCGAGTGAGACGTCCCCGGCCACTGGGCGGGTCATGGCGGTACGGGCGTTTCCCGGATGCTCTGTTCCAGCAGGTCGAGAATGCGTTCCAGCCCTGCCGGCACATCGTCCTGTATCGCCCGCACATTCACCTTCATCTGGTACTCACGGGCGTAACGGGACGTCGTCTGCCGCGAGTTTTGATACGACACCGCGGTACGGAAATCCAGGCGGATCGGAGACCAGAAGGCGCGATACGTCCCCTTCGCTTCGGTTTCGAGATTGAAGTTGCTCTTCACCGTGCTCTCGACGGCGTCAGTCAGCTTCGCGATGAAGTCGATCGTCATCTCGTCGATACGCAGATACGGGATGGGGACGATGGAGAGGATGGGGACAGTGACCTCGAAGGTGTCCTCCGCCCCGGCCTCGTCGCGCTTTGTGTACTTGAACTTCACATTCCGGACGGTTCCACCGTCGGCGTCCGCGCGCTCGTCAACGAAGAAGGGATCCTCGTCGGCTTTCGGCGGGATGAACCCGACCTTCTCGATAAAGTCGATGGTGGTCTTCGCGGCGAGACCCTGCGCCTCGATCGCCGCCTTGAGGGGCGATCCGATGAGGATGTCGAACGGAATCTGCCGCAGCTCCTCGACCGCTCGCGTCATGATCCGCTCCCCAGAATGGATCGGACGGGGGGTGCGTGAACTCGATACGCCAAGCCGAGCGCGCCTGCTGAAAGGCGTCTGACCTCGGCGACCTCCATGGATCGATGCTTTCAACATACCGCCGTCCGTGACCGCCCGCATCCGCAGGCGATCCGCGGAGCACTCACCTCATCCGCCGCCGCCGGCGATCATCGTGGTCCCACCCTCCGCGACAGCCGTCAGGGCTCGAACTCCGTCGGAACGATGCGGATTTCAGGTGCCTCAGCCGGAAGCGGAGCCGCCACCACAAAGGAATTCACACTGTCCGAAATTGGAACGTACCTCTTTTCATCCCCCACCAGAAACTCGAGATCGAGCTTCCATCGGCAGTACCCTCGCGGATCTTTCGCCTTCATCAGGAGATAGAATTCCACCTTGTCGCCGGCGCCCAGGTCGAGATCAAGACGCTTCTCACCCTCCTCTTCATCGAGGAAAAGAGTTTTAGAAGACTTCTTGCCGACCTCAAGATCAATCCAGTGCACCTCGCCCTCTCCCGGAAACAGGTCATCAGTGGGGCACAACGGGTGGACCCTCGTCCGCATCACGGAAGTCGTGTACGACTGAGGACGTGCCCGGACACCAACAAGCGTAATCGACTCCGTTCGGTCGGCCACCAGGAAGAATCTGACACTGAGGCCGCTCGGGACCGCCCCCAAGTTCCCCAGCCAGGCCCGAACGCCGGGGTGACATGGGTCGTCGGGGACCCCTCCGATGCTCTCCTTCGTTTTGGGAGAAACCCATCCATCCTCGGTGGCGTTGACTGACACATCGCTCACATGAACGGCCGGTGCAGGAGGTCGCCGCGGCCATCTGTCCGTCGGCCAGCTGCCTATGACCCAGCCTAGAGCGCCCCCGACAACCATCAGTACGGCAATGAAGGAAACCGGAGCCGCATACTGCCGCAGTGGACCTCTACCTCGGGAGGCCGACGAGCCCTTGCCGCGTTTATCCGACATCGTATTGCACCCTCTTACCGCTTTCCCAGGTGTATACCGGAAGGCCATCCGACGGAGTCAGCTCGAACGGCTCGCCGTCATCATCGATCACGGTGGTGTCGCTGATATCCCCATCGGTCCAGGACAGCTCAGCACGCCAAGAGCAGTGGCACTCACCCGGATTCACGTCGATCAGGAGCGTCGCAGGATCGGATCTCGTCGCTTTGTACGGAAATCTGAGCACATCCGCGCGGAAGCCTTCCATGTAGTCGCCGACCGGAACCCAATACGGCGGAGGTGCACCAAAGTTTACGCGGCCGACATGATAAAGAGGGCTGTCACCGCAACCTCGGGACAACACAACTCGAGTCCCGTGAATAGGGGGCTTCCGGGAAACCACCTTGAACTTGATGTTCCTGAGGATGATGGCTCGATTATCTCTGGCACTTGCCGAGACGTAGAGAGTGACGTTTCCTGCCGGCGCCGCACCGAACGCGGATGGATTTTGATCCCAGGTTTTTCCCTCGACTCGCGGACCGGAGCCAGGCGGTGTTTTCATGAGCGGGCTGGATGGAGGGTGAGGATATACCCAACCCGAGCCGTTACATCCGTTCGCATCGCCTTGCTCCACACTCACGCTGAGTATGGGTCCCTTCTCGTTCTTGATGACAACCTCGCGAGTGTCACCGAAAACAAGCCTTCGAATGGATTCACCAGTAGACGTCACGAGATTCGACAGGGCACCTGAAAGGGCAGCTGTGATGCTGGCTGCGACTATGCCGATAACCCATATTTTGGCCCGCTTCCACGGGGGGATGTGTTTGTCTCTATCTTGCGACGTAGACGGCGTCTCTTCGGCCATATCGCGTTTTCCCTGGAGAGCGGGTCCAATACATTGACAAGGCGTGCCACCTGTCAGTATCCGGTCTGCCTCGGCCCCATGCATCTTGCGACGTCCAAATGGGAATCGGCGTCAGCGCCGAGCTCGCGCAGCCCGCCGAGAGCGGCGTTGGCGAGCGCGTCCATCGAAATATGGCTGGTGGGGACGGTGGACAACAGCGCTGAAGTCCGCCCATGACGACGTACGGACTCCGGCCCCACCAAGCTCCACACCCCGGGCGAACGACTGCTCCGCGGCAAGTCCGTGGACTCGGCGATCGGCGCCGGGCGGGCCGAGGACTGGGTCGCCCTCGACGTCAGCGTGTGGTCGGGCACCGTCGGTACGGTCATGGGCTGGAAGTATCACGGCCGGATCCGGGTCGGCTTCCAGTGGTTCGACGACCGGGACCCACCGAGCCCGAGGTCGCTCTGTGCCTCACTGCGCCCGTGCTGCCGCTCGTGCTGATCCGGTGCGCGGACACCGACGAGCGGGTACGGGACCTCGCCCGCCGGTCCTCGACCGCGCGCTCGTCCACGCGGACGAGGCCGTACTGCGGCAACTGGCGCCTCTGGCAGCGCTGGTGGGCATGCGGTGGCGGTACGGCGCCTGGGAGCGGGAGGCCGTCCTCGGGTGCCTCGGCGGGCGGCCCGAGGAGGTGGTGACGCACCTGCTGTCGAGCAATGAGAGCGAGGCCCGGACAGCGGGCCTGCACGCCGGGGCCGCGTACGGTCGGCTCGGCATGACCCAGGCCTGGGCGATCGCCGAGGGGGACCCCGACGCCGGTCTGCGCTTGCATGCGGTGCGCGCGGTGATACGTCTGGCACTCGACTCCGGAAGCCGGACCGTCCTCGAGGCCGCGCGGGCCCGGGTTCTCATTCGCCTGAACACCGACCACTCGTACGAGGTCCACCGCGCCACGCTCACCACCGCCGTCGAGGCCGGCCTCTTCCGCGCCCTGGACCTGGCTGATCTCGCCGTCGGGCACCGGTACCGGAACATCCGGCGGCACAGCTGCACGGCCGTACGTTCCGCCGCCGTCGGACGCCTGCGCGGCGCCGACCGCGGCGCCGACCGCGGCGACGAACTGGTACGTCACCTGTCGGACCCGTCGGCCTTCGTCCGCGCGGCGGTGTGCCGGGAACTCCGTGCGGCGGGCGGCGATCCACGCACGCACTACCGGGCGCTGTGCGCCGATCCGACCGCCCTCGCACCAGCGGCGGTCATCTGACTGGCCGAGCAGCGGCACCCCGGAGCCGGCGTGAGCCCCGGCAGGCTCCCGGCAGTGCCCGTGTCGGCGTTCCGGAGGAGGCTCAGTCGAGGCAGAACTCGTTGCCTTCGATGTCCTGCATCACGATGCACGACTCGTTGTACTCGTCGGCGATCAGCACCCGTTCGCGTGTCGCGCCGAGCGCGACCAGTCGTTCGCACTCGGCTTCGAGCTTGGCGAGGCGTTCCTCGCCCACGAGGCCGGTGCCGACTCGCACGTCGAGATGCACCCGGTTCTTTACGACCTTGCCCTCGGGAACCCGCTGGAAGTACAGCCGCGGGCCCACCCCGGTGGGATCGCTGCAGGAGAACCCCGCTCCCCGCCGCTCAGGCGGCAGCGAACGATCGAACTCGTCCCACGTGGCGAAGCCCTCCGGTGGCGGCGGTACGACGTACCCCAGCACCTCGCACCAGAAGCGAGCGACGCGCTCCGGTTCCGCGCAGTCGAAGGTGACTTGGAACTGCTTGATCGATGGCATCGGCGCACCATAGCAAGGGCAGTCCGCTCAGTCCCCGGTACGGATCGGCAAGTTGCCGGCGACCGTACAGGTCCTGGGCGGTCTGCGGAGAACGGGCGGGTCGGCTTCCACGGCCCTCACTGCCCGCATCGACACGGACCGGTGCATACGCGCCCCAGGGGCGGATCCTGGTACAGCCCCGCCAGCCCCCGAGCCGTGCTCGCGATCCGCTTCCGCAGCTCGGGCGGGCCCAGGACCTCCACCTCGGCCCCCAGTCTCAGCAACTCGCCCTCCGCGTGGGTGAGGCTCTCGATCGGGATGAGCGCGTGGCGCCAGCCGCCGGGGCTTTCCTCCCGGCCGGCCTCGGCCGCGTCGATCACGGTCGGCACGGCCAGTTCTCGCAGCCTCGCCAGTCCGGCCGGGGAGATCCGGATCTCCGCGCTCCCTTGCCACAGCCGCTCCTGCAACCGGGCCGTGTGCTCCCGCCAGTACGCGGCCAGGTCGAAGTCCGCGGGTGGCGTGAACTCCTCGGCCAGCGGCTGTACGTCCATGATCCGACCGATCCGGTAGGTACGCGGAGAGCCGTCGCCGGCGTACGCGACCGCGTACCATCGACCGGCCTTGAGCACGATGCCGTACGGTTCGAGCCGCCGCTCGACCACCTCCGGGGCGTACCAGCGCCGGTAGCGCACCCGGACCGCGTGCCGCAGCCATGTCGCGGTCGCCATCTGAGGCAGGCAGGGCACCTCGTCGGCCTCGCGGTACCAACCGGGCGCGTCGAGGTGGAACCGCTCGCGGACGCGCTTCGCCTGCCGCCGCAGCTCCGCGGGCAGCGCGGCCTCCAGCTTCAGCTCGGCCGCTGTCAGTACCGCGCCCAGCCCCAGCTCGGCCGCCGGTCCCGGCAGGCCCGCCAGGAACAGTGCCTCCGCCTCCGCGGCGGTCAGACCGGTCAGGCGGGTGCGGTAACCGTCGACCAGGGCGTAGCCGCCGTCGTGGCCGGCTTCTCCGTACACGGGGACGCCCGCGGCGGCGAGCGCTTCCACGTCCCGGTAGACCGTGCGCACGGACACCTCCAGCTCCGCGGCGAGTTCCGCGGCGGTCATCCGGCCGCGGTTCTGAAGCAGGAGGAGCAACGAGAGCAGTCGGTCCGCGCGCATGCCGGGGAATCTAACCGGGTCCACTGACAGTCGTTGTCAGTGGACCCCTCCTAGCGTCCCTCCCATGGTTCTCACGGACGACAGGCAAATCATGGACAACAGCACTGCTTTCGCCTTCTTCACCGGCACCTACGACGTCGTCAACCGTTGGCGCAAGGATTTCCTCGACCCCTCCGACGGCGACGATCGCTGGGAGGAGTTCCCGGGGGTCACCCGCGCCTCCGCGCACTTCGACGGGCGGGCCAGCTTCGACGAGATCGAGTTCCAGACGAAGGGTTTCGCGGGGCTGACCCTGCGGTTGTACGACCCCGCGGCCGACGCCTGGTCCCTGTACTGGGCGAGCAAGCGCACCGGCACGCTGTTCCCGCCGGTCGTCGGCCGTTTCGGCCCCGACGGCACCGGTGTCTTCCACGGCGACGACGAGCACGACGGCCAGAAGGTGAGAGTCCGCTTCGTCTGGTCGGAGATCACCACGACCACCGCCCACTGGGAGCAGGCGTTCTCCGTGGACGGGGAGCAGTCCTGGGTCACCAACTGGCACATGCACATGACCCGCCGGACAGCCTGACCAGCCCACCCAGGGCCTGCACGAGACTCGGCCGGGCGGCCTCGCGGAGGCGGCGGACTGATAGGAACGGGATGTCGACCCCGACAGCCAGTCCCGACTGCTAAGGAGTACGCCGCGTGTCCTCTCTCTTTCCGGCCCTGACCGAGGGACCGAGTGATCGAGTCGCCCTCCGGTTCGGCAGCCGTTCCCTGACCTACGCGCAGCTCGCCGCCGCGGCCGGTGCCGTGGCCGAACGCGTGCGGCACACCGGGCGGGTCGCCGTGTGGGCGACGCCCGTGCTGGAGACGGCCGTCGGGGTGGTGGGCGCGCTGCTCGCCGGGGTGCCGGTGGTGCCGCTGAACCCGAAGTCGGGTGAGAAGGAGCTGGCGCACATCCTGGGTGACAGCGCGCCCGCCGTGGTGCTGGCGGCGCCCGGCGACGAGCTGCCGGCCGGTCTCGGCGGGCTGGAGCGCGTCGACGTCGACGTGTCCGGCGTCGGCGGGGTGCCGGCGGAGGACACCGGCGACGAGGCTCCCGCGTTGATCGTCTACACGTCCGGTACGACGGGTCCGCCCAAGGGTGCCGTGATCCCGCGCCGGGCGATCGCCGCCACCCTGGACGCGCTGGCGGACGCCTGGCAGTGGACCGGCGAGGACGTGCTGGTGCAGGGACTGCCGTTGTTCCATGTGCACGGGCTGGTGCTCGGGATCCTCGGGCCGCTGCGGCGGGGCGGGAGCGTGCGGCATCTCGGGCGGTTCTCGACGGAGGGGGTGGCGGCCGAGCTGAACGGTGGCGCGACCATGCTGTTCGGGGTGCCGACGATGTACCACCGGATCGCGGAGGCGCTGCCCGGTGAGCCGGAGCTGGTGAAGGCGCTGAGCGGTGCCCGGCTGCTGGTCTCCGGGTCGGCGGCGCTGCCGGTGCACGACCACGAGCGGATCACGGCGGCGACGGGGCGGCGGGTGATCGAGCGGTACGGCATGACGGAGACGCTGATGAACACCAGCGTCCGCGCCGACGGCGAGGCCCGCGCCGGGACGGTGGGGGTGCCGCTGCCGGGGGTGGAGCTGCGGCTGGTGGAGGAGGACGGGTCGCCGGTCACGGCGTACGACGGGGAGACCGTCGGGGAGATCCAGGTGCGGGGCCGGAATCTGTTCACCGAGTACCTGAACCGGGCGGACGCGACCGCCGCCGCCTTCACCGCCGACGGCTGGTTCCGCACCGGGGACATGGCGGTGCGGGATCCGGACGGCTATGTGCGGATCGTGGGACGCAAGGCCACCGATCTGATCAAGAGCGGCGGGTACAAGATCGGCGCCGGGGAGATCGAGAACGCGCTGCTCGAACATCCGGGGGTGCGGGAGGCCGCCGTCACCGGGGAGCCCGACCCGGACCTGGGGGAGCGGATCGTCGCCTGGATCGTGCCCACCGACGGCGAACGGCCGCCGACCCTGGAGGAGTTGGCCGGTCATGTGGCACGGCGGCTCGCCCCGCACAAGCGGCCCCGGGTCCTGCACCACCTCGACGTCCTGCCCCGCAACGACATGGGGAAGATCATGAAGCGGGCGCTGGGCCGTGGCTGAGCGTCGTCCGAGCGCCCGCGCGGTCATAGCTCTCGTCACCGACGACTTCCGGGAACTGCCGTCGCCCGTCAGGGACTCACGGCCCGACGGGCCGCTCGGCTGGCGTGGTTACGACGCCTCCCGGGCCCGCGCCGCCGAACGCACCGGCGAGGAGGAGTCCGTGGTGTGCGGCACCGCCTCCGTCGAGGGCACGCGGGCCGTGCTGATCGCCTTCGAGTTCGGCTTCCTCGGCGGGTCGCTCGGCGAGCGCACCGGCGACCGGCTGGAGGCCGCGTACACGTACGCGCGGGAGCGGCGGCTGCCCGTCGTCCCGCTCGTCGCCACCGGCGGCAGCCGTATGCAGGAGGGCATGCTCGCGCTCACCCAGCTCCAGCGGGTGGCCCGCCAGTCGGTGCTCACCCGCGAGGCCGGGCTGCCGCAGATCGCGGTGCTGCGCGACCCGACCACCGGCGGCGGCTGGGCGACGCTCGGCGCGGGCGCGGACGTGGTGCTCGCCCTGCCGGGCGCCCAGGTGGGGTTCGCGGGTTCCCGGGTGCGCCCGGCGGACGCCGACCCGGCGGCGTACACGGCTGAGGCGCAGGTCGCGGCGGGCGCCGCCGACGCGGTGGTGGCGCCCGAGGAGCTGCGGGTGACGCTGGGGCGCTGGCTGCGGCTGCTGACGGCGCCGTCCGCCGAGCCCGCTCCCCCGCCGCCGCCGCTCGGCGCCACCGATCTGCCGGCCACGGGCTGGGACGCCGTGCTGCGTGCCCGCGCGTCCGGCCGCCCGCGCGCCGACCGCTATCTGGACGCCTACTTCTCCGAGCGGGTGGCGATCAGCGGCGACCGCTGCGGCGGCTCGGACGACGGCATGCTGTGCGGGTTCGGGGAGCACGCGGGCCGTACCGTCGCCTACGCCGCCCAGACGGGCACGGCCACCCGGCCCGCCGGGTACCGCACCGCCGCCCGGCTGATCCGGCTCGCGGACCGGCTGGGCATCCCGGTGCTGACGCTGGTGGACACGCCGGGCGCCGCCAACGACGCGGAGGCGGAGCGGCAGGGCGCGGGGGCGGCGATCGCCGAGTTGTTCGGGGCGGTGGCGGCGGCTCGTACGCCGGTCACGACGCTGGTGATCGGGGAGGGCGGTTCGGGCGGCGCGCTGGCGCTGGCGGCGCCCGGCAACACCTGGGCCACTCCGGACAGCTACTTCTCCGTGATCGCGCCGGAGCCGGCGGCCGCGATCCTCAAGCGGCCGGCGGCGGAGGTCGAGGCGACGGCGGACCAACTCCTCATCCGGCCGCAGGACTTGGAGCGGCTGGGGGTCGCCCGGGTCCGAACAGGCGAGCAGTTGTTCCCTGGAACAGGTGATCGTCGCTCGTGAGATCGCACGAGGCCTGCGTGACCGACGATACTTACGGTGCGCAAGCGACGGGCTGCAGACCGTAGCGAAAGCAGATACGCGCAGGTCCCACATGCATCACCGCAAGGAGAAAGCACGATCATGAACCTTCTCACCGACATCCTCGCCGGTCTCGTCCACTTCGTCGGATGGCTGGTCTGACGGTCCGGGAGAACGACAGACGGCGCCGCCTCCCCGTCCCAGGGAGGCGGCGCCGTCCGCGTGTCAGCGCACGCCGACGGCCCGGACGATCTCCTGGACCACCCTGCCGCCCCGGTCGTCGCGTGCCGACGCCCGCAGGGAGACGTACTCGGCGTCGTCCGGCACGTTCAGCGTCCCGCGCCAGGCGGCCGGTCCGTCACCGGTGAGTGGCACCTTCCGCCACGACTCGCCGTCGTCGTACGACACTTCGAGCGTGCCGCCGCCGAGCTTCCCGGTGTCCGGGGCGCCCGCCACGTACTCGGCGTACAGCCCGATGGGCAGCCGCCCGTCGCCCACCCGGCCCGCGAGGTCGGTGCCGATGTCGAAGCCGAGGTTGATCAGTGGCAGGAACGTGTACCGGTCCGCGGGCGTCCGCGCCGAGCGGAACGTCCACTCGGTGTGGCCCTTCGTCGCCCGCTCCCAGTGCGCCGGGTCGAGCGCGGTGTCGGTGACGACCTTGTAGGTGCGCTCCTCGGCGGGCGCGTCCGAGACGTACACGGCGGAACTGGTGCGCCGGTCGACGAGTTCGCCGTCCAGGTACACCGCCGTCGTCTGGGACATGCCGCTCTCGTCACTCCACACGTTGCCGAAGCCGGTGTGGTCGGGCCCGGAGTCGCCCCAGCCGGGGGTGTTGAACTGGAGCCGGTCGCCGGCGCGCTGCTGGCCCCAGCCGAGGCCGGTGCCGAGCCAGGGGTGCCAGACCGGCTTGAACCAGTTCAGCGTGGGCCGCGTGCCGCCCCGGTAGCCGACGAGCCCGCCGCGCTCCTCCAGCGCGTCACCGAGGTCGACGGACTCGTGCCACAGCTGTCCCCGTTCGGTGGAGACGTAGTCGGTGCGCTCGGCCGGGAAGTCGACGCGCTCCTTGAAGCCGAGGCCGATGGGGAAGGTGTCGGTGATCGAGTAGCGGAACTCGCCGCCGGAGGCGGGCTCCGCCGCGTGGAACCTCGTCCGTACGGCCGCCAGGTCGTCCGGCGCGAAGGTCAGGTCGCGGTCCGGTACGGCGCCCGGGTAGCCCTTCGACAGGTCGTACACGTACGGCGTGTTCCGCGTGCCGGTCATGTCGGCCTTCCCGGCCTTGCGCAGCCGGGCCGCGTCGGCCGCGTCGACGGTGCCGATCGGGAACGCCCGGTCCGTGCCGTCCTCGGAACCCCACCAGGCGTTCAGCCGGCCCGGCGCGTCGTCCGTCACGAACAGCGCCTTCACGCCCGCGTCCGCGGCGGCCTGGGCGAGCGCCGCCGGGTCGGTGCCGTCGGTCAGCTCGGCCAGCGCCGCCTTGCCCCGTACGCCGGTGAACGGGCCGTCCCCGACGTCCACCAGCGGCAGACGGGTGCGGCCCTCGGTCAGCGTGCCGCCGGGCTGGGCCACCACCTCGCCGACGCCCTTCACCTCCAGCAGCGGCTTGCCCAGCCGCCACACGGTCCGGTACTCGAAGCCGCCCTGGGTGACCTTGCGGGTCGGCGCGGCGAAGACGCTGTCGTACTTCACCGGCACCATCACCGCGCCGAACAGGTCGGCGCCGCCCGCGGTGCGGTCGTACTCCATGATCAGCTGCCGCCGCTCGGTGCGCCGGCCGACGTCGGCCTTGATCTCCCGCAGCTCACGGCCGTCGAGGGTGACCTCCGTGTCCCGGTCGAGGGTGACCTCCGGTGCCGCGAGGAAGCCCAGGCCGAGCGAGTCGGCGCCGTGACTGCCGCGCACGTCGAGGAAGGAGGTCAGGCTGTAGGTGCCGGGGGCCAGCCGCAGCTTCAGCGTGCCGGAGCCGCCGACGTGCGCCGGGACGGGGTCGGTGCGCTCGGCGAGCCGCTGGACGACGAGGTCGGCGGCGGCGGGCGCGCCGTCGCGGTCCTTGACGTGGACCGTGAGCGTGTACCGCTCCTCCTCCTTCACCAGCCCGAACGCGGTGTGCGCGACCGGGCTGCCGGCGACGGCGGCCACGATCCGCCCGCTGGTGCTGCCGACCGGCGCCTTCGAGCCGTCGCCGGTCACGGTGGTGGCGGCGGTGCCGTGCGCGGGGACGGTGAGGGTGGGGTCGGCGAGGGTGACGATCCCGTCGCCGCCCTCGACGGACAGGCTCAGCTCGACCGGTTCGTCGGAGGAGTTGGCGTAGGTGACGGTCCTCGTCACCGGCTGGTTCTCCTCGTAGGGCCAGCTGTGGAAGCCGAAGTCCACGCTGCCCGTCGCGGTCACCCGCGCGTCCACCGCGTCCGGCACGCTGACCCGGCCCGCGCCCAGCGTGTACGCGGAGGCGTCCAGCGGTGTGGACGTCGACATCAGCGCGTCCTTGAGCCGGGCGCCCGTCCAGTCGGGGTGCCGCTCGGCGAGGAGCGCGGCCACGCCCGCGACGTGCGGGGTCGCCATCGACGTACCGCTCATGGAGGTGTAGGCCCCGGTGCCACCGCTCAGCGAGGAGCGGGCGGCGAGGATGTCCACGCCGGGGGCGGACAGGTCCGGCTTGAGGGCGTTGTCGCCCCAGCGGGGCCCGGCGCTGGTGAAGTAGGCGGCCGTGTCGGCGGAGTCGACCGCGCCGATGGTGAGCGCCGCGTCGGCGGCGCCGGGCGAGCCGATCGAGGAGGGCGCGCCGGTGTTGCCGGCGGCGACGACGAACAGGGCGCCGGTCTCCTCGGACAGGGTGTTCACGGCCCGCGCCATGGGGTCGGTGCCGTCGCTGGGCTCGGTGGAGCCGAGGCTCATGGAGACGATGTCCGCGCCGGCCTCGCGGGCCGCCCACTCCATCCCCGCGATGATCTGCGACTCGCTGCCCGAGCCCTGGTCGCTGAGGACCTTGCCGACGGCGAGGGTGGCGCCGGGCGCGACGCCCCGCTCCTTTCCGTCGGAGGCGGCGCCGCTGCCGCCGACCGTGGAGGCGACGTGCGTGCCGTGCCCGTTGCGGTCGGCGACCTCCTCGCCCTCGATGAAGCTCCGGCTCGCCGAGACCCGCCCGGCCAGGTCGGGATGGTCCGCGTCGACGCCCGTGTCGAGGACGGCGACGGTGACGCCCTTGCCGGTGAGCCCGGCCTCCCAGGCGGCCGGCGTGCCGATCTGGGCGTTGCTTTCGGCCATGTCGGCGGTGACCCGCCCGTCCAGCCAGACACCGTCGATCCCGGCGGACTTCCGGGTCACCGCCTGCCAGAACTCCCGGCCCTTGTCCGCCTCCACGGCGGCACCGCGCACGGATGGGAGCGCGCGGGTCCGCTCGGCGCCGCGCGGGGTGGCGGTCCGCGCGCCCTTGTCGTACGTCACGATCAGCGGCAGCTCGCCCGTGCGGTCGTCGGCGAAGCCCTGCCGTATCAGCTCGCCGACGTCGAAGAGCCGTTCGTCGAGCGTCCCGGCGCGCAGATACGGCAGCGCCTCGTCCGGTACGACGGTGACCGTGCCGTTCGCGGTCTGCGTGCGCACCGCGCCGGTGGCGCCCCTCGGCCGTTCCACCTCGACGGTCTGCTTTCCGCCGCCCAGGTCGGTGACGGTCACCTTGTCCCCGGTGACGAGGGTGACGGTCCGGGCGGCGCTCGCCGTCCGGGTGGCCGCCGGGGCCTTCGCCGTCGTGTCCGCCGTGTCCGCCGCGCCCGCCTGCGCGACCGGCAGCAGCGGCAGCACGAGCCCCGCCGACAGGAGGATCGCCCCGCGTCCGACTGGTCCTCTGATCATCCCAAGCCTCTCTCGGTCGAGTGGTGGGACGAGTGTCAGGGGGCTTGTGTTGCGGGGGAGTTGACCGGACGTGGCGGGTTCGCGCTGTGGCGGGTTTCCGCCAACCGGGCGCGGCACCCCCGGCGGAAGCCGGGACAGCGGCAAGCACCCTCCGCCACAATGGAGTTCGTCGAGGTCACGCAGCACACGGGGGAGTGAACGGCGCATGGACGGCCTGGTGGAGTTCAAGACCGAGGACGGCGCACTGATCGTCGTGGAAGCCGTCGACGACGAGTCCGGCGCCCGGCTGGTCTCGCGCGGCGACGGACAGCCGGCGCAGGCCGCCCGCACCTTCGAGAGCGCGCTCGGCGGAGTGCGCGCGGCCGCCGAGTCCGCGCTGCGGGTGTTCCGGGACGGCGCCCTCAAACCGGACTCCGTGGAGCTGGAGTTCGGGGTGAAGCTGAGCGCCGAGACCGGGGCGGTGATCGCCAAGGGCGCGGCGGAGGGCCATCTCGTCGTCAGACTGAGCTGGCAGCCGGGACAGGCCGCCGAGCGCGCATGAGCAAGTCCGCCTGGCACGCCCGGATCGTGTGCGGGAGGGAAGTCGGCGCGGGCTTCCTGGTGTCCGCGCGCCGGGTGCTCACCTGCGCGCACGTCGTACGGTTCAGCGACACGGCGGACATCACCGTGACGTTCCCGGGCCGCCGGGACCTGGGCGCTGTCCGCGCCACCGTCACCGTCCACGGCGGCTGGCGGGGCGGCGCCGCCGACCCCGGCGACCTCGCCGTGCTGGAACTGTCCCGGGAGGTGCCGCTGGCCCCGGCCGCGTTCGCCCCGCCGGGCGCCGAGCAGGGCCGGCCCGAGCTGGTGGCGTACGGCTTCCCCAAGGGGTACGACGAGGGCATGCTCGCCGTGTACCGGGCGCTGCCCGGGCCGCTGATCTCCGACGAGTGGGTCCAGCTGGAGGCCGTCAGCGCGCACGGGCAGCCGCTCGCCGCCGGGTTCAGCGGGGCGGCGGTGACGCTCGCCGACGGCACGGTCGTCGGGATGGTCTCCGCGATCGCCGGCTCGCCCGACGTACGGGTCGGCCGGATGCTGCCCACCGAGGTGATGGCCCGCTACTGGGGCGAACTGGGCGAGCTGGTGCCCACCCCCGGCCATCACGCGGAGGAACGGCGCCGCCTGTACGCGCTGGTGCGGCAGGCCGAGCGGGCCCGCCTGACCTGCCGACCCGACCAGCTGTACGTCGATGCCGTGGGCCCCTTCGGACCGCCGCTGCCCGAGGGCGGCTTCCCCACCCTGGAACGTGCCGCCGCCTACGTGCAGTTCGAGGTGCCGGAGGAGGAGGCGGTGACCCGGTTCGCGGACCGGCTGGCCGGCCTGATCGGCGAGCAGGCGGGGGACTCCGGACCGGCCGCCGCCTGGTCGCCGATCGTCGTGGAGATCGAGCACAGCGGCGCCGGCGCCGACCAGGTCACCGTCGAGGTCTCCGCCTACCGCGACGGCCATCGCCGCCCGGTCGGAGCCCGCCGCCTGCCCCGCACCGGCGTCCGCGCCTACGTGCAGGAACGCATCGACGAGGCGTTCACCCAGCTCGCGCCCGACGCCGACGAACTGATCACCTTCGTCCTGCCGAGGGAGTGGCTGAACGAGCCGGTCGCCCGCTGGGAGTGCAGCCCCGACGACCCCACCCCGCTGGGCTGCGCCTACCCCCTCGTCGTCGCCGACCGCGCCCGGCACCGCAGCGGGCGGCTGCGCCACCAGCTCGCCAAGAAGTGGCAGAAGCTCGACACCGGTGGCGCCACCCTGCACCGCGTCGCCTGCGGCACCCCCGAACGCCCGCCGAGCCTGCGCAAACGGCTCCGCGACCACGACGCCGCGATGGCCGCGTACACCGTGCCGCCCACCGCCGCGCTCCCCCACTTCGAAGCCGGCCTCAACGTGCCCGTCCCCGTCCTGCTGTGGTCCCGCACCGGCTGCCCCGGCATCGGCCACGACGGCCCCTGCGGGGGCGGCGCGTTCCTCGACGAACTCACCGAGTCCGTCACCGGCGTCCCGCCCGCCGACCTCCCCCGGCACGTCCGCGCCCTGCGCGACACCGCCGAGGCCGCCGACGAACCGGACCGGCACTGGGCGCGCGACCTCCAGCTGATGTGGGACGACCCCCGCTGCTTCCCCGAGCCGACGGCATGCCTGCACTCGCCCGTCGCACCCGTCGCCTGAGCCCTCACGGAGAAGGACCCGCAATGCCCCTGTGGCCCGTCTACACCGGCACGAACGAGCCGCACGACGGCATCCTCGAACTGCCCCCGCCGCCGCCGTGGCGGGCCTTCGACGGCGGCCCGGTCCTCGACCCGCCGTCCGACGCCGACGACGCCTCCGCCGGCTCGCCCGACCGCACCCACCGCGCGGAGACCTACCAGGCCACCCCCGAGACCGTGCAGCTGGTCAACGCGGCCCTCTACCTGCGCCGCCCGCTGCTGGTGACCGGCCCGCCCGGCACCGGCAAGTCCTCGCTGGCGTACGCGGTGGCCCGCGAACTGCGGCTCGGCCCGGTGCTGCGCTGGAACATCACCAGCCGCAGCACCCTGCACGACGGCCTCTACCAGTACGACCCGCTCTCCCGCCTGTACGCGGCCCGGCAGGCCCTGACCGGCGCGAGCGAGTCACGCTTCGGGAACCACGCCGGCCGCGGCGTCGAGAGGCACGCCGGGAAGCGCGAGGAGGACGGCGTCGAGAACCATCTGCGCCTCGGCCCGCTGGGCACCGCCCTGCTCCCCCACAGCCGCCCGCGCGCCCTGCTGATCGACGAGATCGACAAGAGCGACCTCGACCTCCCCAACGACCTGCTGAACGTCCTGGAGGAAGGCCAGTACGAGATCCCCGAACTGGTGCGCGCCGCCCGCCACACGCCCGTCGCGGAAGTGCTGGCCGACGGCACCGACGAGCGGGTGCCGGTCGAACGGGGCCGGGTCCGCTGCCGCGCCTTCCCGTTCGTCGTGCTCACCAGCAACGGCGAACGCGAGTTCCCGCCCGCGTTCCTGCGCCGCTGCGTCACCCTGCGGCTGCGCCAGCCGGACGACCGGCAGCTCGCCGAGATCGTCCGCGCCCACCTCGGCGACCCCGACGACCACGCCCAGCGGCTCATCGAGCGGTTCCTGTCCCGGGTCGGCGGCGGCAAGCTGGCCACCGACCAGCTGCTGAACGCGATCTACCTGGCCCGCGCCTCCGACCTGGACGCCGAGTCCCTGGACCAGCTCGCCGAACAGCTCATGCCGTACCTCGGCCGGACCCCGCAGGCCGATGCGTTCTGACGACCCGCTCACACGCCTGGCCGACGCGCTGGCCGGGGCATCCCCCTCGGGCACCCGCCCGACCCCGCGTGAACTGGCGGAACTGCTGTGGCTGGCCGGGCACATGGAGCCCGTACCGGGAGAGGGGGAGTCCGGGGCGGACGGGGACGGACGCGGGTCGGACGGGGGCGATCGCGGGTCGGACGGGGGCCGGCCCGCGCCGGACGGAGAGGAATCCGGGCCGGACGGAGAGGCACCCCAACCGCACCACGAACGACCCGAACCCCCGCAGGAGGAGCCGGATCCACCCCACCCACGGCCCGACGAGCCCGGCACCCCGCCCCGCGCCCCACTCCACCTCCCGTCACCCACCCCCCACCACCCCGGCGGCCCCCGGCACGCCTCCCTCCTCGCCCCCGCGCCCCCGATGCTGCGCCACCCGCTCGGCCTGCAACGCGCCCTGCGCCCCCTCAAACGCCGCACCGACGCGCCCGCCGGCCGGGAACTGGACGAGCGGGCCACCGCCGAGCGCATCGCCCGCCTGGGCGCGGACCCCGAGTGGTGGCTGCCGGTCATGCGCCCGGCACGGGAACGCTGGCTGCGCCTGCACGTCGTCCACGACACGGGCCCCACCATGCCCGTCTGGCGCCCCCTGATCAGCGAACTGCACACCGCGCTCGCCCAGTCCGGGATCTTCCGCACGGTCACCCTGCACCCCGCAGGCCCCGACGGCACCGTCCACGGCCACGCCGCGCACACCCCCGCCGACGGCCGCACCGTCATCCTGCTGGTCAGCGACTGCATGGGCCCGCAGTGGCGCAAGGGCCCGGCGGCCGACCGCTGGTACGCCACACTGCGCCGCTGGGCGCGGCGCCTGCCGCTCGCCCTCGTCCAGCCGCTGCCGGAACACCTGTGGCGGGACACCGCGCTGCCGACGACGCCGGGCCGCCTGTCGGCCCCGCACCCGGCGGCGCCCACGGCGTCGCTGCGGTTCACCCCGTACGACGCGCCGGAGGACGGGACGGAGGACGGCACGGACGGGACCGACGCGGCGGCCGCGGACACCGTCCCGCTCCCGGTCCTGGAACCGGAGCCGGACTGGCTGGCGAACTGGGCGGCGCTCATCGCGTCCACCGGGGGCACGGACCACCCGGCGGCGGTGGCCCGCCTGGGCAGTGCCCCGCCGCCCCCGGACGACCGTACGGACCTCGCCCTCCTCACCCCCGAGGAACTGGTCCTCCGCTTCCGCGGGACCGCGTCGCCGGAGGCGTTCCGGCTGGCCGGGCACGTCGCCGTCGGGCGCCCGGACCTGCCGGTGATGCGGCTGGTCCAGGCGGCACTGGAACCCGACCCGCGCCCCCAGCACCTGGCCGAGCTGATCCTGAGCGGCCTGCTGACGACCGTCCCCGGCCCACCGGGCTCGTACGCCTTCCGCCCCGGCGTCCGCGACCTCCTGCTGCGCGCCCTGCCCCGCACCGCCCGCAGCCGCACCACGGACCTCCTGGAGCGGATGGGCGGCCTGATCGACACCCGGGCGGGCCGGGCCCCGGGTGAGTTCGCGGCGTCGACCCCGGCGCCCGGCGGGACGGAGACCGGGGCGGAGCCGGAGGCGTTCGCGACGGTCAGTCAGGAGGCGTTACGGCAGCTGACGGGGGGCGCGGTGCCGGTCCCGCCGGGGGTGGGCGGCCGGTACCGGCCGCGGCGGCGGCTCAACCCGGCCGGGACGCTCTGGCAGGCCGAGGACACCGAGGCCAACCGGACGGTGGCACTGCGGCTGCACGGACGCATCACCGATCCGGCCCGGCGGAACGCGTTCCTGCGGGACGCCCGGCGGCTGGCAAGGGTCCGGCACCGGAACGTGGTGGCCGTCCACGACTTCGGGATCGAGGACGACGTTCCGTACGTCGTCATGGAGCATCTGGACGGCATCGCGCTGAACAGCCTGGCCGCGCCGAACGGTTACCGGCTCCCGCCGCCCCTGTTCGCGGCGGTCGGCGCACAGCTCGCGAAGGCCCTCACCGCCGTGCACGACGCGGGCCTCACCCACGGCGGACTCGGCATGTCCCGCGTACTCCTGCTGCCCGACGGCACGGTGAAACTCACCCTGTTCGAACCGGGCCGGACGTCCGGGTCGGCGGGGCGCTCGGAGGATCTGCGGGCGCTGTGCGAGGTGCTGCTGCAACTGGCTTCGGGGACGTCCCGGATGCCGCTGCCCATCAAGTCCGGCCTCGGCCATCTGCCGTCCGGCCTGCGCCCGGCCTACGCACAGGCCCTCAACCGGCTGATGTCCCGCTCCGTGTCGATACAGGAGGCGGGCAGGGACCAGCTCACCGCACCCGAGCTGCCTGCCGCCGCACGCACGGCGTACGACCAGCGCTTCTACCACGTCCTCGGCCCCCTGAGCCTGGAGCTTCCCCACGACGAGCACGAACTCCCGTCCGGCGTGAAGGCCATGCTCGCGATGCTCCTTCTCAAGCACGGCCGCACAGTGACCCACGACGAACTGCGCAAGGGCATGTGGGGTCCGGCCGACGAGCCGAAGGACGCCATGGCGGCCCTCGGCAGGACGGCCGGACGGCTGCGCACGTTGCTCGGCCCCGGTGCCGCCCTGGCGACCCGCCCCGACGGTTACGCGCTGCACACCAGCGCCGACTTCGTCGACCTGGTGGAGTGCGAGCGGCTGGTCGCGCAGGCCGACACACAGGACCCACGCCGGGCACGCGACCTGTACGGCCAGGCCCTGGCCCTGTGGCGCACCGCCGGCCCCCTCGCGAACGTGCCCGGCCCCGCCGCCCAGACCGCCCGCACGCGTCTGCTCCAGCTCCGCCTCAGCCTGCACCGCACCTGCGCGGAACTCGACCTGGATCTCGGCGAGGTGGACCGCGCGGCGACCGGCCTCACCGAGCTGGTCCGCCTCCACCCGGCCCGGGAGGACTTCCGCCGCCTGCTGCTGATCGCTCTGCGCCGCCTCGGACGTCTCGAGGAGGCGCTGGACGTGTTCGAGGAGTACGAGCTCTCCGGCGGCCGCGGCCCGGAACTGCTGGCGCTGGGCGCCGAGTTGCGGGACGAGTTCGGCGGTCCGCCCGAGGAGGCCCCGGACACGGCGTACGACGAGTCGCGGTACGGCGACGCCCCGGCCTCCCCGGACGAGCTGCCCGCCGGCTCCTTCCCCACGGAGGAGGACCTGCCGTCGCTGCTCGCCCAGGACGAGGACGAACCGGACGCGGAACGGCCGCTGCCGCGGGACGAGGTGCCGGAGAGTCTGTTCCCGGAGGACCGCGGGGAGGCGGCGCCGGGATGGGTCGTCTTCGAGTTCGCGGACGGCCCGCAGGGCATGGAGGCCCACCGGCTGCTGAAGGACACGATCACGCGCTGGGCGGCGGAGATCGGCTGGCGCCCGGAGCACTACCCGTTGATCCGGCGGCAGGCCGACTACTCCATGCCGGCCACGCCCGCTCTGCTCGCGGTCGTCCGGGACGGCTTCCCCGAATTGCTCGCGGCGTTGGACGGCGTCCGGCTGTTCGTGACGTTCCAGGCGCGGCCCGGGACGGCCTGGGCCGGCGGCGAGGACCTTCCGCGGGACCCGGGCCCCGTGGCGGGTCTGCTCCGCGTCGAGTCCGGCCTCCTGGGCAAGGAGTGGGGCCTGCCCTCCGCCGTCGCGTACGTGCGCCCCGAAGGCGGCCCGCGCCGCGTCCCTCCGGCACCGGTCGACCTCGGCGAGCACGGCACGGAACTGGACGTGACCGGTCCGGCGGTCAACGGCCTGCCCGTCTTCGCCGCGCGCGGCACGGCGGCCTGGCGGGTCACCGCCCCGGCGCAAGCCGTGCACCGGGCGCCCGAGGACGTCGGCCGGGCCGTCCGGCGGCACGTGGTGGACCGCTTGCGTGAGCTGACCCTGCACTACCCGCCCGGCGACCCGCAGGCCCACCCGGCGTTCCAGGAGGCGCTGGCCGAGTGCGCGGTGCCCGGTCACGAGATCCGCTGGGACGTCTCCCTCACCGCCCGCGTCACCCAGACCCGCCCGCTCCCCCGCCGCTCGGACACCTCCGCCGCCCGCGCCCTGCGCGCCGCACAGGCCGTGATCTTCGGCTTCGACGGCACGCTGACCCGGCTCTACACGGAGGAGGGCAGGTCCGGGACCGTGCACGACCTCGCCCGGCTCCTCACCGAGAGCAGGGATCCGGAGGACGCCCTCGCCGGCCGCTCCCCGCTGCCCCACGGCACCCGGGTCACACCGCGGGGCGACCGCATCCATCCCCTCGACCTGCTCCGGGCCGTCGGGGCCGGCCCGCACGCGCAGGAGCTGCACCGCCGCCTGTCGGCGGCCGAGCAGGTCGCGGCCCGCACCGCGGTCCCCTCCCCCGCCGCCGACCTCGTCGTCCGCACGCTCGCCGGCAAGAAGCGGCTCGCCGTGTTCACCGACACCGAGCCCCGCGCCGCGACGGCCTACCTGAGCCGCCGGGGCCTCCTGGAGCACCTGGACGGCGGCGTCCACGGCCGCGACACCGGCCGCACCCCGCTGCCGCCGCACCCCGACATCGTGCTGCGGGCCATCGCCGCGCTGGGTGTGGCACCGGCCGAGTGCCTGGTGGTCTGCGCCACGACCGCCGAGCGGCAGGCGGCGCACGCGGCGGGCGCGGCCTCGCTGCACCAGGGGCTCCGGCCGCTCCTCGACGCCGCCCGCGACCTGTGACCGCGCCGAATCCCCCGTTCAGCCGTTCCCCGCCCGGCCCCCCTCGAAAGGCGCCCCGGCCGGAACCGCCGCACGATGCGGAGGAGGACCGCCGCCGGGCGGTCCACGGTCTGTGCTCTCGGGAGGATCTGCCATGACCGCCAGTCTGGAGCAACTGCGTCGCTGCCACTTCGGCGTCGACCTGGGCGCGGCGAGGACGCGGGTGTATGTGAAGGGCGCCGGGCTCGTCGTCGACCAGCCGTCCGCCGCCGCCGTCAACACGCGCACCGGCGCGCTGATCGCGGTGGGCGAGCTGGCGGAGAAGATGACGGGCCGCACCCCCGACTACATCCGTGTCGTACGGCCGGTCTCCGGCGGCACGGTCGTCGACATCGAGATGGCGCAGCGCATGCTCCGCCACCTGCTCGGCGACAAGATCCGCCGCAGTCTGCGCCGCAAGCCCCGGCTGCGGGCCGCCGCCTGCACCCCGCACGACGCGGACCCGCTGGCCCAGCGGGCGACCGTGGAGACCCTGGTCGGCCTGGGTGCCCGCCGGGTGGAGCTGGTCGACACGCTCATCGCGGCGGCCGTCGGCTGCGGGCTGCCCGTGGAGCAGCCCGAGGCGACGATGGTCCTGGTGTGCGGGGCGGCGGCCACGCAGGTCGCGGTGCTGTCGCTCGGGTCGATCGTGACCGCCGAGCGGATCCCGGTGGGCGGCGAGGCCGTCGACAACGCGATCGTGCAGCATCTGCGGCACGAGCACGAGTTGATGCTGCCGAGCCAGTCGGTGCGGCCGCTGCAGCTGGCCCTGTCGGGGAACGGGCTCACCCCGCACGGGCCCGCCTCCACCGAGATCCACGGGCGGGACGTGGCGACGGGCCTGGCCCGTTCCGTGCAGGTGGACACCGCCGCCGTGCGGGAGTGCATCCAGACGCCGCTGACCGCCGTGCTCGACGGCATCGGCAAGGTGCTGCGGGACTGCCCGCCGGACCTGGTCGCCGACCTCGCCGACCGGGGGATCATGATGGTCGGCGGCAGCGCGCTGCTCCCGGGGCTGGACCAGATGCTGCGGCAGGCGACCGGCATGCCGGTGCACATCGCGGAGCGGCCCGACGTGTGCGCGGTGCAGGGGCTCGGCGCCATGCTGGAGGGCAAGATCGAGCCGCTGGTGCTGGATCCGCTGGCCACGTGAGCGCGTGAACGCCGGGGGCCGGCTCCCGTCCCCCGCCAACTCCCCGTATACGCCGCGCCGTCACGGCACGGCCACGGCGTGTCCACCCCGCTCCCCTAAGGTCCCGGATCGCGTGACCCCGCCGCCGACCGGCGGCGGGGCGGACACGGCACTCCTGGAGTGAGAGTGGAACGTCGTAGCCTTCTGCGTGCGGCCCTCATCGGCGGCTCCTCCGCCGCGCTCGGCGGAACCCTGTGGCGCGGCGCCGCCTACGCGGCCCCCGCCCAGCCCGGCACCGGCCCCTACGGCGCCCTGGGCAGCCCGGACGCCAACGGCATCAGACTTCCCAGCGGTTTCACCAGCCGGGTCATCGCCCGTTCCGGGCAGACGGTCACCGGCACCTCCTACACCTGGCACAACGCCCCCGACGGCGGCGCCTGCTACGCCGACGGCAGTGGCTGGATCTACGTCTCCAACTCGGAGATCAGCCCCGGCGGCGGCGCGAGCGCGGTGAAGTTCTCGTCCACCGGCGCGATCACCGGCGCGTACCGCATCCTGTCCAACACCCGCACCAACTGCGCGGGCGGCAAGACCCCGTGGAACACCTGGCTGTCCTGCGAGGAGGTGTCCCTCGGCTACGTCTACGAGACGGACCCGTGGGGTGTGAAGGCGGCGATCCGCCGTGACGCGATGGGCCGCTTCAAGCACGAGGCGGCGGCCGCCGACCCGGTCCGCAGGGTGATCTACCTGACCGAGGACGAGACCAACGGCCGCTTCTACCGCTTCGTCCCGAACACCTGGGGCGACCTCTCCTCCGGCACCCTCCAGGTCATGGTCGCCGGCAGCGCCACCTCCGGTTCCTTCACCTGGGCCAACGTCCCCGACCCGGACGGCTCCCCGACCACCACCCGCACCCAGGTCTCCGGCTCGAAGTCCTTCAACGGCGGCGAGGGCTGCCACTACGCGAACGACACGGTCTGGTTCACCACCAAGGGCGACAACCGGGTCTGGCAGCTCAACCTCACCAACAACACCTACGAGCTGGCCTACGACGACTCGCTCGTCTCCGGCACCGCCCCCCTCACCGGCGTCGACAACATCACCGGCTCCTCCTCGGGCGACCTGTTCGTCGCCGAGGACGGCGGCAACATGGAGATCTGCGTCATCACCCCCGACGACGTCATCGCGCCGTTCCTCCGCGTCGACGGCCAGTCCGGCTCGGAGATCACCGGCCCGGCGTTCTCCCCCGACGGCCGCCGCCTGTACTTCTCCAGCCAGCGCGGTACGTCGGGCAGCTCGTCCGGCGGGATCACGTACGAGGTGACGGGTCCGTTCCGCACCTGACCGCGCCGCATGCGAGACGGTGGGACTCGATGGCGTCTCATCGGGTCCCGCCTACTCGTTCGCTGCTCGTTCGCCACTCGTTCGCGCGGCTCAACGCCTCGCCTGCAGAGTGCGGCAGGGCGTCGAGCCGGCGGGCTGCTCGTGTGGTGGCTGCGCCGACGGCAGCCGTACCACCGCGTCCACCCCGCCCGTCGTGGCCGCCCGCAGGGCCACGTCGCCGCCGCTCGCCCGCGCCAGGCGCTGGACCAGGGACAGGCCCAGACCGGTGCCGCCCTTGGGGGCGTCGGGGGCTCGCCAGAAGCGGGTGAAGGCGTGGCTGCGCTGGGCGGGGGTCATGCCGGGGCCCTCGTCGGTGACGTGGAGGTCGACCCAGCAGGGGCGGCTGTCGCGCAGGGGCCGGCGGGTGGGGGTGTGCAGGCGGAGTTCGATGGTGACGGTGCTGCCGGCGGGGGAGGCGCGTAACGCGTTGGACAGGAGGTTGTCCAGGATCTGCTCCACCGCGCCGGGGAGCGCGAGGACCGGGCCCACGCTGCCGGCGAAGAGGACGAGGGAGACGCCCTCGCGGGCGAACAGGGGATGCCACGCGCTGTGGCGCTCCACGCAGATCGCGCCCACGTCCACCGGGGCCGGGGCCGACCCCTGTTCCTCCAGGCGGGCCATGGCCAGCAGCGCCTCGACCATGCGGGCCAGCCGGTCCGTCTCGGTGACCGCGGAGGTCAGGGTCCGGCGGGCCTGCGGGGACAGCGCCGGTTCCAGGTTCTCCAGTCGCAGGCGCAGCGCCGCGAGCGGGGTCTTCAGCTGGTGGGACGCCTCACCGGCGAAGGCGCGCTGCGAGGTCAGCAGGTCCTCCAGGTGGGCGGCGGTGCGGTGGGAGGCCTCCGCCACGGCGTGCAGGGGTCTCGCCGCCCAGCGGGCCAGCGCGACCGCCGACGCGACGGTGAGGGCGAGGGTCAGGGTGAGCAGGGCGGGCGTGCCGTTCCCGGGCGTCCGCGCCAGGGCCCATCCGGCCGCCGCGGCGCACAGGTGAGTCCACAGCAGGCGGCGGGTCATGACGCCGTGTCGCTCACCGCGTCGTCCTGCCGCGGGCGGACCGCCAGGCGGAAGCCGACGCCGCGCAGGGTCTGGATCCACGCCGGGTCGCCGAGTTTGCGGCGCAGGGTGGCCACATGGACGTCGAGGGTCTTCGTCGGCCCCTCGTAGTGCTCGTCCCAGACGCGGTCCAGGATCTGCTGCCGTGAGTAGACCGCTCCGGCGTCCTCGGAGAGCAGGGCCAGCAGGTCGAACTCCTTGGGGGTGAGGGCGACCGGCGCCTCGCCCACCCAGACCTGGCGGGTGCGGCGGTCCACGACCAGGGGCCCCGGCGCGCTGGGGGCGCTGGGCTCGCTGTCGTACGACTGCTGCCTGCTGCTCCTGCGGTGCACCGCGCGGATGCGGGCGACCAGTTCCCGTACGCTGAACGGCTTCGCCAGGTAGTCGTCTGCGCCCAGTTCGAGGCCCAGCACCCGGTCGGCCTCCTCGCCGCGCGCGCTGAGGATGACGACGGGCACGTCGGAGGTCTCGCGGATGGCGCGGCAGACGTCGATGCCGTCCATGTCGGGCAGGCCCAGGTCGAGGATCACGACATCGCCGTAGGGGCCCCTCAGGCCTTCCTCGCCCGTGGCCACGCGATGCACCGTCAGGCCGTACTGCCGCAGTCCTTCGGCGAGCGGTTCGGCGATCGTCTCGTCGTCCTCGATGAGCAGTACGTGTACGCCCATGGCGTTTTTTCTCTCCAAAGGAAAGGGGGTCCGGGGGTTCGACACGCTACAAGAGAAAGTGTCGATTCGGTTCCCGGATCCGGGTGTTGTGAAATGAGCCTCAGAAACCGCTTGTATTCCGCCGCCTTGGTCTTCGCTTAACCTTTCTCTGGTCTGCCGCCCCCTACGTTCTCGATGCCTTGTCGGAATCGAATGCCAGGGAGGCATGATGAAGGCGTTGCTGGATCGCGCCCGATCGTTCGGGCGGCGCGTCGGCTTCGAGAGCGACGCATACCGAAAACTGGCCGTCGGGCAATTTCCCGAGGCCCTGTTCATTTCCTGTTCCGACTCGCGGGTGATTCCGGCGCTGATCACCGGCGCCCGGCCCGGCGAGATATTCGAGCTGCGGAATGCGGGCAACATCGTGCCGGCATACGGCAGGCAGGGGTCCGCCGGCGGCGCGGCCGCCACCATCGAGTACGCGCTGGACGTGCTCGGCGTTCAGAACGTGGTGGTGTGTGGCCATTCCCACTGCGGGGCGATGGGCGCGGTGCGGGATGGGGCCGATCTGTCGCGGCTTCCCCTGGTGGACGCCTGGCTCGACCAGGTGCGGGACGGGCTGGCGCCCGTGGTGAAGGAGGGCGCGGCGCTGGCCGAGGTCGTCCAGGCCAACGTGCGCAACCAGCTGGCGGTGCTGCGGGACTACCCCGTGGTCCGGCGGCTGCTGGAGGAGGGGCGGCTGCGGCTGCACGGCTGGTACTACGAGATCGACACCGGGATCGTCCACGAGCTGGGCGACGACGGGCGGTTCCGGGTGCACGCCTCATGAGCGGGGCCCATGCGCGCAGGGCCACGGCCGCCAGGAAGCTCGGCTCGAAGAAGGGCGGGGCGAAGAACGACGGGGCGAGGGAGGGCGGCTCCGGCAAGCCCCGCGCCGGGAAGAGCCCCGCGTCCGGCGTCGACCTCGCCACCGAGATCAGCGCGTCCCTCGTCGTCTTCCTGGTCGCCCTGCCCCTGTGCATCGGCATCGCCGTCGCCTCCGGCGTGCCCGCCGAGCTGGGGATCATCTCCGGTGTCATCGGCGGGCTGGTGGTCGGAGCCGTGCGCGGCAGCACGCTCCAGGTGAGCGGGCCGGCGGCGGGGCTGGCCGCGCTGGTCGCGGACACGGTGACGGAGCACGGGGTCGCCATGCTGGGCGTGATCGTGCTGTTCTCCGGGATCCTGCAGATCGTGCTCGGGGTGGTGCGGCTGGGGCGGATGTTCCAGGCGATCTCCCTCGCCGTGGTCCAGGGCATGCTCGCGGGCATCGGACTGCCGCTGATGTTCAGCCAGCTGTACCCGATGGCCGACGCGAAGGCGCCCGGTGTGCCCTTCGAGAACATCGCCGGTGTGCCGGGGCTGGTCGCCGACACCGCGGCCGACCCGCAGGCGGCGATCGCCGCGGGGCTGGGGGCCGTCACGGTCGCGCTGAGTTTCGTCTGGCCGAAGGTCCCGGCGCCGGTGCGCAGGTTCCCGGCCGCGCTCGTCGCCGTCGGGATCGGCATCGCCGTCGCGGCCCTGCCCGGCGTGGACATCAGGACGCTGCAGGTCGGCAACCTCGCCGACGCCGTCAACATGCCCGGAGCGGAGCAGTTCGCGGGGCTCGCCGACGCCGGGGTCCTCACCGCGATCCTCACGTTCACGGTGATCGCCTCCGCGGAGAGCCTGTTCACCGCGGCCGCCGTGGACCGTATGCACACCGGCCCGCGCACCCGCTACAACACCGAACTCATCGCGCAGGGCGCGGGGAACACGGTCGCGGGCGTGCTGGGCGCGCTGCCCATCACCGCCGTCGTCGCCCGCAGTTCGGCGAACGTCCAGGCCGGGGCGCGGACCCGGATCTCCCGCGTCCTGCACGGCGTGTGGCTGCTCGCGTTCGCGCTGCTGCTGCCCCAGGTGCTGGCGCTGGTGCCGATCTCGGTGCTCGCCGGGGTGCTGGTGCACAGCGGGTGGAAGCTGCTCGCGCCGCAGGAGTTCCCCAAGATGTGGCGGCAGGACCGGGGGGAGTTCGCGGTGATGACCCTCACCACCCTCGCGATCACCGCGACCGCGCTGCTGGAGGGCGTGGTCATCGGGCTCGCCGCCGGGGTGGTGCTGGCCGCGCTGCGGATGTCGCGGGCCGTCGTGCGGCAGGACGTCGCGGACGACACCGCGCGGGTCGTGGTCACCGGCAACGCCACCTTCCTGCGGCTGCCGCGGCTGATCGAGGCGCTGGAGGCCGCGGCGGCGGCCGGCCTGCCGCGGATCCGGCTGGACCTGCTCGGCGTGACCCACCTGGACCACGCCTGCCGCACGCAGGTCGAGGAGTTCACGGCCCAGCAGCGGGGGGCCGGGGTGCGGGTGGAGCTGCTGCTGCCGGACCTCGCGGGGGCGCCGCAGGCCCGGGGCGGGGAGCCGGCCGAGGCGCCGGTCTCCGCCGGGCCGGGTCCCAACGCCGAGTGGTTCCACCTGGACACGAGCGTCCCCACGCGGGACTCGCTGCGGGAATGGCCCGGCCCCGCCGGAAGTTGAGGGGCGGTCAGTGGCCGTACCGCATCCCGATCACCGAGGAGCCCCCGATGTCCGACGCCCCCGCCGTCCGCGAGCTGCGTCTCGTCGTCACCGCCGAGGACTACGACGCCGCCCTGCGCTTCTACCGTGACGTCCTCGGACTGCCGGAGCGCGCGGCGTTCAGCTCGCCCGACGGCAGGGTGACGATCCTGGAGGCCGGGCGGGCGACGCTGGAGATCACCGATCCGAACCACGCGGAGTTCATCGACGAGGTCGAGGTCGGGCGGCGCGGAGTGGCCGGGCACATCAGGGTCGCGTTCCAGGTGGACGATTCCGTGGCGGCCACGGACCGGCTGGCCGCCGCCGGGGCGGAGGTGATCGCCGAGCCGACCCGCACGCCCTGGAACTCGCTGAACTCCCGGCTGGAGGCGCCGGGAGCGCTCCAGCTGACGCTCTTCACCGAGCTGGGCGAGGAGCGGGGCCAGGACGGGGAATGAGCCCCGGACACCGGTCCGCCACCGTTCACCGGGCCGGGGCAGGGCAGGCCAGGGCAGGCCGGTGAACGGTGGCGGTCAGGGGGCGGCGGAGGCGGCCGGTGAGGCCGCCCGCCGCCCGTACCTGGTACGGGCCGGTCAGGCCGCCCGCACCTCGTACGCCGTCACACGTACGGTCTCGTCGTCCAGGCACTGCCCGGACAGCAGGTCGAACCGCTGCTTGAGCAGGGGCGAGGCGACGAAGGGCCGGTCCCCGTGGGTGCCGGTGAGGCCGCGGGAGAGGACCGCCGCGCCGGTGAACGGGTCGCGGTTGTCGACGGCGTACACCTGGCCCCTGCGGTCGCGGAACAGGGCCACCTGGCGGCCGTCGGGCAGCAGGGCCGCCACGCCGCGGCCGGGCAGCAGGCGGTTCAGGTCGCAGACCGTGAACCATTCGTCGTCCGCCAGCCGCAGCTGGACCTTCAGGTCGGTCGTCTCGGGTGCCAGGGTCATCGCTGGGCGCTTCCTTCCAGAACGTCTTCGCCGGTGGGGCGCAGGCCGATCGACAGCAGCGGCAGGTCCGGCTTCATCTGGTCGCGCTCGGGGACGAAGCCGACCACCGGGTCGGGTGTGTCGGGCGCGTTGATGAAGGACACGAACCGGGCGAGCTTCTCGGGGTCGTTGATGGTCTCGGCCCATTCGTCGCGGTAGTGGGAGACGTGGGCCGCCATCAGGCCCTCCAGCTCGTCGCAGATGCCGAGGGAGTCGTGGACGACCACGTCGCGTACGTGGTCCAGGCCGCCGGGGATGCGGTCCAGCCAGGTGCTGGTGCGCTCCAGCCGGTCGGCGGTACGGATGTAGAACATCAGGAACCGGTCGATCAGGCGGATCAGTTCGGCGTCGCTGAGGTCCTGCGCCAGCAGGTCGGCGTGGCGCGGGGTGGCGCCGCCGTTGCCGCCGACGTAGAGGTTCCAGCCGTTCGAGGTGGCGATCACGCCGAAGTCCTTCGACTGGGCCTCCGCGCACTCGCGGGCGCAGCCGGACACCGCCGACTTCAGCTTGTGCGGGGAGCGCAGGCCCCGGTAGCGCAGCTCCAGGTCGATCGCCATGCGCACGGAGTCCTGGACGCCGTAGCGGCACCAGGTCGAGCCGACGCAGGACTTCACGGTGCGCAGCGACTTGCCGTAGGCGTGGCCGGACTCGAAGCCGGCGTCGACCAGCCGGGCCCAGATCACCGGGAGCTGTTCGACGCGCGCGCCGAACATGTCGATCCGCTGGCCGCCGGTGATCTTCGTGTAGAGGCCGAAGTCGCGGGCGATCTCGCCGATCACGATCAGTTTCTCCGGGGCGATCTCACCGCCGGGGATGCGGGGGACGACGGAGTACGACCCGTTCTTCTGGAGGTTGGCCAGGAAGTGGTCGTTGGTGTCCTGGAGCGCGGCCTGCTCGCCGTCGAGGACGTAGCCTTCGGCGCCGATGGTCGGCGCCAGGGAGGCGATGATCGACGCCACCGCCGGCTTGCAGACCTCGCAGCCGTCGCCGCCGCGCGCGTTCTCGCGGCCGTGGCGGTCCAGGAGGTCCTGGTAGGAGGTGATGCGCAGGGCGAGGACGATCTCGTACAGCTCCTCGCGGGTCTGCGAGAAGCAGCCGCACAGGCCCTTGTCGACCTCGACGCCGCCGGCCTCCAGCTCGGCGGTGACCAGCTGGCCGAGGACCTTGATGCAGGAGCCGCAGCCGGTGCCGGCCTTGGTGCACTTCTTGACCTCGGGCACGGTGGTGCACTGGTGGTCGGTGACCGCGCCGCGGATCGTGCCCTTGGACACGTTGTGGCAGGAGCAGATGATCGCCTCGTCGGGCAGCGCGGACGGGCCGAGCTGGGTGGGGGCGCCCGCGCCGGCCGGGAGGACAAGCTGCTCCGGGGAGACGGGCGGGACGGAGCCGGTGAAGGCGCGCAGGGTGCCGTACGCCTCCGCGTCGCCGACCAGGATGCCGCCGAGCAGGGTGCCGTCGCGGGCGATGACCAGCTTCTTGTAGAGGCCCGCGCGGGAGTCGGAGTAGACGACGTCGAGGCAGTCCTCGGCGGTGCCGTGCGCGTCGCCGAAGGAGGCGACGTCCACGCCGAGCAGCTTCAGCTTCGTGGACAGGTCGGCGCCGGTGAACGACGCCTCGTCCGCCGCGATCGTCGCGGCGGCCGTCTCGGCCTGCTCGTAGCCGGGGGCGACCAGGCCGTACACCCGGCCGTCCGCGGCCAGCGCGCACTCGCCGATCGCGAAGACGTGCGGGTCGGTGACCGTGCGGCACTGCTCGTCGACGCTGATGCCGCCGCGCTCGCCGACCTGGAGGCCGCAGTCGCGGGCCAGCTGGTCGCGGGGGCGGACACCGGCGGAGAAGATCACCATGTCGGTGGCGAGTTCGGAGCCGTCGGACAGCTTCATTCCGGTGACGGCGCCCGCGGCGTCGGTCACGATCTCCTGTGTGCCCACGCCGGTGTGCACGGACAGGCCCATGTCCTCGATGGTGCGCAGCAGGGCCGCGCCGCCGCCGTCGTCGACCTGCACCGGCATCAGGCGCGGGGCGAACTCGACGATGTGCGCCTCGACGCCCAGGCCCTTCAGGGCGCCCGCGGCCTCCAGGCCGAGCAGGCCGCCGCCGACGACGGCACCGGTCTTCGCCGTCTTCGCGTACTCCTCGATGGCGAGCAGGTCCTCGATCGTGCGGTAGACGAAGCAGCCCTCGGCGTCCTTGCCGGGGACCGGCGGCACGAACGGGAAGGAGCCGGTGGCCAGGACGAGGACGTCGTAGTCGACGACCAGGCCGGAGCGGGCGGTGACCTTGCGGGCGTCGCGGTCGACGGTCTCGGCCGGGTCGCCGACGTACAGCTCGATGCCGTGCTTCTCGATGAACTCCATGTCGGTCATGGAGAGTTCATCGGCCGAGGTGCCGGAGAAGTACGAGGTGAGGTGGACGCGGTCGTACGCGGGACGCGGCTCCTCACAGAGCACGACCACGCGGTGCGTGGCGGTCAGGCCGCGCTCGGCCAGCGCTTCGAGGAAGCGCTGACCGACCATGCCGTGGCCGACGAGCACGATCGTGGGGGTGTCCGACATCAGGAGCCTCCATCATTGGTGAGCAGGTGGAGCAGGGGGCCGCCGTCCGACGGGAGCGGCTCTGCTCCCTCCCAGGCGCGCGCCAGCGCGCCGACGGTGCCGAGTTCGCCGACGAGGACCCCGCCGACCAGGCGGTCGTCGCGGACGACGACCTTGCGGTAGGTGCCGCGGGTGGCGTCGGTGAGCTGCACGACGTCGTCGCCGGGGCGGGGCTCCGTCTCGCCGAAGGCGGCGAGGTCGAAGGGGGCCTGACCGGCGAGGGTGAGGCGGGTGAGGGAACGGGTGCCGGTGTAGCGGGCGGTGTCGTTCCCGGTGAGCAGGGCGGCCAGTACGTCGGCCTGTTCGAGGGCGGGTGCGGCGAGGCCGTACACGTTCCCGTCGTGCTGGGCGCAGTCCCCGATCGCGTGGATGTGCGGGTCGGAGGTGCGCAGCCGGTCGTCGACGAGGACGCCCTTGTGCACGGCGAGCCCGGCGGCCTTGGCGAGGCCGACGCGCGGGTGGACCCCGCAGGCGAGGACGACGAGGTCGGCGTCGAGGGCGTATCCGTCGGCCATCTCCACCGAGCGGACCGCGCCGCCGACCACCCGGACGTCCCGCACCCGCAGGTCGGTGTGCACCTCGACGCCGAGGTCGGTCAGATGACGCCGGACCAGCTTGGACGCGGCCGGGTCGAGCTGGCGCTCCATCAACCGTTCGGACTGCTGGGCGAGCACGACCTGCGCGCCGCGCATGGCGAGGGCGCGGGCCGCGGACACTCCGAGCAGTCCGCCGCCGATGACGACCGCGCGCACGCCCGGCCGGACCGCCTTGGACAGGCCGAGGCAGTCGTCCATGGTGCGGAAGGCGTGGACGCCCTCGGGCAGTTCGTGGTCGGGGGTGAACAGTCCGCGCAGCGGCGGCAGCACCGGGTTGGAGCCGGTGGCCAGGACCAGCGTGTCGTATGCGATCTCCGTGCCATCGGCGCAGCGCAGGGTGCGGGCGGCGCGGTCGATGCCGGTCACCCGGGTACGCGTCAGCTCGGCGGGCGCCGGGAGGGCGATCACGTCGGGGCTGTAGCGTCCGGCCAGCACTTCGGCGAGCAGCACCCGGTTGTACGGCCGGTGCTCCTCCTCGCCGATCAGCAGCGCGGGCGTGCCGAGCTCTCCGAGCCGCCGGGCGAGCCGTACGCCCGCGAGGCCGGCGCCGATCACCACCACACGCGTATTCGAGGTCATGCTCATGAGCGTGCGGTGCGGGTGTTACCCGGTCGCATCACGTCTGTTTCGCGCGGGGAACTCTGCCCTCAGCGGGGGCCGGGGGCGGGTGTGAGGGTTGGTGTGCGAGCGAGCGGGGCGCTGTGAGGCCGGCGGTCCCGCGGCAGCCTCAGAAGATCCTCAGGTAGGTGGACGTTACAACCGTCCCGTCCTCAGGGTCCGCACCATGCCCCACATACCGCTCGCCATGGTCGCCCTGCTCTGTCTCGCCGCGCTCGCGGCCGGATGGATCGACGCCGTGGTGGGCGGTGGCGGGCTGCTGCTGCCGGCGCTGCTGGGGCTGCCGGCGGGCACTCCGGCGGTGGACGCGCTGGGCACCAACAAGGCGGTCGCGATCGTAGGCACTTCCGGGGCCGCGGTGACCTACGCCCGCAGGGCGCCGGTGGACGTCCCGACCGCCGTGCGCATCGGGCTCGCGGCGCTCGCCGGGTCGTCGGGTCGTCGGGCGGGACCGTCCTCGCCGCCGGGACGAGCACGGAGGTGCTCAAGCCGGTGATCATGGTGGTGCTGCTCGGGGTCGCCGCCCTCGTGATCCTCAGGCCCTCCTTCGGCACCGCCCCGGCGCCCGGCCCGGTCACCCGCCGACGCGTCCTCGCCGCGATCGGCCTCGCCGGCCTCGGCATCGGCTTCCACGACGGCCTGGTCGGGCCCGGCACCGGCACCTTCCTCGTGCTCGCCCTCACCGCCGTCCTCTGGCAGCCGGCCGGGCTGATGGCGCTGTTCGATCTCGCGGGCGGCACGCTCGGCGCGCGCACCGCGCTGAAGAAGGGCAGCGGGTTGGTCCGGATCGTGCTGCTCGTGGTGGTGTTCACGCTGGTGGCGAATCCGGCGTACGAGCAGTGGCCGGCCTGAGTCGAAGAGGCGCTCGATCTCGCTGACGTGATCCACTCCGGCGGGTTATGCTCCGGCGCCGCGCCATGAGGGGCGGCGGTGCTGGGGAGCGCCGCGGGAGAGGGACGGAACAGGGGTGGGCGACGTGGCCGAGAACAGCGGATCGCGCGGCGGCCGGGTACTGATATCGGCCGCACTGGTCGTGCTGGCGGGAGCGCTGATCGGGCTCGCGGTGGAGTACCACATCCTGGGGTGGTCCTCCATCCCGGGCAACTCCTGCGGTGGCCGGTACAGCCCCTGCCCGGAGGGCACCGGGCCGACGCTCACGCTGGCCTTCGTCTGCACCTTCGCCGGGATCTTCGGAGCCATCGGCGCGATCATCTGGTTCACCGGTCACCGCCCCGGCAAGGTGCTGCCCCCCGCCCTGCTCGCGGCGGGCGCGCTGCTCGTGCTGTGGCCCGGCTGGCAGGCGTTCCTGTGGATGCGCGGGCCGGTGCTCGACCTCGCCTGGACGGCCGTACCGGACCGGCCCGCGACCGTGCGCGGGCTCGGCGCCTGGACGGTCGGCGAGGACGCGCGGACGGTCGTCCGGGCCCGCGGTGACGCGCTGATCGCCTACGACTCCCGGGACGGCGACCGCCGCTGGGTGCTGCGGGCGCCGGTGCGGGAGTCGGTGTGCGGGATGAGCGACACCGTCGTCGACGGCATCGGGCTGGTCGCCTTCGGCCGGCACGACAAGCCCTGCGACACCGTGTGGGGTGTCGATGTGCGCGACGGCCGCAAGGTGTGGGAACGCGACGTCAAGGGCGTCACGCTCTACCAGGCCGCCGCCGACGGTCTGCTCGCCGCCGACAAGGGCGTGGCCGTGGCCGTCGCCGACGAGGCCGTGCACGGGTACGGCCTCGCCGACGGCGCCCCGCGCTGGACCACGAAGCTCACCGAACCGAAGAACGTCGAGCCCACCGACGACGAGGTGGAGTGCGAGCCCGAGGCGGTCTCGGCGGCGGGCGGCACGACCCGTGTCGTCGTCAACTGCGAGACGTTCCTCGACTTCCGCTCCGCCTGGCTGGTCACCCTCGACAACACCACCGGCGAGGAGCGCGAGCGCACCCGGCTGCCCGTCGAGAGCCCGATCGACACGGCCACGGTGATCTCCGCCGAACCGTTCAGCCTGCTGCTCGACGAGGAGGACGAGCGAGGCGTCTCCGCGGTGCTCTCCTATTCCGGCTCCGGCGGCGACCCGGTGCAGATCCCGCTCACCGCCGACGAGGAGGACCTGCAGATCGGCCAGGCGTCCTACGGCGAGGGCTTCCTCGCCCGCCCCGCCCTGACCGCCGTGGTCCGCGGCGAGGCGCTGGTCGTCGCCGCCACCAGGCCGGGCAGCGACGCGGTCGAGCGGGTCGTCGCCTACTCGCTGCGCGACGGGCAGCGCATGTGGCACGCCGACCTGGGCACCTCCGTGGTCGCCCTGGCGCCCGCGGGCGACGGGGAACTGGCGGTGTTCGGCGCCAACCAGCGGCTGTGGACGTTCGACGCCGCCGACGGCGAGCGCCGCGGCGAGTCCGACGGCGCCACGGTCCGCGAGGTCGCCGGACACATCAGCGGCATCGGGCAGCTGATCCGGGCGGACGGCACCTGGGTCTTCGTCAACTCCGACGGGGACAACTATCCGCCGGTGCTGGCCTTCAGGCCGTAGCGGGCGGCACGGCGAGCAGGTCGATCACGCCCGTGGTGTCCTCGTCGCCGTGCCCGGCGTCCAGCCGGCGCTTCATCAGGTCCAGGAACGGCAGCAGCAGCTCCCGGCTGACGCCCTGCTCGTCCGCCGTGCGCAGCAGGGTCCGCTGACCGGCCTGCACCTGCATGGCCAGGTTGGACACCACATTCTTCGTGTAGTCGCCGGACGTCAGCTTGTCCGCCGTCTCGTGCACCGCGCCGGCCATGGCGTTCAGCCAGCCCTCCAGCAGCGGGGCGAAGTCCCCGGGCGCGATGTCCTCCCGGCGGATCAGCGCGAAGGCGTGCGAGATCCCGGCGAACATGCCGTACATCCCGCTCAGCAGCGCCACGTCGTGCAGCGCGGCGAAGCCCGGGTCGGCGCCGACGTAGCGGACGTCCGCCGGGACGGCGAGGGTGGCGCGGTGCTCCTCGAACAGCTCGGCCGACCCGCTGTAGAACACGTACGCGCCGGACTCGCGGTGACCGATCATCGGCGGTACGGCCATGATGCCCGCGTCCAGGAAACGCGCGCCGCGCGCCTGCGCCCAGGCGGCGCGTGAGCGGCCCTCGCCGGGTGTGCCCGTGGTCAGGTTCACCACGTCCCGGCCGGACAGGCCGGCGTCCTGAAGCGCCTCGCCGACCGAGGCGTCGTCCAGCAGACAGACGATCACCAGCCGGTTCGCGGCCACCGCCTCGGCGGCGCTCGCGGCGACGGTCGCTCCGTCGGCGGCCAGGGCCTCGGCGCGGGCGGCCGTACGGTTCCAGACGGTCACGGGATGCCCGGCGGCCAGCCAGGCGCGGGCCAGCGCGGTGCCCATGGCGCCGGTGCCGAGCAGGGTCAGGGGCGTGCGGGCGGCGGGGGAAGCCGGGGAAGGGTTGTTGTCGGTCATGGCGTTTAGCCTCGTGGAGGGTGAACTGCCTGCTCAAGTACGCACTTTCGAGTGGGTGGTTACCACCGGGGAAGGGTCCAGGCAGCAGGAGGGGCGGGTGTCGGGCATGACGATCGGACGGCGGGCCGGGTCGTACGTCTGCGGGGTCGACGCGGCGATGGATGTGATCGGCGGGAAGTGGAAGGTGCTCATCCTCTGGGAGCTGAGCCTGCGGCCGTACCGCTTCGGGGAGCTGCGCCGCGCGCTGCCCGGTGTCACGGAGAAGGTGCTCGCCGCGCATCTGCGGGAACTGGAGGCGGACGGCATCGTGCACCGGGAGGAGTACGCGGAGGTGCCGCCGCGGGTGGAGTACTCGCTGACGCCGCGAGGCGTCGCGCTCAACGAGGCACTGGAGCCGCTCGGCGCGTGGGGCAAGGCCAACGTGCTGGGGCAGACGCCGCAGCCGGTGTCGTGAACGGGGTCAGCGGCTGCCGGTCAGGTGGGCGAAGACCACCACGTTGGCCTGGTATCCGGTGCTCGGCGAGTATCCCCCGCCGCAGGTGATCACCCGCAGTTCGGGCCGGCGGGCGGCGCCGTAGACCTTCTCGTCCGGGAAGTCCCGCGCCCGGTACACCTCGACGGCGTCCACCGTGAACACCGCGACCGAGCCGTCCCGCCGGTCCACCTCGACGGTGCTGCCGCGTCTGAGGGCGCCGAGGCCGTAGAAGACGGCGGGCCCCTCGGCGTTGTCGACGTGTCCGGCGACGATCGCGGTGCCGCGTTCGCCGGGCGTGGTCCCGGCCTCGTACCAGCCGGCGAGGTTCTTCTCCTGCGACGGCGGCACCTCGAGGCTGCCCGTCGGGGTCAGCCCCAGGCCGGTCAGCGGGGCGTCCACCCGGATCGCGGGGATGCGGATCCGGTCCGGCGGGGACGGCGGCAGCGCCGGCGCCGTGGACCGCCCGGCGGCCGGGTCGGCGTGCGCCTCGGCGGCGGAGGGCTGCGGCGGGGGGTGCGGCTCGGCGCCGCTGCGCAGCAGCCAGGCACCCGAGCACAGGGCGACGAGGGTGACGGCGGCTATGACGGTGTTGCCGTGCCTGCGCATGTGGGCCTCCCTGGGGCCGGTGGACGGTGTGGGGTCCCCCGTGACCCCTCCGGGCCGCGAGGGGCGTCGGACCCGGAGGGGAGGGGCGTGCGGTACCGGCGGACGGACAGCGGAGGGTGTCCGTCAGAACCCGTCGCCTCTCGCCCGGCGATGCAGGAGCCAGGTACCGCCCGCGGCGGCGACGGCGAGAGCCGCCACACCGGCCGCGGTCTGCACGGGATCGGGGCCCAGCGCGCCCCCGACCCCCGTCTTCACGCTCCCCCTGGGGTACACCGGGTCGGCCGAGGTCAGCGTGACCTCCAGGTCGCCCCGGATCTCCCGGTCGCCGTCGGAGCACCGCGCGACGATCTCGTACGTCCCCGGCTGCGCGCTCGGCGGCACCCGGAACTGGCCGATCGCCTTGCCGTCGTCCGTGCTGGGCGCCAGGGTGAAGTGCCCGGCGCCGACCGCGCTGGCGTCGCCCGAGGCGGCCCCGTCGTCGCCGCACGCCGCCGTGTTCACGCTGACGGATCCGCCGGGCACCACGGAGCTGGGGTACACCTCCAGGTCGCCGTCGTCACCGAACGCGGGCGCGGCGGACAGGCTCGCGGCGGCGACGGCGAGCGCGGTACCGGTCAGCAGCCGGGCGATACGTCGCATCGGTGTCCCCCATCGATCGAGTGGAGCTGGTCGGTGCCCTGCCCTTCCGAGGTAAGTGGCAGCGGGGCGAGCGCGCTTCCTGAGGGATCGTCAGAAATACGGTGAACGGGTGCCGGGACGCGACCGGACACCACCGCCCCCGGGTGTGTTTCAGCAGGTCATCGACGTGTGGCGGAGCGCGGCGGAAGAGGACCCGAAGGATGCAGGGGGAAGGGATGAACGGGTGACCGGGGCGGGCGGGGTGCCGGACTTGACCTCAACGATGGTTGAGGTTGGAGCCTGACCGTCATGACGACACAGCTCATCACGCCCACGTCCGCGGCCGCCTCCGGGTCCGCCCGCCCGCTCGACGTCACCGTCATCGTCGGCAGCGACCGCCACGGCCGCTTCGGCCCGGTCGTCGCCGACTGGCTCCTCGGCCGCGTCGCCGAGCACGCCGGCCTGACGGGCCGGATCCTCGACGTGGCGGAGACCCCGCTGCCGACCACCCTCTCCCCCGCCCCCGAGGCGACCGCGGCCCTCGCCCGGATCACCCCGAAGCTGGCCTCGGCGGAGGCGTTCGTCGTGGTCACCCCCGAGTACAACCACTCCTACCCCGCCGCCCTGAAGAACCTCATCGACTGGCACACCGCCGAGTGGCGCGCCAAGCCCGTCGCCCTCGTCTCCTACGGCGGCATCTCCGGCGGCCTGCGCGCCACCGAACACCTCCGCCAGGTCTTCGCCGAGCTCCACACCGTCACGGTCCGCGACACCGTCTCCTTCCACAACGCCGGCTCCGCCTTCACCCCCGACGGCCACCTGAAGGACCCCACGGGCCCGAACGCGGCGGCGAGGACGATGCTCGACCAACTGGTGTGGTGGGGGCGGGCCTTGCGGGAGGCGAAGGAGAAGCGCCCCTACGGCGCCTAGGGCCTGGGCGCCGCAGGTCCCCGGTACGTCAGTTCACGCCCACCGCGCTCCAGGCCGCCCCCACCGCCCGGTGCTCCGCGCTGTCCGCGCCGTACAGGTCGCGGGCGGCGTTCAGGGTGGCCGTGCGGGCGCCGGCGTAGGTCGTGGAGGACGTCATGTAGACCGTCAGCGCCCGGTACCAGATCGCGCCGAGCTTGTCCCGGCCGATGCCGGGTAGCGAAGTGCCGTCGCAGGTCGGGGAGTCGTGCGCGACGCCGTTGATCGTCTTGGCGCCGCTGCCCTCGGCCAGCAGGTAGGCGAAGTGGTTGCCGATGCCGGAGGAGTAGTGGACGTCGAGGTCGGCGACCCCCGGGCTCCAGCAGTCGGGCGAGGCGCCGTCCTTCGACGGGCGGTCCATGTGGCGCAGGGCGCTCCGGCCGAAGCCGGCGCGCACGACCTTCTCGCCGATCAGCCAGTCGCCCGGGTCGGCGGGGTTGGCCGCGTGGAACTCCACCAGGGTGCCGAAGACATCGGAGGTGGCCTCGTTCAGGCCGCCGGACTCGCCGGTGTACGTCAGGTTCGCGGTGGCGGAGGTGACGCCGTGGCTCATCTCGTGGCCGGCGACGTCCAGGGAGACGAGCGGCCCGAACGTCGTCCCGTCACCGTCGCCGTACGTCATGCAGAAGCAGGTGTCGTCCCAGAAGGCGTTGTTGTAGCGGTTGCCGTAGTGCACCCGGTTGTACGAGCCCTTGCCGTCGCCCGCGATGCCCTCGCGGGCGTGGACGTCCTTGAAGTAGTCCCAGGTGACGTCGGTGCCGTACTGCGCGTCCACCGCCGCCGAGGCGCGGTCGGCAGTCGTGCCGTCGCCCCAGTGGTTGTCGGCGTCGGTGAGGACGGTGGCGGGGGCGCGGGTGAGGCAGATGGTGCCGAGCAGGCACAGGTCGACCTTGTTCGCGGCGTCGCCGGTGTAGGTGCCGCCGCGGGTGGGGTCCTTCAGGGCGTACGAGGTTCCGTCCGGCGTGGTCCGCAGCGGGACCGTGCCGCCGTACAGCGACCGGCCGTCCCCGGAGGCCGGTTCCGACGCCGACTCCAGGGTGTCCCACGCGTCGATCCGGGCTCCGGTCCGGGCGTCCGTCAGCAGCGTCCGCGCGACCGGGTTGCCCCGCGCGTCGAGTGCCGCCGCCTCCGTCCGCCAGGCCAGCCTGGGCGCCCCGTGCAGGGCGTCGACGACCAGCTGCGGCTTGGCCGTCAGGCGCTTGAGGGTCTCGCCCAGGTGCAGGGCCCGCAGCGCGTTCGCGGCCACGTCGGCGGCCTTCGGGGCGGGCAGCACCGGCGTCACGTCCGGCAGGGAGACGGCGGCCCGGGTCGCCCGGTCGGCGCCCCGGTAGCCGCCGTCCGGTGCCACGTGGAGGACGAAGTCGCCGCCCAGGACGGGGAGTCCGCGGTAGGTGCGGTCGTAGCGGATGTGCTGGGTGCCGTCGGCGTCGACGACGACGTCCCGGACCGTGGTCCGCTGCCCGGCGCCGAGCCCGAGGCTTTCGCCCCGGTCGGCGAGGATGGCGGCGGCGTTCTCGAGTGCCGTGGCCCGGGTGGGCCGGTCGGCCGCCCCGGCGACGGGGGTGAGCGTGGCGGCCAGCAGTGCGGCGGCGGTCGTGGCGGCCAGGGCGTAGGGCCGTATCCGGCTCATGGGTCTCCTTGAACTGGTCACGCTGAGGGTGACCAAGATTCAAGGGGGCGTGGACATGCCATGGCCAGGGTGAAGACGTGCAGGTGTGTGAGGGGAGAGAATCACTTCTGTGAGTTCTGTGCCGTCCCGTTTCCAACTCCCCTTCTTCGTCTACGGCACCCTCCGCCCCGGCGAACCCAACCACGACCTCTTCCTGCGCGGCCGCACCCGCGCCGAGGAGCCCGGCCGCCTCACCGGTGCCGTCCTCTACGACGGCCCCGGCTACCCGTACGCCGTCGAGGAGCCCGGCGGCCCGGAGGTGCGCGGCGAGCTGGTCACCGCGCGGCCGGAGACGTACGACGAACTGCTCGGCACGCTCGACCGGTTGGAGGAGTGCGAGACGCCGGGCGATCCGCGCAACCTCTACGAGCGGGTCGCCCGCGATGTCGTCCGCACGGCCGACGGATCGGCGGTACGGGCCTGGGTGTACCTCGCCGCGCCGCCGGTCGCCGCCCGGCTGCGCGCCGGGGGCCGGCGCATCGGGAGCGGCGACTGGCTGACGCGGCGCACCTCGCCGCCGTAGGGCCCGCCGCGCGGCCCGGGCTCAGGCGGTGCCCGGCGTCTTCCGCGTCGTCACGTTCATGCGGTTCCAGGTGTTCACCGTGAAGATCAGGGCGATCAGCTGGGCCAGTGCCGCCTCGTCGAAGTGCCGGGCCGCCTCCTCGTACACCTCGTCCGACACCCCGCCGGGCAGCAGCGTGACGGCCTCCGTCAGGGCCAGGGCCGCGCGCTCCTCGACCGTGTACAGGCTGGACTCCCGCCAGGCCGGCAGCTGGTGGATGCGGTCCTCCGACTCGCCGGCCTTGCGGGCGTCGGTGGTGTGGTAGTCGAGGCAGTACGCGCAGTGGTTGAGCTGGGAGGCCCGGATCTGCACCAGCTCCACCGTCACCGGGTCGATGCCCTCCACGGCGGCCGCGTGCAGGTCGAGGACCGCCTTGAACACCTTCGGGGCGACGGCGGCGAAGTTCATGCGCTGGGGTACCTGGTAGGTCGTCATGCGTCGAATCTACGAGCCGGATAGACCCGCCGACGGGTGCATTCCCGCACCGGAAACCCGGGTCAATTCCCGGACTTCACCGCCTCCAGCCGCACCGCGCACGCCTTGAACTCCGGCATCCGCGACGTCGGGTCCAGCGCCGGGTTGGTGAGAGTGTTGGCGCGGCCCTCGCCCGGCCAGTGGAACGGCATGAACACGGTGTCGGGGCGGATGGCGTGGGTGATCCTGGCCGGTGCCACGGCCCGGCCGCGCCGGGAGACGACCGCCACGGGATCGCCCTCGGCCGCGCCCAGCCGGGCCGCCAGCCTCGGGTGCAGCTCGACGAACGGGCCGGGCGCCGCGGCGTTCAGCTCGTCGACCCGCCGGGTCTGGGCCCCGGACTGGTACTGGGCGACCACCCGGCCGGTGGTCAGCAGCACCGGGTACTCGTCGTCGGGTTCCTCGGCGACCGCCCGGTGCGTCACCGGCACGAACCGGGCCCGGCCGTCCGGCGTGGCGAACCGGTCGAGGAACAGCCGGGGCGTGCCGGGGTGCGCCCCGGCCGCCGTCTCCTCGTCCCGCACCGGGTCGTCCGCGGACACGTCGAGCGAGGCGTCCTCGGGGTCCGCGGCACCCCGGTCGTCGAGCGCCGCCCCGGGCGCGGGGCACGGCCAGAACACGCCGTTCTCCTCCGCGAGCCTGCGGTAGGTGATGCCGGAGTAGTCCGCGGGGCCGCCCGCGCTGGCCCGGCGCAGCTCCTCGAAGACCTCTTCGGGGTCGGTCGGGAAGCCCTTCTCCACGCCGAGCCGCGCGGCCAGCTCGTGCATGACCTCCAGGTCGCTGCGGACGCCCTCGGGCGGGGTGATCGCCTGCCGGCGCAGCAGAACCCTGCCCTCCAGGTTGGTCGTCGTGCCGGTCTCCTCGGCCCACTGCGTCACCGGCAGCACCACGTCCGCCAGCTCCGCCGTCTCCGACAGCACGACGTCGCAGACCGCGAGGAAGCCTAGGGACTTGATCCGCTCCTCGACGTGCGCGGCGCGCGGCGCCGACACCACCGGGTTGGAGCCCATCAGCAGCAGCGTCCGGATGTCCGTGCCGAGCGCGTCCAGCAGCTCGTACGCGCTGCGCCCCGGCCCCGGCAGCGAGTCCGGGTCCACGCCCCACACCTCGGCGACGTGCCGCCGCGCCGCCGGGTCGTCCAGTTTGCGGTAGCCGGGCAGCTGGTCGGCCTTCTGGCCGTGCTCGCGCCCGCCCTGCCCGTTGCCCTGCCCGGTGAGACAGCCGAAACCGCTGTACGGGCGGCCCGCGCGGCCGGTCGCCAGGCACAGGTTGATCCACGCGCCGACCGTGTCGGTGCCCTTGGCCTGCTGCTCGGGTCCACGCGCGGTGAGCACCATCGCGGACTCCGGCTCGCAGAACATCCGTACGGCCTCCCGCAGTTCGGGAACGGACACCCCCGTGATCCGTTCCACGTACTCCGGCCAGTGCGCCATGGCCGCGGCCCGCGTGTCCTCCCAGCCGCTGGTCCGCACGCGGATGTACTCCTCGTCGGTGCGGCCCTCGGCGACCACCAGGTGCAGCAGGCCCAGCGCGAGCGCGAGGTCGGTGCCGGGCCGGGGCGCCAGGTGCAGATCGGCCTGCTCGGCGGTCTTCGTGCGGCGCGGGTCGACGACGATCAGGGTGCCGCCGTTCTCCTTCAGCTCGGTGAGGTAGCGCAGCGACGGCGGCATGGTCTCGGCGAGGTTCGAGCCCACCAGGATCACGCAGCCCGTCCTCGGTATGTCCTCCAGCGGGAACGGCAGCCCGCGGTCCAGGCCGAACGCCTTCATGCCCCCGGCCGCCGCGGACGACATGCAGAACCGGCCGTTGTAGTCGATCTGCGAGGTGCCGAGCACGACCCGGGCGAACTTGCCGAGCGAGTAGGCCTTCTCGTTGGTCAGCCCGCCGCCGCCGAACACGCCGAGCGCGTCCGCGCCGTGCTCCGCGCGGGTGCGGCGCAGCGCGCCGGCGATCCGGTCCAGGGCCTCGTCCCACGTGGCGGGCACCAGCGTGTCCCCGTCCCGCACCAGCGGGGAGGTCAGCCGCACCCGGGAGGAGAGCACCGCGGGCGCCGTACGGCCCTTGCCGCACAGCGCCCCGCGGTTCACCGGGAAGTCGGTGCGCTCCAGCACCTCGACGCCCCCGTCCGGCGAGGGCGACAGGTTCATCCCGCACTGCAGGGCGCAGTACGGGCAGTGGGTGGGCGTCGAGGTGCTGTTCATGCCCTTCAGGGTGCTTCGCTCGTGTTACGCGCCATGACGGCTCCCTGTTACACGACCGGGAAGCCGACCTCCCCGCCGCCCGAGGCCCGCCGTGAGGCCACCCGGCTCCTACCGGCCGGCGGCGAGCGCCCGCTCCACGCCGGGCTCCCGCGGCCCGAGGAACCGGGGGTCGGGTTCGAGCACCGCGTCCAGCGCCGCCTTGCCGCTCGCGAAGACCTCCCGGACGCCGCCGTACACCCAGGTCGCGTCCCGCCGGTCGGCGACCCCGACGCCGTACGACTCCACCCCCGCCGCCCGGCACAGCGCCACCGCGCGCCGGATGTGGAAGTCCTGGCTGATCAGGACCGCCTCGTCCACGCCGAAGATCTTCTTGGCGCGGACGCAGGAGTCCCAGGTGTCGAAGCCGGCGTAGTCGCTGACGATCCGCGTGTCCGGGACGCCCTGCCGGGTGAGGTAGGAGCGCATCGCGTCCGGCTCGTCGTAGTCCTCCCGGCTGTTGTCGCCGGTGACCAGCACCACCTCGATGCGGCCGGCCCGGTACAGCTCGGCCGCCGCGTCCAGCCGGTGCGCGAGGTACGGCGACGGTTCCCCGTTCCACAGGCCCGCCCCGAAGACCACGGCGACCTCGGTACGCGGCGCGTCGGCCGTGGTCCGCAGCCGGTCGCTCGTGGAGACGTACATCCAGGTCGACGGCAGCAGCGCCAGCACGCACCCCGCCATCACGGCCTGCACCAGCCGCCGACGGCCGGCCCGGGTACGAGGGAGACGAGGTCGTACGATCTTCATACCGAGAGGGACGTGGTGTGCGGCGCCCCGGTTGCACACCCCTCACACACCCCCGAGCCCCCGCGGTGAACCCACGGAAAACGCCCGTGACGCCCACGCAACGGCTCGGCAACGTCCTGCCGTCACCCTCGACGCATGGACAGCCAGCTCAGCCCCGCCTCCGGCCGGCCCGCGCTCGTCGTCGTGGCCCACGGCAGCCGCGACCCGCGCGCCCTCGCCACCGTCCGCGCCCTCCTCGACCGGGTCCGCGAGCTGCGCCCCGGCCTGCCGGTCCACCTCGGCCACATCGAGCTGAACGCGCCCCTGCTCCCCGACACCCTCGCCGCCCTCGGCGACCGCGAGGCCGTCCTGGTCCCGCTCCTGCTGAGCCGCGGCTACCACGTCAAGCAGGACATCCCCGAGATGGCCGCCGCCCACCCGGCCCGCACCCGCGTCGCCGCCCCGCTCGGCCCGCACCCGCTGCTCGCCGCCACCCTCCACACCCGCCTCACCGAGGCCGGCTGGCGCCCCCCGAGGACGGCGGCCGAGCGCCGCGGCAGCGCGGTCGTACTGGCCGCGGCCGGCTCCCGCGACCCCGAGTCCGCGACCGACACCGGCCGCACGGCCGCCCTCCTCGCCGCGCGGCTCGGCGTCCCGGTCGTCCCCGCGTACGCCTCCGCGGCGACCCCGACGGTGGCGTCGGCCGTCCGCTCCCTGCGGGCACGCGGCCGCCACCGCATAGCGGTCGCCTCCTGCTTCACGGCCCCGGGCCGCTTCGCGACGGAGTGCGCGAAGGCGGCACCGGACATCGCCTCGGATCCGCTCGGAGCACACCCCTTGATGGCCGAACTGCTCCTGCACCGCTACGACGAGGCGACAACACGGGTGCCGACGAAACCGGCCCTGGCTGCAGCTCCCTAGGGGAACTGCGCGACCATCCGAAGACAACCCGCACCCGCGACACAACACCAACCCGGCAGACGCATCTGCACTTACTGTCGAGGCATGGCAGGCAACGCACCCCCCGGATACGACCCGACGTCAGTCGACCGCTGGGCCCCGGAGCCCGACAAACGCCCCGGCCGCACCGCCTTCCAACGCGACCGCGCCCGCGTGCTGCACTCCGCCGCGCTGAGAAGACTCGCCGGCAAGACCCAGGTCGTGACCCCCGGCACGACGAGCCACGCCTGGGACCCCAGCCCCCGCACCCGCCTCACCCACTCCCTGGAGTGCGCCCAGGTCGGCCGGGAGCTGGGCGCGGCCCTCGGCTGCGACCCCGACCTCGTCGAGGCCGCCTGCCTCTCGCACGACCTCGGCCATCCCCCCTTCGGCCACAACGGCGAACAGGCCCTCAACGAGTTCGCCGAGGACTGCGGCGGCTTCGAGGGCAACGCCCAGTCGCTGCGGCTCCTCACCCGGATCGAGCCCAAACGGTTCACCCCGGAGGGCTCCGTCGGCCTCAACCTGACCCGCGCCGCGCTGGACGCCGCCACCAAGTACCCGTGGCCGCGCGGCGCCCACCCCACCGACCCGGGCTCCGCCAAGTTCGGCGTCTACGAGGACGACCGCCCGGTGTTCGACTGGGCCCGCAAGGACGCCCCGGACACCCGCACCTGCTTCGAGGCCCAGGTCATGGACTGGTCCGACGACGTGGCCTACTCGGTGCACGACGTGGAGGACGGCCTGCACGCCGGGCACATCGACCCCAACCTGCTGCACGCCGACCCGGAACGCCAGGAGATCTTCCGCGTCGCCGTCGGCCGCTACGTCCCCGCCGACACCGACCCCGCCGAGCTCGCCGCCGCCCTGGACCGGCTCCAGGACGAGGAGTGGTGGCCGCACGGCTACGACGGCACGGCCATCGCCCAGGCCCGGCTGAAGGACGCGACCAGCCAGCTCATCGGCCGTTTCTGCCTCGCCGCCGAGGGCGCCACCCGCGCCGCGTACGGCGGCGGCCGGCTCACCCGGTACGGGGCGGAGCTGGTCGTGCCGCGCGAGACCCGGATGGAGTGCGCGGTGCTGAAGGCGGTCGCCGACCGGTACGTCATGCAGCGTGCCGAGCAGGCCCGGCTCCGCGCCGACCAGCGGATCGTCGTCGCCGAACTCGCCGATGCCCTCACCGCCCGCGCGCCGGACGGCCTGGACCCGCAGTTCCGCACGCTGTTCGACGAGGCGCCCGACGACCGGGCCCGCAAACGGGTGATCGTCGACCAGATCGCCTCCCTCACCGACGCCTCCGCCCGCTCGCTGCACGCGAGACTGACGGGACGTATGTGACAAGTACGTGACCCTCCGTGGCCTGATCGGGTCACCCCCTCTTCCCCCATCACGCTCCGTGCGGGACGCTCGCAGTGGCGGCATATTCACGAGGAGGCATCAAGTGGTCGACGCGGATCAGACATTCGTCATCGTCGGAGGAGGTCTCGCCGGCGCGAAGGCGGCCGAGACGCTTCGCGCTGAGGGCTTCAACGGGCGGGTGATACTGATCTGCGACGAGCGCGACCACCCGTACGAACGGCCCCCGCTGTCCAAGGGCTACCTGCTCGGCAAGGACGAACGCGACAGCGTCTTCGTGCACGAGCCCGCCTGGTACGCGCGCAACGACATCGAGCTGCACCTCGGCCAGACCGTCGACGCCGTCGACCGCGCCGCGAAGACGGTCCGCTTCGGCGAGGACGGCACGGTCGTCCGCTACGACAAGCTGCTGCTGGCCACGGGTGCCGAGCCCCGCCGCCTGGACATCCCGGGCACCGACCTGGCCGGCGTCCACCATCTGCGCCGCCTGGCCCACGCGGAACGCCTCAAGGGCGTCCTCACCCACCTCGGCCGGGACAACGGCCACATCGTGATCGCCGGCGCCAGCTGGATCGGCCTGGAGGTGGCGGCGGCGGCCCGGGAGTACGGCGCCGAGGTCACCGTCGTCGAACCGGAGCCGACCCCGCTGCACGGTGTGCTCGGGCCCGAGCTGGGCCAGCTCTTCGCCGAGCTGCACCGGGAGCACGGGGTGCGCTTCCACTTCGGCGTCCGGCTCACGGAGATCATCGGTCAGGACGGCGTGGTGCTGGCGGCCCGTACGGACGACGGCGAGGAGCACCCGGCGCACGCCGTGCTCGCCGCGATCGGCGCCGCACCGCGGGTCGCCCTCGCGGAGGCGGCCGGCCTGGGGATCGCCGACCGGGCGCACGGCGGCGGCGTGATCGTGGACGAGCGGCTGCGCACGTCCGACCCCGACATCCACGCGGCCGGCGACGTCGCCGCCTTCCCGCACGCCCTCTTCGGCACCCGGATGCGGGTGGAGCACTGGGCGAACGCGCTGAACGGCGGACCGGCGGCGGCGCGGGCCATGCTGGGACAGGACGTCGTCTACGACCGGGTGCCGTACTTCTTCTCCGACCAGTACGACCTGGGCATGGAGTACTCGGGGTGGGCGCCGCCCGGGTCGTACGACCAGGTGGTGATCCGTGGGGACGCGGGGAAGCGGGAGTTCATCGCGTTCTGGGTGAAGGAAGGGCGGGTGCTGGCGGGGATGAACGTGAACGTGTGGGACGTCACAGAGCAGATCCAGCGGCTGATCCGGTCCCGGGCGCGGGTGGACACCGAGGCGCTGGCGTCCCCGCGCGTGCCGCTGGAGAGCCTCGGCACCTGAGGGCGTTCCGCGTGCCCCGGGCTTGTCACCGGAGCCCCGTAGAATTCATCCGTGGCAGGACGGATCAACGACGAGGACGTGAAGGCGGTACGGGACGCGGTCCCGATCGACGCCGTGGTGTCCGAGTACCTCCAGCTGCGCAACGCGGGCGGCGGCAACCTCAAGGGGCTGTGCCCGTTCCATGACGAGAAGTCGCCGTCCTTCCAGGTCAGCCCGAGCAAGGGACTCTTCCACTGCTTCGGCTGCCAGGAGGGCGGCGACACCATCACCTTCGTGATGAAGGTGGACCACCTCTCCTTCTCGGAGGCGGTCGAACGCCTGGCCGCCCAGGCCGGCATCACCCTGCGCTACGAGGAGGGCGGGTACAACCCCGCCCACCAGCGCGGCGAACGCATCCGCCTGGTCGAGGCCCACAAGATCGCCGCCGAGTGGTACGCGGAACAGCTCGCCACCAGCCCCGAGGCCGACACCGGCCGGATCTTCCTCGCCGAGCGCGGCTTCGACCAGGCCGCCGCCGTCCACTTCGGCGTCGGCTACAGCCCGCAGGGCTGGGACCACCTCACCCGCTATCTGCGCGGCAAGGGCTTCAGCGACAAGGAACTGATCCTCTCCGGGCTGTCGCAGGAGGGCCGGCGCGGCCCCATCGACCGTTTCCGCGGCCGGCTGATGTGGCCGATCCGCGACATCGGCGGCGACGTCGTCGGCTTCGGCGCCCGCAAGCTCTACGAGGCGGACAACGGACCGAAGTACCTCAACACCCCCGAGACGGCGATCTACAAGAAGTCCCAGGTCCTCTACGGCATCGACCTGGCGAAGAAGGACATCGCGAAGTCGTCCCGCGCGGTGGTGGTCGAGGGCTACACCGACGTGATGGCCTGCCATCTCGCCGGGGTGACGACGGCGATCGCCACCTGCGGCACCGCGTTCGGCGGCGACCACATCAAGATCCTCCGCCGGCTGCTGATGGACAACGGCAGCGCGCGCGTGATCTTCACGTTCGACGGCGACGCGGCCGGCCAGAAGGCGGCCCTGCGCGCCTTCGAGGACGACCAGAAGTTCGCCGCCGAGACCTACATCGCCATCGCCCCCGACGGCATGGACCCCTGCGACCTGCGGCTCGCCAAGGGTGACGAGGCGGTCGCCGACCTGGTCGAGCCGCGCACGCCGCTCTTCGAGTTCGCCCTCCGCCAGATCGTCTCCCGCTACGACCTGGACACCCCGGCGGGCCGCGCCGCCGCGCTCGACGAGGCCGCCCCGGTCGTCGCCCGCATCAAGAACAGCGGCGCCCAGCACGAGGTCGCCGTCGAGCTCGCGGGCATGCTCGGCATCCTCGACACCCAGTTCGTGGTCAAGCGGGTGGCGCAGCTGGCCCGTTGGGCCCGCGACCGGGGCGGCAAGGGCCCGGCGCCGGCGCGGGGCCCGCAACCGCCGTACGACGCCGCCCCGCGCCCCCAGGCCTCCGGCCCGGCGCTGACCCTCCGCAACCCGGTGTACGCGACGGAACGCGAGCTGCTCAAGCTCGCCCTCCAGCGCCCCGAACTGGTCTCCCCGGCCTTCGACGCGTACGGCGTCGACGAGTTCACCGCCGCCCCCTACGCCGCCGTACGGCAGGCCATCCTCGACGCCGGCGGCGCCGAGTACGGCACGCAGGACGCGCCGGAGTACCTGGCCCGGGTCCGGGACGCGGCCCCGGACGACACGGTCCGCGCGATGGTGACGGAACTGGCCGTCGAGGCCATCATGCGCAAGACGGTCGACGAGCACTACGCGGGTGTGCAGTTGGTGACGGTCCGCCGCCGCGCCGTCGCCCGTCGCCTCGCCGACCTGCAGAGTCTGCTGACCCGTCTCGGCAACGGCGATCCGGCGCAGGCCGCCGCCATCCAGAACGAGATGATGATCCTCACGAGGTACGACCGGGCACTGCAGGACGAGGGTCCCTCGGCGCTCTGAGCGCGCGGTCACGAACCGGACGCAAAAAGTCACCGCACGCCCCTCGTGGCGGAGATGTGTCTTACCCCACACTGGGTGCCGGTGCCTGAGTCCTCGGAGCGCGGCCGATCCGTCCCTCACGGGTCCTACACCCCCGCGGTTCCGCCACCTCAGCAGCGATCACCCTGGAGGTCGCCCCCGTGCAGACCCAGACCCTCGTCCACACCGACATGCCGACCGACACGGATCCGGACGCGGAGCCGGACGTGCTGGCGGCCGTGCCGCCGCAGAGCCGTGTCGCGCACCACCCGGAAACGGAGGCGGAAACGGAGCCGGAGAGCGAACCGGAGACCGAACCGGAAGGCGGGCCGGCCGCGGAGCCGGAGCCCGTCGAACCGCCCCCCGGGCGGGTGGTGGACACCGGCGGGCCCACCTCCGACCTGTTCCGGCAGTACCTGCGGGAGATCGGGCGGATCCCGCTGCTCACCGCCGCCGAGGAGGTCGAGCTGGCCCGCCGCGTCGAGGCGGGGCTGTTCGCCGAGGAGAAGCTGCTCCACACGCCCGACCTGGACAGCCAGCTCGCCCTCGACCTGGACCGTCTGGTCGTGATGGGGCGGATGGCCAAGCGGCGGCTGATCGAGGCGAACCTGCGGCTGGTGGTGTCCGTCGCCAAGCGGTATGTGGGCCGCGGGCTGACCATGCTGGACCTCGTGCAGGAGGGCAACCTGGGCCTCATCCGGGCCGTCGAGAAGTTCGACTACGCCCGCGGCTACAAGTTCTCCACCTACGCCACCTGGTGGATCCGCCAGGCCATGTCCCGCGCCCTCGCCGACCAGGCCCGCACCATCCGGGTCCCGGTGCACGTCGTCGAGCTGATCAACCGGGTCGTGCGCGTCCAGCGCCGGATGCTCCAGGAGCGCGGCTACGAGCCGACGTCCGAGGAGGTCGCCGCGCAGCTCGACCTGCCGCCGGAACGGGTGGGCGAGGTGCTGCGGCTCGCCCAGGAGCCCGTCTCGCTGCACGCCCCCGTCGGCGAGGAGGACGATGTCGCGCTGGGCGACCTGATAGAGGACGGCGACGCCGCGTCCCCGGTGGAGTCCGCCGCGTTCCTGCTGCTCAGGGAGCACCTGGAGGCGGTCCTGTCCACCCTCGGCGAGCGTGAGCGCAAGGTCGTGCAGCTCCGCTACGGGCTGGTGGACGGCCGTCCGCGCACCCTGGAGGAGATAGGGCGCATCTTCGGCGTCACCCGCGAACGCATCCGCCAGATCGAGTCGAAGACCCTCAGCAAACTCCGCGACCACGCCTTCGCGGACCAGCTGCGGGGCTACCTGGACTGAGGCCGGGACCCGGGGCCGGGACCGGGGGCCGGCGTCTCACTCGTCCTCGGCGGTCGGCACGCACAGCACCGGCACGCGGGACAGGTGCAGCAGCTTGTGAGGCGTCGAGCCCAGCAGCGCGCCGCGCATCGGGCTCTCGCCCCAGCTGCCCACCACGATGACCCGCGCCCCGTGCCGGGCCGCCGCGCCGAGCAGTGCCTGGGCGGGCTTCTCGTCGACGATCTCGACCGTCGTCGGCACCCCGGCCGCCTCGGCCACCGCGACGGCGTGCCGGAGCGCGGTGCGCCCGGCCTCGACGAGGGCCTGCCGATGGGCCGCGTACTCCTCGCCCACGGCTCCCGGGGCCGCGGCGCCGTAGACCAGGACGAGGGGTTCGCGGAAGGCGGCCGACACCTCGACCGCGACGCGCAGCGCCCGCACCGCCCCGGGGGACTCGTCGTATCCGAGGACGACCGCCATGTCAGGGCTCCTCCCGGCGGACCGGTTCGGCGTCGGCGACGCCCGGGCGCTCCGACCAGAAGGCGGGCGACACGAACCGCCACCAGACCATGAGGACCACACCCGTGACGGCGATGCCGATGCCGATCACCAGCGGTGGACCGAGCCCGAACCAGGAGACCCCGCTGTAGCTGTTCGCCGGGTCGGCCATGTCGACGACCGACTCCACCAGCAGCCAGGCCAGCAGCGCGGCCCCCACCACCGGGCCGAGGCCGATCAGCACGAGGTTCCGGACGCTCTCGGTCAGCCGGCGGCGGTGGTAGACCGCGCAGGCGACGCCCGTGAGGGCGTAGTAGAAGGCGATCAGCAGCGACAGCGCGGTGAGCGAGTCGAAGAGCGCGTTCTCGCTGATCTGTTTGACGACCAGGTACCAGCCGATGGCGATCGCGGCGACCCACCAGGTGCTGACGTCGGGCGTGCGGTACCGCGGGTGGATCCGGGCGAACGACGCGGGCAGCGCGCGGCGGCGGGCCATCGACAGCGCCGTGCGGGAGGCCGGGATGATCGTCGTCTGCGTCGAGGCCAGCGCCGACGTCGACACCGCCAGCAGCACGACCCAGTCCCAGCCGCCCATGGCCTCCCCGGCGAGCAGGGCGAAGACGAACTCCTCCTCCCCGGCGTTCTCGGCGAGGAAGGCCGTCCCGGCGTAGGCGACCACCGCGAAGGCGACCGACACGTACGTCACCAGCAGGATGACCGTCGACCAGACGGCGGCCCGGCCGGGCGCGGTGGCGGAGTCCGTCACCTCCTCGGTGAGGTTGACCGCCGACTCCCAGCCCCAGTAGATGAACACGCCCAGCAGCAGGGCCGCGGTCAGGAGGGCGCCTCCGGAGCCGAAGGGGTTCAGCCACTCGGCCGACGGCCGGACGGAGTCGAGGGTGCCGGTGCCGGCGTGGACGCGGTAGAGCGCCACCACGGCGAACGCGAGCAGGCAGGCGACCTGCGCGAGGATCAGCACGTTCTGCACCTTGGCCGACAGCTCGGTACCGATGACGCACAGGGCCGTCATCAGCAGGATGACCAGCACGGTCAGCGTCTGGCGTACGGCCTCGTGCTCGGCCCAGCCGTCGAGGCCGAAGGTGAGCAGGCCGAAGGTCACGGCGACGTCGGCCAGCGAGCCGACCACCAGGACGCCGGTCATGGTGATGGCCCATCCGCCGAGCCACCCGGTCCACGGCCCCATGGCCCGGGTGACCCACGAGAAGGTCGTCCCGCAGTCCTGGTCGGCCCGGTTGAGGTAGTAGAACGCCGACGCGATCAGCAGCATGGGGACGAACGAGGCGACCATCACGCCGGGGGCGTAGACGCCCACGAGCGCCACGACGGGGCCGATGGCGGCTGCCAGCGAGTACGCCGGGGACGTCGAGTTCAGTCCGATGACGAGCGCGTCGACGAACCCGATCGCGCCGGCTTTCAGCTCGACGGGCCGGGCCGCGTCCCCCTTGATGCCGGCCATGGTGCCTCGCTCGGTCGGGCGCCTGCGGCGCAGGGAATTCTCCCTGATTCTGCGGCGGGCCGGTGGCCTCGGCAAACCGAGGCCACCGGCCGGGCGAACCCTCAGTCCACCTCGGCGACCGCCTGCGCGAACTGCGCCTGGTACAGCCGTGCGTACGCCCCGCCCGTCGCCAGGAGTTCGCTGTGTGAGCCCTGCTCGACGATCGAGCCGTTCTCCATCACCAGGATGGTGTCGGCGTCCCGGATGGTCGACAGCCGGTGGGCGATGACGAACGACGTCCGGCCGTGCGCCAGTTTGGCCATCGCCTTCTGGATCAGCACCTCGGTGCGGGTGTCGACGGAGCTGGTCGCCTCGTCGAGCACCAGGATCACCGGGTCGGACAGGAACGCCCGCGCGATGGTGATGAGCTGCTTCTCACCGGCGCTGACGCCCGAGCCCTCGTCGTCGATCACGGTGTCGTAGCCGTCGGGCAGGGTGCGGATGAACCGGTCGGCGTGGGCCGCCCGCGCGGCCTCCTCGATCTCGCCGCGGGTGACCTTCCTGGACGCCCCGTACGCGATGTTCTCCGCGATGGTGCCGCCGAACAGCCAGGTGTCCTGGAGCACCATGCCGATCCCGGAGCGCAGTTCGTCCCGGGACATCTGGGCGATGTCGACGCCGTCGAGGGTGATGCGGCCGCCGGACACGTCGTAGAACCGCATCAGCAGGTTCACCAGCGTGGTCTTGCCGGCGCCGGTCGGGCCGACGATCGCCACCGTCTGCCCCGGTTCCACCGTCAGCGTCAGGTCCTCGATCAGCGGCTTCTCCGGGTCGTACCGGAAGGACACCTGCTCCAGCGCGACCCGGCCGCGCAGTTCCTCCGGCCGCACCCCCGGCACCGGGTCCGCCGACTGCTCCTCGGCGTCGAGGAGTTCGAAGATCCGCTCGGCGGAGGCGACGCCGGACTGCACCAGGTTGGCCATCGACGCGAGCTGCGTCAGCGGCATCGAGAACTGCCGCGAGTACTGGATGAACGCCTGCACGTCGCCTATCGACAGCGACCCGGACGCCACCCGCAGGCCGCCGACCACCGCGACCAGGACGTAGTTCAGGTTGGAGACGAACATCATCAGCGGCTGCATGATGCCGCTGTTGAACTGCGCCTTGAACCCGGCCTCGTACAGCGCCTCGTTCTGTTCGGCGAACTGCTTCGCCGACTCCTCCTGCCGCCCGAACACCTTCACCAGGGTGTGCCCGGTGTACATCTCCTCGATGTGCGCGTTGAGCGTGCCGGTGGACCGCCACTGCTGCACGAAGTGCGGCTGCGACCGCTTGCCGACCCACGTCGCCACGTACAGCGACAGCGGGACCGTCACCAGCGCGACCAGCGCCAGGATCCACGACACCCAGAACATCATCGCGAGCACGCCGATGATGGTCAGCAGCGAGTTGATCAGCTGGCCCATCGACTGCTGGAGGGTCTGCCCGATGTTGTCGATGTCGTTGGTCGCCCGGGACAGCACCTCGCCGCGCTGCCGCTTGTCGAAGTACGACAGCGGCAGCCGCGACAGCTTGGTCTGCACGTCCTCGCGCATCCGGTACATGGTGCGGTTCACGGCCCGGTTCACCAGCCGCGTCGCCACCGCCATCAGCAGCCCGGCGACCACGAACACGACGAGCGCGAACAGCAGCACGTTCCCGACGGCGGTGAAGTCGATGCCCTCGCCGGGCGTGAAGTCGGTGCCGCGCAGCATGTCGGCGATGTCGCCGTCGCCGCGCTCCCGCATCGCCTCCAGCACCTGCTCCTTGGTGGCGCCGGGCTCCATCTGCCGCCCGACGATGCCCGCGAAGACCAGGTCGGTGGCCTCGCCGAGGATCTTCGGCCCGGCCACCGACAGGCCCACGCTGATCAGCACGCACAGCAGCAGCGCGTAGATCGTGAACCGCTCCGGCCGGAACTGCGCGACGAGCCGCCGGCCCGACACCTTGAAGTCCAGCGAGCGGTGGTCCGGTCCGGTCCCGGCCATCATCCGCCCCATGGGCCCGGCCATCAGGCAGCCTCCGCTTCCGTCAGCTGGGAGAGCACGATCTCCCGGTAGGTCTCGTTGTCCGCCATCAGCTCGTGGTGCCGGCCGGTGCCGACCACCCGGCCCTCGTCGAGCACGATGATCCGGTCGGCGTCCCGGATGGTCGCCACCCGCTGGGCGACGATCACCACGGTCGCCTCGGCGGTCTCCCGGGCGAGCGCGGCGCGCAGGGCCGCGTCGGTGGCGTAGTCGAGGGCGGAGAAGGAGTCGTCGAAGAGGTAGATCTCCGGGCGCTGGACGAGGGTGCGGGCGATGGCGAGCCGCTGCCGCTGACCGCCGGACACATTGGTGCCGCCCTGCGCGATCGGGGAGTCCAGCCCGTTCTCCAGCCGCTCCACGAAGTCCTTGGCCTGCGCGACCTCCAGCGCGTGCCACAGCTCCTCGTCCGTGGCGTCCGGGTTGCCGTAGCGCAGGTTGGTGGCGACCGTGCCCGCGAAGAGATAGGGCTTCTGCGGGACGAGCCCGACGGTCCTGGCCAGCAGCCGCGGGTCGACGGTCCGTACGTCCTCGCCGTCCACGAGGACCTCGCCGTCCGTCGCGTCGAACAGCCGGGGCACGAGGCCCAGCAGGGTGGACTTGCCGCTGCCCGTCGAGCCGATCACGGCGGTCGTCTCGCCCGGCCGGGCGACGAGGTCGACGGCCTTCAGCACCGGCTCCTCGGCACCCGGGTAGCGGAAGCCCGCGCCCCGGATCTCCAGGTGCCCGTGCCGGCGCAGCTCGGTGACCGGCGCCGACGGCGGGACGACGCTGGAGGACATGTCCAGCACCTCCTGCACGCGCTCGGCGCACACCTCCGCGCGCGGCACCATCATGAACATGAAGGTGGCCATCATCACGGACATCACGATCTGCATCAGATAGGCGAGGAACGCGGTCAGGTCGCCGATCTGCATGCCGCCGCTGTCGATGCGGTGCGCGCCGAACCACACCACCGCGATGGACGACAGGTTCACCACCGTCATGACGATCGGGAACATCAGCGCGAGCAGGTTGCCGGTGCCCAGCGACAGGTCGGTCAGCTCGGTGTTGGCCCGGCGGAAGCGCTGCTGCTCGTACTCGTCGCGGACGAAGGCGCGGATCACCCGGTTGCCGGTGATCTGCTCGCGCAGCACCCGGTTCACCGTGTCCAGCCGCTCCTGCATGGTCCGGAACAGCGGCCGCAGCCGCCGCACGATCAACGTCACACAGATGCCGAGCACGGGCACGACGGCGACCAGCACGGCCGACAGCGGCACGTCCAGGCCGAGCGCCAGCACGATGCCGCCCACGCACATGATCGGCGCCGACACCATCAGCGTGAACGTCATCAGGGCCAGCATCTGGATCTGCTGGACGTCGTTCGTCGTCCGGGTGATCAGCGAGGGCGCGCCGAAGTGGCCGACCTCGCGGGCGGAGAAGGACTGCACCCGGTCGAAGACGGCGGCCCGCACGTCACGGCCGAGCGCCGAGGCGGTCCGGGCGCCGTAGTAGACCGCGCCGATGTTGCAGACGACCTGGACCAGCGAGATGCCGATCATCAGGGCGCCGAAGGACAGGATGTAGCCGGTGTCGCCGTTCACGACACCGTTGTCGATGATGTCCGCGTTCAGGGTCGGCAGGTAGAGGGTCGCGCAGGTCTGCAGGAACTGCAGCAGCACCAGCACGGCGATGGGTTTTCGGTAGGGCCTGAGGTAGGTCCGCAGGAGTCGTATGAGCACGCTGGTCTCTCGGAGTCGGCGGTAGGGGCGGTTGGTTGCCCTTGGCCCCTATCGTCGAACACTCCACCCGCGTTACCTCAACCGAATAACCGGAGCAGGCGGGGAGTTACAACCGGAACGCCCCCGGATGGGTCTGCTCCCGCACCGACACGAACTGCTGCCGCACCGCCTGTCCGACCGCCAGTTCCTCGCCGGGCTCCAGCACCTGCGCGACCGCACCCTGCCAGGCCGGCGGGGTGCGCGGGTCGAGGGTGCCCTGTGACACCCCGAGCGCCCAGGCGGCCTGCCGGGCGGCGCCGATCGCCGCGTAGTCGGCGGGCTGCGGTACGACGACCTGCGCGCCGAACAGGGACGGCGCGCAGGCCTGTACGGCGGGCAGCTCGGCCGCCGCGCCCAGCAGGAAGATCCGCCGCACCTCCACACCCCGCCCGCGCAGTACGTCCAGCGCGTCGGCGAGCCCGCACAGCATGCCCTCGAACGCGGCCCGCGCCAGGTGCTCCGGCTTCATCGACTCCCGCCGCAGACCGGCCAGCGTCCCCGCGGTGTGCGGCAGCGCGGGCGTCCGCTCGCCTTCGAGATACGGCAGGAACACGAGGCCGTGGGCGCCGGGCGTCGACTTCAGCGCCAGGTCGGACAGGCTCTCCAGGTCGGGCAGGCCGAGGAGTTCGGCGGTGCCGCGCAGGGTGCGCACGGCGTTCAGGGTCGTCACCACCGGCAGGTGCATGCCGGTCGCGTCGGCCAGCGAGGTGATCGTCCCCGACGGGTCGTGCAGCGCCTCGGGGTGGACGGCCATGACGGAACCGGAGGCTCCGAGCGAGACGACGGCGTCGCCGAACCCGAGGCCCAGGCCGAACGCGGCCGCCATCGTCTCGACGGTCCCCGCGGAGATCAGCAGCCCCTCCGGCGTCGTACCGGCCGCGTCCGAGGGACCGATCACCTCCGGCAGCATGGCCTGGTGGCCGAGCGCCAGCTCCACCAGGTCGGCCCGGTAGCCGCCGGTGGCGGCGGACCAGTAGCCGGTGCCGGAGGCGCCGCCGCGGTCCGTGGTCCGGCGCACCGGCCGGCCGAGCAGCTGCCACACCAGCCAGTCGTGCGCCTGCAGCAGCACCGCGGTGCGGGCGGCGGCCTCCGGCTCGTTCTTCGCCAGCCAGCGCAGTTTGGTCACCGGCTGCGCGGCCTGCGGCACACAGCCGACGGCGTGTGCCCAGGCCTCCCGCCCGCCGAGCGCGTCCACCAGGTCGGCGGCGGCGACCTGCGCCCGCTTGTCCCCGCCGACCAGCGCGGGCCGCACGGTGTTGCCCTGCGCGTCCAGCGGGACCACCGCGTTCGCCTGCGCGGCCACGCCGATCGCCTGCACGCCCTCGAGCAGCCCGCCGCCGGCGGCCTCCCCGAGGGAGAGCAGCCAGGCCTGCGGATCGACGTCACTGGGCCGGCCGCCGTCGGGACTGTCCAGCGGATGGGGGGCATATCCCTGCCTGAGCACGGCCCCCGTGTCCGTGTCGCAGACGACGATACGAGTGAAATCGGGCGAACTGTCCAACCCGGCGACTATCCCCATGTCAGAGATTGTGCCGCAGCGCTGCGCCTGTTCGAGCAGGGGCGGAGGGGCTACGTGTTGCTGGTGCCCCAGTCGTCGTCCGCGCCGTTGTGGACGCTGCGTTCGCGCAGGGTGCGGACGCGGTGGGCCACCGAGTCGGGCATGTGGTCGCCGACCTTGTGGCTGACCACGTGGTACGCCTTGCCGGCGAACTGGCGGCCCTGCTGGGCGGCGCTCTCCGCGGTGTTGCGGACGGCCGGGTTCTGCGCGATCTGCTGGGCCGACTTCCGGAGCTGCTCGTAGCGCTCGCGCCCGGCCCTCGTGCCCAGCACGTAACCCAGAGCGAGGCCGGCGATGAACGTGAGCCGGTAGCGCATGGCGGCCACCCTTTCGTTGCGTAGTCCCGGCACCGCATCGGGCCCGGGGGAACCGATTGGCGGAGCACCCCCCTGCTTGCGCTAATGTATGTGTCGCAGCGAGCGAGCGCCCCCTGGCGAATACCCAGGTAGGCACGTTCGATGCAACGAGGCATTCCTCCGTAGCTCAATTGGCAGAGCAGCCGGCTGTTAACCGGCAGGTTACTGGTTCGAGTCCAGTCGGGGGAGCTCGGTCCTCCGTAGCTCAATTGGCAGAGCAGCCGGCTGTTAACCGGCAGGTTACTGGTTCGAGTCCAGTCGGGGGAGCATGCTGAACGAGGACCCTCCGGGGTCCTTTTTCATGCCCGGTGGAACCGCTCGCGCCGCGGCGGAGTCCTCAAGGTCGTGTGAAGCCGACCATGCCGGAGCAGGAGATCGTATGAGCGGCTATGCTGCGGCAGACGGCGCGCACAAATGTGCGCGACGCGCCGTAAGGGGCGGTAGCTCAGCCGGTTAGAGCAGCGGACTCATAATCCGTCGGCCGTGGGTTCGAGTCCCACCCGCCCCACCGCACAGCACAGGTGCAGAATCGATCTGACCTGTGGGCCTGAAGGGATGGCGGCCGCCACGCCGAGCGTGCGGCCGTCGTTCACCCGCCCGGATCAGCCGCGCGCGGCACCCCCGCCGCCGTGGAACCGGGCGATCGCCGTACGCAGGGCCCTGCCGACGGGTTCCGGCGGGGCCGTGGCGGTGTGTTCGGCGCTCGCGGTGACCGTGGCGGCGATCGTGCGGAGCTTGGTGTTGGAGAGCTGGGACGCCTCACGCAGGATCTGCCAGGCCTCCTCGGACGTGCAGCCGTGGGTGGCCATGAGGATGCCGCGGGCCTGGTCGATCACCGGGCGGGTCGCCATCGCCCGGCGCAGCTGCTCGACCTCCTTGCACAGCTCCCAGAAGTCACGCGGCTGGCCGCGCCAGTTCACGGCGGACACGGGGATCATGTGCCGTTCGCCATGGTCGCGCAGCAGGTCCAGGAAGCCCCTGCCGGCGGTGTCCATGAAGCCCACGCCCGACATGTCCACCTCGATCCGGCGGGTGCCGGCGGGGAGCCGGGCCAGGGCCCGGGCCAGGGTCTCCGCGCAGCCGTGGACGAGTTCACCGCGTGCGGCGAGCACCGCCCGGCCGGTGTCGTCCGTGTGGCCCTCGATGATCAGCGGGTTCGACTCGGCAGTCCTCACAACCGTCCTCGACTCAGCATCGTCCGTTCGGCTCAACCGTTGTCGTCCGTCCTCGCGACACCGTGCGCCTGCCCGGTGTGCGGGGCGGTACACCCCATCCGTGAGGGAGCGGCCGGGAATGACCGGTACTGCGCGCGGGTACGTGCGTTGTCGTCCGAGAGAGTGGGAGGCGGCCGTGCGGTTGACGGTGTCGCCGCTGGCCGAGCGGCGCGGGGCGCGGGCGGCCGGTGAGGTAGGTCTGACCACGCACGCGATCTGGGAGCGTGCCCTGCACCGGGCCGTCCGGGACGGCGAGGGGATGTGCCATCTCGAGCTGGCCGCGGTGACGTTCGTCGACGTCGCCGGTGCCGGGGCGCTGGTGGCCGCCGCCGGGCGGCTGGCCGACGAGCGTATGGTGCTGCACCGGCCGCCGCCCGCGCTGCGCCGCACCCTGGAACTGTTCTGGCCCGACCTGCCGGCGATCGAGGTGTCGATGTCATGAGTACCGATGCCATGGGTGCCGACGCCGTGCACAGCGACGACGACCCGTTCATCCACCCCGCCCTGTTCTACGGCGACGACGAGGAGTACCTGGCGGGCACCGTCCCCTTCGTGCGGGAGGGGCTGGACGCCGGGGAACCGGTCGCGGTGGCCGTGCCCGGGGAGCGGCTGGCGCTGATCCGGGAGGGGCTGGGCGAGGCGGCCGCCGGGGTGCGGCTGCTGGACATGCGGGAGGCGGGCCGCAACCCCGGCCGGATCATCCCCGGTGTGCTGCGCCAGTTCGCCGACGCGCAGCCGCCCGGCCGCCGGGTGCGGATCATCGGGGAGCCGGTCTGGGCGGGCCGCAGCGCGACCGAGTACCCGGCCTGCGTCCAGCACGAGGCGCTCATCAACGCCGCGTTCACCGGCCGTCCGGTGACCATCCTGTGTCCGTACGACGTCAGCCGCCTCCCGGCCGACGTGGTCGCCGACGCCTACGCCACCCATCCCACGGTCGTGGAGGCGGGCACCGGCGGCGCGGGACGGGTCAGTGACGCCTACGACCCCGAAGGCGTCGTCGCCCGCTACAACCGGCCCCTGACCGTCGTCCCGGACGCCCTGGCCGTCGTGTTCGACGCGGAGTCGCTGCCGGAGGCCCGGCACGTCGTCACCGGCGAGGGCGCCCGCCACGGCCTCACCGGCACCCGGCTCGGCGACCTCGCCCTGGTCACCGCCGAGCTGACCACCAACAGCGTGGTGCACGGCGGCGGCACGGGCACCGTGCGGGTGTGGGCGGAGGACGGACACCTGGTGGTCGAGGTGCGCGACAAGGGCAGGCTCACCGACCCGCTCGCCGGACGCCGGCCCGCCCCGCAGACACAGCGCGGCGGACGCGGGCTGCTGCTGGTCAACCTGGTCTCCGACCTCGTACGCACGCACACGGACGACGCGGGCACGACGGTGCGCTGCTGGTTCGCCGTGTGACCGGAGGGCACCGGAAGGACGTGTGAAAGGGCGGCACCCCCGCACAAGGGTGCCGCCCTTTCCTGAGTGACCGGAGCCGTCGCCGATCGGTGAGGGTCGGGTGACAAGCGACGGCTCCGGGGGCCGGGGAGGCCGGGCGGTGGGCCCGGCCTCCGAGTGAGGGTCAGCGGTGGTCGCTGCCCTCCGACGAGGACGCCGCACGGCCGGCCTCCAGGCGGGCGACCGGGATGCGGAACGGGGAGCAGGAGACGTAGTCCAGGCCGACCTCGTGGAAGAAGTGGACGGACTCGGGGTCGCCGCCGTGCTCGCCGCAGACGCCGAGCTTGATGTCCGGGCGGGTCTCACGGCCCGCCTTCGCCGCCTGCTTGACCAGCGAGCCGACGCCGTCCTTGTCGATGGTCTCGAACGGCGAGACTCCGAAGATGCCCTTCTCCAGGTACGCCGTGAAGAACGAGGCCTCCACGTCGTCGCGGCTGAAGCCCCACACCGTCTGGGTCAGGTCGTTGGTGCCGAAGGAGAAGAACTCGGCGGCCTCGGCGATCTGACCGGCCGTCACCGCGGCGCGCGGCAGCTCGATCATCGTGCCGATGGACAGCTTCAGCTCGGTGCCGGTGGCGGCCTCGACCTCTGCGATGACCTGGTCGGCCTCCTCGCGGACGATCTCCAGCTCCTGGACGGTGCCGACAAGCGGGATCATGATCTCGGCGCGCGGGTCGCCCTTGGCGTTCTTGCGCTCGGCGGCCGCCTCGGCGATCGCGCGGACCTGCATGGTGAACAGGCCGGGGATGACGAGGCCCAGGCGCACGCCGCGCAGACCCAGCATCGGGTTCTGCTCGTGCAGGCGGTGCACGGCCTGGAGCAGGCGCAGCTCGTTCTCGTGCGGCTCCTGACGGGACTCGGCGAGGGCCACGCGGACCGACAGCTCGGTGATGTCGGGCAGGAACTCGTGCAGCGGCGGGTCGAGCAGCCGGACGGTGACGGGCAGGCCGTCCATCGCGGAGAACAGCTCCACGAAGTCCTTCTTCTGCAGCGGCAGCAGCTGCGCCAGGGCCTCCTCGCGCTCGGCCTCGGTGTCGGCCAGGATCAGCCGCTCGACCAGCTCGCGCCGGTCGCCGAGGAACATGTGCTCGGTGCGGCACAGGCCGATGCCCTGGGCGCCGAAGCGGCGGGCGCGCAGCGCGTCCTCGGCGTTGTCGGCGTTGGCGCGCACCCGCAGGCGGCGCTTGCGGTCCGCGAACGCCATGATGCGGTGCACGGCCTCGACGAGTTCGTCGGCGTCCTGGGCGCCGGCGTGCATACGGCCCTCGAAGTACTCGACGACCGGGGACGGGACGACCGGGACCTCGCCCAGGTACACCTTGCCCGACGAGCCGTCGATGGAGATCAGGTCGCCTTCCTCCACCACGTGGCCGCCCGGCACCGTCATCCGGCGGCGCTTGGTGTCGACCTCCAGCTCCTCCGCGCCGCAGACACAGGTCTTGCCCATGCCGCGGGCGACGACGGCCGCGTGGGAGGTCTTGCCGCCGCGCGAGGTGAGGATGCCCTCGGCCGCGATCATGCCGTCCAGGTCGTCGGGGTTGGTCTCGCGGCGGATCAGGATGACCTTCTCGCCGGAGCGGGACCACTTCACCGCGGTGTACGAGTCGAAGACCGCCTTGCCGACCGCCGCGCCCGGCGAGGCCGCGATGCCGCGGCCGACCTGCTCGACCTTCGCCTTCTCGTCGAAGCGGGGGAACATCAGCTGGGCGAGCTGGGCGCCGGTGACGCGCTGCAGCGCCTCGGCCTCGTCGATCAGGCCCTGGTCCACCAGCTGGGTCGCGATGCGGAAGGCCGCGCCCGCCGTGCGCTTGCCGACACGGGTCTGGAGCATCCAGAGCTGGCCGCGCTCGATGGTGAACTCGATGTCGCAGAGATCCTTGTAGTGGTTCTCCAGGGTCTCCATGATCTGCATCAGCTGGTCGTACGACTTCTTGTCGATCGACTCCAGCTCCGCCAGCGGGACCGTGTTGCGGATGCCCGCCACGACGTCCTCGCCCTGGGCGTTCTGCAGGTAGTCGCCGTAGACGCCCTGGTGGCCGGAGGCGGGGTCACGGGTGAACGCGACGCCCGTGCCGGAGTCCGGGCCGAGGTTGCCGAAGACCATCGAGCAGACGTTGACGGCGGTGCCGAGGTCGTGCGGGATGCGCTCCTGACGGCGGTACAGCTTGGCGCGGTCGCCGTTCCAGGAGTCGAAGACCGCCTTGATGGCGAGGTCCATCTGCTCGCGCGGGTCCTGCGGGAAGTCGCGGCCCGCCTCCTTCTTGACGATCTTCTTGAAGGCGGTGACGAGCTTCTTGAGGTCGGCGGCCTCCAGCTCGGTGTCGACCGTGACCTTCTTGGCCTCCTTGGCCTTGTCCAGCGCCTCCTCGAAGAGCTCGCCGTCGACGCCGAGGACAGTCTTGCCGAACATCTGGATGAGGCGGCGGTAGGAGTCCCAGGCGAACCGGTCGTCGCCGGCCTGCTTGGCGAGGCCCTGAACCGACTTGTCGGAGAGGCCGATGTTGAGGACGGTGTCCATCATGCCCGGCATGGAGAACTTGGCGCCGGAGCGGACCGACACCAGAAGGGGGTCGTCGGCCTGGCCCAGCTTCTTGCCCATCCGCTGCTCCAGCGCGTCGAGGTGCGCACTCACCTCGTCACGCAGTGCCGCCGGCTCCTCGCCGCTCTCCAGGTAGACCTTGCAGGCCTCCGTGGTGATGGTGAAGCCGGGCGGGACGGGAAGGCCCAGGTTGGTCATCTCGGCGAGGTTCGCGCCCTTGCCGCCGAGGAGGTCCTTGAGGTCCTTGTTGCCCTCGGTGAAGTCGTAGACGAACTTCACGCCCTCAACGCTGCCGGCCTGCTCGGCTACCTGGGGATCTTTGTTTTCCGACACGGGTCTCGACTCCTCGAGGACGCGGTGGCTGCCCTGACGGCGAGGAACATACCCAGATCGAAGGCGCCTGGGTACGTCTACTTGTGCGTCATACGCCTGTAACCACTCGTCCGCCAGCGGATCGAAAGTCAAAGCTTGGTAAGCCGCTGACGGCTTATGTTTTCACTTCTTGAACGCATCCACCTTCACAGAGCGGGTTTTTCGCTCATGTGAGCGGCCTCCGACACGTCTGATTTCGATCGATGAACGATCAAGGGGTGGCACTCAGTGCCACCCCTTGGAGAAGTGCAGTCGCCCATGATCCGCTCATCTGAGCGCAACCCTTATCAAGGGTGGCGAGAATCACGCTGCCACGAGCTGCCGGATTTCACCATCCGGACGCGTATCGAGACGGAAAACCGGACGTCACACGCCCATCGCCCGCAGCCGCTCCTCCACCCGTTCCGGCGCGTACAGGTGCTCCACGACCAGCGCCCCGGCCCCCACCAGCGCCGCCCGCTCCCCCAGCCGCGAGGTGACGACCTCCAGCCGGGCGGTGGAGCGCGGCAGCGCCCGCTGGTACAGCAGCTCCCGCACACCTGTCAGGAAGGGCGTTCCGGCCAGATCTCCGGCGATCATCAGCACACCAGGGTTCAGCAGGGTCACCACCGTCGCCAGCACGTCCCCGACCCTGCGTCCCGCCTCGCGGGCCAGCCCGACCGCCTCGGGGTGCCCGGCCGCCAGCAGGTCCCGTACGTCCGAGCCGGACGCCGCCGGCACCCCGCTCTCGGCGAGCCGCCGGGCGACGGCGCCGCCGCTGGCGACGGCCGCGAGACAGCCGTAGGAGCCGCACCTGCACAGCGCGCCCGCGCCCTCCGGGACCCGGATGTGGCCGATGTCCCCGGCGCCGCCGTCGAAGCCCCGGTAGACCGAGCCGTCGACGACGACTCCGGCGCCGATGCCGGTGGAGACCTTGACGAGGACGAACGCCGAGCAGTCCGGCCAGGACGTGCGCTGTTCGCCGTAGGCCATGAGGTTGGCGTCGTTGTCGACCAGGACGGGCACCTCGGCGGTGCCGGTGTGGTCGGTGAAGGCCCTGGCCAGGCGGCCCCTTATGTCGTAGCCGTCCCAGCCGGGCATGATCGGCGGCTGGACGACCCGGCCGGTGCCGTTGTCGACCGGGCCCGGCACGGCCAGCCCGATGCCGCAGACCATGTCGGCCCGGTGCCCGGCCTTCTCCAGCAGTTCGGCGAACCAGCGGCCCAGCTCGCCGAGGACCGCCTCGGGGCCGTCCTCGATGACCAGGGTGCCGGTGTGCTCGGCGTGGATCTCGCCGGTGAGCGAGAGGACGGCGGCGCGGGCGTGCCGGGTGTCGAGGTCGGCGGCGAGGACCACGGCGTGTTCGTCGTCGAACTCCAGGGTGATGGACGGGCGGCCGCCCAGCGGGGAGTCCACGGGTCCGCCGGCGCCCTCGCGCAGCCAGCCCGCCCGGAACAGCCGGTCCAGGCGCTGGCCGACGGTGGCCCGGGACAGCCCGGTGGCCTGCTGGAGCGCGCCCCGTGTGGTGGCGCGGCCGCTGCGCACCAGCTCGAGCAGATCGCCGGCGCTCGCCTGGCCGCCGCCCTTTCCGGTCCTTCCCGGCCGTCCGGTCATGCGCACCCCCTTGTGTTTCTCAAGCCTGCATTACATATTGAGTTTTGCGTGTTAAATAGACGTAACTCTATGGTGGCCAAGACCGAACCGGTCGGCCGGACGCCTTTCGGGGAGCCCCGAGTGGATCGCACCGCCCAACTGACCGTCCCCGGCGCCGAGCGCGCCGTCGCATACGATCCGCCGCCGGGCCGGCACGCGCCGCCGCACGCCGGCGCCGCCCGGGTCCTGGAGCAGAACTGGACGGGCACCTCCACCGTGCCCTCACACAGCCTGTACCCGCACCAGTGGTCGTGGGACTCCGCGTTCATCGCGATCGGGCTGCGGCACCTGTCCCCGTCACGGGCGCAGACGGAGCTGGAGACACTGCTCGCCGCCCAGTGGCGCGACGGGCGGATCCCGCACATCGTCTTCAACCCCTCCGTCCCGCTCGACGCCTACTTCCCGAGCCCCGACTTCTGGCGCTCGTCGGTGGCGGGGCGCGCCGCGGGCGCCCCGCGCACCGTACAGACGTCGGGCATCGTGCAGCCACCGGTGCACGCGCTGGCCGCGTGGCTGGTGCACCGCGCCGATCCGGTGCTGTCGCGGGCGCGCGGCTTCCTCGCCGGGGTGTATCCGCGGCTGGCGGCCTGGCACCGCTATCTGCTGCACCGGCGCGACCTGGGCGGCGGCGGGCTCGCCTCGGTCGTCCACCCGTGGGAGCAGGGCATGGACAACAGCCCCTGCTGGGACACCCCGCTGGCCCGGGTCACCCCGGCCCCGGCCCGCTCCTTCCGCCGCGCCGACCTCGACCACGGCGCCGCCGAGGACCGGCCGACGGACCTGGACTACGGCCGCTACGTACGGCTGGCGGCGGACTACCGGGACCGGGGGTACAGGGACGGGGCGGGTGGGGGGCAGGGGGACGGGGCGGGTGGGAGGCACGGGGACGGGGCGGGTGGGAGGCACGGGGACGGTCCCGGCGACTTCGCCGTGGAGGACCCGGCGTTCAACGCCCTGCTCATCGCCTCCGAGCACGCGCTGGCCCGGATCGCCGCGGAACTGGGCGCCCCCGGCACCGCCCGCCGCGCCCGCGCGGAACGGCTGACGCAGGCGCTGGTCGACCGGCTCTACGACCCCGGGCGCTCGATGTTCTTCTGCCGCGACGTCCGCACCGGTGAGCTCGTCCCCGAGCGCGGCGTGTCCGGCCTGATCCCGCTGCTCCTGCCCACCCTGCCCCGCGCCGTCGCCGACGCCCTGGTGCGCACCCTCACCGGCCCGCACTTCGGCCTCGGCGACACCACCCGGCTGGTGCCGAGCTACGACCTGCTCGGCGAGGCCTTCGACCGGCACCGGTACTGGCGGGGCCCGGCCTGGTTCAACACGAGCTGGCTGGTGGAGCGGGGGCTGCGCGTCCACGGCGAGCGGGAGCGGGCCGACGCGCTGCGCACGGCGATCGTCGACCTCGCGGACACCTCCGGGTTCGCCGAGTACGTGGACCCGTACACCGGCGAGGCCTGCGGCACAACCGGCTTCGGCTGGACCGCCGCCCTCGCCCTCGACCTGTCGTACGACCAGACCGCCAGCAGTGAACTCAGGGGAGGGGACCGAGGATGACGGACCGGCATCATCCGCTCGTGCACGGCGGGACGTTCGCCGCCGTGGGCGACGGCGGCGACATCAGTGGCGTCCGCGGCGGCGGCACGGGGCGGCCCGGCCTCCCCGACGGGCTGTTCGTGCGGGACGCCCGGCATCTGAGCCGGTGGCAGCTCACCGTCGACGGCGCGGTGCCGGAGACGCTGTCCCCGGTGGGCGACGGGGACACCGCGCGCTGTGTCCTGGTCCCGCGCGGCGGCCGTCAGGAGCCGCCGGCCTACACGCTCTTCCGGGAACAGGCCGTCGGCGACAGCTCGTTCGTGGAGCGGCTGCGCGTCACCAGCAACCGGCCGGTGCCGACCACGGTCCGGCTCGCCGTCACCGCCGACGCGGACTTCACCGACCAGTTCGAGCTGCGCTCCGACCACCGCACCTACCCCAAGCCGGGTGCCGTCCGCCGCCGCGTCGTCCTCGGCCACGGGCTGGAGTTCACCTACCAGCGCGGCGAGTGGCGGTCGTGCACGACGGTCACGGCGGACCCCTCCCCGGACGCGGTGGAGGAGACCGGCACCGGCGCCCGGCGCCTGGTGTGGACCCTCGAACTGGAGCCGCACGGCACGGCCGAGCTGGCCCTGCGGGTGATGGCCCGCCCGCACGGCGAGCGGCGGGCGCTGCGCGTGCCCCGCTCCCCCGCCGCCGTCGGCGAGCAGCTCGCCGCGCTGGAGGAGCGGTTCGTGGAGGGCGTGGCGTTCCCGACGGGCCGGCCGGAGCTGGCGGCGGCCTGTGCGCGCGGTCTCGCGGACCTCGCGGCGCTGCAGATCCCGGCGACCGGCCCGGACGGCGAGGATCTGCGGGTCCCGGCGGCCGGCGCGCCCTGGTTCCTGGCGCTGCTGGGCCGGGACGCCCTGCTGACCGCCCTGTTCGCGCTGCCGTACCGCCCGCAGCTGGCGGCGGCCGTGCTGCCCGCGCTCGCCGCGACCCAGGCCGCCGAGGCGCACCCGGGTTCGGTGGCGCAGCCGGGCAAGATCGTGCACGAGGTGCGGTACGGCGAGCTGGCGCACTTCGGGCAGGTGCCGTTCGGCCGTTACTACGGCTCGGTGGACGCCACCCCGCTCTTCCTGGTGCTGCTCGGCGCGTACGTCGAGCAGACCGGGGACACGGCCCTGGCCCGCCGTCTGGAGCCGCACGCCCGCGCGGCGGTCGGCTGGATGCTGGACCACGGCGGGCTGACCTCGCGCGGCTATCTCGTCTACCGCGCCGACCAGGGCGGCCTCGTCAACCAGAACTGGAAGGACTCCCCCGGCGCGATCTGCTGGGCCGACGGCACCCGGGCCAGCGGCCCGGTGATGGCGGCGGGCGCGCAGGGCTACGCGTACGACGCGCTGCGCCGCACGGCCCAGCTGGCCCGCGCGATCTGGGCGGACGCCACCTACGCGGCGCTGCTGGAGCAGGCGGCCGGTGATCTGCGGGACCGCTTCCAGCGGGAGTTCTGGATGCCGGACCGGTCCTTCCCGGCGCTGGCGCTGGACGGCGAGGGGCATCAGGTGGACGCGCTCGCCTCGGACGCCGGGCATCTGCTGTGGTCGGGGCTGCTGGACAAGGAGTACGGGGAGGTCGTCGGGCGGCGGCTGGTCGAGGAGGACTTCTTCTCCGGCTGGGGTGTGCGCACTCTGGCGGCGGGCCAGCCGGCGTACCACCCGCTGTCGTACCACCGGGGTTCGGTGTGGCCGCACGACAACGCGCTGATCGCCCTCGGTCTGGCCCGCTACGGCCTGCACGACGAGGCCCGCACGGTGGCGAACGCGCTGGTCGACGCGGCGAGCGCGTGTGGCGGCCGGCTGCCGGAGGTGCTGGCGGGGTACGGGCGTGACATCCATTCCGAGCCGGTGCCGTACCCGCACGCGTGTGTGCGGGAGTCGCGGTCCGCGGCCGCGCCTCTCGCGTTGCTGACCGCGGTGGGGGGCGTCTGAGGGTTCGGGGGCGTCGCGTTGAACGCCGGGTGGGAACGGGCCGTACGTCATGGCGGCGGACCCGTTTCCCCCACGCCGGGTCCGCCGCCAGACCCGTGCGTACGGAAGGACTCTGGGTGTCCGTCTTCACCCGATGGCGTGCTGCTCACCCCACCGCCACTCGCGTACTGGACCGGACACTCACCGTCCTGTCCGTCGCGCTCGTGCTGTTCGCCCTGCTGCTGCCGAACACCGTGCGGGCGTTGACCCCCGAGGCGTTCCTCCGCATCCCCGTGGAGGCGATCGTCGGGGCCGCGCTGCTGCTGGCGCTGCCGCGCCGGCCCCGGCTGGCGGCGGCGGTGTGCGCCGGGCTGGCGCTGGCCGCCCTGACCGTGCTGAACCTGCTGGACATGGGGTTCCAGGAGTACCTGGGCCGGGGCTTCAACCTGGTCCTGGACTGGGAACTCCTCGACGACGCGCAGTCGTACGCCGGGGACACGATGGGCGAGGCGGGCGCGCTCGCGCTGGCCGTCGGGGCGGTCGTCCTCGTGCTGCTGCTGTGCGCGCTGCTCACGCTGTCCGTGGTCCGGGTGGCGGGGCTGCTGGTCCGGCATCGCACGGTCGCCGTGCGGTCGACGCTGGCCGCCACCGTCGTATGGACCGTGACGGGCGCGCTGGGCGTGCAGCTCGCCGGGGCGCCGGTCGTCTCCGACCACGCGTCGGCACTGGTGCGCGGCCAGACGGAACGGGTGCGGGCCACGCTGCGGGACGAGGCCGCGTTCGCGCGGGAGGCGAAGTCGGACGCGTTCGGCGCGACCCCGCCCGCGGAGCTCGTCCCGGATCTGCGCGGCAAGGACATGATCTTCACGTTCATCGAGAGCTACGGCCGCAGCGCGATCGAGGACCCGGCGATCCGGCCCGGCGTCCACCGCACCCTGGACGCGAGCACCGAGGAGCTGGCGAAGGCGGGGTTCCGGGCGAAGAGCGGCTGGCTGACGTCGGCGACGTACGGCGGCAGCAGCTGGCTCGGCCACTCCACCTTCCTGTCGGGCCTGTGGATCGCCAACCAGCAGCGGTACCGCACGGCGACGTCCAGCGACCACCTCACGCTCACCAGGGCGTTCCAGAAGACGGGGGCGTGGCGGACGGTCGGGGTCATGCCGGGGGTGCAGAAGGCCTGGCCGGAGGCGGAGTTCTACGGCCTCGACAAGGTCTACAACGCGTTCCAGCTCGGCTACCGGGGGCCGAAGTTCAGCTGGTCGACGATGCCGGACCAGTACGCGCTGGAGGCGTTCCAGCGGCTTGAGCACGGCAGGAAGCGGGACAAGCCGCTGATGGCGGAGGTCATCCTCACCTCCAGCCACCAGCCGTGGGCGCCGATCCCGGAGATGGTCGGCTGGGACGAGCTGGGCGACGGGCGGATCTTCGAGGGCATCGAGAAGCGGGGCGCCGACCCGGCGGACGTGGTCGCCAGCTCCGCGCGCTCCAAGGAGGAGTACGGCAAGTCGGTCCAGTACTCGGTGACCAGCCTCACCCAGTGGCTGCGGCGCTACGGCGGTGACGACACCGTCCTGGTCTTCCTCGGCGACCACCAGCCGATCGCCCGGGTCAGCGGCGACGACGCGAGCCGGGACGTGCCGGTGTCGATCGTCGCCAAGGATCCAAGGGTGCTGGAGAAGATCGCCGACTGGGGCTGGACGGACGGTCTGGAACCGGCCGGGGACGCGCCGGTGTGGAAGATGAGCGCGTTCCGGGACCGGTTCCTGACGGCGTACGGCTCGACGCCCTCGGGGAAGAACGGCTGATCAGCCGCCGGAGGTGTCCAGCTCCGCGTCCTCGCCGACGCCCGCGCAGTCGTACGGGTCCTTCAGCCAGCCGTCGGGCAGTACGACCCGGTTGTTGCCGGAGGTGCGGCCGCGGGGGCCGTCGGCGCCGGCCGGCCAGGACTGGTCGAGGTCCAGCTCGTCGAGCCCGGCGCGCAGCTCCTCCAGGGAGGAGGTGACGGCGAGCCGCTTGCGCATCTCGGAGCCGACCGCGAAGCCCTTGAGGTACCAGGCGACGTGCTTGCGGAAGTCGACGACGCCTTTGGACTCGTCGCCGATCCACTCGCCGAGCAGGCGGGCGTGCCGGACCATGACGTCGGCGACCTCGCGGAGCGCGGGCCTGCGGCTGCCTCCATCAGTGCCTCCGGCACGGGCGTCCCGGCCTTCGAAGGCGGCCACCAGGTCGGCGAACAGCCACGGCCGGCCCAGGCAGCCGCGCCCGACGACGACGCCGTCGCAGCCGGTCTCGCGGACCATCCGCAGCGCGTCCTCGGCCGACCAGATGTCACCGTTGCCGAGCACCGGGATCTCCGGGACGTGCTCCTTCAGCCGGGCGATGGCGTCCCAGTCGGCGGTGCCGCCGTAGTGCTGGGCGGCGGTGCGGCCGTGCAGGGCGATGGCGGTGACGCCCTCCTCGACGGCGATCCGGCCGGCGTCGAGGTAGGTGATGTGGTCGTCGTCGATGCCCTTGCGCATCTTCATGGTGACGGGGAGGTCCCCGGCGCCGCTGACGGCCTCGCGGAGGATCGCGCGGAGCAGGTTGCGCTTGTACGGGAGGGCGGAGCCGCCGCCCTTGCGGGTGACCTTCGGGACCGGGCAGCCGAAGTTGAGGTCGATGTGGTCGGCGAGGCCCTCCTCCGCGATCATGCGGACGGCCTTGCCGACGGTGGCCGGGTCCACGCCGTACAGCTGGATGGAGCGGGGCTGCTCGGTGGGGTCGAAGGTGACCAGCTGCATGGTCTTCTCGTTGCGTTCGACCAGCGCCCGGGTGGTGATCATCTCGCTGACGAACAGCCCCTTGCCGCCGCTGAACTCCCTGCACAGGGTGCGGAAGGGCGCGTTGGTGATGCCCGCCATGGGGGCCAGGACGACGGGCGGCTGAACGGTGTGCGGACCGATCCGCAGCGGCTGTGTGGGCGTGGACATTCCTCCATTGTGCCGCGCAATGAGCCTGACAAATTCTTTAGTTAGCCGCACTATTGAACTCGTCGTACGATGGACGCATGCCCGAGCTCAGCCCCCGCCGACGTCTGCTCGTGCTCGCGATCTGCTGTATGAGCCTGCTGATCGTGAGCCTCGACAACACCGTGCTGAACGTAGCGCTCCCCGTCATCCAGCGCGACCTGCACGCCTCCACGGCAGGTCTGCAGTGGACGATCGACGCCTACACCCTGGTGCTGGCCGTGCTGCTGATGCTCGCCGGGTCCACGGCCGACCGGATCGGCCGCAAGCGGGTCTTCCTGGCCGGGCTGGTCGTCTTCACCATCGGCTCCGCGCTGTGCTCCGTCGCGCCGAACCTGGACGCGCTGATCGCGTTCCGGATGGTCCAGGCGGTGGGCGGCTCCATGCTCAACCCGGTCGCCATGTCGATCATCACCAACACCTTCACGGACCCCCGCGAGCGGGCCCGCGCGATCGGGGTCTGGGGCGCGGTGGTCGGCATCTCGATGGCCGCCGGGCCGCTGGTCGGCGGACTGCTGGTGGAGTCGGTGGGCTGGCGGGCGATCTTCTGGATCAACCTGCCGGTGGGGCTCGCCGCCCTGCTGCTGACCCTGCGGTACGTGCCGGAGTCCCGGGCGGCGAAGGCCCGCCGGATGGACCCCGTCGGACAGCTGCTGGTGATCGTGCTGTTCGGCGGACTGACGTACGCGATCATCGAGGCGCCCGCGGCCGGGCTCGCGGCGGTGCTGCCGTTCGCGGTGGTGGCGGCGGCCGCGCTGATCGGGCTGCTGGTGTACGAGCCCCGGCGTGCCGAACCCCTCATCGACCTGCGCTTCTTCCGGTCGGCTCCGTTCAGCGGGGCGACGGTGATCGCGACAGCGGCGTTCGCCGCGCTGGGCGGGTTCCTCTTCCTGTCCACGCTGTACCTGCAGAACGTCCGCGGGCTGGACGCGCTGCACGCCGGACTGTGGATGCTGCCGATGGCCGTACCGACCTTCCTGTGCGCACCCCTGTCCGGCCGTCTGGTCGGCAGCCGGGGCCCGCGGCTGCCCCTGCTGATCGCGGGCGTCGCCATGACGGCCAGCGCGGTGCTCTTCGCGGCGTTCGCGGCGGAGACGTCGAACACCGGGCTCTTCTTCGGCTACCTCCTGTTCGGCGTGGGCTTCGGCTTCGTGAACGCGCCGATCACCAACACGGCGGTGTCGGGCATGCCGCGCGCCCAGGCCGGTGTGGCCGCCGCCATCGCCTCCACCAGCCGTCAGCTCGGCCAGACACTCGGGGTCGCCGTGGTGGGCGCGGTCCTCGCGGCGGGCGTGGGCGCCTCGGCGTACCGGGACGCGTTCGTCACGGCGGCCGTACCCGGCTGGTGGATCCTCGCCGGGTGCGGGCTGGTGGTACTGCTGCTGGGCGCGCTCACCACGGGGCGCTGGGCCCGCGGGACCGCGGAGCGGGCGGCCGAGAGGCTGGCGTCCGAGGAGATCCGGGAGGCGGCGAGGACGTCCGCGTGAGGGGTCGCCGCGCCGGGGACACGCCCGGGGACGCGCCTCAGGGGGTGTCGTGTACCGCGGTTTCCCGTATCGCGGTCCGCAGCCCCCGCACCACCAGCTCCACCACGGCCTCGAACTCCGTCTCGACGCCGGGACGCTCCCACTCCTCGGCGTAGCACGGGTCGTGGAAGCGGCCGGTGGCGTGGAAGACCGCGCGGGCGGTGGTGGCGGGGTCGGCGGCGGTGAGGGTGCCGGTCTCGACGCCGGCGCGGATGATCGCGGTCAGCTGGGCGGTGAGGTCGGCGATGTGCTCGGGGACCGCCTCGCCGCTCTCGCCGGTCAGGACCATGTACGTGGCGAACAGCTCGGGGTCGTCGCCCGCCTTGCGGCGCTTGGCGTCGAACAGGGCCCGCAGCCAGGCCCGCAGCCGCTCCTCCGGGTCACGGTCCGCGGCGGCGATACCGGCCAGCGCCTCGGACGTACGGTCCAGCCAGCGCTTCGTCACGGCCTCCCGCAGGGCCGCCTTGGTGCGGAAGTGCCGGTAGACGCTGCCGTGGCTGACGCCGAGCGCGCGGGCCACGTCCAGCACGGTGGCCTTGGCCGGGCCGTGGCGGCGCAGCACCTCCTCGGTGGCCTCGAGGATGCGCTCGGCGGTCAGGGTCTCGCTGGTCGGTGCCATGAGGTGACGGTACCTGGCGGGTGGTTCACCGCTCGCTGTCGAGGTGTTCCATCTGGGACTCGGGGTAGCGCGCGCCGGCCGCCGCGTCGGCGGGTACGGCCTTCTCGACGGCCGCGAGGTCGGCGGCGTCCAGGGTCACGTCCAGGGCGCCCAGGGCCTCGGACAGCCGGTTCCGGCTGCGGGCGCCGACCAGCGGCACGATGTCGTCGCCCCGGGACAGCACCCAGGCGATGGCGATCTGCGCGACGGAGACGCCCTTCTCCTCGGCGATCTTCCGCAGCGCCTCGACGAGACTCAGGTTGTGCTGGAGGTTGTCGCCCTGGAAGCGGGGCGACAGGGCCCGGAAGTCGTTCGCGGCGAGCTGCCGGTCGGCGGTGAAGTGGCCGGAGATCAGGCCGCGCGAGAGGACGCCGTAGGCGGTGATGCCGATGCCCAGTTCCCGGGTGGCCGGCAGGATCCGGTCCTCGATGCCGCGTGAGATCAGGGAGTACTCGATCTGGAGATCGGCGATGGGCGCGGTCGCGGCGGCCCGGCGGACGGTGTCGGCACCGACCTCGCTCAGGCCGATGTGGCGGACGTACCCCTGCTCGACCAGCTCGGCGATGGCGCCGACGGTCTCCTCGATGGGCACGGAGGGGTCGAGGCGGGCGAGCCGGTACACGTCGATGTGGTCGACGCCGAGGCGCTGGAGCGAATACGCGGCGAAGTTCTTCACGGCTTCCGGCCGGCCGTCGTAACCGAGCCAGCTGCCGTCCGGGCCGCGCAGCGCGCCGAACTTCACGCTCACCCGCGCCTGCTCGCGCAGGGCCGCGGGGGCGGTGCGCAGGGCCTCGCCGACGAGCAGTTCGTTGTGGCCCATGCCGTAGAAGTCGCCGGTGTCCAGGAGGGTGACGCCCGCTTCGAGCGCCGCGTGGACGGTCGCGACGGATTCGGCCCGGTCGGAGTCGCCGTACAGCGCGGACATGCCCATGCAGCCGAGGCCGAGGGCGGAGACCTGCGGGCCGGTGGTGCCGAGAGTGCGGGTGGGGATCGTCGTCGTCATACGTCCACCATGACATGACGACTGACAGATTTCAATATCTGTCAGTCGATACTTGTCACCCAGACCTCCGGGCAGCCACGTCACCTGTCAGCCGATGGATCCCCCTGGAAGCGCGAAGGCCCCCGATACAGGACCAATCGAGGGTCCGTATCGGGGGCCGGTGCGGAGGTGCGGAGGGTCAGCAGCCGATCAGGCGGCCGGCCAGGTAGCCCTCGATCTGGTCGAGGGAGACCCGCTCCTGCTTCATCGTGTCGCGCTCACGAACGGTGACCGCGTTGTCCTCGAGGGTGTCGAAGTCGACGGTGACGCAGTACGGCGTGCCGATCTCGTCCTGGCGGCGGTAGCGGCGGCCGATGGCACCGGCGTCGTCGAACTCGATGTTCCAGTGCTGGCGCAGGGCCTGGGCGAGGCCCTTGGCCTTCGGGGACAGCTCGGCGTTGCGGGACAGCGGCAGGACCGCGACCTTCACCGGGGCCAGACGGTGGTCCAGGCGGAGCACCGTGCGCTTCTCCATCTTGCCCTTGGCGTTGGGCGCCTCGTCCTCGACGTACGCGTCGAGCAGGAACGCCAGCATGGTGCGGCCGACACCGGCCGCGGGCTCGATGACGTACGGCGTCCAGCGCTCGCCGGCCTCCTGGTCGTAGTAGGAGAGGTCCTGGCCGGAGGCCTTGGAGTGGGCGCCGAGGTCGTAGTCGGTGCGGTTGGCGACACCCTCCAGCTCGCCCCACTCGCTGCCGCCGAACTGGAAGCGGTACTCGATGTCGGCGGTGCGCTTGGAGTAGTGGGAGAGCTTCTCCTGCGGGTGCTCGTACCACCGCATGTTCTCTTCACGCAGGCCCAGGCCGGTGTACCAGTTCCAGCGCTGCTCCATCCAGTACTCCTGCCACTTCTCGTCCTCGCCCGGCTTGACGAAGAACTCCATCTCCATCTGCTCGAACTCGCGGGTGCGGAAGATGAAGTTGCCGGGCGTGATCTCGTTGCGGAAGGACTTGCCCATCTGGGCGATACCGAACGGCGGCTTCTTGCGCGAGGTGACGTGCACCTGGGCGAAGTTGGTGAAGATGCCCTGGGCGGTCTCGGGGCGCAGGTAGGCGATGGAGCCGGAGTCCTGGGTCGGGCCGAGGTGGGTCGACAGCAGGCCGGAGAACTGCTTGGGCTCGGTGAACTGGCCCTTGTTGCCGCAGTTCGGGCAGTTGATGTCGGCGAGACCGTTCTCGGGGGCGCGGCCCTTCTTCTCCTCGTACGCCTCCTCCAGGTGGTCCGCGCGGAACCGCTTGTGGCAGGAGGTGCACTCGGTCAGCGGGTCCGTGAAGGTCGCGACGTGGCCGGAGGCGACCCACACCTCGGGGGCCAGGATCACGGAGGAGTCGATACCGACGACGTCCTCGCGCGACGTCACCATGTAGCGCCACCACTGGCGCTTGATGTTCTCCTTGAGCTCGACACCCAGCGGCCCGTAGTCCCAGGCGGCGCGCTGACCGCCGTAGATCTCACTGCAGGGGAAAACGAAGCCACGGCGCTTGCTCAGGCTGACGATGGTGTCGATCTTGTCGGCGGCCACGGTGCTCTCTTCATTACGACGACGGGCGACGAAGCGAGAATGCTTCAGAGCGAATGCTTCAGAGTACCGGCGTGGCCTCCCTCTCAATCAAATCGGTGCCCCCTTCCCGCATCGCTTCCGCGCAGCTCAGGCCGTTTGTTGACAATGGTTTCCATCTTGTCTGAAAATGACTGTCATGAACGTACGACGACAGCACATATCCGGGGTCGCCCTCGCGGCCGCCGCCGCCCTCGGCCTCGGCACCCTCACCGCCTGCTCCTCCGACAGCAGCGCTGCGGGCAACACGGACAAGTTCGACGTCGTCGCGTCGTTCTACCCGATGCAGTTCCTCGCCGAGCGGATCGGCGGGGACCACGTGAACGTCACCACCCTCACCGAGCCCGGCCAGGAACCGCACGACCTGGAGCTGAGCACCCGGCAGACCGCGAACCTCCAGGAGACCGACGCGGTCCTCTACCTCAAGGGCCTGCAGCCCGCCGTCGACGAGGCCGTCGCCCAGGCCGGCGTGGAGACGAAGATCGACGCGGCCACGCTGACCGAGCTGGAGGACCACGGCGGCGCCGGGCACGACCACGAAGGCGAGGAGCACTCCGAGGAGGAGGAGCACGCCGTCGACCCGCACTTCTGGGTGGACCCGGTGAAGTACGCCGAGGCCGCGAAGGGCGTCGGCGCCGCCTTCGAGAAGGCCGACCCGGACCACGCGGCCGACTACCGGAAGAACACCGACGCGCTGGTGGCCGAGCTCGGCGACCTCGACAAGCGGTTCACGGACGGTCTGAAGAACACCGGCACCAAGGTCTTCTTCACCAACCACGCCGCCTTCACCTACCTCGCCGAGCGCTACGGCCTCACCCAGGAGGCCATCTCCGGGCTCGACCCGGAGTCGGAGCCGAGCCCCGCCCGGATCAAGGAGCTGCGGGACGAGGCGAAGGCCGACGGCGTGACCACCGTCTTCTACGAGACGCTGGTCAGCGACAAGACCGCGAAGACCCTCGCGAAGGACGCCGGCCTGAGGACCGACGTGCTGGACCCCGTCGAAGGCATCACCGACAGGTCCGAGGGCGACGACTACTTCGAGGTCATGGAGTCCAACCTGGCCGCGCTGAAGACGGCCCTGGGCGCCAAGTGACCGCAATGGAGGCCATTGTGAGCGAGCCCGTCATATCCCTGCGTGGCGTCCGCGCCGAGCTGGGCTCGCGCCCCGTCCTGCGCGGCATCGACCTCCGCGTCTCGCGCGGTGAGGTCGTCGCGCTGCTCGGCGCGAACGGCTCCGGCAAGTCCACGGCCGTGCGCAGCGTGATCGGCCAGGTGCCGGTCAGCGCCGGTGAGATCGAGCTGTTCGGCACGCCCCGCCGGCGGTTCCGGGACTGGGCGCGTGTCGGCTACGTCCCGCAGCGCACCACCGCCGCGGGCGGCGTGCCCGCCACGGTGAACGAGGTGGTCTCCTCGGGCCGCCTGGCCCGCACCCGCTTCGGCGTCTTCCGCAAGGCCGACCGCGAGGCCGTACGCCGGGCCCTGGACCTGGTCGGCATGGCGGACCGGGCGGGCGACTCGGTGGGCGCGCTCTCCGGCGGCCAGCACCAGCGGGTGCTCATCGCCCGCGCGCTCGCCGCCGAACCGGAACTGCTGATCATGGACGAGCCGATGGCCGGCGTCGACCTGGCCAGCCAGGAGGTGCTGGCCGCGACCCTGCGCGAACAGGTCGCCCAGGGCGCCACCGTGCTGCTGGTCCTGCACGAACTGGGCCCTCTGGAGCCCCTGATCGACCGGGCGGTGGTGCTGCGCGACGGCTGCGTCCTGCACGACGGCCCGCCCCCGAAGGCGGTCGGCCAGCACGCGCTGCCCGGCCACGACCACGTCCATCCGCACGCGGCTCACGACGCCGAACCGATCCGGACGGGACTGCTGAGCTGATGGAACTCCTGAACTACGACTTCATGCAGCGAGCCCTGCTCGCCGCCGTCCTGGTCGGCATCACCGCCCCCGCGGTCGGCATCTACCTGGTGCAGCGCCGCCAGGCCCTGATGGGCGACGGCATCGGCCACGTCGCCATGACCGGCGTCGGCCTCGGCTTCCTGCTGTCCTGGTCGCCGGTGTGGATGGCGACGCTCGTCTCCGTGCTCGGCGCGGTCCTGATGGAGCTGATCCGCTGGTACGGCAAGACGCGCGGCGACATCGCCCTCGCGATGCTGTTCTACGGCGGCATGGCGGGCGGTGTGATGTTCATCAACCTCGCGCCGACGGGCTCCAACGCGAACCTCACCTCGTACCTCTTCGGCTCGCTCTCCACGGTGTCGGAGTCGGACGTCACCGCGATCTGCGTGCTGGCCGCGTTCGTGGTGCTGGTCACCCTCGGTCTGCGCCGGCAGCTCTTCGCGGTGAGCCAGGACGAGGAGTTCGCCCGGGTGACGGGACTGCCGGTGCGCGCCCTGAACCTGCTGACGGCGATCACGGCGGCCGTGACGGTGACGGTCGCGATGCGCGTGGTCGGCCTGCTGCTGGTGTCCGCGCTGATGGTGGTGCCGGTGGCCGCCGCCCAGCAGCTGTCCCGCAGCTTCGCGGCGACCTTCGCGATCGCCGTGGGGATCGGGGTGGCCGTGACCGTCGGCGGCACGGCGACCTCGTACTACCAGGACGTGCCGCCCGGCGCGACGATCGTGCTGCTGACCATCGGCGCGTTCGTGGTGCTGACCCTGCTGGCGGCCCCGCTCGCCCGGCGCAGAGCACGCGCCGCCGCTGCCGCGCAGCCGGCCGGGGATCCGATGGAATGCGCGATTCCGGCCAGCCGCCGGACCGGGGACGAGATCGGCGTCTGACCCCTGTCAGTCCGGGCTGGCACAATGGCCCGGACTGAAGCACGACGTGAGGAGGAACCGGTGACGACCGCTGGACCGCCTGTGAAGGGCCGCGCCACCCGGCAGCGCGCCGCCGTGGCGGCCGCCCTCGACGAGGTCGACGAGTTCCGCAGCGCGCAGGAACTGCACGACATGCTCAAGCACAAGGGCGACTCCGTCGGACTCACCACGGTCTACCGCACCCTCCAGTCCCTCGCCGAGGCCGGCGAGGTCGACGTGCTGCGCACCTCCGAGGGCGAGGCGGTCTACCGCCGCTGCTCCTCCGGCGAACACCACCACCACCTGGTCTGCCGCGCCTGCGGCAAGGCCGTCGAGGTGGAGGGCCCGGCGGTGGAGACCTGGGCGGAGGCCATCGCCGCCGAGCACGGCTATGTGAACGTGGCGCACACCGTGGAGATCTTCGGCACCTGCGCGGACTGCGCCCGGGCGGCGACGGAGGACTGACGGGGCCGCCGCCCTCGCGGGCGTGGTTCAGGGCAGCATGTCGCCGCGGTTCACACAGGTGTAGGACCCGTCGTCCGACCGCCCCACGCTGTCGTACGACCAGCAGTGCAGCATCGGCGCGAGCGTCCACATCCGCAGCGTCATGAGGCCCGCGAGACAGGCGACGGCGATCCACCCCGCGTACGACCGCCGGCCGGCCAGCGCGACGCCGCCCGCGGCCACCAGCGCGGCGAACACCAGCATCCAGACGACCACCGGGGCCATGTTCTCCCGCAGCCCCGGGAACGTCTCCATCTCGACCGTGCCGCCGAACGAGAACAGCACGACCAGCGCCGCGAACGCGAACACGGCGCCCGCCGCGCAGCCCCGGGCCACGGCGGGCACTCGGCTCAACTCTGCTCGCCCTCCATGGCCAGCAGCTCCTCGTTCGGGATGGCGCCGCCGAACCGCCGGTCGCGGGAGGCGAACTCGAGGCAGGCCCGCCACAGGTCACGGCGGTCGAAGTCCGGCCACAGCACGTCCTGGAAGACCATCTCGGCGTACGCGCTCTGCCACAGCAGGTAGTTGGAGGTGCGCTGCTCGCCGCTGGGCCGCAGGAACAGGTCCACGTCCGGCATGTCCGGGTAGTACATGTACTTCGAGACGGTCTTCTCGGTGACCTTGGACGGGTCGAGCCGCCCGGCGCGGACGTCCTCGGCGATCGCCTTCGCGGCGTCGGCGATCTCCGCGCGGCCGCCGTAGTTCATGCAGAAGTACAGGGTGAGCCTGTCGTTGTCCTTGGTCTGCTCCTGGGCGATCTGGAGCTCCTTGGCGACCGACTTCCACAGCTTGGGCATACGGCCCACCCAGCGCACCCGGATGCCCAGCTCGTCGAGCTGGTCGCGGGTCTTGCGGATGAAGTCGCGGTTGAAGTTCATCAGGAAGCGCACCTCGTCGGGCGAGCGCTTCCAGTTCTCCGTGGAGAAGGCGTACAGGGAGATGGCCCCCACACCCATCTCGATCGCGCCCTGGAGCACGTCCAGCACCCGCTCGGCACCGACCTTGTGCCCCTCGGTGCGCGGCAGCCCGCGCTCCTTGGCCCAGCGGCCGTTGCCGTCCATGACGATCGCGACATGGTTCGGCACCAGCTCGCCGGGGAGCTTCGGCGGCCGCGCGCCGGACGGGTGCGGCTCCGGCGTCCTGTACTCGCGGCGCTGGCGCCCCAGGAACCCGCGTACGACCATGTGCGTCTCGTCTCCCTCTTGCTCGCTGTGGTGCTACTTCTCGACGTACCGAAGGGAACGCAGCCCGCGCTCCAGATGCCAGTGCAGGTAGGCGGACACCAGCCCGCTGCCCTCCCGGACGTACCGCGGCTCGCACGCGTCCGCGGTCTCCCAGTCTCCCGTAAGCAGCGCGGAGAGCAGTTCCAGGGTCCGGGGGGAGGGTACGACGCTGCCGGGCACCCGGCAGTCCACGCAGACGGAACCGCCGGAGGCGACCGAGAAGAAGCGGTTCGGACCGGGCATCCCGCACTTCACGCAGTCGCTGAAGCTGGGCGCGTAGCCGTTGACGGCGAGGGAGCGCAGCAGGAAGGCGTCGAGCACGAGATGCGGCGCGTGCTCGCCCCGGGCGAGCGTGCGCAGGGCGCCCACCAGCAGCAGGTACTGCTGCACGGCCGGCTCGCCCTCGTGGTCGGTGAACCGCTCGGCGGTCTCCAGCATGGCCGTACCGGCGGTGTACCGAGCGTAGTCGCTGACGATCGCACCGCCGTACGGCGCGATGGTCTCGCTCTGCGTGCACAGCGGCAGCCCGCGCCCCACCAGCTCACTCCCGCGCGCGAAGAACTGCACGTCGACGTGGGAGAAGGGTTCCAGACGCGCCCCGAACTTCGACTTCGTGCGCCGCACGCCCCGCGCCACCGCGCGTACCCGGCCGTGACCGCGTGTGAGCAGCGTGATGATCCGGTCCGCCTCACCCAGCTTCTGGGTGCGCAGCACGATGCCGTCGTCGCGGAACAGACTCATGGCCTCATTCTCCCGCACGCCGGCACCCCGGCGTGCCGGGTACCGTCAGGGCGCCCGCGCCCCACGCGTCGCCCTACGTCGTCTCGCGCCCCGTCAAGGGACCTCTCCCCGGCTGCGCGCGTTGGCGTAAGCGGTGGCGGCGCGCAGGCGCTCCGCGGCGGTCGCGAGGCGTACGGCGCCCGGCTCCGCGTCCCACTCCCTGCCGCCGCCGTACGGTCTCAGCTGTACGTAGGGTCCCTCGTGGCCCATCACGATGCCCACCTTTCCGGTGCGGGTGTCGACGACGTACGAGCCGATCGGCGGCTTCGTCGGTGTCATTGGATTCCGGCCTTTTCGTGCGGTTCGCATGTCCTGCGATCGGCGTTCTGCCTCCACTGGCTCCCCTGCGTGATCGGGTTTCACTCTTTCCGTCTCCACCACGGCCCGCTCGCCCTAGACTCGACGGGAGCTTGTGCGCGAAGCGCGCCAAGTGCGCTGCGGCGCCGCGAAGTCCGTTCGCGTGATGCGCCCGCCCACCCACCTGCCACCCGACATCCGGACGGCACTCTCACGACCACGTTTTGAACGTGTTCAAATTCAGGCGTACGCTGCCGGCATGAGCGATGCGAGCGGCAGAGCCGCCCTCCTGAAGGGCATCCGTGCCTGGTTGGTCCTCTTCGTCGTCTGCCTGGTGCTCAGCGGCGCCACGGCCTTCCCGCTGGTGCACGAACTGCGGTGGGCGGAGAGCGCGCTGCGGGCGCTGTCCGCGCCGGAGTACGCACCCGGCCTGACGCACTGGATCGAGCGGGTGCGGGACGGGCTCGACGCCGTCGACGCGCGCTACCCGTTCGTCCTCTACGGCACCGACTGGCTGGCGTTCGCCCACCTGGTCATCGCGGTCGCCTTCTACGGGCCGTACCGCGACCCGGTCCGCAACATCTGGGTCGTGGAGTTCGGGATGATCGCCTGCGCCGGAATCGTCCCGCTCGCGCTGATCTGCGGGCCGATCCGGGGGATCCCCTTCTGGTGGACGGTGATCGACATGTCGTTCGGGGTGTTCGGGGTGATCCCGCTGTACGTCGTGCGCGAGAAGATCAAGCGGCTGGCGCGGCTCGCCCCGTACACGCCGCCGGCGGCCGTCTGAAACTCCGGTCCTACGTCCGACGTCCTCGGCCCACCGTCCTCTCGGCGGATGCGGGAACGGGCTCGCGCGGGTCAGAGTGGTCCGGCAAACACACGTAACGATCAAGGGGGACCGCATGTCCTATCCGGAGCCGCGCTATCTGGGTGAGAACGGTGAGATCAGCGCCGTGTTCAGAGGTGCCGACACGCCGCCCGACGTGGTCTCGCCCGGGGGCACCGTCACCCACTACCTGGCGAGCCACGCCACCACGGACGGCGAGTTCGGGCTCTACAAGGTGGACATGGGGCCGAAGGCGCCGGGTGCGAAGACGCATTTCCACCGGGCCATCTCCGAGTCCTTCTACGTGCTGTCGGGAGAGCTGCGGCTGTTCGACGGGGAGCGCTGGGTGACCGGCCGTCAGGGCGACTTCCTGTACGTGCCGCCCGGTGGGCTGCACGCCTTCAAGAACGACTCCGACGACCCGGTGTCCATGCTGATGCTGTTCACGCCGGGCGCGCCGCGCGAGGAGTACTTCGAGCGCGTCGCGGAGTTCGCGCAGCGCGGCGGGGAGGAACTCCGGGAGTTCCAGGTCCGGCACGACAGCTACTTCCTCTGAGGGTGACCCTGAGAAGGGATGTTGGGGTAAACCCCCGGAGACTTAAGGAAGTTGCCCGGATGTGAGGGGCGGTGGGGATCGGCGAGGCTCGTGGGCATGAAGAAGACCACGTCCTACGCCGGCCTAGTCGCCGCCTCCGCCGCCGCCCTGCTGTTCTCCGGGCTCACCGTCCCCTCCACGGCCGCCTCCGCGACCGCCGCCGCGCGCTCGTCCCTCGACTGGGGCGAGTGTGCCGGCGGGGCGCCCGATCCCCGGCAGCGGTGCGCCACCGTCGAAGTGCCGATGGACTACTCCGATCCGGACGGCGAGAAGATCGACATCGTCGTCTCGCGGATCCCGAGCGAGAAGCCGTCCGCTCGGCGGGGCGTGCTGCTGCTGATCCCGGGCGGGCCCGGCGGGTCCAGCCTCGACGACCCGTCGAAGAAGGGGCAGAGACTGCCGCAGGGCGTACGGGACGCCTACGACCTGATCGGGTTCGCGCCGCGCGGACTAGCCCCGTCCACCTCCGTGAGCTGTGGACTGGAGTACGGCGACCTCGCGCTGTCCAGGCTGCGGCCCTGGCCCGCGCCCGACGGCTCCGTCGCCGGGAACATGGCCGACGCCCGGCGCATGGCCGACGCCTGCGCCCGCAACGGCGGCGAACTGATCGAACACCTCAGCACGGCGAACGAGGCCCGCGACCTGGATCGTGTGCGAGCCGCCCTGGGTGAGCGGAAGGTGTCCGCGTGGGGGGTGTCGTACGGCACGTACGTCGGCGCCGTCTACAGCCGGCTGTTCCCTCACCGCACCGACCGGATCGTGCTGGACAGCAACGACGACCCCGACCCCTCGCGGGTCGCCCGCGCCTGGCTCGCCGGGCACGAGCAGGGCGTCGAGGACGTGTTCCCCGAGTTCGCGAAGTGGGCGTCGGAACCCGGCAACCCGCACCGAGTCGCCGAGACGGCCGCCGAGGTTCGGCCGCTGTTCCTGCGGCTGGCCGCGCGCCTGGACTCCGAGCCGATCCCCTGGCCGGGCGCCAACCCGGAGGAGCTGAACGGCAACGTGCTCCGGCAGACCATGCTGGACAGCCTCTACTCCCCCGCCCGCTTTCCGGAGCTCGCCCGGCTGATGCTGGCCGCCGAGAAGGGGACGGTGCCGCCCGCACCGCCGGCACCGCCGGAGAAGGTGCTGCAGAACGTCGCCGCCGTCGGCGCGGGGACGCTGTGCAACGACGTGGCGTGGCCCGAGGACCCGGCCGTCTACCAGAAGGCCGTCGACGAGAGCCGCGCCCGGTATCCGCTGACCGCCGGCATGCCTCGCAACGCCATGCTGTGCGCCGCCTGGCCCTTCACACCCAAGGAGCCGGCCGTGCGGATCACCGACCGGGGGCCGTCCAACATCCTGCTGATACAGAACGAGCGGGACGTGGCCACGCCGCTGGGCGGCGCCCTGAAACTGCGCGCGGCCCTCGGTGACCGTGCCCGCATGGTCACCGTCGACGCCACCGGCCACAACGCCTACCTGGCGTACGGCAACGCCTGCGGCGACGCCATCGTCTCCCGCTTCCTGGCGACGGGCGAGCGGCCGGAGAAGGACGTGTACTGCGACTAGCGGGCGGAGAAGCGCGGAGAAGCAGGCGGAGCCGCCGCAACCGCCGGGCCGGGCGACTGCGTCGATCATGGAAGGACGTCCAGTCCCCGTCCCCGTCTCCGTCTTGTCCCCGAGCGAAGGAGCCCGACATCTTAAGCCGCAAGCCGTCGTCCCCGGCGACGACGACCACCCGACGCACCCTTCTCGCCGCCGGCGCGGCCGGTGCCGCCGCGCTGCTCACCCCGGCCCCGGCACACGCCACGGCCCGGCCGGCCGGTGTGACCGCACGCCTGCGCGACCTGGAGCGGCGGTACGACGCCAAGCTGGGCGTGTACGCCCACAACCTGGGCACCGGCAAGACCGTCCGCCACCACGCCGACGACCTGTTCCCCATCTGCTCCGTCTTCAAGACCCTCGCGGCGGCGGCCGTCCTGCGCGACCTGGACCACGACGGCGAGGTCCTCGCCCGTCGGATCCACTACACGGAGGCCGACCTGGTGGAGGGCTCCGACGAGACGCGCAAGCACCTGGCGGAGGGCATGACGATCGCCGAGCTGTGCGACGTCACCATCCGGTACAGCGACAACGCCGCCGGCAACCTGCTCCTGCGTGAGCTGGGCGGCCCCACCGCGATCACCCGGTTCGCCCGTTCACTCGGCGACCGGGTCACCCGCCTGGACCGCTGGGAGACGGAGCTGAACTCGGCGGAGCCGTGGCGGGTCACGGACACCACGAGCCCGCGTGCGATCGGCCGCACCTACGCCCGTCTCGTCCTCGGCGACGCACTCCCCCGCCACGACCGCGCCCTGCTCACCCGCTGGCTGCTGAACAACACCACCAGCGACGACAGGCTGCGCGCCGGCGTCCCGTCCACCTGGACGGTCGCCGACAAGACCGGCGGCGGCTCGTACGGCACCAACAACAACGTGGGCATCGCCTGGACCCCGGACGGCACACCGGTCGTCCTGGCCGTCCTGTCGAGGAAGTCCGACCCGGACGCCGTGCGGGTGAACGCCCTGATCGCGGACACGGCGAAGGTGCTGACCGAAATCCTCGGTTAGCCCGGCGTCATCCGTGCGGCTCACGACGGGGCGGGCGCCACCCGGATGCCCGGTTTCACGGCCGGGTCACTGCCCGGCCGCCGCTTCCGCTGTCACCATCCGGTGGAGGAGACCGAGCCGACCGGCGACCTGGTGCGCCGGTCCCGCCAGCCGAGGGAGCTGCCATGACGATCCCCGCCCCGCTCACCGGTGTGGTCCCGCCCGTGTGCACCCCGCTGACCCCGGACCGCGAGGTGGACGTGGCCTCGCTGCACCGGCTGCTCGACCATCTGACGGCGGCCGGGGTGCACGGGCTGTTCGTGCTCGGGTCCACGTCGGAGGCGGCGTTCCTGACGGACCGGCAGCGCGAACTGGTGGTCGCGGAGACCGTACGGCACGCGGGCGGGCGGCTGCCGGTGCTGGCCGGTGCGATCGACATGACCACGCCCCGGGTGCTGGAGCGGGTGGCGGCGGTGGCCGCGGCGGGCGCGGACGCGGTCGTGGTCACCGCCCCGTTCTACGCCCGCACCCATCCGGCGGAGATCGCCCGCCACTTCCGTCTGGTCGCCGGCGCCTCCCCCGTCCCGGTCCTCGCCTACGACATCCCGTCCGCCGTCCACAGCAAGCTGCCCGCCGGCCTGGTCCTGGACCTGGCCGCCGAGGGAGTGCTCGCCGGGCTGAAGGACTCCAGCGGCGACCTCGGCTCCTTCCGCGAGGTCGTCACCGGCGCCCGGACCCGCCCCGACATCACCGGGTTCAGTGTCCTGACCGGCTCGGAACTGTTCGTCGACGCCGCCTTCGCCCTGGGCGCGGACGGCGCGGTCCCCGGCCTCGCCAACGTCGACCCGCACGGCTATGTCCGCCTCGACCGCCTCTGCCGCACCGGCGACCACCCGCGCGCCCGCACCGAACAGGAACGGCTGTGCGCCCTGTTCGGCATGGTCCACGTCGGCGACCCCGCCCGCATGGGCCCGTCCTCCTCGGCCATCGGCGCCTTCAAGGCCGCCCTCCATCTGCGCGGCGTCATCGCCTGCCCGGCGACGGCGGAGCCGCAGGTGCCGCTGTCCGCGGCGGAGGTCGAGCGGGTGGGGAAGTTCCTCGCGGCGGCCGGGCTGCTCTAGGGGGTGTCTCGGCGAGCCCGGCCTGATCGGCGAGACACCCCCTAGAGCCGGTCGACCGGCACCCGCCGGAACTCGATGGTCTCGTAGGGCCCGTCCACGCCCGTCTCGAACAGCACCCCGACCGTCGCGCGGTCGACTCGGGCGAGGTCGGAGTAGGCGGACCGGTTCCGGGTGAGGGTCAGGGACTTGGTGAAGGTGGTGCCGCCGTCGGTGCTGCGCCACAGGGCGAGGGCGCGGCGGGCGGCGGGGTCGGAGGGGGCGGAGAGGAGGAGCGGGGAGCCGGGCGGCTGCAGGACGCTCGACTGGACGACGGGGACGTCGTCCAGGGCGGGTTGGGGGGTGTAGGGGCGGTCGAGGGTTTCGCCGCCGTCGGAGGAGTGGGTGTCGAGGCGGTTGCCGGGCAGGGTGCCGTGCTGGTCGCGGGCGTTGAGGTAGACGCGGCCGTCGGGGAGCTGGGCGGCGGTGCTCTCGTTGGCGTTGGCGTGGCCGTCGTAGGAGTCGTCGGTGAAGCCGAGCCGCCAGGTGCGGCCGCCGTCGTCGCTGAGCAGGGCGTGGCCGCCGTAGTACCGGGGTTCCGCGCCGGTGTCCGGGGATCCGGCGGGCGGCGCGGCCGAGTGGTTGGCCGGGACGACCAGGCGGCCCCTGTGGGGTCCGTGGGTGAGGGCGAGGGCGTGGCCGGGCCCGGTGGCGTACCAGCGCCAGTGCGCCGGCTTCACCGCCGCCGTGATCTCGTACGGCGGTGAGAAGCGGCGTCCGTCGTCCAGGCTGCGCTGCACGAACACCCGCCGCCCCCGCTCCGGCGGGACCCCTCCCCGCATGATCCGCGCCTCGGTCGCTTCTCCGCCGTTGAAGCAGGTGACGAGGACGACGGCGCCGGTGCGCGGGTCCACCACCGGCGCCGGGTTGCCCCGGGTGTCGCCGCGCCCGGCGGCCACCACGGTCGGCGGGCCCCAGGTGCAGCCGCCGTCGGTGGAGCGGCGCAGGACGACGTCGATGTCCCCGCTGTCCCCGGCGCCGGTGCGCCGGCCCTCCGCGAAGGCGAGGACGGTGCCGTGCCGGGTGGTGACGACGGCGGGGACGCGGTAGGCGGCGTAGCCGCCCTGCCCGGAGACGTAGGGCACGGAGGAGGCGCAGCCGGGGGCGGCTTCGGCGGGGGCCTGTGCGGAGGCGGTCGGAGCGGGGGCGGTCAGGGCGGAGGCGGCGAGCAGGACGGCGGCGGTGAGGAGGGTGCGGCTCGGGAGGGTCATCGCTCTCCAGAAGACTGACGGACGTGACTGTCCGTCACATGCCTCCCCGGCGTCACCAGCCCCGACTCGTACGCCACGATGACCAGCTGGGCCCGGTCCCGCGCCCCCAGCTTGCCCATGATGCGGCTGACGTGCGTCTTCGCGGTGAGCGGACTCAGGCCGAGGGTTTCGGCTATCCCGGTGTTGTTCAGGCCGCGCGCGACGAGCGTGAGCACCTCGCGTTCCCGCTCGGAGAGGCATTCGGGGCCGCCCGTGGCGGGGGCGGCGGAGGGGCTGCGCAGGAAGCGGGCGATCAGCCGGGAGGTCGGGCCGGGCGACAGCAGCGCCTCGCCCGCCGCGACCGTGCGGATGGCGTCCAGGAGGTCGGCGGGTCTGGTGTCCTTCACCAGGAAGCCGGACGCCCCGGCGCGCAGCGCCTCGACGATGTGCTCGTCGGTGTCGTAGGTGGTCAGCACGAGCACCTTCACACCCGCCAGGTCCTCGTCGGCGGCGATCAGCCGGGTCGCCTCGATGCCGTCGAGGTCGGGCATGCGGATGTCCATCACCACGAGGTCGGCGCGTTCGGCGCGGGCCAGTTCGACCGCCTCCCGGCCGGTGCCGGCCTGGCCGACGACCTCCATGTCCCGAGCGGACTCGACGAGCATCGCGAACGCGGCCCGTACGAGGGTCTGGTCGTCGGCGAGCAGGACGCGGATCATCGGTTCCCCTCGGTTCTGGCGGTTCTGGCGGTTCTGGCGGTTCTCAGCGGCAGTACGGCGCGCACCGCGAAGCCACCGTCGGGCCGGGGGCCGGCGTCGAGTGTGCCACCCACGCTGCGGGCCCGCTCACGCATGCCGACGAGTCCGAAGCCGGGGGTGGTGCCGGAGGGCGGGCCGGTGCCGTCGTCGGTGACCGACAGGTGCAGGCTGCCGTCCCGTTCGGCCAGTTCGACCCGGACGGCCGGGGCGGGCCCGGCGTGCCGTACGGCGTTGGTCAGCGCTTCCTGCACGATCCGGTAGGCGGCGGCGCCGACGGCGGGCGGCACGTCCTCGGCCCGCACCTCCAGTTCCGCCTTGGCGCCGGCGGCGCGGGCGGTCTCCGCGAGGTCGGTCAGCCCGTGCACGCCGGGCAGCGGCCCGCGTATCTCCGGCCCGTCGTGCTCGCGCAGCACCTCCAGGGTGGTGCACAGTTCACCGCGCGCGGTGCGGCAGGTCTCGGCGATGTCGTCGAGGGCGCTCGCGACGGCGGCCCGGTCGAGGCGGTCGGGGTCGGCGTTCAGCACGTGCGCGGCGACGGAGGTCTGCACGCCGATCAGGGTGATGCTGTGCGCGAGCAGGTCGTGCAGGTCGCGGGCGATGCGCAGGCGTTCCTCGGCGACCCGGCGGCGCGCCTCCTCCTCGCGGGTGCGTTCGGCTCGTTCGGCGCGCTCGACGATGGCGGCGACGTACTGGCGGTAGAAGCGGACGTCGATGCCGACGAAGAGCACGGCGATCACCCAGCCCGAGATCCGCAGCAGCTCCAGTGCCTGGTGGCTGTTGACGGTGAACATGACGCTGAGCGAGACGGCGAGCACCGAGCCGCCGGTCAGCAGGGTGCGCAGGGGGCGGCTGGTGACGGCGACGGTGTAGAGCGCGACGTACGCAGCCGGGGTCGGGGCGGCGTGGTTGTAGTCGAGGGCGTGGTACGGCGCGACCAGCGCGACCACGGCGGCCAGCACCCACAGCGGGCGGCGACGGCGCCAGACCAAGGGCAGTTGGGCGGCCAGCAGCAGGGTCCAGCCGAGCGCGTCGGGCCGTCGCCCCTCGTCGGTGAGCAGGGCGACGACGACGGCGTGGGCGGTGGTGGCGAGGGCGAGCAGCGCGTCGTTGCGGAGGGCGTGCGGGGCGGTGAGCGGGTCACGGTTGATCGCCGCCATGATCCGCTCGCCGACGCGGGGCTTGTGGGCTTCGGGCACGGGGCTCATCCTCCGGGAGGAAGGCGCCCCTCCGGGAGGGAGGGGCGCCCACGGGGTCTCCACCGGGCGCACCCGGTCCACTGGGTCCACCGGGTCCACCGGGTCAGACGCGTTCCGGCTGCCGGACCTCGGGGACGGGGTCCGGCACCTTCGACAGCCGGCCCGGCCACCACACCCGGCGGCCGAGGGCGACGCTCGCGCTGGTCACCAGGTAGGTGCGGACGAGGAAGGTGTCCAGCAGCACGCCGACCGCGATGACGAAGCCGAGTTCGACGAGGGCCACCAGCCCCATGTTCAGCAGCACCCCGAAGGTCGCGGCGAGGACGAGTCCGGCGGAGGCGATCACCCCGCCCGTGGTGCGCAGCGCGGTGAGCGCCGCGGCGACCGGTTCGGCGCCGCGCGTGGCCTCCTCGCGCATGCGGTGCATCAGGAAGATGCCGTAGTCGACGCCGAGGGCCACCAGGAAGACGAAGGACAGCAGGCCCAGCCCGGGGTCGGTGCCCTGGAAGCCGAACAGCGGCTCGAACACCAGCCCGCCGATGCCGAGGGTGGCGCCCCAGACGGCGACGACGGCCGCCACCAGCATCAGCGGCGCGACGAGCGACCTGAGCAGGACGATCAGGATCAGCAGCACGGAGACGAGGACGATCGGCACGACGACGAGGGTGTCGCGGGCGTTGGTCTCCTCCAAGTCGATCTGCTGGGCGCTGGCGCCGCCGACGTAGGAGCCGTCGAGCCGGTCGCGCAGCTCCTCGATGGTCCTGGTCTCCCCCGCCGACTGGGGCGGATCGGCGGCGAGGACGGACACCTCGGTCCAGCCGTCCCCGGTGCGTCCGGCGGTCGCGTCGGTGACGCCGGGGGTGTCGCGGATCTCGGCGAGGGTGGCGTCGGCGCGGCCGGCCGGGGTGAGGACGGTGATGGGCTGGCTGGACCGTTCCGGATAGGCGTCGGCGAGGGTCCGCATGGCGGAGACGGACTCCGGCCGGTCGACGAAGGAGTCCTCCTGCTTGAGGCTGCCGGGCAGGTTGAACGCGCCGAGGGCGAGCGCCCCGAGCAGGACGGCGCCGCCGGCGAGGACGGCGAACGGGCGCCGCCCGGCGGAGGTGCCCATCGCGGCGAACAGCGACCGGCCGGCCTTCGGGGTGCTGCCGTAGGCGGGGATGAGCGGCCAGAACACCCGGCGGCCCAGCAGGACCAGCAGGGCGGGCAGCAGGGTCAGCATGGCGACCAGCGCGCACAGCACGCCGACGGTGCCGAGCGGGCCCATGCCCCGGTTGGAGTTGAGGTCGGCGGCGAGCAGGCACAGCAGTCCGGCGGCGACGGTGCCGGAGGAGGCGAGCACGGCGGGCCCGCAGCCGCGCAGCGCGGCCCGCATGGCGTCGTACGGCCGCTCGACGCGCCGCAGTTCCTCCCGGTACCGGGAGACCAGCAGCAGCGCGTAGTCGGTGCCGGCGCCGAAGACGAGGATCGTCATGATGCCGGAGCTCTGCCCGGATACCTGGGTGCCGAAGGCCTGGTTGAGGCCGTAGGCGACGCCCATGGAGAGGTAGTCGGCGATGCCCGCCACGACGAGGGGCACCAGCCACAGCACGGGGCTGCGGTAGATGAGGATCAGCAGGACGGCGACCACGCCGACGGTCGTGTACAGCAGGGGCCCGCCCAGCGAGTCGTACACCTTGGCGGCGTCCGTCGTCAGCGCGCCCGGACCGCCGACCTCGACGCTCAGCCCGTCCGCACCGCGGGCGACCTCCCGGACGTCCTCGACGAAGGCGTCCCGTTTGTCCTCGTCGCCGCCGGGCGCGTTGCTGGCGACCGGGTACATCAGCGTGGTGCCGTCCTTCGAGGGCACGCCCTCGGGGGGCGCGGCCAGTTCGTGGGCTCCGGCGATCTCGTCGACCTGCCGCCCGGCGACCGTCCGGTCGGCGGCGGTCAGCCCCCCGTCGCGGTGGTAGACGAGCACCAGTTCGGTGGTCTCCCCGCCGGGCAGCCGGTCCTGTATCTCGGCGACCTGCGTGGAGTCGGCGTTCGCCGGGAGGTAGTCGGTGACCCGGTCGCGCTGTACGTCGGCGAGCTTCGCGGCGAACGGCGAGGCGAACGCCAGCACTCCGATCCACAGCGCGAGCACCACCCACGGCACGGCTCGTCGCCTGCCTGTCGTCTGTCCGGCCCCCATGGAACGGGCCCTCCCTCCGTGAGTGTTGTCTGGATGCGGTTCCAGACTCCCGGCGGGGGCGGGCGGATTCGTCGCGCGTGAGGGCGAGTTCGGTGATACTTCCGGGGGTGGCACGAGGGGTGCATTACTCCCCGTGGAGTACCGGAGAGCACCGGGGGACCGCGTTCATGGCGACGGTGACCGCGTCCGGCTCCGGACCCTACGACGGCGTGCGCGCCGCCACCAGCAGGCGTGTCACCTCGTCCGCGCAGATGGTGAGGGCGGCGCCCACGGTGGCGAGGACGTCGCGTTCGGCGGGTGTGTACGGGCCGTCGGCGAGGGCGATGCGGGCGCCCTGGAGCAGGATCGACTCGCGGCCGGTGGCGGCGAGGTGCGGGGCGAGGGGGTCCAGCGCCTCGTGCAGCTCTATGGCGAGCCCGGGGCCGCAGGGCGCGCCGGTGATGCGGCCGGTGTCCGCCTCCAGCGCCTCGACGAGGGCGGCCAGCTGTTCCTCGGTGCAGTCGTCGAAGCCGGCCGCGCGCACCGCGGAGGCGGCGGCCTCCAGGGCCGCGCGGGAGCCGGCGCCGCCCGCGGCGAGCACCGCGAGGGCGATGGTGTGCACGGCGTCGCGGAGCATCGCGGAGAAGCGGGTGGTGGTGGGGTGGTCGAGGACGTCGGTGCCGTAGTGGTGGCGGCAGGCCGCGCACTCGACGACGGGTCCGCTCGTGCCGCGCGGCAGTACGGGCATACCGAGGACGGTCAGGCGGCGGCGCCCGGTGAGCCGCTGGTAGTTGCGGTCGCCTCCGCAGCGCGGGCAGAAGAACGCGCCGTCGCCGACGGGCGTCCACGCGGTACGGGTGCCCAGAATGCGCGAAAGCCCGGTGACACGGCCGTCTCGTCCCCGTCCTGGCAGCACGTCGCAGCACCTCCGTAACCCCGCGGCAACATCGCCGCGCTGGCGTGATGTTAGCCACATGGATGAGGCCTAGTCAGCACCTCGGACGAGACCTTTCCGTGACCTGGTCGGGTGGATGGCCGGTAAACGACGGGGTCCCGCCCGCCGGGAGACGGCGGACGGGACCCTCGAATCCCCGGTGGGGGCGGTTCAGCGGGCGGCCCGGTTGACGGCCGAGACGACCGCCTTCAGGGAGGCGCGGGTGGTGTTGGCGTCGATGCCGATGCCCCACAGCACCTTGCCGTCGATCGCGCATTCGATGTAGGAGGCGGCCTGCGCGGAGGCGCCCTCGCTCATCGTGTGCTCCTGGTAGTCCAGCAGGCGTACGTCGATCCCGACGGACTGCAGCGCGTCGAAGAAGGCCGAGATCGGACCGTTGCCGGAGCCGGTCAGCACGGTGTCCGCGCCGTCGACGGTGGCCTCCACGGTGAGCGTGTCGACGCCGTCGCGGTCGGTGGTGGACTGCCCGTTCTTGACCTGAATACGACCCCACGGGTTCTCGGGGTTCGGCAGGTACTCGTCCTCGAAGATCGCCCAGATTGCCTTCGGGGTGACCTCGCCGCCCTCGGCGTCCGTCTTCGCCTGGATGATCTTGGAGAACTCGATCTGCATCCGGCGTGGCAGCTCCAGCTTGTGCTCGTTCTTCAGCACGTACGCCACGCCGCCCTTGCCGGACTGCGAGTTCACCCGGATGACCGCCTCGTAGGAGCGGCCGACGTCCTTCGGGTCGATCGGCAGGTACGGCACCGCCCACTCGATGTCGTCGACGGTGACGCCCTTGGCCGCCGCGTCGGCCTCCATGGCGTCGAAGCCCTTCTTGATGGCGTCCTGGTGGGAGCCGGAGAAGGACGTGTAGACCAGGTCGCCCACGTACGGGTGGCGCGGGTGGACCTCCATCTGGTTGCAGTACTCCCAGGTGCGGCGGATCTCGTCGATCTGGGAGAAGTCGATCTGCGGGTCGACGCCCTGGGAGAACAGGTTCATGCCCAGGGTGACCAGGTCGACGTTGCCGGTGCGCTCGCCCTGCCCGAACAGGCAGCCCTCGATGCGGTCGGCGCCGGCCATCAGCGCCAGCTCGGCGGCGGCGACGGCCGTGCCGCGGTCGTTGTGCGGGTGGACCGACAGGCAGACGTACTCGCGGCGGGACAGGTTGCGGTGCATCCACTCGAAGCGGTCCGCGTGGGTGGACGGGGTGGAGCGCTCGACGGTCGCCGGCAGGTTGAGGATGATCTCGCGGTCCGGGCCGGGCTGCCAGACGTCCATGACGCCCTCGCAGACCTCCAGCGCGAAGTCCAGCTCGGTGTCGGTGAAGATCTCCGGGCTGTACTGGAAGCCGAAGTCGGTCTCCGGGCCCAGCAGCTTGTCGGCGTACTCCATCACCAGGCGGGTGCCGTCCACGGCGATCTGCTTGATGTCGTCCTTGGAGCCGCGGAAGACGACCCGGCGGAAGACCGGGGCGGTGGCGTTGTACAGGTGGACGGTCGCGCGGTGGGCGCCCTTCAGGGACTCCACGGTCCGCTCGATCAGGTCCTCGCGGGCCTGGGTGAGGACGGAGATCGTCACGTCCTCGGGGATGGCGCCGGGCTCCTCGATGATCGACCGGACGAAGTCGAAGTCGGTCTGGCCGGAGGCCGGGAAGCCGACCTCGATCTCCTTGTAGCCCATCTTGACCAGCAGGTCGAACATGGCCCGCTTGCGTACCGGGGACATCGGGTCGATCAGGGCCTGGTTGCCGTCCCGCAGGTCGGTCGACAGCCATCGGGGGGCCTTGGTGATCCGCTGGTCCGGCCAGGTGCGATCGGGGATGTCGACCTGCTCGTAGCGGCCGTACTTGTGGATCGGCAGGGAACTGGGCTGCTGGCGGTTGGCCATGATGCGGGGGCTCCTAGGGGTGTCCGGAAGGACGGCCGACGGCAACGCCAAGCTCCGCGGGGAGGGAGTCGACCTGGACTACAGGCCCTCGCCGCGGCAGCTAAGAAGAAGCAGCCCGAAACGCATGATGCGCAGCATGCTAGCCGAGCCGCTCCCGGGTGCGGGGCTCCGTATCAGTATGCGGGACCCGGGGGATAAACCGGGCAAAACGTGTGCCATACCACTTGGCGCGGACCGCAGGCGGCCGACACGTCCGTATTTCACCAATCATGGTTGCGGACGGTGACAAACAGCTCACTCGGTGCGATCGTGCGGTGCATGACCGCCGTCTTCTGCACAGTCGTCCCGCCCCACCTCCTCGACAAGCTGGCCCAGGCCGACGACCCCGCGCTCGCCGAACCCGCCCGCCGCACCCTGGTGCGCGACAGCGAGCTGCGCGGCCGGCGCCGGGTGACCACCGAGTTCCGCCTCGCGGCCGCACCCGCGGCGAAGGCGCCCTCGGAGCAGCCGCTGCGCACGATCTACGACGCCGAGCACAAGACCGCGCTCCCCGGCACCAAGGTGCGCGGCGAGGGCGAGGACCCCGGCCGGGACGCCACCGTCAACCGCGCCTACTCGGGGCTCGGCGCCACCTTCGACCTGTTCCTGAAGGTGTACGGCCGGCACTCCATCGACGGCGACGGCCTGCCGCTGGACGCCACCGTCCACTACGACGAGAACTACGGCAACGCCTTCTGGAACGGCGAGCAGATGGTGTTCGGCGACGGCGACGGCGAGGTCTTCCTGGACTTCACCCTGCCCATCGACGTCATCGGCCACGAACTGACCCACGGCGTCACCCAGTACACGGCGAACCTCACCTACTACGGCCAGCCGGGCGCCCTCAACGAGTCGATGTCCGACGTCTTCGGCTCGCTCATCAAGCAGTACACGCTCGGCCAGACCGCCTCCGAGGCCGACTGGCTGATCGGCGCCGGCCTGCTCGCCCCGGGTGTCACCGGCCGGGCCCTGCGCTCCATGAAGGAGCCGGGCAGCGCCTACGACGACGACGTCCTCGGCAAGGACCCGCAGCCCGCGACGATGGACGAGTACGTCCGCACCGGCCGCGACAACGGCGGTGTGCACATCAACTCCGGCATCCCCAACCACGCCTTCTACCTGGCGGCCACCGCGCTCGGCGGCCACGCCTGGGAGCGGGCGGGCCAGATCTGGTACGACGTGCTGACCGGCGGCGAGCTGAGCGAGCGGGCCTTCTTCACCGACTTCGCCAAGCTGACCGTCAAGGCCGCGCGGGAGCGCTACGGCGACGGCGGCGACGAGCAGGAGGCGGTGCGCAAGGCCTGGGAGCAGGTCGGGGTGCGCACGCTGTAGTTCCGTACTAGACAGGGACCCATGCGTATTCAGGTGAGGCGCACGGGCGGGTTCGCGGGCATCGAGCGGTACGCCGAGATCGACACCTCGGGCCGCGCCGACGCCCCCGAGTGGCAGGCCCTGGCCGAGCGGGCGATGTCCGCCGGCCGGGGCACGCCCCCGGTCGGGGTGCCGGACGGCTTCAGCTACCAGATCACCGTGGACGGGACGACGGTGTACGCGAGCGATCCGCGGCTGACGGACGACCAGCGGGCGCTGATCACGCGGGTGCTCAAGGAAGGGGCGTAACTCCGGTCCCACGCAGGGGCGTTGACTTCCGTTACCGACGGTACGGATGATCCGCCCATGGCGACGACGAACCCGATACCACAGTTCCCCGCCGGCTTCCTGTGGGGCGTGTCGACCTCGGCCCACCAGATCGAGGGCGCGGCCGACGAGCGTGAGCCGTCCGTGTGGGACGCCTTCACGGCGGAGCCGGGGCGGGTGAAGGACGGCTCGACGGCGGCGGTGGCCTGCGACCACTACCACCGCCACCGCGAGGACGTCGCCCTCCTCGCCGGCCTGGGCGTGGACGCCTACCGCTTCTCGGTCTCCTGGCCGAGGGTGCGCTCGCGGGGCGGCCTCGGCTTCTACGACCGTCTCGTGGACGACCTGTGCGCGGCGGGCGTCCAGCCGGTCCCCACCCTGTTCCACTGGGACCTGCCGCTCGGCCTGGACTGGCTGGACCGGGACACGGCCGCCCGCTTCGCCGAGTACGTCTCGGCCGTCGCCGACCGGCTCGGCGACCGGGTCACCCGGTGGATCACCCTCAACGAGCCCGCCGAGCACACCCTGCTGGGCCACGCCCTCGGCGTGCACGCCCCCGGCAAGCGGCTCCTCTTCGACGCGCTGCCCGTCGCCCACCACCAGCTGCTGGCACACGGCCTGGCGGTCCGCGCGCTGCGCGCGGCCGGCGCCGGCGGCATCGGGATCGCCAACTCGCACGGGCCGACCTGGGCCGCGTCCGAGGAGAGCGCGGACGTGGCGGCGGCGGACTTCTACGACGTCCTGCTGAACCGGCTGTTCGCCGACCCGCTGCTGCTCGGCGCGTACCCGGCGGGGCTCGGGGAGCTGATGCCGGGGGACGTCGAGGCCGACCTGAAGGTGATCGCCGAGCCGGTCGACTGGTACGGCGTCAACTACTACGCGCCGACCAGGGTGGGCGCCCCGCAGGGCGCGGAGACCGACTTCGGCGGTGTGCGGATGCCCGCCGAACTGCCCTTCTCGGTCCGGGAGATCGAGGGATTCCCGACGACGGACTTCGGCTGGCCGGTTGTCCCGGACGGGCTGACCGAGCTGCTGACCGGCTTCCGTGACCGCTACGGCGACCGGCTCCCGCCGGTGGTCGTCACCGAGAACGGCTGCTCGTACGAGGGGATCGACGACCAGGAACGCATCGCCTACCTGGACGGCCACATCCGCGCCCTGCACCGGGCGGTGGCGGCGGGTGTGGACGTGCGGGGCTACTTCGTCTGGTCGCTGCTGGACAACTTCGAGTGGGCGGAGGGGTACGCGCGCCGGTTCGGCCTCGTCCACGTGGACTACGAGACGCTGGCCCGCACACCGAAGGCGTCATATCGCTGGTTCCGGGAGGTGCTGCGGGACCGGCGCTGACGGACGCGGCCGGAGGGAGTTCCTTGACTGCGCGCTCAACCATGCAACCGTCAACTACCCCACCAGTTGCACGTGCTGGGCGGTATTCATAGATTTGTGGTAGATGCCGGTCCTGCGGCATATTCACCTGTCACGCCGTGCCCACGGGTCGGCCTGACATACGCGGGGGGGGGCTAGTAGGAAGACTGAACCATGGCCAAGATCAAGGTGCTGCTCGAGGTCGAACCGCCCCAGGCCGAGCAGCCCGAAGGATTCAGCGCCTTCCGGGAAGCCATAGCCTCCGAGCCGGCGGCGCTCGGCCAGGCCCTTCCCGGCCTCGACCTGGTGGCCGGGCTCGGCGTCGAACCGGACGAGAACTTCGTCCCCGTCCCCATGTTCGGCACAGCCCCGGAAGGAGAACGCGAGGCTCACGAACCGCTGGGCGCCCTGCGGGAGTTCGCGGTTCCGGAAACCAACCCGGACATCGCGCCGACCTCGGTCGTCCTGCCGGTGGAGGTCTCCCCCACCCAGCTGGCGGAGCTGGGGGAGCGCGAAGGGGTCCGGGTGTGGCCGAACTCCCCGCTCCACCTGTTCCACCACGAGGAGGAGCAGGGGGTGAACGAGCCGGGCGCGGTGCCGGGTGCGGAAGTCGAGGCGAACGCGTTCGATCTCGCCCGCTCCCGCGCCGGCCTCGACTGCCGGCCGTTCCGCCCCGGGGTCACCGTCGCCACCGTCCGGGCCCTGCTGGGCGTCGAGCGGCCGTGGCGGGACGGCTTCCGTGGGCAGAACATCGTGGTCGGCATCGTCGACGAAGGCGTGAACGGGCAGGTCTACCCGGTCTCCGGCGGCTTCACCAGCCCGGGAGCCACCCTCCAGCCAGGGGCCGCCCCGATCACCAGCCACGGCTCGATGTGCGCCGCCGACATCCTCGTCGCGGCCCCTGCGGCGCGGCTGTACGACTACCCCTTCCTCGGGCGGCCCGACTCCGGCACGGCGCTGACCATGTTCCAGGCGATCCTGGAGCATCGTCGGCTCGACGGCACGCCACAGCTGACGAACAACAGCTACGGGTACACGGGCGTCCCGCGCCGTGAGCTGGACCCCCACCACGAGATCTGGGCGATCAACCACCCGATGCACCGCAAGGTGCGCGAGGTCGTGGCCTCCGGCGCGGCGGCGTTCTTCGCGGCCGGCAACTGCGGCGCCCAGTGCCCGAGCGGCAACTGCCGCCGTAGCGGAATCGGCCCCGGACGCTCCATCCACGCCTCCAACAGCCTCGCGGAGGTCATCACGGTCGCCGCGGTCAACAGCCGCCAGGAGCGCGTCGGTTACTCCTCGCAGGGGCCCGGCATGTTCGACGAGGGCAAGCCGGACTTCGCCTCGTACTCGCACCTCTTCGGGAACTTCGGTCCGGGCCGCCCCGGCGGACTGGACCAGCCCTTCGACAACGGGACGTCCGCGGCCACCCCGGTCGCGGCGGGCGTCGGCGCGCTGCTGCTGTCCGCGTTCCCCGAGCTGACGCCGGAAGGGCTGCGCGAGGCTCTGCTGGCCGGGCTGGTCAACCCGACGGGCAAGGCCTGGGATCCCGGCTATGGCCGTGGCATCGTGAACGCCGCGGCGTCGTACTCGTTCCTGCTGCGGAAGGCCTGAGCCGCAGGAGCACCGAAAGAACCCCGTGGACCGGCGCCCGGGAGGGCATCGATGAAGTGGCTCCTGACCGTTCCGGTCGGCACCGACCTCGGCGACCTGGCGGCCAGGCTGTCCACCATCGGCGGCACCTTGCTGGATGTCGACCCGGTTCCGCTCGGTGACGACGAACTGGTGGTGCAGGCCGAAGGGCCGCACGACCTCGGCACCCGGGTGGCCGGCCTGGGCCTTCCGATCGAGGCCTACCCCAGCTCCGAGTTCGAACTGGGCGGTTGACGGGCTGACCCGCGAGTCGCAGAACCGGTCCACGGCGCTCAGCACACGACAACAAGGAGAGCTGCCATGCCGATGCTGCTCATCAAAGGCGCGTACAAGATCGTCGGCGCCAGTCCCGACGGGGACTCGGTGCGCTTCTACCCTGACGACCCGAAACAGTGGGACCTGCTGCGCGGGCGGCGGGTGCGGCGCAACCGCAAGGGCGGCGCACAGCTACGGCTCGACGGCATCGACACGCTGGAGACCCACTACCGCCCGCCCCGGGGACCCGAGCTGCACCAGCCGCCTCCGTTCGCCGACAAGGCCGCCGAAGAGCTGCTGTCCTGGCTGGGCTTCGAGGACGTACAGCGCAACTCCGACGGCATCGTCACCAGCAGCGACCCGGAGTCCACGCCCGGCTACATCTTCACCCGCGGCGCGGACGTCAACGGGCGTTGCGTCGCCCTCGCGGGCCGCGGCACCGACGCTCCCGGCACCAGCGGCAAGTTGGTCGACGTCACCGTCGGCCATCTGCGCGAGACCGCCAACCACCACCAGCTCACCGAGGGTCTGGCGTACCCCACCTTCTACCGCAAGCTCTTCGCCGACCTGCGCCAGGAGATGACCTCGGCTGCGCAGCAGGCCCGGCAGGCGAACAAGGGGCTGTGGCCCAAGGACCAGACCCTGAGCGGCGTGAAGCTGCAGGGCATGTCCACCCTCACCAATCACGCGGTGCTGTGGCCGAAGCTGTTCCGCCGCCTGGCGGACTACCTCCAGCTCAACGACGGCGACCCCTCACTGGAGGGCTTCCCCGACTACCTGGAGCAGCGGGACGACCGGCTGTTCATCCTCTCCACCGGGCAGTGGACCGGACTGGACACCGTCATCGACATCACCAACGGCAACACCCTGAAGGTCGTCCAGGCGCTGGAAGACCTCGTCTTCGACGAGAAGTAGCCCGGCTCAGAAGCCCAGCTTCCGCAGCTGCTTCGGGTCCCGCTGCCAGTCCTTGGCCACCTTGACGTGGAGGTCGAGGAAGACCGGCGTGCCGAGCAGGGCCTCGATCTGCTTGCGGGACTTGATGCCGACCTCCTTCAGGCGCTTGCCCTTGGGGCCGATGATGATGCCCTTCTGGCTGGGGCGCTCGATGTAGACGTTGGCATGGATGTCCAGCAGGGGACGGTCCGCGGGGCGGTCCTGGCGCGGCAGCATCTCCTCGACCACCACGGCGATGGAGTGCGGCAGCTCGTCGCGGACACCCTCCAGCGCGGCCTCGCGGATCAGTTCCGCGATCATGACCTGCTCGGGCTCGTCGGTGAGGTCACCCTCGGGGTAGAGGGCGGGGCCCTCCGGCAGCATCGGGATCAGCAGGTCCGCCAGCAGGTCGACCTGCTTGTTCGCGGTAGCCGACACGGGGACGATCTGCGCCCACTCGATGCCCAGCTCCTTGCCCAGCTGGTCGATCGCGATCAGCTGCTCGGCGAGGGTCTTGGAGTCGACCAGGTCCGTCTTGGTGACGATGGCGACCTTCGGGGACTTCTTGATCCCCGCCAGCTCCTTGGCGATGAAGCGGTCACCGGGACCGATCTTCTCGTTCGCCGGGAGACAGAAGCCGATCACGTCGACCTCCGCCCAGGTCGTGCGGACCACGTCGTTCAGCCGCTCGCCCAGCAGCGTGCGCGGTTTGTGCAGGCCGGGGGTGTCCACCAGGATCAGCTGGGCGTCCGGACGGTGCACGATGCCCCGCACGGTGTGCCGGGTGGTCTGCGGCTGGTTGGCGGTGATCGCCACCTTCTGCCCGACCAAAGCGTTCGTCAGGGTGGACTTGCCCGCGTTGGGGCGGCCCACGAAACAGGCGAAGCCCGCGCGGTGGACGGCCCCGCTGGGCCCCGACGGCTCGGATGACTGGGTGCGAACGCTCATGCCGACCATTCTCCCTGATCGCCGGAGCGCCGCCGTACCGTGAGTTCCCGGAAACCCGGTGGCAACGAAACGTCACGGAAACACACCCGTACGCGACCGGAAACGCCGACCGGTGACTCTCTGACGCAGCCCTCACCGCGTTGGAGACCCCGTGACGACCGTGACCCTGGCCGCCGAGCAGGCGGCGCCCGACACCGGCGACACCGCCTGGCTGCTCGCCGCGACCGCCCTGGTGCTCCTGATGACCCCGGGCCTGGCCCTGTTCTACGGCGGCATGGTCCGCACGAAGAGCGTGCTCAACATGCTGATGATGAGCTTCGTGTCGATCGCCCTGGTCACCGTCGTGTGGCTGGCGGCCGGCTACTCGCTCGCCTTCGGCGAGGACGCCGCGGGCGGCCTGATCGGCGGACTCGACCACCTCGGCATGTCCGGGATCGGCCCGGACAGCGTGCACGGGACCGTCCCCACCGTGCTCTTCGCCACCTTCCAGCTCACCTTCGCGGTCATCACCGCCGCGCTGGTCAGCGGCGCCGTCGCGGACCGCGCCAAGTTCGGCGCGTGGCTGGTCTTCGTCCCGGTGTGGACGCTGCTCGTATACGTTCCCGTCGCCCACTGGACCTGGGGCCCCGGCGGCTGGATCCTCGACAGGCTGGGCGCGCTGGACTTCGCGGGCGGCCTGCCCGTCGAGATCACCTCCGGCGCCTCGGGTCTCGCCCTGTGCCTGGTCCTCGGCCCGCGGCTGGGCTTCAAGAAGGACGCGATGCGCCCGCACAACCTGCCGATGGTGGTGCTCGGGGCCGGTCTGCTCTGGTTCGGCTGGTTCGGGTTCAACGCGGGCTCGGCGCTCGGCGCGAACGGTCTCGCGGCCGCCGTGTTCCTCAACACCCTGGCCGCCGGCTGCACCGGTCTGCTCGGCTGGCTCTTCGTGGAGCAGAGGCGGGACGGCCACGCGACCACGCTGGGCGCGGTCTCCGGTGCCGTGGCCGGTCTGGTGGCGATCACCCCGTCGTGCGGTTCGGTGTCCCTGCTCGGCGCGCTGGTGGTGGGCCTGACCGCCGGTGTCGTCTGCTCCTACGCGGTGAGCTGGAAGTTCAAGCTGAACTACGACGACTCCCTCGACGTCGTCGGCGTGCACCTGGTCGGCGGTGTCGTCGGCACCCTGCTGATCGGCGTCTTCGCGGTGGAGTCCATGACCGGCGGCCCGGAGGGCCTGCTGCACGGCGGCGGGCTCGGGCAGCTGGGCAGGCAGCTGGTCGCCGTGGCCGTCGTCGGCGCGTACGCCTTCCTGGCGACGTACGGCATCGGGAAGGCGATCGACCGGACCATGGGCTTCCGGGCTAGCGAGGAGCAGGAGCACACCGGGCTGGACCTTACGGTGCACGCCGAGACGGCCTACGATCACGGGGTCCTGGGCGGCCACGGCGGCCCGGTCACCTCGTCCTCCCCCGTTCCCCCCGCGCAGAAGGTCAGGCCGCAGGCATGAAGCTCATCACCGCGATCGTCAAGCCGTACCGCCTCGACGAGGTCAAGAACGCGCTCCAGGAGCTGGGCATCCAGGGGCTGACCGTGTCGGAGGCCAGCGGCTGCGGCCGCCAGCGCGGCCACACCGAGGTCTACCGGGGCGCCGAGTACCAGGTCGACCTGGTGCCGAAGGTCCGGATCGAGGTCGTCGTGGAGGACGCGGACTCCGACGCCGTGATCGACGCGATCGTGAGGGCCGCGCAGACGGGGAAGATCGGCGACGGCAAGGTCTGGGCGCTGCCGGTGGAGACCGTCGTCCGGGTCCGGACGGGCGAGCGCGGGCCGGACGCGCTCTGAGACCCGGCCCGCCGGGGTTGCCCCCTGGGGCCTCAGCCGAAGACGAACGGGCTCAGCCCGCCGTCACCGTCGTCCGGACCGTGCCGTCCGGGCCCGCGAGCAGCACCGGCGTCTCCGGTCCGCCCAGGTCGCGTACGGCCGCCAGGTCCTCCGCCGCCGCGGACTCCGCCTCCGTCACCACCGCCGCGGCCTCCAGCGACTTCGCCCCGGACGCCACCGCCATCGCCACCGCGGTCCGCAGGGCGCTCAGCCTCAGCGAGTCCAGGGCGACGGTCCCGGCCACGTACGTACGGCCCGTCTCGTCGCGTACGGCCGCCCCCTCGGGCACACCGTTGCGGGCCCGGGCCGAGCGGGCCAGGGTGACGATCTTGCGGTCCTCGGGGTCAAGCGCGCTGCTGTCGGTCATGGCTCGAGGATACGTAGCGGTACGGGGGTCAGCCCGCAACGGGGTACAGCGCCCCGCGCCGCGACTCCGGCGAGGCCAGCCACTCCAGCTTGGCCGCGGTGTTCGCCTCCTCCAGCGGGGTGTGCAGCACGATCGTCAGATCCGGCCGGGCGGGCACCTTCATCACCGTGGCCTCCAGCACCAGCAGGCCGGCCAGCGGATGCTCCAGCTCCTTGCGGATCTGCCCGGCGTCCTCGATGTCCCGCTCCTCCCACAGCCGGGTGAACTCCGGGCTGGCCTCCTTCAGTTGCGCCAGCACCGCCTGGAACCCCTCGTCGTCGGGGCAGGCCGAGCAGGCGGCACGGAACTGGGCGACGACCGTGCGCGCGTTGCGCTCCCAGCTGACGTCGCGGGCGCGGTACATGGGGTCGGTGAAGAAGTCGACGACGCAGTTCTGCGTCTGGTCGGGCCGCATGCCGAGCACGATCGCGGCCGCGTCGTTGTACATGACGGTGTTGTAGTACGGGTCCATGATGTGCGCCGGACACGGCATCCAGGTGTCGATCAGCCGCCGCAGCCCGTCGCACATGTGCCGCTTCTCCGGGGCCACTTCGGGCGCGGGCGGGTTGAGTCCGGCGAGCACGTACAGATGCCGGTGCTCGGCGTTGCTCAGCCGCAGCACCCGGGCGACCGCGTCGAGGACCTGAGGCGAGACGGAGATGTCACGGCCCTGCTCCAGCCACTGGTACCAGGAGGCGCCCACGCCCGCGAGGACGGCGACCTCCTCGCGCCGCAGTCCGGGCGTCCGCCGCCGGGCGCCGCCCGCGGGCAGTCCCGCCTCGGCCGGGGTGACCCGGGCACGTCGGCTCATCAGGAACTCGCGCAGCTCACGCCGTCGATGCGTCTTCGTCGCGTCCTCGGACACGTAAGGATCCCCCTCGTCCTGCCTGTGTGCCGGCTGGTGTTGCCACCACCACCATAAGTTCCGACTCCCCAGCCGTATTCCGACCGCCGGATGCTCATGCACATGGCGATCGACACCACCACTTCCACCCCGTCCGTTCCCCGCCCGCCCGACAGCACCCGGTTGTCGACGCGCGACAAACTCGTCCTATTCGTGCTCTGCGCGGCCCAGTTCATGGTCGCGCTGGACTTCTCCGTGCTCAACGTGGCCCTGCCGGTGCTCGGCGCCGACCTCGGCATGAGCCCGTCCGCGCTGCAGTGGGCGGTGACGGCGTTCGCGCTGCCGTCCGGCGGATTCCTGCTGCTGTTCGGCCGCGTCGGCGACCTGTACGGCCGCCGGAAGCTGTTCCTGTCCGGGCTCGCCCTGTTCGCCGCCGCCTCGGTGCTGGCCACCTTCGCCTGGGACCCGGCGTCGTTCCTCGCCGGACGGGCGTTGCAGGGGCTGGGCGCGGCGGCGATCGTGCCGACCGGGATGTCCCTGCTGACCACCACCTTCGCGGAGGGCCCGGCCCGGGACCGGGCGCTGGGCATCTCCGGCACCCTGATGTCGCTCGGCTTCACCGTCGGCATGGTGGCGGGCGGCGTGCTGACCGATGTGCTCGGCTGGCGCTCCACGATGGGCCTGCTCGCGCTGTTCGCCCTGATCGTGCTGCCGCTGGCGCCCGCGCTGCTGCCGGAGTCCCGGACCCCGGACCGGCCCCGTCTGGACGTGCCGGGCGCGGTCACCGTCACCGGCGGTCTGCTCGCCGTGATCTACGCCCTGTCGACGGCCGCCGACCACGGCTTCGGCCGCGTGGACGTCCTGGTCGGCCTGGTCGTGGGGCTCGTCCTGCTCACCGTGTTCGCGGTCGTGGAGTCCCGCTCCGACGCGCCGCTGGTGTCCCTGCCGATGCTGCGCCGCCGCACGGTGGCGTGGGGCAACCTGGGCGGGCTGGTCACCTTCTCGATGATGTCCACGGTGATCTTCGTGCTGACCCTCTACCTCCAGGAGGTCCTGAGCCTGTCCGCCTTCCGGACCGGGCTGGTCTTCGGGGTGCAGGGCGTGCTGTCGGTGGTGGCCGGTTCGTTCACCCCGAGGGTCGTCGCCCGGCTCGGCGCCCGCCGCACCCTGGTCGTGTCCCTCGCGGGGCAGGGCGCGCTGGTCGCCGCGCTGCTCGGCCTCGGCACGGGCGGCTGGTCGGTGTGGCTGGCCACCGCGGCCGTGTCCCTGGCCAGCATGTTCCACCTGGGCGCGATCATCTCGTACGGCCTGACGGTCACGTCCGGCGTGCCCGACGCGGAGCAGGGTCTGGCCACCGGTCTGGTCACCTCCACCCAGCAGGTCGGCCTCACCGTGGGCATCCCCCTGCTCGGCGTGCTGGCGACGGCCTCGGACGATCTGCTGGCGGGCGTCCACACGGTGATCGCGCTGGACGCGGGGATCGTGCTGGTGGCGGCGGTGCTGGTCGCGGTGGGGCTGCGGCGCCGGGCCTCAGGGGCGGTCGAGGCGGAGTCGCTCGGCGCGCGGTAGGCCGGCCACGACGAGGTCGTACGAGTCCTCGATGAGCTCCCGGACCAGGCGGTCCGGGAGTCCGGCGTCGGCGGTGACCGTGTTCCAGTGGCGCTTGTTCATGTGCCAGCCGGGGACGATCAGGCCCTCGTGCTCGGCGCGCAGGCGCAGGGCGTCCTCCGGGTCGCACTTGAGGTTGACCGTCAGGGGCCGCGCGTCCAGGTTCGTCAGGGCGAACAGCTTGCCCCGGACCTTGAAGACCGAGGTCTCCGGGTTGAACGGGAAGTCCTCCTCGGCCGCGTTGAAGGACAGGCAGAAGGCGCGCAGCTCCTGGGGGGTCACTCGGGTGTCTCCTCCTCGGCCGGGTCGGCCGGGGCCACCGGCTCCACCACCACCGTGACGATCTTGTTGCGGCGGCCGGCGGCGGCCTCGGCGGTCAGCCGCAGCTTCCGCCCGTCGGGGAGCGGCACCAGCGAGGAGGCCCCGGCGATCGGGACCCGGCCGAGCGCCTTGGCGAGCAGGCCGCCGACGGTCTCCACGTCCTCGTCGTCGAACTCGTCGAGGCCGTAGAGCTCGCCGAGGTCGGTGATGTCGAGGCGGGCGGTGACCCGGTAGCGGTCCTCGCCCAGTTCCTCCACGGGCGGCAGTTCCCGGTCGTACTCGTCGGTGATCTCGCCGACGATCTCCTCCAGGATGTCCTCGATGGTGACGATGCCGGCCGTGCCGCCGTACTCGTCGATGACGACGGCGACGTGGTTGCGTTCCTTCTGCATCTCGCGCAGCAGGTCGCCGGCGTTCTTGGTGTCCGGGACGAAGAACGCGGGCCGCATCGCCGTGGACACCAGCTCGCTCTCCGCGTCCCGGCTGATGTGCGTCTTGCGGGCCAGGTCCTTGAGGTAGACGATCCCGACGATGTCGTCCTCGCTCTCGCCGGTCACCGGGATCCGGGAGAAGCCGGAGCGCAGGGCGAGGGTGAGGGCCTGCCGGATGGTCTTGTACCGCTCGATGGCGATCAGGTCGGTACGCGGCACCATCACCTCACGGACCAGGGTGTCGCCGAGTTCGAAGACGGAGTGCACCATGCGGCGCTCCTCGTCCTCGATCAGCGACTCCCGCTCCGCGTAGTCGACCAGGGCCCGCAGTTCCGCCTCGGAGGCGAACGGGCCGTGCCGGAAGCCCTTGCCGGGGGTGAGCGCGTTGCCGATGAGGATCAGCAGCGACGGGATGGGGCCCAGCACCCGGGCCAGCGGCAGCAGCACGTACGCCGCCGCGGTCGCCGTGTGCACGGGGTGCTGGCGGCCGATGGTGCGCGGGGAGACGCCGACCGCGACGTACGACACCAGGACCATCACCGCGATGGCGATGAGCAGCGCCTCGGTGGTGCTGTCGAACTCTTTGAGGCAGGCGTAGGTGACGAGCGCGGCGGCGGCCATCTCGCAGGCGACACGGACCAGCAGCGCCAGGTTGAGGTAGCGGGTCGGGTCGGCGGCGACCTGGGCGAGCTTGGCGCTGCCGCGCCGCCCGGAGCGTACGGCGTCCTCCGCGCGGAAGCTGGAGACCCGCGCGAGGCCCGCCTCCGCGCAGGCGGCGAGCCACGCCACGACGACCAGAGCGATCGCGCCGGAGACGAGCGGGATGCTCATGACACGGTGGGGGCCGGGGACGGACCGGTGAGGCCCTTCTCCGCGCGCCAGCCGTCCACGATGGCGGCCTGCAGGCCGAACATCTCGGCCTTCTCGTCGGGCTCCTCGTGGTCGTAGCCGAGCAGGTGCAGCACACCGTGGACGGTGAGCAGCTGGAGCTCTTCGTCCATGGTGTGCCTGGTCGGCGCGTCGGCGCCCTGCTTGGCGGCGACCTCGGGGCAGAGCACGATGTCGCCGAGGAGGCCCTGCGGGGGCTCGTCGTCGTCCTTCGACGGCGGACGCAGTTCGTCCATCGGGAAGGACATGACGTCCGTGGGCCCCGGCAGGTCCATCCACTGGATGTGCAGCTGCTCCATGGCGTCGGCGTCCACGACGATCACCGAGAGCTCGGAGAGCGGGTGGATGCGCATCCTCGCGAGCGCGTAGCGGGCGATGTCGAGGATCGCCTGCTCGTCGACCTCGGTTCCGGACTCGTTGTTGACGTCGATCGACATGGTCGTGCTGGTCTACTTCCCCTTGGAGCCCTTGGCAGCGGACTTGCCACGGCCCTTGTGGGCGCCGTTCTCCGTGCCGTGCTTGCTGTCGTACAACTCGTACGCGTCGACGATACGGCCCACCAGCTTGTGCCGGACGACGTCGTGGGAGGACAGCCGGGAGAAGTGGACGTCCTCGACGCCCTCCAGGATCTCCTGGACCTGACGGAGACCGGACTTGGTGCCGTCGGGGAGGTCGACCTGGGTCACGTCACCCGTGATCACGATCTTCGAGTCGAAGCCGAGGCGGGTGAGGAACATCTTCATCTGTTCGGGGCTCGTGTTCTGGGCCTCGTCCAGGATGATGAAGGCGTCGTTGAGGGTGCGGCCGCGCATGTAGGCGAGCGGCGCGACCTCGATCGTCCCGGCCGCCATCAGGCGCGGGATGGAGTCGGGATCGAGCATGTCGTGCAGCGCGTCGTACAGCGGGCGCAGGTAGGGGTCGATCTTCTCGTAGAGCGTGCCGGGCAGGAAGCCCAGGCGCTCGCCGGCCTCCACCGCGGGGCGGGTCAGGATGATGCGGTTGACCTGCTTGGACTGCAGGGCCTGCACCGCCTTGGCCATCGCCAGGTACGTCTTGCCGGTACCGGCGGGGCCGATGCCGAAGACGATCGTGTGCTTGTCGATCGCGTCGACGTACCGCTTCTGGTTGAGGGTCTTGGGCCGGATCGTGCGGCCGCGCGAGGACAGGATGTTCTGCGTCAGCACCTGGGCCGGGGTCTCCAGGCCGTCGCTCTCCCCGTTCTCGCTCGCCTTGAGCATGGCGATCGAGCGTTCCACTGCGTCCTCCGTCATCGGCTGTCCGGTGCGGAGCACCAGCATCATCTCGTCGAACACGCGCTGGATCAGGGCGACCTCACGGGGGTCGCCGACCGCGCTGATCTCGTTGCCCCGGACGTGGATGTCGGCCCCCGGGAAGGCCTTCTCGATCACGCGCAGAAGGGAGTCGCCGGAACCCAGCACGGTCACCATGGGGTGCTGGGCGGGGACGGTGAACTGTGCTCTCGCCTGCCCCTGCGCGGGGGTGTGAGCTGTGGGTGTCTGAGTCATGGGCCGGCGCTTAAGGCCTGCGGTTCCTCCTCATCACGGCCGCGTAGCTGAGGGCGGCCTCGCGATTCCAAGGGTACGACGGGGCACGGGCAACGCCGTAGGGCTTTTCGAACGGCGGCGGCCGCCGCGGTGCCCCGCCCCGCCTCACGCCGAGCGGCCGAATCCGATCGTCGGCACCGCCCGCCGCAGCGGCCACGGCTGGGCGCAGTCCTCCGGGACCAGGCCGGCGAGGAAGGCGTACCGCTCCAGGGCGGCGGGGTCCTGGTCGTCGAGCGAGCGGACCTTGCGCCACCAGGTGGCGATCTCGGACCAGCCGGGCGCGGAGAGGGAGCCGCCGAACTCCTGGACGGAGAGGGCGGCGATGAGACCGGCGAAGGCGAGGCGGTCGGCGAGCCGCCAGCCGGCGAGGGTGCCGGTGACGAAGCCGGCCACGAAGACGTCCCCCGCGCCGGTGGGGTCGAGGGCCTCGACCTCGATGGCGGGGACCTCGGCGGTCTCGCCGGTGCGCCTGTCCACGGCGTACGCGCCCTCCTCGCCGAGGGTGACGACGGCCAGCGGCACATGGGCGGTGAGGGCGTGCGCGGCGGCGCGCGGGCAGGTGGTGCCGGTGTAGCGCATCGCCTCCTCGGCGTTGGGCAGGAAGGCCTCGCAGTGCCGCAGGTCGGGGAGGGCGGACAGGTCCCAGGTGCCGGTGTCGTCCCAGCCGACGTCGGCGAAGATCCGGGTGCCCTGGGCGGCGGCCTGGGCGATCCAGGGCGCGGAGGTGCCGGGCACCAGGGAAGCGACGGCGGCGCGGGCGCGGGGCGGGCAGTCGGGGGCGGGTTCCTCGGGGGGCGGCTCGTGGCCGTGGGACACCATGGTCCGCTCGCCCTCGTAGGCCATGGAGACGGTGACCGGGGAGTGCCAGCCGGGGACCCTGCGGGAGGGGGTGAGGTCGATGCCCTCGCCCTGGGCGAGCGCGTCCCAGCAGTAGTCGCCGTAGTGGTCGTCGCCGAACGCGGCGGCGAGGGAGGTCTTCAGGCCGAGCCGGGCCAGGGCGGCCGCCATGTTGGCGACGCCGCCCGGGCTGGATCCCATGCCGCGCGCCCAGGACTCGGTGCCGCGCACCGGCGCGGAGTCGAGGCCGGTGAAGATGATGTCGAGGAAGACGGTGCCGGTGAGATAGACGTCCCAGGGCGGGTCGCCGGGGGCGCGCAGGGCGGCGAGCGGGTCGACCAGGGGCGGGCAGCCCTTTCCGGCGGGCCTGGCGAGCGCGGTCGATTCGTCGGCGGCGGTGGGGACGGCGGCGGACGCGTTCACGGTGCACTCCCTGAACGTGATGCGGATCAGGGCCAGTGTGCACCACGCCACTGACAGCGCGACCGCCGTCACGCGGACGTCACCCGTCCCGGCCGTCCCGGGCGGTCCTCTCACCAGCGCGGCATCCTCGGGCTCTCCCAGCCGGGCTCCGCCACCCGCATCGCCGCCGCGTCGTCCCGGTCGCGCAGGCGGCCGTCGTCGTCGGCCCACCGGCGGTGCAGGGCGGCCAGCCGGGCGCGGTCGAGTTCGACGCCGAGGCCGGGTGCGTCGGGGACGCGTACGGCGCCGCCGGTGAACGTCAGGCGTTCGGTGAGGACGTCCTCGGACTGCCACGGGTAGTGGGAGTCGCAGGCGTGGTGGAGGTCCGGCACGGTGGCCGCGACGTGGGTCATCGCGGCGAGGGAGATGCCGAGGTGGGTGTTGGAGTGCATGGACACGCCGACGCCGAAGGCGCGGCAGATCGCGGCGAGCTGCTGGGTGTGGCGCAGTCCGCCCCAGTAGTGGTGGTCGCAGAGCACGACCTGGACGGCGTTCCGCGTGAAGGCCTCCTCGATCTCGGCGAACGTCGTCACGCACATGTTGGTGGCGAGGGGCACGGGGGTGCCGGCGGCGACCTCGGCCATGGCGGCGGTGCCGAGGGTGGGGTCCTCCAGGTACTCCAGGACGTCCTCCAGTTCCCGGGCCACCTTCAGCGAGGTGGGGACGGACCAGGAGCCGTTGGGGTCGAGCCGCAGCGGGTGCCCGGGGAAGGCCTCGGCGAGGGCCCGTACGGCGGCGATCTCCTCGTCCGGCGGGAAGACGCCGCCCTTGAGCTTGAAGGAGCCGAATCCGTACCGCCCCTCGAGTGTGCGGGCCTGCGCCACGATCCCCGCGGGGTCGAGCGCGGCGCCCCAGTCGTCCGGCTCGGCCGGCACGCCCTCGGGGTGGGCCGCCGGCTTGTAGAAGAGGTAGGCGCTGTACTCGACCGCGTCCCGCACCTTGCCGCCGAGCAGCGCGTGCACGGGCAGGCCGAGCGACTTGCCGAGGGCGTCGAGGCAGGCGACCTCGAAGGCGGAGACGACGGACAGGCGCAGTTTGCCGACGGTCTGGACGCCGCGCAGTCCGCCGACGTCGACGGCGCCGTCGACGCGGGCGGCGTCCACGGCGAGCCGGTCGGCGAGGGTGAACAGGCCGTTGAGGTCGTCGACCCGGTGCCCTTCGAGGAGGGCGGCGAAGGGCCGTGCAAGGTCGAGGTACTTGGTGTCGCCGTAGGTCTCGCCGACTCCCGTGACCCCCTCCTCCGTGATCACTTCGACGATGAGCCGGGGTGTGTACGGCTGGTGCACGCCCTGGGTGTTGAGCAGCGGCGGGTCGGCGACCAGCACGGGGGTCAGCGTCACCCGGGCGATCCGGAGGTCACGGAGCACAGTCATCTCCCTACGTAGACGACGTTCTCGTATGAAGATAGCGGCCGGGGCCCACCGCCGCAGCACCCTCGCGCATACCATCGCCCCATGTCGGAGACAGGCGGCGGCGGTGTCCGCGAGGTGAAGTCGGCGGCGCGCACGGTCGAGTTGCTGGAACTGCTCGCCGAGCGCGGCGACCGTCCGGCCCGGCTCCAGGAGCTGGCGGACGCACTCGGCGTGCCGCGCAGCTCGATGTACGCCCTGCTGCAGACCCTGATCTCGCGCGGCTGGGTGCGCACCGACATCACCGGTTCCCTCTACGGCATCGGCATCCACGCCCTGCTGACCGGCACCAGCTATCTCGACTCCGATCCGCGGGTGCGGCTCGTGCGGCCGTATCTCGACGAGGCGTCGGAGGCGCTGGGCGAGACGATCCACATGGGCCGGCTGGACGGCCGGGACGTGGCCTATCTGGCGACGCGGGAGTCGCACGAATACCTCAGGACCATCAGCCGCGTCGGACGCCGCCTCCCGGCCCACGCGGGCGCCCTCGGCAAGGCCCTGCTGGCCGAACGCCCCGACGACACCCTGCCCGAGGGCCCGTACCGGACCCTCACCCCCAACACCCACGCCGACCGGGCGTCGCTCGTGGCCGACCTCGCCGAGGTGCGGGCGCGCGGCTACTCGGTCGACCGCGAGGAGGGCGTGCCCGGCATCGTCGGATTCGGCTTCGCGCTGCGCTACGACGCCCCCGCCCAGGACGCGATCAGCTGCTCGGTGCCGGTGGCCCGGCTGACGCCGGGGCACGAGGAGCGGATCGTGGCCGTCATGCGGGAGGTCCGGAAGAAGATCGAGGCGACGGCACCGGCGGCCGGGGGCGCCGCCCACTGGCGATAACCGCCCCCTCACCTGCGAAAGCAGCTCCGCCTACCCGGCTTCGGCGACCCCAAACCGAAGAGTGACCCGGATCACACCCCCCGCGCTTCTTCGCGCAACCGCGTGCTTGATACAAATTGCCCGCGCGTTCCTGTCCGTCGACGGCCTGCGCCCCTCCCCCTTTCTGAGCCTTCTTCCGCATGCCCCGGGAACGCCCGTGTCCGCCCCCCGCACCACCCTGCCCTGGCCCCTCGTCGCCCTCTTCACGGCCGGGTACCTCGCCCCCTACCTGCTGCCCACCACCGTCGGCCGCCTGGACGCGGGCCTGCCGCTGACCGCCACCCAGGCGGGCGCCGTCGGCAGCGCGCTGCTCCTCGCCTCGGCGTCGGCGGGTTTCCTGCTGGCCGCGCACGTCGACCGGCTCGGGGCCCGCCTCCTCGCCCGTACCGGCCTCACCCTGGCCGCCCTCGGCTACGGCTGCGCCGCGCTGACCGGCACCGTCCCGGCCGTCGTCGTGGGCGCGGTGCTCGGCGGGTTCGGGTCCGGCACGGTCACCGCGGTCGCCGCGTCCGGCATCGCCGCCCAGAATGACCCGCACCGCGCCTCCACCGCCGGCCTGCTCGGCGTCTCCGCGCTCGCGGGCGCGCTCTATCTGACGGTGCCCCACCTGGGCCCGGCGCACGGGCTGCCGCTCGCCGCGATCGCGCTGACCGCGCTCGCCGTGTGGCCGGTCACCGGCCGGCTGCCCGGCCGCACGGCCGTCCCCGTCGTCCGGGAGGAACGGGCCCGGCTCCCCCACCTGCGCGCCGGTCTCGTCCTCGCCGCCGCCATGCCCTGCTGGTCGCTGGCGCAGAACGCCCTGTGGGGCGTCAGCGGCCGGATCGGTCTGACGCAGGCGCACCTCACCGAGGCGGCCGTCGGTGTCGTCTTCGCCGTCGCGCTCGGCGCGGGCCTGCTGGGCGTGCTGGGCGCCGGGGCGCTCGGGGCACGGCTCGGGCGGGCGCTGCCGATCGGCGTGGGCACCACGCTGATCGCCGGGTGCATCGCGCTCAGCGCCTCGGCGACGTCCCTGCCGGCCTTCGCGGCGGGCGAGATCGCCTGGAACGCCCTCTACCCGGTGGTCCTGTCGTACGTCATCGGGCTCGCCGCCTCCCTGGACCCGCGCGGCCGGTGGGCGGTGCTGGTCGGCTCGGCGTCCGCGCTGGGCACGGCGGCGGGCCCGCTGACCGGCAGCCTGCTGTCCGAGCGGGCGGGCTTCACGGGCATGGGCCTCGTGCTCGCCACCGGGCTGCTGGTGATCGCCGTCCCGATGACGGCGGTGGCCGTGCTCGCCGACCGGCGCCGGACCCCGGCGGCGGACCTCACGGTCGTCGAGATCCCGGTGGACACCGCCACCGGCGCCGCCGAGCGGGCCGCCTACGACACGGCGGGGGCACCGGCCTACGGGAACTCGTACGCCTCCACCTCGGCCAGGTAGCGCTCCCGCCGCTCCTCGTCGTCCTCCAGGAAGGAGGCGAGGAAGGAGTTGCGGGCCAGTTCGCGCAGCCGCTCGTCGCTCAGGCCGAGTTCACGGCGTACGGCGTCGAAGTTGTCGCCCGCGTAGCCGCCGAAGTAGGCCGGGTCGTCGGAGTTGACCGTGCACAGCAGCCCGGCGTCGAGCATCGCGGGCAGCGGGTGGCCGGCCAGGGTGTCCACGGCGCGCAGCCGCACGTTGGACAGCGGGCACAGGGTCAGCGGGACACGGTCCCGCACCAGCCGCTCGACCAGTGCCGGGTCCTCCATGCAGCGCAGGCCGTGGTCGACGCGCTCGACGCCGAGCACGTCCAGGGCCTCGGTGATGTACTCCGGCGGCCCCTCCTCGCCCGCGTGCGCGACCCGGCGCAGCCCGAGCGCGGCGGCGGCCTCGTACACCTCGCGGAACTTCACCGGCGGATGCCCGACCTCGGCGGAGTCCAGGCCGATGCCGGTGATCCGGTCCAGGTACGGCTTCGCCTCCTCCAGGGTGGCGAGCGCGGACCCGGCGGACTCGTCGCGCAGGAAGCACATGATCAGCTTGGTGGAGACGCCGTGGTCGGCCTCACTGCGGGCCAGCGCCCGCCACAGCCCCTCGACGACGGTGCCCATCGCCACGCCCCGGGAGAGATGGGCCTGCGGGTCGAAGAAGATCTCCGCGTGCCGGACGCCCTGCGCGGCGGCGCGGGCGAGGTAGGCGTCGGCCAGGTCCTCGAAGTCCCGTTCGGTGCGCAGGACGGCCATCAGCTCGTAGTACAGGTTCAGAAAGGACTGGAGGTCCTCGAACCGGTAGGCCTCACGCAGCTCGTCCGTGGTCGCGTACGGCAGGGTCACCCCGTTGCGGGCGGCCAGCTCGAACGCCAGCTCCGGCTCCAGAGTGCCTTCGATGTGGAGGTGCAGTTCTGCTTTGGGGATGGGCATCATTGCATCGTACGCCCCATTTACCTGCGTTTCGGAACCGGCACTCGCTGCAGGTCGTGCGCCACGGTCAGCTCCCCCTCGAACCCGGCCGCGCGGGCCTGGCGCTCGAACTCCTCCGGGTCGGTGTAGCGCTGGCTGAAGTGGGTGAGGACCAGATGCCGCACGTCGCTCGCCCTGGCCACCCGCGCCGCCTGGCCCGCCGTCAGATGGCCGTGCTCGACGGCGAGGTGCTCGTCCTCGTCGAGGAAGGTCGACTCGATGACGAGCATGTCGCAGCCGTCCGCCAGCGCGTACACCCCGTCGCACAGCCGGGTGTCCATCACGAACGCGAACCGCTGCCCGTGCCGGACCTCGCTGACGTCCTCCAGGGTGACCCCGCCGAGCGCGCCCTCGCGCTGGAGCCGGCCGACGTCCGGGCCCTTGATGCCGTGCGCGGCCAGCCGCTCGGGCAGCATCCGCCGGCCGTCCGGCTCCACCAGCCGGTAGCCGTACGACTCCACGGGGTGGGAGAGCCTGCGGGCCTGAAGCGTGTAGGAGGAGGTGCGGGCGAGGTCGCCGTCCGCGTCGACCGGCGCCTCGATCAGCTTCACCGTCTCCCGGTAGGCGGTGGCGTACCGCAGCCGGTCGAAGAAGCGCTGCCCGGAGCGCGGGTAGTGGGCGGTCACCGGGTGCGGCACCTGGTCCAGGTTGATCCGCTGGATGACGCCCGGCAGGCCCAGCGAGTGGTCCCCGTGGAAGTGCGTGACGCAGATCCGGTTCAGGTCGTGGGCGGCGACACCCGCGCGCGCCATCTGGCGCTGGGTGCCCTCGCCCGGGTCGAAGAGGATGCCCTCGGCGTCCCAGCGCAGCAGGTAGCCGTTGTGGTTGCGGTGCCGGGTCGGGACCTGGCTGGCGGTGCCGAGGACGACGAACTCACGTACGGACACGACGGCTTACCCGGGGGGCCATTCCAGCCCGCGGCCGCCGAGCACGTGCGCGTGCGCGTGCCAGACGGTCTGGCCGGCGCCGCTGCCGGTGTTGAAGACGACGCGGTAGCTGTCCAGCTTGTCCTCGTCGGCGACCGCCTGCGTCTCGCGCAGCACGTCGGCGGCCAGCTCCGGGGCGGCGGCGGCGAGTTCGGCGGCGTTCGCGTGGTGCGCCTTGGGGATCACCAGGACGTGGGTGGGCGCCTGGGGGTTGATGTCCCGGAAGGCGACGGTCGTCTCCGTCTCACGGACGATCGTGGCCGGGATGGTTCCGGCGACGATCTTGCAGAACAGACAGTCGTCCTGTGGCTCCCCTGCCATGTTCCCTCCGGGGGTCTCGCGGTTGATCGTCTCTGGGGGCATCGTATCGTCGCCGGGTGCGGGCGGGCGGGGGCCGGTCACGGCACCGCGGGCGGTGCCTTCGCCGGAGTGGCCTCCAGTGCCTCCAGCGCCAGCCTTATCGCCTCGTCCAGCTGGACGTCCCGCCCCGCCGCGTGGTCCTGCGGGCGCTGTACGACCTCCACGTCCGGGTCCACGCCGTGATTCTCCACGTCCCAGCCGTAGCCCTCCAGCCAGAACGCGTACTTCGGCTGGGTGACGAGGGTGCCGTCGACCAGGCGGTAGCGGCTGTCGATGCCGATGACGCCGCCCCAGGTGCGGGTGCCTACCACCGGGCCGAGCCCGAGCGCCTTGATCGCCGCGTTGACGATGTCCCCGTCGGAGCCGGAGAACTCGTTGGCGACCGCCACCACGGGTCCGCGCGGCGCGTCCTGGGGATAGCTGTACGGCCGCATGCCGCGCGGCACGCCCCAGCCGACGATCCGCCGGGCCAGCTTCTCGACGACGAGCTGGGAGGTGTGCCCGCCCCGGTTCTCCCGGACGTCCACGATCAGGCCGTCGCGGGCGACCTCCACCCTGAGGTCCCGGTGGATCTGCGCCCAGCCGGGCGCCTGCATGTCCGGCACGTGGAGGTAGCCGAGGCGCCCGCCGGACCGCTCACGGACGTACGCCCGCCGGTCGGCGACCCAGGCGTGGTACCGCAGCGGCTCCTCGTCGGCGACCGGTACGACCACGGTGTGCCGCGGCCCGCCGCCGCCGGCCGGCGAGACGGTCAGCTCGACCGGCTTGCCCGCCGTGCCGACGAGCAGCGGCCCGGGCCCGGTCACCGGGTCGACGGGCTGTCCGCCGACCGCGAGGATGGCGTCCCCGGCGCGCACCGCGACGCCGGGCGCGGCGAGCGGGGAGCGGGCCTGCGGGTCGGAGGTCTCGGAGGGCAGCACCCGGTCGACGCGCCAGGTGCCGTCCGCGTGCCGGGACAGGTCGGCGCCGAGCAGGCCCTGCCGGTCCCCGTGGCCGTGGCCGCCGTTCGGGATGACGTAGGCGTGCGAGGTGCCCAGCTCGCCCTGCACCTCCCAGAGGAGGTCCACCAGGTCGTCGTGGGTGGCGACCCGGTCGAGGACGGGGCGGTAGCGGTCCAGGACGCCGTCCCAGTCGACGCCGCTCATGTCGGGCCGCCAGAAGTGGTCCCGCATGACCCGGCCGGTCTCGTCGTACATCTGCCGCCACTCGGCGGCCGGGTCGATCGTCTGGCGCACCCGGGTCAGGTCGACGGTGATGTTGGTGTCGCTGTCGTCGTCGCCGGACGCCCGCCGGTCGCTGGGTACGACCTTCAGCCGCCCGTCGGTCCACAGCAGCACCCGCTTGCCGTCGCCGCTGACCCGGAAGTGGTCGGCGTCGCTCGCCAGGTGTTCCAGGCGCTGCTGAACGAGGTCGTAACGCTCCAGCTCGGTGTGCGGGTCGGGGTCGTCCGGGGTGGCCCGGGAGACGCCGAGGACGCCCTGCACGGGGTGGCGCAGCCACAGCACGCCGTCCTTGGCGGCGCGCAGGCCGGAGTATCGGCCGGCCTCCACGGGGAACGGCACGATCCGGTCGGCGAGGCCTTCGAGGTCGACCCGGGTGGCCGGGGTGCCCTCGCTGTCGGGGGTCTCGTCCTTGTCGGGCGCGTCGAAGGGGCGGCCGTGCCGCTGCGGGCCGAACGGTGAGGGCGTGGTCGCGGCGAGGGTGATCAGGTGCGGGCGGTCGCCGGTGACGAACGCCAGGTCGAAGACGTGCTCGTCGTAGACGGGGTCGAAGGAGCGGCTGGAGAGGAACGCGAGGTGCTTGCCGTCGAGGGTGAAGGCGGGCGCGTAGTCCTGGAACCGCAGCGGGGTCGCCTCGGTGACCGACAGGTCGGTGGTGTTGGCGAGTTTCAGCTGGCACAGCGGGCTGGGCCCGGGGTGCGACCAGGCCAGCCAGGCCGAGTCGGGCGAGAACACCAGCCCGGTGGCGTCGCCGTGCTCGCTGCGGTCGACCTCGCGGACCTCGCCGGTCTCCCGCTCGACCAGCAGCACCCGCCCGTCGTGCGCGGCGACGGCGGCGCGGCTGCCGTCCGGTGCCATGGCCAGGCCCAGCACGCGCCCGAGCCGCCCGGCGGCGAGCCGGCGCGGGGTCGCGCCGGGGGCGAGGCCGGTGGCGGGCGCGAACTCCAGGGCGTCGTCGCCCTCGGCGTCCGTCACCCACACCACCCACTCCTCGCCGTCCACCCGGAAGGTGCGCGGCAGCCGGGCCCGTACGCCGGGTGTGGCGGCGAGGGCGCGGGTGGGGCCGGCGCGGTGGGTGACCCAGTGCACGGCGCCGCGCACGGCGACCGCGCTGCCCCGACCGGTGTGGTCGGGGGCGGCGGCGCCGAACCAGCGGGCGGCGTTCACCTGGTAGGGCTGCCGGTCGGTGCGCTGCCCGCCGAGCCGGATGTCGAGGCGGCGCGGCTCGGCACCGTCGAGGTCGTCGAGCAGCCACAGCTCGCCGGCGCAGGCGTAGACGACACGGGTGCCGTCGCTCGCCGCGTGCCGGGCGTAGAAGCCTCCCCCACTCTCGGCTTCGCTCGAGCGGGAGGTGCCCCCAAGGGGGGTGTGGCGGCGCAGGTCGGATCCGTCGGCGAGGGAGGAGTACACGGCCCCGGTGCCCTCGTGGTCGGAGAGGAAGGCGATGCGGTCGCCGACCCAGAACGGGTACTCGATGTTGCCGTCCAGCTCTTCGTGGAGCCGTACGAACTCGCCGTCGCCCTCACGGTCGATCCACAGCTTGCCCGCCGTACCGCCCCGGTAGCGCTTCCACCAGGCGGCCTCGCGGCCCATCGGCGCGGACAGCAGCACCGGGTGCGGGCCGTGGGCGACGTCGCCGACGGGCCCGTACGGCAGGCGGGCGGCCGGGCCGCCGTCCAGCGGGACGGCGTGCGCCCAGCTGCGCCGCAGGCTGGCCTGCCCGTGCGTGGTGAGGGCGAGGACCCGGCCGTCGGGGGTCCAGCCGCGCACCTGGGTGCGCCAACTGCCCCAGTGCGTCAGCCGCTTGGACGGGCCGCCGTCGACCGGCGCGATGTGCACCTCGGGGGCGCCGTCGCGGGTGGAGGTCCAGGCGACGGTGGTGCCGTCGGGCGAGACGCGCGGGTGGGTCACCGGCACGTTGTCGGCGCTGACCCGCCAGGCCCGCCCGCCGTCGAGGGGGGCGAGCCACACGTCGTCCTCGGCGGTGAAGGCCACCAACTCGCCGTGCGGATGCGGAAATCGGAGATACCCCGGCGTGGACTCAGTCACTCGATCACCCTATGCAGGGGCGGCGCCCGCGACCAGCGGTTTCGGTCACTTCCCCGGGGGCCAGCACTCGGGGTCGCCGTGGCACCAGACGGTCTTGGTGACGGTCACCGTGACGGCCGGGTCGGGGCCGGTGCCGGGCGGGCGGTTCACGGGCGGGGTGCTGGGGGCGGTGCAGTCGCCGAGGCCCTTGACGTGGAACCACTCCTTGCCGTCGACCTTCGCGACGATGTCCCCGCGGATGCAGCGGCCGTCGACCGCACGGGTCACCTTGCCGCTGACGGTGATCTCCTTGCCGTCGGAGGTCTCGCCCTGGCACTCGACGTCGGCGACGGTGTCCTCGCTCGCGGAGGGCGTCGAGCGGCCGTCGTCGCCGAAGTTCGCGGTGCAGGTCAGCCACCGCACGTCCGCCTTCTGCCGCTCCAGTTCCCGGGTCACGGTCTGGTCGGTGGTGTACGCCACGGTCGCCGCGCTCAGCCCGCCCGGATCGCAGGCCACGGCACCGACGGCGACGGCCGCCACGAGCGACGCCGTCGCAGCCGTCCGGCGGGCTCTCGGCCGACCCCAAATCCGCCTCAAAGCACCCATGGTGGGCATGCTCCCACTGTCTCGCGTGCCGCGGTAGAGCGCATACGGCCACTCGGGGGCCCCGCGCGTCACAATCGGGTTTCGCCCCAACCGCCTCGTCCAGGAGGACCGTTGCCGCCGCCCACCCGTTCCACTCCCGACACTCCCGGCCCCGGTGTACCGGCGGGGACGGAACCGGCCGGCGCCCCGCCCGCGCCTCCTCGTCGGCGCCGGGTGCGGATCCTGGTCGACGTGGTCGACCACGCCGACGAAGTCGACTACGTCACCGGCTTGTTCGAGGAACGGGGCTGGGCGGTACGGCCCGCCGAGGCCGCCGAGCGGGCGACCGCCGCCGACCCGCGGCGCGTGACGCTCGTCGTGGAGGTGCGGCTGCACGGGGCGCGCTTCGGCGCCGTCCGCACGGCCACGGCCGAGGTCGAACGGCTCTTCAAGCAGTCCGAGTCGGGTGCCTGGGTGCGGGACGCGGGCCTCGTCGAGCACGAGCGCCCGCCCCGGACGACGTACCAGGTGTACCGCAGGCCGCCGTCCGGCGGCCGTCTGCACCGGGCCTGGACCTGGTTCGGCCTCGCCGACGAAGAGCGGGCCGTGACCGTGCCCGCGGGCCCGGACTCCCGGGCGGCGGCCGAGGCGGAGCTGACGGCCCGCGCCCTGGGCGGGGTGGCCTTCCACTCCGGACACGGACTGCGGGTGCCCGGCCACTCCGACGCGAACCCGCCACGCGACGAGACCCCGCGGGAGCGGCGGATCCGGCTGGCGTGGCAGGGCGCGGCCGCGGCGGGAATCGTGGCGGCGATCGTCTGCGGCATGTACGTGGTGTGGGCGGACGGGCTGTGGAAGCTGCTGCCCGCCGTCCTCAGCACGGCGGGCGCGCTGCCGCTGGGCCGGACGATGAAGGAGACCCGCGACCTCGGGCCCCGGGCGCGGTGGGCGGCGAGCCTGGCCGGCACGACCGCTCTGGCCGGCGTCGGCGCGCTGGTGGGCCGGGACGTCGGCCCGGGGTTCCTGTGGTCGGGGATGCTGGCGCTGGCGGCGGTCGCCTTCGTCGGCACCGGCGTGGCACTCGCCCTGCGCCGCACGTTCTTCACCCGGCACGCCGCCTGGCTGATCCCGTTGTCGGTGCCGGTGGTGTGGTCGATGGTGCGCTGGCTCGGCGGGGAGATGCACAACGTGTACCTGGACCGCTTCGACATCCGGGCGGCGGCCGTGCCCGCGCCGACGCTCGGCACGTACCTGGTCGCGGCCGTGCCCATGTCGCTCGCGCTGGGCAGCGTGCTGTTCTTCGTGGCGGTGGTGGGCTGGCTGCGGCACTTCCACGTGCTGGCCCGGGACGGCGGCTTCCGGCTGTTCGCCGTGGTGCTGGCGACCGTGCTGGGGGTGGCCTACACGCTGACCGCCGTCGTCATCGGCGTGGAACAGGCGACCAGCGCGGCGGGCCGGGCGGCCGAGACGACCGCCCGCGACGGCACCAACCCGCCCGGCTACTACGGCGTCAAGGGCCGACTGGTGTGCGTCCGCCCCGTGGACCCGGGCAAGCCCCTCGCGGTCGAGAACGGCCCGGCCCCCACCGGCCACCCGGTCCTCTCCTTCGGCAGCACCGGCGAGTGGATCTGGCTCTGGGACCCGGCCCGCCTCAACAGCAGCGTCTTCCAGGAGTCCTTCGCCGTCCGCCGCGAGGACGTCCAGCTGCTGCCGACGGAAAACCCGGCGCCGAAGCGGTGCGGGGAGGCCTAGCCTGGCGCGATGCGCAAGAAGGGCAGCCTGCGGAAGCTCGTGGTGGACGAGTCGACGACCTACCTGTGGAGTGTCCGGCACCGGCACGGGGACGGGCAGCCGTGCGAGGAGGTGGTCAGCCTGCTCCGGGACGGGGAGCGCACGCGGATCGTCTTCCGTGAGGGTCCCGGCCGGCCTGTCGAGGGCGGTTACCAGCCCGGCGGATACGTGATCGACGAGCATCACAACGGGCTCAACCTGAACGAGCCGGGCAGTGTGCGCGCGCTCGTCGACGAGGCGACGCGGCGCGGACTGCTGCCCGGCGCCGGGCAGGTGGACGGCTGGGAGCTGCTGCGGGCCGTCGCCGCCCGCCGCGCGGCGGCGGAAGGTCAGGCGCAGGGCCCGGCAGCGGGTCCTTGACGTCAGTCCCAGCGGCCCGTGCGGCCGAGGAGGAGGGCGGCGGCGGCCGTACCGGCGGTCGAGGTGCGCAGCACGCTCCGGCCGAGGACGTACGCCTTGGCGCCGGCCTGCCGGAACAGCTCCAACTCGTCGGCGGCGACACCGCCTTCGGGACCGACGACCAGCACGATCTCGCCCTGGGCGGGCAGTTCGGCGGTGGCCAGCGGCTCGCTGCCGTACTCGAAGTCCGAGTGCAGCACGGCGGCGAAGTCGGCCCGCGCGAGCAGGGCGGCGACCTGCTTGGTCGTCGCCGCCTCCGCGACCTCGGGGAAGCGGACCCGGCGGGACTGCTTGCCGGCCTCGCGGGCGGTCGCGCGCCACTTGGCGAGGGACTTCTGCCCGCGGTCGCCCTTCCACTGGGTGATGCAGCGGGCGGCCTGCCACGGCACGATCGCGTCGACGCCGACCTCGGTCATGGTCTCGACGGCGAGTTCCCCGCGGTCGCCCTTGGGCAGGGCCTGGACGACGGTGATGCGGGGCTGCTCCGGCGGCTCCTCGGAGACCGAGTCCATCCGGACGATCAGCCGGTCCTTGCCCTCGGTGCCGAGCACCACGCAGTCGGCCCAGGTCCCGGCGCCGTCGGTGAGGATGACGTCCTCGCCGGCGCGCAGCCGCTTCACCGAGACGGCGTGCCGTCCCTCGGGGCCGTCGAGGACGTACCGGCCGCCGCCGCCCGCGTTGAAGTGCTCGACCACGAACACCGGTGCCGTCATGCCGTGCCACCGCCCGACAACGCTGTCCGAGCCGCCGCGAGTTCGGCCGCCAGCACCTCCACGAGCTGACCGGCGGGCAGTTCGCGGGCCATCCGGTGGCCCTGTCCCGCCCACAGCGCCATGCCCTGCGCGTCACCGGCCCTGGCGGCCGCCTTGCGCAGCGGGGCGGTCAGGTGGTGCAGGTCGGGGTAGGCGGCGGGGGCGTACGGCCCGTGTTCGCGGACGAAGCGGTTGACGAGTCCGCGCGCGGGCCGGCCGGAGAAGGCGCGGGTGAGCGCGGTACGCGTGAACAGCGGGTTGGTGAGCGCCTGCTTGTGCACGGCGTGGGCGCCGGACTCGTGCGTGGCCACGAACGCGGTGCCGAGCTGGGCGGCGCTCGCGCCCGCGGCGAGGACGGCGGCGATCTGGCTGCCGCGCATGATGCCGCCGGCCGCGACGAGGGGCAGCCGTACAGCCTCACGGACCTGGGCGAGCAGCGACAGCAGCCCGATGCCGGAGCCGTCGTTCTCCGCGATGTCCCGGTGGGTGCCCTGGTGGCCGCCCGCCTCCACGCCCTGCACGATCACGGCGTCGGCGCCGGCCTGTTCGACGGCCCGGGCCTCGTCGGCGGTCGTGGCGGTGACGAGGGTGAGGGTGCCGGCGCGGCGCAGCGCGTCGAGGACGTCGCGGCCCGGGACGCCGAAGTGGAAGGAGACGACCGGCACGGGGTTGTCCAGCAGCACCGCGAGCTTGGCGTCGTAGCCGTCGTCCCGGCCGCTGTCCGGGTCGCCCAGCTCCGTCTCGTACCAGGCGGCCTCACCGGCGAGCTGGTGGGCGTAGACACCGACGGCGGCGGGCTCGGCATACTCCGGGTGCGGCATGAACAGGTTCACACCGAAGGGGCGGCCGGTGAGCCCCCGCAGCTGCTTGATCTCCTGGTACATGCCGTCGGCCGTCTTGTACCCGGCGGCCAGGAAACCGAGCCCCCCGGCCTCGGACACGGCCGCGGCGAGCTGCGGCACGGAGACGCCGCCCGCCATGGGGGCCTGCACGATCGGATGGGGGAAGAGATCGGTCAGTGCGGAGGACATGACCGCATGGTGTCACGTCCCCCGAACAAGACCGAATCCGCCCCGCGTATGGCATAGACCACAGGCACCACCTGGGCCGAGCCACCCCGAGGACGCTTCTCAGCGGCCGTTGAAAGCGTCCTTCAGACGCGAGAACAGCCCCTGCTGTCCCGGCTGGAACTGCCCCTGCGGGCGCTCCTCGCCGCGCAGCTTGGCGAGCTCGCGCAGGAGGTGTTCCTGCTCCGGGTCGAGCTTCGTCGGGGTCTGCACCTCGACGTGGACGATGAGGTCGCCCCGGCCGCCGCCGCGCAGATGCGTGACACCGCGGCCGTGCAGCGGGATCGACTGGCCGGACTGCGTGCCCGGGCGGATGTCGACCTCCTCCATGCCGTCCAGCGTCTCCAGCGGCACCTTGGTGCCGAGGGCCGCCGCCGTCATCGGGATCGTCACCGTGCAGTGCAGGTCGTCGCCGCGCCGCTGGAAGACCGGGTGCGGGAGTTCGTGGATCTCGACGTAGAGGTCACCGGCGGGGCCGCCGCCGGGCCCGACCTCGCCCTCACCGGCGAGCTGGATCCGCGTGCCGTTGTCGACACCGGCCGGGATCTTCACTGTCAGGGTGCGACGGGACCGCACCCGGCCGTCGCCCGCGCACTCCGGGCACGGGTTCGGCACGACCGTGCCGAAGCCCTGGCACTGGGGGCAGGGGCGCGAGGTCATGACCTGGCCCAGGAAGGACCGGGTGACCTGCGAGACCTCACCGCGTCCACGGCACATGTCACACGTCTGGGCCGAGGTGCCCGGCGCCGCGCCCTCACCGCTGCAGGTGGAGCAGACGATCGCGGTGTCGACCTGGATGTCCTTGGTCGTGCCGAAGGCCGCCTCGTCGAGCTCGACCTCGATCCGGATCATGGCGTCCTGGCCCCGGCGGGTCCGCGAGCGCGGACCGCGCTGCGACGCCGTACCGAAGAACGCGTCCATGATGTCGGAGAAGTTCCCGAAGCCACCCGCGCCGAAGCCGCCGGCACCCGCGCCGCCGCTCTGCGAGAGGGGGTCGCCGCCGAGGTCGTAGACCTGCTTCTTCTGCGGGTCCGACAGCACCTCGTAAGCGGCGTTGATCTCCTTGAACCGCTCCTGGGTCTTCGGATCGGGGTTGACGTCCGGGTGCAGCTCGCGGGCGAGCCGCCGGAAGGCCTTCTTGATCTCTTCCTGCGACGCGTCGCGGCGCACGCCGAGAACGGCGTAATAGTCCGTGGCCACTTACGACTCCGCCAGGATCTGTCCGACGTACCGTGCCACCGCTCTTACCGCTCCCATCGTTCCCGGGTAATCCATGCGGGTCGGTCCGACCACGCCGAGCTTGGCGACTGCCTCGCCGCCCGAACCGTAGCCGACCGACACCACCGACGTGGAGTTGAGTCCCTCATGGGCGTTCTCGTGACCGATGCGCACGGTCATGCCCGAATCCTTCGCCTCGCCCAGCAGCTTGAGGAGCACGACCTGCTCCTCCAGCGCCTCCAGCACAGGCCGGATGGTGAGGGGAAAGTCATGCCCGAAGCGCGTCAGATTGGCGGTGCCGCCGATCATCAGCCGCTCCTCGGTCTGCTCGACCAGCGTCTCCAGCAGCGTGGCGAGCACCGTCTGGACGGTGCCGCGATCCTCGTGCTCGAAGGCCTCGGGGAGATCCTGCACCAACTGCGGCACATCCGTGAAACGGCGGCCCGCGACCCGGCTGTTCAGCCGCGCCCGCAGATCCGCCAGGGACGTCTCGCCGAACGGCGCCGGGCAGTCGATCATCCGCTGCTCGACCCGTCCGGTGTCGGTGATCAGGACGAGCATCACCCGCGCGGGTGCCATCGACAGCAGCTCCACGTGCCGCACCGTGGACCGGGTCAGCGACGGGTACTGCACGACGGCGACCTGCCGGGTGAGCTGCGCCAGCAGCCGTACCGTGCGGGCCACGACGTCGTCGAGGTCGACGGCGCCGTCGAGGAAGTTCTGGATCGCGCGCCGCTCGGGCGCGGTGAGCGGCTTGACCTCGGCGAGCTTGTCGACGAAGAGCCGGTAGCCCTTGTCGGTGGGGATGCGCCCGGCGCTGGTGTGCGGCTGGGCGATGTACCCCTCGTCCTCCAGGGCGGCCATGTCGTTGCGGACCGTGGCCGGTGAGACGCCGAGGCTGTGCCGCTCGGTGAGCGCCTTGGAGCCGACCGGCTCCTCGGTTCCGACGTAGTCCTGGACGATGGCGCGCAATACCTGAAGCCGTCGTTCACTGAGCATCCGCGCACACCTCCAGCGGTTCGTCCCCTTGGCGCTCCCCCTGGCACTCTGCGCATGCGAGTGCCAGCCTTACCCGGCCCAGTGTACGGCCGCCGGGTACGCCCCGGGCAAGGCCGGTCCTGCGAGGTCGTGCCCGCGGGGGCGTCACGGTTAGCGTCGCGGTATGACGGTGACTTGGGAAGAGCTGGGATGGGAACGGCTCGCGACCGGGGTCGGCCGGTGCCGCCTGCCGGGCTGGGACTGCACGGCCGGACTGGTGCGAGGGCACGGCACGGCACTGCTGATCGACGCGGGTTCCAGCCTCGCGGAGGGCGCCCGGCTGCGCGCGCAGGCCGAGCGGCTGGCCGGCGGCCGTGTGACCCATCTCGCGCTCACGCACCCCCACTTCGATCATGTCTTCGGCGCGGCCGCGCTGGCGGGGGCCGAGGTGTTCGGGGCGGTCGGCGTGGACGCCGCGCTGACGTCCCGGCGGGCGCGGGCGGAGCTGCGGGGGGACGCGATGCGCCATGGCCTGGACGAGGCGGCGGCGACGGAGGCCGCGGACACCCTCGTCGCGCCCCGCCATCACGTGTCCGGCGAGTGGACGCTGGACCTGGGCGGCGGCCGGCAGGCGCTGCTGGCCAACGTGGGCCCCGGGCACACCGCGCACGACCTGGTCGTCCTCGTCCCCGGCGATCCTGAGGTCGTCTTCTGCGGCGACCTGGTCGAGGAGTCCGGCGAGCCGCAGGCCGGCCCCGACGCGGTCCCGGCCCGCTGGCCGGACGCACTGGACCGGCTGCTGTCCCTCGGCGGCCCGGACGCGGTCTACGTGCCCGGCCACGGGGCGGTGGTGGACGCGGCGTTCGTACGGCGGCAGCGCGACACGCTCGCGGCCCGTTTCGGCGTGTCGCCCTGAGCGCGCCCCGCACTGTCCATATCGTCATCCGAATGCGCCAGTACTCTCCGGACCTGACCCCACCCTGGAAAAAGCCCCAGCCCGTCCCGGAGGTCCCGGCGGAGCCCGGCCTGGTGGTCGAGGAGCCGGGGACCGGGTTCTGCGGCGCGGTGATCCGCTGCGAGGCGGGCACGGTGACGCTGGAGGACCGCTTCGGCAAGCACCGGGTGTTCCCGCTGGAACCGCGCGGGTTCCTGCTGGAGGGCCGGGCGGTGACCCTCGTACGGCCGTCCTCCGGTCCCGTACGGCCCACCCGTACGGCATCCGGCTCGGTCGCCGTCCCCGGCGCCCGCGCGCGCGTGGCCCGCGCCGGGCGCATCTACGTGGAGGGCCGCCACGACGCCGAACTGGTCGAGAAGGTGTGGGGCGACGACCTGCGCGTCGAGGGCGTGGTCGTGGAGTACCTGGAGGGCGTGGACGACCTCCCGTCGATCGTCGCCGGCTTCGCGCCGGGCCCGGACGCGAGACTGGGCGTCCTGGTGGACCACCTCGTCCCCGGCTCGAAGGAGTGGCGCATCGCGGAGTCGGTGACGAGCGAGCACGCCCTGGTGGTGGGCCACCCGTACATCGACATCTGGCAGGCGGTGAAGCCGTCCGCCCTGGGCATCCCCGGCTGGCCGGACGTCCCGCGCGGGCAGGACTGGAAGACCGGCGTGTGCCGGGCGCTGGGCTGGCCGGAGAACACCGGGGCGGTGTGGCAGGCGATCCTGAAGCGGGTGGGGTCGTACAAGGACCTGGAGCCGGAGCTCTTGGGGAAGGTGGAGGAGCTGATCGACTTCGTGACGGCCCCCGGCGGCTGATCAGTCCACCAGGTCCCGCACCACCGCGTCCGCCAGCAACCGCCCCCGCAGGGTCAGTGCCGCGCGCCCCTCCTCGTACGGTCCGCGCTGGAGCAGTCCGTCCGACAGGGCCCGGTGCGCGGCCTTCAGCCCGTCCTCGCGGAGCAGACTCAGCGGCACCCCCTCCCGCAGCCGCAGCTCCAGCAGGATCCGCTCGACCCGCCGGTCCTCCTCGGACAGCAGCTCGCGTCCGGCGCCCGGGGAGCGGCCCTCCGCCAGGGCCGCCGCGTACGCGCCCGGGTGCTTCACGTTCCACCAGCGCACCCCGCCGACGTGGCTGTGGGCGCCGGGGCCGGCGCCCCACCAGTCGGCGCCCCGCCAGTACAGCTCGTTGTGCAGGCAGCGGCCCGTCTCGGAGGTGGCCCAGTTGGACACCTCGTACCAGTCGTAGCCCGCCGCCGACAGCCGCTCCTCGGCGATCAGATAGCGGTCGGCGTGCACGTCGTCGTCGGTCATCGGGATCTCGCCGCGACGGATCCGGCGGGCCAGCTGGGTGCCCTCCTCGACGATCAGCGCGTACGCCGAGACGTGGTCCGGACCGGCGCCGAGGGCCGCGTCCAGCGAGGCCCGCCAATCGTCGTCGGACTCGCCGGGCGTGCCGTAGATCAGGTCCAGGTTGACATGCGCGAACCCGGCCGCCCGCGCCTCCGCCACGCACGCCTCCGGGCGCCCGGGGGTGTGCGTGCGGTCGAGGATCCTCAGCACGTGCTGCTTCGCGCTCTGCATCCCGAAGGAGATCCGGTTGAAGCCGCCCTGGCGCAGCTCGGCCAGGTAGGCGGGGTCCACGGACTCGGGGTTCGCCTCCGTCGTGACCTCCGCGTCGGCCGCGAGCCCGAACTCGTCGCGGATCGCCCCCAGCATCCGTACGAGGTCGCCGGCGGCCAGCAGGGTCGGCGTGCCGCCGCCGACGAACACCGTGCGGACCTCGCGCGGGTCGTCGCCGAGGACCTTGCGGGCGAGGCGGATCTCGTCGATCAGGGTGTCGGCGTAGTTGTCGCGGGAGGCGAGGACGCCGCCGGTGCCGCGCAGCTCGGTGGCGGTGTAGGTGTTGAAGTCGCAGTAGCCGCAGCGGGTCGCGCAGTAGGGGACGTGCAGGTAGAACCCGAGGGGGCGGTCGGCCGCCCCGGCGAGCGCGGACGCGGGCAGCGCGCCGTCGGCGGGGACGGGCTCGCCGTCGGGGAGTGCGGAAGGCATGTCCTCCATTGTCCCGCACTACGCGGGTTGCCCTGCCGGACCGGCCTGCTCGGCCTGCTCGGCCTGCTCGGCCTGGAGGACGAGCAGCGCGAGGTCGTCCTCCGGTGGGCGGCCGCCGAACTCGTGCACCAGCCGCCTGATCCGCTCCGCGATGTCGTCGGCGCTCAGCCCCGCGCACCCGGCCAGCGCCGCCGCCAGGCCGTCGCCGTCGTCGAACTGGCGGGAGCCGCTGCGCCGCTCGGTGACGCCGTCGGTGACACAGAGCAGGGTGTCGCCGGGAAGCAGCTCGAAGGTGTCGCTGGTGTACGTCTCGTCCTCGACGACGCCGAGCAGCGTCTGCGGGCGGGCGACGGTACGGACGTCGCCGTCGGGGCCGAGGAGCAGCGGCAACGGGTGCCCGGCGGAGGCGAGGGTGCAGCGGACGCCGCCGTCGAAGGGGACCAGCTCGCCGTAGAGGAGGGAGAGGAAGCGGGTCTGCGGGCCGTCGCCGGGGACGACGGGGCCCGCCAGGGCGCGGGCGGCGGCGTCGGCGGCCTCGGTGGCGTCGTCGAGGAGGAGCTGGTTGAGGCGGTCGAGTACGTCGGCGACGCGGTAGCCCTCGCGGGCCAGCAGCCGCAGCCAGGGGCGGGCCAGGCCGATGACGACGGCCGCCTCGGGGCCCTTGCCCTGTACGTCGCCGATGGCGAAGCACCAGCGGCCGTCGCCGGCCGGGAAGAGGTCGTAGAAGTCGCCGCTGGGGCCGCCCACGTCACAGGGCTCGTGGACGAGGGCGCTGCGCAGGCCGGGGATCTCGGCGACCGCTCCGGGCAGCAGGCCGCGCTGGAGCACGGCGCTGATGGTGGCCTGCCGGGCGTACTGCCGCGCCGCACCGATGGCCAGCGCGACCCGGCGGCTCAGATCCTCCACCAGACCGGTGATCTCTCCGGGGAGGGCGGCGACACCGGCCCGCCCGATGACGAGCGTGCCCAGCGGGCGGCCGCCGGCGACCAGGCGGAAGGCGAGGGCGGTGCCGGGGGTGGCGCCCGCGGCGGTGCCGGGGGTGGGGGCGGTGCCGGGGCGGAAGGCGGGGGCGGCGCCCGGGACGACGTCGGGGACCGGGGCGGCGCCTGGTGCGGCGGCGGGCCGGGAGGCGGGGACGGTGCCGGGAGCGGGGGCGGTGCCTGGAGCGGCGTCGGGGGCGGGGACGGTGCCCAGGGTGGTGACGGGCCAGAAGGCAGGGGCGGTGCCCGGGGCGACGTCGGGGGCCGGGGCGGTGCCCGAGGCGGTGCCGGGGGCGGGGGCGGCATCCGGGGCTGCGACGGGCCCGAAGGCAGGGGCGGTGCCCGCGGCGGTTCCGGGAGCGGGCGCGGCGCCCGGGGCTGCGACGGGCCCGAAGGCGGGAGCGGTGTTCGCGGCGGTTCCGGGGGCGAGGGCGGTGCCCGGAGCGGCGGCGGGCCGGAAGGCGGGAGCGGTGTCCGAGGCGGTGCCGGGAGCGGGGCCGGCGCCCAAGGCAGACCCGGGGCCCGTTTCCGTCCCGTACGCCCTCGGGGCCTGCCAAGCCGTGTCGCCCAGTGCCTCCGCGGGCCATGGGTAGGCCACCGGGCCGCCGTCCGGTTCCTCCGGGGTCCGGGGCGGTTCCTTCTCCAGGGCGCGGCGCAGTTCCTCCATGCGGTCCTCGGCGGTGTGCCAGACGCGGGCCAGGCGGGGGCCGGGGGCGCCGGTGCCGCCGTCGGACCAGCGGCCGCGGCCCATCGCCTCGTCCTCCAGCCAGATCGCGCACCAGTCGGCGAGCCGAGGCACGAGCAGCTGGCCGGTGAGCGCGGCGACGAGGTCCTCGTCGAGCTGTCCGGCGAGCAGGTCGGACGCCTCGGCGAGGAAGGACAGCGCGCCGCGTCCGAGCCATTCGCGGTCCCGTTCGGCCCGCCGGGGCTCGGGGGCGAGCAGTCCGGCCACGCCGAGGGCGTCGCCGGTGTCCTGGTGGTCCGGGTGGTCGTCGCCGGTCAGCCGCGCCCACACCGTCTTGGCGCCCCGGCGGTAGGTGACGCCCCAGGATTCGCAGAGGGCGGCGACGAGACGCAGTCCGCGGCCGTACTCGGGGGTGCCGTGGGCGGGTTCGGCGGCGCCGTCGCGCGGGGCGCGTGCGGGGTTGCGGTCGGAGACCTCGACGACGAGGGCGCCGGTCTCCGGCTCCAGCCGGCAGGACAGTTCCACGTCGGTGCCCGCGTGCACGACGGCGTTGGTGACCAGTTCGCTGACGACGACCGCCGCGTCCTCGCCGGTCCGTTCCGCGCCGGGCAGGCCGAGGTCGGCCCACTCCCGTAACGCCGTGCGCAGCAGCCGGCGGGCGGCGCCCGGCGCGAGGGGGCCGGCGGTGAGGGTGGTGCGTGCGTGGGCGCACGGCGGCACGATCAGGTGGACGTCGACGGGGTCGGTCTCCGGGTGCGTCGGAGACTCCCGTTGCGTCGGTATGGCCCCCATCTCCAGCTCCCCGGGCAGTCGGACGGTCGGGTCGCGACCGGCCGCGCCGATCGCTGCCGACAGGGTGACAGACCGAGCCCGCCCGACAGCGGGGAGTTGTCGAAGTGAGCCACCATGAGGGAGGACCGTGGTACGCGCATGCTCGAATCCGGACCATTGACGGCCGGATTCGAGCATCTGAACTATGCCCGTGGCTCAGGCGGCATCCGAAATATGCATGCGAAATATGCCCGCCCGAACCACCGGGCCTGTGCCGCGCGCCGTCAGGCCTTACGCCTCGCGCGTCCCCTCGTACATCTCCTCGATGAGGTGCTTGTACTCGCGCTCCACGACCGGCCGCTTCAGCTTCAGGCTCGGGGTGATCTCGCCGTGCTCGACGTCGAGGTCGCGCGGCAGGAGACGGAACTTCTTGATGGTCTGCCAGCGCTGGAGCTGCGCGTTGAGCTGCTTCACGTACCCGTCGACCAGCTCGACGGTCGCGGGGGCGGCCACCACCTCCGCGTACGGCTTGCCCGCCAGGCCGTTGTCCGCGGCCCAGCTCAGGATCGCCGCCTCGTCGAGGGCGATCAGGGCGGTGCAGAAGTTCCGGTCGGCGCCGTGGACGAGGATGTTGGAGACGTACGGGCACACCGCCTTGAAGGAGCCCTCGATCTCGGTCGGCGCGACGTACTTGCCGCCCGAGGTCTTGAACAGGTCCTTCTTGCGGTCGGTGATCCGCAGGTAGCCGTCGGGGGACAGTTCGCCGATGTCCCCGGTGTGGAACCAGCCGTCGGGCTCCAGCACCTCGGCGGTCTTCTCGGGCAGCCCGTGGTAGCCCTCCATGATGCCGGGGCCGCGCAGCAGGATCTCGCCGTCCTCGGCGATCCGCACCTCCGTGCCGGGCAGCGGCTTGCCGACCGTGCCGGTGCGGTAGGCCTCGCCGGGGTTGACGAAGGACGCGGCGGAGGACTCGGTCAGGCCGTAGCCCTCCAGGATGTGGATGCCGGCGCCGGAGAAGAAGTAGCCGATCTCGGGGGCCAGGGCGACGGAGCCGGAGACGCAGGCCCGCAGACGTCCGCCGAAGGCCTCGCGCAGCTTGGAGTAGACGAGGGTGTCGGCGACCTTGTGCTTGGCGGACAGCCCGAACGGCGCGGAGGCGGTGCCGGTGCGGCGGAAGTTGTCCTGGGTGACCTTGGCGTACTCGCGGGCGACCCCGGCGGCCCACTGGAAGATCTTGTACTTGGCGGCCCCGCCCGCGCGGGCCTTGCCGACGACGCCGTTGTAGACCTTCTCGAAGATGCGGGGGACGGCCGCCATGTACGTCGGCTGCACGACCGGCAGATTCTCGATGATCTTGTCGACGCGGCCGTCGACGGCGGTGACGTGGCCGACCTCGATCTGCCCGGAGGTGAGCACCTTGCCGAAGACGTGGGCGAGCGGCAGCCACAGGTACTGCACGTCGTCGGCGCTGATCAGGCCGGTCGCGGCGGTCGCCTTCGCCATGTACGACCAGTTGTCGTGCGGCAGGCGCACGCCCTTGGGGCGGCCGGTGGTGCCGGAGGTGTAGATGAGGGTGGCCAGCTGGTCCTTGGTGATCGCGTCGACCCGCTGCTTGATCAGGCCGGGGTCCTGCTCCAGCCGGGCGGCGCCGCGGGCCTCGAGCTCGGCGAGGCTGAGCACCCAGTCGCCGGTCTCGACCCCGGTGGCGTCGAGCACCACGACGTGCGTCAGTTCGGGCAGCTCGGCGCGCTTCTCCTGGGCCTTGGCCAGTTGCTCGGCGTCCTCCGCGATGAGCACGCGGCTGCCGGAGTCGGAGAGGATGAACGCCGACTCGTCGGCGTTGGTCTGCGGGTAGATCGTGGTGGTGGCCGCGCCCGCGCACATGATGCCGAGGTCGGCGAGGATCCACTCGATCCGCGTGGCGGAGGCCAGCGCGACCCGCTGCTCCGGCTCGACACCGAGGTCGATCAGACCGGCCGCGATGGCGTTCACCCGCTCGGCGGCCTGCCCCCAGCTCAGCGACTTCCAGTCGTCGGGGCCCGCGCCGGTGGCGGACGGCACCGGGTAACGGTAGGCCTCGGCGTCCGGGGTGGCCGCTACGCGCTCCAGGAAGAGGCCGGCGACGGACGGCGGACGGTTCTCGATCAAAGTCTGTGTGTCGCTCACGACATCCTCCGGGGGCCCGCGACGGTGCGGCTGGCTCAGGGCGGTTTTCACTCGCGCGCCGTTGTTTAACTCGCGAGTAACTATCGAGCAGGGACAGGTTAGAGCCCGGCCGCCCGCTGCGTAAGGGTCCGCGGCCTGTCACTTCCTACAGAGACATACCCGCCACACGAACGAGGGCCCGCCACACTTTCGTGCGGCGGGCCCCTTACTGTCCGTTTTGCCAGGGACCGGCGATGTAACCGTCGGTTACTTCTTGCTCTTGCCCGATCCCGCGCTGTCGTCGCTGGAGAGGACGGCGATGAAGGCCTCCTGCGGAACCTCCACGGAACCCACCATCTTCATCCGCTTCTTGCCTTCCTTCTGCTTCTCCAGCAGCTTCCGCTTACGGGAGATGTCACCGCCGTAGCACTTGGCGAGGACGTCCTTGCGGATGGCGCGGATGGTCTCGCGGGCGATCACCCGGGAGCCGATGGCGGCCTGCACCGGCACCTCGAAGGCCTGCCTCGGGATCAGCTCCTTGAGCTTGGCGACGAGCCGGACGCCGTACGCGTACGCCTGGTCCCGGTGGGTGATCGCCGAGAAGGCGTCCACCTTGTCGCCGTGCAGCAGGATGTCGACCTTGACCAGGCTGGAGGTCTGCTCGCCGGTGGGCTCGTAGTCGAGGGAGGCGTAGCCGCGGGTCTTGGACTTCAGCTGGTCGAAGAAGTCGAAGACGATCTCCGCGAGCGGCAGCGTGTAGCGGATCTCGACGCGGTCCTCGGAGAGGTAGTCCATGCCGAGCAGGGTGCCGCGCCGGGTCTGGCACAGCTCCATGATCGAGCCGATGAACTCGGTCGGAGCCAGGATCGTGGCGCGCACGACCGGCTCGTACACCTCGTTGATCTTGCCCTCGGGGAACTCGCTCGGGTTGGTGACGGTGTGCTCGGTGCCGTCCTCCATGACCACGCGGTAGACCACGTTCGGCGCGGTGGCGATCAGGTCGAGGCCGAACTCGCGCTCCAGCCGCTCACGGATCACGTCGAGGTGCAGCAGGCCGAGGAAGCCGACACGGAAGCCGAAGCCGAGCGCGGCGGAGGTCTCCGGCTCGTAGACGAGCGCGGCGTCGTTGAGCTGGAGCTTGTCCAGCGCGTCACGCAGCTCGGGGTAGTCGGAGCCGTCGAGCGGATACAGACCGGAGAAGACCATCGGCTTCGGGTCCTTGTATCCGCCGAGCGCCTCCGTCGCCCCCTTGTGCTGGCTGGTGACGGTGTCACCGACCTTGGACTGGCGGACGTCCTTCACACCGGTGATCAGGTAACCCACCTCGCCGACGCCGAGGCCGTCGGCGGGCAGCATCTCGGGCGAGTTGGTGCCGATCTCCAGCAGCTCGTGGGTGGCGCCGGTCGACATCATCCTGATGCGCTCGCGCTTGTTGAGCTGGCCGTCGATGACACGGACGTACGTCACGACACCGCGGTAGGAGTCGTAGACCGAGTCGAAGATCATCGCGCGGGCGGGGGCGTCCTTGACGCCGACCGGGGCCGGGATCTCGGCGACGACCTTGTCGAGCAGCGCCTCGACGCCCAGGCCCGTCTTCGCGGAGACCTTCAGGACGTCGCTCGGGTCGCAGCCGACCAGGTTGGCCAGCTCCTCGGCGAACTTCTCGGGCTGCGCGGCCGGCAGGTCGATCTTGTTCAGCACCGGGATGATCGTGAGGTCGTTCTCCATCGCCAGGTAGAGGTTGGCGAGGGTCTGCGCCTCGATGCCCTGGGCGGCGTCGACGAGGAGGATCGTCCCCTCGCAGGCGGCGAGCGACCGCGAGACCTCATAGGTGAAGTCGACGTGCCCCGGCGTGTCGATCATGTTGAGGATGTGCGTGTTGCTCTTGTCGTGGGTCGGGGCCCACGGCAGACGCACCGCCTGGGACTTGATCGTGATGCCGCGCTCGCGCTCGATGTCCATGCGGTCGAGGTACTGGGCGCGCATCTGCCGCTGCTCGACCACGCCGGTCAGCTGGAGCATCCGGTCGGCGAGCGTGGACTTGCCGTGGTCGATGTGCGCGATGATGCAGAAATTGCGGATCAGAGCCGGGTCGGTACGGCTCGGCTCGGGCACATTGTTAGGGGTCGCGGGCACGCAGGGTCCTGTCTCTTGAGGCGCCTTATGCCTCGGGTCGGATCGATACGTAGCTTCCATGGTCCCACGGGTGCGGCGCGGCGACCGGTTTGGGCCACTGGAAGGGCCGCTGGTAGTGTAGGGGGCTGTGTCTCATGCCCTCTCAGCGCGAGGCACGACCCCAAGAAATCACCTGGTACGGGACCCGGCATTTCCCTGGCCCCGTGCCTGAACCTGTAAAGGCTCATTCGTGGCGAACATCAAGTCCCAGATCAAGCGGATCAAGACCAACGAGAAGGCTCGGCTGCGCAACAAGGCCGTCAAGTCCTCCCTGAAGACCGCGATCCGCAAGGCCCGCGAGGCCGCTGCCGCGGGTGACGTCGAGAAGGCCACCGAGTACCAGCGCGCCGCCGCGCGTCAGCTCGACAAGGCCGTCTCGAAGGGCGTCATCCACAAGAACCAGGCCGCCAACAAGAAGTCGGCGCTGGCTGCGAAGGTCTCGTCCCTCCAGGGCTGAACCCCTTATCTGGTCTGATCGCCGGCAGGACCCAGGGCGGGCCCTCTCTCATCCGCTCCCGGCCGGCACCCCGAGTCTGTTCGCGGCCTGCGTTCGCCACGCGGGAACGGACTCACCAGCTTGATCCGAAGGCCCCACCGCCTCGTCCTTCCCCAGGACGGGCGGCGGGGCCTTCGGCGTGCGCGCACGCATACGTGCGTGTGTCAGGGGGCAGCGTGTCAGCGCGTCACGCCCAGAAGGCGTTGGCCTCGTCGAGGTCCTGGACGCACTCGTCGAGATCGCTGATCTTCTCTCCCACGATCCGGAAGACTATGGCTCCCTCATCGTCGAGGTGCCTGCCCTGGCGGTCCGCCGTGATGTGGTGCATGGCGACGGCGTGCCCGCGGCCGTCCACCGCGACGCAGCGCAGGTCGACCTCCATCGACCCGTTCGTCTCCTCCATGAGCCTGCGGTACATGCCGATGACCGCGTCCTGGCCCTTGAAGTCACCCGACAAGGGGTGGCTGCCGGGCACATGGTGCGTACAGTCCGAGGTCATCATCGCCCGCAGGCCGTCCATGTCACCGCTCGTGAAGCACTCGTAGCCCTTGCGGACGAGTACGGCGTGGGGGTGCTCAGCCATGACGATCGCCACCTTTCCGCGCTTCCGGCGATTACGGCTGATACGGCCGATTCTCCTCCGCCGGACCGGGCCCTGCCCCCTGACCGCCGGCCGACACCCGCACCTGGGGCCTGCGCGCCACCGCTGGCTCTACGCCCGCCCCCTGGACCGCGCCGCCCGCGCGATGATGACGACGGCCTTCTCCAGGGCGTACTCGGGGTCGTCGCCGCCGCCCTTCACGCCGGCATCCGCCTCGGCTACCGCGCGCAGGGCGATGGCCACGCCGTCCGGGGTCCAGCCCCGCATCTGCTGGCGCACGCGGTCGATCTTCCACGGCGGCATGCCCAGCTCGCGTGCGAGGTCGGCGGGCCGGCCGCCGCGCGCGGCGGAGAGCTTGCCGATCGCCCGCACGCCCTGCGCGAGCGCGCTGGTGATCAGCACGGGCGCGACGCCGGTGGCCAGCGACCAGCGCAGCGCCTCCAGAGCCTCGGCCGCCCGGCCCTCCACCGCCCGGTCGGCGACGGTGAAGCTGGAGGCCTCGGCGCGGCCGGTGTAGTACCGCCCGACGACGGCCTCGTCGATCGTGCCCTCGACGTCGGCGACCAGCTGCGACACCGCGGAGGCCAGCTCCCGCAGGTCACTGCCGATCGCGTCGACCAGCGCCTGGCAGGCCTCGGGGGTGGCGGACCGCCCGGCCGCCCGGAACTCCTGCCGGACGAACGCCAGCCGGTCGGCCGGCTTCGTCATCTTGGGACAGGCCACCTCTCGCGCCCCCGCCTTGCGGGCGGCGTCGAGCAGCTTCTTGCCCTTGACGCCACCGGCGTGCAGCAGAACGAGGGTGATCTCCTCGACGGGCGACCCCAGATAGGCCGTGACGTCCTTGATCGTGTCGGCCGACAGGTCCTGCGCGTTGCGTACGACCACGACCTTGCGCTCCGCGAAGAGCGACGGGCTGGTCAGCTCGGCGAGCGTGCCGGGCTGCAGCTGATCCGGGGTCAGGTCACGTACGTCCGTGTCGGCGTCGGCGGCCTTGGCGGCGGCCACCACCTCCCGCACGGCACGGTCGAGCAGGAGGTCCTCCTGGCCCACGGCGAGCGTCACCGGGGCGAGAGGGTCGTCATTCGCAGTCTTCCTGGCCATCGGGACAAGCATGGCACGCGGCACTGACAGCGGGACGCCGCCGCCCTACGGCTCCTCGCGCCAGCCGTCCCACTCGCCGGCGAACTCGTCCAGCTCCCGCGCGTCCAGCCGCCCCTCCGCGTCCGCGACGACGACCAGCCACTGCGCGTCCTCGGCGTCGTCCTCCCCGGCCAGCGCGTCCCGGACCAGCTGCGGCTCCTCGTCGAGCGAGAACCGCTCCCCCAGTGCCTCGGCCACCTCCTCCGCCGCGTCACGGTCGGGCAGCACCAGCACATGTCTCACATCACTCACGGCGAACATTCTCCGTCACCCCTGGCCGGCCACCGCACCGGCCTCCGCGCCGGCCGGCAGCTCCGGCGGAACGGGGCGTACCCCTCGGCCGACACCGCCAGCCGGTACTCACCCGCCGGAACGGCGCACCTCCGGCACGCTCTCCAGGACGATCCCGAACTGCTCCCGGTACACGGCCAGCACCTCCTCGTCCTCCCCCTCCCCGTACTCGTACTCCTCCCGCGTCCCGTCCGCCGCCGTCGCCTTCAGCTTGCGTCCGCTGAGCGTGATCCGCCCGCCGTCCTCCGTGACCCTGGAGCACACCAGCGACCGCGTGAAGTGCGACTCCGGCGAGGTGCTGTGCCACCAGGCCCCGGTCACGAAGTCGGCGAGCACCCGCGGCCGGGTCTCCAGCCGGTACTCCGGCTCGCCGTCCTTCAGCACGTCCAGGTCGACCGCGTCCGCCGCCCCCGAACCGCCGCGTACGCCCGCCGCGTCCGGCCCCGCCTCGACGAGCCGGAAGACGCCACCGGGGTCGCTCTGCTCATGCCGCTCCTCGAAGGACAGGGGGTAGTGGCTGTGCGCCCCGAAGCCGACGTCGGCCAGCCACTCCCCCGCGTCCACCGTCCGCACCCGCAGCGCGAGATGGTCGTACGGGACCCCGAGCCGCCCCTCGTCCCCGTACACCCGCGCCGCAAGCAGCGTCACATCGAACCCCAGCGCGTCCAGCAACGCGGCGAACACGCCGTTCAGTTCGTGGCAGAACCCGCCCCGCCGAGCGCCGACCACCTTGTCCAGCAACCGCTTCTCGTCGAGCACGACCGCCTCGCCGAGATGGATCGACAGGTTCTCGAAGGGTACGGTCTGCAGGTGGCGGAGCTGGAGCTCGCGCAGGACGTCGAGGGTGGGCCAGGCCGGGCGGGCGACCCCCAGGCGGCGGAGATATGCGTCAACCTCTGCTGAGTTCATGACCTCAGTCTCGCGCCACCCGTATCTCCCCGCCCTCACCGACCACCGCGACCGCCCCGTCCCGGTCCGTCCGCAGCACCGCCGCGCCGCCGGCCCGCAGCGCCGCCAGGGTGCCGGGCGCCGGGTGCCCGTAGGGGTTGTCCGTACCGCAGGAGATCAGCGCCAGCCGCGGTGCCGTCCGGCGCAGCAGCTCCGGGTCCTGGTAGGCGGAGCCGTGATGGGCGACCTTGAGGACGTCCACGCCGCCGATCAGCGCCGCCGCCGGGGTCCGCAACAGCGCCTGCTGGGCCGGGGGTTCGAGGTCGCCCAGCAGCAGCATCCGCAGCCCCGCCGACCGGACGAGCAGGGCGACGCTGGCGTCGTTCGGGCCCTCCGGCACCGGTACCGCCGACGGTGGTCCCGCGGGTGGCGGCCACAGCACCTCCCAGGTGAGGCCGCCGCTGCGGCGCCGCTCCCCGGCGACGGCGCGGGTGACCGGGATCCCCCGCGCGGCCGCCGCCGCGCGCACGAACCGCGCCTGGTCGGCGGGCTCTTCGTACCCCGTCGTCTGAACGGCCCCGACCGAGCGGCCACGCAGCACGCCCGGCAACCCGGCCACATGGTCGGCGTGGAAGTGGGTGAGCACGACGAGCAGCACCCTGGTGACACCCAGGCCGCGCAGACACCGGTCCACCAGCGCGGGGTCAGGACCCGTGTCCACGACCACGGCGGTGCCCTCGCCCGCCGCGAGCACGGCCGCGTCGCCCTGTCCCACGTCGCACAACGCCAGCCGCCAGCCCGGCGGCGGCCACCCGGTGACCACCCGGGTCAGCGGGGGCGGCCGCACCACCGCCAGCACCAGCAGCAGCCCCGCGGCCACGCACAGCCAGGGGTGCCGCAGCAGCCGTCGGCCGGCCGCCACGACGGCCACCGTGACACAGAGCAGCAGCCCTGCCCCCGCCCAGCCGCCGGGCCAGTCGACTCCGGCGCCGGGCAGCGCCGCGCCCGTCCGGGCGATGCCCGCGATCCACCCGGCCGGCCAACTCGCGCACCAGGCCAGTACCTCGGCCACCGGCATCGCCACCGGTGCCGCCGCCAGCGCCGCGAACCCCAGCACCGTCGCCGGGGCCAGCGCGCACTCCGCGAGCAGGTTGCACGGCACCGCCACCAGACTCACCCGCGCCGACAGCACCGCGACGACCGGCGCGCACACCGCCTGCGCGGCCGCCGCGGCCGCCAGCGCCTCCGCGAGCCGGGGCGGCACCCGCCGCCGGCGCAGCGCCTCGCTCCACCTCGGTGCCAGCGTGAGCAGCGCCCCCGTGGCCAGCACCGAGAGCAGGAAGCCGTAGCTCCGCGCCAGCCACGGGTCGTACAGCACCAGCACCAGTACGGCCGCCGCCAGCGCCGGGAGCAGGGACCGGCGACGCCCGGTGGCCAGCGCGAGCAGCGTGACGGCGCCGCACGCCGCGGCCCGCAGCACGCTCGGGTCGGGCCGGCACACCACGACGAACCCCAGGGTGAGCACCCCGCCGAGCACCGCCGTCCCCCGCAGGGACACACCGAGGCGTGGGGCCGGCCCGCGCCGCTCGGCCCGCTGGGCCAGGCCGGGCGGGCCCAGCAGCAGGGCGAGGACGATGGTGAGGTTGCTGCCGGAGACGGCGAGCGTGTGGGCGAGGTCGGTCTCCTTGAAGGCCGCGTCCAGCTCCGGGCCGATCCGTGAGGTGTCCCCCACCACCAGCCCCGGCAGCAGGGCTCGCGCGTCGGCCGGCAGCCCGTCGGTGGCCTCCCGCAGCCCGGCCCGCAACCGCCCCGCGAACCGCTGCGCCCCCGTCGGTTCCGCCACCACCACCGGCGCGGTTCGCTCCCGTACCCGCAGCACCGCCGCGATCCGGTCCCCGCCGACCGCCGCGGGCGCCAGCCGCCCGGTCACCCGCAGCCGCGTGGAGGGCAGCAGGCCGAGCCAGGGGGACGGCCTCGCCCGAGGGCCGGCCGGGGTGCCGGCTCCCGCGTCGACGATCACCAGCACCGGCGTCCGCGTCACCGTCGTCCCCGGCCCCGCCCGCCGCCCCGCCGGGGCCGGCCCTCGCACCGCCCGCACCTCCGCGTTCACCAGCACGGACGCCCGCGCGAGGCGGTTGCCGGTGACGCGCGGGCGGCTCAGCCGGGGATCCGAGGTGAGTTCGACGTCGGCGGTCACGGTGGCGTACTCGCGCGCCAGTCCCGGCACCGGCCCCCGGCGCAGATCCGCCCCGTGCAGCCCCGCCGAGGCGGCGGCCCCGGCGACGCAGAGCAGCACGGCGACGACCGGCATCCGAGGCCATGCGGCGGGCAGCGCCCGCGCCGGGCCGCGATCCCGCCTTCGCGCCGCCCACAGCAGGGCGAGCGCGACGCCCGTGCCGCCCGCCACCACCACTGCGACCCACCCCGGTGGTGCCCCCAGTGTCAGCGCCGCCGTCGCCCAGGCCGCCAGCGCCGGTACGACGAGCCGCAGGTCCGCCGGTCCCTCCTGGCGCGGATGGGCGTCGCCCAGCCGCTTCCCGGACGCGGCGTGCACCTCCCGCCGGCCGGCGCCCGGCGCCGACTCCCCGTGCGGTTCCCGGGGTGTCATGGCCGTACGAGATTCCGCAGGTCGGCGAAGCGCCGTTCGCCGATGCCGTTGACCTCCCGCAGCTCCTCCACGGAGCGGAAGCCGCCGTGCCGGGTGCGGTGGTCGATGATGTGCTGGGCCAGGACGGGGCCGACGCCGGGGAGGGTGTCCAGCTGTTCCACGGTGGCGGTGTTGAGGGAGACGGGGCCCGTCGGGGCCGCGCCCGCCGCGGCTCCCCCGGCAGGCGGCTGGGCCTGAGCGGCAGCGGGTCCGCCCACGACCACCTGCTCGCCGTCGACGAGGAACCGCGCCCGGTTGAGCCCGGCGGTGTCCGTGCCGGGCCGTACGCCGCCCGCCGCCTCCAGGGCGTCCACGACCCGTGACCCCGCCGGCAGCCGGTGGATCCCGGGCTCCCGGACCTTGCCGCTGACGTCCACGACGATCTCGGCGCCCGGCGCGCCCGTGGCGGCCGCCGAGGGAGCGTCCGGCGCCCCGCCCGGCCCCTGCCTCCGCCCCGGGGCCGGACCGCCCGGGGCCGCATCCGCATCCGCCTCCGCGTGCGGTGCCGCCGCCTCGACCACCTCCGGCGCCCGTACCGTCTCGGTGCGCCCGCTCCAGAAGTGCTGCACGGCGAAACCGGCGGCCACGACGAGCAGTACGGCCAGCGCGAGCACACTCCGCCGCTCCAGCCCGACCCGGGCCTGCAACCACACCGGCATGCGCTCCCGCAGGGCGAGCCCCGCCCGGTTCCGCCAAGTCCCCGCCCCGGCGGGCCTCCGCGCCTCCCGCTCCTCGTCGGGAGGCGGCCCCGCGCCCGACTCCCGCCATTCCTCGGCGCGTTCCGAGGCGCGTTCCGGGGCGCGTTCGCCGAACAGCAGCTCCGCCCGCCGCCGGAGTTCCTCGGCGGAGGCCTGCCGCTGCCGGGTGGCGCCCCTGCCGCGCAGCGGTGGGCGGCGGCGATGACGGGTCCGGCTGTCCGAGCCGGGGACTCGGCCCGGCCCACTGGTGGCGGACGTACCGTGTGTGCGTGATCGAAGTGCCATGCGAGGAGGATCGGGCACATCGCCACTCTCGCGATGATCTTGGTCAATTCCCGGGGATTACCGCCCAGTTGTGGATAACTCCGTCACCCACACGCGTGAAGCACAGTGCAGCTCAGCCAGCGCGGCTCAGCGCGGCTCGTCACCGCGACGAGACCACGACCCCCAGCAGTCCGGGCCCCGTGTGCGCCCCGATCACCGCCCCGACCTCGCTCACATGAAGCTCCGCCAGCCCGGGCAACCGCGCCCGCAGCCGCTCCGCCAGCGCCGAGGCCCGGTCTGCGGCGGCGAGGTGGTGCACGGCGATGTCGACCGGTGCGGCACCCGCCCGCTCGGCGACGATCTCCTCCAGCCGGGCGATGGCCCTGGACGCCGTCCGCACCTTCTCCAGGGGCCCGATCCGGCCGTCGTCGAGCTGGAGCAGCGGCTTCACCGCGAGCGCGGAGCCGAACAGGGCCTGCGCGGCGCCGATCCGGCCGCCGCGGCGCAGGTATTCGAGGGTGTCGACGTAGAAGTACGCGGATGTGTCGGCGGCCCGCTTCTCGGCCGCCGTGACGGCGTCGTCCACGGTGCCGCCGGTCTCCGCCGCCTCGGCCGCCGCCACCGCGCAGAAGCCCAGCGCCATCGCGATCATGCCGGTGTCCACCACCCGCACCGGCACCGGTGCCTCCTTCGCCGCGAGGACCGCCGCGTCGTAGGTGCCGGACAGCTCGGCGGAGAGATGGAGGGAGACGATCCCGGTGGCGCCCGACGCGGCGACCTTGCGATAGGTCTCCGCGAACAGCTCGGGGCTGGGGCGTGAGGTGGTGACGGGGCGTCGCTTCTGGAGTGCCTGGGCGAGGGAGCGAGTCGAGATCTCGGTGCCCTCTTCGAGCGCCCGGCCGCCGAGGACCACGGTGAGGGGCACCGTGGTGATGCCGTGGCGCTCCGTCGTCCGGGGCGGCAGGTAGGCCGTTGAATCGGTGACGATCGCGACATGGCGGGACATGAGCTGGAGGTTACCTGGCGTACCGCCCGTACGGCAGCCCGGCCCTCTCGCCTGCACCGGAACGGGGCTCGGCGCGCTGGTCTCAGGTGGTGCTCTCCGGGCGGGGCTTCTTCTGCCACGGGTAGCTCTGGCGCGGGCCCGGCGGGGTGATGGCGGGCCGCGTCGGCTCCTCGGCGGTCCGCGACTGCGGGGTGTCCGGCCAGGTCTGCCGGTCCGCGGCGGCGTCGGCGGCGGGGGCCTCCGGCCAGGGCGGCGGCGGGGTGCCGGTGGAGGACGCCGCGGGTTCCTCCGTCGTCCAGTGCCGCAGGGCGCCGGCCTCGACGTCGATCTGGGCGCTGAGCGTGTCCAGGTCGTCGTCGGCGAAGCGGTGGGCGCGGTCACGGGCGGCCCAGCGCAGGGAGTCCGCCGACCGCGTGATGCGCTCGGTGCGCTCCCGCAGCGCGGGCAGCCGCTCGGTGAGCGTCGCCCGGTCCGGTTCGGACTCCAGGCGCCGCAGATCGGCGTCCAGTTCGTGTCCGTGGGCGCTGAGCCGCTGGAAGAGGGCGAGCGACTCCTTCAGGGACTCGTCCTCGGCGGCGCCCGCGGCGAGCGCGTCCTGGGTGGCCCGCATCGAGGTGCGCAGCTTCAGCCGCAGCTGGGCGATCTCGCCGGCGGGGCCGGGCTGGGCGAACGACTTGGCCCGCAGGGTGTGGTCCTCGACCGTGCGACGGGCCTGGGTGAGGGTGCGGTCCACGCCGCGCTTGGCGGCGCCGACGACCTTCACCGTGGCGTAGACGCCGAGCACGACGAAGAGCACGAAGAGCAGGGCCACCACTGCGATCACTGCTTCCACGACGCTCCTCCTCCGGCCCTTCGGCCGACGCGGCACCCACCGCGCCGCTCTTCCACGGTAAACGCAACGGGCAGGCCCGGAGTTCCGTGAGAACCCCGAACCTGCCCGCAGCAAACCCCGAACATCCCCCTAGGGGACCATTCAGGCCCTTACGCCCCGCTCACGTGGCCCGCTCACATGGCCTGCTCACATGGCCCGCTCACGTGTCCTGCTCCCGTGTCCTGCTCACGCCGGAACGATGTTCACCAGCTTCGGCGCCCGCACGATCACCTTGCGGATCCCGGCCCCGTCCAGTGCCGCCACGACCTTCTCGTCGGCCAGCGCGACCTTCTCCAGCTCCTCCTCGGAGATGGCCGGGGAGACCTCCAGACGGGCCTTGACCTTGCCCTTGATCTGGACGACGCAGGTGACCGTCTCGTCCACGACGTACGCCGGGTCGGCGACGGGGAAGTCCTGGTGCACGACGGAGTCCGTGTGCCCCAGCCTGCGCCACAGCTCCTCGGCGATGTGCGGGGCCAGCGGCGCGATCAGCAGCACCAGCGACTCGGCGACGGACCGCGGTACGGCCCCGCCCGCCTTGGTCAGGTGGTTGTTCAGCTCGGTGATCTTGGCGATGGCGGTGTTGAACCGCATGCCCTCCAGGTCCCCGCGCACGCCGTCGATCGCCTTGTGCAGCGCCCGCAGCGTGTCCTCGTCGGGCTCGGCGTCGGAGACGGTGGCCTCGCCGGTCGCCTCGTCCACGATGTTCCGCCACAGCCGCTGCAGCAGCCGGAACTGGCCGACCACCGCGCGGGTGTCCCACGGCCGGGAGACGTCCAGCGGGCCCATGGCCATCTCGTAGAGGCGCAGGGTGTCGGCGCCGTACTCGGCGCAGATCTCGTCCGGCGTGACCGCGTTCTTCAGGGACTTGCCCATCTTGCCCAGCAGCCGGGAGACCTTCTCGCCCTGGTAGTAGTACGCGCCGTCGCGCTCCTCCACCTCGGCGGCCGGCACCGCGATGCCCCGGCTGTCGCGGTAGACGTAGGCCTGGATCATGCCCTGGTTGAACAGCTTGTGGAACGGCTCGGCGGACGAGACGTACCCCAGGTCGTACAGGACCTTGGACCAGAAGCGGGCGTACAGCAGGTGCAGCACGGCGTGCTCGGCGCCGCCGACGTACAGGTCGACACCGCCGTGCGGCTGGCCCTCACGCGGGCCCATCCAGTACCGCTCGATCTCCGGGTCGACCAGCTTCTCGCTGTTGTGCGGGTCCAGGTAGCGCAGCTCGTACCAGCAGGAACCGGCCCAGTTGGGCATGGTGTTGGTCTCGCGCCGGTACTTCTTCGGTCCGTCGCCCAGGTCCAGGGTGACGTTGACCCACTCCTCGTTGCGCGACAGCGGCGTCTCGGGCTGGGTGTTCGCGTCGTCCGGGTCGAAGGTGCGCGGCGAGTAGTCCTCGACCTCGGGCAGCTCCAGCGGCAGCATCGACTCGGGCAGCGCGTGGGCGACGCCGTCCTCGTCGTAGACGATCGGGAAGGGCTCGCCCCAGTAGCGCTGGCGGCTGAACAGCCAGTCGCGCAGCCGGAAGTTGACGGTGCCTTCGCCGATGCCCTCGCGCTCCAGCCACTCGGTGATGCGCGCCTTGGCCTCGACGACGCCCAGGCCGTCCAGGGAGACGCCCTCGCCGGTGGAGTTGATGATCTTCGCGTCGTACGACGAGAAGGCGTCCTCCCACGTCGAGGTGTCGGTGCCGCGGCCGTCGGTCGGCTCCACGATGCAGTGGATCGGCAGCTCGAAGGCGCGCGCGAACTCGAAGTCGCGCTGGTCGCCCGCGGGGACGGCCATGATGGCGCCGGTGCCGTAGCCCATCAGGACGTAGTCGGCGATGAAGACGGGGATCCGCTCGCCGTTGACCGGGTTGGTGGCGTACGCGCCGATGAAGACGCCGGTCTTGTCCTTGGCCTCGGCCTGCCGCTCGACGTCGGACTTGGAGGCGGCCTGCGCGCGGTAGGCGGCGACGGCCTCGGTGGGGGTCGCGTGGCCGCCGGTCCACACCTCGTGGGTGCCCTCGGGCCAGGTGTCCGGGGTGAACTTCTCGACCAGCGGGTGCTCGGGCGCCAGCACCATGTAGGTCGCGCCGAACAGGGTGTCCGGGCGGGTGGTGAAGACCGTGATGCGCTCGCCGTCCACGGGGAAGTCGACGCGGGCGCCCTCGGAGCGGCCGATCCAGTTGCGCTGCTGCAGCTTGATGGCCTCGGGCCAGTCCAGCTCGTCCAGGTCGTCCAGCAGCCGGTCGGCGTAGGCGGTGATGCGCATGTTCCACTGGCGCAGCTTGGCCTTGAAGACCGGGAAGTTGCCGCGCTCGGAGCGGCCGTCGGCGGTGACCTCCTCGTTGGCCAGCACGGTGCCCAGGCCGGGGCACCAGTTGACGGGCGCGTCGGAGGCGTACGCCAGGCGGAACCGGCTCAGGACGTCGGCGCGCTCGGCGGCGTTCAGCTCGCTCCACGCGCGCGTGTGGCCCGGTACGGGGCGCTCACCGGACTCGAACCGCGCGATCAGCTCGGAGATCGGGCGGGCCCGCTTCGCCTCGTCGTCGTACCAGGAGTTGAAGATCTGCAGGAAGATCCACTGGGTCCACTTGTAGTAGTCCGGGTCGATCGTGGCGAACGACCGGCGCTTGTCGTGGCCCAGGCCCAGCCGGCGCAGCTGGGCCTTCATGTTCTCCATGTTGGCCTCGGTGGACACGCGCGGGTGCGTGCCCGTCTGCACGGCGTACTGCTCGGCGGGCAGGCCGAAGGCGTCGAAGCCCAGGGTGTGCAGGACGTTGTGGCCGGTCATGCGCTGGAAGCGCGCGAAGACGTCGGTGGAGATGTACCCCAGGGGGTGGCCGACGTGCAGGCCCGCACCGGAGGGGTACGGGAACATGTCCATGATGAACTTCTTGGGCTTGGCGACCAGCTCCGGGTCGCCGGCCAGGTCACCGCTGGGGTTCGGCGCCGCGTAGGTGCCCTCGGCGTCCCAGAAGTCCTGCCAGCGTGCCTCGATCTCCGCGGCCATGGCGGCCGTGTAGCGGTGCGGCGCGGCCACCTCGGCGGTGGCAGCGGGGTTCGTCTCGCTCATGATCCTCAAAGCTCCATCGATCGTCTCTGCCTGCGGCTGCCGGGAAACGAAAAATCCCCTCGCACAGGAGGGGACGCCGCGCCGATTCCGGCCACTCGACTCGTCCGGTGGCCGGGACTGATCAGCGCGGCCCGCTAAGCAGAAGGCGTACGGCACGCATGGCGCCAGGGTACCGCAGGGCCCGACCGGGCCGCGACAACGTTCCACGGACCGCCGGGAGCCGGACCGGGGTCCGGGAAAGCTGAACCAAGGTCAAGGATTACTTCGCGTAACAGCCACTAAGGGGCATCACAACAAGCGCATTGTCATTTGATAACAACGCAATAACTCAAACCTCGTACCCGCCGGTATGACGCGACCTAGAGTGCGGCGCGGGACCGCTTTCCCGAACCGCTCGGAGTTGCCCCCATGAACTCTCGTCGTAGTCGCAGTAACAGTTCGCTCGCCACCCAGGGCCGCTCGGCCTACGGTGTGGTGAGCGCTGCCGTGCTTGTCCTCATACCGGTGCTCGTGCTGGCCGGAGGTGACACGGTCCGCGAGTTCCTGAACTTCGGCGCGGGCGTGCTCAGCCTGGTCTCCCTGTCCTGCTCGGTGATCTGGGGCCTGGTGGCGCAGGACCGGATCTTCCTCAACGCGCGGCAGCGGATCATCGGTCAGGCGGTGCACCGGACGACCGCGGTCGCCTCGATCGCGTTCCTGCTGCTGCACGTCATCACCAAGCTGGCCCTGGATCACGTCGACCTGCTCGGCGCGCTGATCCCGTTCTCGCTCGGCTTCACCGGCACCCAGGGCCTGATCGGGCTGGGCTCGCTGGCCGGCCTGCTGATGATCTTCGTGGGGCTCACCGGCGCCCTGCGCAGCGCCTTCGCCTCCCCGGCCCCGGTCGCCGCCCGCTGGCGGGCCATGCACATGCTGGCCTACCCGGCCTGGTGCGCGGCCCTGATCCACGGCCTGTTCGCGGGCCGCGCGGCCAAGCCCGTCTTCATGTTCCTCTACGGCCTCTGCCTGGTCGGCGTCATGGCCGCCCTGGCGCTGCGCGCGGCACCCCGCCCCGTCAAGCGCCGGGTCGCGGACCTGATCAACGGGATGTTCGAGGGCGGGGACAGGCCCGGCCGCGAGGATCTGGACGCGAGCCGCGCGCGGGCGGGCGCCGAGCCCTCCCCCCTGCCCGGCTACGACGCCCCGCGCGGGGACCAGGAGCGCGCCGCCGAGTCCACCGCCGGCTTCGCGGCCGCCTACCGCGCGGTGTCCCGCCCGCGCCGCGCCCAGCAGTCCTTCACGGACGCCCGGCCCACCGAGCCGCTGGACCTGCAGCCCACCGAATCGCTGCCCCGCGTGGACAGCTCCTGGCCGATCCCGTCCCCGCCGCCGGTCGGCGAGGCGCCCCGGTCGGCGTACGACCCCCTCCAGGACACCGGACACACCATCCCCGCCTATGGCAATCCGGGCGCCGGGTCCTACGGCGGCGGTGATGTGTACGACACGGTTGAGTCGAACCCCCTCTACGGCACGTACAACCCGAACGACACATACGACAACAGCGGTCCCGCCACAGAAACACTGCCCGGTGCGTCCTACGACTTCGACGCACCGGGTTCGGGCGAACCTTGGAACACGCCTTCCGGAGGCTTTAAGTGAACGAGGCCCTGCCCGACGTACCCGAAGTCCGCGTGGTCGGACTTCCTCAGCTCACGTCGGGCTTCGACCTTGTCGAAAGACTCGATCTGCCCATGCACCTGAAGGTGCACGGGCCGCTCGAACCGTTGGGCGGCGAGCAGCTCGCGCAGCTCGCCGAACGCATCAACCTCAGGGGCCGCGGCGGCGCGGGTTTCCCCTTCCACAAGAAGCTGCGGTCGGTCGCCGAGTCGGCGATCCGCCGCGGCGTACGGCCGGTGGTCGTGGTCAACGGAAGCGAGGACGAACCCGCCTGCCGCAAGGACACGGTGCTGATCAACCGTGCCCCGCACCTGATTCTCGACGGCGCCCTGCTGTGCGCCGAGGCCCTGGGTGCCCGCACGCTCGTGGTGGGGGTCACCCGGGAGTCCACCCAGCGCTCCATGGAGGCCGCGCTCGCCGAGCGCGGTCTGGGCAACGGCCGCCGGTCGGCGCTGCGCGCACGCGTGCAGCGCAACCCGGTCCGCATGGTCACCGGTGCCGCCGCCTCCCTGATCCGCTCGATCGACGGCGGCCCGGCGATCCCGCCCGGCCGCAAGATCAGCGCCTCGCAGAGCGGCGTCGGCGGCGCCCCGACCCTGCTGTCGAACGCCGAGACGTTCGCCCAGCTGGCGATCGCCGCCCGGATCGGCCCGGAGCGGTACGGCAACACCGGGCTGTACGACGAGCCGGGCACCGTGATGCTCACGGTCTCCGGCGCGGTCGCCCGCCCGATGGTGATCGAGGTCCCCACCGGGGTGCCGCTGCGCTACGTCCTGCAGCTCGCCGGCGCCCCGCCGGTCCCGCAGGGCGTGCTGACCGGCGGCTACCACGGCAAGTGGATCGACGCGGCGACGGTGAACGAGGCGATCGTCTCCCGCAACTCGCTGGACGCGGTGGGCGGTTCGCTGGGCGCCGGGGCGATCCTGCCCATCAGCCAGGAGACCTGCCCGCTGGGCGAGTCGCTGCGGGTGGCGCAGTGGCTGGCGGAGGAGAGCGCGGGCCAGTGCGGCCCCTGCTACCTCGGCCTGCCGGCCGCCGCGCGCGGCATGGAGGACATCCTCAACGGCGGCGGACCGGCCGCCCTGGAGGCGCTCAAGCAGGTCGCCAGGAACGTCAAACGGCGGGGCGCCTGCTCGCACCCGGACGGCTCCGCGATGTTCCTGGAGTCGACCGTCAAGGCGTTCACCGACGACCTCGCCGCCCATGTCCTCGGCAACGGCTGCGGACGGCCCGTGGAGGGCGTTCTGCCGCTCTTCGAGGGGGGCAGGGCCCCGACGGGCGTCCCGGGCGGCGCCACGGACGAGGAGAACGGCCCCAGCCGCCAGAAGATCTACGTCGACTGGACGCTGTGCCGGGGGCACGGCCTGTGCGCCGACATCCTCCCGGAGGTCTTCGAGCTGGGCGCGGACGGCTTCCCGACCGTCGCCCAGGCGGCCGTCCCCCGGTACGCCGAGGCGAAGGCGCTGCGCGCGGTCCGCCGCTGTCCGGCGCTGGCCCTGCGCCTGGAGGAGGACAACCGCTCCCAGCAGCCGGCCCGCAGCAATCTGCCGGTGCTGTCCCAGGGACGCGGCCGCCGGGCGCTCGGCCGCTGAGGGACGAGGCGGGATACACGAAAAGATCCCGCCGGATCATTTCCGATCCGGCGGGATCTGCTGTGGAGCTAAGGAGAATTGAACTCCTGACCTCCTGCATGCCATGCAGGCGCTCTACCAACTGAGCTATAGCCCCTTGCGGTGTGTCGTCCGTTTCGGTTTTCCTTGCGGTCTTTCCTCGCGGCGACACAGAGAACATTACACGGTCCACCCGGTGGAACACCAAATCGTTTCCGTTCTGCCCGGATACGGGCGCTATGGTCGGGCCGGTGACCGTGATCGCGTTCTCCGCAGTCCACCGCCACGTGCCGACCGCCCTCGGGGTGTGCCTCTTCTCCTTCGCGGCGTTCTGGGTCGCGCAGCGGTCCGCGCAGGTGTCGATGATCGACCTGATGGTGTACCGCGCGGAGGGCGCGACCGTCCGCGCGGGCGGCGATCTGTACGCCCTGCGGACCACCGCCGCGCAACTGCCCACCACCTATCCGCCCTTCGCGGCCCTGCTGTTCACCCCGCTGACGCTGCCGGACACCGAGAGCCTGCGCGTCCTGGCGACGGCGGGGAACCTGCTCCTGCTGGTCGCCTTCGTCCGGCTGTCGCTGCGGCTCGTCGGGCACACCCGTGCGGAGACCGTCTGGTGGGTCGCGGCGGCGGCCGTGTGGTGCGAGCCGGTGTGGACGACACTGCGGTACGGCCAGATCAACCTGCTGCTGGCCGTGCTGGTGCTGTGGGACCTCACCCGCCGGCCCGGGGACCGCCTGGCCGGGCTCGGCATCGGCCTGGCGGCGGCGGTGAAGCTGACGCCCGCTCTGTTCGCGGTGTTCCTGCTCGTCACCGGCCTCGTCGCCCGCCGTACGAGGGGCACCGGCGCTCCCTGGCTGCGGCACGCGCGCGGGGCGGTGGCCGCGTTCGCCGGCGTGACCCTGCTCACGGCGGCCGTCCTGCCGTACGACTCCTGGCGGTTCTGGAGCTGCATGGTGTTCCGCGCGGGGCGGGTCGGGCACGCCGAGGAGACCGCGAACCAGGCGCTGCGCGGCGTCCTGGCCCGGCTGCTCCACACCCCGGACCCCGGGGCCGCGTGGGTCGTGGCGGCGGCGCTCACGGCCGTCGCCGGGCTGGCCGTGGCGGTCGCGGCGGAGTTGCGCGGGCAACGGGCGTGGGCCGTGCTCGGGTGCGCGGTGACGGCGCTGCTGATCAGCCCGGTGTCGTGGTCGCACCACTGGGTCTGGTGCGTGCCCTTGGTGCTGCTGCTCACCGCGCGGAGACACCGCGTGACCGCCGCGGGCACCGCCCTGGTGTTCTGCTCGTACGCCCTGTGGTGGGTGCCACATGGCGACGGGCGGCCCGAATTGCGCCAGAGCACCGCCGAGTTGCCGCTCTCCGGCCTCTACGCGGCGGCCGGCTGCGCGTTCCTGCTGTGCGCGGCGCTCACGCGGTCACCGGGACTCAAGCGGTCACGAACGAATAGAAGCGCTTGAGAGTGCAGTGCTCCTCCAGCAGACGGCCGTAGATCGGCTCGCCCTCCAGTTCACGGTACGTCTCGATCGGGTCGCCTTTTATGATCAGCGCCCGCGCGCATTCCTCGCACCAGTACTGGTAGTCGGGGTTCACCGGTTCCATGTCGCGGACGATCGGCGTGCCGCTGCCGCACCAGTCGCACTTCCGCCTGTGTGCACCCATCGATCAGCTCCAGCTGTGGCCGCAGGCCGTGCACACGTAGGAGATTCCGCCGTTGTCGCCGAGGACTTGGGCCACGTGCGCGGAACCGCAGGAAGGGCAGCTGAGCCGGGTGGCCGTGTTCCGTGTCAACGCTGCTTCGCCGAGGAGGTGGCCGACCTCCTCGAGGATGCTCGAAGGCATCGCTACTCCCTCCCGTCGGGCCGCGCCCCCTTCCGGCCGTTTGATTCTGCCACGACCGGACCGACACGGTCAGCGACGCCGTGGTACCAGTCCGGACACGGCACCCGCCGACGCGCCTCCGAAGAGGTATACGCCTCTCGGGCCGCCTTCACTCAACGGCAGAGACGAAAAATCCCGCCCCCCTGTGGGGGACGGGATTCAACCGTGGAGCTAAGGAGAATTGAACTCCTGACCTCCTGCATGCCATGCAGGCGCTCTACCAACTGAGCTATAGCCCCATCTGTTCTCCCCGCTCGGCGGGCGAACAAGAAGAACTTTAGCCTGCGACCTGCCGGAAAGTGAAATCCGGGTCCCCGGGCCGTCAGTCGTCGTCGCCGAGCACCGGTTCCGGCAGGGTGCCGGCGTTGTGCTCCAGCAGCCGCCAGCCGCGGGCGCCCTCGCCGAGGACGGACCAGCAGCAGTTGGACAAGCCGCCCAGGCTCTCCCAGTGGTGGGCCTCCAGGCCGAGCAGCCGGCCGATGGTGGTGCGGATGGTGCCGCCGTGGCTGACCACGACGAGCGTGCCGTCCTCGGGCAGCTTCTCGGCGTGCCGCAGCACCACGGGGGCGGCGCGGTCGGCGACCTCGGTCTCCAGTTCGCCGCCGCCGCGGCGCACGGCCTCGCCGCGCTTCCACGCGGCGTACTCCTCGCCGTACCGGGCGATGATCTCGTCGTGCGTCAGGCCCTGCCAGACGCCCGCGTAGGTCTCGCGCAGCCCCTCGTCGTGGGCCACCTCGAGGCCGGTGAGCGTGGCCAGCTCGGCGGCGGTGTTCGCGGCCCGCCGCAGGTCGGACGCGACGATCGCGTCGGGCCGCAGCGAGGCCAGCAGCCGGGCGGAGCGGCGCGCCTGGGCGACGCCGGTCTCGGTCAGCTCGACGTCCGTGGTGCCCTGGAAGCGGCGCTCCACGTTCCACGAGGTCTGCCCGTGCCGCCACAGGATGACGCGGCGGCCCCGGCCCTGCTTCCCGGCGGTCACCTCACCGGTGGCGGTCACCGCCACTCACCGTCCAGCTCGGCGGCCTCCTCGGCGGCCTGGAGCTTGGCGTGCTCCTCCGCCTTGCCGCGGGTGGCCTTGGCGTCGGCGGGCAGCTCCAGCTCGGGGCAGTCCTTCCACAGCCGCTCCAGGGCGTAGAAGACGCGCTCCTCGCTGTGCTGGACGTGGACGACGATGTCGACGTAGTCGAGCAGGATCCAGCGGGAGTCGCGGTCCCCCTCGCGGCGCACCGGCTTGGCGCCGAGTTCCTTCAGGAGCCGTTCCTCGATCTCGTCGACGATCGACTTGACCTGGCGGTCGTTGGGGGCGGACGCCAGCAGGAAGGCGTCCGTGATCGACAGGACGTCGCTCACGTCGTAGGCGATGACGTCGTGGGCGAGCTTGTCGGCGGCCGCCTGGGCGGCGGTGGTGATGAGCTCGAGAGAGCGGTCGGTCGCGGTCACTACAAGGCTTTCCGTCGGCGGTCGTTTGCCTTCCAGGGTCTCACGGACCGCCGACGGGGCCCCACGCCATTACGCGGGGCCCGTGCGCGGCTACGGCCGGTAGTCCTGGCCGAGGACGACCGTCACGTTCGCGTTGGACGACACCTCGCCCTTGGTGACGGCGCTCGCGGGCAGGCCGAGGGTCTTGGCGACCTCGGTGGCGTCCTGCTTGTGGGCGGCCTCGGCGTAGGTGACCTCGGAGGTGGCTTCGGCGCCGCTCGTCGTGCCGCCTTCGAGGAAGGTGAAGCCGCCGTTGAGGAGGACCACGCGGGCCTTCTCGGTGTTGTCCTTCACACCGGTGGCGTTGCGCACCGAGACGCGGACGGCCGCGCCCTGGTCGGGGCTCTTCGCGGTGCCGCCGAGGACGTCCTTGACCACGCTGTCGCCGGCCTCGGCGGTCAGTGTGCCGTCGCCCTGGACGGGCAGCATCGCGGTCTTGTGGTCGCCGCTCTTGGCGAGGTCGGACAGGGCGGCGAGGAAGGCGCCGAGGTCCTTGTCGGTGAGCGGCGGCTCGATGATCATGCCGAGGGTCTGCACGGTGACGGTCGCGCCCTCGGTGTCCGAGGTCAGCTTGCGCAGCACGCCGTGCATGACCTGGCCGAACCGCTCCAGCTGGGCGTTCTGCGCCTCGCCGGGGGCGCGGTAGGTGGCGTAGGCGACGGCCATCTTGCCGCTGAGGGTCTGCTTCTCGCCCTTGTTGACCAGCGGCGACTGGCCCTTCTTCTCGGCGTCCGGGTCGGGTACGTCGGTGTCGGTGTCGATCTCGATGTTGCCGACGAGGTCGACGAGGTTCTGCAGGTAGGGGGTGTCGAGCCGCCAGGTGCCCTGGATGGAGGTGCCGAGGACGGTGTCCAGGGCCTCGCGGGTGCCGGAGGAGCCGTCGTCGTCGACGGACTTGGCGAGGGTGGTGGTGGAGCCGTCGTCGCCGGTCAGGGCGAGGGAGTTGGGCAGCAGGACGGTGGTGCCCTGCTTCGTGGTGGTGTTGTCGACCAGCAGGGCGGTGGAGGTGTCGCCCTTCTTGGTGTCGTGCAGGTGGACGACGATCACGTCGCGCTTCTGGGCGCCGCCGGCCGCCGTGGTACCGGTCTTGTCGTCGGAGGAGGACAGGCCGGGCAGCTTCCCGGCGTACCAGAGGTAGCCGACGCCGCCGACGGCGACCAGGGCGAGGACGACGACCAGGGCGATGAGCCGGCTGCGGGCCCGGCGCCGGGCCTCCTCGCGGCGCTCGGTGCGGTTCTCGGTGAACGCCAGCCAGTCGATGACGTCCTCGGAGTCGCCGTCGGGCTCCTCGACGAACGAGAACTGCTCGGTGCGGTAGTCGCGGTCGTCGTCCCGCGCGGGGGCGGCCGGGACGTCCCGCTCGTCGCCCGGTCCGGTCTGCTGCGGGATGTAGGCGGTCTGCTCGGCGACCCGGGGCTGCGGGGCGGCGGCCTGCTGCCCGTAGGGGGCGTAGGCGTCGTACGAGTCGTAGGAGTCGTACGACGAGGGGGTGGCGGGCTGCCGGCCGGTCCCGTAGGGGTCGTACGGCGGGACGGGCTGCTGCCCGCCCGTGGCGTACGGGTCGTAGCCGTACCCCTGCTGCGGCGCCTGCTGCTGCGCGTAGGCGTCGTACTGCTGGTGGGACGGCTGATGTGGCGGCTGCTGCTGCGGCACCTGCCGGTAGACAGGGCGGCCGTACTCGTCGTAGCCGACGAGCTCGTACGGGTCACCCCCGTACTCGCCCCCGTGGCCCGTGTCGTATCGGTCGTTCACCGGTGCCCCTCTCGGCTCACTCGCCGCGGTACAACTCGCGCTTGGTGATGTAGCGCACGACTCCGTCCGGCACCAGATACCAGATGGGGTCGCCCTTGGCGACTCGCGCACGGCAGTCCGTGGACGAGATGGCGAGGGCGGGCACCTCGACGAGCGAGACGATGCCCTCGGGGAGTCCGGGGTCGTTGAGGTGGTGGCCCGGGCGGGTGACCCCGATGAAGTGCGCCAGGGAGAACAGCTCCTCCGTGTCCCGCCAGGTGAGGATCTGGGCGAGGGCGTCGGCGCCGGTGATGAAGAACAGGTCCGTGTCGGGGTTGAGCGCGCGCAGGTCGCGCAGGGTGTCGACGGTGTAGGTGGGACCGCCGCGGTCGATGTCGATGCGGCTGACGGAGAACTGGGGGTTCTCCGCGGTCGCGATGACCGTCATCAGGTAGCGGTCCTCGGCCGGGGAGACGGTGCGGTGGCTCTTCTGCCAGGGCTGGCCGGTCGGCACGAAGACGACCTCGTCCAGGTGGAACGCCGCGGCGACCTCGCTCGCGGCCACCAGGTGACCGTGGTGGATCGGGTCGAACGTTCCGCCCATGACGCCGAGACGGCGCTTGCCGCCGCTCGTGTCCCGTGGCGTCTCGTTCACCGGACCGGTAGGCATGTCCTGCTCTCCCATGCGTGCAGACCCTACCGGCCCGGTCTGTGGACTCCGACGGCCGGAGTCGTCCCGGAGATCAGCGGTCGCGGTTGAAGCGGGTGGTCACCCACAGCAGCAGCATCAGCACGATGAACGCACCGCCACCGGTGACCAGCGGGTTGAGACTGTTGTGGTTGCCGCCGTGCTCCCCGCCCTCGGAGGCGAGAGTGACCAGCTGGGCGGCGGTGGTGTGCAGGCTCATCTTCGTCAGGACCTATCGCGTGTGGGCGGGATAAAGACGTCGGCCCATCGTATGCGGGCGACTCCGCGGCGATCACCCCGACTCCGCTCTCGGGCAACCTTCCCGCGCGATCAGTCGTCCTTCCGCCTGTAACCCCGGAGCAGGAGCCAGGCGGTCAGCACACAGCCGACCACCATCACGATCAGGAGGATGCGCAGGAAGTTCCCGGCGCCCTCCTGCTCGGCGGCCATGAGCCAGGCGGACGCGGCGTTGTACTCCATGACGTGGTACTCCTTCGCTGTGCTGCCCGTCCACGGTATCTCCGCCAGGCTCTGCCGTTCGGATCAGACCGGCTGTGAGGTGCGGCACCTCGCGACGCCGGGTTGATCCGGACAGGAGGGCCTAGGCTGGGCCCTGCCTCGGGGGCATGGACGGCCAGCGGTCCGGGCGTGCGGTCCGGATCCGGTACACCGACGCACCTGGGGGACCGATGTCCTACGACCATCCGCAGACCGGAGCCGAGCATCCGCCCGGCAGGCGCCGCCGGCGCTTCCCGGAGATCTCCTCGCGTGCGTACGAGCACCCGGCCGACCGCTCGGCGCTGGTGGCCCTGCGCCGGCTGAGCGGCTTCGACACCGTCTTCAAGGCGCTCAGCGGACTGCTGCCCGAGCGGAGCATGCGGCTGCTGTTCCTGTCCGACTCGGTGCGGGTCTCGGACCGGCAGTTCCAGCATCTGCACGCGATGCTGCTGGACGCCTGTCACATCCTGGACCTGGAGAAGGTCCCGCCGCTGTACGTCCAGCAGGACCCGCAGCCGAACGCGATGTGCGTCGGCATGCACGAGCCGGTCATCGTGGTCTCCACCGGCCTGGTCGAGCTGCTCGACGAGGAGGAGATGCGGGCGGTGATCGGCCACGAGGTCGGCCACGCCCTGTCCGGCCACGCCGTGTACCGCACGATCCTGCTGTTCCTGACCGACCTCGCCCTGCGGGTGGCCTGGATCCCGCTCGGCAACGTCACGGTCATGGCGATCGTGACCGCGCTGCGCGAGTGGTTCCGCAAGTCGGAGCTGTCCGCCGACCGCGCGGGCCTGCTGGTCGGCCAGGATCTCCAGGCGTCGATGCGCGGCCTGATGAAGCTGGCGGGCGGCAACCATCTGCACGAGATGAACGTGGACGCGTTCCTGGAGCAGGCGGAGGAGTACGAGGCGGGCGGCGATCTGCGCGACTCGGTGCTGAAGATCCTCAACATGCTGCCCCGCTCCCACCCGTTCGCCACGGTCCGCGCGGCCGAGCTGAAGAAGTGGGCGGCCTCCCGCGACCACCAGCGGATCATGGACGGCCACTATCCGAAGCGCGGCGAGGACAAGGACACGAAGGTCTCGGAGTCCCTGCGCGAGTCGGCGGCCCACTACGCCTCCGAGGTGCGCGAGTCCAAGGATCCGCTGATGAAGCTGGTCACGGACCTCGCCGGGGGCGCCGGGGAGCTGGGTGACCGGGTGCGGCGCGGCTTCGGCGGCTTCACGGGCGCGCAGCAGCGCAAGGACCGGCCTGACGGGCCCGACCGGCCCGACCGGCCTTCGGACACGGACGAGCGGCCCTAGACCCTGGAAACCTGACCCTGACCCTAGCCCTGGCCCTGGCCCTGGCCCTGGACTCCCGACTTTCGGCGGGGCGCACCGCGCCGGGCGCTAGACCTTCGGCTGCGCGCTGTCCGCCAGCGTCCCGCACAGGGCGGTGGCGCCGTCGGAGGCGTACGGGTCGGTGCCGGCCGGGCCGCCCTCCTTGGCGGTCTGCCCGGAGAGCAGGGGGCGCAGCCAGCTGGTGGAGTCCTCGGCGCAGGACAGCGGCCCGGCCTGGGCGTGGGAGGCGACCACCTGGGTCTGGTGCAGGCGCAGGTCGTCCCGGTCGAAGCGGAAGTGCAGCTCGCGGCGGACGGTGAACAGCGAGGCCTCGGCGTCGGCGTCGGCGTCGGCCCCGGCGGGCCGCAGCGCGTACACGAAGGTGTGGTCGGCGGTGACCTCCAGGGTGGACGCGTCGGTCTCCTCTGCGTGCAGGCTGCCCTGGACGCGGATCCCGGGGTCGGCGAGTTCGGCGAGGGTGGGGTCGAAGCGGACCAGCCAGCCGGTGGGGGCGTGCCCGCCGTCGGCGGTCGGGTGGTCGAAGCTGCGGTCGAACTGGTCGAACTGGTCGGGGTCGAGCAGCATCCGCACGGGTCGGACCTGCCTGCCGGACAGCACTTCGGGGTAGAGCGAGGAGCGCACGACGTAGTCCTTGGCCGTGCCGAGGGCGCTGTGCACCTGGTCGTCGGAGAAGTGCGCGGTGCGCCGGGCGGCGGGCAGCGGGATGCCCTCGGCGCCGATGCGGAACTGTGCGGCGGGACTGGCACCGTACAGCCGTTCGACGTCGGAGGTGCCGGGGACGGAGCCCGGCGGGGCGAGCGGGATGACGGTCATCCGCACGGGTTCCACGGCCGGCGGGCGGGCGGTCCGCGTGGACGGGTAGGGGTTGCGGACGCCCATGTAGATCGCGGTGCCGAAGGCGACGGCGACCAGCAGGGCGAGGATCAGGAACTGCCGGGACAGCCCGCGGCGCACCGGGGGGCGGCGGCGCACGGCCGGCGCGTGGTCGGTGATCCGCTCCTGCGCGGAGTACTCCTGGAGACGGGCAGCGCGGACGAACGATTCGTCGAACACGACGGATCGGTACTCGTCCTCCGCACCGTTGGGGGCGCCGTCGGGTGTCCCCTCAGGTGGGTCTCCACGCCCGCCCATATCTTCAGGGTAGGTCTCCCGGCGCTCCGGTAAACGCCCCACCGCTGGACAACTTCTGACGGCTGCTCACCAGGCCGGAAGCCGTCCGTACCGGGCCGGTGGAGGCGTTCCGTCAGGGGGTCCGGGGCACCGCCGACACCGCCGGCCGGGAGTAGTCGGCGGAGGCCGACGGGCGGGCCGCGCCGCCCTGCTCCAGGCCGGTGGAGGCGGGCGGCGGCGGGACCTGCTCCTGGCGGTTCCCGGAGGCGCCCCGGTAGACGGCGGCGAAGGCCAGCGCGACCATGCCGACGCCCATCACCAGGGCCAGCAGCCAGGCGACGGGGCGGCGCCAGCGGGCGCGTCTGCCGAACGCGCCGGGTTCGGGGCCGTCGAGGACGTCGCGGTCGTCCAGGGTGTCCAGGCCGGGATCATGGCCGAAAGGCACCGGATCGCCGGTGCCGTATCCGTCGTCGTACCGCTCGCCCCGGCCGTGCGCCCGGCGGGCGGCCTCCGCCTCGGAGGCCTCGGCTCTGGCCTGGGCGGCCGCCAGGAGGCGCTCCACGGCGGTCGGCTCGTGCACCGCGGCCGCTCGTACGAAGGCCTCGTCGAAGACCACGGAGGCGAACTCTTCGTCCGACACCCCGCGGTCGTGGTCGTCGTCGGGCTCCCAGCCGTCAGGGAACGGCGTACCCCCCACGTCCTCCGGCACGGATCCAGAGTAGACCTGGGGGGTCATTTTGGGCAGACGGTATGGAAATTCCTCCGCGTGCTCGGATGAGCGCGCGGGGGTGGTGCGCCTCAGCGCCGGATGTGCCCGTCGCCGGTCACGACGTACTTGGTGCTGGTCAGCTCGGGCAGGCCCATCGGGCCGCGGGCGTGCAGCTTCTGCGTGGAGATGCCGATCTCGGCGCCGAAACCGAACTGGCCGCCGTCGGTGAACCGGGTGGAGGCGTTCACGGCGACCGTCGTGGAGTCGACCAGCTGGGTGAAGCGGCGGGCCGCCTGCTGCGAGGTGGTCACGATGGCCTCGGTGTGGCCGGAGGTCCACAGCCGGATGTGCTCCACGGCCTTGTCGAGCGAGTCGACGACGGCGGCGGCGATGTCGTACGACAGGTACTCGGTCTCCCAGTCCTCCGGCGTGGCCTCGACGACCGTCGCCTCGGAGTCCTTGGCGTACGCCATCACCCGCTCGTCGGCGTGCACGGTGACCCCGGCCGCCGCGAGGGCGTCCAGGGCGCGGGGCAGGAACTCGGCGGCGATGTCCTGGTGGACCAGCAGGGTCTCGGCGGCGTTGCAGACGCCGACCCGCTGGGTCTTGGAGTTGATCAGGATCTCGACGGCCATGTCGAGGTCGGCCGCCGCGTCGACGTAGACGTGGCAGTTGCCGGTGCCGGTCTCGATGACCGGGACGACGGACTCCTGGACGACCGCGTTGATCAGCGAGGCGCCGCCGCGCGGGATCAGCACGTCGACCAGGCCGCGGGCCCGCATCAGCTCGCGCACGCTGTCCCGGCTCTCGCCGGGCACCAGCTGGACGGCGTCGGCGGGCAGCCCGGCGCCGCCGACGGCGTCGCGCAGCACCCGGACGAGCGCGGTGTTCGACCGGTACGCGGAGGACGAGCCGCGCAGCAGGACCGCGTTGCCGGACTTCAGGCACAGGGCGGCGGCGTCGACCGTGACGTTGGGCCGGCCCTCGTAGATGATCCCGACGACGCCGAGCGGCACCCGGATCTGGCGCAGGTCGATGCCGTTGGGCAGGGTGGAGCCGCGGACGACCTCGCCGACCGGGTCGGGCAGCGCGGCGACGTCCCGCACGTCGGAGGCGATCGCGCGGACCCGCTCCGGGGTGAGGGTGAGGCGGTCGATCATGCCCTCGCTCATGCCGGTCTCGCGGGCCTTGGCCACGTCCTGGGCGTTGGCCTCGACGATCTCGCCGGCGCGCACCTCGAGCGCGTCCGCGATGGCGAGCAGCGCGTCGTCCTTCACGGACCGCGGCAGCGGCGCGAGGTCGGCGGCGGCGGCCTTGGCACGGTAGGCGGCCTGGGTGACCGGGGACATCGAGTCGTACGGCGAGAGCGTGGTCATGAGGGAAGGGTAGTGCGCCCCAGGGGCCCGGCCACCGCCCGTTCCACACCCCGAGACAGGATCAAAAGGGGTGAACTCCGACAGGGCTGGCGGGTGGCGGTCCGTACCCCTCGGCGATCCGCTGGTGGTAGGTGGCCCGGTCGATGACCTCCAGGCCGACGATCTCCCAGGGCGGCAGGCCGGCGGTCTGCCGGTGCTCGCCCCACAGGCGCAGCGCCACGGCGGCCGCGTCGTGCAGGTCGCGGGCCTCCTCCCAGTAGCGGATCTCGGCGTGGTCGCAGGCGTATCTGCTGGTCAGCAGGAAGGGGTGGTCGTGGGCGAGCTGTTCCAGGGCGCGCCGCAGCTCCGGCAGCGGGGCGGCCTTGCCGGAGACGCTGAGGGTGACGTGCCACAGCCGGGGCAGGTCCGGGGGCTCCTCGCCCTCGAAGCGGTCGCCGGCCGCCACGCTGGCCAGCGGAGCCCGGTCCGCACCGGCCGCGCGGGAGCCGGCACCACCGCGGGACGCCGTCGCCCCAGGGCGTACTCGTCTCACGACGGCCTCCTTCACGCGTGCGGAACGGTGTCTTCGAGATGCGCCTTCGAGACAAAGTTGAGCAGGCCGCGAGAGCTCGCGTGGGACTTTTACGGAACGTCCACCGCCGAGAGCGGACGATTTGCCGCAATCCGGATGGCCGCAGGGAGGTCTTTACGGTCTTTACGGACGCCCTTACGGGTGGAGCAGCACCAGGTCGTCCCTGTGTACGACCTCGCGTTCGTACGCCGGACCGAGCTCCTGGGCCAGCTCCCGGGTGGAGCGTCCGATCAGCCGGGGGATCTCCTTGGCGTCGAAGTTGACGAGCCCCCGGGCCACCGCGTGTCCGGCGCCGTCCCGCAGCTCGACCGGGTCGCCCGCGCTGAACTCGCCCTCGACCGCGGCGATCCCGGCCGGCAGCAGCGACTTGCGGCGCTCCACGACGGCCCGCACCGCCCCGTCGTCCAGGGTGAGCGCGCCCTGCGGGGTGGAGGCGTGCTGGAGCCACAGCAGCCGGTCGGCGGAGCGCTTGCCGGTGGGGTGGAACCAGGTGCCGGTGTCCTGGCCGGTGAGGGCGTCCGCCGCGTGGACCGCGCTGGTCAGCACCACCGGGATGCCGGCCGCGGCGGCGATCCTGGCGGCCTCGACCTTGGTGACCATGCCCCCGGTGCCGACCCCGGCCTTGCCGCTGCTGCCGATCTCGACGCCGGACAGGTCCCCGGGGCCCCGCACCTCCGCGATCCGCGAGGTGCCGGGCTTGCCGGGGTCGCCGTCGTAGACGCCGTCCACGTCGGAGAGCAGGACGAGCAGGTCGGCGTGGACGAGGTGGGCGACCAGGGCGGCGAGCCGGTCGTTGTCGCCGAAGCGGATCTCGTCGGTGGCGACCGTGTCGTTCTCGTTCACAATCGGGAACGCGCCCATCGCGAGCAGCTTGTCCAGCGTGCGGGAGGCGTTGCGGTGGTGGGCCCGGCGGCTCATGTCGTCCGAGGTCAGCAGCACCTGGCCGACGCGGACGCCGTAGCGGGCGAAGGAGGCGGTGTAGCGGGCGACCAGGAGGCCCTGGCCGACGCTGGCGGCGGCCTGCTGGCGGGCCAGGTCCTTGGGGCGGCGGCGCAGGCCCAGCGGGGCGAGTCCCGCGGCGATGGCGCCGGAGGAGACCAGCACGATCTCCCGCTCGCCGCCGCTGCGCACCTTGGCCAGGACGTCGACGAGCGCGTCGACGCGGTCGGCGTCCAGTCCGCCCGAGGCGGTGGTCAGCGACGAGGAACCCACCTTGACGACGATCCTGCGGGCCTCGCGCACGGCCTGCCTTGCCCCTGCCACCTTGCTGTCAGTCCCCTCGCGTAGGTCCGGCTGCCCCGCCCGGCAATCTACGCGAAGCGGATCGCGCCCCGCGCATCGGTCCAGCAGACGGACCGCGCGACGGGGCACGCGACAGGGCCCGGAGGGCGGGGACATCACGCAAGCGAACGGTCACGACTCGCGTACGACAAAAAGGTTGTACTGGTTGCTTATAGAATTCAACGACTCCGTAAACATAAGTTGACCAACGTGCCAGTAGTAGATCACCACCATCCGCAGCGCCCCACGCGCATCCTTCTCCGTTCGGGGAAGAGCCCGTACGACGTCGTCTCCATCGAGGAAGCCCTCGACCGGGACGTCATCGCGACCAACTCGGGCAACCTCATCTTCAGCGACGCCGCCCACAAGATCCTCGAAACCCCGGACACCGAGGTGGTCTCGAACGGCATCCGCTCCATCGCCGCGCAGGCGGGGCGCATCAACGAGGAGTACGACGTCTTCGTCGTCCCCCTCGCCAACGCCTTCCGGCCGTCCTTCGAGAAGCAGCTCCAGCGGCTCACCCGGCTGATCGGCAAGCTGAGGATCCCGGTGGTGGTGCTGGGCGTCGGCGCGCAGTCGGGACTGAACTACAACACGGCACGCCTGAAGGGCATCGAGCCCGTCGTCCGGGAGTTCGTGTCGGCGGTGCTCGACCGCAGCGCGTCCATCGGGGTGCGCGGCGAGTTCACCGAGCAGTACCTGAAGGAGCTGGGGTACCGGGACGTCGAGGTCATCGGCTGCCCCTCGCTGTTCATGAACGGCAGCGAGCTGACCGTCCACAAGCGGGTGCCGGAGCTGACGCCCGACTCCCGCGTCGCGATCAACGGCTCGCACAGCGCGGTGAAGTCGCAGGGCCTGGACCGGGTGATCACCCGCACCCACGCCCGCTACCCCCACCTGCGCTTCATCGGGCAGAACCTCAGCGACGCCCGGCAGCTGCACTGGCGGGACCTGTCCGACCCCAACGCGCTGGTGACGGCGATGCCCACGCATCCCGACCACCCGATGTACCGGGAGGACAAGGTCCGGGTCTACATCGACCCCGTCACCTGGATCGACGATCTGCGCGAGTTCGACTTCTCCTTCGGCTCCCGCATCCACGGCAACATCGCCGCGCTGCTGGCGGGCACGCCGGCGACGGTGCTGTGCGCCGACTCGCGGACGCTGGAGCTGTGCCGGTACTTCGACATCCCGCACCGGCGGATCGACAAGCTGCCCGAGGACCTGGACCCGGCGACGCTGTACGAGGAGGCCGACTTCGGCCCCCTGATGGCCGGTCACCAGGAACGCTTCGAGCGATTCACGGCGTTCCTCACCCGCAACGGCCTGCGGAACACCTTCACCCACGGCGACGGCGGCGCGGCCTACGACAAGCGTCTCGCCGAGCTGTCCTTCCCGCCGGGCGTCCGCCCGTGGATCGACTCCGACCCGGCCTCGCTGGGCTCCCGGTTCGGCTGGCTGCAGGGCCGGATGGCGGAACTGTCCGCGGAGAACGCCCGGTTGAAGAAGGACCTGGCCCGCTCCGGCGCCAAGGCGACGGCGACCGGCTCCTCCGCCGCCCCCTCGTCCGTCTACCGCCGCGCCCGGCGGGCGGTGGGCCGCCCGCTGCGCCGCGCGCTGGGTTCGGGCCGGGGCTGACCGGTCACCGCCGCACGTGAGAGGGCCGGTCCCCGCGGGGGCCGGCCCTCGGTGCCGTTCAGGCCGCCGCGGGCCGCTTCCCGCCCGGGGGCCTCATCCCGCGGACGATCCGGCGGGCCTTGCGGACGGCGCGGCGGAAGAAGGTGGGCGCGGGTTCCCGGTAGCCCTCGAAGGCGCGGGCCTCGCGGGGCTCGGCGAGGTAGAGGGAGTCGGGGAGCCCGGCGGCGGCGTCACGGAAGTGCGGGTAGACCAGATACAGGCGGCGGCCCTTGTTCTCCAGGAGGGCAGGGGCCTGCTTCTTGGCCTTCAGGAACTTCAGGACGTCCACCAGCAGGTCGGCGCGGCCCTCGGCCACCAGGTGCAGCCGCAGCCGCTCCTCGACCTTGAGGCGGCGGGCGACGCCCTCCGTCCAGTAGCCGTCCGTCAGCGGCTTGGCCAGCTCGAGCTTGTGCCGCCGTACCTCTTCGCCGTCCTTGAGGAACTTCGGCCCGAACTGCGGCAGCAGCGTGACCAGGAACGGCCGCACCATCAGCTGGTCGCGCCGCTCGCCCGGCGGCAGGAAGTCCGCGATCAGCTTCATCAGGGCGCGGGCGGAGTCGAAGCGCCGGACGTAGCCGCCGGTCTTCGTGACGTGCTTGCCGTCCTCGCGGCCCACCAGGTAGTAGCAGGTGTAGTCGGCGATCACGGAGACGCCGTCGGCCCGCAGATACGCCTCCATGGTGAACAGCGCGTCCTCGCCGGTCCACAGCGACTCGTCGAACCGCATGCCGTGCCGCTCCAGGAACTCCCGGCGGAACAGCTTCTGCGCGCTGAGCGTGAACTTGATGTTGGACGAGAAGACGTCGGTACGGTCCAGCGTCCTGCCCCACATCGACTTCGGCGCGGTGCGGTTGACGCCCTCGACGCGGCCCAGCACCACGTCCGTCCCGTTGCGGTCGGCCATGGCGACCATGCGCTCCAGCGCCTCGGGGCCGAGCCGGTCGTCGGCGTCGAGGAAGAACACGTAGCGCCCGGCCGCCTTCCCGAGACCCACGTTGCGGGGGCCGCTGGGGCCGCCGGAGTTCTCCTGGCGGATCACCGTGACCGCCATGGGCGCGCGGGCGGCGAACTCCTCCAGACACTCCCCCGTGCCGTCGGTGGAGCCGTCGTCCACGGCGATGACCTCTAAACGGCCGGGGCCGATGGTCTGGGCTTCGACCGACGCGAGGCATTCGACCAGGTACGGCATGGCTTCGTACGCCCCGATGATCACGCTGACATCAGGCTGCGTCACGGCACATTTCCCCCTCGTCAACGGGAAATTTCTCCCGTATCTCCTTATTGGCTACCAGGAAGACGACTGATCAAAGGAAGCGGTTGTCTCACATGCCGGGGTGAGTGGCACACATCACAGTACGTCCGAGGCGTGAAATGCGTTCGGCCCCCGAGGGGTGATCCCTCGGGGGCCGAATCGTCGTGGACCTGGCGGCCTCAGCCGGCCGTCACACCGTCGGTCTCGCCACTGGTCGCCACGCGCTGTCCGGGCAGCGACTCCTTCAGCGTCCGCGACTCCTGGCCGAGGTTGCGCGTCTCGGCCTTCAGGGCGAGGTTCGCCACCGCGTCGTTGAACTGGACGATCGACGCCGGCTCGGCCGGGCCGAGCAGGTACTCCTTCAGCTCCGCGCGGTCCTGCGCCAGCGGGTCGGCGGCCGGGTCGCGCACGGCGTCCAGCAGCTCGCCCAGCTCGGCCGCGCTGTTGGAGAGGATCACCGCGGCGCGCACCGCGGTGTTCTGCCGCTTGAACTCCTCCACGCCCAGCTCCCCGGAGTCCGTGACCGCGTACGGCTTGCCGCTCGCGATGAAGTCGGAGACCACGGACGAGATGTCGGAGACCATCGCGTCGGAGACGTTGAAGCAGTCGTACAGCCGCGGCTCGGCGCCGGTGATGACCCGGTGCTCCCAGTCCGGGAAGGACCGCCAGTAGGCGTCGTTCCACTCGGCGCGCAGCCGGGCGATCTCCTCGTGCCGGGCCGCGTCCACGAGCCCGTCGCGGGTGGCCTCGGCCTCGTCGCGCTTCTCGCCGCCCTTGCCGGTCAGCTCGGCGAGCCGGGCCTCGATCCGGGCCAGCTCGGCCTTCGCGGCGGCCTGCGCGGCGCTGTCCGCGGCGAACCGGGGGTCGGCGGCGCGCTCGGCGGCGGCCTTCTCGACCAGGGCGGCGATGCGCTGGTGGGCGGCCTTGGCGTCCTTGCTGACGGTGCCGGTGAACGGGTGCGGCTTGTAGAGGACGCGGACCGGCGGGTCGGCCGTGATCAGCCGGTTCACGATGTTCTCGCCGGCCAGCACGATCGAGGTGTTGCCGGGGTTGCCGTCCCAGCCCTCCCAGGTCGGCGCGTACAGCACCGTCGGGCAGCCTGCGTCGGCGGCCTCGCCGCGGGTCCCCCGCCAGGGCTGGATCGGCGCCAGCTGCGGACGGCCGACCTCGACGATGTCGTCGTCGCGGACGCCGACGTCGGCGATGGCGTAGCGGTCGCGGCCCGCGCGGCCGGCGGTCCACACCTCGTCGTAGACCTTGCTGAACGGGTTGACGCTGGCGAGCTTGTCGCTGTCGCCGTGGCCGATGAAGACGTGCTTCATGGTGGGCACGCGCAGCATGTGGATGTTCTTGCCGACGTTCGCGGCGTACAGCGCGACCCGCACCGAGGACAGGTCCATGTTCATCAGGTGCACCCCTCCGGGCACGCAGATGACGGGGACCGTGGTGGGCGCCATCCGGTCGAGGATGGCGCGCTCGCGCAGGATGATCAGCGGCTTGGAGTCCAGGTTCTCCATGGTCTCCAGCCACATGTTGACCTGGTACGCCGAGTCCTTGGAGCCGGAGAAGTACAGCACCGTCTCCGGCCGGTACTCGCCCAGCCAGTCGTCGACGGCGGCCAGCACGGCCTCGGCGCGCGGCGGGATCTTCCGGCCGCGCACGTACGGCGCGAGCACCAGGACGTAGCCGACGCCCAGGGCCATGGTGACGCCGATGCCGGCGAATCCCACGGCGGGCAGGTCGAGGGCCGCGGCGACCAGGACGCCGACGACGGCGGCGAGGTCGAGGTGCAGCATCTTCTCCGCGGAGCGGTGCAGCAGCTTGCGCGGCGGGGCGTCCGGGATGCGGATACGGGACTTCAGGTCGACGTTGCGGGTGGCGACCGGCATCCGGCGGCGGTTGCGGATGAGGGTGACCAGGGCGCCGTGCGGGGCCTGGAGGCCGTAGAAGGCGATGAAGCAGGCGACGGTGCCGTAGAAGATCAGGTCGTCCGAGAGGGACAGGCGGGCCAGCAGCAGGATGAGCAGCAGCTGCCGGATCAGGAAGCGGATCGACAGACCCGCGCGCACCTTGCTGAGGCGGTTGATCAGGTAGCTGCCCTTGCGGTGCAGATAGTGGTCCGCCAGGTACGTCACGGCGGCCACGGCCGCGAAGGCGGGAACGCTCGGGACGAGCGCGGCCAGCATGAGCGCCGGGAAACCCAGCACCACGAAGACCGCCGCGGCCAGTTCGGCCGCGCTGCCCACCCGGGCGACGCGTATAGCGGTGGAAATCACGGAAAAAACCTGCTCTGGGAGGGGATGCCGGTTTTGTCGACTACGGATTCAGGCCTCTGTGAACGCTCCGGTAAGGGAAGCGCACAGAGGCCTGAATTCCACAAAGTATTTGCTGACGAATATTACATGCCGGACTGGCGGTCCAGGACCGACGCCAGCGCCTGCTCGAAGCCGGAGGCCTTGCTGGCGCCCGCCGTCGGGTCCTGCTGGCGGACGTCGATGACATGGCCGGTCAGCTCGGACAGCAGCACGTCCAGCGAGGTACGGGCCACGGCCTCGGAGGAGAGCAGGCTGCCCGCGGGCTCCTGGCCGAAGGCCTTGGTGCGCATCGGGGTGGCGGTGCGCTCCGGGTTGATGCAGTTGACGCGGATGCCGTCGCCGGCCCACTCGTCGGACAGCGCCTGGGTGAGGTTCACCATGGCGGCCTTGGTGGAGGAGTACAGGCTGTACTCGGCGCGGCCGCGGGTGTAGCTGCTGGAGGTGTACAGCAGCAACTGGCCCTTGGTCTCCGCCAGGTACTTGTACGAGGAGCGGGCGATCTGCACCGGCGCCAGGTAGTTGACCTTCAGCGCCTCCTCGATGGTGGCGTTGTCGGTCTCGGCCAGCTTGCCGATGCGCAGCACGCCGGCGGTGTTGACGACGTAGTCGATGCGCCCGGTCTCGGCGTACGCCTTGGACAGCGCGTCGTCGACCTCCTCCGGGTTCTCCACGTGCGTGCCGGTGGTGGAGCGGCCCAGGGCGTACACCGTGGCGCCGTAGGACTCGGCGAGTTCGGCGATGTCCTTGCCGATGCCGTAGGAGCCGCCGAAGATCACGACCGTCTTGCCGGTCAGCAGCTCGCGGTAGGCCTCCTCGCCGTTCTGCTCGGGCGCGGCGGTGGAGGCGAGCTGGAAGAGCTTGTCGGCGATGAAGACGTCGACGGGCTGGGTGACCTTCATGTTGTACTCGTCACCCGCGACGACGTGGATCGGCACGTCCGGCAGGTACTTGAGCACGACGGAGCAGTCGTCCGTGGCCTGGAAGTTGGGGTCGCCGGCGGCGACCTCGTAGGCCCGCCTGATCGTGGACAGCTTGAAGGCCTGCGGCGTCTGGCCGCGGCGCAGCCGGGAGCGGTCCGGGATCTCGGTGATGAACTCGCCGTCCTCGCCGTGGGTGCGGGTCACGATGATGGTGTCCGCGGACGGGATGGCGACGTCGACGGCCTGGTAGCGGTCCAGCGCGGCCACGCAGTCGTCGATCACGCGCTGGGAGAGCAGCGGGCGCACGGCGTCGTGGAAGAGGACGTTGGCGTCCTCGCCCTCGGCCAGGCCCTCGCCCAGGGCGGCGATGGCGCGCTCGGTGGTCTCGTTCCGCGTCGAACCGCCCTCGATGATCTTCGATACCTTGGTGAAGCCGGCCTTGGCGACGATCTTCTCGACGTCCGGCACGTAGCCGGGCGCCATCAGCACGATGACGTCGTCGATGGAGTCGGCGTTCTCGAAGGTGGTCAGGGTGTGCTCGATGACTGCCTTGCCGGCGATCTTCAGCAGCTGCTTGGGGATCGACAGACCCACACGCTGACCGGTGCCACCGGCCAGGATCACTGCGGTGGTACGGGGCTTGGCTATGTGCTGGGACACAGGTGACCTACCTTGTGGCGACTGGGAACCTGGAAATGCTCCCACTTGTGGTTACCGCAGTGCAAGGTGAGCGACCGCTGTCGCATATGTGCGCGCAACCTGTCATTCACCTTGCACTCCTGGTGATTGGCGAGAGGCTTCCGCCGAAGGGCTCCACCGCCGCGGAAATTGCTGTGAGTAAGTCCACAGAAGTCCGCAGAAGTCCGCAGTGTGCGTCAGCGGCGCCGCAGCCTCTTCAGGCAGCGGTGCCCCAGTACCTTCACCAGTTCCTTCGACGACGTCTGGTGAACGGTACGCGCCTTGGCGGGTGTGGTGTGCCGCACGGGTGCCGCGGCCGCCGCCGCGAGCGCCCCGTACAGTGCGCGGGCCGCCACCTCGGGCGCGAGCCGCGGCTCGGCCGGCGGACGTTCCACGGGCTCCGGTACGGCCGACGGCAGCGCGGGATCGCCGACCACCCGCACGCCCGGCGCGCCGATCCGCTCCGCCGCCTCGGCGCCGATCGCGGCGGCGGCCTCGGCGGCCCACCGCGGCGTGCGGATCCTCACGTCCTCGGGCGAGGGGCTGCACACGTTGTTCATATGCGTCACCGCGCCGTGCCGGACGAGTCGTGAATACAGCTCGTCCGGCAGCTCATTACCGCGGAATTCGACGTTGAGATTTCGCAGCATTTCGGTCTCGGCCAGGGTGAGGGAACGATTCACTGCGTCCCGAACGGCTTCCAGGAGATTCCCGCGCAGCCCGAGAAGCGACTCGAAGACCCGCAGCGGACCGCCCCGGTCGCGGTCGTCGACCACCACCACGGTGACCCGCCCGGGCCCGGTGGGGTTGGGCTTCTCGTACGGCGGCTTGCGCAGCATGTGCTCCAGCCAGTCCGCTGATCAAGGAAGTCGACGCCGTACGCGGGCAGCCGGTCCTTGGCGGCGAACAGGGCGCCCTGGACGGCGGTGGTGCCGGTCTTGTGCGGGCCGATGTGCAGCAGCCGGGTGCCGGGCGGCGGGCGGGGTGGCACCGGGCGGGGTGAGTCTCTGACAATCCGTCTCCACGGTGAACGGACGGTAGGAGACCTCCATGAGGCGGAGCTGAGAACGCCCTGGGACCGCGCTTAGTCCCAGGGCGCGCGTGGCTCAGACGACTTCGACGCCGGGGCGTCCGGCCTCCACCCGCAGCCGGGCCAGCGTGCTCGGGGTCGCCGTCGGCTGCCGCACGGTGTCGACGACGCGCACCCGGGCGTCGATGCCGTCGCGGCGGATGTCGAAGAGGTGGTAGCCGCGGTGGGCGTCGAGCAGCTTCCAGTGCGGGTTGTCCGGCAGCCGCGGGTCCCACTCGCGGTGGAAGGCGGCCTGGTCCTGGTCGCCGTTGCTGGAGATGGAGGTGCCGACGAACTCGGCGCCGACGACCGCGGAGCCGGGGTCCGCGAAGTCCTCCTTGAGGTCGCTGACCATCGTCAGGTGCCGGTCGCCGGTGAGCACGACCGGGTTGCGCACGCCGCGGAACTCCTTCAGGAACTGGTTGCGCTCGGCCTGGTAGCCGTCCCAGGCGTCGTAGAACCACTGCTTGCCCTCGCCGACGAGCAGGTCGGTCTCGGCCATCATGATCTGCGAGGCGATCAGGTTCCAGCGGGCCGGCGAGCGGTGCAGGGAGTCCAGCAGCCAGCGCTTCTGGGCGGCGCCGAGCATGGTGAGCGACGGGTCCATGGCGCCGGCCTGGCTGGTGGCCTGGTCGCTGCGGTACTGCCGGGTGTCGAGGACGTTCAGCCGGGCGAGGCGGCCGAACTCCAGGCGGCGGTACATACGGATGTGCGGGCCGTTCGGGACGGCGCTCGCGCGGACCGGCATGTGCTCGTAGTACGCCTGGTAGGCCGCGGTGAGTCGGGCCACGAAGGCGTCGTGGGTCTGCTTGTCGGGGTCCTGCGGTATCTCGCCGGCGAAGTCGTTGTCGACCTCGTGGTCGTCGAAGGTCACCACGAACGGGGCGTTCGCGTGCATCGCCGCGAGGTCCGGGTCGGTGCGGTACTGGGCGTACCGGTTGCGGTACTGGGTGAGGCTGTACGGCTCGCCGGTGCCCTCGTGGCGGCGCGGGGCCGTCGCCGACGGTACGGACTCGTAGATGTAGTCGCCGACGAAGAGGACCACGTCGGGGTCCTGGGCCAGCATGTCGGCGTACGGGGTGAACCAGCCGTGCTGCCAGTTCTGGCAGGACGCGAGGGCGAGCCGCACGCTGCCGCCGGAGCTGCCGCGGTGCGGGGCGGTGCGGGTGCGGCCGGCCGGGGACAGCTGACCGCCCGCCCGGAAGCGGTACCAGTAGGAGCGGCCGGGACGCAGGCCCCGGACGTCGACGTGCACGCTGTGCCCGAACTCGGGGCGGGCCTGGGCGACGCCCCGGCGCACCCGCCGTCCGAAACGCTCGTCCTCGGCGATCTCCCACTCCACGGCCACCGCCCGGTCGGGCATGCCGCCGCCGTTCAGGGGGTCCGGGGCGAGCCGGGTCCACAGCACCACGCCGTCGGGCAGCGGGTCACCGGAGGCGACGCCGAGGCTGAACACCCCGTCGGGCAGCGGGGTCTCGGCGGCCCGGGCGGCGGCGGGCAGCCACAGCTGGGCGGAGGCCGCGGCGCCGAGCACGGCGGCTCCCGCGGTCAGAAAGCGGCGTCGGTCGGGCGATACATGTCCGGGTTCGGGTGCGGTCACTCCGGTCATCGCGGGAACTCCCTTGCCACAGCAGCCTCTTGGACACTCCGGAAGCTCTCTGTCCGGTCGGTCCGACGGCTGAACGCGAGAATGCGCGTGCATGACAAATGGGGAGACAAAAGAAGACCCGCCACGGCAAGGGAAGACGTTCTTGCCGCAGCGGGTCTGACAGAGGATCAGTAGGTGAAACCGGACCCCAGCCTGGCTCCCGTGGCCACCGTGCCGAGGGTGCCGTGACCGAAGGTGATCGCACCGGTCGCGGTGACCCCGGCGGACGTGGACCGGAACACCCACACCGACCCGGCGTCCGTGTTCTCGCCCGGCGCGCCCACGGCCAGTTCGGAACGGCCGTCGCCGTCGGCGTCGAGCAGACGGGTGGCCCGGCCGAACCGGTCGTCGCTCTCGGCGACGCCCGGCACCCCTGCCGTGTCCTGGCCGTACGACACGGCGCCGGTGCCGGTCGGACCGTTCTCGCCGCCCCGCAGCACGACCACGGAACCGGCGTCCTCGAGGCCGTCGTAGTCCTCGCCCGGCACGCCCGCCGAGACGTCCGCGTAGCCGTCCCCGTCGACGTCGGCGACCGAGACGTCGGTGCCGAAGCCGTCCCCGCGCTCGGCGGCACCCGGCACGCCGGCGCTGTCCTGGTACAGGTACCGCACCTTCGTGCCGTCCGGCCCGTCGGAGGTGCCCGGCACATAGGCGATCCGGCCGCCCCTGACCATCGGCTCGTCCAGGTCGCTGTCGTAGCCGTCGACGGGACGGCCGACCACGACGTCGTCGATGCCGTCGCGGTCGAAGTCGCCGAGGGCCAGGGACTCGCCGCCCTCCAGGGCGTAGCCGTTGCCGCCGAGCACCTCCTCGGGGACCGCGAGACCGTCGGGCGTGCCCTTCCAGACCTTGATGTAGCGGGCGTCGTACTCGTCGCCCTGGTGGGCGGTGGCGACCAGGTCGAGGAGACCGTCACCGTTCACGTCACCGGTGTCCATGTCCATGAAGCGGGGGTCGGAGTCGTCGGTGATCGCACGGGTCCCGCCGCTCGCCGCGCCGTCGCGGCCGAAGGGGCCCTCGGTCAGCACCATCTTCCAGAAGCCGTCCACGGTCACCAGCTCGGGCGCCCCGTCGCCGTCGAAGTCCCCGGCGGCCAGGTTGCCCCGCATGCCCACCGCTTCGTACATCTCGTCGCCGGTCGCGAGCGTGGCGCCGCCCGCCAGCCCCCGGGCGCCGCCCCACAGGACCTGCACCATCCCGGAGTCGGCGCCGGCGGGGTTGTCCTCGCCGGCCACGCCGACGACCAGATCGGTGTATCCGTCCCGGTCGAGGTCGGCCGTGGTCATCGCGCTGCCGAAGGTGTCGCCGCCCTCGGCGGTGTCCGGTACGCCCGCGGTGTTCTGCGTGAACACCGCCTTGTTCGTCGTGCTCAGCCCGCTCGCGGTGCCGTACAGCACGGCCACGTACCCGGCCTTCACCTTGCCGTCGACGGTCGCCTCCGGCGCCGCGACCGCGAGGTCGGCGTAGCCGTCGCCGTTGAAGTCGTCCTCCGGCTGCGCGGTGGGCGACTTCGCCACCGCCGTGGCCTGCGCGGCCGAGAGGGCGATGGCACCGGTCACGGCCAGGACGACGGCCAGTCCGGTGCGCCGGAGGGCCGCCCTGCGCTGGTTCATGTGATGTCCCTTCGTTGCGTACGTGGTCGTCGGACCGTCAGTCGCCCAGCGAGGCCCCGAACCGGGAACCGGTCACCGGCGCGCCCATGGTGGTCGCGCCGAACGTGAACGAACCGCTCGCCGTGACGCCGGTGGCGTTGGTGGGGAAGACCCAGACGGAGCCGTTGTTCGCGTTCTCCGCGGGGTCTCCGACGACCAGCTGCCGCTTGCCCGTGACGAGTGCGGTCTCCGCCCCGAAGCGGTCGCCCTTCTCTGCGGCGCCGGGTACCCCGGCGGTGTTCTGGCTGAACGACTTGGCGCCGGTGCCGGTGACACCGCCGGCGCCGCCACGCAGCACCAGGACGGTGCCCGCGTCGGTGAGCCCGTCGAAGTCCTCGCCGGGCAGGCCGGTGACCAGGTCCTGGTAGCCGTCGCCGTCGGTGTCGGCGATCGACAGGCCCGTGCCCATGCCGTCGCGCCACTCCCCCACGCCCGGCACGCCCGCGGTCTCCTGGTTGATCCAGACCGGCTTGCGGGTGGTGGACACGCCGTTCGGACCGCCGTAGACGACGGCGATGGCGCCGCCCTTGACGGGCAGCTCGACGTCGTAGTCGGTGCCGTCGGTCGAGTGGCCGACGGCGATGTCGGCGTAACCGTCCTTGTTCAGGTCGCCGATCTCGATGTCATCGCTCTCGAAGGTACGGCCCTGAGCGTCCTTGAGAACGCCCTTGAACGTGAAGCCGGAGGGGCCGCCCGCCAGCAGGAAGACATCGCCGGAGCCGCTGTCGCCGTCCACGAACTGGCCGCCGACGGCCAGGTCGGCGTAGCCGTCACCGGTGACGTCACCGGCGGCGAGCGTGGTGCCGAAGTACATCCCGTGGTCCGCGTCGAGTGTGAACGAGCTGGTCCGCGCGCTGCCGCCGTCCCGCCCGAACGGACCGTGCAGCACCGAACCGTCGCCCAGGGGCGTCCAGTCCTCGCCGTACAGCTCCCCGTTGGCCACCACGTCCAGGTTCCCGTCCCCGTCGACGTCGGCGACGGCGTAGGAGCCGTTGGCGTGCTCCGGCACGTCCTTCAGCAGGGTCGGCGTGGTGGACAGGCCCTGGGGACCGCCCCAGTTGACGGCCAGGAAGCGGTCGTCGAAGCCGCCGTTGCTCGACGTCATCACGACGGACAGCAGATCGGCGTAGCCGTCCCGGTCGAGGTCGCCGCTCCGGACGTTGGTGCCGTACCAGAGCAGGGCCGGTGACGTCGGCCGGTCCGGCCAGGTCAGCACCTGCTTGCGGGCCGTGGACAGGCCGGTCGACGTGCCGTACACCACGCTGATCGCGCCCGCCTTGGCGTTCGCGGCGTCCCTGGTCTCCGGGGCACCGATCGCGAGGTCCGGGTAGCCGTCGCCGTTGAAGTCGTCGTGCAGCCGCTTGGGGCTCGGGGTGGTGGTGGCCGCCGGGGTGGCGGCGCCGGCCGCCGGGACCGTCAGCGCGCCCGCGAGGAGCGCGACACCGATCGCGAGGGCCAGCCGGCCGCGGCGGTGGAAGTGGAGAGCCATGGGAATCCTGTCGCTGCGTGTGCGGATCGGAGGAGCAAGGGGGAGGCCGGAGGTCAGGACGAGAGGGAACGGCCCAGCCAGCCACCGGTCTTGACCTGGCCGAGCGTGCGGGCGCCGAAGGAGAACGAGCCGCCGGTCTGGACGCCGGCGGAGGAGGTCCGGAACACCCAGACCGCCCCGGCCCGCTGGTCCTCGCCGACGGCCGCCACGACCGGCTCGGCCCGGCCGTCGGCGTCGCTGTCGACGAGCGCGGCGTTCTCCGCGAACATGTCGGCCGACTCGGCGGTGCCGGGCACTTGGGTGGTGTGCTGGCTGAGGACCACCGTGCCGGCGCCGGTCGGCCCCTGCGGCCCGCCCGGTACGACGGCGAAGGTGCCCGCGTTCTCCAGCCCGGCGAAGTCCTCGAACGGGATCCCCGCCAGCACGTCCCCGTAGCCGTCACCGTCGACGTCACCGATGGCGAGACTGCGGCCGAAGCCGTCACCGGCCTCCTGGACGCCCGGCACGCCGGGGCTGTCCTGGCTGATGACGCGCGGGACGGCGACCGCGGGTCCGTCGGCGGTGCCGGGCAGGACGCCCAGCGTGTCCCCGCCTGTGACGATGTCCGCGCGGCCGTCGCCGGTGACATCGCCGACCGCCAGCGAGACGTCCCCGACGGGGACCGGGCGGCCCTGGGCGTCGCGCAGGATCCGCGGCTCCGCCAGGCCCGCTCGGCTGCCGCGCAGATGGTTCAGCTGGTAGCCGTAGTTGTGGTCGTCGTCCCAGTCGAAGGACCGGGCGAGGGTGACCAGGTCGGTGATGCCGTCGCCGTCGGTGTCACCGGCCACCACGTCGTCGAGGTTCATGTCGCCCTCGACCAGAGCGGTACGGGCGGTGCGGGCCGGGACGCCGTCCCGGCCGAACGGGCCGTAGGCGACACGATCCTGCTGGAGGAGGTCGCGGTGCCCGTCCCCGTCGAAGTCGCCGGAGACCGTCCGGCCGCCCTGGTACGCGGACGTCCCGAGGAGTCGCAGCACCGTGCCCGAGGCGAACCCGTTCGGGCCGCCCCACAGCACGGTGTTGCTACCGGTGCGGACGATGCCGTCGGCCCCCCAGGTCTCGCGCCGGGACTCGACCACGAGGTCCGTGTACCCGTCCCCGTCGAGGTCGTCGGCGGTCAGGGACTCACCGAAGCCGTCGTCCGTCTCGGGGGTGCCGGGCACGCCCGGGGAGGCCTGGTGGAACACCTTCTTGCCCGCGCCCAGCCCTTCCGGCGCCCCGTACAGCACGGCCACGTACCCGGCCTTCGCGCGGTCGCTCACCGTGGCGCTCGGCGCGCCGACGGCCACGTCCTCGTATCCGTCTCCGTTGAAGTCGACGGCGGCGCGGTGCTGCCGCACGGCCACCGTGTCAGCGGCTCGGGCCGGCGACAGTCCGACGGTCGTACCGGCGGTGAGCAGGGCGAGCGCCACTACGGTGGTGCGCCTGAGACGGAGCGCTGCGGGATGGGACACGTCGACTCCGGGGATCGAACGGGCGGTTTACCGCGGAGAGGACCAAGATCCTCATCCGCACGCCCTGTTCGACTCACGGACCGTCAGGTTGGTTGCCCCTGAGTGCGCCGTGAATTTCCCCGGAGTTCACCTGAGGGCGAGCGTGCGCCTAGAACGGCTCGAAGTCGTCGAACTCCCGCTGCGCGTCGTCCCGTTCGGCCTGCCGGTCCCGGCGCCGCTGCGCAGCCGGACGCTGCTCCTCCAGACGGTGGTCCTCACCGCGCCGGCCCAGCATCTCGGCGCCCGCCATGACGGACGGCTCCCAGTCGAAGACGACCGCGTTCTCCTCGGGGCCGATGGCCACGCCGTCGCCCGCGCGGGCGCCCGCCTTCATCAGCTGCTCCTCGACACCGAGGCGGTTCAGCCGGTCGGCGAGATAGCCGACGGCCTCGTCGTTGTTGAAGTCGGTCTGCCGCACCCAGCGCTCCGGCTTCTCGCCGCGCACCCGGAACAGCCCCTCGTCCTCGCGTACGACGGTGAAGCCCGCGTCGTCCACGGCCTGGGGCCGGATGACGATCCGCGTCGCCTCCTCCTTCGGCTTGGCGGCACGCGCCCGTCCGACCAGGTCGGCGAGGGCGAACGACAGCTCCTTCAGCCCGATGTGCGCCACCGCCGACACCTCGAACACGCGGTAGCCGCGCGCCTCCAGGTCCGGCCGCACCATCTCGGCGAGGTCCTTGCCGTCCGGCACGTCGATCTTGTTCAGCACGACGATCCGCGGCCGGTTGTCCAGGCCGCCGTACTGCCGCAGCTCCTCCTCGATGATGTCGAGGTCGGAGACCGGGTCGCGGTCGGACTCCAGGGTCGCCGTGTCCAGCACGTGCACCAGCACGCTGCACCGCTCCACGTGCCGCAGGAACTCCAGGCCCAGACCGCGGCCCTGGCTGGCGCCCGGGATGAGACCCGGCACGTCGGCGATGGTGTAGACGGTCGAGCCGGCGGTGACGACACCGAGGTTCGGGACGAGCGTGGTGAACGGGTAGTCCGCGATCTTCGGCTTGGCGGCGGAGAGCACCGAGATCAGCGAGGACTTGCCCGCGCTCGGGTAGCCGACCAGCGCCACGTCGGCGACGGTCTTCAGCTCCAGCACGATGTCGTGCAGGTCCCCCGGCTCGCCCAGCAGCGCGAACCCGGGCGCCTTGCGGCGGGCGGAGGCCAGCGCCGCGTTGCCGAGGCCGCCGCGGCCGCCCTGGGCGGCGACGTACGAGGTGCCGTGGCCGACCAGGTCGGCGAGGACGTTGCCCGCCTTGTCCAGGACGACCGTGCCGTCCGGCACCGGCAGGACCAGGTCCTGGCCGTCCTTGCCGGAGCGGTTGCCGCCCTCGCCCGGCTTGCCGTTGGTGGCCTTGCGGTGCGGGGAGTGGTGGTAGTCCAGCAGCGTGGTCACGGACTGGTCGACGGTCAGGATGACGTCGCCGCCCCGCCCGCCGTTGCCGCCGTCCGGGCCGCCGAGCGGCTTGAACTTCTCACGGTGGACGGAGGCACAGCCGTGGCCTCCGTTACCCGCGGCGACATGCAGCTCGACGCGGTCCACGAAGGTGGTCATGGTTCAGTGCCTCCAGAAAAGTGCGGTTGTGTCTCTGTGTCACACGTATGCCTTCGTGTAACACGCGAAAGGCGGACCCGCCTTCCCGCCCGGGAAGTGAGGTCCGCCTCGCGAAGCGTTCGGCGCTGAATCAGGCGATTCAGGCGACCGGAACGATGTTCACGACCTTGCGGCCACGGCTGGTGCCGAACTGCACCGCACCGGCCTGCAGCGCGAACAGCGTGTCGTCGCCGCCACGGCCGACACCGGCGCCCGGGTGGAAGTGGGTGCCGCGCTGGCGAACCAGGATCTCACCCGCGTTGACGACCTGACCGCCGAAGCGCTTCACGCCGAGCCGCTGGGCATTCGAGTCGCGACCGTTCCGAGTGGACGATGCGCCCTTCTTGTGTGCCATCTCTCCTCAGTCCCTTACTTCGCAGCCGTGGGGATCTCAGTGACCTTGATCGCCGTGTACTGCTGGCGGTGGCCCTGACGACGGCGGTAGCCGGTCTTGTTCTTGTAGCGCAGAATGTCGATCTTCTGGCCCTTGTGGTGGTCCACGACCTCGGCCTGGACCTTGATGCCGGCCAGCACCCACGGGTCGCTGGTCACAGCGTCGCCGTCGACAACGAGCAGGGTCGAGAGCTCGACCGTGTCGCCAACCTTGGCGGTGGAAATCTTGTCAACCTCAACGATGTCGCCGACAGCAACCTTGTGCTGGCGACCACCGCTGCGCACGATGGCGTACACGCGGATCTCTCTTTCGCTCGGAGAACGGCACCCCCGCAGGCCAGCCAACCGGCGCACCGGCGCGCGGACGGCCTCTCCCGGTCACAGCCCGTGCCCGGAAGGAAGAGGTTTACGGGGATGTGGCATGTGCAGTGGACACGCCGACGGTCAAGGTTACGGGGCCGCGGCCGAAGGGGTCAAACCGGGCCCCGGGGGTGTGCCGCCGGTCACGTCCCACGCGACCGGCGGCACACCCCGCGGGCGTCAGCCCTCGTCGGTGGAGGCCGAGACGGACGGAACCGCCTGCTGCTCGGCCGCCGCCGTCTTCTTCGACACGGCCTTCTTGGCGGCGGTCTTCGTCGCCGCCTTCTTGGCCGTCGTCTTCTTCGCGGCGGTCTTCTTGGCCGCTGTCGTCTTCTTGGCCGCGGTCTTCTTGGTGGCGGCCTTCTTCGCCGTCGCCTTCTTCGCCGCCTTACGGGCCGTCTTCTTGGCCGGAGCGGCCTCCGCCTCGCCCTCGGGCGCCTCGGCGCCCACGGTCTCGACGGCGGCCTCCCTGGCCTCCACCAGAGCCTGCTCGGCCTCCTCGGCGGCCTGCTCCGCGACCGAGACGGGCGCCTCGGCGGCCTCCGTGGCCTCCGCGGCCTCCGCGCTCTCCGCCGCCGACGGGACGACCACGACGGCCGCCTCCTCCGGCGCGGTCGGCGCGGTGGCCTTGCGCACCGCGCGGCGGCGCGGACGGGCCGGCGCCGCGCTCTCGGCGGGCGCCTGAGCGGGCTCGGCGGCCGGCGCAGCCTCCACGGCCTCGACGGCCTCCGGGGCAGGCTCGGCGACGGTCACCACGGCCGCCTCCGCCGCCGCGGGCGAACCGGCCGGCGCGGACACCTTGCGGGTGGCCCGACGGCGCGTACGGCCCTTCGGCGCGGCCTCCTCGACGGGGGCCGGCGCCTCGGCGGACGCTTCGGCGACGGGCGCCTCGACGACCGGGTCCTCGGCGGCCACCGGCTCGGCGTGCGCCACGGCGGCCGGCTCCGGCCGCACCGGACGCGCGGACTCCTCCTCGGCGGTCACCGACTGAGCGGTGGGCACCACGGCCTCCGCCTTCGGCGCGCCCGCCGGAGCGGACACCCGGCGGCTCGCCCGGCGCCTGCCCCGACCGCGCGACACGGCGGCCTCGGCCTCGGCGACGCTGCTGTACAGCTCCTCGTCCGGGGCGATAGCGCTCATCAGCGGCTCCGCCACGGGCGGGGCGGGCAGCGCGACCGGCTCGGCGACCTCCGCCGCGACCTCGGACTCGGACTCCGCCTCCTGCTCCGCCGTCTCGACGGGCTCGACGACGGCCACGGCCTCGCCCTCGTGCGGCTGCTCGGCGGCACCGGCACGGGCGCGCTTCTTGCGCTTGCCGCCGCCGGCGGCGGCCGCCGCGTGGTCCAGGTGGACGATGACACCGCGGCCGTTGCAGTGGACGCAGGTCTCGGAGAACGACTCCAGCAGGCCCTGGCCGACCCGCTTGCGGGTCATCTGCACGAGGCCCAGCGAGGTCACCTCGGCGACCTGGTGCTTCGTACGGTCCCGGCCCAGGCACTCCAGCAGGCGGCGCAGCACCAGGTCCCGGTTGGACTCAAGCACCATGTCGATGAAGTCGATCACGATGATGCCGCCGAGGTCGCGCAGCCGCAGCTGGCGCACGATCTCCTCGGCCGCCTCCAGGTTGTTCCTGGTGACCGTCTCCTCCAGGTTGCCGCCCTGGCCGGTGAACTTGCCGGTGTTGACGTCGATGACGACCATCGCCTCGGTCCGGTCGATCACCAGCGAACCGCCGCTGGGCAGCCAGACCTTGCGGTCCAGCGCCTTGGCGAGCTGCTCGTCGATCCGGTAGGTGGCGAAGACGTCGACCTCGGACGTCCACTTCGACAGCCGGCCGGCCAGGTCCGGGGCGACGTGCGAGACGTACCCGTGGATGGTCTGCCAGGCGTCGTCACCGCTGACGATGACCTTGGAGAAGTCCTCGTTGAAGATGTCGCGCACGACCCGGACGGTCATGTCCGGCTCGCCGTAGAGCAGCGTCGGGGCGTTGCCGCTCTTCGCCTTCTTCTGGATGTCCTCCCACTGCGCCTGCAGCCGCTCGACGTCCCGGCGCAGCTCCTCCTCGCTCGCGCCCTCGGCGGCGGTGCGCACGATGACGCCCGCGTCCTCGGGGACGATCTTCTTGAGGATGGTCTTCAGCCGGGCCCGCTCGGTGTCGGGCAGCTTGCGGCTGATGCCGGTCATGGAGCCCTCGGGCACGTACACGAGGTAGCGGCCCGGCAGGGAGACCTGGCTGGTCAGACGGGCGCCCTTGTGGCCGATCGGGTCCTTGGTGACCTGCACCAGGACCGACTGGCCCGACTTCAGCGCGGACTCGATGCGGCGCGGGCCGTTGGCCATGCCCAGCGCCTCGAAGTTGACCTCGCCGGCGTAGAGCACGGCGTTGCGGCCCTTGCCGATGTCGATGAAGGCGGCCTCCATCGACGGCAGCACGTTCTGCACCTTGCCGAGGTAGACGTTGCCGACGTACGAGGTCGACTGCTCCTTGTTGACGTAGTGCTCGACGAGCACGTTGTCCTCGAGGACGCCGATCTGCGTGCGGTCGCCGTGCTGGCGGACCACCATCACGCGCTCGACGGCCTCGCGGCGGGCAAGGAACTCGGCCTCGGTGATGATCGGGACGCGGCGGCGGCCCTGCTCGCGGCCCTCACGGCGGCGCTGCTTCTTCGCCTCCAGACGGGTCGAGCCCTTGATGGACTGCACCTCGTCGGACGGCTCGCGCTCGGCGGCCTTGCGGGGCTCGCGGACCTTGACGACCGTGCGCTCGGGGTCGCCCTCGCCGGGCTCGGTGTCCACGGCGGTGTCCCCGGCGCGACGGCGGCGGCGACGGCGGCGGCGGCTGCCCGCGGTCGAACCGCCGGCCTCGTCGCGGTCCTCGGCCTCCGCCTCCGCAGCCTCCTCGACGTCTTCCTCGACCTGCTCGGCGGTGTCCTCGGCGTCCTGCGCGGCCTGCTCGGCGGCGACCTCCTCGGTCTCCTCGCCGTACTCACCGCCCTCGCCCTCGGCGGACTCGCCCCGGCGGCGGCGACGGCCACCACGGCGGCGACGGCGACGGGAGCCGGTCTCCTCGGCCTCCTCGCCCTCGACGGACTCCTCGGCGGCCTCCTCGGCCTCCTCCTCCACGGGCTCCTCGACCGCCTGCGCGGGCTCCGCCTCCTCGGCGGCACCCCGGCGGCGACGGCGGCGCCGCGAGCCGGTCTGCTCGGCGGCGAGCTCCTCGGTCCCGGCGGCCTCGACGGGCTCGACGGGCTCGGCGGCCTGGGTGCTCTCGGTCTCCTCCGCGGCTTCGGCGGCGGCCTCGGCGGCGGCCCGCTCCGGCGTCTGGAACCTCGGTTCGGTGAACACCGGCGGCTGGAACACGGCCACGGCGGGACGCGCCGGACGCTGCGGGGCGTCGGCGGCGGCGGGACGCGCGGGCTCGGAGAACCCGGTGGCGGCCTTGCGCACGACCCGGCGACGGCGACGCGGCGCGGCACCCTCCTCGGGCTGCTCGGCGGCGGGGGCCTCGGCCTGCGGCTCGGCGGCCGGGGCGGGCTCGGCGGCGGGCGCCTCGGTGACGGCGGCCTCGGCGGGCGCGGCCGCCTGACGCGTGGCACGACGACGCGTACGCCGCGGCGCGGCCTCCTCGACGGCGGGAGCCTCGGCGGCGGGGGCCTCGGCCTCGGGCGCCGCCGTCTCCTCGACAGCGGGCGCCTCGGTGACGGCGGCCTCGGCGGGCGCGGCAGGCGCGGCCGCCTGACGCGTGGCACGACGACGCGTACGACGCGGCGCGGCCTCCTCGACGGCGGGAGCCTCAACGGCGGGGGTCTCCACGGCGGGCTCCGGCTCGGCGCTCGCCTGCGGGACGGCCGGGGCGACAGCCTCGGCGGCCTCCATGGGCGCCGGGGAACCGGCGGGCGCGGACGCACGACGCGTGGCACGGCGACGCGTACGGGGCGCGGGCGCTGCCTCCTCTGCGACCGGAGCCTCGGAAACCGCGGCGGGCTCGGCGGGCTCTGCGGCCTCCGCCGTCTCCGGCGTACCGGCGGCGACGGGCGTCACCACGGTCTCGGCGGGCTCGGCGGACGCCGGGGCGCCGGCCGGGGACGCCACGCGGCGCGTGGCCCGGCGGCGGGTACGCCGCGGCGCGGGCTCCTCCGCCACGGCGGCGGGCTCCTCCGCGGCAGGCGCCTCGGTCCCGGCCTCGGGGGCGGCCACTGGCACCACGGTCTCGGCGGCCTCGGCGGACGCCGGAGCGCCGGCCGGGGACGACGCGCGGCGCGTCGCACGGCGCCGCGGACGGGCGGCGGGAGCGGGTGCCTCCTCGGCAGCGGCGGGCACCTCGGCGGTCTCCGCGGCCGTCTCCTCGGTTTCCTCCGCGCTCTCGGCCTCGGTGGCCGCGAGATCGGCGGAATCGGCGGCCGGTATGGCCGGCGCGACGGTCTCCGCCGGGGTGTCGGAGGCCGCGGCGGGCGGACCCGCCGGGCGGGACGCGGCACGGCGCCGACGACGCGGCGGCAGGGTGTCGCTGGGAGTGTTGTTCTCTTCGGAACCCTCGATGGGTTCGGTCGGCTCGAGCATGCGGGCGTTTCTCCCGTCAGGCTCCCGGGCGCCGCGCCTGGTCCGGCGGTATGCCGGTGACGTCCGCGGCTCGCGCGGTGCGCGACTGCCGCCGTCCGGGGCGCGGGCGCCGCACGGGAGCTCTCTGTGTCCTGTCTCGCCGGTTCCGTACGCCTCATGCGCACGGCCTGGCGAAAGTCTTCTGGTCGGTGCGCTGCCCGACCCAGGTGGCTCCCGAGTACGAGGGCGGCGCTACGACGTCCGTCCCTACGCGGGACCTTCCGGCGTCGGCGCCGTCGCGGCGGCAGCCGGAGCGGCCGTCGAGAGGGCCGCCGCTGCCTCGCGGTCGGGCGCGAGCGGGTCGGTCACCGTGCCGGTCTCTTCATCGAACAGCCCCTGCGCCAGCCTGGTCACCGCTGCGGGGACCGGCGGCGCCAGGTCGGCCACGGCGCGGAGACCGGACAGGACGTCGTCGGGTCGTACGGCAGGCGTCACGTGCCGAACAACCAGCCGCAGTATCGCACAGGGCTGGTCGGTCGGCCTATCGGCAGGCGAACTGTGGGTTTCCGCGCTGTCGAGGCTCCGCAGGCTCGCGACGGCCGGGCGGGCGTCGAACGTGCGCATCCCGTTCTTGGTGAGGCGCTGCACCTCGACCGTCCCGGCCGCGTTGAACGCCGCCACCGCGCGGGCCGCGTCGGCCGGCTCCACCCCGTCCAGCCGCAGCTCCCACACGGAGGCCGTCAGCCGGTCGGCGAGGCCGGAGGTGCGGGCCTCGACCGCGTCGACGATGTCGAGGCCGGTCGGCAGCGACTCGTCGAGCAGCTCCCGCAGCCGCTGGGGGTCACGCGGCTCGGTGAGCGCGATCTCCAGGTACTCCGCCTCACTGCCCGTGCCGGTGGGTGCGGCATTGGCGTACGACACCTTCGGGTGCGGGGTGAACCCCGCCGAGTACGCCATGGGTACTTCGGCGCGGCGCAGCGCACGCTCGAAAGCGCGCTGGAAGTCGCGGTGGCTGGTGAACCTCAGGCGGCCGCGCTTGGTGTAGCGCAGTCGGATGCGCTGCACCGCGGGTGCGGGCGGCGGGCCTTCGGGCTGTCGCTTGCCCAGTGTCTTCAGTCCTTCGTGAGAGCGGTCGTACTCCTACCAAGAGTACGTGTCTCACCGCCCTCAGGTTCCCGCCGGGCCACCGCCACCCGCTCGCGAGGCTCACCGAACAGCATCCTGCGGACGTCGTACCGGGCCTGCCGCACGCTCTCCCGGACGGACGTCAGTGCCCGCCGGGTGGCCCGTCCCACGGCGCGGGCGGCCTCGGCGGCGGGCCGCAGCACGGTGTCGCGGACCGCGTGTCCGATCGGTGTCAGCACAGCGCGGTACACCCAGCGCACCGGCTCCACGAAGATCCACCGGAAGAGGGTCCCGAGAAAGCGCCCCACGGCGCGCGAGATGTGCCCGGCGATCCGCCAGGCGTGTCCCAGCGCGGCCCAGACCTCGCGCCCGACGACCGCGAGCACCCGCCCGACGGGCACCAGCACCCACCGCCACACCGCGAGCGCCGGGAGCACGAAGAGCACCCGGAAGGTCCAGTACACGGTCCAGGCGACGGCCCGCCCGACCGGCGCGAGCACCCACTGGTAGAGCCACACCGCGGGGACGACGAACAGATACCGCACGAGCCATAGGACCCCGTGTCCGACCGGGGTCAGCAGACGCACGTACACCCAGGTCAGGCCGGCCCGGACGCCGCGCGCCACCCAGGCGACGCCGTGCCCGATCGGGGTCAGCACATGCCGGTACAGCCACACCGCCGGCACCACGACCAGCCACTTCCCCAGCCAGCCGAGCGCCCGTCCCAGCGGCACCAGCACCCACCGCCACAGCGCCACGAACGGCCAGACGAACAGCGCCTTCGCCAGCCATCCCAACGCCCGCCCGAGCGGCCGCAGCACGGTGTCCCTCAGGAACCGCCCGGCGACGACCAGCGCGTCCCACACCATCCGCACGGGCAGGACGACGACCAGCGCGACGATCCGCACGGGCAGCCGGACGGCGACGGTGAGGCACCCCTCGGGCCGTCGCTCCTCGACCTCGCCCGCCTGCGGCTTTTCCAGTTCCATACCGTTGAGGACACGGCGAGGGCTCACTCCGTTGCGGTGGGGGCCCTCGCGTCACCAAGGTGTTACGCGGCCGCTATTCGACCTCGATGCCGTACTCCTGTACGAGCTGTTCCAGGCCGCCGGGGTAGCCCTTGCCGCCGACCACGAAATCCCAGTCGCCGTTCGGCCGGCGCCGGAAGGACCCCAGCACCAGGGCGGTCTCGCCGCGACGGCCGTCGGAGACCTCCAGTCGCCCCAGCTCGCTCGTCCCGGAGTCGAGCAACCGGATGCGGGCGTCCGTGAATCCCGAGAGGTCGGCGTCCGGGTTGACCTCCGGGTCCACGGCGGCGACCAGGACGAGGCGGTCGGCGGCCTCGGGCAGCGCGTCGAACGCGACCCGGATGGCCGCCTTGTCCGGCGGTGCCGCGGAGACGGCCTGCACGGAACCGTCGGGGGTGCGGCTGTTGTTGAAGAAGACGAAGTGGTCCTCGCCGAGGACCCGGTTTCCGCGGCAGACCAGTGCGCACACGTCCAGCGCGACGCCGCCGGACCAGGACATGCCCAGCAGGCTGTGGTCGGCGGACGGTGCCGCCGGGGGGACGGCGGCCGGCTGCGCGGGGGCCGGGCGGCCGTCGCCGAGGCGGCCGCGCAGCCCGTGCCGGTGGAGCAGGTCGACGAGTTCACCGCCCGACACGAGCTCCAGCGGTTTACCGTCGGCGAAGGCGTGCGAGCCCGGCCCGAAACCCGAGGTGGTCACGAGGACGCCCTTGTTGGCCCCGGCGTCCTGGACGGTTCCGTACAGGTCGCGTACCGCGGTGGGCGGGACGGTGTTCCGGTAGCGCTTCACCTGTACGACGATCTTGCCGCCGCGGATCGGGGCCGGATCCAGGGCGTCGACGTCCACGCCGCCGTCGTTGGAGCGCTGGGTCGTGACCGCCTGCATGCCCATGGCCCGGAAGAGGTCGGCGACCAGCTCCTCGAACGCGATCGGGTCCATCGTGTACAGGTCGGGTTCCTCGTCACCGCCGTGGGTGACCACGCGGTTCCCGACGTCCTCGGGTCGCCTGCTCGGGCGTACGGCGGCGAGTTGGTCGGGCCGGGACGTCAGTTGTCCCCGCAGCCCCTCGACCAGGCAGCTGATCGGGTCGACCTGCTCAAGGTGCAGGCCGGTGAAGCGCGGTCTCGGCGCCATGACGGTCGCGAGGACGATGTGCGTCTGCCGCCCGGTCGCCGGATCGTGGTCGTCGACGAAGCCGTTCAGCGTCACCGACTCCAGCGCGCCGTACTCGTCCGCGGCGAACAGCTCGTGCAGGGCGAGCAGCACGCACTGGGCGAGTACCTCGCGGTACAGGGCGCGGCGCTGGGTCGCGGGGCGGGCGGTCTCCTTGTCCTGGTCCTGGGAAGGCACGTACCGCACCGCCTTGGCCTCCGGGACGACGTCGTACGAGGGCAGCTCCCAGTCGAGGACCAGTTGCCGTCCGGCGGGGTCGTAGGCGGCGGTGAGGGCCCGGGGGAATTCCCCGGGCCACGCCGTGGAGGAGTAGAGGGCGGCGGAGAAGTACTCGACGACCGCGTCGGGCTCCCCTCGGCGGACCCCGGCGATCACCTCGGCGACGCCCGCGTTGTGCCCGCGCACCTCCGTCACGTGGTTCCGGACCCACTGCTCGTACTCCCGCTGGAAGGCCGCCAGCTGCCGGAGTCGCTGGGCTTCGGCGGCCTGCGCCGCGTGCCAGTCCCGCTCGAACCGCGCCCGCGCCTCGGCCTCGGCCTGCGCTCGCCGGCTCGCCGTCCATCCGCCCTGCGCCTGGTAGTGCGCCGGATCCGGCATGGGTACGGGCTGGGCCAGGGGGCCCGGCGAGAAAGGCTGCACCTCCTCGGTACGCAGCAGGGAGGCCGCCCGGAAGGCCGGTGCCCGGCATCCGGCGGCGAGCAGCCCCTGGAGGACCGCGACCCGGGCCTCCAGTTCGTCCGTGCGCCGCCGTGCCTCCGCCTGCCGGTAGTCCCGGTAGTCCTGCGCGGCACGGCGTTGACGGGCCCGTTCCTGCCGTTCCTGTTCCCTGCGCCTTCTGGCGTCCGCTTCCATCCGGCGCTGCTGCTGACGCTGCGCTTCGGCCCAGACTCCCACCAGGCCACCAGAGCGACGACTCATGCGCTGCGGGTCCCCTCCCCAAGGACGTCGGCACCGCCGACCAGACTCCGGCTGCCCCCACAACCGGCTGTGACGAGACGACTCTAGTCAGCTCGCACCGTCCCGGACATCCGCTTGAGGTGCTTGTGTGGCTCGCGAACGACTACCGGCGCCGGTTCAGAGCCGCGTCCAGGGTGATGGCCGCGTCGATGAGGGCCAGGTGGGTGAAGGCCTGCGGGAAGTTCCCCAGCTGCCTGCCCGTCAGGGCGATCTCCTCGGAGTACAGGCCGAGGTGGTTGGCGTAGCCGAGCATCTTCTCCAGCACCAGCCTGGCCTGGTCGATCCGCCCGGCGCGGGCCAGCGCGTCCACGTACATGAAGGTGCACAGCGAGAAGGTGCCCTCGGAGCCGCGCAGCCCGTCGGGCGAGGCCTCGGGGTCGTACCGGTAGACCAGGCTGTCGGTGACCAGCTCCTGCTCCATCGCGTCCAGGGTGGAGGTCCACATCTGGTCCTCCGGGGTGATGAAGCCGACCGTCGGCATGCGCAGCAGCGAGGAGTCGAGCACGTCGCTGCCGTAGTGCTGGACGAAGGCCCCGCGCTCGTCGCTCCAGCCCTTGGCCATGACCTGCTCGTAGACGGCGTCCCGTGTGCTCCTCCAGCGTGGTATCGGACCCGGGCGGCCGGTGCCTTCCGCCAGGCGCAGCGCGCGGTCGAACGCGACCCAGGACATCACGCGGCCGTAGGTGAAGTTCTGACGGCCTCCGCGGGTCTCCCAGAGGCCTTCACCGGCCTGGTCCCAGTGGTCCGCCAGCCAGTCGAGGACGGTGATCAGCCCGGTCCACCCCCGGTGTCCCAGGTGCATCCCGCGCTCGTGCGCGAAGAAGATGCTGTCCAGCGCCTCGCCGTAGATGTCGAGCTGCAGCTGTGTCGCCGCGCCGTTTCCGATGCGTACGGGGGCCGACCGCTCGTAGCCCTCCCAGTGCTCCAGGGTCTCCTCCGTCAGATCGGAGGAGCCGTCGACCGCGTACATGATGTTCAGCGGTCCGGCGTCGCCGTCGCTGCCCGCCCGCTCCTTGACCCGTTCGGAGAGCCACATCACGAACGCCTTCGCCTCCTCGGTGAACCCCATGCCGAGCAGGGCGTACACGGAGAAGGAGGCGTCCCTGATCCAGGTGAACCGGTAGTCCCAGTTGCGTTCGCCGCCCAGTTGTTCGGGCAGCCCGGTCGTGGGGGCGGCCACCAGGGCTCCGCTGGGGGCGTAGGTCATGAGTTTCAGGGTCACCGCGGAGCGTTCCACGGCCTCGCGCCAGCGCCCCGTGTACTGGGACTTGCCCAGCCAGGACCGCCAGTGCCGGACGGTGTCGTCGAAGACCTGCTGGTACTCGGCGAGCGGGATCTCCCGGGGCGGCCCGTCGGCGGCGGACTCCATGACCAGTCCACACTGCCGGCCGGCCCGCAGGCTCAGCGAGAGGTGCAGGTCGTCGCCTCTGGTGTCGAAGCCGAGCAACCGCTCGTCGTCCGGCTCACGGATCGAGTGCACCGTCAGGGTCGTTCCCTCCGAGACGAACACCGCTCCCCGCTCGGTGACGCTCAGCTCGTGGGGCTTGCGTCCGTAGTCGAACCGGGGCGCGATGTCGACCTCGAAGGTCATGCTGCCGCGCACGCAGCGGACCATACGGACCAGCCGGTGGCGAGCGGTGGCCGTCGTGCCGGTCACCGGCATGAAGTCGACGACCTCGCCCGCGCCCGCCTCGGTCATGAAGCGGGTCACCAGGATCGCCGTGTCGGGGAGGTACAGCTGCTTGGTCGCGTACGTCGTATGAGCCGGCCGGACCGTGCAGTGCCCTCCTTTGTCCTTGTCCAGGAGGGCGCCGAATACGCTGGGCGAGTCGAAGCGCGGGTAGCAGAACCAGTCGACCGTCCCGTCGGTGGTGACGAGTGCCGCGGTCTGGAGATCACCGATCAGACCGTGGTTCTCGATCAGCGGGTACTGATCCATGAGGACGCCCCTTCCGGGATCGGTCGTCACTCGGATGACGCCCCTCGGACCAGACTAAGTCGCCCGCTGTCCCTCCGCCTGGGCGGTTCGGCGGCCCGCGACGCCGTGAGCCCCCTCCCCCGCCAAGGGCGGGAACAGGGGGCTCACGGCTACGGCCTCGGTGCGCGTGCGGACCTCAGTGCGCGTGCGGACCTCAGTGCGCGTGCCCGCTCGGCGCCGGCGCGGCGTTCTTGACCGTCAGCGGCAGCAGCTTCTTGCCCGTCGGGCCGATCTGGATGTGGGTGTCCATCGCGGGGCACACACCGCAGTCGAAGCACGGCGTCCAGCGGCAGTCCTCGACCTCGGTCTCGTCGAGGGCGTCCTGCCAGTCCTCCCAGAGCCAGTCCTTGTCGAGGCCGGAGTCGAGGTGGTCCCAGGGCAGGACCTCCTCGTAGGTGCGCTCGCGGGTGGTGTACCAGTCGACGTCCACGCCGTAGTCCGCGAGGGCCTTGTCGGCGCAACTCATCCAGCGGTCGTACGAGAAGTGCTCGCGCCAGCCGTCGAAGCGGCCGCCGTCCTCGTAGACCGCGCGGATGACCGCGCCGATGCGGCGGTCGCCGCGGGAGAGCAGGCCCTCGACGATGCCGGGCTTGCCGTCGTGGTAGCGGAAGCCGATCGAGCGGCCGTACTTCTTGTCGCCGCGGATCTTGTCGCGCAGCTTCTCCAGGCGGGCGTCCGTCTCCTCGGCGGAGAGCTGCGGGGCCCACTGGAACGGCGTGTGCGGCTTGGGCACGAAGCCGCCGATCGACACCGTGCAGCGGATGTCGTTGGAGCGGGAGACCTCGCGGCCCTTCGCGATGACCTTCGTCGCCATGTCGGCGATCTGCAGGACGTCGTCGTCGGTCTCGGTCGGCAGGCCGCACATGAAGTACAGCTTCACCTGGCGCCAGCCGTTGCCGTAGGCCGTGGCGACGGTCCTGATCAGGTCCTCTTCCGAGACCATCTTGTTGATGACCTTGCGCATGCGCTCGGAGCCGCCCTCGGGGGCGAAGGTCAGGCCGGACCGGCGGCCGTTCCGCGTCAGCTCGTTCGCCAGGTCCACGTTGAAGGCGTCCACGCGGGTCGACGGGAGGGACAGGCCGATCTTGTCCTCCTCGTAGCGGTCGGCGAGGCCCTTGGCGATGTCGCCGATCTCGCTGTGGTCCGCGGAGGACAGGGAGAGCAGGCCGACCTCCTCGAAGCCGGTCGCCTTCAGGCCCTTCTCCACCATGTCGCCGATGCCGGTGATGGACCGCTCGCGCACCGGGCGGGTGATCATGCCGGCCTGGCAGAAGCGGCAGCCGCGGGTGCAGCCGCGGAAGATCTCGACCGACATCCGCTCGTGGACGGTCTCGGCGAGCGGGACCAGGGGCTGCTTGGGGTAGGGCCACTCGTCGAGGTCCATGACGGTGTGCTTGGACACGCGCCACGGGACGCCGGAACGGTTCGGTACGACACGGCTGATGCGGCCGTCCGGCAGGTACTCCACGTCGTAGAAGCCGGGGACGTACACCGCGCCGGTCTTCGCCAGGCGCAGCAGCACCTCCTCGCGGCCGCCGGGGCGGCCCTCGGCCTTCCACTCGCGGATGATCTTCGTCATGTCCAGCACGGCCTGCTCGCCGTCGCCGATGACCGCCGCGTCGATGAAGTCGGCGATCGGCTCCGGGTTGAACGCCGCGTGCCCGCCGGCCAGCACGATCGGGTCGTCCAGGCCCCGGTCCCTGGACTCCAGCGGGATGCCGGCCAGGTCCAGCGCGGTGAGCAGGTTGGTGTAGCCCAGCTCGGTGGAGAAGCTGACGCCGAACACGTCGAAGGCCTTGACCGGGCGGTGGCTGTCGACGGTGAACTGCGGGACGCCGTGCTCCCGCATCAGCGCCTCCAGGTCCGGCCAGACGCTGTAGGTGCGCTCGGCGAGGACGCCGTCCTGCTCGTTCAGTACCTCGTAGAGGATCATGACGCCCTGGTTGGGCAGCCCGACCTCGTACGCGTCCGGGTACATGAGAGCCCAGCGCACATCGCACTCGTCCCACGCCTTGACCGTGGAGTTGAGCTCGCCGCCCACGTACTGGATCGGCTTCTGCACATGCGGGAGCAAAGCTTCGAGCTGCGGGAAGACCGACTCGACAGACATCGCGGGAATTACCTTCGTCAGCTGACAGGGGTGACCATCAAGCGTAACGCGGCCCGGGAGCTGCCCGGCACGCTCAGACGGCCGTCTCCCGCACCATCACCGACCACGCCTGCGGAAGCGCCGCCTCCGCCAGTTCCGCCCGCCGTTCCTCCCTGCCGTACAGCAGCCCGTAGGTGAACGCGCTCTCCCCCGCCGCGTGCGCCTGGGCGGCGATCTCCCGCAGTGCCTCGCGGGCCATCACGCTGTCCTGGTGGTCGCCGAGCAGGCCCTGGAGGGACCTCGTGGAGCGCACCACGCCGACCGCGTTCTCGCCGAGCGCGGGGCTCGCGGCCTCCGCCGCGTAGCGGGTGCGCTTGGCGGCCTTGCGGGCCTCGTGCAGGGCCAGGTCGCGGTCGTGCCCGGGCGGCAGGGCGAGGGCCCGCTCGACCTGCTCGGTCAGCCTGCCGAAGTCCTTGCGTACCGCTTTGGCCAGCGCCTTCTCCGGTTTCCCGGCGGCCGCCCGCAGCAGCGGCGGGTCGGCGACGAGGGCGTCGAGCGCTTGCAGCAGGTGCAGATAGCGGGTGCTGTCCAGTACGGCGATCAGCCGACGGCGCGAGCCTCCGCCGCGGGCGTGCGACCAGGTGCGCAGCCGGGTGCGGACGGGGCCGGTGACCAGGGTGCGCGGCAGGTCGGCGAGGGCGGCGGTGATGCGCTCGGTGAGCACCTCCTGGTCGCGGTCGACGCCCAGCTCGGCGGCGAGCCATCTCAGCTCCTCGCCGACCGGCCCGGTGACGGCCGGGTCGAGGAGGCGGCGGTAGGAGCGGAAGGCGCTGCGCAGCCGTCGGGTGGCGACGCGCAGCGCGTGCACCGAGTCCGGCAGGTCCCGGCGCACGGCGGGGTCGAGGGAGACGATCGCGTCCCGCTGTTCGCGCAGATAGGCGAGGAGGTGGTCGCCGGCGGTCACGGGTGCGGCGGCCGTCCGGCGTTTGCCGCGTCGCTTCTTCTTCGGCTCGGTCTCCGCCAGTGCCCGCGCCAGCTTGGACGCGGAGCCCGACGGCCGTACCCCCGCCTTGCGCAGCCGCTTCTCGACCTGGTCGAGGAAGGCCGGGTCCCGTCCGTCGGCCAGCTCCACCTCGATCTCGGTCCACTGGGCGCGGCCGCCGCCGTCGGTGAGCCGGTCGGCGCGTACGGCGTCCACGCTGACCTCGGCGAGCAGCCGTCCGTCGGCGTCGACGAGGTCCTGGACGTCCCTTGCGGAGCGCAGCCGCACCACGGGCAGCAGCTCGGCGTCCCGCACCCTGGAGCGGACGAGTCCGGCGAGGGTGCGCGGCACGCTGTCGGAGAGCGGCGCCCGGATCTCGTCGCGCACTCCGGGGGCGACGGGGAACTTCAGATGCCAGCCGGCGTCGGCCCCGCCGGTGCGGCGGCGCAGGGTGATGGAGGCCGCGGCGAGGCGCTGGTCGGCGGTGTCGTAGTAGACGGCGTCGAGTTCGGCGACGCCCTTGTCGAGGACGGCCGCCACTCCGGCGACACCGGTCAGGTCGGGCAGGCCACTGTCGTCGGATGCGTACTTGCGCTCGATCTCACGCTTCGTGTCCGCCATGAACCGAATCTAGTGCCAGTCACGCGGCGGCGGCAGAGCACGCGGCGGGCGAGAGGCGGGGCGGGGGCCGCGGATGATCACCGGGCACCCCCGGCCCTCGTCCCCGGCCCTCGCCCGGTTCACGCGGACAGCGGTCGTTGCACCCGGATCGACTGCAGCAGCCCGACCGCCACCCACACCGCGAACATCGACGAACCGCCGTACGACACGAACGGCAGCGGCAGACCGGTGACCGGCATGATGCCGAGCGTCATCCCGATGTTCTCGAAGGCCTGGAAGGCGAACCAGGCCACGATCCCGGCGGCCACGATGGTGCCGTACAGGTCGGTGGTCTCGCGGGCGATGCGGCAGGCCCGCCACAGCACCACGCCGAGCAGCACGATGATGAGCCCGCCGCCGACGAAGCCGAGTTCCTCGCCCGCCACGGTGAACACGAAGTCGGTCTGCTGTTCCGGCACGAACTGGCCGGTGGTCTGCGAGCCCTGGAACAGTCCGGAGCCGGTGAGCCCGCCGGAGCCGATGGCGATGCGGGCCTGGTTGGTGTTGTAGCCGACGCCGGCCGGGTCCAGTTCGGGGTTGGCGAACGCGGCGAAGCGGTTGATCTGGTACTCGTCCAGGACGCCCAGCTGCCACACCGCGAGCGCGCCGGCCGTGCCCGCGCCGATCAGCCCGAAGATCCAGCGGTTGGAGGCGCCGGAGGCGAGCAGGACGCCCAGCACGATCACCACCATCACCATGACCGAGCCGAGGTCGGGCATGAGCAGCACGATCAGCATCGGCACGGCGGCCAGGCCCAGCGCCTGCAGGACCGTGCGGTGGTCCGGGTGCTGCTTGTCGCCCGCGTCCACCCGGGCCGCCAGCAGCATCGCCATGCCCAGGATGATGGTGACCTTCACGAACTCCGAGGGCTGGAGCGAGAAGCCGCCGCCGATCACGATCCAGGAGTGGGCGCCGTTGACGGTGGAGCCCAGCGGGGTGAGCACCATCAGGATCAGGAACACCGAGGCGCCGTAGAGGATCGGCACGGCGGTGCGCAGGGTGCGGTGGCCGAGCCAGACGGTGCCGACCATCAGGGCGAGCCCGATGCCGGTGTTCAGCAGATGCCGCAGGAGGAAGTAGTACGGGTCGCCCTGGTTGATCTCGGTGCGGTTGCGGGTCGCGGAGAACACCAGGACCGAGCCGATCAGCGACAGCGCGAGGGCTGCCAGCAGTATCGGCCAGTCGAGGCGGCGGGCCATCGAGTCGCGGGCGAACAGCCGCGTCCAGCCGGCGCGCTCGGGGCCGTACCCGGAGACCTGGAAGCTGTTGACGCCGGTCATCGCTGGGTCCTCCGGCTTCCCCGGCGACGGCGGCCAGGCCCGCGGCCGCGTCGGCGCGTCTCACGGTTGCCCGCCTCCGGTGAGGGCACGGTCGCCGCGGCCTGCTGCTGCTCCGCCGTGTCCTCGGGGGCCTTCTGGCTGTCCTGCTGCTCCTTCGCCACGTCCTTGGGGAGCTTGGGCGCGGTGATGGAACCGTCCGTCTGGATCTTCGGCAGGTCCTTCTGCGGGCTGGGCAGCAGGGCGTTCTTCTTGTTGATGGTGCCGTCGTCGGAGACGCCGTACAGCGCGTCGTAGATGTTGCGGACGGCGGGGCCGGAGGCGCCGGAGCCCGTACCGCCCTGGGAGATCGTCATCACGATCGCGTAGTCGTCGGTGTAGGTGGCGAACCAGGAGGTGGTCTGCTTGCCGTAGACCTCGGCGGTGCCGGTCTTGGCGTGCATGGCGATCTCGTCCTGCGGCCAGCCGCCGAACCGCCAGGCCGCCGTACCGCGGGTGGCGACGCCGGCCAGGGCCTCGTCCATCTGGGCGAGGGTCTGCCGGCTCACCGGCAGCTTGCCGTGCGACTTCGGCTCGATCTCCGTGACCTCCTTGCCGTCGGCGCTGACGACGGCCTTGCCGACGGTCGGGGTGTAGAGCGTGCCGCCGTTGGAGATGGCCGCGTAGATGGTGGCCATCTGGATGGGGGTCACCAGGGTGTCGCCCTGGCCGATGGAGTAGTTGATCTCGTCACCGGCGCGCATCTTGTTGCCTTCGAGGCAGTTCTCGTAGGAGATCCGCTCGACGTAGTCGCCGTCCTTCTTGCCGGTCTTGCACCAGGCGTCCTTGTTGGCCTCCCAGTACCGCTGCTTCCACTCGCGGTCGGGGACGCGGCCGGTGACCTCGTTGGGCAGGTCGATGCCGGTCTCCTCGCCGAGGCCGAACTGGTGGGCGGCCTTGTAGAACCAGTCCTTGGGCTTGCCCTTGGGGTTGATGCCGCCGTCCTTCTTCCACTCGCTGTGCGCGAGCCGGTAGTAGACGGTGTCGCAGGAGACCTCCAGGGCGCGGCCGAGGCTGATCGCGCCGTGGTTCTGCGACTCGAAGTTCTTGAAGACCTGGCCGCCGACCGAGTACGCGCTGGAGCACTCGTAGCGGCCGTCGAAGTCGTAGCCCGCCTGGACCGCGGCGGCCGTGGAGACCACCTTGAAGATGGAGCCGGGCGCCGCCTGACCCTGTATGGCCCGGTTGAGCAGCGGGTAGTTGGAGGACTTCCCGGTGAGCTTCTTGTAGTCCTTGGCGGAGATGCCGCCGACCCAGGCGTTGGGGTCGTACGTCGGGTTGGAGGCCATGGCGACGATCCGGCCGGTCTTGGCCTCCATCACGACGACGGCGCCGGCGTCGGCCTTGTAGCGCTGCTGGGTGTTGCGGTCCCACTCCTTGCGGGCGGTCTTCATCGCCTCGTTCAGCTCGTACTCCGCGACGCGCTGGACGCGGGCGTCGATGCTGGTGACGAGGTTGGAGCCGGGCTCGGCGGCGTCGGACTCGGCCTGGCCGATGACCCGGCCGAGGTTGTCCACCTCGTAGCGGGTGACGCCCGCCTTGCCGCGCAGCTGCTTGTCGTACTGCCGCTCGATGCCGGAGCGGCCGACCTGGTCGGAGCGCAGGAAGGGCGAGTCGGTGTCCTGGGCCTGCTGGATCTCCTCGTCGGTGACCGGGGAGAGGTAGCCCAGCACCTGGGCGGTGTTGGCCTTGCCGGGGCTCGGGTAGCGGCGCACGGCCTGCGGCTCGGCGGTGATGCCGGGGAAGTCCTCGGCGCGCTCGCGGATCTGCAGCGCCTGGCGGGGGGTCGCCTCGTCGGTGATGGGGATCGGCTGGTACGGCGAGCCGTTCCAGCAGGGCTGGGGGGTCTCGGCGTCGCACAGCCGGACCTTCTCCTTGACCTCCTTGGGCGTCATCCCGAGCACGCCGGCGAGCTTGGTGAGGACGGCGTCGCCGTCGTCCTTCATCTTCAGCAGCTCGGTGCGGGAGGCGGAGACCACCAGCCGGGTCTCGTTGTCGGCGAGGGGCACGCCGCGGGCGTCCAGGATCGAGCCGCGGACGGCGGGCTGGACGACCTGCTGGACGTGGTTGCCGGAGGCCTCCTTGGCGTACTCCTCGCCCTCGCGGATCTGCAGGTACCACAGGCGGCCGCCGAGGGTGCCGAGGAGGGAGAGGACGAGGACCTGGATGACGATGAGCCGGATCTGGACGCGTGGTGTGCGTCCGGTCTCGGGGATGTTGGTCACTGCGGCTGCTCCCCCTCTCAGTGCGTGGGCGGCTGGGTGCTGGCGGGTACGAGTGAGGAACGAAGGGCCCTTGAGCTGCGGTTCCTCGCAAATTCACCCGTTCTGGTGAACTCGAGGGTTTTCACAGCCGCTTGACCCCCTTGATGCGGCCGGCGCGCGCGGTGCGGGCCCGGGCGGCCTTCACCTTGAGGCCGTTGCGCTGGCCCCCGATCCGCAGCCCGGTCCCGGAGAGCCAGCCGGCGGAGATGTCGGTGCCCTGGGCGGCGGAGTTGGTCTCGGCGAGCGGGTCGTTGTCGGCGCGCCGGGCGAGCGCCATGATGCCGGGCACCACGAACGGCGCGAGCAGCAGGTCGTAGACGGTGGCGGTGAACAGCAGCCCGCCGAGGCCGACATGGCGGGCGGCGGTGTCGCCGACGAGGGCGCCGACCCCGGCGTACAGCAGGGTCGTGCCGATCGCGGCGGCGCCGACCACGGCCATCGTGCCGGTGGCCGACTTCAGCCGGCCGTTCTCCGGCTTGACCAGACCGGCGAGGTAGCCGACGACGCACAGCACCAGCGCGTAGCGGCCGGCGGCGTGGTCGGCGGGCGGGGCGAGGTCGGCGAGCAGGCCCGCGCCGAAGCCGATGAGGGCGCCGCCGACGTGGCCGTAGACCAGGGCGAGGCCGAGGACGGTGAGCAGCACCAGGTCGGGGACGGCGCCCGGCAGGTGCAGCCGGGCGAGGACGCTGACCTGGAGGACCAGGGCGACGACGACGAGTGTGACGGAGAGCAGGATCCGGTTGAAGCGCATGAAGGTCAGCTCCCCCTACTGGTCTTGCTGCTGGAACTCGCCGTCGCCCGGCGCCTGCGCCGACGGCGTGACCGTCACCGTCACGGGGGGCGTCGGGGTCGGCTCGGGCTTGTCGGGCAGGACCGTGTCGCGCGGGTCCTTCTCGGGCGCCTGGACGACTACGCCGACGACGTCGAGCTTGGTGAAGCTGACGAACGGCGTGACGTACAGGGTGCGGGTCAGGCCGCCGCCGGAGGGGTCGACGCGGGAGACCACGCCGACGGGCACGCCGGGCACGAACGGCTTGTCGGCCTGCGAGCCGAAGGTGACCAGGCGGTCGCCCTTCTTGACCTGCGCCTTGCCGTTGAGGAGTTCGACGCGCAGCGGCCGGTCGCCCTGGCCGGAGGCGAAGCCCAGCTCGTCGTTGCCCTCTATGCGCGTGCCGACGGTGAAGTCGGGGTCGCTGGCGAGCAGCACGGTGGCGGAGTTCGGGCCGACGGTGGTGACGCGGCCGACGAGCCCGTCGCCGTTGAGGACGGTCATGTCGCGTTTGATTCCGTCGTCGGCGCCGACGTCGATGGTGATGGTCCAGGAGAAGCCCTGTGCCGCGCCGATGGCGATGACCTGGGCGCCCTTGATGCCGTACTGGCCCTCGCCGGCGACCTTCAGCATCTTGTCGAGCTGCTGGAGCCGGCTGCGGTTGCGGTCGTCGCTGCCGAGCTTGGCCTTCAGGGCGGCGTTCTGCCGCTCCAGCTCGGCGATCCGGTCGTGCCGGTCACCGGAGTCGCGGACGGCGGCGATGGCGTTGCCGACCGGGTCGACCGCGGACGCCACCCCGTTCTCGATCGGGCCGAAGACCGTGGCCGCGGCGCGCCGCGCACCGTCGACCGGTGAGTCCTCCCCGCCGCGGATGTCCACCGTGATCAGCGCGAACGCGATGGCGACCAGCAGCACCAGGAGCAGCCGGCTCTCTCGTGTGTCCCTCACGTGCGGCGGCCGTGCCCTTCCTCATAGGAACCGTGTGAACAGGAACTGGGGTGTGAGCTTGTGTTTCTATGCCAACGATCCGCCGCGCGAGAGGAGATCGCCTCGCACGGCGGAATCGTCACGGCGGGTCATCGGCGCGGCTGGGCGTCCAGCACCTGCTGCAGCGCCTCGAACTCCTCGACGCACTTGCCGGAGCCGAGCGCCACGCTGTCCAGCGGGTCCTCGGCGATGTGGATCGGCATGCCCGTCTCGCGCCGCAGCCGCTCGTCCAGACCGCGCAGCAGCGCGCCGCCGCCGGTCAGAACGATTCCGCGGTCCATGATGTCGCCCGACAGCTCCGGCGGGCATTTGTCGAGCGTGGTCTTCACGGCGTCGACGATCGCGTTGACGGGCTCCTCGATCGCCTTGCGCACCTCGGCGGCGGAGATGACGACGGTCTTGGGCAGCCCGGAGACGAGGTCCCGGCCGCGGATCTCGGTGTGCTCGTCGGTGTCCAGGTCGTACGCGGAGCCGATCGTGATCTTGATCTGTTCGGCCGTGCGCTCACCCAGCAGGAGCGAGTACTCCTTCTTGATGTGCTGGATGATCGCGTTGTCCAGCTCGTCGCCCGCGACGCGGATGGACTGGGCGGTGACGATGCCGCCGAGGGAGATGACCGCGACCTCCGTCGTGCCGCCGCCGATGTCCACCACCATGTTGCCCGTGGCCTCGTGGACCGGCAGGCCGGAGCCGATGGCGGCGGCCATGGGCTCCTCGATGATGTGCACCTGGCGGGCGCCGGCCTGGGACGACGCCTCGATGACGGCGCGGCGCTCGACGCCGGTGATCCCGGAGGGCACGCAGACGACGACGCGCGGCCGAGCCAGATACCGCCGCTTGTGGATCTTCAGGATGAAGTAGCGGAGCATGCGCTCGGTGATCTCGAAGTCGGCGATCACGCCGTCCTTCAGCGGGCGCACGGCGACGATGTTGCCCGGCGTCCGCCCGATCATCTTCTTCGCTTCGGCACCGACCGCGAGGATGCCACCGGTGTTGGTGTTGATCGCGACGACGGACGGCTCGTTGAGTACGATCCCTCGACCCCTGACGTACACCAGCGTGTTGGCGGTCCCGAGGTCGACAGCCATGTCACGGCCGATGAACGACATTGAGTTCCCCATCAGGATTCGTCTGGCCTTCCCACGGAGCTTTTGAGGGCTTGTCAGGTCGGCGTTGGTGGGTGCTGTGACGTGAAGGCTTCCATCGTAGACGCGCCTTCCCGGACACTGCGCGAGGGTCTCCGCCATTGTCAGCAGATGGCGCACAGCCTCGCTTGTGGAGACGGTCCATCGGGGGCACTCGTTCCCCCGATCGCCACGGCATATGCCAAGCCACGGCCGAAAACGTACGGCCGTGGCTGTCCGGCGGAGACCGTCGAGCTGACGTATCCTCAGGCGCGACCCGGGAAGAAGATCTTGACCTCGCGCTCGGCGGACTCCTCGGAGTCGGAGGCGTGGATCAGGTTCTCGCGGACGATGACACCGTAGTCACCGCGGATGGAGCCCGGCGCGGCGGCGATCGGGTCGGTCGGGCCGGCGAGCTGACGCAGACCCTCGATGACCCGCTCACCCTCGACGATCAGCGCCACGACCGGACCGGAGGACATGAACTCGACCAGCGGCTCGTAGAACGGCTTGCCCTTGTGCTCGCCGTAGTGCTGCTCCAGGGTCTCCTGGTCGAGCGTACGCAGTTCCAGCGCGGTGATCTGCCAGCCGGCCTTCCGCTCGATACGGCTGATGATCTCGCCGGTCAGGCCACGACGGACGGCGTCGGGCTTGAGGAGGACGAGGGTGCGCTGGGTCACGACGACTCCTTTGAATCAAGTTGTGCGGGGTGGGTCGAGGCTACAGGGCGACCCCGAGGCGCTGTTACGCAGCGTCAGCTTGAGAAGAATCCGCCTGCGCTGCAAATCGGGCCTTCGCCTCGTCCACCTTTCTCCCGTAATGCACCGACGCCCACCACAGCGCCGCGAACAGCACGCCCATGAAGAACATCGTCGGCACCACGAAGCCGGACGCGATCAGCGCGAGCTGAAGCGCCCACCCGAGAGCGACCCCGCCGGGCCGGGTGACCATCCCGCACAGCACCAGGCACAGGAACATCGCGATCCCGCTGACCGTCCACACCGCCGACATCGACAGGTCGGGGTCCTTCATCGCCACCAGCCCGGCGAAGCCGATGACGAAGAACTCGCCGATCAGCGTCGAAGCACACAGCGTACGCACGGAAAATCAGCCCTTCCCCAGCAGCAGCCGGGCCTCGCCGACGGTGATCACGGAACCGGTGACCAGCACGCCACCGCCCGCGAACTCGCCCTCCTCCTCGGCCAGCGTGATCGCCGCCTCCAGCGCGTCCGGCAGCCGCGGTTCCACCTGCACCCGCTCCTCGCCGAACACCTCGACCGCGATCGCGGCCAGCTCGTCGGCGTCCATCGCGCGATGGCTGGAGTTCTGGGTGACGACGATCTCCGCGAACACCGGCTCGAAGGCCTCCAGCAGCCCCCGCACGTTCTTGTCCCCGCTCGCGCCGACCACGCCGATCAGCCGGCTGAACTGGAACGCCTCCCCGACGGCCTCGGCCGTCACCCGCGCCCCGGCCGGGTTGTGCGCGGCGTCCAGCACCACGGTCGGCGACCGCCGGACGACCTCCAGCCGTCCAGGCGACGAGACCGCCGCGAACGCCTTGCGGACCGTGTCGACGTCCAGCGGCTCGGGGCGCTGCGAGCCGACCCCGAAGAACGCCTCCACCGCGGCGAGCGCCACGGCCGCGTTGTGCGCCTGGTGCGCGCCGTGCAGCGGCAGATACACCTCGGGGTACTCGCCGCCCAGGCCGCGCAGCGTCACCAGCTGCCCGCCGACGGCCACCTGCCGGGCCACCACACCGAACTCCAGGCCCTCGCGGGCCACCGTGGCGTTCACCTCGACGGCCTTCTTCAGCAGCACCTGCGCGGCGTCCACCGGCTGCTGCGCCATGATCACGGTGGCGTCCTGCTTCACGATCCCGGCCTTCTCGCCGGCGATCTCCGCGTGCGTCTCACCGAGCCGGTCGGTGTGGTCCAGGTCGATCGGCGTGACCACGGCGACATCCCCGTCGATCACGTTGGTGGCGTCCCAGGAGCCGCCCATCCCGACCTCGACGACGGCCACGTCGACGGGCGCGTCCGCGAACGCGGCGTACGCCATGCCGGTCAGCACCTCGAAGAAGGACAGCCGGTACTCCTGCGAGCCGTCGACCATCTCGACGTACGGCTTGACGTCCTGGTACGTCTCGATGAACCGCTCCGCCGAGATCGGCGCGCCGTCCAGGCTGATCCGCTCGGTGATCGACTGCACGTGCGGCGAGGTGTACCGGCCGGTGCGCAGCTCGAAGGCGCCGAGCAGGGCCTCGATCATGCGGGCGGTGGACGTCTTGCCGTTCGTCCCCGTGATGTGGATCGAGGGGTACGACCGCTGCGGCTCGCCCAGCACGTCCATCAGCGCGGCGATCCGGCTGACGGACGGCTCCAGCTTGGTCTCGCCCCAGCGGGTCGCCAGCTCCGCCTCGACCTCGCGCAGCGCCTTGTCGACCTCCGGGTCCTCCGGCCGCGCGGGCACCTCGGCCTGCGGCTGTCCGCCCTGGGTACGCAGGGTGCGGCTGCCGGCCTCGATCACCGCGAGGTCGGGGTCGCGGGTCGTCTCCGCCTCGATGATCTCGTCGAAGGAGTCGAGGGGATCGTGGGGGTCGGGCTGGTCGGGGGTGCCGGGGATGTCGCTCACGGGGCCAGTCTACGGAGCGGCGACAGCTTGCGTGGCTGCGGGCAGTCGTGCCGCCGGGGCGGTGGGGGTGCCCCCTGCTCGAGCGAAGTCGAGAGCTCGGGGGAGGGTGGGCGCGGCGGCGCCTCGTCGCGCCGAGCCGCGCAACGCCCCTCGGAAAGCGAGAACCCCCGGCACCGAGACGGCACCGGGGGTCTTCACCCGCGTACGGACGCTTACGCCGGCGGCAGCTTCTCCAGCTGCGCGGCGATCCGCGCGATGTCCTCCTCCGCCTTGGCCAGGCGGGTGCGGATCTTCTCCACGACGTGGTCCGGCGCCTTGGACAGGAACGCCTCGTTGCCGAGCTTGCCGGTGGCCTGCGCCTTCTCCTTCTCGGCGGCGGCGAGGTCCTTGGCGAGCCGCTTGCGCTCGGCGGCCACGTCGATCACACCGGACAGGTCCAGCGCGACCTCGACGCCCGCCACCGGCAGGGTCGCCGTCGCCGAGAAGCCGTCGCCCTCCGGCTGGAGACGCAGCAGCTGGCGGATGGCGGCCTCGTGCCGGGCGAGCGCGGTGCCGTCGAGGGCGAGGCGGGCCGGGACCCGCTGGCCGGGCTGGAGGCCCTGGTCGGCGCGGAAGCGGCGGACCTCGGTGATGACGGACTGCAGCGTCTCGATCTCCCGCTCGGCGTCCGCGTCGCGGAAGCCGCTGTCCACCGGCCACTCGGCGATCACGACCGACTCACCACCGGTGAGCGTGGTCCACAGCGTCTCCGTGACGAAGGGGACCACCGGGTGGAGCAGCCGCAGGGTGACGTCCAGGACCTCGCCCAGGACGCGCTTGCTGACCTCGGCCGCCTCGCCGCCCGCCTGGAAGGTGGTCTTGGACAGCTCGACGTACCAGTCGAAGACCTCGTCCCAGGCGAAGTGGAACAGCGCGTCGGACAGCTTCGCGAACTGGTAGTCCTCGTAGTACGCGTCGACCTCGGCCACGACCGAGTTGAGCCGCGACAGGATCCAGCGGTCGGTGGACGACATCTTCGACGCGTCCGGCAGCGGGCCCTGAACCGTCGCGCCGTTCATCAGCGCGAAGCGGGTGGCGTTCCAGATCTTGTTGGCGAAGTTGCGGGAGCCCTGGACCCAGTCCTCGCCGATCGGGACGTCGACACCCGGGTTGGCGCCGCGCGCGAGGGTGAAGCGGAGCGCGTCGGAGCCGTACTTGTCCATCCAGTCCAGCGGGTTGACGACGTTCCCGAAGGACTTCGACATCTTCTTGCCGTTCTGGTCACGGACCATGCCGTGCAGCGCGATGGTGTGGAACGGCGGGGTGCCGTCCATCGCGTAGAGACCGAACATCATCATCCGGGCGACCCAGAAGAAGAGGATGTCGTAGCCGGTGACCAGGACGGAGTTCGGGTAGAACTTCGCGAGGCTCTCGGTCCGCTCGGGCCAGCCGAGCGTGGAGAACGGCCACAGGCCGGAGGAGAACCAGGTGTCGAGGACGTCGGAGTCCTGGTGCCAGCCCTCGCCGCTCGGCGGCTCCTCGTCGGGACCGACGCAGACGACCTCGCCGTCCGGGCCGTACCAGACCGGGATGCGGTGGCCCCACCACAGCTGGCGCGAGATGCACCAGTCGTGCAGGTTGTCCACCCAGTCGAAGTACCGCTTCTCCATCTCCTGCGGGTGGATCTTGACCTTGCCGTCGCGGACGGCGTCGCCGGCGGCCTTGGCCAGCGGGCCGACCTTGACCCACCACTGCATGGACAGGCGCGGCTCGATCGTCGTCTTGCAGCGCGAGCAGTGGCCCACGGAGTGGACGTACGGCCGCTTCTCGGCGACGATCCGGCCCTCGGCGCGCAGCGCGGCGACGATGGCGGAGCGGGCCTCCAGGCGGTCCAGGCCCTGGAAGGGGCCGTGCGCGGTGATCACGGCGTGCTCGTCCATGACGGTGATGGACGGCAGGTCGTGGCGCTGGCCGATCTCGAAGTCGTTCGGGTCGTGGGCCGGGGTCACCTTGACCGCGCCGGTGCCGAACTCCGGGTCGACGTGCGTGTCGGCGACGACCGGGATGGAGCGGTCGGTCAGCGGCAGCTTGATGAGCTTGCCGACGAGGTGCTTGTACCGCTCGTCGTCGGGGTGAACGGCGACGGCCGTGTCACCGAGCATGGTCTCGGCACGGGTGGTGGCGACGACGATGGTCTCGTCACCGTCGCCGTACTTCATCGAGACGAGCTCGCCGTCGTCGTCCTGGTACTCGACCTCGATGTCGGAGATCGCGGTGAGACAGCGGGGGCACCAGTTGATGATGCGCTCGGCGCGGTAGATCAGCTCGTCGTCGTAGAGCCGCTTGAAGATGGTCTGGACGGCCTGGGACAGGCCCTCGTCCATGGTGAAGCGCTCACGCGACCAGGCCACGCCGTCACCGAGGCGGCGCATCTGCCCGGAGATCTGCCCGCCGGACTCGGCCTTCCACTGCCAGACCCGCTCGACGAAGGCCTCGCGGCCGAGGTCGTGCCGGGACTTGCCCTCCTTGGCCAGCTCCCGCTCGACGACGTTCTGCGTGGCGATACCGGCGTGGTCCATGCCGGGCTGCCACAGCGTCTCGTAGCCCTGCATCCGCTTGCGGCGGGTCAGCGCGTCGATGAGCGTGTGCTCGAACGCGTGCCCGAGGTGCAGGCTGCCGGTGACGTTCGGGGGCGGGATGACGACGGTGAACGGCGGCTTGTCGCTCTTCGCGTCCGCCTCGAAGTAACCCCGCTCTACCCAGCGCTCGTACAGCTTCCCCTCTACCTCGGCCGGCGTGTACTGGGTCGGCAGTTCGGTGGTGGTCGCTGGCGGCTGCTGCTGAGTGTTCTCGGTCACGGGCTCAGTTTAGGGGTGTGAACCTCCCCGGCGAAAAATTCGGGGTTTCTGCCTTCTACGACCTTCCCAGAGGCGCGGGCGGAAGCCCTGCCGGTGCCAGATGGGGCAGCGGTACCACTGTCGACGATCACTCTGCTCCTCGCAGGAGCGGCAGCAACACCCGTAGCGGAGGTGTCATCGCTACGGGCGGCCCGGTTCCGGGCACTACTACGTGCTTCGCGCCTTCGTCCCTCACCCGCGCATGCGCGCACACGCTGATGGAAACCATGGCGTTCCCGCTGGCCAGGCGACCAGCCAGGTTGGGCCCGTAGATACTTCACCCGCACGTCAGTGTCGGGTGCCACCGAGGCAAAGGCCCCGTCGTTGACGGCAAGGGTGTGGATGTTCACCCCGCCCACCGCGTCCCGGTGCAGCACCCGGGCACAGTCCTTGTTCACACAGACGTACGCACGTCCCCGAACCTTGCGGCGGCCCAGGCAGAACGGACACGTCTGTGACGAGTTCGCCTCGCTGATGTGCTCAACCGGCACTCCAGTCTTGTAGGCGAGTTGCCGTTCCTGGACTCCGCGCTCCCATTGTGAGAGCTGTTGTCGGGTTGATCGCGATGCGCGGCGCCGCTTCTCCGTGTTCTTCTCGATGCCACGGACATCACCTGCCACCATTCGCACCACCACGCGCTCACCGCCCGAGACCGTGTCCTCGTGTGCCGCCAGCTGCTCGCGGACGAACCTGTTGGCCTTCGCCGTGACCTGATGGTTGAAGTCGCGCAGTCGCCGCTTGGCCCGCGCCCTGACCTTTCGATTCGCCTCGCCCAGCCGACGATGTCGGCGCGAGCCGGGTCGACAACGGGACATTTTTGCCTGCAGTTGAGCCACGGCCTTGTTACGCGCCTGCTTGGCTGCTCTGCCGCGTCGCCCGTTGATGACAAGCACCTCGTAGCCGCCGTCGGGAGCGACAGTGGCCAGCGTCATCGGATTGATGATGCCCTCGTCGACTGCGATCGTCACCAGGCGCGCCTCCGACAGGGAGTATCCGCCTTCGCTGCGGTTGGCCGAAGCATCCGGGAGACTGTCGTCGGTCGAGCGATAGGAGATGTGCAGCGCCCAGCAGCGCGCTGCGACGTCCCAGCAGAGTTTCATCTCCCCCCAGTGGTCTGGAGTGACCAGCCGACCCTGCCTGTCGGTGAATTGCGGTGTTGGCAGCACGAGTCGTTCTCTGGAACGGCCCAGCGAGAGGACCAGGCGTTCGGAGTCTTTCACCTTCCAGCCGAAGCGAGAGGTAAAGACAAGAGGACGGTAGCGCTTTTCCCGCCAAGGGAAGCGCACACCCTTGATCCCTTGAGCCTTGTTGGCCCGTGCCAGGTCGATGGCATCGGCCAGGTCGTAGGCGACAGCCTGCGCCGTGTGCGCGTGCACCGGACGGACATCGGCCGGGAGCGAAGTGACGAACCGGCGAATGTCCTCCCGTCCTGGCGATCTGCCCGCACGCCACTCACCTCGGACCCAGGCGACGGTCCGGTTCCACAACAGTGCGGAAGCATGACACGCCGCGTGCGCTCGCGCGTGATCCGCCCGGCCCAGCCACACGGACACGACGGCGGTGAGGACCCGCGTCCGAGTGCCCCCGACGGCACGATGCCCCACGCGCCCCACCTCCGTACACCAGAACGGTGTTGATACGTACATGCGACGACTCCTCTAACGACCCGCACAGCCATCTGGTCACGGGTCAGAGGTGCACCTGTCACAGGCACGTACGGAAAGCGGGCAGGTTCGTAACGATGCACCCCCGCCCGCCCATGTCGGAGCTCGGTCCGTCAGGATGTTCGGAGCGCATAAACAACGGAGGGATCAGGAACTTCTATGAGCTACAACCAGCCGGGCCCGTACGGCGGGCAGCCCCAGCAGCCCGGACCGTACGGTCAGCCGGGCCCCTACGGCCAGCAGCCGCAGGCACCCCAGCCCGGCTACGGCTACCCCCAGCAGCAGCCCGGCCAGCCGCAGCCCGCCTACGGCTACCCGCAGCAGGCCCCCCAGGGCGTCCCGCCGCAGCAGCCCCCGTACGGCCAGCAGCCCCCCTACGGCCAGGCCCCCTACGGCGCGCCCCAGCCTCCGGCCCCGGCCGGCGGCAAGAAGAAGACGGGCCTCATCATCGGCGCGGTGGCGGTGGTCGCGGCGATCGCGGTGGGTGCGTACTTCGTGATCGGTGGGGGTGGGGGCGGTAACGCTGACGTCGCGGACGACGGGCCGCACAAGCTGACCACTCCGGCGACTGTGCTCGGTGAGTACAAGAAGAGCGAGGGCGCCGACTCGGACGGCGCGATGACGGACGAGGATCTGAAGGACGCCGAGAAGTGGGGCGTGAAGAATCCCAAGGACGTCAACGCGTCGTATGAGGCAGGGGACGAGAGCAACCCGCTGGCGGGCAAGCTGCTGTCGTTCGGCGGCGTATACGGCGAGATCGAGGACCCCGAGAAGGCGGTCGACGGGCTCTTCGCCGCCATGAAGAAGGACGCCGCGGAGGAAGACGTCACCTTCAAGGAGGACCCGAAGCCGTACACCCCCGAGGGATTCGACGGCGCCGTCCTGAAGTGCCAGCAGGCCACGATGAAGAACACCGACGCCACGGCGGGTTCGGGCGAGCCGACCGAGATGAACATGACGTACTGCATCTGGGGCGACTACAGCACGGTCGGCTTCGTGCTGCCCATGGAGTTCGCCGACATCGCGGCCGGCAAGGAGACCGACCCGACGGAGGCGGCCGCACTCACGGCCAAGTTCCGCAAGGAAGTCCGCGTCAAGGCCTGACGCCGCCCGGGCGGCAGCAACGGCGAAGGGGCCCCGGTCGGTTGACCGGGGCCCCTTCCCGTGTGCTCAGGAGCGGAGCGTCACGCCGTCTTCTGCTCCCCCGAACCCCTTCCCCGCGCGTCCCGCGGGATCAGTGTCGGGTTGACGTTGGAGCGGACGACGTCGGCGGTGATGACCACCCGCGCCACGTCCTTCCGTGAAGGCACCTCGTACATCACCGACATCAGGACTTCCTCCATGATGGCGCGCAGGCCGCGGGCGCCGGTCTGGCGGAGGATGGCCTGGTCGGCGATGGCCTCCAGGGCCTCGCGTTCGAAGTCGAGTTCCACGCCGTCGAGTTCGAAGAGGCGCTGGTACTGCTTCACGAGGGCGTTGCGCGGCTCGACGAGGATCTTGAGCAGCGCCTCGCGGTCCAGGTTGTGCACGCTCGTGATCACCGGCAGACGGCCGATGAACTCGGGGATCATGCCGAACTTGACCAGATCCTCCGGCATGACGTCCTCGAACTGGTCCTTGGCCTCCAGCTCCCGCTTGGAGCGGATCGTCGCGCCGAAGCCGATGCCCTTCGCGCCGGCCCGCGACTCGATGATCTTCTCCAGGCCCGCGAAGGCACCGCCCACGATGAACAGCACGTTCGTCGTGTCGATCTGGATGAACTCCTGGTGCGGGTGCTTGCGGCCGCCCTGCGGCGGGACCGAGGCCGTGGTGCCCTCGAGGATCTTCAGCAGGGCCTGCTGGACGCCCTCGCCGGAGACATCGCGCGTGATCGACGGGTTTTCGCTCTTACGGGCTACCTTGTCGATCTCGTCGATGTAGATGATCCCGGTCTCGGCCTTCTTGACGTCGTAGTCCGCCGCCTGGATCAGCTTCAGCAGGATGTTCTCGACGTCCTCGCCGACGTAGCCCGCCTCGGTCAGCGCCGTCGCGTCCGCGATCGCGAACGGGACGTTCAGCATGCGGGCGAGGGTCTGGGCGAGCAGGGTCTTGCCGGAGCCGGTGGGCCCGAGCAGGAGGATGTTGGACTTCGCCAACTCGATCGCGTCGTCACGGCCGTTGCCGCCGCCGTTCTCGCCGGCCTGGACGCGCTTGTAGTGGTTGTACACCGCGACGGAGAGGGCCTTCTTCGCGGCCTCCTGGCCGACGACGTAGCCCTCCAGGAACTCGTAGATCTCGCGCGGCTTGGGGAGTTCCTCCCAGCGGACCTCGCTGGTCTCCGCGAGTTCTTCCTCGATGATCTCGTTGCAGAGATCGATGCACTCGTCGCAGATGTACACACCGGGGCCTGCGATGAGCTTCTTGACCTGCTTCTGGCTCTTGCCGCAGAACGAGCACTTGAGCAGATCGCCGCCGTCACCGATGCGTGCCACGGTGTGCTTCCCCTTCGCCTGGGAGACGCCTGGACGCGATGAGTCCAGCGGCTCCTGGTGCTGCCTTATGTCCGACGGTACCTTGCCGAGCCCCCCGTTCGGGCCCCCCTTGGCGCGGTTCACTTTGACGTGCACTGTGCCAAGGGGCGGCACATCCTACGGTGTCCGGGTCAGCGGACTGCGGCGTTGTTCATCTTGCGGGTCGAGATGATCTGGTCGATCAGGCCGTACTCCAGCGCGTCCTCGGCCGTGAGGATCTTGTCGCGCTCGATGTCCTCGCGGATCTTCTCGATCGGCCGGGTGGAGTGCTTGGCCAGCATCTCCTCCAGCTGCGAGCGCATCCGCAGGATCTCGTTGGCGGCGATCTCCAGGTCGGAGACCTGGCCGCGGCCGGTCTCGCTGTACGGCTGGTGGATCAGGACGCGCGCGTTCGGCAGCGCCATGCGCTTGCCCGGCGTGCCGGCGGCCAGCAGCACGGCCGCGGCGGAGGCCGCCTGGCCCATGCAGACCGTCTGGATGTCGGGCTTGACGAACTGCATCGTGTCGTAGATCGCCGTCAGCGCGGTGAAGGACCCGCCGGGGCTGTTGATGTAGACCGAGATGTCCCGGTCGGGGTCCATCGACTCCAGGCACAGCAGCTGCGCCATGACGTCGTTGGCGGAGGCGTCGTCGATCTGGACGCCGAGGAAGATCACGCGCTCCTCGAAGAGCTTCGCGTACGGGTCGTACTCCCGGATGCCCTGGGAGGTGCGCTCGACGAAGCGCGGGATGACGTAGCGGGACTCGGCCGCCGGGCCGGTGTACTCGGCGCGCACACGGTCGTAGAGGCCGCTGCCGGGGAAGTCGTTCACGGTGTCTCCTGAAAGGGGCTGGGGCGGTGGCTGGGGTGTGTCGGGGGCTCGTCGGGCCTCTGGGGCCGTCGGGGCCGTCTGAGGGCCGCCAGGGCCCTCAGGAGCCCGCCCCGGTGCCGCCGCCGCCCGGCATGCCGGCGGCCGTGGCGATGACGTCGTCGATGAGGCCGTACTCCTTGGCCTCGTAGGCGTCGAACCAGCGGTCGCGGTCCGAGTCCCGGGTGATCTGCTCGACCGACTGGCCGGTGTGCTGCGAGGTGAGCTCGGCCATGCGCTTCTTGGTGTGCAGCAGCCGCTCGGCGTGGATCTTGATGTCCGAGGCCGAGCCGGCCAGGCCGGCGGAGGGCTGGTGGATCAGGATCTCGGCGTTCGGCAGGGCGAAGCGCTTGCCGGGGGTGCCCGCGCTGAGCAGGAACTGGCCCATGGAGGCCGCGAGGCCCATGGCGATCGTCACCACGTCGTTCTTGATGTACTGCATGGTGTCGTAGATCGCCATGCCGGCCGTGATCGAGCCGCCGGGGCTGTTGATGTACAGGAAGATGTCCTTGTCCGGGTCGGCGGCAAGGAGCAACAGCTGCGCGGTGATCTTGTTGGCGATGTCGTCGTCCACCGGCTGGCCGAGGAAGATGATCCGCTCGCCGAGCAGCCGGTTGTAGACCTGGTCGCCGAGGCCACCACCGATGGAAGGCTCGCCGGCGGCGGAGGGCATCAGATTCGTCACGTATCCACCTGCTCGTCTTACGACGGCGCCGGGCCGTCTCACGTGTACTACGTATTCATGGACCCTAACGCCGTGCCCCTTCCGGGGAATCCCGGTAACGGGGGTGTTCGCCGGGGGCGTAGCGCCATATGGGTCTCCGGAGCCGCGCGACGCCCGGTCCGGCGCCCCCGGAGACGCAGGACGGGCCCCGGGCGCGTGCGCGCCCGGGGCCCGTCCTGCGTGATCAGAGGATCAGAGGTGCCGTACGGCTCAGCCCTCGGACTTCTCCTCGGCGGCGGCCTCGGTGGTCTCGGCGGACTCGGTGCCGGCCTCGGCCTCGGTCTCGTCCTCGTCCTCGTCCGACAGGTCGACGATCTCGCCGTTGGTGTCCTTCACCGTGGCGGCCTCGACCACGACGGCCAGGGCCTTGCCGCGGGCGACCTCGCCGACGAGCAGCGGGACCTGGCCCTGCTCGACGACGGCCTGGGCGAACTGGTCGGGGGACATGCCGGAGGAGGCGGCGCGCCGCATGAGGTGCTCGGTGAGCTCCTCCTGGTTGACGTTGAGCTTCTCCTGCTTGACCAGCTCGTCGAGGACGAACTGGGTCTTGATGCCCTTGACCGCGGCCTCGCGGGTCTCGGTCTCGAACTCCTCGGCGGTCTTGCCCTGGAGCTCCAGGTACTTGTCGAGGGTGAGGCCCATCTGGCCGAGCTGGTGGTGCTCGAGGTTGTGCTTGCGGGTGTTGATCTCGTCCTCGAGCAGCTTCTCGGGGACCGGGACCTCGACCAGCTCCAGCAGCTTCTCCAGGACGCGCTCCTGCGCCTGGGTGGCCTGGTCGAACTGCTTCATGTTCTCGAGGCGCTTGCGGCTGTCGGCCTTGAGCTCGTCCAGCGTGTCGAACTCGGAGGCGAGCTGCGCGAACTCGTCGTCCAGCTCGGGCAGTTCGCGCTTGGCGACCTGGGTGACCTTGACGGTGACCTCGGCCTCCTTGCCGGCCGCGGAGCCGCCCTTGAGCTCGGAGGTGAAGGTGGCCTCGCCACCGGCCTCCAGGCCCTTCACGGCGTCGTCGATGCCGTCGAGCAGCTCGCCGGAGCCGATGGTGTAGGAGACGCCGTTGGCGACGCCGTCCTCGAGGACCTTGCCCTCGACCTTGGCCTCCAGGTCGACGGTGACCACGTCGCCGTCCTCGGCGGCGCGCTCGACCGGGCTGGTGGAGGCGAAGCGCTCACGCAGCTGCTCGACCGACTTCTCGATGTCCTCGTCGGTGACCTCGACGGCGTCGACCTCGACCTCGATGCCGGAGTAGTCCGGGATCTCGATGGCCGGGCGGACGTCGACCTCGGCGGTGAAGTTCAGCGTCTCGCCGTCCTTCAGCTCCGTGATGTCGACCTCGGGCTGGCCGAGGACGTTGAGCTCGGCCTCGTTGACCGCCTCCGTGTAGAACTTCGGAAGCGCGTCGTTGACGGCCTCCTCCAGCACGGCGCCACGGCCGAACCGCTGGTCGATGACCCGGGCGGGGATCTTGCCCTTGCGGAAGCCCTTCACCGTGACCTGCTGGTTGATCTTCTTGTACGCCGCGTCGAGGCTGTCCTTGAGCTCCTCGAAGGGCACCTCGACAGTGAGCCGAACCCGGGTCGGGTTCAGGTTCTCCACGGCGCTCTTCACGGTTCGGTCTCCTTGTGGCTGACTTCTCGGGTTCTGCCGGAGCCAGACTGGTCCGGCGGATTTCGCCGCCCGGAGGAGTTCATAGGCCGTAAGGCCGGACACACGGGCGTGCAGCTTGCATAGTAACGGCAGCGGCTACACGGCCCAAAAGGCGATCACGCGTGGTGGCGGGAAGGATCACTCGACACGATCACCGGCGGCGCGTCGCACACGGCGATCGGGTGGCTGGTCGGGGTGGCGGGATTTGAACCCACGGCCTTCCGCTCCCAAAGCGGACGCGCTACCAAGCTGCGCCACACCCCGTCTGGTGCGACACGTAGGGTACATGCCCGCGGACAGCCCGTCCGCCGCATTGCGCGGGACGCGAAGGGCGGGACGGGAAGGAGTGTGCGGCGAGGGGGGCCGACCCGCTACGATGCCTGTCGTGCCGCGGTCGCCCGACCGGCGGCGCCTGTGTGCGGGCGTAGCTCAATGGTAGAGCCCCAGTCTTCCAAACTGGCTACGCGGGTTCGATTCCCGTCGCCCGCTCTCTACGGCTCAGGGCCGGCCGGAGATCATTTCTCCGGCCGGCCCTGACGCGTTTGCGGACCCGGTGATCAGAAGCTGATTGAGTTGATCATTTCCGCTATCGAGTCGAGGAAACGCTGGATGGACGGGGCCATGCCGGTCGAGGCGAGGAAGAAGCCGAAGAGGATCGCCACGATCGCGGGCCCGGCCTTGATCGAGCCTCCGCGCATCATCACCACCAGGATGATCGCCAACAGGAGCACCACTGACAGTGAAATGGCCACAACAGATCACACCCTCGGTCGGTCCGCTCTACCGGCCGGGGGATGCCAGCCCGCACGCCCCCGCCAGAACCATCGTGCCACCAACCGGGCCGCCCTATGCGGCCCGTGACGCAACGTCGGTCACGGCAGTGCCGCGCGGGGACCCGCATCCCGTCCCCAACAGCCGTGCCGGAGCGCGCCAGAGAGTAATTCGACGGCATGTTCGCGACAGGAATTCGACAGGTTGGTTTCCATGTCCACACAACATGCGCACAGACAAATCGAATTGCCTCCAACTGGACATTTTGCCTGCGTAAATCCGGGGTAACCGAGTGCGGAAGCATGAATGACGTGGAGGGTTTTACGCGACCCCGCAGACGACGCTAGGGTGCCTCAGATGTTCCACGCCGCCTCCTCCCGCCGCAGGGCGCCGCTTCCACCGGCACAGTCGCCGGCTTCGGGAGTGCCGAGCCCGCGCTCACCGCAGAGCCCGCAGTCCGGCAAGCAGCGCGACGCGTTCTTCGACAACGCCAAATACCTGGCGATCGTGCTGGTGGCCATCGGTCACGCCTGGGAGCCGCTGAAGGACGACAGCCGCATCCTGGAGGGCGCGTACACGGTCGTGTACACCTTCCACATGCCGGCGTTCATCATCATCTCCGGCTTCTTCTCGCGCAGTTTCGACATGCGCCCCAGCCGGCTGAAGCGGCTGATCACCGGTGTCGCCGTGCCGTACATCGTCTTCGAGACGGCTTATCCGCTCTTCAAGCGGGTGATCGACCACGATCCGGGACAGGAGATCAGCCTTCTCGATCCCTGGTATCTCACCTGGTTCCTGTGCGCGCTGTTCCTGTGGCGGCTCACCACCCCGATCTGGAAGCTGATCCGCTGGCCGCTGCCGATCGCGCTCGGCATCGCGATGGCCGCGTCGGTCGCCCCGGAGATCGGTGACGACCTGGACCTGCAGCGGGTGCTGCAGTTCCTGCCGTACTTCGTGCTCGGTCTGTGCATGAAGCCCGAGCACTTCCAGATGGTGCGCCGCCGCTCGGTGCGGATCCTGTCGGTGCCGGTCTTCGCCGTGGCGATGGCCGTGGGCTGGTGGGCCGTGCCGCGGATGAACACCGCCTGGTTCTACCACCGGGACTCCGCGCAGGAGCTGGGCGTGCCGTGGTGGGTCGGGCCGGTGATGGTGCTGGCCATGTTCGGCTGCTCGCTGGTGCTGACCGCCTGCTTCTTCGCCTGGGTGCCGCGCCGCCACCTGTGGTTCACCGCACTGGGCGCGGGCACGCTGTACGGCTATCTGCTGCACGGCTTCGTGGTGAAGGCCGGCGAGTACCGCGGCTGGTTCGACCACGCCTGGCTGCACCGGCCGCTCGGTGAGATCTTCGTGTCCGTGCTCGCCGCGATCGGCGTGACCCTGCTGTGCACCAAGCCGGTGCAGCGGGTGTTCCGGTTCGCGATGGAGCCGAGGATGGAGTGGGCGTTCAAGCAGGACGCCGCCCAACTCGCCCGGGACCGCCAGAAGAACGAGTCGGGCGGTAACGGGACGAACGGCGGCAAGAGCGACAGCAGGCGCGAAACCGCCCGCGTCTGAGGCGGGTTCGCCCGGCGTCACCCTTCGAGACCGAGAAGTCCGCGCATCCGCGCGTACTTCTCGGTCAGTCGTGTGCGGGTCGGTTCGTCGAGGGCGGCGAGACGGGCCGGGTCCGCGTTGTGGGCCAGGTCCGCCTCCTTCACCAGCAGTGCGCCGGGAGTGGCGAGGATGCGGGCGGCGTACTCCTGCGGGGACTCGCCCGGCCGCTTGGTGACCGCCCGCACGATGTCCTTCGTGCGGTGGCTCAGCGGGGCCTGGTCCAGCCACCGTACGGGCAGCGCGTCGTCCTCCACGGCGTCGTGCAGCCAGGCGGCGGCGATCTGCTCGGCGTCGCCGCCGCGGGCGCGGACGCCCTCCGCGACGGCCTGGAGGTGTTCGGCGTAGGGGCGGCCGGCCTTGTCGGTCTGGCCCTCGTGGGCGGCGCGGGCCAGGGCCTCCACCTCGGCGAGGGGCATGGTGCGCGGGGTCTCGGTCACCCCGCCAGTGTCTCAGCGGACAGCCGCCCGCGCCTGCGCGTGCAGCTGGGCCTGGGCCGTGGCCGTGGGGCCCTCGCGGCAGATCAGCAGCAGGGCCCGGTCGTCGTTGACGTCCTTGGCGACGGCCTCGATGAGGTGCCAGGCGGCGCCCTGGAAGCCGCCGGCGACATAGCGGTCGGCCTCGCCGGTGAGGCGGTCGATGCCCTCGACGATGTCGCGGTCGGAGGTCTCCACGAGTCCGTCCGTGAACAGCATCAACACGTCTCCGGGCCGCAGCGAGCCCTTCACCGGGTCGAACTGGGCGCCCTCGTACACACCGAGGAGCGGGCCCTCGGCCGCCTTCTCCTCCCAGCGGCCGCTGCCCGCGCTCAGCTGGAGCCCCGGCGGATGGCCCGCGGAGTACAGCTCGTAGTCGCCCGAGTCCAGGTCCAGGACGAGGTGGATGGAGGTCGCGAAGCCCTCGTCCCAGTCCTGCCGGAGCAGATAGCCGTTGGCGGCCGGGAGGAAGGCGTGCGGCGGCAGGGAGCCGAGCAGGCCGCTGAAGGCGCCGGCCAGGAGCAGGGCGCGGGAGGCCGCGTCCATGCCCTTGCCGGAGACGTCGGTGAGGACGACCTCCAGGGTGCGGCCGCCGCCCGTGCGGGCCGCGACCACGAAGTCGCCGGAGAAGGACTGGCCGCCGGCCGGGCGCAGCGCCATCTCGCGGTGCCAGCCGGCCGGCAGCTTGGGCAGCCGGCTCTGGGTGCGGATGCGTTCGCGCAGGTCGAACAGCATGGTCCCGCCGCGCCGCCAGGGCACGCCGACCCGGCTGCGGAACTGGGCGATGAGCAGCCCGAAGAACCCGCAGGCGGCGACCACCAGCACCACGCCCGGGGTGACCCGGGAGGGGCCCTCGGTGTACGGGCCCAGCTGGATGGACTCCACGATCAGCGCGGTCGCGGCGGCGGCGTACAGGCCGAGCAGGCTCGCCGGGCGCAGCAGCAGGCCGCCCGCGACGATCGGCAGGACCAGCGCGGCCGGGGAGCACCACACCGGGTTGGCCAGTGTGGTGACCGCGATCAGCGGAACGGTGAGCAGCAGTCCGGCGAGGGCGACCCAGTCGGAGCCGTCGCCGCGGAAGTAGTCGACGGCGCTTCTGCGCAGGCCGACGCGGACCCGGTGCCACTGCATCTTCCACCGGGCCGGGAACGTCTCGGCCGCCGCGCGCCGCTCTCGTCCTGCTGCCATCAGTTCGGGACCCTATCCATCGGACCAGTCGCTTGGCACGGGAGGTCCCACTTGTCCCCCGTCCGAGGCTCGACTTCACAGTGAACTTCACGGAAAGCCGCCGTGCCGCCACCTGCCGGAAATTCCCTGGCTCGCCCCTGCTTGCCCTGGTAGGCATGGACCATGGCGATGGCGAGTGACGGTTCGGGCGGGCCTCGCGTCCTGCGGCCGGACGACTGGGACGTGTGGTACGACACCCTGCTGCGCGCGTTCGGCGGGGTGCCGGAGGCGGCCGAGGAACGGGAACTGTGGCGTGCGCTCACCGAGTTCGACCGTTCCCTGGGTGTCTGGGACGGCGACGCGTGTGTGGGCACCGCGGGGGCGTTCACGTTCCGGCTGACCGTGCCCGGCGGGGCGTCGGTGCCCGCGGCGGGCGTCACCATGGTCGGTGTGGCGGGCACGCACCGGCGGCGCGGGGTGCTGACCTCGATGATGCGCCGGCAGCTGGACGACGTCCGCTCCTGGGGTGAGCCGCTGGCGGTGCTGACCGCCTCCGAGCCGGCCATCTACGGCCGGTTCGGGTACGGCGTGGCGACGTACGCGCTCGGCGCGGAGATCGACACGGCCCGGGTGCGGTTGTCGGTGCCGGCCGGGACCGATGACGTACGGCTGCGGTTCGCGGCGCCCGGCGAGGTGCTCGGCGCGTGCGAGGCGGTCTACGCCGGGCTGGTGCCCGGGCGGCCCGGCATGCTGGCGCGGCGGCCGGGCTGGGAGCGGGTGGGCCTGCTGGACCCGGAGAGCGAGCGGGACGGGGCGTCGCCGCTGCTGTGCGTGGTCGCCGAGCGGGACGGCCGGACCGTGGGGTACGCGCGGTACCGGGTGCGGATCGGCTGGGGCGAGAGCGGCCACGACGGCACGGTGGTCCTGGAGGACACGGCGGCGCTGGATCCGGCGGCGGACGCGGCGCTGTGGCGGTTCCTGTTCGGGATCGACCTGACGTCCACGCTGGTCGTGCGGGGGCGGCCGCTCGACGACGCCTGGCAGTACCTGGTGTCGGACATCCGGCGGTGCCGGCCGCGGCGGCGGGACTCGCTGTATCTGCGGCCGGTGGAGGTGGGCGCCGCTCTGGAGGCGCGGACGTATCAGGCGCCGGTGGACGTGGTGCTCGACGTGACGGACGACTTCTGCCCGTGGAACACGGGCCGCTGGCGGCTGAGCGGTGACGCCAAGGGCGCGTCGTGCGAGCGTACGACGGACGCGGCGGACCTGGCGCTGTCCGTGCGGGAGTTGGGGTCGGCGTATCTCGGCGGGGTGGGTCTGGCGGCGCTGGGCGCGGCCGGCCGGGTGCGGGAGCTGCGGGCCGGGGCGCTGGCGGAGGCGTCGGTGGCGTTCGGTTCCGCGGTGGCGCCCTGGCTGCCGCACGGGTTCTGAGCCGGCCGGGTCAGGCGCGCTGGCAGGCGGGGCACCAGAAGAGGTTGCGGGCGGCGAGACCGGCGGTGCGGATCTCGCCGCCACAGATGTGGCAGGGCAGGTTCGCCCGGCGATAGACGTAGACCTCGCCGCCGTGGTCGTCGACGCGCGGCGGGCGGCCCATGGCCTCCGGCATGTGCTCGGGGCGGACGGTGTCGATGCGGTTGTTGCGCACGCCCTCGCGCATCAGCTCGACGAGGTCGGCCCAGATCGCCCGCCACTCGGCGGGTGTGACGTCCTTGCCCGCCCGGTAGGGGTCGATGCCGTGCCGGAAGAGCACCTCGGCGCGGTAGACGTTGCCGACTCCGGCGATGACCTTCTGGTCCATCAGCAGGGCGGCGATCGTCGTGCGGCTGCGGGAGATCCGCCGGTACACGGCGTCCGGGTCGGCGTCGTCGCGGAGCGGGTCGGGGCCCAGCCGGTCGTGTATCGCCCGCTTCTCGTCGGGGGTGATGAGCGCGCAGGCGGTCGGCCCGCGCAGGTCGGCGTAGGAGGTGTCGTCGGCGAGGCGCAGGCGGACGGTGTCGGTGGGCGGCGGGGCGGGGGCGTCGCCGAAGGTGACCTTGCCGAACAGGCCCAGGTGGATGTGGACCCAGTCGGTGTCACGGAAGCGCAGGAACAGGTGTTTGCCGTGGGCCTCGGTGGCGGTGAGGACCGACTTGTCCAGGAGGTCGGCGGCGTCCGAGAACTTGCCCTGGGGGCTGGTCACCCGGGGGGCCGTGCCGGAGAAGCGGGCGGCGTAGTCGGACGCCAGCCGGTGAATCGTGTGCCCCTCTGGCACGGTGCCTGTTTCCTTCCAGCCCCCCGGGGGGCAGCGTCAGTCCTGCTGCGGGTGGTGCGCCGGGATCGGCGGCAGGTCGCCCGTCGTCTCGTAATCCGCCAGCATGTCGATACGGCGGATGTGACGCTCGTCACCGGAGAAGGGGGTGCCCAGGAAGACCTCGACGAACTTGGTCGCCTCCTCCTGGGTGTGCATGCGCGCGCCCACGGCCACCACGTTCGCGTTGTTGTGCTGGCGGCCCAGCGCCGCGGTCTCCTCGCTCCAGGCGAGCGCGGCCCGGACGCCCTTGACCTTGTTGGCCGCGATCTGCTCGCCGTTGCCGGAGCCGCCGATCACGATGCCGAGGGCGTCGGCGTCGGCGGCGGTGCGCTCGGCGGCGCGGAGGCAGAAGGGCGGGTAGTCGTCCTGGGCGTCGTAGATGTGCGGGCCGCAGTCGACGGGCTCGTGCCCCGCCGCCTTGAGCCATTCGACGAGGTGGTTCTTGAGTTCGAAGCCGGCATGGTCCGAGCCGAGATACACGCGCATGGGATGAGTGTGACATGCGTGTTGCGGGTCGGCAGGCCCGGGTGTGGCGCCGAGAAATGTGAGCCCCGCCACGAAACCTCAGGAAAACCTCAAGTAACGATCCGGAATCAAAGGTTCAAGAATTCCTTCGCCTCGGATTCACTGGTCCGACTCGTACGCCGCTCGTACGGGAATCTGATCATCCGGCGCAAAGGAATCCGTCCCATGACTTCGCAGCCGACCCTGACGAAGGCCGAAAACGGCCACGAAGGCCCCGGAGGACCCGGCGATCCCGGTTCCGGTGGCGGGCTTCACGCAGGGCTCAAGAACCGCCATCTGTCCATGATCGCCATCGGCGGCGTCATCGGCGCCGGACTCTTCGTGGGGTCCTCCTCCGGTATCGCCACCGCCGGTCCGGGCATCCTCCTGTCGTACGCGCTCGTCGGCACGCTCGTGGTGCTGGTGATGCGCATGCTCGGCGAGATGTCGGCCGCCAACCCGACCTCCGGCTCGTTCTCCGCGCACGCCGACCGCGCCCTCGGCCGCTGGGCCGGGTTCTCCATCGGCTGGCTCTACTGGTTCTTCTGGGTCGTGGTGCTCGCGGTCGAGGCGACCGCCGGTGCCGTGATCCTGGAGGGCTGGATCCCCTCCGTACCGCAGTGGGCCTGGGCCCTCATCGTGATGGTGGTGCTGACCGGCACCAACCTGGTCTCCGTCGGCTCCTACGGCGAGTTCGAGTTCTGGTTCGCCGGCATCAAGGTCGTCGCCATCGCCGCGTTCATCGTGGTCGGCGGTCTCGCCGTCTTCGGGGTGCTGCCCGGCGTCGACAGCGAGCAGGCCGGACTGTCCAACCTCACCGAGCACGGCGGCTTCCTGCCCAACGGGCCGGGAGCGATCCTGACCGGTGTCCTGCTGGTCGTCTTCTCCTTCATGGGCAGCGAGATCGCCACCCTCGCGGCCGGTGAGTCCGAGGACCCGCAGCGGGCCGTCACCAAGTCCACCAACAGCATCATCTGGCGTATCGGCGTCTTCTACCTGGGCTCGATCCTCGTCGTCGTCTCGCTGCTGCCCTGGGACTCCAAGGCCATCGCGGACAAGGGCTCCTACGTGGCCGCCCTCGACTCGCTCGGCATCGCGCACGCCGGTCAGATCATGAACTTCATCGTGCTGACCTCGGTGCTGTCCTGTCTCAACTCGGGCCTGTACACGGCCTCCCGGATGGCCTTCTCGCTCGGCCAGCGCGGTGACGCGCCGAAGGCGTTCGCGAAGACCACGAGCCGCGGTGTGCCGCGGACCGCGATCCTGGTGTCCGTCGTCTTCGGGTTCGTGGCGGTGTTCTTCAACTACAAGTTCCCGGACTCCGTCTTCCTCTTCCTGGTCAACTCCAGCGGTGCGGTCGCGCTGTTCGTCTGGCTCGTCATCTGCTTCTCGCAGCTGCGCATGCGGAAGATCATCCAGGCCGAGGCGCCGGAGAAGCTGGTCGTGAAGATGTGGCTGTACCCGTACCTGACCTGGGCGGCCGCCGCGCTGATCGTCTTCGTCCTCGGCTACATGCTCACCGACACCGAGCACGACGGACGCAAGACCGTGCTGCTGTCGCTGCTGGTGGCGGCCGTGGTGCTGGCCATCGCCTTCGTCCGGCAGAAGCTCGGCGCCGGCGAGGAGCGGCGGGAGCAGGAGGCGGTCACGGCCGACTGACCTCCGGTCGCCCGACACTTCCGGGGCCCCGCGGCCGCAAGGCCGCGGGGCCCCTCGCGTGTCTCACAGCACCGTGAAGCCCTGCTTCACGTCGTCGTAGACCCGCAGCGCCGCCGCCTCCGTGCGCGGCCGGTACCAGGTGTTGATCTGGTACGACTTCCCCTTCGCGGTGAAGCCGAGCAGCCGGGCGTGCCAGTCGACGCCGCCGAGGGTGAAGGCGTACTCCCAGACCACCGCCGGATGGCCGCGGAACTCCGTCTCCTCCAGCCGGATCTTGCGGTAGTCGCGCCCTTGGTGGGCGTTCTGTTCGGAGGTGCGCCACGTCTCCATCAGGTCGCCGCGGGCCAGGGCGGACTTGGCGACGAGTTCCTGGGTGCCGTCCGGAGAGGTGTAGTGGATCTCGGCCGCCGTCTTCACGTCCCGGCGCCAGCCCTCCGGAGGTGCCCAGGCGAATCCGCCCGCCTCCCTGCGGGCGCCCGGCGGGAGGCCCGGCGGCCGGGAGGTTCCCTCGACCGTGGGGTGCGCGCCGGTGGCCGGCGACCCGGCCGCCCGGTCGTCGCCGGGGTCCGGGGTGCCGGAGGTGGCGGTGAGGACGATCGCGGTCAGGGCGGCGGCGGTGAGGACGCCGGCCGCGGCCAGGAACACCTGGAGACGGGGGCGGCCTGTCGCGGGCCGCGGGTCCGGGGGGCGGATGAGGACCGGGGTCGGTTCGAGGGTCGGCGTCGGCGCGGGGAAGGCGACGGGGTGCAGGGCCGCCTCCACGGCCGCCGGATCGGGGCGGGCCGCCGGGTCCTTGGCGAGGAGGGCGGACAGCACGTCGGACAGCGGGCCCGCGGAGTGCGGCAGCCGCGGTTCCTCGTAGAGGACGGCGTGCAGGGTGGCGAGGGTGGTGTCGCGGGAGAACGGGGAGTGCCCGGCGAGGGCCGCGCAGAGGGTGGCGCCGAGGGACCACAGGTCGGACGGCGGGCCCTGGGGGCGGCCCGACACCCGCTCGGGGGCCATGTAGTCGGGTGAGCCGACCAGCATGCCGACCATGGTGAGCGCCTTGGCGTCCTGGATGGCGGCGATGCCGAAGTCGGTGAGCACGACGCGTCGGCCGTCCGGTCCGGCCAGCACGTTGCCCGGTTTGATGTCCCGGTGCAGGACGCCCCGGGCGTGCACCTCGCGCAGGGCGGCGACCAGACCGAGACCGATGCGGGCGGTCTCGCGCGGGCTGAGCGGGCCCTGCTCGGTCATGATCTGCTCCAGGGAGCGGCCGGGGATCAACTCCATGACGATCCACAGGCGTTCGCCCTCGTCGACCACGTCGTAGACGCGTACGACGTTGGGGTGGTCGAGGCGGGCGGTGGCCCGTGCCTCGCGCAGGACGCGTTCGCGGCGGGTGCGGGCGTCCTCCGCGTCGAGACCGTCTATCCGCATCTCCTTGACGGCGACTTCCCGGTCGAGTATTTCGTCGGCGGCTCGCCACACCCGCCCCATTCCTCCCTGGCCTATGCTTTCGACCAGCCGATAGCGCTCCGCCACCAACAGCCCCGAAGATCCCGGCAATTCGCTGCACCCCCATAATGGCCCCACTTCGCGCCGTACCAGCATAGTGGGGCGAAATCTTGTGGTACCTCTTCAAGTGCTGCGAATTCAGGCGCAGCCAAGGGGGACGAGGGGGACGGACATGAGTTCTCGCCGTAGGGCGGCCATCGCGGGATCGCTGGTCGCGGCATCTTTCTCGGCGGTGGTGATCCTTTCCACCGCCGCCGGCGCGAAGGACGAGGGACCTGGCAGCAGCGAAGGGGGAAAGGCCGTCGAACAGGCTCCGGCGGGCGTCGAACTGACGACGCTGCTGCCCGAGCGGATCTCCGTCGACAACAGTTCGAAAAAGACGGCGATCACCGCGACGGTAAAGAACGGAGGAACCAAGGAAAGCGGCGACATCCGGCTCTTGGTCGTCGGATTCGACGGACTTCGGATCAATGAAGTGAAGGGCTGCACGGAGATTCCGGAGACGGATCTGCCGGAGGGTTCGAACAGCGGTTACAGCTGCGCCGTCGGCGCACTCGGTGCCGGGAAGTCACGGTCGTACGACGTCGACGCCACCTACGACCTCGGCAAGGAGGGGAAGATCTGCCTGCCGGTGCAGTCCGCCGACGGGGGCACCACGTTCTGGCAGCAGGGCCCGGTGCCCTTCGGCACGGTGAACCCGTCGCCGGACGCCCCGGCCACTCCCCTGCTGCTCGGCACCGACAACCAGCCGGTGGCGCCGGGCGGCGACGAACTGCCGAGGACCGGCGTCGCACGGGAGGCGCTGGTACCGCTGGGCGCGGCAGGGGCGGCGCTGGTCGCGGCAGGCGCGGCCGGGGTGTGGTGGACCCGGCGGCGGCCGACCGGGAGTTGATTCCGGAGCGGACTGGGAAAACCTGACGGCGCTTGTCAGGTTATGGCGCCATCCTCGCCGCCATGAGCCTCCCGAACAGCACCGCAGATCTGCTCGTCCTCCGCCCCGGTGACGCCGGTTACGCGGAGGAGACCGCCGGTTTCCAGACCGGGTTCGTACGGCGGCCCGCCGTCGTCGTCGGCGCTTCCTCGGCCGGGGACGTGGCGGCCGCCGTGCGGTACGCGGCCGAGCGGGACCTGCCGCTCGCCGTCCAGGCGACCGGCCACGGCGTGCCCGGCACCGTCGAGGACGGGGTCCTCGTCACCACGCGGCGCATGGACCGCGTCACCGTCGACCCGGTCGCCCGCACGGCCCGCGTGCAGGCGGGCGTCCGCTGGGGCGAGGTGGTGGCGGCCGCCGCCCGCCACGGGCTGGCGCCGCTGAACGGCTCGGCGCCGTCCGTCGGGGCCGTCGGCTACACCCTGGGCGGCGGACTCGGCATCCTCGCCCGGGAGTTCGGCTACGCCGCCGACCACGTCCGCTCCCTCGACGTCGTCACCGCCGACGGGCGGCTGCACCGCGGGCTGACCCGGGACTCGGAGCTGTACTGGGGGCTGCTGGGCGGCGGGCACGGGCTCGGGGTCGTCACCGGTCTTGAGACCGGGCTGGTCCCGGTGGCCCGGCTGTACGGCGGTTCGCTCGCCTTCGACGGGCGGCGCGTGGATCCGGCGGCCGTGCTGGCGGCGTACGAGGCGTGGACGCGGACCGTGCCGGACGAACTGACGTCGTCCTTCGCGGCCGTGCCGTATCCGGACATCCCCGCGCTGCCGCCGCATCTGCGAGGCCGGTACGTGGTGTCCGTACGGGTCGCGTACACCGGCGCGGACGGGGAGCGGCTGGTGGCGCCGCTGCGGGAGATCGGGCCGGTACTGGCCGACTCGCTGCGGGAGATGCCGTACGCCGAGAGCCACACCATCCACAGCGACCCGGACTTCCCGCACGCCTACTACGGCGACAGCGCGGTGCTGGGCTCGCTGGACGTGGCGCGGGCGGGCCGGGTACTGCGGAGCACCGGGCCGGACGCGGAGGCCATGGTGGTCGTACAGGTCAACCATCTGGGCGGGGCGCTGGCGCGCAGCGCGCCGAACGCGGTGCCGTTCCGCGAGGGGCGGTTCCTGGTGCGGCTGCTGACGACGGGCGACCGGGAGCGGGCCCGCGCGCTGCTGGACCCGGCGTTCGCGCTGCTCGCGCCGGACACCCTGGGACGGGCCGTCAACTTCGCCTTCGGGGCCGGGGACCGGACCGAGGGGCTGTACGACGCCGGGACGCGGAAGAGGCTCGCCGGGCTGAAGTCGCTTCACGACCCGGCGAACCTCTTCCGTACCGCCTGAGAGAACCTCGCGGTCAGCGCTTGTCGACGAGCTTCCAGGCGGTGGGCAGCACGCCCATCGCCAGGGCCGCCTTCAGGGCGTCGCCGATCAGGAACGGGGTGAGGCCGGCCGCGATCGCGGCGGAGGCGGACATGTCCGCCGCCAGTGCCAGGTAGGGCACGCCGACCGCGTAGATGATCGCCTCGCCGAGCAGCATCGCGCCGGCCGTGCGCCACGGGGAGCGGTCGGCGCCGCGGCGGGCGAGGGCGCCGACGGCGAGCGCGGCGAGCATCATGCCGACGATGTAGCCGAAGGAGGGCATGACGCCGGAGGAGCCGCCGGCGAACCACGGCACACCGGCGAGCCCGGCCAGGGCGTACAGGGCGAGGGAGAGGAAGCCGCGGCCGGCGCCGAGGGCGGTGCCGACGAGCAGCGCGGCGAAGGTCTGGCCGGTCACCGGCACCGGGGAGCCGGGCACGGGCACGGAGATCTGGGCCGCGAGGCCGGTGAGCAGGGCGCCGCCGGCCACGAGGGCGATGTCGCGGACGCGGGAGGCCGGGAGGAGGTCGGCGAGGACCTGCCCCGGGCGGGCGGGGGACGTGGCGGTGGCGGTGCTCATGGGGACTCCGCGGATGAGGGCGGTACGGGACCTGGTGACGCTAACCCAGGGCACCTGAGCGGATCACCGTTACGGCTCGACAAAGGCTGGAGCGCGAGTGTGGTGGGATGCTCACAAAGAGTGCGGATGACACCTATCTTGGCGTGATACCCGTCACTGAGGTGAGGACGTATATCTCACGTGCGCCTGGGAAGGGTCGGCTGTAGGGTTCCGCCAACCCGTCGATGTGACGGGGGCCGTACACTCCGTAGTTCGCGCGTCCGCATAGTGAACGGCGGTATCCCTCGTTCGGCACCGCCGCCCAGACTGTGGGCGTTTTTTACCCTGTCCCCGCACCCCTGGACGGACGAGCCGCGCCCATGCCCAGCACCAGCACGCAGGAGACTTCGCCGCAGGCGGACGCCTCCCTCTCCCACGGCCTGAAGCAGCGCCACCTCTCGATGATCGCCCTCGGCGGCGTGATCGGCGCGGGGCTGTTCGTCGGCTCCGGCGCGGGCATCGCCGCCGCGGGACCCTCGATCATCATCGCCTACGTCCTCTCCGGCCTCCTGGTGATGCTGGTGATGCGGATGCTGGGCGAGATGTCGGCGGCGTACCCGTCGTCGGGATCCTTCTCCGCGCACGCCGAGCGGGCGATCGGCCCGTGGGCCGGCTTCACCGCCGGCTGGGCGTTCTGGGTGCTGCTGTGCACGGCGGTCGGCCTGGAGGGCATCGGCGCCGCGAAGATCGTCAGCGGCTGGCTGCCGGGGACGCCCGAGTGGGCGTGGGTGGCGCTGTTCATGGTCGTCTTCTGCGCGACGAACCTGGCGGCGGTGAAGAACTTCGGCGAGTTCGAGTTCTGGTTCGCGGCGCTGAAGGTGCTGGCGATCTCGCTGTTCCTGGTGCTGGGCGTGCTCGCCATCCTGGGCGTGCTGCCGGGCACGGACGCGCCGGGCACCAGCAACCTCTCCGACTTCATGCCGGGCGGCGGTGAGGGCCTGGTCATCGGCCTGCTCGCCTCGGTGTTCGCGTACGGCGGCCTGGAGACGGTCACCATCGCGGCGGCCGAGTCCGAGGACCCGGTGCGGGGTGTGGCGAGCGCGGTGCGCACCGCGATGTGGCGTATCGCCCTGTTCTACGTCGGCTCGATGGCGGTCGTGGTGACGCTGGTGCCGTGGGACTCGAAGGAGGTCGTCGAGAAGGGCCCGTACGTCGCCACCCTCGACCACCTCGGCATCCCCGGCGCGGGCCAGCTGATGAACGTGGTCGTGCTGGTCGCGCTGCTGTCCGCGATGAACGCCAACATCTACGGCGCCTCGCGCATCGCCTACTCGCTGGTGGAGCGCGGGCAGGGCCCGAAGGCGCTGGGCCGGGTGTCGGGCGGGGTGCCGCGGATCGCGGTGCTGGCGTCCAGCGTGTTCGGGTTCCTGTGCGTCCTGCTCAGCTACTGGCGGCCGGACGACGTCTTCACCTGGCTGCTGAACATGATCGGCGCGGTGATCCTGGTCGTCTGGATCTTCATCGCGGTCTCCCAGCTGCGGCTGCGCCGCCGGGTGGAGCGTGAGGCGCCGGAGAAGCTGGTCGTGCGGATGTGGGCGTTCCCCGTGCTGACGTGGGTGGCGCTGGCCGGCATGGCGGCGATCTTCGTGCTGATGGCACGGGAGCCGGACACCCGGGTGCAGCTGTACTCGACGGGCGCGATGACGCTGGTCCTGGCGGTCGTCGGCTACGCCTGGCAGCGGGCGCGCGCCCGGGACTGACCCGCCGCGACGACACGAAAGCCCCCGTGCGATCCACACGGGGGCTTTTTGCTGTTAGCTTGTTATTGCAAGTTGATTGCAACAAGCCTGCCTCGTGATCGTCTTCTCACCCTTCACGCGGGCGGGCGCGGTGAAGGGGCAGCCCTGTGAGGACCTGACTCACAGGGCTGTCACCCGCTGGGCAGGTTGAGGGACAGCAGGGCGGCCTGCCCGGCGTCCAGGCGGAGTTCGCTGACGGCGGCGTTGCGCAGCCTGGGGAAGACCCGGCGGTAGTCGCTCAGCGGAATGCCGAGCAGCCGGCACAGCACCAGCCGCAGCAGGGTGTTGTGGGCGACGACCAGGACCCGCTCGCCGGGGTGTGCCGCCGCGATGCGGCGCAGGGCGGCGGTGCCCCGTCCGGCGGCGGCCGTCGGGTCCTCGGCGCCGGGGAAGGGATGGGCCACCGGGTCGGCCCGGTAGGCGTCCGCGTGGGCCGGGTCCTCGACGGCGAACTCCGCGAGCGTCCGGCCCTCCAGCACCCCGAAGTCGCATTCGCGCAGGTCGGGATCGCGGTGCGGGATCAGCCCCAGCGCCGCGCAGGCGGGCTCGGCGGTCGCCACGGCCCGGGACAGCGGCGACGTCCAGACGGCGTCGACCGGGTGCGCGCCGATCCAGCGCCCGAGGGCCCGCGCCTGCTCGCGGCCGGTGTCGGTGAGCGCGATGTCGCTGACGCCGGCGTACCGGTTCTCGGCGTGCCAGACGGTCTGGCCGTGCCGGGCGAGGAGAAGGGTGGCGGTCATGAGCCGTCAGTCTTCCTTTCCGAGTCCCGCTCCGCCCGCCGCCGCGCCCTGTCCGGCCCGCCGCCGCGCGTGCGCCGCCACCGGGGCCGGCAGCCAGCCGCGGGACTCCAGGGCGTCGAGGAGGCGGAGGTAGGGGCCGGTGTAGCGGTCGGTGTGACCGGGGCGGGGGTGGACGGTGGTACGGACGCGGACCATGCGGTCGGTCGTGTCGGTGAGGGCGGCCGTCGGGCGGGTCAGGGCGTGGCAGGCCAGCGCGGCCATGCCGAGGGCCGGTTCGGGGTGGTCGGGGATGCGGGCCGGGCGGCCCAGTATGTCGGTGCGCAGCTGGGTCCAGTAGGGGCTGCGGGTGGCGCCGCCGGTGAAGGCGAGGGGGCCGTCGAGCGGGGCGCCCAGGTGGTCCAGGTAGTCCAGGCACAGGCGTTCCGCGAGGCCGACGCCCTGCAGGAGGGCCGCCCACCGGTCGGCGTCGGAGGCCGGTTCGCCCAGGAGCAGGGCGGTGGCCTCGGGGGCCTGGAACGGGAAGCGTTCACCCGGTGACACCAGGGGGTAGGCCACCGCGCCGGAGGGTTCGTGGGCCGCGGCCCGCCGGTCCATCTCGGCGGGGTCGGCGTCGGGGAAGCGGGCGGTGAGCACCCCGGCGCCCACGCTGGACGCCCCGCCGGGCAGCCATCTCCCGTCCGGGGCACGGTGGTTGTAGACCACGCCGGTGCCGTCCCGCACCGGCTCGCGGGCCGCCCCCTTCAGTACGAGGGTGGTGCCGAGGACCGAGTTCCAGGCGCCCTCCCGCAGCGCGCCGGAGGCGATCTGGGCCGCGCAGCCGTCGGTCATCCCCGCGACGACCGGCGTGCCGGCGGGGACGGCGGTGGCCTCGGCGGCGGCCGGGCAGACCGTGCCGAGGACCGTGCCGGGGCGGACGACGGCGGGCAGCGCCTCCTCGGGGACGCCGGGCAGGCCGGGCCAGGCGTCGGCCGCCACGTCGTACGCGGTCTTCAGCGCGTGGCTGGAATCGGCCGGCACCGGGTGTCCGGCCAGCCGGGCCGTGATCACGTCCGGCTGGTGGGTGATCCGGCCGGGTCCGTGGGCGGCGGTGAGCCAGAGCGCCTTGGGCAGGGCCCAGGTGTCCTGGACGGTGACGCCCGCCGCGCGCAGCCGGGCGGCCTCGGCCGCGGCCCGTCCGTCGTCGTACATCAGCGCCGGTCCCAGCGGGCGCCCCGTGTGGTCGGTGAGCAGCACGGTCCCGGACGTGCCGCACACCGCGAGTCCGCCGATCCGGGTCCCGGGGCGCTCCCGCAGCGCCTCCCGGGTGGCCGCGCACACCGCCGTCCACCACTCCCCCGGGTCCTGCTCGTGCCGCTCGCCGTCCCGCCGGCCGCGCACCGGGACCGCGCCGGAGCCGAGGACCGCGCCGTCCCCGGTGACGAGGAGGGCGCGGACGCTCTGTGTGCCGAGGTCGACGCCCAGCCAGGCCGCAGTCTCGTCCGCCATCGCGTCCTCCCACGCTTCGCGTGCCGGGATGTGAACTTCTCACTCTGCCCTGAGATTTTCGGGTGCGCGAGGGATTGACGCCCAACTTCCGCCGTTCCACTCTCTGTTAGCGAATCGACTCGACGTGTTAACGCGCCCCGCCCCGGACCCGACCCGCCCTCACGTGGAGGTCACGGATGGACACGCCCGTGCACGACCGCCGCCGCTTCCTCGCCCTCACCGCCGCCGCGGCCGCGGCGCCCCTGCTCTGCGCCTGCGGTGCCGGGTTCGGCGGGAACGACGGCAAGAGCGACGGCTCGGCCGCCGACGACATCACCGGCGCCTTCGACTGGAAGCGGGAGAAGGGCACCACGGTCAAGGCGCTGCTGAACAAGCACCCGTACACGGACGCGCTCCTCGCCGACCTGAAGTCCTTCACCGAGAAGACCGGCATAGAGGTCGAGTACGACGTCTTCCCCGAGGACAACTACTTCGACAAGCTCACCGTCGACCTCTCCAGCGGGCGTGCCTCCTACGACGTCTTCATGCTCGGCGCGTACATGGTCTGGCAGTACGGCCCGCCGGGCTGGCTGGAGGACCTCGGGCCGTGGATGCGCAACTCCTCCGCGACCGGCGACGAGTGGGACCGGGACGACTTCTTCCCCAACCTGCTCCAGGCCGACCAGTGGAACCTGAAGGCAGGCGCGCCGCTCGGGCAGGGCGGGCAGTACGCGCTGCCGTGGGGCTGGGAGACCAACGTCGTCGCCTACAACACCGACGTCTTCCGCAAGCTGGGCCTCAAGCCCGCCGAGTCCTTCGACGAACTGCGCGAACTCGCCGAGACGATCAAGCGGAAGGCGCCGGGCGCGGGCTTCGACGGCATGTACGGCATCGCCGTGCGCGGATCGCGCAGCTGGGCCACCATCCACCCCGGCTTCATGACCATGTACGCCCGCCACGGCCTGAAGGACTTCACCGTCTCCGGCGACCGGCTCACCCCGGCGATGAACTCCCCGGAGGCGGTGGCGTTCACCGAGGACTGGGCCGGCATGGTCCGCCGGGGCGGGCCGCCGTCCTGGACGTCGTACACCTGGTACCAGTGCTCCAGCGACCTCGGTGCGAAGAAGGCCGGGATGCTGTTCGACGCGGACACGGCGGCCTACTTCCAGGCGGTGAAGGGCGCCAGTCCCGCCTCCGGGAAGATCGCCTTCCATCCGGGCCCGAAGGGACCGGACGGGTCGCTCGCCACCAACATGTGGATCTGGTCGCTCGGCATGAACGCCAGAAGCGAGCGCAAGAGCGCCGGTTGGCTGTTCCTGCAGTGGGCGACCGGCAAGGAGCATCTGCGGCGCGGCGCCGTCACCCACAACCACATCGACCCGGTGCGCAGGTCCGTCAGCCAGGACGCGGGCTACAAGGACAAGATGAAGGACATCCCCGGCTTCATCGAGACCTTCGAGACGGTCGCCGGGCAGACGGAGATCCAGTTCACCCCGCAGGCGCAGTTCTTCGACGCGACGACCAGCTGGGCGTCGGCGCTCCAGGAGATCTACGGCGGGAAGGGCGCGCGGCCGGTGCTCGACGGGCTCGCGGCCGACCTCGCCCGCAAGGTCGGCTGACCGTGCGTCCGGCCGCGTCCTCCGGTTCGCCTCCGGGACGCTCCAAGCAGCTCCGGCTCACCCTGCGCCCGTATCTCCTGATCGTCCCCGCACTACTGCTGACCTGCGGGATCCTCTACCCGTTCGGACTCGGCCTGTACTACACGGTCTTCGACTTCGCGGCGAGCAAGCCGCAGCCGGACATGGTCGGTCTCGACAACTACCGGGCCGTCTTCACCGAGGAGTCCTTCTGGAACTCCGCGTGGGTGACGGTGCTGTACGCGGTCGGGGCGGCCGGGTTCGAGACCGTGCTCGGGGTCGCGGTGGCGCTGCTGCTGAACCGGTCGTCGCTGGTCGGGCGGGTGCTGGAGAAGATCCTGATCCTGCCGCTGATGATCGCCCCGGTGATCGCCGCGATCATGTGGAAGCTGATGCTCCAGCCGTCGGTGGGGGTCGTCAACCATCTGCTGGAGCCGTTCGGACTGGGCGATGTGCAGTGGACGGACACCCCGGCCGGGGCGCTGCTGTCGTCGATCGCCGTGGACGTGTGGGTGTACACGCCGTTCGTGGCGATCCTGGCGCTCGCCGGGCTGCGCTCGCTGCCCGCCTCCCCGTTCGAGGCGGCGGCGGTGGACGGGGCGGGCCGGTGGTACACGTTCCGGCGGCTGACGCTGCCCATGCTGTGGCCGTACGTGCTGGTCGCGCTGATCTTCCGGTTCATGGACTCGCTGAAGGTGTTCGACATCATCTACGCCCTCACCGAGGGCGGGCCCGGCGACTCCACGGTGGTCCTGCAGATCCGGGCCTACCTGGAGGCGATCCGCTTCCAGCGCTACTCGTTCGGCATCAGCTACACGGTCGTGCTGTGGGCCGTGGTCTATCTCGCCGCGATGGTGCTGGTGAAGCACCTGGGGCGGATCCAGCGCCGGGCCGCGGAGGTGACCGGGTGAGAAAGCGGTGGCTGGGGTGGCTCGCGGACGCCGCCCTCGTCCTCTACTTCGTCTTCGCGCTGTTCCCCATCGCCTGGATGGTGATCCTCTCCCTGAAACCCGCCGACCAGCTGTTCAGCACGTACTTCTCCTTCACCCCCACCCTCGACGGCTACCGGACGGTGCTCGGCGACAGCGAGGGCATCCCCTTCACCCGGTTCTTCGTGAACAGCCTGGTCGTGTCGCTGGGCGCGGTGGCGCTGTCCCTGCTGGTCGGGCTGCCGGCGGCGTACGCCTCGGCGCGCTGGCGGTTCAAGGGCTCCGACAACCTGATGTTCACCCTGCTGTCGTTCCGGTTCGCGCCCGAACTCACCGTGATCATCCCGCTGTTCGTGCTGTACCAGGAACTGGGCCTGTTCGACACCTACGTCGGCATGGTGTGGGTGCTCCAGCTCGTCACCCTGCCGCTGGTCGTGTGGATCATGCGGTCCTACTTCGCCGATCTGACACCCGAGCTGGAACAGGCGGCGCTGCTCGACGGCTACACCCGCAAGCAGGCGTTCTTCAAGGTGGCGGTCCCGCTGGTCAAGCCGGGGATCGCGGCCGTGTCCCTGCTGGCGTTCATCTTCGCCTGGAACAACTTCGTCTTCCCGCTGATCCTCACCTCCAGCGAGGCGCAGACCGTCACCGTGGGCGCGCTGTCCTTCCTCGGCGGCGACCGGCCCAAGTACAACCTCACGGCGGCCGCCGCACTGGTCTCGGTCGTACCGCCGCTGCTGCTGGCGCTGCTCATCCAGCGGTACCTGGTGCGCGGGCTGTCGTTCGGGGCGGTGAAGTCGTGACGGTGTCGCTGCGGGGGATACGGAAGGCCTACGGCCGCACGGTCGCGCTCGACGGGCTCGACCTGGACGTGGCGGAGGGCGAGTTCTTCTGCCTGCTCGGCCCGTCCGGCGCGGGCAAGACGACCACGCTGAAGACGGTCGCCGGGCTGGAGCGGCCGGACGCCGGGACCGTCGCGATCGACGGGCGGGACATGAGCGGGGTCGAGCCCTACGACCGGGGCGTGGCCATGTGTTTCGAGAGCTACGCCCTCTACCCGCACCGCACCGCCCACGACAACCTGGCCTCCCCGCTGCGCTCCCCCCGCCACCGCGTCCCGGCGGCGGAGGCCCGCCGGCGGATCGACGAGGTGGCCGGACTCCTCGGCATCGAGGGGCTGCTGGACCGCCCGGTGGGCCGGCTGTCCAACGGGCAGCGGCAGCGGGTCGCCCTCGGCCGGGTCCTGGTCCGCCCCGCCCGGGCCTTCCTGCTCGACGAACCCCTCTCCCACCTGGACGCCAAGCTGCGCCAGCAGATGCGGGCCGAGCTGAAGGCGATCGGCACGGTGCGGCGCACGACCACGCTGTACGTCACCCATGACGCGGTGGAGGCGCTGGCGCTCGGCGACCGGATCGGGGTGATCCGGGACGGGCGGATCGTGCAGACCGGGACCCGGGAGGAGATCTGGCACCGGCCCCACGACACGGAGGTGGCGCGGGCGTTCGGCAGGCCGCGGATCAATCTGCTGCCGGGGGCCGTCGACGACGGTGTCTTCCGGACGCCGGACGGGGCGGTCGCCCTGCCCGTGGCGGTCTCCGCGCGCGGCGGGGCGCAGATCGGCGTACGCCCCCGCGATCTGACGCTCGGCGGGCCGGGCCACCCGCTGGACGGCACGGTCTACGTCACCGAGGTCCTCGGCCGGTCCGTGGAGGTGACCGTGCGGCTGGGCGCCCACCGGGTCGCCCTGGTCGCCTCCCGCGCGCAGGCCGCGGGATTGCGTCCCGACGACCCGGTACGGCTGTCGGTGCGGCCTGAGAGCCTGCTGCTGTTCGAGGCCGACGGGCCGGAGGGCCCAGGACGACGGATCGGGACACGATGAGCAGCGGCAACCACGCGTTTCAGGGACCGGCGGCCCGGCAGGCCGCCATGGCCGAGCAGGTGCTGGCGGAGGGGTCGGCGACGGCGGCCGAGCTGGCCGAGCGGTTCGGGGTGAGTCTGATGACGATCCACCGGGACCTCGACGAGCTGGAACGGCAGGGCATCGTACGGAAGTTCCGGGGCGGGGTGACCGCGCAGCCGTCCGGGGTGTTCGAGTCGAACGTGCAGTACCGGATGAAGACGATGCGGGCCGAGAAGGCCGCCGTCGCCGACCGGGCCGTAGGGCTGATCGAACCCGGCATGGCGGTCATGCTGGACGACTCCACGTCCACTCTGGAGATAGCCCGCCGGCTGCGGCTGGGCGAGATCACCCCGCTCACCGTCGTCACCAACTTCCTGCCGGCCATCAACCTCCTCGCCGACCAGCGCGGCATCCACCTGATGGCGCTGGGCGGCGACTACGACCCGCTGCACGCCTCCTTCCTCGGCGTGTCCTGCGTCGAGGCGGTGCAGCAGCTGCGCGTGGACGTCTGCTTCGCCTCCACGTCGGCCGTGCACGCCGGTCACGCCTACCACCAGGAGCAGCACATCGTGTCCGTGAAGCGGGCGATGCTCGACTCGGCCGCCCGCAACGTCCTGCTGATCGACCACACCAAGCTGGGCCGGGTCGCCCTGCACCGCGTCGTGCCGCTGTCCCGTTTCGACCTGCTGCTGGTCGACGACGGGGCGTCCGCCGAGGCGCTGCGCGACCTGGACGAGCACAAGGTCCGCCACGAGGTGTGCGCGACGCCAGCGAGCCGGGAAAAAGGGGACGCCGCCGATGACCGAGCTGGAGCTACGTGAGCTGCGCAAGACGTACCGTCCGCGCGGGCGGCCCCCGGTCGACGCGGTGCGCGGTCTCGACCTCGCGCTGCGCTCCGGCGAACTGCTGGGGCTGCTCGGCCCGTCGGGCTGCGGCAAGTCCACCACCCTGCGGATGATCGCCGGGCTGGAGGCGGTGACCGGCGGGGACATCCTGGTCGGCGGGGCGTCGGTCGTGGACCGGCCCGCGCAGCGGCGCAACATCGGCGTCGCGTTCGAGAACTACGCGCTGTACCCGCCGCTGACGGTCGCGGAGAACCTGGCGTTCGGGCTGCGGGCGCGGGGCCGCCGCAAGGACGTGGACCGCAGGGTCGGCGAGATGGCGGAACGCATCGGCCTCACCGGCATCCTCGGCGCCCGCCCCGCCGGTCTGTCCAGCGGGCAGAAGCAGCGGGTGGCCCTGGCCCGCGCCCTGATCCGCGAACCGGACGTCCTGCTCCTCGACGAACCCCTCTCCCACCTGGACGCGGCCCAGCGCGACACCACCCGCCGCGAGCTGAAGCGCATCCAGCGCGACCTGGGGCACACCACGATCCTGGTCACCCACGACCAGGAGGAGGCCCTGTCGCTCGCCGACCGGATCGCCGTGATGCGGGACGGCGTGATCCAGCAGCTCGGCACCCCGTACGAGATCTACGACAGCCCGGCCACCGTCTTCGTCGCGGACTTCGTCGGCGAGCCCGCGATCAACCTGCTGCCCGGCATCACGGCCCCCGGCGGCCGTGCCGCCCGCCTCGCCGACGGGCTGGAGCTGCCGCTGCCGGTGCCGGTCGAGGCGGGCCGCGAGGTGGTCGTCGGCGTCCGGCCCGAGGACCTCTCGCTGACCGGCGCCGGCGGGCTGCCCGCGAAGGTGCTGGCGCACGAACCGCTGCTGGAGTCGGGCATCGCCACCGTCGCCCTCGCGGGCGTCGACCGGCCCGTCACCGTGCTGACCGGCCCGGAGGTGCGGCTCGCCCACGACGAACGGGTCCGGATCGCCGCCGACCCCGGCCTCACCCATGTCTTCGACGCCGAGACAGGAGAGTCCCTGCGATGACCTTTGCGACGAACCCTGCGACGACCCCTTCACCGGCTCCCTTGGCGAGCTCCGGCCCGGTCCGTGTGGTGGCCGCCGGTGACCGCTTCGTGCTGCCGTCGCTGATCGCGGAGGCGGTCCGGCACGAACACCCGGCGGACGTGCGGGAGCTGCGGCTCGGCTGGCCGCTGGAGCCGTTCGGGCCGGTGGCCGAGGTGGCCGAGGCCAGCGACGCCGAGGACGAGCTGATCGAGGCGCTGGGCGACGGCCGTCAGGTGCTGGTCACCCAGATGGGCCCGGTCACCGCCCGCGTCCTCGACGCCTCGCCCGGCCTGCGGCTGGTCGTGGTGTGCCGGGGCGGCCCGGTGAACGTCAACCTGGACGCGGCCAAGTCGCGTGACGTACGGGTCTGTTACGCGCCCGGCCGGAACGCCGCCGCCACCGCCGAGTTCACCGTCGGCCTGATGCTGGCCGCCCTGCGCCGCATCCCGCAGGCCCACATCCCGCTGGCCGGCCGGGGCAGCTGGGAGGGCGCCGCCTACTACACGTACGAGCACAGCGGTCTGGAGCTGGAGGACCTGCCGGTCGGGCTGGTCGGCTACGGCGCGGTGGGCAGCCGGGTGGCGCGGGTGCTGTGCGCGTTCGGGGCGCAGGTCATGGTGTACGACCCGTATGCGCGCGGCGAGATCCACGGCCTGCGCGTCTCCTCCCTGGACGAGCTGCTGCGCCGCTCCCGGCTGCTCAGCCTGCACGCCCGGCTCACCGCCGAGACCCGGGGGCTGATCGGCGCCCGTGAGCTGGACCTGCTGCCGGCCGGCGCGGTCGTGGTGAACGCGGCGCGCGGGCCGCTGCTGGACGAGGGCGCGCTGTGCGCGGCGCTGGCGAGCGGGCGGGTGTCGGCGGCGGCACTGGACACCTACGCGCACGAGCCGCTGCCGCCGGACTCCCCGCTGTACGGCTTCGCGGACCGGCTGGTGCTGACCCCGCACCTGGGCGGCGCCAGCCGGGCCGTCGCCGAGAAGGCCGCGCGCATCGCGGCCGCCGAGGTGGGGCGCTGGGCGCGCGGGGAGTCGCTGGCGCACTGCCTGACCTGATGGGCCCACCAACCGGCACTGTGCCAAGGGCGTCGGCCGCGAGGGAGCCGGAGAGGCGCGCCGGTGTCGAGGGGGCGAGCGCGCGGAGGCCCGAAGGGTCGAGCACGGTCGCGCCTCGACACCGGCATGAAGCGCCTCGGAGGCGACCGAGCCAAGAAAGGGGAGGTCGGAATGTTCGTCGGTATCGATGTGGGCACGTCCGTCGTGAAGGCCGCCGTCTTCGACGAGGGCGGGCGGGAGCTGGCCGTCGAGTCCCGGCCGGTGCGGCTCGCGCTGCGGGGCGGGTTCGTCGAGCAGGACATGGAGGAGGTGTACGCGGCGGTCGTCGAGGTGCTGGGCGCGCTGACCGCGCGGGTGCCGGGGCCGGTGACGCTGGCCGGGCTGACCGGGCAGGGCGACGGGGTGTGGCTGGTGGACGAGGAGGGGCGCCCGGTGCGCGCGGCGGCCTCCTGGATGGACGGGCGGGCGCATCAGCTGCTCGGCCAGTGGCTGGCGGACGGCACCTTCGAGGCGGTGTTCCGGCGCACCGGGAGCGCGATGTTCCCCGGCTGCCCGGGCCCCCTGCTGGCCTGGCTGGACCGGCACGAGCCGGCCGCCCTGGACGCCGCCGCGGCCGCCCTGTACTGCAAGGACATGGTGTTCCGGCGGCTGACGGGAGCACCGGCGACGACGGACGTGTCGGACGCGTCGATGCCGTTCCTGGACCCCCGGAGCAGGACGTACGACAACGGGGTCGTCGAACTCCTCGGCCTCACCCACCGCCGGGGCCTGCTCGCGCCGGTCAGCGACCCGGTGGCGACCGCGCCGGCCCGCGAGGGCCTGCCGGCGGGCACGAGGCTCGCGAACGGGCCGTACGATCTGCCGGCGAGCGCGCTCGGCGCGGGCGTCACCGATCCCGGCGACGGCCTGCTGATCGTCGGCACCTGTCTGGCCGCGCTGGTGGCCACCACCGACCTGGATCTGACCGGCGAGCCGGCCGGCCTGTACATCTCCACCGACCGGCCCGGCCACTGGCTGCGCGCCATGCCCGCGATGGTCGGCACTGCGGCCCTGGACTGGGTGCTCGCCACCACCGGCGTCCGGCACGCGGAGGTGGACGGCCTGCTGGAGGCCACCCCGCCGGGCGCGCACGGGGTCCGGGTGCTGCCGTACTTCGCCCCGTCCGGTGAGCGCGCCCCGTTCGTCGAGCCCCGGCTGCGCGCCGAACTCCTCGGCGTCAGCCTGGAGTCGACCCGCGCCGACCTGGTCCGCGCGACCTGCGAGGGCATCGGCTACGCGGCCCGGCACTGCCTCCAGGCGGCGGGCCTGACCGGTTCGCTCGCGGTGTGCGGCGGCGGAACCCGCAGCCCCGCGTGGATGCGGCTGCTCGCCGACGTGCTGGGGCGGCCGCTGCGGGTCGTCGAGGGCGAGGTGGGCGCGCGGGGCGCGGTGCTCGCGGCGGCCGAGCGGTTCGGCGTCGGCCTGGACGCGGAGGCGTGGACGCGGCCGACGGCCGTGGTGGAGCCGGACGCGGACCGGGCGGCGTACTACGCGAAGGGATACGAGGAGCATCTGGCCCGGCTGACGGAGGCCCGGGCCCGCGCACAGGGCTGAACCGCTCTACGACGAGAGGACGTTCCGATGCCGATGAGACGCCGATCCGTGCTGCTCGCGGCCGCCGCCGGCGGCCCGGCGCTCGCCGCTCCCGGCCCCGCGGCGCGGGCCGCCGAGGACGCCGGGCGCCCGCGCCGGCCCCTGGTCATAGGCCACCGGGGCGCCGCCGGCTGGCGGCCGGAGCACACGGCCGCCTCGTACACGTACGCCGTGCAGACCGGCGCGGACTGGATCGAGCCGGATCTGGTGCCGACCAGGGACCATGTGCTGGTGGTCCGGCACGAGAACGAGATCTCGCAGACCACCGACGTGGCCGCGCACCCGGAGTTCGCGGACCGCCGGACCACGAAGACGGTGGACGGGCGGGCGGTGACCGGCTGGTTCACGGAGGACTTCACCCTCGCCGAGCTGAGGACGCTGCGGGCGGTGGAACGCCTGCCCCTGGTCCGCGACCGCAACACGGTCTTCGACGGGCGTGAGCGGATCATGACCTTCCAGGAGGTCGTGGACCTCGCCCGGCGCCTGTCGAGGACGCACGGGCGGACGGTCGCCGTTTTCCCGGAGACCAAGCACCCCACGTACTTCCGCGCGCTCGGCCTGCCCCTGGAGCCGAAGCTGGCGCAGGCCGTCCGCCGCAACCGGCTGGGCCCCCGTGAATGCGTGGTGCAGTCGTTCGAGCCGACGAGTCTGCGGCGGATCGCCGGCGAACGGCTCGGCGTGCCGCTGTGGCAGGCGCTGGGCACCACGGGCGGGCCGTACGACCTGGTCTCGGCCGGGGATCCGACGACGTACCGGGACATGATGACCCCGGCCGGGCTGGCGCGGATCGCCGGGTACGCGGACTGGATCGGCCCGGACAAGTCCTCGATCGTGCCGGTGAACCCGGACGGCGGCACCGGCACGCCCACCTCGCTGGTGGCGGACGCGCACGCGGCGGGCCTGCGCGTCGGGGCGTACACCTTCCGCGCCGAGAACCAGTACCTGCCGCCCGCCCTGCGCCGCGGCGCGACGGCGACCGGCTTCGGCGACGCGTTCGCGGAGTACGCCCTGCACTACGGTCTCGGCGTGGACGCGGTGGTCACGGACTTCCCGGATCTGGCGCGGATCGCCGCGGACTAGACACCCCTAGACACCCCTGGGCGTCACAGGTTGCTGAAGTCCGGGCCCTTGGTGCGGGTGCGCTTGATCTCGTAGAAGCCGGGCACGGACGCCACGGCGAGGACGCCGTCCCACAGGCGGGCGGCTTCCTCGCCCTGGGGCGTCGGGGTGACGACGGGGCCGAAGAAGGCGATCTGCTCGCCGTCGGCGCCGGGCACGGCGATGATCGGCGTGCCGACGTCCTGGCCGACCTTCTCGATGCCCTCCTTGTGGGAGGCGCGCAGCTCGGCCTCGAACTCGAAGTCCTCCTGGTGGGCGTAGTCGATGAGGTCGGCGGGCAGGCCGACGTCGGCGAGCGCGCCCGCGATGGCCTCCAGGGTGGTGCCCTCGCCGTTGTTGTGGAAGCGGGTGCCGAGCGCGGTGTAGAGGGGGCCGACCACGGCGTCGCCGTGCTTCTGCCAGGCCGCCGTGACCACCCGGATCGGCGGCCAGGCCCGCGTGGTCAGCATCTCCCGGTAGTCCTCGGGCAGGTCGTCCATCTTGTCCTCGTTCACCACGGCGAGGCTCATGACATGCCAGCGGACCTCGATGTCGCGGCTCCGCTCGACCTCCAGCACCCACCGGGAGGTCATCCAGGCCCAGGGGCACACCGGGTCGAACCAGAAGTCGACGGGGGTCTTCTCCGACATGTCTCTCCTTCAAGGGGGCGTTCTCCGGGAACAGGGGGGAGAACGCCACCGGTGTCCCCGCTCATTCCCTGCTGTGCCGTGTCAGGGGCACATGGCAGGATCGGTCCTGTTCAGCCGTAGCCATGACGTACGAGGGAGTGCCGCCCGTGCCCGGTGAGAATCTGTCCCGCGACGAGGCCCGGGAGCGGGCCGCACTGCTGTCCGTCGACGGGTACGAGGTGTCCCTCGACGTGCGTTCGGCCGTCGGCGAGCACGAGGGCGACGGCCCGCGCACTTTCCGCTCGGTCACCACGATCCGCTTCCGCTGCGCCGAGCCGGGCGCGTCGAGCTTCGCGGACCTGATCGCGCCGAGCGTCACCGCGGTCTCCCTCAACGGCCGCGACCTCGATCCGAGCGAGGTGTTCGACGGCTCCCGGATCGTGCTGGAGGACCTGGCCGCCGACAACGAGCTGATCGTGGACGCCCGGTGCGCCTACTCCCGCACCGGCGAGGGCCTGCACCGCTTCGTCGACCCGGAGGACGGCGAGGTCTACCTGTACACGCAGTACGAGCCGGCCGACTCCCGCCGGGTGTTCGCGAACTTCGAGCAGCCGGACCTCAAGGCCCCGTTCCGCTTCGAGGTGCGGGCGCCGGAGGAGTGGACGGTGTGGAGCAACGGGGCCGGCGAGCGGGCCGACGGCGTGTGGCGGTTCGCGGAGACCAAGCCGATCTCGACGTACATCACGTGTGTGGTGGCCGGCCCGTACCACTATGTGACGGACTCCTACGAGCGGGTGTTCGCGGACGGCACCCGCCTGGAGATCCCCCTCGGCGCGATGTGCCGCAAGGGCCTGGCCCCGTACTTCGACTCCGACGACGTCTTCCTGGTCACCAAGCAGGGCCTGGACTTCTTCCACGACCACTTCGACTACCCGTACCCGTTCGGGAAGTACGACCAGGCGTTCGTGCCCGAGTACAACCTCGGCGCGATGGAGAACCCGGGCCTGGTGACCTTCCGCGAGGAGTTCATCTTCCGCGGCAAGGTGACGCAGGCGTCGTACGAGGGCCGGGCCAACGTCGTCCTGCACGAGATGGCGCACATGTGGTTCGGCGACCTGGTCACCATGGAGTGGTGGGACGACCTGTGGCTGAAGGAGTCCTTCGCCGACTTCATGGGCACCTTCGCCAACGTCGGCGCGACCCGCTTCAAGGACGCCTGGATCACCTTCGCCAACCGCCGCAAGGCCTGGGCGTACCGCGCGGACCAGCTGCCGTCGACGCACCCCATCACCGCCGACATCCGCGACCTGCAGGACGCGAAGCTCAACTTCGACGGCATCACCTACGCCAAGGGCGCCTCGGTGCTCAAGCAGCTGGTGGCGTACGTCGGGCAGGACGCGTTCCTGGAGGGCGCGCGGCGCTACTTCAAGCGGCACGCGTACGGCAACACGCGCCTGGGCGACCTGCTGTCGGTGCTGGAGGAGACCAGCGGCCGGGACATGAGCGGCTGGGCGCGGTCCTGGCTGCAGACGGCCGGGGTCAACTCGCTGACCCCGCAGGTGCTGCTGGACACCGAGGGCGGCCGGATCGCCGAGCTGGCGGTGGTCCAGGAAGCCCCCGAATCGCACCCTGAGCTGCGGCCGCACCGGGTGGCGGTGGGCCTGTACCGCCGCACGCCGGACGGCGCGCTGGAGCGGTACGCGCGCGCCGAGGCGGACGTCGACGGCCCGCGCACGGTCGTGGCGGAGCTGGCGGGCGCGGAGGCGCCGGAGCTGGTGCTCGTCAACGACGACGACCTGACGTACTGCAAGATCCGCTTCGACGCGACCTCGCTGGACACGCTGCGCGGCCACCTGGGCGCGATCGAGGACCCGCTGGCGCGTGCCCTGTGCTGGTCGGCGCTGTGGAACCTGACCCGGGACGCGCTGCTGCCGGCGCGGGACTTCGTCGGCCTGGTGCTGCGGTTCGCGGGCCGCGAGTCGGACATCGGCGTGCTGCAGATGCTGCACGCGTGGGCGAACTCCGCGCTGGTCCACTACGTGGCCCCGGACCGGCGCGCGGAGGGCGAGCGGCTGCTGGCGGAGGGCGCCCTGCGTGAGCTGCGGGCGGCCGAGCCGGGCAGCGAGCACCAGCTGGCGTGGGCGCGGTTCTTCGCGACGACGGCGTCCGGCGACGCGGACCTGCGGCTGCTGCGCGGTCTGCTGGACGGCACCGAGAAGATCGACGGTCTGGAAGTGGACCAGGAGCTGCGCTGGGCGTTCCTGGAGCCGCTGGCCGCGCACGGGGCGGCCGACGAGCGGACGCTGGCCGAGGAGCTGGCCCGCGACGACACCGCGTCCGGCAAGCGGCACCAGGTGCGCTGCCTGGCCGCGCGGCCCTCCGCGGCGGTCAAGGCACAGGCGTGGGCGCAGGTCGTGGAGTCGGACGCGCTGTCCAACGCGCTGGTGGAGGCGACCATCGCGGGCTTCGCGCAGCCGTCGCAGCGGGAGCTGCTGGCGCCGTACGCGGAGAAGTACTTCGCGGTGATCGAGCGGGTGTGGCGGGAGCGGTCCATCCAGATCGGCATGGACGTGGTGCGGGGTCTGTTCCCGTCGCTCCAGGACTCGCCGGAGACGCTGCGGGCGACGGACGCCTGGCTGTCCGCCCACGAGGGCGCCCCGCCGGCGCTGCGCCGTCTGGTGCTGGAGGCGCGGGACGACCTGGCGCGGGCGCTGCGCGGCCAGGAGTGCGACGCGGCGGCGAACTGAGGCCCGCCCGACGGCCTTTGGCCTGAGCTTGGGCCGTAGGTCACCGTTACGAAATCCCGGCAGGAAAGACCGTAACCCCTGGACCGCCCCCATACGGACCAGGGGTTTTCGGTGCCTACTCGGCATCCGAACATCCGTCCTTTAGTGCAAGGTTGTCCGCATTTGTCGACGGGTGTGTAACAGCGGTTAAGAGGCGTTCCGAGTGCGGGAATCCCCGGTGCATGACCCACAACACCCCGCTCTCCCCCCGCCCCCTGCGTCACATCGCCGAGGGCACCCGCCGTGTCCTGACCGCCGCCCAGCTCCGCTCGCACGGCGTCTCCCCCGCGGAAACGGCCGAGCAGTGCCGCCCCGGCGGCCCCTGGCAGCAGCTGCTCCCCGGCGTCTACGTCCTGCACCCGGGCCCCCCGACCAGCGAGGAGCGCCTGCACGCCGTGCTGACCTACGCGGCCCGCGAGACGACGACCCTCCCGGCGGTGCCGACCCAGCCGGGCGCCGAGCAGCCGCACCGCCCCGTCTACTCCGACGCGGTCGTCACCGGGCTCGCGGCGCTCACCCTGCACGGCTTCACGACGTCACCGCCGCTGCCCGCCCTGGACCGGCTCGACGTCCTGGTCCCCCGGCTGCGCCGGCTGCGCTCCACGGGTTTCGCCCGCGTCCTGCGCACCGCGCACCTGCCCGTCCCCGAGCAGGTCACCGGTCTCCCCGTCGCGCCCGTGCCGCGCGCGCTGGCCGACGCGGTGGCGGACCTGCGGGACGCGGGCGCCGTGCGCCGGCTGCTCACCGAGGCCGTCCGGGGCGGTCACTGCGACCCGGCGTCGGTGGTCCGCGAGCTGACCCAGGCGAAGCTGCTGGGCCGGCCCCACGTGGTGGACGCGGTGGACTCGCTGCTCGCGGAAGGACGGGCGATCGCGGAGGACCGGCTGTACCGGATGGTCCGGGAGTACGGCCTGCCCGACCCGGTCTGGAACGTGGACCTGCGCCTGCCCGGCGGCCCCCACCTCGGCGGCGTGGACGCCTTCTGGCCGGAGCACTCGGTCGCCGTCGAACTGGACACCCGGGCCCCGCGCCAGGACGAGGACGCGATGTGGTCGGAGTACGCCCGCAAGCGGGAGCACCTGGAGCGCCTGGGCATCACGGTCGTCCACATCACCCCGAGGAAGCTCCGCGAGTCCCTGGAGCAGCAGGCCACGGTCGTCCGCACGGCCCTGATGGCCTCGGCGGACCGCGACCCGGCGGCGTACGTCGTCGTCGTGCCCCGCTAGAGGTGCCCCCTGGGCCGTGCCTTCGGATCAGCCTTTCTTCAGCACCAGTTCGGTGTTCCGGTCCCGGGTGCCGCCCGCCAGGTCGGTGCGGGCGCCCGGGGCGTTGAAGGACAGCTCGCGGTAGAGCGCGGCCAGGCCGGTCTGGGAGAGGTCGGTGAAGTCGGTGCGGTGGGGGGCGGCGGACTCGACCATGGTGGTGAAGACCGAGAGGGTGCCGTCCTTGTTGTCGGTGAGTTCGACCACCCGGGCCAGCTGCGGGAAGTCCACGTGGGACGCCGTCGAGATCTCCCAGAAGGCGTGGCCGTCCGCTCCGGTGTGCGGGGTGATCTCGTTGCGGTGGATGTGGCCGTTGATCCAGGCGAGGGTGTTGCGGTGGCGGCCCAGCACGGCCAGGACGTCGGCGCCGCGGTACCGCCGCTCGTTCGGGCGGGCCGGGTCCGGGCGGCCGTTGTCCATCGTCTGGCTGGTGTGGTGGCTGAAGACGACGGCGTGGGAGTCGGCGTTCTCCCGCAGGGTGCGGTCCAGCCAGCGCAGCTGCGCCGCGCCGACGGAGCCCTCGTAGTGGCCGCCGGGGTCGGTGGTGTCGAGGCTGACGCCGATGACGTCGTCGGCGATGCGGAAGCTGTAGTACTGGGTGCCAGCGTCGAGGTTCGCCGTGGAGTAGCCGTGCCCGGCCGGGCCCATCCCGGTGTACGCCGGGTCGAGGTGGGCCTTGACGTACTCGGCGGCGGTGTAGGGCGCCCGCCGCTCGTCCGGTGTCACCGGGCGCAGGTCGCGGGCGTGCGCCTCGAGCAGGTCGCGGAACCGGACGCCCAGCGGGTCCGTGGCGTTCTTGATCGCTTCCTGGAGCTTCCTCGCCTCCGCCGCCGGCAGGGTCATCAGCTTCCTGCCGCCGACGGCGAAGTCGGCGAGGTAGGGGTCGCCGTGGCCGTAGCAGCCGAGCGGGAGGGAGTCGTGGTTGCCGACGGTCGAGTACCAGGGGAGGTTCAGGCCGGGGCTGCGCACCTCCCGCATCGCGGCGGCTAGGAACCCGTCCAGCTGCGGGAAGCCGCGCTGCTTGTCGGCGTCGCGCAGGGCGGAGTCTGGCTGCCAGTACTGCCCCAGGCCGCTGTTCTGGACGCCCTCGTAGCGGCGCGGGTCACCGGTGTTGGGGGTGATCCGCCCGCCGCTGAGGACCGTCAGGAACCACTCCAGCTCGGTCATGGCGTTGTTGTCGGTGTTGTCGCCGGTCGTCATCGCGAAGTGCAGCGGCGCACCGGTGACGGGCGCCCCGCGCAGCGCGTTGACCCGCTCCACCAGCGACACCGCGCCCTGCACGGTCAGCAGTTCCTGCGGCCGCCAGGCGTGCACGTCGGCCGAGCGCAGGAACTCCAGCCGCAGCGGGTGCTGGGCGTCGATCAGGTGCAGGTCGGTGAGCTGGACGAAGGCCGCGAGCGCGGTACGCCGCTCGGCGCGGCCGGACTTGGGCGTCGCCAGCTCGCTACGGACGACCCGGGGCCAGCCCTTGCCGTCGCCGAGCCGCCGGTACCCGGTGGAACCGCCGCGCGGGACGGCGACGCCGGACAGGGTGGTGCCGCGGGTGTAGGGCGCGAGGGGGCCGGCCGGCGCCCTGCGGGAGGACGCGACCGGCGCCTCCCCCGCGGTGGCCGGGGACTGGGTGGCGGCCCGGCTGTCGGTGGGGCGCAGGGCGTAGCCGACGCCCGCGGACAGCGACACGGCTCCGGCGGCGGCGAGGACGGTGCGGCGGTCGACCGCCAGTCCGTGGGCGGTGGAGCTGGCGACAGAGCGTAGGCGCGACATGGCGCGGTCTCCCCGAGTGCGAACGCGTCGGCAGTGGCGCGGACGGCCGCTCGCGCGAACCCCCCGCTCGCTCTGGATCGTTGGCATCGGGAATGACCTGCGTGTGAACGCGGCGGCAACGGGCAGCGCCGATCACCGTACGTGGATCACCCTCCACCCGGCGCGTCCGCGGACGCTCCTTCGCGGGCCGGGACGGCGTCACCCGGCGTTCATCCGGCGGGGTACGCGAACGGGCCCCGGCGGGACGAGGTGTCCGCCGGGGCCCGTGGGCCGGGGGCCGGGATCAGTCCGTGCCGGACTCCATCGCGGCGCGGTCCAGCAGCGCGTCCTGCTCGGACACCTCGCCCCGGGAGGCGATGACCTCGGCGCCGCCCTCGGGCAGCTCCGGCATGGTGCCGATCAGGCCGGTGGCGGCGGCCTGGGAGGCGCCGATGGTGGGGCTGCCGCTGCCGATCAGGCCGAGGCCCGCGTACTGCTCCAGCTTGGCGCGCGAGTCGGCGATGTCGAGGTTGCGCATGGTGAGCTGGCCGATCCGGTCGACCGGGCCGAAGGCCGAGTCCTCGGTGCGCTCCATCGACAGCTTGTCCGGGTGGTAGCTGAACGCCGGGCCGGTGGTGTCGAGGATCGAGTAGTCCTCGCCGCGCCGCAGCCGCAGCGTCACCTCGCCGGTGACCGCGGCGCCGACCCAGCGCTGGAGCGACTCGCGGATCATCAGGGCCTGCGGGTCCAGCCAGCGGCCCTCGTACATCAGCCGGCCGAGGCGGCGGCCCTCGGCGTGGTACTGGGCGAGGGTGTCCTCGTTGTGGATGGCGTTGACGAGGCGCTCGTAGACGATGTGCAGCAGCGCCATGCCGGGCGCCTCGTAGATGCCGCGGCTCTTGGCCTCGATGATCCGGTTCTCGATCTGGTCGGACATGCCGAGGCCGTGCCGGCCGCCGATCGCGTTGGCCTCCATGACGAGGTCGACGGCGGAGCCGAACTCCTTGCCGTTGATGGTGACCGGGCGGCCCTGGTCGAAGCCGACCGTCACGTCCTCGGTGGCGATCTCCACGGCGGGGTCCCAGAAGCGGACGCCCATGATCGGCTCGACGGTCTCGATGCCGGTGTCCAGGTGCTCCAGGGTCTTGGCCTCGTGGGTGGCGCCCCAGATGTTGGCGTCGGTGGAGTACGCCTTCTCCGTGGAGTCGCGGTAGGGCAGCCCGTGGGCCACCAGCCACTCGGACATCTCCTTGCGGCCGCCCAGCTCGGTGACGAAGTCGGCGTCCAGCCAGGGCTTGTAGATCCGCAGGTGCGGGTTGGCGAGCAGGCCGTAGCGGTAGAACCGCTCGATGTCGTTGCCCTTGAAGGTGGAGCCGTCGCCCCAGATCTGCACCCCGTCCTCGAGCATCGCGCGGACCAGCAGGGTGCCGGTGACGGCGCGGCCCAGCGGCGTGGTGTTGAAGTAGGCGCGCCCGCCGGACCTGATGTGGAACGCGCCGCAGGCGAGCGCGGCCAGCCCTTCCTCGACCAGCGCGGCCCTGCAGTCGACGAGCCGGGCGATCTCGGCGCCGTACGCGGAGGCACGGCCGGGCACGGAGGCGATGTCGGGCTCGTCGTACTGGCCGATGTCGGCGGTGTACGTGCACGGGATGGCGCCCTTGTCGCGCATCCAGGCGACGGCGACCGAGGTGTCGAGCCCGCCGGAGAAGGCGATGCCGACGCGCTCGCCGACAGGGAGGGAGGTGAGGACCTTGGACATAGCAAAACTATGCAACATCTCGCATTATCATGCAACACCGGGGTCCCTCTCCCGCCACATCCGCAGCGCCGCGTCCACCAGCGGGATCCTGACCAGCCCGGACACCGCGTCCAGGTCGTGCCACGCCGCCATGTCCGTCGAGCCGCCGACCTCGAAGCGCAGCTCGCCGCCGACGACCTTCGCCTCGTAGAGCAGACGTACGGAGTGCAGGTCGACGGGGCCGCGCAGCCCCCGGCGCGGCAGGGAGCGGCGGCTGGAGCTCACGCCGAGGAGACCGGCCACCTCGACGTGGTAGCCGGTCTCCTCCAGCAGTTCCCTGACGACCGTGTCGTACGGGTCCTCGCCGTGCTCCATGCCGCCGCCGGGGAGGACCCATTCGAGGGTTCCGTCCCAGGCCGGCGAGCGGGCCAGCAGGACATGGTCGTCACGGACGCATATGGCGTAGGCCGCCACCCTCAGTTTCCGGCGCATCCAGGGACGTTAACGCGCCGGGAGCGGGTTGGCCGGGGAGTGTTCGGGGGCGGACCAGCGCAGTGGGAGCGCGGCCGGCGTCTCGACGAGCCGGGCGATGGTGAAGTGGACCGCGCGTGCGCCGTCCGCCCCGAACTCCGTGCGCGCCGTGCCGGTCAGCTGGAGGACCGTGCCCGTCGTCCAGTCCAGGACGAGCAGGCCCGCCCGGGGGTCGGCGGCGAGGTTGCCGAGGGTGAGGAACATGGAGTTGCCGGGATAGTCGCGCCAGCTCAGTTCGCGCGGGGAGTCGACCCGGAGGAAGCCGGGGTGGCCGCCGCGATGGCTGGCGTCGGCGCCCTGCGGGTGGACGGTGGCCAGGAAGGCGGTGTCGGCCGCCGCGAGGAACCCGGCCTGGGCAGGCGTCAGCTCCTCCGCCGTGCGCGGCTCCCCCGGCGCGCGGTCCGCGACCACCTCGTACGACTCCCGCCGCTGGAGGTACTTCGGGCAGTTGGAGAACACCTGCCCCGCCGTCACCGCGAACCCCCGTGCCGTCGGCTCGGCGACGCCGTTGAGGCGCATCCGGCGGCGGGTGCGCGGATCGAGGGCGATCGTGCCGACGGGGGTGCCGGGGGTCGCCAGGGCCGTCGCGAGCGGGTCGGCCGGGGCGGGCCCGCCCGCGACGGAGACCCGGTGCGGGCCGGTGGCGCGGACGAAGCCGGGGTCGCCGGCGACCGGCGCGGCCCACACCGCGCCGGTCGCCGGGTCGGCCGCGCCCACCACCAGCAGCGGCTGGAGTTCCAGGAAGGCCGCCGCCACCGGCTTGATGCCGGACCCGATCGAGCGGCCCACGTGGTCGGCCTGCTCCCGCACGCCGACCCGGTCCTGCACGGCCCGCGAGCCCGGGTGATAGACGCCCATGACCCTCACGCCTAGAAGAAGCCGCAGGTGGGAGCGGACTCGGCGGGGGCGGGGGCGTCCTCGGCGCCCTGCGGGGCGTAGATCTCCAGGCGCGTCCCGTCGGGGTCGTGGAAGAAGATGCCGCCGGAGGCCGCGCCCTCCCGGTGGGCCACCACCCCGTCGTAGGCGAACTCCGCGCCGTACGACCGCAGCGCCGACTCGTACTCCTCGACCCGGGCGATGGAGTCCACCTCCAGCGCGAGGTGGTGCAGGCCCGCGCGCCCGGAGTCGTACGGCTGCCCCGCCTGCTGCCAGAGGGTGAGGACCAGACGGTCGGCCTCGCCCAGGAAGGCGTACCGCCGGCCGTCCTCCTTGCCCTCGGCCAGCACGGCGAAGCCCAGGACGTCCCGGTAGAAGGCGAGGGAGCGGTCGAGGTCGGTGACGTTCAGGCCGATGTGGCCGGTGAGCAAGGTCATGGCTGTCCCCTTCAACTGATCTCTAACCTCATTTTTCTAACCTCTATAAATGACGTTAGTGGTTAGACTCGGCGGGCGTCAACCGGTGATCTAACCTTTAGGGGTTAGACCGGAAGGAGCCCCCGATGTCCGCCGCCCGCGACCCCCGCCCGCTCACCGGCGAACCCCTCTCCCTCGACCTGCTCAACACCCGCTGGGTCCACGACGGCGCCCCGCGCGACCTGCTCGACGGCACGGAGGGGCTGGCGGTCTGGCTCGCGGCGAACGGGCTGGAGGAGCGGTTCGCGGCCGACCCGGCCACCCTGCGGCACACCCTCCAGGCGCGGGACGCGCTGGCGGCGGCGGTCGACGGTTCCCTGACGGCGGGCGCGGCACGCGTGGACGCCGTGCTCGCGCACGGCCGGATCCGGGCGACGCTCACCCCGGCGGGCCCGGGCGAGGAGCCCGAGTTCCCGGACGCCTCCTGGGGCCCCGCCTGGCTCGCCGCCCGCGACTACCTGCGACTGCTGTCCACCGCGCCGGACCGGATCCGCCACTGCGCCCACGAGGCGTGCGTCCTGCACTTCTTCGACACCTCACGCAACGGCACGCGGCGCTGGTGCTCCATGGCGGTGTGCGGGAACCGCGCGAAGGCGTCCCGCCACTACGCCCGTTCGAAGGGTGACTGAGCAACACCTGCGGGAATGAGGTTGGTTGCCCGTGTTCGGGGAAGAATCCGCCTGATTGTCATCGCGGGTTTTCCCCATACATCCATATCGTTTCGGTCAACCCTCCCCAAACTTCGGTCCCTTGCATAAAGCTGAGCGGTCGTCCGGTGTCGCATTCCGGACGACAAGCGACACGCTCGTTCCCTCCACCTTCAAGGGATGCCGATGACCCACACCCCCCAGAGCGAACCGATACCGGGCGCGAGACGCGTGGCCCGTATCGCCCTGGCCGCCGGTCTCGTCGCCGCGCTCTCCGCGGCCGCGCCGATACCCCTGGCCTTCGCCGCGGACCCGGTCGCCCCCGCCGCGGCCGGCCCGGGCGTGAAGTCCGCCCACGACAAGCTGGGCTCCGACGACGCCGACCTGCTGGCCGAGGCGAAGGCCGACGGCGTCAAGAGCGTGACCATGATGGTCGCGACCGCCCCCGGCCAGACCGAGCAGGTCGCCAAGCAGCTGGACTCCGTCGACGGCGGTCTCGTGGGCCGAACGTACGACAAGCTCGGTTACGTCCGCGCGACCGTTCCCACCGGCAAGGCCGAGTCGGCCATCGCCGCCGCGGTGAAGCTCTCCTCCGTGCACGGCATCGACCTGCGCCAGGAGATCCCGCTGGAGGACCCGTCGCCGAACGCGGGCGCCGCGAAGGGCGCGCAGGCGACCGGGAGTTACCCGGCCCCCGGCGAGGACACCCCCGCCGAGAACCCGTACAACCCGTCCTTCGAGACCGGTGCCGTCGACTTCGTCGAGGACCACCCGAAGGCGGACGGACGCGGCGTCACCATCGGCATCCTGGACTCCGGTGTCGACCTCGGCCACCCGGCACTGCGGAAGACCACCACGGGTGAGCGGAAGATCGTCGACTGGGTGACGGCCACCGACCCGGTCGTCGACAACGACGGCACCTGGCGGCGGATGACCACCTCGGTCTCCGGCCCCACCTTCTCCATCACCACCGCCAGCCTCGGCACGGAGACCTTCAAGGCCCCCGGGGGCGGCTACAAGTTCAGCTACTTCTCCGAGTCCGCCACCACCGGCGGCGACATGGCCGGAGACCTGAACCGGGACGGCGACAAGACGGACGTCTGGGGCGTGCTGTACGACGCCGCCGCCGGCACCGTCCGCGTCGACCTGAACGACAACCTCGACTTCACCGACGACGAGGCGATGAAGCCGTACAAGGACGGCTTCCAGGTCGGCTACTTCGGCACCGACGACCCGGCCACCGAGATCGCCGAGCGCATCCCGTTCGTCGTCGAGGTCCGCAAGGACGTCGTCTACAACGCCTCCGGCGCCAAGGCCGACTACGTCAGCATCGGCGTCATCGAGGGCTCGCACGGCACCCACGTGGCCGGCATCACCGCCGCCAACGGCCTGTTCGGCGGCGAGATGAACGGCGCGGCGCCCGGCGCCAAGCTGGTCTCCTCGCGGGCCTGCACCTGGTCCGGCGGCTGCACCAACGTCGCGCTCACCGAGGGCATGATCGATCTCGTCGTCAACCGCGGCGTCGACATCGTCAACATGTCGATCGGCGGCCTGCCCGCGCTGAACGACGGCAACAACGCGCGCTCCGAGCTGTACACCCGGCTCATCGACACCTACGGCGTCCAGCTGGTGATCTCCGCGGGCAACTCCGGCCCCGGCGCCAACACCATCGGCGACCCCGCCCTCTCCGACAAGGTGATCTCGGTCGGCGCGACCATCTCCAAGGAGACCTGGGCCGCCAACTACGGCTCCAAGGTGGAGAAGCGGTACGCCATGATGCCGTTCTCCTCGCGCGGTCCGCGTGAGGACGGCGGCTTCACGCCGACGCTGTCCGCGCCCGGCGCCGCCATCAACACCACCCAGACCTGGTCGCCCGGCGGCCCGGTCGCCGAGGCCGGCTACAGCCTGCCGCCCGGCTACTCCATGCTCCAGGGCACCTCGATGGCCTCCCCGCAGGCGACCGGCGCGTCCGCGCTGCTGCTGTCCGCGGCCAAGCAGAAGGGCATCGAGCTGAAGCCGGCGACGCTGCGCACGGCGCTCACCTCGACCGCCGACCACATCGCGGGCGTGCAGGCCTACGAGGAGGGCGCGGGCCTGATCAACATCGAGGACGCCTGGGACTCGATCCGCGACGGTGCCGCCGCCCACGACTACACCGTCAAGGCGCCGGTCGACACCGCGATCGACCAGTTCCTGAAGACGCCGGGCTTCGGCACCGGCCTCTACGACCGTGAGGGCGGCCTGAAGGCCGGCCAGAAGAAGACGTACGAGATCACCCTGACCCGTACGTCCGGCGCCGACAAGGCGATCCGGCACGAGCTGCACTTCGAGAACAACGCGGGCGGCACCTTCCGCATCGTCGGCTCCGACGAGGTGCGTCTGCCGCTGAACCAGCCGGTCACCGTCAAGGTGCAGGCCGCGCCGAAGTCCGCCGGGCTGAAGAGCGCGATCCTCGAGGTCGACGACCCGCGCACCGAGGGCATCGACAAGCAGGTCCTGAACACGGTCGTGGTCTCCGCGCCGCTGGAGTACACCTACTCGGCGTCCGGTTCCGTGCAGCGCAACAGCCACAAGTCGTACTTCGTGACCGTGCCCGAGGGCGCCAAGTCGCTGGAGGTGGCGATCGGCGGCCTGCAGGGCAAGAGCCAGACCCGGTTCATCGCGATCCACCCGTACGGTGTCCCGGCCGACCCGACGTCGACGATCAACTGCTACCCGAACTACGCCAACCCGGCCAACACCTGCCGTCCGGACGTGCGTTCCTACGCCGACCCGCAGCCGGGCGTCTGGGAGATCGAGGTCGAGTCGCGCCGTACGTCGCCGCTGCTGGACAACCCGTACAAGCTGGACGTCACGGTCCTCGGCGCGGGCTTCGACCCGGAGACGGTGACCGTGCCCGAGGCCAAGGTCGGCACCCCGGCCGCCGCCTCCTGGAAGGTGACCAACAACTACGCCGCGCTCGACGGCAAGCTGGTCGGCGGCCCGCTGGGCTCGTCCAAGACGGCCCGCCCGACCATCGAGGAGGGCGTCACCCAGACCACCACGGTCCAGGTGCCCGCGGGCGCGAAGTCGCTGGACGTCACCATCGGCAACGTCTCCGACGCGGCCGCGGACCTCGACCTGGTCGTGAAGAACGCGGCCGGCGACGAGGTCGGCAGCTCCGCCGACGGTGACTCCGAGGAGTCGGTGTCCGTGCCCGCGCCGGCCGCCGGCACGTACACCATCGAGGTCGTCGGCTACGCGGTGCCCGCCGGTTCCACCGCGTACGACTACCTGGACGTGTTCTTCTCCGAGGCGCTCGGCTCCGTCACGGTCGACGAGTCCGCTCCGGTGAAGCTCGGCACGGGTGCCTCGGCGACGGTCACCGGCAGCGTCACCGCCGCCGCGGCCGCGCCCGAGGGCCGCGAGTTCTTCGGCCAGGTGCAGCTGGTCAACGCGCGCGGCACGGTCGCGGGCGTGGGCAACGTGAAGATCGACAAGGTCACTCCGTAACGCGGATCGTGACTCCAGGGCGGGCGTCCGTTGCGGGCGCCCGCCCTTTGCCGTCTCCGGACCCTCACTCGCAGGACATGCTCCGCGCCTCCGGCAGCGCGTCGGCGATCACCGTCCGCTGCGGGGCGATGTCGTCCTCGCCGACGAACCAGAAGTCGGCGGCGGTGCCGTGGCGCGGGACGGCGACCAGGACGTCGTCGCCCACGCGCAGATGACGGGGCGCGCCGAAGACGGCGTCGTCGCCCTTGACGAACGTGGTCTCGTCCCCGCCGTCCTTCCCCGCCGGGATGTAGGACCGGGTGACGTCGAGGGTGACGCGTTCCCGGTCCGTTCCGGGGACCGGGACGACGTCCGTCACCTCTCCCTCGACGAGCAGCCGGGTACAGGCGAGATAGCCGGGCGAGCCGAGCGGGCCCACCGACTTGGCGCTGTCGGCGGCGCTCTCGGCGTTCGACCCGCCCCCCGAGTCGTCGGCGCCCGCCCCGGCCTGGACGACCAGCCAGCCCATGCCGGCGAAGACGGTCGCGGCAGCGGCGGCGGCGAGGCCGGTCAGGGCCAGGCGCAGCGGGCGGCGGCGCGCGGGCCGCCGCAGCGGCACGGGCTCCGGGGCCGGACGGGCGGCGGGCTCGCTGCCCAGCGCGTGCCCGATGATCCCCAGCTGTTCGCGCAGCAGGGCCACGTCGGCCTCGGCGGACCGGTACTCGGCCAGCAGGGCGGCGTCGGCGCGGGCCTCCTCGGACAGCGGCTCCCCGGTGACGACGGCCATCAACGGGTCGTCACGGCCGGCCCGGCCGGAGCCGTCATGCCCGTCGTGTTCGACGGTCACGTCACACCACCTCGTCCTCGTGCAGCCGGGCGCGCAGGGCCCGTACCGCCGTGTGCAGCCTGCTCTTGACCGTGCCCTCCGGGATGCCCAGCTCCTCGGCTATGGAGCGCACCGGCAGGTCGGCGTAGAAGCGCAGCACGACGACCTGCCGCTGGGCGTCGGGCAGTTCGTCCAGCCCTTGGGCGACGGCGACGGAGAGCACGCTGGTGTCCTCACCGGAGGGGTGCTCCAGCTGCCGCAGCGAGGCGAGCCGTTCCCCGATCCGCTCCTGCCGGCGTTTGGCGCGGTGCCAGTCCACGGCGAGGTTGGAGGCGACGACCGCCGCCCACGCGGAGACGTCCCGCGGCGCCTCGCGTCCGCTCGCGGCGCGTTCCAGCAACCGCAGGCGGACCTGCTGTACCCCGTCCAGCAGGTCCGCCTGCGGCACCCCGCCGAGAGCGAGCACCGCCCGCACCCGTCGTTCCTGGGCCGCGTCCAGGGGATCGTCGGAACCGTGGTCCGCCCGGTCCGCCCCCTGAACGCGGCGGGCCATTCTGCGCAGCACAGCCACCCCTCTCCTCGCCGCGTTTCCCCTATGACGCCGGCCGGGGCGGAAACGTTCGGCCGGAGTTCCGGAATGTTTTCTTCACATGATCGGCGCTGTCAGCATGTGCCTCATGACGCACATCACCAAAGGTGCCAACACCCCTGTCCCGGCCGGTCTGCTGAGGGTCGCCGTCTGCCGCCACAAGGTGGCGGGGACGCCCGCCGTGGACGTCTCGGCGCTGCTGCTGGACGCGGCGGGCAAGGTGCGCGGCGACGCCGACCTCGTCTTCCGCGACCGGCCCGCGCACCCGTCGGGAGCGGTACGGCACGTGGGCACCGGTGACAGCGAGAAGCAGCTCGCCGAGTGGCTGGAACTGGACCTGCCCCGGGTGGAGCCCGCGGTCCAGCGCGTGCTGGTCGCCGCGTCGTGCGCCGGCGGCACCTTCGGGGCGGTGCCCGGACTGGCGGCGCAGACCGTCGCGCCGGACGGCACGGTCCTCGTGCACTACGAGGTGACGGACGCCGCCACCGAGACGGCCTTCGTGCTCGGCGAGTTCTACCGGCGGGACGGGCAGTGGAAGTTCCGGGCGGTCGGGCAGGGCTACGACTCGGGGCTCGCGGGGCTGGCGACGGACTTCGGGATCGCGGCGGCGCAGCCGGCCGCGCCCAGGGGGCCGGTGCCGAACACGGGGGTGTCGAAGGTGGCGGGGCCGCCGCCCGGGGCGCTGCCGCTGCCCGGGGCGACACGGCAGCCCGGGGCGATGCCGGAGCCCAAGGCTACATGGGAGCCCGGAGCGACACGGGAGCCCGCCAGGGCGGCGGTGGAGCCCGCCGGTGCGGCGCCCGCGACGAAGGCCTCCCCCGCCTCGTCCGCCTCCACCGCCTCGGCAGCCTCCCCCGCGTCCGCCTCCCCCGCCTCGGCCGCGTCCACCGCCTCGGCCGCGTCCCCTGCGCGGAAGTCCTCCCCCACCCGTCTCGGCGAGGATTTCCGCCCCTGGACCCGCAGCGGGCGCGGTGAGCGCGTGGTGTCCGTGAAGCTGCCCGCGGGACCGGTGATCGTGGAAGGCCGCCACGACGGCGAGGGCCTGTTCTGCGTCGACACCCTCGACGACGACAAACAGCCCGACCGCCTCGTCCTCAACAGCGCTCGGCCCCGCTTCCGGGGCCGCGGTCTGGCCACCGTGCCGGCCGACCGCCGGCTGCGGCTGCGGGTGCAGTTCCACGGCGACTGGGAGATCGCCGTACGGCCCCTGTCGGCGGCGCGCGCCCTGCGGACCGGCGAGGAGGCGACGGGCTCCGGTCCCGAGGTGCTGCGGTACGACGGTCCCGCGGCCGATCTCCGGGCGCGGTTCGACGGCGGGCGGAACTCCGAGCTGTTCTGTGTGCACAGCCACGAGCCGGACCGGCTGAACGACCTCTACGACTACAAGCTCCTCGTCAACGAGCTCGGCCGGGTCGACAGGACCGCGCCGCTCCCCCGCGGTCCGCTGCTCGTCACCGTGGCCAACGGCGAGGGCGACTGGCGGCTCCAGGCGACCCCGATCCCGGTCCGCGGCGGCTCGGCAGCCCCCGCCGACGGTGTCTACGAGGGGCGCGGGGACACGACCGTCACCCTGGTCAGCCCCCGGCCCGGCCATCCGGCCCTGCTGGAGTACGAGATCGGCAACGCCGACGACCGGGGCCACGAGGTGATCCTGCTCGACGAGTACGGCGACTCGGACGGCGAGTGGATGAACGGCAGCCGGCACGGCGAGCGCGGCAGTCACGTGCTGTTCGCCGCGGGCCAGGCGCAGCGCACCCTCCAGATCCGCCGGGCGGGCAAGTGGCGTCTGCGGGTGCTGCCCATCGAGGAGGCACCCCTGCTGAACGGCCCGGTGGAGGGCACCGGCAGCACGCTGCTGCGCTATCAGGGCCCGCCCACGCTGCTCAGGCTGGGCCGGACGAGCGAGGAGGCCGGGTATCTGGCGGCCCACGCGCTGAACCATCCGCGCGGTCAGCGCACGCTCATCGCGGACACGGACACCCGCCGCCGCCCCGTCGTCGGCCCGGTCTGGGTCGCCCCGGAGGGCTCCTGCTTCGTGCGCGTCCAGGCGGGCGACGGGGTCGGCTGGCGCGTCGAGCCGGTGCCCCTCGACGAGGCCCCCGTGATCGGCGGAGGGACCGAACGGGTCACGGGACGCGGATTCGGAGTCGTACGTCACACCGGACCGGAAACCGAGATGTTGCTCACGCACGACTACGACATGCTGTCCGACCTGATCCACCTCTTCGAACTGGACGAAAACCTGTTCCCCGTGCGTCATATCGGAAGATCCCGCGGTCGGCACCGGCTCCCGAACGGATTCCTCCAGATCCGGGGCTTCGGCGAGTGGGGGCTGGAGCAGCGCCGCTGACCAGGCCTGATCGTCCATCCCTCGGGCAAAAGATTGGACACACCCGCCGGGGTCCCCCGCATGATGGAAGGGACCCGTCCACAGGTCGGGTGTACGCACGCCACGCAAAGGAGTCGCCGTGAGGGTCGGAATCGTCGGAGCCACCGGACAGGTCGGCACGGTCATGCGCAGGATCCTGGCCGAGCGGGACTTCCCGGTCGACGAGCTGCGCCTGTTCGCCTCGGCCCGCTCCGCGGGGACGGTCCTCGACGGCGTGACGGTGGAGGACGCGTCCACGGCCGACTACACCGGCCTGGACATCGTGCTGTTCTCGGCGGGCGGCGCCACCTCCAAGGCGCTGGCCGAGAAGGTCGCCTCCCAGGGCGCCGTGGTGATCGACAACTCGTCCGCGTGGCGTCGTGACCCCGAGGTGCCGCTGGTGGTGTCCGAGGTGAACCCGCACGCGGTCGCCAACCGTCCCAAGGGCATCATCGCCAACCCGAACTGCACGACCATGGCCGCCATGCCGGTCCTGAAGCCGCTGCACGAGGAGGCGGGCCTGGAAGCCCTGGTCGTCGCCACCTACCAGGCCGTGTCCGGCTCCGGCCTCGCCGGTGTGGACGAGCTGTTCGAGCAGGTCAAGAAGGTCGGCGAGGACGCGCCGAAGCTGGCCCACGACGGTTCGGCGGCCGAGTACCCGGCGCCGCACAAGTACGTCGCCCCGATCGCGTACAACGTGCTGCCGCTGGCCGGCTCCATCGTCGACGACGGCCTGCACGAGACGGACGAGGAGCAGAAGCTCCGCAACGAGTCCCGCAAGATCCTGGAGATCCCGGAGCTGAAGGTCTCCGGCACCTGCGTCCGGGTCCCGGTCTTCACCGGCCACTCCCTCCAGGTCAACGCCCGCTTCGCCCGCCCGATCAGCGTCGAGCGCGCCAAGGAGCTGCTGGCCGGCGCCCCCGGCGTCGCCCTCACCGAGGTGCCGACCCCGCTGGAGGCGGCCGGTCAGGACCCGTCGTACGTCGGCCGCATCCGCGGTGACGAGACGGTCGACAACGGCCTCGCCTTCTTCGTCTCCAACGACAACCTCCGCAAGGGCGCGGCCCTGAACGCGGTGCAGATCGCGGAGCTGGTGGCGGCCGAGCTGACCGCCAAGAAGCAGCAGTAACGCACGCGAGGGGGCGGTCACCGGGAGCGGGTCGCGGTGACCGCCCCCTTCGCACGCCCGGCGGCGGGCACCGCGAGCAGCGCCACTCCCGCCCCCAGCAGCAGTACGGCGGTCGGCCCGGGCCCGTCCGCCACCCGGCCGCCGAGGAACGCGCCGAGCCCGATCGCCGCGTTGAACACCCCGGCGAACAGCGCGGAGGCCGCCTCGCGGGAGCGCGGCGCGGCGGCCGACAGCCAGGTCTGGGCCGACACCGAGACACCGCCGTAGACCAGTCCCCAGAGCAGCAGCAGCGCGGCCGTGGCGGGCAGGGAGCCGCCCGCGAGGGCCAGCAGCGCGACGACCGTGCCGAGCCCGGCGGCGATCGCCGTCAGCGCCCGGCGCGGGTGGCGGGCCGCGAGCGCGCCGCCCGCGAAGGTGCCGGCGACACCGGCGAGGCCGTAGCCGAGCAGGAGGGCGCTGACCAGGGCCGGGCCGGTGTCCGGGACGCGCTCCAGCACCGGGCGGACATAGGTGTAGGCGGCGAAGTGCCCGGTGACCAGCAGCGCGACCGCGATCAGCCCTCGCGCCACCGGCGCGGTGCGCAGCAGTGCCGGGAAGGTGCCCAGCCGCACCGGCCGCTCGGCGGGCAGCGGCGGCAGCGCCACCGCGAGCCCCCCGGCGACGGCCAGGGCGAGCCCGGTCAGCGCGGCGAACGCCCAGCGCCAGCCCGCCAGCGCGCCGAGGAACGTGCCCGCGGGGACGCCGAGCACCGAGGCGACCGCGATGCCGCTGAACACCAGCGAGGTGGCCCGCGCGGCCGCCCCGGGCACCAGCCGGGGGCCCAGCCCGGCGGCCACCGCCCACACCCCGCCGATGCACACCCCGACCAGGGCGCGGGCGAGCAGCAGCACCGCGAAGTGCGGGGCGAGGGCGGAGAGCAGGTCGGCCGCCGCGAGCAGGAGCAGCAGCCCGCACAGCACGGTACGGCGGTCGGCGCGGGCCAGGGCGACCGGCAGCAGCGGCGCGGCGACCGCGGCGACGAGTCCGGGCAGGGTGAGGGCGAGGCCCGCGACGCCGGCCGAGACGTCCAGTTCGGCCCCGAGGGACGGGAGCAGGCCGACCGGCAGCATCTCGGTGGTGACGACGGAGAAGGTGGCGGCGGCGAGCGCGAGGACGGCGGCCCAGGGGTGCCGGGGACCGGACGTGGCAGCGGGCGGACCGCCCACGGCGGTGGAGGGAAGGGAAGTGGAGGAGGACATGCCTCCACCCTTTTGCCGGGCCGCCCGGGGAACAACGGCGAAGTTCTCAGCCTTCCATGAGCGGGACTCATGGATCGAGGCGGGGAGGCCCGAGTGCCGTCGTCCGGGTGGGAGCTGCGCGAGCTGGAGTGCTTCCTCGTCCTCGCCGAGGAACTGCACTTCGGGCGGACCGGGGAGCGGCTGTACGTCTCGCAGAGCCGGGTCAGCCAGTTGCTGCGCTCCCTGGAGCAGCGGATCGGCGCCCGTCTGGTGCACCGCACCAGCCGCCGGGTGTCCCTGACCCCGCTGGGCGAACGCCTCCTGGCGGACCTCCGGCCGGCCTACGAAGCCCTGAGCGCGGCCGTGGACCACGCCCGCTCGGCGGCCCGGGGCGTCACCGGCACGCTGCGCCTGGGCTTCCAGGGCACGGCGAACGCGCGGCTGGTCGAGGCGATCGGCGCGTTCCAGGAAGCCCACCCGGGCTGTGCCACGGAGCTGGTGGAGATCCCGTTCGCCGATCCGTTCGGCGCGGTGCGGGACGGCTCAGTGGACGCGGCGGTCGTCCTGCTGCCGATGGAGGAACCGGACCTGGTCCGAGGGCCGGTGTTCTCCCGTCAGCGGCAGACGGTCGCCGTCTCCGCCCGGCATCCCTTCGCCGGCCGCTCCTCGGTGACCGCCGCCGACCTGGCGTCGGTCCCGCTGGTCACGGCCGCGCCCCCGGCGCCCGCCTACTGGCGTGCCGCCCAGGCGCCCGGCCCGACCTCGGGCCCGGCGGTGACGACCCTTCAGGAGGGCCTGACGCACGCCGCAACCGGCCGCGCCGCCCTGCTGCTGTGCCGGCCCACCGCGGCCCACCACCATCGCGAGGACGTCACCTACGTGCCCGTCGCCGGTCTGCCCGACTCGGCGCTGACCCTGACGTGGCACCGGGAGCGGGAGACGGAGACGGTACGGGCGTTCGCGCGGGCGGTGGCGGACCTGTGACGGTCACGGGGTGCGGCGCGGCACCTCGTACAGGAAGCAGCCGTACTCCACCGCCCGCACATGCACCAGCGCGACGTCCGGGTCGGCGAAGGCCTCCGTGAAGGCGTCCTCGAAGGACTCCTCGGGCGTCACGCGCCGGCCGCCGAGGATGCGGCCGTCGGCCGAGTAGCGGCGCACCACGCGGTGGGAGTCGGTGAAGGGCAGCTCGTCGCCCTCGGGGCCGGGGCATTCGTCCGCGTGGATGAACACGGGGCCCTGTTCGTCGTAGGCCCCCGGGTCGGTGCCCGTGCGTGCCGCGCGGCGGCGCAGCGGGGCGTAGGAGACCAGGGCGATCGACTCGCCGGGCGCGCTGCGGCGCAGACAGCAGCGCAGCGGCGCGCCGCCCTCCTCGTCGGTGACGGGAACCATCGGGCGTCCCGCGTCGTCAGCAGTGCGCAGCTCCTTCAGGACCCCGGGCGGGACGGCATGTGCGGTGTACGGCGTCATGCGCCCAGCGTCGCGCGCGTACGCCCCGCTCACCGGCGGGAAACGGACATCGCGTTTCGTGCAGGTCCCGTGGAAGGATGGCGCAACCCACACATAACGAGGAGATGACCGCGTGCCTGGCACAAACCTGACTCGCGAAGAGGCGCAGCAGCGGGCGAAGCTGCTCACCGTTGACTCGTACGAGATCGATCTCGACCTCTCCGGCGCGCAGGAGGGCGGTACCTACCGGTCCGCGACCACGGTGCGCTTCGACGTCGCGGAGAGCGGGGCGGAGTCGTTCATCGACCTGGTGGCTCCGACCGTCCACGAGGTGACCCTCAACGGCGACTCCCTCGACCCGGCCGACGTCTTCCAGGACTCCCGGATCGCCCTGCCCGGCCTGCTGGAGGGCCGCAACATCCTCCGCGTCGTCGCCGACTGCGCGTACACCAACACGGGTGAGGGCCTGCACCGGTTCGTCGACCCGGTCGACGACCAGGCGTACCTGTACACCCAGTTCGAGGTGCCGGACGCCCGCCGCGTCTTCGCCTCGTTCGAGCAGCCGGACCTGAAGGCGACGTTCCAGTTCACCGTGCGCGCGCCGGAGGGCTGGACGGTGATCTCCAACTCGCCGACGCCGGAGCCGAAGGACAACGTCTGGGAGTTCGCGCCGACGCCGCGCATCTCGACGTACATCACCGCGCTCATCGTCGGCCCGTACCACAGCGTCCACAGCGTGTACGAGAAGGACGGCCAGTCCGTCCCGCTCGGCATCTACTGCCGCCCCTCGCTCGCCGAGTTCCTGGACTCGGACGCCATCTTCGAGGTCACCCGGCAGGGCTTCGACTGGTTCCAGGAGAAGTTCGACTACGCGTACCCGTTCGAGAAGTACGACCAGCTGTTCGTGCCGGAGTTCAACGCGGGCGCGATGGAGAACGCGGGCGCGGTGACCATCCGCGACCAGTACGTCTTCCGGTCGAAGGTGACCGACGCGGCGTACGAGCTGCGCGCCGAGACCATCCTGCACGAGCTGGCCCACATGTGGTTCGGCGACCTGGTCACCATGGAGTGGTGGAACGACCTGTGGCTGAACGAGTCGTTCGCCACGTACACGTCGATCGCCTGCCAGGCCTACGCGCCCGACAGCCGCTGGCCGCACGCCTGGACCACCTTCGCCAACTCCATGAAGACGTGGGCGTACCGCCAGGACCAGCTGCCGTCCACACACCCGATCATGGCGGAGATCCGCGACCTGGACGACGTGCTCGTCAACTTCGACGGCATCACGTACGCCAAGGGCGCCTCCGTCCTCAAGCAGCTCGTCGCGTACGTCGGCATGGACGAGTTCTTCCGCGGCGTGCAGGCGTACTTCAAGCGCCACGCCTACGGCAACACCCGCCTCGGCGATCTGCTGTCCGCCCTGGAGGAGACCTCCGGCCGGGACCTGAAGACCTGGTCGAAGGCGTGGCTGGAGACGGCCGGCATCAACATCCTGCGCCCGGAGATCGAGACGGACGCCGATGGCGTCATCACCTCGTTCGGCATCCGCCAGGAGGCCCCGGCGCTCCCGGCGGGCGCCAAGGGCGAGCCGACCCTGCGCCCGCACCGCATCGCGGTCGGCCTGTACGACCTCGACGAGGCGTCCGGCAAGCTGGTGCGCGTCGAGCGGATCGAGCTGGACGTCGACGGCGAGCTGACCGCCGTGCCGCAGCTGACCGGCAAGCGCCGCCCGGCCGTGGTGCTGCTCAACGACGACGACCTGTCGTACGCCAAGGTCCGCCTGGACGAGCGGTCCCTGGCCTTCGTCACCGAGCACCTCGGCGACTTCGAGGCCTCCCTGCCGCGGGCCCTGTGCTGGGCGTCGGCGTGGGACATGACCCGGGACGCCGAACTCGCCACCCGCGACTACCTGTCGCTGGTCCTGTCGGGCATCGGCAAGGAGTCCGACATCGGCGTGGTGCAGTCGCTGCACCGCCAGGTGAAGCTCGCCGTGGACCTGTACGCCGACCCTGCCGCCCGCGAGGCCCTGCTCACCCGCTGGACCGACGCCACGCTGGCGCACCTGCGGGCCGCCGAGGCGGGCGGCGACCACCAGCTGGCGTGGGCGCGCGCGTTCGCCGCGACCGCCCGCACGCCGGAGCAGCTGGACCTGCTGGAGGCGCTGCTCGACGGCTCGCAGACGATCGAGGGCCTGGCCGTGGACACCGAGCTGCGCTGGGCGTTCGTCGAGCGGCTGGCCGCGGTGGGCCGCTTCGACGAGGCGGAGATCGCCGCCGAGTACGAGCGGGACAAGACGGCCGCGGGCGAGCGCCACGCGGCGACCGCCCGCGCGGCCCGGCCGACGCCCGAGGCGAAGGCGGAGGCGTGGGCGTCGGTCGTCGAGTCCGACAAGCTGCCGAACGCCGTCCAGGAGGCGGTCATCGCCGGCTTCGTCCAGACCGACCAGCGTGAGCTGCTGGCGCCGTACACCGACCGGTTCTTCGAGGCGGTCAAGGGCGTCTGGGAGTCCCGCTCCCACGAGATGGCCCAGCAGATCGCCGTCGGCCTGTACCCGTCGGTCCAGGTCTCCCAGGACACCCTGGACAAGACGGACGCCTGGCTCGCCGCCGCCGAGCCGAACGCGGCCCTGCGCCGCCTGGTCTCGGAGTCCCGCGCGGGCGTGGAGCGAGCCCTGCGGGCCCAGTCGGCGGACGCGGCGGCGGCTGCCGAGTAGGCGCCTTCACGTCCTGTCGCGCCGACGGGGCGCCCGGTGTCGCACCGGGCGCCCCTTCCGCTGCTCACCTGTCCGGACAACCACTCGCACGTCAGCCGAGGGCCGGGTAGTCGGTGTAGCCGCGGTGGTCACCGCCGAAGGACGTGGCGCGGTCGGGCGGGTTGAAGGGGCCGCCGGCGGCAAGCCGGGCGGGCAGGTCGGGGTTGGCGGGGAAGAGGCCCCTTAGGCGATCAGGTCTGCGGTGCCGTCCTCGATCAGCTCCAGCGCGTCGGGGCCGGTGGCTCCGTGCCGGTGAACGGGTTGAGGACGAAGGTGCCCGGGCACTCGTGGCGGGACGGCGCGCGCAGGGCCCGCCCCGTCGGACGGCCTAGGCTCTGTCGTTTGGATCAGCCCGGCTGTGAGGGACGGTGCGTCCTGGCCGAGTCGAGCGGGGTCTGGTGCGTGCAGCTGCAAGGCGGAGGAGGGAGTCGACGCGGCGCGTCGGCGACTGACGACAACGCGGCAGATGTGCGTGCCAGACCCCGCGACGCCGGGATGATCCAAACGACAGGGCCTAGGACTCACGGGGTATGGCGAACCCCTCCATGGAGGGACGCGGGCCTACACCCCGCCGCCGTACCGTCGGGGCATGAAGATCGCCATTCTCGGAACGGGCGTTGTGGGCCGTGCCCTCGCCCAGGGCTGGCTGCGGGCCGGTCATGAAGTCGTCATCGGTTCGCGGCAGCCGGAGGAGGCCCGGCTGCGGGCCGAGCTGAAGGGATTACCGGTTGCCGGCCTCGCCTCGGCCGTCGCGGACGCGCCGGTCGTGGTCAACGCGACGCCGGGCACGGCGTCCGTGGAACTGCTGCACTCCGTGGGCGCGGACGCGCTGGCCGGGAAGGTGCTGCTGGACGTGGCCGTCGGCTTCACCGAGGACGGCTCGCTGTCCCACCTCGGGGAGAGCCTGGGCGAGGAGATCCAGCGGACCTTCCCGCGGACCCGGGTCGTCAAGACGCTCTGCACGATCGACCGCAAGCTGATGATCGCGCCCGACTCGGTCCAGGGCCCGTCCACGCTGTTCCTGTCCGGCGAGGACGCGGAGGCCAAGCGGACGGTCGCCGGACTGCTGGGCGACCTGGGCTGGTCCGACGACTCGCTGCTCGACCTCGGCGGCATCGCCACGGCCCGCGGCCAGGAGCACTACAGCCTGCTGTTCATCGGGATCGCGCAGGCGCTGGGGTCGTACGGGTTCGGGATACGGGTGGTGGAGGAGGCCGCCTGACCGGGCGCGTCACGACCGGCGTCCGGCACCGCTAGGCCCTGTCGTTTGGATCATCCCAGCGTCGCAGGGTCTGGCACGCACATCTGCCGCGTTGTCGTCAGTCGCCGACGCGCCGCGTCGACTCCCTCCTCCGCCTTGCAGCTGCACGCACCAGACCCCGCTCGACTCGGCCAGGACGCACCGTCCCTCACAACCGGGCTGACCCAAACGACAGAGCCTAGCCGGGACACTTCTCCCCGTTGGGGACGGCCTCGAACAACACGCTGTCCTCGATGGTCTCCCCGGCGGCGGGGGTCGTGGCGCACACCCGCCAGTCGTTCTCGTTGTCCGTGCCACGGCCCTTGCCGGTGGCGTCGACCGCGGTGACGTCGCCGGTGAGGGCCGCCATCTGGTCGATCGCGTCCATGAGGTTGCGGCCGGCGTATGCGGGCATCTCGTCGCCCGGCATGGCCAGATAGCCCTCGGTGGATGCGGGACAGGACTCGCCCTCCTTGACCACCAGGAAGACGACGAGGGTGTCGGGTTCCGCCTCGCCGGGCTCCGGATCCTGCGAGCAGACGCGCCAGTTGCGGTCCCAGACCTGGGCGCGGCCCTGACCGGTGGCGTCCTCGGAGGTGAGGTTGGTGAACCCGGCGCTCTGCGCCCGGTCCTGCGCCCTCTGGAGCTGCGAGCCGGTCATGTCGGGCAGCTCCTCCTTCGAGGAACATCCGGCGACCGCCGCCGTGAGCAGCAGCGCACTCATGACACCGGCAGTTCTGCGCACACGCCGACGCGGCATCGCGGCCCCCGTGATCTTCGTCCCGTCCCACCCCTGAGGGAAGTGATCTTAACTCCAGGTTCGAACAGGTGATCACGGCGAAGTGTCCGCCACCTCCCGCAGCACCCCCAGCACCCTCCCCACCGCCGGTGCCTCCTCCGCGCCCTTGCGTACGGCCGCCACCACATGCCGGTGCGGGCGGTCCTCGGCGAGTTCGCGCATCACCACCCCGGCGCGCCGCGCCCCCACCATCCGCGGCACCAGGGCGACACCCATCCCCGCCTCCACCATCGCCAGGATCGCCGTCCAGCCGGCCGCGGAGTGCCCCTGGACGGGGCTGAACCCGGCCGCCTCGCAGGCGCCGCGGGTGATGTCCGACCAGGGGCCGCTGCCGCCGAAGATCCACGGTTCGGCGGCGAGGTCGGCGAGGCGCGGGCGCGGTGCGGCGGCCAGCGGGTGGCCGTCCGGCAGGGCGAGGTCCAGGGGGTCGGCGAGCAGGGGCAGCACGGTGAAGCGGGGGTCCGCCGCCGTGGGGGCCTGGGCGGCGAGGGAGAGGGCGAGGTCGACGTCTTGGGCGGCGAGGAGGTCGTACGCCTCCCCCGCCTCGGCCTCCCGGACGCGTACGGTCACGCCCGGGTGCGTCGCCCGCAGGGCCCGTACGGCCGGTACGACCAGTGCGGGCACCGCCGTGGAGAAGGCGCCGACGCGGACCTCGCCGACCTCGCCCTGCGCGTAGGCGGCCAACTCGGCGTCCGCGCGCTCCAGTTGCTCGAAGACCGCTTCCGCGTGCCGGAGCACGAGCCGGGCGGCGTCGGTGAGCCGCACCCGCCGCCCCTGCGCCTGGAGCAGGGGTACGCCGAGTTGGCGGGAGAGGTTCGTCAGCTGCTGGGAGACGGCCGACGGGGTCATCCGCAACGCCTCGGCCGTCGCGGTGACGGTCTCGCGTTCGCGCAGGGTGCGCAGGATCCGGAGCTTGCGGATGTCCCACTCGGCGGCCATGGCGGCCAACCTACGTGAGCGGCCCCGCCTCAGCGGCGCGCGCCCAGGACGACCCCACCGAGGATCAGGCCCATGCACAGGAACTGCGGCCAGCCGGTCGCCTCGCCCAGCAGCGCCCAGGACAGGAGGGCCACGCAGACCGGCTGGAGGTAGTAGACGACCCCGGCGCGGCTCGGGCCGACGAGGGCGATCGCCCGGTTCCAGGCGAAGAAGGCGACCGCCGAGGAGGCGATCCCGACGTACAGCAGCGGCAGGACCGTGCCGGCGGTCGGCGTGAAGCCGCCCTGCACGGCGAGGCTGACGCCCTGGGCGGGCAGCAGCAGGGCGGCGCCGATGAGGAAGGTGGTGAACAGGAAGGCCGTACCGCCCAGTTCGGCGGGCTTGCGGCGGAGCAGGGCGCTGTACGAGCCGAAGCAGCAGGCGGCGGCGATCATCCACAGGTCGCCGGCGGCGAAGTGGGCGCCGCCCCGGCCGATCAGCAGCAGGACGCCGGCGCAGGCGATGAGCAGCCCGGCGACCCGGCGGCCGCCGAGCCGGACGCCGCCCACCCGCTCGAACACCGCCATCAGCACCGGCGACGCGGCCATGATCATGCCCATGTTGGCGGCGGACGTGGTCAGTCCGGCCTGGTTGACGAGCGTGTTGTAGACGGTGACGCCGAGCAGGGACGCGAGGACGACGAACCCGAGGTGCCGCCTGATGACCGCGCGCTGCCGCCAGGCCTGGCGGGCCCCGAACGGGGCGACCGCGGCGAGGGCCACGAGCCAGCGCCAGAACGCCTGCTGCACGGGCGGGACGCTGTCGTGCAGGGCACGTGAGGTGACGAAGGAGCCGGACCAGACGACCGTGGCGAGGGCGGCGAGGGCGATCCCGAGAACGGGGGCGGCCGTTCTCGGGGTGGTGGTGGAGCGGTTGGTCCTGTGCAGGACGGCGGCCACGGAGGTCCTTTCGCCGGCTTGTTCGGTGAGATCGGGGCGGACCTACCGTCGCAGCGCGGAACCTGTCACGTCCATCGAAACTTCTCGATGGTTCTTTTCAGCAGAACTGAACGATGACGCGACGACAGGGGTGGGCTTCGCCGGCGTGCGCGGCGCGAGCTGCCCGGCCACCGTCGCCCCGAACGCCAGCGCCATGCCCGCCAGCTGCACCGGCGTCAGCGCCTGCCCGAGGGCGGCCCAGCCGACGACGGCCGCGGTGAGCGGGGAGAGCGGACCGAGGAAGGTGACCTGGGTGGCGCTGAGCCGTCCGATGCCGCGGAACCAGAGCCAGTAGGAGACGGCGGTGTTGGCGAGCGCGAGGTAGAGGTAGCCGCCGACGGCCGGGCCGTCCAGGGCGGGCGGCGCGCCTTCGACGAGGAAGGCGACGGGGGCGATGATCAGCCCGCCGGCGGTGAGCTGCCAGCCGGTGAGGGCGAGCGGACCGACGCCGCCCGGACGGCCCCAGCGCTTGGTCAGGACGGTTCCGGCGGACATGGAGGCGGTGGAGCCGAGGGCGGCGAGGACACCGAGTGTGTCCAGGGCGCCGGCCGCCTTCAGCACGACGAGACTGACACCGAACGCCGCCGCGACCCCGGCGAGCACGGACCGCGCGGTGGGCCGCTGCGACAGCAGCAGAGCGGACAGCCCGACGACGAACAGCGGCCCGACCGAGCCGACGACCGCGGCCATGCCGCCCGGCAGCCGGTACGCCGAGAGGAACAGCAGCGGGAAGAAGGCCCCGATGTTGAGCGCGCCGAGCACCGCCGCCTTCACCCACCAGATGCCGCGCGGCAGCACCCGGGCGAGGGCGAGCAGCAGCAGACCGGCGGGCAGGGCCCGCATCAGACCGGTGAAGAGGGGGCGGTCCGGCGGCAGGAACTCGGTGGTGACGGCGTAGGTGGTGCCCCAGGAGACGGGGGCGAGGGCGGTGAGCAGAACGGTCGCGGACCGCTTCATGACCGGGTCCCTTCAGCGGAGGGGGCTGCGCGGGAGATCGACTCGACGTCAGCTTGATGGAAAGTAGCTTAGCGCTAAGCAAGTTTCCGTCAAGCTACTTTCTTGCGACCGAGTGTCCGAGAGCGGATACTCCTCCCATGACGCAGAGCGCCCAGAGCAAGCCGAGCGAGCCCGCCCCCGACGCGGTGGACGCGATCATCGAGCAGTGGGCCGCCGTACGCCCCGACCTCGACACCCGCGCGATGGAGGTCTTCGGCCGCGTCTACCGGCTCTCCCGCGCGATGGCCGACCGCACGGAGAAGGCGTACGCGCGCTTCGGCATCTCCCGGGGCGAGTTCGACGTCCTGGCGACCCTGCGCCGCTCCGGCGAGCCGTACACCCTCTCCCCGCGCGAGCTCTCCGCCACCCTGATGCTCACCACCGGCGGCATGACCGGCCGCCTCGACAAGCTCGAACGCGCGGGCCTGCTCCGCCGCTCCCCCGACCCCCACGACCGCCGCGGCCTCCAGGTCACCCTCACCGACGAGGGCCTGTCCGTCATCGAACAGGCGGTCGGCGCGGGCGTCGAAACCCAGCGGGAAGCCTTGGCCTCCCTCACCGACGAACAGGCCGACCACCTGGCGGACCTGCTGCGCCGGCTGCTGGCGGCGACCGCGTAGCCGCCTTCGCCCGCGTAGAGTCGGCTGGTCGGCACCGGTGGGGGGATTGATGGCGGCACCAGACGTGGTACCAGACGCAGTGCCAGTTCCGATCGTCTTCGTCCACGGGACGCGTTTCAGCGCGGGGCAGTGGAGCACGCAGCTCGCCGCGCTCCGGGACGAGTTCCCGGTCGTCGCCGTCGACCTGCCCGGGCACGGCAAGCGCTCGGCCCAGCCCTGGAGCCTGGACAGCGCGAGCGAGGTCATCGCGTCCGCGGTGGACTCGCTCGGCCACGGGCCGGCTCTGGTCGTCGGGCACTCGCTCGGCGGGTACGCCTCGCTGGAGTTCGCACGGCGGCGTCCGGAGCTCGTGCGCGGGCTGGTCCTCGCGGGAGCCAGCGCCTCCACCCGCGGTCCGTGGGCCGTGCCGTACCGGTGGGTCGCCGGGCTGGTGCCGCGCATACCGGAGCATCGGCTGGCCCGGTGGAACGACCGGTTGCTGCGGCGGCTCTACCCGCCGGAGGTGGTCGAGGCGACCATCCGTGCCGGTTACGCCTTCCACACCCTGCCCGCCGCCTGGGGCGAGGTGCTGGGACGCTTCGACGCCGACGCGATGCGCTGCCTGAAGGCTCCGGTACTGATCCTGAACGGCGAGAAGGACACCGTCTTCCGAACCGGCGAGGCGGACTTCGCCCGCGCGCATCCCGACGCTCGCGTCGAGCTGATCCCCCGGGCGGGACATCTCTCGAACTTCGACGATCCGGACGCCTTCACCGACGCCGTCCGCCGCTTCGCCCGGCAGCTCGGCTAGGCCTTGCCGCCCACATGTGCGGCCAGGGCGTCCTCCACGTCCGCCGAAGTGGCCGACTCCGATGCCCAGGCCGCGTAGCCGTCGGGGCGGACGAGGAGGGTCGTACGGCGGTCGCTCGCCCAGCGGGCGGTCGTGAGGCGGTCCTCGCGGCCGTCGCCCGCGTCGTGCGCGTCCGGCGCGATCAGGACGAACCGGCCGCCGCGCAGGGCCTCGTAGAGGCGGCCGCCCCCGGCGAGGGCGACGTCCGGGACGCGGGTGCCCGTCAGCGGGTGGGTGCCGCGGGGTGCCGGGTAGCGGTAGCCGATGCCGGTGATCTGACCGACGGCCCTGCGGCGGACCGGGGCCGCGTGGTCGAGGAAGCTCGTCAGGGCCGCGCGGAGGGCGAGGGTCCAGGGGCGCTTGGCCATGGCGAGGCGGACGATGCCGCCGCTGCTGCGCAGGACCGCCTTGCCGACGGGGTGGCGTTCGGACTGGTAGGTGTCGAGGAGTTCCGGGCCCGCGTGGCCGTGCAGCACCTGCGCCAGCTTCCAGCCGAGGTTGGCCGCGTCCTGCATGCCGGTGTTCATGCCCTGGCCGCCGGCGGGGCTGTGGACGTGCGCGGCGTCCCCGGCGAGGAAGACGCGGCCCATGCGGTAGGTGGGCGCCTGGCGTTCGTCGCTGTGGAAGCGGGACATCCAGCGGGCGTCGTGCATGCCGTAGTCGCGGCCCAGCGCGAGGCGGGTGATCTCCTTGATCTCCGCCAGGTCGAGGGGCGTGTCGTCGGGGACGTTCCGGCCGCGGTGCCAGCCGATGACGCGGTGGTAGCCGTCCCCGAAGGGCGCGATGAAGGCGAAGGCGTCACCGACGGCGTTGACGGTGAGCAGGCCTTCCGGCTGCTCGGCGAGCAGGACGTCCGCGAGGACGACCGAGCGGATCACCGAGTGGCCCGGGAAGGGGATCCCGACGGCGGTGCGTACGGCGCTGCGCATGCCGTCGGCGCCGACGACGTACGCGGCGCGCAGTGACGCGGGCGTGCCGTCCGCCTCGGTGACCTCGACCGTCACACCGTCCGCGTCCTGGCTCAGGCCGGTCACCTCCGTCTCGTACCGGAAGTCCACGCCCGCCTCCACCGCCCTCCGCTTCAGGATCTTCTCCACCTCGTACTGCGGGGTGATGAGGACGTGCCGGAAGCGGGAGGGCAGGGTGCCCAGGTCGATGGTGAGGCTGCCGAAGAGGCCGAGGCGGTCGAGGGGGCGGCCGACGGCCTCCAGTTCGTCGGCGAGGCCGCGGGCGTCGAGCTGTTCGAGGGTGCGGGCGTGCACGGCGAACGCGCGGGAGAGGTTGCTGATCTTCTCGGGGCGCTTTTCGAGGAGGGTGACGGGGACGCCGGCGGTGGCGAGGTCACCGGCGAGGAGCATGCCGGTGGGGCCGGCGCCGACGACGATCACCGAGCCGGCGGTGGTGCCGTTGGTGCCAGTGGTGCCGTTCATGGTGGCCTCCTGGATCTCAACGCCCGTTTGCCAACAACTGTTGGCCAACGTCTGTTGGCAAAAACGTAGGACGGCTCGGCCGCCGAGTCAACACTTGTTGGCCAACACACGTTGACTTACCCTCGTCCGCATGAGCGACACCGCCGCCGACACCCGCAGAGCCCGCCGCTCCGACGCCACCCGCGTCGCCATCCTCGACGCGGCCCGCGAACGCTTCGCCGCCGACGGGTACGACCGCGCCACCATCCGGGCCATCGCCAGGGACGCGGGCATCGACCCGTCGATGGTCATGCGCTACTACGGCAACAAGGAGGGACTGTTCGCGGCGGCCGTCGCCGTCGACCTGCAGCTGCCCGATCTCTCCGCCCTGCCCCGTCCCACCGTGGGCCGGGCCCTGGTGACGCACTTCCTCGGCGTGTGGGAGGAGAACGAGGTGATGACCGCCCTGCTGCGGGTCGGTGTCGCCGGTCAGGCCGGGGCCGAGCGGATGCAGGGCATCCTGCGGGACCAGGTGCTGCCGGTCGCCCGCCAGGTCTGCCCGGACCCCGAGCAGGTGCCCGCGCGGGCCGTGCTCGTCGCGTCGCAGCTGCTCGGTCTCGCGCTGACCCGGTATGTGCTGCGCGTCCCGCCGGCCGTGGCGCTGCCCCGCGAGGAGATCGTGGCCTGGCTGGCGCCGACGCTCCAGCGCTACCTCACCGCGCCGAGCCCCTGACACCGGCGAGGACGGGCGCCTCGGAACCGGAAGAGAACACGCCGAGGGCGCCGGCCTCACCGTCGTACGGCTGACGCGCGTACGTGCGGCGAGGCCGGCGCCCTCGGCGGAACGTGTGGTGCCGGTCAGGCCTTGGAGGCCGTGGCCTTCGTCTTGATGTTCTTGGTGGTCACCCGGTGCTTCTCCTGGGACTTGTCCAGGACCATCACCAGACCCGCGATGACCGCGAACAGCGCGATCGGGGCGATGACGTACAGACCCAGCGTCTCGATGACGCTGAGGCCCGAGCCGGGGTCGTCGCCGTCGTCGCGCGTCAGCGCGCTCGCGGGAGACGACATGAGCAACATCATCAGCGTCGTACCGGCGGCCAGGGCGCCGGCGCGCAGGGCGTTCTTCTTGTCCACGGTCCCAAAAGTAGCGAACGCCGGTCGGGGCCGCGCGCCCGGGGTGCCGTACGAGGCGCGGCCCCGGCGCGTCACCGCCCCGCCTCGGCCCGCAGCACCTCGACCAGGGCCCGCAGCCGGGCCGAGCCCGTCAGCTCCTCCAGCGGCATCGGCCGGCCCCGCGCGTCCGCGACGGGCAGCCGCCAGTTCGGGTACTGGTCCCAGGTGCCGGGCAGGTTCTGCGGGCGGCGGTCGCCGACGCCGTCGGGGAGCCAGACGCCGACCATGCGGGCCGGGGTGCGCAGCAGGAAACGGTGGACGGCCTGCACCTCGGCCTCCTCCGACGCCCCGTCCGAGCCGCCGCCGGTGCCGGGCAGCAGGCCGAGCCGGGACAGGAACGCCAGCCACTCCGCGGTGTCCGCCGCCGCCTCCGCGCGCTCGTCGGCGAGCGGGCGGGCGAGCAGGCCGAGCCGGTCGCGCAGGTCGACGTGTTCGCCGGTGAGCCGGGCCGCGGTGGGCGGCAGGTCGTGGGTGGTGGCGGTGGCGAGGCAGTCGGCGCGCCAGGCCTCGGGGGGCAGGGGGCGGCCGTCGCCGTCCCAGTCGCGTTCGAACCAGAGGACGGACGTGCCGAGCACACCGCGTTCGCGCAGCCGTTCGCGGACGCCGGGCTCCACGGTGCCCAGGTCCTCGCCGATCACCACGGCGCCCGCCCTCGAGGCCTCCAGCACCAGGACGGCGAGCATGGCCTCGGCGTCGTAGCGGACGTAGGTGCCCTCGGTGGGCGGCTGCCCCTGGGGCACCCACCACAGGCGGAACAGGCCCATGACGTGGTCGATGCGCAGCGCGCCCGCGTAGCGGAACAGGGCGCGCAGCAGGGAGCGGTAGGGGGCGTAGCCGGTCGCGGCGAGGCGGTCGGGGCGCCAGGGCGGCAGGCCCCAGTCCTGGCCGCGGGCGTTGAACGCGTCGGGCGGGGCGCCGACGGACATGCCGGCGGCGAAGCAGTCCTGCTGGGCCCAGGCGTCGGCGCCGCCGGGGTGCACCCCGACCGCCAGGTCGTGCACGACGCCGACGGGCATGCCCGCCTCGCGCGCGGTGCGCTGGGCGGCGCGCAGCTGGCTGTCGGTGAGCCAGGCGAGGCGGCAGTGGAGGTCGACGCGGTCCATGAGGCCGGCGCGGGCCCGGGCGGTCTCCGGGGAGCGGGGGTCGCGCAGCCCGGCGGGCCACCGGTGCCAGTCGGAGCCGTGGACCTCGGCGAGGGCGTTCCAGGTGGCGTGGTCCTCCAGGGCCTGGCCCTGGGCGGCGAGGAAGTCGTTGTAGGCGGCCTGCCGGCCGGGGCCGAGCGGGACCCGGCACAGCAGTTCCAGCGCCTCCCGCTTGAGCTCCCAGACGGCGTCCCGGTCGATCAGCGCGCCCTTGTCCAGCACCGCGTCCCGCAGCTTGCCGGCCCGCTCCAGCAGCGCCCGCAGCCGCTCGCCGTCCGGGCCGCCGAGGGCGTACGCGTACTCGGGGACGTCCTCGATCCGCAGGTGCGCGGGGTCGGGGAAGCGCCGGGAGGAGGGGCGGTACGGGGAGGGGTCGGTGGGGGCGCCGGGGACGGCCGCGTGCAGCGGGTTGACCTGGACGAATCCGGCGCCGAGGGTGCGGCCCGCCCAGCCGGCCAGCTCGCCCAGGTCGCCGAGGTCGCCCATGCCCCAGGAGCGCCGGGAGAGCAGCGAGTACAGCTGTACGAGCAGGCCGTAGGCGCGGCCGGGCGGGCTGGGCAGCCGGGCCGGGGCGACCACCAGATGGGCGTCGGCGGTGCGGCCGTCGGGCGCGGCGGCCGTGAGGCGGTGGACGCCGGGCGGCAGCTGGTCGGTGGTGGTGTGGGTCTCGCCCTGCTCGGTCTCGATCCGCAGCCGGGTCCCGGCGGGCAGCGCGGCGACGGCCTCCGGCGCTGCGCCGCCGGCCCAGCGGACCAGGGTGGGCGGCAGCAGCCGCTCGTCCCGTTCCCGCAGGCACGCGGTGAGCGCGGCGCGTACGGCCTCGGGGGTGCCGGCGTCGACGTCGAGCGCGCGCAGGGCGCGGACGACGGCGGCGGCGGAGGCGGTGACCGTGCGGTCGGGGGACGGCCGGTAGGAGGTGGCCACGCCGTGCAGCTCGGCGAGCCGGGTCAGCTCCTCGCCGGGAAGCTCGTCCTCGAGAGGGGGTGCCGGGCGGGGCGCGGTCATCTACGGCCTCATGGAGTCGGCGTCCGGAGTGGCGAGCGGCGGCTCGCTGGTGAGGGGTTCGGCGTCGGGGAGCGGGGGTTCGCTGGTGAGGGGGGCCTGGGCGCAGGCGCCCTCGGCGCTGAAGGAGCACAGGTGGGGCTCGGGGCCCGGTTGTTCCGGCAGGTGGGCGGAGAGTTCCGCCGTGGGTTTGGACAGGGCGGTGATGAGCAGGTGTGCCGGTGCGGCCACGGTGGCCTCCTTGTCGGTCGCGGTCCCGCCGCCGAGTACGGCGCCGGGAAGGTCGGGCCCTGCCGGATCACGACGGGGCCTACCGCAGCCCTACCCAGTGAACGCGTCGGCAGACGCCCGAATGACGAACAACGCACTTCTCGCCACATTCCACGCCCACCCGCCCTCTCCAGACTCCGGCAATCCACGCATTACGGCCACCCCCGTTGACACCCTCACCCCCGGATGGTGGGCTCGGTCACCCGGGACGGAGCCGTGCGAGAACGAGGAGGGGCCCGTGCAGCTGCGGCGTGGAAAGGGCGCGGCCGCGCTCGCGTTCGCCGTCGTCGCCGGAGCCCTGGGCGGCGCCCCGGCCGCCGTGGCGGCCCCGCCCGCGCCCGGCACGGCCGCGCAGACGCCGGAGTCGGCGTCCCCCGAGCTCTCCGTGTGGCCCCGCCCCCAGTCGCTGCGCGCCACCGGCACGCCCGCCACCGTCACCGACGAGGTCGCGCTGGTCACCGACGGCACGGCCGGCCCGTCCGACCTGGAGGAGCTGCGCGCGGTGCTGCGGGCGGCGGGCGCGCGCCGGATCGCGGCGCTCTCGGCGGGTGACCCGCTGCCCCCGGGCGCAATGGTGGTGCGGGTGGGCACGGAGCGGGCGCGCGCCGGCGACCGGCAGGCGCTGCCCTCCGGCGGCTACCGCCTCTCCGCCGGCCCCTCGGGCGTCACCCTCTCCGGCGCGGGCGAGGACGGCCTGTTCCACGCGGTGCAGACGCTGCGTCAGCTGGTGCGCCCCGACGGCACGATCGCGGGCGCCGACGTCCGCGACTGGCCCGGCACCGCCGTGCGCGGCACCACGGAGGGCTTCTACGGCACCCCGTGGACGCATCAGGAGCGGCTCGCCCAGCTGGACTTCATGGGCCGCACCAAGCAGAACCGTTACCTGTACGCCCCCGGCGACGACCTGTACCGGCAGGCCCGCTGGCAGGAGCCCTACCCGGCCAAGCAGCGCGCCGAGTTCCGGGAGCTGGCGGAGCGGGCGCGCCGCAACCATGTGACGCTGGGCTGGGCGGTGGCGCCGGGCCAGGCGATGTGCTTCGCGTCGGACGCGGACGTGCGGGCGCTGAACCGGAAGCTGGACGCGATGTGGGCGCTGGGTTTCCGGGCGTTCCAGCTCCAGTTCCAGGACGTCAGCTACAGCGAGTGGCACTGCGAGGCGGACGAGGAGCGGTTCGGGTCGGGTCCGGAGGCGGCTGCGCGGGCCCAGGCGCGTGTGACGAACGCCGTGGCCCGGCACCTGGCGGAACGTCACCCCGGCTCGGCGGCACTGACGTTGATGCCGACCGAGTACTACCAGGACGGCACGACCGACTACCGGAAGGCGCTGGCGGGCGCGCTGGACGCGGACGTGACGGTGGCGTGGACCGGTGTCGGGGTGGTGCCCCGGACCATCACCGGGCGGGAACTGGCCACCGCGCGGGAGGTGTTCCGGCATCCGCTGGCCACCATGGACAACTACCCGGTCAACGACTACGCGCCCGGCCGGGTCTTCCTCGGCCCGTACACCGGCCGGGAACCGGCCGTCGCGACCGGCTCGGCGGCGCTGCTCGCCAACGCGATGGAACAGGCCACGGCCTCCCGTATCCCGCTGTTCACGGCCGCCGACTACGCCTGGAACCCGCGCGCCTACCGGCCCCAGGAATCCTGGCGGGCCGCGATCGACGACCTGGCGGGCGGCGACGACGGCCGGGAGGCGGCGCTGGCGGCGCTCGCCGGGAACGACGCGTCGTCGGTGCTGGGCGGGACGGAGTCGGCGTATCTGCGGCCGCTGATGGCGGAGTTCTGGCGCACGCGCGCGGGTGGCGACGAGGGCGCCGAGCGCCGGCTGCGCGAGGCGTTCACGGTGATGCGCGAGACCCCGGACCGGCTCGCGCCGACCGCGCTGGCCGACGAGGTGGCGCCCTGGTCCGAGCAGCTGTCCCGGTACGGCGACGGGGGTGTGCTGGCGCTCGACATGCTCCGCGCCCAGCGCGCGGGCGACCCGGCGGCGGCCTGGACGGCGTACCGCGCCCTCGGCGAGCTGCGGAAGCGGCTCGCGGAGTCCCGGGTGACGGTCGGCGAGGGGGTGCTGGACCCGTTCCTGGCGCGGGCGCAGCGGTCGTACGAGACGTGGGCGGGCCTGGACGGCGAGCCGGACGCGCGGCCCGGCGAGCCCGCCGACGGCCGCATGGTGCGCCTCCCGCGCGCCCGCGCGCTGAGCGCGGTGACGGTGCTGACGGAGCCGGGGACCGGCGGGACCGTTGAGGCCCGTGTGCCGGGCGAGGGCTGGCGCCCGCTCGGCAGCCTGGACGCGTCCGGCGCGACGGAGCTCCAGGCCCGGCTGCGTGCCGACGCCCTGCGCGTCACCGGCCCCGCGCCGTCGCGCGTACGGCATCTGGTGCCCTGGTACGCCGACTCGCCCGCCGCGTCCCTGGGCGTGGCGCGCGACGAGGTGGACGCGGACATCGGCGGGACACGGCGCATCGAGGTGCGGCTGGCGTCCCTGCGGCCGCAGGAGGTGCGCGGGCGGCTCACCGCCGAGGCGCCGAAGGGCGTCGACGTGCGAGTGCCGGAGGGCGTGCTGGCCCTCCCGCGCGGGACGGCGGTCGAGGTGCCGGTCGACGTGCGCGTGCCGCGCGGGACGCCGGCCCGGTCGTACGACGTCAGGCTCGCGTTCGGCGGGGTGAGCCGTACGGTCACCGTCCGCGCGGTGCCGCCCACCGGCGGCCCGGATCTGGCGCGCACCGGCACCGCGCGGTCCTCGGGTGACGAGACGCCCGACTTCCCGGCGGCCGCGGCGAACGACGGCGACCCGGAGACCCGCTGGTCGTCGCCGGTGGCGGACGGCGCCTGGTGGCAGGTGGAGCTGGCCGCCCCGGTCCGGCTGGGCCGGGTGGTGCTGCACTGGCAGGACGCGTATCCGTCGGCGTACCGGATCCAGGTCTCCGCGGACGGCCGCCGCTGGCGCACGGCGGCGACCGTGCGGGACGGCCGCGGGGGCCGCGAGGAGCTGCGCATGGACGAGCGGGACGTGCGCTACGTGCGGGTGCAGGGCGACAAGCGGGCCACGCGGTACGGCTATTCGCTGTGGTCGGTGGAGGCGTACGCGGTCCGGGACTGATCCCGAGGGCGGCGCTCCGAAAAGTTTTTTCGAGCCGCTATTCACTCAGTACATATACCGAGTACATAATGATCGACATGAGCACCCGCCACATCCTGCTCGGGCTGCTCGCCGCCGGTCCCAGCCATGGCTACGACCTCAAGCGACGGCACGACGAACGCTTCCCGCAGGCCCGTCCGCTGGCCTACGGGCAGGTGTACACGACCCTGCAACGACTGGTCCGCGACGGACTGGCCGAGGTCGACGGCACCGACGCCGACGGCGGCCCCGAGCGCACCCTGTACCGCTCCACCGAGGAGGGCGCCGGCGAACTCGCCCGCTGGGCGGGGGAAGTCACCCCGCCCGCGCCGTTCGTCGCCAACGAGATCTTCGCCAAGGTCGTCGTCGCGATCCTCGCCGACGGCGACCCCGAGCGATATCTGCGCGACCAGCGCGCCGCGCACATGGCGCGGATGCGCGAGCTCACAGCGGTGAAGACCGCCCCGGGCGCCGATCTGTCGACGGTCCTGTCCGCCGACTACGCCCTCACCCACCTCGACGCCGACCTGCGCTGGATGACCACCACCGCGGCCCGGCTGACGACCCTGACCGCGGAGGTAGATCCCACATGACGGCCGACCACAGCACCGCACCGCTGCTCGCGGCCCGCGGCCTGGTCAAGGCGCACGGCAGGACGGAGGCGCTGCGCGGCGCCTCCGTCGAACTGGCGGCCGGCGAGATCCTCGCCGTGACCGGCCCCAGCGGCAGCGGCAAGTCCACGCTGCTGCACTGCCTGGCCGGCATCGTCCGGCCCGACGGCGGCGCGGTCGCCTACGGCGGCGAACGCGTCGACCGGCTGCCGGAGGCCCGGCTGAGCGAGCTGCGGCGCACCGAGTTCGGCGTGGTGTTCCAGTTCGGGCAGCTGATACCGGAGCTGACCGCGCTGGACAACGTGGCGCTGCCGCTGCTGCTGGCCGGGCAGGGCCGCGGGCAGGCGCACACGGCGGCCGGGGAGTGGCTGGAGCGGTTCGGGGTGCGCGGGCAGGGCGAGCTGCGGCCCGGCGAGCTGAGCGGCGGCCAGGCACAGCGGGTCGCGCTGGCGCGGGCCCTGGTCACCGGCCCGAAGGTGGTCTTCGCCGACGAGCCGACCGGGGCGCTGGACTCGCTCGCCGGGGAGCAGGTGATGACCGCGCTGGTGCACGCCGCCCGTGAGGCCGGCACCTCCGTCCTGGTGATCACGCACGACGCGCGGGTCGCGGCGTACGCCGACCGCGAGGTGTCGCTGCGCGACGGCACGGTGGTCGCCGAGGGCGCGGACGTGCGGGAGGTGGCCTGGTGACGACGGAGCTGCGACTGGCCCGGCTGCTGGTGTCCGGCTCGGACCGGCGCGAGTGGTGGCGGATCACGCTGACCGCGTTCGGCGCGCTGCTCGCGACCGGGATCGCGCTGGTGGCGGTGGTCCTGGGCGCGCTGCGCGGCCACCACCCGATCGGCTTCGCCGGCGGCCTGCCGGCCAACCCCGGGGAGCGCCGGGGCATCGTGATCGCCCTGCTGCTCCTGCTGGTGCCGGTGTTCGGGTTCCTCGGGCAGTGCGCCCGGATCGGCGCGGTGCACCGGGACCGGCGGCTGGCCAACCTGCGGCTCGCGGGCGCCACCCCGCGTCAGGTGCGGCGGATCGCGGCCGCCGAGGCGGGATTGACCTGCCTGGCGGGCTCGCTGCTCGCCACCGTGTTCTCGGTGCTGGTCCTGCTGACGAACTGGCGGGTGCCGTCCGGCTACGCCTGGGCGGGGATCGCGGCCGTCGCGGCCGGTGTCCCGGTGGTGGGCGCCGCGGTGAGCGTGCTGGCGCTGCGCCGCGTGGTGGCGTCGCCGCTGGGCTGGGTGCGCCGGGTGCGGCCGCAGACCCGGCCGGGGCCGATGTTCCTGGCGGCGGTGGTGCTGTTCGCCGGTGCCGCCTGCCTGGCGTACGTCTCGATGTCGGACCACCGCAGCCGCGGTGCCGTCCTGTCCGGGCCGCTGCTGGTATTCACCCTGCTGCTGGTGACGGGGACGGCGGCGCTGTGGCTGGTCGGGGCGACGGCCCGGCTGACCGGGCGGCTGCTCGCGGCCCGCACCGGGCGTCCGGCGGTGCTGATCGCGGCCGAGCGGCTGCGCGACGACCCGTGGGCGGCGGCCCGTACCCATGCGGCCGTGCTGCTGGTGACCGTCGTGGCCACCGCGTTCGTCGGCATCCGGCAGACCCTGCTGGAGGTCCTGAACTCGCAGAAGCACCTCGCCGAGTCGCGGGACTTCTACACCGGCGGCATCGACCTGACCGCCGCCGCCATCGGCGTCGCCCTGCTGATCGTCCTGTCCGGGCTGGCCGTCGGCACCGCCGAGTCGCTCGCCACGCGCCGCCGCGGACTGGCCGCGCAGGCCGCCGCCGGGGTGCCGCGGGCGGTGCTCGGCCGGGCGCTGCTGCTGGAGACCGCGCTGCCGCTGGCGCCCGCGGTGCTGCTCGCCGGCCTCGGCGGGATGGCGATCGGCACCGGGTACGCCGCGCTCACCGACGACGGCGGCAGCCGGTCGGTGCCGTGGGCGGCCCTGCTGGTCCCGGTCGCCGTCTACGCCACCTGCCTGCTGGCCGCGGCGACCTCGCTGCCGCTGCTGCGCCGGTCGGTGCACCCCGGCGAGCTGCGGTACGCGTAACGGCCCTGCCGGGGACCGGGGTGGACGGGGGTCTCCCCGGTCCCCCGCTCAGGACCGCCGCCATGCGAAAGCCCGGATCGTCAGGCTGAGATGCCGTCGATCCGGGCCAAGGCGTCGTCCGCGCCGTACGGCTGCAGGTACGGCAGCCAGCGCGGGTCCCGGTGGCCGGTCCCGATGATGCGCCAGGCCAGGCCGGTGGGCGGAGCGGGTTTGTGACGCAGCCGCCAGCCGATCTCGCCGAGGTGGCGGTCGGCCTTCACGTGGTTGCAGCGGCGGCAGGACGCCACCACGTTGTCCCAGACGTGTTTGCCCCCGCGGCTGCGCGGGATGACGTGGTCGACGCTGGTTGCGACGCCACCGCAGTACATGCACCGGCCCCCGTCGCGGGCGAACAGCGCCCGGCGGGTCAGAGGAACGGGCCCCCGGTAGGGAACCCGCACGAAACGCTTGAGCCGGACCACGCTGGGTGCGGGGACTGTGACGGTCGCGCTGTGCAGATAGGCGCCGGACTCCTCGAGGCATACGGCCTTGTTCTCGAGGACGAGGACGAGCGCGCGGCGGAGCGGTACGACGCCGAGGGGCTCGTACGACGCGTTGAGGACCAGGACATGCGGCACGGATGCCTCCTTGTACGCCGGCGGCGCGTGGCTCGCGCCGGGACGATCTGCAGTCAGTCTCCCCTCATGCCTGGTGAACGCGCCACCATGTCCCGGTAACGGGCTGGGAGTGTTTTCGACCACATCTGATTCATCCCCCAGGTGGGGACCGGTTCAAGCCCTGGTGAGTCCCGTCTCTCCTTCACGAACCGGGCGGGTGCACTCACAATGCCCCGTTAGTGTGGTGGTTCTGCCTGTCCGGTGACCTTTCCGTGACCTGAGCCACCCCGCCCGACGGCAGACCGCTGCACCTGGAGGTACCCGCCGTGTCCTTGTCCGCCGTCCTACTGGCCGCCGGCTCGTCGCCGTCACCCTCCCCCTCGGAGACGGCCCCGTCGGTGCCGACGCTCCAGGACGCCCAGCAGAGCGCGAGCAACGCCGCCGGCTGGGTCGAGGAGAACTGGTCCACGTGGCTGGCGATCGGCCTGCGCGTGCTGCTGATCGTGGTGATCGCGGCGGTGCTGAGAGTGGCGGTGCGGCGGGCGATCACCAAGCTGATAGACCGGATGAACCGCACCGCGCAGGCGGTGGACGGCACGGCGATCGGCGGCCTGCTGGTGAACGTGGAGCGCCGCAGGCAGCGCTCGCAGGCGATCGGCTCGGTGCTGCGCTCGGTGGCGAGCTTCCTGATCCTCGGCACCGGCGCGCTGATGATCCTGGCCACCTTCGAGATCAACCTCGCCCCGCTGCTGGCGTCGGCGGGTGTCGCGGGTGTGGCGATCGGTTTCGGCGCCCGCAACCTGGTCACGGACTTCCTGTCCGGCGTGTTCATGATCCTGGAGGACCAGTACGGCGTCGGCGACCAGATCGACGCGGGCGTCGCCTCCGGCGAGGTCATCGAGGTCGGCCTGCGGGTCACCAAGCTGCGCGGCGACAACGGCGAGATCTGGTACGTCCGCAACGGCGAGGTCAAGCGGGTCGGCAACCTCTCCCAGGGCTGGGCCACCGCCGGCGTCGACGTCACCGTCCGCCCGTCGGAGGACCTGGACCACGTCAAGGCGGTCCTCACCCAGGTCGGCGACACCATGAGCAAGGAAGAGCCCTGGAACGAGATGCTGTGGGGCCCGGTCGAGATCCTGGGCCTGGACAGCCTCCTGCTGGACTCGATGGTCGTGCGCCTCACGGCGAAGACCATGCCGGGCAAGGCCCTCACCATCGAGCGGGAGCTGCGCTGGCGGATCAAGCGCGCCTTCGACGCCGAGGGCATCCGGATCGTCGGCGGCCTGCCGGCCCAGGCGGACGGTGACGCCGACGCGGATCCGACGGCGGGCATGGCGGCGCCGTCGGTGTTCGCCAACTCCACCTCCCCGCAGTCCGCCGCGGCCTCCCCGATCTCTCCGCCGCTGTCGAAGTAGGCCGTTCCGGGGACCTGCCCGGACCCCTTTCCCAGTGCTTGGCGCCCCTGTCGCGGCGAAGTCGCCGCCACGGGGGCGTCGTCGTCTCTTGACGGCTCGTTCGATGCGCCACTAGCTTCCTCGCACCGACGTACCGACAGGAAACCTTCCTAACAGTTACTGGCAGGTGGCGACTCGGATGGCAGGACCCTCGGACACCCCGGGCACCCCCCGCGTGCTGCGCGCCATGAACGACCGCGCCGCCCTCGACCTCCTCCTGGAGCACGGCACCCTCTCGCGCACCCGGATCGGCAAGCTCACCGGCCTGTCCAAGCCCACCGCCTCCCAGCTCCTCGCCCGCCTGGAAGCCGCCGGACTCGTCCGGGCCACCGGCACCAGCGAGGGCCGCCCCGGTCCCAACGCCCAGCTGTACGCCCTCGACCCGGCCGCCGCCCACGCCGCCGGCCTCGACGTCACCCCCGAGTGCGTCCGGGCCGCCGTCGCCGACATCACCGGCCGCACCCTCGGCGTCCATGAGGTGGCCACCCCCGGCCGGCGCCCGGACCGGCCCGTCGTCCAGCAGGTCACCGAGGCCCTGGACGGTGCCGTGAAGGCGGCCGGACTCGCCCGGGACGACCTCCACCGGCTGGTCGTCGGCACCCCCGGCGCCTTCGACCCCAACACCGGCCGGCTGCGCTACGCCTCGCACCTGCCGGGCTGGCACTCCCCCACCCTGCTCGCCGAACTCGCCGCCGCCCTGCCGATGCCGGTCGAGTACGAGAACGACGTCAACCTCGTCGCGATCGCCGAGCAGCGCCTGGGCACCGCCCGCGGGCACGACGACTTCGTGCTGCTGTGGAACGAGGGCGGTCTCGGCGCCGCCCTGGTCCTCGGCGGCCGGCTGCACCGCGGCTGGACCGGCGGCGCCGGCGAGGTCGGCTTCCTGCCGGTGCCGGGCACCCCGCTGGTGCGCCAGGTCACCAGGGCGGGCAGCGGCGGCTACCAGGAACTGGCCGGCTCCCAGGCGATCCCGGGCCTGGCCCGCGAGGCCGGTCTCACGGACATCCCGGCCGGCCCGCCTGCCGAGGCCGCCGCCGCCCTGCTGGCCCGCGCCGCACGGCACCCCGGCGACGAGCGCCACCAGCGGTTCCTGCGCGCGTACGCGACCCGCCTCGCCACCGGTCTCGCGTCCCTCGTCTCCGTCCTGGACCCGGAACTGGTCGTCCTCAGCGGCACCTCACTCACCTCCGGCGGGGAGCCGCTGCGCGCCCTGGTCCAGGCGGAGCTGGCGGAGCTGGCCGCGTCCCGGCCCCGGCTGGTCGTCGGCGGCGTCAACGGACACCCCGTACTGCGCGGCGCGCTGGAGAGCGCGCTCGCGAGCACCCGCGACGAGGTCTTCGACACCTCGCGCTGACCCCTCAGTGAAGGGTTGACGACGTATGAAACTCACCGTGGTGGGCGGCGGTTCCACCTACACCCCCGAACTCGTCGACGGCTTCGCCCGGCTCAGGGACACCCTCCCGGTCGACGAACTCGTCCTGGTCGACCCGGCGGCGGACCGGCTGGAGCTGGTGGGCGGTCTGGCCCGCCGGATGTTCGCGCGGCTGGGCCACGACGGCCGGATCGTCACCACCACGGACCTCGACGCGGCGGTCGACGGCGCCGACGCCGTGCTGCTGCAACTGCGCGTCGGCGGCCAGGCGGCCCGCGAGCAGGACGAGACCTGGCCGCTGGAGTGCGGCTGCGTCGGCCAGGAGACGACCGGCGCGGGCGGCCTCGCCAAGGCGCTGCGCACGGTGCCGGTGGTCCTGGACATCGCCGAGCGGGTCCGCCGGACCAACCCCGGCGCGTGGATCATCGACTTCACCAACCCGGTCGGCATCGTCACCCGCGCCCTGCTCCAGGCCGGGCACAAGGCGGTCGGGCTGTGCAACGTGGCGATCGGCCTGCAGCGCAAGTTCGCCGCGCTGCTGGGCGCCGAACCCGCCGCCGTGCACCTCGGGCACGTGGGCCTCAACCACCTCACCTGGGAGACCTCGGTGCGCCTGGGCGGCCCGGACGGCGAGGAGGTGCTGCCGAAACTGCTCGCGGAGCACGGCGACGCCGTCGCCGCCGACCTGCGGCTGCCCCGCGCCCTCCTGGACCGCCTCGGCGTGGTCCCCTCGTACTACCTGCGCTACTACTACGCCCACGACGAGGTGGTCCGCGAGCTGCGCTCCAAGCCGTCCCGGGCGGCGGAAGTCGCCGCGATGGAACGCGAGTTGCTGCGGATGTACGCGGACCCGGCACTGGACTCCAAGCCGGAACTGCTCGCCAGGCGGGGCGGTGCCTACTACTCGGAGGCGGCGGTGGACCTGGCGGCGGCCCTGCTCGGCGGCACCGGCAGCGCGTACCAGGTGGTGAACACATACAACCGGGGCACGCTGCCCTTCCTGCCGGACGACGCGGTGATCGAGGTGCCGGCGGCGGTGAGCCCCGCGGCCGGCCCGGTCCCGCTGCCCGTGCCCGAGGTGCACCCGCTGTTCGCGGGCCTGATGGCGAACGTGACGGCGTACGAGGACCTGGCGCTGGAAGCCGCCCTCCGCGGGGGTCGCAACCGGGTCTTCCAAGCGCTCCTCGCGCATCCCCTCGTCGGCCGGTACGACCACGCCGACACCCTCACCGACCGGCTGATCGCACACAACCGGGAGCACCTGGCGTGGGCCTGACCGCGGAAGTCCTCGCCGTCGACGCGGGCAACAGCAAGACCGACGTCGCGGTCGTCGCCGCCGACGGCACCGTCCTGGCCACCGCCCGCGGCGAGGGCTTCCGCCCGCCGGCCGTGGGCGTGGACGCGGCGGTGACCGCCCTCGCGCACACCGTGGCCCGCGCCTTCGACGCGGCGGGCGTCGGCTCCGTCGCCCACGTCTCGGCCTGCCTCGCCAACGCCGACCTGCCCGTCGAGGAGGAGACCCTGACGGCCGCGCTGGACGCGCGCGGCTGGGGCGCGAGCGTCGAGGTCCGCAACGACACCTTCGCCATCCTGCGGGCCGGGGTCACCGAACCGCGCGGGGTCGCCGTCGTCTGCGGCGCCGGCATCAACTGCGTCGGCATGCGCCCCGACGGCCGCACCGCCCGCTTCCCCGCCCTCGGCAGGATCTCCGGGGACTGGGGCGGCGGCTGGGGCCTGGCCGAGGAGGCGCTGTTCCACGCGGCCCGCGCGGAGGACGGCCGGGGCCCGGCGACCCGGCTCGCCACCACCCTGCCCGCGCACTTCGGCCTGACCTCCATGTACGCGCTGATCGAGGCCCTGCACCTGGGCCGCGTTCCCGCAGCCCGGCGGCACGAACTGGCGCCCGTCCTGTTCGGCACCGCCGCGTCCGGCGACCCCGTCGCGCGGTCCCTCGTCGACCGGCTCGCCGACGAGATCGTCACCATGGCCGTGGTCGCCCTCGGCCGGCTCGACCTGCTGACCGAGGAGACCCCCGTCGTCCTCGGCGGCAGCGTCCTCGCCGCCCGGCACCCGCAACTGGAGGAGGGCGTACGGGAACTGCTGTCCGCCCGCGCCCCGAAGGCGGTCCCGCACGTCGTCACGGCCCGGCCGGTGCTCGGGGCGGCACTGCTGGGGCTGGACCGGGTGGGGGCGGGCGCGGACGTACGGGCGCGGCTGCGGGGCCACTTCAGCGCCTGACGCTCACCTGACCGTCGAACGGGGAGCCGTGACCGTCGCACAGGGAACCGAATCGCCACAAGCGGCGTATACAGAGCAGGGGAAGAGCCAGGGACGAGTCAGGGGAGAGCCAGGGGAGCGTGGGGGAAGAGTAGGGGGCGAGTGGGGGCATCGCCGGGGGCGAGGCTGGGGAAGGACGGGGAGACGGGGAAGCGCGCGGCGCGCACTGCGATCCGATCAAGATCGAGTGAAGGCCGGTGCGGATGTCGTCGCGGGCAGCGATACTTGCGGCGACAGATGGCCATGGGGGAGGTCAAGCGTGACACAGACGCCGAAAAGCACCGCGGCACCGCCGCCGCCCGTCCCGGCGTCGGCACCGGCACCGGCCTCGGCTCCGGCGCCCGCACCGGACGTGCCCGCCCGCCGCACCGCGTTCGCGGAAGGCGTGGACCGGCTGCGCGCCGCCGCCACCACGGAACCCGGCCGGCTGCGTGTCATCGGCGCCGTCCTCGCGCTCCTCGTCGTCGCCTTCGGCGCCGTCACCGCCTGGCAGACGACGGACCGCGCGGCCGCCGCCGACGACGTCCTGACCAACAGCCAGCCCCTGACGTCCGCCGCCGCCGACATCTACCGCTCCCTCGCGGACGCCGACACCGCCGCCTCCAGCGGCTTCCTCGCCGGCGGCCAGGAGACCAAGGCCAGTAGAGACCGCTACGAGAAGGACATCCGCACCGCCGCCACCAAGCTGGTCACCGCGGCGAACAGCTCCGACCCCGGCTCCCCGTCCGCGCGGACCATCGCCGAACTCAACCGGCTGCTCCCGGAGTACAAGGGCCTGATCGAACGCGCCCGCGCCAACAACCGCCAGGGCTACCCCCTGGGCGGCGCCTACCTGCGGTACGCGAACAACAAGATGCAGACGGAGATGCTCCCGGCCGCCGAGGAGCTGTACACCTCCGAGAACCGCCGCCTGCGCGGCGACTACGACGACGCCACCCCCTACCCGTGGGCGGCGATCGCGCTCGGCGTCATCGCGCTCGCCGCGCTCGCCTGGGCCCAGCGCCGCAACTACCGGCGGACGAACCGGGTGCTGAACCACGGCCTGGTCGCCGCCACGGCGGCCACCACCGTCGTGCTGCTCTGGCTGGTCGTCGGCCACAGCGTCGCCCGCGCCGGACTGAACGACTCCTACGACCACGGCGTGCGCTCCCTCAACGTCCTCCACGACGCCCGCATCGCCTCCCTCAAGGCCCGCGGCAACGAGAACCTGACCCTGGTCAACCGGGGCGCGGAGACGGTCGAGGTGGAGCCCGGGAAGTTCGAGGACAAGTTCGACGTGGCGTACGAGGCGTCGATGAAGGACCTCGCCGAGGGGCTGGCCCGGGCCGCCGACCTTGCCGACGACACGGCCGGCGAGCAGCCCGTCGAGGCCGCCACCGGCAACATGGACGTCTGGCAGGACCGCCACCGGCAGGCCCGCGACGCCGACGACGCGGGCGACTACCAGGCGGCGCTCGACAAGGTCATCGGCGCGAAGAGCGACGAGCCGACCGGCGAGTGCTTCGACAACGTCGACAGCAACCTCCGGACCGCGATCGCACACGAGGAACGGGAGTTCGAGCAGGCGGCCGGTGACGGCCGGGACGCGATGACCGGCCTGGCCGCCGGCGCCGCCGTCCTCGCGCTGCTCGGCGCGGCCGGCGCGGTGCTCGGCATCGGCCGCAGGCTGTCGGAGTACCGGTGAGAGGGGGCGTGACGATGTACGCACGACGTATGCGGGCCGGGCTGAGGGGCTGGGGCGGCGTCGGCGCGATGGCGCTCGTCTGCGCCCTCGCCGTGGCGTTCGCCCTGCTGCTGCCGCACACCCAGTCGCACCGGGACGGCGGCACCGGCCAGGGCGGTCAGGGCGTGGCCGAGGGCACGCCCGCGAAGGCCGACGCGTGCGAGGACCCCCAGGACCGGAGCCTGCCCCCGTCGAACGCGGAGGGCTCGGCGATCGCCACCATCAAGCGGCGCGGCTACGTCTCGGTCGGCGTCGACCAGAACAGCTACCGCTGGGGCTACCGCGACCCCAACAGCTCGGCGAGGACGGTCGAGCTGGAGGGCTTCGACATCGACCTCGCCCGCCGGATCGCCGAGGAACTGCTCGGCTCCCCCGACAAGATCCGCTTCAAGGCCATCCCCACCAACCAGCGCGTCCCGGCGATCCAGAGCGGCCAGGTCGACATGGTGGTCCGCACGATGACCATCACCTGTCAGCGCCTGAAGGACGTCGCGTTCTCCGCGCCGTACTTCCTCACCGGCCAGCAGGTCCTCGCGCCCGACTCCTCGGCCGTCAAGGGCTACGACGACACCCTGGCCGGCAAGCGCGTCTGCTCCGCCGAGGGTTCGACGGCGTACGAGAAGCTCGCCGCGGACCGCGAGTCGGGGAACCTGCCCGCCTCCACCGACATCTCCACCACTGTCCCCAACCAGCTCGACTGCCTGGTCCGGCTCCAACTCGGCCAGGTGGACGCGGTGGTGACGGACAGCGCGCTCGCCGCCAGCCAGGCCGCGCAGGACCCGACGGTGGAGCTGAAGGGCGACCGCTTCACCACCGAGTACTACGGCGTGGCGATGAAGAAGGGCGCGGACGATCTGGTACGCCGGGTCAACCGGATACTCGAGGACTACCGCGAGGACGGCGGTTGGAAGGAGTCGTACGACGACTGGCTGTCGGCGACGCTGGGTGAGGACTCCGAGTCGGCGACTCCGCCGACGCCGCGTTACAAGTAACCGCAACCACCACACGAGAGGTGATCGATGGGCGTCACGGGAACCTCCGGTCCGGTCATGGACAGGGACGAGGTGGACCGTGCGCTGGCGCGGCTCGGTGCGGAGCACGAGGCGATAGAGACCTCCCTGCTCGCCCTCCAGGACCACGCGGGCCGCCGGCTCCTGGAAGGCGCCGAACTCACCGGCGTCACCCGGGAACGCTGGGCCGCCACCGAGGCGGCGATCACCCTGCTGTGGACGTACTTCGACGCCTACACGGCCGCCCTGCGCAGCGCCCGGGAGATCCGCTCCCGCCGTCGCTGGTCCAGCCGTGACGACCTGGTGGAGCTGACCGAGCTGCTGCGCGGCGAGTCGGTCACCGTCGCCGGCGGCACGGGCCGGCTCAGCGACCACTTCTCGCTGGCCGCGCTCGTCGACCGGATGAACGAGCTGTACGCGGCCTCGCTGGACATGGTGGTCGCCGCCGACGCGGTGTGGTCCGCGCTGCCCGCCAGGATCGATTTACTCGCCGCCGAACTCCAGCGCACCCGCACGCTCGCCCACTCGGTCGGCGTCCGCCCCGGCGAACACCCCTCCGGCGACGACCTGGAACGCATCACGCGCACGCTGAAGAAGCTGCGCGAGCAGGTGGTGTCCGACCCGCTGGCCTACTGGAAGCCCGCCGAGGGCAGCTCCGCGCCGGGCGGCGGCAAGCCCGACACGACGGTGTACGACCGGGAGGCGCGCGCCCTGGAGGAGGTGCGCCGGGAGATCGACGCGGTGCTCACGGTCCGCCAGGACGCCGAGCAGCGCCTGATCAGGCTGCGGGACCTGCTGTCCCGCGCGGACCGCACGCTCGCCGAGGCGCGCACCGCGCGCGGCGAGGTCCTGGCGAAGATCGCGGCGACGGAGGTGCCCGTGGTCAGCGGCCCGCCGACCGTGCTGCAGGAGCAGCTGGCGACCGCCGCCGAGTACCGCAGACAGGCGCAGTGGCACCGCCTCTCCCCGCTCCTTGAGTCCCTGGAGCAGAAGGCGGAGGACGAACTGCTGCGCGCCCGCGAGTCGTTGACCGCGGTCACCGCGCCGCTCGCGGTCCGCGCCGAACTGCGCGGCCGGCTCGACGCGTACAAGGCGAAGGTGGCCCGGCACGGCCTGGCGGAGGACCCGCTGCTGGTGGAGCGGTACGACGCGGCGCGCCGCATGCTGTGGAGCGCGCCCTGCGACCTGCGCGTCGCCGAACAGGCGGTGCTGCGCTACCAGCAGGCGGCGGCCGAACTGCTCGGCGCCCCGCGCGTACCGGGGCAGGGCGGGCCCGTGGACCAGAGGGGGGATGCGTCATGACCGAGGCGTCGCACGCCTGCCAGCGCCCCGACTGCTCGGGGACGTACGAGGACGTCGGCGGCGGCGAACTGTACTGCGACACCTGCGGCCTGGCGCCGGTCGTGTCGGCGACCGGCATGGTCGGCTCGCCGCCGACGGGCGTGACGGGCGGCGGCGGCCGGGGCTCCGCGGGCAGCGGCAGCGCCCGCTCCGGCAGCCGGGGCAGCTCGCGTACGTCGTCGCAGTCGTCGAAGTCCCGGCGCTCGGTGTCGGGGCGGCTCTCGCGCTCCGTGTCGGGCCGGTCCACCAGCCGCTCGGTGTCGGTGCGCAGCTCCGGCTCCGCCTCCGCGTCCAGCGGGCGCGGGCGGCTCGGCGCGGGCCTGGTCCAGGTGCCGGACGTGCCGCGCCCCGACCCGCGGGCGATGGTCCTGGAGAACCCGGAGGTGCCGGAGCGCAAGCGGTTCTGCTCCCGCTCGGACTGCGGGGCGCCGGTGGGCCGCGCGCGGGGCGACCGGCCCGGCCGTACGGAGGGCTTCTGCACCAAGTGCGGTCACCCGTACTCCTTCGTGCCGAAGCTGCGCTCCGGCGACATCGTGCACGGCCAGTACGAGGTGGCGGGCTGTCTGGCGCACGGCGGCCTCGGCTGGATCTACCTGGCCGTGGACCGTGCGGTCTCCGACCGCTGGGTGGTCCTCAAGGGCCTGCTGGACACCGGCGACCAGGACGCGATGGCGGCGGCGATCTCCGAGCGGCGGTTCCTCGCGGAGATCGAGCACGCGAACATCGTGCGGATCTACAACTTCGTCGAGCACCTGGACCAGCGCACCGGCTCGCTGGACGGGTACATCGTGATGGAGTACGTCGGCGGCAAGTCCCTGAAGGAGATAGCCAACGCCCGCCGCACCCCGGAGGGCCGCCGCGACCCGCTGCCGGTGGAGCAGGCCTGCGCGTACGGCATCGAGGCGCTGGAGGCCCTCGGCCATCTGCACAGCCGCAACCTGCTGTACTGCGACTTCAAGGTCGACAACGCCATCCAGACCGAGGACCAGCTCAAGCTGATCGACATGGGCGCGGTGCGCCGCATGGACGACGACGAGTCCGCGATCTACGGCACGGTCGGCTACCAGGCGCCGGAGGTCGCGGAGGTCGGCCCGTCGGTCGCCAGTGACCTGTACACGGTCGGCCGCACCCTCGCCGTGCTGACCTTCGACTTCCAGGGCTACACCAACGTCTACGCCGACTCCCTGCCCGACCCCGACACCATCGACGTCTTCCGGCAGTACGAGTCCTTCTACCGCCTCCTGGTCCGCGCCACCGATCCCGACCCGGCCCGCAGGTTCGCCTCCGCGCAGGAGATGGCGGAGCAGCTGACCGGCGTGCTGCGCGAGGTCGTGTCCCTCCAGACGGGACGCGCGCGGCCCGCTCTGTCGACGCTGTTCGGCCCGGAACTGCGGGTGACGGACAGCGAGTTGTTCCCCGCGCTGGACGGGGAGGTGTCGCGGCTGGGGGCGCGGGCGGTGCGGTCGCGGCGCGGTGCGCCCGCGGCGGCGGGCGTGGTGGCGGCTGCGCCCGTTGTCGCGGCGGTGACTGGCCTCGCCCCGGCGCTGGTCAAGCCCGTACAGACTCCCTCCTCCGCGCTCGCCCTGCCCGTCCCGCACGTCGACCCGGGCGACCCCAACGCCGGTTTCCTGGCGGGTCTGCTGACGTCCGCGACGGCCGAGCTGATCGCCGCGCTGACCGCCGTACCGGCGCAGTCGGCCGAGACCCGGCTGCGGCAGGTCCGCGCGCTCCTGGAGAACGGCGACACGGCGGCCGCGCTGAACGTCCTGGCCGCGCTGGAGGCGGAACGCCCCGACGACTGGCGGGTCGTCTGGTACCGGGGTGTCGCCGCGCTGGTGACCGGGGATCACGAGGGCGCCGCGCTCGCCTTCGACGCGATCTACGACGCGTTCCCCGGCGAGACCGCCCCCAAGCTCGCCCTCGGCCTGTGCGCCGAGGTGCTGGGCCAGTTGGACAACGCGGCCGAGTACTACCGGCTGGTGTGGTCGACCGACCCGAGCTGTGTGAGCGCCGCGTTCGGACTGGCCCGGGTGCAGCTCGCCTCCGGTGACCGGCGGGGCGCCGTACGGACGTTGGAGTCGGTGCCGGAGTCGTCCATCCACTACACGGCCGCCCGCGTCGCCGCCGTCCGCGCCCGGCTGCGGCAGCGCACCGCGACCGCCTCCGACGTACCCTTCCTGGACGATCTGACCGCAGCCGCCGGTCAGGTCGAGGCGCTCGACGCGTACGGTCTGGACCCGACGCGGCGCGAGCAGTTGGCCACGGAAGTGCTCGGCTGTGCCCTGGACTGGATACTCTCCGGTGGCCAGGGTTCCGTCCTCCCCGCCGCCGGGGGACGGACACTGCTCGGCAGCGAACTGGACGAACGAGGCCTGCGTTTCGGCCTGGAGCGTTCGTACCGCACGCTGGCCCGGCTGGCGCGAGGCGGCGAGGAGAGGATCGACCTGGTGGAACGTGCCAATCGTTACCGCCCCCGGACGTGGGTGTAGTTGATGTCCCAGATGCCGCCCCGGCAGGCCGCCCTGACGCAGTGCCCGAGCTGCGCCGAACCGCTGGTACCGGGTGACCGTTACTGCGAGGTGTGCGGGTACGACCTGTCGGCCGTACCGCCCCTGCCGCAGCAGAGCCCGCCCGCCGCGACGGCCGTCCCCCGCACGGGCGACGGCTCCGCCCCGGCGTACGGCCCACCGCCCGTCGGGGAGAACTCGGCATCCGGGTACGGCCCGGCGAACGCAGGGGAGGCTTACGGCGTGCCGCAGCCTGGGGAGGGCTCGGCGCCGGGTTACGGCGTGCCGCAGGCCGGGAACGGCCCGACGCCGGGTTACGGCGTGCCGCAGCCCGGAAACGGCCCGACGCCCGAATACGGCGGCCCGGCCTCCGCCGGCTACGGGACACCGCCCGCGCCGGACGGCTCGACGCCCCGGTACGGCACGGCGGCCACCGGAAGCGGTCCGGCGCCTGCCGGGTACGGCCCACCGCCCCCCTCCGGCGCCCCCGCTCCGCACCCGGCCGGGTCCGCCGACCGGCCCGGTGCCGCGGGTGACGTGCCGAACCCCGGCTCCGGCGAGCCGGCCGTGCCCCCGGCCACCCCGCCGGCGGCGCCGGCCGACCCGTACAGCACTGCCCCCGCCTCCGGTGTCCGCTTCGACCGGCGTGCCACCGAGCCCGACGACTACCCGCTCCAGGCCCCGGACCCGCGGGTCTTTGAGGCGGCGCCCGCGCACCCCGTGCCGCCCGCCGAGCCCGCCAAGGTGTGCGTCGCCTGCCGGACCGGACGCGTCGACGACGACGGCTACTGCGAGAACTGCGGCCACGCCCAGCCCCGCGAACGCGACCACATGGAGCAGGAGTCCGGCCCGGTCGCCGCCGTCAGCGACCGCGGCCTGCGCCACCACCGCAACGAGGACGCGTTCTCCATCGGCACCACCGCGCTCCCGGACGGCTCTCCCGCCACCGTGGCGATCGTCTGCGACGGCGTCTCCTCGGCGACCCGCCCGGACGACGCCTCCCTCGCCGCGTCCCGGGCGGCCGGCGCCGCGCTGCTCGCCGCGCTGCCGCAGGGCACCCACCCGCAGCAGGCCATGCACGAGGCGATCGTCGCCGCCTCCCAGGCGGTCAACTCGCTGGCCGAGGAACCCGCCACGGCCCGCGAGCACGCCCCGCACCAGAACGCCCCGGCCTGCACCCTCGTCGGCGCGGTCGTCACCGCCGGTCTGCTGGTGGTCGGCTGGGTCGGCGACAGCCGCGCCTACTGGGTGCCGCTGGACCGCGGCGCCCCGGCGGCCCGGCTCACCGAGGACGACTCCTGGGCGGCGCAGATGGTCGCCGCGGGCCTGATGAACGAGGCGGAGGCGTACGCCGACGAGCGCGCCCACGCGATCACCGGCTGGCTCGGCGCGGACGCCTACGAACTGGAGCCGCACACCGCTTCCTTCAAGCCGGACCGGCCCGGCGTGGTCGTGGTGTGCACGGACGGCCTGTGGAACTACGCGGAGGCGGCCGAGGAGATGGCCGACGTCCTCCCTCTCGACGCCGCCGCCCGGCCGCTGCACAGCGCGCGGGTCCTGGTCGGCCACGCCCTGGACGGCGGCGGCCACGACAACGTAACAGTGGCCGTCCTGCCGTTCCCGGCCCCGCCGCAGGGGGCAGGATCCGCCTGAGGCCTTGAGCGAGACGGGGAAGCCTCGACGGACCGGAGGGGACCGGTCCGGCCTTAGTCGTCACCCCGCTCCGGCGGGGTCGCAAGGGGGATTCGAGTACGCATGGCCAATTTGTCGAAGTCGAACGTGCCGCAGTTCTCGGTCGACGTGTACCAGAACGAGTACCTCCCGGAGGGCGGCCGGGAGGTCAACGCGATCGTCACGGTGACCGCGACCGGCGGCGGCACCATCGGCAGCGCCGTCACGGCACCGCACCTCTACCCGCCCGGCCACGGTCCGTCCGCGGCCGTGGCGATCATGGTCGACTGCTCGGGCTCGATGGACTATCCGCCGACCAAGATGCGCAACGCGCGGGACGCGACGGCCGCCGCCATCGACACCCTGCGCGACGGAGTGCACTTCGCGGTGATCGGCGGCACCCACGTGGCCAAGGAGGTCTATCCGGGCGGCGGCCGCCTCGCCGTCGCCGATCCCACCACCCGCGAACAGGCCAAGCAGGCCCTGCGCAAACTGAGCGCGGGCGGCGGTACGGCCATCGGCACCTGGCTGCGGCTCGCCGACCGCCTGCTGTCCGCGGCGGACGTGGCCATCCGGCACGGCATCCTGCTCACCGACGGCCGCAATGAGCACGAGTCACCGGAGGACCTGAAGGCCGCCCTGGAGTCCTGCGCCGGGCGTTTCACCTGTGACGCCCGCGGCGTGGGCACCGACTGGGAAGTGAAAGAAGTCACAGGCATCGCCTCCGCCCTCCTCGGCAGCGCCGACATCGTCGCCGATCCGGCCGGCCTCGCCGCCGACTTCACCCGGATGATGGAAACCGCGATGGGCAAGGAGGTCGCGGATGTCGCGCTGCGGCTGTGGACGCCGGTCGGCACGACCATCAAGTTCGTCAAGCAAGTCGCACCGACGGTGGAGGACTTGACCGGCCGGCGCACCGAGGCGGGCCCGCGCGCCGGGGACTACCCCACCGGTTCCTGGGGGGACGAGTCCCGCGACTACCACGTATGCGTCGAGGTCCCGGCCGCGAACATCGGCCAGGAGATGCTGGCGGCGCGGGTCTCGCTGGTGATCCCGCAGTCCTCCGACGGAACGGCGCAGAACCTGGGCGCGCAGGGTCTCGTACGGGCCGTGTGGACCGACGACATGGCCGCGTCCACGTCGATCAACCCCCAGGTCGCCCACTACACGGGACAGGCGGAACTCGCCCAGGTCATCCAAGAAGGGCTCGATCTGCGCAAATCGGGAGACATCGACGGAGCAACGGCCAAACTGGGTCGCGCGGTTCAGCTCGCCGGCGCCTCCGGAAACGCGGACACTGCGAAACTCCTTGCGAAGGTGGTGGACGTGGTCGACGCCGCGACAGGTACTGTGCGACTGAAGGCGAAGGTCGCGGAGGCCGACGAGATGACTCTCGAAACCCGGTCGACAAAGACTGTTCGTGTAAAGAAGTGACGTAAAGAGCCACGAGCCCGACCCCCTTGGGGTTGGAGAAATCCGGTCAGAACGACCGGAAAAGGAGAGGGGGAAGCGCCGACATGCCGACCTGCCCGAACGGACACCAGTCGGGTTCCGACGACTGGTGCGAGGTCTGCGGTCACCGCATGGCCGGTGCCGTGCCCCCGCCTCCGCCGCCGTCTCCCGGCGGTGGCGGCTACGGCTTCCCGCCGCCCGCGGGCGGCGGCCCGGCTCCCGGCCCGAACGCGCAGCCGGAGCTGTGCCCGCAGTGCCGTACGCCCCGCGAGGGCGGCGCGCCGTTCTGCGAGGAGTGCCGGTGGAACTTCCTCACCAACACCGCGACCTCGTACACCCCGGCCGCCCCGCGCCCGCCGGCGCCCGGCTCCGGGCCCGGCCCCGACCCGCGCTTCCAGCGGCCGCCCGGCCCGCCGTCGTACGGCGGCACCGACCAGTACGAGTACCAGGGCTCCCGGCCGTCCCAGGTGAACCGGCCCGCCGAGCCGATCCCTCCGGGCCCGCACTTCGCGGGTGAGCCGGGCGGACCGGGCGCGGGTCCGGGGCGTCCGGGTGCGCCCGGTGCTCCTGGTATGCCGCCTGGTGCTGGGGGTCCCGGTGCTCCCGGTGGGCCTGGCGGACCTGGTGGGTTCCCCGGTCCCGCTGGGCCTGGCGGTCCCGGTGGTCCTGGCGGGCCCGGTGGTTTCGGTGCGCCGGGTGCTCCCGGCGGTCCCGGTGGCCCGGGTGGTCCGGGGGCGCCTTCCGGTCCCGGTGGCCCCGGCGGCTTCGGCGGTCCGGGCGGCCCCGGCGGCCCTGGTCCCGGCGCTCCTGGCGGCCCCGGCTCGCCCTTCGGTGAGCGTCCCGGTGGTCCCTCCATCCCCGGCCAGGCCGGCCCGCCGCCCGGCTTCGGCGCGGACCCGTCCCGCCCCGTCCCGCAGCCGCCCGGCGCCCCGGGTGGTCATGGCGGTCCGGGCGGTCCTGGCGTTCCCGGTGGCCCGGGTGCGACGGGCGGCGCGCCGCAGGCGTTCCATCAGCCCGGTCCCGGCGGCCCCTCCGGTCCGCCTGCCCCGCCCGCCTTCCCACAGGAGCCGGGACGTCCGCAGCCCGGTGGCCCGTCCTTCGGCGGCGGTGGCGACGACTGGGTGATCTCCCCGCCGTCCGGCACCGGCGCGCCGAACGGCCCCGGTGGTCCCGGCGGTCCGGGTGCTCCCGGTCAGCCCGGCGGCTACGGCTACCCGCACCCCGGTGCGACCCAGGCACCGCCGCCGCCCGGCCCGGCCGCCCCGCAGGGCCCGGTGACCTGGACGGCGACGATCGGCCCGGACCGCGAGTACTTCATGGCGATGATGCAGCGCTCCGGCCCCGAGGCCGCGGGCCTGAACCTGCCCGCGTACTCGCCGGAGCAGCAGCGCGCCCTCACCGGCAACCAGGTCACCATCGGCCGCCGCCGCCACTCCACCGGCGACACCCCCGACATCGACCTGTCGGTCCCGCCGGAGGACCCGGGTGTCTCGCACCAGCACGCGGTGCTGGTGCAGCAGCCGGACGGCAGCTGGGCGGTCGTCGACCAGAACTCGACGAACGGCACCACGGTCAACGGCTCCGAGGAGCCGATCCAGCCGTTCGTCCCGGTGCCGCTCCAGGACGGTGACCGGGTGCATGTGGGCGCCTGGACGACGATCACCGTCCGGCGCGGCTGACGAGAGCCGAAACGGCGGTTCATAGCTGGAGGGGCCAGGCGTACGGCCCCTCCGGGTCGTCCAGCCAGGCCCACTGCCCGTCGCCGGTGACGGTGACGCCGTAGCGCTCACGGCCCGGCCGGCCCTCGCGCTCCCACAGCGCGTACGCCTCCTGCGGATCGAGGCTGCCGCGCGTGAGGACGTACAGGAACCGGAACAGGTCGTCGTCGCGGCCCCGGCGCGGCACCGCGCCCAGCCCCGCCGGCTCGGCCCCGCCCCGGCCGCCGCCGCGCAGTGGCACGAAGAAGGCGGGCGTCTGCAGGAAGGGGCCCTCGGCCTGCCCGGCGTCCCGGACCGTCAGCAGGACCAGCCCGGTGGCGAGCGGGGTCAGGATCAGGCCTCCGGGGCGGCACTGGGCGAGCCAGGTGCGCGGGATCGACGGCAGCGCGCAGGTGGCGATGATCCGGTCGAAGGGCGCCCGCTCCGGCACCCCGCGGGCCCCGTCACCGGTGACGACGACCGGGTGGTGCCCGGCGGCGTCCAGATGCCGTCGGGCGGACTCGCTGATCTCAGGGTCCAGGTCGACGGTGGTGACGAGGTCGTCGTCGCCGAGCCGGTGCGCGAGCAGTGCCGCGTTGTAGCCGCTGCCGGCGCCGATCTCCAGGACCCGGTCGCCGTCCTCGACCCGCAGCGCGGCCAGCATCAGGGCCATGAGGGAGGGCTGGCTGCTGGACGACAGCAGCTCCCCGTCGCGCAGCCGGATCGCCAGCGGTGTGTCGACGTACGCGCCGCGCAGCCACTGCTCCCGCGCCTCCGGATCCGGATGCTCACCCCAGCGCCGCTCGAAGCCGCGCTCCCCGGCGACGTAGTAGTACGGCACGAACAGATGCCGTGGCACCTGAGCGAACGCCTCCCGCCACACCGGGTCCTCGGCCCAGGCACCGCTCGCCTCGATCTCCCGCACCAGCGCGGCCCGCGCGGCGGCGGCGAGTTCGTCCCAGTCCGTGTCCCGAGTGTGCGCACCCATGGGTCCACTGTGCTGCGGATCACAGCGCGAGGCGAGCATCGCAGGTCCGCGAGGCGAGGGGAGGTCCTAAGCCTCGAGTCCTCGGTCGTCCGGTCTGAGACCATGGGGGACGTGAATGAGATTCGGCGTGGCACGCTTCAGGAGCAGACCTTCTACGAGCAGGTCGGCGGGGAGGAGACCTTCCGCCGGCTGGTCCACCGTTTCTACGAGGGAGTGGCCGAGGACCCGATCCTGCGGCCGATGTATCCCGAGGAGGACCTTGGCCCCGCGGAGGAGCGTCTGGCGCTCTTCCTGATCCAGTACTGGGGCGGTCCCACGACGTACAGCGAGAACCGCGGCCACCCCCGGCTGCGGATGCGGCACGCCCCCTTCACCGTGGACCGCGCGGCGCACGACGCCTGGCTGAAGCACATGCGGGTCGCCGTGGACGAGCTGGGCCTGTCCGAGGAGCACGAGCACACGCTGTGGAACTACCTGACGTACGCGGCGGCGTCGATGGTGAACACGGCCGGTTGAGCACGGCCAGCTGAGCACGGCCGTCTGAGCACGGCCAGCTGCGCACGGCCGACTGAGCCAATGGGGCGGTGGCCGGGGCGTCCCGGGGCCGCCGCCCTCAGCGCACGCTGACGCCGAGTGTCCCGAGCCCCGCGCGGCGTACGGCGATCGAGCCGTACGGCGTCCGCAGCCGCAGCCACGCCCCGGACGAGAGCAGCGCAGGCTCCTCGGCGCCGGGAACCGGCCGCAGGAAGCCCAGCGACTGGGCCGCGTGCACGGCCCGCACCGGCAGCCTGGTCGCGCCGACGGTCCGGGACCAGATCTCCCGGCCGATCCGGTCCAGCTCGGCCCGGGTACGCGCCTCGGGCGCGAGTTCCCCCGTGCGGGACCGGAACTCGCCGACCCCGGCGGCGACCATCGCGCGCAGCGCGTCCGTCGCCGGCAGTCCGGGCTCCGCCTGCCAGCCGCCGCGCGGCGGCAGCACACCCGCCCACGGCGGCCCGGTCACCGCGCTGGGCACGGCGGCCGTGGCCGCCTTCTCGTCCACGGCCTCCAGGAGCTCACCGGCGGACACGGTGACGTCCAGCGTCACGTCGAGCCCGTTCTCGTACGGCTTGGCGAGCCGCACCGCACGGATCGCGAGGACCTCGAAGGACGGTGGCCGTCCGAAGACGGCGAGCGCGGTGCCCGCCGCCTGGAGGCGCACCGCGGCTCCACGGTCGTAGTGGAGCAGCCTGGAGAGGAAGGCGGCGAGATCCGCCGCCTCCCCCTCGTCGGCGAGATGGAGCACCGTCATGCGGCGACGGCCTCCTCCTCGGCCTCCAGGTACTCCTCGAGGAACTCCCGCTCCTCCGCGGTGATCCGGCGCGGCCGCTGATGTTCGAAGTCGAACGGCACGATCACCGTCGACGCGCGGACGTAGATCTGGTCGCCGTCCTTCACCTCGTAGGTGAGGGTGAAGGACGCCGCCCTGATCTCGGTGACCCACAGCTCGATGTCCACCGGCTCGTGCCGGTGGACGAGCTGCCGCTTGTAGTCGATCTCATGGCGTGCCACCACGGACCCCTGCTTGAAATCCTTGTCCGGGCGGAACAGGAAGTCGATACGTGCTTCTTCCAGGTAGCGGAGGAACACCACGTTGTTGACGTGGCCGTACGCGTCCATGTCCGCCCAGCGCAGCGGGCAGCGGTAGATGTGCCGCAAGATCAGCCCCGGGTCAGCTTCTTGTAGGTGGCGCGGTGCGGACGCGCGGCGTCCGGACCCAGCCGCTCGATCTTGTTCTTCTCGTAGGACTCGAAGTTGCCCTCGAACCAGAACCACTTGGAGTCGCCCTCGTAGGCGAGGATGTGCGTGGCGACGCGGTCGAGGAACCAGCGGTCGTGGGAGACGACGACGGCGCAGCCGGGGAATTCCAGCAGCGCGTTCTCCAGGCTGGACAGCGTCTCGACGTCGAGGTCGTTGGTCGGCTCGTCGAGGAGCAGCAGGTTGCCGCCCTGCTTGAGGGTCAGCGCCAGGTTCAGCCGGTTGCGCTCACCGCCGGAGAGCACACCGGCCGGCTTCTGCTGGTCCGGGCCCTTGAAGCCGAACGCCGAGACGTACGCCCGCGAGGGCATCTCGACCTGGCCGACGTTGATGTAGTCCAGCTCGTCGGAGACGACGGCCCACAGCGTCTTCTTGGGGTCGATGTTCTCGCGGCTCTGGTCGACGTACGAGATCTTCACGGTCTCGCCGACCTTGATCGACCCGGAGTCCGGCTCCTCCAGGCCCTGGATCATCTTGAACAGCGTGGTCTTGCCGGCGCCGTTCGGGCCGATGACGCCGACGATGCCGTTGCGCGGCAGGGTGAAGCTGAGGTCGTCGACGAGGACCTTGTCACCGAAGGCCTTGCTGAGGTTGTTGACCTCGACGACCACGTTGCCCAGACGGGGGCCCGGCGGGATCTGGATCTCCTCGAAGTCCAGCTTCCGCATCTTGTCGGCCTCGGCAGCCATCTCCTCGTAGCGGGCCAGACGCGCCTTGGACTTGGCCTGGCGGCCCTTGGCGTTGGAGCGGACCCACTCCAGCTCTTCCTTGAGCCGCTTCTGCCGCTTGGCGTCCTTCTGGCCCTCGACCTTCAGACGGGAGGCCTTCGTCTCCAGGTACTTGGAGTAGTTGCCCTCGTAGCCGTGGAGGCGGCCGCGGTCGATCTCGCAGATCCAACCGGCGACGTTGTCGAGGAAGTACCGGTCGTGGGTGATGGCGACGACGGTGCCCGGGTACTGGGCGAGGTGCTGCTCCAGCCAGTTCACCGACTCGGCGTCGAGGTGGTTGGTGGGCTCGTCGAGCAGCAGCAGGTCGGGCTGCTCCAGGAGCAGCTTGCACAGCGCGACACGGCGGCGCTCACCACCGGAGAGGTTGGTGACGGGCCAGTCGCCGGGCGGGCAGCCCAGGGCGTCCATGGCCTGCTCGAGCTGGGCGTCGAGGTCCCAGGCGTTGGCGTGGTCCAGCTCCTCCTGGAGCTTGCCCATCTCCTCGAGCAGGGCGTCGGAGTAGTCCGTCGCCATCTGCTCGGCGATCTCGTTGAACCGGTCGAGCTTGCCCTTGATCTCGCCGACACCCTCCTGGACGTTCTCCAGGACGGTCTTCTCCTCGTTGAGCGGGGGCTCCTGCAGCAGGATGCCGACGCTGTAACCGGGGGCGAGGAAGGCGTCACCGTTGGAGGGCTGCTCCAAGCCGGCCATGATCTTCAGCACGGTCGACTTACCGGCACCGTTCGGCCCGACGACACCGATCTTCGCTCCCGGAAGGAAGTTCAGGGAGACGTCGTCGAGGATCACCTTGTCGCCGTGCGCCTTACGCGCCTTGCGCATGGTGTAAATGAACTCAGCCAAGAGAAACCGTCCGGCAGCTTGAAGGCAGGGGGGCAGATACACCCCATCTTGCCGCACCGCCACCCCCGGGCGGAAACCCGTCCGAGCGCGGCGTACACCTCATGGCGGCGGGTGAGCGCGGTGTCACTCAGTGTCAAGGAATCCGGCGTCCGGGAATCCGACGCCGGGGAATCCACTGTCGAGATGTCAAGGAGCGAGGCGCGGGACCCGTGATCAGTCCTTGGCCTTCTTCTTGCGGACCAGCAGCAGGGCCGCGCCGCCGACCACGACGAGACCGATGGCCACGCCGCCGATCAGGGGCGTGGCACCGGAGCTGCCGGTGGCGGCGAGGTTCACGTCCTCGGTGGGTGCGGGGACGGTGGCGGGGCTCGGCTCGCCGAGGGTCTGCGTGGTGGTGCCGGCCTCGTCGGCCTCACCGGCCTGGGTGCGGCAGTCGAGGACTCCGGTGAAGCGCTCCTGGTGACCGCCGGGCCCGGTGATCGTGAAGTCGTACGCCTGGTCCTCCTGGAGCGGGACCGTCACCGTCCGGGTCTCTCCGGCCGCGATGGTGTGCTCGATGCCCATCAGCTCGAAGGTGAAGGGCGCGTCGCCCGCGTTGGCGGCGGTGATGTCGACGCCGCCCTCGGCGCAGTTCTCCGCCGCGGACAGGGCCGGTATGGCGCCCGTCTCCGCCCAGGTCGCGCTCGCCGTCGCCGAGACGGTGGACTCGCTGGAGCCCGCCAGGATCTGGGTCTGGCTGCGGCTGTCGGAGGCGAAGGCCCGCCCGACCGGCACGGTGGTGGAGGCCTGCACGACCAGCTCGGCCGTACCGTCCACCGCGTCGTCGGGCACCTCGAAGAACAGCCGGCTGCCGTCCTTCGCGGTGGTGACGTCCTCACCGTCCGCGCCGACGATCCGCACGCCGGTGGTGGTGGCGTCGGCCGGCGGGGTCACGGTGACGCTGTCCGCGGTGGTGCGCACCGTGACCGGGCCGAGCAGCCCGCCGGGCAGGCCGGAGAGCGCGGGCGGGTCCAGGGTCAGGGACGCCTCGGGCTCGGCGACGTCGCGTGCGTTGCCCTCCAGGTAGTCCGCCAGCTTCTCGGCCTGCGGGTCGACGGCCTCGACGTCCACGCCGTCCGAGTAGCGCCAGATCGCCACCTGGGTGCCGGCCGCCGCGTCCTGTTCCGTGAGGCCGCCCTGGACGCCCGCCTTTCGCGCGAGCGCCGCGAGGTCGTTGACCTGGGGGTAGGAGTTCTGCAGGATCCAGCGGACGCGGCCGGCGTCCTCGTTGGCGCCCAGCGACGTGCCGCCCCAGGGGGTCTCGTGGTACTTGGCGTCCCGCTGCGTGGGGTTGTGGATGTCGACGCAGTAGGTCTGAAGGGTGCCGCCGCCGTCGACGGACATCTCGAACAGGCCCGCCGACAGTTCCTGGTCCCCGGCGTCGGTGTGCACCACGGCGGCGCCGTACGTCTTCAGGCCGCCGATGGTGGCGGTCGCCCCGCCCTGGGCCTGCCCCGCCCCGCCGTCGGCCGCGGCGGCTCCGGCGCCGGCCGTCACGGCGGCCAGGGCGAGCCCGGACACCAGGGTCACGGCGGCGATCCCGGCCGCGCCTCGCCCGCACGCGGACCGTGCGGAGAACGAAGAAAACACAGAATTCCCCTTCGAGCAGGACCCGTTGACGTGGGGGGAGGTCCCGCCAGCAGAGTCGTCAAACCCCTAGAACCATGTCCGGCATCCTAGGGACGCGGACGCACCGCCTTTCCCGGTGATCCCTTCCGAGGCATGATCCGACTCGGAATCGTTATCGCCGGGGCGGGCTTGAGCAGGGCTTACCGGCAAATCCACCGGGTCGTTCGGCACGCACTCGCCGATAAGCCGCACTTCGGTCAGCCAGTCCGGTACACGACCTGACGTCACGTCACGGCGGCTGCCTTCGCGAGTGGTTGCTCGTCCGCGGACTCAGCCGACGCCGAATCGGCCGGAACGGTCTCCCAGTTGGGCTCGGGGCGCGGTGCCGGCAGCGGTGGGGTGCCCTCGGCCCGGCCCGACCGCCGGAAGGCCGCGGTGCCGCGCGACAGGTCGTGCCCGATCGCCATGGCGTCGATGTCCGCCGAGGTCCGGCTCTGCCCCTCGCGCACATCCGTGCGCACCTTCAGCCGGCCCTGGACGACGACGGGGTCACCGAGGTTCAGCGAGGCGCCCGCGTTCACGGCGAGCTGGCGGTTGGCCCACACCGTGAAGAAGTTGGTGTGCCCGTCGGTCCAGGTGTTCTTCTCCCGGTCCAGGTAGCGCGCGGTCACCGCCAGCCGGAACCGCACGGACGGCCCCGTGGGCAGCTCCCGGTAGGCCGGCGGCGTCGCCACGTTGCCGACCGCGCAGATGATCGTCTCGTTCATCGTCAGCCCCTCCCTCGTACGGGCCCTCCCGTACGGCAGCGTCTGGTCCGGCGACCGCGTCCGTCGCGATCGCCGCACCGCCAGACTGCCTCGGTCCCGCGAAGCCCGCCGAGCCCTGTGGACCGCCCCCGACCTGTGGAAAACCCCGCCACCCGAACGGGTGACGGGGTCGTCCCGCCCGCGGCACCGACGGGTGTCGCCGGAAGCGTCGTCTCAGCGTCATCTCCCCCCGGCGCCCACCCCCACGACCCGCCCGTACTGCTCGCGCACCTCCCGGTACCGCAGCAATTCCGCGGCCACCGGATCCAGTACCCGCGCCCGCCCGCACCCGGCGGCCGCCTCACGGAGTCTTCGTTCGGCCTCCATGCCGTACCGCCGGGCCGGTCCGCGTGCCGCCATCCGGCAGCTCCACTCCACCACCGGGCCGCCGGCGATCCCGGTCAGCATCAGCAGCACCGGCACCCCCAGATTCGGTGACATGACCCCGATGATCTGCCCCAGCAGCCACAGTCCGCCGAGGACCTGGAGGATCGTCATGGACGCCTGCGCCAGCACGGCCACCGGCCACCAGCCGGGCCGAGGCGGTCGCCCCGGCGGCAGCCCGGCCCGAGCCGCCAGCTGGTCGAGCGCCTCGGGCAGCCCCTGCGCCCCCCGGACCGCCGCCTCCCGCACCGCCTGCGCCCAGGGCGCGGGCAGTCCGGCCGCCGCGCGTTCGGCCACCGTGCGCACCGCCTGCTCGACCCGCTGGCGGGCCGTGGCCTCCTCGTCCGCCTGGGCGCGCAGCAGCACCGATCCCGTGTTCGGTTCGCCCCGGCCCTGGTACCACCGCCACAGCCGCAGCCAGGGCGTCCCGCACGCCCGGTTGGCGTTGCGCAGCCATGCCCGCTCGGCCGCCTCCCCGGCCGCGGTGGCGCCCACCGCGTCGGCGAGCCGCGCGGAGAACTCGTCCCGCGCCTGCTCGCTGAGCCCACAGCGCCGGCCGGTGGCGTACAAGGGCCGCAGCCGCCCCGCGGCGGCGTCCAGGTCGGCCGAGATCCGGCGGGCCGGCGCGCCCCGCTCGGCGACGAACTGACCGAGCGCCTCGCGCAGTTCCCCGACGCCGTCCCCGGTCAGCGCGGACAGCGCGAGCACGGTCGCGCCGGGCTCCTCGTACTCGCCGAGCGCGACCCCGTCCTCGTCCAGCAACCGCCGCAGGTCGTCGAGGACCTGCTCGGTCCCCTCGCCGGGCAGCCGGTCGATCTGGTTCAGGACGACGAACATGACCTCGGCGTGCCCGGCCATGGAGCGCAGATAGCGCTCGTGCAGGACGGCGTCGGCGTACTTCTCCGGGTCGACGACCCAGATCACCGCGTCGACCAGCGCCAGTACCCGGTCCGCCTGCTCCCGGTGCTGCACGACCGCCGAGTCCAGGTCCGGCAGATCCACCAGGACGAGGCCGCGCAGCTGCCCCTCGGCGTCCGCGTGCTGCGCGGGACGCCGCCGCAGCCGGGGCGGGATGCCGAGCCGGTCGATGAGGGTCGCCGCGCCGTCGCTCCAGCTGCACGCGATGGGCGCGGCCGTGGTGGGACGGCGTACGCCGGTCTCCGAGATGGTCACTCCGGCGAGCGCGTTGAACAGCTGCGACTTGCCGCTGCCGGTGGCCCCGGCGATGGCGACGACCGTGTGCTGCCCGGAGAGGCGGCGCCGCGCGGCGGCCTCGTCGAGCACCCGGCCCGCCTCGGAGAGCGTCCGGCTGTCCAGCCGGGTCCGCGACAGCCCCACCAGCTCACGCAGCGCGTCCAGCCGCGACCGCAGCGACCCGTCGTACGCCAGCGGCGTCACCCCCTGCGACTTGCCGCTCCGCGTCTCCACGACGACGGCCTGCTCGACCGGGGCGGCCCCTTCGGTGACCCGCCGCGCGATCAGCCCGTCGTCCCAGGCGGGCTCGGCGTCGGTACGGCGCGCGGAGCTGTCGTCGGCTTCGGCGCGCGGGTCGGTGTGACCGCGCGGGTCGGCTTGCGCACGCGCTTGCCCGCGCGGGTCGGCCTTCACGGTGTCGGCGATCACGCCTGTGTCTGCCTTCGGGGCACGGGCCTTCGCGCCGGTGTCGGCCTTCACGGTGTCGGCCTTCACACCTGCGTCAGGGGTCACTTTCGTCTCGCCGTTCACCCTTACGTCGGCAATCACCTTGCCTTTCGTACTGGTGTCGGCCTTGGCACGCGCCCTGGCGCGCCCCCGCTTCTCACCCCGCACGCGCGCGTGGTCACCGTCTCCCGCCATCGCACGCCGCGCTTCCTCGTCGGTGCCGGTCTCCGAGGCCGGTCCGGGGGCAGCGGAGGCAGCCTCGGAAGGCGCGGAAGACGCGGGTTCCTCGGCGACCCCGGCCCCCTCCGAGCTCTCCGCGCTCCCTGCGCTGCCTGCGCTCTCTACGCTCTCCGAGCTCTCCGTGCCCTTTCCCCTCTCCCCCTCCTCACTGCTCTCGCAGTCCGCGGCCTCCCCTCGCTCCCCGGCGGCACCGGTTTCCGTCTCCCCAGACGGCTTGTCCGTGCCCTCGGAACCACCCTCGTCACGCAAGTCGTTCTCCACCTCGGAGGTCTTGTCATCCGCCCGCTCGACGTGATCCGTCTGACGCTCGGAGGCGCCGATACCGATGCGGGCACCGGCAAGAGCCGAGTGACTTACGTGATCGGCACGGTGAGCACGATCGGCGTGATCCGTGTGGTCCTGGTCAGTGACGGCGGCCACCGGTCACCTCTCCTTCTGCAATACGGACAGCGCGGCGATGAGTGCGGCCTGGGGTTCGGGATGGACGTCGAGGGCGTCGAGCGGGGCGAGTCGGCGCTCGCGTTCGGTTTGGATCACGCGATCCAGGTGCTCGGCGAGGAGCCGGCCGCCCCGGTCACGCAGCCGCAGCGCCCCGTGTGCGCCGATCCGCTCGGCGAGCCCCTCCCCCGCCGACCTGGCGCGCCGCCCGCCGAGCAGCACGGTGGCGACGAGTGCGGCGATCATCTCGGGGTCGGGCGCGACGCTCCGTTCCAAGTGGCGCACCTCCTCCTCGGCGTACTCCTCCAGCTCCCGCCGCCACCGCCGTACGGCCAGCCCGATCCGGTGCCCCGCGTGGTGTGGTTCGGCGTCGTCCGCCAGCTCGGGGGCGCCGGCCGCGGGCTCGAGCCGCCAGGCGTCGTCGACGCGCTCGTCGGCCGCGGTGACGGCGCACAGCAGAAGGTCGCCGAGGCTCTCCACGAGCGCGTCCAGCAGCTCTTTGGGGGTGCAGTCCAGCGGGAAGGCCCGCCAGCGCTTGAGGGCGTCCCCGGCGAGGACGGCCCCCGCCTGGAGCCGTCCGCGCACGCGCGCGTACTCGCTGTCGTAGGCGGTGTCGACGGCGGCGGTGAGGCGGAGGGCGGCGGCGTACTGGGCGGCGGCGGCGCTGGCCAGTTCGGGCATCCGGGACTTGAGGGAGTTCAGGACGCCGTGCGCGGTGCGGGCCAGGGTGTGCTGCCGGGCGGCGGGGTCCTGGGCCTGGTGAATGAGCCAGGTGCGCAGTGGTGCGACGGCGGTGACCGGCAGCAGCCCGCCACCCCCGGCCGACTCGGGCAACTCGGGCACCGTGAACCGGGGCACGTGGCCGAGGCCGGCCTTGGTGAGGAGGGCGCCGTACTGCCGGGAGACCTCGGACACGACCTGGTGCGGTACGCGGTCGAGGACGGTCACCAGCGTGACGTCGTACTCCTTGGCGGTGCGCAGCAGATGCCAGGGGACGGCGTCGGCGTACCGGGCCGCCGTGGTGACCATGATCCAGATGTCGGCGGCGCAGATCAGCTCGGCGGCGAGGACGCGGTTGTCGGCGACCAGCGAGTCGATGTCGGGCGCGTCGAGGAGGGCGAGGCCGGGCGGCAGGGTCTCGGTGGTCTCGATGCGCAGTACGCGCGTGGGGTTCTCGCCGGGGAGCAGCAGCTCGTCACCGGACTCCTGTTGGGGCACCCAGACGCGCGTGAGGTCGGGGAGCACGCGCATCCCGCTGAACCAGTGGTGGTCCTCCGGGTTGCAGACCAGCACCGGTGTCCGCGTCGTCGGCCGCAGTACGCCCGCCTCGCTGACCCGACGTCCGACCAGCGAGTTGACGAGTGTCGACTTCCCGGCGCCGGTGGAGCCGCCCACTACGGCCAGTACCGGCGCTTCGGGCTGTCTCAACCGGGGCACCAAGTAGTCGTCGAGCTGGGCGAGCAGTTCGTCGCGGTTGGCACGCGCGCGTGGAGCCCCCGACAGGGGCAGCGGGAAGCGTGCGGCGGCGACGCGGTCGCGCAGCGTGGAGAGTGCGTCGAGCAGCTGAGGCCGTACGTCCAAGGTCACCACATGCGAAGAATGCCCAATTTTATGGGATTTCTGAAGCATATGAGCATGTCTGCGCGCCGACAGGACACAAGGGACGGAAGGGACGACTGGGACACGGAGGTGACTGAGGCATAACGAGTGCACAACACCCGGTGCGCGATGCGTCAAAAGCGATGCACGATTCGTACCTGCCTGCGATTATCAGGACCGCTTCACCGAACCTCCACATTGAGCCACGGAGGCGAAGCAACAGGGTCAAGGATCCGGGAGCCCTATCCTTGTCCCCGGCAACGTCACGGATCAGCCCGCACCCGGGCACCACGACAGAGGCCACCACACCGGCCCCCGTAGCTCAGTGGATAGAGCAGGCGCCTTCTAAGCGCTTGGCCGCAGGTTCGAGTCCTGCCGGGGGCGCCAGTCTCCGCCCTCCCCTCGGGAGGGCGTTTTTGCCGCTCAGGGCGGGGTGACACTCGACACACTGCGGGAGATCACCGGGTCGCCGGGGCGCCGCCCAGTCTCCGCCCTCACCCCGAGAGGGCTTGGCCGAGTTGTTACCCGTAGAGTCCCGCGCATGGTGACTGCGACCGTCCGCGAGTGGTACGACGAGGAAGGGTGGGGCGTACTCGACTCCCCAGAGACCCCCGGCGGCTGTTTCGGCCACTACTCCGACATCCAGGCGCCCGGTTTCCGCACGCTGTCGCCCGGGCAGCGGGTCGACCTCACGTGGGAAGCCCCCGGCTTCAAACAGGACGGGTACGACTATCGCGCGGTGAGCATCGTGCCTCGGCCTGCCTGACGCCACTCCTGTGCCCCATCGTCTCGTTCGCAGTGCCCGTCCAGGGCGTGCGAACCCCGCTCGCTTCGTATGCGCTGTCGTTTGCGCGCCCCGTATGCGCTCCCCGCGTGCGCGCCGCCGTTTGTGCCCTTCTGAGAAGGATGGGTGATCCATGGCGGATCGGCGTGACCCGGCATGATCCGTCGCGTTGAACGGGGAGTGCGGCGGCTCCAACTGTCGTCGCGATCAACGAGTCTTAAGGAGAACGTGATGTCGCGCATCACGAAGGCAGCCGGAGTCGCCCTCGGTACGGGCGCCGTGGTCCTTGGCGGGGCCGGTCTCGCCGTGGCGGACGCGGGGGCCCAGGGCGCGGCCGTCCACTCGCCCGGCGCGGTGTCGGGCAACGTCGCTCAGGTGCCGCTGAACATCCCGATCAACCTGTGCGGGAACACCGTCGACGTGATCGGTCTGCTGAACCCGGCCTTCGGCAACACCTGCCTCAACCACAGCGACCACAAGGGCAAGGGCCACGACGACGGCAAGGGTCACGACGACGGCAAGGGTCACGGGGGCGGCCACGGCTACGGCCACTGACGCCCCACCCGAGAGGAGCCCCGGCACCCCGAGCGCCGGGGCTCTCCCATGTCCGCCACGGGCCGCCACCCGCCCCCGCGCACACGGTTACGCGTACCGGTAGATGCTCCCGTGATCGTCCAGCTCGTCCGGCGTCACGTCCCACGGCGGCAGCTTCTCGTGCCGTGCCACGACGCGTCCCCGCTGGGGGTCGCCCGCGGCCGGCTGTTTCACCGGGCGGTACCGGTCGTCCCGGTGGCGTTGCTGCCAGCGGGACCACACCAGGTCGACGAAGGCGTGGTGCAGCCAGAACACCGGGTCGTTGACGGACGCGCCGCTGACCATCGCGCCGCCGACCCACCGGTGCACCAGGTTGTGGTTGCGCCAGGAGGCGCTGCCGCGTCCGGTGCCCCAGCCCTCCAGTTTGTTGCGGAAGCCCTGGGTGACCGTCGAGTCCCAGGGAGCGACGTCGTAGACGGGATCCTTCAGCGCCCACTGCAGCTCGCCGGCGGTGGGCAGTTGGAGGGGGTCCCGGGCCCGGCCGAGGTCCCGGGTCAGGAACTTGCCGTTGGTGACACCGACCTTGAGCGTCCAGTTACCCTCCGCGTAGGCGAACGGGCCGGTCGTCACCTGCCGGTCGGAGGGGCGTCCGTTGCCGCCCAGCAGGTCCTTGGTCCACGGCACGGAGGTCGTGGTGCGGTCGCGGGTCCAGTCCCAGTACGGCACGGACACCGACGAGTCGATGCGGCGCAGCGCCTTCTCCAGCTCCAGCAGGAACTGGCGGTGCCAGGGCAGGAAGGAGGGCGCCATGTGCGCCGTCCGCAGTCCGTTCTCGCCGTCGGCGACGTAGTACTCGATGTGCGTGCGCACGAACTCGTCGTACTCGCCACGGCGTTTGAGCTCCAGCAGCGCCTTGACGAAACGCCGTCGCTCGGTGGCGGTGAGGGTGCTGACGTCCTTACGGGTGTACACCATGGTGGCCCCCCTGTCCCCGGGTTCCTTCATGGGTTCCCTCGTGGGTTCCCTCCCCGCTCGCCGTGTCCGCGTCCGGCGTTCCCAGGCTCTGTCCCGGGCCCAGTTCGTCGACGGCCGCGCGGGCGGCTTCCAGGGGGGTCGGGTACGAGCGGTAGTGGTCGACCATCGTCAGCCAGCCGCCGTCGGCGCGGCGCATCAGGTGCAGCGGGTGGCCGTCGACGGTGACGTGCCACCCGTCCGTGCCGAAGACGCGGCCCGCGGCGGAGGCCGGGACCGCGCCGGGCGCGCGCAGGCCGCGGATGCGCCGGCCCCGGTAGATCTCGTCGAAGGCGACGTCCGCGGGCGGGTCCTGCGGGTTCTGCGGGTCCTGCGGGTTCTGCGGGTCCTCCCGGCGGGCCGGCCGGGACGCCACGACCAGCGGCGCGATCGTGAGGGCGACGGCCGCGGCGAACATGCCGCGCGCCAGGTCGCGGCGGGTGCCGCGCCCCGCTGGCGGGTCCGGCGTTCCCGCCGGCGGGTCGGGCGTTCCCGCCGCTCTCCCTGGCTCGTTCTCCATGTTCACCGCGGCTGCGCCGACGCTGACGGCCATCATGTGCTCCTCGTACGGTTCGGTTGTCCGTACGGGACTAACCGCCCGCCCGCCCCCACGGTCACTGTCCGTGGCCGCTACCCCCCGGACAGCCGAAGGGCCCGGGCGGCCGGTGTGCGGCTCCCGGGCCCGTGGCCCTTCGACGAGGCGGGGCCGTCCTTACAGTCCCGGTCCCGTGCCCAGCTCGGCGCCGGGCACGGTCTGCAGCACCGGCGTGACCACGCCCGCCTGCGGCGGCTTCAGGCCGGGCAGTCCGTAGTTGTCGGGGTTGGGCGGGGTGAGCGGGGCGTCCACGGCCAGGCCGGGGCCGAGGGTGCGCAGGTCGGAGGCGGGGGCGTGGACGCCGACGTGGTCGAAGTCGTCGCCGAGGAGGCGCGGCAGCGGCGCCCGTACGTCCGCGCCGGGCAGCCCGCCGCGCACCGGCAGCTGCGGGACCGCCCGGTCCGGGACGAGCCGGCCCTCGACGTACCGCGGGCCCTCGGGGCTGCCCGGCTTCGGCAGGGGCAGCTCGGCGCCGATCTCGGGCAGCTCCATGCCGAGGGACTTCTCGGCCCCGTTCAGCGGCACGGGCACGGGGACCGTGTCGGCCGCGACCGCGGGGGAGGCGGCGGCTCCGACGGCGGCCGCGACGCCGGTGACGACGGCGGCAAGGGTTCCTCGGGTGGTCGGCTTCATCTCAGGAACGGTCCCTTTCAGGAGTCGGGGGCTGGGCGTCCGTACCCCCAACGAGCCCGGGAAGCGTCCCGAGTGCGGCACTCGCGCGGAATTCCCCCGGGTGCCGCAGTAGTACTACGTCCGCACAGTCAGCTCGTCCAGAAGTCCCACCAGCGGGTGAGGATCAGCATGCCGATCACGCCGAGGTGCGCGAGCGGCAGCACCCAGGTGAAGTCGGTGAGGAACGAGCGCAGCCCGTCGGGCGCGGGCAGGAAGCCGTGGCGTACGGCGAAGGAGGTGACGTACCAGAACAGGACGACGGTCGCGAGCCACGCGAGGGCGCACCACAGGCACAGCGCGTTGATCCGGTACAGCGACTCGAACTGGAGCCAGGACACGAAGCCGACGCCGAACAGGCAGCCGGCGTCGAAGGTCAACCAGTACCAGCGGGGGAAGGCCGCGCCCGCCAGCAGGCTCATGCCGACGCAGACGACGACGGCGTAGGCGGCCAGGCCCAGCATCGGGTTGGGGAACCCGAAGGCGGAGGCCTGGTCGCTCTCCATGACGCTGCCGCAGGACACCACCGGGTTCAGGCTGCACGCGGGGGTGAAGTCCGGGTCCTCCAGCAGCTTGAACTTGTCGAGGGTGATGACCCAGGAGGCCAGCAGCCCGGCCGCCCCGGTGAGCACCAGCAGCAGCGCGAATCCGCGGCCCCCGCCCACGGCCGGCACCGCCGGGTGGGCGTGCCGTCCGGCGGCGGCCGCCATCAGGAGCGCAGGCTGCGGACCGGGAGGACCACGTGCGCGGCGGCGTCCAGGGTCTCGTCGGCGCCCGCGAACGCGGCCAGGGCCTCGGGGTCGACCGGCTTCCCGGGCTGGGCCTCCGGCCAGGGGCGGGTGGTGAACACGAAGTAGGCGAAGCCGCGTTCGCCGACGGCCGCGAGCCACTCCGGGGGCGGGGTGCACTGCGCGTTGAGGTGCGGCATGTTGACGACGGCCTGGCCGGCCTCGACGAGCAGGCCGACCGGCAGGCCGGGCTTCGAGGCGCCGTCGACGAGGTCGCCGCCGACGGGGAGGCCGTTGTCGTTCAGCATGCGCGCGACGGCGGCGGAGGCGGCCTCGGGGCCGTCGGGGCCGTCCCCGAGGGTGTAGGCGAGGAGGTACGGCATGTCGCCGCCGGGGGCCTCGCCGCTCCAGGCCATGACGACGAGGGTGCCCATGTCCATGGCGCGGAAGGGGCGGGTTTCGTTGGGGGTTGAGGTCACCGCGCGACCTTATCGGCGTACCGGAACCGGCCCGGACGCCTTCTCACCCGAGCGGGCGACGGCCGCTGTGCTCTCCACACGAACGAGGGACGGTCCCGGATTCCGCTCGAACAGACCGAAGCGGGCCGATTCCCGGTGGGGCGGAATCGGCCCGGTCCCTGGGGCGCCGGCCCGCGGGCCGGGCCGGGGTGTCCGTCAGCCCCGCAGCGGCAGCCCGCCGAGCAGGCCGCCCTTGGCGTTGAGGGTCTTGGTGACGCCGTTCACCGTGCTGAGCACCGAGTCCTTGTTCTCGGTGTCGAGGGCGTTCGACTGCTGCTTCAGCGGCATGACGTCCATCGGCTCGATGGGGCGGTTGGTGAGCGTGTTGACGGCGCCGTTGAGGCTGGTGGGCGTGAGGTCGGCGGTGTCGTGGGCGAACGCGGGCGCGGCGGCACCCGCGATGACCATGGACCCGGCGACGACAGCGGCGGCCTTCAGGGACTTCATCGTGTTCCTTTCTTCGGCGACTCGTGCCGCCGGGGGGAATCCGGACGCCGTGCCCAACGAGTGCCGCGCTGGTCGGAAACCCTGTGCGAGGAAGACATATGAACGGTCGTCGAGCCGGCCCGCACGGCCGGCACGACGACTCGGTTCCTGAAGGTCAGAGGGGTTCAGAGGGGGTCAGAGAGGGTCAGACGGGGTCCCCGGGAGGACAGGGACCAGGGGGCCTGGAGGCCAAGGGTCAGGGGGTCATGAACAGTCCGACCGTGGGCACGGTCTGCGGCGCCTCGGGCAGGGCCGGCGTCAGTTCCGGCTGCGCGGGCGCCGCCTCCGACACGGCGGACGGCTCCTCCGGCAGGGCGACCGGCGACTGCGGCTGCGCGGGCGCGGCCTCCGCGGCGGCGGACGGCTCCTCCGGCAGCGCGGCCGGCGACTGCGGCGCGGAGGCCTCGGCGGCCGGCAGGGACGGCAGCGGGGGCAGGCCGGCGACGGTGTGCGCGGGCAGGGCGCCGCCGACCAGCGTGGTGGTCAGTACGTTGACGAGCCCGGTCACCACGGCCGTGGCGGCCGGGACGACCTGGTCGACCAGGCCGGAGGTGGCGGCCTCGATCAGCGCGTCGATCGCCTTCTGCAGGTCGTCGAGCACACCGGCCCTGACGTCGGTGGCGGACGCCGCCGGGTCGTTCTTGACCAGCGAGGCGGGGGCGGGGAGCGTGACGATCGGCGCGTTGGACGTGGAGGGGACCGTCGGGGCCGAGGGGGCGGCCGGGACGGCGGGAACGGCCGGGGCGGCGGGGGCCGCCGGGGCCGCGGAGGCCGCCGTGCCGAGCTTGGCGATCGACGCCTTCGCCGCGTCGCCGAGCTTCTTGGCCTCCTCGGCGGAGAGCTGGCCCTCGTCGGCCTTGAGCACGGCGTCGAGCATCTTGGTGACCGGGTCGAGCACGACACCGAGGTCGTTCAGCGTCTGCGTCTGGCCCAGCAGTGCCTTCGCGTCGGCGACCGGCGCCTGGGAGGTGGCGGGGGTGCGCTCGCGGGCGGGGTCGTGGTCGGCCGCCATGGCGGCCGGTCCGGCGATTCCGAGAACGAGGGTGGCGCAGAGGGCGGTGGAGGCGATACGCCGAACGGGCAGACCACGCATGTCTGTTGTTCCTTTCGATTGCGTCGGGCTTGTCTCCACCGTGGAAGCACCGATTGCGCTCCGCAACCGACGGATACTCTCCGCAACCGCCCGTACCGCCCTCCGTAGGGCATCACCGCTGGTGAGGGGCCTCGTCAAGCGCCGTGCTCCGCGTCGGCGCCGCGGCCCTCCAATCGGGTCAGCGCACGCGAAACCGGCCACCCTCCCCATGGAGAGCGGCCGGTGGTCTATGGGTGACGCGACCTCAGTGGTTGAGGCAGTTGTTGCCGAAGGCCGGGTTCAGCAGGCCGATCACGTCGACGGTGTTGCCGCAGAGGTTGATCGGGATGTGGATCGGAATCTGGACGGCGTTGCCGGACAGCACACCCGGGGAGTGGGCGGCCGCGCCGTGCGCGCCGGAGTCGGCGGCGGCGACTCCGGCGGTGCCGGCCACCGCGGCGACGGCGGCGGAGGTCAGGACCAGGCCCTTCGCGATACGCGACATGGAGAGGTGCTCCTTGGGGTTGACGCAAAAACATCCGGGCGGGATGCCCGGCGCTGTGTCAACGCGCGGGACGCGCCGGGGTTGTGCCTCCGAAGGAGTGATCTCCCGGGTGTCGTGGTTTCACGCTTCGGACTACCTTGACTGGTTTCTCCTTATTGGTACGGATAGCGATCGATCTCGGTGATGCTTTGGGGAACGGTGGTGACCAGCGGGCCTCCCGGCTCGTTCCCCAGCCGGACGCGGCCTGGGCCGCGGGGGCGTCCACCACGGGTGCCGTGGGCGCGGGCGGCCGGGAGACGGACGGAGCCGCCGGGGCGGGCGCGACGCGCCCTCGCCCGCACCAGTGAGACCCGTGAGCAAACCACCGAAGGAAAGAGCCACTGTGTCGCCGTTCGACACCCGCGTCCCCGCCGTTCTGCTGCGGACCGACCGGAATCCGTTCCATCACGGAACCCTGGGCGCCGTGCGCACCCTCGGCCGGGCCGGGGTGGAGGTCCACCTGGTCGCCGACCGCGCGGGAAGCCCCGTCGGCCGGTCCCGCTTCGTACGGCGGCTGCATCCGCCGCCCGCGCCGCACGCCGGCTCCGACGGCGTCGCCGCCACGCTGCGCCGGGTCGCCGCCGAGGTGGGACGTCCCGCCGTCCTGCTCCCCATGGACGACGCGACCGCCGTCGCGGTGGGCGCCCTGCGCACGGAACTCGCCGCCGGCTATCTGCTGCCCGCCCCCTCCGACCTGCTGCCCGAGCACGTCGCCGACAAGACCGAACTGGCCGGGGTGTGCACCGCCCTGGACGTCCCGCACCCCGTGACCGTGGTCCCGGACAGCGCTGCCCAGGCGGCGGCCGCCGCCGGCTGCCTGGGACTGCCGGTGGTGGCGAAGTGGAGCCGCCCCTGGCTGCTCCCGCCCGGGACCGGCCTGCGCAGCACCGTCCTGGTCGACACCCCTCGGCAGGCCCGGCAACTGTACGAGCGGACCAGGGAGGCGGGCAGTCCGCTGCTGCTCCAGGAGTTCCTGCCGCCCGGCCCGGACCTCGACTGGTTCGTCCACGCGTACGCCGACCACTCCGGCGTCCTCGTGGCGGGCGGCACGGGCCGCAAGCTGTACTCGTGGCCGCGCGGCGCGGGCCTGACCGCGGTCGGCGTGTGGTCACCCAACCCACGGCTGTGGCAGCTCACGGCCCGTCTGGTGGACGAGCTGGGCTACCGGGGCGTCCTCGACCTGGACTTCCGCCGCTGTGCCCGGACCGGCCGCTACCACCTGCTCGACTTCAACCCACGCCCCGGCGCCCAGTTCCGGCTCTTCGCCGACACCGCGGGCCTGGACGTCGTACGCGCCCTCCACCTGGACCTCACCCACCGTCCGCTGCCGGCCGGCGAGCCACGGCCGGGCCGGAGGTTCGTGGTGGAGAACTACGCCCCGCTGACGGCCCTGCGCCCCGCTCCCGACGGCCGGGAGCTGGCCTGGCACGCCCCTGACGACCGGGCCCCCGGCCTGGCGATGTGGACGCTGTGGGGCGCCCATGTCTCCCGTCGGCTGAGCGGGCGGCTGCGCCCGGCCGCGACGGCACCGGGGCGCCCCGGGCGGCGGTGAGCCGCCGTCACCCGGGGCGCCCCTGACACGTCCGGCGTCCGTTACCGGCGGGACGCGGCTCGGCCCCGCCGGTACAGCAGGGCCCCGCCGGCGATCAGCGCGGCGCTGACGCCCGAGGCGGCGAGCATGGCCTCACCGTTGCCGCCGGTCTCGGCCATGGACGGCGGCTTCTGGTGGTGTCCGCCGTGCCACGGGGGCTTCTCTCCACCGTGCGACGGCGGGGTGTGCTCGTCGTGCGGCGGGCGCGTGTGCTTCGGCGGCGTGGTGTGGTGCGGGGGCGTGTGGGTGGGCGGGGTGTGCGTGTGCGGCGGCTTGCTGGTCGGAGGGGTGTGAGTGGGCGGAGTGTGGGTGGGCGGGGTGTGCGTCGGAGGCTTGGTGGGCGTGGGCTTCGTGGGAGTGGGCTTGGTAGGCGTGGGCGTGGGCTCGGGCGTCTCGCCGTAGCCCGGAGGCGTGGTCTCGCCGTATCCCGGAGGGGTCGTCTCGCCGTAGCCCGGAGGCGTCGTCTCGCCGTAACCCGGAGGGGTCGTCTCGCCGTAACCCGGAGGGGTCGTCTCGCCGTAACCCGGAGGCGTCGTCTCGTCGTCCGACGGCGGCTCCGCGTCGTCGGGGGGCGTCTCCCCGTAACCCGGCGTCTCGCCGTAACCGTCCGAGCTTTCGCAGTCGTTGCCGAACGCCGGGTTCAGCGCCCCGACCACGTCGACGGTGTTGCCGCAGGCGTTCACCGGCACGTCGACCGGCACCTGTGCCTGGTTGCCGGAGGCGACGCCGGGCGAACCCGCGGTCGTGCCCTCGGCCGAGGAGCCGCTGTGGACGGACTTGTCCGCGGTCTCGTCCTTGTCGACGGGGTCGGTGTCCGAGCCGTTGGCGCAGTCGTTGCCGAAGGCCGGGTTCAGTGCCGCGGCCACGTCGACTGTGTTGCCGCACACGTTGACCGGCACGTTCACCGGGACCTGGACCTGGTTGCCCGAGACCACACCGGGCGAGCCCCCGGCGCTGCCGGCCGCCGTGGTGTCGGCGAGGGCGGAACTTCCGCACAAGGACAGAATGCCTGTCGCGGCGGCGGCCGCGACCACTCCCTTGCTGAGGGTCTGTCGCACTCTCGTTGTCTTCCTGCTTGAAGAAATGGGAGAAATGGGAATGGCCGGCCCCGGAGCGAGACATGAGTCCCCGGAGCCGGCCGTCACCCAGCCGAATGGCTGCGGTTACGTCGTTCAGTCCTCGTTGTCGCACTCGTCGCCGAGCGCCGGGTTGAGCAGACCGATCACGTCGACGGTGTTGCCGCACACGTTGGCCGGAACGTGGATGGGGACCTGGACCACGTTGCCGGAGAGCACTCCCGGGGAGTGGTACGCGGCGCCCAGGGCCTCGGAGTCGGCGAACGCCGGAGCGGCCCCGCCCAGACACAGAATCGCGCCCGCGACGACAGCAGCGGCCTTCTTCATGAACTTTCCCTTCTCTGCGGTCATGCCCCAATGACGGCCGAAACCGAGCGAGCGCGATTGGGCGGCTCGCACCATGACCGACAGGCTGTAGAACGAGGGATAGACAAACGAAGAAACTCCGGAACGCGTGCCGTACGGTAATTCACTCGAACGCCTTCGAAGAATTTACAGACCGACCGCCCGGCAATTCCGGGCGGCGGTGCGAGCGAACGCGTCAGCCGTTTTCCTCGCCGTTGCCGGAGAGGGCCGAGATGTCGTTCAGGATGTGCGACAGCGGCTCGTCATCCTTGGCCTGGGAGGAGTTCTCGGCGCACTGCCGGTTCTGCGGGGCGGACAGGACCGGGATGTCCTGGACCGTGATCGGGACGGCGCCGATGATCGAGCCCACGTTGGCCTTGGCGGGCAGGCCGACGCACAGCTCGTTCAGCGAGCTCTGGACCAGCGTCGCCTGCGGGCTCTGGTCGCCGCCGGTCACCTGGTTGCCGAATTTCGAGGTGGCGTGGTTCCCGCTGCCGGAGGTGGTCCCCCGGTCGTCACCGATGGCAAGCGCCTGGGGGGCTGCCGCCGCCGAGGCGCCGACGACGGACACGGCGACCGCCGCCATGGCCATTGCCTTCTTCAGCATTTCGCTTTCCTTTCCGGCCAAGACATCCGGCCAAGACACAAGTTCCTGCCCGGCATCAACCGGCGCTTTCCGGATTGGTTGCGGCCTGACCCGCCGACGTCACCCGGACGGACCGTTCGGACCGGCGACTCCGAGGGAAACGCGACGCCTGTCCGTAGGCCGGACCGGTCGCACTCCGTGCGCCATCCGGGTGAATGGGGGCAACCATGCGCGTCACGGGCAGTTGATCAGGTGGCTCCGGTGGACGGGGTTTCTCCAGAAGGGACTAGCAAGTGATCAAGAAGGTTCTGGCTACCGCCGCGGTCGCCGCCTCCGTCGTGGGCGCCTCCGCCGCCGCCGCTCCGCAGGCGCTGGCCATCGGCAACGACGACGGCACCACGTCGTTCAGCGGCAACGGTGCCCACCAGTCGTTCGGCAACTCGGCCACCTACGGCAACATGAGCCCGCAGTTGGCGCTCATCCAGGGCTCCTTCAACAAGCCCTGCATCGGCCTGCCCGCGAAGGCGAACGTCGGCTCGCTCATCGGCCTGGTCCCGATCACGGTCCAGGACATCCCGATCCTCTCGTCCCCGCAGAACCAGCAGTGTGTCGAGAACTCGACCCAGGCCAAGGGCGACGAGCCGCTGTCGCACATCCTGGACGACATCTCGCTGCTCGCGGGCAACGGCGACAGCAACGGCTGATCCCTTCACGCACGCAGGCCGGCGGGCCGTCGATCACTCGGCGGCCCGCCGGCCTCTTCGCGTGCCCGGGGACGGCCGCCTGACCAGGGGCGTTCGTCCCATCATCCGAATGCGCTGGGCCGATCGGGGCACACTCCGCAACCCGGGAGGGGGCGGAGCCGTTGTCGATCATGCAACTCCCCACCGGAGCCCGCTTTTCGAAGGGAACGAACATGAAGAAGCTGTGGGCAACCGCGGCTGTCGCCGCCTCGGTCGCCGGTCTCTCGGCCACGGCCGCCCCCCAGGCGCTGGCCATCGGTGACGACAACGGCACCACGTCCGCCAGTGGCAATTTCGCCTCTCAGGAATTCGGCAACTCGGGCACGTTCGGCGACCAGAGCCCGCAGCTCTCGCTGGTCCAGGGCTCGCTGAACAAGCCGTGCGTCGGCCTGCCCGTCAAGGCCAACGTGGGCTCGCTCGTCGGCCTGATCCCGATCACGGTCCAGGACATCCCGGTCCTGTCCTCGCCGCAGAACCAGCAGTGCGTCGAGAACTCGACCCAGGCCAAGGGCGACGAGCCGCTGTCGCACATCCTGGACGACATCTCGGCCCTCTCCGGCAACGGCGAGGGCAACGGCTGAGCCTTCCGCTCCGCCGACGGCGGGTCACCGGTGTTCAGCGCCGGTGGCCCGCCGTTCCGCATGCCCGGGGTTTGGGCGCTTCAGCCCTAGGGCGCAGGACCACCGCGTCGGGATCAGCTCGATCTGTGCGCGTCGTTCCAGATCGGTGCGTTGACCGGCCCGCTTCAGATCCCTGCGTACGCCCATGGCGGCTCCCGGTGCCGGCGTGGTGCCCGTCGTCGTCGACGCCAGGTCAACCTACTCGGCCGTAAGGGAAGGTCAATGGTCCGCGCGCAGGTCGCTCGCCTGTTCCACGGCGTCGGCCAGCCGCCGTACCGCCGTGTCCCCGGTGTCGTGCGCCAGTTCCGAGGTGCGGTCGGCCAGCCGGGACAGGGAGCGCGGGGCGCCCGGCAGATGGCTGACGCCCTCGTTGCGCAGGGCGTCGGCGAAGTGGGCGGCGGTCGCGGTGACCTGGAAGCGGAGCGAGGCGGCGTCGACCGAGTCGGCGAGGGCGCCGGTCTCCAGCTGGCCGGTCTCCTCGTGCGGGTCGCGGGTCTCCGGGTCGAGCCAGCGGACGGTGGCGGTGGCGAGGTGGCCTTCGGCGCCGGGCTCGGTGCGCACGGCGTACAGGGCGGTGACCGTGTGGCCGGGGCCGACCTCGCCGCCGTCGACGCGGTCGTCGCGGAAGTCGTCGTCGGCGACCTCGCGGTTCTCGTAGCCGACGAGCCGGAAGTCGGTGACCGTCTCCGGGTCGAAGGCGATCTGCGCCTTGGCGTCGCGGGCGGTGAGGTCGACATGGCGCGGGAGCTGTTCGCAGAAGACCTCGCGGGCCTCCTCGGGAGTGGAGACGTAGGTGGTGTGGCCGTCTCCTCGGTCGGCGAGGCGTTCCATGAGTTCGTCGCCGTAGTCGCTGCCGACGCCCACGCCGAAGAGGGTGATGCCGTGCTCGCGGCGTTCGCCGGAGATCTTCTCCAGGATGGTGTCGGCGTCGGTGTCCCCGGTGTTGGCGAGGGCGTCGGAGATCAGCACGACCCGGTTGGTGGCGCCCTCGCGCAGGCCCTCGACGGCGGTGGCGTAGCCGGTCTCGACGCCCGCGCCGAGGTTGGTCGAGTAGGCGCTCGTGACGCTGTCGATGGCGTCGTGCACCTTGCCCCGGTGACCGCCGAGCCGGGTCATCGGCAGGACGGTCTCGGCGTTGTCGCTGAAGGTGACGAGGGCGACGGAGTCGTCGTCGCGCAGCCGGTCGGTCATCACGCCGAGGGATTCCTTGGCGAGGTCGAGGCGGCCGGGCTCGTCCATGGAGCCGGAGATGTCCAGCACGAAGGTGAGGGCGGCGGGCGGGCGTTCGCGGTCGTCGTCGGCGGTGCGGGTGGCGAGGCCGACGCGGACCAGGGACCAGTCGTCGTCGCCGGTGCGGGCGCCGTCGACGGTGACCGTGAAGCCGTTGCCGTCGGGGCGGTCGTAGTCCTGCCGGAAGCTGTTGACGAACTCCTCGGGACGGACCGTCGACGGGTCGGGCATACGGCCGTCGGCGAGGGAGCGGCGGGCGTAGTCGTAGGAGGCGGTGTCGACGTCGAGGGCGAAGGTGGAGAGGTGGTCCGGTGAGGGGGCCACCTCGCGGGAGTCCCCCGAGGACTCCTCGCCGTTCTCGAAGCCGGGCAGCGGGGCCCGGTCGCCGCCCTTGTCGTAGGCGCCCTCCGCCTTGCTGCCCTCGCCGGCTCCCGTGCCGCTGCAGCCGGTCAGCAGCAGGCCCGCGCCCGCCGTGAGCGCGAGCATCGCGCGTCGTATCCGGTACCGCTCCATCGTCCGTGCCCCCTTAGTGTCCGTCGCATCTGTGACTGTGACGCCTCGGGGGGCCGGAACGTGCGTGACGAAGCGTTGCGGAAACGTCTCGAAGGGGCCACGGAGCGCGCCCTCCGAGACCGGTGGGTGATCTTCCGTTGACCTAGGAGACGACGTCCTTGCGGGCGAAACCCCTGAAGGCCAGCGCGAACAGCACCAGGGCGTACGTTACGGAGACCGCGGTGCCCTGGATCATGCCGGACCACTCCGGGCGGGGCTGGACGGCGTCCGCCCAGGCGAACTGCCAGTGCGCGGGCAGGAAGTGCCGCCAGTCGCCGAGGGCGGTCACCGCGTCGAGGACGTTGCCGACGATGGTCAGTCCGACCGCGCCGCCGACCGCGCCGAGCGGCGCGTCCGTGCGGGTCGACAGCCAGAACGCGAGGCCCGCCGTGACCAGTTGGGAGACGAAGATGTACGCCACGACCACCACCAGCCGCTGCGCGGCCGTGCCCGCGTCGAGGGAGCCGCCGGTGGGGATGGCCAGCGGCCCCCAGCCGTAGGCGGCGGTGCCGACGGCCAGCGCGACCACCGGCAGCAGCACCATCGCGGCGAGGCTCATCCCGAGGCCCACGGCGAGCTTGGACCACAGCAGCCGGGCGCGCGGCACCGGCGCGGCGAGCAGATAGCGCAGCGAGGACCAGTTGGCCTCCGAGGCGACCGTGTCGCCGCAGAACAGCGCCACGGGTATGACGAGCAGGAAGCCGGCGGAGACGAACAGGTTCACGGCGGCGAAGTTGGCGCCGGACGCCGTCGCCGTGTCCATCAGGGTGATGCGGTCACCGCGGCCGTCCGGCTCGCCGCCGATGGCGAAGGCGACGGCCAGCACGAACGGCAGGGCGGCGAGGATGCCGCCCATGACCAGGGTGCGGCGGCGTTTGAGCTGGCGGACCAGTTCGACGCGGAGCGGCAGGGTGCGGGCCGCCCGGTAGCCGGAGGCCACGTCGGTGAGAGCGGGGGTGCTCATGCGGAACCTCCGATCAGGGTGAGGAAGGCGTCCTCCAGGCGGCGGTGCGGGCCGACGGACTGGACGGGCACCTCCAGGCGGACGAGTTCGGCGACGAGGCGGGACGCGCTGCCGTCGGCGTCGAGGCGGACCAGCAGCCCGTCGTCGGTGCGGACGGCGGAGGCGACGCCCTCCAGCGTGGCGACCTTCTCGACGACCGGGTCCTCCAGGGGCGCGGGGGTGCCGACGAGCAGGGTGTCGCCGGAGCCGACGATCTCCCCGACCGGGCCCGCCTGCACCAGCCGGCCGCGGTCCATGACGACCAGGTGGGTGCAGGACTGTTCGACCTCGGCGAGCAGATGGCTCGAGACGATCACCGTGCGGCCGCCGGCCGCGTACCGGATCATCACCTCGCGCATCTCGCGGATCTGGGGCGGGTCGAGGCCGTTGGTCGGTTCGTCGAGGATGAGCAGGTCGGGCAGGCCGAGCATGGCCTGGGCGATGGCGAGGCGCTGGCGCATGCCCTGGGAGTAGGTGCGCACCGCGCGGGCGAGGGCCTCGCCGAGTCCGGCGATCCGCAGCGCCTCGTCGAAGCGGGCGTCCTCGGCGGGGCGGCCGGTCGCCTTCCAGTACAGCTCCAGGTTCTCCCGGCCGGACAGGTGCGGCAGGAAGCCCGCGCCCTCCACGAAGGCGCCGACCCGGGACAGGACCGGGGCGCCGGGGCGGATGGCGTGGCCGAAGACGCGGATCTCGCCGCCGTCGGGGGTGATCAGGCCCATCAGCATGCGCAGGGTGGTCGTCTTGCCCGCGCCGTTCGGTCCGAGCAGGCCGAGGACCTGGCCCTGCTCCACGCGGAAGGACAGGTCCCGCACCGCGTACCGGTCCGCCGACTTCGCGTACCGCTTGCTCAGGCCGGTGATCTCCAGCGGTACGTCCGCCAGTTCCGGGTCGGGGGCGGGGCTCGCGGTGCGGCGGCGGGCGGTGAGCAGCAGGGCGAGGGCGGTCAGCGCGCCGGTGAGCGGCAGCCACCACACCCAGGAGGGCAGCGGGGCGGCGGCCGTGCTGACGCCGGGGGCGGTCGGCACCCTGAGGTCGCTCTTCAGGGAGACGGTGTAGGTCGCCGGGGCGGCCGGGGAGGCGTAGCCGAGGTCGGTGGCGGACAGCACGAGGCTGAGCCGGTGGCCCTTCTCGACCTCGTGGTCGATCGCCGGGAGGGTGAGGGTGACGTCCTTGCCGGACTCGGCGTCCTCGACGCGCACGGGGGCGACCAGCTGGGAGGGCAGCACCTGCTGCCTGCCGTCCGGGCCGACGTCGTACACCTTGGCGAAGAGCACGGCGTCCTCGCTGGTGGACTCGACGTGGACGGTGACCGTCGGGGAGCCGGTGATCCGCAGGTCGTCGGCGAGCGGCGCCGACGGGAAGCGGGCGTACTGGCCGGGGAAGTCCAGGGAGACTCCGACGCCCAGGGAGGAGAGCCGGGCGAGGCCGCCGCTGCCGCCGAGGCCGGGCAGGGCGGAGACGGCGGGCGGGTTCGCGCCGGGCGGGTTGTCGAAGGTCTGCTCGCGGCCGGTGAGGGCGACGGGCGTGCCGCCGCTCGCCAGGCCGGGGTAGGTGTCGGCGCTCGCGCCGCGCAGCTGGGCCTCGCCGTCCGTGGAGTCGACGCCTCCGGTGCGGGTGACGCGGAAGGTGGGGCCGGTGTCGGCGTCCTTGTCGCCCTTCAGGTACCGGTCGAACCAGGCGGTGACGCGGGCCTGGACGCGGTCGGTCTCCGGGTCGCCGCCGTCGTGGCCGCCCGCGATCCAGTCGACGTCGACGGGGGCGCCGTTGGCGCGGATGGCCTTCGTGGCCGCGTCGGCCTGGTCGAGCGGGAAGAGGGAGTCGGACTGGCCCTGGGTCAGGAGGGTGGGGACCTTGATGCGGTCGCCGACGGCGGACGGCGAGCGCTCCTCCAGCAGTTCGCGCGCCTCGGCGTCCGGCGTGCCGGCCTCGGCGACCCGTTCGTACATCCGGCAGATCCGCGCCTCGAACTCCGCGCAGCCGCCGCCGGTGTTGACGAAGATGCCCGCCCACAGCTTCTTGAAGACACCGTTCGGGAACAGCGCGTCGGCCAGGTTCCAGTACGTGATGGCGGGGGCGATGGCGTCCACGCGCGGGTCGTGTCCTGCGGCCAGCAGGGAGATCGCGCCGCCGTAGGAGCCGCCCGCCATGCCGACGCGCGGGTCGCCGTCCTCGTCGAGCCGGACCTGGGGCTGCTCCGCCAGCCAGTCGAGGAGTTCGGAGACGTCGGCGACCTCGCCGTCCGGGTCGTTCAGCCCGATCTTCCCGGTGGACTTGCCGAAGCCGCGCGCCGACCAGGTGAGCACCGCGTAGCCGTCGCGGGCCAGTTGCTCCGCCTGCTGCCGCAGGTCGTCCTTGCTGCCGCCGAAGCCGTGCGCCAGCAGGACGGCGGGGCGGCGGCCGTCGCCGCCGGAGGTGAAGTACGACGTGTCCAGCCGCACCCCGTCACCGACGGCGAGGACCCGGTCGGCGCGATACACCGCGGGCGGGTCGTCGGAGGCGACGGCCGTCCACGTACCGGCGCCGGCGAGGACGGCGACGGCGGCACCGGCGGCGAGCAGCCGCCTGGGCCCGCGCGACCACGCCCCGCGCAGTCCGGGCAGTCGAAGATCCATGCGTCAACGGTACGGGGCCGACCTGTCGGCGGTAGACAGCTTGTGGACGGAGCCCGGCGCCCTCCCCGGGGTGTACGGACGGGCCCTCGCGTACCGCACTCGTCGTACGAACGGTTGTCCGAAGTCGGGTATGAACGTCATACGGGTGTCAGTGGGGCCCGCTAGAGTCACCCTCCACAACCGACACACAGCTTTGGGGTGGGGACACATGAGGATGCGGCACACCGTCGCCTGGGTCGGGGTCACCGCGGCGGCGCTGCTGGCGACCGTCGGATGCGGCGCCGAGACGAAGGACAAGGCGGCCGAGGCGGTCGACGGCGCCGACCAGATCATGGCGGCGCTCACGCGTGCCACGGACCGGACCGCGGAGCTCGGCTCGGCGCAGATCGAGACCACGACCACGCTGGAGGCGGCCGGCGGGCAGCCGGTCTCCATGGACGGCACCTACTCGTGGGGCGACGGCGCCGCCATGGACGTCGAGATGGACACCGCCGCGGCGCAGATGACCGCGCTCCAGGACGCCCCGACGACCCGGATGATCATGGTGGACGGCGCCTACTACTACGACATCGACCCCCAGCCGAGCGGTCCGCTCGCGGGCAAGGAGTGGATGCGCATCGACGTCTCCGCCGTGGCCGGCGAGGCGGGCGCGGACAACATGGCGGCCAACGCCGACCCGACGGCGTCCCTGCGCTACATGACCTCGTCCACGAAGGTGAAGGACCTCGGCGAGGAGACCGTGCTCGGCAAGAAGACCACGCACTACCGGGGCAGCGTCGGCGCGGAGCACATCAACAAGTCGAAGCTGACGGAGGCGGAGAAGAAGGCCGCCCTGGCCGCCCTGGAGGCGGGCGGCGGGAAGATCACCTGCGACATCTGGATCGACGGCAAGGACCTGCCCGTGCGCATGGAGCAGACCGGCGCCGGCATGACCGTGACGATGGACTTCCTGAAGTTCGGGGCCACCGAGGAGATCACGGCGCCGCCCGCCGCCGAGACCGGTGACCTCAGCAAGGAAGTCAGGGAACAGCGGGACGCCTCGATCGGCCAGTGACACGCCGGTGCCCCCGGTCCGCCGTGTCGCTCGGCGGACCGGGGGCACCGGGGGCCCGCTCAGTGGTTGCGCGGGAAGCCCAGGTCGACGCCCGCCGGGGCGTCCGCCGGGTCCGGCCAGCGGGTGGTGACGACCTTGCCGCGGGTGTAGAAGTGCGTGCCGTCGTTGCCGTAGATGTGGTGGTCGCCGAAGAGCGAGTCCTTCCAGCCGCCGAAGGAGTGGTAGCCGACGGGGACCGGGATCGGGACGTTCACGCCGACCATGCCGGCCTCGATCTCCAGCTGGAAGCGGCGGGCAGCGCCGCCGTCCCGGGTGAAGATCGCGGTGCCGTTGCCGAACGGGGAGGCGTTGATGAGGGCGACGCCCTCCTCGTAGGTGTCGACGCGCAGCACGCACAGCACCGGGCCGAAGATCTCGTCCTGGTAGGCCTTGGCGCTGGTCGGCACCTTGTCGAGCAGCGAGATGCCGATCCAGTGGCCGTCCTCGAAGCCCTCGACGGTGTAGCCGGTGCCGTCGAGGACCACCTCGGCGCCCTCCGCGGCGGCACCGGAGACGTACGAGGCCACCTTGTCGCGGTGGACCTTGGTGATCAGCGGGCCCATCTCGGACGTCGGGTCGTTGCCGGGGCCGATCTTGATCTTCTCGGCGCGCTCGCGGATCTTGTCGACCAGCTCGTCGCCGATGGCGCCGACCGCGACCACGGCCGAGATCGCCATGCAGCGCTCGCCCGCCGAGCCGTACGCCGCCGAGACCGCCGCGTCGGCCGCCGCGTCCAGGTCGGCGTCCGGCAGCACCAGCATGTGGTTCTTGGCGCCGCCCAGGGCCTGCACGCGCTTGCCGTTGGCGGAGGCGGTGGTGTGGATGTACCGGGCGATCGGGGTCGAGCCGACGAAGGACACCGCCTTGACGTCCGGGTGCTCCAGGAGGCGGTCCACCGCCACCTTGTCGCCGTGCACCACGTTGAAGACGCCGTCCGGGAGACCGGCCTCGGAGAGCAGCTCCGCGATCCTGACCGACGCCGACGGGTCCTTCTCGCTCGGCTTCAGCACGAACGTGTTGCCGCACGCGATGGCGAGCGGGAACATCCACATCGGCACCATCGCCGGGAAGTTGAACGGCGTGATGCCGGCGACCACGCCCAGCGGCTGGCGGATCGCGGCCACGTCGACGCGGCTGGCGACCTGCGTGGACAGCTCGCCCTTCAGCTGCACGTTGATCCCGCAGGCCAGGTCGACGATCTCCAGGCCGCGCGCCACCTCGCCGAGGGCGTCGGAGTGCACCTTGCCGTGCTCGGCGGTGATCAGCTCGGCGATCTCGTCGCGGTGGGCGTCCAGCAGCGCCCGGAACCGGAACAGGATGGTGGTGCGCTGGGCCAGCGAGGACTGGCCCCAGGTCGCGAACGTCTCCTTCGCGGCCGCGACCGCCGCGTCCACCTCGTCCACCGACGCGAACGCGACCTTCGTGGTGACCGCGCCGGTCGCCGGGTCCGTGACCGGCCCGAACGTGCCCGACGCGCCTTCGACGGTCTTGCCGCCGATCCAGTGGTTGACGATCTTCGTCATGACCGGTTTCTCCTTCACAGATGGCGGCGTCGGGTCGAGACGTGCCGTTCGTACAGCTCACGTGCCTTGACCGCCGACGGTCGGGTCGCGGTCTCGGCCACGGGTACATCCCACCAGGCCTGCGCCTCGGGTGCGCCCGACACTGTGTCTGCCGTTTCGGTCTCCACGTAGACACATGTGGGTGTGTCGGCGGCCCGCGCCTCGGCGAGCGCGGCGCGCAGGTCGCGGACGGTGCGGGCGCGCAGCACCCGCATGCCGAGGCTCTCCGCGTTGGCGGCCAGGTCGACCGGCAGCGGCGCCCCCGTGTAGGTGCCGTCGTCGGACGGGAAGCGGTAGGCGGTGCCGAACCGCTCGCCGCCGACGGACTCGGAGAGGCCGCCGATCGAGGCGTACCCGTGGTTCTGCACGAGCAGCACCTTGATCGCGATGCCTTCCTGGACCGCCGTGACGATCTCCGTCGGCATCATCAGGTACGTGCCGTCGCCGACCAGCGCCCACACCGGCCGGTCGGGGGCGGCCAGCCGCACGCCGATCGCGGCCGGGATCTCGTAGCCCATGCAGGAGTAGCCGTACTCCAGGTGGTACTGGTCGTACGACCGTGCCCGCCAGAGTTTGTGCAGGTCGCCCGGCATGGAGCCGGCCGCGTTGATGATCACGTCCGTCTCGTCGACGACGGCGTCCAGCGCGCCCAGCACCTGCGGCTGGGTCGGCCGGGCGTCCGGATCTGCGGCCGCGTAGGCGTAGTCGACGCGCCGCTCCCAGGCCTCCTTGGCCGCCCCGTACGCGGCGCGGTACGCGTCGGCGACCCGGTGGCCGTGCAGCCGCAGTCCGTCGGTCAGCTCGGTCAGGCCGCTGCGGGCGTCGGCGACCAGCGGGAGGCCGGCCAGCTTGTGGCCGTCGTAGGGGGCGATGTTCAGGTTGAGGAAGCGGACGCCGGCCGCCGCGAAGAGGGTGTTGGACGCGGTGGTGAAGTCGGTCCAGCGGGTGCCGACGCCGATCACCAGGTCGGCGGTGCGGGCCAGCTCGTCGGCGGTGGCGGTGCCGGTGTGGCCGATGCCGCCGACGTCCTGGGGGTGGTCGTACGGCAGGGAGCCCTTGCCGGCCTGGGTGGCGGCGACGGGGATGCCGGTGGTCTCGGCGAGCTCGGCGAGGGCGGCCTCGGCGCGGCTGTGGTGGACGCCGCCGCCGGCGACGATCAGCGGCCGTTCGGCGGCCCGGATCGCCTGGACCGCCTCGGCCAGCTCGGTCGGGTCGGCGCCCGGCCTGCGCACCACCCAGGTGCGCTCGGCGAAAAACTCCTCCGGCCAGTCGTACGCCTCGGCCTGCACGTCCTGCGGCAGGGCGAGGGTGACGGCGCCGGTCTCGACGGGGTCGGTCAGCACCCGCATGGCCTGGAGGGCGGCCGGGATCAGGGCTTCCGGCCGGGTGACGCGGTCGAAGTACCTCGACACCGGGCGCAGGCTGTCGTTGACCGACACATCGCCCGCGTACGGCACCTCCAGCTGCTGGAGGACCGGGTCGGCGGGGCGGGTGGCGAAGACGTCGCCGGGGAGGAGCAGGACCGGGAGGTGGTTGATGGTGGCCAGGGCGGCGCCGGTGACCAGGTTGGTCGCGCCGGGCCCGATCGAGGTGGTCACGGCGTGCGTGGACAGCCGGTTCGACTGGCGGGCGTAGCCGACGGCCGCGTGCACCATGGCCTGTTCGTTGCGGCCCTGGTGGTAGGGCATGACGTCGGCGTACTCGACGAGCGCCTGCCCGATGCCGGCGACGTTGCCGTGGCCGAAGATGCCCCAGGTGGCGCCGATCAGCCGCTGCCGGGTGCCGTCGCGTTCGGTGTGCTGGGCGGCGAGGAAGCGGACGAGGGCCTGTGCGACGGTGAGCCGGATGGTCATCGGTACCCCTCCGTGTGGTCAGGGTGGAAGCGGATCCGCCACTCCCGGGTCTCGCCCGGGCCCGCCATGACGTTCAGGTAGTACATGTCGTGGCCGGGCTGGGCGACGGACGGGCCGTGCCAGCCGTCCGGCACGAGGACGGCGTCGCCCGTACGGACCTCGGCGAGCACGTCGGCGCCGCCCGCGCGGGAGGGGGACACCCGCTGGTAGCCGAAGCCACCGGGCCCGTCGATCTCGAAGTAGTAGATCTCCTCCAGCTCGGCCTCCTCGCCGGGCCGGTGCTCGTCGTGCTTGTGCGGCGGGTACGACGACCAGTTGCCGCCGGGGGTGATCACCTCCACGGCGATGAGCCGGTCGCAGTCGAAGGCGTCGGCGGAGGCGAAGTTGCGCACGGTGCGGGCGCAGGTGCCGCTGCCGCGCTGTTCGACGGGTACCTCCGGCGCGGGGCCGTAGCGGGCGGGGAGTCGTCGCTCGCACTTCGCTCCTGCCAGGGCGAAGCGGCCTCCCGCGCCGGAGGCGATCTGTGCCCGGGTCTCCCGGGGGACGTACGCGAAGTCGGTGACGGAGGCGAAGACGCTGTCGCGGCCCAGGAGTTGGAACGCCCGGTCCTCCACGTGCACCGTACAACCGCCGCTGAGGGGCAGCACGATCCACTCGCTGTTCCCGGCCAGGAGAGTGTGTTCGCCTCCGGGCGGCAGTTCGACGATCCGCAGGCCGCTGTGGGTCCAGCCGGCCCGCTTGGGGTCGATGTACAGCGTGTGATCGGCGTCGGCGGTGGTGCCGGCGGGGACGTACAGCTCGTTGCGTGTCATGCGGCCCTCACAGCAGTCCTACGGCGGTGTCCACGGCGGCGGCCACGTCGCCGTCCGCCGGGTACAGCAGCGACCGGCCCACCACCAGGCCCCGCACGGTGGGCAGGCGCAGGGCGCCGCGCCACTTCTCGTACGTCCCGTCCTGGTCGTCCCCGGCCTCGCCGCCGAGCAGCACCGCCGGCAGGGTCGACGTCTCCATGACCTCGGCCATGTCGGCGGGGTCGTCGGTGACCGGGACCTTCAGCCAGGTGTACGCCGAACTGCCGCCCAGGCCGGAGGCGATGGCGATCGACCTCGTCACCGCGTCGGCCGAAAGATCGTTGCGCAGCCGTCCGTCCGGGCCCCGGCGGCTGATGAACGGCTCGACGAACACCGGGAGCCGGCGGGCGGCCATCTCGTCGATGACGCGGGCGGTGGCCTCCAGGGTGTTGAGGGAGCCCGGGTCGTCGTAGTCGATGCGCAGGAGCAGTTTCCCGGCGTCGAAGCCGAGGCGCTGGATGTCCTCGGGGCGGTGGCCGGTGAAGCGGTCGTCGAGTTCGAAGCGGGCGCCCTGGAGACCGCCGCGGTTCATCGACCCCATGACGACCTTGCCGTCCAGCGCGCCGAGCAGCAGCAGGTCGTCGAGGATGTCGGCGGTGGCGAGGACGCCGTCCACGCCGGGGCGGGAGAGCGCCAGGCAGAGGCGTCCCAGCAGGTCGGCGCGGTTGGCCATGGCGAGTCTGCGGTCGCCGACGCCGAGCGCGCCGCGTGCCGGGTGGTCGGCGGCGACGATCATCAGCCGGCCGTCGTCCTCGATCAGGGGCCGGCGGGCGCGGCGGGCGGCGGCCTCGGCGACGGCCTCCGGGTGGTGGGTGCGCAGGCGGACCAGTTCGGGTACGTCGACGCCGGGGACGTCCGCCACGGCTGCCGCGGGAGTGCCCCCGCCGGCGGTGCCGCCGGTCTCGTGGTGCGCGCCCGTCACGCGGCCCGCCCTCACAGCACGGCTCCCGCGTTCAGCGCGGCCTCGATCTCGTCCGGCGTGGGCATCGCGGAGGAGCACTCCAGGCGGGAGGCGACGATGGCGCCGGCGGCGTTGGCGTAGCGCATGGTCCGCTCCAGGTCCCAGTCGTGCAGCAGCCCGTGGCAGAGGGCACCGCCGAAGGCGTCACCGGCGCCGAGCCCGTTGAGGACGTTCACGGGGAGCGGGGGGACCTCGGCGGACTCGCCGTTCTCGCCGACCGCGAGGACGCCCTTGGGTCCCTGCTTGACGACGGCCAGCGCCACCCCGGCGTCCAGGAGGGCCCGGGCGGCGGCGTGCGGTTCGCGGACGCCGGTGGCGATCTCCACCTCGTCGAGGTTGCCGACGGCGACGGTGGTGTGTTTCAGGGCCTCGGCGTAGAAGGGGCGGGCTGTGTCCGGGTCCTGCCAGAACATGGGGCGCCAGTCGAGGTCGAAGACGGTGGTGGCGGCCTTGGCGCGGTGGGCGAGGGCCGCCAGGGTGGCCGTACGGCTGGGTTCCTCGCTCAGGCCGGTGCCGGTCACCCAGAAGATCCGGGCGTCGCGCAGGGCGTCGAGGTCGAGTTCGTGGGCGTCGATCTCCAGGTCCGGCGCCTTGGGCCGCCGGTAGAAGTAGAGCGGGAAGTCGTCCGGCGGGAACACCTCGCAGAAGGTGACCGGGGTGGGCAGTCCGGGCACGGCGGTGACCCAGCGGTCGTCCACGCCGAAGTCGCGCAGCGCCTGGTGGAGGTAGGTGCCGAAGGGGTCGTCGCCGGTGCGGGTGACGACCGCCGTGCGGCGGCCGAGGCGGGCGGCGGCGACCGCGACGTTGGCGGCGGATCCGCCGAGGAACTTGCCGAAGGACGACACCTGCGCGAGCGGGACGCCGGTCTGCAGCGGATAGAGGTCCACACCGATGCGCCCCATGGTGATCAGGTCGTACGCCATCGAGATCCCTTCGCGTCGCGCCTTCGCGGCTCTGTGAGGGTTTCTAGTCGCGGGCGGACAGCCCTGTCAATAGTTTGTCCAGACATACGGACCAGATACAGCCGGTCGGGGCACGCGGGGAACGCCCGCCCGTGCCGCGCCTCTGTCACAAACACCACACGCGTGTCACAGATGTCGCATGTACGCACGCTCCGGGTCACACCTCCCCGACAGCCCCTTCCCGTCGATCACCGAGCGTCGTTGACCGGGCACAGGCTTGATGATCACCAGCGGATGCGCCCGGCTCCCCCGACGGCTCCCCCGGCCGCCGCCGTGGCGCACGCGGGGAGGTGCAACCCATGACCGACCGAAGGCTCTGGTCGTACAAGGACATCGCGGCGCACATCCGCGTCCAGCCCGACACCGTGCGCTCCTACCGCAAGCACGGCCTGCTGCCCCCACCCGACCACGTGGAGGGCGGCAAGCCCTACTGGTACGCCGACACGGTCCGCGCCTGGGTGGCGTCGAGGCCCGGCAACCGCGGCCGGCAACGGGACTGACCCCCGCCCCCTGACCCCCGCCCCCGAAAATCACTCCGTGCCCCACCTCGCCGTGGGGCACAGTGCTGCGATGGACTTCTCCGAGAAACCCGTGCTCACCGGCGAGCGGGCCGTGCTGCGGCCGTTCACCGAGGACGACGTGCCCGTGATGGCGCGGATCCTGGCCGACCCCGAGGTGATACGCATGACCGGCAGCCCGCAGGAGGCGTTCGGCCTCGACCGGCTGCGCGCCTGGTACGGCAGCCGCAACGAACAGACCGACCGGCTCGACCTCGGCATCGTCGACCGGGCGAGCGGCGAACTCGTCGGCGAGGCCGTGCTGAACGACTGGGACGAGCCCAACCGCAACTGCAACTTCCGCGTCCTCATCGGCCCCGGCGGACGGGACCGGGGCCTCGGCTCCGAGGTCGTGCGGCTGATGCTGGGCCATGCCTTCGAGCAGCTCGGGCTGCACCGCGTGTCGCTGTACGTCCTGACCCACAACCCGCGCGCCCGGCACGTCTACGAGAAGGCCGGTTTCGTCGCCGAGGGGACCGACCGGCAGACGGTGTGGCAGTCCGGGGCCTGGGTCGACGCCGTACGGATGGCGGTCCTCGCCCCCGAGTGGGCCGTCCACCGGGGGCGTCCGGAGACGGCCGGTCTCAGCTCCACGGCTCGATGACCGTCACCCCCGCGCCGGGCGCCGTACCCATCGCGGCGAGCGCGTCCGGCGCGGCGGACAGCGGGATCGCCGAGGTCACCAGGAGGTCCGGGCGCAGGGTGCCGGCGCGGACCAGCTCCAGCATCGGCGGGTAGGTGTGCGCGGCCATGCCGTGACTGCCGAGGAGTTCCAGCTCCAGGGCGGTCGCGCGGGCCATCGGGACCGGGGTGGTGCCGGTCGGGGAGGGCAGCAGGCCGACCTGGACGTGGCGGCCGCGGCGGCGCAGGCCGTCGATCGAGGCGGCACAGGTGGCGGGGGCGCCGAGGGCGTCCAGGGAGAGATGGGCGCCGCCACCGGTGAGGTCGCGGACCGCCGCGGCCGTGTCCGCGGTCCGGGCGCCGTCCACGCACTCCGCCGCGCCGAACCGCCGCGCGAGTTCCAGCGCCCCCGGCGACACGTCGACGGCGACCACTCGCGCCCCGGCCGCCGCCGCGATCATCACCGCGGACAGCCCCACACCGCCACAGCCATGCACCGCCACCCACTCCCCCGCCGCGACCCGCCCGCGCTGCACCACGGCCCGGAACGCGGTGGCGAACCGGCAGCCGAGGGAGGCGGCGGTGGCGAACGACATGTCCTCGGGCACGGCGACCAGATTGACGTCGGCGTGGTCGAGCGCCACATACTGGGCGAACGAACCCCAGTGGGTGAAACCGGGCTGGGTCTGCCGCTCGCAGACCTGCTGATCGCCCGCCGCGCAGGCGGGGCAGCCGCCGCAGGCGCAGACGAACGGCACGGTGACCCGGTCGCCGGGCCGCCATCCGGTCACCCGGGCGCCGACCGCCTCGACGACTCCGGCGAGTTCATGGCCCGGGACGTGCGGCAGGGTGATGTCCGGGTCGTGCCCCTGCCAGCCGTGCCAGTCGCTGCGGCACAGCCCGGTGGCCTCCACCCGCACCACGACCCCGTGCTCGGCGGGCCGCGGGTCCGCCACCTCCCGCACCTCGGCCGGCTCCCCGAACCGCTCGAACACCACCGCGCGCATACGCCCCTCGCTTCCGTCCGCCTGGACGCCGAACGGTAACCGCCCCCCACCGGGACGACGCGCCGGGATCCCTCTTGGATTAATACCCCCTAGGGGTATAGCGTGAAGGGTGTGAGCCCCTCCTCGGGGGCCACCACAACCCCATACGCCTCGATGAGGAGTAACGACATGACCGCCCAGACCGACACCCAGGGTTCCGTCACCGCCGTCTACAAGGTGAGCGGGATGAGCTGCGGACACTGCGAGGGTTCCGTCTCCGCGGAGCTCACCCAGCTCCCGGGCGTGACCTCCGTGCAGGCCGTGGCCGCCACCGGCGAGGTCACCGTCGTCTCCGAGGCTCCGCTGGACGAGGAAGCCGTGCGCGCCGCCGTCGACGAGGCCGGGTACGAGCTGGTCGACCGCGCCTGAGCGGCAGCCCGCCACACCTTCCGACACCGGGCCGTACCGAGCGCCGACCCGCGCGCCGTACGGTCCGGTCCGTCGTCCGGAGCCCCGAGATGACCACCACAGACACCCCCGTGGACGCCCCGCCGGCGTCCGAGGCCGAGCTGCTGATCGGCGGCATGACCTGCGCCGCCTGCGCCGCCCGCGTCGAGAAGAAGCTGAACCGCATGCCGGGGGTCACCGCCACGGTGAACTTCGCGACGGAGAAGGCCAAGGTCACCTACCCCGCCGGGGTCGAGGTCGCCGACCTGATCGCCACCGTCGTGAAGACCGGCTACACCGCGCAGGAACCGCCACCGCCCCGGCCCGCCCCCGAAGCCGTACGGCCGGACGGGCCGGAGCAGGACCCGAAGCTCGCGGCGCTGCGGCAGCGACTCGTCGTCTGCGCCGCCCTCGCCGTGCCCGTCGTGCTGCTCGCGATGGTCCCCGCCCTCCAGTTCGACAACTGGCAGTGGCTCTCCCTGACCCTCGCCGCGCCCGTGGTCGTCTGGGGCGGCCTGCCCTTCCACACGGCCGCCTGGACCAACGCCCGGCACGCCGCGTCCACCATGGACACGCTGGTGTCGGTCGGCACCCTCGCCGCGTTCGGCTGGTCCCTGTGGGCCCTGTTCCTCGGCGACGCGGGCATGCCCGGCATGCGGCACGGCTTCGACCTGACCGTCTCCCGCACCGACGGCGCCGCCACCATCTACCTGGAGGTCGCCGCCGGCGTCACCGCGTTCCTGCTCCTCGGCCGCTACCTGGAGGCCCGCGCCAAACGCCGCGCCGGCGCCGCGCTGCGGGCGCTGATGGAGCTGGGCGCGAAGGACGTGGCCGTGCTGCGGGACGGACGCGAGGTGCGGATACCCGTCGACCGGCTGGCCGTCGGCGACCGGTTCGTCGTACGGCCCGGCGAGAAGATCGCCACCGACGGCACCGTCGTCGAGGGCACGTCCGCCGTGGACGCCTCCATGCTGACCGGCGAGTCCGCGCCGGTGGACGTGACCGCCGGCGACACCGTCACCGGCGCCACCGTCAACGCCGGGGGCCGGCTCGTCGTCGAGGCCACCCGGATCGGCGCCGACACCCGGCTCGCCCGGATGGCCCGGCTGGTCGAGGACGCGCAGAACGGCAAGGCCGAGGTGCAGCGGCTCGCCGACCGGGTCGCCGCGGTCTTCGTGCCCGTCGTGCTGCTGATCGCCGTCGCCACCTTCGGCGGCTGGCTCGGCGCCACCGGCGACACCGTCGCCGCGTTCAGCGCCGCCGTCGCCGTCCTGATCATCGCCTGCCCGTGCGCGCTGGGCCTCGCCACGCCGACCGCGCTGCTGGTCGGCACGGGCCGCGGGGCGCAGCTCGGCATCCTCATCAAGGGCCCCGAGGTCCTGGAGTCCACCCGCCGCGTCGACACCGTCGTCCTCGACAAGACCGGCACCGTGACGACCGGCCGGATGACCCTCCAGGACGTCCACGCCGCCGACGGCACCGACGAGAAGCAGCTGCTGCGGCTCGCGGGCGCCGTCGAGCACGCCTCCGAACACCCCGTCGCCCGCGCGGTGGCCGCGGGCGCCGAGGAGCGGGCCGGGGAGCTGCCCGGAGTCGAGCGGTTCGAGAACCTGCCGGGGCAGGGCGTACGCGGGCACGTGGAAGGTCACGAGGTGACCGTGGGGCGGCTCTTCGACGGGCGGCTGCCCGAGGAGCTGGCGTCGGCGAAGGAGCGGGCCGAGCGCGGCGGTCGTACGGCCGTCGTGGTCGGCTGGGACGGGGCGGCGCGCGGGGTGCTCGCCGTCGCGGACGCGGTGAAGGAGACCAGCGCGGAAGCGGTGCGCGAGCTGCGCGCGCTGGGGCTCACGCCGGTGCTGCTGACCGGCGACAACCAGGCGGTCGCCGAGGCCGTGGCCGCGGAGGTCGGCGTCGACGAGGTGATCGCCGAGGTGCTGCCCGAGGACAAGGTGGCCGTCGTCCGGCGGCTCCAGGCGGAGGGCCGGACGGTCGCGATGGTCGGTGACGGCGTCAACGACGCGGCCGCGCTCGCCACCGCCGATCTCGGGCTCGCGATGGGCACGGGCACGGACGCGGCGATCGAGGCCGGCGATCTGACCCTGGTCCGCGGTGATCTGCGGGCCGCCGCGGACGCGATCCGGCTCGCCCGCCGGACCCTGGGCACCATCAAGGGCAATCTCGTGTGGGCGTTCGGCTACAACGTCGCCGCGTTGCCGCTGGCCGCGGCGGGTCTGCTGAACCCGATGATCGCGGGGGCGGCGATGGCGTTCTCGTCGGTGTTCGTGGTCACGAACAGCCTGCGATTGCGCACGTTCCGCGAGACCCCTCTTCATTCCGACGCAAGCCTCACATAAGCTCTTCACAAGGCTCGCGCATCATCCTTACGCTTGAGCCCCGTTCGTCGTATCGGGCCTCTTACGTATCTATTGGGACATATGCAAGAGACGCAGATCACAGTGATGTGAACGTAACCATCGAAGGGGTTCGAAGGTCTAAGTTGGCGATGTCAGAAGGCGTCTTGGGGGGCGTCGGCTGGCATCTGGGGATGTCTTGGGGGACCTCTCCAGAGATGCGTTGCCGGGGCACGTACACCGGGAAGCTTTGAGCGGCCCTCCCAGCGTGCGTTGTCCCGGCAGACCGCAGTCACGAACGACGGACGAAGACCGGACGAACAACCGGACGAACGACAACCGAACAGGCAAGACCCGAGCGCGACGAGTTCTGCTCATTGTGCTCACAGCGATTCAGGCGCTGGTCTCACAGACGCCCGGCCGGATCCCGTGGGGGGAATCCGCACCGGGACATGGGAAGGCGCCCTGGTCGTCGGCCCGTGGGGGGACCGGCGCACCGGGGCGCCTTTCACTTGTTCTCTCCTGGGGGTACGCGAAAGGCCCCGCACCGGCGAACCGGATACGGGGCCCGAGGCGTCAGCGCGCTACGGCTCAGCGCTCCTCGACGGGCACGAAGTCACGCTCGACCACGCCGGTGTAGATCTGGCGCGGGCGGCCGATGCGGGAGCCCGGCTCCTTGATCATCTCGTGCCACTGGGCGATCCAGCCCGGCAGCCGGCCGAGGGCGAACAGGACCGTGAACATCTCGGTCGGGAAGCCCATGGCCCGGTAGATCAGGCCGGTGTAGAAGTCGACGTTCGGGTAGAGGTTGCGCGAGACGAAGTAGTCGTCGGCGAGCGCGTGCTCCTCCAGCTTGAGCGCGATGTCCAGCAGCTCGTCGGACTTGCCGAGGGCGGACAGCACGTCGTGCGCGGCGGCCTTGATGATCTTGGCACGCGGGTCGAAGTTCTTGTAGACCCGGTGGCCGAAGCCCATCAGGCGGACGCCGTCCTCCTTGTTCTTCACCTTGCGGATGAAGGAGTCGACGTCGCCGCCGGCGTCGCGGATGCCTTCCAGCATCTCCAGCACCGACTGGTTGGCGCCGCCGTGCAGCGGGCCCCACAGCGCGTTGATGCCGGCGGAGATCGAGGCGAACATGTTCGCCTGCGAGGAACCGACCAGGCGGACCGTCGACGTCGAACAGTTCTGCTCGTGGTCGGCGTGCAGGATCAGCAGCTTGTCGAGCGCCGAGACCACGATCGGGTCCAGCTCGTACTCCTGCGCGGGCACCGAGAAGGTCATGCGCAGGAAGTTCTCGACGTAGCCGAGGTCGTTGCGCGGGTAGACGAACGGGTGGCCGACCGACTTCTTGTACGCGTAGGCCGCGATCGTCGGGAGCTTGGCGAGCAGGCGGATCGTGGACAGGTTGCGCTGCTGCTCGTCGAACGGGTTGTGGCTGTCCTGGTAGAAGGTGGACAGCGCGGAGACCACCGAGGACAGCATCGCCATCGGGTGCGCGTCCCGTGGGAAGCCCCGGTAGAAGTTCTTGACGTCCTCGTGCAGCAGGGTGTGCCGGGTGATCTCGTCCTTGAACGAGGACAGCTCGTCGACGGTGGGCAGCTCGCCGTTGATCAGCAGGTAGGCGACCTCCAGGAAGGTGGAGCGCTCGGCCAGCTGCTCGATCGGGTAGCCGCGGTACCGGAGGATGCCCTGCTCGCCGTCGAGGTACGTGATGGCGGATTTATAGGCGGCCGTGTTGCCGTAGCCGCTGTCCAGGGTCACGAGACCGGTCTGGGCGCGGAGCTTGCCGATGTCGAAGCCCTTGTCGCCGACGGTGCTGTCGATCACCGGGTAGGTGTACTCGCTGCCGTCGTACCGCAGTACTACAGAGTTGTCGCTCACGTCATCCCTCACCGACGTTGTGCCTCTTCTTCGAGGTGCCCTGACTGTCTCTACCATCCCCCATTTGGCGCAGGAGAGTGCACTCGGGGTCGACCATTGGGCTTATCGGCGGCACTCAGTGCCGCCAACTTGCACATCCTGCCCCCTTGATTCGCCATCCGGAAGTCCTCTGTGACGTTTGCGACTCGTTTGATCGATCATTTTTCCGTCCGCTCGCGGACACGCCCCGGGATGCCCGACCTCACGCCGCCGGCGACCCGCCGGAGAGCCGGAAGTCGAGCGCCGTGCACCGCCGTCCGGCGGACACCGTGCGCACCGCCTGGCCGATCGCCTTGCGCGAACCGACGAGGACGACCAGCCGCTTGGCCCGGGTGACCGCCGTGTAGAGCAGATTGCGCTGGAGCATCATCCACGCGCCCGTGGTGACCGGGATCACCACGGCCGGGTACTCACTGCCCTGCGAGCGGTGGATGGTCACCGCGTAGGCGTGGGCCAGCTCGTCCAGTTCGTCGAACTCGTACGGCACCTCCTCGTCCTCGTCCGTCAGCACCGTCAGGCGCTGGTCGACCGGGTCGAGGGAGGTGACGACACCGACGGTGCCGTTGAAGACACCGTTCTTCCCTTTTTCATAATTGTTACGAATCTGGGTGACCTTGTCCCCGACACGGAAAACGCGCCCGCCGAACCGCTTCTCCGGCAGATCCGGCCGCCCCGGGGTGATGGCCTGCTGAAGCAGCCCGTTGAGCGTGCCCGCGCCCGCCGGCCCCCGGTGCATCGGCGCCAGCACCTGCACGTCCCGGCGCGGATCGAGCCCGAACCTGGCCGGAATCCGGCGGGCCGCGACATCGACAGTGAGCCGTCCGGCCTCCTCCGTGTCGTCCTCGACGAAGAGGAAGAAGTCCTGCAGTCCGTCGGTGACCGGGTGCTGGCCCGCGTTGATGCGGTGCGCGTTGGTGACGACGCCCGACTGCTGGGCCTGCCGGAAGACGCGGGTGAGCCGAACGGCGGGAACGGGGCCGCCGTCGGCGAGCAGGTCTCGCAGCACCTCCCCCGCCCCGACGCTGGGCAGCTGGTCCACGTCCCCGACGAAGAGCAGATGGGCGCCCGGCGGCACGGCCTTCACGAGCTTGTTGGCGAGCAGCAGATCCAGCATCGACGCCTCGTCGACGACGACCAGATCGGCGTCCAGCGGCCGTTCCCGGTCGTACGCCGCGTCGCCGCCCGGCTTCAGCTCCAGCAGCCGGTGCACGGTGGAGGCCTCGGCACCGGTCAGCTCGGCGAGCCGCTTGGCGGCCCGGCCGGTCGGCGCGGCCAGCAGCACCTTGGCCCGCTTGGCACGGGCCAGCTCCACGATCGACCGCACGGTGAACGACTTGCCGCAGCCGGGCCCACCGGTGAGTACGGCCACCTTCTTCGTCAACGCCAGCTTGACGGCGGCCTCCTGCTCGGGCGCGAGGTCGGCGCCGGTGCGCCCCTTCAGCCAGCCCAGCGCCTTGTCCCAGTCGACGTCCCGGAAGCCCGGCATCCGGTCCTCCTCGGTGCGGAGCAGGCGCAGGAGCTGGGCGGAGAGGGAGAGTTCGGCGCGGTGGAAGGGGACCAGGTAGACGGCGGTCACGGGATCCGGGGACCCGTCGGGGCCGGGCACCTTCTCCCGTACGACCCCTGGGTCGCCGCCGTCCTCGCCCGGCTCGGCCAGTTCGGCGAGGCATTCGATGACGAGCCCGGTGTCGACCTGGAGCAGCTTCACGGCATCGGCGATCAGCCGCTCCTCGGGGAGATAGCAGTTCCCCTGGTCGGCGGACTGCGACAGCGCGTACTGCAGCCCCGCTTTCACCCGCTCCGGGCTGTCGTGCGGGATGCCGACCGACTGGGCGATCTTGTCCGCGGTGAGGAACCCGATGCCCCAGACGTCGGCGGCGAGCCGGTAGGGCTGGTTCTTCACGACGCCGATGGAGGCGTCGCCGTACTTCTTGTAGATCCGCACGGCGATCGAGGTGGACACCTCCACCGTCTGCAGGAACAGCATGACCTCCTTGATCGCCTTCTGCTCCTCCCACGCGTCGGCGATCTTCTTCGTCCGCTTGGGCCCGAGCCCCGGCACCTCGACGAGCCGCTTCGGCTCCTCCTCGATGATCCTCAGGGTGTCCATGCCGAAGTGCTGCGTGATCCGGTCCGCGAAGACCGGCCCGATGCCCTTCACCAGCCCGGACCCCAGATACCGGCGGATACCCTGCACGGTCGCCGGCAGCACGGTGGTGTAGTTCTCCACATGGAACTGCTTGCCGTACTGGGGATGCGACCCCCAGCGGCCCTCCATGCGCAAGGACTCCCCGACCTGCGCACCGAGCAGCGCACCGACGACCGTGAGGAGGTCACCCCCACCGCGGCCGGTGTCCACACGGGCGACCGTGTAGCCGTTCTCCTCATTGGCGTACGTGATCCGTTCGAGCACACCTTCAAGGACGGCGAGTCGTCGCTCGCCGGGGGCGGCTGCCGTCTGGTTGGGCATGATCCGACGGTACCGGTGGGGTGTGACAGTGGGTACTTGTCAGGGGCGCGGGGGGTTCTTGAGGGCTTCGAGGAAGGCGGCGAAGGCGTCGGCCGGGAAGGTGAGGGGGGTTCTGGCCGGGGTCTTGGAGTCACGGATGGCTATGCGTGTGTGAGAGGTGGCGACCTCCACGCACTCGTTGCCGTCGCCCTCGCCGGAGTAGGACGACTTCCGCCAAGTACCCGGGGTAGTCATGGCCGTGCCTGCGTCGGCTTCTTCAGGGCTTCGAGGAAGGCGGTGAAGGCATCGGCCGGGAAGGTGAGGTGAGCTCTGGCCGGGGCCTTGGAGTCGCGGATGGCTATGCGGGAGTGACTCTGGTCGACCTCCACGCAGGCATTGCCTTCGCCGCCGCCGGAGTATGACGACTTCCGCCAGGTCTCGGGGGTCATGGCCTCACAGCTCCTTCGCCAGCCGATGAATGAAGTCCCGCGAGCGTTCAGGCTCCAGGGACACTGCCTCCAGCCTACGGAAGAGCGTTCGAAAGCGGTCCAGTTGAGCTTGGGCGTCAATGAACGACGTGGCGTGAGGGCCGTCGCGCACCACAGTGTCCAGCTGAGAGACCGGGCCACCCGCGTACACCATGGCGCTGCCGGCTCCGCCGAAGTCGTCCAGATCGAAGGGGATGACGCGCACGTTGACGTGGTCTGCTTCAGAGAGCTCCAGCACACGGGTCAGCTGAGCCCGTGCTGCGGCTCGGCTGCCCACCCTGATGCGTAGTGCCGCTTCGTGGATCACCGCCTCGTACGGGATCGGGTCGGCACCTTCGATGATGACCCTGCGCTTCATGCGGTGTTCCACCCTGCGGGCCACCTCGTCCTGCGGGAACTCAGGGTTCACATAGGAGAAGAGCGCTCGGGCGTAGTCCTCGGTCTGCAGAAGGCCGGGGACATGCAAGAAGTCCACGTCCCAGCGGTAGCAGGCGTGGAACTCCAGCTCGGCGAGGTCGAGGAAAGCGGTGGGCAAGTGGCCGCGGAACTCCTCCCACCAGCCTCGGGTCCCGTCCGTGGCCATTGCCACGAGCGCCTCGATCAGTTCGGCGTCCGCACAGGAGTAGTGAGCCGCCAGCCGCCTGACACGTTCCTCACTCACGCCTGCCGTACCGAACTCGATCTGGCTTACCTGAGTCGAGTCCGTTCCGAGCAGCGCGGCGGCATCCCGCCCTTTGAGGCCGGCAGCCTCACGCAGTTTGCGCAGTTCAGCGCCCAGGCGCTCCTGTCGAGCGGTGGGCTGTCGCCTGCGCGGCATGGGTCCCTCCTTGCTCTCAACTACCGGGCGGCAGCAACTCGTTCGAGCGGCAGATTACGGCAACGACTTGCACGGTCCCAAATTGTGGCCCTACTTTCAGCGAAGCAACGCACACCGTGCGAAACCGGGGCGCCGGAAGCGCACCGCTCCCTCCTGCCATGACGCGGCGACATGACACCGCCCGCCCCTCCCCATGACTCCCAACCGACCTGACGGAGTTGACGCATGCCCGATAGCGAACCGTGGGTGTACTCCCTCTCCATCCCGAACGACCTCCGTGCCGTCACCATCAGCCGCCGCACCCTCCGCCTGATCCTGACCATGCACGGGCTGAGCGACATCACCGACGCCGCCGAGCTGTTGGCGACGGAGCTGATCTCCAACGCCGTACGGCACACCAAGGGGCCGGCCGCCCTGCGGGTGCGCTGGACACCGCCGGGGACGCTCCGCATCGGGGCGTGGGACACGGATCCGGAACCACCGGAACCACCGGTGACCTGCGAGCAGGTGACGGAGTTGGAGGAGGGGCGGGGGCTCGCACTGGTACGGGCCTGCGCCGCTCTGTGGGGGTGGCACCCGCTGGCGAGTCACGGCGACCGGGGGAAGTACGTGTGGTGCGAGTTGGAGGCAGCGTGATGGTCGGTTCGTCGCATGAGGCGTTGCACCGGATCTTCCAGAAGGACCCGGCGTTGTTGACCCGGGCGTTACAGCGGGTGCTGCACGTGCCGTTTCCCGAACCACGGGAGATCGCCGCACTGAACGTCGACCTGACGGAGATCGAACCGGTCGAGCGCCGAGTGGACACGCTGCTGCGAGCGGAGACGGACGAGGGCACGTACCTCCTCGTCGTCGAGTCGCAGGGGGAGGTGGACCCCCGCAAGCGGGGCAGCTGGCCCTACTACCTGTCCTACCTGCACGAGAAGTACCGGTGCGAGCCGGTGCTCATCGTCATCACCCAGAGCCGCGCGACGGCGAAGTGGGCTTCGCAGCCGATCCGGTTCGGCTTCCCGGGCTGGGACTCCCTGACGGTAAGACCGCTTGTGCTGGGCCCGGACAACGTGCCGGTGATCGCGGACGAGCGGCAAGCCGAGAGGGACGTACCCCTCGCGGTGCTCTCGGCCATGACACACGGGCGCGGCCGGCAGGCCCCGGCCATACTGGAAGCCCTGGCATCCGCCCTGCGGACCATCGACTCCGACAGTGCCGCGGTCTTCGTGCAGTTCGTCGACTCATGCCTGGCCGATCCCCAGGCGAAGCAGATGTGGAGGGACCTCATGACGGCGATCCAGTACTTCTGGCGACACCCGCTGGCCGAGCAGGTACGCGAGGAAGGGCGGGAGCAGGGGCGGGCCGAGGGGAAGGCCGAGATGGTGCTTCAGATCCTGCAGTGGCGTGGCATCCCCGTGCCCGACACCGTTCGTGAGCGAGTGAACAACTGCACGGACCTGGACCAGCTCGACGTCTGGGCCAAGCGAGCCGTGCAGGCCACGGACGCGGCGGAGCTGTTCGAAACGGAGTGAGCCGGTGCCGGGCTTGCCCACCCGTTGGCGGAGCCCGGCGCGACAGGCGTCGAGATGCGTGGACATGCTGGGCGTGTCACCCCGGCGGGGCCGACGCTCAGCTGGTTCCGGATCTGCGAGGGAGCTCTGCACTCGACCATGTGGAGGACAGCTTTCGCGGGGACACTGCTCATCGCCGGCTTCACAGTCGTCTCCTGCGCCGCCGGCAGCGACAAGGCCGACGACGCGAACGGCAAGGTCACGGTCGTCTACGAGGACGACACGATCAAGCCGAAGGACCAGCAGGCCGTGACCGTCATCCAAAAGTCCCGCGTGCTGGAGCAGGTCGCCGACTGGGTGAACGCCTCGGTCGCCCTCCCCCACGACATGGTCGTGAAGGTCACCGACAAGGTCCCACCGGGGGTCACCGACGCGGTCACCCAGCCCGACGGCAGGACGATCTTCGTGCCCCCGCCGTTCCTGACCCAGATCCAGGAAGTCCTCGGCAAGGTGGTCAAGACGGTCGAGCGCCCCGCTCCGTTCCCCCCGGCCAGCTACAACACCGACGACCTGACCGCACTGTCGACCCAGTTCGTCTTCGGCCACGAGATGGGCCACGCCCTCCAGCGTCAGCTCCTGCTCGCGAACCTCGGCCTCGAAGAGGACGCCGCCGACGGGTTCGCCTCGTTCTACACCGTCAACGAGGTCGGACCGGGCCCATCGCTGGCAGCCGCACTCCTCTTCGACGAGCTCGCCCGCGAGGAGGGCAAGCTGACGCTGGAAGGGCTCTCGAGCGATCACCCCGTCACCCAGCAACGCGTCTTCAACTTCCTCTGCTACCTGGAGGGAAGCGACCCGAAGAAGTTCCACGGGCCCCTGGTCGACGCGGGCTACCTCCCGAAAACCCGCGCCCCGCTGTGTCCGCAGGCGTGGGCGATGCTGGACTTCGGCTGGTGGACCCAGCTCCAGCCACATTTCAGCGACGCGTTCAAGGACCAGGGCGACAAGACGCAGGCGACCGCACGCGACCATCTGATCGCGGAGATGAAGGCCTTCGCGAAGGAGCTCGACAAACTCCGCCAGGAGCAATGAGCACCCAGGGCCATGCCCTCACACCTCCGGCCAACCTGGACCATCGGAACCTTTGGGCCAGCCCATCACGGCCACCCCCGCCTCCCGATTACGCCGCCCCTCCCACTCGGCGTCCCAAACCTTCCAACCATCCCCCCGCCCGTCACCCCCCCCAACCGACCATCACCCCCCACCGACCGAAAGCCGCCAAGCCCACCCGGCGTGCCCCCATCCCGCCGACGCGCCCCCGCCCCGCCCAACAAGCCAACCCCCGGCACCGGAAACCGACAGAGGGCCCCCACTCTCCGGGCCGCCCGCTCGCTTCTCCCCCGTGCTGGAGCGAGCCGAGTCAAGGGTGGGCCGCAGGCCCATCGGCGGAGCCGACGCGGAACGCAGCGCAGCGGAGTGAAGCGCCCTTTACTCGGCTCGCGGAAGCACGACACTGACCAAGAAGCGGGCGGCCCCAACAGCCACATCTCAAGCACGCGGCGCCGAAAACGCCGCCCCCTCATCACCCCCGCTCATCCGAGCCCCCCACATCACAATCCGGTTGCGACAACACCCCCCGGGCTTGATCAACCCCCGTGTAATCGATTCCAATCACCCCCAGCACCGATGTAATCGATTCCACGAGGAGGTGGAACCGGCGATGGCGAGCATCAAGGACGTCGCTGCCGAGGCCGGCGTCTCCGTGGCCACGGTTTCGCGGGTACTGAACGATCATCCGTCGGTCAGTGCCGACGCGCGGGCCCGTGTGCTGGCCGCCGTCGAGGCGCTGGGGTACCGGCCGAACGCCGTCGCCCGGTCGCTGCGTACCGATCAGACCCGCACGCTCGGCCTGGTCATCAGCGACGTCCTCAACCCGTACTTCACCGAGCTGGCCCGTTCCGTCGAGGAGGAGGCCCGCGCGCTCGGGTACAGCGTCATCATCGGCAACGCCGACGAGCGGCCCGAGCTCCAGGATCATCACGTCCGTACGCTGCTCGACCGGCGGATCGACGGGCTGCTCGTCTCCCCCACGGACGGCGGCTCCCCGCTGATGCTGGACGCCGCCCGCGCGGGGACGCCGATGGTGTTCGTGGACCGGTGGATCCCCGGGGTCGACGTACCCGTGGTCCGCGCGGACGGGCGGGACGCCGTACGGGACCTCGTCGCGCACCTGCACGGGCTCGGGCACCGGCGGCTCGCCATCATCGCGGGCCCCGCCGCGACCACCACCGGCAGCGAGCGCGTGGCCGCGTTCCGGGAGGCCATGGCCGAGTACGGGCTGCCGCTCCCCGACGCCTACATCGGCCAGGGCGACTTCCAGGCCGAGAGCGGACGCCGGGTCACCGAGGGCTTCCTGGACCTGCCCGAGCCGCCCGAGGTCGTCTTCGCCGCCGACAACCTGATGGCGCTGGGCGCGCTGGACGCCGTACGCGCGCGTGGGCTGCGCGTACCGGACGACATCGCGCTCGCCGCGTTCGACGACATCCGCTGGTTCGTGCACACCGATCCGCCGATCACGGCGATCGCCCAGCCGACGGGCGAGCTGGGCCGGGCCGCCGTACGGGCCCTGGTGGACCGCATCGAGGGGCGGACCCCGCGGTCCGTGACCCTGCACGCCCGACTCGTCGTACGCCGCTCCTGCGGTGAAACCCCCTCCCCGGTACGAAGGAGTACGCCGTGAGCGACCCCGACGAGTTGCAGCGTGACGAGTTGCTGCGTATCGAAGGCATCCGCAAGGCCTTCCCCGGCGTGGTCGCCCTCGACGGTGTCGACTTCGATCTGCGCCGCGGTGAGGTGCACGTCCTGCTCGGTGAGAACGGAGCCGGCAAGAGCACGCTCATCAAGATGCTCTCCGGCGCCTACCGTCCCGACGCCGGGCGGATCGTGGTCGGGGGTGAGGAGACGCGGATCGGCGGGGCGCAGGACGCCGAGCGGCTCGGGATCGCGACCATCTACCAGGAGTTCAATCTCGTCCCCGACCTCACCGTCGCCGAGAACATCTTCCTGGGCCGGCAGCCGCGTCGTCTCGGGATGATCGACCGGAAGCGGATGGAGGCCGAGGCCGCCGTGCTGCTGGAGCGCGTCGGGGTCGACGTGTCGCCACGCGCGCGTGTCCGGGACCTGGGTATCGCGCGGCTCCAGATGGTCGAGATCGCCAAGGCGCTCAGTCTGGACGCGCGCGTGCTGATCATGGACGAGCCGACGGCCGTGCTGACCACCGAAGAGGTGGAGAGGCTGTTCGCGATCGTGCGTGCCCTGCGCGAGGACGGCGTCGGAATCGTGTTCATCACGCATCACCTGGAGGAGATCGCCGCCCTCGGGGACCGGGTGACCGTCATCCGGGACGGGCGGAGTGTGGGGCAGGTGCCCGCCTCCACCCCCGAGGACGAGCTCGTGCGGCTCATGGTCGGACGGTCGATCGAGCAGCAGTATCCGCGTGAGCGCGCCGAGACCGGTCCCGCGCTGCTCTCCGTGGAGGGGCTCACCCGGGACGGTGTCTTCCACGACGTCAGCTTCGAGGTGCGGGCCGGTGAGGTCGTCGGTGTCGCGGGGCTGGTCGGCGCCGGGCGGACGGAGGTCGTGCGGGCGGTGTTCGGGGCCGACCCGTACGACAAGGGTGCCGTGAAGGTCGCGGGCAGTCGCCTGCGCGGGCACGACGTCAACGCGGCGATGGCCGCCGGGATCGGGCTCGTCCCCGAGGACCGCAAGGGGCAGGGGCTGGTGCTGGACGCCTCGGTCGAGGAGAACCTGGGGCTGGTGACCTTGCGCAAGGCCACCCGCGCGGGGCTCGTCGACCTCAAGGGGCAGCGCGAGGCCGCCGCGCGGATCGCCGGGCAGCTCGGCGTGCGGATGGCGGGCCTCGGGCAGCATGTGCGCACTCTGTCCGGCGGCAACCAGCAGAAGGTCGTCATCGGCAAGTGGCTGCTCGCCGACACCAAGGTGCTGATCCTCGACGAGCCGACGCGCGGTATCGACGTCGGCGCGAAGGTCGAGATCTACCAGCTGATCAACGAGTTGACGGCCGCGGGCGCCGCCGTGCTGATGATCTCCAGCGATCTGCCGGAGGTCCTCGGCATGAGCGACCGGGTCCTGGTTATGGCGCAAGGCCGGATCGCCGGTGAACTCGCCGCCGGGCAGGCCACCCAGGACGCCGTCATGGCGCTCGCCGTCAGCACCCCCGCCGCCCCCACCACTCCTGCGGAAACGGATACGGAAACGGAGGCCTCCCGTGGCCACTGACACGCTCAACAGCAAGGCGGGCGCGGGTGGCGCCTCCGCCTCCGGGCCGGGTGGCGGCCTGCGCCGCCTGCTGCTCGACAACGGCGCGCTCACCGCGCTGATCGTCCTCGTCGTCGCGCTGTCGGCGCTGTCCGGGGACTTCCTGACGACGGACAACCTGCTGAACATCGGCGTCCAGGCGGCCGTCACCGCGATCCTCGCCTTCGGCGTCACCTTCGTCATCGTCTCGGCGGGCATCGACCTGTCGGTCGGCTCGGTGGCGGCGCTGTCCGCGACCGTGCTGGCGTGGAGCGCGACCAGCGAGGGCGTGCCGGTCGCGCTGGCGGTGCTCCTCGCCGTCGCCACCGGCATCGTGTGCGGCCTGATCAACGGCTTCCTGATCTCGTACGGCAAACTCCCGCCGTTCATCGCGACGCTGGCGATGCTGTCGGTGGCCCGCGGTCTGTCCCTGGTGATCTCGCAGGGCTCCCCGATCGCGTTCCCGGAGTCGGTGTCGCATCTCGGTGACACGCTGGGCGGCTGGCTGCCCGTGCCGGTGCTGGTGATGGTGGTCATGGGGCTGCTCACGGCGTTCGTGCTGGGCCGGACGTACATCGGCCGCTCGATGTACGCGATCGGCGGCAACGAGGAGGCGGCCCGTCTGTCCGGGCTGCGGGTGAAGAAGCAGAAGCTCGCCGTCTACGCGCTGTCCGGCCTGTTCGCCGCCGCGGCGGGCATCGTGCTCGCGTCCCGGCTGTCCTCGGCGCAACCGCAGGCCGCGCAGGGCTACGAGCTGGACGCGATCGCGGCGGTCGTCATCGGCGGCGCCTCGCTGGCCGGCGGCACCGGCAAGGCGTCGGGGACGCTGATCGGCGCGCTGATCCTGGCGGTGCTGCGCAACGGCCTGAACCTGCTGTCGGTGTCGGCGTTCTGGCAGCAGGTCGTCATCGGTGTGGTGATCGCGCTGGCGGTGCTGCTGGACACGGTGCGGCGCAAGGCCGGGGCGGCGACCCCGGTGGCCGGCGGCGGGGGTGACAAGGGCAGGCAGGCGTTGACGTACGTGCTCGCGGCGGTGGTCGCGGCGGCGGTCGTCGGTGCGACCTCGCTGCTGCACAACGGGTCCTCGGCGGCGAGGAACGAGAAGGTCGGTCTGTCGCTGTCGACGCTGAACAACCCGTTCTTCGTGCAGATCCGGGCCGGTGCCGAGGAGGAGGCGAAGAAGCTGGGCGTGGACCTGACCGTGACGGACGCGCAGAACGACGCCTCGCAGCAGGCCAACCAGCTGCAGAACTTCACCAGCGAGGGCGTCGGCTCGATCATCGTGAACCCGGTGGACTCCGACGCGGCGGGCCCCTCGGTGCGCGCGGCGAACAAGGCGGACATCCCCGTCGTGGGCGTCGACCGGGGCGTCAACAAGGCGGACACGGCGGCGCTGGTCGCCTCCGACAACGTCGAGGGCGGCAGGCTGGGAGCCCGCGCGCTCGCCGAGAAGCTGGGCGGCAAGGGGAAGATCGTCATCCTGCAGGGCCAGGCGGGCACGTCCGCCAGCCGTGAGCGCGGGGCGGGCTTCGCCGCCGGGCTGAAGGAGTTCCCGGGCATCGAGGTGGTCGCCAAGCAGCCGGCCGACTTCGACCGCACCAAGGGCCTGGACGTGATGACGAACCTGCTTCAGGCCCACCCGGACGTCGACGGCGTCTTCGCCGAGAACGACGAGATGGCGCTCGGCGCGATCAAGGCGCTGGGTGCCAAGGCCGGCAGGTCCGTGCAGGTCGTCGGCTTCGACGGCACGCCGGACGGGCTGAAGGCGGTGGAGTCGGGCACACTGTTCGCCTCCGTCGCGCAGCAGCCGAAGGAGCTGGGCCGGATCGCGGTGCGCAACGCGCTGCGGGCCGCCGACGGCGAGAAGACCGCGGAGACGGTGAAGGTGCCGGTGAAGGTGGTCACCGAGGAGAACGTGGCCGGCTTCGGCGGCTGACACACGGGGAGTCAACTGATGTACGACTACGACCTCCTGGTCGTGGGGTCGGCCAACGCCGACCTGGTGATCGGTGTCGAGCGGCGGCCCGGCCCCGGCGAGACGGTGCTCGGCTCCGACCTGGCCGTGCACCCGGGCGGCAAGGGCGGCAACCAGGCGGTCGCCGCCGCCCGGCTCGGTGCCCGTACGGCGCTGCTGGCCCGGGTCGGCGACGACGCGTACGGCCGGCTGCTGCTGGACGCGCAGCGGGCGGCCGGTGTGGACACGGTGGGCGTGCTGGTGGGCGGGGCGCCGACCGGCGTCGCGCTGATCACCGTCGACCCGTCCGGCGACAACAGCATCGTGGTGTCGCCCGGCGCGAACGGGAGGCTGACGCCGGGCGACATCCGCGCGGCGGGCAGCCTCTTCCACGCCTCCCGGGTGGTCTCGACGCAGCTGGAGGTCCCGCTGGAGACGGTCGAGGAGGTCGTACGGAACCTGCCGCCGGGCAGCCGCTTCGTCCTGAACCCGTCTCCGCCCCGCCCGCTCCCGACCGAGGTGCTGGCCGCCTGCGACCCGCTGATCGTCAACGAGCACGAGGCGAAGGTGCTGCTCGGCGAGTCGTGCGTCGGTGACGAGCCCGAGGACTGGGCGCGGCTGCTGCTCGCCAAGGGCCCGCGTTCGGTGGTGGTGACGCTGGGCGCGGCGGGCGCGCTGGTGGCGTCGTCGGAGGGGGTGGCGCGGGTGCCGTCCGTGAAGGTGGACGCCGTGGACACGACGGGTGCGGGTGACGCGTTCACGGCGGCGCTGGCGTGGCGGCTGGGTGCCGGGGAGCCGCTCGCGCGGGCGGCGGCGTACGCGGCGCGGGTCGGTGCGGCGGCCGTCACGCGGGCGGGCGCGCAGGAGTCGTACCCGACCGCGGCGGAGGTGGCGGCGCTGTGAAGAAGGCCGGAATCCTGAACCGCCATCTCGCCGGGGCGCTGGCCGAACTCGGCCATGGGCACGGGGTGCTGGTGTGTGACGCCGGCCTGCCGGTACCGGACGGCCCGCGCGTGGTCGACCTGGCCTTCCGGGCCGGGGTGCCGTCGTTCGCGGAGGTGCTGGAGGGCCTGCTGGAGGAGCTGGTCGTCGAGGGCGCCACGGCGGCGACGGAGGTCCGGGAGTCGAACCCGGCGGCGGCGGAGCTGCTGGAGGGGCGCTTCCCGGAGCTGGCCCTGGTCCCGCACGACCGTCTGAAGGCACTGTCGGCGGGCGCGCGGCTGGTCGTGCGCACGGGTGAGGTACGGCCGTACGCGAACGTGCTGCTGCGTTGCGGGGTGTTCTTCTGAGCGGGGTGTGATTCAGAGCGCTCGGGAATGCTTCGAGGGGCCCGGTCGTCGACCGGGCCCCTCGGCTTACCCCCTCTGCCAGAACCCCCGCGATCCCCCCGGATCCCCCTCCAGAAGTCCTGATGCCTAGTACGACCGGCGTGGTGGGGAGATGGTTGCACGGCGTTTCCAAGATTTTTCCGACCGCGCGGTTCTCACGCCCGTACGGCGTCCCCCTCGGCGATCCTCCCCACCCGCACCACCTCCGCGTACACCCCGGCGATGGGCTCCGGCTCCCGGCCCGGCTGGGCGGGCATGCTGTTGGTGCGGCGGACGATGCGCAGTGCCTCGGGGTCGCGGGGGAGGCTCCCGTGGACCATGGTGGGGATGGCGCAGCGGGGTGCTCCGGCGACCACGCGCAGCACGGCCTCGTCGCCGACGCGCAGCTCGCGGCCGATCCAGTCGTTCTCGACGAAGCCGTCGCCGCCGGTGTCCACCAGCAGATTGGGCCGGTACCGCTCGGGCTCGGCGAGACCGCGCGGGTTCTCGGCGGCCAGGCGCTTCAGGGTGGCCGTGCTGATCAGGTGGACCGGCGCGCCCTCGAAGACGGAGGCGGGTACGGGTGCGGGGGCGAGGGTGACGGGTCTGCCGACGCAGGCCGAGAGCGCGGTGTCGGCGTCGGTGTCCGTGCTGTGCACGGTGGTGCCGTCCGGGAGCCGGACGCCCACGCCCCGCTCGTCCATGGCCGCGGCGCACCGCAGCACCGTCTGGTACAGCCGTGGCTGGACCGCGGTGACGGGCCGTCCGCTCGCCGGGTCGAGCAACGCGAGCCGCCGATCTCCCGCCATGCCGTGGGCGGTGAGATCGGCGGCGCGGAGGCGTTGACCGAGCATGGCCTTGACGGGGTAGCGCCAGAGTGCGGTGACCGTGCCCAGCTGTGTGTACATGCCTCCGAGCATCACACGGAGGACTTCACTCCATCACGTGTTCGGGGAAGTCGCTTGCTCGCTCACATCGCGTGCTCGGCGAAACGAGCGGCGGTCTCCGCCAGCACCTCCCGCCCGTCCCGTGCCCACAGCTCCTCGTTGAACAGTTCCACCTCGATGGCGCCGGTGTAGCCGGCGGCCTCGACGCAGGACTTCCACTCGCGCATGTCGATCGCGCCGTCGCCGATCTGGCCGCGGCCGTTGAGGACGCCCTCGGGGAGGGGGGTGGTCCAGTCGGCGAGCTGGAAGGTGTGGATGCGGCCGGACGCGCCCGCGCGGGCGATCTGTTCCGGGGCCCGGTCGTCCCACCAGATGTGGTACGTGTCGACGGTGACGCCGACCTGGTGGGCGGGGAAGCGTTCCGCGAGGTCGAGGGCCTGGGCGAGGGTCGACACCACACAGCGGTCGGAGGCGTACATCGGGTGCAGCGGCTCGATGGCGAGCCGTACGCCGTGCCGCTCCGCGTACGGGCCGAGTTCCGCCAGCGCGTCGGCGATGCGTTCCCGCGCGCCGTGCAGGTCCTTGGAGCCGGCGGGCAGGCCGCCGGAGACCAGGACCAGGGTGTCGGTGCCGAGGGCCGCCGCCTCGTCGACCGCCCGGCGGTTGTCGGCGAGGGCCGCCACGCGCGCCTCCGGGTCGATCGCCGTGAGGAAGCCGCCCCGGCACAGGGTGGTCACCGTCAGGCCCGCGTCGCGGACCAGTCTGGCGGTGGCCTCGACGCCGTACGACCGGACCGGCTGGCGCCACAGGCCCACGTTGCGGACGCCCAGGTCGGCGCAGGCCGACGTCAGTTCGGGCATCGACAGCTGCTTCACCGTCATCTGGTTGATGGAGAAGCGTTCCAGCGACTCGCTCACCGGGTCACTCCGTACATCGCCAGCAGGGTCTTCATGCGCTCCTCCGCCAGCTTGGGGTCGGGGAACAGGCCGAGGCCGTCGGCGAGTTCGTAGGCGCGGGCGAAGTGCGGGAGGGAGCGGGCCGACTGCAGGCCGCCGACCATGGTGAAGTGGGACTGGTGGCCGGCCAGCCAGGCCAGGAGGACCACGCCCGTCTTGTAGAAGCGGGTGGGTGCCTGGAAGAGGTGGCGGGACAGTTCCACGGTCGGGTCGAGGAGGGCGCGGAAGCCCGGCACGTCTCCCGTGTCGAGGACCCGGACCGCCTCGGCGGCCAGCGGGCCGAGCGGGTCGAAGATGCCGAGCAGGGCGTGGCTGAAGCCCTGGTCGTCGCCCGCGATCAGCTCGGGGTAGTTGAAGTCGTCGCCGGTGTAGCAGCGGACGCCGCGCGGCAGTCTGCGGCGCAGGTCGATCTCGCGCCGGGCGTCCAGCAGGGAGACCTTGATGCCGTCGACCTTGTCCGGGTGCGCGGCGATGACCTCCAGGAAGGTGTCGGTCGCCGCGTCCAGGTCGGAGGATCCCCAGTAGCCCTCCAGCGCCGGGTCGAACATGGGGCCGAGCCAGTGCAGGATCACCGGTTCGCCGGCCTGGCGCAGGAGGTGGCCGTAGACCTCCAGGTAGTCCTCGGGGCCCCGCGCGGCGGCGGCCAGCGCGCGGGACGCCATCAGGATCGCCTGGGCGCCGGCCTCCTCGACGACGGCGAGCTGCTCCTCGTAGGCCGCGCGGACCTCCGCGAGGGTGCCGGAGGCGAGCTGGTCGGTGCCGACGCCGCAGGCGATCAGGCCGCCGGCCGACTTGGCCTCGGCGGCGGACCGGCGGATCAGCTCGGCCGCGCCCGCCCAGTCGAGGCCCATGCCGCGCTGGGCGGTGTCCATGGCCTCGGCGACGCCGAGTCCGTGCGACCACAGGTGGCGGCGGAAGGCGAGGGTGGCGTCCCAGTCGACGGCGGCCGGGGAGTCGGGGGTGACGTCGGCGTAGGGGTCGGCGACGACGTGCGCCGCGGAGAAGACCGTACGGGAGGTGAAGGCGGCGCCGGGGGTGACGGCGAGGGGTTCGGTGCGCGGTTCGTACGCCCGCAGCCCGCCCCTGGAGTCGGGGAGCTGGATGGTCACAGCGAGATCTCCGGTACGTCGAGACGGCGGCCTTCGGCCGAGGAGCGCAGGCCCAGCTCGGCGAGCTGGACGCCGCGGGCGCCGGCGAGCAGGTCCCAGTGGTAGGGGGCGTCCGCGTAGACGTGCTTGAGGAACAGCTCCCACTGGGCCTTGAAGCCGTTGTCGAACTCCTGGTTGTCGGGGACTTCCTGCCACTGGTCACGGAAGACCTCGGTGGCGGGGATGTCCGGGTTCCAGACCGGCTTCGGGGTGGCGCTGCGGTGCTGGACACGGCAGTTGCGCAGGCCGGCGACGGCGGAGCCCTCGGTGCCGTCGACCTGGAACTCGACCAGTTCGTCGCGGTTGACGCGGACCGCCCAGGAGGAGTTGATCTGGGCGATGGCGCCGCCGTCGAGTTCGAAGATGCCGTACGCCGCGTCGTCCGCCGTCGCGTCGTAGGGCTTGTCGTTCTCGTCCCAGCGCTGCGGGATGTGGGTGGCGGTGAGGGCCTGGACGGAGCGCACCCGGCCGAACAGCTCGTGGAGCACGTACTCCCAGTGCGGGAACATGTCGACGACGATGCCGCCGCCGTCCTCAGCGCGGTAGTTCCAGGAGGGGCGCTGGGCGGTCTGCCAGTCGCCCTCGAAGACCCAGTAGCCGAACTCGCCGCGGACGGACAGGATGCGGCCGAAGAAGCCGCCGTCGATGAGGCGCTTCAGCTTCAGCAGGCCCGGCAGGAACAGCTTGTCCTGGACGACGCCGTGCTTGATGCCGGCGGCGTGGGCGAGGCGGGCCAGTTCCAGGGCGCCGTCGAGGCCGGTCGCGGTGGGCTTCTCGGTGTAGATGTGCTTGCCGGCGGCGATGGCCTTCCTGATCGCCTCCTCGCGGGCCGAGGTGACCTGGGCGTCGAAGTAGATGTCGACGGCCGGGTCGGCGAGGACGGCGTCCAGGTCGGTGGAGACGTGCTCCAGGCCGTGCTTCTCGGCGAGCGCCCTGAGCGCGTGCTCGCGGCGGCCGACCAGGATCGGCTCCGGCCACAGCACGGTGCCGTCGCCGAGGTCGAGGCCGCCCTGCTCGCGGATGGCGAGGATGGAGCGGACGAGGTGCTGGCGGTAGCCCATGCGCCCGGTCACACCGTTCATGGCGATACGCACCGTCTTGCGTGTCACGTCGGTCCCTTCGTAGGCGTCGTACGCGGGGTGTGCGCGCCGCGTACGCCCCCTGGCACTGACTGGTGAGCGGTACAGCAAGCGCTTTCTATGTGATGAGAAGCTAGCCTCTCGGCAGGGGTCCGGACAAGCCCACTGCACACTCGACTTGTTCGAGGGGGCGAACAAGCGGGGCCGTCAGGCTTATGGTCTGCACGGAACCGTGAGCGGCCACGGAACCGTGAGCGGCGAAGAGGCCGTGTACGACGTCGTGACGGGGAGACGGCCTCCCCCCGCGACGCCTGCTACGCCGACGACGTACGACGAGGCACGACAGATGCGCGAGATGCGCGAGACGCGCGACCGGAGGACGACGAGATGACGGTGACCCTGGCGGACGTGGCGGCCCGCGCCCAGGTCTCGCCCGCGACGGTGTCGCGCGTGCTGAACGGGAACTATCCCGTGGCCGCCTCGACCCGGGAGCGGGTCCTGAAGGCGGTCGACGAACTGGACTACGTCCTCAACGGCCCCGCGAGCGCACTCGCCGCCGCGACGTCGGACCTCGTCGGCATCCTCGTCAACGACATCGCCGACCCGTTCTTCGGGATCATGGCCAGTGCCATCCAGTCCGAGATCGGCGGACCCGGCGGACGCGCGGGCGGCGAACGGCTCGCCGTCGTCTGCAACACCGGCGGCTCGCCGGAGCGCGAACTGACCTACCTCACGCTGCTGCAACGCCAGCGCGCGGCGGCCGTGGTGCTGACCGGCGGGGCCGTCGAGAACGCCCCGCACGCGGCGGCCGTCGCGGCGAAGCTGCGGAAGCTGACCGAGGCCGGGACCCGGGTGGTGCTGTGCGGGCGCCCGCCCGCGCCCGACACCGGTGCCGTCGCCCTGACGTTCGACAACCGCGGCGGCGGCAAGGAACTGACGGAACACCTGCTCGGCCTCGGCCACCGGCGGCTCGGCTACATCGCCGGCCCCGAGGAGCGCACCACCACCCGGCACCGTCTGGAGGGCCACCGCGCCGCGCTCGCCGCCGCGGGCATCGAGGAGGACCCCCGCTGGACGGTCCACGGCCGCTACGACCGCCGCTCCGGCTACGAGGCCACGCTCGAACTCCTGCGCCGCGATCCGACGATCACCGCGGTGGTCGCCGCGAACGACTCCGTCGCGCTCGGCGCCTGCGCCGCCCTGCGCGAGTCCGGGCTGCGCATCCCGGAGGACGTCTCCGTCGCCGGCTTCGACGACCTGCCCTTCAGCATCGACGCGGTGCCGTCCCTCACGACGGTACGACTGCCGCTGGCCGAGGCGGGAGCCCGCGCCGGCCGCATCGCGATGACCCGCGAGGAACCGCCGCCCGGCGGAATCGCGACCGTGCGGGGCGAGTTGATGGTGCGGGGGTCTTCGGGGGTGCCGCGGGGCTGAGAGGGCGGCCCTCTGCGGCCTGCGCGCCGTCACGGGCGCCGGGGTGGCTCCCGGTGTTCGGCGTCGGTGGTGGTGAGCAGGTCTCGCAGTTCCTCCAGGCGGTGGAGGTCGTCGCGCAGGGATGCCCGGTCTTCGTCGGTGAGCCGGATCGCGGCGGCCGTGGCGAGGGTGGACGCGGCGGTGGTGTCGTCGCCGAGGCGGGCGGCGAGGTCCGCGCGGAGGACGAGCAGGCGCAGCAGCTGTACCGGGGTGGGGCGCTCGTCCGGGAGGTTCAGCGCGCGGTCGAGGACCGCGACCGCGGCGCGGGGGTCGTCCCTGGAGTCCGCGAACAGGGCGGCGTGGTGCAGGGCCTTGGCGAAGGTCTCCTCGGGGGCCGGGCGGTGGTGGTGGTGCTCGCTGATCTCCTGGCCGACGCGGAGGCAGTTGCCGCCCGGGTCGGTCAGGAGGAACTGGCGCATGCCGTGCGAGGTGTCCTTCAGCGGGCCGAGGCGCGGTAGGCCGCGGAGCGGGACCTTTCCGTACGCCGCCTTGAGGCCGGCCCGGAAGGAGTCGTACAGCGCGTCGATCTCTTCGGTGCGGATGTAGCAGGTGCTGTAGGACTGCGCGGGGTCGTAGCGCTTCATGCCGAAGAAGTGCAGCTGGACGCCGCCGCGGGCGACGGCCGCGTACGGGTTCGGGCTCCGCTGCTGGAAGGTCACCTCGAATCCGAGGGCCGTGTAGAAGTCGAGGACGGGCTGGAGCGTCCGGCAAGGCAGGATCGGGATCGTCGTCTCGGCCATGCCGGGCAGTCTAGTCAAGTTTGACTAGGCGCGTATCGCGTTTCCCCTGTGCGGACGAGAGGCAGAGTTGGCCGGTCTCAGGATTTCTTCCTCTCGGGCGATTACTTTCGGCCCCGTCGGCCGTCTTACCTCCGACAGCACGTCAGCCGCCCCGGGAGACACCACCATGCACATCGTCATCAGCGAGTTCATCAGCCTCGACGGCGTCGTCCAGGCCCCCGGCGGTCCGCAGGAGGACACCGACGGCGGCTTCGCGCACGGCGGCTGGACGCACCCGTACTTCGACCCGGAGGTCGTCGGCGGCGCCTTCGACGCGGCCCTCGCGGACGCCGAGGCGCTGCTCTTCGGGCGGCGGACCTGGGCGACGATGGCGGCGGCGTGGCCGGAGCGGGCGGGGGACCCGTTCGCCGACCGGATGAACTCCATCCGCAAGTACGTCGTCTCCGACACCCTCAGCGACTCCGACCTGACCTGGGACAACTCCGTCCGCATCCCCGGCTCCGAGGCGGTCGCCGAGCTGCGCAAGCTGCGGGAGGGCGACGGCGGCCGGCTGCTGGTGATGGGCAGCCCGACCCTCGCGCGCACGCTGATCGCCGAGGGGCTCGCCGACGAGCTGCGGCTGATCGTGATGCCCGTGGTGCTCGGCGGCGGCAAGTCGATCTTCCCGGCCGAGGGGGGCATGTTCCCGTTCGAGCTGGTCTCCACGACGAAGTCCGGCACCGGCACGCTGGTGAACGTCTACCGGCGGGCCGCGGCCGAGTAGCCGGCGGGCCGCCGGCCGTGGACGGGGAGCGGCCCCGGGTCTACGCTCGACACCGACGGAACCTCTGACTGAGTCAAAGACTCACCGAGTCGCCATCGGGGCCGACCATGACCGTCCAGGACATCCGCTCCTTCAACCGCTTCTACACGAACGTGATCGGCGCGCTGGACTACGGCCGCCACCTGTACGCCCCGTACACCCTCACCGAGTCCCGCGTGCTGTACGAGCTGGCGCACTCCCCCCGCACCGACGTCGCCGACCTGCGCACCCAGCTGCATCTGGACGCGGGGTATCTGACCCGCATCCTCAACAAGTTCGAGCAGGACGGGCTGGTGGAGCGCGGCCCGTCGGAGCGGGATCCGCGGCGGCGGCGGATCCGGCTGACGGCGCGGGGGCGGGAGACCGCCGATCTGCTGGACGAGCGGGCCCGGCAGACGGTCGGCGCGCTGCTGAACAGGGTCGCGCCGGAGGACCGGCCACGGCTGGCGGAGGCGCTGCGGACCGTCCGTGCGCTGCTGTCCGGGGAGCGGTCGGCGCCCCGGCCGGAGGACGTCGTGCTGCGCGCGCCCGCGCCCGGCGACCTGGGCTGGATCGTGCAGCGCAACGCCGCGCTGTACGCCGCCGAGTACGGCTGGAACACCGACTACGAGGGGCTGGTGGCGAGGATCGTCGCCGACTTCGCCGAGGACCACGATCCGCATCTGGAGCGGGTGTGGATCGCTGAGCTGGACGGGGCGCCGGTGGGGGCCGTGATGTGCGTACGGGACGAGGCGTCCGGTGCGGGCACCGCCCGGCTGCGCCTGCTGCTCGTCGAACCGGAGGCGCGCGGCCTCGGCATCGGGGACCGGCTGGTCACGGCGGTCGTCGAGTTCGCGCGCGGGGTCGGGTACCGGGAGCTGGTGCTGTGGACGAACGACGTCCTGGCGGCGGCCCGGCGGATCTACCTGCGGCACGGTTTCACGCTGGTCTCCGAGAAGCCGCACCGCTCCTTCGGCGCGGATCTCGTCGGGCAGGACTGGCGGCTGGATCTGCGCGCGGCAGCGGAGTGACGCGGCGGAGGGGCGAGTAGGGTCGCTGAGTATGAAACTGGCGTTCTCCACTCTCGGCGTCCCCGGTCTCCCCCTCCCCGACGTACTGCGCCTCGCGACCGCGCACGGCTATCACGGGGTCGAGTTGCGCGCGCACCGCGAGGAACCGGTGCATCCCGGCATCGGACCGGGCGAACGCGCCGACGTCGCCGCCGAGTTCAAGGCGTCCGGCGTCCGGCTGCTCGGCCTCGCCGGGTACGCGCGTGTGGCGGCGCCGGGTGACGACGAGCCGGTGCTGGCGGAGATCCGCGGGCTGCTGGACCTGGCCCGCGATCTGGGCGCCCCGTACGTCCGGGTGTTCCCCGGCGCGGACCTGCTGGGCCAGCCGCCGCAGGAGGCCGACGCGGCGGCCGCCCGCCGCCTGGGTGTCGCCGCCGAGTGGGCCGCCGACTCGGGTGTGCGGATCCTGCTGGAGACCCATGACTCGCACCGCACCGGCGCCGACGCGATCCGGATCCTCGGACCGGTCGGGCACCGGCACGTGGGCGCCCTGTGGGATGTGATGCACACCTGGCTGGGCGGCGAGCAGCCCTCGGAGACGTACGCGGCGCTCGCCCCGCACCTCGGCTATGTCCAGGTGAAGGACATCGCCTCCGCCGACGACACGACCCCGCTCCCGCTCGGCGCGGGCGTGCTGCCGCTCGCCGAGTGCGTGGAGGTGCTGTCGCGGCACGGCTGGGACGGCTGGCTGTGCTGGGAGTACGAGAAGCGCTGGTACGAGTCCGCGGCCCCGCTGCCCGAGCTGCTGGACGGGGGCCGTGACCATCTGGACCGGCTGCTCCACGACTCGGCGTGACCGGCTGGGCGTGACCGGCTGGGCGTGACCGGCTGGGCGTGACCGGGTCGCCCGGCGCACCGGCGTGAGCCGCGCGGTCAGCCGATGCCGACGGCCGCGCGCAGCTTCGCGAACTCCTCGTGGAAGCCGGGGAAGGTCTTGCGTACGCACCCCGGGTCGTCGAAGGAGATGCCCGGCGCGCGCAGGCCGGCCACCGCGAAGGACATGACGATGCGGTGGTCGCCGTAGGACTTGACGTCCACGTCGTGCGCGGGTGCCGCGGGGTGGATCTCGATCCAGTCGGGGCCCGTCCCGACCGGTACGCCGAGCCGCCGCAGGTTCTCCGCGCAGGCCTCCAGACGGTCGCACTCCTTGACGCGGGTGTTGGCGACGTCCTCGATGCGCACCGGCCCGGAGGCGTACGGGGCGATCGCCGCGAGGGTCGGCATGGTGTCGGAGATGTCCCGCATGTTGACGGTGAGGCCGCGCAGTTCGCCGGTGCCGCGCACGGTCGTCCGGTCGGCGCCGACGTCCACGTGCGCGCCCATGCGGCGCAGCACGTCCACGAAGGCCAGGTCGCCCTGGAGCGCGCCCTCGCCGAGGCCGGGGACGGTGACCTCGGTGCCGGTGAGCGCGGCGGTGGCGAAGAAGTAGCTGGCGGTGGAGGCGTCCGGTTCGATCGCGTAGGTGGTGGCGCGGTAGCCGCCGGGCGGGACGACGAAGGTGTCCCCCTCCCGCCGTACCTCCACGCCGAAGGCGCGCATCATCGCGATCGTGATCTCGACGTACGGCACCGAGACCAGGTCGGTGACGGTGACGCGCAGGCCCTTGCGGGTGAGCGGGCCCAGCAGGAGCAGCGCGGTCAGGTACTGCGAGGACAGCCCCGCGTCCAGGGTGACCTCGCCGCCCTCCACTCCGGCCGCCTCGACGGTCAGCGGATGGTGGCCCTCCTGCTCCTCGTGCCGCAGCTTGACGCCCAGGTCGCGCAGGGCCCTGGTGAGCGGCAGCAGGGGGCGGCGGCGCATCTGCGGGGAGGCGTCGAAGCGGTAGGTGCCGTGGCCGGCGGCGGCGAGGGCGGGCAGGAAGCGGGCCGTGGTCGCGCCGTCCCGGCAGTAGACGTCGGCCTCCGGCTTCGCGGGGCCCTCGGGGCGGCCGTCGACCTGCCAGGTGTCCGGGGTGCGGCCGACCCGGTAGCCGAGCCGTGCCAGGCCCTCGGCGAAGCCCTCGGTGTCGTCGGACCGCAGCGGCCGTACCAGGGTGGTGACGCCGTCGGCCGCCGCCGCGAGGAAGAGGGCGCGGGCGGTGATGGACTTGGAACCGGGGATGTCGACTACGGGCATGCCCTCATGATCTGCCGACGGCCCCCTCGCGCGCCGGAGCGTCCACGGGATGGACCGGCGGCGGCGCAGCCGTCCCGTGGGGCACACCGGCACCGATTTCGCCCGGAGCGGGGCGGGCCGGGAACCCGCCCCGAGCCGGCCGCGTCCAACCGCCGGACTGCCGGAGAGTCACCGTGGTGCGGTGTCGGCCTCGCTGCTGGCTGCGAACGCTGACCACCCTCTCCGCCGTACCGCGGCCGGCAGCATGCCGCCATCGGCGCGCCCCCCTCCAATGCGCCGATGGCGGCCCCCACCCTGGGTACTGTGCGTTCCCTTGACTGGCAGAAACTTCCCGGATATTGGTGACCCCTCGGAAGTTTCCTTCAGCGGACCTCCTCCGGAAGGAGCGCACGTGCACGACACCAGCACAGGAAACACCGCGAAACCCTCCAGACGCACGGTCCTCGCCGCCGGCGCCGGCGTCACCGCGGCCCTCACGGTCGCGAGCCCCGCCCACGCGGTCGGCGACCGCAAGCTGCGCCGCCTGATCTCCCGGATGACACTCGAGGAGAAGGTCGGCCAGCTCTTCGTCTCCCGGGCCTACGGCCACTCCGCCACCGCCCCCGACCAGGCCGACATCGACGCCAACCTCAGGGAGTTCGGCGTCCGCACCGCCGCCGAACTGGTCGCCAGATACCGGCTGGGCGGCGTCATCTACTTCGCCTGGGCGCACAACACCCGCGACCCGCGCCAGATCGCCGACCTCTCCAACGGTCTCCAGCGCGCCTCGCTGGCCCTGCCGCACCGCCTGCCCCTGCTGATCTCCACCGACCAGGAGCACGGCATCGTCGCCCGCATCGGCAAGCCCGCCACGCTCTTCCCGGGCGCCATGGCCATCGGGGCCGGCGGCTCCCGCACCGACGCCCGCACCCTCGGCCGGATCGCGGGCAAGGAGCTGCGCGCGATGGGCGTACGGCAGGACTACTCCCCCGTCGCCGACGTGAACGTCAACCCCGCCAACCCCGTCATCGGCGTGCGCTCCTTCGGCGCCGACCCGCGGGCGGTGGCGAGGCTGGTCGCGGCGGAGGTCGCCGGCTACCAGCGGTCGGGGGTCGCGGCGACCGCCAAGCACTTCCCCGGGCACGGCGACACCGAGACCGACAGCCACTACGGCTTCCCGGTCATCAAGCACACCCGCGAGCAGTGGGAGACGCTGGACGCGCCGTCGTTCCGCGCCGCGATCGAGGCCGGCATCGACTCGATCATGACCGCGCACATCCTGTTCCCGGCCCTCGACGACTCCGGCGACCCGGCCACCCTCTCCCGTCCCGTCCTCACCGGCATCCTGCGCGAACAGCTCGGCTACGACGGGGTCGTCGTGACCGACTCGCTCGACATGGCGGGCGTACGGCAGAAGTACGGCGACGAACGGGTGCCGGTACTGGCGCTGAAGGCGGGCGTGGACCAGCTGCTGAACGCGCCCAGGCTGGACCTGGCGTGGAACGCGGTGCTGAAGGCCGTCCAGGACGGGGAACTGACGGAGGAACGCCTGGAGGAATCGATCCTGCGGGTGCTCCGCCTGAAGGCCAGGCTGGGGCTCCTGGACGATCCGTGGACCGACACGGACCGCGTCGACCGCACCGTGGGGACGCCCGTCCATCTCGCGGCGGCCGACCGGATCGCCGAGCACACCACCACCCTGCTGGCGAACGAGGGCGCACTGCTGCCGCTGTCCCCGGCGAAGACCCCGCGCCTGCTGGTCGTCGGCGCCGACCCGGCCTCCCCGTCCGGCACCACCGGTCCCCCGACCGGCGTCCTCGCGGTGGCCCTGACGGAACTGGGCTTCACCGCGACCGCGCTGTCCACGGGCACCGCCCCGTCCGCCGCGGTCGTCGAGCGGGCCGTCGCGGCGGCCGGGGACGCGGACGCGGTGGTGGTGGCGACGTACAACGTCACGGCCGCCAGCACTCAGAAGACCCTGGTCGAAAGGCTGCTGGCGACGGGCCGGCCGGTGGTGGCGGTGGCGATCCGCAACCCGTACGACATCGCCCACCTGCCGGGCGTACGGGCGTATCTGGCGACCTACTCCTGGACGGACGTCGAGGTGCGCGCCGCCGCCCGGACGATCGCCGGGACGGTGACACCGCGCGGGAAGCTGCCGGTGCCGGTGCAGCGGGCCGACGATCCGACGCGGGTGCTGTACCCCCTCGGGCACGGCCTGACGTACTAGCCCTACGTCACACACCCGGCGCACCACCCCCAAGTGACGCAAAGCACCCGGCGAGTCTGGCGTGTGCCCGCCGCGGCGGGTCACGCTGGGCGGGGGTGGGGGAATGGGCATGGGCGGGAGACGTGTGGTGCGGGGTGCCGCGCTGGGGCTGCTCGTGACCCTGCTGGCGGCCTGTCAGGGCCCGCCGGGCGGGGAGGACGACGGCGGCGGTGGCGTCCCGCCGCCCAGCGCGACCGTACCGGCGGCCGAGGCGCGGCCGTCGGGCTACGGGGCGGAGTTCCTCGGCGTCGACGAGTGCAGTTCGTTCGGGACGGCCGGCCTCACCGAGGTGTCCTGCGGCAGCGAGCGGGCGGCGGCACGGGTCGTCGCCCGGCACGACGGCAGGGCGGACGCCGGGCCGCTGTGCCCCGCGACCACCGACTTCGTGCTGCACATCAGCGAGCAGCGCCCGTCCTCCGACGAGGACGGCGACGGCGCGATCCCGCGCGGCTACGCCTGTATGCGCTCCCTCCAGCCCCCGCACCCCGGCGACCCGGGCGGCGGGGGCGGCCCGCGCACCATCGTCGGCGACTGCGTCTACGGCTCCGGCGACGGCGAGGTCCGTGAGACCCGCTGCGACGGCGAGGGCGAACGCCCGCCCGAGTACCGGGTGTCGGAGGCGGTCGCCAGACGCACCGACTGCCCCACGCCCACCGCGCTGTACGTCCAGCTGGGCGGCGAGAACCCGGTGGGCTGCGCCCGCCCCCTGTAGCCACCGGGGACGGGCGCGGCGGAAGGGGTCACGGACGCAGTGTGCGCTCCACGCCCCGCTTGTCCAGCTTCGCGTCGAACTTCGCCAGCGGCTTCGCCGCGGACGGGTCGGCCTGGACCGTGGCGGAGGCCACGCCCGCCCACTCCAGGATCTTGGCCGTGGCGAGGGCCTTCTCGTCGTCCACCAGGCCCGCCACACGCGCGCCGTGGTTGGCGCCCGGGGCCGTGAAGACGTACGAGTCGCGTGCGCCCTTGCCGAGGCGGAACGGCTCCGCGCCCCACGGGTCGTTCTCGCCGTAGACGTAGAGCATCCGGGTGGCGTTGTGGCGGACCCAGGTGTCCACGTCACGCATCGCGCCCGGCTGGAACGTCATCTCGATGTCCCGGGGGACGTAGTGGCGCGGCGGCAGGTAGCCGTAGCGGATGTACTTCTTCTCGATGTGCGGGAACCGGATGGTGGGCGCGCCGAGCTGGGTGCCCGCCTGGTAGTAGTACGGCGTGTACGGCTCCAGGCCCTGGTCGGTGTAGAAGGAGAAGCCGGCGATCGTGTCGATCGAGGTCCAGATCTCGTCGTCGGTCGCGTTCTTCGCGTCGGCGGGGATCGTGTCGCAGTCCGAGAGCAGGCTGTACTGCCAGAAGCCCCAGACGTAGTCGAGGACGGTCGCCTCGTACGCCTTGTCGAGGCTGCCCACGGTGTCGAAGGTGTAGCCGTTCTCGGCCGCGTACGCCGCGTACCGCTTCTCCATGGCCTCCCGGCGCACGAGTGCCTCGCGCTGGACGCCGTTCAGGCGGTCGCGGCACTCCTTGGTGCCGACGGTGGCGAAGAACTCGTCGTACGCCGAGTCCTCCTTGTTCACGACGTCGTTGGGGGCGACGTAGGCGACGACGCCGTCCATGTCGCGGGGGTAGAAGCGCTCGTAGTAGGTCGCCGTCATGCCGCCCTTCGAGCCGCCGGTGGAGAGCCACTTGCGGTCGTACAGCGGCTTGAGGGCCTTGAAGATGCGGTGCTGGTCGCTGGCCGCCTGCCAGATGTCCAGCTTGGTCCAGTCGGCCGGGCTGGGCCGGGACGGGGTGAAGTAGCGGTACTCCATGGAGACCTGGTTGCCGTCCACGATCTGGGTCGGCTCGCGGCGGCTGGGCGTCGTGGAGACGTTGTAGCCGCCGGTGTAGAAGACCGTCGGGCGGGAGACGTCCTTGTGCAGCACGGTGATCCGCTGCTCGAACGTGCCCTTGGAGGGCCTGCGGTGGTCGACCGGCTGGGTGTAGTTCAGGACGAAGAAGCGGTAGCCGGGGTACGGCTTCTCCTCGATCAGACTCATGCCCGGTATGGCGAGGAGCCGGTCCTTGATGTCGGTGGCCTCCGGCTGGACGGCGGTGGCCGTCCCCGCCGTGCTCAGTGTGCCTATGAGCACCGTGAGCGCGAGCAGCCATCTGAGCGCCTTGCGCATGCACCCTCCCCTGTAAGAACAGATGTGCGCCGGAAGCTATCGGAGCAACCCGGTTCACACCAGGGGGAGTTCGGCGACGGCCGCCGGACCGGCGCCCGCGGGTTCAGCAGAGGATCCAGTCGGAGCTCACCGATCCCCGCCCCACCGAGCCCTCCACCCGCACACAGCGCTGCCCGGCGTACACCGTCACCCCGGGCGTGTGCTTGCGGTGCTTGCCCTTGTACGGGACGGGGTTGTGGCCGCGCCGCTGCACGCTGACGGACATGGTCCGGCGGGGGCCGGGGTTCTTCGCGTAGGTGGCCGCGCAGACGTAGCCGCCGCTCTTGTACACGTGCACGGAGCCGGTGGGGAACGGCAGCGTCCTGACCTTGCGGCCGGGGCAGGGCCCGGCCGCCGCGTGGGCGTCGGCCGGCGCGGCGAGCGCGAACAGCCCGGACACGGTCAGTACGGACAGCCCGAGCGCCAGCCGGCGTCGTATCGCACCCGAGTCCACAGTCGTCCCCTCCCCTGCCACGCCCCCGGCGGCCTGAAGTACGGTTCGGCAGATTGACGTACGGATGTACGGACGCGCGGCGTACGCCGGATGGTTGCGCCGGGAGCCGTCAGGCCCCGACGGGCGCGTCCTCCCCCACGAAGGTCCGCCACAGCTCGGCGTACCGTCCGCCGCGCGCCAGCAGCTCCTCGTGGGTGCCGTCCTCGGCGACCCGGCCGTGGTCCATGACGACGACCCGGTCCGCGCGGGCCGCGGTGGTCAGGCGGTGGGCGACGACGAGTGTGGTGCGGCGGCCCGCGAGGCGGTCGGTGGCCTGGTTGACCTGGGCCTCCGTGGCCAGGTCCAGGGCGGCCGTCGCCTCGTCGAGGAGCAGGATGTCCGGGTCGACCAGCTCGGCGCGGGCCAGCGCGATCAGCTGCCGCTGACCGGCGGAGAGGTTGCGGCCCCGCTCGGCGACCTCGTGGAGGTAACCGCCCTCCAGCCCGGCGATCATCTCGTGGGCGCCGACCGCGCGGGCGGCGGCCTCCACCTCGGCGTCGGTGGCGTCGGGACGGCCGTAGGCGATGGCGTCGCGGACGGTGCCGGGGAAGAGGTACGCCTCCTGCGGGACGACGCCGAGCCGGTGCCGGTAGGAGGTGAGGTCGAGGGCGCGCAGATCCTGGCCGTCGACGGTGACCCGGCCGCCGGTCGGGTCGTAGAACCGGGCCACCAGCTTCACCAGCGTCGACTTTCCGGCGCCGGTCTCCCCGACGAACGCCACGGTCTGCCCGGCGGGGATGCGCAGGTCGATGCCGGTCAGGGCCTCCTCCTCGTCGCCGTAGGCGAAGTGCACGTCCTCGAAGGCGATGTCGCCGCGCAGGGAGCGCACGGCGAGGGGTTCGTCGGCGCTCCGCGTGGAGGTGGGTTCGCGCAGGAGTTCCTGGATGCGGCCCAGGGAGACGGACGCCTGCTGGTAGCCGTCGAAGACCTGGGAGAGCTGCTGCACCGGCGCGAAGAACAGGTCGATGTAGAGCAGGTACGCCACCAGGGCGCCGGTGGTCAGGGTGGCCGCGTCGACCCGTCCGGCGCCCACGACGAGCACGGCCGCCGCCGCGGCGGACGACAGGAGCTGCACGAACGGGAAGTACACGGAGATCAGCCACTGGCCGTGGACGCGGGCCTGCCGGTAGCCGTCGCTGCGTTCCGCGAACCGGCGTCCGCCGTCCCGCTCCCGCCCGAACGCCTGCACGATCCGCAGCCCGGCGACGGTCTCCTGGAGGTCGGCGTTGACCCCGGAGACCCGCTCGCGGGCGAGCTCGTACGCCTTGACGCTGGCCCGGCGGAAGAAGAAGGTGGCGATGATCAGCGGCGGCAGTGTCGCGAACACGACGAGTGCCAGCTGCACGTCGAGCACCAGCAGGGCCACCATGATCCCGAAGAAGGTGACGACCGAGACGAACGCGGTGACCAGGCCGGTCTGCAGGAACGTGGACAGCGCGTCGACGTCCGTGGTCATCCGGGTCATGATCCGGCCGGTCAGCTCACGCTCGTAGTAGTCGAGGCCGAGCCGCTGGAGCTGCGCGAAGATCTTCAGGCGCAGGGAGTACAGCACCCGCTCGCCGGTCCGGCCGGTCATCCGGGTCTCGCCGATCTGCGCCGCCCACTGGGCGAGCACGGCCGCCAGGGCGAGCACGGAGGCCGCCCAGACCGCGCCGAGGGCCAGCTCGGAGACACCGCTGTCGATGCCGTGCCGGATCAGGACGGGCAGCAGCAGGCCCATGCCCGCGTCCACCGCCACCAGCGCCAGGCTGACCAGCAGCGGCAGCCCGAAACCCGTCAGCAGACGCCGCAGGTTGTACGACTCCTCCGGCCGCACCGCCCGCGCCTCGTCGACGTCCGGGGTGTCGGTCGCCGGGGGCAGGGCGTCGACCTGGGCCAGCAGCTCGGGCGTGGCCGGGGTGCCGGACAGGGCGGTGTCCTTCGGCTCGCGGTCGCCGGTCCACAGCCTCGGGGTGACGCCGCGCTCGGCGTCGAACTCGGCGTCCAGCTCCTCGCGGACGGAGGTGTCCTCGTCCTGCGGGGCGGCCTTCGGGGTGTGGCCCGGGGAGACGCCGCCCAGCTCGTCGGGGTCGGTGAGCAGCCGGCGGTACAGCGCCGAGCGCTTCTGCAGTTCGTCGTGGGTGCCGAGGTCGGCGAGCCGGCCGCCGTCGAGGACGGCGATGCGGTCGGCGAGGTTGAGGGTGGAGCGGCGGTGCGCGATGAGGAGGGTGGTGCGGCCCTCCATGACCTGCTTCAGCGCCTCGTGGATCTCGTGCTCCACGCGCGCGTCGACGGCGGAGGTGGCGTCGTCGAGGACCAGCAGCCGGGGGTCGGTGAGGATGGCGCGGGCGAGCGCGATGCGCTGGCGCTGGCCGCCGGAGAGGGTGAGGCCGTGTTCGCCGACGACGGTGTCGTAGCCGTCGGGCAGGCCGGCGATGAAGCCGTCGGCCTGGGCGGCGCGGGCGGCCTTCGCGATCTCCTCGTCGCCGGCGTCGGGCCGGCCGTAGGCAATGTTGGCGCGGACGGTGTCGGAGAAGAGGAAGGAGTCCTCGGGGACCAGGCCGATCGCGGCGCGCAGCGAGGCGGTGGTCAGCTCGCGCACGTCGTGGCCGCCGATCAGGACGGCGCCGCGCGTGACGTCGTAGAAGCGCGGGAGGAGCAGGGAGACGGTCGACTTGCCGGAGCCGGAGGCGCCGACGACGGCGAGGGTCTCGCCGGGGCGGATCTCGAAGGAGAGGCCGTCGAGGACGGGCCGGTCGGGGTCGTAGCCGAAGGAGACGTCGTCGAACTCGACGGTGGCGGGCGCGTCGGCGGGGAGTTCCTTGGTGCCGTCGGTGAGCGTCGGCTCGGTGTCGATCAGCTCCAGGACGCGTTCGGTGCCGGCGCGGGCCTGCTGGCCGACGGTGAGGACCATGGCGAGCATGCGGACCGGGCCGACCAGCTGGGCGAGGTAGGTGGAGAAGGCGACGAAGGTGCCGAGGGTGACGTCGCCGCGCACGGCGAGCCAGCCGCCGAGGGCGAGCATGGCGACCTGGCCGAGGGCGGGGACGGCCTGGAGGGCGGGGGTGTACTTGCTGTTCAGCCGGATGGTGCGCAGCCGTCCGGCGAACAGCCGCCGCCCGACCTCGCGCAGCTTCCCGGTCTCCTGCTCCTCCTGCCCGAAGCCCTTCACCACGCGGACACCGCTGACGGCGCCGTCGACCACGCCCGCGACGGCGGCGGCCTGCGCCTGGGCGTACCAGGTCGAGGGGTGCAGTCTGCTGCGGCTGCGCCTGGCGATCCACCACAGGGCGGGCGCCACGGCGAGGGCGACCAGGGTGAGCGGGACCGACAGCCACGCCATGATCACCAGGGAGATCAGGAAGAGCAGGAAGTTCCCGATGGTCATCGGGAGCATGAAGAGCAGGCCCTGGATCAGCTGGAGGTCGCTGGTGGCCCGGCCGACGACCTGCCCGGTGGACAGTTCGTCCTGGCGCCGCCCGTCGAGCCGGGTGATCGTCTCGTACATCTCGGTCCGCAGGTCGTGCTGGACGTCGAGGGCGAGACGGCCGCCGTAGTAGCGGCGGATGTAGGTGAGGACGTAGACGAGCAGCGCGGCTCCGACGAGGGCTCCGGCCCAGGGGGCCATGTCGCGGGTCTTGTCACCGATGACGTCGTCGATGATCACCTTGGTGATCAGCGGGACGACGGCCATGAGGGCCATGCCGCCGAGGGAGGAGCCGAGGGCGAGGACGACGTCCCGTGGGTAGCGCCAGGCGTAGCCCCACAGTCGTCGTGCCCATCCCCGTTGCGTGCTCACGCGGGTGCCCTCCGTGTTCTCGACAGGCCCGGTCGACCTGATCTTCCGGAAGGCACCAACGCGGGCGGATGCGGATTTCATCCCTCCGCAACAATTGGGCGGGGTCAGAGGCGGACGCGCAGGGAGTAGAAACGGGTCGTCTGGGCGGCGTTCTGGTTGTCGTCGCTGGCCAGCAGCACGTTCAGCCGGTTCCCGGTGCGGCCGGTGACCGTCATCGCCTCGATGTTGTCGAGGAGCGGGTTGGGTTGCGGCTGCTTGGCGGTGGCGCCGAGGTCGGGGCAGTCGGCGAGGTCGGCGAGCAGGGTCTTGCGGACCGGCCGGACGCCGTCCTGGCCGGTCAGGTACTCGATCCCGCCGGTGTCCGTGGCGTGCCGCGGGTCGGCCAGGTAGAGGCGGACGGTGTTGCCGACGCCGGCGGTGAAGCCGCGCTCCAGGACGAGGAGGCGCCCGTCGGGCGTCGCGGTGATCTCGGGGACGCCGAGGCCGGGATCGGCGCGGTAGGCGTACTGGGCGGCGAGCGCGAAGTCGCCGCCCGCGGTCCGCCGCCAGGTCTGCACGCGGACGGTGCCCGCGCTGTCCCCGGACAGGGCGTACTCCATGGCGGCGACGAGGGTACGGCCGTCGCGCGCCAGGGTCAGGCCCTCGAAGGTGCCGTTGACGGCGGCGCGGCCGGCGGGGGTGACGCGCAGGGCGTCCGGCACGGGCAGCCGGCCGAGGACGCGGCCGTCGCGGGAGTAGCGGCGTACGGACGGCTCGGTCTCCGAGGAGACGAGGTAGGTGCCGTCCCCGTCGACGACCAGGCCCTCGGAGTCCAGCGCGGCGCCGTTCTCGTCGGCGAGCGGGCGCACGGCGCGCGGCTGGAGGGTCCGGCGGTCGAGGGAGAACAGGGCCGACCGGTCGGAGAGGGCCGCGAGCGAGCCGTCCCGGTCGGTGGCGAGCGCGGAGAGGTTGCCGACGAAGGTGCCGTCGTACGTCGTCTTGTCGAGGGCGTCGGAGAAGCCCTCGACGGAGACGGACGGCGAACAGGCGTGCCGGGCCCCGGCGTGGGCGGGGCTCGCGGCGGTCGGACAGGCGGCCGCCGCGAGGGCGGCGCAGGCGGTGGCGAGGACGGATCTCAGGCGCATGGGCGCCACCGTAGGGCGGGCCGGTGACGGACGGGAGACCGCGCGGTGAAGCGTCAGCCGGTGAACGGTCGGCGGCCCGCGCGGTGAACCGTCAGCCGGCGGCGGCCAGGTCGCGGTGGATCACCTTGGCGACGCCCTGGATGGTGGTGATGCCGTAACTCATGGTGCTGTTGCCGTGGGTCAGCACGGTGATGGTGTAGTCGTGGCCGCCGCCCTTGAAGGCGCCGACGCTGTGCACCCGCCAGCCGTTCGTGGCCCGGGACAGCCAGCCGTTCTTGACGGCGACGGTGACCCCGGAGGGGACGCCGTACGGGGTGCCCCAGCGCTGGTCCGACACGACCTGGCTCATCAGCTTCATGATGTAGAAGCGGGACTTGTCGCTGAGAACGGGGTTCCGCCCGGTGATGAGCTTGAGGAGCTTCTGCTCGTCGGTCACCGTGATCTGGGTCAGCCCCCAGTAACCGTCCGCGCCGGGCTTCGTCTGGGTCATGCCGGCGGCGGCGAGGAAAGCGTTGATCTTCGGCAGGCCGAGCTGCTTCCACAGGGTGCTGGTGGAGGCGTTGTCCGACTTGGTGATCATGGCGCGGGCGAGGGTGGCCTCCCGCTCGGTGAGATACCGGCCCTGCTTCTTCGCGTCCCACAGCAGCGCGGCCAGCACGGTCACCTTCACGACGCTGGCCGAGTCGAAGGCGGTGGTGGGGCGCAGGGTGCAGGTGGTGTTCGTCGTACGGTCGTGGAGACCGACGGCGACGGTGCCGCCACGGCCCGCGAGGGCGGCGGTGATGTCCTGCTGGAGCTTCGCGGCGAGCGCGGCGTTCGAGGACGTGCAGCTGACGGCGGGGGCGGGCGCGGCGGCGGCCGGGGCGGCCGCCGCCACGCCGGATATGAGCACACCGCCGGCGAGGGCGGTGCCGAGCAGGCGGGTGGAACGGGATCTGCCGAAAGTCATGCTCGGTTGACTCGCGACCGGGGCGCACGGTTGTACGGGCGTTCGAGGCGCGCGGCGTCGGGGTAGGCACGGGCGGGAGGGGATGGCATGGGACAGAGCCGGCAGGACGTCGCCGAGTTGTGCGGGCGGCTGTACGCCACGCTGGAGGCGCTGGAACGGATAGCCACCGGATCAGGCACCCTGGGCCGGCCGGGCGCGTGGCAGAAGGTGATATCCAACGGGCCCCGGGACAAGTTCCAGCGGCTGCTGCGCCATGTGGGCGAGCAGGTGCACGCGGCCAGGGCCTGGCACGGGGAGGCCCGGTCGGCGGCGGCCACGGAACTCTTCCGGGCGCTGCCCGGCTTCATCCCCACCGGCGGCATCCCCACCGGGAACTTCGGTGAGGAGCAGCGCGAGGCGTTCACCCGGGGTCACACGGCACAGAGGTCGGCCTACGAGGAGCAGTTCGGCGCGCTGCTGAACTGAGCGCGGTCACCCGTCGCCGCAGGCGGGCGCGGGCAGTCTGGCACCCCGGCTCTCGGCGATCCGGTGGACGTCGGTCAGCGCCTCGTGCATGCGGGCGAGCGTGAAGCGGAGCTGCGCGGGTGTCACACGCCGGTCCGCGAGGATGTCGGCCGCGTGGTCGAGGAGTCCGAGGGCCATCTCCAGCTGTACGCGCTCGACGGTGTCGGCCAGGCGGGAGAGCGGGCCGGTCCCGTCCGTCACCAGCAGGCAGCGTTTGCCCTCCGCGCCCGTCCAGGGCAGCAGCCGCGGACTGGTCGTGCCGTCGCTCATGTCGTTCCTCACTTGCCGCCCCTCACCTTCACCACGGGCATGCCGAGCGAGCCCAGGCCGACGCCGAGGACCGTGGCCGGATGTTCCGCCTGCGGAGGCTGGGATCCGGTGTGCTGGACGGTCGGCCGACGCAGCGGTCTGCGCAGCGGCCGACGCAGCGCGGCGACGAGACGGGCAATACGGCGGGTCATCTCTCAGCTCCTCATGTTCGCTCTGTGTGGCGATTCGTTCACAGAGTGAGAGGGGCGCGGCTAGGCTCGCCAGGGGGTGGAGTGTGACCGGGGTTTTGTCACAAGGGAGTTGAGGCGATGGGCACCATCTACGGCGATTGGCTCAAGCAGCAGCGCGAGGCGGCCGGTCTGACGCAGCAGGAGCTGGCGGAGATGGCGTTCATGACGCGTTCGCACATCGCGCACATCGAGGCGGGGCGGCGGGTGCCGTCCAAGGAGGATGCGCGGCGGCTGGACATGGCGCTGAACACGGGGAATGTGCTGAGCAGCTTTCTGCCGCAGGACGATGACGTGTCGGTCGCGGAGTACTTCGAGAGGGTGCGCGTACTCGAACAACAGGCGACGGTGATCCGCGAGTTCGCTGTGGCGTACTTCCCGGGCATCCTCCAGACGAAGAGGTACGCGCGTGCGGTTCTGGGCGCGGCGTTCCCTCCGGTGAGTGAAGAGGAGTGTGACAGGCGCGTTGTCACACGGCTTGAGCGCGCGAGGATCCTCGAAGATCCGGTGACGCCTGTGGTGTGGGCGGTGCTGGACGAGACGGTGTTGCGGCGCCCCATCGGCAGCGCCGACGTCATGGCGGAGCAGATCATGCACGTCGTACGCCTCGCCGAGGCCGGACGTATCCGCGCGCACGTGATGCCGTTCGGCGTGGGTCTTCATCCGCTCGCCAAAGGCATGCTCACGCTGATGTGCTTCGAGGATCAGCCGCCTCTCGCCTACACCGAGGGTCACGGGATGGGGAAACTGCACGACTCCCCGTCCGTGGTTCGCGAGTTGGAGAATCGCTACAGTCTCGCGCTGAGCGACGCGCTGCCGTTGAAGGAGTCGTTGGCCCTGCTCAGGGCCGTTGCGAAGGAGTACGGGCATCATGACTGACCGAGCGATACCGAACGCGGCCAAGCTGAACGGCTGGCGCAAGTCGTCCTATAGCGGGCCGGAGGCCGACAGCTGCCTCGAAGTCCTCGACCACCACCCAACCGGCGTCCCCGTCCGCGACTCGAAGAACCCGGACGGCCCCGCCGTGGTCTTCCCGGCCGCCGGCTGGTCCTCGTTCGTCACGGCGGTCAGGAACGGCGAACTCCCGGCGTGAGCGGACACGACAACGACGAGCCGGTATTCCTCCGCGAGCGCGGCACCCGCTTCGTCTACAACCCGAGGAACCCCATCGGGCTCGCGTTGATCGTGCTGACCGTTGTGGGAGTGATCGCGTACATGTACCACCTCCACGACAGCTCGCAGTGGAGTGAGGGCGAGTTCCGGGACGCCGTGCGGGAGGCCGAGCAGCGCCTGGAGGCGGAGCCGCAGAGGATCCTCGGCTTCTCCATCGGGTACGAGGACCTGATCCAGGAAGCCGTCGAGGAGGCGGATGACGCGCCCGAGATCCCGCTCGTGAGCGTCGAGGAGATCGACTCGACGACCTTCGAGGCCGGGACGAAGGACGTCGGCACCTCCTACTGCCTGACCGTGTCCCCACCCCAGCCGGAACCGGAGCTGATGCTCGACGCGACCGTCACGCTCACGGTGGACGTGCGGGAAGGGCCCTGCTGATCCTGCCGGCGCGGACACGGACGTGGATCCCGTCATCAACCCGACACCTCAACGTCACCCAATCGCCAACATGTCCATGACACCCTCCCTCTGCCGCCTTCATTCAACCCGCGTAGATGGGACCCCACATGCCGGCGACACCCCTCCGCCGCTGGAAGTCAGTGGCGCTCGCCACGGCCGCCGTTCTGGTCGGCCTGACCACTCCCGCCCTCACCGCAGCCCCCGCCGCGGCGACGACCACGGCGTACGACGACACGTACTACGCCGACGCGATCGGCAAGAGCGGTACGGCGCTGAAGGACTCCCTGCACACGATCATCAGCGATCAGACGACCATCTCGTACTCGGCCGTCTGGAACGCGCTGAAGGTCACCGACCAGGACCCGAGGAACAGCGCCAACGTCATCCTGCTGTACAGCGGCATCTCCCGCAGCAAGTCCCTCAACGGGGGCAGCACCGGCAACTGGAACCGTGAGCACGTGTGGGCACAGTCGCACGGCGACTTCGGCACCTCCGCGGGGCCGGGCACCGACCTGCACCATCTGCGTGCGGAGGACGTGCAGGTCAACTCCATCCGCGGCAACAAGGACTTCGACAACGGCGGCAGCTCGTTCACCAACTCCGGTGGCAGCCTGACCGACTCCAACTCCTTCGAGCCGCGCGACGCCGTCAAGGGCGACGTGGCCCGGATGGTCCTCTACATGGCCGTCCGCTACGAGGGCGACGACAGCTGGCCCGACCTGGAGGCCAACGACTCCACCAGCAACGGCAGCGTCCCCTACCACGGCCGGATCTCGGTCCTCAAGCAGTGGAGCGCCGAGGACCCGCCGGACGCCTTCGAGGAGCGCCGCAACGAGGTCATCTACGACAGCTACCAGGGCAACCGGAACCCGTTCATCGACCACCCGGAGTGGGTCGAGGCGATCTGGTAGCGGTTGTCAAAGCCCGTCGCCCCACGCCACTTTTGTCCCATGAAGCAGGTGGGCTGGCGGCGTGGGGCGGTCCTTCTCGGGCTGTACGAAGTGCTCGACCTCGTGGAGAGCGGCGGAATGGGCCTGGTGTACCGGGTCCGGCACCGCGCCTGGAACACGGATCTCGCGGTCAAGGTGCCCAGACCCGACCGCACGGACACGCTCGCCCGCCGCGCCCGCTTCGAGCGGGAGGCCGGCACCTGGGTCGGCCTCGGCCCGCATCCGAACGTCGTCAACTGCGTGTACGTCCGCCGCGTCGACGAACATCCGTGCGTGTTCGCCGAGTGGGTGGACGGCGGATCCCTGGCCGAACTGCTGAGCGGACGGCGGCTGTACGAGGGCGACGACAGCGGCCTCGCCCGGCTGCTGGACCTGGCGGTGCAGACCGCCTGGGGCATCCACCACGCCCACGAGGCCGGACTGGTCCACCAGGACGTCAAACCGGCCAACGTGATGGTCGACGTCGACGACGGCTGGACCGCCAAGGTCACCGACTTCGGGATCGCCCGCGCCTACGACACGGAGACGTCCGGGGCGCGCTACGGCGGGCAGACGAGGGCGTACTGCTCCCCCGAGCAGGCCCTCGCGCGCTACGACCCGCAGGTCGGGCTCACCCCCGCGACCGACGTCTGGTCCTGGGCGCTGTGCGTCCTGGAACTGTTCGCGGGCGGCCGGGACTGGGACCTGGGGCAGGCGGCGCCCGAGGAGTTCGACGCCCTGCTGGCCGGGCGCCGGCCGTGGACGCCGCCCATGCCCGCCGCACTCGCCGAGCTGCTGCGGCGGTGCTTCGAGCCGGATCCGGCACGCCGTCCGCAACGCCTCGACGAGGTGGCCGAGGCGGTGACGAAGGTGTACGAGGAGTCCGCCGGCGGCCCGTATCCCCGCACCCCGCCCCACGGGCCCCGGCTGCTCGCCGACGGGCTGTCCAACCAGGCGCTGTCCCTGCTCGACCTGGGCCGCGCGGAGGAGGCGGAGGAACTGTGGCGCCGGGCCTCGGACGCCGACCCGCACCACCCGCCCACGGTCTACAACTGGGCCGTGTACCGCTGGCGGCGGGGCCTGCTCTCCGACGATCAGGTCGTGGCGATGCTGACCACGGCCCGCTCCCTGACGGGCGGGCACGGGGAGACGGACCCGCTGCTCGGGCTCGTCCACGTGGAGCGCGGTGACGACGACACCGCCCGCGCCCTGCTGGCCGACGCGCCCGACGTCCCCGAAGTGCGGGCGGCCCGCGCGGAGCTGACCCGGCGTGAGCCGCGCCCGGAGGCCGTACGCCTGGACGGCCACGAGGGCGCGGTGACCGCCCTCGCCGTGAACGCCGACGGCACGGTCGCGGTCAGCGGCGGCGCGGACGGGCGGGTCCTGGTCTGGGCGCCCGCCGAGCGGCGGCCGCGCCACGAACTGGTCCGCGGCGCGGGCGAGGTCACGCATGCGGCCGTGTCCGGGGACGGTACGTCCGCGCTGGTGGTACGCCGGGACGAGCCGGTCGAGGTCTGGGACCTGACCCGCCGTGACCTGCTGCGCACCCTCACCGCCCCGCCGTCGACCGTGACCGCCGTCGCGCTGAACGACGCCGGCACCGCCGTGCTGGGCTGCCACGAAGGGCACGTCCAGGTGTGGGACACCCGGAGCGGGCGGCTGCTGCGGGAACTGACCCATCCCGCTACGCCGTACCAGAAGGGCGACATCCGTACCGGCCGGGTCGATCCGGAGGTGCGTCACCGGCCCGCCGCCGTGTACGACGTGGCGGTCTCCGGGGACTCCGGCCTGGTGGTGACGGCCGCGCCGGAGGACGGCACCGTCGCCGTCTGGGACGTGGCCCGCGGCCGGCCCCTGCACCAGCTCGTCCGGTCCCGGGACGGGCACCTCACCGGCATCAGCGCGCTCGCCCTCGGCCCGGGTGCCGAGCACGCCCTGCTGGTGCGCGGACTCGCGGGGACGATGCACGTCTGGGAGACCCGGTCCGACCGGACCCGCCGCACCGTGCCCAGCGGGCTGAACTCCCATCAGGCGGTGAAGGTGAGCGCGGACGCCCGGATCGCCGTCTCCGTGCCGCGCGGGGGAACGGACCAGCCGCTGCGCGTGTGGGAGACGGACTCGGGCCGCTGTCTGCGCACGCTCGGCACCCGGCCGGACGGCATGCCCCTGGTGGGGCAGCGGTGCCTGCGGCTCAGCGGCGACGGCCGGATCGCGGTGCTCGGCGACGACCGGGGCGGCATCCAGGTCCACCACCTGCCCCCACTCGGCTTCCGCGCCGGCTGGAGCTACGCCCGGCCGCGCCACGCCGCCGCCCTGGACGACGACGAGACCCGCGTCCGGCGCCTGCTGGAGCGGGCGGAGGAGCTGGCGGGGCAGGGCAGTGCGGCGGATGCCGCCGCACTGGTGCGGGCGGCCCGCGCGGTGCCCGGCTACGAGCGGCACCGCGCGGTGCGCGAGGCGTGGTCCGGGCTGGGCCGCCTCGCCGGAGCCCGGCAGACCGGCCTGCTCGGCATCTGGCGCCGCTGGGAACTGCGCGGCGGCACCTTCACCTTCACCCGGCGGGTCACCCTCGCCCTCAGCCCCGACGGGGAGGTGATGGTCACCGGCGGCGGCGACGGGGTCGTACGGGCCTGGGAAGTCCAGACCGGCGAGATGCACGCCTTCCCCGAACGGGCGGGCGCGCCGCACACCGTGCTGCTCACCGCCGACAGCCGCCTCGCCGTCACCGCGGACTGGTCGGGCACCGCCCACGTCTGGGACCTGGAGACCGGCACCCGGCGGGGCACTCTGGCCGGGAACGGGGGTGGCCGGGTCAAGTGCGTCAGCGTCGACCGGGCCGGGACGCTGGCGATGGTCGGGGACGACGACGGGGCGCTGTCCTTGTGGCGGCTGGGTTCGCGGGGAGCGCCCCGCCGGGTCCGTACGATGCTGGGGCCCGAGGGGCGGGTGCACGCGGTCCGGCTCAGCGACGACGGGAAGCACGCCGTGTCGATCGCCGCCGAGGACCACTCCGGCACCCTGTGGCGCACGGCCACCGGGATGCCGCTGCTCCGCTTTCCCGTCGGGTTCGGCTCCGGCACCGTCAGGTTCAGCCCGGACGGCCGCCGTCTCCTCGTCAACGACGCGGGGCGGGCGACGGTGTGGGACGTGCGCACCCGCCGGCAGGTGCACAGCAGGGCCACGTACCACCACGACACCCTGGCGCTGAGCGCGGACGCCCGCACCGCCGTGACGTGCGGTCCGGGCACGGTCGAGGTGTGGGACCCGGAGACCGGCCGCACCCTGTGCGAACTCCCCGTCCACAGCCACGTGTTCGACGTGACGCCCGACGGCCGCCATGTGCTGACGGTCGGCTCCGACCGGGTGCCGCGCCTGTGGGACGTCCGCACCGGCACCTGCGCGCACACCCTCGACCCGCATCCCGAGATGGTCACGTCGGCCGTCCTCACCGCCGACGGCCGCTACGCGGTGACCGCCGACGCCCGGCCCGCGATCCGTCTCTGGGTGCTGGACTGGGACTTCGACTTCGGGGCCCGCGCCGCCGGGAGCGAGTCGTGACCGCGCGGGTGACGGTCGTCGTGACGGCCGGCGCCGCGCGGACCTCGTACGTCTACCGCGCGGCGGCCACCTGCGAGGTCGGCCGCGCGGACGGGTGCGCCATCCGCGTCGGCGACCGGCACCGCTCGGTGTCCCGGCGCCACTGCCGCCTCGACATCGACCCGCCCCACGTCCGCCTGCGCGACCTGGGCAGCAGCTACGGCACCCACGTCAACGGCCGCCGCCTGGACCGGCTCACCGAGCACCCGGTGGCCCCTGGGGACGAGATCCGGATCGGGGACGTACGGCTGCGGATCACGGTCGAGGAGGAACGCGGGCCCGACGGGGACACGCGCGACGAGGCGCACCCGGAGTTCGACGGCTACGAAGTCCTCGGCGAACTGGGCCGCGGCTCCCAGGGGGTCGTCCGTCTGGCCCGGCACCTGGACACCGGGGACCTCGTCGCGCTGAAGCACGTGCCGTTCGACGGGATGCTCGGGGAGAGCGCGCGGTTCGCGTTCCGCCGGGAGGTGGAGAGCATCCGGGCGCTGCGGCACCCGCACATCGTCGGTGTACGGGACAGCGGTGAGCGGCCCGACGGGTTCTTCCTCGCCTACGCGTACTGTCCCGGCGGCACACTCGAACAGTTCGCCGCCCGGCACGGCGGCAGGGTCCCGCCCGGCGAGGCCGTGCCGGTCGTGCGGCAGGTGCTGTCGGCGCTGGACCACGCGCACCGGGCGGTGCTGCGCCCCGAGGGCGCGGCCGGTGTGGTGCGCGGGCTGGTGCACCGCGATGTGAAGCCCGCGAACATCCTGCTCGCGGAACCGGCCGGGCAGCAGTGGCCGCGGGTCAGGCTCGCCGACTTCGGGCTGGCCAAGGCGTTCGAGCTGGCGGGGCTGTCCGGGCACACCAGGACGGGCGCGATGGGCGGCACGATCCCCTTCACGCCGCGCACCCAGCTGCTCCGCTTCAAGTACGCCGGGCCCGAGGTGGACGTCTGGGCGACGGCGGCCTGTCTGTACTGGCTGCTGACCGGCGCCACCCCGCGCGACTTCCCGCCGGACCGGGACCCGGTGGCGGTGGCGCTGCGCGAGCCGGTCGTGCCGGTCAGGGAGCGCGAGCCGGCGGTGCCGGACCGGCTGGCGCGGGTCCTGGACGAGGCGCTCGTCGACACCCCGGACATCACGGTGCGCCGGGCGGAGGAACTGGCGGCGGCGCTGCGGGACGCCTGGTAGTCCGCCGTACGGCTGGTCACCCGCCGTACCGGAGCCGGGCCCAGCCGAACCGGCAGGTGAGGCCGTGCGGACCGAGCGGTTCCACGTTCCAGCCGCCGTCGAGGACCCGGCGCAGGGCGTCGCCGAGCGCGGCACGATCCCGCGCCCTGAGGCGGCTGCCGTCGAGTTCGAAGTGGGCGACGACGGGCGGGACGAGATCCAGGGCGTCCCCGTCGAGCCCGGCGATGTACTCCTCGTAGCGCGGGTCGTCCGGGTAGGAGAGGGTCAGGGCGACGGGCGGTCCGGTGCGGCGGTTCAGCAGGTCCAGCGCGTCGGCCAGGTACCGGAGCGTCATCCTGATGCCGCCGCTCATGGATCCGTTGCCGGGGTCGGGCCGGTAGACGGGCGGGGCGTCCTCCGGGACGACGTAGCGCACCCGGACCCGGCTCGCCGGCAGGGTCACCAGCAGTACGGGCCACGCTCCGCCGCCCTCGACGGTGAACTCGGGGCGTTCCAGTCCCGACCTCCACCGCAGCAGGACGTCGTCGGCCGTGCCGAGGGCTTCCGGGGGCAGGTTGTCGGGGCCGTACGGGCCACGGCTGCGGGTCTCCAGCGCGGTCTCGTCCATCGTGGCCGTGATCAGCGCGCCCCGGCGGTCGAGGTCCAGCGTCAGCGGGTGGAGCGCCAGGTCGGTGATGACGTCGGACGTGGCACGGACCAGTTCCGCGGGGTTCGGCCCGGAATTCCGCCACATGTCAGTCGACCAGGGCGACGTACAGCGGGCTGCCCAGCAGCACGCTCATGGCGCGGTCCGGGAAGAACTCGGGGTAGGGGCACGGTCCGTGCAGCAGCCGCTTGGCGGCGAACTCCACCGTCATCGCCGGGCCGCGCAGCGCCCCGTTGGCGTGGAGGACCGAGGCCAGGGCGTCGGGGTCCGCGTCGGCGGTGCCGTCCTGCGCGGCGAGGGCGGCGAGCCGGGTAAGCAGGACGAGCGGCAGGGAGGCACTGAGCCGGTCCCGCGGCGGGGCCTCGCCCGGGACGGTGCCCAGCGCGTGGCCCGCCGAGCCGCCCAGCCCGACGACGGTCCGCTCGGTGCGGCCGCCGAAGTAGAGGGTGTCGTCGCCGAGCGCCGCCCACTGCATGGGCAGCACGCCGTGCACGTACTGCCCCGGCTCGTCCACCGTGCCGAGGTCGGCGTGGTCCTCCAGGTGCCGAACCACCCGCTCCAGCCGGTTCACCCGATCGGGTGCCGCGGACTCCACGCTGCGCTTCGCACCCGCCATCGTCACCCCGACGCTGAACTCGGTGACCCGCTTGCGGTCGTACGCCGGGTCGACCTGCGAGAGCAGCATGTCGACCTTGGCGTCACTGATGTACAGGTAGTAGCGGACGGACACACCCGCCTCCTCCGGCGCGACGGCTAAGCCGGAGGTTACCGCTCCGCGCCGCCCAGATGCGTCGGCGCGAACATCCGCAGGACCGCGGGGAGTACGACGACGGAGGGGCCCGGCGTGGCGAACGCCTTCGCCAGGTCCGCCTCCAGGGTCTCGGGGGTCGTACGGACTCCCGGGACGCCGAACGACTCGGCGAGGGCCACGTAGTCCGGCCGGGCCAGTTCCGTCGCCGTCGCCTGGCCGAAGGCGTCCGTCATGTACTCGCGGAGGATGCCGTAACCCCCGTCGTCGACGATCAGCCAGGTGACGTTCAGGTCGTACTGGCGGGCCGTGGCCAGCTCGGCGATGGAGTACAGCGCGCCGCCGTCGCCGGACACCGCGAGGACCGGCGTGGTCGGGTCGGCCGCCGCCGCGCCGAGGGCGGCCGGGAAGCCGTAGCCGAGGCCGCCCGCGCCCTGGGCGGAGTGCAGGGTGTTGGGGCCCTTGGCGTCGAAGGCGGACCACGCCCAGTAGGCGAGGATCGTCATGTCCCAGAAGGACGGGGAGGACGCGGGGAGCGCCCGGCGGATCGACGCCAGCAGGTTCTGTTCCAGGGTGAGTTCCTGCGCGTCGATGCGCTCGCGGACCCGCCGCAGCAGCTCCCGCACCCGCTCCTCGGCCGTCGCGTCGGTCCGCTCCCCCACCGTCTCCAGCAGTGCCTGCAACGCCAGCCAGGCATCCGCGTGGATGCCGAGCGCCGGGTGGTTGGACTCCAGCTTGCCGAGGTCGGCCTCGATCTGGATCACCCGGCCGCGCGGCTTGAACGTGTGGTAGTTGGAGGAGAGTTCGCCGAGTCCGGAGCCGACGACGAGCAGGACGTCGGCGTCCTCCAGGAAGTCCGTCGTGTACCGGTCCTCCAGCCAGGACTGGAGGGAGAGCGGGTGCTCCCAGGGGAAGGCGCCCTTGCCGCCGGGGGTGGTGACGACCGGCGCCTGGAGGCGTTCGGCGAGCTGCAGCAGCTTGCGGGAGGCGTCCGCGCGGACCACTCCGCCGCCCGCGATGATCGCCGGGCGGGCCGCCTTCGACAGCATGTCGGCGGCGACGGCGGTCAGTTCGGGGCGCGGCGGCAGGTCCTCGGGGGTGGCGTCCACGGCGGTCACCACCGGCAGGTGCGTCCCGGCGAGGAGCACGTCCTGCGGGATCTCCACCCAGACGGGTCCGTGCGGGGCGGTCAGCGCGGACTTCCAGGCGGCGGCGATCGCGGACGGGATCTGGGACTGGGTGCGCACGGTGTGGACCGACTTCACCACGCCCCGGAACGAGGCGGACTGGTCGGGGAGTTCGTGCAGGTAGCCGTGGCGGCCGCCGCCCAGGCCGGCCGTCGGGACCTGGCTGCTGATCGCGAGGACGGGCGCCGAGGCCGCCGCCGCCTCCTGGAGCGCGGCGAGCGAGGTCAGCGCGCCGGGGCCGGTGGACAGCAGCAGCGGGGCCGCCTCGCCGGTGATCCGCCCGTACGCGTCCGCCGCGAACCCGGCGTTGTTCTCGACCCGCAGGCCGATGTACCGGAGGTCGGAGCGGCGCAGGGCGTCGAACATGCCGAGGGCGTGCTGGCCGGGCAGGCCGAAGACGGTGGTCGCGCCCAGCCCGGCCAGGGTCTCCACGACCAGGTCTCCGCCGTTGCGGCCGGGGGGAGGGTTCAGCGCGGCCTCCGTCTGGGCGGCCGTCGGGCGGAGCTCCAGGTCGTGGTCGTGGGTCACTTGCCCTCGTTCTCCTTGTTCGTCTCACGGGCCGCGGCGATCTGGCGGCTCATGATCGTCGTCAGTTCGTACGCCGTGTGGGACGCCGCCACCGACGTGATCTCCGCGTGGTCGTACGCGGGGGCCACCTCGACGACGTCCGCCGACACCAGGTTGCACGAGGCGAGGCCGCGCAGGATCTCCAGCAGCTCGCGGGAGGTCATGCCGCCGGCCTCGGGGGTGCCGGTGCCGGGGGCGTGGGCCGGGTCGAGGCAGTCGATGTCGATGGAGATGTACAGCGGGCGGTCGCCGATGCGCTGGCGCAGCTGGTCGGCGATCTCGTCGGCGCCGCGCCGGTAGACGTCGGCGGAGGTGACGATGCCGAAGCCCATCTTCTCGTCGTCGGTGAGGTCCTGCTTGCCGTAGAGCGGGCCGCGGGTGCCGACGTGGGACAGCGCCGAGGTGTCGAGGATGCCCTCCTCGACCGCGCGGCGGAACGGCGTGCCGTGGGTGTACTCGGCGCCGAAGTAGGTGTCCCAGGTGTCCAGGTGCGCGTCGAAGTGGAGCAGCGCGACCGGGCCGTGCTTCTTGGCGACCGACCGCAGCAGCGGCAGCGCGATGGTGTGGTCGCCGCCGAGGGTCATCAGGCGGGCGCCGGTGCCGAGCAGGTCGTCGGCGGCGGCCTCGACGGTCTCGACGGCCTCGTTGATGTTGAACGGGTTGACGGCGATGTCGCCGCCGTCCGCGACCTGGGCGAGGGCGAAGGGGGAGGCGTCCTGGGCCGGGTTGTACGGCCGCAGCAGCCGGGACGCCTCACGGATGGCGTTGCCGCCGAAGCGGGCGCCCGGCCGGTACGAGACGCCGGAGTCGAACGGCACGCCGACCACGGCGACATCGGCGGTGCCGACCTCGTCGAGGCGCGGCAGCCGGGCGAAGGTGGCCGGACCGGCGTACCGCGGGATGCGGGAGGAGTCGACCGGGCCGCGGGGCGTCTCGTTGCTGCTCATCGGGAAATGCCTTCTTTCCTACGCTTCATCGCGTATGTACTACTACCGAGCGGTACCGACTCTACTGCTGAGCCGCCACCGGTTCTTCGGACACGGGTTCGGGGGCTCGTCCGGCGAGACGCTCGCGCCATGCGGCGAGCACCGCCTCGTCGGTCGGCTTCGTCGCCAGGGAGACGACGACGTAGGTGGCGAGGGAGGCCAGCAGGCCGTAGTAGACCGGCTCGTTGGCGAGGATTCCGTACGTCGCCATCAGGCCGATCACCGCGAGACCGCCGACGACGACGGAGGCGAGGGCGCCCGGCGCGGTGCCGCGCCGCCACAGCAGCCCGCCGAGGATCGGCACCAGCAGGCCGCCGACGAGCAGGTTGTACGCCACGGTCAGCGCCTCGACGACGTCGTTGAGCGCGATGGCGGTGAGGATCACGGCCACGCCCATGAGGAGGATGAAGGTCCGGTTGCCCTTGACCTCGTCGTGCTCCTCGCCCGAGGAGCGCACGACGCCCCGCAGCCGGGACCAGATGTCGTTGTTGGCGACGGTGGCGCAGGCGATGAGGGCGCCGGAGGAGGTGGACATCACGGCGGCCAGCGCGGCGGCGAGCACGAGTCCGCGCACGCCCATCGGCAGCTCGTCCTTGACGATGGTGGCGAAGGCGTCGTCGGCGCTGTCGAGGTTCGGGTAGAGCACCTTGGCGGCGGTGCCGATGACCGCGCCGCCCACGGCGTACACCAGACAGTAGGTGCCGGCGACGGTGCCGCCCCACTTGGCGGTCTTGTCGCTGCGGGCGGTGAAGACGCGCTGCCAGATGTCCTGGCCGATGAGCATGCCGAAGGTGTAGATCAGCACGTAGGTGAAGATCGTCTCGCCGCCGATGCCCAGCGGGTCGAAGTACTCGGTGGGCAGCTGCGCCTTCATCTCGCTGAAGCCGCCCGCCTTGACGACCGCGATGGGCAGCAGCAGGAGCAGCACGCCGATGGTCTTCACCACGAACTGCACCATGTCGGTGAGGGTGATCGACCACATGCCGCCGAGCGTGGAGTAGGCGACGACGATCGAGCCGCCGAGGACGATCGCGAGGGTGCGGTTGACGTCGAAGAGGACGTCGAAGATCGTCGCGTAGGCGATGGTGGAGGTGACCGCGAGCATGAGGGTGTACGCCCACATGACGACACCGGAGATCACGCCGGCCCGGCCGCCGTATCTGAGGTCGAGCATCTCGGAGACGGTGTAGACCTTCAGCCGGGCGATCCGCGCGGAGAAGAAGACCGACAGGGCGAGCAGGCCGAGGCCGATGGTGAAGACCATCCACGCGCCGGACAGCCCGTACTGGTAGCCGAGGCCGACGCCGCCGATGGTGGACGCGCCGCCGAGCACGATCGCCGCCATGGTGCCGGAGTACATGGCCGGGCCGAGCCTGCGGCCCGCGACCAGGAACTCGCTCTTGGACTTGGCGCGGCGCATGCCCCACCAGCCCATGGCCAGCATGCCGGCCAGATAGACGACGATCACGATGTAGTCGACGGCCATGGGGGCCTCCTTCGCGCACTCTCGGTGGCGTGTCGTGCAGATGGGATGCGCGGTGGCTGGTCGCGGGGACATCCGCCCGTACCCGCGGCCACCGGTCCCGACCGACCCTAGGTGGCCGAAAAGCGACTGCGAAGTGTACGTTTCATCCATTCGGGCAGAACGGCATGGAGGAAACGCACATCATGTCCGAGACACCGGCGGTTCCGCCCACCCCGTCCGTCCCGCTGTCCGCCCTGCTGGCCCGCGAGGACCTCGCCCTGCGCCAGATCGCCGGCCCGCCCGCCACCGGCATCGCGGTCCACTCGGCACACACGTCGGAGATGTCCGACCCCTACCCGTACATGCTGGGCGGCGAACTGCTCCTGACGGCCGGCGTGCACATCCCGGAGGCGGCGGGGTCGGGCACCTACTTCGACGACTACGTCGCCCGGGTCGTCGAGGCGGGCGGCGCGGCGCTCGGCTTCGGGCTGGCCCCGGTGCACGACACGGTGCCGCGCGCCCTGGTCATCGCCTGCGAGGCGTACCACCTGCCCCTGCTGGAGGTCCCTCCCCAGACCACCTTCTCCGGTGTGGCCCGCGCGGTCTGGCAGCTGATGGCACAGGCCCGTGTGGCGGAACTGCGCCGCGTCACGGAGGCCCAGCAGAGCCTCGCCGCCGCCGCGGCCCGCCCGGACCCGGTGCCGTCGGTCCTGCGGCAGCTCGCCCAGCGCGTCGGCGGCCGCACGGTGCTGTACGGCCCGGAGGGCACGGAGATCGCCGCCGCGGGCCGGGCCCCGGACGAGCCGGTGACGCGGGCCCTGACGGACCTGGCGCACGTGCTGCTCACCCGGGCCTCCACCACCGCCACCGACACCGTCGCCGGCACCCATCTCTCCGCGTACGCCCTCGGAGCCGGACACGGCTTCGTCCTCGGCGTGGCGTCCCCCCGCCGGGACCCCGGCGACCACACCATCGCCTCGGTCGCCGCCGTGCTCCTCTCCCTCCTCACCGGTGAACACCAGAGCGGCACCGGCGCGGCCCGCTCCTCGGCCCTGGTCCGCCTCCTCCTCGGCGCCCCGCCGCAGGAGGTGACTCCCCTGCTCGGCGGCACGGACCGCTGGCTGGTCGTCCACGCGGTCCCGCAGCCGCCGGGGGCACCGGACCCGGTGACCGCGTCGGCCCTCGGCGCCGCCCTGGGCTCCCCGCTGGTCGACGCGGCCGACGACGTCGTACGCGTCCTGCTGCCCGCCGACCGCGATCCCGCCCCGCAGCCCGGCTGGACCCTGGGCGTCAGCGCCCCGGTCACCCCCGACGCCCTGCCCTCCGCGGACATCCAGGCGGCCCGCGCCCTGTCCCGCGCCCGTGCCACCCGCACTCCCCTGCTCCGCCCGGCGCCCCGCCCGTCCCTCGCGGACCTGGTGCCGCCCGCCGAGGCGGAGTCCCACGCCCGTGCCCTGCTCGCCCCGCTCACCCCGCCCCTCGCCGAGACCCTGCGCACCTGGCTCTCCCTCCACGGCAGCTGGGACCGCACCGCCGTCGCCCTGTCCGTCCACCGCAACACCGTCCGGCAGCGGATCGCGCGGTGTGCCGCGCTGCTGGGAGCGGACCTCGACGATCCGGATGTGCGGATGGAGTTGTGGTTCGCGCTGCGGCAGGCGTGAGGGCGCGCACGGGCGGGCGTGATCCACATCCCAGCGCCCCTCACGGCAAGGACGGAGCCGGTCGTCAGCCCCCACAATGGGAGCCATGCCGATACCCGGGACACCCAGCCGCGCCGAACTCGTCGACCATCTCGTGAGGACCCGTATCTCGGGGAACGTCGCCACCCCGCGTGAGAACAACCTCTCGCACTACCGCCAGCTGGCGAACGGCAACCGCAACTACTGGTTCGGCCTGGAACTCGGCGACCGCTGGACCGACGAGCAGGACGTGCTCGCGGTGATGGCGGAGCGGGTCGGCGTGAACGACGACCCCGAGCACCGGTTCGGCCAGGACACCATCGACCCGGAACTCACCGTCTCCGCGCTGGAGCGGATGGCCGGGCGGCTGCGCAAGGCGGCGGACGGGCAGCAGCGGGTGCTGTTCGCCACCGGTCACCCCGGCGGGCTCCTCGACGTGCACCGGGCGACGGCCGCCGCGCTGCGCGCCGCCGGCTGCGAGATCGTCGTCATCCCGGAGGGGCTGCAGACGGAGGAGGGTTACGTCATGCAGTTCGCGGACGTGGCGGTGCTGGAGCACGGCGCCACGCTGTGGCACACCCACTCCGGCGACCCGATGAAGGCCATCCTGACCGGGCTGGAACGCGCGGGCCGCCCGCTGCCCGACCTGGTCGTCGCCGACCACGGCTGGGCGGGCTACGCCGGACAGCACGGCGTGGACTCCGTCGGGTACGCGGACTGCAACGACCCGGCGCTGTTCGTCGCCGAGGCGGAGGGGACCGTACAGGTGACGGTGCCGCTGGACGACCACGTGGTCAGCCCGCGGTACTACGACCCCATGACGGCGTATCTGCTGGCGGAGGCGGGGCTGGCGTAGGCCGGCCGGCTCCCGGCTCAGACGAACGGCGTGCCGTGCGGTCCTGTCGGGACCGCACAGCACGCCGTCGTCGGTGTGTCAGTTCCTTCAGTCGTGGCCGCCATGGCCGCCGTTGCCGCCACGCCCGTTGTCGTGGTCGCCATTGCCACCACGCCCGTTGTCGTGGTCGCCGTTGCCGCCACGCCCGTTGTCGTGGTCGTGGTCACCGTTGCCGCCACGCCCGTTGTCGTGGTCGTCGTAGTGGCCATTGCCGCCACGGCCGTAGTCGTCGTCATCGCAGTCGTCCCACCAGTCGTCGTCGCAGTAGCGACTGTCGTTGTACGACTTGGTGTCGGACGCCGTGGCGGTACCAGCAGTACCGACCGCGATACCACCGGCCAACATCAGGCCGGCAGCGGACGCCGCGGCGAGACGCTTCGCGCGTTGTGCTCGCATGGATATACCTTTCGCTCCATCGTCTCCCGCTTCGCCTGGACGGCCCTGCGGGAATGGATGGCCGCAGCCGCAAGTGAACATTGCGACAGGGTCTCGGGCGTCACCGCATGTTTTCTGAAGCACGGGCGTGACCGCCGACGCCTCCAGGACACTCGCCTTGGTTCACGAGCGAGCGCTGTGGCCCTGGCTCACGCTCTCGGGGGCCAGGTCGACCGGCCATGCCGTGCGTGCGGCTTCTCACTCGTTCAGCCTAGCTACGCGATCGCTGATCGGCACCTCGGGAGACACCGCGCACCACACCGTCACCGGGGGACGCGGACGACACCCTCCTGGATCACCGAGATGGCCAGGCGGCCGTCCTGTGTGTAGATCCGGGCCTGGCCCAGGCCACGGCCGCCGTACGCCGATGGCGACTCCTGGTCGTAGAGCAGCCATTCGTCGGCGCGGAACGGGCGGTGGAACCACATCGCGTGGTCCAGCGAGGCCCCGACCACGTCCCCGACGGCCCAGCCGCCGCGACCGTGCGCGAGCAGCACCGAGTCGAGGAGGGTCATGTCGGAGACGTAGGTGGCGAGGACGACGTGCAGCAGCGGGTCGTCGGCGAGTTTGCCGTTGGTCCGGAACCACACCTGGGAGTGCGGCTCGCGCGGCTCGCCGAACCTGCCGTACGGCGGCTCCTCGACATAGCGCAGGTCGATCGCCTCGCGGGCCTCCAGGAAGCGGGCGACGACCTGCGGGTCGAGGTGGTCGTAGCCGCTGAACCGCTCACGGGAGGTGGGCAGCGCGGCCGGGTCCGGCGCGGGCGGCATGGGGGCCTGGTGGTCGAGGCCGTCCTCGTACGTCTGGAAGGACGCGGACAGCGCGAAGATCGGCCTGCCGTGCTGGACCGCGACCACCCGGCGGGTGGTGAAGGAGCGGCCGTCGCGCAGGCGCTCCACGTTGTAGACGATGGGCGCGCCGGGGTCGCCCATGCGCAGGAAGTACGCGTGCAGGGAGTGGGCGGGCCGGTCCGCGGGGACCGTCCGCCCGGCGGCGACCAGCGCCTGGGCCGCGACCTGCCCGCCGAAGACGCGCGGGACGACGGCGGACCGGGACTGGCCGCGGAAGATGTTCTCCTCGATCTGCTCGAGGTCGAGCAGATCGAGGAGATCCTGGAGTGCCTGGCTCACCCGTGTCCTTACAGGCCCATGTCCTTGGCGATGATCGTCTTCATGATCTCGCTGGTACCGCCGTAGATGCGGTTGACACGGTTGTCCGCGTACAGGCGGGCGATCGGGTACTCGTTCATGTAGCCGTAGCCGCCGTGCAGCTGGAGGCAGCGGTCGATCACGCGGTGCGCGACCTCGGTGCAGAACAGCTTGGCGGAGGCGGCCTCGGCCGGGGTCAGCTCGCCGGCGTCCAGGGCCTCGGTCGCACGGTCGGCGACCGCCTCGGCGGCGTCCACCTCGGCCTGGCAGGCGGCCAGTTCGAACTTGGTGTTCTGGAAGTGGGCGACCGGCTTGCCGAAGACGGTGCGCTCCTGCACGTACTGCTTGGCGAACCGGACGGCGGCCTTGGCCTGGGCGTAGGCGCCGAAGGCGATGCCCCAGCGCTCGGACGCCAGGTTGTGGCCGAGGTAGTAGAAGCCCTTGTTCTCCTCGCCCAGCAGGTCCTCGACCGGCACCTTCACGTCGACGAACGCCAGCTCGGCGGTGTCGGAGGTGCGCAGGCCCAGCTTGTCCAGCTTGCGGCCGATGGAGTAGCCCTCGGACTTGGTGTCCACGGCGAAAAGGGAGATGCCGTGGCGGCGGTCCTCGGCCGTCGGGGCGGAGGTGCGGGCGCAGACGATGACCTTGTCGGCGTGCACACCGCCGGTGATGAAGGTCTTGGCGCCGTTGAGGACGTAGTGCGTGCCGTCCTCGGAGAGCTTGGCGGTGGTCTTCATGCCCGCGAGGTCGGAGCCGGTGCCCGGCTCGGTCATCGCGATGGCCCACATCTCCTCGCCGGTGACGAACTTCGGCAGGTAGCGCTTCTTCTGCTCGTCCGTCGCCAGCATCTTGATGTAGGGCAGGGCGAGCAGCACGTGCACGCCGGAGCCGCCGAACTGGACGCCCGCGCGGGCGGTCTCCTCGTACAGGACGGCCTCGAACTTGTGGCTGTCCAGGCCCGCGCCGCCGAACTCCTCCGGCACGTTGATGCCGAAGATGCCCAGCTCGCCGAGCTTGTAGTAGAACTCGCGCGGCGCCTGGCCGGCCGCGAACCACTCGTCGTAGACCGGGACGACCTCGGCCTCGATGAAGGCGCGGATGGTCTCCCGGAACGCCTCGTGATCCTCGTTGAACACCGTACGGCGCACGCCGCCACCTCCACCGGTACGTATCTAAGCGCTTGCTCAGGCTTACCGTACCGGCGGGTAGGTAGGGGCGTCCAGAGTGGGGAGGCAGGGGACGCCGTAACGCTCGTCACGCCCGCGCCGCCCGGCGCGTACGGCGCTCAGCCGGCGGCGGGGTCCGTCCCGGCCGCCTCGAACGCCCCCCTGGCCATCCGGTGCAGCAGCTCCGCCGTGGCGCCCCGGCCGGGCAGCGAGCCGCGGCGGCCCAGGTGCGGGGTGGAGTTCAGCAGGCCGAAGACCGAGTGGACGGCCGAACGGGCGGCGGGTTCGGCGAGGGCGGGGTAGACCGCGCGGAGCACCTCCACCCACAGCTCGACGTACTGCCGCTGGAGCTGGCGGACCAGCTTGCGGTCGCTCTCCCGGAGGCGGTCCAGCTCGCGGTCGTGCAGGGTGATGAGGGGACGGTCGTCGAGCGCGAAGTCGATGTGCCCCTCGATGAGCGAGTCGAGGACCGTCTCCGGGGCCGCGCCGTCCACGCCCCCGGCCGCGGCGGCCTCCTTCAGCCGCTGCTTCGCACCCGTCAGGAGCTGGCCGCTGATGCCGACCAGCAGCTCCGCCAGCATCGCGTCCTTGCCCGGGAAGTGGCGGTAGAGACCGGGACCGCTGATTCCGACGGCGGCGCCTATCTCGTCCACCCCGACACCGTGGAAGCCGCGCTCGGCGAAGAGCCGCGCGGCTTCCTTGAGGATCTGCTCGCGACGGGTGGGGGCGTCGGTTCTGGTGGCCATGAAGTCGATTCTAGACAGGGAGGTTAGCGGTCGTTAACCTGAAGGAAATGCGTTAACGCTCATTAACAAGGTGAGGGGACCGCAGGATGGACCAGGCACCGGAGCTGACGACCGCGGCGGACCCCGCGTCGGAGGCCTGGCAGGCCAATGAGGCGGCGCATCAGGCGCTGGTCGAGGAGCTGCGCGGCAAGCTGGCCGCCGCCCGGCTCGGGGGCGGTGAGAAGGCGCGCGCCCGGCACACCGCGCGTGGCAAGCTGCTGCCGAGGGACCGGGTGGACACACTGCTCGACCCGGGCTCGCCCTTCCTGGAGCTGGCCCCGCTCGCGGCCGACGGGATGTACGACGGGCAGGCCCCGGCGGCGGGCGTGATCGCCGGGATCGGCCGGGTCGGCGGGCGCGAGTGCGTCGTCGTCGCCAACGACGCCACCGTCAAGGGCGGGACGTACTACCCGATGACGGTGAAGAAGCACCTGCGGGCCCAGGAGGTCGCCCTCGAGAACCGGCTCCCCTGCCTCTACCTCGTCGACTCCGGCGGCGCCTTCCTGCCCATGCAGGACGAGGTGTTCCCGGACCGCGAGCACTTCGGCCGGATCTTCTACAACCAGGCCCGGATGTCCGGCGCGGGCATCCCGCAGATCGCCGCCGTCCTCGGCTCCTGCACGGCCGGCGGCGCCTACGTGCCCGCGATGAGCGACGAGGCCGTGATCGTGCGCGGCCAGGGGACGATCTTCCTGGGCGGGCCGCCGCTGGTGAAGGCCGCCACCGGCGAGGTCGTCACCGCCGAGGAGCTGGGCGGCGGCGAGGTGCACTCCCGCGTCTCCGGCGTGACGGACCACCTCGCGGAGGACGACGCGCACGCCCTGCGCATCGTCCGGAACATCGTCGCCACCCTCCCGGCGCGCCGCGAGCTCCCCTGGGAGGTGCGTCCCGCCGTGGAGCCCAAGGTCGACCCGTACGGGCTGTACGGGGCGGTCCCGGCCGACCCCCGCACGCCCTACGACGTCCGGGAGATCATCGCCCGCGTGGTCGACGGCTCCCGGTTCGCCGAGTTCAAGTCCGAGTTCGGGCAGACCCTGGTCACCGGCTTCGCCCGCATCCACGGCCACCCCGTCGGCATCGTCGCCAACAACGGCATCCTCTTCTCCGAGTCCGCCCAGAAGGGCGCCCACTTCATCGAGCTGTGCGACCAGCGCGGCATCCCGCTGCTGTTCCTGCAGAACATCTCGGGCTTCATGGTGGGCCGGGACTACGAGGCGGGCGGCATCGCCAAGCACGGCGCCAAGATGGTCACCGCCGTCGCCTGCACCCGCGTCCCCAAGCTGACCGTCGTGGTCGGCGGGTCGTACGGCGCGGGGAACTACTCCATGTGTGGCCGGGCGTACTCACCGCGCTTCCTGTGGATGTGGCCCAACGCCAAGATCTCCGTCATGGGCGGCGAGCAGGCCGCCTCCGTCCTCGCCACCGTCAAGCGCGACCAGCTGGAAGCGCGCGGCGAGGACTGGCCCCTGGAGGAGGAAGAGGCCTTCAAGGCCCCCGTCCGCGCCCAGTACGAGCGCCAGGGCAACGCCTACTACGCCACGGCCCGCCTCTGGGACGACGGCGTCATCGACCCGCTGGAGACCCGGCAGGTGCTGGGCCTGGCCCTGACGGCCTGCGCGAACGCCCCGCTGGGCGAGCCGCAGTTCGGCGTCTTCCGGATGTGAGGGGGTTCACGACTATGTTCGACACCGTTCTTGTGGCCAACCGCGGCGAGATCGCGGTGCGGGTCATCCGCACGCTGCGCGCGCTCGGCGTGCGCTCCGTCGCCGTCTTCTCCGACGCCGACGCCGGCGCCCGGCACGTCCGCGAGGCCGACACCGCGGTACGGATCGGTCCGGCGCCCGCCGCCGAGAGCTATCTGTCCGTGGAGCGGCTGCTTCAGGCCGCGACCCGCACCGGCGCGCAGGCCGTCCACCCCGGGTACGGCTTCCTCGCCGAGAACGCCGGCTTCGCCCGCGCCTGCGCCGACGCCGGGCTGGTGTTCATCGGGCCTCCGGCGGACGCCATCTCCCTGATGGGCGACAAGATCCGCGCCAAGGAGACGGTGCGCGCGGCCGGAGTGCCCGTGGTGCCCGGCGGACGCGATCCGGAGCTGGCCGAGGCCGCCCGCGAGCTGGGCGCGCCCGTGCTGCTGAAGCCGTCCGCGGGCGGCGGCGGCAAGGGCATGCGGCTGGTGCGGGACCTGGACCTGCTCGACGACGAGATCGCCGCCGCCCGCCGGGAGGCCCGCGCCTCCTTCGGCGACGACACGCTGCTCGTCGAACGCTGGATCGACCGCCCTCGGCACATCGAGATCCAGGTCCTGGCCGACGGCCACGGCAACGTCGTCCACCTGGGCGAACGCGAGTGCTCCCTCCAGCGCCGCCACCAGAAGATCATCGAGGAGGCGCCGAGCGTGCTCCTCGACGAGGAGACCCGCGCGGCGATGGGCGAGGCGGCGGTCCAGGCCGCCCGCTCCTGCGGGTACGTCGGCGCGGGCACGGTGGAGTTCATCGTCCCCGGCGGCGACCCCTCCCAGTACTACTTCATGGAGATGAACACCCGCCTCCAGGTGGAACACCCGGTCACCGAGCTGGTCACCGGCCGGGACCTGGTCGAGTGGCAGCTGCGGGTGGCCGCGGGCGAACCCCTGCCCTTCGGGCAGCAGGACGTCCGGCTCACCGGGCACGCCGTCGAGGCCCGCATCTGCGCCGAAGACCCCGCGCGCGGCTTCCTGCCCTCCGGCGGCACGGTGCTGAAGCTCCGCGAACCGCAGGGCGACGGCATCCGCACCGACTCCGGGCTCAGCGAGGGCACGGAGGTCGGCAGCCTGTACGACCCGATGCTGTCCAAGGTGATCGCGTACGGCCCGGACCGCGCCACCGCCCTGCGCAGACTGCGCGCGGCCCTCGCCGAGACGGTCACGCTGGGCGTGCCCACCAACGCCGGGTTCCTGCGCAGGCTGCTGGCCCACCCGGCGGTCGTCGCGGGCGACATGGACACCGGGCTGGTCGAGCGGGAGGCGGCGGGGCTGATCCCGGCCGAGGTGCCGGAGGAGGTGTACGAGGCGGCGGCGGCCGTACGGCTGGACGCGCTGCGGCCGCGCGGGGACGGCTGGACGGACCCGTTCTCGGTGCCGAGCGGCTGGCGGCTCGGCGGCACGCCCAGGCCGCTCGGCTTCCCGCTGCGGGTCACCGACCCGGTGGAGCACACCCCGCGCGGCACCCACACCGTCACCCCGGACCACGTCTCCGTCACCCTCGACGGCGTCCGCCACACCTTCCACCGCGCCGGCGACTGGCTGGGCCGCGACGGCGACGCCTGGCAGGTGCGCGACCACGACCCGGTGGCCGCCTCCCTGGACCGGGCCGCGCACGCGGGCGCCGACTCCCTCACCGCCCCCATGCCGGGGACGGTCACGGTGGTGAAGGTGGCCGTCGGCGACGAGGTGACCGCCGGTCAGAGCCTGGTCGTCGTCGAGGCGATGAAGATGGAGCACGTCATCTCCGCCCCGCACGCCGGCACGGTCGCCGAGCTGGACGTCACCCCGGGCAGCACGGTCGCCATGGACCAGGTGCTGGCGGTCATCACCCCTCACGAGGAGGCGGCGGAATGACGGTCGACGGGCTCCCCATGGCCGTCCCCGCGGCGGATCTGCCCGCCCGCGTCCGCATTCACGAGGTGGGCGCGCGCGACGGACTGCAGAACGAGAAGGCGACCGTGCCCACGGAGGTGAAGGCGGAGTTCGTCCGCCGCCTCGCCGGCGCGGGCCTGAAGACTATCGAGGCGACCAGCTTCGTCCACCCGAAGTGGGTGCCCCAGCTGGCGGACGCCGAGCAGCTGTTCCCGCTCGTCAGCGACCTGCCCGGGGTGGCGCTCCCGGTGCTGGTCCCCAACGAGCGCGGCCTGGACCGCGCCCTGGCCCTGGGGGCGCGCCGGATCGCCGTGTTCGCCAGCGCCACCGAGTCCTTCGCGAAGGCCAACCTCAACCGCACGGTGGACGAGGCGCTGGCCATGTTCGAGCCGGTGGTGAGCCGGGCGAAGGCGGAGGGCGGGCATGTGCGGGGCTATCTGTCCATGTGCTTCGGCGACCCCTGGGAGGGCCCGGTGCCGGTCCCCCAGGTGGTCCGCGTCTGCCGGGCCCTGCTGGACATGGGCTGCGACGAGCTGAGCCTCGGCGACACGATCGGCGTGGCCACGCCCGGACACGTGCGGGAACTCCTCACCGCGCTGAACGCCGCCGGCGTCCCCACCGCCGCGCTCGGCGTGCACTTCCACGACACCTACGGACAGGCGCTCGCGAACACCCTCGCGGCGCTGCAGCACGGGGTGACGACCGTCGACGCCTCCGCGGGCGGCCTGGGCGGCTGCCCGTACGCCAGGAGCGCCACCGGCAACCTCGCCACCGAGGACCTGGTGTGGATGCTGCGGGGACTCGGCATCGACACCGGCGTCGACCTCGGCCGGCTCACCGCCACCAGCGTGTGGATGGCCGAGCAACTGGGCCGCCCCAGCCCGTCCCGCACCGTCAGAGCCCTCTCCCACAAGGAGCAGTGAAGAACGATGGACCACCGTCTCTCCCCCGAGCTGGAAGAACTCCGCCGCACCGTGGAGGAGTTCGCGCACGACGTGGTGGCCCCGAAGATCGGCGACTACTACGAGCGGCACGAGTTCCCGTACGAGATCGTCCGCGAGATGGGCCGGATGGGCCTGTTCGGGCTGCCGTTCCCGGAGGAGTACGGCGGCATGGGCGGCGACTATCTCGCCCTGGGCGTGGCCCTCGAGGAGCTGGCGCGGGTGGACTCCTCCGTCGCCATCACCCTGGAGGCGGGCGTCTCGCTGGGCGCGATGCCGATCCATCTCTTCGGCACCGAGGAGCAGAAGCGGCGGTGGCTGCCCCGGCTGTGCTCCGGCGAGATCCTGGGCGCCTTCGGCCTGACCGAGCCGGACGGCGGCAGCGACGCCGGGGCGACCCGGACGACGGCGCGCCGGGACCCGGCGACCGGCGAGTGGGTGATCAACGGCACCAAGTGCTTCATCACCAACTCCGGCACGGACATCACGGGCCTGGTCACGGTGACCGCGGTGACCGGCCGCAAGCCGGACGGCCGGCCGGAGATCTCCGCGATCATCGTCCCCTCCGGCACCCCGGGCTTCACGGTGGCCGCCCCCTACTCCAAGGTCGGCTGGAACGCCTCCGACACCCGTGAGCTGTCCTTCGCCGACGTGCGGGTGCCGGCCGAGAACCTGCTGGGCGAGGAGGGCCGCGGGTACGCGCAGTTCCTGCGGATCCTCGACGAGGGCCGGATCGCCATCGCGGCGCTGGCGACGGGCCTGGCGCAGGGCTGCGTCGACGAGTCGGTCACGTACGCGAAGGAACGGCACGCCTTCGGCCGCCCGATCGGCGCGAACCAGGCGATCCAGTTCAAGATCGCGGACATGGAGATGAAGGCCCACACGGCCCGCCTCGCCTGGCGCGACGCGGCGTCCCGGCTGGTCGCGGGCGAGCCCTTCAAGAAGGAGGCGGCGCTGGCGAAGCTGTACTCGTCCACGATCGCCGTCGACAACGCCCGGGACGCCACCCAGATCCACGGCGGCTACGGCTTCATGAACGAGTACCCGGTGGCCCGTATGTGGCGGGACTCCAAGATCCTCGAGATCGGCGAGGGCACGAGCGAGGTGCAGCGGATGCTGATCGCCCGGGAGTTGGGCCTGGCGGGCTAGGCCCTGCCGTTTGGATCATCCCGGCGTCGCGGGGTCTGGCACGCACATCTGCCGCGTTGTCGTCAGTCGCCGACGCGCCGCGTCGACTCCCTCCTCCGCCTTGCAGCTGCACGCACCAGACCCCGCTCGACTCGGCCGGGACGCACCGTCCCTCACAGCCGGGCTGACCCAAACGAAAGAGCCTAGAGCGCCGCCTCCGGGCCCGGGAGCGCCCCCGTCGGCTCGACAGGCGATCCGGCGGGGGCGCTCCTAAGCTGGTGCTGTTCGGCTCGAGAGGTCCGCGCTCATGGCCACGGCCATCTCCCACCCGCCGGGAGCAGCTCATGACGTTCGCGTGCAGAGGACTTCGCAGGGGGGCCGTCGCCGCCGCCATGGCGGCGGTTCTGCTGCTGCCGGTGACCGCCGTGTCGGCCGTGGCGACGCCACGGGCCGTCGGCCCCGAGGCCGTGTCCGGGGCCGTCACGCAGACGGATCCGCCGAGTCCGACCACCGCGGACGGTGACTTCCGCGAGCTGACGCCGGAGGTGCGCCGGCAGCTCGACGACGCCGTCCAGCGGGTCATGAAGGAAGCGAACGTACCGGGCGTCACCGTCGGGCTGTGGACCCCCGACAAGGGCGTCTACGAGCGCTCCTTCGGCGTGGCCGACAAGAGCACCGGGCAGCGGATGTCGCCGGATCTGTTCATGCGCATCGGCAGCGAGACCAAGACCTTCACCGTGACCGCCCTGCTCCAGCTCGTCGACCAGGGCAAGGTCGACCTGGACGACCCGATCAGCGCGTACGTGGACGGAGTTCCGAACGGCGACGAGATATCCCTGCGCGAACTCGCCGGGATGCGCAGCGGTCTGTACAACTACTCGGAGGACCCGGACTTCTTCAAGGCGCTGACGTCGGATCCGCAACGCAGCTTCACGCCTCGGCAACTGCTGGACTACGCCTTCAAGCACCCGGTGCTGTTCCAGCCGAACGAGAAGTTCTCCTACTGCAACACCAATCTGATCCTGCTCGGCCTGGTCGTCGAGAAGGTGGCCGAGCAGCCGCTGCAGGACGTCATCAAGGAGAACATCCTCGACCCGGCCGGCATGCGGGACAGCTTCCTCGCGACGAACGCGGACTTCCCCGAGCCGCACGCGCAGGGGTACACGAACCAGACCGCGACCGGCGAGGTCGAGAACTCGACGGACTGGGACCCGTCCTGGGGCTGGGCCGCCGGAGCGATGATCTCGACCCGGGACGACCTGCGCACCTGGGCGCGCACGGTGGCCACGGGCGAGTTCCCCGACGGCGGCGCGATGGTCGAACCCGCGACGCAGAAGCAGCGCCTGGAGACGCCCCCGACCGGCATCAAGGGGGCCGGGTACGGCCTCGGCATCTTCGACGTGCAGGGCTGGATCGGGCACAACGGCTCACTGCCGGGCTACGAGTCCCTGACCATCTATCTGCCGTCGGCGGAGGCGACGCTGGTGGTCCTGCTGAACACCGACATCGTCCACGACGGGCAGGAGCCGAGCACGCTGTTCGGCGACGCGATCACGAGCATCGTCACGCCGGACCACGTCTTCAACCTCCCTGTGTCGCCGACGCCGAAGAAGTGATCTGGATCATCTTCCGGGAGGGCGTTTCGGCCAACTCCCGCAGTGGGTAGGCGCATTGGGAATGCGAACAGGTGTGGGTCGCGCACGGTCGTGAACCCGGGGCTCCCCACCCCTGGACAAGATCTGAGGTTAGGCTAACCTACCTTCGAATTGTCCGGCGGGCATCCGCCCTGTTCGAAAGCAGCCACGCTCATGTCCAACGCCCGTGCCACCCACCTCACCCGTCGCGGGATCCTCGCCGCCGGCGGTGCCCTCGGCCTCGGTGCCGTTCTCGCCGCGTGCGGCGACGAAGACACGAAAAGCGGTGGCTCGGACTCGTCGGCGGCCGCCAAGCCGTCCGGCCCCTGGACGTTCAAGGACGACCGCGGCACGACCGTGAAGCTCGACAAGGTTCCCACGAACATCGTCGCCTTCGTCGGCGTGGCCGCCGCGCTCCACGACTACGGCATCGAGGTCAAGGGCGTCTTCGGCCCGACCAAGACCCAGGACGGCAAGCCGGACGTCCAGGCCGGCGACATGGACATCAGCAAGGTCGAGATCCTCGGCAACGTCTGGGGCCAGTTCAACGTCGAGAAGTACGCGACGCTCGCCCCCGAGGTCCTCATCACCACGATGTTCGACGACGCCGGCACCCTCTGGTACGTGCCCGAGGAGTCCAAGGACAAGATCACCAAGCTCGCCCCGAGCGTCGGCATCTCCGTCTACGACCGCCAGCTGACCCAGTCGCTGGAGCGCATGTGGGCGCTGGCCGATTCGCTGGGCGCGGACCTGAAGGCCGACCAGACCGTCAAGGCGAAGCAGGAGTTCGAGGCCGCCGCGGAGCGCCTGCGGAAGGCCGCGAAGGCCCGGCCCGAGATCAAGGTGATGGCCGGGTCCGCGAGCGCGGAGCTGTTCTACGTCTCCGGCACCAACCTGTCGATCGACCTCGAGTACTTCAAGGCGCTCGGCGTGAACTTCATCGAGCCGTCGGAGAAGGCGAAGGCCCAGGGCGGCGGCTGGTTCGAGGCCCTCAGCTGGGAGAACGTCGACAAGTACGACGCGGACATCATCATGATGGACGACCGGGCGCAGGCGACGCAGCCGGACGCCATCACCGAGGCGACCTGGAAGAAGCTGCCGGCGGTGAAGGCCGGTCAGGTCATCCCCCGCTCGCCGGAGCCGATCCTGTCGTACGGCAAGTGCACGCCGCTGCTGACGAACCTCGCCGAGGCGATCGAGAACGCGAAGAAGGTCAGCTGAGCTGCGCCTTCGGGGCGGGGGGCTCCTGAAGTCCGGCGGCTGCGGGTAGTTGGTGGCTGGTCGCGCAGTTCCCCGCGCCCCTGAGGCCGGCCGCCCACCCCGCCAGTTCAGGAGTCACCGCATGTCCACGACCGTCGCCGTTCCGTTTCGTTTCTTCTCTCTTCAGGTCGTGCGGACGGAGCGGCTCGGGCCGTCCCTGGTCCGGGTCACCTTCGCCGGGGGCGACCTCGCCGACTTCCACTCCGACGGATGCGACCAGTCGCTGTCGCTGTTCATTCCGCATCCGGGGCAGGACGCCCCGGTCGTCCCCATCGAGTTGGGCGAGGACTGGTGGAAGGGGTGGATGGCGCTGCCGGACGACGTGCGGGCGGTGATGCGCTCGTACACGCTGCGCTCGCTGCGCCGCGACCCCGACGAGATCGACATCGACTTCGTGCTGCACGGCGTGGAGCCGGGTTCCGCCACTCCCGCCGGACCCGCCTCCACGTGGGCCGCGCGGGCCTCCGCCGGGGACAAGGTGCTGCTGCTCGGCCCGGCGATCGCGGACAACCGGGCGATCCGGTTCCGGCCGCCGGAGGACACCGATCTGGTGGTGCTCTGGGGTGACGAGACCGCGCTTCCGGCGGTCGCCGCGATCCTGGAGTCGCTGCCGGCCGGGCAGCGGGCCCGGGTGTGGCTGGAGGTGCATGACGCCGGGAACGTGCTGGACCTGGCCACCGAGGCGGACGCCGAGGTGACCTGGCTGGTACAGGAGGGCGACCACGCCGAGGGGTCCCCCATGGCCCTCGACGCGATCCGCGACACGCGACTGCCGCCGGCGGAGCACCCGTACGTCTGGATCGCGGGCGAGTCCGGCTCGGTGAAGGCGCTGCGCCGGCATTTCGTCGGCGAGCGCGGCGTCGACCGGCGCCGGGTGACGTTCGTGGGCTACTGGCGCCGTGGGCTGACGGAAGAGCAGTTGCGGGAGCAGGGCGAGTAATTCAGTTGAAAGTGACGGAAGTTACTCTCCGACCGCACGGAGATCAGCCAACTTAGGTTAGGCTAACCTAAGTAAGCCGGAGTCATCGGCTCCGCCCCGGCCCTTCCCGTCCGCTCGGCCAGTCCCCACCGGAGGACCCCCACATGCGCTCGCACCTGCTCAATGACACGACCGCGGAGCAGTACCGCCGCTCCGTGACCGAAGGAGTCGAGCGGGTGGCCGCCAAACTCGCCACCACCCGGCGCCCGTTCACCGGCGTCACGGTCGACGCCCTGGCTCCCGCCATCGAGCGGATCGACCTCGACCAGCCGCTGCACGACACCACGGCGGTCCTCGACGAGCTGGAGGACGTCTACCTCCGGGACGCGATCTACTTCCACCACCCCCGCTACCTCGCCCACCTCAACTGCCCCGTCGTCATCCCGGCCGTGCTCGGCGAGGCGATCCTGTCCGCCGTCAACTCCTCCCTGGACACCTGGGACCAGTCGGCCGGCGGCACCCTCATCGAGCGCAAACTCGTCGACTGGACCGCCGCCCGCATCGGCCTCGGCGAGAACGCCGACGGCGTGTTCACCTCCGGCGGCAGCCAGTCCAACCTCCAGGCGCTGCTGCTGGCCCGCGAGGAGGCCAAGACCGAGGACCTCGGCAAACTGCGCGTCTTCGCCTCCGAGGTCAGCCACTTCAGCGTGAAGAAGTCGGCGAAACTGCTCGGCCTCGGCCAGGACGCCGTCGTGTCGATCCCCGTCGACCACGACAAGCGGATGCAGACCGTCGCGCTCGCCCACGAGCTGGAGCGCTGCGCGAAGGACGGCCTCGTCCCCATGGCCGTCGTCGCCACCGCCGGCACCACCGACTTCGGCTCGATCGACCCGCTCCCCGAGATCGCCGAGCTGTGCGCGCAGTACGGCACCTGGATGCACGTCGACGCGGCCTACGGCTGCGGACTGCTCACCTCCCTCAAGCGCCGCGCGCTGCTGGACGGCATCGAGCGGGCCGACTCGGTCACCGTCGACTACCACAAGTCCTTCTTCCAGCCGGTGAGCTCGTCCGCCGTGCTGGTGCGGGACGCGTCGACGCTGCGCCACGCCACCTACCACGCGGAGTACCTGAACCCGCGCCGGATGGTGCAGGAACGTATCCCCAACCAGGTGGACAAGTCCCTCCAGACCACCCGCCGCTTCGACGCCCTCAAGCTCTGGGTCACCCTGCGCGTCATGGGCGCCGACGGCATCGGGCAGCTCTTCGACGAGGTCTGCGACCTGGCGCAGGAGGGCTGGCGGCTGCTGGCCGCCGACCCGCGCTACGACGTCGTCGTCGAGCCGTCGCTGTCCACCCTGGTCTTCCGCTACATCCCGGCCGCCGTCACCGACCCCGCGGAGATCGACCGCGCCAACCTCTACGCCCGCAAGGCCCTGTTCGCCTCCGGCGAGGCCATCGTCGCGGGCACCAAGGTGGGCGGCCGCCACTACCTCAAGTTCACCCTGCTCAACCCTGAGACGATGGTGTCCGACATCGCCGCCGTCCTCGACCTGATCGCCGGCCACGCCGAGCAGTACCTGGGAGACTCCCTTGACCGCGCTTCCTGAATCCGCCACCAAGACCTACGACTTCGTGGGAATCGGACTCGGGCCCTTCAACCTCGGCCTCGCCTGTCTCACCGAGCCGATCGACGAACTCGACGGCGTCTTCCTGGAGTCCAAGCCCGACTTCGAGTGGCATGCCGGCATGTTCCTCGAAGGCGCCCACCTCCAGACGCCGTTCATGTCGGACCTGGTCACCCTGGCGGACCCGACGTCGCCGTACTCCTTCCTGAACTACCTGAAGGAGAAGGGCCGCCTCTACTCGTTCTACATACGCGAGAACTTCTACCCGCTCCGCGTCGAGTACGACGACTACTGCCGCTGGGCCGCGAACAAGCTGAGCAGCATCCGCTTCGGCACGACCGTCACCGAGGTGACGTACGACGAGACGGACGAGCTGTACGCCGTGACGACCGCGGCCGGTGAGACGTACCGCGCCCGCCACCTCGTGCTCGGCACCGGCACCCCGCCGTACGTCCCGGAGCCCTGCCGGGGCCTGGGCGGCGACTTCATCCACAACTCCCGCTATGTGCAGAGCAAGGCGGAGCTGCAGAAGAAGAAGTCGATCACGCTGGTCGGCAGCGGCCAGTCCGCCGCCGAGATCTACTACGACCTCCTCGGCGAGATCGACGTCCACGGCTACCGGCTGAACTGGGTCACCCGCTCCCCGCGGTTCTTCCCGCTGGAGTACACCAAGCTCACGCTGGAGATGACCTCCCCGGAGTACATCGACTACTTCCGCGCCCTGCCGGAGCAGACCCGCTACCGCCTGACCGCCCAGCAGAAGGGCCTGTTCAAGGGCATCGACGGCGACCTGATCAACGAGATCTTCGACCTGCTCTACCAGAAGAACCTCGGCGGCCCGGTCCCCACCCGGCTGCTCACCAACTCGGCACTGACCAGCGCGTCCTACGAGAACGGCACGTACACCCTGGGCTTCCGCCAGGAGGAGCAGGAGAAGGACTTCCAGCTCAGCTCCGACGGCCTGATCCTGGCCACCGGCTACAAGTACGTCGAGCCCGAGTTCCTGAAGCCGATCGGCGACCGCCTGGTCCGCGACTCCCAGGGCAGCTTCGACGTCGGCCGCAACTACGCGATCGACGTCACCGGCAGAGGCGTCTTCCTGCAGAACGCCGGCGTCCACACCCACAGCATCACCAGCCCCGACCTGGGCATGGGCGCCTACCGCAACAGCTACATCATCCGGGAGCTGCTCGGCACCGAGTACTACCCGGTGGAGAAGACGATCGCGTTCCAGGAGTTCTCGGTATGACCTTCACGTTCCGCACCCTCGACCCGCTGAAGGACGCCGAGCTCCTGCACGGCTGGGTCACCCACCCCAAGGCCGCGTTCTGGATGATGCAGGACGCGAAACTGGAGGACGTCGAGCGCGCCTACATGGAGATAGCCGCCGACGAGCACCATCACGCGCTGCTCGGCCTCCAGGACGGCGAGCCTGCCTTCCTCATGGAGAAGTACGACCCCGCCCACCGGGAACTGGTCGGCCTGTACGAGGCCCGGCCCGGGGACGTCGGCATGCACTTCCTCACCCCGCCCACGGACAAGCCGGTGCACGGCTTCACCAAGTCCGTCATCACCGCCGTCATGGCGCACCTCTTCGAGGACCCGGCGACCGAACGCGTGGTCGTCGAACCGGACGTCCGCAACAAGGCCGTGCACGCCCTGAACGCGGCCGTCGGCTTCGTCCCGGAGCGGGAGATCCAGAAGCCGGAGAAGAAGGCGCTGCTGAGCTTCTGCACCCGGGCGCAGTTCCTGGCCGCGACGGGGGTGTCCGCATGAGCCTCGCCGACTCCGTGGCCCATCTCTCCCCCGAGCGCTGGGAGCAGGCCAACCGTCTCCTGATACGCAAGGCTCTCGCCGAGTTCGCGCACGAGCGGCTGATCACGCCCGAGCGGGACGGCGACGTCTACGTCGTCCGCAGCGACGACGGTCTGACCGGCTACCGCTTCACCGCGGCCGTCCGCACCCTGGACCACTGGCAGATCGACGCGGACTCCATATCCCGGCACCGCGACGGCAAAGAGCTCCCGCTCGCCGCCCTGGACTTCTTCATCGAGCTGAAGGACTCCCTCGGCCTGAGCGACGAGATCCTGCCGGTCTACCTGGAGGAGATCTCCTCCACCCTCTCCGGCACCTGCTACAAGCTCACCAAGCCGCGGATCACCGCCGCGGAACTGGCGGCCGGCGGCTTCCAGGCCATCGAGACGGGGATGACCGAGGGCCACCCCTGCTTCGTCGCCAACAACGGCCGGCTCGGCTTCGGCATCCACGAGTACCTGTCGTACGCGCCGGAGACCGCGAGCCCCGTCCGCCTGGTCTGGCTGGCCGCGCACCGCTCGCGCGCCGCGTTCACGGCGGGTGTGGGCATCGACTACGAGTCCTTCGTCCGGCAGGAGCTGGGCGAGGAGACCGTCGACCGCTTCCACGGCGTGCTGCGCGAGCGCGGCCTGGACCCGGCCGACTACCTGTTCATCCCCGTCCACCCCTGGCAGTGGTGGAACAAGCTCTCCGTCACCTTCGCCGCCGAGGTGGCCCGGCAGCACCTGGTGTGCCTGGGCGAGGGCGACGACGAGTACCTGGCCCAGCAGTCCATCCGGACGTTCTTCAACACCAGCCACCCCGAGAAGCACTACGTGAAGACGGCGCTGTCCGTCATCAACATGGGCTTCATGCGCGGGCTGTCGGCCGCCTACATGGAGGCCACCCCGGCGATCAACGACTGGCTGGCCCAGCTGATCGAGGGCGACCCGGTGCTGAAGGCGACGGGCCTGACGATCATCCGGGAGCGGGCGGCGGTCGGCTACCGGCACCTGGAGTACGAGAAGGCCACCGACCGCTACTCGCCGTACCGCAAGATGCTCGCCGCGCTGTGGCGGGAGAGCCCGGTGCCGTCGCTGCGGGACGGCGAGTCCCTGGCGACCATGGCCTCGCTGCTGCACGTCGACCACGCGGGCGCCTCCTTCGCGGGCGCGCTGATCGCCCGCTCGGGCCTGGCCCCGGCGGAGTGGCTGCGCCGCTATCTGCGGGCCTACTACACCCCGCTGCTGCACAGCTTCTACGCCTACGACCTGGTCTACATGCCGCACGGCGAGAACGTGATCCTGGTCCTGAAGGACGGCGTGGTCGAACGCGCGATCTACAAGGACATCGCCGAGGAGATCTGCGTCATGGACCCGGACGCGGTGCTGCCGCCGGAGGTCCAGCGGATCCGCGCCGAGGTCCCCGAGGACAAGAAGCTGCTGTCCGTCTTCACGGACGTCTTCGACTGCTTCTTCCGCTTCCTCGCCGCGGGCCTCGCCTCCGAGGGAGTTCTGGAGGAGGACGACTTCTGGCGCACGGTCGCCGAGGTCACCCGCGAGTACCAGGAGTCGATGCCCGAACTCGCCGACAAGTTCCGGCAGTACGACATGTTCGCCCCGGAGTTCGCGCTGTCCTGCCTCAACCGGCTCCAGCTGCGCAACAACAGGCAGATGGTCGATCTCGCGGACCCGTCCGGCGCGCTCCAGCTCGTCGGCACCCTGAGGAACCCGATCGCCGGGTTCTGACCCCCTGACCAGGCGGGCACCCCGGAGACGGTCCTCCGGGGTGCCCGTCGGCGTTCCGCTCGGCTCACTCAGCGGGCCACGGCACCTGCGGCGACCGGTGGTAGCCGATGCCGAGCGCGTCCCAGCGCGGCCCCTGCGCCGCGAGCCGCGTCCGGTACGCCTCCCAGTCGTGCGTGGCGGCCGGCGACCAGCCCAGCTCGGCGACGCCGGGCAGCCTCGGGAACGCCATGTACTCGATGTGCGCGGAGTTCTCGAGCGTCTCCGTCCACAGCGGCGCCTCCACCCCGCGGATCGCGGAGGCGGGCGTGTCCGGCAGATAGGCGCCGGGGTCCCAGTCGTAGGACCGCCGGACGTCGACGTATCCGGCCCAGGACAGTCCCAGCGGGGTGTTCCTGTCGTACTTCATGTCGAGGTAGACCCGGTCGGCCGGGGACAGGACGATCCCCGTCCCGCTCTGTGCCGCCTTCGCCACCTGCGCCTTCTCCTCGGCGCCGGTGCCGTCCAGGCCCCAGTACTGGGCGAGCGCGCCGGCGGCCGGGGTGGCGCCGGTCAGCTGGTGCCAGCCGACGACGGTCTTGCCGTACTCGGCGACGACCGGCTGCACCCGGTCCATGAACCGCACGTAGTCCGCGTGGCTGGTGGAGTGCGCCTCGTCGCCGCCGATGTGGAGGTAGCGGCCGGGGGTGAGGGCGGCCAGCTCGCGGACGACGTCCTCCACGAAGTCGTAGGTGACCTCCTTGCCGACGCACAGCGAGCTGAAGCCCACGTCGGTGCCGGTGTACAGCGGGGGTGCCACGCCGTCGCAGTTGAGTTCGGCGTACGAGGCGAGGGCCGCGTTGGTGTGGCCCGGCATGTCTGTCTCGGGGACGACCTCCAGGTGCCGGGAGGCCGCGTAGCGGACGATCTCCGTGTAGTCCGCCTTCGTGTAGTGGCCGCCGGGACCGCCGCCGACCTCGGTGGAGCCGCCGTGGGTGGCGAGGCGCGGCCAGGAGTCGACGGCGATCCGCCAGCCCTGGTCGTCGCTGAGGTGCAGATGGAGCTTGTTCAGCTTGTAGAGGGCCAGCTGGTCGATGTACCGCTTGACTTCGGCGACGGTGAAGAAGTGCCGCGACACGTCGAGCATGGCGCCGCGCCAGGCATAGCGCGGGGTGTCCCGGATGGTGCCGCCCGCGACCAGCCAGGGTCCGGGCTGCACGGTGTCCTTCTCGACCGCGGCGGGCAGCAGCTGACGCAGGGTCTGGACGCCGTGGAAGAGCCCGGCGGGCTCGGCGGCGGTGATGGTGACGCCGGTGCGGCCGCTGTCGAGGCGGTAACCCTCGGCGCCGTACGGGCCCTTGGCGAGCCGGAGCCGGATGCCGCCCGCGCCCCGGTCGGTGACGGGCAGCGGGTAGCCGGTGGAGGGCCGCAGGACGTCCGCGAGGTAGTCGCCGACCCGGCGGGCCTCCCGTGTGCCGTCGACGCGGATGCGGGTGCCGTCGGTGATGCGGTACGGGGATCCGCCCGGGGCGACCGAGGCGGGGGCCGGGACGACCTGGCCGAGGGGCCTCGCCTCGGCGGGGCCGGGCGCGGGCCGGGGTGCCGCGCCGGAGGTGAGGACGCCGGCCGCCGCGACCAGCAGCAGCGAACCGAGAAGGTGCAGTCTGTGCCGTCTCACACGTGCTCCCTTCGGATGGGTATAGACCACAAGGGGTGTAGACCACTCTCCCGCAGAACGAGTGAAACAATCCCCGCATGGCGGAAATCCTTCAAAAGGACGGCACTTGGACCTTCGACGGCGACGCCCTGCGGCTGACTCCCGGACGCGACAAGAGCGTCGGCCTGCTGCGCCGGACGCTCGGTGAACTCGTCGTCCCCCTGGGCGCGCTGGCGGGCATATCGTTCGAGCAGGGCAAGAAGTCCGGGCGCCTGCGCCTCAGACTGCGCGACGGCGCCGACCCGCTGATCCAGGCGACCGGCGGGCGGCTGACGGAACCTCACGACCCGTACCAGCTGGTCGTCGAGCCGGGCCGGTACGGCGTCGCCGAGTACTTCGTGGACGAGGTGCGCAACGCCCTGCTGCTGGACCGGGTGCCCGCGGAACCGGCCACCGAGTACCTGCTGCCGGGCCCGGCCGTCCCGCTGTCGGCCGCCGCCGGGGACGGCAGCGCGAGCTTCGACGGCGACCGGGTCCGGCTGGAGTGGAACTGGAAGACGGAGGACGCCAAGGCCGCCGCCGGCACCCGCACCCTGGCGGTCGGCGACATCACGGCCGTGGAGTGGTATCCGGCGGTCGGCCTGGAGAACGGCCACCTCCGCTTCACCGTGAGGAACGCCCCGACCAAGGCGCCGCCCAAGTACGACCCGAACTCCGTCGAGCTGTGGGGCTTCAAGAAGGACCCGCTGATGGCCCTGGTCGCGGCGGCCGTCCAGGCCCGTCTGCCGCACCCGTCGGCACCGGACGCCGCCCCCGCCCCGCCGCGGCAGCCTGAGGCGACGCCCGCGCCCGCCGCCGAGGACGACCACGACGCCCTGCTGCGCCGGCTGCGGGAGCTGGGCGAGCTGCACCGCTCCGGGGTCCTCACGGACGAGGAGTTCACGATGGCCAAGCAGGCGGTCCTGAAGCGGATGCAATAAGGGCGTACACGGCCTACACACAGGGTCCTGCCCGCAATCGGGCAGGATTCTTGCAAAACCCAGCCCCTTACTCCAGGATCTACCGGGTGCACGACGAACTTGTTGATCATCTGACGCGGTCCACGCCCCTCAGCCGGGGCGAGGCGCTGCGCGTGGTCCAGGACGTGCTCGCCTTCTTCGACGAGACGACCGAGGAATACGTCCGTCGCCGCCACCGCGAGCTCCAGGCCCAGGGCCTGGTCAACGCGACGATCTTCGAGCGGATCGAGGCGGATCTCAAATATCGCGCGGTGGCCCCGCCGGAGCTCACGCTCCGGCAGCTGCGGCGGATCGTCTACGGCTAGATCTACGGCTAGGAACACCTTTATATGTGCGGAATCGTCGGATACATCGGCAAGCGTGACGTGGCGCCGCTGCTCCTCGAAGGGCTCCAGCGCCTGGAGTACCGGGGCTACGACTCGGCGGGCATCGTCGTGACCTCCCCCAAGGCCTCGGGCCTGAAGATGGTCAAGGCCAAGGGCCGGGTCCGTGACCTGGAGGCCAAGGTCCCGGCGCGCTTCAAGGGCACCACCGGCATCGCCCACACCCGCTGGGCCACCCACGGCGCCCCCTCCGACGTGAACGCCCACCCGCACCTGGACGCCGAGGGCAAGGTCGCCGTCGTCCACAACGGCATCATCGACAACGCCGCCGACCTGCGCCGCAAGCTGGAGGCGGACGGCGTCGAGTTCCTCTCCGAGACCGACACCGAGGTCCTCGTCCACCTGATCGCCCGCTCGCAGGCCGAGAAGCTGGAGGACAAGGTCCGCGAGACCGTGCGCCTGATCGAGGGCACCTACGGCATCGCCGTCCTGCACGCCGACTTCCCGGACCGCATCGTCGTCGCCCGCAACGGCTCCCCGGTCGTCCTCGGCATCGGCGAGAAGGAGATGTTCGTCGCCTCGGACATCGCCGCGCTGGTCACCCACACCCGGCAGATAGTGACCCTCGACGACGGCGAGATGGCCACGCTGAAGGCCGACGACTTCCGCACCTACACGACGGAGGGCACCCGTACGACGGCCGAGCCCACCACCGTCGAGTGGGAGGCCGCCTCCTACGACATGGGCGGCCACGACACCTACATGCACAAGGAGATCCACGAGCAGGCCGAGGCCGTGGACCGCGTGCTGCGCGGCCGGATCGACGACCGCTTCTCCACCGTGCACCTCGGCGGCCTCAACCTGGACGCCCGTGAGGCGCGCCGGATCCGCCGGGTGAAGATCCTCGGCTGCGGCACCTCGTACCACGCGGGCATGATCGGCGCCCAGATGATCGAGGAGCTGGCCCGCATCCCCGCCGACGCCGAGCCGGCCTCCGAGTTCCGCTACCGCAACGCGGTCGTCGACCCCGACACCCTGTACATCGCCGTCTCCCAGTCCGGTGAGACGTACGACGTGCTGGCCGCGGTGCAGGAGCTGAAGCGCAAGGGCGCCCGGGTCCTGGGCATTGTCAACGTCGTGGGCTCCGCGATCGCCCGCGAGGCCGACGGCGGCATCTACGTGCACGCCGGCCCCGAGGTCTGCGTCGTCTCGACCAAGTGCTTCACCAACACCTGCGTCTCCTTCGCCCTGCTCGCCCTGCACCTCGGCCGCACCCGCGACCTCTCCGTGCGCGACGGCAAGCGGATCATCGAGGGCCTGCGCAAGCTGCCCGGCCAGATCGCCGAGATGCTGGAGCAGGAAGCGGAGATCGAGAAGCTGGCCAAGGCCTACGCCGACGCCCGCTCGATGCTCTTCATCGGCCGCGTCCGGGGCTACCCGGTGGCCCGCGAGGCCTCCCTGAAGCTCAAGGAGGTCTCCTACATCCACGCCGAGGCCTACCCGGCGTCCGAGCTGAAGCACGGCCCGCTGGCCCTCATCGAGCCGGCCCTCCCCACCGTCGCGATCGTCCCCGACGACGACCTGCTGGAGAAGAACCGCGCCGCGATGGAGGAGATCAAGGCCCGCAGCGGCAAGATCCTCGCGGTCGCCCACCAGGAGCAGGAGAAGGCCGACCAGACCATCGTCGTCCCGAAGAACGAGGACGAGCTGGACCCGATGCTCATGGGCATCCCGCTCCAGCTCCTCGCGTACCACACGGCTCTGGCCCTGGGCCGGGACATCGACAAGCCGCGGAACCTCGCGAAGTCGGTGACGGTCGAGTAGCAGGCCTTCGAAGGCCGGACGAACGACGGACAAAGGACGGACCCCCACGTGTCGCCACCGGACACGGGGGGTCCGTTTCATGTGCCGGGGCAGCCCCGGTCCCCGGCATCGGCGGCTAGCCGGTGGCCGTCACCCCCCGGCCCGCCGCGCGCCGCGACAACGAGGTCGGCCAGTGGGCCGGCGCCGCCGTCCCCGCGTACCAGGCGACGGCCCCCGCCGCCACGGCGAACCAGCCCCCGGCCTTGCCCAGTCCGCCGCTGCCGGCGAAAGCGGCGACCGCGAGAAGCAGCAGGGCCACGAAGAACAGCCCGTACGACACCTGCCCGAGCTGGTCCCCGCCGGCCAGCGTGAGCGACAGCACCACGAGGGCGAACAGCAGCAGGAACAGCCCCGCCGCGTTGGCGGAGACGTCACCGGAGACGGCCCAGGTGAACCAGAGCGCCCCGAGCACGGTGAAGGCGGTGCCGTTGCCGGCGTCATGGTCGCGGAAGGCCAGCAGGCCGGTGAGGAAGAGGGCGATCCCGCCCACGTACTGGGCCACGGTGGCGGCGTCGGAGGCCGTCACGCCGTCGATCACGCCGGTGTGCCCGACACCGACGGCGAGGAGGGTGATCCCGAGGGCGAGTCGGCCGACGATCGTGGTGGTGCTTCCCGCAGAGACGTCGTTGTCCACGGCGGGCTCCCTTCATGCATGTGCAGTTGTGCGGTGACCGGTATATGCCCTTCACAAGAGCACAAACACATCTACGCGTGAGTAGATTCACCCGTCGCACAAAGGGAGTTGGCCGTACCCACGGCCCATGTCACCCGGAATGGAGGCAAGTTACGGAATCACGTCAGGGAATCACGATGACCGGGCGCTTCGCCCGCTTCGCGAGCCGCCCGGCGACCGAGCCGAAGATCCGGCCGACGATGCCGTGCGTGGAGCCGACGACGATGGCGTCCGCCTCGTACTCCCGCCCGACCTCCTCGAGTTCGTGGCAGATGTCGCCGCCGCGCTCGACCAGGATCCAGGGCACCTCGGACAGATAGTCCGCGCAGGCCAGTTCCAGCCCCAGCACCTCGGTGCGGTGGTCCGGCACATCCACGAAGACCGGCGGCTCGCAGCCCGCCCACACCGTCGTCGGAAGCCGGTTGGCCACATGGACGATGATCAGGCCCGAACGGGAACGGTGGGCCATGCCGATCGCGTACGCGAGGGCGCGCTCACTGGACGTGGAGCCGTCGAAGCCGACGACGACCCCGTGCTTGAAGGCGGGGTCGCACGCATGGCGTGGCTCTTCGGCCGCCAGGGGCTCGGCCGCCGTGGGATCGGCGACGGGCCGCTTGCGGTCCGCGGGTTCGAAGAATTCGTGACCGGCCATGGCTGTCTCGGCGTTGTGATCCTTATTGGGTGGGACGACACTGTGCGGCAGGCGGGCTGTGTCCGGGAATCATCTTCCCAACCCCATACCCCCAAGGGTACGGCGGCACGCCTCCTTCGCCCAGATCCCGCGCACCGTCCGTGGCGGTTCCCCGGAGCATGCACGAGGGTGCGCCCGTAACGCAATGGTTGCTGCCCCGTACAGGCGGTTTGCGCAGGATTCAGGCCATGTCAAGGTGACCGACCGGCCGAACCGCCGTTGAACCCCCTGCAACAGCCGCAACGACCCGCACAGCGCCGCCGCGTCACAGCGACACGGCGTCACAGTGCCACAGGGAGCACACACCACCATGTCCTCACGGTCCGGGCCGGACGGCGCCACCGAGATCGTCCGCTGGGCGGCCTTCAGCTGTGTCATCGTCCCGGTGGTCCTCCTCTGGTTCGGCGCCTCGCTCGCCGGCGCGGCGGGCACCGCGCTCGGTCTCGGGGCGGTCACGGCCGTGTGCCGGCTGCTGCTGCGCCAGTCGGAGCGCGGGGCGGCCCGGCTGCTCGCCGAGGAGGGCACTCCGCACCGCGGCAGGCACCAGCGGACGGGCACCGGGGCGCATCGCGGCGGGCGTTCCGGCGGGCGGGGAAATACACCGGTCGGCTGACCGGTTTTCGCGCACGCGCCCGCATCTTTTCAGCCAACTTCTGGATGTCGCGCATCCCCTGTCCGGAACACCCTCCACCCCCCGTTTGACCTGCATGGAAAGGGTCTCCGGCGGCTCGCACACCCTACGCGGTTTGGCCACTGCGACGAGGCGCACTTCCCTGCGCGGCCCGTGAGTGCAACGCTTCGTGATCGAATGCTTTACGCCAAGTTGCCAAGTCGACAATGAGCCCGGTGCGAACCGGCCATTGGGGCTCGGCGTGACGCAGTAGATTCGATCTTGACTGTCTTTACGGCGGGGGACTCGTGCAGGACCGAGGGGAAACGTGCAGGAGCGACACAACCGAGGAGCCGCGACCACCGAGGGGGGCTTAGCAGGATGAGCCACGACTCCACTGCCACGCCGGACGCCGCGGCCCGGAAGCTCTCCGGGCGACGCCGCAAGGAGGTCGTCGCGGTACTGCTGTTCAGCGGCGGCCCCATCTTCGAGAGTTCCATACCGCTGTCGGTGTTCGGCATCGACCGCCAGGACGCCGGAGTGCCGCGCTACCGGCTGCTGGTGTGCGCGGGCGAGGAAGGCCCCCTGCGGACCACAGGGGGCCTGGAACTCACCGCACCTCATGGCCTGGAGGCGATCTCGCGGGCGGGCACGGTCGTCGTGCCGGCCTGGCGGTCGATCACCTCGCCACCACCCGAGGAAGCGCTCGACGCACTGCGCCGGGCGCACGAGGAAGGCGCCCGCATCGTCGGGCTGTGCACCGGCGCCTTCGTCCTCGCGGCGGCGGGCCTGCTGGACGGCCGTCCCGCGACCACACACTGGATGTACGCGCCGACGCTGGCGAAACGCTATCCGTCGGTGCACGTGGATCCGCGCGAACTCTTCGTCGACGACGGAGACGTACTGACGTCGGCGGGCACCGCGGCCGGCATCGACCTGTGCCTGCACATCGTGCGCACCGACCACGGCAACGAGGCGGCCGGCGCGCTGGCCCGCCGCCTGGTGGTGCCGCCGCGCCGGAGCGGAGGCCAGGAACGCTACCTGGACCGCTCTTTACCGGAGGAGATCGGCGCCGACCCGCTCGCCGAGGTCGTCGCCTGGGCACTGGAGCACCTCCACGAGCAGTTCGACGTGGAGACGCTCGCGGCACGGGCGTACATGAGCCGGCGTACGTTCGACCGCCGGTTCCGCTCGCTGACCGGCAGCGCCCCGCTGCAGTGGCTGATCACCCAGCGGGTGCTCCAGGCGCAGCGCCTCCTGGAGACGTCGGACTACTCGGTGGACGAGGTGGCGGGCCGCTGCGGCTTCCGCTCCCCCGTCGCGCTGCGCGGCCACTTCCGCCGTCAGCTCGGCTCGTCCCCGGCGGCGTACCGGGCCGCGTACCGGGCCCGCCGGCCGCAGGGTGACAAGCCGGCCGACGTCGAGGCCACGCCGGCCCCGAGCCACGGCGCCCTCGGCATGGGTCCCGGGCAGCCGGGCGCCGGTCAGCCCGGCCACCCCGGGCACGCGGCCGCGCACCACCAGGACCACCCGGTCCCGCTCCAGGCCCGCCGCACGGCGGCCGCGAGCGCCGTCGGCGCGGGTTCCCTGGACCACCGGGACCACCGGGACCACCGGGACCACCGGGACGCCTATGTGGCGTCGCGCGCCAGTCTCCCGGGACAGCGCAGCGGAACGTGACCGTGTGATCGCACCGCGGGGCCACGAGGAGCCTTCCTCGTGGCCCCGCGGCGTTCTCCGCCCGCGCAAGGCGCCGACGCGGGGGATCCGCGCGCGGCCGTCGGCCGTAATGTGGACGCATGAACGATCGCATGGTGTGGATCGACTGCGAGATGACCGGCCTCTCGCTGTCCGACGACGCTCTCATCGAGGTGGCCGCCCTCGTCACCGACTCCGAGCTGAACGTGCTCGGCGAGGGCGTGGACATCGTCATCCGTCCGCCGGACCAGGCGCTGGAGACGATGCCGGAGGTGGTGCGTCAGATGCACACCGCGTCCGGTCTGCTCGCGGAACTGCCGAACGGCACGACGCTGGCGGACGCGGAGGAACAGGTCCTGGCGTACGTACGCGAACACGTCAAGGAGCCCGGCAAGGCCCCGCTGTGCGGCAACTCGGTCGGCACGGACCGGGGCTTCCTGCTCCGCGACATGCCGACGCTGGAGGACTATCTCCACTACCGGATCGTCGACGTCTCCTCGATCAAGGAGCTGGCCCGCCGCTGGTACCCCCGGGCCTACTTCAACAGCCCGGAGAAGAACGGCAACCACCGGGCCCTCGCCGACATCCGCGAATCCATCGCCGAGCTGCGCTACTACCGCGAGGCCGTCTTCGTGCCGCAGCCCGGCCCCGACTCGGACACCGCGAAGGCGATCGCCGCCAAGCACGTCCTGCCCGCTCAGCAGGCCTGACGAAGCCCGCCGGAAGCCCGCCGGAAGGGGCGCCGCGAAACACGTGCGCGAGCACCCCTTCGGACCCTGTACACTTTTTCTCGGCCGGTCGGGGAAACGACAAAGTCCATCGCCGGTCATGGTGGGTGTAGCTCAGCTGGTAGAGCACCTGGTTGTGGTCCAGGATGCCGCGGGTTCGAGTCCCGTCACTCACCCTGAGTAATCAGCCGGTGGCTCTCGGAAGAGAGTCACCGGCTGATTGCGTTCGGCCGGTGGGGTCCCGTCCGGTGCCGCCTCGTGTACGACCAGCTCAGCGCCGTCATCAGGAACGGGATGGCGCACAGGGGGGCGAACGCCAGGGCCCAGACCGTCTGTGCCGTACCGCTCGACATGTACGTCCGGCTCTCGACGGTGAACGCGATCACCAGCTGCCACAGCGCCACCAGGACCAGGACGCCCGAGGTGATCCAGGCCACGGTGCCCAGCGTCCGGGGGCGCAGCGGACGCCACCGGTCGCTGACGAGCAGCAGCGGTGCCAGGGCGGCCAGCTCGGCGAGCACGGAGAGGCCGACGACGTAGGCGACGCCCCAGCCCGGGATGCCGAAGACGTCGCGCAGGACCCGGTCGCTGTAGCCGACATATATCCCGGACGCCATGGCGATGCGCCACAGACCGGACGGGAGCGCGCACAGGGCGATGGCGTGGGCGGCGCGGCGGGCCCACAGGGGCGCCGGCGCGGGGGCGGTCGCTGTCGTCATGCGGACATGCTGGCTCCGGGCGGGGCGGCCGCACATCGTCCGCTGCGGCAGCGCGTCTCCGCCCCGCGGCGGAGACGGAACGGGATCCGCCCCTCCGCTATGACGACGCCCGCTCCACCAGCTCCGTGGCCAGCACCATCTGCCTGCGCTCCAGCCCCCGCGACGCCGCCGGGCGGCGGTCCGCGATCTCGGTGAGGAGGAGGTCGATCATGCGGCGGCCCATTTCCTCGATGGGCTGGCGGACGCTGGTCAGGGGCGGGTCCAGGTGCCGGGCGATCGCGGAGTCGTCGTAGCCGACGAGGGCCACGTCGTCGGGGATGTGGCGGCCGGCCTCGCGCAGGGCGTGCCGGGCGCCCGCCGCGGTGACGTCGGACGCCGCGAAGACCGCGTCGAGGTCGGGGTGACGGGCCAGCAGGGCGGCCATCGCGCGGCGGCCGCCCTCCTCGGTGAAGTCGCCGGCCTCGATGAGCCCTTCGTCGGCCCGGTGGCCGGCGTCGGCGAGCGCGTCCCGGTAGCCGTCGACGCGGCGCTGGGCGCCGTAGACGTCGAGGCGGCCGGTGATGTGCGCGACCCGGCGGCGGCCGCGGGACAGCAGGTGTTCGACGGCCGAGCGGGCGCCGCCGTAGTTGTCGGAGTCCACCGACGGCAGGGTCTCCGCGGCCGAGCGGGGACCGCTGATCACCGCGGGGATCTCCAGCTGGGCGAGGAGGTCCGGGAGCGGGTCGTCGGCGTGCACGGAGACCAGCAGGACGCCGTCGACGCGGTGCGCGGCGAGGTACTGGGCGAGCCGCTGACGCTCGCGGTCGCTGCCCGCGAAGATCAGCAGGAGCTGCATCTCCGTCTCGCTCAGCTCCGCGCCCACACCGCGCAGCATGTCCGAGAAGTACGGCTCCGCGAAGAACCGCGTCTCCGGTTCCGGGACGACCAGCGCGATCGCGTCGGTGCGGTTGGCGGCGAGGGCGCGGGCCGCCGTGTTCGGGACGTAGCCGAGTTCCGCGACGGCCGCCTCGACGGCGGCGCGGGTCGCGTCGCTGACCCGCGGCGAGCCGTTGATCACCCGGGAGACCGTGCCCCGCCCGACTCCGGCGCGTGCGGCGACCTCTTCCAAGGTCGGCCGGCCGCCGCTGCGGCCCCGCGCTCCGTGGCTTGCCATGGGCTTCGCCCTCCCGTCGTACACCCGTTGGCCTGGAATGTAACAGTGCCCCGGCCATCTGGCGCCGACGGACCGGGGGTGATCCCGGTTCCCGGATTCCAGTTAACAGGCCGATAACTGAACGCAGTTCTCCGCGTCCGCTCCCTTGACACCCCCGCTCGAACCCACGAACCTTCAACACATCACCGATGGGAGCGCTCCCACACTACCTGGCACATACACAACCCGCACGTTCCCCGCCCGAGCCGCAGCGTCACACAGCACCACGGGACACCCACGCAGCACCACGCACCACGGGACCAACCAAGTATTTCTGGCCGGGGGGTCGGCACGTCAGGGCAACTGGAGGACCCAATGCGAGCATCTACCCGTACCCGCCGCAAGGCGGTCGTCCTCGCGGCCGTCGCGTCGCTGGGCGCCGGGCTGCTGGCCGGCTGTGCCGACGACGGCGAAAACGAGTCGGGCCAGTCGAACGGCGGCGACGGCGGCGGCAAGACGACGATCACGCTGGGACTCTTCGGGACGATGGGCTTCAAGGAAGCCGGTCTCTACGACGAGTACATGAAACTCAACCCCGACATCACCATCAAGGAGAACGTCACCGAGCGGAACGAGAACTACTACCCCGCGCTGGTCAACCACCTCACCACCAACAGCGGCCTGATGGACATCCAGGCCGTCGAGGTCGGCAACATCGCCGAGGTCGTGGCGACCCAGTCCGCCAAGCTGCTCGACCTGTCGAAGTACGGCAAGGAAAGCGACTTCCTCAAGCCGAAGTGGCAGCAGGCCACCACCCAGGACGGCCAGACGATCGGCCTCGGCACCGACGTCGGCCCGATGGCCATCTGCTACCGCACCGACCTCTTCGAGAAGGCCGGACTGCCCACCGACCGCGAGGAGGTCGGCAAGCTCTGGGCGGGCGACTGGAAGAAGCTCGTCGACGTCGGCCGCGACTACCAGAAGAACGCGCCCAAGGGCACCTACTTCATGGACTCCCCCGGCGGTCTGATCAACGCGATCCTCAGCAGTGAGACCGAGCGGTTCTACGACTCCTCCGGCAAGGTCATCTACAAGTCCAACCCGGCCGTCAAGGACGCCTTCGACCTCACCGCGGCCGCCGCCGAGGACGGGATCCTCGGCAACCAGACCCAGTTCCAGCCCGCCTGGGACCAGACCATCGCCAACAGCAAGTTCGCCGCGGTCTCCTGCCCGCCGTGGATGCTCGGCACCATCAAGGGCAAGTCGAAGCCGGAGTCCAAGGGCAAGTGGGACGTCGCCCAGGCGCCCAGGTCCGGCAACTGGGGCGGCTCCTTCCTCGCCGTGCCCAAGTCCGGCAAGAACACCGAGGAGGCCGCCAAGCTGGCCGCCTGGCTGACCGCGCCCGAGCAGCAGGCCAAGCTGTTCAAGGTGCAGGGCGGCTTCCCGAGCACCCCGGCCGCGTACACGATGCCCGAGGTCACCGGCGCCAAGAACGAGATGACCGGTGACGCCCCGATCGGCGAGATCTTCGCCGAGGCCGCCAAGAACGCCCCCGTCCAGGTGATCGGCCCGAAGGACCAGATCATCCAGCAGGGCCTCACCGACAACGGCGTCATCCTCGTCACCCAGGGCAAGTCGCCCGAGGAGGCCTGGGAGACGGCCGTGAAGACCATCGACAACAACCTGGACCAGTGACCCGTATGACCACTGGGCACGACACCGCCGCCGCGGCCCCCTCCAAGGAGGGGGGCGCGGCCCCGGGCCGCCCGGCCGGCGCCCCCGCGTCCGACGGGAAGGAGCAGCGCCGACGGACCCGGCTGTCCCGCCGCTGGCAGCGGGACGTCCGCTGGAGCCCGTACGCGTTCGTCTCCCCGTTCTTCCTGCTGTTCGTGGCCTTCGGCCTGTTCCCGCTGATCTACACGGGCTGGGCCTCGCTGCACCAGGTGGAGCTGACCGCGCCCACCGACATGAACTGGGTCGGGCTGCGCAACTACACCCGGATCTTCGACGACGAGTTCTTCTGGAACGCGGCGCAGAACACCCTCACCATCGGCATCATCTCCACCGTCCCGCAGCTGCTGATGGCGATGGGCATCGCCCACATCCTGAACTACAAGCTGCGCGCCTCGACCTTCTACCGGGTCGTGATGCTCGCGCCGTACGCGACCTCGATCGCCGCCGCCTCGCTGGTCTTCGTGCTGCTCTTCGGCCGTGACTACGGCATGATCAACTGGGCGCTGGGCATGGTCGGCATCGACAACATCGACTGGCAGAACGAGACCTGGGCCTCCCAGGTCGCCGTGTCGACGATCGTGATCTGGCGATGGACCGGCTACAACGCGCTGATCTATCTGGCGGCGATGCAGGCGATCCCGCAGGACCTGTACGAGTCGGCGGCGCTCGACGGCGCCAACCGCTGGCAGCAGTTCTTCCATGTGACGCTGCCGTCGCTGCGGCCGACCATCCTGTTCACCACGGTCGTCTCGACGATCGGCGCCTCGCAGCTGTTCGGCGAGCCGCTGCTGTTCGACGCGAACAAGGGCGCCTCGGGCGGGTCCCAGCACCAGTTCCAGACGCTCGGCCTGTACCTGTACGAGCAGGGCTGGGTCAACCAGCACCTCGGCCGGGCCTCCGCCATCGCCTGGACGATGTTCCTGATTCTCATCCTGATCGGGATCGTCAACTACGTCATCTCGCGCCGGCTGCGCGCCAGTAGTTAGGAGAACCGGCCGTGACGACGACACTGACTGAGCCGGATCCGGACATCGAGGAGCAGCCGAAGCGCTCGCGCCGGCCCCGGTCCGCGCGCGCGGGCGGGCAGATGCACGCCGGCCCGGTCGCGTACGTGATCCTCGCCCTGTTCACCATCGGCTCGCTGTTCCCGCTGGTGTGGACGGCGATCGCCGCCTCCCGCGACAACAACCGGCTGGCCGAGACCCCGCCGCCGCTCTGGTTCGGCGCCAACCTCTTCGACAACCTCGAACTGGCCTGGACCGACGCCAACCTGGGCGAGGCGTTCCTCAACACCACCATCGTGGCCGGGATCTCCGCGGTCACCATCGTCTTCCTGTCGACGATCGCCGGCTTCGCCTTCGCCAAGCTGCGCTTCAAGGGCCGCAACGCCCTGATGCTGATCGTCGTCGGCACGATGATGGTGCCGCCGCAGCTCAGCGTGATCCCGCTGTACATGATGGTCGCCAAGCTCGACTGGACCGATCAGCTCCAGGCGGTGATCTTCCCGTCGCTGGTGAGCGCGTTCGGCGTGTTCTTCATGCGGCAGTACCTGATCCAGGCGCTGCCGGACGAGATCATCGAGGCCGCCCGGATGGACGGCGCGAGCAGCTGGCGTGTGGTGTGGCACGTGGTGTTCCCGGCGGCGCGGCCCGCGATGGCCGTGCTGGGCATGCTGATGTTCGTGCAGACCTGGAACGACTTCCTGTGGCCGTTCCTGGTGCTGACCCAGACCGGCAATCCCACGGTGCAGGTCGCCGTGGCGGGCCTGGGCCGCGGTTACACCCCCGACCAGTCCCTGATCATGGCGGGCGCGCTGCTCGGCACGCTGCCGCTGCTGCTGGTCTTCGCGATCTTCGGCAAGCAGATCGTGGGCGGCATCATGCAGGGCGCGGTCAAGGGCTGACGCCCGTTTCTCCCAGGGGGCCGGGTCACCGCAGCCTCGGCCCCTCTTCACTTCCCCCTCTCCCTCACCTTTTCCTACGTCGGTCTCCACGACCCCAATGGGAGCGCTTCCATGCCTGAGCCCGTCAATCCGGTGCCCCCGGCGACCCCGGCTACCCCCGATTCCTTCCCCCCGGCCTTCCTCTGGGGCGCGGCCACCTCCGCCTACCAGATCGAGGGCGCGGTCCGCGAGGGCGGCCGGACCCCGTCGATCTGGGACACCTTCAGCCATACGCCGGGCAGGACGGCCGGCGGCGACACCGGTGACATCGCTGTCGACCACTACCACCGCTTCCGCGAGGACGTGGCCCTGATGGCGGAGCTGGGCCTCACCGCGTACCGCTTCTCCATCTCCTGGTCCCGGGTGCAGCCCACCGGCCGCGGCCCCGCCGTCCAGGTCGGCCTGGACTTCTACCGCCGGCTGGTGGACGAGCTGCTCGCGCACGGCATCAAGCCGGCCGTCACCCTCTACCACTGGGACCTGCCGCAGGAGCTGGAGGACGCGGGCGGCTGGCCGGAGCGCGACATCGCCTACCGCTTCGCCGAGTACGCGCAGATCGTCGGCGAGGCCCTGGGCGACCGGGTCGAGCAGTGGATCACCCTCAACGAGCCGTGGTGCAGCGCCTTCCTCGGCTACGGCTCCGGTGTGCACGCCCCGGGCCGCACCGAACCGGCGGCGACCCTGCGCGCCGCGCACCACCTCAACCTGGCGCACGGCCTCGGCGCGACCGCGCTGCGCTCGGTGATGCCGGCCCGCAACTCGGTCGCCGCCTCCCTCAACTCCTCCGTCATCCGCACGGTCTCGCAGGACCCGGCGGACCTGGCGGCGGCGCGGAAGATCGACGACCTGGCCAACGGGGTCTTCCACGGCCCGATGCTGCACGGCGCCTACCCGGAGACCCTCTTCGCGGCGACGGCGTCGGTCACCGACTGGTCGTACGTCCAGGACGGCGACCTGGCGATCATCAACCAGCCGCTGGACGCGCTGGGCCTCAACTACTACACGCCGACCCTGGTCTCCGCGGCCGACCCGTCGGCGAAGGGGCCGCGGGCCGACGGTCACGGGGCCAGCGAGCACTCGCCGTGGCCGGGCGCGGACGACGTGGCGTTCCACCAGACGCCGGGCGAGCGCACCGAGATGGGCTGGACCATCGACCCGACCGGCCTGCACGACCTGATCATGCGCTACACCCGGGAGGCCCCGGGGCTGCCGCTCTACATCACCGAGAACGGCGCGGCCTACGACGACAAGCCCGACCCGGACGGCCGCGTCCACGACCCCGAGCGGATCGCCTACCTGCACGGCCACCTGTCGGCCGTCCGCCGGGCGATCACGGACGGCGCCGACGTCCGCGGCTACTACCTGTGGTCCCTGATGGACAACTTCGAGTGGGCCTACGGCTACGGCAAGCGGTTCGGCGCGGTGTACGTCGACTACTCCTCGCTGGAGCGCACCCCGAAGTCGAGCGCCCTCTGGTACGGGCGCGCGGCACGCTCCGGCGCGCTGCCCGAGCCGGCGACCGAGACCGCCTGACCCGGGGACCCTTGGGAAAGGGGGCGGGGCGCGACACCGTGGGGGGTGTCGCGCCCCGCGTTTCTCGTGGGGGCCGGAGCCGGCTGCCGGGCCGGCGGTCCGGGGCCGGGGCCGGAGGCCGGGGCTTACTTGTAGGCGGCGAACGCCTTCGTGAAGGCGTACTTCTCCTGCACGATGGAGCTGCACGTGGCGTCGGCGTGGTTCTGCGCGCCGCCTGCGCACTGCTTGTCGCGGGTGCCGGACCACATCGACAGCCAGCCGAGGCCCTTGGCCTTGGCGAAGTCCACCAGCTGCGCGGCGTCGTCGACCTTGAAGATCTCGGAGGTCACGTCGTTCACACCGATCATCGGGGTGACCGCGACCGTCTTCCACGCGGCGCTGTCGGACAGGCCGAGGACGCTCTTGATCTGGGCCTGGGTGGCGGTGGCGGCCTGCTCGGCGTAGGTGCCCATGTCGCCGCTGTACGCCGGGCCGTAGTCCATCGCCATGATGTTGACGGTGTCGATCCCGACGCCGTTCTTCTTGGCGTCGGCGAGCAGGTTCACGCCGTCCTGGGTCAGGCCCTCGGGCATGACCGGGAGGGTGAAGGAGACGTCCAGGTCCGGGTGCTGCTTCTGGAGCTTGGCGATGGCCTGCGCGCGGCGGGTGTTGGCGGCCGCGTTGGGCAGCGCGCCGCCCTCGACGTCGAAGTCGACCTTGGTGAGCGCGTAGGCGTCCACGACCTTGCCGTACGCCGCCGCCAGCGCGTCCGCCGAGGAGCAGGCGGTGGCCAGCTCGGAGCCGGCCGCGCCGCCGAAGGAGACCCGGACGTCGCCGCCCTTGGCGCGCAGCGCGCCGATCTGCGCGGCCACCGCGTCGTTCGCCAGGTCGGTGACACCGCCCCACTTCGGGGTGCAGCCGCCCCCGTCGGTGACGAAGGCGAGGTTGTAGTCCTTCACGCCGGTGGCGGCGGCGGCGGCGAGCAGGTCGAAGGCCGGGTAGAGGGAGGTGTCGACGTACGGGGCGAAGCCGGCGGTGGCGGGGCTGCCGGTGCCGGTGCTCTCCGAGGGCTTAGGGGTGGCGGTGGGCGTCGGGGTCGAGGTGGGGGCCGGGGTCTGGGAGGGGCTCTGGGACGGTGTCGCGGTGGGTGTCGGGGACTGGGTGGGGCGGCCGGTCGGCTCCGGGGTGGCACCGCCGTCGGCGGAACACTTCGTGCCGTCGATGCGGCAACCGGTCGGGTCCCCCGAGCCGTTGACGACGAAGCCCACGGTGACGGACTCGCCGACGGCCAAGCCGTCCGCGTCCCACTTCGGGGGCTTCACGGTGATGTGCCGGCCGCTGACGCTGGACTCGCCGTTCCACAGCGAGCCGAGCTTCGACCCGGCGGGCAGGTCGAACTCCAGGGTCCAGTCGGCCTTCGCCTTGCCGCTGTCGTTGGTGACGACGTACTGCGCGGTGTAGCCCGTCGACCAGTCGCTGGTCCTCGTGTACGCGGCGCCGACGCCGGCCGCCTGCGCGGTGCCGGTGAACAGGACGGCCCCGCCGCCCACCACGGCCGCCGCGACCACGCCCCCGATCGCCTTGTTCCTGCCGCTGATCCTGCGCCGGTGCGTGCTCATCGCGTGCCTGCCTTAACTGTTCACGGGGTTGCGTGGTCGGGTGCGGCAGCACGCTAGCGATCCGGAATCCGGCAAATCGCCTGATCCGGACCGAGGTTGCGGATCTTAGGGTGCGCTTAAGGAAGGGATCGGGACCGGTTAAAGCCGACGGCCGTCCTGCCCGGTCTGCGCCGTCGTACGGCCCCTCGGTGACCCCGCCGCGACGGCCCCGGCTCCCGCCCGTCCAGCTGGATCCAGATCCGCACCTCCGTGCCGCCGAGCACCGAGGAGCCGATCCGCACGTCACCGCCGGTGGACTCGGCGAGCCGGCGCACGATGTCCAGCCCGAGGCCGGTCGAGCCGTCGCTGCCGGAGCCCCGGCCGCGCGCCATCGCCGCCTCGGGGTCGGGTATGCCGGGGCCCGCGTCCGAGACCAGGACGATCACCGCGTCCTCGCCGTTGTGCACGTCGACCGCGAAGGCGGTGCCTTCCGGGGTGTGCCGGAAGACGTTGCCGAGCAAGGCGTCCAGCGCGGCGGCGAGGTCGGCCCGGGCGACGGGTATGCGCACCGGCCGGTCCACGCCGGCCAGCCGCACCTTGCGGCCCTCGTCCTCGGCGAGCGCCGACCAGAACGCCATCCGCTCGCGCACCACCTCCGCCGCGTCGCATCCGGCGCCCGGACCGGCCGCGGCGGTCTGCGGCTTGGCCTCGCGGGCGGTGCGGATGATGGTGTCGACCTCACGCTCCAGCTGGGCCACGGCGGCCCGGGTCTGCTCGGCCGCCGCGCCGTCGCCGAGCGAGGCCGTGTTGAGGCGCAGCACGGTCAGCGGGGTGCGCAGCCGGTGCGAGAGGTCGGCCGCCAGCTCCCGCTCGTTGGCCAGGAGCTGGACGACCTGGTCGGCCATCGAGTTGAACGCGACCGCGGCGAGCCGCAGTTCGGTCGGCCCCTCCTCCGGGACCCGGGCGCCCAGCTTGCCGTCGCCCAGCTCGCGCGCCCCCTCGACCAGGCGCTGCGCGGGCTGCACCATCCGCACGCCCAGCCGGTCGGCGACCGCGACGGAGCCGACGATCAGCGCGAGGCCGACCCCGGCGAGCACCGCCCAGGCGGTGCCGACGCCCTTGGTGACCGCCGTGTCGGGGATGTACACCTCGACGACGGCGAACTTCCCGGAGCTGAGCGCGACCGGCTGGAGCAGCGCGGATCCGCCGGACACGTCCGCGGTGGAGGCCCGGCCCAGGTCGCGGGTGGTGCTGATGTCCGCGTCGGCGGCCCGCTGCCGCCCGATCTCGACGGGGGCGCTGCCGTCGGCCGCCGGTATGTGCACGGCGATCCCGGCGTCGGAGCCGGCGGAGGCGACGACGCGTTCGAGCTGGGCGCGGTCGGTGGTGATGGACAGCGCGGGGGCGATCTCGGCGGCGTCGCGCTCCGCGTCAGAGAAGGCGCGGTCGCGGGCCATCTCCCTGATGACGAGCCCGAGCGGCACGGCGAAGGCCACGACGACCATCGCGGTGACGGCGAGCGACACCTTGACCAGCGCCCACCTCATCGGGACGGCTCCATGACCGGCGGCTCCACGGCCGGGGGTTCGAGCTTCACGCCGACGCCGCGCAGGGTGTGCAGATAGCGGGGCCGGGCGGCCGTCTCGCCGAGCTTGCGGCGCAGCCAGGACAGGTGGACGTCGATGGTCTGGTCGTCGCCGTAGGACTGCTGCCAGACCTCGGCGAGCAGTTCCCGGCGGGAGACGACCACCCCGGGCCGGCCGGCCAGGAAGGCGAGCAGGTCGAACTCACGGCGGGTCAGGTCGAGCCGCACGCCGTCGAGTTCGGCCTGGCGGCGCAGCGGGTCGACGGTCAGTCCGCCGACCCGGAGCACCGGGGACGGCGGGGTCTCGCCCGTGGCGGCGCGGGAGCGGCGCAGTACGGCGGCGATCCGCGCGGACAGGTGCTCGACGGAGAACGGCTTGGTCAGGTAGTCGTCCGCGCCCGCGTTGAGCAGCCGCACGATCTCCGTCTCGTCGTCGCGGGCGGTGGCGATGATCACAGGGACGTCGGTGAGGCCGCGCAGCATCTTCAGGGCCTCGGACCCGTCCAGGTCGGGCAGTCCGAGGTCCAGGATGACCACGTCGAATCGGTGATGGGCGACCTCGCGCAGCGCCTCCAGCGCGGTCCCGACACTGCGCACGGTGTGTGCGGCGTCGGTGAGATGCCGGATGAGCGCGGAGCGTACGAACTGGTCGTCCTCGACCACGAGCACACTTGCCATGCGCCGCACCGTACGCCATGCGAGCGGGACCGGTCCGGCGCCTGTGGACAACTGACGCGCTGTGGAAAACCCCCTGACGCCTCGTGACTGCGGTGACCGGTGGGACAGGGGTGGCGGTCGTGGTGCAGTATGGCCGCGATGCTCAGAGGAGTCGTACACGTACTGGCCTGGTCGCTCGCCACCGGCGCGGCGACCACGCTGTCGTGGTGGGGCGTCCACTCGGTGATGGCGGGCACGGCGTACGACCCGCCGCGTGCCCTGCCGGTCGTCTCGGCCGAGACGACCCCCGCGTCGGACAAGCCCCTGGCCACCTCGGCGAGCACCCGTCGCCCGGAGCCGTCGCGGAGCACCGGCTCGTCGACCGCCCCCGCGCCGGACCCGGCGCCCTCCCGCACCCCGACGGCCCGCCCGAGCGCGTCCCCCTCGCCGTCCGCCACCGCCTCCGGGCGGGTCCGCAGCTACACCACCGAGGGCGGCAGGGCCGTCTTCGACCTGGGTGAGCGCTCCGCGACGCTGGTGACGGCGACGCCGGGGGCCGGCTGGTCGATGCAGGTGTGGAAGACGGAGACGTGGATCCGGGTGGAGTTCACCTCCGGCGCGGACCGGGTCTCGGTGTTCTGCACCTGGCACGACGGCCCGCCGCGGGTGGAGATCGGCACGTACTGAGCCTCGTGGGAGGCCGGTCCGTCAGCGGAACACGGAGGCCGGGGGCGCGGGCGAGGCGACCGCCGCCGCGTCCGTGACCGGGAGGGCCCCGCCGGTGAAGTCGGTGAGCGTCCGGCCGTGCTCGACCCGCGCGGGGTGCGGGTCGGAGGCCGCGCGGCGGGTCAGTTCGGCGACCGGCAGGGGCAGGTCGGAGGCGACGAGGACGGCGTTGCCGAACCGTTTGCCGCGCAGTACGGCAGGGTCGGCGACCAGCGCGAGTTCGGCGAACCGGGCGGCCGCGGTGGCGATCTGGCCGCGCAGGTGGGCGAGCGGCGGGCCGTCGGCCAGGTTGGCGGCGTAGAGGCCGCCGGGCTTCAGGGCCCTGCGGACCTCGTCCAGGAATTCCGTCGAGGTCAGGTGGGCCGGCGTGCGGGCGCCGCTGAACACATCGGCGACGATCAGGTCGGCCCAGCCGTCCGGCACCTTGGCGAGGCCTTCCCGGGCGTCCGTCGACCGCACCCGGATGCGGGCGTTCGGCGCCAAGGGCAGCTCCCGCCGGACCAGTTGGACGAGCGGCGCGTCCTTCTCGACGACCTGCTGGGTGGAGCGGGGGCGGGTGGCGGCGACGTAACGGGCCAGCGTGAAGGCGCCGCCGCCGAGATGGACGGCGGTCAGCGGCTTGCCGGGCGGGGCGGCGAGGTCGATGACATGGCCGAGCCGCCGCTGGTACTCGAACGACAGGTACGCCGGGTCGTCCAGGTCGACGTGCGACTGCGGCGCCCCGTCGATCAGCAGCGTCCAGGCCCGCGCCCGGTCGCGGTCGGGTATCAGCTGCGCGAGCCCGCCGTCGACGGTCTCGACGACGGCGTCGGCGGCGGCCGACGCGCGCCGGGGGTTCCTGGACTTTCCCATCAACCCATTATCGGGCGGTACGGCGGGATCAGCGCAGGCGGCCGTCAGGCCCCGCCCGCCGGTCCGGCCGCTCAGCGGCAGCTGTCCGCGGCCTCGATCATCCGGGCCGCCTCGCCCAGGGCCCGGCGCAGCACCACGGGGTCGGTCGCGAGGTCGGCCTCACCGGGCGGGAGGAGCCAGCAGGTGCAGTCGGCGCCCGCGGCGGCCCGGGCTGCGACGCTCCCCGCGCCGGCCGTGCCCGCGGCCGGCGGTTCGGGGGCGAGGACGAGGCCGCGGCCGTTCGTCTCGGTGCAGGTGCTGCCCGGTACGTCCCAGCCGGCCGCGGTGCCCGGCGGCACCAGGAAGCCGAGGGTGTCGCCGTCGTCGTCGTGCAGGACGGGGCCCACTCCGTCGCCGTCACCGCGTCGCAGGATGTCGACCGCCTCCAGCCCCTGCCGGGCCGGCACCGTCACGAGGTCCCACGCGGTGTGCGGCGCGGGCGGCGGCGTACGAGGATCGATTCTCTGGCTGGTCTCCATCCCGGCCTCCACCACGGAATCCTCCTTGGGCGAGCGGGTCGGGAGTCGGGCGGCTCCCGGTCCGTCGTGCTCAACGCGCGGCGGCGTCAACGGCTACGGCGGAAGTGCGCCGCAAAGGATGGCAGTTCATGGCAGATCGCGGATGACATATCCGGTTTGTAGCTAAACACTGCGTGCCGAAGCCGTAACAGCAGGTACGTTCTTGCCCGCCGGAAACAGGGCCTGACACCGATAAAGCCAGACATACGTCACATGGGTCAAACTCGGGTCAACTCGCCCGGCGTCCGGCATGGTTCGACGGTTCGCACGAGAGGACCCGGCCATGGCGTCGTCAACGGTGACCTCGTCTCAGCCCAGTCGGCCCCCGCGGCCGAACACCGCCTTCCGGCAGTTGCGCGGACGGCGTTCGCCCGCCGAGTTCGCCGCGGCGGTCCGGCGGGCCGCGCGGGAGATCGGCGAGCGGGTCAGCTGTGACGCGCGCTACATCGGCCGGGTGGAAGCGGGCGAGATCCGCTGCCCCAACTACGCGTACGAGCGGGTGTTCCTGCACATGTTCCCCGGCCGCACGCTCACCGATCTGGGGTTCGCGCCCCGCTCGTCCGTACGCGGACGCGGGGCGCGCGCCGCCGACACGCCCCCCGTGCACGATCCGGCCCCGGCGGACACCAGCGGTGAGACACGCGGGGCGTACGAGCCGTATGACACGCAGGATCCGTACGACACGCACATCAACTACGAGGAGAGCGACGTGCTGCGTCGCGCATTCATGACGGGCGGAGGCGCCACCGTGGCCGCCGCCTCGCTGGGCCCCTTCGGGCTCGCGTTCGACGCGCAGGCGGCACAACGCCCCGTCCGCCGCGTCGGGGCGAGCGAGGCGAGCGCCCTGGAAGACGCCGTACGCCGGATCCGGCTGCTCGACGACCGGCACGGCGCGGACGGCCTCTACCGGCGCGCGGCGGCCCCCCTGCGCGCCGCCTACGCGCTGCTGGACGCCGGCACGACCCGGCAGGCGACCGCCGACCGGCTGCACTCCGGCGCCGGTGAACTGGCCATCTCCGTGGGCTGGCTGGCGCACGACTCCGGGCGGTACGACGACGCGCGCTCCCACTACGCCGAAGCGCTCGCCACCGCGCGGATGACCGGCGACGACGCGCTGGAGGCCCACGCCTTCTGCAACACGGCCTTCCTCGCGCGCGACGCCGGGCGCCCCCGGGAGGCGGTGCGCGCCGCGCAGGCCGCGCAGCGCATCGCGCGCCCCCTCGGCTCGGCCCGGCTGATGTCGCTGCTCGCACTGCGCGAGGCGGGCGGCTGGGCGGGGCTCGCGGACCGCGCGGGCTGCGAACAGGCCCTCACGCGCGCGCAGGCCCTCTTCGGACGAGGCCCCTCGGACGCCGACCCCGAGTGGATGAGCTTCTACGGCGAGGCCGAGCTGGAAGGGCTCGAGGCACAGTGCTGGTCGACACTGGGCGACTGGCAGCGGGCCGCGCGGCACGCGGGCCGGGCCGCGAAGCTGCAGGACCCGCACTTCACCCGCAACATCGCGCTGTACACCGCCGAGCTGGCCGACGACCTCGCGCGCGGGGGGCGGCCGGACGAGGCCGCGGCGGCGGGGATGCGGGTGCTCGATCTGCTGGACCAGGTGCAGTCGTCGCGGGTGCAGACGATGCTGGCGGGCACGGCCCGGTTGCTGGGGCCGCACCGGCGGGCGTCGGGGGTGTCGGAGTTCCTGGAGCGCCACGCGGGGGCGCAGCGGACGGCGTGAGCGGGTCTATCCCGCCAGGTGCCCCACGTCGTTCCAGCTCTCGATCGCCGGTTCGCCGTACGCCCAGCCCAGGACCGACAGCGACGTCGGGTTGAGGCGGATGCGGGACGCGAAGGCGATGGGGAGGCCCAGCCAGCGCGCGCCGATGGTGCGCAGGATGTGCCCGTGGGCGAACACCAGGACATCGCGGTCGGCCTCCCTGGCCCAGGCGACGACCTCGTCCGCGCGGGCCTCCACCTCGGCCAGCGTCTCGCCCTCGGGCACCCCGTCGCGCCAGATGAGCCAGCCGGGGCGGACCGCCTGGATCTCCGCCGGGGTCATGCCCTCGTAGGCGCCGTAGTGGAACTCCATCAGCGTGTCCCAGGTGTGCGCGCGGTCCCCGAACCCGGCGAGTTCGCAGGTCTCGCGCGCGCGGGAGAGCGGGCTGGTGCGTATCTCGACACCGGGCAGGCCGTCGAACGGCGCCCGGTGCAGCCGCTCGCCGAGCAGCTTCGCGCCGCGCCGGCCCTCCTCCAGCAACGGCACGTCGGTCCTCCCGGTGTGCTTGCCGGACAGCGACCATTCCGTCTGTCCGTGCCGGGCCAGCAGGATGCGCGGTGCCATGGACGACCTTTCCCAGGGAAACCAGAGGCGTGACCCCTCCATCATCGCGCACCCTTTGATGGGGCAACCTGGGGGGCGATCTCTGCGTCTTGAGGGCCGGGACACCCCCTGAGAGGCGTGACCGTGAAATGTGAGTCGAAGGGGGAGGGCGATCGGATGCCGCAGTCCGAGTGCGCAGGCATCGAGGCAGCCCAGGGGACACGGCCGCGCTGGTGGACCGAGCTGCCGCTGCTCGTCCTGGTGTACGCCTGCTACTCGGCCGGACGGCTCCTCGCCCGCGGCGACGTCTCCACCGCCGTCGACCACGGGCTGGCCATCCTGCGGATCGAGAAGGCGCTCCACCTCAACGCCGAGCACCCGCTGAACCGCCTGTTCACCCGGGAGGCGTGGATAGGGATTCCGGCGGACTTCTGGTACGCCTCGCTGCACTACCTGGTCACCCCGGCGCTCCTGATCTGGCTCTTCCGCTCCCGCACCGTGCACTACCGCGCGGCCCGCACCTGGCTGATGACCTCGACGTTCATCGGCCTGATCGGCTTCACCCTGCTGCCGACCTGCCCGCCCCGCCTGCTGTCGGCGGGGTACGGCTTCGTGGACACCATGGCCCAGTACAGCTCGTACGGCTGGTGGGGCGGCGAGGCCAGTGCGCCGCGCGGCATGGGCGGGATGACGAACCAGTACGCGGCGATGCCGAGCCTGCACGTCGGCTGGGCGCTGTGGTGCGGCGTGATCCTGTGGCGGTACGGCGGGACGCGCCTGGCACGGATCGCGGCGGTGGTGTACCCGCTGGTGACCACGATCGTGGTGATGGGCACCGCGAACCACTACTTCCTCGACGCCGCCGCGGGCGCGGCGGTGATGGGCGCCGGGCTGCTGCTCGCGCCGCTCGTGATGCGCGGCGCGGACCGGGCCAAGGCCCGTCTGACGGCGCGGACCACACCGGTCACGGTGACCGCGGGGACCGCACAGGCCACGATTGTCAGTGCCGGATGCCAGACTTCGGCGGGTGAGCGAATTCCACGGCAGCGCGAGTCACGGTTCGGACCGGGAGCCGAGCCCAGTGCCGCACCCTCGGACGCGGGGGGCGGAGCTCCGGCAGCGGCTCGCTGAGCTGCGCGGTCCCGACGTACCGGCCAAGACGCTCGACGCGCGTGCCCTCGCGGCGCTCGCCGCGAACCCGGGCTGCGCGCGGCGCGCGATCCTCGACGGCGCCGGGGTGGACAAGACGAGACTGGCGACCGCGCTGGGCTCGCCGTCCGGCTTCGGCCAGTCCCAGTTCGCGCTGACGCGCGGCAACGCGTTCGAGGCGCGCGTCAAGGCGGACGGCGGCGCGGAGCTGCTGCGGCTGGCGCACCGGAAGCTGGACCCGGGCGCCGAGCCGCCGGAGCAGGCCGGGGTGCCCGACCTGTCCGCGATCGGCCCGGCGGGGCGGGCGGCGCGTACGGCGCTGGCGCTGCGGGAGGCCGTCGAGGCCGGCGGCTGGACGCTGCTCGACCATCCGATGCTCGCGCTCGACGTCGCCGGGTCGCCCGCGTTCCTGGAGCCGGACGCGGTCGTGGTGCATCCGGACGGGAGCTGGACGGTCGTCGAGATCAAGTCCTTCCCGCTGCTGGACGGCTCCGCGGACCCGGCGAAGGTGGGCGCGGCGGCCCGCCAGGCGGCGGTGTACGTGCTGGCGCTGGAGGCGGTCGCGGCCCGGCTGGACCCGGCCCCGCGGGTGCGGCACCGGATCCTGCTGGTGTGCCCGAAGGACTTCTCCAACCTGCCCGCCGCGTCCGCCGTGGACGTGCGCAAGCAGCGCGCGGTGACCAGCCGCCAGCTGGCCCGGCTCACCCGGATCGAGGAGATCGTCGACACCCTCCCGGAGGGCACCTGCTTCTCCCCTGAGCTGCCGGCCGCCGAGCTGACCGCCGCCGTCGAGTCGGTCCCGGCGACGTACGCGCCCGAGTGCCTGTCCGCCTGCGAGCTGGCGTTCCACTGCCGCGGCCGGTCCCGCGCGGCCGGCGCGGTGACCTCCCTCGGCCGCGCGGCCCGCGCCGAGCTGGGCGGGCTGACCACGGTCGAGGCCGTCCTGTCGGCGGCCCGCGGCGAGAGCGGCGACCCGGACGATCCGGCGGTGGCCGCCCTGCGCCGGGCGGCCCGGCTCCGCGCGGAGGCCCTGTCCGCGGCGGCCTCCGGCCGGGACAGCGCCGGACAGGAGGTCGTCCCGTGTCCCTGATCACCACGCTCGCGCGGCTGGAGGCCGTCGACAGCGGCCGGGCGCAGCCCGTCACCACCGTCCGGCACCGGCGGGTGTCCGAGCGGCCGCTGGTGTTCGTGCCGCTGATCACCGCAGGTGAGGCCGGGGCGCCGCTCGGCGCGCTGGTCGGCACCGACCGGGACGCGCCGCGTCTGCTGGTCGTCCCGCAGCCGCGCGACCGCGACCTGCGGTTCGCGTTCCTGGCCGAGCTCGCGGACGTCGTGCTGCCGTACGTCGACGCGTACACGGACGCCGTGGAGGCCGCCGAGCGCACCGAGACCGACCCGGAGACCGGCAAGCGGACCAAGGTCGAGGTCGACCTGTGCGCGGACGCCCCGCAGCTGATCGTGCCGAGCCGCGCGGGCATCGAGTTCGTACGCCTGCTGGGCCGCTCCATGCGGTTCCGCCGCACGGCCGAGCAGGACCCGGAGACACCGCATCCGGCCCCGCCGCGCGTGCCGCTGCTCGGCCGCTGGCTGACGCACTACGCGGAGCGCTCCCGGGTGCCGGGTTCCTCCCTGTTGCTGGCGATGACCGACGTGCTGTCCCGGCACTGGGCGACCGGTCAGTCCGGCCTGGAGGACCAGCACCTGGGCGCGCTGCTCGCCTGGATCGACCCGCCCGAGGGCGGCTCCGGCGCCGAGGCGGCGCTGCGGGCCGAGCTGGCCCGGGACGAGCGGGGGCAGCTGCTGTGCCCGCCCGCCGGCCCGGCCACCGACCCGGCGTTCGACAACAAGCTGCTCGCCCCGGCGATCGAGCGCTACGACCGGGCGCGCGGCGCCCTCGCCGCCGCCGAGGACGGCCTGGAGGCGGACGACCGGCTCGGCGCCCTCACCGCCGCCGAGCGGGAGATCCGCGCCCTGGTGGAGAGCGTGGCGCGCCCCACGTGGGACGCGGTGTGGCGGGGCCTGGACCTGCTGCGGGCGCTGCCCGAGGGCGGGCGGGTCGAGGAGCGCTGGACGCGCGACCGCTGGTCGTTCACCGGCCACCGTGACCGGGTGCGGTCCGGCGAGCCGCCGCAGCCGCGCCACGACGACGCGGTGACCGCGGCGAACAAGCTGGCCACCCGCGAACGGGAGCAGGCCCGGCTGGAGGCGCAGGAAGCCCTCGACGACCCGCTGGTGATGGCGGGCCGTCGGCTGTCCGGGGAGGCGTTCGCGGGCGAGGTCGTCGAGGTGACGATGGCGTACAGCGAGGGCAAGCGCCCCAGCCCGCGCCCGCTGGTCACGGTCCGCACGGACGACCGGCCGCACCTCGGCGAGCGCGCCAAGGTGTACCGCTCGCTGGGCGGCAAGCCGCAGTCCGCGGAGTTCGTGGCGAGCGAGGAGGAGGGCGCGCTGGTCGTGCTGCGCGTCCTGGACAAGATGGGCCGGGGCAAGGAGCCGGAGCCGGGTTCGGTGCCCGAGAAGGGCGACCGGCTCTGTTTCACCCTGTTCGAGCACGAGCAGCGCGGCGGCGCCAAGCTGCCCGACCCCGAGGACACCCCCTGGACGCACGGCGGGCCGCCCGGCGAGGAGGCCGCCGTACCCGAAGTCGCCGACCCCGTGACCGAGGAGGACATCCTGTGACCGCCGAGGCCGTCGCCGCCCCCGGTACGCCGTTCGACCCGGGTACCGCCGCCGCCCGGGCCACCGAGGCGATCCTCCGCGACACCCTGCACGGCCCGGACCGCGGTGTGGTCGTCGACTCCCCGCCCGGCGCGGGGAAGTCCACGCTCGTGGTCCGCGCAGCCCTCGAACTCGCCGCCGCGGGGCGTCCGCTGATGGTGGTCGCGCAGACCAACGCCCAGGTCGACGACCTGGTACTGCGGCTCGCCGAGAAGGACCCCGAGATGCCGGTGGGCCGCCTGCACAGCAGCGACGCCGACCCGTACGACAAGGCGCTCGACGACCTGACGAACGTCCGTACGTCGGCGAAGGCGGCGGACCTGGCCGGGCTGCCCGTCGTGCTGTCGACCGCCGCCAAGTGGGCCCACGTCAAGGTCGACGAGCCGTGGCGGCACGCGATCGTCGACGAGGCGTACCAGATGCGCTCGGACTCGCTGCTCGCCGTCGCCGGACTGTTCGAGCGGGCGCTGTTCGTGGGTGACCCGGGGCAGCTCGACCCGTTCGCGATCGTCGGCAGCGAGCAGTGGGCGGGGCTGTCGTACGACCCGTCGGCCTCCGCGGTCAGCACGCTGCTCGCGCACAACCCGGGGCTGCCGCAGCACCGGCTGCCGGTGTCCTGGCGGCTGCCCGCCTCGGCCGCGCCGCTGGTCTCGGACGCCTTCTATCCGTACACCCGGTTCCGCAGCGGCACGGGCCACGGCGACCGGAGGCTGGCCTTCGCGGTGCCGTCGGACGGCTCGGGCCCGGACCGGGTGATCGACGAGGCCGCCGAGTCGGGCTGGGGCCTGCTGGAGCTGCCCGCGCGGCACACCCCGCGCACCGACCCGGAGGCGGTGCGGGCGGTGGCGACGGTGGTGCGCCGGCTGCTGGACCGGGGCGGCGCGGCCACCTCCGAGCGGTCTTCCGGTCCCACCCCGCTGACCGCCGACCGGATCGCGGTCGGCACGGCCCACCGCGACCAGGCGGCGGCCGTCCGCGCGGCCCTCGCCGAGCTGGGCGTGAGCGACGTCACCGTGGACACGGCGAACCGCCTCCAGGGCCGGGAGTACGACGTGACGGTCGTCCTGCACCCGCTCTCCGGCCGCCCCGACGCCACCGCGTTCCACCTGGAGACGGGCCGCCTGTGCGTACTCGCCTCCCGGCACCGGCACGCGTGCGTGGTGGTCTGCCGCGCGGGCGTCGACGAACTGCTGGACGACTATCCGTCGACGGAACCGGTCCAGCTGGGAACGCTGGTGAAGTTCCCGGACGGCTGGGAGGCGAACCATGCGGTGCTGGCGCATCTGTCGGAGCACCGGGTGAGCTGGCGGCCCTGACCGACGCGCCGGGCGCCCGATAAGCGAGCACGCGGCCCGACCCCGCTCAACGGCCGGACGGAGTCCGGCACGCCGCCGGGGGCGGCCGATGGTCACAGCCCCGGACGGCTGGGAGGCGAACCATGCGGTGCTGGCGCATCTGTCGGAGCACCGGGTGAGCTGGCGGCCCTGAGGGACGGGGGCGTTCCCCGCCCCCCACCCCCCTATGTCCGCCCCCCGGGGAATGAACCCCCCTCCGCCTCCCGTTGACGCTCATGACCCCACCGCATGCGCGACGAGAGCAGGAGGCCCCACCGTGGCGGCAGACGACAACAGGGACGCCGGGAACCCCAGCGGCGAAGGCCACGGCATCCGAGGCACCGTCCACGGCTCCGCCCCCGTGCCCCTGTCGGTCCTCGACCTGGCCGTCGTGAGCGCCGGCCGGACCTCGAGCGACGCGATGCGCAACAGCGTCGCCATGGCCCGTCTGACGGAGTCCCGGGGCTTCCACCGGTACTGGGTGGCCGAGCACCACTCCATGCCGGGCGTGGCGTCCTCCTCGCCCGCGGTGATCCTGGCCCACCTCGCCGCCCACACCGACCGCATACGGCTCGGCTCGGGCGGCGTGATGCTGCCCAACCACGCCCCGCTGGTCGTCGCGGAGCAGTTCGGGACGCTGGAGGCGATGGCCCCGGGCCGGGTCGACCTGGGTCTCGGCCGCGCCCCCGGCACCGACGGGGCGACCGCGGCCGCCCTGCGCCGCACGGACCGCCCGGAGGAGGCCGCCGACGACTTCCCGCGGCAGCTCGCCGAGCTGACCCGGTTCCTGGACGACGACTTCCCCGACGGCCACCCGTATCGCAGGATCCACGCGGTTCCCGGCCCCGTGCAGGGCACCTCCCCGGGCGGCGTCCAGTCCCCGAACCGCCCGCCGATCTGGCTGCTGGGCTCCTCCGGCTACAGCGCCCGGCTGGCCGGTCTGCTGGGCCTGCCGTTCGCGTTCGCCCACCACTTCTCGGCGCAGAACACGATCCCGGCCCTCGATCTGTACCGGGAGTCGTTCAAGCCGTCGGAGGTGCTGGCGGAGCCGTACGCGCTGATCGGTGTCGCCGCGCTGGCCGCCGAGGACGAGCGGGTGGCCCGGCGTGAGGTGAAGGCATCGGTGCTGAGCATGATCCGGCTGCGCACCGGCCGTCCCGGTCTGGTGCCCAGCGCGGAGGAGGCGGAGGCGTACGAACTGAGCCCGATGGAGCGGGACTTCGCGGCGTCGTGGAGCTCGAACATCATCCACGGCACCCCGGACGAGGTCCGCACCGGTCTCGACGACCTGCAGAAGCGCACCGGCGCCGACGAGCTGATGATCAACGCCAACACACCCACCGACGACGTGCGGCTGCGCAGCTACGAACTCATCGCCGACGCCTACGGCTTGCCCGCGGCCTGACCCTCCGGGCAGGCCAGCAGCTCGGAGATACGATCCGCCGCCACCGGCCGGGAGTACAGCCACCCCTGGCCGGTGTCGCAGCCGATCCGGCGCAGCCGCCCGGCCTGCGCGGAGGTCTCCACGCACTCGGCGGTGACGGTCAGCCCGAGCCGGTGCGCGAGCTGGATCATCGCCTCGACGATGACCTCGTCGGCGGGGCTGGCGTGCGCGGCGGCGTCCTCGTACTGGAAGCCGCGCACGAAGGACCCGTCCAGCTTCAGCACGGACACCGGCAGCCGGCTGAGGTAGGCGAGGTTGGAGTAGCCGGTGCCGAAGTCGTCGATGGCGATGCGGACGCCCATGTCGCTGAGCGCCTGCAGGGTGCGCAGGGGGCGGCCGGAGGAGCCCATCACGGCGGACTCGGTCAGTTCCAGTTGCAGCAGGTGCGGGGCGAGGCCGGTCTCCGCCAGGATCTCGGCGACGTCCGCGACCAGGTCCGAGTCCCACACCTGGCGTACCGCCACGTTGACGCTGACGAAGATGGGCGGCTCGTCGGGGTGTTCGAGCTGCCAGCGGCGGGCCTGGCGGCAGGCGGTGGCGAGGACCCAGCGGCCGAGCGGGACGATCGCGCCCTCCTCCTCCGCCAGTCCGATGAACCGATTCGGCGTCAGGGTTCCGAACTGCGGGTGGTTCCAGCGCACCAGCGCCTCGACACCGCTGAGCCGTCCGTCCGCCATGCCGACCAGCGGCTGGTACTCCAGGGTGAACTCGCCGCGGTCGATGGCCGGGCGGAGGGTGGAGGCGAGCGCCTGGCGGGTCATGCGGTGGGCGTTGCGCTCGGGGTCGAACAGCGTCCAGCGGGCCTTTCCGTCGGCCTTCGCCCAGTACAGCGTGGTGTCGGCGGCCTGCATCAGCCCGGTGGCGGTGGTCCCGGCGGCCTGGCGTTCGATGACGCCGATGGAGGCGGAGAGGCTGAGCCGCTGCCCTGAGAGGTCGAACGGCTCCTGGAGCGCGGTCAGGACGGATTCGGCGAGGTCGGCCAGCTGTTCGGTGCCGGTGGAGTCCTCGACGAGCAGGGCGAACTCGTCGCCGCCCAGCCGGGCGACCAGCGGGGTGCCGGCCCGCGCGTAACCCGCCTCGTCGGCGCAGCGGGTGAGGCGCTCGGCGACGGCGGCCAGCAGCCGGTCGCCGACGCGGTGGCCGAGGGTGTCGTTGACGGCCTTGAAGCCGTCCAGGTCCAGGTAGCACAGCCCGATCCGGCCGGTGCCGCCGCGGGTGTAGGACTCGGTGTCGAGGGCGGCCGAGAGGCGTTCGAAGAACAGGGTGCGGTTGGGCAGCCGGGTCACCGGGTCGTGCATCTGCAAGTGCCGCAGCTGTGCCTGGAGTTCGCGCCGGGCGCTGATGTCGGTGATGGACAGCAGCACTCCGGGGGCGCGGTCGGCGAGCGGGACGACGCTGATCTGCGCCCAGATCGCGTGTCCGTCGGGGTGTTTGAGCCGGCGGGTGCAGCGCAGCCTGGCCTGCCGGCCGCGCAGCACCTCGCGGTAGGCGTGCCAGGTGCGGGCGTCGGAGGCGAGGTCGAGGAAGTCGGCGGCGACCCGTCCGACGAGTGCCTCGGGGGTGCCGCCGAAGAGGGCGGCGAGTGCGTCGTTGGCGGTGACGACCTGCCCTTCGCGGCCGATGACGGCCATGGCGAGCGGGGCGGCGGCGAAGGCCGGGCGGTAGGGGTCGCCGCCCGCCCCGCCGAGGCCGGGCACACCGCCGGCGTCGGTACCACCTGCCGCCTCGAAGTTACTCTCTGTGACGGCCGTCCGGATGAGGTCTGCCGCGGGCGTCGGCCCTTCGGAGGTTCCGCTCACCGCAAGCTCCCGCAGTGCACTCGATCGTCGTCCGCGCAGGAAAGTGTGCCGATCATAGAGGGTGTCCTCCGGCCCTTCCAGCCACTGCTCGCCACTCAAGACATACCCACTTTGCAGGCGGATCGTTTCTGCCCGCAGCTGGACGGGTTCCCAACCTCACGACCACTGGTGACGTTCCGTGAGCAACCCGGGGGTGTCGCCGTCCGCATCACGCCCCCGCCTCACTCGTCCGGGTCAGACAAACAGGGCGTAGTACGACAATCTCCCACAGGCTGGATTCGGTGTCCCTCCCCCACCGCCCCATGGGCGTGGGGCCACCCCCAGCGCATCCGGAGGTTCCTGTGCCGCGTCCGCTCCCGCGCCCCCTGTTGCGCACCACGGCGGCCGTGTTCACCACTCTGGCGGCACTCGCCGCGACCTCGCTCATCACCGGCCCCTCGGTCGCCGAATCCTTCGCGGCGGCCCCCTGCGCCCTCGAGCGCACCGAGGCACACCACTCGGAGGGCCTGGACACCTGGAACGCCAACTACCCTCGGCCGACCCGCTCGCTCGACGCAGTGATGATCTTCCTGTCCTTCCCGGACTCCGAGCCGCTGACCACCCCGGAGGACCTGACGGCCGACCACTTCCCGGCCACCAGCCAGTACTTCGAGCAGGCCTCGTACGGCCGGTTCCGGCTGCGCCCGCACACACTGTCGAAGTGGCTCCGGATGCCGCGCCCGTCGACCTCGTACGCCATAAAGCGCGACTGGAACACCTCGCACCGGGCCGCCTATCTGCGCGACGCGCTCGCCGCCGCCGACAGGCACGTGGACTTCTCGCGGTACGACGTCGTCTACTTCGTCGCCGATCCGCACGCGCCCGGCGTGGACTCGGACGCCACGAAGGTGGTCAATCTGGACACCCCGCTGCGGGCCGACGACACCGACATCCGCAGGATCGTCACCGTGTTCGAGAACCATCCGCCGGACCGGCTGGTCCTCGCCCACGAGACCGGCCATGTGTTCGACCTCCCGGATCTCTACCACCGCCCGACGGACGGCAAGGGCGAATGGGACACCCACGTCGGGGACTGGGACCTGATGGGCAGCCAGTTCGGGCTGGCTCCCGACCTGTTCGGCTGGCACAAGTGGAAGCTGGGCTGGCTGGAGGAGCACCAGGTGGTGTGCGTGCCGGGCAACGGGCCGATCCGGCTCACCCTGGAGTCGCTGTCGGTCGGCCCCGGCACGCCGATGACGGGGGCGGCCGGGGCGCCGCTGTTCGGCACCGGGCTCGGGACCAAGCTGGCCGTGGTGCGCACCGGCCCCGAGAGCGTGCTCGCCTTCGAGGCGCGGGGCGCGGTCGGCAACGATCACGCCACCTGCCGGCAGGGGGTCCTGGTGTACCGGGTGCACAGCGGCGCCGAGTCCGGGGGCGGCCCGATCCAGGTGATCGACTCCCATCCGCGGACCGAGGCCTGCTGGGAGAACTCGGTCTACCCGGCCCTCGCCGACGCCCCGGTCGGTGTCGGCGAGCGCTTCACACTGCCGGAGGACGACGTCCGGGTCGAGGTGGAGGGGCGCACGCTGTCGGGGGCGTGGACCGTCGAGATCTCGCCGGCGAGGACGGGGTGATCCGGCTGGCGGCGGGCCGCCTGGGGCGATCTGTTCGCAGACAAGCGAAAGGGCGTTCTCGGAACCGAGAACGCCCAGGTCAGCGACCTAATCGCTAGTGCGCCGCCAGGGACTCGAACCCCGGACCCGCTGATTAAGAGTCAGCTGCTCTAACCAACTGAGCTAGCGGCGCCTGCTGACGTCGTAGACCTTAGCATCCTGCTCGGCGGGAGGCGAAATCGATATCCGCACCGCCGCCCGAGCGGCCCGGACGGCCGCCCAGAGCAGCACCTCGGGGCCCGGCAGCCAGGGGTGACGGGTGTCCGGCGCGACGATCCAGCGGGACCCGGACGCGGGGGCCGCCACGGTGGGGCCGACCGGCGGCGGGACGGTCACGGCGTCGCCGTTGCCGTGGCAGAGAAGTGGCGGGATCTCGTCGGTCCGCCCGGAGCCCGTCCCGCCCTGGGAGCCGGTGCGTCCCCGGCAGCCCCACTCCTCCCACTCCATCAGCGAGGGCAGCCGCTGGGCCGTGCCGGGCGCCGCGAACAGCAGGGTGCGGCCGCGGTGCAGCGCCACCGGCCCCGAGCCGGGCCCCTCCTCCCACAGCCGGTCCAGCATCCGGCGCCCGAACACCGCGGGGGCGCTCACCACGTCGAAGGCGGTGCCGCAGGGCAGGACGACCGGGGCGTCCGGCCGCTCCTCCCAGAGCGCGAGGGTGCTTCGCGGATACGTTCCTGCCGAGGCGAGCCAGGCGGCTCCGGCAGGGGTGACTGTACTGCTGCTCATGCACCCTCTTTTACCGGGTGTGAACGTCCCGTTTCACTGGGTTGCCGGAAACCGGGACACGAAGGACCGGGACGGAGTATCTTGCCCGGCTGGCATATGCCAAGTGCCTCAGCATTCCCAAGGGCCCCGCGGGCCTCTCACGGCGGATCGGGTCACAATCCGGCCGGTGCCGGGTCGGATCAGATCGGATCGGGCCCTCGCCCATCCGCCCCCCGCATCAGGTCCCGCCCGAACTCGACCATCTTCTTGGCGTAGTCCTCGGTCCACTCGGCCTGCTCGGCGATGTCCGCCGTCGTCAGCCGGTCGAACTTCCGGGGGTCGGCGAGCTGGGCCGCCGCGATCGCCTGGAACTCCACGGCCCGGTCCGCCGCCGCCCGGAAAGCCTGCGTCAGCTCGGTCGCCCGGGCGAGCAGCGCGCGCGGGTCGTCGATGGACTCCAGGTCGAAGAAGTGCTCCGGGTCACCGGCCGCTTCCGCGGGCTCGAACAGCAGGGGCGCGGGGCGTAGCCGCGGTTCGTTCCGACGCGGCGTGGGCTCCGCCATGTCCTGTCCTCCTCGTGGGTTCCGCGGCCCGCCCCCGACACACATCCGGCCGGGCCACCCTCCATTGTCCCCCGCCCGCGCAAGGAGGCCGTAACCCCCGGGCAGCCGCCGATCAGACCTGGACGATCGGTTCCCGGGTGAAGAGGGCGCCGAGGGCCGGGGCGTTCACCCGGCGGTCGGTCAGGCGCAGCGCCTCCCAGACGGTGACCTGGTTCGCGGTGAGGACCGGCTTGCCCAGCTCCTTCTCCAGGGCGGTGAGGTGCGAGGCGGTGTGCAGGGCGGTGTCCGGCAGCAGGACCGCGTCGGCGTCCGCGTGGTCGGCGGCGCGGGCCAGCGCGAACAGCTCGGCCTCGCCCCAGGTGCCGACCTCGGCGGCGGTGATGATCCCGGAGCCGCGCACCGCGACCACGTCCAGGCCGCCCGCGCGCAGGAACTCCGCGAAGAGCCCGGCGATGCCGTCGGGGTAGGTGGCGCCGATCGCGACCCGGCGCGCCCCGATCTCCCCGGCGGCGTGCACGAAGCCGAAGGATGTGGACGAGGCCGGCGTCCCGGCGGCGCGGGCGAGGGCGCGGACCTGTTCGTGGGCGCCGTCCCAGCCGTGCACGAAGCTGCCGCCGGTGCACGCCCACACCACCGCCTCGACGCCCGCGAGCCGGAGCTCCCGCACACCCGCCTCCAGCCGCTCGGGGGAGCCCATCTCGCGCAGCGCGTCCTCGCGGGGGGCGTCCTCACCGATGTCCGTGTGGACCAGGTCCACCCGGATGTCACTGCCCAGCAGCTGCTCGATACGGGGATAGTCGTCCTCGGCCGAGTGGCCCGGGTAGAGGAATCCGAGTGCGGTCATGTCCAGCCTTCCTGCTGTTCTTCCGGCAGTGCGGGGGGCCACGCGCGCGCCGTCTCGTCCAGCAAGCCTGATACGGCCCCACAGCCCGGGTACCCACCGGCGCAGCGCCGCCCACATCGTCACTTGGTTGGCCGAGATGAGGTGTGCCGGGTGAGCCGCGCGCAGGGTCCGCCGAGATCGGAGAGCTCCATGGCGGCACCGGCCTTCCGGGAGGCACGGGGCGAGGGGCGGGAACGCGGAAACCAGGGAAACCGGGGAAACCGGGGAACAACGCACCGCGTGGGCGCCCGTGTTGACGGCGGTAGGTTCGGGTGCGAGCGTGGTCAATCCGCGCATGTCAGACGCCGTCGGCGCAGTCGAACCGCTCGGAGGCGCCGGCGAGACGGGAGAGACGCCCGCCCATGACCGCCCCCACTCTGCTCGTCCTGGACGCCGACCCCCTCCCCCGGCTCGGCCGGCTCACCGGGCGGGCGCGGATCGTGCACACGGACGAGGCGGGGCTCGCGGCCGCGCTGCCGTCGGCCGACGTCCTGCTGGTCTGGGACTTCGCCTCGCACGCGGTCCGGCGGGCATGGCCGGGTGAGGGGCCGCGACCGCGCTGGGTGCACACGGCGAGCGCGGGCGTGGACCATCTGATGGGCCCGGAGCTGGCCGCGTCGGACACGGTGGTGACCAACGCGCGCGGGGTGTTCGAGCAGCCGATCGCCGAGTACGTGGCCGCGCTGGTGCTGGCGATGGCGAAGGATCTGCCCCGCACCTGGGAGTTGCAGCAGCGGGGCGAGTGGCGGCACCGGGAGTCGCAGCGGGTGGCCGGCACCCGCGCGGTCGTGGTCGGCTCCGGCCCGGTCGGCCGGGCGGTCGCCCGGGTGCTGAAGGCCCTGGACATCCGTACGGCGATCGTCGGCCGCGTCCCGCGCACCGGCATCCACGGCCCGGAGGACCTGGACCGGCTGCTGGCGCGTGCCGACTGGGTGGTCGCGGCGGCGCCGCTCACCGACGACACGCGCGGCATGTTCGACGCCCGCCGCTTCGGTGTGTTCCAGCCGTCGGCGCGGTTCGTGAACGTCGGCCGGGGCGCGCTGGTGGACGAGGACGCGCTGGCGGCGGCGCTGGCCAAGCGGTGGATCGCGGGGGCGGCGCTGGACGTGTTCACGTCCGAACCGCTCGGCGAGGACAGCCCGTTGTGGCGGCAGCCGGGACTGATCGTGTCGCCGCACATGAGCGGGGACACGGTGGGCTGGCGGGACGAGCTGGGCGCCCAGTTCGTGGAGCTGTTCGAGCGCTGGGCGGCGGGCCGGCCACTGTTCAACGTGGTCGACAAGCAGCGGGGCTACGTGCCGGGGCACTAGGGGGTGTCTCGTCGATCATGCCGGGCTCGCGGCGCCTGGCACCGCGCCTCGCCGCGTTGTCGTCGCTCCCCGATGCCGGCGCGTCGGCGACTGACGACAACGCGGCAGATGTGCGTGCCAGATCCCGCTCGACTCGGCCAGGACGCACCGTCCCTCACAGCCGGGCTGATCCAAACGACAGAGCCTAGCGGTATCCGCATCGGGGCAGATCTCGTTTCGGGCGTACTCGGCGTGGTACACGCCCCCGCCGAGCGGCAGTGCCTCCCAGTCCTCCCACGCAACGAAGCGGCATCGCTCCCATCACCGTTGCATCACATCGACCGCTCTTCGGGCATACCCCCCGGGCATCGGGCAGGCGCCCCCACCTGTCCGCGACCGGCACGCCCGGCGCGGCTGGAACGGCTCGTCCGCATTCGGGAGGTTGCTCGTCCATGTCAGATCTGTCCCGTAGGGGTTTCCTCGGCAGAACGGCGGCCGTCGGCGGCCTGCTCACCGTCCCCGGGCTGCTCGCCGCGTGCAGCAAGGCCGAGGGCGGAGCCGGCGGTGAGGGCTCGACGCTGGAGAAGCTGAGGAAGCAGGGTTACGTCCGGGTCGCCTACGCCAACGAGGCCCCGTACGGCTACGAGGAGAACGGCGAACTCAAGGGCGAGGCACCGACCCTGCACCGGGAGATCTTCAAGGCGCTGGGCGTCCCCGAGCTGCGCCCGGCCTTCTCCGAGTGGGACGGGCTGATACCGGGCCTGCAGGCCGGGAAGTACGACGTGATCAGCGCGGGCATGGCCATCACGCCGGAGCGCTGCGAGAAGACCCTGTTCTCGCAGCCCGAGTTCATCTCGCCGACCGCGCTGATGGTGAAGGCGGGCAACCCCAAGAAGATCACCGGTCTCGCGGCGGCGAAGAGGGCCGGGGCGGTCATCGGGGTGATGTCGGGCGCGGTGGAGAAGAGCTACGCCACCGCCGCCGGGATCTCCGAGGGCGACATCCGCACCCTGCAGAAGCCGCAGGACGGCGCGGACGCGGTCAAGAACGGGCGGGTCGACGCGTTCCTGCTGACCGGAATCTCGCTGAACTGGCTGGCGAAGAACAACAGCGGCCTGGAGGTCACCGACTCGTTCGTGCCGGAGATCGACGGGGTGAAGCAGTACAGCCCGGGCGGTGCCGTCTTCCGGCGGGGCAGCGAGGAGCTGCGGGACGCGTTCGACGCCGAGCTGAAGAAGATCACCTCGGACCCGGCACGCTATGTGCGGCTCATCGGGCGGTACGGCTTCGGGGAGGACACCATCCCGCCGGCGTCCCTGAAGACGGCCGACCTCTGCAAGGCCTGAGGCGATGGGCGACTTCCTCAGCTACTTCCTCGGGCATCTGCCGCAGGTGTGGTCGGGCCTCGGGGTGACCGTCGCGGCGACCGCGCTCGGCGCGGCCGTCGCGCTCGTCCTGGCCTTCGTCCTCGGCTTCATGGCGCACGGCGGGCCCGTGCTCGTGCGGGGGGTGTCACGGGTCTTCGTGGAGTTCTTCCGCGGAACCTCGCTGTACGTCCAGCTGTTCTGGCTCTACTACGCCCTCCCGCTGGTCACCGGCTACGAGCTGTCCCCCCTGTTCTGCGGGGTCGTGGCGTTCGGCATGAACTTCGGCGCCTACGGCTCGGAAGTGGTGCGCGGCGCCCTGAACGCCGTACCGAAGGCCCAGTGGGAGGCGGCCGTCGCGCTGAACATGACGCCGGTGACGCGGATGCGGCGGGTGATCCTGCCGCAGGCGTGGCCGCAGATGATCCCGCCGTTCACCAACCAGCTGATCCAGCTGCTGAAGTGCACCCCGCTGCTGTGGCTGATCTCCGCCGCCGACCTGACGACGGTGGTGCAGCAGATGCGGGACCGCACCGGCGAGTCCACGGCCGCGTATCTGACCCTGCTGGTCATCTACTTCGTCCTGGCCTACGCGCTGACCCTGGTGATGAACGCGCTGGAGCGGCACGCCCAGGCCAGACTCGGCCGGCGCGCGGCAGCGGGCGGGCTGCTGCGGTTCCGCAGCGCGGCGGGCGTGGAGAAGACCGGCCTGACCGCGGGAGGCGTGCGGTGAACTACCAGTGGGACTGGGGCGCCGTCCGCGAGTCGCTGCCGCTGCTGTGGGACGGCTTCCTCACCACCGTGCTGGCCACCGTGCTCGGCACGCTGGTCGCCGCGGTGCTCGGGCTGGTCGTGGCGGTGGCGGGCCGGGCGCCGACCCGGCTGGTCACCGTGCCGGTGCGGGCGGTCACCGAGTTCGTGCGGTCGACGCCGCTGCTGGTGCAGCTGGTCGGCGCGTACGCGGTGTTCGACACGGTGGAGCCGCTGACCATCGGCATCGCGGTGCTGGGCATCCACTACGCCTCGTACCTGTCGGAGGTGTACCGGGCCGGGATCGACGCCGTGCCGAAGGGCCAGTGGGAGGCCTGCCGGGCGCTGTCGCTGTCGCCGCGCCGGACCTGGCAGGCGGTGATCCTGCCGCAGGCGGTGCGCAAGGTGCTGCCCGCGCTGGGCAACTACGCGATCGCCATGTTCAAGGAAACCCCGTTCCTGGCCGTGATCACGGTCACGGAGATGGTCGCCGAGGCCCGGGAGTACGGCGCGTACGACTTCGCCTACGTCGAGACCTTCACCCTCGCCGGCCTGATCTTCCTGCTGGCGAGCTACCCGACCTCGCTGCTGATGAGAAAGCTGGAGAAGCGCCTTGGCCACTGATCCCCTGCAGAAGCAGAAGCCGAAGCGGAAGCACCTCGCCCCGGCCCACCTGGTGGCCTTCGACCAGGTGGTCAAGCGCTACGGCGACCATGTCGTCCTCGACCACCTGGACCTCACCGTCGAGCGCGGCCGGCACGTCACCCTGATCGGGCCGAGCGGTTCCGGCAAGACCACGATCCTGCGGCTGCTGATGACGCTGGAGCAGGTCAACGAGGGCACGATCCTGGTGGACGGCGTCCCGCTGACCCATATGACGACGGCGAACGGCAGGGTGAGGCCCGCCGACGAGAAGCACCGGCGGGAGATCCGCAAGAAGATCGGCATGGTGTTCCAGCAGTTCAACCTGTTCCCCAACATGAGCGTGCTGCGGAACATCACCGAGGCGCCGGTCAGCGTGCTCGGCATGGACCGGGACGAGGCCGAGGAGCGGGCCCGGGAGCTGCTGGACCTGGTGGGCCTGCGCGACAAGGCCGACGCACATCCGACCCGGCTGTCCGGCGGCCAGCAGCAGCGGGTGGCGATCGCCCGGGCGCTGGCGATGCGGCCGGAGATCCTGCTGCTGGACGAGGTGACGTCGGCGCTGGACCCGGAGCTGGTGGCGGGCGTCCTGGACGTGCTGCGGGACATCGCCCGCTCCACGGACATCACCCTGCTGTGCGTGACCCACGAGATGAGCTTCGCCCGGGACATCTCGGAGCGCGTGATGATGTTCGACTCGGGCCGGGTGATCGAGTCGGGGCCGCCGGAGCAGATCTTCGGGGCGCCGGAGCAGGAGCGCACGCGGGAGTTCCTGAGCGCGGTGCTGTGAGGACGGAGGGTCGGCTCCTGCCGTTGACATATGCCAGTGACTCAAGCCGCAGGCGGGAGGGGCACAATCTCGTCAACTGCCGCTCACTACCGGCCTCTTGCCGGTTATCGTGGAGGAGGCCCGATCCCCGGGCCACGGCACATTGACTGAGCGCACAGGGGGACACCGTGGCGCTGAAGCACGAGCCGACCGCGCCGTACCACTCGACCCAGGACGCCCTCCGCGTCCTGGAGACGGTGGCACGGCACTCCTCCGGTGTCACCGACACCGAGATCGCCCGACACACCGGCCTCGGCACGGAGCGGCTGACCACCCTCCTGCGGATGCTGCGCCGTGAGGGCTACGTCGAGCAGACCGCCGACGGGGCGTACGTCACCGGGGCGGCCCTCGCCCGCCTCGGTTCCGCGCACGGCAGGGACCAGGCCCTGCGCGACCAGCTCCAGCGCACCCTGGACCGGCTGCGCGACTCGGTGGGCGCCGCGGTCTACGTCAGCCGGTACGTCGACGGCGAGATCAGCATCACCCAGTACGCCGCCGGACCGGCCACCCCGGCGGTGAACGAGTGGGTGGACTTCCGCCACTCGGCACACGCCACCGCGATCGGCAAGAGCCTTCTCGGCCAGCTCGACCACGCCGGGCGGCGCGACCATCTGGCCCGGCACAAGATGGCCCGCCTCACCTCGCGCACGATCACCAGCGACAAGCTGCTCCTGTCCCGGCTGGAGTCACAGCCGCCGACGGTGCCGGTCCTCGACCTCCAGGAGTACGCGGTCGGCACGGTCTGCGCCGCCGTCCCGATCACCGCCGGGTCCTCGGTGGGCTGCCTCGCCCTGTCCCTGCCGGTCGAGCACGCGCACCGGCTGCGCCAGGCCGCGGACACCCTGAACCGGAACGCGGCGCCGGTGCTCCTGTCCCTGGCGATCTGACCCGGTCCGCGGTCCGGTCCCCGGTCCGGGCCGCCGCCTGATCCTGAGCCTGGTCCCGGGTGGTCGGAAGCACCCCCGAGGACCAGGTAGTATTTTCTTCGTCGCCGGCCGCGAGAAGCGGAAGGCGAGAGTCACGCGCCGCTAGCTCAGTTGGTTAGAGCAGCTGACTCTTAATCAGCGGGTCCGGGGTTCGAGTCCCTGGCGGCGCACAGAAGAGGGCCCCTCGCGAGAGCGAGGGGCCCTTGTTCGTGTCCGGGCGTCACCCCCGGACTAGAACGTGACGTCCGAGCACGCGTAGAACGCGTTCGTCGTGTCCGCGACCGTCCACACCGCCACGATCACGTGCCGTCCGCTGAGCCCGGACGGCAGCGTGCCGCTGTGCGAGAGGGTCTGCGGCGGGCGCTGGCCGCCGTACGGGACCGTGAGGAACGGGGTCAGGTTGAGGTCGGACCGGGACAGGTTGTGGTTCTGGTTCCAGCCCGGCTTGGTGACGTAGTACTTGAAGTCGCTCGTGGCGTGCATCGCCGTGAACTGCCAGCGGAAGGTGTAGCTCTGCCCGCCGTTGACCTTGGTGGCCGGCCAGGCGCCGCCGGACGGGGTGCGCGGGCTGTCCAGCTGGGCGAACCGGGTGTTGTTGCCGGAGCAGATCTGCCCGTCGGCGGGGCCGGAGGCGGGGAAGCCCTTGGGTCCCTCGACGCTCTGCGGCTCCCACTGGATGGCGCCGCAGTTGGTCACCGTGCCGTTCTGGCACAGTTTCTGCCTGCTGATGGGGAGGTCGGTGTAGCCGTGGCCGCTGGCACCGCCGGAGGAGAGCATGAGTGCTCCGGTCGTCGCCAGTCCCACCGCGGCCGCGGACAACTTGGTCTTCGTGCGCATGCTGCCGCTCCTGGGTGAACGTGGGGAGGTTCGGTGAGCCGTGCAGTGGTGCGGAGTAGGTCTAGACCAAGTTCAGGTTATGGGCGCTAGTTGAACATGTCCATACCAATCACGAGCCCGATTCGTTCCGCCCGGCGCAGAACGCCACCGTCAGGTCCTTCACCAGCGCCTTGCGCTCGTAGTCGTCCAGCTCCACCAGCCCCCGCATGGTCAGCCGGGTCACCGTGTCCTCCACCGAGTCCACCACCGAGGTCAGCACGGTCGCCCGCTGCTGGGCGTCCAGCGCGGCGATCCGGCGGCGGTGCATCGCGGCGGCGACCTCGGGGGCGTACTCGATCCGCACCGGCTGCACCGAGAACACCTCCAGCCCCACCGGTGCCGCGTCGGCCGTGACCAGCCGGGTCAGCGTCTCCGCGGCCACCCCCACCGGAGCCGGACCGTGCGCGCCGCCCGGCATCTCCACCGGCACCCGCGCCAGCGCCGCCTCCACGCACTCGCGCAGATAGGTCTCGTGGTCCTCCACCCCGAGCAGGGCCCGCGCGGTGTCCCGCACCCGCCACACCACCAGCACCACCACCCGCAGCGCCACCCCGCTCCCGTCCGCCGCCGGCATCGGCTCGCTGCGCCAGTGCCGCAGCCGCACGTCGACCTGGCGGCGCCGCAGCAGCGGATTCACCCACATCAGACCGGTCCGCCGTACGGTCCCCCGGTACCGCCCGAACAGCCCCAGCACCCATGCCCGGCCGGTCCGCCCCCGGGCCAGCCCGCCCACCCCGAACAGCCCCAGCGCCGCGGCCCCGGCGTACGCCGCCCACTGCGCCGGACCGAGTCCGGCCGCCGCCGAGGCGGGCAGCCCCAGCGCCTCCTCCGCGAGCGGCGGCAGCGTCCCCGCCCACCAGGAGGCGGCCACCGCACCGGCCGCCCCCGCCACGCCCGCGAGCACCCCCACCGCGCCGGGCAGCACCCGCGCGGGCCGCTCGCACAGCTCCGGGTCGGCCTCCGGCACCGGCCGGGTCCGCGCGGAGGCCGGCCGGAAGCGGGGCTGCTCGCCGGTGCCCTGCCGGCGGCCGACCACGGCGGGCCGCAGCGGCACCGGCGAGGGGTTGGGCTCGTCCCGGAACAGCAGGTGGACGGGGATCTCGGTGGTCACCTCGTTCTGGATGAGGCGGGCCTGGTGGGCCGGGCGGGGCGAGCCGCCGTCGGTGCCGCCGGGTTCCGGCGACGGTGAGGGGGTGGTGGAAGGGGTGGTACTCATACGTGCCTCCAGCCTCCGCGCCAGATGCGTCACAGAAGGGTCGTACGGGTCGTACGGGTTGTAGGGGTCGTACGGGTCGTACGGTCGAGAAGGGTCGTACGGCCGTCGGTGGGTCGCGCGCCGTCAGGAGAAGAGGCGCCGCCAGGTCTCCGGTCCCGGGTAGCCGTCCGCGGCGCCGCCCCGCCAGCCCTGGGCGCGCTGGAACGCCTCGACGGCTCGCCGGTCCAGCTCGTCCCATAGCGGTCCCGGCGCGCTCGGGTAGTACCTGCCGAACCCCTTCTTCACCAGCTGCCGCCCGAGCCGCTCGACGTGCTCGTTGTCCGCACCCAGCCGGAACATCGCCCGCCCCGGGTACGGCGGGACCCGCGGCGCGCCGGACGCGGGCCCGGCGGCCGCCTCCGGCGGAATGTCCTTGCCCTTGCCGGTGACCAGCAGTTCCCAGGTCTGCGGCCCGGGCACCCCGTCCGCGCTGCGGCCCGACCAGCCCTGCGCGAGCTGGAACGCCCGCGTGGCCCGGCGGTCGGCGTCGGTCCAGCGCGGGCCGGGGCCCGACTTGTAGAAGCGGCCGGCACCGCGCTCGACCAGCATCCGGCCGAGCCGGGCGACGTGCTTGTTGTTGGCACCGGGGCCGAAGTAGGCCGTCCCGGGGAACCCGGCCGCCGTGGTGGCCCCGGCCGGGCGGGCGCCCGGGGCGGTCGTCCCGAGCCCCTTGTAGCGGTAGGCGACGTACTGGTCGGAGTGGGCCCAGTAGGCGAAGGGAGTGGCCTGCCTGCGGGCGTACGGGCGGGTGGCCTCGTAGGCGGTGTAGGAGGAGCGGGTGTGGTCCGTCCAGCCGCCGAAGATCACGACGTGTGAGCCGTTCTCGGGGTCGTCCGGGTTGTGGAACAGCAGGATGTCGCCGGGCTCCAGGTCGTCCTTGCCGATCCGCTCCCCGTACTCGTGGAGACTGCCGGTCCATTCGTTGCCCGGCAGCCCCCAGGCCATGGAGACGAAGCCCGAGCAGTCCTGCCGGTACCCGTCCGACCAGTACCCCGTCATGCTGTACGGCACCTTCTCCGTGACCCATGCCCTGGCCCGCCGGATGATCTCCGCCCGGCTGGTCGGGGGCGCCTTGACGGGGGTGTCCGCCGGGGTCGGCAGGCCTTCTGGGCCGTGCAGCGGGGTCTGGCCGCCCTGAGGGGTGTCGGGCTCGTCACCTGCGGGAACGCCGGGCCGCTCGGGGGCGTGAGAGACGGCGAGAGCCGGTGCCGCATGACCGGCGGCGAGGGCCGCGGAGGCCACGGCGGTGATCACCAGGGCCCGGTGGGCGGCGGCGGGGGCCGACGGACGGGCGCGGCGTCCCATGACGCAGCCGGGACAGTCGCAGTCGCCGGGGGGATCCAGTTCGGTGAAAACCGGAGTCTCCATGCGACGCCCCTCACACTCCTGGTGCACATGTCCACGCTTGTCCACATTGATCAGTTTCACAACCGACCCGAGGGCGCGCATGTTGACGGTCCGAATGATGTACGGCGCCGCCGGACGTCCGCCCCGCCGGAGCCGGGTGGTCGGGAGCACCCCCGGAGGTCATGTAGAGTTAACGATGTCAGCAGGCGCCGCTAGCTCAGTTGGTTAGAGCAGCTGACTCTTAATCAGCGGGTCCGGGGTTCGAGTCCCTGGCGGCGCACAGACATGAGAAGGCCCCCGCCTCAGGCGGGGGCCTTCTAGTCGTGCGCCCGGACTCCCTCGGGGCCGCCGCTGAACGGGCTGCCCTCGTCGTCCGTATGGAGCAGGAGGCCGCGCGCGGCGCCGGCCTCGCCGGGACCATGGAGTCGCCGCGGGCGGGGGAAGCGATAAGAAAGCACTTCGGCAACATTCGTGCACGAGTGATCTCAAGCGCAACATCAGAAATCAACTCTCGTCCCAGTGCGCGCGCATAACCGGTAAATACCGTGTATCGCGTCTTGCGATCATGCTGAACGGCGTACAACCCTGGTTTTCAAGAGGCTGCGGATACGCGCCAATTGGGGGGCACGGAACCGGTTGCCGGATGTAGCGGGGAGATGGGGGCCTCGTTCATGAAGCAATGCCGAGGGGGGCATGCTGCAACCGGAAGCGCGCAGTTCCATGTCTATAGGGAATGGACGACGTGGTGACTGCGGCGCACCACTGATACGTCTGTGACGGTCGTGGGGGACCTGACCAGGCGAAGGAAACGACATACACGCGATGACCCGCGTGTGGGGGGATGACTCATGACGTCGACGCCGACGGGCGCCCGGCAGAATTCCGACCCGTCACAAACCACCCAGCTCAGGGTGTCCGGACACGCGATGAGCACCACGGGGACCTTCCGCCGGATCAAGAGGACGCTGCCGAGGTACGACTACGAGCACTACAGCCGGCTGGCGGGTCCCCTCACCCAGCCCGATCCGAACAAGCCGTACAAGGTGCAGTACCGCTCCCTGATCTCCCAGGAGCCGCACCGTATACGAGTCGCCCTGATGCTGATGGCGGCGCCGGTGCTGTCCCTGGTACTGCTGTTCTGGCTGCTCCAGCCGGAGCACTGGACGCAGCGGGACTACCCGGCGTACGACTTCCTGCCGGCCCTCGACGTCGTGATGCTGGTGTCGATCGGGCTGATCGAGTTCTTCCGCTGCATGAACGTGGTGTCGAACGCGCACGCCACGCTGGTCGCCCGCGACCCGGTCCCGGTGATCCCGGAGGCCGGCACCCGGGTCGCCTTCCTCACCTCCTTCGTGCCCGGCAAGGAGCCGCTGGAGATGGTGACGAAGACCCTGGAGGCGGCCGTGAAGCTGCGCCACCGGGGCCTGCTGCACGTCTGGCTGCTCGACGAGGGCGACGACCCCGAGGTGAAGGAGGTCTGCGCCCGGCTCGGCGTCCACCACTTCTCCCGCAAGGGTGTCGAGAAGTGGAACCAGCCCAAGGGCCCGCACCGCGCCAGGACCAAGCACGGCAACTACAACGCCTGGCTCGACGCGCACGGCGACGACTACGACTTCTTCGCCTCCGTCGACACCGACCACGTGCCGCTGCCGAACTACCTGGAGCGGATGCTCGGCTTCTTCCGCGACCCGGACGTCGGCTTCGTCATCGGCCCGCAGGTGTACGGCAACTACGACAACTTCGTCACCAAGGCCGCCGAGTCGCAGCAGTTCCTCTTCCACGCGCTGATCCAGCGGGCGGGCAACCGGTACGGCGCGCCGATGTTCGTCGGCACCTCGAACGCCGTACGGATCAGGGCGCTCAAGCAGATCGGCGGCCTGTACGACTCGATCACCGAGGACATGGCGACCGGCTTCGAGATCCACCGCCACAAGAACCCGGCGACGGGCAGGAAGTGGCGCTCGGTCTACACCCCGGACGTGCTCGCCGTCGGTGAGGGCCCCAGCGCCTGGACGGACTTCTTCACCCAGCAGATGCGCTGGTCACGGGGGACGTACGAGACGATCCTCAAGCAGTACTGGAAGGGCTGGTACTCGCTGCCGCCGAGCAAGCTCTTCAACTACACGATGATGATCATCTTCTACCCGATGTCCGCCCTCAACTGGATCCTGGCCGCCCTGAGCTGCGCGCTCTTCCTGGGCCTGGGCGCCTCGGGTGTGAACATCGACCCGACGGTCTGGCTGATGCTGTACGGCAACGCGTCCGCGCTCCAGATCGGCCTGTACGTCTGGAACCGCCGCCACAACGTCTCCCCGCACGAGCCGGAGGGCTCCGGCGGGGTCGCCGGCATGGTGATGTCCGCGCTGTCGGCGCCGCTCTACGCGAAGGCGCTGATCGACTCCGTGCTGCGCCGCAAGAGCAAGTTCGTGGTCACGCCCAAGGGCGACTCGGCGAGCCCGGACCGCTGGTTCGGCACCTTCAGGTACCACTGGTACTTCATCCTGATCTTCGGCGCGTCGATCACCGCCGGTTTCGCCTTCGGCAACTCCCACCCCGCGATGATCATCTGGGCCACGTTCGCCCTGCTGATCACCGCCACCCCCATCTTCGCGTGGCGGCACGGTCTGCGGCGGGAGAGGAAGCGGCCCGACGCGCTCGCCGAGCCGCAGCCGGCTCAGCCGCAGGACGCGGTCCCGGCGGCCGCCGCACCGTCGCTGACCTCGCACTACGCCTCGCATGCCTCGCACACCCCGCACAGCCCGCACAGCCCGCACAGCCCGCGGGCCCCGCATGCCCCGCAGCAACGGCCCAGCTGGGCCGCGGCGCACGGGGACGGGACGGCGACGGGCGGGGGCGGAGACCAGACCATGCAGATCGCCCTTGGTGGACTTGGGGGACGTAAGGAATGAACGACCGTGCCGGCCACCGCCGTGCCCGTCGACTCGCGATAGGCACGGCGGTGGTAGTCGCGCTGGCCGGGATGAACGGGCCGTGGCTGTACCGCTTCGGGACCGAGAAGTATCACCAGTACCAGATCAACAGACCCGAGTACAAAGCGGAGAACGGCCACTGGAAGATCGTCGAATTTCCCGAGGAATACCGGCAGAACACCATTCACGCGGCGCTGCTGCGCACCGGAAAGGTGCTGCTCGTCGCGGGCTCCGGAAACAACCAGGACAACTTCGACGAAAAGAAGTTCGACACCCGAATCTGGGACCCGGTCAAGAACACCATCAAAAAGGTGCCAACGCCGAGCGATCTGTTCTGCACCGGACACACCCAGCTGGCCGACGGAAATCTGCTGATCGCGGGCGGGACCAAGCGGTACGAGAAACTGAAGGGTGACGTCACCAAGGCCGGCGGCCTGATGATCGTCCACAACGAGAACCCGGACAAGCCGATCACGCTGCCCGCCGGGACCGAATTCACCGGCAAGGAGAACGGCAGGACATTCGTCTCCAAGGACCCGGTGCTGGTGCCGCGCGCGAAGAAGGTCTTCGACAAGGAGACCGGCAGGTTCCTGCGCAACGACCCCGGCCTCGGCCGGATCTACGTCGAGGCGGAGAAGAGCGGCGCCAAGTACGAGACGGGCACGCAGGACAATTACCGCGTGCAGGGCCTTACCGGGGTGGACGCCCGCAACACCTACGGTATCGCGCAGAAACTCGCCCTGGACAAGAAGGACTTCCAGGGCATCCGGGATGCCTACGAGTTCGACGTCGTCGCCGAGAAGTACATCAAGGTCGACCCGATGAAGGAGGCCCGCTGGTATCCGACGCTCACCACGCTGAGCGACGGGAAGATCCTCAGCGTCTCCGGTCTCGACGACATCGGCCAGCTGGTGCCGGGCAAGAACGAGGTCTACGACCCGAAGACCAAGAAGTGGACGTACACCGAGAAGGTCCGGCAGTTCCCGACGTACCCGGCGCTGTTCCTGATGCAGAACGGCAAGGTGTTCTACTCGGGTTCGAACGCCGGCTACGGGCCCGACGACGTCGGGCGTGAGCCGGGCGTCTGGGACGTGGACAGCAACAAGTTCACCAAGATCCCCGGGCTGAGCCACGCCGACCGGATGGAGACCTCGGGGACGGTGCTGCTGCCGCCGGCGCAGGACGAGAAGTACATGGTGATCGGCGGGGGCGGCGTAGGCGAGTCCAAGCTGTCGAGCGAGAAGACCCGGATCGTCGACCTGAAGGCCGATCAGCCCCGTTTCGTGGACGGGCCCTCGATGGACAAGGGGACGCGGTACCCGCAGGCCTCGGTGCTGCCCGACGACAGCGTGCTGGTGTCCGGCGGATCGGAGGACTACCGGGGGCGGGGTGACTCCAACATCCTGGAGGCCCGGCTGTACCGGCCCGAGAGCAACACGTTCGACCGGGTCGCCGATCCGCTGGTGGGCCGGAACTACCACTCCGGGTCGATCCTGCTGCCGGACGGATCGGTGATGTTCTTCGGGTCCGACTCGCTGTTCGCGGACAAGGCGAACAGCAAGCCGGGGGAGTTCGAGCAGCGGATCGAGATCTACAAGCCGCCGTACCTGTTCCGGGGGTCACGGCCGTCGCTGTCCGGGGGGCCGCGGACGATCGAACGCGGCGAGTCGGGGACGTTCACCTCGCAGCACGCGTCGTCGATCAAGAAGGTGCGGTTGATCCGGCCGAGCGCGTCGACGCATGTGACGGACGTGGATCAGCGGTCCATCGCGCTGGACTTCGAGACGTCCGGGAACAAGGTGACCGTGACGGTGCCGGAGAACCGGAATCTGGTGCAGGCGGGGTGGTACATGCTGTTCGTCGACGACGACCAGGGGACGCCGAGTGAGGCGCAGTGGGTCCGGGTCCCCTAGGCCCTGTCGTTTGGATCAGGCCGGCTGTGAGGAACGGTATGTCTTGGCCGAGTCGAGCGGGGTCTGGTGCGTGCAGCTGCAAGGCGGAGGAGGGAGTCGACGCGGAGCGTCGGGGACCGACGACAACGCGGCAGATGGGCGTGCCAGACCCCGCGACGCCGGGGTGATCCAAACGACAGGGCCTAGCGTCGCCGGCGGCCGACGGGTGAGTGTGGCCGGTCGCGCCGCTAGGGCGTCGACCCCTGCGCCAGTTTCAGGGCGTAGGCCGGCCACCACTCGCCCGCCTTCGGGCCGCCTTTGCACTCTCCGTCCGACTCTCCCGGGCGCTTGACCCACAGGTAGGCGTCCACGAGAGGGTCGGCGGTCTTCGTCGTCGGGGTTTCGCCGAGGGCCCGGCCCGGCGGGTTGCACCAGCGCTCGTCGGGGTTGCCCTCGGTGTAGGGGCCGTTGCCGTTGCGGCTGGTGTCGATGACGAAGGGCTTGCCGCCGACCTTCGTGGAGAGGGCCTTGCCGTAGGCGATGGACTCCTCGGTGGAGTAGAAGTTGGAGACGTTCACCGAGAAGCCGTCGGCCTCGGCGATACCCGCTCGCCGGAGGGGGTCGAAGATCTGGTCGGGGTGGCCCCAGCCGGCGTTGCCCGCGTCCAGGTAGACCTTGGTGGCCTTGAGGGACTTCAGCTTGCCGACGGCGTACTTGAGGAGGTCGTAGCGCTCCTCGTGGAACTCGCCCGGAGTGCAGCCGTCCACCAGGTGCAGCACCGCGTCCGGCTCCAGGACGACCGTGGCCGCGCGGTCGCCGATGCCCTGGGCGACCCCGTCGATCCAGGCCCGGTAGGCGTTTCCGTCGGCGGCGCCGCCGCCGGAGTACTGACCGCAGTCGCGGTGCGGGATGTTGTAGAGGACGAGCAGCGCCGTGCGGTCGGCCTTCGCGGCGGCCTCGGTGAAGCCGCGGGCCTCCTGCTCGGGGCTCTCCGGGCTGATCCACTCGCCGGTCGGTTGCTGCGCTATCTTGCGGATCTGCTCGGCCTCGGAGTCCTTGCCGGCCGCCTGGTAGTCGGCGACCTGCTCGGCCGCGTTGCCGTCCGGGTTGACCCAGAACGGGGCGATGTTCTTGGGCTGTTGAGTGATCTCGGCGCCGGCCGCGCCGTCCGGCTCCGGATCGTCCTTGTCGCCGGACGAGCATCCCGCGACCAGCAGTGCCGCCCCCAGCACCACCGCGGTCGCCCGTGCTCCGGCCGCCCCCCTGCTGCCGTACATCCAACTCCCCCTTGGGTGCACTGTTCCACCGGGGTTCAATCCTGACATAAGTCGGCGAGCCGGGTCAGAGTCCCGTTCCCGTGAGGTAGGCCGAGACGATGACGTTGGCGGTGTAGCTGCGGCTGGTCCGGTCGAAGCTGCCGCCGCAGGTGATCAGCCGGAGTTCGGCGCGGCCCTCCTTGCGCGGCCCGTAGGCCTGTTGGGCGTCGAAGCGGTCCCGGGTGACGACCTGGATGTCGTCGACGGTGAACTCGGCGACCTTGGCGTCGGCGCGGACCACCCGGATCGTCTGCCCGGCGCGCAGCGCGCTGAGCTTGTAGAAGACGGCCGGCCGGGTCTCGGTGTCGACATGGCCGACCAGCAGGGCGGTGCCGGCCGCGCCGGGGGCGGTGCCCGCCGCGTACCAGCCGACGACGCCCGGCTGGTCGTACGGCGGCGGGTCGACCGCGCCCTGGCCGTCGAGGCCGCGCGCCACCACGGGCGCCGTGATGCCGAGCCCGGGGATGTCGAGGCGCTGGGGCCGCGCCGCGCCGAGCGGGGAGGTGGCGGGCGGTAGCCGGACGTCGGGGGGACGCCCGACCGCCGCCATGTCGCCGGTCTTCGGCCCGGATATCCCGTGCCGTACGTCGGTCACCTCACGGCCCCACAGCCACAGCCCGAGCAGCAGCACCGCCCAGGCCACGCCCATGACGAGCCGCCCGCTGCCGGAGGAGGGTTCCCGGTCGGACATGGTCATGGTCAGTCCGTCCTGCGGCTCCGGCGGGCGCCGCGGGCCACGACGACCACGGCGGCGCCGGCCGCGAGGAGCAGTCCGGTGACCGCGTGGGCGGCGTTGGGGCCGGTCGAGCCGGCGTCCACCGCCGAGAGCCGCGCGGTCCCGCCGCCGCCCGCGCTGACCGGGGCGGTCGGTGAGGCGAGGGCCGTGGGCAGGGCGAGGCCCGTCGGCAGGGCGGGGGCGGCTTCGGTGGTGCCACCGGCCTCGGCGGCGCCACTGACCTCGCCGGTGCCGCTGACCTCGGCCGCGCCGCCGACCTCGGCGGCCTCGCCTGCTTCGGCGGCTTCAGCGGCTTCGGCGGCTTCGGCGGCCTCAGCCTCGTCCGCCGGCGCGCTCGGTGAGGCGGGGGCGGCCGGGTGGGCGATGGTGCCGCCGCCGATGGTGAGGCGGGTCCTCAGGTACTTGTCGCCGCAGCTGATCCGGACGTCGTAGGGGCCCGGCCGGGCCGTCGAGCGGACCCGGGTCTCTCCGCTGAGGGTGCCGTCGGCGCCGGTGAGGCGGGCGTCGCTGACGAACGCGTCCGAGACGGCGGTTCCGGTCCTGCCGGTGCAGCCGGGAACCCGGAGCGCGATGTCGCCGCCGGGTGCGGGTGACGCGGGCCTGGCCTGCACACCGCCGCCGTCCGCCGCCTGGGCCGCCGCCGGGGTGAGCGCGGTGGCGGCAGCGAGGACTCCGGTACTGAGAGTGAGTCGCAGTGAACTCATCGTGAACCTCCAGACACCTGGAGACTCCCCCGCAGGACCGGGTCCCGCATCCTCAGCGAGGCCCGGACTGCTCCGAACGGGTGAGCTTCACCGCCCGGGTGGTTTAGGGCCTCTCTTTCGCCCGAGACACCCCCTAGACCCGGTCCACCAGATCCGCGATCGAGTCCACGACCTTGGACGGCCGGTACGGGAAGTTCTCGACCTGCTCCGGCGCGGTCAGGCCGGTGAGGACGAGGAACGTCTGCATGCCGGCCTCGATGCCCGCGAGCACGTCGGTGTCCATGCGGTCGCCGATCATCGCGCTGGTCTCGGAGTGGGCGCCGATCGCGTTGAGGCCGGTGCGCATCATCAGCGGGTTCGGCTTGCCCGCGAAGTACGGCTTGCGGCCGGTCGCCTTGGTGATGAGCGCGGCGACCGCGCCGGTGGCGGGCAGCGGGCCCTCGGTGGACGGGCCGGTCTCGTCGGGGTTGGTGCAGATGAACCGGGCGCCGCCGTTGATCAGGCGGACCGCCTTGGTCATGGCCTCGAAGGAGTACGTGCGGGTCTCGCCGAGGACGACGTAGTCCGGCTCGTGGTCGGTGAGGATGTAGCCGATGTCGTGCAGCGCGGTGGTCAGACCGGCCTCGCCGATGACGTAGGCGGAGCCGCCGGGGCGCTGGTCGTCGAGGAACTTGGCGGTGGCAAGGGCCGAGGTCCAGATGTTCTCGATCGGCACTTCCAGGCCCATGCGGTTCAGCCGGGCGTGCAGGTCGCGCGGGGTGTAGATCGAGTTGTTGGTGAGGACCAGGAACGGCTTGCCGGAGTCGCGCAGCTTCTTGATGAACGCGTCGGCGCCGGGGATCGGTACGCCCTCGTGGATCAGTACACCGTCCATGTCGGTGAGCCACGACTCGATGGGCCTGCGGTCTGCCATGTGCTGCAACTCCTGGCGTACGTGCGGATGTACTGGGGCGCCGGAACCACGGCGTACCGACGTCCCCAGCCTAGTCAGGACCGGCCGGATCCGACCCCGTCGATCACCGGGTACCCGTGCCGGCCGCTCAGCTGCCGTCGCCGACTTCCAGGCGTCGACGTACGAGGTCAGGTTCCGGTCGATGTCGTTCCAGTCGGGTTCGACGATCTCCACGCCGTCCATCAGCCTCGCCAGGGCGATCGCGTCGGCGTCGGTGGCCTTGACGTCCTGGCGGGCCGCGAAGCCGCCGCCGATCTCGCTGACCTGCCGCTGCGCCTTCCGGCCGAGCAGGTGGTCGAGGAGCTTCCTGCCGTTCTCGGAGTGCGGGGCGTCCGTGACCAGGCCCGCCGCGTACGGCAGGGCGAAGGTGGTGGGCTCGCCGCCCTCGCGGGCCGGGAACCAGATGCCGAGGTTGGGCATGGTCCTGGACTGGGCGAAGTTCATCTGGACGTCGCCGTTGGCCACCAGCAGTTCGCCCTTGTCGACCTTGGGGGCGAGCTTGCCGGTGGAGGCGGACGGGCCGACGTTGTTGGCCTGGAGGTCGGCCAGGTAGTCCAGGGCGGGCTGCTCGCCGCCGAAGTCGTGCATGGCCTTGATGAGGACGGCGGTGCCGTCGCCGGCGACGCCCGGGGTGGAGTACTGGAGCTTGTCCTCGTACCTGCCGTCGAGCAGTTCCTCCCAGGTGGTGGGGGCCTGCTTCAGCTCCTTCTTGTTGTAGACGAACCCGAAGTAGTTGTTGACGACGGAGGTCCAGGTGCCGTTCGCGGCCTTGTCGGCGCCGCCCACCTCGTCGGCGCCCTTCGGCGTGTACTTCTGGAGCAGGCCCCTCCGGGATGCCGTAGCGGACGGGGGCGCCGGGGGCCTGGTCGTTCGGGTAGTCCACGGGGGGATCGTCGCAGACGGGAGTTACGGGCTGGGGTGGAGGTGGGGCGGGCCGAGGGCCCGGGGGGCGGGACCGGTCTTACGGGCGTCTGCGGAGGACGATCAGCGCCGCGCCGGCGAGGACCAGGGCGGTGACGGCGAAGGCGGCACGGGCGACCGGGGGGAAGCCGGTGGCGGCCAGCTCCTCCGGGCGCCCGGGGAACGTGGTGTCCCCGCGCCCGGGGGACGCGGTGGCCGCCGGCTCGCGGGAGGTGCCGGTGTCCGTCCCGGTTCCGGGGGACGCACTGGTGTCGGCCCCGGTCCCGGTCCCGGTCCCGGTCCCGGAGTCGGCCTCCGTCTCCTCTGGGCCGGTGCTGCGGCCCGGAGACGCGCCGGTGTCCGAGTCGATCGTGAAGCGGTATTCGTTCGACTGCCCGACCCAGTCGCCGTCGTCCGCCCGGCGCTGTACGACGGCGGCGGCGGCCGTCACCCGGTTGGGCACGGCGTCGGAGGTGACCGCGAGACGCACCTTCACCGTCAGCGTCTCGCCCGGTGCGACGGTGAATCCCGGGAAGCCGTCGTCGAAGGCGCCGACCAGCTCGTCCCGGTCGGTGGCTTCGAATCGGACCGGGTGCGGCTGTCCCTCACGTGAGGCGTCGCCGGGGACGTCGAAGAACTCCAGGCGGGGCTGCGCGGGCGTGAGGGCGCGCTTCTCGTCGACCAGCACGACCACCGGGTGGATGCCGGTGCAGGCGCGGTCCGTGGTGTTGGTCAGGTCCAGGTACCAGGTGGCGTACCCGCCGCCGGCGACATAGGTGCCGGGGCCGCCGTGGATCCGGGTGGTCAGCGGGAACGCCTTCGCGTCCGGCGCCACGCACGCGGGCACGGAGTCCGGATCCGCGTGCGCCGGCGCCGGAACGGCGAGTAGAGCCGCGGCCGCTGCGAGGCAGAGCGGGACGAGGGCGCGCGATCGCGGTCTCGCACAGTTCGTGAACAGTCCCATGAACACATGACCATGCCGGGCGGGGCGGGGAGAGCGGGGCGACGCTCCGGGCGGGTGGGGGAAGTCCGCTCGATCAGCGGAGGGTTCCGCCCGGCTCAGGCCTCCGCCCGCCCGAACAGCGGTGCCAGCAGCAGCTGGGCCGCGCCCTCGGCGACGCCCCGCTCGCCGCCGGGGGCGACCCGGACGGGGACGGTGGGCGTGCCCTCGCGCCGGGCGCGGGCGTCGAGGACGGTGGTGACGCCGCGTACGAAGGCGTCCGGCGCGGCGGCGATCGTACGGCCGCCGAGGAGCACGAGGTCGATGTCCAGCAGCCCGACGAGGTTGGCGGCGCCCGCGCCGAGCACCCGCGCCGCCTCGTCGAGGTCGCCGCCTGCCACGGCGGCCAGGCAGAGGGCCTCGATGCAGCCGCGTCCGCCGCAGGTGCAGGGCGGGCCGTCGAGCTGGACGACCTGGTGCCCGAACTCCCCGGCGCCGGTCCGCGCGCCCCGGTGCACGCCCCCGCCGATCACCAGCCCGGCGCCCAGGCCCGTACCGAGGTGGAGGTACGCGAACGACCCGACCCCGGGACCGGCCTCCTCCCCCACCGCCAGCCCCAGCGCGGCCGCGTTGGTGTCCTTGTCGACGACGACCGGCATGCCGAGCCGCCGCGCCAGCGCGTCCCGCAGCGGAAAGCCGTCCCACTCGGGGAATCCGGTGACGCGGTGCAGTACGCCGCGGGCGTGGTCGAGGGGGCCGGGGAGGGCCACACCGACACCGAGGACGACGTCGGCGACGGGCCCCGTGGCAGCCCCAGCCGCCTCGGCGGCCCCGTTCGCCCCGGCGGCCCCGGCAGCCGCAGCGGCCCCATTCGCCCCGGCAGCCCCAGCGGCCCCGGCGGCCCCGGCGGCCCCGGCGGCCCCGGCGGCCCCGGCGGCCCCGGCGGCCCCGGCGGCCCCGGCGGCCACACCCAACACCCCCGCGACCTCCCGCGCCACCCCCTCCACGACGGCCCCCGACCCCGCCCCCAGGTCCAGCGGAGCCCGGCGCTCCGCCACCACCGCCCCGGTGAGATCCACCAGCACCGCCCGCAGCTCGTCCCGGTCCAGGTGGACGCCGACCGCGTGGCCCGCGTCCGGCACGAGCCGGAGTACGGTGCGCGGCTTGCCGCCGGTGGAGGCGCGGCGGCCGGCCTCCGCGGCCAGCCCGTCGGCGCGCAGCCGGGCGGTGATCTTGCTGACGGCCTGCGGGGTGAGCCCGGTGCGTTCGGCCAGCTCCAGCCGGCTGATGCCCTCCTCGCCGGCCGTGCGCAGCAGGTCCAGCACGAGGGCGGTGTTGTGGCTGCGCAGCGCCAGCAAGTTGGCGCCCGCGCCCTCCGCCGCTGCGTTCGTCCTGTTCACGCCACCCATTCTCCCCACCGCTTGCACTTTGGCAACAGCGTTGCGAAAGTGGAGCCATGACGACAGGCACCTCTGGCACCCCTCTCCGCGTGGGCCTCATCGGCTACGGCCTCGCGGGTTCCGTCTTCCACGCCCCGCTGATCTCCACCACCGAGGGCCTCGCCCTCGACACGGTGGTCACCTCCAACCCGGAGCGGCAGGACCAGGCCCGCGCCGAACACCCGGGCGTCCGGATCGCCGCCACCCCGGACGAACTGTTCGAGCGCGCCGACGAGCTCGACCTGATCGTCATCGCGTCCCCGAACAAGACGCACGTCCCGCTCGCGACGACCGCGCTGAAGGCCGGTCTGCCGGTCGTCGTCGACAAGCCGGTCGCGGGCACCGCCGCCGAGGCCCGCGAACTGGCCGCCCTCGCCGACGAACGCGGTCTGCTGCTGTCCGTCTTCCAGAACCGCCGCTGGGACAACGACTTCCTGACCCTCCGCAAGCTGCTCGACGCCGGCGAACTGGGCGACGTATGGCGCTTCGAGTCCCGTTTCGAGCGGTGGCGCCCGCAGCTCAAGGGCGGCTGGCGGGAGTCCGGCGACCCCGCCGAGATCGGGGGTCTGCTGTACGACCTCGGCAGCCACGTCGTCGACCAGGCGCTGACCCTGTTCGGCCCCGCCACCCAGGTGTACGCCGAGTCGGACGTCCGCCGCGCCGGCGCGGAGACCGACGACGACACCTTCATCGCGCTCACCCACGCGGGCGGCGTGCGATCCCACCTGTACGTCTCGGCGACGACCGCCCAACTCGGCCCGCGCTTCCGCGTACTGGGCTCGCAGGCGGGCTATGTGAAGTACGGCCTGGACCCGCAGGAGGCGGCCCTGCGCGAGGGGCGGCGCCCCGGCCCCGGCTGGGGCACGGAACCCGAGTCGCTGTGGGGCCGCGTCGGCGCTGGGGGTCCCCCCTCTGGGGGAGAGTCCCCGCTGACCGGCGGCGGCCGCCCCGAGCCCACCGTGCCGGGCGACTACCCCGCCTACTACGCGGCCGTCGCCCGCGCCCTGCTGGAGGATGGCCCCAACCCGGTGACCGCGCTGGAGGCGGCCGCCGCCCTCGACGTACTGGAAGCGGCCCGCCGTTCGGCCCGAGACGGAGTGACGGTGACCCTGTGACGCACCCGCACAAGCACACCACGCACAGCACGCCCGCGATGACCCCGAAGATCGCCCCCGAGCTGACCCCGAGCATCGAGGAGCTGGAGGCACAGGAACGGCGCCTGGTGTTCCGCCAGTTCACCCACGACGACGCCTGGGAGCTGGGCTCCCTCCTGGTCCGGCTGGCCCGGGAGCGCCAGGCCCCGATCGCCGTCGACATCCACCGCGCGGGCCAGCAGCTCTTCCACGCGGCGCTCGCCGGCTCCACCCCCGACAACGACGCCTGGATCGCCCGCAAGCGCCGGGTGGTGGAGCGCTACGGCTCGGCGTCCTACCTGGTCGGCGCCCGCTTCCGCGCCAAGGGCACCACGTTCGAGGAGTCCTCCCGGCTCGACCCGGACGAGTACGCCGCGCACGGCGGCTCCTTCCCGATCAACGTCGAGGGCGTCGGCGTGATCGGCGCGGTGACGGTGTCCGGGCTGCCGCAGCTGCAGGACCACCGGCTGGTGGTGGAGGCGCTGGAGGAGTTCCTGAAGATCTGAGGAACCCTCAAGAGGTTTGCTCGGGTCGGGAATCAGATGACAGGCCCCTCCGGTTGCACAGCCGTGACAGGACGCAGCACGCCGGAGGGACCATCCACATGAGCACGCCCCTGAAGCCTCTCAAGGAGCAGATCGGCCGGTACGGCGTCTGGAGCGTCGGCCTGCGCTCCGAGGACCCGGCCCGCTCCGGTGAACTCGCCGAGGCCGCCGCCGAGCTGGAGGAGCTGGGCTACGGCGCGGTCTGGCTGGGCGGCAACAGCGCCGCCCACCACGCCGCGCCGCTGCTCGCGGCCACCTCGACGCTCACCTTCGGCACCAGCATCCAGAGCATCTGGCAGTACGAGGCCGCCGGCAGCGCCGCCTCCTTCGCCGAGCTGGAGGCCGCCCACCCCGGCCGCTTCGTCCTGGGCCTCGGAGTGAGCCATGCCCAGCGGACCGAACAGTACCGGCGGCCGTACTCGTCGCTGGTCGCCTACCTGGACGGGCTCGACGAGGCGGGCGTACCGGCGGAGCGCCGGGTCCTGGCGGCCCTCGGCCCGAAGGCCCTGGAGCTGTCCCGCGACCGGGCGGCGGGGGCGATCCCGTACCTGGTGACGCCGGAGCACACGGCGCGGGCGCGGGAGATCCTGGGCGAGGAGCCGCTGCTGGCACCGGAGCTCGCGGTCGTCCTGGAACCGGACCCCGAGCGCGCCCGCACCCTGGCCCGGGAAGCCCTCGCCTACTACCTCACGCTCCCCAACTACACCAACAGCTTCCTCCGCCTCGGCTTCACGGAGGCCGACCTGGCGGACGGCGGCAGCGACCGGCTGATCGACGCGCTGTTCGCATGGGGCGAGGAGAAGGACGTCCGGGCCCGGATCGACGCGTTCGTCGAGGCGGGCGCGGACCACGTGGCGCTTCAGGTGATCGACGGCCGGGACAGGGAAACCCTCCCGAGGGAGGAGTGGAGGAAGCTGGCGTCCCTGCTGGCGTGAAGCCCTCTACGCCTCTACGCCCCCTACGCCCTCTACGCCCCCTTCAGCTCCTGCCGCTGCCGCCCAAGCCCCTCGACCTCCAGCTCGACCACGTCACCGGGCCGGAGATAGGGCTTGGGCTCGGGCTGCCCGAAGGCCACTCCGGCGGGCGTGCCGGTGTTGATGACGTCACCGGGGTAGAGAGTCATGAAGTGCGACAGGTAGCGCACGACCTCACCCACGGAGAAGATCTGCTCGGCGGTCGTCCCGTCCTGCTTCAGCTCCCCGTTGACCCACAGTTTCAGCCCGAGCTTCTGCGGGTCGGGCACCTCGTCGGCCGTCACCAGCCAGGGCCCGAGCGGGTTGAACGTCTCGCAGTTCTTCCCCTTGTCCCAGGTCCCGCCGCGGTCCATCTGGTACTCCCGCTCGGACACGTCGTGCGCCACCGCGTAGCCCGCGACATGCGCGAGTCCGTCCTCCGCGGAGTCCAGGTACCGCGCCGTACGTCCGACGACGACCGCCAGCTCGACCTCCCAGTCGGTCCGCGTCGAGCCGCGCGGCACCAGCACGGTGTCGTTCGGGCCGACCACGGTGTCCGCGGCCTTCAGGAAGACGACCGGCTCGGCCGGCGGCTCGGCTCCGGTCTCGCGGGCGTGGTCGTGGTAGTTCAGGCCGATGCACACGACTTTGCCGATCCCGCCGACCGGCGCCCCGATCCGCACCCCGGCCGCGTCCAGCACCGGCAGGTTCCCCGCGTCGGCGGCGGCCCGTACACGGCCCATCGCCGCGTCGTCGGCGAGCAGGGCGCCGTCGATGTCCGGCACGACACCCGACAGGTCCCGCAGGGTGCCCTCGGCGTCGAGCAGCGCGGGCCGCTCGGCCCCGGCCGTACCGACTCGCAGCAGCTTCATGATCACAATCTCCCTCGATCGCGGCAGCCCGCCGAGACGACGACCGGGTGCGGCGGCTCGCAGCCATCGGAGGACTTGGCCGATCCTCCAAGGTGCAGGTCCAGTCCGCAATACCCCGTTCACGTACTGGACCGGCGCCCGCCTCGGCGTCAGCGGTAGAGCACGGCCCGCTCGACGGCACTCCAGGTCGTACTGGTGACGACGTACAGCGCGGCGGCGAGCGGCACGACGGCCACGGTGACGAGGGTGAAGAACGACATGAACGGCATGACCTTGGTGACCGCCCCGATCCCGGGCACCTGCTGCCCGTCGCCCGCGGCCACCGGCACCATGGGATTGGCGGCCATCATGATCTTCGTACGCCGGTAGTTGAATGCGGCGACGGCGGTGACCAGGAGAAACAGCCCGGCGTACACGAGCCCCGCCGCACCGAAGACGCCGCCGGCGTCGAGGGCGTCGAACCACCGGCCCCCGAGCGGCGCGGCCAGCAGCTGGTGCGACAGCAGCTCATTGGGGCCGCCGCCGATCTCCGAGCTGGAGAAGAGGTGGTAGAGCAGGAAGAAGGCAGGCAGCTGCAGCAGCCCGGGCAGACACCCGGCCAGCGGCGACACCTTCTCCTTCTGGTGCAGCTCCAGCACGGCCCGCTGCAGCCGCTCGGGGTCCTTGCGGTACCGCTTCCGCAGCTCGGCGATCTGCGGCTGAAGCCGGGTCCGGGCCTTCTGCCCACGCGCGGCGGCCCGCGACAGCGGATGCACCAGCAGCCGTACCAACGCGGTGAACAGGACGATCGCGGCGGCGGCCGCGGAGCCGTGGAACAGCGGCTGAAGCAGGTCGGCGAGCCGCTCGACCAGGTTGGCGAAAACGGACATGGGTGGGTGAGCCCTCCGGGGGTCTCGTCGTGCCGGGGCGGAATACAACGGCATGACGACCCACACGCAGGGGTCAGGAGGGGTGCTACGAGTGCTGTGCTGCCTGCCCTGTGCTGCCCGCTGCCCTACGCGAAGGTCGCCGGGAGGGCACGCCCGGGCGCTCGGGGACGCCTTCGCCCCCGGGCGTCGGGATCGCGTTGCGGCAGGAACGCCGTACGTCTGTCCCGGTCCCGTATCGCGGTCCGCACCCGGGTAGGCGGCACGGCGGGCGCGCTGCGGGCGGCGATCAGCGAACAGACGGCCAGCGCGGACCCGGCAGCGGCGGTCGCGGCGAGCGCGACGGTCGCCGAGAGGCTGCCCGCGTCGAGCAGCACCACTTCGAGGAAGAGGAAGAGCAGCACGGCGACGGGACGCAGATTCGTCCGGGCCTGGAACATGGGCGGCTCCTCCTTTCGACGTTGCGCGGACCGGTACGTAGATGAGGACCGGTACGTAGATGCGGACCGGCACGTAGAGGAAGACGCCCGAGACGATCAGAAGGTTCCGGCTCGTGCGGACGCTTGGCGCCGGCGGCCCCACCGGTCCGGTCGTCGCTGGTCAGTACCCGAGGCTCGGGTACCAGTCGCCGCGGCCCTGCGGGGTCAGGTCGAGGAGGTGCCAGACGGGGGCCAGGAGGTCGATGCCGCGCTCGCCGATGTCGTCCGCCATGCGCGGATGGGCGGAATAGGAATGGCGGACCGTGCCGTCGCCGTCGCGCGTGAAGACGGAGACGGTGGAGTCCTGTTCGCCGTCCTCGTCCTCGCTGCCCAGGTCGTACTTGAACGTACTGTCGCCGCAGCTCAGGAGCCGTAGCCGGTGCCAGCCCCGGTTGCGGCCGTGCTGCCGGAGGGTGGGCAGGTCGGCTGCCGCGGCGATGACGAAGTCGGCGTTGCGGGCGACGTGGTGGGCGACGCCGTTGAAGCCGTCGATCCAGAGGGTGCACATCGGGCAGGGGTCGGTCTGCCGCTTGCCGTACATGAGGTGGTAGACGATCAGCGGACGGTCCGTGGCGGTGAACAACTCGCTCAGAGCGACCTCGCGGACCGGTGCGTCGCCGGCGTCGAGGTCGGCGGGCCCCTCGATGAAGACGTAGTCGTCGACGGGAGGCCCCGGGGGGAGCGCCCGCCGCTGGGCCGCGACCTTCTCGCGGTGGCGCATGAGCTCGATCTCCGCCAGGCGCAGCTGCTCGCGGGCGTCGAGGTAGTCCGACGATTCGGCGGCCAGTCTGGTGTGCCGCAACATCGCGTCCTCCTGGGGTGGCCGTCCCCCCGGTCCCCGGCCCGGAGCAGGAACTCTCAGCCCCGCGTCCCGAACCGCCTCCCCGAGTCTATGGCGCTCCACGATCCGCCGACAGTCGAGCCGAAGTCCGGCGCTGCCCGCTGATCCGCGAGCGGACCGAGGAAACGGAGGAGGCCGACCTCGTGTACTGGAACTGGAACTGGAACCGGAACTGGACCAGGCAGGGGCCAGATCCATCCGAGACGGGACAGCGCGGACAGCGCTGCCCTGAACCCGTCAGTGCAGCCTCGACCTGCAGATATCTCACCCTTGTCGGTTCCGGGCAGTACGGTGTCACCCATGCGCCCCGACACGCCCGCCGAAAACGTCGACCACCACGCCGAAGCGGCCCGCCTGGAGCGAACCGCAGGCCTGTATCCCGAGGACGCCGAGGCCCTTCTCCTGCGCGCCGCGGCCCATCGCGAACTGGCCGGCGACCGCCCCACGGCCTCCGCGCTCTACGACCGCCTGCTCTCGGCCCCGGCCGCCCTGGAGCATCCCCACCTGGTCCGGGCCCTGAAGGCCGCGAACCTCTGGGAGTACGGCCACGAGGCGGAGGCCCGCGCGATCATCGAGGGAATCAGGGTGGCCGCCCCGCGCGACCCGGCCCCCTGGGTGATCGTCGCGGAGGCCCTGGAGTCCCACGACGAGCTGGAAGCGGCGCAGGAAGCCCTGACGGAGGCGGCGACCCTGCTGCTGCCGCCCGGCACGGAACCCCCGTACTCCACCCACCCCCTCCTCTTCGCCCGCCACCGCGTCCGCCGCATGCAGGGCCTCCCCCACGACGACTGGGACACCCTCGCGGACACCCTCCACTCCCTCCCCGTCTCCCTCGACGAACTCCACGACCCCAAGCGCGTCTGGTCCCTCGGCTCGGAGAACCCCGCGGAACTCCAGGCGGAGATCTCCCGCCTCCAGGCAGAACTCGGCGCCTACCGCGAGGCCCTCTCCCGCCCGTTCCCGGTCGCGATCCTCCACTGGCCGGCGAACGAACTGGCGGAACTGGTTGCCGACTACCCGACCCTGTCCGCCGAGTACCCCTCCTACGACGAACACCTGGCGACCATAGAGTCCGCCCTACGCGAACTAGCCCTCTCCGGCACCCCCAACCTGGGCATCGTGACGGGGACGGTCCCGTCATACGAGGCCTTCGCCGCGTCGGAGGGCTCGTCCCCGTCCGACCCGACCCTGCTGCCCCAGTACGCGACGACGCTGGCGGCCCGGGGGCGGGCGGTGGCTTGGCCGCCGCAGCGGGGGGCTGAGTGCTGGTGTGGGGTGGGGCGGGTTTATGGGGAGTGTCACGGACAGGAGGCGTAGCAAGCGTCGACCGGCACACCGCCGGAGGCTGGCGTCGGCACCCAGGCAACAAATCCCATGACGAAGGAAAGGCACGGCGACCGGTGGAGACCACGCCTCAGACCCGTGCACGAATGAGCAGGCAGAAGAGCCGCAACACGGAAGTCGAGCTGGCGTTGCGGCGAGCCCTGCACGCGGCAGGGTTGCGGTATCGCGTTCACCGCAGGCCTCTGAAGGGGGTCAGGCGCGAGGCCGACATCCTGTTCGGTCCGGCGAAGGTCGCCGTCTTCGTGGACGGGTGCTTCTGGCACGGATGTCCGCAGCACGCCACGTGGCCCAAGGCCAACGCCGACTTCTGGCGTACCAAGATCGAAGGAAACCGGCGGCGGGATCGCGACACGGACGAACGCCTGGCCTCGGCCGGCTGGTTGGCGGTGCGGGTCTGGGAGCACGAAGATCCTCTTCAGGCCGCAGCTCGGGTGCGCGGTGTGATCGAGGCCCGACGCACGGGGATCGCGCGGCCGTGAGGGTGTGCCGGTCGACTGCCCAAGCACCGGCGCCAGATGCTTTTTGACGAATGATCCACTGTCAAAAACGCCTGCTAGCCTAAGTGGCCCAAGGCTGCATCCCGACCGGGATTTCCTGCGCCAGGAGGCGTGAGCACGATGTCCGAATCCGCGCCACCCGCCTCTCCCGGCGAGGCCTTCGGCCCTTGGCTGCGCCGTCAACTGCAGCGAGCCGACATGTCACAGGCCGAACTGGCGACCAAGGTGGGCAAGACCCGCGCTGCGGTCTCCGCCTGGATCACCGGTCGGGCGGAGCCGCGGGAGGAGACCAAAGTGCGCATCGCCGAGATCCTCGGCACCGATCTCGCCGCAGTGGTGACCCGTACGACCGACGTGTCCGGCAGCCGGCCGGTTCGCTGGCATCACCGCCGCGCGTACGCCGACGGCGGCCGGGAGTACGGCAACGCCGCCGCCTTCGCCTTCGACGCCGATCTGGCCGTACTCGCACGCGAGGCGACCCAGAACTCCCTGGACGAGCGTTACGACGACCACCGGCCGGTACGAGTGCAGTACACGCTGCACGAGTTGGACGGCACCCACCTCGACGCCTTCCTGGCCGCACTGCATTGGGACGATCTCCTACCGCACTTCGAGGAGGCCTCCCGAGGCGGGCAGAAGGTCTCTCGTGGCCTCCGGTCCGCTTTGGACGACCTGACGCAGGAGCGCAGGCTGCTGCTCCTGCGGGTGGACGACTACAACGCCGCAGGCCTGACCGGCCCGGAGTACGGCGACGGGCGGTTCGCCGCGGTGGTCCGCCGCCAGCTCGACAGTCACAAGGTCACAGGCGGACGAGCCGGCGGCTCGTACGGACTGGGCAAGGCCACTCTGTGGGCGACGAGCCGCTTCGGGCTCGTGCTGATCAATTCCACCCTGTCCGAGCCGCATGAGGGGCGCACCACCGGCCGGGTGGTCGGGCGTCTCGACCTTCCGTGGCACGAGGTGGGCGGCGAGTCGTACGCGGGTCCCGCCTGGCTCGGCGAGCCGGACACCGAAGCCGAGCACAAGGGCGTCTCCCGGTCCTGGTGGGCCGACGACGAGACCCTGCGCAGCCTGTATCTCGCCCGGTCGGAGGACGAGCCGGGCACGTCCTTCCTCATCGTCGGCGCCTACGACGCCTCGGGGGCCACGGAGTCCCTGCAGGAAATGCACGACAAGCTGGTGGAGTCGCTGGCCGACGACTTCTGGGCGGCGATGATCGGGGGGCGGTCCGCCGGTCCGCTTCTGGAGGCTCGCGTCACCACGCTGCGCAACGGAAAGGTCTACATCCCCGAGCAGCTGGTCGATCCCCGTACCCGCCACCCGGCGACCAGTCGGGCCTTGCAGGCCTACCTCGACGGGAACACCGTCGAGGAACTGACCTCCGCGGACCAAGTGGTCCGAGCCGACGTGCCCTTGATCGTCACCCCTGTCAAGGGACGAGGCCGCTCCCGCGACAAGGGCCGCGAACACCCGGCGGTGCTGCTGCTCACGCCCGCCGATGGCAACGACGCGCAGTTCAACCGAGTCGTCTGCATGCGCGGCAACCGCATGACCATCACCGAGCAGCGTCCTCGGGACCTGCCTCTGGGCACCCCCGCCTTCCAGGCCGTACTGCTCGCGGGTTACGCGACCGGGCGGGAGGGCGAGGACGTGGCGCTCGCCGAGGCGTTCCTCCGCGCTTCGGAGCCGCCCGAGCACGATCGATGGGACCGGACCCAGGAACTGACCACCACGTACGAGCGTGGTGCGCTGTCCCGACTGAAGGAGTTCCGTTCCGCGATCGACAAGACGGTCCGATCACTGCTGGGCAAGAGGGAGATCACGAAGACCGGAGGACCGGCCGTACTCCGCGAGTTGCTGAAGCTCGACATGGGGTCGGGCGCCGGTGCCCGTCGCGCTCATTCGTTCCCGACCGTCCGAGACGTCGACGCACGCATCGACGACCGCGGCGCCTGGCACGTCACCGTCCACCTGCGGTTGCCGGAGGCCGCCGACCCCTGGGTCCTGGCCCCGATCGCCAAGTTCGACGTGCGATCGGGCGGTCGACCGTCCGTTGACTGGGAGCTGCTGGTCGGTTCCGAGACGTGCCGCGCGGAGAACGGGTTGATCATCGTCGAACCCGGCGTGCGCGCGGCGGTGTTCAGCGGTGTCACCGACCCGGCGACCCATCCCGTCCGGGGTGCCTACGCCCGACTGACGGTGGACGTGCCCAAGGCTCGCGGAGGTGCGGCGTGAAGCCGGTTTTCCCCTACCCCACCCTCCTGGGCGACGTGCTGTGCGACGTCGTCTCGGTGCGTGTCGACGGCAGGCCATTGCCCTACACGAGGGTGTCGCCCGACGAGCGGGTGGTCGCCCTCCACGAGTCGGGACGCGCCGGGTGGGAGGAAGCCGTCATCGACCTCAGGGCGACGCTGCCGCAGGAGGAGCTGCGGGATGGCTCGTGGCAGGACACGACCTGCCTCGCCGTGCTGGGCGAGAAGGCCACCAACGCACGCACGACGGTGCGTCTCCTACCGGGGGCGAACGGCACGTGGACCGGCTCGATCACCCTGTCCCGCGCGTCCCACATGCGACGCGCCACTCTCTCCGTCCTGGTCGTCGCCACGGTGGACGGGGTTCCGGGACGACTTGTCGGTTCCACCGAGCAGGACTGGTACGTCGACCTGAAGGAGGCCACCCCGGTCCGCCAGCGCGATGTCGAGATAGTGGAGGTCGACTTCCGGGAAGAGTCGCCTACGTGGCTGCGTCAGTTCGAGGATGCGGCCTGGGTGGTGGAGACGTCGGACGACATGCCACGGGTCTATCTCAACACCAGCGCGGTCGAAGGACTCATGGCCGTGATGCGCAGCCCCGGGGGCAGTGCGACGGAGCGGGTGATCCGGGAGCTGACGGCCTCGCAAACCGCGCAGGACGCCTGGACGGCGATGTTCCACACCGCCATCAGCGATCTCGACGTCGACGAGGACGGCACCCCGGTCATGCCCACCGGCTGGCGCGAGGCCGTGCTGCGGGCGATGCTGCCCGACGTTCTGCCGGGCCGTGAGCCGACCGACGCCTTGTTCGAGATCAACGAACGGCGCACGAAGGGCTTCGGCTGGTCGGAGCTGCAGACGTACGTCCAGTACGCGGCGGGGCGCCGCGCCAAGATCACCAAGAAGTTGACCACCGCGGTACGCACCGCCGACCGCGCCGAGAGGACCGCCGACTGATGCCGCGCCGTATGCCTTTCGACATCCCGCCGGTGCTCGGTCTGTTGCCCGATGCCGCCGTCGCGAAGCACTTGGGCCGCGGAATGCAGTCCGGGCAGGAGAACCCGCCCCAGGTCGCTCTCCGCAAGTCGAGCACCTCACCTCCGGGGCACGAGAGCCGGTGGCTCACCGCGCCGATCCGCGAGCTCCTCGACAAGGCGATGGAACGGTTCGACGACAACCGGACGGCCGCGGACGGTTGGCTCGCCCCCCGCCTGCACGCCACCCTTCGGATGACGCGCGCCGAGGCCGGCGACGCCAGGCTGTGGAACCATCTGGCCATGCTCGTCGCCCCGGACTATGTGGTCTGGCGTCACAAGGGTAATGAGATCGCGCAGAGCTCCCGCTTCTCGGGCCCTCACTACACCCAGTGCTTCTCCCGGCTGTGGTGGGTCGCCGAGCTCTTCCGGGACGGACCGGACTACCGGCCGGTCGAGGTCGCCTGCAGCGTCCAGGATGTGCTCAACACCACGCTTCGCCTGGACGTCATCGATCATCGGCCCACCGCTCAGGCTCTCGTCCGCGTTCTCGGCGATCTCATCGCCGCCGGCAAGCCCCGCCCCGGCGACCATGTCAACGCGCTCTCGTCCGCGGTCAACGCTGCGGGCAGCACTCTCGTCTACGACGTCCTGGCGCCGGACACCCCCCAGCTCGTCGAAGAACTTCAGGACTGGATCGCCGAGGACGCACCGGCCGTTCCCTGGGACAGCCTCCCCAAGGGCCCGAACGACGGCAGCGTTCCCGTTACATCCGTCGAGGCGCTGCTCCCCCTGTTCGAGAACCTGCTCGCCGAGGCTCCCATCCGTCGCCGCGGTCGGACGACGGAGGATTCGGGCGACGAGACGCCCGACGTACCGGGCCAACGCGCCGGCGTGAGTCTGGACAAGGACCTGCCGACCTGGATGAGGTAGCTCGGCGGCCGTAGCGGTTCGTCCGAGGTCAGGACGGCGAGTCGGGCACGGCGGCGCTGTCGGCCTCGCCCCGCGGCCACCGCAGAAGTCGCTCCCAGACGCCCTCGTCCGGAGCACCGAGGTCGAGCGCCGCGCTCAGGACGTGTACCCCGAACCTCGGGGGCACGGCGTTTCCGATCTGTTGAGCCTGGTCACTTCCACGCCACGGGTAGCGGTAGGGGAAGCTCTGGAAGACACCGGCTTCCTCGATGGTGAACCGATCCATCTCCGACTCGCGGGGATCGGCGCTGACGATGCGATTGCGGCTCCATTTGCCCGTGATCGTCGCCGACGGCTGATCCGACTCCCTACGCCCTCGAGCCTTGGGGTCGCCTCCGCTGCCGTAATTGGAAACGACACGGAACGGCATGGGGCGTCGTCGGGCCTCCGGTACCTGCCGATACACGTCGTCGAGGGCGTTCTCCATGGAGATCCACGGACCACGGCCGAACAACATGTCGGCAGGTACCGTGCCCTTGCGGTACTGCTGATGCGTCGGCGCGGGCAGTCGCGCGGGCAGACTTCCGTGCCGTGCCACGAGCACGGCACGGCGGCGGGTCTGAGGCACGCCGTACTGCTCCGTGTGGAAGACCCTGGCATCGGTTTCGTAACCGATGTCCTGCAGCACCTTCTCGTACTCGTGCCACACCTCGATCACGGCCGGGACCTGCTCCAGGACGATCACCTCGAAGGGCCTCGGGGTCTCCTCGCCGTGACGAGGACGCAGCATGGCCTCCAACGCCCATCGCAGTGGCTCGAGGACCAGGCCCGTACGCTCGTCGTCGAGCTTCTCCAGCTCTCGCTGGATGTCCTCCCAGGTCTCGCCCGTCTTGTCCGCTATCTCCCGCTTGTACCAGGCGTGCATACGGCTGATGAATCCGGTGACCAAGTCGAGGGCCTTGCGGCCGGTGCCGTTGCCCGCGATGGAGAACGTCTGGCACGGCGGTCCGCCGGCCAGTACGTTGCAGTCCGCGAATTCCGCGTTGCCGGGCCCGTAACGCCTGACGTCCCCGTGTACGGTCGGCAGCCCGGCCGCGAGCCGCGTGGCCACTGCGTCGTCGTCCCACTCGATCCCGATCGAGGGGATGTCCAGGACTTTCGCCGCCAGATCCAGGCCGCCGGGCCCCGCGAAAAGATCGACGATGTGAAAACGCCCACGAGGCGGGTCGGGCGGCGTGCTGGTCATGGTGCGGCATTCTATCGGCCGATCGGAGGCGGACGGCGCGGTCATCGTCCGGTCACCCGTATCGGGTTCTCACGCTCGGTACGCAGGGCACGGGCGATGGATTCCCCCAATGCCCGGGCGAGCGGTGGCGGCGTCGCGTTGCCGACTTGTCGGTACCGGGCCGTCTTCCGCCCGGCGATCCACCACTCCGGCGGGAAGCCCTGTACCAACGCCACCTGTTCGACGGTGAGCGGCACGAGGCCGGCACGGCCGAGGGCGGGATTCCAACAGAAGTCCGCGGCCGGCACCTCGTCCGCGACGGTGCCGCCGTCCACCCCGATGCGCGCCCACTTCTGCTTGGCCCCGGTCGGGCCGAGGTCGGCTCCGCCCCGGTCCCAGGAACCACCGACGACGGTCGGGGCGATCACGTCGGCTTGGTCGGCCCACTTGTCGGCATCGGGCCAGCCCCGCACGCCCATCGAGTCGCGGAGCGTCCCACCCACGGTGCGACGCGGCCCGGCATGCGGTCGCGGCCACCGGAATCGTTCGATCAGGTCGCCCTTGAAGGCGACGAGAAGCCCCACCTCGCGACTCTGGGGAACGCCGTGGTCCTTGGCGTTCAGGACGTTCCACAGGTACCTGTAGCCGAGATGGCGGAGCTCTTCGGCGACGAACTCGCGGATCGGTGCGTAGTCACTCCTGCGCACGAGATCCGGCACGTTCTCCAGCAGGACGGCGCGTGGCTGAACGCCGTAGATCAAATCGACGGCCGCCCTGAGGACGGACAGTTCCCGGTCGTCGCTCCGCGTCCGAGCAGCGGTGGCGGGTGATTTGACCCGGGGCAGGCCGCCCGAGAGCAGGTCGACGTCGTACACCTGCTCGTCGTCGGCGGGATCGAAGTCGAGGAGGTCGATTTCTCGGACGTCCCACTGCGGGCGGTTGGCGCGAAGCGTCTGGCAGGCGATCCCGCGGTCGTCCAGGAGCAGGACCGGATCGAATCCGGCCTGCTCCAGCCCCAGCGCGAGACCGCCCGCACCCGCGCAGATCTCGAGTGATCTCAGGCGACTCGCCGGCTGCCCGCCGTCGTGGTCTGCGGAAGCCGCTCCATTTCCCCGGGTCATGGTTCTGCCACCCTCCCGTCGCCCCCCGGCGCACGAACGCTCGCACGCCCTCTGCCCTACCCACGTGCAAGATCCACTCCAAATGAGGGTAATCGTCGGCCGGGTGGCGCGTCAGGGCCTCGGCGTCACTGGGCGTCGATGATCGCCTGTCCTTCCTTCGACCGGTCGACCGTGGTGAAGCGCAGCACTCGGCCGTCCGAGCCGCGGGCGGTGGAGGGGGCGACGAAGGAGAAGGTCATGACGATCTTCTCCGGGGCGAGTCGGCCGTCCCCGGTGATGTCGGAGCGGTGCTTGCCCTCGACCACGGGATACACGACCACCGCTCCCCTGCGCGGAGCCACCAGGCTTTCGGTGGCGAAGTCGCCCGAGTCGGCGAGGGCGCCGGCGATGCGCAGCGGAACGGCACGGTGCTTGGGCTCACTGATGGCGCCGAAGAGCGGATCGCGACGACGTTCACGGCTGAACCAGGCGAGGCTTCGCCCGCTGCCGCCGAGCGCCAGTCGCTGGCCGCGCTTGCTGTGTTGGGGAGCCACGACCAGCCAGTCGTCGACCCCGCGCGAGGAGGCATCGGTGATCTCCTCGAGGTACGCGAGGTGGGGAGCGAACTGGGAAGGCGCTCTCCAGCGCAGCTCGCGGACCAGATCCAGGAAGCTCTCCGCCGGGAGCGTTCCGACGAGTGCGTCGAAACGGTGGACACCGCCTTCACGGGTGTCGTCACCGGTGAAGTGGTAGGCGAGAGAGGTGACGTCGGTGGACAGCGCGTCGAGGACGGGTGTCCAGAGCTCGGTGTTCCGCCGCAGGTCGGCAACCTTGGTCGGGTAGGCCGTGGGCTCCTGCCAATGCCCGGGCGAGCGGAGTTCGACGAGGCGCGCGTTGTACATCTTGTTGGGACTCGTCGGCTTGAGCCAGGGCAGGTGCTGGGAGACGAGCGGCGGCACCTGGGCCGGCGTGACCTGGGGCATCCCGTCGACCGTCGTGGCGTACTGCTTCAGCTCGGCACGGAAGTTCTCCTCGTCCAGGCAGATCGCCTCGAACGCCGCATACAGGTCGATCTCCTTGGTGCCCATGGTCTCGGACCGGCCGAGGAAGAGGCGTACGAGGTCCCGGTAGCCCTCGCGGAAACCGAACCACCGCCCCATCTGCATCAGGGTGGAGGCATTGCCGGCACGGCGACGGAAGTACGAGACGGTGAGTCCTTCGACCGTGAAGCCTCGGGCGAGCTTCTGGCCGCCGATGAGGATCTTCCAGATGGGCCGCCTGTCGAAGTCGGCCTCGCCGGTCTCGATGTCCTTGTCCCCGTTGACGACGATGATCGGGTTGTCGTCCCCACCGATCCGGGTCACGGCCGGGCCGACGTAACGCGAGAGGACGTCGTACGACGGCGGAACGGCGTGGCCGTCGGCGCGGGCGGCCGAGACCGGGGCGATGTCGGTCTCGAAGAGCTCGCGCAGCCGTTCGTGACCGCTCGGCCCCATGTAGCCGGAGTTCCACCACATCCTGGTGACCTTGCCCAGGAGTTCCCGGTGCACCTCGGTGCGCACGGACTCGTGGATGAGCATCGTGTGATGCTGGAAGTACCTGTCGCCGAGCCCCCCTTCGTCCTCGCGATACAGCTTCATGGCCGCGGTCAGCACGAACATGTCCATGGCCCGCTGGAGACAGACGTCGTCCTCCGAGTCCTCGCCGGCCTCCACGGTGATGTTTCGCACGTGAGCACGCTCATTGGAGTTCGCGAAGGTGCGTTCCTCGGCCGGGACGGCGGAGTCGAGATCGTGGAAGTCACGTGCGCCCATGTATCCGTCGGGGCGAGGCAGGGAGACGATGAAGTCCTTGGGGAAGATGTCCTCGGCGTCGCTGGGGTCTACGAAGACGTTGGCGAACGGAGTGGCCGTGTAACCGACGTACTGGGCACGCGGCAGCATCCGGAGCAGTTCGGAGATCTTCTGGTTGATCGCGGTGCGCTCGGCGTCGGGCTTGGCGAGATCGGTGGTGTTGACCGAGGCCTCGTCGGACTCGTCGTCGATGATCAGTACGGGAATCTCGGCGAGTGGCGTCTTGATCTTCTTGAGGTCCTTCACCAGCTTGGTGAGGACGCTCTTGTTCTTCTTGACCACCATGAGGCGGGCCATCGACCGGTGCAGGTTGCGCGGGTCGTAAAGCGGCAGCGCGGGCTCCTGCTTCTCGAACTCGAGTGCCGTAATGCCCTGAAGCAGGCTCTTGTAGTCGTCGTCGCGGGTCGTGAGTCTCACGATGTCGAAGCCGCCACGCGTGGACGGCAGGGTGCCGAACGTCACGAACTTGCCCTGGTTCCAGGCGGGGTCGTTGGCGTAGTCGCACTCGTACTCGCTCGCTCCGCGCAGGATGTTCTCCCGGCCCACGAGTTCCATGTCGAGGCGCCGCTGGGTCTGGGCCCGCAGCATGTTGAGAGTGCCACCGAGAACGATCACCAGTCGGTAACCCGCGTCGACGGCCTTGGCGATGACTCCCGTGAAGTTGGCGGTCTTGCCCGACTGCACATACCCGACGACCAGCCCCTTCGACTGGTAGGCCGCCGGTTGGGTCGGATCTGCGAGCCGCTCGACCACGGCGTCGGTCGCGACGTCCAGGCCGGCGACGGCCTCCGCGGCCCACCCCTTCCCTTCTAGGTGGGTGCGGTACGACGGCCAGTACCAAGGCCGTCCCTGCCGGGACTGCGGGGTGTACCAAGGGGTGAACTCGTCCGTGATGACGACCGGCGCCTCGACCTTGGACACGGGGACGAGACCGTCCAGCAGCTTGCGGGTGTCCTCGGAGAGGCCGAGAAGGCCATAGACCTCGTCCCGCCGCGCCTCGGTGCGCTCGGGGCTCTTCGACCACGCGGGATCGGCTGCGAAGTCCCAGTCCGTGAGCCTCCTGCGCCACACCTCGACAAGCTGATCCGTCGAAAGGGCCCGCTCCAACGCGCTGCGCAGAGCCTCCTCGGTCGCCAGATCCTCGGCCTCGGGGCCCAGGTCCTCCGCCTGGTAGGCGAGCGCCCGCACCAGCTTCTTGGGACGGCTCGTGTGCATGTCCGAGAGGGCGGCGCTGTGCAGTTGCAGAAGCAGGAGGTCGGTGGGGCTGCTGGTCATCTTCTTCCTCGAGTTGCCGAGTGGCCGCCGAACGGCGTGTGGGAGCTGGTTCGTCAGGGGAGCGAGAGGTCGGAGAGGTCGATTATCGGGGGCTTCTCGACGTGTGGGAGCCCTGTCACGTCGACGACATACGTCACGTGATCGATCCGCCCGTCCGCGTTGCCGGGCAAGTCGCCTTCCGTGAGACGCGGCATGTCACCGGCTCGCAGCACCAAGGGACTGTCGCGAGGTGTCCAGCGTTCGTCGTCCGGTTGTTGCGAGTCCCACCCGGCTGCCTCGAGAAGTCGGTCCACGCTCCGCCCCAAGGCGATGTTCTCCGCGGCCGCGGCGTCGCGAGTCGCCTTGACCGAGTCCTTCAGGGTGCGTCCGCCGGTGCCCCCGCGAGTAAGGCGCAGGGACGCGAACCACAAGGGGCGCCCTGGCGTCGCGGAGAGCTGCCCGAGGCCATGGATGGTGTGCCTGCGCAGCTCGGATCCCGTCGTCTTGATCTCCAGGTCGGCGCCCTCCAGAGCGAAGTCGTGCTCTTCGCCCCTCGGTCCGACCCAAGCGTCGAGCGCCGCCTGCCAACCGACGTTCCGGGCCAGCCTTCCGAGAACGGCGAGTTCCCCGTGGAGCCCGAGCCGTCTCTCCAGCGACATCCCGCGAGGCCTGCCCAACAAGGCGCTCCAGCCGTGCACCGTCTCGTCGAAAGCCTGCTCCAGACTCCGTCCGTCGGTGACGATCCGGTCGGCCACGGCCAACAGCAGGTCGTGGAAGTCACGAAGCAGCTCCGCACCGGGCGTCGTGAAACGCGCCATCCGCCGGCCGGTCTGGGCGATCTGGTCGATGCGCACGGCGGGCAACGGTGAACGAGGAAGGCGGTGGCCGCCAGTGAGCTCCACATGAAGCGCGATGCCACGCCCGCCATCGGCTATTTCATACGAGACGAGGGGTTTGTTCGCGACGGAGAGCCGATAGCTCGCTGCGAGCCCCCGGCCCAGATAGTGCTCGACTGTTGTCCATGGCAGGTCGACCGGTTGGGCGGCGGGGGCCTTTGCCGCACCATCCGGCCTTTCTCGAGCACGTTCGTCGCCCGTCGCCATCAGTCGGCCACCCGGTCCAACTCCGCGCGAGCGGCGGCGACGAGAACCGACTGCCACAGCTCGATGTTGTCCTTGAGCCGACTGCCCATCCGCTCTCGCTGGAAGGCGTCCTGCATCAGGAGGTACATCAGGGACTTGACCATCGGAGCGTCGTTGAGGGATCCGCCGCGCCCTCCCAGAAGGGCAGCACGGTAGTGCTGGTTGAGCAGGAGGAGGTGGCCGTCCTGGTCGATTTCGAAGAACTTGTCGTTGGGCAGCTTCTGCCAACGAAACTGCAACGGCTCCTCGCCGGTCAGCACCGGCAGTTCCTCTTCGATCACCTGTCGGACCTGCGGGTCGACGCCCCGCCCAGGCGGAACGGCGGCCCTGCGCGTGACACCGGCACGCTTGCGGGCCTCCCGGTAGACGCGTTCGGCTTCCGACAGGTACTGCGCGAAAGTACGCCCTTGGTCGTCCTTGGCGTCCTCCAGGGAGGCGACGAACTCGGGGGACGCCTGCACTCCCTCCTTCTTCACGGTCAACCGGAAGACCGTGCCATCGGAGTCGTCCGGGAGGTCCACGGCCACTCGCGCGAGGGCCAGGTGCTGTTCGGGTTGGCGAAAGTTGTTCCAGCCGCCGGCCTGCACCAGCCGGTCGTTGCGGTAGAAGTAGAACCCTTCACGTTCCACCACCGCGCCGAACGCCTTGTACTCGTCGAGAGAGGAGCGCGGCGGCCAGATGTGGGCATCCAGACGCACCTGCCCCAGAGAGGGAAGGTCGACGGTGAAGTCACTCGGATAGGCCGGATCTCCGGAAACCGGGTATGCGAAGGGATCCAGCGACTCCACACCGTAGTTCGCGTATTCGATTCCGGTGCGGACATCCTGAATCGAGATGGTGATGTGGAAGTCGTCCCTCGCGAGAAAACGATGCAGGTGGAGCCCCAGGTGCAGACCGAGCTTGTTGACGGTCCGGTGCAGGTAGCGATCCGTTTGGCCACCACTGCCGTTCTGGGGGAAGTCCTTGACTCCGTCCCAGCGGACGATCGTTCCCTGGAAGGCGATCGGGCGCCCCTGGTAGAAGTCGATGAAGTCTTGAGCGTATTTCGGTTCGATGATGTCGCACTCGAAGCCATGCTTGGCACGCTCCATGAGCCAACGCCGACCTGCGGGCCTGGTCCGCTTGGTGCGACTCACGACCGTGACGGAGTTGGCGTGGCTGAGTGACGCGGACTTCAGGCCCGTGCCGAACATGCCCAGCGACCTCTTGTCGTAGCCACGACGCCCACCGACGGTCATGGCCACGTCGAGCTCATCCTCGTCCATGCCCTTGCCGTCGTCGACGATCACCAGACTGACGAGCTGATCACCGTCGCGAAGGAAGTGGATGACGACGTTCTGCGCCCCGGCGTCGATGCTGTTGTCGACCAAGTCGGCGATGGCGACGTCGAACCCGTACCCCTGACTGCTGAGCGCCTCCATGTAGCGCCCATCGGGAGGCAGCCGCTTGCTGCCGGCCGTGGGAACCTCGAACTGCCACTCGCTGACCATGACCTGCCTTATGGGGTGCGCGCCCGTTCCGGGACGAATTCAACATCATCATGATGCGATGCCGGAATGACGGTAGTCGACCCCTGCGGCAGCGGTCTGCGGAACGGTCGGTCGGACCCGAGCGGCGCCGATGCCCCTTGCAGCCCATGACGCGTGGTGTCTCGAGGAGGTCGTCGACGCTCTCGCCACATACCACCTGCTGGGCGGACAAGGGCTACTGCGGTGCCGTAGGCACGCTCTGTGTCCCCTACTGGACCGGTCCGGGCCGGCAGGCGGTCATGTCTCACGCAAAGATCCGGGCACTCGTCGAACAGCCCGTCGCCACCCACAATCCTGGCGCTCCCTGCGCAAGCCCTGCTGATCAAGGCACGCTCTTGACGGCCATGTTCATTTTGACGAGTCGCACCATTGGGAGGAGATTTGAGAAAGGTGAAGGTCCATGGCGGAAACCGGGAGTGAGAGCCATGACGGCCACCGTTCACCTCCTCCGCCTCAGCTGCAAGGAAACCGAAGACGCCGGCAACCATGCCGGACGGGTAAACGAAAACCACAAAGCCTCTGGTGGACACGGTTCTCTTGGTCGAAAACCCGTCTGCCAGAGGCTTTTGGTGTATATCGCGTCAACTGCCCAGCATGCGTGGGAGGTCGGGAAGGGCTAAATGTGGTGATCCCACCGCAGTTCGCTCTTCTCCCCGATCCGATGTGAGCGATTCCTGGCGGTGACCCTCCCGCCGCCGATCCAGTAGGTGTGCGCCCCTTCGGTGATGTGAAGTCGAACGGAGGCGATGTCGGGACGGCCGGCCTCCTGCCAAGCGGTGAGCGTCTGCTCGACGGTGTCCCACAGGGCGACCGGCCCGCCCTGTCGGACGACCCACTCTCCGGCATCGTCTTCGGTGAAGGCGGCGAAGGACTCACGGTCGATGTCGAACAGGTACAGAAGGTGGGTGCCGTCGGCGGCCCTGGCTCGCACGAGTTGGGTGCCGGGCGCTGACAGCTGGGCCAGGAACGCCGGCATCCAGTCCTCCAGCAGGGTCGGCGGGAGCTTGGTGGGGCGTTCGGTGTCGGCGTAGGCGGTGCGGGCGGAGAGGTCGCCGGACACGGGAGTCGTGGCTTGTGAGCGGGCCTGCATGAAGGAGGAGCGGCCGATGATGCGGCCTTCGGCGGTGCCGTCCTCGTTCACCGTGACTTTGGCGAGGCCGGTGCCGTAGGGCCAGGAGCCGAGGGTGGCCAGGATGATGCCGCCCGGCTTGGTCTGGCGGACCCAGGTGTACGGGATGCGGCGTACCGCGCAGGTGGCGATGACGCGGTCGTACGGGGCACGGGGCGGGTGGCCCAGGAGGCCGTCGCCCGTCACCGTCCAGGTGGAGAAGCCGATCTCCTCCAGGGCCGCGTCCGCGCGGGCCGCGACCTGCGGGTCGAGCTCGATCGTGGTGACGTTGTCCTCGCCGAGGCGGTGACAGAGCAGGGCGGTGGAGTAGCCGGTGCCGGTGCCGATCTCCAGAACCTTCTGTCCGTCGGTCAGGTCGAGGTCCTCGATCATGCCGAGCACGGTGACCGGTGTGGTGGAGGAGGACGTGGGTGTGCCCGTGACGGGCTCGGCCACCTGATCCGCGGTCCGGTGGCCGTCCAGTTGCGTGGCCAGTGATCGGTCGATGTACGCGATGTCCAGCCACTCCTCGGGAGCTGTTCCCAGAGCGGTGACCGGGCGCCAACGGCCACCTTCAGCGGGCAGGAACACGCCCGGGTTGAGGAACAGTTCGCGCGGCACGGACTCCACCGCCGCTCGCAGCCTCGGGTCTTTCAGCGCGCCGGCCGCCTCCAGCCGGTCGGCGAGTGCGCGCCGCTGTGGGGCGCTATCGGGCATCAGCATCGGCTTCTCCTTCGGCGAGCAGGTCGGCGAACGCGGCTGCCATCTCGAGTCCGGTCCTTTCCTCCAACCAGCCCCACTGACCGTTCGGGTTCAGCTCCAGCCAGTGGGGCTCGCCGTCGCGGTCCACAGCGAGGTCGAAGGAGCCGGAGCTGAGGCCGTAGTGGTCCAGGTAGGTGCGTAGGGCTCCCGCCAAGCGGTCCGGCAGATGTACCACGTCGTACGTGTGGCTGCTGTAGTCCTTGCGCCAGTCCAGGAGGTCGCACGTGATGCGTACGGCGAAGACGCGGCGCCCGACGATCAGCACCCGCAGATCCGCGACCTTGTCGACGCGGGCCTGAAAGAGGTGCGGGGTGATGCTCACCGTGTCGTCCAGTTCCTCCTCCCGGACTGGTTCGGCCCAGGATGTGAGGCCGACGCCGTCTCGCTCGTACGAGGTCCAACGCAGCGTCTTGTGGACGACCTGTCCGTGTTGATGGATGAACTGACGCGCTTGGTCGAGGTTGTTGGTCACGAGCGTCGGCGGCACCCGAAAGCCAAGACGGCAGGCGACCTCGAGTTGCACCGGTTTGTAGTCGGCCGCGGCGTTCCTGAGTGGATGGTTCACCCAACGGCAGCCACGTAAGGCGTAAAGGGCCCCGCCGAGGCCGTGGCGGACCTGGGCGGCGGCGAAGCGGGCGTCGACGTCCGACAGACTCTCGAAGCCCGGCCACATGGGGCGACGCCAATAGATCGCTCGTACGTCGTCCAGGTCGACGCTTCGTGACGACGTACGGAGCAGACCGGTCGAGCCGTCTCCGAAGCGTGCCGTCAGCGTCAGGGCGGCACCGATGTCGGCCGGGTTGAAACGGACCACCGGTACGGCGCGTCGGTTCAGGTGGCTGATCACCATGTCCGCCGTGACGTCGTGCGGCTCGGTGACCACCAACACGGGTCCTTTCTCCGTCACGGTCGTCAGTCCTGCTGACTGTCCTGGTCGTGGCCCTGGTCGGGCTGGGAGTCGAGGTTCGTGGCCGTGGCGGTTTCCGTGCCCGAACTGGTGCCGTGTTTGCCCATGTCGACGACCTCGCCGTGGTGGTCTCGGAAGATGCCGATCTGGGTGGTCGGATCGATGGTGACGGAGGCGTACGGCAGCTTCACCGTCGTGGGGTACGGGGCGAGGCGGCCGATGCCCCACGGGCGTACGGGGGTGAGGTCGTCGGCCGGGGTGGTCGGTGCGGGCATTGCTTCTCCTTCATTCGGTTTCGGTGTTCGGTGTTCGGTGAGCAGTCGCTTCGTGCAAGGCCACCCGCGTCAGGAGGTCACCCAAGTCGCCCTCGCCGGTACGAAGCTGAAGCGAGCGCTCTTCGCGAAGTGCCTCGCAGTCGGGGCAGCCGGCTTTCACCGGCTACGGGCCTCGACGTCGATGAACGCTTCCGTGCAGCGCGCGAGGTTCACGAGGTGCTGCCAGGCGGAGTACGCGGTCGCCTCGCCCTTCGGCCCCTCGGAGAGGAGCCGCGTGCCCAGGCGCCGCATCACCCGCACCGCCTCCCGCTCGTCGTCCCGGTACTCCGCGAGGAGGCGACGGAGGATGGCGGAGACGGCCTCGGTCCGCTGGAGTGTGCTGGGGAGCGAGGGGACGTCGAGGCGAGGGCGGGTGATGGGGCGGATCTCGGCGAGGATGTGCGTACGGTCGGGCTGATGGGCATTGGTCGGTTGAGTCACCGTCTCCACAACTGGGCTCCAGAGTGCGCGTTCGTCCTGTGACACACAGTGAACGGGCAGCAACGCTGTGATCGGCAGGAAATTCCGTCGCCGAGCCGCCCGCGCGCGACCGGAAAAACTGACCCGCTCTTTGCTCGGCGGAGGAGGCGCAGCCCATCTCGCCGTTACGGTGGACAGCGTGGCGGCCAGCAATCAGCAGCTCACGAAACGGATGCGTGAAGTCGGCCTCACGCAGGAGGAATTAGCCGAGGCCATGAACAGGGCGATCGAACAGGTCACGGGCAAGCCCGGCACCGTCTCCGCCCGTACGATCCACAACCTCACATCCGGAAAGACCCGGTGGCCGCAGGCCAGGCAACGTATGGCGCTGGAGGCGGTATTCGGGTGTTCCGCTATGGAGCTGGGGTTCGTGCCTCATGCACGATCCGCGGTTGACAACCCGATGTCCAGAGCTCAGCAGACCAAGGAGGAGCCTGTGCTCCGCCGAAGCTTCCTGACCGCCACATCCATCGCCGCTCTCAGCCCAGCCGCTCTTGGCGCCGCCGGCTCCTCCGGCAGGGTGGGTCAGTCGGACGTCAATATGCTCGCCGCCCAATTCGCGCTGATCATCGCCGACGACAACAAGTCCGGTGGCACTCATCAGGTCGAGCAGGATGCGATCGGCTGGGCTCAGCGGGCGTTGCATCTTCAGAAGACCAGGCCTGCCTCCCAGCGAGTGCGCGGCCGGCTCTATGGGTTGGCAGCGGCATTCACCGGCTCGGCGCTGTGGGCCGCCATCGACGGCGGACGTCTCGACCAGGCCCTGCGGCACCTGAACGAAGCGGTCGCCCTGGCCGGCCTGTCCGGAGACACTTCGATGCAGTTTCGGGTCTGGGGACATGCCGGAGCGCTGTACCGGCACATGGGTCAGTACACCAGCGCTCTCGCAGCCGACGAGGCGGCGAAGCGGACCAGGGCGGCTCGGGACCCGCTCTACGCCTCCCTCGTCCACGCCCGCACAGCCGTACATCACGCAGACCTGCACGACCGCCAGGCGACTCTGCGGTGTCTGGGCCTCGCCGAGACGGCGCTGAGCCGCGCGGACACCGAAGCACCGCGTCCGGCGTGGCTGAGCTTCTACGACTCCGCCGAGCTCCATCTGCTCGCTCTGACCGCCACGACCGCACTCGGCTTGTGGGAGGAAGCGGAGGCGCATGCGCATCACACACTTGCGAAGCTGCGGCCCGACATGAAGCGCAACCGCGCCCTCACACTGGCCTACCTCGCCCATGCCCAGCTGGGCCAGCGGGAGCCTGAGCTCGCCGTTGCCACCGCGCACAAGATCCCTGACGCGGCACGACACGGACGCACGGCCCGCCTCCTCAACACCTTCGGTCACCGGCTCCACACCCTCGCACCTCATGCGCCCGCCACCCGCGAATGGTTTGAAAAGGAGCTTCTGTGAACCTGGAGCTGCGGCACTACACCGACGTCGACCCGGTGCGGCAGACCATCGTGGACATCCACGTCGAGGTCCGTCAGCGCGATTTCGGTCTCGTCGGTCCCTTCTATTCCGCCGAGCGATTCGATGAGCGGCTTTCGGCGCACAGTGCGGTGGCGGGGTGGGAGGCGGTCGTCGCGTACGACGGCGGTGAGCCCGCCGGGTTCGCGTACGCCACCCCGCTCGGGGTCGGTACGCGCTGGTGGTCGGCCATGACGGGGCCGTTGCCCGAGGGGTACACCGTCGAGACTGGCAAGCGGACACTCGCGCTGAACGAGATCGTGGTGCGGCGGGCATGGCGGGGTACCGGGCTCGCTCACCGCATTCATGAGGAGCTTCTCGGCGGGAGGGGTGAGGAGCGCGTCACTCTGCTGGTCAATCCCAGGGCGGGTGATGGGAAGGTTCAGGCCGTTTACGAGCGGTGGGGGTACGAGAAGATCGGTGAGCAGCAGCCGTTTGCCGACTCGCCTGTGTTCGCATCGATGATGCGGGAGCCTCTGCGCAGGGGATGAACTCGCCCCTGCTCATGTGGTGAGCAGGAACTCCGCGATCGCCTCGTACAGAAGCCTCGGCTGGTCCAAGTGGACGTCATGGGCCGCCGCAGGGATCACCGTGGTTTGTGTGGCAGGACGGTGGGTCTTCATCTTCGTGAACTCAGCAGCCGGGATGGTGCCGTTCTCGCCTCGGATGGCGAGGGTCGGGCAGGTGAGCCGGGCCCATTCCTGCCAATAGGAGTGGGTGGCCAGTTCCTCTACCGCTGCGATCATCTGGTCTGGGTCGAAGCGGGGGTGCCAGCCGTCCTCCCGGTGTTCCAGGCCCCTCGCCCAGGCCTCGTGGCCCAGGAAGGCTTCCGCTACGGAAAGGGACTTGAAGGGGGTCGGCCAGGTGGACAGCCAGGCCGAGATCTCCTCCGGGAGTCTGGGGTTCGGGCCGCCCGGGCCGGCCTCGATGAGGATCAGGGAGGCGACCAGGTGGGGGTGGGTGGCTGCCGTCAGCATGGCGGTGTGGCCGCCCAGGGACTGGCCGATCAGGGTCACCGGGGGCAGGGAGAGTTCCGTGATCAGAGTCGCCGTGTCCGCCACGCAGGCCGCTCGGGTCATGGTGGGCGGGCGGCGGGTGCTCGCGCCGTGGCCTCTGGCGTCGTACTCGACGACCGTGTGGCCGTCCCGTAGGAGGAGATCCGTCAGGGCTGCCCATTCGGACATGTGGCCTGCCAGGCCGTGGAGGAGGAGTACGGGTGGGCGGGTGGCCTCGGCCGGGGTGTGGGTGCGGTAGGCGATCCGGGTGCCGTCCGGCATCGTGAGGTGGGGCAACTTCGCCTCCGTTCCTCCGGGTTGCTGGTGTGTGCTGTGGCGATTCTGTTGCCGGAGGTGTGGGTTCCGCCACTGCCGCCAGGCGAGCGGGCTGTTGGACTCCGGGGATGTTCCTGCTGAGTCTGCTGTTCGTCGTGGTCTGCGTGATCGCCGTCTTCGGGTTTCTCGGGTACGGCGGGCAGACCCTCGCCGGCAGTGGGATGCAGCCCGAGAACACCCCGGCCGTGTTGCGTGGGTTCGCCGGGGTCGCCGCGGCTGTCGCCTTCGGGATGTACGGGTGGGGGCTTCTCGGGGTCACCGGGGCGCTGATGGAGGCGGAGGACGGGGGCACCGATTCCGCGCCGGTGCGGCCCTGCCGTACGGACGACTGGCAGCAGTCGGCCGCCGGCATCGTCGACTACGAGGTGCGGTTGCTGCCGCTCGGGTTCGTGTGTGGGACCGGTGACGGGGGGACGTACCGCACCGACGACGTGCCCGGGTACGTCAATCCCGTCGTCTTCGGGTTCGGGCTCGCCGCTGCCGGGAGTGCCGTCTCCTCCGCGTACGTGGTGGAGTTGCGGGCCCGGCAGCGGCATCGGCAGCAGTCCTAGCGCGTGCCGCCCCGGGTACCGGTGGCGCCGCCCGTGGCTCCGTTGGCCGGCTTCCGGCGCGCGGATCCGCGGGCGGCCTTGCCGGAGGCGGTGCCGTTCGCCGCGCGGGCCCCGGACCGGCGGTCGGAACCGCGGCCGCCCGTGCCGGCGGAAGCGGCGCCCGTTGCACCGCCGGACCCCGTCCGACGGGCAGAGCCGCGCCCGCCGGTCGCGGAGGTACCGCCAGATGAGCGGCTGGGTGAGTCACCGGACGGCGTCGCCCCTGCCGTCTTCCGGGTAGCGGTACGTGACGCGGTCTCAGCCCCCTCGGCGTTGCCGCGTCGGCGGCCCGATCGCCTTCCGGGCTTGCCGCCGGGCTTCCCGTCCGGGCGGGACGCCTTCGGCGTCGTCGCCTGCTGGGGCACCTCGATGGTGACGGCCACGCCGGAGGGCTCGCGGGCGCCGGTGATGGTGGCCAGTTCCGCGTCGCTCGACGCGACGCGGGTCGCCCGGGGGCGGATGCCGGCGTCCGACATGAGCCGGGTGACGTCCCGCTTCTGGTCGGGCAGGACCAGGGTGACCACGCTGCCGGAGCCGCCGGCGCGGGCCGTGCGGCCGCCCCGGTGGAGGTAGTCCTTGTGGTCGGTGGGCGGATCGACGTTCACGACGAGGTCGAGGTCGTCGACGTGTATGCCCCGGGCCGCGACGTTCGTCGCCACCAGGGCGGTGACCTGGCCGTTCTTGAACTGCTCCAGGGTGCGGTTGCGCTGCGGCTGGGAGCGGCCTCCGTGCAGTGCCGCCGCGCGGACGCCGACGGCCAGGAGCCGCTTGGCGAGCCGGTCGGCGGACCTCTTGGTGTCGAGGAAGAGGATGACCCGGCCGTCACGGGCGGCGATGCGCGTGGTGACGGCCTTCTTGTCGGTCTCGTCCTGCACGTGGAGCACGTGGTGCTCCATGGTGGTCACCGCTCCCGCCGACGGGTCCACGGAGTGCACCACGGGGTCGGTCAGGAACCGCTGCACCAGGCGGTCGATGTTGCGGTCCAGGGTGGCCGAGAAGAGCATGCGCTGGCCGTCGGGCCGTACGCGCTGGATCAGCTTGGTGATCTGCGGCAGGAAGCCCATGTCGGTCATCTGGTCGGCCTCGTCCAGCACCGTGATGCGTACGTCGTCCAGTACGCAGTCCCCGCGTTCCACGAGGTCGTTGAGCCTGCCGGGGGTCGCCACCAGCACCTCGGTGCCGCGCCGGAGCGCACCGGCCTGCTTGGTGATGGAGAGTCCGCCGACCACGGTGGCCAGGCGGACGTTCACCGCCGTCGCGTAGGGGGTCAGCGCGTCGGTCACCTGCTGGGCGAGTTCACGGGTGGGCACCAGCACGAGCGCGAGGGGTGCCTTGGGTTCCGCGCGCAGTCCGGCCGTCCGGGCGAGGAGCGCCAGCCCGAACGCGAGGGTCTTGCCCGAACCGGTGCGCCCCCGTCCGAGCAGGTCGCGGCCGGCGAGGGAGTTGGGCAGCGTGGCGGCCTGGATGGGGAACGGGGTGGTGACGCCCTGCGCGGTGAGGGTCTGCAGCAGCCCCGCGGGCATGTCGAGCGCGGCGAACTCCTCGACGGCGGGGAGTGCGGGTGTCGTGCCCTCCGGCAGCCGGAACTCCCTCGGCGACGACGCGGACGGTGGGGGTGACGAGGCGCGCCGGTTCGACTTCTGGGGTCTGCGGGACATGCCGTTATCTGCCTTCCTGGAAACAGCACAAACCGGGGTCCGCACCATGACGGTGCGGACCCCGGTGAGCGGAATACGCGTCCGGCGATCAGGCGGGGACGATGTTCTCCGCCTGCGGGCCCTTCTGGCCCTGCGTGACGTCGAAGCTGACCCGCTGGCCTTCCTGGAGCTCGCGGAAGCCCTGGGTCGCGATGTTCGAGTAGTGGGCGAAGACGTCGGGGCCGCCGCCGTCCTGCTCGATGAACCCGAAGCCCTTTTCAGAGTTGAACCACTTCACGGTTCCCTGTGCCATGACATTCTCCTTCTGTAGGCAGAGGCCCCATCCGGAGATGCCCGGAAAACAAATAATGCGCCCGAAGGAGAAACATTCCCGTCAGGCGCACATAGGTTCATGGGTACCACAACTGCAACACCAAGACCGTAGCACAGGTCGGCCGCCCGAGGGGGATCATCGAGGCCGCGCCGGTGTCAGTTGCGGGCGGCCGAACAGCAGGGCGTAGCCCGGCGGGAGTTCGGACAGGATGCGGGTCAGCAGGTCGTCGCCGATCAGGGGCGGCAGGACGCTCAGGACCGAGCTGACGTCCCAGCGGGCCGTCGCGGGGGTCGCGCCCTCGATGCGGGCGGCCACCGAGTCCACGAACTCCGCGGCGGTCAGCGGACGGGTCGCCGGGATCTGGGCGGCGATCACTCTGGCCGCCTCCGCGGGGAGGGCCCGGGCCAGCTCCACCCGTTCCTCTCCGACGACGTGGCCGCCCAGGGCCGAGAGGACCGTACGGGTGACGCGTTCCGCTTCCGCCCGGGTGGGGTACTGGCCCGCCTCCCGCACCGCGTCGATCAGCTCCGGCCAGCCGTCCGTGCCCGCGGCGAGGGTGGTGGTGGGCGTGGTTCGGTCCAGTGTCGTCGTCACGGTCATCGTCGCGTTGTTCCTCCTGTCCTGCTGGGTTCCGCCGTCCCGCGGGCGTGCGGTGTCCGCGGCCCGCGGGACGTTTCCGGTGAGTGGTGGCGCTCAGCAGCTCGGCCGCTCAGCGAGTGGTGGTGCTCAGCCGCTCAGCCGCTCAGCTGCTTGCGACCGCCGCCGTCGCCGCCCGCGATCGGGATGCGGCGCGGCTTGGCCGTCTCGGCCACCGGGATGCGCAGCGTCAGCACGCCGGCCTCGTACGAGGCGTCGATGCGTTCCGTGTCGAGGGTGTCGCCGAGGAAGAGCTGACGGGTGAAGGTGCCCGTGGGGCGCTCGGCGGCGATCAGCTCCGCGTCCTCGGGGGCCGGGGAGCGGCGCTCGGCGCGGACGCTGAGGACGTTGCGTTCGACGTCCAGCTCGATCGTCTCGGGGTCGATGCCGGGGAGGTCGAAGTGGACGATGAAGTCGTCCCCGGACCGGTAGGCGTCCATCGGCATCACGGCCGGGCGGGCGGTGCTGCCGAACACCTGCTGCGCGAGGCGGTCGAGGTCGCGGAAGGGGTCGGTACGCATGAGCATCACAGGTCACTCCTTTCGCAGGCGCTGTCCGTGGTGTGCGATGCCCTACGACTTTTTATATAACTCCGGAGAGGAAACTTGACAAGCCTCGGCTCATGTTCGGGCCCGTTCCCCGCCCCCGCGTTAGGGTCGGAGCATGGCCGACCTCTCCAGAGTTCCCAGCTCCCTCATCGCCGCGTCCGGGCTCGTCGGTGGCTACGGCGTCGCCCGCTGGACCAGGAAGCGACCGCTCGGCGGGGCCGTGCTGGCCGTCGCGGGGGCCGCGGCCGCGCAGCAGTGGCGGCAGCGGGCGGGCGGGAAGGCCGCGGGCGCGCTGACGGCCGCGTACGTCGCCGCCTTCGCCGGTTCGCATCCGCTGGCCAAGAAGGTGGGCGCCTGGCCGGCCGTGTTCGGGGTGGCCGGGGCCGTCGCCCTCGCCTCCTGGGCTGTCGCCGACCGGCAGGGCTGAGCCCGTACGCGAACGCGTGGCGCGGCCGCCTGACGCCGCGCCTTTGCAGGGCCCCTTACACCGACCCTGACCTGAACGCCTTCCGGTACCCCTGCGGGCTCGTCCCCACCACCCGCCGGAAGCGTTCCCGGAAGGCCGTCGGGGAGCCGAAGCCCGCCTGGGCGGCGATGCGTTCCACCGGGTGGGACGTCGTCTCCAGCAGGTACTGGGCCCGCCGCACCCGCGCCCGGTGCAGCCACTGCAGCGGCGTCGTCCCGGTCTGTTCGCGGAACCGGCGGTTCAGGGTGCGGGTGCTCATGCCCGCCCGGCCCGCGATGTCCTCCAGCGTCAGATCCTTGTCGCAGTTGTCCTCCAGCCAGTTCAGCAGCGGCTCGAACGTGGCGCCGGACGGGGCCGGCGGGCGGTCGTGGACGATGAACTGGGCCTGGCCGCCCTCCCGCTCCAGCGGCATCACGGACATCCGGGCGGCGTGCGCGGCGACCGCCGAGCCGTGGTCCGTGCGGATCATGTGCAGGCACATGTCCAGGGCCGCCGCCGCGCCCGCCGAGGTCAGGAACTGGCCGTTGTCGACGTAGAGGACGTTCGGGTCGACCGTCACCCGCGGGTAACGCGCCGCCAGGTCCGGTGCCGCGATCCAGTGCGTGGTCGCGCGCAGGCCGTCCAGCAGGCCCGTCGCCGCGAACAGGAACGCGCCGACGCAGACCGACGCGATGCGGGTGCCGTCGGCCGCCGCCGCGCGCAGGGCCTCCGTGACGCCCGGCGGCAACGGGTCGGGCGGGTCCTCCACGCCGGGCAGGATGATCGTGTCCGCCTCGGCCAGCGCGTCGAGGCCGTACTGCGCCCGGATCGTGAACGAGCCCGCGTTCACCTCCTCCCGGTCCGAGCAGACCCGCACCCGGTACGCCTCCCTGCCGTCGGGCAGCCGGGCCCAGCCGAACGCGTCGATCGGGGCGGACAGGTCGAAGGGGATCACCCGGTCCAGGGCCAGTACGGCGACGGTGTGCATGGCGGGATCGTAGGGGTGCGACGGGATGCCGCCAACCGTGCTCTGCCTTGCCCCGGCAGGCGGAGCAGCCCCTGGCAGCCGGGGCACACGGCAGGTGGAGCTGCCCCTGACTGCCGGCAGATGCGCTGGCGAGAATCCGTTGGACCCTGGCACTATCGCCACTTCTTCGCGATCCCCGGGCCCGCCTACCGTCACCGGCGTGACCAAGTTCCTTCTCGCCGTCCACGTCATCGCCGCGATCCTCGCGATCGGGCCCGTCACCGTCGCCGCCAGCATGTTCCCGCCCGCCGCGCGCCGGGCCATGGCGTCGCCCGACGATCCGCGGGCCGCCGAGACCGTGCGGCTGCTGCACCGCATCTGCCGGGTGTACGCCACGGTCGGTGTCGTCGTCCCCGTCTTCGGGTTCGCCACCGCGAGCAGCATGGGCGTCCTCGGCGACGCCTGGCTGATCGTGTCCATCGCACTGACCGCGCTCGCCGCGCTGGTCCTGGTGGCCCTGGTGCTGCCCCGGCAGAGCGCGCTGCTGGAGATGGGCGGCAGCGGCGTCGCCGGTGACGGGTCCCGGGAGGCGACCGTGCGGCTCGCCATGTTCACCGGGATCTTCAACGTCCTGTGGGCGGTGGTGACCGTGCTGATGATCGTACGGCCGGGGTCCACGACCGGGGCCTAGGGGGCGTCTCGCCCCCCTAACCGCCCGGCGGGGCCTACGGCGTGACCGTCCCCGACCGCACCCCCACCGACGACGACTTCTCCTCCGTGGCCGACAGCGGCAGCGCGATGTCCTCCAGGGAGCGGCGTTCCGCCTTCACCGCCAGGAAGGCCGCGACCAGGCCGGCCGCGCACATCAGGCCGGCGCCGATCTGGAAGGCGAGGACGGTGTCGCCGACCACGCCGGACTCGGTGAGGTCGGCGAAGAGCAGGGGGCCGCTGATGCCGCCGGCGGCGGTGCCGAGGGCGTAGAAGAAGGCGATGGCCATCGCGCGGGTCTCCATGGGGAAGATCTCGGAGACCGTCAGGTACGCGCTGGAGGCGCCCGCGGAGGCGAAGAACAGCACCACGCACCAGCAGGCCGTCATGGTCGTGGCGGTCAGCGTGCCGCGGTCGAAGAGCCAGGCGGTGCCGAACAGCAGCAGGCCGGAGAGCAGGTAGGTGCCGGAGATCATGATCCGGCGGCCGACCGTGTCGAAGAGCTTGCCGAGGACCAGCGGGCCGAGGAAGTTGCCGGCGGCGATGACGGCGAAGTAGTAGCCGGTGTGGCCGGTCGGCACGTCGAAGAAGGTGATGAGGATGGTGCCGAAGCCGAAGGTGATGGCGTTGTAGAGGAACGCCTGGCCGATGAAGAGGGACAGGCCGAGGACCGCGCGGCGGGGGTACTTGCCGAAGACGGTCTTGGCGATCAGGCCGAAGCCGATGCTCTTGCGCTGGTGGATGGTGATCTCACCGGCGGGCGGCGACAGCTTCTCGCCCTTCTCCTGCTCGATCTCCCGTTCGACGGAGGTGACGAGTTGCTCGGCGTCGTCGCCCTTGCCGTGGATGAACTGCCAGCGCGGGCTCTCCGGCACGTGCCGCCGGACCAGCAGGATGACCAGGCCCAGGACGACGCCGAGCGCGAAGCTGAGCCGCCAGCCGAGGTCCTTGGGGAAGATGTCGGTGTCCAGCATCACGATGGACAGCAGCGAGCCGCCGATCGCGCCCAGCCAGTAGCTGCCGTTGATGATCAGGTCGACGCGTCCCCGGTACTTGGACGGGATCAGCTCGTCGATCGCGGAGTTGATGGCCGCGTACTCGCCGCCGATGCCGAAGCCGGTGAGGAACCGGAAGAGGAAGAACCACCAGGTCTCGAAGGACACCGCGGTCAGCGCGGTCGCCGCCAGATAGACGGCGAGCGTCGCCATGAACAGCTTCTTGCGGCCGTAGCGGTCGGTCAGCCAGCCGAAGAACAGGGCGCCCGAGCAGGCTCCCGCCACATAGAGCGCGGCGGCCATGCCGGTGACCTGGGCGGCCGAGATGTCCAGGCCGCTGCCTTCCTCGGCGATACGGCCGGCCACGTTGCCGACGATGGTGACTTCCAGGCCGTCCAGGATCCAGACGGTGCCGAGACCGATGACGATCATCCAGTGCCAGCGTGACCAGGGAAGTCTGTCCAAGCGGGCGGGGACGGCGGTGGTGACGGTACCGACGGACACGGGCTCCTCCTCGTCGAGTCGGCCGACCGGACGCCGCGACCGGCGAAAAGGCCGCGACAGTTTCAGCCGAGTGCCCCGTCAACCGCGCTTTTACGCCCCCAGTGCCCGCGACACCGTGTAGATCAGCAGGCCCGCAAGCGAGCCCACCACCGTGCCGTTGATGCGGATGAACTGCAGGTCACGGCCGATGTGCGCCTCGATCTTCCGCGTGGTGTGCTCGGCGTCCCAGCTCGCCACGGTGTCGGTGATCAGGGAGGTGATCTCCTTGCGGTAGGTGGTGACGACGTGCACCGCCGCACCCTCGATCCAGCCGTCGACCTTGCTCTGGTGCTTGGGGTCCACCGCCAGCCGGGCGCCCAGGGACAGCAGGGAGGCCCGGACCCGCAGCCGCAGCTCGCTGCGCTCGTCCTCCGCCGCGGAGACGATCATGGCCCGTACGGCCGTCCAGGCGGACGCGATCAGGTCCTGGACCTCGCCGCGCCCCAGCACCTCGCCCTTCAGCCGCTCCACCCGGGCCCGGGTGTCGGTGTCGGACTGGAGGTCGGAGGCGAAGTCGGTGAGGAAGCGGTCGAGGGCGCCGCGCGCGGGGTGGCCGGGCATGTCGCGCATCTCGGCGCAGAACCTCAGCAGCTCCTTGTAGACCCGCTCGCCGACCTTGCGGTCGACGAACCGAGGGGTCCAGCCGGGCGCGCCGCCCTGCACGGCGTCCATGACGTCGTCGCCGTGCAGGACCAGCCAGTCGTGGGCGCGGGTCACCACCAGGTCGACGACGCGTCTGTGGCCGCCGTCGGCGACGACCCGCTCCAGCATCTTGCCGATGCCGGGCGCGATCTCCTGGGCCTCGGCGCGCCGGGTGATCGCCTCGCCGACCACGGCCTGCACGTCGGAGTCGCGCAGCACGGTCAGCGCGCCGCGCAGCGCGGTCGCCAGCTCGGCGGTGACCCGGTCGGCGTTGGCGGGTTCGGCGAGCCAGGTGCCGAGGCGGCTGCCGATGCCGACGGCGCGCAGCCGCTGCCGTACGACCGCCTCGGAGAGGAAGTTCTCGCCGACGAACTCGCCGAGGGACACCCCCAGCTGGTCCTTCTTGTTGGGGATGATCGCGGTGTGCGGGATGGGCAGGCCGAGGGGGTGGCGGAAGAGGGCGGTGACGGCGAACCAGTCGGCGAGCGCGCCGACCATGCCGGCCTCGGCGGCGGCGGCGACATAGCCCGCCCAGGCGCCGGCACCGTGGTGGGAGGCCACCTTGGCGAGGACGTAGATCAGCGCGACGAGCAGCAGCAGGCCGGTCGCGGTGATCTTCATCCGGCGTACGCCGCGTTGCTTCTCCTCGTCGGCGGCGCTGAAGGTGGTCATGGCGCGGGCGGCGGAGGCGGGGACGCCGGCGGCGGTGGCCGCCTGCCCTGCCGGGCCCGCCCCTGCCACTTCCTCGGTCTCTTCGGTTTCTTCCGGTTTCGTGCGATCCATCCGCTCCACCCGTTCCCGATGCCCCGCTATGACATTGTCCCTTCCTGACCTACTCCTGGAACGGAACAAGAGTTCCCGGCGTCTGTCCGGTCGGGGAAACGTACGCGTGAACGCCATTGGCCCAAAGGGGGGTCCCGTTCAACCGCCCCCCGCCTCATGACGCATCATGAGGTGATCACATCGGAGCCTCGGGGGCTCCGCACGCCCGAGGAGACCCACACCCGCATGACCAGGCGTCACGGTTATGCCCTGCTCGCCGCGATCACCGCCCTGATCGTGGCCCTTTCCACCGCGATATACGTCGGCGTCTCGTCCGACGACGGCACCGGCCGGCAGACCGTCGCCGCCGGACGCGCCCCGCGCAACTCCGCCGCACCCGCCTCCACCGGCACCTGGGTCGGCTCCTGGTCGGCGTCGCCGGCGGCGGCCGAGCCCGGCACGGAGACCACGGGGCTGGCGAACCGCTCGGTGCGCAACGTCGTGCACGCGAGCGTCGGAGGGACGAGTGCCCGTATCACGCTGTCCAATCTCTACGGCCAGCGCCCGCTGACCATCACCCACGCCTCGATCGCCCTCGCCGCCGCCGACGACAGCGCGGCGGCCCTGCCGGAGACGATGCGGCGGCTGACGTTCAACGGCGACACCACGGTGATCGTCCCGGCCGGCGGGCAGGTGCTCAGCGACGCGGTCACCCTCCGCGTCCCGCACGACAGCGACGTCCTGGTCACCACCTACTCCCCCACCTCCTCCGGCCCCGTCACCCACCACCCGCACGCCCGGCAGATCTCCTACGCCGCCGAGGGCGACCTCACCGAGGACGTCACCGGCACGGGCTACACCGAGCAGGTGGAGTACTGGCGCTACCTGACCGCGCTGGACGTGCTGAGCAACGAGTCCGACGGGACCGTCGTCGCCCTCGGCGACTCCCTCACCGACGGCATCACCTCCACCGAGGGCGCCAACCTCCGCTGGACGGACATCCTTTCGCAGCGCATCCGCGACGCCCTCGCCGACCGGCGGGACGTGCCCCGCTACAGCGTCGTCAACCAGGGCATCAGCGGCAACCGGGTCCTCGACGACGGCCTGGGCCGCCCCGCCGACAACCCCAGCGGGCTGAACCGCTTCTCCCGCGACGTCCTCGGCCGCACCAACGTCAAGGTCGTCGTCATCGACCTGGGCGTCAACGACATCCTGCGCAACCCGCGGCTCGCCGACCCGGACGAGATCGTCGACGGCCTGCGCACCCTGGTCCGGCAGGCCCACGCCCGCGGCATCAAGGTCATCGGCGCCACCCTGATGCCCTTCCACGGCCACCGCGGCTACACCGACGCCCGCGAGGCGGTGCGCCAGGAGATCAACGCGGAGATCCGCTCCGGCTCGGTCTACGACGCGGTCGCCGACTTCGACCAGGCGCTGCGCGACCCGTACGACCCCCGCCGCCTGCGCTCCGACTACGACTCGGGCGACCACCTCCACCCCAGCGACAAGGGCTACGCACGGATGGCGGAGGCGATCGACCTGGACGACCTGAAGGGCGCGGCACCGGCACGGCTGTAGCCCGGCAACGGCTGCGGGAGCCCGGTGAAGCCCCGGAAGGGGCGTCTCAGTCCTCCAGCTCGCCGCGCTCCGTCCTCCGCTCCAGCCTCTCCTGGCGGCGCTCCTCCTTCAGCCGCTTGCGCTCGGCCCGCGGCAGCTTGCGCTCGACGCCGACGCCGCCCCAGAAGGCGAACCCGGAGACGATCACGCGCGGGGCGCCGGGATCGCCCGGCACCCCCTCCTCGCTGTGGTCGAAGCCGCCCATGAGCCCGAAGCCGCGCACCTCGACCTCGACCCCGGGCGGCACGACGATGTTCATACCGCCCATGATCATCACGCAGTTGATCCGGACCTCGCCCGCCGCGAAGTCCGCCTCGCGCAGATCGAGCTCGCCGCCGCCCCAGAAGGCGAAGCAGGTGAAGGCGCGCGGCACGGTCCAGCGCCCCTTGCGCTGGAACCCGGACATCACGGCGACCGCCGCCCGCGACGTGCCCTCGCCGCCGACGATCCGGTCGGCCCAACTCCCGCCGCCCGCCTGGTCCTTCGTAAGCGGCACGGAGGGAGCGGTGACCCCGGCGACCGGCAGGTCCCGGGTGATCGGGGCCAGTTCCCCGTACGTCCGCGCCCGGTACGTCGCGTCCAGCCGCTCCTCGAACTCCGCCATGTCGAGCCGGCCCTCCGCGACGGCGTCCCGCAGGACCTCGGCGACTCGTTCACGATCGGCGTCGGAGGCGCGCAGCTCCGGGGCATCGTCGGTCATACACAGCAGCCTACGTACTCGCCCCGCCCCGCACTACGCGCTCGCCCGCTCCTCGTACATCTTCGCGATCACCGCCTCGATGTCCGGCTCCCGCACCGACAGGTCGACCAGCGGGTAGTCCTGCGCGATCCGCGCCACCAGCGGCGCCGCCGACTGGGCCGCCGGGAAGGCGAGCCACTGCCGGGGCCCCTCCACCCGGACCACCCGGGCGGGCGGCGGCGCGTCGATCGGCGGGAGTTCCCGCTCCAGGTCCACGACGAGGGTCCGTTCGCTCTCGCCCGCCTCGTGCAGGCCGGTGAGCGGGCCGTCGTACATGAGCCGGCCGTGGTCGATGACCATCACCCGGGAGCACAACTGCTCGATGTCCTGGAGGTCGTGCGTGGTCAGCAGCACGGTGGTGCCGCGCTCGGCGTTCAGGTCCCGCAGGAAGTCCCGCACCTTCGCCTTGGACACGACGTCGAGGCCGATCGTCGGCTCGTCCAGGTACAGCACCTCCGGGTCGTGCAGCAGCGCCGCCGCGATGTCTCCGCGCATCCGCTGGCCGAGGGAGAGCTGACGCACCGGCACGTCCAACAGCTCGCCCAGCTGGAGGAGTTCGACGCAGCGATCGAGGTTCGCGCGGTAACGGGCGTCGGGGATGCGGTACATGCGGTGCATCAGCCGGTAGGAGTCGATCAGCGGCAGGTCCCACCACAGCGTCGTACGCTGACCGAACACCACCCCGATCCGGTGCGCGAGCCGCGACCGCTCCCGGGACGGGTCGATGCCCGCGACCCGCAGCCGGCCGCCGCTCGGCGTCAGGATGCCGGTCAGCATCTTGATCGTCGTCGACTTTCCGGCGCCGTTCGGCCCGATGTACCCGACCATCTCGCCGCGCGGCACGGTGAAGGAGATCGAGTCCACGGCCCGCACCTGCCGCCGCTCCCGCTTGAGGAAGCCGGTCTTCCTGCGCACGTCGAAGACCTTCTCGACGCGGTCCACCTCGATGAAGGCACCGTCCATGGCCGTCATGGGCTTCACGGCTTTCATGGGCTTCATGGGTTCCATGGGCTCCTCAGCTCCCCGTGCTCCGATACGTCCGCAGCCCCGCCCGCCACGCGAGCCCCGCCAGCGCCCCGCACGCCACCGCCACCAGCGGCGGCGTGAACGCCACCCACTGCGGCAGCCCCAGCGGGTAGGGCTGGTCCAGGACGTACGCGGCGGGCAGCCAGTTCACGAAGGCCAGCGGCAGGACGAAGGTCACCCCGCGCACCAGCTCCTTGCCGAAGATCGTCGGCGGGTACTGCAGCAGTGTGGTGCCGCCGTAGGTGAACGCGTTCTGCGCCTCCGACGCGTCCTGCGCCACGAACTGGAACGCCGCGCCCGCCACGAACACCGCGCAGAAGATGCCCGCCCCGCTGACCAGCATCACCGGCATCAGCAGCAGCTTCGGCACGGTCCAGTCGATGCCGACCGTCCACAGCGCGTAGCCCAGCACCAGCGCGCCCTGGGTGACCCGGCCGAGGCGGCGCAGCCCGAAACGGTCGGCGGCGACCTGGGCGAGCACCGGCGCCGGCCGCACCAGCAGGGTGTCCAGGGTGCCGTCGCGCACCCGCCGACCCAGCCGGTCCATCGAACCGATCGCCAGGTCGGCCAGGCCGAAGGAGACGCTGGACAGGCCGTACAGGAAGGCGACCTCGGGCAGCGCGTACCCGCCGAGCGCGTCCACCCGGGAGAACATCAGCAGGATCGCCACGAAGTCCAGCGCGGTCGCCGCGAAGTTGCCGAAGGTGGTCATGACGAAGGACGCCCGGTAGGCCATCGTGGAGCGGATCCACATCGCGGCGATCATCCGGTAGGCGCGCAGCCCGTCGAGCACCCGGCTCTCCCCGGCGCCCCGCACCGGCACCGCGCTCTCCCGCACCCGGCTGTCACCCACCCTGCACCACCACCCGCCGCGTCGCCGCCGACTGCACCAGCCGCCCCGCCGCCAGCAGCGCCACCGCCCACGCCGCCTGGAAGGCGAACACCGGCAGCGGATCCGCCTTGCCGAGCAGGACGTCGGCGGGCGCCTGGAGGAGCGACGACCAGGGCAGCGCCCGTACGACCTCCCCCAGCTCCCCCGGGAACACGTTCAGCGGCAGCAGCATCCCCGAGCAGAAGACACCGGCGAGCCACGCCATCTGCACCACACCCGTGCCGTCCATCAGCCAGAACGCGCTCAGCGCCACCAGGTACCGGATCCCGAAGCTGACCAGCATGCCCAGCGCCACGGCCACCACGAACGCCACCCAGGCCAGCGGATCACCCGGCAGGGCGACCTCGAAGACCAGCGCCCCGAACGCGAACGGCAGCACACCCCGCCCGAGCAGCTGGAACCCGGCCCGGCCCAGGTCCGCGGCGAGCCACCACGCCTGCAGGTCGGCCGGCCGGTACAGGTCGATCGCGACATCACCCGTACGGATGCGCTCCATCAGCTCGTCCTCGAAGCCACCGCCCCCGATCGCGACGGCCGCCAGCAGCGCCTGCCCCAGCCACACATAGGTGACGGCCTGCGCCTGGTCGTACCCGCCGAGCTGCGGTCTTTCGTCCCACAGGGCCAGGTAGGTGTAGACGAGAACCAGGCCGAAGACGGTGTTCGTGAAGACCCCGGCGGCCGTCGCCGCCCGATACGTCGCGTACCGTCGAAAACCCCCGGCCGCGACGGCCGCGTACAACCGTCCCGCACCCACGCCAACCGCCCTCCAGGACCGCCCGACACGAAGCGCAGGAGCCTAGCGGGCGGCCGACCGGGCTGTCAGGCGAATTCCGCCGCGACAGGTGCGGCGATCCGGGAACGGAACGCGCGGTGCGAGAGTCTCTATCGGGGGGCGCAGAAGACGTACGAGGCGTACGACAACGTACGCGGCTAAAACAGGAGTCCGTGCACGACATGAGCGACGAGCCGCAGGCGCAGCAGCCGACCGAGGGCGGGCCGGGGGGCGAGAAGGCCAAGAAGCCCAGGCGCACCGGCTGGCGCCGGATCATCCCCACCTGGCGGATGGTGCTCGGTACCTTCGTGATCGGCCTCCTGCTGCTGGCGGGCCTGTTCTTCCTCGGCTACTCGCTGGTCAAGATCCCGCCGGCCAACGCCCTCGCCGTCAAGCAGAGCAACGTCTACCTCTACGCCGACGGCACCGTGCTCGCCCGCGACGGCGAGGTCAACCGGGAAAACGTCACCCTCGGCCAGATCTCCAAGGACGCCCAGCACGCCGTGCTGGCCGCCGAGGACCGCGACTTCTACTCCGAGTCCGCCGTCGACCCCAAGGCGATGCTGCGGGCCGGCTGGAACACCGCCACCGGCAAGGGCAAGCAGTCCGGCTCCACGATCACCCAGCAGTACGTGAAGAACTACTACCTGGCCCAGGAGCAGACCCTGACCCGCAAGGCGAAGGAGTTCTTCATCGCGATCAAGCTGGACCGCGAGAAGAGCAAGGACGACATCCTCCAGGGCTACCTCAACACCAGCTACTTCGGCCGCAACGCCTACGGCATCCAGGCCGCCGCCCAGGCCTACTACGGCGTCGACGCGACCGAGCTCGACGCGGCCAAGGGCGCCTACCTCGCCGCGCTGCTGAACGCGCCCAGCGAGTACGACGTGGTCGCCCACCCGCAGAACCGGAAGGCCGCCGAGGCCCGCTGGAACTACGTGCTGGACGGCATGGTCAAGGAGGGCTGGCTGACGGAGTCCAAGCGGGCCGGGATGAAGTTCCCGATGCCGAAGGAGACCACCGTCTCCACCGGCCTGTCCGGGCAGCGCGGCTACGTCGTGCGGATCGCGCAGGACTACCTGATCGAGAACGGCATCGTCGACGCGGACGCCCTCGACGCGGGCGGCTACCGCATCACCACCACCCTGGAGAAGCCCCGGCAGGACGCCTTCGTCAAGGCCGTCAACGACCAGCTGATGGACAAGCTGGACAAGAAGAACAACAAGGTCGACACCTACGTCCGCGCGGGCGGCGCCGCCGTCGACCCGCAGACCGGCAAGGTCGTGGCGATGTACAACGGCATCGACTACGTCAAGCAGTACACGCCGAACGCCACCCGCCGCGACTTCCAGGTCGGCTCCACCTTCAAGCCGTTCGTGTTCACCTCCGCCGCCGAGAACGACTCCACCACCCAGGACGGCCGCCTCATCACCCCGAACACGATCTACGACGGCACCAGCGAGCGCCCCGTCCAGGGCTGGGACGGCGGCCACTACGCCCCCGAGAACGAGGACCACTACGACTACGGCGACATCACCGTCCGCGAGGCCACCGACAAGTCCGTGAACTCGGTGTACGCGCAGATGGCCGTCGACGTCGGCTCCGACAAGGTCAAGCAGACCGCGATCGACCTCGGCCTGCCGAAGGACACCCCCGAACTGCACGCCGGCCCGTCCATCGCGCTCGGCACGGCCACGGCCAGCGTCCTCGACATGGCGGAGGCGTACGCCACCCTCGCCAACCACGGCGAGCACGGCACCTACACCATGATCGAAAAGGTCACCAAGGACGGCACCGACGTCCGGCTCCCCGAGCGCAAGACCCGCCAGGCGATCAGCCGCGCCGCCGCCGACACCACCACCTCGATCCTCCAGAGCGTCGTCGAGAACGGCACCGCGACCGCCGCGCAGGCCGCCGGCCGCCCCGCCGCCGGCAAGACCGGCACCGCCGAGGAGGACACCGCCGCCTGGTTCGCCGGCTACACCCCCGACCTGGCCACCGTCGTCGCCGTCATGGGCCAGGACCCGGTCACCGCCGCGCACAAGTCGCTGTACGGCGCGATGGGCGAACCGCGCATGAACGGCGGCGGCGCGCCCGCCGACATCTGGGCGCAGTTCACCAAGGACGCCCTCAAGGGCACCCCGGTCCGCGACTTCAGCCTGACGCTCCAGGACGGCGCCGAGGAATGGGTCTACCCGAGCGTCCCGCCCGCCTCCCCGGACCCGAGCACCAGCGAGCCCACCGACGAGACGAGCGACGAGCCCGGCGACGACACCGAGGGACCGACCGAGGGCCAGACGCAGGGCGGCACGACGGACGGCACCACCGGCGACGGCGGCACGACCACCGACGGCGGCACCACCGGGGACACGACGACCGGTGGCACCCCCACCGACGGCGGCACGGCCACGGACGGCGGCACCACCACCGACGGCGGCACCACCGGCGACACGACGACCGGCGGCACCACGGACGGCGGCACCACCGGCGACACCGACGGCGGGGTGGTGGCCGGGACGGCCGCGGGGGCGACGGGCGGAACCCGCAGGCAGTGAGCGGCCGGGTCGGCTGACTCAGTGCCCGGAGGTCACCTTCAGACCCACCACGGCCACCAGCAGCAGACAGACGAAGAAGATCCGGGCGGCGGTCGCCGGCTCCCCCAGCACCACCATGCCGAGCACCGCCGCACCGGCGGCACCGATCCCGACCCAGACGCCGTAGGCGGTGCCGATGGGAAGGGACCGGGACGCATAGGACAGCAGCAGCATGCTGGCGACGATGCCGGCGCCGGTGAACAGGCTGGGGACGAGGCGGGTGAAACCGTCGGTGTACTTCATCCCGATCGACCAGCCGACTTCGAGCAGACCGGCGATGATCAGCAGAACCCAGGCCATGGGAGGCACCTCCGAGAGACAGGCGGACTGACGGGGGTGCGTCGTCTTTGCCTTCAACCCGGTACGGCGCGTCTCGTCGGGTGCGTTTCCACCGTAGCAAAGCCGGAAGACGAGGGAGACGAGGGAAGACGAGGAACGGGCCGGTGACAAGCGTCACCAGCCCGTTCCTCTTCCGCTCACGCGCTTCCGCTCCCGCGCTTCCGCTCTACAGGTAGAGCCCCGTGGAGTCCTCGGACCCCTCGAACCGGTCCGCGGCCACGGCGTGCAGGTCGCGCTCGCGCATCAGCACGTACGCGACACCGCGCACCTCGACCTCCGCGCGGTCCTCCGGGTCGTAGAGCACGCGGTCGCCCGGCTCCACGGTCCGTACGTTCTGCCCCACCGCGACGACCTCCGCCCAGGCCAGCCGACGGCCCACGGCCGCCGTGGCGGGGATCAGGATGCCGCCACCGGAACGCCGCTCGCCCTCGCTGGTGTCCTGCCGGACGAGCACGCGGTCGTGCAGCATCCGGATGGGCAGCTTGTCGTGCGCAATGCTCTGGTCGTCTCTCTTGGCGCTCACGCCTTCGAACCTACCTGTCCTGCCTCAGCCCTTGCGTCGCCGGGTCCCGAGCACGAGGACCCCGACGAACGCGACGGCGACCACCGCGACGGGCACGACCCGCTCCAGGCGCGGTGCCCCCTGGTCGTCCACGAACGAGGCCTTCACATCGCTCACGACCCGATTGACCTCGACGTACGCCCGGCCGAGAGTGCGATCGACATTCGATACGACCCTGGCCTTGGCGTCCCCGACGATGGTCTTCGGATGCACCCGCACCCCGATCTCGTCGAGCGTCTCGGCCAGCAGCTCGCGGCGGCGCTTGATGTCCGCCTCGATCTGCGCCGGGGTTCTGGTGTCCGACGTATCCGCCACCGTACGGCCTCCGAAGTCTGCGTTTGCCTGTTCCGGACAGTCTGTCAGCTCTGCGGCTCGGCGCACTGTCAGCACCCCCGGTTACGCTAGCCGGATGAGCGAGCGACTTCAGCCCGGGGACGAAGCTCCCGGCTTCACCCTGCCCGACGCCGACGGCAACCAGGTGTCCCTGGCCGACCACAAGGGCCGCAAGGTCATCGTCTACTTCTACCCCGCCGCCCTCACCCCCGGGTGCACCAAGCAGGCCTGCGACTTCACCGACAACCTGGAACTGCTGGCCGGCGCGGGCTACGACGTGATCGGCATCTCCCCGGACAAGCCGGAGAAGCTGGCCAAGTTCCGCGAGACGGAATCCCTGAAGGTCACCCTCCTCGCCGACCCCGACAAGCAGGTCCTGGAGTCCTACGGCGCCTTCGGCGAGAAGAAGCTCTACGGCAAGACGGTCGTCGGCGTCATCCGCTCCACGGTCGTCGTCGACGAACAGGGCAAGGTCGAACGCGCCCTGTACAACGTCAAGGCGACCGGCCACGTGGCCAAGATCATCAAGGATCTGGGGATCTGACGCCAGCCGCCGCCCCCTCCATCGCGCGGCCAGGCGTGACCCGTCGCGATCCAGATCATTGATCTGTGCGAGACGGGAACACCTAGCCGATTCGGGGGGATATGGGCGACATGGACAAGTACGCTCGCGAGCTGCTGACGGCCGCCGTGAGCGATTCACACACGTGGAACGAGCTCATGCGGCGCTTGGGCCTCAAGCCCAGCGGCGGACAGCGCCGAGTACTGCAGCAGAAGGTCGCCGCGCACGGCATCGACACCGGCCACTTCAAGCAGCGCAGCCCCTGGCGCAGGTATCCGGACGGCGCGATCGCCGAAGCCGCCGCATCGTCCACGAGCCTGCGTGAGGTCGCCCTCAAGCTGGGGGCGACCCCGGCAGTCGGCACGCTTTCGCACATCCGTCGCCGCATCGAGGCGGCGGGCATCGACATCAGCCATTTCCCGGGCATCAGCCGACGCCGCATCGAGCTGCCGTTCACCGACGAGGAGCTGCGCGCCGCCGCCGCGTCCGCCGACAGCATCCGCAGCACGGCCAGAGCGCTCGGCATTCCGGACGACGGGCGGTCCAGGGCGGCTCTGGGTCGCATACTCCGGGAGCGCTCGATCGACACCTCCCACTTCCGCCACACCCGGTCCGCCCCGCCGGACGACAAGCTCCGCGCCGCCGTACGCTCCAGCGAGAGTTACGCGGACGTCATGCGCGCCCTGGGGCTCGAGGTGAACCACACCAACCACCGTCGGGTGCGCCGCCGGGTGGCGCAGATGAAGCTCGACACCAGCCACTTCAAGCGACGGTCCTGGGGCTCGGCTCCGGCAGCCTCGAGGCGATCGAGCACCGACGGCGTCCTCAGCGTCCTGCCGTCCGGGTCTGCGCGCCTCAACCGGGAACGACTGCATGCGGCCCTTCAAGAGCGCGGCATTCCCTACCGATGCGCGTCCTGCGGGAACGACGGCGAGTGGCTGGGGCAGCCGATCACGCTCCAGATCGACCACATCGACGGCAACTGGCTGGACAACCGGGCGGAGAATCTGCGCTATCTCTGCCCGAACTGCCACGCACTGACGGCCACATGGTGCCGCGGGAAGTCCCGGCACGGCGGGGACGGGCGTCCCCGTACACTGTGGTCACCAAGCGGCACGGCGTAGCCGGATGTCCGTTTTGGGGCGGTCGTGGCGAAATAGGCGATACGCGCGGGTTTTAGGTGCCCGTGGGAGAAATCCCGTGTGGGTTCGAGTCCCACCGACCGCACCCTGAAGAGGGCTCGGTCCCGCACTGTGCGGGCCGAGCCCTCCGCGCGTTCCCCGCCGCCTCAGGCCCCGAGCAGCTCCCGCACCACCGGTACGAGTGCCCGGAACGCCTTGCCGCGGTGGCTGATGGCGTTCTTCTCCTCGGGGGTCAGTTCCGCGCAGGTGCGGGTTTCGCCGTCGGGCTGGAGGATCGGGTCGTAGCCGAAGCCGCCGGTGCCGGCGGGGGTGTGGCGGAGGGTGCCGCGGAGTTGGCCCTCGACCACGCGTTCCGTGCCGTCGGGGAGGGCCAGGGCGGCCGCGCAGGCGAAGTGGGCCGCGCGGTGGGTGTCGGCGATGTCGGAGAGCTGGGCCAGGAGCAGGTCGAGGTTGGCCTTGTCGTCGCCGTGGCGGCCGGCCCAGCGGGCGGAGAAGATGCCCGGCGCGCCGCCCAGGACTTCCACGCAGAGGCCGGAGTCGTCGGCCACGGCGGGCAGGCCGGTCGCCTGGGCCAGGGCGTGGGCCTTGAGCAGGGCGTTCTCGGCGAACGTGACGCCGGTTTCCTTGACGTCGGGGATGTCGGGGAAGGCGTCCGCGCCGACGAGTTCGTGGGGCAGCCCGGCGTCGGCGAGGATCGCCTTCAGCTCGGTGATCTTTCCGGCGTTGCGGGTGGCGAGGATCAAGCGGGTCATGGGGACCAGTATTCCGGTCCCCGTGAGCCGTGGGCCTACGAGGTGCAGACCTTGGTCAGTTCGCCGGCCGCGTCGGTGACGCCGCTGATGTCGGGGGTGGCGTCGCCGTTCTCGACGGCGGTGGTGACGTCGGTCAGGGCGCGCCGGAGGTCCGCGGTGGCCTTGTCGAGGTCGGCGTCGCCCGTCTCGCTGTCGATCTTGTTGAGGCTGTCCCCGACGGCGTCGATGGCTTCCTGGGTCTTCGCGGGGTCGTCGGCCGCGTTGTCCACGGCCTGCTGGAGGTCGGTCACGGCGTCGGCGACGGCGTCGGCGGTCTCGACGCAGTCGAGTGCCTTGCTGACGGCGTCGCAGCCGGTGGTGAGGCCGAGCGTCAGTCCGACGGCAGCCACGGTGGCGGCTATGACGGTACGGCTACGACGGCGACGGCTCACGGCCATGTTTCGTTCCCTCCCTGACGCAGGCCCGCGGGGCCCGAACTGGCCGGGCGCACGGAGTCGATGCCGTGCGCCCGTACCTCTCAAGACGCGGCGGCGGGCGGTGCGGTTGCCCGCGCCGACCGCCGCTCTTTGTGCGTCCTTTACTTTTCGTCGACCGTATCAAGCGCCGCGCGCTGCGCCGCCGCCAGTTCGCCGCATCCGGCGACCGCCAGGTCGAGCAGGGCGTTGAGTTCGTCGCGGGCGAAGGGCTCGGCCTCGGCGGTGCCCTGGACCTCGACGAAGCGGCCGTCGCCGGTGCAGACGACGTTCATGTCGGTGTCGGCGCGCACGTCCTCCTCGTAGCAGAGGTCGAGGAGCGGGACGCCGCCGACGATGCCGACGGAGACGGCCGAGACGGTGCCGGTCAGCGGCTGGCGGCCCGGCTTGACCAGCTTCCGGCCCCGGGCCCAGGAGACGGCGTCGGCGAGGGCGACGTACGCGCCGGTGATGGCTGCCGTGCGGGTGCCGCCGTCGGCCTGGAGGACGTCGCAGTCCAGGACGATGGTGTTCTCGCCGAGCGCCTTGTAGTCGATGACGGCGCGCAGGGAGCGGCCGATGAGGCGGGAGATCTCGTGGGTGCGGCCGCCGATCTTGCCCTTGACGGACTCGCGGTCGCCGCGGGTGTTGGTGGAGCGGGGCAGCATGGCGTACTCCGCGGTGACCCAGCCCTCGCCGCTGCCCTTGCGCCAGCGCGGGACGCCTTCGGTGAAGGAGGCGGTGCAGAGGACCTTCGTGGCGCCGAAGGAGACGAGGACGGAGCCCTCGGCGTGCTTGCTCCAGCCGCGTTCGATGGTGACCGGGCGGAGTTGTTCGGGGGTACGGCCGTCGATTCGAGACATGGGGCGAGCCTAGCCGCATACGGAAGGGGCCCTTCCCGGGCGTGGGAGGGCCCCTGGCGTCGGTGAGCCGGGCTCACATGAGGTCTTCGATCTCCGCGGCGATCGGGTCGGCGTCGGTGCCGATGACGACCTGGATGGCGGTGCCCATCTTGACGACGCCGTGGGCGCCCGCGCTCTTCAGAGCCGCCTCGTCGACCAGCGAGCCGTCGCCGACCTCGACCCGCAGGCGGGTGATGCAGCCTTCGATCTCCTCGATGTTGTCGATGCCACCGAGTCCGGCAACGATCTTCTCAGCCTTGCTGGCCATGTTCTTTCTCCCTGATCCGACAGGACCTGATCCGACTGGATGTGTGCCGCATATGCCGCTTTGTCGCAGTAACCCACAGTCGGCCCAGCTTCGCGAGCGTTTCAACCGTATGGATCGCAGGATGACGTCACGGCAACACAATCGTCCATGACTGGTCTACACCACCTGACAGACGGTCGCCAAACCGCCCGGAGGGACACTCATGAGTGCCGATGCCGCGAGTCCTGCCCGGGCCCGGTGGAGTTCCCTGTTCCAGGGCCTGCAGAAGATGGGCCGCAGCCTCCAGTTGCCGATCGCCGTCCTGCCGGCCGCGGGCATCCTCAACCGGCTGGGACAGCCGGACGTGTTCGGGGACGAGGGGCTCGGCTGGACCGATGTGGCCAAGGTGATGGACGGCGCCGGCGGCGCCCTGCTGGACGGCTCGCTCGGGCTGCCGCTGCTGTTCTGTATCGGCGTGGCCATCGGCATGGCGAAGAAGGCGGACGGGTCGACCGCGCTCGCCGCCGTGGCCGGCTTCCTCGTCTACTACAACGTGCTGCGGCAGTTCCCGGAGGACTGCGGGGACGGCGCGGTGGCGGTGGAACTCGGCTGCCAGGCGGCCGACGGGACGGTGGAGGCGTTCACCTACGAGAACCCCGGCGTCTTCGGCGGCATCGTCCTGGGCCTGCTCTCCGCCTACTTCTGGGCCCGTTTCCACCGCACCAGGCTGGTGGACTGGCTCGGCTTCTTCAACGGCCGGCGGCTGGTGCCGATCATCATGGCGTTCGTGGCGATCGCGTTCGCCGTGCTGTGCCTGTGGGTGTGGCCGCCGATCGGCCGGGGCCTGGAGGGTTTCAGCGACTGGCTGAGCGACCTGGGCGCCTGGGGCGCCGGTGTCTTCGGTGTCGCCAACCGCGCCCTGCTGGTGATCGGCCTGCACCAGTTCCTGAACGTGCCCATCTGGTTCCAGTTCGGCACGTACACCACGCCGGACGGCGAGGAGGTGCACGGCGACATCAACATGTTCCTCGCGGGCGACCCGAGTGCCGGCCAGTTCACCTCGGGCTTCTTCCCGATCATGATGTTCGCGCTGCCGGCCGCGGCGCTCGCGATCGCGCACTGCGCGCGGCCGGACCGCCGCAAGGAGATCTCCGGGATGATGGTGTCGGTGGCGCTGACGTCCTTCGTGACCGGCATCACCGAGCCGCTGGAGTACTCGTTCATGTTCATCGCGCCGGTGCTGTACGCGGTCCACGCGGTGCTCACCGGCGTCTCGATGGCGGTGACGTGGGGGCTGGGCGTGCACGACGGGTTCACGTTCTCCGCGGGTCTCATCGACTACGTCATCAACTGGAACCTGGCGACGAAACCGTGGCTGATCATTCCGATCGGGCTGGCGTTCGCGGTCGTGTATTACGCGGTCTTCCGTTTCGCGATCACGAAATTCGATCTGAAGACCCCCGGCCGGGAGCCGGAAGAGGAGGTCGAGGACGTCACGAAGGTCTGACTTCCGCACACCGCCGGTAGCGGCTTCGTAGCAGGAATCGCGGGTTCCTCATCCGTCCTTCATCGTGCTACAACAGGTCTACACCACTGGTGGTGTAGACCTGTTCTGGACGCCGCCGTCCCCTTCCATTGTCCCCGGGCGGCGCCATGCCCTCTGGAGGAAGTTGTGTCCACGGCCAGCGCCGCCCCCGCGGCCCAGAAGAAGAAGGGTTCCGGCGTGATGGCTGTCCTGCAGCGCATCGGCCGGAGCCTGATGCTGCCGGTGGCCGTCCTGCCCGCCGCCGCCCTGCTGGTGCGCCTCGGCAACGACGACATGCTGGGACGCCCCGAGTTCCCCGCCTTCCTGACGAAGATCGCCGGTTTCATGGCCGCGGGCGGCAACGCGATCCTCGACAACATGGCGCTGCTGTTCGCGGTGGGCATCGCGATCGGCTTCGCGAAGAAGTCGGACGGCTCGACCGCGCTCGCCGCGGTCACCGGCTACCTGGTCTTCCAGCGGGTGCTCGGCACCTTCACCGACCCGAACCAGCCGAAGGTCGAGACGGCCGTCGACGGCAAGGTCGTCATGGTGGAGAAGGCGGTCAACGCCGGCGTCCTCGGCGGTGTCGTCATGGGTCTCGTGGTCGCGCTGCTCTACCAGCGCTTCCACCGCACCAAGCTGCCCGACTGGGCGGGCTTCTTCGGCGGCCGCCGCCTGGTCCCGATCCTCTCGGCCTTCGCCGGTCTGATCATCGGTGTCGTCTTCGGCTACATCTGGCCGGTCCTCGGCGCGGGTCTGCACAACTTCGGCGAGTGGCTGGTCGGCTCCGGCGCCGTCGGCGCGGGCATCTTCGGTGTCGCCAACCGTGCGCTGATCCCGGTCGGCATGCACCACCTGCTCAACTCCTTCCCCTGGCTCCAGGCGGGCGAGTACGAGGGCAAGAACGGCGACATCGCGCGCTTCCTCGCCGGTGACCCGACCGCCGGCCAGTTCATGACCGGCTTCTTCCCGATCATGATGTTCGCCCTCCCGGCGGCCTGCCTCGCGATCGTGCACTGCGCCCGCCCCGAGCGCCGCAAGGTCGTCGGCGGCATGATGTTCTCCCTCGCGCTGACCTCGTTCGTCACCGGTGTCACCGAGCCGATCGAGTTCACCTTCATGTTCATCGCGCCGGTGCTGTACGCCATCCACGCGGTGCTCACCGGTGTCTCGCTGGCGCTGACCTGGGCGCTCGGCATGAAGGACGGCTTCGGCTTCTCGGCCGGCGCGATCGACTTCCTGCTCAACCTGGGCATCGCGAGCAACCCGTGGGGCCTGGCCCTGGTCGGCCTGTGCTTCGCGGCGGTCTACTACGTGGTCTTCCGCTTCGCGATCACCAAGTTCAACCTGCCGACGCCGGGCCGCGAGTCCGACGAGGAGCTGGCGGAACTGCAGAAGGCCGAGGCCAAGTAGCCCCGGCCCCCGCCACACACGCCGAAGGCCCCCGGAGCATCACCGCTCCGGGGGCCTGCGCGTACGTACCGCCCTGGATCCCGTACGCCCTGGATCTCGTACGACCTAGATCTCGTACGTCCTCCCGGACACCGCCAGCTCCGCCGGCCCGGCGTACACCGCGCGCGCGTCGGTCAGGTTGACCTGGGGGTCGGTCCACGGGGGGATGTGGGTGAGGACCAGGCGGCGGGCGCCTGCCCGGGTCGCCGTCTCGCCCGCCTCGCGGCCGTTGAGGTGCAGGTCGGGGATGCTCTCCTTGCCGTGCGTGAACGCCGCCTCGCACAGGAACAGGTCGGTGTCCCGGGCGAGTTCGTCCAGTACCGGGGTCACGCCGGTGTCGCCGGAGTAGGTCAGGGAGCGGCCGCCGTGCTCGATGCGGATGGCGTACGCCTCCACGGGGTGCGCCACGCGTTCGGTGTGCACGGTGAACGGGCCGATCTCGAAGGTGGACGGCTTCACCGTGTGGAAGTCGAAGACCTCGCTCATCGACGAGGCGGACGGGGTGTCGGCGTACGCGGTGGTGAGGCGGTGTTCCGTGCCCTCGGGGCCGAAGACGGGGAGCGGGGCGCAGCGTCCGCCCTCGTGCCGGTAGTAGCGCGCCACGAAGTAGGCGCACATGTCGATGCAGTGGTCGGCGTGCAGATGGCTGAGGAAGATCGCGTCGAGGTCGTAGAGACCGCAGTGGCGCTGCAGCTCGCCCAGGGCGCCGTTGCCCATGTCGAGGAGCAGCCGGAAGCCGTCGGCCTCGACGAGGTAGCTCGAGCAGGCCGATTCCGCGGACGGGAACGACCCCGAGCAGCCGACGACGGTGAGCTTCATGAAGCAGAAACCTCCGCTGGCGGATGGTGAGAGACGGGGGTCGTGCGGTCCGTCGAGCGTAAGGCGCAAAACGGCTGGTCGCTCCTCCGGCAGTCGCCGTTGTGGGCGAACTCACCTGTGCTGTCACCGGTTCGGCTGGACGTGGGGCGCGGACGGCGCGGCGGAGGGCGCGCGGGTGTGAACGCGCGCCGGTAACGTCGTCGGTATGGACACGTCCTGGTGGCTGGCGCTCGCCGCGGTCGTACTGCTCGCGCTCGTCGCCGCGCTCGTCGACGGCTGGGGTGTGCGGCGTCCGCGGGGGCGCAGGACGCGGCCACCGGGCCGCTCGGACTCGGTCCGGCCGCGGCCGGCGGAGATCTGGTGGGCCGATGTGCCCTTCGAGGACGGGCCGGGGGCCAAGGACCGGCCCTGTCTGGTGCTGTCGGTGCGGGGGCGGCGGGCCACCGTGGCGAAGATCACCAGCAAGTACCGCGACGAGCGGGCGGGCGTGATTCCGCTGCCGCCGGGTTCCGTCGGAGATACCCGGGGGCGGGCGAGCTTCCTGGAGACGGACGAGCTGCGTGAGGTGTCCGTCGGGGACTTCCGGCGGCGGGTGGGGGTTGTGGACCCGGTCCTGTGGGACCAGGTCCGTCACCTCGCCGGGTAGGTCGTCCTTCGGCTGAGGCGGGCCGGTGGGGGGCCTTCGCGCGGTTCCGCGCGCCCCTCCCCTGAGCGGCGTCGCCTATGCCCAGAGCTGGCCTTGCAGCGTCTCGATCGCTTCTTCCGTGGTCGCCGCCGTGTACACGCCCGTCGACAGGTACTTCCAGCCGCCGTCGGCCACGATGAAGACGATGTCCGCGCTCTCGCCGGCCTTGACCGCCTTCCTGCCCACGCCGATCGCGGCGTGCAGGGCGGCGCCGGTGGAGACGCCCGCGAAGATGCCCTCCTGCTGGAGCAGTTCCCGGGTGCGGGTGACCGCGTCGGCCGAGCCGACGGAGAAGCGGCTGGTCAGCACGGAGGCGTCGTACAGCTCGGGGACGAAGCCCTCGTCGAGGTTGCGCAGGCCGTACACCAGGTCGTCGTAGCGCGGCTCGGCGGCGACGATCCTGACGTCCGGCTTGTGCTCGCGCAGGTAGCGGCCGACGCCCATGAGGGTGCCGGTGGTGCCGAGGCCGGCGACGAAGTGGGTGATCGAGGGGAGGTCCGCCAGGATCTCAGGCCCGGTGGTGGCGTAGTGCGCGCCCGCGTTGTCCGGATTGCCGTACTGGTAGAGCATCACCCAGTCGGGGTGCTCGGCGGCCAGTTCCTTGGCGACCCGTACGGCGGTGTTGGAGCCGCCCGCGGCGGGCGACGAGATGATCTCGGCGCCCCACATGCCGAGCAGGTCCCGGCGTTCCTGGGAGGTGTTCTCGGGCATCACGCACACCATGCGGTAGCCCTTGAGCTTGGCGGCCATGGCGAGGGAGATGCCGGTGTTGCCGGAGGTGGGCTCCAGGATGGTGCAGCCCGGGGTCAGCCGGCCGTCCTTCTCCGCCTGCTCGATCATGTGCAGGGCGGGGCGGTCCTTGACCGAGCCGGTCGGGTTGCGGTCCTCGAGCTTGGCCCAGATCCGGACGTCGGCGGACGGCGAGAGCCGCGGCAGGCGCACCAGGGGGGTGTTGCCCACCGCGGCCAGCGGGGAGTCGTAACGCATCGGTGGCGGGGCCTCAGGCCATGCCGCCGGCCACGGCCGGCAGGATCGTGACGTTGTCGCCGTCGGCGAGCTTGGTGTTGATGCCGTCCAGGAAGCGGACGTCCTCGTCGTTCAGGTAGACGTTGACGAACCGGCGGAGCTGGTCGCCGTCCACGATCCGGGCCTGGATGCCCGCGTGCCGGGTCTCGAGGTCGGCAAACAGGTCGGCGAGGGTGTCGCCGCTGCCCTCCACCGCCTTCTGACCGTCGGTGTACGTGCGGAGGATGGTGGGGATGCGGACCTCGATGGCCATGGCAGGGGGCTCCTGTCGGGAGGGTTGAGGGTCTCTGGTCGCTCTGGTCGATGGGCGCGCGGAGAACGCGCGCGCCGCGGCACACACGGCCGTACGGCGGCAGCGCGGTGTCAACAGATGGCGCTGCTCAGCCTGCACAGGTCGACGTGCAGCCGCGCCACGAGCAGCGTGCCCGGCGCCTTGTCGCTCACGTCGAGGAGAACCATGGGCTCATCGTATCGATTCCCGGTCCGGTTCCTGGAATGTGATCTCAGATACTGGATGAATTCTGCCCGAACTGCGGTCAGGGCCCGCCGGTGCGGGTCAGTACGCCTCCACGACCTTGACCTCTTCCTCCGTGACCTCGCCGTCGACGATCCGGAAGGAGCGGAACTGGAACTCGCCCAGTCCGTCGGTGTCGGCGGTGGAAACCAGGACGTAGTGGGCGCCGGGCTCGTTGGCGTAGGAGATGTCGGTGCGCGAGGGGTGGGCCTCGGTCGCGGTGTGGGAGTGGTAGATGACGACCGGCTCCTCGTCGCGGTCGTCCATCTCGCGGTAGAGCTTGAGCAGGTCGCCCGAGTCGAACTCGTAGAAGGTGGGCGACATCGCCGCGTTCAGCATGGGGATGAAGCGCTCGGGGCGGTCCGAGCCCGCCGGGCCCGCCACCACGCCGCACGCCTCGTCGGGGTGGTCCTTGCGCGCGTGGGCGACGATCTGGTCGTACAGGGCCTGGGTGATGGTCAGCATGTCCGTCAGGATAAGCAGAAGGGCCGTTCCGTACCGAGGGTTGGTACGGAACGGCCCATATGCCGGACGCCCTGAGCGGCAGCCGCAGGGGGTGCCACGAGTACTCCCTGCGGCTGGGCGTCCTGGGGAGGGTCAGCGCTTGCGGAAGGCCGCCGCCTCCGGGTTGCGGCGCTTGAGCAGCCAGTAGGAGACGCCGAGGATCACGGCCCACAGCGGCGCACAGTAAAGCGAGATCCGGGCGTCCTTGTCGATACCCATGAACACGATCACCATGGCGATGAAGGCGAGCGCGAACCAGCTGGTGAACGGGGCGCCCGGCGCGCGGAACTCGGAGCGGGGCAGTTCGCCGCGGTCCGCCTTGGCGCGGTAGCGGATCTGGGAGATCAGGATCATGATCCAGGCCCACATGCCGGAGATCGTGGCGAAGGAGACGACGTAGTCGAACGCCTTGCCCGGCCACTGGTAGTTGATCCAGACGCCGACCATCATCAGCGCGGCCGAGAACGTGGTGCCGATCAGCGGCAGGCCGTTGGCGGTCAGCTTGGTGAAGACCTTCGGGCCCTGGTGGTTGAGCGCCAGGTCGCGCAGCATCCGGCCGGTGGAGTACATGCCGGAGTTGCAGGACGACAGGGCGGCGGTGAGGACGACGAAGTTGACGATGCCCGCGCCCGCGGCCAGGCCCATCTTCTCGAAGGCGGCCACGAAGGGGCTCACGCCCGGCTGGAAGTGGGTCCACGGCACGACCGACAGGATCATGATCAGCGCGCCGACGTAGAAGACGGCGATACGCCACGGCACGGTGTTGATCGCCTTGGGCAGCACGGTCTTCGGGTCCTTGGACTCGCCCGCGGTGACACCGACCAGCTCGACGGCGAGGAAGGCGAACATGACCATCTGGAGGGTCATCAGGGACTCGCCGACACCGTGCGGGAAGAAGCCGCCGTCGCTCCACAGGTGGGTGACCGAGGCGGTGTCGCCGGCGTCCGAGAAGCCGAGCGTCAGGATGCCGAGGCAGATCAGGATCATGCCGATGATCGCGGTGACCTTGACCATCGAGAACCAGAACTCCAGCTCACCGAAGAGCTTCACGGAGATCAGGTTGGCGCCGTACAGGACGATCGTGAAGATCAGCGCCGAGACCCATTGCGGGATGTCCCACCAGTACTGCATGTAGGCAGCGGCGGCGGTGACCTCGGTGATGCCGGTGACGACCCAGAACAGCCAGTACGTCCAGCCCGTCACGAAGCCCGCGAAGGGGCCGATGAACTCGCGCGCGTACTCCGAGAAGGAACCGGACACGGGGCGGTACATCAGCAGTTCGCCGAGCGCCCGCATGATGAAGAAGATGACGAGGCCGGCGACGGCGTACGCCAGGATGAGGCTGGGCCCGGCCTTCGAGATGCCCTTGCCCGCGCCGAGGAAGAGACCGGTGCCGATGGCGCCGCCGATGGCGATCATCTGGATCTGCCGGCTGCCGAGGCCCCGCTCGTACCCCTCTTCCGAGGTGGTGTTCTCGTTGTCGACCTGCACAGAGGTCATGTGTGGTGCGCCTTTCTCCATACCGACCCGGGCCTTTCTTCGGCCTCGGATCGGGTCACGATCCCCCCGGATTGATGGAGCTGAGCGGGATTCGCGAGCCCGCTCGTGCCTGGCCGACGGTCGTCGGCTCGGTGGCGCACCCGGCGCACATGGGTGGTGTTCGCCGGGCGGTCGTGAAGATTTATCACGGCCGCAACAATGATCGCCCCTGCCCTGTGTGGCGCACACCACAGGGAGAAGCGGACAAAAAGCAATGTAGCGGCGCATAGGCCGCTACATAGGTGACAGGATCGTTATCCGGATTTGAGCGTCCGCTGAGCGAACACTTCTTGGTGCGAATCAGGGCATCAGGGTCGCGACGAGCGTCTCCTGCAGACCGCCCAGCCACAGATACGCCATCACCATCGGCTTGCGCGGGTCCTCGTCCGGCAGCCGGTACAGCAGATCGCTGTCGTCCTCGTCGGTGATCTCCAGCCGGGAGCCGATGGCGAGCCGCAGGTCGTTGAGGGCGCCGAGCCACTGCCGGGACTCCTGCGGGGACAGCTTCAGCACCGCCCCGCCGTCACCGGCCGGCGACAGCGCGTCCAGGGAGCGGATCACCGCGAGGGCGTTCTCGCGCTTGCCGGCCCGCAGGTCGTTCTCGGTGTAGCGGCGGAACTCGGCGGAGTACGCCTTGCGCTCCTCGGCCTCGCGCGGCCCGGGCGTGCCCTCCGGGTCGCTGTAGGCGTCCGGGAAGAGGCGCCGCAGGACCGGGTCGGAGGGCGGCTCCGTCGGACCGTCGGCGAACAGCTCGGCGAGCGGGTCGGCCGGGGCGTCCTCGGCGGGGCCGGGCCCGATGAGCTCCAGCAGCTGGACGGCCAGCGAGCGGATGATGGAGATCTCGACGTCGTCGAGGGCGACGGCCGCGCCGCCGCCGGGGAGCGGTTCGAAGGTTCCTGACATGGAGGCGATTCGCTACTTCCGACCGGCTACTTGCGGTCCTGCTGGAGGGTGGCCCACAGACCGTAGCCGTGCATGGCCTGCACGTCGCGTTCCATCTCCTCGCGGCTGCCGCTGGAGACGACCGCCCGGCCCTTGTGGTGGACGTCGAGCATGAGCTTGGTGGCCTTGTCCTTGGGATAGCCGAAGTACGTCTGGAAGACGTACGTCACATAGCTCATGAGATTGACCGGGTCGTTGTGGACGATCGTGACCCAGGGGACGTCCGGCTCGGGAACGGCGGAAACCTCTTCCGCCGATTCGGTGCGTTCGATCTCGATGGGAGCGGCTGACGTCACATGACCATGCTGCCACGCCCTCCAGAAATCGTCACACTGACGAAATAGGAGTAGCATGCGTGGGCATGAACACAGCAGACCTTGGCCTGCCGGTGGAAGTTCCCTCGACGGCGCTCTTCACGGACCAGTACGAGCTGACGATGCTCCAGGCCGCCCTGCGTGCGGGCACGGCGGAGCGGCGGAGCGTGTTCGAGGTCTTCACCCGGCGGCTGCCCGACGGACGCCGTTACGGCGTGGTCGCGGGCACCGGACGGGTACTGGACGCCGTCGAGAACTTCCGGTTCGACGACGCCGTCCTCGGCTTCCTGCGGGAGCGCGGCATCGTCGGCGAGGACACCCTCGAGTGGCTCTCCGGCTACCGCTTCAGCGGCGACATCTGGGGCTACCCCGAGGGCGAGGTGTACTTCCCGGGCTCGCCGATCCTGCGGGTCGAGGGCAGTTTCGCCGAGTGTGTGCTGCTGGAGACCGTGATCCTCTCCATCCTCAACCACGACTCGGCGATCGCCGCGGCCGCCTCCCGGATGACCTCGGCCGCCGGGGGCCGCCCGCTGATCGAGATGGGCGCCCGCCGCACCCACGAGCTGTCCGCGGTCGCCGCCGCGCGCGCCGCGTACGTCGGCGGCTTCGCCTCCACCTCCGACCTGGCGGCCGGCTTCCGCTACGGCATCCCGACCGTCGGCACCTCCGCGCACGCCTTCACCCTGCTCCACGACCGCGAGCGCGACGCCTTCCAGGCCCAGGTGGACTCCATGGGCCGCGGGACGACCCTGCTGGTGGACACCTACGACGTCGCCGAGGCCGTCCGTACGGCGGTGGAGGTCGCCGGTCCCGAGCTGGGCGCCGTGCGCATCGACTCCGGCGACCTGCTGCTGGTCGCGCACCGGGTGCGGCAGCAACTGGACGAGCTGGGCGCCACCGGCACGAAGATCATCGTGACGTCGGACCTCGACGAGTACGCCATCGCCTCGCTGGCGGCGGCGCCGGTGGACGCGTACGGCGTCGGCACCCAGCTGGTGACCGGCTCCGGGTATCCGACGGCGTCCATGGTCTACAAGCTGGTCGCCCGCGCCGAGTCGGCCGACCCGGGGGCGCCGCTGGTGCCGGTGGCGAAGCGGTCCACCGGCGGCAAGACCTCCATCGGGGGACGCAAGTGGGCCGCCCGGCGGCTGGACTCGTACGGTGTCGCCGAGGCCGAGGTGATCGGCACCGGGCCGGTTCCCGAGGAGCTGGCCGACCGGCAGCTGCTCGTGGAGCTGGTCAAGGGCGGTCAGGTGGTCGCACGGGAGCCACTGGACGCCCCGCGCGAGCGCCACACGGCCGCACGAGCCGGTCTGCCGATGTCCGCGACCCAGCTCTCCCGCGGGGAACCCGTGCTTCCGACCGAATACCTGCACGACGAGTCGGGCACCTGAACGAAGGCCGCCCGTACGCCCCCGATGCCCCCTCCCACACGGCAACCGAAGTCTCTAGGCTCGGAAGTTCATCCTGTGGACGCCGAGCCCCATAGCCGAAGGACACCGACCATGCGCCGCGCCTTGATCGTCGTAGACGTGCAGAACGACTTCTGCGAGGGAGGCAGCCTCGCGGTGGCCGGAGGGGCCGACGTGGCCGCCGCGATCACCGAGCTGATCGGCCAGGCACCCGCCGGGTACCGGCATGTGGTGGCGACCCGCGATCACCACATCGCGCCCGGCGGCCACTTCGCCGACGACCCCGACTTCGTCCACTCCTGGCCCGCGCACTGCGTCGCGGGCACGGAGGGCGTCGGCTTCCACCCGAACTTCGCGCCCGCGGTCGCCTCCGGGGCCATCGACGCCGTGTTCGACAAGGGCGCGTACTCGGCCGCGTACAGCGGGTTCGAGGGGACCGACGAGAACGGGGTGCCGCTCGCCCGGTGGCTGCGCGAGCGGGAGATCGACGAGGTCGACGTGGTCGGCATCGCGACGGACCACTGCGTGCGGGCGACCGCGCTGGACGCGGCCCGCGAGGGCTTCCGCACGCAGGTCCTCCTGGACCTCACCGCCGGAGTGGCCCAGGAGACCACCGAGCGGGCCCTGGAGGAGCTGCGCGAGGCGGGCGTGGAGCTGACCGGCAAGCCGGTCGTCTCCGGCAACCCGGGATAGGCCCCGCGGCGCTACGCCGGTGCCGTCGGCCGGCGCAGCAGGGCGCGGATCGGGTGCCACAGCTCCATGATCGCGACATCGTTGCCGGGGGCCGTCCGCCATATGAGGCCGTCGGGGTGGTGCAGGACCGCCGTGATCTCGTCCGGGCTCGGCGGCGCCGCGTTGCCCCGCAGGTAGACCGCGCGCAGACCCAGGTTGCGCAGCCTGGTCAGGGCGCGCGCCCGGTTCTGGGCGTGGACGAGTACCCGGACGCAGCCGTAGCCGTCCGCGGGGCTGGGCAGGTTCAGAGCCACCACCACCGTCCCGTTCGGCAGCTTGCAGAAACCCCCTGCGGCCATGCGGTCACATCCCCGTGTCAGCGTGTGTCAATAAGAGAACCACAGGACGCATCTGAACACGATCGGCGGCAACCCGCCAAGGGGTTACCGCCGATACGCGTCTGACCTGGGGAAATACCGACTACTTCACCGCGGGGCCGACCTCGACCGAGATCGTGGAGCCGTTCTTGGCCTCCTTGACGATCTTGATCTTGGTGTTGGTGTCAGTGATCTTCACGCCCGCGGTCGGGGTGGACTCGTCGTAGTAGCTGTTCGTGTGGTCGTTGAAGACCGGCACGCCCTTCGACGACGGGATCCGGGTCGCGGCGTCCGCCTTGTGCAGCGTGATGGCGTCCGTGCGGTACAGGCTGAACGGCGAGTCGTAGGCCTGGATGCGGTTGCGCATCAGGCTGCCGTCGGACCACTTCAGCGGCTTCGGGTGGGAGTCCACCGGGAGCAGCAGACCGACACCCGGGTGCTCGCTGGTGTTGTTGTTGGTCTGGCTGGTGTCCCACTTCCAGACGAGCAGACCGTTCTGGTACGGGAAGTGCTCGACCCAGTCCGGCCGGCTCGCGAACCCGAAGTTGTACGGGCCGGTCCTCAGGGTCTTGTCGTACGACACGTACTGCCGGTTCTCGGCGATGTAGTACTGCGCGTAGTCCTTGGTGAAGGAGGCGCCGACCCGGTCGAACCCGGTCTTCTTCCAAGCCGCGTCCTCGGACTCGGCGTTGTCGGCGAACAGCGCGGTGCCGTCGGCGACGACGGAGATGTTGTCGGCCGTGAAGCCCTTCATCGCCAGACCGCCGTCGGTGGTGTAGCGGAAGCGCACGTCGATCTTCTTGCCCGCGTAGGCGTCGAGGGAGTACGCCAGCTTCTTGTGGCCGTCGACCGTGCCGGTCAGGGCGGGCTTGTCGCTGCCGTCACGCGGGACCGGGTTGCCGTCCACCGTGCCGTCGAGGGCGGTCCAGTTGGCGCCGCCGTCCGTGGAGACCTCCGCGTACAGGAAGTCGTAGCCGGACTCGATCTCGTACCAGCCGTCGAAGGTGAGGGCGGCGGAGGTCTTGCCGGTGAGGTCGACGGAGCGGGTCAGCGTGTTCTTCAGGTTGTTGGCGCTGCCGCTCCACCACTGGCTGGCGCCCTGGGCCGGGGTGACGATCTCGGTGGTGACCGCCTTCTTCGGCAGTTCGACCACGAGGGCCTGGGCGTTCTTGGTGTTGTACTCGGCGAGGCCCAGCTTGTGCTTGGACTTGGTGGCCGCCTTCGCCTTGTCGAAGTCCAGCCAGCCCAGCTGGAGCTTGTCCCAGGCGGTCATGTCGCCGGGCAGGTCGCCGATGGTGCCCTGGCCCCGGCCGAGCCAGGAGCCGGAGGACATCAGGGTCCAGTAGCCGGTGGAGTTCTCGCCGCCCTGGGTGTCGTAGTGGTCCGGCAGACCGAGGTCGTGGCCGTACTCGTGGGCGAAGACGCCGAGTCCGCCGTTCTCCGGCTGGATGGTGTAGTCGCCGACCCAGATGCCGGAGTCACCGATCTGGGTGCCGCCGAGCTTGTTGAAGTCGGGGCCGGTGGCGCCCTGGTCGGTGCCGAACGCGTACCAGCGGTGCGCCCAGATCGCGTCCTCGCCCTGCGCGCCGCCGCCCGCGGACTCGTCCTCGCCGGCGTGCACGATCTGGAAGTGGTCGATGTAGCCGTCGCGCTCGTTGAAGTCGCCGTCGGCGTCGAAGTCGTAGCGGTCCCACTGGTCGTACTCGGCGAGCTTGGCCTTGATCTCGGCGTCGGTCCTGCCGGCGGCCTTCTGCTGCTCGACCCAGGCGGTGACGCCGTCCTGCACCGCGTACCAGGCGCAGTTGTCGGGGTCGCACTTGTTGGAGCCGTAACGGGCCTCGTTGTACGGGACCTTGACCCAGTCGGCGACCTCGCCCTCGATCGAGTAGCGGCCCGAGGACTGCTTCTCGTAGTAGGTCTTCATCGAGTCGGTGCCGTCACCGAAGTACAGGTCCTGGAAGTGCTCGCGGTCGTAGTCCGACTGCCAGGCCGTGCTGTTGTCCTTGGTGCGGTCCGGCGCCGCGATCTGGTTGTGCAGCGGGCCGGGGGTGCCGCCGTAGCGGGGGTCGGTCTTGTCGCCGAACTCGACCAGGATGGTGAAGATCTTGTCGGTCTTCTCCCGGCCCAGCTCGACGTACTTGCTCTCGCCCTTGCGGCCGGCCAGCTCGACGACGCTGGAGCCGTCGCGCTTCTGTATCTCGGCCTTGCCGGATATGACCTGCTTCAGGGCCTCTTCGCGCTGGGCTTCCCGGGTCTTGCTGAGCGGGCCTTCGAGGTCGTGCTCCTCGTTGGCCTTGACGGACGCCGGGTCCTGCCGGTCGACGGCGGCGGGCTTGCCGGGGCGGGCCGGGTCGGCCTGGGCCACGGTGTAGGTGGAGACGGTGGCGGTGGCCGCCGCGAACGCGACCGCGGTCGCGGCCGCTCTGAACGTCCAGGGTCTGCTGGTCACTTGAGGTCCTCCCCCGCGTCCGGGCGCGCGGAGGGAAGGGTCCTGGGTCGTGGATGTCCGCGCGCGCGTGATCAACGCGTGTAGTCAAGTGACGACATTGGACTAGAGGTTGAGCAGAAAAGACAGGTCTTGACTTGCTCAGGTCAACTGCATTATGCGGTGTTCCGCTTCCGCTCAGCGAACAGGCGGGAGTTGGCCCGACATGACTCGATGCGCCCCCCGTGCTCCGGCACTGTTGGTCATCTCACGCTTACTCATCGCTCCACTCGGGCATGCAGCCGAATAGATTGACGAACACATATGCCTGTCCGCACCTCCCCCACGGCGAGAGGCACGGGGGGAGACCCCCATTCTCCGAGGACACGATTGCCATGCGTCGTCCGACCGCCGCACAGCTCGCCTACGGTTCCTGCACCGTGATCCTCTCGACGCTCGCCATGCTGCTGCTGTCGCAGACGAGTTCGGTCGTCGGGATCTCACTCATCGCCGTCGGGGCACTCGTCCTGGGGCTGCTGGTCGCCCTGACGGTCCCGGCGAGGACCCCGCGGACCGCGCCGGCCTCCCCCGTGGCGCGGGCCGCCGCACAGGAGCCGGTCGCGGCCGCGTCGGTCAACGACAACTGAGGCACCGGTCAGTCGGTGGCGACCACCACCGTCTTGGCCGCCTTGTCGTGCAGGCCCTGCTTGTAGGGCTTGTCGAAGTAGCTCCAGCCGCCCGAGATCGCCGTCCAGATGCAGGCGCAGCAGAAGGCGAACGGCAGCCACAGCACAGCCGCGCGGATCAGCGCGGTCTGGACGGAGGGCGTGGCTCCGTTGTCCAGGTTGGCGACGCGCATCTTCAGCCATTTCTTGCCGAGCGTCTGACCCGACCTGGAGATCATGAGGGTGTCGTACGCGATGTAGAGGACGGCCGCGATCGTGGACTGGCCGAAGGACGCCGCCGTGTCGATGTCGTCGCCCGCCAGGTCGTACTCGCCCACCCCGAAGGCCCAGCTGAGCAGCACGACGACCGCGCCCACCAGGATCATGTCGATGATCCGGGCGAGGGTGCGCTTGGCGCTGTCGGCGAGCGGGGGCATGCCCGCGAGCGGGTCCTCGTGACCGCCGTAGCCGCCGTACGGACCACCGCCTCCGTACGGGGGCGGCGGGGGGCCGCCGTACGGGCCGCCACCGCCGGGCGGGGTGCCGCCGCCGGGCGGGGTGTCGTACGGCGAGCCCGAGCCCGCGCCGGACGGGGGCTGCTTTCTGAACGGGTCGTCTTCCGGGGGCCGGTCGCCGGAGCCGGGGGGCGGTTCGGTGGTCATGGCCCGAGTGGACCCCGAAGGCCCCGGCGGCGCATCCTCCGGACGGCCGTCCGGGCTACCCCCTACCGCGAGCGCGTCCCCGGGGGACGGTCAGTCCGCCGCCACGAACGTACGCGCCGCCTTGTCGTGCCAGCACTGGCGCCACGGCTTGTCGAACAGGCACCACAGCACGCCGACCAGACCGATGCAGAGCAGTCCCGGCACGCTGTAGACCAGCCAGCGGCGCAGCGCGGCGCCGAAGGACGGCGGCTCGTGCGCCTCGATGTCGCGGACCTCCAAGCCGAGCAGCCGCTTGCCCAGGGTGCGGCCCCACTTGGCGGTCGGCAGCGCCTCGTAGAGGACACCGGCCACCAGGAGGACGGCCACCACGATGCCCAGGTACGCCGACGTCGTGCCGTCCAGCAGCCACACCGTCACCGTCTCGCCGGACAGCTTGGCCTGGTCGACCTTGCCCTGGACGTGGTCCAGCGCCTTCCCGCCGAGGGGCACGGCGGCCACCGCGGTGACGCCCGCGACCACGACCGTGTCGATCAGCCGCGCCGCCAGCCGCTTGCCGAACCCGGCCGGGCGGGCCGCCGCCTGACGCCGCGCCGCCGCCTGGAAGGGGTCCTCGACCGGGGGCTTCCACGGGGCGACCGGCTGGTCGTCGCCGCCCGCGCCGCCCGCGCCTCCGGCGAGCTGGTGGACCTGCTGCGCCCAGGAGGACTGCCCGCCGCCGGGGCCGGACGTCACCGGGGTGGGGGCGGCGGCCTGCTGGGGCACCTGCGCGGCACGCGGCGGGAAGCCGGCGCCGGCGGGTTGCTGCTGGGGTCCGGCGGAACCGGCCTGGGCGGGAGGTGCGGAGGCCGCCTGCGCCGAGGGGACCGACGCGGCCTGAGCCGCCTGAGCCGCCTGCGCTGCCTGGGCCGTCGCGGCGCGGGCGGCGGCGGCCTTCCCGGCGCCGAAGCCGGGGGCGCCGGAGGCGGGGTCGGCGGCGCTCGCCGGAGCGGCGGCCGCCGTACCGGACGCGGCCGCGCGGGGGCCGCCCACGGCACGGAAGGTCATGGTGCCGTCGTCCCTGCGGGCCCCTGCGCGGGCGTCGGCGTGGGAGCCCGCGTCACCGGGGGTTGCGGCACCGGGGCCGGCCGCGTGCGGGCCGGCGGCACCGGGGCCGGACGCACTGGCGCCCGCGGGACTTGAGCCCGCGCCGCCGTAACCCGCGGCGCCGGAACCGGCCGCAGCGGAGCCCGCAGCGCCGGGACCGGCCGCACCGGAGCCTGCGGCACCCGAACCCGCACCGCCATGACCCGCCGCACCGGAGCCCGCAGCGCCGGAACCGGCGGCACCCGACGCCATGACCGGCCCGAAGCCCGCGCCGGCGCCATGGCTTGACGCAGCACCTTGCCCCGCCGCACCAGCGCCCTGGCCCGCCGCACCAGGGCCCTGCCCCGGCACCGCACCCTGGCCCGCCGCACCCGCGCCCTGCCCGGGCGCTCCGCCCTGGCCCGTGCCCCCGGTGGGGTCGGGCTCCGCTCCCCCGTCGGCCGGCGTCGGGCGGCGGAAGACGAATGTGCCGCCGGGGTCCGGCGTGGCCGTCCGGTCGGCGGGCTGGTGGGCCGCGCGAGGGTCGGCGGCGTCGGGCGTGCCCCAGGAGACCCTGCGGTCCTGGTCGCCGCCGAAGCCGGACTGGTGGGCGCGGTCGGCGCCCCACGCGGACGCCGGTTCCTGCGGGGCGGGTTCGTCGAGCGGGTCCTCGTCGAAGAAGTGCGGGCCGGTCTCCTCGACGGAGGGCTGCGCCGGGCGCACCCCGGGCGGCGGGGCGAGCGGTTCGCCGTCGGCCGGTGCCGGACGGCTGGTGCCCGGTACCCACGCGGCACCGTTCCAGTACCGGACATATCCGGGGATGGAGGGGTCCGGGTAATACCCTTCGCGGGGCCTGTCGTCGCCGGGGGCCGGGGTTGGGGCGCTCATGTCCGTCGTCCCGTATCTGCTCGGGGGTGTGATGGGGGCCTCCACATCTATCAGACGGGCGCAACCCGCATCGCCTGTCCCGCCGTACCCGCCCCTTTCGAGCACGCTTGTGCTACCCCGGCGGCACGGACGGCACCACCGCCACGCGGAAAAAGTTCCGCGAACCCGCGTAATGGTCGAGCAGCTTCCCGCTCTCACCCCGTACCGAAGCAGTGCGGCATGAGAGAGGAAACGCCATGTACACCGTCGTGGAGCGCGAACTGGAGCTGCGGCTCGTCCTGTCCCCCGAGCGCGGCGTCCCCGTCCCGGCCCGGCTGAGCTACCGCACCGACGACCCGTACGCCGTCCACATCGCCTTCCACATCGACTCCGAGTACCCGGTGCACTGGACGTTCGCCCGGGAGCTGCTGGTGGAGGGGGTGTTCCGGCCGTGCGGGCACGGTGATGTGCGGGTGTGGCCGACGAAGGCGGAGGGGCGCAGCGTCGTGCTGATGGCGCTGACCTCACCCGACGGGGACGCCCTGCTGGAGGCCCCGGCGGCGCAGGTGTCGGCGTGGCTGGAGCGGACGTTGCGGGTGGTGCCCCCGGGCACGGAGGGCGAGCAGCTGGGGATCGACGACGATCTCGCCGAGCTGCTCGCCCAGTGATCCGGGGCGGGTCAGAACAGCTTGCCCGGGTTGAGGATGCCCAGCGGGTCGAAGACCTGCTTGACCGCCCGCTGCATCTCCAGGCCCACCGGGCCGATCTCCCGGGCGAGCCACTCCTTCTTCAGGACGCCGACGCCGTGTTCGCCGGTGATGGTGCCGCCGAGTTCCAGGCCGAGGGCCATGATCTCGTCGAAGGACTCGCGGGCGCGCCGGGACTCGTCGGGGTCCTGCGCGTCGAAGCACACGGTGGGGTGGGTGTTGCCGTCGCCCGCGTGCGCGCAGAGCCCGATGGTCAGGCCGTACTTCTCGGCGATGCGCTCGACGCCGTCGAGCATGTCGCCGAGCCGGGAGCGGGGCACGCACACGTCGTCGATCATCGTCGTGCCCTTGACGGCCTCCAGCGCGGTGAGCGACAGCCGACGGGCCTGCAGCAGCAGTTCCGATTCGGCGGTGTCCTCGGCCGGCACCACCTGGGTGGCGCCGGCGGCCTCGCACAGCGCGCCGACGGCGGCGAGGTCGGCGGCGGGGTCGGGGGTGTCGAAGGCGGCGAGGAGCAGGGCCTCGGTGGTCTCCGGGAGGCCCATGCGCGCCATGTCGTTGACGGCCTTGACGGTTGTACGGTCCATCAGTTCGAGGAGTGACGGGACGTGCCCGCCGGCCATGATCCGGCACACGGCGTCGCAGGCCGCGGCCGCCGACGCGAACTCGGCGGCCAGCACGAGCTGCCGGGGCGGCTGCGGCTTGAGGGCCAGGATCGCGCGCACGACGATGCCGAGGGAGCCCTCGGAGCCGACGAACAGCCGGGTCAGGTCGTACCCGGCGACGCCCTTGGCGGTGCGGCGGCCGGTGGACATGAGCCGCCCGTCGGCGAGCACGACGTCGAGGCCGAGGACGTACTCGGCCGTCACCCCGTACTTCACGCAGCACAGCCCGCCGGAGGCGGTGCCGATGTTGCCGCCGATGGTGCACATCTCCCAGCTGGACGGGTCGGGAGGGTAGGCGAGGCCGTGTTCGGCCACCGCGCGGGAGAGGGTGGCGTTGACGACGCCGGGTTCGACCACGGCGACGCGGTCGACCGGGTTGATCTCGATGATCCGGTCCATCTTGGTCAGGGACAGCACGATGCAGCCGTCGGAGGCGTTGGCCGCGCCGGACAGGCCGGTGCGGGCGCCCTGCGGGACGACCGGGACGCGCAGCTCGGTGGCGGTGCGCATGACGTGCTGGACCTGTTCGACGGTGCGCGGCAGGACCACCACGGCGGGCGTGCCGGCCGGGCAGAAGCTCGCCATGTCGTTGGCGTAGGAGACGGTGACGTCCGGGTCGGTCAGGACGGCCTCGGCGGGCAGTCCCGCGAGCAGCCGGTCGGTGAGGTCGCGTCCGGCTGCGCGACCCTCGTGGGGCGCGGCTTCGATACGGCTCATGATCACAGCGTCGCACCGGCGGCCATCGGTGTGAACCCCGTCGGCGGCGCCCTACGGCTGCCGGGATGACTCGTCGTATTGACGCACAGTGAGCGGCATGAAGACGCAGGAGAGCAGCGGAGCCAGGCCCAGTCCCGAGCAGGAGGCCGAGACGCGCAGGCGCCGGGTCCATGTCGTCCTCAAAGGGGCGATGATCGCCTCGCTCACCGGGTGCCTGGTGCTCGGCGGGGTGCTGATGCTGTGGCCGCCCGACGAGAAGACCGCCCCGCCGCCCGCTCCGGGGGCGGCGGCGCGGGCGGTGAGCAGGGGGGTGCCGCCCGAGCTGCCGGATCTGACGGCCCTGATCGGCGACCGGGAGGCGCGGGTGCGCAAGCATCCCAAGGACGCCGGCGCGTGGGCGGTGCTGGGGACGGCGTACGTGGAGCAGGCGCGGCGGGACGCCGACGCCGGGCACTACCCGAAGGCGGAGCGGGCGCTGCGCACCTCGCTGAAGGTGCGGCCGAACGGGAACGCGGCGGCGCTGGACGGTATGGCGGCGCTGGCCAACGCGCGGCGGGACTTCCCGGCCGCGCGCAAGTGGGGCGAGGCCGCGCTGAAGGTGGACCGGGCGCGCTGGACGACGTATCCGCTGCTGATCGACGCCTACACCGGGCTCGGCGACTACAAGGCGGTCAAGCGGACGCTGGACCGGCTGCTGACCCTGCGCACCGGGCCAGCGGTGATGGCCCGCGCGGCCGCCGTGTACTGGGACCGGGGCCGGCCCGAGGACGCGGCCGCCGAGCTGTCGGACGCGGCGGCGGCCGCCCGGTCCCCCGCCGAGCGGGCGGCCTGGCTGGAACGGGGCGGGCAGCTGGCGTGGGAGCGCGGGGACCGGGAGGCGGCCCTGCGGCTCTTCCGGGAGGCGTTGCGCACCGACCCGGGCCAGCGGGCCGCGCAGGTCGGGGAGGGCAGGGCGCTGGCCGCGCTGGGCCGGACGGCGGAGGCGCTGAGCGCGTACCGCGCGGCGCTGGCCGAGCAGCCGGCGCCGGAGTACGCGCTGGAGCTGGGCGAGCTGTACGAGTCGCTGGGGCTGAAGCCGGAGGCGCGGGCGCAGTACGACCTGGTGCGTGACCTGGTGCGGTCGGCGGCCGCGGGCGGTGTGGACGAGGAGCTGGTGCTGGGCCGTATGGAGGCGGACCACGGGGACCCGAAGTCCGCCGTGCGGCGGCTGCGCGCGGAGTGGCGGCGGCAGCCGTCGATCGCCGTCGCCGACGCACTGGGGTGGGCGCTGCACCGGGCAGGCGACCACAAGGGGGCGTGGACGTTCGCCGTGCGGGCTACGGACCGGCAGAAGGGCGGCACGATGCGCAGCGCGCTGTACGCCTACCACCGGGGGATGATCGAGCGGGACCTGAAGCTGCACGGCCCCGCTCGACGGCATCTCGAGGAGGCGCTGCGCCTGAACCCGTACTTCTCCCCGCTGCACGTGCCGCTCGCCCGGACGGCGCTGAAGGCGCTCGGCGAGCCGCCCGACAAGCTGCCGCCGGACGTGCGGCCGCCGAAGGTACGGCGTCCGGACGTGCGCCCGCCGGCCGAGCGAACCCCGCAGGTCCGGCCTCCGGCCGAGCGAGCCCCGGAGGACCGGCCGACGGGCGACCGGGCTCCCGGGGTTCGGCGGCTGCCTGAGCAGCCCTAGGGGGCGTCTCGCCGATCATGCCGGGCTCGCGGCGCCTGGCACCGCGCCTCGCCGCGTTGTCGTCACTCTCCCCCACGCTCGAACGAGCTCCCGCGGGGGCACCCCCATCGCTCCGCATCGACTCCCTCCTCCGCCTTGCGATGCACGGCACCAGACGCCGCTCCCTGATCCGGCCTGATCGGCAAGACACCCCCTAGAGGTTGCCGCGCTTGGCCTGCTCGCGTTCGATCGCCTCGAACAGGGCCTTGAAGTTGCCCTTGCCGAAGCCCATCGAGCCGTGCCGTTCGATGATCTCGAAGAACACGGTCGGACGGTCCTGGACCGGCTTGGTGAAGATCTGCAGCAGGTAGCCGTCCTCGTCGCGGTCGGCGAGGATCTTCAGCTCGCGCAGCGTCTCGATCGGCACCCGGGTGTCGCCGACCCACTCGCCGAGGGTGTCGTAGTACGAGTCGGGGGTGTCCAGGAACTGCACGCCGGCCGCGCGCATGGTGCGGACGGTGGCGACGATGTCGTTGGTGTTCAGCGCGATGTGCTGGACACCGGCGCCGCCGTAGAACTCCAGGTATTCATCGATCTGGGACTTCTTCTTGGCGATCGCCGGCTCGTTGATCGGGAACTTGACCTTCAGCGTGCCGTCGGCCACGACCTTCGACATCAGCGCGCTGTACTCGGTCGCGATGTCGTCGCCCACGAACTCCTTCATGTTCGTGAAGCCCATGACCTTGTTGTAGAAGCCGACCCATTCGTTCATCCGGCCGAGTTCCACGTTGCCGACGCAGTGGTCGATGGCCTGGAAGGTGCGCTGCGCGGGCGGTTCGACGATCGGCGCGGCGGCGACGTAACCGGGCAGGTAGGGGCCGTCGTAGCCGGTGCGCTCGACGAGGGTGTGCCGGGTCTCGCCGTAGGTGGCGATCGCGGCGAGGACGACGGTGCCGTGCTCGTCCTTCAGCTCGTACGGCTCGGCGACCGAGCGGGCCCCGTGGGCGAGGGCGTACTCGTAGGCGGCCCGCGCGTCCGGCACCTCGATGGCGAGGTCGACGACGCCGTCGCCGTGCTCGGCCACGTGCTCGGCCAGGAAGTGGCCCCAGGTGGTGGCGGGCTTGATGACGGAGGTGAGGACGAAGCGCGCCGAGCCGTTCTCGAGCACGTAACTGGCCGTCTCGCGGCTGCCGTTCTCCGGTCCGGAGTACGCGACCAGCCTCATGCCGAAGGCGGTGGAGTAGTAGTGCGCCGCCTGCTTGGCGTTGCCCACGGCGAAGACGACCGCGTCCATCCCCTTGACCGGGAAGGGGTCGGCCTGCCGGGCGGTGTCGGGAGTCTGGTGTGTGGTCTGCGTCATAGCCGAAGCCTGGCCCCGCTCTGCAAGGTGCGCAATAGTTTGCGTATTCACTGGGCAATCTGTCCAGCTGTGAGGCCGCGAGTACGACACTTCTGTACAGGATGACCACTACGGGAGAGCCGGGAGGGCTCGGCATGGCGATCGATCATCTGGACGGGCGGATCATCGTGCTGCTCGCGCGGGAGCCCCGGATCGGGGTGCTGGAGATGTCCCGGCGGCTGGGGGTGGCGCGCGGCACCGTGCAGGCGCGGCTGGACCGGCTTCAGTCGAACGGAGTCATCCGCGGATTCGGTCCTCAGGTGGACCCCGCGGCCCTCGGCTACCCCGTCACGGCGTTCGCCACGCTGCAGATCCGGCAGGGGCAAGGAGCCGATGTACGGGCCCACTTGGCGACCGTTCCGGAGGTGCTGGAGCTGCACACCACCACCGGCGCCAACGACATGCTGTGCCGTCTGGTGGCCCGCTCCAACGCCGATCTTCAGCGGGTGATCGACCGGGTTGTCGGTTTTGATGGCATCGTCCGGGCCTCCACCGCGATCGTGATGGAAAACCCCGTTCCGCTGCGGATCATCCCGCTCGTGGAGCAGGCGGCCGAGGACCGGGAAAGGACGTCCTAGTCGTGGGGTGAGGCGGTGTGAACTTCTGGGAGTACCTGGGCAGTCGCCATCAGCAGCTGCTCAGCGACGCCGCACAGCACGCCAGCGTCGTCTTCCAGTGCATCGTCGTGGCCACCGTGCTCGGCGTGCTGATCGGCGTCGCGACCTACGGCAGCGCCTGGGGCGGCAGCATGGCCACCGCCACCACGTCCACCATCCTGACCATCCCGTCGCTGGCCATGATCGGTCTGCTGATCCCGATCGTCGGTCTCGGCGTGGCCCCCACCGTGATCGCGCTGATCCTGTACGGGCTGCTGCCGATCGTGCGGAACTCGATCGTCGGCCTGCGGGGCGTCGACCCGGCGCTGCTGGACGCCGCGACCGGCATCGGGATGTCCCGGTCGATGCGGCTGGCGCGGGTGGAACTGCCGCTGGCCTGGCCGCCGATCCTGACCGGCATCCGGGTCTCGACCCAGATGCTGATGGGCATCGCCGCCGTCGCGGCGTACGCCTCCGGGCCCGGCCTCGGCAACCTGATCTTCCGCGGGATCGCCTCGCTGGGCAGCAAGAACGCGCTGAACCAGGTGCTCGCGGGCACCCTCGGGATCATCGTGCTGGCCCTGCTCTTCGACGCCGCCTACGTCCTGCTCGGACGGCTGACCATTCCCAGGGGGATCCGTGCCTGAGAACAGCGCTCGCGGTGGCGCCACCATCGAGCTGGAGAACCTGACCAAGCGCTACCCCGGCAACCCCGCGCCCTCGGTGGACAACGTCAGCATGGAGATCGGGGCGGGCGAGACGGTGATCTTCGTCGGGCCGTCCGGCTGCGGCAAGTCCACCACCCTGAAGATGATCAACCGGCTGATCGAGCCGACCAGCGGCCGGATCCGGATCGACGGCGAGGACGTCACCGACATCGACCCGGTGAAGCTGCGCCGCAAGGTCGGCTACGCCATCCAGTCCGCGGGGCTCTTCCCGCACATGACCGTCGCGCAGAACATCGGCCTCGTACCGAAGATGATCGGCTGGCCGAAGACCCGGATCCGCGACCGGGTCGAGGAACTGCTCGACCTCGTCGGCCTGGACCCGGGCGAGTTCCGCGGCCGCTATCCGCGCCAGCTGTCCGGCGGGCAGCAGCAGCGCGTGGGCGTGGCACGGGCGCTGGCCGCCGATCCCCCCGTGCTGCTGATGGACGAGCCGTTCGGCGCGGTCGACCCGATCACCCGGGACCACCTCCAGGACGAGCTGATCCGGCTCCAGCACGAGCTGCACAAGACGATCGTCTTCGTCACCCACGACTTCGACGAGGCGATCAAGCTGGGCGACCGGATCGCGGTGCTGCGGGAACGCTCGCACATCGCCCAGTTCGACACCCCGGAGGCGATCCTCACCAACCCGGCGGACGACTTCGTCTCCGGCTTCGTCGGCGCGGGCGCCGCGCTGAAACGGCTGAACCTGACGCGTGTGCGCGAGGTGGAGATCACCGAGTATCCGACGGTGACCGTGGACGAACCGCTGCAGAACATCTTCAACAAGCTCCGCCGCGGCGGGACGAACGAGATCCTGATGCTGGACCGGCGGGGCCGCCCCTACAAGTGGCTGCGGCGCGGCGACCTGATGCGGGCCAGGGGGTCGCTGGCGCGCGCGGGCACCCTGGTGCACGACACGGTGACCCGGGACGCCACCCTGCGGGACGCCCTGGAAGCCGTCCTCACCGACAACGCCGGGCGGGTCGCGGTGACCGGCCGGCACGGCGAGTACACCGGCGTCGTCGATATGGAGACGCTGATGAACTCCGTGCACGAACTGCTGGAGGCCGACCGGCTGGACGCGATCGAGCACCAGCAGGAACTGGAGGAGGCCCGGGACGAGCTGACCCGCGCGGAGCAGGAGGGTGACCCGGGGGAGACGAAGGCGTGACGACCTCACCGGAGCGCGAGCGCCGCCCCGAGGGCGAGCACGAGGTCAGGGGGCTGCCCTTCCGGGACGACGGCGAGGCCGAGCTGGAGCCCGTCCCGCATCTGCACCGCCCCGCGCCCCGCCGGATCGGGTGGCGGAAGCTGACGTTCCTGCCCGCGTTCCTGGTGATGCTGCTGCTGGGGACCTGGCTGTGGTTCCAGCAGGCCGAGCTGGACACCATCTCCGAGAACGCGCTGTCGGGCGGGCGGGTCTCCAAGGCGCTGTGGCAGCACATCCAGCTGTCGTTGATCTCCACCTTCTTCGTGCTGATCATCGCGATCCCGCTGGGCATCCTGCTGACCCGGCAGCGGTTCCGCAGGGCCACCCCGTTCGCGATGGCGCTGGCCAACATGGGCCAGGCGACCCCCGCGATCGGCCTGCTCGCGCTGCTGGTGATCTGGTTCGGCATCGGCCGCCGGTCGGCCCTGATCGGCATCACCGTCTACGCCGTGCTGCCGGTGCTGTCGAACACCATCGCCGGGCTCAAGGCGAACGACCCGACGCTGCTGGAGGCGGCGCGCGGCATCGGCATGTCCCCCATGGGGGTACTCACCAAGGTGGAACTGCCCCTGGCGGTCCCGCTGATCCTGGCGGGCGTGCGGACCGCGCTGGTGCTGAACGTGGGCACGGCGACCCTGGCGACCTTCGGGGGCGGCGGCGGCCTCGGCGTCCTGATCACCACGGGCATCACCAGCCAGCGCATGCCCGTGCTGGTGCTGGGCTCCATCCTCACCGTCGCCCTCGCCCTGCTGGTGGACTGGGCGGCGTCACTGGCGGAACTGCTGCTGCGGCCGCGGGGACTGGAGAGCGAGACATGAGGCGCGGGGCCATGGGACGCGGGGCCGGGAGGCGTACGGGCCTGCTGCTGGCCGGCGTCCTGGTCGCGGCCGCGGGCTGCGGGCTCACCAGCGGCTCGCCGATGGTCGACGACGTGAAGCCGGGCTCCATCGGGCAGGGCGAACCCCTCAAGGGCGCCGACCTCACCGTGACGTCCAAGGAGTTCACCGAGCAGCTCATCCTCGGCGCGATCATGGGCATCGCCTTCCAGGCGGCCGGCGCGGAAGTCCTCGACCGCACCGGCATCCAGGGCTCGATCGGCTCCCGCGAGGCGGTCGTCAACGGCGACGCGGACGCCGCGTACGAGTACACCGGCACCGCCTGGATCACGTACATGGGCAACAGCGAGCCCATCCCCGACCCACAGCAGCAGTGGCAGGTGGTGCGCGACGCCGACCTCGAGAACGGCGTGACCTGGCTGGCGCCGTCCGCGCTGAACAACACCTACGCGCTGGCGACGAACCAGGCGAACTTCGAGAAGTACGGCACGAAGACCCTGTCGGAGGTGGCCGAACTGGCCGGGAAGGACCCCGGCGCGGTGACGCTCTGCGTCGAGGGCGAGTTCGCCAACCGGGCGGACGGGCTGCCGGGGATGGAGAAGGAGTACGGGATGGACATCCCGGCGGGCCGCATCACCCAGATGGACACCGGGATCATCTACACCCAGGTGGCGAAGGGCACCTGCACGTACGGCGAGGTCTTCACCACCGACGGGCGGGTCAAGTCCATGAACCTCGTGGTCATGGAGGACGACAAGCAGTTCTTCCCCAACTACAACGCCGCTCCGGTGATCAACACCGACACGCTGAAGGAGTGGCCGGCGATCACGGGCATCCTGGACCCGATCACGCAGAAGCTGAACAACGAGGTCGCCCAGACCCTCAACGCCAAGGTCGACGTGGACGGCGAGGACCCGCACCAGGTCGCGCTGGACTGGCTGGTGCAGGAAGGGTTCGTCAAGGAAGGGTGACGCCGCTCAGCAGCTGGGCACGGACCCCTTGCCGCTCTGGAGGGCGACCAGGGACTGCACGGCCCCCTTCAACGTGGTCACGGGGATCAGCCGCAGCCCCTTGGGCAGCTCCGACTTCGCGTCCGAGCACTCGGCCTTCGGCACCAGGAAGACGGTGGCGCCGTCACGCTTGGCGGACTGCGTCTTGAGCGCCACCCCGCCCACCGGCCCGACCTCGCCGTCGGGGGTGATCGTGCCGGTCCCGGCGATCGTACGGCCGCCGGTCAGGTCGCCCCCGCTGCCGTTCCCGTCGAGCTTGTCGACGATGCCGAGCGAGAACAGCAGCCCGGCGCTGGGCCCGCCGACGTCCTCCAGCTCCAGGTCGACCCCGATGCCCTCGTCGGCACGGTCGAGGTAGTTCAGCGCGGCGGCGGTCGCATCGTCCTGCGACTCCCGCATCTGCTTCTCGTTGTACTCCTCGATCTCCCGCTCGCTGTCCCCGCTGGGGTACACGGCGTCCCGCGGCATCACGGCCTCGTCGCTTCGGAACCAGCCGTCGACCACGTCCGCGAACGACACCGGCGCCTCCGGGCCGGACGCCTCGATGGTCGTCATCCGCAGCTCGCCGCTCGTCCTCAGGGTCGGCGCCCCGGTGATGGTGATCACCGGCGTCCCCTTGTCCTTGCCGAGCACGTCCGCCGTCATCCCCGGCTCCGCCACGACGAACGGCAGCGGCGCGAACGCCGCGGTGGCGAGAAGCGCCACGACGGGCAGCGCGCAGACGGCGAGGGCCTGGGGGCGAGAGAGACGAGAGAGCACGGAGTCAATCTAACGGAGGACCCACCGGCTCAGCCTGCGGGCAACCGTGCCCCCAGGCTCGGCACGGCTCAGCGCAGCGCCTCCGCGACCTCCCGGGCCGCCTCGACCACCCGCGTGCCCACCCGCTCCGGCACCGCGTCGGCCAGCATCACGACACCGACGCTGCCCTCGACCCCGGTCACGCCCAGCAGCGGCGCCGCGGCCCCGCTCGCGCCCGCCTCCAGCTCGCCGTGGGTCAGCGTGTACCCGGGGTCACCGGACGGCTTCTGCCGCGCGGACAGAATCGCCTTGCCCGCGGCCCCCCGGTCCAGCGGGTGCCGGAACCCCGCCCGGTACGCCACGTGATAGTCGGTCCACGTCGGCTCGACGACGGCCACGGCCAGCGCCTCCGCCCCGTCGACCAGCGTCAGGTGCGCCGTGGCGCCTATGTCCTCCGCCAGCGAGCGCAGCGCCGGCAGCGCCGCCTCCCGTACCAGCGGATGCACCTGCCGTCCGAGTCCCAGCACGCCGAGTCCCACCCGGGCGCGGCCGCCCAGGTCCCGGCGTACGAGTGCGTGCTGTTCCAGCGTGGCCAGCAACCGGTACACAACGGTCCGGTTCACGCCCAGTTTGGTGGAAAGCTCGGTGACGGTCAGCCCGTGGTCCGTGTCGGCCAGCAGCTTGAGGACCCGCAGTCCCCGGTCGAGCGTCTGAGAGGTCTCCGCGGTCACGACGCCCACTCCTTAAGTGGTGAGGTCGGCAGCCCCCTCGCGGCGGATGCGTCGCCGAGTCCCGTCAGCGACGCGCTTCAGAGGCTGCCGATCGGCCGGCGGCCCGGCCTGTACCGAGCCGCGTCGCTTCACGGCTGCGCTCCGCGGCGGCGCTGCCACGGGGCGTGTGCGTAGCGGGACAGTAGCGAGCCGGTTCGCTCAGCGGAAGGCTCCGTCCAGAATCCGGTCAGTGGCCGATATGACCTGCCGCGATATGTCCTGATACGTACGGCGCGCGCCGCGGCCCCTCAAGCCCCCGACAGGGCTACCGCATCCGGGTGGCCCACTCCTGCACCTTGGCGATCCGCTGCCGCAGCTGCCCGGCGGTCGCCTCGGCGGCCGGCGGCCCGCCGCAGACGCGGCGCAGCTCGGTGTGGATGACCCCGTGCGGCTTGCCGCTCTGGTGGACGTACGCGCCGACCATCGTGTTGAGCTGGCGGCGCAGCTCCATCATCTCCTTGTGGGAGACCACGGGCCGCCGCTCGGCGGGCAGCTCCAGCAGGTCCGCCTCGCTGTCCGGCTTCTTCTTGCTGTGCGCGATCTGCCGCGCCTGCCGCTTCTGCAGCAGCAGCTGCACCTGCTCGGGTTCGAGGAGGCCCGGGATGCCGAGGTAGTCCTGCTCCTCCTCGCTGCCGGGGTGGGCCTGCATGCCGAACTCGGCGCCGTTGTACATGACCCGGTCGAAGACGGCGTCGGACTCCAGCGCCTCGAAAGGCAGCATGTCCTGCTCGCCGGTGTCCTCGTCCTGCTGCTTCTCCGCCTCCTGGAGGAGCTTGTCCTCCTCGGCGTACGGGTCCTCCTCGCCGTCCTTCTTCGGCTTGTCGAGGACGTGGTCCCGCTCGCGTTCCATCTCGTTGGCGAAGCCGAGCAGGTCGGGCACGGTCGGCAGGAACACCGACGCGGTCTCGCCGCGGCGCCGCGACCGCACGAAGCGTCCGACGGCCTGCGCGAAGAACAGCGGGGTGGAGATCGTCGTCGCGTACACGCCGACCGCGAGGCGCGGCACGTCGACGCCCTCGGACACCATGCGGACGGCGACCATCCAGCGGTCGGTGCTGTTGCTGAACTCGTCGATCCGGTCGGACGCGCCGGCGTCGTCGGAGAGGACCAGCGTCGCCTTGTGCCCGGTGATGTCCCGGATGAGCTTGGCGTAGGCGCGGGCCGAGTCCTGGTCGGAGGCGATGACCAGCGCTCCCGCGTCCGGGATCGCCTTCCTGACCTCGGTCAGCCGCTGGTCGGCGGCGCGCAGCACGGCGGGCATCCAGTCGCCGCGCGGGTCCAGCGCCGTACGCCAGGCCTGGCTGATGGCGTCCTTGGTCATCGGCTCGCCGAGCCGGGCCTCGATCTCGTCGCCAGCCTTGGTCCGCCAGCGCATGTTGCCGCTGTAGGAGAGGAAGATGACCGGGCGGACGACGTTGTCGGCGAGCGCGGAGCCGTAGCCGTAGGTGTAGTCGGCCGACGAGCGCCGGATGCCGTCCGCGCCCTCCTCGTACGTCACGAACGGGATGGGGTTGGTGTCGGAGCGGAACGGCGTACCGGTCAGCGCGAGGCGCCGCGTGGCGGGCTCGAACGCCTCCAGGCAGGCCTCGCCCCACGACTTGGAGTCGCCGGCGTGGTGGATCTCGTCGAGGATGACGAGGGTCTTGCGCTGCTCGACGCGGTTGCGGTGCAGCATCGGGCGGACGCCGACACCGGCGTAGGTGACGGCGACGCCGTGGTACTCACGGCCCAGCGGTCCGGCGCTGTACTCGGGGTCCAGCTTGATGCCTATCCGCGCGGCGGCCTCGGCCCACTGCTTCTTCAGGTGCTCGGTGGGGGCGACCACGGTCACCTGCTGCACGACGTGGTGGTGCAGCAGCCAGGACGCCAGCGTCAGCGCGAAGGTCGTCTTGCCGGCGCCCGGGGTGGCGACGGCCAGGAAGTCTCGCGGCTGCTCCTGGACGTACTTCTCCATCGCACCCTGCTGCCAGGCACGCAGCTTGCTGGCGGTGCCCCAGGGGGCGCGGCCGGGGAAGGCGGGCGAGAGGTGGTGGGAGGAGGAAGCGGCGGTGGTAGTCACGGTCTCCGTACGGGGTAGGGCGGCTCGGCTACTAAAACAACCGGGCCACCCTACCGGCGGCCCGGCACCGTCAACGCGCCAACGAGGCCGGGTCGCCCGTGGGTGGGACTCACGTCACAACACCCTCTGTGACGCCACCGATTCACTCACCGCTCACGCAGCCGTGTCGTCACCCACGCGCCCGCCAGTGCCACCGACGCCATAGGCAGGAAGACGGCGGCGAAGGCGGCCGGATGGGAGGCCGCGTCCGCCGCGCCGGCCGTGGCGTGGGCCACTGTCCCGCCGCCGAGAGCGGCGAAGGCGGCGCCGCCCGCCGCGAGCAGGATCACATTCGACAGGCCGTCGGAGATCTGGAGGGCGGCGGAGTTGGTGCCCGCCTCCTCGGGGGCGGACAGGTGGAGCAGCAGCACGCTGGTCGAGGCGATCACCAGGCCCATGCCGAAGCAGCCGAAGCCCCAGGCGACGGCCACCGTCCACACCGGCACGGCGTCGATCAGCACGCTCGGCGCGGTCGCGACGGCCGCCGCCACCAGCACCATGCCCAGCGTCATCAGCCGCTCCCGGTACGGCTCCAGGCGGGGCCGCGACTGCACCCAGGAACCGAGCGCCCACGTCCCGCCGCCGGCGGCCAGCGAGAACCCCGCCATCGTGGGTGACAGGCCCCGCTGGGTGACCAGCATCAGCGGCACGAAGGACTCCGCCGCGATGAACGAGCCCGCCGCCACGCCGCGCAGCAGCACCACCGAGGGCAGGCCTCGCGCCGCCCGGTAGGTGCCGCGCGGCAGCAGTCCGAGCGCCGCCGGCACGAGCAGCGCGGCGCCCGCCACGCCGGGCAGCAGGGAGATCCAGCGCAGGTCCTGGGCGGCGTACTGGAGCAGTCCGGCGCCGAGGGAGATGCCGAGCGCCAAGCGGATCCGGCGGCCGTCGAAGGAAGCGCCCGCGCCGGAGCCGCCGTCCGCCCCGACCGCTCCGGACGCCCGGCGCCGGATCTGCGGCAGGGCCAGCGCCAGGGGGAGGACGACGAGGAGCGGTATGCCGACGAACACCCAGCGCCAGCCCAGCCGCTCGGTGACCGCGCCCGCGGCGAGCGGGCCGACGATCGACGGGACGACCCAGCTCGCGGCGAACGCGGCCATGATCGCGGGCCGCAGCCGCTCGGGGTAGGCCCGGCCGACGACCACGTACAGCGCGACGATCACCAGGCCGCCGCCGAGGCCCTGCACGGCCCGCCCGAGGATGAACAGCCACATCACCCCGGCCGTGCCGGACAGCAGCAGCCCCGCGGCGAAGGCGGCGATACCGCAGGTGACCGGTCCGAGCGGGCCTCGCCGGTCGGACCACTGGCCCGAGAGCACCATCCCGAACAGGCTGGTCGTGAAGTACCCCGAGAACGCGAACGCGTAGAGCGACACCCCGTCCAGCTCCCGCGCCGCGACCGGCATCGCGGTCCCGACGGCGGTCGCCTCGAAGGCGATGAGGAGGACGACGGAGACGATCCCGATGCTGAGGGCCCGGTACGGCCGGGCGAGGACGCCGTCGCGCTCGACGGGGCCCGCGGGTTCGGGGGTGACTTCGGTGTCCGCGACCACGGCGTCGCGGGGTTCAAGGGCGGCCATGCACGTCAGCGTAAGGGGCACGGGGGTGTTTGACCCCTGTCGATAGGCGGTGATCGCCTCCGCCGTTGGTCCTACGCCGCCCTGCGCCCCCCCGTTCATGAACGGCGTGTGGCGGTCACGTTGCAGCGCGCCCGGATCCCTTGAGCCCGCGTCCCGGCCCGCCATACGGTCGACGCAACACGTTGGCCGTGTGCCCGAGTGGTTCAGGGGCCAGACTGCAAATCTGGTTACGCGGGTTCGATTCCCGCCACGGCCTCCAGGCCCGTCATCGCCTCGCTGTTGTTCGTGCGCAACAGGCAGAGTGCGAGGACCAGTTCTGACACGTCCCGGTTCAGGGGGTCCAGACGGGCTTGCGGCTCGGTCCAGCGGAGGATCTCGCCGCTCGTGCCGTCGACCACCAGGCCCGCGTCCCCGGCCAGGCGGCCGAGGCGTATCAACTGGTCGGCGTCCCGCGGGAGTCGGTCGAGCGGGAAGCCGCCCGTGTACTCCTCGTCGGTGTAGAACTCGGTGAGCGTCGGCAGCGGCAGGTCCGTGTCCAGCGAGAACAGGACCTCGTCCGCCGGCAGCCCGGTCTCGCGAAGGAAGCGGCGCGTCGGTTCATGAGTGAGCGTCACGGGGAAGTCCACGTCCTCGAAACGCGCCACGCGCCCCCGGCCGAACTCCTGGTCCAGCAGGCGCGAAGGCAGGTCGAGGGCGAGGCCGGACTCCGTGGCCGGGGTGCTGATCGCCGCGATGACGGCGCCGGTCGTGCTCATGGGAAGAACACTACGCGGCGCCACTGACAATCGCCCCGACCAGCCGCGACGATCAGAACCGGCCGCTCACTGCGCGGTCACCACCGCCGCCTGCGGCCGGATCGGCAGCCGGTTCACCGGTCGGCCCGTCGCCGCCCGCACCGCCGACGCGACCGCCGCCGGCGACGCCACCACCGGCACCGCGCTGACCGCCTTGGCGCCGAACGGCGCGACCACGTCCCGCTCCTCGACGAGCTTGACGATCCGGATGTCCGGCGCGTCCAGGGCCGTCGGCAGGGAGTACCCCGTGAGGTCCGGGTGCCGTATCACCCCGCGCGGGGTCCGCAGGTTCTCGGTGAGCGCGATGCCCACGCCCTGCGTGACGCCCGCCTCGATCCGGGCCGCCAGCTGCGCCGGGTTCAGCACCCGGCCCACGTCCTGGGCGACCGCCAGCTCCACCACCCGTACCGAGCCCAGCTCGATGTCGACGTCCACCACCGCGCGGATCGCGCAGAACGCCATGCCCACGAAGGCGTCGCCCTGCCCGGCGCCGTCCAGCGGCTCGGTCGGGTGCGGGCGGCACTGCGCGGTCGCCCACAGTTCCTTGCCCTCCAGGGCCTCGACGACGGTCGTCGACAGGACCCCGTCGTACGAGGTGATCTTGCCGTCGGCGATCTGCAGCAGCTCGGTGGACATGCCGAACTTGTGGGCCAGCGGCTGCAGGAGCTGCGTGCGGACCATCTTCGCCGCGCGCTCCACCGCACCGCCCGACACCCACGTGTGCCGGCCCCGGCACCCCGCCCCGGCGGGCGGCTGGTCGGTGTCCACCGGCGCCACGTGGACCTCGTCCACGCCGAGGACGTCCTGGACGATCTGCCGGGCCAGCGTGGTGAAGCCCTGGCCGGTCTCGACGGCCGCGCACAGCACCGTCGCCACCCCGTCCTGCACCTTCACCGTGGCCGTGGAGACCTCGTCGGCGCCCTCCGCGCCGAGCATGTGCACCATGCCCAGGCCGTAGCCGACGCCCCGGCGCACCGCGCCCGGTTCGCCCGCGCCCTCGGGGCCGCCGGGCAGCAGCCACTCCTCCTCGGGGGTGTCCTTGGGCAGCGCGGGGAGGGGGAAGTCGCGTACCGCCTGGAGGAGTTCGGCGACCGGCGCGGGACAGGTCACCGTCTGGCCGGTGGGCAGGACGTCGCCCGTCGCCATGACGTTGCGCAGCCGCAGCTCGGCCGGATCGACGCCGAGCTTCTTGGCCAGCTTGTCCATCTGCGCCTCGTAGGCGGCGCACACCTGCATCGCGCCCTCGCCGCGCACATGGCCGGAGGGCGGGTTGTTGGTGCGCACGGCCCAGCCCTCGATGAAGGCGTTGGGGACGACGTACGGCCCGCAGGCGAACGCCACCGCCGCCGCGAGGGCTTCCGACGAGGTGTCCGCGTAGGCGCCCGAGTCCAGCAGGATCTGCGCCTCGACCTTGACCAGCCGGCCCTCGGCGTCCGCGTGGTGGCGGTAGCGCAGCAGGGTGGGGTGCCGGTGGGCGTGGCCGAGGAACGACTCCTCGCGCGTGGCCGTGAGCTTCACCGGGCAGCCGGTCTTCAGGGCCAGCAGGCCGAGCGGCAGCTGGAAACTCTGGTCCTCGCGGTCCGCGGTGGCGCCGGGTACACCGGTGACGACGATCTTGACGCGTTCGGGTTCCAGGCCGTAGCAGGCGGCGGCCGTGTCACGGTCGGCGTGCGGGTCCGTGGAGGCCAGATACAGCTCTACGCCGCCGTCCGGGCGCGGCACGGCGAGCCCGGCCTCCGCGCCGATGGGGGCGGGGTCCTGGCGGCCGATGCGGTACAGGCCCTCGACGACGACCTCGCCGGCCGCCTCGGGGTCGCCGTGCCGCAGCGGGATGTGCCGGATCAGGTTGCCGTCGGGGTGCAGCGGCTCGGCTTCGAACGCCTGCTCGGGGTCGGTCACCGGGTCGAGCACCTCGTACTCGACGATGACGGCCGCGGCGGCCATCCGCGCGGTGTCCGGGTGGTCGGCGGCGACGGCGGCGATCGGCTCGCCGTGGTGGCGTACGACGTCGGACGCGAAGACCGGGCGGTCGGCCTTGCCCCGGCCGTACAGCGCGCTCCCCGGCACGTCCTCGTGGGTGACGACGGCCCGGACGCCCGGCATCGCGCGCGCGTGGGTGGTGTCGATGGACGTGATCCGCGCGTGCGCGTGCGGGGCGCGCAGCACGGCCGCCCACAGCAGCCCCTCGGCCCACAGGTCGGCCGCGTACGGGAACGTGCCCTCCGTCTTCGCGCGCGCGTCGGCGGCGGGCAGCGAGGAGCCGAGGCCGTGCGGGATCGGCTCCGGGGCGGGGCCGGCCTCGGCGGTGCCGGCCGCGGTGGCGGTGCTCGCGGTGACGGCTTCGTTGCTCACACCTGGCCTCCGTCCTGTCCCTGTCCCTGTCCCTGTCCGTCTCCGGGTCCTTGCCCGAACGACGGGTCGTGCGGCTGGAACGCCTCGAACGCCGACGGGTTGACGCCCCCGGCACCCGGACCCGCCTGGTGCGGGATGCGGGCCTCGTCGGTCTCGGCCGCGTCGGACGCGGCGTGCGCGTCGCGTTCGGCGACGACCTCCTGGACCGCGTCGACGACGGCCCGGTAGCCCGAGCAGCGGCACAGGTTGCCGCACAGCGCCTGGCGGGTCTCCAGCTCGGTGGGCGCCGGGTTGCCCTCCAGCAGGTCGTGCACGGTCATCGCCATGCCGGGCACGCAGAACCCGCACTGCACCGCGCCGCACCGCGCGAGCGCCCGCTGCACGTCCGACGGCTGCCCGTCCACGGCCAGGCCCTCGACGGTACGGACCTCGCTGCCGGCGGCGGTCACGGCGGGGACCAGACAGGAGGCCACGAGCCGCCCGTCGACCTGCACGTTGCAGGCCCCGCACTCGCCCTGCGAGCAGCCGTCCTTGGCGCCCGCCAGCCCGAGGCGTTCCCGCAGCACGTACAGCAGCGACTCGCCGATCCACGCGTCGGTGACGGGGCGGTCGCCGCCGTTGACGCGCAGCACGTAGGAGGCGAGGGGGTGCTCCTCGCCGGGGAGCGCGGGGGGGTCCTCCGCGGCGTCGGGTGCCGCGGCGGGCTCGGGGGCGTGCTCCTGCTCGGGGGCGGCGTCCGAGGGGGGCGGCGGGGTGCCTGCGGCCTGCGCGGGTTCCGCGTCCGGCAGCACTTCGGCCTCGGCTTCCGCAGGGCCCTCAGCGGCGCTCTCGCCGCCCGTGGGGGCGTCCGGAGCCATTCCGGTGGGCTCGGTGCCTTCGGGAGTCTCTACGGCGCCGGAGACGGCCTCCACGGCCTCTCCTGCACCTGCGGTGTCCGAGGCTCCCGGGGTTTCCGGGGCTCCCCCGGCCTCCCCGGCCTCCCCGGCCTCCGGGGCCGGTGCCTCGGCCGACTCAGCCTCCGCCTCCGCCTCCGGGAGGTGCCCCACGTACATGCCGTGCGCGGGCGTCGGCTCCGCGTGGGCCTCGGAGTGAGACTGCGGGTGGTCCTGCGGGTGCCTACCGCCGTCCCCGGCCGTCGCCTGCTGTGCCCACGCCTGCCCGGCGCCCTCCGTCGCCCAGGGCGCGGGCGCGCCGCCGGGCAGGGTGGCGGGCGGGGTGCCGCCCCACTGCTCGACCAGGGCGGACGTGGTGAACTCGCCCGACTCGTCCGGCAGGTCGCCGCCGGCGACCGGGATCGACCACTGGCCGGTGACGTCGTGGCCGGGCGCGGGCAGCGCCTCCGGCTGCTCCTCGTACGTCTCCGGCGGCTCCGCGTACGTCCACTGCCCGGTCGCCCCGGGGTCGTAGGTGAACCGGTCGTGCGCGGCGTCCTGCTGCGGCACCGCCTCGGGGTCGGGCCACTGCGCGCCTTCGGCGGGCATGCTCCAGGCGCCGGTGGCCGCCGGGTCGGAGCCGGCGGTGGTGGCCGGGGTGACCGTTATGGGCGGGGGCACATAGCCGTGGCCGGGCGCGGCGAGCGGGCTCTCGGAGGCGGCGAGGAGCGCGTCGATGCCGCCTTCGGGCAGCTGCACGAACGCGGTGGCGCCGTCGTCGTAGTCCCCCTGGGGCAGCGGGTCCCAGCGGCCGCCGCCCTGGGGCGTGCCCTCTCCGTGCTGGTCGTCGGTCACGACAGCGCCCTCCCCAGTGCTCGTCGGGCCAGCGCGGCGACGGTGCGCCGCAGGTGCAGTACGGCGGGCGGCAGCGGCACCACGGAGCCGTCCTCGGCCGGCGCCGGGTCGGGGATGCAGGCCGCGGCGACGTACTCGCCGAAGGCGTGCAGCGCCTCCGGGACGATCGCGCGGTCGTTGTCCCAGTCGATGAGCTGGGCGACCCACTGCTCGGCCTCCAGGGGCCTGAGCGGCATCGGCGCTATGGCGCCCACGGCGCACCGCACGCCGCGCCGCGCGGGGTCGAGGACCAGGGCGACGGAGGCCGCGGCCCGCCCGGGGCCGGTCCGGCCGGTCGCCTTCAGGAAGACCTGCGGGGCGTGCAGCAGCGGCACGCGCACGTAGCCGATGAGTTCGCCCGCGCGGAGCATCTCCATGCCGGCCAGCAGGTGCGACACCGGGATCTCCCGACGGGCCCCGCCCTGGCCGGCGACGATCAGCGTCGCCTCCAGGGCGGCCAGCACCGGCAGCGCGTCGCCGGTGGGCGCGGCGGAGGCGATGTTGCCGCCCAGGGTGCCCGCGTTGCGGATGTGCGGCGGGCCCGCGGCGCGCGCGGCGGCGGCGAGCGCGGGGATCAGGGCGGCGAAGTCGGGGCGGCCCATGCGCGCGTGCGTGAGGCCCGCGCCGAGCAGGGCGTGACCGTCCTGGTACTGCCAGCCACGGATCTCGCTGATCCGGCCGAGGCCCACCAGTCCGGCGGGTCTGAGCTGACCGGAGTTGACGGCGGTCATCAGATCGGTGCCGCCCGCCACCGGGACCGCGGCGGGCATCGCGGTGAGCGCCGCCACGGCCTCGTCGAGAGTGGCGGGCAGGGTGACGGCCTGCGCCGCCTGCGGTGCGTGCGTGGTCAAACCGGCTGCCCCTTCCCGCTGCCCCACCTGGTCCCGCCTGTGCTGCCGTACGGTACGTGCTGACAGGGCGGACGTGGCAACTCTGGCACATCTTCGCAGGGCCCGGACGCGGGGGTCCGCTAGGAGGCATTCGCCCACCTCATCGGGTAGATGGTCCGTTTGGGACGTACTTCACCGATTCACCAGGATTGCCGCTCTTCGGGGAGACCGGGGCCCTTTTCCGTCACCTGTTCGGTGGCGGACCGTCGATCGGACGTCCCGGGACCCCGGGCCGCCGCTGCCACGGCCGCGGCCCCGACGGCGGCCGGTAGGCCACGCCGAGGGCGTCGAGCCGCCGGTAGTGGGCGGCCATCCGCCGTTCGAATCCGGCGAAGTCCCGTTCGTGCGGGGCGGGCAGGGCGCTCCAGGCCACCTCGGCGAAGGCGGCGAGACGCGGGAAGGCCTGGTAGTCCACGCGCGCGGGGTCCTCCATCACCTCCGTCCACAGGTTGGCCTGGGTGCCCAGCACGTGCCGGGCCTCCTCGGGCGTCAGCTCCGGGGGAACCGGCTCGAACCGGAAGACGTCCTCCAGGGTGCGGACGTAGCCGATGGGGACCGGCTCGTCCGCGCCCGCGTCCTGCCGGTGATCCAGGTAGACCTGCTGCTCGGGGCACATGACCACGTCGTGGCCCGCCCGCGCGGCGGTCACCCCGCCCGCGTACCCGCGCCAGGACGACACGGCCGCGCCCGCCGCGAGGCCGCCCTCCAGGATCTCGTCCCAGCCGATGAGCCGGCGCCCCCGCGCGGTCAGCCACCGGTCGAAGTGGCCGATGAACCACGCCTGGAGCCCGTCCTCGCCGGCCAGTCCCAGTTCCTCGATGCGGGCTTGGGCCGCCGGGGAACTCCGCCACTGCTCCTTGGGGCATTCGTCGCCCCCGATGTGCACGAACTCCGACGGGAACAGTTCCAGCACTTCCTCGAGGACGCCTTCGTAGAAGCGCAGGGTGTTGTCGGTGGGGGCGAGTACGTTGGGAGAGATCCCCCAGTTGTCCCAGACGGTGAGGGCGGTGGTGTCGATGACGTCGGTGTTCCCGAGTTCCGGATACGCGGCGATGGCGGCCTGCGAGTGGCCCGGTACGTCGATTTCCGGGACGACGGTGATATGCCGCTCGGCGGCGTAGGCGACGATCTCGCGGATGTCGTCCTGGGTGTAGTGGCCACCGTGCGGCTTCTCCTCCCACAGCGGCGAGGCCCGGTGACCGAATTTCGTCCGCGCCCGCCAGGAGCCGATCTCGGTCAGCCGGGGGTACTTTCGGATCTCGACGCGCCAGCCCTGGTCGTCGGTCAGATGGAAGTGGAAGACGTTGAGTTTGTGCGCCGCCATGAGATCCAGGTAGCGCAGGACGCCTTCCTTCGGCATGAAGTGCCGGGCCACGTCGAGCATGAGGCCGCGCCAGCGGAAGCGGGGGGCGTCCTCGATCGTCGCGTGCGGCACGGACCGGGCGCGGTCCGTGCCGATCGGGGCTCTGCGGTACGCGTCGGGCCCGAGGAGCTGCCGCAGCGTCTGGGCGCCCCAGAAGGCACCGGCCGCGTCACCGCCCTCGATCAGCACACCGCTCCGGTCGCTGACGAGGCGGTACGCCTCCGGGCCCAGCCCGGGGTCGAGCCGCAGCGTGATGCCGTCGCCGTCGGTGCCGTCGGCGTCCGGTGCCTCGGGCAGCGGCAGGCCGGTGGCCTGCCGGAGGTCGGCGCCCAGCCGGCGGCCGACGCCCTCCGTCCCGGGGCCGGCGCGGAGCCGGGAGCGGTCCGTCAGCCGCACCTCGCCGGAGCCGGCGACGACGCCGCGGGGTGCCGGAATCAGTTCCATCACGTCAGTCCTTAACCGCTCCGCCCAGCCCCGAGACCAGGCGTCGCTGTACGAGTACGAAGAACACCAGCACCGGAATCGTCATCACCGTGGACGCGGCCATCACGCCGCCCCAGTCGGGATCCTCCGGCTTGAAGAAGACCAGCAGGGCCATCGGCAGGGTCGACTGCGAGGTGTCGCTGACGATGAACGACCTGGCGAACAGGAAGTCGTTCCAGGCCGAGATGAACGAGAACACACTCGTGGCCACCAACCCCGGGAAGACCAGCGGGAAAAGGACCTGCCACAGGAATCGCGCCCGGCTCGCCCCGTCGATGTACGCGGCCTCCTCCAGGGCCTCCGGGACCGCCTTCACAAACCCTCGCAGCATCCAGATCGCGAACGGCAGCGAGAAGGCGATGTGCGGCAGGATCAGCGACCCCAGAGTGTTCAGCTGGCCGAAGTCCCGCATGAGGAAGAACAGCGGGATCGTGAGCGCCTCGACCGGCACCATCTGGGCCACCAGAAACATGATCAGCAGGGTGGTCCGGAAGCGGAACCGGAATCGGGTCACGGCGGTCGCCGCGAGAAACGCGACAAGCGCCGAGACGATCACCACGGAGCCCGCGACGATCACGCTGTTGAGGAAGTAACGGCCGAATTCCTGCTGCCCGAAGACCCGCCGGAAGGAATCCAGCGAGGGCGCGAGCGTCCACGGCCGGGGCTCGCTCGACTCGATCTCCCCGGCCGGCCGGAAGGCGCTGATCACCATCCAGTAGAGGGGGAAGGCGACGACGACCGCGATCAGCAGGGCCGAGCACTCGGCGGCCAGCCGCCACGGACGCCGCACACGCCACCGTGAAAGATTCACCATTCCTCCCCCTGTCGGCGCAGCAGCCGCAGGTACACCAGCGTCACCGCGAGCAGGATCAGCAGCATCACCACGCCGATCGCCGAGCCGAGGCTGTACTCGGACGAGGCGAACGCCCGCTGGTAGGCGTAGACGTTCAGCACCAGGTTCTGGCCGGCGATGCCGCCGCCGCCCGTCATGACGTAGATCTGGGTGAAGACCTTGAAGTCCCAGATGACCGACTGGATGGTGACGATCGCCAGGATCGGCCGGAGCATGGGCGCGAGCACCGACCGCCAGATCCGCCACTGCGAGGCGCCGTCCAGTGCGGCGGCCTCCAGCACCTCTGACGGCACCGCGCGGATCCCCGCGTACACCGTCACCATCACGAACGGGAAGGAACACCAGACCACTTCGAGCAGGACCAGGAAGAACGCGCTGAACCGGCCGTACGTCCAGGAGTGGTCGCCGAGCCCGAGCAGCCGGTTGACCGGCCCGAAGTCCGGGTCGAACAGCAGCAGCCAGACCGTGGAGCCGGTGACCGCCGGGGTCGCCCACGCGCCCAGCGCGGCCAGCATCAGCGCCAGCCGGGGCAGCGCCCGCACCCGGGTGAGCAGCACGGCGAGCGCGCAGCCCACGGCGAGCGTGGCCACCACGCAGGCGGCGGCGAACAGCACGGTGGCCGGCAGCACCTGCCAGAACTGCCGGTCCCCGAACAGCTCGATGTAGTTGGCCGCCCCCCGGAAGACCGTCGGCTCACCGCCACTGACCTGCGCCTGCGTGTACTCGAACAGAGAGATCAGCCCGAGCTGGTAGATCGGATAGACGAGCAGCCCGCCGAGAACGACCAGCGCGGGGGCGAGATACAGCCACGGAGTGCCCTGACGCCGAAAGGGGCGCGGGGCCGTGTTGGATCTGCGGCTACCGCCGCCTGGGCGCGAGAAACCCCGACGAACCCGCACCCGCCGACGAACAGCACTCCCCACCGCAGCAGGCACCCGGCTCACCCGGCGGAGCCGAACGCGTCGTCCATCTTCCTCGCCGCGTCCTGCGACGCCGCGGCCACGTCCTTCCGGCCGCTGACGATCTCCTGGAACATGGTCGGCAGCACCAGCGAGGAGTCGATGCGCGCCCAGGCCGGCGAGGCGGGCACGAACTTCGCCCCGGCGGCCAGCGTCCGCACGAAGGGCCGCACGAACGGCTCCTTCTCGGCGGCCTCGCGCCGTACGTCCGTGAAGGTCGGCAGGAAGCCCATCGCGTCGAAGAGTTCGCCCTGGGTGCGCTTGCCGGCGAGCCGCTTCATCAGGTCGACGGCGAGGGTGCGGTGCCCGGTGCTCTTCAGGACGCCGATGTTGTTGCCGCCCGCGAAGGCGGGCGCGATCTCCCCGGCCTTCACCCCGGGCAGCGGTACGACGGCGTACTTGCCCTTCACCGCGCCGGCCTCCACGGCCGCGTGGCTGAAGTCCCCGCCGATCGCCATGGCCGCCTTGCCGGACGCGAAGGCGGTGACCGTGTCGTTGCCGCCCATGCCGGCGCACTTGGGGGCGGGGCAGTTGTCGTCGCCGAAGAGGGAGGTGTAGGCCTCGATGCCCCGCCGGGCGGCGGCGCCGTCGACGGCGGAGACGTAGGAGCCGCCCTCGCGGGTGGCCAGCTCGCCGCCGTGGGCCCAGACGAACGGGAGCGCGCCGTAGGTGTAGGCGCCGCCGACGGCGAGGCCGTACAGGTCGGGCCGGGCGGCCCGGATCTCCTTGGCCGTCTCGACCAACTCGGACTGGGTGCGGGGCACTTCGAGCCCGAGGTCGTCGAAGACGTCCGTCCGGTAGTAGAGCGCGCGGACACCGACGAAGAACGGGGCGCCGTAGACCTTGCCGTCGACCGTCACCGACTGCCGGGCCGTCGGGTCGGTGTCCTCGGCCTCGGGCCAGGCGGCGAACTCCTCGGTGACGTCGGCGAGCCCGCCGTCCTTCACATAGCCGGCGGTGTCGGTGTTGCCGTACTCGATGACGTCGGGCGCGGAGGCGGGGTCGTTGAACGCGGCCTTGATGCGCTGGGCGCGGCTCTCGACCGGGATGTACTCGACGGAGACCTCGGCGCCTTCGTGGGCCTTCTCGAAGCTGTCGACGACGGCGTCGACGACTCGTTCCTTCGGCTTGTTGCCGACCTCCTGGAAGAGCCAGACCCGCAGGGTGCCGCTCTTGTCGTCCTTGTCGGAGCCGCTGGTGTCGGTGGTCTGGGGGGCGCAGGCGGTGGCGGCCATGACGGCGAGGAGCACGGCCAGACGGGCGGGGAGCTTCATGAAGCGTTCCTCCGGCGTTTCGTTGCAACATGCGCAATGACTGTTTTGCTCTGCACAACACAACGGAGGCTAGGTACTACCCGAACACGCCGACAAGAGGTCTCAACCACTTCGTGACACACTTCGTGACCCGCTTCGCGGCACACGAAAGGCCCCCCGCGCGCGCACCGAGCGCGCCCCGGGGGGCCTTACGCAGATCTGTGAGGCAGGCGGACTACGGCCTACTTGTCGCCCTTGCCCTTGTCGTCACCGCCGGAGCCCATGGACTCGTAGATCTCCTTGCACATGGGACACACGGGGTACTTCTTCGGGTCGCGGCCCGGCACCCAGACCTTGCCGCACAGCGCCACGACGGGGGTGCCGTCGAGGGCGCTCGCCATGATCTTGTCCTTCTGGACGTAGTGGGCGAAGCGCTCGTGGTCGCCGTCGCCGTGGGACACCTGCGGCGTCGGCTCTACGAGGGTCCCCGTACCAGTCCCGCGCTCGGGCTCGAGAGTGCTCATAGAACCCAAGAGTACTGAAGCTCACATGGTTCAGTTGAGCGAAGGGTCGTCCGGGTACGTGGCCACCATCGCCAGCTCGTTGCGCTGGCGGCGGAGCACTTCGCGCCAGAGTCTCTCGGGCACCGGGCAGGACACGTCGCCGGGTTCGGACTCGACCACGTACCAGGCGCCGTCCACCAGCTCGTCCTCCAGCTGACCGGGCCCCCAGCCGGCGTACCCGGCGAAGATCCGCAGCGAGCCGACGGCCGAGGCGAGGAGTTCCGGCGGGGCCTCCAGGTCGACCAGGCCGATCGCGCCGTGCACCCGCCGCCAGCCCAGCGGCGCCGCCTCACCGGACGCCCCGCCGGGGACGACCGCGACCCCGAGGGCCGAGTCCAGGGACACCGGGCCGCCCTGGAAGACCACGCCGGGCTCGCCGGCCAGGTCCGCCCAGCCCTCCAGGATGTCGCCCACCCCGACCGGCGTCGGACGGTTGAGGACGACACCGAGGGAGCCCTCCTCGTCGTGGTCGAGAAGGAGCACCACCGCACGGTCGAAGTTCGGGTCCGCCAGGGCGGGCGTTGCCACGAGCAGCCGCCCTGTGAGCGAGGACACCTCGGTCATGCCAGACATGATCCCGCATCTTCCCCCGGTGTGGGGAGGCAATCGTGACGCCCGGGTGAACGCCCGGCGGGGCGCACCGGTGCACCCCGCGCGCACGGCGGCCGTGGTGACCCCATGTGCCCGATTGTGAACGGTTCGTGTTGTGACACAGCTATGACGTGGCTGGGCGGTACTTGGGCTTACAGAAGGGGGGTGCGGGGCCATTAGTCTGTCTCTCCGGCCCTGCCCCACACTCCCATACGGAACGCGAGATTCATGACCGTCAACGACGATGTCCTGCTTGTCCACGGCGGAACCCCGCTGGAGGGCGAGATCCGTGTCCGCGGTGCGAAGAACCTCGTGCCGAAGGCCATGGTGGCCGCGCTGCTGGGCAGCGCTCCCAGTCGGCTGCGCAACGTCCCGGACATCCGCGACGTGCGGGTGGTCCGCGGGCTGCTGCAGCTGCACGGCGTGACGGTCCGTCCGGGCGAGGAACCGGGCGAGCTGGTGCTGGACCCGACGCACGTCGAGAGCGCCAACGTGGCCGACATCGACGCCCACGCGGGTTCCAGCCGCATCCCGATCCTCTTCTGCGGCCCGCTGCTGCACCGGCTCGGGCACGCCTTCATCCCCGGCCTCGGTGGCTGCGACATCGGCGGGCGGCCCATCGACTTCCACTTCGACGTGCTGCGGCAGTTCGGCGCGACGATCGAGAAGCGCGCGGACGGCCAGTACCTGGAGGCCCCGCAGCGGCTGCGCGGCACGAAGATCCGGCTGCCGTACCCGTCAGTCGGCGCGACCGAGCAGGTGCTGCTGACGGCGGTGCTCGCCGAGGGCGTGACGGAACTCTCGAACGCGGCCGTGGAGCCGGAGATCGAGGACCTGATCTGCGTCCTGCAGAAGATGGGCGCCATCATCGCGATGGACACCGACCGCACGATCCGCATCACCGGTGTGGACAAGCTCGGCGGCTACACGCACCGCGCCCTCCCGGACCGGCTGGAGGCCGCCTCCTGGGCGTCCGCGGCGCTGGCGACCGAGGGCGACATCTACGTCCGCGGCGCCCAGCAGCGCTCGATGATGACGTTCCTGAACACCTACCGGAAGGTGGGCGGTGCCTTCGAGATCGACGACGAGGGCATCCGTTTCTGGCACCCGGGCGGGCAGTTGAAGTCCATCGCCCTGGAGACGGACGTGCACCCCGGCTTCCAGACGGACTGGCAGCAGCCGCTGGTCGTGGCGCTCACCCAGGCCACGGGCCTGTCGATCATCCACGAGACGGTCTACGAGTCCCGGCTCGGCTTCACCTCCGCGCTGAACCAGATGGGCGCGCACATCCAGCTGTACCGCGAGTGCCTGGGCGGCTCCGACTGCCGCTTCGGCCAGCGCAACTTCCTGCACTCCGCGGTCGTGTCCGGCCCGACCCGCCTCCAGGGCGCCGACCTGGTCATCCCCGACCTGCGCGGCGGCTTCTCGTACCTCATCGCGGCGCTGGCGGCCCAGGGCACGTCCCGGGTCCACGGCATCGACCTGATCAACCGCGGCTACGAGAACTTCATGGACAAGCTCATGGAACTGGGCGCGAAGGTCGAACTGCCGGGCAAGGCGCTCGGCTGACACCCCTGCTCCGACACGCCGATGGGGCGGTCACCCGAGTCCGGGTGACCGCCCCATCGGCGTTCAGCAAGGCTTCACGTAAACGCGCCCTTACTTGCCCTTGGCCGCTTCCTTGAGCTTGGAGCCCGCGGAGACCTTCACGCTGTAGCCGGCCGGGATCTGGATCGGCTCGCCGGTCTGCGGGTTACGCGCGGTGCGAGCGGCACGGTGGGTGCGCTCGAAGGTCAGGAAGCCGGGGATGGTGACCTTCTCGTCCCCCTTGGAGACGATGTCGCCGACGACGTCGGCGAACGCGGCCAGCACGGCGTCGGCGTCCTTGCGGGTCACCTCGGCGCGGTCGGCCAGCGCGGCCACCAGCTCACTGCGGTTCATGTTGTTACTCCCGTGTTCTTCTTGCTGTTGGGGCGTGCCACGCGGCGAAGCCGCATCTCGGGCACAGCGAAGCCGATGCTGCCAGGGCCCTCGGACGGGTCCCGGACCCGGGTCCGTCGTCAGACGCTCGCGCCCAGGACCGCATCCTGCCCCTACCTGCGGCGGGAAAGCCAATCCGGCACCCATTGGAGTCGTGAGAACACCCTTGGGAGTCACACGAGGAGCGCCCCTGACCGGCCGTCCACCCGGATGGCGGCGGCCGACGGCCCGCCTACCCTAGAGGGCGCCCGGGGTCGCTCGGTTCCACGACGCGCCGTGGCGGCGGCTCATCGTGTCGATCCTCACAGCCCCGGCACAGTCCCGCCAGGGGTTTTGCGCGCGATGCTACGCGGTGGCGCCCGCCGCCTTCGCCGCGTCCCGCACGGCGCCGGCGACGGCGCCCGCGACCTTGTCGTTGAAGACGGACGGAACGATGTAGTTCGGGTTCAGCTCGTCCTCGGTGACGACGTCCGCGAGGGCCTTCGCGGCCGCGAGCATCATGTCGGTGTTCACCGTGCGGGACTGGGCGTCGAGCAGGCCGCGGAAGACGCCCGGGAATACCAGCACGTTGTTGATCTGGTTCGGGAAGTCGGAGCGGCCGGTGGCCACAACTGCCGCGGTCTGGCGGGCGATTGCGGGGTCCACCTCGGGGTCGGGGTTCGCGAGCGCGAACACGATGGCGTCGTCGGCCATGGCGGCCACGTCGTCGCCGTCGAGGACGTTCGGGGCGGAGACGCCGATGAAGACGTCGGCGCCGCGCACGGCCTCCTTGAGGGTGCCGGTGATGCCCTCGGGGTTGGTGTTGTCGGCGATCCAGCGCAGCGGGGAGTCGGGGGCGGCCTCGACCAGGTCCTCGCGGCCGGCGTGCACGACGCCGTGGATGTCGGCGACGACGGCGTGCTTGACGCCGGCGGCGATCAGCAGCTTGAGGATGGCCGTACCGGCCGCGCCGGCGCCGGACATGACCACGCGGACGTCGCCGACTCCCTTGTTCACCACGCGCAGTGCGTTGGTGAGGGCGGCGAGCACGACGATGGCGGTGCCGTGCTGGTCGTCGTGGAAGACGGGGATGTCCAGGGCCTCACGCAGCCGGGCCTCGATCTCGAAGCAGCGGGGCGCGGAGATGTCCTCGAGGTTGATGCCGGCGAACCCGGGGGCGATCGCCTTGACGATCTCGACGATGGCGTCGCTGTCCTGGGTGTCGAGGCAGATCGGCCACGCGTCGATGCCGGCGAACCGCTTGAACAGGGCCGCCTTGCCCTCCATGACGGGCAGCGCGGCCTTGGGGCCGATGTTGCCCAGGCCGAGCACCGCGGAGCCGTCCGTCACGACCGCAACGGAGTTGCGCTTGATGGTCAGACGGCGGGCGTCCTCGGGGTTCTCGGCGATCGCCATGCAGACGCGGGCGACGCCGGGCGTGTAGACCATGGAGAGGTCGTCACGGTTGCGGATGGGGTGCTTCGACGCCATCTCGATCTTGCCGCCGAGGTGCATCAGGAACGTACGGTCGGAGACCTTGCCCAGCGTGACGCCCTCGATGGTGCGCAGTTTGCCGACGATCTCGTCGGCGTGCGCGGTCGAGCTGGCCGCGATGGTGACGTCGATCCGGAGCTTCTCGTGGCCGGACGCGGTGACGTCGAGGCCGGTCACCGAGCCTCCGGAGGACTCCACGGCGGTGGTGAGCTGCGAGACGGCGGTTCCGCTCGCGGGCACCTCCAGCCGGATGGTCATCGAGTAGGAGACGCTGGGCGCCGTTGCCATGGCCGACTTCCTCTGCTTTCACCGTGTCGCGAAGTTGTGCCGTCCGATCGTCGCACCTACCCCTGAGTACGCGGTAGCCGCCCCGAATTGCGGACGTTTTGTTCACGGGTGGCCGTGAACTTTGGAAAACATCTTCCACGATACGAGATTCGATCAGCCAGAGATACGACAACAAAGAGGCCCACGTCACATCGGACGTGGGCCTCTTCGAACGTTCATGACACCGACCCGCCATGCTCGCCTCGCGGCAAGTGGTCCCTCGAAGGGACGAAGGTTGGGCCCGGGGGCTTGGATCGAGCCGGTGTCACATCCAGGCTAACAAACGTTCCCGGAGGGCCATTCCCGTCCGGGGGAAAATCCCCCGGTCAGTCCCTCAGCAGATCCGGGACCCCGGTCGCGTCCGGCTCGTCCCGCTCGCCGGAGACCACCGTCAGCTGCTGGGTCGCCCTGGTCAGGGCCACGTACAGCACCCTGAGGCCCGCCGGGGACTCGTCGGCGATCTCCGCCGGGGAGACGACGACCGTCGCGTCGTACTCCAGGCCCTTCGCCTCCAGGCTGCCCAGCGCCACCACCCGGTCGCCGAGCCCGGCCAGCCAGCGCCGCGCCTCCTCGCGCCGGTTCATGGCGACGACGACGCCGATGGTGCCGTCGACCCGCTCCAGCAGCCGCGCGGCCTCCTCCCGGACGGTCTCGCCCAGGGACTCCCCCACGACCGTGAAACGCGGCTCCACGCCCGTCGAGCGCACCGCCGCCGGCGACTCGGACCCCGGCATCGCCAGCGCCAGCACCTTCGACGCCAGCTCGGCGATCTCCGCGGGGTTGCGGTAGTTCACGGTGAGCTGGAAGCGGCGGCGCGGGCGGGTGCCCAGGGCCTCGTCGCGGGCCTCGGCCGCCTCGTCGGGGTCGGACCACGACGACTGGGCCGGGTCGCCGACGACCGTCCAGGTGGCGTGCCGGCCGCGGCGGCCGACCATGCGCCACTGCATCGGCGTGAGGTCCTGGGCCTCGTCGACGATGACGTGCGCGTACTCCACCCGCTCCTGCGCCAGCCGCTCGGCGCGCTCGCGCTGCGACTCCTCGCGCATCGGCATCAGCTCCTCCAGGCCGGTGAGCTGGTCCAGCGGGTCCAGCTCCCGCTTCTTGCGGGGCCGGGCGGGGGCGCCGAGGACCGCGTTCAGCTCGTCGAGCATCGCGATGTCGTGCACGGAGTGGCCGTCCCGCTTCAGCGAGCGGGCCACCTTGCGCACCTCGCCCGGGTTGAGCACCCGCCGGGACCAGCGGCCGAGCCGCCGCTCGTCGGCCATGGCGGCGAGCACGCCCGCCGGGGTCAGCTCGGGCCACCAGGCGTCGAGGAAGGCGATGAACGCGTCCTCGCTGGTCACGTCCTCGTCGAAGGAGGAGCGCAGCTCGGCGGCCAGCTCCGGGTCGGTGTGCCGGCCCGCGGCGCCGGACTTCTCCCAGAGGGCGTCGAGGAGCAGCTTGCGGGCGCGCGGGCGGAGCAGGTTGACCGGGGCCGTGCCGCCGAGGGCGGCCTGGCGGATCCGGCCCAGCTCGTCGGCCTCCAGTTCGAGGCGGCGGCCGAAGGCGACGACCCTGAGCCGGTCCGGTGAACCGTTCCGCTCCAGCGCGCCGCGCGCGGCCTTGCGCAGCACCTTCAGCATCCGGGACGAGCCCTTGGCGCGGGCCACGGCCGGGGAGTCGTACAGCGTGGCCTCGGCGCCGTCGACGAGCGAGCCGATCGCCCGGATGGCGACCTGGCCCTCCTCGCCGAGGGAGGGCAGGACGCCCTCGGTGTACGCCACCAGCAGCGGGGTCGGGGAGACGATCAGGATGCCGCCCGCGTACCGGCGGCGGTCCTGGTAGAGGAGGTAGGCCGCGCGGTGCAGGGCGACGGCCGTCTTGCCGGTGCCGGGGCCGCCCTCGACGTACGTCACGGAGGCGGCGGGCGCGCGGATCACCAGGTCCTGCTCGGCCTGGATGGAGGCGACGATGTCCCGCATGGTGTGGCTGCGGGCCCGGCCGAGGGCGGCCATCAGGGCGCCGTCGCCGATCACGGGCAGTTCGTCGCCGTCCAGGAACGCCTTCAGCTCGGGACGCATCAGGTCGTCCTCGACGCCGAGGACCCGGCGGCCCTTGGAGCGGATGACCCGGCGCCGTACGACCCGTCCCGGGTCCACCGGGGTGGAGCGGTAGAACGGGGCGGCGGCGGGGGCCCGCCAGTCGATGACCAGCGGGGCGTAGTCCTGGTCGAGGACGCCGATGCGGCCGATGTGCAGGGTCTCGGCGATGTCGGCGGTGCTGTCGGGGCGCACCGCCCCTTCCGCGGGCTCCACCGCCGTGTAGGCGCCGTCGGGGCCCTTCTTGCCGTCCTTGCCGAGCAGCAGGTCGATCCGGCCGAACAGGAAGTCCTCGAACTCGTTGTTCAGCCGGTTCAGGTGCACGCCCGCCCGGAAGACCTGCGCGTCCCGCTCCGCGAGCGCGCCGGGCGTGCCGACCTGGCCGCGGCGGGCCGCGTCCTCCATCAGGAATTCCGCCTCGTGGATCTTCTCCTCGAGGCGGCGGTACACCTTGTCCAGGTGTTCCTGTTCGACGCCGATCTCGCGGTCGCGTACGGAGTCATGACCGGTGTCGTGAACCGAGTCGACCGCGGAATCCTGCTGAGCCTGTGCGGCCACCGGGCCCCCTTCTGACGTGCTGGGCAGCCGTCAACCGTACGCGAAGAGGGCGGCTCGCGGCTACGGGGCGCCTGCTGAAGAGGGGGTTCCGTCCACCGGCGGGTGCGGGTGCGTCGTGCCCGGTCGCGCAGTTCCCCGCGCCCCTGGGGGGCGCGCCGCGAAGGGCGCGACCCCGCCGGGCCGGTCGCTAGGCGTCGACCTCCACCAGCCGCTTGCCGTCGAAGGTCATGATCTCGAAGTGGTCGATCTCGTCGGGCGTGAACGCGGCGCCGCCGTGGACGTACAGCGGTTGCTTGGCCTGTTCGGTGGTGGCGCCCGGGATGCCGTAGCCCCAGTTCGGGACGGACCAGGAGGTGACCGTCTCGCGTTCGCCGTTCTTGCCGACCGCGATCAGGGCGCACTTCTGCGGACCCTTGACGTTCTTCAGCTCCAGGACGGCATGGGTGCCCCACGCCTTCTTCTCCAGCGCCACGGTCGCGCTGACCTGGGTGCCGGGGTCGGTGGCGGTGACCTTGTCGTCGATGTCGTCGAAGGACGCCTTGGCGGGGCTGCCGGCGTGCGCGGACACCTTCGGGCCGCCGTCGTCGCCGCCCCCGCTGGTCGCCACGGCGACGAACGGGCCACCGACGATCAGCGCGGCCGCCGCCGCGACCATGTAGAAACCGCGCCGGCGCTTCTGCGCGCGGCGCTCGGCGACCTCGTCGACCAGTCTCTCCGCGAGCCGCGGGCTGGGCTTCGCGGACAGGGACTCCCCGATCGCGGGCGTGCTGCCGGTGCCGGGCAGGTCGGCGAGCGCGGCCAGCATCGGCTCCATGCCGGCCAGCTCGTCGAGCTGTTCGGCGCACCACTCGCAGCTCGCGAGATGCGCCTCGAAAGCGGTTGCTTCGGCGTCGTCGAGAATCCCGAGGGCGTAGGCGCCGACGGTCTCGTGTTCGTTCGGGCCCGTGGGTCCCTGTGCCCCCTGAGATCCCTGCATGGGGCCAGACATACCCGGACCCCCCGCGTCGTATCCCCCGTATGCACTCATCACGCCGTCACCCCCCGCTCCTCCAGTGCCAGCTTCATCGAACGCAGCGCGTAGAACACCCGGGAGCGCACCGTGCCACTCGGTATCCCCAGTTTCTGAGCCGCCTCATTGACGGTACGCCCCTTGAAGTACGTCTCGACGAGCACCTCCCGGTGAGCCGGGGTCAGGTCGTCGAGCGCGTCCGACAGCGTCATCAGCCACAGCGCCTTGTCGATCTCGTCCTCCGCGGGGATGACCTCCAGCGGCGACGGGTCGACCTCCTGCGGCCGGGCCTGCCGGCTGCGGTGGCCGTCGATGACGATGCGCCGGGCGACCGTCACCAGCCAGGGGCGTACCGATCCGGTCGCTCGGTTGAGCTGACCGGCGTTCTTCCAGGCACGGATGAGCGTTTCCTGCACCACGTCCTCGGCGCGCTGCCGGTCTCCGGCGACCAGACGCAGCACATAGGCGAGCAGGGGTCCGGCGTGCTCGCGGTACAGCGCGCGCATCAACTCCTCGTCGGGCTCCGGAGGCTGGGCGGACATGCGATGTCGGGCCCTCGTTCCACGTTCCTTGGCCACGACGGAATCCTTGCGCACGCCCACCTCCGATGTCCGGGGGTTCCCCCGACCGGTCGCTCGACGACGTGTACGCACGCGGGGCGCGAGGTGTTCAAAGCGAGGCGACAGATTTCTTCGAGACGGCGTGACGAGGGGGACATGAATGCACAATCCCCGCGTAGCGTCTTCACATTTCCCCCACGAAGGCAAAGGCGGCGGTGCCTGCCGCGTGCCCGCCAGGTGACTGCCGTGCCGCCTGCCGTGTTGCCTAAATCACTTCACGGGTGCCGCACTTGTGAGGGCCGCCCGGCGCCGGTGCCGGGCCACCCGCACCCGGTTCCCGCACACCTCGCTGGAGCACCAGCGCCTGCGCCGCCCCCGTGAGGTGTCGAGGTAGACGATGGGGCAGTCGTCGCCCGCGCACTGGCGCAGACAGGCCCGCGCGAGCGGGTCGGTGAGCAGGTCCACGGCGTCCCGGGCCACGGCCGCGAGCAGCGCGGGGCAGTCCGGGGGCCGGTCCAGCCGCCGTACCAGCGTGCCGTCGTCGGCGCGGACCGCGCGCGGCGCCGGGGGCGCGGTGCGGGCGAACTCGTTGACGCGGGCGAGCGCGTGGTCGTACGACGTGCCGGGCGCGGCGACGCGCAGTGTGCCGCGGACCAAGGGGTCGATACGGCCGCGCAGTTCGCGGAAGCCGAGCAGCCAGGAGGCGTCGGCGTGGCCGAGCAGGGTGCCCGGCGGCACCAGGCCGGCCCCGGCGATCCAGGCGCACAACATCCCGACGGAGTCGAGCCGTTCCCCGGGGTGTGTGGTCGCCAGCAGGTCGAGACAGTGGCGCCCGGCGTCGAACCGCAGCTCGGGGGCTTCCGTGGCCGTACCCAGTGCCATGCGCCTGTCACCGCCTAGGAGGAGTCTCCTGTTCCCTCCTACAGTGCCTGCCCGGCTTCCCGGCCGGAACCCCTCGGGACGCCCACGGACCGCCGGGTCAGGCGTCGGCGTACTTGGCGTCGGCCGCCGGGTCGAGGGCCAGCCGGTAGCCGCGTTTGACGACGGTCTGGATGAGCTTCGGGGCGCCGAGTGCCGTCCGCAGCCGGGCCATCGCGGTCTCGACGGCGTGCTCGTCGCGGCCCGCGCCCGGCAGGGCCCGCAGCAGCTCGGCCCGCGACACCACCCAGCCCGGCCGCCGGGACAGCGCCCGCAGCAGGGACATCCCCGCGGGCGGCACCGGCCGCAGCTCCCCGTCCACCAGCACGGCGTGCCCGCGGATCTCCACCCGGTGCCCGGCGACCGGCAACGACCGTGCACGGCCCGGCAGTTCCTTGCAGAGCAGCTGGACGAGCGGGCCGAGCCGGAAGCGTTCGGGCTGCACGGTGTCGACGCCGTGGGCCTGGAGCGGCAGCGCGGTCACCGGGCCGACGCAGGCCGGCAGGACGTCGTGGCCGAGGGCGGCGAGCAGGTCCGGCAACAGTCCGCGTTCCTCGGCGCGGTTCAGCAGGGACTGGGCGGCCGGCGCACTGGTGAAGGTGAGCGCGTCCACGCCCCGGGCGACGGCGGCGTCCAGCAGCCGGTCCACGGGCGTCAGGTCCTCCGGCGGCAGCCACCGGTACACCGGCACCCCGACCACCTCGGCGCCGCCCGCCCGCAGCGCCTCCACGAACCCGGGCAGCGGCTCGCCGTGCAGCTGTACCGCGATCCGGCGCCCGTCGACGCCCTCCGCCAGCAGCCGGTCCAGCACCTCGGCCAGCGACTCGGAGCACGGCGACCAGTCCTCGGTCAGCCCGGCGGCCCGGATCGCGCCCTTCACCTTCGGGCCGCGGGCCAGCAGTTCGACCCCGCGCAGCCGCTCCAGCAGCGGCTCGCCGAGCCCCCACCCGTCGGCGGCCTCGATCCATCCGCGGAACCCGATGGCGGTGGTGGCCACCACCACGTCCGGCACCCTGTCGAGCAGTTCCTTGGTCGCGGCCAGCAGCTCGCTGTCGTCGGCGAGCGGCACGATCCGCAGGGCCGGGGCGTGCAGGACCGCGGCTCCGCGCCGCTGGAGCAGGGCGCCGAGTTCATCGGCGCGGCGCGCGGCGGTCACACCCACGGTGAACCCGGCGAGGGGCCCGTGTTCGGCCCGCTCCTGGGTCCCGTTGTCCGGTCGCTGCAGTTCCTCGTACATAGCTCATGTCCCGCACTCGAGTCGTGGCACCTACATGCCGCCGAGCCTGTCAACGCCGCGTGACAGGCTCGGTTCGGCTTGATGTCGCCGGTGTTACGTCACACCTCGGCGTAGCTGAGCTGCGCGTTCTTCTCGGTGGTCGACTCGGCGGCCCGCTGTGGGGCGGCCGGGCGGCGGCGAAGGTATACGGACCAGGTGACCACGAAGCACGCCGCGTACCAGGCCAGGAAGGCGACGAACGCGCCGGTTCCGGAGCCGTAGGAGAGGAAGGACTGCCGGAAGGCCATGTTGATGCCGACCCCGCCGAGCGCGCCGACCGCACCGATGAGACCCATCGACGCACCCGACAGCCGCCGCCCGTAGGCCGCCGCCTCCTCGCCGCGCAGCCCCTTGGCGAGGGCCTTGGCGTGGAAGATGCCGGGGATCATCTTGAAGGTGGACCCGTTGCCGAGCCCGCTGAGCACGAACAGCACCACGAAGACGGACACGAACAGCGCGAGCGACTTCTGCACGCTGGCGTAGATGAGGACACCGGTCGCGGCGCCCATGCCGACGTAGTTGTAGAGGCTGATGCGCGCCCCGCCGTAGCGGTCGGCGAGCCAGCCGCCGAGGGGGCGGATGAGGGAGCCGAGCAGCGGGCCGATGAAGGTCAGGTAGGCCGCCTGGAGCGGCGTACGCCCGAACTGGTTCGTCAGCACCTGGCCGAAGGCGAAGCTGTACCCGATGAACGAGCCGAACGTCCCGATGTAGAGGAAGGACATGATCCAGGTGTGCCCGTCGCGGGCGGCGTCCTTCGCGGCGCCGGTGTCGTTCTTCACGTTCTCCAGGTTGTCCATGAAGAGCGCGGCGAGGACGGCGGCGACGAGGATCAGCGGGATGTAGATCCCGAGCAGGACGCGCGGTCCGCCGCTCGCCCCGATGATGGCGAGGGCGGCGAGCTGGATGACGGGCACCCCGATGTTCCCGCCGCCGGCGTTGAGCCCGAGCGCCCACCCCTTCTTCTTCAGCGGGAAGAAGGCGTTGATGTTGGTCATGGAGGAGGCGAAGTTGCCGCCGCCGACACCGGCCAGCAGGCCGACCAGCAGGAAGGTGGAGTAGGAGGTCCCCGGCTCCATCACGGTGAACGCGGCGATCGTCGGGATGAGCAGCATGGCCGCGGAGATGACCGTCCAGTTCCGCCCGCCGAAGATCGCGACGGCGAAGGTGTACGGCACCCGGACCACGGCCCCGACCAGGGTGACCACCGAGGTCAGCAGGAACTTGTCGGCCGGCGTGAGCCCGTACTCCGGCCCCATGAACAGCACGAGCACCGACCACATGGTCCAGACGGAGAAACCGATGTGCTCGGAGAGCACGGAGAAGAAGAGATTCCGCCGGGCGATCCTCTCCCCCGTCTCCTTCCAGAAGGTCTCGTCCTCCGGATCCCAGTGCTGGATCCAGCGGCCGCCCCTGCCGGGGGACGGGCTCCTGCCGGGGGGCGGGGGTGCGGGGGCTGTACTAGGGGCCGTCATGACGCCTCCACGGGGCTTCGGGCTGAGGTACATCCCGAAGGTAGGGAGGGCGCGTTTCCGGACTGTGGCTGTGGGTGACCGGAAAGGAACTTTGCTCTCACCCTGGGAGGAGGCGGGGTGAGAGGTCGCCGTCGGACCGGCGGTTCTTCCCGCTCACGCGGCGGCCGGGACCCCTCTTCAGGGCCCCGGCCGGGTGGTGACGCGACGAGGGTCAGGCCGCCAGGCTGTGGGTGCCTCCGCCGGCGATGAGGGTGACGTTCTTGATCGCGGTGACCGCGGCCACCGGCACATTGCTGTTGGTGGTGCTGTTGTTGCCCAGCTCCCCGGCGAAGTTCGCGCCCCAGGTGAAGACGACGTTGCCGGTGGTGGTGCCGCCCCAGCCGTCCCCGCGCTTGCCGCAGTCGCAGAAGGAGCGGATGGCCAGGTTGTGGTCCTCCGTGGTGGCGATGGCCGTCACGTCGGTGAGGTTGCGGACCTGGACGGGGACGTCGCTGTCGGTGTTGGTCGCGTTGCCCAGCTGCCCGAACTGGTTGTCGCCCCAGGCGTGGACCGTGCCGTCGTTCCGCAGCGCCAAGCTGTGGTTGAAACCGGCGGCGAGGGCCTTCACCCGGTTGAGGTTCAGGACCTGGACGGGCACGTTGCTGTCGGTGGTGGTGCCGTTGCCCAGCTGCCCGTTGTCGTTGTCGCCCCAGGCACGGACCGTGCCGTCCCTCAGCAGCGCCAGGCTGTGGTCGCCGCCGGCCGGCGCGGCCACCGCGGTCGCGCCGTAGAGGCCCTGCACCCGGACCGGGACGTTGCTGTCGGTGGTGCCGCCGTCGCCGAGCTGCCCGTTGTCGTTGTCGCCCCAGGCCCAGACGGAGCCGTCCCGCAGCACGGCGAGGCTGTGGTTGTCGCCGCCCGCGATGGCCCTCACGCCGGTGAGTCCCTGGACCCGGACGGGGACGTTGCTGGGGGTGGTGGTGCCGTTGCCCAGCTGCCCGTTGTCGTTGTCGCCCCAGGTCCAGACGGAGCCGTCGCCCAGCAGCGCCAGGCTGTGGTTGTCGCCCGCGGCGATGGCCCTCACGTTGGCGAGGTTCAGGACGCGGACGGGAACGTTGCTGGGGGTGTTGGTGCCGTCGCCCAGCTCTCCGTTGAGGTTGTCGCCCCAGGCCCGGACGGAGCCGTCGCCCAGCAGCGCCAGACTGTGGTCGAAGCCGGCGGCCAGGCCGGTGATGTTCGTCAGGTTCGACACCGTGACTGGGACATGACTGTCGGTGTTGGTTCCGTTGCCCAGCTGCCCCTCGTCGTTGTCGCCCCAGGCCTGGGCGAACGGTGCCGCGCCCTGACCCCTGGGCGGCGCGCCGTCGGCGTACGCGGACGGCGTCCAGGCCAGGAACCCCACCAGCGCGCCGGCCACGACCGCCCGCGCTCGTCTTCTTCGGGCCGGGGAGTGCGTTTCCACCACGAACTTTCCTCTCCGTACGGTCCTTGCCTCGTCACCCCCTCATGACAGACGGCAGGACAATCTGCCCATAGCAATATCAATGCGACGACCCATGAACAGCACGACACATCAGGACATGCTCGAGGCTGTCCCTCGGTAAGCCTTACGAGAAGCCGTTCGCGGAACCTAGCGGCTCGGGGGCTGCCAGTAGGGGTTCTGCTGGGGGCCGTGCGGCTGGGAGGCGTGCGGCTGCGAGGCGTACGGCTGGGGAGGCGCCTGGGGATAGGGCTGCGGCTGGGGAGGCGCCTGGGGGTAGGGCTGCGGCTGGGGATACGGCTGCTGGGCGAACGGATTCCCGTGCCCCGGCAGCTGCCCGCCCGGCGGCAGATACCGCACCCGCCCGCTCTCGTCGGCGACGGGCATGAACCCGGCGGCCTGGAGACGGGCCGCGAACTTGGCGTTGCGTCGCCGGTTGACGACGAAGCCGATGCCGAGGATGCCCATGAGGACGCCCCAGAGGACGCCGGCCCAGAGCAGCGCGCCGCCACCGTCCTGCACGGCGACGGCACCCGCACCCACGGTGGCGCCGATCCCCGCGAAGAGCATCCGCTTCTCGGTGCCCTTCCCGGTGAGATCGAAGTTGATCCGCGCCTTCAGCAGCTCCAGCGCGTCCGGCACGAACGGCGGCAGCGAGACTCCGTCCCCCGCGTTCGGATACTGCGCCCAGTTCTGCGCGGCCCGCGCACGGGCGTACGGGCTCGGGTCCGGGACGATCAGCATGACGAGCGAGCTGTTGTTGGCGCCGCCCTGCCGTACGTCCGCGTACTCGTACCCGAACTGCTGGGCCACGAAGGCGAGCTTGGCGAGCTTCTTCACGGACGCCATGGCACTGGTGACCTGCACGGGCTCCCCGCCGGCCATCAGCCGCAGCATCTTCTGTATCTGCCGCTTGCTCACCCGAACCCACTCCCCCGCGACGCTTGCGTCCCTCTGTTCACTTCAGCAACGCGGGCAGTTTTCCACCCACCTCGAACCACAGCAACTTCCCGCCACCCCGGCCGAAGCCCCCCTCACCGACGGGCCACCCGCCCCACACATCGGCGTACTCCCGCACGAGCAGCAGCCCACGCCCGCGCTCGGCGTCGTGCGGGACGGACGAGACCGCTCGCGTTCCGGTCGGCTCACCGAAGGGCGCGGGGATACGCGGATCGCTGTCCCAGACCCCCACCCGGAGCCGGCCGTCGGTCAACGCGGTCAGCCGGAGGGAGGCGGGCCCGTCGGTGTGCAGGTAGGCATTGGTGACCAACTCGGACACCAACAGCTCGACGGCGTCCAGCACTTCATCCCGTCCGTGAGAACTGAGCACGGCCCGCACGGTCACACGTGCGACATGTGCCGCGCGGGGGTCATGCGGCAGGCGCAGGGCGTACACCCAGGGCTGACACGGGGCTACGGTGACCACGAAGACCTCCGGGAGGAAGGGGACTTGAGAATCACCATAGAGGTCGCGATGTGATACTTAACATCAAAAAGGGGCAATGCCTAACAACTCCCTCCTGTGGGTGACCCCTGAGGACCGGGCCATGACGAGAGAGGGCCACGTGCCGTCGAGTACCAACCCCACCTTGCGCCAGCGGCGCCTGGGCGCCGAGCTGCGCAAGCTACGGGAGCAGGCCGGGCTGACATCGAGCGCCGCAGCCGAACTGCTCGGCGTCAAGCAAGCACAGATCAGCAGCATCGAGTCGGGCCGGTACGCCGTAAGCGCCGACCGCGTACGTACCTTCGCCCGGGCCTACCACTGCGCCGACCAGGCACTTGTCGAAGCCCTGACGGCGATGACCGGCGGGCGGACGCGGGGCTGGTGGGACGAGTACCGAGACCACCTGCCCGTCGGCCTGATCGACCTTGCCGAGCTGGAGCACTATGCGGCGGAGCTGCGCGTGGCCCTGGTCATCCACATCCCCGCCCTGCTCCAGACGACCGATCACGCCCGCGCACTCTTCCGAGGCGTCTTTCCACCCCTCCAGCAGTACGAGATCGAGCACCGCTTGACACACCGCATCAAACGGCAGGGCATCCTCCACCGGGCGACGCCCACCCCCTACACGGCGACGATCCACGAGGCGGCGCTGAGAATGGGATATGGGGGTCGCGACGTCGCCGTCACCCAACTCCGGCACATCCTCGACATGAGCGAACTCCCACATGTCACCGTCAGAGTGGTGCCCTTCGGCAGGGAAAGCTTCCACGGCACCGGCCAGGGCATCGACTACCTGGCCGGCGCCGTCCGCCAGCTCGACACCGTGCAGCTCGACACCCACCACGGCTGCGAGTTCCTGGACGGCGAGGCGCAGCTGGGCAAGTACCGAGCCGTGATCGACCACATGGAGGCCAACGCCCTGGACCCCGACGACTCCCGCGACCTCATCCGCCGCATCGCCCACGACCTCTGAAAGGCAACCCTCATGCCCACACCCACCTGGCGGAAGTCCAGCTACAGCGGCGACGCCTCGAACTGCGTCGAGATAGCCACCGCCGCCACAGCCGTCCACATCCGCGACTCGAAGAGGGCCACCGGCCCTCACCTCACGGTCCACCCCTCCGCTTGGACCGCGTTCATGAGCACCCTCAGGGAGCGATCGGCAACTGCCTCTTGTGCTCGGTGAGCCGGTACCGGCTGACGATCGCCTCGAAGGCGGGCTCGGCGACCGGCTTGCCCTCCAGGAAGTCGTCGATGTCGTCGTAGGTGACGCCGAGGGCGTCCTCGTCGGGCTTGCCCGGGTCGAGGGTCTCAAGGTCGGCGGTCGGGGTCTTCCAGACCAGCGCGTCCGGCGCGCCCAGCTCGGCGGCGATGGCCCGCACCCGCCGCTTGGTGAGCCCGGTCAGCGGTACGACGTCGGCGGCACCGTCGCCGAACTTGGTGAAGAAGCCGGAGACCGCCTCGGCGGCGTGGTCGGTGCCCACGACGAGGCCGTTCTCCGCGCCCGCCACCGCGTACTGGGCGATCATCCGCTGGCGCGCCTTGATGTTGCCGTGCACGAAGTCCTGGTGGTGCGCGTCCCGGAACACCGTGCCGCCGGCCACCACGGCCTCCAGCGCGGCGTCGCTCGCCGGCTTCACATCCACGGTCAGCACCCGGTCCGCCCGGATGAACTCCAGCGCCCGCTGCGCGTCGGCCTCGTCCGCCTGGACGCCGTACGGCAGCCGCATCGCGAAGAACGTCGCCTCGTGCCCGGCGTCCCGCACCCGCTCGACCGCCAGCTGGCACAGGCGGCCCGCGGTGGACGAGTCCACGCCGCCGCTGATGCCGAGGACGAGGGAGCGCAGGCCCGCCGAGGTCAGCCGCTCGGCGAGGAAGGCGACCCGGCGCTCGATCTCCTGCCGGGCGTCGAAGGACTCGCTCACGTGGAGTTCGCGGGCGATCTCCTGCTGCAGGGCTATGGGGACCAGGTCGCTCACGATTCTCTCCTTGCTCGGCCGCCGTCAGGGGTGCTCGTCACCACCAGCCGCGACCGTTCTTGCGGGCTGAGAGAACGCTACCGAAAGGGTGCCGCATCGCGCGCAACCGCGTAGCTCACAGCTGGCCCCCACAACGAGGTCTACGACGGTCAGCGGACACAGCCGCAACTCACCCTACGCACAAGCCCCGCCAGGGCACACCTGGCGGGCCCACTGCAGTGGCGTCGGAATATGCCGGACTCGGCATCAGTTCGGGCGCGATCAGCTGTCTACGCATCGGGGGGAATCTGTCGCAGCAATTCACCGTACGGGAATTTCATAAAGCCCTCGAAATCTCGCGCGATCACCTGCACCCCAGGCTCCTCCACCTTATAGAAATCACCGACGAGAGATCCACATTCCAGTCGAACAATCTCTCCGGTTTGACGATCGGCAGCAAACAATGCACCGCCCCCCGCAGACTCAAACACGGCGACAGTCCGATAGGGCACGCTACTCACCTGTGTTGGCTGAGCGCCGCGCAACCCCTCAACCACATACTCGGCCTCATCGACAAAGAACCCCGGACCGACATCAGGCAAGGGGATTTGCGCTACGCGCGAATAGAACTCGATCAAAACCCTCGCACCCGCGTCGCTCAAGACCGCAGCGAGCGCGTCGCGACCGCCACTATCGGCGGCTCCTGACACGTAGTGCTCCCCTGGCGGATACCCATACATGGTCTCGAACCCTGCGACGAACCGTGAGGCCAGGCGCGACATTTCGTCGAAGGACCGGGACCACGCCGACGCCCGCCTCACCGAAGCCCGTGCCCTCGCCCTGGCCACAGGGGAGTTGCCCGACTTCGGCGTCACCTGGGGACCGGTGAACGTCGGCGTTCACGCCGTGGCCATCGCCTCGGAGGCCGACGACTTCGGACGCGCGATCGAACTCGCCGAGGATGTACGCATTCCGCGCGGCTGGACCCGTTCCCGGGCCGGGCACCACTGGATGGACCTCGGCCGCACCCATGCCTGGTCAGGCCACCCGGAGCAGGCGCTGGACTGCCTGCACCAGGCCCGGCGCATCGCCCCGCAGCAGACCCGCTACCACCCGACCGTGCGAGAGACGATGCTCGCCCTGAGACGGCAGGAGCGGACGCGAAGCAATTCGCTGGCGCAGTACGCGGAGTGGGTCGGGATATAGCAGATCCCGGGCAAGGGCGACGACCCTGACGACCCAACTGCGGCAGCCGTGGTCCGCTGACGTTGCCGTCAGCATTGCCGTCAACAGATCGTGGGTGGGTCCCTCGGCTCGGGACCGAGGGACCCACCCATTGCTCCACCGGAACGGCCTGTTCGAATTCGGCTACTGCAGAAGTATCCTCATTCGCCGCGCGATATCAGCCGCCTTCTGGCGAACCTGGTCGCCGTTGAGCAGATCAGGCATGTCGAGGCCGGCTGAATCGTAGTCGTGCGCGACATAGAAGAGATCTGTCGCCGCCTGATAGTGCTCCTCGGAAGGATAGCGGTATGGATAGTGCTTATATAGCGGCAGACAGACGGTGGCAAATTCGCCCGCCGTAATCCTACCCTCGGCAACTGCCTCCGCCAGAACGAGCAGCGCCTCCATCTTACCCATCACAACTTCCCAAACATCGTGAGGTGCCAGAATTGATCGTCATTTACGTCCGTTTTCCATGCGCCCAACAGTTTTCCAGATTCGAGGTCGACCGACACATGTTGCCCTGTCCTCAGGTTCACATAGTGTCGAGCCGGTGTGCTGTTCCGCCACGTGCCATGAATCTGAACGTTGTTCGGGTCGCCAACGAACCTTTGCAACTCCTCCACTGGGATGACCTCGACCTCAACGCCGGAACGGCCAGCATCCGCCGCTCGCTCCAGCGCACCCGAACCGGCGGCCTCATCCAACTACCCACCAAGACCCGAGCGTCCGAGCGCCGCATCGCCCTCCCGACCGAATGCCTCCACTCCCTCAAGGAGCACAGGGAACGGCAGGACAAGGAGCGAGAGACAGCAGGGACGGACTGGAACGACAGCGGACTCGTTTTCACCACGCCGACTGGCCGGCCTCTCGACCCGGCCAACCTCACCCGCCGCTTCCACAGCTTCCTCAACCGGGCCGGACTTCGCCGCATCCGCTTCCACGACCTACGACACTCGACCGCCACCCTGCTCCTGGAACAAGGCGTCGACCTCGTCGTGATCAAGGAACTCCTCGGACACTCCCACATCGGCGTCACCGCCGGCGTCTACGCCCACGTCCGACTCCGCCTCCAACGCCAAGCCATCGACACCCTGAACGGCGCCCTCTGCCCTGTCAACGACGACCCCGACGACCCACCCGCCGCGGCAGGCGTCCGCTGACGTTGCCGTCACCGTTGCCGTCAAACGACACGAGGCCCTCCCGAAGAATTCGGGAGGGCCTCGCTTCAATGGCTATGAGATTTCCGCCAGCCATTCCCAGTCGCCGGGCCGGGAACGCAACCGGGTGAATCCCTGTTCGAGGCAGTCGCTCAGGCTGGAAGATTCAGCGCGGATGAATCCTTCGGGCCCCAGCCCCGGACCCGACATCACCAAAGTCCAGGGCTCGCCACCTTCCGCCATCCTCTCGTCATCCACCTTGAGGATCACGGTGACGCCTGAGCGGCCCAACTTCTCCATGAGCTGCTCGATATTCATTCCTTACGCTCCCATCAATAGCCCCTCAAGGCTGCCGAGATGTCACTGACGTCGTGTAGCTGACCTTTACCTACTCTGTCGATGACACTTCGGAGATCGGCAGAAGTGGGGCCACTTGTAACGTTGTTACGTTGCATCAGCTGCTCTACGACAGCTTGAGCCGTGCGCTTGTTTCCGTTGTTGAACATGTGACCACCAGCGATGTCACGAATCACGACGGCCGACTTATCCCAGAAGCTGTTATAGCGACTGGCGTTAGCCATGGTGTTCGCGGGCGAGCCACTCAGCAGGGTTTCACCGCCAAATCCACGGTTGATATCGGCGATCTCGTCAGGGGTCACACCCGCCTTGAAGCCACCGGTCAGCGGGCAGTCGGAATTGTGAACCAGGACCGGCGTAGCCCCTGCCAGCACATAGTACGTGTGCAGGTCATCAACAGTGAGGTTGTAAGTCCGTGCGTGCCTGGTGAACGCGCGGTTGCCCGTGACGACGACCGTTTCGCCCTTGTCGGTCAGCAGGGTCATGCCCGGCTTGAGCTCTCTCGCCTCGACCCAGAGGAGCGCGGAAGGGGACCAGAAGGGGTGCTCGTGGGTTGCCGTGAGCTTCTCGATGCCTTCCTCTGTGGCAATGGACAGCTCATTGAAGTGCTTATCGCCCTCGGTGCGGATCAGACGGGTGACCTCGCGCGCCGCCGTCTTACCGGTTTCCGGGTCGGTCGCCAGGACCTTGTCGCCCAGCTCGACGTCCTCGATGTCCTTGGTCGTGCCGTCGGCCATCAGGACGTCCGTCCCGGCAAGGAAGCACTTGCATCCCTTGGGACGCTTCGAGAGCCAGTCCTCGACCGCCTTGGTCCCCTTCTCGATCACCGAGTTGGGTACCAGCTTCAGAGCCTTGAGCCAAGGCAGGTCCGTTGACGCGATGGCACAACTCTTCACTCCGGAGCCGCTGAAGCAGTCCACCCAGTCCGAGGGATCAGGCATAAAGAGCGAGACACTAACCTTGAAGATCGTGTGCTCAAGTCCCGGCTTGTACCCCTTGAACACGGTCTTCTTGCCGAACCCCGGGTGCTCGCTGCCTCGCTTGGTGGTAGAGACAAGGTCGCCTGTCCCGCCCTCATAGACGTAGCGGGTGTTCTCGTAGTGGTACGACCAGGTGCCGTCAGGGTTCTGAGTCATCCAGTCCCGATAGCTGTCGTCACCGTCATCGCAGCCTCTGTCGCATGGGGTGACCGGCTTGAGCCCGTCCGGGTCGCTGGTGCTGATCGGGCTGTTCTTCGCATAGCTGTACCCGTTCATCTGGAGCGGGTCGGCGATGTCGATCAGCGGGTCCGCCGACAGGAAGCGCCCAGAACTCTGGTCGTACTCCCGGGCGCCAATGTGCGTCAGCCCCGTCGCCGCGTCGTCGATGCCCGTGCCCACGTAGCTGCGCTTGTTGGGCCAGCTCGTCGGCTTGGTGCCGCGGACCTCGCCGTACGGCTTGAAGGAACGGCGGGTCACGGCCTGGCCGGAGGCGACGTCAACCGACGTGTTGGCGGTGCCGAGGTGGTCGGCGAGGAGGACGCTGAGCTTGTGGCCGGTCGTGGCCGCGTTGGTGGTCGTGCGGACCACCGTGGGTGCGCCGGCCTGGCCGTAGGAACGCGATGCTCGGGTGATGGAGCCCGTGCTGTTAGTCGTCAGTTCCGTTTCGCCCAGGTAGAGGGTCGAACCCGTCGGTGAGTTCTCCAGGATGCGGTTGCCGGCGGCGTCGTAGACGTACGTCGTCTTGGTGCCGTTGTCCGTGATCGCGTCCAGCTTGCTCTCGGACGTCCAGTCCAGGGTCTGGTCCCTGTCGTGCAGGTCGCGGGCCTTGGTGTTGCCCGTCGCGTCGTACGAGTAGGTGCTGTCCTTGCCCGTCGGGGTCGAGGCGATCGACGTCATCGTGTGCGGCTGGGCCAGGTAGGGCGCGGTCGTGCCGTTGCCCGTGATCTGCTTGCCGTATCCGTAGCGGTAGGTGATGTTCTTCGTCGCGTCCACCGGGTCGTGCTCCGTCAACGTGGCGCGGTTGCCGATCCAGTCGAAGGTGAACGACTGGCGGTAGGCGGTGTCACCGGTGGAGACCGTGGCCGCGTCGGGCGCTGCGGCAGCGAGCGACTGCGTCAGCCTCGGGTCGGGCGTCGCCGAATCCGTGGACTCGTCGGGCGCGTCGGCGACCGGTCCGGTGGACGTCGCGTAGTCGGCGCGGTAGCCCCAGGTGGTGCCGTTGGCCGCCTTGCAGCCCGTGCCGTCCCCGAGGGGCTTGATGGTGGACGTCCAGGCGTGCGTCAACTCGCCCATGGCGTCGTACGTGAAGCACTGGGTGTCCCACGTCTTGGCACCGCTCTCGCTCGCGAGCTCGCGCATGCTGGACGTGATCGTGCCGGAGAGGTCATAGGAGTAGCGGTTGTCCGTGATGCGGTTGGCAGCCGTCTCCCGGTCGGCCACCGTGCGCTGGAGACGGCCGGTGTGCGGATCGATGAAGTTCGTCGTCCACACTCGGTAGGGCTGCGCAGCGGAAACCGTGCGCATGACCTCCCCGAAGGGGGAGTAGGTGACGTCGGACGTGTACCAGGTCAGACCCGACGTCGACTCCGGGAGGCCATCGGAGTTGTAGCGCGTGACGACCTTTTCCCTCGCCAGGCCGCCCTTCTCCGGCAGAGTCACCGACTGCGGCTTCCCTGTGGGCGTGTACGTGAAGGTGTAGGCGTACGTGCCGGAGAGGCCCGTGGTCATCGAGTTCGCCGGGATGACGGTCTCGCTCCGGGTGACGTTGTACTCGGCGTCGTAGCTGTTGACGCGGTTGACGTAGTCACCGTTCGGGGTGCGCCTGATGGACTCTGCCGGCTTGCCGACTCCGCCATACGCCGAGTCGTAGGTGAACGACTTGACGGGGGTGGCCGTCGCGGAGCCCTCCCGCACGTGGCGGATACGGCTGAGGGAGTCGTACTCGGTGAACGTCTCCTGCCCACGGGAGTTCTTGACGCGGTGCGGACGGTCGGCCTCGTCGTACCAGGTCTCGGTCGTGCCGGTGTCGGGGTCGGTGGTGGACGTCACCCGGCCGCGAGCGTCGTAGACGTAGGACCAGGTGTTGCCGGCAGGGTCGACGACCTTGCTGCGGTTGCCGCGGGCGTCGTACTCGTAGGACGTTGTGCGGCCCTCGTCGGCCCCGTCCTTGCTGTAGTGCTTGATCGAGGTGACGCGGCCGAGGGCGTCGTAGGCGGTCCGGGTGCGGGGGATCGTGGAGCCTGGTGGGTCGACGTAGGTGGACGTGTCGCCGTAGCTGGTCAGCGTCGCGTACTTGTACTGGTCGCTGTGGTAGATCCCCGCCCAGTAGGGGCGCTCCAGACCGTCATAGCGGTACTTGGTCGAACTGGCTATCAGGGATGTCGACCTGGGGGCGAAGAGCTGTGTGCTCGGGTCGCCCTTCGCCAGGTATCCGCTGGTCTTCTCGCTTACCAGGCCGTGGTCGTTGTACTTGGTGTCCACGATGATCCGGCCGGGGCCATGTGCCTCGGTCTGCCTCTGGACTTCGCGTTGCAGGCCGTCGTAAAGCGTGATCTCGCGGGCGTAGGTGCCGTCGTCCTTGAGTGTCTGGACGGTCACCGAGGCCGGGCGGTTCTCCTTCGAGGTCGCCACGGCGTTCTGGTAGGAGATCTGGACGGTCGGCGACTGGCCGACGGAGGAGCGCGACGGTGTCCAGCCCTTCACCAGACGGCCGAGGGCGTCGTACTCGTTGCGCGTGACCCGGCCGTTGGGGTCGGTTGCGGTCATCGGAAGACCGCGTCCCGGATCGAAGGTCAGGGTGGTGGCGTGGCCCATGGCGTTGATGGACCTCACCTTCGTCACCGGACCGCCGTCGTCCCCGGGGGTGTACTCGGTCTCGGTGGTGCCCGTGCCGGGCGCCGTCACCTTGCGGACTCGGCCCAGGGGGTCGTACGTCGTCGTCGTGACGTGCGAGTGAGCAGTGCCGGCCCCGTCATTCGTTGCCTGTGAGGTGAGCAATCCCTTGCTGGGAGTCGCACCGTGGGTCAGGTCGTCGTAGGTGTTCCGCACCGACGACTTGAGCTTGGTGGCGGGGTCGGCGGCGGGCTGAGCCGCACAGGTGGTGCCAGTGGTGCGCTGCTCCTTGACCAGTCCGATCAGCCACGCAGAGGTGTTGTGCACATACGACGTCGTGGTGCAGACCGGGTCGGAGAGCCCGTCGCCCTCGACGACTCCGGTCTCCACCTGTGTGGGCAATCCGTAGGTGTCGTCGACCTCGGTGGTGGTGCGGATGGTGCGCCAGTCCGCGTCGGCCCGCTGCAGTTGGTCCCTCCGCTCGACCCACACCCGGTGGGCGAGCAGCGGATCAGCGGCCGTTCCGTCCTCGTTCTCACGGGTGCGCGACGCGGTCTGCTTCGAGGCCGGGAAGGTGAGGGTGCGCTTCTGCTGCCTGCCGTCCAGGTACGTGATGCTTTCGGCGGACATGCCCGCGAACTGCGGTGCGTCCTCCGAGAGCAGTGTCTTCGTCCCGGTCGAGTCCTTCACCGCACCACCGACGCCTTGGAAGTAGCGCGTGACGCTGTGGGACTGACCGTTGAGCTGGCCCTGCTCGGAGGTGCTCTTGCTGCCCTTGCGGACGGAGACTTCCTGATAGCCCTTCCAGTCGCTGTGGGTGCGCAGCGCCGGCCGGGTGAACTCGTCATCGCTCTTCGCCCAGGCGGCCCCCGAGTACGCGTACTTCGACACGACGGGCCTGCCGCGCGAGGTCATCTTGTCGATCTCCGTGACGGAGTCGACGACGTACTTGTTGAACCAGACCTTCGATGGCGTCTTCACGTCCGGGTCGATCGACCACCGCACCGGGTAGCAGGTGCCGTTGCGCTCGCCCTTGTCCTCCCCCGGCGCCACAGCGCAGCCGCCGGTGTACTCCACCTCGATGTCACCACCATGTTCGGTGGAGACCGTGCCGATGCGGGGCCGGGTGAAGCCCGGCGTCTGATCGTCCTTGCCCGCGGGAACCAGGTTCGGCAGCTGACGGTCCGCGAGCCGGCCCTTCAGCGGCGAGTCCTTGCCCACCCGGTATTCGGAGAAGCTGACGCCGTCATCGGACTGGACGGTGCCCTTGGTGTCGCCGGGGGCGTAACCGGTGCGGGTGATGGAGTTCAGCCACAGACCGGGCGCGGAGTCGTACCAGTCCGCGGGGAACGACTGGTGCAGGGTGTACTTGTCGACCAGGCCGAGGCCGGTCTGACCCGCGCGGTGGGCCTTGGTGGTCACCTTGTCCAGGCGCATCTGCGTCCAGAAGGACGGGAACGCGGGGCACATCTTGGAGGTCGACTTGCAGTTGAGGTTGCCGGGAGTGTCCCACCACAAGCGGTAGGCGCCCGGGTCCTCGGTCTTGGCGAAGTTCGCCGGGTCACAGACGGTGGCCGACTTGAGGCAGCGCTGCTCGACGCCGAACTCGACCACCGCGGACGGGCTGGTCAAGGAGTCCGGCCGCATGCCGTACTCGATGGACGTCGGATAGGCGTAACGGTCGTACTGCTCAGGGCTCTTGTACTTCTCCCGGACGGCGTAGTTGTTCGTCTCCTGCTTCCAGTTGACGATCATCGTGTTGCCGTGGACGTCGACCACCTTGTCCAGCCCCCAGCGCCAGGCCTGGCGCTTGCCGGCACCGCAGCGCGAGTCGGCGAAGGCGGTGGCGTGGCAGGGCTCATCGGGGTGGTTGCCGAACACGGGAACGGTCGAGACGGAGTTCGTGTCGGCGTGGCCGCCGCCGACCTGGTGCTGTCCGTACACGTACTTGGTGCCGTCCACTGTGGTGACGACCCAGTACTCACCGTTGTTGTCACCGTTGGTACCGCCGACCCGGTGCTCGACGCGGGTGCCGTCGTCCTTCTGGAGGCGGTAGTACTCGGTCTCGGTCTCGGGCTTGCTGTCGGCTGTCGCGATGCGCACGAGTTCGTTGGTCTGGCCGTTGAGGGACAGCACCGCGTTGTACGACACCCAGCAGAGGTCGGAGGTCTTGTCCTTCGACGCCGTGTTGTTGGGTGTGCCGGAGTCGAGAGTCTTGCGGTCGTCCTTGCAGGTGCGGTAGCGGCGTTCGATATAGCCCGGGTCGTAGGTCCAGCCCTCGCCGATCCAGGACGCCTGGGGCGAGGAGACAGCGGTGCGGCCGTCCACCGTCTGGGAGTTGTAGGTGAAGGAAATCCTGGGCGCGGGTCCCGCTGGGGGGCTGGGCACGATGAGCGGGTACTCCCACACGAAGGCGCCCGACGAGCCGGCGACCTCCCACTTGCCGTCGGAAGCGAGCGGTGTCGCCTTGAAACTGCCGCCGTTCCCGGCTCCCGAGTCCACGGCGCCCACGACGGCCGTGTCACCGGCGGCCGCGGGAGTCGCCGATGTGGACGAACGGTAGGCCGCCTGGACGACGCCGGATCCGAAAGTGGAGTCTCTTTCCGCGGCGGCGGGCGTCACAGTGCCGTCGGCAGCCGGATCAACCGTGGCGGTGATGGACTTCGATGCCGTGTCGTTGCTGGTTTCCAGTTCCTCGTACGCCTGGCACGCCTCGTCGTCCGGCGTGGCCAGGTAGCACTCGGGGAACTGCACCAACTGCAACCGGGACGCCCAGTCGGCACCGTACAGGCTCTCGAACCTGGAGTAGTCGAGCTTCACCGACACCGGAACCGAACCGGTGTCAGGGGCCCGCACCACCATGAGGGCGCCGTCGATGCCCTGACCGACAGCGGAGGCACGGTCCGGGATCGTGACCTGCCAGGTGCCTGTCGGCGCCGGCTTGTCGGAAGCCTGGCCCAGGCTCACGGGCAGGGAGCCGACCGGGCTCAGCGCCACCTGCTCCGCCTCGCCACCGGAGGTGCGCACGGAAGCGGGAGTCGCGTCGGATCCGAAGGTGACCGTGCCGCTCACGTTGGACGGCGGAGTGACCGTGCCGGGCAGCGGGGCGGTCAGATTGGTGGGTGCCAGTGCTTTGAGTCTCTCCAAGCGCCGGGAAGCGGCGCTGGCCAGACCGGGCACCGGCGTCTCGCGCTTGAGCTCCTCGAGAACCAGCGACTCACGTCCGACCTCCTCTTTCGCCGGGTCCGGCGGCAGCGCGAGTGCCTCGGCGGGCAAGAGGCCCACCAACAACGCTGCCGCGGTCACCGGCACGGCGATGCGCGCCAAACGCCCCCTGCGAACACGGGCATACGTGAGTCGACGGAACACGGCGAGGCCCCCCGGACCACTCCAAGCGGGATCAGCGAAGGACCACGCGTGAGACGTATCAGATCATGCAGATTCTGTGATCACTCTGTGACGGAAAGCCATAGACGAAGTGATGATGTGACAACCATCACGGAACGTAACGACTCGTGACGCACTGAATATGCTGCAAAACGGAGGACGCTTCCCATTGGGATTAGTCCAGTTCTTTGACCTCATTGGGACACGCCCGCACCTTGCACTCCAAAAGCCGGAGACCTATTCGGACACACCCGGACCTTCCGGCTTCACGCAGGAGCCCTTCGGTCGGTGCGGGCCGCCGACCTCGACGCTTGCCGGCAATCGGCGCAGCCTCTGATAGGTCCCCTCACACCGCCTGCACAGCTTCGGCACAGGGTGACGACCGTTCCCCCATGAGTCATCATCAGCGAGCCCGGCCGTACGCCCTGGCGTGCGCCGGTTCCGAGGGGATCAAGGGGGAAGGGGACTTGCCCGATGACGCGCAACTGGCGCCATGGCTCCGGCCGACGGGCCGGCGCGGCGCTGCTCGCCAGCGCGCTCGCCGTGACCGGTGTCGTCTACGCAGGGCTGCGACTCGACGGCCCCGGGCCACAGGACGACAGCGGTCACGCCCGGCCCGCCAAGCCCGTGACGGAGAGCGTCGCGCTCAAGAAGGCAGCTCGCACAGGCAAGCCCGTAGAGGTCACCACCGCGCGCACGGCTCACTCCACCACCTGGGCCCGTCCCGACGGCCTCATGGCGAAGCGGCTCTACTCGTCGCCGATCCGCGCCAAAGTGGATGGCGAGTGGCACGACATCGACCGGAACCTGCGCCGCACCAAGGACGGCTATGAGCCGCGCGCCACCAACACCCGCATGGTGTTCTCGGCTGGTGCGAGCGGACGCGGTGAGGAGCGGGCCTCGCGTTCAACCGTGCAGCGGGTCTCCCTGGTGAAGCAAGCCGAGACGGAGGACACCGGTACCCCCCTGGTCACGCTGTACGTCGACGGCGGCACCCACGCGATCCAGCTCACCTGGCCGGGCCCTGTCCCCACCCCGATCATCGACGGCAATCGCGCCCTGTACCCGGAGATCTTCCCCGGTGGCGACCTGGTGCTGACCGCCGACGACGACGGCTTCGGGCAGTTGGTCGTCCTGAAGAACCGGGCGGCAGCCTCCGACCCGCACGTCCGGCAACTGGTCTACGGCCTTCACTCCGCCTCACTCACCTTCCGCCTCGAACCGCTCTCCGGCATCGTCAGTGCGGAGAACGCCGACGGGGACGAAGTGGCGATGTCACCGACGCCGCTGATGTGGGACAGCAGCGGATCGCCCGCTGTCACGGACGGCGCCGTCGGGGCGACCGCTCAGCCGACCGCGCCCGAACCCGCCGACTCCGGCAGCCCCTCTCCCACCGACGGCACCAGTCCGAGCCCGAGCACCACCGAAGAGGAGCCTGTCGAGTCCGACGAGCAGAGCGACACGGACGTCGAGGTGCTGCCCTCCGCGACCGACGGCCCCGAACCCAGCCTGTCGGACTCCCCCCTTCCATCGATACCGCCCGAGCCGGCTCCAGAGCCATCACAGACCGGCTCGGCGGCCACGCTCAGCTTGCCGTCCCTGAACGGTCCGTCCCCCGACTCACGCGGCGACCTCGTCGAGACCGACCTCGGGCCGGGCAAGTGGCTGCTCACTCCCAGCCAGGAGTTCCTGACCGACCCGGCGACGACCTACCCCGTCTTCATCGACCCGTCGGTCAAGAAGCACGTCCAGAACTGGACCACCGCGTACGACCGCCACCCCAACGCCACCTTCTACAACGGCAAGGGCTTCAACAAGAACGGCACCCACGAAGCGCGCGTCGGCTTCGAATCGGACACCTGGGGCACCTCCAGATCCTTCTTCAACATCGAGTTCGACAAGGATCTGGAGGGCACGAAGATCATCAAGGCGAAGCTGTACCTGCGGGAGACGTACTCCTGGTCGTGCAGCGCGAGGTCCATGAGCGTGCACGTCACCGGGCCCATCGATTCCCGCACCAACTGGAAAAACGCGCCGCGCCTGCACGACGGCAACAAGCTGGCCACGAAGAGCTTCGCGCACGGCTACAAGTCCGGGTGCCCGGACGCGTACGAGTCTTTCGACGTGCGCAGCGGCGCGCAGCAGACCGCGGACGACGGCGACGACACCATCACGTTCGGACTGCGCGCCCGCGACGAGGACTCCCAGTACGCCTGGAAGAAGTTCCAGGCCACCGGCGATTTCCCGCCGACACTGGAGCTGGTCTACAACCGCAAGCCCTCGATCGTCTCGAACTCGTTGGACCTCGGCCCTGGGGGTAAGTGCACCACCACCAGGCCGTACATCCGTATGGGCTCCGGGAATCTGACCTTCACCGCCGAGGCGACGGACAAGGACAGGAACCTGAATTACCTCGACTTCGATCTATGGAAGACGGGTGAATGGAAGAAGACGGGCGACCTGCTCGGCTCGGTCGGCAAGGTTTCGACAGGCAGTGACTCCGACACTGCGAAGAAGACGACCGGCGAGTTTCCGACAAGCAAGCTCGCGAACGGCGCCACGTACTCGTGGCGGGTCCGGGCCGTCGACGACGCGGGGTCGTCCTCGGCGTACCACCCGCGCAAGGCCCCATGTCGGTTTGTTCTCGACACGGCCGCACCGAAACCGCCATTCGTGATGTCCACCGACTTCCCCAACGCGGACGACAGTGAGAACGGTTTCGGCAACGACGCCGAGGACACCACCTGGAGCATCAAGAAGTTCGGCACGCCCGGCACTTTCACCCTTATCGCTCGTGACGGCGATGTCGCGAGGTTCGAGTACGGGTTCAACTCACCGAGTTACACCGGTTCCATCAGCCCCCTCACCAACATCTCCTCCATCAAGGATGCCAAGCCACCGGCCGCCGGCCCCAACGTGTTGTACGTCCGTACGGTCGACGACGCGGGCAACGTCTCGGATCCGACGAAGTACTTCTTCTACGTCCCCCCGCGCGACCAGGCCGACGCGCCTGGCGACTTCACAGGCGACAAGCTCCCCGATCTCATGGCCGTCACGGAAGCCGGCAACCTCGCCCTCTATCCCTCCCAGGCCGACAAGGATCTGCTCAGAGGGACGGGCGACCTGGACTACTCCATGCCGGGCGCATACCGCGCCAACCCCGACAAGGATCCCAACGGCGGCGACGACACGCCGCCGTACGTGGCCGCCCCCAACGGGCACTTCAAGGGCTCGCTGATCACCCACAACGGAGACATCCTCGGCGGTGACGGTCTCCAGGACCTGGTCGTCCGCGTCGAGGGCAAGCTGTGGGTGTACCCAGGGGACGGTTACGGCGCCGTCAACATCGACAAGCGGCAGGAGATCCTGCTCCCCGAGAATGCACCCAGCCCCGCGACCCTGACCCAGATCGTGGCGGCCGGCGACATCACCGGCGATGGCCGCACCGACTTCCTAGCCACCGTCGGCAACGGGACTGACGACGAGCTCTGGGCCTTCACCGGCTACCACGGTGCCACGGTCGACCAGGCGATCCTCCTTCTCGGGTCCGGCTGGAAGGACCGGGACATCGTCACTGTGCAGGATGTCTCCGGTGACAGCGTCGCCGACCTCGTCTACCGCTCCAACGTCTCCGGTCGGCTGCTGTTGCGCAAGGGCGTCGCCGACTCAGGTGGTGGGGTCGCCCTGACGTCGCTCGCCTCCGCGGCGAATTCGTCCGGCGGATTGGATATCGAGTACGCCGCCTCCGGCTGGCTCTCGAGCAGTGTGCCGCTCCTGGCGGGCACTCCAGACGCCAACAACGACGGCGTCCCCGACATCTGGGCCATCCGATCCGACGGTTCCGTGCGCTTCCACGCCGGCGGCAAGACCGCCCTCACCGGCTCGGGGACGGAGATCATCGGCCCAACAAGCTACTGGAAGACACGCATCGCCATCGGCTGACGCAGCTGGGGGCCCGCCCGAGAAGGGCGAGCCCCCAGGCTCGGATTCGCTACCGCCCCGGTCAGGTGCGGTACGCGTAGTACGCCGCGTTCGGGTACGACGCGATGACGCTCGCCACCGAGCGGCGGTAGGTGTTGGTGGAGTGGTACGTCAGGTACGGCACGCCCTGGGGGCTGCGGTACGTGACGATCATCGTGTGGTCCTTGGAGCCGTCCTTGTCGAAGTCGACCTGGAGGACGTCGCCGACGTCCATCTGGTAGACGTTCGCGAGGCTGGTGACGCGCTTGGAGTTCAGCGCGAACCAGGACCACTCGTTGACGCCGACGAACGAGTGCGACTGGATGTCGGCGTTGCCGAACCACCGGGTGTAGTCGTACACGTAGCCCGGCACGTGCTTCCAGCCGCCCGCCTTCAGGGACTGGCTGACGAAGTTGGTGCAGTCACCGCCCGCGCCCTGCCCGTTGAAGTCGGGGTAGGCCGGGTTGTAGTTGCGCCAGTACTTCTCCGCGTAGGCGGCCATCGCCTTGTAGTCGTAGCCGCTGGCGGTGAAGTTCTTCGGGTTGGACGGCGCGGGCCGGGTGATGGCCGCGCGCGGGGCCGACGGCATGGTGTCGTCGGTGGTGGTGGCGGCGGTCCTCGACTTGGCGAGCTGGTTGACCGCGAAGCCGCCGTCGTCGGTCTCCCGGATGCCCGTGAGCCGCCAGTTGCCGCTCTTGTCGGCCCTGAAGGTCAACTCGTGGTGGGCCTGGAACCCGGTCGACTTCGGCTCGTCGCCGCGCACCTTGTCGTACGTCAGCGTCGTGGTCTCGGTGACCGCGACGACGGCCGTACGACCGCGCACCCGGGTGCGGTCCAGGGTGACGGAGGTGTTCGCCGCGCTGTACTTCTCGCCGAGCCGGGCCAGCCGGTCCTTGCGGTCGCCGAGCTGGTCCAGGGCGCTGTCCTCGGTGCGGGCCGCACCGGAGGAGAGCGCGACCCGGCCGGAGAAGCCGTCGGTCCGCGGCTGGTCGGCCGCCGACTCGTCGACCAGGGCGTTGGTGCGGTCGGTGAAGACCGCGTCGGCCAGTTTCTGGAACGTGGCCTTCGTCTTGGCGTCCACCTCTGGTTCGGTCGTGGTGGACGCTCCGGCGCTCCAGTTGGGCAGCAGTGCGACGCCCGCGACGACGGAGGCGGCGGCTGCCGTGAGTATCGTCGCGCGACGCCGCGTACGACTCACTTTCCTTGACTTCACTGAACTTTCCCCTCTTTCCCCGGCTGAGGAGTGCCGAGGCAGCGGAATCCTCCCATGCCATGTGTGGCTGCTGTGAAGAGGGTTGCAGGACCAACCGAGCGGCTGTTACCGGACCGTCACCGCCGCCCGCGGCGACCGGGGTTGGGTCACTGGACGACCGTCGACCAGTCGGGTGCCTGCGCCGGATCCAGGGTGCGCAGCCGCTCCAGGGTGGCCGGCTTCTGGGCGTCCATCCAGTCGGCGAGTTCCTTGAAGGACACGCACTTGACGTCCTTTTTGGTGCACACGGTCTTGATCATGTCGTCGACGGCGTTCATGTAGATGCCGCCGTTCCACTGCTCGAAGTGGTTGCCGATGAACAGCGGGGCGCGGCTGCCGTAGTAGACGCGGTTGAACCCGGCCATGTAGGCGTCGAAGGTCTCCTGCTGCCACTGCGGGTACATGGCCGGATCGCCGTCGGTCTCGCCGTCGGACTGGTTGTAGAGGAAGTTGAAGTCCATGGACAGGCCCTGGTACTTGCCGCCCTCGTACGGGAGCATCTGAAGCGGGAAGTCCCAGATGCCGTTCTTCTTCGTCGGCCAGATCTGGAAGTCGCCGGCGGAGCTTGCGTCGTAGCGCCAGCCGTAGCTCTCGGCCGCCTTCAGCAGGTTGGCCTGCCCTTCGAGGCAGGGGGCGCGGCCGCCGACCACCTCCTTCTTGATGTCGAAGGGCAGCGGGTCGAGGTCGGTGTAGCCGGTGTTCGTCTTCCACTTCTCGACGAACTCGTAGAACTGGTCGATCTCGCTCTTCCACTCCTCGACGCTCCAGTCGCCGCCGCCCTTGGCGCCGCAGAAATGGCCGTTGAAGTGGGTGCCGATCTCGTTGCCGTCCTTCCAGGCGCCGCCGAGCTGCTCCAGGGTGGTGCGGATGTGTTCGTCGGTGGGGAAGCTGATCGCCGCGGTGCCCTTGGGGTGCTGGGGCGGGGAGTAGAGGTCCTTCTTGCTCTTGGGCAGCAGGTAGATGCCGGTGAGGAAGTACGTCATGTGGGCGTCGTACTGCCGGCCCATCTCCCGGTAGTGGGAGAAGAGGCCGTCGTCGCCCTGGAGGGCGCCGTCCCAGGAGAAGACCACGAACTGCGGCGGTTTCTGGCCGGGCTTGAGCGGCTCCGGCTTCAACTGGTTCTTCTGCGGGCCGGTGTAGGAGGTCGAGCCGTCGCCGAGCACCTTCGTCTTGCCGTCCCACTCCGGTTCCTCGCTCGCCCGCGCGGTCGGCTGCGACGACTTCGGGCCGTCCTGGGCGGACGCGGTCGGGGCGGTGTCGTCGGTGCGGGAGAGCACCAGGTAGCCGGCGACGAGGGAGGCGACGACGAGGCACGCCGCCAGGGTGAGGAACCCCGGTCGGGCGGCGGCGGGGCGGCGGCGTGCACGGGCCTTGCGGCGGCGGCCCGACGGTTGTTTCATCTGCGGCTCGATCTCTCGGGGACAGGGGCTGGGCGGTGCCGGTGGTCGCGCCGGGGGCTCAGCCGAGCGGTCTCACGGCACTGGACCAGATGCCGTACGGGACGCTGTCGGCGGCCGTCCCGGCCAGACCTTCCAGCGGCAGGGGTTCCAGGCTCTTGCCGAGGTCCATGCGGTAGACGACGACCGCGGTGGACACCTTCTCGGCGGTGCCGACGTACCAGGCGGCCTTGTCGTTCTCGGTCGTGCCGGCCTTCCCGGCGACCGCGGTGGAGGCGGACGCGGCCTCCGGGTGGGCGGCGCGGAAGGCGTCGACGAGCGCGGACTGGACCTCGCGGGCGGTGTCGGCGCCCATTGCGCGGCGGGTGGCCGGCTTGTCGAGGGCGACCGTGCGGCCGTTGTGGGTGATCTTCCGCACCGAGTACGGCTCGGTGTGCCTGCCGTCGGCGGCGAAGGTGGCGTAGCCGCTGGCCATCCGGATGGCGCTGGGGGTGGAGCTGCCGGTGGACAGGGTGGGCACCTGGGCGCCGATGCTGGAGGGCAGCAGCCCGGAGGCCTCGGCGGTGGAGCGCACCTTCTCCAGCCCGGTGTCCATGCCGAGCTGCATGAACGGGGTGTTGACGGACAGCGCGAGCGCCTGGTGCAGGGAGATCTGCCCGTAGGACTTGCCGCCGTCGTTGCGTGCGGCGACCTTGCGGCCGCTGCGGTCCCAGTAGGGGCCCTCGGGTGTGGTGACGGGCACTTCGTCGTCGCCGTTGTAGAGGGTCTCCCCGGTCACCGGGGTGGGTTCGCCGTCGCGGCTCTTGCGGACGCCGTGTTCCAGTCCGGCGGCGTAGACGAACGGCATGAACGCCGATCCGGCGGGGACGGTGGTCGCGTTGGACTCGTTGTAGCCCTGTTTGCGGTGGTCGGGGCCGCCGTAGACGGCGAGGATCCGGCCGTCGGCGGCGATGGAGGCGGCGCCGTAATGGGCGGTCCTGGCCTCCTTCGGGTTGTCCTTCTTCGCCTGCTTGCGGGCCTTGGTCACGGCTTCGGTGAGCTGGTCCTCGCGGCCCTTCTCGAAGGTCGTGTAGATCTGGTAGCCGCCGCGGTCGAACTCCGGGTCGGAGATGTGCGCGGTCTTCTTGGCGTACTGGGCGGCGAGTTCGACCAGGTAGTCGCTCTGCTCACCGGTGTCGTACAGCGGGTTGCTCTCCAGCGGCTCCGGGAACTTCGTGTACTTGGCGCGTTCCTGCGGCGACAGCTTGCCGATCGCGACCATCCGGTCGAGGATCCACGACCAGCGTTCCACGGCCCGCTCGTGGTTGGCCTGGCTGAGCGTGGGGTCGTAGAGGCCGGCGCCCTTGAGCAGGGAGGCGAGGAAGGCGGCCTCGCTGACGTTCAGCTCGCTGACGTCCTTGCCGTAGTAGGCCTGGGCGGCGCGCTGGATGCCGTAGGTGCCGCGGCCGAACCAGCTGGTGTTGAGGTAGCCCTCGAGGATCTCGTCCTTGCTCATCCGGTTGTCGAGCTTGAGAGCCATCATCGCCTCGGTGAACTTGCGGCTGACGGTCTGGTCCTGGCTGAGGTAGACGTTCTTGACGTACTGCTGGGTGATGGTCGAGCCGCCCTGGGTGTCGCCCTGGCCGAGGGTGCGGAACACGGCGCGGGTGATGCCCTTGAAGGAGATTCCGGGGTCGCTGTAGAAGCTCTCGTTCTCGGCGGCGAGGACCGCCCAGCGGACGTCCTCGGGGATGTCGTCCAGCGACATCGACTGCCGCAGCACCCAGCCGGTACGGGCCATGGGGGTGCCGTCGGCCCAGAAGTACACGTTGTCCTGCTGGGTGGCGTAGGTGTTGAGGTCCTCGGGGATGTCGGTGGCCGCGTAGGCGACGACCAGGAGGAGGCTGCTGAGGCCGAGGGTGGCGAGGAAGCCGCCGAGGCTCTGCCTCCAGGACGGGATCCAGCGCCGCCAGCCGGTGCGGCCGGGCCGGGGGTACTGCGGGCGCATCCGGCGGAGGCAGGGGCCGAGGAAGGCGGCGACGGGGCCGAGCACGGGGGCCAGGCGGGGGCCGAGCGCCGCGGTCAGGCCGGCGGCGAGGCGGGCGGCGGGAGAGGGGCGGGCGGCTTTGCGGCGGCGCCGGGAGGGCGTACCGGAGGTCTCGGACTCACCGGAACCGGCTCCGTCGGCTTTGCCGGATCCGTCGGCTGTGCCGGATCCGTCGGCTGTGCCGGAGTCATCAGCTTTGCCGCCCTTGGGTATGCCGCCCTCGGGTATGCCACCCTCGGGTACGCGCAGTTGCATGGTCTCGTCGGCGGCCGCTCGCTGCTGCGGCGCCGGGACCTTCAACTGCATGGTCTCGTCCGGCGAAAGGGGCACCTCGTCGCCGCCCCGATCGCGTCCCCCCTGCCCTGCCTGGGTCACGACTGTGCCTCCCTCCGCACTCCATGTTGCTCGCGCAGGCAGACGTACAGACGTACGAGAGTTTGCTGTCGGTTGCCGCAGCAGCGACCGCAAACCCTGAATCCCCCCGGACCTCGCGGGTCACCGCGGCGCTCTCAAGTTACCAGCGCCCTTCGCAAAGTCTCCACACAAAGTCGGGCGGAACAGGTCACATCTGAAGCGAAGGGCGGCTGGCCTGAGCTCGCGCGGCCGATCCGAGCATATGCCTACCGGATTTCTGTATACGCATTGTCAGTTGTGGAGGTTCATGAGCGAGATGTCCATGGCCGGAATCCACCCCCCGGCGGGCCGGTGGAGCCACCCCTCCTCGGCCGCCACCTCCGCCGCGGCCCGCCGCAACGCGTCCAGACCCGGATGAACCAGCCCTTTGCGCCACACCAACGACACCGGGGACAGAGGAACGGGGTCGACCAAGGGCCGCATCACCCGGTCGCGCATCCCCGGGAAGTCCACCACGGCGAGCACCGGATACCCGGTCTTCGCCATGATCCGCTCGAACTCCTCGTCACCGACGGCCAGCGGAACGGGCGGCGCCACCTCGATCCCCCGCCCCTCGAACAGGCGGCTCGCGAGGTCGGTCCACTCCCGCGTGCGCGGGTTCCCGGCCCCCGCGTACACCCGCTCGCCCGCGAGCGCGGCCAGCGGCACGGCCTCCAGCCGGGCCAGCGGGTGCCCCTCGGGCAGCGCGATCACCATCGGCTCGAACCGCACCGGCTGGTGCGCCAGCCGGCCGCGCAGCGCCGGGCCGAGCCCCGCGTACCGTCCGAACGACGCGTCCAGCCGCCCCCCGGCCAGCTGCTCCGCCGCACCGGTCAGCCCGCTCTCGTAGCGGGCCATCAGCTCCAGTCCGGGGGCGAGTTCGCGGGCCCGGCGCAGCACCCGGTGCGCGGTGCCGAAGCCGGGGAAGTTGAGGTCGACGAGGAGCGGCCGGGCCTGTCCGAAGGCGGCGAGCAGGTCGTCCTGCGCCTGGAGCGCCCGGCGCGCGTGGGGAAGCAGCCGCTCGCCGTCGCCGGTCAGCGTCACCTGCCGCGTGGTCCGCACGAACAGTTCGGCGCCCAGCTCCCGCTCCAGCCGCCGTACGTCCCGGCTGAGCGCCTGCTGGGCGACGTAGAGCCGGGCCGCGGCCCGGGTGAAGTGCAGCTCCTCGGCGACGGTCACGAAGGCGCGCAGGAGCCGGGGGTCGATGTGCGGGGCGGGCATCCGGGCAACTTACAACACAGGCGCGTGAATCCGCGCCGAACGGGTGTTGGACCCGTTGATCACTTCCGGGCGACGGTGGACGCATGCCGTACCGACAGCTCTTCGCCCACCCGGGCGCCAAGGCCTTCACCGCCGGAAACCTGATAGCCCGCCTGCCGATGGGCATGTTCAGCGTGAGCGCGGTCGTGATGATCGCCGGGGCGCGGGACTCCTACGCCCTCGCCGGCGCCGTCACCGCGACGGGCCTCGCCGCGACCGCGCTGGTCGCGCCCTGGACCGCCCGGCTCGTGGACCGGTACGGCCAGGCCCGGATCGCCGTACCGGCCACCCTCGTCGCCTCCCTGGGCAGCATCGCCCTGATCCTCTGCGTCCGCCGGGACACCCCCGACTGGACCCTGTTCGCCGCCTACGCCGCGACCGCGACCACCCCCAACACCGGCGGCATGTCCCGCGCCCGCTGGGCCCACCTGCTGAAGGGCGACGCGGCCGCGCTGCACACCGCGAACGCCTTCGAGCAGGCGGCCGACGAGCTTTGTTTCATGCTGGGCCCGGTGCTCGCGGCCTTCCTGTGCGGGACCTTCTTCCCCGAGGCGGGCACGCTCGTCGGCGTCGTCCTGCTGCTGTCCGGCGTCCTGCTGTTCGCCGCGCAGCGGTCCACCGAGCCGCCCGCGCGGCCCGCCGTGCGCGGGAGGTCGCCGCTGCGCGCGCCCGGCATTCCGCCGCTGCTCGTGGTCTGCCTCGCCATGGGCATGGTCTTCGGCGCGCTGGAGGTCGTCACGATCGCGTTCGCGGACGCCCACGGCATGCGGACGGCGGTCGGCGTGGTCCTGGGCCTCCAGGCGGCCGGGTCCTGCGCGGCCGGGCTGGTGTACGGCCGGTTCCGGCCGCGCGGGCGGGCCGACGTCCGGTACGTGTGGTGCATCGCCGCCATGACCGGGGCGCTGACCCTGCCGCTGCTCGCCGCCACGCTCACCGGCTCCCTGCCGGTGCTCGCGGGCGCGCTGCTGGTCGCGGGGATGGCGACCGCGCCGACGATGGTGACCGGCATGGCCCTGGTGCAGGAGCGCACGCCCGAGGGACGCCTCAACGAGGGCATGACGCTGGCGGTGACCGGCCTGCTGGGCGGGATCGCGGGCGGCAGCGCGCTGGGCGGCTGGTCGGTGGAGCACCTGTCGGTGACGGCGGGCTACGCGGTGCCGGTCGCGGCGGCGGGCACGGCCCTGCTGACCGCTCTCGCGCCGCTCGCGCTCGGCCGGCGCGAAGGGAGGCTCGTCCACTCCGTCGAACCGCTCCACTGAGTCCTTCCGACCCATTGACCGGTCCGCTGATCCGCCTTTACCGTCGCTCGTCGAAGCGCTTCGACAACGAGCGGTGGAGCCCGCCTGATGGTGAAGATCACGGACGTGGCCCGGCACGCCGGCGTCTCCCCCAGCACCGTGTCGTACGCCCTCAGCGGCAAGCGCCCGATCTCCGAGGAGACCCGGCGTCGCGTGCACGACTCCATCCGCGCCCTCGGCTACCGCCCGCACGCCCGCGCCCTGGCCGGCGGCGAGCCGAACGTCATCGCCCTGGTCCTCCCGCTGCGGGCGGGCGTCCACGTGCCGGTGGCCATGCAGTTCGCGGTGGCGGTGGTGACCACGGCACGGGCGTACGGCCGCGACGTCCTCGTCGTCACCCAGGACGAGGGCGCGGACGGCCTGCGCCGGGTGGCCGACACGGCCCTGGTCGACGGGCTGATCCTGATGGACGTACAGCTGCACGACCCCCGGCTGCCGCTGCTGCGGACCCTGGACCGGCCGGCCGTGCTGATCGGCCTCCCGGCGGACCACGCCGGACTCACCTGCGTCGACCTCGACTTCAGGGCGGCGGCCGAGACCTGCGTGGACCACCTGGCGGAGCTGGGCCACCGGGTGGTGGCCCTGGTGGGCTCCCCGCCCGAGGTCTACGTCCGCCGGACCGCGTTCGCCCAGCGCGTGGTCCAGGGCTTCACCGCCGCAGCCGACCGCCACGGCCTCGTCTCCGCCGTCCACCCCTGCGAGCCGACGCCCGCGGCGGCCCTCCGGCTGGCCGAGCGCCTGCTGCGCGAACACCCGGCGCTGACGGGGCTGGTGGTCCACAACGAGGCCGCCCTGAACCCGCTCCTGGACGCCTTCGGGCGGCTGGGCCTGCGCGTCCCCGGGGACCTCTCGGTCACCGCCATCTGCCCGCCCGGCCTCGCGGAGTCCACCCGCGTCCCCCTGACGTCGGTCACCCTGCCCGCCGCCGAGATCGCCGGCCGCGCGGTGGAACTCCTGCTGCGCGAACCGGCCGGCGACCCGGTACCGGCGACGACGCTGCTGCCTCCGGCCCTGACGGTCCGGGGCAGCACGGCACGGCGAACGGCACTGTGACACCCCTCAGGGGCGCGGGAACCGCGCGAGAGGCCACGACGAACCCGCACCCGCCTGATCCCCGGACCCCCGACGCGCACACACGCCCGCTCAGCAGCGCACAGGCTTACGCCACGCGCACTCCAGGCCATCGGACTCGGCCTCCGCCTGCCCACCCCGGGCTCGCCGAGGAGTGACCAAGGTGGCCGCCTCCGCGCTGGACCGGGCGAGGGTGGTGACGATGGCGTCCTCCAGAGGCTTCACCGACGAGGCCAGATGGTTGTTGAGCACGATGGCGTACGCCAGCTCACGACCGCCCGCGTCGGTGACGTACCCGGCCAGGGCGGAAGCGCCGGTCAGCGAACCGGTCTTGGCGCGGGCGTTGCCCGCCGCGGGCGTCCCGCACATCCGGGTGCGCAGGGTGCCGCCGGTGAACCGGTCGGGGTCGCAGGCGACCGGCAGGGAGCGGTACCAGTCGGCGTACCAGGGCTCCGCGCGGGCGGCGAGCAGGAGGGCGGTGAGCTGGGCGGCGGGGAAGTTGTCCATCCGGGACAGCCCTGACCCGTCCACCTGGCGGAGCTTCGCGGTGTCGACGCCGACACCCTTGAGGTAGCCGCTGACGGCGGCGAGCCCGGCGGACCAGCTGCCCTTGCCGGACACCTCGTACCCCATGGCCTTGGTCAGCACCTCGGCGTGCATGTTGTTGGACAGCTTCATGAACGGGACGAGCAGGTCCTTCAGCGGCATGGAGCGGTGCTCGGCCAGCCGCCGCGCGCCCTCCGGTGTCTGCCGGCCCAGCCGGGTCGGCCCGGTGACCCGCACGCCGTGCGCGGCGAGGGCGTCCCGGAAGACGGCGGCGGCGTAGCCGGTGGGCTCCCAGACGCTGATCCACGCCTTGCCGCCGCTGCCGCCGACGGGGGTGGTGCCGGTGACGACGACGGTGTTGGTGCCGTGCTCACGGTCGACGGAGAGGGCGCCCGCGCCCCCGGCGGCGACGGTGGTGGCGCGGACGTCGACGTCCACGTACTCGGTGTCGGGTGTGAGCGTGACGACCGGCTCGTCCCCGGCCTTGGCACCCGGCGTGACCTGCACGAGCACCGTGCCGGTGTCGTAGTCGGTGTCCGGGGCGACGCTCAGCGCGCTGATCTGGGCGGCGTAGTAGGCGGCCTCGTCGTCGGCCGCCCAGCCGCGTCCGACGCGCTCGGCGTCGAACCTGGTGTCGTCGGCGACGAGCCGTCCCTCGACCCGCTTGATCCCGGCCTCGGCGACCCGGGCGGCGAGCCGGTCGTAGTCGGCGGCGAGGAGGGTTGGGTCACCGGTGCCGCGCAGATACAGATCGCCGCGGAGCACCGAGCCGTACTGCCGTCCGCCGGCCAGCACGTCCGTGCCGAAGCGGTACTCCGGGCCCAGGATCTCCAGGGCGGCGGCGGAGGTGGCGAGCTTGGTGGTGGAGGCGGGCATCAGGCGTGTCGAGCCGTTGCGCTGGTAGAGCACCTCGCCGCTCCCGGTGTCGGCGATCACCACACTGGCCACGCCGCCCTCCATCCGGGCGTCGCCCAGCACGGTGTCGATGGCCTCGGCCAGCCCGCTGCGATCCCCGTCGGCCCCGGCGAACGCCCCCGGCCCCAGCAGACCGGCGACCAGCCCGCCCACCAACACCCAACGCCACGCCCGCCCGGGCGAGTTGACCCCTGATCTCTTCATGCCACCGCAGCATCCCGGATCCCCCGGCCCCACAACAGACCGCCTCGCATGACAAAGGCCCCGGCGCTCGGAAGCGTCGGGGCCTTGCCCACATGGGAGTGAGTGGAGATGGCGGGAATCGAACCCGCGTCCAACGGTGCGGAACCAGGGCTTCTCCGTGTGCAGTCCGCTCTGATTTTCTCGGCCCCGGAGATCACGCGGACAAGTCTCCGACGGGCTCAGTCACTGTTTGGTTTCCCTCTTCACCCCGTGACCGGGATCGAGGTTTAGTCCCCTAGCTGATGCCAGGATCCGGGTCGGGAACAGCCCCGGGCTGACACTCCCTTAGTAGGAGGCTCGCTCTGCTACCTGAGATCAGGCAGCGAGGGCGAAGGCCTGCTGGGAGGAATCGCGCTTGGTGTTGGCGATTATTTTTTTCGGCCTGTGGTTTACGAGATCATGGCCGCTTCCTCGACACGCTTCCCCTGCTTCGACAGCCGCTGTCGAAACCGATCATCCCCATGTTGATTTTTCAAACCCGCCGGAGGTAGCCCCCCGGACAGGATCGCGCACCCGCTTGCGGTGCAGATGCCATCGTACGTGACCAACGCGGACGTGTGCCAGCGTATTCCCGGGGGTCAGGCCCGCTGCTTGCGCCGCACCGCGGACATCGCGCGCTCCGCCTCGCGCCGGTCCTGCTTCTCCCGCAGGGTCTGCCGCTTGTCGTACTCCTTCTTGCCCTTCGCCAGCGCGATCTCGATCTTCGCCCGGCCGTCCTTGAAGTACAGGGCGAGCGGCACGATCGTGTGGCCGGTCTCCTGGGACTTGGCCTCCAGCTTGTCGATCTCCACGCGGTGCAGCAGCAGCTTGCGCTTGCGGCGGGCGCTGTGGTTGGTCCAGGTGCCCTGGCTGTACTCGGGCACGTGCACGTTGTACAGCCACGCTTCGTGACCGTCCAGCTGCACGAAGCCGTCGACCAGCGAGGCGCGACCCTGACGCAGTGACTTCACCTCGGTGCCGGTGAGGACCAGTCCGGCCTCGTAGGTGTCGAGGATCAGGTAGTCGTGCCGCGCCTTCTTGTTCTGCGCGATCAGTTTGCGCCCTTTTTCCTTAGCCATAGTGCCGACCATTTTCGCACTACGGAGGGGGTGTGCGGGAAGTCATTAAGGGAGGGTCCCACTGGGTCCCGCTGGGTGGCCCTCTAGTCGCCGAGGCCCGTCAGCACCGTCTCCGCGCGGGGCAGCGCGTCCTCGTCGGCCTCCAGGTCGGGGGTGATGCCGTGGCCGTCGACCGCGCGGCCGGAGGGAGTGCGGTAGTGGCCGACGGTCAGCTCGGCGACGGAGCCGTCGGGCAGCCGGCTCGGCATCTGGACCGAGCCCTTGCCGAAGGTGCGGGAGCCGACGACGACCGCGCGGCCCCGGTCCTGCAAGGCGCCGGTCAGCAGCTCGGCCGCGCTCATCGTGCCCCCGTCGACGAGCGCGACCAGGGGTCTTTCGGTGTCGCCGCCGAGCTCGGCGTGCAGCGCCTGCTGGTCCCCGTCGACGTCGTAGGTGGCCACGAGCCCGCCGTCGAGGAAGGCGGAGGCGGCGGTGACGGCCTCGGTGACCAGGCCGCCGGGGTTGCCGCGCAGGTCGAGGACGATCCCGGCACCGCGCGGGGCCTTCCGTACGGCGGCGCGGACGGTGTCGCCGGAGCCCCTGGTGAAGGCGCCGATCTTGATGAGGGTGTCCCCCTCGGGGAGCTCGCGGACGCTCACCGTGTCGGTCGAGAGGCGGGCCCTGCGCAAGGTGACGTCCCACTCGCGCGTGTCACGCTCCAGGCCGAGCCGGACGGTCGTGCCGGCGGGCGCGTCGGTGGCGTCACCGCGCAGTAAGGAGACCACCTCGGTCACGGGCCGCCCGTCGACCGCGCGGCCGTCGATGCTGCGCAGCCGGTCGCCCGCGCGGATCCCGGCGGCGTCCGCCGGCGACCCGGCGGCCACCTCGGTCACCTCGATCCGCCCGCCGCGCTCGCGCCGCGCCCCCAGCCCGACGCCCGTGTAGGCGCCGTCCAGGGTCTCCTCGAACTCCTCGTACTCGCCCTCGGAGTAGACGGCGTCCCAGCGGTCCCCGCTGCGGCTGACGGCCCGCTCGGCGGCCTCCAGGGGCGACTTGCCGTCGGCCATCGCCTCGACGGCGGCCTCCGTCACTGCGTCCGGGCGGGCCACGGAGGCCGCCGTGCGGGACGGGCCGGGCGCGGGCCTGCGCTCGGTGCCGGGCAGGGAGCCGGTGGCGGCGCCGGTGACGACCACGCTCGCGAAGAGCAGTGTCAGGGCGGCCCCGCGGCGCATGCGGCGGGGCTGACAGAACAGGTCACGACCTGACATGCCGGTGAGTCTAGGACAACGGAAAGGGCCGTACGGTCGGTTGACCGCACGGCCCCTCTTGGCGTGCGTCACACCTTCAAGTACTTGCGCAGCGCGAAGAACGCGGCCAGCGCGGGCATCAGAAGGCTGGTGGCGAGGATGAGCGGCAGCTTCGTCAGCACGGCGTCCCAGCCGATGAAGTTGATCAGCGTCAACTGGTCGGCCAGGGCCAGTCCGTGATCGATGAGGAAGTACCGCGCGACCACCAGGAAGCCGCAGGCGAGCGTGCCGCCGATGAGTCCGGCGACCGCGGCCTCCGCGATGAACGGCGCCTGGATGTAGAAGCCGGAGGCGCCGACCAGGCGCATGATGCCGGTCTCCCGCCGCCGGCTGAACGCCGAGACGCGCACGGTGTTGACGATCAGCATCAGGGCCACGACCAGCATGAGCGCCATCACCGCGCTGGCGGCCCATTTCATGCCGTTCAGCAGCTCGAAGAGGTTGTCCAGGGTGCCCTTCTGGTCCTGCACGGACTGCACGCCGTCCCGGCCGTTGAAGGCGCTCGCGATGACCTGGTACTTCTCCGGGTCCTTCAGCTTGACGCGGTACGACTCCTGCATCTGGTCCGGCGTGAGCGAGCTGGCCAGCGGCGAGTCGCCGAACTGCTCCTTGTAGTGCTTGTACGCCTGGTCCTGCGACTCGTACGTGACGCTGTCGACGACCGGCATCTTCTTCAGGTCGCCGACGATCTGGTCCTTCTGCTCGTCGGTGACGGCGCCCTTGGCGCAGTTGGGGTCGGACTCGGCGTCACTCTTGTTGCAGAGGAAGATCGAGACGTTGACCTTGTCGTACCAGTAGCCCTTCATGGTGTTGACCTGGTCGGTCATCAGCAGCGAGCCGCCGAACAGGGCCAGGGACAGGGCGACGGAGACGACGACGGCGAAGGTCATCGTCAGATTGCGGCGGAGACCGACACCGATCTCCGACAGAACGAACTGGGCGCGCATGGCGTCTGGTTAAGCCTTTCCGTCGTGGATCGTCAGTGCTGGTAGCCGTAGACGCCGCGGGCCTGGTCGCGGACGAGGCGGCCCTTCTCCAGCTCGATGACGCGCTTGCGCATCTGGTCCACGATGTTCTGGTCGTGCGTGGCCATCACGACGGTCGTACCGGTGCGGTTGATCCGGTCGAGCAGCTTCATGATGCCGACGGAGGTCTGCGGGTCGAGGTTGCCGGTGGGCTCGTCGGCGATCAGCAGCTTGGGCCGGTTGACGAAGGCGCGCGCGATGGCGACGCGCTGCTGCTCACCACCGGACAGCTCGCCCGGCATCCGGTCCTCCTTGCCACCGAGGCCGACCAGCTCCAGCACCTGCGGCACGGACTTGCGGATCTCGCCGCGGGACTTGCCGATGACCTCCTGCGCGAAGGCCACGTTCTCGGCGACGGTCTTGTTCGGCAGCAGCCGGAAGTCCTGGAAGACCGTGCCCAGCTGGCGGCGCATGTGCGGCACCTTCCAGTTGGACAGGCGTGCGAGGTCCTTGCCCAGAACGTGCACCTGTCCGTGGCTGGCCCGCTCCTCGCGGAGGATCAGCCGCAGGAAGGTGGACTTTCCGGAGCCGGAGGACCCCACGAGGAACACGAACTCGCCCTTCTCGACCTCCAGGGAGACATCCCTGAGGGCCGGGCGGGTCTGCTTGGGGTAGACCTTGGAGACATTGTCGAATCGGATCACGGATGCACCACGGGTCGCCGGGGGTAGATGAGCGTGACCATACGCGAACCGAGTGGGCAACCGCAGTCACCGGTCGGGGTTGCGCGTCACATGTACGTTTTGTGCACGCGTCCGCAGTCTCCTTCGAAGGGCCCCGCGCACCCTTCCGGGGAACCTGGCACAGTGGAGGGGGAACGTTCTCACCCCGGAGAGCGTTGTTCAGGGAGAACCGGCGCTAGGAGGGCGAGCACATGACGTACGACCGGCTGGTGTGCGCGAACTGTGCCGCGCCCGTGAGCGAGGGCCGCTGCCCCGTGTGCCGGGCGAACCGCGAGCGGCTGCAGCAGGAGAACCCCCTCGCGGGCCTGAACCCGATGACGCTGATCGCCCTGCTGGCGGTGCTGGTCGCCGCGGTGGCACTGCTGGCGCACCAGACCGCGTGACGCCTCCCTGACACGGACACGGAAAGGGCCCGGAGCGTAACGCTCCGGGCCCTTTCAGCTACCGTCGGCCACCACTCAGGCGGCCGCACCGCCACGGCCGCCCATGAGGCGCGGCAGGACGCGGAAGCCGATGCCGCCGGCGATCATCGTCGCGGCGCCCACCAGCAGGAACGTGGTCTCCGCGGCACCGGTCTCGGCCAGCTCGTCGCCGCCGCCCTGGGCCGAGGTGTCGGCCGGGGCGTCGGCGCCGGTGTCGGTCAGGGCCGAGGAGCCCTCGCTCTGGGCGGAGTCGTTGGAGCCGCCGTCGGGGTTGGTGTTGTTGCCGCCACCGTTCCCGTTGCCGTTTCCGTTGCCGTTCCCGTTGCCGTTCCCGTTTCCGTTGCCATTCCCGTTGCCGTTGCCGTTGCCCGGCTCCTCCGGCTCCTCGGGCTCGGTCGGGTCCTCGGTCGGGTCGGTCGGGATCTCCGGGTCGGTGCCCGGGTCGGTGGGCGTACCCGGGTCGGTCGGGATGCCCGGGTCGGTGGGCGTGCCCGGGTCGGTCGGGATGCCCGGGTCGGTCGGGTTCGGGTCCGTCGGGATCTCCGGGTCGGTCGGCTCGGGGTCCGGGCTCGGCGTCTCGCAGCCGATCCCCAGGAACCCGCAGTCGTCCGGGGCGGCGGAAGCGGCGCCCGCGGCGGTCAGCGAGGCACCGGCGGCGATCACCGCACCGGCCGCTATACGCGCGAGACGGATCCGCGTCTTCTTGGTCATATGGTTGCTACCCCCAGTAGCTGATCGTCAATGAGGCGGCGCTCGGGGGCCGTGATCGACGGAGGGTGGTAGCCATTTACTCAATCCCCCCGGTTCACATGCGCCCCAGAAGTACGCATGCCGCGCTTCAGCCTTCCGATTTTTCAAAGCAACGTCAAGGCCGTTGCGCGCGCAATGTCCTTATGTACCGCGCTTTGTCGGCTCTGGAGACTGTGAGTGTGATGTAAAACCCGGACAAACAGCAACCGCCCCTGGTTCAGGGGCGGTTGACTTTGTCGACAAACTTACTTCTCTTGCTGCTTGCGCCAGCGAATACCGGCTTCCAGGAAACCGTCGATCTCACCGTTGAAGACGGCCTCGGGGTTGCCGACCTCGTGCTCGGTCCGCAGGTCCTTGACCATCTGGTACGGGTGGAGGACGTACGAACGCATCTGGTTGCCCCAGGAGTTGCCGCCGTCGCCCTTGAGGGCGTCCATCTTGGCCTGCTCCTCCTGGCGGCGCCGCTCCAGCAGCTTGGCCTGGAGGACGTTCATGGCGGTGGCCTTGTTCTGGATCTGCGACCGCTCGTTCTGGCAGGAGACGACGATGCCGGTCGGGAGGTGCGTGATGCGCACCGCGGAGTCGGTGGTGTTCACGCCCTGGCCGCCGGGCCCGGAGGACCGGTAGACGTCGATGCGCAGGTCGGACTCGTCGATCTCGACGTGGTCGGACTGCTCGACGACGGGAAGCACCTCGACACCGGCGAAGGAGGTCTGGCGCCGGCCCTGGTTGTCGAAGGGCGAGATGCGCACCAGGCGGTGGGTGCCCTGCTCGACGGAGAGGGTGCCGTAGGCGTAGGGGGCCTGCACGGAGAAGGTGGTCGACTTGATGCCGGCCTCCTCCGCGTAGGACGTCTCGATGAGCTCCGTCTTGTAGCCGCGCTGCTCGGCCCAGCGCAGGTACATGCGCTGCAGCTTCTCCGCGAAGTCCGCGGCGTCGACACCGCCGGCCTCGGCGCGGATGTTGACGAGCGCCTCACGGGAGTCGTACTCGCCGGAGAGGAGGGTGCGCACCTCCATCTCGTCCAGCGCCTTCCTGACGGCGGCGAGCTCGGACTCGGCCTCGGCACGGGTGTCCGGGTCGTCCTCCTCCTCGGCCATCTCGAAGAGCACGGCAAGATCGTCGATCCGCGAGCGCAGGGCCTCGGCCTTCCTCACCTCCGCCTGGAGGTGGGAGAGCTTGCTGGTGATCTTCTGCGCCTCGTCCGGGTTGTCCCACAGGGACGGCGCGGCCGCCTGCTCCTCGAGCACGGCGATGTCTGCCCTCAGCTTGTCGAGGTCCAGAACGGCCTCGATCGACTCCATGGTCGAGGAGAGGGACTTGAGCTCTTCGGATACATCGACGACTGCCACGCATCCAGCGTAACGGCTCTGTCGAGCGCTCGGCGCCGGGCGGCGCGGCCCCGCCCGGCAGGCCAGGGGGCGTCAGGGCGTGTCCGGTGCCGAGTTCCTGGTGTCCTGCGGTGCCGCCCCCTCGTCGTCGCCCGACGCGGCCAGCCAGGCGCCGGTGCCGACCGCCGCGGCCAGGACCACCGCGGCGGCACCGAGGGTGATGCGGCGGCGCCGGGTGGCGGCGCGGTTGCGGGCCGAGCCGGGACGGGGGGCGCCGGAGGCGCGGGGCGCGCGGGCCGTGCCGTGGGCGCCGCCGGCCAGCTCGTCGGGGGCGGGGACGCGCATCGAGGTGTGGGTGTCCCGGTTGGAGTCCGGCTTGGCGCCGGGGACCAGCGAGACCGCGCCCCGGCGTTCCCGGGCCGGGGGCGCCGGGGTGCCCTGCTGGGGCCGCGGGGCGTCGTCGGCGGGTTCGGCGGCGTCGGCGTCCGGCTCGTCCACGTCCAGCGGCGGCATTCCGGCCAGCGTCGGCAGCTGCTCCCGCAGCCGGGCGGCCAGCTCGGAGGCGCGCAGCCGGGAGGCGGGGGCCTTGGCGAGGCACTGCACGATCAGCTGCCACAGCTCGTCGGGGATGCCGGGGAGCGGGACGACGGTCTCGGTGACGTGGCGGCGCAGCACGGCGCCCGGGTGTCCGCCGCCGAAGGGCGTGAAGCCGGCCAGCAGCTCGTAGAGGACCGTGGCGAGGGCGTAGATGTCGACGGACGCCCGCGGGGGGAGGCCTTCGACGATCTCGGGCGCCAGGTAGTCCGGGGTGCCGATGACCTTGGTCGCGCGGGTCCGCTGCGGGGTGTCGATCAGCTTGGCGACGCCGAAGTCGGTGAGCAGGGCGCGGTGCGAGCCGCCGGGTCCGAGCGGGCCCTGCATGTCCAGCAGGACGTTCTCGGGCTTGACGTCCCGGTGCACGACCCCGGCGGCGTGGGCCGCGGCGAGCCCGTCGGCGACGTCGGCGACGATCGCGACGGCCGCCTCGGGGGCGAGCCGCCGCTCCCGTTCCAGCCGGGTGCGCAGGTCGGTGCCGCGGACCAGGTCCATGACGAGCGCGAGGTCGTTGCCGTCGACGACCAGGTCGCGGACGGAGACCACGTTCGGGTGCTCGAGCCCGAGCAGGGCGGTGCGCTCCTGGACGAAGCGTCCGACGAGTTCCTGGTCGGACGCCAGATCCTCGCGCAGCAGCTTGATGGCGACGGGGCCCTCAGGCCCCTCGCCCAGCCACACCGTGCCGGCGCTGCCCCGTCCCAGGATCTGGTTCGCGGTGTACCGGCTGCCGATCTTCCGTGCCAAGACTGCTCCTACAGACGCGTGTTGTCGCTAAAACTACGCGTCCGGCGAGCCGACGTTCACCGGGGAGGCCGAAATCACCCCCCGGGTGTCGACAAAGCGACAGACTCGCCGCCTGACGGACTCGCCGCCCGAGGGTCCCGCCGCCGTGGAGCGCTACTGCGTCGAGCCGCCCCCGCCGCCGGATCCGCCGCCGTCCGATCCGCCGCCGAGGTCGCTGATCCATCCGGTCACCGTGCCCACCCAGTCCGTGAGCTGGTCCCAGTAGCCCTTGCCGGTGCCGATCCACTCCTGGAGCGGGCTCAGCTCCCAGACCAGCCAGCCGGCCACGAACAGGATGACGATCGTGAACAGGCAGCCCTTGAGGCAGCCCAGACCGGGGATGCGCATCGGGTTGGCGCTGCGCTGCCGCGGCTGTCTCGGCTCCCGCGTGGGCTGCTGCGGCTGCGGCGGGGCGGGCGGCGCGTACCGCTGGGGCTGCTGCTGCGGTGCGTACTGCTGCGGCTGGTGCTGCTGCTGCGGGTAGCCGTAGCCGGGCGGCGGGCCCTGCTGGCGCCGGGGCTGCGGGCGCTGCTGGGGCTGGGGCCGCTGAGGCTGCTGGGGCTGCTGCTGCGGGCGGGCCACCTGCCGCTGGGGGCGGCGGCGCAGCGGGTCCTGGCTGGGGTCGAGGTACTGGACCTGCGTCTGCTCGTTGCGGTCCCGCGCGGCGCGCAGCTGGTTCTGCCAGGGGTGCTCGCCCTGCCGGCCGGGGTCCTGGCCGTGCTGTCCGGGCTGGTTCGGGGGCACCGGCGGCAGCACGGCCGTCGGGTCGGCGGCCCCGGTGTTCGGGAGTACGGCGGTGGGGTCGGCGGCGCCGGCCGGGCCGCCGGTGTGCGGGAGGACGCTGGTCGCGCCGTTCGGGTCGTACGCGCCCGGCGCGGAGCCGTGCGGCAGCACCTGCGTCGGGTCGGCCGCGCCCGGGGAGCCGGGGACGGCGGCGGGCGCCGGGTCCGGGGCGAGCAGGGCGCCCACGTTCTCGGCGGCGGCGATCTGCGCGGAGTTCGCGTGCACGCCGACGCCCTCGGCGACGACCCGCAGGCCGCGCGCGAGGTTCTCGGCGCTCGGCCTCTCGTCCGGGTTCTTGCGCAGACAGCGCTCTATGACCGTCCACAGCGGTTCGGGGACGGTGGAGGGGCGGCGCGGCTCGGCGCTCAGGTGCTGGTGCAGCACCTCCAGGGCGGAGCTGCCGGCGAACGGCGGGCGGCCGGTGACCAGCTCGTACAGCAGGATGCCGGCGCCGTAGATGTCGACGGCGGAGGTCTGCGGGCGGCCCTCGGCGGACTCCGGCGCGACGTACGCGGGCGTGCCGACGAACTCGTGGGTGCGGGTCAGGCCGGGCGAGTCGGCGAGGCGGGCGATGCCGAAGTCGGTCAGCAGCGGGTGCATCTGGCCGCCGTCCTGCTTGAGCAGGACGTTCGCCGGCTTCAGGTCGCGGTGCACTACGCCGTCGGCGTGACTGGCGGCCAGCGCGTCGGCGATCTGCGCGGTGAGCAGGGCCGCGGCGACCGGGGTGAAGGGGCCGTTCTCGCGCAGGTAGCGGTGCAGGTCCGGACCCTCGACGAGATCCATGACCAGGGCGAGGAGATCGCCCTCCACGACCAGGTCGCGCACCCGGACGATGTTCGGGTGGGTCAGCCGGAGCAGCACGGAGCGCTCCCGGAGGAAGCGCATCACGACGTCGGCGTCGTTCGCCAGCTCCTCCTTGAGGACCTTGATGGCGACGGTCTCGCCGGGCTGTCCGGGTACGGCCGCCTCGGCACCCGCGGTCTCCCGCTGGCGGGCTCGCCAGACGGTGCCCGTGGCGCCGCGTCCGAGCGGCTCCTCGAGCAGGTACTTGCTGCCGACTGGCCGCACGTCACGCGCTCCCTGTTGCTTGCCTTGCCTGCTTGTCGTTCCGAACCACTGTAGTGCCGGGTGTGCGGGACCGGGCTGTCCTCTTTCTGTGGGTGCTACGTACACACCCCCGCCCGCGTTCGAAGGAAAGACGCTCACCCCGGTCCCAAGGTTGCCGAAAGCGGGCGTGACCGATCTCAACCGGTCGGCGGCAACGCTTTGGGCAGGCACTTTTGCGGGCAGAGCCGACCAATCAAGATCACTTCTGCCGGAGCGGCGGGCGCGCGGCCGGTGACAGGTGCGAGGATGCGTGCAGTACTGGCCGACGTGCTCGTGCGCTCCTGGGGGGTCGCCCCTCCGCGCCCGCGCAGAAGGGACCGCTGACGGCGATGCAGATCCGGCTGACCGTCGTAGACCCGCTGGGTCCGCCCTCGGCCGAGGCGCGTGGCCGCGCCGCGAGCCGCGACCTGCTGGTCACCGCGCCCGCCGGCACGGCCCTCTCCGCGGTCGCCTCGGCACTGGCCTCCGCGGTCACCGGCGACGGCGCCGCCCAGCCCGGCCCGGTCGTGCTGTACGCCGGCGCGGAACGCCTCGACGACCGCCGCTGCACCCTCGGCGAGCCCCCGCTCGTGGACGGCGCGGTGCTGTCCCTCGGCGCCCCCGCCGACCCCGAGCCGCACCCCGAGGTCGGCGACGCCCCGGCCCGCCTCGACGTGGTCGCCGGCCCCGACGCGGGCGGCGTGCATCTGCTGCACGGCGGCCGGATCGACATCGGCCGCTCCGCCGACGCCGACGTCCCGCTCGACGACCCGGACGTCTCCCGGCTGCACTGCGCGGTGACCCTCGACGCCGACGGCCGCGTCACCGTCGCCGACCTCGGCTCCACCAACGGCACCACCCTGGACGGCTCCCGCGTCGGCTCCCACCCGGTCCGGCTCGCGCCGGGCGCGCTGCTGCGGCTCGGTGAATCGGCCCTGCGCCTCGCCCCCGCCGGGGGCCTGGGCGCACGGCGGGCCACGGCACCGGACGGAGAGGGCTTCGTCCGGGTGTCCCCGGCCCCCGCGGACGGCGCCGCCGACGGGCGGCAGCCTGGCCGGGACACCGCGCACGCCGTGCGCCCCCCGGTCGTGCCGGGGCAGGCAGGGGCGCCGCGGATCGAGGACCGAAGCACGCGGACCGATGACCGCACGCAGACCGACGACCGGGGCACCGGAGGACGCTCGCCCGGCGCCCGGCTGGTGCCGCCCGCACAGCCGCCGTCCGACGGCGGCACGCACGGCGGGCGCCAGGGCATGACCGACGGGCGCCAAGGCATGACCGGCGGCCTCCACGGCACCCCCGCCGGCCCGACCGTCCCGGAACCGGCACGACCGGGCACCGCCGGCACACCGGCCGCCCCTCGCCGACGCGGCGGCCTCGGCGCGTGGGCCCGTCGGCTGGCCGGCGGTCGGGGCGAGCAGCCGGCGCCCGGGCCGCAGACGTACGACGCCGAGACGGCCGCCGTAGCCGCGCCCGCGCTGTCGGCGGGCCCCCGGCTGCCGGAGACCTGGCCGGACCCGGCGGCCCTGCTGCTCACCGCGCTCGGCCCCGGCCCCCGGCTGTGGGAACGCGGGCCGGGACACCCGGAAGCACTGACCGTGCGGCTCGGCACGGCCGACCGCGCGGCACCCGACGGCTCCGGGCTGCTGCCCGCCGTGCCGGTGACCGCCGATCTGCGCGAGGTGGGTGCGCTGGGCCTGGCCGGGCCGCGCCCCCGGCTGTCCGGGCTGGCCCGCGCGGTGCTGGCGCAGCTCGCCGCGCTGCACTCCCCCGGCACTCTCGAGATCGTGCTGATCAGCACCGACCGCTCCCGCTCGATCGCCGATCGCACCACCGAGTGGTCCTGGCTGGGCTGGCTCCCGCAGGTGCGCCCCGGCCACGGCCAGGACTGCCGCCTCCTCCTCGCCTACGACCGCGAACAGGCCGCCGCCCGCACCGACGAACTGCTCCGCCGCCTGGACGACCACCTCACGGACCGCACGAGCGGCCCCCGAACGACGGCACAGCCAGCACCGGCCGCACAGCCGACCGGGCCCACGACCACGACGGCCGCCGACATGACTCCGGCCGGGGCGGCCGGGCGGGATACGGCGGGCGGCGCGGGGGCGCACGGCCAGGGGGGCGGCGCGGGTTCCGGCGCGGGGGCGTATGGCCGCCCGGGTGGCGGGGGTTACGGCGCGGCGGCGCAGGGCCGACCTGGCGACTCGGGCTCCGGCCCGGCGGCTCAGGGCTGGCCCGGCGACTCAGGTTCCGGCCCGGCAGCACAGGGCTGGCCCGGCGACTCAGGTTCCGGCCCGGCAGCACAGGGCTGGCCCGGCGACTCAGGTTCCGGCCCGGCGGCTCAGGGCTGGCCCGGCGACTCAGGTTCCGGCCCGGCGGCACAGGGTCGACCGGGCTACACCGGCGCAAGCGCGGCGGCGCAGGACCGACAGGGCGGCATCGGGTTCGACCCGGCGGCACAGGGTCGGCCCGGCGACGCGGGGTCTGGCGCGACGGCGTATGGCCGACCGGGCGGCGCGGGTTCCGGCGCGTCGCCGCAGGGGCGACCGGGCCACACGGCATCCGCCCCGGCAGCACACGGCTGGTCTGGCGACTCAGGTGCCGACCCGGCAGGACACGGCCGGCCGGGCGGTGCGGGGTCCGGCGCGTCGGCGCAGGGGCGACCGGGCTACACCGGCGCCGGCGCGTCGGCGCAGGGCCGACAGGGCGGCAACGCGTTCGACGCGGCGGCACAGGGTGGGCCCGGCGACGCGGGTTCCGGCCCGGCAGCGCACGGCCCACACGGCAACGCAGGTCCCGGCGCGGCGGCACACGGCTGGTCCGGCGACTCAGGTTCCGGCCCGGCGGGACACGGCCGGCCGGGCGGCGCGGGTTCCGGCGCGCCAGCGCAGGACCGGCCGGGCGGCTCAGAGTCCACCCCGGCGACGCACGGTCGGCGCGGCGACGCAGGTTCCGGCCCGGCAGCGCACGGCTCGCACGGCAACGCAGGTCCCGACACAACCGCACACGGCCGGCCGGGCTACCCCGGCACCAGCGCGGCAGCGCAGGGCCGACCGGGCGCCACGGCGTCCGCCCCGGTGACACAGGGCCGCCCCGGCGACACGGGTTCCGGCGCGGCAGCGCACGGCTCGCACGGCAACGCAGGTCCCGACGCGACGGCACACGGCCGGCCGGGCGGCACGGCGGCGCAGGGCCGGCCGGGCGGCACGGCGTCCGACCCCGCAGCACAGGCCCGGACGAGTGCCCCCGGCACAGGCCCCGGCGCCGACTTCCGGTCCCCGGCCCCCGCCCACGGGACCGCGTCCCAGCCCACGACGGGCCCCACCGGCATCACGACCGGCACCGGCGGGCCCGGCGCGGGTCACGGCGTCCAGCCCGCACCCGCCGACAGCGGCTCGCACCCGGGTTCCGGTACCGCCGCGGGCAACGCCACCGAGCCCGCCGCAGCACACAGCGGCACCCCAGCCTCCCCCGCACCCGGCACCGGCTCCGCCCCCGGCGCCGGCGCCGACCGCCGGCCCCCGGCAACACCCGGCAGCACCCCGCCCCACCGCCCCTCCTGGGCCCTGCAGGACGATCCCGAGCCTGGTTTCCCGGGCCCGTACACGGTGGTCGTCGTCGACGGTGACCCCGGTGGTGCCGGGCTGCGGGACGCGATCGCGCGGCTGGCCGGGGAGGGGCCGCGGGCCGGGATCCACGTGGTGTGTCTCGCCGAGACGGACCCCGCGTCCCCCGCCTCGCCGGTGACGGACACGTACGAGGCGGCCTGCGCGGTGGCGCCGACGTTCCGGGAGTGCGGGGCGGTGGCGCTGCTCAGCGGCGATGTGGCCACGGCACTGCGGTTGCTGCGGGTGGCCCCCGCGGAGCGGACGGCCGCGCGCGGGCCCGTGGGCCACGGCACGATAGCCACCGTCGACGCGGTGTCCCCCGCGTGGGCGGAGAGGTTCGCGCGGGCGCTGGCCCCGCTCCGGCCGGACGGCTCCGGCGTCGGCGCCGAGCGGCAGGCGCGGGTGTCCGCGCCGCTGCCGCAGTCGGCCCGGCTGCTGGACGAGCTGGGGCTGGCCCGGGCCACCCCGGCGTCGCTGATGGCCCGCTGGGCGGACGCGGCCGACGACACCCGGTCGCTGGGCGGCCGGGCGTGGGCGGTGCTCGGCGCGGGACCGCGCGGGCCGGTCGTCGCGGACCTCGTGGCCGACGGCCCGCATCTGCTGGTGGAGGGCCCGGCGGGCAGCGGTCGTACGGAGCTGCTGCGCGCGGTCGTCGCCTCGCTGGCGTCCGCCGAGCGTCCGGACCGGCTCGGCATCGTGCTGATGGACGGCCGGGACAGCGTGGGCGCGGGCGCCGGGCACGGCGACGGACTGCGGGTCTGCACGGACGTTCCCCATGTCACCACCCACCTGACCGCCAACGACCCGGTGCGGATGCGGGAGTTCGCGCAGTCGCTGAGCGCCGAGCTGAAGCGGCGGGCGGAGCTGCTGGGCCGTTCGGACTTCGCGGAGTGGCACACGGGGCGGGAGCTGAGCGACCGGATGGTCACGCAGCGCTCCGCGCCGGGGCAGGCCGCCACGGGCGATCTGGAGGCGCCGCCGAGTTCGACGCTGCGGCTGCGGCCGGGCGGGGCGCGCCGCCCGGCCGAGGCGGCGCCGCCGCCGCTGCCGCGGCTGGTGGTGGTCGTGGACGATCTGGACGCGCTGTTCCAGCCCGCCCTGGGCTCGCCCGGCCGGCCCGCGGCCGGGTCGGTGGTGCGGGCGCTGGAGGCGGTGGCGCGGGAGGGCGAGCGGCTGGGCGTTCATCTGGTCGCGGCGGCCGGGCCGGGCGGTCGTACGGCCGAGTCGGAGGCGGCGCGGCGGGCCCGGCTGCGAATCGTGCTGGAGGCCCCGGCGGCGGGCCCGGACGAGCCGGCGCCCGGGCGGGGCGGTCTGACGGGGCCGAACGGGCGGGTCACGCCGTTCCAGGGCGGGCGGGTCACGGGACGTATCCCGCGCACCGCGACGCTGCGGCCGACGGTCGTGCCGCTGGAGTGGCACCGCATGGGTGATCCGCCGGCCCGCCGTCCGGTGCGGGAGCTGGGCAACGGGCCGACGGATCTGGCCCTGCTGGCGAGCGCGTTGGAGCGGGCGGCGCGGGAGGTGTCGGCGTCCCGGGCGCCGTCGCTGCTCTAGGGGGCGTCTCGTCGATCATGCCGGGCTCGCGGCGTCTGGCACCGCGCCTCGCCGCGTTGTCGTCACTCTCCCCCACGCTCGAACGAGCTCCCGCGGGGGCACCCCCATCGCTCCGCATCGACTCCCTCCTCCGCCTTGCGATGCACGGCACCAGACGCCGCTCCCTGATCCGGCCTGATCGACGAGACACCCCCTAGGCGGACACGCCCCAGGGCCTCGCGAGTCACAGCGCGGTCACGATCACCCCCTTGACACGGTTCGCGCCCTTGCCGACCCCCGTCACCCGGCGTAGACCAGTGCTCACGGAGCAGCGCTGGACGTTCGACGAGGACGAAGAACGGGGCCGTGATGCACAGCAGGAGCAGCACCAGCCGGACGACGACACGCAGGGCCGCGAGGGCCGCCGCGGCTCTCCTCGCGGGGGCGTTGACGCTCTCGCTCACCGCCTGCGGAGGCGACGACGACAAGGACAGCGAGACCGAGGGCGGCGGTGGCGGTACCCAGACCACCGCCACCGTGCAACTCCCGAAGCTGGACGGCGAATCCCTGGAGGTGGCCGCCGTCTGGACCGGCCCGGAGCAGGCCAACTTCAAGAAGGTGCTCGCGGAGTTCGAGAAGCGGACGGGCGCGAAGGTCACGTTCGTGCCCGCGCAGGACCCGATCATCAACTTCCTCGGCTCGAAGATCGCCGGTGGCCAGCCGCCGGACGTCGCGATGCTGCCGCAGCCCGGCGCCATCAAGCAGGCCGTCGACAAGGGCTGGGCGAAGCCGCTGGGAGCGGAGGCGCAGGCGGAGCTGGCCAAGAACTTCTCGCAGGGCTGGCAGGACATCGGCAAGGTCGACGGCAAGCAGTACGGCGTCTACTACAAGGCCGCCAACAAGTCGCTGATCTGGTACAACACGCAGGTCTTCGAGAACGCGGGCGCCGAGGAGCCCAAGACCTGGGAGGACCTGCTCAGCACCGCGCAGACGGTCTACGACTCGGGCGTCACGCCCTTCTCGGTCGGCGGCGCGGACGGCTGGACCCTCACCGACTGGTTCGAGAACGTCTATCTCTCCCAGGCGGGCCCGGAGAAGTACGACCAGCTGGCCAAGCACGAGATCAAGTGGACGGACCCCTCCGTGAAGGAGGCGCTGACCACGCTCGCGCAGATCTGGGGCAAGCAGGACTATCTCGCGGGCGGCGCGAGCGGCGCGCTGCAGACCGAGTTCCCGGCGTCCGTCACCCAGACCTTCACGGGCGGCGACCAGCCGAAGGCGGGCATGGTCTACGAGGGCGACTTCGTGCAGGTCAACATCGCCGAGACGGACGCGAAGGTGGGCACGGACGCGAAGGTGTTCGCGTTCCCGGCGGTCGGTGACACCGCGCCGGTGGTGTCGGGCGGTGACGCGGCGGTGATCCTGGAGGACTCGAAGGCGGCGCAGGCGCTGGCGACGTTCCTGGCGTCCCCGGACGCGGCGGCGATCCAGGCGAAGCTCGGCGGCTATCTCTCGCCGAACAAGAACGTGGACCCGAAGGCGTATCCGAACGCGGTGCAGCAGGAGATGGCGAAGTCGCTGATCGCGGCCGGTGACGATTTCCGCTTCGACATGTCCGACCAGGCCCCGCAGGCGTTCGGCGGCACGCCCGGCAAGGGCGAGTGGAAGGCGTTGCAGGACTTCCTGAAGAACCCGAAGGACATCGCGGGCACCCAGCGCAAGCTGGAGGCCGACGCGGCCGCGGCCTACGGGAACTGAGCCGGCGATGAAGTCGTCGGCACCCTCGGCGGGGGTCCCCGGGGCCCCCGCCGGGCCATCCAGGCGCAAGAGCGTGACCGGCACCCGCACCACCATGGCGGCGCTGTTCCTGCTGCCCGCGCTGGTGCTGCTCGGCGCGCTCGTGGTCTACCCGATCGGGTACTCGGTCGTCCGCAGTCTCTACGACCAGTCCGGCGACGGCTTCGCCGGATTCGACAACTACCAGGCCCTGTTCACCGACGACGGCATCCGCACCGCGCTGAAGAACAACATCGTCTGGGTGGTGTTCGCGCCGACGGTCGCGACCGCGCTCGGGCTGATCTTCGCGGTGCTGACCGAACGGGTGCGCTGGGGCACCGCGTTCAAGCTGGTCGTCTTCATGCCGATGGCGATCTCGATGCTCGCCGCGGGCATCATCTTCCGGCTGGTGTACGACCAGGACCCGGACAAGGGTGTCGCGAACGCGGTCTGGGTGGGTGTGCACGACACGTTCGCCCAGTCGTCGGCGTTCCCGAAGGCGCATCCGGGCCGTCAGTCGCCGCTGGAGGCGGCCGGCGGGGGCGCGTTCGTCACGAAGGAGCCGGTCCGTCCGGGCGAGCCGGTGACGCTGCCGCTGGTGGGGGTGGCGCCGGACCTGATGCCGGACGACGCCGAGCCCGCCGGGCAGCCGCCCTCCGACCCGGGGAAGATCACCGGCACCACCTGGCAGGACTTCACCCGGGGCAAGGGCGTGGGCACGCTCGGCGCGCCCGATCCGGCCGAGCTGGGCTATGCCGGGATGAAGATCGAGGCGGTGAAGGACGGCGAGGTGGTCGCCTCCACGACGGCCGCCGGCGACGGCACCTTCACGCTGCCCGCCTCCGCCGAGGGGGCGCTGCTGCGGCTGCCCGCGGACAACTTCCAGGAGCCGTACAACGGGCTGGACTGGCTGGGCCCGTCGCTGGTCACGCCGGCCATCATCGGGTCGTACATCTGGATGTGGGCGGGTTTCGCGATGGTGCTGATCGCGGCCGGTCTGGCCGGGGTGCCGCGGGAGCTGCTGGAGGCGGCGCGGGTGGACGGCGCGAACGAGTGGCAGGTGTTCCGCAGGGTCACCGTGCCGCTGCTGGCGCCGGTCCTAGCGGTCGTCACGGTCACCTTGATGATCAACGTCCTGAAGGTGTTCGACCTGGTGTTCATCATCGCGCCGGGCTCCTCGCAGGACGACGCGAACGTGCTCGCCCTGGAGCTGTACCGCAAGGGCTTCGCCGAGGACCAGCCGGGCGTGGCCAGCGCGATCGCGGTGTTCCTGCTGCTGCTGGTGATCCCGGTGATGTGGTTCAACGTCCGGCGGCTCAGGCGGGAGGTGCGGCGATGAACCGGCGTTCTCTCGGGGCGCGGCTGGTGGAGAGGCTGAGCGGCGGCGCGGTGCGGGTCTTCCTGATCGTCGTGGGCCTGTTCTGGCTGGTGCCGACCATAGGTCTGCTGCTGTCGTCGCTGCGCAGCACGGAGGACATGAACGAGAGCGGCTGGTGGACGGTCTTCACCGAGCCCGCGCAGCTCACCGTGGACAGCTACGAGAAGCTGCTGGAGAACGGCGACATCACCGACTCCCTGGTCAACACGGTGCTGATCACGGTCCCGGCGACGGTGCTGGTGGTGGTGATCGGCGCGCTGGCCGGCTACGCGTTCGCGTGGATGGAGTTCCCGGGCCGGGACTGGTGGTTCCTGGCGGTGGTCGGGCTGCTGGTGGTGCCGGTGCAGGTGGCGCTGATCCCGATCGCCGAACTGTTCGGCAACGTCGGTCTGTTCGGTTCCATCCTGGGTGTGATCCTGTTCCACGTCGGGTTCGGGCTGCCGTTCGCGGTGTTCCTGCTGCGGAACTTCTTCGCGGAGATCCCCCGCGAGCTGCTGGAGGCGGCCCGCCTGGACGGGGCCGGTGAACTGCGGCTGTTCGCGCGGGTCGTGATGCCGCTGGGCGGGCCCGCGATCGCCAGCCTCGGCATCTTCCAGTTCCTGTGGGTGTGGAACGACATGCTGGTGGCGCTGGTGTTCACGGACGCCGGCAGCCAGCCCATCACGGTGGCGCTGCAGACGCAGGTACGGCAGTTCGGCAACAACATCGACGTGCTGGCACCGGGCGCGTTCATCTCGATGGTGGTTCCGCTGGCCGTGTTCTTCGCCTTCCAGCGGCAGTTCGTGTCGGGAGTGATGGCGGGCGCGGTGAAGTAGCGGGCTCAGCACGTCACTTCGCCGGGGCGGGCCGGGACACACCGGTCCGCCCCTCGGCGTTCACCCTGATTCCCCCACATGCCGTACGGACCGTAACCCATCCGCCTCATCGGCCGTTCCCGGGCAGAACGCCCGAGCAGACCCGCCGACCCTTGGATGTCCCCTTGCCCAGGTTCAGTGTCATCGTTCCCGTGTACCAGGTTCAGGCGTACCTGCACGAGTGCCTGGAATCGGTGCTCACGCAGTCGTATCCCGATCTCGAACTGATCGCGGTGGACGACTGCTCGCCGGACGCCTGTGGCGAGATCATCGACGAGTTCGCGGCCCGCGACCCGCGGGTGAAGGCCGTCCACCTGCCGGGCAACACCGGCCTGGGCCCCGCCCGCAACGCGGGTATGGCGCAGGCGACCGGCGACTACCTGGTCTTCCTCGACTCCGACGACACCCTCACCCCGGACGCCCTGCTCGCCGTCGCCGACCGGCTGAAGGAGACCGGCGAACCGGACGTCCTGGTCTACGACTACGCCCGCACGTACTGGACCGGCGAGACGGTCCGCAACAAGCTCGCCGGGCAGCTCGCCGAGGAGGGCCCGGCGCCGTTCCGGCTGGAGGACCGGCCGGGTGTGCTGCGGCTGCTGATGGTGGCGTGGAACAAGGCGTACCGGCGGGAGTTCGTCGAGCGGGAGGGCTTCGCGTTCCCGCCCGGCTACTACGAGGACACGCCCTGGACGTATCCGGTGATGCTGAGCGCGGAGACGATCGCCACCCTGGACCGGGTCTGTGTGCACTACCGGCAGCGCCGGCAGGGCAACATCCTGTCCACCACCAGCGACCGGCACTTCGACGTCTTCGAGCAGTACGACCGGGTGTTCGCGTATCTCGACGCGCGTCCCGAACTCGCCCGCTGGCGACCGCTGTTGTTCCGCCGCATGGTCGACCACCTGACGACCGTGTACCGCAAGCCCGACCGGCTGCCGCCGCGCAGCCGCGCCGCGTTCCTGCGCCGCGCCCGCGCCCACTACCGCCGCTACCGCGTCCCGGGCGCTCCGGTCCCGGCCCGCACCCGCCTGCGGCACGCGCTGGTGCGCGTCGGCGCGCACCGCGTCTTCCGCACCCTGCACCTCGCCCTGGCCGTCCGCCGCCGTGCCGCGGGGGCCGCCCGGGGCCTGGCCCGGGCCGTCCGCGCCGCCGGGCTCCGGCTGCACTACCGGATCCAGCTGCGGCTGCCCGTGCGCGCCGACCGGGCCGTGTTCGCCGCCTCCTGGGGCCGCGGCCACGGCTGCAACCCGGGCGCGCTGGAGGCCGCGTTCCGCGCGCACGCCCCGCACATCCGCACGGCGTGGATCGCCCGGCCCGAGCACCACGGCACGGTCCCGGCCGGCACCCGGCGCCTGACCCCGGGCACGGCCGCGTACTGGACGGCACTGGCCCGTTCCAAGTACCTGGTCAACAACGTCAACTTCGACCACCGGCTGGTCAAGCGCCCCGGCCAGGTCTTCGTGCAGACCCAGCACGGCACCCCGCTCAAGCACATGGGCCTGGACCTGCGGGAGCACCCGGCGGCGGCCGGGGACATGGACTTCGGGCGGCTCCTGGACGGCGTCGACAAGTGGGACTACGTGCTGTCCGCGAACCGCCACACCACCCTGACCTGGGAGCGCGTCTACCCGGGCCGCTACACCACGCTGGAGTACGGCTACCCGCGCAACGACGTCTTCCAGCGGGCGACCTCGGCGGAGGTGGCCCGGCTGCGCGAGTCGCTGGGCATCCCCGAGGGCAGCGTGGCGATCCTGTACGCGCCGACCCACCGCGACTACCGCCGCACCCAGCGCACCACCCTCGACCTGGAGCGTGTGGTGCGCCGCCTGGGCCCGCGCTTCGTCGTCCTGGCCCGCGCGCACGCCTGGCACGGCGGTCCGCTCGCCACGACGAACGGCCGGGTCGTCGACGTCACCGGCCACCCGAGCGTGGAGGAGCTCTGCCTGGCCTCGGACGCGCTGGTCACCGACTACTCGTCGATCATGTTCGACTACGCCAACCTGGACCGGCCGATCGTCGTCCACACCGACGACTGGGAGGCGTACGAGGCGGCCCGCGGCACCTACTTCGACGTGCGGTCCTGCCCGCCGGGCGCGGTCGCGCGCAGCGAGGACGAGCTGATCGACATCTTCGCCACCGGCCACTGGCGCGGCTCCCGCTCCACCCAGCTGCGCACCGCGTTCCGGGAGCGTTTCTGCGCGTACGACGACGGCCGCGCCGCCGAGCGGGTCGTACGGCACGTGGTGCTCGGGGAGCCGCCGGAGGCGATCCCGCCGGTCGTTCCGCTCGCCGAGCGCCACCCGGTGCCGTCGGCCGCGGCGGCGTCGCCGCGCAGCCCGCTGGCCACCGTGCCGCAACCTTCCGGCCCCGTCACCGTCACCGACGGCCGCCGATGACCGTTTCACCTTCCGGGAGTCCGTATGCCCCGCAGTTCGTCGTGGCCGACTCCGTCGCGGCCGTCCACGTGGCGGCCGTCGGGGCGGCCCGGCCGTACCTCGCACGGTCCGAGGCGCGCACCTCCCGCCCGATCCGGACCAGAACGACAGAAAGAGCAGAATGCCCCGCTTCAGCATCATCGTCCCGTCCCATGGGGTCGCGGGCCGGCTGGCCCAGGCGCTTGACTCGGTCCTCACACAGTCCTTCGGCGACTTCGAGCTGATCCCGGTGTGCGACGGGCCCGACTCCGCCGCGGCCGGCGTCGCCGCCGCACACGCCGAGCGGGACTCGCGGGTGGCCCCCGTCCACTCGCCGCCGTCGGCCGGTCTGGCCGGGGCGCGCGACACCGGGACACGGGCGGCGACCGGCGCGTATCTGCTGTTCCTCGACGGCGACGACCTCCTGCTGCCGGGCGCGCTGACCGCGCTGGACGCGCGGCTGGGCGAGACCGGCGACGTCGACGTGCTGCTCTTCGGGTACGAGAAGACGCCCTGGTGGGAGGGCGAGCCGACGCAGCCCGCGAAGCCGCTGCTGGACCGGACCCCGGCGGGTGCCTTCCACCCCGACCGGGCCCCGCAGCTGACCGGCGTCCTGCTGCCCGCGTGGGCGGCGGCCTACCGGCGGACCTTCCTCGCCGAGCACGGCATCGCCTTCCCCGCGGGCCACTTCACGGACCTCGCCTTCGGCGCGGAGGTCATGGCGCGGGCCGAGCGGGTCGCCGTACGGCCCGATCCGGTCGTACGGCATCACGTGCGGCGGCAGGGCAACCGGCTCTCCCTGCCCGGCGAGCACCACGCGGAGCTGCTGGACCAGGCCGAGCGCGCCCTGGCGCTGGCGCCGGAGCTGTCCGCTCAGCGGGCGCACGCGCTGTTCGACCAGCTCTTCGCGACCGTCCTGAAGACGGCGGGCCATCCGCGCCGGGTGCCCGCCCACGGCCGGCGTGCCTTCTTCCGCCGGGCGAGCAGGCTGTACCGTCGGCACCGTCCGGCCGGTCACCGCACCCCGGGCGGCAGCCTGGGCGTGCAGCACCGGCTGCTGGCGACCGGCACGTACACGGCGTTCCGGGTGCTGCGCGGCGCCAACCAGACGGCGGCGAAGGCGCTGGAGCGGCTGCCGCGCCCGCGCGGGCTGCGCACCCGCATCATGTACCGGCGCCGGCTGCGCCGCCCGCTCGACCCCAACCTGGCGGTGTACTGCGCGTACTGGGGCCGCGGCTACGCCTGCAGCCCGGCGGCGATCCACGCCAAGGCCCGTGAACTCGCCCCGCACATCCGGTCGGTGTTCCTGGTGGAGCCCGGCCAGGCGCACACCGTGCCGAAGGATGTCGACCACGCGGTGATCGGCAGCCGCCGCTACTGGGACGTGCTGGCCCGCGCCAAGTACCTGGTGAACAACGCCAACTTCGCCGAGGGCGTGGTGAAGCGGCCCGGCAGCGTGCACGTCCAGACCCAGCACGGCACGCCGCTGAAGAAGATGGGCGTCGACCAGTCGACGTACCCGGTGGTGGCCGCGCAGTCCGGCAGCTTCGCCAAGCTGCTGGGCCGGGTCGACCGCTGGGACTACAACCTGTCCTCCAACCGCCACTCCACCCAGATGTGGGAGCGCGCCTTCCCGGGGTCGTACGAGCAGCTGGAGTACGGCTATCCGCGCAACGACGTGTACTACACGGCGACCGCCGCCGACGTGGCCCGGATCCGCGCGGAGCTGGGCGTGCCCGAGGGCGCGACGGCCGTGCTGTACGCGCCCACGCACCGCGACTGGCACACCGGCTTCGAGACCGGCCTGGACCTGGAGGCGTTCTGCGAGGCGGCCGGGGAGGACGTCGTCGTACTGCTGCGCGCCCACTACTTCTACGACCGGGGGCGCTCGCAGGCCTCGGGCCGGATCATCGACGTCACCTCGCACCGGTCCTCCGAGGACGTCTGCCTGGCCGCGGACGCGCTGGTCACCGACTACTCGTCGATCATGTTCGACTACGCCAACCTGGACCGGCCGATCGTCGTGTACGCCGACGACTGGGACGTCTACCGGGAGACCCGGGGCGTCTACTTCGACCTGATGGCGGCACCGCCCGGCCCGGTCACGCACAGCCCCGAGGAGCTGGCGCGGGTGTTCCGGGACGGGTCCTGGGCGGGCGAGGAGTCCCGGGCGCTGCGGGCCGCCTTCCGCGAGCGGTTCTGCGAGTTCGACGACGGACGGGCCGCCGAGCGGGTCGTCCGCCGGGTGTTCCTCGGCGAACCGCCGGAGGCGATCCCGCCGGTGATCCCCCTCGCCGAGCGCATCCCCGCACCCGCCGCGACGACCCTCGTAAGGAACTGACGTGCCCCGCTTCAGCCTCATCATCCCCTGCTTCAAGGTGCAGGGTTACCTGCGCGAATGCCTCGACTCGGTCCTGGAGCAGTCGTACGGCGACATCGAGGTGATCGCCGTCGACGACTGCTCGCCGGACGGCTGCGGGGCGATCCTCGACGAGTACGCGGCCCGCGACCCACGCGTAACGGCGCTGCACCTGCCGGAGAACGTGGGCCTCGGCCGGGCCCGCAACGCCGGGATGCCGCACGCCACCGGCGACTACCTGTTCTTCCTCGACAGCGACGACACCCTCACGCCGGGCGCGCTGCGCGCGATGGCCGACCGGCTGGCGGAGACCGGCGACCCGGACGTGCTGGTCTTCGACTACGTGCGCACCTACTGGTGGGGCGGCACCCGGCGCAACGTGCTGGCGCACGTGCTGGGCGAGGCGGCGGACGCGGGCACGTTCAGCGCCGCCGAGCGGCCGGAGATCCTCGATCTGCTGATGGTCGTGTGGAACAAGGTCTACCGCCGGGACTTCGTCGAGCGGCACGGCTTCGCGTTCCCGCCCGGCTACTACGAGGACACGCCGTGGACGTTCCCGGTCATGCTCAGCGCCGAGCGGATGGCCGCGCTGGACCGGGTCTGCCTGGAGTACCGGCAGCGCCGCCAGGGCAACATCCTGTCCACCACCAGCCGCAAGCACTTCGACATCCACGACCAGTACGAGCGGGTCTTCGCGTTCGTCGACGCCCACCCGGAGCTGCACGGCTGGCGGGGCTATCTGCACGCCAAGATGGGCGAGCACTGCCTGGACATCCTCGCCAAGCCGGACCGGCTGCCGCCCGCCGACAAGGGCGAGTTCTTCCGCCGTACGGCCGAGATGTTCCGCGCGCACAAGCCGGAGGGCGCCACGGTCGCCGGGGAGCACCGGGTGCTGGAGGGCGGCTACGCCGCCTACGTGGCACGGCGGCAGGCGGGGCGGGCCGGGCGGGCGCTGGAGCGGCGGGCGCTGCGGGTGCGGACGGCCGCGGCCGTGCGGGCACGCCGGGCCCGCACCGCCCCGCTGGTGAGGCGTTCCCCGGACCCGGACCTCGCCGTGTACTCGGCGTTCTCGCACCGGGGCGTGCTCGGCGATCCGGGGGCGATTTACCGCGCGGCCCGCGAGATCGCCCCGCACCTGCGGGGCGTGTGGGTGGTCAAGGACGAGGAGGCGGCCGCGCTGCTGCCGCCGGACGTGGAGCACGTGCTGCTCGGCTCGGCCGGCTACGAGCGGGTCGTCGCGCGGGCCAAGTACTTCGTGAACAACGTCAACTGGCCCGGCGCGCTCGTCAAACGCCCCGGCACCGTCCACATCCACACCCACCAGGGCACCCCGCTGAAGTACATGGCGGCCGACCTGCTGGCCAAGCCCGGCGCCCGGCACGGCATCGACGTGCCGCAGATGCTGCGCCGCGCCGACCGCTGGGACTACAGCCTGGTCGCCAACCGGCACTCGGAGCTGGTGTGGGAGCGGGCGTTCCCCTGCCACTTCACGTCGGCGCGCACCGGCAGCCCGCGCAACGACGCGCTGGTGAACGCCGGCCCGCGGGCGGGCACGCGGGTGCGGGAGCGGCTGGGCGTCCCGGCGGGCGACACGGTCGTGCTGTACGCGCCGACCCGCCGCGAGTACCGGCGGGGCGGACACGTCGACCGGATCGACCTGGCCCGGTTCGCGGAGGACCTGGGCGACGGCCACACCCTCGTGGTCCGGCTGCACCCGTCCCTCGCCACCGGCCACGCGCGCGGGATGGGCCTGTCGGATCTGCACCGGCGGGGCGTGCTGATCGACGCCACCGACGAACCGCACGTCGAGGACCTGATGCTCGCCTCGGACGTCCTGGTCACCGACTACTCCGCCCTGATGTTCGACTACGCCAACCTGGACCGGCCGATCGTGGTCCACGCCGACGACTGGCCGGCGTACGCGGCGAGCCGGGGCGCCTACTTCGACATCACCGCCGAGCCGCCGGGCCACGTCTCGCGCTCCTACCGGGAACTGGCCTGGCTGTTCGCCTCGGGGACCTGGCGGGACGCGGAGGCGAAGCGGCTGCGGGCCGGGTTCCGGGAGCGGTTCTGCGAGTACGACGACGGGCACGCGGCCGAGCGGGTCGTACGGACGCTGATGCTGGGCGAGGAGGCGTGGACGCCGCGGCGGGTCACGCTGCCGTCGCCGGCCTCCGCCTCCGGCCGTGACGTGCTCACCGCTTCGTGACCATGCGCCCGCGACCGCGCACCTGCGTGCTGCTCCTGGCCGGGCTGTTCGCCCTCCTGCAGCTGGCGAACGTCAGCGGCCGGGACACCCCCGACACGAAGAACTACCTGTCGTACGCGCTCAGTCTGCGCGGTGACTCCAAGCGGGAGGCGGCCGCCGCCACCATCGACTACGTGTGCGGCGGTCGGGCCTCGCTCGCCCACCGCGCGCAGAACGTGCACGTGGTGCACTTCCACGGCCCCGACCCGGCCCCGCGGGTGACGCGGGACTGCCGGGCGGCCGAGTGGCGGGTCGTGGAGCGGCGGCTGAGGGCCGGGCAGACCGGCGGGCACACCCTGCCGTACATGCCGGAGCGGTTCATGCGGATCTTCGAGGTCCGGCCGGGCTACCCGGTGTTCCTGCTGCCGTTCGTGACCGTGTTCGGGGTGCTGTGGGGGGTGTGGGCGGCGAGTGTGGTGACCGCGGTCGCGGGCGGTGTGCTGGTCTGCCTGATCCTGCGGACGCTGCGCGTGCCGTTCCCGCTGTGTCTGACCGGGCAGGGCCTGTACTACGTCCTGCCGGTCGGGACGACCGCCATGCGGCCCATGACGGAGGGGCTGCTGCTGGCGCTGACCCTGGCGGCGGTGTGGGCGTGCGCGCTGGTCCTGGAGGGGCGGCGGGAGCGGGCCGGGCTGGCGCTGGCCGGCGGCTCGCTGGTGGCCCTGTTCACCGTCAAGCACTCACAGGCCCTGTTCCTCGGGGTGTGCCTGGCGACGGCGGGCGCGGTGATCGCCGTACGGCGGTGGCGCAGCGGCCGGCCGCCGGGGCGCGGGGTGCTCGCGCTGGCCGGGACGGGTCTGGGCGCGGTCCTGCTGACCCTGCTCGTGGCGCATCTGCTGGGCTATCCGTCCACCACGGACAGCGTGCAGGACCTGCTCACCGGCCATTTCGCGCGGCCCGACCGCGACGCGCCCTGGCCGGAGTTCCTGCAGCTCCAGGGGAACTTCTGGATGGAGTGGGCGCGCCGGCAGCTGTGGGAGCCGCTGTTCCTGGTGGCGCTCGCCGCCGGCGCTTGGGGTGCGGCGAAGCGGCGGGCGTTCGGGGTGTTCCTGGCCGCGGCGGCGTTCACCGGGATCCTCACCCAGGCCGGGCACCCGGACATCAACATCTGGGGTGAGCGGCTGATCGTGCTGGCGTGGCTGCTGCCGGTGGTGGGGCTGCCGCTGCTGCTGGAGTCGGTGGTGCGGCGGCCGGTGTCGCTGCCGGCGCAGGGGCACGCCGATCGGGCTCACTCGATGCGGTGAGCCGAGGTCATGCGATTGACCTTCACGGGAACATACGACAAATGTCCCGAATGCTTACTCCTCACCCGGCTCGATGAGCGCCGGAGTGCTCCTCCGGCGGCGCCCGCGCGGTGCGACGGCGCTGCGCGGCCGGGTCTGGCGGCCCACCCCGTACCAGGTCTTCGGCTTTCTGTTCTGGCTGGTGATGTCGCTGGCGTACTGGCGGGTGCCGCTGTGCTGTGACGCCGGACAGCACGCGGCCGTCGTCGAACGCCTCAAGGCGGACCTGCTCGACCCGCGCCACCCCACGGCGGACCTGCCGGGCGCGGGCAGCCCGTACTACTCCCCCTACGCCGTCCTCCAGGGCGCCTTCGCGCGACTGACCGGGATGAGCGGCTGGGAGGTGGTGAAGCTCTCCGGCCCGCTGAACCTGCTGGTGGTGCTGACCGGCCTGAACCGCTTCGTGCGGGTGCTGACGCCCCGGCCGTGGGCGCCGGTGCTGGCGCTGGCCGCGATGGCGCTGCTGTGGGGCGTCGAACGGGCCTGGTGGAGCGGCTATCTGGCGCTGATGTCGATGACCGGCACGCTGGGCTACCCGTCGGCGTTCGCGATCGGGCTCGCCTTCTGGGCCTGGGCCTGGACCGGCGCGCGGGCCCGGGACGGGCGGCCGGTGCGGTTCGTCGGGCCCAGCGGCCTGCCGAGCCTGACCGGGTACGCGGCGCTGGGCGCGCTGTACGGGCTGATCCTGCTGGTGCACCCGATCACGTCGGTGGCGGCGGTGCTGGGCGGGCTCGCGCTCGTGGCGGGGTGGCAGCGGGGATGGCGGCCGGCGGTGGCGGGGCGCTGGGCCCTGACCTGCGTCACGGCCCTGCTGGTCGGCATGGCCTGGCCGTACTTCGACGTGCTCGCGCTGACCGGCGACACCAGCGTCGACGCCATGCACCGGCGGCTGTACCTCGACCTCGGCGGCCAGTTCGGCCTGGCCCTGGTGGGGCTGCCCGCGCTGCTGCTGCGGGCGCGCCGCGAGTCCTGGCGGGACCCTCTGGTGCTGATGTTCGCGCTGGAGGTGGCGGTGGTGGCGTACGGCTGGTTCAGCGGCCACTACACCTACGGGCGGATCCTCGGCCTCACCCTCGTGCCGCTGCAGTTCGCGCTCGCCGTCGAGCTCGCGGCGCCCCGGCCCTGGCCGGTGTGGCGGCGGCTCCTCGCGGCGGTCACGGCGGTCGCCGCCTGCGTCGGGTTCCTCACCGTGCACGCGGGGGCGGTCGTGCCCCGCTCGCTGGACCCGGTCGGCTTCCGGCAGCCGCCGCGCTGGCCGTCGTACGACTGGGCCGCGCGGCACATCCGGCCGGGCGAGGTGGTGATCACCGACGGGTACTGGGCCGTGCACGCGATCGCCGGGTACGGCCCGAACCTCGCCGCGCCGGCGTGGCCCGACGCGGCGCTGGACGAGTCCGAGCGCCGGCGGCGGGTCGCCGACGTGGCGGCCTACCTCGCCCCGGACTCGACCCGCGCCGAGCGCACCGCCGTCGCCCGCCGCTACCACGTGCGCTGGCTGCTGCTGACGCGCTGGCGCGAGGTGCCCGAGGAGGCGGTCGTGGTGGCGTGGAGCCGGCGGACCGGGGAGGTGCTGGCGCGGATCACGGGGTGAGGCGGCGGCCACCCCCGGGGGGCTGCCCTGCGACTACTCGACGACGATCTCGACCGGGATGTTGCCGCGGGTCGCGTTGGAGTACGGGCAGACCTGGTGGGCCTGCTCGACCAGCTTGCGGCCGGTCGCCTCGTCGACGGTGTCGGGCAGCTCGACACGCAGGGTGACGGCGAGCGCGAAGCCCTCGCCCTGCTTGCCGATGCCGACCTCGGCGGTCACCGCGGCGTCGCTGACGTCGACCTTGGCCGCTCGGCCGACGAGGCCGAGGGCGCTGCCGAAACAGGCGGCGTACCCGGCGGCGAAGAGCTGCTCGGGGTTCGTGCCCTGGCCGTTGCCGCCGAGCTGCACCGGCATGGCCAGCGGCAGGTCCAGCGTGCCGTCGGAGGAGACGGCGCGGCCCTCGCGGCCGTGGGTGGCGGTGGCGACGGCGGTGTAGAGCGCGTCCATGGATGAACCATCCCTCTCGGATCGGGTGGCGGCGGTTCGGTCCGGCCGCCGCACGACCACAAGTAGAGCACACAATTAAGTTGTGCACAACTAAATGGCTCACCAGAGCTACCCTGGGAGCATGACCAGCACGCCCGCGGACGACTGGCTCCGCCTGGACCGCCAGATCTGCTTCTCCCTGAACGCCGCCTCACGCGCCTTCAACGGCGTCTACCGGGTGATCCTCAAGGACCTCGGGCTGACCTACCCGCAGTACCTGGTGATGCTGGTGCTCTGGGAACACGGCCACCTGCCCGTCAAGCGCCTCGGCGAGCATCTGCGGCTCGACTCCGGCACGCTGTCCCCGCTGCTCAAGCGCCTGGAGGCGGCCGGGCTCGTGCACCGCGAGCGCAGCACCCGCGACGAGCGCTCCGTCGAGGTCCGGCTCACCGCGGAAGGCGCCGCCCTGCGCGAGCGGGCGGCGGAGGTACCGCGGCGGATCGCCGCCGCGACCGGCTTCGGCATCGAGGAGATCGGCGCCCTGCGGGCCCGCCTCGACCAGCTCACCGAGGCGCTGGACGCGGCGGCGGAGACGGAGGCCAGGGCGGCGGCGGCACGCTAGGGGGTGTCTCGGCGCCGGCGTTCCGCCTGACGTACAGACGGAACGTCACCCCGCCGCACACCTCGCGCGTGCGCGGCACGAACTCCTCGCCGACCACCGCCAGCTTGGCGCGCTCGACCGGGTCGCGCGGACGCCAGCGCGCGCCGAGGGCGTACGACTCCGCCACCACCCAGACCCGGTCCACCCCCGCCAGCCTGCGCCGCAGCTCCGGCGCGGTCAGCTCACGGCCGTACAGCGTCCCCGACTGCGGCCCCGGCACCGCGAGCGCCATGTCCCACGCCCGCCGGAAGCCCTTCGGATAGGCCAGCGCCGCCCGCCGCCCGATCGACGGCAGGAACAGCACCGGATCGCCGGGGCGCAGCGAACGGGAGGCGAGCGCGGAGACCGCCGCGAGGTCGTCGGCGCGCTGTGCGAGGGTGCGGTGCTGACGGTGCAGGGGGAGCTGGTGGGCGAAGACGAGGGTGACGGCGAGGACTCCGGCGAGCGCCACGGCCGGGCAGGAGCCACGCGAAGAAGGGCGGCACAGCGCCCGCACGACGCGGTCCGCGCCCGCCGCCGCCAGCAGCGGCGCCCCCGCGAGGGCGTACAGCACGTACCGGTCGTCGTACATCGGCCGCACCTGCGACACGCCCATCAGTACCGTCGGCGCCACCACCGCCAGCGGCAGCGCCACCCGTACCAGCGGCGACCGGCGGATCCCCGTCAGCGCGACGGCGACGAGCGCCAGGTACGCCCACAGGACGGGGCCCGACGACCCGGCGAACTGCCGCAGCAGCCGCTCGGCGTTCCCCCACCGGGGCGCCGTCAGCCACCCCACCTGCGCCGCCTGCCCCTGCGCGAGCAGCGCCAGCGGGGCGAGCACGAGCAGCGCGGCGCCCGCCGCCACGCCCCATCCGCGCCACACCCGGCCCGGCACCCGCGCGAGCGCCAGCGTCACCGCGTGGGCGAGGAGCAGCAGCGCGGCGAACATGTGCAGCAGACAGGTGACGGCGACGACGGCCCCGTACGCCGCCCATGCGCGTCGCCACGGCCCGGCGGCACCCCGCTCCATGCCCCGCGCCAGCAGCAGCGTCGCCCCGGCGGCACCGGCCGCGACCAGGGCGTAGGAGCGGGCCTCCTGCGCGTAGTGGCCGGCCAGGGGGGTGGCCGCGTACAGCAGTCCCGCCCACAGCCCGACCCGCGGCCGGGCCAGCCGCACCCCGAGGGCGGCGACCAGGCCGGCGGTCGCGGCGGCCGCGCAGACGGACGGCAGGCGCAGGACGACCTCGCCGGGGTGGAGGGCGAGGACGGGGCGCACGAGCAGGTAGTACAGGCCGTGCACCGCGTCCACGCTCTGCACCAGCCGCCAGATCTGCGGCACCGACCGCCGCGCGACCTGGAAGGTGACGGCCTCGTCCCGCCACATCCCGCCGCGGTCGAGCCCCCACAGGCCGACGGCGAGCATGGCGGCGACGGGGATGGCCACCGCCAGGAGGCGAGCGGAAGGACGGGCGGAAAGGCGGGTGGGAAGTCGGATGGAAACGTGGGTGAAAAGTGATGGTTTGCTGCTGTTCTCCATGCGCGACACAGAGCCGATTTTGTACTATTAACCTCCTTTTCCAGGTGATTGACGGCTGATTGACGGCTGATTGACGGCGACCCGCCGCTACAGGGCGTCACATCCACGTCACACCACGGCCATTCGCCTGCTTCACTGTGTCCGGAGGACACCCACCGGGCACCAGCAGGGGCCAACTGACGAGGGGACAGCCGCATATGACCTGGCTGATCACCGGCGGCGCCGGATACATCGGGGCGCACGTCGTACGGGCGATGACCGAGGCGGGCGAGCGGACCGTGGTCTACGACGACCTGTCCACCGGCATCGCCGAACGGGTCCCGGACGGCGTACCGCTGGAGGTCGGCTCCACGCTGGACCGGGAGCGGCTGAGCCGGGTGCTCGCCGCGCACGGCATCACCGGCGTGGTGCACCTCGCGGCGAAGAAGCAGGTCGGGGAGTCGGTGGACCTGCCGCTGCACTACTACCGGGAGAACGTGGAGGGCCTGCGCGTCCTGCTGGAGGCGGTCACCGCGGCCGGGGTGCCGTCCTTCGTGTTCTCCTCCTCGGCGGCCGTGTACGGCATGCCGGACGTGGAGCTGGTCACCGAGGAGACGCCGTGCGCGCCGATGTCGCCGTACGGCGAGACGAAGCTGGCCGGGGAGTGGCTGGTCCGCGCGACGGGCCGGGCGACCGGCCTCTCCACCGCCTCCCTGCGCTACTTCAACGTGGCGGGCGCGGCGGCCCCCGAACTGGCCGACACGGGCGTCTTCAACCTCATCCCCATGGTCTTCGAGAAGCTGACCGAGGGCGCGCCCCCGCGCGTCTTCGGCGACGACTACCCGACGCCGGACGGCACCTGCGTACGGGACTACATCCACGTCGTCGACCTGGCGGAGGCCCACGTGGCGGCGGCCCGCGCGCTGGAGGAGTCCCCCGGTCGCGACCTCACCCTCAACATCGGGCGGGGCGAGGGCGTCTCCGTGCGCGAGATGATCGACCGCATCAACGCGATCACCGGCTACGGCCGTCCTCCGACCGTCACTCCCCGCCGCCCCGGCGACCCGGCCCGGGTCGTCGCCTCCGCCGAGCGCGTCGCCACCGAGCTGGGCTGGAAGGCCAAGCACGACGTCCAGGACATGATCACGTCCGCGTGGGAGGGCTGGGTGCGGCTGCACCCGGAGGCCGCGCGGGACTGACGTGCGCGAGATGACCGGTCTCCTGCCCGAGCGTGCCGTGGGTGCCGTCGTCGGCTCCGCCGTCGGCGACGCCCTCGGCGCCCCCTTCGAGTTCGGCCCCGAGGGGGCCTTCACCGCCCGCTTCCCGCAGCCGGGAGGGGGCGGCGAGATGTGCGGAGGCGGCGGCTGGGACCCGGGTGAGGCGACCGACGACACCCAGATGGCCGTGCTCGTCGGGGAGTCCCTGCTGGAGTGCGGCGGGCTCGACCTGCCGGACGTGTTCCGGCGGTTCCAGCGCTGGGCGGCGGCCGAGCCGAAGGACATCGGGCTCCAGACGGAGGCGGTCCTCGGCAGCGGCGACCCGTGGGACACGGCCGCGGCACTCCACTTCCGGACGAATCAGCGCGCGGCGGGGAACGGTGCGCTGATGCGGGCCGCCACCTCCGGCGTGCACTTCGCCGGCCGGGGCCGCGACGCCACCATGGACGCCGCCCGCCGGCTGGCCGCCCTCACCCACGGCGACCGGGCCGCCTGGGAGGGCACGGCGATCTTCCACGAGCTGCTGCGCGTCGCGCTGACCGGGGGCGACCCGCTGGCCGCCCTGCCCGGCACCCTGACGGCCGTGCACCCCGGGCACCGCGAGCGCTACGCCGTCGTCCTCGACCCCGACTGGCACCCCGGCCTGGCGACCGAGTTCAACGGCGCCGTCTGGCCCTGCCTCGGCTCCGCCGTGTGGGCCGTACGCACCACGTCCTCCTACGAGGACGCAGTCCGCGCCGCCGTCGACCTCGGTGGCGACACGGACACCGTCGCCGCGGTCACCGGCGGGCTCGCCGGAGCGGTGTACGGGGCCGGCGCGATACCCGAGCGGTGGACCGAGCCCCTGCACGTGCCGCTGCCCGGCTTCGGGGAACGGGTGCTGCGGGCCGCCGGGCTGAGCGAGCTGGCGCTCCGGCTGGCCGGCCGACCGGCCTGACCGGGCGGCGTCAGAGCGCCTTCAGGGCCTCGGCGGTCGCGTGCGACAGCGCCGCCAGGTAGCCCCTCGGCAGCTTCGGACTGCGGATCACCACCGAGCGCCAGTACAGCGGGCCCGAGATCAGGTCCAGCGCCAGCTCTCCGTCGACGCCCTTGCGGACCTCGCCGCGCTCCTCCGCCGCCGCGACGATCCGCAGCGCGACACCCTCCTGACCGTCCCGCAGCGCCTTCTGCATCGCCTCGGCGATCTCCGGGTTGCGGGCCGCCTCCGCCTGGAGGTCGGGGATGATCTGCGAGGCGACGGGGTGGCGCAGGGCCCGGGACGTCACCTCGTACAGCAGCCGCAGGTCCGACTCCAGGGAGCCGGTGTCCGGCGCGGGCAGGCCCTGCACGGCGATCGCCGAGACGATGTCGAGCACCAGGTGCAGCTTGGAGCGCCAGCGGCGGTACACGGCGGTCTTGCCGACGCCCGCGCGGCGGGCGATCCCCTCGATCGACATCCGCGCGTAGCCGACGGACGCCAGTTCCTCGAAGACGGCCGCGCGGATGGCTTCCGTCACGTCCTCGCGGAGCACCGCCGCGCCTGCGGGGGCCCGGCGGCGCGGACGCGGCTGGGGGGCGTCGGCGTTCGTCGTCATGCGGACAGCATAGGGCGCCGCGACGAAACGGTTGCGTTCCGACGCTCCGACGACTTACGCTCCCGTTGCGACGATACGGTCCCGTCCCGACGTAGAGCTCGCACCGAACACCGAAGCCAGTAGCGGAAAGACCTCCGCACCCTTCCCCCCCCGACCGAAAGCAGCGGATGTGAGCCAGGTCCTCGACACACCGCCCCCCACACCGGCCCGGACCACCACCCCGGCCCCGGCCGGCGACGACCTCGCGGCCCTCGCCGCGCGCCACGGCCTGACCGTCAGCGGCGCCCGCCCCTCCCTGCCCCAGTACGTCCGCAGGCTGTGGGCGCGGCGCCACTTCATCGCCGCGTTCTCCACGGCGAAGCTCACCGCGCAGTACAGCCAGGCGAAGCTCGGCCAGGTCTGGCAGGTCATGACCCCGCTGCTGAACGCGGCGGTCTACTACCTGATCTTCGGTGTGCTGCTGCAGACCAAGAAGGGCGTGCCGGACTACGTGCCGTTCCTGGTCACCGGCGTGTTCATCTGGACGTTCACCCAGAGCTCGATCCTGGCCGGCACCCGCGCCATCTCCGGCAACCTCGGCCTGGTCCGCGCCCTGCACTTCCCGCGGGCCGCGCTGCCGATCTCCTTCTGCCTCCAGCAGCTCCAGCAGCTGATGTTCTCGATGGCGGCGCTGATCGCCATCCTGCTGATCTTCGGCGTGCCGCCCACCGCGTCCTGGCTGCTGGCGTTCCCGGTGCTGGTCCTGCAGTTCACCTTCAACGCGGGCGTCTCGATGATCCTGGCCCGGGTCGGCGCCAAGACCCCGGACGTCGCGCAGCTGATGCCGTTCGTGCTGCGGACGTGGATGTACGTGTCGGGCGTGATGTGGAGCATCGACCACGTCCTGAGCGCGCACACCGACCTGCCGTCGTGGGTGACCCCCGTCCTCCAGGCCAACCCGGCCGCCGTCTACATCGACCTGATGCGCTTCGCGCTCATCGACAGCTTCCAGGCGGGCCAGCTGCCGCCCCACGTGTGGCTGCTCGCGACGGGCTGGGCCCTGCTCGCCGGGGTCGGCGGTTTCATCTACTTCTGGAAGGCTGAGGAGACGTACGGCCGTGGCTGACAACGTGAGCGAGAAGATCCCCACCGTCATCGCCGACCGCGTGGACATCGTGTACCGCGTCAACGGCACCGGAGCCGGCCGCGGCACCGCGACCGCCGCCCTCAACCGCATCCTGCGCCGCAAGCAGAGCGAGAAGGCGGCCGGCGTGCGCCGGGTGCACGCGGTGCGGAACGTGTCGTTCGTGGCGTACAAGGGCGAGGCGATCGGCCTGATCGGCACCAACGGCTCCGGGAAGTCGACCCTGCTGAAGGCGGTCGCCGGACTGCTCCCGGTGGAGAACGGCCGTATCCACACCAACGGCCAGCCCTCCCTCCTCGGCGTCAACGCGGCCCTGATGAACGACCTGACCGGCGAGCGCAACGTCCACCTCGGCGGGCTGGCGATGGGCATGTCGCGGGAGCAGATCAGGGAGCGCTACCAGGAGATCGTCGACTTCTCCGGGATCAACGAGAAGGGCGACTTCATCACCCTGCCGATGCGCACGTACTCCTCCGGCATGGCCGCCCGGCTGCGGTTCTCCATCGCCGCCGCGAAGGACCACGACGTGCTGCTCATCGACGAGGCGCTGGCCACCGGCGACCGCTCCTTCCAGAAGCGCTCCGAGGCCCGTATCCGCGAGCTGCGCAAGCACGCCGGCACGGTCTTCCTCGTCAGCCACAACAACAAGTCGATCCGCGACACCTGCGAGCGGGTGCTGTGGCTGGAGCGCGGCGAACTGCGGATGGACGGGCCGACGGAGGAGGTCATGAAGGAGTACGAGGCCTTCACCGGGGACAAGACCGCCAAGCCGAAGCCGAAGGCCAAGCCGAAGCCGAAGCCGGTCGCGGCTCCCGAGGAGGCGAAGGCCGGCGAGGGGGCGAAGGCCGGCGCTTCCTGAGCCCGTTCCGGCCCTCCCCGCACCGACCGGGTCAACCCCGTTTAACCCTTTCATCGTTTTAGTGCCACGATGACCGATAGGTCATCACCGTGTGAGGCCCCGAACGCGTGAAGGGAGTCCGCCGTGCCACCCGAGCTCAGCGTCGTCGTACACGGCCCGAACACTCGAGGCCATCTGACCGGCCTCCTCGACTCCCTGACCGCCGACCCGGCTCCCGGGGCCGAGGTGATCGTGGCCGCGGTCGGCGACTGGGCCCGGGAGACGGCCCGGGAACACGCCCCCGGCGCGGTGGTCGTCCCGCTGCCCGACGGCACCGGCGACGCCGCGGCCAGAGCGGCGGGCGCCGCGCGGGCGGCCGGACGGTGGCTGCACTTCGTCCCCGCGAGGGACGGCCTCCCCGCGGGCGCCGCCGCCCTGCTCGCCGCCCGCGCCGCCGAACTCCCCGACACGGTGGACGTGCTGCTCTTCGACCACGTCCGCACCACCTGGCGGACCTCCGGCAGGCCGTCCGCCGACAGCCGCCTGCTGGCCCGCGCGGGCCGCGCCGAGACCGCCCTCGACGACCTGCCCGACCTGCTGCGGCTGGCCCCGCTCGTCGGCAACCGCCTCATACGTGCGGACCACTGGCGCGCCCACGCCGACGACCTCGCCGCCGACGACGAGGCGTACGCCGCCCACACCGCCCTCCTCACGGCCACGCGGATCGCCTGCCTCAACCACCCCGCGCTCGAACACCGCGAGCTGCGCCCGGAGAGCCTCCCGCCACGCACCCTCGACGACCACCTGGCCGCCCTGGAGCGCTACGAGGCCCTGCTGGACCGCGCCCGCTCCCGTACGGCGCCGCACGGGGTCCTGTACCACCTGATGGTCCGCGACAGCCTGCGCACCTTCGTCCGCGCGGGCATGCCGGAGCAGGACGCCCGCGCCTACTTCCACCGCGCCTCCCAGGCGGCCGTCCGCCACCGCCCCGAGGGCCTGCGCCACCCGGCCGGCCCCGAGGGCCTGCGCCGCAGCCTCCTGGAGACGGACGGCTACGCCCGCTACCGCGCCCTCCAGACCGCCAACCACGCCCGCCGCGCCGGCCGCAAGGCCCTCCGCGCGGGCAAACGGCAGCTCGGCACGCGGGTCCGCGCCCACCAGTACCGCAGGGCGCTCGCCCGCCCGGTCGACCCCGGCCTGGCGGTGTTCGCCGCGTACTGGCACCGCGGTGTCGCCTGCAATCCCGCCGCCATCGCCGCCAAGCTCGCCGAGCTGGCCCCGCAGATCCACCCGGTGTGGGTGGTCGCCGCCGACCGCGTGGGCCTGCTGCCGCCCGGCACCGACCATGTCGTCGTCGGCAGCAGCCGCTACTGGGAGGTGCTGGGACGCGCGAAGTTCCTGGTCAACAACGTCAACTTCGCCAACGCGGTGGTGAAGCGACCGGACGCCGTGCACCTCCAGACCCATCACGGCACCCCGCTGAAACGCATGGGCATCGACCAGATGAGCTACCCGGCCACCGCCCAGGGCATGGACTTCAACGCCCTGCTGGCCCGGATCGACAAGTGGGACTACAGCCTCTCCGCCAACAGCCACACCACCCGCATGTGGGAGCGCGCCTACCCGTCCCGGTTCGTCTCCCTCGACCACGGCTATCCGCGCAACGACGTCTACTACGGCGCGACCGCCGCCGACATCGCCGCGATCCGCGCCCGCCTGGGCATCGCCCCCGGCCGCCGGGCGATCCTCTACGCCCCCACCCACCGCGACTACGAGGCCGGCTGGACCCCGCGTCTGGACCTCGTCAGGCTCGCCGAGCAGCTGGGCGAGGACACGGTGCTGCTCGTGCGCGCCCACTACTTCCACGACGGCGCGGTGTCCCCGCTCACCGGCCTGCGCCGCGCGGGCCGCGTCCTCGACGTCTCCGCCTACGACCCGGTCGAGGACCTGTGCCTGGCCGCCGACGCGCTCGTCACCGACTACTCGTCGATCATGTTCGACTACGCCAACCTGGACCGGCCGATCGTCATCCACGCCGACGACTGGGAGACGTACGTGGCGACCCGCGGCGTCTACTTCGACCTGATGGCCGAGGCCCCCGGCCCGGTGACCCGCACCCAGGCCGAGCTGACCGCCGTGCTCACCTCGGACGCCTGGCGCGACCAGGACGCGGCCAAGGCCCGGTCGGTGTTCCGGCGCCGGTTCTGCGAGTTCGACGACGGACACGCCGCCGAGCGGGTCGTACGCCGGGTCTTCCTCGGCGAGCCCGAGGAGGCGCTGCCGCCGGTCGTCCCCGTCGACGACCGCACCCCCGCCCCGAATCCGCAGGAGGCGACCGCGTCATGAGCCAGGCAGTCCCGAAGGCTCCCGAAGCCCCCGACGTCACGGTGACCGTCATCGTCTACAACGACGCCGGACGCCTCCCCCGCGCGGTGGCCTCCGTGCGCCGCCAGACCCACGCCAACATCGAGATCGTCATCAGCGACGACCACTCCACGGACGCCACCCCCGAGGTGGCGCGGCGGCTGGCCGCGGAGGACCCCCGCGTCCTGCATCTGCGCCTCGACCAGAACAGCGGCGGATGCGGTGTGCCGCGCAACCGTGCCCTGGAGATCGCCCGCGCGCCGTACGTGATGTTCCTCGACAGCGACGACGAGCTGCCGCCGGACGCGGTGGAGCTGCTGCTCGCCGCGCACCGGGAACGGGACGTCGACTTCGTGATGGGCGCGGTGGAGCGGGTCCGCGCGGACACCGGGAACCGCTCGCGGTGGATGCCGCACCTGGTGGCCGAGCGCCGCACCGTGCCCGGCATCGCCGCCGAACCCCGGCTGTTCTTCGAGCACCTGGCGACCAGCAAGATGTACGCCCGCTCCTTCCTCGACCGCCACGAGCTGCGCTTCCCCGAGGGCATCCACTACGAGGACCAGCTGTTCTCCGCGCAGGCCTACTGCCTGGCCCGCGCCTTCACCGTCATCCCGCAGCCGGTCTACCGCTGGTACATCGCCCCGCTCGCGTCCGCCGACACCGCCTCCATCTCCAACCAGCGGCACAAACTCGACAACGTCCGCGACCGCGTCCACGTCCAGCGGCTCGTCGACGACTTCCTGGCCCGCAGCGGGCACGCCGCGCTGTACGAGGAGAAGGACTACAAGTTCCTCAAGCACGACTTCCGGATGTACGCCGGTGACCTGCCCTACCGTGACGAGGAGTGGCTGGCGGGGTTCGCGGAGATCGTCAACCCGTATCTCGCGACACTCACGCCGGGCGCGTACGCCCGTCTCCCGCGCCCCGAGCGCGTCGTGCTCCAGCTGGTGCGCGACCTGCGCCTGCCGGAGGCCCGGCTGGCGGCACGCGGCCTGGGACACGCGGTCGGCCCGCGCGACCTGGTCACGGACGAGGAGGGCCGTACGTACTGGGGCGACCGCCTCCCGGAGAACGCCTGGGGCCGCCGCGAACTGGACCTGACCGACCTGGCCCCCGACACCTGCCCCTTCCCCTTCGCGCTGCTCCGGCACGAGGTCGTCGAGGTCGCGCCCGGCCCCGGCGCCTCCGTGGATCTCACGGTCCGCACCTACGACCCCGCCCTGCGCCTCCCCCTGGGCCCGCAGGCCGCCACCCTGCTCCTGTCCCCCGGCCGCCGGCGCATGAGCGTGCCGTTCCGCCTGTCCCCGGTCGGTCCGGGCGTCTACGAGGGCCATGTCCACCTGGACCTGGCCGCCGCCCCGATCCCGCTGCACGGCTTCGACGGCGCCCGCCACCCCGTGCTGCGCCTGACACACCAAGGGCTCCACCACAAGGGCGTCCTGCTGGCCCCCGAGACCTTCACCCCGATCACGGCCCGCGTCGAGTACCACTCCGGTGCCGCCCCGCACCGGATCAGGGTCGAACCGGAGGAACGCGGCACGGGCCGCCTCCAGGTCCGCTGGCGCCCGGTGGGCATGACCGCGCGGGTGGTGCGCCCGGTGGTACGGCGCATGGCGCGGCCCCGGGTGCGGCGGGCGGCCCGCCTGCTGGCGAGCGCGCTGCGCTGAGCGCTGGGCAACGAAAAGGGCGCCCCGGACCTGTGAGGCCCGGGGCGCCCTCTCACGCCGTACGCCTACGACGTCGTAGACCTCGTACGCCTACGCGTGCGACCGCAGCAGCGTGCGCATCGTCCGCATCGCCACCGACAGGTTGGCGAGGTCGAAGGCGTCCGAGCTCTGGATCTCCTCCAGGGTGGTGCGGGCGCGGCCGAGGATCGCCGCGTTCCGCTCCTGCCAGCCCTCGAACCGCTGCTCCGGCGTGGACGTGCCGTTGCCCACCGTCAGCACGTCGGCCGTGAGGGCGGCGTGCGCGGCGAACAGGTCCTCGCGGATGGCCGCGCGGGCCATGGACTGCCAGCGGTCCGCGCGGGGCAGCTCGATGATGCGGTCCATGAGCTGGGTGATGCCGAGGCGGTCGGCGAGGTCGTAGTAGACCTCGGCGACGTCCAGCGGCTCCTTGCCCATGCGGTCGGCCACCGAGACGATGTCCAGCGTCGGGAACGCCGAGGAGAACCCGGCCACCCGCGTGGCCAGCTCGTCCGGCACCCCGGCGTCGGTCAGCTCGTCGTGGATCTTCTGCCACCACTCCAGGTCCGCGCCGCGCAGCAGCTTCGGCAGCTCGTTCCAGACCTGCTCGACCCGCTCCGCGAAGAACGAGACGGTCTCGGCGAGCTGGAGCGGCTGCGGCCGGTTGTTGAGCAGCCAGCGCGTGCCGCGCTCCACCAGCCGGCGGGAGTGCAGCCGGATCCGGGTCTGGACCTCGGCCTCGACCTTGTTGTCCAGCGCCTCGACCGCGTCCCACACCGGCGCCGAGCGGAAGATCGCGCGGGCCGCGGTCTGCGCCCGGACGATCTCCTCCAGCGACGCGCCGGTCTCCTCGCGCATCCGGTGCAGATACGTCGTACCGCCGGTGTTGACCGTGTCGTTGACCAGCACCGTCGTGGTGATCTCACGGCGCAGCGGGTGGCTGTCGATGTACTGCGGGAACTGCTCGCGCAGCGCCGTCGGGAAGTACGCGTACAGCAGGCTGCGCAGGTACGGGTCGTCCGGCAGCGAGGTGTGCAGCAGTTCCTCGGCGACCGTGATCTTCGTGTACGCCAGCAGGACGGCCGTCTCCGGGCCGGTCAGGCCGTGGCCGCTGCCGAGGCGCTCGCGGATCTGGCGGTCGGTCGGCAGGAACTCCAGGGCCCGGTCCAGGTGGCCCTCGCGCACCAGGTGGCGCAGATAGCGCTGCTGGGCGTGGAGCATGTCCTTGGACTGGGCGAGCGCGTTGGCGATCGCCGTGTTCTGCGCGTAGTTGTTGCGCAGCACCAGCCGGCCGACCTCGTCGGTCATCTCGGCGAGCAGGCGGTTGCGCTGCTTGACGGTCATGTCGCCGTCCGTGACCAGGCCGTTCAGCAGGATCTTGATGTTCACCTCGTGGTCGGAGGTGTCCACACCCGCGCTGTTGTCGATGGCGTCGGTGTTGATCCGGCCGCCGTGCCGCGCGAACTCGATCCGGCCGAGCTGGGTCAGACCCAGGTTGCCGCCCTCGCCGACCACCTTGACGCGCAGGTCCTGGCCGTCGACGCGGATGGCGTCGTTGGCCTTGTCGCCGACGTCCGCGTGGGACTCGGTGCTGGACTTCACGTAGGTGCCGATGCCGCCGTTCCACAGCAGGTCCACCGGCGCCTGCAGGACCGCCTTCATCAGGTCGGCCGGGGTCATCTTGGTGACCTTGCCCTCGATGCCCAGCGCCTCACGGATGTGCGCGTTGACCGGGATCGCCTTGGCGGTGCGGGGGAAGACGCCGCCGCCCGCGGAGATCAGGTCGGTGTTGTAGTCGGCCCAGCTGGAGCGGGGCAGCTCGAAGACGCGGCGGCGCTCGGCGTAGGAGACGGCCGCGTCCGGGTCGGGGTCGATGAAGATGTGCCGGTGGTCGAAGGCGGCGACCAGGCGGATGTGCTCGCTGAGCAGCATGCCGTTGCCGAACACGTCACCGGACATGTCGCCGATGCCGACGACCGTGAAGTCCTCGGTCTGCGTGTCCACGCCCAGCTCGCGGAAGTGCCGCTTGACGGACTCCCAGGCGCCGCGCGCGGTGATGCCCATGCCCTTGTGGTCGTAGCCCGCGCTGCCGCCGGAGGCGAAGGCGTCGCCGAGCCAGAAGCTGTACTTCTCGGCGACCTCGTTGGCGATGTCGGAGAACGTCGCGGTGCCCTTGTCGGCGGCGACGACGAGGTAGGTGTCGTCCTCGTCGTGCCGGACGACGTCGGCGGGCGGCACGACCTCTCCGGCCACCATGTTGTCGGTGATGTCGAGCAGTGCCGAGATGAACGTCTTGTAGCTGGCGATGCCCTCGGCCAGCCACGCGTCGCGGTCGACGGCCGGGTCGGGCAGCTGCTTGGCGACGAAGCCGCCCTTGGCGCCGACCGGCACGATCACCGTGTTCTTCACCATCTGCGCCTTGACCAGGCCCAGGATCTCGGTGCGGAAGTCCTCGCGCCGGTCCGACCAGCGCAGACCGCCGCGCGCGACCTTGCCGAAGCGCAGGTGCACGCCCTCGACGCGCGGCGAGTACACCCAGATCTCGAACGCCGGGCGGGGCGCCGGCAGGTCCGGGATGGCCTGCGGGTCGAACTTCATCGACACGTAGTCGTGCGGCGTGCCGTCCTCGGTCTTCTGGAAGAAGTTGGTCCGCAGGGTCGCCTTGATGACGGTCAGGAACGACCGCAGGATGCGGTCCTCGTCGAGGCTCGCCACCTGGTCGAGCGCCGCGTCCAGCTCCTCCAGCAGGGCGTCGACGATCTCGTGCCCGGCGCGCTGCCGCTCCGGCGACATCCGCGCCTCGAACAGGGAGACCAGCAGCCGCGTGGTGTGGACGTTGTCGCGGAGGGTGTCCTCCATGTAGTCCTGGCTGAACGTGGACCCCGCCTGCCGCAGGTACTTCGCGTACGCCCGCAGCACCATGGCCTGCCGCCAGTTCAGCCCGGCACTCAGCACCAGCGCGTTGAAGCCGTCGTTCTCCGCCTGGCCGTTCCAGGTGGCGGCGAACGCGTCCTGGAACCGCTCACGGGCGTCGTCACTGGCGTAGGCGCCGTCCGCGCCGCCGCTCTGCGGCTTCGGCATGCGCAGGCCGAAGTCGTAGATCCAGGCGACCCGGCGGTCCGCGCCGCGCAGCTCGTAGGGCCGCTCGTCCATCACCTCGACGCCGAGCCGGTTGAGGACCGGCAGCACCGCGGACAGGGAGACGGCGTCGCCCTTGCGGTAGATCTTGAAGCGGCGCTCGTCCGGGCCGGCGCCGACCGGCTCGTACAGGCTGAGCGCGAAGTTCTGGTCCTCGCCGAGACGTTCCAGCTGGGCGAGGTCGGCGACCGCGCTGCGCGGGCTGTGGTCGGCCTTGTAGCCCTCGGTGAAGGCGTTGCCGTAGCGGCGCAGCAGCTCCGCCGCGCGCTCCTCGCCGAACTCGGCGTTCAGCGCCTCCGCGAAGCCGTCGGCCCAGGAGCGGGTGGCCTCGACCAGGCGGGCCTCGATGCGCTCCTTGTCGGCGTCGGACAGCTGCGGCAGCTCGGTGCCCTGCGGCACGCGGACCACGAAGTGCAGCCGGGACAGGATCGACTCGGTGTTCCAGGCGGTGAAGTCGACGCTGGTGCCGCCCAGTTCCTCCTTGAGGATGTCGATGATCCGCAGCCGCACGCCGGTGGTGTAGCGGTCGCGCGGAAGGTAGACGAGGGCGGAGTAGTAGCGGCCGTACTCGTCCTGGCGCAGGTAGAGCCGCAGGCGCCGGCGCTCCTGGAGGTACAGCACGGAGGTGACGATGGCCTGGAGCTCGTCGACCGGCGTCTGGAACAGCTCGTCGCGCGGGTACGTCTCCAGGATCTGCAGCAGGTCACGCCCGTCGTGGCTGTGGGGCGAGAAACCGGCGCCCTTCAGCACCGCGTCGACCTTGCGGCGGATCACCGGCACCCGGCGCACGGACTCGGTGTAGGCGGCGGAGGAGAACAGTCCGAGGAAGCGCCGCTCACCGACGACGTTCCCGTCCGCGTCGAACTTCTTGACGCCGATGTAGTCCAGGTACGACGGCCGGTGCACGGTGGCCCGGCTGTTCGCCTTGGTCAGGACCAGCAGCTTGTGCTCGCGCGCCTTGGCGCGGGCGTCGGCGGGCAGCCGTTCGAACGACGGGCTGACCGGGTGCTGGTCGTCTCCGGCGTGGTGCGGGTCGGAGCGCAGAATACCGAGGCCGGTTCCTGGGACGGCGGCGAGGGAATCGTCGTCGCGCAGCTGATACTCGCGGTAGCCGAGGAACGTGAAGTGGTCGTCGGCCAGCCAGCGCAGCAGCTCGCGGGCCTCCTCGATCTCCTGCCCGGGCAGGTCGCCGGCGATCGGCTCGTCCGGCAGGCCCTCGGCGATGCGCACGGCGGCGTCGCGCATCTTGCCCCAGTCCTCGACGGCCTCCCGCACGTCGGACAGCACCCGCAGCAGATCGACGGTGATCTGCTTCAGGTCCGCGCGGTCGGTCTCGCGGTCGATCTCGACGTGGATCCAGGACTCGATGTGCGCGTCGTGCGGCAGGTCACCGGTGGGACGGGTGGGCAGCACCTCGATCAGCCGGCCGGTGACGTCGCGGCGCACGACGATCTGGGGGTGGATGACGACATGGATGCCGCGTCCCTGCCGGGTCAGCTCGTTGGTGACGGAGTCGACCAGGAAGGGCATGTCGTCGGTGACGACCTCGACCACGGAGTGGCTGCAGGTCCAGCCGTTCTCCTCGACGGTCGGGGTGTGGACGCGCACGTTGGCCGTGCCCTGGGGGCGGTTCTCGGCCAGTCGGTAGTGGGAGTAGGCGGCTCCGAAGACGTCGACCGGGTCACGGTCGGCGAGGTCCTCCGGGGCGGTGTGCAGGTAGTAGCGCTGGAGGAACGCGAGCACGGCCTCCCGGTCGGGGGTGCCGTGTTCCGTCGTCCCAGTCGGTAGGTGCCCCCCGACCGGGCTGTTCTCAGCTACCCGGGCGGCCCTGTCGAGCAGCTCGGCCTTGGCTTCGTCCAGCTTGGTCTGCATTGTCCTCTGGCTCCTGTCGCGCGCCGTTGCGTGACGTAGAAGGAAGTACGGTCTCTGCCCTTCGGGCGTGGCGCCGAGACGCGGGGTGTCCGGTCTGGTTCGACGCTATGCCGCGAGGTGAGATGAGCGGGGGGTAATCGGCCATTTCCGACGCGTACGACGCCTTGGCGGGGGCCTCGAACGCCCCGACCCGCCCGTGAAGACCAGCGACCACCGCCCGGTCACGGATGTCGTCCGTGCGTCCCGGGCGCAGGGCAGGGGCGACGATGCCCCCGCGAACTATCGCGCTGATCACGCCACCAAGGCTATCGCTCCTTACCGGGGGCCCGTCATGAGCCGTATGTGTACAAAACCAGGCCGGGAACTTTGACAGTCTGCACAGTCCCGGGCGCTCGGCCGCAGGCAGTCGCGCGCTGTCGCGCGGCGCCGGGACGCCGGTCTCGGCGCCGGGGTGCCTCAAAACCGGCGCGTCCTCTTGGCAAGACCGCACCCGCGAGTGCACGTTGCCCCTGACGCCAACCCGGACGGGAGCCGCCCGACATGCCCGCCAAAGTCCTCATCCTCACCGGCGACGCCGCAGAGTCCCTCGAAGTCCTGTACCCCTACCAACGCCTCCTCGAAGAGGGCTACGAGGTCCACATCGCCGCCCCCACCCGCAAGAAGCTCCGGTTCGTGGTCCACGACTTCGAACCCGGCTTCGACACGTACACCGAGAAACCCGGCTACTCCTGGCCCGCCGATCTCGCCTTCTCGGAGGTCGACCCCGGCCAGTACGCCGCCGTGGTCATCCCCGGCGGCCGAGCGCCCGAATACCTCCGCAACGACCCTGAACTCCGCAAGATCCTCAAGTCCTTCTTCGATGCCGACAAGCCCGTGGCCCAGATCTGCCACGGCCCCCTGATCACCGCGGCGGTGGACGGCCTCCGCGGCCGCCGCGTCACCGCGTACCCCGCGCTGGAGCTGGACATGCAGTCCGCCGGCGCCACTTTCCAGGACGCCGAGGCCGTGGTCGACGGCACCCTCGTCTCGTCCCGCGCCTGGCCGGACCACCCCACCTGGATGCGCGAGTTCCTGACGATCCTGCGCGCGAAGGCGCCGGTGACCTGACCGCGGCGGTCACCTGACCGCGGCGAACACCTGACCGCGGCGGTCACCGGACCGGGATGCGGCCGCGCACCGGTCACCCGACCGGGGGTGCGGCCGCACCAGGGCCGCGCCTCAGGCCGCCGCCAGCCGCTCCGCCTCCGCGACCGCCTCCTGAAGGGTGTCCACCACCGGCACGCCCGCCGACTCCAGGCTGCCCCGGCTGTGCGACCCCCCGGTGTACAGCACGGCCCGCGCTCCGACGTGCAGCGCGGCCACCGCGTCGTCCGCGGCGTCGCCGATGACCACCGTCCGCTCGGGGTTCACCCCGGCCAGCGCCGCGAGATGCCGCACCATGTGCTCGGCCTTGCTGCCCCCGGAGGGCCCGGTGCGCCCGTCGACGCGTATGAAGTGGCTCTCGATCCCGAAGCCGCGCACCAGCGGCACGAGGTCGTCGTGCCCGTACATGCTCAGGATCGACTGGCTCCGCCCCGCCGACCGCCACCCCGCCAGCAGCTCCACCGCGCCCTCGGTGAGCCCGCACCGCACCCGGTGCTCGGTGTAGTACCGGTGGAAGGTCCCGTCCATGACCTCCCACTCCGCGTCCGTCGGCAGCCGCCCCATCAGCCGCTCGTAGAACTTCGGCACCGGCACGCAGTACAGCGCCCGGTACTGCTCCAGCGTGATCGGCTTCAGCCCCAGCTCGGCGAACGCCGCGTTCGTCGCCCCGATGATCGCGTCATTGTCGTGGAACAGCGTGCCGTTCCAGTCCCACACGATGTGCGCGGCTTCCAGCTTCCCCATGCCGAAAACCGTACCCGCCGGCACTGACAATCAAGAGAAGCCCAGGTGGAAAGGGGGTCTCAGCGGCCCTGCCCGACCAGGTTCGGGATCTCCTGCGTCGCGAACCACAGCAGCTCGTGGTCATCGGCCCCGTCCACCACGAACTGCGCGTCGTCGTCCCCGCCGTCCGCCGCCTCGAGCGCCTGCACGGCCGCGGCCACGTCCGCCTCCGCGTCCTCCGCGTCGACGTGCACGGAGGCCGCCTTGGCCAGCGGCACCGCGCCGGCCACCCGCACCTCGCCGAGCGCCGCCGGGTCGAGCGCCCGGTCGGGGTCGGCCACGGCCGCGCCGTCCGGTACGTCGACGGCGACCACGACCCGCCGGCGCGGTGCCGCGGCGTCCTCCGCGAGCCGCCGCAGCGAGGCGAGCGCGGCCCGGCCGAGCGCCGCGTACTCCAGTTCCTCGATGTCGTCGGACAGGTACCACTCGCGCAGCGCGGGCGTGACGGCGTAGGCGAGGAGCGGTCCCGCCCCGAGCTCTCCCGTCTTGTACGCCTCGGCGAGACCAGGGAGGGTCAGGGGGACGTAGACGCGCATGGCTGGCCGCCTCTTTCGTGGTCGGAGGGCCCCGCAAGGCTTCGAAGAGCCTTCAGGATACGTGCGGGCGTCCCCTTTCGGGTCTCTGCCCGGGCCTTGCAAGCCGTCCACCCGAGGCCCGCGAATTCACCCGCCGCACCTCGCCCACCAGGCCTTTCCCCCTTGAGATCACCCAGATAAGTGAATGTTCCCGGGCCCCGACCCCGACTTGCGGAGTCCTTGCCGCCGGGTCCGCCGCCCCGTACAAGATCACCACCAGCAAGTTACCGCCCGGTATCTCCGGGCCCGGCGAAACACGGGGATCCCATGAACAAGGTCATGACCAGGGCCCAGCACCACCCCGCCGACCGCCCCGGCACCCGCCCTCCGAACCGGCGCGACTCCCGCCGGGACACCCGCCGCCCGGGCGCCAACCCGCCCCGCGCCTGGCGCCCGGGGTCTGCCGACACGGGCGCACCGGCACTTCGTACGGCGGCGCCCCTTACGCCGCCGCCCGGCGCCCGCCCCCAGACGCCCCGCACGGCGCCGCCCGGCACCCTTCCGCCCGCGCCCCACGCGCACCCCGCCGACGGCGTCCGCACGGCCGCACCGCACACACCGCACGCGCCCCTGAGGGTCCCGCCCCAGACCCCGCGCCGCCCGGTCCCGCAGCCCCGCCCCACCGACCTCTTCGCCGAACGTCTGCTGCTGGTCCTCAGCGGCCGGCGCCCCGTCCACTCGATGCTCGGGTACACGCTGGGACACGCCTACGACGACCTCACCCGGCTCGCCGAGACCGGCCCCCTGCGCTCCCCCGGCCCCCGCCCCGTGCTCCGCGACATCGGCTACTACGAGCCCCGTCCGGGCGCCTTCGAGGCCTTCGCCCGCATCCGCACCGGCGACCGTCTGCGCGCCATGGCCTTCCGCCTGGAACTGGGCCGGGACCGCCGCTGGCGCTGCACGGCCGTGGAACTGGACGGCCCGCGCCGCCCCCGCGCGGACGACGACTGACTGGCATGCCGAAGGGCCGGGCACCCGTGGGTGACCCGGCCCTTCGGCCCTACGACGACGCTACGGCGCCGTCACTTCTTGCGGCGCCGCCCGCCCTTGGCCTGCTTGCGCCGCTCCGCGCGGGTGAGGCCGTCGGCGGAGGAGCGCACCGGCTCGTCCTCGGCGAAGTCGCCCTCGATGGTGCCGCCCTCGCCGTCCACGGTCGGCGCGGTGAAGTGCAGGTTCCGCCGCTGCGGGGCCTCCAGGCCCTTGGCACGGATCTCCGGGCGGGCACCCGCCTGCGCCGGCACCGCGTCCTGCTTCTCCAGGTCGGCCACCGGCTTGGCGTCCTCGACCGGGACCTCCTCGACCTGCTGCTCGACCTGGACCTCCAGGTTGAACAGGTAGCCGACGGACTCCTCCTTGATGCCCTCCATCATCGCGGTGAACATGTCGAAGCCCTCGCGCTGGTACTCGACCAGCGGGTCCTTCTGCGCCATCGCGCGCAGGCCGATGCCCTCCTGGAGGTAGTCCATCTCGTAGAGGTGCTCGCGCCACTTGCGGTCGAGGACCGACAGCACGACCCGGCGCTCCAGCTCACGCATGATCTCGGAGCCGAGCTGCGCCTCACGCGCCTCGTACTGCTCGAGGATGTCGTCCTTGATGGACTCGGCGATGAACTCGGCGGTCAGGCCCGCGCGGTCACCGGCCGCCTCCTCCAGCTCCTCGATGGTGACCTTGACCGGGTAGAGCTGCTTGAAGGCGCCCCACAGCCGGTCCAGGTCCCACTCCTCGGCGAAGCCCTCTGCGGTCTCCGCGGCGACGTACGCGTCGATCGTGTCGTTCATGAAGTGCTGGATCTGCTCGTGCAGGTCCTCGCCCTCCAGGACACGGCGGCGCTCGCCGTAGATGACCTCGCGCTGCCGGTTCAGGACCTCGTCGTACTTCAGGACGTTCTTACGGGTCTCGAAGTTCTGCTGCTCGACCTGCGACTGGGCGGACGCGATCGCGCGGGTGACCATCTTGTTCTCGATCGGCACGTCGTCCGGCACGTTCGCCATGGACATCACGCGCTCGACCATCTGGGCCTTGAACAGCCGCATCAGGTCGTCGCCGAGCGACAGGTAGAAGCGGGACTCGCCCGGGTCGCCCTGACGGCCGGAACGACCGCGCAGCTGGTTGTCGATACGGCGCGACTCGTGCCGCTCGGTGCCCAGGACGTAGAGGCCGCCGAGCGCCTCGACCTCTTCCTTCTCGGCCTTGACCGCGTGCTCGGCACGCTCCAGGGCGGCGGGCAGGGCCGCGGCCCACTCCTCGATGTGCTCCTCGGGGTCGAGGCCGCGCTGGCGCAGCTCCGCCTCGGCGAGGTCCTCGGGGTTGCCGCCGAGCTTGATGTCCGTACCACGGCCGGCCATGTTGGTCGCCACGGTCACGGCGCCCTTGCGGCCGGCCTGGGCGACGATGATCGCCTCGCGGTCGTGCTGCTTGGCGTTGAGCACCTCGTGCTGGACGCCGCGCTTCGACAGCTGCTGCGACAGGTACTCGGACTTCTCGACCGACGTCGTACCGACGAGGATCGGCTGGCCCTTCTCGTGCTTCTCGACGATGTCGTCGACGACCGCCTCGAACTTCGCGACCTCGGTGCGGTAGATCAGGTCCGACTGGTCCTTGCGGATCATCGGCTTGTTCGTCGGGATCGGGACGACGCCGAGCTTGTAGATCTGGTGGAACTCCGCAGCCTCGGTCATGGCCGTACCGGTCATGCCGGAGAGTCCGGGGACTTCCTTGCCGTTGTGGTCGCGGCGCTTGTAGAGGCGGAAGAAGTTCTGGAGGGTGATCGTGGCGAGCGTCTGGTTCTCGTCCTTGATCGGCACCCCTTCCTTCGCCTCGATCGCCTGGTGCATGCCCTCGTTGTAACGGCGGCCGGCGAGGATACGGCCGGTGTGCTCGTCGACGATCATGACTTCGCCGTCGATGACGACGTAGTCCTTGTCCTTCTTGAACAGTTCCTTGGCCTTGATGGCGTTGTTCAGGTAACCGACGAGCGGCGTGTTCACCGACTCGTACAGGTTGTCGATGCCCAGCCAGTCCTCGACCTTGCTGACGCCGGACTCGTGGATGGCGACCGTGCGCTTCTTCTCGTCGACGTCGTAGTCGCCGGTCTCCTCGATGCCCTTGAGGGGCTGGCCGGCCTCGCCGCGCTTGAGGCGGGTGACCAGCTTGGCGAAGTCGCCGTACCACTTCGTGGCCTGGTCCGCCGGGCCGGAGATGATCAGCGGTGTACGGGCCTCGTCGACCAGGATGGAGTCGACCTCGTCGACGATGGCGAAGTTGTGGCCGCGCTGGACGAGCTCGTCCTTCGACCAGGCCATGTTGTCGCGCAGGTAGTCGAAGCCGAACTCGTTGTTCGTGCCGTAGGTGATGTCGCAGGCGTACTGCTCGCGACGCTGAGCCGGCGTCATGTTGGCGAGGATGCAGCCGACGCTCAGGCCCAGGAACTTGTGGACGCGGCCCATCAACTCCGAGTCGCGCTCGGCCAGGTAGTCGTTCACCGTGATCAGGTGGACGCCCTTCCCGGAGAGGGCGTTCAGGTAGGCCGGGAGCGTGCCGACGAGGGTCTTGCCCTCACCGGTCTTCATCTCGGCGACGTAGCCGAGGTGCAGGGCGGCACCGCCCATGATCTGCACGTCGTAGTGCCGCTGGCCGAGGACGCGCTTGGCGGCCTCCCGGACGGTGGCGAAGGCCTCGGGGAGCAGGTCGTCCAGGCTCTCGCCGTCGGCGTACCGCTGCTTGTACTCGTCCGTGAGGGCGCGCAGCTCGGCGTCGGAGAGGTCGACGAAGTCCTCTTCGATGGAGTTGACCTGGTCCGCGATGCGGTGCAGCTTGCGCAGGATCTTGCCTTCGCCTGCACGCATGATCTTCGAGAGGACGGACACGGGGGTTGGTCTCCTTGCCGGTCGGGCCTGGGACGGTCGGTTTTCCTTCTGACTACTGAGCAACGGCCATCGTATGCGAGGACCCGGCCGCGCCGGGAGGCCTGCCGCGACGACGGCCTTCACAAGGGACAACGTCCGCGCGTCGCGGATGGTGCCGCGCCCCGCAGACGAATTGCACGATTCGTGATCGCCCGCTCACCCATAGGGCGGCCCTCTCCACAGGGCGGCAGCCTCCATCGGGCGGCCCCCTCCTGCCGGGAAGCACGGATGGAGCAGAATCGGCCGATGGACCCCGTCACGATCCCCACCGCCCACCTGCTGCTGCGTACGGTCGGCCCGGACGACACGGACGCGGTGTACGCGGCCTGTCAGGACCCCGACATCCAGCGCTGGACCACGATCCCCTCCCCCTACCTCCCCGAGCACGCCCAGGCCTTCGTCGAGCAGCAGGTCCCCGACGGCTGGGCGACCTCCTCGATGTTCACCTTCGGCGCCTTCCTCCCCGACGGGGACCTCGCCGGCATGCTCGGCGTCACCATGCGCTCCCTGGGCACGGCCGAACTGGGGTTCTGGGCGGCCGCCCGCCACCGCGGCAACGGCTACATCACCGAGGCCACCGTGGCCGTCTCCCACTGGGCCTTCACCCACATCCCCGTCGACCGCCTCGAATGGCGCGCCGAGGTCGGCAACTCGGCCTCCCGCGCGGTGGCCCGGCGCGCCGGCTTCACCCTCGAAGGCACCCTCCGCGCGGCCCTCAACAACAACGGCGTCCGCCGCGACTGCTGGGTGGGCTCCCTGCTCCCCTGCGACCTCTCGCTGCCCTCGACGGCCCCCTACCTCCCGGCCCGTCCGCGCAGTTCCTGAGGAATCCGCAGCTCAGCCCCCGCTGTCAGTGCCACCGCCTATCGTTCGAGGGCATGACGACCCCGCGCCCCTCCACCACCCTCTCCGCCGACGAGGCCCGCCGTATCGCCCTGCGCGCCCAGGGCCTCCTCGGCTCCCCCGACCGCCGCGCCGGTGTCCGCGGCGTCCTCCGTCACCTCGGCGCGGTGCAGCTCGACACGATCTCGGTCCTCGCCCGCTCCCATGAGCTGGTCCCCTACGCCCGCCTCGGCGCCGTGGGCCGCAGAACGGTGGAGAGCGCCTACTGGCATCCCGGGGGCACGGCACAGCCGCACGCCTTCGAGTACTGGTCCCACGCCGCCTGCATCCTCCCCATCGAGGAGTGGCCCCACTTCGCCTTCCGCCGCCGCGCCTACCGCGACCGCCCGCACTGGAACCACGCCCTCCCGGACGGCACCTACGACCAGGTCATCAAGCAGCTCCGCGCGGACGGCCCGCTCACCGCCACGGAGTTGGGCGGCGCGAAGAAGACCAGCGAGTGGTGGGACTGGTCCGGCACGAAGGTCGCCGTGGAGCGCGCGCTGATGTACGGCGAGGTGGTCTGCGTGGAGCGCCGCGGCTGGAAGCGGGTCTACGACCTCGCCGAACGAGCGATCCCGCCGGCGCTCCTGCACGACGACCTGGACGACCGGGAGTGCCTGCGCCGCCTCGTCCGTCTCGCCGGTGAGGCGCTGGGCGTCGGCACCCGCGCGGACATCGCCGACTACCACCGGCTCAGGGGCGACCAGGTCGACGCGGTGCTAGCCGACTCCGGCCTGGTCCCGGTCACGGTCGAGGGCTGGGCCAAGCCGGCCTGGGCGGATCCGGCGGCGCTGGAGACGCCCCCGCGCGGCCGGCACCGCACGACCCTGCTGTCCCCGTTCGACTCCCTGATCTGGGAGCGCGCCCGGACGGAGCGGATCTTCGGCTTCTCCCACCGCCTGGAGGCCTATGTCCCGAAGCCGAAGCGGGTGCACGGATATTTCGCGATGCCGGTGCTGGCCGGCGGCCGGCTGGTCGGCCGTGTCGACCCGGCCCGCGAGGGCCGCACCCTGGTCGCCAAGCAGGTCACCCTCGACGGCCCGAAGGCGGTCCCGGCCGTGGCGCGGGCCCTGCTGGAGGCGGCGACATGGGTGGACTGCACGAACGTACGGGTGGAACGGGTGGACGCCCCTGACCTGCGCGAACCTCTGACCAGGGAACTCGCCCGAGCCCTGGACTGACCGCGCTCACCGGATCTCGAGGATCTTCTCCCGCATCGCGTAGACGACGGCCTCCATCCTGGAGTGCAGCTGAAGCTTCTCCAGGATGTTGCGCACGTGGTTCTTCACGGTGTTCTCGGAGATGAACAGCTCCTTGGCGATGTCCCGGTTGTTCATCCCGGTGGCCACGAGCTTGAGCACTTCCAGTTCCCGGTCGGTGAGCCTCGGCGCGGGCACCAGCCGGCGCTCGTCCGTCCGCTGGATCATCGACTTGAACTCGGTGAGCAGCTTCGACGCCATGGACGGGCTGATCTGCGACTGTCCGTCGGCCACCGCGCGAATGGCGGTGGCCACCTCGTCGGTGGAGATCTCCTTGAGGAGGTATCCGGTGGCGCCCGCCTTGATGGCGTCGTAGAGGTCGGCTTCCTCGTCGCTGATCGTCAACATGATGATCTTGGCGCTGGGTGCCACCTCCTTGATGGAGGTGCACGCCTCGATGCCGCCCCGCTTGGGCATCCGTACGTCCATCAGGATGATGTCGGGCAGCAGGTCGGCGGCCTTCTCGACCGCCTCGGCCCCGTCTCCCGCCTCGCCGACGACCTGGATGTCCTCCTCGGCCGCGAGCACGATCTCCAGGCCCCGACGGAAGAGGGCGTGATCGTCCACGACCAGGACACGGATCGGCTCCTGACGTGAGGAGCCCACGTCCGGCCCCGCTCCCGGCCGCGCTCCCGGCCCCATGCCGTCCGCGCCGTCGTCGGCGTTCTCGGCCTGCATCGGTCCGAAGCTGTCCGCCATCGTTCCTCCCCCTGAAGGCTTAGGCCTGTGGTCCTGTGCCATCGCCAACCCAAGGCAACGGCCCACCCGTTGGGCCGTACGGCCATGATTTCATGCCCGGACGACACCGCGGTGACGAAGCGGTGGGCGAAGTGGGCGCACACCGGTGCCCCTGGGGGCGCACGCGCGCTCCAGGGGCACCGGCATCAGCTGTCGTCCGGAATGGTCAGCCGCCCAGCGAACCGCCCGCCTCGGGTGAGGGCGGCTCGGTGATCATCGTGTCCGTCCGGAGATGGATCACGCCGTAGTCGTATGCGTGCCGCCGGTAGACGACACTCGGTTCCTTGGTCTCGGAGTCGACGAAGAGGTAGAAGTCGTGCCCGACCAGCTCCATCTCGTTGAGAGCCTGGTCGAGGGTCATCGGGGCGGCGACGTGCGTCTTCTCTCGGACGACGAGCGGGCCCTCGCCCTGCACCTCGAGCGAGCCGATCTTCTTGGTCGGCACGCCTTCCGGCTCGTCCGCCGCAAGGCCGCCGCCATTGCCGTTGAGCGTCGCCGCGCCCGGAACGTGGTTGGGTACCTCGGCTGCGGTGAGCCGACGGACCCCGCGGCGTGTGTGCCGCTTGTCGTGCTGCCTGCGGAGCCGGGCTTCCAGCTTCTCCGCTGCCAGGTCGAGTGCCGCGTACGGATCGTTGGCCGCCGCCTCCGCCCTGATCACCGGACCGCGGGAGCGGAGCGTGATCTCCACTCGGTCGCAACGGTCGGCCTGTCGGGGGTTGGGCTCCTTGGACACCTCGACGTCGAGGCTGATCACCTTGGCATCGAGCTTCTGGATTTTCTCCAGCTTCAGCTTCTCGGCCACGTGCTTGCGGAACCGCTCGGGCACCTCGGTCTTGCGGCCCTTGACGACGATGTCCACGCAGAACTCCGTTCCCGGATCGCTCCGCATCAATGGCGGAGCATCTCCCTTGTGCACCAGGTCCCGGTGGGCCCCGGAACCTCGGACTCGGTGACGTCCACCTCCTCCTCCCCCATGGGCGAGATCTGCACCCCAGCCTGCCTGGTGATTCAAAAACACGCGGCACGGCATTCGGATATGAGAGGTGTGGCCTGCGGCTTTCCCTCACAACCGAACATATCTCGCCTGGACGGATGTCGTCACCCTCTACCGCGGCGTACCTCCGTTCAGGTGAATTGAGCCTCTCACTAGCTGCAACGATGCAAGTTCGCAGTCAGTTCCGGTTTATTTCGAAAGAATCCGGCGTTGCCGCGATCACCGCCGCGCAGATCACTTCACCGGCTCCGTTCAGCCCCGCCATTCCGGGGCCGACCCGCTTCCGGCCCGCGCTCCCTTCCTTTGCTCCAGCCGTCCGTGCCCCAGTCCTTTCCCGAGTTCCTCTCCCGTACACAACCGATGCCTCTTCTTCGTGTGCCACATCCAGCGGCCCCCCATGTCCGCCGGATCCGGCCACCGAGGCCGCCCGCACCGCGCGCGCCGCCTCCGTCAGGGACGCGCCCGTCGTCATCAGGTCGTCGACGAGGACCACCGGCCCCTCCCGCAGCAGCCGCGCCCCGCCGGGCACCAGGCCCAGCGCGCCCGCCAGGTTCTCCAGCCGCTCCCGGGAGTTGAGCCCCGACTGGTCGGCGACCGCCCGCCGCTGCCGCAGCACCGCGAGCACCCGGGCCCGCGTCCCGGTCCGCCGCAGCTCCCCCGCCGCCGCGAGCGCGATCCGCCGCGCCGGATCATGTCCGCGCGCCCGCACCGCCCGGCGCCCCGACGGCACGGGGACGACCAGCACCGGGCCGCACGGCTCCCCCGTTCTCACCCCATCGGCCGACACACCCCCGTCACTCCCCCGCGCCTCCCTCAGTCCCGCCCGCACGGCTCCCGCCAGAGCCGCGCCGAGCGGACCGGCGAGAGCGAGGGCACCTCTCTCCTTGTGGGCCAGCAGCACGGCCCGCACCTCGTCCCCGTACCGGGCCGCCGCGTGCACGGCCGGCAGACCCGGCGGCTCCGGCACCGGCCGCACCCGGCACGGCGCGGCCCCGCTCAGCGCCGCTCGGCACTCCGGGCAGAGCACCGTTCGAGGCCTGCCGCAGCCTCCGCACTCGGCCGGCAGCACCAGGTCGGTGAGGTCCTGCCACCACCCCCGCATGCGCACCACTCTGCCAACGCCCGCAGAAGCCGGCCACCCCTGTGGAAAACCCCCTGTGGAAAACTCCGGACCCGCCCAGCGGAACGGCCGCCCCCGCCGGGTCACCCCGCACGAGAACGGCCGTCTGAGGGCAAAACGTGGACAGACCCCGTCTCACCCCGGATAGACCGGCGCCGATCCTTCCTTGACCACGGTCTGCCACTGCTCGCCCGACGGCAGCCGCACGATCCCGTCGTCCGAGTACGCCACCAGCGGCAGCCGCTCGTCCTCGGACGCGGCGATCTCCTTCACCCCGGTCAGCGCGTCCGGCGCGGGCCCCTTCGGCGTGGAGCCGTCGACCTGGGCGTACCGCAACTGCAGCACGCCTCCCTTCGCGCGCCCGACCACCACGAGCCGGCCGTCACCACTCCACGACATGGTGGTGACCTCCTCCAACTCCGGGGCGGCATTGCGCAGCTCACGCACCGTCACTCCCGAGCGCTCACCGACCTTCTCGTCCAGATCGATCCGGCCCACGAGCAGGGACTGCGCGCCGTCCTTCTCCACGACCAGCGCGATGCGCACCCCGTCGGCGGCCACCCGCACCGACTTCACGCGCCCTTCCAGCCCGGGCGTCCCGACCTCCAGCGGCTCGCCCTTGCCCTCCTGGAGCAGCAGCAGCCGCGGGGCGGCGGGGTCGCGGTCGGCGATCCACAGGTCGCCCCGGCCGTCCCAGCTGGGCGTGGTCAGCCGGTCGTCCTCGGTCTTGCCGGCACTTCTCAGCACGGGCTCGCCGAGCGGCGCGCCCGGCTCCATCCGCGCGACGTACAACTCCGTACCGTTCAGGCCGACTCCGGCCGCGCTGCGCTCGTCCCGCGACACCGCCACCGAGCGGAACGCCTTCGCGCCCTCGCCCAGCGGCCCCGGCACGGGCTCGGCGCCGGCGGTCTTGCTGCCGCTGCGGATCCGCACCGCGCGGTGGTCGCCGTCGAGGAAGTACAGGAACTCGGGGCTGCGCTCCGGGCCCCGGGTGGCCACCGCGGTCGCCCCGTCGGCATCGAGCGTGCACAGTTCCGCGCCGCCCGCCTGCAACTCGATCTCGTCCACCGTGGGCGTGAGGTCCTGCAGGGTGTACAGCAGCTGGGCCGCCATCTCGTTGCACTTGGCCAGCCCCACCCGGGCGGCCTTGTCGTTCAACGGCACGGTCAGTTTGTTGCTCTCATCGGGCGTCAGGTCGGTCGCGCCCGCTTTCAGCCGCGTACCGGTCGGAAAACTCGACCGGACCCCCAGATCGAGCCACCGCGTGGGCCCGTTGAGCAGCGAACGCACCACCTGCGTCGTCGGATCCACCCGCTGGCGCACATAGACGGGGTCGGCGACCGCCGCCAGCTGCGCGGACGTGTCCGTCTGGGCGTTGTTCGCCAGGTAGTACTTGTTGACGGACATGTAGTTCCGCTGGAAGTCCGACTGGCCGAGCACAACTCCCTGCGGCAGCCGGTCGATACGCCACTGCCCGCTCTTCTTCTCCCTCTTGAGGAGGATCTGCTGGCTGTACTCCCCGCTCGCGGGCGAGTACGACTGCTGCGCGTCCACAGTGGCGACCTTCTTGCCGGTCAGCAGGAACGAGAAGGTGTCGCTGTTCTCTTTGTTGGTCGCCCAGTCGACCTCGATGTTCGGCGCGTTGGCGAGCACCGTGATCGACCGCTGCGCGTGCCACGCGTCGTCGGCCGCCTCCGTCAGATACTGCTGCGCCGTCTCGTAGTTGGGGTCGTCGCTGGTCAGCGCCTCGAGAAAGCCCTGGACGATCTGCGGCGGCAGGGCGTCGTCCGACGGCGGCACGGCGAACACCCGCACCTGCGCGTCCTGCCGCGGCGTGGACTCCACCCCCCGCAGATCCCCGTGGTCGGGCATCGACGCACACCCCGCCAGCAGTACGACCCCACAGGCGAGGTACGCCACCGCGCGCGACGGTCCGCGCCGAGCGCCCCCCTCGCGGTCAGCGCCCACGAAATGCCTCCCCTTGCTCGTTCGACTCATCGGGCTCCGCGTCCGACGGCTGCCCCGAGACCGGACCCGACGCCGGCTCCTCCGGCCGGCGCGCCCCTCCCACGGGCCGGGGCACCACACGCGCGCCGTTGCCCGGCAGTGCCGTCGGATCGGCGGTCGGAGCCAAGGCCATCCGCGGGGCCATCGAGTCGAGCGGCCGCACCGGCCCGCCGACCGAGGTCTGCGCGGGCACGGTGGCGCTCTTCTCACCGCCGCGCGGCACACCGGCGTCGTTGAGCTCACGGCTGCGCCTCGAGTCCTTCGGCTCCAGCGGTATCGGCGAGCCCCGCAGCGGCTCGTCCGCGGTCCGCGGCAGCGTCAGCCGGAACTGCGAGCCGCCGCCCGGCTCACCCCAGGCCTGCAGCCAGCCGCCGTGCAGCCGGGCGTCCTCCAGGGCGATGGACAGCCCCAGACCCGTACCGCCCGTCGTCCGCGCCCGTGCCGGGTCGGCGCGCCAGAACCGGCTGAAGACCCGGGTCGCCTCGCCGGGCTTGAGCCCGACGCCGTAGTCCCGCACCGCCACCGCGACCGCCCCGCCGGCCGCGGCCAGCTTGACCACGACGTCCTTGCCCTCGCCGTGCTCCACGGCGTTGACGACGAGATTGCGCAGCACCCGCTCCACCCGCCGGGCGTCCGCCTCGGCGACGACGGGCTGCTGATCGCCCACGATCCGGATCCGGGTGCCCTTGCGCTCGGCCAGCGGCTCGGCGCCGTCGACGACCCGCCGGACGACCTCCCTGAGGTCTATCGGCTCGGCCTCCAGCGCCGCCGCGCCCGCGTCGAAACGGCTGATCTCCAGCAGGTCCGCCAGCAGCGACTCGAACCGGTCCAGCTGGTCGGCGAGCAGTTCCGCCGACCGCGCGGTGACCGGGTCGAAGTCCTCCCGTGCCTCGTGGATGACGTCGGCGGCCATCCGCACGGTCGTCAGCGGCGTACGCAGCTCGTGCGACACGTCGGACACGAACCGCCGCTGCATCCGCGACAGGTCCTCCAGCTGCTGGATCTTCAGCTGAAGGTTCTGCGCCATCTTGTTGAAGGCCTCGCCGAGCCGCGCGATGTCGTCCTCGCCGGTGACCTTCATCCGCTCCTGGAGCCGCCCCGCCGACAGCCGCTCGGCGATCCCGGCGGCCATCCGCACGGGCGTGACGACCTGGCGCACCACGAGCCAGGCGATCGCCCCGAGCAGCACGACGACGAACAGCCCGGCCGTCGCCAGCGTCCCCTTCACCAGCCTCAGCGACTCCTCCTCCTGCGTCAGCGGGAAGAGGTAGTACAGCTGGTACGGGTCGCCGTTCGGGTCGTTGACCCGCTTGCCGATGATCAGCGCGGGCTGCGAGTCCTTGCCCGGCCCGTAGACGACGCGGGTGTAGCTCTGAAAGGCCCCGGCACCACTGGCGACCTGCTCACGCAAATCCTCCGGCACGCTCTCGGTGGCCTTGACCCCACCGGAGGCACGCGAGGCGCGCCCGCCCTCGGTGCCGTCCCCGGCGGGCAGCGTCACCACGTCGAAGGCGCCCTGACCGCCGCTGGAGAGGGACGAGACGAGATCACTCATCCACTGGATGACGTTCTGCGAGGACCGTCCGTCCACCACGGCCACCTCGCCGGTGGCGCCGCTGGCCGCCTCCTCGGCGCGCTGCTTGGCCGCGGCGAACCCGCCGGTGGCCTGGCTCTGCGACGCGTTCACCTTGGCGTCCAGCAGCCCGTTGCGCACCTGTCCGATGACGACGAAGCCCAGCAGCAACACCACGCCGAGCGACATCAGCAGCGTCGTGACGACGACCTTCAGCTGGATGTTGCGCCGCCACAGCCGCATCACCGGCAGCAGCGGACGGCGTATCCAGCGCATGAACAGCCGGAGGACCGGGCTGCCCTGGACTCCGCCCCGCAGCAGTCCGCCCTCCAGAAACCTTGCCCAGCGGGAGCCCGCCGCCTTCCGGCCGACAGGCCGCCCCGCGCGGGCCCCGGACCGGCCGGGCGCCGAAGCGGCACTGTCTCCGGTCACGTCAGCTCGGCCCCGCCTTGTAACCGACACCACGGACGGTCACCACGATCTCCGGCCGCTCCGGGTCCTTCTCGACCTTGGAGCGCAGCCGCTGCACATGGACGTTGACCAGCCGGGTGTCCGCCGCGTGCCGGTAACCCCACACCTGCTCCAGCAGGACCTCACGGGTGAACACCTGCCACGGCTTGCGCGCGAGCGCCACCAGCAGGTCGAACTCCAGCGGCGTCAGCGCGATCGACTGCCCGTCCCGCTTCACGGAGTGACCGGCCACGTCGATCACGAGGTCACCGATGGCGAGCTGCTCGGGCGCCGGCTCCTCCGACCTCCTGAGCCGCGCCCGGATCCGAGCCACCAGTTCCTTGGGCTTGAACGGCTTCACGATGTAGTCGTCGGCACCCGACTCGAGGCCCACGACGACATCGACGGTGTCGCTCTTCGCCGTGAGCATCACGATCGGCACTCCGGACTCCGCCCTGATCAGGCGGCACACCTCGATGCCGTCCCGTCCGGGCAGCATCAGGTCCAGCAGCACCAGATCGGGCTTGGTCTCCCGGAAAGCGGCCAGCGCCTTGTCGCCGTCAGCTACGAAAGACGGCTCAAAACCTTCACCACGCAGCACGATGCCGAGCATCTCGGCCAGTGCGCTGTCGTCGTCGACGACAAGGACTCGTCCCTTCATAAACGACATCATCCCATTCTCATAACGGTGGCGAAGATCCAGGTGAGCAGCGTCACTGACCAGTGACGATAGTCGTACGAGGCCATCACTGTCTGCCCGCGTCCATCACCGTTCGATGTCGGCCAAGGATGTCGCGCATCCGGCGGGCGGGCACGCCTAAGAAACTTGGCCACCCTGGGCGCGGTCCCCGTCCCGGCCATTGATCGCGGCCGCGAGAGCCAGGATGGCCTGCACCTGGGCCACTCTGATCATGCTCTCGGGCCCAAGCCGTCCCTTCGTCTTCCGCTCAAGCTCATCGAGGACTTCCTCAGCCCGGCGCGCGTGTGCCGTGTAGTCACTCATGCGACCTCCCGATCAATCTGCCGCAGAGTAGTGAGCGCATCAGGCTGACGCATCGGCTTCGCAGCGAAAGCCACGCTGGGGCAACCTCCCGGTCGCGCCCCCTCTCCCCCCCGTGTCGCCGCGGGGAGAGGGGCCGCTCACGTCGGTCACGTCGATCAGGCCCGGCCCTTTCCGCACAGCTCGGCCAGCCCCTCAGCCGTCACCGGGGACACGGCTCCCACCTCGGTGACGATCGCCGTCACCAACTCGGGCGGAGTCACGTCGAACGCCGGGTTGTACGCCTGCGTCCCCAGGGGAGCGACCGGCATCCCACCGCCCGGCCCCGCCACCTGCGCCTGCGGCGCCATCACCTCCGTCACCTCGTACCCGGGGCGCTGCTCGACCTCGATGGCCGCCCCGTCCGCCGTGCCCAGATCCACCGTCGTCACCGGCGCCACCACTATGAACGGCACATGGTGATACCGCGCGAGCACCGCCAGCGGATAGCTCCCCACCTTGTTCGCCACCGACCCGTCCGCCGCGATCCGGTCCGCGCCGATCAGCACCGCGTCCACGTCCCCCGACGCGAACAGCGACCCCGCCGCGTTGTCGGTGAGCAGCGTGTACGCCATCCCGCTGCGCGCCGCCTCGTACGCCGTCAGCCGGGCCCCCTGCAGCAATGGCCGGGTCTCGTCCACCCACAGCCGCCGCAGTCGCCCCTGCCGGTGCGCCGCGAGCGCCACCGCGAACGCCGTCCCCTCCCCGCCCGACACCAGCGACCCGGTGTTGCAGTGGGTGAGGATCCTGTGCCCCCCGCCGGGCAGCAGCTCGTCCAGCAGCGCCAGACCGTGCTCGGCCATCCGGACACTGGCCTCGGCGTCCTCCCGGTGCAGCCGCCGCGCCGCCGCCAGCGCCGCAGCGGCGGCCTCCCCGGCATCACCGCCTCGGGCCAGCGCCGCGTGGTACGCCTCCTGTGCCCGGCGCACCCCCACGGAGAGATTCACCGCGGTCGGCCGGGCACCGGCCAGCGCGACCGCCGCGTCGTCCACGTCGAACCCTCGCGCGGCGGCGAGCGCGACCCCGTACGCCCCCGCGATCCCCAGCACCGGCGCCCCGCGCACGGCGAGCGAACGGATCGCTTCCACCAGCGCGGATGCGTCCGTGCAGACCAGTTCGACTTCCTCGCTCGGCAGCCGGGTCTGGTCCAGAAGCACCAGCACCGGACCTTCCGGTGGCTCTTCCCACCGGAGCACCGGTACCCCGGTCGGCCGCTTGTCCTCGACGGATTGCGCCTGCTGATCAGCCATGCAGTCAGTCTGCCCGCATTCCGTCGGACAATTGAAGGTGCACAGCCCCCACCGCGGCCGGTCCCCCGTCCACCGCCCCGTGGCACGATGTCTGCCAACCTGCCACCGCGACCGCGGACGGGCACCGTGAAGGAGCGACGATGAACGACACTCCGGGCTGGGCCTCGCCCGGATCCTCCCCGTCCGACGGGCACGAGCCCGGCAAGCCCGGCCCCGACGAGCCGGCCGACCGGCCCGCCCCCGAGCAGCCCGCCCAGCCGGGCACGCACCCACAGAGCCCCGGCGCGCAGTGGTCCAAGGAGCAGCCGCCACCCGCCCAGTGGTCCGCGCCCACGGGCCCCCAGGCCCCCGGCCAGACCCCACCGCCCCCACCGCCCGGCCCGGGCTGGGGCACCCCGCCTCCGGGAGGCCCCGCCGGCCCCCACGGCAACTGGCAGGGCGGGCCCGGCCCCGGCGGCTACGGCGGCTGGGGAACCCCCTGGGGCGGCCCCCCGCCCGCCGCCAAGCCCGGCGTGATCCCGCTCCGCCCGCTCGGCGTGGGCGAGATCCTCGACGGTGCCGTCTCCACCATGCGCACCTACTGGCGCACGGTCCTCGGCATCTCGCTGACCGTCGCGGTCGTCATCGAGATCGTCGTCATCCTGCTCCAGGGCCTGTTCCTGCAGGACTACGCCGACACCGACGCCCTCGGCGACCCGAGCGCCACCCTCGACGAACTGACCGAGGCCATGGGCGACGCCATGCTCAGCTCCGGTGTCCTCTTCGTCATCTCCCTGATCGGCACCGTCGCCGCGACCGCCCTGCTGACGACCGTCACCAGCCGCGCCGTGCTCGGCAAGCCGGTGACCACCGGTGAGGCCTGGCGCGACGCCCGCCCGCAGGTCGCGAAGCTGTTCGGCCTGATCTTCCTGCTGCTCGTCATCGCCGTCGGCGTCGCCCTCGCCGGCGCGCTCCCCGGCATCCTCGTGACCCTCGCGGGCGGCGGCGGGGGCGGCGCCGCACTCGCCGTCTTCGGCAGCCTCGCCGGCGCGGTCGTCGCCGTGTGGCTGATGATCCGCTTCTCCCTCGCCTCCCCGGCCCTGATGCTGGAGAAGCAGAGCATCACCAAGGCCATGAGCCGGTCCGCCAAGCTGGTGCGCGGCTCCTGGTGGCGGGTCTTCGGCATCCAGCTGCTGGCCACGATCATCGCGAACATCGTCGCCGCGATCGTCGTCATCCCGTTCACGTTCCTCGCTGCCGGTCTCAGCGGCGACGGCATCAGCGGCTTCCTCGACGGCACCGGCGACTTCGGCTGGACGTTCCTCATCGTCAGCGGGATCGGCTCGGTGATCGGCTCCATGATCACGTTCCCGATCTCGGCCGGCGTCACCGTGCTCCTCTACATCGACCAGCGCATCCGCCGTGAGGCCCTCGACCTCGAACTGGCCCGCGCCGCCGGTGTCCAGGGCTCCGGTCCCACCTCCCCCGGCACGCCCGGGAGCTGATGCGGTGAACCTGACGGGGGAACTCCTCACCGCTGCGTCGGCGCTGCCCCGCGCCGCCGCAGCGGCCGGCGGCGACCTGTCCGCGCTGTCGCTCACGCACTCCGACGACGAACCGCCGGTCACGATCCCACGCGACCCCGCCCGCGAGGCGGCCCGGCGCGAGCTGTCCAGGCGCATGTACCACGAGGACGACCCCAACCCCCTCGAACGCGCCCTCAACGCCTTCTGGGACTGGATGGACGGCCTGTTCGACGCCGCCTCCTCCGCCACCCCCGGCGGAACGGTCGGCCTCGTCATGGTCGTCCTCGTCGTCCTGGCCGTCCTCGGCGCCCTGTGGTGGCGCCTCGGCACCCCGCGCCGCCGGCCGGTCTCCTCCGCCGCCCTGTTCGACGACCGCCCCCGCAGCGCCGCCGAACACCGCGCCAACGCCGACGCCCACGCCGCCCAGGGCCACTGGAACCAGGCCGTCCAGGAACGCATGCGGGCCATCGTCCGCTCCCTCGAGGAACGCGCCCTCCTCGACACCCGCCCCGGCCGCACCGCCGACGAGGCCGCGGCCGAGGCCGGACACGCCCTGCCCTCCCACACCGACCGCCTGCGCACCGCCGCCCGCGACTTCGACGACGTGACGTACGGCGGCCGAACAGCCACCCAGCAGTCGTACCAGCGCATCGCCGACCTCGACCGGGACCTGGAGCGCACCAAACCCCACCTGCCGAGCAGCAGCGCCCACAACGAGCCCCACCACACCACCCAGGGGGCCGCCGAATGACCACCGAGGCCCCGCCCGCGACCACCTCCGTCTCGACCACCGCCAGACAGCTGTGGACCCGGACACGAGGCGTCGCCCTCGCCGTCGTACTGCTCCTGGCGGCCGCCGTGACGATCGCCGTCATCCGCTCGGACACCCGGCACGGCAACCTCGACCCCCGCTCCGCCGACCCCCAGGGCAGTCGCGCCGTCGCCGAACTCCTCGCCGACCGAGGCGTCTCCACACGCGTCGCCACCACCCTGGACGAGGCCCGCGCCGCCGTCGCCCCCGACACCACCCTCCTGGTCGCCGTCCCCGACCTCCTGACCGCCGACCAGCAGAACCGGCTGCACGCCGCCACCGCCGGGTCCGGCGGACGCACCGTCCTCATCGCCGCCGGCAGCGCATCCGTCGAACGACTCGCCCCCGGCGTCACCGCCGACCCCGTCACCAGCCCGGACTCGACACTCACTCCCGACTGCGACCTGCCCGCCGCCCGCCGCGCCGGCACCGCGGACACCGGCGGCATCCGCTACACCACCACCCACCTCGAAGCCGACCAGTGCTACCGCAGCGAACGCCTGGCCACCCTGATCCGCGTTCCGCAGCCCTCCGGGAGCGGCGACACCGTCGTCCTCGGCGCGCCCGACATCCTCCACAACGAACACCTCGACGAGCAGGGCAACGCCTCGCTCGCCCTCCAACTCCTCGGCTCCCGCCCCCATCTGGTCTGGTACCTCCCCTCGCTCTCCGACGCCTCCGCCACCGACACCGGCGACGACAAGACCCTCGTGGACCTGCTCCCCTCCGGCTGGCTCTGGGGCACGCTGCAGCTCTTCATCGCCGCGGCCGTCGCCGCCCTGTGGCGGGCACGCCGACTCGGCCCGCTCGTCCCCGAAAAACTCCCCGTGGCGATCCGCGCCTCCGAAACCGTCGAAGGCCGCGCCCGCCTCTACCGCAAGGCCAACGCCCGCGACCGCGCGGCCGCCGCTCTCCGCTCCACCACACGCACGCGCCTCGCCCCCCTCGTAGGCGTCCCCGTCGCCCGGGCTCACACGCCCGAAGCCCTGCTCCCCGCGCTGTCCGCGCACCTCCAGGGCGACGGACAGTCCCTGCAATCCCTGCTCTTCGGCCCGCCGCCCAGCGACGACACGGCCCTCATCGCACTCGCCGACCAACTCGACGCCCTCGAAAGAGAGGTACGCCGTTCATGATGGACCCGACCACTGACAACGCCGGGCGGACCGGGGACCCGGGCGACGCCCGAGCCTCCCTGGAAGCCCTGCGCGCCGAGATCGCCAAGGCCGTGGTCGGCCAGGACCCCGCCGTGACCGGTCTCGTCGTCGCCCTCCTCTGCCGCGGACACGTCCTACTAGAAGGAGTCCCCGGGGTCGCCAAAACGTTGCTCGTCCGCGCCCTCGCATCCGCATTGGAACTCGACACCAAGCGCGTCCAGTTCACCCCGGACCTGATGCCGAGCGACATCACCGGCTCCCTCGTCTACGACACCCGCACCGCCCAGTTCTCCTTCCAGCCCGGCCCGGTCTTCACCAACCTCCTCCTCGCCGACGAGATCAACCGCACGCCCCCGAAGACCCAGTCGTCCTTGCTCGAAGCCATGGAAGAACGCCAGGTCACCGTCGACGGCACCCCCCGCCCGCTCCCTGAGCCGTTCCTGGTCGCCGCGACCCAGAACCCGGTCGAGTACGAAGGCACCTACCCCCTCCCCGAAGCCCAGCTGGACCGTTTCCTCCTCAAGCTGACGATCCCGCTCCCCTCCCGCCAGGACGAGATCGACGTCCTCACCCGCCACGCCCAGGGCTTCAACCCCCGCGACCTCGTCGCCGCCGGCGTACGCCCGGTCGCCGGCCCCGCCGACCTCGAAGCCGCCCGCGCCGCGGTCGCCAAGACGACGGTCTCCCCCGAGATCACCGCCTACGTCGTCGACATCTGCCGAGCCACCCGCGAATCGCCGTCCCTCACCCTCGGCGTGTCCCCGCGCGGCGCCACCGCCCTCCTCGCGACCTCCCGCGCCTGGGCCTGGCTGACCGGCCGCGACTACGTCATCCCCGACGACGTGAAGGCCCTGGCCCTCCCCACCCTCCGCCACCGCGTCCAGCTCCGCCCGGAGGCAGAAATGGAAGGCGTGACGGCCGACTCGGTCATCAACGCGATCCTCGCCCACGTCCCCGTCCCCCGCTGATGGCCCTCACCGGACGCGCCGCCCTCCTGGCGGCCCTCGGCTCCCTCCCCGTCGGCATCCTGGAACCCAGCTGGGCGGGCATCCTCGCCGTCAACGGCCCCCTGGCCGTCGCCTGCGCCTGCGATTTCGCCCTCGCGGCACCCGTACGCAGCCTCGGCCTGACCCGCTCAGGCGACACCTCGGCACGCCTGGGCGACAACGCGGACGTCACCCTCACGGTCACCAACCCCTCCCGCCGACCGCTCCGCGCCCACCTCCGGGACGCATGGCCACCGAGCAGCTGGCAGCCCGGCACCGAGGTGACGGCCTCGCGTCACCGCCTGACCGTCCCACCGGGCGAACGCCGCCGCATCACCACACGCCTACGCCCCACCCGCCGCGGCGACCGCCAGGCGGACCGAGTGACCATCCGCTCGTACGGCCCCCTCGGCCTCTTCGCCCGCCAGGGCACCCACAAGGTCCCCTGGACGGTCCGCGTCCTGCCGCCCTTCACCAGCCGCAAGCACCTCCCCTCGAAGCTCGCCCGACTCCGCGAACTCGACGGGCGTACGAGCGTGCTCACGCGCGGCGAAGGCACGGAATTCGACAGCCTCCGTGAGTACGTCCCCGGAGACGACACCCGCTCCATCGACTGGCGCGCGACGGCCCGCCTGTCCACGGTCGCCGTCCGCACCTGGCGCCCTGAACGCGACCGGCACATCCTCCTGGTCCTGGACACCGGCCGCACTTCCGCAGGCCGCGTGGGCGACGCCCCACGCCTTGACGCCTCCATGGATGCGGCACTGCTCTTGGCCGCCCTCGCTTCCCGCGCCGGCGACCGCGTCGACCTTCTCGCCTACGACCGCCGGATCCGCGCCCTCGTCCAGGGCCGCACGGCTGGCGACGTCCTCCCGGCCCTGGTCAACGCCATGGCCACCCTCGAGCCGGAGCTGGTTGAAACGGACGCCCGAGGCCTCACCGCCACCGCACTCCGCACGGCCCCGCGTCGTTCCCTCATCGTCCTGCTCACCGCTCTCGACGCGGCCCCCATGGAAGAAGGCCTGCTCCCGGTCCTGGCTCAGCTCACGCAGCGCCACACGGTTCTTGTGGCGTCTGTAGCGGATCCGCACATCGCCGGGATGGCAAAGGCCCGCGGAAACACCGAGTCCATCTACGAGGCCGCAGCAGCCGCCCAGGCCCAGTCGGAACGCAACCGCACCGCCGAACAACTTCGCCGCCACGGCGTCACCGTCGTCGACGCAACGCCGGCCGACCTGGCCCCAGCACTGGCGGATGCATATCTGGCTCTCAAGACGGCAGGTCGCCTCTGATGTGAGAAGGGTCGGGGTCGACGAAAGAACCCCGACCACACCTGGGTAATGCCCTGAAACGCAGAAAACCCCCGTGCCGAATGGCACGGGGGTTTTCCCAAAAATTGTTCGGCGGCGTCCTACTCTCCCACAGGGTCCCCCCTGCAGTACCATCGGCGCTGTGAGGCTTAGCTTCCGGGTTCGGAATGTAACCGGGCGTTTCCCTCACGCTATGACCACCGAAACACTATGAAACTGACAACCGGAGCCGCAACACATCGGCTACGACGGCTGTTCGTGGTTTCAGAACCAACACAGTGGACGCGAGCAACTGAGGACAAGCCCTCG